>NZ_CP059082.1:0-5279693 GCF_014697095.1 Vreelandella titanicae | reverse complement strand
GCTGAGCGCTTCCATTGATCCGTATTGCCCTTCTGTCTGTTATCCACATGCAGGTAGAGGGCGATAGGGAGCTTGATAACCTTCTTCTTTAGTGCTTTTCCCAGGCTTGTTTCATCAAGCTCGATGAGCTGATTGACGGCTTTCTGCCACGGGCGAACGAGTCGCTGTGTCGTTGTTGTGTATTCTTCACCAAGTTGACGACCATTCACAGAAGCACGAATGACTTTTAGTTCGACGAGAAAGCTGGTGCTGCGATAGTCGAAAATGATATCCACTCGGCCTTTGCCGCTGGCTTCATCTGTCTGACGAGATACCTGTACTTCAGTGGCAATGTGGCCAATCTGGCTATTAAAACCATCACTGAGCAGCGCCTTGATAAAGGTACCGTAGAGTTCCCGCTCATTGGGAATACGTGTATTGCGAATGAAATGACGCGTATCTGGATCGTCAAGCGCTTCCCCCAAAGCACTGCATAACGTCACCATCATATCGCGCGAAACACGTGCCCCCGTGATGTTATCCGGATTGCTGTAGTAGAGCTGCCTAGGTTGGTCTGCCATCCTTGTTCCCTTTTATTAATAATAAACAGCATGATACACCTCTTGGCCATACTATTCGCTTAAGGGGTTGCTTGGCGCGCTGGTTGAGTTGGCTGACGGCTACCTCTTATTTGAGCGTGTCTGAAAAGGCTTCGTCCAACCACTTAATGAAGTTCCGCTTGGCTTTAAATTCGCTACGTAGCTGCGTCAGTATTTGCGCGAAAGCAGTGTACTGAGCTGGCGTTTCCAGGCTCTTTTCCAGCTCTTTAAGCAACGCGATGCCCTGTCGATAGCCTTGGTTGTTAGTCTGTTTTACATACAGCCTTACCAAACGCAGGTACAGTGGTATACGTGCATCGGGAGAGGGCAGGGCTTTGGCTAATTGATACAGCAAGTGCGCTGATACTTTATGCTCAGCGCATAATGCTTGGGCATCGTCCAAACGTCCCTCGTACAAATAAACTTCCAATAAGGTGTCTTTTGCCCGCTGTGCTTGGTAGAAGGGCACCTTCTCCGACGGTTGGGTGATGCATTTTAATAGCCAGTCACAGGCCAACTGGCGATAATCGATGGCTAAATTATGCGCCTCCATCAGCGCCACTAGCTGCCGGTAATCCTCCAACTGTTGGGTGTGCTGATAGATCCCCCACTGTTGCTCCGCCGCCGCGTCTGTTTCACCGCGATGCAGTTTTAGGCGTATCTCAAGCCGGTTGCGTTCAAGGCGCCAGTGATAGTCGTTTTGTTTCTCGCACTTAGCGGCATAGTTTAGCCACGCTTCTACCTTATCCCAGGCTTCATACTCCATACACAGCTCAGCGGCCTCTAGGCAGTCCTTCTCGTCGCTGATGGTTTTCTGATACAACGCCAAGATAGCGGCTAGGTCACCGGCGGCTTGTGCGCGCTTAAGCAAAGGATCGCGCAGGCGAATCAATCGGTAGCGATCCTCCCATTCCATGGTGGCTGCTTGGTTCGGCAGTGCATCCAGGGCTTGTTGCAGGCGCTCATGGTAGGCGTCTTGGCTCGCTTGGCTCAGCACGTCTAAATATGCATCAGGAATGGGTGGGTATCGATCCTCTTCCCCGCCAAAAGATTTTTCATACAGATAGCCTGCTAGCTTGTCGGCAGGCCAGTCGAGCCGCTTTACGGTCTGAATGTGCAAAGTGTGTAAGAGGTGTTCGCAGTGGAAACGAAAGCCGCCGGAGTCATCAATGGTTTCCAGTGCTTTATCCATGCGCGCGAGTGCGTAGTCCACCAGTGCCAAGCTTTTTTCTGGGGGGAGTTGCGGCACCTGTTCCACCAGTTGTTCAATAACGGCTTCTGCTTTGCTGAAATAGTGGCTCACTTGCGAATAGCGGAACAACCCGCGATTAATGGGAAACGCGGCAGTGATACGTTTTTTCAGCGCCTTGTGATCCAGCACGCCCAGTGCCGCATCTGCTTTCAACAACCACTGCTGGTGCAGCACCGGGTCATTTTCAATAAGCGTTAGCAGCGTTTTGACCAGCGAGGGTTTGTCTAACGTCTCTAAGTAAGCGTGAATGCGATCTGAAGTGTCGCCCTCTGCCAGCTGTGCTTGTTTGGCATGCTCGGCGCGGTACGCTAGGGCAACGGCTACGCAGTGCTTGCAGAAATCAATGCCTTCGGAAGCGGGGCAATTACAACCGCCGCTCAAACCTTGCTTGGTTAACTTCAATGCCACATGGTAAAGCTCGCTGCCATCGACGTCAGCGTTAATGGTGGCACCGCTTTTATCCCAGTTGATCACCATGCCCTGTTGGTAATATTGAACCCCGCGGGCAAAAGCCGCATCACCCGCCAACATAACCAGCTGTGAGTCTGAAATTAACGTCTCATCCATTGTCGCCGCCTGACACTTCTGTAGAGCTAAATGACGTATAGGCTAACATTAACCGCAGGGTGCTGACTGTCACGGGGTATGCGCTAGCAGCGCGCCAAGCAGAAGCAGTGGCGAGAGTAGGGGTAGTGGCATTGCTGGGATGGCCCTCAAAACGCTATAATAGGCGATTAACCTTTCACGCCCCACTTCCTCTCAATCAGGGTGTTGCCGCTATGCTACGTATGGCCCAAGAAGCACTAACGTTCGATGACGTTCTCCTCGTTCCCGGCTTCTCCGATGTCCTACCCAAGGATGTCAGCCTCAAAACCCGCCTGACCCGCAATCTTTCGCTCAATATTCCGCTCCTCTCTGCCGCGATGGACACCGTTACCGAAGCGCGTCTAGCGATTGCGATGGCCCAGGAAGGCGGCATCGGCATCATCCATAAGAGCATGGCCATGACCCAGCAAGCCGCTGAGGTGCGCAAGGTCAAAAAGCACGAAAGCGTGATTGTGAAAGACCCGGTCACCGTTAGCCCTAAAGCCAAGCTCGAAGACCTGCTCGCCATGGCCCGTGAATACGGCTTCTCCGGTTTCCCCGTGGTAGAAGGCGAAACCCTGGTGGGTATCGTGACCGAACGCGACATGCGCTTCCAGCCCAACCATGGCGACAGCGTTGAAGCGATCATGACGCCGCGCGACCGGCTGGTTACCGTCAAAGAAGGTACCGACCTCGAAACCAGCAAAGCCAAAATGCGCGAACATCGTATCGAGAAAATGCTGATTGTGGATGACGAGTTCCACCTGCGTGGCCTGGTTACCTTCCAGGATATCGAAAAAGCCCGCACCTACCCAATGGCCGCCAAAGACAGCGACGGCCGTTTGTTAGTCGGCGCAGCGGTCGGCACCGGCCCGGAAACCCCGGATCGCGTGGCCGCCCTGGCTGAAGCAGGCGTGGACGTGATCATTGTCGATACCGCCCATGGCCACTCCCAAGGCGTTCTCGACCGCGTTCGCTGGATCAAAGAGCACTTCCCGCAGATTCAAGTGATTGGCGGCAACATCGCCACCGCTGGTGCAGCCCGGGCGCTGGCCGAAGCAGGTGCGGATGCCGTTAAAGTCGGTATCGGCCCTGGCTCAATCTGCACCACGCGTATTGTTGCTGGCGTTGGCGTACCGCAAATTACCGCGGTTTCCAACGTGGCCGAAGCGCTCAAAGAGTACGACATTCCGCTGATTGCCGATGGCGGCGTGCGCTACTCTGGTGATTTGGCCAAGGCGATTGCCGCTGGCGCCAGCGCCGTAATGGTCGGCGGCCTGCTGGCTGGTACCGAAGAAGCTCCCGGCGAAGTCGAGCTTTACCAGGGCCGTACCTACAAAGCCTACCGTGGCATGGGTTCCATGGGTGCCATGTCGCAGAGCCAGGGCAGCGCCGACCGCTACTTCCAGGATAAGAGCGAAGGCGCCGAGAAGCTGGTGCCGGAAGGCATTGAAGGCCGCGTTCCCTATAAAGGCATGATGAGCGCCATCGTTCACCAGTTGATGGGTGGCCTGCGCGCCTCCATGGGCTACACCGGCTGCCGCGATATTCAGGAAATGCGCACCAAGCCGGAGTTCGTACAAATTACCGGCGCTGGATTTAACGAATCCCACGTCCACAACGTGCAGATCACCAAAGAAGCTCCCAACTACCGGGTGAGCTAACCAGCAAGATTAGTTATATGGCGCGGCGGGCATTGCCCCGCCGCTTGCTTTTTGGCCTTACCAGCGGCACCCACACCGCTTAACCGAGACCCCGCCATGAGTGACATTCACGCCCATAAGATTTTGATTCTCGACTTCGGCTCGCAGTACACCCAACTGATCGCCCGCCGAGTTCGCGAGATCGGCGTCTATTCCGAAGTCCGCGCGTTTGATATCACCGAAGAAGAGATCCGCGAGTACAACCCCAACGGCATTATCATGGCCGGTGGCCCGGAATCCGTGACGGAACTGGACTCCCCGCGTGCGCCCCAGTGCGTGTTTGAGATGGGCCTGCCGGTGTTTGGTATCTGCTACGGCATGCAGACCATGGCCGAGCAGCTGGGCGGTAAGGTAGAAGGCTCCAACCAGCGTGAATTCGGCTACGCGCAGATTCAGATCGACGAAGACAACGCGCTGTTCAAAGACATCAAAGACCACGTGGACGCTAAAAGCGGCAAAACCCTGCTGGACGTATGGATGAGCCACGGCGACAAGGTGGCCGAAGCGCCCGCCGAGTTCACCGTGACCGCCTCCACGCCGAGCTGCCCGATTGCCGCCATGGCCTGGGAAGAGAAGCAGTTTTACGGCGTACAGTTCCACCCGGAAGTGACCCACACCCTGCAGGGCCAGCGCATTCTCGAGCACTTCGTGCTGGATATCTGCCAAGCCGAAAAACTCTGGACGCCCGCACAGATCATCGAAGACCAGGTTCAGCGCGTGCGCGAGCAAGTGGGCGACCGCCACGTACTACTAGGCCTTTCCGGCGGTGTGGACTCCTCTGTAGTAGCGGCACTGCTACACAAAGCGATTGGCACCCAACTGACCTGCGTGTTCGTCGACAACGGCCTGCTGCGTAAAGCGGAAGGCGACCAGGTAATGGAAACCTTCGCCAAGCACATGGGCGTGAAGGTGATCCGCGTAGACGCCGAAGACCTGTTCCTCGGCAAGCTGAAGGGCGAAAAAGACCCGGAAGCCAAGCGCAAAATCATCGGCAATACCTTCATCGACGTGTTCGATGAAGAGGCCAGCAAAATTGAAGGCGTCGACTTCCTGGCCCAGGGCACCATCTACCCGGACGTGATCGAATCCGCCGCCTCTAAAACCGGCAAAGCGCACGTGATCAAATCCCACCACAACGTCGGTGGCCTGCCGGAAACCATGAAGCTCAAGCTGGTCGAGCCGCTACGCGAACTGTTTAAAGACGAAGTGCGCAAACTTGGCCTGGAACTCGGCTTGCCCTACGATATGGTTTACCGCCACCCGTTCCCTGGCCCCGGCCTGGGCGTGCGTATTCTGGGTGAAGTGAAGAAAGAGTACGCTGACATCCTCCGCGACGCCGACGCTATCTTCATCGAAGAGCTACGCGCCTCTGGCTGGTACGAAAAAACCAGCCAAGCCTTCGCCGTGTTCCTGCCGGTGAAATCCGTAGGCGTAGTCGGCGACGGCCGCCGCTACGAATGGGTCATCGCGCTACGCGCGGTAGAAACCATCGACTTCATGACCGCCCGCTGGGCGCACCTTCCCTATGAGCTGCTGGAGAAGGTCTCCAACCGGATTATCAATGAGTTGGAAGGGGTTTCTCGGGTGACTTATGATGTGAGCAGCAAGCCGCCTGCTACTATTGAGTGGGAGTGAGTGTAGGCTTATTTATATAGTTGCGTGGGCGCAAGTGATGTAGCCTAACCTTAAACTGTTCGGTATCAGGTCTATATTTAGTGCTGAGAATATGCAACGGTAAGATTGTTCGCTTCGAGCGGCGGTAAGGGACACTGCCGTTTTTGCTAAATGTAGGGTAGGGGCCAACTCATGCACTCTGATTTGTTCGAAATGGACGGCTGAGGTAGGAGCATGAAAAAGTATAGTACATCGCAACTGTCCGCCCTGACTCGACTCTTCTCTGCCGCTGTCTTTCGAGAATTGGCGAAAAAAGGCCAATCTGGCTTATTCTGTCGGCTACTCGGACAAACAAATTTGCTTGATAATGCCGGTTCAGATGCGACTGTTGGAGATGTTTTCGACCAAGCATTCGAAATTTTGAAGGTCGCTGGACAGCGCGATGAATATATTTATCGAGCGGCTATCAGCCAGAAGATACTGATGGGAACGCATTCGCTACGCACAGCCTCGATGCTCAATGAGTTTCGTGCTGGTAGTAGTAAGGCTGATCTCGTCATCTTGAATGGCACAGCTACCGTCTATGAGATCAAGTCGGAGCGGGATTCGCTTGCGCGACTAGCCAACCAGGTCGATAACTACAAGCGTGTTTTCGCCAAGGTAAATGTAATCGCGAGCGAAGGTCATATAGACGGGATAATAGAAACGGTTCCGAAAGACGTAGGGATAATGTGTCTTTCAAAGCGCTTCCGGATATCAACAGTGCGTGAAGCAGCAGAGTGCCCTGCACGAATCTGCCCGATAACCGTCTTTGAGTCATTACGTATGACCGAAAGCAAGACAATCTTGCAGGAGTTGGGCGTGACGGTGCCTGAAGTCCCCAACACGCAGAGACATGCGGCAATGCGGGATCTTTTTGCTACGCTAGATCCCATGGCGCTACATGTAGAGATGGTGCGGACGCTTAAGCGGACTCGCAATCTTGCACCGCTTGGTGACTTCGTCGATCGTTTACCCAAGTCTTTGCAAGCTGCGGCGCTTTCTATATCGGTGCGCCGCTCGGATCATCCGAAACTGATCGGCGCTATTGAAACTCCGCTGCACACAGCCATGACTTGGAGCTGACCGACATATGTACCATCCCTATTTCCGCGGAAAACAGTTCGAGCTAATCACTATCCGCGAGACGTCAAAGCTGCTTGCCGAAAAGAACTTCGTGCCTGTGATTGAGCCTGTGCGGGAGTCACTTGGTAGCCTTAAGAAAACATTGAGTGCTGTGTGCGAGGCAGGTGGGCGCGCTATTGTTGTCGTGAACCCTTATCACGGTGACCACAAGGAAGACGGGGCGAGCATTACTGGTCTACTCCAAGAGTATTTTAGCGACGCTGACAATATCTCAGCCGGCATTTTATTGCGTAATGATATGAATGCAGATGAAGTAATAGCCTGCTATGACCAACATGCTGATCATCAACCTGTTCTAGTCCACGCGGGCTTCACTGCTCCCAAGGAGCTGGCGGCTGCGCTTAAGAAAAACACGGCAGGCCTCGACAACGTCTTCATCGAAGATCATGCAAAAATGCTCTACCGGAAGCACTTCGACCAGGGCAAACGCATTCTCGTACGCGACGGCTTCAAACGGCAGCGTAACGCCGATTATCTTCCTGTAGAGGAGTTCTCCGATCTTCATGTCACCTATGATGAACTCCGCATGGCGGGATTTGGCGATTTTCTTATCGCTGGCGACGTCTACAGTGAGAGCGGTGGCCCGGCTTATGCTGTCGCGATCCACTTGACTTTCATTGATCCTGACAAAGACGATGTCATGTATATCTACCACTTTGTCTCTGATACTAACGACACTCCAACCGACCCTGCTGGCAAGTTCGCTCAGGCGCTGGAGAAACTGATCGCGAAACTGGATAGTGACAATTCCCACATTCTTGAAACCGAGGCGATCAAGGAGTTTCGCACCCTTCATGCTAAAGGCCATTTTCCAGGCCTCGGCTACATTAAAAAGCTCTCGATGAAGCATCACATCGAGACACTTGCCGACTATCTTGGCTAAGCCTCATGGTACAACGACTCTGTTGCCCTGAGTGTTTCGATGATCGCAGCTTGCGCGATCAGCTCTTCCCGTCGCTCGATCCCAGTTACGGAGCATGTGATTTTTGCGGGACCGCTGATACCCAGCTCGTCGAGCCGGGCAAGCTCGCCAATTATTTCGAGCTTCTAGTTAATGTCTATGAGCCGAGTGAGGACGGTAAGTCGCTGGTCGAATGGATGAAGGATGATTGGCAGCTCTTCAGTCACCAGCGTATGGACACCGCTCACGCTAAGGAATTGCTCGGTGAGATTCTCGATGACGGTGAGATCGTCCGAAAAAGCTTTGCACCGTCTCCAAGCTATATTAGTGAGGGTCTCGCACAGTGGGATAAGTTGCGCGACGAAATGATGTATGCTAATCGCTGGTTCCTTGATGTCGCCATTGATTTAGACCGTCTCGAACAGTTGTTTGGCATGCTGTTGGCGTCGCAATTACCTCGGCAATGGTATCGCGCGCGCATCCTTGCCGAGGACCAGGTCTTCCCAATTGAGAAGATGGGGGCACCGCCGGAGCGACGCTCATCACATGGCCGGGCCAATCCTGCGGGCATTCCCTATCTTTATCTGGGATCAATTCCTGAAACCGCTGTGGCTGAGATAAGGCCTCATACCGGCGAGCTTGCATGCGTTGCTGATTTCACAATTCCCGATATTAAAGTTGTGGACTTGCGCAATCCGCGCAAACTCGTTTCTCCCTTCATACTCTCCGAGTCGAGTGAGATTAGTCAGCTGCGCGCCGACTTGCCGTTCCTCGAACGTCTAGGTGAAGAGTTGACTCGACCTGTTCAGCCGTCGGGGGCCGCAATCGACTATATTCCGAGCCAGTATCTTTGTGAGTTCATCAAGAAGATCGGTTTCGACGGCGTGCTCTATCGTAGTTCAGTCAGCGACGGTATCAATCTCGCGCTGTTTGACCCCGATCAGGCGATCGGCGGGACGGTGGAGCTCTACAGTGTGTCCAAGGTGTCGGTCGAAGTAGCCGCTGTCTGAAATAAACGCGCATTCTGATAGCTAGGGATCTGGTAAACATCAGCTTCAATCAACTATGTAAAGTTTACTTTATCATTGGTTTAAGTGAATAAGAACCGCCACAATTGCATACTGAAGGCATTTTTACACAATAGATTGGAGCTGCTGCGCGAGATTTTTATACCGTGGACTTGAAATCATGAAATTTGGCCAATGCTCGGCGGTCTCATATCGCAAGCTGACGATTAACTTTGCTTTGAACAGGCATATTCTTCTTCATGCCAGGTCAAAAAACATTCTAATTCCCGTTCAGTATGTCGGTGTCCGGGAAATACACTCTTCCATAGCAAATAAAAATATAAGCCAACAATGAAAAAAACCAGAATGATTAAGGACCAACCGGATTCCATTAAATATTCCTGGGTGCTCATGGCCACTGATAAACCTGCGACTATAGAAACAGCGGCGCCGGCTAAAAAATCTAATTTTGGACGGCGACTTTCATGTAGTTTTGACTCGGCAACCAAAATTCTCCGAACCCTATTTATCGTATCTGAATCTATGCCTTCGCTTTGCAAATAATTCCGAAATATTAGATATCGTCGAAAGCGATGGTTAAGCCCGAAATGGCGATCTAACTGTCCGTATGTATGTCTAAGGGGATGATGATCAATGATTCGAAAACGGAAAATCAAAATCCCCATGATTCCGAAAACTAGCGCCAATATAAAAAGCCAATTGTTGTCCAACCATATACAACCAAATCCCAATGCTAAAAAGATTGCTGAAAGGCCTATGAAATACCAGCGGTCTTGTTGTTTCGATGTAGCCCAGGCTGCATAAACCACCTTCCAGCTGGAAGCTTTCTTAAAGGCATTCCTCACAGTCACCGCAGGCTCTAGTGTATTGCGTAATGATTCGTCAGACAGCATGGTCATCATGAATTTCCCAAAAAATTAATTAAAGTAAAATAGAAAAAACTAGAGCTAAAGCATAGCCTCACCATGTATTTTCTATGTCCCATTATCCAGGCGGTCACTAAAGATGGCGAATCGTACGGATATCTCTGCATGTTGCCTCGGACTTGCGTGCCTAAACGATGCTTGCTGCCACGGCCGTGCATGGCCCTGTGATAGCTTGCGCTGCGCCGTGCTGGCCACACAGTCCCAGACAAATCTGCCCAAGCAATCAGAGCACAATCATGACAAAGCCATCCTTGAGCCAGGTGAATCATCCGGTTCAGATGAGGTTTCGGCCAGTAAAGTAGGGGGCATGTTCTGGTTCGGTATATCTTGGTGAGGCTACCAAAGTTATGCGCTACTGCCTGTTGGCAGTTTAGCTAGCGACGCCTGCTTCGCCCAGGCCATGGCAGTTCACCTGTAAGTTCCGGTAAACCACCATCGTCCTCGACTCGTTCGCCGAAACGGCTCACCTCAATTTCTGGCATGTCATCGCTGTCAAACCATAGCAGCGATATAGTGGTGTCAGTGAGAGCGTAGTGCCTTGAAAGTTCGCAAAGATCAAGACCCTTTTCCCAATTTTCGAACCAAACGTCCTGTGAAATTTCTCCCATATCAGTTTGATTTTTCCCGAAGGATCTTATTCGATGAGCCACCGAGCCAGCCGGGATCCCCGACCGAGGAGAGATCCAAGCCCCGGCTTGCCTCAAAGGCGTAGAGCGTGCTGCATACCGTATTGCGCCGAGCTCCATAGTAACGAAAGCGCATGGTAAATCGCTGAGGCTAGCAAACCTTGACGCAGTAGCTGGGAACGAAGTGCCAAATAAATCAGCCATGTGCTGAATAAGCTCTAGAGAAGGCTCTGTCTTGGGAACGGCAGAAAGCCACTGTCGATAGGGCATCAGGAGTTCAGCGGCGAATGTGTCACAGGCAATTTCGTTAGGGTGTCGTTTAGCATATGACCAGGACGGGATTTCCTCGTGGCTCGACTCCAGACCGAGCACGATATGAGCAATTTCATGACAGATGGTGAATCGCTGGCGCTCATCAGTTTCCAGGGAGTTCACCGTGATTATGTGCTTCCCGTTTGGCTTCGTAATGGTGTAGCCGGATTCCCCTTCACCAAGCTCATCTTTCTTGATCTTAGCATTAGCTGCGGTCACGTAGGAGGAAAGATCCTTTCGAATGTTGGAAATATCGACTTTCGCAACAAACGAGCGAGCTCTCTGCCTGACATCTGCCTCGTCCATACTCAATCGTCCTCGTCGTCATCCTCGAAGGCCCTTTTAATTCGGGCAATCAATGTTGCGGGATCAGGCCTGGCATTACCCCGATGCCTAACTCCAGCTGCAGCTGTAAATACGTCGATACTGACAGAAGAATCTTGTAGCACAAATTTAACCAGGTTCGGGTCAGTGTCTGCATGGCCAACCAACCAAGTTACTAGTTCAGCGTCCCTTTCCGGCGGCTTGAGAACTTTCAATAGCTTTTCAACTAAGTCTAAGGAGGGATTCGTTTTTTCACCCGTTTCGAGTCGGTGGACATATGCATGATCCACTGATGACAGTTGGGCAATTTCACGTAGTGAAAGTGTTCTGCGTTCACGTAGCGTCTTGATGGCGACGCCCAAGCCTGTTTGCGGCATGAGTTTTGATCCTAGCGGTTGCGTGAAAAGGCAATAGCTCTCTGTTGCACTCACCCCACATCCAGCCGAGTCCAAAGGCGATATTGCGGGGGGAGTTGCACCGACGCATCTGTCCTGATACATTGTTGTCTAGCCAGACAACAGAGCTAGGCTTAATGCTTACCTACGGTTGAATTGGTTTGGCTTGCCTGTTGTCTGTATGGGCAACGTATTGTGCTACAGCGGGCAGCCATTGACAACCTAGCTAGTGGCTGGGATTACATTCTAGGAGAATTATCATGGCCGGGAAAAATCAGCACATTGTTCCTCATCAAAATGGCTGGGCAGTCAAGGGTGCTGGCAACCAGCGGGCGACCTCTGTGCACGTCACACAGCAGCAAGCAATAGACTCAGGGCGAGATATTGCACGCAGCCAGAAGTCTGAACTTGTCATCCATCGTCCGGATGGTCGTATTCGTGACAAGGATAGCCACGGAAACGATTCCTTTCCGCCAAGGGGGTGAAGACGCCATGACTGACATCCCCACCTACCATGTGCTCGCCTTATCAGGAGGCGGTTATCGAGGCCTTTACACGGCTACGGTTCTTTCTGAACTCGAGTCCACGCTGGGCCGTCCTATCGCTTCGCACTTTGATCTAATTTGCGGCACATCGGCGGGAGGGATGCTGGCTTTGGGCTTAGCTGCGGAAATTCCGGCCTATGAACTCAAAGCACTATTTGAAAACGAAGGCAGTCGAATCTTTGGTTGCCGTAGCCTTCCACGGCGCCTTCTGGGATTTTGGCTGACTGCCAAGCATAGCTCAGCGGGGTTGCGGGAAGTTCTGACTGAGCGCTTTAAAGAGACCATGATCGGCGACCTGAAGCATCGAGTTCTCGTACCAGCAGTTAACTACTCAACAGGTGCTGGGCAGTTCTTCAAGACGCCTCACCATCCGTCTTTTGAGTTGGATTATCGCATGAGAGTCGTTGATGTGGCGGTGGCGACAGCCGCCGCGCCCGTCTACTTTCCGCTGGCGCGCAACGATCGTGGTGTCTTCGCAGATGGGGGGCTGGTAGGCAATGCTCCGGGCCTATTTGGGTTACACGAAGTCAAGACTTTCTTGGCGCCGAATCAAAATGCGCTGATTCGAGTTCTTGCCATCGGCACGATGACCATTGGTGCGACCGTTCGTGGTGGAGCCAGCCTCGACCGCGGATTCGGCAAGTGGCGAGGTGGGCTCTTCGATTTGGTAATTTCCGCTCAGGAATCATCCGTGGACTACATGCTACGGCAGGCGTTGGGCAACAACTACTTTCAGATCGACGACAAGGCGACGCCAGATCAAAGCAAGGACGTCAAGGCGCTGGATCGGGTTTCCATTGGCGCCACGAATACGCTCAAGGATCGTGGCAACCATGCGGCGCAGCGTGCGCTCGGCGATCCTCTTTTCCAACCGTTTCGTGCGCACAAGGCCGGCGCTCCCATTTTCTATCACGGCCCCAACAAGAATGCTCCGGAGGCCACATGCTGAACCTAAGCCCGCTCTTCTTCACCACCCTTGATGACGAAACCTGCATGCACGACGAGTTGGATCTGACTCCTGAGCAACGCGCGCAGATCGCCTGTGCACGCAATGATGTCAGGAGCTGTCTACGTACCGGCGTTCCTCGCGTACTGAGGGCTAGCGGCTACACTGATGACGTTCCCCAGCCGCGCTTTTTCACCCAGGGGTCGTGGGCATACAAGACGCTGAACTCTCCGGCACAACGCCCTCAGCAAGCGGATGTAGATGATGGCTGCTATCTGCCAATGAGCTTCGTTTCACAGACGAAGCGTCCCAGTACTGCTGCGACGGTATTCTTTGCCGCTGTGGAAGAAGCACTAAAGCCGTTGGTCGAGGAAAAGCGGTGGTCGCTTGTCACCGATAAGCCAACGTGCATCCGCATTATTATCGCTGAGTATGCCCATATTGATATTCCTCTGTATGCCATCCCAGACGAAGAGTTTGCGGTTCTAAAGGCGTCGATGGAACAGCGTGGCTTCGATTCGATATCAGAAGCTGTAAACATGGCGGAGCAGGACATCTGGACAGCGCTTCCCGCTGACAAGGTGTTGCTTGCTCATCGTGAATGCGACTGGATGTCTTCCGACCCTAGGCCAGTGAAGGAGTGGTTCTTGGCAGAAGTGGCTGCAAAGGGTGAGCAGTTTCGGCGTGTGGTTCGCTACCTGAAAGCTTTCCGAGATTGGAGGTGGCCCAGCGGAGGCCCTGCCTCAATCCTGCTGATGGCAGCCGCAGCCCCACTCTTTGAGAAACGCGATAGGCGTGAAGACCTAGCTCTATTGGATGTTGTGTCGGCTCTGCCAGCCCGATTGCGTGGGGGAGTGAATAATCCTGTGGAAGAGTCCGAATCTCTCACTGAGCGACTTGGACAAGCGGGTGTTGAAGATGCGGCTAAGGCATTCGAAGAATTTGAGAAGATGCTTCGAGGTGCCACCGACGCTGGCAGCCCTTCACAGGCCTGCATCTGGATGCGTGGTGAATTCGGCCCGCGTTTTCCGAATGAGCCGAATCGGGTCAAGGTGGTATCCGTTGCTGCAACTATTGCCGCAGCTCCCGCCTCCGCCGGGCCGAGCGAACTTGTTGGACGAACAAAAGCAGGATGAACAATACCGTAACGGTCGCAGACGTAATTGAGGCCTTCAAGCAACGAAGCTTCGAGTTCGTTGGCAAAACGGCTGACGGTTGGTTCAGGTTGCACGGGAATTTGGCTCTAACCCAAATCGATAAGGGCTATCGGTGTGAAGTTCAGCTCGATCCCACGTTCATCGATTTGCCTCGCATCCGACTTCTGGAAATTCCCCCAGAGCTTCCCGCAACTGTTCCTCATCTTGGCCCAGGTGGTGAGCTTTGTTATCTCGACAAGGGCACTGTCATCCTAAACATCCACGACCCTGTCGGGCAGTCACTGGCATGCCTGCAGCGAGCATCCGTCGTGTTTAGGCAAATCTTGATGGGAGAAATGATCGATGATCTCACTGAAGAGTTCTTTGCGTATTGGGGTGGCTGGCCTTGTCTTGTGGACATTCAGGGAGAAAACCTAGGGCAACAGCATTGTATAGTAGCGCAAGCCAATGAGACTTCTTTGTGGTTCATCACCGACAACGAAAATCGCACAACTGAGAAGATAAAGTCGCTCGGTTATCAAATTACTGATGACTCGGTTCTGACGTATCGGATAAGAACTGATGCTCAACCTCGCCCTCTGACCAGTCATTGGCCTCCTGAAACAGTTGGGGATATCCTGGCCTGGCAAAGTACCCTTGACTCTAGATGTCGGCGCAAGATTCACAAGCGTATCAAAGAGGGGAAAAGGAAGAAGGCTGGCGGCGCTCTGATCGTTATCGAGTCACCATTGATGACGTATGGTTTTGTGGTTCTCTATGACCGCCAACGTCCTGACCAAAAGAGCAAGCTCTCGGGTGGCCGGGATTCGAGCTATGGGTTGAAGGTGATGCCCATCTCAGTTGTCAGAATTGACGATCGATATCTTGCCCAACGGAACATACCGAATTCAAAGACCCTTGCAGGGAAGAACGTCGTCATCATTGGATGCGGCACGATCGGCGGCTATCTGTCAGACATGCTGGTAAAGGCCGGTGCGGGGACATGCGGCGGCAAACTTACGTTGGTGGATTTCGATTACCTTCTCCCGCAAAACATTGGGCGTCATCGCCTGGGGTTTCCGGACTTACTGTTGAACAAAGCTGAGGCCATGGCGAAAGAACTCAAGCGTTTGGCCCCAGGTGCCGAGATTCGTGCTCTGCCCGTGGATGTCAGGCAGGCTCAATTGGGAGAGCTGGATCTGCTTATAGATGCCACCGGGGAGGAAGCCCTCGGACATTGGCTGTGCGGCCGCTATCCGTCACCGACGCCCATGCTTTCGGTCTGGATCGAGGGGCCGGGAACCGCTGTTCGTGCGCTCCTAAGAATGAACGCCTCCGGCGCGTGCTACCGATGTCTATGGCATAGTAATGGAAGGGAGGAACTACGTTCCACCGTTGATCCTCTTTCTTCCATTCTGGAGGGGCATGGATGCGAGGGCTTGTATGTGCCATTCCCCGCATCGGTGTCGGTGCATGCGGCAAGTCTGGGCGCTGAAATGGCACTGGACTGGGTCAACGGAGTCTATTCCCCCGCGTTACGGACTAGGTTGATCGATAGCTCCCAGCAGCTTGCCACACCCGACTGCGATCCACTGCGGGATTGGGAGTGCCCCCTATGCAGTTCATGAGTTCTTGGAAAGCTGATGATAAGGGGATACTGCTGCATTTTTCGGAGCCTACGCTAGATATATTCTGTCAGCATGTTCAGGTCTGTGATACCGACTGCGAAGCAGGAGGGATTCTGCTTGGCTCGGTTCATGGAGCCCATATGCTCATTGAGCAAGCAACGGCGCCCACTGCATGGGACAGACGGTTTCGCTGCCTGTTCGAACGAATGCCATTTGGTCACGAAGCTATCGCCTCGTCTCAATGGACTGCTAGTCAGGGAACTGTCCGCTACTTAGGCGAATGGCACACCCATCCGCAAGACCACCCTTATCCTTCTTGTCTGGACAGATCGGAATGGAACCGCTTATCAGTGAAGCGGCGGGACAAGCGACCAATGCTTGCTGTCATCGTTGGGCGAAAGTCTCTATATATTGAATTAGTGTCGAGTTCAGAATGCGGCTCGGTGTTTACTCCTTTGGAGTAGCGACCAATCAGGCTAATGCTATTCCGGCGTTCTGCCGTCGGTCTGCACCCCGCTCGTACCGAATCACGGCCATCTGGCTTTGATCTCTGACGCCTCCGGCCCATGAGGGCCTGTTTGCCGAGCGTGGCCTCGTCTGAGTCAGTGGGGGCGGCCCCTTTTTTACTGCATTATACGATAATTAGTGCTTGGCAAGGCTTACGTTGGAAACTTCTCCTGGTAAAGTTTCTGCACTGCACCAAAAGTGTCTATGCCGCGGCACTCCCTTTGAACTAAGATGAGATCTGCGAATCCTTGTGTGGGAGAGTTGGTTAGATAGTGTCCGAACAGTCGTTCTCCGTCCTCAATCAACTTTAGCTCTGCCGCGCCGGTAGTTAGTTTGCGCTCGTCGGGCTTCCTGATATAGAACTCATAAATGTATCGCAGATGGATCGTATTATGTCGATCATCAACAGACAACGATTCTATCAAAGTCTGACTGTCCTGATGCTCCGTGTACGAGAGGAGGGAGTATCCTAGGTAAGTTTGTTTGATTACGAATGCAATGGGAATGGCTTTTGAGTCTCTGTCATTATTTGCACCATAGTTGGTACGAAGATGGCCGAACCAGACCCCGTGGATGATAGGGCGGCCGGTCCAACGCGCGAGCCACTTCGTTGTCCATGGACGTCGAAAGGCCCAGATAGAAACCGCAATAGCCCAGCTAACACCAGATCCAAGTCCTAGCATTAGAGCATGAATTCCATTGTCCCCGAACCCGACGTGACGCACTGATCCAACAAGTCCAACAATAGCGATGGTCGTGAGGGACACGAAGAGTAGTGCCTTCTTGAACTCCTCGGTAGACAAGGCAACGTTTGCCATCTCTTAATTCTCTCCTGCGATATCTACGCCATCACAAAATAAGTGGACTTGGCCTCCCTGCGACACAAGGCCGACAAAAATAATACCGGGGAGAAGTGAGGCCAACATAGCGGCCATTAATCGAGCGCCGGTGCCATGACATCGTTGCGCAGCATCGTGTGGAATAGGGGGGGAGATGAACTGCGATACGTGGGTCATCTGCCATGAGCTCATATTGATGAAATGAAAGCCATCATGGAAAGGACCGCACATCGTCGAGACCGAAACCAGCGCAGATGCAATGTCATGGTCACCGAGCTTGGTTACGTTCGGCTCCTCACATCCAGTGGTCAGCTGCAAGTGGGGCAGTTTCGACAGGTCGCTGTAAAAAATTACTCCTGTACCAGAAAAATCGCTGCAACGATTGCTGGCGATCGACCTGAGCAGGCCCATTGCTTGATCATTCCATTTGGTGGAGTTCTTATAGTTACTCAGGTTAATCTCCAGTAATCTCTTTTAATTCCTGGCGCACCTGCGCCAGCAACTCTTCGACCTGCTTCTCATTGCCATCACTTTAAGCCAGCGTCAGCAACGTGAGCGGATGCACCTCCATCACCTTGCACAACTCGGCCAACTTGCTGAGGGTCGGGCTTTTCAGGTCACGTTCCAGGGTGCTCAGATAGATACGGCTGGACATGTCGGAGAAGTCTTTCTGGCTTAAGCCGCGCGCCTTTCTGACTGTCTTCAATGCCTTCGCCAATGAGTACTTTTCTGCCACCAATGGTCTTCCCTCCAAAACTAAGATGACAGTCGATTGTGCACTATAGGGCTACAAACTATAGTATTCGTTTAGCGTTGCTCTGTGCGATTGTACTAGATCGTAGCGCTATATTGGATTTGTACGATGTCAGCGCGTCTACTCAGCTATTACGCTTATGCAGACAAGAGGTTGACAACACTGAGTCCAAAGCTCGTGACAGCGTCACTGCGCCGTTGCAACTCGGCAGTGGTAAGCGAGTTCTGGCGCCCGGTGTACAGACGTTTGCACCCGATTTATCAGATCACGGTACCGAGGGACTTAGATGAGCACTTGGGATAAACGCTACACTAATAATTGCTCAAAGTCTTGCTGAGGTCTGCAAGCATCCCCATTAAGTGTTCTCCATTCTTGGAGCATTCCCCTTATATCAGCCCCATCGATGTGGCCTTAAACAATGCGTGCTTAACGGTATAGACATTCATCTTTTCAACTATATTATTGGTATGGAATCTAACTGTTCGCTCAGATAAGTCCAGTATAATGCTGATTTCGTTGTATGTTTTTCCAAACTTAAGAAGGTTGGCGACTTCTAGTTCTCGTGGAGTCAGCTCTTTATAGTCAGGTGTTTCTTGGTTATTCTCAAAAATACTTAAAAGGTTGTATAAATGCAGCTTCGCCATATCATCAAAATTTTTATTGAATTGAGATTCGGAGTTGTTAGTATAGATAGTTAAAATAGTCTTGGAGTTCCAGGTGTTTATAGAGAAAGAGATTCCGAGAGATATGTTATATGTTTTTGTCAGATAGGTGATGTCTGAGTCGTAGTACTCTTCTGGTGACCATTTGAAAGGCGTTATATGATGCTTTGCTTCTTTAACTATGTCGCTTTTAATATACATTTTCCTATTTATAAATTCAGTCTTCCACTCTTCTGGAAGGCTTGTTTCTAAATCAATGTCCATCCCGTTTCGGATAGTTAATAGCGAGTATCGATCCTCCCCAAAATTCATTAAATACGACTTGAGCATGAGGCCTAGCCTGCTGCAACTATCTACCATGAGGTTTCACCATAGATATCTTAGCTGGTTTAATGGTATCGACTATATCTTTTAATCTAAGCCTAACATAAATTAATATACCGGTAACCTATGTATTTTTCAAGGAAACCTAGCTACATTCTAAATTCCAGAACGCGAGGTGAGTGATATTGCGGCCATCGAGTGCCTAAATCGTCATATCTTCGGTAATACCGGCATCAAGCCGCACGCCGACGCGGCAGATGCCGGAAGCGGTAGACCATCGAGTGTGCTTAACTCTACTGTTTGTTACTTCAGGTAGATCTCGTCGGGGTTGTTCGACAGGATCGTTGAATAGCTTAGCTTTGTAGAAGCACGGTTGCTTGCACCCATATTGGATGGCTGCTTGAAATTATGTTTTTGCAGAAATGTATCGATTATAAAGAGGTTACCATCCACCTTTTTAAGCCTACCTTATAAGTCAGCTATGTTTAATATTCGGCATACTTTTTCCTTTCAATAATTACCATCAGCAGAAATAGCCCTAAGCACATTGTCAAAACGCCATTCCAACCGCTAGTTGTGTATACAATCGACGAGGTGAATCCACCTACGGCACCGCCCAACATGAAAAATGTCATATAGTTACTAGCTGCTTGTGCCTCCTTTCCCTTGCTTCTAGAATATAATTTCTTTTGGTTTGATACATGAATGAGCTGGATTAATGCATCAAACAGTGCAGTGAATCCTCCTAGCCAAATTAAACTGTTTGGTAGTGCTATCGCGCATGCCAATAGTGCAATTCCAGTCATGAAAAGTCGGAGGCTTGTCTTGAATATCGATCCAGTGATAACAGGCGCGTAAATGGCAACAAGTGCTCCTAATACACCCAGAAGAGAGAATAAGGCGATTTCTGTTGTAGAGAAGTCGAGTGACTGGTCGAGGTAAGTTGCAATATTAGTCCAGAAGGCTGTAAATGAAAACATCGTTGCAAAGCCATAGAAACAATATAGTCGGACACTTCTATCTTCTAAAGTTGCCATAATATTGCTGCGTATGACATTCAAGTAACCAATATTCTTTTCTTTATTTTCACTATTGGGCTTCATGTTTTTAAGGACAAAGCTTGCCCCCAAAAGCATAAGAAAAAAAGAAACTATATAAATGCCACGCCAACCTAAGAGATTTGATAAAATTCCTGATGCGAATCTAGATCCAATAATTCCAAGAAGAACACCTCCCATAATATATCCAATGATATTCTCGTGTTTTTTCTCTTTGTTATAAAAAGCAATTATCAAAGGAACAGAAGATGCGCCCACTCCTATGAGCGCATATCCTCCAAGGAGTATGTTGAAATTAGTCGAGAAGTAGACCAAAAACAAGCCTGTGCATAGACAAATATAGAGGGCACCAATGATTTTTCTTCTATCTATTACATCAGCAACAGGAATAAAGAAGATTAATGATAGAACATTTCCTATCAGTTGTGCTGTGAATAGGTTGGTGCTTTGTACATAGGTTATTTCTACGGATTTAGATATCATTAAAAATAAAGGCTGAATGTAATACATATTTGCGGCCGTGAGGCCACAGATAATGGGAATTACAATAATAATTAACCTGTCTTTTGTTATGACCAAAGTGTACCTCCAGTTAACATTTTATCGATTGAAAAGATATGATCTTCATCTATATCTGAAAAATTTTTGACCATATGCTTGACGCCAGTGCTTTGCATCTCCTTAAGTTGAAAGTTATGATTCATTGATGCAGGTACACCGATAAATCCAGAACCAATAGATTTACAAGTCTCAGCAACACGATTAATGTCATCAATGAAAATAACTTCGCTTGGATTGCAACAAAGAACCTCTTCGATAATTTGCAACATGCCAGGTCGTTTAGCATTAATATCAATATAGGGGGTTTCTGGGTCGAAGAGATTTTTATATTTTGAAAGAAACCGATCAAAACTATATTCTCGATTCCTTCCACCATAAGATATGACTTTTATTCCAAGTCGATTAAACATATTGAGAGGGCCTTCAATATTGGGCATAACTTCGACTGGGTGTGTCCTCAAATACTCTTCGCGAAGCTTGAAGAATTCACCAATCACCTTTTCACCTGGGTGGGGTAACTTGCACGCTAATGAAAGGTTGTGCCCAGCAGTGATCTGGGGAGAACCCCAGACAGAACGTTCGATCGAAGAGGTATATTCTACCCCATATTTTTCTACAAATTCCTTTATAACAGGACTGTATGTGTCGTTTAATAATACGCCGTCTGTATCAATCGCAACATATTTTATGTTGTTAAGCATGATTAACTCCTATTTTTCAAATATAAGTACTGAATTTTGTCCACCAAAACCAATTGATGAACTCATTACGGATAATGAGTTGAGAGACTTTGTAGTCTCTCTATTCACATTTATCTTTATATCATCGTCAATGATGTTGAGGCCGGCCGTACCAGGAATCGTATTTGTCTTCAGTGATTGTATCGATGCTATGGCTTCAATTGCGCCTGAAGCGGCGAGGGGATGTCCCGTTACACCTTTTGTGGAGGTAACCGGAGTTGTTAATCCAAATATGTCTCCATATACTGTATTTTCTAAACGGTCATTCAGACTGGTAGCGGTTCCATGAGCATTAATATATCCAATCTCAATTGGCTCTATATTTGCGTCGGAAAGTGCTTTTTCTACTGCTTGTGTAAGACCTTTACCGCTTGGTGTAGGTGTGGTCATGTGATAAGCATCAGATGAGGAGCCATAACCGAGTAATCTTGCATGTATATTTGCTTTTCTTTTCTGAGCTTGGCTTTCGTGTTCTAAAACAAGGAATCCAGCTCCTTCAGATATAACAAAGCCATTCCTTTCTTTGTCAAATGGTCTTATACTTCCTTCTCCTATGTTATTGCGAGAAAGAGCTCCCAGCTTGGCGAATGCAGTCACTACGTTCTTTGTAATGGGTGCCTCCGATCCTCCTACGATTACAGTGTCGCATTCGCCGCTTTCTATCATTCTTTTACCACGACCTATCGCATCCGCGCCTGAGGCACACGCTGTGCTTAAAAAATATGAAGGGCCAGTGATACCTAAGTGAACAGAGATGTTAGCGCTTGCCATGTTTGTCATTGTTGACAGAATGTATGATGCGCTAACACTTGCCGGGCCTACTTCTGCTTCATTGTTAATAATCTTCTCTAATGTGCTGATTCCAGCAAGTGAATTTCCGACGATAATTCCAATCCTATTTGAAGGAAAATTATAGCCTGGTTGAATATTCGCATCGTCTAAGGCCTCTTGGGCAGCATAAACAGCGTACTGTATAAATGGGTCGACCCGTGTAAAGGCTGCTTGTTTAAATCTGGGTTTTGGATTCCAATTACTTAAGGGGCAGGAATATTTAACTGGTGCGTTCTCTAATCTATGATCATATTGCGTCAAGACTTTCTTTTGGACAATATTATCCCAAAACTGACTAACAGTTGCCCCTGCAGAGCACAATACTCCCATTCCCGTTACCACAACATTATTTGTCATTTTTTAGCCTCTCTATAGAATCTTCAATATCCTCTAATGTCATTTCTGGCATCAAAGATAACGACTCGCTTGGAAGTCCTAGAGTTGCTTCTAGCCCTGACTGTAACTCCACGATAGAAATGGAATCTAAACCTAGTTCCTCCAAAGTTTTATTTTGTGAAATGGAGTCTTCTTCCATTTCAAACATATTGATCAAAATTGATTTTATCTCATTCATTGCATTCAACCTCATTGATATAGATAAAGAAAAGGGATAGCCTTATGCCTTCTTGTAATATCTCTATAATGCAGCGTGTTGTATCATTGCTAGAGTCTTTCCGAATCAGTCTGACTAGTAGTTCTTGGTTGTTTTCTGCATATTTGTAAAATTTTGCAAAAATTCTGTTGATGTAAAGATTTTCTATTTTTTTCTTTGATTCTTTGATAGTGCAATAGAAACAGAATTGTTTAGCTGACTCCGTAAGGTTATATCCAGTTATATGATCCTGTTTGTGGTCATTGAGTATGCGGTTTTGGGATGGTATTACTATATTTGCAGCTCTTGTGTGACCTGTTTTTCTTATATTTCTGATGCAAACGTCTTTTGGATATTTACATCCTACTTCGTATGGTTCCACCTGAGGCAGGCCACATGCTGTGTGCAATTCAAATCCACCATATTTAACTGATTTTGAAATATTTTCCCCTCTTATTGTTTCATACGCTCTGGCGCTTATGTGACATACAATGATGCTAACCTTACCTATTGTTCTTTCGCCAGATCTAAAATTTACAATAAATTTTTTTGTATGTGAGAGATGTGTGTCTAATATCCTTAAGCTTGCAATAAGGGTATGGTTTTGGGGATTTTCTTGATAAAGCTCTAGTCGCCATGACTTTAATATGAATCGTGTATTGCTATTTATTTTTAATATCTTGTGCGAAGCAAGTGTTTCTAATTGTCTCGCACACTCAATAAGATACATGGGGTTGATGTATTTTTTGCTGCTACATATTTCTGAAAAATGTTCTTGGTCGTTCAGGGGAGATATCAAGGCAGAAATGCTTGACGTTGTTGTTGATTCAATTTTATTGATGTAAACAGCTTGCGGATTAGCCTTGTGGGTCATTGATATCACTGTCGTGTTATCAGTTTCCATATTGCCTCCTGGCCTGAAGCTGGCTTTATCTGTATATCCGAATGCTTGATTTGAGGATAATTTATTAACTTCTATACGTAACCTGTCAGAAGTGACAGTGCGGTGCTTTGATATGCTAAGTGCCTTTACATAAATTTCTTATGCTTAAAGACATTTAAAACCAGGCAATTGTAATATTTTTTTTGCGTGTTTATTTGTTTATAATCATGTGCTTAAGTGTTGTGAGCGTACTTGGCAGCACTGAGACCAAATCTCGTGCCAGCGTTGTTACGCCAGTGCAGCAGTATTATGGCCAATCGCTTGTTTATCGCCTTGATGGATCGATACGCGGAATGCGTAGTTGCGCCGCCTGTTGTTGGATGGGGTAGAGTTAGGCAGTGGTAAACGCATTTAATTTTTAACCTAAACGAGCAGGAACTGAAGGCACCGGCGGCTGAGAGGTTGCCGATGGCTTTGAAGTATTAAGAGAATCCCTGGCCCGCGCTGGAGAGGCACTCTATACACGACTACATGAGCGAACAGCCCCAACTGCTCAACGAGTGAGGCGTGCTCTCGATGCTAGGTGGAAAACTGGTATTCACTCAGGACTTTCTTTTTTTATCCCCCACAACAGCAACTGGCATATTGGTAGGCGGCAGCGCCAATGGCCGGCTGGCTTGGAAAGGTGCTAGCGGTAAAACCTTGAAAGCCATCAGGATGAGAGCTTGGCGAGTATTTAATATGTGCTTCCCTCAGGCTCAATACAATCCTCCACCTGATGCCGCTTTTGAGCATACTCAGCGGGTGACAGTTAATTGAGAGGGAAACTGAAACAACACTGCACTTGCGGCAAAAGAGGCGACCCGCCCAAGCAGCAGTATGCTTTACTATTTGCATCTGTTATTCACGGAGGAAGTATCCGTGGCCATAGGCGGCTTGATAGGATTACTGGATGACATTGCCGCATTGGCGAAGTTGACCGCAACATCATTGGACGATGTGAGTGCCGCCGCTGGGCGTGCGACGGCGAAGGCAGCCGGGGTGGTGGTGGGGGTGCTGCACTTCATTCCTATCAAAAAGGCGCATGCCTAATAGGTGCACGTTGCGAAGAAGTAAGCAGGAATATCGATTAGCTCCGGCTCCGCCGTTGCCGTAACACCATCACTCCCGCCATTAAGATCATGCCCATACCCAGCCAAGTCATGGCATCGGGCACTTCGCTGAATAGCAGGTAGCCCCAAAGGCTGGCAAAGATGAGGTAGGCGTAATCAAAGGTGCCGATCAACGCCGATGGGGCAATTTGATAAGCCCTTGCCACCCCGGTATTCACAATGATCAGCAGTAGGGCGTAGGCGCTCACGATCAATAACGCTTTGGCGTCTAGCGGTTGCCAACCGGCGAACAGGAATGGCGCGCGTTCGGCGATTGTTGCTGTGTTGTTGATTGCCACCAGCAAGCTGAAGAGACTGCCTGCTGCCAGGAAGGCTAGATTCAAACCCAGGGTGAGAACTAAGGGGTGCTCTTTTTGGCAGTGGTGGCGAGTGACCAGCATGGCTAGCGCATAAAAGAGGGCGGCAAGCACGGGTAGCAGTGTGGCAGGAGTGAAAGTGTCGCCGCCAGGGCGCAACACCACCACCACGCCCAGAAAACCGCAGAGAATGCCTAGCCAGGCCTGGCGTGAAAGATGCTCGCCCGCCCCAAAAGCAGCCAGCACGGCAATAAACAGCGGTGTGGTGTAAATGGCGACCGCTGCCACCGAGAGCGGAATCAGCGGTAGTGCTGCGTAGTAGGCTATCCACATCAGCAACAGAAGCAGGCTTCTTATTGCCACCCAGCGGCGTGATTTTACCTTGGGACGGGGGCCTGAATGGCCAATGATCAATCCAAAGAGTACCGGCAGCGATAGTGTTGAGGCGATGACATAGAGTTGCCATAGCGACATACTGGCACTTAGATACTTAACCAGGGCGTCGGTCAACGCCAGCAGAAAGACAGCCCCCACGATAAGGCTTATGCCCTGTAGGATATTATCTTGTGGTTCAGCGGTGACCTTCATTGCAGCGTTCCAGAGATGAATTTCGCTCTAGAATGCCGCTGCCTCTAGCAGTGCTTCAAACGACTTCTGCGTCACAATGCATGAGCTCAGATTATGGATAACTTCATCAAGTCTCTTCCACCGCTGGCGACGCTGCGCCCCTTTGAGGCAGCCGCCAGGCTTGAAAGCTTTTCGCGCGCGGCCGATGAGCTCCACCTGACCCAGGCGGCTATCAGCCGACAGATCCGTGCGCTGGAGGAAGACCTTGGCGTGATACTTTTCGAGCGCCGTAATCGCAGTGTGTTTCTTACCCGTGAGGGGCGAGAGTTTGGCCGTACGGTCTCCCAGGCGCTGGAAAGTATCGCCACAGGGGCTCAGGCGCTGCGCGGCGACCCCGATGATAAGTGCGTCGTATTGTTCTGCCAGTTATGCGAAGCGTTCTATTGGCTGATGCCTCAGCTGGCTGACTTTAATCGTCGCTATCCCGAAATTGAGATTCAACTGGCGACCTCGACACGGCCGATTACCGAATTTAGTGGCAGCTTCGACATTGCGCTGCAAACCAACGGACGGCCCAGCGGGAGCCATCGATTGGTGTTTACCGCCGAGGACGAGATATTTCCGGTCTGCAGCCCTGCTTACCTGAAAGGGGTCACTACGCCGTTGAGTCTCAACGCTTTGCTGAACCAGCGGCTACTGCATCATCACGCTGAGCCGGCGGATTGGCTGGAGTGGGATGACTGGTTGCGTGCCATGGGGCACTTTGAACTCTCATCAGCGGAGAGTGCTGTGTTCGACAGCTATCCACTGCTACTGCAAGCGGCTGTCGCGGGGCATGGTATTGCCTTGGGATGGCGGCGCACAACGCAACGCTTAATTGAAAATGGCGAACTGATCCGCCCGGTGACAGAGAGCTTGCCCCAGCACGATGCCATCGCCCTATACACACGCCAGGGCGCACCCCAACGCCCAGGCAGCGAAGCGTTATTGGGTTGGCTGCGTGAGGTGTTGGGTGAAGAGCAGATTGCTGAAGCGACAGGCTTGGCGCTAGGTGAAGTGGCTAAGCTGCGCACTGAAGGTCAGCGCTGACTTGCTTTCATTTACTTATTCCCGCTTCACACATCAAACGAAAGGGTAGTCCAAGTGACTGTCCTTTCTGTATTTGGCTGCTGAGGATGGCAGACATTCCCCATGCCATGAAAGCCCCCAGCGTCAGGTTAAGTGTTGCACATACTGATATTCTTTTTTAAATTTTTATTAGGGAGTTAAAAGAGACACTTGGGTCTATCTATTTAGATGAACGTCGGCAAGCATATGAATTGCTGCTTCAATGGTTGTCAATTGACAACCATTGAAGGGGGCTTCATACTCAGAGGCAAATAATGACTCGTCCATCACATCCGAAAAAAGAGATCGAAACTGCCCTCAAACATGCGGAAGCGGAGGGCTGGCGAGTTGAAGTCGGCGGTAGTCACGCCTGGGGCAAGATTTACTGTCCCTATAATGATGATGAATGCCGCTGCGGTGAGTTTTGTATCGCGAGCGTGTGGAGTACACCGAAAAATCCCGGCAGCCACGCCCGGGCAATTCGGAGAGTGGTGGACAAGTGCTCGACCCACAAGCGTCGAGACGAAGCGGAGCCGGAGGATTGAAGAATGGAATATGTTTTTACGCTGAAATACCAACTGGCTGATAGTGATTCCGACCTAGATGCGCTGGTGGGGCGTTTGGGCACTGCCGGTTGCGATGATGCTCTGGTGGGCGTGGGGCAGCCGGGCCGCTTGGCGCTGGAATTCTCTCGTGAAGCGGGCAGCGCCGCGGAAGCGGTTCGCACTGCCCTGGTTGACGTAAAAAAAGCAATCCCTTCCGCGCGGCTGATCGAGGCTTCGCCGGATCTTGTTGGCCTGACGGATGTAGCAGACGTTGTGGGCGTATCCCGACAGGCAATGCGAAAGTTGATGCTCACCCACCGAGCGACGTTTCCTATGCCGGTTCACGAAGGCAGTGCCTCAATCTGGCACCTGGCGGAGGTGCTTGACTGGTTGATGACCCGAGGGGGTTACCAAATTGATGTTGGCGTGCTGGATATTGCGAAAGTAGCATTAGAAGTGAATATAGCCAAAGAGGCGATCCGCCATCCGGTTCGTAGCCGCGAGGAAATGGAGTTGCTGACCGCGTAGCCAACAGCTCAACAGTTTGTTGGAGGATAAAGACATGTTGGCAGAAAATTTGGAAAACTGGGCTCAGCAAGAACGCCAGGAAGGCGAAAAGCTGGGCATTGAGAAAACGGCCCGTAATCTGCTCAAGCTGGGAGTGCTGAGTGACGAGCAGATTGCTGAAGCGACAGGCTTGGTGCTAGAGGATGTGGTTAAGCTGCGCACTGAAGGTAAGCGCTGATCGATTACCTTCTGACCTAAGCGGCAGCCCTTGAACCCGCTCAATCTTCCCGATCTCGTTCGTATCGCTCCACGTTTTGAAATGGCGGTAGCCAATGTTCGCGGCGAATGCCCCAAAGCTCATACGTCGGTTTAAGTTGATTGGGTGAATCAAGGGTACCAAGGTGTATTTCGATTTCTTCCTCGCTTACCGAAAAAACCGACGAACCGCATGCGGAACAGAAGTAGCGCCCCTGATAACTGTGCGGTTCGCCTTCGATAATGACAGCTTGCTTGGGATAATCAGCAGCCGCATAGAAAAGCGCCCCATGATGCTTGCGACAATCCATACAGTGGCAAATACCTACCCGAAGCGGCTCGCCATTGGCCAAGATTCGGATCTTACCGCAGAGACAGCCACCTGTTAGTTGTTCCATTGCCAATCTCCAGAAGATTCATACATTCAAAGTAGGTGGCACTTTTTGTTTTGTCTTGCTGCCGTCTCGTTGGTATTTGATGCCCGAAAACCGATAAAAGCTAGCTGTTGCAGGAGGCGGATTTGCCTTAGAGCCCGGAATTAGTTTGTATCTCGGTTACAAGCAGGCGCGGATATTAAGCTGGTAAATCGCCTCCCCGTGGGTCTTTAAAAGATAGGTGCTTTGTGAACTAAAAGTACACAAAATTTGACGATATTAAAGAGCCTTATGGAAGATTCTTTAGTTAATCAACGCCGAAGACACGCTGCCATGGGACTGGACGCTCAAGAGGTCGGCACTCGAAAGGGCAATTATGGAAGCTATGGACGAGCTGCCCGACCATGAGAGTTTTCACAATCTCGATATGCTATTTGAGAGCCTGACAACGCTGCGCCCTAAACTACTGGCAGCTCTGCTGCAGAGTTGTAAGTAGATCAAGGTAAAGCGGCTATTCTTTGTCTTTGTCGATCGCCTCGATCCCCCCTGGCGCAAGCGCTTCGACCCAGCAGAGTTCAATCTCGGCAGCGGCGACCGTGCACTGGTAAAAGGGGCAAGATACGTCCGCGCTATCGGATTATGGCGCCTGAAGCGTTTGTAAGGACGGAGACCAACGATGGCACGTGAAACCTATGAAGCACAGGTCGCACTTCTTGTGCGTATTCTCCCGCATGTCGCTAAGGAAGATGTATTCGCGCTGAAGGGCGGCACGGCGATAAACCTGTTCTATCGTGATCTCCCGCGTTTGTCAGTCGATATCGACCTGACCTACCTGCCGGTGAAAGATCGAAACGATAGCCTTTCCGAGATCAACAACGCGATGGCCACCAAAAATTTGAGGGAATGACCAGAGCTTCTGTCAGTCTCCAAGAGCTCTTCGACACCCGTAAACGATTGATTGCAGATATTCATTCCCGCTTCGATGAGAACACCAAGCAATTCCTAATGAGCCTGCATGACGGTATGCCCGATTTTGATGCTATTGATCGCCCTCGGGCGGCGGATCTGCCTGCCGTACGCTGGAAGCTTATCAATCTGGAAAAACTGAAAAACGAAAACGCGGCCAAACATGCTGAACAACGTCATGAGCTGAAAGTACTGCTGGGGTAAGGTGCGCAAGTCGGAATCTTGAAGCAAAAGAGGCGATCCGCCCAAGCCGCTTTGTGCTCTACTATCTGCACCTGTTATTCACGGAGGAAGCACCCATGGCCATAGGCGGCTTGATAGGATTATTGGATGACATTGCCGCATTGGCGAAGCTGTCCGCAGCATCATTGGATGATGTGAGTGCCGCCGCAGGGCGTGCGACGGCGAAGGCGGCCGGGGTGGTGGTGGATGATACGGCGGTGACGCCGCAATATTTGCAGGGGGTAACAGCGGAGCGGGAACTGGCGATTGTGAAGAAGATCGCGCTGGGGTCGATTCGCAACAAGCTGATTTTTATCCTGCCGGTGGCGCTGCTGCTGAATCACTTTTTGCCCGCGCTATTGCCGATCATCCTGATGGTGGGCGGCACCTACTTGGCCTTTGAGGGCGCTGAGAAGGTCTGGCACAAGCTCTCTGGTCAGCATGACGACGACAAACCAGCGGTAGAAAAGGGACCGGAGGCCGAGAAACAGATCGTGGGTGGCGCTATTCGTACCGACCTGATTCTGTCCGCCGAAATCATGGTGATCGCGCTTTCAACAGTGTCCCATCAAGGGTTCTGGTCGCAGATGGTTAGCCTGGTGGTGGTCGCGTTTGTCATCACACTTCTGGTGTATGGAGTAGTGGCGCTGTTGGTCAGGATGGATGATATCGGCCTGAGGCTCGCCCAGCGGGATAGTTCGGGCGTGCAGACACTGGGCCGTGGCCTGGTGACAGCCATGCCTAAGGTGCTAGCGACCATCTCGGTCGTGGGTACTGTCGCCATGCTCTGGGTGGGTGGGCATATACTGATGGCCAATCTAGGTGCCGATGGTACGGGTTGGTTCAACGCTCCCTATGAGTGGGTACACCATATTGAGCTTGGCATTAGCGAGGCAACCGGTGCCCTGGGCGGCACGCTGGGCTGGAGCTTCAATACACTGTGCTCTGCGGTGATTGGCTTTTTGGTGGGCTCGGTAGTGGTGGGCGTGGTGCACCTACTTCCTGTTAAGAAGGCGCATGTCGAGTAAGGTTTACGCCGGGTGTTTCCGGTGGAGCTTTCTAACGGCTCAGAGCGCTGCTATGGCCGGATCATTGAACTCTGTTGGCTGTCCCTCTCGTCAGGCCTGAGCACCGCACAGGAGCAAGAGGTTGGGGCAACTTCGATAGCTCACCCACTGTCATTGGTCGCGCAAATGATCGTCAACCTTATCAGGACGGGCGACGAAGAGGCTGATCTTGTCCCGAGAGAATATGGTGGAAGTTTCGAGGGGTAAAAGGGCCACTAAAGCAGCGGCATAGAAAAGCGCTGCGTGAGGAGGGGCATGGGGTTTGTGCGCAATCACTTTACTGCTGAAAAGATCGTGAACAGGTTCTAAGGGGTCAGTCAGAGACGCCCTCGCAGTTGTCGTGATACAGCGGAGCATCGGTACCCAACGCTAGGCGCTTGGTGGCGTGATTGTAGTAGAAACGACCGGACTCGGCGCTTGAAAGCTCATAGTCGCCGCACACCCCATAGCCCTTATTGACTTGCGTCAAGTGGGAAATTTCGGCCGGTGCCTGGCTGTCGAGGCGTTCAGATATAGTCGCGGCGATGTGGGCATCACGCTGGGCCTCAGAATAGGCCTGGTTACCGAATACCAGGCCAGCAACGACGAAAATGGCGACGACGGGAATCCATAGGTTATGCATAGAGTGTCCAGTGAGAGGATATAAAAGTGCATGAATTCGGTAGAAAAATTATTTAGCTGGATAATAACTTTTTGCCCATCCGATTTCATTGGTTAGCGAGTAGTTGGTTTACACAAGGATCCGCGCCAACCTTACGACACTAAACTGCTTTATGTAGTGGTTCACTGATTCCGGACACCCATCGCCTCAGCACGATGCTATTGTCCTATACACACGTCAAGGCGCACCTCAGCGCCCAGGCAGCGAGGCATTATTGGGTTGGCTGCGTGAGGTGTAGAGTGATGAGCAGATTGCTGAAGCGATAGGCTTGGCGCTAGATGAAGTGGCAAAGCTGCGCACTGAAGGTCAGCGCTGATCCGTGCTTTCATTTACGTATTCCCGCTTCACACATAAAACGAAAGGGCAGTCCAAGTGACTGCCCTTTCTGTATTTGGCTGCTGAGGATGGCAGACATTCCCCATGCCATGAAATAACCTGATGCAATGGTTCATAGTCAGTAATGAATAGCCGTTTTGGCGGATCAGTAGTACCCGCTCAGCAAAGAAGCCGGTGTGACCATAATCTGATTGTCTTTTGGCCACAAAAGCAGCCTCTTGACCAAATATGTCAGCAATTGGTGCGGGAGTGTTCTCCACGGGATTAGTTATGCAGGCATCGCTTTGCGGTTGCAAAATATCCTTAAAGTACACGTTACTTCTGAAAAGCAGTGTTGCAAGTGCTTGCCTTTTGCATCCAGTATACTATACTGAATGCAGTTGGAGCGCAGCTGCGCTTACCACATGCAATAGGAGTTTGGGCTATGGGCATGATGACTATTAGAAGCATTCCTGACGAAGTACACAATGCACTAAAAGCGCGAGCCAAGCAGAATCACCGCAGCGCCGAGGCTGAGGTGCGGGCCATCCTGGAAGAGATCACACGGCCAGAAAGTCGCCTCAAAATGGGTGATGCCCTGGCTGATTTGGGTCGCAAGATCGGGTTGACCAATGAAGACGTAGCGGTCTTTGAAAAGGTGCGTGACAAGACGCCTGCTGAACCGATGAGGTTTGAATGATCGTTCTGGATACCAATGTCGTTTCCGAGGCGATGAAACCCGAGCCTGATCCAGCCGTCAGAGCTTGGCTTAATGAGCAGTCGGCTGAAACGTTATACCTGTCTAGTGTCACACTTGCAGAGTTGTTATTTGGTATTGCGGCGCTGCCCAACGGGAAGCGCAAGGACATGTTGAGCGAGACCTTGGGCGGCCTTGTGGAGTTGTTCAGAGGGCGGATTTTGTCCTTTGACGTTGACGCCGCTCGCAAGTATGCAGAGCTAGCCGTGACAGCCAGAACCGCCGGGCGTGGTTTTCCTGTGCCGGATGGCTACATTGCTGCTATTGCCGTATCACAAGGCTATCAAGTCGCCTCCAGAGATATGGCTCCTTTTGAGGCAGCCAATGTGGACGTCATTAACCCTTTTGAAGCCTAACTGGTGCGGTCTGCTGGGCACTTTAATTGCTTAACCCATTCTTCTTACCCCAACATACCCTCCGACTAGCCCATGAGCCGAATATAAACCTTATTCGGCTCATAAGATGATCTGAATAGATGATGCAATCGGCTCATGTATATTTGGGAATAGCACCACTGGCCGTCTTTTTAACGGAGTAACTGCGCGCGGCCTCAAAGCCTTCAAGTAGCGCGCTCTGTTCGACCCCCAAGCCCTCGATGCAAAAGCTGTTCAAACACTGCCGGGCGGCAAAGAGCTCCCGGCCCGATCCTGCCAAGAATTGACTAAGAGGACGATGGCTTGATGGGTGGCATCAGGCCCCGAATAAATTCGCACCATATTGAGCCCTTTAGCACAAAGTTGGTGCGAATTTATGCATAGATACGTTCAACAACCCGCAGAATCTCTCATGTTTCAAGGTGGCATGATAATTGCTTTTTCTTTAAGTAAGTAAATAGTTACTTAACTCGCTCCATGAAGAGTGTTTTCTGAATGGGCGCAATGGCAAGGATCACACCATGAAAAAGCAATTTAAGAACATGAAGCTGAAGGCCCTCGCTTGTAGTTTCGCGTTGGGTGCTTTGGCACATACTGGTATGGCAAGCGCCGATATTAATATCAAGTTTCACCATGATTTGCCTGAAGATAGCGCACAGCACCTGGCGGCTGAGCGCTTCAGGGACATGGTGGCTGAGCGTAGTGGTGGTGAGATTTCAGTAGAAATTTTCCCTAATAACACACTCGGTGATGATGTCGAAGTCACCCAACAGTTGCAGATGGGGGCTGTGGAAGCAGCGATTATTCCGACCGCCAAGTTATCGGGCTTCGTTCCCGCCATGCAGATCGTCGATCTGCCTTTCTTGTTCCCATCTCCCGATATCGCCCACACCGTTCTGGATGGGCAGGCTGGTGATGACCTCTTGGCGACGGTAGAGCAGGTGGGGCTGAAGGGGGTGACGTTCTGGGAAAGTGGTTTTAAGCAATTTACCTGTGACCAGCCCGTTAATGGCCCGGAGGATTTCGCAGGCCAAAAGGTACGCGTGATGCAAAGCCCTATCATCATGGAACAGTTTAAAGCGATGGGCGCTAACCCGGTACCGATTGCCTTCGGTGAAACTTACAACGCGCTGCAGCAACGCATTGTCGACTGCCAGGAAAATCCGCTGGTATCGATTACACAAATGAAATTTTATGAAGTGCAGTCGGATGTGGTTATCAGCAACCACGCTTATCTAGCCTATGCATTTCTGTTTAGCCAGAGTTGGTTCGATAGCTTAAGCCCTGAGAATCAGGCGCTATTGACGGACGCTGCACGTGAAACCACCGCATTCCAGCGTGAAGAAACCGCCCGCCGTGAAACGGGCTACATTGCCACTATCGAAGCAAGTGGCACTAACGTGAGCACACTGGATGATGCCCAACTGACGGCTTTCAGAGAGTCGACAGCGTCGGTGCACGATGAGTTTGCCAATGAAATTGGCGCAGATCTAATGGCGGAATTCCAGCAAGCCATTGCTGATGCTGAATAGTAGCGCTTCACCCATTAAAGGGCTGATCGGTGATCCCGATAGCCCTTTCCTTCCCCATTGTTTTCATCGCTGGTGGAGTCCGCTATGCGCAAACTTGATCGCCTAATATCGCGTGCCGAGGAGGTCTTGATTGGTCTGCTGATTTTGTCCGCCTCGTTCATTCTTTTCGCCAACGTCATTGCACGCTACGTGTTTAACGATGGTTTTTCATGGGCTGAGGAGCTGGTGCGTTACCAAATTGTATGGATGGTGCTGCTTGGCGCGAGCGTTGCTGCACGGCAAGGGATTCATATTGGGATCGATATTCTACGCAGGTTTAGTCCTCCCCTTATGGCGAAATGGATAGAGTTGCTAGTTCATGCGGTTTCTATCGCTTTCTGCCTCTTCCTGGTGGTTTACGGTATCCAGTTAACTGAGCAAACCCATCGGTTCGGTCAGGTGAGCTCTGCTCTTCAGGCGCCTATGTGGATCGTTCAGTTGGCCATTCCAGTGGGCGCTCTCTTAATGGGCATTCGCTTTACCCAGCATTTCTTCCGGACGTTGCTTGGTCGAGAGCAATCCTCTGCCCACCTTGATCAAATTGGATAAGAATATGGTCATCACCTTCCTGGTTCTATTAGCTGTTTTGATGTTAGTGGGAACGCCCATCTTTATTGCGTTGGCGGGTTCCGTCACGGTGGCGATGGGGAGTTTTAGCCATATTCCGTTGACCATTGTTGCCGAGCGCTTGTTTGCTGGGTTGGATAAGTTTCCATTGATGGCGATACCCTTTTTTATTCTCACTGGTAGTTTGATGAGTGCGGGTGGGTTATCGCAGCGTATCATCCGCTTGGCCAACTTGTTGGTGGGGCGTTTTACCGGTGGTATGGGGATGACGGCGGTATCAGCGAGTATGTTTTTTGGCGCTATTTCCGGATCTAGCCCGGCCACGGTGGTTTCGGTGGGCTCATTGCTCTATCCGGCCATGCGCAAGGAAGGATATTCCGGTCAATTTTCGATTGGCGTGCTGGTGTCTGCCGGTTCATTGGGCATCATCATTCCCCCTTCGGTTGTAATGATCGTCTACGCGGCTGTCACTGGTGTGTCAGTGGGTGCGCTGTTCATGGCGGGGGTGGGCGCCGGTTTATTATATGCAGCATGCTTATTGCCTTACTGTTGGTATCGCGCCAAAAAGGACGGTGTCACTCCCGTGGAGCCGCCCAGTTGGGGCGAGGTTTTAGCAGGATTCAAAGATGCTTCGTGGGGGTTAGGGGTTCCTCTCGTCGTCTTGGGTGGGATTTACCTGGGTATCTTTACGCCCACTGAAGCCGCCGCTGTATCGGTGATCTATGCCCTGTTGGTCTCAGCCCTGATTTATCGTGAGAAGAGCTTTGCAGAGCTATTCCAAAGCATGATTGAAGCGGCGACCACAACGGCTCAGGTAATGATTATTCTCGCTGCTGCCTCGGTTCTGGCGTGGTTTCTTTCCAGTAATGGGCTAGCGGCCATGTTGGCCAACGCTATCCTGTCGTTATCCGACAATCCGTACCATATCTTCCTGCTGATCAATGTGACGGTACTGGTCGCCGGCATGTTCCTTGATGCTTCCTCCATCATGGTGATTCTCGCTCCCCTGTTTTACACGGTGGGCATGCGCGTTGGTATTGATCCTGTCCACCTGGGGGCAGTACTGACCGTGAATGGGGCGATTGGTATGTTTACGCCGCCGTTCGGCCTCAACCTGTTCGTGGCGGGCACTATCAACGGCGTCGATTACGTCCAGGCGGTACGTGGTGCCTTGCCCTTTATTGGCATTGCTCTGTTTGCCTTGATTTTGCTGACCTATATTCCTGCGATCAGTATGTGGCTACCCAGTGTGGTGTATGGCGGCTAAACAGCCCGAATAAGGATGGTAGCAATGTCTATTAGTTTAACTTCATCAGCGCTGGCGCATTCCCATGAGGGGGTGGTGACCAGTCCACATACGTTGGCAACAGAGGCGGGTCGTGAGGTACTTCGTCAAGGAGGCAATGCGGTTGAGGCTGCCATCACCATGGGGGCTTGTCTGTCAGTGACGTATCCGCATTTTACCGGGCTTGGCGGCGATGCCTTCATGATCATTGCGGATGCAAGCGGTGGTGTGCGAACCCTGTCAGGCATTGGTCAGGCACCACAGGCCAAGTTGGAACTGTCTGGCCAATTGCCTACGAGAGGGCCAGGTTCCATGTTAACCACGGCTGCCACGGTTGATACCTGGGGGCAGGCGCATGAGATTTCCCGTCAGAACTGTGGCGGCCAAATTGGCTGGGCAGCGCTGATGGAGCCAGCGATACAGCTAGCGAGGGAAGGCTTCCCGATAACGCCATCGCAGCGCTTCTGGCTTGATTTTCGTAGCGATGAGCTGTCGATGATGCCAGGCGTGCGAGAGCACTTTATGCCAGGCGGGAAGATTCCCCATGAGGGTGAAAAACTGTACCAGCCACAGCTGGCCGCTTCACTGCAGTCCATTGCGACCCACGGCTACCGGGACTTCTATGAAGGGCAGTTGGGGAAGAAAATCGCCGCTGGACTGGCAGCAGTAGGGTCTCCACTCACGGCCACTGATTTGGCGGCTACCCGAGCACGAGTAGAAAAGCCGTTGTCTGTTCCCTACCGTGGTGGCGAGCTGCTGGCCCATCGCCCCCCAACCCAGGGTATGACGACACTAGAGATAATGGGTATCCTGGCGCGTTTTGACCTCTCCAGGATCGAAGAGGGCAGCGCCGATTATTACCATCTGCTGGTGGAGGCGGTAAAGCGCGCTTTCCTGGATCGTAATAGCTACCTGGCTGATCCCGATTTCGCGTCGGTGCCTTGTGAAAGGTTGTTATCGCCTGCTCATCTTGATGCTGAAGCGGCAAAAGTGGAGGCGGGGAAAGCATTGGATTGGCCCTTTGCTTATCAGCATGGCGACACAGTTTATCTGGCGGCAGCTGATCGTTTCGGTAATGCCGTCTCCATGCTGCAGACGATTTATTACGACTGGGGCAGTGGTGTCAGTGTCGGTGATACGGGGATTTTGTGGCATAACCGTGGTGCCGCGTTCAGTCTTGATCCTGCTCATCCGAATGCGCTTGCCCCTGGAAAGCGTCCTTTTCATACCCTTAACCCGGGTATGTATCGTGTCGATGGAAAGCCTCGTTTACTTTACGGTACTCAAGGAGCAGATGGACAGCCGCAAACCCTCGCTGCCGTGCTGACGCGCTTGATAGACTACGGCATGGATCCGCTCAGTGCGCTTAAAGCGCCGCGCTTCCTACTGGGGCGAACCTTTTCCGATGGACGTGACACGCTAAAACTTGAGCAGGATGCGGGAGATGCTATTTTCGCTGAATTGACCCGGCGTGGTCATCAGATGAGCCCGCTACCCGTTCAAAGTGCCCTGGCTGGCCACCCCGGCGCGGTCGTTATCGACCCGGCGAAAGGCTTTTACGCTGCTCATGACCCTCGCAGCGATGGCATCGCGTTAGGGCTATAGCACCAATAGAAACAAGGATGTGTACATGACAAAAAGCGATACGCTCGATGTGAAACAGAGTGCCCGTACCCGGGGAAAAAACCGCCGTAATGCTCATGAAACACGCGAGCGCCTGCTTCAAGCGGCGACTCAAGAGTTTTCCGAGCGCGGCTACGATGGTGCTCGCATGGAACGTATCGTGCGTGCAGCCGATTGTAATGTGCGCATGGTGTATCACTACTTCGATGACAAGGAAGGTCTTTACCTGACTGTTCTCGAACGAGTCTATGAGGAGTTGCGCGCCAAGGAGCAGGCACTCAATTTAAGCTATCTCGAGCCCGTTGCAGGTATGCGCGCGCTGGTCGAATTCACCTTCGATCATATGGCCGAGCATCCCGAGTTCACCAGCCTGGTGCGCAATGAGAACTTGCTGGGTGGGCGCATGCTGCGCAAATCGAGCAAAGTCGTCCAGCAAACGACGCCGCTCGTAGGCATGATCCGGGATACCCTAAAGCGAGGGGAAGCAGCAGGGTTATTTCGCTCGGCTGTAGACCCTACCCAGCTCTACATTTCTATTCTTTCGCTATCAATCATTCACATCAATCAACGCGACACGCTATCCATCATCTTCGAGCAGGATCTGGCTGACCCGGATTGGTTGATTGAGCGGCGTGCCCATGCGGTCGAGGTAATACTTTCCTATCTATGTGTTGAGTCCCGGGTGATTAAATAAGCGACAAGGACTATCTGCAGGGCTCCGAATACCTCATCTACTTGCCCATCTGCTGCATAAATTTACGACAGCAAACCAAGCCAGAACCGCCGCCTTCCTCCGGCGGGCGACTAGCCGCCCGAACAAAAGCGCTGGGAGATTGACCAAGCACCTTGCGAAACATACTGGAGAAAGCGGCTGGGCTGTCGTAGCCGAGTTCCAGTGCGGTTCGGGTAACGGAACTGCCCGAAAGTAGCCTGGGAATTGCTGCCATCAGGCAGGCCTGTTGGCGCCATCGGCCAAAAGAGAGTCCAGTCTGCTGACGGAACAGGCGATTGAAGGTGCGCTGACTGCAATGTAACTGCCGCGCCCACTCCTCAGGAAGAGTGTGAATGCTCGGCTGGCCGAGGAACTCTCTGCACAGGCGGGCGAGCGGAAGGTCATGGGGCAGGGGGGCAAACAGTGGCAGGGCCTGAGCCTGTTCCAGCTCGTATAGGAGTAGTTGCGCCAGGGCACCGTCGCGGCCGTTTTCGTCATAGAGCGCGGGGATGTGGGCGGAAGCCAGCAACAGGTGATGCAGGAGAGGCGTCACGACTAGCACCTCGCAGTTGCGCGATGTGCGTGGCGCAACGTGGGGCTCGATATACAGGCTTCGGGTGCTCACCCCGTTCATGCGCACTTGGTGGCGCTTGCCCGCAGGTAGCCAGACGCCGCTGAATGGCGGCACCATCCAGGTGCCATCATCCGTATTAACTTCCATCACGCCGGTCATGCCATAGAGAAACTGGGCACGGCGATGGGTATGAAAGTCGAGGAGGGTGCCGGGGCGGTAGTCAGTGCCGATGGCCACCACGGGCCGTGCTACATGATCCACATCTGAAAGAGGTGTATTGAGCATTAGCGTTAACCTGGCTGAAACGCGTTGATGGTTGTCCGAATGACGAATGTCGGCCAATCCTCGCCAGCATATAGTGCCTGCTGTTTCGTTTCATCAGGAGAGTGCCGGTGTATAGCGTATTGCTACTTTGTGGCGGGGTGGCGGGAGTGACCACCGTATTGTTCGGTTTCGGTGGCGGGTTTGTGGTGGTTCCCTTGCTGTATACCCTGCTGATTTCCGTCCATGGGCCGGATAGTGGTATCGGTCAGGCGGCCATGCATATCGCGGTGGCCACCTCGACGGCGTTGATGGTATTTGCTGCTTCCCTGTCCACATGGCGCCACCATCTACGGCAGACCGTGCAGTGGCACCTGGTGCGTCCGCTGGTGGGCTATATCGCCGTGGGCGCCGTGCTTGGCGCGGCGGCTGCCGTGTCGTTGAGCGGGGAGTGGGTGCGCTGGGCGTTCATCGGCTATCTGGGCATCACGATTGCGGATGCCGCTCTGCGACCCGGTTTTCTGCATCAGGCGGGGAGTGATGTGCGTCCTATAGGGCGTGGGGTAACGGCGATGACGGGGACATTGATTGGTGCGGTGGCCGCCTTGCTGGGCGTTGGCGGCAGTGTGATGACCGTACCGCTCATGCGCCGTAGAGGCGCAAGTATGACGGCAGCTACTGCCATGGCCAATCCGTTGTCGTTGCCCATGGCGGTGAGTGGCACCGCGACGTATGTGTTGCTGTCGGCAAATCACCCAGCGTTGGGGGACTGGTATGCCGGTTATGTGGATCTGCGCGCCTTGCTGGTACTTGCAGTGGGCTCATGGCTCGGAATCCGCCTGGCATCGACCTGGATCGGGCGCATCCCTGATCGTCTTCATGCCAGGGTGTACCTGCTATTGCTGACCATGGTGCTGGTGGTGATGGTTTTTGTTCATTGAGTGTTGCTTGCTTGGGAGATGCCTGTTTGGGAGATGTGTGGCGCTTGATATTCAGGGCGTCGCGCAGTCGAGAGAGCTTGATTTATTTTGTCAGTAGTTTCTTATGAGATCTTGTTGACATGGTTACCAAAAGCAATTAATTATGTGCTTAAGGCAACTAATTGGAGGCCTCTTCATGGCCGTAGAACAACGCTTGCATGAGCGAGCTGGAACGGTGCGAAGCTTCAACCGTTTCTACACGCGTCAGATCGGTGTGCTGCACGAGCATCTGCTGGAAAGCCCATTCTCGTTAACGGAGGTTCGCATTCTGTATGAGCTGGCGCATCGGCCGATGCTTACCAGCTCGGATATTTGCCGGGAGCTGGGGCTCAATGCCGGTTACGTGAGCCGGGTGCTGAAAGGCTTCGAGAAGAAGGGGCTTATCACCAGGATCCCCTTGCCCTCCGATCGCCGGGCGGCGCAACTGCAATTGACTGATCATGGGCGGGAAACTTACCTGCCGTTGAGTGATGCATCGCAGCGCGAAGTTGTTGCCATGCTCAAGCGGCTTTCGGAGCCTGAGCAACACCAGTTGATCGAGGCTATGCATCAAATCGAGAGCCTGCTTGGCGATACTGATTCGAACTACCTGCTGCGCGACCCGCAGCCAGGCGATATGGGATGGATCGTCCATCGGCAGGCGGTTCTTTATGCCCAGGAGTACGGCTGGAACAGTGAATATGAAGCACTGACAGCAGACATCGTCGCCAAGTATCTGCGTGATTATGACCCGCAATGGGAACGGTGCTGGGTCGTCGAGAAGCAAGGAAGTGTCGTTGGTTCCGTGTTCGTCGTTAGGGAGGACGAAGCGACCGCAAAGCTGCGGTTACTCTATGTCGATCCCTGCGCCCGCGGTCTTGGAATAGGTGGCCGTCTTGTCGATGAATGCCTAAGATTCGCCCGCCAATCTGGCTATAAAAAAATCATCTTGTGGACCAACAGCGTTCTTATTGGTGCGCGAAAAATCTATGAAAGGGCGGGTTTCGAACTGGTTGAGGAAACGCCCCATCACAGCTTCGGCAAGGATCTTGTCGGTCAGGTGTGGAGCCGTGAGCTGTAGTACCCACGTTGCGAAGCATCGCTTTGCCTAGGTAAAGGCCGTATGCCGGACAACAGGGGGGCGAGCGCAAACCTTTAAATGATATTGCTAATTTGCCACCGTGGCTCGGCAAGTTGTATGCGTTCAATGACCCAATCCACGAATACCCGCACGTCAGCATATGTAAAATCTGCACGTAAAGAACGTAAATCATCTTATGCGATACGCCGATTTCCTGGACTGGCCTGGAAGGCCCCTGAATAACCAGGATTACCTCCAGAATGGGCAGCACCAGTGGGAGCCAGCCGAGAAGATAAATCGTGTAGTAACGGCCTTCAGTACCATCAAAATCATAGGCAATAACAAACGGGGTGAGTCTTTTGGCTATCTAATTGCCTCTTTAATGTTGGTTTTAACGCTACGCATGACCGTCAGCCATAGCTGCATCAAGCTTTTTCTGCTACTGATTCTATTTTACCAAATTCCAATTAGTATCTGGCTATATTATGAGCCGAATATAAACCATAATCGGCTCATCCTGTGAGCTGAATGGGCGAGGTGGTAGGTCTATGTATTTCTGCTCATCTTTCCTCAAAACTAGTGCCGCTTGCTCTGCACTAGCTCGTAATCTGCTAGGCTTAGTTCCATCTAATACTAAAAAACCATAGGCTTGCACAAAAGCTAGCCAGTCTTTGCACGCCGATTTTTCATGTAAAGCGTGATGCAGTGCCATGGTCGACATTTCCCGCGTGTTCGAGAAAGGAAGGCAATCATGATCGCTCCCCAAGATGGGCGTTTGCGGCTGGATCGCCAGCGCTTGAAGCAGCACCGCAAACGGCTGGGCTTTAGTCAGGAGGCGCTGGCCGAGTACTGCTTCGACCAGCGCCTATGCGTTTCTATTGCTTCGATTAAACGGGCCGAGAGTGGGCGGGCGGTGCTTTATCGCACCGCTCGCCACTTGGCTGAGATCTACGGCGTCGAGGTTGAGGCGTTGTCAGTGGATGCGGAAGAGGCCGCCGCTGTGCCTGCCGCTGATAGCGAGGAGATGGAAAGCGCGCGTGTCTTGATTCAATTGCATGCCGTGGTGGCTGACCAGCCAACCCTGGCGACCTGGGTTCAGCATTTCGGCGGCAGCCTGGCGGAAGAAGGGACGGCCCTGTTTGGGCTGCCCCGGGCTTACCGTAGCGATGCCCAGCGGGGCCTGTTGTGCGCCGCTACCCTGGTGGAACAGGGAGTGGCGAAGGTCGTATATCTCCAGGCTGGCCAATGGCCGTCCGCTACGCCCCCTTCGATAGCGGAGGAGCGGAGCGGTGTTTGGGTTGAGCGCGGGGTGGCGGTGCAGTTGGCGGAACGCTTTATCTTCGATGATGAAGGCGGAGATTGGCTGCGCTACTGCCATCCCCGAGACGAATCTCAGGAGGCCCGCTTCGAACTGGTGGGGCGCCGGGTGCAGTTGGGGCAGCTGCAGGCCATTTTAGAGAGTACCTGTGACTATCAGGCTGGCCATCTGATCTATATTCGCGGCGTGGCGGGCATCGGCAAGACGCGTCTCAGCGCCGAGTTTGCCGAGATGGCGGCGGCGCATGCCGATCATCATCAGGCCGAGGTGTTGGACTTCGGCACGCGTGCCGATGAAGGCCCGTTGATGCAGCTGACTCGTTCGCTGCTTCAAACGTCCGATGAGACGAAAGGTGAAACGATAGACGAAGCGAGCCTGCTCGCTCGCCTTTCGGCGCTGCGTTTGCCCGTGGATCATGCCATGCTGCTGCGCCCCTTGCTGGGGCTGGCTCAGCCAGAGGATGCGCAGCGTCTCTATGCGGCCATGACCCCGGAGACCCGCAGCCAGCGTTTGGTTCTGGCACTGCGCGACACTCTCCTGGCGCGGTCTATTCATCGCCCCCAATTGCTGGTGGTGGAAGACCTTCACTGGGCCGATGAGGCGCTGCTGGGAACCCTGACTGGGCTACTCCAGGAGACCCTGGAAGCGCCGGTGATCTGGCTGTTTACCTCACGCTTAGAGCAGGACCCACTAGAGACCCGTCTAAGGCCACAGTTGCCTGAGTCGCCGCTAACCCTGATCGAACTTCCTCCATTGCGCCCCCAAGAGGCCGAGGCCCTGGTAGCCAGCTTCGGAGCGGTTCCCACCGAGCATGCCTCCCGCCTTGTCACTCAGGCCCAGGGCAATCCGCTGTTTCTGACTCAACTGTTGCTGTTTCATCCCCACTGCAGCTTGCCAGCCAGCCTCGCTAATCTGGTACAGACCAAGCTGGATCAGCTCACCGATCTGGATCGTCGGGCCATGTGCGTCGCCGCCGTTATGGGGCAGCGCTTCTCCCTAGCGTTGCTGCAGGAAGTGGTGGGGCAGGCCGATTATCGACCTGAACTCCCCCAGCGCTACAGTTTGGTACGCCCGCTGGAAGAGGGGAGCTATCGCTTTGTGCATGACCTGATTCTGCAGGGCATCTACGAAGGGATTCCAAAAATACAACGCGACCGCCTGCATCTCCGGCTGGCCGAGCTCTATGGTGAAACGGAACTGGGGCTACGTGCGCGCCATCTTCACCGTGCACGTTCCCTGGAAGCACCGAATGCGTTCCTGGAGGCGGTGGCAGCGGAAATGCTGCGTTATCGGCATGAGGAAGCCATGGCGCTGCTGAGACAATGCCGAGCCATCGATTATGCGCCGAAGGATGAGTACCGGTTAGTGCTGCTGCAAGGCCAAGTGGCGATGGCGACCGGGCGCATCCAGGCGGCTCGCGAGCACTTCGAGACGGCGCGCACGTTCGCCCGAGAGGAGTGTCAGCGCATTACCGCGGATCTTTGGCTAGCCCGGGTGCTGAACATGCTCGATGCCCTAGAGGCAGAAGAAGCGATACTCGATGGACTGTTGCCCCTGGCCGAGATGCTGAAAGACCCTTTGCCCCTAGCTGAAGTGCTTTATCTAAAAGGTAATCTCTATTTCCCCCGGGGCGATTTTGCCACCAGCCGGGCCTACCACACTCGGGCACTAGAGCAGGCCCGATTGGGTGGCGATGTGCATACCGAAATCCAGGCCCTGAGTGGGCTGGGCGATGCGCATTATGCCGAGGGGCAGATGCGCAGCACCTACGAGCTTTTCGACCACTGTGTGGCACTCTGCCGAACTCACGGCCACGCTGACCTAGAGGCCTCTAATTTGTTCATGCTGGGTACGGCTCGTCTTTATGCTAACGAGACCGAGGCGGCGTTGGCCGACTGTTTCGATGCTGCTGAGCTGGGCAAGCGTGTTGGCAATCGGCGTGCTGAAGTGGTGGCTCGGCTAACGGCGTCCTGGGTTCTGATTTCCCAGGGCAATCCCGATGCGGCCGACGAGCAGGTCACACAGGCGCTGGCAGTGGCTCGCGGCCTGGGGTCAGGGCGCTTCGAGGCCTTTCTGTTGGAGAGCCGTGCCCGTATCGAGCTGATCACCGGACGACAGGCTGAGGCGCGAGCCAGTATCGAGCGTGCTTGGCAGTTGGTGGAACAGCACCGTCTGACGGCCTTTATTGGCCCTTGGGTGCTCGGCACTCGGGCGCTGTTGGAAGAGGATCCCGAGGCTCGCTTGGAGACGCTGCAACAGGGTGAAGCGCTGCTGGATGCTGGCTGCGTGGGGCACAACGGCTACCGTTTTTTGGTCACGGCGGCGGAGGTTAGCTTGCTTGACCATCGCCCTTCCGCAGCCCGCCACTATGCCCAGCGCTTGACCCAGCTGATGGCGGCGGAGCCCTGTGCCTGGGGCGAGCATCACCGAGCGCTGATTGAGGCTCACGCTGTTTGGTCGGAGAGCTGCGAAGAGAACGGCGAGTCTAGCGCTCTGGAAGCTTTACGGGATTGCTGGCGCCAGGGCGAAGTGGCTGGTCTGCTGATGACGATGCCTTGTCTGGCTGCCAGCCGTTACTAGTCGTCGCGCGTTATCTTTACGTTGATCCGGTATCCCCCAACAGCAGGGCGATGAGATGCTCTGACTGTTCCAGGCACTGCTCCTGAAGGCCCGCGCCGCGCGCCCAACCGCCAGCAAACAGCAGCGGGCATACGTTCTGGTTTCCCTCGAAGCGTCCTTGGGCGGTGGTTTGGTTATAGCGCTCGATTTCCGCTTGAGCTTCCAGGCAGTTGGCATCCAGTACATTGTGCTTGAACAGGGTCCAGGCTTTGGCTTCCAGAGCGCTGCCCAGTGGCGGCAAGCGGTCTCGGTAGCCAGCTTCGTTTGGCTCAGTGGCTATGGAGTCGTTCAGGGGCGAAGGGCGCCGCTCGAGCATCTCGCGGTGGGGAATCTTGTTGAGATCATCCACCAGAGAGACGAAGTACTGCGGCAGGCCTGCCTGATTGTAATCACTGTTCTCTGCATCGTTCTGGTGGCGGTTGGCTACATAGTCGATACGGTAGGGGAAGAAGGTGTCTTCAGGGTTCCGTACTTCGATATTGTAGGTACGCCATAGGTTGCGATTGGGTGGCAGGCGGGCTGCAGCGGTGTGACAGACGCTGAAGCTGCGGGTGTAGCGCACCTTGCCAAGAATATGCTGAAGGCCTTGCTGGATCTCAGTCAGGCCGTCGCCAAAGGTCAGTATCGGCAGGGCATCTTCAGCATGGGTGGCCATGATTAGAATATCTGCCTGCCAGCGGCGTTCACCTGAAGCGGTACGCTCGGCTAGCGTTGCGCCCTGGGGCGAGAGCCTTGCCTCTACGTCGATGCCGCGCAAGATTTTGACTCTTGGGCCCTGAGTCTCGGGGTTGGCGATATAAGCGGCCAAGGCCTCAAGCCAGTGCTGGGAGCCATGCTCGAAGTAGCGGCGGTCCGGGGGCGAGCCACCTTCCTGAATGCGGTAATACTCGAAGGGAGCTTGGAGTGGCATACCGCCCGGGCCGCGATCGTCGGCGAAGTACATGGCCGATATGCGTGGATAGTAGATGGTGTGGCGGATGCGTTCCAGCCGAGCTGGTAGCGCCGGGTCCTGCCAGTCGATGGTGATTTTCAAATGATCCGCTGCGGCTGCCAGCATCTCGACAGGCGTGGCGACACAGCTGTCGAAGAAGTCATCTACCGTATAGTGGGGCGTAATGCGTCCACTCTCCACTAGGTCGATGGCGCTTTGATGCACCACGGTGATCAACGGCGCTAGCTTGCCCCCTTCGGCCTGATTTAGCTCGTGGGCGGGGTCGCTGACACCGCGGGCCAAGTCGCTATCATCGGTCAGGGCTATCGCTCCGTCACGGCTGAAGTAGCTCTCGGTATTCTCTAGCGGCTTCATGCGCTCTAGCTCGCCGATCTCGCTAAGCACCGTGCGCAGGCGATGATAGGTGGCCAAGTTGACATCATTGACCCCCAGGTCGGCCCAGCGCCGATAGGGCGACTCGGGCTTGCCCGGTTGCCGCCGATTGCCGAGGTCGACCCACACCGTTTCGGCGTTGCCGCCAAGCGTGGCTTTGCGCTCGAATAGGGTGATTTCTATCTGCTGGGCTGCTTTGCCACCGAGCTTCTGAAGGTAGTAGGCCAGTGACAGGCCAGAGACGCCGCCGCCGATAATGGCAACCCGAAGCGTTGAAGTGTCCATCGTTATTCTCCTTATGCAGTCGTTTGCTCCAGGATCTTCCAAGAGTTCGTTGCTGCCAAGGGCGCAAGAGAAGCTGATACCGAAGTGATCCGTTGTACTTCGTGTGGCTATTGTTAGCAATATTGGTGATGCCGAGCTGATGCTGTGACTGCGCAGTATCTAAGCTGAAATGCTTAGGGCAGGTAAGCCGCGGTCGATGACCGGCCGCCGATTTCACAACATCCGCATGAGGTATCTAACCATGAATGCTCCTCAAAGCAATGTTCCTCAAAACAATGCTCCTCAAACCATTGATAAAAAACTGATCGCCCACGACTTTCGTGTTGCCATGCATGAAAAACTCGAGCCTGAGCAGATCGATGACGTTGCCGACGCTTTGATGGCTTCCGAGAAGGCCTATCCTGCTACTGGCAGCGTAGCCAGCCTGATCTTCTATCTTAGGTTTCAGGTTAACATCACCGATGGCAAGTCCTTCGATGGCAATGCTGGCGGCATCTCCTCAGCGGGCGGCGGCGCTCTCTTTGGGGATGTCTATACCAAAGATCTCGAACGGCTCTATCGTGATACGGTAAGTTTCGAATTTCAGGGTACGCCAGTCTATCTGAGCATTCTGTTCTTCGACGGCGACAGTAATCTATTGGGCCACTTCCAGTCGGGTGCCGTCTCCACCGTTACCGGCGCTGGCGGTGGCACAGGCAGCTGGAGTTGAGTCTTAGCCGTATGCTGATTCTAAACCTGGGGGCGCCCTCGGCGTTCCCGGGTAACCGCGAGCAAGAACGTCAGCATGCTCTCAATCCATTCTTCACAATCCACTCTTCTCCCCTGATTTCCCTCCACCTATACTTCTCCATCCCAGTTAGCTTTCTGACTAACCTATGAGCCGAATATGAACTCTATTCGGCTCGTGTATCTCTGGGAGCAGCGCCAATTGCGCGAGCAGGCAACCACTAAGGATTTTTTCTTAGTAGTTCGCCAAGAGGGTAAACGCGCTATGTCATCACCCCCTATGTGATTGAGAAGGCCAGCGCAACTCGAAACAAGAGCCACCCTCATCAGAGGGGTAGCATTTAGCCTCGCCACCATGGGCTCTTGCAATCGCCGCCACTACCGCCAATCCTAGCCCGCTTCCTCGCTTGTCTCCTGGCATACCACTGTCAGCGTCCCGCGCATGCCGGAATGCCGTGAAAATCTGAGAAGCATATTCCTGAGGAATACCAGGGCCGGAATCCACAACACGCAAAATACACCAGCCGTCGTCCTGGCGCGTTTGGATGATGAGTGTCCCTGGGGATGCATGCTGGCGAGCGTTTTCCAGCAACGCAAGCAATGCCTGACGAATACGGACAGGATCGCAATACGCGGCGCCAGATTGCAGATCAAGGGTTGGATAATGATTTGATGCATCTAGGGCATGTCTACAAAATTCAACGACTGATTCAATTTCAGTAGAAAGATCGCATTTCTTGATCTCAAGGTTCAGATGGCCGCTTTCGGCCAAGCTTACGGCGCGAAGGTCTTCAATCAGTTGTGCCATACCGTCGATTTGGGTAAGGAGGCTTTGAAACTGGGGTTTTTCGGGGGGGAATACGCCTTCTGCCAAGCCTTGCAGGCGTCCGCGTAAAATAGTAACGGGCGTACGCAGCTCATGGGCAATCGCCGCATTCCAGAACGTCATTTCCTTGGACATACGCTGTAATTGGTCTGCCAAGGCATTGAAGTCGTTTGCCAAAACGGCGGCCTCGCCTAAAGAGCGATCACCCGTCGTGGCGCGTGCGTCCAGGTCGCCTTGCGCGACGCGACGCATGCTTTCTGTGACGGAGTTTAGCGGCACCAGAATGCGACGTGCCAAGTGAATACCCACTATCACGGCGAACGCCAGCCCAACCAACGTAGTGCCAACGAGCCAAGCCCACTCTAGCCCCGACGGGAACATGTTGGGTTCGTTAATCGACCCCTGCCAAAAATGGAAGGTAATGAAATAGAACACATAAGAGGTCACCACGACTAACAGTGTGATCCCAAACGCCATTGCTGCCATTGTCAACGCGATTGTCCGGCTCAATCCAATGAGTTTCATTCTGTTCCCCACAGCCGGTACCCAACGCCGCGTATGCCAACGGGTATGCCTCTCACATCGACGTCTTCCAGTTTTTTACGCAGCTTGCTGATATGGCTGTCGACAGTGCGCTCAAGCGCCTCACCCTCGGGGAGGCAGGCGGCCAATAACTCTGCGCGGGTGCAAACTTTTTTGGGCGCGCGTGCAAGGTGCGTCAACAACCTGAATTCGGTGAGCGTCAATGCAAGACTATGCGAGTCTCCTCCCACCTGAACAAAGGCTTCGTGTTGTTCCAGATCGATCTCAAAGGGCGGAACCCGGAGGACACGGGGTTGATGGCTAGCATCAGCCATGGTGCGTCTTAACACCGCCTGAATGCGTGCGACGACCTCGGCAGGATTAAACGGCTTGACGACGTAGTCGTCGGCACCAAAACGCAAGCCCATCAGCTTATCGATGTCCTGATCCATTGCGGTCAACATGATGACGGGCGTCTCACCACGATGACGAACCTCTGACAGCACCTGCCAACCATCCATTTTAGGCATCTTTACATCAAGTAAGACGAGATCAGGTTTCATCGACAAATGCATGTCCAATGCCTTGCGTCCATCTTCTGCGTAGATGGTTCGCAGGCCCGCACGTTTCAGGTAAGCCTGCAAAATATCAGCGATCTCAGGCTCGTCTTCGGCGATGAGAACCAGTGCTTGCAGGCCAGAAGAAGAATTTGGCGACTGTTGAGTCGTGGACATAAAAGTGCCTAATGAAACATTAATTGTGTTCTCCATCATATCTACACATACCGTCGACGTTAATACCACGCTACAGCGATATAGTCCCCTTCAATTCTATGAGTAGGCAAATGTTTGCCTATATCTGAAGGGACGATGCATGACGATCCGACATATTTACCGCAATGGTGGCTTCTGTGCCTTGCTGCTAACCGTGCTAACCGCCTGCGGGCCAGTTGAGCAAGAAGTAGCGCCGCCGCCTGCCCGAGTGTCTGTTGTTACCTTGGAACCCGTTAGATTGGAGCTGACCGAAGACTTACCGGCCCGGGTCGCTCCTTTTCAAGTGGCGGAAATTCGTCCCCAGGTCAGCGGAATTGTTCAACGTCGACTTTTCGAACAGGGAACCGACGTGAGTGCGGGGCAGCCATTATTCGAAATCAACCCAGCGCCGTTTCGAGCTGAAGTGGAAACGGCAGAAGCCGCTTTGCAGAAAGCCGAAGCCGAGCTTGCGAATGCCCGTGCGCAGTCCGCTCGGTTGGAGTCGCTGGTCAGGGGGCAGTCGGTGAGCCGCCAGGCCTATGACGACGCCGTATCCAAAAGTCAGCAGGCCGCTGCTGAGGTGGCTCAAGCGCGTGCCACGCTGTCACGTCGCCGCCTTGACTTAGAGTTTTCCACGGTGGCGTCTCCCATTTCTGGCCGAATTGATCAAGAGTTGGTAACGGTGGGAGCGCTTGTCGGTAGCAGCGATAGCACGCCCATGGCCCGTGTTCAGCAGATCGATAAAGTTTATGTCGATGTTCAGCGTTCGGCTTCCTCACTTGAATCGCTTCAAGATGCGATGGCGGCGCAACCTTCGCTAGATAATGGTTTACCGGTCACCATCCTCGGCAGCAACGGTACACCCTACGATGTCACCGGACACATTCTTTTTTCGGGCATCAATGTGGATGCCAGCACGGGTGACCTTTTACTGCGTGTACTCGTGGACAATCCCAATCGACGCCTGCTGCCCGGTATGTTTGTGCGCGCCCGCGTGCCCTACGCACGCTATGACAACGCGTTGACGGTGCCGCAACAGTCCGTGGTGCGCATCGGCGGTAAGCCCTACGTGTGGTTGATTGGTGACAGCGACAAGGCGGTGATGGTCTCAGTGGAGCTTGGTGAATTGGCGAACGGTAATTATCGGATTAAGACGGGGGTGACAGAGGGGCAGAAGGTTGTCGTCGAGGGTATAGAGCGACTTTCTGATGGTGTCGAAGTCAGCGCGACTGATTGGCATAGGTCATCGCCTCTTGAGGCTTCAGTGGCATCTTCTTAATTAAGCTTCAGGAGTCTCCGCAATGCCTCAGTTCTTCATCCAGCGCCCAGTCTTCGCGTGGGTGGTCGCGTTGTTTATTATCTTGGCGGGTGTGATCGCGATTCCTAAGTTGCCGGTCGCTCACTACCCCTCGGTAGCGCCCCCTTCGGTGACCATTACCGCGACATATCCGGGTGCCACACCGCAGACCATGAATGACGCCGTGCTCAGTCTCATCGAACGAGAACTGTCCAGCGTCAAGAATCTGCTGTACTTCGAATCGTCGGCGGACTCTTCAGGGTCGGCCTCTGTCACCGCCACCTTCAAGCCAGGGACAAATCCGGAACTGGCTCAAGTGGATGTGCAGAATAGACTCAAGGCAGTCGAGCCTCGGTTACCCCAGGCGGTTCGTCAGGATGGGCTGAGCGTCGAGTCAGCGTCATCCAGTTTTCTGATGATCGTAGGTCTGAATTCCGATGATGGGCGCTTTGATGAGATTGCCCTGAACGATTATATGGCCCGCAATATCGTCGAGGAGCTGCGCCGCATTGACGGTGTCGGTCGTGTGCAGCTGTTCGGTGCTGAGCAGGCAATGCGAATCTGGATAGAGCCGGAGAAGCTGATTGCTTTCGGCTTGTCGGTGAATGATCTCTCGACCGCGATCACGGAGCAGAACGCACCGATTGTGCCGGGCAGCATCGGCGCGTCTCCGGCCTTACCCGGCCAAAAGGTGTCCTCGCTGTTGACCGCACAGGGGCAATTGAGCACGCCGGAAGAGTTCGCCGCTATCGTGCTTCGCGCTAATGTCGACGGCTCTAAAGTGGTGTTGGGCGATGTGGCGCGAGTCGAGTTGGGCGCCCAATCCTACGGCTTCTCCAATCGTGAGAATGGCCAGCCAGCGACGGCGGCAGCCATACAGCTGGCACCCGGTGCCAATGCTGTCCGCACGTCGGAAAGTGTGCAAGCGCGTTTGGCTGAGTTAAACCAGGCGCTACCCGCGGGTATGAGCTCATCGGTCCCCTTTAATACGGCCCCGTTCGTTAAGGTTTCTATCGAGAAGGTCATCCATACCCTTATCGAGGCGATGGTATTGGTGTTCCTGGTGATGCTGCTGTTTCTACAGAACATCCGTTACACGCTGATTCCCGCACTGGTCGCGCCGATTGCGTTGTTGGGGACCTTCGCGGTGATGCTGCTGGCAGGTTTCTCAATCAACGTGCTGACGATGTTTGGCATGGTGTTGGCGATTGGCATCATCGTCGATGACGCTATCGTGGTGGTCGAGAACGTTGAGCGCATCATGGCCAAAGAGGGATTGTCGCCAAAGGACGCCACCATCAAGGCGATGAAGGAAATTACTGGTGCGGTGGTGGGCATCACCCTGGTATTGACGGTGGTGTTTATCCCGATGGCCTTCTCGAGTGGCTCGGTCGGTGTGATCTACCAGCAATTCGCGCTGGCGATGGTGGTCTCGATTCTGTTCTCAGCGTTTCTGGCGTTGACGCTAACACCGGCGCTATGCGCCACCCTTCTCAAACCCATTAAGCCGGGGCACCACGACAAAGGCGGTTTCTTCGGCGTGTTCAACCGGTCGCTTAAACGTATGACCGCCCGTTACGAATCGCGTGTGGGGAAACTGGTCGCCCGCAGCGGTCGGGTCATGCTGGTGTTTGTGGTCATCGCAGGTGTGCTGGTGTTCGCCTTCCGCCAGTTGCCTTCGGCTTTTCTGCCGGAAGAGGATCAAGGCTATTTCATGACCAGTATCCAGTTACCTGCCAATGCGACCACCGAGCGTACCTTGGATGTCGTCAAGGCGTATGAGGAGTACGTCATGGCGCGCCCTGCAGTGGACGGCAATATGTCTATTTTGGGCTTCGGGTTCTCTGGGTCTGGCGCGAATACAGCGCTGACGTTCACCACGCTAAAGGAGTGGGGGAAGCGCGACGGTGCCACGGCGGCGAGTGAAGCGGAAGGAGCTCAGGCAGCCATGAGTCAATTGAACGAAGGGACGGTGATGAGTATGTTGCCGCCGGCCATTGATGAATTGGGTACCAAGTCCGGCTTTACGATGTTCTTGCAGGATCGCCGCAACCAGGGGCCGGCCGCCCTTAAGGCTGCCGAGACGACGCTGCTGGAACTGGCGGCGCAGAGCAAGGTAGTTAGTGACGTCTATTCCGACGGCCTTCCGGAAGGGGCGAGCATTCGTCTTGACATCGATCGCCAGAAAGCCGAAGCGCTCGGCGTGTCGTTCGCCAACATTAGCGAAATCCTGTCTACCGCGATGGGGTCGTCCTACATCAACGATTTCCCGAATGAGGGCCGGATGCAGCAGGTGATTATGCAAGCGGATGCGTCGGCACGCATGCAGGTCGACGACGTGCTCAAGCTGCATGTGCGAAATAGCAGGGGGGGCATGGTTTCCCTGTCAGAGGTGGTGACTCCGGTGTGGGACGAAACACCGCTACAAATGGTGCGCTACCTGGGCTATCCCGCCACCAGCATTTCCGGCAGTGCGGCGAAGGGGGCTTCCACTGGTGATGCCATGGCTGAAATGGAGCGTCTGGCGCAGCAACTTCCGCCCGGTTTCGCAGTGGCCTGGACGGGGCAGTCCCTTCAGGAGCGCCAGTCCGCTGCTCAGGCACCCATGCTGGTTGCGCTATCCATCCTGGCGGTGTTTCTGGTGTTAGCCGCTCTCTACGAGAGCTGGTCCATTCCGCTGTCGGTCATCCTGGTTGTGCCGCTGGGGTTGCTGGGGGCGGTGGCTGCTATGTTGCTGCGTGACCTGCCTAACGATGTGTTCTTCAAAGTCGGTATGGTCACCGTGATCGGGTTGTCTGCGAAAAACGCGATCTTGATCGTTGAGTTCGCAAAACAGTTGCGTGAGCAAGGTAAGGGGCTGATGGAGGCCGCGGTGGAAGCCGCCAGCCTGCGCCTGCGTCCGATCCTTATGACCTCACTCGCTTTCGGCTTGGGAGTGGTGCCGTTGATGGTCGCGTTTGGCGCCAGTGCTAAAACCCAGCATGCGATAGGCACGGGCGTTTTCGGCGGCATGGTTAGCGGAACGCTTCTGGTGATTCTCTTTGTTCCGGTGTTCTTCGTTTTCGTGATAGGCCTTCAGGAACGGGTGAATGGCTGGCGTACTGCTCGTCGCCCCTCATCCTTACAACCTCATAACGATATAGAGCATTAATGCCATGCGCCGACTGATTCTGCCTGTCGTGCTAACGCTGTCGGCGTCCCCTGTGTCAGACACCTTTTCAGTGGCAGCGTTGGAAGTGACATCATTATCTAGGAGTTAAGTGGCTAATGCTTTCTGCTATCCCACAACGTTGGCTAGTTCTGTTTGCTGTAATGCTGGCGTTCCTGCCCGTTGTCATCGACATGACGATCCTGCACGTCGCTATACCTGTACTGACGCCGGCGCTAGGTGCCACTGGCACCGAAGTGCTGTGGATCATCGATATTTATCCGCTGCTGATGGCGGGCCTGCTGGTGCCGATGGGCACGCTGGCTGACCGAATCGGTACGCGTCGTGTGCTGCTGACCGGACTCTTGGTGTTCGGGGTGGCGTCACTACTGGCGGCATTCTCGACGACACCCGTCATGTTGATCGGTGCTCGAGTGCTGCTCGCCATTGGCGGATCGATGATTATGCCTTGTGTGCTAGGTGTTATCCGCAAAACCTTCGAAGATGAGCGCGAGCGTGCGATGGCGCTTGGCCTATGGGGAACGGTTGGGGCCGCAGGCGCGGCAGTTGGCCCATTGATTGGTGGTGTCTTGTTGGAACATTACTGGTGGGGCTCGGTATTCCTCATCAATGTGCCCATCATGCTAGTGGTGGCGCCGGTCGCCTATGCGCTGCTGCCCCGCCACGAGGCTACGACGCCAGGCAAATGGGCTTTCGGTCAGGCCTTGATTTTGCTTGTTGGTATCATCTCGGTGGTTTACGGCATCAAGTCTGGGGTGGGTGCGGGGCAGCCGCTGTGGCGTGCAGGGTTGGTGCTCTTCCTGGGACTAGCGATGCTGACCTGGTTTGCACGTATCCAGTTGCGTTCGGCGGAGCCGATGCTGGACTTATCGCTATTTCGCCATCCGGCCATTGTTGCTGGCATGGTGATGGCGCTAGTGGCTTCCGGCGCACTGGCAGGTGTCGAACTGACGCTGGCGCAAGAGCTGCAATATGTGCTGGACAAGACGCCGCTGCAGGCCGGTTTGTTCATGGTGCCGATCATGGCGGCCGCTGCAGTCGGTGGGCCCGTTGCAGGTTACCTGTCCAACCGGTTTGGCTTACGGCTGGTGGCCAGTATGTCGATGGCGTTAGCGGCTGCAGCGTTGGGCTACTTGGCGCAGGCTGACTTCCACGCGCCTGACTGGACAGTGCCAACAGCTTTGGCCGTGCTGGGGCTCACCCTGAGCATCGGCCTGACCGCTTCCTCAATTGCCATTATGGGGGCCGTGGATGCCAGTAAAGGAGGGGCTGCAGGCTCTTTGGAAGCCACCGGCTATGAATTGGGCAGTGGGCTCGGTATTACCCTGTTCGGGGTTTTCATGGCGAGCGTCTATACCAGCACTATTGTACTGCCGCCACACTTGGAGCCAGCCCTCGGTGCACAGGCAGCGCGCTCAATGAGCGACAGCATCGTTGTGGCACAAGGACTGGCTGCAGATCAGGCGGATGCACTCATCATGGCCGCGAAGGCGGCATTCTCCACCACGCACTCGATCTTGCTAACAGCTGCTGCGATTCTCATCGCCTTGCTGTCGGTGGTGGTTTTTCTGATGCTGGGTAGCCACCCAGACAAGGTGGGTGCGCACGAGTGATGTCGGTCGGGCACTGGTACATCCATGTGGTTCTAGCCCCGGTGTTAGCTGTTAAGGTAAGCGTGGCGGGTTGCCTTGGCAGTTTCATATGGGGGCATTACTGGGCGCGAATTACTCCCCAAATTTAACCGCTACCTGATTTAAGCTCAGCGCTTCCCGGCAGACTGTGATTGCATTGAGCTCGCGAGTACTTTCCATAGGTGTTCAGCGGCAGGAGTGAACCTTCTTCCTTGGCTACGGATGAGATGGCAGGTAGCGGTATGCGATAAAGGGTGCTCGACAGGGATCGCAACGATATCACCACGATCCACCAATGGGCGGGCAGACTGCCGCGTCATGAAGGCAATACCTAGCCCTGATATTGCGAGCGCAATAGCCGTTGAAAAATGATTGCACTGGTAAGCGGGCAGAGGGGCTAGGTGTTGGCTGCTGAACATTTCATTGATGTACTGTTGGATGCCGAATTGTTCTGCCATAAAGATCAATCGCTGGGGGGCCAGGGTTTCAAGCGTAATGGCTTCAAGGCCTGCCAAAGCATGATGTGGCGGCACTATGGCGCAAATGGGGCCGCGGTTAAAACTGCGAACCATGACCGGAGGATCGCCTAATGGACCAAAGCTGATCGCCATGTCCACTTTGCCCCGCAGCATCATGTTGATTGTTTCACTCATGTTGCCAGAGTGAATATCGACAAACACATCAGGGTAATCTGCACTGAACTGTTGGAGAGGCCCTTCCACAAATTCACTGATCATACCCTGCCCGACTCGTAGGCTGACACTGCCTCGACGCAAGTGGCGCATATCCTGCAGTGTCTCGGCTAACTGACGCCGCCGATACAGCATTTCCCGGTGGTGCTCGATCAGTAGCTTTCCCGCCTGGGTCACCGTGACGTTCCTTCCCTGTTTTTCGAGCAAGGGAATTTGCAGATGGCGCTCAAGCAGTGCTATTTGCCGGCTAATGGCCGAAGGGTTAACGCCGACTGACTCGGCAGCCGCTCTAACACCTCCTTGCATGGCAACCTCGTAAAGGTAAGCCAGTCGATGCTCGGTAATTCCCTGGTCTATGCGTTGTTGCACCATTCTCTCTATCCTTCACCGGCTTCTTAACCGTTGCTTTGAACGCAACGATTCGGCTGCGTGCTTCTTATTCTTTCCTTGTTACGCCCCTCACATACTGACCGTGCGCCTAATAGCACAACGCTGTTCTGAGTTGCTGCTGTTTAGAGGCTGTCATTCTTACTCGAGAGGCTATATGAATACCCTTCACACTTATCTGCAAGAGCATCAGCGTTCTATTCTCGATGATATTGAAGCGTTGGTACGTGCTGAATCGCCATCAAATGATAAAGCCGCAGTGGACGCCTGTGGTCAAATGTTGCGCCAGTTATTTCAAGACCGGCTCCAATGTCAGGCGGAAACGTTCCCACAAACTGAAAAGGGCGATCATCTTGGCTTCACGCTAGGAGAGGGGGATCGTCAGATTCTTATTTTGGGGCATTTCGACACGGTTTGGGATATCGGCCGGCTCGCTATCCGCCGTGAGACGGACAAGTTTTACGGTCCCGGCATTTTGGATATGAAAGCAGGTATTGTTCAAGCCATTTGGGCTGTCAAAGCACTCGTTGAACTCGATGCGCTTCCCAATGCCCGTATTCGTTTTCTATGTACCAGTGATGAGGAGTTAGGTAGCCCTACCTCGCGACAACGAATTGAGGAGGAGTCGGTTGCGAGCGATGTGGTGCTGGTTGTTGAACCTGCCACGGCTAATGGCAGCGCTTTGAAAACGGCACGTAAAGGCTCTGGACGCTTTTACATGCATATAACGGGTAAAGCAGCTCATGCGGGCAATAACCCTGAAGAAGGGGTGAGTGCGATTGAGGAGTTGTCCCACCAGATTCAGTACTTACATAGTCTGGCCGACCCCGGCCTGGGAACCACAGTGAATGTTGGGATGGTACGTGGCGGTGGCCCACTTAATGTCGTGCCGGAGGAAGCTGAGTTAGGTATTGATGTTCGGGTAACGACGCTGGAAGAAGCCGGGCGGCTCTACAATGCCATTTATCAAAGTACCCCATTTCATCCCAGCGTAACGCTAACCGTTAGCGGTGACATGACGCGCCCGCCGATGGAGCGAACACATGCTACGGCTCGTCTGTTTGAACTTGCCCAGCACGCTGCCGGTGCATTCGGCATTGAGCTTACGGAAGCCTCGGTAGGTGGAGGAAGCGACGGCAATTTCGCTGCAGCCAAAGGTATTCCCACCCTTGATGGGCTGGGTGCAACTGGCGCTGCCCCCCATGCGGAATATGAGCACATTGAAATAGCCTCAATTGTACCGCGTGCGGCGATCCTGGCGGCGTTGATACGGCAGGTCTGATACGCCATTCAGCCGTTTGTCAGTGCGTTAAATAAATAACTATATGAAAAAATATTCAGGAAATTTCAACGTGAAAACTAGATCAATACAAAGAATGGCCATGCCCGATGCCTTTGTGATTCTGTTTGGGTTATTACTGGTGGCTTGGCTATTGAGTTTCTTTATTCCCTCGGGCCAGTTTGAGCGAACCACAGAGGGGCGTCCTACGGTTATTCCCGGCAGTTTTCATCTGGTGGAGTCTAGCGGCCTTAATTTTTTCGATATTTTTCTTTCTATTCAAAACGGTTTTATCAGCTCAGCAAACCTCATTGCTTTAGTTCTGGTAATGGGCGGTGCGATTGCAGTGGTGGAGTCTACTGGTGCGATCAATGCAGGTATCAAAAGCCTAGTTGATAAAGCCCGGGGGCGTAAATATCTGCTCGCGATTGTGGTGTCTTTTGTATTTGGCGTGGTATCTGCCATTGGCGTTGGGTCGAATGCCGTTATTGCCTTTATTCCGTTGGGTATCGTGTTGGCACGAGCGCTTAAGTTAGATGCGATCGCGGGGATCGCCATTGTCTATCTGGGCTATTTTTCGGGCTCAGCGGCGGCTGTTTTCGATCCTATTACGCTGGGTATCGCGCAATCTATAGCAGGGCTGCCACTATTTTCTGGCGCGCCGCTTAGGGTGGCGCTATTTTTCGTGCTACTGGCAGTGACAATTGCTTATGTGTGTCGGTATATCAAACGCATTAGCGACGATCCCGCCCGTAGTTTGATGGGGAATCAGCCCTTTAGCACTGAAGCCATTGGGTCCGATGATGAGAACTTAACGTTTACGCGTCGGCATCTGGTCATTTTAATCTTCTTTGTTGCCTGCCTGGCGGTGTTTATTTATGGCTCTTTAGGTTTGGGATGGGGCGTTAATGAGCTTTCTGCCATCTTTATGATCAATGGGATAGGAAGCGCTGCACTCGCTCGTTTCTCGCCTAATGAGTTTGTGCAGATGTTCATGAAGGGGGCCAAAGGTATGCTATATGGTGCCTTTATTATTGGCATTGCCAAAGGCATTACGGTGCTCATGGCCGAGGGGATGATTCTCGATACGGTAGTGAATTCAATTTTTGTGCCCTTGAGTACGCTTCCCTCCATGTTGGGTGCGCTCGCTGTTTTTGTATTCAACCTCTTTTTCAACTTCCTGGTGCCTTCTGGTAGCGGTCAGGCAGCTGTAGTGATGCCGATTTTGACGCCGCTTGCGGATATGCTTGATATCACTCGGCAAACGGCGGTGATTGCATTCAAGCTTGGTGATGGGATCACCAATATTATTACGCCGACATCGGGGGTGTTGATGTCTGTGCTTGCCGTGGGCGGAGTGCCATGGAGTAACTGGGTACGTTTCGCGTTTCCGTTGGTATGCCTCTGGACGCTAGTGGGCATCGCCTTTGTAGTTACCGCTGTGTTGATTAACTACGGGCCTTTCTAATCAAGCGTAAGAATACGCTCGGTTAGTATGCAATACATTGGAAATAAACAACCAAACCGCTCAAGTTGAGCGGTTTGGTTCTCCATTAATGATATTTATAAGATATCGAATGACATTTATATAGTATTTTACCCTCACGTGAGGGCACTGGTAGCTTCCTGAGGTGGTTAACTCAGGAGCTAGCAACATGATTTTGAAAATTTCTGTTTCAGAAATTAAAGCAAGGCAAGAAATTTTTTTAACTAATCTTAAAAATAAGCACTGCGACGCAGCGTTGCTTTTTAGTGTTACCGATATCTTCTATCTTACAGGATTTAACTTCCGCCCTTCAGAAAGGCCGATTGCTCTTATTGTGGATGCACAGGGCTTTTTCAGTTTATTTGTGCCCCGCATGGAGGTAGAGCATGCACAAGAATACGCCGTTATAAGTACTTCTTACGATTACCCTGAATACCCTGGCATTACTCATCCGATGGAGTATCTCAAAAAGGTACTTCAGGATAAGAACTTTGGTTCTTTAAGTGTTGGCATTGATGCCGAGGGGTATGGGTCAGCAAAGGGCTATGCGGGGCCGGCAATTACTTCACTGATCACTTTTGCCGATAAGGTGCTTATCAAAGGGCTCGTTGAAGAGCAGCGTTATATTAAATCATCGACGGAAATAGAGCTGATTAAAGAGTCTGCCCGATGGGGTAATTTGGCGCACAACCTGCTGACTAAGTATACCCATGCGGGTGGCCGTGAAATGGAGGCGGAAAGCCGCGCTACCCAGGAAGCGACCAAGGCGATGTTCGAAACCCTGGGCGCAGGTTATCGTTCCTATGGATCGCCAGCGCATGCATTCTATCGCGGTCAGATTGGCTCGCATTCGGCTTTCCCTCATTCGCAAAACCAGAACGCCATGTTCAAGAAAGGGTTCAATGTTGTCTCGCAGGCGGCCTGCGATGTTTGGGGCTACAAGAGCGAGCTAGAACGTACCATGTTTATTGAAGAAGCAACAAAAGAACAGGAAATATTCTTCAATCATATGTATGAAGCGCAGGAAGTAGCTTTTAGAACTATTAAACCAGGTATTCCCGCTTCTAAAGTAGAGGAAGAGGTGCAACGATACTTTAAGGATAATGGCTTAACGCAATACGTTAAACATCATACCGGCCATAACATGGGACTTTTAAACCACGAGGCCCCATTTTTCGACCTGGGAGATCACACTCTGCTTGAACCAGGCATGGTCTTTTCCGTTGAGCCGGGGCTGTATGTCGATGGCCTGGGCGCTTTCCGACACTCCGACACTATCGTGGTAACGGAAAAGGGTATGGATATGATCACTTACTTTCCCAGAGACTTCGAGTCGCTAATCATTGGTTAATTCACAATAGGGTGAGGCCTTTGACCTTGCCCTTATAAGTTTTAGAGAGGTAAAAATGAAAAAAATAGACCCGAATGCCTCAGCTGTTAAAAAGAAGAAAAATATACCTGACTCCTATGTCATCCTGTTCGCGATGCTAATGATTGCATCAATAGCGACGTGGTTCATTCCAGCAGGCAGCTTTGAGCGTACAACAGAAAGTGGCACTGCTATGGTGGTGCCAGGTAGCTATGAAGCGTTGCCTGCAAGTCCCACCACGCTCTATGATTTTTTTCTTTCGATACAGTCTGGTTTGATCGATTCTGCCAGCATTATCTTTCTTGTGCTGACCATTGGCGGCTCGTTCGCCATCCTGGATCACACAGGAGCCATTCAGGCTGGCATTATGAAGCTGATCAAGAAAACGCAGGATAAAAAATATGCGTTGATAGTGGCGGTGTCTATCGCTTTTTCGGCAGCGGGGTTTATTGGCGCGTTACAAACGGCTGTTATTGCATTTATCCCCATCGGCATCATTATCGCCAGAGCCTTTAAGCTAGATGCGGTAGCAGGCGTGGCGATTATTTACCTGGGAGCATATGCAGGCTACACGATTGGCGGTTTGGATCCGATTACCACCGGGTTTGGTCAAGAGATCGCGGGGCTCCCCATTTTCAGCGGCCTATGGTTTCGTTTTGCCGTCTACCTCTGCATTTTAGCGTCGACGATCGCCTATCTTTGTCATTACATTTCCAAAGTTTCAAAAGATCAAAGTAAATCTGTGCTGGGCGCTACACCTTTCCCCACAGAGGTTGAAAACGCTAACACAATCCCCGCCGAGTTTACTCGGAAACATAAGGTGATATTGGGATACTTTTCGACCTGTATGATTGGCTACGTAGTGGGCGTTTTTAACTTAGGATGGGGGTTGCATGAAATGGCCGCGCTGTTCTTGGTAATAAGCCTGGGAACGGCGGCGATTGAAAAGGTACCCGCAAACCAGTATGTGAATCTGTTCATCAGAGGTGCGCAAGGAATGCTGTACGCAGCATTAATTGTGGGCCTTGCCAGGGCAATTGTGGTCGTGCTCGAAAACGCTTACGTTCTGGACACCATTGTTAACTCGATTGCGATGGTACTTCAGCCATTACCTAATGTGTTGGCGGCACTAGGTATGTACGGGTTCAATCTGGCGTTCAATATCATCATTAGTTCTGCCAGCGGTCAGGCGGCGATTGTTGTCCCCGTGATGGCGCCATTAGCAGACACTATCGGTTTGACCCGGCAAGTTGCCGTGCTGGCTTATAACTTTGGTGATGGTTTTACTAACATTATTACCCCTACGTCGGGAATTTTAATGGCCAGTATTGCGATCGGTGGGGTTCCATGGCTTAAATGGCTTAAGTTCGTGATCCCTTTGCTATTAATCTGGATAGCCATTGGGGCTGCGGCGCTAAGCATTGCGGTGGCCATCAACCTAGGCCCTTTTTAAGAAAGCAGATAAGTTTTAGGCACGATCGGCTTTTCGATCGTGCCTTCATTTATCTTCGATTCAATATACTGAATAAAGAAACGTGCCGTATCAGTCAATAAATTGGAATTCCACGCCATCGAGCTGACCTTTTGCACATCTGAATTAATCGACTTGTACACCACATGGTCATTTTTTATGTAGGTGGCCGAGTGGGGAAGTAGCGTAACGCCCATTTCGGCGGCCACGAGTGCCACCAGTGTTTGCTGCTCCTGAGCTGTCTGAATGACATTGGGCTTGAAGCCATGTTCTTTACACAGAGCCATTATCGCATCATAGTAACCGTGCCCTGCTTCTCGGGGTGTCATCACCCAGTTTTCATTACTGAGTTTACTTACGTCGACCTCCTGGTTAGTGGTCGCTAGTGAATGGCTTTTAGGAAGACAGGCAACGAAGTGCTCTTCTAGTATCGTGATATTGTCTATTCGTTTGTCTGAGACAGGAGAGACAAGAAATCCGACATCAATTGTCCCATGTATCAAGCCGACAATCTGATTGTGAGTGGTAAGTTGTTGCAAACGTATGTCGATACCTGGATGGCTTCTTTTAAAGTCTTTAACGATAGATGGAATCAAGTGAAACGACATAGTACCGCTAAATCCGATTGAAATAGATCCCTCCTTGCCTTGTGCTATTCTTTGAGTAAAGGCTATTTCCTTATCCAGCGTCGCAATGCACTTTCTTGCCGCTTCGAGAAAATGCTGACCCGCTGGCGTGATGCGGACTTCCTTGTTATTCCTAATAAGAAGCTGAACGCCGATTTCTTCTTCAAGGTTTTTTATCTGATTACTTAGGGGTGGTTGCGATATATTAAGTAATTTAGCCGCGCGCCCGAAGTGAAGTTGTTCGGCGACGACAATGTAGTATCTTAAGTGTCTGAGTTCCATGAGCTCCCTTTAGTGCTGGTTTTTATTTATTGAAAAAGGCTGCTGTATTGGCTGAGAAACCACGATTTTATGTAGAAAAAAATAGTATAAATGCAGAGAATAAGCCATGTTAGCAATATATGGTGCTATAGAGTACTCTTTTTCCGACGACCTATTTAATGATATTTCACACATTACATTGGTCGTTTCCCCAAGATATTACTTACATTGTTAAAACTCCTCAGGTGAAGCGTCAGATTATGCATAAATAGTTAAAAACTGCTCCGGTTCGTCGAAAAGCTAATTAATCGTCGAGCTTGCCAATTGCCTTCCACCTGCTAAGAGCCTTCCCGCCACAGCTCCGCTAGTGAACCTCCTGCCGGGGAATCCTCGGGTAAGGCAACGGCAGCGACTCGGGCTTTTGCTGCTGCAAGTTGTGCGGGATCACCGCGCTCTATTTCCGGCTTTTGGCCTGGTGGGTAGGCGCCTACCATGCAGAAATCATCGTCCGCCTCCAGGCTGGCATGCCCAACTCCTGCCGGCAGCACCAGCACATCGCCCGGGGAAAGCATCAGCTCCTGGCCGTTAGGGCCACCTAGCCGTGCCCGGGCCTGCCCACGGAAGATGCCCAGTGCTTCATGGGCGGTGGAGTGAAAGTGATCAAAGTCATACAGGTGGTAGCGCCACGCAGGCGGCCAACCGTGGTGTTTGAACATGCTTTCAAAGGCATCGGCCCGCTCCTCTGCATTGCTGATATCGAGAACCTGGCGATAAACCAGCACTGGTAGAGGGGAGTTGGGGTAGCCGGTCGCTGCATCGCTGTCGAGATGGAGTCGTTCTGGCTGAGGGGTAGACATCCTGGTCTCCTCGTTGGGGGTGTGTTTTTAAAATAGCTTTGAGCACACTCTTTTGCATAGCCGCGCTAACCGATAACAAACTGGCTGTGTGTTTTGTCAATTACCGCCCGGCAGCGTATCCCTCGTTTTCTGTTCGATTGCCTTGATAGCATCAGTCGGTATCATATCGTTGATGTTGTCCATCATTACGCCCTTTTACCGCGAGCTTCTATGACCCAATCTAAAACGCCCTTCACTGTGGTGCTGAGCCTGGCAATGACCATGATGCTGGGCCCGTTTTCCATGGATACGTATCTGCCGGCTTTTCCGGTTATTGGTGAATCGCTGGGGATTTCTCAGCAGGCGGTATCGTTGAGCGTTTCAGTGTATGTACTCGCGTTGGCGTTTGGCCAGTTGATCGGCGGTGCGCTTTCAGACCGCTTCGGGCGCCAGCGGGTGCTGATGAGCGGGCTGGCGATTTTTGCGCTCTCAAGCATCGTCATTGGTATGGCGGATTCTTTGAACACCCTGCTCGGCGGGCGGGCAGTTCAGGCTCTTGGCGCCGGTTTTACCCTGGTATCTGTGCCGGCGCTGGTGCGCGACCGGGTGGCGGGCCGCGACGCCGCGAAACTGTTCTCGATGATGGGCTTTATCATGGTGCTGGCACCTGGAATCGCTCCGAGCGTAGGCAGCGCGATTCTGGCGCTGGGTTCCTGGCACTATATCTTTTTTGCCTTGGCGGTGTACGCGGTGCTGCTGGTGCCGTTGCTGGTGCGGGTGCTGTTTACCGGCCCGGGAAAGGTGTCGCGCGCGAAAAGCCCTAAGATGAGCCTGCTGGCGCGTTACAAACTGGTACTGTCGACAAAACCGGCGCTGCCGTTCATCGTTTGGCAGGCTGCTTCGTTTTCTACTCTGATGATGTTCATCACCTATGCGTCATTTATCTATCAGGGGCATTTCGGCCAGTCGCCTTCAAGCTTTTCGATGCTGTTTGCGGCGAATATCGTCGCGATGCTTATTTTCAACATTCTCAATCGAGTGTTGCTTTCCAGGCTACCGTCACTGCGTATCCTGCAGTTGGCAACGGGCTGTCAGGCAGTGGGTATAGTATTGCTGGTGATGGCTGCCTTTATGGATTGGTCGCTTTACGCCTTCCTCGCCGCCATGATGCTGACCATCGGCGCGGTGGGGGCGATCTCTCCGAATATTCAGGCCTGCTTTTTGGAGTTCTTTCCCACCAGTGGCGGGACGGCCGCAGCGCTTCTGGGCGCAGCACAGTTCGGTGTCGCCGGGCTGCTGAGCGCATTGTCCGCCATGTTGCCGCATACGCTTGAAGCGGTCATTCTGGCCATGGCCGCCTGTGGCTCGGTGGCGTATCTGATGCTTGCCCGCTCTATCATCAAAGGGCGTGCCGCTGTCGAGGCACACTGAGCCAGGCCACACTCCTTTGTCAAAAGCCCCGTGTTTTGGATAACACGGGGCTTTTTTTATTTGTTGATCAGATGCCGCTGGTACACGAGCGCTGCAGATATAGGACGGGTAGTCGGTTGGTGCATGACCTCATACGTGTATTGCAATCATGAACTAAAGTTCAAAATAAATGATTATGATTTGTGTTATTACTATTGACTAGGTGCTGCCACCTTTGGATACTCTCACGGCCTTTTAAAAGAAAACCATAAGGCGAGCAGGGCCGGTTTAATCATTTCAAGGGATCTTCAACATGACTGATAGCAGTAGCACAGTCCGGCGCAACGCAAGTTGGTTACGGTGGCAGCAGACCACTACCGCCATTCTGTGCGGCACCACGCTGGTGACTATTCCCATGATTGGGAACGCCCAGGAAACCGGCGAGAGCAGTGAAGGTAATGAGGGCTATCGCCTTGCTCCCATTATCGTCAATGCTCAGGCTTACGCTGATGATGATGCCAACTCGATAGTGGCCCAAGAGCTATGGGTCGGCGGTAAGGTGGCTACCAGTATCCTTGATACCCCCGCTTCCGTGTCGGTCGTCACTGAGAAGGAGATTGAGCAGCGCAACGCCTCTACCACCGAGGAAGTGCTGCAATATACGCCAGGCGTCCTCACTGATTATTACGGCACCGATGACCGTAACGACTATTTTAAAATTCGCGGATTCGAGGCCACCACCTACCGTGACGGGCTTACGCTAGGCTCAATGCGCGGTGTACGCGAAGAGCCTTACGCCTACGAACGCGTTGAAGTGTTGCGTGGGGCCAACTCCACCCTGTTTGGCCCGGCGGATCCAGGTGGTTCGGTCAACTTCGTGAGCAAGCGGCCACGCTTTGAGCGTTTTGGAGAGGGCTATCTCTCCTACGGTTCATTTGACGCAAAAGAAGCCGGTGTTGATGTGGGTGACACGCTGAACGCTGACGAGACAGTGGCCTACCGCTTTACCGGCACCATCCGAGACAGCGACCGCGAATACGATCACTCCAAAGACAACAATGGTTTCCTGATGGGGGGCTTGGCCTGGGAGCCGACAGATTACACCTCAGCAAGCGTTATCTTCGATTACCTGAAGCGTGACGACACCCCTAACAGCGGCGGTTATCCACTCGACCGGGAGTACGATCGCAGCGAGTTCTTTGGTGAGCCTGATTTTAATTATCACGATGTTGAGCGTACCAGCCTTACCGGACAGCTCACCCATGATTTCAACAACGGGCTGACGCTGCGGGGTAATCTGCGCTATAGCGACCTGACTGATGACTTCGGCTACGTTTATATCACTGACTCCGCGGCGCGAGTTGGTAGCGTGGTGGATCGCGACTATTTTGGAACGGACAACGAAGCCCAGGAGTTGATCGGCAACGCTATCCTGCAATACGACGCCCGCTTTGATCAGGTCGATAGCAGCACGCTCGTGGGTGTCGAGTATCGCGAAGCTTCAACCGAAGACCGTTCGTTTTACGGGGATGCGACCTCCATTGATATCGCAAATCCCGTTTTTAGCGGTGCCCCGAGTAGCCTGAACGTCTACAGCAGCAACAAGCAGGACTTCACCACTGAGTCTGTTTTCCTGACTCAGAATTTGTCCTTCTATGACCGATTCATTGTGACAGCGGGTGTGCGCAACGACTCGATGGATGTCTCAAGCACCAACATGGCGGGCGTTACCGATTCCGATGACTTCTCTGAGACCTCACTTCGCGGTGCGCTGACCTATCGGGTCACCGACGAAATTTCTACCTATGTCAGCATGGTGGAGTCGGTCGCACCGCCCACGATTGGTGTCGACCCCGAACGGGGTGAGCAGTACGAAATTGGTGCGAAATATTCCCCCTTTGGTACCAATGCGCTGTTTTCGGCGGCCATCTATGACCTAACCAGGGACGACGTCACCATCTCGGTTGTACAGGACAATGGCGTTATCGAGCGGGAAACCGTGGGTGAGTCCCGCGTACGGGGTCTTGATCTGGAAGCGAAGGCTGAGTTGACCGATAGCTTTAGCGTGGCCGGTGGTTACTCCTATATGGAGTCGGAGGTGGTACGCGACAGCAACGCAGCCAGAGAGGGTAACGAGTTCACCGCAGCACCCAAACATACGGCGTCGCTGTGGGGCTACTATACCTTGCCAAGCCAGGATATGAGCGTTGGTCTCGGCGCCCGTTACATTGGCTCCTACTACTTTGATGTCGCCAATACGTCAAAGAGCAGTGCGGCAACGCTGTTTGACGCGGCCTTCAGCTACCAGCTCACTAAAGACGCCGACCTAGCCGTCAATGTCAGCAACTTGCTCGACGAGCAGCACGTGGTCGGTTCAAGCACGGCCGATTACTATAATCCGGGTCGCGAAATCAGCGCGAAAGTGAGCTATCGCTGGTGATGTAATTCCGCCTATCCCAGAGGTAAAGCAACGGCAAAACGCCCCGACTTGGTTCGGGGCGTTTTGGTATCGCGTTTTCCATCCCCCAGAGCGTTCGTGGATGTTTAACAGCAAACATTTTTTGGGATTTTTGCTGTATAGGTGTACAGTTTAAGTCGCGATTTATACTTAGCTAACTAAGAAAGTCGCTTTAGCGACAGGTAGATCGGGATAAAAACGGGGGCGCAATCGATGAATGACCAGCAAATACAGATATTCACCAGCGAAGATGGCAAAGCGCAGCTGGAAGTGGCGTTGGAACAGGACTCCGTGTGGTTGAGTCAGGCGCAGATGTGTGAACTGTTTGGGCGTGAGCGTTCGGTTATTACAAAGCACATTCGTAACGTTTTTAACGAGGGAGAGCTGGAGCGAAATTCAGTATGTGCAAAATTTGCACATACTGCCGAAGATGGCAAAGCTTATCAGGTTGATCACTTCAATCTTGATGTCATTATTTCAGTTGGCTACCGCGTGAAATCTCAGCGTGGTGTACAGTTCCGCAAGTGGGCTACCGATGTACTCAAACAATATCTGGTTCAAGGCTATACCCTTAACCAACGCCGACTAACCGAGCGCGGTATCGAGTTTGAACAGGCAGTCAATCTGCTCAGCCGAACCTTGACCAACCAAGGGCTGGTATCTATCGAGGGCGAAGCCGTTGCGCGTGTTATTAGCGACTACGCACGCTCCTGGAGTTTGCTGCAGGGCTACGATGAACAGCAATTAGCTGAGTTAAACATCAAGCAGCCTGATATGCATTCGCTAGGGTTAGAAGAGGCACTGAAAGCCATTAGTGAGTTGAAGCGAACTCTCATTAGCAAAGGCGAAGCAACCGAGCTTTTTGGACAGGTGCGGGGTGATGGTTTGACATCAGCTCTCGCCACCATCGAACAAGGTTTTGGTGATGAGCTATTTTACCCCAATGTGGCTACCCGAGCGGCGCACCTGCTTTATTTTGTTATCAAGAACCATCCCCTAGCTGATGGAAATAAGCGCTGTGGCTCTTTTCTGTTTTTGTGGTACCTGCGCCGCAACGCCGCGTTACTGGCACGCCCTGTTGAGCAGCTTATTAATGACAACACGTTGGTCGCGTTAGCGTTATTAGTGGCGGAAAGTCTGCCCGATCAGAAAACGCTGATGATTCGATTGATTGAGCATTTTGTACTGCTTAAAGAAAGTTGAGCGCTAACGCGGGGGTAATCGTTGCGTCATGATTGGGATAGGGAAAATCGGCCCCGCAAAGGCGAGGGTTCCATCGCCTTTGCAGGTGAGGTTCTTTAGGCTTCTGTTAGGCCATCAACGATAAAAACGCGGTAGTCGGCGCCCTGGAAGCGATGCTTGCGGGCTTCCTGATAGGCGGGGCTTTGATACCAGGCGCGGGCGGCAGCCATATCCGGAAAGCGCAGAATCACCGCACCTTCCATAGCGCTACCTTCAAGCACTTCAAAATCGCCATAAAAAGCGAGCGGTTGCGGATCGTGGCCTTCGCGAGCAGCTTTTGCTTTCTCGCCGTAGCGCTCCATTTCCTTGGCGTCGTGAGTATGTTCACGGGTTAGTACGACGTAAGCGGGCATTAAATTCTCCTGATGTAATCGTTAAGAAATCAACTAGAGCATATCACCGCCCACTAGCGGAGCCACATTAGAAAGACCGCTATTCAGCTTTACTGAGTATCTCTGCAGTGAGGGGCGGGTTATACGTCTGGCTCTGATTCAATCACGATTTCATGTTCCCGACGCTCTTTTTCCAGTGCCGCCAAGGCAATTTGATAACAATCTTCAACATGGCTGTTACCCATGTACTTCATGGCGGTGAAGCTAATGCCACCTGCCACAGCGCTACCTACAAAGGGCACGAACTTAGCAACACCTTTAGACGCTACCTTGACGCCCATCTTGCTTAACAGCATCACGATAAGTTTTTTCGTGATGTATTTACCGGCCATTTTGCTGCCGGTATTTGAGATGGCCGTCATCACAAAGAGCTTGGATTCTGTATCCAGGCTGTCGATTTGTTCAGGCGTTAAACCAAATTTCTGGTTAATTTTGGGAATTAGCCGCATCAATATGGCAACGTCTGAACCTATATCCACCCCTGGAATGGGTATAACCGCTGCGCCCGCAGAGAGGCTCGAACTCTTGGTGACCATCGAATGACACGTTTTTCTAATCGCTTCGAGTTCTTCTATTGATTCAATCATGATGAGGTCCTTTCATTTATTGCCAGATTGATCCAGTGCTGGCTGTACCACTTCCGGGTTCACTTCCTTTCCTAGATACTAGCATTCCTGACCGTTCTTCGAGGTCATTTGAGAATCGCCTGTAGTAAAGTCGTCGGCGAAGGTGGAAGTGTCAAACGGTGTTTGGAAAGGTGAAACTGAAGCGGGAGGCTTGAATGACGAACTTGAGAACCCTATACCCACCGATCGAACCCTACGAAACAGGCATGATCAATGTTGGGGGTGGCCATACGGTCTATTTTGAGCGTGTTGGCAAACCGGGCGGTAAGCCTGCGGTGTTCCTGCATGGTGGCCCCGGCGGTGGAATTTCGCCTGATCATCGACGTCTGTTTAACCCTGAGCACTACGATGTTCTTCTCTTTGATCAGCGTGGCTGTGGACGTTCAGAGCCCCATGCCAGTATCGAAGCCAATACTACGTGGTATTTAGTCGAAGACATCGAGAGGCTACGTGAGCATGTTGGCGTAACCCAGTGGATGGTTTTTGGCGGCTCTTGGGGTTCTACCCTGGGCCTTGCGTACGCCCAGGCGCATCCTGAACGTGTCAGTGAGTTGATTTTGCGAGGCGTCTATACGGTCACTCAAGCGGAGATTGACTGGTACTATCAGTTTGGTGTGTCTGAAATGTTCCCCGATAAGTGGGCGGCGTTTCAGACGCCTATTCCTGAAGCAGAGCGACACGATATGGTGGCCGCCTACCATCATCGTTTGATGGGTGACGACCCTATCGCTCAGCTTGAGGCGGCGAAGGCCTGGACGATATGGGAGGGTGAAACCATCACCCTGCTACCAGACCCTGCCTTATCGGCTCCCTACAGAGAGGGGCATTTTGCGTTAGCCTTTGCGCGGTTAGAGAACCATTATTTCACTCATCGCGCTTGGCTGGAGGAGGGGCAACTGCTTGCTAACGCTTCACGCCTAAAAGGCATTCCCGGCGTCATTGTCCATGGGCGGTACGATATGCCATGCCCTGTTCGTTATGCGCTGGCACTGCATAACGCTTGGCCAGAATCCGAATTCCATTTGATCGAAGGGGCAGGGCATGCCTGGAGCGAACCCGGCATTCTCGATCAGTTGATACGCGCGACAGATCGCTTTGTATCATAAATCTTAACCATGACAATACTTGCTACTGCGCGGTTAATTGAAGTAGTGCATGAGTTAACCTGGTATGAGTTGTTCATATAAAGGCTTCTTTAGAACAAACGGAAAAGGCGGCAGTACAACAGGCTGCCGCCTTTTTTTACGCGGAGGGTTAAGTGTTTACTCATCGCCATCGTAGGTCACGCGCCAAACGGCGTTCGTCAGGTCGTCAGCGATGATAAGGGCGCCCTCTGGATCGATGGTGACGCCGACTGGGCGACCGCGAGTTTTACCGTCTTCAGTAAGAAACCCGGAAACGAAATCAATTGGGTCACCGTCGGGCTCGCCATTGCGGAAAGGGATAAAGACAACCTGGTAGCCCACAGGGTCTGAGCGGTTCCAACTGCCATGTTCGCCGATAAACACGCCTTCAGCGAACTCATCTCCCATTTCCGGTATGGAGAAGGCGAGACCCAGTGGTGCTACGTGCGAGCCTAGGCTGTAGTCGGGTACCACTGCTGACTCCACTTTTTCAGGGTTCTGCGGGCGTACGCGGGGGTCAACATGCTGCCCCCAATAACTAAATGGCCAGCCATAAAAGCTGCCGTCCTGTACGGTGGTTAGGTAGTCTGGAACCAAGTCCGGGCCTAGTTCGTCACGCTCATTAACGACTGCCCAAAGTCGCTCAGTATCGGGTTGGATAGCCAACGCCGTGGGGTTGCGCAGGCCGGTGGCATAAGGCCGATGCATGCCGGTGTCGGCATCAATTTCCCATACCTCGGCTCGACTAACCTCCGCTGCCATGCCACGTTCGGTGATGTTACTGTTGGAGCCAATGCCCAAGTACAAGTAGTCTCCGTCAGCGCTCGCGGTCATCGCCTTGGTCCAGTGGTGGTTGATTTCCGAGGGTAGCAGCGTAATTATTTCTGGCGACCCACTGGCCTCGGTTTGGCCTTCCTCGTAATCGAAGCGTACAACCGCATCTTGGTTAGCGACATAGAGGTTGTTATCAACCAATGCCAGCCCATAAGGCGCGTTGAGGTTCTCGGCAAACACCGTTTGCTCTTCGTAGCTGCCGTCATCGTCGCTATCGCGCAAAAGGGTCAATCGGTTACCGCTTTCAACGGAGGTGGTGCCCTGGCTTTTTATGTAGCCAGCAATAAAATCTTTTGGCTTCAGGGGCGGTGCGTTGCCGCCGCTTCCCTCTGCCACCAGAATATCGCCGTTGGGCAACACCAGCGTTTGGCGCGGCACCTTAAGATCAGTAGCAATGGCCGTAATGGTGTAACCGTCGGGAACCGTCGGTAGCTGGTCGCCCCATTCTGCGGGCTCGGGAACTGACATATCCGGCAGAAGCCCACGTTGTGGTTCAGGAAGGTCAGGGTTTGGCCCATACTTTTGAGAGTCCTGAGCGCGAGCAACACCTGCCACCAGAAGTATCGAGAGAGGAGCGGCGAAGAAATGGGAAAACTTCATGGCTTATCTCCGATACCAAAGCGGGAAAAACCGACCCACGTCGCCGTGCCTGCGAGCAAAACAACGACGATCGAAAGAGCAAAGCCAACTGGCATCATGGCCCAGGCGTCTCGTGCATGGGCTAACGCATTGACAAGACCCAGTACCCAGGTGAGCAATAGCAGCGCTGGATACATCAGAAAAGCCAAACGACGGTCTTGGGAACGAAAAAAGCCAATAATTGCGCACAAAAGCGCAAGTCCCGCGAAAATAAGCCCACCCAAATTTAGCCAAGAAGCAAAGGTGGCCCACTGAATATGGTAGGTGGTTGAGTAGGCGTAATCACATAGCATGGTGCCAAGAAAGAGTGGCGTAGTCCCTGCAAGCATTACGGTATGAAACGGGTTTGGTCCGCTTCGATAAGTGCGATCGTTAGTGGCTGTCACGGCAAACTCCTTATGCTGTTCAAGCTGACTAATTTACCTTTGTTGGCTGGCGCTGCACGCTAGCCAACAAAGGCAACGACATCATGTTCGTTAGGGCGCAGTATAGTTGACGATAAACAACTTGCCCAAAGCGAAGCGGCGCTGGTCGCCGCGATTTTTGCCAGCTCGTTATAACCCTTCTGCACCGTAATAATACATCGTCGATACGTTAAACCTGCTTCTTTTAGCCACTGCACCCACGCTTAACACTCTCTTCTTTAGGCCTAATTAGCCAGTTCATCATTTATCTTGACCTCAAGTTAACCTGAGGTTTTAAAGTAAGCGCCGATTCTTATTTTAGCAATGGCCGATAAAGGGTGGGCAGTGGGTATGCGCAATAGCAATTCGAGATCAATACCGTTGGTAAGAACGATCCTTCTGATCATTCTGATTGGGCTCAACCTGAGGCCATCCATGGCGGCTATTGGCCCGCTGGTTGAGGCAATCCGGTATGATGTGAGTCTTTCATTTACACAGCTGTCGCTTTTAACCACGTTACCGGTACTAGCGATGGGGTTGGGGTGTTTTGTTAGCGCGTTGCTTGCAAAGCGGATCGGCTTTAATAGCGTGATTACCCTGGCGCTTGCGTCGATTGCTTTATCGGACGCGTTACACTGGTTTGGCTTCGGGTATACAGGCTTATGGGCAGCCGCGCTGGGCGCCGGCATTGGCATAGCCTTTATCCAGGCGGCACTTCCTGCGGTGATAAAACAGGCGGCAGGCGAGAAAACCCCGATGGTGATGGGGTTCTACATTGCCTCCATCATGGGGGGCGCGGCTCTAGCCTCTGCCATTACGCCTGTGGTGAGTGATTATATTGGCTGGCAGAGCGCCTTGGCGTTATGGGGACTTTTAGCACTTGCAGGGCTCGTTTGCTGGGTGATGCGCAGGCGAATACTGCCAGCCCCTAGTCAAAACAACAGTGTTAGCATCGCTTTTTCAGCGATGGCTCGGCAGCCTCGGTTTTGGTCGTTGGCGATTTTCTTTGGTTTAGGTACGGCGGGTTATACCTGCCTTCTGGCTTGGATTCCGCCCACCTTTATCAATTTAGGCTGGTCTCAAACGCAAGCGGGGCTGGCGCTTAGTTGGCTAACTGCCATTGAGGTGATGGCTGGCCTAACGTTTCCCATACTGGCTCAACAGATGAAAGACCGTCGCCCGGTGTTATTGCTGGTGCTTCTGTTATCGGTGGCGGGCTTTTTGCTTCTTGGGCTAATGCCTAAAACAATGGCTTGGTTGGCAACCGCGCTGCTGGGGTTAGGAATTGGAGGCCTTTTTCCCTTAAGCTTGATCATCACTATGGATCACTCAGACGACCCCGTGCTATCTGGTCAGCTTGCTGCTTGGGTACAAGGGATCGGCTATCTCATCGCCTCTTTAGCACCTATCGCGGCGGGGTTGATAAAAGACTTACTGGGAGGGTTTGAGCAGGCATGGCTGATGCTTGGGGTGATTTTTATTGGGCTGATAGTGATGAGCCTACGTTTTGATCAATCTAAAGCACCCCAACAGCTACACTTTAGTTAGCGAAAAGGGCTTCTAGGCAAACTAAATGGAAAAGACGAAACGCTAGTGTCCTCGGTTCGTTAGCGTTCTGCTTAATCCGCCCACTGCCAGGGCGGTTCATCTAGCCACCCCTGGCCTAGGATAACGGTCTCACCAAACTCTTTATCCAGCGCGATAGAGTTACAGGCCTGATCTTGCTCCAGTGTTGCCACTAAGCGTGGCGCGTGGGAGACCACCCACACCTGAGTTTCCCTCGATGCACGGATAATCAGGCGGCCCAAGGCGGGAAGCAAATCCGGATGTAGACTGGTTTCTGGCTCATTCAACACTAGCAAGGAAGGCGGCCTGGGTGTGAGCAGCGCCGCCACCAGCAACAGATAGCGAAGCGTGCCGTCTGATAGTTCGGACTGGTTTAAGGGGCGCAACAGCCCCTTTTGTAGAAACTGCAGTAGAAAGCGATTCCCAGCATCGGCCCCAAAATCAATCGTTGCGCCGGGGAAGGCGTCTTCAATTGCCTCATACAAGGCCTTTCGGTCGCCAATCTCGTGTATGGTGCGCAATGCGGCCACTAGGCTGTGGCCATCGTGATCCAGCACCGGGGTACGGGTACCGATTTGCGGTGTGCGGATGATGGAGTGCGGATCGGTTCGGAACTGATCGTAGAAGCGCCAATGACGAATAGTTTGCCGAACCGCATGGACTTCAGGCACGGCGATCGGGTCACTGATTTCGTTCAGAATGCTTTCGTAACTGTTAAGGTGGGCGCCGTAAACCTGCCATTTACGACCTGCACGCACTTTGACCACAGACCCAACTCGGTCAATCAAACAGCTGCTGGGTCGGCAAACATCGCCTGCCCAAATGCATTCCCGTTTTATTTCGGGGTCGAACTGGAACATGGACGGGTCTTGGTAGCCCGCAAAGCCCTGAGGTGCGGGCATCCCCAATGAAATGGCGTAGCCGAAATCTTCACCCACAAAACCCAGCCTAAGCCGGGGACTGTTTTTCTTGGCAGTGCCCTCGATGGGATCGAAGCCGTCTCTCATGCCTCTGGTGAGTTTTTCCGGGCCAGCCCAGAAGGTGTTATCAAGCCCGCCTTCTTGAGCAATCGATGAGATAAGATTGCCTTTGGCTGTTTCTGCCAATAACCGCAGCGCTTTGTATAAATTGGATTTGCCGCACCCGTTGGGCCCAGTCACTACATTGAGACTCGACAGGGGAGAGACAACGTTTTTCAGGCTGCGGTAGTTGGATACGGCAAAGGTGTTGATCATAGGCTCTGCGGCGTTGGGGGCTGGCTGCTCTGAGTAGCGTGAAAATAACAGTTTAGCCCCAAGTGCCCCCTCACTAGAAGACATCGATAGCTGGAGATCTTAAGTGCCAATTGAGAGGCGGAATGTTGATATCCTCGATTTCGGTGAGGGTTTTGGTCGGCAGTTGCCTTTATTCTGTACTAGCTGTCTGACGAGAGTTTCATGCGGGCATCACTTCTTCTCAGTATTAAAAGATTCTCGGAAATATACCGAAAGACTGGATCAGGCAAGAACGAAAGAGTATTTGGCATTCTGATCCGTTCATTTTGAATCTATCATTCATATGCTGATGAAGCGACTAGCAAACCAAGCCTTCTTCTCTAAAAGAGCTAATTAACTCACATGTAGGAAATTAGAGGGGGAAGCGATCCATGAGGTTGCTTTTAGCTCAGTAGGTTGATCGAGTAGTTAAACGTAAGGAGTGAATCATGAAACTTTTAAATGCGGCCTTAATCATTGCATTACTGCTTTCTTCAGGCGTAGCACTTGCTGAAAGAGGCTCGGATGAAGATAACAGGATTGTTTATTCTGGATCGACATCTACAGACAGCGGTAATCAGGATATTCCGGCCTCCCAGGTGCTTTCTGACAACCCTTGAACAGAGCTAAGTAGGTCAGTTGTAGGTAGTGTGTTTTGATGTGAATTAAAGTCATTGAAACTGCTCGGTGGCATGTGGATTTTAAATTAATCACATGTCACAGGGTTGGTCGAGTGATGGCTAGTTATTTAAGGATAAGGAGTAAATTATGAAAATTTTAAATGCAGCCTAAATAATTATATTAGTACTTTTCTCAGGTGAAACATCCGTTGAGAGAGGTTCCGATGAAGATAAAGAGATTGCTTAGCTCGAGTAAATGTTTTCGCAACAAGCGAAAGGGGTTTTCCATTATCTGACACGCTGGTTATAAACCTTAAAGCGAACTACTGATCTTGATATAGACAGTAATGCCGGGCGGGCCTAGTAATTTTAGGCCCGCCCGTTTATTTTCAGGCTTCCATTTGATTCAGTAAGGTTGAGATTTTACGCTACCTCCTAGGGCTGCAGTCTCAATAGCCAAGCACAACATTTACCCCATTAGGTGAAGTGTTGCTTTGTCCAGCCCCGCGCCTTTCATGGTGTTGAGCGTTGAGCCCTGCGCGATGATACCCATCCGGCAATATGCCGGTACCCGCTTATGGCGGCTACCATCAAACTGGGCAGGAACGTCAGGGTGATGACCGTGGAAAACGCGATGCCGAACATCACGATGGCGCCCAGGCCACGGTAGAGTTCTGTGCCCGCCCCGGGAATCAGTACCAGAGGAGCGATACCGAAGATGGTGGTCAGGCTGGACATCAGGATCGCGCGCAGACGGATATTGACCGCATCGTCGACTGCCGCGACGATGGATTCCGCGCCTTCTTCCAGCCGCTTGTAGGTTTCCTGAACGATCAGGATCGGATTGTTGACGACGGAGCCGAGCAATACCAGGAAACCTAGGAGTGTGATCATATCGAAAGGCTGGTGGATGCCAAACGGAGCGCCTACGCCGTTGAGTATCGCCAGCCCAAGAATCCCACCCGCGAGCCCCAAAGGAATCGTGGCCATGACGAATAACGGCCGCCCCCAGTGGCGGAAAATCGCCACGAGCATCAGATAGCACAACAGCACCGCGATCATGAAATTACCCGAGACTGCTTCGCGGGTGGCTTGCAACTGGTCGCTGGCACCGGTGATATCTATCGAGACGCCGTGCGGGATCTCACCGTCACTGCGCATGGCCCCGATCAGCTCGTTTTGCACGCGTTCGACGCCCGTTTCCAGCGCCACCGAGCGCGGCGGCACGATATTCAGCGTCACCGTGCGGCGCCCGTCCAGCCGTCGAATGCTGTCCGTATCGACGGACTCGTTCAAATCGGCCAATGCAGAAAGTGGCAGCACGTCGCCAGAAGGTGTGGCAATGGGCAGGTCACCCAGGCGCTCTGCCCGCTGATCGCTACCCGCGCTGCTGAATAGGTAGATGTCGACCCGACGGTCATCCAGGATCATTTGGTCGGCAAACGCACCATCGCTTAGCGCCGCCACGGAATAGCCAAAGCGCTCAGCGTCGAGCCCGACTTCCACCAGACGCTCCCACCGAGGCTGGATCTCCAGCAATAACTGATCCAGGCTGAGTGAGCTGGGTTCGGAACCAATCTGCGCGTCGTCGAACAGTGCTCCTGCGCGGGCATAGGCAAGGCTCGCAACCTGATAGATCTCGGCAAGATCAGAGCCGGAAATGTCCATGTTGATACTGCGCGTACCGCCATCGTTGGTGGAGATGATGGAGCCCCGTGAGGCGAATGCGCGCATGCCCGGCCAGGCCGTAAAGCGTGCCTCGAGGGCGCCCATTAATGCTTCCAGATCGGTTGGATCTTTCGGATCGGTAATGACACGAATGCCCTGGGCATCGACGAACATGGCGAAGAAGCGCAGTGCGGGCATATTCGTTTCGCCACGGTGGAAGCGTGCCGGTTCGTCATCAAGACGCTGCTGCAGCTCCGGGATTAGCTCCTGCGCGATGGATTCCATCTCCGTCAGGTTGTAGCCCGGCGGCGCGATCATGTTAGAGAAGATGCGCGCCTCTTCGCCTTCCGGCAAGTACTCCGCCGGAGGGGTTAGCCACACCACGACCCATGCCGACAAGCCAAGCATGCCGAGTAGAATCATCGTTCGCCGCATCGGACGGCTATAGGCGCGGGTGATCCAGCGGCCGATGTGGTCAAAGGCGCCGTCCTTGACGGTAACATCTGGCTGTATTGCCGGTAGCAGCCGCGCCGCCATCGCCGGTAGCACGGTCACCGCAACGGCCATCGACGCAAGAATAGAAGAGGAAATCGCAATCGCGATATCCGAATAGAGCTGTCCGGCTTCCTCCTGAATGAACAGTGTGGGGGCAAATACCAGGACTGACGTAAGCGTGCTCGCCATGACCGCCGTCCAGACCCGGCGCACACCCGCCACTGCAGCATCGAAGGGTTTTAGGCCGCGTCGTCGTGCTTGATCGATGCTTTCGAGGACGACGATGGTGTTGTCGAGCGTCATGCCGATGGCAAACGCTACGCCGGCCAATGAGATAACGTTCAGCGTCCGGCCTGCGAGTAACAGGCCGATAAAGGCGGCGATCGTACAGACCGGTATGGCAATCACCCCGACAAAGGTGCTGCGCGCCGAACGCAGGAAGGCAAACATTATCAGTGTTGCCAGCAGTGTCCCGAGTAAAAGGTTATTCCAGACGTTGGCGACCGAGTCTTCAACGTAGCGCGCATCTTCGTTGATCAGCGTCATTTCAAGACCCAGCGGCACCAGAATCTCGTCGCTGATCGCCTCGACTTCCGGCAGTACGGCATACTTGGTCTGGACGACATTCGATCCCGTTTCGCGGCGCACCGCCAGGATCAGTGAAGGTAGGCCGTTATAGAATGCCTGGGTACGCATTTCATGGTGACTGAGCCGGATATTGGCCAGTTCGGAGAGCCGCATCAAGGCGCCCTGGCGCTCGGCAATGATCAACTCGCCCATATCGGCGGGCTCGTGGAAGCGGCCGATCGTGCGTGCCATCACACTGCGCTTTCCACTGTCCAGGTCGCCCGCTGAACTGTCGACGTTACGGGTCTGTAGTGCATTGCGAACATCGGTCATGTCGAGCCCGCGTTCGGCCAAACGGTACGGATCGATTTCTACCCGCACCTGTCGTGCTTCCGCGCCCCATATTTCCACGAGCGAAACACCATTGACGCGCTCCATACGGGGGCGCACCTCATCCTCCAGAAAGTTGCGCATCATCGCCAGATCGAGATTTTCCCCACTCTCTGCATGTGGCCCGATGCGGAAATACATGAAAGGTTCGTCTGAGGAAGAGACTGTCGTCAGGGCGGGGGCATCGACATTTTCAGGGTAGCTGGATACTTGGCTAAGCGCGTTGTTGGTGCGTATCAGCGCTTCATTAATGTCGACGCCGAAGGGAAACTCCAGCTCAATACTGGCTTGGCCGATGCTGGCGGTGGAAACCATTCGTTGGAGATTGGGCAAGGTGCGGAGGTATTGTTCCTGCTCGATAAGGATCTCTTGCTCCACGTCACGGGGAGACGCCCCAGGCCAGCTTGTCTCCACGCTGATGGTGCGTACTTCCAGGTCGGGAATCATCTGAACCGGTACCCGCAGTGCAGCAGTGATCCCCAGCAAGCACAGGATCAGAACCGCGACGGCAATCAGGGTGCTGTGGTGAATAACGCGTCCGAAATCCATGTGTTAACGCTCCACCACTTCTACGGACTGACCGTCGGTCAAGGCCTCGTTGCCTCGGGTGACGACCGGATCGCCCTGGCGCAGGGTGTCGCCTGCAACGGCGACCTGACCGCCCTGTTCATACAGAATTTGCACCTGGCGCCGGCGGGCGATGCGTTCATCGTCTGTGTTATCGACGATGTAGACGCTGTGACTACCATCCGGTTGGCGCAGCAACGCATCGCGACTGATGGCCAACGTATCGGTTGCTTGCGGGGGTAAAGAAATTTCTGCTCGGGCGGAGGTGCCAGGAAGTAATCGACCCTGTGGATCGTTTACCAGTAGGCGAAGTAGAAAGGTTCTCGCCTCGGGGTCGGTGACGGGAACCCGTGCAATGATCTGCGCTGGCAATGGGGTGTCATCCAGCGTATCGGCATATACTTGCGCTTGTGCCTGCTCATCTAGCTGCCCAAATCGCTCTTGGGGCACTTGCACATCCAGACGTATACGATCAATCGTGACTAACGATAACACCGGCGTTCCCCGTTGCACCCATTCGCCAACTTCGGTGAGTTTTTCGGCGACGACGCCTGGGAAGGGGGCTGGCAAACTGTGCCGTTCAACCAGTTCTTCCTGCTCTCGTGTGGCTGCTTGAGCGGAGGCTGCCGATGCCCGTGCTAGATTTAGCGCGGCAACACGCGATGCGACCTCTGTTGCGGGGATGGCCTGACGTTCAGCGAGCCGCTGTGCCTCATTTACCAAGCGTTCAGCCTCTCGCACCGAGGCGTTTGCCTCTTCCTCCTGAGCGCGAGCACGCGTGAGCGCCTGTTGTGCAAGGGCCGGGTCGAGTTCGAGGAGTAGCTGTCCGGTCTCAACATGATCACCCGCTTCAACATGCACGCGTGCCACGAGTCCGTCCGCGCGAGGGGAGAGACGTGTCTGGCGCTCAGCGGTTAGGGTGCCCGTAAGCGACAACTGCTCGCCTAACGTCGCCAGTTCCGCTGGTACCGCTGAGACAGGTACGGCAGCACGCTCATTGTCACTTATATTATCGTCAGCAGGGGTGCCACAGGCGGTCAGCAGAAAACAGGCGAATCCAGAAAGCCAGAATTTGATGGTCATTGTCATCCTCTCCGGCCATCCTCTGCTAGGAGAAAAGCCATCAGTGGGTTCCGATTACTGTGAATGGAGTAGTGCAGATGACACTCCGTCATCGCACGCTGATGCGCTCACCGCTAGCGGCAGGACGAGGCTTACGTCGAACGATGCGGTAGACGGTAGCGGGAGGGACGTTTACGAGTATGCGACCGACACGCATTGCTTTCAGCCCAAGACGATCGAGCAGCGTTCGTGGGATCGGGCAACGGGGGCCATAAGTGAACTGATAGAAAGATCCTTCGGGCCGCATTTTGGCAAAAGCACCGTCCAGAATGGCGATCATCTTGCGTGGAGACATTGACAGCATGGGCAACCCACTGACGACAGCACCGGCATGTGCCCCGTCGAAAAACTCAACTTCGTGTAGCCGTGAAGCATCAATACAAAATGTGTGAGCATGCCCGAAGCGATGCTGTAGCTTGGTAACGAATGCCGCGTCATTCTCGATTAATGCTATGTTTTTCTGGTCGATACCACGCTCAATGAGTGCGTGTGTAAAGACACCCGTCCCCGGCCCAAGCTCGATGATCAGACCCGTATCCGTAGATATTTCCGAGGTGATAAGGTTGGCCAGCGCTCGACCAGAAGGCATGAGCGCACCAATACTCAGTGGGTTAAAGAGCCAAGCCTTGAAGAATAAAAATGTATCGGAAAGGTTTCTAAGTTCCATAGCTTTTCTAAACTCTTCCAAAGGATCGAAGACGGCAGCATCTGCGAAGGCTATCGATTGTTACCAAGACCCTGCCTACTATTAATACTTCGCTGCTCTCTATATGTGATTATCTCTGCTTACCGAGCCGGGCTATCAAAACTTTTCGCTGGAAATGAAAAGTAAGCCATGGTTATGCCCACAGTGTGTCAAGAATTGGGTATTTTGTAGCAAGGTGCATCAAGACAACTAAAGCGCGGTAAATGTTGCTGAAGCCACACAGCTACTTATCCACCGGAGGAGAGTTCTATTGCGAATGGTCGAGACCAAACTCATCTAATGCTAAGCAGTGGTTTCAGGCGAATGATGATTGGCGGTCGGGGGGGGGGAGCGGCACATTGAAAGAAAAGAGACTGTCTTTGACTTACCGAGTGAGTTTCCTCCGGCTTGCGAGTGACACTGTGCTGCTACCTGTCTCTTCCAGCAAGTATATTCGAGGGGCTGCTTTTCTCAGATTCTGCGGCCAAGTCGTTATTAATGATTAATTCGTCATTTGATATTCAGCACAGCAATTAAGAAGTGGATTAGGCCAACAAAAATATAACTAAAAGAGTCCCTACGCCTGCCACTCCTATTGTATTGGTGCACTCTAGTATCTCATCCTCAATATCACTCAGTAGCCAAGCTGTAGTGCTTTTTGATTTTACTTTGGAAAAGATTAAGGCTGTAGTGCTAGCTTCAACGCTAAAGACGGCAATGATGTTTTCAATTGATCCTGCATCAAGAAGTGTCATGGGTAACGCTAAAAAGGCAGTTAAAGTTATTGTGATGCGTAAAGCAAAGCACTGTGAATGACTTAAAGTTCCAGGAGTTTCTGATAGCCAAGCATTTGTGAATAACGTTTTCTCTTCCATGCATAGCGTTACAAGAAAACACTTGGATAGTGAAAATATAGATATAACCATCTTATTGCACCTATTCTCCATGAGTCCCGAAAAACTCAGTCGGGGAGGGACGTCGATTAGTCTCCTGTTACCTCGCGAATACCATCGAGGAGGTCGTAAAAATAGGGATTCCAGGTCAGTCGAGCGTGGTATTTTTCCGCGTCGCTCTGCCCCCATGCGCCGAACCACAGGGCATCCGGGTCGTCGGGCGGCGCGAGGCCATCCTGGCCGTTTTCCAGCATGAGGTAGCTACCCGCTTGACCGTAATAGGTATTCTCGGGCGCAAACAGCACATTCATGTGGGAAAAGTTGCTGATTCGCCGGTCGGGAAGGTGGCTGGTAAAGGCGGTGACGCGGGGGTCGTCAAGGTGCTGTGGTGGATCGCCGTACCAGATGAAGCGCGATTGTTGGTTGGGAAAGCGGTTTTGAAAGGCAATGAGCGTCGCGTTGGGGTCAAGGACACTATCATGTTGACTCATCGTCATCAGGACAGGTTTATTAAAGTGTGAGGTTTTGAGATTTTTTTGCACGGTACTGACCGAGTGATAATAGAGCGAGGCCCCTCGCGCAGGAAATGATTGGTAAGTGACGATATTGTCTTCATCATCGATATCGAGCCAGTCCCATAAATAGGCAATGGTCGGGGCGAGAAATAGATAGTGGGTATCGGGGTAAAATCCAGGAGAAAACAGCAGCAGGCCATCGACATTGTCGTCTGTGAACGCATGGGAGGTGACCAGGTTGCCGCCGGTTGAGAAACCGCCAAGCCAAAGCTCATCGACCTCGGCTGCTAGCAGTTCCGCGTGATGGGCAATGATTTTTTCCCAATCATCATTATCAGGCAGCATCAGATCGGCTGGGCGTGTGCCGTGGCCAGGCAGAAGGATGGAGCGAACCAGCCAGCCGTCATTCGCCATGGCGGTGGCGATATCGATGAAATACCACGGGCTTGCGCCCAGTCCATGCACTAACAGGATACCGCGTTTGGCCGGTTTATCAGGGCGGAGTTCGAACGGCGTATTGAGCTGTATTTCAAGGTCGCGGTCGTCACTGATGAAAGCGCGGTTATCCGCAATCCATGCACGTGTTTCGCGCACATATTGATCGAAACTCTCCTGATCATAGCGAGGCAGGTTTTCTGAGGGTTGAAAACCCTGCGAATCCGGTGGCACGGCGCAGGAAGCCAGCAAGAAAAGTGTGAAAAGTAGAACGTTCAGGCGGCTAATCATGAAACCCTCTCTGTAGGTGCTTGCCTCTGACAGAGAGCCACAAATGTGCTCCCCCTTATTTAGAATGATCGGGCAACCGGGCGGTGCGGTGTTTAACGAGCAGCGTTATTATTTCGACGGTTACGGTCATTTAGCTGTTTAAAGCAAACCCCGGCAGCACTGCCTCGGCCTCGATAGCGATTAACCATTCCGGTTCGGCAAGGCCGTACACAATCAACCAAGTAGCCGCCGGCGGGGCGGTGGGGAAACGATGCTTCAGCGCCTCCATTACCACTTGCTGGTCGTAGCGAGCGGATTCGGCTAAGTAGATTCTCAACATCACCACCCGCAAGAGATCGCCGCCGAGGCTTGATAGCAATCGTTCGATATTGTTCAGCGCTGCTTCGGTCTGCTCGGGAAGTTCAGGGCCCGCTAAATGGCCTTCGGCATCGACCCCTACCTGGCTGGACATCAGTACCCGGGAGCCTCCCTGAACTAATACGGCTTGGCTGTGACCTTCGATCAAGGTATCGGGCAGGTTGGGCGGATTTAGGGGCTTGCGTCTTAAAATTTGCATGACCACCTCGTTGATAAGTGATGTAGGGCGCTGTTTGCAGGGATTAACCCTAGGCTTCTTTGCGTAGCGTCATGATCAACCCGGGATGGGCGTTGTGAGCCGAAAGCACCCAGCCGTGTGCCATGGCGATTTCCTGGCAGATGGCCAGCCCCAAACCAGCACCATGGTCGCGTCGATGTGCACCTCGCCAGAAACGAGAGAACAGCAGAGACAGCTGTTCAGGCTCGACGCCAGACCCTCGGTCACGCACGGTTATCGTATTGCTCTGGATTTCCATGCTGACGAGAGTCTGCGCGGGGGCATGCTGGATGGCGTTCTCCAGCAAGTTCTTGAGCAGAGTGAAGCATGCCCCGTGATCAGCCTTCCATGTCACCCCTTGATCCGCGGCAAGCACCGTTAAATGCACGTCGGCGGACTCCGCCATGCGTTGCAAGTAGATGGAAGCTTCGTGGGCGATGTCGTGCATTCGAACAACGCTAAACTGGTAGTTGTGCGCCTCGCTCGCTTCGGCCAGAAGTAGCAGTTGTTGCACCTGGCGGGTCATGTACTCGACATCGCTCAATAGTTCCTTGCGGTCATTTCGCCCTTCCTCGAGCAACTCAACCTGCCCGCGGATCAGCGCCAGGGGCGTTTTTAACTCGTGGGCCGCGTGGCCGAGAAACTCCTGCTGCAGGCGATAACCCCGCCCAAGGCGTTCCAGAGCGTGATTGAAGCTATGTACCAGCGGGGCAATTTCCACAGGCACGGCGTCCGTATCGAGACGGGCGTCTATAGAGCGCGGCGAGATAGCCGCCGCCGATTTGGAAACATCGCGCAGCGGCTTGAGGGTTAAGCGCAAGGTAATGTAGGCGCATAGACCGAAGGCAACGAACATGACAAAGCCAAACACCAGTACGCCCGCTGCCACCAGTGGAAAGGCGACGAGATAGAGGACATCAACGAATCTTGAACTGGCGACGAACTGCAGATACCACGTTCTTTCACCATGCTCAAAGGGCTCCGTGGCACCGTAGAAAGTTCTGTCGTCATACTCAAAGGAAAAGGTGCCCCGCGCCAAACGCAGAACCTCGCCGTCGGCTGGCCAGAAAGCTTCTCTGGCACTCGAGGCCACCGCCACGTTCCCGGCATCATCCAGAATACGGTACGCCGTTTCGGGTTGTGGGCCTTCGTATAGCCAAGCGCGGTCGTCCATGCTGGCGTCGAAACCAACGGGCCGGCCACGGCTGTCGAACTCGACATTGTCCACCAGCCCATCGGCCGCGTCGGCCATATCCATACGAGGCAGTAGATCGCTCTGAAGCACCACTGCTGCGGCAATTACCAGCAGTGTGATACTCAGCACCATACCTGCCAAATAGGCCAGCAGCACCTTCAGCCTCAGGCTATTGAGCGTCATCCGCTTGACGAAGCGCATATCCCATCCCTCTCACGTTGGCGATCCGCTGGCGCGAACCGATGGCAAGCAGCTTGCGGCGTAAACGGTGCAGGGCGACATCCAAGGCGTTCGGTGTCACCGCCTCGCTTAGCCCCCAGGCCGCTGCTTCCAGCGCGCTGCGGCGAACTACCTCATCGTGCTTATATAACAGCAACTGCATGATGTGCAGCTCCGCCGGGGCGAGGGTAATGCTCTTGTCGCCGCTAAACAGAACGCCGCTTTCCGTATGCAGCCTCAGGTCGCCGTGAATGGGGTCGATTGAATGGAATTCCGCAGGGCGGCGTAGCAAGGCACGGACACGTGCCACCATCTCATCCATGGCAAACGGCTTGGGGAGGTAGTCGTCGGCACCGGCTTCGAGGCCTTCTAGCCTGTCATGCAGCGCATCGCGAGCCGTTAACACCAGGCAGGGCACGCTAAGGCCTGCGTTGCGCAACTTCTTGAGCAATAGCAGCCCATCGCCATCCGGCAAGCCACGATCGAGTACCAGTGCCTGGTAGGGCATCTGCTGAACGGCAGCCCAAGCCGAATCGATGCGGTCGACCACATCAACGCCGATACCGGCGTCCACCAGCCCTTTGCACATCAAGTGGGCTAGCCGGTCATGATCCTCGATCAGCAGTATGCGGCTCATCAGAATGTATAAAGATAGCCAACTAACACGGCGTTTTGGGTCGAACGATCCACCAGTGGGCTATCTTTGATTTCGTTCGCCAGGCTCGTGACCTCAACGCCTAACAGCACAGAGTGATGCTGGTCAAACTGGTACACGCCGCGCACCCCCGCCTCGATATTGGTAGCCGACTCTCCCTTATAGGCGGGGCGATCGAAGCGAACCTCATTATCGCGAACGCCGAAGTAGTAATCGACGTTCTTGTCGTCCTGCCAGGACGCCCCCACGTGTGGGGTTACCATTATATGTTCGCCGAATTCCCACGTTCTCTCCAGGCCAAGATCGAAGCGATGTCCGTCGCTGTTGCCGGAGACGTCGGTGAGCCATTCGGCACTAACATCAACGAAGTCGGTCTCCCATTCCATTTTGGCCCCCGCCCAAAATCCGCCCTTGCGCTCACGCATGCCGTTGAGAATCGGGGCATCGCCTGGCTCGTAGCCGCTCTCATCGTACTGGGCGACGATGCCGAAATTGAGCTGTTGTGAGTCGTTGATGACAAGACTCGGCAGTTTAAATTCGATTTCCGGTCCGAAGACACTAATGTACCGGTTTTCGATCAGGAACAAGGGAAATGGGGTGTTTTTCCTGTCGATACCGGCATAGGGATCCTGTTCGCTTATTGCGCCTACGCCCAATCCCCAAGTGGTTTCGTCTGAGTCCTCTTCGTCGGCGAACGCCAACGGAGAGACAATAACAAGACCACCGATACATGCGGCTGTCGCCAATCTTATAGTGATGAGGCGGCCGTTCAGTAATAGCGACTGATGATAACTCATGGTGGCACTCCTAGCATGGTTTGAAAGTGAGAGTGGTTTGAAAGTGCCATCATCAGGAGCGCTATCTTACGCGTTTCTTACTGGTGCCGGATTTATTTAAAACGTGACGTCAGTAAGAAATGAGAAAGGAAGGCAGACCGATAGTGGTTCAACTGAAATTCTTGGATTTTCTTTTTCATCAATGAATTGAACCCTTTGAAGCAGGCCTGGATTATGCCATTTCCAAAACGAAAAAGTTGTTTCGGCATTATGATTGTCGTGATTGCTAGCGCTGCCGCGCTGGCATGTATGCAGGCGGTGTCGTCGGAAAGTGATGCCGTCGCCGAACCGACGGCGCAGCCCTCACTATCAGTCAACGTGACGACATTAGAACCTCAGACGCTTCCAACGACGATTGCGGCCAATGGTGATATTGCTGCGTGGCAGGAGATCATTATCGGTACCGAAATCGGTGGCCTGCGGCTGGTCGACGTCAAGGCAGACGTGGGTGATGAGGTCACGGAAGGGCAGGTGCTGGCCGTTTATAACGACACGACCGTGCGCGCGGAGCTGGCTAGAAGCCGCGCCGCCGTGGCGGAAGCCGAAGCAACGCTTGCGGAGGCAACGGCTAACGCCCAACGTGCCCGGGGTTTGAAAACCACCGGGTCGCTTTCAGAACAGCAGATTCAGCAATACGAAACCGCCGAGCTCACCGCCAGGGCGAGGCTCAACGTTGCGCAAGCGCAGAATGAAGCCCAAGCGCTACGCTTGGCTCAGACGCAGGTTGCCGCCCCAGACGACGGTTTGATTACCTCCCGCACGGCCACTGTTGGCGCTGTTACAGGCGCCGGTCAGGAGCTGTTCCGATTGACGCGCCACGGTCGGCTGGAGTGGCGGGCCGAGGTCGCCGCGTCCGATCTGAATAAGCTGCGACCCGGCCAGACTGCCAGGATAAGCCTGCCTGGCGGCTACGACCTCGAAGGGCGCTTGCGCACCATCGCGCCGCTAGTGGACACCGCTACACGCAATGGTCTGGTTTATGTCGACCTACCGTTAAGCGACGTTGCCCGGGCGGGAATGTTTGCACGGGGTGAATTTGAACTGGGCAGCCGCCAAGTGATGACGCTTCCCCGTGCCGCGGTGCAGCTACGCGATGGCTTTGGCTACGTCCATCGCGTCAGCGATGCTGGCCAAATAACGGAGCTTAAAGTTTCCCTGGGCCAGCACTCGGGGGATCGCATTGAAATTCTCTCCGGCCTTGAACCTGGCGCCTTGGTGGTCGCCTCGGGCGGTGCTTTTCTTGGCAACGGTGATCAGGTGCGGGTGGTTGAGACCGACGCCGAGGAGGGGGTATGACGCTCAATACCTCATCCTGGGCGATTCGCAATCCTATTCCGGTTGTTCTGCTCTTCATCCTATTGACCTTCTGGGGGCTAATCTCCTTCCGAGGCTTGTTTATTCAGGACTTGCCGGATGTACAGCTGCCCCTCGTAGAGGTATCCGCCTCGTTGCCGGGGGCGGCTCCCGCCTTAATGGAGAGCGAGGTTGCCCGCAAGATCGAGGACTCCATCGCTACCGTCTCCGGCGTCAAAAACATCTCTACAACGCTGACGGATGGCAATGCCGACATTGCTATTGAATTCAGACTGGAAAAGTCCTTGCAAGAGGCTCTGGAGGATGTGCGCGACGCTGTTGCTCGCATCCGCTCAGATCTACCCGCCGACCTGCGTGATCCAGTGATTCGGAAGGGTGAGTTTTTCAGTGAGCCGATTGTACGCTACGCGGTGAGCTCCTCCGATCTAGACGATGAGGCACTCTCCTGGTTCGTCGATGACAAAATGACCAAGGCCGTCTTGTCGGTGCCAGGCGTTGGCTCGGTTCGGCGTATCGGCGGGGTCGATCGCGAAGTCCGCGTGGCATTGGATCCGAACCGCCTGCTGGCGATGAACACGACAGCGTTGGATATCTCACACCAGCTGCGCCAGGCGCAGTTGGAGGCGCCCGGTGGGCGCGTGGATGTCGGCGGAGCCGAACAGGCCGTGCGCATCATCGCCAACGCTGAATCCGCAGCTGAGCTTGCGACGATGGAGCTGGCACTCAGCGACGGTCGGCGTATTCGCCTTGATGAGGTGGCGACGGTTACCGATACCGTGGCCGAGCGGCGCTCGATGGCATTGCTTGATGGCGCGCCCGTCGTCGGCGTCGAGATGACCCGTGCCGAGGGGTACGGCGAGGTAGATGTGGCCGAGGGGGTGCAGGCTGCTGTTGCCGACTTGCAGGCGCAATATCCCCATGTCGAGGTCGAAGAAGCCTTCAATTTTGTTGGGCCGGTGCTGGAGAACTACCAGGGCTCCATGCACATGCTATTCGAGGGCATGGCGCTGGCGGTGCTGGTGGTGTTCTGCTTTCTACGCAATTGGCGGGCCACACTGATAGCGGCGGTCACGCTTCCGCTGTCGATCACCCCCACCTTCGCTTTCATGCACCTGGTGGGCTTCTCGCTCAATGTGGTGACGTTGCTGGCGCTCTCGCTGGTGATCGGGGTGCTGGTGGACGATGCCATTGTCGAGATTGAGAATATCGAACGGCACCTGCTGATGGGCAAGCCCCCGCGCCGGGCCGCCATGGACGCGGCGGCGGAAATTGGCCTGGCCGTTGTCGCCACCACCTTTACATTGATTGCCGTTTTTCTGCCCACGGCCTTTATGAGTGGCACCGTCGGGCAATTCTTCGTTCAGTTCGGTTGGACGGCCTCGGTAGCGGTGCTGTTTTCGCTGCTGGTGGCGCGTCTTCTCACGCCCATGCTGGCTGCGTATCTGCTGCGCAAACCCCAACATCCCTCGCGCGATCCAACGTGGATTAACTACTACTGGATCGTTGCTAACGGGTGCCTGCGCCACCGTAAGACAACGCTCCTCGCGGCGGCGGCCTGCTTTGCAGGAGGTATCTGGCTGGCCTCGACCCTGCCGGGGACCTTCATACCCCCCGATGATAATTCCCAGACGCAGGCGACGCTCACCTTGCCGCCCGGTAGCACCTTGTCTGAAGCGGAGGCGCTTGCCGAGCAGGCACGCTCACGACTGGAGACGCAACAGCATGTAGTCAGCGTCTTCGCGGCCGTCGGTGAGGACTCCGGCAGCAGTGACTCTGATGTGACCTCGGTGGAACTGACCGTTGGTTTGGCGGATCGCGCAACCCGCGCGGGCGTTACGCAGCAAGACATAGAGCAGCAGTTACGCATTGCACTCGCCACGCTTCCCGGCGTGCGAACTCGCGTAGGCGACGAGGGGGATGGCTATGAGTTGGTGCTCGCCGGTGAGGATAGCCGAGTGCTTGAACTGCATGCCCGCCAAGTCGAGCGGGAGATGCGCGCCATTCCCGGCATCGGCGCGGTGAGTTCGACGGCCAGCCTGGTCAGGCCTGAACTCATTGTACGCCCTGATTTTGCCCGCGCCGCCGACCTTGGGGTCTCGGCTCAGACCATCGCCGATACGCTGCGCATCGCGACCGTGGGCGATAACGCCGAGGACCTTCCTAAGTTGAACTTCAGCTCGCGTCAGGTGCCGGTGATGGTTCGGCTGGCGGATGCCGCTCGGGAGGATATGGCGACCCTTAAACGGCTACCAGTGCCTGGTGCGAACGGGCCAGTGCCGCTGGAGAGCGTGGCTAACGTTGAGTGGAGCAGCGGTCCTTCGGAAATCACCCGGCATGATCGTCTGCGCAACGTCAATTTCGAGGTGAGCCTGCAAGGGCAGCCTTTGGGAGAAATCGAACAGGCCGTGCAGGCACTGCCCAGTTTACGTCAGTTGCCGCGCGGCGTGTTTCAGAAAGCAGAAGGCGATGCAGAGGAAATGGAGGAGCTTGCCTCAAGCTTCGGAATTGCCATGCTGACCGGCGTGCTGTGTATCTATATGTTGTTGGTGCTGCTGCTCAAGGATTTCATGCAACCGGTCACTATTCTGGTGGCGCTGGTGCTCTCCGTACCTGGGGCTTTCCTGGCGCTGTTCCTCACGCAGACGCCCGTGTCGCTGCCTGCCATGATCGGATTGATCATGCTGATGGGCATCGCCACCAAGAACTCAATCCTGCTGGTGGACTACATCATTATTGCCCGTCGGGTGCATGGGTTGGAACGCGTGGACGCCATTATTGATGCCTGCAAAAAACGTGTCCGGCCCATCGTGATGACCACCATTGCCATGGGGGCGGGCATGATGCCGATCGCCCTAGGATGGGCTGGCGATCCCAGCTTTCGGGCCCCCATGGCCTTAGTGGTCATTGGCGGGTTGATCACGTCGACGCTGTTGAGCCTGCTGGTCATTCCTGTTGTTTACAGCTGTATTGACGATTTTGTGAACTGGCTGCGACGCTTGACGGAAAACTGCAGGGTGATAACAACGGCTGAGAGTGATTAATATTGGGCAAAATCTAGGAGGGTGACTAATGCGTTCAGAAAAAGACAAGATGCTAGCAGGAGAGCTCTATAACCCTGCTGATCCGCTACTGCTAAAAGAGCGTGAAGAAACAAGGCGACAAGTGAGGCTCTACAATCACGTATTGGAAACTGACGCCCAGCGCTTGAAAGCCTTGAAATCGTTGTTCGGATCGACGGGAGAAAACCTCTATATAGAACCTAATTTACGCTTGGATTACGGGTATAACATTCATGTAGGCGAAAACTTTTTCGCTAACTTCGACTGTATCCTGCTAGATGTTTGTGAAATACGCTTTGGCGATAACTGCATGCTTGGGCCGAATGTGCAGATTTATACGGCGACCCATCCGCTTGATCCGCATGAGCGCAATGCGGGTAAAGAATACGCAAAGCCGATTACGTTTGGCGATAACGTCTGGATTGGTGGCGGCGCCATCATTAATCCAGGCGTTAGAGTAGGCAATAACGTGGTCATAGCGTCGGGCGCTGTTGTAACCAAGGATGTACCCGATAATGTGGTGGTAGGCGGTAATCCTGCTCGCATAATTAAAAATATTGCAGTGAAGGGTGGGTAATCGTTAGCTTGCGTTGAGGTAAGGGCTTGTCTTCTATCCTTTATTCGCTCTGAGAATGGTTGACCGACGTGAATGGACAAATGCACTGTGGCCATCAGCAAACAGTGCATGTGCGAGTTAGAAGGCTAGAGGATAGGGGAGCTCACATCTTGCTGAGCATTTCGACCGCTTGATCGAAGTGTCCGTCACGCTCTGCCCAGCGTAAGAAATTGACTTTCTCCACCAAAATTTCCTTGGGTGTCGGTTGCTGTTGAAACAGTGTCATGACCTCTTCGATGTAATCATTGAGCGGCATATAGCCTTCACGGGTCGACTGGCCCGGCGTCAGCTCCGTCTGCACCGCAGGGGGCGCAAGCTCGATGAGCTCGACCTTACCCTTGAGCTGCTCGCGTAGTGAGATTGTGTAAGAGTGGATGGCTGCCTTGGTGGCGTTATAGGTGGGCGTGCCGCTTAACGGCACAAACGCTAACCCCGAGGAGACGTTCACGATCGCCGCGTCTGGCTGGTTTACCAGATGGTCGGTCAGTGCGTTCGTTAGCCGGATCGGCCCGAGTAGATTGGCAACGACTGTCTGCTCGGCATCGCTCAGGTCGCGGGTGCGGGACAAGTCCTCGCGCCGCATAATGCCCGCATTGTTGATCAGTACATTGAGGTTGGGGTGCTCGGCGATGACACGCTCAGCAAAGGCGGTGATCTCCTCTGGATCCTCAACATCGACAACCATCGCGTGCATGTCGCGCTGGCCAGCAATGGTCTCCTCCAGCGTTTCCATGCGCCGACCGGCGACGATCACGGTGTTGCCAAGCGCATTGAAACGTAAGGCAAGTTCACGACCAATCCCGGAGCCACCGCCGGTGATAAGTATGGTGTTTCCTGACATTTTCATGGTTTAACTCTCCGTCTACTTTTAGAGGCGAATGCCACTCACTTTTTACCAATTTGGCGGCGGCGGGGCTTGCCAGCATCTACAAAAAACTTGCCTGATCCTGTAGGCGAGAAGAAAAGCCTTCATCGCCATGCTAACGTTGAGCCGAAACGCTAGAGAAAAGCTCATGAACTCACTCAAACAGGCGGTTCAGACGTATGCCAAACGTCACGCCAATAGCGATGGTTTGGCGTTAACATCCGTGCCGGGCCTGCGAATGATGTGCGTCGAGGCGCCAGCTGGCGATCTGCAATCGGTCTATAAGCCACTGGTATGTTTGGTTCTCCAGGGCGCCAAGCGCATTCTTGTTGGGAAACAACAAGCGGTCTTGTCCGCCGGGGAGTCGGTGATCGTCAGCGCTGATATGCCCGTGGTGGGTAGGATTGTGCAGGCAAGTACGGAGGAGCCCTATCTAGCCGTTGCGGTCGAGCTGGATAGGGCGATCCTGCGTGAGCTAGCCGCTCATATAGGGAGTGCCCATGCCCAGCAACTACCCGAGATACCGACCTTATTTGCCGAAGATAGTGAAGTCGAGGTGATTGACTGCGTATCAAGGCTGATGAAACTGCTGGATCGCCCTGATTCAGCGCCGCTTCTTCGCCCAGGCATCATGCAGGAGTTGCATTACTGGCTGCTGTCGGGCCCTCAGGGGGCCGCTTTACGGGATATCGCCGACCCGGATAGCTACGCGAGCCGCCTTGCTGACGCCATTGCACTCTTGCGAGCCGAGTACACGTCTCGGGTGTCGGTGGAGCAACTAGCGGCAAAGGCAGGCATGAGCCTCAGCTCGTTTCACAAACACTTCAAGCACATGACCTCGCTAACGCCGGGACAGTATCAACAGCGGCTGCGTTTGATTGAAGCGCGCCGCCTCATGCTCGACGAGGGATGCTCCGCGAGTAATGCTGCCTTTGAGGTCGGTTACGAGAGCGTATCGCAATTCACTCGCGAATACGGCCGTCTTTTTCAAACACCACCGAAGCGCGATGCTCTCCGCTATCAAAAATCTCTCCAAGCCGTTAATGGAGACGTTCCTGAAGCGCAACGAATAGGCGCTTGAGGTACATGGCTGCTTACTCGGGGAGTTTGGCAATGACCTTGATTTCAAAATCAAAGCCCGCCAGCCAAGTGACGCCGACCGCTGTCCAGTTAGGGTAAGGTTTTTCCGGAAACGCGCGCGCCTTGGCTTCCAACCAGATAGGGAATTGGGCTTCCGGATCGGTATGGAAGCTTGTCACATCGACGATATCGTCGAAGCTTGCGCCTGCTGCCTCCAGAACACGCTGCAGGTTATCAAACGCGAGCTGTACCTGAGCGGCGAAGTCTGGCTCGGGCGAGCCGTCTTCACGGCTGCCGACCTGGCCCGACACGAACAGAAAATCGCCAGAGCGGACAGCAGCGGAATAGGTGTTTTGTTCATAAAGCGCTTGGCGGCCTTGGGGGAAAACGACGTCACGCTTAGCCATGGGTATCTCCATCAGTAGGCCGGAACCGACCCGTTGTTTACGATGAAGTCACTTTAAGCCTGCATTTGTGGTGGATAAACGGCGAATTCTGTTCAACATTGTTTGTAGTTTTCAAACAATCACAAGGTGTTTGACTTAGCCATGGATCGTTTTAACGCAATGCAGGCATTCGCCCGAGTCGTGGAGACGGGCAGCTTTACCAAGGCAGCTGATACACTGCACATGAGCAAGACCAGCGTGACGCAACTGGTGCAACAATTAGAGGCACGGCTGCGTGTAAAGCTGCTCAACCGCACCACTCGCAAGGTTAACGTCACGGCGGACGGTGCCGCCTATTACGAGCGCGTTATAAAGCTATTAGCCGATATGGATGATGCTGAAACCAGCCTCTCCAATGCTTCTGTGCTGCCTCGCGGCCGACTAAGGGTAGACGTGCCCAGCCCTTTCGCGCGCATGATTTTGATCCCCGCTTTGCCTGCTTTCCATGCTCAATATCCCGATATTCAAATCGATATGGGGGTAAGTGATCGCATGGTGGATCTGATCGGTGAAAGCGTGGATTGCGTGGTGCGTGGCGGTGAGCTTACCGACCTATCGTTGATGGCGCGTCGCGTGGGTGATCTGACGCTGGGTGTTTACGCTGCACCGAGCTATCTGGAGAGAGCTGGTATTCCTTCACACCCACAAGAACTCTCAGCTCCACCTCACTACATTGTTGGTTTCCGCTGGGCACGTTCTGGCTTGGCCTTTCCCTATGCCCTGCACTGCAATGCAGAGCGTGTCACCGTGCAGGGGCGTTATGTGATCTCGGTCGACGATGGGAACGCTGGGCTTGCAGCGGGCTTGGCGGGACTCGGCGTAATCTGGCTACCGGATTACATGGCTAGAGAGCACGTATCGCGTGGCGAACTGGTTCGCCTATTTGATGGCTGGCATCTCGACCCAATGCCGATGTACGTCGCTTTTCCACCGAATCGGCACGTCAGCGCCAAGCTGCGTGTGTTCATTGATTGGGTGGTAGATTTGATGGCGCAGCATGCGCCTATCGTTGATCGACAGATGCATAAACGCTAACGGTGAAGCCTTTCCTCTTTAAATAGTACCCGACGGTCAGCTCGGGTATCCCCAATAAAAGGCATAACCAAAGGCTTCACCGCATATCAGTTTGCCTCGTTTCTGTCGGCAGATAGGGCAACGTCCTTATACTTTTCGAGCGACTCAATCCGCTCGTTTAGCGCATGACTAATTGAGTCATAGGCGGTGCTTCCCAAAGCCAAGCGTAATGGCGGGTTCTGCATATCCGCTGCTTTAATAATGGCATCAACGGTATTGGTCGCATCGCCTTTAATGGCAAAGGCGCCTGATGCTAGTGCTCTACGTAGCTCCCCCGCAGGGGTGTTTTCATAAGCTGGCATGGGATGTGTGCGGTCTAGCCCTTCCGCGAAGTTTGTGGCTGTTGGGCCCGGCTCGGCGATAATGAAGTCAATACCAAAAGGTGCGGCCTCCTTCGCCACTGACTCGATAAACCCTTCAATGCCCCACTTAGTGGCGTGATAAAGGCTGAAGCTTGGATAGGCGATCTGGCCGCCCTCCGACGATACCTGAACAATGCGGCCGCCCCCTTGTTCGCGAAGGTGGGGGAGCACTGCGCGGATGAATTGCATGGAGCCGGTGAGGTTCGTCGCTATTTGCCGCTCGATCTGTTGGTCGCTAGCTTCTTCGGCAGCGCCAAAGAGACCATACCCCGCATTACTGACAACGACATCGATTCGATCCAACGTCGTGAACGCTCGTGAAACGGCATCTCTCATCGTCGATGTATCGGTTACGTCGAAGGTCAACTGCTGCAAACGATCTCCGTGTAGGGCTAACAAGTCGTCCAGCGCACCCTTGCGTCTTAGCGTGGCCACAACGCGGTCGCCGCGTTCGAGCAGCCGTTCAGTAAGTAGGCGGCCGAGGCCGGTGGATGTGCCTGTGATAAGCCAGGTTTTAGTCATAAGAAATCTCCTAAGTCATTAATCAAATGTTGCAAGACATAGGCTAGGGCAGTATCACTGGTTAGAGAATGCTCAACAATTGGCACGAGGAGGTGAAAGTAATTCACTAATGAGTAAGCCAACGTTAGCCGACCTCAAGGCCTTTCAGGCCGTGGCCGAACACCGCAGCTTTCGCCGAGCAGCCGACCTAATGGGCGTCAGCCGTTCTTCACTTAGCCACACCGTACGTACGCTGGAACAAAGGTTGGGAACCAGGCTGCTGCACCGAACCACCCGTAGCGTCTCTTTGACCGAGAGCGGTGAGCGCCTGCTACTACGTTTGAGTCCGCTATTGAGTGACTTGGACACGATCCTCGAAGATGCATCAAGCTTCGAAGGAAAGGTCACGGGCAGGTTGCGTATCAACGGTAACGAAGCGGCTATTCGCTTGTTGCTGCAAACTGTTGTGCCGCAGTTTCTCACCCTTCATGAAGGCGTCGAGCTTGATCTTGTGGCAGAGGGGCGGCTTGTGGATATCGTCGGGCAGGGGTTTGATGCGGGCGTCAGGCTGAGAGAGGCAGTTCCTCAGGATATGATAGCCATCCCCGTGGGTCATGATTTGCGCTTTCTTGCCGTTGCCTCACCTAGCTATCTACATAGCCGTCCGATACCCGAAACGCCAAGCGACCTAGCGTCTCAACAATGCATAAGACAGAGGCTGCCGAGTGGCAAGCTCTACCGCTGGGAGTTCCACCAGAATGGCCAGGACGTGGCGGTTGATGTGCCCGGCGCTCTGACCTTGGATAGCAGCCCACTTATGGTGGAAGCCGCCGCGGATGGATTAGGCATTGCCTATGTACCGGAGTCTTACGCTCAAGCCTATTTGAGCGATGGAAGGCTGGTTACCGTGCTCGATGAGTGGTGTCCACGGATCCCTGGGCTGTTTCTCTATTACCCGAATAACCGGCTTGTGCCGCCAAGCCTGCGTGCCTTCATCGATCTGCTGCAAGAGAGGCGAGTTTAAGCTGGATGAGACGAGTTTAAACTGGAGGAAAGTGTCCCGGATTGAGTATTCATCTAACACCTCGGCCTAAGCTTTGCTTTCCCTTACCAGTTGCCAGAAGCCTCCGCCTACCTAGGCCGCTCCGCCATGATGCGCGCAAGGCGCTCTAGGGCCAGTTCGAGCCGTTCGATCAAACCCTCCAGCAGTACGCGGCGGTCGGCGGGGACATCGCCATAGGCGATAATCGCTTCGTCCAGCTGTTTACCTGCTTCACGAATCCCTTGGGGTGGCCGCCCGTTGGCGCTCTCTTCAAACCCGCCAGCTAGCGTGCCTAGTAGGTGGCGATGCGCCTCGCGGATTCGCGGGTGCGGTGCATCATCAAGCCGATCACGCAGGCGCAGCGTAGCGGTGCCAACATCCAACCCGGTCAAACCAAGAATAAACAGGTGGCGTTGGTCTTCGGGTAGCATGTCGTCATGCTGCGCCAGTTGCAGAAGCCGATCCGCCATGTGGCCGCTGAAGCGGGTTTCGGCGTCGCGAATCGAGCGCTGGCTTAGCTCATGGATATCGGTGGAAATCGCATTGATTAAACGCCGCCGCCGAAGTCGGGTGCCCAGCCCCGGCAGCAAGCGAAAGCTCATTACCACGCAGCTTAGCCCAATCACTACGGCCACCACCCGGTTGGCAAAACTGTCGAACGAGAAATCCATGCCGTTGCCGGGCATGGTTAGCAGAATATTGAAGATAGTGAAGGCTAGGCAGTAGCCCATGGTGGCTAGGTTAGTGGCACCTAATAGTCCTAAGAACAGCGGTGTACCAAACAGCATTGCTAGCATCGGAAAACCGTTGGCCTGGGAGAGCAATACATGGCCGAACAGAAAAGCACTAGGAATCGCCGCCAGCATACCTTTATAAAACATCATGGTGATGGCGAGGGGATTGTCACGGCTGGCGAAAAAGGCGGAAAACAGTGTGCCCAGCATCATCGCGATCATGGCGCTCTGCCAGGCGGTGACGATCCAGAAAGTCGCCAGTAGCGAAAATACTAGCCCTGAGCGAATGGCGTTAATACCGGCGGCGAGGTGATCGCGGTGCCAGGCCAGTGGCGATGAGCGCAGTTTATGGCTCTCCGGCGAGGCAATCGCCTCCCGGGCATCGAGCATGATCATGGCGTGGCCGATCGATTCACGTAGCCCCAACCGCAGACGTCGATCGAGGGGAGCTAAGCTGGCCTCTTCCTCGCTTTCATGAACCCGATGGCGTAGCGACTGGAGAGCTTTTCTGGCCTCAATGACCCCTTTGACGTGTTCAGCATCGCGAAAGCCTTTTGCGACCTCGCCCGCGAGTTCGATACTTTGCGGAGCGAGTCGGTCAGCGTGGTCGTGCATCAGTTGGTGCAGCGCCTGCAGGTTGGCGAAAAAGCGCAGCGTGCGGCGGGTTAGTACATGGGCTGCCCGAACTCGGCCGGGGCCTACCGGGCCTTCAAAGCGGGCGGCCTGGCTGTCAGTTTCCAGCAGGGTTAACGGCCCGAGGCTGCTGCGCAGGGCTTTCTGCATCGCTGGAATATCGTCGCTGGCTTCTAAGCGCAGGGCGGCATGCTCGAAGGCTTCGTTGATCACGCTGTCGGCCTGAGTGGCAAGGTGGGCGCCCACATGGGATGGCCAGAGCAGCGAGCTGACCAGCATGGCGCAGATGGCGCCCAGCCCCAGTTCGGTAAGGCGCGCCACGGCGATATCGAAGATCCCGGCGGGCGTGCTGCCGCTGGAGATGACCACGATCAGCATGGCGGTTACGGAGGCCATCAGACAGCCGTAGGTGTAGTTATTACGCCACAGCGAGCCCACGTAAGTGCATAGCATAATCCAAGCGGTCAGCACGATAAGCGCAGGCACGCGAGCCTGGGCAAAGAGTGCCATGATCGCGATACCCGCCATGGCGCCAATCAAGGTGCCGACAAGTTGGCAGATGCCTTTTTCTACCACCATGCCGCTCATTGGGCGTATCTGCAGAAACGCTGCCGACATCAGCGCCCAGTAGGGGCGCTCCAAGTCGAACATAAGCGCGATATAGAGCGCGAGCATCATCGCCAGGGTGGTCTTGATCGCAAACTTGACCGCCGTAGCGTTGGGCGTCAGGTAGGTACTAACAAACGGCGACATGGGTTACTCAGACTGTTCGGCAGCGTTTTTAGCAGGGCGGACGCGCACCGTTGCCGTCATGCCGACGCTCAGCAGGGTGTCATCAGGAACGTCTTCTAGTGTAATGCGCACCGGAATACGCTGCGCCAAGCGCACCCAGCTAAAGGTGGGCTCCACTTGCGGTAGCAGCTGCTGGTTAAGGGTTGTGTTGCTATCGGCAATGCCTCGGCCAATACCCGCCACTCGGCCTTCCAGATGGGTGTCGCCGTTCATCAGAATCACATCCACCGGATCGCCCATGTCGATCGACGTCATTTTGGTCTCTTCGAAATAACCCACGACATAGAAGGAATTATCCGCGATCAGCGCCATTACCGGCGTGCCGCGATTAGCGTAAGTGCCAGCGGTAAGGTGGACATTGAGGATATGGCCGCTTACCGGCGCGGTTATTTGGGTGCGCGCTAAATCAAGCTGAGCGCTGGCTAGTTCTGCCTGAGCCTGCTGTAAATCGGCAGCGGCAATGCGCGAGTTGATCTGGGCAATCTGCTGATTTTCTGCGCTAATCGCACGATTGTTGCTCAGCTGGTTACGTCGACTCTCCTCGGCGCGGCTTAGCTCCAGGGTCGCCTGGCGATGGTCAACCGTGGCCTGGGCGCTGTCCACCGCCGCTTGGTAACGCGTGTTATCGATCTCAAACAGCGTATCGCCTTGGGCAACATGGTCGGTGTCCACTACTTCAAGTGTGCGTACCCAGCCAGAGACATCGGGGGCAATCGTCACCACTTCCGCATGAACCCGAGCGTCACGAGTCCAGGGGGTATAGAGGTAGTAGTGCCATAGCCATGCACCAGCGGCAACGGCAATGGCGACAATAACGAGGGTGAGCAAAATACGGAGCGAAGGGCGCATCGGCGATTCTCTCAAGGGCTGTCTTAAGGGCTTTGAAGCAAAACAGTAAAAATGAACGTGGTGGCAGCGGTGAGGATGACAAATAATGAAATGTCGAACCACGCCTCGTACCAGAGCGCGTACTCGCCGACCACCCAGTGCAGTAGTGAACGAATGGTCAGCGTAGCCACAAAGCCGATCAGCGCGTAGATCAACAGAGGGCTTAAGTAGATGCCACCGACAGCGATTTCGTGAAGACCCATAACATCCTTAAGTGGCCTGGAAGTAACGACAATGGGAGGCGCTAAATGGGGCTAATGACGTGCCAGACATTTATCCCCTGCCAGTGAAAGTGATTCAGCACCAGTATAGAGAGCGAGAGCATAGTTTGCCTTATAACGGCGAACGAGGTGTAGGTTCGTGTGCGGTGGCCCTGGTTGGGTTCATTCCCAGCCCCGCTCGCGGGTGTGCTAAAGTGCAGCTTCGTTGTTTTCCTTTGTTTATCCTCTGAATAGTTGATTGTTGCCCGTGAGAACAGATAGCCGCCTCTCTCGTATGCTGCATGTGCTGCTGCACATCGCGCGGGAATCCCAACCGATTACTTCAGAGCAGATTGGCGCCATGCTGGGCACCAATGCTGCCGTGGTGCGGCGCACTATGGCGGGCCTTCGTAAGGCGGGCTATGTAAAGTCTGAAAAGGGGCACAACGGCGGCTGGCGCATCGCCTGTGATTTGCACAGCGTAACGCTGCTGGATATACACAACGCCGTAGGCGGACCGCGCATTTTCGCCATCGGCACCGACCGTGATAACCCGGACTGCGCGGTAGAGCAGGTGGTTAATGCGGCGCTTTTTGATGCCATGCGCGAAGCAGAAGCGCTACTGATCGACCGCTTGGGAGCGGTCACGCTGGCGGAACTAGCCACTCAGTTTGACGATATTGCGACGCGCAAAGGCTACCAACTGCCGACGCCTTAATCTTCACCACCAACCCGATTAGCGTTAATCGGCATTCTCAACATTGCCATTGACCTCTGTACGCTTTTTAATGTATCAATAAAAGATACATGAAATGAGTTTATTCACCATGGGCTTAAAAGACTGGGTGTACACGGAGGAAGGGCAATGAGTTTTGATGCAGTGATTATCGGTGGCAGCTACGCAGGCATGGCGGCAGGGCTACAGCTAGCCCGAGCAAGGCGGAAAATATTACTGATAGATGCGGGACAACCCCGTAACCGTTTTGCTTCTCACTCCCATGGTTTTTTAACCCAGGATGGTGCACCACCCGCAGAGATAGCAGCAGAGGCCCGTAGCCAACTGATGGAGTACCCAACGGTTGAGTGGCGCACGGGGCGGGTGGAGGCAGTAACGGGGACGGCTGATAATTTCTTGGTGGCGCTGGCCGATGGCAGCACCTATCAGGCACGGCGCATTATTCTGGCCGCGGGTGTTACCGATGAGCTTCCAGGCTTACCGGGGCTCGCCGAGCAGTGGGGAAAATGCGTTTTCCACTGCCCGTACTGCCACGGCTATGAGCTGGGCAAAGAGGGTATCGGTGTGCTGGCAACCTCAGAACTCGCGATGCACCATGGTTTGATGCTGCCCGACTGGGGCGCAACCACGCTGTTTGTTAACGATGCCTTTGAACCCACTGCTGAGCAACTGGCTCAGCTTAAGGCGCGCGGTACTCATATCGAATATGGCGCAGCGGCACGGCTAGTCTCCCAAACAGAGATTGGCGTTGAGCTGGTAATGCAGGATGGTCGGGTGTTTCCATTGGTGGGCTTATTTGTCGCGCCGCGCATTCACCTTAGCCCGTTAGCAGCTCAATTGGGATGCGAGCTAGAGGAGTCTCCCATGGGCTGCATTGTTAAAACCGATGCAATGCAGGCCACTTCAATCCCCGGTGTTTTCGCCTGCGGTGATGTAGCCCGCGCCGCAGGGTCGGTCACCTTTGCCGTGGCTGATGGCGCCATGGCCGGGCTTTCTACACACCGGTCGCTGATGTTTGGGTGTTAAGCAAAAGACTGATCTATGCAGAGCCGCCAAGGGGCATGAAGAGTGCCACTTGGCGTGCACTAACTGATCTAGCGCTTCATGCGCATGACGATGATTAGCTGTGTTGCTGCACCTGCAGCGGCAATAACCCCCGCGCCAATGGCTAATGTCGAAACGGGAAGGTGGAAAGCCAGCAAAACGCCCCCGAACGCCGCGCCTATCGCACTGCCTAAATAGAGCGCTGATTCATTGAGTGCGACCGCCAGGTTACCGTCGCCGTGGGCTTGGCGTGCACGAACGAGTTCATTGTTTTGTGGCACTTGAAGCGCCCAGCCCACAGCACCCCAAAGCGCAATTGGAAGTAACGTCAGCAGTGGGTGAACCGACGCCGTGAAAGGTAGAGCAATGAGCGCCAAAAAGAGCAGCAACATAATCGCCAGGGTAATCACAGGGCCGATAAACCTGTCCACCAGAGGCCCAATCAGAAAACTGCCCACGACGCCGCCAATCCCCCACACCCATAAATAGCCGGTAATTGACTGAACAGCACCTGACTCGGTGGCCGCCATAAACGGGGCAATAAAGGTATACATCCCCAAACTGGCCACAGCGCCCAATAAGGAAACCGCCAGAATGGCCATGGCATGAGGGCTTCGCAAAATAGCGAGCTTGCGAACAAGTGAAAGCGTTGGTGCGGATGGAAGAGCAGGTAGTTTTACCTGTAGCCCCGCGTAGGCGATTAACCCAAGTGCTGAAATAAGCCACATCGCTGACTCCCAACCTAAACGCTCTGCTAGCAACAGGCTGATAGGCACCCCCAGTACCGTGCCGCTCGCCATACCGCCCATAATGATGGCAATCGCTTTACCGCGGTGGGCCTCAGCCGTTATGGCGGCTGAGGCGGCAATGCCCATGGCAAGGTAAACCCCTGCGCCAACGCCAGCGACCGCCCGCCATATCGAGAGTGATATAAAACTGGTGGCTAGTGCGCTGGCGATATTTGCCACAATAAAAACGGCTAACGCTAGTAGTAAACCCAGGCGTTGGTGCTTGCCAGGTAGTAGCGCAACGACGACAGGCGAGCCTAAGCCATAGGCTAAGGTGAATGCCGTGACTAACTGAGCAGCCGTGGCCGCAGAGACACTAAAGGCGTCTTCGATGAGGGGAATTAGCCCCGCAGTCACATAAGAGGCCATCCCAAGTGCAAACGCACCCAGTGCCACGAGATATACCGATAGACGAGATTGGTCAGCCATAACGCACTCCAGGCATAAGCATTAGAAAAGAATCCGCCAGCGCTGTTTTGCCAGCGAAGGGCTATTCTGGAGAGGCTTTAAAGGGGGTACAATTTAACTATTTATGCTATTACTAAAAGTGATAAGTTATTCAAGGTAATAAAATGACCGCTCCACGGACGCTGACTCGAACACGGGAAGACTTGGCTGCGTTTCTACGCATGCACCGAGAGAAAATCGCACCAGAAGAGGTGGGGCTTCCTCGTGGCCGCCGAAGGCGTACGCCGGGGTTAAGGCGTGAAGAAGTCGCCGCTTTAGCAGGCGTGGGGCTGACTTGGTATACTTGGTTGGAGCAGGGTCGCGATATCAGCGTATCGGCCACTTTTCTGGACAATCTATCCAAAGCGCTCAAGCTGGATGCGGCTGAGCGCCGACATCTATTCTTGCTTACCCATCAGCGCTTACCCTCTGAGCTAGGCAAAACCTGGTGCAGCGTGCCGCCGCTGGTTCAAAGGTTGATGGACGACCTGCCTACGCGACCTGCGTATATCCTGAACTTGCGCTGGGATGTGCTGGCGTGGAACAGCGCGGCCAATAAGCTGTTCAACTTCTCTTGCCATGCACCAGAGCGTCGCAACATGCTGTGGTTGTTATTTACCGACCCTGCCATGCGTCAGCGCTTGTCACCCTGGGAAACGCAGGTCAGCCAAATGCTATCCAGTTTTCGCCGCGACTTTGCCCGAGCGGCGCAAGACCCCACCATTGATGAGCTTGTCGAAGAGTTAACCAAGGTCTCGCCTGAGTTTAAGCAGTTGTGGAAAACCCAGGAGGTCAACGCCCCTTGCCAGGGAGTACGTCATCTTCACCTTGAGGAGTTAGGCGAGGTAGCGTTCGAGCACACGACGTTAACCGTTGATGAAGAGCGCCACCTACGGTTGGTTTATTATGCCGTAAAGGAGGCGGATCCTCAGGTCGCTGCTTTTACCCGCTGGGTGAGTGACGACAAAGGCGCGAGGTAACGGTGGAAGTTAAGCGAACGTGGCCACAACATCGTCTATGAAATGACGTAGTTTCGGCGTCATGCGTTGATCGGCGGCGTAGAGCAGGTGCATTGGTCTTGATGGCCCAGCATAGTCTGGCAAGATGCGCACCAGCCGCCCAGTGGATAACGCCTCCGTCAATGCAGCTTCGTAGCCCAATGTAATGCCGAATCCTTCCAATGCTGCGCGAAGCAGCCCCTTCCAGTCGTTGATTTGTAGCCGCCCGTTCACGGAAGCGTCGAAATTGCAGTTGTCGCGACTGAAGCGCCACTGCCTGCCCAAGGTGCCGAACCAATAGGCGAACCCCAGACACTCATGCTCAACCAGATCCGCAGGCGTCTCCGGCTCTCCATGCTTCGCTAAGTAGGCAGGCGAGGCGCAGGCGATGAGCTGGTAGGGGGCAAGCGGACGTGCCACCAATGTGGTGCTGTCGCTGATGAGCCCGAGGCGAATGACAGCTTCGTAACCTTCCTCGATAGGATCGACCAGACGATCCGACAAGGTGAGGTCGACCTCCACCTCTGGGTACTTACGAAGGTAGCGGGTGACAAGAGGCACCAGGCTTTGACTGCCAAATGTGACGGGCGCGTTGATTCTGAGGCGACCCCGTGGAACGGCCCGGGCCTGTTCCGTCAGCGCTTCGGCCGCCTCGACTTCTGCAAGGATAACCTGACATCGTTCGTGATAGAGATGTCCGATCTCGGTCAGGCTCTGTTTGCGCGTGGTGCGGTGCAAGAGCCGCGACCCAAGCAGCTGCTCCAGGGCCATGATGTGTTTGGAAACCATCTGCGTCGATAGGCCGAATTCTGCGGCGGTGGCTGTGAAAGAGCCAAGATCGGCAACCCTCACAAAAATAGCCATGCTCGTTAACCGATCCAGCATTATCAACTCTCAGTGGATTATTAAGTCAATAAAGACCTGTTTATCACGTTTGAGTAACGCAATAAAGTACTGCTTATCTTAAAACGGTCGGGAGAAAGACATGCGGATTGGGGTTATTGGTGCGGGCTTTATCGGACAAGCCTTTGCACGCCAGGTGATTGCGGCAGGCCATGACGTCATGATCAGTAACTCGCGGGGGCCGCAGACACTCAGCAGCATTCCGCCGAAAATTGGAGCACAGATTGGCAGCCTGCATGAAGCCATAGGCTTCGGCGAAATTATACTGATCGCCATTCCTTTTCATCAATATGCCACTCTTCCGGTTGAGCCACTGCGTGACAAGATAGTGCTGGACGCCAATAACTACTATCCAGATCGAGATGGATCGATCCCCGAACTGGATGAGCGCAGGGCGACGACGAGTGGACTGCTGGCGCAGCATTTGACAGGCTCCCGTCTCGTGAAGGCATTCAACGCGATTCTGGCCTCCGATCTGGAGAAGGGTGGGCAGACGCTGCCTTCGGGAAACCGGCGCGCCCTACCGATAGCGGGAGATGACGATGCGGCTAAGGAGAGCGTCGCAAGGTTGGTGCGACAGTTCGGCTTCGACGTTGTCGATGCTGGGTCGCTGGCGGAAAGCTGGCGTTTTGAGCGCGCCAAACCAGCTTACTGTATACCGTTTGATCGGGAGGGGGTGCGTCAGGCGCTCGATGAGGCTCAACGCGACATTGATATGCCGGAAGGATCATGGCGTCGGTGAAAGACAAATAATGAGAAAATTGGCTGTGTATTGAAATCCAAAGACTGGAGGTGAAAGCAGGCGGCTGATCTGGCCCAGGACACCTTCCTTTAGCAAACTTCATGAGCCGCGTAGCGTTCTGACCATCATTGCCCGCCGGGTGTGGGTGGACTATGGCAGGAGAGATGATTCTGAGGTTTAAGAGGGGAGAATTGGCCTACTCAAAAGCGCCAAGTAGCACCCAGCAAAGGACCGCTCATCGATATATCGATGCGTGTACCCGATTCGTCTCTATCCACTGCCAAATGGCGATAGCCTGCTGATAAGTGGAGCGCCTTACTGATTTGGTAATTAGCGGTAGCCACTACCTGCCAGGTGCTATCAGAACCAATTCCGAAGCCACCAATATCGGCATGCACTAATGTTGACCACTGGGGGCTCCAGGTGGAACGCAGTCGAGCGGCTAAAATCGGGTCGAGCCAACGTTCGGTCTCGCTTGCACCAACTCCCAGCGCGGGCACATTCACTTCCGCCTCGATCCGCCAAGCGCGAGCGCCCGCCAGTAAATCTAAGTATTGGCTCGAAGTATTGACCACTTGATAACCTGCTGCTGCAGTTAAAGAGCGTTGGCGCAGCTTGCCCTCTATAGCAACGCCAGGAAGCAGCGTGCTCTCGTGGCTAAGCGATGCCCAGGTAATGTCACCAAACAGCACTAGGCGGTCGCGGCGTGCGCTGCCAGCCATGAAAAAGGCACCATCAAGATCATCAAGTACATTGTTAAATGAGCGCGATGTACTAATGGTAGGAGCAGTCGCCAGAGGGCGCACATCGCCAGCTAAACCCGTCATCCAGACATAAGGGGTAAGCTGGAAACGCCAAGCATCCTCTTGGGCATTGGCATTCGTTGCAAAGCCTATCGCTAAGATGCTGAAGGCAGTGATAAACGGGCGTAATTTGGCTATCACAGAAATCCTTATACATTGTCTTTATAGATGCGTCCGCCCTTCATGATCAGTCGCAGATTGCGTTCAGGGTCATGAAGGAAATCAAGATTCTTACTAGGGTCACCGTCTACTAAAAGTAGATCGGCCATCGCGCCCGGCTCTATTTTACCGAGCGTGCCAGGGTAGGGGTTGCGTGATCCTGATAGTGAAAGAAGCTCACCATTGCGGCCAGTCGCCATGGCCAACACGGTAAGTGGGTCATAAAAGCGAGTCAGCTTGACTAATTGACGCAGCTGGTTGGGGGTATTTTGCGGGGTAAATAAAATATCAGTGCCCCAGGCTGTCTTGATATCAAAACGTTGGGCTAGCTCGTAGGCCTGCACAGTGCCTTCGGCTACTTGTTGTTGTGCTTCGCGGCGAGCGGCATCGGGATAAACATTTGCATCTTCATCTTGCAAGAAAGGCTGAAGGCTCCACCATGCGCCTTCCCCTGCCATCATCCTTACGGTTTCTTCATCGGCGAGCTGCCCGTGTTCGATGGATTTAGCGCCTGCCCTTAATGCACGCTGAATACCTCGGGAGGTATAAACATGCACCATGACATAGGTACCCCAGTCTTCTGCTGCATCCACCGCTGCGCGTAGCTCGCGCTCGCTGAATTGGGTGCTATCCAATGGGTCATAGGTAGACGCCACGCCGCCACCCGCCATCAATTTGATCTGTGAAGCTCCTAGCATGAGTTGTTCACGGGTACGTCGTAATACTTCTGCTTCCCCATCGGCAATGACGGCTACGCCTTGGCGTTCCTGTTCACTAAGCGGTGCGTTGTTGGCCCGTGGGATTTCGTAGCGCATTCGAAAATCACCATGGCCGGAGGTTTGGGAGATCATGGCTCCTGCTGGAAGTATTCGCGGTCCAGCCACAATTCCTTCATCAATAGCACGCTTCAGTGCAAAGGATGGCCCGCCCGCATCTCGCACTGAAGTAACGCCACGCATCAGCGTTCTCTCTGCTTCCTGAGCCGCCACTAGATGGATATAGCCTAGATCGGAGGTCATGGCGTCTACTTGGCTAATAGCCGCCAGCGTCGTGTGCCAATGGGCATCAATCAAGCCTGGCATTAATACGCTACCACCACAGTCGATGATTTCTGCGCCTTCAGGTGCGGCATCATCAGGCAAAATAGCCTGGATACGCTGCTCTTCAATACGTACTGAAACGTTGTCGCGTAACGCCGCGCCGCTGCCGTCGAAGAGCCTTAGATTGGTCAATAATAGTGGGCCATCAGCCCGTTTAGGTTGAGCACTTATGGCGGTGGGTGCGCGCAGACCAGAGAAAAGTGCCATTACTGCAGCGGCTCCTCCCATGAATTGGCGGCGGGTAATATCTGCCATCACACGCTCATGAAAGCGTTGTAGTAACGGTGAACCGCAACAGCAAGCCCCGTGTGAGTGATTTAGTGGCGACTGCAATAAAGAGTGGGCGGCGGCGGGAGGCATAGGCGGCACCTTGTCTCAGTAGCGATGTGGTAAGTGACATCTGGAGCGACGTTGAATAGCCTTGCATATAAGTAAATTAGAATGAGGGAGTGAATCGCGCAAGCTGTAATCAGTGATTGGATAAGCTTCCATGCAGTTGCCCCTGTAACTGTTCTGCTAAAAACTCCATAAACAGTCGGGTGCGCTGTGAAAGCGTGGTTTGGCGGTAGTACACGGCGTTCACAGCTTGGGTCTGCAGTTCAATAAGAGCGGGCTGTACGTCCACTTTTCAGCGGCAGCTATCGAGGGACAATAGTGTGGTTAAAGAAAATAATAATGATTTGTATTAACTGGCAGCTGTTACTAGAATATCCCTCCGTTTGCTGATCGTTTGGGAGGGGGGATGCCGGTTTCAGCTGAGAATACGCCATTGGCCGAGATGTATAATGCACATCATGGCTGGTTACAGCGTTGGCTGCAGCGCAAAACGGGCTGTAGCTGGCAGGCGGCTGATCTGGCTCAGGATACCTTTCTGCGCATTCTCACCTCTCCGAGTAACGCCGACCAAATTAGCAAACTCCATGAACCGCGTAACTTTCTGACCACCATTGCTCGCCGGGTGTGGGTGGATTTTGTGCGTCGGGATGCCTTGGAAAAAGCCTGGTTGGAAGCCTTAAAGCATCAACCTGAGCCGGTGGTCGTCTCGCCGGAAGAGCAGGCCTTGATTCTGGAAACCCTGTTTCAGATCGATGAAATGTTGGAAGGGTTAGGCAACAAGGTAAGCCAGGCGTTTTTGCTCTGCCATTTGGAGGGTCTGCGTTATGCCGAGATCGCCGAACGTTTGGGGGTATCCGTCAGCTCGGTGAAAAAGTACATGGCCAAAGCCACTGAACATTGCTTGCTGCTGATGTTTGAAGAACCACTATGAGCGATACCCAGGCAACCCGCAAAGATACCCTCAGAGCTGCGGCCCGCTGGTACGCACTGTTGTGCTCGGAAGATGTTACTGCACAGCAAAAACACGCACATGCGGCTTGGTTAGCGGAGGATCCGGCCCACATTCAGGCTTGGCAACAGGTAGAAAAACTGCGTCAGCAATTGCAGGTGATTCCTGGTACTCCTTCGCTCAATGCGTTGCAGATCAAACAACGTCAGAGTCATAGCCGACGAGCAGTGCTGCGCGGCTTTGCTTTATTGGCAGCAGGAAGCGCGCTGGGCTCGTTGGCCTGGCAACAGGCGCCAGTAGAAAGCTGGATGGCCAGCCACCGCACCGCACGGGGAGAACGCCGTGAATATACCCTGGCCGACGGTACGCAATTGGTACTTAACACGGCCACCGCGCTGGATGTAGTGGAAACCTCGACCACGCGGTTGATTCGCCTCTATGAAGGCGAAATCTTTATTCGCACGGGCCAAGGGGCGAAAGGCGTTGCCGCCGCTAAAGCGCTGCAGGTGCATACCGAGCAAGGCACTGTTGTGCCGTTGGGCACCGTGTTTACCGTGCGCAAGCAGGGCACGTCTACCCAAGTCACCGTGCTGGAGGATGAGGTCGAGTTGATTCCGCAGTTGGCTGGTGGCAAGACCCAGCGCCTTGTTGCTGGAGAGCAGGCGCAGATGAGCTCACGCTCTGTAGAGGTTGCCACCGCCACCGCCCAGGCGGATAGCTGGACACGCGGTCTGCTGGTAGCGGTGGACTGGCCGTTGAGCCGTTTGGTAGCAGAGTTGAGCCGTTACCGTACAGGCGTGCTGCGTTGTGATCCCGCCATTGCCGGGCTGAGGGTATCAGGCGCTTTCCCTATTGATGATACCGACCGGGCGCTGCAAGCCATTGCCAATGCGCTGCCGATTAGCGTCGACCGACTGACCCAATATTGGGTAACTCTCAAATCTAGCGAATAAAAAGTTGGATTATTTATTGTCCCTTTTCCGATCTCGTTCGACCCAGAGATAAAGCAACCGATTCTGGAATTAACGAGATAAAGATGACCAAACCCTTTAACCCCAAGCAGACACTCATATCCCTTCGATACCATCATGGCAAACCCTCGTGCGCGCTTGGCGGTATCGCACTAGGCTGTGCCCTGATGAGTTCGATGTCGCTGTTGCCCCTACAAGCAGCGCAAGCACAAACAGCGGACGGGCAGGCGCAACAGGCTGCTAGCCAGCAGGCATACAGCATCGAACCAGGATCGTTGGGCAGTGTATTGAGCAAGTTCGCCAGCCATGCGGGCATTGTGTTGTCTTTCCCCGCTGACCTCACTGATGACCTGCAAAGCGCTGGATTGAATGGGCGTTATAGCGTGGAGGAGGGGTTTGCCCAGTTGCTTCAGGGTAGTGGTTTGAGAGTGGTCAAGCGGGGGGCCGCGGACTATGTAATGGAAAAAGCAGGTACTGCAGAAAACATGGTATTGGATACCGTGGCAGTGGTAGGCAGCCGAATCAGTAGTGACGGTTATTTGGCTTACAGCACCTCAGCGGGCAGCAAAACCGACACACCGCTGATAGAGCTTGCGCAAAGTATCAGTGTGGTCACCGAAGAGCAGCTTCGTGACCGGCAGCCGTCGTCAGTAGAGCAGGCGGTGGCTTATACGGCTGGGGTTCGGGTTGAAGCAGCGGGGATGGATCCGCGCTTTGACTTGATATCGGTGAGGGGGTATCCGACGGTATATCATGGCGATTTCCTTGATAGCTTGCGCCAACCCAATAGCGGGTGGCTCTCCTACTACTCCACCGTGCCCTATAATCTGGAACGAATTGAGATAGTCAAAGGCCCTGATTCGATGCGCTATGGTCAGCTATCACCGGGTGGGCTGGTGAACCGGGTTAGCAAACGTCCAAGTGCTGATGCGCCACAGGAAGTGCAACTGCAGGTGGGCAGCCATGACCATCTGCAAGGCCAGTTCGATGTGGGTGGTGATATGGGCAGCGATGTGCAGTACCGCTTGGTGGGCGTTATGCGCGATGCGCAAACGGACATTGAACAGGTGGATAATGACGTCTCGCTGCTGGCGCCATCTCTTTATTGGCAGATTAGCGATCGTACCGACATTACCTTTATTACCCAGTATCAGGAACGCCAGACCTCTGCTTCACCGCGTCCTTATCAGGACGGCGATAACCTGACTCATTTTTGGTCCAGCGATGAAGACTTTGACAAGCTGGATCAAGAGCAGTGGGCACTAGGTTATGAATTTAACCACCGTTGGAGTGACCAGCTGCAACTGCAGCAAAATGTGCGCTACGGCCAGGTGGATACCACCAACCAGTACCTCTCAGCAGGCACCTTATCCGGTACAACGCTGAGCCGAAGCAGTGTCGGCCTTTACGAAGAGATGGAGTCTCTTAGTACTGATACTAGGCTGATGGCAACCTTTGATCAGGGCGGGGTGGAACATGCGGTGATGCTAGGCGCCGATTACGCCTATCTCGAGAACGATGTCATTTATGCGGGCGGCAGCGCGCCGTCGATCGATATCGACAACCCGGATTACAGTCAGCCTGTAGCCCAGCCGAGTAACGTGTGGACAAACGACAGTGGGAAAGCCCACCGTAGAGGTCTTTATTTACAGGATCAGGTCAAGCTCGATAACTGGCGTTTGACCGCAGGAATCCGCCGCGACTGGGCGCGTGACGAGACTCGCAACCACCTCACCGGTACTGCCAGCGAAAGCCGGGATGAGAAAAACACTTGGCGCTTTGGCGCACTCTACGCATTTGATTCGGGGCTGTCGCCGTACTTCAGCTATGCGCAATCGTTCCTGCCTGAGAGCGGTACCGATGTGAGCGGCAATGACTTCGATCCTACCGAAGGTGAGCAGTTTGAGCTGGGGCTGAAATATCAGCCAGCGGGCAGTGACGCGATGCTGACTGCGGCGATCTACCAGATCGATGAGGCCAATCGTAAAACCACTGATCTCGAGAACCCGCTATTTCAAGTACAAACCGGAGAAGTGCGTACCCGTGGGCTGGAGCTTGAGGCCGTTGGGAATGTCACCGACGACCTGCGCATGACCGCAAGCTACAACTACAACCGCAGCGAAATCACCGCAGATAATGATGGCAACGAGGGCAGTGACCTGGCGAATACCCCGCGTCACCTGGCGTCCCTGTGGTTGGATTATCGCGTTCCTGCGTTGGAACGGCTGCGTCTTTCCGGTGGGGTGCGCTATATCGGTAGTGAGTACATTGATAATGCCAACAGCAATAAAAACGCTGCATACAGCCTGTTTGATATGGCGGCTCACTATGATTTCGCGGGCTCTTTACAGGGGGTTCGTGCCAGCCTCAACGCCACTAACGTAACGGATGAAGAGCATATCTCCTGTGAGGGCATCTATTGCTATCGCGGTGCCGGTCGCAGTCTGATTGGTAGCATCGCTTACCAATGGTGATGAAGTGGCAGCGTCGCGGGGGCAACGAGTCATGAAACTTTTTGTGAGTAGTTTAGTGTTTGCTGGGTTGGTTTTAATGGCCGGTTCAGGGGCAGCATACGCAGATGAGCCAGACGTGGCGGCTGAGCGTCAAGTGACCCTTGATCAGACGCTGGAATGGACGATGCAAAACCAGCAAGGTGCCGTCTATCGTATCCTGATCAGCAAACCGGAAGGCGAGGTACCCTACAGCGGCGGTTACCCGGTGATCTATGTGTTGGATGGCAACGCTTATTTCGCTTCGTTGCATGAGGCCAAACGGGCACAGGAGCAGTTCCGTCAAGCCATTATCGTTGGTATTGCTTATCCGGGTGAAGCGCCGCATAACTTCTTGCGCCGCTCTTACGACTTATCACCGCCGGTGGCCGAGGAGCACAACACGCCACCTCAGGGCGGACAGGATGAGCTGTTGGATTTTATCGAGCAGAGCTTGATGCCTGCTATTGCCGAGCGCTTTCCTGTAGATGCTAATCACCAGAGTCTTTATGGCCACTCTTTCGGCGGTATGTTTGCGATTTATGCCTTATTTACTCGGCCGGAGCTGTTTAACCACATTGTCGCGGCCAGCCCCAGTCTCTGGTGGAACAATAGCTACCTGTTGAAACATGAAAGGGACTTTAGTCAGCAGGTGGAGGCAGGGGAGGTTAATGCCATCCATCACAGCCTTTCATTGGTCGTGGCCGACAACGACTCACTCCAGAACCAGCAGGATGCTAGTCAGCTTTATCAGCGGCTTGAAGACCTGTCGGCATATGGTTTGCGTAGCAGTTTTCACAAAGTAGAGGGCGAAGATCATATGTCCGTTCCCTTTGTGCTGGAGTCGCATGTTCTCAAACAGCTTCTGGGCACTCGGGGCGGCTGACCGAGTGTTTTAAGCGATCAAATACTTCCCTGGCAGTTGTTCAGCTAAAAACTCCATAAACAGCCGGGTGCGTTGTGAAAGCGTGGTTTGGCGGTAGTACACGGCGTTCACAGCTTGGGTCTGCATTTCTGTGCAGTCGGGTAGTACATCCACCAGTGTGCCGTTTTGACGGGGAGTGATGGTCATAAAGTCGGCTAAGCAAGCGATGCCTTCTCCCGCAACGGCTAACTCGATTAGTGTACTGCCGCTGGAAGCCGCCAGCGTTGGGGTGATGTGCAGGGGGTGACCATCGGCGCGGAACAGTGGCCAGCGGTTGAGATGATCGAGCTGGCTGAAGCCTAGCAAGCTGTGATCTTGAAGGTCGTCGATGCTTTGCGGCGCGCCTTGGCGTTTAAGGTAGGCGGGGCTGGCCAGAAGGCGCAGCGGGCTGTAGCCAAGGAGGCGGGCGTGCAGCGACGAATCTTCAAGCTTGCCAATGCGGATGGCCAAATCAACCCGCTGTTCCAACAGGTCGACAAAGCGATCATGAGTATCCAGCTCCAGCGTAATACCAGGGTAGCGGGCGCGGAACTCGCCAATCACCGGCACAATCACGAACTGCATAAAACTGGGGGCGGCGTTAACTCGTAGCCTGCCTTGGGGCTGGTTGTGGCGATCCAGCATTGCCTCTTCGGCTTCTTCAACGGCAGCCAGAATATGGCGGCAGTGGTTTAGAAACGTTTCTCCCTCTTCGGTAAGTTCCAAGCGGCGCGTTGTGCGACGTAATAGCGTGGCGCCAAGTTTTTGCTCCAGACGGTTAAGCGTACGGCTAACCCCGGAAACGGTCATGCCAAGCCGCTCAGCGGCGCCTGTGATAGAACCGCTATCCACGACTGTCACAAATGCTTTCTGTTCTTCAAGGGTGCTTTTCATAAATTGCTTTTCATAGCGCTGCCGTTTGCCTTAGTGAGTGTTTAACATTGTTGATTTAAAATCAAAAGAGTCTTGCTGGTACGTCGCTTCTTTTTCCGCGCTGTTACTCCCACAATACGCGCCATTAACGTCAAATCTACTCGGTTAGCTTTGATGATGAAACTCTTTGGGAGAAAGCGTTAGATGAAGATTCTACTGATTAACGGGGGCAAGGCGTTTGCCCACTCTGGTGGTAAGCTCAATAATACCCTGCACGGCGTGGCAGTGAGTACGTTGCAGGAAATGGGGTATGAGGTGCGCGAGACGGTGGTTGATCAAGGCTACAATCTTGAGACCGAAGTGCAGAACTACCTATGGGCGGACACCATTGTGTATCAGATGCCGGGTTGGTGGATGGGAACGCCCTGGATCGTTAAGCGCTACATCGATGAGGTATTCACAGAAGGCCACGGTTCGCTCTACGCCAGCGATGGCCGCAGCCGCCAAGACCCGACCAAGCAGTACGGCAGTGGTGGCCTGCTACAGGGCCGTCGCTATATGCTATCGCTGACCTGGAACGCGCCTTTGGAAGCGTTCGATGAGCCTGACAACTTCTTCGAAGGGCGCGGTGTGGATGGTGTCTACTTCCCGTTCCACAAATCTCAGGAATTTATCGGCTTAGAAGCGCTGCCGACCTTTATCGCCAACGATGTAATGAAGATGCCGGATGTCGATCGCGATAAAGCGGCTTATCGTGCCCATCTTCGCAAAGTGCTTGGCTAAAGTACTTGGCTAAAGGATTTGGCTTAACGTAGTTAATTCGGACAAGCCCACCTCGCGAAGTGGGCTTTGCTTGGCTGATTTATCTGACCTAGCGATCCCGATCCAAGCTTTGCACCGTCAGATCCAGCGCCTTGTACATATCCAGGCGGGCGGACAGACCGATATCCGGGTGGTTCAGCTCGTTGGCCCGCTCCGATGGCAGTATCGGTGCGGTCAGATCATCCGCGTCTGTCGGCTCGAAATCGTACTCCTCCCCGATCGTCATGGCACTGCGGCGAAGTAGCATGCGTAACTGTGTCGGGGTAAGTTCGGGGTCAATTGACATCATTGCCGCTAATAGGCCAGCCACCAGCGGGGTCGCGTAGGACGTTCCGCAATGGGCTTCGCCTTGCTCACCCTCTACCAGGGAGGAGCCTCGTACACAGGCCGCTGCGGTTATATCCACCCGCATATCGATATTGGATGCATTCCGTTTGATCACATAGCGGGGATCTTCAACCTGCACATCCTCATCGCTGCGTTCATGCCCACCCACGACAAACAGTTGGTCGGTAATAAAAGAAGAGGGCAGGCGATAATCGTCACTTCCTGAAAATGACGACGCGTTGCCTGCTGAGTTCACGACGACTACGTCGGGGTGTTCGCGGCGCAGCCATAAGAAGAACTCTTCGAGCAGTTCTTCGTAACCGCTCATGGCGATGCCGGAACGCACCAGCGAATCGACCTCCTTCCCGTTAATGTCGATTGCCCCTACTCGGTGAATGCCCCAACTCCAGTTGAGTACGCGTACTCCGTCCTCTACCAGATTGACGGAAGCAGCAACATTAGCCGTTATGCCGGCATCTGAGTTGCGATCCACAATTACATCGAAGCCAGAGCCCACATCGTCCAGCCCGCGTAAAAAACCACTGTTGCCACCTTCGTTCCAGGCCGCGGAAAATACGCCAGCGACCGTTGTGCCATGCCCGTCGGGCTTAGCCGCATCGCGGGCGTACACGCAGGTTCTAGTGGAATCAGTGCGGCAGTCACCCAGGTAATCGGCAAAATCCGGGGCGTCAAAGTCCACCTCCCGCTCGATGACGCCAATACGGATGGGCTGCGTCTCGATATCCCCGCCGTGCCCCTGACGTGATAAGCGTCGCTGGTAATAGTTCACGGCATCCAGAAAACGATTCGACGCCCACTCCTGATTATCCGCAGCGGGCGGCTTTTCCGTTTCGCTCTCAATGCTCTCTTCTGCCCCCGACTCTTCGACCACCACCGCATCCACGCTCACTTCGCTGCCTAGCCTAAGTACCAGCGCGTCGCGCTCTTCCAGGTTGCGGGCGGGCAAGCGCAACTGATAGGTATTGAGCGGTGGGATCATACCGACGACTTCGGCGTCGTACTTCTCTGCCAAACGCTGGGCTTCCTCGGCACCGTCGTGGCTCTCTTCAATAATCAGGCTGATCAGATCCACGTAGGTGGTGATGCCATCCATGTTCTTCGCCACCTCTTGGTCGGTGGCGGCTACTACGTGGCTGCCGTTAAGGCTGAGCCAAACCGGGTTGCTGGACTGCTCACGCTGCTCAAACCACAGTGGGCCGCTTTGCGCATCAGCGCTGCTGATGCTTACACGCACCCGGTCGTTGTCGCGGGTGATCTCCTTTGGCTGAAGTGCTGTACCGTTCAGCTTTATCTGAAAGTCGTTGTTCTCAAGCCCACTGACGCTAAGACAGAACTCTTGTATATCCAGCGTCAGTAGATTGCCACAGCGCTGCAGTTGTTCGACTCGCAACGGCTGTTCAGCTTGCGCAGATTGCTCTGCAACCGCGACAGTTCCAATCAACATTAATGCCAGCGCTGAAACCAGCCGACCAGCGCCCAAATACGTTGCTGCCATATGACTACTCCAAACGCTATCCGATTGACTGCACGCAGCATAAACGCATTAACTGAACAGAACATGAACCCGTTTGGTACGAAAGGGGATCTATTGAGGCTTTAACGGCTAAAACGATAACGCAGTTTAGGCAGGGAGCGGGCAACAGGCGGCAGGCGGGTGGCCATAATCAGCGCAGCCATAGCGGCATACATTGCCCACTCCTGCATATCCGCGCGCACCACCCAGAAGAAGTGCAGCAGCACCAGCCCCAAAATGGCGTAAGAGAATTTGTGCAGCGACTTCCAGCGTTTGCCTAGGCGCTTCATCGACCACTTGTTAGACGTCGCCCCCAGCACGGAAAGGCCGATTAGCGCGATCATACCGACAATAATATACGGGCGCTTGACGATCTCACTACCCAGCAGTGCCCAGTTAAGCCCCAGAATAAACAACGCGTAACTGAGCATATGTAGGGTGGCGTAAGCCAGCGACCAAAGCCCTAACTGGCGCCGGATCAGCGCAAAGCCTTTCCAGCGGGTAAGCTTGGTCAGTGGGGTAAGGCTAAGGGTGAATAGCAGCAACCACAGCGCACCAATGCCGATATTCAATAGCAGGTAGCGCCCCGGTTCGGGGCCTGCGGCGTTATTCGCCACCTGCCAGCTCCAAAACAGTAGCGGTGCTAGCGCCGCCAGAAATACCGCGACGCGCCAGGCTAGCCATTTGTGCTGCGTTGCCATCAGTAGTTCTTCCTCAAATCTAACCCCGCATACATCTCGGCAACTTCGTCGGCGTAGCCGTTAAACATCAAGGTATCGATAGTGTTGGGGTTGAACAGGCTGTTGGGTAAACGCCGCTCGGTGGCTTGGCTCCAGCGGGGGTGGTCTACCTCTGGGTTAACGTTGGCATAAAAGCCGTACTCATCGGCGGCAATCTGCTGCCAGGAGTTGACCGGCTGCTCTTCTACCAGCGAGATGCGCACAATCGATTTGATACTCTTGAAGCCGTACTTCCAGGGCACTACCAGCCGTAGGGGCGCGCCATTTTGGTTAGGCAGTTCGCGGCCATACATGCCCATGGCCAGCAGCGTTAGCGGGTGCATGGCTTCGTCCAGGCGCAAGCCTTCCACGTAGGGCCAGTCGATGATTGAGAACGAGGAGCGCTGGCCACGCATCTGATCCGGGTCTACCAGGGTTTCAAAGCGTACGTACTTGGCTTTGCTGGTGGGGTCGGCGCGCTTGATGATTTCCGCCAGCGGAATGCCCAGCCAGGGGATGACCATCGACCACGCCTCGACGCAGCGCAGGCGGTAAATACGCTCTTCAAACTGCGAAGGCTTGGCGAAGTCCTCCAGGGCAAAACGCCCGCCGTTATTGACTTCGCCATCAACTACCACACTCCATGGCTCTGTTTGCAGGCTGCCCGCATGGCGGGCGGGGTCGCCCTTGTCAGTGCCGAACTCGAAAAAGTTGTTGTAGCCACTGGCGTCATCAAAGGGGGCAATTTTATCTTTGTCAGGATCGCTAGGGGTGACGGCTCGCCACTGGGTTTCGCTGATTTTCTCCTTTAACCACGCTGGTGAATCGCCTTCGGGTACATCGGAGTAGTTGTCGTTAGCGCGGACGTGTCCGGATAGGGCAAGCCCTGCACCTAGGCCTGCCACACCGCCCATAAAGCGCCGCCTGGAGAGGTAGATAGATTCCGGCGTGACATCGGATTCGTGTAAATCACTCGGTTTGGCAATCTTTATTAGCATTGGGTGTCTCCACTAAGGCCTTTGTGGGTAGCATACGAGGTGAGTGCAGCATTCGATATTAATGGGTGTAGTAAGTTCGCCAAAACTTACACAAAACCCTTACGATTTAAATTGAGCCTGTCGGGGTAGCTGGTCGCCCCTGTGGTGAACTGTTGATAAGGAGTTCGTGTTCAGATGATCGAAGCCCGGGGATTGACCCGTATTCCTCTGCGTAATGCCGTCTTTGTTGCCTGCCTGATTCTGCTGTTGGTTTCGCTGGTGGGGGTGGTGTTTTCTTTAGCATGGCTTTGGGGCGTGGCGATTTTTGGCATGCTCGCTGGGCTGGGGCTTTATGATCTACGCCAAACGCGGCGAACGGTGAGCCGTAACTATCCTGTTCTGGCCCATTTTCGCTATGTTCTAGAGTCTATTGGGCCGGAAATACGTCAGTATTTTATCCAGTCCGATCTTGACGAACGACCATTTTCCCGCGAGCAGCGCGCTGTGGTCTATCAGCGTTCTAAAAATGAGAGTGATAAAAAGCCTTTTGGCTCCCTGCTGGATATGTATCAGCCGGGGCATGAGTGGATCAACCACTCGCTACTTCCCCAGGCTATCGAAAACAGTGACTTCAGGATTCGGGTGGGCGGTAGCCGCTGCAGCCAACCCTACCTGGCGAGTGTTTTCAATATTTCGGCAATGAGTTTCGGTTCGCTTTCGGGCAACGCTATCGAGGCGCTGAATGCGGGCGCTGGTAAAGGTGGTTTCTATCACGATACTGGTGAAGGCTCTATTTCCGGCTATCACCGCAAGCATGGAGGTGATCTCGTCTGGGAAATAGGCTCTGGTTACTTTGGTTGCCGCAACGACGATGGCTCGTTTAATGCGGAGCGCTTTGCTGCCAATGCGGGTGACGATCAGGTGAAAATGATCGAAATCAAACTTTCCCAGGGCGCCAAACCGGGCCATGGCGGTATATTGCCAGCGGCTAAGGTAACTGCCGAAATTGCCGAAGCGCGAGAAGTCCCCATGGGCCAGGACGTGGTTTCACCCGCTGCCCATTCAGCTTTCTCGACGCCGCTGGAACTGATGGCATTCATTGCCCGCCTGCGTTCGCTTTCTGGGGGTAAACCGATCGGCTTCAAGTTGGCGATTGGCCACCCCTGGGAGTGGTTTGCGATCGTTAAGGCGATGCTAGAAACCGGCGAGCGGCCTGATTTTATAGTGGTGGACGGAGGCGAAGGAGGAACCGGTGCGGCACCGCTGGAGTTTATCAATCGCATAGGTGTGCCTTTAACGGAAGCCGTTACGCTGGTGCATAACACCCTGGTGGGGGCCGGGCTGCGCGAGGAGATTCGTATCGGCGCGGCGGGTAAGATTATGTCCGGTTTTCACATTGCACGAACCATGGCACTAGGGGCTGATTGGTGCAATTCGGCCAGGGGCTTTATGTTTTCATTGGGGTGTATTCAGGCGCTTAACTGCCACTCCGACAAGTGCCCCAGCGGCGTAGCTACTCAAGACCCCAACCGCAGCCGCCATTTGGGCATTGCCGATAAAACAGCGCGGGTCTACCACTTCCACCGCAATACCTTAAAAGCGCTGGCGGAAATGCTAGGTGCCGCAGGGCTTAGCCACCCTAGTGAGCTGGGGCCCGAGCACATTATCCGGCGTGTCTCGGAAAACGAGATTCAGTCCTACGATCAGATATTCACTTTCTTAAAACCCAATGAACTGCTCAATGCAAAGTGCGAGCACACGGTATTCAAGCACTATTGGGAAAATGCCCGAGCCGACTCCTTCCAGCCGCCTGCGCAGGTTGCTCGGTTGCGCTTTACTAAGCTGGAGTAATCGTGGCGCTTAGCCTAGATTGCTTTGTTTCCACTGCGCCGTTTAGAAGGGAGCCCCCATGGCATCTACCCGCCGTGAACTGATACCACTGATTGAGCAGGGCGTGATACCGCCTGAACAGGTGACGCGCGCAGTGCAAGCTTCTGGACTGCACCCTTCGCCTCGTGCTTGGGCGCTGTTTATTGATCGCTTACTGCTGTGGCTAGGTGGATTGGCGTTGGCCTTCGCGGTGCTGTTTTTCATCGCTTATAACTGGGCTGAGATGGGCCGTTGGCTGCGCTTTGGCGTGGTGCAGGCAGCGATGGTGCTGGCGGTAGGCATCGCCGTTTGGCCCAAGGCCAGCCCGATGGTTCAACGTGTGGCGCTAACCTCGGCCACTTTATTGGTGGGCGTGCTGTTGGCGTTGTTCGGGCAGGTGTACCAAACCGGTGCCGACCCCTGGCAGCTGTTTTTTACCTGGGCGCTGCTTGCTCTGCCCTGGGTCTGGGTGGCGCGCTTTGAGCTGCTCTGGGTGTTGTGGCTGGGGTTACTTAATTTGGTCGTCGGGCTCTATTTTCGTACCTGGGGCGGGCCGTTTGGCGTTTTGGTCAGTAGCGATGCCTCGCTTTGGGGGCTGTTTGGGCTCAATACCCTTGCCTTGGCGACATGGGAATGGGGTGCCCGTTGCCGGAACTGGTCACGGCAGTGGGCACTACGCTTGCTAGCGGTAGGCAGTGGGGTGCCTATGACGCTGTTAACGATGCGGTTGATAGTCGATGCAGGCCTCGTATGGTCGCCAGTGCTGGCGATTTATCCACTCTGGCTGGCGGTGCTGTATGGCGTTTATCGCTATTGGCGGCCTGACCTGTTTATGATCGCGGGCGGCTGTGTCTCGGCGTTAACGGTGACCACACTGCTGCTTGCCAGGCTGTTGCTCTGGGAAGGTGATTGGCAGGAGGGAAGTCTGCTGCTGATCACCATCGCGGTACTGGCGATGGGCGCTGGGGCCGTGGTATGGCTAAAGCGGCTACATCGGGAGATTTCCCAGTGATGAACAACGTTAATGATTTAAGCGTTAGGCTGAGCCAAGCGGGTATTCCGTTAAACGAGTCTACCTCCCCAGCGCAGTTGCAAACGCCTTGGTTTGTACGTGCGCTGCAGGCCTTTTCAGGCTGGTTAGCGGCGCTATTTCTGCTCGGCTTTATCGCCATGGGCGTGGTGTTCGTGGTGGAGAGCCCCGCCGCGTCGTTGGGCTTGGGGCTTGTGATGATCGGCGCGGCTTATGGGCTGTTTTGCAAAGCTCGCGGTGATGTGCTCGAACACTTGGCGCTTGCGGTTAGCTTAGCCGGGCAACTGCTAATAGCGTGGGCGCTGGTCGAGTTCTGGAATGCGTCCACTTATTTGTGGTGGTCGCTGCTGGCCTTACAGTGCGCACTGGCGCTGGTAATGCCAAGCCAGGTACATCGCACCTTTTCAGCCTTTGCCGCCAGCTTGGCGCTCTATATGGCTTTGGCAGTGAACGCTATGGCGCCAGCAGCGGGTGGATTGGTGCTGTTGGCACTGGCGCTGCTCTGGCTGAATGAGTTTCGCTGTCCTGGCCGTATTCGGGATGTGCAAGCATGGGGCTACGGCCTGTTGATAGGCCTCTTGGTGATGCAGGGATTAGCGCATAGCGGCCACTCCTTTGCCTTCTGGTTTGACGCACAGAGCACTAACGCTTTTGCATGGTCAGCACCCTGGTTGAACGCCGTGTTAGTGGCACTCTCTCTGGCGCTGCTGCTCTATACCATCCCTCATTCCAAAACCCATTGGGGGTTGTATCTCAGTCCTTTAGCGCTGCTGTTGGTCTCATTTTATGCACCGAGTGTGGGCCAAGGTTTGGTCGTCGTACTGTTAGGGTTCGCGATCGGGCATCGCCTAGTGCTGGGGCTTGGAGTGCTTTCTCTGCTGATGGGCATTGGCAGCTATTACTACTGGCTGGACGCAACACTGTTAACCAAGGCTCTAACGTTGCTGGTGTTGGGGGGAGGGCTGCTGGCGCTACGTTGGACGCTGCTCAAGTGGTTGAGCGTAGCGGAAAATAGTCCGTCGACCTCTGTGGAAGGACATGGGAAATGATGCTGAAAGCCAAGCGAAATCGCTGGATCATAGTGTTAACCACCGTCGTTGTGTTGGTGGCGGTGAACTGGGCAATTTGGCAGAAAGAGCGTCACTTAGCCGAAGGTGAAATTGTTTACTTGGAACTGGCGCCTGTCGACCCGCGCTCATTGATGCAGGGCGACTATATGGCGCTAAACTTTGCGCTGGGTAACCAAATTCAAAGCGCGCTTCATCAGAGTGAGCGTGATGAAGACTCGCTGAAAGCTCTTAACGGCTATGTAGTGGTGCGTTTGGATGAACAGCGTATCGCTCACTTTCAGCGCTTGGATGAAGGTACTTCTTTACGCGACGACGAACGGCGCCTTCGCTACCGGCTGCGCAATGGTCAGGTACGCTTTGCCACCGATGCGTTCTTCTTTCAGGAGGGGCACGGCGAGCGCTATGAGCCAGCGCGTTATGGTCAGTTGAAGGTGAATACCAATGGCGAGCCCTTGCTGGTGGCTTTATACAATGCGGAATTAACTAAGCTAGGCGAAAGCGTTAAGTAAGATTTACTTTATCTGGCGAACTGTTCTCACCCCACTTTTCACTATTGCATTCTGTCTTGCTTCATTCAGTAAGGTAGGCTGTACTTTGTTCCTCCACTGACATGGATAGTCCAGTAATGACGCTGGGCTGGCTCGGCAGGGCCGGTCGGTGGGTAGACAAACTGACCCACTTCAATGAATAAGGCATTTATGAAAGCAAACAGCTCGTGGCTCGCATGGGGTTTGTTGGTGATGGCGCTGACCTTTTCCAACCTATGCGCGGCACAAACTCAGGGAGGAGAGAGCGAAAGTGAGCGGTGGTTTACCATTGATGCGTTAAATACGGGACTTGGTGATCCTCCCGAAGAGGCAAACCGAGTAACGCCAAGAGAATCAATAAGGAGTTTTTTGCACCTCACGGGCCAGGAAGAGTATGAAGCCGCTGCCCATATGCTCAACCTTTCCGAGTTCTCAGAGGATGAGCAACGCGAGCAAGGGAGTGAACTCGCCCGGCAACTGGCAGAGATTTTTCAACGCGGCGAGTGGTTGAGCGTTTCCGATCTGCCCGGTCGCGAAGACGCGGTGATTGAAGATCCCGCAGGCCAAAACCCCCGCGTTGGCGAGACCCGTCGCAACGTTGAGGTCTCCTCTTTAAAAGCCGATGGCGAAACCTACGATATCCGCTTGGGTCGATACCGCGTGGGTGACCAGGAGCCAGTCTGGCTAATCATGCCTATCAGTGTGTCTTATATTCCGGCGCTGTATGAACAGTACGGCCCCTCAGCTCTGGAAAGCTATATTCCCGAACGCTTCCAGGCCTCGTTTGGCGTCCTGAGAATTTGGGAATGGATCGCGATTCCCTTGTTTGTGCTATTTATCGGGCTCGTAGGGTGGGGAGTTCACCGTCTGATCAGCTTGATGTCGAAATGGTTACCTTCAGGAGTGTCGAGCATTTTTGCCAGCCAAATCGGTATGCCTGGGGCGCTGATTGCAATGTCGCTGGTTACCCAGATGGTGCTGGATTATGTGGTGTCGTTTTCTGCGGTTGCCACCACAACCTTTCGGGTGCTGTTAATCAGTATTATGGCCTGGGGAGTCGGCACGATTGCGTTGCGCTTAGTGGATACCATTATGCTGCGTTTAACGCGGCGTATTGTGGGTGAAATCGATGATACCAAGCCCAGAGACGAGCGCAGACTACTGACGTCACTCTACGCGTTGCGCCGAGTCATTATTCTGATCACCGTTACCGGCGTATCCATCTACATACTGGGCCAGGTTCAGCTCTTCGAAACCCTTGGCTTATCGATTCTGGCGTCTGCCAGTGTATTGGCCGTATTAGTGGGCGTGGCGGGCCAAACGGTACTTGGCAATATCCTCGCTTCATTTCAGTTATCGTTTGCTAAACCCATTCGCATTGGCGATTTGGTGATCTTTGAAGACGAGTGGTGCTATGTCGAAGGTATCTTTTATACCTTTATCCGGTTGAGGTCATGGGATGAGCGGCGTTTGATTGTGCCCGTTACCTATTTTACTTCTAAGCCATTCGACAATTTGTCGGTAAAAAGTACCAAGATGTACCGGTCATTGACGCTGACGCTTCACTTAAGCGCCGATATAGGACTGTTAAGAGAGAAATTTATCGAGGTCGCCAAAGAAGAAGACAGCGTTATCGAACACCATAAGCTGCTCTGCTACGTAACGGCACAAACAGGAACGGCGCAAACCGTCACTTGTTACCTCATGACCTCAGACCCTTTGGCGGGTTGGACAGCGGAAATGAATGTGCGCGAGAAGCTGCTGGCGTTTATCCGCGATAACCATCCAGAGTGGTGGCCACGTGAAATTGTGGTTATCAGCCACAACGATATCGCCCGAGGGGCGCAAGGAAAAAGCTCGGAGGGAGTGGGTAGTGTTGAGGTCAAACCATTTGAATAAAGGGTGTTTGTGCAGCGGCAGATAACGCTTTCGCGTATTTTACCCATAAAGTAGTCTTGTTATGACAAGGGTAAGTGGAAAAAGGAGTGACTATGCACGCACTCGTTGAGCAAGCGACGGAACACTGGGTTTATCTTGCCCCTCTTCTTAGCGATCCACATTCCGAAGCTGAATACGATGCCCGGGTCGAGGCGCTTGATGAAATTCTTGATCTTGTCGGTGACGATGAGACACACCCACTTGTCGGCCTGGCGAATCGCTTGGGTGATATCATTGAGTCCTATGATGAAGCACATCGCCCGATGCCTGAGGTGTCTGGAAGTGAGGTACTTCGCTACCTTATGCAAGAGCATGGGATAGCGCAGAGCGAGCTACCTGAAGTTGGCGCTCAATCAGTGGTGTCTGAAGTTCTCAGTGGGCGCCGCAAGCTGAACTGGCGCCAAATCTGCGAGCTTTCGGAACGGTTTGGCATCGCTACCGACTCGTTTAAAGAACCCAGGGAAAAACTACGCGTTTTGACCTGATAAAGCCTTATGGCGCTTAGACTACCTCTAGCGGTATATCGACGCCGAACTGCTGCAACATACGTCGGAATGTCTCAACATCATAGGCCTCGCTTTCTGTCACCAGACCTTGAATTTGGCCTGTGCCCGGCGTGCCATCGCCTAATCCAGCGACAATCGATTCGGCGGGGTCGAGGAATCGGCAACTGGGTCTCGCCGCTTCGAAGAAGGAGCGAAGCCATGGTAAATGCGTGCTGGAAAGTGTCAGCGTGTCGATATCGGGGTGCTGCCGGAAGACGCCGTCGATAAAAGCAGTGACCGCTTTCTGCGTCGCTTTTGGGTCGAATAGAAAGGCGCCATTCTCGACAAGCTCCACCATGGACGAAGCATTGATCAGGCTGACATTCTCCGGGTGGGGTGCATGGCGAGCTATGAACTGCTTGAGCGGCGAGCTTTCGATGAGTGAATGCACCCCCATGATGCCGATCTTGCCGCTCGCCGACATAGCGAGTGCTTCTTCGATGGGCGGGTAGACGCCGAACAATGGCACCAAGGTGCTTTGGCGAACATCATCCAGCACCATGATAGACGGTGCGTTCGATGCGATGACGATGGCAGAGGGTGCATAGCCCTCAAGAAAACGCAGTGTGCGATGCATGACAGCGAGTAGCTCTTCACGCCCTTTGCTCCCATAAGGAAAGCTCGCCCGATCAGCGAAATAAACAATATCCTGTTTGGGAAGGCGTTTATGTATCTCGGCAACAATGGCATAGCTGCCAATGCCAGCGTCGAAAACAGCGATTGGCTGGTGCATAGTAATATCCTGGGTGTCGGCTAAAGTCTAATGATCCATAATATTCTAATGCGATGGAAGCGTCATTTTTAGCTACTATGCTAGTTAAACTTTATACGATGCTGGGGCACGGCACTAAATGAAACCATTCGCCTGGCCACCTAGATAAATAGGAAAATTGTGCTCAGTGTGTGAATAAAGAACTTTTTTGCTATCATTGATGAAAATCCATCTCTCTGAGGTGCGCCATGCCAGCTCTTACTCAAACAAAGCCCACCCCCGAAATGGTGCTAGCTAAAGCAGTTTTGCGTGCTGCTGAGCAATTGGGTTTATCGCAGTCTGATTTGGCAGAGGTGCTAGGCGTACACCGCACGACTATTACCCAACTTAAAAAAAGCCTGAAGCTTGACCCGAACTCTAAGCAGGGTGAACTAGCTCTGCTGCTTATCCGCTTGGCTCGAGCATTATTCGCTCTTACCGGAGGCGACCAAACATGGATTCAGCATTTTATGCGAACATCCAATCGTGTTACTGGTGGCATCCCGGCCGAGCAGGTAACACGTTTGGAGGGGCTGTTTGCGGTACTGAGATTCGTGGATGGTATGCGGGGTAAAGTGTGAGTGTGTGGGAAGCCTGTGGCGGCGCGCGAAATATTAAACCTATTTCCGGAACCCTTTATCGACTGGTGGAAAGTCAGGAGCAAGTCGCAACGCTTAGCTATGTCGACACGTTAGAAGAGCAGGAGATGCTTGAAGCACTGCTTGAAACTGCTAAACCGCCTTACCCTGAACAGGAGCGAGACCTGCACTATCTTCTAAAAACCCCTTTTCGGTATCCCCCTCTCAAATGGGGGTCACGTTTTGGCCGTGTGTTTGAGCCAAGCATTTTCTACGGTGGTAAGGGCATTGCTACCACTCTCGCTGAATCTGCCTACTACCGACTGGTTTTCTGGTACTCCATGGAAGGTGATCCCGTTACTGCCTCGCTGCGCTCAGAGCACACACTCTTTTCTGTAGACTATGCCGCTAAACGGGGAGTGAGGCTATACACAGGCTTCTTTGTCGACCACCTTGCGGTACTGAAACATCCAGTTGATTACGCCCCGTGTCAGCAATTGGGTAGCGCAATGCGTGGGGCAGGCGTTGAGGCGTTTGAGTATGCCTCCGCAAGAGATATTCAGGGTGGTGCGTGCGTGGGCTTGTTTACCCCTGATGCGCTTGCCCAGCATGAGCCAGCCGATATGCGCCCTTGGCTTTGCGTTACAAGTGCCGCTCAAGTGTCATTTAAACGCAAAGACGCATCAGGCGTTTATACCTACCACCTGGATGATTTTCTTCACCAAGGCGTGTTGCCTTTCCCTGCTTAGTGAACGGCTTTCCGAGCAGGGTTTGACAAAAAGTTAGTTTGGATGAATCAGAAAACAAGGAAGGAATGGTTGTCTAAATGCCTTTAAATATCGTGCAGCGTTTGCTACCCGGCTGGGGCGTTACTTATGGCCCGCCGGGCGATGGCTCTTTTCCAGCCGTCATGTTGTTGCATGGTTCTGAAGGCGCGTGGGCAGGGTGGAGCCATCGTGATGCGATGCTATTCGCCGCCCATGGCTTCTTGGCGTTCCCTTATGGCTATTCAAGCGGCGGTAATGCATGGAATGCGGGGCATATTATCGACCACCCACTGGATCGCAGCGTGGAGGCATTTAAAGCCCTACGAGAATTCCAGTTCGCTGATGAGCGAGTAGGGCTTTATGGTATTTCACGCGGCGCCGAGCATGCATTATTGCTCGGCTCACTGATGGCAAGAGATAAGATCGAAGGTATGCCTGATGCCATTGCCGCGCATAGCCCTCCAGATGTTGTATGCGGGGCCTTTGATGCACGTAGTTTTCGCGATGGAGGGGATCCAGGCTGGCAAGCCTGGGATGTCAGCAAACGCGCCTGGACATGGCGCGATAGTCACGAAGGCTTGCTACCGACCACGTCGATCGAAATCGAACGCTACCCAGGGCCGCTACTGCTTTCCCATGGCACCAAAGACCGAATGTGGTCGGTGGAAATGACCAAACGCCTGGAACAACGCCTGCGCGAGCATGGCCGCGCCCCGGAAGTGCACTACTACGAAGGTGAAGATCATATACCCAGTAGCTCTGGGCAGAATGCACACTGCCAACTACTGCTAGATTTTTTCTCAAAGCATTTGATAAAACCTTAAAAATAGAAGCGCGAACAGCCCCATAGTTGCTAGCGGTGCCATCACAAAACAGCCAACTACATTAATGTAGTCGGCTGTTTTGCTGTCCTGCTGTTTAAATTATGGCCTAACGGCGGTAACTTCGATCTCTACCAGCCAGCCGGGGTTGACCAGCGCATCGACGACCATGGCGGAGCGCACAGGGAGGTTAGGCTGCTCTTCGGTGCCAAAGAATTGTGTATATCCCGCCATGAAGCCTTTGAAATCGACGGTCTCACCCTCAGGGGCTACAAGAAACGCCTGCATTTTGACGATATCGCCGACACCTAAACCGAGACCTTCCAGGTTCGACTTAATGCGGTTCATAACCGTGACCGTTTGTTCTTCGGTTGTTCCAAACGCCTCCATACTATTTGGATCAGCATCTTCATTAATGATGCTAGGAACAGTGCCACTGAGATAAACCGTTGTACTATCGGAAGGGATTTCAACCGCCTGCAGTATAGGGAAATCTGAATTGGGAATGGGGTGGCGAATAATGTCTTCAGCAAGAGCCGAGCCCGCATAAGCAGAAAGAAGTGTTAGGCCAATAATCGTGCTTTTAAAACTCATCATATATTTCCTTTTGGGAGTAAGAACGCGTTTTGCGTTGCTTAAGGCTTAGCGAAAAGCCTTAGCGCATGTTCTTAACCAGTTCTGTACTGGCTTCGTTATCAGTGTAGTTATTACCAAAGTTGGTGCGGATAAAGTTCACCACCGAAGCAACTTGCTCGTCATCCAGTAAGCCGCCTAGCGGGGGCATGGCTTTATGTCCGTGAATAACAAGGCTGATAGGGTAAGCGGTCGCCATTAAGCTGGGATTGTTAGCAAGCGCTGGATATTCTCCTGCCCCTTTGGCGCCTTGCCCATTGGGCATGTGACAACCGGCGCAAACGCCCGCATAGATGGAAGCCCCGTCGGTTTGAGTTAACGTAGAAGGGTCATCGAACCAAGTGGTGATATCAATAGAGGTCTCCTGGGCGATGGCCGGCATTGAGAGAAAGAGTGCTGCCATTGATGTGAATAGCATTTTCATAATCACAGACTCCTCAAATCTCAGTAATGGTGGTATGTAGGCGTTCGACTGTATCCAGAGCGGAGAGTACGGCCCCTTCCATCCACGCAGGTAGATACGAAATATGCTCACCTGCCATTAGCGTTCGTCCATCCATTGCAGTGGCATCCTGGTAGTCCGCTTCACGGTCTTGCCACAGGCCATAGCAGCCTAAGGTCCATGGAACACGATGCCATGCGACTGAAGCGCCGGTTTTGAACTCATCGTAATATTGAGGGTGAATCTGCGAACCGTATTCCATCACTTTGTCGATACGTTCTTCGGGGGAGAGGGCGTTAAATTGATAGGCGTAGGCGCCCCAGGGGTAAGCCGCTAAAAGGACTCCTGGGCCATCGCTAAACATGTTGTAGGGGGGGTAAGAAATTAAAGTAATGGGAAGATTGGTATAGCTAATGCCGCCATAGATATGTTCGTCCTCTTCCCAGAAGCGCCGCTTAAACTCAATTCCAGCCTTGAAGGCTGATGCATAGGGCATTGAATCAATGATCTTGCTCATGCGAGGTGAAAAGTCATGGTCAATCTGGCTAAGCACGGAAAACGGAATGGTGCAGATACAGTAATCGGCCGTTTCTGTCTGCTCATTGCTACCACTATCGGCAGATATCCAAGAGGCGGTTACTTGGTCGCCTTCGTGGCGTATGCGAGTCACTTTCGCGTTGTAGGTAATCAGCTCGCCAACCTGTTCTTCAAACCCTTTTGCAATCATGTCCATTCCACCCACCGGCTGGAAAATGGTGGACTGCATGTGCAAATTATCGCCAGTGGTAAGGTTACGCCATAACGTTGAGTTTAGTATTTCTGAGAGTGAGTTGACCTGAGATGGCTCAGGCTTTCCATCAACACCGCCGCCTTCAGGGTGACTCCAACCTCGGAAAGTGGAGGACTCGCTGCCCGTTATATAATCTAGGTTGTCATTTAATGCGCCATAGCGTTTAAGTGCGGCAACGAGCTTTTCTGCATCTTCAACACTAACTGCCTCATCTAGCCCCTGTTGATTAACGACTTTGGCAAGTAGCTCTGCAACGTGACCTCTGAAATCGGTGGCCACTTCCTTGAAGCGTTGAGGCTGAGCATCAAAGGCTTCTGAGTCGTGTAAGTAAGCGTTGTAATTGACCTGAATAAAGGGTTCTAGTTTCACTCCAAAGCGTTTGCAGTAATCCAATACGGCGAAGTGATCCGAAGGGATTCGCCATGGGCCAGGATTTAAGTAGTTGCCTTCAGCAAAATCGATATGCTGGGTAAAACCGCCTAACTCGGTGTAGCTATCTCCACCGCGTAACGTCCAGCAGCGGCCACCTGCTTTATCGCGATACTCCAGCACTTTGACATTATAACCAGCGTTGCGCAGTTCAAAGGCTGCCGTCATACCGGCTAAGCCAGCCCCTAAGATTAATATATTGGTATTGTCAGGGGCTCCCTGTAGGTTTAAGCGCCCTCGCCAATTAGACTGAGATGCAAAGCCCATTGTGCTCATTGCGGAATACATGGCCGCAGCTCCCGCCACCGCGCCCACCATGCCTAAAAAAGATCGACGCGTTACACCTTCTGGATTGAATGACATTGCTACCTCACTATGAAGTCATAGGCAGGCAAGTAGAGTCCTTTCAGTAACGTGATGTCGTCCTACTGCAGCAGGCGCTGCGTTGAATTAATCTTCAGGGCTCTAATTATCCGGCCAATATACGTAATATCTGAACGTATGCAGGTGATGTGCCAAATTAAATTAACCCTTTGTTTTTATTATATAAGTAAAAGTTTATACATGATTTTAAGGAAACACGCACCGATAAAAACGTCCAACTTAGTGCGCATTTCTAGGGGGATCTCCTTTTTGGTGCGAAAGAGGGTGTATTGATAAGCGGATATCTGCTTTTGATTTCCCTTATATTCCGCATAATCTTCTAGATATTTTCTCCCCACCCAAAAAGCCCCTCTTGGTAGCTAAGAGGTGTGGCGGTGATGATGGCTGCTTGGGGCAGGTTGTCGATATGTGCTCTCGGCTGCAGCCAGGGCTGCTCGTCACTGGGTGGCAACCACTCAATACGGTCGCTAAATAGCGCATCATCAATCTCTAACACCAACGGTGCTTCTGCATAGACGAAGTATTTGTTGGCGATAAAAAGAACAGCTTCTTCAACATTCAAATGAACGCAGTCGAGCTTATGATCGTTTCCGCAGCGGGGTACATAGCCAAGTTGCTGAGTTTGATCCCAAATAGTTTTACTAACGACTCTGAATAAGCGCATAAGAGCTCCAGTGGTTTTTTTCCGACTAAGGTAGCCTAAAACCTAAAGTTAACTTGAGGTCAAGTGGCGCTGAAGATGTAATATCAGGTATGGAGTCATGCTGCTGATTGAGCAATGGCTAAGCTAAGCGGCCTGCTGATTTTAGAACTGATTTATTAAGAAGAGCGCGATACTGCACAGCGCACATTGAGTTTGGGCTTTGCTGTACAGTATCTCATTCCAACATCAGCTTTTAATGCTTCAGTTCTTCCTCTATCAGTTCTTTGGCCAAACGTTTCGCCCCTGCAAAGTCCGCTTTTCCAGAGCCAAGGTGAGGGATGGTCTCTACCGTAAACCAATGGCTGGGGATCATCATGGGTGGCGTACCGTTAGCGAGCATAGTGGCCTTGACGGTTTTGGCGTCTAACGCTGTTTCTGAAAGCAGCACAATGCGCTCGCCCTTGCGGCTATCGGGAATACTCACTGCCATCAGCGCGGTGTCTGTATCCTCCAGAGCCGCCTTAACCGCCGTTTCAACGGCACTGAGACTGATCATTTCACCGCCTATTTTGGCAAAGCGAGCGTAGCGGTCAAGCAGGGTTAAGAAGCCATCTTCATCGAGAAAGCCTTTATCCCCTGTTATGTACCAGCGGTGGCCATCGATCACGTGGAGTGCCTTGGCCGTGCGGTTGGGGTCATTGAGATAGCCCTGCATTATTTGCGGGCCGCTAATCAATATCATACCGGCCTCACCGGTCGGCAGCTCTTCAAAGCTGTCAGGGTCGACGATTTTGAAGCTGGTGCCGGGCAAAGGCATACCGACGGTGCCTGCTTTGCTGCCCCGCTGCACCTGTTGATAGTGAACGCCCATGGCGTCGGGCAGATTCACTGAGGCGACTGGGGCGATTTCCGTGGCACCGTAGCCTTCATAAATAGGCTTGTGGAATTTTAGCGCAAAGCTGCTACGCACGTTTTCGTCGAGCTTCTCAGCTCCGGCAACCACCACCCTCAAGCTCTCCAGCATTAACGGATGCACCTTTGAGCTGCGTATAAACAGTCTTAAAAAGCTGGAGGTGCCGAACATGATAGTGGCTTTGTGCTTGGCAATAGCGCCCGCAATGCCGGGGGCATCGGTGGGGTCGGCGTGGCACACCAACGGCAGCCCTTCAATCAGCGGTAGCAGCTGGGTGACCGTAAGGCCAAAGGCGTGAAACAGCGGCAGGGAGCCCATTACCACGTCGTTGCTCTGGGTGTTGAGCACGTCGGAGGTTTGCTTGATATTGGCCATCAGGTTGCGGTGACTGAGCATCACGCCCTTGGGTTCGCCTTCACTTCCGCTGGAGAACAGGATGGCGGCGGTGGCGTCGGCATCGTGGCCGTGGCAGAAACAACGTTGTATTAGCCAAGTCGGCAGTATTCTCACCGCAAGCCAGGTGCTCAAACGTTCGGCACGGCCAATCGAGGTTTGCAGATCTTCTAAAAAGACCACCTGCTGCTCGCTAAGCAATTGACTAACGTTGAGCCCGCGCTGCTCAAGCTTCTTCACAAAGCGCTGTGAGGTGAACACGGTGGTGATTTCCGCCTGGGAAAGGGCCGAGGAAAGTGCTTCCTGGTCGGCGGTATAATTCAGGTTCACCAGTGTTTTACCGGCCAGCAGCGTGGCCATATTGGCAATGACCCCGGCACTGCTGGTGGGCAGCAGCAGGCCAACGTTATGTCCTGGGTTGAGTTTGCGAATCCGTTTTGCCATCAGCAGGCTGGCGGTAAGCGCTTGGCTTGCGTTGAGTGGGCGGCCCAGCGTATCGGCCAGGGCAAGCTCGCTAGGGCGGCGCTTAACGCTTTGAATCCAGGCGTTAGGCAGGCTCGGGAGCTCGCCCATGGCCCGCTGCCAAGAGCGGGTAGCCTGCTCAAAAATACGTCGTTTTAGCACATCGGCGGGGGTGTCCTTGGGCAGCGGCTTGCCAAAGGCGACCACTACCGAGCGGTGCAGAGGCGCATTGCGCAGCTCTTTAAGCTTGCTGGAAGATCGGGAGAACTGGCTGCCCCACAGGCCTCGCAGGTAGAAGGGCACAATTTTGACGTCTGGATTTGCCATGTCACAGGCACGCTCGTAACCGCGGCGGAATTCGCCCAGTTGACCAGTGCGGCTGATCGCCCCTTCAGGAAACAGGCACACCACTTCGCCTGCGTTGAGCTGTTCAGCAACACCGGCTAGGGCCTTTTCGGCACCGCTGCCACGCTCGATGGGAATACAGCCCAAGGCTTTGAAGAACCAGCGCAGGTACCAACGCTGGTAAACCGATCTGAGCATCACGAAACGCACCGGTCGAGGGCTGGCGATCTGTACCATGGCCCAATCCACCCAACTGATATGGTTGCCCAATAGCAGCACGCCGCCCTGGGCGGGCAGGTTCTGTAAGCCATGGACGTCTACGCGATAGCGGCGTGTCAGCAGGAAGCTCAACAGAAAGCGCACCAAGCTTTGGGGCAGCTTAACAATGGTGTAACCACCGCCCACCATGGCCACGGTAGCGATCAGTAGCAGCAGGTAGTGGCTATTCACTCCCGCCAACGCGAACAGCGCCGTGAGCACCAAAAAGCCCATCATGGCGATGTTTTGAATCCAGTTGTTGGCGGCCAGTACGGTGCCTAGCTCGTTGTCGGCGGCGTGAAACTGAATCAGCGCATTGAGCGGCACGATGAACAGCCCACCCATGATGCCGATGAACACAAAGTTCAGCGCTTGGCCAACGGGTGTGGTCAACAGCGGCAAGCACCATAAACCCACGGCCACCCCAATAGCGCCTACGGGGATCAAGCCGGTTTCAATACGGTTGTGGGAAAGTTTGCTGGCGAATAGCGAGCCAAGCGCAATTCCGATGCCGCTAGCGGCGAGAATTCCCTGAAGCACTAAGGTGTTATCGATACTCAGGGCATCTTTGGCATAAGCAGGAAAGGCCGCCAGCAGCACTTGGCCCACTGACCAAAAGGTGGCAAGGCCGATAATGGAGAGCCTGATGACAGGCTGGCGAGCGATAATTCTCAGGTTGTCTTTCAAGGCAGCACCCTTGATGTAGCGCTGCCAGGTCAGCGGCGACTCTGATCGATTGGATGCATCAAGCGGAAGGCGGTAAAGCGTTACGACCTGGATGGCGCTATTGAGCACCAGCAGCCAGCCCAGAGGGGCTATTTGGCGCAACAGCTGTGCTGGGGTTTGATCATCAGGGGTAATCCAGGTTTCAAACAGTGCGGTAAACGCCACGGTGCCCGCTAGAATGGCGCCAATCGTAACGGCCTGGATCAGCCCGTTGGCTTCCGCCAAACGCGGCTTGCCGAATAGCCCTTTTACCAGGCCGTATTTGGCCGGTGAGTAAAAGGCCGATTGAATCGCCAGCAGCAGCGTCATGGAAAATGCCAACCAGAACCAGCCCTGGTAGTAAGCGGCGGTGATGCCCAGTGAGACCACGACGGCGGCCCAGGCCGATGTGCGCAGAACACGTACCTTGGGATAGCTGTCAGCCACATGGCCCGCCGGGCTGAACAGTAAAATAAACGGCAGCAGGATAAGTCCGTTGACCAGTGCGGTGAGTACGACCTGTGCTTCGCCATCGTAACTTTTGAAGATCGTGTTCTGAATGACGATCTTGTGGCCTAGATCCACAAAGGCATTGAGAAAAATAGCGATCAAATAGGGCAAAGCGCCCTTCAAGTGCAGTAGTCGGTGCATCGTTGTTTAGCCTTCTTAATCCCTGGAAGTCGTAGCACTTTCTCTGTGAGGCTTACTGGTTGCAACTCATTTGCACAAAGTTGTGTTATGGGTGCTGGTCGGTATCGTTATTTGCTACTTTTATGTTGTCTGTTCTTTCATTTCACTGATGAGATTTCAATGTCCCAAGCCGATTCGCTGATTGAAACGCTAAAGCGCCAGCTCCGCGCTCAGGGTAAAACCTATGCCGATGTTGCTCAGTGGTTGGCACTGAGCGAGGCCTCCGTGAAGCGCCTGTTCGCAGAGAAGCACTTTACGCTATCGCGGTTAGAGTGCATCTGCGACCAGCTAAATATCGAATTCGCTGAACTGGTGCAGACCATGCAAGCGGACGAGCAGCGTTTGCAGGAGCTAACCCATGGCCAAGAGCAGAGTATTGTGGATGACCGTGAGCTGTTTCTGGTGGCTGTCTGCGTCATCAATGGCTATAGCTTCGACGAAATTCATCACCAGTACCAGCTCAGTGAAGCAGAATGTATCCGGCAGTTACTGAAGCTTGAGCGGCTTAAGCTTGTAGAGCTACTTCCCGATAACCGGATCCGACGGCGGGTCGCTGCTAATTTCCGCTGGCGGGCGGATGGGCCGATACAGCGTTTCTTTCAACAGCATATCGCCAACGAGTTTTTCCGTTCCCGTTTTGATAGTGACAGCGAAAAACTCATTGTCCTTAACGGACTATTATCCCCTGCGGGAAATGCTGAATGGCAGCAGACCATGCAACGCTTGGCGAAAGAGTTTCATGCGCTATGCGAACGAGAGAGTGGGCTACCCATTCATCAGCGGTTTGGCACGACCTCGGTGCTGGCGGTACGGCAGTGGCAGTATGGGCTGTTCCAAGGCTATAAGCGTGAGGGTTAAGTAAGAAGGTAGATGAAATAAAGGTTGAGACTGCCACCGCTATAGTGATGTATCACGAAAGCTGGCAGCTTCGTGCTCAAGCCACTCCGTGAATCGAGCTACCGCCGGTGGCGCTTCTCCATTACTAGGTAGAATCAGTTCGTAGGCGAACGGAGAAACGAGTGGATAGTGTTCCGCGAAGGGGCGTACCAAAACACCGCTCGCTAGCCGGTCAGCCACCAATGGGTAGCTGGCGAGTACCACGCCTTGCCCGGCAATGGCCTGATCGAGAGCCAAGCTGTAAAGCGAGTATTGCCGCTGGTTGGGCATCTTGGTTAGCGCTACCCCAGCGCTTTTAAACCAATCGCTCCAGCTTGGAATGGGGTGGCCTGCGTGGCTGCACCAATCCACGGTGAGCAGTGTCTGTGCCAGCAAATCGTCGGGGGTTTGCATGTTTGCCTGCGCTAATAGAGAGGGCGAACAAACCGGAAATAACGTGTCTTCAAACAGGCGTAGGCTGGTGACACCGGGCCAAGGGCCCTGGCCATAGCGCAATGATAAGCGTGCCCTGTTGGGCAACCACAGCGGTGGCGTTAAGCGCGCCTCGGCATCCAGAGAGATTTCTATTTGCCGTTCATTAGCTTCAAAGCGGGGTAAGCGGGGGAGTAGCCAGAGTTGTAGAAAGGAGGGCGGTGCACTCAGTAACAATCGAAAAGCCTCTTCTGAGCGCTCGGTGACGTTCTGTATGCCGCTTGCGATGCGCAAAAGGCCTGCCTGCACATCTTCAGCCAGTACCCGGCCTGCTTCGGTAACGCATACCCCATTGGCATGACGCTCAAACAGCACCACGCCTAAGTGGCCTTCCAACTGTTTGACCTGTCGGCTAACGGCGCCAGGCGTCACCCCGAGGCGATAAGCGGCGGCTTTGAAGCTATTTTCTCGCACGGCCTCGGCAAACGCGCGCAATGCATTCAGCGGTAGCCTTTCTATTCTCATAGCGTGAGTTTTCCTAAGCCTAGGGCCGATAAGTAATCGTTTGTATGCAATGACGCTTACTGCTGCAATGGGCACCTATATGTTATAGGAGCCCGCAATGAGTAATCAAAGAATAGCCTCCACCAACCACACTGTCTGCATGGTTGGTCGATCGCAGCGAAAGTCAGTGGACGCAGCGGCAGCATCGTTGATGCTGCTATTTTGCCTAGTGTTGGGTTTTCAGCAGGTGGCGATCAAGGGTGTGGCTGAGGATATCTCACCCGTGGTGCAGATGGCCCTGCGCTCGGCTTTGGCGGTGTGTCTGGTCGGCGGGCTGGCTTATTGGCGCGGTATTCGCTGGGCGGATGTGGGGTATCATTGGGGCCCTGGGTTGCTGGTGGGCCTGGGATTTGCGGCTGAGTTCGCTTTTATCGCCTGGGGATTAACCTATACCTTGGCGTCCCACATGTCGGTGTTTCTGTATACTGCGCCCATCTTCGCTGCCCTGGGTTTGCATCTTTGGGTACCTGGCGAGCAGCTCTCCATTCGCCAGTGGTGGGGCGTTGGCTTGGCATTTCTGGGAATGGTGGTTGCCATGGCGCCAAGCGGTGCTTACAGCACCGAGATTCTTATTGGGGATACGCTGGGCTTGCTCGCTGGCCTCTCATGGGCGGCCACGACCGTCGTGATCCGCAAGACTTCGCTTTCTGAGGCGCCAGCAGAGCTCACTCTGAGCTATCAACTGAGCGTGACGGCGTTGTTGCTCCTGCCGGTGGCGGCTATATCCGGGCAGCTAATGAGCGCGCAGTTTACCCCAATGGCGTTAGCCAGCCTTGGTTTTCAGACGCTGATCATTTCGTTTGCTGCGCTGCTGTTATGGTTTACCTTGCTGCGCCGCTACCGCGCTTCGCAGTTAGGCGTGTTTTCTTTCTTGGCGCCGCTTTTCGGTATTCTGTTTGGTACACTGCTGCTCAATGAGCCGCTGAGTATTAATTTTATAATTGGCGGTGGCGTTATTTTAGTTGGCATCATTCTGGTGACTCGCTAAACGCATGCACCCATCTACCTTTGCGAAGACACCGATATGAGCATCACCCCTTTTCAAGCACTGGCGTGCCCGCTAGACGGAAAACCACTCAGTTGGTCGGATAGTGTTTGGCGATGCTCTGATGGTCACAGCTTTGATATTGCTAAGCAGGGCTACGTTAATTTACTACCTGTGCAGCAAAAGCGTTCCCACGATCCGGGTGATAGCAAGGCGATGGTAGCTGCTCGCCAGCGTTTTCTTAACGCGGGGTACTATCAACCCATTGCGGAGGCAGTCAGTCATGCTGTGTTGGGCCATGCCGAGGTTCAAAAGGCAGACAGACTGCCTTTTAGCTGCCTGGATGCGGGCTGCGGTGAAGGTTATTACCTTCGCCAATTAGCTGACGCGGCGACTAACGCGCAGCCACTTTCACTGATGGGGCTGGATATCTCTAAATGGGCGGTATTGGCCGCAGCAAAACAGGATGCTAAGCAGGCACCGCTAAGCAGCTGGGTCGTGGGGAGTAATGCACACTTGCCGGTGCAGACGGGAACGTTGGATAGCGTGCTGTGTATGTTTGGCTTTCCAGTGGTAAGCGAGTTTGCTCGTGTGTTGAAAACCGGTGGCGTACTACTGCAGGTTGAAGCGGGGCCTAATCACTTGAGGGAGCTGCGGGAGATTATCTACCCCACGTTAAAAGCTGAGCGTGTGAGTGAGACGGTAGTGCCCGATGGCTTTATTCACCATGGCAGCGAGAGGGTAAGCTACTCAATTGCACTAAACGGAAGTGAGGAAATTGCCGATCTGTTGGCGATGACGCCGCATCTTTACCGAACTAGCTCTGAGGGGCGTGATCGCGCAGCGGCACTTGAGGTGCTGGTGGTGACGGTGGATGTGCGAATAGTGATGTACATGCGAATATAGAAGGGTAGTGCAAACGCAGCTTCCCTTTAGTCTGCTCTAAACGCGCAGTTTTAATATGCCCAAACGCAACAAGGCCCGCATAAGCGGGCCTTGTTATCCGAACCTTAGAAGGTTCGAGCAAATTCTTAAGCGCTAGGGCTTAGGAAATTTGCTTGATGTTTGAAGCTTGGAGGCCTTTCTTACCCTGGGTAACGTCAAAAGAAACGTTAGCGCCTTCTTGCAGGGTTTTGAAGCCGTCTGCTTGAATTTCAGAGAAATGGGCAAACAGGTCATCGCCGCCGTCAGAAGGAGCAATAAAACCGAAGCCTTTAGTATCGTTGAACCACTTAACTGTGCCAGTAGACATAGTAAAAATCCTTTCGCGCAAAGCGCTTTGTAAAGTTCCTGGTATCACCCAGATTAATAGCGGATAAAACAAGGAATACAATTACAGTCTTGCCGAAAGATTTTGTACACGTCTATCTCGTACATTTCTAAATCTTTTTCGTACACTTCTGAAACCATGCTTGCTTGCTAACCAACTGGCGCTACATTGTCATGAATTGTAGCGCGTGTCAAAGCCTTTCTGGATTGTCTTGCCTATGGGGCGCAGTGAGAGCCTCTATTAGAGGTGGTCGCTGGAAAATAGTGAGAATGCCAGCGACCATCAGGGCACGTTTCCAGTAAATGGGAAGCTTGTTTTCTTACATGAATATCGCTCGTGCTAATGTTTACGTTTGGCCAAAAGCTCGGACAGCACCTGACGCGCAGTTAGTGACTCGCCGTAGGCCGTACGACGATATCGCTGGTATCCACGTCATCGGGCTGGTTGATGGCATGCGCAATGGCGGAGGCGATCGCTTCGGGCTTGAGGGCAATTTGGCGGAAAAGGTCGATTGCCTTTGCGGTTTCAGAGTCGGTGATGGTATTGGCCAGCTCTGATTCCACTACCCCGGGGTAGACACAGGTCACGCGTATCTTGTCGGTTTCCTGACGTAGCCCATCGGAAATAGCGCGCACCGCATATTTAGTGGCGCAATAGACTGCTGCGGTGGGCATAACAGTGAGGCCACCGATGGAGGAGATGTTGATCACCTGGCCACTTTCCTGGGCCTGCATAGTAGGCAGAACAGCGGCGATACCATTGAGTACGCCGCGAATGTTGACATCGATCATGCGGTTCCACTCATCTACTTTGAGCGCTGCCAAAGGCGATAGGGGCATGACGCCCGCGTTGTTGACGATGACATCTATGCGGCCGTGGGTTTTGATCGCGAAATCCGCAAACGCCTGCATGTCTTTAAGGTCGGTGACATCCAGCGCCTGGAAATCCACGCTGCCGCCCTCTTCGCGAAGGGAGTGGGTCAATGCTTCCAACCGATCAGTTCGGCGTGCGCCAATAATCAAACGGTGCCCTTGACCTGCAAGCCAGCGAGCAGTGGCTTCACCGATGCCGCTGCTGGCACCGGTCAGTAAAACGACTTTGGAAGATGGGGTTGTTAAAGCAGTCATTGGATAATCCTAAGGGTGGTGGGTACCCAGAGAAGATTAAGCTGCTGCGGCTGGCATCTGTATAGGCGATCCTATTGCATGCTTGCCTAATCCTATTTGTTTGTTAAAGGTGGGCGGCGAGGCAAGCAACACAGCATGTATATTGCTCTTATGGTTGATTCAGGTGCGGCACGCATGACCAAGGTGGTTAACATGACACTGAAGAGCGATTCTGTGGTTTACAGCAATATCGTCGAATGCTTATACCAACTCGCACCACACGAGGGGTATACCCAGTCGCTATTGGACGGCGTACGCTTTATGCGTTCCAATCGCCCGCTTAAAAACACCTCTGTGCTCTACGAGCCGAGTATCGTCATCATCTGCCAAGGCCGAAAGCGTGGCTATTTGGGAGATGAGGTGTATATCTACGATGCGCAGCGCTATTTGGTGCTATCAGTACCCTTGCCGTTTACTTCGGAAACAGAAGCCAGCCCTGACGAGCCAATGCTGGGTATTGCTATCCGCCTGGATGCGGTGGTAATCGCCGAATTGGTGACGATGTTGGAGGCGTCAGGCGAGTATGGGTTTGAGGCGCCGCGCGGCATGCTTTCAAGCCCGCTGGAAGAGCCGCTGGCAGATGCGACATTACGTTTATTGAATGCGCTTACCTCACCAACGGATGCGCATATTCTTGCCCCTTTTATTGTCAGGGAGATCTGCTATCGGGTATTGACGGGAGAGCAGGGCGGCAGTGTTCGAACAGCGCTCTCCCATTATGGGCAATTTGGTAAAATTGCTAAGGCGCTCAACCGTATTCATGCTAACTATGCCGATGCGCTGGAAGTAGCAAGCCTGGCGAATGAAGCTGGCATGAGTGCGCCAGCCTTTCACGTACACTTCAAGGCGGTCACCCAGACCTCACCTATCCAGTACATTAAATCCACCCGCTTGCACCATGCTCGGCTGTTAATGATACGTGATGGGTTGACGGCTGCCGCGGCCGCTAGCCGAGTGGGCTATGAAAGCCCCTCCCAGTTTAGTCGTGAATTCAAGCGCTTCTTTGGCCGCCCACCAGCTGAGGAGGTGCGTACCATGAAGGCAAGCCTTGATTTATTGCCGCCTACTCACCTGGTAGATATCGCTGTGCCACACTAATAGAGTGTGATGTACGCTTATCAAATTAGACCTACCAACTTCTTCAAATCTGTAGGGACGCAAATGACTCGTATATGGAAGGCCTATGCTCAGGCATCGTTGATTTTACGCGTCACTGTTGCGCTTGTTCTGGGCGTTGTCGTTGGGCTTATTGGTGGTGAGACAGTGGCTGCCTGGCTAGCGCCGCTGGGTGACCTGCTGCTACGGCTGCTTACTTTTCTGATTGTCCCCATTGTACTGTTTACGCTGATGGTGGGGGTGAATCAGTCCCGGGAGGGAAGAGCTGGCCGCGTGGGCGGCAAGGTGTTTGGTTATTACCTTACCTCTTCAGCGCTGGCGATCATGGTGGGCTTAGCGGTTGCCACGTTGTTTAGTCCCGGCAGCGGTATGACGTTGGATGAGAGTGCCAGTTTCTCGGTGCCCGAGAATCCAGGCGTTGTCGATACGCTGCTGAATATAGTGCCGGATAATATTATTGGTGCGTTTGCCGAACCCAACATGTTGGGCATTATTTTTACGGCGCTGGTGTTTGGCATCGCGCTGCTAAAAATGCGCCAGTCGGAGCGCCAGCATGCCATGGGGGAACGCCTTTATGGGGTGATTGAAGCGCTAAACGAGGTCACTCTAAAAGTGATGTCGGGGGTATTGCACTACGTGCCCATCGGCGTGTTTGCGATTGTCGCCGAAACGGTGAGTCAGCAGGGGTTGGCAACGCTGCTCTCATTGGGCGATATGGTGATTGTGCTTTATATCGCCCTGGCAACCCAGCTGCTGATTTATTGCGGCATCATGCGGCTGTTTGGCGTGAAGCTGCGCACCTTTTTTCGCGAAGCCCGTACGCCAATGGCCACGGCGTTTGCTACCCAGAGTAGCTCGGGTACGTTACCGCTAACGGTTAATGCTGCCCACCGCTTAGGAATTCCCAAAAGCATCTATGGTTTTAGTCTGCCGTTAGGGGCTACTTTAAATATGGATGGAGCGGCGATTCGTATCGCCATCTCGGCGGTGTTTGCCGCCAACGTGATTGGTGCACCGCTGGATTTCATCAGCATGGTGCAAATAGTGTTGATCGGCACGCTAGTGTCGGTGGGCACGGCAGGGGTGCCGGGGGCCGGTATCATAATGATTGCCACGGTGTTTGCTCAGGTGGGCCTGCCAATTGAAACCGTCGCGTTGCTCACCGCTATCGATGCACTGGTGGGAATGGGGTGTACTGCGCTGAACGTGACAGGCGACTTGGTCGGCACCTCCGTGATAGCCCGTAGTGAAGGCGAGGAGTTGCAAGAGGAGCCCGTCGAAGACGCGGGCTTGGCAGTAAGAGGGTAGTGCGTTTATCTCCCCCCTGAGAACGACTTAGGGGGGAGATCGCGTTAACCAATCATAAAGCCGCGACCCACGGGGTCTCTCTCATCAATCAGCCATTTGGCATAACCGATCAGTTCAGCGGTACCTTGCACGCTTGGACGAATGGCAGAATAACCACCAATTTCGGTTTTACCCAATATTTTGCCCGTGAAACGGCCGCTTCCTAGCAGGCCTTCCGAGTAGATTTCCTTGTTCTCTTCCAGTTCATTTCGTGCGTGAAACATGGCCATCATGGCGCTGGTTCCAGTGCCACCAGGCGAGCGATCCAGCTTGCCGCCTGAGAACACATGGACGTTGCGGTAAAGTGAATCTGGCTGCGTTCCCTCATGCCAGAACGTAACGAAATTTAGACCATTGATGTGAGCATGTACGGGGTGACGAATCGTCATGCGTTTATTCAATTCTGCCTTGACCGCCTCTCCCGCCATCGAAAAATAACTGCCATTTTCGGGGCAGATGGGTTGCTTGTCAGATGGAATGCGAATGATAGCGAAGAAGTTGCCACCAAATACCAGGTCAGCCTTTAGTGTACCCAGCCCCGGAACGTCAACAGGAATGTCCTGCTCCATCACGAAGGCGGGCACATTTTCAAAGCGAGTCCAATGCACTTTGTAGGCATCGGCTTTGACCTCCGAGACGACGGTGCCAGCGGTAGTTTCAAAACGGATGCGTGTCATGCCGTCTTCTTGTGCTGGGGGCGCCAAGCGGTGAGAAACCATCGCCATGGAAAGGGCTATGGTGCCGTGACCACACATGTCGACGAACTGTTCGCCATCCATCCATAGCATGCCAGCGTCATGATGCTCATCGGAAGGTGGGGTTAGAAAAACACCAAACATGTGCTGATGGCCGCGGGGCTCACGCATCAGGCTAGTGCGGACATGGTCGTGATGCTCTTTCAAATAAGCGCGTTTGGATAGAATGTTGCTGCCATACGGGTAGGGAATGCCAGCATGCACGATGCAGGTTGGCTCGCCTTCCGTATGGGTATAGATAACGTCAAGGAACTGTTGGTTTTTCATGGTTGCTTCTTCCTGTGGGCTGTGCGGTTGGGTTATTCGTGTTGGGTTAAAGACCAAACCAGCGGGGTACGCTCATGACCATGCCAGCAGGCCAGACAATCACGGCGAGCAGCACTGCCAACATCACGGCAATGAACGGTAGGTTGGCGTAGGTAATGCGGATGATATCGACACGTGAAATCACGCTCGTAATAAACAAGGCGGCCCCGACCGGTGGCGTCTGCTGGCCAATACCCCAGCAAAGAATGACCACCATGGCGAACTGGAGAGGGTCTATGCCTAGCAACTGAACACTGGGCAGGAACAGTGGCACCACTATGAACATCATCGCGATGCCATCGAGGAAGGTACCGGCAATAATCAAGACGATGCTCAAAATCAGCAGGAAGCCGATGGGGCCCATATCCAGAGCTGCGATCGGCCCGAGAACTAGCTGCCCGAGACTTTGGTAAGTGAAGGTGTAGCCGAGTGTATGTGCCGCTGCCGTCACAAACATGACCGCACCGGTCAACACGGCACTCTCAACCAGGGCACGATAAAGCGCACGTAGTGAAAGCGAACGATAAAGCACCATGCCAGCGAAGATGCCATAAGCGACTGCCACGGCGGAGGCTTCGGTCGGTGTGAAAATGCCGCCGAGGATACCGCCGAGGATGATGACTGGCATTAGCAGGGCCGGGAATGCACTGACCAAGCTACTGCCCAGTTGCCTGATCGAAAATGCAGCTTCGATAGGATATTGGCGTTTCACCGATATCCACCACGCCATAAGCATGAGTCCTATGGCAATGAGTAGCCCTGAGACTAGACCGGCAGCAAATAACGCCCCTGTCGAAAGTCCCATATAGGCACTCAATAACACCATGGGCACGCTGGGAGGAATGATGATGCCAATAGTGGAGGAGGAGGCAGTCACGGCGGCAGTAAAGGGGGCGGAGTAACCCCGTTTGACCATCTGGGGGATCATCACACCGCCCACGGCGGCCGTATCTGACATGGAGGTGCCGCTCATGCCTGCAAAGAACATGGAGGTCAAGATATTGACCGCCGCCAGCCCACCCCGTATGGCCCCCACCATGGAACGAGCCAGATCGACAAGCCGTGCTGAAATACCGCTGTGGTTCATTATCTGGCCCGCTAGAATGAACAGCGGAACAGCCAATAGCGGAAAGGACTCGGTACCTCGGTATAGGCGCTGTACCAGCACGAGCATATCGACACCGGAAAAAGCGAGTACGCCGATAGAAACAAGTGTCAAAGCGAAGGCGATTGGCATGGCCAGCCCAATCAGAGCCAGAAGTGCAAGTAGTATGACGAGTAGAATCATAGCTCTGACTCCTCCAGAGCGGCTCTTCGAGCAGCTTCATAGGGCGGTATCTTTGCCTTGGCGGCAACGACACACTGGCGAACCAATTCCAGCAACATGCCCGCGCCGGAGATAGGCACGGCGGAGTAGAAAAGCCACTGAGGTGCACCTAGCATCAGCGTTGTACGGTTGGAAAAGGTGAGTGTTTGTTCCAAGCCCCACACGATCATGATGACGCAGACCAGCCCTATCAGTGTCTGGTTGATAAAGAACAATACCCATTGACCGCGATAGGGAAGTAAGGCAGCGATAACATCAATACGTAGATGAGCGCCTTGCCTAAGTGCCAGATAACCGCAGAAAAAGGTAATGTAGACCAGCAGACCCACTAAGACTTCGGCGCTCCACGATAGCGAGGCATTCAGGATGTAGCGCGCAGCCACTGCCGCTATTGCCAGGAGAGTAATGGCAGCCAACAGCAGTGCCGCGACCGCTTCAAAAAAACGATCCAGCATGGTAGTGCTCCCGGGAGTAGCGACGGGCAGGAAGTGCCCGCCGGGAAGTGTGCTCTGTCGTTAGGGGAGGTCGGCGATGCGTTGCACCATGTCACGTGCCTCTTGTGACAGTCCTTCGGTAAAGGAGTCCCATAGAGGTTGAGAGGCTGCTATGAAGGCGTCAGTGTCTACCTCGTTCACTTCCATGCCGTTCTCTTTTACAAGCTCCACGACGCTCTGATCCGCTTGTTCTCCAAAGTTAACTGTTGCCTCGAAGGCCTGTTCGCCACCCTCGAGTAGAGCTTGCTGAACGCTGGCATCAAGATCCTGGAAACGTGACTCGTTCATCAGCAGGAAGCCGACGGTGTAAACATGCCCAGAGAGTGAAAGGTAATCCTGTACTTCGTAAAAGCGGCTGGCCTCTACTTCGACGAGAGGATTTTCTTGGCCATCGAAGACACCGGTCTGAAGGGCGGAGTAAAGTTCTGGATAAGGCAGCGGGGAAGCGTTAGCGCCATAGGCATTAAACATTTCGACACGCTGGCGGCTGCCAGGGGTACGGATTCTTAACCCGTCAAGATCCTCAGGTTTTTCAATGGCATGACTATTGTTGGTAATATGACGGAAACCTCCTTCATAAAAACCGATAACACGGTAGCCTTGCTTTTGAAGCTTGTCTTTTAACTCTTGACCGATTTCACCGCTCAGGACATTGCTCACATGCTCCCTGTCTCGAAATAGATAGGGAAGTGAAAGAATACCCATATCTTCATCAATGGTAGTAATCGGCGTTTCAATAGTGGCGATATCTAACAAGCGTGTATCTATTGCTTCTATATTGCTGACTTGATCGCCAAGTGAACCAGAATGAAAAAGTTTTATGTCGGCACTGTTATTGGTCGCTTCTGCCACGTGTGCGGCTAGGGCATTCAACCCCGCCATCTGGATGCCTTGCTGGCTTCCAATGGTCGCCGCTCGAAGCTCTAGCTCGGCGGCTGCTACCTGGCCTGCCAAACCGAGCCCTAGGGCGAAGGAAGCAATATATCGTACGGAGGAAAGTGCTTTCATGGTGACGCTCCGGAGGTTGTTTTTGCGGGAGTCATGTCACGGACCTTTACGATCACGTGTCTCTAGAGTAGGTCTGCGCCACCATGATTTATAGAATAAAAGAGACAGAAAATTGAATTTTTTAGACGGATTGCGCACGTAGTAACTGTTTGAAAATCATGACAGCAGGCGGCTAACGAAGAGCTACAAACGTTTTTCCTGACGGCGTGACTGGCCTGGGCTACAAGCGAAATGCGTATGAAAGTCTCGGGCGAGATGAGCGGCATCGGAGAAACCGCAGTCAGCGGCAATATCGGCAATTGAGCTGTCGGTATGGTGGAGTAGCCAGTCTGCATAGCGCAGGCGCATGATTTTGAAGTAGCGCATAGGTGTGATTCCCAGTTCTTGACGAAAGAGTCGATCAAGCTGTCGGGGGCTTAAATTGATCCGCTTGGCCAGGTCACAAGCACTTAGACGGGTATTCAGCGATTGCTCCATGGTGAGTACGGCTACCCGGACTCGCTCATCGCGAATTTCATGGATGGCTTCAAAAAAGTGTGTTTGTGGAGAGTTGGACGTACGCATGCCGTTTAAGATCATGTGACGAACCGCCTGCTGGGCCTTCTCGGGGCCACATGTGCGATGAATCAGGTGCAGGGCCATATCCGTTGCACCTGACGAGCCTGCACAAGTGATTACCCTGGCGGATTCCAGAAATATTCGATCGGGAGTGGCATCGATTTTGGGAAACTGTTGGCGAAAATCATTGATTACGTTCCAGTGCACACATACCCGTTGGCCTCTCAGCAGGCCTGCACGGGCAATGGCAAATGTGCCAGTACATACACCGACAAGTTTCACTCCTTTGCTATGCGCTTCCTTGAGATATTGACTCAGTGCCTGATCTTCGTGGGGATTGAGATAGTCATTACCACCACAAACGGCAATATGAGTGAATTCACCCGGTTCACGATATGGTGTTTGTGGGTGGGCCTCCAAGCCGCAGCTGGAGGTGATTGGGCCGGGCCCCATGATCTGCCAGCTACAGTGGATTTGCCTGCTTCGGCCACCCTTGTCGGCAGCCAAGCGCAATGAATCGATGAACCCTGCAAAGGCATTCATGGTAAATAGCGGGAGTAGGATAAATCCGACGCGCAGAGGCGGTTGATGGCCCAATGGCATAGGGGCGAGGCTCTTGATGGTGAGTGGGCACGACTCCTTAGAGTATGCCCTGAGCCAGCCTAAGGTGCCATGGCCGGACTTTACGCATATCCATACGCATAGTAGTCATCGATAACGATCCCATTTGAACCCAAACAGGCGCCCCTACATAGAGACGCCTGTTTAGTTAAAGCAATCTACTGCTCTCGGGTATCAGTGCTTCAATATCACATAAAACGCATGAATAATGCCCGGTACGAAGCCAAATAGCGTTAGAATAATATTCAGCCAGAAATGCCCTTTAAAACCGACCTCAAAAAATACGCCGAGTGGGGGAAGTATTACGGCAAAAATCATCTTGATTGGATCAGTCGCTGTAAACGCCATGAAGCCTCCTTTGCTTTCATTGGTGTAACTTGTACAAGTGTAGGCACGATCAACTTATTTATCCATGCCTTGGCTAATTTCCTATGACTGGCCAAGTAGGCAATCGTTCAATTCCGCCATTTATTTCCGCTCTACGCTGTTTGGGAGGGACTCCGTGTTCATCAAAGTGCCATTAAAAGTAACCACCACGTCTTTTTGTTTATTAAGCTGTCTTGGCGCAGGCCAAAGCTGGGCGCAAGAGAGCCCGACAACTGACAACACGCTGGCCACACTTCAAGTGACGGCGCCACGACTATCGCGAGAGCTTTACGCCACGCCCGCTGCGGTTTCAACGCTCGACCGTGAGGCGATTGCTCAGGGGCAGCAGCGCACACGGCTGGATGAGGCGTTAGTGCGCGTGCCTGGCATGTTTTTGCAAAACCGCGATAACTTTGCCCAAGGCCAGCGAATCTCCATTCGCGGCTTCGGCGCTCGGGCGCCGTTTGGCGTTCGCGGTATTACCGTGATGGTGGATGGCATTCCGTATACGTTACCCGATGGTCAGGCACAGTTAGATGCCATTGATCTGGACAGCGCTGAGCGCATTGAAGTTATCCGCGGGCCCTCTTCGGTACTTTACGGCAACGCAGCGGGTGGGGTAATTGATGTGACCACCGCCGATGGTCGCGATAACCCTGGCTCAAGCGTGCGCACCGAGGTGGGCAGTGATGGCTACCGTAAGGCAGTCGTACAAACCGGTGGAGCCCAGGGTGATTGGTCGCACCACGTCAGCTTCTCGGCACTCAATGTGGATGGTTATCGGGAGCAGAGCTCTACGGAGAAATACCTGCTGAATGCCAAACTGCGCCGAGAGTTAGGCAGTGATCGGGCGTTAACCGCGATTATCAACCTGCTTGACAATCCCCGTTCCGAAGACCCTGGCGCGCTGAACGCGCGTGAAGTGGCCAGTGGTCGTGATCAAGCAGCGCCGAACTCATTGGCATTGGATGCAGGGCAGAACGTAGATCAGCAGCTTCTTGGCTTACAGTACGAAGATTTATCCGCCGGCCCTGGTGAGTTCTATTTAAAAGGCTTTGTTGCGCAGCGTGATTTTGAGCAGCAGCTACCCTACGTGGGCGATAGCCGTATCGGCTACCAGCGTGATTATCTGGGCGCGAGTGCTGAGTATCATCATGAAGTCAGCTTGGGCAGCCTGCCGCTGAGCTATATCACCGGTGTCGATGTGGCGCGTCAAGACGACGAGCGCTTTCGTAATGCGGTAAATGGCCAAGGTGTGGTCGGCGAGCAGTTGGCGGAAGAGACCCAAACGGCGACCTCCGCTGGGGTATTTGCCCAGGGCGATTTAGCGCTGACCGAGCAGGTAACGCTCTCGCTTGGCGCACGCTTTGACCGAGTGGAGCTAGAAGTAGATGATCGCTATCAGGACGATGGCGATCAAAGCGGTGACCAGACCTTCAATGAGTGGAGCGGTTCGGCGGGGTTAAGTTACCGTTATCGTCCGCAGCATCAAGCCTATATCAATACCGGTACGGCGTTTGAAACGCCTACGTTCTCCGAGTTTGCCAATCCGGCGGGCGGTGGTTTTAACCCGTCGGTGTCGCCGCAAAAAGCCTGGAATCGTGAAGTGGGGCTGCGGGGCTACGTTGAACCACTGGCCATGGATTACGATCTGGCGCTATTTTCGGTGCGCGTGCGTGACGAGCTCGTGCCGTATGATGACGGCGGTCGCACCTTCTACCAAAACGCAGGCGACACCGACCGCGACGGTATCGAGCTGGCGCTGGGCTGGCAGTTGGCCGACCAATGGCGGTTGAATAGCGCCGTTACGCTGGCGAGCTATGAGTTTGATCAATTTGCTACACCAACTGAAAGCTTTGGCGGGAATCGCATTCCTGGCCTGCCCGAGCAAACCTGGGTCAATCAACTCACTTGGCAGGGTCTGGATGAGCGCTTTGCCACGCTGGAAACCCAGTACGTGGGCGATATGGTGGCGGACAACGCCAATGAGACAGAAGTCGATAGCTACTGGCTAGTGAACCTGCGGGTGGGTGATGGTTGGCAGTTGGGAAGCGATACACGGCTAAATGCGTATGTGGGCGTGCGCAATCTCTTAGATGAAGAGCACTACGCCAACGTGCGCTTGAACGGCACCTTTGGTCGCTTCTATGAACCTGCTCCGGGGCGCAGTGTGTATGGCGGTTTAGAAGTACGCTTTTAAGTCGAAATACTGCAAGTAAATAAAAACGGGCGGCGCTCATTCATTATTGCTGAGGCCGCCCGTTCTCGTGGGTGATAACGCTAAGTTAGCCGTTTACTCAGGCAGAGCGTAACCAATCACGTAATCGCCCATCTTGGTGCCAAAGGTGCCGTGTCCACCCGCCGTGACGACCACATACTGACGGCCATCCTGGCCGGTGTAGGTCATCGGCGTGGCTTGGCCACCTGCTGGCAGGCGTGCTTTAAACAGCTCTTCGCCAGTAGTGATGTCGTAGCCGCGCAGGTACTGATCCAGCGTGCCGCTTAAGAACGACACCCCGCCAGCCGTCGTCAGCGGGCCGCCTAGTGCAGGAACGCCGACGTTCAAGCCAATCGGTAGATCAAACGGCATGCTGTCGCGTGTGGTGCCATTGCGGTGCTTCCACACCACCTCGTTACTTTGCAGATCGATACCGGCTACATCGCCCCAGGAGGGCGCTTGGCAGGGCAGGCCGAGCACTGAAAGCAGCGGGCCAAGCTCAACGGCATAAGGTGCGCCTTCATTGGCTTGTAAACCCTGTTCGCTGGCAGAGCCTTGGCCTTCTTCTACCTCTTCACGAGGAATTAACGTAGACACAAACGCCAGGTATTTAGCGCCAGTGAAGAGCGCTTGGCGCTCGGGATCAACGGCCACACCACCCCAGTTCATTACACCGACATTACCTGGATAAACAATACTGCCTTCCAGCGAAGGTGGCGTGTATTGGCCCTCGTAGCGCAAAGAGTTGAACTGAATACGGCACATCATTTGATCAAACGGTGAAGCGCCCCACATGTCGCGCTCGGTGAGCGGCGGTGGCAGCAGGTTAAGCGCTGAACGCGGCTGAGTCTCGGCGGTCCAGTCGCCTTCCACGGCGCCCTGAGGTGCAGGAACCTCTTCAATGGGCACAATCGGTTCACCGGTTTCACGGTTCAATACATATAGGCTGCCCTGCTTGGTCGGCTGAATAACCGCGGGCTGGGTGCCATCACTAGTGGCCAGGTCAATCAGTACCGGTTGCGCAGGTGAGTCCATATCCCATAGGTCGTGGTGTACGAACTGGTAAACCCACTCAACCTGACCATCTTCCAGGTTGAGTGCCACTAGACCCGCGCTGTAGGTTTCATCGTTCTCGGTGCGGTCAGCGCCATACTGGTCAGGCGTGGCGTTACCCATTGGCAGGTAAACCAGGCCTAGCTCTTCATCAACGCTGATCGGTGCCCATACGTTGGGGGAGCCGCGGGTGTAGGTTTCGCCTTCTGGTAGCGGGTCGGTGTCGTCGGGATTACCGCTATCCCAGTTCCATACCAGCTCGCCGGTATGCACATCAAAGGCACGAATAACGCCTGAGGGCTCGTCAATGGAACTGTTGTCGGTGACGTGGCCGCCCAGAATAACCAGATTTTCGGTTACCGTCGCAGGGGAGGTGGAGTAGTAACCGCCCGGTGAGAAATCGCCAATATTGTTGGTGAGATCGATTTCTCCGTTATTACCAAAACTGGCACACCGCTCACCCGTATCCGCATTCAGCGCAATCAAGCGTGCATCCGCCGTGGGTAGGTAGAGCCTGCGTGGGCACATGACGTCGGTCTCGCTGAGCATGGGTTGCTGCGGGGCGCCGTTTTCTTCTTCAACACCAAACAGCAGTGACAAGAAGGAGAGATCCAGACTGAAAATATCGCTGTCATCGAAGATATCAAAAGAGAGTGCCGTTGCACTGTTCGGGGCAGCGTCACTGTTCGTCACTTCTGTGCTATCGGTTGCAGAGTCATTAGTGTCAGTAGAATAGTTTGCGGCGTCATAGTAGGCGAGGCCGCGGCAGGTCATATGTGCCCAGCCAGAAAAGTCATCCGCCCCCATGGTGCTGATCTCGGGGTCAAATGCCCAGAGGGTTTCACCGGTCTCGGGTGACAGCGCCATTGCCCGGCTGTGAGAGGTACAGATATACAGGCTGTCATTCACTTTCAGCGGGGTATTTTGATTGGTGATCTCCGGGGGCGCATTGGGGCCCGCTTTGTCACCGGTTTGAATCCGCCATACCTCTTCAAGCTCGCCGATGTTTTCCGGCGTAATTTGATCAAGGGAAGAGTAGTGGGTGCCTGCATTGGTGCCGCCATAGGCGGGCCAATCATCGCCCGCCACTTGGGCAGGGTTTACGCTATCGGTCGTTGATTGGTTGTTAGCGGCTAGCGACCCTTCGATAGTACCGGGATCGTTAAACTGGCTGGCAATGGCCACGATAACAGCGGCAGTAATGCTGCCAACAAGCGCCAGACTGCCGCCTTTTGAGTGTAGTGGCTTACGCCACCAGGGCAGGAGCAGCAGAATACCTATTAAACAGAGAATGGCAACGCGAGGCACTAACTGCCACCAGTCGAGACCAACCTCCCACAGAGCCCACACTAATGTGGCAAAAAGAATCAGCGCGTAGAGCCACAGAGCGGCGCCTTTGCGCAGGGCAAATAGAATGCCGCAAGCAATAATGCTAAGCCCGGCAATTAGGTAGTAGGCGCTGCCGCCTACGCTGACGAGCTTGCTGCCGCCAAAAGCAAGCACCAAGCCGATAATAAATAGTAGCAGGCCAACTATAATAGCTGGCCATTTACTGTGAGCGCGCGTGCTTTCTTCCATGAGATTTCCCCTAGTGAAACGTACTTAATACGTTAATGCATGCCGCTTAAACCCTAAATTCAAGCAATAAGTGCCAAGCGGCGAACCCGCAACGCGCTTTAACCCATCGGCGGCGCCGATGGGTTAAAACACACCGCTATGGTGGATGATTTTAATAATCAATTCGCTATTGGTCTAACGATTTGATGTTTTTTTCTAAGGCGGGTGCCCTACCGCCAGGGTAGTTAATGTCGCGGTAGGGTTAGCCAGAAGGCGTGAGGTTTATAGCTTGACCAGCATTTTACCGGTATTGCCGCCGTCAAACAGGGCCAGGAATGCATCGGGGGTGTTCTCCAGGCCTTCTTTCACTGTCTCTTTATATACCAGCTTACCTTCCGCTACTTGGGGGGCTACTTCGTTCAGGAAATAGGGGTAGCTAGCCCAATGGTCAGCCACAATAAAGCCCTGCATTTTGGCCTTGCGCACTACTAACTGAGAGAGATTGCTCGGGCCGGGGGTAGGCTCTTTTGCATTGTAGCTGTCGATCATGCCGCATACGGCAATCCGCGCACCTTCATTTAGCTGGTTCAATGCTGCTTCTAGGCAGATACCGCCGACGTTTTCGAAATACACATCAATGCCGTTGGGGCTGGCGAGCTTAATGGCGTCGCTTAACTCCTGTGCGGGACGGTCACGATAGCTAACCGGTTCAACGCCCAATGATTCAAGCCAGGCCAGCTTATGCGCAGCCCCGGCAATACCGACCACATGACAACCTTTGGCTTTGGCCAACTGTACTGCCAGGGAGCCTACGGCACCGCTAGCCGCGCTAACCAACACATTGTCACTCGGCTTGCATTCGGCAATCAGGTTGAGGCCAGTCCAGGCGGTCATGCCAGGCATACCGAGTACGCCCAGATAGGCTTGTTCGGGAACATCGATATCGGGTAGCGGCGTGACGCCCTGCGCAGGCAGTTGGGCAATATCCCGCCAACCGCCCATATGGCTCACTTTGTCGCCCACTTTTAAGCTTGAATCATTGGTCTCGATGACCTCGCCAATGGCACCGCCTTCCATCGGCTTGCCGAGTTCAAACGGCTCCACATAGGTGCGAATGCCGCTCATGCGACCACGCATATAGGGATCTACGGAAAGCCAGCGGTTGCGAATACGCACTTCACCTTCGGCTAGGTCGGGTAGGGTTTGTGTTTCCAGCTTGAAGAGCGTGCGATCGGGTAGGCCTTTGGGATAATCGGTAAGCGTATAGAATTGTGACTGCATGGATTTGTCTCCTGCGAATACTGAGCGTGTATCGAACTCCTTGCAGCATAGAGACCATTAGCCTGCTTGCAAGTTCGTTAATGTATCGGGAAGTAAGTCACAAGAGGTAAGCCATATAAAGAAACAAGGTGACCATTGCTGGTCACCCTGTCTGTTGACTACTTTAAGATAACGATGCTTCGTGTGCTGTCGCATTGATTAGGCTAATGGGTATCACACAACAACCAAGGATGTGTTATCCGTTAATCCAACAGCGTTACCATCACTGGAGCTGTACCGCGGCGAATCATGCCAAGCTTCGCTGCCGCGCGTTTAGATAAATCAATAATGCGTCCTTGAATGAAAGGGCCACGATCATTGATCAGTACTTCTACCTCTTGCCCCGTGTCCGGGCGTGTCACCAACACCTTGGTGCCAAACGGCAAACTCGGGTGGGCGGCGGTCAACGCCTGCTGGTCAAAGGGCTCTCCACTGGCAGTGGTCGCTCCTTGAAAGCGGTCACTGTAAAAGGAGGCGACGCCTTCCTGCGTTTCTGTTTCATGTGCAAAAGCACTATTAGCAGCGCTACTTACCACTATCGCTGCCAAACAAATCGTTCGGATCAGTCGTTTTTCGGCTCCCATGGGAGTACCTCGGTTTTGCTTGTTGCGAATCCCGCACTCTTGATGAGGTGCCTGAATAGGCTTTTCGATACTACCCTTGTCGCAACGAGTCAGCAAGCTTTGAGAAGATCGATGCAAATAGGTTCAATTTCAAGATTTTTAAATCTCTACTTATGTAGCCTTGGGTTTCAGTGACTTATCAACCCAGGTATGAAATGAATAGAGAAAGCACTTTGTGCAAAGCAGCATTCTTCATGAAACGCTCACTTTAATTGAGTAAGCATCTTATAATCACTGACACTTATCTAATTAATGATTGTCATTGCGACTCAACAAGGAACCGCTCATGGCTAGATCTTCTTCGTTTACGTTTGTATGGGTGGCGATCGGTGGCGCAGCCGTTGGTTTTCTCGCTGCTCAAATTATTCCCTTACCGGGGCAAACCGCCGATGAAGCGCCTGCCGAAACTGCTGAGACAACTGATCAGCCGTCCGTTGCTGAGGCTATTGTTGGCCTTGAAAAGCTCACGCTTGATGAGCGCATGCGTGGCGAAATAACCTCGGCCAGCGAGCTGAACGGTAACGATGGCAGCCGCTTCATGCGCTACGCCATCGCACTGGAAGAGGATGAGATTGTTGAGATTTCTCTCAATGGAGCCTTGCAAGGTGTTGTGGCGCTTTATGATGATCAGCTACAGCTGCTCGATAATGCCCCTATCGTTCGTCACCGTATAGAAGAGAGCGGCGACTATGTAGTGGTGGTTAGCGGTGCCGATGCCCACAGTTATGGCCCGTTTACCGTTGTCAGCCGAACCGTTGAGCTGACGGATGCTGACACAGTGGCAGTGGGCGAGCCCATCGATAGTTGGCTGCAAGGGGATGCCCGTGAAATCACCTTGAACATAGAAGAGGCAGGCCTCTACCAACTGGAAATGCGCTCTGATGACTTCGACGCTTACCTGGAGATTGAAGGGCCGAACGGTTACGCCCGCGAAGACGACGACAGCGCCGGTGATTTAGACGCGCGCATCGCTGATTTCCTTGAACCCGGTGAATATACGCTGACGGCACGTAGCGCCTACGATGATGGCAATGGCGTTTATACGCTTTCAGTAGAGCCTCACGAGTTACCGGGTGATGGTGAGCTGCGTAATGATGGAGCGCTCACTCCCGATGACTCTCTCAACGGCTGGTTTAGTGGCCAGGAGCTTAGTTACCAAGTAGAAGTAGAAGAAGCAGGCATGTACCAAATTGAGATGCGCTCCAGCGATATCGATTCCTACCTAGTGCTTGAAGGGCCTAACGGTTACTACCGCGAAGATGATGACAGTGCCGGCAATCTGGATGCTAGCATCGCTGATTTTCTTGCTCCCGGTGAGTATCAGCTAACGGCACGTACTGCCTATGGCGAGAGCAGTGGCATGTTTACGCTCTCCATGGCTCCGCGTGATATGCCAGATGTTAATCTGCGTAATGAAGGCACGCTTACCCCTGGTGAAGCGCTTAACGGTTGGTATAGCGGTGAACCGCTGACGTATCAGTTGGAAGTAGAAGAGAGCTCTTTAGTGACGTTGGAAATGCGCTCTGACGATTTTGATACCTTTATTGAGATCAGTGGTCAGGGTTTTGTCGCCAGCGATGACGACGGCGCGGGAGGTACCGACTCACGGCTTCAAGAGCAGTTGCTGCCCGGCACTTACACGGTAAGCGCACGCGGGTTTAGCGCTACCGGTAGCGGCTTATTTGAACTAAGCCTCGACATGGAGCCGACGGACATTCCCCCAGAGCTTTAATTGTTAGCGTTAATCGATAATACCCAGCGCCCCTGTTGCTTATCGTGATAGGGGCGTTGGTTTATTGGTCGATGGTGAGGAGTGAATTGTGAGGAGTAAATTGTCAGGTGTGAGGAGAAAATGGCAAGGGGTTAACGGCCAGCTTTGAGGCAGCCTGCCACTACCAGCACGGTCGCGGCGGGTAGGCGCCAGTCGAGCACGCTCATGCCTGCTAGCACTAGCAGTAGGGCGGCTAGAATCGGCACGCCATACGCCAAGCTGCCCACAAGGCTCGCGTGCCCCCAGCGCAATGCTTTATCCCAGGCCACCATGGCTACTCCGTAAGGCCCCAAGCCCAGTGCGATGCCCGCGAGTAACGCTTCACCGCTGGGGAGGGCGAGGGTGCCTTCCAGTATTAAGCTGGCTGCCACGGCAATAGCGCAGGCAATCAGCAGTAGCCGCGGCAGCAGGGGTGTTAAGGCCACTGGTGCAGCTTGGCTTAACCATGAATAGATCGCCCAGCAGCAGGCGGCCAGCAGTGCTAGCGCGTAGCCCGTGGTGGCACCACCCAGCCCTCCACTGATGGCTTGAGGAACCAGCAGTAGCGCAGCGCCTGAAAACGCAATCAGAGCGCCGACCACCCCTGCGATGCGTAGGCGGCCAAAACGGCTCCATTGGCTGAGCAGCACGAACAGCACAGGCCACGTGTAGGTAATTAGCGCCGCTTCGGCGGCGGGGGCTAGCCGCATACCAATAAAGTAGGTGCTGACGGCGCCAAAGATGAGCAGTGGGATACCCACCCAAACGCTGAGTTGCCAACCCACGCCGCTGGCAGCGACGTTTACGCGGCGGCTTAATGGTAGCGTCGCCAATGATCCCGCTAACAGGGTAACGGCAGTTAACTGCAAGGGCGGTGTCGCTTTGGCAAACTCAGCCAGCAGCGGTGCCGAACTCCAAAGCATCACGGCCACCAGCGCCGCACCAACACTGTACCAACGTGGGAATAACGCAGGGGAGTGAACGGGATGCATAAGAGTTCTCCTTGATTTGAGCATGTACCGAGCAGCATACTCATCATCAATGCATCACAATATCGATCTTTTGTGATCGTTTTCATCAAGCTTGGTGATATATGCGTGCCCCCACGTTAGACCTAACCCTGCTACGCACCCTGGTGGCGATTGCGGACACTGGGAGTGTGACCGCAGCTGCTAAACGGTTGGCGTATACCCAGTCCACTGTGAGCATGCAGCTCCAGCGGTTAGAAGCGCAGCTCTCGCTCACGCTGCACGAGCGGGAAGGGCGGCGAATACGCTTTACCTCAGAAGGTGAACGCTTGCTTAACCACGCCCGACGGCTATTAGCACTTAACGATGACGCGTGGAGCGATATGCAGGCGCGCCAGGTGACAGGCGATCTTACCCTCGGCATTCCTGAAGATTACGCTTCGTTGCTGCCTTCGGTGTTTGCCTACTTTCATCAGCTCTACCCCGCCGTGGGGTTAAAGGTGATCTGCGGCACTAGCGCGCATCTCGTTGAGCAGGTTAAAGCTAAAGAGCTGGATCTCGCTCTGGTGACCCGGCAGCGCAACTCGCCGGGCGGCGATGTGATTCGCCGGGAACCGCTGTTGTGGGCAGTCGGTATGAACCAGCAGCCGCTGCTAAGCGACCCGTTGCCGTTGGCGCTCTACTCACCGGGAGCTGACGTATTCCGTGAAGTGGCCGAGCAGGCGCTGCAATCGGCGGAGCGCAGCTGGCGCGTGGCCTATACCAGCCAATCCATGGCAGGGCTGGCGCCAATTGTGACCGCTGGGCTGGCCATCGTGGTGGTGACTCGCAGCATGCTAACCCCTGCACTGAGACCGCTGGATGAGAGCAGTGGGCTGCCTGCGCTGCCGATGATTGAGTTGGCGCTGCACCGGGCGCCGCACCGACCTTCGGAGCCTGCGCGCCGTTTGGCAGAGTTAATACGCGATCAGCTGGCAGTGCCCGAACAAGCGTTATAAAGTGGCTTTTGAGACCAAGTAGAGCCTAGGTAATGCTTAGCGTTGATGGCCGTGTAGTGCTTTAATCAGCGTAAGGGAGCGTTACTGACTAGAATGAAGAGCAAATGAATTGGCTGTTAGGAGCACTGCATGCACGAACTGGATCACTATATCTACCCGCATAGGGTGTTGCACTGGCTGGTGGCTGGCGCGGTGCTGCTCTCCTTGGCCAGCGGTTTAACGTTAGGCTTTTTGGGCTATGAACGCACCCTCGCTCTAGTCGGCAATATGTTGACGAACTTGCTGTATACCAGCCATAAGACGCTGGGTGTGCTGATCCTGTTGCTAATGACGCTACGTATTATTACCCGCCTGGCCTTTGTGGTGCCTGACCATGAACCGCCTCTAAATGCCTTCGAGAGGGTGGTGAGTACCAGCGTTCACCATTTGCTCTACTTGGCGTTGGTCGTTATGCCTTTATTGGGCTGGGCGGCTACCGCAAGCGGCGGCTTTCCCGTGGAGTTTTTCCACTGGCATTTACCCGGTCTGATTGGCGAGCGCGAGCAACTATCTGAACAACTCTTTATGTGGCATGGGCGCCTGGGGTGGGCCATTTTAGGTTTGGTGGTACTGCACGTTGCCGGTGCCATGTTCCATTGGAAAATCAAACGCGATAACGTTATGAAACGTATGAGCCTGTTTGATTAATGACCAAGGTTAATACCTAACTCGCCGAGCCGTAGCGATAGAACTCTACCGCTTGGCGTGATTTGACAGCGTACATATGGCTATCGGCTTCACGCAGTAAACTCTCAAGAGTGGCGCCCTCTGTTCCCTGGCAAGTGCTTACCCCAATGCTCACGCTAACACTAACTCGCTCGCCGCAGGGGAGTTTTATGGGTGAGCGAATGGCTTCGTCGATACGTGCCTGTATATTCTCAAGCGTATCGTGAGGTTCGATGTTCTCCATGATAATAATAAACTCATCACCACCAAAGCGTGCACAGTGGTCACCGGTACGCGCCATATGGGCAATACGTTTGGCAATTTGTTGTAAGACAAAATCACCTGCCTCATGGCCGTAGCAGTCGTTAATGGGTTTGAAACGATCCAGATCAAGCATCAGGAGCGCCAAGCGATGGCCGTTTTGACGATTACGCTCCAGAGCTTCTGCGGCGCAGCGCGCCAGGCCATGGCGATTTAATAAACCGGTCAGCATATCGCCGTTGGCTAAATGCTCTAGCGCTTTAGTTCGGGCAGCGACTTTTTGTTCCAGCACGGCTTCCTGCTTTTTTAGCGCAGCTAGCATAGCGGCTTGAGCGCGCTCTTTTTGCCGTTTAAGTTTGTTAAAGCGTGATGCCAGTGCAAACGAAAGCAGTAACATTTCTAGCGCCGAGCCAATTTGAATGCCGTGTAGGGTAATAAAATTAGCCGGCAGTATGCCCAGGTTGCGGAGTGTAAAGACACCTGCACCCAGCAGAAATATCGACCACGCAAACACGAAGAGTCTAGCGCTGGGTATGCGTCGAAAGCTGCAGTAGCTGCCGCATATCAGGAGCAGTAAAGCCGCCATAAACCCCGTCACATCCATTAGGTGGAGGGCCGCAGGAATGGGCAGCAGCAGCGAGGCAATGACGGCGAGCCAACAGTAGCTGCGAAAGGTGTTTAATACCTGGTGCCAGCGTGGGCAATACGTCTCTGTGTTTAGGAAGCTCTGCGCAAACAGTGTGGCCATGGTAGAGGCAAAGGTGAAACCGAGCGCCACCAAGCGAGACGTGTTCTCACCCAGAAAACTCCAAAACATGAGTGTGCCAATTCCGTTAAACGCCAGAATGGCAAGCCCAAAGCCAGCGACAAAAAGCGAGTAGTGAAGAAATATGCGCTCTTTTAAGCCAAAAAATAGCAGTAAGTTATATAACCCCATCGCCAGTAGCATGCCGAAGTAAGTCGCCAGCCAAAAATTATGGCGATCATTCTGGGTATAAAATCTCTCTGGCGTTAATAAGTTGTAGCTCAGCATCTTGCTGCCTGAGGCAGCCACATGGGTGTACAGCGTGACGGTTTCAAAGGCGGCCAGCTCCAATGGAAAAACTGCCTGACGGTGGGCAAGCGCACGCTGTTCAACGGGAACCGCGCTGCCGCTTCGTTGCACACTTCTTAGCTGTTGGCGAAGCGTATAAAGGGTAACGTAATCCAAGAACGGGTATTCAAACTCCACCATCCAACGCTGGGGTTCCGACGAATCATTGCGCACCTGAGTGCGCAGCCACACATCACCACGGGTATAGCCGAAATTTAAATCTTGGGCTTGGTGCGTGGGTGTAAAAGTACGCGATTGGGCGAGCAAATCGTTAAGCGTTACAGACTGTTCGTCGGCGTGCCAGAACTCGTTATAAGGGGCAAGTGAATAGCTCGCCTGGCTTGGCGATGCGGATAGGAGAGTATTTGCCTGCGCCCAGGGCATAAAACAAACCGCAAGCAGCAGTAATAAGCCGGTGTAAACACCCGCTGTTAAACGTTGTGCATGCATAGGGTATCGCTTTTTTCGTTTTTTTACCCCGTTCGCTGTTCCCTGGGTTCCCTTACCCGCCGGGGGCCGCTAATTCGTCGGCATAGCGCTCAGATGCGGTTTGCATGCCACCCCGCTCAAAAGCAGCTCAAATTTCCTTGTGCCGTACGATAAGCTCTTTGAGTGTAGTTGGCTTTGGTGAAAGGAAACGTTGAAAACTCTCATGCTTAAGTCATAGCACGACTTAAATGTTGAGTAAGTCGTTGAATGAGTTGCCCGCTGTGGCGCCAAAAATGCCAGTACAAGGGCACTGCTAAAAAATGACCGGGAGCAACACTGGCTAGTTGGCCACTGGCCATTAATTCGCCGACCTGCAACTGAGGCATCATGCCGTAACCGACCCCGGCTGTGGCTAAGCGCACAAACCCTTCTGAAGATGGGCAGAGGTGATAAGGAAAGTGGCCGTGATAGCCGCACTGAGCAAGAAAGCGATGCTGCAACTGATCGTGAGGGCCGAAGACGATGGCTGGCGCGGATTGAAAGCTCTCTTTGCAAGGGCCTTCTGGAAAGTAGCGTTCGATATAAGCCGGTGTCGCCAAAGGGTGGTAGCGCATTTCTCCCAGCGCAACACTGCGTGCACCGGCTATCGGTTGTGGTGTGGCGCACAGGCAGGCCGCTACATCGCCATCGCGCAAGCGCTTGAGTCCGACATCCTGGTCTTCAATCACCAAATCCAGCAGTAAACCCTCCTCTTGGCAGATCGTGGCAACGGCCTCGGCCCACCAAGTGACCAAGCTATCCGCATTGATAGCAATCCGCAGACGCGGCGCCTGGTCATCCAGCGTGGGTAGGGAGCCGCGGAGATCGCGCTCTAATAGCTGTACTTGCTGGTAATGGGTCAACAGCCGCTGGCCCGCAGGGGTCGGCGCTAGATGAGGAGAGCGTATAAGCACCGGCTGCCCAAGGCGAACCTCCAGTGCCTTAATGCGCTGGGAGACAGCTGACTGCGAAAGCCCCAGTACATCGCCTGCGCGCTCAAAACCGTCGCACTCCACCACGATTGCCAAGGCATGAAGCAGTTTATAATCCAGCATGTCGGTTTTCCCAAGGCAGCAAAAAGTGACACAGAGCAAAAAATGGTGATGAAACGGCGTAGTGCTCTCTATTTAAGATCAAATAGGATTGAATCTCATAGGTCAATGAATTACATTTCAGGCAGGGCTAGAGCACCAAAACCCTCTCGGGTTGCCTAGCACTTTATGTGAGTAGTTTCTGTAATGCCACAGCCTAAAGGACACTGTAATGCCCGCCATCATGCTCCGTCGCCCTCTTGCTGGCATCGTTGCGCTTAGCGCGCTGATGCCTTTTGCCCCAGTTGCTGTCGACACCGCTGCTGCTGACACCGTTAGCGCTGACGCCGTGGTTAAACACTACGCCGATCTGGCTCATGCCAATTACGCCGATGCACTGAATGCTGCCCAAGCATTGAACGAGCGTATCGACGAATTGCTCGCCAATCCCTCGGCCGAAACCCTGAGCGCAGCCAAGCAAGCCTGGCTGCAGGCGCGGGTGCCTTATCAGCAGAGCGAAGTGTTTCGTTTCGGTAATGCGGTGGTGGACGACTGGGAAGGGCAGCTCAACGCCTGGCCCCTGGACGAAGGCATGATCGATTATGTCGAAGGCGACGACTACCAGCATGAGCTGGGTAACGAAGGCGCCACTGCCAATATTATTGCCAACGAGCAAATCACTGTCGGCGGCGAAACTCTGGACGTTAGCGACATTACCCCAGCATTACTCGCCGACCTGAATGAAATTGGCGGCTCGGAGGCTAACGTCGCCAGCGGCTATCACGCCATTGAGTTTCTGCTCTGGGGACAGGATCTGCATGGCTTTGAGGAAGGCAACGGCGAACGACCGGTGAGTGATTACCAAACCGGCGATGACTGCACTCATGGCCACTGCGATCGCCGCCGCAGCTATCTGGACGCGGTGTCCGACCTGCTCGTTGACGACCTTGAGTGGATGGTGGCCCAGTGGGCGCCGGAAACTGAAGGCAACTATCGCCAGGAACTGCTGGCGGAGAGCGATCAGGAAGGCCTGCGCCGCATGCTGTTTGGCATGGGCTCGCTGTCGCTTGGCGAGCTGGCGGGTGAGCGGATGAAGGTAGCGCTGGAAGCCAACTCTTTTGAGGATGAACACGACTGCTTCAGTGACAATACCCACAACTCTCACTACTACAACGGCCAGGGTGTTCAAAATATCTACACCGGCAGCTATCAGCGCCTTGATGGCAGTGTGGTAGAGGGGCCTTCGCTGCAAGACTTACTGTCTCAAGCAGATAGCGAGCTAGCCGACATCCTTGGTGCGCAGCTTGAAGCCACCATGGCGCGGCTTGATGCTATCAAGCAGGCGGCTGAAGCGGAAAGCTCCCCGATGGCATTCGATATGATGATTGCGCCGGGTAACGAGCAGGGCAGTGAATTGATCAACGAGGCGATTCTAACCCTGGTGGCGCAAACAGGGTCTATCGAACAGGCCGCAGGTGAACTGGGCGTGACCTCCCTACAGCCTGATGATGCCGGTCACCGGTTCTAGAGCGGACTAGCGTCTACCATGAGCCGCCGATAGTGTTGCTATCGCGCGGCTCTGTTGGTTTTGTCAGTATCTTCCTTCTCAAGGTATCACCATGTACCGCTTACCCCGGTTTATTGTCCTAGCCAAGTGGGTGCCCAGCACATTAGCCCACAGCAGTTTCTTACTGTTCTTGTTGGCCGTGCCCTTGCAGGCAGCCGAATCACCTATACAAAATGCGCCACCTAGCCAAGATTATCCCATTCAAACGACGCCCATGAGTGGTGGCAATGGCTCGGTGGAGCAGTTTGACCATAACGCCTATTCGCTGCCGTTGGGTAATATGTCGATGACCAAGCGGCTGGATTTCAGCGTCGGTAACAGCTTCTTTCGCAACCCTTGGGTGGCGGCGCCCGCCAGCACCGAGGCCCGGGATGGCCTGGGGCCGCTGCTCAATACCAATAGCTGCCAGGGGTGCCACCTTAAAGATGGTCGGGGGCACCCACCCACCGGCGACGAAAACCCCATCGCGCTGTTTCTGCGCCTCTCGCTACCCGCAAGCCAAGCGGATCCAGAAACACTGGAGCAGCGGGGCGCGCTTCCGGTACCTAACTACGGTTTGCAGCTCCAAACCGCGGCGATTAGCGGTGCCAAGCCCGAGGCCAAGCTGGTGATTGAGTATCGTCCTCGGGAAGTGAGTTTCACCGATGGCACCAGCGTCACCTTGCAGGAGCCGCTCTACTCGATTGCCGAGCCCGCTTACGGAGAGCTGCCGGAGTCACTGCAAACCTCGCCACGGTTGGCACCGCCAATGATTGGCCTGGGCCTGCTAGAAGCGATTCCTGAAGCTGACCTTATCGCTGCCGCAGACCCTGCAGACGACGATGGCGACGGAATTTCCGGCCGCTACAACCAAGTGTGGGATGTGCGCAGTGGCACCACGGTGCTAGGGCGTTTCGGCTGGAAAGCCGGAGAGCCCAGCATTGAGCAGCAGGGCCTGCATGCCTTCGCCGGGGATATGGGGCTGACCTCCAGTCTGGTGCCACAAACCGACTGCATGGAGAGCCAGGGGTGCGATGATTTTCCTAACGGTGGCACGCCTGAGGTCAGCGATGACGTGGCCGACTTCGTGACCTTCTACGCCTCCAGCTTGGCGGTACCGATGCGACGCAATATGGATGACTCAGCGGTGAAACAGGGCGCTGAGAGATTTAACGCGCTCGGCTGCGCGAGCTGCCATACGCCGCGCCATCGCACCGCTGCGGATACTGCCCGTCCGGCGCTAGCCAATCAGGAAATATGGCCCTATAGCGACCTACTGCTCCACGATCTGGGCGATGCCCTGGCTGATCATCGCAGCGAGTTCCAGGCCGATGGCCGAGAATGGCGCACCCCGCCGCTGTGGGGCATCGGCTTGGCGCAAACGGTTAACCCCCGGGCTGGTTTTCTCCACGATGGTCGCGCCCGCACTCTGGAAGAGGCGATACTCTGGCACGGTGGTGAGGCAGAAAGCGCTACCCAGGGCTATCGCGCATTGCCCGCTGACCAGCGAGCGGAACTTATACGTTTCCTTGAATCCCTGTAAGTCATTACTGTTAAGGAGTTAACGTGATCGCATCTCTTCGCCACCTGAGTTTGCTGGCTTGCGCGCTACTCGCGACGCCGCTCTCTTTTGCTACGGACACCCCTGTGCCGCGGGAAATGTGGCACGGCGCGGTGGAACTTCAGTATGCTGAGCTGAGCGCCGCCTCCGAGCGCCTGGAAGCTAGCGCCGCACGCTTTTGCCAGAGCCCAGACGAAGCTCTCAGACAGCGGCTGGAAAATGACTGGCTGAGCGCCTATCAAGCTTGGCAGGCGGTGCGTTTTATTCAGTTCGGCCCGGTCGAGCAGAATAGCCGAGGCTGGCAACTGCAATTCTGGCCAGACCGTAAAAACCTGGTGGGCAGTAAGGTGCGCGGCTGGCTGAAGGCAGCCGAAGCCCCGGATGCCCAAGATATCGCCAGTGACAGCGTGGCGATCCAAGGCTTTCCCGCCCTTGAATACTTGCTTTATGACGACGCCATGGACGAACAGGCACTGAGCGACACTGGAGCCTGCTCGCTGATGCAGGCCATCACCACGCATCTTGCGGATACCACAAGCGCGCTGCATCGCGACTGGCAGGCCTTTGGTGAGCACTATCTTGATACTGCCGACTACACCGAAACAACACTGGCCAGCGCCATCCAGGCCCTCGAAATACTCGAAGATAAACGGCTCGGTGAGCCCATGGGCCTTAAAGGCGCGCCCGCCAACGGCTACTTGGCGGAAGCGTGGCGTAGTGGACAAACGGTTCGATTGGTAGAGAGCAGCCTGGAGGGTCTGCGTACCGGCTTTTTGCCGGGGCTCACCGCGCTGTTGCGCGAGTCCGATGCGCTGCCGCTCGCCGAGGCGTTTCGTGATCAGTTGGATAAGACACTCGTTCAGGCCAGCGAACTGCCACCGGGCTTGGTGCCTTCCCTTGAAGACGAAGAAGCGTTTCGCGGTCTGCAGTCGCTCTACCTCGACATCAGCCAGCTACGCCATTTACTGGGTAACGAGATCGCTGGTGAACTGGGGCTGGTACGAGGCTTTAACTCCAGCGATGGGGATTGAACCATGCAGCGACGCCAAGTACTCAAAGTAGGGTTGGGCAGCATCGCCATGGCGCTGACCCCGCTGAGCTGGGCGCTGCCCGCGCGGGAGGAAGCCGCTTGGCTGTTCAGCGCGGTAGACGACCCCAGCGGAGGGCATTACATCGCCGGGGTGGCATTGGATGGTCAGACCCGCTTTATGATCGAAGTACCCGAGCGCTGCCATGGAGGCTGTCTGCGGCCCGACTCTCGCCAGGCGGTATTGTTTGCTCGCCGCCCTGGCACACGGATGCATGTGATCGATGGGGACAGCCGCCAATTAGCCCACACCATTGCGGCCGGGGAGGGCTACCACTTCTACGGGCATGGCGTTTTCGACCTGAGCGGGCGCTATCTGTATGTCACCGCCAATCGTTTGGGGGACAGCGCCGGGCTAGTGCGCGTTTACGACGCTGCCAACGACTACGCCCATGTGCGCGATATGCCGCTGGGTGGTATCGGGCCTCATGAGCTTAGGCTGATGCCGGATGGTGACACACTGGTGATTGGCTTGGGAGGCATCCGAACCCATCCTGACTACGGCCGGGTTAAACTCAATCTTGATACCATGGCACCAGCGCTGATGCTGCTGGATCGCCACAGCGGCGAGATACTGGCACGTCACGAACCTTCGCACCACCAGCTCAGTTGCCGTCATCTGGATGTGGCGGCGGACGGTGCAGTGATCGCTGGCTACCAGTTTGAGGGGCCTGAGTGGGAGACCCATCCGCTGATCTGCCGTCTGGATGCCCAAGGGCACTTCTCTGAGCTGGCGCTGGCCGATGAGGTCACCGCCAGTCTGAAGCACTACACTGCCAGCGTGGCGTTTAGCCGTGTTTCTGGCAATGTCCTGGTGACTGCCCCTCGCGGCAACCGGGTACTGCTGCTGGATGCCGCACAAGGCAAACTTGTTGCCAGCCTAGCGCTGCCCGACGCCGCCGGCGCCCGCTGCGACGGCAACGGCGGCTTTCTGGTCTCCTCCGGCCAGGGCGGGCTTTACCGAGTAACACCTGGCTCGGCAACACCCCAACTGGTCGCCAGTCTGGAACTCCGCTGGGATAACCATCTGACATAGCCCTTCGGAATCGCCCTTAGGAATAGCTCTTAGGAATAGCTCTTAGGAATAGCGTTCCGGTTCAGACTACTCTTTGTCAGGCCTCTGTCGCTGCTCGTTTGCCACCCAATATGAATGACGTCTTCTTGGTGAGAGGCGCTGCTGTTAGACTTCAGCGCTCTTTACAGGAAGGCAAGGAGCCCCATGGAACTGCTGCGCTTAGTATTTCATCACTACCGCTGGCCCTTTTTAGGCGCCATTGCTTTGAGTCTATTGAGCGCTGGCTTAGGGGTCGGGGTGATTGCGTTTATCAATCAGCGGCTTATCGAAGTAGGCAGTATGGCGGCGCTGCCGCAATTTCTCGGTCTGCTGGTGGTGCTCCTGGCGGTCACACTCAGTACGCAATTAGCGCTGACCGTGCTGGGGCACCACTTTGTGTTTGACCTACGCTCGCGGCTGGTGAAGCGGATTCTCGACACCGATATTGAGCGTTTGGAGCAGCTGGGCAACGCCACCTTGCTGGCCAGTCTGTCCAGCGATGTGCGCAACATCACCATTGGCTTTGTGCGTCTGCCGGAACTGATTCAGGGCGTGGTGCTAACGCTCGCCTCGGTGGCCTACTTGGCATGGCTTTCGCCGCAAATGGTGGTGATCACCGTGCTGTGGATCGCGTTCACCATGGGCGTGGGTTGGGTGCTGGTGTCGCGGGTGTATCGCCATTTTCGCCTCGTGCGTGAAAGCGAAGACAGTCTGTATAAAGATTTCCAGGCGGCCATTGAAGGGCGCAAAGAACTGGCGCTCAACCGCGACCGTGCCCGGCGCTTTTATGATGAGCGCTATACCGCCAATGCCCGCGACTACCGTCATCACATCATCCACGCCGATACCTACCATTTAAGCGCTAACAACTGGTCTAACATTATGATGTTGGGTGCCATCGGGGTGGTGTTTTTCCTCTCTAATGGGTTGGGGTGGGCGAATACCACGGTGGCTTCCACCTTCGCGTTGACGCTGCTGTTCCTGCGTACGCCGCTGATTCAGGCGGTGGGCGCCTGGCCAACACTGATCAGCGCCCAGGTCGCGTTTGATAAATTGAGCAGCCTGGAGCTAGCCGAGTACCAATCAAGCTTTGCCGTCGACGATACGCTGGCCGATTGGCAGCGTCTGGAGCTGGAGGAAGTCACTTATCATTACCCGGACACTGCCCAGGGTGAGGGCTTCCAGGTGGGGCCTCTTAATATGACCCTAGAGCGTGGTGAGCAGGTGTTTCTGATCGGCGGCAACGGCAGCGGTAAGTCGACTCTGGCAAGGCTGCTCTCGGGGTTATACCGCCCCCAAAGCGGCACTATTAAGATTGATGGCGAGGTGGTCACTGCTGCTCAGTGGGAAGCGTTCCGCGCTCGCTTTGCCAGCGTGTTTACCGATTTCCATCAGTTTGATCAGACCATGGGCCCTGAAGGCCTGCCTGCTGACCCAGAGGTCGTTGATACCTGGCTTGAGCGATTGCAGATGCAGCACAAATTGCAGTGGGAGGGTGATCGTGTCATTAACACCCAGCTCTCCCAAGGGCAGCGTAAGCGCCTGGCACTGCTACTAGCGATTGCCGAAAAGCGCGATATCTTGCTGCTCGACGAGTGGGCGGCGGATCAAGACCCGCAGTTCCGCCGGCTGTTCTACCGCGAGCTGTTACCGCACTTGAAAGCAATGGGTAAAACCGTGTTTGCTATCAGCCATGACGACAGCTACTTCGTTCACGCTGATCGGTTGCTGGAGATGTCGAAGGGCCAGCTAAGCGAGCTGAAAGGCGAACAGCGTGCACGAGCGAGTGAGGACGCTGTTGCGCAAATTAATATCTAAACCGTGTTAAAAATAGCTAACGTTTTAACGGGCGACCTGTTTGGCGCGCTTTCGCGCTTCCAGGTCGCAGCCCTCTAGCGGGCAGGTGCCGCAGGTATCAAACTCATCCAGTAAATAGCGCAGGCAGCAAAGCTTGCGCACCCGCTTAACTTCCTCACTCCCCTTGGGCGTAAAGTAACGCACCGGCTGAAACAGCGGGTTGCGCTTGCCGTTGGGCAGGTTGCGCGCTTCCAGCAACGCCTTGGCGGCCTCAAACGCCTGCCTATTGGCAAGTGGGTGCTCGCCCAGCGCGTTGACGTAAAAGTCCAGATAGCCACCGGCATTGCTCCAGAACACCCGCTGTGCAGCGCCGGAGATAGCCGCTAATTGCTCAATCAACGGTGCCCAGTGCTGCTCAATCAGGGTAGCAAAACGCTCAAACGGATCTTGTGTGGTTATCGGCGTACCTTCGTGGGGCAACCACAGCCGCGAGGTGGCGCCCTTGTCGTTAAAGATAACCTGCATGTCGTCCAGCCCCACCGGCAGGTCACGGTTAAGCAGCAGGTTGGCAGTCAGTGTGGGAACGGTTAGCGCACTTAAGTGCCATTTCGACCAGATCGATACCACTGCCCGCTGGTCTCCGTCTGGGTACTGTTCAGCGAAACGGGAGAGATCTTCTTTGAGCCAATCGGCATTCCGCCAACGGGCTGTTTTGAACGCTTCCAGCGGTGGCGTTCCACCTATTAACGGCGGCGTAAAGTTCGCCAACGGCCCGGTGTAGCAGGACGCTAACGAAGGCTCGAACAGTTGCGGCTGACGCAGAGCAGAGGGCATCGCGGGCTCCATCACAGGGCTTTAACACAAGGTTTTGACACAGCACACAGGTAAAATATGGCATTCAGCTTAATCGATAATGCGTATCAGTTGAAGCGTTTGATTGCGAATGAGTGCTTTTAAAAGTGTCTGACCTCGGAGAATAGCGCTATTGAGCCACGGCGATATTGTGCTCTCCGTTGGGGTGCTTCATGACCTGCATCGGTAAGCCATAAATAGCCTCTAAGGTGCTGCCGCACATCAAATTATCCGGGCTGCCATGGGCCAACAAGCGACCGCTGTGCAGCGCCATTAGCTCGTCGCAGTAGCGCGAGGCCATGTTGATATCGTGCAGTACAATAATCACCCCAAGATTTAGCTCATCGCACAGCTTACGGATCAGCGCCAGCACTTCGATTTGGTGGGCGATATCCAGCGCCGCTAACGGCTCATCCAACAGCAGGAATCGGCTGCCCTGGGCGAGTAGCATCGCCAGCCATACCCTTTGGCGTTCACCACCAGAGAGCGTGTCGACCAAGCGGTCGGCAAAGGCCTCTGTGTGGGTCAGGGCAATGGCGCGATCAATGGCATCTTTGTCTTTCTGGGTGTGGCGGCCCAGCAGTCCGTGCCATGGGTAGCGGCCAAAGGCGACTAGCTCGCGTCCGGTAAGACTTTCTGCACTTGGTAAATGCTGGGGCAGGTAAGCCACCTGACGAGCGAACTCACGATTTCCCCAGTCACTCAGCGGGCGCTGATCAAAGTGAATCTCCCCCTGGCTTACCGGCTGCTGCTGGGCCATGAGCTTGATCAGCGTCGACTTGCCCGAGCCGTTATGACCAATCAGGCCATAAACCTTGCTCTCATGAAAGCTGTGGTCAATGGGATTTAAAATCTGCTTACCATTGATTTCAAAGGTGGCGCCTTTGACCTCGAACATGAATGACTCCTGGCGATAGGGTTGATGATAATGCCTCCATTCTAGTGCTAATGGTTCTCATTTTTAACAAAAAAATGAAAAGATTTACGTGATAGATGGCAAACGCCGCTTGGGGAAAGCAGGCAAGGGGTAGGTCTCAGGTGGTTAGAGATGACGTTGATCGTTTATCAGCAAGACGCTAAACACGCTAGCAGTTGTCCATGCCTCTCGGGGTGCGCCGCAAGTAAACTGTTCCATTGAGCGGGATTCGGCTCGCCAGTGAGATCCGTGACGGTGTAGCCAGCTTCTCTGGCAATCACAATGCCGGCGGCGATATCCCAAAAGTCGAGCTTAGCGCCTTGAGACCAAAAAGCATCAAACCGGCCCAGGCTGGTGTAGGCGATCTCCAGCGCCGCCGATCCTGGGCTGCGGATACCGGCCACCTGGGGCATTAGAGCAGCGAGTTGATTTAGGGCCGTCGTACAGTCACCTTTAGCGTGGTAGGGCAGGCAGGTGCTTATAAGCATCTCGTTCAGTGGGCGAGGTTCAGGCGTAGTGAGCGGCGTGTCGTTGAGGAAGACGCCGGTGCCAAGGCTGGCCCAAAGCATTTCATCAAGCAGCGGTTGATAGACAACGCCGATGATCAGCTCATCGCCCTTAGTAACCGCGATGGAGACTGAGAAGTGAGGTACCCCATGCAAAAAGTTGCTGGTGCCATCGAGAGGGTCAATGATGACGGTATAGTCACTATCGGTGGGTGTAAGCCCGCTCTCTTCACCTAGGAAAGCGATATCGGGAAAGGCGCTATTGATACAGTCGATAATGATGTTCTCGGCGGCCGTATCGTAGTAGCTGACAAAGTCTGACGCCCCCTTTTGCTCAAAGGCGATTCTGCCCTTTAGCGAATATCCCTCGCGTAACAGCGCACCCGCCTCGTACGCCGCCTGCTTCACCGTTTCGAGTAGGTCGTTACTGCTATCGAGCATTGTATTTCCCCTGGGCATTCATCGTGCCTTAGTGAATGGCAAAAACTGTATGCATTCAATGTAACTAGCCATTCATGACGCGGAGATGACAGTGGCGGATAGATTGGTAGCTAAGCCAAGGTCTCCACCTCAAACGCCACAATTTGGCGCTCAACGCTGGAAAACTCCACGCCGATCAGGTGGATGGGCTTGCCCGAAGCGCGGTGCTTATCGGCATAGCCTTTATGTTTGATCTGCTCCAGCGCTTTACCTTCCGGCAGTTGTTCCACCACTTTGAACTCAAACAGGTAGATATGCCCACCAAAGTCCACGCTCATATCCACCTTGCCATGGTGGCTGGCGTCCTCCACGGTTACATCCAGCCCCAAGGCCGCAAAGTGGCTGTAAAAGACGCTGGCATAATGCCCTTCGTATTTGGCGATGGGATTGTTGCGGTACCAGTCATGGGGGAGTCCGGCGTAGAGCGCCTTTAAGTGAGCTTCCAACGCAGCAAGGTCATGGCGCTGAAAAGTGTCGAATAACGCCAGTTGGTAGGTTTGCGCATCGCTTGTGTTAATACCCAATACTGGCAGCAATAAATCGTTAAGGCTGCTTTCTACCTCCCTGTTCGGAAAGCCCAGCGTATAGAGGCGATAACCCAGCATGGGTTCCTGCACGTCTTTAATGGTGATGTAGCCGGTTTGGAACAGCAGCCCTTCGGTGGTGATATCGTCGACATCAAAGCGGCCGAGCAACTGTGCTTTTGCTTGCAAGGTCTCCAATCGAGGGGTAAACACCCCGCGTTGTTTGAGAATATCGACCAAAAACGTTGGCGTCGCGGACTCAAACCAGTACGGGCCGAATTCTTGCTCTTGGAACAGCAATAGTACATCGAAGGGATTGTAGACAGAGGTAACCTCACGACCACCCCAGCGATAGCCGTTATACCACTGTTTGATTTCCTGACGGTCTAACCCAGAAAGTTCAGGTTCAAATACGGTATCGATATCGTCATCGGTATAACCACACAAGGTTGCATAGTCGGGCGAAAGGGTAATATCGCGGAGATTGTTCAAGCCCGAAAACAGGCTGACCTTGCTGAATTTGGAAACGCCGGTAAGCAGCACGAAGTGTAGGTGCGGGTCGGCGTCTTTCAGCACGCTGTAAAGGTTCTTCAAACCCTCGCGCAGTTCCCGGGCACGCTCCGGCGCCAGGATGTTATCCAGAATCGGTTTGTCGTACTCGTCAATCAGGATGACCACCCGCTGACCACTCTGCTGGTGGGCGGCACGAATGAGGGCGGAAAATTCACCCGGTATATCGGTTTTATGGTGGTGGGTAATGCCGAGTCGCTCTCGTTGAACGCGTAGCTGCTCACGAATACGCTCATCCAGCCCTTCACGGCCCTGCATCACGCCATCGGCAAAGCTAATACGAATCACCGGGTAGCGCTGCTGCCAGTCCCACCTGTCGTGGAGATACAGCCCTTCGAACAGCGCCTGGCGACCTTCAAACAGGCAGCGCAGGGTGTCCAGCAAGAGACTTTTGCCGAAGCGGCGTGGCCGCGAGAGGAAGTAGTATTTGTTCTGGTTAACCAAACGCTCAATGTGCGGTGTCTTATCGACGTAGTAATAGTTCCCTTCGCGGATATCCGAGAACGTCTGAATCCCGATGGGTAGCTTACGGCGGTGGGCATCCGGCATAGTGGGTCTCCAGAGCAAAGCAGCGATACGAGCAGCAGTTTAGCATGCTCACAGATGGGTGTTACGACCTACTCAAGAGTCTCCACCTCAAACGCCACAATCTGGCGCTCAACGCTGGAAAACTCCACGCCGATCAGGTGGATGGGCTTGCCCGAAGCGCGGTGCTTATCGGCATAGCCTTTATGTTTGATCTGCTCCAGCGCTTTACCTTCCGGCAGTTGTTCCACCACTTTGAACTCAAACAGGTAGATATGCCCACCAAAGTCCACGCTCATATCCACCTTGCCATGGTGGCTGGCGTCCTCCACGGTTACATCCAGCCCCAAGGCCGCAAAGTGGCTGTAAAAGACGCTGGCATAATGCCCTTCGTATTTGGCGATGGGATTGTTGCGGTACCAGTCGTGGGGCAGACCTGCGTAGAGCGCTTTGAGGTGCGTTTCCAATCCGGCCAGGTCGTGCTGGCTTAAATGACGAAACAGTGTTCTGCGCTCGCGTGGGGCGTTCTCGACCCCCAGTGACGGCAGCAGCGCATGGTTGAGGCTGGTTTCGACTTCGCGGTTAGGGAAGCCAAGGGTGTACTGGCGGTAGCCCCGCAGAGGCTCTTCTACTTGTTGAATGGTGAGGTAGCCGGTTTGAAACAGCAGACCTTCAGTGCTGATCTGGTCAACATCAAACTGGCTGAGCAATTCATACTCGGTTTCCCAATGATCCAATGACGGGGTAAATACTCCGCGCTGCTTGAGGATATCCACCAAAAACGTCGGTGTGGCAGACTCAAACCAGTACGGGCCGAACTCGCGTTTCTGAAACAGTAACAGCACGTCGAAGGGATTGTAGACGGACGTTACCTCACGGCCACCCCAGCGGTAGCCGTTATACCACTGGCGGATCGCCTCGCGATCAAGGCCGGGCAACTCAGCGGTGAACACCGTGTCAATGTCCTCGTCGGTATAGCCGCAAATCGTGCTGAAGGGGGCATCCAGAGTGATATCGTTGAGGTTATTCAATCCTGAGAAAAGGCTGACCTTACTGAATTTGGACACGCCGGTAAGCAGCACGAAGTGCAGGTGCGGATCGGCGTCTTTAATAACGCTGTAAAGGTTCTTCAAGCCCTCGCGCAGTTCCCGGGCACGCTCCGGCGCCAGGATGTTATCCAGAATCGGTTTGTCGTACTCGTCAATCAGGATGACCACCCGCTGACCACTCTGCTGGTGGGCGGCACGAATGAGGGCGGAAAATTCACCCGGTATATCGGTTTTATGGTGGTGGGTAATGCCGAGTCGCTCTCGTTGAACGCGTAGCTGCTCACGAATACGCTCATCCAGCCCTTCACGGCCCTGCATCACGCCATCGGCAAAGCTAATACGAATCACCGGGTAGCGCTGCTGCCAGTCCCACCTGTCGTGGAGATACAGCCCTTCGAACAGCGCCTGGCGACCTTCAAACAGGCAGCGCAGGGTGTCCAGCAAGAGACTTTTGCCGAAGCGGCGTGGCCGCGAGAGGAAGTAGTATTTGTTCTGGTTAACCAAACGCTCAATGTGCGGTGTCTTATCGACGTAGTAATAGTTCCCTTCGCGGATATCCGAGAACGTCTGAATCCCGATGGGTAACTTACGGCGGTGGGCATCCGTCACGGTGGGTCTCCAGAGCAAGAAACAGCGATACGAGCAGCAGTAGTTTAGCATGCTCAGGGGCTGAAATGCCTAGCCACGAGTTGTCAGCGCGCCGAGTGTTGTTCGCAGCTAAGGTAAAGGCGTTGGTGGCAACGAAGTAACAAGGGCTGGAGAGGAGACGAGAAACATCTCATGAAGTAGTGCTGCCAACAAGCATATCGTTATAAAAAGTGAGTTAGCTCTCACCAGTTGACTTGTCAGGCTCTAACGCAAATAATAATTATTGCCATTTATTCCGTGGTGTTAATCAAGGCAGGAGGCCGAGCTGTGGATACCCAGACCTGGAGCGCTGAGTTAGAAGATATCTTCGTTAATCAGCGGCCCCGGCTCTGCTGTGTCGCCGCAAGAGTATTGGGCAATGCTGATCAAGCCGATGATGTCGTGCAGGACGCCTATCTAAAAATTTCGGAAGCAACCACGCTTTTTGAGGTGAAGCAGCCCATATCTTACGTGTCACGTGTGGTGCGCAACCTCGCCATTGACCGTTGCCGCCGTTCGGCGTTTGAGTCAACTTTGTTTGCAAAAGAAGAGGAGGGGGATACCACCTCTTACGCGTCACACTCTCCAGAGGTGATCGCGATTGACCGCCAGGCCTTGGCACAGGTGGTGGACGCGTTGGACGAGCTGCCCGAGCGTACGCGGCGCGCTTTTGAGCTCTATCGTTCGGGAAGTCATACGCAGCGGGAAGTGGCCCACTTGTTAGGTATTTCCACCACGTTAGTTAATTTTATGATTCGCGATGCACTGACACATTGCCGCCAGTCGCTACAAGGTCAGATGTTGCCAGATCGGTAAGCCCACGTTCCGTCCCTTCTTTGTTGTCGCTTTGTTACACTGTCAGCAAATAGCGTTGATAATATTACACGCTTCCCGAGACAGGTGTTCAGCAGGCAGCAGTAGCGAGGTTTGACAGTAACGATGGATAACGACAGCGGCGATGATGCCGTTTGGCAAACGGCGCTAGACTGGCTGATGCGCGAGCATGAAGAGACGTTGAGCGACGCTGATCGCGAGGCGCTTCATGCGTGGTTAGCGGCTTCTTCTCAGCACCGCCGTGTATTTCGTGAAGCCGAACAGCTATGGCTGCTAACGGGGATGATTCCAAGTGGTGATGAGCGCAGTTGATCAGTCCCTGTTTTTTATTCCCCTCCTTCGATTGTTCTAAATGATCGCGAGCTAAAGCTGCCTCCTACTGGTGCAATTCTTAGCCTGGCATAAGTAATTCTATACCGACGCCCTAGCGGCCCCGCCCCTCCCCTTATTTTTCCTCTTTTCCTCCCCCAGCATTAAATTTTCTGACGCTTCACTCGTCATTGAGTAATGAGAAGTAATTGCGTTTTATTTCTCATTCCTTTGGCAACGATGAGGTTAGTCCCATGACAAGCTGTTTTGATCGTGAAGATGGTGTCTTCCGCGTATTAGTCAACCACGAAGAGCAGTACTCCCTCTGGCCAGAATGGAAAGCGATTCCCGCTGGCTGGACCGATACCGGCGTACTCGGCGATAAGCCAACCTGCCTCGACTACGTCGAAAAGACCTGGACTGATATGCGGCCACTGTCGCTGCGCCAGTGGATGGATGAGCAGGCTAACGCTGAGGCGGAGCAGGTGGATGCAGGTTAAGCGTTTAAGGCTGCTCTGCCTGCCCTGTGCCGGGGCTAGCGCCACCATGTATCTGCGCTGGAAGCGTCAGTTGCCCGCCTGGATCGAGGTATATCCCGTCGAGCTGCCTGGGCGTGGTGAGCGCCTGGGTGAGTCGCTCATCGATGACTTCGAGACCCAGGTCGTGCGGCTGTGCGAAGAGCAGGCAACGCGGATGCGCGGCGACTTTGCCCTGTTCGGTCACAGCATGGGGGCGTTGTTGGCCTACGGCATGGCAGCTCGCTTGCGCGATGTAGGGCGACCTCAGCCGCGGATGCTGTTCGCCTCAGGCAGCGCGGGGCCCTCAATGCGCGATTCAGACCGCTTGGCGGGCCTTGATAACGACAAAGCCCTGATTGCGGATCTACGCCAGCAGGGCGGCACCCCAGAGGAGGTATTCGCAAGCCCGGAACTGCTGCGCCTCACTCTCGATGTGTTGGAGGCGGACTATAGCCTCTGCCGCAGTTTCCGCTATCGCGGCGGGTCGCCGCTTGGTTATCCCTTACAGGTGTTCGCTGGGCGCGATGACGATATCGAAAGAGAGCGTCTAGAGGCGTGGCAGCGAGAAGCGGGCGGGGCGTTCTCGTTGAACTGGTTCGAAGGAGGGCACTTCTTTATTCGCCAGCAGCAAGCACAAGTGCTGGAGACTATCGAACGGGCGCTGACTCGACGGCTTGAGGAGGTGCCCCATGCAGCGCCTGCAGTTAGCTGAAGGGGCTCCTGAGGGGCTTGAAGTCTGGCGCTTATCGCTCGGTCTGAACGCCCCGGTGGCTGACGAAGATGATCGGTTGCTGAGTCGAGCCGAGTGGCAGCGCGCCCAGCGGCTTCGCCGTCACGCCGATGTCGTACGCGCCGTGGCGACTCGAGCGGCCCTGCGGCGACTGCTATCAGCGCACACCGGTATAGCGCCAGAAAAGTTGGTGTTCACTCAGAACGCTTACGGCAAACCAGCGTTGGAAAACGCTGATGGGCCTGCTTTCAATGTCTCCCACTCTGGCCATGTCGCCCTGATCGCGATTGCTCCCGGCGGAGCGGTGGGGGTCGATATTGAGCGTTGCCGACCCGAGGCCGAACTGGCGCCGCTGCAAGGGCTGGTGCTATCGCCGAGTGAGCAGCTCGACCACGCACGCGACGGCATCGCACTGCCCTTCATGGAGCGCTGGGTGGTTAAAGAGGCGGTGCTCAAAGCCCTGGGCCTGGGCATCGCTGATCATTTGCAGGCGCTCTCGATCACTTCCTCTTTAGGGTCGCCAGGCACCTATCACCTTGAGCACTCGCTTCCCGTGTCATCACCTTTGCAAGCATGGCCGCTGCCAGCGCCGAGTGGCTATGCCGCTGCCCTGGGTTATATCGATTCAGGCTATGTCGATTCAGGCTATTCCCACACAAACGCCCAGGGCAAACGCTACTCAACGAATTTTCAGGAGATCAATAATGGACAGCCAAAGCGCAACACCAACGCAACAAACCAACACCATATCCAAACGTCAGGGGCCTGCTGATTCGGAGCTGCCCATTATGATTTCTCCCTCCTACCCAGGGCAGCCACTGCTGGAAGCCTTTGGCGAGTTGCGCGCGGATATTGAGACGCTGGTGGCCAGAGTCGGCGGGGTGTTGCTAAGAGGCTTCGATGTTCCCTCCGTGGACGATTTTCAGCAGTTTGCTGCCGCCTTTGGTCATCCTCTGCTGAGCTATGAGTTCGCTTCTACGCCACGCTCAGCGGTTTCGTCAGGCATTTATACCTCCACCGAATACCCCGCCCATCAACATATTCCCCTCCACAATGAGCAGGCCTACACCCGCGAGTGGCCGATGAAAATCTGGTTCCACTGTGTCACCGCTTCTCCCGAGGGCGGTGAAACCCCCATTGCCGATAGCCGCGCTATTTACCGCCGTATGCCCGCAGAGATCCGCGAGCGCTTTGCCCCCGGCATTCTCTACGTACGCAACTACGGCGATTTCGATATGCCTTGGCAAAAGGTGTTTAACACCGAAGACCGCGCCGAAGTGGAGGCATTCTGCCAGCGCGCGGGTATTCGCTGTGAGTGGAAGCCTGATGGCGACCTGCGTACCACCCAGTTATGCCAAAGCATAGAGACTCACCCTGTCACCGGTGAGCAGGTGTGGTTCAACCAAGGCCATCTTTTCCATGTCTCCAACCTGCAGCCAGAGGTACGAGAGTCGCTGGAAGAGCTGCTAGACCCCGAAGACATGCCGCGCAACGTCTTCTTTGCCGATGGTAGCCCCATCGACGATGCCATCTTCGATGAGATCCGCGGCGTACTGGCCGACGAAACGGTGATGTTCCCCTGGCAGGCAGGCGATGTGCTAATGCTCGACAACATGCTGGTCGCCCATGCACGCACGCCGTTCAAAGGGCCGCGCAAAGTCGTCGTCGCCATGGCGGAAGGTCACGGCAACCTCTCCAAAGACTGAATACAACGGCTCAATCCCACGCCACGGCCAGGAGTTCCAGCAGGTACGCATATGAATATAAGGCACGCCCAGACGATGAACAGCCACCCGTCCCATAACGTTGTTAACCACAGCTTCGTTGAGCATTTAAGTCGCCTGGCCCGGGAAAGGCCCAGCGACAGGGCGCTGATTGTAGTGAACGCACAAGGTGAGACCACCCTTGACTACGCCACCCTGGAGCGGCGTTCCCGCGCCCTGGCCAGCGAGCTCCAGCAGCGGTTCCCGGCTGGTGAGCGTGCCTTGATCCTGCTGGATAACGATGAACACTATGTGGTGGCGTTCTTCGCCTGCCTATATGCCGGGGTGATTGCCGTGCCGGTCTTCCCTCCAGAGTCGGCCAAGCAGCAACATCTGGCACGTCTGCTCGCCATTGCCGCCGACTCCCAGGCCGCCTGTGTGCTCACCTCTACAACGATTATCGATGTGGTCGCATCTGCAAGCGAAGGCTTCGGCAGCGCCGAACTGATCCCCGTGGATGCCGTAGATGAGAGCCGCGCTGAACACTGGATTGAGCATCGCCCAAAGCGTGGTGATCTCGCCTTTTTACAGTACACCTCAGGTTCCACGGCCACTCCCAAAGGGGTGATGGTTAGCCATGGGAACCTGATGGCGAACGAGCGTGCTATTGAGACGGGCTTCTCGATTGGTGCCGACGATGTTTTCGTCAGTTGGCTGCCGCTTTACCACGACATGGGGCTGATCGGTGGCCTGCTGCAGCCCATCTATCGCGGTATCCCTGCGGTATTGATGAGCCCCACTTTCTTTTTACAGCGGCCGGTACGCTGGCTGGAAGCGATCTCCCGCCACCGGGGCACCATTAGTGGTGGCCCCGATTTCGCCTATCGACTGTGTCTTGAGCGTATCCGTGACGAGCAGCTTGAGGCGCTCGACTTATCTAGCTGGCGGGTCGCGTTCTCAGGCGCCGAGCCGGTACGCCACGATACCCTCACGGGCTTTATCGAACGCTTCCGCCCAGCGGGCTTTGCCGCTGACACCGCAGCACCCTGTTATGGCTTGGCCGAAGCGACGCTATTGGTTAGCTGTAATTCGCGCGGTACGGGCGTGGTGGGCACGGCTTTTTCTCAACAGTCGCTGGCCGAGGGAAAGGCTGTCTCAGCGGTTGAAGGCAACACCCTGGTGGGCTGCGGTACACCGGAACCCGGTCACGCTATCGATATTGTCGATCCCGAGGGGCTTCACTCGCTGCCCGAAGGTGACGTTGGCGAGATCTGGATCAATGGGCCCAGCGTGGCACATGGGTATTGGCACAACCCAGAAGCAACAGCTCAAGCCTTTGTTACCCGCGATGGGGTTAGTTGGCAGCGCACCGATGATACTGATGCACAGAACCACGACGCCCGCGATGATCGCTGGCTGCGCACCGGCGATCTAGGCTTTCTGCACCAAGGGCAGTTGTATATTGCTGGGCGTATCAAAGACCTGATCATTCTGCGCGGCCATAACGTCTACCCCCAGGATATCGAGTGTGCTATCGAAGCCGAGGTGGAAGCAGTGCGCAAAGGGCGCGTGGCGGCCTTTGCAGTGACCACCCCCGAAGGCGCCGAGGGGATTGGCGTTGCGGCAGAGGTCTCCCGCGGCATGCAGAAACTAGTGCCCGCCGAGAAGTTGGTCGAAGCGCTAAGCGAGACAGTGGGGAGCACTTGCCATGAGCCGCTTTCGGTAGTGCTACTGCTTAACCCTAGGGGGCTTCCCAAGACCTCCAGCGGCAAGCTACAGCGCAGCACCTGCCGCCAAGGCTGGGAGGCAGGCAGCTTAGATGCCTACGCCATTTACGCCTTTGGGCATTTTGTCAGTGGTGGTGACGCTGAGGGCGGAGGAAAGTCATCGCAATCTACGGCGGAAGCTGGAAGCGAAACGGAGCAGACGTTGGCGAAGCTCTGGCACCAGGTGCTGGGGGACGGCAAGGAAAAGCCGTTGGGAAAAGATGCCCACTTCTTTGCTAGCGGGGGTAATTCTCTGGCGGCGGTGCAGTTAGCTTCACGCATTAGCGATCATTGGGCGATTGATTTTTCAGCTAAGTCAGTGTTCGAACACTCCTCACTGGGCGCTATGGCAAATGAAGTCGAGCGTATCAGCAGTGATCATGTCAATTCTGGGCGCTCGCCGATCCCAATATTGTCACCTACACACCGTGCCGAGCCACTACCTCTCTCTCATGACCAGCAACGCCTATGGTTTTTATGGCAACTGGAACCTGAGAGTACGGCTTACCACATCGGTGGCGTTCTGCATTTATCAGGCCAACTGGACACTGCAGCAATGCGTGATGCCTTTGACGGTTTGGTAGCGCGGCATGAGTCGTTGCGTACTCTGTTTTACGTTGACAAGGGAGGGAGTCCCAAACAGTTAATTAGACCTGACACTTCCTTTGACTTGGAGGTCGTCGATTTTCGTGGCATGCCTGCTGAGGAGGCTCAGCAGCGTGAGAATGACACGATACGACGGATTAATGATGAGCCGTTCGATCTCTCAACAGGCCCTTTGTTGCGGGCCGCGTTGCTGCGTGTGAGCGACGATGCATATGCCTTGGTCGTTGTCATGCATCACATTATCTCCGATGGCGTATCGATGCAGATCATGCTTGATGAGTTGGTGGCCTTCTATCGTGCCCATATGCGTCGTGAGCCTGCTCAGTTACCTGAGTTGCGTGTCCAATACGCTGACTACGCAAGTTGGCAGCGTGACTGGCTGGCAGCTGGTGAGGGAGAGCGACAGCTTGCTTACTGGCAACAACAGCTTGGCAGTGAGCACCCTGTGTTGGACTTGCCAACCGACCATCCCCGCCAGACGTCGACGGCCAAGCGTGCCGGTCAGTATGAGTTTTCTCTTTCCAACGAGCTCCAAGTGGGCCTGCGCCGACTCGCCGAGAGCCAGAATACAAGCCTTTTCACTGTGCTCTTGGCCGGCTTTCAAGGACTGTTGCAACGGTATAGCGGGCAGCAAGAGATTCGCGTGGGAGTGCCGGTAGCTAATCGGCAGCGTCAGGAAATAGAGGGGGTAATAGGTTTTTTTGTTAATACCTTGGTATTGCGCAATGACATCAATAGTCGCCACTCATTTGAAACGATACTGACACAGTGTCAAGACGCTGTTGTCGGTGCCTTGGCGCACTCAAACTTACCTTTTGAGCAGCTAGTTGAAGCGCTACAGCCCACACGTAATTCGACTCATAACCCTCTTTTCCAGGTCATGTTCAACTATCGGCAAGAGGATCTCACGGCGTTTCAGACATTGCCCGACCTGACACTGACTGAGTCAGGGTTTCTACAGCAGGATGCTCAGTTCGATTTAACGCTAGAGGTGCGGGATTTCCCTGATGGACAGCTGAAATTTAGCATGGTTTATGCGTCAGAGCTTTTCGAGCCTGAGACCATTCAACGCCTTGCAGGATACTTTGAGACACTACTGCAAAGGTTGCTTACGTCACCAGGGCAGGCACTGGGCGATATCGAGTTGCTTGAAAATTCTGAGCAGCAGCAACTTATTCAATGGGGAGTAAACTCTCAAGGATACTCCGATGCTGCGCCAGTTCATCATTTGATTGAGCAACAAACTGCGGCAACCCCTGAAACCACGGCGCTTGTATTTGCTGATCAGTCACTCAGCTACGCTGAGCTTAATACCCACGCCAATCATCTAGCGCACTATCTAATCGGCCTGGGAGTGCGCCCCGAAACCCGAGTGGGCATCGCCATGGAGCGCTCCATCGAGATGGTGGTGGGGTTGCTGGCGATTCTCAAGGCGGGCGGTGCCTATGTGCCGCTGGATCCAGAGTATCCCTCGGAGCGGCTGGCGTTCATCGCCGAAGATAGTGGCATCGAGCTGCTGCTGACTCAGCACCACTTGCGTGGCTCATTGCCGGTAGCGGATGGACTCAGCGTTGTTGAGTTAGATCGACTGGATATAGCACATCACGTCTCTTCCAATCCTGCAGTGGTGCTGCACGGCGAGCACCTCGCCTACGTGATTTACACTTCAGGCTCCACCGGTCGGCCCAAGGGCACCGCCATCCGACATGATGCCTTGACCAATTGCATGATCTGGATGCAGGAGACCTACCAGCTCACCGATACCGATGCCGTACTTCACAAGGCACCGTTCGGGTTCGACGTCTCTGTATGGGAGATTTTCTGGCCGCTAAGTGTCGGGGCACGTTTGGTGATCGCACAGCCGGGTGATCATCGCGATCCTGAGCGTATCATTGAGTTGATACAGAAGCATGGAATTACCACACTGAATTTTGTGCCTTCGATGCTGAAGGCCTTCCTGGCCTTTCCCGATGTTAAAACCAAGACGCGTCTCAAACATATTATGTGCGGTGGCGAGGCTGTTCCAGCGACGTTACAGCAAGATGTGGCTGAGCGACTTGATGGTGCCAATCTGCATGACCTGTATGGCCCAACCGAAACCACGATACATGTCACTCATTGGTGGTGTCGTGATCAAACTCACCGCCAAATTCCCATTGGGCGGCCCATCAGCGGCACCCGCACCTATGTATTAGATGGTGAACTCAACCTAGCACCTCAGGGCATCTCTGGAGAGCTGTATTTGGGTGGGGTAAGTCTGGCCCGGGGGTATCTAAACCGTAGTGATTTAACGGCGGAACGTTTTGTTGCTGATCCGTTTGCGCAGGGCGAACGCCTCTATCGCACGGGGGATCTGGTGCGCTGGCGGGAGGATGGACAGCTCGAGTACCTGGGGCGCCTTGATCACCAGGTGAAGATCCACGGCCTACGCATCGAACTGGGCGAGATAGAAGCTGAACTGCTGGCTCAGCCAGAGGTTAGCGAGGCAGTGGTGATCGCCCAAGAAGATCCTAATGGCTCGAAGCTGGTGGCGTACGTGGTTCCCCAAGTAGGCATCGAACTCGACACTAGCCCACTACGCGAGCGACTGAGCCAACAGTTGCCGGATTATATGGTGCCGAGAGCGATGGTAGCACTAGATGCGCTGCCGCTGAATGCCAACGGCAAGGTGGATCGCAAAGCGCTGCCCGAGCCGGACTTAATCAGCGGCACGCAGTACGAGCCACCTCAAGGTGAGGTGGAAGATGTACTAGCGGCGATCTGGAGCGAGGTGTTGGGGACAGAACGGATAGGCCGCCATGACAACTTCTTCGAGGTAGGAGGTCACTCGCTTGCAGCGATTCAGATATCAGCACGTTTCACGCAGCGCTTTGGAGAGGTGTTGCCAGTAAGACTTATTTTTGAACACCCGACGCTGGCGAAAATGGCAACACGAGTCGCGTTACAACAGGTTAATGCCGATGGTGGTCGCGCGAAGCGGCTCTCCACTATGGATCAACTGCTCAACGAATTGGAGGAGTAAGGCATGGAATTGGACGAAAGAAAGATTGCTCAACGTTTTGCAGAATTACAGGTTGATGCGCAGCGAAGTTTTCTGAATAAGCTGAGAAGTAGTGGCATTGATTTTCGTGAGCTTCCTATCGTGCCCGTTAACCGAGCTGAGCAACTTCCGTTGTCATATTCGCAGCGTAGCTTATGGTTGACATGGCAGCTTGATCCGGCAAGCCCGGCTTACAACATGCCAGGTGTGTTTTATTTGCAAGGCCCACTGGATGTTGCTGCATTCGAGTCGAGTGTGAATGACCTTGTGACGCGCCATGAAGTACTCCGCACGATATACCCTCAGAGCAGTGAGGGAGAACCTCTCCAGGAGGTTCTCAATGACTGGCGTGTTCCCGTATTACACGATGATTTACAGCAATATACCGAGTTAGAGCAGGAAAAAGAGCTACAGCGCCTCATTGGCGAGTTCTCTCAGCGCCCGTTTGCGATTGATGTTGAGCCGTCATTCCGCATGGCAATCTACCAGTTAGATACTAACCATCATGCAGTTGCCATTGTATTGCACCATATCGCTTGTGACGGTTGGTCGATTCAGTTGCTCATCAATGAGTTGTTCGAGTTTTACGAAGCCCGAATCCAACAGCGCAATGCTGCATTACCTTCGTTACCCATTCAGTTTGGTGATTATGCTGTTTGGCAACGAAATTGGTTCGAGGCTGGCGAAATGGAGCGGCAGCTAAACCATTGGCGCCAGCGCCTGGGGGGCTCGCACACGCCTATCGAGCTTCCTTTGGATCGTCCAAGAGGCTCACAGGCGACATCGAAAGTCGGTCAGTGTCATGTTCAATTATCTCAAGAGGTGAGCCATGGTATTCATCAGCTAGCCCGTGAGCATGGCGCTTCACTGTATATGGTGATGCTGTCACTTTTAAAGCTGACGCTACATCGTTTCAGTGGACAAAGCGACATACGTATAGGCTCTCCCAGTGCTAATCGGAACAAAGCTGAAACACATGGTTTGATTGGTTACCTGCTCAATATTCAAGTGCTGAGAACCTTATTAGAGCCTACCAAGGGGTTTACCAGCTTATTAGGCGCCGTTAAAGAAACCGTGCTTGATGCACAGGACTACCAGGATATTCCTTTCGATACTCTGGTAGAAGCGTTACAGCCTGAGCGCCAACCTGGAGTACATCCGCTATTTCAGGTCAAGTGCACCCAACAGAAAGAGCTGGAGAGGGAAAAGGCAGTAGGTGACTTAAAGGTATATCTTGAAGGACTAAGCGGCGGTGATGCGCACTTCGATCTGAGCTTTGACTTTACCGATACCACTGATGGTATTCGCTGTGTATTCGCCTATGCGGCGGCACTGTTCGACGAAACAACAGTCAAGAGATTCGCCGAAGCACTACAAAGCCTGGCTGAGCAAGTGCTGAAAACGCCGAGTACGCCATTGGCATTGCTCGAAATCCCCGCCCCCACTTCGGTGCTTGAAGGAAATACAACTACATTCACTTCTGGGAGCGTTATAGAGCTTTGGGATCGAGCCGTCGAAGAGCACTCCCAACAACTTGCGATGCAAGATGAACCGGATAATGCAGCCACCTATGCCAGCTTGGATGCTCAGGCCCAACGGTTAGCGGCAGAGTTAATGGCACAGGGAGTCGGCCCTGAAGTACGCGTTGCCATTCACGCTGAGCGTTCGTGCGAGTACGTGCTCGGCATTCTCGCCGTACTCAAAGCGGGCGGGGCGTTTGTACCGCTGGATCCGCAACTACCTACGGAACGTTTGGCCTATCAACTGACTGACAGTGGCGCTCGCTTAATGCTGAGCAGCATGGCTTGCGACTGGAGCGGTGACGTTCCAGTAATGGAACTGGCGTTTGCCGATGATATTCCGTCTGCAGTAGAACACAAACTGCCCGACATCCATCCCCAGCAGACCGCCTATGTGATCTATACCTCTGGCTCCACGGGCAAGCCCAAGGGGGTGGCGGTGAGTCACGGTGCTCTGGCCAATTATGTGCAGGGCGTTCTGGAGGCGCTGGCGCTACCAGAGGATGCCCGCAACCTGGCGATGGTCTCGACGGTGGCGGCGGATCTGGGGCATACGGTGTTGTTTGGTGCCTTGTGCACCGGCCGTACCTTGCACCTCATTTCCCCCGAGTGCGCTTTCGACCCGGATGCCTTTGCGGCTTATATGCGGGAACAGCAGGTGGATGTGCTCAAGATTGTGCCCAGCCACCTGCGGGCACTGCTGAGTGCTGCAACTCCGGCTGACGTGCTTCCTCACGAGCACCTGATTCTGGGCGGCGAAGCGACCGACTGGGCGCTGCTGGAACGTATCGCCAAACTCAAGCCAGCCTGCCGGGTGCTTAATCACTACGGCCCCACTGAAACCACGGTAGGGGTTCTCACCCAACAAGCCGAAATGGCCGATCGAGGTGCCAGCACACTGCCGATCGGCACACCGCTGGCCAATGCTCAGGCCTGGGTACTTGACCCCTGGCTTAATCCGGTGCCGAAGGGAGTAGCTGGGGAGCTCTACTTGGGCGGGCCGGGACTGGCTCAAGGCTATCTACAGCGCCTGGGGCAAACGGCGGAGCGTTTCGTCGCCAGCCCTTTCCATACAGGGGAACGGCTCTATCGCAGCGGTGACCGTGCGCGCCAACTGGCCGACGGTAGCCTGGAGTTTCTTGGCCGTGTGGATGATCAGGTCAAAATTCGCGGCTATCGGGTGGAGCCGAGCGAGATCGCTGCCCTGTTGCGCGACCAGCCAGGGGTCTCAGAGGCCGAAGTGGTAGCGCGGGAAAATGAGGAAGGACGCGCGCAACTGTACGCCTATGTGGTTATGGCAGCCGGGAGCGACGTTGATGATGCTGTGTTACTCGCGCAGCTTGGCGAGCGCATGCCGGACTATATGCTGCCCAGCGCCATGGTACGGCTGGATGCCTTACCGCTAACCGCCAATGGCAAGTTGGATCGCAAGGCGCTGCCCGAGCCGGTGCAAGCCGGTAGTGATAAAGCCTTCGAGGCGCCCCAGGGAGAAGTAGAAGAGACGTTGGCAGAGGTCTGGGCTGACGTAATCGGCTGCGAGCAGGTGGGGCGTAACGACAACTTCTTTGAGTTGGGTGGTGACTCCATCCTCAGCTTGCAGATCGTCGCGCGCTCGCGTAAGCGTGGCTACAAGGTAACGCCCAAGCAGTTGATGGAAGGGCAGACCATTGCCGCAGTGGCGGCGATGGCCACGCCCTTGGCTGCTACCGCTCCTAAACAAGCGGCTGCGCCCAATAAGGCTGCTTCCTTTGCTCTGCTGCCGGTACAGCGCTGGTTCTTCGAGCAGAACTTTGCCGAGCCACACCACTGGAATCAGTCGTTGATGCTGGAAGCGGACAGTGGTGTAGATACCGCGCTGCTACGGCGTGCCATTGAGGCAGTGGTAGATCACCATAGCGCCTTACGGCTGCGCTTTGAGCGCGTTGGCGATAGCTGGCAACAAGCCTATGGCAAGCTAGCCGACGATCTCCTCGAGCACGTGGACGTAAGCGATCATGCGGATCCGGCGCAGGCCATTCCCCAGGCTGCCGATGCTGCGCAACGCAGTCTGAGTTTGGCGCGGCCGTTCCGTGCTATCTGGATGGCACTGGGAGGCGAGCGCGGCGGACGATTGCTGCTAGTGGCTCACCACCTGGTGGTGGACGGCGTCTCGTGGCGCGTGATCCTCGACGACCTGCAAACGGCCTACGCGCAGTTAAATGCAGGAAAGACAGTCGACCTACCACCGGCAACCACCTCGCTAGATGAGTGGGCGCGTGCCCTGGCCGACTATGTCAAATCGGAGGCTTTGGCTGAGCAATGCTCCTATTGGGAAAGTCTCGTCACAGCGCCAGAGCCCAGCCTACCGGCACGGAATCCCCATGGCAGCAACACCGTCGCCGATACCGCATCGCTCGTTGGCAGCTTGCCTACCGAGGCCACCACGCAACTGCTGGGGCCGGTGCATAAAGCCTATCGTACCCAGGTAGATGACCTGCTCCTCACTGCACTATCGAGCGCCCTGTGCCAATGGGTAGAGAGAGATAGCGTACTGATTGAACTGGAAGGCCATGGTCGCGAAGACCTGTTCGAGGGTGTCGATCTCAGTCGCAGCGTAGGTTGGTTCACCTCGCTCTACCCGGTTCGCCTGACCCCAGGTAATGCGGAGCCCGGTACAAGCCTAAAAGCCATCAAGGAACAACTTCGCCAAGTGCCTGAAAAGGGGCTCGGCTACGGCGTGCTGCGCTATTTGAAAGAAGAGCCCGCGCTGGTTAGTGGTGCCTACCCCCAGGTCACCTTCAATTATCTAGGCCAGTTGGATCGCTCCCTACAGGGCGATGGGGCCTGGCGGCTCGCTAAAGAGAATGCAGGGCAGGCTCGCGCGCCCCAAAGCAAGCGCCGTACCTGGATTGAGGTGGTGGCCTGGGTTCAAGATGGCCAACTGCGCTTCGACTGGAATTACAGTCGTGAGATTCACAGCGAGGCAGCGATACATGCCTTGCAAGTAAGCTTCCAAGCGCAACTAGAGGTATTGATTGAGCACTGTGCTAGTGGCGTTCGTGGCGCAACACCTTCGGACTTCCCGCTGGCGGGGCTGAGTCAAGGGCAACTGGACGGCTTGCGATTGGATGTCGCCAATGTTGAGGATATCTACCCGTTGGCGCCGATGCAGCAAGGGCTGCTATTGCATACCCTGCTCAATCCAGGCGCTGGTATGTACATGATGCAGGATCGCTACCGGTTTGCTTCGCCTATCGACGTCAATGCTTTCGAGAAAGCCTGGCAGCGAGTCGGCGAACGGTATGAGGTTCTACGTACAGGGTTCGTATGGCAAACCGAAGAGATACAGTTGCAGGTGGTGTATCGGCAAATTCCTTCACCCGTGGAATATATCGATTGGCGCGGTATTGACGAGGATGAGGCCGATCGGCGCTTGGCGGTGTTATTGCGTCAGGAGCTTGATGATGGCTTCGACCTGGAACGGCCACCATTGCTAAAGGTACGTATTATTCAACTGGCGGAGAACCTGTTCTACGTCGTACAGAGTTTCCACCATATTCTGATGGATGCCTGGTGCCGCTCCCTGTTGCTCAGCGATTTTTTCCACTATTACGATGCCTATCGTCTCGGGACGAGTCACGAGTTGACGCAACCAAGGCCGTATCGTGATTTTATCGCTTGGTTGCAGCGGCAGGATGCCAATGTGCTACGCAACTATTGGCAACATGAGCTTGAAGGTTTCGATGAGATAACGCCGATTCCTTATCTTAAGCCGCATGGTTCGCACGACAGTGTTGCCACGGTGGCTGATGTATTCTCCTCGCTCTCCCACGATGAGAGTGCAGAGCTACAGAACGTTGCCCGACAGCATCAATTGACTGTCAATACGATCGTACAAGGGGCATGGGCACTGCTGTTAGGGCGGCTTTCCCAGGTGGATGACATCCTATTCGGCGTGACAGTGGCTGGGCGCCCGCTAGAACTGGAGGGCATACAGGAGACGATGGGGCTGTTTATCAACACAATCCCTCTGCGTGTGTCAGCCCCTTCGCCGCAAACATCTGTCCTTGATTGGCTGCATGGGCTATTGGCGAAAAACCTGGAGATGCGTCAATACGAGCATCTACCGTTAGTCGAAATTCAATCGTTGGGAAAGCAGTCACAAGGACGCAGTCTATTCGATAGCCTCTTTGTATTCGAAAATGCGCCGATAGATGCCAGCATAACGGAGAAAATCCATGATCTTCATGTATCTATCAAGGGCAACCGCACCCACACCAATTACCCCTTGACCGTAGTGGTGGTGCCTGGCGAGCAATTGATGCTGCAGCTCTCCTACGACGCCCGTAAGTTTGACGATTCCGAGGTCGAGAGGCTGCTCTCGGGCTTCCGTCAAATTCTCTTGCACATTATTGACAGGCCTGATGCTCCCTATCATGAATTGGACGTATTGCCTGTTAATGAGATGGAGACACAGCGGGCGCAATGTAGAGGGCAGTCGGTTGCTTATCCCTTTGAGCGAGGTTATATCGACCTGTTCCGTGAGCAGGTACGACAGCATCCACGCCAAGTTGCCGTTCGCCATCAGGGAGAGACACTCACTTATGATCAGCTAGAGGACACCTCCAATCGCATTGCCCAAGCACTGCGGCAAGCAGGGGTGAAGAAGGATAATGTCGTAGCCCTGCATGCCGAGCGCGGCCTAGCGTTGCCAAGCATGATTCTGGGTACGTTTAAGGCTGGCGGTGCGTATCTAGCGCTGGATACCCGACTTCCTGATCAGCGTATCGCCGATATGCTGGCGTCCAGCCATGCATCGGTTCTAGTCGCCACTGCTGAGCAAACACCGCGTCTCGAAACTGTGCTTGAATCCATGCCCAACCCACCGCGGATGATAGTGTTCGAGGATCTCGTCACGGCGGAAAGACTAGAGGGGGATGCCGCTGTAACGGCTCACCCTGATCAGGCCGCCTATATCATCTATACCTCCGGTTCGACCGGTGAACCCAAGGGTGTCGTCGTTAGCCATCGTGGCATGCTCAACAACCAATTGAGCAAGGTTCCCTACCTGGATCTGTCGGCCAGCGATGTCATTGCCCAGACCGCAGCGCTGAGTTTCGATATCTCCGTCTGGCAAACGTTGGCGGGGCTGTTGTGTGGCGCCAGCATCGAGATCGTGCCTGATGAGATTGCACGCGACCCCAGTGCGTTGCTTCCTTATGCGCACGACAACGGCGTCACGATACTGCAAAGCGTACCCGCACTGATCCAGGGAATGTTGAACACTGCCCCAGTCGACCTGCTAGCACTGCGCTGGCTGCTGCCCACGGGCGAAGCCTCCACGTCTGAGCTAGTCCGCCAATGGTTCGCACGCTACCCGGCGATCCCATTGGTCAATGCGTACGGCCCTGCAGAATGCGCCGATGACGTATCCCTGCACTTGCTGCGAAGCGGCGATGACGAGCACTTAGCCGTGGTGCCGATCGGCAAACCGGCTGATAACACCCAGCTACTCGTTCTCGACAGTCAATTAAACCTATTACCTATGGGGGTGAGCGGCGAACTATATGTCGCCGGTGTCGGTGTTGGGCGGGGGTACCTGAATCAGCCGAAGCTGACGGCGGATCGCTTCGTGCCCAACCCGTATGCTGAAGTGCCCGGAGAACGGCTCTATCGGACGGGTGATCTGGCCCGCTATCGCACTGATGGTGTGCTGGAGTACATCGGCCGCACCGATCAGCAGGTCAAGATACGGGGCCAGCGCATTGAGCTGGGAGAGATAGAGTCCCGGCTGGTGGAATTCGATGTTATACGAGAAGCGGTAGTGGTGGCCCAGGAAGGGCCAGGAGGCGCCAGGTTAGTGGCTTATGCCGTCGCCCAGCCACATGAGTCGATCGATACGGCAGAGCTACGCGAGCGTCTAGGGCAGGTATTGCCCGACTATATGGTGCCAAGTTTAGTGGTAATGCTCGATTCCTTGCCACTAACGCCCAACGGCAAGGTGGATCGCAAGGCATTGCCCGAGCCGGACTTCGCCAGTAGCGCGCAATATGAGCCACCCCAAGGTGAGACGGAAGAGACGCTAGCGGCGATTTGGAGCGAGGTGCTGAGTGTCGAGCGGGTAGGGCGTCACGACAATTTCTTCGAGTTAGGGGGGCATTCGCTGTTGGCACTGAGTGTGCTCGAGCGTATGCGGGTTCGAGGCCTTGAGTCTCAAGTACGAACGCTGTTCCAGTCGCCCGAATTGGCGACCTTCGCCAAGGCACTGTCCCTAGAGCCTAATAGGAAACAACTGGTTGTACCGCCCAATAGGATTCCAGAGCATTGTCAGTCGATCCAGCCGGATATGCTGACACTGATCAATTTGGATACTGATGAAATCAGTCGCATAGAAGATGCAGTGCCAGGCGGAGCGACCAATATCCAGGATATCTACCCTCTGGCGCCATTGCAGGAGGGCATCCTGTTCCATCATCGGTTGCAGGAGGAGGGTGACACTTATGTACTCCCTTGCTTACTTGGTTTTGATAGTCAGGAACGGCTTGAGCAGTTTGTTGCTGGTTTCAATCAACTGATTACCCGTCACGATATTTTGCGCACAGCAGTGCTCTGGGAAGGGCTTCATGAACCAGTACAAGTGGTGCACCGGCACGCCTCACTAGAGGTGGAGTGGCTGGAACTGGAAGAAACCGGTGTTTCGTGCAGCGTTTCCGAACGACTAAACGCCTATGTGGATCCTGAACACTATCGCATTGATGTACGCCAGGCGCCGATGGCGCGAGCTATTGCGGCACAAGATGCTGAGCAAGGGCGATGGCTGCTGCAACTGCCCAGCCACCACCTGGTACTGGATCACACCACACTTGATCTGCTAGTGGACGAGATTGCCCTAATCCAGCAAGGACGAGAAGGCGAGTTACCCAAACCGCTGCCATTCCGAAACTTCGTAGCACAGGCAAGGTTGGGGGTGAGTCCGGTAGAGCATGAGGCTTTCTTTAGAGAGAAGCTGGGTGATGTGGACGAGCCTACTGCTCCATTCGGATTACTGGATGTACGCGGCGATGGCAGTGGTATTGAGGAGATTCGCCTACCACTGACAGAAGAACTGGCCCAACAAGTTCGACAGCAGGCACAGCGACATGGTGTCAGTACCGCTACCCTATTTCACCTAGCCTGGTCGCACGTGCTGAGTAAAACGACGGGGCGGGACGATGTGGTGTTCGGCACTCTACTATTTGGCCGTATGCAAGGTATTGAGGGCGCCGAAAGAGCACTTGGGATGTTCATTAACACTTTACCTATTCGTATTAGACTAGGTACTAACAGTGTGGCCGACTGTTTACGCCAGACCCATAGTGAGTTGGCCGAATTGTTGAACCACGAGCATGCTAGTCTCGGACTAGCACAGCGATGCAGCGGAGTAGGTGGAGGATCACCACTGTTCTCAACCTTGCTGAACTATCGTTACAGTGCTCCAGAGAAGGAAGATGCAACTAGCCGGGCGTGGGACGGTATGGAGGCATTAGGCAATAGGGGTCGTACCAACTACCCAATTGTGATGTCAGTCGATGATCTTGGCGAAGGCTTCCAACTGGTTGGGCAGACCAGCCGCTTGATCAGTGCTCAGCGGCTGTGCGACTACTTGTGCACATCCATTGCAGGTATCATAGAGAGCCTAAAAACGGCACCGCAACAAGCTGTGAGCAACATCACGTTGCTAGGGGAGGACGAGAAGTATCTGTTAAACGAATGGGGAGAAAGCTCAGACCAGATACCCGATACTCCACCTATTCACCACTTGATTGAGCGCCAAGCTGCGGTAATCCCAGAGGCCACGGCGCTAGTATTCGAAAACACATCTCTTAGCTTCGCCGAACTCAATACCCGTGCCAACCGTTTATCCAATTACTTGATCGGTATGGGCGTGCGTTCCGAAACCCGCGTGGGCATCGCTATGGAACGCTCCATCGAAATGGTGGTGGGGCTGTTGGGTATTCTCAAAGCGGGTGGTGCTTATGTGCCGCTGGATCCTGATTATCCCTCCGAACGTTTGGCCTACATAGCCGAAGATAGCGGTATAGAATTGCTGATCACCCAGCAACACTTGCGCGAGTTGTTGCCGGTGACCGATGGGCTGAATGTTATTGAACTGGACCGGCTGGATGTGGCGCATCATGCGTCAACTAACCCGGAGGTGGAGCTGCACGGCGAGCATCTAGCCTATGTGATTTACACCTCGGGCTCTACTGGGAAGCCTAAAGGTGCGGCCATCCGCCATGATTCCTTAACTAATTGCATGGTCTGGATGCAGCAAACCTATCAGCTCAACGATACGGATGCCGTACTACACAAGGCACCTTTCGGTTTTGACGTTTCAGTATGGGAGATTTTCTGGCCATTGAGTGTCGGGGTTCGCCTAGTGGTAGCTCAGCCAGGTGATCATCGAGATCCAGAGCGCATCATTGAGCTGATCCAGCGGCACGGCGTTACCACGCTCAATTTTGTGCCCTCAATGTTAAAGGCCTTCCTGACCTATCCCGATGTTAAGACCAGGACGCGGCTCAAGCATATTATGTGCGGTGGCGAGGCCGTTCCAGCCACGTTACAGCAGGACGTAGCTGAGTGTCTTGAGGGTGCCAACCTGCACGATCTTTATGGCCCCACAGAAACCACCATTCATGTCACTCACTGGTGGTGTCGTGGTGACACTCAACGTCAAATACCCATTGGACGTCCCATCAGTGGCACGCGCACCTATGTATTAGATGATGAGCTCACCCTCGTCCCACAGGGTGTAGCGGGTGAGTTATACCTGGGCGGGGTAAGTCTGGCCCGTGGATATCTCAATCGAAGTGATTTAACGGCGGAGCGTTTTGTTGCCGACCCATTTGCTGCAGGCGAACGCCTTTACCGTACCGGCGATCTAGTTCGCTGGCGGGAGGATGGCCAGCTCGAGTACCTGGGCCGCCTTGATCATCAAGTGAAGATCCGCGGCTTGCGTATTGAGCTAGGAGAAATTGAAGCCGAACTATTATCTCAGCCAGAGGTTCGTGAGACGGTTGTGGTCGCCCAAGAGGGCCTAAATGGTTCGAGGCTAGTGGCATACGTAGTTCCCCAAGTCGGCATTGAACTCGACACCACCATACTACGCGAGCGTTTGGGTCAACGATTGCCTGACTATATGGTGCCAGGAGTCGTGGTCATGCTCGATTCACTGCCGCTAAATGCCAACGGCAAAGTGGAGCGCAAGGCACTACCTGAACCTAATGTTGAGGAAGGCCGCAAGTATGTCGCTCCCTCGACCCGGGCAGCCCGAAAGCTCGCCGAGATATGGCAAGAAGTGCTTGGCATTAAACGGATCGGCGAGACCGACAACTTCTTCGAGCTGGGTGGAGACTCTCTGTTGAGCCTACAAGTGATGAGCCGAGTACAAGTTTTAGAGGAACCACAGCTTAACTTTAAGCTGTTTGACCTAATGCAGAAACCGACCATTGCTGATCTGCTGGGAGTGAGGAAAAACACTGAGGTGCTGCCCAAAGGGGCTATCATGCTAAATGGCGAGTGTGCTAATCAGCCACCGCTGTTCTGCATCCATGCCGTAATGGGAACAGTTTTTGATTATCAGCCGTTAGCCCGGCGCTTGCACGGAGTATGCACTGTTTACGGTCTGCCAAGCCGAATGTTGACCGATCCACAGCATCGAGATTCCTCACTTGAAGCAATGGCTGATGATTATGTGGAGACAATACGTCGCATACAGCCTGTGGGCCCCTATCGGCTATTAGGATGGTCTCTTGGCGGGGCATTGGCTGCGATGATTGCGGCTCGACTTGAAGGGCTCGGGCAAGGTGTGAGTCAACTGGCTTTGATAGATCCCTATATACCGGGCGGTGGTCCACATAGTGAGGATAGCTGGCAGCGAGATCTTGTTAGTTTCTCATCGGTCATACTGCCAGGTGCTTCGCTTGAAGCATTCGAAAGTAATGAAGAGGACACGAAAGAGCCGAGCGAGGAAGAAATTGCCATTAAGTTGGAGAGATCAATAGCATCATCCGATATACATGGTCGCGAGGGTTATGCTGCACTGGGTAGTGAAGCACTTGCTCGGATATTTTGTGTGGCGCGTTATCTGAAATTGCTTTCACAGCAGCTTGATACCTTGCCAGCGTTAAACTGTGAAGTGGACTGTTGGTGGGAAGCGGGAAGAGCTTGGGAAGAACAGCAGGCGCTGGCGAATCAGTTGAATAGCGTCCCGAAAACCTCAATTGAGACTCTCAATGATCATTTCTCAATCATTACTGATAGTGCCTTGCTCTCTCAACTGGAGAAGCGGTTAAGAGTTAGTGCTGGGCAACACTCGTACGAAGTGGAGAAAAACCTATTTTGAATAATATAATTTTTTGAGTTTATAACTCTTAAGGTGGTTTCAGTAGCGCGCTAGGTACGCTTAGCGCGCTTTGATTAAGTTTGGGTATCTGCTTGTAGTGCTTCTTTGAGAGATTCAGCAAAGCGGAGCATGGAAGGGAAGCCTCCCCATGGCCAATAGTTTCTTTCCATACTTACCGACGTATCATCTAGCCAATGCTGCCATAGCCCTGACTTTGGTAATGTTGAACCAGATATGTCTTGAGAATAAGCTGGCTGGAGAACAACGATTTGGCCTGTTAGTGCAAATGCTTCACGAACTGAAAGAGTACTGAACCCCCAGTTATTAGTAGGCCCCTGCCAAGCATTTTCAAATCCAAGCCGTGTCAAAGCTGCATCTTCCAGGCTCCCTGGCCCATAGACACGCACATGCTGGTTGTCTCGGATTTCGATAATCAGTAGAGTTTCTGCAGGCCTCCCAATCTGTGCCGCAATCGCTGACATTCTGGCTTCTACAGAGTCAATGAATGCTTCGGCCTGCTGTTGCCCGCCATTCAGCTCCCCCACATCCCTGGTCAATTGTTCAAGGCTTAGCCAAACATCCAGACCTTGCATAAATGGCCGGATTTTTACTACATGAGCAATACGGGAAAGTTTGTCTTCTAAGTTCAGATGGGCTGGTGGTGCTATCACTATGTCATCAGGTTTCAGTGATGCAAGATACTCAAGATTGGGTTGAAACCTAAGTCCGAGTTCAAAGGTATCAGGAAGTAGATATTCTTTGTATAATTGTCTGTATTGTGCTAGGCCAGCTAAAGCAATGGGTGGTTGGTGTAAGGCACTAAGCGTATCTGCCACCGCATAATCAAAAGTAACATCACGCTGCTGATCATCAGCGTTAGCCGCAGATAATAAAATTAATATAAGCAATATTGGTAACATAAGATTTTTATAGGCTGATGATGTCATGTCGTCTTTGTATACCTTGACTAATAGATAAAAAATTAAACTTTGGTTTTTGATCTGTCATTATAATAGGGGAGTTTAAATAAAAAAACGAGATGCCTATGAGTATAAAGGCACCTCGATTTTTCATTGTAGCCTGAATGTTTTTTCTTAATTCCTCAATAGGACAAGCACCTACCAACGATAGCTGACGGTTGCTGTCACATTGCGCTCTTCGCCAAAATGACAAATCCTGAAGCTAGAGCAAGAGGACGTATACTCTTTATCAAGTAGGTTGTTGGCATTGATCTGCAAGTCCATGCCTTCAAGGTCGCTTGATAACGCGCCCAGATCATATTCCAACATGGCATCGACCAGAGTATAGCCACTTACTTGGAATGTATTGGCCTCATCACCCCATGTAGAGTCGTTGTAGCGGACTCCCGCGCCAATCCCCAGGCCGTTTAACGCTCCCTTCGTGAATTCATATTTGCTCCACGCAGAGGCCATATGACGGGGCACGGCATAAGGAGTATTTCCTTGGGTTTCATCGTTGGTCTCGACGTACTCCATGTCCGTGTATGTGTAGTTGGCGAGTAACGAAAGCTGCTCAGTGGGACGTAAGATGGCAGAGAGTTCTAAGCCGCGCGAACGTACTTTCCCGATAGACTCATAGAATGATGTGTTAGGAATGGCTTCGGAAACATTCTTCTGCTCTAAATGATATAAAGCGGCCGTGTATTGGTCATTGCTGCCAGGGGGTTGATACTTGATACCTGTCTCGTACTGAGAGGCCTCGCTGGGATCTAATGTGTTTCCTGAGGCATCAGTTCTTGTGGCGGATGCTGCCTGAAATGATTCCGAGTAACTGACGTAAGGGGAAATACCGTTATCAAAGGCATACAATAAGCTGGCACGACTAGTGAACTTCTCATTGTCACTTTCAGAAGACATGCCTAAGTTGGTATAGGCGGTACTGGTGTCTGCCCAATCCTGACGCCCTGACAGGTTGAAACGCCAGCGATTGAAACTGATCTGATCCTGCAAGTAAAATCCAGTCTGCTCTACCTTATTTATGAAATTGGTGGGTGTTCCATATGTAATTTGAGTGTTTCCATACTGCGGGTTGAAAGCATCCAGGGGAGACGCCGATCCGAACTGCCAGTCTCCAGAGTTGCGTTGGTACTGGTAGTCCACACCGGCTAGCAGTGTATGTTCAAGAGATCCGGTCGTAAAATCCCCCTGTAGCTGATTATCCACATGGTAGGCGTGCATGGATTCATCGGCTCTCGCTGCGCGTCGATTTAGCAGATTACTATCCCCTACGTAACTACTGGAATAAATTGAATCATAATCGATAGTCGAAGAGGTAAAGCGGAAGTTCTGCCGGGCTTGCCACTGATCGTTGAACTGATGTTCTAGTTGGTAACCTATTAGCCGTTGATAACGCTCGAACCCATTGACGCCTGGCTCGCCATCAAAAAAGTTATTATCGATCCGTCTACCATTATAATCTCGCACCGTACCGTCGGCTGGTGTCCAACCATAGTAACCACGATTTGGCTCGTGCTGCAGGTAGGCCATGACGGTTAATGATGTCGCATCGGTTGGCAAGAACGTCAAAGAGGGGGCAATGGTATAGCGCTCGTTCTCTACATGGTCGAACTGACTGTCCGAACCGCTGGCTAGCCCTACTAGGCGATAGGCGACCTGCTGGTTTTCCCCTATGGGGCCACTGACGTCAAATCGTGCTGTACGTTTATTATGGCTGCCCGTTTCTAGTTGGATCTCATGGCTAGATGAAAATAGAGGGCGTTTACTGGTCAGCCCAACCAAGCCACCAGGGTAGCTTTGCCCGTACAAAACGGATGTCGGCCCCTTGAAAACATCGATCCGCTCAAGAAAATAGGGATCAATTTGTAATGAATTATAGCCCGAAACATCGCTAGCCATTTTAAGGCCGTCAAAATAGATGTTGTCGATACTGCCGACGCCCCCAAAGCCGCGCATATTGATAAAATCAACACGACCTCCAATGCCATTGCGGGTGCCTGTGAAGACACCAGGGCTATAGCGTAGGGCTTGCTGTATCGTTTGCGCGCTTTGATCTTCGATCTGCTCGCGTGTGACCACGGATACCGACTGGGCTGTCTCCATCAGAGGAGTGTCAGTCTTGGTGGCACTGAGACTAGTATCGGCGGTATATCCCTCAGTCGGCAGTAGGGCACCTGAAACTCTGTCCCCTGTTACTCGCACTGTAGGCAATGTGTTCGGCGCATTACTATCTAATTGCGTGTTCTGCTCAGCATTTTGAGCAAGCACAGCTGCCGACGTGCTGCAGGCAGCCAAAGCAACTGCGGCCGTTAGCCACCGCTTGCGGAAAAAGGGTTGGTTCACGAATGTTCTCCTTGCATGAGGTTCATTTTGATTTTATGTAAATGCTAATTGTTATTGTTTGTATTATGAGTATCTGTATCTTGATGTCAACTTCATGTGAGCACCCAGGGGGACAAAACCTGAATTCAAATCAAAAAACGGGGATTGGCTTAAGATTATGGTGCGAAGGCTTCGTGCTCACAGGTAGGGGAACACGAAGTGTTGTTGCTTGGGTTAGCGCTGCGGCTATTCAATTAATTCAGCATGTTGAGAAGCTGTGATGTTGTTTTTTAGAGCTTCCAGCCCCTCGTGAAGCGTGGGAAAGAGGCTTTTATTGAAGTTTCTCCACCGTAATTCAATGATGGAGTCATCGGGTTCGATATGAGTTTCTAATAGATCGTAGATGACTTCGCCAGAATCAATTCCGCTGTCGACAAAGTGGAGTGAGGCGCCGGTCTTGTTGATAGCAGGAGTGCTTTCGGTCTCCATTGTCTGCCAGTTGATAACTTTTTTTCCTTGAGCCCCGTACAGTGCATCAAGTGTTGCCGAGGCACCTCGTCTTTGATAGGGAGAGTCTTGGCGCGTAATACCGGGATGGATATTGACGATCTTGCGATAAAAAGGACTCTGGGGGCGGATGAGCTCGTCTAGAATAACTAATAGTCCGTCAAGGACGACGACGTCTGCTTCGATTGCCACTAACTTCTCTAGCAAGCTTTTTTCAAACGTCGACTTCGCAGGGAGTCTATCGGGTGAGTCGCTTGGTAAGCGTCGGTAAGTGGATGGTATAGAGCAAAAGAGGTCGTCAATGTGGCGCCCCGACACTAAGAGCTCTTGTGGCAATATCCATGGCCTTCCAGGATGACGACAGAAACCATAGTCTTTGAGCTTCTCTTGGTCTTTTATTGAGCCTTCATCGTCATCATAAATCACTGTTTCCAGAGAGTAGGCATCGCCTAGCGGAGTCTCGTTGAGAGATGTCACCAGATATTCAAGGGGTGACATCATGTACTGTTTCTCCCCCTTATACTCAATGTGTTGCCCAGCTTTATCGGCTGCAGCATTTCTCAGTGACATAATATAAGCTAGTTTGAGTTTAGACATGTTTTATCCATGTTTTTTAATAGTAGATAGTAGTGGTCTTAAGGTGCATCAGCCATGCTGATTCAACGCCTGAGCTCTAACCGAAACGGTATTCAAGAACAGCATCTAGTTGTGACGCCCAGTGGTCAAGATGTGGCCTGACCACTGGTATGATTTATGAAAGTGAGTTGGTGAAAACTAGGATATAGTAACCTCCTGCTTACAGGGAGAAGGGGCATATAAGGCAGTTGTCTGATCTAGTGCATCACAAATCTCACTTGTCCGTGCTGCCAAAATCGATAGCAGGGTGTCGCTTAAGCCATGGGTGGGTTCACAACTGCCTTGCAGGAAAATAGCCGGTTTAAACTCAGGCTTGGTATAGAGCTGATAGTAGCGGTTGACGGCAAAATCAGGCAGGTAGTCTGCAACAGGGGCCAGTAGCTGTTTATGGGTGTCGCGTACATAGCCGGTGGCTAACACCACTGCGTCGTAGCGGGTGGACTCCGTATGGCCGCTCTCCAAATCGCGCACAAGTAGCTCAACGCCTTCAGGGCCTGCTTCACTGCCGATAACCTCATGGCGGCGGCGGAAGCGGTGGCGTGCTTGGCCGGTTACTTTTTGCTGGTAGAACACATCGTAAATCTCCTGAATCAGCGCCAAGTCAGGGGCTGAGTAGTTGGTGCTTTTGTACTCCTGCAGCAGTGCTTCCCGCTGGCCGGTGGGGTTGTTGAACACGTAGTCGGTGTATTCGGGATTGAAAATCTCGTTGACGAAGGGGCTATCGTCGGAGGGTTTAAAGGCCCACGCCCTGCTGATAAGATCCACCTGAACGCCTTCGCGGCCGTGCAGGTCCAGGAATATTTCAGCGGCGCTCTGGCCGGCGCCGATCACCGCGATGCGTTTAGGAGCGTCTTGCTTTGCCAACTCTCTGAGGTAGTGGCTGGAGTGGAAGACCCTCGGGTCGCCTTTTAGCCCAGCGAAGCATTCAGGCACATTAGGCGCACCCCCCACGCTGATTACCAATGAACGGGTGAGCCTTTCCTGCACCGCGCCACTCTCATCCCGTGAACGCACGCGGAGATAGGCGACCTCGTCGTTATCAGTTTCGGGCAGCACTTCAAACACATCCTCTCCATAGGTGCACTGGTGTTCAAAGTGGCTGGCAGTCCAGCTTAGGTAGTCATTGAACTCGTGGCGGCTGGGAAAGAAAGTTTGTAGATTGATAAAGTCCTGCAGACGGCCTTTGCTGTGGAGGTAATTGAGAAAGCTGAAACGGCTTCCTGGGTTGCGCGGCGTGACGAGGTCTTTGAGAAAAGAGATCTGCATATGGGCATTTTCCAGCAGCATATGCGGGTGCCAGGCAAAGCAGGGCTGGCGTTCAATAAAGAGGGCATCCTTCGCTTGCCCTGCCTGACGCTGTTCGTCGAGCGCAATGGCCAGGGCAATATTGGAGGGGCCGAAGCCGATGCCGATCAAATCGTGAATATGCATAAGAGTCCTCGTGGCTGATGTGTCTATGGGGTGAAGCGTGGATCGGGTCGTGGGGCTGACCCAGGGTGCGAGGGCTGCGGAACCCAGCAGCGCTCGTTGAAAAAGTGTTCGCGTAGCTGCATGCCGAGCATGGCCCGCTTATGGGGGAAATCGAACGCCTTTACATGGGCATAACCGCACTGGGCAAGGTTGCGCAGCATCTTGGTGTTATCCACGCGGGGTTCAATCACCAGGCGCTGGGTGCGACAGTCGTCCAGAAACAGGTAGTGAGAGATAGAGGGCAGCCAAGCGGCGACATAAGGCCGCCCGCAAAAAGCGGCTTCGCCTATGAGTACGTGCCAGCCACGGTCAAAGTCACTGGTATCGTAATAAGCGCCGATGCGATCCTCCTTGGCCCAGTAGGTCTCGAAATAACCGAAGGGTTCACCGTCGATACAGCCGATCAATGGCACAACGCTGGGGTTCTGGAGCGTGCTTTCTAGCCGCTCGCGATGCTGTTCCAAATCACCCCGCTCTTCCCAGAAATGGGCGACGACCGGGTCGTTCATCCAGCGGTTGAAGCGCTCCAGATCAAGTTCCAGGTCAAGCACTCGAAAGCTTAAGGTGGCATCCAGCCAGGCAATATGACGCTGATAGACCGTGCCACTGGGGCGCGGCGGGCGGCGTGGGTGTCGTTTTCCATTCTCCAATATGGGCTGCTGCGGGTAAGGGCACGTGGGTGGCGAGTTAAGCCAAAGTGTGGGTAACTGCCAAATTAACTCGGCATAGACCCAGAGCTCCCCATGGCTTTCTTGAACCGCGATGCCGGCGGCACACAGGTTGGCGTGCAAAACACTAGGTAGCTGAAGGCGTAGCGCAACACTGGCCGGGTAAAAGGCAAAAGCCCCTTCGATAGCGGCAAGCAATGCCGGGAAAGGTGGTGCTGAACGCTGTGACCACTGCAGCATCAAGGTGCTGTTATCGTCTACTAGCAACCACTCAAGACGCTCTTGATGTCCTTCCACATAAAGTGTCTGCGTGGTTACCTCATAGGAAACTTGATAGGTGCACCCCTCTGGGCGTGAGAGCAGCGGGGCCACCGCGTAGCTTTCAGAGGGTACGTGTACCTGTGGTTGTGCCTGGACAGAACTGGACACCGCTAAGCTCCTATCGAAAAAACGAATCAAAAAACAGCAATAAAAAATCACCCCCATCGAAGGGCGGCGTACTGACTTCTCTATCTAAAGACGAATGAGAATGAGGCATGTTTACAAGAAAGGTGTTTAACTTTTTGCAGCGGTGATTCGTCTGTATGGGTAGGTACTGCTTTCCAATCGCTTTTTCTAATAGCTTTCCAATGAGGTGAATGTGCTTCTCTATCTGTTTCGTCGAACCCGCGGGTTGATGACCGCTGCTGCGCTGGCCAGCATTCTCTCGGGGCTTTTCAGCGTGCTGCTGATTGCCCAAATTAATGCGGCGTTAACCAGCGACTCCGCCAGCCGCGCCAATGCTGCCTGGGCCTTCGCGGGTATCGCCGTGGCCCTAATGGTCTGTCGGATGGTGTCGACGGCGCTGTTTGAGCGGTTGGGGCAGCGTGCTCTGGCCGAGTTACGCAGTTTTGTCGCCCAGTGCGTGGCCGAGACCCCCTTTGCTCAGTTCGAGCGTGTGGGCAGTGCGCGGATCCAGTCGGCGCTCACCGAGCACAGCAACAACGTGGCGGTACTGTTCGTTAGCTTGCCGGTGATTTTGACCAATACGGTCATCGTGGTGGGGTGCTTGGGCTACCTGGCAATGCTCTCATGGCAAGTGTTCTTGTTTGCACTTGGGGTGATTGGGCTGGGTGCTGTCGGCTACCATCTGGTGCACTTACGCGCTATTCATTACCTACAGTCCGCTTCATCCGAGCAGGATCGTCTGTTTGGACATTTCCGCGCGCTGACCGATGGTGCAAAAGAGTTGCGGCTACACCAACGCAAGAGCCGGGTCTTTATGGATCAGATACTGGGGGAGTCGGTTGAAGGCGTGCGGCGGCTGCGTACCTATGGCATGTCGCTGTTCGTGATCTCGACCAGTTGGGGGCAGTTCCTGATGTACGCCTTTATCGGTCTGGTGCTGTTTGTGTTGGCGGGCGATGGGCCTAATCAAACCCAGGTAATGACCGGTTTTGCCCTGGTGTTTGTATTTATGGTGACCCCCCTTGAAGGCTTGCTGATCAATATTCCGCGAATCAATATGGCGCGGGTAGCCGCTAGCCGAATTGATGACATCACACGAGAGATGCCCCAGGGGCAGGAGAGACAAGCGACTACCCAGACTACCCAGATGCCTGCTTTGCAGCATCTTGAGTTGCGCGAAGTCACCCATCAGTACTACCACGAGCAGAGCGATGACTTCTTTGAGCTGGGGCCGATTAATCTGAGCTTTACGCCGGGGGAAGTGGTGTTTCTGGTGGGGGGCAACGGTAGCGGTAAGACCACGCTGGCCAAAGTAGTGGTGGGGCTTTACCCGCCGGAAGGTGGCGAGGTATTGCTCAATGGCGAGCGGGTCGAAGCGGATGGCTGGGATGCCTACCGGCAGCTTTTCTCGGTGGTGTTCTCAGACTTCCATCTCTTTGAGCGCCTGTTAGAGGCACCGCGTGATGGCCTGGACGAGGAGGGTAATCGCCTGCTGGCCAAGTTGCACCTGCAGCACAAGGTGCGGGTTGAAAACGGTGCGTTCACCACCCAAGCACTCTCCCAGGGCCAGCGTAAGCGTCTGGCGCTGGTGGTGTCCTACCTTGAGGATCGGCCCTTCTTGGTGTTTGACGAGTGGGCGGCGGATCAGGATCCGTTATTCAAAGAGGTGTTTTACTGCGAGGTGTTGCCCGAGCTAAAACGCATGGGCAAAGCGGTGCTGGTCATCACCCACGATGACCGCTATTTCCACCTCGCAGATCGATTGGTGCGGCTAGAGAGTGGCAAGCTGTTGACTGCTGAGTCTGAGACTGCCGAAGAGCCGCTAGCGGAACCCTCATCGGCCACTTGACCCCACCATACGCGCCAGTACTCGGTCTTTAAGCCAGAAGCGGTGAGTCAGCGCCATCATGATGTGGCCGATGACTAATCCACATAGCAGCCACGAGAGCGGGCCGTGAAGGAGCTCGGCGGGGGCGACCATCCAGGTGATATCGCGTTCCGCTTCGGGCAGCAGCTCCATGCCATAAAAGAGTAGCGCCCCGCCGCGGCCGTACTGGCGCAAAATAGCGAAAGCGGGCAACCACATTAGTAGCCCATAAAAGGTGATATGGACAAAGCGCGTCAAGCGCCCACCTAGCCCTGGCGTGTGGGGCGGGCGTTGTTTGCGATTTATCCATGCCCAGCCAAGGCGAGCCAGCGTCACGATCAGAATCATAAATCCTAATGAGCCGTGAGGCCCGATGCTCGCCAAGAACAGCGTGATAGCGTTTTCGCCCATTCCTCTCCAGGCCAACAACACGGAAAATTGCAGCGTGACCAGCGCGGCGGTCAACCAGTGCAGTACACGGCTGACCCGCCCATAGCAGTTGGGGCTGTCTCGCCAGCCAATAGGCGTTTGAGCTGGCTTGCTTGTGATATCACTGTTTAACGCCGTGTTGTTTGCCGTTCCTTTAACCATTGGCCTTGCCCTGGCGCCAGTAGCCCATGCTGGTGACGTACTGCTTGGGTAGCCCGCACTCGTTGACCAAATAGCGACGCAGCTTCATGGCGACCTTGGTTTCAGCGGCAATCCAGGCGTAGAAGGGCGCACTGTCATCCAGGGTGGCGGGTTCCCAGAGAGGGCCGTCCTCATCGTCGCTTTCGCTGTTGGTCGTGGCGCTGGTAGTGACGCTGGTAGTGGTGTTAGTAGGCGTGCCGCCTAGCGCTTGAATTTCCCTATGTAAATCGATATCACGTAGCGCTCTCATTAGCAGCTCACCGTGTTGGCAGGCGGGCTCAGCGTCGCGGGCCAGCCAGCGCAGCTTGGTGGCCTGGGGCAGCGGCTGGACATCGTCGCGGCGAGGCACTTCGAATAGCGCTTCGACCTTCGGCTTGAGAGGCAAATCATCGAGGGTTTCCAGAATACCGGCGGCGGCGGGGAGGGCGGTTTCATCGGCGATGATCAGAATACGGCGTACGCCTTGGGGCGGCTTCCACTCGTAGCCCAACTTTGGGCCTTCCGCGTTAGCGTCGGGGGCTGTCATGGCTAGCCGGTCACCCGGGCGGGCGTGCATTGCCCAGCGCGATGCGGGGCCATTGTCGCCGTGGAGTACAAATTCAACGTCCACCTCAGCCTGCTCCGGGCGGAGGGCGCGAATAGTGTAGGTGCGCGCTGAGGGCCTTTGGGCATCCGGCAGTGCGCGGTAGGCGCCGTACCAGTCGTGTTCTTCCAGCTTGGCAATTTCAAACAGCGGATCGAGACTGCCACCGCCTTCGGGAAAGAATAGCTTGACGCGCTGATCCGGTGCGTAGGTCGCCATTTGGCTGACTTCCGGGCCAGTAAAGGTGAACCTGACTAATGAGGCGCTGACTTGGGTACGCCGGGCTAGGGTGATATCGAAAAGCTGGTAGCTCGGTTTGGCTGCCATAGTGATGCCTCCTTTATATATAAGGAGTCAATTGTAGTGCTAATTATTATCATTTAGAATCGTTGTTAGTTATTCAATCGCTAATTTCCATAAACTCGTTTGCATAAATAGTAAGGCTAAGAAAATGACGCTGCTGCCTATCACGTCTCTTTTGGCGAACTGTCCGGTTATCACAAAAGGGTGCTCGCTATGCTAGGCGCTGCGCAATTTACCCAAAGAATGGGGGGAATGTCGCCTGCTAAAGCCTGCCTATTACTTAGCCTGCCCATGGTGGTGCTGTTTTGGGTGGGCCTAGAGGGCCAAGGCGGTTTCGCGCTGGGCCTGCAGGCATTAGTGGCCCCTTCTTTTGAGAACGTTGACGAGCTACTGCTTTACTACGCTTGGTGGCCGCGCCTCTCTATCGCTCTGCTCGCTGGTGGCGGCCTGGGGTTGGCAGGCGTGCTCATGCAGCAGGTGCTGCGCAATCCCTTGGCCTCACCCACCACCTTAGGGGTGGCATCGGGCGCTAACCTGGCGTTGATGACCGCCACCTTGCTGGCGCCGGGGCTGCTTGTCGCCGGGCGCGAATGGGTCGCCTTATTGGGTGGCGCGCTAGCGGTTGGATTAGTGTTTCTGCTCTCCTGGCGGCGCGGGCTGGCGCCGATCGTGGTGGTGCTGGCGGGCCTGGTGGTCAATCTGTACCTGGGGGCACTCTCCACCGCGCTACTGCTGTTCAACCACGAGGCGCTCTCCGGGCTACTGATTTGGGGCGCGGGCTCGCTGGCGCAAAATGGTTGGGACGGCTTTGCAATCCTCTGGCCTCGGCTGGCGATTAGCTGCGTGGCCGCGTGGTTTTTGCTACGGCCCTTGGCGGTGCTGGAGCTGGACGACGCCAGCGCCAAGAGCCTGGGAGTCTCGCTGACCTATCTACGCTTTGCGGGGATGGGGTTGGCAGTATTTATTACCGGCAGCATTGTCAGCGTGGTGGGCATCATCGGTTTTATCGGCTTGGCAGCGCCCAATATTGTGCGTATGGCCGGTGCGCGCCGCTTAGGGCCGCGGCTAATCTGGTCGACGCTATTAGGGGCCGTGCTGCTGGCTACCACGGATCTGCTGCTGCAGCAGTTCGGTGGCATGGTGGCAGCTTTTATTCCTACCGGGGCGATTACCGGTGCCCTGGGGGCACCGCTGTTAATGTGGCTGATTCCGCGCCTGAAACTGCAGGGCGACCAGCCGCCGAAAGGGGCGGGGGTTTTCGCCCGTCGTCACCCAGCGCCTTCACGTTTAGCCACCGGATTACTGCTCGCGTTACTGGGGGCAACGGTTCTCGGTTTGCTGTTTGGCCAGGGCGTAGATGGCTGGTATTGGCTGGCGCCCAATAACTGGAATGTCATGCAGTGGCGCATGCCCCGGGTGATGGCGGCAGCCGCCAGCGGGTTGATGCTGGCGATTGCTGGGACGATTCTTCAGCGCCTTTCCGCCAACCCCATGGCTAGCCCCGAAGTACTGGGTATCAGCGGTGGCTGTGCCATTGCGCTGATTTTGGGGATTTTCCTGCTGCCTGCGCCCACCAATATGATGCTGATTGGCGTGGGTACCCTGGGTGCTTTCGCGACGCTGCTGGTGTTGGTGGGTATCAACCGCAAGAGCGGTTATCTCCCCGAGCGTTTACTGCTCACCGGGGTGGCGGTCAGCGCGATGTTTGATGCAGTGCGCAGCGTGATGCTGGCGGGCGGCGACCCTCGTGGCCAGCAGGTGATTGCCTGGCTGGCGGGCTCCACCTACTACGTGGATATCACCAATGCGGTGGTGGTTGGGGGCATTGCCGCTGTATTGGCGCTGATCACGCTGCCCTTCACCCGCTGGTTGGATATCTTGCCCTTAGGCGCGCCGACGGCCAAGGCGCTTGGGGTAACCCTCAATCGAGCCCGTTTGGCGTTGCTGCTACTGGTGGCGCTATTAACCGCTTGCGCCACCCTGGTGGTGGGGCCGCTTTCGTTTATTGGCCTGCTGGCGCCGCATATGGCGCGCTTGGTCGGCTTCTCCCGGGCGGGTCAGCATCTGCTGGGGGCGGCGTTGATCGGCATGCTATTGATGGTGCTGGCGGACTGGGTGGGGCGCCAGATTATTTTCCCCTATGAGATACCCGCGGGCTTGGTCGCTTCACTGATTGGCGGCGCCTACTTTATGTGGGGGCTGCGGCGTTTGTAATTACCAGCGCTTTTAGCGGTTAAAGAAAACAGAATGCCGGGGAGTTGTGTTCATGGAGCTGTTGAGGATTGTATGGCGTGATTATCGTTGGCCGTTTGTGGCCGTGGTACTGCTTAGCCTGACAAGCGCTGGCTTGGGCATCGGTGTCATCGCCTTTATCAATCAACGGCTGCTGGGTACCTTCACTGACCCCTGGCGCATCCTACCCGAATTCTTGGGACTGATCGCGCTGCTGCTGGTCATTACCCTGGCATCACAGTTGGCGCTGACCACGCTGGGTCACCATTTCGTTTACCGGCTGCGGGGGCAGTTGATCAAGCGAATTCTGGATACCGATATCGAACGCACCGAGCAGATTGGCAGTGCGCGTTTGCTGGCGAGCTTGTCCAGCGACGTGAGTTCAGTGACCGTTGCTTTTATACGCTTGCCGGAGCTGGTGCAGGGTGGGGTGCTGACGATAGGTGCCACGCTTTACTTGGCGTGGCTTTCGCCTGCCATGCTGGGTGTCACCGCGCTTTGGGTGATCGTGACGGTGTTGATTGGCATACGTTTGGTGGCCCGGGTCTATGGGCATATGGCCAAACTGCGCGACATACAGGATCGTCTCTACGCGGATTACCAGTCGGTGATCGAGGGGCGCAAGGAGCTGGCGCTCAACCGTGACCGTGCCGAATGGCTGTATCGTGATGTCTATACGCCTAACGCACAGGATTGTCGGCGTCATTTTATTCTTGGTGATACCTACCATCTCAGCGCGGTGAACTGGTTCAACATCATGATGCTGGGCGCCATCGGCGTCGCGTTCTTTTTGGCCAACGGTCTGGGTTGGGCATCGGTGCAGGTAGCCACTACTTTTTCACTCACGCTGCTGTTTTTGCGTGCGCCGTTGATGCAGGCCATTGGCGCTTTTCCGACGCTGATTAACGCCCGAGTGGCGTTCGAAAAAATCAGCAGCTTAGACCTGGCCGAGCATCGCGAGGCATTCGGCCACTCTGCGCTGCGCCACGACTGGCAAGAGCTAACCCTGGAGCAGGTTAGCTATCGCTACCCGGATGAGGAGTCTCGGGCGGGTTTTGCCATCGGCCCTATCGACCTGACCTTGATGCGTGGCGAGGTAGTGTTTCTGATCGGCGGTAACGGCAGCGGAAAATCGACCTTGGCGAGGCTGCTGACTGGGCTCTACCAGCCCCAAAGTGGCTGTGTACGGGTCGATGGCAGGCCGCTGCGGGAAGAAGACTGGACACGCTATCGCCAGCACTTCTCGGCCATTTACACCGATCTGCACCTGTTTGATCGTTTGATGGGCCCAGCGGGCGAGTCACCCGACCCGGCGCTGGTGGAGGAGTGGCTTGCCGCGCTGGGCATGCATAGCAAGCTCGACTTCGACGGCGATCGCATCACCAACGTCAACCTCTCCCAGGGCCAGCGCAAGCGCTTGGCGATGCTATTAGCGGTCGCTGAACAGCGCGACCTATTGCTGCTAGACGAGTGGGCCGCCGACCAAGACCCCCAGTTCCGCCGGGTCTTTTACCGTGAGCTCTTGCCGCAGTTGCGAGCGCTGGGCAAGACGCTGGTGGTGATCAGCCACGATGACCACTACTTCGACCAGGCCGACCGGCTGCTGGAAATGCGACAGGGGCAGTTGGTAGAGCTCACCGGCGAACAGCGAGAAGCCGCCAGCCGCGATGCGGTGGCCCGGGTGGGTAGTCATTGATGTGAGTCGCTTAGAATAATTAGTTATAGTGAGTGATATCGCTTAGCTAAGCTGCGCCCTGGTTATGGCGAAGCTGAAATAGGTCATAATTGGTTTGCATGGATAGCCAGAATTCGGCACTTCCGGCATGCATTTTTTCTAGAGCCAATGCCATTTCAGGTGTGACGGAGGCGCTGCCATTAATTACCCGGTTCAGGGTATTGCGGTGGCAACCGAGCTGTTCGGCGACCGATGCCACGCTGCCAATCTTTTGGCCGTCTTCGTCCTCAATCAGACGTTGCCGGATAATGCGACCCGGATGTGAGGGGTTACACATGGCCATTGTTTCTTCTCCCATCAGTGATAATCGTCATAGTTCAGCAGGTAAACATTACCGTCTCGGAACTCAAAGAACAGTCGCCAGTTACCCGATACCTTGATGGCATACTGGCCGTCCAGTTTTCCAGTTAGAGGGTGAAGATCCCAGTTGCCAGCCGCTATATCGTCGAGACTTGTGGCTGCGTCCAGTACGGTCAGACGATCACGGAGACGGTCGACATGATCGGCACGGACGCCCTTGGTGCTTCCTTTATCGAAAAACAGCTTTAGTCCCTTATGTTTGATGCTTTTAATCATCCATCGTACCGGCTTATGCCTAACTGGCTTTTATCTATTGTAGTGTGTCGCGCGACAGTGTGCAATTATGCCGAGACTCGCTCGGACAGCTGCATCAGTACTCGCAATACTTGTTATCAACTTTTGCGCTGCTTAATGGCTTTAGGGGCATAACCGAAGAAACGCGTGAAGGCAGCGCTGAAGTTACTTGGGTGCCGATAGCCCGTGGCGTAGGCGGCCTGAGCGACCTGTTGACCGCTCTCCAGCAGCGTATGGGCGTGGCGCATGCGCTGTTGATGAAGAAAGTGCTGAGGCGTCGTGCCAAACATGCGGCGAAACCCCAGCTTAAGCTTCTGCTCTCCTAATCCCACCCGTGCTCCCAGATAGGCTAGGGTCAAGGGGCGATCCAGTTCGTTGAGAAGGATCTCACGGGCCTGAACGATGCGCTCGGCGTCTGCGCTGGCGATAGTCTGTGTAGGGCAGGGTTCCGGCAGCAGCATCTCAAGTTGTTCCCCCAATAAGCTCAAGGCGTGAATGTGTTGCTGGAGCCGAGCGCTGCCTGTTTGGAGGCATACCTGGAGCGCCTGCAGATGTGCATGGCTGGCTGGTGTCGTAGGCCGAAAAGCCAGCGGTCGAATACCCCCAGAGGCGGGGAGTGCTGCTTGATATCGCTCGCCCAGGTAGCGCGCTAGCCAGCCAGTGCTGGCGACAAGGCGTAACTGAAGCACTGTTTCCCCTTCCGGTATATGGCGTTCCCCCTGGCTGTGGTCAAAGGTGGTTACCGTGGTGTGACCGTGACCGAAATCGATGCGCGGCCCCCAGCGCTCTCGGTAATCAGAGTGGCCTTGTAGACCAAAGGTCACAATCACGCCTGCGCCCGTATGGGGTGTGCGGCTCTCTTCGACGAGCGCTTGTTTAGCAAGGTAGCGGGTTAACACTACCGAGAGGCCATCATCCAGCACGCAGCATTGAGAACCTTGCAGAGAGTCGCCAATGGGGCGTGATGCATCGCTACGCATAAGAAGTGAATTGGTTTGCATATGAATGAGTATGATAATTGCTATCGTTTATAGCTAGCCTACTCCCTTGAATGTTCCCGCGCTAGTCGGGAGCCAGAAACAGCGCTAAGGGGGTGGGCGATGCAGAGCAAGGGGTTGAAAAGAAATGCAGTGGTGGTGCTTCTGCTGGGGGGATGCAGCGTGGGCAGCATCGCTAAAGGGGAAGTACTACCCGTGGTGAAGGTAACGGCTAACAAGGTAGCGCAGACTGAGCAAGAGGTGCCGGCGAGCCTGGTGGTCATCTCTGGCGAGACGCTGGCGGATGCCGGTGCTGCCAATATTGGCGACTTGGCGCGCTACGCGCCTGGGTTGAGTTTTCAGCCCTTTGGCCAGTCGGGTACCGCGCTGCCGGTAATGCGTGGGCTGACCTCAGGTGCCACCGCTTTCTCCTCATCAGTACTCATGCTGGTGGATGGGGTGCCCGTCGTGGCTGGCCAAGGGTTTGATCACAACCTGCAGGGCGTGGAACGGGTTGAGGTGCTGCGCGGGCCCCAGTCGACGCTGTATGGCCGCAATGCCGAGGCCGGCGTGGTCAGCCTGCATACCCGACAGCCGGATGAAGGCCCCTATGCCGAACTGGAGGCTACGCTGGGCAGCCGTGATCTGAACGCGCTACGCCTCGATGCCGCTCAGGCACTCGTACCCGAGCAGCTCTATTTGGGGGTCAGCGGGGAGTGGCGCCAGCAGGATGGCTTCGTGGATAACCTGGCGCGTGCGGGTGAGGCAGATGACCGCGAGCGCAAGAGCGGGCGGCTACGTCTACTCTGGATGCCGACAGCGGATACGGACGTTACCTTGCGCTATGGGCAGTTACACTACCAAGACGGTGCGACTCCTTGGGGGCCTGCCGGGTCAAACGTTCACGATACGCGTCGCATTGACTCCCCCAGTCCCGGCAGTAACCGCTCCAGCGGGCGGGATATTTCCCTGGATGCGCGTCATGCCTTAGCGCCTGATTTGACCCTGAGATCCATCACGGCGCGGCGCGAGATCCGTGATCGCGTCACCCAGGATACCGATTTAACGCCAGCTCAGCGCTTTGCCGTCGGGCGCGACCAGCGTTTGACCACCTTATCCCAGGAACTTCGCTTGGAGCGTCAGGGCGATGAGGGGCAGAGCAGTTGGGTGCTGGGCCTGTACGGTGACCGTGATGATCATCAACTGCAGTTCGAGCAACGCAACCCGATGGGCACCCAGCGCAGTGAGGCGACGCTGGAGGCTGAGAACCTCGCGCTGTTCGGGCAGTGGACGTTGCCGCTGGGCGAGCGTTGGCGCCTGACACCAGGCCTGCGCTTAGAGCAGAGCCGGGTGGCGTTGACGCCCCGGGGTGCCGGGCAGCGCAGCAAGCGCTGGGATGATGTTACCTCGCAGTTGGCCCTGCAGTACCGCTTGGGTGACGACGACTGGCTGTATGCCCGCTATGCCGAAGGGTTTCGTGCCGGTGGTTTCAACGCCTTCTCTGCTCAGAGTGACTATCCCGGCTACGAACCTGAGCAGGTGGCTTCCTACGAGCTGGGTATCAAGGGGACAGCGATTTCGCAACGGCTACGCTATGGGCTAGCCAGCTACTGGATGACCATTGACGACATGCAAGTCCAGCAAGTTATTCAGCCCGGTAGTGTGCAGATCACCAATGCTGCCGCGGCGAGTTCCCAGGGCGTAGAGCTGGATATTGACTACCTGCTGGGCGGACATTGGACGCTCCAGGCGGGCCTGGCCCTCAATCGTACCCGATTTCGCGAGTTCAACGACCTGAGCGGTGACCACGCCGGCCACCACAACCCCTTTGCGCCCGATATCAGCGGTCGGTTGGGGCTGCGCTACGACTCACCCCAGGGCTGGTATGCCCAGGCCAACCTGAGTGGCATGAGTAAGACCTACCTGGATGCGGCCAACCGCTTTAGCCGCCCCGGTCATGCCCTGCTCGATCTGGCCGGTGGCTATCAACAGGGGCCATGGCAACTGGGGGTCTATGTGAACAACACCGCTGACCGACAATACGATGCGGTGGGCCTGCTCAACGGCACGATACGGGAGTACAGCCCGCCCCGTGAGATTGGCTTGCGTGTGGGGGTGTCGTTATGAGTCGGCCCGCGGATGCGCTTCCCCATGCACTGCAGCCCTATTGGGATCTATCGCTGGCCGCTGTACAGGCCGAGGCCCTACAGCTTGCCTTAGCAGAGGATCTATTTGAGACGCTGGCGTCGCCCTGCACCCCCGAGGCACTGGCACAAATGCATGCATGGCAGCCTGAAGCCACGCGTCACTGGTTGACGCTGTTATGGAGCATGCAACTGCTCGACCGAAGCCGCGATGCGGCGGGTGAGTGGCACTACACCAGCAGCGAGGTGGCGCGGCGCTATCTGGCGTCTTCCTCAGCGTTAGACTGTGGTGATGCCTGGCGCTTTCGACTTGCTTCCCTGCGCGATTTCGGTGCCGGGCTAGCCAATGGCTTGCGCGGACAAAGCCGGCCAGCACCGCTGGCCAACGGTGAGCGCTGGGCCGTGGCAGCGCGCGGCCATCTAGCACGCGAGCAGGCGGCGGTAACGGCACCTGCTGCCTGTGAATTGGTGGCGCAGCGGAGGATGCCTAAAGCAGCTTGGCGGCTGCTGGATCTAGGCGGTGGCCCGGGGCTGGTCGCTGTCGCCCTGGCGAAGGCGTTTCCACATATGCACGGCGTGGTCTTTGAGCTGCCCGAAGCCGCCGATGTGGCCGCGCAACACATCGCCGAAGCCGGCCTGGCCTCGCGTCTTGAAGCGCGGGGCGGCGATCTGGCGAGGGATGACATCGGTACCGGGTACGACCTGATCTGGTGCTCTGCGGTACTGCATTTCGTGCCCGAGCTTTCGGCCTGTCTGGCCAAATTGCATGCCGCACTAAAGCCCGGCGGCGAGTTGATCTGCGTGCACGCTGAAATTCCCGCAGAACCCGAGGCGGCCCGCCGGATGCTGTCCTATTACCTGCCGCTGCTGTGGCAGGGGCGCCGGGTGACTCAGGCCGGTGATCTGCGTCAGGCACTGCTGGCGCAGGGTTTCGAGGTGTGTGAGGCGCAGCCGATTGCGCTTCCCATGGCGCCTGCCACGGCTCTGGTGGCGCGTAGGAGGGCGAAATGATGCGATCTCTGACCGCCCGGCAACTGGCATTTGGCTGGCTCCACTTTGCTCTGGCGCTGCCCAGTATCTATCTGCTGTTGGGAATGCCGCTGGTACTGCGCGAGCAGGGCTGGAGCGGTACCCAGATTGGCCTACTGCAACTGGCGGGCCTGCCAGCGGTGCTCAAACTGGTGATGGCGGTTCCCGTTGAGCGCTGCCGCCTGGGTGGCGGAGGCTATCGCGCCTGGGCTGGTCTGCTCGGATTGCTGTTGGGCTTGGCGTTCTAGGGTTAGCGTACGACTTCCCACTAGTGCAGCCGCCGCGTTTCTATGCCTGGGTGCTGCTGATCAGTTGGTTGGCGACTTGGGCTGATGTGCCCGTGAACGCGCTGGCGATTCGCTGCCTGCCCGCCGAAGAGCGACTACGCGCCGGGGGAATTCGTTCGGCGGCGCTGTTTCTGGCTGCGGTGGTGGGCGGTGGCCTATTGCTGGTCGTGCACGAGCGTGCAGGGGGAGCAGTGCCCTTCGTACTGATGGCGTTGCTATTGGCCGTGGGAGGACTCTTATTACGCTGGATATCGTTACCGCCAGAGACCGGCAGGCAACGGTATGTCTCGGTAACGGAAGCAGTTCAACCTGTGAGCCATAAGGGGGCAATGGGCTTTGTCCGTCAGCCAGCCGCAGGTCTTTGGGTAGCCCTGCTGATGCTACTCTTTCCCTTCGTTGGCGCCGGTTGGGTCTATCTAAAACCGCTGTTGCTCGACCTGGGGATGCCAGCGGAGCAAGTCGCCTGGTGGGTGGGGGTTGGTGGTGGCATAGCGGGCGCCCTGGCTAGCCTGGCGGGGCAACGCCTGGCACGGAGTGTTGGGCTTGGCCGTGCCTTACCGCTGTTAGCCGCTTTGGCAACGCTGGCCCTGGCGACTCTGGGGGGAGTGGGTTACATGGCTGCGGGGTATGGCCTGTGGCTGGTGGGCGCAGGACTGTTGGCCTGTGCCATGGGAGCGCTATCGGGCGTAATGTTCGGCCTGATGATGCACTTCGCCCGGTCTGGGTATCAGGCGCTGGATTACGGTCTACAGGCCAGTCTGTTCACCCTGTCGCGTTTGGCTGTGCCTGTGCTCGCCGGTATTTTGCTAGACCGGCTGGGCTACCCGGCTATGTTTACGGCGTTGGCGCTAGGCATGGCGGCGGTGACAGTGATGGCGCTGCTGGGGGGTAGGATTTTGCAGGGTGTCATATCAAAAAATGGAGAGATTCGTTGAGCACCGTGCATTGACACTGTCTGTGAATTGAAAAAGAATAAGAATCATTTTCGTAGAAGTGAGGCACTTTTTATATGGCGGCGGCACCCCGATCAGCCGAGCCTGCGGCTTACCATACCGGCTGTCGAGACTCCCTCGGAGAACTATATCACCACCATCAGCCTTGGTTGCAGCAATTACTCAGCCATCGGTTGGGGTGCAGTGAGTCGGCGGCGGATCTGGCACAGGATGCGTTTGTGCGGTTACTGAAAACGCCCCGCCACCTGGATAGTTTCGAGGGTGCCAGAGCCTATCTTAGCCGCATGGCCAAAGGGTTGTGCGTGGATCATTGGCGCCGCCAGGATATCGAGCGCGCTTGGCAGCAAGCCCTGGCGGCCAGTGCTGAGGCGCATTTGCCCTCTGCCGAACACCAGCAAATTGTCATCGAAACACTGTGCGAAATCGACCGCATGCTGGCGCGGCTACCCGAGAAAGTCGCTAGCGCCTTTTTGGCTTCGCAGCTACACGGTAAACCCTATCGGCAGATTGCTGAGGAGCTGGGGGTTTCCGAACGCATGGTCAAAAAATATATGGCTCAGGCCATGCTGCAGTGCGCGTTGATCGAAGCAGGCTTCGAGGCGAGCCTCTAAATGGACTCTGCCGCCAGCTCCGATGAAGCCGCCAGGCGTCGTGCGTTGGCGGAGGCCGCCGAATGGTTTGCCGAGTGGCAAGCGGGGGAGTTGTCGGCAACAGAGCGTCAACGCTGGCAGGCATGGCGGGATGCCAACGACACCCATCGCTGGGCTTGGCATCAAGTGGAAGGCGTCAGCCGCCGCTTCACTGACAATCTAGGCAAGGATGAGCGGCAAACCGCTGACAGCGTGATTAGCCTGGCGCGCCAGCAGCGGCGGGGGCGTCGTCACCTGTTGGGTGGGCTGGCAAGCCTCGCGCTGGTCTCTCTACTCACCGCAGCGCTCTGGCAAAGCACACCACTGCCACGACTAGTACAGCAGTGGGGCGCTGATTATCATACCGCCACCGGCGAAATCACTCACATCGTGTTGGAGGATGGTACCCAGGTCTGGCTGAGCAGCGCCTCGGCGCTGAACGTCGATTACGACCAAGAGCAGCGCCGTTTGGCGCTGGTGACCGGCGAGATACTGATAGAGACCGGCAAAGACACCGAAAGACCGTTTTACCTGGATACCCGCAGTGCGCGACTCACGCCCTTGGGCACGCGTTTTAGTGTGGGGGAGCAGCCATCAGGTGAGCTGATGGCGGTGTTTGACGGTGCCGTGGCCATCCAGACCCTGGGCGATGCTCAGCATGCGAGCCAGCGGCAGGTGGTCACTGCCGGGCAGCAGGCCCGCTACGCCGCTGACCGCATCGGTGAGCTCACCCCCGCCGAAGGCCGTCGGGAAGCCTGGGCCAATGGGATTCTGCTGGCCGAGAACATGTCGCTTAGAACCTTCGCCGCGGCGCTTAGCCGCCATCATCGTGGCCGCCTTGAGGTCGACCCGGCGGTGGCGGATCTCACCCTGCTCGGCGCTTTCCCGCTCGATGATCTAGAGCGCACCCTGAACATGGTCGAGACCACGCTGCCGGTAAAGGTGCGCCAAGTAATGCCCTGGTGGATCAAAATAGAGGCAGGTGAAGCAAGCTCCAGCGAGGAATAAAAAGAGAAAAACTGGTTTTCTGGTTCCCCTTTTTCGCGCTGGTTCGATTCCCCTTTATAAGCACTTAAAACGTATCTGCAAGGGGAATCGATATGCTCAAGCAGCGCACTGCACTGCAACCGCTTACTGCCCAGCACCAACCGACGCTTAACCGCCGCGCCTTGGCGCTGGCGGTGCATTTTGCCGCCGCCGGATTATTGGCCGTGCCGCAGCTATCGCAGCCAGCCATGGCCCAGTCCACCCAGCAGCAAACGCGCCACTATGACATTGCCAGCGGCCCGGTAAGCAGCGTCATCAACCGCTTCGCCGCCGAAGCGGGAGTTTTTATCAGCGGCGCTGGCGAGCTGGGGGAAGGGCGTCAAAGCCCCGGCCTGCAAGGCCAGTATCGAGTCGATGAAGGGCTGGAACGGCTATTGGCTGGAACGGGGTTAACGGCAGCCCGGCAGGGTGATGGTAGTTATCGGTTGGGAGAGCAGGCAACGGATGTGGAACTATCATTAATGGAAGTCACAGGCTCTCGATTTTCAAGCCAAGCCTTACCCGTTACTTATTTTGGTGGGCAAGTGGCAACTGGCGGGCGCCTTGGTTTGCTGGGCAACATGGATATCATGGATACGCCCTTTAACATCACCAGTTACACCTCCGAGCTCATTGAAAGCCAGCAAGCCAGAAGCATAGCCGATCTTACTGATAATGATCCCTCAATTCAGATTAGCACGCGCGGAAGAGGCACCAACACGGGAGGTGATACCTTTCAAATTCGTGGCTTCACTCTCTTCAACAGTGATATTTCTCTTAATGGTCTCTATGGTGTGATGCCACTAAACACTATATCTATGGAAACTGTAGAGCGTGTGGAAATCATTAAAGGGCCCAATACCTTATTGGGCGGAGTATCACCTGGTGGCAGGGTTGGTGGAGCAATAAATATTGTCCCAAAGCGAGCAAGCGATACTCCTCTAACAAAAATCTCAGCCGTTTATCAAAGCGACTCACAGCTAGGCACTCACATAGACACTGGCCGCCGATTTGGAGAGTCCAGTCAACTTGGCGTACGTTTTAATGGGGTCTTCAGAGAAGGGGATACGGCAGTCGATGGCCAATCCTCGACGTTAGGCGTTGCCAGCCTTGGCCTTGATTACCAAGAGGATAACTATCGTTTATCGGCTGACCTAGGCTATCAAAAAGATAGAACAGATGCTGGGAGCGGCTTTGGCTCAGGGCTTCAGCTTCGACAAGGAGTAGAAGTCCCTTCTGCCCCCGATGCAAGCAAGCAAACAGCTCAATCATGGGAAGAAATAGAGAACGAGGATACTTATGCTGCTATCCAAGGTGAATATGACCTATCTTCTAATTGGACTTTTTATGGTGGATTAGGGGGACGTAACAATACGCGTTACAATCTTAGAACTAACCATGCATTGATAGATGCGCCAAGCCCTTTGGCCTCATATCCCGTCTATTATCCGGATTATGTGGATACAATGAGTGCCACATCAGGGATTCGTGGTCTTGTAACAACAGGTGATATAACACATAACTTCAATATAAACGTCTCCAAACTAAGGGAGGAAGGTGGGTATCTATACGAGAGCAGCGATGTAAGTCTTTCCAGCCTTCACCGTGTGGGTGTGATTGCTCTTCCTGATCAATTCGAGCTTTCCAGAGATATCCCAAAATCATTTGAAAGAGAGTTAACATCTATAGCAGCAGCAAATGTAGTGGGATTGTTTGATGAGCAGTTACTTATTACATTAGGTGCGCGTCATCAGAATGTAAAGATTGAGAATTTTGACACTGAAAGCGGAAGTAGAACTTCTCTTTATGATGAGAGTGCTATAGCACCCGCAGTAGGAATAACGGTAAAACCCACTGACAACATTTCCATCTATGGTAATTATATTGAAGGACTTGATCTCGGTTATACTGCCCCAGCGACAGCAGAAAATGTTGGCGAGACATTTCCTCCATCCAAAACTCAACAACTAGAAGCGGGTGTAAAACTAGATCTTGGCAATTTTGGGGGATCCGTGAGCGCCTTCGAGATTCGGCAGCCGAGTACAATCACTCTTCCAGGCTCTACTGATGGAGCATTTATATCGACTCAAGATGGTGAGCAGCGTAACCGTGGCGTCGAAATAAATGTCTTTGGCCAACCCACATCAACCTTAAAGCTTTTAGGTGGTATAGCTTATCTACAGCCAACTCTAACTGAAACACAAGATGGAGTTAATGACGGCAATCAAGCACCGGGAATTTCACGATGGCTAGGTAATATTAGCGTTGAGTGGGATGCCTCTATTTCAGGATTGTCTCTAAATTCAAGTGTAGTTAGCAGCAGTTCGCAATATATTGATGCCAGTAACGCTCAAGAGATTCCAGGGTGGACACGTTGGGATATTGGAGCAGGTTACCAATTTGATGATCAACCTATAATAGTGAGAGCTAATGTAAATAATCTCTTAGGTAAGAATTACTGGGAATCTGCTGGTGGGAGCGGCGGAAGGCTTCGCCTCAGCGAGCCAAGAAGTGTGGTGCTGTCTGCAACTATGGAATTTTAGTTTTAAGTCGCTACCCCGCTGATGGCGGCGGGGTGGCGAGTTATTAATAATTTTTAGATGTTGCTGCTATAACAATAAGTGGTGCCTATCCTTGATGGGCTTAGAGAGGCCGCTTTCAGCAGCATAAAGACTACAGTTGCTTTACTAAGATCAAGCAAGGACTGTCATGCTCCGTATCTGTATCGTACGTATGCTTCTATATCGCTGCATGGTAATAATGATCCCAACTGCGTGCCTTGCACTTTCTATTCCTGACTTGGCAATTGCTTCCCGTGACATACCCTCCATTGGTTCTCTTGATTATCGCTGTACTGAAACATTATTGTCGATGGGAATAGTACCTAGCGCCGTCATAGATCCGGACACTCCATACACCACGCTAGAGGGAGCGGCGCAAGCCATCAATCTCGGAACCATTATCCAGCCCAACCTTGAACTTCTTGATCAAGTCTCACCCGAGCTGGTTCTGACATCGCCGGAATTCACGCACATGGCCCCTCGACTGTCAGGTATTGCCAAGGTAAAAAGCCTAGCTCCTTATAGCTCAGAAAGCGGAGCAAGTAGCTGGCAACGAATGATCTCTTTCACAAGAGGGGTGGGAGAGGCCATCGGATCTACGGATCTTGCGGAGGACATGATTAAGGAAACCGAGTCGCATTTCCAAACATTGAGAAGCAGGATAGCTGGTGTTCAAATGCCAGCCTTATTGATTGTTCGCTTGATGGATCATAAACATGCCAGGGTGTTTGGTAGCAACAGTCTGTTCCAAGGTTCCCTTGAACAGCTGGGGCTGTCAAATGCTTGGCAAGGCCCCGAGAGTCACTTTGGAATCACAATGGTTAGTATCGACTCCTTAGTGGATATCAATGCTCGCTTAGTAATATTAGAAAGTCCTTACTCTACTAATCCCAATCGTGAGCAATTCGCCGCAAATGGTATGTGGCAACATTTGCCTATCATAAAACGCGGTGATGTCATTTTCCTACCGGCGACCTTTAACCATTTCGGTGCTCTTCCTTCTGCTCTAGGCTTCGCCGAATCCTTGGTTAATGCCTTAGTCGCTGATGAGGTCGGTGAACAGATCAGTAGTCCATGCGTGGCTAACGTTTCTCTGGCAAGCCAGCAGGAGTGTCGATGATGGAAATGGAGGAAGACTCCATTCGGCTTGGTGATCCGATTGAGGCCCTTTTGGCGCTCTATCACCAACCGCCCATGGATAAAATGAAGGCACCTGGTTTTGGCCGACCGGATGCTGCGACGCTTCCGGTCGCGGCGCTCTTTAAACGTAAAACTATGGATAGGTTGCTGCGACAGCATACTGCAAGTTATGGCGAAAGTGCCGATTGCAAGGCTGCAGCATCAATATGGTCAAAGCATTTTTTTAATTTGGTGTCGACGCCTACATTGGTAGCTAACCTCCTATTGGGGCAAGGGTTTCCGTTACAGCCAGATCAGCTGCGAGTGGAACTGGGTGAGCGAAGCCAAGTGAAACGGCTGTGGATACGTGATGGAGGGCAACCTCTGGCATCTCAGGCTCTTCATGAACGCTTTGCGCCGCTTTTCGAGGGGCTGTGCGCTCCGTTAGTCGATGTGCTAGCTGAGCTATCGGGGCTTTCACCCAAAGTGTACTGGAGTAATCTCGGCCACTACGTGGAAATTTTGGGCCAGTCTTGTTCGCGACATTCAGCTTTTCTCAATGCCGGTGAACCGCTACTTCGCTTTCTTGATACACCCATGTTACCGGATGGGCGGCGTAATCCACTCTATCAACCAGTGCGTTATCTTGAATTGGGTGGCGATACTCCCAATCGCGTACGATGCTTGTGCTGTATCAAGTATCGCCTTCCAAATGAGCCGTTGTGCGGCGCCTGCCCTTTGAAACCTGAGAATTGTCAAGCAAAGCGACACCGCTAACTCTCATGCTCCCAGGGAGTGTTGGGGAGGCGTCTAGAATTTTCATGCTTTTTTACTAAATCCAATCAATGGCCTCTTTATAAGAAAAACTAATACCCCATTAGCAGGATGATTTTTAGCAATCAGCATTCCCGGTTACTTTATTGCCAGATTAATTAACGCGACGCTAATTCCGGCAATGGGGGCAGGGCAATGTGGGAAAGTTATATCACCGGACTGGTGGTGTGCGGCGGGATTATCATGGCGATTGGGGCGCAAAACGCCTACATCCTAGGGCTGGCGATTCGTCGTGAGTACCACTGGTGGTCGGCAGGTCTGTGCATCAGTGCGGATATTATATTGCTCACGGCAGGCATGTTTGGGGTGAGTGCTTTTCTGCTGACGATGCCCAACGCATTGGAGGCAATGCGCTGGGTGGGCGTAGTGTTTTTAAGCTGGCTGGCGGCTCAGGCGATGTTTAGAGCCTTTAGCGGGCGGCAAGGGTTAAGTGCCGAAGCGGGCAAAGCGCGCAGCTTAACCAAAGTGATTTTCGCCACCCTTGCCGTCACCGTGCTTAACCCTCAGGTGTATCTGGATACGCTGCTGCTGATACCCGCCATTGGCGCCCAGCAGGAGAGCGCCGGTGTTTTTGTGGCGGGAGCCTCTACTGCCTCCATCCTCTGGTTCAGCCTGCTGGCCTGGGGCGGCGCTGCGCTTTCGCCTTGGCTTTCAAAACCCATCGCATGGCGCATTATCGATGGCCTGATTGGCTTGATGATGGCAGGCATCGCTGTACATCTTGCTTTAGGGGCGTCATCTCTTAGCTAAGCTATTTACTGGTTAATGACGACTCGTTTTTAATGGCGACTAAAATAGGCCTCCATCACCGCGATGACCTTGTCGATATCTGCGTCATCAAGATCACGATGGGTAACGAAACGCGTGGCGTAAAGCAGCTCAATCAAAATGCCGTGCTCTTTTAGCCAGGCGGAGAGTGGCTTTACATGCGCATCGGGAAAATGCGCGAATACCATATTGGTTGCCTGAGCGCTGATCTTGACTCCTGGCAGCTTTGCTAAGCCCGCTGCAAGGCGCTCTGCACGGCGGTGATCGTCGGCTAAGTCTGCCACGTGATGATCTAACGCATACTGGCAGGCGGCGGCGATAATACCTGATTGGCGCATGCCACCACCCACCACTTTACGCCAGCGCCGAGCGCGGTCGATCAATGCTTGTGAGCCCACCAGTGCCGATCCTATTGGCGTACCCAGGCCTTTTGAGAAGCACAGCGAGACGCTATCAAACGGCAGGCACAGCTGCTTGAGCGAGGTGTCGGTTGCGACAGCGGCATTGAATAGACGCGCCCCGTCTAAATGCGTTGCCAGACCACGCTCGCGAGCAAGCTCAGTGGCTTTTAATACGTAGTCTACGGGCAGCACTTTTCCGCCAATGGTGTTTTCTAATGCCAGCAGCTTAGTACGCGCAAAGTGAAAATCGTCTGCTTTAATCGCGGCACTGATTTTTTCCAGTGGCAGCGTGCCATCGGCGTCGTTCTCAATGGGCTGTGGCTGGATACTGCCTAACACCGCTGCGCCACCGCCTTCATAACGATAAGTGTGGGCTGACTGCCCAACAATGTACTCATCGCCGCGCTCGCAATGGGCCATGAGCGCCACTAGGTTGCTTTGTGTACCGCTTGGAAACAGCAGCGCCGCGTCTTTGCCTGCCTGTTCGGCCAGATTTGCTTGAAACGCGTTGACCGTTGGGTCATCGCCCCACACATCATCGCCAACTGGGGCGGCCATCATGGCGTCTTTCATGGCAGAGGTCGGACGGGTCACCGTATCACTGCGTAAATCAATCATGCGCATCTCCTTTATTGTGTGGGGCAATTACTCGGAAGCGTTTTCTCAAGCAAGTTCTGGGGAACCATCTATGGTTAACAGCATACTGCAAGTCTCTCAAGCAAAGGCAAACAGATGGATCTGAAAAGTGGTTATCCCTTTTGGGCAGTCAAAAATGGCCTGTTGAAAACCTTTCCTCAATTGACTCGCGATCACCAATGCGAGGTTGTTGTGATTGGTGGCGGTATTACGGGGGCGTTGATTGCTGATGAGCTAAGCCGCAGTGGCCACCATGTGGTGGTGCTTGAACGCCGGGATGTTGGGTGGGGCAGTTCCGCCGCCAGTACTGCTTTGCTGCAGTACGAAATTGACACCCATATGACAGAGCTAGCCGAGCGCTATGGAGAAGCCGATGCAGTGCGTGCTTACCGCGCCTGTGCAGAGGCCATTGGCGAGCTTGAGTCCCTGGCGGCAGGGCTGGGCGATGTGGACTTTGAGCGTCAGCAAAGCCTTTACTATGCCAGTAGCGAAGAGGATGTCGCATCGCTTCAGGAGGAATTGGCGCTGCGCCAAAAACACGGTTTTGAAGCCGAATGGCTTGAACGCGAGGCTATTTTGGCGGAGTACGGCTTTGAGGCACCCGGCGCTATTCTTACTCAGCTAGCCGCCACTATTGATCCTTATCGCATGGCATATCAGCTATTTTCCAGAGTGGTCGAGCGTGGGGGAGAAGTATATGACCGCACACAAATGGAGACGATGACGCCGGACGGTCAGGGTGTCACGCTCACCCTGGCTAATGGTGCCAAGCTGCGTTGCCAGTACGTGGTGATGGCCGCAGGGTATGAGTCGCAAGCCTGGCTGCCAGAAAAGGTGGCCGTCAATCGCAGCAGCTACGCGCTGATCACCGACCCACTACCGCCAGAGGCATTGGGCAAGTTACGCCACACCATGGTGTGGGAATCATCGCGCCCCTACCTGTATATGCGCACTACCTGCGATGGACGACTTCTCGTAGGGGGAGACGACGACGACGAAGATATTCCCAAGCGCCGCGATGCGCGGGTAGAAGAGAAGGCTGAAGGGCTGGCAGCTAAAATAGAAACGCTATGGCCTAAACTCGATATCAACCCTACGTTCTCTTGGGGTGGCACCTTTGCTGAAACCGACGACGGCCTGCCTTTTTTCGGCCCACATGACGCCCTAGGCCCACGCGTTCATTTTGCTATGGCCTACGGCGGCAACGGCATCAGCTATAGCATGATAGGCGCCAAACTGCTGCGCGCGCTTATAGAGGGTAGAGAGCACCCCTTGGCGGAGCTGTTTTCATTTAGACGCCTGGCCAAGATGTCCTAACCTAAAGGCAAGAACCGAGTGGCGGGAAAGTTTAAAACGAGTATTCTTAACGGATATTCATAAGGAAAGCGGGCAATGGGCCATACACTTTATTTGCGTGCACTGGAGCGCAACGACCTGCGCTTTGTGCATGAGCTAAATAATAACCAGAGCATTATGTCGTACTGGTTTGAAGAGCCTTACGAGTCATTTGATGAGCTGGAGGAGCTGTATAACAAGCATATCCATGACAACGCCGAACGGCGCTTTGTCGCTGAAGATAGCCATGGAAATGCCATCGGTCTGGTAGAACTGATCGAGATCGACTACATCCATCGCAGCGGCGAGTTTCAAATCATTATTACCCCGGAGCATCAGGGCAAAGGGTTTGCGCGCACGTTAATTCGCCAAGCGCTGCATTACTCGTTCACCATTCTAAACCTGCACAAGGTATATCTCATTGTGGCGGTGGATAATGTCAAAGCGATTCATCTTTACGAGGAGAGTGGCTTTATAGAAGAGGGCCACTTGGTGCAGGAGTTCTTTATCAATGGCAAATACCGCGATGTAAAGCGGATGTATATCTTGCAGGGCACTTACCTGACGCAACTGTCCGAACAGCAAGAAGAGGGTGGCGAGTGGGCTTAGTGGGGGTAAGAAAAATCGGTAAACCTAAGCAACCAATACTCCTGCCATTCATTATCAAGACTAACTTGGCAGGAGTACCAGTGCCTGAGCTTTACTGGAACGAAGCTTCTAGGCGCTCTGCACGATCACCCGCTGCTGGGTGGCTGGAGAAGACGCTGCTGTTGTTGCCGTATTTGGCTTCCATTTTGCGTAGAGCTGCAACTGAAGCCTCTGCATTCATGTCGTGGCGCTGCATTAGCTCAATGGCATAGTCATCAGCTGCACTCTCTTGGCTTTGAGAGAACTGAGCATTGATCAGTTTTTCGCCCAGGTCACCAAGCTCAGAGCTTGATAGTGCGGCGGCGGTAGTGCTGCCGCTGGCCGCAGCTGCTTCACGTGCAGCGGAAGCAGCATAGGCAACCTGGAAAGCACGCTTGGAGTGTCCTAACGAGACGTGGCCGATCTCGTGGGCGATAACGTAACGCACTTCATCGTCGGTCATCTCATCCATCAGCCCGCTATGCAGTCGAATGGATCCGTTGGGTACCGCAAAAGCATTCATTTCTTCTATTCGATAAACGTTATAGTCAAGCGTATGGCCGTCGACTGTTTCCCAGCCTTGGGTTAACTCGGCCAAGCGTTTTGCATACTGGCTATCGTCTGCAACAAGGTGGTTCTGGGAGTCAAGCTGGGCGATGGTTTGATCGCCTAGTTGTTGCATTTGCTGATCTGACATCGTGGCAGCGCCGGCTAAGCTGGAGCCCGCAGACATTAAGCCTCCGAGATCAGCGCCTGATTGACAGCCGCTAAGGGCGAGTGTCGCCACTAAACCTAAAGCATAAGATGTTTTGCGAACCAAAAAAGGTGTTTGCATCGTCCGTTCCTTCGTCAATGTGCGTGCATAACAAGAAGAGTCTGCACGTTGAGTATTGCGCCTTTATCAGCCGAATTAATATTAGACTATTTCTTTATATAACTCCATACCCAGCCGTGAAGTAAATGATTTGGGGGGACTATGTATACTGAAGCGTCGAGGTGGTTATCATTAATCCACTAGGTATTGCAATACTATTTGTTTTTTTAAAGAGGTGACAAATATAATTAAGCCTAATGGTAGCGAGCATTAAAGCGGTTCATCTGGTAAGGGGCGCGGGTAAGCAGAAGAGCGTTATCTTATACAGGCGTCTTGTGTCAAGAGACTATGTTGCAGGGTAATGCATGGCTGCGTAAAGCATAGTTATAGCCTGGAGGTCGTATATTTAGACCTGATAGTGATGCTTGTCCATTTAACTAGGTAAAAAAACGCCTCGCTGAAACGAGGCGTTGAGCGGCGTTGAACCAATATGACGTTTGGGGACTTAGCGCAGGTAAGCTTTAATAGCGTCAAGTGCCGCACGTTGTTGGCGGGCACGCTGTGCCCATACTTCCATAACATCTACTTCCAACGCTTGCGTTGGGGTGTCTAAGTGTTGCATGGGGTTCACTCCTTTTTCAGGGGGCAGGGAATGCGATGAGCCTTTGTTGTAAAACTTATGTTGTACACAGCCTGTGTTGTGCATAGCAGCAAATTAGCTGTGGTGAGATATTATGAGCTTTTTTTACGCAGGGCTAGTCCTAACGATGTAGGTGATTTGCCATTTTTCGTAAGCCATGGCTTACAAATGCTGAAATGACGATATTAGGTCTTTGAATGGAAAAGGTTTTCATAAGCATAAAAAAGCCGGAAAATATTCCGGCTTCGGTGATTATCTTTGGTCTAAAGGGTGCAAAAGCACCTGAATTAGCCTAAATAGGCTCTCAGCGCTTCAACTGCGGCACGATGCCACTGAGCATTCAAGCTCCAGAACTCTAGAACTTCATTATCGCGTGCAGGGGGTGTTATTAAAAAAGTCATTGTGCGGTCCTCCTATTGGGACGACATCGTTATTATAGCCTACTTTTGCTGCAATGCAGCATATCTTGACGTGACACCGATGCCCTGCGACAACGTGTCCTAGGCCGGGTAAGATCGTTTAAATAGGTATTTGTTACGAGGAGCTCTATGCGTCTGCGTATTTTGTCTGACCTGCACCTGGAGTTTTTTGACGGGAACCGCGAGCTGCCTGAGGTGGAGGCAGATGTAGTGGTTCTGGCGGGGGATATTCACCGTAAGTGCGAAGGCCTTGCCTGGGCGCGCCACCAGTTTCCAGACACGCCGATTATCTATGTACCAGGTAACCATGAGTTCTACGGTACCTGCATGCCGCTGCTGCGTGATGAGCTGGCGCTCGAAGCCGAGCGGCTCGACATTGAGCTTCTGGATAATCGTGCCGTCACCTTCAATGGCGTACGCTTTTACGGTACAACGCTATGGACTGACTTTGCGTTGTACGCCGGTGACCCAACGCAAAACCCCGCCGATACTGAGTCTAAGGCGTTGCGCTACATGCCCGACTTTAAAATCGTTCAAACCTCGCCAGGGGAGACATTCACACCTCAGGCAAGCCAGCAGGTGCATGCTGAAGCGCTTGCTTGGCTCGAAAAAGAGCTGTCCCAGCCGTTTGATGGCCCTAAGGTGGTGGTTAGCCATCATGCCCCGCTACACGACTGTATCCCAGGCCAATATCTGGGCGACGCGTTATCCCCCGCGTTTGCCTCCAATTTGCCTCATTTAATGGGCAATATGGATGTATGGGTGCACGGACATGTTCACGAACCCGTGGATATTCTGCGTAACGGCACGCGTATCATTGCCAACCCTGGTGGATACCCTGATGAATTTACTCCAGCGGTGTTTAAGCCAGGCTGGGTGGTTGAAGTATAAAAATAAATAAAATCAGTTATTTAATGTCTTTTTTAGGTTGTTAATCACTTGCTGGCAGTCATGCCAGCAAGTGCTACTTTGGTTTAATTTTCACTACTGCTGCTTGCGTCTGAAAGTCATGCTACTTATCTTCTTGTTTGTATGATGTATGACATATTGATCCGGATAATTAGATCGCCTATGCCAAGCAGCGAAGAGTGGGTTTGAGTTTAAAAGTCTTTGATTGACCAACAAGGGCTGCGTTTGTCCGCCTTCGTTATTTTAATGCGGCAATGAGCGGGATGCTGATCTGCGCGCTAACACCGCCTATATGGAGAATTGTTTTATGTCGAGTCACGACACTCCCACGATAACCGATATGCAGGTCATTCCCGTGGCAGGGCGCGATAGCATGTTACTCAATATCGGTGGAGCGCACTCGCCGTATTTTACCCGCAACCTGGTTATCCTCAAGGATAGTCACGGTAATGTAGGGGTGGGCGAAGCCCCCGGTGGCGAGACGATTCAAACGTCTCTTGAGCAGTCGCGAGAGATGGTGGTCGGTCAGTCGATCGGAAAAATGCGCTCCATGATTGCGTCGTTGCACAATGCCGGACGGAGTGCCGATTTTGAAGATTTCGGTAAAGGATCCTGGACATTTGAGCTACGCATCAATGCAGTTGCCGCGCTTGAAGCGGCGTTACTTGATTTGATGGGGAAGTTTCTGGGAGTGCCGGTGGCAGAGCTCCTAGGCAACGGCAAGCAGCGTGACAGCGTTGACGTGCTGGGATACTTGTTCTTTATCGGTGATGGGCACGCTACGCCGTTGGACTTCCGCCGTGGCACCGGGGGCTTGGATCACGACTGGTACCGTTTGCGCGACGAGGCGGCCATGACCCCTCAGCACATTGTTGAGCTAGCTCAGGCGGCGCATGATCGATACGGCTTTAAAGACTTTAAGTTAAAAGGCGGGGCTCTGGCTGGCGAGCAAGAAATAGCGGCCGTCACGGCGCTGCACAATGCGTTTCCGGATGCGCGCACGACCATTGACCCTAACGGTGCTTGGTCGCTCGAAGAGGCGATCCGGCTGTGCAAGGATCTCCACGGTGTGATTGCCTACGCAGAGGATCCATGCGGGGCGGAACAAGGCTTCTCCGGTCGCGAGATTTTAGCTGAGTTTCGCCATGCCACCGGATTGCCTGTCGCCACCAACATGGTAGCCACCAACTGGCGGGAAATGGCCCACGCGCTGATGCTGCGCTCAGTCGATATTCCATTAGCCGACCCGCACTTCTGGACACTTTCCGGTGCTGTACGTGTCTCCCAGCTCTGCCAGGATCATGGTATGACCTGGGGCTCGCACTCCAACAACCATTTCGATATTTCGCTTGCCATGTTCGCCCAGGTGGGGGCCGCCGCCGTGGGGCGCACAACCGCGCTTGATACCCACTGGATATGGCAGGAGGGCGATGCTCGCCTGACTCGCAATCCGCCGGAGATTGTGGGTGGCAAAGTGGCCGTAACCGATGCGCCGGGGCTTGGGGTCGACATCGATATGAAGGCCATAGAGGAGGCTAATAAGCTCTATCGTTCACTGCCTGCTGGTGCTCGGGATGATGCGATGGCAATGCAATATTTGATAGATGATTGGAAGTTTGATCCGAAAAAGCCAGCGTTAGTGCGCTGAGTGAATACTCTAAACATGACAAAGAAGGACATTACAATGAAAAAGTTAGCGCTAAGCTTATCTGTGGCAACAGCAATGATGGCCAGTGCTGGTGCATTTGCTGAATATCCTGAGCAAAACATCGATATGATCGTGCCCTTCTCAGCCGGTGGCGGCAACGACACCTTCGTCCGCGCACTACAGCCGCTTCTGGAAGAAAAACTCGATACCAACTTGGTCATTCGCAATATCTCGGGCGGCGGCGGAGCCGTGGGGCTGACGCGTGCTCAGGCATCAGATGCAGATGGCTATACCTTAGCTGCCGCCAGTAATGCATTGCTGACCTTAGAGGCGCTGGGTAATGCTGACTTTACCTACGAAGATTTTGATTTTGTCGCCAAGATCCTTGAAGAGCCCTACGTCATCGCTGTCGGTGAAGACAGCGAATACGCGGACCTGGACGCTATGGTCGAGGCTGCGAAGGAAGGCACCTCGGTGCAAGTGGGGGTTTCGGGGGTAGGGTCATCAGCTCACATCGCGGCGGTGGCCTTTGCTGATACCGCTGAAGTCGATTTTAACTTCATTCCCTACCCCGGTGGTTCTGAGACTATCTCCGCTGCTATGGGAGGGCACGTGGATGCCGTGGTGCTAGGTGGGGCGGAACTTCGCTCGGCGCTAGAGTCCGGTCGTCTGAAAGCCTTGGGTATGTCCTACGCAGAGCGTAGCGAGTCGCTGCCCGATGTCCCTACTTTCCAAGAGGAAGGCTACAACCTGTCTCTGACAGTATGGCGCGGCATCGCGGGCCCTGATGGCCTACCGGAAGAGGCTAAGGAAGCGTGGGTCAACGCCATTAAAGAAATTGTAGACGAAGGATCCTTCGAAGAGACTGCCTCGAATCTGGGCTTGGATATTGTACCGCTGTATGGAGATGAGTTAGAGGCGTTTATCGCTGAATCTGCTGAAGTGATGAAAGACAGTGCTGGCGACTTAGCTGCTAAATAAAATAAGGAGTTAGTGACTGATGGCAAAGGATATAGGTAAACCGATCTTTGATCTGTTTCTTGTGGTGGCATCGGCAATTGGGTTTTATATGGCCACTACGCTGCCAGCAGTCAGCATGGCGGGGGGGCTTTCCCCCGCTACTTTTCCAAAGTTGATTTCTGGCTTGATTTTTGTGTGTGCTGTGCCCTGCTTAATACGTGATTCTTACGAATGGCTTGCTGCAAGGCGAGTGCTGGAAGACGCAAAAGTCCTTAATGCCACTGCTCCGAAGAAAGGTATTTTGCAATGGCTAACCATCGTGGCTTTGATTATTGTTTATATCAACTCTTTCGAGCGGCTGGGGTATATCGCAAGCACAGCGATATTTTGCTTTTTAAATGTCGTTTGTCTTGTCATCACTAGCGGTGAATTTCAAAAATTAAGCAATGGTCGAAAACTTCGAAACCTAGCAGCGTATACAGTTTTTGCGTTCGCTTTATCATTGGTTATCTATTATGTATTTACCGAACTATTCAATATCCCACTGCCGGATTGAAGAAGGAGAAGTGAGATGCTAACGGGTTATATTGATGGTTTGGGGCTGGTCTTCCAGTTGGGTACATTATTGGCGATTGCCGGTGGGACTTTCCTAGGCATTATCATGGGGGTATTGCCTGGCTTAACATCGGCCATGGCGATAGCCCTATTATTGCCGGTAACCTTTGGAATGCCGCCTGTGATGGGTATTGGTATGCTGCTGGGTACGCTGTGTGGTGCTGGTGCCAGTGGCTCTATACCCGCCATATTGTTGAATATTCCAGGAACGCCATCCTCGGTCGCGACTACGTTCGATGGCTTCCCAATGGCTCAAAAGGGGGAAGCGGGGAGAGCCCTGGGGCTGGCAATTGTTGCCTCTTTCTTTGGCGGTGTAGCAAGTATGGTGGTGTTAAGTCTTCTCGCACCACCCATCGCTGAGTTTGCATTGCGATTTGGTGCTGCGGAGTATTTTTCGCTGAGCATTTTCGGGCTAGTCATTATTGCTTCTGTTGCGGGCAAGTCCCTCCTTAAAGGTTTGATTGCAGGCCTAATAGGTTTCTTTTGCTCTACCATCGGTACAGATCCTATTGCGGGGGTCGACCGTTTTACGTTTGGACAGCTGTCTTTATTGACCGGGATTAACCTTTTACCGGCGCTGATTGGATTATTCGCTGTATCACAAGTGCTGAAAGATGCCTTCGAATATGACCCCTCCAATAAACTTCAGAATAGCCCCCATAAGGTCGATATTGCACGCCCGCGGTTTATTGAAACGCTGCGCAATTGGCGCGCCCTTCTTGTCGGGATTGTGTCTGGTTCTGTCGTGGGCCCAGTGCCTGGCGCTGGGGGCAGTATCGCCTCACTGGTAGCCTATGACCAAGCACGTCGTTTTTCTAAAACACCTGAAAAGTTTGGCACAGGACATAGTGCTGGCATTGTCTCAGTTGAAAGTGCGAACAATGCTTTGTTAGGTGGGGCGTTAATTCCTACGCTTGCGCTGGGCATCCCTGGCGAGGCCGCGACGGCTGTTCTATTGGGTGGTTTAATGATTCAAGGCGTTACGCCGGGGCCGATGCTATTTGAAAGCCAGAGCGGCATTATTTACGGGATATTTTTAGCATACTTAGTCGCTAACTTCTTCATGCTTATCATCATGTGTTTAGGTATCAAGCTGTTTGTTCGTGTACTGCTAGTGCCAAGAAAACAGTTGATATCGGCTATCATTGTTTTCTGTTTTATCGGTGTTTATGGAGTTGATGGGGATGTGTTTAACCTCTACATAATGCTGGCTTTTGGATTGCTCGGCTATTTTCTCAACCGATATGGCTTTGGAACCGCTCCAGTAATACTGGGTTTAATTCTGGGGCCTATAGCGGAATCTAACCTGAGGCGGGGGCTGCAGACCTTCGGTGGTGATTGGACACCGTTTTTCACCCGGCCCATCAGCGTTACCTTTTTAGTCATCGCCTTTGGGTTGCTGGCGCTGACACTGTGGCAGAACTACCGTACTCGTCAACAAAACGCGGCGTCTGACGCTGCTTGAAGTCCATGGCCGCCATTCGAGGCGGCTGGGGTGTTGAAGCCCACTCGCGGAGTGGGCTTTTTTAATGGTGGGGGTAAGTGATGGCTAATATCGATTTTGAGACGTTGCGCAGTACGATTGAGAAATCACTATTGAAGGCGGGGCTAAAGCCCTCTGATGCTGAGACCTGCGCGCAAATCCATGCTGAAAGTACCCGCGACGGCGTACATTCGCATGGTATCGGGCGGGTTCCACGCTTCATTGAGTACGTCGGGAAAGGCTGGGTCGATATCGACGCTAAGCCAAGCCTTGTCCAGCGATTGGGCGCGATTGAGGTGCTCGATGGAGGGTTTGGAATAGGTGTGGTCAATGCACTTCATGCCACAGAGCGTGCCATGGCGTTGGCGCGTGAACATGGTATGGGGCTGGTGGCGTTGCGCGATACAACCCACTGGATGCGGGGCGGAAGCTATGGCTGGCATGCGGTTGGGCAGGGGTTCGCTACGATTATGTGGACCAATACCGAGTCGTGCATGCCTGCCTGGGGTGGTGCTTCCCAATCGATTGGCAATAACCCGTTGGTGATGGCCGTACCGCATAACACCGGGCCTCTGGTGCTCGATATGGCGATGTCTCAGTTCTCCTATGGGAAGCTGCAGACGACTCAGCTGAAGGGCGAGCATTTGCCCGTTGATGGCGGTTTTGATGAGCGTGGAGAGTTGAGCCGTGATCCTGCGGCGATCGCTGCGACGCGGCGCTTGCTGCCGACCGGGTACTGGAAAGGCTCTGGGTTGTCGATTCTACTGGATGCGTTAGCAGCACTGCTCGCTCAAGGGCGTCCTAGCCATGCCATTGACAAGGTTCAGCGCGGCAGTGGTGGTGGTTGCAGCCAAGTGTATATGGTCTTTGACCCTGAGCAACTCGGCGGCCGCGAGGCTTGCGATAGCATTGTCGAAGGCATTCAGTCTCATCTGGCCGCCGCCACGCCTGCCGAGCCGGGGCGCCCAGTGCGCTGGCCGGGCGAGTCGACCGCTAATCAGCGATATGGAGAGAGGCCGATTGTTGTCGATGACATGCTATGGCGCTCTGTTTGCGAGCTGGCGGGTGATTAGCTAAAGGCGTTTTAATCCTCAACAGGTTTACAGAGTATGGCTGCTACTTTGGTTTAAATTTCGATAGTTCTGCTTGCACCCTGCTAGCAGGATACTTATCTTCTAAGTTGTATGATGTATGACATAAGGTTGTTGGCTAGCAAATGATGTCTGCTCATTCAGTGGTCAACACATTTTAAAGAGGGCGCAAAGTGACGTTTTCAAGACAAGAAGTAACAAAAGCCATCGGCGATGGTCTGCTATCGTTCCCGATTACCGATTTCGATAGTCAAGGTCGTTTCGATGAAGCGAGCTACCGCAAGCGGCTTGAGTGGTTCATCAGCCACGAGATCTCGGCGGTCTTCGTCGCGGGTGGCACGGGGGAGTTTTTTAACCTGTCACTTGATGAGTATCGCGAGATTGTTCGCGTCGCCGTCGAAGTAATCGATGGTCGCTTGCCTGTCATTGCCAGCGCGGGCTTAAGCGTTGAAACCGGCAAGGCCTTTGCAAAAGCGGCCGAAGAAGTGGGCGCTGACGGCATTCTACTGATGCCGCCATACCTTACCGAGTGCCCGCAGGATGGCTTGGTGGAGTATGCCCGCCAGATTTGTGATGCCACGTCAGTCAACGTGATTTATTACAACCGCGGTAATGGCATTTTGAATGCTCATTCTGTTCAGCAGCTCGCCGACCAGTGTCCTAACTTGGTGGGGCTAAAAGATGGCAAAGGCGATATTCAGGCGCTTAACAAAATCGTCAAAACCGTGGGTGACCGCTTGGTGTATATCGGTGGTGTACCCACAGCTGAAATTTTTGCCGAGGCCTATGTCTCCATTGGCGTAAATACCTACTCATCGGCTGTTTTCAACTTCGTGCCGGAGATGGCGGTGAAGTTCTACAAGGAGTTGCGTAAAGGTAATAAAGACGTTGTGAAACAGATCACTAACGACTTTTTTATTCCTTTCGTAGACCTCCGGGATCGAAAAGCGGGCTATGCCGTTAGCCTGATCAAAGCAGGCGCAGACATTGTTGGCCGTCCCGCCGGCAGTGTTCGCGCGCCGCTGACAATGCCAACCCAGGCGGAGTGTCAGGAGCTTAAAAAGTTGATCGATCGCGTTAAATAGTAATAAAGCGCCAAATCACTAAGCCATTAAACCACTGAGCTATAACAATTTAATAACGAGCGAAAGAGGTGAAATTATGCGCATTTCCAATAGATTAATGACAAGTGTCGGTTCCGCAGCGCTGATGGCAGCATTGAGCGTCAGCGCTGGCGTAGCCATGGCCCAAGATGGCCCATTGCGGGGCAATATTCGTGTTGTCATCGGCTCAACGTCCACAGGCGGGGATACGTATCAAAACTCTACTATTGTGGTGGATGAGCTAGCTGAAAGGCTGGATCTCAACATGAAGGTGGATGCCGTTGGCGCAAGCTCTGCTTTTCGCACACTTGACCGGGACTCTCGCGGCAATACGCTGATGATCTTCCATGATCAGTCCTATCTTGGCCATCTGTATGGCGTAGAAGGATACGACGATATTTTTGAGCAATATACCGTCGGGCCGACGCTTGCAATCAACCCAGGCAATGCCTATCTGGTGCCCAAAGATTCACCTTACCAAACCCTTGATGACATCATTGCTGCAGTAGGCAATGGTGAGACTGTGCGGGTCGCTATCCAGCCGGGTGGCGTATCGGAGATTGGTTTCAGTGCCCTGAAAAATGCCATCGCTATTGAGCATCCTGGTCAGGAAGACAACCTAGTTGCTGTCAATACCGGTTCTCAATCCGACAAAAACCAGCAACTTTTTGACGGCCAAGCCGATGTGATTAATGGCACCGTGCAGGCTAACGAGCAGTACACGCGGTTACCTGAAGACGACCAGAAAGCGATGCGTTTTGTCTGGTTGACGGCCCGTCAAGATACCATTGAACAGGCTCCGGAAGAGGGGCTTGGCCAAACGTCTCGTGAGCAACTGTTGGAGTATGTAGAGCCAAACGTGCACGTCACAATGGGTGATGATGAGAGCTTTACATTCGATAAGGAGTTCTTCTTCCTCTACAACAAAGACATGGATCCAGCGATTGTTGAGCAAATCGATGAAGCGCTAGCGGATATCTATGCGGAAGGTGAAATCCAGGAGACTCAGAAGAACGCTTTCTTTATCCCCAACTTCAAGCCTTCTGATGAAGCCTCTGAGTATCTTGCCGAGAAAATGGCTCGCTACGAAGAAATCATCAGCAACATCAAGTAAAGGATATGGCACTCGCTGCGTGGGCGGCGGGTGTCTCTCCTATGCGTGAGCCGCTATAGAACCGCTATAGAAAGAACAATGGTAAGCAGGATACCCTGCTGCTTATGCCCGGAGCTGTTATGGAATCAGGTCTTTCAAGTCTGCTTAGTGTCTCCATCGATTTCGAGGCCTCCCACCTGTTTTTCCCGAGGATTATTCACTGGATCATGGCGGGACTCTTTGTCTTGATTTTAATGACAAAGGTCGCTCCCTTCATGGCATCAGTGAAACGAGGAGAGCGCACACTGCCCATTGTGGGTGAGGCTCGAGATAATTTCCGTTTTATTGGCACTCTCGTCTTGATCGCGGCGTATTTTTACTTCATGGCCGTAGTGGGCGATATGTTCCCCTACACAGGCTATGGCTTCCTGCTGGTATCGATGGTTTTCGTTCTCCTGATGTCACTGCTCTATCTGCATGACTGGACGAAAAAGGCGCTTACCATCGTCGTGGTCAATGCCATCGTCGCCCCTAGTCTGGCCTGGTTCGTTCTCGCCAAGCTGTTCACTATCACCTTACCGTGACCGGAGCGAGTGCCACCATGGAATTCCTCTCACTTCTCGATATAACCTTCTTTTTACTCGCCGGGTTCGGTGCTCTGGTCGGCATCATCTTCGGCGCGATCCCCGGCATGACCGCCACCATGGCAGTCGCTGTTTGCTTACCGCTCACCTATGCCCTTGGGCTACACCACGGTCTGGCGCTGCTACTGGGGCTGTACGTGGGGGGGATCTCGGGCGGTATGGTGCCCGCCGTTCTGCTCAATATTCCCGGCACTCCTTCTTCCATTACCACCACCTTTGATGGCTACCCGATGGCTCAAAAGGGTGAGGGTGAGAAAGCGCTGAAGATCTGTGTCATCGCTTCAGTCGTCGGCGGGCTTATTAGCGCCGCGATACTGTTCTTGTTTGCGCCTCTGCTGGCCGATTTCTCGATCAAGTTCTCTTATGTAGAGAAGTTTTTGATCATTTTATTAGCGCTGAGTGTCATTGCTTCGCTGTCCAGCAGCATGCTGATTGGCATCTTTAGTGGCGTTATCGGCATCTGGTTGAGCTTGATTGGCGACTACAGCATCTCTGACGGCGGCAATGGCAAAACCCGGCTGATGTTCGACTTCATGGAACCCTACTTATTTGAAGGGTTTTCCCTGCTGCCGGTGCTGATCGGGGTGTTTGGTATCTCCACGATTCTGCTTGAGGCGGAAAAGGGGGCGAAGAGTGATTTAGCTAACCAGCGCATCAAACTCAGCAAGGGAGCAGGCTTTTCACTTTCGATCTTTAACGGTCGCCTGACTAACCTGGTGCGTTCGTCCTTTATTGGCACCTTCGTTGGCATGTTGCCTGGGGTCGGTGGCAGTGCCGCCTCCGTGCTGGCGTATACCCAAGAGAAAAACTTAACCCGTGATTCATCGCAAATGGGTAAAGGGGCGCCTCAGGGGCTTATTGCCTCGGAGTCCGCCAATAATGCGTTGACCGGTGGGGCTTTGATTCCACTGCTATCGCTAGGTATTCCTGGCGACTCGACGACGGCTGTGTTGATCGGTGCGTTCACCCTGCAGGGCATCCAGGTAGGGCCGCTATTTATTCCTGAGAATACCGAGACCTGGTACGTCATGATGACGGCTTTGGTGTTCGCCAATATCGTGATGTTCTTCTTAATGTTCTATGCCATTAAGTACATCGCCAAAGTGGTGATGGTGCCAAAGCATATTCTCTTCCCCATCATTGTGATGATGTGTGTAGTGGGGGCCTATGCCATCAACTACGGAATTATGTTTGACGTCTGGACGCTGCTTATTTTCGGCATTTTAGGCTACCTGGTGCAGAAAATTGGTTTGGAAGTGGCCCCGCTCATTATTGGCTTTATCTTGGGCAGCCAAGCCGAGGTCTACTTCGTCAAGAGCCTGGAGTCGTTCGGCACTTTCTCGATCTTTTTCACCAAGAGTCCCATCGCCATGGTGCTGTGGGGGTTGATTGTCGCCTCGGTAATGTTCGCCATCGTCATGGGCTTCAAATCCCGCGCCAGGCAAAAAATGGAGCTGACCCAGGTAACTGGCAGTACACGCACAGCCTCAGGAAAGGGTCATGAAACAGACAACGACTAATACGCGCGTGATTCGCATACACCCCAACGATAATGTCGCCATCGTGGTTGAGCCGGGCGGTCTCGCTGAGGGTGCCGTCATTGAGGGAGGAGTTACCACCACAATGGCTGTCCCCCAGGGGCATAAGGTGGCCCTTGTCGATCTGGCGGAGGGGGGGCGCATCATTCGCTACGGTGAAGTGATCGGTACGGCGGCCACGACTATTCCCCGAGGTGGCCACGTCAGCGAGACCAACTTGCACATGCCAACACCACCGCCGCTTGCGGATCTACCGCTGGCGACCCGGCCAGCACCGAAAACCGAGCCGCTTGAAGGGTATACCTTCGAGGGCTTTCGTAACCCTGACGGCAGTGTGGGCACCAAAAATGTACTGGGTATCACCGCCAGCGTGCAGTGTGTCGCCGGTACCGTCGACTTCGTCGTGCAGCGGATCAAACGCGAGCTGCTGCCGCGATTTCCCAACGTGGATGATGTGGTGGGGCTTAATCACTCATATGGTTGTGGGGTCGCCATTAATGCGCCTGCGGCTATTGTGCCCATTCGAACGCTTAAAAATATCGCCCTGAATCCCAACTTCGGCAACGAGATAATGATCATCGGTTTGGGGTGCGAGAAGCTGCAACCCTCGACACTGCTGTCCGATCGACCGGTGAAAATTTATGAAAACACCGAGGCGGCCGACCCGGAAGCCAACGTGTTGAGCCTTCAGGATGACTCTTTTCAGGGCTTCGGCGAGATGGTCGAGGGTATTTTGGCCATGGCCGAACGACACCTTGAGCGACTCAATCGACGCCAGCGTGAAACCTGCCCGGCGTCCGAGCTCGTCGTCGGCATGCAGTGTGGCGGCAGCGATGCCTTTTCGGGGGTGACAGCTAACCCTGCGGTGGGCTTTGCAACCGACTTGATTGTGCGAGCGGGTGGCAGTGTGATGTTCTCAGAGGTTACCGAGGTGCGCGATGCCATACATCTGTTAACCCCGCGGGCTATTGACGAAGACGTGGGTAGGGCACTGATTGAGCAGATGGCGTGGTACGACAACTATTTGGCTCAAGGCCAGGCTGATCGTAGCGCCAACACCTCACCGGGCAACAAGAAGGGGGGGCTTTCCAATATCGTTGAGAAGGCGCTGGGCTCGGTGATCAAGTCGGGCAACTCGCCGATTGTCGATGTCATCGGCCCTGGTGAAAGGCTACGCCGTAAGGGGCTGACCTTCGCCGCGACCCCGGCCAGCGATTTCATCTGTGGCACGCTTCAGTTAGCCGCAGGCATGAATCTGCAGGTATTCACCACAGGTCGGGGTACACCATATGGTCTAGCCATGGTGCCGGTGTTGAAAGTTTCCACCAACTCAGCTCTGGGAAAACGGTGGCACGACATTATCGATCTCGATGCGGGGCGCATTGCCACCGGTGATGCCAGTATCGAAGAGGTGGGCTGGGAGCTTTTCCACCTCATCCTGGACGTGGCCAGCGGCCGCCAACAGGCCGCTGCCGACCGACTGGGAATTCATAACGATTTGGTGTTGTTTAATCCTGCGCCAGTGACTTGATCACCTGAATAAAGTTTCAACTTGGGTCAATAATAAGTAGAGGTTTACGAGATATGTTTCCAAAAATTAAATCAATGAAAGTGGTACCTGTCGCTGGTTACGATGGTTTCTTATTAAATCTCAGTGGTGGTCATGCCCCCTGGTTTATCCGCTGTGTGGTCATCCTTGAGGATAATGCAGGTAATCAAGGCGTGGGTGAGATCCCTTCCAGTGGCGGCATTCTTAAGGGGCTGGAGCAGTGCCGTGAGCTGGTGGAAGGCTCGCCGATCAATAACATCAAGCAGACCCTCAATCAGGTTCGCCTGCGATTAGCCCAGAACGGACGCGAGGAGCGAGGCCGACAGACGTTTGATTTGCGCGTAGCGGTACACGTGATCACCGGAATTGAGTCGGCGCTGTTAGACCTCTATGGGCAAGCACTACAGCTACCCGTCGCCGACCTGCTGGGGCAGTACGGCCGTCAGCGTGATGAAGTCGAGGCATTGGGCTACCTGTTTTTACTGGGTGACCCGGGCAAGACAGACCTGCCATACCCTAACGCGTATAACCCACAAGATAGCTGGGATGAAATACGCTACCAAGAAGCGCTAACACCCGAGGCCGTGGCTCAGTTGGCCAAAGCCGCTTATGAGCGCTATGGGTTTAAAGACTTCAAGCTAAAGGGCGGTGTATTACGTGGGGAAGAGGAGGCTGATTGCATACGGGCGCTCCATGAAGCATTTCCCGATGCTCGATTGACGCTTGATCCCAACGGTGCCTGGAAACTGGATGAAGCGGTGCGCGTGTTGGAGCCTATCAAGCATCTGCTCAGCTATGCTGAAGACCCCTGTGGCCAGGAAGAGAGCTATTCAGGGCGCGAGACTATGGCAGAGTTTAAGAAGCGAACCGGCCTACCCACCGCTACCAATATGATTGCGACCGATTTTAAACAGCTGCAGTACGCCGTTCAGCTCAATTCGGTGGATATACCTTTGGCAGACTGTCATTTCTGGACCATGCAAGGTGCGGTAAAAGTGGGTGAGCTTTGCAACGAGTGGGGCATGACCTGGGGCTCTCACAGTAATAACCACTTCGATATTTCGCTCGCCATGATGACCCACGTTGCAGCGGCTTGCCCGGGTGAGATTACCGCGATTGATACCCATTGGATCTGGCAAGATGGACAGCGAATCACTAAAGACCCATTGCTCATTCGCGATGGCAAACTCAAAGTGCCCACCACCCCAGGGCTGGGGGTTGAGCTTGATGAAGAGAAGCTTATGGAGGCGCATAGTCTTTATAAATCGTTGGATACCACACAGCGAAATGATGCTATGGCGATGCAGTTTTTGATTCCTGGGTGGGAGTTTGATCCTAAGCGTCCCGCACTCGTTCGTTAAAGTACTTTCTCGATGATGGATTTAGCCAGACGTATTACCGATAGAGAGATGTGGTCAGTTAGGTAAGCGCTCGACTTTGGTCTAGTTTTTACATCTCTCTATTGTAGCGCTAACAAGAACACACTAAGTTTCATGTTGTATGATGTATGACTTGATCATAAGAAATAGTTTGCTGATAGGTTTTAAACCAAGGAGTACACAATGTACAAAAACAACAAAGCCCTGCTAACACTGTCCGCTGCCGTCGCTTTATCCTCACTAACTGGCGTGGCGCTTGCTGACTACCCCGAGCGCGATATTCGCGTGATTGTGCCTTGGGGGGCCGGAGGGGGTACCGATGGAATCGTTCGAAAACTGACCACCATCGCTGAAGAAAATCTTGATGTTTCCATGTATGCAGAAAACATCGAGGGTGGCGTGAGTGCCACTGGTATTGGCCAGCTTATGAGCGCCCGGCCCGACGGCTATACCATTGGCGCGTTAACCTACGACAGCCTGGTGACCGTGCCTTGGCAAGCCATGCTGCCCAGTTACGATATTGATAAGTTGAAGCTGATTGCACGAGTAACAAGCGAGCCCGACGCTATCGTTGTTGACGCCGATTCCGACTATCAAACGATTCATGACCTTATTGAAGCGGCTAAGGCAAATCCTGGTGAGATTCGCGTAGCCATTCAGAATCTTGGCGGGCGTATCCATCTAGCGATTCTACAGCTTCAAGAGCTGACCGGTACGGAGTTCCGAATCGTCTCTTATCCTGGAGGAGCTGCTCCTCAGAAAGAGGCCATTCTGTCCGATGAGGTCGATGTTGCACTTACCAGCCTGGGCGATTTTTCCAATCTCCTGGAAGATGGCACCGTACGCGGTCTCGTTGAGTTCTCCGATACGCAAAACCCGACGTATCCCGATGTGCCTACCACCGCTGACGAGGGGATCGACCTCCAGATTGGCAGCTTTATTGTGTTCGCCGCACCAGCAGACACCCCGGAAGAAGCCATTAACGTACTGGAAAGCGCTTACAAAACGGCTTACGACAGTGATGAGTTTCAAGAGTGGGTTGCCAACGTTGGTGTTACGCCGAACTGGCTGGGTACCGATGAGGTGACTGTCTGGGCTGATGAAACGGCCGAGTCACTGTTCAGCGAAATGGATGCGCTGGTAGAAGCAGGCGTGATGTCCAAGTAACTCGCTACTCAAAGAGCGTGGCGCCGGTTACCGGTGCCACGGCTAACTCAAGCAGAGGATTTTGAGTCAATGAACAACGTCGAACGCTTTAGAAGGTCGGCACTACTGTTTCCAGTCTTCTTGCTGATATTGACTACGATCTACCTAGCGGAAGCCTTGAGCATACGCTCTCAGTTTGGTGGTGACACCATCGTGGGGCCACGCTTTATGCCTATCCTGATGGCGTTCATCATGTATGCAGCGCTGATAGTCGTAATCGTAGGAGAGTGGCGCAAAGAAGCAGAGGCGGCTGCTGGTGGCTCTCTGCTAAGGCCATTGCTGATTGTGGTGGCGACAGGCATCTACATCGCCTTGTTTCGTCCCTTGGGTTACGTGCCCGCTACGCTGGGTTTCGTGGTAGCCCTCTTTCTTATCTTTGACTTCGAAAAACATCGGCCCGCCTTCTTTATATTTTATGTGATCGCCGTTACAGCGCTCTTTTACGGACTATTTGCCGGTATTTTCGGGGTACGGCTGCCTCCCCTGTTAGGAGGATTCTAATGGAGACCTTTGTTAGTTTCCTGGGCGGTTTTGAAGCATTGCTGAGTTGGGAAGTGCTTGGCTTCATGATTGCCGGTTTCTTGATTGGTACCTTTTTCGGTGCCATGCCAGGCCTCACATCAGTGCTAGCCATTGCGCTGTTGTTACCTATTACCTATACGATCGACGTAGTACCTGCGCTGGTCATGTGTGCCTCAATCTTTATGGCGGGGATGTACTCCGGCAGTATCACGGCTACAACCATCAATATTCCCGGTGCGCCGTCCTCGATGATGACCGCCGTGGAAGGCAACGCCTTGATGTTAAAAGGGCAGGGCGCCAATGCGCTGGGGCACGCGGCGCTGGGCTCGATGATCGGTGGGTCAATCGGCGCGTTACTGCTCATGGCGTTCATGCCCATTGCCGGTGAGCTGGCGCTGCTGATCCGCACCCCAGGGAAGTTCTCACTGGTGCTTTTTGCGTTGGTGGTGATCATCATTGTCGATAAGGGCGCTATCGCCAAGGGCATTGTCGCTACGACGCTGGGCATCATGCTGGCTACCGTGGGAATAGATGTGCTCCAGCCAATTCCGCGCTTTGAGTTCGGCACTGAACTGCTGGTGGAAGGTATCGGTTTGATGCCGGTGGTCATCGGTGCGTTTGCGGTCAGTGAACTACTGGTACAAGCGCAGAACTGGAACCTCTCTCTGGAAGGCTCCCTGAATAGGGCGAAGGGCTTAAAAATACGTCGGCGCGATTTTATTCCCCCCTGGTCTGAAATCCGCGAAGTGGGCTTCTTTACCTATATTAAGAGCGCCTTTATTGGTTATGCGATTGGCATTTTACCCGGCGCGGGTGGCTCTATGGCCGCTTTTGTGGCTTATGCTGATGCCAAACGCGGTTCGAAGAAGCCTGAGGAGTATGGCAACGGCAGTCGAGAAGGTATTGCCGCGGCTGAATCGGCGAACAACTCCATGTGTGGCGGTGCTTTTGTGCCAATGTTAATGTTCGGGATTCCGGGCGACCCTACCACAGCTATTGTACTTGGCGTTTTGGTTATCAATGGTTTACAGCCAGGGCCACGTCTCATTGAACAGCAGGCTGATCTAATAGCGCCCATGTTTGCCTCTTTGTTTGTGAGCGCCTTGATCCTCATCCCGCTGACGCTGTTCCTGTTCGGGCCGTACTTTATTCGTATCGTCTCAATCTCCCGTGGTCTGCTCTACAGCGCCATCGCCGTGGTAGCGCTCGTCGGAAGTTATGTGGCGACCTACTCAATTTTTCAGATGTTTTTAGCCCTATTGTTTGGTGTGTTGGCTTTCTTCCTGCGCAAACATAACTACTCGGTTGTGGCCATGTTGCTAGGCTTCATCTTGGGGCCGGATCTGGAGCAGTATTTGCGACGCTCCTTATCGTTCAATGACGGTAACCCGATAGTCTTTCTGACGAGTTTAGACAGCCTTGCTTTCCTGGCATTAACCGTCGTTTTCGCCTATCTGATTCTGCGCAAGAAGCCGAAGCTTGATGCCATTCCGTGATCTTAATAAACATTTGTACACAACAAGATTGGTTTCTGTTACTCGCTATGCGCCTCCTGTATTGATCATCACGAACGGCTGGGGGCGCTCTTCTCTGCCATTAGGATGCCAACATGACAACAAAAACTCGCCCACTACCGCGTACCGGGGGAAAAGTACTGGTTGACCAACTCCTGATCCACGGGGCTGATAGTGGCTACTGTGTGCCCGGAGAGAGCTACCTGGAAGTGCTTGATGCGCTTTATGATCAGCGTGAACACTTCACCCTCTACAATGCGCGGCACGAGGCCGGAGCGGCGAATATGGCCGAGGCTTATGGCAAGCTGACGGGGCGCCCTGGAATTTGCCTGGTGACACGCGGGCCTGGCGCTTGCCATGCCGCTATTGGCGTTCATATTGCCCAGCAGGATTCGACGCCAATGATCCTGCTGATCGGCCAGGTCGACCGTGGCTCGATGGATCGGGAAGCGTTTCAGGAAATTGACTATCGGGTGATGTTCGGCGGTATGGCTAAGTGGGTGGCACAGATTGAGGATGCTCGCCGAATTCCCGAATACATGGCGCGCGCCTTCCGGGTGGCGACATCAGGCCGGCCTGGCCCGGTGGTGCTGGCGCTACCTGAGGACATGCTGACCGATATCGTCGAAGTGGAAGATGCGCCACCCTATTTGCCATCACGGCCGGGCGTTGCTGTAGATGAAATCGAGAAAATTGCTGCCCTGGTGTCCCATGCCGAACGTCCGTTAATGTTGGTAGGCGGGTCGGGGTGGACGGATGAGTCCTGTGAGCAGATACGCACTTTCGCTGAAACTAACGGCATTCCAGTGGCCTGCTCGTTTCGACGTCAGGACATCTTGGACAATGCCTCGAACTGCTATGTGGGCGATTTCGGTACCGCTGTGGTGCCTTCATTGATTAAACGTCTTGCCGAGGCTGACCTAGTGTTGGTCGTCGGTGCCCGACTCGGCGAGATGACTACCAGAACCTATACTACGCTAGCTTCTCCTACCCCTAGCCAGACACTGATACACGTACACATCGACCCGGATGAGATAGGCCGGGTGTTTAGTCCGGCGCTGGGCGTTGTTTCGGCCCCTGATAAGCTGGCCGCAGCGTTGGCCACTCACGACTGGGGGCAACGCAGCCGCTGGAGTGAGTGGTGCAAAACGCTTCGTGATGAGTATCTAGCCGATACGCTGCCCCCACCGCACGACTACCCACTCGATATGGGTGCGGCAATGCATGCGTTGCGCGACAGCCTGCCGAAGGAGTGTATCGTCACTCTAGACGCCGGAAACCACACCGGATGGGCGCAGCGCTTTCTGGCTTACCAGCGTCCTGGTCGGATTATTGGCTCCACCTGCGGTGCGATGGGGTACTCGGTTCCTGCCGCCGTGGCGGCCTCTTTACGTGAACCCGAAAAGTGTGTGCTGGCGTTTGTCGGCGATGGTGGTTTTATGATGAGCGGTATTGAGATTGCCACCGCCGTACAGCATGGCGGGCGGCCCATCGTACTGCTGTTCAATAACGGTACTTACGGTACGATTCGTATGCACCAGGAGCGTGAACATCCCAACCGCGTCTCGGGAACCGACCTGGTGAATCCCGATTTCGGCCAATTGGCAGCAGGGCTTGGCGCGCATTTCGAACGTGTTATCGATACGGCCGCTTTCAAGCCCGCTCTGGAGCGGGCCATGGCCTCGGGTCGCCCTGCCGTGATCGAGCTTGTGACTGACCCGGAACGTATTTCAACACGCACTACCGTCACAGCACTGCGTTCAGCTAAAGCTCGTTCATAAAGGAACCACTTCATGAAGAGACCCGCTAATCAAGAAATCAGTCTTTAAAGAAGGGGGCGGGGACAACAATCTTGTTTTCCTGGCTAATTAGATAACCCGCCTCGGCACTTATCTTGAGATAGGCGGCCCACTCTGGGTCACTCTGCATGGCAGCGCGCCGCTGGCTACGGTCAGCGGCATCTTTAAACACCCAGATATGCACATAGGAATTCACATTGCCTGTTTCTACCGGTCCATATAGCAGAGGTTCGCCAAGGTGACGTTTTTGGATAGCCCAGCCATGCTTTTCGTAGAGCGCCATCTGTTTCTTCAACGTGCCAGGTGTGCAGGTATAGGTACGGTGGTCATACAGCATGGTGATACTCCTTGATGATTACTCTATTAAGGGCTGCGGGTTATCCACCCAAGGTGGCGCTATGCAAGTAAAGAACCTTGTGTGATCTCGCCGGTATGAGGGTTGCGTTAAGTCTTATCGCCTTTGGATCCCTCTATGAATCACATGTTGTATTACATCATACAAGACTGCAACAAAAAGCATGCACCGATTGCGCCATAAGCAAGGGGGGATAAGGTATGTGAGACCGTAATGTTGATGAGCTTGATTTTTATCAAAGTGCTACTTTAACTTTGGTTTAGATTTCGTTAGTTATGCTTGCTTGGCACAATAACCAGACCTACCTTTTTTCTTGTATGATGTGTTATATCTGGTATGAAAAAATATTTGTTATTACTCGTGATGGCATTAAAAATAGAAAACAGGTTGTCTGGGGTCATTCAGAAGCCGTTTATTGGCACTTTCAAGACCTAGGTTGTACGATATAATACAACTTGGATATTAATGAAGGATAGCTTCCATGGTCAAAACCAGCGCAGCGGCATCTGCCCTAAAACCGCTTCAAATAAGTAAAGTGACACAGCAGGGAAGCTTGTCCGTGCACGTGGCCGACCAGTTGGAAGCGTTGATCACCCAGGGGAAAGTAGGCGTGGGAGAAAAACTGCCCACTGAGAACAGTCTTTGTGACTCCTTTGGCGTTAGCCGCACAGTCATACGTGAGGCCATCACACACCTTAAATCCCTGGGGCTTGTTGAGACCCGGCGTGGTGTAGGCACCTCGGTGCTGCGCTCTTCTACGGTAGAGGCGCGGCCTGCAGAGCGGATAAACCCGACTACCGTGGAAGATATCTTGCACCTGCTGGAACTGCGGCTAACCTTAGAGCCAGCGGCAGCTGAACTGGCTGCCTTACGCCATGATGATGAAGATCGTCAACGGCTCGAAGCGCAGCACCTTGCTTTTAGCAATGCGTATGCTGCAAAAACCCAAGCTCGAGAAGAGGATTATTTGTTTCACTTTGCGATTGCCACGGCGACCAAAAATCCTTTCTTTCAATCTTTCTACAAGCAGTGGAGTCAGAGCGTGATTCCCCGCGCCAAGCTGCTGAGTATTGATATTAATCCGATATCCTCAGAGCGCTATTTAGAGCGAGTTCAGGAAGAGCACGCCTACATTCTCGAAGCTATTCTTTCTCGTGATGCTCAAGCAGCCCGCGAAACCATGTACCAGCACCTTAATCGGGCGCGCAATACATACGCCCAGTATCGCGACCAGTGATACCACTGACCCATATAAGGAGCAACATATGACGATTCGAGGCGAAATGCTGATCGGTCAACAATCAGTGACCGGCACTCAAGCCAATATTCAAGCTGTTAACCCAGCCACCGGTGAAAAACTAGAGCCTATCTATACTGGCGGCAGTCGAGCCCATGTTGAACAAGCCTGCGAGCTAGCTGAAACGGCCTATGCCATCTACCGCGAAACGTCTCTAGAAGAACGCGCTACGTTTTTAGAAACCATCGCCAGTGAAATAGAAGCGATCGGTAGTGAGCTGATTGAGCGCGCCATGGCTGAAACGGGCCTGCCCCAGGCACGCATTGAAGGCGAGCGAGGCAGAACCTGCGGGCAACTGCGACTGTTCGCTTCAGTAGTGCGTGCCGGTGAATGGCTTGATGTACGCATCGACCCGGCCATGCCGGATCGCCAACCGCTGCCGCGTGCCGATCTCCGTCAGCGTCATATCGCCCTGGGGCCTGTCGCTGTCTTCGGTGCCAGCAATTTTCCGCTAGCATTTTCGGTTGCGGGGGGTGATACCGCTTCGGCCCTAGCGGCTGGTTGTCCTGTCGTGGTTAAAGGCCACTCAGCGCATCCAGGTACTTCTGAGCTGGTAGGGCAAGCGATTCAAAAAGCCGTAAAAGCCTGCAATTTACCGGAAGGTGTTTTCTCACTGCTGTTTGGTGCCGGTAACGAAATTGGCCAGGCGCTGGTAGATGATCCGCGTATTCAAGCGGTTGGTTTCACCGGCTCGCGCAGTGGCGGTATGGCGTTGATGAAAACGGCGCAAGCACGCCCTCAGCCGATCCCGGTCTACGCTGAGATGAGCAGCATTAACCCTGTTTTCTTGCTACCGGCGGCACTTAAAGCGCGCGGTAAAGCGCTGGGCGAAGCCTTTGTTGGCTCACTCAATATGGGCGCGGGCCAGTTCTGCACCAATCCTGGCTTGGTCATTGCGGAAAAAGGTCCTGAGTTGGATGCCTTTATTGAGGCAGCGCGAGGCGCCGTGGAAGCCAGCGGCGCGCAGACAATGCTGACGCCGGGTATCCACCGCGCCTATCAAGAGGGCGTGACCAGTCTGAGCGGCGCAGCCAAAGTGCGCGAAATCGCCCGTGGCCAAACCGGCAGCGACTACCAGTGCCAGACAGGCCTGTTTGCTGCCTCAGCGAGCGATTTCCTCGCATCTGAAGCGCTGCAAGCGGAAGTGTTCGGTGCCAGCTCGTTGATTGTTGAGTGCGAAGACGCGTCGGAAGTAAAACGTGTTGCTGAACAGCTGGAAGGCCAGCTCACCGCCACACTGCATATGGACGACGCCGATTTGGATGCCGCTAAAGCGCTGCTGCCTATGCTTGAGCGCAAGGCAGGGCGTATTCTCGCCAATGGTTGGCCCACGGGTGTCGAGGTGTGCCATGCCATGGTGCACGGTGGCCCGTTCCCGGCCACCTCTGATTCGCGCTCGACCTCCGTCGGTTCGGCGGCCATTCACCGCTTCTTACGTCCGGTTTGTTACCAGTCCCTGCCAGAAGGCTTACTGCCCGATGCGCTGAAAGAGGGCAACCCGCTGAAGGTGTCGCGGTTAGTTGACGGCAAACGCGAGCTGTAATTAACGGGGGGGTTACCAGCCCCCTTCAGCGATATCAGAAGGGCCGCTTTAATCCTAACTTGCCGCCTCAATAAACCCTTTGGCTCTGGGATCTTGTATATAGGCTACATTAAGCCGGAGCCAGGGCGTTGGCTGGTGATCGGCGAAAAACAGATGCCCCGGCGATAGCGTGATTTCCCACCGGTTAGCCAGTTCACTCAGGGTTTCAGGGGCGATGGCTACCGGTGGTTTTGCCCACACAAACATCCCGCCAGCCGGTTGGGTATACACCTCCCAGCCGGCATTTTTCAGCATCGTTAGTGCCATTGCCATTTGATTGGCGAGCTTGATGCGCAGCCGTTCGGTAAGCTTCCGGTAGCTGCCGTTTTGCAGCAGGGTCGTGACCACTTGCTCGGCAAACCGCGAGGCGGAGATGCTGGTCAACATCTTGATATCCACAAGGCGCTGCACCCAAGCCACGGGGGCGGCGACAAAGCCTACTCGCAGTGAAGAGGAGAGGCTTTTCGAAAAGCTGCCCAGGTAGAACACCCGGCTCAAACCGTCTAGCGCTGCCAAGCGGGTGGTGGGGGTGTGCTGAAAATCCGCGTAGATATCGTCTTCAATAATCTGAAAATCGTGTTGCTCGGCGAGCTGTAACACTCGGTGCGCCACCGCCGGGGTTAGCGTGCTGCCCGTGGGGTTGTGAAAAACGCTGTTAATGTAGAACAGCTTTGGGCGGTGCTTGGCCAACAACACCTCCAAGCGCTCGATATCAGGCCCATCGGCTAATCGCGGCACGCCAATTACGCGGATTCGCTGTAAGTGCAGCAGGCCGAACAGATTGTAATAGCCCGGTGATTCCACGAAGACCACATCGCCAGGCTCAAGCAGCATCCGCACCAGTAGATCCAGCGAATGGCTACCGCCACCGGTCATCACGATCTGTTGGGCGTCCGCAGTAATCGCCAGTGGGCGCAGGCGTTCCTGGATTAAGCCGCGTAAATCCTGCGGCCCTTGAGGGGTACTGTACTCGAAAATTCCCGAACGGCTTTTACGTGCCACTTGGCGAATGGCGTGAGTGAGGTCATCGCCTTCGCGCCAATTGCTGGGCAGCCAGCCGCAACCTAGTTTGAGCGTGTGCTCGTTTGCACTGAAAAGCCCCCATAGCCCGTTGGTGACCTCTTCCAATCCGCTCGTAGCTGCGGGTTGTGATACCAGTGCTGCCGCGCTATCCGCCACATAAAAACCTGAACCGGGTCGTGAGCGCACTAAGCCAGAAGCGACAAGCCGTTCGTAGGCTTCAATCACCGCATTACGGCTGATGTGGTGGGTGGCGGCTAAGCGACGAATAGAGGGTAAACGACGGCCACCACCTGCACCGTGCGCTGCAATCCAAGCGCGAATACCCACTTCGAGCTGCTGGGCGATGGGCGTCGTGGCGTGCCGATTAACCTCTAGTTTCATAACGTTCCCTATGGCTTTCAACTGTTCGCTAAAAGGGCGGAACAGTGTCTGGAAAGTGGAGGTTAAGTGTACCTTACCGCCGCGAGGTAAGCGTGGGAGGGTAGCGGTTCAATGACGTACTTATTTAGGACTTAGCTATGAGCCGCACTGTCAATCGCGCGATCAATAGAAGGAGCGCAGCCTGCCTGGCGTTTGCGCTATGTATGATTACCACGGCGGTTAATTTACAGGCTCCACTTTACGATGCGCTGGCGGCGCGGGATGGTTTGGGCGTTGGCGCCACCAGCATCGCCTTTGCCTGCTATGTGGTGGGTATTATACCGGTGCTGCTGGGGTTAAATGGCTTGGCCGATCGGGTAGGGCGCAAGCCACTAATTATGACTGCGCTGTTGTTATGTCTCTTGGCGACCGGGATCACCCTGATAGCGCCCGGTTTGCTGGCGCTGGGTGTTGCACGCTTTCTGCTGGGTATCAGTACGGGGCTAACGTCTGCGGTAGCTCCCGCTTATATGCAGATGCTGTTGGGTGGTGAGGACAACCGTGTGGCGACTAACTATGTAACGGCCAGTACCGCTCTTGGGTTTGGGCTAGGGGCCGCGGTGACTAGCCTGTTTGTTTTCCACACCCCAAGCGTATCGCCACCCAGCCTGTGGATTTATTTGGCTACCGCTTCGTTGGCGCTGGTGGTGGTCACCACGCTTAAGGATCGTGCACCGAGCACCACTAAAAGTCCTATGCTGCGTTTGCCCAGCTATCCCCAAGGGGCTATCTCCTATGGGTTGGCGATTTTGTTGGCCTGGGCGTTGGTGGGGCTAGTGATTGCGATTCTGCCTTCGGCATTAAGCCAACACGGTTTATCCGCCTGGAGTGGCTTCGCCACCTTCGGTATCTGCAGCTGCGGGGTGCTGTTTCAGCCCTGGGCGAGAAGACTTGCGCCGCGCAGCGCTACTCGACTGGGTCTGGTGATTTTGCCGATTGCCTACGGGTTGATCGCCTGGGGAGCGGTTCAAGGTTATCTTGCGGCGGTACTGCTGGGCACGGTAGCAGCCAGTAGCGCTTGCTATGGGTTTATCTACCTGGGGGGATTAAGCGGCGTGTTGGCGATTGCGGACGGCTCGGCTAGCCAACAAGCCACCCAAGCCAGCGCGGGCTATTTCCTGATGGCCTATCTGGGCTTTAGCATCCCGGTGATCACTACTGGGGTACTCATTGATGCTGTAGGGCATACCTTGGCGTTAACGCTATTTGGCCTTGCGCTACTGGTGGGCGTGATCGCCACGCTAGTTCTATTGCGCAAGGCGCGGTAACTTGGACAACTGATCTATGGTTGCTTCTCTACCAATAGACCACAGGAGGGCGCTGCCCAGCGGGTGTTGGCAGTAAACACCACGTCACACACCACGGGAGAGTAGTAGCGGCGCACCTCGTCATCGACTCGTGCCCTGAGTAAATCCTGGGTGGAGACCGAAACATCGGATGCGTCGGGTAGTACCACATGCACTATCACATATAGCAGGCGCCCAGGGCGAACCATGCGCACCCGCACCTCTTGGGTGTCGGTATCCGCCAGGGCACTCGCCACGGCTTGGCGAACGGGCACCGCGATAGCCTCTTCCGGGGTTCTGTTGAGCAGCTCCTTCAAGGCTTGGGAGGCCATCCGCACCGGCACGCCTAAACACAGCACCACCACCGCAATGACCAACACCGAATCCACGTAAGGCAGAATAGTCTGCCAGCCTAGGCGCTCAAACAGCATCACCAGGCAGAAGGCGACGAGTACAGCGGCAGAGATAACGCTGTTGACTAGCCAGTTGAGTTTGTCTGCCGCCACCAGTGGGCTGCTTACGTGGCGCTGGCTGCGGTGCATCACCCAAGCGGTGAGTGAACAAGCCGCGGTGGCGAATAGTGCGTACAGCACCGCCAAGCCTGCCGCGATCTCACGGCCGCCGGTGAGTAGGGCGGCAATGGCATCGACCAAGGCAAAAATAGACACGCCTAAAATAAGCAGCCCTTTGCACAGGTTTACTAGCGACTCAAAGTAGCTATAGCCGAACGGGTAGGATTCGCTATCGGGGCGGCTGGCTAACTTGCTCACCTTGATCGTCACCAGGGCAACACTGAAATAGATCAGATTAAACAGCCCATCCAGTAGGATCGCCTGGGAGTTGGAGGCGAGTGTGGCCACGATGCCTGCACAACCAATTAACAGCGCCATAAAAGCGGAGAACGCTAGAGTGCTTGATTCTGTCTTCACGAAGGTTTCTTCCAGTGTATATAGTCAAAATAGCCAATAAGCATAGCAACTTTGTTGGTCACAACGTCAGTGGCTTATTGAATGCTGGCTGCCTGTTTGATGAGTCTTCGGCCCTATTTTGTAAGAGATCTCTTACAAGCGTGTAAGACATTGACGCTTCGTGCCCTCAAGGGGTTGCCCTCTGCCCCTGGCTCGCTATCCTGACTGCCTCTCATTAGCAGTTGATGATCCAAGGAGTGGAGCGATGGCGGACAAAACGGGCCTACAGTTTACCCTGACCCTACCCGGGGCCGATGACACCGCCGTGGTGCGCTTTACCCATCGCGAGGCGCTGTCGGAGCCGTTTGCGCTCTCGGTTGAGTTTGCCAGCCGCACCCACGACCTGTCGCCCAGCGACTGTTTGGATCAAAACGCCACCCTGACCATTTGGCAGGACGGCGAGCCGCTGCGCCGCGTGCATGGGATGATTTCAGAGCTGCACCGCGGCGATAGGGGACACCGCCGCAGCTTCTACCGTGTCGAGATTCGTCCGGCGCTGTGGCGGTTATCGCTACGCCATAATTCGCGTATCTTTCAGGACACCTCGCCGTTTGATGCCATCACCACCCACGCTAATGAGCGTAGCCTCACCGATATCGGCTTTGCCACCACCCGCACGCCCCTTGATCGGGAGTTTCTGGTTCAGTACCGGGAGACCGACCTGGCCTTTATCGAGCGTTTAGCCGCCGAAGAGGGCTGCTTCTATTTTCATGAGTTTGAGAACACCGAGGGCGGTAAACACCAGTTGGTATTTGCCGATGCCACCGTGGTGCTGCCCAGCGTGGGCGAACGCACCTACCACAGTCGCGCCGGGGGCACACCGCCCCGACGCCACCTGCGTAAATTGCGTCAGGTTAGCCGGGTGCGACCCGCCTCGGCGATGCTCAAGGACTACACCTTTAAGAACCCGCCCTACGCCCAGGTCCACGAACATCAGTCGCCGGGGCTGGGCGAACACGCCCAACGGGAGGATTACGAGCACTTCGACTACCCCGGCCGCTATAAGAAGGACGCTTCCGGCAAGCCCTTTACCCGCCACCGCTTAGAGTCCCTGCGCGCCGACGCCACCACCGCCGAGGCCGAGAGCGACCTACCGGAACTTGCCCCCGGCATCTGCTTTACCCTCACCGATCACGATATCGATAGCTTTAACCGTTCCTGGCAGGTGGTCTCGGTGGCGCACCACGGCGAACAGCCCCAGGCCCTGGAAGAGGACGGCATGGCCCGGGGCGGCTATGACAGTAACAATGGGGTAGCCAGCGCCGCGCAAGCAGGCGAGCAGATGACCCGCTACTATAACGAGCTGGTGATCATGCCCAAGGATCAGACCTTCCGCCCGGTGCCCAACCCCAAGCCGCGGGTCGATGGCCCCCAGGTGGCCTTTGTGGTCGGCCCGGAAGGCGAAGAGATCTACTGCGACGAACACGGTCGGGTCAAGGTGCAGTTCCCCTGGGATCGTTATGCCGAACCCAACGAGACTGCCAGTTGCTGGGTGCGGGTGGCACAGGGCTGGGCAGGCGGTGGCTACGGCAGCATGGCGATCCCGCGGATCGGCCATGAGGTCATTGTCTCGTTTTTAGAGGGCGACCCCGATCAACCGCTGGTCACCGGTCGCACCTACCACGCGGTGAACACCCCGCCCTACCCGCTGCCGGCCAACAAGACCCGCACGGTGATCCGCACCCAGAGCCATAAGTCGGAAGGCTTTAACGAACTGCGCTTTGAGGACGCCACCGGCGAAGAGCAGATCTGGTTTCACGCCCAAAAAGATCTGGAGCTGCTCACCCTTAACGACCGCACCGAGGAGATCAAACGAGATAGCCATCTCAAAGTGCACAACGACCGCATCAGTGAGATCGACAACGACGAGCACCACACGGTGCACCGCCACCGCTTTGAGCACACCGAAGGCGCCCAACATTTAAATGTTGAAGGCACTATGCATATGCGTGCCGGGCAGGCCTGGTTAAGCGAAAGTGGCCGGGAACTGCATATCAAGTCGGGCCAAAAAGCGGTACTCGAAGCCGGTAGCGAAATCACCCTCAAGGTAGGCGGCAGCTTTATCAAGCTCGACGCCAGCGGCATCACCATCGTCGGCTCCCAGGTCAAGATCAATGCCGGCGGCAGCCCCGGTAACGGCACCGGGCAAGCCGCCGAACCGCCCAAACTGCCACCGGTGCTAGAAGGTAAAGATCATGACCGGGCAGAAGCGATAGGGCACTCGCCGTTGCTAAGTAGTGATATTGAGCCATCGCGTCAGTTATCGGCGCTAAAACAAGGAAGTGCTCTGACTAATATATGCGAGCCACCCGATGATAACGCTTCATTAGGGAGGGCATGAGGATGAGTAATTTCACCAGCGAAGGCTTGCGACAATATTCGCCGGGCTCGCCGCCTAAAAGCAGCGACGTAGTGAATCAACCTGGCTACTACGTATTGTTGGATGCATTAACGCGGCCATCCATGGAACGCTGGCTATATGAAACATTGGAAGCGCCCGATTACGAGGTGCTGTATCTGAAAACGCCTCTGAAAGAGTGTCGTGAAGCTTCACCCTGCCTGGTGGCTCTTCAAGGGGCACATGAGCTATGGGAGGCATTCTTAAAACAGGGGGCTAATCAGGAGTGGGGATGGCTGCTTTACAGCCGCACCTCCCGCCAAGAGCTTTTAGCCCGCCTACGCTGGCTGCTGATGGTGCATCACCCTACCCATGGGCAGCAGGTGTTGCGCCTTGCCTCTCCCACTGTCATGCACAGCCTGCTGAATATCCAGGGGGGAGAGAGCTACACACATCTGTTGGGTAATGTTATTGAGCGTGCCTGGTTACCGATTAACAACACCACATCCGTTACCTGGTGGCAGCTTAGCCAAAGCAACTCCTTGCAAGAGGCTCTCGCGCCTAATGTAACGCCTTCGCTTATCTTGCAAGAGGCGCATCTAACCGCCCTGGCGCAAGTGAACTGGCAGCGTTTTCAAGCCACGCTAGCGAAGCATTTGCAGCGCTACTTCCCATCAGGCCCGTTAATCAGTCACCACGGCTCTACGATGAAAGCGGCCGAGCAGGTCATCGCAACGACAACTCGCCTGGGATTTGTGGGACAACGAGCGCACTTTTACATTGCCAATATACTGGGTGCCCACGGTGACGCTGCCTTAGAGGTTGATCAACACCCTACACTTGCTAGGTTGCTTCTCCAGCCTAATCACCAAGCGCCAATGGAGCGGTTAAAAGCGGCAGTCAATCTTGCCCAGCAAGCGTTAGAAAAGGATGACATGGTATGAGCATGGATATAGCAGCCGCGAATCGCGTTGCCGATAATCAACCCGATAATGACCCCAGCGATGAAAGCGGCCAATGTACGCTAACGCAAAAAGATATGCAGTTAGTGCCGGTACGTTATGCCATGGTCGAAGAGCCTGAGGCCGAGCGTGCAGAAGCGGTGAATGGCTTTGCCCCAGTGCACGGCGGTCGTTTTCGTCGTTCAGGCATTCGGCCGATACGCTCGGGTTGGTTATATATTGTGCATAGCTTAACGCCCGATGAACTCCTGATATTCAAAGTAGAGCCCGATGGCAGTGGCGATGAGATTATTCTTGAACGCAAGGGGAGCATCGAAGTACTGCACAGCATGGTGGAGCTAACTGAGCTCCATCTGTCCATGCTATTGATTCCCACCTTTCGCCGCCAGGTAATGACCCGCGTAGGCATAGGCGGCTTCTGCCATGGCACCGCCCATTTACTTGACCCCAATGACTTGCCTGCCGCACTGGCAGACGACCACGGTGAATATCGTGCAACCCCAGAAGCGCCTGACCAAGAGGCAGGCGCTGATGCTGAAATCGACCCGGGAAGTTATGCCTGGTGTGACCTCGAAGCGACGCCTACTGGTTGGCAAGCGGCCAGTGCTGGTGAGATTGTGGGAAGCATCAAAGGCAGCTACCAAAACGATAGCGCCATTCTCGTGGTAGAAGATATTCCCGCACGAGTGACAGACTGGGCACAGCTGTGGAAAAAATTGTCTGAACAGCAAGGTCATTGGCAGGATAAGTATCAGACCGAGAACTTCGCAGCACGCACGATTGATGGTCTGATGACCCTTAACTTTGCGCCGCATGCCGCTAATGCTGGCCAAGGCAATATTCCCGAATGGCTAGGCGATGCTGGCAGCGATGATCAAGCTGATCTACGCGAACTGGCAGACCTTTACGAGCAGCGCCGCGAAAGGCGTGAGGCTATCCATACTGCTCACACTGGAGTAGTCGGTAGCGCCTTGGCACCCATTAACCGGGATATCGACGAACTCAGCCAGCATATAGCTGAAAACCTAGGTACGGATGCTGAATCAGTAAAAGCGTTTGTCGAGGAAACCGAGCAGGCTCACTTTAATGAAGTGATTGGCGGCAACTACGCGCTGGCACCCAATGGCATTGTAGATGTCATTCGTCAGCAGGATATGGAAAATTTCCTAGCCTACGCCAACGGCCTTGAAGAGGAGTGGCAATCGGCTTACCTAGCCATAGGACAGGATATGGCGCGGCTAGCACCTGTATGGCACGACTATGCACTGGTGCTGGATCGGGAAGAAGCGCTACACATAAAACTGACGAGTAAAATCGAGAAGTACGTTTTCGAAACGCTGGCATTGTGTGGGCAAAGCGATTTTCTTGCCCAGTATTATATGGGCGATACCCCCAACACCGCTCACTTGCTTCACTTTATTCCTACCGAAACCTTTATTGACACCTTCCTATCCGAGATGGATGGCGTACAAAAGGCCTTAACGCAGGCGGCGGCATTGATGACCGCCTCTGGCGCACTAAGTAATTACCAAACGTGGCAGAGTACTATTGATGAGCAAATAGGCCTGCGCTTTCGCAGCATTGAGGGCCTCGCCGATGATGTGGTGGCGGATATCGCCGGGGAGGTCAGTTACAAAGAGAAAATGTTGGGTGAAGCGGTGATCAAAACGCTGCTAGACGATGCACAACAGTTGGAGATGCCCCAGCGCTTTGCCAATCTGGCAGGCATGCTGCCGGAAGGGCAACGGCTAATGTTTCTTGAGCGCCTGGGGCTGCCTGAGATGGGCTGGGATATTCCCGACCAAACCGTGCTAGGGAAATTGCGGGAGGCCACCACCAAGGCACAACGCACCTCATCGCTGCTCCAGCGATTGGAACAGGATATGGAGCGCTATTACCAAGAGCGGGATGCAGAAATAAAACGTGCTTCTCGTCGGGGCACAAGTCAGGCCCATCGACGCGCCGCTGACCAGTTCAACGCTAGAAAAATCCGAGCTAAAGAGTTAGAGATCAGACAACAGCAGCAGTTGCTCGGCGAGGCATTGGAAGAGCTGTCAGATCACAGCTTCCCCGCTAATGAAAACGGCAGCCACGCCCTGAAAATAGTCGGCTTAAGCCAAGCCGCTACCCGCGCAGCGCTGGCTGAGCGCAACGCCATCAAAGCGCTGGCCAATCAGCCCCGTGAGACGATGCGTAGCAGCTTGGATACCCTGATTCGAAACGAGCAGAATGAAGTGTCTGTATCCCGGGCGGTGGGGGTGTTGGTGAACGGTAGCTTGTCGGCGATGGGGACCATCACGGCCTGTGTAGCTATGAAAGATCTGTTTGAAAGTTTTGGTACTGAGAGATTTTCTGAAAGTCTAGGTAACGCAGGTTCTCAGACAGCGGCAACAGCGGCATCACTTATGGCGATTAGAGAAATGATCGTCGATGCCCGCCATCGCAAGCTCTATGAAGGGCGAGCCTTTCAACAAGTCGCCCATGTTGAATTGAAAGCAGCAGCGGGTAGCCCTGTTCAGTTGGAGCTTTGGGCCAGGGCAGCCAATAAAGCCATGGTTTTTGTTGCTGGTCTGGGTGGTGTGGCTGGTGTTTTTGAGATGATTAGGCAAGGGCAGAAGCTGGGGCGGGCCGAGACCCAGGCGGAGCGTTTAGCCACTCAGGTGGCACTTGTGGGGGCTACTGGTACAGCAGGAGGGGGCTTTGCCTTAGCTGGCAGGTGGCTTGTGGGTAGAATATTAGGCACGCCTGCTGCGCAGTTGCGGCTTTTGATGTTGCAGTTCGCTGGGCCGGTGGGCTGGTTCGTTGCGGCAAGTACACTGTTACTGGTGATGGGCGACTTGCTGGCCAGCCGTTTTTCGCTAAGCCCGGTACAGCAATGGTGCCAGCGCAGCTACTGGGGACAGCGCAGCAAACAGTGGAATCTTGAAAAGCACGAGCAGGAACTGGGCAAACTAAGTGGCAGCGAGGTTAGCGTGGAGCGCCAAGGCGTGGCAGCACCCCATGCAGGCCCTGGGCCTGGCCCTGCCGCTAGCGATCTAGCCTTCCGGCTGACCATGCCCGGTGGTCAGCCACCCGATGAAGATACGCTCTCCTTCGGTGTATGGGGTGTTCCAATGCGTGGGGGCCATCAAGAGCTGACCCGTGATGTGCTGGCGTATGCCCATAATAGAACAGAAAGCTCTCGAGTAGATGTCACCTATCACTTTGCACCAGAGGCGCTAAGTCAGTTCTACTTTGTACGACTGGTGGTGCGCTCGTGCCTCAACGGTGAATCCACAACGCAAGTCTATGAACTACACCGTCGTGGCCGTTCACTGCCAGGAGAGTGGCGTGAAGTGAGTGCCCTGACGGATAGTTTTTTCAGTAGCGTCAAAATAGGCACTTGGCCTGGTATGCCACTCACGCCCTGGGCACCCTAAACAAGGACGAATAATGTTTAACACCAACCCCAAAGATGCTTTACCCCCCATGCGCGCGGGCGAACGGGAAAGCCGTGCCGGGGGTGAGCAATATTGTTTGAGTCCGCTACCCCTACCCACAGATAGCGAGTACGCGGTAGATGTGGCGAATATCGATGTGCTTCACGATGACGTCACTATGGATATTCGCCAGGGCGCGAGCCCCGACACCATGATGACAGCAGGGCATGTGCTAAGTGGGTTAGCGTTATTTATGAACGGCTTTTTTTTAGTGGTGTTTTGTATGGCAATCATAAAAAACACCGCGTATAGCCAAGTATTAGCATTCTGGGGGGGGGGGCTGTACTTTGTTTTTTTGTATATCTTTATTCTAGGCATTATCTGGATCAATACGCTGCTTAAGCGCATACCCCCTATTCGCCTAAACCGTCAGCGCCGTGAAGTTGCTTTTGTGGTAGAACCCCCAGGTCGCTTCTGGCTTCCCGCGCCTCAAAACCTGTGGTTAATGTCTACAGCGGGCTTAGCCGCAGCGGCTGGGGGGTTTATGGGTGTGATCGAAGTGGGTGAATGGCTGCGCGGTGCCCGGCCGAGTTTCCCTGTGGGTTTGACGCTGCTGCATATCGGTGCCCTGGCTTTTTTCTACGTTTACCCGCCGGTTTATGACGCCATCTGTCGGCTATTGAAGCGCGAACGACGCACAGTGTTGGTACCCTGGGAAGATGTGGTCGCGATGTGTGCCTTTAACCCTGGCCTCGGGCCGGGGGCTATCACAGGCTTTGGGTGGAACTTTGCGCTGGTGCCGCCTGACCCGCAGCGGCCAGGCTACACGCTGCCGGGTGCGGGCATCATAGTCAGCGTGGGTGGCCTGCCGGGGGCACTGGCCCAGTGGGAGTATATTCGCCGCTTTATGGAAGAGGGGGCTGATGCGATTACCCCCTCCGCCAAAGAGTGGGGCGTCGAGTGGTACAACGCCTATGTGGCCCGCGAAAAAGCTGAATGCGAGCGTACAAACGACCCTGCCCGCTGGCGGCGCTTTCGGCGCAAGCGGATATGGGAGCATGCCCGCTTCGCTCACTGGTACACCGAATACCGCATGAAGCACATTCTGCCCAAAGCCGTGCCCAGAGACTGGCTCGCGGAGTGGTCGAAGCCCCTCCCCAAGGAGCAGTGGGCCAAGCCCTCACAAGCAGTCACTGAACTCAGCGAACACCTGCGTGCCGCTTACCAACGTGGCGAGAAGTTTATCGAGATGGGCGATATCGAAAAGCGCTTCGGGGTGGCCGTGCCTGCCGCTAGTCAACAGGCTTATCCCTCGTTTCCCTTTAGGCGCGGTAGTTCACGGTAATTGTTTAACACCAACCCCAAAGTCTCTTTACCCTCATGCGCGCGGGATCGTGAAAGTCGAGGGCTAGCAGTAATAGCTGCGCTCTTATCGAGCGTATCAAGAGCTACTAACAGCCCACTTTGGTATGTCCTAAAGGGTTGTACTAGCCTGATGTGGCACATAAATACTTCACGTTAAGCCAAACAGGAGGGTGAGACGATGCCAATGCTGAGCGTAGGAACGGAACAGGGCGCGCCGGTTGAGCTTTATTACGAAGTGCGCGGGGCGGGCAAGCCCGTGGTGCTGATTCACGGCTGGCCGCTGAGTGGCCGCTCGTGGGAAAAGCAGGTGCCTGCGCTGGTAGAGGCTGGCTACAAAGTGGTCACCTACGACCGCCGGGGCTTTGGTTGGTCAACCCAGGCCGATGGCGGCTACGACTACGATACCCTAGCGTCAGACCTCAAGAAACTGATTGAGGCGCTGGATTTGCACGATGCCACCCTGGTGGGCTTTTCCATGGGCGGCGGTGAAGTGGCGCGCTACCTCTCCAGCTACGGCACCAGTCGTGTTCACAAAGCCGTTTTTGCCGCAGCGGTGCCGCCTTACCTGTATAAAGCCGATGACAACCCCGAAGGTGGTCTTGATGATGCCACCATCAATCAGTTTCTTGAGGGCGTAAAAGACGACCGACTTGCCTTCCTGGAAGAGTTTACCAAGAGCTTCTTTACGGCAGGTGAACGCAGCGACTTAGTTAGCGAGCCGAACCGCCAGTATCATCGCGATATTGCCGCCTTTGCGTCACCCCAAGCGACCTACGACTGCATCAAGGCGTTTAGCTATACCGATTTCCGCAAAGACCTGCCGAGTATCGATATCCCCACGCTAATCATCCATGGCGATTCTGATGGCATTGTGCCCTTTGAAGTTAGTGGCAAGCGGGCCCAGGAGCTACTGCCCAATGCGCAAACGCAAGTGATCAAGGGCGGGCCCCATGGTCTCAATGCTACCCATCCCGATGAGTTTAATCAGGCGCTGATTAGCTTTTTAGATGAATAACGTTTGAGAGTGACTGCCTGCTAACAACCACGCCGCCTTAATGGCGGCGTTGTCGATTTAACCAGGCTAATAAATGTGGTTACCCCTCAACCCACACTTCATCACCTTTAAATTCAACCTTCCAGGTACGTAGCTTAACGTCCTCATCCTCTAAACACTGGCCGTCTTCAAGGCGGAAGTGCTGCTTGTAGATAGGCGATGCGACTACCGCCGCACCTTTAAGGTCGCCAACGATGCCACGAGCGATCACGTTGGCGTTTGAGAAGGGGTCATGGTGGTCGAGAGCATAGAGTTCATCGCCCTTTCCTCGTAGCCCGGGCAAGTAGAAAATAGCTACCTGGGCGGGGCCTTCGGCGGTTTCCAGCCAGGCGGCGATGCCAGAGAACGCTACCAGATCATCTTTGGTACAAACTTTTTGCCACGCCGTGTTGTTTTCAGAAGCGTGGTTTTCAAAAGCCTCGCTATTGTGCACATCCGCCATATCCATCTCTTTTTTCAGTGCCGTTGCGGTCATGGGTTGCCTCGTTTTTATTCAGAATCAGTGTCGTTGTCAGTGTCAGGGCCCAGCGTCGCTTAAGCGGGGCGCAGCTGGCCGCGCTCGGAGGTCATAATGATTGACGGATCCGGGCGGTCGTCGTTGACGAAGCTGCGGAAGCGCTTGAGCTTCTCCGGGTCGCTGATAGCGTCGGCCCATTCACACTGGTAGGTATCCACCACGGTTTGCATCTGGCGCTCTAGCTCGTCGTTGATGCCTAAGCTGTCTTCCAGAATCACCTCTTTGAGGTACTCCAGGCCGCCGTCGAGGTTTTCGCGCCACACCGAAGTGCGTTGCAAACGGTCGGCAGTGCGCACGTAAAACATCAAGAAGCGGTCAATGGTGCGGTAGAGCTGCTCGTCGTCCAGGTCGGTGGCAAACAGTTCAGCGTGGCGGGGGCGCATGCCGCCGTTACCGCAAACGTAGAGGTTCCAGCCGTTTTCGGTAGCGATAATACCGATGTCTTTGCTCTGGGCTTCGGCGCACTCGCGGGTGCAGCCGGAAACGCCAAACTTGATCTTGTGGGGTGAGCGCAGGCCCTTGTAGCGGTTCTCTAACTGAATCGCCATGCCGACGCTATCCTGCACGCCGTAGCGGCACCAGGTGCTGCCTACGCAGGATTTCACCGTGCGCAGCGATTTACCGTAGGCGTGTCCGGTCTCGAAGCCTGCGGCAATCAGCTCGCCCCAGATATCCGGCAGGTCTTCCAGGCGGGCGCCGAACAGATCGATACGCTGGCCGCCGGTGACCTTGGAGTAGAGGCTGTATTTTTTGGCCACTTCACCCAGCACGATGAGTTTGTCCGGGGTAATCTCGCCACCGGCAACACGCGGCACTACTGAGTAGGTGCCGTTTTTCTGCATGTTGGCCATAAAGGTGTCGTTGGTGTCCTGCAGGGGAATATGCGCCGCGTCGGTGATCGGCTCGTTAAAGCAGGAGGCCAGAATTGATGCCACGGCGGGTTTGCAGATATCGCAGCCCAGGCGGTGGGTGTCGGCGTTGCCGTGTTTTTCAATCAAGTCAGTGAAGGTTTTAATACCTTCAACGCGCACAATATCGTAAAGCTCCTGGCGGGTATGGGCGAAGTGTTCGCAAATCGATTTATCGACTTCGACGCCGCGAGCTTCCAACTCGTGATCAACCACGCTTTTGAGCAGCGCTGTGCAGCCGCCACAGCCGGTACTGGCTTTGGTGGCCGCTTTGACACCGCCTAGATCTACTGCGCCAGCGTCAATAGTGGCGCAAATATCACCTTTAGTGACGTTGTGACAAGAGCAGATGGAGGCGGTTTCCGGCAGCGCACCGGGGCCGAGAGTGGGCGTGGCGCCGCTGCTTTGGGGCAGAATCAATGAGGCGGGCTCGTCGGGCAACTCAATGCCGTTGGAGTAGTACTGCAGCAGCGTGTCGTAAACGCTGTTATTGCCCACCAGCATGGCGCCGAGCAGCTTTTTACCGTCGCTGGAGACCACCAGTTTGCGGTACTCCTGCTTGATGGGGTCTAGGTAGCGGAACATGCGAGCGCTGGGGTTTTGGTTGCCGTGGGCATCACCAATCGAGCCCACATCCACGCCCAGCAGTTTGAGCTTGGTGCTCATATCCGCACCGCCAAACTGGGTGTCGCCTTCAGTTAGCGTCGAAAACGCCGCCTTGGCCATTTGATAACCGGGGGCGACCAAGCCAAAAATGCTCTGATTCCACAGCGCCACTTCACCAATTGCGAGAATGGCCGGGTCGCTGGTGAGGCACTGGTTATCCACCACCACGCCGCCGCGTTCACCAATCTCCAGGCCGCAGTCACGGGCCAACTGGTCGCGGGGGCGGATGCCTGCTGAGAACACAATCAGGTCGGTTTCCAGCACTTTGTCGTCTTGGAAGACCATGCGGTGGCGGCTTGCCTCGCCATCTTCAATACGCTGTGTGGCCCGTTCAAGAAGCACCTGTACGCCCAGCGCTTCGATTTTTTCCCGCAGTAGCTCGCCGCCTTCGTTATCCACCTGCATCGGCATTAGGCGTGAGGCGAACTCCACCACGGCGGTATCCAGGTTTAATCCGCGCAGGGCATTTGCTGCTTCCAAACCAAGCAGACCGCCACCCACGACCACGCCGGTGGTGGCGTTTTCGGCGGCCGCCTGGATGGCGTCTAAATCGTCCAGGGTGCGGTAAACCAAGCAACCATCGCGGTCATTACCGGGAATCGGCGGCACAAAGGGGAAGGAGCCGGTAGCCAGCACCAGGCGGTCGTAAGGGTAACGGCCTTGTTCGGTGACCACCTCTTGTGAGTTGCGGTCGATCTCAATGACGGCTTCGCTTGTGCGCAGCTCCACGCCGCTGGTGGCGTAGTAATCCGCTTCGCAAAGCGCTAGCGAATCGGCATCGCGGCCGCTGAAGTATTCAGATAGATGTACTCGGTCATAGGCGCGGTGGCGCTCTTCGCCAAACACGGTGACCTGATAGCGCTCAAGGGCGCCGTTATCGACTAACTGCTCGACCAGGTGGTGGCCGACCATGCCGTTACCAATAATAATAAGCTGCTGTTGGGTAGACATTTAAGCCGCCTCCGACGTTGTATGAGAAGAGTGTTTTGAAGAGAGCTCAGAAGAATCAGGGCTGTGCTGAGATGCTTCGCGGAGCACCTCGACATCAGCACCACCAAACAACAAGGCTTGGCGGTAAGCGTTGAGATCGGTACCCGCGAGCGCCTGCTCGAAGTACCAGGGGCCTTGGCTGGTGTCGCCGTAAAGCACCGCGCCTTCAATCTGGCCGTCGCGCAAGAGCAGGCGGCGGTAATCGCCGCGCTCAATGTCGTGGTAATTCAGCACCTCATGCTCGGCGCTGGCCTCGGTGGGGCCAAAGGCGTAGAGCGCTACACCGCTAATTTTGAGTTTGGTAGCGCTGGGAGCATCCGCGTAGCCTTGGGTATGCGTGCCGCACAGCGTCGCGGCGAGCACTTCTACCTGACGCCAGATCGGCTCCACCAGGCCGTAGGTGGTGCCATCGAACTGGCAGCACTCGCCCAGCGCTGAGATCGCCGGGTCGCTGGTGGTGAGCCATTCGTCCACCACAATAGCTCGATCAGTACGCAGATCTGCCTGGCGGCCAAGTTCCGCATTAGGGGTAATGCCCGCGGCAACGATCACACTGGAGGCGTTCAACTGGCGGCCATCGGCAAGATGCAACTTGGCGACCCGACCCTGGGCGTCGCTCTCTAGCCGCGCTAGATGGGCGCCAGTGATGATCTGTAAACCGCGTTGAGTGAGGGTGTCTTTAAGCAGGTGGGCGGCGGTGGTATCCAACTGACGGTTCATCAACCGCTCGCTGCGCTGGAGCACGCTTACGTTGATGTCGCTGCCGCGTTTACGTAAACCCTCAGCCGCTTCAAGACCCAGCAGGCCGCCGCCAATCACGACAGCGTCACCGCCACGCTGGGCAATGGCTTCTAGTGATTCGGCATCTTGCAGGTTGCGAAAGCCATGTACGCCCTCAAGCTCTATCCCAGGAACATCGGGCAGCGCTGGGCGCGAGCCGGTGGCGATGACCAAATGATCGTAATCAAGCGATCGGCCGCTATCGGTGGTCAATGTTTGGCGTGCGCGATCAAGCATCTCGACCTTTTCACCCAGTATCAGCGTAACGCCCTGTTCGGCGTACCACTGGGTATCGCGCAGGGTAAGCGCCTCCTGCTGCATCTCACCGGCCAGCAGTGGCGAAAGCAGAATACGGTTGTAGGCAGGGCTTGGCTCTGCGCCAATCACCGTGATGCGCTGGGGGCGTGTGGGCTGTTTTACCAACGCCTCAATTAGGCGGTGGCTTGCCATACCATTGCCAATGACCACCAGATGGTCGTTGGATGAGCACCGGGAAGTAGTTTCCATGGGTGGCTCCTCTGTGTCTTTGCGGCTGCTTGAGCACCAAACAAAAAAACGCCCCTGTCGCGCACCTCTTTGCAAATAATCGCAAAAGCGTGCGTAACAGGGGCGTCGTTGCCCGATAGCGTCGTTTTAAATACGCGACAACCGCCATTGGCTGTCAGCTGATTAAAAACCTTACCCTGTAACAAGCAAGGAGCTAGCCAACTGGCCGTATAGCATATTTTTTTAAATAACTTCAGCTGCTTATGTTTAGGTGGTGGGTGAGCGGTGGCCAGGCTCTTCGGATAGACTGCACGGTGATGGTGCGAAAAGAGAGGTGGCCTGCACTCTCAAGCACCATTTAGCATGTGCACAGGGCGAAAAAGAGGGTTGCGTGATGATTTTTTATTTTTTAACTACATGTTTTTAAATGATTAAATTTTATATATCCGATTGTCGGCTTGGCTCTTGCAGTTCCCTAGGCAATAAGTAAGTTAACAAGGGATAAGCGCTCATTGTTTGGCGATGGCAACGAACAATTCCAAAGCCGTTAGAAAAATAAGTAGCCGTTAGAAAATGTGTAGCTGTTAGTAAATCTTCATTTGTTTGAAGAGACTATTGTAAAGAGTAATGCACCGATGAAGGTGCGCTGTGGCAACGACGTCCAGCCCTCTTCTCTTAATGCGTTTATATAGCGCATTAGAGAATGGGACTGGGCGTTTTTTTATGCCCGGCATTTATATACGTATATACGGCGTTCAGGTTCGACCCGAGGAGGTATTATGCGAGGGGCAAAAGCAGGGCAGCAGTCCACAACGACGCAGCAAGCCAAAACCACCTGCCCCTATTGCGGCGTTGGCTGTGGCGTGACGGCAACCGTTGAAGCGGGCACGCTGAGCGCTGTAGAGGGCGACCGCGAGCATCCGGCGAACTTCGGGCGGCTGTGTGTCAAAGGTTCTGCGCTACATGAAACTTTGGGACAACAGGGGCGGCTGACTCACCCTCGCGTTGATGGTGTTGAGGTCTCCTGGGACACCGCCCTAAGCACTACTACCGAACGCTTAAACACCCTACGGGCCGAGCATGGCAACCACAGTGTGGCCGCGTACCTATCCGGTCAGCTGCTTACCGAAGACTACTACGTAGCCAATAAGCTGTTTAAAGGCTTTTTAGGCACGCCCCATTTAGATACTAATTCGCGGCTGTGCATGGCCTCAGCGGTGGTTGGCTACAAGCGCGCCTTCGGTGCCGATGCTGTGCCGTGTAACTACGAGGATTTGGAAGAGGCGGAACTGATCGTGTTGGTGGGTTCCAACTTGGCTTGGAACCACCCGGTACTTTACCAGCGCATTAAAGTGGCCAAAGAGCGCAATCCATTGATGCGTTTGGTGGTGATCGACCCCCGCGTCACCGACAGCTGCGAAATCGCCGACCTTTACTTGGGGATTAAGCCAGGCAGCGATGCTTACCTGTTTAACGGCCTGCTAGCGTGGATGGCGAAGCGCCGCAAGCTCGATACCCTCTACCTTGAGCGCCACACTGAAGGGTTTGACGATACCCTGGCGGTGGCCCAGCAAACCGCGAACTCGGTGGCAGAGGTAGCGGTGGCCTGTGATGTCGACCCCGAGCGCCTGGAAACCTTCTACTACTGGTTCGCTAGTCAACTGCATGTGGTTACCCTCTACTCTCAGGGCGTTAATCAATCCGCCAGTGGTACCGATAAGTGCAACGCGATTATTAACTGTCACTTGGCTGGCGGCAAAATCGGTTTGCCAGGGGCAGGGCCGTTCTCGATTACCGGCCAGCCCAACGCCATGGGTGGGCGCGAAGTAGGCGGGCTGGCCAACCAGCTAGCCGCGCATATGGATTACCACACCCCAGGCGCCCTCGATCTAGTCAGCCGCTTCTGGGCCACCGATAGCCTGACGCCGACCCTGCCGGAAGGGCCCGGTTATAAAGCAGTGGAGCTGTTTGAGGCCATTGAGCGTGGCGAAATAAAAGTGCTGTGGGTGATGGCCACCAATCCCGCGATTAGCCTTCCCGATGCTGCGCGGGTGCGTGCTGCGCTGGAAAAATGTCCGCTGGTGATTGTTTCCGAGTGTGCTGCCCATACCGATCTGCTGCCTTATGCCGACATTGTGCTGCCAGCCTCGGGGTGGTCGGAAAAAGATGGCACCGTGACTAACTCCGAGCGGCGTATTTCTCGCCAGCGGGGCATGCTGCCGCCCCCAGGTGAGGCCCGCCACGACTGGTGGATAATGTGTGAGGTGGCGAAACGGTTGGGGTTTGCTGAGGCGTTTAACTACGCGCACCCTTGGGAGATTTTCGACGAGCACGCTCGTCTCTCAGGGTTTGAAAACGGAGTGGATAACAGCACGGTGCCCGGCAGCCCGCAGCGGTTGTTTGATATATCGGGTTTGGTGGGCCTGGGCCGGGATGGCTACGACGCCTTAGCCCCCATCCAATGGCCGGTCACAAAGGCCGCACCCCATGGCACTGCTCGGCTGTTTGAGGATGGCGAGTTTGCCACCGCCAATGGTCGCGCCAAGCTGCTGGCGATCCATCCCAAAGGGCCTGAACAGGCGCTGAGCGCCGCTTATCCGCTGCGTCTGAACACCGGCCGGATTCGTGATCAGTGGCACACCATGACCCGCACCGCTCGCTCACCGCGGTTAATGAATCACCGCGCCGAACCCTTTATGGATGTTCACCCAGAGGATGCCCACACTGCCGGTGTAACCGATCAAGGGCTGGCGGTGTTAACCGCCGAGAAAGGCGAATTTCGCGCTCGGGTGCGGGTCTCCAATGCCCAACGCCGCGGTGAGGTCTTCGTACCCATCCACTGGACTGACTGCTTCACCCAGCAGGCCAGAAGCAGCGCGCTGATCGACAGCATTACCGATCCGCTCTCTGGGCAGCCAGAATCGAAGCACGGCGCCGTGGCGCTGGCGCCGCTTGCTACTGATTGGCAGGCTACTCTACTGATCGCCGAAGGGGCAACGGAATCAACACCTTGGTGCACCAGTGCCTACTGGACACGTATTCCCATGCGCGGCTGCCAACGCTGGCAGCTTGCCAATACGCAGTCGGTTAATGACTGGTTGGCGCAGCTGAAAACGTGGCTGCCCGGCGATGTATCGGTTATCAGCCAAGACCCCACTAACGGACGTCTGCGCGCCGCCTGTGTGGAAAATGGTCAATTGCGCTGGTGGCTGATGGTTGGCCCGCCCAAAGAGTTGCCAGGGTTGGCGTGGCTGGAAGCGCGTTTTAACGAGGCGGCGCTGAGCGATACCCACCGCCGCCGCCTATTGGCCGGCTGCGACGACGGCGCTGCGGATACCGGCCCGGTGGTATGTAGTTGCCACCAAGTAGGCCAAACCACCATCGTCAATGCGATCCGCGAGGGCGACACCAGCGTAGAAGCGTTGGGCGCCAGGCTCGCCTGCGGCACCCAGTGCGGTAGCTGTATTCCCGAATTGAAATCACTTATTGAAGAGGAGCGGCCCAATGCCCGCACTAAGCAACCCCTTGCTACAGAAGTGGTTTAACGCCTTTATGCGGTTATCGCACCGCGCGCTAACGCCGTTGGTTCAGCATGCTGCAGACATACGTTTGCCACTGCGTGGCGAGTGCCGCGCCGGGCAGGTTTACCTGGTTGGCGCAGGCAGCGGCGATGCGGAGCTGTTAACCCTCAAGGCCGCACGCTTACTTATGCAGGCGGACGCTGTGGTATATGACCGCTTAGTGGGCGATGACGTGCTGGCGCTGATTCCTAGCGGCAGCGAGCGCTACTACGTAGGCAAAGCCCGCGGCCACCACAGCGTACCCCAAGCGGAAATCGGCGAACTGATGGTAAAACTCGCCCGGGAAGGTAAATCGGTGGTGCGCTTGAAAGGCGGCGACCCGGCGGTATTCGCGCGGATGGGCGAAGAGCTAGATGCCCTGGCCGCTGCCGAGATCCCCGCTGCCATTGTGCCAGGGATTACCGCGGCCTCTGCCGCCGCTGCCTGCATGGGCATTCCGCTCACCGATCGCGGCCATGCGCAGCAACTGCGCTTTGTGACTGCCCAGCTATGCCGCGAAGACGGTACGCCGGATTGGGCATCGCTGGCGCGCAAGGATGAAACCCTGGTGTTTTATATGGGGCTTTCAAAAGTGAGTGCAATTTGCCACGGCCTACGCCAAGCAGGCCTGCCGGATGAGTGGCCGATCATGCTGGTGGCTAACGCCAGCCAGAGTGAACAGCAGTCGCTGGTGGGCTCGCTGGCGGATATGCCCGAAAAACTCGCCGCAACTCCCTTACCGTCACCCTGTTTGATTGTGGTGGGCAGTGTGGTGCAAAGAGTCGCCACGACGCCCGCTAACCTAGCCACCAATTTTTGCTCTGCACAGAAAATCACGCCTTAGCGGCAGGGTTTGCGGTGCGCGTTTTATTCTTCTGACCCTTACAACCAGCTACCAAGGAAAAGCTCTCTATGTCCTACTTATTGCCTGCTGAATTTGCTACCAAGATGGTCGATGCTGGCGAAGCCAAGCTTCACATGTCTACCCGTGATGCGCTGATTCGCGCTTTTATGGCGGGGGCTATTTTGGCCATCGCGGCGGTGTTTGCGGTGACCGTAGCGGTGCAAACCGGCTACCCGATTATCGGCGCCATCCTGTTTCCGGTGGGTTTCTCGATACTCTATCTAATGGGCTTTGATCTGTTGACCGGGGTGTTTGTGTTAACGCCGCTGGCGTGGCTGGATAAACGACCTGGGGTGACGATTAATCGTATTCTCAAGCACTGGGGTATTGTGTTTATCGGTAATTTTGGTGGGGCATTAACGGTCGCCTTTCTCATGGCGATTGTGTTCACCTACGGCTTTAGCACCGAACCCAGCGAAGTGGGGCGGGTCATTGGTGAAGTGGGCGAAGGGCGCACGGTTGGTTATAAAGAGTATGGCGCTGGCGGCATGGCGACGATTTTTATTCGCGGCATACTGTGCAACTGGATGGTGTCGCTGGGGGTAGTGGGGGCAATGATCTCAACCACGGTGAGCGGTAAGGTCATTGCCATGTGGATGCCGATTATGCTGTTCTTCGGTATGGGCTTTGAGCACTCGGTGGTCAACATGTTCCTGTTCCCATCTGGGCTGATGATGGGCGGTAACTTCTCGATTATGGATTACCTGATCTGGAACGAAATTCCGGTAGTGCTGGGTAACTTGATCGGTGGCCTAGCGCTAACTGGCCTGACTCTCTACACCACCCACGTGCGTACCGCGCCGCAAAAAGCCCTATGATCTGATAGGCAGCAGTTTGTCATTAACCAAGCCTTCGCTCCGGCGGAGGCTTTTTTAGGGGAAGCATAATGGCAGCGCTGACCATTTCGCTCGGCCAGCACTCTGATAAAGGGCGCAAGCCAAGTAATCAGGATTTTTACGGCGCTTATTTACCCAGCGACTCCCAGCGCGCCACCAAAGGGATTGCGATCGCGTTAGCGGATGGGATCAGCAGCAGCGAAGTGAGCCGGGAAGCGAGCGAAGCAGCAGTGGGCGGTTTCTTAACAGACTACTACGCCACCCCCGCCACCTGGGCGGTTAAAACCTCCGCCCAGCGGGTGCTGCAGGCCACCAATGCATGGCTTTATGCCCAAACCCGGCAGAGCCAGTATCGCTATAACCTGGATCGTGGCTATGTGTGTACCCTCAGCGCGATGGTGATTAAATCCACCACTGCGCACCTGTTTCACGTTGGCGATAGCCGTATCTATCAGCTCGCCGGCAATACGCTGGAGCCACTGACCGAGGATCATCGCTTCTGGGCATCCCGGGAAGTCAGTCATTTAAGCCGCGCCATGGGGGCCAGCCAGCACCTGGAGCTGGATTATTGCTCGGTATCGCTGAGTGAGGGCGATGTGTTTGTACTCACTACCGACGGTGTTTATGAGTGGCTAACCGGCGCTGAAATGGCCGCGCTGATTCATGCCCATTGGGGCGATCTCGATGCGGCGGCTGAGGCGCTAATCGCGGCTGCCATCGATCATGGCAGCGATGACAACCTCACCGTGCAAATTGTGCGCATTGATTCGCTGCCTGAGCGCCACGCTAATGAACTCTACGCGGCGCTGGGCACACTGCCGTCACCGTCTGAATTGCGCGCAGGAAGTGAGCTGGATGGCTACCGCATTGTGCGTCAACTGCATGCCAGCAGCCGCAGCCATGTCTACCTGGCGGAAGAGGTAGCGAGTGGCGAGAAGGTGGCACTTAAAACCCTCTCAACCGAGCTAAGCCAAGACTCGGCGAGTATCGAGCGGTTTGTGCGCGAAGAGTGGATTGCCCGACGCATCGATAATCAGCACGTGCTTAAAGCCCCCGCCCAAGAGCGCCCTCGCCGCTACCTTTACACCGTGCTGGCGTATATCGAAGGGCAAACCCTGACCCAGTGGATGCGTGACCACCCCAACGCCGAATTAGCCAGCGTTCGTCCCATCGTCGAGCAGATTGCCAAGGGGCTACGCGCCTTTCATCGCCTGGAAATGCTGCATCAGGATTTACGCCCCGATAACGTCATGATCGATAGCCACGGAACGGTGAAGCTGATCGATTTTGGCGCTGCCAAGGTGGCGGGCCTTGCCGAAGAGGTCGGGGCGGCTAGCGACGATATTCTAGGCACTGTCCAGTACACCGCGCCGGAGTATTTTCTGGGTGAAGGAGGCACGCCCCGTTCGGATCAGTACTCACTGGCAGTGATTACCTATCAGATGCTAACCGGCACGCTGCCCTATGGCACCGAGGTGGCCAAAACTCGCACTCGGGCAGCGCAGCATAAGCTTGCCTACCAATCGGCGCTTAGCGAGAACCGTGAACTGCCCGCCTGGGTGGATGAGGTGCTCAAAAAGGCATTACATCCCACTCCCCACAAACGCTTTCCGGCGCTTTCGGAGTTTATCTTCGAGCTACGCTCGCCAAGCCCAGACATGCTGAAGCGCGCCCAGTTACCGCTGCTGGAACGTGATCCGGTGCTGTTCTGGAAGGGGGTGTCGCTAGTGTTGGCGGTAGTGGTTATCGCTCTTTTATTGCGTTGATGGCACTACTGTTGATCAGGGAACAATAAACAACGGGGTTGAAGTGGGGCGGTCTCCACCCCATATTAGTTAACACGCTATCAATAGAAAAGGATGTTAATGATGCAGACTGTGATACCCAACCCCGGTTTCGGTACTTTTCGCCTGGAAGGCGATACGCTCAAGCAGAGTATCCACACAGCGCTTGAGGTCGGGTATCGACACATCGACACGGCACAGTTTTATGGCAATGAAAAAGGGGTAGGGGAGGCGATTCGCGACAGCAGCGTGCCACGCAGCGATATTTTCCTAACCACCAAGGTGTGGTTCGATAATCTTGAGCCCACAACGCTTAAAGCCAGCGTGGACGAAAGCCTGCAGAAATTAGGCACCGATTATGTTGACCTGCTGCTGATCCACTGGCCGTCCCCAGAGGATGAAGTGCCGATGGTCGATTACCTGACGGCGCTTAAAGAGGTCAAAGCCGAGGGTAAGGCGCGCAATATCGGCATTTCCAACTTTACCATCGCACAGGTGGACGAAGCGGTTAGCATTCTGGGTAAAGGTGAAATTCTCACCAATCAGATCGAGGTTCATCCTTTCTTACAGAACCGTAAACTGGTCGATCACTGCGAGCAGCATGGCATTCAAATTACTGCCTTTATGCCCCTGGCCGTGGGTAAAGTCATGGATGACCCAACCCTTAAGCAGATCGCCGACGCGCATAACGCCACGCCCGCGCAAATTGCCCTTGCTTGGGTAAAACAGCGCAATATGATTACGATTCCTTCATCGACCAAGGCGCGAAATATTCAAAGCAACATTGCCGCCTTTGACTTAGTCTTGAGCGACAGCGAGATGACGGAAATCGCCAAGTTGGATCGTAAAGAGCGTATCGCCAACCCTGAAATAGCGCCGCTCTGGGATGAGTAAGAGGAATGAGTAACCAGGACTTGAAACGCTAAACGATGAACTTCAATTAATAGTATGTGTCGTAGTGGGTGCCTGCCCAGGCAGGCATCTTTAAAAGAATGGAGAAAACGATGAAACAGCGCAAGATAAAAGACAACGCTTTAAAAGCGCAGCTGCGAACGCCGATGTTTAAAATGCAGCAGCAAACCCCGAAAAAAGGTAAAGGGAGCTACTCCCGGAAAGGACGCAATTCTCTGGGAGGGCATCGCCAAGCCGCCTAACCCGGCGTTTTGGCGATGCCTTCCCCAGGCATCTCTGCACAGTATTCCCCATGCTGTGCAATATCCCATCAGCTTGGCCGATCCAATGGATCGGCTTTTTTATTGCGCGCCAGGCGTGGCACGCCACTGAAAACGCCCCGGCCACTTCCTGCGACCGGGGCGTTGGCTATGCCAACCTACTCCCACAGTGTGGACATTTTTCGTAGGCATCGCGGGTTTCAGCCTGATGGCGTTGGTTGCGCTGACTTGGTTCCTCTACACCATGAATGGATACCAGCTGGCCCTGCTCCCAGCGTAAACCGATATCTTTTAACAGGTGCGGGTCATGAAAGCGCGGGTCTTCGTAAAAGCGCCGCTGGGTACGATAGTGGGTGAAAGCGCTGAGTAGTTTGCGGGTAATGGTTGCGATTGCCATGGGGTCGGTCTCCTGGGTTAGGAGGCCGGGCAACATCGCGATCAGGGAGTCTCAAAGGTAACGATAAAACAACATGGCCGCGACACTTGCCGCGGCCAATTTCCTCTTTACATCTCTGGCGCGCGACAATAATAAGCTGATACCGCATTATTAATAATGCGATGCAGCTTATTCATTCGTGTCGCGGGGATTTGCCAGCGCATGAGAAGGTCTCTGAAAAAGTTTCGTTAATAAAAAAGAACTGCCCCTTAAAGGGGAGCTCTTATGTTTTAACCGATGCTTATATGAGCGTCAATCTATTTAGCGACTTGTTCAAGGTGGGGGGGCTGGCAAGTTTCCATGCGATACCCCGATTGGTAAACGCTACGTAGACGCAGGCCATGCCGACCATCCAGTTCCAGCTTGCGGCGTAGGCGGCTTACGTGGGTGTCAACGGTACGCGTCGAAATATCCCCTTTAATGCCCCACACCAGCTCTAGTAAGTGCGCACGGGTAATTAGCTCACCCATTTTAGAGAAAAACAGCGTGGCTAACCGGTATTCACGTTCGGTTAAATCAATGGCGTCGCCCGCCACGCTGATGTAGTGCTCATCGGTATGCAGGGTAAATATCTCGGGACAGGCCGGTGCAGGGCGCGATGTGGCATAGCCAGAGCGTCTACCTAACGCACTCACTCTGGCAATCAGCTCACTGGGGCGAAGGGGCTTGGCGAGAAAATCATCGGCGCCTCGCTCCAGGGCTTTAACAACATCGTCTTCGCCCTGGCTGGCGGTAATAAACAGGATTGGCCCATGCCAGCTGTCGTGCTGGCGAAGATGAGCAACCACATCCATGCCGTCGCTGTCGGGCAGGCGCCAATCGATAATGAGCAGGTCAAAGGTGTGCTGCTGCGTCGCCCGGCGAAGCTCGCTAGAGCGACTAAACAGCGAGACTTGGTGTTCTGCCGTTAGTAGGCACTGCTCAATAAAGGCCTGTTGGTCGAGGTCATCTTCAAGTACGCCAATATGCATGCTAATTTCCCTTATTGTCGTCTTATAAATGTCACCCGTGTAGAGGCGGCAAGCTCACGCGTTAAGTTTAGTGGATGATGATGCGTTGACACAAAGGTTCACAGTTAGCCCGCCAACGGCCGATATACAATTTCTGCACTTTCAACGGTCAGCACCGAGGTGCAGCATGATACGTCGCCCTATGGTTGTTAAATTCGTGGTTTTCATCGTCGCGGTAGGACTTGCCTTGCTGTCGACCCACACTATCGCCCTGGAAGTACCTGAAGGCCCGGTGATATTGGTGGTGAGTGGAAAGGTGGGGCAGACGAATGTGGGTGACGAAGCCCATTTTGATAAAGCGATGCTAGAAGGCTTGGCGCAGCACGAAACGATTACCCGCACGCCCTGGCACGACGGCGTGATGCGCTTCTCTGGCCCATTGGGGCGAGCTATCCTGGAAGCCGTCGGTGCCGAGGGGGAGAATATTCGTGTGGTAGCGTTGAATGAGTACGCCGCGACGGTGCCTATCAGCGATTTTGAGAATTACGATGTCATTCTGGCTATGCAGGCAAACGGCAAAGCGCTGCGAATTCGTGATCAGGGGCCGCTATTTGTCATTTATCCCTTTGACCAGCACCCCGAACTGCTAGATGAAGAGATATTTTCGCGCTCTGTGTGGCAGGTGACACGAATCGACGTTGAGTAATATAACCGAGTAGCAATCATGCTGGCTTTTTTTAAGTTCTATTTTTCCCGCCGTACCAGGGTCGCTACATTCTCGGCGATCCTTTTTTTTCTTTCAGCGCTAACCACCGGTGGGGTTATTTATAACCGTCAGCATGCGCAGGAGGAGCGGTTGCTCGAAAATGTGTTATGGGCCGGGTATCAGTTTGATCGAGAGGTGCGCGAATTGCGCTTGTCGCTATTCGAAACGAGTGCTGGGAAGGCTACGGTTGATGATGTGTTGCTGCGTTTTGAGATTCTCTTCAGCCGACAATCACTTTTTTTTCAAGGTGAAATAGGAAAAGTCGTGGCGAAACTCGAGGATATTGAGGCGGTCATTCAACAAGCTCACATCCGCATTCTAGAGATGGAAACCCTACTCGAAACGGTATGGGACAACCCTACCCAGTTAAATAGCGAGTTAACGGCTATCCTCCTGCAGCAAGCGGCTGAGCTACAGCAACTCAGCGGTAACATTTTGATCGAAACCAACGCCCATGTTTCCCATATGCATAGTGAGGAACACCGCGCATTGACAAGTCTCAACGGATTGGTGCTGTTGCTTATTGTTCTGTTAATGCTTTCAGGTGGCATGTTGGTTCGCGCGCTGATTCTAGAAGGGCGCTCCAGTCATCGTAAGGCTCAGGCGTTAGAAACCAAGAGCCAAGAGCTAAATGAGGCAGCTAGGCAAGCAGAGAAAGCGAGTCTGGCAAAATCTGAGTTTATGGCGGTGATGAGTCATGAAATTCGAACCCCGTTAAATGGTGTCGTGGGTATGGCGGATTTGTTAAGCGAGGAGGTTAAAACAACAAGTGCTGAGACTTATTTAGCCGCTCTTAAGCGCAGTGCGGAGAGCCTACGCGCGGTGATCAACGATATTCTCGACTACACCAAAATTGAGTCGGGGCGCCTCGATCTGGATATCCAGCCGTTTGATCTTCACCAATGCATCGACCAGCTTTGTGAAAGCTATACCCTCCGCGAACCAAAGGCGAAGGTCTCCTTTAGTTACGCTATCGACCCGGCGCTGCCCCGTTATGTGCTGGGAGACATCGCGCGGCTGCGCCAAGTCATGATGAACTTAATCAATAATGCCTTGAAGTTCACGGAAGAGGGGTTCGTCAAATGCCAGATAAAACCTCTTGGAGACGATAATATTCTTATGGAGGTACACGATACTGGCTGTGGTATCGCGGAAGCGGATCAAGCACAGCTGTTCTCGGCGTTCTCGCAAGTGGATACCTCAATGGCGCGTCGTCACGAAGGCACGGGGCTTGGGCTCGCAATCTGTAAGCGGTTGGTCGATGCCATGCAGGGCGAGATAGGTGTTAACAGCCAGCAGGGGCTCGGCAGTCGATTCTGGTTCACCGTCAGCCTGCCGGAAACCGAACCTTTGGCCATTTACCAAAGCGGTGAACACCCGCCAGCAATGCCCTCCCATCACCATATCTTGGTGGTAGAGGATAACCCGCTAAATCAAACGGTGGCACGCGTCATGCTTGAGCGCCTTGGCCAGCAGGTATCGGTTGCAGAGAACGGCCAGGAAGCGCTCGATCAGTTGAAAGCAGACCATGGTCGATTTGATTTGGTGTTGATGGATATGCAGATGCCTAAGCTGGATGGCACGGAAACCACCCAACGCTGGCGCGATTATGAAGCTGTGCATCAACTGCCTAAGTTGCCCATAGTGGCGATGACCGCCAATGTGATGCCTGAGCACCGAGAGCGCTGCATTCAAAGCGGCATGGACGATATGATTCACAAGCCTTTTACGCGCGATGAGTTGCATCAGGTGATTGGCCGCTATCTGTTAAATGATGAAAGCGTTGAATCTGTCAGTATTCACGCTACCGTTCCTATTAAAAGCCCCGAATCGCTGGGTGATAGCGCTGGGGCAGTTCAAGTACTCGATAAGCGTCTTTGCGAAGAGCTGCAAAGTACCTTTGAACCCAAGGCACTGGATGCGCTGCTGACCACGTTTTTAACACGGCTTGGTGAGCGTATCGCTCGCTTGAATGCCTACTGGCAGTCAGAGGATCGACAAGCCTTGTGCCTAGAAGCCCATTCACTAAAGGGTGCCGCTTCCTCTCTAGGCTGTGCTGCGATTGCTGAGCAAGCAAGCCAATTGGAGCAAGCAGCGCTAGAAGCCCCATTAAGCGAATTGATGATCTATCTGGAGCGTTTAGTTGCTCTTGAGGCCACTACTAAGCTGGCTTTGGAGCAAGAAAGCATGTTCGTTTGATGCGTTATTAGGGGGCGGACGGTGAGTACTCGCGTAACCAGGTGTTGAAAGCGTCGGCGGTTAACGGGTGTGCAATACCGTAGCCTTGTCCAACAGTGCACCCGGCTTCAACAAGCCGAGTGAACTGTGCCGACGTTTCGATACCTTCGGCGACAACAGTCAGTCCCAGGCGTTTGCCTAAGTCGACAATCGACTCTGTTATCACCAGTGCTTCTTTGTCCTGATCGATCAGTGAGACAAAGCTACGGTCAATTTTGAGCTCGCTGAAAGGCAACCGATAGAGCTGTGTCAGCGAAGAGTGGCCGGTACCAAAGTCATCTAACGCCAGTTTGCAGCCCCGTTGTCGCAACGCTTTGAGCACGTAGCTAGCGTAGCCCAAGCACTCAACCCCCGCTGTTTCGGTGAGTTCCAGGGTGATCTTGCTAAGCACAGCATGATGCGCTTGGGTGAGTTGATCAAACGCGTCTAGTACGCCTTCTGCTTGAATAAAGGCCGCCGGTATATTTATCGAGACGTCTAAGTCCCACCCTTGTGACAACCATTGGGCTTGCTGCTTCATGGCAAGCTCAATAACGTACCAAGTGAGTGGAAGCATCAGGTCGTTTTGCTCTGCTAGAGGTATAAAACTGTCGGGGTATAGCACGCCGCGTTGAGGGTCTTGCCAGCGTACCAGCGCTTCAACGCCAATAACCTGCCCTTGTTGAGTGCCTTGTTGCAGGCTTATTTGGGGTTGAAAAGCTAGAAAAAGCTGTTGTTCACGAATGGCCTTCGCCAATTCAACGCTTGTAGGCGCTTTGGGCGCTTTTTTTAATGGCCCCAAAAATGTCGTTAGACCGGTGAGTAGCTTGGATTTAGGTAGGAAACCTAGCATTTTCAAGCCTTTTGCTTCACCTGCAGCAAGCGCATGCGCGGCAGTTTCTTCCGTATAATTGCTAATTAATAAAATTGAAGCGTTTAAGCGTAAATCATAAAGATATTCCAGAATATCAAGGCTCGTAAATTCACCTAGCCCGAGATCAAGCAAGATCAGCTCGACATTGAGTAGGTCGGGTTGGCGCACCAGCTCGCCAAAACTGCTTGCCGTCACCACCTGATAACCGTGCTGGCGTAGTAGCATTCTGCCCAATAGTTGGACACTACAATCATCATCAATAATTAAAGCACCAGACAGCATACATATACCTTTGATGACTACGATGAGCGGCTGCGGCTAGACGAAGAGCTTGCTGAAATGGATGAGCATATAAGCCGGTAACGAAACTTCCTTGGACTCAGTATAAGTCCAAGGATACTTAGAAAACTAAGGGGGATTGCTTAAAACGACTCCCATTCAGGCTGCTGTGAGCTCGCCAAACGACGCGGGACATTAGGCGTAGGTGAGGGCTTATTAGCTGTAGGGGCAAGCGCTGCTTTGCCAAGAGCTGGTTGCGCGTTAGCATTGCTGAGCTTGAAGCCTCCCACTAGCACGCCCAGTCGGTCGGCTTGTTCTCTTAGTTCTGCCGCCGCAGCGCTGGACTCTTCTACCATGGAGGCATTGTGTTGGGTCATGCTATCCAGCTCGTTAACTGCGTCATTTACTTGACCGATACCTACACTCTGTTCTTTAGCACCAGCACTGATCTCAGCAATCACGTCCGCCACACGCTCGATGCTTTTTACCATCTCCTGCATGGTGGCGCCGGTTTGTTTCACTTGGTCAACGCCCGATTTTGTGCGGCTTAACGAGGTATTGATCAGAGTGGCAATGTTTTTGGAGGCATCACTTGAGCGGCTGGCCAATATACGTACCTCTTGGGCAACTACCGCAAAGCCTCGGCCATGTTCGCCTGCGCGGGCGGCCTCTACAGACGCATTCAGCGCCAGGATATTGGTTTGAAAAGCGATGCTATCAATAAGGTTGACGATGCTGCTGATTTCAGAGGAAGAGTCGTTAATCGTATCCATTGTCTGCTCAACACTGTGCATGGAGTGCAAACCCTGTTGAGCGAGATCCCGGGTTGAAAGCGCCAACTGGTCAGCCTGCTGGGCAGAATCAGAGGCGTTGTTGACCACTGCTGCGATTTGCTCCATTGAAGCAGAGGTTTGCTGTAAATTCGCAGCAGCTTGCTCAGTACGTGCCGCAAGCTCCTGACTGCCTTTGGCAATTTCAGTAGATGCATGCTGCAGGCTAACGGTACTGCTGCTAACTGACTGAAGCGTATCGTCAATGCGTTTAATAAAGGCATTGAACTGTTGTGCCAATTCACCAATTTCATCACGGCGTTGACTCTCAATCCGCGCGGTTAGATCGCCATCGCCTTCGGTAATCTCTTTAATACGTCCACTAATTTGACGGATAGCCCGAGACATCATTAGCGGCCCCAGTAGCGCAATAAGCGTTGCAGCAATAAAGATGATTAAAGCAACAATAATAGTGGATGTTTGCTGCACTTGGATTCTATCAACCACCGCTGCTTCTGCTTGATAAGTGGCTGTCTCAATATTTATTCCCGATACATCATATATATCACGCAGTGCATTAAAGTCGTCTAATGATGAACCGGATAGCATCGTTAATGCTGCTGCGGTATTACCGCTTTGGTGCAGCTCAAAAACACGTGTTGCCTCTTGTTTCCAATCGCTATACAGCGTTTCAAAGTTAGCTAGTTGCTTGGTTAGCTCTGGGTAGTTCTGCATTAGTTCGGCGTAGAGCCCCATGCGGTCATAAGCCTGCTGAGCATTCTCTTCAAACTCGGCGATTAACGCTGTTGCTCGCTCGGAGCTGGGGTCAGATAACAGATACTCAATCTCAGCAACGCGTGCTTGATAAAGGTCTCGGTCGCCGTTGAGTGTGGCTGAAGTCGCCGGAATATAGTTGGTGATAAACGTATCTAAACGGCTTTTTACCATATTAACCAGCAGTGCATCGGCTACCACAATAACCAGTAGTGCTAACGCAACGCTGATAAAGGCAAGAGCATACTTAACTCTTATCTGATGAAGACGGTTCATATGTGCCACTCCTGTAGTGTCAAACCATGAGAGCACATTACCTTTAAAGCGTTAGAACGGTCGACAGATTTGTAACGCTTGTGACGTTTGTTCACGTTCGAGGTTTTAATTAGCGTGGTAAGAGTTTAAACATAATTATAATAAGAATTATTAATATTTTAGTGGCTATTTATAACCCGCTGCCTGGAGTTGAAATAGTTTCGCATAGCGGCCTGCAGTGGCCAGGAGTTCTTCATGGGTGCCGCGTTCAACGATATGCCCTTGATCAATAACCAGAATGAGATCAGCGCTGCGTACTGTGGAAAAACGGTGAGAGATCAATATCGCCATTTTATCGCGGCTGTGCTCGCGAAAGCGGGCAAATATTTCGGCTTCTGCCGCAGCATCCATGGCAGCGGTAGGTTCATCCAGTACCAAAATGTCCGCGTTTTCGCGCATATACGCTCGGGAGAGGGCAATTTTCTGCCACTGGCCACCAGAGAGCTCTTGGCCATTTTTAAACCAGCGGCCAAGCTGGGTTTTGTAGCCGTTGGCCATGCGAGTAATAAACTCATCCGCCATACCGTGACGAGCGGCGTTCTGCCACCTTTCTTGGTCGTTAAAGGCATGAGTATCGCCGACACCAAGGTTTTCGCCCACCTGCAACTGATAGCGCACGAAGTCCTGAAAAATCACCCCGGTGCGTTCACGTAGTGCTTGGGTACTCCAATCCCGCAGGTCGCTACCATCTAACAGAATTCGGCCTTGGGTTGGGTGGTAGAGCCGCGTGAGCAGCTTGATAAGGGTCGTCTTACCCGAGCCGTTTTCGCCTACCAAAGCCAGGCTCTGCCCAGGGCAGAGGTGCAGTGAGATATCGTGAAGAACCGGATCTTGGAGAACAGAGTCGCCGCCAGGGTAGGAGAAGCTAACGTGCTCAAAGCGCAGCCCGTCACCGGGCAGTGCCCCCTGAGTGAGTGTACCGCTCTCTCCCTCCACTGGCTGCTCAAGATACTCATAAAGATTGGAGAGGTAGAGGTTATCCTCGTACATGCCGCTGATCGCGGTGAGGCTTGCGGAGAGCGCGGCCTGACCCTGCTTGAAGACCATCAGGTACATGGTCATCTGACCCAGGGTCAGCGCCCCGGCAATCGTTTCAATCACCACCCAGGCGTAGGCGGCGTAAAAGGTTAAGGTGCCAAGCAGGCCGAGCAGAAACCCCCAGCTTTCACGACGCAAAGTTAGGCGGCGATCCTCTGCAAACAATTTGGTAAAAATGTCGCGATAGCGCTTGAGAAACAGCCCTTCAAGGCCAAACAGTTTGACCTCTTTAATGCTGTCTTCCCTTGCCAGCACCGTCTCTAAATAGATCTGCATACGGGTTTGCGGCGAGCGCCAGCGAAACAGCCTGAAAGCATCGCCCGAGAATTTGGCCTCTGAGATAAATACCGGCAAGGCGCCTGCTACCAAAATCAGCAGCGCCCAAGGGGAGAACTGCACCAGTAGCACGCCGAAGCTACCCAGCGAGATAGCGTTTTGCAGCAGCCCAAAGGTTTTATTCACCAGTGCAAGCGGGCGCGTAGATGCTTCACGGCGCGCTCGCGTGAGCTGGTCGTAAAGCTCTGAATCTTCAAACTGGCTAAGTGACAGTTGTCCCGCTTTCTCCAGAATCATCACATTGACCTTCTGCCCCAGCAGCGCACGCAGCAGTGACTGTTGGGCTGAGAGGCCGCGCTGGGCCAGGGCAATGAGCGCAATAATCACGGCTTCGATCCCCACCAGCGTTAGCACCGGTGTAATGGACGCTAGTAGATTGGGATCAGTGGCTGCTTGATGGGCCTCCATGGCACTTACCACCCCATCCACAATCAATTGACCCACCCAGGCCGCCACGGCAGGCAGAACCCCTGCGACCAGCGTGCACAGCGCCAGCCCAAGCATCATCCAGCGAGAGGTTTCCCAGACTAAGCCAAGTGCACGTCGGCTATAGCGAAATACGCCAAAAAAGCCGCTTAGTGGTGAGGAAGTCGATTCAGAAGGTGGTGGAGACATAGTTAGGCTGGCAAAAAGTACCGACGAAAAAAAGAGTGCCATGATGCGGTGGTTGAGCGTGGATAGCCAGCTCAGCCGCCGGTTGCCTTCAACGGCAACACGGCGGAGACCCAGTTTAGAGGTGAGATATTACCAGGGGAGCACAGCCCCATCGGTGCGTGGCTCTGTGCCTCCTTGGAGTACGCCGGTGTCAGGATCGCGCAGAATGATTTGGCCACGGCCAAAGCTGATTGAATCGGCGACTTTAACGATGTCGTGGCCGCGGCGTGCCAGGGCAAGCGCTAAGTGATTGGGGAAGTCGGCTTCAACTTCGATGGTTTTGCCTTTGGTCCATTTCCAACGCGGCATATCGAGCGCCGCCTGAGGATTCAGTTGATCCTCAAGCATCGCCGTTACCACCTGCACATGGCCCTGGGGCTGCATATAGCCACCCATCACACCGAACGGCCCAACGGCTTGGTTATCTTTGGTGATAAAGCCTGGGATGATGGTGTGGTAGGTGCGTTTGCTGGGTGCTAGAGCATTGGGATGCTGCGGGTCGAGGGAAAACGACCAGCCACGGTTTTGCAGGCTAATGCCGGTGCCCGGTACTACGATGCCAGAGCCAAAGCCTTCAAAGTTGCTTTGAATGAATGACACCATATTACCTTCATCATCAGCGGTTGCCAGGTAAACGGTGCCCCCCCTTAATGGATTGCCATGAATGGGGTCAATGGCGTCTTGGCCAATAAGCTCTGCGCGTTGCGAAAGGTACTCATTCGATAGCATCTGCTCAACGCTCGGCTGCATAGATGAGCGCTCAGTAATGTAGTTTAAGCCGTCTACGTAACCAAGTTTTGTAGCCTCTATCCGGCGGTGGATAGTGTCTATCTGATCATTTGACTGTTCGCCTAAAGATTCAAGAATACCCAAGGCTTGAAGCACAATTAATCCGCTGCCGTTGGGAGGAATTTCCCAAATATCATGGCCGCGATATCGGACACTTATGGGTTTGACCCATTCTGGTTTGAAAGCTTGTAAATCTTCTTTGCGTAAGAAGCCGCCATGCTGACGTGAAAAGGCATCCATCGCATCCGCTAGGCTGCCTTGATAAAACGCATCCGCATGGCTATTGGCAATTTCACGCAGCGTTTTTGCCATATCAGGAGAGCGCCAAATGTCACCTGCTTTGGGAGCCTGCCCATTGGGAGTGAAGTGCGTAAACCAGGAGGCAAATTCATCTGTCCCGTATTTTCCATAACGCTCTTCTGCACTTTTCCAGAGTTGGCTGGCTACTGCTGATACAGCAAAACCTTCGTCAGCTAATTCTATTGCTGGCGCTAACAGCTGCTCAAAAGGCAGTTTACCAAAACGCTCTGAAAGCGCAGCCCAGGCGCCTGGCGCACCGGGTACTGTGATTGGCACTAATCCATGGGCGGGCATTTCCTCATGACCCAGGGCCTTGACGGCATCACATGAAATACTCTTTGGCGCAGGGCCGCTAGCATTGAGGCCATGTAGTTCACCTTTTACCCACACAAGAGCAAAAGCATCGCTACCAATACCATTAGAGGTTGGTTCAACGACGGTTAAAGCAGCAGCTGTAGCAATGGCAGCATCAATGGCATTGCCACCTTTTCGTAACATATCTATGCCGACTTGTGCAGCAAGCGACTGAGACGTAGCGACCATTCCACGTTTTCCAAACGTGACCATACGGCGTGAGGCGGAAGGGTAATAGTGTGGGTCAGTATGCATTGTGATTCCTATTTAGATGTGGCATCTAGACGGCGAGCCATTAGGCGGCGCTGTTTCATATAGCTATAAATACTGTAAATCACAGAAACAACCGCCAGTGTAAGCAGCAGCGCTGATATTGGCCGAGTGAAGAAGAGCGTCCAGTCAGTGCTTGTCTGGAAGGCCCGTCTTAAGTTGGTTTCTGCTATAGGGCCCAATACAACGCCAAGTACAAGAGGTGCTAGCGGATAATCCAGTTTTTTAAGCAGATATCCCACTGCACCAATGCAGGCAAGTAGATAAAGGTCGGATAAGCGGTTGTTCAGGGTGTAAGTACCAATTGCACAGCAAGCTAATACAACGGGAACAACAATATACTTAGGTACATTTAGTAGGCGTAAAAAAGCCCTCATTAAAATAACGCCTATTAACAGCATGAAGACAGAAGCTATCGCCATGGCAATAAACATGCTGTAAACCAAGTCGGGATGATCAAGTATTAAGCGCGGGCCAATGCTGATGCCGTGTACCATGATGGCTGCCATGAGAACTGCATCGGCGGGAGACCCTGGTATGCCTAACGCTATCAATGGTATTAAGCTGCCGCCTACCGTTGATGAGTTGCCTGACTCAGAAGCAACAACGCCCTGTGGTTCACCCTTACCAAAAGTTTCTGGGTGCTTAGACGCTCGTTTAGCTTGGTCGTAAGCTAATAGATTAGAAATTGAGCTACCTGCACCGGGTACTGCACCAATAAACACACCGAGCAATGATGAGCGTATAACATTGGCGGGCTTCAATAAGATGTCTTTTATGGTTTGCCAAAGGTGAGGGCGCATATCTCCACTGATTAATGCGCCAGAAGAGGGCTGTTTGTCTCCGGCGGCAGGCTCTAATTCGGAGAGTAGCTGGCTCATGGCGTACATGCCTATTAATACAACCAGGAACGGTATGCCCGCGGTCAGGATTTCATAGCCAAAGGTAAAACGCTCGCGCCCCATGAGTGGGTCAGGCCCAATAGTGGCGATGCCGATACCGATTAGACCCGCGATTAGCCCCCTGATAAGAGAGTCACCCACTAGGCTTGCTATGACAGTCAAAGCAAAAATAATAAGCGCAAAATATTCCCAGGGCCCTAACTTAACCGCTAGAAGTGCGAGTGGAGGCGCGGCCACGATCAGCACAGCAATAGAAATAATAGAGCCCACGAATGAAGCAAATAATCCCAAGGATAGTGCTTTCCCAGGATGACCTTGTCGAGCCATAGGGAAGGCATCAAAGGTGGTTGCAACTGATGAGGGCGTGCCTGGGATGCCCAGCAGAGCGGCACTAAATAAGCCACCGCTTAGTCCACCTACGTAGACAGATAGCATGACCGCAATGCCCTGCATGGGGGGCATGGCAAATGTAAGAGGCAACGTAAGGACTATGGCCATGGTAATCGTAAAGCCGGGTATTGCGGCGGCAACAATACCTGCAAAAGTCGCTACTGCCATGAGTAATAGCGTATAGGGCTCGGTCACGCCCCCTAGCGCTACGAGGAAAGCATCAGTCATAGGTTACGTTACCATTGAGCACGAGGAAGATAGATGTTGAAGGCCTCAGAAAATAAATAGTAAGGCCCAGCAGAAAAGAGAATGGCGACGAAGATGGCAATCGCTACGGTAGTAGCCTTCCTGGGGGCTAGGTAAAGCTGTGTAGTAAGCAGATATACAAAAGTGCTGATAATAAATCCCGCAATAGGCATTGCTATCATATACACAGTAAATAGCACCAGGTTGATGATGACGGCTTTAAGTGCGGTTAGTCTTCTCCAGGCAATGCAAAAGGTTGTACGCGGTAAGCCGTGTTTGGAGAGTTCAAAGATAACTGCCATGCCGCATAAAATTGCAATACTGAAAAAGATAATTTGTGGGAAAGTACCTGCACTCATGGGTTCCCAACGAGAGGCCGGCAATGAGCCGGCCTTGAAGGCCATGAATAAAGCACCGAGGGCGATGATAAGGTAAGACAGCACTTGTAACGCCGGGATTAGAGCTGTCTCTGCGCTTCTGCGCTCCATAAAAACCTCCTAAAGCACAACGTTACCTTAATTAAGGAGGTGGGCGTTGTTTTCAATGAACTCGTTATTACGCTCTAAATAAGCGGTATAGTCTTCTCTGTTAAGGTAACGCACTGTGCCGCCTACATTCTCAATGTCGGTTTTAAACCCTTCACTATTAGCGACATTTTTAAGCGCACTTTCCAGTGTTGAAACGACCGACTCGGGTGTTCCTTTGGGCACAACAACCCCACGAGTAACTAAAAACTCAAGATCATGCCCCAGTTCTTTAAGTGTGGGTGTATCAGGTAGTTCTTCAATGCGTTCAGAAGTAGCCGCTGCTAACACGTTCAAATCGCCATTTTCTACGAAGGCGCGTGCTGAGTAATAGTCCTCTATAGCCACTGTGATATGCCCACCCGCGAGCGCACGTAACCTTTCTCCAGTCCCTTCATACCCCACATAGCCAAACTGAGTGCCTGTGGATTCTTCAAATTGCACTGCCCATAAGTGTGGAATACCACCTAATGTAACGCCCATCCGATACTCACCTGGGTTTGAGATGACATCTTCGAGCATGTCATCGAGTGTTTCCCAACCAGTATCGGCATTTACTACGATGACCGAGTTATCGCTGGTCATCATGGAAACGACATCAAAATCGTCCCAGTTGAGGTCTGTCACCCCCGAATGGTGCGCGATCAGCAAACCTTCATGTATTTGCGAAATAGTGTATCCATCGCTATCTCGGCGTGAGGCTTCACGCAGTCCTACCGTTCCACTTGCTCCAGGCATATTAATCACAGGCACCGCTTGGCCTAACTCTGTTTCAAGATGTTTGCTTACCAAACGCATTAGCAAGTCGCTGCCGCCACCTGGCCCCCAGGGCACAATAAATTCGATTGGCTTTTCAGGATAATTATCAGCAGCTGTTGCAAAGGCGGGTATAGAAAGTGCTGCTGCTAAGGCGGTGGTAGTGAATAGCGATTTAAGTGTCATTGTTTACCCCATTGATCCATGAATTGTTGTGAGTTTTGGCGTGTTGAGTGGTGTTACTTATAAGTTTTTGTAAAGTTTGAGTTATCTTTACGGAATAATAAGCCCTCCATAAACCAGGGCGCCCATAACCACAAAGGCGGGGTGCGTGTTAAAACGAATCAGTGCTATAGCGGCGACTATGCCAATGATCAGGGTATGAATCGCCCCGCTGGTATTAAGGCTTTCGAGCAGAAACCCCAAGGTCAGCCAGGCCATCATCATGGCGATGACTGGGCGCACCCATTGGCTCATGCGCTTAACCCGGGGGGAATCACGATGACGGTAGAGCAACCCTAACGCGCCTAACATGAGTAGCAGCGTAGGGATCACTGTGGCAGCTACGGCAATGAAGGCACCGCCAATACCCGCTACTTCATAGCCCACATAGCCGGCCATTTTGGTCGCGATAGGGCTAGGTAATGCGTTGCCGAGGGCTAATGTTTCCGCGAAGGTTTGTGCGGTCATCCAGCCATAACGGCCAACCACTTCGGCTTCGATCAGTGGAATAATGGCCGGGCCGCCGCCATAGCCGATAATGTTTGGGATAAAAAAGGCTAGGAAGAGATCCCAATAAATCATGCCGCTCCCTCCGCTTTTTTCTTACCGGCAGGGCGCAGGAGGGCGGCAAGTAGAATGGCGCCAATCACCCAGCCTGGGTGAATGCCAAGCCAGTAGATCAGCCCGGCGGCAATGATGGCCATGGCAATGCTGACCAGCCAGCCAAGAGCGGCCTGGGATTTATCAAAAAAGTCCCAGGTGAGCTGCGCCATCATCACCATGACCACCGGCACCACGGCTTGGCCCATGCCGCGAATCCAAGCCACATCGCGGTAGCGGCTGAAAATGCCTAACATGACAATCATCGCCACAATCATCGGGACGATAATAGCAATGACGGCCGCAATACAGCCGACGACTCCACCTACACGATAGCCAATATAGCCGGGCATCTTGGTGGCAATGGGGCCGGGTAAGGTATTGCCAATCGCCAGTACATCGGCAAACTCTTCATCGGTTAACCAATGGTGACGGGTGACGACCTCGGCGCGCACTAATGGGATCATGGCGGGGCCGCCACCGAAACCAAAGATGCCGATGCGGAAAAAGGCCCAGAAAAGTTGCCAGGAGGTGGCGGGTGGTGTCATTGATGCATATCCCGCGAAGCCAAAGAGGAGATCAGAAGCATACCTAGACCTTATTTATCGTTTGTAGGTTAAAAAATCGATTATCTTGTCTAAAATAGAATATAGGTAGTGCCTGACCCAACGTCAACAGTCAAAACAGAATGGACAGCGGGAACTGAGATAAACAAAGGACATCGTGATGAATAATTCTCTACCTACGTCAGCCAAGTCAGTAGGGCCAGTGGGGCCAGCGGGTACCGCATCAAGTCGCGTGTTTGATCATTTACGCAAGGATTTGGTGGGTGGGCGTTTTGTGGCCGGTGAAAAGCTCGCTATCAATGCCCTCAAAGAGCGCTATCAAGTCGGTTTGAGCCCGCTGCGAGAAGCGCTCAATAGATTGGCGGCTTATGGGTTGCTGGTGCAGGAGAATCAGCGCGGCTTTCGGGTGCCGAAGCTATCGCGGGATGAACTGGACGATATTGCCCAAATGCGCCTGGAAATGGAGGGGATGGCGCTAGAGCGAGCTATTGCTAACGGTGACTCGCTTTGGGAGGCCGATTTGCTTGCCGCCGCACATCGCCTGAAACGGGCCGATATAACCCTGGATAAAGGCGAAGAGTGGGAGCATCTGCATACACAGTTTCACCGCACCCTGGTGGCGCCGTGTGGTTCAGTCTGGTTATTGCGTTTTATTGAGCAGTTACACGACCAGTTCGATCGCTACCGACGTTTGGGGCCAAAAATGCCGACGATACGTCAAGAGCTGGACGAGCAGCATCATCAGCTGGTGGAGCTGGCGCTACAGCGGGATGCTAAAGCAGCGCGTGAATTAATGGACGACCATATCCATAAATCCTATGAAGTCGCCCTGAAGCGCTACCAAGAGCACGTGTAGTTGGTCATGAACAGTTGGTAAACTGCTGCGCATAAAGCGTCGGCCATCGCCGACCTAACCATGATCATGAGGGTGCTATGCACACAGATAACCAACACGCAGATGACCAAGTAGCCGCGCAAACGCTGAACTGGGTGCGCACCTTCATTGTCGCCCACGATATTTGCCCGTTCGCTCAGCGGGAGCTAGCGCGTGAAGCCATCCGCGTTGAGGTTGTGCGCTCTAAAAAAATTGAAGTGGCGCTTGAAGAGCTGATGGTCGAGGTAGCGTGGCTGGACGAACACCCTGAAACTGAAACGACGCTGCTGGTATTTCCTACGCTTTTTAAAAGCTTTGATCACTACCTGGATTTTGTTGAGCTGGCCGAAAGTATCTTGGTCGATCAGGGATATGAAGGGGTCTATCAGCTCGCTACTTTTCATCCCGATTACTGCTTCGACGGGGCTGAGCCCGATGACGCTGCCAACTATACCAACCGCTCTCCCTATGCCATGGTGCATTTGTTGCGCGAAGAGAGCGTCGAAAAGGCGATCGAGTTTTACGGCGATACCGACGCGATTCCTGAGCGCAATATCGCTAAGTTAACGGCGATGGGCAGCGACGCCGCTGAGCAGCAGTTGCAGCACTGTTTTGACGTGAGCGACTAAGGTTTGTGAATCGCTAGCTGATGCTTACCTTTGCTTTTAGCGGCATACAGGGCGCCATCCGCAAGTTGTATTCTGTCGATATTTGCATTTAATGAGCCGCTAATTTTTTATGCTCTGAAGCGGAAGACCAATGGAAAAGGGCCAGCCAAGCTGGCCCAAAAGCGTGAATTAAAACTCTTCCCAATCAGGTGTGGCGTTGGGCAGTTTTCTAGCTGAATAAGCGTTAGACGCTGCAAGTGCCTGCGGTGATGAAGAAACGGTAGGGGGTTCCGAGCCACTGTGTGCTAAGCGCTTAAGTTTGAAGGTCGTGACTAACTCGGCCAAACGAGTAGCTTCATCCTGGAGTGAGGCTGACGCGGTGCTGGTCTCTTCAACCAGCGATACATTTTCCTGGGTCGCCGAGTCCATCTGGGATACCGCTGTGCTGACTTGGCTAATGCCCGACTCCTGCTCCTTTGCGGCGAGAGCAAGCTCTTGCATCATTTCCGTCACTTTACGAATAGCTTCGTTGATCTCCGCCATATCATGGCCATTTTTCGCTGCTTGTTCCGCACCGACAACAATACGCTGTGAGATATCTTCAATCATGGTGCGTATTTCTTTCGATGAGGTGGAGGTCTTTGTTGCTAATGAACGAACTTCGCTGGCCACCACCGCAAAGCCTCTGCCGTGCTCGCCAGCCCGGGCAGCTTCTACCGATGCATTCAACGCCAGGATATTGGTTTGAAAGGCGATCGAGTCAATCACCTGAATAATGTCATGGACTTTGTGCGAGGTCTCTTCTAATTCCCGCATCAGTAGGCTGGTGCGTTCAGATGCCTGCTTACCACTATTCGCCTGTTGCGCGGCGTCCTGGGTCAATTGCTGTGCTTGACCGGCAGTATCTGCGTTTTGCCGCACAATCGATGAAATTTCATCCATACTCGCGGCGGTTTGCTGCAAAGCTGCGGCTTGTTGCTCTGTACGCGAAGCGAGGTCTTGGCTGCCGCTAGCGATTTGCGTAGAACTAGAGGCGACGGCTTCGCTACTTTGATTGAGCGTACCGATCATCTCTTCCAGGCGCTCCTGCATATCCTCCATGGCACTATAAAGGCGGCCGATCTCGTTACGCCCTAGGGCGTCGATATGGCTGGTCAAATCCCCCTTTGCAATGTTTTCGCAAATGCTGACTGCCCGCTATAGAGGGCTGATGACGAGCCGGTTAATCATTATTTGTACCACAATATAGAGTACAATCGCGGTTAAAATGAGAACACCTACGGTAATACCAAAAATGACGCTGTCGCGCTGTGCTTCCGAGAGAACTTGGCTGCCTCTGCTCAGTGCATAATCATTAAAATTACTGATCGCAGTGCTAAAGTCGGCGAACTTCTGATTAATGGGATCACGGTATTCGTCCAATGCCTCATAGCGCTCGTTGTCTAAATCACTTCTTAAGGCGTCAGTGACAATAAGGTGGTAACTATCGACAATTGCATCGACTAGTGGGCGACGCTCGGAATCAACCGGGAGTTCAAGGCGAGTGAGTTCCGCAATACGCTGGTCAGATTTCTCCAAACTCTCCAATGCTTCTCCCAGCGCCCGCTCAGCGTAATTTTCGTTGCCATTGCGGTAGTGCTGTGACATGCGCTCTAGCCTGACCCGCACTTCCATTAGATTTGTTTCTGCACGGTTAGCAGCACTCGCTTGTTGAGCGCTGATTTCATTAATTTCTGCCAGCAGCTGTGCACCTTCGCGTTCTGCCATGGCACCCATGCTACCCAAAATGATAAGCATGGCTAAAAGCACAATCAGTGCGCCAGCAATCACTCTCTTAACTGATATGTTTTGCATTGATACTTCTCCTAATACTCCCCGCACCTGAATTGGTGCATAGGGGAGTTTTAAAAGGTATCAATTTCTCGTTAATATAATGATTTGATTAAGTTATCTTTAGTTTGTTAGATTGTTAAATGCTAAATCATAATAAAGCCGTATAATTAAATGTTTTTTTTAACTTGTTTGAGAGTTGTTTGGGAAATATTGTTTGATAAAGAGTTGCTTAGTAAATAGTCGTCTGGTAAAGAACCCTTTGGTAAATGGATGATTGTTAAAGCGTCTTATGCATCACATGCGTATCGACAAAACCGAAGCGCGCATGGCGGTAGGCGTTAGGAACGGTACCCACAATACTAAACCCCAGCTTCTGCCATAACGCGACGGCCACCTCATTGGTGGCCACCACGGCGTTGTACTGCATGGCCAGAAACCCTAGTTCCCGGGCCTGTTGCTGGGAGTGCTCACACATGGCTCGCGCTACGCCTTTGCCCCGTGCGGTGGGGGTCACCATATAACCACAGTTACATATATGATCGCCGGGGCCAGCCGCGTTGGTTTTTAAGTAGTAAGCGCCCAGCACTTGTCCGTTTTCATCTTTGGCAACCACACTGGCGTTAGGCGTTTTACACCATAACTGACGGGCAGCTTCAAAACTGATATCGGGATCAAACGCATAGGTCTCTTGCGCTGCAACAATGGCTTGGAAGGTGGGCCAGAAAGCAGCAAAATCGTCATCCGTTATTGGAGAGAAAGCGAGTGTGGTCATAACTATCCTGTGCAGCTAAGCGCTTATCGGGCGACCTCAGCCACAATCTCGTAGTTGCGTAGACGGTCAGCGTGGTTGTAAAAATCGCTATTAATCATCAGTTCATCTGCGCCAGTGCGTGCTTGGAATTCCTCAAGCTCTGCTTTAACTGTCTCGGGCCCACCAATAATCGCCGCGCCTAAAAATTGGCTGACTTGGGCCTGTTCCATCGGCGACCAATCCAGCTGCTCAACCGGCGGTTGTGACTGAGTCGGCTTGCCGCGAATAAGGTTTAAAAACTTCTGCTGTGCTGTTGTGGCCAGGTAGTGAGCCATCGCGTCGCTCTCTGCGGCCATCACGGGAAGGCCGACCATGGCGTGAGGCTTATCCAGGTGTTCCGAGGGGCGGAAGTTATCACGGTACAAACGCAGCGCTTCAAATAAATAGCCTGGCGCGAACTGAGCAGCAAACGCGAAGGGTAAGCCCAGTTTGGCTGCCAGCTGCGCGCTGTAACCGCTGGAACCCAGCAACCAAATAGGCACATGGGTACCTTGGCCAGGCACCGCTTTCACACGCTGCTGGGGCTCTGCATCGGCTAAGTAGCTGCGCAGCTCATTCAGCAGTTGTGGAAAATCATCGACCCCCGCATGGGCGTTGCGGCGCATAGCCTGCATGGTGGCACCATCCGAGCCGGGCGCACGGCCTAATCCCAGATCAATACGGCCAGGATAGAGCGTTTCCAGTGTGCCGAACTGCTCGGCAATCACCAGCGGTGGATGGTTAGGCAGCATAATGCCGCCGCTACCCACGCGGATGGTGGACGTTTGCCCGGCTATATGACCAATCAACACGGCGGTTGCGGCACTGGCGATACCGGCAATATTGTGGTGCTCGGCAAGCCAGTAACGGGTATAGCCTAGCCGCTCGGTTAATTGCGCCAGGGCAACACTATCGCGAAAGGTCTCTGCGGCACTGCCGCCCTGGCGAATAGGTGCCAGATCAAGGACGGAAAGTGCCGTGGAAGCGAGTTGGCTCATGGATCACCTGCAAATTAATTCGTGGGCGCGTCGGGTGAAAAATTACTTAGCGCGCTTGGTAATTACACGTTATGCGGCCATTGCAGATGAATTGCAAGGTGCCGACTATCCAGGTGGCGGATATACAGGTTCGTTGGCTCCTCAATCCTCACTTAAAGGTGGAGTGGGGCGAATAAGAATTTCATTCACATCTACATGGGCAGGTTGCGCTAGTGCGTAAATTACCGCATTGGCGATATCGCGATCTTCTAAGGCATGAGTTGGCGGTTCATCAAAAAAGGGGGTGTCGACCATTCCAGGTTCAATTAGCGTCACACGCATGCCGGTGCCACGTAACTCTTCACGTAAGTTGTAGCCAATTCCGGTGACCGCCCACTTGGTCGCGCTATACATAGAGCCTGGGATGGTCGTGCGACCTGCCGCCGAGCCGGTTAACAGTACATGGCCTTTACTTCGTTTAAGAGCGGGCAAGCAGGCCTGTATGGTGAGGCCCACGCCATAAATATTGGTCAGGATCATCTCACGCCAGGCGTCGTGGTCTGCCTCGCTAAAGCCGCCGGGTGAGCCGCCGCGGCCAGCGTTGGCAAAGACCCCATCCAGGCGGCCAAAGGTTTCCAGCGCCTGCTCAGCCATGGCCTGCTGCTGTTCCATGTTAGTCACGTCCAGCTCACAGGTCAGTACGTTTTCCGGCCCCAGCTCTTGCGCCAGTGCGGTGAGCTTGTCGCTAGAACGTGCAGCGAGTACTAACTTATAGCCTTCACGTGCAGCTGCGCGAGCGGTGGCCGCACCGATGCCGCTAGATGCGCCGGTAATTAATAGCACGCGGTGTTGCATGGGCTGCGCTCCTTGCTTGGTCAGTCAAGTAAGCTTTTAGCATGGCTAAGGTGGCAGCATCCTGCAAATATAGGCTTAACCAGCTTGGTAATGTGCTGATAATTGACCGTTAACGGGGAGCCTATCTACTTTATGTTTTAGCACCTTTACGTTTTAGCATCTTTGCGTTTTAGCATCGCAGAGAGATCCAGTATCGCTTGTGCCATATCCGCCATGCTTTTGCTTTGATCCATCGAGGTTTTTCGCAGAAAGCGGTAGGCTTCCTCTTCGCTCATCTCCTGGTGGGCCATGATGAGACCTTTGGCGCGTTCAATCAGCTTGCGTTCTCGTAGCGCTTTGCGGGTATTTTCAAGCTCATCGCTGAGCCCTTGTAAGCGGCTGGCCTGGGCTTGGGTGAGCTCGATCAGCGAGCGGCCCAGGGGGGAGGTGAGAGCGTTGGCGGTCAGGTCGCCTAATGGCTGCGCTCCATTCAGCGCCAACACCTGCTCGCAGGGGGCGGATGTTGGGCGACAGGGATCCGCCTTGGTTTTTTCTAAAGCGTCCTCGGCCTGGGCGATTTTGCGGTGGCAAAGCACACTCAGTTGTTCAATCAGCGCATCTTCAACTGTTTTCATTGAGTCGATGCGCAGCGTGGTGAGTTCATACCAGGTTTCACCCAGCTTATCGGGTGTCTCTTTGGGTGGTGATTGTTTTGCCGACGAGCGTTGGCAGGCGATATCGCGTAGATGGCAAATACCCGACAGCGTGCGCGGCGAAAGCTCCTTCTGCCATGCCTGCTGAGCTTCGGGTGTGGCAAACTCTACAAAGGTGTCGAAGCAGCGCTGTTGATCCGCCATTAGCTGGTTGAGCAGGGCGCGATGAGGCTCGTCGAAGTGACCATGGGTAAAGCCAAAGGCGCCGCAGGCGCGCTCCTGGCCTGCCAGCTCTTTGCCTTGCATTAAGTGGAAAATCGCTACTAGCGTGCGGGTAATATCGGGATCGATAGAGGTATCCGCGGCCTCAAACACAATGGCCAGTAGGCCACTGGTCAACTGGTTAAACGCCTGTGTCGCTGCATCGGGCGTGATAGCAAAGGTATCAATGGCCTGGCGAAGCGCGCCAAGTTCGTCAAGCGCGTACCAGACGGCGGCAATCCGGCGCAGTAAGCGCGCGGCGGCCTGGGGGCGGGCCTCCTCACTGAGCGCTTCCAGCCGTTGGCGCATTAGTGTTTCGGCCTGCTGACTGTGTTGCCGGTAGGTGTCGCGACGGGTTTTGAAGCGCTGACCCTGGGAAACGAGGTAAATCGTCGAGGCGCCCCGTTCACGCTGGAGCATATGAATAAAGCGGCTGATGTCGCTGACAATATCGGCGGTGGTGGCAAGGTGGGTAAGGTTGTCGATATCGCAACGGATGGCGGTTAAGAGCAGTTGCTGCGCTGAAGACATAGAAATTTCCTTGGTGACTCGCCGCCTAAATGTGAACACTCCCATACCGTTATTCTCCCATACCATGCTGAAGCGTATGGGAGTGAACAGGAACGTTATGGAAGTATGAGTGTACTGGAAAGCGCTTAGCGTAACGACAGAGCGCCCGCGCCTACATCATCACCTACTGCGTCGCTATACGCTTTGGCCTCTTCTGCTTCGGTAGCATCGCTAAAGCGTACCACCAACACGCATGAAGCCAGGATCAGTACAGTGAGGCCTAAATAGAACAGACCTTGCTGATAGGTCAGGCTTTCGCTGCGGAACAGAAAGGCAGCGCCTACCGCCCCCACGTTACCGCCAGCGCCGACTATGCCCGCCACGGCACCCAGCGCCTTTTTGTTGATAAACGGAACCACGCCAAAAGTAGCGCCTTCCGCCATCTGCACAAACAGGCTGAACACCAGCATGATGCCTATCGCTAGGCTTAATACGTGCATCTGCGAAAACGCTACCAACGCAATACCTTCGCAAACCAAGGCAATAAACAGCCAGCGAACGCGTCCTTTCAAGCCCCCTTGCTTGGCGAAAAGATCCGAGAAGACGCCGCCTAAAGTACGCGCAAAAATATTCATTAAACCAAACAGACCGGCAATCAGACCCGCGGTAGCCAAGGTAAGGTCAAACTTATCAAAGAAGTAGATGGCAGCAATATTGTTGATCGTCAGTTCCACGCCAAAGCAGAGGCCATAGACAACGAACAGCGCCCAAACACGAATATCCTTGGCGGCGGCTAGAAAGCTTTGCGCGGCACCATTTTCACCTGAAGCTTCAGGCAATTCGCCGCGTGCGCGCAGGTCGCTGAAGTTGCCGTTGGGGGCATCCTGTGTGAAGAACCAGTAGCCAATGCCGGTAAAGAACATCACTACACCAGGCACCATCATCGCTAAACGCCAGCCAAAGGCTTCGTTAACGCCCAGCATCAGCATGCCCGAGAAGATTAGTGGCATCAGTATCTGCGTGGTGCCACCACCCAGGTTTCCCCAGCCTGCGCTAGTAGCGTTGGCAGTGCCGACCACATTGGGGGCGAACATCATCGAGGTGTGGTACTGGGTAATCACGAAGGAGGCACCAATGGCCCCAATGGCTAAGCGCGCCAATAAAAAGGTTTCAAAACTATCGGCCAAGCCAATGCCCATCACCGGAATAGCGCCTAATATCAGTAGCCCGGTATAGGTTTTACGCGGGCCGATGCGGTCACACAGTACGCCAATTGCAAGGCGCACAATGACCGTGATCGCTACCGAAGCGATAATCGTATTGCCGATTTGTGTTTGAGTCAGTGAAAGGTCTTCTCGAACAATCGCCATAAGAGGGGCGATGCCGAACCAGCCGAAGAAACAGATATGAAACGCGAACCATGAAAAGTGGAAAGCGCGCATCTGAGGAGTCGAGAAGTTAAGCAGCCGAATACGGTTGGCTTTGTTGCGTATGTCCATGGGATGGCCTCACGGGGCATAAAACGAGTTGGTCGCTACGCAACGCAAACAAGTTAGCGCGTTACGCAAACAATTGACGAGAACATGCCTTCACCGTTGAAGGTCAGGTTCGACGCACTCGTACCCGACTGGGCCTGGTCCACGCCTACCACCACTGGTAGGAGTTATGCAGGTAGTTTGCCAGTTGAATATTTATTGCTAAAAATCAATATCTTAATTTATTTTTGTTGTGCGTGTTAGCGATAAGTGATCAAGTCTATGCTGCATGATTGGGCATGCAACGCCGATTTTGCGGCATCTTGGTGCTAGAAGGGTGCAATTGGCGGACTGAACGTGCAGCCATTATTCATGTAAATAGACGGCATCAATATCCAGTGTGGAGTGGCTACCAATCGCTTCAAAGTGTTCGCTTAACCAACGTTCACCGGCAGCTTGTCCCTGCTCGAAAAGATGGCATAGAAAAGGCCACTCAGAATTGGATTTGCTGGAGACAGAGAGGCCCTCAAGTGCCTGCTCGCCGCTAATGCGGTGGAACAACGCCTGCTGGTAGCAGTTTTCAATGCCTTGCTCATCGAGGGCATGCTTAAGCAGTGCAATCATACGGATCTCTTTAATCAGTGCTGAGTTAAAGGTGATCTCGTTGAGGCGGTTCATAATGGCCGATGCCGAGGTGGGGACTTCGTTACGGCTGATTGGGTTGATTTGTATCAGCAGAATATCCCGTGCGCTGCACTCCTCCATGAGAGGAAACAGGGCGGGGTTACCCATGTAGCCACCATCCCAATACGCTTCGCCGTCGATCTCCACTGCTTGGAATATAAAGGGCAAGCAAGCGGAGGCCATCACCGCGTCAACGCTCATCTCTTCACGGCGGAACACCCGCTGTTTGCCCGTGCGTACGTTAGTGGCCGCGACAAACAGCTTAAGCTGTTGGCATTGCCTAACCCGCTCGAAATCAATATGTTCGGCCACGATATCGCGCAGCGGATTTATATTGAGCGGGTTGAGTTGATAGGGGGAGGCCACACGGCTTAATAGATCCATCGCAATAAAACCGGGCGAGTGATCCAGGCTCCAGTTGCCGGTCAATATATCCAAGGGAGAGCGACGGATGGGGCTGGCCATACCCGCGCGACTCACCGCTTGCCAAAAGTCGTGCAGTGCTTGCCGAGCGGTCTCTTTATCGCCTCTTGTGAGCGCATCGGCCATTACCACGCCATTCATTGCCCCGGCGCTGGTGCCGCTGATGCCCTCAATCTCAATTCGGTCATCTGCCAGTAGGCGATCAATGACACCCCAGGTATAAGCCCCGTGGGCGCCACCGCCTTGTAACGCGAGATCTAGCTTTTTGACCTGTGCCATATGCTTTTTCCCATTGCTGCTGGTGAGGAAAGTGGTTTTATTGCAACCAGCATGGCATAGGCGGCTAGATAAGACGAAAGGCTATTTAGCGTACAACGGCTATTTAAGGTGCGCCCGCAAGCGGTGAGTGATGATTGGCTGAATAGGGCGCCTCATACATGGCGTGCTCCATGAGGTTGTCCAACTGCAGGGCGAGCTGCTGGCTGGCTTCTTCCATGACTCCCAAGGCGGCCAGTTGACCATTGCGGTCGCCCAGGCGGGCAAACTTAAGTGCTTCCGCGCCACTGTCATGCATACGGCGATGGGGGGCCGCCAGCGCTCGATAGGCCTCAGTGCGGGCGTAACGTTGGTGACCTTCTCCATGTTGATGCCAGCGCCCTAAACGGCATTGGTGATGGTCTTCTAGGGGAGTGTCTGTGTTGGCAGAGAGGAGCTGCTTATAAAGCCGACACTTCCACACCGCATGATCAAGCTTCGCGGAGTGTAAAAACGCAGCGGTGGCATTGTGATGAATCACCTTGTGCATATGCTGAGCTTGGTCAGCAAGCTGATGCACTGCCTGATTGGCTGCTTGCGCGGAATGGGTAATCTCCTCGTCGGCCAGACGTTTTTTCACTACGGCCTGCGAGTGTTCTCTTACCTGGCTATTAATTTGCTCCATCAGTAGGCTGAGCTGATGGCTCAAGCTGTGCATAGTCAACGCTAAGCGGTGGACATCGTCTGCAATGGCTGCCAATCCTGGAGATTGCTGGCTAGCGGCATCGGTGCTGCCAAGCAGACCTTGGCTATGGGCCGTTTCGAGGGCCGTACTTACTGCTAACGCCTGGGCGTGGCCTGCACTACGGGCGAGAGCGACCTGTAGCTGGCTTAAGGCGTGCAGAGTTTTAGCTAACACTAATGGGGGTAACGCTTCGGTACGTTCAGTGTCGTGGCATCGTTGGTCAAGGCTACTGACCGCCTGTTCAGCGGTGGCAATTAAATTAACCGTTTCCGTTAGGGTGGCCCGCTCGCCGGCAAGCTGATCCGCGTACTCCTGTATGCCACTATTGAGAGAAGCCAGCATATCCGCGCCTCTTGCCTGCAGCATGCCGATGGATTGTGCCGGTTTCATCAGGCTCAATAATCGACAACTGGGGGAGGGGGTAGCAGCGTCAAGCTGAGTGCGTAACTCGGCAACTTCCTGTTCCAGGCGGCGAATTTTTTGGTACGGGTGCATAAAGGTGAACATGGCAGAGACACCTACGGCAGATAGCAATATTTTGTGTTAATTTGTCACAAAGTATTGCAGAGGGTTCCCCTGTGCGCCTGATTTAGCGGCCGAAAATGATAAAATTCAGCTACTGATTGCCTGTAAGACTGAGGTTGTTAACGTTCCCCTCATTAAGAGTCTGGGTAACATTAGCGCCGGGCTAGCTGTGCGGCGGTGGCCGTGCAGCCTAAAAACGCGGAGGTGGCCAGCCACTCGGCATCGGGATAATAAGCGAACACATACTGATCCTCTTTTAGACTGTCGATCAGCGGGTAAGTGACGTCTTCGCGTACCGCCGGGCAGCCATGGCTGCGCCCGAGCCGCCCCGTTTGGTTGATAAAGGCGTCGCTTACATAGTCCGCGCCGTGGATCACAATAGCGCGCTCAAACGCCAAGTCATTGACGTTGGGTTCCAGACCCTCCAGACGCAGTGAATAGCCGTTGCGCCCATAGTAGCTGTTCATAGTGCGAAATAGGCCAATGCTGGATTGATGGCTATCGGGGGTATTGGAAAACGTCTCTGCTTGGGCGTCGCCAGACCCCTGGCCGTGGGAGACCAGCTCTTCGAAGAGTAGCTTATGCTGGCGCAAATCAAATACCCACAAGCGCGGCTCGGTAGATGGCAGCGAGTAATCGATCACTGCCAAGCGCTCGGCATTAGGCTCGGCGCAGTTAAGCGCTTGGGCGGCTAAACGCAGCGCATCGGGCGAGGCCTGGGGGGCGAGCTGCAGCAACTGATGGTGTAAAGGCAGTATGCCGCGAGGTGGCGTTGAATCAACTTGGGCGAAGAAACTGGCAGCGTGGAGCGGTAATGTAAATAATGTAAAAGGGAGAGAAAATAATAACGTGGCAACATTTAAACGAAGAGCCATAAAAGTCGATCCTACGAGCAATATAAGTCATTATAAAGATTAGCCGACTAATATAAAAAACAGGGTCGGCGATGTGGAAGACTATAGTAACGCAAGGAGAGGGCGATGAACGAGATACAGCCACTAAGACAATGGGCGATAGGGGTCGCTCTTTGTCTCACGCTTACCCACAGCCCTTTAGGCATTAGCTATGCGAATGCGGATTCAGCGCCGTTACAACAGGCGTTAGCCCAGCAATTAAGCGCGGTTGAGGCGCAGCGGCTACCCGTTACTGAGTTTTATCAACTGCGCGATGGGCAGCCCGCCTGGCAGGCAGCCGTGGCGGTTGAGTCTCTGGTTGCTGCGTTGAATAGCTTGGAAACCGATGGTCTAACACCCGAGGATTACCACGCTGATACACTGATTGATGAGTTCCAGCGCAGTCAGGCAAGCAGTCAAGCCGCTCAGGCGTCGTTTGATATTAAAGCAACTCGAGCGTTGCTGCTGGCGCTGGATCATTTAGAACGCGGTAAGGTGAACCCGCGCGATGTCGAACCCCAGTGGGATGCGCCGCGCCCTGAACGTCGCTACTCACTGCTGCGTGTGGTGCATGCCGTCGATGACCGCTCGCTTGATAACGCGATCGCGCTGGCTCGGCCCTCGTCTGCTGAATATCAGCAACTGCGCGATGCCTTGAAGCAGCATTATCAGTTGGCTAACCTGGGCAGCGTGCCCTACTTGGCTGCGCGAGAAGAGTCGTTGCGGCCAGGCGATGAAGCCGACGATGTGAGCGTGCTGCGCCAGCGCCTGGCACTATGGGGAGAGGCTGAGTTACAGGTGGCGGATAGCAGCGCCTATCCATTAATCGGTGTACAAGCCGGGTCGAATCGGCGTGCCTTTGATGCACCGCTGGAAGCCGCTGTGAGGCGTTTCCAGCGCCGTCATTTGCTGCAGGAAGATGGTGTAGTGGGCGAACAAACTCGCTTGGCGTTGAACACCTCAGTGGCGTCGCGAATCGACCAGCTGCGGGTCAATTTAGAGCGCGCGCGGTGGATCCGTCCGATGCAATCTGCTGAGCCACGAGTATGGGTTGATATTGCAGGCTACCGGATGCACTACGTGCGCCCTAACGGCCAGCACTGGGACGCCCGTGTGGTGGTAGGAACCCCGCGGCGCGAGACGCCGATTATCCACTCTACGATCAGCCATTTAACCATTAATCCTTCCTGGACAATCCCGCCGACGATCATGCGCGAGGATGTGTTGCCCCAGGTGCGTGCCGATATCGACTACTTGGCGCGTAAAAACATCCAGGTGATTAGCCCCATGGGCGAACCGCTTGCTGCGGAGGAGATCGACTGGCAGCGTCCTGGCGGCGTTATGTTGCGTCAGGTAGCGGGTACAGGTAACCCGCTAGGTCGCGTCGTGGTACGGTTTCCCAACTATGACATGATCTATTTGCACGATACCCCCGCGCGTGGATTGTTCCGGCGTGATCAGCGTGCACTTAGTTCAGGCTGTATTCGGGTTGAAGGTGTGACTGAGCTGGCGCAAATGCTGCTGCAAGACACCGGCAGTCGTTATCAAATGAGTACGCTGTTAAAAGGAGGGAGTGATCGCAATGTGAGCTTATCTCAGCGTATTCCCATTGCGCTGCATTATTTGACCGCGTGGCCAAATGCCGAAGGCGAGGTGGAGTTTAGACCTGATATCTACCGCCGGGATGCAACGCTACTGGCCGCGCTGCAGCGGTCAGTCTAGACAGTTGAAAATACGTAAGCCAACGCAAAACACCGCCCAGTGGCGGTGTTTTGCGTTTGAGTACACGGTAGCTATATAGCGGTCGCTAGTCGTCGCTCTCCTGCCGATAATTAGCCACGCTAACCGGGCCTGTTTCGCCGCTTTCCAGCGCCGCCAATATGGGTGCTGCCTGATTCTGGAACGCAATAAGCGTATCGCCGCTCAAGCTGGTGTTTTCGGGTAGGGGAACCGTCATCGCATTGACCGGTGAGTTGTTGACGATGACTTCGTAGTGCAGGTGAGGGCCGGTGCTGCGGCCTGTATTGCCTGATAGCGCGATACGCTCGCCCATTGTTACACGTTCACCTTGCTTCACCAGCGGCCGGGAGAGGTGCAGGTAGCGCGTCCGGTAGCCATTGTCATGACGGATGACGACATAGCGTCCTGCGGCGCGATGGTTGCTCACTCGTTCCACAACACCGTTAGCGGGAGCCGTTACCGGCGTGCCAATCGGCATGGCAAAATCGGTACCGTTATGCGGGCTAGTGCGGCCGGTTACTGGATGCTTACGGCGCGGATTGAAGCTGGAGCTTAAACGGTAGTTGCCTTCAAACGGGTGGCGCGCAAAGGCAGGATCCAGGCTACCACCCTCAGGTGTATAGAAGTTATCGTCGCTGGCATTACGCACAACGGTTAAGTCCATGCGTTCGCCGTTGTAATGAACAGCCAATACACGGGAATCTAAAGTTTCACCATCGATCATGTCTGACTCGACCAGTACCTGGAAACGATCGCCGCGGCGGCTGTCACGCCGAAAATCGAGTTTCTTTTCGAGTAGTTTCGTCAGTTCTGTTACCGAGCCGCTGTTCAAACCTGTCGCCTGGGCGGAGCGCGCAAAGCTACCGCTGACGCTACCGGCATAGAGGCGCTGAACAGGTTCTCCTTGGCGTTCAATCGTGGTGATGGCGAAGTGGTCTGCGTCCTTCTCCAGCAGTATGCCGTCACGGGTGTTTTTCATCATGCGTAGCGACAATAAACGCCCATCTTCATCCAGCTGATAATCAAAGCTGTGCCCGGCGCGCCAATTGGTTAGCATGCGCGGGTCAGGTAAATCCTCCAGCAGAGCCATCACTTCGCTATAGCCTAGGCCTAATTCGTTTTGTGCCAGTACGGCAAAAGTTTCGCCGGATTCAACAATGTGGGTTTCCCACTCAGGTACAAAGGGCTCTTCAGCTGCCAGCTCTAAATCCAGAAAGGAGATATCATCGAATAGCTCAACGCCATAATCCTCATAAGAGGTAGCGTCGGCAATTTCGACGGAAGAGCTGTTGTCTACATTATTATCCAGCATGCCGCTAGCCAATGTGCCTAGCACAATTGCCATATGCAGCGCACCGTCATCGAGACCACCGCTTTCCAGTGCTGCGGTATTCGGTACCGTGACGTCGCCGCCCAAAGCCGGCTGGTTCGCCATGTCGGCCTCTGCGCTGGCAATGACGTCAAGATCAACGATCTCGGTTGCGGTGAGTTCACTGAGGGGGATATTTTCGCGGGTCGCGTCGAGGGCGCGCGAGGCGCGATCGATCGCATCTGCTACCGGGGTGCGTTCTTGATGCAGGGAAGGGACGCCCGGAGTAGAGTCGCTTGGGAGCGGTACTAGCACGCTTTCAAGCGGTGTGTTTAGTTGAGTTAAATCTTGGTATGTCGTCAATAACTTTTGTGTGCCCAGCACGGTGACCATTGTGGCCACGGGTAACAGTAATAATTTGTGCGTACGGGGCAGCGAATGGAGGATTCGCAACATGGGTAAATGGACCGCCGAGTTCGTGATTAAAAGTAACTATTAAGCGAATAAACCCGGAAACCATACCCCATGGAGGCAGGGGTGCATAGACTGTATATCTATACATAAAGCGTAATTAAATACAAAAATAGCACTAACAGACAGAGATTACTATTTATAAACAGCGTTTGCTAACAAATGTAACCAGTGAGGCGTGCTAACTAAATAATCTGTGTTAACTATAGACGAAAACTACGCTTTTAAAAGCTAAAGTATAATCTGTGTCAAAATTTTCCCGCTGGATAGAAATGACGTGCTCTTTTACCTGCGACCAGCAGTTAATCTCAAGCATTTTGTAAGCATGGGCGGAAGTGTTAGCTGTTTCCTGGCATTCTAGCCATGTTTTTTCGAACATTAAGCGCATTGTTTCGCTGTATTGCGTTGAGGAAATCGAAATGTCCCGGGTAACACTTTCACAATGGCAAATGTTGGCCGCCGTGGTTGACCACGGTGGATTTGCGCGTGCGGCAGAGGCGGTACATAAAAGCCCCTCCACGCTGAACCATGCCGTTCATAAATTAGAAGAGCAGCTAGGCGTGCAGGTGCTGGAGCCTATTGGCCGACAAGTACGGTTAACCGAAGCGGGCGAGCTGCTGCTTCGGCGCGCGCGTCAATTAATAGAGAGCGCAGCGTCACTTGAAGATGTCGCCACCCGGCTAGCCGCTGGTTTAGAAGCGGAAGTGGTAGTGGCAATCGATCAGGTGTTTCCCGCTGCTGCTCAAGCTAAAGCGCTAGAGCGATTCTCTGAAACGTACCCGCAGGTGCGCGTGCAGTTGCACGAGAGTGTTCTCAATGGCGGCATTGAGATGCTCTATGATGGCCGCGCAGACTTGGTAGTCTCCGGCATTGAGGCGCAGGGCTTCTTGGGCGAGCCGTTGGTCACGGTGCGCTTTGTTGCCGTGGCGCATCCCCAGCATGCGCTACATCAATTGGGCCGCTCGTTGGATTTGCGCGATCTAGCCCAGTATCGGCAGTTGGTGGTGCGTGATTCAGCGCTGCGCCAATCAACCAATGCTGGCTGGTTGAAAGCCGAGCAGCGTTGGACCGTCAGCCACCTCAATACCTCACTGGATATGCTAAGGCGTGGCTTGGGGTTTGCCTGGATGCCGGAAACACGAATTGCGGAGGAGTTAAACAGCGGGCAATTAAAGCCGCTGCCACTACCCGCGGGCGGTATTCGTGAAGTGCCGATTCAGATGATTTTTCGCGACCGAGACCGGGCAGGGCCAGCGGCTCATGCGATGGCCGCCGCACTGAAACAGGCCGTGGTGAGCGAATGCGCGCTGAATGATTCGACTGACTCGAATGAAAGGCCGTAAAACATCCGCTTGAGCGTTCCTGAAGCGGGCGTATGCTGAAGAAAAGAACGTAATTGTTAGCACCTCTAATGACTTTCAGGAGACGCCCAATGGGATTACTGGTAAATGGCAAGTGGCAAGACCAGTGGTATGACACTAAAAAACACGGCGGCGAATTTGTTCGTGAGTCCGCTCAGCTTCGCGACTGGGTGGGCAGCCATCCGGAGACTGACGGTGACTGCTACCCAGCGGAAAAAGAGCGTTATCATTTATATGTCTCGCTAGCCTGCCCCTGGGCGCATCGCACGCTGATTATGCGTAAGTTGAAAGGGCTAGAGCCGTTGATCGGCACGTCCCATGTTAGCCCCTTGATGCTCGACCAAGGCTGGACGTACCGTCAGGACGAAGGTGCCAGTGGCGACCCCGTTAACGGCGTCGACTACCATCACCAGCTGTATACCATGACCGACCCCCACTATACCGGGCGTGTCACCGTGCCCGTGCTATGGGACAAACAGCGCAGCGCCATCGTTAATAATGAGTCTGCAGACTTGCTACGTATTTTTAACCGTGCGTTCGATGAATTGACCGGCAACGACCTGGATTTTTACCCAGAAGATCTGCGCGGTGTCATTGATGACGTAAACGCCGATGTTTACGACCACATTAATAACGGCGTTTATAAATCAGGCTTTGCCACCGAACAGGCGGTTTATGAGAAGCACGTGAAGGCGTTGTTTGACGGTCTAGAGCGTATGGAAGCACGCTTGGCCGAGCATCGTTACTTGGCGGGGGAGTGGTTAACCGAGGCGGATATTCGTCTCTTTACCACGCTGATCCGGTTTGACGCGGTTTACTATGGCCACTTCAAATGCAATTTTAAGCGCATTGAAGATTATCCCAATCTTTCCAATTACGTGAGGGAAATCTATCAGTGGCCGGGAGTGGCGGAGACCGTCAATATGGATCACATCAAACGCCACTACTATTATAGTCACGACACGATTAACCCAACGCGAATCGTACCTGCTGGGCCCCTACTCGACCTTGAACGGTCTCACGACCGGGAGCGTTTACCGGGGCAGGGCGTGCGGCGTAAATAGATGCGTATCGCTAGCTAGCAAAAAGGGCCGCCCAGTTGGGCAGCCCTTTTTCTAATGCTGAGATTCTACTGCTAGCGTTTCGTTGCTCTTAAAAACGTTGCTATTAAAAACAATGGGGAACCGTTAGCCATTATCATCGATATCTAACGCTTCACGGGTACGCTGCCAAGCGCTTTCAGCTCCCTCTTGGGTAGTTTGCCAGGCATCGCGAGCGTTGGCTTTAGTCTGTTCCCACCACTCGTTATTGTAAGCCGGGAAGGCTTCGACTTCTTCCTGGCTGGCTTCGACCATAATGCGATGTTCTGTATCACCATCGGCGTCCGTTTCGGTTTCGAGGGTGAAGTAGTCGGTATCAACAACGATCTCGCGGCCGCCGAGGCCCAGTACTGAACCGCTTTCGATCACAATCGCGGTAATGCGCATCTCTTCATCAAACAGGATGTCATCGACGTCACCAATCTCTTCACCGGAACCACCGGCAAAATAGACCTCTGCATCAAGAATGTCGTCGGCAGAATACATGCCCTGGGGCTCATCCTGTGCGTGAGCATTCATGGCAACGCTGCCCATAAGGGCGGTACCGATAACGGTTGTGAGGATTGTCTTACGCATAGCATCTCTCCATGTGGCTACGATAGATAATAGATCTGTGTGGCTGCAGGTACTGGAGGGGATAACATAACCAGAACCACCAGCACATTGTGTTGCTAAAAAACCGACCTACCAAAACGGAAATGGTGTAATTAAAGGGGGCTTATAAGGCTATTACTGCTTATCAGCCCAGTCATCGGCTTGACGCTCTGCTTCTTCGCGCTCTAGGCCGTACTTCTGCTGAAGCTTGCCTATCAATTGATCCTTTTTACCACCGATCTGATCCAACTCATCGTCGGTGAGCTCGCCCCAGCTTGAGCGTGCCTTACCCTTCATCTCTTTCCATTTGCCTTCAATTTGATCCCAGTTCATTGCATCGCTCCTTGAGAATAGTGAACTTGATTAGGCACTTTTTCAGGTTAGACCATATGTGCATGAGCGCAAGTCCTTGTTTCACTGTGGTGTAAGTTAAAAGTACTGGTCAGACGCCAAATGCAATGGTAGGATGCGCGCTCCTCGCATGTGTTGACCCCTCCATCACGACGGTAAGCGTTTAACTGCATAGTTATTAATGAGTAGATGTTAATAGTTATTTGTAGTGTCGCTTGCGGGAACATCTCGCCAATTGCTAGATGTTCATTGCTGTGTAGATGGCGCGCCTCCAGTATTTCACCAAACGGGTGAAATCGGCGCAGAAGGTCGCCACAACGGTTGGCCCGCTAATGCGTTGTTTGCCAACCGGATGCTAGGTGCGACCGGCGTCTCCGACTCCACTGATGGCTTTGACCGCTACGGCGGTGCCTGTTATCGATAATGACCATTCTTCATGTCGTTGTGCGATGACTGAGTCAGAGACGCTTATGATGTTTTTTGCCGGTACTTGCCGGCCTACCAAGGTGTGATTAATGACCTCGACTTCTGTCGCCTCGCCGAGCTTCGGCGATCTGGCTCTTTTGCCTGCCGTTCTGTCTGCTGTTGAATCACAGGGCTACCTCGTTCCCTCGCCGATTCAGGCACAAACTATTCCTGCGTTGCTTGAAGGCCGCGATATGCTGGGCCAGGCCCAGACGGGTACCGGCAAAACCGCAGCGTTTGCATTACCGTTACTGTCACGTTTAGAGCTGACTCGCCGTGAGCCCCAAGTGTTGGTTATGGCGCCAACCCGCGAATTGGCTCAGCAAGTAGCTGCCTCGTTTAGTAAATATGGCCAAAACCTGAAAGGTCTCGAAGTTGCGACCCTATGTGGTGGCCAAGAGTACCGTGAACAGCTGGGCGCCCTTAAGCGTGGCGCGCAAGTGGTTGTCGGTACCCCCGGCCGGATTATCGACCACCTGGACCGCGGTAGCCTGAAGCTTGATGGCCTCTCCGCCCTAGTGCTGGACGAAGCTGATGAAATGTTGCGCATGGGCTTTATCGACGACGTAAAACGCGTGGTTGCCGATACCCCGAAAGATGCTCAGCGTGTGTTCTTCTCAGCGACACTGCCCACTGAAATCGAGCGCATCGTTAACCGTTACTTGGTTAACCCAGTGAAAGTCGCGATTGAGTCGGGCACCACGACCGGCGAAAACATCGAACAGCGCATTGTGCGTGTTGATGGTGGCGCTAAGCTTGAAGCTCTTTCGCGTATTCTTGAAGTCGAGCCGGTCGATGGGGCCATCGTCTTTGTACGTACCCGTGCCGCTTGTACCACGCTCGTTGAGCAGTTGACTGCTCGTGGCGTTAACGCTGCTGGCCTGTCCGGTGATCTCGATCAGAGCCTGCGTGAGCGTACTATTACGCGCTTGAAGCGTGGCAAAGTCGACGTACTGATCGCTACCGATGTAGCTGCCCGTGGTCTTGACGTGTCGCGTATCACTCACGTTATCAACTACGATCTGCCTCAAGATGCAGAGGCTTATACGCACCGTATTGGCCGTACCGGTCGTGCGGGCCGTAGCGGTATCGCGATTACCTTTGCTGGCTTCCGTGAAGGCCGCAAAGTGGGCTGGATGGAGCAGGCAACCGGTCAGAAAATGACCGAAATGCCGCTACCTGATGAAGCCGCTATTCGTGCCCATCGCGATGACGTCTTCTATCAGCGTGTTATCGCCTCCTTAACGAAGGGCGCCGAAGAGCAGCGTGCGCTGATTGAGCGTCTGATCGAAGAAGGCCATGACCCGATCGAGCTGACTTGTGCGTTTGCCGCTATGGCGCGTGCTGACGAAGCGCCGATCGGTCGCCTTCAGGCGCCGCGCAAAGAGAAGCCCTCGCGTGATGGAGCGTCTGGCGGTAAGCCGGGAGCGCGCCGCGAACGCACTGGTGCACCAACTGAAGGTATGACGCGCTACCGCGTATCGGTTGGTCATAAAGATGGCGTCAAGCCTGGCCAACTAGTTGGTGCCCTCGCCAACGAAGGCGGCATTGAAGGCGCGCGTATCGGTCGTATCGATATTCGCAACGCTTTCTCTGTGGTCGAACTGCCGAGCGGCTTGCCCTCGACGATTCTGACCAAGATGGCCCGTGCCCGTGTGGCCGGTCGTCCGTTGGAAATCAGCGAAGACAGCGCACCGGCAGAGCGTGCACCGCGCCGCCGTCGCGACGAAGGCGATGCGCCGGTTCGTCGTCGCGAACGCGCCTAAGTCTTCACCACTGTAAGGATTAATCAGCTGCCGCCAAGCGGCAACTGAGAAGATCTCGACGCCCTCGTACCGTTACTGGTGCGAGGGCGTTTTTTTGCTACCTTATTCACCATTAACCGTTTCAAGGAGGAAACCATGTCCGCACCACTACACGAATGGAATCTGGCACCCAAGGAAGCGATGGCGCTGCAGTTGCAGTTGGCGAGGCGATTGGAACTTACTGATCGCCTAGCGCCGATAACGCATATCGCCGGGGTGGATATTGGCTTCGAAGAGGGCGGCGAAATCACTCGGGCAGCGGTGGTGGTATTGAAATGGGATCCTGCCACCGCACCCGATTTAAGCGTGGTGGAACAGGTCGTTCATCGCGAGCCCACCCGAATGCCGTATATCCCCGGCTTGCTTTCGTTTCGAGAAATCCCCGCCGCGCTAGGCGCGTTTGAAAAACTCAGCGTGATGCCTGAACTGGTGATGGTCGACGGCCAGGGGATTGCACACCCACGCCGGTTAGGCGTGGCGGCTCACCTAGGGCTATGGCTCGATCTACCTACCATCGGTATTGCCAAGTCACGCCTATATGGCCAACACGCCGAGGTGGGCGAGCAGCGCGGCGACTGGGTGCCACTCTCCACGGGGCAGGAAACCATTGGTGCCGTTTTGCGTTCCCGCACCAAGGTCAAGCCCGTGTACGTATCACCTGGCCACCGGATCACTTTAGAAACCTCGCTGGCCTGGGTGTTGCGCTGCTTGGGGCGTACCAAGCTACCTGAGCCAACGCGGCTGGCAGATCGGCTGGCCTCACGGCGTGATCTGCGTAAGTAGCTTTCGATTGCCGATGGCTAAGGGCTATACAAACGCCAAAAAACGTCGCAGTAGGCTGGAGGCCTCTTGGCAGTCAGTAATGTTCGCCAGCAGGGTGTCGGGCTCTTCGCCTTGGTCGCGTAGGGCGGCGCGTTGGCGTTCAAGGTAGGCACGCATCACCGGCGCCGTAAATTCCGGGTGAAACTGCACGCTCCACTGGCGCGGGCCGTAGCGCAGCGCCTGATGGGCGTCGTGGCTGTTATGGGCCAGCACCGTGCAACCTTGGGGCGTCTGCATCACCGACTGGGCATGGGTCAGGTGGGCGGCAAAGCTTTCCGGTAGTTGGCTAAACAGCGGGTCTTGCTGGCCCGCTTGGGTGAGTCGCACGGTGCGCGTGCCCGATTCGCGGCCAGCCGGGTGGTAGTCACTCATGCCACCAAAAGCGGCGGCCATTAACTGGTGGCCATAGCAAACGCCTAGCATGGGAATGTCGTTTGCCAGCACCTCCTTCAGCCACGGCTTCAGTGCTTCGCTCCAGGGTTCCGCCTCACTGACCATACTGTGCGAACCGGTAATCACAATACCCGCGAGTGTATTAAGTTCAGGAGCGCTGGGTTGGCGGGTTGCATCCCACACCTGTAGTTCTAAATGCGCGGGCAGCGCGGTGCTAAGCTGCTTTATAAATAGCGTTTCAAAATCACCGTGCTGGTCGACGACTTCCGGAAAAGCGTCGCCGGTTTTAACGATCAATACACAGGCCATATCACTCCCTCAGTATGATGAAACGCAAACATTGAACAAAGGCCTTTCAGGAAGAGCGCAAAGGCGTGAAGATAGCCTACCATGGCTGCTTAAATGGTAAGAACGCATTAATTATGAACATCATAAGGAGACAATAATGCAACAGGTTACCCGCGCAGGCGAACCGCTGGATGTGGCTGGCACATTGCCAGCAAAAGGGCAGGCGGCACCGGCGATGACGCTGACCAACACCGATCTGCAAGACGTTACGCTCGATACGTACGCAGGAAAGCGTAAAGTGCTCAATATCATCCCCAGTGTGGATACGCCCACTTGTGCCATGTCCACGCGTCACTTTAACGAGCTGGCGTCTAACCTTGCCGACACCGTGGTATTGGTCGTCTCCGCGGACTTACCCTTTGCGGCCAAACGCTTTTGTGGCGCGGAAGGGTTGGATAACGTTGAAACACTGTCTACTTTTCGCCACCCCGAGTTTCGCGAAGCCTGGGGCGTAGCGCTGTGCAACAACTCCATGGAAGGTCTTTGCGCCCGTGCAGTCGTCGTACTGGATACCGATAACCGAGTGCTGCACAGCGAGCTGGTGAGCGAGTTGAAGAACGAGCCTGATTATGATGCTGCCTTGGCGGTGCTGAGCTAGCTCGTATGCCGTGTAGCATGCCGCTCTGACGCCCTCACCAGCGCGCGAATCAAGCGCTGCTGGGGGCGATTGAAAATCAGCCACTCCGGGTGCCACTGCACGCCAATCAAGAAGTCGTGCTCCGGTGACTCAATGCCCTGCACTAGGCCATCCCGGTCGCGTGCAACGATTTCAATCCCTCTGCCTGCCTGATAAACGGCTTGATGATGCAGGCTGTTAACCCGACACCAGGTAACTCCTAGCAGGCGATGCAACTTACTTGCCCCCACGATATCAACGGTTTTGCGCGGCAGAACGGTGCGTCGCCGTTTTAACCCTTCGTGGGTGGTGTAGATATCAGGATCCAGTGTGCCACCAAGATGCACGTTGATTAATTGTGCCCCTCGGCAAATACCCAGCACCGGTGTATGCAGCGGAATAAAACGTTCAAGCAGGGCTAGCTCCAGCTCATCCCTTGCAGGGTCTAAACGAACATCTAATTGTACTTCGCCACCATAGAGGTGGGCCTGAATATCGTCGCCGCCGCCAATGATCAAGCCGTCCAGGCTTTCCGGCTGCGGGCGCGAAGGCGATAACCGCAACGGTTTGCCGCCATGCCGCCAGACGGCGAACCAATCAAACCACCACGCTAAGTGGCTTTTTTGGTCAGAGGTAGTAATTCCGATAAGCGGCCGAGTCATGTGGATAGTTACTCACTGTGACAGGAAATGAAGAATGCTAAACGGGTTTTATATAGCTGGGCTCTACAACACAATCAGTGTTCGCGGCGAAGCAAACGAACTAGTTTTTCTTTTACGCGGGTCAGCATCGGTCGGTTATGGTCGGCGATATATTCAGCGCAGCGAGCGAGTAACACCTCAGAATTAGCGGCAAGTTTCTCGACTTCCACCCAGCGATTCCACTCGGTCACTGAGCCCCACCCCGGCTGGGAAAGCTGAGCGTTGGGTAAGCGGTAGTGAAAGGTGGGGCGCGGCTTGGTAAGCTGCGTATGCAGCAATTCATGAGAGTGGTCGGGGCGTAGATAGGCAAATAGCGGCAGCATATCCAGCTCGCGATTGCGCGTGGGATTATGGTGCAAGTAGTCGTCAATTAACGTGTCGAGATCAGGCGAATAGTGGCTATCCAGTATTTTTAACGCATAGGCTTTGTGAAATGGATTCGCGTGGGGCAGCATCTCACGGGTAATATCGACTTTAATTTCGTCGCGCAGCCAGCCAGCCAGCAGCAGGTACGCACGCAGCATGGCTAGCAAATAGTCAACGTCGAAACGCTCCGCTTCAGGGTTTAGGTGTAAGCCGAACCCATACAGCAGGCTGGCATCGGTGCCCTTAGCGCCATGCTCTCGTAGTGTCTCGAACAGCGCGTCTAAATCTTCCAGCTCATTCCAAGGTATCGGTGGGCAAACGATTTCGGTAGGCACCAGGCCTGTGACCATGTCGCCAATCAGCTCGCGGGTTTTGTGATGGAACTCGACCCGGCGTTGATGCTGATGGCGCGCCCACTCGCTATCTTCTGGGTGAGGGTCGTCGGCCAGCGATTTGTCGGGATGCGCGTATTGGGTGTCGAGCTCGATACCAAATTCGCCCCAGCGGGTATCCTCAACGAGTAGCCGATGGGGGCTTACCACGTTAAGCTCCCCGCCAAACAGTTCACGTACGATCATCGCCGTGTCTCGGGGCGGCAGGCCAGCGAACTCGATTTCAATGCCAACGTGCCGGATTTTCCCCTGGCTGTTTAAGCGGTTAGGTGGAGCTTGTAGCGTCATCTCGGCGTCCTTGAGGTGAACGTTTAAGTCTTCAGCCTATCATAGTCACGCGTTGAGACTGAGCGTATTAATAGCGGCGGCAAATGATAAGCAGGACGCCATCTAAGCTAATTTTCAGGAGTAAGGCGTGCGACAGCACTGGTTAATCAATTCGTTAATAGGTTTTGTCTTGTTTGTATTGGCAAGCCTAGCAATGACGAGCATGGCAATCACTCAAGTCCAGGCGCAAACGGTGTCGCTGCCCGGCCTGAGCAGCGGTTCCGAAGAGGAAAGCGCTGACGTTAGCGGTGAAGAGTTTCAGAAGTCGCTCACTGACGTCATCACCATGCTTGAAAACGAAGAGCGGCGCACAGAGTTGCTTAAATCGCTACGCGAATTGCAAGTAACCGCAGACGCTGCCAGCGCAGATGAGGGCGTAGTACGCCAGGGATTACTGGGTGCTCTCGCCGATACCTTAAGTGACCTGGGTGATCAGGCCCAGGCGGGGGATTCGCCGGTTGATCAGTGGTCACGCCAGCTGGTTCAGGGCGTAGATGATTTGCGCGCGCTTAACGATGATGCCGACCAGGGGGAGGCGATTCGAGCGGTTGCCGAAGGGGCGGTGCTGGCCTTGGTTTGGGGCGTACTGTTGGTGCTGATGATTGCCTTTGGGCGCATGATCGCTACCCGGCGTGAGTGGCCGTTGGATCTGCCTCGGGATCCCAAGGGCTGGCTGATGGCAGTGCACTTTTTGCGCCGCATGCTGCCCTGGGCACTGTCGTTTGCCATTACCTTGGGGATTGGCCAGGTGCTGCCCGATAGCCCTGGGCGTACGCTGGTATTGGTAGTGGCCTATATCTGCCTGTGTGGCAGGGCGCTATCGGTGGTGTTTGAAACAGTCATCGCGTTCTTTAGCCGTGGCCATCGTTTTACTGCGGTTCAACTGCTTCAACAGCGTGCGCTGCGCGGGCTGTTTGTGATTGGTGCTTTGATTGCGCTTGGCGACGCGGTCAACTCCACTCGTCTCGTTGAAATGCTGGGTAGCGAGCTGTCGAGCCTAGCCTCTGTGCTTTCCAATATGCTCGCAGCGTTGCTTGCAGCGCGGTTTATTCTCAAGTTTAAGCGCCCCGTGCGCCACCTGATTTGCAACCGGCCCTTCAAGCAGCGGCGTGACGCCAGCACCGCGGTCGAAATGATTCGCTCCCTGGGGGGGCTATGGCACATACCCGCGCTGCTGTTGGTGAGCGGTTCGCTGCTGGCGATTTTTATCACCGTGGGCGATGTGGGCACTGCTCTGGCGCGCTCGATTATTTCCGCCAGCCTGCTGGTACTGACACTGGTAGTCACCGGGTTGCTGCGCCGCCAAGCGGAACGGATGGGCAAGCGTCGCCACCGCCGCCGTTATAGCCAATATCGCAAACGTTTAGAGCGCTTCGGCTTCGTGTTGGCGCACATCTGCTCGTGGATGGTGTTTGCCGAACTCTCAATGCAGGTGTGGGGCAGTTCGTTCTTCGGTTTGGGCCAACAAGCCGTGGCCAGCGCGCGGATTGGCCAAGCGCTGGTTAGCTTGGGGGCCACGGTATTGCTTGCATGGCTGGTATGGATATTTGCCGATACCGCCATTCAGCGAGCGCTAACATCGTCAGCCCGTTCACGTGGGCGGCGGGTCAATCAGGCCCGGGCGCAAACCATCACGCCGATGATCCGCAACGTCATCTTTGTAACAATTCTGATTATTGCCGTTATCGCCGGGTTGGCTAATTTGGGTGTCAACGTCACACCGCTGCTGGCGGGTGCTGGTGTGATCGGTCTGGCGATCGGTTTTGGTGCGCAAACGTTAGTGCAGGATTTGATTACCGGTATTTTTATCTTGATCGAAGATTCGTTAGCGGTCGATGACTTCGTGCAGATCAATAACCATATGGGCACGGTCGAGGGGCTGACGCTGCGCACTGTGCGGCTACGCGATTTGGATGGCATTGTGCACATCATCACCTTTAGCCGCATTGAGTCGATTCATAACATGTCCCGCCAGTTCGGCATCGCGCTGATGCGAATACGCATTCCGTTTGATATGAAAATCGACGATGCGATTACGCTGATGCAGGAGACTGCCCAGGAGCTGCGCCGTGATCCGATGATGCGCCACTACATCTGGTCGCCGCTGGAGATGCAGGGCGTTCAGGGTTTTGAAGATGGCTGCCCCATTTTACGCATGCGCTTTCGCACCGCGCCGGAGATGCAGTGGGATGTCTCGCGGGCGTTTAACCTGTTGCTGAAGCAGCGTATGGAAGCTCAAGAGATTGACCTGGGCGTGCCGCGTCTTAGTGTCAGTATGGAAGCACGCGCTGAAGACCGCATGGAGGCGACCGCGGGTACTTCATTCTCTTTAGAAGAGGGCTCGCAAGAACAAGCTGGGCAAGAAAACACTTCGCCTGAGAGTGAACAAGGCAAGCATAGCGCGACGCAAGCAAGTGACTTCAACCCACAGGAGCATAAGAAACCAACACCTCCGAAGCCCGCGCCGCGTCCGACAAAAGCTGAGATTCGCCAGGATGAACAGGCACGCAGGCACGATAATACGAATAATCGTACTGCGTCACATCGGCAAAAGCCCCAGGCACAGGGCAAGCCCCAGAGCGATTCCTATGCCAGCCCCGGTGGCGAACACGGCGATGAGTAGCCACGGGCCCCGCCAGCGGCGCCAACGGTTGTACAACGAGACCGCGTGGCTAACGCGGTCGACCAGTTCGTCGTGACGGGAAATGGCGTGATCCGGCGGCAGCGAAAAGTCGTTGGCGACATCGCCCTGCCAGTGGGCGCCGTGGCTGAGCCCCAGGCGCGCTCGTAGCTTACCGATATCGCTGACGGTGTCGTGCAGCGTATCGTAGGTTTCGCGGCGTTCGGCAACCGCGAACACCGCCTCGGCATCCTGGCGTAGCGCGCTATGCTGGCAGCTAGCCACGGCTTGGCTGATTTCTTGTTCGTTGGCCTCGGGGGAAACCGCGAGGCGCTGGTACAAATCGCGCATAGGGTCAATTTATTCTCATGGGCCAGTGCATCCTGCGAAACGTCTAGCGTTACATGGTCTTAGTAAGTTTGCATCAAATAATCATAGGCGTTTTTAATACGCTGAAACCGCGCTGAGGCCAAGGCGACCTGTTGTTCACTTTCCGAATAGAAGCGGTCTGGATGGTGGAGCTGCGCCATCCGCCGATAGGCGTGGCGAACCTCTACCCGGGTGGCACCTGGGGTAAGTCCTAGCACCGAAAGCGCCCGCGTGGTGCGATCGGGCGGCGGTGAGGCGCGCTGCTGGCGATGCTCTTGTTGGCGATGCTGGTGACGAGAATCTTGCTGGCGAGAGCGGCGCCGTTCGCGCTCGGCCTGTTCGCGCTGCTGTTGTTGCCGTTGCCGTTCCTGCTCCTGTTGGCGCGTCTGTTCACGCTGGCGCTGCTGTTCCTGTTCGCGGGCTTGGCGAGCCTGCTCCTGGCGTTGCTGTTTCTCCTGCTGTTTTTGTTGCTTCTGCTGGTGGCGTCGCTCTTTCTGTTGTTGCTGCTGTTTGGCCCGAGCATTGGCCTGTTGGTGGTACTGCTCAGCGGCCTCGGCTTCGCGTGCTTTTCGGGCATGATAATCTGGGTCGTGTGCCTGCCAGTAAGCATCACGGCTGGGGTCTTCGGGTGTGGCAAGGGGTGTGCCGGTGAGCTCTTTAAACAGAGTATTCAAGGTCATTGGTGCGATACTTAGCAGGTCGGCCAAAAAACGCAAAATATAGTGGTTGGCCAGGGACAGCTCGCCGTCGTCAGTGGCGACGGTAATCGCTTGATGAATAACGCTCAGGCTGCGTTCTGTGCCGCATTCTTTGCGAACCACCTCGGCAGCTAGTTGGATCGCTTGCAAGTCTTGGCTACGGGCAATACTCATTACTGGCCCCAGCTCATGCCCGTGGCGAAACTGTGCGGTCACCTGAGCCAGGCGGCGGCGCCGCTGCCCCTCTGAAACATGTTGACGGTGCACCAGCACCCAGGCCAACAGCAGCAGGGTTGCCGTATCCACTTGGCTGCGGCTCTTTAATAGCAGCAGCTCAAAGGGTGAAAAACGGGCAATGGACATTTCCTAGCTCCATAGGTGAAGAGGTGAGCAGAGGGGTGGCTTTAGGCAGCACCATGATCAAGTTAGCCATGGTATATCATCGCGTTAGGCAAAGGAGTAGGAGATTGATGAGTTGATCAACGTTGAGCGTAAAAACAGCTTTCAGCTGCGTCTTACCCGGCGGCTCAAGGAAGAGACATCGCATAACCTCGACGTCTATCTTTTTGTGCCTGGTGATTTGGGATTAAGCACCCAGCTTATCTCAGAAGAAGCCTTTTATCATGCCGCTATCAATGTCTCGCGCACTTACTACAGTGACGAGTACCTCCTGCCGCTGGTGCATAGTCGACTGGCCAGCCGTAATCGGCTCGGTAGCGACTCGTACCGGTTGAGCTTGAGTCTCTACGCCTATCAATACGTGGAAGCGATGGAGCGCACTACTCGATCAATGTTGGTGAGTGCCAATAAGCTGCGCCATGCTCGCCAAGAGGAGCGCGAAGAGAACAGTGAGGTGCAAGAGAGTGCCGTTGCCCTACGTGACCAACTGCATGAGATGATCGACTTGAGCGACGGTATTCTCAAGCGGCTGCGTCGCCACCAGCCCGATGACGAAAGTCTATATAAGTACTTTGCCAATATTGATAACTACCTCTCCTGGTTTACTGAGCAACAGCTGCTGGCGCTGGTGGCACACATGCCCCGCGGCGGAGAGTTTACCGATATTCGCCGACGTTTCATTAGCGTGTGCCACCGGGAGGGCGAGTATCGCCGCGAACAGCAGTACAACGCCGAGCGGGTGATGGCCGACCCCACGCGGATGTCGAATAAAATGCGCCTGTTGCGGCGCCTGATTGAGCACCCGATTACCCTGAAACAAGAGGCATTGGAGCTGGGTGGCGGCGAGCAAAAAGCGGTCAAAGCGCTTGCCACCGCCGTGGTAATGGCCTTTGTATCGTTAGGCGTGCTGCAGTTGCGTAATGCTTTGGGAGATATCACCGCGCTGTTCGTATTAGCCATGGCGCTGCTCTACGCCATGCGCGAAGTGTTTAAGGATGATTTGCGCAATACCCTGTGGCGCTGGCTGCGTAAAGGCCGTCCCAAGTGGCGGCGCCAGTATTTAGACCCCACGCGCAACGCCGTGGTGGGCCGCCAGTTGGAGTGGTTTGACTACAAGCGCTACGCATCGCTGGGCGATGATATCAAGCAGATGCGCCGCCGTACGGTAGCCCAGCGTGAAGAAGTGGTGCTGCACTATCGTTCAAGCTCACGTATGTCGCCTACGCGCTTTTTGAGCGGCTACGAGCATACCCGCGAAACGCTCAATCTGGATATCTCCATGCTTACCCGACTAATGAGTAAGGGCAAGCATCACATCTACCGTTTAAAAGATGGCCAAGCGGTTCGCGAGGGCGTCGAGCGCCGCCATCTGTTTAACTTAGTGGTTCGGGAGACGGGCAGTGAGGATAGCCCTTACTTGGCCCGCTGGAAGGTTGTCGTTAGCCGCTCGGGCATTGTCGATGTCGAGAAAGTCGAAGAGAGCAGCGTGGTGAAGGAAAGCGAATAACAAAAGTGCCAATAAACTGCGCCAGGTCAACGCAGCCTCAATGCGTTCTTTGAGATTGCTAGCCAGCATAGGCAAATATCCAGCAGCGAACTAGGCTCAAAGAACAGGCAGGGGAACCTGCATCTGCGGTTCGGTCTTTAAAGGTTGAGCGCAAGGAGGAGTACAATGCAAGCTATCGATATTATGACGCCCAAAGTGGTGAGTGTGGGGCCTGACGCTGAAGTACGTGAAGTTGCGCAACTGCTGCTCAATCACCGTATTAGTGCGGTGCCTGTCGTAGATGGTGAGCACCGGGTGATCGGCATTGTCAGCGAAGGTGATTTAATGCGCCGGGTAAAAAGTGACAGTGACCACGGGCACTCCTGGTGGTTATCGCTGTTTACCGGCGGCAAGGATGCTGGCGACTATGTTAAGTCCCATGGTCGTAAAGCCCACGAGGTCATGACCCCGAATCCAATGACCGTCGAAGAGAACACGCCGCTGCATACCATTGCGCGAATGCTGGAAAAACATCATATCAAGCGGGTGCCTGTGCTACGTGATGGCAAGTTAGTGGGTATTGTTAGCCGTGCTAACTTGCTCCAGGGTATCGCCAATGCCGCAGTGGCGCCAACCCAGTCGCCCACGGATGATCGCCAAATTCGTGAGGCTATTCTCAAAGAAGTTGAGAATAATACCGGCGTACAAGTTGAAGGCATTAGCGTGATTGTGGATGGCGGCGCTGTGGAGGTATGGGGGCTGGTCGAATCCCTTGAACAGAAGCAGGCGGTAACCGTTGCTGCGGAAAACGTGCTAGGGGTTACCCAAGTCGAAAATCATCTGGGCATGATGCCGCGGGGCGTGGGCTATATGTGACCTAAAGCCCGCTATTAAAATAGCGGGCTCTGCCTTCTTTACCTTAAACCACTGCTTTAATCGCCTGCTCTAAGCTGTTCACGCTGCGCTCTGTGTGGTGCAGCTTATCGAGGCCAAATAGACCGATGCGGAAGGTTTGGAAGTTATCGCCTTCATCGCACATTAGCGGTACGCCGCCCGCCACTTGCACGCCCGCCTGGGCAAGTTTGCCCACTAAGCCACTGTCGTCGCTATAGCACACCACTACGCCTGGGGCTTCAAAACCTTCCGCAGCAACGCTCACAAAACCGTGGCGGTTAAGCATGGAGCGGACTTCCCGGCCAATCGCCTGCTGCTCCTCTTTTACCTTGGCAAAGCCGTAAGCGCGGGTCTCCTGCATAATGTCCCGTAATTGCCGCAGTGCATCGGTAGGCATGGTGGCGTGGTAGGCGTGCCCGCCATTTTCATAGGCCTGCATAATGCTGTGCCACTTGCCCAAATCGCAGGCAAAGCTGTTGCTCTGGGTCTCACTTAAGCGCTGCGTGGCACGTTCCGAGAGCATTACCATGGCGCAGCAGGGCGAACCGCTCCAGCCTTTTTGCGGCGCGCTTACCACCACATCAATGCCGAGTGCCTGCATATCCACCCACAGCGTGCCCGCGGCAATGGCATCCAGCACAAACAGGCCACCTACCTCGTGAGTGGCTTCGGCGAGCGCTTGAATATAGTCATCCGGAAGTAGCAAGCCCGCAGAGGTTTCGACTTGTGGGGCGAACACGACGGCAGGCTTTTCGCTACGAATCTGCGCGACGGCCTCCTCAGTGGGCACTGGCTGAAAAGGCGAGCGCGGGTCACCGGCATTCAGACGTCGTGCTTTAAGCACCGTGTGCTGATCGGTTAAGCGACCCATCTCAATAATTTGCGTCCAGCGGTAGCTGAACCAGCCGTTGCGAATAACTAAGGTTTTCTGGTCAACGGCAAACTGGCGCGCCACCGCTTCCATACCAAAGGTGCCGCTACCGGGCACGATAACGGCCGCTTGGGCGTTGTACACCTCTTTCAGCGTGGCTGAAATATCCCGCATCACACCTTGAAACTGCTGTGACATGTGATTCAGCGAACGGTCTGTGTAGACCACCGAGTATTCAAGCAAGCCGTCGGGGTCGACGTTGGGTAGTAAACCAGCCATGGCGTTCTCCTGTTTTTAGAAACAGCCTGTTGTTAGAAGCAAATAATTAAACACGCGTCGTGAGTCACGCTAAAGCGCGAGGTTGCGTTTCAGAATACGGATAACTTCGTCGCGATGCCAATGGTGATGGTCTAGACACTATAAACGGGTTAGCGACTAAAGTTGCACGTGAGTAAACGTTTACGTCGACGGGGTAAGCGTTTACTTTGTGGGTTATGCAGCACTTTTAAGCTGCTTTTGTGCTGTTAACCGGCTACGGCTAAGGAGAATAGATGACCATCAACGTTACCGTTTGGGGTGAAAACGTCCACGAACAAACCAATGAAGTCGTGGCGCGAATTTATCCAGCAGGTATGCATCACTGCATCGCGGAAGGTTTAAACGAAGCGGAGGGTATCCACGCCAACGCGGTTACCTTGCAAGATCCCGAACAGGGTTTAAGTGAAGAGGCTCTCGAGAATACCGATGTGCTGCTGTGGTGGGGCCACGCTGCCCATGGCGATGTGTTGGAGGAAACTGTCGACCGCGTGCAGGCGCGCGTGTTGCAGGGGATGGGGCTAATTGTGCTGCATTCTGGGCACTACGCAAAAATCTTCAAACGCCTGATGGGCACGACCTGCTCACTTAAGTGGCGGGAAGCGGGAGAGCGCGAGCGGCTGTGGGTCGTTAACCCTGGTCACCCTATCGTTCAGGGCCTGGGCGACTATATCGAACTGCCGCATACTGAAATGTACGGCGAGCCATTTGCGGTGCCAAACCCCGATGAAGTGATTTTTATCAGCGCCTTTGAGGGCGGTGAGGTATTCCGTTCAGGGCTGACCTACAAGCGCGGCAACGGCAAGATTTTCTACTTCCGCCCAGGTCACGAAACCTATCCGATCTATTACAACGAACAAGTAAAAACCGTGCTGAAGAACGCTGTGAAATGGGCGCGCCCGGAAGGCTCCCGCTGGATCGATAGCTGCCCCAATATTCCTGCCGACCAGGCCCCCAACCCGGTGGAAATCAAAGGCGAAGGGCTGCATAAACCTGGCGAGGAGGGCTTCAAATGATCCGTTTAGCGATAATTGGCGCTGGCAGTATGGCGGGGGAACACGCCAAGCGCTTTAGCCGGATCGAGGGGGTGGAAGTAGTGGCGGTGTGCGATATGGAGCTGGCCAAGGCCCGCGACTTTGCTGGCCGTTTTGGTATCGCCGATGCGTATGACGACCTGGAAGCTATGCTGGCGCGGGAGGATATCCAAGCCGTTAGCAACGTCACGCCAGATGGTGTTCATAAGCGCACGTCACTGGCCGCGATCACCACAGGTAAGCATATCCTGTGCGAAAAGCCGCTAGCGACGAATGCGGATGATGCGCATGAAATGGCCCAAGCGGCGCAGGCCGCCAAGGTCGTCAATATGGTCAATTTTAGCTATCGCGATGCCCCGGCCATTCAGCACGCTCGCGCGCTGATTACCGCTGGGGCGATTGGTCAGGTTCGCCACGTAGATGCTAGCTACCGGCAAAGTTGGTTGGTCAGCAATGAGTGGGGGCGCTGGGATCAGGAGAGCCAGTGGCTATGGCGGCTCTCGGAAGCCCATGGCAGCAAAGGTGTACTGGGCGATGTGGGTGTTCACATTGTCGATTTTGCCAGCTTTCCGGTCGGTGATATTACTCGCGTTAACTGCGAACTGACCTGTTTTGAAAAAGCTCCAGACAACCGGATTGGTGACTATTTGTTGGATGCCAACGACACCGCGCTAATGCGAGTGACGTTTGCCAATGGGGCCAAGGGCACCATTCAAGCCACTCGTTGGGCGACCGGGCATCATAACTCGTTAACCTTGAGCGTACATGGCGATAAAGGTGCTATTCGCGTCGATTTAGACGCCTCAAAAGACGACGTGCAGGTGTGTTTGGACGGTGACGTTCACCCGGCGCGCTGGAGCACAGTGAAGGCACCACCAACACCCAGTATCTATCAGCGTTTTGTGGAAAGCATCCGCAGTGGTCAAAACGACCAGCCGGACTTTGCCCGCGGCGCGGCGATTCAAACCGTTCTTGATGCCTGTGTTATCTCCAGTCAGGAAGATCGCAGCCTGGACATTGCCGTGTAATCAGCGTCGCAACGCCGGGCGTTTTTCGGCACACTGGACGCATTACAAGTGAGAGACAGGGCGGGAAATAGCCGGTGAGAGATTCGGTGATAAAGAGTCAACAAGGCGCCCAAACGGCCACCATCCGAGAAATTGCCCGGCGGGCCGAAGTATCGATTGCCTCGGTGAGCCGGGCCCTGAACGGCAAGCCAGGGCTCAGTGACGCCCTGCGTGAGAAGATTTTGGCGATTAGCCATGAAGTGGCCTACCAACCCAGCGCCGCGGCTCGTCAGCTAATAAGCGGTAAAACGGCGGTGGTAGGCATCTCTCTCGGCCGTCAGGATATCGAGCTGCGCCCTTACTATATCTTGCTCTACCAGCACCTTACCGTGGCCCTTCATCAGCAGGGTATGGTGCCGGTGTTCTTTAATCACCAACAAACCGCTGAATTACCCGAACGCGCGGGGGCAGCTATTTTGCTTGGTGAAGCCCCAGACGATGAGCGCCCAGCGCTGCTTAAGGCCGCTGCGATTCCTTTTGTGCGCATAGGTGATGCCGGGGAAGGCTTTTCCGTCGCCCCGGACGATCGGCAGGGGCTGTATGAGATGACCCACCACCTCATTACCCAGGGTCGCAGGCGGCTGGCGTTTATGGGCGGCGAGCTAGAGGTGCCGCGTCCCCATAGCCGTTTGGAGGGCTACCGGCGGGCGTTGGCAGAGGCTGGGTTTGCCGAATGCTTGATTAGCCTACCGCACCGCTTCGCGTCAGACTCTCTTAACAGCTATCGCTATTTAAATCGCTATTTAGATCAAGAGGGTGCCCAACCACTGCCTTTTGATGCGCTGGTGTGCGCCACCGACGAACTAGCGTTGGGTTGTGTGGCCGCGCTGGAAGACCGTGGGATTGAAGTGCCTTTTCAGGTCGCGGTGACAGGCTTTGATGACCTGCCAACCCTCGCCACTGGGCTCACCACAGTACGGCAGGATATTGCCGAGATAGCCGAGACGAGCATGGCACTACTGGCAGAAGCGAAGGCGGGAGAAGCGCCCCGGCACGTATCGCTGCCGGTGGCGCTGGTGTTACGGGAAACGAGTTAATGCGGCGGCAACTGCTCCGGCCCGAAGGCATCGGGCAGCAGCGTTTCCATGGTGTAGGTTTTCATCAATTCGCCGCTGCCGGATAGCACCTTGATCTGTGTCTCTGGCGTGGCGAACTCGCGAATTCGCTGACGACAATCGCCGCAGGGCGTACAGAGGTGATCAGCGGGGCCCATGACGTAGACGGTCGCCAGCTGGCGTTGGCCTGCGGTCACCATGGCGGAAATGGCCGAGGCTTCAGCACACAAGCCTTTGTAGTGCGCCACCTCCACGTTGGTGCCGGCAAACTGCTGACCATCGGGAGTCACCATCACCGACGCCACCGGATGCGCGGAGTAGGGCACATAAGCGTTAGCCCGCGCGTTTAACAACTTTTGAACGATCTCTTCCAATACTTGATCCATCACTTTTCCTTTTGGCCGCTTCAACGCCCTAAGTGCGGGCAGCGTCGTCGCGAAGTACTGTGTCCAGTGCAATCAGCATCATATCGTCGAAAGTGGTTTGACGGTCGGCGCTGGAGAGCGAGTCGCCTTTCAGGATGTGATCCGACACGGTGCAAATAGTCATGGCGCGGGCGCCAAACTCAGCGGCGACGCCGTAAAGACCTGCGGCTTCCATCTCGACGCCGACAATGCCGTAGCGCTTGAGCATTTCAGCCATTTCGGTTTGCGGGTTGTAGAATAAGTCTGCAGAGAAGATGTTGCCCACTTTGACCGGCACGTTTTTGGCCTTGGCGGCAGCCACCGCGTGCTGAGTCAGTTCGAAGTCGGCAATAGCAGCAAAGTCGTGGTCGTTAAAGCGCATGCGGTTGACCTTGGAGTCGGTGCTGGCGCCCATGCCGATGACCACATCGCGGACGTTGACATCGTCGCGCACCGCGCCGCAGGAGCCCACACGAATCAGCGATTTAACGCCGTAGTCGGTGATCAGCTCTTTGGCGTAGATGGAGACCGACGGAATGCCCATGCCGTGGCCCATCACGGACATCTCGCGGCCTTTGTAGGTGCCGGTGTAGCCGAACATGTTGCGCACGTCGTTGACCTGGCGAACGTTCTCCAGGTAGGTGTCAGCGATGTATTTGGCGCGCAGCGGGTCGCCGGGCATCAGTACGGTATCGGCAAAATCACCGGGAGCAGCGTTAATATGTGGGGTTGCCATCAAAGGTCTCCTTTAAGCGGCGCTAGTCATTAAGCGGCGTCGGGTAGAAAGCTTTTGCCATCGGCCATGGCCGGTAGCAGGAAAAAGTCGGCCAGGGTTTGGCCAATATCGGCAAAGGTGCCGCGCTCGCCCAGCGGGCCGGGGGTAAAGCCGGGGCCATGTACCAGAATGGGGATGTACTCGCGGGTGTGCTCGGTGCCGTGCCAACTGGGGTCGCAGCCGTGATCGGCGGTGAGAATCAGCAGATCATCTTCGCTTAGCGCAGCCAGGAGCTTAGGTAGCTTGGCGTCGAAATCTTCCAGCGCGGCGGCGTAGCCCGGCACGTCCCGGCGGTGGCCATAGACCGAGTCAAAATCGACAAAGTTGGTCATGATCATGGCGTGCTCGCCCTGATTTTTCTTGTCAAAGCCGCGTTGGTTGGTGCGCTCGATCTCTCTGAGGGTGGCGTCCATGAGTGCGTCATGGCCGCTGGCTTTTACCTTGTGGGTAATGCCGCAGTGGGCGTAGATATCGGCGATTTTACCAATCGAGACCACTTCGCCACCGGCATCGGCGAGCTTTTGCAGTACGGTGGGCGAGGGCGGCTCAACGCTGTAGTCGCGGCGGTTGCCGGTGCGGGCGAAAGTGGTGCTGTCTTCGCCAATAAACGGACGCGCAATGACGCGGCCAATGTTATAAGGCTCCAGCAGCTCGCGGACGGTTTCGCACAGCTTATAAAGCCGCTCAAGGCCGAAATGCTCTTCGTGAGCGGCGATCTGAAAGACCGAATCCGCCGAGGTGTAAACAATTGGCTTGCCGGTGGCGACGTGCTCTTCACCCAGGCGGGCGATGATCTCGGTGCCAGAGGCGTGGCAGTTGCCAATCACGCCGGTGAGATTAGCTTCTTGCACGATGGCGTCGAGCAACTCAAGGGGGAAACTGTCGGTTTTATCCAGAAAGTAGCCCCACTCAAAGCGCACCGGGACACCGGCAATTTCCCAATGGCCGGAAGGGGTATCTTTGCCGCTGGAAATTTCTTTGGCGTGGGCGTAAGCGCCTTCCAGGCTTTCTGGTAGCGTCACGCCTTCGGCAACGCTGCCGGTGGCGTCGCGGTGGGCGTGGAATAGCCCCAACTTGGCCATATTGGGCAGCTTGAGTGGCCCAGAACGATTGGCGTTATCCGCCTCGCCACGGGCGCATGCGGCGGCGATATGGCCCAGGGTATCGGAGCCTTCATCGCCGAAGGTCGCGGCATCCGGGGCGGCGCCAATACCAAACGAATCGAGTACTAATACAATCGCGCGGCTCATAAGGCTTCTCCACGGAAAGTGTCTTGTAGAAGGGAATCGGCGCTGGCCGCACCTTCGCCAATCGTAAACGCCGCGCGCAGCTGTTCGGCGGCACGTTCAGCGGCGGCTTCACTGCGGGCGTGAACCGTCGCAATGGGGCGCTGGCTATCCACGCTTTCGCCGATTTCGACGATATCCGTAAAGCCGACACTGTGATCGACGCTGGCGTCGTTGCGCAGGCGACCACCGCCCAGCTCCACCACGCTCATACCTACAGCGCGGGTATCAATACGTTGGACCACACCGGCTTGCTCGGCATACACGGGTTTAATAACGTCGGCCTTGGCCAGGTAGTGCTCTGAGCGCTCCATAAAGTCGTTGGGGCCGCCGAGTTCGTGCACCATGCGGGCGAATACTTCAGCAGCTGCGCCAGAGGTTAGCGCCTTCTCAAGCTGAGTAAGCGCTTCTTCACGTGAGCCTGCGAGCCTGCCGGCGATCAACATTTCCACGGCCAGTTCACGGGTGACTTGCATCACGCGGCTGTTGGGGCGGTCGCCACGCAGCAGGGCCAGAGTCTCAACGATTTCAACGGCGTTACCGGCGCAGGGAGCCAGCGGCTGGCTCATATCGGTGAGCAGGGCGGTGGTGGGCGTGCCTGCCTGGGTGGCCACATTGGCGATGCTTTTGGCCAGTTCGCGGGATTTTTCCGGCGTGGGCATAAAAGCGCCGCTGCCGACTTTAACGTCCATCACCAGCGCATCCAGTCCGGAGGCCAGCTTCTTGCCTAGAATAGAGGCGGTAATCAGCGGAATCGATTCCACGGTGGCAGTCACATCGCGCACGCCGTAGATGCGCTTATCGGCGGGGGCGAGATCACCCGTTTGGCCAATAATCGCTACGCCGGTGGTTTTCACCACCTCGCGGAAGCGCTCAGGGGCAGGGTAGGGGTCGTAGCCGGGGATCGATTCGAGCTTATCCAGGGTGCCGCCGGTGTGGCCCAGGCCACGACCTGAGATCATCGGTACGAAGGCGCCGCAGGCCGCCACCCAGGGGCCGAGTACCAGCGAGACTAAATCACCTACGCCGCCGGTGGAGTGCTTATCGACAATCGGGCCGGGCAGGTTGAGGTCGCTCCACTGCATCACGTGGCCAGAGTCGCGGGTAGCGGTGGTCAGCACAACGACTTCTTCACGGCTCATGCCGTTGAGAAATACTGCCATGGTGAAGGCGCCTATCTGGGCGTCGCTGATGCGATCATCAGCAATGCCCTGCACAAAGGCTTTAATCTCTTCCGCGGGCAGCGGCTGATTGTCACGCTTTAGGCGAATCAGCTCCTGGGGGAGCAGGGTGTGTTGAGTGGCGTTGGCAGACATTAGTAACCTCCGTCAGTGGTGGCCGCGTTGGTGTTGCCGGTCAACGTAGCCAGCAGATTGCCCAGCAGGCTAGAGGCACCAAAGCGGAAGTGAGCGGGCGTCGCCCAGCCTGAGCCCATAATATCGTTAGCAAGAGCCAAATATTCTGCTGCGTCTTCGGCGGTTTTGACGCCACCTGCTGCTTTAAAACCAACGTCTTGGCCACTGGCCTTGATGGCTTTGAGCATAATTTCTGCGGCTTCCAGTGTAGCGTTAACGGCTACTTTGCCGGTCGAGGTTTTAATGAAATCCGCACCGCCTTCAATGGCCAGTTCGCTAGCGCGTTTGATCAGCGCAGGTTCTTTGAGCTCGCCGGACTCAATGATCACTTTGAGCAGTGCTTGACCAGCGCAGGCGGCTTTGCACATTTCTACCAGCTCAAGGCCGGTCTCTTCGTCGCCTGCCATCAACGCGCGGTAGGGAAATACCACATCAACTTCATGGGCGCCGGAGGCAACCGCATCGCGGGTTTCACGGGCGGCGGCCATAATGTCGTCGTCGCCATTAGGGAAATTGGTGACCGTGGCGATCTTCACCTGCTCGTTTAGCTTGTGAGCCGTAAGGGCACGCTGGGCGGTGACAATAAACTGTGGGTATACGCAGACCGCGGCAGGGGTGCCAAAGGGCGTTTTCACCTGCTGGCAGAGCGCTTCAATGGTGCTGTCCGTGTCGTTGTCGTTCAGGCTCGTCAGATCCATGAGGGTGAGTGCTTGGCGGGCGGCTTGGACGATATGGGGGGAGGCGGTCGCAGTCATGGAATTCTCACAAATCAGTAAAAGATAAAAACGGGCACTGCGGATAAAGCCGCAGTGCCCGCCACCTTCAGTAAAACCCGCTGCGTTAAGCAGTGACGTTACTTAGGGCGATAAAGAAGCCAGCAATCGAGGCCGACATCAAGTTGGACAGTGTACCGGCCAATACGGCTTTGACGCCAAAACGAGCAATCTCTTTGCGGCGGGTAGGGGCAATGCTACCCAGGCCACCCAGCAGAATCGCAATGGAGGAGAGGTTCGCAAAGCCACACAGCGCAAAAGAGAGGATCGCCATGGTGTGCGGTGTCATCATCTGACCCGTCGCAGCTACCACCTGTTCCCCATCAATGTAAGGCGCTAGGTTGATGTAGGCGACAAACTCGTTGACCACTAATTTTTGGCCAATGAATGAGCCAGCCAGCGTCGCTTCTTCCCAGGGTACACCCAACAGGAAGGCAAGCGGGGCAAACAGCCAGCCCAGGATCAGCTCCAGGCTCAGCGATTCAAAGCCCACCCAGCCGCCAATGCCGCCTAAAATGCCGTTGATCAGGGCAATCAGGGCGATAAAGGCGAGTAGCATGGCGCCCACGTTGGCCGCGAGCATTAAACCCGAGGTAGCGCCCGATGCAGCAGCATCCAGGACGTTGGCAGGTTTATCTTCCAGGGCTTCAATCTCTTCTTCCACCTTGGTAACGCTGTCGCTGTCGGTAACGTCTTGGGTTTCCGGCATGATCAGCTTGGCGAACAGCAACCCGCCCGGCGCCGCCATAAAGGAGGCCGCTACCAAGTACTCCATGGGAATACCCAGCGCGGCGTAGCCCGCCAATACTGAACCGGCGACCGATGCCAGACCACCACACATAACGGCAAACAGCTGCGAAGGCGTCATGCGGGCGATAAACGGACGCACCACCAAAGGTGCTTCGGTCTGGCCGACGAAAATATTTGCCGTTGCAGAAAGCGACTCCGTGCGAGAGGTGCCCAGGGCTTTTTGCAGGGCACCACCTAAGATGCGAATCACCCACTGCATAATGCCGATGTAGTAGAGCACGGCGATTAGCGAGGAGAAGAAGATAATGACGGGGAGTACTTTGATGGCGAATACAAAGCCGACATTATCCACATCGGCTAAGCCACCGAACAGAAAGCCGATACCGTCGTTGGCATACACCAATATTTGGCTAACACCGGACGAAATGGCCTGCAGCACCGCTTGGCCAAACGGCACGTAAAGTACAAAGGCACCGATACCTGCCTGGATAGCAAAGGCGCCCAGCACGGTACGCAGCCGGATCGATTTACGGTCGTAGGAGAAGATCAGGGCAATGGCCACCAGAGTGACCATACCCACCAAGCTCATAAGGAGTGTCATATGGGGATCCTTCGCGTCAGCGCGTAAGTAACGTTTTTATAGACAGTAACGCGTTTAAAGTAAGTTGAGCTTGACGGAGTAGATCATCGCATTCTGATAATTGTTGGGGGTGCCCAACTTATTGTCAGAGTAGCGATACTGAATGCCTGTGGTGATCAAATCACTCGGATGCCACCATAGGCTCAGTGCACCGTTGGTGCCTACACTGCCCGCTGTATCGCCCACGTAGTTCTGCTCCAGATACTCATCGTCGCGACCAAAGGTCTGTTCGTGCCAGTTGGTGACGCTGAAGTCCTGGTTGAGTGCAGTGAAATCATAACCCGCGACCCAGCCTGCCATATAGCCGTTCATGCCGGTATAGCTGTTACTTTGTACCCGCGCAGCACCGATAAAGGGCTTGAACCACAGGCCATTGTCGAAGGTAGTGCGGTAACCCAAACCAAGAATCTGATCCTGCTCGCGGCTGTCATAACCGTAATCACGGAAGTCATACAGGTGGGCGTAAATCGACAGCGGGCTGTCACCCAGGTAAATGTGTGAGGTCACTTTACCCGCGGTGCGGAAGTTGTCTTTACCACCGCTGGACTCATCGAACTGGTCGTTGGTGGGGTTCTCGAAATCAAAGAAGCCGTAGAACTCGCCCCAGCTAAAGCCAGCGCCGCCTTCGATTTCGAGAAACATAAAGTCGCTTTTCGCCGCGTTGGAAGCGGTGCGCGCCTCGGTGCCGTTTGACCAGTCCAGGTAGTTAACCGAAACGTTGGCGAATGACCACAGTCGATCTAGAGGATGCGACTGAGCAGCCTCGTCTGCCATTAGCGGCGTAGTGAGTATGGCCCCTAATACGCCAGCGCCAAGCGCGATCTTAGACGAAGGGGGGCGAGAGTGTGTACGAGCAGTCATGAGAGCCTCAACATTGGTTGTCGCGGAGCCACTTGGGTGTGGCTATCCGAGGTTGTAGTCGTGCGGGCTGGCGTTAATGTTAAAATTATAACATTTAGTGTTATTTTTCTAACGTTGATTTGCAAGAGTTGTCACATCAACGCTATTTAAATGTCATATGGCTCTCATTGTGGCACTAATAGCACCAATAGCCGTCGTAGCAGTGGAAATTACGCCGCCGCTCGCTCAGCATAGAAATGAAAATGGACGCAACACCGATGCTCTCGTTGCGAAAATCACAACAAGAGGGGTTTGCCAGGAGATGCCCACCATGAATGGCCGTAGTGCGCTGCGCCTTGCCAAGCTTCAGGAAGCGCTTGCCAGTGGCGGTACTCTTCATCTGCGCGATGCCGCAGAGCTATGCGATGTTTCCGAAATGACCATCCGTCGCGATCTGACGACTCAGGATACTGCCATTAGCCTGCTGGGTGGACGCCTAGTGATGGCAAACTACCCTGGCGTAACGCCTATTTATGACTTGACCGAACAGCAGGCTAGCCACTACCAGGCCAAGTATCGGCTTTGTCAGCGGGCGTTAGCTTACATAGAAGAGGGCGATACGCTGTTTATCGACTGCGGCTCAACGCTAATGCCGCTGCTGAGCCAGTTAAGTCATTTCCGAGAGCTGACGGTAGTGACCTATGCGCTTAATGTTGCCAATGCCGTTGCCGCCCTGCCCAACGTGCGCTTGGTGCTACTAGGCGGGCTGTTTTATGCCACCTCGCAGTCATTCGGTAGCGACAATATGACTGCTGCTATCGAGCGGTTAGGCATTAATAAGGCGCTGATCTCCGCTGCAGGGGTGGATTTAGAGCGTGGTGTTAGCTGCTTTCACTTTCACGAAGTGGCGCCTAAACAGGCTGCCATTGCCACCGCTATGCAGCGCCTGTTGGTGGTAGATGCCAGTAAGTTCAGCGTAGTTCGCCCGGCCTATTTCGCTGCTCTGGACGATTTTGATGTGGTGGTTACCGACGAAGAGGGCGCCCCGCAGTTGCTTAAAAAAAATGGCCGCGTTGTACCTGAGATAGTGGTTCCCACCGTCACAGTGGCGTAAGCGATTTCCCCCTTGCTCATCCCAGTCAATACCTTGGGTGCGGCAATGCGCCACTTCTTTCATGATCTCGATCAATAGAAAATACTTTAGTCTTAACTGCTTAAGCCTTTAGTGCTTAGGCCAGCGAGGCTCGTCGCCAATTCCCATCCGGCGACGCATATTTTTCCCGGAGCAATGGCGCCCAGCGTCACGTGTGCACTGCCCTTGAGAGCGTTTTCCTAGCACGTTTTCAAGAGCGCCATGCAGAGCATGTTTTGGGAAGAGTATGGGGTGGTAGTTAGCCTGCTATGTAGAAGGGCGACATGGCTAGCTAGTGTTTTAAACAACCTCTGACGAGATCACACCATGCAACGACGCTCACTTTGGCGCAGGCGAGGCACGCTAGTGCTCCTTGCGCTGTGTCTGTTTCTAGCAGGCTGTAGTTCAGCGCTGCTAGACCCAAAAGGCCAGATTGGCGCTGAGCAGCGCACACTGATTCTGACCGCCTTTGGCCTAATGTTGATTGTAGTTATTCCTGTGATTGTCATGACGCTGCTGTTTGGCTGGCGTTACCGGCGTAGTAATAGCCTGGCTAAATACACGCCTGATTGGGCGCACTCCAACGTGATTGAAGCGGTGGTGTGGATCGTGCCCTGTGCGATTATCGCGGTGCTCGCCCTGTTGACCTGGAAGACCTCCCATAGCCTTGATCCCCACAAACCGCTGGAAAGCGATGTGGCGCCGATCGAAATACAGGCGGTGGCGCTTGATTGGAAGTGGCTGTTTATCTACCCCGAGCAGGGTATTGCCAGTGTTAACGAAGTGGCCTTTCCGGTAGATACACCGGTGCGCTTTCGGGTCAGCTCAGGCTCAGTGATGAACGCTTTCTTTATCCCCCATCTTGGCAGCCAGATTTATGCCATGGCGGGCATGGATAACGATGTCCATCTCATCGCCGATGAAATTGGTAGCTACCCTGGTCGTTCCACCAACTACAGTGGCGCGGGCTTCTCTGGCATGACCTTTGAAGCCAAGGTGACCAACCCCGAGGATTTTGACGCCTGGGTGGAAACGGTACGCGCTGCTCCACAAACGCTGACCTACCCAGAAGGTTATAAAGCGTTGGCGGAACCTAGCGAATCGAATCCGGTTGAGTACTTCTCAGCCATCTCACCATCGCTGTATGAAAGCATCTTACGAAGCTTCCATACCGGCGGCGAGCATCAGATGGGCGGCGATCATGCTGACTCCCACGATGGCGAAAATGAGAAGACTGCCGATCACGCGGCCGAATCAGGTCATGTCACTAACAACCATGCTAGTCAGGATAATGCCATGCGCAGCCACTCCTCTAGCGTAGAAGTGGGAGGTTAAGCCGTGTTTGGAAAACTCACGTTAGAGTCAATTCCCTACCACGAGCCGATCATCATGGTCGTCGCGGCCTTTATGGCCATTGGTGGGATCGCACTGTTTGGTTTAATCACCTATTACCGTAAGTGGGGCTGGCTGTGGAACGAGTGGTTTACCTCCGTTGACCACAAAAAGCTCGGCATTATGTATTTCATCGTCGCCCTGGTGATGCTGCTGCGCGGCTTCTCGGATGCGATAATGATGCGCACCCAACTGGCGATGGCCGCCGGGGATGCAGCGGGCTATTTACCCCCCGAGCACTACGACCAGATCTTTACCGCCCACGGCGTGATTATGATCTTCTTTGTCGCCATGCCCATGGTCATCGGCTTGATGAACCTGGTAGTGCCGCTGCAAATTGGTGCCCGCGACGTTGCTTTCCCTTTCCTGAATAACTTAAGCTTTTGGCTGTTTGCGGTCTCCGCGATACTGGTCAATATCTCGCTGGTGGTGGGCGAATTCGCCAAAACCGGCTGGCTCGCTTACGCGCCGTTATCGGGGATCGAGTTTAGTCCCGGGGTGGGGGTCGACTACTGGATATGGGCGTTGCAGATATCCGGTATAGGCACCACGCTGACCGGTATTAACTTTTTCGTGACCATCATTAAAATGCGCACCAAAGGCATGACGATGTTCCGCATGCCGATCTTCACCTGGACCTCGCTGTGCGCCAACGTGCTGATCATTGCTTCCTTCCCAATTTTGACCGCGACCATCGCGCTGCTAACGCTGGATCGCTATTTGGGTATGCACTTCTTTACCAATGATTTTGGCGGCAACATGATGATGTACGTCAATCTCATCTGGGCCTGGGGCCACCCGGAAGTTTATATCCTGATTCTGCCAGCCTTCGGCGTGTTCTCTGAAGTGATTGCGACCTTTGCCCGTAAGCGGCTGTTCGGCTACGCCACCATGGTGTGGGCGACCATTTCGATCACCTTGCTCTCGTTTGTGGTTTGGTTGCACCACTTTTTCACCATGGGGGCGGGCGCCAACGTCAACGCCTTCTTCGGCATTATGACAATGATCATCGCCATTCCTACCGGGGTGAAAGTGTTCAACTGGCTGTTCACCATGTTCCGCGGCAGCCTGGAACTCACTTCGCCGGTGCTATGGACGCTGGGCTTTATTATCACCTTTACCCTAGGCGGTATGACCGGCGTTATGCTGGCGGTGCCCGCAGCTAACTTTGTGTTGCATAACAGCCTGTTCGTTATTGCGCACTTCCACAACGTTATTATCGGCGGCGTGGTGTTCGGCATGATGGCGGGGCTTACCTATTGGTTCCCCAAAGCGTTCGGTTTCACTTTGAACGAAAAGTGGGGAAAGCGGTCGTTCTGGTGCTGGTTTATCGGCTTCTACGTCGCCTTTATGCCGCTTTACGTACTGGCCTTCTTTGGTGCCGTGCGCCGCATGCAGTCCTACGCCAACCCCGAATGGCAGCCGTGGATGATTCTGGCTTGGGTAGGCGCGGTAATCATTATGCTGGGCATTGTCTGCACCATCATCCAGTTCTGGGTGAGTATTCGTGACCGCAAACAGAACGCTGATGTCACCGGCGACCCCTGGAATGGCCGCACCTTGGAGTGGTCAACCTCTTCTCCAGCGCCGTTCTACAACTTTGCACGTCTGCCGGAAGTGGGCGATATCGACAGCTTCTGGTCGCAAAAGCAGCGTAGCGAAGAGCAGCTTGAAGAAGCCCCCTATACCGATATTCATATGCCTCGTAATACCGTGGCTGGGCCAGTTATCAGCTTCTTTGCGCTGGTCATCGGCTTTGCGCTGGTGTGGCATATCTGGTGGTTAGCCGGCGTCGGCGCCGTGGGTGTATTCATCAGCTTTATGGCACGGGTATTTAACGACGATATCGACTACTACGTTCCCGCTGCTGAAGTTGAGCGAATCGAACGTGAGCATCAACTCAAATGTGAACAAAAACTAGGCGTGGAGGCGCAAGCGTAATGTCGACAGATACGCTAAATCATAGCTCGCACCACCCGGTAGAGCACGAAGAAGAGCATCACGATGCCTCGGGCACGAAATTGTTTGGTTTCTGGGTCTACTTAATGAGCGATTTGGTGATCTTCGGGTCACTGTTCGCCACTTACGCCGTGCTGATGAAGGGCACGGCGGGTGGGCCAACTGGCGCTGATATCTTTGAATTACCTTTGATCCTTTTCGGAACCTTTGCACTGCTGATCAGTAGTTTCACTTTCGGTATGGGCGTTTTGGCAATGCATGCCAACCGTGTTGGCCAAGTGAAAGTGTGGCTGATTATTACCTTTCTACTGGGCTTGTGCTTCCTGGGGATGGAAGTCTATGAATTCCAGCATCTGATCCATGAAGGGTACGGTCCGGACCGTAGCGGCTTTTTATCGGCCTTCTTTACCCTAGTCGGTACCCACGGGTTGCACGTTACGTTTGGCATGATCTGGATTTTGGTGATGCTGGTACAGCTTTACACCAAAGGGTTGAACGATATGACTCGGCCGAGGATTTTGTGCCTAAGCCTGTTCTGGCACTTCCTCGATATTGTCTGGATCTGTGTCTTCTCATTCGTCTATCTGATGGGAGTGTTGTGAGATGAGTGCAAGTTCAACCAATGCCCATGGCAGCGTTAAGTCGTATGTGACAGGACTGGTATTGTCGCTGATACTGACCATTATCCCTTTTGCGGTGGTGATGAGTGGCGCTTTTAGCGTATTGGCTACCGTGATTGTGATAGCCGTGACCGCAGTGTTGCAGATACTGGTGCAACTGGTCATGTTTATGCACATGAGTACCAAAGCCGACGAAGGCTGGAATCTGATGTCCTTCGTCTTCACACTGACGATTCTCGTCCTAGTGGTAGGAGGCTCGCTGTGGATCATGCAGCATCTGCATCTCAACATGATGATCGGCTAATCTCAGCGCCCAGCCGCTGGCGGGATCTGCTCGAGCTGACCAAGCCTGGCATTATCGGCGGCAACCTGATTGCCACCCTGGGGGGCTATTTTCTCGCCGCCCAGGGGCAGTTCGAGTGGCTCAGCTTTGTCTCGGTCATGGTGGGGATTGCATTAATCATCGCGTCAGGCTGTGCGTGTAACAACGTTATTGACCGCGATATTGATGCATTGATGGCGCGTACGCGCCATCGCCCCCTGGTAAGAGGCAGCATCTCTATTACCCAGGCACTGGGCGTTTCGGCGCTGCTGGGTGTGTCGGGGGTGGTGTGTCTGGCGCTGGGCACCAACGGGTTAACCGTTGCCTTGGCGGTCATTGGCTGGGGCGTTTATGTGGGGCTTTATAGCCTCTATATGAAGCGCCGCTCGGAGTACGGCACCTTGGTAGGCAGCCTCTCCGGCGCCATGCCGCCGGTGGTAGGCTACTGCGCCGTGACCGGTCAGTTCGACAGCGGTGCCATTATGCTGCTGGTGATTTTCTGCCTGTGGCAGATGCCGCACTCCTATGCGATTGCGATCTTCCGCTACGCCGATTATCAACGGGCATCGATTCCGGTACTGCCGGTGGTGCGCGGGGTGAAAATGGCCAAACACCATATCCTTGGCTACATTGTGGCGTTTATTCCCGCCTCGCTGGCGCTAGGGCTGGCCAGCCAAGCGGGCGCTGGGTATCTGTGCGTGGCGCTGACCATGGGCGGCTACTGGCTCTACTTGGCACTGCGCGGCTACCGTTTAGATGACGATGTGCGCTGGGCCAAAAAGGTGTTTGGCGTCTCTATTCTTACCATCACCGCGATGAGTTTAGTCATGGTGTTGGAATCGATGGTGCCGATGTTGGTCTAGCCTTCACATACCGTTAAGTCGTTAATAAAACGCCCCAAGCAGTTATCTGCTTGGGGCGTTTTTATTGGCTAGGGAAAGTTTCTGTAACTCAGCTTTCCCGCTGACTGGCCTGAATGGCGGTTAGCGCAATGGTGTAAACGATATCGTCGACCAGTGCGCCCCGGGAAAGGTCATTCACTGGCTTGTTCAACCCTTGCAGCATGGGGCCAACGCTCACGACGCGGGCGCTACGCTGCACTGCTTTGTAGGTGGTATTGCCGGTGTTGAGGTCGGGGAACACAAACACGGTGGCTTTACCTGCCACTGGCGAGTCGGGGGCTTTCTGTTTGCCCACGCTCTCGATAGCGGCGGCGTCGTACTGTAGCGGGCCGTCGATGGCCAGGTGCGGCGCGCGTTCTTTAGCAATCCGGGTGGCTTCGCGGACTTTATCCACATCCGCGCCGGTGCCGGAGTCGCCGGTGGAGTAGCTGATCATGGCGACACGTGGCTCGATACCGAAGGCTTCAGCGGAGCGGGCACTTTGTAGGGCGATTTCGGCCAGGGTTTCAGCGTCTGGGTCGGGATTCACCGCGCAGTCGCCGTAGACCACCACCTGCTCGGGCAGCAGCATAAAGAAAATCGACGAGACTTGATTATACTCCGGCGCGGTTTTAATCAACTGGAAGGCGGGCCGCACGGTGTTGGCGGTGGTGTGTACGGCGCCGGAAACTAGTCCGTCGACTTCATCTAACTGCAGCATCATGGTGCCGAGCACCACGTTATCTTGCAACTGCGCTTCGGCGGTTAGCTCGTTGAGTTTGCCACGACGACGCTCGACCATCGGGCCAATATAGTTCGCACGGGTGCTTTCAGGGTCAACAATCGTCAGCGATTCTGGCAGTGTCAGACCGCGGTTGCGCGCTACATTTTCGATATCGTCGCGCTTACCCAGCAGTACGCAGTCGGCAATGCCGCGGCGCTGGCAGATTATTGCCGCTTCTACGGTGCGCGGTTCATCTCCTTCCGGCAGCACTACGCGCTTTTTAGCCAACTGGGCAAGTTTAACCAGTTGGTGGCGAAACGCTGAAGGTGAAAGGCGGCGGGTATAACCGCTGCTCAGGTGGGCTTTCAACCACTCAAGATCCATATGGGCTGCGACGTAACGGGCCACCTGTTCGGCGCGTTCGAAGTCGTCCATAGGGATTTCGCTGCTTAGCTGGCTGAGGTGCTGTGCTGTGGTCAGGCTGTCGGTTTCTACTGCCAAGACCGGTAGACCCGTTTTGAGCGCGGGGCGGCACATCTCGATCATGCTGTCGTTGGGCATAAAGCCGTTGGTCAACAGTACGCCCGCTAGCTGAATACCGTTCATGGTCGCCAGCGCTGAGGCCAGCACCACATCATCACGGTCACCGGAAGCCACTACCAGGCTACCAGGGGTGAAAATATGCAGTGCGTTGGCAGCACTGCGGGCGCAGAGGCTGGTGGAGAGTACCCGACGGCTGGCTGCCTCGCCTTCGTTCAACAACTTGGCATTAAGCGCTCGGGCCACATCCAGGGTGCGCGGGGCGCTAAGCGTTTTGCTGTAAGGCACCACACCAATCAGGTGGAATTTATCGGTCGCCAGGGCGGGGGAGTACTGGCGCAGCTCAGCGAGCACTGACTCTTCCAACTGCGGTTTGAAGGTGCCCGGTGCTGCAGAAAGATCATCTTCCTGCGCGTAGGGCAGATTTTTCATGCGCATCAAAATGCCGCCCAGCGTGCGGCTGGAGCTAACCCCGCCAAAGCTGCGGGCGTGCATATCAAGCTGCTCGGCCAGCGCCTGGGGCTCTTTTAAATCACCGGATCCGACAAGAATAATTCGCGCATTAAGCGCGTTGGCGAGCTGGGCGTTGGTTTGGGTGGCGTAGGTGGTGTGCTGAGTGGGCACTACGCCCTCTACCACGACTAGGTCTAGGGTGCTGCCATCGCGGTGGGCCTGTTGAACAACCTGTTCATAGAGCTCGACGGCATTTTCCATCAGCTCATCGATTTGGTCGTCGCGCAGCAAGCGCTCAAGGCGTGCCTGGGAAATCGGCGAAGGCGGGCGCTGATTGAGTGCCCGGGAAACCAATGCGGTGGATCGATCCAGGCCTGGGCCGTTCAGCTCGTTCTGCATAAACGGCTTTAAAAACCCGGCTTTCAGGCCGATTGTATCCAGCGCTTGAATTAACCCCAGACAGGCGGAGGTAAGCCCGACGCCCTGGCTGGTAGGCACTAACAGAATCGCTTGTGGCTGGTCGGGGTGAGTCATACACGTGTCTCTAGGCAGTGGCGGGTTTCCATGGCAATGCGGCCTTCTTCATCGGTAGGGATCACCCACACCTGGGGGCCTTCATGGCTGGCGCTATCCAGCTTGCCCTCTTTGCCGCGGATAGTCGCTTCGTTAGCGTCGTTATCCAGCGCAAAGCCGAAGTGGGGCAATAGGGCGAGCACACGGCGACGTACAATCGGCGAGTTTTCGCCGATACCGCCGGTGAAAATAACCCCATCAAGCTGGGGCAGGGCGCAGGAGAGCCCCGCCAGAGATTTAGCGATCCGGTAGCAGAATACCTCTACCGCCAGCTGTGCGGTGGCGTGCCCTTTTTCAGCAGCCTCCTCAATTTCGCGCATGTCGTTGGTTAAGCCTGAAAGGCCCAGTAGGCCGCTCTCTTTATTGAGCACGTCGTCGATTTTGTCTAGCGACCAGCCCAGTTGGCGGTGCAGGTGGGCGTGCAGGCCAGGGTCAACGTCGCCACTGCGGGTGCCCATCACCAAGCCTTCCAGTGGGGTAAGGCCCATGCTGGTATCCTGGCTTTGATTGTTCCACACCGCGCTGGTGGAGCAGCCATTGCCCAGGTGGGCAGTCAGCCAGCCGCCTGTGCCACGGCTACTCAGTTCGCCCGCCCGCTGGCTAACATAAGCATGGCTGGTGCCATGAAAGCCGTAGCGGCGAATGCCATGCTCAGCGTAGAGGCTTTCTGGTAGTGCGTACCGGTAAGCACGCGGCGGCATGGTTTGGTGGAAAGCGGTATCGAACACTGCCACTTGGGGCAGCTCAGGAAAGACGTTCTGGGTCGCCGCAATACCTGCTAAATTTGCTGGGTTATGAAGGGGGGCAAGTGCTGCGGTGGTTTGGATAGCCGCAATGACACTAGCGTCGATGAGTGCGGCCTGGGTGAAGTGCTCGCCGCCATGCACGATGCGATGGCCCACCGCCGCTGGTAATCGGCCCTCCATACGCTCAAGGATCGCGTTAAGTGCTTGGGTGTGGTCAGCGCCAGGAAGTGGTTGGCTGAAACGATCACCGGCGCTGTTTTTGCCCTTGAGGCGTGCATCCTCGCTACCTAAGCGTTCCGCTATGCCCTCAAGTCGCGGTGCCTGAGGGTCGGAATTAATCAACGCGTATTTAATAGAGGAGGAACCGCAGTTAATGACCAGCACCGGTGCGTTCATAAAAACCTTTTCGCTAGGAGGTTATTGAGCAAAGGGGTAGACTTTAGTTTAACATGTTGCAGCGCGCAAAAGCAGCGTCAGGCTTTCGTTAGCCTTCTAGGCAAAAGCTTGGCATGCTGGGATCTTTGCCTACCTGGCTACTCGCCATCTTACACCTTCACCTCTATAACGAGCCGTACCGTTCTTATGTCAGCGTCCTCTTTGCCGAAACTACTGCCGCGCCATTTGGCCATTCTGTTAATGATGACCGTGGCCACCATGTTCGCCGCCAATCACGTTTCAGCTCGGCTGGCGTTTGATAATGGCACCGGTCTGTTACTGGCGGTATTAACCCGCTCGGGGGTTGCCTGCCTGATTTTAGTGGCGCTAGTCATCGTGCAGAAAAAGCGCTTGTGGCTGCCCGCGGGATCTTGGCCGTGGCAACTGACCGTGGGGCTACTGATTGCGATCCAAAGCGTTAGCCTCTACTCGGCGGTGGCCAGGCTGCCTGTGGTGATCGCACTGCTATTGGTCAATACCTTTCCTATTCAGCTGGCGCTGCTCAGTTGGGCGTTGGGCGGCCCGCGTCCTACTCTGCGTAGCTGTCTGATCATGGGCACGATTTTAATCGGCTTACTGGTGGTGCTGGATATTCCCTCATGGATTGCCAGCGCCGATGGCATGGGGCCGGGGTGGATAGCAGGCATTGGTTTTGGATTAATGGCGGCCTTCGTATTTGCCTGCGCGCTGTGGGTTACCGAGCACCGCCTTGCAGGAGTGGGCAGTACCCTGCGCAGCCTGTTGACCATGCAGACCGTGTTTATTGTCATGATCATTGGCGGCATCGCCGGTGTAGTGCCAGGGGGTATGAGCCTGCCGGATAACAGTACCGGCTGGCTAGGGCTGACGTTGCTTGGTCTGCTGTATGGTTCGGCGTTTTCGACGCTGTTTATTTTTGTGCCGCGACTCGATATGGCACGCAACGCACCGGTGATGAATATCGAGCCGGTTGCCTCCCTGGTGCTGGGTTACTTTGTGTTGGGGCAAATGCTTAGCCCCGGCCAGTTGGTAGGTGGGGCAGTCGTCGTTGGCGGTATTGTCGTGCTGAGCTTATCCAAGGGGCGGTAAATGTTTGCGTTCTTCATAGTTATGAATCACAATACAAATGTGTAAGGAAACACTGTTTTTTAACTGAGGTGCAAGCTATGAAGATGTCCATGTTGTCACTTACATCGGCGGTACTCCTGGTGGGTGCAGGCGCATTTGCAACCACTGCTCAAGCACAACAGTCTACCGGTTATCCGCAAGCTTACCTGGGCGCTGATGCCATGTTCTGGAGTCTGGATCCAGACAGAGGCTCGTCCCGTGATGACGTAGGCTTACGCCTGCGCGGCGGTGCCCAGTTCAATGACTACTTTGGCATTGAAGGTCATTTAGGTACGGGCGGTTCCGACGGTGGTGCCGAATTAGACTATGTAGCGGGTGCTTATGCTAAAGGGATTATTCCCATAGCACCTGAAGTACGTCTTTATGGCCTGGCGGGTTTTACGGAAGTAGAGTTTGACCGCGGCGACAGCGAAAGCGACTTCTCCTACGGCGCAGGCGCTGAGATGGATGTGGCCAGAAACCTCTCCCTCAGCGCGGACTATATGCGCTACCTGGATAAATCAGCTTACTCCTTTGATGCTGCAAGCGTAGGTTTACGCTACCGGTTCTAAATCCTTAGCGTAACAGCGTAGCGAATGACTAAACCCCATGGCCTTTATGCCATGGGGTTTTTGTTTATAGGCTTGTAGAGAGCGTTTATGTAGCAGTAGATAGACATAGATATATTGTTAGCGCGCTAATTGATTGTTAGACTAAAGTCCCCTATGCGATTCCCTACACGATGCGCGCCCGTTGAGAGGCGCTGGCCAGGTGGTTTCCTGGTGGCTAACAAGTGAGCTCTGCATGACCCCCGATCAAATATTTGCCCGATGGGTGAGGGTAGCCCTTGCTACCTTTGTACTGCTTTTTATCTATTTTCTGGTGGCCGATAGCTTTATGCCCATGACGCCCGAGGCGAGAGTGATGCGGCCGGTCACGCGAATAGCGCCCGAACTCAGCGGCCCAGTGAGTGAGGTGCTGGTCAGTAATCACCAGCATGTAGCAAAAGGCGATGTGCTGTTTCAGATCGACCCTGCGCCGTTTCGATTAGCCGTTGAGCAGGCGCAGCTTAATCGCGAACAGGCCGAGCGGGAGAATGCCCGGTTGGAAGCAGAGCTTACCTCTGCCCAAGCGGAGCTGGCGTCCGCTGAGGCAACGGCTGCCGAGCGTCGGGGAGAACTTCAGCGTGCTGAAACCCTTGTGGCGCAGCAGAGCGTATCGCGCCAACAGTACGAACAGCAGGTGGCTGCTGAGCGTACCGCACAGGCCAGTGTGGCGGCAGCCAGGGCTAAAATCGTCAGCCTGGAAGTGCAACTGGGCGAGGCCGGAGAGACGAATCTGCGTTTGCGCCAAGCAGACAATGCGCTTTCCAAGGCGCAGTTGGATCTTGCTCATACCCAGGTGCGCGCTGCGCAAGCCGGAAGTGTTTCCAACCTGCAGCTAGATGTAGGCGACTACGTTCAGGCGGGGCAGCCAGCGGTAGCAGTAGTGGCGGATACGATAGATGTCATTGCCGATTTTCGCGAAAAGAGCCTGCGCCATGCGGCACCTGGTGACGCAGCGCAAGTAGTGTTTGATGCTTGGCCAGGCCAGGTATTTGATGCGCAAGTGCTCGCCATGGATGCCGGTGTTCGTGAAGGACAGTTGGCTGCCGATGGTCAACTGGCTGATATTCCCACCACCGATCGCTGGATACGCGATGCCCAGCGGATGCGTGTACACCTGGTGCTAACTCAGCCAATCGCGAATTTATTACCCAGCGGAGCCCGCGCCACGGTGCAGCTTCAGCCAGGAGATGCTGCTTTGGCCAAACCATTTGTGTGGTTACAGGCACATCTGATCAGCTGGTTGCACTATGTATATTAAAGGCCTGTTTATTAAAAGCGCGTTTATTAAGCGCCTGTTGTTGACCCCGTTTAAAGGTTGGTGGGGGAGGCGCGGCGGGGCTAATGCCCAGCGAACTGCTCGCCCGGTGTTAACCCAAAACGGCCTGCGTCAGTGCTTGCGGGTGGCCGGTGGTGGCACGCTGGGGTTTGTGGTCAGCCAGCTAATGGGCTGGAACTACGGGGTGTTTTTTACTGTTTTCCCGATGTTCTTGCTGGGCATGGTGCCGATTCTGAATGGCCATATTATTCGCCAGTTTTTAGCCAACGTATCGCTTAACGTGCTTGAAGTCAGCCTGGTGGTGGGGTTACTCAAACATATACCGGTGGTGATGACCCTGGTGGTGATGGGCATTTTTCTGTTTCGCTTTAACCTGATGGCGAAAGGGCCGCTGTTTCTGTTTGGCGCCAACGGTGTGCTGACGCTCAGCATTCTGCTTCACTTCGCCAGCTACCCCAATGTGGACTTGAGCGATTTACTGGCCTGTAATCTCGTCGCCAGTGGCTTGGCGGTGTTTATTGCCATGCTGATGCATACGCTGTTTCCCGACGTGGAAGCCCGCAAACCGCCGCCCAGGGTTACCAAAACACCCTCGCAAATTCGCCATGAAACTTTAATCGGTGGATTAACCGCCACGCTCTCATTTGTAGTGTTTCAGATGTTCGACTTGCAAGGGTCGCTCTCTGCGCAGATGGCGACCATCCTGGTGCTGTTTACGCTGGGGTACTCTGGAGCGAAAGTATCAGCCGGTAAGCGAGCCATAGGAACCCTACTAGGGTGCAACTTGGCTCTATTAATGCAGTTATTCTTATATACCCAGAGCCACCATTTCCTGCTGGTGGTGTTGCTCTACTGGCTGGGGTTAATGCTTTTCGCTCGGGAGCATATCCATGAAGGGGGCGGTTCAGGGATTGGCTTTGGTGGACTGACCACTCTGGGGATTCTGTTTGGCCAGTCGTTAGGCCCGCAGCAGGATCTGGTGTATAGCGCGCTCTATCGCTTCTCTTCCATGAGTGTGGCACTGGTTCTTACGCTTCTGGCTATGGCTTCCCTGCACTTCGTGTTGAACCGCTGGGCACCAACGCGGTTACCCGCCAACAACCCGGCCTAAATTAATTAGCGCAACTTTTTTAATAAAGGCTACTCTGATGAATGTGTCGACGTGTGATTTGATGTGTTTCCCTACTAACGGATTAGAGGTGTTCGTCATGGCAACTGGTAAAGAAGATAAAGCGAAAGGAACGGCCAACAAAGCAGCGGGAAAAGTGAAAGAAGCCGCGGGCAAGGCAACAGGAAGCGCTAAAACTGAAGCCAAAGGTAAGGCCCAGCAGGCTAAAGGCGAACTGCAAAAAGGCAAAGGCGACGCCAAGGAGAGCCAGAAAAAACAGCGCTAGTTATGTAACACTGATACCAACAGGGGGCTTCGGCCCCCTGTTGGCGTTTAAGTGGTTTTAAACAGTTGTCTTGCTCAAACGAAAAAACCGCTAACCCACTAGCAGGTTTTTCGCATTATTGAAGCGGCCTGATCTTAGTTTAATTCCAGCGATAAACTCATTTCCACGCCAGCGTCATCTACTCTGAACCAGTACTCCATGTTTTTGTAGATGTCACCATATTGCTTGAGCATATCAATATCGGACGCTGACAAATCATCTGATGGTATCTGTTCCACAAAGTCGGCCAGTGAGTGGTAGAACTCGCCTGTTATGTGTCCATGAACAAGCAGATTGCGCTCTGAGGCAGGGGCTTCCAGCTCTTTCTGCAGTGTCGCCGAATCACTGATACCAGCGCCCAGTACAATAGCCGTGTCAGACATGGCGGCGTAGAGTTCCGGTGCCTCAGGGGGCAGCATCATGCTCTCGACTTGCTTGGCTTCCCCACCGGGTTCAAGCCCTAGAGTCCCTAACTCCGGCGCGAAAGAGCTTGCGGCAGAAAGCAGGGAAAGAGGATTTTGTGAAGCAAGCGTCAGGAGCCCCGTCATGGTAGGTTCGCCGTCTGTCATTGTCAGACTGTTGATACGAGCTCTGAAGCCAGATAGTGACTGACCAATCATCATGGTGATCGGGTTATTAATCGCCATGTTGATCTCATTCCAGGAGCTGTTCAGATCTTGTAGTTCATCACAGCTGAAGGGGTTCTGGCGCACTTCCTGAGCATATTTCTGAACGGTCTGAACCAACAGCGGCATGTTCAGACCTAAGCCATAGCTGGCCATACCTTCTGTGCTACCTAGGCCCCGCACCTGAGTCGTCAGAGTGCGCAGGTCGCTGACAATATCCTCATCGGTTTCTAGAATCAGGTTCATTTCCATGCGGTCAAGATCGTTCTCGCGCGAGCCCATTACAAGGCCAGGGAAGCGGTTCGTGATACGGTCGATATCTGCCTGGCAGGCGGATAAATCCAATTGCTCGGCATCAACCGCTTCCATCAGTGCCTGAGTACCTGAGTGAGTGGGGGTGCTCAGCTCATTAAGTAGGCGTGAGGAGTCGATTTTCCCTGCGCCGTAAGGTGTAAAGCCATGGCGCTTTTCAAGCTCTGCCAGTGCATCGGTATCACCGATGCTGCTGTCGGGCAGAGTGTTACCCAGCACTTGTGCTAGCAGCTCGTCACTAGCATTCTGTGGTACCACAGACACCAGCAGTTGCTGGTCGTCAATGGCTAGAATCGCCTTGACGGGCCCCTCAGGCGTCAGCACCCAGTATTCGGTGTCGTTGGTGGTGGCCGTACTCAGGTTAATGTCTGCTTTGGTCAAAATGCGTTGCAGCGTTTCGCGGAAGGCATCTTCATCCTGCAGTTGCATACGTAAAACAGGCAAGATACCCAACCCATAGAGGGCGGCCTGAGGGTTCATTTTCAGGCCCAGCGCATGGACATCGTCCAGCGTTTCAACATCGACCAGCTCTTCACTCATGGCGATCAATACCGTCATCAACGAATGCATCACTTCATCGTCTATCTCGGGCAGTGTCTCGCGTAGCTCATCCAGACTAGACTCAATGCTAGCCTTGGGCTGCATGCGTTGATAACGATCAAAAGCATCTTGTTCAGGCATTGCTTCACGTGTTGCCATGAAGTAGGGAGAGTCAGCCGGAATATATTTCAGCATGAGAGCTGCATTATTTTTCGGCGCTTCCTCCTGTGTGCCTGCGGCTGTTGGTTCGTTATCATCGCTGCAGCCAGTTAACATGCCTGCACTAAGCAGAGCAACGGTTACCGCCAAGTAAAGTTTGGTTTTCATCTGGAATCGGTTCTTTGAATGGTGTTGGTTTTAAATAAAACGCTATGAACAGAGCGCTGCGCAAATGAGAATCATACACGAGCAATGTATAATTAATCTACTTGGACGGTAATTACTTTTAAATACTCTTAGAGCAAATTCAGTGGCTGGCCTGTGGCGATTAGATATTAATGTGACCCTTGAGTTTTGCTAAGACTCAAGGGCCACATATAGTCACAATGCTGTTCAGTAAGTCGCTATTTTAAACTTCCTGATACAGCTCACTGCCTTTGTTGCGAAACTTCTCTGCCTGCTCTTCCATGCCTTTCATCACCGCTTCCTGATCGCCGTTTAGACCATGTTCGTTGGCATAGTCACGTACTTCCTGGCTGATCTTCATGGAGCAGAACTTTGGTCCGCACATGGAGCAGAAATGTGCCACCTTGGCGGAGTCTTTGGGCAGGGTTTCGTCGTGGTACTCCCGAGCAGTATCCGGGTCTAGCCCCAGGTTGAACTGGTCTTCCCAGCGGAACTCGAAGCGTGCCTTAGAGAGTGCATTATCCCGCCGCTGCGCTGCCGGGTGGCCCTTGGCGAGATCCGCCGCGTGGGCAGCAATCTTGTAGGTAATGATGCCGGTTTTGACGTCGTCTTTATTGGGCAGGCCCAGGTGCTCTTTGGGGGTGACGTAGCAGAGCATGGCGCAGCCAAACCAGCCGATCATCGCCGCCCCAATGCCCGAGGTAATGTGGTCGTAGCCGGGGGCTATATCGGTTACCAGCGGGCCTAAGGTATAGAAGGGCGCTTCGTCGCAGTATTCCAACTGCTTATCCATGTTCTCTTTCACCAGGTGCATGGGCACGTGGCCGGGGCCTTCGATCATCACCTGCACATCGTGCTTCCAGGCAATATGGGTCAGCTCGCCCAAGGTTTTTAGCTCCGCCATCTGTGCTTCGTCATTGGCATCGGCCACTGAGCCAGGACGCAGGCCATCACCGAGGGAGAACGCCACATCGTACTGCTTGCAGATCTCGCAGATCTCCTCGAAGTGGGTGTACAAGAAGCTCTCCTGGTGATGGTACAAACACCATTTGGCCATGATCGAGCCGCCGCGGCTGACAATGCCGGTGACCCGCTTGGCGGTGAGCGGTACATAGCGCAGCAGTACGCCCGCGTGAATGGTGAAGTAGTCCACGCCCTGTTCGGCCTGCTCGATCAGCGTATCGCGGAAGACTTCCCAGGTGAGGTCTTCGGCCACGCCTTTGACCTTTTCCAGCGCCTGATAGATAGGCACTGTGCCAATCGGCACCGGAGAGTTGCGCAAAATCCACTCGCGGGTTTCGTGGATGTTCTGCCCAGTGGAGAGATCCATAATGGTGTCCGCACCCCAGCGGATGCCCCAGGTCATCTTATCCACCTCCTCTTCGATAGAAGAAGTCACCGCTGAGTTACCCAGATTACCGTTAATTTTGACCAGGAAATTACGGCCAATAATCATCGGCTCGCTTTCTGGGTGGTTGATGTTATTGGGAATAATCGCCCGCCCTCTGGCGACTTCATCACGCACAAACTCAGGGGTGATTTCTTCCGGCAGGCTGGCGCCAAAGCTCTGGCCTTTGTGCTGATGGCCCAGAATGCGCTCTACTTCAGCGGTACCTAGCGCTTGACGGCGCTGGTTTTCGCGCAAGGCGATAAACTCCATTTCCGGGGTGATAATGCCCTGGCGGGCGTAGTGCAGCTGGGTCACGTTCTTGCCCGGTTTTGCTCGGCGTGGTGTGCGGGTTAGATCAAAGCGCAGCTGGGCAAGCGTCGGGTCGTTGGCGCGGCGGTTGCCGTAATCAGACGTGGGGCCTGATAGAAATTCGGTATCGTCACGCTCTTCAATCCAGGCTCGGCGTAGTTCCGGCAGACCGCGGCGCAGGTCATTGTTAGCATCCGGATCGCTATAGGGGCCTGAAGTGTCGTACACCAGCAGTGGCGGGTTCTCTTCATCAATGCCGGTGGTTTTGGTCGGCGACAGTGAAATTTCCCGGAACGGCACACGGATATCCGGGCGCGAACCTTCGATATATACCTTACGTGAGCCGGGCAGCGGCGCAATGGCGGCGGCATCGACCTGGGCGGTTTCGGCTAAAAAGTGGCTGGTTTTGCTTGTTACGGTCTTAGTCATTACGGTTGTTTCCTTGTGTTGTTTTGCTGAATTAGTGGGTGAGGTCTTGGTCTATCAGCTCTAGGCCCATCTGCCAGAAGTCGATTTCCAGGCGGGTGGCGTCGCGGAAGATCTTGCTCAGTTCGGCAAAGCGGGCGGGGGTAATGTCGGCAAGGCGGATATTCAGCCATTCAAGCTCCGCCTGCATGGCGGCCTGAAACTCCTCGCCTTCGTACATGGCTATCCAGGCGTCGTAAGGGTTTTGCGCGCCGCGCAGGGTGGAAGGCTGGGCGTTTAGCCAGTTGGCGATTTCGCCGTAGCCCACCAGGCAGGGGGCCAACGCCACGTGCAAATCCAGCAGGTCGCCGCGGTTGCCGGTATCTAACACATAGCGGGTGTAGGCAAGCGTCGCTCTGGCTTCGGGAAGCTCCTCCAGTTCTTGCTCGGAAATCCCCCACTCCTGACAAAAGCCCACATGCAGGCCCAGCTCCACATCCACAATGGCTTTTAAGCCTTCATGGGCTTGGCGAAGATCGGCGAGGGTGGGGCTTTTGTAGGCAGCCAGCGCATAGGCGCGGGCGAAGTGAATCAAAAACAGGTAGTCCTGCTTTAAATAGTGGCGAAACGACGCTTCGGGCAGCGTGGCGGTGCCTAGCTGGCGCACAAAATCGTGCTCAATATAGGCGCGCCAATCTTTCTGGCAAGTGGTAGTGAGATCAGTAAAGCGGTAGCCCATGACTCCTCCGGTGGTAATGATCCGGAGGGCGGGCGAAAAAGATCGAGGGAGTGGCGCAGAAGGGCGGCGTGCGATCGTGAGAGAGCAGCCGTGGCCATCGCTTGATCCCTACGCCGGTACCCTCGCTGCGAACTTGTGTAAGTAGCAGCGCATTAGCCGGATCAGGTTCTGCGGGATCAGCGCTCGGCAGCATTAATTGCTACGCCCTGCGCCATCTCAGCCGGATTTCACCGGCACCCCGTCAAGCTGTTCGTTGGTGGAGTGTAGGAGGCGGGTGAGGGAGATGCAAGGGTGTATGACATGGAAAGTTATCGGGAAACAATTTATTAGCATCATTACAGCGATGAGAGTTTAGGTGCTGTAATGGCGTTTCATGGCATCGGTACGTGAATTATTATACAGTTGAGTAACAAGTGGCTGTTTTACAGCCACTGCTATTTCGAATGTGAACCGTAGGAAGTTGCATGACCAACACGAACTCGATTTTAGGCGTCTATCTCAGTGATTCGCTCGACCTTGATGCCATTTATGGTAACGCCTTGCGCGATGAAGCGAGTGATGTCGTCCTGCGCCATCCCCATGAGATCGATAACCCCGAAGATGTGCGTTTTGCGATCTGCTGGTTGCCCAATGACGAGGCTTTCGAGAGCTATCCTAATCTTGAGCTGGCGATGTCTATCGGTGCCGGTGTTGATGCCCTGCTGGCGCATCCTGGCCTGAGCGATGAAGTACATATCGCCCGGGTGCGGGATCCACATCAGGCCGACTTGATGGCGGGTTTTGCCGCGCATGAGGTGCTCCATCGTGAGCGTGAGTTCACCACCCTGGAGCAAAATGCTGCCAAGGCGCATTGGGCGCCATTGACGATGCGCGCGCCAGCATCAAGAAAGGTGGCGGTGCTGGGACACGGCACCATGGGGCGCGCCGTGGTGAAAGCGGTGGCCGCGCTTGGCTTTTCTATACACGTAGCCTGCCGCAGCGAGCCACAAGCCCCGGTTGAAGGCGTGACCTATCTGACAGGTGACGGGGCTGTCATGGCGGCAGCGGATGGCGCCGATTATCTGATCAATGTGCTGCCACTGACGGCTACCACTGAAAACGTGCTTAACAAGGCGCTGTTCGCGAAGCTCGCCAAAGACGCTTGGTTGGTGCAGATCGGTCGGGGTGAGCACTTGGTCGAGTACGATCTTCTCCTAGCGCTCGAACACGGCCATTTGGGTGGGGCGAGCCTGGATGTGTTCCGTGCAGAGCCGCTGCCTGCGGATCATCCCTTCTGGCAGCATGAGTGCCTACGCATCACGCCACACATTGCTAGTGATTCGTTGCCAGAGGTGGTCGCAGGGCAGGTTGTCGACACCGCCCGCGCCCTTCGCGATGGGCAGCCGCTTGCCATGGGCGTTGATCGGGCGCGCGGTTACTGACGTAAACGCTAAACACGTTGCATGACAATCACTTTGCTGCAAAGGAACACCTGATGAGTCTCGATAAGCCTCAACGCACCACGAAGAGCAACGCCGAACAAGAAACCCGCATCGCGCTGGCAGCCTGCTATCGTCTGGCCGCCCACTATCGCATGACGGATCTGATCTACACCCATATTACCGCGCGGGTGCCTGGTGAGAAGGGACGTTTCCTGATCAACCCTTACGGTTGGCGTTGGGAGGAGATTACGGCTTCTTCGCTGGTGAAGATTGACGTTGATGGCCATAAGATTGATAACAGCCCAGAACAAGTGAATCCGGCTGGTTTCACCATCCATTCCGCGATTCATACTGCTAGCCACCATGCGGCCTGGGTGATGCATACTCACACGCGCGCTGGCGTGGCGGTGTCGTCGCTGGAGTCGGGCCTTGAAACACGGCTTAACCAGATTGCGCTGCAGTTTCACGAACGGGTGTCTTACCACGATTATGAAGGCATTGCCCTGGACCTGGCTGAGCGTGAGCGAATAGTGGCAAGCCTTGGCGACAACCCGGCATTGGTGTTGCGTAACCATGGCCTGCTGACGACCGGTGCGTCGGCTGCAGAGATGTTCAACAATATGTTTTATCTTGAGCGTGCCTGTGAGCTACAGGTGGCGGCGCAGTCTACTGGCCAGCCCTTACGGCTGGTGCCAGAAGAGGTGGCGCGCCACGTGGCGCGCCAATACGACCAGACTATTCATGAAGACGGCGATCTTGAACTCGAATGGGCCGCGCACCTGCGCACGCTTGAGGCGCTGGATCCAAGCTATAAAGACTAAATCGGCGCGGTTGCCAGCACGGCAAGCAAGCCAGTATCAGAACTATACGAATATCTACACAAGCAAAAGGGGGCCACTGGACGGCCCCTTTTTGGTTGTGCCACGTCCTGAATTAGCGTTGACAAACGTGATGCTCGCACAGGCCCGTGACCATTAGTGTTGTGGTACGCGGTTTTCCAGCCAGCGCAGCCCAACGATCAAGACGCCGCTCAGGCAGAGGTAGACGGCGACCAGGAAGAGTAACGGTTCGTAAGTCAGGTAAGTGGTCTGGCGCACTTGGGTGATTACGGCATACAAGTCCATCACGGTGATGGTGGCAACAAGCGGTGTGGATTTCAGTTGCAGGATGATCTCGCCCGTCAGCGTTGGTAGAGCACGATGAACAGCACGCGGAAACCAGACACGGCTAAAAACCTTGCGACGCGACATGCCGAAAGCCTTGGCGGCTTCCAGCTCGCCATGCGGTACACCGGCAAAGGCACCGCGCATAACCTCACCCTGATAGGCGGCAAATGACACCGTGAGGGCAATAAAACCATAGGGCCAAGCCTGGCGCAGGTAGTCCCAGGCCCAGGAGTCGCGGATTTCCGGGAACTGGCCGAACAGCGCTCCCAGCCCGAAATAGAACAGCCATAGCTGCAGTAGCAGTGGCGTGCCACGGATGACGGTGCAGAAGCCGGTGGCTAGCCATCGCAGCGGCCACGCTCCTTTGACTTGCGCAAGCCCTAAAGGCAAAGCAATCAGAAAGCCCACCACCACGCTGGATACCAGCATGATCAAAGTCATCTGCAGGCCTTCCCAGAGCTTGGGCAAGTAGCGGGGTAGCCAGCTCCAGTCCATCAGTTGAATCGCGGCCACCAGACCGACGATGAATATCAAAAGCAGGATAATACGGTGAGGCTCAAATAGGCCCGGCAGTTTGGTTAACGTGGGCGTTCGCGACGGTCGGGTAAGCGACGCCAGAGTTTGAGGGTCAGACACAGGCATTCCTTGAGTTCAGCGTGTGGAGACAAGACCACGCCGTGCGTAGCGTTCGAAGCGGCGCAAGGCCACGTTTGATATCAGCGTTAGCGCCAGATACAGCACGCCCGCGGCCAGAAAGAACATAATGTAATGCTGCGTAGCGCCAGCGGCCTGCCGGGTGACCAGTGTGAGCTCGCTGAAGCCGATGACGGCAAGCAGGGCGGTGTCTTTAGTGGCAATCATCCACAGGTTGGCCATGCCGGGCAGGGCATGTGGTGTCATTGCTGGCAGCGTGACCCGACGGAGCACCTGGGCGGGCGACATGCCAAAGGCGTGGGCCGCCTCGGTCTGCCCGCGGGGGACGGCGAGAATGGCCCCGCGAAAGACTTCGGTCGCATAGCCGCCCTGTACCAAGCCTATTACCAGAATCCCGGCGGTCAGGCCGTCGATATCGACGCTGTCAAACCCCATGGCGGTTGAAGCACGGCTTAAAAGATCGCTGCCGACATAGTAGAACAGCAGCATCAGCACCAATTCGGGCACGGCACGAATGACCACAGTGTAGATTTCAAACAGGTCGCGAACGACCTTATTGCCGTACAGTTTGCCAGCGGCACCTGCGATGCCGATCAGGATACCCAGCAAATAGCCACCCGCCGCCAGCTGGATCGAGCGCATGAACCCGACGAGCAGCACCTTGCCCCAGCCGGGAGGCTCATAGGCCAACAAGCTTAAATCGAAGACAGTCGTCATAGTGGCTTGTCCTTGTGAAATTGGAAAGCAAAGGCCGCCTGGGTGGGCGGCCTTTGCTGATGGGGATTAGCTGCCGTAGATATCAAAGTCGAAGTAAGGGGCGCTAATTTCTTCATAGGTGCTATCGGCGCGCATCGCGTCGATAGCTGAATTGACCCGTTCGCGAAGTTCGGTATCACTCTGGCGCAGGCCTACTCCCATGCCTTCGCTCATGAGTTCAGGGTCGCTGGCCACCTCGCCGCGGTATTCGCAGCAGGATTGGCCAGTCTCAGAGTTGATAAAGGTCTGTACCGCCAGGGTGTCGGCGACGATGGCATCAATACGGCCAGCGACCAGATCCTGTAGCTCTTCGTTGAGGGTTTGATAGACATTCAGGTTGGCGCTATCTGCGAAATGCTTGCGTGCATACTGCTCTTGGTTGGTGCCCGACTGAATGCCCAGGTAGGCGCCTTCCAGGCCTTCGGGAGTAGGCTCTATGTCAGTGGACTTGCGCGCCAGGATGCCGGTGGGGCTGGAGTAATACTTATTCGAGAAGGCGATTTGTTCGGCACGTTCAGGGGTGATCGACATTGAACCGATGATCATGTCAATCTTGCCGGTTTTCAGGGCCGGAATGATGCCTTCCCAGGCCACTGGCTTGATCTCGCACTTGGCATCCAGGCGGTCACACAGCTCCTCGATGAAATCGATTTCCCAGCCTGACCAGTTGCCACTGGCATCTGGTGAATAAAAGGGAGGATAAGGCTCTGCGGATAGCCCGATCTTGTAGCTATCTGCCAACACAGGGGCAGCGAAAATGCTCAGGCCGATAAGGCCGGCGGTAGCAGTGAATGTCTTGAACATGGGGATTACCTCTGTTGTTTTCGGGGTTGTCTTCCAGATTATCTGCAGGAGTGGTGGGATATCGGTGGCGGTCAGGCCACCGAACTGATGAATTGCTTCAAATGTGGTGAGCGAGGGTCACCAAAAATCTGATCAGGAGGGCCCTGTTCTTCGATTATGCCCTCTCGCAGGAACACCACATGTGTGGCCACATCACGCGCAAACGCCATCTCGTGAGTCACCAGCAGCATGGTGCGATGCTCGGCTGCTAGGTCACGAATCACGGATAGCACTTCGCCGACCAGCTCCGGGTCGAGTGCTGATGTGGGCTCATCGAACAGCATGGCCAGCGGGTCGACGGCCAACACGCGAGCAATCGCTGCGCGCTGCTGTTGCCCGCCGGACATGACGGCCGGATATATGTCTTTCTTGCTGCCAAGTCCCACTCGGTTGAGTAGTTCCTCAGCGCGATGAATGGCCTCGTCGCGCTTCATGCCCAACACATGAATAGGCACCTCGATCACGTTTTCCAGAACCGTACGGTGTGGCCACAGGTTGAAGTTCTGGAAAACCATGCCGAGGTGAGCGCGAATACGCTGAACCTGGCGACGGTCTGCGATTTCAAGACCGCCATGGCGGGCGTCCTTCATGCGATAGGGTTCACCCTGGATAGCTATCTCGCCCGAGGTAGGGTGCTCCAGCAGATTAATGCAGCGAAGTAGTGTGGACTTTCCCGAGCCTGATCCACCAATGATGGCGACGATATCGCCTTGGCGTGCGGTCAGGGAGATGCCCTTGAGGACCTTGAGAGAGCCAAATTGTTTGTGAAGATCACGGATCTCTATTGCAGGTACGTTTGCCATTGATTGTCTCGTCTCTGGGGGCGCCCATCTGCCTCCCGGAGGGGAAACATCTTCATCATTTAGCAGGCGCTTGCAATTAGTTCCTTGTTATACGACAGTATAACTGTAAGCCAAGTACGGTCAGATTCAAAGCATCAATGTTCAACGAAAGGTGAGTCGGTTGCTGTTGGTGATCGACTGTTGAGGCAGGTTTTGTATCGATCTCACAAGGTTATTCAGTTGCTTAACTTATGTGCTGGAAACAATGCGAAGTAGATCCTGTGAAGTAATTTACGTGGCATTAAATGCCTAGGCGGATGTTTCTTAGCGGAAACGAAGGGAATTATGAGTAGGAAATCATTTCAGCGCTGGTCTATGGATGCACGGCGGCGCAGCTTACTCGAAGCCACGCTGCACTGTATTGCTGAGCACGGAATGAATGGTGCCAGCGCGCGTCGTGTGGCCGAACGTGCAGGGGTAACGGCTGGGCTGATTAGGCATTACTTCGGCTCTAAAGATGCCATGGTGAGTGCTGCTTATGCCTACCTGATTGGCCAACTGACGGGTGAAGCCGAGGAATCTTCTGAGCAAGCGGGCGAAGTGCCAGAGCGGCGCTTGGCACGCTTTATCGTCGCTAACGTAACCTCGCCGAACCTGTCGTCTCGAAAGGTCGCACTGTGGGCAACCTTCATTGGTCGCGTGCGAACCGAGCCGGAATATTCCGATATCCACCGCGAAAGCTATCGAGAATTCCTGGCTTTGCTGGAAACATTGATCCATCCGGTACTTTTAGCGCTGGAGCGTCCGGCAGACCCCGTTACCTGTAAACACTACGCTATTGCGCTGAATGCGCTGATTGATGGCCTGTGGCTTGAAGGGGGGCTGGGTCACGGCCTATATGACACAGCGTTGCTACCTAAGATCGCGTTGAGCGCCGCCGAAGGCATTCTAGCGCTGCCCAATAACACACTGATGCAGTATGTCGCTGTCGACAAATCGTCTTCTCAACCCGCAACACAATAGGGATTTATTCATGCGCTACGCAGCGATTACCGACCGTCTTTATGAACTTGGCGGTGACAAATGGGCGGTGCACAATGCCGCCAGAGCGCATCAAGCCAAAGGCAAAGAGGTCATTGAGCTGAGCATCGGTGAGCCGGATATCACCACAGATCCGGCTCTTGTCGAATACTGCATCAATGCTTTGCGGGCGGGGCGAACGCGCTATTCTAACGGGCGTGGTGAACCGGGATTGGTCGATGCGCTTATCGACACCTATGCACCACGCCTTCCTTCTATCAGCGAAGAGAACGTGCTGTGTTTTCCCGGCACCCAAACTGCATTGTTCGCTGTCATTCTGGCACTGGTCGGTGAAGGCGATGGTGTGTTGAGTGGCGACCCGTATTATGCAACCTATGAAGGGGTTATTCGCGCGGCAGGTGCGCATTTACAACCAGTACCGCTGCGTATGGCGAATAGTTTTATCATGCAGCCCGATGATCTGGCCGACGCTATTACTCCGGAAAGTCGGGTGCTAATGCTCAATACTCCGCACAATCCTACCGGCGCGGTGTTGGATCGTAAGACCTTGGTGCAGCTGGGCGAGCTGTGTATCAAGCACGATTTGTGGATTCTCTGTGATGAGGTTTATGAAGCGTTGATTTTCGACGGTGATTTTGTCTCACCGCTGGAAATCGACAGCCTACGAGAGCGAACCGTGGTGGTGTCATCGATCTCCAAGAGCCATGCGGCAACTGGTTTCCGTAGTGGTTGGTCAATTGGGCCGGTGGAGTTCTCGCGCCGCTTGCTGCCCATCTCTGAAACCATGTTGTTTGGCAACCAGCCATTTATCGCTGACATGACCGAGGTAGCCCTGCGCCAGCATTTCGATACCGCCGAGCGTCTGCGCGAAGCGCTGGGACGTCGCGCCAAACTATTGCACAAAGCTATCAGCCAAATCCCCATGCTGTCTTCAAGCCTGCCCCAGGGCGGCATGTTCTTGATGATCGATATCTCCAAAACAGGTATGGACGGCGAGGCCTTCGCTTGGCGCCTTCTCGAAGAGCAGGGTGTGGCGGTGATGCCGGGCGCTTCCTTTGGCGAGAGTGCTACATCTCTAATTCGGCTGGCGCTGACAGTGCCGGATGAAGTGTTGATGCAGGCGGTCGACAGGTTGGCAGCGCTTTGTCGAAGCCTGGAAGGGCATCACCTTGAGGCGTAACAGACAAGATATAAGAATGCGTTGACTGTGATATTTAACCCCCTACTCCGGTGCTTGCACAGGCAGTGCATTAGCCGGATCAGGTTTAGCGGGATCAGCGCTTGGCAGCAAAATGCTCACCTTGCGCGATCCCAGCCTGATATCACTGGCACCCCGTCAAGCTTTTTGTTGGTGGAGTGCAGGAGGCGGGTGGGGGAAATGCAAGGGTAAGGTTGATACTGCCGAATTAGGCTTTGCTTGGTTGTGAAAGAGTGGAGTAGAGTCAAGATATAGTTGATAGAACTTCAATGGAAGAGCCGTCAGGTTGAATAAGGTTGCTCAGGGTGCCTCATTTAAACCTATATATATCTTTGATTTTATTAGGAGATCTATATGCCAATCGTAACCGTTCAGCAGTCTCCAGGCAGGACTAAAGAGCAACGTGAGCTCTTAGTTAAGCGTATAACCGAAGCATTTTCAGAAGCATATGGAACCAGCCCTGAGGCAGTAACAATCTTCCTTCAAAATTTTGATGATGAGCATTGGGCCAAAGGTGGGAAGCTACATTCTGATCGTTCCTGAGCAGCTTTCCCGAATGGACAATGGTGATCAGTGGGGCAGGTCGAGATATTGAATCCGTATAGCGTTTGACTCTGAGGGTAGCCTTCACCCGCTCCATCAGTTTCATAGGGGCCGCTCCCTACAAAATGTGTGCTTATATACAGCGTTGTCGAGTTAACCAAAACGCGCAAGCACCCGAATCTTGGGTGTACTGCCGAAATTTTCTTTGCTACCTGAAGAATCAATGGGGTAGAGTTAATTTTGGTGGCTACATAAGCTCAATGAACGCGCCGAAACGTTTATTGAGCTTATGCAGCGGGGTGTATAATCACAGTTAAACCTAATGCCGAGTTTCGGGGGTGTAAATACCGTTGCGAATAGACGAAGTTCCACCTTCAGAGGTTCCGATAGATCTACTTCTTTTGGCAGATCCATCTGAAAAGGCCATCAAAGAGTACCTGGATCAGGCAAGGTGTTTTGTTGCATATACCAACGACGAGGTGATCGGATCTTGTGTTCTCAAGCCAATCGGAGCAGGAATATTGGAATTGATGAATATTGCTGTTTCTCCATCGCATCAACAGCGTGGCATCGGAACGCGACTTTTGGAAACAGTTATCGATAAAATGCAGGAGTCAGGTGCAAAGGGCCTAGAGGTCGGAACCGGTACTTTCGGTTACCAACTGGCCTTCTACCAAAGGCAGGGTTTTAGAGTGGACTGTATTGATAAGGGTTTCTTTTTGAAGAACTATCCTGAGCCAATCTTTGAAAATGGAGTTCAGCATAAAGATATGCTGAGACTCACTCTCGAATTTTCTGGCGATACGTCATGCCAACGAACGGTTTAACAATGCAATGCACGCGACAAGCGCGTGATTGTGGTGTTATGTATCAAAAGTAGGTAAGTGCACATGGCAATGATTACTGATTTGGTAGTGTTATTGGTAGCTTTGCTCCACGGATATTTCTTGATATTGGAGATGTTTCTTTGGGATAAGCCGATGGGCCTTAAAGTCTTTGGTCATTCCAAAGAGCAAGCCGCAACGACAAAGGTTTTGGCATCGAATCAAGGTCTTTATAACGGTTTTATTGCAGTCGGTCTTTTGGTTGGTATCTTTCAAGGTGCGGCAGGATACGATTTCAAGTTATATTTCTTGGCGTGCGTTGTTGTGGCTGGAATCTACGGTGCAGCAACAGCAAACCGGAAAATTCTATTTGTGCAGGCATTGCCAGGAGCAATTGGCTTGCTTTTAGTTCTTTTCGCTAATCATTAAGTGCAGGTTCGCCATAACAATTCGCATCAGTACGCGGCCTGCGGCCGCCGGATACTCTTTCCAGGGCTCCTTCGTCACCATTTCAAGGTCGCCGCTGTGCACGGAGTTAGGAGAAGTACGTGACCAAAAAAGTCACTCAGATATCGGAATTTTTACTTCAGTTTGATGCGTTAAAATCGGTAAACCGCAAAACCTACATCAACGGTGGAGAGCGAGTTGAGAACTCAGCAGAACATTCGTGGCACCTGGCGATGGCTTGCTGGGCTTTTGCAGAGCAGTCACAGGAAGACTTTGACCTCTTAAAATTACTCAAACTGGCCCTGGTGCATGATCTTGGTGAGATTGGTGCAGGAGATACATTTCTCTATAGCGCAAACCGCAATGATGCCCACATTGAAGAGCGTAAATATATCGAGAAACTGGCTTCTCATCCCGGTAACCCAATCGGAGCTCTTCCAGAGCTCTGGGAAGAGCAAGAGACTGGGGAAACTAAGGAAGCAAGGCTTCTCAAAGTCATCGACCGTCTATTACCCTTTCTGCACAATGTAACGAGCGAGGGTCGTGCCTGGAGAGACCATGGCATACGGAAGAGCCAAGTGCTGAAAATGCATGGGTTCATAGAGCAGGAAAACCCAGAAATATACGACTGGTTTATTTCAAAGGTTGAGTACGCCGTGGATCAAGGCTGGCTAAAGAACTCCTAACCAGGTCAGTCACGGCGACGCCTTCATTTCGTAGCCGCGCGTGCTGAACGGCGTTAGATCTACAACCAAGCACTAAAATGGAGCTCCTAATGAAAGTTGCATACAGGATGGCAACACCTGACGATGCGGCCGAATGCATTGCCTTGAGAGGAAAGACGAGAGAAAACGCTTTCTCTGTCGAACAATTGGAAGAACTCGGTATTACTTTAGAGAGCTGGAAAGCAGGAATTAGCGATGGCTCCTTACCTGGTTACGTTGGTGTTAGTGAAGGAAAGGTTATTGGCTATTGCTTCGGTGATAGCGAAACCGGAGAAATTGTTGTTTTGGCACTATTGCCAGAATATGAAAGTAAAGGTGTTGGCAAAGCACTATTGAATAAAATGATTGAGTCTTTCAACTCTTTCGGGTTTGAACGACTTTTCCTCGGGTGTTCATCCGATGCGAAAGCTCGTTCATATGGCTTTTATCGACACCTAGGCTGGCGTTCAACTGGTCTATTTGATGATGCGGAAGATGAGATACTTGAATACTTCCCTAATAAATAGTGAGGTCATATTGGCACCATCCAACAAGTGGTTCAAACCGTTCGCTGTGCTCGCTGGGACGGGCTAAAGCCCACCCCTTAACAAAACGTTATGGCACACGATTAAATTAACTGACTCAAAGCTCAGCGTCATAACAAAGCGTTTAAGAGTGAATCGCAATGCTTGGCATTCTCAGTTCAAGGTTGGGTTTCGTGTTTACGGCGCAATAGTTTAAGTTAGGTGACAGCGTTACTCACACCTTAATGCGGCGTTAAATCAGTAGTGATACCGGAGTTGGGCAATTAGCAAAGCGTCATTCGTGACTTTGTAAACCATTCGGTGTTCTTCGTTGATTCGCCGAGACCAATAACCGGCGAGACTGTGTTTGAGAGGCTCTGGTTTGCCGACCCCTTCAAATGGCTCTCGTTTGGTCTCTTTGATTAACTTGTTAATTCGGTTAAGAATCTTCTTGTCGGTTTTCTGCCAGTACAGATAGTCTTCCCAGGCGCTCTCGGAGAAGATTAGTTTCATTCAAGAAGTTCCTTCTCCTGACCACCACCTTGTTCCAATTCGGCAACGGATTCCAGCAAACGGCGGGCGTTCTTAGGTGCGCGCAGAAGATAGGCTGTCTCTTGCAGCGCCTCATAGTCTTCGAGAGAGATCATTACCACGGATTGCGCCTTGCTTCGGGTGATGATCATAGGTGAATGGTCTTCACAGACCTGCTCCATGGTTTTTGCTAGATTGGTTCTAGCGGCTGTGTAGCTGATAGCATCCATAAGGTTGCTCCTGTACAGGATGTTGTTTATGTACAGGATATAGTACGTAGTGAGGTTTGACAATCAACTGCACAGCGCTCGGTTTTCCGCCGCTTTGCGGATTCGAATCCATTGGAAAGTTACGCGTGTTGGCAGCTTGTTTGCTAATGCGTTGTCTCAACGCAGACGCCATAGCTTTTCGATACGTCGTACCATCGCCTGGATTACCTGTCGTCGAGCTTCTTGCTGATCCAGCCGCACACGCTCAAGATCGACGCCTCCCCGCCCATCGCGGTATCTGGAAGGGATGCTTCCCTTGAGCAAATTGCCGGCACTTCCTTCTGGCACGGCATCGTTATAGCAGGGGGCTAACGAGCCGTGGTGGTGAAAGTTCTGCACTTTTGTTGAGTTCATCATGCGCCTGACCTCCATCATATCGTCCCTGTTCCCGGGGCGATTGGGTTATCTCATGTGTTCAGGTGCATGCTAAGCTTGTTCTAAGCTGCAAGGTATTCCATGAAAGTGATTATTAACTTTGCAAAAACGAACAGGTAAGAATCTCAGGCAACCTTCTGCCATGACACAGAAAACAAGAAGTCACCTGGCGTGGAACGACTTTGAGGTCGTCCTGGCAATCGCAACTGCAGGTTCGCTATCGGGTGCCTCACGCGCCTTGGGCGTCAGTCACGCTACGGTTTTCCGACGGCTGGGTGATATCGAACAGCGCCTTGGTGTTTCTCTTTTTGAAAGAAGCCGAACCGGTTACCGGCCAACGCTTGCTGGAGAAGAGCTCGCTGAAACCGCCAGAATCATGGATGAAGCAGCCTTGGCTGCCGAACGTAAAGTCGCTGGGCGCGACTTGGAGCCGAGAGGGGAAATCTGGCTCACCACAACGGACTCTTTGTTGATGGGGCTGCTCTCTCCTCTGTTCACGCAGTTTCAGCATAAATATCCAGGCATCGTGCTGGACGTCGCCGTATCCAACCAGCTATTCAATCTGACACGCAGAGAAGCTGACGTCGCCATCCGCCCGTCCAATGCTCCTCCTGAAAATCTGATTGGGCGACCGCTGACGGCCATAGGGCAGGCGGTCTACGGACATCGAAGCCTCAATCTGTCACCAGGAGCTTCCATCGAGGTTCTTGCTAGCCAGCCCTGGATTGGTGCGGGTCCGCGATTGCAGGACTCAGCATTGGATCCGTGGATGGACAACAACGCGCTGAAAGCGGCCTGTGTCTACCGTGTCGATACTCTGGTCAATATACTCAGCGCTGTTAGCTCCGGTATGGGGCTGGGTGTTCTGCCCTGTTATTTGGCGGACGAAGATCCAGACATTATCCAGCTCACTGATCCCATCCCCGAGCTGGAATACGGCTTGTGGTTTCTGATGCATCCGGATCTACGAGGCGTAGTGAGGATTCATGCCTTGATGGATTTTCTGACAGAAGTGGTTCGCGCTCAGAAACAACGCTTGGCCGGTTACTGTTTAACGACAAGCACGACCTTACCTTGAACGCCGCCTTGCATAGCTCTCTGATGCGCAGCCGATGCTTCTGCCAACGAATAGGTACTGTCGATCACGATCCGAATGGTACGGTCGTCGAGCAAGCGACTGGCCTGTGCCAGCAGCATTCCGTTTGAGTGCACCTGTAGTGAGGAAACCGTAATCCCTAGCTTGTCGGCTTCATTCCTGGCAGAAAAGCCCAAGGGGTTGACCAGAAAGAGCGAGCCGCTTGGTTTAATAATGCTGAGGAAGCGTTCCATGTTCGGGCCACCCACAGCGTCAAGCACCAGATCCATATCATGAGCGACCGTTTCGGCGGCTGCCTTGGTGTAATCAATGAAGTCGTCAGCACCCAGCTCGCGAAGAAGCTCTTCATGCTTACCTGAAGCAACCGCGATTACACGCGCCCCTTTCCATTTGGCGACTTGAACCGCTAGATGCCCCACGCCACCGCCAGCTCCATTGATCAAGACGGTCTTGCCTTCGAGCGGTACAGGCACATGCCGAAATGCCTGGAATGGATTGGGTAGGTCATTACCAGGATCAACCAGAAACTGCCAGACAGTAAGCAGTGACATTGGGGCACCTGTTGCCTCGACATGAGAAATGCCCTTTGGCTTCAACGCTAGGTGGCTTTCAGGAACGCTGACATATTCGGCATAGGTGCTGCTGCCCGTCATCAGGTCTTCGGGAAAACGCACCATTGCAAAGACGTGGTCACCTACGCTGACTTTGGAAACCTCGTCGCCAATGGCAGCAACGACCCCTGACACATCAGTGCCCAATATCAACGGGAAATGTGGGCTAGGCTGCCATTCTGGAGGTAGCGCCCGATAGCCGTCGCGCAGGTAAAGGTCTGGTGGGTTAAGGCTTGCCGCATTAACCTGAATAAGCACTTCACCGGTTTGTACTTCGGGTCGGGGCGTATCTTCGTAAAGCAAGACCTCTGGGCCACCGAAACTATGCAGCTGCACTGCTTTCATCATGTCGTTCATCACAACCTCACTCAAGAATAGTCACATGGCAAATAGTAAGGAAGTTCCTTGTCATTGATAATGGTGCGTAGATTCGTTTTAATAATTCCATGAAGGAACAAATCGGATTGGAACGCCTCACAGGGCTTATCGCATTTGCACGCGCCGGCTCCTTAGGCAGCTACACCGCTGCGGCGCGCTCGCTGTCTGTTTCGCCCTCTGCGATAAGCAAAAGCATCCAGCGGTTGGAGCGTCACTTCGGCGTCTCTCTTTTCACTCGTACGACACGCTCGCTGTCTTTCACGGCCGAGGGCCGCGACTTGCATGGGCGTGTGCTAGAGCTGCTGCGCCAAGCAGAAGAGATAGAGCAGGTAGTGAAGTCCGCTCGTTCCGAGCCCGCAGGCACATTACGAATTGCGACATCACTTCCACTGGGTCTGCATCTGATTGCTCCTGCTATTACGGATTTTCGAAGACACTACCCGAAGGTAACGATCGACCTGCGGCTGAGCGACCACATCGTCGGTATGGTTGAAGAGAGCATTGATCTTGCAGTGCGGATCGGTGACCTTGCGGATTCGTCACTGTTGTCCAGGCGACTCTCGCCTTACAGGCTCTCTTGCTACGCTTCGCCAGACTATCTGGCTAGGTATGGTGCTCCCGAGCATCCAGATGAACTGGTGGGGCACGAAACGATCAATTTGCGCTACCAAAGTACGGGGCAAATGTTTCGCTGGCCGTTCCGGATCGGCGAGAAGGAGATCGAAATAGTGCCATCTTCCCCTGTTATCGTTGATTCAAGCGAAGCCGTCATAGCTGCTATGGCCACGGGTGCAGGTATCGGGATGGTTGCAAGTTTCATGGCTGCCCAGCGGGTTAGGCGAGAGGAACTGGTACCAATCCTGCCCGACTTCGATGTAGAGCGGCATAATATCATTGCGCTATGGCCACAGAGTCGTAGCACCAACCCCGCTGTACGCGCCTTTATCGATATGTTGATCGAACGACTTTGAACAGCTTTGTGTCGTTTCGGTGAGCGCCATTTTGACGGCGGCTGCTGGCCGAAAGCTCACCAGGATTGTCGTTCTCCGTTCCTTTGCGTCAGCGATCCGAGCCACGCACAGCTACCCTGGGAATTTGCCGCTACAGTGCCAATAGCCCTGTGGTCTGGCGCAAAACCAAATGCCAGTTCGAGCGGATGGTTACCTGCCAGTCTCCATCCATAGGAGGGAAAAACTTTCTGACCAAGGGTGATTTATAAATACTCTGAAACAGTGGGGCCTGACCCATGCCAAGCTGTCGTTGCAATGCTTTGGCTACAGCGCAAGAAGTGGCAGCATCACTAAATATCTCGAATAAGCGCACAAACTTAGGTGCTTAAAATAACTAGGCAAAATAGAGCAAATAAACGAGACATTTTTTGAATGCCTAGGACTTGATACATACAGATCTCTGGAGTTAGCGAACAGCAGTTTTGCATCGCTTTCGGCAGCGTTTCAGCGCTTCGCAACAGGCCAACATCGTGCTCAATATAGGCGTGCCAATCCTTCTGGAAAGCAGTAGAGATCAGTAAAGCGGTAGTCCATGTTGCCTCTAATGGTAATGACCCGAAGGGCAGGCGGAAAAGATCGAGGAAATGGCGCGGAAGGGTGGTGTGAAGATGCGCCGGGGCCATCGCTTGATCCCTACGCCGGTACCCGCGCCGCAACTCAAGTAAGCAGCAGCGCATTAGCCGGATCAGGTACAGCGGGATCAGCGCTCGGCAGCATTAGTTGCTACGCCCTGAGCCAGCTCAGTCGGATTTCACCGGCACCCCGTCAAGCTGTTCGTTGGTGGACTCTAGGAGGAGGGAGAGATGCAAGGGCGATTTATAGAATATGGTGAGTAGATTATACGTATGAATTTCGCCTTTGCTTATGGGTAGGGCAATAGGTTAAGTTAAAGCTGGTTTGAATCTCAGTTGGAATTGGGGATGGTAATCGAAATGGAATTTCAATGATTGCTAATTTAAAAATAAAAATAGGGAACATTGAGATACAAGGGTGATGCTATGTCTATACTTCTTGATCCAGATAACTATGAGTCAGTAAAGCCAAAAATAAATTCAATGGCTATCGTTGGCCATACCTCTTGCGCAGAAGTGAAATTGTGGGCGCGAGCTTATAAAGCTGGAAAGTGGTGGATGCTTGTCAGTGAGGAGAAGTTAAAAGAAGATGTATACAGCTTGTCAGGTAAATCTCCTGAGGCTATAGATAAAGAACACTCGTATGTGGTGGGGCTAAAGAATAAAGTTTTTCGTGAAGATGAGGGCCTGCTCGCATGTTTTAATTTTGATGATTTGTTGCCGGATAAGAAATATTACTATTATTTGATAGGGGATGAGACTTGTGAAAGAAGGGTTGAACTTGGAGGCGATCATAAATACTGCTTTCGTACTCTTCCTGAACAGATGAGTAGTTTGAGGTTTGGATTTTATTCATGCCATGATCCCTATAGCTTTAAGCCCTCAAGCGAAGGGGCTTGGGAAAGTTTTTATGATGTATTAATTGACCGTAAGGCTCATTTTGTTGTTGGAGGTGGAGACCAAGTTTATTGTGATACTAATAAGGAGACTCACATTCAAGATGTTTGGGGATGGTTGAAAGATAATAAAAAAGCATTAATTGATAAATACTCGGATGCGAGTGATAAGCTTGATGAAAAAGGGTTAGTAGAATATTTCGTAAAGTTATATCGAACATATTATAGAGTATATTGGAATTTTGAAAATTTAAGAGCGGTCTATCGACGTTTTCCTCAATACATGATTTGGGATGATCATGAGATTATGGATGGTTGGGGCTCACTGACTCAGAACGAACGTGAAGAGAAACTGGCTCGAATGTTACGGGATGACGAGCCGGAGAAAGACTATCAGCTAGTTATGCTGATGTTTCGAGCTGCCTCCCAGGTGTACTGGGAATACCAGCATTCCCATAACCCCTCAACCAAGCTGAACCTGGAAAACCTGGATGAAACACAGTGGGACTATGGCTTCGAGCATGGAGATTTCGCTTTCTACGCGCTAGATCTGCGAGGACACCATGACTGCGAACGGGATACCTATAAGTTGCTTGGAAAGGCACAGTTTGAGCGTTTTAAAGCATGGATGACATCACGAAAAATCGCGAGCAAGAAAGCGGTATTCATCATCTCTCCCGTACCTGTTGTGCACTGGAATGAGAAGGTAGCAAATATCTTTGATGTAGGTAGCGTGAAAGACGACTTCATGGACGAGTGGGGACACGAAACGAACCATGATGAGCGAAAGAAATTTCTAGACCTGCTACTGAAAATCTCTGATAAGCATCAAATACCCATCATCATACTGAGTGGCGATGTCCACTGTGCGAGTGCATATCGAATTACGCACTCTAGTAAGTACTCAAAAGCCAATTTATTTAATGTAACCTCCAGTGCTATATCACGTTCCCCCGCGCCCTCGCTAGCTACTATAGCTATGCAGCGCTCAGCTAAGATCAGCGGTTATGATGGAGAGTTCGAACAACTCTATACTGTGGCAGGGAAAAATAATTTCGCACTTATCAATGCAGATACCTGGGATGGAGAATTAACTATCGGCGCTCACCTGTACCGCTGTGGTTCCGAAGGAGATGATCTACATCAAAAATATATTAATTTAGTATAGGGTGTGAAAGCGTAGGTTATTCTTCGCTGCGCTCCGGCGCCGATTACCATTACCATTAGATTTTTTGGAATATGTATGACAGGAATCGACTGGGTGCCTACACTTACTACCTTATTTGCAGGTTGTTCAGCCCTAGCGGCAGCAGCAGCCATTTTCTTTTCTTGGCGAACCCATAGGGAGCCAACAGTTTTTAGAGCAGGCGACTCTCACGCTATCACGTGCATACGAAGCACTGTCCTGTAACGGTCAGGAGATTCAGCCGCCGAAATCGAATCGACTTAACTGGTTAACGTCGGCTCGGCATATTGAACAGTACAGGCGGCTAAAACAGTTAATTGTGTGCGAGGAGCATAAGCTCGCTTGTGAAGATCAAGAGGAATATTGGCGGCATCGGTTCTATGAATGTTTAAAAACGCCGACCCCGCTATTGCCAAATTATTACCGAGACGAGCCGAAACCCAATAGGCAACTGGGGATTGAACCTGCTTCTGCAATCATTATTCATGATTTCGCAAATTGGCCTGACGGAAAGCAAGATCCTATTGATCTCGCAGACGTAGACTCTATTCTAAAACGGAATCAGGTTCTCAAGGGCAATATCGGACTTCGGGGCTATCTTGAAAGTTTACCGAGTTACAAGGACAGAATCTAACCATGCCAGTCACAGCTACGGTTACTGCATTGCGGCTTCGCCTCCATTCCGTAGTCGCGCATGCTGGGCGGCGTTAGCTGGGACTGCGACTTCTGAGAAGTGATACTATAGTGGCATTATTAGAGCCTGACTCAGGGTGAACCCATGAAAGTTGAGCTTGTTACAAATCTCAAGCGCCAAGCCACAAAGATTCTGGCTGACCTGCATCTGTCCAAATAGCCGATACTGATCACGGAGCATGGTAAGCCATCGGCATATCTTGTCGATGTGCAGGATTCTGAGTTTATGCAGCGTCGGCTTGAATTGCTTAAAGGGCTCTCACACGGAGAGCGTGCTGTGCTTGAGGGAAGAGCGTACAGCCAGAGTGAGGCCAGGGAAAAAAGAGTAAATGGCTGAAGTAATCTGAACGGAGCCCGCCCTTCAGGAACTGGATGCGCTTGCTGAGTACATTGCCCTGGATAATTCTGCTGCCGCAAGTTATCTGATCCAAGAAGTTTTTGATAAGACCGAGTGTTTGGAAGATTTTCCCCAATCCAGGCGGATTCCTCTAGAGCTTCTTGATTCGGTATACAGGGAGTTAGTGGTTCCACCGTGTCGTGTTTTTATCGTGAGGATGACAGCGGGCTATCATCCTCTATGTCATGCGAGAGGAGCGGCAGTTTCGTGCTCACATGCTTGAGAACAGTTAACCAGTCGCGTCACTCGGGTTCCTTTGCTTCGATACGTCAAAGTCACCTCTGCGCTTTAGCATTAGAAATAATATGAACCATCGATTCGTACTCACCGGCGGCCCCGGTGGTGGCAAAACCACGCTCCTTGATGCCATAGAGAAACGGGGCTATCGCGTCATACCGGAGTCTGCCCGAAGCATCATCAAGGAACGGTTGGCGGCGGAGCTATCACCTCGGCCAGACCCGGTCTCTTTCGCTCAGGATATTCTGAAATCCGATATTGAAAAGTACCGGCGTGTCGCTGTTGGCGAGCAGGCCACGTTCTTTGATCGTGGGGTGCTGGATGCGCTGTACATGCTTGATGCGGAGAGCGCGTTGTCACGGGCGGGCATCGCCAACTATGTTCAACTGTTCCCCTATAATCCCGTTGTTTTTCTTCTGCCGCCATGGGAAGACATTTACGGTACAGATTCAGAGCGTGATCAAACGTTCGAGGAGTCCCTCAAGGTATTCGAGGGGATGAAAAGCTGGTATTCGCAATGGGGTTACAAAACGCTGGAAGTGCCGCGTGACACTATTGATGAGCGCGTGAAGTTCGTTTTACAGCATGTAAATAGCCTGTAAATTGTCATTGTTGTTGACGGTTTTCTTCCCCACGCTTTACCAAGACTGCTGAACTACAGCATCATCACTATCGATATGCGCCGAGCCAAGAGAATCCTCTCGCTGGATGCCACCTCCATCCACCAAGCGAGCGTTGCCTAAAAACGCACAGCCTAAGGCTGGAGGAATCAGGTCAAGGAAGTGAATATGCCCACGACTGCTGAGTAAGGTCATGAAATATCCAGAGATCGGCCTGCACATACGTACCTATGATGATGAAGTGAAAAGTCACTCCCATGACCATCATCAACTGGTATTGCCACTGGTCGGCACGCTGTTCCTGTCAGTAGACTCCATGGCGGGGGAGGTGGCACAGCACCGTGCGGCCATCATCCCTTCAGGAAGCGGCCATGGGTTTGCTGCAACAGAAGATAATCGGTTTTTGGTGGCTGATTTGCCTGAGGGGCTGGCTCCTGCGCTAGATAAGCTGCCTTGTTTCGTGGAGCTTGATTCGGCATTGCGCCATTACGTCCAGTTCCTACATGCTCAGGCCATGAGCGGGGCTGGATCGAACGTTACCCAGCATCACATGCTGCTGTTACTGATACAGCTGCTGCAGGAGCGCCATGGAGGTCAATTGAAACTGGATCGCAGGGTTCACGCAGCGCAACAGTTTCTGGATGATCACTTCCACCAACCGATTTCCATGGCAGAGGTTGCTAACGTGGCCCATCTGAGTATTCGGCAGTTGAACGATCTTTTTCGCCATCAGGTTGGCGTGACGCCTCATCAATACCTCACAGAAGTGCGAATGAAAGAGGCGTGGCGGCTTCTGGAACAGCCAGGCCTCAGCGTTCAGCGGGTGGCTGATTCGGTAGGCTACTCGTCGTTATCGGCCTTCAGCGACCGCTTCAGACGTCACTTTGGCAAACCGCCTAGTCACTTCCGCCGTCTCTCGACATAATTCCGCCAGGATTCAAAAGATCCTCATTGATGCCATGGATACGCTCTCCCGCAACCGCTAACGCATGAGAATCTTGGGGGAGAGTGACATGGCAACCGTGAATGCCGCTACCTGGATCGGATCCATTTCCGTTCTGCTTTGGGGTACTTTGGCTTTGCTGACCAAGCTATCCGGCGGAGATATTCCAGAGTTCCAGCTGATGGCCATGACTTTCGGCATTGCGTTTCTGTTGATGGGTGGACGTTGGGTCTTGGCTGGCCATACGGGCGTTCGGTATATACGCCAGTCGCCGTTTGCCTGGTGTATCGGTATCGTCGGGTTATTCGGTTATCACTTTGCATACTTCAAGGCGATGACGCTAGCACCGGCGGTGGAGGTCAGCCTGTTGGCTTACCTCTGGCCGCTACTGATCGTTCTGCTGTCTGCCCTATTACCGGACGAGAGGATGCGAGCTCAGTCTATCGTTGGCGCCTTGGTGGCGCTGGTGGGTTGTTGGTTGTTGATCAGCCGAAATGCAGGCGGATTTGCTTGGGAGAACCTGCCCGGTTATCTGGTAGCGCTGGCGTGTGCATTGATTTGGTCTTCTTACTCCGTGCTCAGCAGGTTGGTGCGTTCAGTGCCAACCGATGCCGTCGGTTGGTTCTGCGGCGTGACGGCGCTGCTGGCTTTAGGGTGCCATATGCTGTGGGAAGAGACGGTGTGGCCGGATGGCTTGATGCAATGGGTAGGCGTGGTTGGGCTGGGCCTCGGGCCGGTTGGAATCGCATTTTTTACCTGGGACTATGGCGTCAAACACGGGAACATCCAGCTACTTGGCACCCTAGCCTACAGCGCGCCACTCATTTCGGTGGTGCTACTGATCCTGGCGGGATACGGCGAGGCCACGGTGGCCGTATTGAGTGCCAGCGTGCTCATCGTCATTGGTTCTTTGATCGCAGGTCGCGCGAAGCATCGGGGCGCGGGTAGGCAGTAAGGTACATAAGCTAGAGTTTTTTGGATTCGAAAAAGTCATGATGTAAGCCCCTGAAAGGGTGGGTATTAGCCGATAGCAACGGGCTCTCAAAGAAAAAAGGACTTTAGAATGAGCGTAAGAGCAGCAGAACAAAACGATATTGCCGCCATCGCCGAGGTGTACCAGGCGTGTTTCCCCCGTGAGAAAAATCACGCGCTGTGGATTGAGTCGTCGTTTAACACCTATCCACGGGGCGTTTACTACGTGGTGGAGGTGGACGGTCTGGTGCGTGGCTATATCCTTTGGTGCGTTAAGAACGGCTTTCGGGAAAAAAGCATCATCGAGCTGGAGCAAATCGGCATTCACCCGGAAGCAGCAGGTAGGGGGCTGGGTAAGCAGCTCATTGTGGAGTCGCTAGCGCCGTTCAAGGCCCACGTGCGTCGCCAGGGCTGCGATGTGGGGGCGGTGATGGTGACCACTTCGGAAGGCAACTTCGCAGAGAAGCTGTATCAATCAACGCTGGGAGTCTCCCGCGCGGCCGTGATTAGCGGCTATGGGGCTGGAGATGAGGTGATCTTATATAACGCCAGCGTAGAGTAGCGCGAGAGCGGTTGCGTGCGAATTGGTGACGCAGCAAGCGGAACACAAACATGATTACAAGATACGGAGGTAGGTAATGTCAGAAGTGGAAATCCGGCAAGCTACCATTGAAGACTCGGCTTTAATCCATAAATTTGTCATAGAACTTGCGACTTATGAAAAAGCAGAGCATGAAGTGTTAGCGACAGTCGCGGATATAGAAAACGCTTTGTTTGGCGATAATACGACGACTAAGGCCGTTATCTGTTATTTCAATAACGAACCTATTGGCTTTGCCGTTTATTTTTTCAATTTCTCAACATGGCTCGGTAAGTATGGGCTATATCTTGAAGATTTGTACGTTACTAAAAAATGTCGTGGCGTCGGGGCTGGAAAAGCACTTTTGAAGTATCTTGCTAACATTGCAATATCGAAAAAATGCGGCCGTTTCGAGTGGAACGTACTTGACTGGAATGAACCTGCGATCCAGTTCTATGAGTCAATAGGCGCAAAACCGCAAAATGAATGGATAGGCTACCGTTTGACAGGAAAAGCGCTTGAAGACTTTGCAGTTAGTTAACAAGATATAACAAGTCGCAGCAGTTCGCGTCTGGTGGCCGCCCTTTCCTTGGCTTCTTCGTCGCCACTCTATAGGGCGAAACCCTGGAACATGATAAGGGCTAGGCCCAGCGTGGTAACTGCTGTGGGGGCGGCATGAATGCCGAACACTTCCGCCAGGTGCCAGGTGCCAGGTGCCAGGTGCCAGGTGCCGCCGCTTAGCGGCGCCATCAGCGGCATTATGATCAGGCCGAAGAGGCTGATGGCTATGCCTATAGCAACTGGTGAGTTTGTTGCGCGTGGCGTGTTATCCATTCCCCATCCCGTTAACGCCATCAATACCAGCAGCATGGCCTGGGCAATGAAAGCGTCTCCAATATAGCCCCCGGCCCAGTTGAGCGCTGCATAGCGCTGAAAGAAAAACGCGACGGCGACAAAGTTCTAAAGCGGGGCGGGTAGCAGGCAGTCTTCGTAAGAATCCTAGCTACGTTGTTGCGTCCGATACTCAGTAGGACTGACACCTGTCTCTGCGCGAAAGCGGTTGCTGAAATGACTGCTGGAGCCAAAACCGCAGCGTAGTGCGATCTCAGTCATATTTAGCGATGTTTCCGCCAACAAGTATTGCGCCCGGATAAGACGACGGTGCAGCACATAGCGATGTGGTGGGTAACCAGTGGCTTGTTTGAACATGCGGGCGAAGTGGTAGTCACTTAAGCCAGTGATACCCGCCATGCATGCCAGCGTAAGGGGTTGGTTCAGGTGATGCTCAATGAACTCCACCACTCGTTTTAATTGCCACGCAGGTAGTCCACCGGTTGGGCGCAGAGTTGGCAGTCGGCGCTGGCTATAGTGGCGTAGGGTGTGTATCAATGCCGTTTGGGTGGCGGAATCCAGCGCTAATTGATCCAGAGGGTCTTGCCAGTTGCTCTGGCCAAGGGTGGTGCAAAACAGCTGAGTGAGCAGGGCATCCTGGGCGAAGTCGATTTCGTCCAGTTGCACGCTTCGGCCATCTTTATCCCATACCTGTTCGATCAACTGACTCAGGTGAGTGTCGCTGAAATAGAAATGCAGTAGTGAGATAGGCCCATGCACGTCCCAACTTGTGATCAGATTGGCGGGCATTAAACACACGCTATTGCTGGTCTCGCTGGCAATGGTTTGTGATCCCTGCCTGCGTAGGGAGTTCTCCGCGCCGTTCAGATAAACGCTCAGAGTGTGGTGGTTTGAGTGAATTTTCTCAATACGGTCTTCTTGGTTACTCCAACGGGCCAGCGCCATGCCATTTTTTAGCTGGGTGCTACTTACTAGACGCGCCTGCGTCTGTTTCATCCTGGGATAGTGGCTCAAAGTGTCGGTGAACATGGGCGGCTCCTGGGAACTGCGTTAACAGTACTCAGGCTCAGCACGAAACTCAATTCAGCGAACCATTCAACCGCAAGAATAGACAAACTGGCGCAAACGCAGGCAAGCTAGCCAGCCGGGGTGAGCCGATACTATGGCTGACACTAACCACTCTGGGAATGGCAAGCCATGAATAGCCTTCTGTATATCTCAACAGTTCTTATCTGGGGCTCGACCTGGCTGGCTATCGCTTGGCAAGTGGGCGAGGTGGCGGTGCCGGTCTCGGTATTCTATCGTTTTCTCATCGCCGCGCTGGTGCTGTTGGCCGGGCTTACATTGCTGCGCCGACGCCAGGCTCTGCATACCAGGGACCATCTTTTCTGCCTGTTGCAGGGGGGCTGTGTCTTTGGTTTGAATTTCTACTGCTTCTATACCGCTGCGGGTTATCTGCCCAGCGGCCTAATTGCCATCCTGTTTTCTATGTCGATACTGTTTAATGCGGCCAATGGCTACCTATTCTTTCGCACACCGGTTCCGCGGGTATTTTACCTGGCTTTGGCCCTTGGTCTGCCGGGCATGGCGCTGATTTTCTGGCAGGATCTGGTCACAGTTGAGGCTACGTGGGAACTGCTGGGCGCCATTGGTTTGACGTTGCTGGGTACCTACGGGTTTTCGCTGGGTAACATGGTGTCGGTCAGGCACCAGCGATGCGGCTTGAAAATCAACACCACCAACGCCTTTGCTATGCTGTATGGGGGGATGTTGATGGGGCTGATTGCCTGGGCTCAGGGAGCCAGTTTCAGCCTGCCAGCGGAACCGAGATATCTAGGTGCCCTGGTTTATTTGGCGGTAATAGGATCGGTGGGAGGCTTTGGTGCCTACTTTATGCTGGTCGGCCGTATTGGTGCCGGTAAGGCGGCTTATGCGACGGTATTGTTTCCTTTGGTTGCGCTGGCGCTGTCAACGGTGTTCGAGGGTTACCAGTGGCATGCGGATGCACTTATAGGGTTAGCAATGATTGTGAGTGGCAACCTGCTGATGTTTAATGCCCATCGTTTGGTTTGGCGGTGGCGGCAGCCTGTTTAGTAACTAATAAAGAGGGCACTGCATTTCAGTTGCGGTGATTGGAGGCGCCGAGCCATACATGGGCGAAGAGTCGATCAGTCCGCCGTCATGCTCGAAGAATGCCTTAACTACTTCGGTACGCACATTGAGCAGCTTCGGATCACTGCCAACGTTGAATGTTCGCCAAGTGCCCATGCCGATAACGGCAGCGTTTTGTCCGTGCCCGCAAAGGTCTTCTGTTGCATCCCGCCCGTGTTGGCAAGAAGTGATACGGTTGGGAGCGTCATGGCGGTGAGCGTGGCGCCGATGAGCGTAAGGCTTTGTCTGCGCGTGATGCGATGCTTCATAGCGGTCGCTCCTTCAGGTTTTTTTGAATCGGCACCGTGGCAGCCAACACCAGCACAAAGCATGTCAGCACAAATACCTTATTCACAAACCAGTTGGTACGCCAGATCGACCACTCAGGGTCGGCGAGAAAACGGACGAACAGGGTACAGATGATGAGGATTTCAATGACGGACATGCCCACCGCCAATGCACGCGTATAGCTAGGCCGTTCGAGCAGCGCCCAACCTAGCCAAACGTGCGCCAGTGGCCATAGATCCCAATAGATATGCCTTGCCCAGGGCTCGCCGTATGCCAGCCCGTACCCAATGGGAAACAGGTATTTAATGAACAGCGTCCACGCCGCCAGAATAAACAGCAGGTGGGCGAGAAAGCGAATCCAGGCGTTTGGTTGTGGGGCGGGCAGTGACATGACATCACTCCAGTGCTGGGCCGTTAATGACTCTTCCTCACACCATCTGCAATGACTGCTTGCGCGCTGGCGGAGGAAAGGCGGCATCGATCTGTGCCAGATCATCGTCGTCGAGTCTGACTTTATCGGCATCAAAGTTCTGTTTGAGGTGTTCCAGATTTACGGCTTTAGGAATAGCGATCACGCCTGGGTGGCGCAGTGCCCAGGCGAGGGCGACTTGCGCGGTGGTGGCGCTGTGTTTGCCGGCGATGCGTTGCAGGGCGGCATCATGCAGTAGCGCGCCGCCTTGCCCGATGGGGCAGTAGGCCATGAGCGGCATATTTTGCTGTGCTTGCCAGGGCAGCAGGTCGTATTCAATGCCCCGTGCTTCGGGGTTGTAGAGCACCTGATTGGTGGCGCAAGCTGGCTCGCTGAGCTCTGCTAAGTCGTCAATGTCGAAGTTCGATACACCCCAGCGCAAGATCTTGCCCTGTTCGCGCAGCCGTTCGAAGGCTTCCACTGTTTCGCTCAGCGGGTACTGGCCGCGCCAGTGCAGCAGGTATAGATCGATAGTGTCGGTGCCCAATCGGCGCAGGCTGCGCTCGCAGGCAGCCTGAACGCCCTTGGTGCTGGCGTTGTGCGGGTAGACCTTGCTGACCAGATACACTTCATCGCGCCGGCCACGGATCGCTTGGCCAACGACTTCTTCAGCACCGCCCTCGGCATACATCTCTGCGGTATCGATCAGCATCATGCCCAGATCCAGACCTTCACGCAGCGCCCTGACCTCAGCCTGCCGTTGTCCGGCATTCTCGCCCATATGCCAGGTGCCCTGGCCTATACGGGGTACGCTTTCTCCGCCTAGTTTGATTGTCTGCATGTTCTCCTCCTGGTTGTTGGGTAAATGGATGAGAGGTGGGTTCTCGTCCTCTATATCATGCGAGAAGAGCGGAAGCATCGGGCGTACATGCTTAGGAGCAGCTAGCCAGGCGCGTCACTCGAATGCCTCCGCTTCGATACGTCAAAGTCATCGCTGCGCTTCAGGCCGGCCGTATAGCCGGGCCTAGGGGGAGCTTTGAATCTATTCCGGATCACTATGAGTTAATGCAGCTTGGACTCATTAAATTATTCAAGGAAAGAGTTCCAGAGTATGTACGATTAGCGACAGTCGAAAAATAACTAGGTTAGCCACAGTGACCACTACCCTGGCAGCTAACCTCAGGTGGTCATAATACGATCAGTTCGGGTAAAGGTTGAGCTACTACAGCCTCTCGACAGCCAACGCCAAGTTGAGTGCCAAGGGTAGCCGCGGTATCAGTGTGGCCTGGTAAGCGTGGTAGAGATCGGGCTTGATGTCACCTTCGGCAGTGTCGATCTGCAGCTTACCGTCGAGCTCCTGATACCAGCCGCCCCGCGCGCGATCAATAAAGGTGGTGTCGATGAAATCCCAAAGCCGCCGATACCAGCGCTCGTAGTGGGTCTGATCGGTGCGTTGTAGAAACGCGGCAGCGGCGGCCAGTGCTTCGGCGTGAGTCCAGTGGCGACGCCGCAGGGAGTTTGGGCGACCCTCCCAATCCACGGTATACACTAGCCCTGGGGTGCCGTCGGTGGCCCAGCCATCACGCAGGCTGGCGTCAAATAGCGCCGCAGCGTCAGCGAATAGCCAAGAAGGAGCTGCGCGGCCGCGAGATTCAAGCGCCGCCTCCAGTTGCAGCATCAGCCGCGACCACTCGAAACCGTGACCCGGCGTGGCGCCATAGGGATAGAACCCGTCGTCGGGGCAGTCGGCGTTGTGCTCCGGCCATTCTGACCAGTCGCCATGAAAATGCTCGAGGATGCGGTAATCCTGGGGAGCCGCGTGGTGGTGAATCAGCCGTTCAACGATGGCTAGCGCCCGGTCAAGCCATAGCGGTTCGTCGCGCACATCGGCTAGGGCCAAGCACAGCTCTACGCCGTGCATGTTGCTGTTACCGCCGCGGTAGTCGCTCAGTTCGCTCCAGTCCTGACTGAAACTCTCGACGAAAGCTTGCTCATCCATCGACCAGAAGCGGGTGTCGATCACCCCAATGGCCTCTTCGAGCAGAGCAGCCGCGCCGGGAATGTCGGCGTGGGTCGCAGTGGCGGCACCGAGGGCGACGAAGTGATGGGTATAGCACTGCTTAGTGCGGTCGTCGCTGGTGGCGGGATCGGCCCCGAACCAGCCTCCGTGATGCTCGTCGCGCAGCTTGCCAGACAAAGCGCGAATGGCGTGCTCGGCCAGTGCTGCAGCACCTGGTAGGCCTTGTAGTGCCGCCAGGGCACAGCTGTGCGCCATGCGTGCGGTGAGCATGGTGTCGGCGCTGGCGCCGTCGGGAATGCGCCCGTCACCATCGAGTACTGCGAAACCACCAGAGGCCAGACGCGCCTGACGATGGAATTCGAACAATGCGACCCCTTCGCGGGTCAGCCAGTGGTGATGGGTGGCACTATTGAGCCAGCGCCGGGGTTTTTGATCGGTGTCGTGGTTCATCGCAGCCATGCCTTATGTGATCGAGTGGGATCTTACCTCAGCCATTGACGATGGTGCCGCCGGTCTGACAGCTGGAAGGCTATAAGCGGTGCTTTGCTCAAGGGGCGTAGGTTATGTTTAATTGAGACACCGAGCCCTTTGTGGCTGCATACACAATCCATGCGCCAGATGCCAAAGCTACGTTATATGTTATAACCATGAATCCGACTTATAGAAAATGCAATCATAAAGACATACAACCTATCGCACCGTCAGGTGGCGCACTTCTCAGCCTGGTTCGCTTTTTTCATCGTCGCGCTTCGTTAGTTTTAGCGCAAAGTCTTTGCGCCAAAACAGTCGGTCAAGTATCGAATACCATAGCTTCTACATTTCCGCGTTTTTGCCACCCGTGAGAAGCGGCATTAAATACATATTGGAGTGCTATGTTTAGGCTCGAAGTCGCGGCATTAGTTACTGGTTTAGCAAGTATTGCCGTTGCTTTGCTCATCCCTTTTGCCTGGAGTTTGTTTCCCGAAATAATGCGCGCCTACTTTCTCGGTGGCGAGCCAGGGGCGATAGTCGTTGGAGTAGGTGTTTTAGTTGGGATAGTAGGAAGTATGCTGTTTGTTATAAACCTGTTTCGCAGGCAGTTCACTCTGTGGTGGGTGAGGCTATTAGCGGTGTTGGCTCTTTCCCTGGGCCTCGCCACGGTCGGTGCAACTGGAATTTAACAAACGTAAGCAGCAGACAGCTATCCGCAAATCACGAGCTTTTTTAGCGTGTGATTGGCTCTCCTTTACGCGCTCCACTAAGTTAGCCATAAAATGAACATCGTCTAATTTCTAATTGATTGATATTAAGCTTTATTAGAGTATGAGAGCGAATCGATTAGAATTGGACATATGATTAGCAACTTTACGATTGCCGGGTGGGGCAGCTATCGCCCTCGCACCCTGTTAACTTCGCGCGCCCTGGACGAGCGTCAAGGTCAATCGCCCGGCTGGACTGAACGTCAGTTTGGCATTGCCGCGCGCCATGTCGCGAGCGAGGAGGAGACCACCTCGATGATGGCGACTGAGGCAGCCCGTGAGGCGCTGAACCGCGCAGGCTGGGGCAGTACACCGCCCGACGTCATCATTGGCGGTTGTGGCGTTATGGAGCAACCGATTCCGTCTACAGCCGCTTTAGTCCAGAACCGTCTCGGCTTTGGCCAGTCCGGCGTGCCTAGCTTTGATGTTAACCAGACCTGTTTATCCTTTATGGTGGCACTGGATATCGCCGCCATGGGCATTGCCTGCGGGCGCTGGCGGCGCGCGCTTGTCTTTGCGAGCGATATCGCGTCGGCAGGGCTTAACCCTGAGGAGCCGAAAACGCGCTCCATCTTTGGCGATGGTGCGGCGGCACTGGCGATTGAGGCGACGTCAGACCCAACCTGTGGAATGCGTTCAAGCGTTTCGGTTACCCATGGTGCTCACCACGCGCTAGCGCAGCTTCGCGCGGGCGGCACAAAGTTGCGCATCGCTGAAGGTTACCAGGCGCTGGTCGCCGGTTCCTATTTCGAGATGGACGCCTTTGGCATCTTCAAGGCCGCTGCCAAAGCGTTGCCTGGCGTCATCGAGCGTGCGCTCACTCAGGCGGAAATAAGCAAGGATGATCTCGCCTGCGTGATTTGCCACCAGGCGAGTGCGCCAGGGGTCGAGCATATCAAGCGGCTTTTCGCGCCCAACAGTGACCGCGTGGTCAATATCTTCCCGAATACCGGTAACCAGATCGCCGCCTCAATCCCGACCGTGCTCGCCCACGCACTCACGACGGGGGTCGCCAAGCCGGGTGACTATATCCTGCTGTTGGGCACTGCCGCGGGGATCAGTGCCAGTGCAATGGTGCTCAAGCTATGAGTCAACGGCGTATCCTTATCACCGGGGCGACCGGCGGGCTGGGCATGGCGCTGGTGCGCGAGGCGCTAAAACGCGGGCATGCTGTGCGAGCCACAGGGCGTTCGCAGGCGGCGGGCGAGGCGCTTACGTCACTCGGCGCGCAGTTTGTTAGGGCGGATCTTACCCAGCCAGAAATTGATTTTCGCGGGCTCTTAAAGGATGTCGATAGCGTGATTCATGCCGCCGCCTTATCGGCCAGCTGGGGCCCCCGGCGAGCATTTGAGATTCACAACATTCAACTGACCGAACGCCTGCTTGAAGCGGCCAGCCGCTCGGGCGTTGAGCGTTTCGTGTTTGTGTCTTCGCCGTCAATTTTTGCTGCGTATCGTGACCGGATAGCCATCGGCGAATATGACGGCCCCGCGCTTCAGCCACTTAACCACTACGCACGTACCAAGCTAGCGGCGGAACGCAGCGTGCTTGCGTCGCGGGAAGACGCCATGGCCTGCTGCGCCATTCGCCCGCGGGCGCTGGTGGGGCCGGGCGATCAGGTGATCCTGCCCAAGTTGGCCGAACTGGCGGGGCGCGAGCGGATGCCGCTTCCGCGTGGCGGCAGGGCGCTAATTGAGTTGACCGATCTGCGCGACGCCGCATGGGCTATCTGCGCCGCTGAGGAGCAGGCAGTCGGGCTTGCCGGAAAGGCAATCAACATATCGGGAGGTAACCCTATTGCGGTACGAGAGGTGGCTGGTAAGCTCGCCGATGCGTTAGGCAAAACACCGCAACTGGTCTCGCTGCCGGTTGGCTTGGCGCGTGCTATTGCTGTTCTCAGTGAAAACTCTGCGTTGCTGATGCGCGCCGCCCGCGAGCCGATGCTGACCCGCTACAAGCTGGCGACGCTGGCCTACTCTCAGACCTTTGATCTCGAGCCTGCTCAGCGATTACTCGGCTACCGACCCCAGCATGATGCACTGGCAACCCTGCTGGCCGAAGCGAGGCAGCTCTCCACGAAGGAAGAGCAGCCATGATCCGCGTCGGACTCCGTTGGCTTGAACGCGGTTTATGCCGACATCCAGAGATCGCCACTCTCTCAGGTGGGAGCCTGTGTGCGGTTGATTTTCCCGCCATGGTGGGGGTGATTGATCACCCGACGCGGGGTATTTTGTTGTTCGATACCGGCTATGATCCTGCTTTTATCGATGCAACCGAGACGTTTCCCGAGCGGTTCTATCGCTGGACAACGCCGGTCAAAATCGATGCACAGCAGGCGTGGAGCGCCTGGCTCGCGACCCATGGGATTGAAGACAGTGCGATTGTCGGCACCATCATCTCGCATTTTCATGGCGACCACGTCGCGGGAATGAGCCACCTTGCCCAGCGGCCGGTCTATTGCGCCCGTGCGGGCCTGTCCGAGTTGCGCCGACCGGGTCGCTTTAGCCGCGTGCGCCAGGGCCTGCTGCCTGCGCTGGTTCCTCAGGCGGCCGATGCCAATGCTCGCTTTTTCGAAGATGCTCCAGCAGTGGCGCTACCCAGCGGATTTGCGCCCTTTAACGAAGGTCGCGACATCCTGGGCGATGGTAGCCTGATCGCCGTCGAACTGCCCGGCCACTGCGTCGGCCACTGGGGGCTGGTACTGCGCACCACCGATGATCGCCAGGTTTTGCTGGCTGCCGATGCGGTGTGGCTTGGCAAGTCAATCACGCAGCGCCGACCGCCGCCGCGGCTTACCACCGCACTTCTCGGCGATACCCGGCGTTATCGCGCTACGCTAAACCTGTTGAGCGAGGCGGCGTGCTGCAATGGCGACTTGGTCATCCTACCTTCGCATTGCGCTGCCAGTGCCAAGCGCTTTGGCGGCCATGATGCAAACTGACCGGGTCTTAGCCGCGTGGATACGAACGCGGCGTGCGCTGAGCCTGTCGTCGGGGCAACTGGCTGCGCGGCGAGCCAATATGTGGCGCAAGCTGCAGCCTGTCATCGCCCGTACTCCCGCACTGGCAAGATATGCCGGTCGTGATCTGGCGGAGTTTCCGGTCACTGACATCGAGGATCTTCGTGCTGATTACGGCGCTTGGAATAGCCTAGGCATGAGCGATGAGGAACTGCGCGGGTTGGCCGCCGCCGCGGAGCAAGGCACAGCCGTTGGCGAATTGTCGGCAGGCTGGTCGACCGGAACGGGAGGCGGTGCGCGAGGGCTATTTCTCGCCAGCCCCGCAGAGCGTGCCGACTACATCGGCCAGAGCCTGGCCCGACTGCTACCGGCGCGTGCTTGGCTCAAGCGCCAACGGCTCGCCCTGCATTTGCGCGCCAGTAATGCGCTCTACAGCGATGTTGGGCGAGGGCGGTTTATGTTTGCCCATTTCCCCCTCGAAGCGTCGATTGAACAGAGCATTGAGGAATTGGCGCAATTCGAGCCGACGATCCTGATCGCACCGCCCCATCGGCTGGCCGCTTTCGCTGAAGCAGGGGCGCATTTCCCCTCGCTGCAGCATCTGTTTTGCGGCAGCGAACCCGCCGGTGAAGCTGAGTGCCACTTCTTTACCGAGCGGCTGGGGGTAAGGCCACGTCAAATATACCAAGCGACCGAAGGGTTTCTGGCCGCTGAGTGTGCGAACGGCCGGCTGCATCTCAACGACCATGCGTTGGCTATCGAGCTTGAGCCGGTTCCCGGCACGCCCGGCTATCGACCGATCATTACCGATCTTCGCCGCACCAGCCAACCAATAGTCCGTATTCGCGGTGACGATTATCTTGAGCTCGACGCTTGTCCCTGCCCGTGCGGTTTTGCGGGTCGGGTCATCCATGCGCCACAAGGCCGGGTGAACGATATCTGGCGTTTTGAGGGTCGCACCGTTACGCCACCTCTAGTGGTAGCAGCGCTTGAGGCGGTGCTGGGGGGCGACAATATCTGGCAGGCCGAAGCAGGGCCTGAGCGTGTCGTGCTTCATCTGTCGCCGCCTTGCCCAGCCTCGATTTCCACCCCAAGCGCAACGACTGCTGCTCGGGCGCTGAGCCAGGCATGGGATTTGCCGGTGCCGGTTGAGGTCGTTCATGATCTAAGCGCGTGGAGCGGCCCTAAGCGCCGTAAGGTGGTGTGGCGCGATGGCTAGACGCGTGCTTATCACCGGCGCCCGGGCGGTTGCCGCGCTGGATATTGCCCGGGATTTCGCCGCGGCCGGATGGGAGCCGCATCTGGCTGACAGCGTACCGGTGCGTATGGCGCGCTGGTCGAAAGCCCCTGCGCGGGTTCACCGCTATCCTGCGCCCCGGCAGCAGGGCGCAGCCTTCCGCGCGCGTATTGTCGAGCTAGTCGATACCTTCGGTTTCGAGCGGGTGGTGCCGACCTGCGAGGAGGTTTTCCATCTTGCGGCGCCCGCCCTTCAACGCCGATTGGGTGAGCGCCTGTTTGTGCCTAACCTTGCCACGTTGCGCCAACTGCACGACAAGTTCGCCTTTGCGCGCCACTGCGGCGAATGGGGCCTGCCTGTGCCGGAAAGCCATCCGATAGACTGCGTAGAAGACTTGGCGGGCTTCGCTAGCAGAAGTCGCGAGTGGGTGTTCAAACCGCGCTTCAGCCGATTTGGTGATAGCGCTCTGGTCGCCCCTGACCGGCGTGCGTTGGCCGCTATTACACCCAGCCCCGACAACCCCTGGATGGCACAAGCGCGTATCCAGGGTGAAGAAGTCTGTTTTCACGGCGTGGCGCATCGGGGAGAGTTGGTTGCCTTTGCTGCCTACCGTTCCAGCTGGCGCCTGGGCGGAGGGGCTGGCTATGCTTTCGAACCTGTCACTGACCACCATCGCGAAACGCTGCGCAAAATAGCTTCTCGCCTGGCGCAGTGTGCCGCCATTCATGGGCAGTTCGCCTGCGATGCAATGTTCGATGAAGCTGGCGCTGCCTACTTGCTTGAATGCAATCCGCGCGCGACCAGCGGTGTGCAATTGCTCACTGGTGCCGGTCATCTTGCCCATGCAATCGGTGACGGGATCGCCGCACCCGAGGCCGCGCCACGCACTCTTTATCTTGGCCCGGCGATGGTCGTATTTGGCCTGCCGCAGGCGGTGCGAGGTGCGCGTATGCGCGATTGGTGGCGCTGCGTTGCTACCGGGCGCGACGTGGTGTCTCGGCCTGGCGATCGCTGGCCTTTGCTTGGTGCGCTTTGCGACGCCGCCTCCTTCTCCCTGACGGGTTTCAAACACAATATCTCGACGAATGCCGCCGCCACTTACGATCTCGAGTGGAATGGTGAGGAGCTGCCTTAATGACATTTCCCAAGTCAGTCTGTGATGCCTGGCACATGGTTGCCTTATCGAAAGACCTGAAACGCGGCAAAGCGCAAAAGGTCATGTGTTGCGATACACCGATTGCACTCTTTCGCAGCGAAGAGGGGATTGGCGCCTTGGTCGATCGCTGCCCGCACCGCAATTACCCACTTTCTGAAGGGCGTGTGCACAAGGGGGCACTCGAGTGCCCTTACCACGGCTGGCGCTTCGCAAGCGATGGAACCTGTATCGAAGTGCCCGGTTGTCTGATCGATACGGCCCATGATCAAAAGCTGAAGGCCGACGCACTGCGCGTAGTCGAACGGCACGGCGGGATCTTTGTGGCGCTTTCTGACGCGGCACCGCCCGAGCCCGTGTTACCGCCTGATTTTGGCAACCCTGAACTTGATCATTTCTGGTGGCAACAAGGTACCTGGGTGGGTCGCGCCTACGATGCGGTTGAAAATGTGATGGATCCGTTCCACACCAATCATCTGCATCATGGTTTTATTCGTCGCCGGGATCGACGCTTGCCAGTGGAGCTGATTGTTACCAGCCACGGCGACGGGATCGATATGGCCATCGAGCAAACCCAGCCTGACTATGGTCTGATGTCGCGCTTTTTGGAGCGCGACCGCTCGCGCAGTGTATCGCGCTATTATCCGCCCACTACGGTTCAAGCGCGGTGGGAAGGTGAGACCAAGCTAACCCTGTGTGTCACCGCCATTTTCACGCCAGCGACGGGAAACAGTTTCACGCCTTTCGCGCGCTTTTCGACACCCAAGGGGTTGGCGCCAAGCTGGCTCAAACAAGCAGCCATACGATTGTTCCTGGCCCCAGTGGTCTCGCAGGATCGTCGTGCACTAGAGCGCCAACACGAAGTGATGACTCACTTCGGACAACCTAAATTCATCTCTGGACCTGGCGATATTCTCAAAACCCGATTGCATCGGCTCTGGGTCGGTGAGCAGTTAGAGCCCGGCACTGATCCAGCCGTGGAGGTAAGGCTTTAGCCCCCGCGTAAACCGTAGTCAATGCGGGGAGCAGCCACCTTAATCAATCCGAACATCGCTTGCCTCTGCGCGGGCTTGTATTTGTTGCCTGACGCTTTCGAGGGTGGGCCGCAGGCTGTATAGGCAGTTGCCACTCTGGTAGGCATTTAACGACCCTGGTATGGGCTGTAAATCGGTTGACGGTTTGGTATTTCGACAGCCGTCAGCATTTTCATCCTGCGCTGCGCCTAACTCAGTCAGCGTGCCTAGATGCTGCCAGCCTGCATTGTGCTCGGTATAGACCTGTCCATGCGAGCTGTAGGACGCGTAGATAAGCCATTGTAATTCATGCTCATTGCTTACCTGAAACGCTTGGCAGGGTTCAACTTGGCTTAGGCAGGCTGAGCCCTGCTCAATTAACAAGGCGAGCAATGGCTCGGGTAGCGTGGCGTCTTCAGGGTTCACGCTAAACTGCTGGGCGACATCATCCAGGTTGTGGGTATCCACTAGTGGATCCTGGTTCCAGCGATTGGTTTGTTTTAGCGAGAGCTCAATACGCCGTATCAGCTCAGGTCGCGATTGGGCAAACTCGCTGTCAGCGAGTGCTTGTAATGCCAAACTGCCCGGCTGGCCGAGGTGAAAGCGTAGATAGCGGTAGTCAAAAGCATCCACAGTGGTGCGTCCGTCTATCAACCGCTTGACCTGATGCTGGGCCACCCAGTGGCGCATATCCGCCAGCGGCGTATTAACCACGATCAGCGCCCCGGCCACCAGCAGGGCTAGGCCAATATTGGCGCGCTGCATACTGGGGAGCGCCGCCTGTCTTCGCCAGAGCAGAAGCAGGCTGTAGCTGAAGGTAAACGCTGCCGTCAGTGCCTGCAGCAGTGCCGCCCAGAGCCTATCCAAGCTGAGACCATATTGGTCGATTCGTAGCCAGAGCGCCCAGGCGGCCAGCAGGCTACCTATCGGCAGCAATACGACGGCGAGCATAACGGCGCTGCGTAACCATATAGGATAGGGCAGCTTGTTATCGGTTTGATAGAAAACGGCGTTGAAGAACAGCAGCAGGGTCAACATCAGCGCCATAAGTATTTGCGCGGCTCTGCCGGTATCCCATATCGGCTGCAGGCCGGTCCAGGGCAGCACGGCAAAGAACATCAATAATATTAAAGCAACCAGCGGCAGTAGCGCCTTGATAAGCGCTTCGCACATCAGTCTTACGCTCGCGATAAAACGAAAGCGATTGCGGACCATCACCAGCCCCATGCCAATCACCAGCCAGGTGACTGGATAGAAAAAAGCGGGTGTTTGGAACAATGTTTTGAAAAAGTCTAAGCCAATGGCTGAAAAGAGCGCTGCCCACAAAGATAGCAAGCTCCAAAAAACGCCAATGAATAGGCCTAGTTGGGCGATTGTCAGGGCATGCTCCCATGAGTAATTCAGCATGGGCTGATAGGTTTTTGGCCAAGTGCCACTGGCGGCGCTGCTACGAAAGAACAGCGCAAGAATAAACAAGGCAGTTCCTACGGCCATGCAAAAGGCAAAGGTAAACGGGTGGCCTCCCCACTGCTGCGGCTCGGGCACCTGCTCAACCCAGCCAAGGTGCCAGCCCAGCCAAAACAGTAGGGGAGCCAGCAGCAGCGGTAGGAAGTTGATGCGATCACGCAGTCGCACGATGCTGATCAGATAAAACGCTGGCAAGGCGACTGCGACGGTGTAGAGCGCCTTAAGCCAGCGCTGGTCGGCGACCAGCCAGTACTCATGGTCGATAGCCAAATGCAGCACATAGAGCGCACAACCCTGTACGAAGGCGAGAAAAATCAAGCCCAAGCTGGTGGCCCGGTCCAGGGTATTTAGGCGATTATCGTCCATGACAGCTCTTCTACGGTTGAGTGGCGGCGTGGGGGCCGTAATTCTTCTAAGCAGCTAACGAGCCCTAAGTAACTAGCTGGCCCTAAGCAACTATAATAACGTGAGAAAGTGACAAAGGTTGCAAAATGCAAAGATAGACGGCACGAAATACTTCTAATTAATTATGCTGTGCTTTAGGCACGTCGTAAAGCCGGGCCAGGGAGGAGCTTTGAATCTTCTGTTTATATGCAGCGCAAATAGACTCCGCAGTCCGACGGCTGAACGTATCTTTTCAGCTTACCCCGGTGTTCAAGCAATCGGAGCTGGAACAAGTTCGAGTGCTAAAACGCCGGTTTCTTGGCGCTTAATTGAGTGGGCTGACATCGTTCTAGTGATGGAAAAGAGCCATCGGGATGAAGTCGCTAAGAAGTACGGGGAGTTACTCAAGGGGAAGAGATTAGTCTGCCTGGATATTCCCGACCACTATGAGTTAATGCAGCCTGAACTCATCACCTTGCTCAAGGAAAGGGTTCCTGAGTATGTGCGGTTGTCGGCAGTCGAAACATAGCGAGGAGCTGGTGCGCCGTAGGATTGATAATAGCGCTGACGAGTCGCTCTCCGTTCATTTCAGGTTTATATGAAATTATACTTATAAAAAACCTGGTTTTTTAAAGTTCTGGTCAGGTAAAGTTTACTTGGACTGCCATAGACCATAACCAGGAGGGAAGCATGTATCGAGTAGTGATTGTTCTATGTATTTTTTTAGCGGGCTGCACCACAAAACTTTGGGAGCCCAAGCCAGAAAGAGTGATGGCCGTCAACGGCTTCTACGTTAATAAAGAAACGAACGACTTAGTGGTCACTACGCGGCGTGAAGCTTTTTTGTTTCCCTCTCAGCAGCAACTTGGCCAGGCGCTGGTGCTTAGCCGAGAAGTTGAGTTTCTTCCCGAATTTAGCGGCTTCTCGCTCTCTAGCTCCAATGTGGTGACCGGCAGCATTAAGCTCACACTGCATGAACAGAACCCTTCAGCCGAACTTGTCAGTCAATTAACCGCATTGGGCTTTACGAAAAATCCCGTCACCGATAGCTTCCACTTGATACGGGAGATTAGAGGCGAGCGATATACCATTGAAGGAAGTTTGCCGCTTGAAAAGCTCGAAAAGGAGTATCAAGTCAGTATGAGCATGCCCAGGGGCCCCATCGATACAGCCGGGCGTGTTATCGCAACGCCTGTTGCCATTACATTTGATGCGGCCGCAACGGTCGTGGCGATTCCTCTCTTCGCACTCTTTGCGGTGTCACAGGGTTTGCTTGGGCCATGAGTAAACAGAGCGTCTTAACGAGCGCACAGGGGACGTTTAAAATCTGTTGCCTATAGAGTCAGACTAATGCCTAGGCTTTTTCTGAAAAGTCGGCGTGCGCAGGCCAGGTAAGGCCACAGCCTATTAAAAAGAATCGGATTCGCGTGCGAATTTACGGGTTGTAAATGAGTACTTTGATTGGACTCGTGCACGAGCCGATCCTTAATAGAGTATGGCCAAGCGTAATAGTTAACCAGAGGCTTCCTGGTATTTATTAATGAACGGAGGTTAAGGGTGGGACTACTCGATAACTTCAAGAAGAAGCGTGCTATTAAAGGCTACATAGAGAAACTGCCTAATGTTTTGGCCAACGATTATGGCCGCCAGGAATATTACACACAGCTGCAGGTAAGGCGGAGTATTGAGCGTGCGGGGCTAAATAGCCAGCATCAGCACTACGCGCTGGCGATGTATACCAATCATCCAGAATTTGTCGTTTATCAGAGCGAGCTACATGAAAATTTCAGCTATGAAAAGCTGCGTGAAGAGGTCGGCGGTGCCTACTTTTCGGGTAGTACTGAGTTCAACTGTTCAAGCGTAATAGCAGCGTCAGCGAGTTTTGGAGGTGACGCTGCTAGCATCGATTGCTCTGGCGGCGGAGGAGATGGCGGCGGTCAGTGAGCCAGTAATAGCCCATGGCGAGGCTACTTGCATCTGTTTTAGCCAATATGTTAAAGCTGCCAATGCATTGTTCCAGCAAGCCGATAGCCATCTTAAAAGCTAAAGCTGTTTGAAAAGTCGTGTGTGCTGCCGCATCAAGCAGCCAGTGCTGGTCACCACAAAGCCGCCTATAAGCTCAGTCCCGTGGCCGATGAACTTGTCCAGCTTGTTTTTCATTAGGCCACTGTCCTGATGAATTATCTGCTCGTGATGCGTGAGAACATTCCTACTTTGGCTATGTAGATTGTGAAGGTTTCGCCGAGATTGTTCACGACTATCAGCGTCGTGGAGTTAATATCTTTTAGAGAATCACTGATAAACCGTGACCGTGGGGCCTGCATGAGTTTGGGGTAGTAACACCCGAGGTCATAAGCTTATGTTTGATGAAGATATTGGGCCACCTAAAAACTCAAAAATACTCTCTATCTGGTTCGATTTTTACCATCGCCGCATTTCGTCAGTGTAGGAAACTACATTCCAGCAAAAGTGGTGTGACCCGTGATTCCATATGAAGCACAACAAGCGCAATCCATCGCGGAAGACGTGCTTGGCGAGTCGATCGTGGGTATTTATCTTTTTGGTTCTGCCGTTGCCGTTGCCGTTGCCGATGGCTTACAGCGTAACAGCGATGTTGATGTTCTGGTGGCAGTGAGCGACTCACCAACCTGTAAGCAGAGGGAGGCTCTGGTTGCGCAGCTGATGGAGGTCTCTGGCACGATTGGCAATGCACAAGCTACCAGGCCAGTAGAGCTGACGGTCATCACGATCTCTGATGTTGTGCCCTGGCGGTTCCCGCCGCGGGCGGAACTTATATACGGTGAGTGGTTGCGGGATGAGTTCGAGGCAGGGCACATCCCGAAACCAGCCTGTGATCCTGATCTGGCGATTGTGCTGAAAAAGGTGATCGATAACAGCCTGCCGCTATATGGGATCAACGCCGCTGAGGTGTTTGAGCCAGTGCCAATGGCTGATGTCCAAAGAGCGATTCGTGATTCCTTGCCTACGTTGCTGGCAGAGACAGCAGGTGATGAACGCAATGTGCTCTTAACCTTGTCTCGCATGTGGCTGACCGTAGCAACGGGTGATATTGCTTCAAAAGATGTGGCAGCAGAGTGGGCAAAGGAACAGCTGGCAAAGGAAGATGCGGCTTTATTGGACTACGCTAAGCAAGGCTACCTCGGAAAGGTCGTCGACCAATGGCAGGGGAAGCAGGGGGAGTTCCAGGCGCTAATTTGTTCCATGCGGCAATCCATCGAAACGTGCCTTGCCACCCCGCATTGATAGAAGCGCTGACCCTTACCGAAAGGGAGGTGACTATGGTGCTACTCAAGCACTGAGTCGGCTATTGGTATCAACCCATGAATTAGATCTTTCTGCGGAGCGAGAACAAACGGGCTTTAAAGAAGAAGGGCCAAATATGCCAACAACTAAACACCCTTTACCGCAAGTTGTCTCCCCTGAAGAGTGGGAGGCGGCACTCAACCGATTGCTCATTAAAGAAAAAGAACACACTCGGGCACGCGATGCCTTGAGCGCTGAGCGGCGCAAGCTACCCATGGTGAAAATGGAAAAGCCTTATGTCTTCCAGGGTGATGAGGGCAGCGTGTCATTCCGCGACTTGTTCGCTGGGCAACGTCAACTGATTGTTTACCATTTCATGTTTGCCCCCGATTGGAAGGCGGGGTGTGATGGGTGCTCGTGGGTGGCCGATGCCATGACGCACCCGGCCCACCTCCATGCACGTGACACTTCGCTGGTCATGGTGTCACGCGCTCCGCTAGAGAAAATCAATCAATATAAGACGCGCATGGGCTGGACGATTCCCTGGTACTCCTCTTACGGAAGCGACTTCAACGAAGATGTCGGCGCAACGACAGAAGAGGGCGAAAGGCATGGCGCGAGTGTCTTCCTTCGCGATGGAAACGACATTTATCGTACCTACTTTACCGGTGCCCGTGGCGTCGAATATTTAGGTAGCCACTGGACATACCTGGATTTGACGCCGTTTGGTCGCCAGGAAACCTGGGAGGACTCACCGGAAGGTTGGCCACAGACGAAGCCGTATGTGTGGAACCGCCGCCACGACGAGTATGACGGCTGAAACTCATATGTGAGCTAAACAACCATTGAAGTGAGGCGTTTTTTTGCAGATTGTGCATGTGTTTCAAAGGCCGTTCTGTTCAAGCGTTAGTTTGCAATCAATGGCAATTTAAGAACACCTTCCCTCCAAATGAAATCGAGGAGTGAGGATTGCCCCGGGGCCGCTTTTATCTAGAGCTTTGTTATGCAGCGTAATACGCAACCCTCCTTTAACACCAATCATCTAACGCTCCGGCCACGGAGGCTAAGTGATCTCGAAGAGTGTTTGAGAATGGATCGTGATCCAGAGGTAACGCGGTTCGTCCAGGGGCCTTGGCATAAGCCTAGCGCTCATAGAAGCTTTGTGGTTGAGCGGATTGAGCAAGTGTATCCCTCTGGGCTGGGCTATTGGACGATCCGTGATCGTGAAACAGAAAAATTCTACGGTTGGGTTCTTTTAATTCCTTACCATGTGCTAAAGCCTGAAGTAGAGATCGGTTGGCGCTTAGTCAGGGATGCGTGGGGTAAAGGGGTCGCTACAGAGGCAGCGAAGATTATTCTTGAGCATGGGCTCAACACCGTTGGGCTTCCTCGCATAGTTGCGGATATAGACCCACAGAATATTGCGTCAGCTCGCGTAGCCGAAAAAATTGGTATGAAATATGTCGAGGACCGCATCTTAGGTGGCAGTAAATTTCTTTCGTTTCAAAGCAGATCTATAGTAGCTGTATAACCTGAAGTTCAGTCTGATCACCTCGGTTTGCAATCTTATAAGGAACCGAAAAAACTAAGCCTTAAAAAGCTCTTCAACCATAATATCAATAAATACCCGTAGCTTGGGGGCCAAGTGTTTGCTGGAGGGCCATAGCTTATAGTGATCACCACTCTCCTAACGCAACCCCTCTCATCACCCAAATGCGTTGGCACGGAGGTCACCATCTATGACCCCGATCTTGATTCCTTAGGAGTGTGCGCTGATCGAATTGTGGCGTGTCTCACTGAAGCCTTTTCGACAGTTAAAAATGTCTAAAGAGAGCTATGACAAAAAATGCTAACGCCCCCCGAGCCTCCATACCATGTGGTTATTTTTAGCAGCCATCGCACTGAGGGAGGAAACGGAGACGCGGAAATGGCTTCTTCGGATTATTGACACTTACTGATCTTCCCGCCGCAACGCCCAGACAGGATGTTCAGCGAGCCGCTCTCCCAGAAACGCCACAAACGCCCGCACCCGAGGTGGCACCAACTGGCGCTGGGGCATCACCGCGTAGATGCTGGTTTCCGTTAACCGGTAATCCGGCAATATCACGCTCAATTGACCGCTGTGCAGGTATTCGTGGATGTGCCACACCGAGTGCTGTGCGATGCCCAAGCCGCCGAGTACCCCTTCGGTGAGCATTTCTCCCTGATTGCTGCGTATGCGGCCGCCTACCTGTACCGCCTCGCTTTGCCCTTGTTTGTCGGTGAGATGCCAGATGTCCTGCCGACGCCGACTGCTGGAAAGTACCAGGCATTGGTGATCGACCAGGTCGCTGGGGCGTTGCGGGGTGCCGTGGCGTTTCAGGTAGTCGGGAGAGGCGCACAGTACCCGCTCGTCGTCGGCCAAGCGCCGGGCCACCAGGCTGGAGTCTTCCAGAATGCCGATGCGAATACCCAGGTCATAGCCCTCGCCGACCAGGTCGACCACTTGATCCGTCAGGCTGACATCCAGGTTCAAGCGGGGGTAGCGGTTAAGGAACTCGGGCAACAGCGGCGAAATGTACTGACGCCCGAAGGAGTGGGGTAGGGTGACGCGCAGGGTGCCGGTGACGTTGTCGGCGCCGCTGCGTAGATCCTGGGTGAGTGCTTCCAGCCCCTCCACTAGATCGCGGCCCTGTTCCGCCAGCGCCAACCCCTCGGGGGTGGGGTGAAGGCGTCGGGTTGTGCGGTGCAGTAGTCGTACATTGAGGCCCTTTTCCAACCGCTGCAGACGTTGACTGGCCACGGCCACCGAGAGGTCAAGGCTGCGGGCGGCGGCGCTGATCGTACCCAGATCCACCACGCGAAGAAAGAGAGCGATGTCGCTTAGACGATCCATGATGGTCTCATTATCAATAAAATATTGAAAGTCATTAAAGATCCTAAAGGTATCAAGGAGGGTGATGCAGGTCTAGCATTCGCCTCATCATTCCCTGATGGACGTTTTGATGATGACTTCAACCTCTTCGCGCCCGATCCCCTGGGCGCTCTACGCTTTGACCATTGGTGCCTTCGGCATCGGCACCACCGAGTTCGTGATCATGGGGGTGCTGGAGCAAGTGGCCGCCGATCTGGATGTGAGCATCCGCCAAGCGGGCCTGCTGATCTCCGGATATGCCCTGGGTGTGTTCGTGGGCGCGCCGTTGCTCACCATTGCCAGTGCCCGCTGGCCTCGCAAGAAGGTGCTGGTGGCGTTGATGGTTATTTTTACCCTCGGCAACCTGGCCTGCGCGCTGGCTCCGAACTACTCGATGCTGATGGTTGCCCGGGTGGTGACCTCCCTAGCACACGGCACTTTTTTCGGCGTCGGTTCGGTGGTCGCCACTGGCCTGGTGGCGCCGGACAAACGGGCCAGTGCCATCGCCACGATGTTCACCGGCTTGACCGTGGCGACGCTGCTGGGCGTGCCCGCTGGCGCTTGGCTGGGGCACGAATATGGCTGGCGCACCACCTTCTGGGCAATCACCGGTGTGGGCGTACTGGCGACCCTGGTGATCGCCCTCATGGTGCCTCGCGACAGCGGTGACGGAGAGGTATTGGGTTGGCAAAAGAGTCTGGCGTCGATCGGTCGACCCACGGTGTTGCTGGGGTTGCTGATGACAGCGCTTGGCATCGCCGGGGTGTTCACCGTGTTTACCTACATCCAGCCGATGCTGACCGGCATCGCCGGTTTCTCCCAGGATGCGGTGTCGCTGATTCTGCTGGTATTCGGCGTTGGCATGATCGTCGGTAACCTGCTCGGCGGGCGTCTCGCGGATCGGGGGCTGGCACCGGCCCTGATTATCACATTGGCAGTGCTGGCGGCGGTGCTGGGTCTGTTTCCTTTTGCGCTCGGCTATCAGGGGACAACGGTGGTCTTCGTCGGCCTGCTGGGCATGGCCGGTTTCGCTACGGTGGCGCCCTTGCAACTGTGGGTACTTAACCGGGCGGAAGGCGCGGCCAGCCTGGCGTCCAGCTTCAATATCGGTGCGTTCAATCTGGGCAATGCCATTGGTGCGGGCTTGGGCGGTGTGGTGATTGAGCGCAGCGGCAGCTTTACCGCCGTGCCTGGCGCCGCCGCACTGGTTGCTCTTACCGGACTGGCGGTGGCCGTTTGGGCCATCAAACGTGAGCATGGCGAGTCCCTTCGGCCCGCCCCGGCAATTTCCTGCGAACAGGAGTGAGTGTGATGGAATATCGTTATCTAGGGCGGTCTGGTTTCAAGGTGCCTGCATTGGGTTTCGGGGCCGGCACCTTCGGTGGCAAGGGGCCGCTGTTCAGTGCCTGGGGCAATACCGATGTTGAGCAAGCGAAGCGGCTGATCGATATATGTCTGGACGCTGGGGTCAATCTGTTCGACTCCGCAGATGTTTATTCCGATGGTGCATCGGAAGCGATCCTTGGTGCGGCGATCAAAGGCCGTCGTGACCGGGTGATCGTGTCCACGAAACTGTCACTACGCAGCGGGGATGACGCCAATGACGTGGGCAGCTCTCGACACCACTTGATCCGCGCCACCGAGCGCGCACTAAAAAGGCTGGGAACCGATTATATCGATGTGCTGCAACTGCATCACTTCGATGCCATGACCCCGGTGGAGGAGGTGATGTCCGCACTGGATGATCTGGTGCGGGCTGGCAAGGTTCGCTACCTGGGGGCGTCCAATTTCTCTGGCTGGCAGTTGATGAAGTCCCAAAGCGTTGCTGAGCGTTATGGCTATGCGCGCTTCGTGGCGAACCAGACGTATTACTCCCTGGTGGGCAGAGATTACGAGTGGGAGCTGATGCCATTGGGGCAGGATCAAGGCCTGGGTGCTCTGGTGTGGAGCCCGCTGGGCTGGGGCCGCCTGACCGGTAAGATTCGTCGCGGCCAACCACTGCCCGTCGGGAGCCGTCTTCACGAGACCGAAGGATTCGCGCCACCTGTGCCGAATGAAAGACTGTACCGGGTACTGGACGTGCTATTCGAGATCGCTGACGAAGTCGGCAAGAGCGTGCCCCAGGTAGCGATTAACTGGTTGCTGCGCCGTCCGACGGTGTCATCGGTTTTGATAGGTGCCCGGGACGAAACCCAGTTACGGCAGAATCTTGGTGCGGTTGGCTGGCGCCTTGATGAGTCTCAGGTTGCACGATTAGACGTGGCGAGCGCGGTAACTCCACCTTACCCCTATTATCCCTATTGGAACGGCCAGTTCGCTGAGCGTAATCCACCACTGGTATGACTGAAATAAACTGAAAAAGCCGGGCCCACGACAGGCACGGCGACTGAGGGGGGACCACCTCGGGTGAACGTTGCACTATTTATTACAACCAGTTACAACCGGTGGACGGTTAACGCTAGGTTGGGGGCTAAGGGCAACCGTGGCAGCAACGTGGGCTGGTAGGCATGGTAGAGATCGGGTTTGACGTCGCCTTCGGCGGGGTCGATCTGCAACTCACCGCTGAGCTCCTGGTACCAGCCGCCCCGTTTACGATCGATAAAGAGGGTGTCGATCGCATCCCAGAGTTACCGATACCAGTGCTCGTAGTGGGCCTCGCCGGTGCGCTGTAGGAACGCGGCCGCCGCGCCCGCCGCCTTGGCGTGGGTCCAGTGGCGTCGCCGCAGGGAGTGCGGGTTACCCTCCCAATCGACGGTATATACCAGCCCTGGGGCGCCGTCGGTATTCCAGCCGTCGCGCAGGCTGGCGTCAAATAGCGCCGCAGCGTCGGTGAACAGCCAGGCAGGAACCGTTCGGCCGCGGGATTGCAGCGATGCTTCCAGGTGCAGCATCAAACGCGACCACTCAAAGCCGTGCCCCGGCGTAGCGCCATAGGGGGAGAAGCCGTCGTCAGGACGGTCGGCGTTGTGTTCCGGCCACTCCGACCAGTCGCCGTGAAAATGCTCGAGGATGCGGTATTCCCGGGGAGCCGCGTGGCGGTGAATCAGTCGTTCGACGATGGCCAGCGCCCGATCAAGCCACAGCGGTTCGTCGCGCACATCGGCTAGCGCCAAGCACAGCTCTACGCCGTGCATGTTGCTGTTACCGCCGCGGTAGTCGCTCAGTTCGCTCCAGTCCTGACTGAAACTCTCGACGAAAGCTTGCTCATCCATCGACCAGAAGCGGGTGTCGATCACCCCAATGGCCTCTTCGAGCAGAGCAGCCGCGCCGGGAATATCGGCGTGGGTCGCAGTGGCGGCACCGAGGGCGACGAAGTGATGGATATAGCACTGCTTGGTGCGGTCGTCGCTGGTGGCGGGGTCGGCGCCAAACCAGCCGCCGTGTTGCTCGTCGTGCAGCTTACCTTCCAACGCGCGAATAGCATGCTTGGCCAGCGCGGCAGCGCCCGGCACGCCCTGTAGCGCTGCTAAGGCACAACTATGTGCCATGCGCGCGGTAAGCATGGTGTCGGCCACGGCGTCGTCGGGTATGCGCCCGTCACCATCGAGCGGTGCGAAGCCGCCGGAGTCCAGACGCGCCTGGCGGTGGAACTCAAACAGCGCGAGCCCTTCGCGGGTCAGCCAGTAGTGGTGGGTGGCGCTATCGAGCCAGCGCCGGGGCTTTTGATCGGTGTCATGGGGCTCAGTTTCATGGGGCTTAGTATCGTGTTTCATTGCATCCATTATCCTTAATACTCTCAATTAATTGAGTAGGCTCCGTGCCTCAGCCATTGACGATGGTGCCCCCGTTGGGGTGTATCGTCTGGCCGCTGATGAAGGAAGCATCCTGGCTGGCCAGGAACACGAAAACCGGGCCAAGTTCGCTGGGCTGACCAGCGCGACCCATCGGCGTATCTTCGCCGAAGCCTTCCAGCCACTGCGGGTCATGGGCACCCAGGGTGGCGGGTTGCAGTGGCGTCCAGACCGGGCCGGGGGCTACCGCGTTGACGCGAATACCGCGCCCCACTACCTGATTCGACAGGCTGCGGGTAAAGCTGACGATTGCGCCCTTGGTGGCCGAGTAGTCGACGAGGAAGTCGGGGCCGACATAGGCATTGATCGAGGCGGTGTTGATGATTGAGTCGCCTTCGCTTAGGTGCGGTAGCGCCGACTTGGCGAGATAGAACTGGCTGTGCATGTTGACCTCGAACATCCGGCGCCACTGCTCATCGGGCAACTCGGTGAGGTTTTCACTGACACATTGTGTCCCTGCGTTATTGACCAGCACATTGAGCCCGCCCAGCTTATCAACTGTCTCTTCGATGCAGCGGCGGCAGAAGTCGGCATCCGACAGGTCGCCTTCGATTAGATGACAGCGGCGTCCTTCCGCCTCGACCAAACGCTTGGCATCGGTGGCGTCCTCGGTTTCGCTGAGATAGACGATAGCCACGTCGGCCCCTTCGCGGGCGAAGTGGATCGCCACCGAACGGCCGATGCCGCTGTCGCCGCCAGTGATGAGCGCGACCTTGCCGTCAAGTTTGTCGGCGCCCTTGTAACCATCGCGGATCATCTCGGCCGGTGGATCCATGGTGGCCTCGCTGCCGGGCAATGCTTGTGACTGGGCGTGGATGTTGAGTGTGCTGATCATATTCACCTCCGTGTGATGCGTGAAGGCACGGCAACAGGCTGCGCCTGCATCCAACGTAGACCTTGATCTATATCATCACAAGGTCGATGATCTCTTGAAGGCTATGCGCGTTGCGTCGCTCAGGCGTGCGGATCGAAAGTAACCGTTCGCTTTGAGACTGATTAATTCCAAAACCTAACAAGCCTGTTGAGCGACATTAGTCGCCCAAGTCCTAATTATTATTTACTGGATATGTTTCATGTCGAAGAAAGTAGTTTTGTTTGAATACGAGAAAGAAACCAAAAACAGCGTTCGCTATAAAGAAGTGCCTGATGAAGGAACGGCGCCTATCGTGGGCACTCTGTATGTTCAGAAATGGTTTGCTGGCGATAGCAAATCGATTGAGGTAACGATAGACAAAAAAGACTAGCTGGCTGGCCATTTTTCAGTATAGTTAATGATCTTAACTATTTGAAAAATTAGTTATTTTTCTCCAGCCCTAAATAATGCTCTATGCCTGTTATCTGGTCTTCCGCGTGGTGGTTGACGTAGAGCACGGTGGTTTCTGAGCCTTGGCAGATTTTCTCGATCAGGGCGAGGACGAGTTGGCGGTTTATGTCGTCCAGGCCAAGGCAAGGTTCATCTAGAATCAGCAGGGGCGGATGTTTGACCATGGCGCGGGCAATGAGTAGCAGGCGCTGGTCGCCGTACGAGAGTTTGTTAAACGGCTGGTCGGCGCGGTCTTGCATGCCCAGTAGTTCGAGCCATTGGTCGGCAATTTTTTTCTGGCTGTCAGTGGGCTTGGTGTACATGCCGATGCTGTCGTAGAAACCGGAAATAATCACGTTTTTGCAGCTGGTGCTAACCCGGTATTCCCACTGCAGGTTAGTGGATACATAGCCGATAAACTGTTTAATCTGCCAGATGCTTTCGCCGTTACCGCGCTGGAAACCAAACACGAAAATATCGTTGGTATAGCACTGCGGATGATCGCCGGTGATCAACGATAAAACGCAGGTTTTGCCGCTACCGTTAGGCCCACTCAGTTGCCAATGCTGGCCCCGTTCTATCGTCCAATCGAGCTTATCGACAATCACGGTGTCGCCGTATTGGATGGTCGCTTGCGTTAGTTTTACTAATGGCTGGCTCGGGCTGAGAGCGGGTAGCTTACTGGTGGGATCGGCCTCTGGCACGCTTAGGTCGGTGGTTTTCAAATGCAGTAACTGGTAGAGCTCATTGAAGGCGGCGTCATCCTGACGGTCTACCGTGAGCTTCAAGCGGCCTTTGTCGCCACTCTGTTTATCCCCACGCTCTTTGTCTAGATAGGCCACATGGGTGATGAAGTCTGGCATTTCATCAAAGCGATTCAACACCATGACCATGGGAACGGTGTCGATGATAGAGGCTAGATGTGCTTGCAGCATGGCGAGCGTGTCTACATCCAGGCCATCGAATGGTTCGTCTAAAATAAGTAAATCAGGCTTGTTGGCCAGCGCGCGAATCAGCATGACTTTGCGGGTTTCACCGGTGGAAAGTTTACGAAACGCGCGATCGAGCAGTTTCCCTAGGCCAAATTTCTCGACCAAGGATTGGGCAAGTTCAGTGTCTTGGCAGTGGTCGAAAATCATTTCACTGACGGGAGTGCCGAGTGAAATGACGTCCATAATGTCGGCGTCGTCTTTTTTCAACTCTTGGGCGATGAGCTCTGCCTGTGCTTCAAAAGAGACGATTTCCACGTTGTTGGGAAGGCCTTGAATGCTTCCGCTCTGGATGTCACCAATGCCCGCGAGCGCAGCAGCAAGGGCGGATTTACCTGCGCCATTGGGGCCAGTGATAACCCAATGCTGTTCTGGCGTAATGGTCCAATCAATCTCGCTTAGTGTGAAACGATCATCAAAGCTAACCGTCGCTTTTGATAGGCGAATATTGTCTAGGCGGGTTAACGAATCCATTACTCTCTTCCTTACGCTGTTCGGGGAACCAAAAAGCCGAGCATATCGTGATGATATCTCGGCTTTTTTTGACGGCTTAGGTTTTGATGACCTGAACGTCTATCGTTTAATCAGGCGATTAAACGATTTTTTTCATGTCAGCCATGTAGCCACGAAGAACCGAGCCAACGGCTTCTACGGGGTGTGAACGAAGGGCAGTGTTAACTTCGATCAGGCGTGCGTTATCAACGCCGTTGTCGTCTAGCGAAAGCCCTTTACCGATCACATCGGATTTGATGCCTTTCATAAAGTCTGCCAACAGTGGCACACAGGCATGGTTGTAGAGGTAGCAACCGTATTCCGCCGTATCAGAGATAGTCGCGTTCATTTCGTACAATTTCTTACGCGCGATGGTGTTCGCGATGAGCGGCGTTTCGTGTAGCGACTCGTAGTAAGCCGATTCAGCGATGATGCCCGCCGCTGTCATGGTTTCGAAAGCAAGTTCAACACCGGCTTTCACCATAGCGACCATCAAAATGCCGTTGTCGAAGAACTCTTGCTCAGAGATTTCTACATCGCCAGCGGGTGTTTTCTCAAAGTTCGTTTCAGCCGTTTCTGCACGCCATTTTAGAAGGTTCGCATCATCGTTCGCCCAGTCTTCCATCATCGTTTTAGAGAAGTGGCCACTCATGATGTCGTCTTGGTGCTTGTTGTACAGCGGACGCATGATGTCTTTTAACTCTTCAGAAAGATCGAACGCTTTAATCTTCGCTGGGTTAGAAAGACGATCTAGCATATTTGTCACACCGCCGTACTTCAGCGCTTCGGTGACTGTTTCCCAGCCGTACTGGATCAGCTTAGAGGCGTAACCCGGGTCGATACCTTCTTCGACCATCTTGTCGAAGCAAAGCAGGGAGCCCGTTTGCAGCATGCCGCAAAGGATCGTTTGCTCGCCCATCAGATCGGATTTCACTTCCGCGATAAAAGAGGACATCAGCACGCCCGCTTTATGGCCGCCAGTACCTACAGCGTAAGCTTTGGCGAGCGCAAGGCCTTCGCCTTTGGGGTCATTGTCTTCGTGAACAGCGATCAAGGTGGGAACACCGAAACCACGCACGTATTCAGCGCGAACTTCAGAGCCAGGGCACTTCGGTGCCACCATGATGACGGTTAAGTCGTCGCGAATTTTCATGCCTTCTTCTACGATGTTGAAACCGTGAGAGTAAGACAGGCAGGCGCCTTCCTTCATCAGCGGCATCACTGTGTTCACTACTGAAGTGTGCTGCTTATCAGGGGTGAGGTTCAAAACAACGTCTGCGGTGGGGATCAACTCTTCGTAAGTTCCTACCACAAAACCGTTTTCAGTGGCGTTTTTCCAGGACTGGCGCTTTTGCTCAATGGCTTCAGGACGCAGTGCATAAGAAACATCTAGGCCGCTGTCACGTAGGTTCAAACCTTGGTTAAGGCCTTGTGCGCCACAGCCGATAACCACCATTTTTTTGCCTTTTAGCGCTTCGACGCCATCAGCAAACTCAGCGGTGTGCATGAAGCGGCATTGCGCTAGCTGAGCCAATTGCTCGCGTAGCGGTAACGTATTGAAATAGTTAGCCATCGTTAGCATCCTAATTTTATGATCAATGTGTCGGTGTAAGGTACACCGATATTAAAAAGGTGACACCGTCGCTAGGGGGAAACGCTAGCGCCATGTCGGTAAGAGCATGTGATGAGAGGTAATGTATAGAAGAGTGACTCTTTCTTAAATTGATATATTTGCAATAACACGTCCCATTTTTCGCAACTGTCGGTTAGTATTCGGACATCGCCACAAGCGCAGTCGCGGAGCGTCGGTCTTATTATGAATATTAAACTTTTAAAACAATTCCTTGCCCTGGCAGAAACGCTGCATTTTGGACGCGCCAGCGATGAGTGTCATATCAGCATTTCTGCGCTGTCGCGCAACATTCGTCATTTAGAAGACGAGCTGGGTGTACCGCTGTTTAATCGCGACAATCGAACCGTGGCATTGACTCAGGAAGGCCAGAAATTTCTTAAATACGCGCGCGATACCAGCAGCCAGTGGAACTTGATCCGCCATGAGTTAACTGACAACTCTGATCAATTAAGCGGTGAAATCAGCTTGTACGGTTCAGTCACCGCGAGCTACAGTTTTCTGTACGAGCTGCTGCGTCGCTTTCGTATCGCCTATCCTGCGATTGAAATAAAGCTGCGCACGGGGGATCCAGAACACGCGATTGCGCATGTTCTGGACGGTAAAGAAGACCTCAGCATCGCGGCACGCCCCGCAAACTTACCTCGCGGGTTAGCATTCAAGCCCATTGCCACATCGCCTTTGTTATTTATCGCACCACTTGAGCAGCAAGTGCCAAATATTCCCACGACCTCGCCAACCGCACCCGGAGAGTGGGCGAATATCCCGATGATTTTATCTGAAAGCGGTGTCTCAAGAACTCGTGTGGACGAATGGTTTCGCCAACGCGATATTGCCCCGCGCATTTATGCACAGGTCACGGGCAATGAGGCGATTGTAAGTATGGTGAGCTTGGGCTTCGGCATTGGCGTAGTGCCAAAAATTGTGCTCGATAACAGCCCATTGAAGGATCGTATTCGGGTGCTTGATGTGAAGCCTGAGCTGGAACCCTACGATATTGGCTTGTTTACGTTAAAGAAAAACTTAAAAAACCCGCTGGTCGATGCATTTTGGAGCTTGATGTAGGGTTACAAACCACGGCAATCCTTTGCCGCATCTCTTTTCCTTGCCTCTATTTTCCTTAACCACTGTTACTGTTCATCGATGAAGAGCTACATCACACCAGTTCACGCTTATCACGTCGTGCAATGCGAATGTCTTTGACGGTGGCGATGCCAATCACCGCGAAGATGACAAGTGAGATCAACGGCCAGATCAGTACATATAACGCCAAGATAAAGGTTTGCATGCGCTTTCCTATTGTCTGGCTGGTGCGCTTGGCGCACCAGCGGATGAAGTGATGAATCTAGCGTGGCGCTGGACTTAGCCTTGCGTCGCAGGTTTGGTCGGGTCGTAGTTGATCACTTTCTGATCGATCTGCGAGAAGTCGAACTTACTGGAACTCATCAGGCTGACCGCGATGCAGAAGATGGTGCTGACGCCGTAAGCCATTAAGGAAGCCAGCAGCACGGTGTAGTCCCGCAGGAATCCGACGCAGAAGTAGGCCAGCACAATGGCGCAGAGTGTGCCGAAAACCAAACCAATTCTGCGCCCACAGAAGCCGAAGGCCATCAGACCGAGCACCACACCACCGCCGACGGCGGCGAGTAGTTCAAACAGCCCCGCAGTGACGCCAATCATCGGTACTAGCTCGAATCGTGCGACACAGAACATCACCAAGCCCGCGATGACAGCGGAGGTGAAGGCCTTGTTGGTGACTCGATCCCAGAAGCAACTGGCGATGACCGGGAACACAATTGCACCCCACAGCGCACCAACGAAGACCAGCATGATCAGAATGTCCATCGAGAAGCTGGCAAGAATCACCCCGATCAGCGTCGCGACGATCATGGTTAACCGGCCAATAAACAGCATCTTGGTCGGGTCGGGCTTGTTTTTGGCAATGTTTTTACCGTAGACATCGGCCATCACAATCGCCGACATGGCGGAAAGATCCGAGTCAGCAGTGGAGGAGAGCGAACCGATCACCAGAATAAAGAACAACCCGATAAACACCGGTGAGAGGTACATTGAAACCATCTGCGGAATCAGATTGTTCATGTCGCCATCGATCGGCTCCATGCCGGTCATCAATGCCATCAAGCCGATCATGCCAAGACCAATGACAATGGCACCATAACCAATGGTCGCGGTGATAAAGGTCGGTTTGATATGATCTTCACGCACGGCGAATAGGCGCTGGGAAATGGTCTGGTTGCCAATGGCGTATGCTAGCACCGCTACAAAGAAGGGCGCACCTTGATTGAGGATCGCGTCCATCGAGAACAGGTTGGCTTGTTCTGGCGTAAGAAGACTCATGCCGTCTGACAGCGTTTCCGGGCCGCCGAGAGCAAACATTACCGCTGGAATAATCAGGATGGCCACGGCCATCATCGCCATCAGTTGGGCAAAGTCCGTCAGCACTGAGGCGCGGAAGCCTGACCACAGCGTATAGGAGAGCACCCCGACCCCAGCAATAACCACACCGGCCTGGAAAGAAAGGGGCGAAAGCACCGAAACCAGCGCGCCGGAAGCGGTGAAGTTGACCATCAGGCTGATGATGCTGCCCAGGATGTTGGAGGAGGCAAGAATCAGCTGGCTGGAAGAACCATGGCGGGCATGGATAAGCTCACCCAGGGTGTGCGCATTGGGCGCCAGTTTGCGAAAACGTCGGCCAAAGGGGTAGATAAACAGAATCATCAGCGCGCCCCACAGCCCGTAATGTAAAGGGCCGGAAATGCCATAGGTATAACCCGAGGTGGCGGCGCCGTAGAACGAGGCTGCCCAGATCCAGGTGGCGGTCATGCTGGCAGCGCCAAGGCCAAAGCCGATCTGGTGATTAGACACCATAAAGGCGTCAGTATTTTCCTTTTTCTTCTTGATCAGCAAGGTCAGCAGGTAAGTGCCGCCGTAAAAAAACGCCAACAAGGCGAGCACAGTCACGGTCGAGAATTGATAGAAACTTTCTTCGTTCATTGAATACCCATAGGCTTTGCAGCCCTAGCATCCTAAATAGCAACCACAGTTCCCTTGAAGGAGTGGCCGCGACAGGACGTAAGCAAAAAACAGAACATCTTTCTAGGTATGTCTGTAGCGAGATGATATCGCGGTTGGCGATCAGGTCGTGCAAGTGTCAGGCGCTGGAAACGCCTTAAATAGGGAGGCAGATGGACTTCCACAGTGAATCGCAACAAAGCGCTGGGGGAGTCGATCCGGAGGGCTACCCTACTCCCTTAAGCTCGAACAGTACAGGTTGAAGCCCGGCTCGTCGGGAATCAGCAGGCGGGTCAGCTATGCCGTGCCCTGAAAAGGCCACAGGTATGCTCAGCATTTTAGTACCTGCGCAATGTAGCAAGTTTCGGGTCGGCGCCAGGTAAAAGGCTTCTTATGATCTTCGCTGTTGGTGGGGGAATTTCCCCTTTTTCTGAACAGTGATGGAGGTCATAAAGATGGGTGCACTCGAAAATAAAGTTGCCATTGTTACTGGTGCCAGCGCAGGTATTGGTAGAGCGACTGCCCGGCTTTTCGCTAGGGAGGGAGCTACTGTCGTGGTAGCGGCCAGAAGAGAGTCAGAGCTGGAGGTGCTGGTCAGCGCAATAAAAGAGGAGGGTGGCCAAGCGTTAGCGGTTGCTGGCGACGTAGGTGATGAGGATTTCGCCAGAAAGCTCGTTGACGAGACGCTCGCGAGGTTTGGTCAATTGGACGCGGCATTTAACAACGCAGGCATTTTAGGTGCGATGGGGCCGGTGCCCGAGATGTCGTTGGCCGATTGGAATCAGGTGATCACGACCAATTTAACGAGCGATTTTCTGGCAGCTAAGTATCAACTGCCGGCCATGCTAACGAGTGGCGGTGGTTCGTTAATTTTCACTTCAACATTTGTTGGCTATAGCGCTGGAATGCCAGGCATGGCTGCTTATGCGGCCAGTAAAGCGGGATTAATCGGGCTGACGCAAGTACTCGCTTGTGAATATGGCTCTGATAACATTCGAGTGAATGCGCTACTACCGGGAGGCACGGATACTGCTGCAGCCAGGGAGTTTGCCAACACTCCCGAAGCATTAGCGTTCGTAGCCAACCTACATGCAATGAAGCGGACGGCAAAGCCTGAAGAGATTGCTCAATCCGCACTCTACCTGGCTTCAGATGCGTCCAGCTTTACGACCGGAACGGCACTATTGGCAGATGGTGGAGTATCAATAAATCGCGTCTGAATATAGGGCCTCACTCTGACTATAATCAGGATTAGGGGCCTTGAGCTATGCAGCAGCATGCCACAGGCAGCCCGTTCTGAAGGAGGGGCTGTCCCTTTTGATTGGAGTACTGTTAATTGCCACACTAAAAGTAGGATACAAAGAGCTATGACATCTCAGTTTAAAGCAACGCTTCTTCGGCCCGCCAAGCAGGATAGCGATAATTCATGGGCTTTTGTCGTGCTGCCCAAAAGCGTGAGTGAGAAGCTCCCACGGCGAGGCAGGACAACGGTAGAGGGCACTCTCAATACTTATGCCTTCCAGGCTACTCTTGAACCGGACGGCCAATTGAGCCATTGGTTGCGGGTAAGTAAAGAGCTGCTTGAATCGGCAGGCGTTAACAGTGGCGACGATGTCACCTTTGAGATTACGCCCGTAGAGCAGGAGCCTGAACCCGAGGTGCCCGCTGATTTGCAGGATGCCCTTGCAGCGTCTCCAGAAGCTCAAGCCGTTTGGAGCGATACCACGACGATTGCTCGCCTGGACTGGATTCATTGGATTACGTCCGCCAAGCAGTCCAAGACTCGAGCGAAGCGGATTCTCGATGCTTGCGACATGCTTGCTTCTGGAAAGCGCCGCGTTTGCTGCTTCGATCCATCTGGCTATTACAGTAAAGCGTTTAGCCCACCTAAAACGGCAGGTTAGCGTTGCAGTTTCTGTATTACTGTTCAAGATTAATAGCTTTTAAGCAGGGCAGCGCATATTGCACTGCCCTACTACTGCTTAAGGATTTATGCTTTGCTAGCCAAATCAGTCGCTAGTAATCCTGCATTTTTAAGCGCATTAGCAACTGATTCCTTATGCCTTTCGTCCCCAAATTCTTGGTACTCTGACGTTATTTCATAAAATGACTCGACACCCAAGTATCTGCCCAATGTTTTAATGTGTGGCCCGAGGTGATTCATATGCTCACGTTCACCTCCTGGCCCAAACCCAAATTCTCCGCATGAGGTCACTAAAATAAGTATTTTTCCAGACAAAAGGGGCTCTATAGGATGGTCGCCACGAGCCAAGTCAAAGCTAAATGTTTTATTTATACGCATTACCTGATCGAACCATGCTTTAAGAGGGGCGGGCATGCCGTAGTTGTACATAGGTGAAGATATTAAAATGACATCCGCTTGAGATAACTCGTTAAATAGCTGATCTGATAAAGCCAGTTTTTCGAGTTGCTCAGAACTTTTTCGGTCATCCGGAGTAAACACAGCGCCTATCCAGTCTTGGTCAATGAAAGCTGGTGGATTTAAGCCAATATCACGATAAATGTAATTATCTGTACTTTTAGCAGACCTCCATTTATCAACAAACTGCATAGCAATGCGCTTTGATATTGAGTTGTGGTCGGGGTTTGGGTTGGACGTCTTGCGTACGCTGGCGTCTATATGAAGTAATGTGTGCATAGTGGGCTCGACTGATAGTGATGTGGAGTGGCTATGCTGCCTTTTTGCCAATACTGCGACAAATGAATAAACTGGCTCGATAGATGAATAAAACTTACCTATTGAGAAACGGGTTTGAGTCCAAAATGGGGGGCTGGCGGTGAAGGCTTCATTGCAAGCGATTAAGGTGTTTGAAGCAGCAGCTCGACTGGGGAGCTTTAAAGATGCCGCTGAGGAGCTGTCGATAACGCCAGCAGGTGTGTCGCACCACATCAGCAACCTTGAGAGTAGGTTGGGAGTGCGGCTGTTTAACCGAAAAAACCGAAAAGTGATATTAACTTCAGAGGGGCACCAGCTCGCTGAGGCAACAACAGCAGGTCTGCAGAAAATTCAGACTGCGCTAGATAATATAAAGTCAGGGGCATCACGACTGAATGTTGATACCACTTCATCCTTTGCTGCCCTGGTGTTAATTCCGTTATTACATGATTTCAATAAAATCTATCAAAATATTGATGTTGAAATATCAACAGGTGAAGTGGTGGCATCTAAAGTTAATGCCCTCTCTATCCGTTTGGGAGACGTAACCCGTGTTGATGAGTCAAGCTTATTGAAAAAAGAACGTTTTAACGTGTATGGAGGCTCTTCTTTTATCAACTCTATCACAGCGGGTAAGCCTCCTATTGTCTACCTGACTAAATGGAAGAATAGTAAATTACCGGATTCACCTTGGGAAAGCTGGTTAATGGAAAATGGGGAGTCTCTTCCAAACTTTGAAATAAGATATTTTGATCAGGAGCTCTATGGCGTGTATGAAGCTATTGCTGGGAAAGGGCTGGTGTTTTGTTCAGAGACTCTGGTTTCTGACTTTGTGAAAGCTAACACATTGCAGCCAATGTCGTATCAAGGCGTTGATTCAATGCTGTGTTACTACATCCCGACCCAAAGTTGGCAGCATAGCGCCAAAATGCAGGCCTTTGTCGATTGGCTTAAGTCTAAAGTTAATTAAATTTCACATTATGTTTGCTAAATCTACCCTTATAAGAGTGAGTAAGGCATGGCAATTCAACACATACAAGCGAGCCTACATGCAGGCCCTTGAAAGCCTTTTGTTAAATAAAGGTGCGCTTACCAGCATTGAGCGAGCAACTGGTCTGTTGATTGCAACGTTTGAACGGAAAGGCCGTGTTCACTCTTGTGGTGGCGGGGGGCAATGTGCAATGCACTTTGCCGAAGAGCTTGCTGAGACAACGCTGGAAAATCGATGGTGTTGTCTCAGATTCCGCGCTATATGGAAAGACCCCCTACAACACACTGTTGGGCTCAGCTTGGTAGGCTTTATGAAGCAGACTGATGAACGGGGTTATTTCTGCAAAAGCAGTGGTAGAAATGGCAGTGACTGCGATCCCAGGTGTCCATGAATTCATCACCGCGGCACCGGGCAGTTCCTGAAGACGCTCAATGGTGATCTCCTCGTGGCGCTGGGCAATACCGAGGCGGTTTAGTTGGCGTTGAACAATACCCATCATGGTGCCCTGCAATATCGTTGCCTGTGGCCAGATCACCGTCTCACCGTCCCAGAAGGCAAGGTTCCAGATGGTTGCCTCGCTCAATCGCCCATGGCGGTCGACAAAGGCTGCATCGTCGAAACCCTGGCGCAGAGCTTGATGTAGATAGTAGGTTTTGCCCGCCTCACCAACGTGCTTGATAGAAGCTAGAGGTCGCTCGTGATCTACCCTACTCAGCCTCAACGGCCCTTTAGGGCCATTAGCCGGTGCGCTGCTACGGACGAGCACGTCTGGCTCCGCATCCATGCTGGCCGCGGTGAATTCGCCATGGCGGGAGAAGAGAGTGACCGTTAATGACTGGTCTTTCGGGCCTTTATCAATAGCTGTTTTGATGTAGGAGACCAGTTGCTCCTCGGGAAGCATCTTTCCAAAAAACTCTTTTGACGCTTTCTGCAGGCGGGCAAGATGAAGATCTAGCCCTTTGACCTCTCGATCTCGTACCTGCATGGCCGTGAAATGGGCAAACCCTGCAAAGGCCAGGGGTATCAGCTCTGAAAGAGTGGCTGGTTGCCCATTAATATGGGCCTGAAAAGTGCTGGTGTTAGTGAACATGGCATTAACTCCTGATTGAACTTGCAGTGAGGAGTCACTACCCTAAACCCTAACAGCGCTGTAAGAGTCAATAGAGTGAAATGAAAATAGGCGAGCTGGCAAAACGCACCGGAGTAAGCATTCGCATGCTGCGCTACTATGAAGCGGAAGGTTTGCTTAAGCCAACGCGCGCCACCAATGGGTACCGTCATTACGGGCAGGGTGAGATTCGCACTGTCGAGCGGATCAAACTGCTCGGTTCAGCAGGCATGACTCTGGCAACCATCAAGCAATTCCTACCGTGTGTGAGAGGGGAGGGCCCAGTTTTCGAGCCCTGTGACGAACTACGCAATGTCTTGCACGAACAAATTGAGTTTGCCGACCAGAAAGCAGCCAAACTGGCCCAAAGCCGTGCCATTCTGGAGAGTTTCCTGTGCGATATTGAACGGTGATGAACAGTGGGTAACGGGAACTGCAAGAGGCATGTAACGCTTGAATCACCGCATTTCCGCTGGGTGGTCTAGTCAACTGAGGAGCCGGGAAGTCTCACTACTCCCGGCTCTCTTGCTATCAGGCCGGGCTTTGTGAGCGTGGCCCAAATGACAGCACAAGCAGGGTTCCCAGGCTGGTAGTGATCAGGGCTAATAGGGGCCCACCCAGCGCGCCGAGGTAATCCACTAGTATGCCGCCGCCTATAGCACCGCTGGCGATAGCAACCTGAAAGGCGGCAACTATCAAGCCCCCTGCAGCTTCAACTTGATCCGGCGCGGCACGAACTATCCAGGTTTGAAATCCGATGGGAAAAGCGCCGAAAGCAAACCCCCACAGTGCGATAGACACGGCAGTAACGCTAGCCAAACTACCCGCGAACAGTAGCGTAATGGTGATCGCAATAATGAGTGCCCCACCAAACATAATGGCGTTGCGCTCGCTACGTTCTGCGATAAATGCACCGGCGAAATTGCCAAAAAAACCACCAATGCCAAAGCCGAGTAGTACCGCAGAGATTGCACTGACGGATAGCTGCGCCACCTCTTCAAGGAGCGGTCGTATGTAGGTAAATCCGGCAAAATGGCCTGAAATCATCAGCACTACGGCTAACAGCACAACGCGAACCTGCGTGCGTGTGAGCAGTTGGAAGAGAGTGCGCAGGCTTGGGTTGTCTTTTGGCGGCATGGCAGGAATGACGAAAAGCTGAGTCACGAGCGTCACTAGACTAAGGCAACTAGCGGCAATAAACGCACTGCGCCACCCCCAGAGACCACCAATATAGGCGCCCAGAGGGGCTGCGCAAACGGTAGCGACAGACACGCCGGTCAAAACAATAGACATGGCGCGTGCAAACAGATTGTCGGGCACCATGCGCATTGCCAGGGCAGCGGCCATCGACCAGAACCCTCCCAAGGCAATTCCCAGCAGTACTCGAGCAAAAATTAAAACAAAAAAGCTATTCGCCGTTGCCGCCAAGACGTTGGAAACGACGAGCAGCAGCGATAAACCAAGCAGCACAAACCTACGATCAAAATTGCGGGTCAGAAGTGGGATTGTTAGCGCGGCAAGCGCAGCTACTGCAGCAGTAGCCGTGACCGCTTGGCCCGCGGCGCCAACGGAGATGTTGAGATCCGCTGCCATGGCCGTCAGCAGGCTGGCCGGTAAAAATTCGGCAGTCACTAAACCAAAAACCCCCAGCGCGAGGCTGACAATGCCCATCCAATTGGCTGAGGTAGGTTCAGCGGTGGGTGTTGCCGTTAGTAATGACGGGCTGGCGGAGCAAGTAGTGTCGTTCATTGCAGGCCTACTAAAGTGTTAGTTGAAGCTGCAGTGTAAAATTAAGGGTTTGGCTTTTCTATGATATAAAATCCGTAAAGCATGACTATTTGTCCAAACCGGGTTCATTAATATGCGCGACACCTTAACTGAAATTCTGCTCGGCCTGCGCCTTGAGGGCGTGGAGTATGGGCGCTGCCTGCTGCGCGCCCCTTGGGCCGTCGCAACCTCTGCCCAGCCAGCAGCACTTTTTCTTTTTGTGGCTCAAGGCGGGTGTTGGTTGCGTACCGAGACAACCGAGTGGACATACCTGAACGCTGGCGATGCGGTGCTCTTTCCGCGTGGAGCGTCCTACGTAATGGCCAGCTCGCAGGACGTGCCTGCAGTGGATAAGGCTACGTTGGCTCGTAGGCCGGTCTCCGAGAATATTTATCTGGTGAACAGTGAGTCAAAAGAGAGTGATATTGAGCCGGATGTGCTTTTTTGTGGCGCCATGCACTTCAATCTCGACCCGCTACACCCTCTGATTGCGATAATGCCTGACATGATGCGCGCTAGCGATTTGGCTAAACGTGATCCCTCGGTACCTGCCTTATTGGAGGCAATGGAGCGAGAAATTAGCCTGGATCGAATCGGTGCCTGCGGCATACTTGCCCGTTTGGCCGATGTGCTGGCCGCCACTATTATTCGTGCTTGGATTGAGTGTGCCTGCAGCGACTCTAGCGGCTGGATTGCAGCCGTGCGCTGCCCACAACTCGGCAAGGTGCTGGTAGCCATCCATACGCAGCCGGAGCGCGATTGGTCAGTCGCCGAGTTAGCGGATGTCATGGGAGCTTCGCGCTCAAGCTTTAACGATAAGTTCAGCCGGATGTTAGGGGTGACTCCCGCCAAGTATGTGGCGCGGGTAAAGATGTTTCAGGCTCGACAGTGGATAGCGCGGGACAATATGCGCATCGCCGTGGCCGCGAACCGGCTTGGCTATGACTCCGAAGCCTCATTCAGTCGCGCGTTCAAACGCATTATTGGCCACCCGCCGAGTGAGGCACGTGAAGCAGAGACCGTGTGACGGTTGAGTCTTCTCTTCAATATTCCGTGAAAGAAGATGGCATAGGAACGATTTAGCTGTCGAAGTAAACAACCATCTTGAGATGACGGTGCTCATCAACGATTAGCGTCTCATGGGTATAAGTATGATGCCCGCCCTCTGTATCGAGGAGGCTGCTGATTCCTCGATGGTAGCCTTCCATACTTGAAGCTTCCCACCAGCGCCGAAAGTCTGGAGATAACTGACAAAGCTCGTCGATCAGCGTTTGCATGATCGGGTCTTCAGGGGCGACAGCTAAGTCACAACGAAACTGCGCCAGCATATGCGAGGCATCCAGTTGCCAGTCAGGAAGTCGTCGGCGTAGATCGGGGGCGGTAAATACCATCCTTAGCAGGTTGCGTTCAGACGCCTCTCGGCTGCTGAACTGAAGTAGCTTATCGGCCTGCGCATTCCAGCCAATAACATCCCAGCGCAGATTCATGACGTAGCTAGGGCGAGAGAGATCATCCATCAGCGATCGTATCCGGGGAGATATGCTCTGCTCTTGATACGCTTCTGCTGGCGGCGCTCGGCGGTGTGCCAACAGAAAAAGATGACAGCACTCGGCGTCATCCAGTTTCAGGGCACGGGAGATATTGAGCAGGAAGCGTTCGGAGACCTTAATGTCACGGCCCTGCTCAAACCACGTGTACCAAGTCAGTCCTACCCCAGCAAGCGCCGCAACCTCTTCTCGCCTTAGGCCCGGTGTACGCCTTCGCCCGCTGGTGGGAAGTCCAACGTCCGCGGGCGTCAATTTGCGACGATGCCGCAGCAGGAATTCGGTGAGATCACTCTGTGTTCGTTCAAGCCTATGATTCGACATGCTATTACCTTTGGTAATAGGATAATTGGCTATATTGTAACCTCATATTGAGTGTCTGAGAATGCCTGCTTCCATGATGAAGTCGGAGGCTACATGTCATTCAATTGTGATGTTCACACCCCTCTCTATACGGTTGCAGGAGGACGGCCTTATAACAAGGCTGGCCTTAAAGAGTGGGCGGGGCTTGCGGTATTGGCACTGCCCACCATGCTGCTTGGGCTCGATGTAACTATTCTCTACTTGGCGCTTCCAGCCCTGGCGGTAGAGCTACAGCCAAGCAGTACCCAGGCGCTGTGGATTATGGACGCCTATGGCTTCATGATCGCCGGTTTTCTGATCACTATGGGCACGCTAGGGGATCGGATTGGCCGACGTCGGCTACTGATGATGGGAGCCTCTGCGTTTGCGGTCGCGTCGGTGTTTGCAGCTTATGCACCCAATGCCGAGTGGCTCATTGTGGCGCGGGCAGCACTGGGTATTGCCGGAGCAACCCTGATGCCTTCTACGTTGGCCCTGATTAGCAATATGTTTTTTGATTTGCACCAGCGGGCACTGGCGATCGGTATATGGGCAACCATGTTCGCACTGGGTATGGCGTTAGGCCCGGTGGTCGGTGGGTTGCTGTTAGCACCCTTTTGGTGGGGAGCCGCTTTCCTAATTGCCGTGCCCATCGTCATCATACTGTTGTTAACTGCCCCATTACTCCTGCCGGAGTACCGTAACCCACAGGCAGGCCGTCTGGATCTTTTGAGTGTCCTGTTGCTGTTGATAGCAATTTTGCCAAGTATCTATGCCATAAAGGAGTTCTCTAAAGCAGGATTGACGCCACTGGTATTGGTTACTCTCGCACTAGGCGTAGTGGGAACACTGTTCTTTGTGCGTCGCCAAAAGCAGCTTCTCGATCCACTGCTTGATCTCAAACTGTTTGCCAGTAAAACCTTCACTGCCGCCCTTTTTATACTCCTGATAGGGCTGGTGGGCGTGGCGGGAATGATGCTCTTAGTTACCCAATATCTTCAGCTAGTGGCGGGCTACACGCCGCTGATTGCTGGGTTGTGGATGGGGCCGCCAGCGCTGATGATGGTACTAGCCGGTATCCTTGCCCCTATCTTTGCGCGCCGAATTCGGCCAGCGTTTGTTATTGCTTTAGCGCTTATGCTTTCAAGCATCGGTTGTGGTTTTCTGGCTCAAGTAGACCCACTCTCCGTTCAGGTACTCCAGGTCGTAATCGGATTTTCACTGGTATACCTGGGGCTGGGTACCATCGCCGCGCTGGGCACAGACTTGGTGGTAGGGTCTGCACCTCCGGAAAAAACCGGGTCTGCATCGTCGATGTCCGAGATGGTTCAAGAGTTGGGGGTGGCACTAGGCGTAGCACTTCTCGGCAGCATGGCGACCCTGTTGTATCGCGTGCAGATTGCCAGTGCGATTCCTAACGGGATGCCAGACGATATCTCCCGTGCCCTTGGAGAAAGCTTGTGGGCAACAACGTCAGTTGCTGAACGACTTACCGATGGGATACTTGAGCAAGCCCAGTCTGCGTTTACGCAAGGTATGAATATGGCCGCCGCAGTAAGTGGCGCCACCCTTTTGGCGCTTGCGTTGATATCAGCCGTTACTCTACGGCATGTGAAAGCCGTTGGAAAAGAGAGTGATTGAGTGGCCCACAGGGTAGGGGAGATAGCGATAAGTATCCGAAATGCCCTGGCCACTAGCCAATGCTTTGGCGTACTCCTCGTCTCCCAGGCGTTTTATTTTCTAAATTATTTCTCACCATGTCACAAACATTAAGGCTGTTCCGTCTACCTCTGTAGAACGACCGGTGGATAGCTTTCCACTCCATATAAAACAGAGGAGCAAGACAATGGAAACACGCCTGAACGCCTTTAAAGCCTCTCCAGAGGGCATTACCGCGATGACTAAGCTAGAGGAGTACGTTCGCCACTGTGGACTGGAATTTAGTCTGATTGAGCTAGTTAAAACACGCGCCTCCCAGATCAATGGCTGTGCATTTTGCCTGCATATGCACACCAGCGATGCCCGCGCAGCGGGTGAGAGCGAGGCACGCCTTTACCTGCTGTCTGCCTGGCGCGAGTCCACTCTCTATACGCCACGGGAACGGGCGGCGTTGGCCTGGACCGAGGCGTTGACAAGGTTGGCTGGCACTGGCGCACCAACGAAGGATTACGAGCAGGGCCTAGCGAATTTTACCGAGAAAGAGTTCGTTGACCTCACATTACTGATTGGGGCGATTAACGTCTGGAACCGCATTAGTGTAGGTTTTCGTTCGGTTCATCCGAACGAAATCCAAAACCTTCAGTAATCAGAGCTGAGGGTTAGTGGTATGTTTTGTTGCATCATAAAACGCTTTAAATGGGGAATTATCGCTATGGCGCTGAACACAGCTCACGCAGGTGGGGTAACGACGGCTATCGTCAATCCTGATGAACTTTATGATCCTGCACCTAATGGCTATAGCCACGCGGTGGTTGCCAGTGGAGGTAGCCGGGTTGCCTACATTGCCGGTCAGGGAGGCGAAAATGGTCAGGGAATACTGCCTGAGTCGTTTGTGGATCAGGTTGCCCAAGCCTATCGCAACCTTAGAACTGTGTTGCACGAACTTGATGCGAGCCCGCAACAGGTTACTCGTATTAACACCTATGTCGTCAATTATGATCCTTCCATGTTGGAAGTTATGACCCGCTATGTGAAGGAGACCTTTGGTGATGCGCTACCAGCGCAAACACTTGTTCCGGTACCGCGGTTAGCGCTGGATGGCATGCTGTTTGAAGTGGACGCGACCGCCGTGCTTGAGTAGCGGGAGCCAATCACCATGACGGAACAGTCTGCGCGCCAGTTTAATCACTGGCGCCGTTATCTGACCGGTATCGCCTATCGAATGCTGGGTTCGGTGAGCGAAGCGGAGGATGTGGTACAGGATGCCTACCTGCGCTGGCATGATGCTGACCACCTTTCGGTGAACGATGTGCGTGCCTATCTGACCACCGTCACCAGCCGGCTTTGTCTTGACCGCCTTAGGGTAGCTCATCGACAACGTGAGGTTTATGTGGGCCCCTGGTTGCCTGAACCGCTGGTGGAAACGCTGGATACTCCGGTAGACCCCGAGGCGCTAGCCAGCGATGTCTCTTTCGCCCTGATGCTGGCGCTGGAGCGACTGTCGCCTTTGGAACGGGCTGCGTTCCTACTGCACGATGTGTTCGGTCTGGATTTTGGCCAGGTCGCCATCAGCCTCGAACGTAGTGAAACAAGCTGTCGCCAACTTGCCAGCCGGGCTCGCAAAAAGGTGCGGGCCGCACGCCCGCGCTATCAGGTGGCGGCTGGAGAGCACAGCCAACTGACCCAACGCTTCTTTGAAGCAGCACGCAGTGGCGACGTCACCGAATTGAAGGCTTTGTTGAGCGGCAGCGCGACGCTGCATGCCGATGGAGGCGGCAAGAGAGTTGCTGTACGCAGACTCATTATCGGCGCAGATAAAATAAGCCGGTTCTTTGCAGGCTTGGCCCACAAGTCGACGTCATCCAACCCTTGCTGGGTAAGTCATGTAATTGTCAATGGGCTTCCGGGGTGGTTAACGATCGAACACGATGGGCTACCTCAGGTCATGACTCTGGAGGTCGTGGATAGTCGTATCCAGGCACTTTACATTGTGCGTAATCCGGATAAATTACGCCACTTGGCTGACCAGCTACCGCAGCTTTAGTCTTTAGTTAAGTAAATAGGTTTTTCTCAAGCTTTTCTTTTACGGCAGCTTCATGTGTAAAAGCTCAATCGCTTAAGAAGGACTTTCAGGTTTAAAAGAGGTCAAGGTTATAAATTGCTGGTTAAGCATTAAAAAAAAGCTGTGTGCTCGGCCAATACTGCTAAGCCAATTCCGATTAGCACAATACCGCCGATAAGTTCTGCCCAGTGACCGACGAACTTGCCAAGCTTATTGCCCAGAAAAGTGCCTATAGAGGCCATTACCGTAGTAGCGAGGCCGATAACTAGGCTGGTGGCGATGATATTGGCATCGATAAAGGCGAGGCTGGCGCCCACAGCCATGGCATCAATGCTGGTAGCAGTGGCGGTCAACACCAATAACCAGAGCGTCTGTTTGCGGTGCTCTATCTTGTCTTCCTTTTTGAGCCCGGCATGCATCATGTGAAGGCCGATAAGCGTCAGCAGGGTAAAGGCCACCCAGTGATCCCAGGCTTGCACATACTGCTGAGATGCCTTGCCCGCTACCCAGCCGAGTACCGGGGTAATGGCTTCGATCACACCAAAGACCAGGCCAATCCCGATGGCGTGACGATACCGTGGCTTTTGCAGCTCGGCGCCTTTGCTGATGGAGGCGGCGAAGGCATCCGCCGACATGGATACGGCTAGAAACAGCAGGGTAATTGGTGTCATGGAGTGTGAACTCGCTCGCTGGAAAAGTACCGCGCACATGTACCCAGTGGCAGAGTAGTAATACTATGCTTGAGTGTAAAAGTCGGGTATTCAATAGCGATGAATCCTACCACGATTTATTAAACAAACAAGACAGAGCTTTAAAAATAAAGTTTGTAATAGTGAACTAACATAGCCTTGGCTAACAATGTGTGTGTTAGCTGATTTTGTTTGCTTTTAATATACTTGTGTGACTTGTGATAAAGATGTGAACCTATTGCGTTCGTCATGTTTAATGACGTTGTGATGTGCTTTTAAGGTTAAAGATTTATAGTTATCTATAGCGTTATTGTTGTTGGTGATTTAGTTGCAATGATTCAAGATTAAGTGGCTTGAAGTTATAAAAGACTAAATAGCCGTTATCAGAATCATCGGGAAAACCAGAAGCCGATTACACTGGAAGTCATGCAGTCTGCGGTGCTGTTCCCGCTGCCCGCAGTTGAATAACATCAGCTCGGGGTGGCGCGCCGAACATGCGGCTGTATTCGCGGCTAAAGTGGGAAGGGCTTTCATAACCTACCCGGTAGCTGGCGGTGGCCGCCTCGAGCCCCTCGGCCAGCATGAGTCGTCGGGCCTCGTGCAGGCGAAGTTTCTTCTGGTACTGCAGGGGCGACATGCGTGTGACTTGCCGGAAGCTATGGTAAAGCGTCGATTCACTCATGTTGGCGGTTGCTGCCAGTTCACGGATCTTGAGCGGTTGCGTGTAGCGCTCTTTAAGCGCATAGATGACCCGCGCAATCCGGTTAGCCTGGGAGTCGGAGGCGGCAAACCGGCGCATGTGAGGCCCCATGGCACCCATGAGTGCCCGATAGATCAACTCCCGACGGGCTAAGGGGGAAAGCACCTTGATGTCTTCCGGGGAGTCGAGCAGGCTCAACAATCGATAAAGTGCACCCTGCATGCGTGCATCCATGGGGGCCGATTTTAATCCGCAGTCCGTCTCGGAGCAGATAGTATCATTTCCCGCGGGCGGCGCTGTGTCGCCCAGTTCCAGTATCAGTCCTGCTACCTCCTGGGGATCCACTGAGACTTTTACCGCCAAGTAGGGCTTTTCCGGGGTGGCATGGTCAATCCTGCCTACCACCGGTAGGTAAACGGCGCTACCCATGTAGCTGGGCCCGGTGTAGACGATCTCCTTGTCACCTAGTAGCACGGTCTTGCTGCCTTGAATGACAAAACACAGACACGGCTCGTATACCGCACAGTGAAAGCTGGTAGGGGCGTCAGCGCGCACCAGTTGCACTTCGGCAATCGCCGTATCCTGAAGCTCTTCAAGTGGGCTCCAGCGACGGGCAACGCTGATTAACTGTTGCGATAGGTTGTCGCTGAGCTGGACAATCTGCTCAGGCAAGATAGTGGTCAATGGCTTTCCTCCCTATTAGTTCGCAGTATATGCCTTCGATTTATAAATCGTAGGCTTTTTCATTTGATTCTGCAGGATCAGGCAAGTACCCCGTAGAAATCGACAACCCGCATCAGCTGTCACCTGACCGTCATGCTGTGCAAGTCCGAAAATCGTTCGTTTGTTTGATTGGGCCTGCTTATTGGGCCGCTCTCTGCCCGTGACAGAAACAGGCAAGCTTTCCGCAGGAACACGATACCTCTCTCGCGCTCGTACCGCCTATTGTAGGTAGCGTCTGATGGGCGCTAAGCCCGCAGCCTGGTGCTGCGGGCTTGCCTGCCCTCCGTATGACCAGAGCGTCTTTCAAGAACGCTACCGGTCTGAGACTCCCCCTCACGGTGGAAGCCGTAGGGCAATGTCGAAATGGATCGTGCTGAACCGACTAATTAAATGCCAACCGCCAACGCGGTGAGGCGTTATATAACGAATGCTGCTATCGGCGTCCGATAGCCACTGGAGCAAGTAATCATGGGAAGTCTGTCTCTAAGAACCCGCTTTGCAAGCAGCCGGGCGATATTCCTGTTCCTGCTGCTGATGGCCTTGCTTACCGGCTGCGAAGCCAAGAGTGAGGAGGCGGCTTCTGCATCGCCCCCGCCACCCCCAGAAGTCGAGGTGGCAGAAGTGACCGCTCAGCCAGTGGTGTTGAGTGAGTCATTCACCGGGCGGGTGGAAGCGGCTGAAACGGTTGAATTAAGGTCGCGAGTCAGCGGCTATATCCAGGAAGTCGCTTTCGAGGAGGGAGAGCTGGTAGAGCAGGGAGATTTGCTGTTCTTGATCGATCCACGCCCATACCAGGCCCGTGTTAACGCCGCCCAAGCGGATCTTGCCCAGGCCAGGAGCCAGCAGGCTCAGGCTGGCAGTGAAGCTGAACGTGCCCGGGTGTTGCTAGGGCGTCAGGCCATTTCCCAGGAAGTGCATGACCAGCGTCAATCGGCCCTGAGTAACGCTCGTGCCATGGTCGATGCCGCCGAGGCAGCGTTGCAGACCGCCGAGCTTGACCTTGAATACACCCGCATTACAGCACCGGTCAGTGGCCGCGTCGGTCGGGCGATGGTCACTCGCGGTAACCTGGCCAGCGCCGACCAGAGCCTTCTGACCACGCTGGTGAGCATCGATCCGATACACGTCTACTTCGAGGCCGACGAGCAGGCCGCGTTTGCCAGCCAGACACTTCTCACCGGTGAAGCATCGAACAACCTGAATATCGAGCTGGGCGGCGACCCGCAGCGCCAGTACAAAGGCACCCTGGACTTTATCGACAACCGCTTGAACCCCAACACCGGCACCCTGCAATTCAGGGCAGTGCTGGACAACCCGGATGGCCGCATTCGGCCCGGGGAGTTTGCGCGGGTCGAAATGCCGGTCGCGCGGTTGGACCAAGCGTTGCTGGTGGATGGCAAGGCGGTCCTGACCGACCAGGATCGCCGCTACGTCTACGTGGTGGATGAGAACAACCTCGCCCAGCGTCGCCAGGTCGACACAGGGCGCCGGGTGGATGAACGCACGGTCATCAGCGAAGGGCTTGCTGCCGGCGACCGGGTGATCGTCAACGGGGTGCAAAAAGTCTTCATGCCGGGTATGGAAGTGAGCCCCCAAACGGTGCCCGCCGCCCCGGCTGCTGACGCCCAACCCGCCATTGCTGCCAGGGAGGACTAGACCGCCATGAATTTCTCGCGTTTCTTTGTGGATCGACCGATTTTTGCAGCGGTGCTGTCGATCATTATTCTAGCGGTGGGGCTGATCTCCATACCCAACCTGCCCATTAGCGAGTACCCCGACGTGGTGCCGCCATCAGTGGTCGTTCGCACGGTCTACCCCGGCGCTAACCCGAAGGAGATCGCCGAAACGGTCGCCACGCCACTGGAAGAAGCCATCAACGGCGTTGAGGATATGATGTACCTCAAGTCCGTGGCGGGCTCTGACGGTGTGCTGCAGATGACCGTCACCTTCCGCCCTGGTACCGATGCTGAGCAGGCCGCCGTTCGGGTGCAGAACCGCGTCAGCCAAGCGGAAGCCCGACTGCCGGAAGCCGTGCGTCGGCAAGGCGTCACCACCCAGAAGCAGTCGCCAACGTTTCTGATGGTCGTTCACCTGACCTCGCCCAGCGGTGAATACGACACCCTCTACCTGCGCAACTATGTGCGACTGAATGTCCGTGACCGGCTGGCCCGGATCGAAGGGATCGGGGACGCGCAAATCTTCGGCGGTGGGGACTACGCCATGCGGGCGTGGCTCGATCCTGATCGAATAGCTGCCCGTGGCCTGACGGCCAGTGATGTGGTGGGGGCCATGCGTGAACAAAATGTACAGGTCTCCGCCGGGCAGTTGGGAGCTGAGCCCATTGAAGATAGTGACTTTCTTACCCTGATCAACGCCCAAGGGCGGCTGGAAACAGTAGAGGAGTTTGGCGACATCGTGCTGAAGCGCGGCGAGGGCGGCGAGATACTCAGGCTTTCGGATGTGGCCCGGCTGGAAATGGGCGCCGGGGACTATACGCTGCGCTCGCAGTTGGACGGCAATAACGCGGTGGGTGTGGGAATATTCCAGGCACCGGGTGCCAATGCGCTGGATATCCGAGAGCAGGTGATCGCTACCATGGAGGAGCTGTCCGAGCAGTTCCCTGAAGGTGTTGAGTACGAAGCCGTCTACGACACTACGATCTTTGTTAATGACTCTATAAAGTCAGTGATAGCCACCCTACTGGAAGCCGTGTTGCTGGTAGTGTTGGTGGTCACACTGTTCCTGCAGACCTGGCGTGCGTCGATTATCCCGCTGCTTGCAGTGCCGGTCTCGGTGATTGGCACCTTCGGGGCGCTCTACCTGCTGGGGTACTCCATTAACACGCTGACCCTGTTTGGGCTGGTGCTGGCTATTGGTATCGTGGTGGATGACGCCATCGTGGTTGTGGAAAACGTGGAGCGGAACATTGAGGAGGGTCTAAAGCCCCAGGCCGCCGCTCATCAGGCCATGCGGGAAGTGTCTGGCCCTATCATCGCCGTGGGGCTTGTACTGTGTGCGGTGTTTATTCCCATGGCCTTCCTGTCGGGGGTGACCGGTCAATTCTATAGCCAGTTCGCGGTGACGATTGCCATCTCCACGGTGATCTCCACTATCAACTCGCTGACCCTGTCGCCTGCCCTGGCAGCGATGCTGCTTAAGCCACATGACGCGCCCAAAGATCGACTCACCCGAGTGATCGATAAGCTTTTTGGCTGGATTTTCCGTCCTTTCAACCGTTTCTTTAACGCCAGCTCCAACAAATACCAGGGCGGCGTGGCTCGCTCCCTGAAGCATCGTGGCGCGGTGTTTGTGGTCTACGCGCTGTTGTTGCTGGGCACCGGCGTGATGTTCAAGGCGGTGCCACCCGGCTTTATTCCAGTGCAGGACAAGCTTTATCTGATCGCGGGCGTCATTCTGCCGGAAGGCGCGTCGCTGGAGAGAACCGACCAGATGCTTCAGGACGTCGTGGACATCGCCATGGAGACCGAGGGCGTGGAGCACGCCATTGCCTTTCCCGGCCTGAACGCGCTGCAGTTCACCAATACCTCCAACACCGGGGTGGCCTTTCTTACCCTCAGCGCCTTTGGTGAGCGCAGCCTTAGCGCAGCGGAGATAAACGCCCGCATTAATCAGGGCATTGGCGGCCTGAAAGAAGGCTTCGCATTCTCCTTCATGCCACCGCCGATTCTGGGGCTAGGCAATGGGTCGGGCTTCCAGCTGTTCATCGAGGATCGCGGCAATCTTGGCTATGGGGCGCTGCAGCAGGCGGTGAACCAGCTCCAGGGGGCTATTTCGCAAACGCCGGGAATGGGCTTTCCGATCAGCAGCTATCAATCCAACGTGCCGCAGCTGGATGCCGAGGTGGATAGGCTGAGGGCCAAGGCTCAGGGCGTGCCCTTGACCGAGCTGTTCGACACTCTGCAGACCTATCTTGGCTCGACCTATGTGAATGACTTCAATCGCTTTGGGCGCACCTGGCAGGTGATCGCCCAGGCGGACGCCCCTTACCGGGCCAGCGTGGAAGATATCGCCCGGCTGCGTACCCGTAATGACCAGGGGGAAATGGTACCCATCGGCACGATGGTGAACATCACGCAGACCTTCGGCCCGGATCCGGTGTTGCGCTATAACGGCTACCCAGCAGCAGACCTGGCCGGCGAATTTGACCCCCGCGTGCTTTCTTCCGCCCAGGCGATGGATGCCATCAACGCCCTGGCGGAAGAGGTGCTGCCCCCGGGCATGGCGCTGGAGTGGACCGACCTGAGCTACCAGCAATCCACCCAGGGTAATGCGGCTCTAGTGGTCTTCCCGCTGTCGATCCTGCTGGTATTCCTGGTGTTGGCGGCCCTCTACGAGAGCTGGACGCTACCGCTGGCGGTGATTCTGATCGTGCCCATGTCGATGCTCGCGGCGCTGATTGGTGTCTGGTTTGGCGGAGGTGACAACAACATCTTCGTGCAGGTGGGGCTGGTGGTGCTGATTGGCCTGGCCTGTAAGAACGCCATCCTGATCGTGGAGTTCGCCCGGGAGCTGGAACTGCAGGGCAAGGGTGTAGTGGAAGCGGCCCTGGAAGCTTGCCGGTTGCGCCTGCGGCCGATCATCATGACCTCGATCGCTTTCACCGCGGCGGTGTTGCCTTCGGTAGTTGCCACCGGCGCAGGCGCCGAGGTACGGGCGGCGCTGGGCACTGCGGTGTTTGCCGGCATGATCGGCGTCACCCTGTTTGGCTTGTTCCTCACGCCGGTGTTCTACGTGGCGCTGCGTAAACTGTCTGGCCCATTGGTCAGCCATCATAGCGCTACATTGGACACTTCACCTCACCCTACCAGCCATGCCCAAAGTTGATGATAGAGAGGTATGCCCATTAACACGTTAAAAGGGAAGGTGAGCCCCAAAGATGCCAGCATGGCAAGGCCAATGTTGGCATCTGGAATGGCGGCGCGAATAGCAACGGGGGCGGCAATGTAAGAGGCACTGGCGGAGAGACTGGCTAGAATAACCGCTGATCCAGCGGGTAGCCCTAGCCAGTACGCCATTAGCAGGCCAAAGCAGGAAAGCACGATAGGTGCCGCGAGCGCGAATATAATCAGACGGCTGTGCCCCCACCGCAGGCTGCGCAGTGTTTCTGCCGCGACCAAGCCCATCTCCAACAGGAACAGCGCCAGAATGCCATGGAAGGCTTTGGTATACAGCCCGGTGACTGACTCACCTGCATTTGGGCCGTATAGCCAGCCAATAAGCACACCGCCCACCAACAGGATTACACCGCGATTGGTCAGAGTCTCGTGCCACAGCCCGGAAGTTTTGATCGGCTCTGACGTTGTGTCAGCGGCCTTTTTACGGCTGAAGCGCCGGTAGAGCAACAGGCCCAGCATGATGGCCGGTAGTTCGAGCAGTACCAGGTAAAGCGTCACCTGCCCACCTGTTATTAGGCTATGCGCTTCAGTATACGCCAGGGCCACGGCGAACGTACCGGCGCTAACGGAGCCATAGTGGGCTGCAAGGCTGGCGCTGTCGGCGATGGATAGCCGTACTAAATAGTGAACCACCGGAAAGATAAGCAGTGGAATGATGATCCCCAGCAGAGTGACGCCAGATAACTCGACCAGCAGCGATATGCTCAAACTGCCATGCAGCGCCATGCCGCCTTTAAGGCCAATGGTCAGCATCAGCAGTAGGCTCAATATGTCATAAGCGGCTTTGGGAATACTGAGATCGGAGCGCACCACACCGGCAACCACACCTAGCACAAAAAACATCACCACAATATCCGGCACGGACAATCTCCTTGATGGGTTTTAAAGCAGTTACTTTAGCGATCCAAAGAGATTGATGAAAACAAATAAGATTTATATAGTCATAGATGATTATCTATGGGGCTGGCTATGAAAGTACGACAACTCACTTTTCGCTTGCTACAGGTCTATGCCGACGTGGTTCGCACAGGCTCACTGACGGCCACGGCAAATCGGCTCCACCTGACCCAACCCACGGTGTCTCAGCAGCTAAAGCGGCTGAGAGAAATTGTCGGTGAACCGATTGTGCGCCACGAGGAAGGGCGCCTGGTGCCCACTGAGGTTGGTCAGGCGCTTTATCAACTCAGCCAGGACTTGCTTAGCCGTGCTGATGTGTTTAGTCAGTACCTGGAGGAGTACAACCGCGGAGGGCGCGGACACTTCAGTATCGGCTTGGTGAACACCGCGCAATATGTACTGCCACGGCTGTTAGGGCCGTTTGGTCAGGCTAACCCCCAGGTAGATGTCACGGTGGAGATAGGTAATCGCCAGCAGATGCTCAATCGTTTTGAGCGCCATGAGGATGATATCTACGTATTTAGCCACCCGCCCATTGATGACGATGTGTTAGCCGCGCCTTTTCTGAGCAATCCATTGGTAGTGGTGGGGCCGCAGCATTGCCGCTGGGCAGGCGTAGAAGGTCTCAGCATGGACGCACTCAAAGAGGAGCGATTTCTGCTGCGCGAACCGGGCTCTGCGACTCGGCATACCTTTGAAGCCTGGCTGTACAGTGCGGGTATTGAGCTACGCTCTACCCAGCAGATCGCCAGTAACGAGGCTATTCGGCTAGCGGTGGCGTCAAACATGGGTCTAGCGGTGCTGTCTCGCCACGTTGTTGCAGATTCGCCCAACGGCGTCCAAGAGCTGCCGTTGCCGGGCTTTCCGCTGAAAAGTCGTTGGCACTTTGTGGTCAGACGGCAACGCCGCTTACCCCCCGCCGCCATTCGTTTTTTGAGCTATGTACAAGGTTCGCTGGCACAAGCGTTTGACGAGCCCGAAGGGGAGATGGCCGTGGCTGAATTGCTCCAAGCCTTAAAGCCTGAACGCTGATGCATTGACTCACAAACAGCGTCAATTATCCCCGTTGAAAGCGACGTAGATCCTATGCGCTAAGCTAAGATATTAAGATAGAGCCTGAGAGCGCACTTAAGAGAGTACTAAAGAGAGTACTTAAGATCGCACTCGGTTCATGCAGTCGCACCTTGATATTTGTCTTGGGTAACCGCTGCAAACGGAGGTAACTATGCTGCTCAAAGGATCATGCCACTGCCAGGCAGTGACGTTCAGTGTGAAGTCAAACCACCCCTATCCTTTTAATCGCTGTTACTGTTCTGTGTGCCGCAAAACGGCTGGCGGGGGTGGGTACGCAATCAACCTCAGTGGAGAAAGCAAAACGCTCAACGTTAGCGGCGAAGAGCATATTACTGTCTACCGCGCCTTCATTAAGGGGGAGCAGAGCACGGGAGAGCGGCATTTCTGCAAGCACTGTGCATCGTCGCTGTGGGTTTATGACCCCGAATGGCCCGAGCTGGTACACCCTTTCGCTTCGGCGATTGATACGGACTTGCCGACCCCTCCCCGGAAAACGCACATGATGCTGGGAAGTCGGGCCGACTGGGTCGAGGTCAATGGGCAGTTCCAAGATAAATGCTTCGACGAATACCCCGATGAAAGCCTTGCTGAGTGGCACCAGCGCCTGAGGTTGGAGTGTTAGAGTTAAGTGACGCCGCTTGCTGCGCTTGTGTTGCAAGCTCTCTGTTCTACTCTATTAGACGAGTTCTTCAGGAACTCAACATACGGCTTGTCACGCCTGTGCAGGAGTAGGCCGAGTGCTCGTTTGATGACAAGGAGGGTAGAAAGATGGAATTTGAAAAATATAAGCCATGTATTGAAGCGTGCAATATCTGCGCGATCTACTGTGATTCTTGTGCCACTGCCTGCTTGCAAGAAGATGATGTAAAAATGATGGCTGAGTGCATCCGTTTAGATCGTCAATGTGCACAGATATGCCGCTTGGCAGCCTCCTTCATGGCCCAGGGGAGTGAATACGCCAAGGAAATCTGTCGGATATGTGCTGATATTTGTAAAGCGTGTGGAAATGAGTGTGCCAAACACGATGCTAAGCATTGTCAGGAGTGCGCCAAAGCGTGCCAACATTGCGCCAATGAGTGTGCTGCGATGGCTGCCTAAGGCCGCATAAAAGCCTCAATAATTAAACAAGTCAGCTTTCACTGCGTATGAAAGCTGGCTTTTTTGTACTTTAATCTATATCAAAGAATGCGTTAAAGAGAGTGAGCCTTCTGCAATAGGGAGATCACTTCGTCATCGCTGGTTTGGGTAAAATCTTGATAGTGAAGGCCAACGGCAATAAATGGCTCGGGAGTAGCTAAACAGATCAAATTGTCGACCTCGGTAGCCAACTCATCCAGCGTGGACTGCGGGGCGACAGGCACTGCCAAGGTAACGGAAGCGGCTCCTGCTTGGCGTAGTGCTCTGGCGGCTGCTTTAGCTGTTCCACCGGTGGCGATACCATCATCCACCAATAATATGTGACGTTCGCTAACGTTAATGGGCGCCTGATTACCAATATAAGTCTGACGACGGCGGGTTATCTCGCTTAGTTGGCGCTGTACTTCAGCTTCCAGATAACTTTCAGAAGGCTGAAAAATCTGCAGCAAATCCGGTGTCCACAGCACTTGAGGTGGGTCGCCATCGACGACAGCGCCTAGCCCAATCTCGGGTTGCCCAGGCGCACCAATCTTACGCACGATGACCACATCAAGCGGAAGTTTAAGTGCTGCCGCTACCTCGTAAGCAACTGGTACACCCCCACGAGGTAATGCCAGCACTAGGTCATAACGCGCGTCGGATAATACATAAGCAAGCTTTCGCCCTGCTGCGCGTCGATCATCAAAAAGCTCTTGATGCTTGTGCATGTGTGGCTTCTCAACTCCAAAACAGCCTAAACTCCAAAAGGATAAGTGCCTAGCTCTCCCTGGGGACAAAGTCATCGCGTGATGAGGGCACGTGCGCGGCGGAATTCAGAAGGGCCGTGGGGAACTGTTGCTGAGTGATCCATAAGAGTCTCCCAGTACACGAAAGGCGAAAAGATAGCCTAACAATGACTATAGTCAGGAGGAAACAGCTTATCCAAACCGTTATTTCCCTGAGTCGCCAAGCGGCTCGCTAACAAGATGCAGTGGGCTAGGAGCGCTGTGTTTTTCGATACAGCCACCACACGTCAACACCAAACGAATAGAGCAATGAGATCAATGCACTAATGGCCAGCAGGCTGGCAACAAGGTGGGAGGTTAGTGGCGTTAATGCTAGCAGTAGCGCCACCGCCTGCCAGACACAAACGGCCTTACGGCGAAAACTTGCAAACAGCGGCTTTGAAAGCCACGGGAACTGCCAACTGGCGGCGATAAACAGGTAGCGCATTGCGCCTATCAACAGCACCCAAAACCCCAGTGATTCCAGCCGCAACAAACCTGCGCACAGTAGCAAAATCAGCAGGGCATCCAACTCCATATCAAAGCGCGCCCCGAATCGGGTGTGGCTTTTGGTGCGCCTGGCTATCCAGCCGTCAACGCCATCCAGCAGTAGGGCGATCACCGCGATCGCCAGCCATTGCCAGATTGCCCCTACAAAGGCATTGGCGGCGAGCGCACCTGCCACTAATGAAACCACAACCGCACGCACCAACGTGACCCGGTTAGCCCAACCCAGTGCGCCGTGGGGCCAGAAGATGATGACCAGAGCGGAAATAAACGTGTAGAAGGCAAAGGCCACCCACCAATTGGCCGGAGTAGCCATTAAAAGTGGTAAGCCTTTGCCTACAGCAATTAGCAGCAAGCTGCCCAGCAGTAGTTCTGCAGCGCCATAGAGACGCTTAGGCAGGGTGTAAGAAGAAGCGTTGGAAAAAAGCGGCATGGTGGCTCACGAAGCGGCGTCGCTATCCGCAGTTGAAATAAATGATGCAACTATTTTTATATGTACCATTCTTGTAGAAGAAGGTAGTGTTGTCCATAAGATCAAGAAATAGACGGGTTAGTTTCAATTGTTCCAAATGGTTAATCGAATATATTCTTTTCACCCGCTACGCTGAAGATGGTGAACCATTGAAAACTGTTCTGCCTAAGGCCATGCAATGCATGGCCACACATTATACTCGGGGGCTGAGACACACGGCGTGTCTCTTACCCCTAACTTGCAGCGCAATGGTGGCACGCCACATTCAACGGAATGAAAGAGAGCCCGAATCAAGTGGGCTCGTAACGAAAAGGAACGCTCATGTCGGCGCTTGACGATGTTGGCAAAGCTCCCAATGCCGCTAAAAAAACCTGGGCCACCGCCTTTTGGGTGACCAACCCAGCACAAGGCGAGATGAGGCGTGAACAACTAAGTCCTCCCGCCCAGGATGAGGTGCGTATACGTACCTTATACAGTGGTATCAGCCGCGGCACCGAATCGTTGGTGTTCAATGGTCGTGTGCCTGAAAGCGAATTCTCGCGCATGCGGGCTCCCTTCCAGTCGGGTGAGTTTCCTGCCCCGGTCAAATATGGCTACTGCAGCGTTGGCCGCGTTGAGCAGGGGCCAAGCGTTCTCCTGGATAAAACCGTTTTTTGCCTGTTTCCCCACCAGGATCACTACATTGTGCCTGCTTCGGCAGTGCTGGAAGTACCCACCAATGTGCCTGCTAAACGTGCCGTCTTGGCGGCCAATATGGAAACCGCCATCAATGGCGTGTGGGACGCCGAGCCGATGCTGGGTGAGCGAATCACTATTATGGGCGCCGGTGTCGTCGGTGCGCTGGTAGCGTACCTGTGCGCTCAGGTGCCTGGTGTTACCGTTCAGTTAGTCGATATTAACCCTGAACGTCGCCAGCTCGCCGAGCAGTTGGGCGCCACCTTCTGCACTCCCGAACAAGCTCTCCATGATCAAGATTGCGTGATCCACGCCAGCGGCCAGTCCGCCGGCTTGCGCCAAGCACTGGCGTTAGCGGGCAGCGAAGGGCGCATTATCGAAATGAGCTGGTTTGGCCAGGGGGATATTGCGATTCCATTGGGCGGAGCTTTTCACTCCCAGCGACTGACGCTCAAGGCCAGCCAAGTAGGTCAACTGCCGCCCAAGTTACGCCCACGCTGGGACTACCAGCGCCGCCTTCAATTAGCGCTGAGCCTGCTGGTGGACGAGCGGTTGGATGCGCTAATCAGCGGTGAAAGCGACTTTGCACAACTGCCCACGCTTGCTCCTCAGTTGTTTGGCCGTGGTAGCGTTGAGCTCTGTCACCGCCTGCGCTACCCCTCATAACCTATTTACTTATGGAGCCTCTGATTAACGTAATGAGCGAAGGCCAGACAAGGCAAAAATCAACGAAAAAGCGGAGTTTACGGGTTGTAAATGAGCATTTTGAGGCGATTTTTAACGCCGTATGGTCGAGCGCAATAGTTAATCAGAGGTTTCTTATCATTTGGAGTCTCTATGTTCCGTTTATGTGTCCGTGACCACTTTATGATCGCCCACAGTTTCAATGGTGAGATCTTTGGCCCTGCCCAGCGTACCCACGGCGCTACCTATGTTGTCGATGTGGTTTTTCAGCGCCCCGAGCTGGATGAGGACGGCCTGGTGATCGATATCGGCCTTGCCAGCGAAACGGTAAAATCAGTACTGGCGGATTACAACTTCTGTAATTTGGATGAAGTGCCCGAGTTCGCGGGTAAAAATACCACCACCGAGTTTATGGCCAAGGTGATCTTTGACCAGCTCGCCAAGGCGATTGGTGAGGGCAAAATGGGCATCACCGCCAAAGGGATTACCCATATGGAGATCAAGCTACATGAATCCCATGTAGCCTGGGCAAGCTATGAAGGCGCTCTATGAGTAAGCGGTTTAACCTTATCGTTGCCGGTGACCCTGCTCAGCGTACCGGCGGCTATATTTACGACGCCCAAATTGTCTCGGCCCTGCGTGACCAGGGATGGGAAATTGACGTCGTCGGCTTGGCTGGCACGTTTCCTGATGCGGATGCCGAGGCAGCAGAAGCGCTCACTCAGGCCCTAGCGTCGCTTCCCGATCAGGCGGCGGTGGTGATTGATGGCCTGGCCATGGGAGCGCTGCCGGAGGTGGTTGCCCAACATGCCCAGCGGCTGGAAATCACAGCGTTGCTGCACCACCCCTTAGGCGATGAGTTGGGCCTTGATGAGGCTGATCAGCAGCGCTTTCATCGCAGCGAGTTAAACGCGCTTGCCCACGTGGTGCGGATTATCGTCACCAGCCACTTTACCGCCCGGCGCTTACCGGAGCTGGCGGCCCACTATGAAATGCCACTCAATCCCAGTGTCACTGTGATTGAGCCGGGTGTTGCCCAGGCGCCGATCAGCTCCGCAGCAGAACCGGGTGAGCTACTACGTTTGCTATGTGTGGCAACGTTAACGCCGCGCAAAGGGCAGGATATTCTGGTAAAGGCATTGGCGGGCGTTAGCGGCGATCACTGGCAATGCGACTGCTACGGTGGCGCCCGGGATGCCACTTTTACCCAGCGTGTACAGCAACTGATTGATCAGAACGGCTTGCAAGACAGCGTACGGCTTCACGGCGAGTGCGATGGCGCTACGCTGGAAGCGGCCTATCGCAGCGCCCATGCGCTGGTACTGCCCTCTTGGTATGAAGGCTACGGCATGGTGGTCACCGAAGCCCTGGCCCACGGCCTGCCAGTGATTACCACTACCGGTGGTGCGCTTCGCGATACCTTGCCTGCAGGCGCTGGTTTGAGCGTTGAACCGGGTGACGTCGACGCGCTTCAAGATGCCCTCAGCCGTTTTTGCCATGACGACAAACTACGCCACCAACTGCGCCAGGGAGCGGCCCAGGCCCGGGATGCGTTAAGCGACTGGCAAGAAGCGGGGGCTAAGTTTGCCACGGCGTTAACTGCGCCCGCCGATTCTCCAAATTTGCGCCCAGGCAGCCAGTTTGCGTCCGACTGGCTGACGCTGCGGGAGGCGGCTGATGTCGATTCCCGTAGCCAGCCCTTGGCTGAGCTTGCCGCGAAGTGGCTGAGCGCGCGTACTCCGGCGCCGCTGATAGCGGATCTTGGCTGCGGCCGGGGCAGTAACATGCGCTTTCTGGCGCCGCGCCTGAATGGCCACCAGCGCTGGAAGCTGATCGATCACGACGCCATTTTGTTAGCCCAGGCGCGCCAGTGTGCTGCCGGATTAAGCAATAGCCAAGGGCAGCCCGTGGTGGCCATTGAGACGTACTGCATATCGCTGGAGGCGCTTGCCGAGGTGCCACTTGACGACGCGTACCTCGTCACCGCATCGGCGCTGCTAGATCTGGTCTCCCAACAATGGATCGATGCCTTGGTGACCCGCATTGCTGGGCAGCAGCAGGCGCTGCTGATAGCGCTAAGCGTGACCGGTGAGTGGCACTTTATTGACCCTCAAGGCGCGCCGGTGCTGGATGACGAAGACCGCTGGCTGCAGGCGATGTTTATGGCTCACCAGCAGCGCGATAAAGGTTTAGGTGATGCACTAGGCGGGCAGGCGCACGGGGCATTAGTTGCCGCGTTAGAGAGGGCTGATTATCGCATTGAACAAGCTGAAACACCGTGGCAGCTCGCTGCTGGCAGTCAAGAACAGCAGCCGTTAATGATGGCGCTACTCGAAGGCTGGGCCGAAGCTGCCACTGAGCAAGCCCCGGAAGCGGCGGCGCGTATTGCCACCTGGTTACAGCAGCGCCAGCAGGCGGTGGCCAATGGCGAACTGGGTATTTGGGTGGGGCACCGCGACCTGTTTGCTACGCCTCTGTTTGCCAACCCCAGGGAAGAGGCCTAATCCTATGGGGCCGGATCAAGGTATGTTCACTCGACTGGGGGCTTGTTATAAAAAGCTGGCGCGGAGAAGCCCATGGCTACGCCGCATGGTGGTCAGCATCGCGTTGCTGGGTGCGGTGGCGTTGTGGGTGGAGCCCCAGGCGATTGTGGCGGAGGTGCAACGTTTCTCCGCGGAGTGGGGCGTGCTGGCGTTAGCCATCAGCACGCTACAGATCATGCTTTGCGCCTGGCGCTGGCAGTTTACCGCGGGTCTTATTGATGTACCGCTGCGGTTTGCTTACGCGCTACGGGAGTACTACCTGGCCCTACTGGTCAATCAGCTGTTGCCCGGCGGTGTATTAGGCGACGCCGGGCGGGCGCACCGCCATGCCACTCAAGCGCAGTCTAGGGGGCGCGCCTGGCGAGCGGTGATTATTGAGCGCGCCTCGGGGCAGGTCGCCGTGGTGATGCTAACGCTAACCGCGCTGCTTTTCTCACCGCTCTGGCATGCCGCGCTGGGTGAGTCAGTGATCACAGCGGTGGGGTTAAGCGCATTCGCCGCTCTTGCGGCGCTCATCGCCAGCGGCCTGCTGCTGCGCCAACGTTTTAGCCATGGGCTGACAAGGCTGCCGAGCTGGTGTCAAGCCCTGGCGCGCGATGTAAGGCGTGGTTTGTTGCGGCACGGCGTGTGGCCCCAGCAGTTGCTTTCGTCTCTGGTGATTGTGTTGAGCTATGGTCTGGTAATGGTCTGTGCGGCTCGGGCGATTGGCGTTGAGCTACCGTCGCTGCAAGTGCTGGCGCTGACACCGGTAGTGCTACTGGCCATGCTGATCCCGTTTTCGGTAGCCGGATGGGGATTGCGTGAAGGCGCCGCTGCCGGGGTCTGGGCGCTGGTCGGCCTGCCACCCGCTCAAGGCGTGGCGGTGTCATTGGCTTACGGGGTGCTGGTGTTGCTGGCGAGCCTACCGGGTATCTGGGTGGCGCTGAGTCGTCGTGAAAAAGCGCAACCTTCCGGCGGTAGTATCCCGCAGTCGCAGATCGAACAGCGTGTCGTCACCGCAGCGGAAAGTCCGCATGGGCGGGCGCAGCGCACTCTCAAGGGTCTCAATAGGCGTCATTTGCAGCCCTGGCCTACCGGAGCCGATCAGCAGCGGGGCGACCAACAGATGCAGACGGTCAACGGCACCCGCTTCGATAAACTGAGACACCGTAATGCCGCCACCCTCTATCAGTACCCGCGGCAAGCCCTTTTCGGCCAGCAGGGTGACAACATCTTTGGGATTGAACTGACCGCTGGCATTCAGCGGCAGTACGCAACGTTCAACGTGGGCCACGCTCGCCGTTGCCTGCAGCTCAGACCCCATGATATGCAGCGTCGGGGCGTTATTGGTGTTCAGCAGTGCCAAGTCGCTGGGAATGCGGCCGCGTGGATCCAGCACCACCCGCATCGGGTTAGTGCCGCTAACATGGCGCACGGTCAGCTGCGGGTTATCGGCGCTGGCGGTACCCGCGCCGACCACCACTGCGTCGACCAAAGCGCGCAGACGATGCAGGTGAACCAAACTTTCATGGCCGTTGATGTAGTGGGAGTGGCCACTTTCCGTGGCAATGCGGCCATCCATACTCTGTCCCAGCTGCGCCACCACCCACGCCGGTCGACTGGCCAGCGGGGTCAGGCAATCGAGCAGCTCTCGCGCCTCAGCGGTGATCGCTTTAGCCGTTTGCCACTCGCCGGTTGGCGACACCTTAATCGCCACATCGCTAGGACGCCGATGACGCAGTGCCAACAGCCAATTCCAGGCGTCGGCCAGTGTAATCGTGTTGACATGAGATTCGGGCATGACGCCTCCGCGCTTAAAGATTCGCTTCATCATGCGGGCGCTTCTTGGTTAAGAGCAAGCCGTTCGGGGCAGCCATTCATTCAGTTCAGAGCAAATAGCTCAGCGCGAGCGTGCGCCATCCCCCTCGTAAGGAAGCCAGGAGGCCTACATGTACCAGATTGAACGCGCTATTTTCGACATCCGCCGTGGATTGCCAGTGGTGGTGAATGCCAGTGGGCAGCGTTTGCTCGTGCAGGCGCTGGAAGGCAGTGAATCGGTCGAAGCGCTGGCTTTGCTAGCAGGCGAGCGGCCTTCGCTGGTGCTTACTCGTCACCGCCTGACGGCGATGGGCATGAACTTGTCCGCCGAGGCCGCCAGCCTACCGCTGGTAGCTCACATTAGCACCAATGAGCTGAATGGCTTGGCCACGGCGGAAACGCTTTCACAACCTGCGGGTGGGTTACTGAGCGGGTTAAAGCCCGCCGGAATAGCCGAACTAGGCGCCGTGACGCTGATGCGCAGAGCCCTGCTGATTCCCGCAGCGCTCTGCGCTTTTGTTAGCCAAGAGGCTACAGCGACCATTGAGCAGCAGTTGGCAGAAGGACGCCTGCTGCAAGTCAGCGCTGAAGACGCTACACAATGCCTTGCTGGGGCGCCGGGCATGCTCAAGCGGGTGAGCGAAGCGAATATCCCCCTCGAGGATGCTGCCGACAGCCGCTTTGTGCTTTTCCGTGAGCCGGACGGCCTGCGTGAGCACGTTGCTGTGGTGATCGGTAAACCGGAGCGCTGGGAAGGCGCGGTGCCGCTACGCCTGCACTCGGCGTGTTTAACCGGTGACCTGTTCGGCAGTCTGCGTTGCGATTGCGGCGAGCAGCTACGCAACGCCGTGGCGGATATTCAAGCCATGGGTGGCGGTGTGCTGCTCTATTTGGCTCAAGAGGGCCGGGGCATTGGCTTAGCCAATAAACTACGCGCCTACACCTTACAGGATGGTGGCCTGGATACCGTGGATGCGGATCAAGTACTCGGTTTTGGTGACGATGAGCGCCAGTATGCGGTGGCAGTGGATATGCTCAATGCGCTCAATATCGACCAAGTTCAACTGCTGACCAACAACCCCTTGAAGATGGAAGCGTTGCGTCAGGGTGGTATTGAAGTGGTATCACGCCAGGCGCTGTACGGCAGCGTTACCGACCACAACCAGCGCTATCTAAATGCCAAAGCCACCCGAGGCGGGCACTTGTTGGAAGATGTGCTCAGTAGCCAGCGTTAAACCGTACTAAGCGCTAAACATGAACCAACACGAACCTAGTGACGGGGCTGTCATTAGTTGGTTAGCGGTGGTAGTTGGGCGGTTTCTTTTACCACTGCTGCTAACTGTCTTGCGTAGTGTTGAACCAGTTGCTCGCCTAGTTCAGCGCTGGCTTGGCTGGCATCGCCCGCGACACCTTGGGTGCTTAAGTCTTCCGCCAGCCAGGCAAAAGCCGCAGCACCTTCTGCGCTCACTAATGCATCGCCTTGGGGCGCTGCAGGCGGGGTGGCCTGATAGCCGTCCAACTGCACCAGCGTTGGCGCTAAATAGAGCATCATAGCGGTTTCGAGCAGTCCGCCGTGTAAGCCGTAGCGCAACTCTTCAAAGGCAATCGCGCCCTCTAGCGGTGGTAGCCGTGTGTAAGTCGCTTTGACCACGCGCATACCATGCCGCCGACGCAGGGTTAACCCTGCCAAATCCATCACTGCCTTATTACCACCATGGCTGTTAATCAGCACCAGGCGGCGAATGCCGGCGTGGGCTAAGCTGTCGCCGTAGGCTTCAAGAGTAGCAATGGCCAGCGGCGCGGGTAGGCTGAGCGTGCCGGGAAAATTGGCGTGCTCGTCGCTGGCGCCCACCGCAATCGGCGGTAGGCAGATTACGTTCAGGTGGGTATCCAGCTTCTCCAACATAGCGGTTTGCAGCCCCTCGCCAATGGTCAAGTCGGTGGCTAAAGGGAGGTGAGTGCCGTGCTGTTCAATGGCTCCGAGCACCAGTACCGCTACAGGGTCGCATTGGGCGAACTCGGCTAACTGCGGAGCGGTGAGGGTTTGCCAGTGGTGAATCATAAAATGAGAAGCCTTTAGGTATTAAGCATCATTCAGAAGTAATCGATGATCCGAGCGGCAGGCGTACAGGTCACCGGAAGGCAATCCTTCGGCCCCTGTGCTTAGCCACTCGCTAACCGCTTGCGGTGTTTGCCACTCGGTCCAGCGAAAGTGGCGTTGTTCACCGGCCACCACGTTGTAGCGGTACTCGCCAAGGCGGCTTAAGTGGTTCACGCAGGCGTTGTTTATTTCCAGGGCGCCTGCCACAAACTCCACCGACAGCGCGGCCACCGGGCAACTTAGCCCCGCCAAAACCTCCGCCTCAAAACCTTCAACGTCGATTTTTATAAAGCTGGGCTCGCCATACTCGTCAATTAACGCATCCAGCGTGGTCACCGGCACCCGTAAACGCTGCTCCCACCGTACCTGACTAAAGCCTGCGTTGCGTTCGCCGATCTGCTCCCGCCACTCGGTGGCCAGGGTAGACAGGGTCGGGTTGCTGGGGCTGATCGCTATCTCAGCAAAGCCCACCGTAGGGCCCGCCGCCATCGGCAGCAGGGTAATGGTCGGCGGCTTTACCAGGCGTTTAAACCATTTGGCGAGGTCGGGCTGGGGCTCCAGCGCCACCACCTTGGCGCCGAGCGCATGAAAAGCCGCGCTACGGTCGCCTAGATGCGCGCCAATATCAAAGGCAACGGTGCCGGGTTGTATGAAAGGCTGATAGAGGCGCTGCAGGCCACGCTGACGCCCAGGCCGCCAATAAATAAACAGCGAGCGGGCTAGCCCACCCGCGCTGCGCAGTCGTCGTAGCGCCATGCGCCGCATTAGTTGGGCTCTCTGAATGGACGTGCCTTGATCCACACAGGCGCTGGCGAGATAAGGTTTGCTTGATAAGTGCTATTCGTCATCGGGATACCACACGTAATTCCAGGTTTCGCTAACTGGTTCGCCGTTTAAGGTGAGCCTTAGTCGAACATCGCTGGGTTGATCGCTGGCGGGTAGCCGGAAGCTGGCTCGCCAGCCATTGTTGGGCAGCGCGGTGACCTGGGGGAGCAGTACCTCGCCGTGTTGGGCGCTAATGTCTAACTCGACGGGCTGGTCAGCGGTGAGTTCCTCTAAGGCACCTCCCTGAAAGTCGACAATAAACTGGCGCTGGCCTCGTGAGGCAGAGTCCGCTTGCCCCGGCACCGCCGCATTGCCATGACGAGTGCGAATGGCGCGGCCAAGATTGTGCGCATCAGGCTGAGTGTTCAGCGTGTGAGTGAGATAGTGCAGGCGGCGCGATTCGCCGGCATCCAGGGTGTCGTCCGCCACCCAGTAGGCGACTATATTGTCGTGAGTCTCATCGGGGGTAGGGATTTCGACAAGTTCCACGTGGCCCGGGCCCCAATCATCCAGCGGCACAATCCATTGGCTGGGGCGACGGTGATACTGGGCTTCGGTATCCAAATAGCGGTTAAAATCCCGTTCCCGTTGCATTAATCCAAAGCCTTGAGGGGAGTCGTCTACAAAGGCGGATGTATGCAGGTGAGATGGGTTACTCAGCGGGCGCCAGATCCACTCGCCGCTACCGGCATGTATCAGTAGGCCATCGGAGTCGTGCACCTGTGGACGAAAATCGTCCGGCCGCTCGCGGCTTGCCTCACCATAAGTGAACATACTGGTGAGCGGTGCAACGCCCAGCTTGGCAATATCTTGCCGGGCAAACAGCTCCGCTTCGACCTCGACCTGAGTATTCTCACCGGGTTGGATAACAAAGCGATAGGCGCCGCTGACCGAGGGGCTATCCATTAACGCCAGCAGTTCAAGCTGTTTGGCATCAGCCTTGGGTTTATAGAGCCAAAACTCGCGAAATGCCGGGAACTCTTCGCCATCTGGTGAGGCGGTATCGATCGCCAGCCCGCGGGTAGAGAGTCCGTAAGCCTGGTTGCGCCCCACAATACGGAAGTAGCTGGCACCGAGAAATACACCAAATTCGTCGGCGTAGTCATCGCTGTTAAGAGGGTAGTGGAGGCGAAACCCCGCATGGCCGCTGCCGGCTAAGTCTTGCTCTTTCAGTGCGGCGGCATTGCCATCGTAGGTGTAGTCCTCTGCTGAAAAGGGCAGGGGCGTTACCGTGTCGTTTTCGATAACGTTCAAGGCAATCGGGGTTTGAAACAGAAAGCCGCTATGAAATAACTGTAGGTTAAAAGGGCTCTCGTCTTTCCAGTAGGCGTGTTCGGGATCAAAGCGAATTTGCCGGTAGGTATCGTAATCAAGCTCACGCAATACCTCTGGTAAGGTCTCTTCCGGGGCTTGGTAGGTTTCTTGAGCAAGCTGTTTGGCGCGTTCAATAACCTGCCTGAAGTGCGCATCGTCTGCGGCCAACGCTGGCAAGGTCAGCGCGCAGCCAATTAACACTATCCATTTGCCAGGCCGCCACTTGGCAACCGGCTTCCTACCAACTTGATTACAACGCATGGGCGAAATCCTTTCCGGTGAGGGCCTGCAAAGCGCATGGCCTAAAGCCAAGCAAAGCGTGAAATTTTTACACAACAACTATACGATAAAATATTACAGTACATGATTATTGCGCTTTTCAGCAGCCTTATTCCTTGCTCTCTTATCTTGCGATTGGGTACAGCTACTCAACGAGACCAAGCGCTGACAGACTGTACCTTTGACACTGTAAGCTAAAGTAGGCACCTATGGGGATGCGATGAGTCGATTATTACTAATGCTTCTAACGCTGAATTTCTTACTCATCGCGCCGCTCTGGTGGCGTTTTGGCGAGATCAGCTCATATTTGCTCGCTTGGGAGGCGCTTATCATTGCGCCGCTCATGTTGCTGCTTCCCGTCGGTCAAGCGCGCCGCATAGTGTCCATCGGACTCGTTAGTTGGGTGATGTTGGCAACCGCCGCGAATCTAGGCGCAGCCGCCACCCAAATGGCCTTTGCCCGGCCACTTAATCTTTATCTTGATATACCTTTGCTGCGCTCAATTTATCACCTGCTAGTAGGTAATGTAGGTCAACTGTTGGCAGTTTGCGCAATGCTGCTGGGGGTTGCCCTGCTGATAGCCATCACTCTGGTTTTGGCACGCCTGATGATGCCACCCGTTGCCTACTCTGTTAAGCGCCTGCCTGGCGTGGTCGCGTTAACGCTGCTGGTCACTGCCACTACCGGCGCGGCGCTTGAACTCAATGGAGTACGGCTGATAGAAAGCGCGCGCTTGCCAGCGGTGGACACCACGCGTTTTCAGTGGCAGCAAATTACCGATACCCACGCCGCCCGCCTCGCCTTTACTGCACAGCTGGAGGCCGCACCCATGGAGGCGCGACCACTGCCGGGATTGGCGGGGCGCAATGTACTGCTCACCTTTATTGAGTCCTACGGTATCTCGGCGCTGGAAAACCCACGTTACTCCGACGTTCTACTGCCTACTCTAGCCGAGATGCAACAGCGCCTGGGGGAGCATAACCTTCACGTGGTCTCTGGCATGTTGGCCTCACCCATTCGTGGTGGGCAGTCATGGCTAGCCCACGCGACAGCCCTCAGCGGCCGCTGGATCGACAACCAGCTGTGGTATCAGCTGATGTTGGACAGCGGCCACTCCACTTTGATCGATGATTTTCGTGCCACTGGTCAGCGAACCCTCAGTGTGATGCCCGCCATTACCCTGGCGTGGCCGGAAGGGGAGGCCTACGGTTTCGATGAAATTGCCGCAGCGAAAGATATCGCTTACGCCGGGCCTGCTCTCAACTGGGTAACCATGCCGGATCAATTCACTCTCGATTACACCCAGCGCTACTTGCTAGGTGAGACACCGGTGTTTGCCCAATTGGCACTGATCTCCAGCCATGCCCCATGGACGCCGATTCTGCCGGTACTGGACAATTGGTCATCCATTGGCGATGGGCGTATTTTTGCCCCCTGGGAGGATGCCGGTGACCCACCAGAAGTGCTGTGGCAGGACATTGAGCGCATTCGTGACCACTACGCCTGGTCGGTGGACTACGCTGTGAAAGTCACCGGCCGCTGGGCTGAACGTGTAGTGGATGATAATACCTTGATGATAGTGCTGGGGGATCATCAAGCCGCGCCGTTGATTACCGGTGACGATGCCAGCGCGGCAGTACCGGTGCATATTATTAGTGGCAACCCTGAGCTATTGGCGCCCTTTATAAAGCGTGGCTTTGTTCCCGGCACGTTGCCTACGCTCGAAGAGTCGCGCGACGCACCTAGAATGAGCCAATTACGCCACTGGCTACAAGCCGATTTTGGAGAGTTAAATGATGTTTACACCGAGGATGGTGATGAGTGAAGGACGGAATGACTTGCGGCTTACCAAAGCCAGCTATTAGGGCGTGCCGGTGTTAGCCCTTTGCGAACATCGACCCAGCCGAGTACGCAGCGCACGCCTAGCCATACCGCTAGCAGCGGCCAGAGCAGGGTGCCGACTATCACAATGCTTAGCAAAAAGGCGATGCAGGCATAGAGCGTGCCGATCCAGAAGGTGCGGATCAGATACCGGTAGTGCTGCTGCAGCCAGGGCGCCGCTTCTTTACGATAAACATAGGCGATGATTACGCCAATCAGCAGGGTGATATTGGCAGTGACAATACCCGCTAAGTAAAGCGCGTAGATAATCTGCGGAGCGCGTATCTCATCGCGGGGTATAGGGGGGTGTGCCATCAGTTCTCTCTTTTTCAGCCTAATAAAGACGATAGTCGCGGAAGTTGGCTAGATTTTGCTGCTCCTGCACTACTTTACGGTAGCGCTTGTACTCCCATTGATACTGTGCAGGCTCCAAGGCAATCGCACTCTCGACGCTGGCATTGACGCCTGTGGCAGACTGCACATCATCGTCGCTATAGACCCGCTCGTCGGCATCCAGAAAATGGATCTCAAACCCTTTACCAGGAATACGTAGCGCGACGCCGGTGACTACCCGTGCCTGGGTGCGGGCGACCAATTTCGGCAGCAGGGTGGCGGTGTAAGCCTCGCGACCAAAGAAGGGTGCAAAAACGCCGCTGCCCCAGTCGGGCTCCTGGTCAGGTAGTATGCCAATCGCTTCGCTGCGTTTAAGCGCTTTAAGTAGTGCCGCAACGCCGCGGGGGTTGGTGGGAACCAAACTTGCCCCCATACGCTCGCGGCCATGACGAATGACGGGATCGAGGGCGGTGATTTTGGGTGGCTCGTACATGGCGGTGAAAGGGAAATGGCTCGAGAGCCAAAAGTTAAGCACCTCCCAGTTGCCGAAGTGCGGGGCAAGCACAATCACGCCGCGGCCTTCGGTGCGGGCGTTATCGAGCTTGTCGCGACCGTGCACCGCTAAAATGCTGGTCTCTACCTTGTTTGGTTCCGCCATCCAGGCGTGGCCCAGCTCCAACATCGTAGCCGTTGAGTGGCGTAAACTGTGCTGACCAAGGGTTTTACGTTCAGCAATGGAGAGGTCTGGGTAAACGATCGCTAAGTTGCGATCGGTTACCCAACGCTCACGCTTATTAAAGCGGTAAACCAGGGGGCCGAGCGCCGAAGAAATACGCCACAGGCGCGCAAGCGGCCAGCGTGACAGTTGACGCCACAGCCAACTGATCGCACTGGCTTTGGAAAAACGCCTAGCGTTATTAGCCCCCTGTGGTGTCATCGTTAAATCAACCAAGTATCTACATTGGAAGGTGCGCGCTTCTCTTGCAGCCCTTTGAAACCTTTAACACAGCGAATAATGAACCACACGGCTAGCGCCAGCAAAAGTGGGAAACCGATCACTGCAAAGAGCAATATCGAGAAAATAATGCCGTACACCAATCCTATCCAGAAGGTGCGGATCTGGTAGCGGTAGTGCTCGTCCAGCCACGTAGGGCCTTTGCCCTTATAGACATAGGCAATGACCACACCAATAATCGACGTAAAACCAAGGATAAAACTGGCCAGATAGAGCGCATAAATAACCATTGCCATGGTTGTGTCGGGCTGGGAGCTCTGCTCTTCGCTTACGACTTGGCCGTCGAGTGGGGATTCACTTTCGTTATCAAGCATAACGTTTCCTTTCATTCAATTGTATAGATGCTGAAGTGGGTGATGGTGCTTGGCACATCAGTGCGCGCTATTTAAGCGCGATATATAATACCTTGATTCATTAGACTTAGCATTAACGCGAAGAGGGGCGGCAAATCTCTAGCAGGTTACCGTCCGGGTCACGCAGATAAATCGACTCAATCGGGCCTGTGGCGCCTTGGCGGGCGACGGGGCCTAGCTCTACGTCTATCGCCAGCGCATCTAAATGCTGCTTGAACTCATCCAGCGGCAGCTGGCAGCGCAGGCATAAGTCCAGGCTGCCAGGGGTGGGTGTGGCTGAAATGGGGGCAATATCGGTGTCGGTTTGATGTAGGCGAAGTGCCGTATCACCGAGCATTAAATCGACCCGTTGGGCATCGCGATAGCGCACGTCTAGGCCCAAAACACGTGAGTAAAAATCGACTGCGCGACCCATATCGGTCACGGTTACAACAAGATGATCCAGACCTGATAGCATGCCACCTTCCTTAATACGTAACGATAAGCCAGAGAATACGATGATGCGCTGCTGTCCGCTCTGTGTGGAGCCCACTACTGCGCCCTACCACCGGGATCGGCGTCGTGACTATTACCAGTGTGCCACGTGCAAGCTGGTATTTGTCCCCCCCGAGCAGCATTTAAGCGCCGCTGCAGAAAAGGCCGAATACGATAAACATCAAAACTCGCCGCATGATACGGGATACCGGCGCTTTTTAGGGCGTTTATTTACCCCGCTGTTAGCTAAGCTCGAACCCAACGCCCGCGGTCTTGATTTTGGTTCAGGGCCAGGGCCGACGCTGTCGATTATGTTCGCAGAGCAGGGGCACCCGATGGCTATTTACGACCTTTTTTACGCCCCCGATGCCTCAGTTTTGACACAAATATATGATTTTATCACCGCCACAGAAGTTGTTGAGCACTTGGCGCAGCCCGGCAAGGTGCTTACGCAGTTGGCGGCTCAGCTCTCGCCAGGTGGCTATCTGGGCTTAATGACCAAGCGCGTCACTTCGCCGGAGGCTTTTGCCCGCTGGCACTATATTAGCGACCCCACCCATATCAGCTTTTTTAGTGAGGAGACCTTCCGTTGGTGGGCACAAAAGAATAGTTTAGTAGTGGAATTTCCTGGGCCAGACACGGTTATTCTACACAAAACGCTAACGTGAATAATTATAACGTTAGAAAAGCATTGACTTTGCCCCCTTTGGGGTAATAATTGCGCGCCGCTATCCCGGCCTGACTCGATGTGCCAGGTGAGATGACGGTTCCTGTGAACACGCTTAGTAGCGTTTTTACGCCTGTTTTCAGTCCTTTGTTTCACCACTTTTAGGCAAGACGAGGTTTTCATGTCGCGGCAACTGCTAGCCATGGCGCTGGCGCCCCTGTTAGGGCTCTTCATTCTCGGGATTGGCAACGGTTTTCTTGCCACCTTAATTACCGTGCGCTTGGATGCTGCCGGTGAGTCGGCCACGGTCATCGGTATTGTCTCGTCGGCTTACTTTATCGGTTTAGCGTTGGGCGCAATGGTGAATGACCGCCTGTTGCTGCGCATTGGCCATATTCGCGCTTACGGTAGTTTTGCCTCATTAGTGGCCGTCACGGTGCTGCTGCAAGGCTTGTTCTTCGACCCCTGGGCCTGGTTTGTACTGCGCCTTATCGGCGGCTGGGCCACGGTTGGGGTTTATCTGGTTATCGAAAGCTGGCTGCTCACGTCAGGCGACCAGAAGGTTCGCGGCCGCCTGCTGGCGCTTTATATGATTTCACTTTACGCCGCCGGTGTATTGGGCCAACTGCTGCTGGGTGTTACCAACGCCATGGGCGTCACTGCGCCCTTTATGGTGATTGGGCTACTGGCCTCGCTCTCTGTGCTACCTATGGCGATGATTCCTCGCGTGTCACCGATTATGGAGCACGCCGAACCGCTTCCCCCGCACCGTTTGATCACCCTGACGCCCACCGGTGTGATGGGTAGTTTAGGCTCTGGGATGGTGGTAGCCGCAGCGTACACACTGCTCCCGCTCTATTTACAGCGTATTGGCATGAGTGTCAGTCAGGTGGGGCAGATGATGGCGGTGGTGATTATGGGCGCGATGCTGCTGCAGTACCCGATTGGCCGTTGGTCGGATCGCCATGACCGACAAATGGTACTGATTGGCATTAGCGGTTTCTGCGTGCTGATCTCGGCGGCGATGCTTTGGCTGCCGCTCTCTACGCCGCTGTTGGCGGTACTGCTATTCTTGCTTGGCGGTGGGGTATTTGCGCTCTACCCGGTGGCGGTGAGCCACGCCGCCGACCGCGCCCCCGCAGGGGCGCTGGTGCGTATGAGCCAGGGCCTGTTGCTGATCAACTCCATTGGCGCCACGATCAGCCCGCTAATGATTTCTCCGGTGATGACCGCGATGGGCGATGCGGGTTTGTTTTGGGCCTTCGGCTCACTAAGTCTGTTCTTTGTTATGTTCTTCTCCTGGCGGCGTAGCGTGCGCCCGGCGCCTGTGCCTGTGGCACCCTTTACGCCGACTACGCCAATGACCGCTGCTGGTGCTGAGCTGGTGGTCACCGAGGAGTTGATGCAGGGGGCACTGGAGCACGAGCACTTGGAGGATCTCTCAGATGCCGTATGGGACGTCGACGCCGCTGAACCGGTGGTAGGGCCGCCTGCGGAAGATGAGAGCCATATCACTTATTATGATGATGTGGAGCAAGCAAGTGAGCGAAAGTAAAGACGGGTGAGGACGCTAATCATAGCGGGTGATACCTTGGGCTAATGGTGTGGGCAAGAGAGTGTTACTACTATCAAGGGTACACTTTCAAACAATTGTTTAATTTTCAGCCCGAGGTTCGCTATGAATGTTTACGCCGCACCGGTACGCGATTTGCGCTTTGTGCTTGAAGAGCTGCTAGCGCACCGTTCGCTTAGCCTGCCGGGCTTTGAAGAGGCCACGCCAGACTTGGTCGAGGCGGTACTCGAAGAGGCCGCAAAACTGGCCGGTGACATTTGGGGCCCGCTTAATAAGATTGGTGATCAGCAAGGGGCCAAGCGCCACTCCGATGGCAGTGTGACGACGCCAGAAGGCTTCGCGACGGCTTACCAGGCTTATGTCGAGGGTGGCTGGAACGGTATTGGTGTATCAGAAGCACTAGGTGGTCAGAACCTGCCAGAAGTGGTTGCCAGTGCGGTGCAGGAGATGCTTCACGGTGCCAATATGGCGCTGGGGCTCTGCCCCATGCTGACCGCTGGCGCTATCGAAGCGCTGGCCCATCACGGTAGCGATGCGCTCAAAGCGACCTACTTGCCCAAACTGGTGGAAGGCACCTGGACGGGCACTATGAACCTGACCGAATCCCAAGCGGGCTCGGATCTCTCCCAAGTACGCACTCGCGCGGTACCTGAAAACGACCATTACCGCATCAGCGGCCAGAAGATCTATATCACCTGGGGCGAACACGATGCCGCCGAAAATATTATCCATCTTGTGCTAGCCCGCAAACCCGATGCGCCGGAAGGCAACAAAGGTATTTCCCTGTTTCTGGTACCCAAGTTCCTGATCAATGAAGACGGCTCCTTGGGCGAGCGCAACGACGTCACCTGCGCCTCTATCGAGCACAAACTGGGCATTCATGGCTCGCCCACCTGCACCCTGAGCTTTGGTGAAAACGGCGGGGCGATTGGCTACCTTGTTGGCGAAGAAGGGCGTGGCCTTAATCATATGTTTACCATGATGAACGAGGCGCGTCACAAAGTCGGTATTCAGGGTATTGGCGTGGCCGAACGTGCCTGCCAGCACGCCTTTGCCTATGCGTTGGAGCGTCGCCAAGGGCGCTCTCCCAAAACCCGTGGCGGCGCTGAATGCAGTATCAGCGATCATTTAGACGTGCGCCGCATGCTGCTCTCCATGCGTTCCCGCACCGATGCGCTGCGCGCCCTGGCGCTCTACTGCGCCGCAGAGTTGGATACTGCCCGCCACGCTGAAAGTAACGAAGCCCGCCAAACCGCCCAGGCCCGCGCGGATATTTTGATTCCAGTGATCAAAAGCTTCTCTACCGATCAGGCAGTGGATATCGCCTCCATGGGGATTCAGGTGCACGGTGGGATGGGCTATGTGGAAGAGACCGGAGCAGCGCAGCTACTGCGCGATGCCCGCATTGCGCCTATTTACGAAGGCACCAACGGTATTCAGGCACTCGACTTGGCGGGACGTAAACTCCAGCGTGACAATGGCGAAGCGCTCGCTGCGCTGCTTCACGACGTTTCCGCCACCGTGGAACAACTCAATGCCGACCCCGCTTTGTCAGCGTTGGGCAGTAGTTTGGCCGCAGGGCTTGAGGATTTGAAAGCTGCCCAGACAATTGTGCAGGAACAAGGCAGTGACCCTGAAATCGGCGCAGATGCGGTGCAGGCTTACGCAACGCCGTTCCTGAACTTGGCGGGCCACGTGCTGTGTGCTTGGCAGATGGGGCTGGCGGCTCTCAGCGCCCATGCTGCCCTTAACAACGGCAGTGATGATCCCTTCTATACTGCCAAGATGCGCAGCGCCGAATTTGCCATCACTCAATGGCTGCCGGTAGGCCGCGCCCAGCGTACGGTGATTGAGGCGGGTATGCAGTGCTTAAGCGATTTTGAGGTTCACTAACGCTAATTTTCAGCTTCACGCCGCCGCCTCTTGAGGCGGCGGCGCTGTTTCTAAGCGATCAAAACAACCATTTTAAACAAACTCTTAAAACGAACGCTTTCAAAAACATCAACAAAAGTCAGGAGCCGACCATGACCGCTATCTTTGAGCAAGGCTTGCCCAAAACTGTTGCCAATCACGTGCCGCTTTCACCGCTGACCTTTATCGAGCGCTCGGCGTCGATCTATCCCGATTACCCGGCGGTGGTACATGGCAGTACGCGACGCACCTGGAGCGAAACCTGGTCGCGCTGCCGCCAGCTTGCCTCGGCGCTCGAAAAGCGGGGCATTCAGCCGGGTCAGACAGTGGCGGCGATGCTGCCCAATATCCCCGCCATGTTTGAAGCACACTTTGGCGTGCCGCTGGCCGGCTGCGTGCTTAATACGCTGAATATTCGCCTGGATGCTGAGGCGATCAGCTATATGCTGGAGCACGGCGAGGCTAAAGCCATTTTGGTCGATCCCGAGTTTGCTGAAGTCATCCAGCAAGCCGTTGCCAAGCTAACCCACAAGCCGCTTATCATCGATGTGACCGATGTGGAGTTTCTTGGTGAGACCCCGAGCATTGGGGAAGTGGAGTACGAAGCGCTGCTTCGAGAGGGCGACGCTGACTTTGCCTACCAGCTTCCTGCCGATGAGTGGGATGCGATCTCGCTCAACTATACCTCTGGCACCACCGGCAAACCCAAGGGCGTGGTCTACCACCACCGCGGCGCTTACCTCAATGCGGTGAGCAATATCATGGAGTGGGCGATGCCCCACCACCCGATCTACCTGTGGACGCTGCCGATGTTCCACTGCAACGGCTGGTGCTTCCCATGGACGATTGCCGCCAACGCCGGGGTAAACGTGTGTCTGCGCCGCGTCGATCCTAAAAAGATCATGCAGCTCATTGCCGAAGAGAAGGTCACCCACTTCAGCGGGGCGCCGATTATTCTTAATGGCCTCGTGAACCTGCCTGCGGAAGATAAGCATCAGTTCGATCATCCGGTCAAAGTCACCACCGCCGGTGCCGCGCCGCCTGCCTCGGTGATCGCCGGGGTGGAGAAGCTGGGCATTGAGGTAACCCACGTTTATGGCCTGACGGAAGTCTACGGGCCGGTAACCGTCTGCGCATGGCGGGAAGCGTGGGATGAATTGCCGCTGGAAGCACGAGCCAAAATTAAAGCCCGCCAGGGGGTGCGCTACCACATGCTCGAAGCGCTGTGCGTGGCTGATCCGCTCACCATGGAGACAGTGCCCAAGGATGGCCAAACCATGGGTGAGATACTCATGCGCGGCAATAACGTTATGAAGGGCTATTTAAAGAACCCGGAAGCCACCGAGCAGGCGCTGGAGGGCGGCTGGTACCACACCGGCGACCTGGCGGTTTGGCATCCGGATGGCTATATCGAGATTAAAGACCGCTCCAAGGACATCATTATTTCTGGCGGTGAAAATATCTCCACCATCGAGGTGGAGGACGCTATTTATGGCCATCCCGCCGTTGAAGAGGCCGCGGTGGTCGCTAAGCCCGACGAGAAGTGGGGTGAAACGCCCTGTGCCTTTGTGAAGCTCAAAGTCGGTTACGGCGAAGTCACCGAAGCTGACATTATCGCTCACTGCCGCGAACATTTGGCGGGCTACAAAGTCCCCAAAACGGTTATTTTCAGCGAGCTACCCAAAACCTCGACAGGCAAGATCCAAAAGTTCGTACTGCGTGAAGAAGCTAAAAACCATTGATAACCCTAGTGTAGCGATAATCGATAGAGGAGAGAGTGCATGAGTGACCAACTTGTTGGCGTTGTAGGAGCCGGTACCATGGGGCAGGGGATCGCTCAGGTAGTGGCTGCTAGTGGCTTTAACGTGTGCCTTTACGATGTGGCCGAAGAGCAGCTTGGCCGTGCCAAAACGAACATCGATAAAGGCTTGGGTAAGTTGGTCGCTAAGGAGAAAATCAGCGAATCGGATAAAAGCGCCGCTCTAGCCCGTCTATCTACCACAACCACGCTGAGTGCCCTAGGCGACTGCGCAATTATTATCGAGGCCGCACCCGAACAGCCTGAACTCAAAGAGAAGTTGTTTCGCGATCTAAGCCGCTTGAGCAGCACCGCTATTCTGGCCTCCAACACCTCGTCGCTGTCGCTCACTCGCTTGGCAGCGGTGTGCGATCACCCCGAGCGCGTAGTGGGCATGCACTTCTTTAACCCAGTGCCAGTGCTCAAACTGGTGGAAGTGATTCGTGCCGAACAAACCTCGGACGCTACCGTGGCCGAGATTGAAACCCTAGCTAAAGCGTTGGGTAAAACTGCTGTGCCGGTAGGCGACGCGCCGGGCTTTGCGGTAAATCGCCTGCTGGTGCCCATGATCAATGAGGCAGCGTTTATCGTGCAGGAGGGCACCGCAACGCCGGAAGCGGTTGATAACGCTATGAAACTAGGAGCGGCTCACCCCATGGGGCCGCTGGCACTGGCGGATTTAATCGGGCTGGATGTGTGCCTGGCGATTATGGACGTGCTGCAAGAGGGCTTTGGCGACCCCAAATATCGCCCCTGTCCACTGCTTAAGCGCATGGTCGCAGCGGGCTACCTAGGCCGTAAAAGTGGGCGCGGCTTCTACTCTTACGATTAGCTTGTACTGAAGGGAAGAGTGCGGCGTAAAGAAGTGATTGCCACTCAACCAAGCGTTCGCTAGGGTTGAGTGGTGTTCACTTTAATGTTCCATAACAAATCAAATAAGGAGTCCGCCATGAGCGAAGCAGTCATCGAGAAGGTTGATAACGACGGGATGGTGCGTCTGACCATCAATCGTCCCAAAGCACTGAATGCGTTAAACAGCGAAGTGCTTTCCGCACTGGAAGCGCACTTAGTAGAGCTTGAGGCTCACCCGAACCTACGCGCCGTGCTGATTACCGGTGCGGGCGAGAAGTCTTTCGTCGCGGGTGCTGATATCACTGAAATGCGTGAAAAAACGCCCGAAGAAGCGCGAGCTTTCGCCAGCCAAGCGCTGCGTACTATTAAACGCCTAGAGACTCTCCCCGTGCCGGTGGTCGCGCTGGTGAACGGGTTTTGCCTTGGCGGCGGCTGCGAATTGGCGCTGGCCTGCGACTGGGCCGTAGCCAGTGACAACGCCGTATTCGGCCAGCCGGAAGTACTGCTGGGCGTCATCCCCGGCTTTGGCGGCACCCAACGGTTACCGCGTCGTGTTGGCCCTGCAATGGCGATTGACTTGGTGACTACCGGGCGCAAAATCGATGCCCAAGAGGCGCTACGTATCGGCCTAGTCAATCGCGTGATGCCGCAAGCGGAGCTGGAAAGCTACGCTGAAGAGCTCACCAAGCAACTGAAAGGCAACGGCCCGCAATCAGTGCGTGGTGCCAAGCAGGCCGTTCACGATGGTATGGATCAGGATCTGGATAGTGCACTGGCACTGGAAACCAGCTTGTTCGCCTTCTGCTTTGCCGGTGACGAGCAGAAAGAGGGCATGTCAGCCTTTGTTGAAAAGCGTAAACCTAACTTCTAAACCACGCCTCATTCCAGCTTTACTTATTTAGGGGGTGGCGCTTACGTCACCCCCGTTTTATTCTCGAAACCTAACCATTACCTTCAAGAGAATCGCCAATATGCAATGGGCCGCATTCATCCTCGCCGCACTAGGTTTTGCCTATCTTCCTGGGCCTGCAATGCTGTATACCGCAGCGCAAACCCTGGGGCGTGGCCGACGAGCAGGATGGTTAGCGGTCATGGGTGTGCATATGGGCTGCTACGTTCATGTGGTGGCGGCCGCATTGGGCTTGGCGCTGCTGTTTGCAGCGATTCCGCCTGCTTATATCGCCATGAAAATCATCGGTGGGCTTTATTTACTCTGGATGGGACTGAGGCTATGGCAGCAGGGCATTCGTGCCCATAATGATGAGGTGCCGCTGGCAACCACTAAACGCGTGCTTCGCGACAGTTTTTTGGTGGAGGTGCTCAACCCTAAAACCGCGCTTTTCTTTGTCGCGTTTCTGCCTCAATTCGTGCAGCCCGAGAGCGCTATGCCGGTAGCGTGGCAACTGCTCTGGCTAGGTATCGCCACTAATGTGCTGTTCTCATCAGCGGATGTTGTGGTGGTGCTGCTGGCCAGCCCGTTGCGTGAGTGGTTACAAAAATCCCATGGCTCCTCTCGGCTCATTCAGCGCATTGGCGGTGGCGTATTAATGGGATTAGGCGGTAATACACTGGCTCAGGCAGCACGTTAAGGTGGCTGCCTAATTGATCGGCTAATTCGATTTCCCACATAAGGAGCGCTGCATGTTTGATCTCTATATTGCCAACAAGAATTACTCTTCTTGGTCGCTGCGCCCTTGGGTGCTGATGAAAGCGCTGGAGATTCCGTTTAACGAACACCTGATGCCGTTCGAGGGTGGTTTGGGTGCAAGCCATGCCACCTTCATTCGCTTCTCACCTTCAGGTTTGGTGCCCTGCTTGGTGGATGTGACGGATGAAGGCGAGCTGGCGGTGTGGGACTCCCTGGCGATTATCGAGTATCTGGCCGAGCAGCACGCTAATGTTTGGCCGAGTGATAAAACCGCCCGCGCCTGGGCGCGCTCAGCCACAGCAGAGATGCACAGCGGCTTTAGCGCCCTGCGCGACGAGTGTCCAATGAACTGCGGTATGCGGGTGGAATTGAATAGCTTATCGGCCAATCTTAAGGCCGATGTGGCACGCTTGGATGCGCTATGGCAGCAGGGGATTGAGCGCTTTGGCGGGCCGTTTTTAGCGGGTGAGCACTTCTCAGCAGTAGATGCGTTTTATGCGCCTGTGGCGTTTCGCGTGCAGACATTCAACCTGCCGATCCATGAGAAATCCCAGGCATATGTCGAGCGCTTGCTAGCGCTGCCAGCAATGCAAACTTGGTATCAAGCCGCGCTCGAAGAGCCATGGCATGAGCCCATGCACGAGGCCGATACGCTGAAAAATGGCACAGTCACGGACGATCACCGCAAAGCTTAACCTGTCAGACTATTCACCAGAGACACCCACCATCGGGTACACTGACGCAAATTTCGTTTGGACATTTTCATGGCTCTTAGTGCAACGCCCTACAAAGTTGATATCAATCTGACCGATCTGGATCGCGGGGTGTATGAAACGCTGCGCTTTACCGTGGCTCGCCATCCGTCAGAGACCGAAGAGCGCATGACCGCGCGCTTGCTTGCTTATGTGTTGTGGTACAGCGAGACGCTGGCCTTCGGGCGTGGGCTTTCAGATGTAGATGAACCGGCACTGTGGGAGAAAAGCCTAGACGGTCGCCTACTGCACTGGATCGAAGTGGGTTTGCCCGATGCCGAGCGGATTACCTGGTGCTCACGTAGGGCAGAGCGCGTGTCGCTACTTGCTTACGGCCGGGTAGAGCAATGGGAGAGTAAAGTGTTGCCCAGCGTGGCATCACTGAAAAATGTGCATGTGGCGGGGCTGCCACAAGAGGCCCTAGCGATTATCGCTAAAGACCTGCCTCGGGCGATTAACTGGGCAGTAATGATCAGCGAAGGATCGTTGTTTATTACTGATGAAAACGGCCAACATGAAATCACTCCGCAGTGGCTGCTGCGCGACAGATAGTGATTCAACTAAGTCATTGGCCTACCAACTTTCGTCTAGTCGACTACGCTAATAAATCTAAACAAATGACAGCAGAAGGGGTGGCCTACGAGCCACCCTTTGATGTTAGTGACTTAGCTCTTTTCTGTAGAAGACTGTAAAAGTATGCTTGCTATCTTTTTGCACAATTACATACAATCAACAATGTTTGTTGATGTTCTTCAAAAGTGGCCTCAAAAAAACACTCCCCAGGACAATCTCAAGGAACGAGCAATGAAAGGTACCTCCCCTCTACGATGGCAGCTGCTACCGCTAGTGGCTGTAGTAACCCTGCTGTCAACGCTGGCACAAGCCGACGATAGTGTCCTCTCGATTAAGCACGCAAATGATGGCATGGCCAGCAGCGATGATGGCCACTTTACCAGTGGCTTTGAGATTAATTGGACGTTTCAGCCTGAAGCACAAAGCTGGACGCAACGCTTGGCCACCGCTTTACCCGATAGCCTTATTGGCAGCGCTGATATGGCAGCTTTTCGTTTGGTGCATCAGATTTATACGCCAAACAATATTGAGCAGCGTGGACTGATTGAAGATGATCGCCCCTACGCCGGGATTGTTTACGGCGGTATCTCACTTTACGAAGACGTGCCCATGGGCAATTGGCGCCAAGCGACTGACCTGCACCTGGATATTGGTTTGGTAGGGCCTTCGTCGCTTGCCGATAGCATTCAACGCGAAGTGCACCGCATCACCGAAAGCGACCGCCCCAGCGGTTGGGATAACCAGCTTGGCGATGAAGCCATCGTCAACGTCGCCATGCGTCGCCAGTGGTGGTATAGCTCCCCTTTGATGGGTAAGCAGTTTGCCCATGGCCCCAGCGTTAGCGCCGCTTTGGGCAACCTTTACACCTATGCAAGCGCCGGGTATAGCGTTCGCTGGGGTGATGAGGCGCCTAGCATTCCTACGCTAACGCCAAGCCCTGGTAGCCGCTACCACATGACCGGTAAAGAGGGGTGGCAGTGGTACCTGTTTGCCAGCGTAGACGGTTACTACATGGCGCAAAACCTGACGCTTGACGGCAATACGTTTAGAAATAGCCACTCGGTTGATCGCAAAGAGTGGGTAGGTGACGTATCAGCAGGGCTGGCGCTGGCCTGGGAAGATTGGCAAGTCACTTACGCGGCAGTTCAGCGCTCACGTGAATTTGACGGCCAGGAAGAGCAGGATAAATTCGGCTCTATCACGCTATCTAAGCGCTTCTAAACGGTTAGGTGAAATGAGGTGAGTAGAAGCGCCCAACGGGAAAGGAGTATTGCTTATGGCTAACAAGTATCCTCACACTCCCGATGGACGCTATTTTGTCGCCAAAAATCGGCTTTGGCGCTGCACTGACCCGCGTTTAGATGAAGACGAAAAGCGAACCCATATCAAAGCATTGATGAAAGCCCGCAGGGCGGTCAGAACAGCCCAGCAGCAAGATGATGAAGACGCGCTGCGCCAAGCCCGCAACGCGGTGCAAAGCGCTAAAGAAGCCCTCGGCGAGCGTGGCCCGGTATGGTGGGATGATGACGCCCCCGATGAAGGCGGTTTGGCGCCCCATAACAGTTCCTATGCCGAGTGGTGGGAGAGTAAACGGCAGCTCCCCTAATTTATATTAATTTATAATTCACGGTTGGGGCTTGCGGTGTTACGCTCTGCCGCTTTCCACGCATACTAAGGGCAACCTGTGAAGATCAAAGCAGACCTCTCCATTTTAGATATCATTGGCCATCTACTTGTCTGGGTGGTGTTGAGTATTATCACGTTTGGCATAGCGTTATTTTTCTTTCCCTATTCGTTTGCGCGGTTTGTCATCAATCGCACATCGCTAGTTGATGCCAGCACTGGCGTCGAGCGAAAAATGGTTTGCGATATCAACCTGTTCAGCAATATCGGCCATATCATCCTATGGATGTTGATTTCGCTGGTCACCTTTGGTTTAGGGTATATTTTCTACTTCTATCGAGTTTGGAATTACGCGTTGAATAACTCGCGGATTGAGTCAGTTTAGTTTTTCTCGTTAAACAGAACTCGGCTTGGAGTATTGATGCTGCACCGGGGCCTACGCTGAGAGTTCAAGCGTAGGCCCTTTTTTGGGTGACTAATTACTCGCTATCAGCCAGCTTATCTTGTGTGCGAAGCTCAAAGTCGCTGGCATCATGACGTTCATGCAACTGCTCGTGCGGCTCGCCAAAAGAGCGGTTGACCATACGGCCACGTTTAACGGCGGGACGTTCATCAATCTCTTCAGTCCAGCGCAGAACGTTCTTGTAGGTATGGGCTTCCAAGAATTCAGCCGCTTCGTAAACGCGATTTTTCACTAGTGCGCCATACCAGGGGTGAATCGCCATATCGGCAATGGTGTACTCATCACCCGCCATAAAGCGGTTTTCCGCCAAGTGGCGGTCAAGCACATCAAGCTGGCGTTTTACTTCCATGGTGTAGCGGTCAATCGGGTACTGATACTTTTCCGGTGCGTAAGCGTAAAAGTGGCCAAAGCCACCGCCTAACATCGGTGCGCTGCCCATTTGCCAGAACAGCCAGGAGAGACACTCGGTGCGTTTCGCCGGGTCGCTGGGTAAGAACTCGCCAAATTTTTCAGCCAAATAGAGCAGGATTGCGCCAGACTCAAACACCCGCTGGGGGGGATTGGTAGAGTGATCCATCAGTGCGGGAATTTTGGAGTTGGGGTTCACCTCGACAAAGCCGCTGCTGAACTGACCGCCTTCGCCAATTTGAATCAGATAAGCGTCGTACTCGGCGCCTGCTACGCCTTTCTCCAGCAGCTCTTCCAGCATCACGGTGACTTTGACACCGTTGGGTGTGGCAAGGGAGTAGAGCTGAAGAGGGTGTTTGCCTACCGGCAGCGCCTTGTCATGGGTAGGGCCTGCGATTGGGCGATTGATATTGGCAAATTTACCGCCGTTGCCAGGTTCCCACTTCCAAACGCTCGGGGGAGTATAGGTGTTGTCGCTCATTAGTTTCCTCGCTATAAATATTCTATCGGTGACAAAGCGGCTACAAGGGTTAGCTAGTGCTTAGCCTGATAATAAAGTAGTGCATTTTCTCAAAGAGGTGGCGGATGCGTGTTATTGGTGTGCTAGGCGGTATGAGTTGGGAATCTACCCAAGGCTACTACCGAGCCTTAAATGAGGGCGTAAAAGCAGCGCTAGGTGGCTTCCATTCGGCTAAGATCGTGATGGTTAGCGTCGATTTTGCCGAAATTGAAGCGCTCCAGCAGCAGGGCGATTGGCACGCTGCTGGTGAATTGCTGGCCAGCGCTGCCCAAAGCGTCGAGCGCGCGGGTGCCGACTGCCTGCTGATTGCCACCAACACCATGCATAAAGTGGCGCCCGCTATTGAGCAGGCAGTGACTATTCCGCTGCTGCATATTGCCGATGCCACGGCTGAACAGCTCACCGCCGACGGAATCACTCGCGTTGGCCTATTGGGTACGCGCTTTACCATGGAGCAGGACTTTTATATTGGCCGCTTAGAAAAGCAGTTCGGTATTGAAGTCGTGGTGCCCGATCAGTCTGAGCGCGACACTATTCATCGGGTGATCTTTGATGAACTCTGCCAGGGCCGTATAAAAGATGTATCGCGGCAGCGCTACTTGGCAATCATTGACTCCCTGCATGCTCATGGCGCCCAGGCGGTGATTTTAGGCTGTACTGAAATCGCCATGCTGGTGGGCCAGCGTGATACCAAGGTACCCCTTTACGACACCACCGCTCTGCATGCCCAGAGAGCGGTGGCGTGGGCACTAAATGATTAATCTAGGTAACGACGCTTAGACCAGTGTCAGGGTGACATTAATATTGCCACGGGTGGCATTGGAGTAGGGGCAGACAACATGGGCTTTCTCGACCAACTGCTGGGCAACGTCTTGCTCAAGGCCGGGCAGACTGATTTTTAGCTCGACTTCGATGCCAAAGCCGGTAGGAATGGCGCCGATACCTACGTGGCCATCAATTTTCGTATCCTGAGGAAGCTTTACTTTCTCCTGGCCAGCGACATGCTTAAGCGCACCTAAAAAGCAGGCCGAGTAGCCAGCAGCAAATAGCTGCTCAGGATTGGTGCCATCACCGCCTGCGCCGCCCAGCTCTTTGGGCGTGCTGAGTTTAACATCCAGCGCGCCATCGGACGATTTGGCCTGGCCTTCACGGCCGCCAGTAGCAGTGGCGTGGGCACGATAAACAACGTTTTCAATAGTGGTCGTCATTCTGTATCTCCTGTCGGTGTTTTCATTATGAATCTGCGCTATTAACTTAGCGCAGCTTTATTTTGCGCGCAATATAAATGCTAAATAAATCTCTATGCCCTGCGCTAGAAAGCGAAGGCTATTGGTTCTTTTGCAGGCTATCACGCAGCCGCACTAAGTCCTCTTTCAGCGTGGTCAGTGCCTCGATCGATTGCTCGCTGGCATGCACCACACAGCTTGGAATATGGCACGCCTGTTCGCGCAACGCCTTGCCTTTTTCAGTGAGATAAAGCTCGACCACGCGTTCGTCTTCGTGGCTGCGTTTGCGATTCAACAACTGATCGGCTTCAAGGCGCTTGAGCAGTGGCGTCAGTGAGCCAGGATCGGTTAGTAGGCGCTTACTCATTGTGCCTACCGTGATGCCATCGTTTTGCCACAGCACTAGCATCGCCAGGTATTGCGGGTAAGTAAGCCCCAGCTTTTTGAGCAAGGGTTTATAAACTTTGGTCATCATCAACGAGGTTGAATAGAGCGCAAAGCAAAGTTGGTGATCGAGCTCTAATTCGCTACAAGATGGTTGCACAAGTATGGTTCCGATCCGAAATACATCGCCTAATGTAGCGCGGGAAGCAGTTAGTGGCTATCCCTAGACGTTGGTCGTAAGTTGGCAGTTTTGTTTTGACACGCACAAGGCAGGTAGCTAGCCTTCGCATACTCAATGTTACCGGTAACAAATTGCCGTTCATTGAATCGGCCATTAACAACATCGCTATTAACGACTCAGCTATTAACAACCCAGTCATTAACAACAATGAGTATTTGGAGACAACGCTATGACCTCTATTTGGCGCAACACGCTGACCTTAGTCGGCGCGACCACCCTGACATTTGGTATGGCCCATGCCCAAAGCCCGGAGCTCTCTGATCCGCCTGAAATTGAAGGCGAGGTAGTCGGCGACCACGGCTCGCATACTTTGCGCATGGGGATCGGCCTGGCGGAAAGCTCTCCGCAGTACCTATCCAGCCAATACTTTGGTGAGATTCTGGAGCAGCGCACCGACGGCCGCATCACTGTTAACGTTTTCCCTAACAGTCAGTTAGGCGACGACGTTCAAATGATGGAGATGCTACAAACCGGTACGCTGGATATGACCTATCCGTCGAGCTCAGCCACCACGGGTTACGTTGAAGAACTGGCCGCTTTTGATCTGCCGTTCCTGCTACCTAGTCGTGAAGCCGCTGTAGCGGTCATGCAGAGCGATGTTGCCCAGGACATGCTGGACGCCTTTGAAGGCACCGGTCTGAAAGCACTCGCTTTCTCTGAAAATGGCTATCGTCAGCTTTCGAACAGCGCTCGACCGGTGGCTAGTCCTGATGACGTTGCAGGTCTAGATGTGCGCGGTTTAAGCGTTCGTACCATGGAAAACCCGGTACACCTGGCGATTTGGGAAGCCTTAGGTGCCAACCCCACGCCAATGGCCTTTGGTGAGCTGTTCTCCGCCATGGAACAGGGCGTGGTTGATGGTCAGGAAAACCCCTGGAGCACCATCCTGACCTCTAACTTCAACGAAGTGCAGGACTATGGCACTGAAACACGCCACGTCTATACTCCCTTTATCATGATGCTTTCCGAGCGTACTTGGGATCGCATGGCGCCTGAGTATCAAGAGTTGGTGCTGGAAGCCGCTCGCCAGTCCGCTGAATATGAAATTCAGCTGTCTGCTGAGTATGATGACTGGTCTCGGGATCAGCTAGCAGAGCGAGGAATGGAAATTACTCGCCTGGACGACGAGCAGTTAGCCGCGTTCCAAGATGCCGTTCAACCGGTTTATGAAGAGTGGGCGCCGCGTATTGGCGAAGACCTGATCGCCGACATTCAAAAGATCGTTGAAGAGAGCAGCAACTAAACCTTACGTTTAGCGCACCGTTGGGCAGGCCATCGAGCCTGCCCAACGTGTCAGTGCCCCTGGAGCTCCTATGTCACTCTCCTCTACACCCCCAAATACCCCCACGCCGATTGAAGATCCATCGGTGTATCTGGATGACCCCAATCGCAAGTTGCTGGAAATCGATACCGATACCCGCCAAGGCCCTGCACTGTTCCGCTGGCTAACCTTAGGTATGGAGTATCTTATCGGCGTTATTTTAGTGGCGTTGATTGTGTCCGTTTCTTGCAACGTGGTAGGGCGCGCGCTGTTTAATTACTCACTGCCCTGGGCCGATGAGCTGGCGCGCATGCTGTTTATATGGCTGGTGTTTATCGGGGCCGCTGCGGCGTTTTCCCGTTACGAGCACATTGCCGTTGATGCCTTAGTACGGCGCTTGCCGCTGCGCTTGGCACACATGCTCTATTTACTGCAGCACCTAATTATTACCGGCCTAATGGTGGTAATGATTTGGGGTGGCTACCAAGTGCTGTCGCGTTCAAGCGGGCGCTCAGCGATTATGGATGTGCCATTGAGTTTTATCAGCCTTTCTCTGGTGCTGTGTGTCATCTTTATTGCGGTGGTAGCGGTGTGGCGAATGTGGGTCAGCCTTAACGTTATTCGCCACTCTGAGCGGGAGCGCTAATCATGCTATGGATTTTCCTGGCCATTTTATTGGTCTCTATCGTTATTGGGCTGCCCATTGCCTTTGGTTTAGGCGTGGCGGCGCTGGTCATGGCGGTACTCTCAGATATTCCGCTGTCGATTATGATCGAGCAGTCGATTCGTGGGGTGAACAGCTTTCCGCTGCTCGCCATTCCGTTCTTTATTTTAGTCGGTGAGGTGATGAGTAATGGCGGTATTGCTCGTCGCTTGATGGAACTGGCTGGCGCTATGGTCGGCTTTATGCGCGGCGGGCTAGGGCAGGTTGCCATTACCGGTTCGATGTTCTTTGGCGGCATCAGTGGGTCAGCGGTGGCCGATACGGCCGCTACTGGTGCGATGATGATTCCCTCTATGAAAGAGCAGGGCTACACCGCAGCTAATGCTACCGCAATCAATACCGTGTCGTCGGTGATCGGAATTATTATTCCGCCCTCCATCCCGCTGATTCTGTACGGCATCGTCACTGAAACCTCGATTAGCCGCCTGTTTATAGCCGGTATCATTCCAGGGCTGTTGATTGGCTTTGCGCTGATGGTGACCACCTATATTCTTGCCAAAAAGGATGGCGGCGGCGTGCAGCAGTTCCGCTGGGATCGTCTCTGGAAAGCCTTCAAAGATGCTTGGCTTGCACTTGTTCTGCCGGTCATCGTGATTGGCGGTATTATTGGCGGCGTATTTACCGCCACCGAAGCGGCCGTGGCGGCGCTGCTTTATGCGCTGGCTATTTCGCTGGTGGTTTACCGTGAGTTCAAGATCAAAGAGCTCGGCGGTATGCTGATTCGCACTGCTCGTTTGACCGGCATGGTGATGATGCTGCTAGCGTTTGCGACGGTTATTGCTTGGTTCCTTACCATCAATATGGTGCCACAAACCCTGGTCAGCCAAGTGCAAGCGATCACTCAAGATCCGTTTATGCTGCTGCTGATTGTGGCGACTTTGCTGCTGTTGGTAGGTTTCGTAATGGACTTAACGCCGGCCATGGTCATCATGGCGCCCATGCTGGCACCGATCGTGACTTCGGTAGGTGTTGATGCCGCTTACTTTGGCGTACTGATGGCGTTTGTATTGGGCATTGGGCTGCTAACCCCGCCGGTAGGTACCTGCCTTTACGTAGGTTGTGGTGTGGGTAAAGTCTCCATGGAGTCGTTAGTCAAAGCCATGCTGCCTTACTATGTGGCGCTCTTAGTCGTGCTGGTAATTCTGATCGCTTTCCCTGGCATCGTGACTTGGCTGCCTGATCTTACCGCCGTGCGCGGCAATTAAGGTTCTTGGTAATGAATAGGAGAGCCGCAGTGAAGACCCACTCGCATCGTATTTTGGTGATGGGCGTGTCCGGCTCCGGAAAGTCGCACATTGGTCACCAGTTGGCGTTGACTCTGGGTGCCACGTTTATCGATGGTGATGACTATCACTCACCCGCCAACGTGGCCAAAATGGCCAGTGGCAAGCCGCTCAACGACGATGATCGGAGTGAGTGGTTGGACACCTTGGCGGCGCTGTTTGCCGAGTATCGGGCAAGGGGGGAGTCACTGGTGATTGCCTGCTCCGGATTAAAAAAGCGCTACCGTGATCGGCTGCGGCAAGGTGACCCAGCGCTGCAGATTCTCTATTTAGAGGGCAGCCGGGAGCTACTGCTTGAACGGCTTGAAACCCGGGCTGGGCACTTCTTCAAAGGCGATACCATGTTGGCCAGTCAACTGGCCGACCTGGAACCGCCCAGTGAAGAGGAGGCCTTCAATGCCTCGATTGCCTTATCGCCCCAAGCGATCATTACGCAATTTGCTGCCACGCTACCGACGCCCAGCCGCTCGCCCATTTAAAGGAAGTAAGTTAAAGGAAAAATAAGCATTGGGGTCAGCTTTAGGGAAGACCTCAATGCTTACACCTTGAATAAGGCAGTTACTTTTTGAAGAAAAAACGTCCCACCCTGCAGGATATTGCCGACCACGTAGGGGCTACCAAAATGACGGTAAGCCGCTGCCTGCGTGACCCTGAAACGGTCTCGGAAGGCCTGCGCGAACGCATCTTCTCGATTGCCGAACAGATTGGTTATATTCCCAACCGTGCGCCGGATCTGCTTTCCAGATCGACCAGCCACTCCATCGGGGTGCTGGTACCATCGCTTACCAACCAGGTATTCGCCGATGTTATCCTCGGTATCGAAACGCTGACGGAGCCGGCGGGGTATCACCTGATGCTTTCTCACTATGGCTATAGCCCAGAGCTTGAAGAGCGCAGCCTGGCATCGCTGCTCTCCTATAATGTCGATGGCATCATTCTGTCAGATCGTGACCATACTTCGCGCAGCCTGCGAATGCTGGAAACCGCCGGTATTCCGATTGTAGAAATCATGGACACCCACCGCCCTCCGCTACAGCAGGCGGTGGGCTACGACAACGTTCAAGCTGCCTACGACATGGTCAGCGAGATGATCTTACGGGGTCGACGCCAGGTGATATATCTGGCGGTACGCTTGGATGAGCGTACTCGCCAGCGCGAACAGGGCTATCGCCGCGCCATGGAAGAGCACGGCTTGACGCCCGTTACCCTGCAGAGCACCCAGCGCTCCTCTTACAGTGTGGGAGCGGCGCTGCTGCAACAGGTGATCACTGACTACTCCACGGCGGATGGTCTGTTCTGCACCAACGATGACGTCGCGGTTGGGGCCTATTTCGAGTGTCAGCGGCGGGGCATTGACGTACCAGGGCAGATGGCGCTGGCGGGCTTCCACGGCCACGATGTAGGCCATGTAATGACACCACGCCTAGCCAGTGTGGTCACCCCCCGTCAGGCCATCGGTGAAGCAGCTGCGGGGGAGCTATTAGCGCGGCTTCGCGGTGAGAAGCAGACCCAAAAAGTGGTTGATTTGGGCTATCGTATTGAAGTGGGGATGACCTTATAGAGCGCGTTATCAAGTAGCCGTTAGCGGCGTAAATGACTAAAGTAGCCTTTTACTTTTGTCGCGAGGCCGTCGTGCAGATTACTCAACTCAATATTTACCCCGTCAAATCGCTAAAAGGCATCAGCGTGACTCAAAGCGAGCTGCAAGAGCACGGGCTAGCCTGGGATCGCCGCTGGATGCTGGTAGACGCGCAGCAGCGTTTTGTGACCCAGCGCCAACTCCCGGCGCTTGCCACCGTTGAGGTCGCGCTGACCGATGAGCACTTGGTGCTGTCGCATCCTAACGTCGAGCCTATGAGCGTACCGCTGGCCGAGCCAGAGGGAAATTTGCGCCTGGTCAGCGTGTGGAATGACCACTGCAAAGCTCTGCCGGAGAGCGATGAAGTATCGCGCTGGTTGGTCGCCGCCCTAGGCGAGCAGGTTCAGGGGTTTAGCATGGTGCGCTTTGCTACCGAGTTTACCCGTGCCGTTGAAGAGGATTTCCTTGATGGCGGGGCGGCGCATACCTACTTTTCCGACGGGTACCCTTTTTTGGTTGCCACTACGGGGTCGTTAGACGCTCTAAATCAAGCGTTAGTGGCAGGTGGGCATGCTCCTGTGCCCATGAACCGCTTTCGGCCCAATATCGTCGTAGAGAGTGACGAGGCGTGGGCGGAAGATCGCTGGGCAACGTTGACTGAGCAAAACGGCACCTTTCAGCTAGCGTTACGTAAGCCCTGTAAGCGCTGCAAAATCACCACCATCGATCAGCATACGGCGGCAGTGCCTGCCCCTGCTGAACCGCTAAAAACCTTGATTGAACTCAATACGCAACCCAACCTTAAAGGCGCGCATTTTGGCCAAAATGCCACGCTGCTTGAAGGCGCAGGCAGCGTTATTCGTGTGGGGGATAGACTGGCGGCGGCGACTCGCGACGCTTAATGCGCAGCAGCTTAGTGGCAATCGCCGTGCCGATAAGGGTTATCACCATACCGGCGATAATCTGAAGGTTGAGCGTTTCGCCAAGCAGCAGATAGCCCCATATCAGCGCGCTCACCGGCACCAGAAAAGTGACCGTTGAGGTGGCAGTAGCGCCCGCGCTGGCGAGTAAGCCAAAGTAGAGCAGAAAAGCCAGCGTGGTGCTAAGCGCAGCCAAGGCCAAGGCATTGCCCCACGCCAGTGGGCTAATGGGTTCGCTTGGCCACAGCAATATGCCGGGAATCATCAGCACCAGCGCCGACATGGCGCTGCTGCCTGCGGCCAGCACACGGGTTGGTAGATGGCCAAGGCGTGTTTTTGAGTAGTTGCCCGCAATACCGTAGCAAAACGTGGCGCCTAAAACGGCCAAAATGAACCAGCCGTCGCCGCCCAGGGCAAAATCGAGCCGATCGGCAGAGAGCACATAAACACCCAGGAGTGCCAAGGCAAGTCCTAGGTACTGCTGGCGCTGTATCGCGGTAGCGAAGAATAGCGCACCAATTAGTGCAGTGAAAATCGGCGTGGTGGCATTAATCAGCGAGGTAAAGCCCGCTTCAAGGCGCGTGGTGGCAAGTGCCAGCAGTGAAAAAGGCAGTACGTGATTGACTACCCCTAAAAACAGCAGCGGCCCCTTATGCTGCCAGATGAGTCTCAGGTAGTGCAGGCTGATCAGCAGCGGCATCAATAGCAGCGCGCCAATGCCCATGCGCACCAGCACTAAAGGCACTGCACCGAATTCGGGGGCGGCCACGCGCATAAAGATAAATGACAGGCCCCATAGCGAAGAGAGCAGTATCAAGCGCAGCGCATCAGCCGACGACATGGCGAGTCCTTAACGTTCAAGAGGTGATCCAGTTAGGTAGCTAACTAGCTTAAGGCCGAATAGAAGGGGATGGAAGTGATTGAAGCACGGGTTCGGCAGAACAGGAGAAAATCAGCTACGCTGTTTAGGTGGTCGAGCGGCAACTGCCGTTAGGCCTTGTCTGATAACATGTCTATGCATAATCGCACACACAAGGAGTTGTTCATGGATCGTAAAGCTAGCGCACGTTGGGAAGGTGGTCTCAAGGATGGTAAAGGCACCGTTTCAACCGAAAGTGGCGTTTTAGATGCCAAGTACTCCTTCAGCAAGCGCTTTGAAGATGAAAAAGGTACCAACCCCGAAGAGCTGATTGGCGCAGCGCACGCCAGCTGTTTCTCAATGGCGCTCTCAATGATTTTGGGCGAGAAAGGCTATACCGCTGACGCCATCGAAACCAGCGCCAAAGTGACTCTTTCCCAAAGCGATGCTGGGTTCAGTATCTCGAAAATTCACCTGGACGTGGAGGCTGAGATCAGTGGCGCTGACGACGCCGCATTCCAGGAAGCAGCGGAAACGGCTAAAGCGAATTGCCCAGTTTCCAAAGTACTTAATGCGGATATTAGCATGACGGCTAAACTGAAGGCCTAAATTTTTTTAGACTGTGATTTGCTTATAAGAAGATAGTTTTTTAATAGAGATGGCTCGCGTATAAACAGTGTGCGCGAGCCATTTTGTTGACTAAACTAATTTTAGCCTCTTAGGTATTTTTTTAAGTTATAGGCATTAAAAAAGCCTTGGCAATTGCCAAGGCTTTTATTTGCTGACTGGTGCTTATTTGTTGTCTTCGTCTTCGTCTTCGTCTTCGTTGCGATTGTACTCTTCAGCTGCTTCTAGCGCATCTTCTGACGCATTAACGGTAATGACATAATCATCGTCATCTTCGTTTTTGGTCAGCTCAAGCGAGTCCCATTCAATAGCGACGTTTTTCTCGCCCATACCTAAGAAGCCACCAACGCCAACAACAACAGCATTGATTTGGCCGTCTTCACCGATTACCAGATCAGTGATGGTGCCGATATCTTCGTCATCTTCGACGCTGCTTTTGACTTGGTTGCCGGTTAAAGCGTCAGCATGGAAAGTGTTTTCTGGCGTTTCCGTCAGGTAAGTTGCTTCCATGGTGGTGGTACTCTCTTCAGCATTTACACTGCCAGCGGCAAACATAAAGGCCGGAACCATGAGCGTACCTAGAATAGCGGGTTTGATCGTTTTCATTTTGCTTGCTCCTTGCGATTTTATTGGGCTTAACGACTCCGCGTAACAACCCGAATAAATCAATAGTGGCGGTATTGGCTTCGTCTAAAATAAGCGATAGCAACGCCGATACTATTATTCCTAAGTGTGTTAATTACCCTGGTTATTTAATGCACTAGGATAATTGACGCTATCTTGCGCTTCACTGCGCCAAGACGACTATCAGATTAGTCGCTGTGTTCAAAAATACAACCTTTCAAGTGAAATTTTTAAGTAACATAACCGCTGCTGTTCCGCCCTCATGGGCCTACACCGCGCCTCGTGCGGCAGTCTGTCGAGTTGACCCGCCTTCGCTCAGTGTTCATATTCGTCTCCAAATGGCTCGCTTTTTATCCTTGGTTTGATAAAAGTGAGGTCACATAAAAAGGAGAATCCTGACCATGACTTCCCACCCTTTGCAGATTATTAAGCAGCTCTGCGTCAGTAGCGTTGCGCTAGGCGCTTGGCTATTAGCCTCAAGCGCAGTGGCCGATAGCAGCGAGCTGCCCAAAGGGCATTTTCTGCTGCCTGAAGAGGGCAATATGGTGGGCCAGATGTATACCGTCACGGCGACCGAAGAGGATACGCTGCTGGATATTGCCCGGGCACACAACGTGGGCTACGAAGAGATTCGTATGGCCAACCCGGATACCAGCCTCTGGGTACCGGGAGAAGGCACCGAGGTGACGATCCCCGGGCAGTATATTCTTCCCGATGAGACGCGTAGCGGCATTGTGATTAACGTGGCAGAGCTACGCCTTTACTACTACCCCGAGGTAGCAGAGGGCGAGACGCCGCGGGTCGAAACATACCCTATTGGTATCGGGCGGGATGCTTATAACACCCCGCTGGGAATTACCGAAACCACCATGCGGCTTGAAAACCCGGCCTGGTATCCACCTGAGTCGATTCGTCGTGAAGCCGCCGAGCGGGGCGACCCAGCCCCTGCGGTGGTTCCCCCTGGCGCCGATAATCCCTTGGGTGAATACGCTATTTTGCTGGATATTCCCGGTTACCTGATCCATGGCACTAACCAGCCAGATGGCATCGGTATGCGTGCCAGCCGTGGCTGTATACGAATGCACCCGGAAGATATTGAGTCGGTCTTCTGGCGGGTACCGGTAGGCACTCAGGTCAATATTATCGATTCACCAATCAAAGTCGGCTGGGGTGAAGGGGGGAAGCGTTACATACAAGCCTTCACTGCGACGGATGAACAAGTATTTGGTATGGAAACGCTGTTAAACGTTGTTGGCTTAATTGAAAAGCATGACGGTAGTGGTGCCTTCAGCGCCAACTACGAGCAGGTAAGTGAAATATTAGAGCGAGCGAATGGCCAGATTGTGCCGATTAGCTAAACGATCGTGCAGCGCTAGCGTGCTGGATCCAACACCCCACCCAGCGATGCATTGCGCCGAAACCAGCCCGCGATGCTGGTACGCGGGCAGCGAGTAGGCAGTACTTCGTGGGGAATGGTCTCAGACAAGAAGCAGGCGAAGGTACCCGCTTCGGGTACCACCCGGGCGACCTCTTGGCTGGGGTCGTCCGGATGGTAGATCACCATCTCACCGCCACCGTCGCTGGGCCAGTCCGGCGTCAAATAGCCGACCGTGGATATCACGCGGTTAGCGCGACCACGAAAGCTATCCAGGTGGCGCTGATAAAAAGCCCCCGGCGGGTAGTGGGCAAAGTGGGCTTCGTACTCAAATAAGCCCAAAAACAGCGCGTGGTTAAGCGCCTGCTGTAGCTCGCTCATGGCGTCTAAGTAACGCCGCTGGGCAGCGCTTTCTCGATCAAGCCAGTGAATAGCGTCACCGCGGATATCTTTACGCAGCAGGTGCTGTTGACCGCGGCCAATGCCCGCTTCATCCAGTCCGTTATAGGCCGCCCGGTGTAGAAGCTCATTATTCAGCGCGCCGCATAGCTCCAGGTCAATAACCCCGCGGCCCACATACCAGCCCTGTTCAACCAGCGCATCCACAAGAGCGACCTGCGTCGTGGGCTGAAGCGCAGGTGAAGATGTAGCAACACTGGGTGTCATTGGTTGGATCTCGATGGCGCCGAACTGGAAACGGTTGTCGAGGGTGTCGATAGGCGGTTTTTGCGCTCAGGGTGGTGGCGCAGCGGCCCCTGGGGGCGCTGATATAAATCAATTGGCATACCGAAGCCCTCGGCCAGTAACTCGACCAGCATCATGGCAGATAATCCCCAGATCACATGGCCGTCCACATGATAGCTGGGCACGTAGTGGGCAACGCCATCCACGGTAATCACGTCGGTATGGGTGCGGTGATCGTCTAGAAAGTGACTTAGCGGCACTTCAAAAATAGCGTCTAGCTCGCCGGGGTCGGCAATCAGCGGTAAATCCGGCGGAATAATGCCCACCCAGGGGGTAACGCGAATACCGTGCAGCGAAATAACGTCCGACAGCCGCCCCAGGGGTTGCACCAGAGCGGGGTCGAGGGCAATCTCCTCTTCTGCCTCGCGCAGTGCCGTGGCGTAAAGGTCGCTATCAAAGGGCTCGCGCTTGCCGCCTGGGAACGCCACTTGGCCGCTATGGGTGCTCAAATGGCTGGCCCGCCGGGTAAACAGCAAGGTAGGCGCTGGGCGCTCGACAATCGGCAACAGCACGGCGGCCTCGGGCATCACGATGTGATCCAAGCGTTGAGGAGTCAGCTGTTGCAGCTGTTTACGCAGTTTCTCTAACATGGGGTATCCCGTTACTTTGTTCTCTTTTACCCAGCAGCGGTCATTGGCGTCAAGCGCGTCGAGGCTTCTATTCACTAGCCGTTGAGAATACGCGATGAACTTTTGCAGCCAGTGTGGTGATAAAGTACGTTTTGCCGTCCCGGAAGGCGATGACCGGCCTCGCTACTTGTGCGATGCCTGCGGCACGATTCACTACCAGAACCCTCGCATCGTGGCCGGCACGCTGCCCGTCAGCGGTAGTAAAGTACTGCTCTGTAAGCGGGCGATTTCACCGCGCAAAGGCTACTGGACACTGCCCGCCGGCTATATGGAAAATGCCGAATCAACCCAGCAGGCAGCTTCCAGAGAGACCCGTGAAGAGGCCTGTGCCGAGGTCGAACTGGCCAACCTCTACACCCTGATTGACCTGCCGCATATCAATCAGGTTTATATGATTTTTCGTGCCGAGCTAGTCGGCGGCTTCAGCGCCGGGCCGGAAAGCCTTGAAGTCGCGCTGTTCGAAGAGCATGAAATCCCTTGGGATGAGCTGGCCTTCATGACGATTGAACGCACCCTCAAGCATTTTTACGCCGACCGCCCCCGCAATGAATTTCCGCTGCATATCAGCATGGTAACGCCAGAAGATCGTGAGCGTTACTTTGGCAGTGCGTAATACTTTATTTAAAAGTCTGGTTATAGGTCGGCGAGTTGCCACACATCATAAGCGACTTCTTCGTAGGGGTGGGCAAGCTTCAAGGCCGCGATGGCGCCGTGAATGTGCGCTTCATCGCAGAGCAGTTCGACTTTGAACTCTTCGACCTTTTCCAAACTGCCCACCGAGCCGATGTGCGGGTGGGCGCCTTCCGTTGGGCGAAACTGCCCCGTGCCTCGGGTTTGAAAACAGGCGTGTTCGTACGCTCCTATACGCCCGGCTCCGGCTTCGAATACCGCCTGCTTAACGCTTTCGGCATCTTCTACGGGGACAAAAAATGCGAGCTTATACATACTGTACCTCCAAACGATCAATCCAGTGTGAAACGTTGAACTCTGGCTATGTTAGCGGATAGGCGACTACTGGTCGCGGGCTTGGCTTTGTATGATGATGCTTTTATGACGTTTACCCACGACTGTTAGATGAGCCATCCTATGGATAAATTTGAGGTAAAGCTGGATCAGGCGGCCAGAGCCGCGTGGATGTCCTATGTAGGTGGAATGACTCAGGATGAGATCGCCAGCCAACTGGGTGTCTCAAGACCCGGTGTGCAGCGTTTATTGGCGTTGGCTCGCCAGGAGGGGTTAGTCAAAGTACATATTGATCATCCTATCTCTAACTGTATGGCGCTGGGCAGCACGCTGCGTGATCACTTTGGCTTGACCTTCTGTGAAGTGGTACCTGCCGATAGCCACGCAGCCGACGGCGCCGCCTCCTACCTGGCAGTCGCCGCTGCCGAGCGCATTGCGCAGCTGGTTGAACGCAGCGAACCGTTGACTCTGTCGCTAGGCACCGGGCGTTCGGTGCGGGCAGCGGTGGAAGCACTTAGTCGTGTTGAGCGGCCCCAGCATCGCTTTGTGTCGCTGGTGGGTAATGTCGCCCGAGATGGTTCGGCCAACCGCTACGATGCAGTAATGGTGATGGCGGATAAAACCGGTGGTGAGCGCTTTTTACTGCCCGCGCCGGTGGTGGCAGAGTCGCTGGCTGAAAAAGAGGCAATGCTGGCCCAGCGTCTCTTTACGGCGATTGCCGATGTGGCGCGGCAGTCAGAAGCTGCCTTTATCGGCGTTGGGCGCATCGACCGCCAGGCCACGCTGTTTCAAGACCATTTTATTAGCGAAAGCGAGCTGGATGAACTGCTGGGACTGAAAGCGGTAGGGGAGTTGCTAGGCTGGCCGCTGAACCGTGACGGCGAGGTGATCGACTGTTCGATTACGCGGCGAGTTACCAGCCTTCCCCTGGAACGTTTTGGTAAGCATCATATGGTGGCGATTGCCGGTGGCCGCGAAAAAGCCCCGGCGATTCACGCCGCGTTGCGCGGCGGCTGGCTGAAGGGCTTGGTGACTGACGAAGTGGCTGCTCGGCAGATCGTTGAAGCACTCTAGGGCTTTCAAACCGCTCTAGGTCTTTAAAACCTAAGTGGGTGCACTGCAACATGCGTTAGGGGTAATGAATTAGCGTAAAGTCTAAGCTAATCGGCTTTGCTTTTTTTGGGCTTACGTACGATCATTTGTTCGATAGATGATCAATAAGATCAAGGCGACAACAATGCCAATACCAGCCCATAGGAGTGCTTTATGCGACTCGCACGTCACTTGCCCGTTACCACGCTAGCGGCCGCCATTGCCATATCGGGCCATGCCCAGGCGCAAACCGAAATTACCGTGGCTACGGTCAATAATAACGATATGGTGATCATGCAGAGCCTCACCGAGGCTTTCGAAGAAGCTCACCCCGATATCACCCTGGACTGGGTGGTGCTCGAGGAGAACGTGCTGCGTCAGCGGATGACCACCGATATTGCCACCGATGGCGGCCAGTTCGACGTGATGACCATCGGCACTTACGAAGTGCCTATCTGGGCAGAGCGTGGTTGGTTGTCCCCCCTGGATAACCTGCCCGACGACTATAACGAAGACGATCTACTGACCTCAGTGCGCGATGGTTTGAGCTTGGATGGCACGTTGCATGCGCTGCCTTTCTACGCCGAAAGCTCAATGATGTACTACCGTCAGGATCTGTTTGAGAAAGCGGGTATTGAAATGAGCGATCAGCCCACCTGGGAAGAGGTACGTGAGTGGGCGGGCGAGCTGCACGGCAGTGAAGAGGGGGTAGCAGGGATCTGCCTGCGTGGTAAACCAGGTTGGGGCGAAAACATGGCCTTTGTTTCCACACTGGTGAATACCTACGGCGGTCGCTGGTTTGACGAAGAGTGGAACCCTGAACTCAACTCTGAAGCCTGGGTCAACGCTATCCAGTTCTATGTCGATCTGCTCAACGACTACGGCCCGCCAGGCGCTAGTTCCAACGGCTTTAACGAAAACCTGGCGCTGTTCTCCCGCGGTAATTGCGCGATGTGGGTAGATGCCACCTCGGCAGCGGGCAAGCTGTATGACGGCAATGAGTCCGATGTGGCGGACAGCTTAGGCTTTGCCCCAGCACCCGTGGCAGAAACACCCAAAGGCTCACACTGGTTGTGGTCCTGGGCGCTAGCTATCCCAGCCTCTTCAGAAAATCAGGAAGCGGCGCTTGAGTTTATTACCTGGGCGACCTCGCAAGAGTACATTGAGCTGGTCGGTGAAACCGAAGGCTGGACCAGTGTCCCCCCCGGTACTCGTGAGTCGACCTACGCCAATGAGCAGTACACCGAAGCAGCCCCCTTTGCAGACTTCGTGCTGAAGGCTATTCAAGAGGCCGATCCTACCGACTCCACCCTGGAACCCAATCCCTATGTGGGCGTGCAGTTTGTGGGCATTCCAGAGTTCCAGTCGATCGGCACTCAGGTAGGCCAAACCATTGCCGCGGCGTTGACCGGTGACACCACGGTGGAGCAGGCGCTAGACAGTGCTCAGCGTGCCACCGAACGCACCATGCAGCGTGCCGGTTATCTAGACTGATGTGACCCGCAGTGCCTGCCTTGGCTAACCCGGCAGGCATTGCCCCCACACTGTTTCTGCAGGTATTTCCATGAATAAAACACGTGCTTCTGGCCGGACGGTCGGCGGGCTACGGACGCTTTCGCTTCAAGCGCCTGCTGTAACGTTGCTATTGCTTTGGATGATTGTGCCACTGGGTATGACGCTATGGTTCTCCTTCCAGCGTTATAACCTGCTAATGCCCGGTATGACTGGCTTTGCCGGGTTGGAAAACTATGAATACCTTCTCACCGACCCTGCCCTATGGGCCGCTATGGGCAACACGCTGTTGCTGGTGGGATGGGTACTGGCGATTACCGTGGTGGGCGGTACCCTGCTGGCGGTGCTGTTTCAGCAGGAGTTTGCGGGACGCGGGATCGCTCGTGTGCTGGCGATCTCACCGTTTTTTGTAATGCCCACCGTGAGTGCCCTGGTGTGGAAAAACATGATGATGCATCCCTCTAACGGGGTGCTGGCGTGGCTGTCTGAGTCCATTGGCCTGCCCGCTGTCGATTGGTTCTCCTCGCTACCGCTGACGTCGATTGTGATCATCGTTGCATGGCAGTGGCTGCCATTTGCACTGCTGATCCTGCTCACTGCGATGCAGTCGCTGGATGAGGATCAGGTGGAAGCGGCGCGGATGGACGGTGCAGGGCCGGTGGCGATTTTCTTCTTTATCACTCTGCCGCATCTAAAGCGTGCCATCAGCGTGGTGATCATGATTGAGATGATCTTCCTGCTGACCATCTTTGCCGAAATTTTCGTCACCACCTCCGGTGGGCCTGGCTTGGCGACGACCAATCTGGCTTACCTGATTTACATTCGTGCGTTGCTGGATTTTGACGTAGGCACTGCTTCCGCCGGTGGGGTGATTGCGATCATTCTCGCCAATATCGTGGCGATCTTCCTGGTTCGTATGGTAGCCAAGAACCTGGAAGATTAGACCGGCACTTGTGTCTTGGGAGTACTTCGATGACAACATTAAGTTCCAAAACCGCAGCGCCACGCTCGGTGTCAGGGTGGCGGTCGGCGCAAAGCAAGCGCATCTTGCTGACACTTTTGGGGTGGTCGGTGGCGCTGGTGATCTTCTTTCCGATTTTCTGGATGATCCTGACTGGCTTTAAAACAGAAACAGCGGCGATTGCCGACCCCTCGCTGATTTTTTCGCCCACCTTAGAGAGCTACCAGGATGTGCACGCGCGTTCCGGCTATGCACGCTTTGCGCTCAACAGCGTTGCGGTGGCATTTGGCTCAACGTTCTTCGCGCTGCTGATTGCGATTCCTTCAGCCTACGCCATGGCCTTTTTGCCCACTAAACGCACCAAAGGCACGCTGCTGTGGATGCTCTCCACCAAAATGCTGCCCTCAGTGGGCGTGCTGGTGCCGATTTATCTCATTTTCCGCGACGTTGGTCTGCTCGACACCCGCACCGGGCTAATCATCATCTATACCCTGATGAACCTGCCGATTGTGGTGTGGATGCTCTACACCTTCTTCAAGGATATGCCCAAAGACATTCTTGAAGCAGGGCGTATGGACGGTGCCTCCACCCTCCAGGAAGTGTTCTTTCTGCTGCTGCCACTCACGCTGCCGGGTATCGCCTCAACGGGCCTGCTATCGGTCATTTTGAGTTGGAACGAAGCGTTCTGGAGTCTCAACCTAACGACCTCAAGTGCTGCGCCGTTAACCGCCTATATCGCCTCATTCTCAAGCCCTGAGGGGCTGTTCTGGGCCAAGCTGTCTGCCGCTTCCACCATGGCCATTGCGCCGATTTTGATACTCGGTTGGATGACACAAAAACAGATGGTGCGTGGCCTGACCTTTGGTGCCGTCAAGTAAAGGATCTTCCTCATGGCAACACTACAACTACACAATATTACCAAGCGTTTCGGCGACACCGAGGTCATCAAGGGTATCGACCTTGAGGTCAATGACCGAGAATTTGTGGTCTTCGTTGGCCCCTCCGGCTGCGGTAAATCGACCCTGATGCGCATGATCGCCGGGCTTGAAAGCGCGACGGATGGCGATATCTTGATCGACGGTCAGCGTATCAATGACGTTGGCCCTGCAGACCGTGGCCTCGCCATGGTGTTTCAAAGCTATGCGCTTTACCCGCACATGACGGTAGAGGGCAATATGGGCTTCAGCATGCGCTTGGCCGGAGTGCCCAAGGAGGAGCGTCGCGCCAAGGTGCTGGAGGCGGCCAAGATTCTACAGCTAGAGCCGCTGTTAGACCGCAAGCCCAAAGCGCTCTCCGGCGGTCAGCGCCAGCGGGTGGCTATTGGCCGTGCGATTGTGCGTAACCCCAGCATCTTTCTGTTCGACGAGCCGCTCTCCAACCTGGATGCCGCGCTGCGAGTGCAGATGCGTATTGAGCTGGCGCGTCTGCACGATGAGCTGGACGCCACCATGATCTACGTCACCCACGACCAGATCGAAGCGATGACCATGGCGGATAAAATCGTTGTGCTCCACGACGGCGTGGTCGAGCAGGTGGGCTCGCCCATGGCGCTCTACCATCATCCGCGCAATCGCTTTGTAGCAGGTTTTATCGGCTCGCCGAAAATGAACTTTCTGCCGGTAACGCTGACCAGCGTTTCGCCTGAAGGCGTAGGGATTCGTATGCCCGGCGGCGGTGAACGCAGCGTGCCGGTGGACGGTCAGCACCTGGAGGCCAACGCCCCCCTTGAGCTGGGTGTTCGCCCGGAACACTTAGTGCTCGAAGAGCAGGGGCCCCTGAGTGGCGAGATCAAAGTGCTGGAGCGGCTAGGTGGCCAAACCTCGCTTTATGTCCAGATGGACGACGAACTCATCACGATTATGGCCGATGGCGACGTGGCCTATCGGGTTAACGATACGGTGCATTTCGGCTTTGCCCCTGAGCGCGCCCACCTGTTTGACGCTGGCGGCCTGGCCTTGCCCAGCTTGCAACAGCATCCCTTGGCAGGGCTAACCCGACACGATAACCGCGCGCCCGGTTCGCCTTCTGAGGAGCCTGCATGAGGACACTCATCTTTGACTGTGATGGCGTGCTGGTCGACAGCGAGGCGCTGGCTGAAGGTACGCTGGTGGAGTACCTCTCCCGCTGGCTGCCCGATCTGAATATCGACCAGGAACTAGGCCAAGCGCTGGGGATGACCACGGCGGCTATTCTTGCTCATCTTGAAGCATTAAGCGCCCACAGGCTGCCATTGGACGCCACCGAGCAGGTGGATACGGCTATCGAGGCCCGCTTGGCGCAGGAGCTTAAAGCTATAGACGGCGCCGACAAGGCGGTTCGTGGCATTACCTTGGAAAAGGCGGTGGTTTCCAACAGTCGACGCAGTCGCGTATTGGCATCACTGGCAAGCACAGGGTTGGCCGATGCGTTTGGCGAGGTGCCCATTTTTACCGCTGATCAGGTAGCGCACCCCAAGCCCGACCCCGCACTCTACCGATTGGCGGCCTCTCACTTAGGCCAAATGCCGCGGGACTGTCTAGTGGTAGAAGATAGCGTGGCCGGGGTGACGGCCGCCCGTGCCGCGGGAATGTGCGTGATTGGGTTTGTCGGCGCCAGTCATGTGGATGTTGATCAAGCGGCGCGCCTTACTCAAGTCGGTGCCTGGCGTATTTTAGAGCATATGCACGGCCTGGAAGCCCTGGTGAACGAGTGGCAAGCCAAGGCTTCCAGCTTTTCGCCTTAACGAGAGCATGACGATGAAACTAAACAACAAAATCGCGGTGATTACCGGCGGCGCGCGGGGTATCGGCTTGGCTATTGCTCAGCGTTATTTAAGCGAAGGCGCCAGCGTGGTAGTGGCCGATATTGATCGGGCCGCTATCGATGATGCTTTAGCGACGCTGGAGCAGCAGGCGCCTGCCGAAAAAGTGATGGGGGTTGAGCTGAACGTCTGCGATCAGACATCGATTGACGCCATGGTCAAAACGGTAATAGAGCGCTTCAGTGGTATCGATATTTTGGTCAACAACGCTGCCATCTTTGATATGGCGCCGGTGCTTGAGGTGACCGAGGAAAGCTTTGATAAGCAGTTTGCGGTCAATACCAAAGGTATGTTTTTTACCCTGCAGGCGGTTGCCCGTTCGATGGTGGCCCGTGGTCAGGGGGGCAAAATTATCAATCTGGCCTCCCAGGCAGGTCGCCGCGGTGAAGCCCTGGTAAGCGTTTACTGCGCCAGCAAAGCGGCTGTCATCAGCCTTACCCAATCCAGTGGTTTGGATCTCATCAAACACCGCATCAACGTCAACGGCATCGCCCCGGGCGTGGTGGATACGCCGATGTGGGAAGAGGTCGACGCGCTGTTTGCCCGTTTTGAAAACCGCCCGCTCGGTGAGAAGAAGCGCTTGGTGGGCGAGGCGGTGCCGTTTGGGCGTATGGGGCTTCCCGAAGACCACACCGGTGCGGCGCTGTTTTTGGCCAGCCAAGACAGTGATTACGTTGTTGCCCAGACACTCAATGTCGATGGCGGCAACTGGATGAGCTGAGGTGGCCATGACCCCTGATCTTGATACTTTAGCCCATCAGATTATTCGCGCCGCCGAAGGCGCCTCACGCTATCTGGTCGCGCTGGCAGGGCCGCCGGGGGCGGGGAAATCGTATCGCAGCGTCCAGCTCTGCGATGCCATTAATCAGCACCTGCCGGGCCAAGCTGGGCTAGTGCCCATGGATGGCTACCACTTCGATAACGCCGTGCTGGGTGAAGAGCAGGTGCCGGTAAAAGGGGCGCCCCATACCTTCGATGTAGAGGGGTTGCGCTGCGACCTCGAGCGTATCCGCCAAGGGGTTCATCCGGTAGCTGTACCGGTTTTTGACCGCCCGTTGGATCTAGCCCGCGCCGGTGGACGACTGATCACCCTTGAACAGCGCATCGTCATTGTCGAGGGCAACTACCTGCTGCTTGACCGCTCCCCCTGGCGCGAACTGCGACCGCTGTTCGATTGGACGCTATTTTTAGACGTCGATGATGTCCTGCTGATTGATCGACTGATCAATCGCTGGCTTGAGATGGGCCAGGATCGCACCGGTGCGCTGGAGCGCACCCACCACAAAGACATGCTTAACGCTCAATTAGTGAAGAGTTGCTGTTTGCCGCCTGACCAGCGCTGGCGCTAATACTTTGTGTTAGCCCCTTTGTGTTAACCCATTGATAGCGTCACTTGTTACCTGCCTTTATTCACCCCATCGCGCCAAGAAGGCCTTGGCTGGAGAGTCTCATGACCCGACTTAACAATCACAACCTGGGCAAGCTAACCGACGATGTTGCCAAATCTAATTACGTTGCCAAACCTCAATATGACCGCAAGACGCTCACCCCCGGCATCGTACATATTGGGGTAGGCGGCTTTCACCGCGCCCACCAAGCGATGTATCTGGATGCATTGATGAACCAGGGCGAGGCGCTGGATTGGGGGATTGTTGGCGTAGGCGTGATGCCTGGCGACAAACGCATGCAGCAGGCGCTGGCAGCGCAGGACTATCTCTATACCCTGGTGGTCAAACACCCCGATGGCCAGTATGAGCCGCGGGTCATTGGTAGTATGGTGAATTACCTGTTTGCACCGGAAGACACCGAGGCAGTTATCGAGCAGATGGCCGATCCGGCGATTCGCATTGTGTCATTGACGGTGACCGAAGGCGGTTACAATTTTCACCCGGTGAGCGGCGAATTCGACCTCGATAACCCCCAGGTACGCGCCGATCTTGCTAACCCCACCCAGCCCACCACCAGCTTCGGGCTGGTGGTGGAAGCGCTCGCCCGCCGGCGTACGCGGGGTATCCCGCCATTTACCGTGATGTCTTGCGATAATATTCAAGGCAACGGCGACGTGGCCAAGCGTATGTTTGGCGCCTATGCCCAGGCGCGGGACGCCGAGTTAGGCGCCTGGGTTGCAAGCGAAGTGGCGTTCCCCAACGCCATGGTGGATCGTATTACCCCGGTGACGTCGCCCACGGATATTGATGAACTGAGTCAGCGCTTTGGGGTAGAGGACGCCTGGCCGGTGGTCTGCGAACCCTTCACCCAGTGGGTGTTGGAAGATCACTTCCCCCTTGGGCGTCCGGCGTTTGATAAAGTGGGTGTCCAAGTCGTGGAAGATGTCGAACCCTACGAACTGATGAAACTGCGCCTGCTCAACGCCAGTCACCAGGCATTGACCTACTTTGGCTATTTAGCCGGATACCGCTACGCCCATGAGGTGTGCCAAGATCCGCTATTCGTTGATTTTTTACTGGGCTATATGCGTGAAGAGGGCACGCCGACCTTGGCGCCGGTACCGGGGGTTGATTTGGAAACCTACCGATTAACGCTGATTGAGCGCTTCGCCAACCCGCAAATCAAAGATACCCTGGCACGGCTTTGCGCCGAGAGCTCTGACCGCATTCCTAAATGGTTAGTGCCGGTGATTCGCCAACAGTTGGCCCAGGGTGGTGAAATAGAGCGCAGCGCCGCCGTGGTGGCCAGCTGGGCGCGCTACGCTGAAGGGGTCGACGAGCAGGGCCAGTCCATTGAGATCGTCGATCGCTTGAAAGCGCCGTTAATGGCGATTGCTGCCGAGAACCGCCAACGGCCAACGGCCTTTATCGAAAACCGCGAGCTGTTTGGTGACTTAATCGACAGCACTCGCTTTGTTGAAGCCTATTTAGCGGCCCTTAGTTCGCTGCACGAACGTGGCGCACGCGCTACGCTAGAGGGTCTGGCGTCGTCCAAAGGAACAGTGTGATGTATATCGGGGTAGATTGCGGTACCCAAAGTACCAAAGTAGTGGTGGTAGACGTTGAGCGAGGCAAGATTCTCGCTGAAGCAAGCCGTCCTCACCGCTTGGAAGAGGGCGAAAATGGCCGCCGGGAGCAGGCGCCTGCGGAGTGGTTAGCTGCCTTGAAAGCGGCGTTTTTTGCCGCGTTGGATAAAGCCGCTGTATCGGCTAGCCAAGTGCGCGGCATTGGTGTCTCAGGCCAACAGCACGGCATGGTCGCGCTCAATGGCGAAGGCGTGCCGGTCTATCCCGCCAAGCTGTGGTGCGATACTGAGACCAGCGCCCAGAATGCCGATTTAGTTATCCGCCTGGGCGGCGAGCCGGGCTGTTTGGAGAAGCTGGGGCTGGTACTACAAACCGGCTATACCGCGTCTAAAATCGTTTGGCTGCGCGAGCATCATCCTGATGCGTATCGGCGCATCGAGAGCCTGCTGCTGCCCCACGACTACCTTAATTTCTGGCTCACCGGCGAACGGGTCACTGAGGCGGGCGACGCCTCCGGTACTGGCTACTTCGATACCCGTAAGCGTTGCTGGCAGCTGGATGTTTTTGCCGAGATGGCCCCAGAATTAGACCCGGCGCGGGTATTGCCCCGGGTGCTGGAAGCCCATGAACCGGTAGGCTTTGTACGCCCGGCCGTGGCCCGCGAGCTTGGGCTTGGCGACCAGGTTGTCGTCTCCTCCGGCGGCGGTGACAATATGTTGGGCGCCATTGGCACCGGCAATATTACTCCAGGGCTGATCACGCTGAGTTTGGGCACCTCCGGCACCGTTTGCGCTTACTCGGCTAACCCTGTTGAATGCGATAACGCCATGGTCGCCAACTTCTGTTCCAGCACCGGTGGCTGGCTGCCGCTGATCTGCACGATGAATGTTACTTCGGCCACCACGCGGGTGCGCGAACTGTTTGGCTTGGATCTGGCAGCCTTTGGCGAAAAAGTAGCCAGCGCGCCGATAGGCGCCGAGGGCGTTACCGTATTGCCGTTTTTCAACGGTGAGCGAGTGCCGATGCTGCCCGACGCCTCCGCGGACTTTCTTGGCCTGACCAGTCTGAATACCACCCAGGCTAATTTGTGTCGGGCCGTGGTGGAGGGGGCCACTTTCGGGCTACGCTATGGGCTGGAATTGTTGGGTGATTTAACCGCCGGCGCCAGCCAGATTCGTTTGATCGGTGGCGGCGCTAACAGCCCCGTTTGGCGCCAGATGGTCGCGGACATTACCGGTACCCAGGTGATTTGTCCTGAGATTACCGATGCGGCCGCGCTTGGTGCCGCAATACAGGCGGCCTGGTGCGACCAGCGCTCAGAGGGCGTAACCCTGGAAACGCTGTGTGAAAGATTAGTCCACTTGGATGCGCAGTCACTTGCTGACCCCCATCCTGAGCGAGTGGCCGCGTACCAACCGATTTATATGCGCTACTGCGCAGCACTTGAACAACGCCATGGCGGCGCTTAAACGCATACCAAGGAGATTTTATGACTAGCCAGCTGCAACAGTTAAAGCAACATTCGCTTGTCGTCGCCGACACCGGTGATCTTGAGGCTATTCGCCGCTATCAGCCGCAGGATGCCACCACTAACCCGTCACTGCTGCTCAAGGCGTTTAGTCTGTCCGGTTATCAAGCGCTGATCGACGAAGAGCTGAGCAATGTAAAAGCCTCGGTTGGCAGCCGTGAAGAGCAGGTCAAGCATGCCGTTGACCGCTTGGCGGTGGCCATGGGCAGTGAAATTTCCGCCGTTGTACCGGGGCGTGTTTCCACCGAAGTGGCGGCCCGTTTGTCTTTTGATACCCAGGCCAGCATTGCCAAGGCCCACGAGTTAATCGAGCTGTACGATGCCCGTGGCGTGTCACGTGACCGCGTGCTAATCAAGCTGGCGTCTACCTGGGAAGGCATTCGCGCCGCCGAGGTGCTTGAACGCGAAGGTATTCAGTGCAACCTGACGCTGCTGTTCAGCGATGCCCAGGCCCAGGCCTGTTTTGATGCCGGGGTGTTTCTGATTTCACCCTTCGTAGGCCGCGTGACCGATTGGTACAAAAAAGAGACCGGCAACGACTACACGTCGGAAAACGACCCGGGCGTTCAGTTCGTGCAAGGCGTTTGCCAGCGTGCCAACCAGGGCGGCTACGACACCGTGGTAATGGGCGCAAGCTTCCGTAATACCGGGCAGGTACTTGCATTGGCAGGCTGCCCACGGCTGACCATTTCGCCTGCATTACTGGAAGAGCTGGATGCCACCGAAGGCAGCGTTGCTGCGCAAATTCAAGCGGGTGAAGGCAGTGGCAAGCCTACCGAGCCATTGAACGAAGCCGCTTTCCGCTGGGGCCACAATCAAGATGCCATGGCCAACGACAAGCTGGCCGATGGCATCCGCCGCTTCCACGACGACCAGCTTGAGTTAGAGAGCCTGATCGATAAGCGGTTAGGCTGAAATATAAGCTAGCCCATAGCTTAAGCGCGTCGGGGTTAGGGGCCCCTAACCCCGACGCCGTTATACATTCGGGTACAGGGAGAAAGCCTTATGGATGCCACCCTGAGCCAACTGTTGGAATCTATCGAATTAACCCCCGCTGGCGATTTGCAGTCGCTCAGTGGGGGTGACATTGCTGCTGTATACCGCCTGGAGACCCGTCAGGGGCAGGTGGTGATTAAACACGACGATACGGCGCGGCTGCGTGGCGAAGCCGAAGGGCTGCGTGCGTTGCGTGGCGCCTGTTCATCGCTGGTAGTGCCAGAGGTGTTAGGTTTGGCAGAAGGCTGGCTGATCATGGAGTCATTGGACACCGTGCCCGCTGGGCAGAAGAGCGAAGCAGCGCTTGGTGAAGGGCTGCGCGGTTTGCACAGCGTGATTGGCGATGCCCACGGCTGGCATCAGGATAACGCTTGTGGGCGCACACCCCAGCCGAATGCCCCGCTCAGCGACGGTCGAGCTTTCCAGCGCGAGCGCCGCTTGCTCCCTCTGTGTGAGGCATGCCACCAGCGTGGGCTATTGGACAGCGAGCTGCGTGGCCGTATCGAACGCTTGGCCCACGATTTGGAGCGCTGGCTGCCCGATGCACCGCCCAGCTTGCTGCATGGTGATTTGTGGTCAGGGAATGTACTCTTCACTACAAAAGGGCCGGCGATCATCGATCCGGCAGTGTATCGCCACTACCCGGAAGTGGACGTGGCGATGCTGACGCTATTTGGCTCGCCGGGAGAGGCATTTTTTGACGCCTACTGGAACGGCGACGCCCCGACCAGTTGGCCGAGGCGTGAAGCTCTGTTTCAGCTTTACCCACTGTTGAATCATCTGGTGCTGTTCGGTGCCGGCTATCGTTCTGCGGTTGAACGCTGCGTGGCGAGGCTTGAGTCCTTCGCCTGACTTACCAGGACTTACGTTTTACCAAGATTTATAGGGCAAAAACTTACCATTCAAAGTTAATAGTACCCGGTCGCCTTTGGGGTCTTCGATTTTGTCGACCTCCATGGTGAAATCGATGGCGCTCATAATGCCGTCGCCAAATTTCTCCTGCACCACGTCTTTTAGGGTCTCACCGTACACACCGACGACTTCATAGAGGCGGTAGATAAATGGATCCTGGGGGATTGCTTCATCCCAGGCTTTAGTGGGAAAGGCCACTAAAGCCTCTGCCGCATCGCGCTCCACGCCAAGGGTGTCACACAGCTTAGCGGCAACCTCTTGGCTGGCGCTGTTCATGCCGTAGCAGGCGGAAGCCACCCATACCGGCGACATGCCGACCGCTTTGCCAATATCTTCCCAGCTCATTTTTTTACGCGCTTTGGCGGCGAGCAGGGTGTGACGCATTTCGAGTTTATCCATTAGGGTTTCTCCTATAAAGGGGGCTTTGGCCTATTAGGCTGTGATCAAGACAGCACCTTTTTGGGCTGAGTACGCACGTGGGTGGTATAGAGAACCAAGCCAACCAGGGTTAGGCCGCCTACCAGGTTACCCAGTACCGTGGGGATTTCGTTCCACATAATGTATTGATACAGCGTGAAGTCAGCGCCCAGCATGAGGCCAATTGGGAACAGAAACATGTTGACCACTGAGTGCTCAAAACCAAGGTAGAAGAAGACAATAATCGGCATCCACATGGCCATGATTTTGCCGGAAACCGTTGTGGAAATGGCCGCGCCCACCACGCCCATGGATACCATCCAGTTGCAGAACATGCCTCTCAGAAAAAGCACAATCCAACCGGCAAGCCCCGCCTCCTGATAACCCACCGTGCGGCTTTCACCAACGGCCATCATCGTTTGGCCGACAGCGTTGATCTCCTCTGTGCCGCCCATGGTGAAATTCAGGTAGCCGAAGGTGGCGATAAATAGGGCGCCCCCAAGGTTGCCAAGCCCTACCAGAGCCCAGCACTTCAGCATGCGCGGCAGTGTCACTCCGGGTCTTTTGTCGAGCCATGCAATTGGCACCAGCATAAAAACCCCGGTGAGCAGGTCATAGCCCATCAGGTAGAGCATCACAAAGCCCACGGGGAAGAGTAGTGCCCCAATCAAAAAGTGGCCTGTTTGCGTCGCGATGGTGATGGCAAAAATAACCGCCAACGCCAGAGTCGCTCCTGCCATAAAGGCGCGGATAAGCGTATCCCGGGTGCCCATATAGACTTTTGACTCACCCTGATCCACCAACTTGGTGACAAATTCACTGGGCATTAGATAAGACATAAATATGTCTCCTGTGTCATTTCGGTTAATTAACGCCTAACCCAAGAGTTTTAGTGTTTCCTGATAGGAGCAATAAAACCGATGGCTGCGCCGTCCTGGTGCAAAAGAGATTAAGCGTGTGGCGCTATCGCACTATCCACCCATCCAGTGCTATTTGTGTGCCAACTCGCGCATATGATTTCTAATATTTTGTTTTGAATGGATTAATTTATTTTTTAGAGGATGTTTTTGGAGCGTTTAAGGTGTTACGAAATATCGTAAACTACGATATTTCGTTGTTTTAGTGACGAAATGTCGTAACTGGCGCGGTAATTGAATGGTGATGGGACAACTCATTTGAGACCGACACTAATGGATGAGCCTGAACGTCATCACGCTTTTGCGTTGATGGGTGGCTTTTCGCCTCTGGCGATGATTTTGGTCGATCCGTTTGCCGACCAACTGCTCGCTGCGAATTATGCCGCTTGCGCGCTGCTCAATATTGATGAAGCAATGCCTTTGGAGGCACCGTTTAGCCATCGCTTGGGTGCTTCGCTGTCACTATGGGTGAGCTTCACCGATGAAGCGCTAACACACAAAGCGGCCTGGTCGGATGACCTGGTGATGTTAGATATGCTGCGCCAGCCGTATCGAGTTGAGGTTTATGCTCAGCTTATCGACGACTCTTCACAGCTGTTGCTGACGCTTATAGACCGCAATAAAGCTGAGCAGCGGCGAGCAAAAGCGGAATTAGGCCGCCAGCACCGCCAGGGTGAGGTGGGTTGGCAGCGGGTCGAGCAGGTATTCGAGCGGATTGAAAAGCAGAACCAACTGATTCTTGGCGCAGCGGGCGAGGGGATTTACGGTCTGGATGCCGAAGGCAAAACAACCTTCGTTAATCCTGCCGCCGAGCGAATTCTGGGCTGGAGTACCGAGGATATGGTGGGCCACGACGCTCACCTGATGTTCCACCACACCCACGCCGATGGCAGTCACTTCCCGGTGCAGCAGTGCCCTATTCACGCCTCGTTTAGCGATGGTCAGGTGCATCATGTCGATAACGAGGTGTTCTGGCACAAAAATGGTGAGGCAATTCCCGTTGAGTACACGAGTACACCGATTTTTGAAATGGGGCGTTTGGTCGGGGCGGTGGTGCTGTTTCGTGATATTCGTGAGCGCAAGCGTGCTGAGCAGCAGTTGCGCGATGCCCTTGCTGAGGTGGAGTCACTCAAGCAGCGCCTCGAACTGGAAAATGAGTACCTCCAGGAAGAGATAAAAGCGGAGCTAAACCATCGCGATATTGTCGGCAATAGTCCGGCAGTGGCCAAGCTGATTCAGCAGATTGAGCTGGTTGCGCCCACCAGCGCCAACGTGTTGATTAGCGGCGAGTCGGGCACCGGTAAAGAGCTGATTGCCCGCGCCATCCATGCGGGGAGTACGCGCAGTGATCGACCGCTGATCCGCGTGAACTGTGCGGCTATTCCCCGTGATCTGTTTGAGAGTGAGTTTTTTGGCCATGTAAAAGGGGCCTTTACCGGCGCGGTGCAGGATCGCCCAGGGCGTTTTGAGCTTGCCCACGGCGGCACGTTATTTTTGGATGAAGTCGGTGAAATCCCCCTGGAGCTGCAGAGTAAGCTGTTGCGGGTGCTACAGGATCAGCAGTTTGAGCGCGTAGGCGATAACCGTACCCGCGAAGTGGATGTGCGGGTGATTGCCGCCACCAATCGCGAACTGCGCGACATGATCGATACGGGCCACTTTCGCGAAGACCTCTATTTTCGACTCAATGTGTTTCCTATTGACTCGGTACCGCTGCGCAAGCGGATTGAGGATGTGCCGCTATTGGCGCGGCACTTTTTACAGCGTGCCTGCCTGAAATTTAATAAGCCGGGAGTGCGCATTCCCCCCGCCCAGTTGGAGATTCTGCAGTGCTACCCATGGCCAGGCAACATTCGTGAACTGGAAAACATCATCGAGCGCCAAGTCATCGTGACCCAGGATCGACGCTTAATGTTTGATGACCTGCTGTCGGGAGAGCCGTCGCGCTCGATGGGCCGTGCTCAACCAATGCCGACGTTGCTCCACACCAGCGGAGAGCAAAGTAAAGCAACGCTGCTGACTGAGCAGGCGCTGAGCCAACGTCGGCGGGCGAGCACGATTGCCGCTCTGGAACAGGCGAGAGGTAAAATTTCTGGGGCCGGGGGGGCGGCAGAACTGCTTGGTATTAAACCCACTACGCTGACCTCGCGGCTAACTAAATGGGGTATCGATGCGCGGGGATTTCGTAAAAGAGCGCCGCATTAATCGCCAAACCACCATGCTTTGGACTAAGGTAAGTTGGATGCGACTTGACAACAGGCTGCACACATATTTATAGATTGTTCAAGGCTAGCATACATACATGAATGTAACTATAATGCTCATCTTTCTGAATGTCTTAACGTGCGAGTGGCTTAATTTTCTGCAGGACAAGCAGGCTGAGAGACTAAGCGCGTTTACCATCTGACGCTGATACCTAGAGGCAATCCCATGCGACTGGCACACTGGGCAGTCAATGCCCCTTTACGACCCCTACTGTTAGCGGTATTCACCGCTTCTTTTGTATTGCCTGCTCAAGCTGCTGATCTCATCACGATTACCCGTGATGCGTTAGACAACAACGCTGAGCTTGCTTCGGCGCGCTCGGAGTATTTGGGTGTTGAAGCAGGCAGAGACGTTGCCCGCGGTGGGTTACTCCCCCAAATTAACGCCTCGGGCACCGTGGCGCACAACGAGCAGTATGAAAGCCAGGGTTCATCCCGAGCGGGAACAGGGGCTGGAACGGGTAATGTGAGCGCCGGTGATGACCGTTACAACACCGTAGCGCTCACCCTTGAAGCCACCCAAGCGCTTTATGATGAGGTCACGCGCCGCCAAGTCACTCAGGCCGAGCGGCAGATTGACCAGCAGGTATACCTGCTGGCAGCTACCGAACAGCAGCTATTAATTGACGTGGCCAGCGCCTATTTTGATATTTTGCGGGCTTATGAAGTACTCGAAGCGCGTTTTGCCCAAGAGCGAGCCATTGGCCGTCAGCTTGAACAGGCCGGTGAGCAGTTTGAGGTCGGTTTGATTGCGATTACCGAAGTCGAAGAGGCCCGGGCTACCTTTGACCAGTCCCGTGCTGATCGCATTGCCGCAGAGAGCAACCTGCAGGTGGCATTTGAGGCACTGGAGCAGCTGACCGGCCAGCGCTACGCCAGTATTGAAGCGTTGGGCGACAGTATGCCAGTCGCCCTCCCTGAACCCAGCAACCGGGACTACTGGGTAGAGCAAGCCATTGAGCGCAATCCTCAGGTATTGGCGCAACAGGCGGGGATTGAAGTATCACGCAGCGGTGTGGAAATTGCCCGCGCGGGACGATTGCCCACCCTTTCAGCTTTTGGCAACTATCAGTATGGCGACAGTGATATTGATAACACCACCGGGAATGACTCCTCTAGCCAGGTGGGCATACGCGCTAATTTACCCATCTACACCGGCGGCAGTACCAGCGCCAGCATCCGCCAGGGGACTTATCAACTTGAAAGCAGCCAGTATGATTTCGAGTCCCAGCGTCGTTCGTCGATCCAGCAGGTGCGCTCGCTGTATACCCAAGTCAGCAACGATGTGGAAACCATCGAGGCCCGTGAGCAGGCGATCGTCTCTAACCGCAGCGCGCTGGAAGCAACCCGCGCTGGCTACGAGGTTGGCACCCGTAACATCGTGGATGTTTTGAACGCTGAGCAGAATTTGTATAACGCCATCGCCAACTACGCCGAGGCTCGCTACGACTACGTAGTGAATTTGCTCACGCTTCGTCAGCAGGCCGGGCGCCTGGACGTGGACGCCATTGAAGAAGTCAATGCATGGTTAACCGGCGATGAGGTGAATTTCACCTTGCCAGAGAGCGGTGGCAACGACCGCTATGAGTCTGCGCTCAACATCGGTGCACCGCCCCAGCCTGGCATGTAATTGTTTGTCGGTTGGAAGTGATTCAGGTGCGCACGTGCTATTGGTCACCTTAAAAAAGATATATGGGAACTTAACGTATGAAGAAGTTGATTCACTCACGCCGAGCGAGTCTGGTGACGCTGGTAGCTGCGCTGGCACTTTCAGCCTGCGGTCAAGAACAAGCCGAGGCACCTCAACAGGGTGCCCAGCAAGAGGCACCTCCCCATAAGGTCGAAGTGGCCGAAATGGCGCGTCAGGATATACCGTTGGATAAGTCGTACCCCTCGCTGCTACGCAGTGATGATGAAGTCACATTGGTTGCCCGTGTCAATGGGTTTCTGGAGGAGCGTCACTTTGAACCCGGCCAGTTGGTGGAGGAAGGAGATCGTCTTTACACCATCGAGCCCGATCTTTACCAGGCCACGGTCAATCAGCGTGAAGCCGATTTACAGAGCGCTCGTGCCGAGCTTGCCCGCGCCCAGCGTGATGCCCAGCGTTTCGAGCAGTTATTAAGCCAAAACTCGGTGAGTCGCCAGCAGTATGATCAGGCGTTGGCCGACCAACGAGTAGCCCAGGCGAGCGTCGCCCAAGCAGAAGCCGCCTTGACCAGTGCCAACCTGGATTTAGGCTATTCCCAGGTGACGGCTCCTGTCTCAGGCATGATCGGCTTGAGCCAAGTTAACGTGGGCAATTTGGTGACCTCGGGTACAAAACTGGCTACGATCACCCCGCTGGATCCGCTGGAAGTTCGTTTCCAACTGCCTCAGCGGGATGCCTTTGAGCTGCGTCGTCAGTTGAGTGACGGCGGTGATACGTCGGATATTCGTGCGCGGTTGAGCATTCCTGGCGTGAGTGGCGGCAGCGATTCCGAATTAGAAGGGCATTTGGACTTCCTGGGATCACGAGTCGATAGCGGCACCAGTACCGTGCAGGCATCCGCAACCTTCGAAAATCCTGAGGCGACCGTACTGCCCGGCCAATTTGTACGTGTACGCATCGAGGGCCTGAAGCGTTTTGATGTGATGGCAGTCCCGGAAATTGCCGTTACCCAAGGGCTAATGGGCCCGCAAGTGTTTGTCCTAGATGACGAGGACAAAGCCCGTGAAAGGACTGTTTCATTGGGCGAAGTGGCTGGCCCATGGCAGTTGATTCGTGAGGGGCTTGAGCCGGGAGATCGTGTTGTGGTCGGCGACCCCGCTGGTTTAGAGCCGGGTATGGTGATTGATCCTCAGCCGTTTGCTGGTAACGCTGAGGACATCGTTGAAGATGTGGAGCAAGAAGAGGCCCAACAGCAGTCTGAAGCAGCAGAGACAATGGAAGAGGGGGCAGCCGATGGTCAGCCCGCTGAAGGGGAAGAGGGTGCGCAATAATGAACTTCTCTAACTTCTTCATCAGCCGCCCGATATTTGCCACGGTATTGGCGATTATCGTGACGTTGGTGGGCGTGATGTCCATGCGTATTCTACCGATTGAGCAGTACCCCAGCGTGGTGCCGCCGACGGTATCGGTGCAAGCGCAGTTCCCTGGGGCGGACGCTGAAACCGTTGCGCAAACGGTGGCGGCTCCCATCGCCGAAGCCATTAACGGCGTTGAGAACATGCTTTATATGACCTCCAACAGCGCCGATAACGGCCTCATGAGCTTGAGCGTGGCGTTTGACATCGGCACCGACGGTGACATTAACACCATCAACGTCAACAACCGGGTTCAGGGAGCGCTTTCGCAGTTACCTGAGGCCGTGCAGTCACAAGGTGTCACCGTAGAGCTGCGCTCTGACTCGATTTTGATGTTTATCGCGTTGACCTCGCCTGATGGCGACTACGACAACATCTATATGCAGAACTACGCCACCCTTAACGTGCTTGATGAACTGCGCCAGGTGCCGGGTGTGGGTAATGCCGAGGTGTTGGGCGGCGGCGAGTTTGCCATGCGTATCTGGATGGATCCGGATAAGTTGGCCCAGTACGACCTGACGCCCAGTGAAGTGGCCAGCGCGATTAGGGCACAAAATACTGAAGTGCCTGCGGGCAATTTGGCATCGACGCCGCAAAGTGAGCCGCGTGCGTACACCTATACGATTACCGCTGGCGGCCGTCTTAATAATGTCGACGACTTCCGTAATATTTACCTGCGTACCAATAGCGACGGCTCTTCGCTACACTTGGAAGACGTCGCGCGCATTGAGCTTGGGGCATCTTTTTACGGGGTTGATGCGCGTTTGAACGGCTCAACCATGACACCGATTATTATTAACCAGCAGCCAGGTGCAAACGCGCTGGAAACTGCTCAGGGCGTGCGGGAGACTATGGAGGAACTGGCCGGTCGCTTCCCGCCCGGGCTTGAATATGTTGCCCCTTATGATACGACCCTGTTTATTGATGCCTCCGTGGAAACGGTGCTCCACACCTTTATTGAAGCCTTTCTGATCGTTATCGTCATTCTGTTTATTTTCCTGCAGAACTGGCGTTTCACTGTGATTGCCATGTCGGTGGTGCCGGTTGCGGTCGTGGGCACCTTTGCAGGCTTCTACATGTTTGGTTTTTCGATCAACTTGCTGACGCTATTTGCCTTGGTGCTATCGATAGGGATAGTGGTCGATGATGCCATTCTTGTAGTGGAAAACGTCGAGCGCGTGCTGAGTGAAGAGGACGATATCAGTGTACGCGACGCGACTATTCGGGCGATGAAAGAAGTCGGCGGGCCGGTGATTGCGACCTCATTGATCATGGCGGCCGTGTTTGTACCTGTGGCTTTCCTGGGCGGCTTTACCGGGCAGATTTACCAGCAGTTTGCAATTACCGTGGCGATCTCGGTGGCCATTTCGGCGTTAATGGCGCTAACCTTTACCCCTGCTCTGTCAGCGATTTTTATCAAGCACAAAATCGCCGGTGCCGGGCAGTCCAAATTCAAGCGCGCCCTAAATACACCGCTACGCCTGTTTGACCGACTGTTTGCGGGAATCACCGCTGCCTATATGTGGGTCGTAAAAGGCTTGGTGCGGTTTTGGGTGTTAGCATTAGCGCTCACGGTAGCGACAGGGGTTGGTTCCTACTGGCTCTACGCCAATACGCCTTCAACGCTGGTGCCGGAAACCGACCAGGGGGTTGTGCTGGTCAGCGTGTCGCTTCCTGACGCCGCGTCGCTGGATCGCACCCAGCGCTATATGTCAAAACTCAGTGCAGCGATTGAAGATATTCCCGGTGTGGAATACTCCTCCGCGGTGGCGGGCTATGACATTTTGTCGAGTTCCGTGAATACCGCTCGGGGGGTAATGTTTATCAATCTAAGCCCTTGGTCTGAGCGTGATTTGACTGCCACAGAACTTGTAGGGCGCATTATGGGGTTGGGCGCAAGTATTGATGGTGGTTCCGCGATGGCCTTTAACTTGCCACCTATCATGGGGCTTTCGACCACTGGCGGTTTTACCGGCTACTTGCAGTCCTTTGATGGTGCATCGGCACGTGAGCTGTATGAAGCATCGCTGCAAATCATGCAGAAAGCTAACCAGCATCCTGCCTTGAACCGGGTATTTACAACGTTCAACGTTAATGTCCCGTCTTATCGTGCCAACATTGATCAGCAAAAAGCATTAAGTTACGGCGTGGCGCTGGAGAACATTAACTCGGCTCTGGGTAATACCTTTGGTAACGGCTTTGTGAACTACTTTAGCTATCAAAACCGTAATTTTCAGGTCTATCTACAAAACGAAGATGAATTCCGGAAGACGCCGGAAGACGTCAGCAGCGTTTACGTGCGTGGCGGAAATGGCGAACGTATTCCGCTCTCTGAATTTGTCGAGCTTGAGCGCCAAACCGGTCCGTCGGTAGTGTCCCGTTTCGGCGTTTATGCCGGTGCAATGTTCCAGGGTGAGCCAGCTGCTGGTTATAGCTCAGCTCAGGCGATCGAAGCAATGAACGAAGTCGTGGAGGAAGCGCTGGGCAGCAACTGGGGCATGGGCTGGACGGGTACCGCATACCAAGAGTCCAATATGGGCAGCGCCGCGACGCTAGCGATTGTCTTCGGCCTATTGATGGTCTTCCTGATCCTGGCGGCTCAGTATGAGAGTTGGTCTTTACCGCTAGCGGTATTGACTGCAACGCCTTTTGCTTTCCTGGGGGGTATTGGGGGTATCGCGTTGCGCGGGCTGGACACCAGTGTGTATGTGCAGATCGGCATGTTGGTGGTGGTCGGGCTTGCGGCGAAGAATGCCATCCTGATTGTCGAATTCGCCGAACTGCAGCGTAAGGAGCAGGGAAAATCAATCCGTGAAGCGGCGATTACAGCAGCAGAGCTGCGCTTTCGCCCCATCGTGATGACCTCCCTGGCATTTATCTTTGGTACCTTACCGCTCGCATTGGCGACCGGTGCCAGCGATGTGAGCAGTCATCACATTGGTACCACGGTCGCCATGGGTATGTTCTCAGTTGCCACTTTGGGCAGCCTGTTTATTCCCAGCTTCTACGCCATGATTGCAACCGTTTCTGATTGGCTAGGTCGCAAGATGAAAGGGAATAGGCATGATAGCTCACAGTCGGCACTTGAGCATGACAAAGCCTAGTCTTTAGCGATTAACCACCATCAAGAACAGGCGGGTGCTATCTTCGGATGGCACCCGCTTTTTATTGCGGTCGCGATAATCAAGCTAGCTGACTAAGATCAAGGTAGAGGTGGCGCCCAAAAGCTAATCTGGACTAAGCTGGAAGTAACAATACATCACCGGCTAAGTACCGGGGGAGGCGCCATCATGAACGATCTACTGCACGCTGCTACGCAGTTTCCGACCATCGTCTTTACGTTGCTACTCGGGTTGTTGGCTCTTTACTGGCTGTTAGTGATTATCCGTTTAGCCCCTCTGGAGCTGTTTGAACGCGATAGCCTCAAAGAAGACCATCTCGCCAGCACGCTGGTTTCTCTAGGCTTCGCTGGGGTTCCCGCGACGCTGGCCTTGACGGTGATTCTGACCATTGCAGCAGTGCTTACATTGGTGATCGAACTACTGGTATTGCGGTGGCTACCGCTTGGCTTGATACGTATACCGGTAGGGGTGCTGGTGCTATGGGCTACGCTGGTGGTTGCTTCGCCTTTGGCGGCGATGCTCTGCCAGGCCTTGCACCGTGGGCTGCACCGTTATCGCCCCTTCACGCGCCGCTGTTTACTGGGGCAAACGGTGGTGGTGACTGAGCGCGAAGGTACTGGTGGGCAGGCGTTCGCAGTCATTGATAATGAGCCCAATAGCAGGGTCAAACTGCTGAGCAAGCACGATGCCCTACCTGTACAGGGGGAGCGCCGAGTGCTGGTGAAGTACTTACCTGAAGAGGGCGCCTATCGCAGCGTCTCTGAGAAGGCGTATCTCGAAACGCGAGTTCGTTTGAATAGACTGCGGCTAAACCAGAAAAATCGCCACTCAACCCATTACTCCACCTCCCACTAATACGACGTTCTATCTGAGGGGCGTCACCGGGAAGCCTAAATGCTAGGCATCCCGGTTATTTCCAACGCCGCCACTGCTGTGTCAGCCACTGCACTGCACGCTGCCAGACAGTGGCGTTTTGCGTCTTATCAACGGAGGTAGGACGAGGAGCGGGGCGGTTTAAAAAGTCGTGAATGGGGTCTACCTGTGCTGGTTTATCCAGCATGGGCGCATGACCACAGTCAGGCACTGTAAGCGTCACAAGCTTAGGCTGTGCTTCGGTCATCCGCGGTAGTGTTTCCGGGTCTAAAAGTGTGGACTCCTCACCGCGTATCACCATCGTCGGGCAGCGAATGTTCGCCCAGTCTGCCCACATGTCGCGCGGCGTATCGTGTACAAACTGCTCGCCGATGCGCGGATCAAAGTGATACGTCCAACTACCATCCGGTAACCGACGGGCACTGTTGAGCGCTAGTTCGCGCCATGCGGATTCACCGGTAATACCGAAACTAGCGTAGTGCTGATTGAGCTCTTGTTGGAGTTCGCTGAAGTTAGAGAAGCGGTGGGTAACGCCGAAATAGCTGGAGAGACCAATAAGACCCTGCGTGTTCAGCTCGGGGCCCACATCGTTAAGAATCAGCCGGGAAATACGCCCACTGTGTTGTGGGTCAGCGGCGATCAACATGCCTAGCAGGCCACCCATCGAGGTGCCCAGCCAATCGATGTAATCGAGTTCAAAGTGGTCAAGCAGTGCGATTGCTACTGTCACATAATGGCTATAAAGGTAGTCGTGAGCAGGGAAAAGCGACCAGCTTGATAAGCCACGGCCCGGGGTGTCTGGGGCGATAATCCGCCATTCACTGCCGAGTTCCCGCGCCAGCGCGCTAAAGTCGCCACCGTGACGAGCAAAGCCATGCCAGGCGATCAAAGTGCGGGGGGCAGTAGGGTTCCAAATGCGTACGGCGACTTCTAACTCGCGTATGCGAACAAACTCCAAGGCATCCATAGGGTACTCACACGGCTAGAACAGTGGGGCCAGTATAAGCATACTTGCTGCATTGCAGCGAGAGTGGGTGCAATGTTTAACGCTGCATCATGCGAATAGAGGTATCAATCAGCTCGCCACCGCGTTCCCGAATCGAAAAAGCTCCGGGGTTACGTAGCCAGTCGTGGAACAGGCCTCCCAGCATGGACTGCATCAAGCGCGTTGCAATTTCGGGGCTAAGGTCTTCGCGCAACAATTGTTGCTGCTCAGCGAGCACAAAGACATTCAGCATCTCTTCAAAACACTCGTTGCCGATCTGCTCCTGCATGTCGAGCGGGTTAATATCGCTGAAGAACTCGCAGCGATGCAGCAGGATGGAGAGTATTCGCTGATAAGAAGGTTGCTCAAGGCGCACTAAACCCGCATGGCAGGCCAGTCGTATAGACTCCAATGGTGATAATTCGGCGTCGGCTTTGTCGACCTCATCCATCAGCGATTGGAAGGGCATACGCACCTGTTCAACCAGCGCCATGAACAGGTCGCCTTTGTTTTTAAAGTGCCAATAAACGGCGCCGCGAGTAAGGCCTGCATGGCGAGCAATTTGCTCTAAGGAGGTGCGCGCCACGCCCTTGGCAAAAAATACCTCTTCAGCAGCTTCAAGCAGTGCTTCTCGTGTAGCAGCCGCTTCTGCTTTGGTCTTTCTTGCCATGGAAATGCAACCTCATTATCGACACAGTATGGTCATATTTTAACCTAAGAGGGAGAACATTTACATTCAAAACTGTATGGTTAAATGAGCCATCTCATAACGTGGGTTAACAAATTCGTCATTTCACGACTGAAAGCGTATAAACAGGCAATGAATCTGGCCCTAATGTCGTGAGCAAAACGAATTAAAAAAACAGGACAGAAAGCATGGCGCGAGCTCCTTTTCAGCTGGGCGAACATACCATTATGCCCGGCCAACGCTTACAAGTTGATGTGCCGGTGGCGCGCTTATATACCCATACGCCCCTGCATATTCCTGTCGAAGTCGTTCATGGCCGTAAGGATGGACCAGTGCTGTTGGTATGTGGTGGCATTCACGGCGATGAAATCAACGGCGTGGAGATTGTCCGCCGGGTACTGCGCGCGAAAGCGATTAGTAGTATCCGCGGTACCTTGATCGCTGTGCCGGTTGTAAACGTACTTGGTTTCTTGCAGCAAACCCGCTATTTGCCTGATCGGCGTGATCTAAATCGCTGTTTTCCAGGCAGCGAGTCGGGGTCACTTGGCGGCCGTATTGCAAATCTGTTTCGCGAACAAATCGTCGATCACGCTACCCATATTATTGACCTACATACCGGTGCAATCCACCGCACTAATCTGCCGCAAATTCGTGCCCAGCTCCGTCCTGGAAGCGAAACCGAGCGTATGGCCGATGCTTTCGGTGCGCCCGTAGTGCTAAATGCGGAACTGCGTGAAGGTAGCCTGCGCCACTACGCTCAGAACCGCGGGATTCCAGTGCTGACCTATGAAGCCGGCGAGGCGCTGCGTTTTGACGAGTGGGCGATTGCCCCAGGGGTTCGCGGTGTGCTGCGAGTCATGCGCCGACTAGGCATGCTGACCGGCGAACAACGCCGCCGCACGCCAGCACCCGCGGAGCTTGCCAAAGGGTCAAGCTGGGCTCGGGCACCTATCGACGGCATTTTGCGCCCCAAGGTGCGCCTAGGCGCCCGCGTTGCGAAAGGCGAGGTGCTGGGCAAAGTCGCTGACCCTTTTGGCAATGATGAAGGCGAAGTGCGCGCCGCTGCCGACGGTATTGTGATTGGCATGAGTCGCTTGCCGCTGGCCAATGAAGGAGAGGCGCTATTCCATATTGCCCGTTTTGATGAAATTGATGAGGCAGAAACGGCTATTGAGAGCTTTAACTCAAGCTTGGTGCCGCCACCTGATTCGTTTTATTAATCGTAGTTCATAACTCAACGCTATCGCTTCAATAGTTAAGGATTAGCTACTATAAATGGCAAATCAGTAGCCATTTGACTATACCTAAGGACGGGCTTTGTTAGCGGCTGCTAAAAATGATAACAACTCGGGTTTGTACGAAAAGTCGGCGAGCGAAGACTAGACAAGGCAAAAATCAACGAAAAAGCGGAGTTTACGGGGTGTAAATGAGCATTTTGAGGCGATTTTTAACGCCGTATTGTCGAGCGCAGACAGTTTTCGTACAAAGCCTAAAAACAAATAGCTAGGCTTTCATCGGACTCGAACGAGTGGCGATCAAACGCCACGTCTACCGTGACATGGAGGAAAAGCGATGACGAGCGATAAACCTAATCACACCACGACAGATGCGGGTATACCGGTCACCAGTGACGAACACTCGCTTACCATAGGACCCAACGGCCCGATTCTGCTCAACGATCACTACTTGATTGAGCAGATGGCAAACTTTAACCGTGAACGTATTCCCGAGCGTCAGCCTCACGCCAAAGGTGGCGGCGGTTTTGGGCGCTTTGAAGTGACTCATGATGTCAGCAAGTACACCAAGGCAGCCGTGTTCCAGCCGGGCACGACCACTGAAACACTGATGCGCTTCTCAACCGTGGCCGGCGAACGGGGTAGCCCGGACACATGGCGTGACCCGCGCGGGTTCTCGATCAAGTTCTACACCACAGAAGGCAACTTCGACATGGTGGGGAACAATACACCGGTGTTCTTTATTCGCGACCCGATGAAGTTTCAGCACTTTATCCGCTCGCAAAAGCGCCGCGCAGATACCAATCTTCGTGACCATGATATGCAGTGGGATTTCTGGACGCTGTCGCCTGAATCGGCTCACCAAGTGGCTTGGCTGATGGGGGATCGGGGTATCCCGAAAACCTGGCGTCATATGAACGGCTATTCCAGCCATACTTATATGTGGATCAACGCAGAGGGTGAGCGGTTTTGGGTCAAGTACCATTTTAAAACCGACCAGGGAATCGATTTCCTCACCCAGGAAGAAGCGGACAAAATGGCTGGCGCAGACGCTGACTACCATACCCGCGACCTCTATCAAGCCCTTAAAAATGGCGATCACCCCAGCTGGACGCTGAAAGTGCAGATCATGCCGTTTGAAGAGGCGAAGACCTACCGTTATAACCCCTTCGATCTGACCAAAGTGTGGCCCCATGCGGACTATCCGATGATTGAAGTGGGTAAACTCATCTTGGATCGTAATCCCACGGATTATCACACCGAGATCGAGCAAGCGGCATTTGAGCCCAATAATATGGTACCAGGTACCGGTTTAAGCCCTGATAAAATGCTGCTGGCGCGTGGGTTCTCCTACGCTGATGCCCACCGCGCGCGGCTTGGCGTGAACTATAAGCAGATCCCGGTGAATTCGCCGAAGTCGCCGGTGCACAGCTACACTAAAGATGGCGCGATGCGGGTGCAAAATGTCACCGACCCGGTTTATGCACCCAACTCGAAAGGCGGCCCCTCTGCCGATGCTGAGCGCTACCCTATGGATAACACCTGGGAAGTGAGTGGTGACTTTGTGCGCACCGCCTACACCCTGCGCCGCGATGACGACGATTGGGGGCAGGCCCATACCCTGGTGCGTGAAGTGATGGATGACGCCCAGCGTGCCCGTTTGGTGTCGAACGTTGTTGGTCATCTATCGGATGGTGTTACGGAGCCGGTGCTTCAGCGTGCGTTTGAGTATTGGCGCAATATTGACCAGGAAGTCGGAGACCGCATCGCTAAAGGCGTGAAAGGCGGCTAACGCGTGACTTTTTAAGCACACGGCGCGCCGTCCACACCTTCAACGCTTAAGCGGGAAGGGGGGCAGAAAGGGCGGCGGGCTGTGTGTCTTGAGCCTCTGGCTCACGCACTAAACTTAACGCTTCATCAAATAGGCGCAATCCTGCGCCTTCTTTATGGGCGTGTTCTGACAAATGACGCCGGAAGCGCCTGCCGCCGGGGCAACCCTGGAATAAACCCAGCAGGTGGCGGGTAATATGATTCAGCTTCGCGCCTTCATCCAAGCGCTGCTGAATATACGGCCGGAAAGCGTTCGCAGCATCCAAACGGCTCTCTGCCGGGCCTTGCTCACCAAACAACTGTTCATCGACACCAGCGAGCAGCCACGGGTTTTGATACGCCTCACGCCCCACCATCACGCTATCCACATGGGTAAGCTGCGCTTGGCACTCCGCCAGCGTTTTAATCCCGCCGTTAATGCCAATATGCAATTCAGGGCGGCTCTGCTTTAGACGATGAACACGGGGGTAGTTAAGCGGCGGCACATCGCGGTTCTGTTTAGGCGACAAACCCTGCAGCCACGCCTTACGGGCGTGAACGGTAAACACCTCGCAGCCTGCGTCAGCAACGATAGCGATAAACCGCTCAAGATCAGCGTCCTCATCCTGGTCATCAATACCAATACGGCACTTCACCGTGACCGGAATAGACACCGCAGCCTGCATTGCCCGCACTGCCTCTGCCACCTTTTCGGGGTAGCCCATCAAGCACGCGCCAATCAGGTTGTTCTGCACGCGGTCACTCGGGCAGCCGACGTTCAGGTTCACCTCGTCATAGCCCCAGGCTTCGGCAATCGCTGCGCACTCAGCCAGCTCACCGGCGTCGCTGCCGCCTAACTGCAGTGCAAGCGGATGCTCCACCTCGTTATAGCCCAAAAAGCGCTCACGGGGCGTCCCGTGCAAAATCGCACCGGTAGTGACCATCTCGGTATACAGCAGCGCACGCTTGGTTAAGGTGCGTGCTAGCGCTCTGTAATCGCGGGTTGTCCAATCCATCATGGGCGCGACGGAGAAAGTTCTATCCAGCTCCGGGCGGGCAATGCCAGACTTCATGCGGGTTTGCGCGGTTGTGTTATCATTCATAACTGTTCATGTTTACAGTGGTTGAGCGGCGTTTTACATGGTTCGTTGGTACATATTTGGTACTTGAGCCGCTTTTGATTTGGTACATCTGAGAGGCAAGTATGGCAACGATTCGCAAGCGCCGTAAAAAGGACGGCAGTTTCTCATATACTGCCCATTTTAGCATTCCGAGAAAGGACCTTACGCTAAAGCCTGGGTTTAAGCAGTAAACACCGCATACACCATCTGCAGTGCCAGCCCCATCAGCATAAACGCAAATACTCGTTTGAGAAGTTTGACGGGCAGCCTATGCGCTAATTTTGCTCCGATGGGAGCCGTTAGGATACTGAAGGGCGCCATGAGCAGTAGCGCGGGCAGGTAAACGTAGCCGAGCGCTGCACTGGGCAGTCCTTGGATAGACCATCCGTTGATTATGTAGCCAAGTGCACCAGCAACTGCGATAGGGAGTCCTACGGCTGCTGAGGTGCCTATTGCGCGGGGTAGCTTGACGTTACACCAGGTGAGGAAGGGCACTGTTAGTGAGCCACCGCCAATAGCAACGAGCGCGGAAATGCCACCGATGCCCAACCCCACACCGCTTACGCCGATAGGGCCGGGTAAGCCGCGGCTCGGTTTGGGCTTGATGTTTGCCAGCATCTGGAGCGACATTAGCACCATAAAGCAGGCGAAAAAGATGGCAAGGCCGCGGGTGGGCAGCAGCGCAGCGATAAAGGTCGCCAAAAAGGTGCCGATTAATATGCCAGGGGTAATAAAGCGCACGATGTCCCAGCGAACGGCTCCGTGCCGATGGTGGGAAAGCAGGCTAGCGGTAGAGGCGGGAATGATGGCCGCCATGGCGGTACCTAAAGCCAAGTGGGCAAGGTGCTCGTGGGGCACGCCTTGGAGTACAAAAAGCGACGTCAGAATTGGCACCATAATGCCGCCACCACCAATCCCCAATAAGCCCGCCATCAAGCCCACAAAACCGCCCAGTGCTATATAGGCCAACCACCAAATGATGTCCAAAGCCGCTGCTCCTAAAAGTGTCTTGTTAGCATGATAAGCATATTGTACCTGAAGCGGTGCCTGTCGCGGGGCCAATACAAGTATTCCACTGTGGTGGCGGCTATGCAGTGGTAAGCTGCTAGGAGCCTGTCAGACTGAATGCTGATCTACTGCAAATTCGTGTGCTTTTCGCGACGATCGGTCAAGCCTGACAGGCTCCGGGGCAATATTTTGGAGTGCATATGCGCAATGTATTAAGCAGTGTTGGTGTGTTGATGATCTCCGTTGCGCTACTGGTAGGCTGTGGCGAAACAGACGAGCCGAGTGAGTCGGTATCAACTGCAGAACAAACATCAGCCCCTGAGCCCACAGCTGCTGAGATAGACGTGGCTGCGGCAGAAGAGGTGGCGCCTCTTGTCGTCGAGATAATGGCGCATGTATCGCTGCGCAGTGATCGGCGTTTAATGGTGGAAGGCGAGAGCAACTTGCCCGATGAAACGCTGGTACAGATTATTGTCGAACGCGAGATCAGCGGCGTGCGTTGGCGTGAGCGGACGCGTATAGAGAATGGCGTGTTCGCAGCGGGCCCATTTGGCCCTGGCAGTGGCTTACCCGATGGTGGCTATATAGTGCAGGTTGAGGTTTCCGAAGGCAGTGTGCAGCCGGAAACCGTTCAAGCGCGTATTGGCCACGAGGGCCAGCACCTGGCGGGAGAGCTGGTAAATCAATCCCGCCATGGGCTGGGCCAAGTGGCCACCTACTCACGACGCTTCTTGGTGGGGAGTGAGCCAAGGCAAACGCGTGACCAGGTGGAGGTGCTAGAGAGTCCGGGGAGGTAGACGCTTTAGGCAGGATGCCAATGGGCTAGCAGTACTGCATGAATCGATGTGTCGCTTGGGGCTTTGGCGAAGTGCTCAATGACGAAACGATCGTCGCGTTGCACTACATAGTGGCCCGCTTTGTGAAACACATGGGTTGGCCCGAGTAGCAGAAGGTCACCAGCATTAACGGGTGAAAAATCTGTACCTGGGCCGGGTGTTGCCATTACGCACGGTGCTTTCCAGTCGATGTTCAGCGGGAGGTGACTGGGCACTTTAATGGTCGTTGCCTGTACCTGTTCCCAGGGGAGGGGACCAGTATGGGTCAACGTTAATAGCTCGGGGGCGCTATCACCTTCCAATAGAGTTGCCAGGGAGCAGTCGAGTGCATCAGCGAGCGCCACAAGGCGTTCGTGACCGATCTGTTTGATCGCCCCAGATTCCCAATAAGAAATGGTGACATCTGACACGCCAACTTTGCGTGCGAGAGCAGCTTTGTTGAGCTTGGCCCTAAGCCGCAGTTGCTTGATACGTGAGCCTAGCGATTCCATTTCGTCTTCCTGATGATGAGCTAACAAGCTCGTTGAATGTCTTCCACTATAAATTTCTCTAATATAGATAGTGGAGCTATGAACATACTTTATTGGTCTATCTCAAGCTTGGGGTATGCACCCAAGATGTTGCTGCAGTGCCATACTAAGCGATTGTGCTTTAGCGCGCATTAGTGGACAAATAACGTTGAGTTAATTTCTCTGACGCTTTCTTGCGCTAGTCGTTCCCTGCGCGACGCTGTTGGTTGCGCCTAAGGTGCGTATAATATCGCCATGCATTTTTGCCAATAGGACGTTTTCATGACCGTACGTACTCGCATTGCACCTTCTCCCACAGGAGACCCCCACGTTGGCACGGCCTACATCGCGCTTTTTAACCTATGTTTTGCGCGTCAGCACGGCGGCCAATTCATTCTTCGTATTGAAGACACTGATCGGGTGCGCTCTACTCCTGAGTCGGAGCAGATGATTCTCGATTCACTGCGCTGGCTGGGTCTTGAGTGGGATGAAGGCCCGGATGTTGGCGGCCCCCACGGCCCTTATCGGCAAAGCGAGCGTGGCGATATATATGCTCAATACGCCCAGCAGTTGTTGGATGCCGGGCATGCATTTAAGTGTTACCGCACCAGTGAAGAGCTTGATGAACTGCGTGAAACCCGCAAGGCAGCGGGCTTGCACCTGGCATTGAAGCCTGCTGACTTAGCATTGGAGAGCCAGGAGCAAGCACGCCGTGAACAGGAAGGCTGGCCTTATGTAGTGCGCATGAAGGTGCCTGCCGAAGGCGTTTGTGTGGTCAACGATATGCTGCGCGGTACGATTGAAGTGGAGTGGGCGCAGGTGGACGCGCAAATTCTGCTTAAATCAGACGGCATGCCCACTTATCACCTCGCCAATGTGGTCGACGATCATCTAATGGCGATCACCCATGTGCTGCGTGGGGAAGAGTGGATTAACTCCGCACCAAAGCACCAACTGCTGTATGAGTATTTTGGTTGGCAAATGCCGCAACTTTGTCACATGCCGTTGCTGCGCAACCCCGATAAATCCAAACTCTCTAAGCGCAAAAACCCGACCTCCATCAATTATTATCGTCGGATGGGTTTTTTACCCCAGGCCGTTACCAACTACTTGGGGCGGATGGGGTGGTCGATGCCTGATGAGCGCGAGAAATTCAGTCTACAAGAGATGATGGCGGAGTTTGACGTTCAGCGTGTCTCGTTAGGTGGCCCTGTATTTGATCTGGAGAAACTGACCTGGTTAAACGGTGTGTATATCCGTGAAGACCTGGATGATGATGCACTGTTGAGCGCACTGCGTGACTGGGCTTTCAATGAAGCTTACGTTAAGCAGATACTGCCGCAGGTGCGACCACGGGTAGAGACGCTCTCCCAGGTAATGCCGTTGGCAGGGCACTTCTTCTCTGGCCTTCCGGCGCTAACAGAAGCGTCGTTTGATAGCGTGAAGCTCGAGGAAGAGGAGCTGGTCAAACTGCTTCAGTTCCTTGTTTGGCGATTCGAGGGCGTTTCGGCTTGGCATAAAGAGGCGCTGTTGAACGAGGTGAAAACGCTGGCTGAGCACTTTGACTTGAAAATGAAAGCCTTTCTGGCGCCGGTGTTTATTGCCATTACCGGCAGCGCGTCCAGCACCTCAGTGATGGACGCCATGGCGATTCTGGGTTCAGACGTTACCCGGGCACGCCTGCGTAGTGCGATAGAGGTATTGGGCGGCGTCTCGAAAAAGCAGGCCAAGCGCTTTGAAAAAGAATTTCGTGAGATCGCTTCGTGAAATAGTTTAGTAAAATCAGCTAACCGCGCATGAGATAGCGCTAGCGCCAATTTCTCATCCTTAGGAAATTGGCGTTTTTTCTGTTGACGAAGGCCAGCGGAATCAGTATTATACGCTCCGTCTTCGTGACATGTGGGGCCTTAGCTCAGCTGGGAGAGCGCAACACTGGCAGTGTTGAGGTCAGCGGTTCGATCCCGCTAGGCTCCACCAATTAGTAGTACTTGTTATCAGTACCTTTCGCGAAGCGGCTCGATATACGTCCCATTCGTCTAGTGGTCTAGGACACCGCCCTTTCACGGCGGTAACAGGGGTTCGAACCCCCTATGGGACGCCACTAATTCAGTATCCCTCCTAATCGTTTATTTCTCTGGCAATGAGTCTTCTCATTTGCTGGCTTTTTGTATTCCCGCTGTTCACAAAAGAGCTACAAATCGACAATTTTTGGGCGATTTTGTGCTTGACTTGTCCACTTTTGCGATTCTGGCTTAAAGGTTGTGCACAACCCCTTGTTGTTGACGCAAAAAATCTTTAACAGAACTTAAGTCTTTAAAAAACAATGACTTACAGGAGGTTAAAAAATAACCAATTTAAGGCTGGCCCACTGCCCATGGCGATTTCGGGACGTTTTGAAGTGGTTGTGAACAGGGTTATCCACAGATAGTGTGGAAAACCTTGAGCAGGATCCAGAAGCAAAAAAGTCAAGCGATAATGGAGTCGAATTAGGCGTTTTTGAAGTCCTTCAATGTTGCATCCGGCTATCGCAGCGTCCTAGGCTCAGAAGGGGCAAGGGGTGGTCTCTAAGGGGAGAGTTTGCTCAAGGCACCTGGTAGGTTAGTGAATGGTCGCGAGCGCATGTGGTGGTGCGTTGGTGGTCTATGAACCAGAGCGTTAATCAGCCCATACGCAAAAGGCCACCCGAAGGTGGCCTTTGATCGTACTGTCAAGCGGGGATGGTTTATTTTTTCGGATAGTCACGCTGGTCGTGGCCAATATAGAGCTGGCGCGGACGACCGATTTTGTAGCTTTCGCTGAGCATTTCGTGCCAATGCGAGATCCAGCCAATAGTGCGCGATACCGCGAAGATCACGGTGAACATATTGGTGGGGATACCCATGGCTTTCAAAATGATGCCTGAGTAGAAATCAACGTTCGGGTACAGCTTCCGCTCGATGAAGTACTCGTCTTCTAGGGCAATTTGCTCAAGACGCTTGGCGATTTTAAGCTGAGGGTCGTCGGCCATGCCGAGCTCTGCAAGTACTTCGTCGCAGGTCTCTTTCATTACCTTGGCGCGCGGGTCAAAGTTGCGATACACGCGGTGACCAAAGCCCATTAGCTTGAACGGGTCGTCCTTATCCTTGGCTTTATCAACAAAGCGCTGGATGTTCTCTTCGGAGTCTTCACCGATTTCGTCGAGCATAGCCAGCACGGCTTCGTTGGCGCCGCCGTGAGCGGGGCCCCAAAGTGCCGCGATACCTGCGCTAATACAAGCGAATGGGTTGGCCCCCGTGGAGCCTGCCAAGCGTACAGTCGAGGTAGAGGCGTTCTGCTCGTGATCCGCATGCAGCATGAAGATGCGATCCATGGCTTTCGCGTATACCGGGTTGATTTTGTACTCTTCGCAAGGGTTGCTGAACATCATGTAGAGGAAGTTCTCTGCATAGGTCAGATCGTTGCGCGGGTAGTTAAAGGGCTGACCCACATTATACTTATGGGACATTGCCGCCAGGGTAGGCATCTTGGCGATCAGGCGGATCGCGCTGATCACGCGATCTTCCTCTTGAGTGATGTCCATGTGGTCGTGGTAGAAGGCCGCTAAGCCGCCCACTACACCGCACAAAATAGACATCGGGTGGGCATCGCGGCGGAACCCTTTAAAGAAGTTGTTGATCTGATCGTGAACCATGGTGTGGTTACGAATGCGCGATTCAAAATCCGCGTACTGCTCGTCGTTGGGTAACTCACCAAACAGCAGGGTGTAGCACACTTCTACGAAATTGGACTCTTTGGCCAGTTGATCAATCGGGTAGCCGCGGTGTAGCAGCACGCCCTTGCCGCCATCAATATAAGTGATGGCAGACTGGCAGGAAGAGGTGGCCATAAAGCCGGGGTCGTAGGTGAACAGGCCTTCAGCGCCTAAACCGCGTACGTCGATGACGTCGGGGCCAAGTGTGCCGGAATACATGGGTAGCTCGATCGGTTTATCCAGACCGTCTACCGTCAATGTCGCTTTCCTGTCAGCCATGCTGGCCTCCTTTCGAATTCGGGTTGGGACGTAAAGTCATTGCTGCGCATACCGCGCCGGCGAAAAGGCTTGCCCACTATAGAAGTGTGCGACATTTTGTCAATTAGCCTAAGCGCTAGCTGCAGGTTGTACAAATATTGTTGCTTTGAATAGTTTTTGTATACGATGAAAAAGCCTACATTATGGCGAAGCGTCAGAAGATTGACGATAGGCTAACATGATATGTTAACAGGCTTATCAAATTGCTAATCTACTGTCACTATAACCATGCTGCAGCGCAAAATCGACTCAGGATGCGGACAATTTTCTTGCACCATAGTCGAGTTAGGGCTGAGTTCGGTTTGTAAGCGAGGGCGAAGGTTCTTATAATCCACGGCGCGCGACCGGCAGGTAGGTGGTCGTGCCCGACTTGGCAACGGCCGAGCCCCTTCCAGCAACCACCGCCCGCTCGGGCCATGCCCGACCTGTCGCAGAGCGGGCCAAGAGAGTGTGTACAAAGCCGTGAATAGCAAACGACCCGTAAACCTAGACCTTACTACGATACATTTCCCACTGCCGGCGCTGACGTCGATCACACACCGCATCACGGGTGTCATCCTGTTCGTTGGCCTGATTTTCGCTTTTTGGGCGCTGGGCAAGTCCTTGTCATCTCCTGCGGGTTTCGACGCCGTTAGCGATGCACTGGCCAATAATTTTTTGGCTAAGTTGATTGCTTGGGGGTTGTTATCCGCACTGGCATTCCACTTTGTAGCAGGTATCAAGCACCTGCTGATGGATGCCGATATTGGGGTAACCCTTGAGGGTGGCGTTAAAAAAGCGCAGATCACCGTCGTGGTCAGCGCTGTTCTGATTATTCTGGCAGGAGTTTGGGTATGGTAACTAACATTACAAGTTTTGGCCGTAGTGGGCTTTCTGACTGGCTGATGCAGCGCGTTTCTGCTGTTATTTTGGCCCTCTACACGGTCTTTATCGTTGCCTTTCTGCTGTTTAATCCGAACCTCGATTACTACACGTGGAGCGGTCTGTTCAGCCAGACGTGGATGCGGATTTTCTCGCTACTGGCGTTCGTCGCCTTAGCCGCACACGCCTGGATTGGTCTGTGGACCGTCACCACCGACTATCTCAAGTCCACTCGCCTGCGCGTGGGTGTCCAAGCTGTCATCATCTTGGGCATTTTCGTGTACTTGGTGTGGGGCATTCAAATTCTGTGGGGAGCTTGATTACATGTCTAATCTGCGTAGCCTGACGTTTGACGCCATTATTATTGGTGGCGGTGGCTCTGGCCTGCGAGCCGCTCTAGAGCTGGCGAAGTCCGGCAAAAAGACGGCCGTGTTATCGAAAGTTTTCCCGACCCGCTCTCACACCGTTTCTGCCCAGGGTGGTATTACCTGCGCGATTGCGTCCGATGACCCGAATGATGACTGGCGCTGGCATATGTACGACACCGTTAAAGGCGGCGATTATATCGCTGACCAGGACGCGGCGGAGTATATGTGTTCTGAAGGCCCGAAAGCGGTATTCGAGCTCGAGCATATGGGCTTGCCGTTCTCGCGTTTAGATAACGGTCGCATTTATCAGCGCCCGTTTGGCGGTCAGTCGAAGAACTTCGGTGAAGGTGGCCAGGCGGCTCGTACCTGTGCCGCTGCTGACCGTACCGGCCACGCGCTGTTGCACACCCTTTACCAGAATAATTTGAAGAACAATACCGTGTTCCTCAATGAGTGGTATGCGGTGGATTTAGTCAAAAATGCCAGCGGTGATGTGGTCGGCTGTATCGCCATGTGTATCGAGACGGGCGAAGTGGTTCACATTAAGTCCAAGGCCACAGTATTAGCTACTGGTGGTGCCGGCCGTATTTATGCTTCCACAACCAATGCGTTGATTAACACCGGTGACGGTATTGGCATGGCGCTGCGTGCGGGCTTCCCGATGCAAGACATGGAAATGTGGCAGTTCCACCCGACCGGTATTTACGGTGCGGGCACGCTGGTCACAGAAGGCTGCCGCGGTGAGGGTGGCTACCTGATCAACAAAGACGGCGAACGCTTTATGGAGCGTTATGCGCCGAATGCCAAAGATTTGGCGGGCCGTGACGTTGTAGCCCGTTCGATGGTCATGGAAATTCTGGAAGGTCGTGGCTGTGGCGAGAAGGGCGATCACGTCTTCTTGAAGCTTGATCACCTGGGTGAAGAAGTACTTGGTAAGCGCCTACCCGGTATCGTTGAGCTCTCCAAGACGTTTGCTCACATCGATCCGGCAAAAGACCCGATCCCGGTCGTACCGACCTGCCATTACATGATGGGCGGTATTCCGACCAATATTCATGGTCAGGCGATTACCATGGACGAAAGCGGTAACGATCATATCGTTAACGGCCTGTTTGCCTGTGGTGAAGCAGCGTGTGTTTCTGTTCACGGTGCTAACCGCTTGGGCGGTAACTCGCTACTTGATCTAGTGGTCTTCGGTCGTGCTGCAGGCATGTTTATTGAAGGCGCGCTGAACGAAGGCATTGAGTACCTGGACGCTTCCGAGTCTGACATTGAGTCGGCCATGAAGCGGATCACGCGCTGGAATGAGTCTGAGGGTGGTGAAAGTATTCCTGAGCTGAAAGCTGAGCTTCAGGAAATCATGCAGACCTCCTTCGGCGTATTCCGCGAAGAGAAAAACATGCTGGAAGGCGTCGACAAGCTAGCGCTGCTGCGCGAGCGCATCGCCAATGCCTACTTGCCTGACAAGTCCAATGCCTTCAACACTGCCCGTGTAGAAGCACTGGAACTTGATAACTTGATGGAAGTGGCTGAAGCGACGGCGATCGCTGCCCTAGAGCGTAAAGAGAGCCGCGGCGCCCACTCGCGTTACGACTATCCAGACCGTGATGACGTCAACTGGCTGAAGCACTCGCTCTTCTTCCCAGCGACGAAAGAGCTGAAAAAACGCGACGTTAACTTCAAGCCGAAAACCGTTGATACGTTCGAGCCTAAGGTTCGTACCTACTAAACGCCGCATAGACGAGAGGGAGTCACTATGTCCAATCTTCAGGTATCCGTATACCGCTACAATCCGGAAACCGACTCCGCACCTTACATGCAGGAGTTTCAGGTCGATACTAAAGGCCGCGATGTGATGGTGCTGGATGTTCTTCATATGATGAAGGAACAAGACAGCGGTTTGGCGTTTCGTCGCAGCTGCCGTGAAGGCGTCTGCGGTTCAGACGGCATGAACATGAACGGCAAAAACGGCTTGGCATGTATCACGCCGCTGTCAGACGTTGTCAAAAACAACAAGCTGACCCTGCGCCCGCTGCCGGGCCTGCCGGTTATTCGCGATATGGTCGTGGATATGGGGCTGTTCTATAAGCAGTACGAGCGTATTCAGCCGTACCTGCAGAACGATACGCCTGCACCGGCCATTGAGCGTCTGCAGTCGCCAGAAGAGCGCGACAAGCTAGATGGCTTGTATGAGTGTATTCTATGTGCATGCTGTTCAACGTCTTGCCCGTCGTTCTGGTGGAACCCCGAGAAGTTTGTCGGCCCGGCCGGTTTGCTGCAGTCTTACCGCTTCCTGGCCGATTCACGTGACACGGCTACCAGCGAACGGTTGAGCAACCTGGAAGATCCGTTCTCGGTGTTCCGTTGCCGTGGCATCATGAACTGTGTAGCGGTGTGCCCAAAAGGGCTCAACCCTACCCGGGCAATTGGTAAAATTCGCGAAATGTTACTCGCTGATGCTACCTAAGCCTATGACATCTTAGTAAAAAAGCGCCTGCCACTTAAGTTGGGTGATAATGCCACTTAAATCATGGCGCTTCGCTTGTTATCATAGGGTTTGTCAGGCGGTGCGGCGTCACGTCGCACTGCTGATCAGACAAGTTTGAAAGCCGGTGCCTGGGGTACCGGCTTTCGAGCATGAACTGAAGACGAAACATCGTATGACCGCTAGAAACACAGTATGACCGCTAGATGCGACATAAAGTGTGAGATGAAGAATAGCTAGACGAACAGGGTTTCCGGCCGTTGGCCGGCGCCGCCGGCAAATGTCCCGCCCCGCCGGCAGGGCAATAGCGATGTCGCCGCATGTTTGCGACGATACCGATACCACCCCATCAGTGCAGGGTGACCGAGAGATGCAACAAGGCATAATGGAGTTGATGTGGCGTTCCTCTCACGTTAGTGGCGGCAATGTTCACTACGTGGAAGCGCTTTACGAGCAGTACCTCGCCGATCCTGAGTCTGTCCCTGACGAATGGCGCAGCTATTTTGATGAGTTGCCGCGCCCCGAGGGCAGTGCCTCCCACGATGTTCCACTTAGCCCCGTGCGTGATCAGTTCTACCAGTTGGGGCGCGAAAGTCGCCCGGGCCGGGTAGTCGCCGCTGCCGATAGCGGTGAAAACAAAAAGCAGGTAAAAGTCCTGCAACTGATCAACGCTTACCGCTTCCGTGGCCATCAAAAGGCCAATATCGACCCGCTAGGGCTGCGTAATCCCACCCCCGTCCCCGATCTCGATCTGTCCTTTCATCAGCTTTCAAAAGCTGATCTGGATACCGAGTTCCAAACCGGTTCTTTCTTTTTAGGTATCGACAAAGCGCCACTGCGTGACATCGTAGATGCGTTGGAGCGTACTTACTGCCGCTCCATCGGCTGCGAGATCATGCATATCGTCGATACGGAAGAGAAACGCTGGCTACAACGGCGTTTTGAGTCGGTACGCAGTGCGCCTGATTTCAGTGCCGACGTGCGCAAGCACGTGCTGGAGCGTTTGACGGCCGCCGAAGGTTTGGAGAATTACCTGGCATCCAAGTATCCAGGTACCAAGCGTTTCGGTCTTGAAGGCGGCGAATCGTTTGTGCCGATGATGGACGAGCTTATCCAGCGTGCTGGCGGTTATGGCACCAAGGAAGTGGTCATCGGTATGGCGCACCGTGGTCGACTCAATCTGCTAGTCAATATTCTGGGTAAAAACCCAGCTGACTTGATTGATGAGTTCGACGGCAAGAAAGTCATCGAGCGTGGCTCAGGTGATGTGAAGTACCACCAGGGTTTCAGTTCGAACGTCATGTCCCCGGGCGGCGAAGTCCATTTGGCGATGTCGTTTAACCCGTCGCACCTGGAAATTGTCGCGCCTGTCGTAGAGGGTTCGGTGCGTGCCCGCCAAGATCGCCGTAACGACGAAGAGGGCAGTAAAGTACTGCCGATCAACGTCCACGGTGATGCGGCGTTTGCCGGTCAAGGCGTGGTGATGGAGACATTCCAGATGTCTCAGACCCGTGCTTATAAAACCGGTGGCACCGTCCATATTGTGATTAACAACCAAGTGGGCTTCACCACCTCGCATCCGCTGGATGCACGCTCTACCGAATACTGCACTGATATTGCCAAGATGGTTCAAGCGCCTATTTTTCATGTCAATGGCGATGACCCGGACGCAGTGCTGCACGCCACCCAAGTCGCTCTCGACTATCGCCAGCAGTTCAAAAAAGATGTGGTGATCGATCTCGTTTGCTACCGTCGCCGTGGCCACAACGAAGCTGACGAGCCGTCAGGCACGCAGCCGATGATGTATTCCAAGATCAAAGATCACCCTTCTGCGCGCTCGCTGTACGCCAAGCGCTTGGTTGATCAGGGCGTGCTCTCTGAAGAGTCCGCTAAAGCGATGATCGAAACCTATCGTGATGACCTCGTGGCAGGCAACCACGTTGCCAATGCACTGGTGCAAGAGCCCAACGCTTCTCTGTTCGTTGACTGGGCGCCTTACCTGGGTCACGAATGGTCTGGTGATGCCGACACGACGTTTGATATGAAGCGTCTGCAGCAGTTAGCGGCTCGCATGTGTGAAGTGCCGGATGGCGTCGAAGTGCAGCGTCAGGTGGCCAAGATTTATGAAGACCGGCGTAAAATGCAGGCTGGTGGTTTGGCACTTAACTGGGGTTTTGCGGAAACACTAGCCTACGCCACGCTGCTAGAGCAGGGGCATCCGATCCGGATTACCGGGCAAGACGTTGGGCGCGGTACTTTCTCCCACCGTCATGCGGTGGTGCATAATCAGAAAGATGGCACTACCTATGTTCCGCTGCAGAATATGGCCGATGGTCAGCCGCGTTTCACCATTCATGACTCCTTCCTTTCGGAAGAAGCGGTGTTGGCATTTGAGTACGGCTACTCAACCACTGCTCCGAATGACTTGGTGATCTGGGAAGCTCAGTTTGGTGACTTCTTTAACGGCGCCCAGGTGGTCGTGGATCAGTTCATCTCGTCGGGTGAAACGAAGTGGGGCCGGGTGTGTGGTTTAACCATGCTGTTGCCACACGGCTACGAAGGCCAGGGCCCGGAGCACTCTTCGGCGCGTTTGGAGCGCTTCCTGCAAATGTGTGCTGAGCACAATATGCAGGTCTGCGTACCCACCACGCCCGCACAGATTTATCATCTACTGCGTCGTCAGGTGATTCGTCCGCTGCGCAAACCGCTGGTGGTGATGACACCTAAATCGCTGCTGCGTCATAAAGAAGCGATTTCGAGCCTTGAAGATCTCGCTCACGGTAAGTTCCATATGGTACTCGCCGACCAGGCAGATCTGGCGCCGAAGAAGGTCACACGCGTTGTGCTATGTGCTGGCAAGGTCTACTACGACTTAGCCGCTTGGCGCGCTGAGAATGAGCGTCATGACACGGCAGTTGTGCGTATTGAGCAGCTATACCCCTTCCCGAAAGAAGAGCTTCTGGAAGCGCTGCAAGACTATACCAACGTAGAAGATATTGTGTGGTGCCAGGAAGAGCCGCTTAATCAGGGCGCTTGGTACTCCAGCCAGCACAATATGCGTGCAGTGGCCGACATGCTGAAAGATGGCCTTGGTCGCGAGTTGAAATTTGCAGGACGTCCTGCCTCTGCTGCTCCAGCAGCTGGCTATATGTCCGTCCACACTGAACAGCAGCGCCAGCTGGTGGAAGACGCTTTTAATTTATAAGCGACCACCGGATTTAGAGAACATATAAGGGAAACGACATGGCTACTGAGATCAAAGCGCCAACCTTTCCGGAATCCGTTGCCGAAGGCACAGTGGCGGCGTGGCATAAAAAGCCGGGTGACAGCGTTGAGCGTGACGAGCTGATTGTTGAGATCGAAACCGACAAAGTGGTGCTGGAAGTCGTCGCACCGGAAGCGGGAACCCTGACCGACGTAATGGCCGAAGAGGGCGATACGGTTGCGTCAGAACAGGTGCTGGGCAAAATCGGCGAAGGCAGCGCGTCTGGCAGCCAAAAAGAAGAGAAATCTTCGGGCGATGACAGCGCTGAAAAATCCGAAGAGAAGTCTGAAGGTAAGAAAGAAGAGAAAAAAGCCAGCGGTGGCGGCAAGCAACACGACGTAAAAGCCCCCAGCTTCCCTGAGTCAATCCAGGAAGGCACCGTGGCGACCTGGCACAAAAAAGTCGGTGAAGCGGTCCAGCGCGATGACGTGCTGGCCGACATCGAAACCGATAAGGTTGTGCTGGAAGTGGTCGCTCCGGCCGATGGCGCCCTGGCTGAAATTAAAGCCGAAGAGGGTAGCCAGGTTGAATCTGAAGCGATTCTTGCGACCTTCACCGAAGGGGCCGGTGGCGACAGTGGAAGCGAAAGCGGTGGCGATTCAGCGTCCGCTAAAGCAGACAGCAGCGATGGCGATGGCGCCGACGAGAAAGTCGGTGACAAAATCCTCGCTCCGGCCGCACGTAAAATGGTTGCCGAGCATGACCTGGACGTTGCCAAGATTGAAGGCACCGGCAAAGGTGGCCGCATCTTGAAAGAAGACGTTCAGAAAGCGGTCAAAGACGGTTCTGCCAAGAAAGCAGCAAAATCGTCTGCACCAGCGAAAGCTGCCGCGGCACCAACTGCCGAAGGTGAGCGCATCGAGAAGCGCGTACCGATGAGCCGTCTGCGTCAGACCATCGCCAAGCGCCTGGTTCAGGCGCAGCAAACCGCGGCGATGCTGACTACCTACAACGAAGTGGACATGACCGAGATCATGGCCCTCCGTGCGCAGTACAAAGAGACGTTCTTAAAAGCTCACGACATTAAGCTGGGCTTTATGGGCTTCTTTGTAAAAGCGGCTTCAGAAGCGCTCAAGCGGTTCCCGGACGTTAACGCCTCTATCGACGGCACCGACATCGTTTATCACGGTTATCAGGATATCGGCGTTGCGGTATCCACTGACCGTGGTTTGGTCGTGCCGGTACTGCGTGACACCGACAGCATGAAAATTGCTGACGTCGAGCGCAAGATTGTCGACTTCGGCAAGCGTGGTCGTGACGGTAAGCTGGGCATGGACGACATGATCGGCGGCACCTTTACCATCACCAACGGTGGTACCTTTGGCTCGCTGATGTCGACTCCGATCATCAACCCGCCGCAAACCGCCATTCTGGGCATGCACAAAATCCAGGATCGTCCGATGGCCATCAACGGCAAGGTCGAGATTCGCCCGATGATGTATCTGGCGCTCTCTTACGACCACCGTATGATCGACGGCAAAGACGCCGTTCAATTCTTGGTCACTCTCAAAGAGTTGCTGGAAGACCCGGCACGTCTGCTGCTAGATATCTAAAAAAGCGTAAGCGTCATATTGATTCAGTACGCTGATGCTTAACCAGGATATATCTGCAATCGCACTCAGCCTCCCGCCCGGTTCGAGTTAAAATGGGGGGAGGCCAGCAAGCTAAAGGAGCCAACATGGCTGATAAGTTTGATGTGATCGTTATTGGTGCCGGCCCTGGCGGTTACGTCGCCGCCATTCGTGCCGCACAGATGGGCCTAAAAACGGCCTGTGTCGAAAAATGGGTTAATAAGGAAGGTAAGACAGTTCACGGCGGCACTTGCCTAAACGTGGGCTGTATTCCCTCGAAGGCCTTGCTGGAAACCTCGCACAAGTTTGTTGAGGCCCGTGACCATTACGCCGAGATTGGTATTGAAATCAGCGATGTGTCAACGAACATTGCCAAGATGCTTGAGTTCAAGGATCAGGTCATCGCCAAGAACGTCGGCGGTATTAGTGCGTTATTCAAAGCCAATGGTGTTACCGCCCTTGAAGGCACCGGCAAAGTAGTCGCGTCTAAGCAGGTCGAAGTTACTGGCCATGATGGTGAAAAAGCCACTTATGACGCTGACAACATTGTTATCGCAGCGGGCTCTGTGCCGGTTGAGATTCCGCCGACCCCGATGACCGAAGGCTTGATCGTTGACTCTAGTGGTGCGCTTGAATTTACCGAGGCACCTAAGCGCCTGGGTGTGATTGGGGCTGGCGTCATCGGTCTCGAACTGGGCAGTGTGTGGAGCCGCCTGGGCAGTGAAGTCACTATGCTTGAAGCCATGGACAGTTTCCTGCCGATGGTGGATACCGCCATCGCCAAGGAGACCCAGAAGCTACTCAAGAAGCAGGGCCTGGATATCAAACTCGGCGCTCGTGTGACCGGTTCGGAAGTCAAAGGCGAAGAAGTCGTTGTGAAGTACAGCGATGCCAACGGCGAACAAGAGATGACCTTTGACAAGCTCATCGTTTGTGTTGGCCGTCGCCCCTACACCAAAGGCGTAATTGACGAAGGCGTTAGCGTTGAGTTGGATGAGCGTGGCTTTATCTTTGTCGATGACCAGTGCCGTACCAACGTCCCGGGCATTTATGCTATCGGCGACTGTGTACGCGGCCCGATGCTGGCGCATAAAGCCTCTGAAGAAGGCGTTATGGTGGCCGATATTATCGCTGGCCATAAGGCTGAGATGAATTATGACGCTATTCCTAGCGTGATCTATACCGCACCAGAAGTGGCTTGGGTCGGTATTAACGAGCAGGAAGCCAAGGCTGCTGGAATTGAGATTAAAATGGGTTCTTTCCCGTTTGCAGCTAACGGTAGGGCGCTCGCCAACAACGCTTCAGATGGCATGGCTAAGATCATCGCTGATGCGGAAACTGACCGCATTCTCGGTATGCACATTGTGGGTCAACACGCTGGCGAATTGATTGCCCAGGGTGTGATTGCCATGGAGTTCGGCTCCAGCGCTGAGGATTTGGCATTGACGTGTTATGCGCACCCAACGACTGCTGAAGCAATTCATGAAGCAGCGCTTGCGGTAGATGGTCACGCGATTCATATGGCCAATCGCAAGAAGCGTAAGTAATTTAGTTAAACAACGAAGCGCCACCTTTTAAGGGTGGCGCAAACTTTCGGCTTTGTCTTAATCCACAAAGATCGAAAGAACGGGGATGGCCAGTTTTTTAGAAACTGATCATCGTTCGAGTCACATGCAACCAATGGCATGAATCGATGAATCTTCACGAGTATCAAGGTAAACAGCTGTTTGCCGACTATGGTCTACCAGTGTCTAAAGGCTTTGCAGTCGACACGCCCGAAGAAGCGGAAGAGGCTTGCAAAAAAATCGGTGGTGACATGTGGGTGGTTAAAGCCCAGGTTCACGCCGGTGGCCGTGGTAAAGCGGGTGGCGTTAAGCTGATTAAAGACCCGGCTGAAGCCAAAACATTTGCAGAGCAGTGGCTGGGTAAAAACCTGGTAACCTTCCAGACTGACGAAAAAGGTCAGCCTGTTGCCAAGATTTTGGTTGAGACCTGCACTGACATCGCCGATGAGCTGTATCTCGGTGCCGTGGTTGACCGTACTACCCGTCGTGTGGTCTTCATGGCCTCCACCGAAGGTGGTGTCGAGATCGAGACGGTTGCAGAAGAGACGCCGGAAAAGATTCTGAAAGCCGAAATCGATCCGCTGGTCGGCGCGCAGCCGTACCAAGCGCGTGAGCTAGCCTTTGAGCTGGGCCTGAAGGGCGACCAGATCAAGCAGTTCACCAAGATTTTCCTGGGTCTGTCTCAGTTGTTCCACGACAAAGACCTGGCGCTGTTGGAAATTAACCCGCTGGTCGTCACTGAAGAAGGCAATCTGCACTGCCTCGACGCCAAACTGGGTCTGGATAGCAACGCTCTATACCGTCACCCTGACCTGCAGGCCATGCGTGATCCTTCGCAAGAAGATCAGCGTGAAGCCGATGCGGCGAAGTGGGAACTTAACTATGTCGCGCTTGATGGCAACATCGGCTGCATGGTTAACGGCGCAGGTTTGGCCATGGGTACCATGGACATCGTCAACCTGAGCGGCGGCAAGCCCGCTAACTTCTTGGACGTTGGCGGCGGCGCCACCAAGGAGCGCGTGGCAGAAGCGTTCAAAATCATCCTCTCTGACGACAATGTTAAAGCCGTACTGGTTAACATTTTCGGCGGTATCGTTCGTTGCGACATGATTGCTGAAGGCATTATCGGTGCCGTTGAGCAAGTGGGTGTCAACGTACCGGTTGTCGTACGTCTGGAAGGTAACAACGCCGAGCTGGGTGCTGAAAAACTAGCATCTAGCGGTTTGAACATCATCGCGGCTACCAGTCTGACCGACGCGGCTCAGCAGGTCGTTAAAGCGGCGGAGGGCAAGTAATGAGCATCCTGATCGATAAGAACACCAAGGTCATCTGCCAGGGCTTTACCGGTGGCCAAGGCACGTTCCACTCCGAGCAGGCGATTGCCTACGGTACGCAAATGGTCGGTGGTGTTACGCCGGGTAAAGGCGGCCAGGAGCACCTCGGTCTGCCCGTTTTCAACACCGTGAAAGAAGCGGTAGCGAAAACCGGCGCGGAAGCCAGCGTTATCTACGTACCGGCGCCGTTCTGTAAAGACTCGATCCTTGAAGCGGCGAATGCCGGTATCAAGCTGATTGTGTGCATCACTGAAGGCATCGCCACGCTAGACATGCTCGAAGCCAAAGTGAAGTGCGACGAGCTGGGTGTACGTCTGATTGGCCCGAACTGCCCAGGTGTTATCACCCCCGGCGAATGCAAAATCGGCATCATGCCGGGTCACATTCACCAGCCGGGCCGCGTAGGTATCGTATCTCGTTCTGGTACCTTGACCTATGAAGCCGTCAAGCAGACCACTGATCACGGTTTTGGTCAGTCTACCTGTGTGGGCATCGGCGGCGACCCGATTCCGGGCTCTAACTTCATCGACATTCTTGAGATGTTCGAGAAAGACCCGAAAACCGAAGCTATCGTCATGATCGGCGAAATCGGTGGCACGGCTGAAGAAGAAGCGGCGGCTTACATCAAAGCTAACGTTTCCAAGCCCGTGGTTTCCTACATTGCCGGTGTTACTGCACCTCCTGGCAAGCGTATGGGCCACGCGGGCGCGATCATCTCTGGCGGTAAAGGCACCGCTGACGAGAAGTTTGCTGCTCTAGAAGACGCTGGTGTTAAAACCGTGCGCTCTTTGGCTGAAATCGGTGATGCGCTGAAAGAAGTGACTGGCTGGTAAGCCATTGACGTTTAGCTGCACGTTATAAGGGCGCCCCTCGGGGCGCCCTTATTCATTTCTGCACATTTAATGTTGTTCTGGCTAATGTTGCTATGGCGTCGGTGAGCGACGCAGCATGCGATAGCTATACAGTACAAAGAGCGGCGCGCCTGCCGCCAAATATAAATGGTAGCTGACCAACCGCCACACCAGTACCGCTGCTGCGGCCTGCTCGCGCTCCATCAACGGTAACAACAGGCTTCCTACGCCCACCTCCGCAGCACCCGCGCCGCCGGGCAGAAAACTAAATTGGCTGGCTGCCATCGCCAGCATCTGGGTCAAGAATGTCCACATCCAGTCCGCATGGCCACCTACTCCCAGTACTGCCAAATAGAGCAAGCTGTAGCGCATGAGCCAGTGCGCCGTCGTCAGCGCTAGCATGGTGATCAATATACTGCGCGGGAGCTTAAGGGTGACCTTTAACGCATGCCGACAGCGCAAGAGGCGCCGTACGAGCCAGCGTCGCTGATATCGGCTTGGCCATGGCGTGTTCACGCCGGGTGAACGCAATAGGCTGGGTAGATAACGCATTACGACAATCACCAGCGCTGCCATGAACGCTAATCCTACCAGTGCCCACTGCACGAGCGACTGATGTGGCCATTGGGTGTCGCTTAGCATTGAAAAGAGCACCAGGCCGCTCAGCATGGCCAGGAAGAACAGTAAATCGCAGCCTTGATCAATCAGGAACACCGCCGCGCCCTTGGCAGGCGGGAAACCGCGCCGCGCAAGCAACAACAACAGGGTTGCTGGGCCACCGCTGCCGCCTGGGGTGGCGCACAGGGCAAACTTGGACGCCAGCTCGATACCCAGCGCGCCGCGCTGGCCGAGCCTGCCCGCACGGCCACCCAGCATCAAACGTAGCCTTGCTGCATTCAGGTTCCAGCACAGAAAGGCCATCACCAGCATCAATAACAGCAGCCCAAGTGGGAAGTGTTTGACGCGCTGCAGTGCTTCAGCGCCACCCAACCAAGCAGTGAGCACTAGCGGTGCAATCAGCGCTAAGGCAATCATCACACCATGGATGGGTCGCCACTTCAGTAGCTGACGGCGACTAGTGGTGTTGGTGGAGTGCATACGGTTGGCTGCCGTGGCAAAGCTGCTGATAGTGCTCCAGCAGGGAATGCATGACACCATCCCAGTTGAAATGGCGCTCTACATGGCGGCGCGCATAGCGCCCACTGGCGGCGACATCATTACTGAACAGTGCCACACACGCCTCCGCCATGGCAACGGGGTCGAGCGGTTTGCATAAAATACCCGCCCCCAGCGGCACGTTTTCTGCCAGCGCCCCTGCGTTCGCTGCTATTACTGGAATGCCGCTTGCCATCGCTTCCTGAGCAATTAAGCCGAAGGTTTCTCGGGTGCCCGCATGTAACAGCGCATCGCTACTGGCTAGCGCCTTCGCGACCTCGTGGGCGCCACAACAGCGATCAACGATGGTGACATTACTGGGTACGTGATGTGGCATGCCGGGCCCCATCAGCAGCAAATGGTAATCGCTGCCTAGCTGACGCATCGTCGTAAGCAGCACATCAATATTTTTCTCGCGGGAATTGCGGCCCACAAAGATCAGCAGCTTTTTGTCGCTGGGTATACCCATGGTTTGGCGAAACGCAGAGTCACACTGCTGGGGATTGAATTGCGCCAAATCGACGCCCAATGGCTGAACGCGAACGTTATCGATGCCCCAGTCATTCAGTCGATTCGCCATCGCGTTACAGGGTGCCAGCACGCTATCAAACTGGCTATAAAGCGTCGTGACATAGCGGGTTAAGCGTTTCTCAACATAGCGCCCAAAGCGATCACCCATCAGGCGCGGAAGATCAGAGTGATAAAAGCCCACCACAGGCACGCCGAGGCGTTGCCCCGCATCGAGCGCCGCCCAGGCCGTTACATAGGGGTCGCCAGCCTCTATCAGATCGGGCTTCAGATCAATCAGTGCATCACGCCACGGAGAACCGCGTAGCGGAAAGCGGTAACCTTGCCCCAAAGGAAGGTGTAACGCCGGTAGCGTGTGGTGGTCGCCAAGACTATCCCGCTCCGCCCCCGGCACCAGCAGGCTGGTACGCAGCTGTGGAATACGCGAGAAAACACGGTGTTTGGCCTGCAAATAGGTACGCACACCGCCGCTGGCGGGGGCATGAAACATCGTCACATCGGCAATGTGCAAGCTAACCTCCAACCCCAAAGAGTGTCATCGTTTCACCATAAAGGAGAAATAAGTCAGTTCAGAGACAACGGAGCCCGTTCGTGTCTATGTGGCAGGGCGCTCGGCAGGCGCCGCCATGGCGACCACTCTGGCGATGATTTACCCGGATATCTTTGCGGCGGTAGGCGTGCACTCTGGGCTGCTCCACGGCGTGGTCAAGAGTTTCCCCGATGCCTTGGGGGTCATGCAGGGAGGCACAGGGCCCCTCGCTGGCGGTAACAAAGCAAAAGGAGCCGGGTGGGCGTCGGATGTGCCAGCGATTATGTTTCATGGCGACCGCGACACCACCGTGCTCCCCCGCAGCGCGGATCGCGTGGCCGCCCAGTACAGCACATCGCGTCAAGCAGGAGCGACGGTAGTGCAAGGCAACGTTCCAAGGGCCGCGGCTACACCTGTACCACCCACCGTGATGCTTCGGGTAAGCCATGCTTAGAGCAGTGGCGTATCCATGGGGGCATGGCTTGGTCAGGAGGTAGCAAAAAGGGCAGCTATACCGACCCTCAAGGCCCTGACGCTGCCCGGGAAATGCTGCGGTTCTTCTGTCAGCATCGGCTGATAGTGTCATAGAACTGGCCGATATCGCTCAGATTATGTCTAGTCTGTCAGTAAGTTAGCGCAGGTGAGACGCGCTGGTATAGTAGATACTCTTTGATTATGTATAAAAGTTGACAATAGTTTGCAAAGGTTGAGTTACAGTTTTCATTCTTGTTGCCTAAAATCCTAGCTCTTTCACTTGTTAGGATTTGGCAATGCTTTCACGGTTCAAGATCGGTACACGGCTCGCACTGGCTTTTGGCTTGGTCTCGCTATTGCTTTTGGGCACTTTAATAGCGGGAATTATGGGCATCACCTTCACCAAGGATACTGCCCAAAAAACCTTGGACACGGACGTAGCACTCGCAAGCAATGCCGCAGAAATTCAGCGGCTGGCATTGCAAGCGCGGCGTTTTGAAAAAGATATCTTCATCAATATCGACAGTAGTGATCGGGTAGCGGCTTACCAGCAAAGTTGGACGGCGACCATCGAAGCAATACAGGCCGCCTTCCAGGCGGGTAGCCAAATTGCCGATAAGGATAGCCTCGATGCTTTGTACCAACAGGCAGGAAGAGCCCTCCAGGGGTATGAAGAGGGTTTTTTGTCAGTCTATCGCCAAATTGAACTAGGCAGTATTACCGAAACCTCTCAAGCCAATCTGGCTTTCGGTGAGCATAAAGAGAGTATCTACCAGCTTGAGGAGTTGGCTGATGAAATTAGCCTAGTGGCTGCTGAAGGGGTCAAGACGGCTAACGAGGCGATAAATGCCGAGTATCGTTTGGCTATTTGGCAGCTTTGTATTTTCGCGGGGGTGGCGTTGTTGATGGCGCTGGCGCTGGCAATTGCTATTACGCGTAGCATTGTATTGCCTTTGCGGAGAGCGGTTGAGGTTGCTAGGCGCGTTGCGGAAGGAGATTTGCGACACGATATCGTAACCACAGGACGTGATGAAACGGCTCAGTTATTAACCTCCATGGCCGAAATGAGTAAAGAGCTCACTACCTTGGTCGCATCACTACGTGACTCTAGCGAGAATGTCTTGAACGGAGCCAATGAAATTGCCCAAGGTGGGCAGGAGCTCGCCGCTCGTACTGAGCAGCAAGCAGCTGCCTTGCAGGAGACGGCTTCAAGTATGGAGGAGATGACGGCAACGGTTCGCCAGAATAGTGATTCAACCAAAGAGGCTGATACGCTGGCCCATAATGCTTCGCAACAGATGCAAAGCAGTGGTGAAGAAGTTTCCCGAAGTGTGGAATTAATGCGCGAAGTGACAGCCGCATCGCTAAGCATGGATAAGATCGTTGAGGCCATCGATACGATTGCATTTCAAACCAATATCCTGGCTTTAAACGCCTCCGTTGAAGCGGCGCGTGCTGGTGATAAAGGCCGTGGATTTGCAGTGGTCGCTACAGAAGTTCGTGCGCTAGCAAGCCGCAGTGCCGCTTCAGCAGGTGAGATTCGTAGTATGCTCGACGATACGCGTAGCAAAATAAAGCTATGTTCTGACCAAGCGGAGCGAGGCGCTGCGACCATAGGTGAGACGGAAGCGGTGATCCAGCGCCTCGCTATGCTGATGGTCGAGGTCTCCTCTGCCACTCGGGAGCAAAGCAGTGGTATTGAGCAGATCAATACTGCTATTACTGAAATGGATTCTACCACTCAGCAAAACAGCACCTTGGTTCAGCAGTCGACTAATGCAGCATTTTCCCTGGAAGATCAGGCTGGGCGACTTCGCGAGCTGGTAGCTGCCTTTCAAATAGATGAAGCTGTTGTGAAAAAAGCAACAGAGTACAAGCCTGCAATGGCCTTATCCTCGGCTGCAAGACAAGCAGAGTTCTAATAATCTGATAACAACAGTGGCGCCTCAAAGGCGCTGCTGCTTTTTAATGGGCTAATAAAGTTTTTCACTAGGTTGTGCCATCAGGAAGTGGTCCTCTTCGCGCAGCGAACTGACAAGCGTATAACACTCTAATTCTTCGGTCTGGGTACGCTCTTTTTTGTCATCAATCACTCCTCTGCCGTAGTCAATGGGAACAAACACCACTGGCATCAACGCCGAGGCTTTATCATAGGCTGGGTGAGCTGCTAGTAAGACTGATTGATGGCAGATTTTATAAAAAGTATATAGAGAAATAAAAAGCAATGTTTGAAAAAAGCACTCTTTTTTTTGCTTTATTACATGAAAAAAATAGTACTGCAGACTAGATTTTTAACCCGCCTCTATTCTTGACAGTAAAAGCGGTGTCACTTATCTTTAAAATGTAATCTTTGGTAATTTTTATGTTTCTTATTGTAATATGTGTGGATGTGTGGCTTTTCATGAGGGCTACCGGAAGAAATTTAATTATAAAGATCATAATACATTGATTTTTTAATACATTAAAAATCTAGTGCTGGAGTGTAGTGTTGTTAGTTTACATGTGATTTTTACTTATATAAGCAGTAGTCACATTGTCCGGCTTAAGTGTTTCTGATTGGGAAGTGGCAATTTTTTTATTGCTTTAAAGTATCCTTGTGTTACCTGCTATACACTTTTTAGTCCAGAAATATGCAATGCAACAAGTAGGCATGAATAAAAACATCGGAATTAAATAAGCTTGAAAATAAGAGCGTAGGGAAACTCGTTTAATTGACGATAATGGCGAGGTGGTATTTTGAAAATCTTGGTCATAGGGAACATGGGCTATGTTGGCTCCGTTGTGGTGCGGGAGCTAGCCTTACGTCACCCATCCGCCACTCTTCATGGGTATGACACTGCCTACTTCGCACACTGTTTGACGAATGCCGAACTTCTTCCTGAGCGCTATCTCGACCAGCAGTTTATGGGGGATGTGCGAGATATTCCGGCTGATTTTTTTGAAGGTTATACGGCTGTAGTTCAACTGGCGGCGATTTCCAATGACCCCATGGGAGACCGTTTCGCCGCAGTGACAGCTGAGGTCAATCAGCAGGCGACGGTTGAGATTGCCAAGGCAGCGGCTCAGGCGGGGGTAGAAAACTTCGTTTTTGCCTCAAGTTGCAGCATTTATGGCATCGCTTTAGGGGCTCCGCGCAGTGAGTTGGATCCCGTGGCTCCCGTTACCGCCTATGCCTGCTCGAAAATAGCAGCTGAAGAAGCGTTAGCCGGCATTGGGGGCGACATGGTGATTACCAGTTTACGCTTTGCGACTGCTTGCGGAATGTCAGAGCGTTTACGGCTGGATCTGGTGCTCAATGATTTCGTTGCCTGTGCCCTAAGTCAGCAGCATATTACCGTGCTTAGCGATGGGTCTCCCTGGCGGCCCTTGATCGACGTCTCCGATATGGCCAGAGCTGTCGATTGGGCAGTACAGCGCAAGCCTGAAAACGGCGGGCGCATACTCAATATCAATACCGGATCGAACGAACGCAATCATCAAGTGCGAGACTTAGCCACTGCAGTGGCCAAAGCCGTTCCCGGCACCACGCTGAGTATCAATACCCAAGCCCCGGCGGACAGTCGCTCCTACCAAGTGGATTTCAGCCTGTTTGCCAAGTTGGCACCTGAGCACCAACCACAAATGACGCTAATAGATTCGATCATGGGATTGATCAATGGGCTCAAAAGCATGGAGTTTTCCGATACCCAGTTCCGAGCCTCGCGCTATATGCGTCTGCATGCGCTGCAGGCACATATCACTGCGCGCCGTCTATCTGAAAACCTGCGCTGGCAAATGTGTGATGCAGTCACCCCGAGTGCTTTGTCTGCTGCTACCCACATTAACCTTGAGGCCTGAAACGGAGGCTAGACTATGAAAGTCGCAATTTTCGCGGGAGGGTTCGGAACGCGCTTAAGTGAAGAAACAGCCATTCGCCCCAAGCCCATGGTGGAAGTGGGTGGTCGGCCGATCCTTTGGCATATCATGAAGATGTACGCCCATCATGGCTTAAAGGAGTTTATCGTCCTGGGTGGCTATAAGGTGGAGTACATCCGTGACTATTTCCTCAATTATCGCGGCAATCGAACCGATTACACCATCGATCTGAAGACAGGTAACGTCGATTGGCTTCAGAGTGTGAATGATGATTGGAAAATCACCGTGCTGGATACAGGCGCCGATGCCATGACCGGAGGGCGTCTCAAGAAGGCAATGTCTCTCCTGGCAGATGAGCCTTTCTGTTTGACCTATGGCGATGGGTTGAGTGATCTGAATATCAATGCCTTGATCGACTCACATCTGGCCTCGAAAAATTGGTGCACCCTGACGGCAGTAACGCAGCCGGGCCGCTACGGTGCCCTGCGTTTGAAAGAGGGCAACAGCCAGGTAGAGGGCTTTCGTGAGAAGGGCGAAATAGATGGAGGGCTGATCAATGGCGGCTTCTTCGTCTGTAATCCGGAAGTGTTCGAGATGATCGACGATAGCCAGACCGTATGGGAAAACGAGCCCATGAACCGGATGATCGAGCTGGGGAAATTGGGCTACTTCCATCATAACGGGTACTGGCAAAGCATGGATACGCTGAGAGACAGAATGGTACTCGAGACCGCCTGGGTAGAAGGCGCCCCCTGGAAGCTCTGGAAGGAATGAACCATCAATGATTATTGTTGATACGGCGCTTGCCCAACGAGAGGCGCAGGGTAATCCCATTCGAGTGGGGATGGTCGGGGCGGGGTTCCAAGCGGGCGGTATCGGTCTGCAGATTATGACCGCTACGCCCGGGATGCGCCTTTGTGCGATTGCCAATCGTCATTTGGATACAGCGATCAAAGTCTTCCAGCAAACCGGGATTGAGCCAGTCGCCTGCGAGACTCAGCAGGAACTTGAAGCGGCGATTGCGGCTGGGCGACCGGCAGTCACCGAGGATGCCGTGGCACTGGCACGCGCAGAGGGATTGGATGCAATTATTGAAGTCACTGGCTCGTTGGAGTTCGCGGCGCATGCCGTCCTGGCGGCGCTGGAAAGTGGTAAAGACGTCATTCAAATGAACGCGGAACTCGACGGCACGATCGGCCCCATCTTGAAAGTGAAAGCCGATGTGGCAGGGGTTGTCTACAGCTTTGCCGATGGCGACCAGCCTGGTGTACAGATGAATCTCTATCGGTTCGTCGCCGGGCTAGGCATTAAGCCGGTACTGTGTGGCAACATTAAAGGCTTACATGACCCATATCGCAATCCGGCTACCCAGGAGAGCTTTGCTAAACGCTGGGGGCAAAAGCCGGCAATGGTGGCCTCTTTTGCTGATGGCACCAAGATATCGTTCGAACAGGCGATCGTCGCCAATGGAACCGGTATGCAAGTGGCGCAACGCGGTATGTTGGGCCCTGATTTCTCCGGTGGCGTAGCCGGTGGCCCTTTACTGCCCATCGAACAGGCGGTGTCGGCATTTGAACCCTACTTGAACCCAGAGGGGCCGGGGTTTGTTGATTATGTTGTTGGAGCGCAGCCAGGGCCGGGCGTATTTGTGCTCGGGACGATTGATAGCCCTCGCCAGCGCCACTACCTCGAACTCTACAAGTTGGGCGAGGGGCCATATTACTGCTTCACAACGCCCTACCATCTTTGCCATTTCGAAGTGCCCACGTCCGTTGCCCGTGCCGTGCTTTTCCGTGATCCAGTGTTATCCCCCTTAGAGGGCCCGAGGGTGGGCGTTATCGCCATAGCCAAAAAAGCGTTGCGAGAGGGGGAAACAATAGAAGAACTCGGCGGTTTTGAAGTCTATGGTGTGGCGGAAAACATTGAGGTAATACGCAGGGAACGGCTGTTGCCTATCGGGCTAGCGCTGGGCTGTCAGGTGGTGGGCCATGTGGAAAAGGATGCGGCGCTGACCTTTGATGATGTGCGTATACCGCCAGGGCGGCTGATCGACCGTCTTTATGCCGAACAGGAAGCCATGTTTGCCCTGGAATTGACGTCTGGTGTCGCTGCTACTTTCACGGAGTAAGACATGCATTTTCATCAAACGAACCTCAAGGATGCCCGCCTGATAGAACTTGAACCACATGGTGATGAACGCGGTTTTTTTGCCCGCACCATGTGCCGTGCGGAGTTTGAGCGCCATGGCCTGCTGAGTGATTTTGTGCAGCAGAATACCTCCTTTTCTGCTCATCGAGGCACCTTAAGGGGATTGCATTATCAGCGCCAGCCCCATGCCGAAGCCAAACTGGTGCGCTGCATTCGAGGCGCGATTGTCGATGTCATCGTGGATATCCGTAAAGACTCGGAAACCTACTTGCACCATCAGTTATTTGAATTAACCGACGCAAACCGGCACCAGCTGTATGTACCGCCAGGCTTTGCGCACTCCTTTCAGACGCTGACCGACGATGTTGAAGTCAGCTATCTGGTCTCGGCGGCCTATCATCCCGAGGCTGAAAGTGGTTTGCGCTATAACGATGAACGTCTCGCGATTGAGTGGCCGATTCCACCCACAGTGGTGTCTGAAAAAGACGCTAGCTGGCCCTTAATCAGTGAGCGAAACGAAGCGCTTTTTTAGTTATTAGCGAATAACTAGTAGCGAATCCAGGTATCAACCAAACACACTAAAAAAGGGGCAGCGTGATTGCTGCCCCTTTAGGTAATATCTAGCTAGTGATGACCCATCAATCAGTGGGCTTTGCCACCAGCGAGCGGGTCTCTTCACGTGCTTCGGTGAGCACTACGCGTAACGGATCACCAAGCTTGTAACGCTCTTTGCCCTCGATCTGGATACGGCCCTCTTTATCGTCAATGACCACTTTGCTGCGGTCACTGTGCATCAAGGGCGCGGGCACAAACGCCGTTGCGCCATTTTCCACCAGACGAACGCGCATGCCGCCACGGTTGATGGCCATGATTTCGGCCTCAAACGTATCCTGGTTCTGTGCAGCGGGCGTTAGGTAACGCACGTAGAGCCAGTCTTTCACGTCGCGCTCGGCCATACGGTTCAGGCGGCGGCGTTCCGTCAGTTGCTCGGTGAGCTGCTGGGTCGCTTCGGCGGGGGCCTGTTCGCCTTTCAACACGCGTTTGATCAGGCGGTGGTTGACCATATCGCCATACTTACGAATTGGCGACGTCCAGGTAGCGTAGGCGGCTAGGCCCAGGCCAAAGTGTGGGCCGGGCTGGGCCGACATGCTGGTAAAACCCTGGAAGCGCCGCAGGCGCGCATCCAGCCAGGCATCATCGCGGCTTTCCAGCGCACGCTTAAGCTCAGTGTAGCGGGCAAGCTCGGTGAGCGCTTCGCGCTCAACCACGATCTCCTGACCTGCCAGGAACTCCTGGGCGGCTTCGGCTTTTTCGGGCTCGAACGCACGGTGCACGTTAAAGATACCGTGGCCGATATGCTGGGCCAGGAAGTCCGCGCAGCAGGCGTTGGCCACAATCATCGACTCTTCGATCATACGGTTGGCAATGCGGCGCTCTTCGGTGCGCACCGCCAATACGTTACCGGCGGGATCGAGATCAAACACGTAGTCGGGTCGGTCTTTAAACACCAGCGCGTGTTCATTGCGCCAAGCGGTACGCGCTTCGGTCAAATCACGCAGCGCAGTAAGCTGCTCGGCGATCTCATCCGCGGGTGCCCAGTCGCCTTGACCTTCGATCCAGTCGGAGACGTTGTCGTAAACGAGCTTGGCGTGAGATTTAACGTTCGCCGCAAAAAAGCGGTAATCGCCCATGCTGCCGTCGGCATTAATATCCAGCGTACAGGCCAGCGCAGGGCGTTCCTTGTCTTCCCACAACGAGCAGAGATCATCCGCTAGCTGCTCTGGCAACATAGTGACGTTCTGGCCAGGCAGGTAAACGGTAAAGGCGCGAGTGCGGGCTTCTAAATCAGCCGCATGGCCCTCTTCCACATAAGCGGTGGGGTCGGCAATCGCTACGCTCAACCGCCAGCCGCCTTCCGCACGGGTAGCCACGTGCAGCGCATCATCCATATCGCGGGTCTTCTCACCATCAATGGTGAAGAAGGGCGTAGACGTTAAATCTTCGCGAGTCAGGCCTTCATCGATCAGCGGCCAGTCGGTGCCCGCATCGGGGCACTCTTGCTCCAGCGCATGGCGTGCAAGTGTGACGCGCCATGGCACTGCCGGATCATCGCTTTTGGCGACCAGCTCATCAATCTGGGCAAAGAAAGCGCGGTCGTCGGCTTTTAGCGGATGGCGTACCAAGCGGGCAACGACCCAGTCGCCGTCAGCAATGGTGTCCTCATCAAGGCTGTTCTTAATCCGTGCCTTGATCACATTTTTAATCGACGGGTGGTCGGGTACGACGGACAGGCGACCTTCGCGCTTCTGCACCCGGGCGACAAACCGATCAAGACCCGCTTCAATCAGCTTTTCCGGCTCAATGGACTTTTTGTCACCGTTCTCGTGAATCACGCCTTCCACGCGATCACCATGAATCACCTGCTTCATGGCGGGCGGCGGCACGAAATAGGATTCACCGTCGTCGGTTTCGAGAAACCCGAAACCTTTGTCGGTGGCTTTGATCACCCCTTCAGCACGGGGGGTGGTTTGACGAATCTGTTGCTTGAGCTGGGCAAGCATGGCGTTGTTCTGAAGCATGAGCTCAATCAGTTGGCGAGAGTTAGGCTGCCACTATACGGATTCCCGCAGGCTGCGCCAATTGTCGCTATGCGATGTTGGCCCTGATGTTGGCTTTGGTAACGGCGAGTCAAAGGCTTACATGCGCTCAAGGGAATCGGTTAAGCTGAATATTCATACTCACGGAGCGCGCTATGACACCTCGCCTGATTGTTTCTGACCTGGATGGAACCCTATTAGGAAGCGACCACACCCTGCACGACAGCACTGTAGAGGTGCTAAGGGCATTAGTAGAGCAGGGGCATCATGTCGCGCTCGCATCCGGACGGCATTATCACGATATGAAGGTGTTTCGTGATCAGTTGGATATTCCCGCACACTTGATTAGCACCAATGGTGCTTATGTACATAATCCCGACGATGCCTTGTTGGCGGCTAATCACCTGGAGCCTGAACATGCAAAGACGCTAATCGGTCTTCCGCGTCCGCCTCAAGTACGGCTTAACCTTTATCGCGAAAGCGGCTGGCATATTGATTCAGAGGCTCCACATTTATTATCACTTCATGCTTCTACCGGTTTTGGCTATGAAGTCGTGCCGCCCGCGCAAATGGACACTAACGGTGTAGGCAAAGTGCTCTATCTAGGCGATCCGAAGGCGCTAAAACAGCTGGAAGCACAGGCGCAAGAGGCCCACGGCGACGGGCTGCATATTACCTATTCCACCATTGATTCTCTGGAAATCATGGCCGGTGGGGTCAACAAAGGTGTGGCGCTTTCATCACTGCTGGAACGCTTGGGTTTAGCGCCCGTCGATTGCCTAGCGTTTGGCGATAATCTTAACGATACCGAAATGCTCGATTTAGCCGGGGAGGCCCAGGTAATGGCCAATGCCCACCCGGCGCTATTTGATCGTGTCACCGGCGCTGAGCGTATCGGTCACCATGGCGAAGCTGCCGTTGCCGAGTGGCTGAAAAAGCGCTTTGGGCTGTAGGGTTACGTATTAATTAGTGGCTCTTAATTTCGTCACTTGCAGCGACTTGGGGCTGAGGTCAATCTGAAGCAGCTCAACAGCTTGGCCTAAAATTTGGCGAGCTGCCTGTTTGGGCAGAACAGCGGCTGGAGCAAGCAACGCCTGCGCAGTTGGATGAGTGGTCTGGAGCGATCTTGACCGCCAACTCCCTTGATGAGCTGTTCAAAGACTGACGTTACGCTTTATTTATTCGCTGGTGGTTTCAGCCAATCAAACATTTTCATTATAAAGCTACGTTCAGTGGGTTTTTCATCGTTTTTGCCAATAAAAGCCTCAAGCAGACTTTGATTAAGCTGTTGAGGAAGAGCGTTGGCATCGGCCATGAGCGCTTCGCGTGAAATATCTTCCTCAGCGCTAGAATTGCTTCGCATTTACTATTATCTCTTTTCAACTAATCGTTGAGTTAGCAAAGCGTTTACCAAGGTTAGCGAAGTCTTCACTTGACATTAGTATGTCAAAAATATCTTCAGGTGCCCCTTTGCCTTCGGCGCGGTGGGTTATAAAGTTGAAGTCCATCTCGATCAGGTGCTCAAGGCGTGGGGCATAGAAGTCGGGATATTGTGCCTGCATGATGGGAGGCAGGTCGTTGTAATTCCCCAGCACTTCTTTGAAGAAGTCGGTCATCTTGCCGGTTTGGCTGTACTCCAATTTTCCGCGAGCTATAACTGCCTGTTTCCATTCCTGTCGCTGATCATAATCTTCTTGCCAGGCTGCGCGCTGTTCATTGGCCGTAAACGTGCCACTATCGTCATAAATAATCAGTACTAATTGATCTTGAGACAAGCCGCTAAAAGGATTGCTACCTCTGCCATTAACAAAGGAGGTGGCCTGCTTTGCTCGCTCCAAGAGCTCTGGGTCATCGGTGTTGGGCACTTCGGCGTCGTATCGTGCTCGGTTATTATGGTAGCCTTGGCCGGTAATCTGGCTGAGCAGTGCATCGGCTTTTTGGCCTAACGCTTTACGATCCAGGCTAGCATCACGCTCTTCGGCACGTAGGGCGCTGTCACTTAACTGCTGAGCCAACGTGGAAAGTTGGCTTGTTGGCTTCGATGAACCAGAAGTAGGCGTTGCGTTTTCGCCTTGTTCAGTTCCCTTGGTTGATACACCCTGAGTGCGGCTACCCGATGTAGATTGAGAGGTCACCGGAGTAGATGGCCCGATACCGATTGTCATTGCAATACCTCCTTGTGGCTTTGCTTAACCGTCATCAATATGTGGCCGATGATAGTGGCGAAAGCGCTGGTTATTGCTCTATATCTACATTATTAATCGGCTAAGCAAACAAAAGCATTAAGTAAATATTGTATTTTTTTGTTAGCATTCTTATTAATACACAGAAATAGCGTAGCCACAGGTGATTTCATCATTAGTCGAAGGGGGCTTGAGATGCACAGTTTCCTCGACCATCATCAAGGCCCAATAACGACAATAGCGTAGGGCTGAACCCGCTGAGATGACGACAACCCCTGCTACTTTGATTGTGGTCGACGATGACCCAGAGATTTGTGAACTGCTCGCTGACTACCTGGGGCGCCATGGCTATCGGGTATTCACAGCGGACGGTGCGCAGGCGTTGCATTCTCTGCGTGCAGAACACGCCCCCGACTTGCTTATTGTCGATTTAATGCTCCCCGGTGACGATGGCTTTACCATCTGCCGTGACGTCCGAAAGCACAGCGATGTGCCGATCATAATGCTTACCGCCAGCGCCGATGAGACCGATCGCATTCTGGGTCTGGAGCTGGGTGCTGATGACTACTTGGGCAAGCCGTTTAATCCCCGCGAATTGCTGGCGCGCGTCAAAGCGGTACTGCGACGCACCCGCAGTGCTCCACCAGAGTTGCCTGCGGGGCAGGCGCGCTGGGTCAGTTTTGGTAATTGGCAACTCGACCGCATGACCCGCGAGTTGATTGACCTGCAGGGCGAGCGCGCCGCGCTTTCAGGGGCTGATTTTCAGCTATTGCAGGTGTTTTTAGAGCATCCGGCGAAGGTGCTCACTCGGGATGATCTATACGCGCTTACCCGTGGGCGGGACGCGCCGCCGCTTGATCGCTCCATTGATGTCCACGTTTGCCGCCTGCGCCAACGGCTGGGTGAAGATGCCCAGCACTCGCAGTTGATTCGAACGGTGCGCGGGGCAGGCTATGTGTTAACCGCCCAAGTAGATGCATTAACGTGAGACGCGTGGAGTGGGCAACCATTCGTCGACGCTTATCCCGACGAGCTGCCCGCTGGCTGCCGGCGTCGCTGCGCGGGCGCTTCGTGATCATCATGATCGCCGGAGTGCTTGTCGCCCAAGGGGCCAGCTACGCCATCTGGACTTCCCAGGTGCGCTCCAGCCACTTGGCACAGCTTGATGAGCTGTCCACTAATATGGCGTTTAGCATCGCCTCCACCATGAAGTTTTTCCGCTCACTGCCCGTTGACTACCGCCATATTGTGCTCGATCAGCTGCGTAATATGGGGGGCACGCGCTTTTTTGTTAGCGTCAACGAACGCAGGCTGGCCATCGACGATATCGGCTCGGGGCCGGAAAAACAGGTGGTGGTGAATAATGTGCGCTCGGTGCTTACCCAGCAGCTTAATATTGATGACGTGATTGTCGAGTTCTCCCGTCCGGAAAACCTGCGAGTGCTCAATAACGAGGTACTGCTTTACGACCTGCCGCCCCGCTGGGGGCAGCACAGCCTGCTGATGGAGCCACTCTCGCCGCCGATTTTAGTGGTTCAACTGGAGCTTGCCCCAGGCACCTGGCTCTATGTTGCCACGCTGCTGGGCGTACCCGATATTTTCAGCGGTTATCGCTGGCTTTCTGAAGAGCGTTTGCTGGTCGGGTTACTGGTGCTGCTGAGTGTGCTGGCGCTTTCTCTATTGGGTATTACCAGCGTGACCCGGCCACTGGCGCGGCTTTCACGGGCAGCGAATCAGTTGGGCGATGATTTGGATATGCCGCCACTACGGGAGAGTGGCCCCAAAGAAGTGGCCGCCACCGCCGCGGCGTTCAATCGTATGCAGCGGCGTATTCGTGAGCAGATTGAGGAGCGCGAACGGCTGTTTTCAGCGATTTCCCATGATTTAAAGACCCCCTTAACCCGCATGCGCCTGCGCGCTGAGATGCTCGATGACGACTATCAGCGCGAGCGTTTTTGCGCCTCATTGGATGAGCTGGATAGCTTGGTTAAAGGTGCCTTGGCCTCGGTAAAAGGCTTAGACCTGCATGAGGAACCCGCGCCCGTTGATCTAACGCACCTGCTCGAAGAGCTGGCCGAAGAGCTTAGCCTTCAGGGTGGTAAGGTCACTATCGAGATTAAAAGTGGTTCTCTTATCGCGCCGCTGATTGTCAAACCGGTAGCGCTTAAACGCTGCCTGGCAAACCTGCTTGAGAACGCGGTGTTCTATGGCAAGCAGGCCGATGTGCAGCTAATAGATCACGGTAACGCGGTCACCATGCGTATTCGTGACCACGGCCCAGGTATACCCGAAGAGCAATTGGGGCGGGTGTTTTCGCCCTTTGTGCGCCTGGAGCCCTCACGCAGTCGACACACGGGTGGTAGCGGCCTCGGGCTGGGCATTGCCCGGCATATTGCCCGTGCCCATGGCGGCGATATCACGCTCGCCAACCATGCTGATGGTGGGCTGGTGGTGACTCTCTCGCTACCCCGCCAGGAAACTATTACAGGTTTGTAATAAAACCCCAACACTATGCAGTACTCGGTAACTCCCGTTGACGCTCCCCTTGGCGTAACCTCTTGGATGTCGAACGTCCGAGAGGACAATAACAATATAAGGAGTTACTCCATGTCGACGCTTAAGAAGACGACCCTCGCGCTTGCTCTGGCAGGTGCCACGCTAGCCACCACCGCTCAAGCGAATGAAGTTGAAGTGCTGCACTGGTGGACTTCCGGTGGTGAAGCTCGCGCTGCCAACGTGCTTAAAGAGTTAATGGAAGCTGAAGGCTACGGTTGGCAGGACTTTGCAGTGGCAGGCGGCGGCGGTGAAACCGCCATGACGGTGCTTAAATCTCGTGCCATGTCGGGCAACCCACCCTCTGCAGCCCAAATCAAAGGCCCCGAAATTCAGGAGTGGGGTGAGCTTGGCTTGCTCGGTGACCTGAACGGCGTTGCCGATGCGGAAGGCTGGGATGAGCTGCTGCCGGAAGTCGTGGCCGATATCATGCGTCACGACGGCCAATACGTGGCGGTACCCGTCAACGTACACCGGGTAAACTGGTTGTGGGCCAACCCCGAAGTGCTCGAAGCGGCAGGGGTAGAGATGCCCACCACGCTGGATGAACTATTCGAGGCAGGTGAGGCTATCCGAGAAGCGGGCTTCGTACCGCTGGCTCATGGCGGCCAATCCTGGCAGGACGCTACGGTCTTCGAAAGCGTACTGTTAGGTGGTCAGGGTAGCGAGTTTTATCAGCAGGCATTGGTAGAACTAGACCCTGAAGCCCTGGGCGGCGAACAAATGATCGATGCCCTTGAGGACTTCAAGCGTACCCGCGAGCTGATGGATGAAGGCATGCCCGGGCGTGACTGGAATGTTGCCACGGCAATGGTGATTGAAGGAGTGGCAGGGTTTCAGCTGATGGGCGATTGGGCCAAAGGGGAGTTCACTGCGGCTGGACTGACCGCCGGGGAAGATTACCTCTGTGCCGCAGCGCCGGGCACCGAAGATGCGTTCACCTTCAATATCGATAGTCTGGCCATGTTCCGGGTCACTGACGACGATGAGCGCGAAGCGCAGCAAGCGTTAGCCCGCCTAGTGCTTGAGCCTACTTTCCAGGAAGCGTTTAACCTTGCCAAAGGCTCGATTCCTGCGCGGCCAGATCTGGACATGAGCGAATTCGATAGCTGTGCCCAGCAGTCGTTGGCTGATTTTCAGCGCACCGCCGAAGAGGGTGGTCTAGTGCCCAGTATGGCTCACGGTATGGCCGTACGTGCGGATGTACAGGGTGCCATTTTTGATGTGGTCACCAACTACTTCAACGACGCCGATATGCCTGCTGAAGAAGCGGCAGAACGTATGGTGAGCGCTGCCGAAGCGGCCTCTTTCTAGGTTTTCCTAGAGCTTGCGTTCTTCAGGCGCCGCCGCAACGGCGGCGCCTTCGTTGCTTGGCAAGGATACTTCTCCATGAGAGATTCCCTCCCCATGAAAAATACCTCTGCGACGCCTTTAGGGGCTGGCGCTAAGCGGTCGACGCCATCCGGTGGTTTGCAGGCGTGGCTGCCTCGCTTGGTACTGGCACCGTCGGTGGCCATTTCGCTGTTCTTTGTTTACGGCTTCATGCTGTGGACGTTCGTACTCTCGCTAACCAGCTCGCGCATGCTGCCCAGCTATGACTTTGTTGGCTTTGGCCAGTATGCACGCTTAATGGCCAATGAGCGCTGGTGGGTCGCCTCAACCAACCTGATGATTTTTGGCGTGTTGTTCGTGGTGGTTTGCCTGGTGATTGGCTCGCTGCTGGCAATTCTGCTCGATCAGAAAATTCGCCAGGAAGGCGCACTGCGCACCATCTACCTCTACCCCATGGCGCTGTCGTTTATCGTTACCGGGGTGGTGTGGAAGTGGCTACTTAACCCGCAGCTGGGCATTCAGGCGATGGTGCAAGGCTGGGGCTTTGAGTCGTTTCGCTTTGACTGGATTGTCGATCCGGATATGGCGATTTATACCCTGGTGATTGCCGCCGTGTGGCAAGCGTCAGGCTTTGTGATGGCGCTGTTTTTAGCCGGGCTGCGGGGTATCGACGACAGCATTATCAAAGCAGCGCAACTAGATGGCGCTAGTCTGCCGCGGATTTATCTGCGCGTGGTGATGCCCTGCCTACGCCCAGTCGTGTTTAGCGCGGTGATGATTTTGGCCCATATTGCGATCAAGAGCTTTGATCTGGTCGTCGCGCTCACCGGCGGCGGGCCTGGCTATGCCACCGATTTACCCGCCACCTTTATGTACGCCCACGCCTTTACCCGGGCGCAGATAGGTTTGGGCTCTGCCAGCGCCATGCTGATGTTGGGCGGCGTGTTGGCGATTTTGATTCCTTATCTCTACTCCGAATTAAGGAGCCGCAAGCATGGCTAATGTGATTCGTCGTCAGACGCCCGCTGCGCGGCTGGGCCGTGGTCTGCTCTATGGTGTGCTGATACTCGCCGCGCTGTTCTATATTCTACCGCTGGTGGTCATGCTGATGACCTCGGTGAAGCCGCTGAGCGAAATCAGCGCCGGGTCGCTGCTCTCGTTTCCGCAAAATCCTACTTTCGCGCCGTGGACAAAAGCCTGGGGTGAAGCCTGTACCGGCATGCGCTGCGATGGCGTTGGCGGCTACTTCTGGAACTCCTTTGCGATTGTGATTCCAGCGGTGCTGATCTCAACCACTATCGGTGCCCTTAACGGCTATGCGCTAACCAAATGGCGCTTCAAAGGTTCTGAATTAGTCTTCGCATTAATGCTGTTTGGCTGTTTTATTCCTTTCCAGGTGGTGCTGTTGCCCATGGCGCAAACCCTCGGCTGGCTGGGGATCTCCAGCTCCCGCGCCGGGTTGATCCTGGTTCACGTGGTATTTGGCATCGCTTTCACCACGCTGTTTTTCCGCAACTTCTACGTGGGTATCCCCAACGAGCTGGTATCGGCGGCGAAGTTGGATGGCGCGGGCTTTTTCCGCATCTTCTGGCGCATTCTACTGCCGGTTTCGGCTCCGATTATTGTCGTCTCAGTGATTTGGCAGTTCACCCAAATCTGGAACGACTTCCTGTTTGGCGTGGCGTTTTCAGCCCACAACACCCAGCCCGTTACCGTGGCGCTAAACAACCTAGTGAATACCTCCACCGGCGTTCGCGAGTACAACGTGGATATGGCGGCGGCGATGATTGCCGCGCTGCCCACTCTGGTGGTGTACGTGCTGGCGGGAAAATACTTCGTACGCGGGCTGACAGCCGGTTCCGTTAAAGGCTAATAACAACTAGGTGAGTGGCAACCATTTCTAGAAGGTCAGAAGCAGCCCGTAGCGGGGGTCTTTCGCCAGGGATGGCGAAAGTAGCGCCCAGGGATGGGTTCACAGCGCCCCCGCGGAGGGCTGCTTCTGGCCAACCCAGATGAATGGAGTTTGTCAGTCGCTTTAGAATAGGATTTTCATTATGGCAGCTTTAGAAATCCACAACGTGCGTAAAGAGTTTGGCAGCGAGCGGGTGCTCAAAGACGTCAGCATCTCGATCGATTCCGGCGAGTTCCTGATTCTGGTTGGCCCCTCGGGCTGCGGTAAGTCCACGCTGATGAATGCCATTGCCGGGCTTGAGCCAGTGACGTCCGGCAATATTTATATCGATGGTGAAGACGTAACCTGGCGAACCCCCGCGGATCGGGATATCGCCATGGTGTTTCAGTCCTACGCGCTTTACCCCAGCATGACCGTACGCCAGAACATCAGCTTCGGGCTTGAGATGCGCAAGGTGCCCAAAGCCGAGCGGGAAGCCGCGGTGGAGCGGGTAGCCGATCTACTGCAAATTACCCACCTGCTGGAACGCAAGCCTGCACAGCTCTCCGGCGGGCAGCGTCAGCGTGTAGCCATGGGACGTGCGTTGGCTCGGGAGCCAAAGGTGTACCTGTTTGACGAACCGCTCTCTAATCTGGATGCCAAACTGCGCGTGGATATGCGCACCGAGATCAAAAAGCTCCACCAGCGCCTGGGCACCACCATTGTTTACGTCACCCACGACCAGGTCGAAGCCATGACCCTGGCCGACTGCATTGCGGTGATGCGCGACGGCCATATTCTGCAGCTCGGCTCGCCGGATGAGGTCTACAACAACCCGGTGGATATGTTTGTGGCTGGCTTTATGGGCTCGCCGTCGATGAACTTCATTCGCGCCACACTGGAGGACGATAACGGTGGGTATCAACTGAGGATTGCCACGCCAGGTGAGGATGAGCTGGTGCTACCCTGGCCGGAGGAGCGCATCGCACCAGATATGGCCGAGCGGTTGAATCAGCCGGTGATTCTTGGCCTGCGTCCGGAGCACTTCAGCGAAGAGGATGAGCGGTTAACGTCCCAAGCCGAAGGAACGCTGCTGAGCGCCAGTGTGGCGGTGGTAGAACCTACCGGGGCGGATATCTTGCTGCGTTTACCCCTGGGCGAACAGGAAGTTACCGCCCGTGTTGGGCCTAAATGCGCAGTGGTTGCAGGGGAGCGCTTATCGCTACGTGTTGATATGGGCAGAGCGATTCTATTTGATGCCGAGACCGAGCAGCGTATTGCGTAAGCGGTTTGACTTGAACCTGTTGTGAAATAGTAGGCCCCCTGCTGGTTTCAGCAGGGGGCCTCTTTTGTAGTTACCTAAAGGTTTCAACTGCAGGTATTACTTACGAATAAGCCGTAGCTCGCCATTGAGCGCCTTGATGATCGAGTAGCACATCAGCAGCATCACAATCGAGAACGGAATAGCGGTGGCGGTAACACCGGCCTGAAGGGCGGTCAGACCACCACCGATAAGCAGCACAATCGCGATGAGGCCCTCGACGACTGCCCAGAACATACGCTGTGGCCGCGGAGCATCGATTTTACCACCGGCGGTGATGGTATCGATGACCAGGGAGCCGGAATCCGAGGAGGTGACAAAGAAGATCAGCGCCAGGACGATACCCAGGGTCGACATCAGGCCCGTCAAGGGTAGTTCGTTCAGCATGCCGAACAGCGAAAGCTCGGGTCTGTAGTTGTCGATTACATACTCTTTAACCAGGCTGCCCACCGGGTCAGCATAGAGCTGTTCAAGGGCGGTTGAGCCAAAGACGCCCATCCAGACAAAGATAAACAGACTGGGAACCAGCAAAACGCAGAGGATAAACTCACGCACCGTACGGCCCCGGGAGACGCGAGCGATAAACATCCCCACGAAAGGTGCCCAGCTAATCCACCAGGCCCAGTAGAAAATCGTCCAGGACTGGCGGTAGGCATCATCCTCACGACCAAAGGGCGCGGACAGAGGAATAAACTCAGTGACATAGGTGGTAAGCCCCGACCAGAAACCCGTCATAGCCAGCAGAGTAGGGCCAGCGAAAAGCACAAAAAAGAAGAACAGAACGGCCAGGATCATGTTGATCTCTGAGAGCTTCTTCAAGCCGCCCTCAAGACCGCGCCAAACCGACACCAGCGCCACCGCCGTCACCAGAATGATGACGATGACCTGGGTCAAGGTGCTTACTTCCAGGCCGAAGACAAAGTTCATCCCCGCATTAGCCTGCTGTGCCCCAAGCCCAAGGGACGTTGCCAGCCCGAAGAGGGTGGAAAACACCGCCAGGATATCGATCACATGGCCCCACCAGCCCCAGACGCGCTCACCGAGAATGGGAAAAAACGCCGAGCGAATCGAGAACGGCAAGCCTTTGTTATAGGTAAACAGACCCAGCGCCAGCGCCATGACTATATACACCGCCCAGCCATGGATACCCCAATGGAGATAGGTACCCGCCAGGCCCATGGCGCTGGCGTTATCAACAGCGGCTGGATTCAGCGCCCCATCGGCGCCGAAGGGGGATGCGATGCCCAGAGGCAGCGAGACATTGGCGTGATAAACCGGTTCTAGTACGCCGAAGAACAGCAGGCCGATGCCGATTCCCGCGGTGAACAGCATGGCGAACCAGGAGAGATAGCTGTGATCCGGTCGCGCATCGGCCCCGCCCAGCCTGACTGAGCCATAAGGCAGAACCACCAGCGCTAAGCAGAACAGAATAAAGAAGTCGACCAGAATCATGAAATACCAGTCCAACGTTCCCGTCGAGAAGGCAACAATGGACTGAAAAGTGCTCCCCGCTCGCTCTGGAAACAGCAGGGTGAGGACGATGAAGATAGCGGAAGCAAGCGCGGATACCACAAAAACGCGGTTGTGGATGTCGAAACCGATGGGGCCAAGCTGCCCCTTGATATTGTCCTGGCCGACGACATAGTCGGTCTGCATGTCGCTCGTTACCGAAGGCGACTCAGGATCATTGGGATGGTTCATACACTACGTCTCCTCAGTGGAAGATGCCATGTCAAACCCCCATCATGAGGATAAACAGCGTTGAATCCCATTTTGTGGCCGAAAAGGAGGGGTGCCGCCGTTTAACCCTTTAGCGATTCTGCGGCACCTTTTCTTTATCGAGCCGTTTGATTTGCCGCCACAGGTCTTGGCGTAGATCGGCGATTTTGGGCTGCTCATCGGCAGTGAAGGGCACCGGACGACAGAGCCGCTGGGCGCGTAACCCAAGGCGCGCGCTAAGCAGCCCGGTGGCGAGGCCTTGACCCGCACGGGCGGAAAGGCGGCTGGCTAAATCCAGCGAGAGCATATCCATACTGGCGTCGGTGGCCAGTTCGCTGGCACCGGCAAAAGCCATGTTGTGCAGCACGTTACGAAACAGCCGCAGGCGGCTGGCGTAGCCCAGCTCAAGCCCATAAAGGCGGCAGAGTCGATCCACCATCGCCAGGCTGCGCCAAGCCACCAGCGCCATATCCACCAGCGTTAGGGGGCTGATGGCGACCATGATGGCGGTTTCGCCGGACATACGCGTAATCAGGCGCTGGGCCTCGCGATCACGCGGCGCTAGCAGGTGGTAACGCAACAGCGTCTGGATCTCCTCACCACTATGGTGGGGTTGGCAAGCGCGCTGAAAGGCTAGCCAGTGCGGGTCATCGTCGGCGAGTTTGAGCTGACGTCTTAGCTGCTCGGCCATCGCCCGGGCCTGCTTGGGCGAGCGTAGCGGCAGCTCGGCCAGATCGCCGCGCAGTTTGTCGTGGCGCTTGAGACGGCGCAAACGGCCCACCTCTTTGAGCAGGGAGAGGCCGCCCAAGCCAATCAGGCTGACCCCGAACAGCTGCCAGGCCATGGCTAGCCACTGCGACTGAGCCATCGCATCAGGAATGCCGGTGACCAGTTCTGCCGTGCCTAGCCCGGCACCACCCACCAGGGCAAATAGCAGCCCCCAGCGGCGTTTACGCGGCGCACCTAAACTGGCGGCAGGCAGCGCTTTATCTTCTGGCAAGGGCGCCAATGGATGATGCTCGCTGGCGCCAGCAAAGGCTTCGCGCTGACGTAGGACTGTCTCTGCATCAGCGGCCTTTTCAGGCTGGTCATCCAGCGTGAAGTGGCGGCGTGGCTGTGGGGTGGTCATGTCAGTTTATCTCCAATCAGCCAGTCGATGGCGGCGTCCATGCGGATATGATCCAACGCTTCTGAGCTGGTTGGCATCGGGCGAAAGGCGGGGAAGTCGAAGCCCTGCTGCTGCCAGAAATCGGCAGCGGGCAGCCGGGCGGGCACATCGCCGGGGTAAACCAGCACCTCTTCGCCCTCTAGTGTGGTGCCTCGCAGTGCAGGTGAACGCTTACCCTCATGGGTTACCTCACGGGCTTCAGTGGCACGAATGGCCGCCAGCGAGAGCGCTTTAACCGGCACGTTGGCAAAGCGAAGGTCTTTGAGAGGCTCTGCCAGCAGGGCCTCCAACAGCTGTACCAAGTGGCCGTGTTGATCGGGAGTGACGTGATCGGCTTTGGTGGCGGCAATCGCCAGGCGGTCAATTTTAGGTGCGAACAGGCGCGTAAGTAGGCTGCGTTGGCCATAATCGAAGCTGTGCATTAACTGGCATAGCGCGCTGGAAAGGTCTTCAAAGCGTTCTGGCCCGGCATTGAGCGCGCCAAGCACGTCCACCAGTACAATCTGGCGGTCAAAGCGGCGGAAGTGATCGCGATAAAAGGGCTTGACCACTTGCTGCTGGTAGTAGCGAAAGCGCGCCGCCAGGGTAGCGTAAAGGCTATTGGCAGGCAGTGCCTCCAGCGTTTCTCTAGAGGTGTTGAGTTGAGAGTCGTCGAGCTGCGGTAGCGGAAAAAACTGCAGCACCGGCGCACCTTCCAGTTCGCCGGGCAGTAAAAAACGCCCTGGCTGCAGGTCGGAAAAACCGGCCTTTTTGGCGCGGCGAAGGCCTTGAGCGTACTCCTCGGCAAGAGCAGCAAGCTGGGCTTCATCCGCTTCGCCAGCGGGGTCGAGCTGTTCTACTGCGGCAAGCCATTCGCTAAACAGGCTGCGGCGCTGTTCGCCCTCGTGTAACGCCTGGGCCTGGCTCCAGCTATAAAAGTCGTGCTGCAGCAGCGGCAAATCGAGCAGCCACTCGCCGGGGTAGTCGAATAGATCCAGGGTAAGGTGGGCGATTTCAGGGGTTAGCCAGCCGCTGCGGGCAGGGCGGCAGCGCAGCTGTAAGCGTAACTCGCTGATGCCGCGGGTGGGCTCCGGCCAGCGCGGCGGCGTATCGCGTAGTGCAGCCATGCCGGGGTCGTAGGGAAACCGTGGCACGCCTAAGTCGGGCTGGTTAAGCCGCTGGGCACCCAGCAAGCGGCCTTCCCGGGCAGCGGGTAGCAAATCGAGCTGCGCCTCAACGCCCGCATGACGCAGTTGATTGACCAACGACGTCAAAAACGCGGTTTTCCCCGCTTGGGAAAGGCCGGTGACCGCCAAGCGCAGCTGGCGATCTCGCCCACGCTCTAATAAATTGCTCAGTTCGCGACTTAACGGCTGGCGCATCCTTTCGATCCCTTTGTAGGAGCCTGTCTGACTTAACACTGATCTACTGCGAATCCCGGTATTTTGGCCAACTTTATTCGATCGATTTCGTTAAATAGCACGCTATTCGCCTCAATCGATCGATAAATTTGGCTCAAAATCCGCGCTTCTCGCGACGATCGGCCAAGCCAGGCAGGCTCTCTTAGCCTTTACTGGCTAAACATTAATACCAGTTGCGAAAGCATCGGTAGGGTGGCGATCAAAAAGCCAACCCCCGCCAGTGTGTAGCCTGGCCAGCGCCGGGTCATCTTCTGCGCCAAGGTTAGGCCCACTAAGCACACCACCATACCGATTAAATTAAACGCCAGCGTGGCGGCTTCTAGCCATTGTTGCGGATCCATTGGATCTCCCTAGCTCTAATGCCATTGAGCACATGATAGCAAAGCATTGATGAACCGAAGATTAACTGCGGCTGAGGGTGGTGCCTAACAGGTGCTGGGCGCCAGGCACTAGCCAGACTGGGTCTAGGCGTGTATTGGCGGCTTCAACGCAGATAAAATGTCGTGCTACGTCGACGGGCGTGTCGCTGGGAAGGTCGTTGTTGGGGTGCCACACTACCGTGGAGTCGCTGGACTGCTTGCCGATGCGCAGGCTGCGCTCACCATCGTTGAGCAGCACAGCTTCATTGGTGTGATAAATGCGGTCAACGGCGCCTTGAACGGCCAACGTGCCTTGCTGTTCGCTCTCCGCAAAGTCGCGCAGTTTGTCAAGATAGCGCGCGCCGGAAAGGCCTTCCAGACGACACTGGTGGGTATCGGCAACGGCTAAATAGGTATGCAGCGCACCGCTGGTTTTAATCGGCGTTTCGCCGATGTTTTCGCTAATCAGCTCAACGTTCAAGCGCTGGGCGTTGGCTTGTACCACCAGGCGCGCGGTAAGCAGTGTATGTAGGGGCTGTGCTGGAGAGAGGTGGAGCTCAATTCCCTCGGCGTGCTCATCAACAGCGTCTAGACGCCACTCAGCATGGCGTGCAAGGCCATGGAAAGGGCCGTTGTGGTTGGGGCTCTCATCGGAATAGCGCTCGTCGGCAAACCACGGCCAGCAGAGCGGAATACCACCCCGGATAGCGCCTGGCAGCGCCTGGGGCGTAGGCGTCAGCCATAACCAGCCGGTATCACCAGCAGGGCAGAAGTGCAGCACTTGAGCGCCCTGGAGACTAACCACCAACTCGCCCCAAGGCATATTGAAAAGCACCACGTCGCGGCCTTCCCACTGTGTCGTTTGCTGTCCTTGAGTGCTTTTAATCAGTTGATTGAGCGAGTCGGGGATCATGAATTTTCCTTTAAGAGTTGCCAAGCATCGATACCGAATAGGCGCCGAACACTAACGCTGTGTGCTATGGTAGAACAAGCGTGACTCTAAGGTAAAACGCGTAACTGCAACCCGTAATCGAGATAGTAAGGAGACTATATGGGCTTTATTGCATGGTTAATCATTGGTGGCCTGGCTGGTTGGATTGCTGGCAACATCATGCGCGGCGGCGGTTTTGGCATCCTGGGTAACATCGGTGTCGGTATCGTTGGTGCGGTTATAGGTGGTTTTTTGTTTAGCCTTCTGGGCCTCTCGTCCGGTGGCTTTATCGGTTCGCTAGTCACCGCGATCGTGGGTGCCGTGGTGCTTCTTTGGGTAATCAGTAAGGTTAAAAAAGCGTAGCGATTGAGTTGCTACCTGTATGTCACCGCCCGGCCTTTTGCCGGGCGGTGTCGTTTTATGCATACCGAGGCCTAAGGCTATCGGTGTTCGCACCACTTTCCGTTACACTAGGCAGCTTTACTTCCGGCTATTGGCTGGTGTTATTGTGCTTTTTCGAGGTGCCTCTTGATCGACGTGTTAAATGCCTGGTGGGCCCAACAGCTGGTGCTGTGTGATTGGGCGTTTACTCCTCATCCGCTGGCGGTCGATGCAGGGGCGGCAGAGCAGCGCCTGCTACAACTGGGCATTACCAATCGAGGCGAGCTGGCCGAACAGCTCTTCCACGGGCTGGGGGCTCCCGCAGGTAGCGCTGACCGTTTGCTAGGCGCTTTGGAATGGGCCGCGTTGGCGGGAGCGGCTGGCTGGTTAGAGGCTGACCAAGCCCGTCATTGGGCGCACCACCTAACCCGCCGCATCACCAGTGATTACAGCGACCTACGTGCCTGGCTAGCAGACCTGCGCCGTGCGTTAGGCGCGCGGGGCTGGGAAGTGGGGGCCGATGACCGTTTTATTGACGCTTGCCAAGCGCTGGCCAAGCTTGAAACCGATGGCGAGGGGGTTACCTGGGATACGCTTGAAAATGCCCTGGCTGAACTGCCGGCTCCCGCTTCGCTATGGCCCCAGCAGCCCGAAGCGCAGAGCTGGCGGCTATGCGCGCTGTTCCGGCCGGTTATTGTCTATCCTGCCAGCCAAACCGACTGGCCCGAGGCCACCGAGTGGCTGGCCCACGTGTGGGATGTCCATGACCGTGATGCGCTAATTGGCGTGATACTTTGGCTAGGCGCTCAAGGTGAGCGCCAGCGCTGGGATATTGAAGCACGCGAATTGCTCAGTATGGACAACGCCCAACGCATGGAGTGGCAGCGTAGCGTTGTAGAAGATTCGCCCTATGCGCCGGTGCTGAATAAGTTCGTCACTCAAGGCGAGCCCCTGGAGTGGGCGGCTTGGGATTGGCTACGGATTGTGGAACTTGCATGGGCTGGTGCCTGCTGTGGCTTGCTGAGCCAGGAAGAGGCTGATGACTTAGCGGGGCACGCCGCTGATTTACTCAGTCGGCGCTACCACGACTGGTATGCCGTGCTGAATGCGTACGGGCGCGGGCAGAGTCTGTTTGACGGCATCGATCGGCGGGGTAAAACACCCAGCGAGCGGCATCAGTTATTGCTGCACAGCGCCCATAGCCCTTGGAATAGCCCCTGGAAATGTCTCCCAGGGGAGTTATTGGATGAACCTACGCGCAAGGCATCCCAAACGCGCATTCGGCAGTGGCGCAATACGCCCCATCACTGGTTGTTGGCGCTGGCCAGCGTACGCGAACCGGATGCCATGCTGCGCCAGATAGCCCCCTCCTCGGCGCTGCCGGAAGAGCAGCGTGCCGATGCGGCGCTCTATTTGCAGGAGTCACTTGGCTTACATGCCGATGAAGGCGCTCATGCACTGGCACGCTACTGGTTACCCGCCCAGGCGCACCATCTTAATCAGTTGGCGGCCGACGCCGTGCATGGCGTTTTGCCTCCCTCGCAAAGCTGGTTTGGTCAGCCGACTCCGGAAGAGCTTAAGCAGCGCAATGCGGTTAAAGGGGTAAGCCGCCATGCGGCGACGATCCATATGGCCGAAAAATTCGCCTTCTATCTGCATATGTCCCTCGACAGCGGCTTATTCGATCGCGCGCCGTTAATGGAGTATGCCAGCGCACTGCGAAGCTGCCTGTGCCGTTTTTATCCCAATGCCAAACGGTTGTTAGAAGCCTGGTTCGCTTGGGAGAGCTGTCTGCCCGAGCCTGAGCACGCCTCGCTGGTGAATGAAATTATTTGGCACATTGAAGATCCTGGCAGTCTGTTTCACTGGTTGGATTGGCGTCACGACGCCTGGCGCGAACCGGGTAGCCGCCCCACCTTAAGTCACTTCACCGCAATGTCGCTGGTGGGCCCGTTGAACAGTGCGGTATGGAGTGAGCCCCAGCCTGAGAGTGCCCGTGAGTGTGCCGAGATTCGCGAGTGGGTGGAGAGCCACTACCACTTGAGCAACGCAGGCGATATGCAGGAGTTTTTGACCTACATGCTCGAATCGGGGGATCGCCAGGAGTATCAGATTAACTACGCGCCCTATACCCTCAATACTGAACGCTTAAGCGCTGAGATCGCCATTCTTGAATCCGGCGACTGTGCTGAAGATGAACGCCACCACCTGCTTCGCTTACGTCGTGTGCGCGACAACGAAGATGGTTGTAATGAGGTGGATATGGCGGCCTGGGATATTGCCCAGCTGGTCGATTTGGCCATTGCCGCGCGGCAGTTAAACTGGCTGGATAGCGCTGCTTTCGCTAAGGTGTTGGATCGTGCTTACCAACTGGCGGCAGATCACTATGCCGGATGGCAGGAGTACGCCATGGGGATGTACGCAGGCTTCTCGTTTTTTATGGGCGAAACCCCGGAGCGAGAAAGCTTTTTAGCTGGTTTTCGTCAGGCGCTGGTGGCCTGGATATGCGGTGCGCCGGTTTTGGCTGGCCCATGGGTGAGCTTGGATTTTCCAGGCAATAAACCACGCCATTTTGCGCCACTGCATATTGATACCTTACCGGGCGATCAGCGCACATTACATTGATGCTCGCCAAACATATGATAATTAGCTTATAGTCGTGCTTAGAAAAAATGAGTTTTGTCATACCGCCCTCTTATTAATGTCACGAGGTTAATCGCATGGTTGCGTCGCCACGCCCCGCTGTGACCGCTGTCCGTGTCGTAAGTGTCTGTTTTTTAGTTACATTGTTCGCTGGCTGTGCAGGTTCAGCGCGACAAAACTATATTCAGGCCCCCGAGAATTACTTTTCAATGACGTTGCCGGGAATGGGGGCGAACCCGCAAATGTCCCCGGTTGATCCCATCGATGCGCATTTGCGCAGCTTGCAAGTACCGCCGCCAACAGTGGTTCGCGAGGCGCTGATGGCGCAACACCAGCGCTGGGCAGGAACGCCTTACCGAATTGGCGGCACCTCAGAAAGAGGCATCGACTGTTCGGCCTTGGTTCGCAATGTTTACCGTGACACCTTTAATTTAGAGCTTCCGCGCTCCACCCGTGGTCAAGTACACGAGGGACGCCCGATCGACCGCCAAGAGCTGCAGGCGGGCGATCTGGTGTTCTTCCGACCGCCGGGTCGTTATAACCATGTGGGTATCTACGTGGGCGATGGGTATTTTCTCCACGCCTCGACCTCAAAAGGGGTCATTATCTCCAGCCTGAATAATAGTTACTGGCAGCGCTACTACTGGCAGTCACGTCGCGCGCTGGAGCCAACGCATCTGGCCCAGCTGGGTGGCAGCGTTTTCCAGTAGCCAGATCGAACACGTTTTAGGAACGGCATGATTGAAGCCAAATCGCGCGCCTGGTGGCGCGCCACCTTGGCGCTTTGCCTCGGCTCATTTCTTGTTTTTATCAATTTATACGCACCACAGCCGCTGCTGCCGGGGTTAAAGGAGACCTATCAGGTCTCGACCTTAGGTGTCAGCCTGCTCATGTCGGTGTCAACTCTCTCCTTAGCCATTGCGCTGTTGGTCTTTGGGCCACTCTCGGATGCCATTGGTCGCGAAGGCATAATGCGCATTACTCTGCTGCTTGCAGGTGGCTGTTCTATTGCCTTGGCATTCGCCCCCACCTTTGAAAGCTTGCTGTTTTTGCGCCTGGTGCAGGGCTTTGTGCTGGGCGGGCTGCCAGCGGTGGCGATCGCCTGGATGGGCGATGAGTTTGAGAAGCCTGCGCTGTTAAGCGCTGTAGGACTCTATATTGGCGCTAATTCACTTGGCGGAATCAGTGGGCGTATCGTCGGTGGCGGTGCCGCTGAAATTGGCGGCCCCACGGCGGCATTTCTAGCGGTCGGCATTATGACGCTAATTGGCTGTGGAGTGTTTTGGCGCCTGTTGCCCAATAGCCGCGCCTTTACTCCCCAGCGCTTTGAGCTGCGCAAAGCGGCAAGCGATTTAGTCAATCATTTGCGTAACCCGGTGCTACTCGCTGCTTATTGTCTGGGGGGTATCAACTTCCTGATTTTTATCAATCAATACAGCTATATCACCTTTCGGTTGGCGGCAGCGCCGTATCAATTAGCCGCCAGTGGTCTGGGGCTGATTTTTTTGACCTATCTCGGCGGCACCTTCGGTTCGATGATTTCCGGGCGTCTGGCTGGGCGGTTTTCTCCCGCAGCGTGCATGATGGTGGGGGTGGTGATTTTAATGCTGGGCACGGCGATTACCTTAGCGGATTCGCTGCTGCTGATTATCGTCGGTTTAACCGTTAATGCCTTTGGCTTTTTCCTGGCCCATTCGTTGGCCTCCAGCTGGGTAGGGCGCTATGCCCAGGGCGCTCGGGGCAGCGCCTCGGCGCTCTACTTGGTGTTTTACTACCTGGGGGCCAGTTTGGGCGGCTTCTGGCTGGAGCCGTTCTGGCAATGGGCCGGTTGGCCAGGGGTGAGCGTCGGTTCGTGGCTGCTGCTGAGTATCACGCTGATAATTGCCTTCGGCCTATGGCGTTTTGAGCGTCGCCAAGCGGTTGGCTAACCTTCACCAGTTGCACGCATTGATGCCGAGCGCAGGTTTCCGCGAGGGCGCTGTGAACCCCTCCCTGGGCGCTACTTTCGACATCTGACCGCCAGGGATGGCGGAAATGCCGGAATGGTCGGGAATATTTTTCCGGCCATGTCGAAAGACCCTCGCTTCAACCTGCCCTGGCATCAACTACCATGGCTTCAGCTGCCCTTCGCTTAAGTGCAAGCGCTGTGGGCAAAGCCGTTCCAGTAGGGCGGTGTCGTGGCTAATCACCAGCACGCCCAGCTGGCGTTGTTCCGCCTCCCGTTTTAATGCCTGCCAAAGCTCAACCTGGGTAATGGGGTCGAGCATGGTGGAGATCTCATCGGCGACGAGAAAGCGTACTCCCGGCGCGAGCGCCCGCAACACGCATACCCGCTGCAGCTCTCCCCCTGATAACGATTGAGGGAAGCGCGACAGCCATTTTGCTTGTACGCCAAACGCTTGGCACTGGGTGTCAGAAGGCGTCCAGGCTTCGCGCAGTATCTTACCTACCCGCCAGCGTGGATTCACCGCTAGCTCCGGCGATTGCGGTAGCCACTGCACGGGCTGCACACCGCTTTTCGGTAGCGCCTCGCCATCCAGGGTGACATCACCTGCCTGGGGCGCTAAGTAGCCCGCCAGCAGTTGGCCTAGCGTCGATTTACCCGCCCCCGAGTCGCCGCTTAACCCTAGCCACTGACCCGCGCACAGCGTTAGCGAAATGTCCTGAAGTAGCGGTACCTTGGGGGCAAAGTGAAAACTCAGTTGGCGTGCTTTAAGCAACGTGCGCCTCCTGTTCACGCCGGCTTATGGCAGTCGTTGCAAAAGCGTTGTCCGGCAGCGCCAGCCACAATGCCTGTGAATAAGCGTTGGTAAGCGAAGCGCCGCTGTCCTGAAAGGCGCAGGCGGGCGCAGTTTCGACCAGCTTGCCGTCACGCATAATGGTGACGCGGTCGGCGATTGGCAGCGCATGGCGCAGGTCATGGGTAATCAGAATCACGCTTTTGCCCTGGTTGGCCAGTTCGCGCAGCGCATCCAGCACCCGCTGACGCTGGTGGGGGTCAAGGCCTACGCTGGGTTCATCGGCAATCACCAGCTTGGCTTGGCTGACATGGGCCATGGCCGTCAACACGCGCCGGGCCATGCCGCCGGATAGCTCATGGGCATAGGCCTGCTGTGCACGGGCATCTAGCTGATAGTGATCAAGGGCTTGTTGGGAGGCGTGCCAAGCATGTGCTGATGGCTGGCCTGCGCGCTGGGCTGCCCAGGTCACCTGGCGCTGAGTACGCACCAGCGGATCTAAGGCGCTTAGCGATTGGGGGATCAGCGCCAGCTCACGGCCGCGAAGCTGGCGTTGGCGTGACGCGTTAAGCGGTTTGCCTTGATAGTAAAGCTGACCGTTTAAGCGTGCAGGTGTTGGCAGTAAACCCATAATGGCATAAGCCAATAGGCTTTTTCCGGCACCGGAGGCGCCTACCACCGCATGAACCTCGCCAGGGAACACCGTTAGTGAAAATTCATCCAGGCAGGTGGCCCAGTCGCGCTTCCACCAGGAGGCATACAGAGGTAGCTGTAGCGATAATTGATCAATCGTTAACACGGCAGGCCTCCCATTAATAGTTTTACAGCCAGTGGTTTTTACAGCCAATTTTTCTGAAAAGCGCTAAAGCGCACGGCGTAGGTGGCTTGAGAGGCGCTCGAAACCCAGCACCATCAGTAACAGCCCCAAGCCGGGAAATACCCCCAGCCACCAGTAACCGCCGCTTAAGTAGCGCATGGCATCGGCCAGTAATACGCCAATAGCGGGCTGGCTGGGGCTTAAGCCAAAGCCCAAAAAGGTCAATGCGGCTTCGTGGAGAATGGCGTGGGGAAACAGCAGTAACGCGCCAACCAGGCAGTGGGGAATAAGATGGGGAAGCAGATGGCCGTGGAGCACAAACCAGCGCGATTTACCTAGAGCGCGGGAGATGCGCACATAGGGCGCCTGCCGTAACTGCCATAGTTCGGCGCGCAACACTCGGGCTAGGCTTGGCCAGTGGGTCACCGCAACGGCAATAATCACTGCCTGGGTACCGCCACCCAGGGCAAAAGCGATCAGCATTAATAAAATCAAATGAGGCACGCTAAGCAGCGTATCAATCAGCAGACTCACCAGCGCATCCAGCCGCGCTGACAGCGTGGCTATCGCTGCCAGGCTCAAGGCAATCAGCGTGCTCAGTAGCGCCGCCAAGCAGCCCACCCAGAAGCTTAGTGCCAGCCCCGCCAGAGTGCGCGCCCAGAGTTCACGGCCCAGCGCGTCGGTGCCCAACCAGTGGTCAACGCTGGGCGGTGCCAGGCGGGCGTCAAACTGCATCTGTTGCGGTGAATCACCCAGCAGCCACTGGCTAGCGACTAGTCCCATGACCAGCAGGGCGGTGACACCCAGGCTGAAGGCGGCACGAAGGCGCGGTTGAGCCTGACTCATAAACCACTTGCCTTAATGCGCGGGTCAATAACGCCATACAGGCTATCGGCGATCATATTGCCGACGCTGACAAACAGGGCGGTAAAGAGTGCGATGCCCAGCAGCAGTGGGACGTCACTGCGCAGGCCCGCTGCCACTGTAGCCTGACCTAAGCCGGGGTAAGCAAATACCTGCTCGATTAAAATGGAGCCGCCAAACAGTTCGCCCAGTGAGGCAAACGCTAGCGTAATCGCCGGTACACTGGCGTGGCGAAGACCGTGGCGCCAAGCCACATCAAGACGGCTGGCGCCCTGAGCAAAGGCGTGAGTAGCAACGTCTGAGCGCATTAGCTCAAGCATGCGGGTGCGGGTGTGCAGGGTGATACTGGCGATGCCCAGCAGTGCCAGGGTCGCCACTGGCAGCAGTAAATGGTGCAACCGTGTGGCGAGGGTGACTTCCTGGTTTAACGCCCCGGCGGGGCCTGCGCAGCAGGTGGGTGTCCATCCCAGGGTTACCGAAAATAGCAGCACCGCAAGTATCGCCAGCCAAAAGGCGGGCGTGGAGGCGGTAATAAAGGCGTAGGTGCTGATGATGTTATCCAGCTTGGAGCCCTCTTTGGCACCCGCCACCACACCCAGGCTAAACCCCACCAGCGCTGAAATGAGCCAGGCGCTGCCCAGTAGCGCAATGGAGCGCTGAAAGCGCTGAGCGATTACCTCACTGACCGGCTGGTTGTATACGTGGCTCCAGCCTAAGTCACCACTGACTAACTGGCGCAGCCAGTGGCCAAACTGAACGGCAACTGACTCATCAAACCCCCAGCGTTGGGCAATCAGTGCGCGCTGCTCTGGGCTCACTTGGGCCATTTGTGGGCCTAGGTAGGCATCAACGGGGTCAATGGGGGAGGCCATCATAAGCCCATACGACACTAGGGCGACGCAGGTTAATACCAGCGCCAGGCGAGCCACGCGCTTGGCGATAGGCGCAATTAGTCGCACGTCCAGCGCCACTCAAGCAGGTTGGCAGTGATTGGCCAGCCGTGGCCGTGGGGCGCTACACCTAGATCTCCGACATCTAAGCAGGTATTGGTAAAATAGACATGCTCAAGATTGACCAGCCAGGCCCAGCTACTATCGCCGCGTACTCCGTAGCCGGTGGTGCCGTCCCACTGCGCTGCCTGCCACTCGCGGTTGGCTTGCTCAAAGCTAGACGCCGCCTGGGCGGCGTCCAAGTGGGCATCCACCTCTGGATTAGCGTAGAAACCACTGTTGTAGAAACCGTTGCCCGCATGCTGACTGTGGAAGAGGTAGTAAACTTCCTGGGGGCTATGGCTGCCAAAACCGAACATAATGGCATCCTGGTGCAGTGCTTCGCGCTGGATTTTGTCCCAGTGACGGCCGGTGGGTTGTATCTCAATTCCCAGTGGACGCACCATCTCAGCACTGACTTCCGCAAGCAGCTGTCGGGTGGTATCGCTGGAGGGGTAGGTAAGTCGAAAGCTAGCGGGCAGGCCATCTTTATAGCGCAGGCCATCATCGCGTAGCTGCCAGCCTGCGGCGTCGAGTATCTCCTCCGCCCGGTCAAGGTCGGGAGCGGTAAGGCGCTCATCGCTATCGCTCCAGGGGAGGCCGTCCGCCGGGCCAAAGGCGGAGCGCCCATAACCGTGCAGTGCCACTTCCACCAGCGTATCGCGGTCAACCGCAAGGTTGATCGCCTGACGTATAGCAATATCTGCCGTCACATTGTTACCAACCGGCGCGCCGGAGGCGGCGTGTTCGCCATTGGCAGGCTGCATGGGAAAAAGAATGCCGCGATTATCGACACTCTCCATAATCACCCGCTGCATATGTGCTGGCACATTGGCCGCCAGTGCCGGGGGAACCGAGGCGATATCCACTTGGCCGGCATGGGCGGCACTTAGCGTGGCGTCTTCACCGGTAAAGAGAAATACCAGCCGTTCAAAAGCAGGCGTAGGGCCGTAGAAGTAAGGATTACGCTCAACAATTAGCTGCTCGCCTTCCTGCCACTCTACCAACTGATAGGGCCCAGACCCCAGGGGATGACGACCATACTGATCACTGTAGCCGTTATCACGCTCGGCGCGGGGCACAATGCCCAGTGTCAACAGCTGATCAATAAAGGTAATGCGCGGGGCCTTCAGGCGGAGCGAAACAGTGTACTTATCAAGTGCGGTTGCTTCAGCCAGGGCGCTAAGATCCGCTCGCCCGCCCGCCTGGGCTGCCGCATTAAAAGTATAAGCCACATCTTCAGCGGTCAGCGGCGTGCCGTCGGCAAAGCGGGCGTCCTCGCGGAGTGTGAGTGTCCAGGTCAGGCGGTCTTCAGAAAGCCGCCACTCAGTGGCCAGCTCTGGCTGCGGCGCAAGATCCTTGCCCCGTGAAAGTAGCGTCGACTGAAACAGTGGATTGCCATACTGCCCCCAGCCCAGCAGTGGGTCGAAACCCTGTTCGGGTTCGCCGCCAATGGCAAGTACCAGCTGTTCTTTTGCCTGCGCAGTGGAGGCTACGACTAAACAACTTAGCGCAATACCCAGTAAGATGGGCCGAGTTGGTTTAGTCATCGCTTTATCCTTTATGCTGTTAGCGTCACTAGTATGATGTTTTTACAATAACATCATACTACCGGTGGTGGCAGCGCATGCAAAGTTAATCAGTACAGGGGGGCGTGAATGCAGCGTGTAACGGTAACGCTTGATGAGGAGCTGGTGGCAGAAGTGGATGCGTTGATGCGCGAGCGCGGCTATCAAAACCGCTCAGAGGCGATTCGCGATTTGACCCGCAGCGGCTTAAAACAGGCGAGAGAAGAGGCTGCACCTGACTCGCCCTGCATGGGCGCGCTGGTGTATGTCTATGATCATGCCGCTCGGGAGCTGTCCAAGCGTTTAACGCGTCACTCCCATGACCATCATGACCTGACGCTTTCGACTCTGCATGTACATATCAACCATGACAGTTGCCTGGAAGTGGCGCTGCTCAAAGGCCAGGGGCGGGCGCTCAAACAATTTGCTGCTGAAGTCACTTCGTCGCGCAGCGTGCGTCATGGGCAGTTAGTGCTGATACCTGACGAGTAGGCATAAAAAAGGTGACCCTGAGGTCACCTTTTCTGATCGGTAGCGCGAGCGTCTTAGTGCTCAACGCCGCCTTCGCCGTGCACGTGGCCGTGCTCAACTTCTTCAGCACTCGCTTCACGTACTTCAGCGATCTCAACATCAAAGTTGAGCTGCTGGCCGGCCAGCGGGTGGTTGCCATCGACAACGACCGTATCGCCTTCGACTTTCTTGACGGTCACCATCAGAGGGCCGCCTTGAGTCTGGGCTTGGAACTGCATACCCGGCTCAATGCTTTCAACGCCTTGGAACGCATCGCGGGGTACTTCTTGCATCAGCTGCTCTTGCAGCTCGCCATAACCCTCCTCAGGGGATACGGCAACGTTCAGCTTCTCGCCTGCTGCACGACCTTCCAGCTCTTTTTCAAGACCCGGAATAATGTTACCAGCGCCGTGGAGGTAGGTAAGCGGCTCACGGCCTTCGGAACTGTCTAGCACTTCACCTGCATCGTTGGTCAGGGTGTAGTGAAACGCGACAACCGAGTTTTGCGCAATTTGCATGGAATAACCTTTCGGTGAGTGCATGTCCCAATATGGTAACGCGTGTGCGCTGGCTTGTCAGGGGGTAGCGACGCTTTTTCCTACTCACCACTTTCGGCGGTATTGCGCGTCAGGGTGACCAGGGATACCCTACAACCATTATTTTTTCCTTTGCCCTATCACTTTTGGAGCATGTAATGACGATCTTGATTATTTGGCTTATCGCTTTTTGCCTGATTGCTTATTTTGTCTATCAGCGCTGGAATAGCGGCGTTAGCGAGGGGTTAGATAAGGTGTTGCCCGGTTTTTTGAAAAGCCATGGCGACAATCGCTATCTATGGGTGATTACGCTGGCAGTGTTGGGGGCCACCACCCTGGTGCAGCCGGTTGAAATGCTGCTGGTCGTCATCCTGCTTGCCCTGATTGGCTGGGCAATCATGGCGCTGGCTAAATGGGCTGGGAATAAAACCCATCACTAAGCTGTTCGCGATAAAATAAAAAGCCCGGTCCTCTCATTTGATGGCCGGGCTTTTTTGATACTTAAGCGCTAGATTAACGCTCTCGATTAATAGGGTGCCACGCTCATGTTGGCGCCATTGCCAATCAAACGCACACGCTGGCCGGCTTGGAACTGGCGATCCGCACGCTGAACGACAACCACGTCGGTACCGTCATCGCGACGAATTTCCATCTCCAGCGCATTAACGCGGTTAGTCGCATCTTCAGCGGCCGTACCTGCCACAGCGCCGCCCAGGGCGCCTGCCACAGTCGCCAACTGACGACCAGAGCCACCGCCGACCTGGCTACCCAGAAGACCGCCGATAACCGCGCCACCGCCGCTACCTAAAAGGCCGCCGGCACGGCTTTCCGCTTGGATCTGCACCGGGCGAACCGCCACGATAGTGCCGTAAGTAACACTTTGACCGGTTTTGGCTTGGCTGCCGCGATAGACATCACCAGAGTAGCCAGACGTATTGGCACAGCCTGCCAGCGTGAGAATGCTCAGTGCGACAACAGGTAGAAGAAGACGTTTCATTAAAACCTCCAGAGTGTCTATTTTTATAACTGTCATCCATTGGCCTGTTATCCATATAGCGCTCATAACTGGGCAGGCACAGAGTAGACGTAGTTATAGAACAGTGTTCGTTAAAGATAGCCGATGCTAACGGCTTTGACCAGCGTTCATGAAAAAAGATCAAAGTTGGTAGAGCAGTCGCCAAAAAAAGCTTAACCGAGAGTTTAACAGTGTATTAAGAAAACAGTGTGCAAATACGTATAACCAAGCAAAAACAGGAGACCCGAAGGCCTCCTGTTGCAGGGGTACATAGTGATCTATGGCGTTGAAACCTGCTAAATTAGCCAAACTGGTTCATGGTGTTGTCTTTGCCACCGGCTTTGAGCGCGGCATCGCCGTGGAAGAACTCTTTATGGTCATCACCGATATTGGAGCCTGCCATATCCTGGTGGCGAACGGTTGCAATCCCTTGGCGAATTTCCTGACGCTGTACGCCTTTCACGTAAGCCAGCATACCTTCATCGCCGAAGTAGCCTTTCGCTAAGTTGTCGGTGGACAGGGCAGCCGTGTGGTAAGTTGGCAGCGTGATCAGGTGGTGGAAGATGCCCGCTTCGCGAGACGAGTCGCGCTGGAAATTGCGTGTCCACTCATCGGCCAGCTGGCCAAGCTCGGTATCGTCGTACTCTGCGCTCATCAGCTTGTCACGCTGGTAAGCCGAAACGTCTTTACCCTCTTCCTGCCATGCATCGAACACCTGCTGGCGGAAGTTCAGCGTCCAGTTGAACGACGGAGAGTTGTTATAGACCAGTTTGGCATCCGGCACGACCTGGCGAATGCGGTTGACCATGCTGGCGATCTGGCCAACGTGGGGCTTCTCGGTTTCGATCCACAGTAGGTCGGCGCCGTTTTGCAAGCTGGTGATGCAGTCCAGTATAACGCGGTCTTCGCCGGTGCCGGGTTTAAACTGGTAGAGGCCCGAAGCGAGGCGCTTGGGTTTAACCAGTTTGCCGTTCTGCTTGATGACCACATCGCCGTTGTTGATATCGGCGGCGTTTTCAATCACATCGCCGTCCAAAAAGCTGTTGTACTGGTCGCCGAGATCGCCTGGCTCGTTGGTAACGGCAATTTTCTGCGTCAAGCCCGCGCCGAGTGAGTCGGTACGCGCAACGATAACGCCATCTTCAATGCCGAGTTCCAAAAAGGCGTAACGCACGGCGTTGATTTTGGCCAGGAAGTCCTCGTGGGGCACAGTAACTTTACCGTCCTGGTGACCACACTGCTTCTCATCAGAGACCTGGTTTTCCAACTGGATGCAGCAGGCGCCCGCTTGAATAAACTTTTTGGCTAACAGGTAGGTGGCTTCTGCATTACCAAAGCCAGCGTCGATATCAGCAATAATCGGTACGATATGAGTTTCGTAGTTATCGATTTTACCGATCAGTTCCTGCTCTTTTGATTTGTCGCCAGCCTCTTTGGCTTCATCGAGGGCGCGGAACAAGTGGTTAAGCTCCCAGGCATCGGCTTGTTTTAGAAAGGTATAGAGCTCTTCGATCAGGTTCGCGACGGAGGTTTTTTCGTGCATCGACTGGTCGGGCAGCGGGCCGAACTCGGAGCGCAGCGCGGCAACCATCCAGCCGGAAAGGTAGAGGTAGCTACGTTTGGTGGTGCCAAAGTGCTTCTTGATCGAGATTAGCTTCTGTTGACCAATGAAGCCGTGCCAGCAGCCTAGCGACTGGGTGTACTGGGCGGTATCGGCATCATAGGCGGCCATATCTTCGCGCATGATCTTGGCGGTGTAACGCGCAATATCCAGGCCAGTGTGAAAGCGGTTCTGTGCACGCATGCGAGCGGCATACTCAGGTTTGATGGTTTCCCACTTGCCGCCTTGAGCTTCGCGTAGTTGGGCCATGGCTTTGATATCGTCGAGCAGTCCTGTCATGAGCTTATCCTCTTCGGGCTGGATAGTGTTTCGCAAATCAGCTTTTGCTTATGCTGCACCTGCGAAGTTGTATTTAGCATTATTGATTTTCGTGATTGTGTCTCTAGGTCAATCGTCTCTCATGCAAACGTCTTGAAAGCTGGAAGCAGTAACGCTAGAGACCTCAGCTACAGCGTTGAGCTTGATGGATTGACCCAATCCGCTTAACGCTGCAATGCAATAACTATCCACGAGGATGGCGCCTTCAACAATTGACACTTGGGGGCAGAGGCCGTTGTAACCCGACGACAGGGAGGTAGAGGAAGGGAGGGTTTGTGTAGTCGTTTTTCGTCAAGATGGCGGCAAGAGCGCATAAAAAAGCACTGCCGAGGCAGTGCTAGAGATCAATCAAGAGGGCTTGTTAATCGAGCGAAAGCGTCATTTCTCGATGAGGGATGCCTGCATCCAGAAACTCATCGCCATGGGCGATAAAGCCTAGACGCTCATAGAACGCCAGTGCGTGTACCTGGGCACTCAGGGCCACTTGGGCGTGGCCCGCATGGCGTGCCGCTTCAATCGCGGCCTGCATCAGCAGTACACCAATACCGCTGCCGCGGGCATTAGCGAGTACGGCGACGCGGCCTATATGCCCGTCGGGCAGCAGTCGTGCGGTGCCTACCGGCTGCTGATCAAGCATGGCGAGAAAGTGCTGGCACGCCGGATCCAGGCCATCCCACTCCTCATCCTGGGGCACGCTCTGCTCTTCAATAAATACCTTGCGGCGGATCTCGCTGGCCGTTGGGCCCAGCGTTTCCCAACTGCCAGTGCTAATGTGGGTAATCGCCATTAGGAAACCTCCGATTAACTATTGCGCTTGGCCATACTGCGTTAAAAATCGCCTCAAAATACTCATTTACACCCCGTAAACTCCGTTTTTTCGTTGATTTTTGCCTTGTCTGGCCTGCGCTCATCACGTTAATCAGAGGTTCCTTAGTACTCCTCGTCATCATCACCTTCATCACTCATAAAGCCGAGGCTGCCGGTATTGACCAACTGGGTGATGAGCGCAGTTGCGCCGTCAAGCTCAAGGTCTTCGGCGTAGAGAGGGGTGGTGTCGGCTAGGCGTTTGGCTAATTCAGTTGAACAGGCGTGGCCGTCACCATCCACAAATAGCGTGGTACCGCTGGCATCGCGACGCCAGGCAAAGCGTGAGCCAGGCATATGGTAGAGCGGCTCCCCCTCTTGTAGTTGAGCAACAAGCGCCTCTTCGTCCAACGGTGTTTCAAGCGGTACCACTTGATCGACATATTTTGGCTGAGTCATCACCCGGCCAAACCACTGGGCAATCTGAGTAGGGTTATCCAGCGTCGACATAATCAGCTGACGCATACGCTCAACGGCTGCGTCGTCCAGTTCACCGACCTGCTGAGCAGGCGCCATGCCCGCATCGCTGTAACGCTGAGAGGCAGGCAACTGCTCACCCAAATAGTCGGCGTAGGAGGTGATCGCCTCATCGGCCGAAGGAGCGCGAAAGCCAACTGAAATGGTCATGCAGTCATCGCTTTGGCTAACGCCGTGATGCGCCCAGCCGGGAGGGAGATAAAGCATGTCGCCGGGGTCAAGCACCCAGTCGGAGTCGGGCTCTACGGTGAATTCTTTCAGGATGCGGAGATCGATACCTTGGATGATCGGCGCATCTTCCGTGAGCTTGCCGCCCAGCTGCCAGCGGCGGTGGCCGCTGGCCTGGAGTAAAAAGACATCGTACTGATCGATGTGCGCACCCACATTTCCGCCAGGAGGTGCGTAGCTGATCATCACGTCATCGAGCCGCCAACGAGGTAGGAAGTCAAACTCATTCATTAGCGCAGCCACCGATGGAACATAGTGGTCAACCGCTTGCACCAGAAGGCTCCAGTTTTTTTCCGGGAGCCGTTCAAAAGTGGCTTCATCGAAGGGGCCGTGGGAGACCTGCCAAGGGCCATCCGGGCCCTCCTCTTCAACCAAACGCGCTTCTACGCCAGGCTCGCAGGCGAGTCCAGCCAGTTCATCGGCTTCAATCGGGCTGATGAAGTCGGGCATGGCGCCACGAATCAGCAGCGGCTTTTGCTGCCAATAATTGGCCAGAAAGTCTGCGGCGGTAAGATCGCCCAGCAGTGTTAGCGGCTTATCGTGATGGTTCATGGCGTGTCCTGGTGTAGTGGTCGCAGTAACGTTGGTCACAGCAAGTTGGTCACAACAAATGGGTTACAGAGAGTTTAACTGATGTGTCAGTGCTTCGGCTTGCGTCTGGGCATTACCAATATAGTTGGCCGGTGAGAGCGCCTTCAATTCGGTTTTGACCTCGCTGGGCAGTTCAAGGGTATCAATAAACGCCGCAAAGCCTGCTTGGTCAATACGTTTGCCACGAGTCAGTTGCTTGAGTTTTTCATAGGGCTTTTCAATACCGTAACGGCGCATCACCGTTTGAATCGGCTCGGCGAGCACTTCCCAGCTGTTATCCAGATCAGCATCTAAACGCTCAGGATTGGCTTCAAGCTTGCTGATGCCTTTGAGGCTGGCGTGGTAAGCAATCAACCCATATGCCAGGCCCACGCCAAGGTTACGCAGCACGGTGGAGTCAGTCAGGTCGCGCTGCCAGCGGGAGATTGGCAGCTTTTGCGCAAGGTGGCTAAGCACAGCGTTGGCCAGGCCCAGGTTGCCCTCGGAGTTTTCAAAATCAATCGGGTTGACTTTATGTGGCATGGTCGAGGAACCGATCTCGCCCTCAACCGTGCGCTGCTTAAAGTAGCCCAGTGAGATATAGCCCCATACGTCGCGATCGAAGTCGATCAGGATCGTATTAAAGCGGCAAATGGCGTCAAACAGTTCGGCGATATAGTCGTGGGGCTCGATCTGGGTAGTGTAAGGGTTAAAAGTCAGCCCTAAGCCTTCCACAAAGGTGCGGGCATTGGCTTCCCAGTCGATCTCCGGATAGGTGGTCAGGTGGGCGTTATAGTTGCCCACAGCGCCATTGATTTTGCCGAGTACTTCCACCGCTTCGATCTGCTTCAGCTGGCGCTTAAGGCGGTACGCCACGTTGGCCATCTCTTTGCCCAGCGTGGTCGGGGTGGCGGTTTGACCGTGAGTACGCGACAGCATCGGCTGGGCGGCGTGGGCAATGGCTAGCTTGGCAATGTCATCGGCAACCTCGTGCATGGTGGGCAGCATGGCGTTCAGGCCGTCGCTGAGCATTACGCCGTAAGAGAGGTTGTTGATATCTTCGCTGGTGCAGGCAAAGTGAATAAATTCGGTGACCGCATGCAGCTCGGTTTGGCCTGCAATCTTCTCTTTTAGGAAGTACTCAACCGCTTTGACGTCGTGATTGGTGGTGCGCTCGATCTCTTTGATGCGTTCGGCATCCGCGATAGAAAACTCACGAATCAATTGCTCAAGGAACGCGGTAGCCTCAGCAGATAAGCGCGGTACCTCGGTAATCTGAGCATGCTCAGCCAGGCGCTGTAGCCAGCGAACCTCCACAATCACACGGGCGCGAATAAGGCCGAATTCACTGAAGTGTTCGCGCAGGGCGGCGGCTTTAGAGGCGTAGCGGCCGTCGACGGGGGAGAGGGCGGTCAAAGCGGAGAGTTGCATGGCATCGTTTCCAGGAGGTTCGAAAGAAAATTAGTCGAGAGCAAGTTAATTGAAAAGACGTCGATCGAGAACAGAGTAGCCGTCTAGTCGAGGCTATCCAGTGCCCGGCGTAGCGCTTTACGCTGGAATACCAGTTTCCAGCGGCGCCCGCCTTGCTGGTGCCACAATAATCCAAAGCGAATCCCCGCCATTAAGCAAGCGCGTACACGCTCAGGCATCATGCGGCTCTGCAGCAGTGATGGATCCCCTTGCACCACAATGCGGGTTTTAAAGGTGGATATCGTCTCTTGGTACGCTTCCCCAAGACTGGCCACCACGTTTTCATGGGTAGTGCCAAAGTGCTCGGCTTGACCCTGAATGCGGGTTAATTTTTGGCCCAGTGAATCCATCATGTCGTTATTGGTACGCAGCTTATTCATTAGCATCAGCAGCGAAAAACCGTAGCGCAACACCACCGGGTTCGCCTGCTTACGCCCCACCAGGGCTTCTAAGGTATCCAGGCCGCGGCGCAGATTATTGGGGTGCCCGCCATAAATCGCCTCGAAGCTTTCCGGGTTAGTATCCACAGTGGCCTCAATCAGCGTTTCCCAGGCGCGGGTGTCGACCTGCCCGGTGCGAGCCAGCTCATCGACCAGGCTGGCGGCTTGAAAGACGCCAGCAAGGGCAAGTGCTTGGCGGACTGCCGGAGAATCGGGGGCGCGATGAATCGGGGTAGGATTCATGCAGCAGCCTCCGCGGCTTTCTTCCAGGTAGCGCGAATAACGCCGCCGCCCAAGCATATGTCGCCATCGTAAAGCACCAACGACTGGCCAGGGGTGACCGCCCACTGCGGGTCGTCAAACGTGACCTCAACGCCACCGTCGGGCAGCGCGCGCATTTCACAGCTGCAGTCGCTTTGCCGATAGCGCGTCTTGGCGGTAAAGCGCCCCTGCTGAACCGGCGGCTCACCCGCCACCCAATCCATGGCCTCTGTGACCAAGGTATCGGAGTAGAGCAACTGGTCATGCTTACCCTGCACCGCGATCAGTACATTGCGATCAAGATCTTTTGCCGCCACGTACCAGGGGTCTTCGGAGTAGTTGGCAAGCCCGCCAATGCCTAGACCCTGGCGCTGGCCCAGGGTGTAGTACATCAGCCCCATATGTTTGCCGATGACATCGCCATCCGGCGTTTCAATGGTACCGGGCTGGGCGGGCAGGTACTGCTGGAGGAAATCGCGAAACCGGCGCTCGCCGATAAAGCAGATGCCGGTGGAGTCTTTTTTCTTAGCGGTGATCAAATCGTGCTGTTCTGCAAGCGCGCGTACGGCGGGCTTTTCCAGCTCACCTACGGGGAACAGGGTACGGGCAATGGCGGCTTCTGGCACTGCATGCAGGAAGTAGCTTTGATCTTTATTGCTATCCAGGCCTTTCAGCAGGCGCGGGCGAACATCGCCATCGCCTTGGCTAACATGCCCTTTACGAACATAGTGACCAGTGGCGATTTTGTCGGCTCCGAGCATTTCAGCGTACTCAAGGAAGACCTTAAATTTGATCTCCCGGTTACACAGAATATCCGGGTTGGGCGTGCGGCCCGCTTTGTATTCGGCTAAAAAGTGCTCGAATACATTATCCCAATACTCGGCGGCAAAGTTAGCGGTGTGCAGTTTAATGCCCAGTTTGGCGCAGACCGCCTCGGCGTCGGCGAGATCCTCTTTGGCCGTGCAATATTCGGTTCCGTCGTCTTCATCCCAGTTTTTCATAAACAGGCCTTCGACCTCATAGCCTTGTTGCATGAGGAGAAGGGCCGAAACGGACGAGTCGACGCCGCCGGACATACCGACAATCACTTTGCCATTAGCGGCTGTGGCGGATGACTCAGTGGTGGATGAGCCTGGCGTAGTTGGTTCAGTGGATGACATGGGCATCCTCAGTTGAAGTAGGGTGCAAATAAGCAGTGTGCAGTTGGGCGAGGATTATACACGATGGGGGGTAATGGCTTCGAGTGCTTCACTCGCGAATCACCGACAGGGGATAGCCAGGCTCGCTGAGTGCATCCTCGATACGTTTGAGTACCAGCGGGCTGCGTAGGCGCGCCTGCTGATCTAACGACCGTATTTGCTCAATGGTAAGCCAGTGGGTGGCGAAGATATCCGGGTCGAGGGGGAGGTCGAGTTGATGAAGCGGTGCGGCAATAAAGCCGTGGCTGTGAAACGTTTGCCCTTCGTCGGTATGAAATACGTATAAACCCAGATATCCGGTGAGCGATACCTGCCAAGCAGTCTCTTCCAGTACCTCGCGCAGAATGGCTGCTATGGGGCCTTCGCCGGGTTCAATATGCCCAGCGGGCTGGTTAAACACACTCTGCGGGCCGCCACGCTGCTCTTCTACCATCAAAAAGCGCTCGCCCTGCTGGATGACGCAGGCAGCCGTGCTGCGAATAAGGCTCATCAGGGGTTCCTGCGTTTTGTGGTGGGCCGCCTACGCTGATCTTTTCGCGGAGCTATTCGTCGCTGACTTGGAGGCGTATTCGTCGGTCTGGGCGCGTGTAGGGTTTCTTTGCGCCATTCGCCGGGCGCCAAACCATCCAGCCGCCAGGGGCCGATCGCTACGCGAATCAAGCGCAGGGTGGGGTAACCGACATGGGCCGTCATACGGCGAACCTGGCGGTTACGGCCTTCGCTTATGGTTAGCTCCAGCCAGCTAGTCGAGGGGTGGCGTTTGGGGTCGATGGGAGGGTGGCGTGGTGCGGTCGTAGGCGGATCTATTCTGTGCGCCTTGGCTGGCTGCGTTGGGCCATCCTTCAGCGCAATGCCTTGGCGCAATGCCTTCAATGCCGTGTCATCGATTTGCCCTTCCACCTGGGCCCAGTAGGTTTTGGGCTGCTTATGGCGCGGATGAGAAATGCGGTGAATCAGCTCGCCATCATCGCTGAGCAGCAGTAGGCCTTCAGAGTCGTAGTCAAGCCGTCCTGCGGGGTAAATATCTTTCACATCGACATAATGCGCCAGGGTTTGCCGCCCCTCACGGTCGCTGAATTGGCTCAGTACCTGGAAAGGCTTATGCAGTAAATAAAGGTTGCTCATGACTTCTCGTTGCCCCTTTTACTTTCTATTCGCTCTCAGGAATAGGTATGTCGACAATGCGCACGGCGGGCAGCGCTGGTATACTCCGGCTACCTGATGGGGCGCCCATCGTTGAGCTCGCGCTCCGCTCAAGATTTCTTGCCATCGCAGCGAAAAGAGAGAGGTTAACGCACAAATGACCAAAACGCCGAAGATCATCTATACGCTCACTGACGAAGCGCCCGCGCTCGCGACGCACTCCCTACTGCCGATTATCGATGCCTTTACCGATTCTGCCGGCATTCAGGTAGAGACCCGCGATATTTCCCTGGCCGCTCGCATCATTGCTCAGTTCCCTGACTATCTGAGCGAAGAGCAACGGATCGGCGATCACTTGGCGGAGCTTGGCGAACTGACCAAGACCCCAGAAGCTAATATTATCAAATTGCCCAACATTAGCGCCTCTCTGCCTCAGCTAAAGGCGGTGATTAAAGAGTTGCAGCAGCAGGGTTACAAACTTCCTGACTACCCTGAAGCGCCCCAAAGCGATGAAGAGAAAGACATTCAGGCGCGCTACGACAAAACTAAAGGCAGCGCCGTTAACCCGGTGTTGCGTGAAGGTAACTCGGATCGCCGCGCTCCGCTGTCGGTCAAGAATTACGCCCGCAAATATCCCCACCGCATGGGTGAGTGGAGCAGCGACTCCAAGTCCCATGTGGCGCATATGAGTGGAGGCGATTTCTACGGCAGCGAGAAGTCCGCGCTGATTGAAAAAGCCACCGATCTCAAGATCGAGCTGGTCGCTAAAGACGGCAGCACCACGGTGCTCAAGCAGAAAACCTCGGTACTGGAAGGCGAAGTCGTCGACGCTGCGGTCATGAGCCGTAACGCGCTGCGTCGTTTTGTGGCCGACGAAGTCGCTGACGCAAAAGCCAAAGACGTGCTGTTCTCGCTGCACCTTAAAGCGACCATGATGAAGGTCTCTGACCCGATTATGTTCGGTATGGTGGTCAGCGAGTTTTATCAGGACGTGCTGAGTAAGCACGCAGATGACCTCCAGCAGGCGGGCTTCGACCCCAATAACGGTATCGGCGATCTCTATTCGGCCATTAAGTCACTGCCGGAAGAGCGTCAGACCCAGATTGAGGATGAGATTCAAGCACTTTATGCCGAGCGCCCGCGTTTGGCGATGGTGAACTCCCATAAAGGGATCACCAACCTGCACGTGCCCAGCGATGTGATTATCGATGCTTCCATGCCGGCGATGATCCGCGATTCCGGTAAAATGTGGGGCGCCGACGACCAACTGCACGACGTCAAAGCCGTCATTCCTGATCGTTGCTACGCCGGTATCTATCAAACGGTCATCGATGATTGCAAACAGCACGGTGCCTTTGATCCGACGACTATGGGCAGCGTACCCAACGTAGGCTTGATGGCCCAGAAAGCCGAAGAATACGGCTCCCACGATAAGACCTTCCAGATTCCTACCGACGGTACCGTACGCGTCACCGATGCCAGCGGCAATGTAGTGCTTGAGCACAGCGTTGAGCAGGGCGACATTTGGCGGATGTGCCAGACCAAGGATGCCCCGGTTCGCGATTGGGTGAAGTTGGCGGTTAATCGTGCCCGCGAAAGCGGAACGCCGGCTATCTTCTGGCTGGACGCCCAGCGCGCCCACGATGCTCAACTGATCAAGAAAGTCGAGAGCTACTTAAAAGAGCACGATACCACTGGCCTGGATATTCGTATCATGACGCCAGAAGAGGCCATGCGCTTCTCTCTGGAGCGTATCCGCAAGGGCGAAGACACTATCTCCGTCACTGGTAACGTACTGCGCGACTATCTGACTGACCTGTTCCCGATTATGGAGCTCGGCACCAGCGCCAAGATGCTCTCAATCGTACCATTGATGAATGGCGGTGGCTTGTTTGAGACCGGCGCTGGCGGCTCTGCTCCCAAGCACGTTCAGCAGTTGCTGGAAGAGAACCATCTGCGCTGGGACTCGCTGGGCGAGTTTTTGGCCCTGGCGGCATCCCTTGAACACCTGGGCAGCACCTTCGATAACGCTCGGGCAAAAATGCTGGCTAAAGCGCTCGATCAGGCGAACGGCAAGTTCCTGGATAGCAACAAGTCGCCGTCGCGCAAAGTGGGTGAGCTGGACAATCGCGGCAGCCACTTTTATTTGGCGCTATACTGGGCTGAAGCGTTGGCAGAGCAGAGCGAAGATAGCGAAATGCAGACGCTGTTCAAACGCTTGGCTGACGCGCTAACGGCCAAAGAAGCGACCATTGTCGATGAGTTGAACAGCGTTCAGGGCCAGCCTGCGGATATTGGTGGCTACTTCCACCCGGATCACGAGCTGACGGCTAAGGTGATGCGCCCCAGCCAGACTCTCAACGAAACGCTTGCCATGGTCGCAAAAGGCTAATAGAGACCGCCTGTGATTAGGCTGATTGACCCCCGTCCGCTTGGCGGGCGGGGGGGTTGCATTGCACTCGCTATTGCGCTCTGTAATATTTTAAGTTTTCCATGAACCCTTGCTGATCGAAAGCGTCTTACGTTTAGGCTAATAAGCTATAGTAGTTAAGAAATTATAGTAGTTAAGAGGCTACAGTTAAGAAACTACACTAGTGAATTGGCGATGTGAGGTCTGATAAACGCTTCCATCGGTCAGTGTCGAGACAACCAACCGTGCAGCTTATGCCCAACCAAGATAGTTCATACTTGACCGTGTTACCCGTAAAAGCGGGGATGACGCGGCCAGATATGCCCGATGAAGATGGTGATATAGCGGTACAGTCAGCAGAACCGGCGCTGGCGCAACCACCGCTTTATAAGGTAGTGCTTCACAACGACGATTACACGCCGATGGAATTTGTCATTGAAGTGCTGCAAGATTTTTTTAACATGGACAGCGAGACGGCCGTTCAGGTCATGCTCGCCGTACATACCCAAGGAAAGGGCACTTGTGGCGTGTTTACGCGCGATATAGCCGAAACAAAAAGCTATCAGGTAAATGAATATGCCCGTGAGTGTGAGCACCCGTTGATAAGTGATATTGAGGCCGCCAATTAAAAGCGTTGAGAAATAATTGGTGGTGAGACTTGCAACCGTGCCATTTGTACCCGATGTTGAGAGTGCCGGTCGACTAAATTGATCCGACGCAAGCCCTAGGTGGCGACACGCCCTAGGTAGTAGCGAAAAGGGGACTGCCATGCTGAGCAAAGAACTTGAAATGACCCTGAACACGGCCTTCACCGTGGCGCGTTCAAAGCGCCATGAGTTTATGACCGTTGAGCACCTGCTGCTAGCGTTGCTAGATAATGCCTCAGCGGTAGACGTACTGAAGGCCTGCGGGGCTAACCTCGACAAGCTGCGGTCCGATCTGCAGGATTTTATTAACTCGACTACGCCACTGATTCCAGAAGGCCAGGGTGATCGTGAGACCCAGCCCACGCTTGGTTTTCAGCGTGTTTTACAACGGGCGGTCTTCCACGTTCAGTCATCTGGCAAAAGCGAAGTGTCCGGTGCCAATGTGTTGGTGGCGATCTTTTCCGAGCAGGAGAGTCAGGCGGTATACTTCCTTAAGCAGCAGAACGTTGCGCGGGTCGATGCAGTCAACTACATCGCCCATGGTATCTCCAAAGTGGCCGGTCACGGGCCGTCTCCCTCGCCTTCTTCACCTGAGAGTGAAGACGCGGAGGAGGGTGGCAGTGAGGGCGCTGCGCATCCGCTCACTGGCTACGCTACCAATCTCAATGAACAGGCACGGCTGGGTAAAATTGACCCGCTGATTGGCCGCGACCACGAGCTTGAGCGCGTGGTGCAAATTCTGGCCCGTCGGCGCAAAAACAACCCGTTGTTAGTCGGTGAGGCGGGTGTAGGTAAAACCGCCGTGGCCGAAGGCCTTGCCAAGCGTATCGTCGAAGAAGACGTTCCCGATGTTATTGCCGATGCGGTGGTCTACTCGCTGGACATGGGCGCGCTACTGGCCGGTACCAAGTACCGTGGTGATTTTGAAAAACGCCTCAAAAGCCTGCTGAGCGAACTACGCAAGCAGCCTAACGCTGTGCTATTCATTGATGAGATTCACACGGTGATTGGTGCAGGTGCCGCCTCTGGTGGCGTGATGGATGCGTCCAATCTGCTCAAGCCGCTGCTCTCTTCGGGCGAATTGCGCTGCATTGGTTCGACTACGTTCCAGGAGTTCCGCGGCATCTTTGAGAAAGATCGTGCTCTGGCACGGCGCTTCCAGAAGGTGGATGTGATGGCACCGTCGGTGGAAGACACCATCAAAATCCTCAAAGGGTTGCGTTCACGTTTTGAAGAGCACCACGAACTTAAGTACACCGATGGTGCGCTTGAAAGTGCCGCACGCTTAGCGGATCGCTACATCAATGACCGCTTCCTGCCCGACAAAGCGATTGACGTGATTGACGAGGCAGGGGCTCACCAGCGTCTATTGCCGCCAGAAGTGCGCGCCAAGACGATCGATGTCGAGCAAGTGGAAGCCGTGGTAGCGTCCATTGCACGTATCCCACCGAAGAGTGTTTCAAGCTCCGACCGCAAGCTGCTCGAGAAGCTGGATCGTGACCTGAAGATGCTGGTGTTCGGTCAGGATGAGGCGATTGATAGTCTCTCTGCGGCTATTAAGCTGTCCCGGGCCGGGCTTAAATCTCCCGATAAGCCCGTTGGTAGCTTCCTGTTTGCAGGTCCCACCGGTGTGGGTAAAACCGAAGTGGCCAAACAGCTGGCGCATATCATGGGCATTGAACTGGTGCGCTTTGATATGTCCGAGTATATGGAGCGCCATACCGTATCGCGCCTGATTGGTGCGCCTCCAGGCTATGTCGGTTACGACCAGGGTGGTCTACTGACCGAAGCGGTGACCAAGCAGCCGCACTGCGTGTTGTTGTTGGATGAGATTGAGAAAGCGCACCCGGAAGTCTTTAACCTGCTGCTGCAGGTCATGGATCATGGCCGCTTAACGGACAACAACGGGCGTGAAGCGGACTTCCGTCACGTTATCGTGATTATGACCTCTAACGCTGGTGCGGAGCAGGCGTCGCGTCGCTCCATTGGCTTCCAGCACCAGGATCACTCCACCGATGCCATGGAAGTGATCCGCCGTACCTTCTCACCGGAGTTCCGCAACCGCCTGGACGGTATTATTCAGTTCCACTCGCTGCCGGTCTCGGTGGTGCGCAATGTGGTCGACAAGTTCTTGATCGAACTACAGGCGCAGTTGGATGAGAAGCGTGTTCAGCTGGATGTAGACGACATGGCGCGGGATTGGCTGGCCGACAAAGGCTACGATCCTGACATGGGTGCACGTCCAATGGCGCGCCTCATACAAGAGAAGCTGAAGAAGCCATTAGCCGAAATGATTCTGTTCGGAGAACTGGCTGATCAGGGCGGTATTGTCCACGTTAGCCTGGAGGAGGGCGAGTTACACCTTTCCACAGAGACTGAGATGGCAGATGCGCCCTGAAAAGGGCGCTAAGCCGTGCTAAAAGCTATCTTTCTAATACTCATGCTATATGCATAAAAACGCAGCGCCCTGTCATCGACGGGGCGTTGTCGTTTTTAGTGAACCGCCATTGACGCTGATCGGCGCTGTCGTTAAAGGACAGTCTAGCTGGGGCAGTTAAAATCAGCTGAACGCGTTAATGGTGTAACGACTTAGCGCGAGCGGTAAACGATACGGCCTTTAGACAGGTCGTAAGGTGTCAGCTCAACTTTTACCTTGTCGCCGGTCAGAATGCGGATATAGTTTTTGCGCATTTTGCCGGAGATATGAGCGGTAACAACGTGACCGTTTTCCAGCTCAACCCGAAACATGGTATTCGGAAGGGTATCGACGATAACGCCTTCCATTTCAATATGATCTTCGCGTGCCATATAGGCATGTCCTCACTGATGAGTTAGTAATGTCATTATCGGTCAGAATTTGAGTGCCGCTAGGTGGGCACTCAAGAAACAGCGCTATATTGTGCCGTAAGCCCGTCGTCAAGGCAAAAAAGCTGGCATTTTTAGCGAATCAGCGGCCGCCAATGGCGTCCATCGAGTATTTCCAATGGCGCGAAAGCCTGCTTGTAGCGCATCTTACGGCACTCTTCGATCCAATACCCTAAATAAAGGTGCGGCAGCGCTTTTTCGCGGCTGAGCTCGATGAGCTGAAGAATGGCAAAAGTGCCTAGTGAGCGCTTATCCAGAGTCTCGCTAACGGCAAAGAAGGTGTAGATTGCCGAGAGCCCATGCTCCAACTGGTCGAATGCAGCCACACCAACCAGCTCTTCGTCGAGGTACATCTCCATCAGATGGGCATAGGACTCATCAAGGGTAAGGAAGGTGCGGTACTGCTCGCGGCTGGGCGGGAACATATCGCCGTCAGCATGGCGCTGACGAATGTAATTCGCGTAAAGCGAGTAGTGGGTAGATGCAAAGTGAGCAGGCACAATATGGATGCTTATATCGGCATTGCGGCGCCAAATTTTTCGTTGCGTGCGGTTAGCCGCAAACTGGTCAACCGGAATACGCACCGAGCGGCAGGCGTTGCAGCCCTCACAGTGAGGGCGGTAAAGATGGCGCCCACTGCGACGAAACCCTAGCAGCGCCAGCGAGTCATAGACACCTGGAACGGGCGACTCCTGCGGGTCGAGAAACAGCGTTGTCGCTTCCTTGCCGGGTAAATAGCTACAGGCATGCGGCACGGTAAGGAAAAAGCGCAAATCCCGCACCGGCCGACGCGGAGTGTTACTACTCACGGCCTGCCTCCTCATTGTAAAAAAATGGTTGGAACAGAATAAGTTCGTCACGATGGTTCATCACTACGCATTACCCTCGGTGGCAATCGCCTTAAGCCAGAGCGATGCAGGAACAGTGGGTGTTTCAGTGGGTGACGTGGTAAACGTAAATGCCTTATCGGGTAACCAGTTTTTAAGATAGTTGATGAATGCCTCGCGAGCGACTGTAATAGCGCCCAGGCTTGCCAGATGAGGCGTGTGCATTTGGCAGTCGATGAGTTTTCCGCCATGTTCGCGCATGGCCCTGGCGAGATGGGCCAGCGCTACCTTCGAAGCATCCGGGGCGTGGGAGAACATCGACTCGCCAAAAAACACCGGCCCCATGGCGATGCCATACAGCCCGCCCACCAATTGGCCGTGTTGATGGACTTCGATGCTATGAGCAATGCCTAGAGCATGCAGTAGCCCGTAGGCCTCGCGCATTTCGTCTGTAATCCAGGTGCCCGCCTCTTCACCACGCGGGGCGGCGCAGGCCTGAATCACCTGATCGAAGTGTTGATCCAGGGTGATATGAAAGCCACCATGGCGTAATCGTTTGGTGAGGCTACGACGCTGCTTAAATTGCTCAGGTAGGAGTATCATGCGCGGGTCTGGACTCCACCACAAAATGGGGTCGTCGTCGCTGAACCAGGGAAATATGCCCTGCCGATAGGCTTCTACCAGCCAAGCGGGCGAGAGCTCCCCTCCGGCGGCCAGTAGGCCATTGGGGGAGGCCAGCGCTTGGGAGGTAGTTGGAAAATTAGGATGTGGCGAGGAAAGCCAAGGTAGCATTACTTGCTCCTGTTACGACGTTCTTGTACTGAGCGCTTTACGATAGCCTCTGTGACGGCGGAAGGATGCTCGGTATCATGCAAACTCGCAAGTGGATTAAAGACGCCATTGAGGTGTAAAGGGAGAGTCGCTTGAAAGTGAATAAAGCAGTAAACAAGCGAACGCAGCGTAGCGCGCGTCAAACACCATCATCGGCTTCAGCTGCGCGCGTTAACGCCGCAAAGGATAAGGCTCGTCGTTTTGGCCTGCGCTTACAAGGCTCCGTGCGCGAAGGCGTAGTGGTGATCCTGCTGGCGCTGTGTGTTTTCTTATTATTAGCGCTATTTAGTTACCAACCCTCTGACCCAGGCTGGTCTTATCAGGGCCCTGAGACAGATGTGGGTAACTGGATGGGGCAGGTTGGCGCTTGGCTGGCCGATGTTCTCTACTCACTGCTTGGCGCCAGCGCTTTGTGGTGGCCGGGTATGTTCGGCTTTGCCGCTTGGTGGCTGATTCGCTCACGCCAGGTACGTTTTGAACTCGACCCCGTGGCAATTGCTGTCCATGCGGGTGGCTTAGTGCTACTTATTTTCGGTACTACCATGTTGGGGGCGCTGCACTTTTATCACCCTGATAGCATGCTGCCCTATGCCTCAGGCGGTATTTTGGGCGAAGGTTTGGTCGGTGCGTTAAGGCCTTTAGTGGGAAGTGGTGGCGTTGGTTTAATCGCTGCGGCGTTAATTTTAAGCGGCTTTCCGCTGTTTAGTGGTATGTCGTGGCTGCAAGTGGCTGATGAGCTCGGCAAGCGTATATGTCGGCTGGGTAGCTGGTTATCGGCACGTCGCCAAGCGCGTCGTATGCGCGCTGCTCAGCGAGCGGCTGCTAAAACTGCCAAAACTGCGGCCAAGCCTCAAGCAGCGCCTGAAGCGCAGTCTCAAGAAGCTAAACCTGAAGCTGCACCCGCTGAGATAAAGCCTACGGCAGAGCCAATAGGCAACAGCCCCAGTGGCCGCGAACGCCGTGAGCCAGGCTTCTCTGTACCACTTTCCAGTCGTGAGGCGAACAGCTCTTCAGAGAGCAATGCGTCAGAAGCGAGTCCTTCAAATAGCAACGAAACCACGGATACTTCGATTCCCTGGGAGGCCGCAGCGTTTTCAAGTAATAAGCATGTGCCTGCTAAAACACCCGCGCCTATCTCTTCGACACCTACCGCGGAGCCGACGGTTTCAGCGCCTGGGGCAGCCCCGTCAGTGACGCCAGCGACTAAAACGGCAGAAGAGGAGGGAGCAGCGGCACCCTCAGCGCCGCGGGAAAATGCCTTTGTCCAGGCTGAGGTAACGTCAGCAGCGCCTGAGACTCAAGCACCTGCGCCCGGTGATGAACCCAAAGAAGCCGAGACTTCCTTCCCGCTGCGTGCTACTCGTCAAGAAGAGCCTCCGGCGCCTGCCAGGAGTAACTTCTTTGCCAGCGATGAGGCGCCCGCCGAGAAAGAGACTGTTCATGCCGCGCCCGTTGAGCGTCGCAGTGAGCCATCACTCACCGCTGATCCCAGCAGCAGCCAAGCTGAACCACGTGTTGGTGAGCCACATATTGGTGACACTGATGCTGCCTGGAGCCCTGAGCGCGTCACCGCGCCTGAGCCTGCACGTAAACCTGAACGTGTAGCGGAAGTAGTGCCTGAGCCGGTGTGGGACGATGAAGAGATGGATGATGAGCTGTATGCCCAAGGCCGCGATGGAGGAGCGCACTCAACGACTACTCCTCCGTCCACGCCCACCCCAGCAGCTCGCCAAGAACCCAGCTTCGCGCCCGAAGAGAGCACGCCAGAGGCGGATGAAGGCCCCGCCCTGTGGACCGTGGAGCATTTGCAGAGCCAGCGGCCTGCTTTTGAAACTCTGGACGAACCTGAGGGCGACGTGCCGAGCTTGCAGCTGTTGACACCTGCAGAGCCGTATCAACCCAATTATAGTGACGAGCAGTTGGCTGATATGGCTGAGCTGCTTGAAGTGCGGCTGCGCGAATACGGTGTGAAAGCGGAAGTGGTGGATACCTGGCCCGGGCCGGTGATTACCCGCTTTGAGATCAAGCCCGCCGCGGGCGTCAAAGTGTCTAAAATCAGTAACCTTGCCAAAGACCTGGCGCGCTCCCTGATGGTGAAAAGTGTGCGAGTGGTCGAGGTTATTCCAGGGCGTCCCACGGTGGGTATTGAAATACCTAATCCCAACCGGGCCATGATCCGCCTGCGCGAAGTTATCGACTCCGACCGTTACCAGCAGGAGACGTCACCACTCACCATGGCGTTAGGCCAAGATATTGGTGGCAGCCCAGTGGTCGCCAACCTGGGCAAGATGCCCCACTTGCTAGTAGCCGGTACCACCGGGTCGGGTAAGTCGGTGGGCGTTAACGCCATGCTGATCTCAATGCTGCTTAAAGCGAAGCCTAGTGAGCTAAAGCTGATCATGGTCGACCCGAAAATGTTGGAGCTGTCGGTATATGACGGCATTCCCCATCTGCTGGCGCCCGTGGTCACCGATATGAAAGAGGCGGCCAACAGCCTGCGCTGGTGCGTGGCCGAGATGGAGCGCCGCTACAAGCTCATGGCGGCCATGGGGGTGCGCAACATCGCGGGCTTCAATGGCCGTTTGGATGAAGCGGAGCGCGCCGGTGCCCAAGTGGCAGACCCGCTCTGGGAACCGCAGCCCTGGGAAGTGCATCAGCCGCATCCAGTGCTGGAGAAACTGCCCTACATCGTCGTGGTGATCGACGAGTTTGCCGATATGTTTATGATCGTCGGCAAAAAAGTCGAAGAGCTGATTGCGCGCTTGGCGCAAAAGGCACGCGCCGCAGGTATCCATTTGATTCTGGCTACCCAGCGCCCCTCGGTGGATGTTGTGACTGGCTTGATCAAAGCCAACATCCCTTCGCGGATGGCGTTTCAGGTCTCATCCAGAATCGATTCGCGCACCATTCTGGATCAGGGCGGCGCTGAAAGTCTGTTAGGGCATGGTGACATGCTCTATCTGCCTGCAGGTTCCGGACCACCTAACCGCATCCACGGTGCCTTTGTGGACGATGACGAAGTACACCGAGTGGTCGATGACTGGAAGCGCCGTGGAGCACCCGAGTATATCGAAGAGATCCTTTCTGGTGGCGTATCCGCCGATGCCTTAACGGGTCTTGAGGCTGAGGGGGGGGATGGCGACGATGCGGAGCAGGATGCGCTCTACGATGAAGCCGTGCAGTTTGTCACTGAAACGCGCAAAGCCTCGATTTCCGCCGTGCAGCGTCGCTTTAAAATTGGCTATAACCGGGCCGCTCGCTTAGTTGAGGCCATGGAGGGCGCCGGTGTGGTGACCTCTATGGGCTCTAACGGTGCCCGGGAAGTGCTTGCCCCGCCTCCGGTGGGCCACTAACCGCTTGATGAAAGCCACAATTATGCAATAAGCGTGAAAGTAGCGCCGCGGGTGAAACCCTGCGGCGTTTTTCTCGTCTGATTGTTACGTTTTTGAGTTAGCCATGGCCGGTTAAGCCGACCTCACTGCTTGATTTTTAAGCAACAGTTTTGAGCAACAGTTACCGGGCAACGGTTGCCTAGGGAGATCATATGCGCGATACGCAAACAAAACGCACTTCAGCAATGGGCGCTTCGCCACTGGTATTTGCGGCAAGTGCCTTGGGTTTAACCTTTGGTGCTCCCGCTTGGGCAGATGATGCTGCCGAGCGTTTGACTGAACGGCTGGATCCGCTTGAGCGTTATCAAGCGGATTTTGAGCAGCAAATTCTTGATGGCAGCGGGGAACGCCTCCAAAGCGCGCGTGGTGAGATGTGGCTGTCTCGCCCCGGTATGCTGCGTTGGGAAGTGGAAGCGCCTTACTCTCAAACCGTGGTCTCTGACGGCGATGATGTGTATATGTACGATCCCGACCTTGAACAAGTCACCGTTCAAGAGATGGACGATCGAGTAACCCATACCCCTGCGTTACTGCTGTCGGGAAGCGTGGACGATTTAACCGAAAGCTATGAGGTGTTCTACGAGCAGGACGGGGGAGAAGATGTCTTTACCCTAGTGCCTATCTCGGCCGATACGCTGTTCGAAGAGCTAAGCATGGTGTTCGATGCCGATACGCTAACCGAGCTGTGGATGATGGACAGTACCGGCCAGCGCACCGCCATCACCTTTAGCAATATTACCCTCAATGGCGAGATTGCTGAGGACATGTTTGATTTCGAAATTCCCGAAGGCACCGATGTTATTCGTGAAGAGCTTTAAGGGTGAAGCGTGAATGGTAAGGTGTGAGGAGTCAGTCGTTAAAGATAAGTAATTGCTGGAGAGTGGCAGTTAAACCTGCCACTGGTTTAACCATCAGGCGCCTTAGGGCGCCTGATCTGCTTCCTGGTCAAGATTTTCCCGCCATGCCATGATTTCCCCAAAGCGCTTCTCCTGACCAAAGGCACTTGGCTTGAAGAAGGTGGCTTTAGGCAGCTCTTCAGGCCAGCAGTCGTGGGCGCTTCCCGCCGGATAGCCGTCTGGTTCGTTATGCGCATAGCGATAGCCTTCGCCATGACCCAACTGCTCCATCAGCTTAGTGGGCGCGTTGCGCAGGTACGTCGGTACCTCAACCTGGGGCTGCTGGCGTACGTACTGCTTGGCTTCACTCCAGGCGCGGTCAATGCGGTTACTCTTGGGCGCCACTGCTAAATGAATTGCCGCGTGGGCAATTGCCCGCTGGCCTTCGTAATCGCCCAGGCGTAAATAAGCATCCCAGGCGGCAATCACCAGCGGTAGCGCGCGAGGGTCAGCATTGCCGACGTCTTCTGAGGCAATCGCGGTCAGTCTGCGCACTACGTCCAACGGGTCACCGCCGCCCTGCATAAAGCGGGCCATATACAGCAATGCTGCGTTAGGGCGTGAAGAGCGTATCGACTTATGAATGGCCGAAAGTAGATCATAATAAGCGTCCCCCTGCTTATCGAAGGCGCTGGCCTGATGGCCGATCACATCGGCGAGTACCTCTTTATGCAGTACTTCGCCGTTTGCTTCCTGAGTAGCGAAATCGCAAGCGGTTTCCAGTAATCCCAGCGCCCGTCGTGCGTCGCCAGCGCTAGCGTGGGCCAGAGCAGTTAATACTTCGTCATCAACCTGAATGTCACGCTTGCCCAGCCCTCGCTCTACGTCGCTGAGTGCCTGGCGCATCACCGTGATCAGTTCCTCATGGGTAAGCGATTTCAGCACATATACCCGCGCACGGGATAGCAACGCCGAGTTGACTTCGAAGGAGGGGTTTTCGGTGGTGGCACCAATCAACGTTAACAGGCCCGACTCCACGTGGGGCAATAATGCGTCCTGCTGGCTCTTGTTGAGGCGATGAATCTCATCTAAAAAGAGGATAACCGTGGAGGACATCTGTTGGGCCCGCTCCACCACAGCGCGAATCTCTTTTACTCCGGCCATCACTGCGCTGAGGTGCTCCAGATGGGCCTGGGAGGCTCGGGCCAACAGCTCTGCCAGCGTGGTTTTGCCAACCCCTGGCGGCCCCCATAAAATCATTGAGCGCACAATGCCTGACTCCGCCATGCGACGTAGGGGTTTATCTGGCCCCACCAGCGCTTGCTGGCCCACGTAATCGTCCAGTTGGCGTGGCCGCATACGAAAGGCTAACGGAGCATCGTCAGCCGGTGTCGCCTGAGCGCTATCAAAAAGATCCATGTAAGCTTCCGTTATAAATCAGTACGTTGAGCAACAAATTGCCAACAAGTATAGGTGGTAAACTGCGTCTTAGAGAACTACCTTAGACGTAACCTATCAGAAAGATACACTTGCGAGGATAGCTTGAGAGGGGCATTGTTCATGATAACTGTTGTTGATAACCCCCGTTAGTTACGACACGCTCAGGTTACGATATGTTTTAGCGACACAACATGTTTGTTACCTCGCGCTTATTATCGCATGCCGTCAATCACGAAGGCTCGACGGTAGGCATGACACAATAAAGGAGACAGTTCGATGTTAAACCAACTGCGTCTAGATCATGCCAACATGGCGAGATTACTCCATGTGCTGCAGCTTAAGCAGAAAACCCTTGCCCAAGGTGAGCGGCCCAACTTCCAGCTTATGCGCGAGGTCGTCGACTATATTTTGTCCTATATGGATGGTTTTGCAGCCCCTCTGGAACGCGTCTGCGTGGAGCGATTGCAAACCCAGGCCCCAGAGCACGTTGCCCTGACCGAACAGATGGCGAATGACTATCGTGAGTTAAAGCCGCGCTTACAGCGCCTCTCCAACGACATTGACATGGTGTTAATGGATAACATCATTCCGATGGATCGTTTTGCCGACGACCTGAAAGATTATTTGGAAGCGCATCGTGCCTATTTGCGTCACGAACGCGAGGGGCTGTTCCCGCTGATTGACGAGCACTTTAGCGAGGAAGATATGGACGAGCTGCGTCAGGCGCTCCCCGAAGGCGCAGAGAAAGAGCTAGAGCGCCTACAGGACGCTTATCCCGAGCTCTATGCTGAACTGCGTGGTGCTGACGTGCCTGTGGTATAGCGCTAGCGGACAAGTGGCCGCTACGGGGCATCAATAAAATGACGGAGCATGCTAAAATAGCGGCTCCGTTTTTTTTAGGCAGAGCCATGATAGGCAGAGTCAGGAAAGGCCCCGTGTTAATTTTTGATTCCGGTGTCGGCGGCCTGTCGGTGGCGCAGTCGCTGCGCCAACACTACCCTGATGCTGCCCTGTGCTATGCCTGCGACAACGCTTGGTTGCCCTATGGGCTGCGCGAAGATGCAGCTCTGACCGACCGCATTGTGGCGGTATGTCGTTCCGCTGTGGAAGCGTGCCAGCCGAGTGTTTTGGTTGTCGCCTGCAATACCGCGAGCACTCTGGCGCTGGAAAACTTGCGCGAGCAGGTAGCGATCCCTGTCGTGGGCACCGTACCTGCTATCAAACCTGCCGCAGCGATTAGCCAGACACGCCATATTGGGCTGTTAGCCACCAAGGCCACGGTAGGGCGGCCCTACACCCAGCGCTTGATTGATAGTTTTGCCAGCGACTGTGTGATTACTCGCGTAGCCGCCGATGCCTTGGTGGTCGAGGCGGAAGCATACCTGGCTGGTGTCACCCCCAATATTGATCGCATGCAGGCGGCGCTGGCACCGTTATGGCACGCCGCTGCACCTCCATCGTCTGCGCATTGTTTATCGTCTGCTCATCAGGCGCTGGATACCCCAGAGCTAGATACAGTGGTACTGGGCTGCACTCATTTCCCGCTGCTAAAGCCCTGGCTGACGCAGCTGGCCCCCGTGCCGCTACATTGGGTCGACTCCGGCGATGCGATAGCCCGACGGGTTTCGCAAGTCGTTTCTGAGCTAAACAGTGATCAGCAGGATGGCCGCTGCTTTACCACTGCCCCTGCTGCCAATCTGACCGCTGGTCTAGCCCGCTATGGGTTTAAGGCGTCCCAATTGCTTAATGTGGGCGACTGAGCACTATTTACTACTATTGCTGATCGAATTATTCAAAGGAGCAGCCTTGGCTATCCCCGTTGTAGAACCTGAACGCTACGCTGAGCAGCTAGCCGCCAAACGCGATTATCTGGAAAGTACCTTTGCCGCTTTTCAACCACCGGCATTAGAAGTGTTTGAATCGCCGCCAGGCTATTACCGTCAGCGCTGCGAGTTTCGCATATGGCACGAAGAGGACGACCTCTTCTACGCCATGTTCGAGGTAGACCCTGAGAATCCGAAGAACAAGAGGGTGATTCGGTTAGATCAGTACGCAGTCGCTAGTGAGCGAATCAATCAGCTAATGCCGCAGCTACGCGAAGCTTGCCTTCGCTGTGATGAGCTGCGTCGGCGGCTGTTCCAGGTAGAGTTTCTAACCACGCTGTCAGGTGAGGCGCTGATAACGCTGATTTACCACCGCCCGTTAGGTGATGAGTGGGAGAGCGAAGCCCGCGTTCTGGAGGCTGAGCTGGGTATTATGATTATTGGCCGCTCCCGCAAGCAGCGTATCGTACTTACCCGAGACCACGTATGGGAGCGGCTAGAGGTGGATGGCCGCACGCTGCACTACCAGCAGGTCGAAAACAGCTTTACCCAACCCAATGCGCATATCTGCCAGAAAATGCTTAGCTGGGCGCGAGAAGTCACCGCTGGCCAGCAGGAGAGTAATGCGAAGAAAGATCTGGTCGAACTCTATTGCGGTAATGGCAATTTTACCATTGCCCTGGCGGATAACTTCCGCCGCGTGCTGGCCACAGAAATTTCCCGCACGTCAGTGGCTAGCGCCAACGTAAACCTGGAAGCCAATGGGGTAACGAACGCGCAGATTGGTCGTATGTCAGCGGAGGAGTTTTCGCTGGCGCTGAAGGGCGAAAAAGCCGGGCGTCGCGTGGCGGAAATGGCGCTGGGAGAGTACGATTTTTCCACCGTGCTGGTCGACCCGCCCCGTGCTGGTTTAGACGAGCAGAGCTGTGAGCAACTCAGCGAGTACGCTCAAATCGTCTATATTTCATGCAACCCAGCCACGTTAGCTGAAAACTTGACCATACTGACCAACACTCATCGGATAGAACGCTTTGCGCTATTTGACCAGTTTCCGTTTACCGACCACTGTGAGTGTGGAGTGCTGTTGAAGCGGCGGACAGGCGAGTAAGCATACGACCTAATGCGTAAACGGTATGTGCCATGAACAACACGTCAAGTGATTAGGGACGCGACGATAGGTAGCGTAAGCTAGCCGTTATGTTGGCCTAAAGGCCTATTGTCCTTCGTTTTTTGGCCGTTTAATGGCCTAGGCAGTCGAGGTGATGGATGCACTACGTTGCGATTGAAGAGAGTCGGCAAGATCTTTTGAAGCAGCTCCAGGAGCGGCTATACGCGCGGTTAGACCCCGCTCGCGCCGCCACTGTGGACGCTTTTGCTCGGCACTTTTATGCCACCGTGCCGGTGGAAGACCTAGTGGATCGTCGCCTGGACGATCTGTATGGCGCAACGCTGTCGGTCTGGCAGTTTTTGCAGCATCACGACCCGCAAAGTCCCAAGGTAAGAGTATTTAACCCTGATTTTGAAGAGCACGGCTGGCAGTCGACGCATACTTTTGTCGCCGTTCTCCATGAAGATATGCCGTTTTTGGTCGACTCGGTACGTATCGAGCTCAACCGCCGCGGCTTGACGGTGCACGCCATTCAAAACGCCGTGCTGGCGGTCGCCCGTGATGAGCGCCATCAGTTGCAGGCGCTGGCCTCGCCCAGGGCAGAAAACGCGCCAGAAGCGCGCGAGTCGCTAATTGTCATCGAAGTAGACCGGCACACCGACGTAGCGTTGCTTGAGAAAATCGAAAGCAACCTAAATGACGTGCTTCGCGATGTACGTACCGCTGTGGGCGATTTCGACGCCATGTGTTCGCAAATCACCGCCTCGATTCAAGAACTCGAGAAAAACTGCCCGCCGCAGATCGATCCTGACGACCACGAAGAGGCGATTGCCTTTTTAGAGTGGATGCTCAAAGATAACTTTACTTTCCTGGGCTACGACGAGTACCTGCTGGAAGGCAGCGAGTTAAAGCGCGACGCAGATAGCGTGCTGGGCGTCTTCCGCCTGGATCAGCCGCGCTACTGCGAGCGTATTCGCACCGAAGAGGGGGTGGATGAGCACAATGATTATGTGCTGGTGCCGCAGCTACTATCGTTTGCCAAAAGCGCCCATCACTCTCGGGTGCACCGTCCTACCTACCCTGACTACATTACCGTTGATCGCTACGACGACGACGGCAATGTAATTGGTGAGCGGCGCTTCTTTGGTTTGTTTACCTCTACGGTGTATAACGAATCGCCACGCAATATCCCGCTGCTGCGCCGTAAGCTAAAAGCGGTGATGGATATTGCCGGATTCAATCCCCAGGGTCACAACGGCAAGCAATTGCTCCAGGTGCTGGAAGTTTACCCCCGGGATGATCTTTTTCAGATCGATACCGAGTCACTGGCCAGCACTGCGCTGGGCATCCTCAATATTCGCGAGCGCCGCCAGGTGCGGCTGTTTATCCGCGCCGATATCAGCGGCAAGTTCTACTCTTGCCTGGTGTTTGTCCCCCGGGACGTGTTCTCCACGGATCTGCGTCAGCGGATTCAAAACGTGTTGTGCGACGAGTTAGACGCCCACTTTGGCGACTTCAATACCTATTTATCTGAGTCGGTGCTGGCGCGTATTCAATTGATTTTACGCTTTAATGGCGACGCGCCCAGCGACTATGACCTCAAGCGTTTGGAAAGCAAAGTGTCACGGCTGGCGCGCAGCTGGCGTGACGAGCTGCAGAACGCCATGATCGAAGGCTTCGGTGAAGAGCGCGCCAACAACCTGATGGATCGGTTCCGCGAGGCGTTCTCGGCCAGCTACCGTGAAGACTTCTCTGCGCGCACCGCGGTGTTTGATGTTCAGCACCTGCTGACACTGGATAGCGAGAACGACCTCTCGCTGTCGCTCTATCGGCCACTAGAAGAACAGGGTGGTGGCGTTAACCTGAAACTGTTCCACCGTGAATCGCAGATTCCGCTCTCTGACGTGCTGCCGATGATGGAAAACCTTGGCCTGCGCGTAATTGGTGAACGCCCCTACGATATTAACGCCCCTGAACAGCGCTACTGGATTCACGATTTTGAGCTTGAGCACAGCGGTGCGGATGTCAGCCTGGGCGATATGCGTGATGTATTCACGGAAGCCTTCAAGCGCATCTGGACCGGCGAGGCCGATAACGATGCGTTTAACCGCCTGATTATCGGCGCTGGGCTGGATTGGCGCGAAGTGGCCATGCTGCGCGGCTACGCCCGCTACCTCAAACAGATCCGCTTCGGCATGTCCCAGGATTACATCGCTGCTACGCTGGCCAACTATCCTGCCATTACCCGTGAGTTAGTTGAATTATTCCGCCTGCGTTTTGATCCTGAGCAGCAGAGCCACGCCACCGACGAGTGCATCGCGAGCTTAAATGAGCGCTTGGAAGGAGTTGCCAGCCTTAACGATGACCAGCTACTGCGCCGCTTTATGGAGCTGATCCTCGCCACCCTACGCACCAACTACTACCAACTGGCTGAGGGTGGGCGCTTTAAAGATTACATCGCCTATAAGTTGGAGCCTTCCAAGGTTACCGGCATGCCCAAGCCGCGACCAATGTTTGAAATTTTTGTCTGCTCGCCGCGGGTGGAAGGTGTTCACCTGCGTGGCGGCAAAGTGGCCCGCGGTGGCCTGCGCTGGTCGGATCGCTTTGAAGATTACCGTACCGAAGTGTTGGGGCTGGTGAAAGCGCAGCAGGTTAAGAACGCCGTTATCGTACCGGTTGGTGCTAAAGGCGGTTTTGTCTGTAAACGCATGCCGGAAAATGCCAGTCGCGATGTCGCCCAGAAAGAGGGCATTGCCTGTTACCAAATCTTTATCCGTGCGCTGCTGGATGTCACTGATAACCTGGTGGGCGGCGATGTTGTGCCGCCGGAAAATGTTGTCCGCCACGATGAGAACGACGCTTATCTCGTGGTAGCTGCCGACAAAGGCACCGCTACCTTCTCAGATATCGCCAACGAAATTTCCATTGAGTATGGCCACTGGCTGGGTGATGCCTTTGCCTCTGGCGGTGCTAACGGCTACGACCACAAGAAAATGGGCATCACCGCTCGCGGTGCCTGGGAATCAGTTAAGCGCCACTTCAAAAATCTGGATCTCGACACCCAGCGCGACCTGTTTAGCGTGGTGGGAATCGGCGATATGGCCGGAGATGTCTTCGGCAACGGCATGCTGCTTTCCGACAAGATCCAACTGGTGGGTGCCTTCAACCACCTGCATATCTTTGTAGACCCCAACCCGGACGCCGAGGCGTCCTTTGCCGAGCGCAAGCGGTTGTTTGCACTGCCACGCTCCAGCTGGGAAGACTACAGCCAGGAACTGATCTCTGCTGGGGGCGGCATCTTTAGCCGTAGCGCCAAGTCGATTAGCATCACGCCGGAGATGCAGCAGGTATTTGGTATCAAGGAAGAGCGCCTGTCGCCTAATGAACTGATCCGCGCCATGCTCAAATCCAAGGTGGACTTGATCTGGAACGGCGGTATCGGTACCTACGTGAAGGGTTCCGACGAAACCGATGCCGATGTGGGCGATAAAGCCAACGACACCCTGCGCATCAACGGCAATGACCTGAATTGCCGTGTGGTCGGCGAGGGCGGTAATCTCGGCTTGACCCAGCGCGGACGAATGGAAGCCGCCGCCAAAGGCGTGCGCGTTTACACTGACTTTATTGACAACGCCGGTGGGGTGAACTGCTCCGACCACGAGGTCAATATCAAGATTTTGATCGATGAAGTGGTCAAGCGCGGCGACATGACCGAGAAACAGCGCAATCAGCTGTTGGCGGAAATGACCAATGAGGTGGCGGATCTGGTGATCCTGGATAATTACCGCCAAAGTCAGGCGCTGGATCTATCGGCTACCCTTTCCGACCAGTCAATGGGCCCTTACCGCCGTTTTATCAGCGAGCTGGAGGCTGCCGGACAGATTGACCGCGAGCTGGAATTCCTGCCTACCGATGATGTGCTCAAAGAGCGGGCCAGCAACAATCAAGGGATGCGCCTGCCGGAGCTGTCGGTACTGATCTCCTACGCCAAGAGCACCCTGAAAGGCGACTTGATCACCTCTGACGTACCGGACGATCAATATATTCACCGCCACCTGGAGCGGCTGTTCCCATCAGTGCTGGTCGAGCGCTTTAAAGACGAAATGTACGAGCACCGTCTGAAGCGTGAAATCGTTGCGACACAGGTCGCCAACGACTTGGTCGATCATATGGGGGTCGTCTTTGTACGCCGCCTGATGGACTCCACTGGAGCGGGACGTGCCGATATTGCGCGAGCCTACATCGTGGCCCGTGATAGCTTTAACTTGCCCAGTCTATGGGCGCAAATTGAAGCCCTCGATAATCAGGTGCCCAACCGCATTCAGTACTCGATGATGCTTGACCTGATGCGCTTGATCCGCCGTGCCACGCGCTGGTTTGTGCGTCAGCACTTAGGGCTTTCGACACAAGATACCATTGAGTACTTCGCTCCTCGCTTGGCGCAGTTGCAGGAAGGTATTGGTGAGCTACTCAGTGGTGAAGAGCTTGGCGGCTGGAACTCGCGTCGTGACGAGTTGTTGGAGGCGGGTGTGCCAGATGCACTGGCATCCAGCGTGGCGGCGTCATCAAGCCTTTATGCGGGGCTGGGTATTATCCAGGCGGCGCGCCTGACCAATGAAAAACCCCAGCGGGTGGCGGAAGTGCTGTACGAAATTGGCAGCCGCCTGGAGCTACCGTGGATGATTCAGCAGGTAACCCAGCTGGAAGTGCGCGACGCCTGGCAGGCTCAGGCTCGTGAGACTTTCCGCGACGACATTGAGCGTCAGCAGCTGGCACTGACCACCAGCGTGTTGAAGCTCGACGCCGGCAGCCGCGATACCCAAGAGCGGGTTGCGCAGTGGTTGGATCAGCACGCCGATCTGCATCGCCGCTGGTGCCGCCTTATTGAAGAGGTGCGCGGTGGCAGTGAAGGAGGCTTTGCGCTCTTCGCCGTGGCGGTACGCGAGCTGGTAGATCTTGCCGAGAGCGATAGCGAAGCGTAGACGTACCCTAATCCACTTAAAAAAGCGCGCCCTGGTTCTCCACCAGGGCGCGCTTTATTGCGTTATACTGATGCCCGTTTTCAGCCTCCGCTTCAAGAGATCCGCTATGTACAACCTCGCTCGCTCGCTGTTTTTTCGCGTTGACCCAGAGACCTCTCACGGGATGGCCTTGAGCGCTCTGGATGCACTGCATCGGGTGGGTGGGGTAGCACGCCTGTTTGGTCAGCAGGTGAATGATCCTATCGAGCTGATGGGGCTGCGATTTGCCAATCGGGTGGGTCTTGCCGCTGGGTTGGACAAGAACGCCGACCACCTGGATGCCCTTGGCGCGTTGGGGTTTGGGTTTGTCGAAGTGGGTACCGTCACGCCTAAGCCGCAGCCAGGCAATCCTAAGCCTCGGCTATTTCGCTTAGCGCAGCATGAGGCGATCATCAACCGCTTTGGCTTTAACAACAAAGGGGTTGAGCACCTGATCCAGCAGGTCAAACAGCGCCACTACGGCGGCATTGTGGGCATTAATATTGGTAAAAACCTGACGACGTCAGTAGAACACGCGCTGGATGACTACTTGGTATGCTTAGACGCGGTGCACTCTTATGCGGATTACATTGCCGTTAACGTCTCTTCACCGAATACCCCTGGGCTGCGCAGCCTACAGTTCGGCGAACAGCTGGATGCGCTGTTGGGGCCGATTCGAGCACGAGCCTCAGAGCTCAATGACCAAACGGGCCGCAACGTACCATTGCTGATTAAGATAGCCCCGGATATGAGCGCTGAAGAAGTAGCCTTGATGGCAGAAAGTATTCAGCGCAATGCACTTGATGGCGTGATTGCCACCAATACAACGGTTTCCCGCGCGGGGGTAGAGGGTGACTCACAAGCGGAGGAGGCTGGAGGGCTCTCTGGGAAACCGGTCTTCGAGGCATCCAATCGCGTCATTCGCCAACTGCGTGAGCATCTACCATCGTTACCTATCATAGGTGTCGGTGGGATCGATAGTGCTGCTGCTGCTCAGGCCAAAATCGCGGCGGGAGCTGATTTAGTGCAACTCTACTCGGGGTTGATCTATCAAGGTCCTAAACTGGTCGGTGAATGCGCGAGGGCACTGAAAGCTAAAGGTTGAGCGCGAAGATGATTAGCGAAGCAGTGTGGGCATAAAGGCGCACTAAAAAGCCCACTTGAAAAAGTGGGCTCATTGAAAACCTCTCGCTTAAAATCTTTCTATTAAAACCTTGAAAAATAAAACGTTAGGCCATGACTAAGGGATTTTTGTGGATGCCCGAGATGCCGGTCATCCCATCCCACTGGTCGCCGCGACCTTCACGCCAACCGCTCATCCAGTATTCGCGTAAATTGATATCTTGACTGGGACAGTCGTCACGAGAACGACCCGATACACCCGCTTTGTAGCCGTGGACATAAGCCCGCTGGAAGCGATCACGTTTTTGCCGTTTCATTGGCTAACCTCTTTTCACGAAAGCCTTTGATAAGAAATAGGGTGTTATCGACTTATGTTATCAACAACAACCACTATTCCGAGAGCTTGCTTCAAGAGCGAGACGCCGCTTCAGCCCTGTTGTTTGGCACTCACGGGCGGAACGAGCCGAGCGGCAATCTCTTACAAAGAACACTTATACGCCATAGGTCTGGTCTTGAACCGACCCTGACAAGAAACGCATGCGTTTTTCAGTAGCTACTCTCTTATTGTTAGACCATGATGGGGTCATCTGTCGACTACCAAATTGTCATAAAACGTAAACTCATTTGCTATATACAGGAATATTGCGCCTTTACGCGCCGTTATTATCATGACCGAGTTGAATCAAAACGCCCCCTTGAGTCTGCTAGCCACTTGCCCGAAAGGCATTGAAGGCTTGCTTCACGATGAACTAGTGGCATTGGGCGCCACGCCGGGTAAAACCACTGTGGCGGGCGTCTATTTCACTGCCAGCCAAGCGATCGCTTATCGTGTCTGCCTGTGGTCTCGGTTAGCTAACCGGGTCATTTTGACCCTGGTACGCGAATCGATGATCGATACCGCTGAGCAAGTGCGCGATGTGGTTGCCCGTATTGCCTGGACGCAGCACCTAGCGCCGGGTAACACCTTGGCAGTCGATTTTCACGGCCGCAGCGAACATATTCGCCACACCCGTTTTGGTGCCCAGACCGTTAAGGACGGCGTAGTTGATGCCCTTCAACTGGCAGGGCAGGAACGTCCCAACGTTGATACTAAAACCCCACATTTGCGCATATACGCCCACCTCCACCGGATGAACCTGACTATTGGGTTGGATCTCTCTGGTGAAAGCCTGCACCGTCGCGGTTATCGCCGGGATGTGGGCCATGCGCCGCTAAAAGAGAATCTGGCCGCCGCGCTGCTGGTGCGCGCAGGCTGGCCTGAGCGCCTCAAAGTCGGTGAACCGCTGATTGATCCGCTTTGTGGTGCAGGCACGCTACTGATCGAAGCCGCCATGATGGCCGCTGATCAAGCACCTAACCTGAACCGCGAGCGGTTCGGCTTTCACGGCTGGGCAGGGCACGATGACGAAGCGTGGCGGGAACAGAAGCGTGAAGCCGAAGCGCGCGCGTCGATTGGTCGCAAGCGCTGCAAAGCCCAGCTATTAGGTTTCGACCAGAGTCCCGCGGCGCTTACGGCGGCGAAGTCCAATGCTATGCGGGCAGGCATCCCAGCCTTGATTACCCTGCATGGGCAGAGCCTTGCCCAGTTGACGCGTCCCGAAACACTGACTGCTGAGAGCGGCCTGCTGATCACCAATCCCCCTTACGGCGAGCGGCTGGGCGAGCTGCCCGAACTGGTGCGTCTCTATGCCCAGCTAGGTGATAAAGCCAAAGCGCTGTTTCCCGGCTGGACCCTGGCGGTGTTTACCGGCAACCCGGATTTAGGCCACCGGCTGGGTATGCGTGCGCACAAACAGTACGCACTCAAAAACGGGCCCCTGGAGGCCAAGCTGCTGCTTATGGAGATTGGTGGCACCGAGCATCCGCCTGCCGCGAGTGATACAAAGCCCGTTCAGAACGAGAACAGTGCAGTAGCGACGCCTAGTGAAGAGGCTAGCGAAGAGCAAGCTGTTCACAAAAACCAAGACAATGCCCAGATGTTTGCCAATCGGCTGATCAAAAATCAGAAGCGCTTGAAGAAATGGCTGAAGCAGAGTGGTGAGACCAGCTATCGTGTGTATGATGCCGATATGCCCGAGTATGCACTAGCGGTAGATCGCTACGGTGACCGCGTGCACGTGCAAGAGTACGCGGCGCCCAGTTCGATCAATCCGGCTCAAGCGCAGAAGCGTTTGTACGATGCCTTGGAAGTCATGCCCGAGGCGCTTAACGTTGACGCCAGTAAAATCTATATCAAGCGCCGCGAGCGCCAAACCGGCAGCGCCCAGTATCAGAAGCGTGCCGCTAGTGGCGAGCGTTTTGAGGTGCAAGAGGGCAAGGCACGGCTCTGGATCAATCTGCGCGACTACCTGGATACCGGGTTATTCCTTGACCACCGCCCGGTACGTCGGATGCTGGGCGAAATGGCCAGCGGCAAGCGCTTTTTAAACCTGTTCTGTTACACCGCCACAGCAACGGTGCAGGCCGCCTTAGGCGGCGCCAGCGACAGTGTGAGCGTGGATATGTCCAACACCTACCTGGAGTGGGCCAAGGACAACTTTGCGCTGAATAAGCTCGATACACGACTGCACCGAGTGGTGCGCGACGACTGTTTCCGCTGGCTGGAAACCGCCAATGCTGAGTTTGACCTGATCTTTATGGATCCGCCGACGTTCTCTAACTCGAAGAAAATGCGTGATACCCTCGACGTGCAGCGTGATCATCCGCGGCTTGTGGAGCTCGCCATGGCGCGCTTGGCACCCGGTGGAACCTTGGTGTTTTCTAATAACCAGCGGCGCTTTAAACTCGATGAAGCGCTTAGCGAGCATTACGCTGTTGAGGATATCACCGGGCGTAGCTTCGACCCCGATTTCCAGCGGCGCACCAACCTGCACCACGTGTTTTTACTTCGTCATAAGGCGTCATAAGAGAGCTTTTGCATGATTCAGCTATCGCTTTACACAACGATGGGCTGCCACCTATGCAGCCAGTTAGAGGCTTTGGTGGCGGCACTAGCGAATCAAAAGGTGTGGCTGCACCACATCGAGATTAGCGACGACGACGCCCTGGTTGAGCGCTACGGCGTGCGGATACCGGTGCTGGTGGATGGTGACGGCAATGAGCTGGATCGTGGCTTTGAGCTGGAGCGATTAAGTGCATGGTTGCGCGAGCGCGGCTGGCTGGATGAAGACGCGCTGGCGGGGTTCACAGCACCGCCAGACACTACGCCGCCTAAAGGCGCCCATAAGCGTCATGGGCGGCGTTTCTTAGGTTAACAAGTGCGTGGTTAACAAGTGCATGGCTGGGTTCGAGTGGTTTACATCACGTCCAGTAGCGATAGTTGACGCATGGCTTCTTGGCCTTCGGGGGTATGGTCGGCCACTTCCAGCACCTTGCGAAAGCCTCGTGAGGACTGGATAGTGGTCTCGTCCTCTAGCCACATATGGGCTTGATCCAGCGTATCGGCTAGCTGATGTTTCAGACCGCCAAACTGAGTGCCGATTTGGCCCCAGGCGCGGCTGAAAATCCAGTCACCAAACATATCCTGGTGAATATGAACCAACACATAGTCATGGTTGGTTTCCCAGCGTACGATCACAACACTCTCCTTACTTAGCCTTTAAAAGATAGCCTTTAAACACGCCTGCCCATCAAGCCGTCGCGGGCGTATTGTAAAGCCCGGATACCAAAACGCCTATGAAACTTGTCGTCGACGCCAATATCCCCGCTGCCGAACGCTGTTTCGGCCATTTCGGTAAGCTCATCCGCGTGCCAGGGCGGGAGATAAACGCCGCCCACCTTCAGGACGCCGATGCGCTCATCGTGCGCTCCATTACCCAGGTCAACGATAAGCTGCTTGCCGATAGCCCCGTGCGCTTTGTTGGTACTTGCACCATCGGCACCGATCATATCGATCAGGCAGCGCTCGCTCAGCGCGATATTGCCTTCGCCAGTGCGCCAGGCTGCAACGCTGAAGCGGTGGTTGATTACGTACTAAGCGGCCTGCTAACGCTGGCGGAACGCGATGGCTGGGTACTTAGCGAGCGTACCGTGGGTATTGTGGGGGCGGGCAATGTCGGCAGCCGGCTGCAGGCGCGGCTAACCGCCATGGGCGTGGCAACGCTGGCCTGTGACCCGCCCAAGGCAGCTGTAGAGAGGGCAGAAGAGGAGCCTGAGCAAGGCTTTCACTCCTTGGGCGCCCTGATCGAGCGCTGTGACGTGCTCTGCCTGCATACACCACTAACCCGTGAAGGCCCGCACGCGACTTATCAGCTACTCAACGCCCAGCGTATCGATGAGCTGGCGCCAGGTAGCGTAGTGCTGAATGCGGGGCGTGGGGACTGTGTGGATGGTTTAGCGCTGCGTAGTCGTCTTGCGGGCAAGGGCGATATCAGTGCCATACTGGATGTGTGGGAGGAAGAGCCCGATATTGACGCTGGCTTGCGTGATTTGGTCTCTCTGGCAACGCCGCATATTGCCGGGCATAGCCTGGATGGCAAGCTGCGCGGCACCTGGATGATTGAGCAGGCGCTAGCCCGCTCCTGCGGGCAGCCAAGCGGTCTCACGTTTGCTGATATTTGCCCGCCGCCCGCGCTGGCGTCTCTGCAGTTACAGCACGCACTGCCTCCTGAAGACGCTCTAAGGCTCTGTATGAGAGCGGTATATGACGTGCGTCGTGACCACGATGCTCTCCAGCGCCAAACCCTGAATCATGGAATGCGTAAAGGCTTTGATGACTGCCGCACCAACTACCCGCTGCGGCGTGAATTCGCCACGCTCAATGTGCAGCTATCAGGGGAGGCGGTAGCGCTAGAGGGCATGCTGCGTGGGGCAGGGTTTGTAGTAACACTAGCTAAGTAGTGAAAAAAGTAGTGAAAAACAGTAAGGCCCGCAGATGCGGGCCTTAAATGTATAAACCGCAGAGAAAACTTACTGACGATAAGCGGCTTCTTTTAACGCCCGGATGCGCTCATCCAGCGGTGGGTGGCTGGCAAATAGCTTTTCCACCAGCGAGCGTGTTTGGCCTTTGGTGATCGCCATGGCGCGCAGCGTATCCGGCATTTGGTCGGGCAGTTCGGTTTCGGTTTTCAAGCGTGCCAGGGCGCTGACCATCGCGTTGGTGCCCGCTAAGCGCGCACCGGCTTCGTCGGCGCGGTATTCGCGGTAGCGCGAGAACCAGGCGACGATAGCCGAGGCCAGAATACCAAACACAATTTCAGCGACCATGACCACCGCAAAGTAGCCCATAAAGCCCAGGCCGCCTTCGCCATCGCTGCGGCTGCGCAGGAAGTTATCGACTAGATGCGCCACGACCCGGGCAAAGAACATCACAAAGGTGTTCACCACGCCCTGAATCAGCGCCAGTGTTACCATATCACCGTTAGCGACGTGACCAATTTCGTGAGCCAGTACTGCACGCACCTCTTCTGGACGCATGCGATTCATTAGGCCTGCCGAGACGGCTACCAGCGCGTCGTCTTTGTTCCAACCCGTGGCAAAGGCGTTTGACTGCTGAGCCGGGAAAATACCCACTTCCGGGGTTTTGATACCCGCCTCTCGGGAGAGCTCAGCCACTGTGTCCAACAGCCACTGTTCGGTAGAGTTGGAGGGCGTTTCGATAATCACCGTGCCGGTGCTGCGTTTAGCCATCCATTTGGAGATAAACAGCGAGATGATGGACCCCGCCATGCCAAATACAAAGCAGAAAATCAGCAGACTGGTGAAGTTGATGCCCTGGCCGCGCAGGTAACCCTCTACGCCTAGCAGGCGCAGGGTGATACTGGCGACCAGCAAGACCGCTATATTGGTGCCTAAAAACAGCAGAATTCGCATCATGGTGCAGGTTCTCCCCTAAAGTTCATCGAAGCATTACTAGATTAATGGCTTAGATACGTGCTGTTCATGGCAGTTTCAAGTCATGGCTACAAAAGCTACTGCCGATAGCGTGACAAGAAGTTGGCAAAACGGTCGAGTGCATCGCCTAATTGGTCGGCCCAGGGCAGCGTTACGATGCGCACATGATCCGGCTCTGGCCAGTTAAAAGCCGTGCCTTGTACCAGTAAGATTTTTTCCTGTAGTAGCAGATCCAGCACCATCTGCTGGTCGTCTTTGATATTGAAGACCTTGGGGTCGAGCCGTGGAAAGGCGTACAGCGCGCCTTTAGGTTTCACGCAGGAAACGCCGGGGATCGCGTTCAGCTTCTCCACCGTGATGTCTCGCTGGGCCAGCAGCCGCCCGCCGGGCAGGATTAAATCATTGATCGACTGGTAGCCCCCCAGCGCGGTTTGAATCGCGTGCTGGGCGGGTACGTTGGCACACAGTCGCATGGAGGCCAGCATATTCAGCCCCTGAATATAGTCCTGAGCGTTTAGCTTGGCCAAGGTGCCGGAGATAGTCATCCAGCCCGAGCGAAAGCCTGCACAGCGATAGCTTTTGGAGAGACCGTTCATGGTGATGACCAGTTGGTCATCGTCCGCTAGTGCGCCCGTGGCAGTATGTTCGACGCCGTCATAAAGGATCTTGTCGTAGATTTCGTCTGAGAACACCACCAGGTTGTGCTGTTTGGCGATCGCCAATACCTCTTTCACCACGGCGGGTGGATACACCGCGCCGGTGGGGTTGTTGGGGTTGATCAGCACAATGGCACGTGTGTGGCTGGTGATCTTGGCGCGAATATCCGCTGTGTCAGGCGTCCAGTCCGCCTGCTCGTCGCATAGGTAGTGCACCGCGTGACCACCGGAAAGGTGGGCGGCGGCGGTCCAGAGCGGGTAGTCCGGCGCGGGAATGAGTACTTCATCGCCGTCGTTGAGCAGCGCCTGCATGGTCATCACGATCAGCTCAGAGACGCCGTTGCCGATGAAGATATCTTCGATACCTACGCCGGGAATCTGTTTGCGCTGGCACTCCTGCATAATCGCTTTACGGGCAGAGTAGAGGCCTTTGGAGTCGCAGTAGCCCTGGGCCGTGGGCAGGTTGCGCATCACATCCTGGAGAATCTCTTCCGGCGCCTCAAAACCAAAGGGCGCAGGGTTGCCAATGTTTAGCTTGAGAATTCGTTGACCTTCCTCTTCCAAGCGCTTGGCGTGGTCGAGTACCGGGCCGCGAATGTCGTAGCAGACATTGTGCAGCTTATGAGATTTCTTTAACGGTTGTGATTCGTGCGACTGCGGGGTATCCATGAGGTGTCTGTCCAAAAGTAGCTAGAGGCCCAAAAGTGTCCAAAAAGCATGAGTGACTAAAAACAGCGTCCACAAGCCATCGTCGGCTATAGAGCTATTAGGCCATTATGCGTCGGAAAGTGCTTGATTGTCTTCGTCGTTTTGCACGGGCGGCGGAGGAATGTCTGCCGGGGTTTCAAGCGTTAGCCTGCCCAGCTTGCCATCACGCAGTTCGTGAAGCAGCACTTCCGCGCCGCGGTGCAGATCAACGGCGCCGCCGGGACGCAGGCCGCCTCGGCGGGCAGCGATATCTTTTAAGATGGCGTTACCGTCGAAGCCAGCAATAGCGAGAAAGTCGGGCTTTTTCGGGCCATCCGCATCAATGTCATGGGGGGTATCCGGCGCGGTGTAAGAGGGCAGCTCTTTGAGCTTATAACGCTCGGTGAGCGCTTCGGGGTAGCGTTTGGCCAGCTCTGCGCTGGTAACAATGGCTACATCGGCGTACTCGATAGCGGTATCGCGAATGGCGCCGGTGGCGGCAAGCCGATAGGCGCTGGCCTGGTCCTCAATCTTCGGCCACAGCACTCCTGGGGTGTCGGTGAGTGCCACACGCCCATCGATACGCACCTTTTGCTGGCGCTTGGTGACTGCTGGCTCGTTGCCGGTTTTAGCGATTTTTCGCCCGGCCAGGCCGTTAATCAGCGTGGATTTTCCCACGTTGGGAATACCCATCACCATCACGCGCACATCTCGGTCAGCACGAACGGCACCGGCCAGCTCATGGCACAGCTTGGGAATTTTCTTTAGCTCGCGGGTGTTGGTCGTCGTGACTGCCAAGGCACGCATATTCTCTTGGGCATCGAAATAAGCCACCCATTCGGCCGTTCGCTCCGGGTCAGCGAGATCTGCTCGGGAGAGAATTTTCAGCACCGGCTTATGGCGGGTTAGCTCGGCCAGCATTGGGTTGGCGCTGGAGTAGGGCAGACGCGCATCGAGTACCTCGATGACTACGTCAATTTCAGGCAGCACCTCCTTAATCTGGCGGCGGGCCTTGTTCATATGTCCGGGGAACCAGCCGAGCATGGGTTTCTCCTGCAAGTACAAAATAGCGGCACAAAAAAGCGGGCTGCCATTCTAGCAGATGGCGCCCGCCTTGCTGGGTTTCCTTGAGAGGATTTATCAGCGATTACTCGTCGGGGTGAAATTCCAACGACACTGAGTTAATGCAGTAGCGCAACCCAGTAGTCTCCGGTGGGCCGTCGGGGAACACATGGCCCAGATGAGCATCGCAGTGGGAACAAACTACCTCCGTGCGCTGCATGCCGTGAGTGGTATCCGTATGCTCCTCAACGCAGCGGCTACCCAGTGGCCGATCAAAGCTTGGCCAACCGCAGCCAGCATCGAATTTGTGCTCATTCTCAAACAGCGGCGCATGACAGCAGACGCAGTGGTAAATACCCTGCGCATCACGCACCTGATAATCGCCAGTGAATGGGCGTTCTGTGCCTTTCTCACGTGCTACGCGGTACTGCTCTGGGGTTAGCTGCTGTTGCCACTCGTCAGGGGATTTTTCTATTTTCGCCATGCTCTGTTCCTCTCCCTTATGCATTGCGCTTACATCGCTGAGGCCAAGTGTTGTTTGGACTCACTAGCCTAGTGACACCACTTGATCATCATGAGTTTCAGCATGGGCGATTATACATCGCTGTGCCAGTGTAAGCGCTATACGCTAGCCGCGCCGCCGTTACTGCGCGGGTCGTGGGCGCTCTCTATCAACCCATCCGGATGGTGCACAATCCCGCCTGCATGGCCCATGGTGTCACTGAATGCCTCGGGCAGCACTTCCACATCGTGGCCTGCCGTTGCCAGGGCGGTGACTAGGGTGTCGTCAAAACGCGCTTCGAGTTTCAAGTTAGTGCTGGTTTCGCCCCAGGTGCGCCCCAGCAGCCAGCGGGGGGCCGTAATCGCCTGCTGCAGCGGCATGCCATGCAGCGCGTAGCGCGAAAATACCGCTGCCTGGGTTTGCGGCTGGCCTTCACCGCCCATGGTGCCGTAAACCATGGTACGGCCATCGTTAAACTTGGCAAGCGCCGGGTTAAGAGTGTGGAAAGGTTTACGTCCAGGGGATAAGCCGCGCAGGTCGTCGGGATTAAGCGAGAAGCTGATGCCGCGGTTTTGCCATAGCACGCCGCTTTCTGGCAGCACCACGCCACTACCAAACTCCCAGTAGATGCTCTGAATAAAGCTCACCGAACGTCCTTCGCTATCCACGGTGCCCATCCAAATGGTATCGCCTGGCGCTGGTTCGTGGGGCCAGGGTAGGGCGTGCTGCGGGTCGATCTGAGCCGCTTCTAAGCCAATGTTCTCTTCACTGAGCAAATCTTGCAGCGGTGTTGGCGCACGGCCGGGGTCAGTGATGTTTTGGTCGCGCAGGATAAAGGCGCGTTTGGTGGCTTCAATCAGGCCATGCAGGTGGCCAAAACCATTGGGCTCGGCGGCTTTTAGGCGCTCGTAGATACCTAAAATCATTAACGAGGCCATGCCTTGGGTCGGCGCAGGCAGGTTATAGAGCGTGGCATCCTGAAGCGTTACTTCCAGCGGTGTGACCCGTTGGGCGCGATAAGCATGAAAGTCTGCCAGGCGCAGCGGACTGCCGACGGCCTCTAAATCCCGCGCCATACTGGCGGCCAGCTCGCCGCGGTAGAAGTCATCTAATCCTGCTTCTGCCAAACGCTTGAGTGTGGCGGCCAAACGTGGCTGGCGCAGCCGTTCGCCTTCACGGGGTACCTGGCCGTTAAGCAGCAGGGCGTCACTAAAGCCCGGGCTTTGGGTTAAACGCTCAAGGTGTTTAGCGGTAAGCGCTCCCTGGCTCTGGGAGACCGCAATACCCGTCTCGGCATGATGAATGGCGTCGGCCAGTAGCGTGGTGAGGGGAAGTGGCTTGCCCCACTGTGAAGCGACGCTTAGCGCTTCATGCCAGCCGCCAATGGTACCGGCCATGGTGAGGGCGGCTTTGGGGCCGCGCTCGGGAATCTGCGTTTCACCGGCGTAGAAGTCTGCGCTGGCAAGCCCCGCCGCAGGGCCGCAGGCGTCAATGGCGATGGGCGCTTTGCCCGGCTCATGAATGAGCCAGAAGCCATCGCCACCCAGGGCGTTCATATGCGGGTAGACCACCGCAATGGCCGCAGCGGCAGCGACCATGGCTTCCACCGCATTCCCACCCTGTTTAAGCACATCGCGCCCGGCGCTTGCGGCGAGGTGGTGAGGGGCGACACAGCTACCGCCGTAACTACGTTGGGTGTGGAGCATCTTAGAATCCTTGTTATTAAGTAAATAGTTATTAAATAAATAGTTGTTAAATAAATACTAAAGCAGTTCGTTACCAGCCAATGGCTGCGGGCAACCAGGTGGCAATGCTGGGAAAGATAAATACCAGCGCGACGGCGACGAACTGTAAACCGATAAACGGTAGGGCGCCTTTATAAATATCCAGCGTCGAGACTTCTTTCGGCGCTACACCCTTGAGGAAAAACAGCGACCAGCCAAAGGGTGGGGTAAGAAACGACGTTTGTAGCACCAGCCCCACCAGAATGCCCAGCCACACCATATCGACGCCCATCTGCACAAAGAAGGGTAAAAATAACGGTAGGGCAATATAGCTGATCTCAATCCACTCCAGGAAGAAACCCAGCACAAACATCAGCAGCAGCATGAATAGCATCGCGCCTAATTCGCCGCCGGGCACCCAGTCGAACATACGGGCAACCAAATGCTCGCCGCCCAATCCGCGAAATGCCAGGCCAAATACCTGGGCGCTGATCAAAATAAAGAACACCATGGCCGAGATCACCAGCGTGGCCTTGGCAACTTCTTTGAGTAGCGCAAAGGTTAACCGCCCCGAGCAGGCTACAATTAGCAATGCTCCTAGCGCACCCATTGAGGCTGCTTCAGTAGGCGCGGCAATGCCGCCAATTATCGACCCTAATACCGCAAACACCAACCCCACTGGCGGGCCCACCACGGTAATCACCTTGCGTATCAGCTGACCCCGGCCCATTTCTGCTCGCTCCTCGGCAGGAATAGGCGGCATTAAGTCGGGGTAGAGCTTGGCGATCACCAGAATGGCAATAATATAGACCGCCGCCAGGGTTAGTCCCGGCACCATGGCGGCGGCGAACATCGTACCGACCGATTCGCCCAGAATTTCCGCGAGCAGAATCAGCACCAGGCTGGGCGGAATAATCTGCCCCAAGGTGCCGGATGCGCAGATCATTCCGGTGGCCAGGGTTTTAGGGTAGCCGCGGCGTAGCAGCGTCGGTAGCGTGAGCAGGCCAAGGGTAACGATAGTGGCGCCCACAATGCCCGTGGCGGCACCTAACAGCACGCCCACGATGATGATCGCCACACCCATGCCCCCCGAAAGGCCGCCGAACAGGTGGCCGATGACATCGATCAACTCCTCTGCCAGCTTCGACTTCTCCAGCATCACCCCCATAAACACAAATAGCGGTATGGCCATAAAGGTGTAATTGGTCACTACGCCGTAAATACGTGATGGCAGCAGATTAAACAGCATTGGCCCAAAGCCAACGTAGCCAAAGAAAAAGGCCGTCGCCGCGATACTGATGCCTACCGGAATACCTATCAGCAGAAACACGAAAAAAGCCACGATCATGCCGATCGCGAGCCATTCATTGGGAGACATGCGTTATTCACCTCGTGTGGGTAGGGCGAAAGCCTGACGCAACGCGTGGGCCAGCCCTTGCAGCGCGAGAAGGACAAAGCCGAATGGAATGAGCGACTTGAGCAGCCAGCGTAGAGGCAGGCCACCGGGGTTGGGCGACGCCTCACCGCGGGCGAACGACTGGGCGATCCAGGGCAGCGTCAGCCAGGCGATATACAGCCCCATCACCAGCAGCAAGAGTCCGCCGATCACTTCAATCACCCGTTGCAGGCCTACAGGGAAGCGCTCGTAGAAAACATCTACGCGCACCTGCTCGCCCATCAATAGCAAATACGACATGCCAAACAGTGCAATAGGTGAGATCAAGTGCCACTGCAGTTCCTGCAGCCATATCGCGCCAATGCTGAACACATAGCGCATCAATACGTCGCCAGCGACGAGCCCGACTAAAACCACGCAGGTCCAGGCGGCGATCCAGCCAAATAGCCGAACCACCGCCTCAACTCCGTGAACAAAAAATGCCACGGCGCGCATATCAGACTCCGATAATATCGTTTAACCAGGCACGCTCACTGGCGCCTGCCCAGCGGTCATGGTTGGCTTTAAAGGCCATGTAGTTATCGTGCACTTTGCGCACCAGCGGGTCAGCGTTGGCCTCTGTCGCCAGGGTATCTTGAGTGGCTTCGCGCAGCGCATCGATAACGGGGGTAGGTAGCATGCTGGCAGTGACGCCTTCGTTCTCCACTAGATCTGTCATGGCCTCGCCATTGACCGCTTCAGACCAGGTCACACTCTCTAAGCAGGCGGCCATACAGGCGGTTTTGACAATCATCTGCAGATCTTCTGGCAGACTATCCCAGTGGGTTTTCGAGATAAGCAGTTCGCCCGTGGTCGAGGGTTCGTGCCAGCCTGTAGTGTGGTAGAACTTGGCGGCGTTATGCAGGCCCATGCGACGGTCTTGGAAGGGGCCTACGAATTCAGCTGCATCAATCACGCCACGCTCCAGCGCGGGGAAGATTTCACCACCGGGCAGTACACGGGCATCCACGCCAAGCGAAGAGTAAACCTGGCCCGCCAAGCCAGGAACGCGCATGCGCAGCCCGTTGAGCTGGCTAATATCCTCGATCGGTTCGCGGAACCAGCCGGTCATTTGCACGCCGGTATTGTTCAGCGGGAAGGCGACCATGCCGTAGGGCTCATACACTTCGTGCCAAAGCTCCAAGCCGCCGCCGTGGTAAAGCCACGCCATATGGCCCATAAAGCTCATACCAAATGGAACGGTAGTGAAGTACTGAGCGGCAAAGGTGGTGCCTGACCAGAAGTAGCTATTGGCGGCATTCATTTCGATGGTGCCGCTTTGAACTGCTTCAAAGCCTTCAAAAGCTGGAATTAGCTCGCCGGATGAAAAATGCTGAATATTGAGTCGCCCGCCGGACATGGCGTTGATTTTGGCGATCACGTCAGTGGGGCTGCCTGGGCCTTCCACGTAAAAGGGCGAGCCGGGCGGGTAGGCATTGGTCATACGCCAGTTGAAGCTCTCGGCGGACTGCGCACGGGCGATAGACGGGGCGCCCAAGACAAGGCCTGCCGTGGAGGAGACGGCAGCTGTGGTGAGAAACTTGCGACGGGATAAGGACATAGCACACCTCATTTATGATGGAATTGGTCAGCCAGGGAACACAATGAAGTAGCAAGGGGTGTGCCATAAAAATCGATTTTATTTTAAATAAAAGATTTTTAAGGGTTTTGTCGGTCACTGCTGAAAAGACTAAATATAAGAAAAATAACCGTTTGCACCGTTATGACGCCGAATGAGTGTCCAGGGCACCCTCGGTGTGCATACTGGCTTCGCAAAAATTGGACGTAGAGGTAGGTAATTGAAAGCGTGTCAGTTAGTTTGGTGAAGGCAGGGTGCTTGACAGCTCAATAAGGTCTGAGTAACATACGCGCCACCTCGACGAGGCAATGCAACGTCCCATTCGTCTAGTGGTCTAGGACACCGCCCTTTCACGGCGGTAACAGGGGTTCGAACCCCCTATGGGACGCCACTTATTCTTTTTCTTTCTAGAGCTAGAGTAAGCGGTCGTCAGGGTTATCGGAATGCGGGAATAGCTCAGTGGTAGAGCATCGCCTTGCCAAGGCGAGGGTCGGGAGTTCGAATCTCCTTTCCCGCTCCAAGCATTAAAGTGCTTAATAGTGTCCCATTCGTCTAGTGGTCTAGGACACCGCCCTTTCACGGCGGTAACAGGGGTTCGAACCCCCTATGGGACGCCACTTCCGGTAAGTTAGGTAAAAGCTAAGTAAGTGCTCTATAAGCGGGAATAGCTCAGTGGTAGAGCATCGCCTTGCCAAGGCGAGGGTCGGGAGTTCGAATCTCCTTTCCCGCTCCAGTTTTAGTAGTACCGGATCGGTAAGCGATGGGTCGGGAGCTGGAACGCCAGCCCGGTCGATTTCCTTTCCCGCTCCAGGTTTGATTTAGTCCCATTCGTCTAGTGGCCTAGGACACCGCCCTTTCACGGCGGTAACAGGGGTTCGAACCCCCTATGGGACGCCATCTAGTATGTTGTTTGCGTTGCGGGAATAGCTCAGTGGTAGAGCATCGCCTTGCCAAGGCGAGGGTCGGGAGTTCGAATCTCCTTTCCCGCTCCATGTAAACAAGATCAGATAGTTCTGCAATTTCCCAGCTTCAAAAGTTTAGGCCTCCCTTTGTTTCCATGATGTATCGGCTAATTGCTGGGCATCACTATTTGCGTGTCTGACGCTTGGTGGTCGTGCCCACCTTGAAAAAAGTCGTTTGCGCCCTAATGTTTCTCCTTCTCTTCTTATTTTGCTGACAGGACATGTTCATGGCCGAACCGGCATTGTCGATCCGTGGCCTTACCAAAGTGTATGGCAACGGCTTTCAGGCGCTCAAAGGTATTGATCTCGACGTCCAGCAGGGCGATTTTTTTGCTTTGTTGGGCCCCAATGGCGCCGGCAAGTCCACCACCTTGGGGGTGGTCTGCTCGCTGGTGCAAAAGACGGCGGGCAAGGTCTCCATATTCGGCATTGATGTGGATAAAGACTTCGCTAAAGCCAAGTACCAGCTAGGCGTAGTGCCTCAAGAGTTCAACTTCAATCAATTTGAGAAAGTGCTCGATATCGTACTGGCCCAGGCAGGTTACTACGGCATGACCAGTCGCGAAGCTTTGCCTCGCGCTAAACAGCTGCTGACCGATCTGGGCCTATGGGAAAAGCGCAACGGCAGCGCGCGCATGCTGTCAGGTGGCATGAAGCGCCGCCTGATGATCGCTCGAGCGCTGATGCATCGTCCCAAACTGCTGATTCTGGATGAGCCAACCGCCGGGGTGGATATCGAACTGCGGCGCAGTATGTGGGAGTACATGCGACGAATTAACCAAGATGAAGGCACCACCATCATCCTGACGACGCACTACCTGGAAGAGGCTGAGAGCCTGTGCCGTAATGTGGCGATTATCAATAATGGCGACATTGTGCGAAACACGAGCGTGCGAGGCCTACTGGCTGAGCTGAATACCGAGACCTTCCTAATTGATACCTCCGAAGCCATTACAGACATCCCCAAGATAGACGGGTTTGAGATAAAGCAGCTGGAGTCTACTCAGCTTTCGCTGTTGGTGCATCGCGGCCAGCGCCTGAACGATGTCTTCAAAGCGTTGAGTGAGCAGGGCATCGAAGTGGTATCCATGCGCAACCGGGCCAATCGCCTGGAGGAGATGTTTGTGTCGATGGTAGAAGGTAGTGGTCAAGGGGCGATAGACCAGCGCGTTGAGAAGAAGGAGGAGCGCGTATGAACGCTACGCAAACATTGATTGCCCTGTGGACGCTGGTGCTAAAAGAGATCAAACGCTTCACCCGCATTTGGCCGCAAACGCTGCTGCCGCCCTCGATCACCATGGCGATGTACTTTATTATCTTCGGTAACCTAATCGGTTCGCGGATTGGTGACATGGACGGCTTCAGCTACATGGACTTTATTGTTCCAGGGCTGATCATGATGTCGGTGATTACCAACAGCTACTCCAACGTGGCGTCGAGTTTCTTCTCCAATAAGTTTCAGCGTTCGATCGAAGAGATGATGGTTTCGCCCATGCCCAATTGGGTGATACTGGCCGGCTTTATTTTAGGCGGTATGGCACGTGGGTTGGGCGTCGGGCTGATTGTGACGGTCGTTTCACTGTTCTTTACCCGCCTAACCATGGAACACCCGCTGCTCACGGTATTAGTCGTAGTGCTCACGTCTGCGCTGTTCTCTATTGGCGGCTTTATTAATGCGTTACTGGCCAATAAGTTCGACGATATTTCTATCGTGCCGACGTTTATCCTTACGCCGCTGACCTATTTGGGTGGGGTGTTCTACTCGATCTCAATGTTGCCTGACTTCTGGCAGGGTGTTTCCATGCTCAATCCAATTTTGTACATGGTCAACGTTTTCCGTTATGGCTTCTTAGGTGTTTCGGATATTCCCGTTGGCTGGGCGCTCGCTGCCATTTTTGCCTTTATCATTGTGTTGTTTAGTATTGCACTAGCGATGTTAGAGCGCGGCAAAGGTATCCGCAGCTAGACGCATCAATCCGATTGAGAAGAGAGAGCTTTATACAATGGCACATCGCCCAGACACGTTAGAGCACGCGCCGTTAGGGCGCGATTCCGCTTACCCTGAACAGTATGACGCGGGGCTGCTATATCCTATTCCCCGCGCGGTTAATCGAGAGCCGCTGGGGATTGAAGAGGGGACTCTGCCGTTTGTGGGGGAAGATGAGTGGCACGCCTTTGAAGTCTCCTGGCTGAACAGCCGCGGTAAGCCTATTGTGGCCGTGGCGCGCTTTCGCTTGCCAGCAGCCTCACCTAATCTGATTGAGTCCAAATCCTGGAAGCTCTACCTCAATAGCTTCAACCAAACCCGTTTCTATAGTCGTCAGGAAGTGATGGAAACGCTGGCCAATGACCTCTCCTTAGCGGCGGGGGCTGAAGTGAGTGTCGAGCTGTTTGATGTGGATGCGCCAGAGCTTTCGCCACAGCACTTACCGGGCGAATGCTTGGACGATTTAGATATCGCAGTAAGCGACTATACGCCTAGCAGTGATCACCTGTCGGTAGGGGAAGAGGTCGTCGAGGAGACACTCTACTCCCACCTGCTGAAATCCAATTGCCCCGTTACCGGTCAGCCAGACTGGGGAAGCGTGCTAATTCGTTATAAAGGCCCGAAAATAGACCGCGAAGGGCTGCTGCGTTACCTGATTGGGTTTCGCCAGCATCAGGATTTTCACGAGCACTGCGTTGAGCATGTCTTCTGCGATTTAATGGCCCAGGCAAAGCCTACGCAGCTGCTGGTACTGGCGCGCTATGTGCGTCGCGGCGGGTTAGATATCAGTCCCTGGCGCGCAACCCCAGGGTTAACGCCCCCCACGCCACTGCGCCTAGCAAGGCAGTAAGCGGCAATGTTATAAATGACAATGCTATAAATGACGGTGCTAAAGTAGCCTCACACAATTGGATTTGGAGTCATCAATGGACGCACTCACGCTGCTTCACGAGCGTAGCTCAATGGGCAAGCTGATGGAGCCAGCGCCCAGCGGCGAACAGCTCAGCGCCATTTATCAGGCCGCGCTACGTGCCCCGGATCATAAAGAGCTGCGCCCCTGGCGCTTTATCGAGTTTAGCGGGGAAGGGCGAGAACGCTTGGGCGAGTTATTCGCCGAGGCGGAGTTTCAGGAGGATCCTAGCGCCGATGATGAAACGCTCAACTCGGCGCGCAAAAAGCCGCTGCGGGCGCCGATGATTATCGCCGTGATCGCCAAGGTCACGCCCAAACTTGAAAAAGTACCCAAAATGGAGCAGGTGATCTCCGCCGGGTGCGCCGCCCACGGCATACTGCTAGCCGCCCACGCCTTAGGGTTGGGAGCAATGTGGCGCAGCGGCAAGTACGCTTTCGACCCCGTAGTTCGCAAAGGGCTGAATCTGGATGAAGATGACGAAGTCGTCGCGTTTATCTATCTGGGCACTTTGGGTGGTCGTCATAAACCGGTACCGCAGCATAATGTTGCTGACTTTGTAGAGCGTTGGGACTAGCGATGAGTCTCCCCCGTCAGCGAGGCATCCCTCATCCACGATTGCCATTGCCAAAAGGCCAACCGGAAAATCTGGCCGTTTTTCAGCAGTGGCTGAGCGACGCCATACCCATGGTGGGCGCGTTAGGTATTAGCGAAATGACGCGTCAGGGTGATTCACTAGCCTGGCAGTTAGCGCTGGAGCCCAACCTTAACGATAAAGGCACGGGCTTTGGTGGCGCACTGACAGCGCAGACGACGCTACAAGGCTGGTGCTGGGTAACGCTATGGCTACGTGAGCGGGGCATTGCGCGGGATGTCGTGGTTGCCGAGGCTAGCCAGCGTTTTCTGGCGCCGGTAACCAGTGACTACCGCCTGATATGCACGCCAGCAGTGCCAGAAGGCCCTACTCAGCTTGCCAACAAGCTCGCTGAGCGAGGAAAAGGCCGCATAGCGCTAACCCAGCAGCTCTATTGTGGCGAGACGCTCTGCCTGGAAGCCAACGGCAGCTACGCTGTATTGTCTGAACGATAACCGGGGTATGCCACTAACCTAAAGGTTCGTCAGCCGGAAAAGGCTTGCTATTTCGAGGCTTAGCCAATAGTATATGCGCCGTTCTGTCGCGAAAGGTTCAGCCTTTCAACAGCGCCAAAACGCGGAGGGGTGTCCGAGTGGTCGAAGGAGCACGCCTGGAAAGTGTGTAAGCCGCAAGGCTTCGAGGGTTCGAATCCCTCCCCCTCCGCCACAGAATTTTAAAGGGAATCAAGCATTTAGCTCGATTCCCTTTTTTGTTTCTGGCCTTTGGGAGCGGTTTTGGGAACAATCCTGGGAATACTACAGGTCTAACTGCTTCTCAATGAGCGCTGGAATGTCAGGGCCGTCGCTGCGAATCCACTTGCCGTAGCGGCGCTGGATCATTGTGATCGTGGCGTGGCCAACGTGGTTGGAGATCCAGTGCAGCGGCACCACTCCCAATGAGAGCAGCTGGCTTATGAACGTGTGCCGGCACTGGTTGGGGCCGCGGTAGCGAACGCCGGCGTGTTTTAGGTGGGTTTTCCAGAAGCGCTCACGGATAGCGTTCTCGTAGAAGGGCTCATTGTTACGGGAATTCAAAAACACCAGGCGTAGCTTCTCCTTTCGCACCGTCCGGTTGTCTCGATCGACCACCTCGTACACGCGGGGCTTAAGCTTGCTGGTAATCGCGTATTGAGCCTGTAGTGCTTCACGGGCAGGCTTTAGCAGATGATGTACGCGAGTAGAGCGCTTGGTTTTCGTTACCTTGAATCGCCCCCGAACAACTGCCCTCCGGTAGCGAATAATCCCTTTATCCACATCCAGTATGTCTTCCCAGGCCAGCGCTTGGGCTTCAGAGATGCGTGGGCCATCATAAATGGCGAACTTGATCAGATTGAGTTCCTGCTCACGGTTTGTCGGCGTTTCCAGGATCAGCTTGATCTCGCTGCGTGTGAAAGGATCTGGATCTTCATCATCTGGCAAACGGATGGTGATGCCGCTGGTGGGATCGAAAGCCTTCTTATTGCGCGTGGCGTAAAGCCGGAAGGTTTGCCGCATGATACTGACGATCTCTTTGATCGTCTTGTTGGCCAGCTTTGCCGAAAGCTCCTTTTGAATCCAGCTCTGCAGCTCGATGTGATCGATCGTGTCGGCTTGAACTTCGCCCCATTTTGGCCGTACGTGGGTTTCTGCTTTGGATTGAATGCCGCGAAAACTGGAGTAAGCGAGCTCGTTTTTCTTGATGGCCAGCCATAGATCCAGGTAATGGCCGAAACTATTTTCCACCAGGCGCCTAGATTCAGGAAAGTGGCGGGAGTAGTCGAACGTGCCGGCTTCAATCTCGTAGTTGATAATGGTGGCCAAGCGCTTGGCATATTCGATGTTTTTTTCCGTGGCGGGGCCAGGTAACGGTTCCCGGCAAAGCTCACCATCCCAGCGGAAATATACGCGCACGGTGTTGCCGCGAACCTCGACCCCATCAGCCATATTGCACCCCTATTTAACTGTAAGTATATACAGTTTATTCCAGTTTGAAAGGGTCTGAAAAGCTTGGCTTTCTTATACCGTTATCTCTGGGCCTGGTTTTAAATGCCGCTTAACGCGGCATTTTGACTACCCTCTATGCTAATCCATGTGCTCATTAATATCGTATTTCTTCAGCACTGCCCTACAGTGTTTTAACTCTTCTCTCAGGAGTTCTACCTCTCGAATTAAAGCTGCCTCTCCTGGGTTAGGAGCGGCCTGCTTTTTCCATGCATTTATGCTTGCTGTGAGGCGTGAATGCTCCTCTGGCTTTAAAGGGCGTTCTAATGACTGGTCGAGAATCCTTTGTACTGGGTTACTACTCATACGTTTCCCTCTTGGTTAAGAAGCCAGCGTTGGTAACGTTTACGAATAGCATGAAATGTACCAGACGCATGAGGATTGTGATCTAACTCAGCCCGGCTTTGGATTTTGCAGGCGGCGCAGAGCCAATCCCGGGCGTCTTCTTCGTTATGAGTGCCATCGGGTAGTTGAAACTCGGTCATGTTGTGTTTGGCGCGCCGGCGGCGGTCCAGGTAGAGCCGGAAGGCACGATCCTGGCAGAGCATGACGGCTTGCCGGGCCACGGCACCGCCCTTGGTTGGCGATGTTGTTGGTTGGCTCATATCACCCCCCAATATTTCAGTAAGTGCTCCACTGCCAAATACCAGGCATAGGGAAATAGCGTGATCGCAAAAAACGAAGACCAGAATCCCTGTGCAACGACCACCCCAAAGATCCAAAGAAGTAGCATTAACAAATTCCGGATTTCAGCGAACATGACGTCCCCTTAACTCACGAATCCCCTGGCACTCGATGCACGTGGTAACCCAGGGCAGGGCATCGCGGCGGGCCTGGGGAATCTCCTGGCCGCAGTCTTCGCACTTGGGGTTGGCGGCGGGGTCGTAGCCAATCCAAACGGGGCGGCTGGCCAGAGCGGCCTCCATGCGTCGTTCCATCAGTTCAGTGGCAATATCGGCGTTGTCTGCCATGGTTACGGCTCCTCTTTTTCAATGGCGGCAAAGCGCTGCATGAGTTCGTGGCCATCCGGCAGGTATTCGTGAAGCTCGCGATCGCTGACGGCCGACCACTCGATCACCGCCAGGGCGGCGCGGCGCAGGTCGTCGTCCAATACCCGCAGGCTGGTCAGGTTCAGCGGCCAGGCGTAACTGTTGTAAACGGCCAGCAGCACTCGGCGGCAGTGCTGCGGCTGGTGGCTATCGCCCAGGCCAATGTGCGCCAGGCGTTTCAGCGCGGGCAGGCCAGACTTGGCTACCTGCTCGCGGTAATGGTTGGCGTTGGCTTCGGCGCCGATCATTGCCTCCAGGGCTTCACGGTTGCGCTCGTGTAGGCGCTGGGTCACCAGTGGCATTGAGTGGTTAGTGGTCATCACAGGCTCCTTCATGCTTGAAACACCCAGCACTTCACGCTGCCGCCGTTATGGCGGACGCGGGAGTTCACGGTGCGGTTGGAATCGATAAATTTGCGGGTCTTGCTGCTCTTCAGGTAACGCTTGAGCTCGCGCACCTCTGGGGTGCGCAGCTTGTATTCGGCGCAGGTGCGCTCGAAGTCTTTAAGGTTGATGGCGATCAGGTCGCTGCCTTTGCCGTAGTGGTTCAGCATGGGGTCGTCGCGCAGACCCTCGATGTAGTCGAAGGCTTCCCAGAATTCAGCAACCAGCGGGTGGTCGGCGTTGATAGATTGTTGGCGTTCGCGGGCCATCTGCTTTATGTGGCCCAAGGCGATATCCAGGGTTTGTTGGTCGAAGAGACCCAAGCCTTCCGGCCCCAGGCACTCCACCAGGGCCATTAACTGGCCGTGGCACTTGGCGATGCGCAGCACCTTGATATCCGGGTCATCGGCCAACTGGTCGGCGTAGTGGCGGGCGCGCTGGGTGATCAACGCCAGCAGCGCTGCCTCCCGCTGGGCCACCGCCAGGGCGAACTGGCTAACGTGCTCGATCTCGGTACGTTCCAGCGCCTCGGCGAGGGCTTTGGTCTGTTTGTTCTGGCCTTCCCGGGTAAAGTGCAGGTGGCAGATACGGGTCTGGATAGCCTCGCCTGCCTGCACCGGGGCGTTCTGGCTGATCACGATGCTGCCGCGAAAGGGCGGCTCGTAGGTGTCGTTGCCGCTGTTCTTTACACCACGGGCGCGGATCGAGCGGCCGTTAAAGGCGGTTTTGAGCTCATCCCAATCGAACTGCTTCTGTTTGGCGCCGCCTTCCTGCTCGCGGTCGGATTCGATCAGCACCACCGGCAGGTTGCTCACCTGGGCGAAGTTGCGTGAGCGTGCCGGCATGGTGGCCTTGCTGGGGTCGAAGCCTTCATAGTCGCGCCGGCCGCACAGCTTCCAGAGAAACTCGATCAGCGTGGATTTACCCGCGCCGGCTTCACCGACAATCTCCAAAAACGGGAAGCTGCCCATCTCGGCGCGGATCTGCTCGGCCAGCAGACTGCCCAGCCAGTAGCCCAGGGCGATGACGCCGCGGGTACCGAAGGCGCTGAGCAGTTGCTGCGTCCACTCGGTGTTGAACGCCTTGCGATCGGGGTTGATGTGCAGCGCCACGGATTGGCTAAGGGTTTTCAACTGGCGGCGGGGGCCAAGCTCGAAAAAGTCCTCGCTATTGATCGGCACCACCTTGCCACCAGCCACGGCAAGATCGCCGAACACGTAAGCGCCGTGCTCCTTGCTGTAGCCGATGAAATCGATGGTCTCGACGGTTTTGATGTTGCCGATCTGATCCTGCAGCAGGCTATCCAACTGCTGGCTGGTACCCGTCCATACCGCACCTGGTGCCACGCCGAGCAGGCGCTTTTTATACTCAGACGCCGACGCCAGTTGGCCACCGCTAAAGGTGTTCTTTATCGGCGGGCGGCCGTCGGGGAATTCCACGCGGTAGTAGTACCAACTCTCATCGGTGACCGCGTTAGCCTGGTAGTAGAGCGCCGTGGGGTAACAGGTGCAGATCCGCTTCACGCTGCCGGATTGCTCCAGGGCCGCATCGCGCAGGGAGGGGTCGATTTGCCGCTGATCTTCACCGTCCAGGCCATCAGCGCGCAAGGCGCGATCGAAGGCGTCCATATCCAACTTCCACCACCATAGCTGGCGTTTGAACTCGAACCAGAACTCCCGCTGCTCGCGGCGCTTGTAGATCAGCAGCGCCTTGGCCATGGCCGTAGGGGCCAACAGCAAGTCGCCGTGGTAGCGGTAGGTTTCCTGGTGCTTCTCGGTGAGCTCGCCGCGCTGGTGGGCATCGTTCCAGTCGTGGTCGGCGCTGGGGATCTGCGCGGCGTCGCAATCCCAGCCTGCTGCCCGGGCACGCCTTACATGCTTGTGAATGGCGTTGTGGCCAGCGCGGTTGTTATCCAGCGCCCACACCAGGGTGGGGCGACTGGTGCCGGCTTGATGGGCGGCATCCGCCAGGGCGTTTAGCGCTTCATCGGGGTAGTTGCCGCAGCTCATGGCGGAAACGGCCGCGATGCCGTGGTGATAGAGCGCGATGGCATCGAAGATGCCTTCTACAATCCACACCTCGCCGGCGGCGACCAGATCCGCCGCGGTGAGAGCAGGCGGGCACCACCACTGGCCTTTATAGCGGCCAACGAAATTGGCCTTCTGCTTGCCGAAGCGCTCCGGGTTATCCAGCAGGCGCTCCCAGTAAGCGCCGCCAGGCAGGGCAAAGCGCACCGTGGCGGTACCGCCGATTTCCGGCTTCCAGTAGCTCTCCTGGGTGTACCAGCCTTGGATGCGGGCCAGCTCAAAGCCGCGACCATCGCGCAGGTAGCCATCCGCCACCGGCGTTTGAGAGGTGGGCTTTTCGCCCATCTTGGTGCTGTAGCGCTCGCTCCAGGAACGGAACAGATCAGGGAACAACGCTTTGACGTGGATTTGCGCGCCACAATTGTTTTCCCGCCCGCATTTGAGCATCCACGGCGCGTCGGCGTTGATGTACGCCTCGCGCTTACCGCACTCCGGGCAGCGCACCCGTTGCAGGTAGGGGCCGCGCTCGATCGCCTCAAAATCGCTGATTAAGCGCGCAACAATGTCCTGGCGCAGCGATGAATTCACGCTCGCCTCCTTATTAAACAATGGGTTGGGCTGGGCTTGGGTGTTAGCTCACGGCACCGGCTGGGCCGTGAGTGCCCCCTCTTGGCGGGGCATGAAAGCTAGGCCGATAGTGGCGCTGGGGCCGTGGGGGAAGATGAGCAACCTTATGCATCGCTTTATTCCTCGTAGTGTTCGTCGTTGATCGGCGTCTCGTCGAAGTCGAATCCCATCTGGTTCAGCAACCAAGGCGCACTTTCGAGCTGAACATCGGGGTTCGGGCAGCGGCTCGGTGCTAATGTGCGAAGCATTTGCATGTAGCCGTCACAGCGAAAACCGCACTCCCACTCATTGCTGCAGTTCCAATAAATGACGCGGTAGATGGGTAGCGGTGATCTCGACGTGCGGATCTTCATGTGCGAACCGCAGTGCGGGCAGCTGAAGCGCAGACGGCTGAACGGCACGGTGTTCTGTTGGTTTGCCTCTTCAGTCACTACGGCCTCCTGGTACGGGGTAAAGGGCGCGGCCACGGCCGGTGAGCCCTTGGGTGCCTTTGCGTAAGCGCCTGCGGAGTAGCCACTCGGCGGCGTCGTCCAGGCTTTGCAAATCCTGCTGTTCGCATACCTGCTGCAGCACTGCCTCCAGCTGGTCATCCAGCGGAAGGCGTAAATCGCTGCGGGCGGGTTGGTCAGCCATACTTCAGTGCTCCTTGAGGCCCTCAAAAGGGCCTGCGTTTACGACGCCTGCTGAGGCATAGTGCTAACAGAGAGATCAGCAACGCCCAGCGTCTCCAGTGCTTCTTTCAGCACCAGTTGACGCAGCAGCGACGCCCGTTCGATGCCGGTGTAATCCACCAACGCATCGATCAGTTGGGCCTCGTACTGATCCAAATTGAGAGCGGCGTAGCGAGTACGCACACGTTTGGGGTCCTGGTACATGGCAAACATCCTTATGCAGGCAAGGTCATTCGGCGTTCAGGGTTTCTTGGTCGTACTCGGCGATACCGCGGAGCAGCAGCATGCGGCCGGCGGCCGACATCGAGCGCATTTCCAGCTCCTGAATGCGCTTCAGCTCTTCCCGCTCGCTTTCGGTGAGGTGAATCATGACGGGGCAGTTACACCCCTTGGGGGCATAAATCGGCTTTGGGGTAATGGTGTTAGTGGTGGCCATGGGTTAGGCTTCCTTAATAGAGTGAAAGACTTTGAACAAGGCGGCCGAGCGTCTGTATTAACGCTCGTAAAGGCGTACCAGCTTGCGCTGCAGGAAGTGTTCATCCATGTAGGTGCGCAGTTCGCAAAGGGCGTCTTCGATTTCATCGCTAGAGGCGTTACAGGCCAGCATCAAAGCAGCGAGTTCGCCCACGGCTTCGGCGGTGATGCGCTCTTCCAGCGCTTCAAGATCCGCCAGCGGGTTAGGCGTGTTGGTGCCGCGCTTCAATGCGGTTTCGATGTGGCGGCGGGTGTGTTCAGAGCAGCGATCAAGCTCTACCTCGATCCCGCGGAACAGGGTGGTCTGAGTGGTAGGCATAAGAATGGTGGCAATGATGGTGACCATGGCAGTGGTTTCCTTAATTTCAGTAACGCCCTAGGAGGGCTTTAGTTATGTCTGAACTACGTGTACTTGATCCTAAACACGGGCCAGAACATGCCGCTCATGAAATGGTGATTGAGCTTGTTCGTGCTCAAACTTTTGAGGTTAAGCACTCGGTTGCTATGAATAAGGCCTACGGTGAAAACCTTGCAGACGCTGTTATTGCGGCTCACAAGAAATTGACTGAGTACTACCAGACGTTGGCGAAGTGAGCTGAGCCAGCCCCGTGCGGAATGCATGAGCCAAGTCAGTAGCTCGCTTTTGCAAGTCATCACCAGCGAGTCCTTGCTTGGCTAACTCCCCGACGGTTTCTACCAACACTCGGCTCGCCAGTGTTTGGTGATGGCCAAGGAGGGGCTGTTGGGGTTGCGGTTTAGCAGAAGTGACCATGGCAGTGGTTCCCTTTGCGTTGTGTTATAGAGTGAAAGACATGAATAGAATGGTTCATAAAAATGAACCTGTCAATAAGGATGGTTCATGAAAATGGTCATTGGCGAGCGCTTAAAAGAAGAACGCGAACGACTTGGACTGAGCCAGACGGCTTTGGCTCTGATTGGTGGTGTCGGAAAAACGACTCAGATCAAATACGAAAAGGGCGCTAGTAGCCCTGATTCTTCTTACTTGTCGGCGGTTTCTGATGAAGGCGTTGATATTTTTTATGTGCTCAAAGGCCAACGTTCAGGATCAGCAACTCCTCAACCTCTAGGGGTTGCTTTAAATGAACCATCACCAGAGCTTTCCCCTGTGAAGATGTACGACATCGAAGCTGCTGCCGGTGCCGGACGCAGCTTTGAAGGAGAGCCGATAAAAACCATCCTGCACTTTCCCAGCAGCGAGTTGGCCGAGCAGGGGCTAGACCCTGCGCAAGTGGTGGGCGTTAAAGTGCGTGGCGATTCAATGCTCGGGACGCTAGACGATGGCGACTGGGTATTGGTGGATCGCAGCAACCGCGACCCGAAACAGGAAGGCGTGTTTTTGCTGTTGGTAAGCGGCGAGAGAAGGATTAAGCGGGTGCAGCGCTTGGCGGGCGGGGCGTTGTACTTGATTAGTGACAATGAGCATTACCAGCCTGAGATGATCAAGCCGCAGGATATGCATGATGTGGAGATCTTGGGGCGGTGTGAGATTCGGATTGGGCGGATTGTGTAACTGTAAAACCATTAAGACATAAAGGCGGTTTTGAGACTGCTAGATAATGAAAAGAGAGGTGGGGAATGCCTGTTTTTACTGTTACAGATTTTTCATACATAGCAACGTCCGATGCCAAATTAAAACAAGGCCGTGAACGGAGTTTAAAGAACAGGCCTTCCTACGCTCATTACCGTGACTACTATCTCAGCCTGAGACAAGCAATAAAGGGTCTATTCAAGCACCAGCGCAGTTTTGACCACCTGCGTGATATTGCAAAAAAGTCTCATAAAGACAAGCAAGAAAACTATTCAAAGATTGCCGAGAATTTTATCACTTGGGCACAGGGGAAAAACATTTATCACTATGATCCCCCTAAAGCGAGTTATCGGTATAGAGATACGGAAGTTCTATGCAATCCTGAGCTTTACTATAAAGTAGATGGTGAAGATCGTTTGCTAAAGCTGCATTTCAACAGTAGTAAAAAAATGAACCAACAGCGGGCAAATATTATCTGCTTTCTAATCAGCGAGTCATGCGATGTTTCTATCTCAGAGTGCCGTGTTCTTGATCTTAGTATGAAGAAAATCTATAGTTTTAAAGGTTCGCCTGATATCCAGCTTGAAATGGTAGAAAGTGAAATAAGGCGTATAGAAAGTGAGTGGGATGACCTCTGATGAAGGTTGGTATTTAAGCCTTTAATGGATTTTTATTGATGATAAAATTCTTGGATTGCCAATGCTTATATTGATTTCTTTTCTGTCTAGTTTTTTTTGTTTGGTTTGGGCTGTTCTAGACACCTCATTTGCAAGTGTTGCTGCTTTTTTAGCCTCTATCGTCGTTGTTACCACATTTATCTACCAAAAGAAGAATTCGTCAAAAAGTCAGAAACAGCAGATCAAAAACGGACTCGGTATACAAGCGGGTAGAGATGTAAGTATAGGCGGTAAGCAAGAGGGAGATGACGATGTTAGATAAAGATAAACAAATCCAAAAGGCCTCTGGAAGCGCTCTTGCTGTTCAAGCTAATCGTGATGTCAATATAGGTATGCAATACAGTGATGTTAAAGATTTAGTTATATTGTTACTGGAGCGTAATTTTCCCAAGCTTAGAGAAGAAGCTGTAGCTGAAGCTAGGCTATATGTTGGAAGGTTTTCTGAAAAGCTTTTTGAAAAGATTTCCAGGCTTGAGACTGATGTAGCAAGTGAATTGAAGCGACCTGATATACAAGCAGCTATCAATGAAGGTATAGAGTATTCCGCTAAAAGAACCGATAGTGCAGAATTGGATACTATTTCTGAGTTAATAGCTCATAAGGTTTCATCTGAGAAAGGCTCTTTAAAAAGCATTGTAATCGATCAGTCGATAGAAATGCTTTCTAAGTTAGACTTGAATTTGATTCGTTTTTTTGCATTTTCATATTATTTAAGAAGAGTTACACCAACTGAGGGGACTGACGAGAAGTATGCTATAGAGGCGGTGTATGGATATTTCTTAGAAAGGTTTTTTCCTTTAGTGGAGATCGAGCCTGTTGACTTAGGTTACTTGCAATATTTGGGAGCTTATTTGAGTGGGAAGCGCTATGAGGAATCAACTAGCGCTAAAATCTGTAGGAATTTCACTTTCGATATCTCTGTTGGAGAGTACCAAAAACCATTTTTACAAGATAGTGTTATGTTGGCTACGTTTCCATATCTGTGTGCTTTAATTGAAAGATTTGGCTTTAGTACTGTTTGTGATTTTGATCACGTTCCGTTAAATAAGGTTTGTGAGTATATTGGTTTATCCTATCTTCGGGGAACGTGGCCCCATTTAATTGATCCCTATGGTGATTTTTGACTAGACAGATAGCAGGCGTGCAGATGCGAGTGAATTACTTTAGGCCTGCTGTGTTGAGCCTGGCCTTATCAGCCGCCCCCTCATCCGTATACACCTTCATCAACTCATCCCAATTCGTCGTATAGCGCGGGCTTCGGTTCGCGCAGCGTCGGTGCCATGGGGCGTTCTTTTCTGTCAGCCCCAGCGTACCGTTTCCTTCCCCATCTTTTTGTTCAGCGCGCCCCTGGACTTGATTAATCATCTAAGCCGATTAACTTGCATTGGCCCTACTCGGATGATTGATATAAAATAATTGGTTGTTATATACGGTATCTCTTTATGAATTTTTAAATAAATAAGTGTATTTATAGGTCTGTTTCGGTATGGCTTAAATATTCTCAATTTTTATTTTTAGTAAATAATTTATTAAAATCTAATCCTGTGGTTACTAAGGCTAATAAATGTGATAAGTCTTTTTCTATGCTTTGACATTTTAAAATTAGCTGGTCTAATTTTTCTACAGTATAGTGGTTGTTTTTGGGTGATGCTCCACTTTTGTTCCTGCTGAATTTAGTTGTTCTGAAGCTACTGTATTCAGTTCCAGGCGCGCTATAACCTATTAATGAAACACTGTGTGCCAAATCATTTCTTATTTCAATTATTGATTTAATATTTTTAAATATTTTGTTGATAAGCTTTTCTCGTTGAGTGTCTAAGTTTTGGGTTTCTGAAACTAGCGAATGCAAAATATCCTGTAATGGATATGCAGTGTGTCCTGCTAATAATATTTGAGTTACTTGTTGATTTTTTAACCCTTGAGAATCTAAAATAAAAATAACCACTTGTTGCATTTTAAAAACTATATGTTCGAACCTTACTAGAAATTCCCCATAAGCCCTGTATTGCTCGTTTACCTCTTCACTGTACTCTCTCATTCTATTACCTTTGGTTTGTTAGTTTTTTAAATAAATTACATTAATATAAATTATTTTTAATTTATTAACAACGCTTAGAAGGTTGACCTTTCTTAGCGGCATTCTCGTCCGTATACGCCACCATCAGCTCACCCCAATTCGTCGTATAGCGCGGGCTTCGGTTCGCGCAGCGTAGGTGCCAGGGGGCGTTCTTTTCCGGTAGGCCCAGGCGTACCGTTCCTTTACCCATCTTCTCGTTCAGCGCGTCCATGGTGGCCATTAGCTTTTGGCTGCGTTGGCGTTCCTCTTCCGTTTGCGGTGTATCCATCAGGCTCAGCTGCTGGCGGTTCTCGTCGGTCAGGTCGATCAGCATCACGCCCGCTTTCTTGTAGCCGTACTTTGGCCGGTAGATCTTGCGCAGTGCTTCCTGGGCGGCGTGGAGGATGTCGCGGGTGTCCTGGCTCGGGCGCTCCATTTCCACCGCCAGGCTGGGGGAGTATTGGGGCAGGTCGGGCCGGAAGCGGTCGGTTTTGAGAAACACCAGCACGGCGCGGGCGAGGCTCTTTTGCTCGCGTAGTTTTTCGGCGCCCCGTTGGGCGTGTTGGCGAATAGCGCCCTGTAGGTCGTAAAGCTGTGAAGTGGGTCGGCCGAACGATCGGCTGGTCATAATGCGCTGGCGTGGTTCGTTAACGTCGTTCATCTTCAGGCAGCTAATGCCGCGTAGTTCCAGCACCGTGCGCTCCATGTTCACTGAGAATTTGCGCCGCAGGCGTTTGGCGTCCGCTTCGCGGAGATCCCAGGCGGTGTTGATGCCCAGGATCTGCAGGCGCTCGTTGAGCCGTCGGCCAACGCCCCATACATCGCCTACCTCGATCTGCTTTAGCAGGTGTTTGGCGTCGTCGCTTTCCGCATGAAGGATGCACACGCCAGGGTAGCCGGGGTGCTTTTTGGCAATGCGGTTGGCCAGCTTGGCCAGGGTATGTGTTGCGGCAACGCCAACACACACGGGGATGCCGGTGCCGCGGCGGATCTTCGCGTGTAGGGATGTGGCGTGTTCCAGCAGCGCTTCAGGCTCGAAGCCATCCATGCGCACGAACATCTCGTCAATGGAGTAGGGCTCTACACCGGCGGTTTCGCGCTCAAGGATGCCTTGCACCCGGTGGGACATATCGCCGTAAAGCTCGTAGTTAGAGGAGTGCAAGACGATCTCGCCGCGATCGACCAGGTGGCGCACCTGGTGGGCGGGGGTGCCCATCTCGATACCCAGCGCTTTGAGCTCATTGGAGCGGGCGATAATGCAGCCATCGTTATTGGACATAATGCCCACGGGGCGGCCTTCCAGTTTGGGGTTGAACACCCGCTCGCAGCTCACATAAAAATTGTTGCAGTCCACCAGGCCAATCATATTGAGCTCCACTACTTGTGTAAGACTGTTAATTTATACAGTATTAACAGCCTGGGAAGCGACAGGCAACCGCTAATATACGTCGCTTAATGTGGAGCAAGCACAGGGCAACAGCATGCGAGTAAATTACTTAGGGCCAGCAGTGGTGGGCGTGGAGCACCCAGCAGTGGCCGAAATGGATAGCCGAAAATTTCCGCCCAGTTGTTTTCTGGTGGAGATAAGCGAGGATGCCCGCCCCGGCGGGCCGTGGATGGAGGGCGATGTGCTGGTGGTGGATGAGGCGCGTTCGTTTGGCCACGCCGATTTAGTGGTGGCGGAGGTAGAGGGAGAGTACCGGCTATTCAAAGCCCACCGTGTGGGCAGCCGCTGCCGGTTGTTGCCCACCGCCGGTGGGCAGGGGTGTTTTATTACTGCTAAGCAGTACCGAGGGGTGGTGGTGAGGCAAGCCAGGTGTTGGGCGGTGTAGGTTATTTCTTACAAACAGATGGCAAAATGCTTACATGCTTTGCTCAGTTAATTTGGCATAGTGGTGTGGTCGCCTAATAGCACGCGTGGCGGAAACGCTTCGCCAGAAGATTGCGGCAAACAAAACCCTCGGCCATGTTGTATGGCCGGGGGTTTTTTGGAAGCTGGAAAATTAAGACAGGCGAAAAACGGACTTCTGAGCGCGCTTCTGTGCTTCCTCAGCGCTCAGGCTGACTTTGACATTGCCTTGCCGTTTTGCGGCAAGATAGCGCTTACGTGCGGCCTCAATGGTTGCCGCCTTGCGCTGCTGCTGTGTGATGTGATCATTCGCGTATAAATGCATAGCATGTTCCTCTCTGGGAGGTATAGGGCGTTAGACCGTTAGCTAGGAAATAAGCTCCGTAGCGTCGGTAAAGCCTTCTGTAATAGTGGCACAGCTGGGTATTGTCATCAACGGCGCAGCCATAATAGCCCGAGCCATGCATATCTTGATCAAACAGGCTAATGGACTCCAGCAAGCCAGAGCCGAGCAGGTTCAACTCCGTTAAAGAATAAGGGGGTAAACCTAACTGATGCCGAGTGCGGTAACCATGGGCCGGGTTGTCATCCAGCAGGCTATCCAGCGTATCAAATTTGATTTCGTAGGCATCTTCTGGGATGTGAACGCCAAGCTCCTGGGTCACTTTCAGTGCGGTGTTATCGTCCCAGGCTGGCCGAGGAATAAATAACGCGCCGTAGTTAGTTCCTGCCAGCGAAAAATGCTGAACCTGTGCCCCTGGGAGGGCGGTTTCGTCAATAAATTCCCGATTACCAAAAATAATGCCCATGCCGCCTCCTACAAACGGGCTGAACATTATGTCATGGAAATGCGCTGCTTTCCTTCCACCTGGCAACGCTACGGTGAGCCTCACCGTGTCCCCATTAACCCCCCGTTCAATGGAATTGTGGGGCACTTCGCCAAAGATCCTAGACATAAAGTTGTAAGAGATTTCTTACAAATCTTGTCGGCAATGGCTTACATCAATGGGGTTGTTTTTGTGCCAAGCTGACTATGACGCTTGGATGCGCGGGCTGGAGGGAATCAGCTTTTCTGTAAGGAGACGGATGCCAAAAGCCCTCGGCCAACGGACGACCGGGGGTTGTGAGGTGCTGCTTTTTAAGAGTTACTCTCGATAATTCCCACCGTCACATCTGCGTTAATACTCACCGCGTCTCCATCCGAATACTGCAGGTATACCCCCGTTCCGTAAAATTGTGGGTCACTTCGTCAATGATCCAGGGCGTGACGTCGATCTGTTCCTTGAACCCTTCTGTGGTTACCGGCGTTTCCGGATAAATATCGGCGCGGCCTTCGGCCAGTTCCAGCGTTAGTTCTGAGTGCTTGCGCTGTAGGCGCTTGAGTTCTGCGCTGGCTTCTTCAATGGCGTGGTCTTCACTTGCGTAGGTGTGGCGTAGCCGTTTGGTGTTGTCGCTGCTGCCCACCAGCACCTCTTTTCTTTCGGCACTTTCCAGGTCGCTCCAGTAGGCGAGTACGCCGGTGAACTCTTCACGGTCGGCGATGAGATAGCGGTGGGTGTCGCCCACGCCGCGCTTGAGAATGAGCATGGGGATGGGCGTGCCGCCAGCGGTGACGCCGCCGTTCATGGGCATAAACAGCAGGTTGCCGTTTTTGGCCATGCACAGGGCGTCATAGCGCTCGGCTAGGCGGTGCAAAAAGTGCAGGTCGCTTTCGTCGGTTTGGTCGATGTGATCAATGAATATGCCTGCCAGCGCATTGGCGATGTTGGGGGCCAAGCCTAGTCGGCCAGCAGCGGTGGCCACGATCTCTTCGAGTGTTTTTTCGTGGTAGCTTTCGCAGCGCTTGGCGGGGTTCTCTTTGCGCAGGTCGGCGCTGCGGGCGCGGATGGTGAGCACATCCGGCGCGCCTGAGTGTTCGACTTCATCCACGGTAAAGCTGCCGCGATCCACCAGGGCTTCACCTTCCCAGCCCAGGGCCACGGTCAGGATCTTGCCGCGCGGGGGAATCGCTAGGCGGCCGTCGTGGTCTTCCAGGGTCATGGTGAGTTCGTCGGTGGTGGTACCGCGCCGGTCGGTGATGGTGAGGCTTTGCAGGCGGCCGGTGGCGGCCATGCCGCCGATTGAATAGGCGGGTCGGCGAGCGGGAATCATGCTTACACCAACCTTGGCACGGCGCGTAGGGCCATGCCTGCCAGCGGGCCGAGCATGGCCAGCAGGTTGCCGTTATCGTCTTCTACCCGGTGCAGCACCATATCAAAGTCAATTTGCTGGGCGGCACCGTCGCGCATTAAGGCGACCTTGCGCTCCTTTAGGCTTTCCATGACAAAAAAGCCGTAGTTTTTGCCGGTGCCTTCGATCAATGGCCAGGCGTGGCCTTGGCTGGCCATGTCGCGCACCTGATCGAGGTGGGGTTGGCCACCGGTGAATTGGGGGTGAAGGGTGCCGGTGAGCGTGATGGTGTCTTCCCCTGGGCCAAGGAACTGGCGGGCGGGCAGCAGGCCGACCCGGCCTTGGGCTTCCTGCCGCCACCGGGTTTGGCGCTGCAGTTCCTGATAGGCGGCGGTGTCGAGGGCGAACACGAACATGCCGTAAATCATCATCATGGTGATATTTCCTCACTGTTCTTTAATCAATGTCGTGGAAAGCGCTGCGGTGGTTTGCCTGGGCGCGGCGTTCGGCATCGCGCAGGGCGCGCTGTACTTCGGCGTTTACCAGCCGTGCCAGTGCTTGTTCATCCATACCCGGGGCGGCATTGATCTCGATATTGATACCGCCGTGAATCACTAGCCCGCCGCTGGGCTGGCTGGCGTGGCTTTGCAGCGGCGGCCGGGCGTCGATCTGTATGCCGCTGGTGTCGATGCGTAGCGGGTCGAATTGGGGAAGTTCTGGCCATTCGATGCGAAGGGCATCAAGCGTGGGCAGCTCTGGGCGTTGGATCTTCAGCGCGCCCAGTTCGGGTAATGCGGGCAGCGTTGGCCGCTCGATGCGCAGCGCATCCAGCGTGGGTGTTTCGGGCTTGGCCACCTCGCTTTGGAGCGTGGGCAGCTCTGGGCGCTGGATCTCTAGCGCGCCCAACTCGGGTAACGTGGGTAGCGTTGGCCGCTCCACTTCCAGGGCGATAGCGGGGGATGCGACCCCGGCGCCCAGCATGAGCCCGGTGGCGGCATTGCGCAGGTGGGTGGCGATGCTGCGCACTTGTTTAACGGGGCCATCGGCGTCGGCTTCAATGCCGTTGGCCAGGCCTTGGGAGACGTAGTTACCAATGGTGGCAAACACGCGGCTGGGGGAGTGGATATCCAGCCAGCCGCGCACGGTGCTGGTAACGTCGTTGGCTAGATTGGCGGCGCTTTCCGTGGCGCGATTGGCGCCGTCGCGTATCCCTTGCCCTAAACCGGCGGCGGTATCCTTTCCAAGTTGGATAGCACGGTTGGCACCGTTGCTGAGTGAGTCCAGCGCGCTACCCATGGCATCTTGCACCCAGCCTGCGATATTTCCCGCCATGCCCATCACTTGGTCGCGCAGGGCGCCGATCATGCTGCCGATGCCGTTGATCATGCCTTCAACGATATTGACGCCAAAGCCTTCAAACACGCGGCTGGGGGAGTTAATACCCAGCACGCCTTTGAACCAGTTGGCCACGCTGGTGGCGATGCTGGTAATGCGTTCGCGTAGGGCGGCGAGTTTTTCGGTTAGCCCGCCCAGCAGGCCATCAATTACAAAGCCGCCCAGGCTGCGGAAACCTTCGGGCACTGAAATACCCAGCCTATCCAGGGTGGAGATAAACGCGCTGTGCAGCAGCCCAAGCGGTGACCAATCAATCAGCAGCTTGGAAACGCCACCGATGCCATCGCCAAAGGCGTCGTTGATCGTTGCCCATACGCTATTCGCTGATTGACGCACCCAGCCCAGGGCGCTGTTCATACCGCTGGATAGGCCGCCAATCATCTTGCTACCCAGCTCACTAAGCGAGTCGGGCAGCTCAATCCCCAGGCGGCCTAACGCAGATGAGATGCCGCTATAGAGCAAGCCAAGCGGTGACCAGTTGACCAGCAGGCGGGTAACACCGCCGATGCCGTCGCCAAAGGCGTCTTTCACCTGCTGCCATAGGCCTAGGAAAAAGCCTTTGATGGGTTCCCAGTATTTGTAGATCACCAGCGCGGTGGCGGCGATGGCCAGGATGGCCCAGCCGATGGGGTTGGTGGCCAGGAATACCGCGGTGGCTTTGAGCGCGCCCAACAGGCCCACCGTTAGCGCTTTGCCCACAGCGAACAGGGCGGCACCTGCGGTTCTTAACACCGGGCCGAGTACACCCGCCTGAATGCCCAGGGTGCTCATAGCGAAGCGGGCGAACAGCAGCGGGGAGAGGATGCTGGCAAAGGTCATGGTGACGGCACCGCCGATGGTGGCCAGGGCGATCATGCCCGCGGCCACTTTGGCGATGGTGCCCGCCAACTCTGGGTTGGCTTTGATCCAGTCGCCGACGCCGCGGGTAATCGTGGTGATGGTTTGCACCAGGTCGCGTAGGGGGCCGTCGTTGGTGTCGGTGATACTGATGCCGACTTCTTCCCAGGCGCTGCGTAGGTTTTTTAAATCGCCGCCGATGTTGTCGGCCATGACCTCGGCCATCCGGGCGTTTTCGCCCATGTTGTCGCCCAGGGCATTGATGATCTCATCCAGCTTGCCAGCGCCCATGGCGTCGACCAGTTCCGCCATGCCGGATCCCGCTTCCACACCGAAGATATCCTGCATGATGGCTTTGCGTTCGACGTTGCCCAGGTCGGCGGTGGCTTGGCTGATATCGCGCAGGATATCGGGCATGGCGCGCATATTGCCGTTGGCGTCTGACACCTGTAGCCCGATGTTTTCAATCGCGGCCGCGCCCTTGCCAACGGGGTTGGTGAGGCGGTTCATCATGGCGCGCATGGTGGTACCGGCCTGGCTGCCCTGGATGCCGATGTTGCCGAGAATGCCCGACATGGCAGCGGCTTGTTCCATGGTCAGCTTGAGGTCTTCGGCGCCGCCCAGGTACTTCATGGTTTCGCCGAGCATTTCCAGGTTGACGTTGGCCCGGCTGGCGGTACCGGAGAGGATATCCCCGACGCGCGCCATGGCGCCTTCCGCTTCCATATCGACCTTGAACGCACCGGCGATGTTGGAGGCGATATCCGCCGCGCGGGCCAGCTCGGTATTGTTGGCCAGCGATAGCGCGAGCACGTCTTTCATGGAGGCTTGAATGGCCTCGCTGCTCATCCCAGCACGCAATAGAAACTCTTGACCTGCACCGACTTCGGTGGCGCTGAAGGCGGTGGTTGAACCTAAGTCGCGGGATTGCTGGCGTAGCGCCTGGAAGCGTTCATCGTCCGCGTCGAAGCGGCCCACGGCCTGTAGGGTGCTCATCTGTTCCGCCCAGGCAACGCCAGGCGTTAACAGGCGGGCGGCGGCATAACCTTGGGCCATACCGGTACCGAGCATACCCATGCCCACGCCTTGGGCGCGGGCGACGTTGGCCATGCCATTCTGGTAGCGGTCGCGGGCCTGGGTTAAGCGCCGCTGGCGTTCGGCAACTTCGGCAAGGTGGCGCTTTTGCTGCTGCAGGGTGGTGTTGAGCCGTTCCTCTTTGGAGCGCAGCTCCCTAGCGCTGCGGCCCATGTTGTCGGTGCTGATGCCCGCTTCATCCAGCCGCGTTTTTAAGCCGCGGATGCGCTCGGTTTGGGTGGCGTGGTTCTGGGTGAGCCGCTTGACTTCCTCGCCTGCGTTGCGGGTTCGGTTGCGGTATTCCTTCAGCGCGCGGGCGGAGCGATCGAACTCGGTTTGCTGGCCGTGCAGGCGCACGCGGGCGCGTTCCAGCGAGGCGGTCAACTGGTCGCTGGGCTGCTTGGTGTTGAGCAGTTGGCGAGCGAGGCGGTCGTATTCCCGGCGGGCAACGGTCAGGCCGGATTTAATACCGGCGTGGGCTTCGCGCTGTTGGTCGAGCGCCTGGGTGTACTGGCGGTTGCGTTCGCGGGCGTCGCGCATTGCCCGGGTGTTTTGACGCATTGCGGCGTTGGCTTTGCGGTAGCTGGTGAGGTCGCTTTGTTGCCGCTGCAGGTCTTTTAACTGGTCCCGGGTTTCGCGCATGGCTTGGGCGGTTTGTCCGGCGCTTTGGCGCATCCGCTTTAGGGGGCCGGTGACGCGATCTACCGCGTTCAACATGACTTGCAGGCGTAGATTACGCGACATCGGCTTTTTCCCTATTTGGTGCGTTTACCGTTTGGTTTGCTGCCTTCGTGGCGTTTGCGGGCGCGTTCGCGCCACTGCATGAGCTCTTCGAGTTCCATGTTGTCCATGGCGCTGGGTTCCCAGTGGAACACCATGGCGAGATCCGCCATGGCGTCTTCTACGAACTCGGGCAGGGCTCTTTTTTGAAAGGCTAGGCCTCGGTTTCCTTGAATTTCTTTGGGATCAAAAAACCGTTGAGCGCCGTGCCGAGCTGAATGAGGTCGACGATATCGAGCGTTTTCACCTCGGCTTCGGTGAGCGGTGGCGTAGTGATGCGGGGCAACACTTTATGCAGTGCTGTAACTTCGAAGTTCATGATGTCGACCAAGCTGACGCCACGCATACCGCCGGACATGGGTTTGCGCACGGTGATTTCTTTTACCGTGGTTTTGCCACGCTGCAGCGGGGTTTCCAGTGGCACTACTTCGGTCGGCACGCCAGGGGCGGTAGCGGTGGTTTGCTCTTCGTTTTTCTCAACTGCTTGGGTTTCAGTGCTTTGGGTTTCAGTGCTTTGGTTTTCGATCTTAGTGGTCATGGTCGTGTCCTATAAAAGAAAAGGGGTAGGGCCACCGGAGGTGGCCGTTGGGTGGAGGTGCTTTACACACCCAGGGCGGCGCGGCGCTCTGCCAAGCGATCCTTGCCGCGGACTTTGAAGATGAAGCCAGGCACGTCGCGCTCGATGACCTCTTCGCCATCGACGATTAACTTGAAGTACGAAAGGGTGGTGGTGACGCTGATTTGGTTGTTGTCGCCCTTTGATGCGTCACCCATGTTGATGGTCTTGTGGCGGCCGCGCATGACGATCTCGACAGGGATGATCCCGCCGTCTTCGTCGGATTCGTAAGAGCCGGTCATACGCAGCATGGCGGCGTCGTGGATAGGGCTGCCGAAGCTGTCGTAGATATCGACAATCATGCCGCCGGCCGTCCATTCGAATTCCTGCAGTTGACCACCTTGGTCGATGTCAACTGGCCCTTCCATACCGCCGCCTTCGTACTCGACCATGCGGCGGGCCAGCTCGGGCAGGGTGAGTTCGGGGATTTGGCCCTGCCAGTTGTTGCCGTCGCCGAACAGGTTGAAGTCTTTAAGAATGTGGGGAAGTGCCATGGTCAGTTGCTCCTGTTAGGCGTTGATGCGGTCGGCAAAATCGACGAGGTATTGGTCGGTAATGCGCTGCTGCAGCATGAGGTTTTCCAGCGGGGGCACCGGGGTGTAGTCGTAGTCGATGTAGAGCTTGCCGCTTTTCAGCACTTCCTTGCTGTTCAGCTCGGGATCGAACCAGGCCTCGCCGCCCAGGATGTAACCTTTGCGGGTGAGTTCGCGGAACTTGGCGTTGATGCCTTCGATAATGTCGCGCACCAGGCTGGGGTGCATGGGCTTATCCACTGCCCACAAATGCGCTTCCGCGATGGTGTCGGCGAGCACCTGGGCGGTGCGGGTATAGGATTCAAACGCGAACAGTGGGTCTTCGGTGCAGGTGCGAGAGCCCCAGAAACGGAAGCCGCTTTTGTTGATGAGCGTGGTGACTTCGGCGGCGTTGAGGTACCCGGCATCGGTGGCGGGGTCTTGGAGATCCCAAAACACATCGTGGGTAATGCCGGTGACGCTGTTCACGGGCATGTTGGAGAGGGTTTTGTGCCAGCCGATTTCGTTATCCAACCGGGCGCGGTGACCCAACGCCTTGGCAACGGCGGAGAGCGGGCGGGATTCCTGGGCGTTAACGTCGAAGTTCTGGAAGTTGGGCCAGATCACCATGGCTTCCCGTTCGCCGAAGTTCTCCCGGTACATCACCGCCTCTTCTTTGGTTTCGCAGCCGTGAGCAGATACGTAGGCGAAGGCGCGTAGCTTGATGGCGATGCTTACCAGGGCACTTGCGACGTTTTCGTTATCCAGCTCTGGCACGCCGAGGATGCGCGGTTTCACGCCAAAGCGCTGTTCGGCGGCCAGTAGTGCCTGAATGCCGGTCTTTTGCCCGGTGGGGGTGACGCTGCCAATCACGTTGGCGGTGGTTTCGCCTTCGTCTTGGCCTTCAGCGACGCGCACCACGACACACAGGGCGCGAGTTTCTTCGACAATGGCACGCAGCGAGCGGGCCAGGGTGCCGGTGGTGCCTGCCGCGCCAATAGCACTATAAATGTCGGTGACCAGCACCGGGGTATCGAGGGGGAAGCGTTCGGCGTCTGCCTCCGGGCCAGTGGCCACCAGCCCGATAACGGCGGTGGCCACCGTGCGGATGGGGCGTGTGCCTTCGTTGATTTCAACGACGCGGACGCCGTGATGGTAATCCTGGGCCATGCTTGTCTCCTGCGCAGGTTCAAGCGGGTACGGTTGAGGTGTGCTGCTATGGTGGGCAGGCTTCGCGCGGGAGGGTAGTGGCGGGCGTTGTGCGGAGAAGGTGGTACAGTATTGTTAAGAACATAATATTCACATACACCAAAATTATTGAAGCAAGGACTTAATTTTTATGGGAAAAGTTACTTGGAAATGCTGCAGTGTATTGGTTGCTATCGTTGTGATTGCCGCAGCATTGCCTGTATTAGTTGAAAATTCTTTCTATGTTTCTGAGTGGGATGCCGCTTGGATTCAAGCTATAGGCTCAGTTTTTGCCGTTCTAGTAGCCATTTACGTTCCCTGGAAAATAAACGAAGATAGAAATAAGGCTGAAAAAGCTAGAGCTGATGAGCTTAGTAGAATTTCTGGCAGTGCTATAGCCCATGAGTTATGGGTGATGAAAGAGTTTTTTGTATATAGTAAATATGCAGTTGAAAATTATATCGAGGTTGATATTTCGTGTTTGTCAGCAGGCTTGGCTCCTATAGACACCAAATCATCTGTTGTTATTGATCCAGAAAAATTCTGTATTATTGAAAATCTTCCAAATGATATTGTTGAGATTTATTTTAAAGCTTTGTCAATGCGTCATTTGGCTATAAGTTTTATGAGAAGTTTTCGTTTTGTGTTAATGACTGAAGACAGGCTTAGAACTACTGAATGTCGAGAGACTGCTATGTCTTATTGTGATCAGGGCGCGATTTTGTGCCAAAGTGCAATTGATAAACTAGGTTATGTTTTTGATGAATCCGCTGACATTATAAGTTTAGATTTAGATGTTTTTAGATGATTAGTGATCGCCACCATATGACAGGCTTTTACTTTCAATCACCATTCAAGGCTACTTGATAACCGCCACATATTCCGGCGCTTCCGCTTAGGCTGCAGCATCTTTTAGCTGCCAGCCTTGCTGGTATATGGCCCGCATGCACTCAAAAAAGTTGACTAACCATAATTTACCTTTAAGGTTTCCCGGCAAACTAAACCTCAAAACTAAAAAATGATGCTGCAAGGGGAACACATGAAGTGCTTGAAAATTATCGGGTTATTGGCAGGGTTAGCGCTGTTGCACGGCTGTGCGGCCGTACCCGAGTCTCATAAGCTGGCCTATGAACCACAACCAGACGTTACCCCTGTTGAGGGGGCTTCACAGGTTGCGGTCAATGTTGTGGTTGAGGATGCGCGTGAGGATCAGCGCCGTATCAGTCATAAACGACACAGCTGGGGCTTTCCGATGGCATCGATTCATAGTGAGGAGCCAGTAGAAGAAGCTGTGAAAGCTGCCATCGAGCAGGAGTTAGCAGCCAGAGGGTTTGGGTTAGACGGTGATGCTTCTGTCATTATTCAAGGCGATATCACCGAGCTGTACTCGAACTTACACCTGATAGACACCTTCTTTACAGGCAAGGCGGTAGGTAAGTCTACGATTCAGCTAGAGGTGATGTCAGAAGCCGATGAGGTGCTGTTCAGCAGAGAAATATCCGTTGCCCCTGAACATAAAGGGGTGGTGTATCAGTCGGCCTCTAACCTAGCCAGGCCTGTAGAATTGGCGATTGAAGAAACGCTTGATGAGCTGTTTGATGATCCGCTGTTTATGGATGCTTTGCTAAGCGATAGCCATATCAGTGGCGTTAGGTAACGTATCGTTCTAGCTCCGAAGAGTGAAGCCCACCAACATTGGCGGGCTTCATTCGTTTAGAGTTGGTGTTACGCTTCCGGCGGCCGGTAGCGGTTGAGCTGCTCAATGGCTTGCTGGGCCGCCTCTTCTGCGGCTTCGATGGTTTCGGCGCGTTGCACTGCTGCTTTACCACCCAGGCGCAGGTTGCGGATATCGCGCAGGGCGGTTTCCCAGGCTTCAGCGGTGGCGACGATCTCCTGGGCGGCGGCCTCGGCGCTGACCCCAAACATATCGATGTGATCCTGCACGCTGGATGGAATCGCCGCTTCATCCTTGCCGCCTGCTAACCACTCGCTGGCTTCTTGCTTGGCCAGTAAGTACTCCTGATCGATGTAGCTGCCGGGGCTGACGAACGCGGCGCGGGCGTTGCCTGCGGCGGTGTCGATGTCATCGCCTAACTGCTTATGGGCAGCAGGCAACAGCACCGCTAAACGAAGGTTAGTATCACTAGTCGAGACACCAATATGGATCTGTCCATTATGAATAACTTTAGAAATAAACATGGTGCAAGTACCTTATTACTGAATAGTGAAAGAAGAACGGACGTTTTTTAAATCGAGGTTGTCAAACAAGTCCGCGGTAGAGGTAAGACTGCCACCTACTACCAACTGGTTGGCTACAATGTCGACTGGCACATAAGGGTTAAAGTAGACATGCAGGAGCCTGGGGTTATGAACATACTGACCACTACCGGCGCCCGGTGCTTCTCCGGTAACCTCGCAGCTAGCCCCTAGTACGACTTCATAACTGGCAAAATCGCCCAGGCTGCCGCTCATGTAGATTGTGCTGAATGGCAGGTCGTGTAATTTAAGCTTTACATTGCGAAGCTTAAATCTAGACGCGTTTGAGAGCAGCGAACCGGCATAACATATCCAATCAGCATCTCGGTTATTCGCTGCAATTTCAGGCCAGTCATGGCCACTCGGAAACTCAGCGGTATGCACTTCCAAATCCGAGTCCCCTCCACTCTGATCAAACATCACGTAAGGCGCATTACATGGCTGCACTGGGCGCCCATGAGACCTAAATCCTTGATATATTTTAGTAGGCTCCCCAGGCGCAGTTATTGCCCCGTATTGCGTAATACGCAGCATTTCGCGTGCATTCAATACGGTGTCCATCACTAGCGTCGTACCTGAGCGCACTAGCACAACGACACGATCATAAATAGTTAAGGTTCCTCCCGTTATTTCACGAGCTCGCGCCCAGTTTTGGATAGGCGCTGAGGAAGCCACACCACTATTACTGTCACTGCCCTCTAACGGGTCGATGTAGATATTCAACTGCCGAGCGCCACTAACACGCTCTGGAAAGTCTTTACCCGTAAACTCTTCAAATTTCTTTTGAGCCGCCGTCAGGGAGCTATCAATCCCCTTCATCTTGTTAGCGACTTCGCTGGTGAGCTTATTGGCGGCGCCAACCAGCGCGGTGATTTGGGTTTCTAGGCTCATGTGGCCTCCTGTTCGTTGGTGGTGCTGTTTTGGATAGTGGCGGCGCCTTGGGTGAAGGCGTCGGTTAGGGCAGTGAGGGCTTCGCCGAACTGGGTTTCGATTTCACCCACCTGGGTCTTGGTGGCTTTCTTGGCCAGCTCTTCGGTGATGGTGGTGGCGAAGTTGGGGTTGTTGCCCAGGGCTTCGGCGAGCTCGGCGAGGGTGTCCAGGGTTTCCGGGGCGCTGCCGATCAGCGCTTGAACACGCTCGTCAATTTGCGCCGTGGTGGGCACGTCGGCCTTATTCGCCTTGTTGCGCAGCTTGCCGTCGATCACCCCCAGGGTGTGGGTGACGGCTTGGCGCAGGGCGATGAGATTTTCATCAAAGCTCATGGGGTGGCGTCCTCCTGGGCGGCGATCATGCCGCCGTGGTAGCTAATGGCGTCGGTGAGCGCGGCCATCATGCTGCCGAGCTGCTGGGTGGCGTGGCGGGCTTCATCCACTTGGGCAAGGATCTCCGGCGAGAGGGTGCCGGGCGGGCCTTGGGTGCCATGGCTGATGACCTGAAAGCGTTGCGGCGCGGGCAACCGAACCGTTACCGAGCGCGCGGGCATGGTGATGGTTAAGCGGGTGGCATTAGCCATGGATCACCCCCGGCGTTAGTTGGAAGTGGCCACGCAGCAGGCTGTACACATCGCCGGATGGGAACGTGATGCGCAGCTCGTAACGGGCGCCCGACCACTCCGGCGATACGGCGCCCGCTGTTTGCTCGGGGCGGATATGCACGTTAATGCTGCCTTCGCTGGGTGCCAGCTCGATGCCGTCGCCGGTTTCGCAGGTGAGCAGCGCCGTGCCTTGAGTCGTGGCCACCACGAACGTGGCTGCGCAGCCGGTGAGGTCCACCGGGGTTGCGGCCGTGTCTTCACTGGCCCAGGTCGCGCTAAAGCGGTAGGTGGTACCGGCGACCATGGAGAGCGTGGGGGCCTGGTTGCTCATGGGCGTTTCTCTAACGCTTGCACGCGGAAGAGAAGATCTACTTGCCGGGCCATATTCTCAACGATGGCCGCCGCATTGGCGGTGTACTGCTCGCCCCAGGCGGCCAGCGAGAGGTTCGCGCCGGTGCCTTCCACGGTGACGGATTCGGCAGGCAGGGCGTCCAGGCGCAGGTCGAACGCCAGCAGCAGCGGTACCGCGTTGGAGATGTAGGCTAGCGGCTGGGAATCAGACCAGACGGCGAGCAGGGTGCCGTCTTCTAAAAAGAACCCCACTTCATGCACCCAAAACTCGGGGCCATCGCCATCCACTACGCCGGTGAGGTGAATTTGGTGGGCGCTGACGCGTTGGCCATCGGCGATGCTGACGCGCCTGCGCTCGTTGACCAGCTTGAATTCGTTCTTGCCGGGGTTGCGGGCGTTGTCACCGATGGCGATATGGGTAATACGCGCGGCGAGGCCATCGCTCTCGGCATTGAATACGGCGGCGAGGCCTGCCGTGGTAATAACGGGTACCAGCGCTGTCATGTGGTGCTCTCCATGGTGTGATGAGTAACGGCAAATCCGCGACAGGCACCGGCGACTAACAGCGAAGCCGCCGGGAGGTTGGCTTGGGCCACAGCATCGGGCAGGTCGGTATCTGGGGCGTTGGCCATAAGCCGACGAGTGACGGCCAGCCCGCGATAGGCACCGGCGACTAACAGCGAAGCCGCCGGGAGGTTGGCTTGGGCCACAGCATCGGGCAGGTCGGTATCGGGTGCGTTGGCCATGAGCCGACGCGTGACGGCCAGCCCGCGGCAGGCACTGATAATGGCGAGCCATGCCGGTGCAAGCGTGGCGTCCGCCGTTGCCTGGGCCGCGCGGCGAGTCAATCCACCGGCCTGATGTGTTGCTGTCACGGCCATTTCGGCGTTGATCTCAAGTGGCGGTTGGGTCGGGCGGGCAGCGTTGCGCGCTACCCCCGCCGCCCGTTGGGCGCTGGCTACGCCAATACGACTAGGGCCGAACTGGGCGGAAAGCGAAAAATCGTAGTGGCTGCGCAGGTTCTTGGCGCTTTGAATGGCGTGGTGGATCTGCTGGTAAAACGTGCCGCTGAGCTGGTCGGCCACTTCACGGTTGTCGTTAAGGTGCAGCCGCGCGTGGAAGGTGCCTGGCTTGGTCGTCGGTTGCTGCTCAAACCATTCGGTGAGCGTGACGGTGATGCCCATGGCGGCCAGGGCTTTTTCTACCGCTAAGCGAGTGCCTTTGATGCGGTGCACGGCAAAGCTTTCGGCGATCACGGTGCGCTTGGTGGCTTCTGGCCAGTCGGCTTCCCAGACATCTACCGAAAATGCCCAGGCCAGAAACGGCAGCAGTTCCGCCGGGCAGGTGGCCGGGTTCCAGAGCGTGCGCAGCGGTACCGGCAGGGCCAGCGGGTGCGAAGCAGCAACGCGGGCTTCCAGTGGGCTACGGTTGGGCGGTAACAGGTGCATCATGGTAGCCGCTCCGTAGCGATGTGAATCGCAGTGCAGCGGGGTGCTTGGTGGGGTTGGCTGCGTAGATCCTGCCAGTTCTGGAGCGTGACGTTTTCCACGCCCTGCACGGTGAGCGCGGCGCTAATGCCGGAGCGGGTCACCCAGGTGCCGAGCTTGTAGCGGGCGTCGGTGTAGGTGTTTAACTCCCGGCGGGCTTCCTCGATCACCAGCTCGGCATCGGGGCCGGGGCGTAGGGTCAGCGTGGCGTTGATGGTGTAGTCGACCCGGTCGGCGGGCTGCAGGGTGAGCCGGTCGGTCAGCGGCCGGAAGGGTTCCAGGTAGTCGCGCACTGTGTTGAGCAGCGCAGGGGTGGCGATGCCGTCGTTTTTGCGGGACAGCACGGTCAGCACCACATCCACCGGTTCGGGGCTTTCCACGGCCACGTCGCGGACATCGGGATGCGCGGCAGCGGCGTGGAACTGGTAAGCGCCCACCGGCCCGGCCACCGATAGCCCTTCGAACGCTAATTGGATGCGGGCGCGAAAGTCGCGGTCATGCTCATAGGTGGGCGGTACCGGCGGCACGGCGTTGGGGTCGCCGGGGTCGAGCATTAAGCGGGTGACTTGGAAATTAGCACCCAGCTGATCAAGATCCCCTCCGGCGGCGTAGGCAAGCATGACGGCGCGGGCGGCGTCGTTAATGCGTTCGCGCAGTAGCAGCTCACGGTAGGCGTTTTCCTGCAGCAGCTTGGTGAGCGGTTCGCTTTCAAGTTCCAGGGTGGCCGCGAGATCGTCGCGCTCATCAATGGGCGTGAGTTCGATTAGTCGCGCCTTTCGCTCGCTAAGCAGCGCTTCAAAGTCTAGCGGCTCGATCACATCCGGCGGGGTGATCTGGGAGAGGTCGATGGGCGTGCTCATGTGAACGGCACCTCCACATGGAAGCGCTGACCATCATGGGTTTGGGCGTCGATCTCCAACATGGCGCGGCCGTGCTGGCTGGCATCCACCTGGCGGTTGACGCGCAGCACGCGCACTCGCGGTTCCCAGCGGGTAATGGCCATCACGCTGGCGGCGTAGGCTTGTAAAAGCGTGGTGTCGTTTAGCGGCTGGTCGATCAGTTCCGGCAGCAGCGAGCCGTACTCCCGACGCATCACGCGGGTGCCAATCGGGGTGGTGAGAATGTCGCGGATGCTTTGCTGGATATGGGCCAGCCCGCTAACCACGTGGCCGTTTGATGTGCGCATGCCTGCCATGGTTAGCCTCCAACAAAAACGTTATTGGAGCCGGTGGCCACTAATGAGCCACACGCGACCGGATCACCGACACGCCCCTTGGGGCGGCCGTTCACGAATACTGTTTTGGAGCCCGCTGCTAACACGGATTCATGGGAGCAGTGACGCGCCCAGGCATCGGCCCCGCGGTGGCTGGGGATGCTGTTCACAAACACATTGGGCGATCCTGACACCGACGGCCGTGGGGAGCATGGGCCGTGGCCGGTACATATATCGCCTTGGCGGGTAGCAGCGGGCATGGTGTTCTCCTATAGCGGCGTGGGGGCCGCCATTTCCTGGCGCACGTTGTCGAGCTGATTGCTTTGCTTGAGCGCGTTGATCATCGCGGCGCGGCTTAGGCCGCCATCACCTTTCGTGATGGGGCGCGTGAAAATGCCCAGCTGCTCTTGGCTGGCCCGTTGGCGGATCTGCTCAATGGCCTGGGCAATGGCGTGTTGGCTGGTGGCCAGTGAATTGCCGTCGGCTTGCTTACCGGCATAGAGCGCCTCACGAATCAGCGTGAGTTCGTCGCGGATCTGTTCGCCGACGGCGATCATTTGCGCGAAGTCGTCGGTGTAGTCGATAGCGTTTTCATCGCTGGTTTTAACGCCCATAGCGCGGCCCCTTCGTTTTTCCCAACTCAGTTTTCATAAATGTTTCGGCCTTTGAGGTGCATATCGCCGCTGGCGGTAATGCGGATCTCGCCGGTGGCGTTGATGGTGATGTCGCCAGGAATGTCGACCTTCAAATGATGCTCAACGTGGTTGTAGTCGATCACCGCGCCGTCGGGCATCACGGCTTGGAAGTGGTCGCCGTTATCGCTGGGGGCGGGGTGAAGATCACGAAACAGACCCGTTAGCACCACGCCTGCATTGAGATCCCCACCGGGAGAAATAACGATGACCTGCTCATCGACCGTTGGCGGGCACCAGGTGCGTGTGGTGCCTGCGCGGCTTTCGATCCAGCGCAGCCAACCGGTTTTCATATCGCCAATGTCGACCCGCACGCGCGGTGGTTTCGGCGGGTCGGCATCGGGGTTGCCGTGATCCACCTCGGCGATGGTGCCGATGCGGATCAGGTTATGTATCAGGCGAAGTAGTTCGGCGGCGTTAGTCATGCCGCTAATGGTGGTGGCGTTACGCGCGGATGGGTAGCGGTGGGCGTTGTGCCAACTAGCCAGGACAAGTGACGCTTAGCGGCCGGGTGATGAAAGGTGATTGAGCACGCTGTCGGCGATGCGTTCGCTGTCGGCCGGTGTAATACCAACAAGCTCCCGGCGGGCGTATTGGTGTTGCGGGCCACCTTTCTCGACGCGGTCGCGCAGGCCGTAGTGGTGCACACGGGCGATGCGGTTGATGCGGCCCATAAAGCCCACGGCGGCTTCGTCGGCGTTGGTTTTGATCTTGAGGTATTTAGCGGTGCGCAGCTTGGTGAACATCGCTTTGCGGCGGATGGCTCTGCTGCGGCCGCGTAGTTGGGTGCGGGGTTCATAAGGCGTGCCGTCGGGGTTGGTTTGGGCCTTGATGCGATTGCGGTTGGCAATGCGCAGATCCCGCGCGACTTCCCTGGTCAGCACGCGGCGCTCTTTGGGGCTGAGCTTGTGGGTGAGTGGCGTTAGCCAGCTTTCCAACTGCTGGAGGTCGTCACTCATTCGCCGCCACCTGGGCTTTGCCATTCGCTTTTAAGTACGTGTTCGGCATCGCTTGGGCCTTTGACGTACAGCTGCCAGCTTTTCGCTGGGCAGGCATCAATGGGATATTCAGGCATGCGGTGTTCGGAGTCTATGCGGCCGGTTTCACAGTTCACCTTGGCGACGACGCGCTCGGTTAGGCGCACGGTGATGGCCAAATCCCAGCTGGTGTTATTGAGGATCTCGGCTTCCAGCTGGACGGCTTCGTCGGGATCGAGATCCGGCTGGTAGCTGTTGAGCCACTGGAGCAACGGCACCATAACGGTATCGAGTGAGCCGCTGTAGTCGGTGATGATGATTTGGGCATCTACCGTGTATTGGTGGCTCAGGTTCTGGCCCCTGGCGAATTTGATCTTGCCGTCATTCACGAAGGTGTGTAGCTGCTCGGGGTTGCGTGCCAATTCAGGAACACTAGCGAGTATATGCGCCCTTAAGTGCTGTAATTTGATCATTGCGGTGCTTCGCTGTGGCAAAGGATGATGGCATCCACTTCGGCGGCGCACTGTGCCCAGGCGGCTTCGGTGCTTTCCAACTGCAGGTGCAGTTCGCCGTTGGTTTGCGGGTTACTCGCTGGCAGGCTGCAGGGGCTGGGCGTCGCGCAGCGATTGATAGTAATCACTGGCACCGGTGACGGCGGGGCGCTTGCGCAGGCGGATAACAGCGCTAGGCAGGCGAGTGTTGGCCCAAGTGCGTAGCGTGGCGTTTTCACGTTGCAGTTCCTCTATGGTGGCCAAGCGGTTGGCGGCGGTTTGGCTAAGCGCGGCCTGTTGTTCAGCCAGGGCGCGGCGTTGGGCTTCCAGGCGGCGGGCGTTTTCCCAGAGCGCATCAATAATCACCAGGCTTTTTTGTTCCCGGTAGTGGGATGCAGCCAGCTGCTGTTCGGCCAGTTCGGCGCGGGCATCTGCGGCGATGCTTCGCTGCCAAAGTGCCCAGGTGACCAGCACCACCAGCAGCAGGATGGCCAGGGCGGCGAGCAGGCGGTTCATGGGGTGGATTCCTCTTGAATGCCTTCCAGGCACAATTCGCGTTCCGTGGCGCGGCGCTTGACCAGGCCGTTCAGCTTTCTACTCCCGGCGTAGACCCAGCGGCTTAGCTCTTGGCAGGCACCGCTTAGATCCCCGGCGTTGAGTTTGCGCAGCAGGGTGGAGCGGGCAAAGGCGCCTTCCCCCACGTTGTAAACAAACGAGGCCAGCGCGGCGCGGGTGGGTGGCGGCAGATCCACCTGGGCGCGTCGATCCACGGCCGAAAAGGCGTGACCAAGATCCGCCTGCAGAAGCTGGGTGCAGCGCTCCTGACTAAGCGTTTGCCCCATGCGTGCGGTGGCGGTGTGGCCAAAGCAGATGGTGGGCACGCCGACCGGGTCGCGGTAGGCGGTGGGCTGGTAGCCTTCGTAATAGGAGACCACGGCGGTGGCGATGCTGAGCGCGCCTGCCGTCGCGCCAATGGCAAGACGGCGTTTAAGACTCACGGCGGCGCTCCTCTAGGTAGTTACGGATGCGTTTTAAGTAGCGCGGCAATAGCAGGCCGATTTGCAGCGCGAGATAGAGCAGCGTTAACACCGTGACCCAATCGGCGGGCGTCATGCCGCCCATATGCAGTAGGGAGACGATGGCCGGAGGGGCGGCTTTGACGCTCTCGGTGGTGATTTCATACGGGTGGCTCATGGTCGCTTAGTTCCAAAGCTGGATGGGCGGTTGGGTGGTGTCGCGTGCTTCCGGTGGCGGGGGCAGCGTGACCGGCGTGCCTTCGCGCAGGACTGGCTCTTGATTAACCAGGTGCGGGTTTAGCTGCAGCGCATGCTCGGTGATATCGGCGGTTTTGCCGTATACGCGGTAGAGCAGGGCGTCCAGCGTTTCACCCTGGTGGGCGTAAACGGTGCGCTTCATATCAGCTCGACCGTGGTGTGGCTGCGGCCGACTAACTCGGCGATGGCCCAGCGGGCATCGGCGCGGTAGTCATCGGCGGCCAGGTCTTTGGTTTCGCCGCGTTCATCGCCTTTGCCGGTGGCGGAGGCGTCGCGGTAGCGCTCTAACAGATCCGCCTGGGCCTGGGCGTATACGGCGCGCGTATAAAGCAGCTGAATATCGCCGGGCGATTGCCAGGGTTCCGGCGGTATGGCATCCCAGGCCATGCGACCCGCCTGTTGGTGCGCGTGCTGGTAGTTGGCCAACTGGCGGTTAACATCGGCCACGGCGGCGCGCAGCGATTGGCGTAAACGCGTCGGCGTAACGTTGTGCACGCGCTCCTCTTCGCGGAATTCGTTGGGGTCGATATCCGGCCAAAAGCCGTTATTGATGATGACGTCCAGCGTTGGGCTGGGTGGGTTGGTGCTGTGGCCAAGCATAATGGCGACCTGTGGTTACCTACTGGGTTAAGAAGGGGGTGGGCGGCGTTTGAGCATGAGCGTTGCCGCTTTGCTCTCACGTCGCGCCCCCTGACGTCGGCGGTCGACTCGGTTGGCCGCTAGCCCGTAGGCTTTGCGGCAGCGTTCTGTTTAATTTCTCTGTCCAGGCGTTCCAGGTCTTTCTTCACGCCAATGCGGTCGTTGAGTGACAGGGCGCGCTCCAGGTTGGCCTGGGCGGCTTCTAGCTGGGCATTGGCGCGCTGGGCGTAACCCAGGGCTTTGTGAAGCTTGGCACGAATCTGATCGTGCATATCCGCATCGCCGGTGAGCTGCTTGACTTCCTCCAACTGGGCGAGCAGCTCGGCGGTGTTGGTGTTGTCATCGTCCAGCAATTTAAGGGCCTGGTCGGCGACTTCCTCGGCGATGATGGCGGCGGTGCCGCGCTCGAATTGATCCGGTGGGGTGAGGTCATGCTTGGTGGCGTACTTGGCGATCGCAATGGCACCGGCGAGGTCACCAGCATCTATTCGCCAGAGCATGACGCGCATCAGTACGTCGTCCTGGGCGCCTTGCCCGGCTTCCAGTACGCCGGCAACGTACTCGGCGTAGTTGGGCAGGATCTCGCGCTTGATCTCGATCTTGCGCTCGATCGATTGGGTAGCTTTGAGGCGGCGATAGTCTTCAAACAGCGCGGCTTGCATGAGTTCGAAGGCTTCGCCTTGCATGGGCGCTTCGCCCGCATCAGCGGCCGCGAGGGCGGCGCTGACGCGTTCATAGTGGCGGCGGGCTGGGCTGGTCATCGTTTACCCCTTATCTCTAAATTTAAGAGCCGTTGAGTGCTTTTTCGGAAAGCTCGATGTTTTCCACCAGACAGCCCGCGCCGAAGTCTTCCACCACGTAGGCGTCGTTGGATGACTCGTAGTTCTCCACGCGGTTGCGCTTGGGGTTCTCGGTGACGTAGCGGCGGCGGGCACCGTTTTGCCAGTAGACGGAGAGGTTATCCAGGGTGGTGACCATCAGCGCGTTATCGGGGAAGAAGGGCACATCCATACCTTGCAGCCCACCGATGCGCTTCTGGCTGATGACCAGGTCGGCCGCCATCTGCTCGGTGGGCGGTAGCTGGTTTAGCAAAGGGAAGTATTTATCCGACATCAGGTTACGGCCGAGGATGACCACCAACCCTGGGAGCTTGCGGAACCAGGGGGCGATCAAGCTGTTCACGACGTCATAGACCAACGCGTCCAGCGTGGAGTAGTCGCCCACGATGCCTGGTTCGTTTGCGTTGGCCGTTGGGTCGATCAGTACCTTGCCGTTGGTTTTGCCGTCCTTCATCACACGCGCCGGGGCCTGGGTGCGGTAATGCTGCAGCCAGCCGATGTTGACGTCTTCCAGGTAGGGATTGGCCACCGGATCGGTTTGGGAAGCGGCAGAGGTGCCGTTAAAGCCGATCATCATGCGATCCAGCGCCTGCTGGCGAACAATCACATCACGCACCATCGCCTGAAAGTTGGGGAACTTGGCCCAGGCATCCAGCTTGGCGTAGCCCAGGTGGGTGTCGAATTCGGTCATTCGGCACTCGTAGCCCTGGGCATCCAGCGTGGTGAGGTCGCGGGTTTTACGATCCTGGTTATTGACGTTGGTGCGGGCGGCGATAGGGCCGGTAACACCCAGGGCGAGTTTTTCGCCTTTCAGTTCATCGACGCCGACGATGTTGATGCGCGAGAGGAAGTCGCTGGACTCTTGGATGCGCTTCTCCAGCCGCTGCTGGATGGTAGGGTCGACGGCGAATTTCTGGGTGGCGTCCGGGACGCCGTTAAGCTTCGCCACCTGGGCGGAGAAGTTGTTGAAGTGCGTGCGGGTATCGTTGCGCATGGGCGTGGGCGTCTCTTAGCAGTCGGTTTCGATGGTGCCGTCGTTGCCGGTGGCAGGCGTACGCGACGGGCGGCTGGGGGTGTTGTCGAGCTGGGTGTAGAGCGCGTCGAACTCTTTTTTCAGCGTGTCGTGGGCGCTTTTGAGCTCATTGAAGGCGGCCTGGGTGGGACGCTTTTTAAGCGCTTCGCTGAGTGCCTGGTGTTTTTCCACGAACAGGCCGAGGGTCTCTTCCAGGTCGGCGCGGAAGGCAGCGAAGCCGGCTTCTGTTTTGGCGTCCTGCTTTTTGAACAGCGCTTTGACGCGCTCGGCCAGTGACGGGCCTTTCTCTTCCTGTTCTTCTTCCTCGCTGAATGAGAGCTCGGTTTCGATAGCTTCAGAGAAGAGGTTTTCCGGGCGCTGCTTGCGGGCGGCCAGCGGGGAGTTCTTACCTTCCGACGCGCTGAACTTGAGCATGGAAGTCCCCAGCGAGGCGGGGGAGTCGGTCACGGCCAGGCCGACCAGGTACGCCTCACCGGAGTCGGCAAAGTCGAGGTCGATCTCCATGGAGGTGTAGATCTTCTGGCGCTTTTCGACCATGGCCTTGAGCTCATCGGTCGGGTCGATCTCGGCGTATAGGCCGAGCTTGCCGTCGTCGTCCGCTTCGGTTTTGAGCGCGGTCACGTCGCCGTAGGCTTTGAAGGGGCCTTCCGGCAGCAGGCCTTTGATGTGTTCCATATTGACCCGGCAGCCGTAGTTGTCGGGGTCGAAATTGGCGGCCATTTGGGTAAGCCATTCGGCGCTGATGGTGCGGCCATCGGTGGTTGCGCCTTCTTTTGCAATGCGGTGCCAGGGCATGGGCGGGCCTCTGTTGGTGTGTTGGGCTGTAGCTGCCGTCAGGTTCCGCGTGTCGCGCGTTTGACTCAACGCTTGGGCGTTGTGCCAGTGAGGCAAGACAAGGTGGGGTAGGCGTCGGGTTGTCATGCGGCAGGTACGCTGGCGTCATGACACCGCTAGCTCATATCGACGAAGACCATCACCGCCTCTCTGCACGCCATCTCTATTGGATGGGGTGGCGGATTGCGCGCATTGCCGAGTTCCTGGATATCCCCCGGGCGACCATCGATTCGTGGAAGAAACGCGATGGCTGGGAAGAGGCAACGCCTACCCAGCGGGTAGAGGGGGCGCTGGAAGCACGCCTGGTGCAGTTGATCTGGAAGGAGCAAAAGGAGGGGAAAGACTTCAAGGAGATAGACCTGCTGGGCCGCCAGATCGAGCGGTTAGCGCGGGTGCACAAGTACCAGGACAGCGGGAAGGAGAGCGACCTTAATCCCAATATCGAGCGCCGTAATGAGGGGCCGAAGAAGAAGCCCGCCCGTAACGACGTGGGTGATGAGGGTGTGATTCAGATTGTCGAGGCGTTCGAGGCCTCGCTATTTGATTACCAGCGGGGCTGGTACCGGGCGGGGCAGCATGAGCGTATTCGTAACCTGCTCAAGTCGAGGCAGATCGGTGCCACCTGGTACTTCGCACGCGAGGCGATCGCCGATGCCATGGAGACCGGCAAGAACAAAATCTTTATGAGCGCGAGCAAGGCTCAGGCGCACATCTTCCGGCATTACATCGTGCAGTTTGTGAAGGAAGTCACCGGCGTTGAGTTGAAGGGTGATCCGATCATTCTGGCCAACGGCGCCGAACTGCATTTTTTGGGTACCAACGCCAAAACGGCCCAGGGCTACCACGGCGATACCTACTTAGACGAATACTTCTGGATTCATGGCTTCGAGACGTTCCGCAAGGTGACGTCGGGCATGGCGATGCACAAAAAGTGGAAACAGACCTACTTCAGCACGCCATCGTCCGTGGCCCATGAGGCTTACCCGTTCTGGACAGGTGACCGTTTCAACAAACGTCAGAAAAAAGCTGACCGGGTGAAGGTTGACGTAAGCCACGCGGCGCTGAAAGCTGGGGCGCGCGGGCCGGATGGCCAGTGGCGGCAGATCGTCACGATTGAAGATGCGATCGCCGGGGGCTGTGATCTGTTCGACATTGATCAGTTGCGCCTTGAATACTCGGATGATGAGTTTGCAAACCTGCTGATGTGCGAGTTCGTGGATGACACGCAGAGTGCCTTCCCGCTGGCGATGATGCAGCGCTGCATGGTGGATAGCTGGGATGCCTGGCGGGATCTGAAACCCTTCGCGCCGCGACCCTATGGCGAGCATCCGGTATGGATCGGCTACGACCCGGCCGGTGATGGTGAAGATGGCGATGGGGCGGGTCTGGTAGTGGTGGCACCGCCGAAAACCGCCGATAGCAAGCACCGCATCCTGGAGCGCCACCGCCTCAAAGGCCGCGACTATGAGGCCCAGTCAGAGTTTATCCGCAGCGTGACCCACCGCTATAACGTGACCTTTATCGGCGTTGATACCTCGGGCCTCGGTGAAGCCGTGGCCCAGCTGGTGGCGAAGTTTTTCCCCACAGTGACCCGCTACCGCTATACCCCAGAAATGAAGTCGCGCCTGGTCATGCAGGCGCAGCAAATCATCAATAAGGGGCGTCTTGAATTCGATGCGGGCTGGGTGGATCTCGCCCAGTCGTTTATGGCGATCCGCCGGGAGTTGACTGCCTCCGGACGCCAGATGACCTACACCGCCGGGCGCAATAACCAGACCGGCCACGCTGACCTAGCGTGGGCGACCATGCACGCTTTACACAATGAGCCACTCGATGGCCCGGTCGATCACGGCACGGGCCGTTCCCTAATGGAGATGTACGGATGAGCGAAGCGGCAGAAAAGCCGCGGGTACGCGTGCCCGCTTACGATGTGAATGAAGCGGGTGCGACAGCAGCGCCTGCTAAGGCGGAGGCGTTCACCTTTGGCGAGCCGACGCCGGTGATCGATGGCTATGACTTTTTCTATACCGGCTGCTGGATGCTGGGCAATGAGTGGTACGAACCGCCGGTGGATTTTCCAGCGCTGGCCCAGACCTACCGGGCCACGGCGCACCATGGTTCGGCCATTCAGGTGAAGCGCAATATCCTGGTGCGTTCGTTTATTCCCCATCCGCTGCTCAGCCGCCAGGCGTTTAGCGCGCTGGCCACCGATTACCTGGTGTTTGGCAACTGCTACCTGGAGAAGATCTATGGACGCTTGGCCAGACTGCTGGCGTTGAAGCCAGCACGGGCTAAATACGTGCGCCGCGGAGCGGATCTTAGCCGCTACTTCTGGGTGCCCAACTGGTCGGATCGCAGCGAATTTGACGAGGGCAGCATCATCCACCTGCTGGAACCAGATATAAACCAGGAGGTATATGGCGTGCCGGATTACCTGGGCGCGCTGCAGTCGATCTACCTCAACGAGAACGCCACGCTGTTTCGCCGCAAGTATTACCTGAATGGCTCCCACGCGGGCTTTGTGATGTACGTCTCAGATCCGGCCCACGATATGACCGACATCGATGCTATGCGTACAGCACTGAAGGAGTCGAAGGGCGTGGGCAACTTCCGCAACCTGTTCCTTTACAGCCCCAACGGCAAAAAAGACGGCATCCAGATCATCCCGATCAGCGAGGTGGCCGCCAAGGATGACTTCGAAGCCATCAAGAACATCACCCGCGACGACCAGTTAGCAGGCCACCGCATTCCCCCACAGTTGATGGGCATTATCCCCAACAACACCGGTGGATTTGGCGACGTGGAGAAGGCTGCCAAAGTATTTGTAACCAATGAGCTTGAGCCTGTGCAGGCTGTGTTCAGTGAGATCAACGATGTGTTGGGGGAAGAGGTGATTCGGTTTAGGGAGTATTCGTTGGAGCCATAAATAAAAAAAGCGCCTGGCGTGACCAGGCGCACATCGCTCGTTTCATCCCTGAAAACAGTGGGAGCGTCCCGGCCCCGCAAGCGATACCAACTACTGTATATCAATACTGTATATATGAACAGGTATCATGGATGATGAATCGACCGATATTGCCCTGGATGGGCGGCAAGCGACGCTTGGCCAAACAAATCTTACCGCTGTTCAAACCGCACACTGCCTACGTGGAACCGTTCTGCGGTGGGGCAGCGCTCTTCTTTATGAAAGGACCCAGCAAGGTGGAAGTGATCAACGACGCGCACGGGGAGTTGGTGAACCTCTACCGCGTGGTGAAGCACCATCCTGATGAGTTGGTGAAGCAGTTCCGCTGGGGGCTGATTAGCCGGGAAGAGTACCTCACTCAGAAAGAGATCGACCCACGCCACCTAACGGATATCCAGCGGGCGGCGCGGTTCTTCTACCTGCAAAAGCTAGCCTTTGGCGGCAAGGTCAGTGGCCAAACGTTTGGCACCTCTGCCGTCTCCCCGCCGCGCATGAACCTGCTACGCATTGAGGAAGATCTCAGCGCCGCACACCTGCGCCTGGCTCGTACAGTGGTGGAACACCTCGACTGGGCAGAGTGCATCAAACGCTACGATCGGGAAAGCACGCTGTTCTACCTTGACCCGCCTTACTGGGGAACAGCCGGCTACGGCTGTGACTTTCCGCTTGAGGAGTATTACCGCATGGGCGAGCTAGCTAGAACAGGGCAGGGGCAGTTCGTGATTAGTGTCAACGACACGCCTGAAATGCGGGATGCGTTCCAGGGTCTAACCCTCTACACCACGCAAATTCAGTACACGGTAGGACAGCAGGCAACCGAGCCACGCGGCGAGCTGATCCTTACAAACCGCTAGGCTCGTAACCTGTACCATACAGCCGCTCCAGGGCGGCTGTATCAGTCTTCGCAATGCTTACATTGCGGGATGGGCTGGCTTGTAAAAAACACAATTAGTAAACCAACCCCCAAGCTGATGTTAGTTGTACCGATAATTTGACCCCAAAATTTAGCGTCACTAAGTAGTTTACTCAATGCGTCAGATTCAATTCTTCCAGCATCATGAAGTACTTGATAAGTGGTGGTCATACTTTCAAACAAGTACTGTCCCGAAGCTCCGAAAAATATACAGATGAGGGCCGCTAGTAAAAAAATGGGGCTACGTGGGTTCCCGTTATAACCCCACATTGCAATTAATGCGAGTGCAAGGGGGACTCCACCGACGACTATTGCTAAGTGATGGTTCAATATTGGATCCATCTGGACTCCTTTCTTTTCAAGTTTACTTGATGATTTTATCAGACTCGTTTCACGGAAAGTGACGGAGCCCCTTGAGGACTGCCTACCGGCGCGCCGTCGACTCCCCGCCCCGCCTGCGCGCTAAACCTGTGTGTTTTTATGCACCCATGCACTAGCTACCAAGCCGTGCAGGTGCTGGGCTTTATGGCCCTTTTACAAGGGAGCTTTCTCATGCGGAATCTTGCGAATTTAATGGAGTCACCCGAGACAAGGAGGGCACGGGGGTAACCTCTCAGAAAGCATGGGGTTCTCGGAAAAAGGTAATCTGGGTAATTTGGCTGTTTTTCCTATATAAGCTTTTGTTTTTATTTGTTTTTAAGGTTACCTCTAAAAGGTAATAAAAGGTGATCTAAAAAGTAATCTTTGAGTAAGTTGCTGAAAATATTAGGGTTTATAAAAACAAGAATTTACCTATTTAAAAGGTAATGTGGTTACCTATTGATCACCTTTTTATTACCTTTTGAACGAGTGTTTTAATTACTTGTATTTCAGCAGCTTATATTATTTTTTCGAGATTGGTTACCTTTATTACCTTTTTCCGAGACCCCCGAACATTCTGACGTATCCCTCGTATATGATGCGCGCACGCACACGTCATGGGTGATTCTGTAAAAAGCTAGGGAACATGCTGGGAATGAAATATCTGAGAATGACCATGTATGTGCTTTATAAATCAGTAGGTTAAGTACCTAAAGGCCTGTGGGTGTGGTTTCGAATCCCTCCCCCTCCGCCACAGAATTTTAAAGGCCGTCAAGCTCTTAGCTCGACGGCCTTTTTTGTTTTTGGCTCTCAGGGACTAACTTGGGAATGCTTCCAGATTTAATTGCTTCTCAATGGCGCTGGAATATCTGGGCCGTCGCTGCGAATCCACTTACCATAACGCTGTTGGATCATGATGATCGTCGCGTGGCCAACGTGGTTAGAGATCCAGTGCAGCGGCACCACTTTTCCAATGAGAGCAGCTGGCTTATGAACGGGTGCCGGCACTGGTTGGGGCCGCGGTAGCGAACGCCGGCGTGTTTTAGGTGGGTTTTCCAGAAGCGCTCGCGGATAGCGTTCTCGTAAAAGGGCGAGTTAGCCCAACTGGTCACCATGGCGATATTGACCTTCTGTGGTGTTTGTTAGCTTACAGCTAAAAAATTTCTATATTTATTCTCTATTAGCTATAATGCTAGTAATGAAGACGATCACTTACCGTAAAAGTGCACTAAAGGTGCTGCAGCGAATGCCGCGGCCTGAGTCGAAGCGCATACAAGGTAAAATCAAGGCCTACGCGGAAGACCCGGAAAGCCAACGCAATAATGTGAAGGCGTTGAAGGGGAGCGATTATATTCGCCTGCGGGTAGGCGACTGGCGGGTGATCATCGACGAGCGTGGCGATGTGTTGGACATCATTAACATCGGTGCCCGTGGTGCTATTTATCAATAAAGCATCAATAATGCACCCGGCAATTAACAGGAGGCGGCATGAGTGCACCTCAGATTATTCAAACGCCCACTGGCGAGCGGCTGGTGGTACTGCCCGAGCAGGAGTACCACGCATTGCTTGCGCGGTTGGAAGACCAGGACGATATCGACGCTGCCAACGCGGTTGTGGCGCGTGGTGAAGAGTCATTTCCCGCAGCGGTTGTGGATGCGCTGCTGGACGGCGTGGCACCCGTGAAGGTGTACCGTGAATACCGTGGCCTACGCGCAGGTGAACTGGCGGAAAAAGCAGGGATTAGCCAGGGGTACCTCTCCGAAATAGAGTCAGGAAAAAAGAGCGGCTCGTTGAGTGTGCTGACCCGCATTGCGGCTGCGTTGGATGTGGAGTTGAGAGATATTACCTGACGGTCACGGCCCTCTCGGTGAGCAATGAACAGCGGCCTGCTTTTTGATATTGGCTCGCATGATCCTGAATAAACGCTTACCTCAGTCAGATCCTCTAGCGAAGCACGCGGCGGCCTTTTTTAATAGGCCCCGCCCTTCGATACGCGTTTTAGTTCCGTCTTCAAGCGTCGTCTTTCAGCTTAGATCATCATCTTTTTTTCCGGAGTTCTACAGGTCTGTCGTAGCGCTTGATCAAATGGTACAAACTGTGGTCTGAGACGCCTAACCGAGCAGCAACTTCAGCGACTCGATGGCCCCACGCTCTACCACCTGTTGGACGGCTTTGATTTTGAATTCTTCAGTATAACGGGGATGGCTCATGTATCCTCTAGATGCCTTTAGTATAAGGCCTAGAGTTGTCTACTAAACCCAAGGCGATTCAAGCTGATTAAACATGAGTGATTGGTTAGAAATCAAAAATGGCGTGAAAGCCAATAAAGGCTTTCACGCCATGGGTGTACATTGGTGGATAGATCAGTTAAACCAGCGCTTGAGGGTCTGTTGTGCCTGTTCATAGTGTTCATCTTTTATATGCGCTGCCACTATTGCCAGTGCACCGGCAAGAACGCCTATGTCGTCAGTATAGCCAAGAACTGGAGTTAGATCAGGTATGGCATCAACAGGAGAGATGAAATATCCAAGCGCACCATAAACCGTAGTTTTTGCCCACATTGGGGTGTCGCTATCCTTGGCTGAGTAGTACATCTTCAATGCTGGTGAGAGTGTTTTTTCACCAGCCTTCTTGGCGTACTTAGTCGTCTTGTTCCAGAAACTCTCATCTGAATAACTGTCTGCATGTGCGTCGATCTTTTCATCCAGTGATGCTTGTGGTTCGCCCTTGCTCACGTTGCCCCCTATAGTTAAATACTTGATATTATTTCATTTATCTTAGTCGTTAAGTTCCTTTGCTGGCAGTGATTGAGATTCACGGGTCAACCCAGGCTCAATCACCTTAGGTAATCATCCAGTAGATGAAGAAGCTTGTCACCCCCTGCCTGAAGAAAATTCAACTCAGCACCAATGATGCTCACTGCATTCGACTCATATCAAACGAACGCAATGAAGTTGCTCGCATTGACTTGGAAACATTTATCTGGAGGATTTAATTTGCTGGGTTTACGCTGCCTCCAGTTAAGCGAGCAATTATTGGCTTATTTTCATGCAGTTCATGACAGCCGTTCAGACTCAAGTTGCATCAACATCCGGTAAACCCTCAGCATGGCGGATGTATTTGCAGGTAGCTCTGATTTCAAGGTTGCTTTTAAAGATGTACTTGACCATGCTCGATATGCCTGGGTAGTGAGTTCAGGCAGTGCAGACCGACATCGGCATTGGTGGTTTTCGGAGCAGTAACGACAAGTGCGGCTACGTCATATTTTTAAATGAAGCAATTCCCCACAAGCACCCTAACTAGCGGGTGGCTTAAAACGCTAAGATGGATTAGCGAATTTTAGATGAATTCGGGATTAAAAACGTCCCTCCGAGAGGGCTACTCTAATAAGCAAGGGATATAGAATGAAAAAAGCGATTTTTGTTTTACTAAGCCTCATTTCTCTAACGGGCTGTACAACAGTTTCCTACAATGGGGGGGAAGAGTTGGTTAATCGGGTGAGTTATCCTGAGATCGGTGAAGTTATGACCGTGGGCGTGGGAGAGCACATGGTTGAGAAAGGCTCGATGGTTGAGGTGGGCGTTCTCCGAGTAAACCAAATGATTGATGGGGCTATGTATGACATCCCTAATAGAACCTATCGCCAGATTGGGCACGATACGGAAAATGATTTTTATGAACCTACAGGCGTGGTCAGAGGAGCCTTTGCTGATCCAATCCAAGCGCTAGCAGTTGCCAAAAAAGACAATGCTGAAATATGTGTCATAACTACTTTTGGAGGTAGTGCTTGCTATGCTGGTGACTACACAAAGGCGAAAAGGCTATCTGAGCAAGAAGACAGCTTCCAGCAGACGCTCATATATAATGGTCGCATTGGAGATAAAATCAACATTGGTTACAGAGAATTTAGCTCCAGTCTTGCCAGGCCAGCTTTCAATAACGAAGTAGAGTATGATTTAAGCACCTCCGACGAGATAAGTTACAAAGGAGCCTCCTTAGAGGTAATTGAAGCTGGAAACACAGGTATTACCTACAAGCTAATCCGGAACTTCCCTGATTGATGTAACTGTTACCTTTGAACCCGCCGCGCCGCCACTGAACTGCACCTCAAAAGTTGGACACTCATCCAACGATTGGGATGCAGTTCACAATCAGCGGGCTTTTTTTGTGCTCAGGTCAGATGCTTAGCGTCGAGTTCCTGAGAACCCTCTGTTCACGACGTTTAAAAAGGCAGCACTCCGCCGAAGCCAATACCCAGCACGGCAACGATAACCACAACGATAACGACGATAGTGGTAGTAGACATATTCTCTTCCTTTGAGTAGTGAGCGTTGCTATAGCGTAGTCGCGAAAGCGTTATTTCGCACGTAGGCGACAACGACTGCACTGCGGTTTCCTCACGACGGAATGAGGTGGTCGGCGGGAGTAGGGCAGGTAGGGGGGCTGCTGGGCTTGGCGCCGTGCTTACCTGACTTGCTGTTGTTCTTTTAGGCAGTTAAGCAGCAACTGACGGATTTCTTCATGCTCCTCCGAATCGCCGCGCCATATGCAGTGCGACTGGTGTCGTGTCGTTGAATCGGTTAGGGGGAGAAAGCTCACATTGGAAAACCCGGCTTTGGCAAGTGATTGAGGAACCAGGGCAACGCCCATCGCATTGGCTACCAGGGCAAGAATGGTCAACCAGTGGGAGACTTCGTGACAAATATGGGGGTTAACATCGGCGTGGTGGAACAGGCCAATGATCCTGTCGTAATAGTGAGGGGCAAGGTCGCGTCCAAACAGGATGATGGGCTCATTGGCCAGTTCCTTGACCGCCAACTCGCGTCGGCCTGCCAGGTGGTGATGCGCTGGCAAGCAGCACAGGAAGGGTTCGTCCGACAGGATGACCGACTCGATTTCCTCGGGTAACGGCATCGAGTGGATGAAGCCGATATCGAGCTGCTCCTGCATCACTGCTTCTACTTGATCTGCCGAGTTGCGTTCGATCAATTGTATTTCGATGCCGGGATAGCGGGATTGCAGGCGTTTGAGCAGTTCTGGCAGGCCGCGAAAGAGCATGGCGGGTGTAAACCCGACGCGCACCAGGCCGGTGGTGCTTGAGGCAATGCGCTGCACCAGCGTTTGCGAGTCTTCTAGCTGCTCGAGAATCCGGCGTGCCTGGCGCTGGAAGGCTTCTCCGGCGGGCGTGAGGGTAACGCGTTTGCTATTGCGCAGCAGCAGCTTGACCTTTAGCTCCTCTTCCAGTTGACGCAGGCTGGCACTTAGCGGTGGTTGAGAGATATGCAGACGCTGTGCTGCTCTGCCGAAATGCAGCTCCTCCGAGAGCACTAGAAAGTAACGCAACTGTCGAAATGTCAGCGCCATTGGCTTCGTTCCTTATCGTTTCTTGTTCTTCAATCATACATAAAACTGAATCAATGGATCCTAAAACAGTATTGGAGACGGCCTCCATACCGACCTAATGTGACGATAAAACATATAATAAGTCCAAGAGGTACGCCGTCGTGAATGAAATGATACACCGCAATATCCCCGATTCCTGGGGGCAGAACAGTTACCATAACGATCCCACCCTTTCCCAACTTCTGGATCTCTATTTGCCGGCGGCGCTACGTCAGCATCTGGAGCGCCACTTCAATGAGATGGGAGCCCTTGCTGGCGGTGAACTGGAAACGCTGGCTATCGAGGCTGACAAGCATCCACCTGAACTTGCCCTGCGCAGCCGAAATGGCGCCGAGCGTCAGCAGATCCTCAAACATCCAGCCTATCAACGCCTGGAAGCGTATGCCTATGGGCAGTTCGGGCTGGCGGCCATGTCGCACCGCGGTGGAGTGCTTGACTGGTCGGAACCCATGCCGCCGGTAGTGAAGTATGCGCTGACGTACCTGTTCGTGCAGGCAGAGTTTGGCCTTTGCTGCCCGCTTAGCATGACCGATGCACTGACTCGCACGTTGCGCAAGTTTGGCGACGAAGCGTTGGTGAACCGCTACCTGGAAGCGTTGACCTCACAGGATATGGATCTGGCCTATCAGGGAGCCATGTTCATGACCGAGCAGGATGCAGGCTCTGATGTAGGGGCGATTACTACGGAAGCGAGGCAGGAAGACGGCAAATGGCGCCTTTATGGCGACAAATGGTTCTGTTCTAACCCCGATGCCGCGTTGGCGATGGTGTTGGCGCGCCCCGAGCAGGGGGAGCGGGGCACTCGCGGTCTCACGCTGTTCCTGCTACCCCGGTATCTGGAAAATGGTGATCTTAACCATTACCGCATCGTACGCCTGAAAGACAAGCTGGGTACTCGCTCCATGGCGAGCGGTGAGATCCTGCTCGAAGGCGCCGAAGCTTATGTGGTGGGAGAGCCGGGGCAGGGCTTCAAACAGATGACAGACATGATCAACATGTCTCGTCTCTCGAACGGGGTGCGGTCGGCGGGGTTGATGCGGCGCTCACTCAACGAAGCTCTATTCATTGCCCGCCATCGTCAGGCGTTCGGTAGCCAGCTCATCGAGCTGCCGCTTATGCAGCGTCAGCTCAGCAAGATGATGCTCACTGCCGAGCAGGGGCGCACGATGGTTTTCCATACGGCCGAGTGCCTGCGGCGTGCCGATGCGGGGGATGCCCAGTCAGCCAAGCTATTGCGCATCCTGACGCCCATGATCAAGTTCCGTACCACGCGGGATGCACGCAAGGTGGCTGGGGATGGCATGGAAGTACGTGGAGGATGTGGCTACATCGAGGAGTGGTCGGATGCCCGCGTGCTGCGCGATGCCCACCTTGGCTCAATATGGGAAGGCACCAGCAATATCGTTGCCCTGGATGTTTTCCGGGCGATTCGGCGTGAACAGACCTTGCCGGTACTGGCTGACTACTTGCACCAGCAGTTGCAAGCGTCCGCCCTTGAGGAGCACGAGCGCCACCTGTTGCAGGTGCTCCTCGACAAGGCAGTGGCGAGCGCGAATGCACTGGCAGAGGATCCTGCCTGCGAGCACGACGCGCGGCGGATCGCCAGCGGTCTCTACCACATTACCTCCGCCATTCTTATGGCCTGGGAGGCGTCCAGGATCACGGGGGATAGGCGGCGACTGGCACTGGCCTGGCTGGTGGTATGCCACAAGTTACTACCCCTCGATCCGCTATCGGTCAGTCGAGCGTCACCGGAAGCGCTGGCGATGCTGCTCAGCGAAGCGCCGATGACCGACGAACAGGTCGTGGCGGTTGTGAATACCCAAGCACTGGCGCGTTCTCACGGGCTGGGGGTGGGTCATGGATAAGCCAAATGGCGCACTGAGCGGAATCAGGGTGATTGATCTTAGCCGTGTGCTGGGAGGCCCGTACTGCACCCAGGTGCTGGGTGACTACGGTGCGGATGTGATCAAGATCGAGCCTCCCGGGGGTGATGAAACCCGCGGCTGGGGGCCTCCTTTCGAAGGCGATGCAGCTTCCTATTTCCACGGCTTGAACCGCAGCAAGCGCGGGATGGCGCTGGATCTTCGTCATCCTGACGGCAAGGCACTGTTACTGCAGTTGCTGGAGGGCGCCGATGTGCTGGTGGAAAACTTCAAGCCGGGAACCCTGGAGAAGTGGGGGTTGAGCTATGACATTCTCAGCGCGCACTTTCCCTGCCTGATCCAGTGTCGAATCAGTGGGTTTGGTGCTGATGGTCCGATGGGCGGTTTGCCTGGCTATGACGCCATCATCCAGGCAATGGCGGGGCTGATGAGTGTCAACGGTGAGAAACAGGGGGAGCCACTGCGAGTGGGGCTGCCCATTGTCGATATCGTGACCGGCCTCAATGCCGTCATCGGTATCACCTTGGCTCTCCATGAGCGTACGTGCAGCGGGCGTGGGCAGTTTGTCGAGACAGCACTGTTCGACTCCGGGCTGTCCTTGATGCACCCCCACTTTCCCAACGTGTTCTACGGTGGGCCGCCGCCGGGCCGCACGGGAAATGAGCATCCCAACATTGCCCCTTATGAGGTCTACCGGACGGCGACACAGCCGATTTTTCTGGCGGTTGGCAATAATGTGCAGTTCGCGCGCTTATGCGAGTTGCTCGAATGCCACGACGTTAGCCAGGATGAACGCTTTGCAACCAATGGTGCCCGCCTGGGTAACCGCGATGCACTGCGTGATGTGCTGGAGAGTGCCATGGCCAGGTGGGAAGGCGATAAGCTTGCCGACCGGTTGATGCGTATCGGCGTTCCCTGCGGGCCCGTACTCGATACCACGCAAGCGCTGGCGCATCCGCATACCCAGCACCGCGATATGATCGTCAATATAGGCCATTACAAGGGCACTGGCTCGCCGATCAAGCTGGCTCGTACGCCCTCGCGCTATGAAACCCCACCGCCACGCTTTGCCGAACATACCGACGCAATCCTTCATGAAGCAGGATTGACCGTGCAACAAATAGAGCACCTGAGAGCGAAAGGCGTGCTGCCAGATATGCCGGTGGCATGAAGCCTTTTGCACAACACGCTGTACACCATTGCCCAATCCTAAGGGCTGAAAAAGAAACACAATTAACGTTACGCCAATAACAACACAATATGAGAGCAAACCCATGAAACGCACGCACCTGGCCACTGGCCTTATCTCCACCGTTTTTGCCGTTCTAGCCAATACGGCATCGGCCGCAGAGCTTCCCAGCACCATGACATGGACCGCCTATGATGTGGGCTCGCAAGGACACTCGGAGGCCTCTGCTATCGCTGATGCCTTTGGCAAGACCTACAACACCCGCATCCGTATCCAGCCTGCAGGGTCAGCCATTGGGCGACTGCAGCCCCTGGTAAGTGGCCGGGCTGACTATGCCTACCTGGCCACGGAGTCCTTCTTTGCAACGGAAGGAATTTACGACTTCAGCGAGCGCCGCTGGGGGCCCCAAGACCTCAGAGCCGTTGCCGGAAGACCGTCTACCTTTGGTGTGCCATCGGCTGCCGACGCCAATATCCACACGCTCGAAGACTTGCGGGGGCAACGGGTTGCCTACGTGGCAGGCAACCCTTCGGTCAATGTGAAATGTGATGCGATCCTGGCCTTCGCAGGGCTGAGTCACGACGATGTGGAGGCGGTGATGTTCCCGACTCACGGCGCCGCCATGAGCTCGCTGGTCGAGGATCGGGCCGATGCCACCTGCACGACCACCACCGCCAGCCAGCTTTATGAGCTGGAAGAGTCGTCGCGTGGTATTCGCTGGGTGGATATTCCTGCCGATGATGAAGAGGGCTGGGCGCGCATGAACCAGGTGGCTCCCGTCTTCCAGTCATTCCGTGAAACCATTGGCGCCGGGCTAAGCGAAGAATCTCCCGCCAACATGCTTGCCTACCGTTACCCGATTATCGTGGCCATGGCTGATCGTGACGAAGAAGAGGTCTACCAGTTCATCAAGAGCCTGGATGAGAGTTATGACCTTTATCGTGACGCGACCGCTGCCATTCACCGCTGGGCAATCGAGGACTCCGGCGTGCCGCCTATCGATATACCTTTCCACCCTGGGGCTATCCGCTACATGCAAGAGAAAGGGCTATGGAGCGAGAAGATGCAGACATGGAACGATAACCGCCTCGCCCGCCTGGAAGCACTGAAGCAAGCTTGGGATAGCCTGCTGAACGCGGAGCCAGACCTCGAAGGGGATGCGCTTGCCGAACGTTGGGAAGCTCGCCGGCAAGAAGTGATTGGCGCGCTTTGACCACGGGGTGGATGTGTAACTGGGAGCGACATCATGAGCAATTCAAGTCAAGAGCGATTGGAAGGTTCGGCAAGGTGGATAGTGATGGGATTGGGGGCCGTTGGTCTGTTGATGACGATCAACCAAACCTTTGCCCTCAAGCTGTTGGGGTTCTATCCGATCGGTAATGCCTTCATCTACTATCTGATAGGGCTGTTCCTATCGGCGGCACTACTGATCTTTCCGGCTCGCAAGGCTGATACTGAACGCCTTCCCTGGTATGACTGGGTGCTGGCGGGGGCTGCTCTTGGCGGCGCCATCTACCTCGGCCTTAATGGCCTGCGCATGACCCAGCAAGGGTGGGAGTATTTCGCCCCGCTCGAAGCCACGCTGGTGGCAACGATGATGCTGCTACTGGTGCTGGAGGGCGTTCGTCGCTGTGGTGGCTGGGCGATTTTTGCCGTGGCACTGCTGTTTGGGCTCTATCCGCTCTATGCAGGCCACATGCCTGGTTTCCTGTGGAGTAACGGTTTTGGATGGGGGGAAACCATCCGAGCCCATGTCATGGGGGCGGAAAGCATTGTGGGCGTGCCGATGCAGGTCGTCGCCAACCTGATTATCGGCTTCGTCGTATTTGGGATTGCGCTAACCATCACCGGTGGCGGTGAGTTCTTTATGAATTTCGCCACTGCATTGATGGGCCGAAGCCGCGGCGGGCCCGCCAAGGTGGCCGTCGTTTCCAGTGCCTTCATGGGCAGCTTATCCGGTAGTGCGGTATCCAATATCCTGACCACAGGGACAATTACCATTCCTGCCATGAAGCGCAGTGGCTATTCACGCGAATATGCCGCTGCCGTAGAGGCGTGCGCCTCCACGGGCGGAACCTTGATGCCGCCCGTTATGGGGGCCGTTGCCTTCATCATGGCTTCCTTCCTAGGCGTCAGTTACGGTGAGGTAATGCTGGCGGCGTTGCTGCCTGCGGTGCTCTTCTACCTGGCCCTGCTGCTTCAGGTAGATAACTATGCTGCCCGCAAAGGCCTCATGGGCATGCCCGCCAAGGATATTCCCAGGGTGCGTGACACGCTGCTCTCTGGATGGCCGTACCTACTCAGTTTGGGCGTGCTGATCTACATGCTGCTTGTCATGCGTCTGGAAAGCCAGGCGCCTTACTATGCCACCCTGATATTGCTGGCGATTGCACTGGTACGCCGTCAGCAGCGGCTGCGTATCAGCCAACTGCTGGATTTTTTCTATCAGTTGGCACACGGGGTGGGGAGTCTGGTCGCCGTTTTGGCCGGTATCGGTTTGGTGGTCGGTGGGCTTTCCTATACGGGGGTTGCAGGAGCTTTCTCTCGCGAACTGCTGTTGTATGCAGGTGACAGCATTCCCCTGATGCTGGCGGCGGGTGCGATTACCAGCTTTATCCTCGGGATGGGAATGACGGTCAGCGCATGCTACATATTCCTGTCGATCCTGCTTGCGCCAGCGCTGGTGGGTGCTGGTCTCAATCCTCTTGCCAGCCATCTGTTCATTCTTTACTGGGGAATGCTCTCCTATATCACGCCACCCGTGGCGCTGGCCGCCATTACTGCGGCCGGTGTTGCGGGCGCCAACAGTACCCGAACGAGCCTGCATGCCGTGCGGTTGGGAGCCGTGCTGTTCGTACTGCCGTTCCTGTTTGTGCTCAACCCATCGCTGATTTTGCAGGGCCCCCTGTTGAGCGTGATGGCCTCCGCTTTTACAGCCATGACCGCGATCTGGTTGGTGGCAGCGGCGATGGAAGGATACCTTTATCGAATAGGTTTGGTGGGAGTGCGCATGCGTTGTGCACTGCTGATACCTGCCGCGCTGATGATCTACCCCGAATGGATCAGTGACCTGCTGGGCTTTCTAGTGCTTGCATTGTGCTATCTGATGGCGGTGCTGCACACCACGAAACGCGCAGATATTACGAAGTGCTCTACCTAGGTGAAGCTGTTTTATACACCCACGGCGTTCGGCAGCAGAGCCTGTCGAGCGCCGTCATGCTTACTCTGCATTCCGCAACGCTTTCCCCAGCCTGCCAAAGTAGTCGCTGAACGCTGCATTGATCTGTTCCCGCTGTGCGCCCCGTGGGTAAAGACCTCTTTCCGCTTCAGGAGAGGCCTTGGTGCCTTTGACCAGGAAGTGATTGGTGATGGCCGCATCTTGCACAAACCCTTCAAAGGCGCGTGCGCAGAGCTCTTCGGGTTTACTGTAATAGAGCTGTCCAAGTTTTTTATCCACCTGCACCGAGTGCTGAAACAGCTCGCTAGGCTGATCGCCTGCTGGCTGCAGCAGAATAGCTTTGAAGCAGTCCATCAATAATTGATTCAGAGGGTGTGCAATGGGCGTTGCATCAGCTAGCCAAGCGGTAGAGGCGAACATACCGACGGGTGTGCCGCGAAAACACTTGCTGACGATGTAGTGATCAAAAGCATGAAACCACTCGTGGGCAATGCTGCCGGGGCCAGCGTTTTTAGCCAGCGCAAAACTGCGTTGGCTGGGGTCATAGTGGGCAGAAACACCCGGTCGACCACCGCTGCCGTACTGCAGCGCGATTGAGCCGCGTAGGGAAATCAACGCCTCTGTTCCCTGTAAAATCAACATAAGATCGCACAGTGCATCATGAAACAGCTCCGCGGCACGGTCGCGCTCAGCGTTGGTTACCCAGCGTCCAATCTCAATGGAGCGAAAATCAAACTGACGCCGGATCAGGGCAAAACTGCTGGCTTGCCCCTGGCGATGGTCAGGACCACTGCGATAAAAATCCCGCGCTTCGATGTTCACTTGTCGTTTCTCCTTGCATTCCGCCATCCAGACCCCCACTAACTAACCGTAACGCATTTTAATTGCCTCATTTTCCACCGTCAGGAGAGAGATATGAGCAAGCGTATTTTAGTAGTACTAACGTCTCACGATCAGTTGGGCGATACCGGTAATAAAACCGGTTTTTGGCTCGAAGAGCTGGCAGCCCCTTATTATGTCTTTAAAGACGCGGGTGCTGAAGTAACGTTGGCATCGCCCAAGGGTGGGCAGCCGCCGCTTGACCCCAAAAGCGACGCAGACGATAGCCAAACCGATGAAACGCGCCGCTTTAAGCAAGATGAAAAAGCTAACGCGGAGCTTGCCGCTACCCATCGCTTGAGCGACATGAAGGCTGATGATTTCGATGCGGTATTCTACCCTGGGGGCCACGGCCCGCTATGGGATCTCGTTGACGACGCGGACTCGATTCGCTTGATCGAAACCTTTATCGCCCAAGGCAAGCCGGTTACCTCGGTTTGTCACGCGCCGATAGTGTTGGTAAATGCTAAAGACAGCGCAGGTGAACCGCTGGTAAAAGGCCGCCAGGTAACAGGCTTCACCAACGGCGAAGAAGAGGCCGTTGGCTTGACCAATATCGTGCCGCATCTCGTTGAAGATGCCTTGCAAAAGTGCGGCGGGATTTATAGTAAAGCGGATGATTTCACTCCTTACGTACGTGAGGATGGCCAACTGATCACCGGGCAAAACCCTCCTTCCTCAGCGCTCACGGCTGAAACGCTAATGGCGTGGCTGGCGAAATAACCCTCCGGTATTAATACCGGGTTTGGTGACGACGGCGAGGCTCTCCTCGCCGTTTGTATTTTTGGGTGCCGATTAGATTCTGACTATGCTTATAGGGAGATAGGTTATTTATTTTTAAGTAGCTATGTGCTCAACAGCGCAGTTCTCAGCAGCGCAACAAGGAGGCGACTAACATGGAGACAGCACGCGTCTATCGGATGAAAACAGCGGAACATCTCTGCCCATTCGGTATGAAAACAGTCGATTTGTTAAAACGCAAAGGCTATCAGGTCGATGACCATCCGCTTACATCCCGAGATGAAATTGAAGCGTTCAAGGCCCAGGAGAATGTCGATACCACTCCGCAAACCTATATCGGTGATAAACGTATTGGCGGCTATGAAGAGGTGCGTGAGCATTTAGGCATGAGCGTGCCGAGTGCAAAAGAGACTTCCTATCGGCCGGTGATCGCGATTTTTGTGATCGCTTTGCTCATAGGTCTGGCGGTTAGTTGGGTTGCCAATGGCACCTTAGTGGCGGCACGAATGCCTGAGTATGTGGTGGCCACGGCCATGGTGCTGCTGGGTTTGCAGAAGCTGCAGGATGTAGAGAGTTTTAGCTCGATGTTCCTTAACTACGACTTACTGGCTCAGCGCTATGTCCCTTACAGCTATGTGTACCCCTACGCAGAAACCCTGGCAGGGATACTAATGCTGGCCGGTGCCATGCTTTGGCTGGCAGCACCGCTGGCGCTGTTTATCGGCACGGTGGGCGCGGTGTCGGTTTTTAAAGCCGTATATGTGGATAAGCGTGAGCTGAAATGCGCTTGCGTTGGCGGAAGCAGCAATGTGCCACTAGGGTTTGTATCGCTGACAGAAAATATCGCCATGGTGCTGATGGGGCTATGGATGCCGCTGAAAATGTTGCTATAACAATCGTCGTCAAAAACTTGCTTGGTTAAAATGCTATTTAAAATCCAAAAATCCGTTAAAAAACAATTTATTTGCCGCTACATATCACAGGTTAGATAAACCCGCTGTTATAAAGCGCACTGTGTGCACACAGCGAAGGGAACTCGCGATAGGGAAGAACAAGCAAGGATTGCTTGTGTAGCACAAGGATGCACAAACAGGATGTTTGTGGTGCAAGATCAGGGAAGAACAGATGAAAACCCGGCCAAGGAGTGGCCGGGTTTTTTTCCCTCGACATAAATAACAAGTTAATTAAGCTCTTATGACGTTTTTATTAACAATGCATTGCTTGTGATAATAAAAGGACAGTGGTGATGAAATAAGCCTTTTTATAACAAGCGCTAAAGTTAGCAAGTGCTTACTTTAGCAAGCGTAGTGATAATAAAGCGAGCTTAATTCACTCAAGGGTATTTCAACCGCTGTTTGACAGTTCAGGCAGCGTACGGTGGTACTGTCTTTACCGGTGCCTTCTAAACGGAAGCGGTTCAAAAACGGGTCTTTGGGTGACTCTGAGTTACCACAATGACGACAGATGACATCCAGCCCGTTGACTTTGCTGCTAATAATAATGTCTCGCACGCTGACCTCCTACCATTAGGTTAGATGATGGTTCAGGCGTGGTAACGTCCGTGTAGAGTAGCATCGTTGCCGATACTTTTAATAGTATAGCGCTGCAAGGCATATGTGCCATATAAAAAAGCGTGCTTTAAATAGGTGCAGTTAATCTGAATAAAAAAAGATAAATTTTTTCCGATTTAATAACATAGGTTAGATAAATAGAGTGTTTTAAGGTTCACTGTGAGTACACAGCATAAGGAAGTGGCAACAGGGAAGATAAAGCTAGGGAAGCTTACGCTCATGGATGCACAAACAGGATGTTTGTGAAGACGAATCAAGGAAGGTTTGACAAAGCCCCAGCCAGGGAGTGGCCGGGGCTTCTTTTTTTATACGCTTGTTTTATTTCTTCGCTTTTTTCTTACTTTTCTTACTGTCGTTGCCATGGCTAACTGTTTTGCCTTCGCTGCTACTCTCGTCTTTGCTGTCTTCCTCCTCTCTGTCAGGCTTGGCGCCGCCTTGATGGGTGAGCGGGCTCGCTTGGTCTAAGCGCGGGTGGTTATCCAGGAATTCACGCTGTAGGTCAGGCATGGCATCCAAGGCTTGCAGGGTATGGGTGAGGGCGTGAATAGCCGCCAGCACATCCTGGGTATGGCCTGTTTCTGAGATGGTGTGCATGTTGCGGATAGGGAAGCCAATCGAGGTAGCGGCACTGTCAATAGATGCCAGTACGCCTGCCATGCCATCGGTACCCGTATCCACACCGACAATATCGCGCTGTAGCGGAATGTCCTGCTCTTTAGCGGCGGTGGCGATAATCCGATTGAGCTGTTCACTGGCAATCGAGCCCACCGCCATGGTGAAGCCTTTGCCCATCTCTAACGGCTGCATGCGCTTGTCGCCGATGCCAGGAGCAGCTACATAGTCGTGATTTACATCGACGCCAATCAACGCATCCGGCTTCATTTCGCCCGCCATCACGCGGCTACCGAAACGGCCAATCTCTTCGTAGCTGGCAATCGCAAACAGCACGCGCACATTTTTCGTGCCCCCTGCTTCGGCGATCAAACGTGCCACTTCGGCGGTCACAAAGCAGCCTAGGCCGTTATCCAGGTAAGCGCCGTAGAACGTATTAGGACTAAAGCCTGGGCGGATAGGGCGGTCGAAAATAATCGAATCGCCAGGGCGTACACCCAGGTTCAGCACCTGTTGCTTTTTATTCTCACCGTGGATCTGTAGATCCAGGTAGATCTGCTCTTTTTTCAGCCCTTTGCTGCCATCGCGCTGGGCAGGATCGGAGAAGTGAATCGCGCCCAGTGCTTCTACCGTGCCGCCTTCAATGCAGCGGTAGCTGCCGGGGGCGTCCGGGTCTTCGCTAAACAGCTTCACCTCATGGCCGATAAGCACGGTGGGCAGGAAGGAGTCCGTGTTGATCCAGATCTTGCCGTCCTCACCAATCGAGCGCACCTGCATGCGGATTTTATCCGCATGGCCGATCAGCATGACCTTGAACATGTCGTCACGGCCAGGGTGAGTGTCCAGAACCACGCCCGCGTTGCCCTTGAACTGGTGAAGGTGCCAGCTTTTAGGTGCAAAGCTCTCAAAATGCGGTTTGAGCACGCCGTAAGTCATGGCGGCTTCCAGACCGACGGGGCTGGGGGCGGCAAGAATATCGCGCATCAGTTTGAACTGCGCGTCGGGCATTGGCTGTGTCCAGGGTTTTGCAGTATCGCTCATCGTTGTCGCTCACTCATTTTTAGGTGGATGTTAATCACCTCTAGTCTGCCAGATTCCCGCACGGTGTGTAGAGAAAGCCGCTTATACATGGTGATGAATTAGCTCGCGCAGGGCGCTGGTGGCGGCGGAAGGAGGGTGACGGCGGCTCAATATAATGCCCAGCTCACGGCGAATGGTTGGCTCGACCAGCGGGCGGTACTCAATCCCATCGGCGGCAATTTGACGAAAACTGAGCGAGGGCAGCACGCTAATGCCTAATCCCGCAGCTACCATGCGGCCTACCGTGGCGATCTGGCGCGCATCGCATAAAATATCCAGCCGCTCTCCCACGCTCTGCATAATACGGTCAATATCCTGGCGTGAGCTGGAAAGGCGATTAATGCCAATAAACGGATACTCAGCCAGCTGTCTCCAGGCCACTGTCGATTGTGCCAGCAGCGGGTGCCCGCTGGGGCAAACGGCCACATAGCTATCTTCGAGGACGGGCTCAAACGTCAGGTCATCTGCATCGCTTGGCGGCACTGAAAGCCCCAGGTCAGCGCGGCCTTCGCGCACCATCTGATTGATCTGTTCGGCCAACACGTCGTGCAGGCTGAGGTTGATGCGCGGATAGGCCTCATGGAAACGCTTAATAACTCGAGGAAACAGACCCGCTGCGAGGGTGGGCAGGGCGGCGATCGTCACCTTGCCACGCTGTTTTGAAAACTGGTCGTTAAGATCCTCAAAAGCTTCATTCCAATCATTCAATAGCCGCACGGCAACCGGCAGAAAGGCTTCGCCTTCCGGTGTGAGGGCAAGCTGGCGAGTAGTGCGGGCAAACAGCGCGCCGCCCACACTTTCCTCAAGTTTGCGTAACGCGATGGAGATCGCCGGTTGGGAAAGGTGTATCCGCTCGCTGGCCTCTGCAAGGCTGCGGGAATGGGCGACGGCTACAAAAACACGCAACTGCTGGATGCTTGGATTCATTTAGAAAGTAAAACATAAATTAAAAACTATTCAATATACAAAATTAAACCGGAGCACCATGCTTGGCTTACGTGACTCGATTCGTCGCGATCACCGTTTTACATAAAAAACCGCTCTACAATAACAATAGCTCGCCTAGCGAGCTTCGGAGACACGATGAAAACGCTACTTACTGCCATGGTGGCCAGCGCCACGGTGCTGGCCGCTGCTACCCTTCACGCTGACGAGCGCCTGTTGATCGGCTCTACCTCAAGCTCCTCCAGCCACTACAGCTACTTTGTCGCGGTTAACCAGATTATTAATAACCAAGTCGAAGGAATCAGTTCTTCGGTTGCCGAAACCGGCGCCACGGTGGATAACCTGCGCCGTTTAGGCCGCAACCAAATCGATATGGGCCTGGTGACCACCAATACGGGTTATCACGCTTACGCGGGCGAGGAGGATTTTGAAGGCCGCCCCGTCGATAATCGCCTGCTCTGGGTCTACACCGTGGCACCGCAGAATGCCGTAATGCGCCAGGATGCCGAGGTGGAAACCTTCGCTGACTTAAACGGTGTGCGCTTCAATCCAGGCATTACGGGGTCAGCCACTGAGAAAACCACCGAAGCGGTAATGCGCGCACTCGGCATCGAGCCGGATTATGTACGTGGATCCACCACCGACATGGTTGACGCCATGAAAGATGGTCGCGTGATGGGATCGGTTAAGTCAGGTGTCGGGGAACGCCTGGATGGCTCCTCCATGGACATCGCCACTTTCACACCGATAAGCGTGCTGTCGCTCGACCAAGAACAGGCCGACACACTGCGCAGCGAAATGCCCGATGTGGCGATTGTCGATGTACCTGAAGGGGCTGCAGAGGGAATTCCTGCCTACACCACTTGGGCCTTTGGTGTGGCCGTGCACGCCCATCCGGATATGGATGAAGAAACCGCCTATCAAATCGTCAAAGCCGTGATGGAAAACCCGGAGCCGCAGGTTAACGCCTTTGCGGCCATGCAGGACGCGGATATGGCGAAGATGACGTTGGAGGTTGGCACTGTGCCACTTCACGCCGGTGCTGCACGTTATTTCGAAGAGCAGGGGTACGACATCCCCGATGCCTTGCAGCCTGTTCAGTAAGGCCAATCGGAGAAGATGATCATGCGCGAGACAGTCACCAAAGGCTTGGCGCTCCTGCTGGGTGGGCTAATCCTTTATACCTCCGCCACTGGGCCGTTCGAGAGTTTGATTCAGCGGAGCATCTTTCTCGCGCTGGTCATCCTGCTAGGGCTTGCCGTATACCCGTTAGGGCAAGGCAAGCGCTGGCGCCCGCTGGGCATCGCTATTGATGCGGTGCTGGCAGTGGGCGTGGTAGTTGCCTGCAGCTATGTGGCGCTTAACTACGAACAAATTCTGGTCGAACTCCCCTGGGCAACACCTCGGGATATGCTGCTGACCGGCGTACTGCTAGTGGCTATTCTAGAGTTGTCACGCCGTGCCATCGGCGTGATCTTTCCACTGCTGGTGTTAGTGGGATTAGCCTACGCGTGGTTTGGGGCCGCCATTCCAGGGCCGCTTGGCCACCGCGGCTTTGATCTTTACTACATGACCGAAACCATCTACCTCGGTGACTTGGGCGTGTGGGGCATGCTGGTGGGCGTCGCTGCGACGACCATTGCTGCCTTCGTACTGTTCGGCTGTTTGCTGCTACATACCGGAGGCGGCAATACCTTTATGGATCTGGCGTTGCGTATTAGCGGCCGCTCGCCGGGCGGTGCTGCCAAAGTGGCCACGGTGGCCTCCGGGCTGTTTGGCATGGTCAGCGGTAGCGCGGTGGCTAATGTCGCCACCACGGGCAATTTCACCATTCCCATGATGAAGCGCTTGAACTACCCACGCCCCTTCGCGGCTGGGGTAGAAGCGGTGGCCTCGACCGGCGGCCAAATCGCACCGCCGATCCTTGGTGCTGCGGCATTTATCATGGCGGAAATTCTCGGTGAGAGTTACCTGCGTATCGCCTTAGCGGCCTTGCTGCCCGCGATCCTTTTCTACCTGGGGGTGTTTGTCACTATTCACTTGGTCGCCAAGCGCCGCCAACTGCAGGTAGTGCCTGACGATGAGCTGCCAAGCTGGTCAGACGTGATACGCCCTGAACGTATTATTCCCATTCTGGCTGCATTAGGCGGGCTGTTTTACGGCGTGCTTAGCGGCCGCTCGATTCAAATGTCGGCGTTCTACGGCATCTTAATGACCGTGCTAACGTTCGTGCCTTTTGCGCTCATGGCTAAGATGCCGCTGCGCGAGATCCTCGGCAAGCTGGTGGCAGGCTTAGTCGATGCAGGTAAAGGCATGGTGATTATCGGCGTGCTGCTGGCCGGGGCGCAGATTCTGGTGGCGATGATCGGTATGACCGGCATCGGTGTGACCTTAGCCAGCTTGATCGTCACGGTGGGCGGCGAATCGCTGTTCCTGGTCGCCTTTATCGTCGGCGGCGTGTGTCTGATTTTGGGCATGGGGATTCCGACCACGGCAGCGTATGTGCTGGTGGCATCAGTACTGGCGCCAGCGCTCACCACCATCGGTGTTGAGCCGCTGATTGCCCACCTGTTCGTTTTCTACTTCGCCACCCTGTCAGTGATTACACCGCCTGTCTGCATTGCGGTGTTCGTGGCCTCAGGCATTGCCGACACCAACTGGCTGCCTGCGGCGGTTGAATCAGTGCGCTTGGCGGCGGCTATCTATGTCATTCCCTTCCTACTGCTTATCTACCCGGCCTTGGCGGGGTTTGGTTCTGCCCTGGAGATCGTCCTGGCCAGCTGCCAAGGGGTCGTGTTTGTGATGGCGTTTGCCGCACTGATGTCCCGGGTAGCCATGACGGGTAAGCGCGTGGTCGATGTCTTGGGGCTGATCGCGGTGATTGGACTTGCGCTGACCCCCGGCTGGCTCACCACGCTGGCGGCGCTAGCCTTGATCATTGGGCTATTCATACGCCGCCGCTCGCTGCTGAGAGTCGAGCAGGAGCCTGTCGCGGGCGACCACCACTCTCTTCAGGCCAAGGAGACACAGCTATGAGCTTTTTATTAGGCAGTGGCGCAGGCTTTTCAGGTGACCGTACCGATGCGGCCGTGGCGGTGGTGGCAGAGTTGATCAAACGTCAGCAACCCTCTGCCCTGGTTTTTGAAACCCTGGGTGAACGGACATTAGCGGCAGCCCATCGCGCGATGCGTGATGATCCCGAAAGCGGGTTTGAACCGCTGTTAGACGAGCTGCTGGCGCCGGTGCTGCGCGACTGCCTGGATCACGATATTAAGATTTTAGGCAACTTTGGTGCGGCGAACCCCAGTGGTGCTTGTCAGATAATTGCTGACTTGGCGACACAGCTTGGGCGCGGGGATGTGCGCATTGCCCAGGTGCATGGTGACGATATCCGCCAGCAGCTACATAGCTTGGACTTACAGCGCTGGGAGGCCGAGCGGCTGGAGTTGCCAAGCGATGACTCCCTGATCTCAGCCAATGTCTACCTGGGTGCCAAGGCGCTGGCAGAGGCGTTAGCCATGCAGGCGAATGTAGTGGTTACAGGTCGTGTTGCCGACCCGGCGCTGTTTTTAGCGCCGCTGATGCACCACTTCGATTGGCGTTGGGACGACTGGGATCGCCTGGCTTGCGGGATGATGGCGGGGCATTTAGCAGAGTGTGGCGCCCAGGTGAGCGGCGGCTACTTTGCCGATCCGGGTTTTAAAGACGTGCCGGGGCTCGCCACGGTGGGCTACCCGATTATTGAAGTGGAGCAGGATGGCAGCCTTATTATTACCAAGCCTGCCAATACCGGTGGCTGTGTTACCGAGCAAACGGTGAAAGAACAGCTGCTTTACGAAGTGCATGACCCGGCGAATTACCTAACCCCGGATGTCACGGTGGATCTTTCCCACGCCGAGGTGCGTCAGTTGTCACCCAATCGCGTGGAGGTGACAGGAATTCGCGGCAAGCCTGCGCCTGAGCGGCTAAAAACCACCGTGTGCTATGAAGGCGGTTGGCAGGGCGAGGCGGAAATCTCCTATGCCGGCCCGAACGCCTTGGCACGAGCCCAGCTTGCAGCGCAGGTACTGCGTGAACGATTGGTGTTTCGAGCCCCTGCTGAGCTGCGTACCCGCTTGGATATCATTGGCTTGGCCAGCGTATTCGATAGCGATAGCGGTGAGCTGCAGCGTAGCGCTTCAGCGTCTGCCAGCGGCGATTATCGGCTGCGACTGGCGGCCGAGCACAGCGAGCGGCGCTGGGTAGCCCGCGCCACCCAGGAGCTATTGGCGCTTTATTGTGCCGGGCCCGCGGGTGGCGGTGGCGTGCGGCGCCAATTTCAAAGGCGAGTATTTACCGCCTCTTATTTGGTCAAACGTAGCGACGTTAATGCTCATGCCAGCCTGTTTGAATCGTCGCCGCTCGGCGAACGTAGGAGTGAACGTTATGCTGCAAGCTGACCACACGCAAACAACGGTGCGCCCGGATACCTCAGTCGCTCTTCATCAACTCGCCCATGCCCGCGCAGGTGATAAGGGGGAACGGCTAAACGTGGCACTGTTTGCCTATGACCCAGACCATTACACCACCCTGCTGGAGCAGGTAACCGAGGAGCGTGTGCTGGCGCTGTTTGCTCATCGTGGTGCCAGCCGAGTGCGGCGTTACCCTTTGCCTAATTTGGCGGGCATGAACTTCGTGATCGATGACGTGCTGCAGGGCGGCGTTAATGGCGCGCTCAACTTGGATGGGCATGGCAAGACGCTATCGTTTTTGCTGTTAAGCATGGAGGTTGATGCGAGCTAGGCCTTTTTAACCTCGCTCCTCGACTTAGGTGGTCATGACCCGCTGCCTGAAAGGCCTTACTATGACGATAAAATACGCACGCTAATTAACATAACGTCCGCTCAGTCGTCGTTAAAGAGCCGTTCAGGAGTAGCCCCATGACCGTCGCAACGCTAGGTGCCCAGCGCTTCAAAGTGCTGTTGGCGGGCGTTTTTAGCCAAATATTATGTGTTGGCATCGCGCGCTTTGCCTATACCCCATTGCTACCGGTGATGCAGCAGCAGACCTGGATGGGTGATGCCGATGGCGGCTGGCTGGCTGCGGTTAACTACGCGGGCTATATGCTGGGGGCCGTGCTGGCCGCCTCTATTCACAGTATTTATATCAAAGACACGCTATTTCGCTGCGGGTTAATCCTGGCGGTAATCACGACTGCGGGTATGGCGCTTACCGATCACTTCTGGGTTTGGGCGGGGTTGCGTTTTCTGGCGGGTCTTTCAAGCAGCGCTGCAATGCTATTAGCGTCAGGGCTGATTCTTCACTGGTTAATCCAACATCGCCAGCGCGGCGAGCTGGGAATTCATTTTGCCGGTTTGGGGCTAGGCATGATTGTCGCGGCGGTGGCAGGGGAGATGATGCTCCAGTTTTCCTTTAGCTGGCAGACCCAATGGTGGGGCTTTAGCCTGCTGGGTGCCGTGCTGCTGGTGCCTGCCTGGCGCTGGCTGCCGCGGCCGGAAAGGCCGCTAGAGGGGGCTCACGTGGCGAGTAGCCGAACCGCTACGCCGCCAACACGTACTTTTATGCGCTGGATGCTCGCCGCCTACTTTTGCGCCGGTTATGGCTATGTGATCAGCGCTACCTTCTTAGTTGCCATCGTTGAGCGTGAGCCGCTGCTGGCGGGGATGGGCAACTGGACGTTCGCTCTGGCCGGTTTAGCCGCCGCCCCAGCGGTGATGCTGTGGGATCTGGTCGCCCGTCGAGTGGGCTATTTAGGGGCGCTGATTCTCGCCATGGGGATTCAGGTAGTGGGGATCGTACTGCCTGCGATTACCGCGAACTCAGCAGTGGTACTGCTCAGTGCGGTGCTCTATGGCGGTACCTTCCTTGGTTGCGTCAGCCTTGTGCTGACCATGGCAGGTAGGCTCTATCCTTCCAGCCCCGCGCGGCTAATGGGGCAGATGACTCTGGCATACGGCGCCGCCCAGATATGCGCCCCGGCATTAACCGGTATGTTGGCTGAAACCTCTGGCCACTATGGTGTTGGGCTGTGGTTGGCGGGCGGTTTTGTAACGCTTGGCGCGGTGCTGCTGGCCTGTTTGCGCCGGGTCGATCAAACCGCTCAACGCCTGGATGCCGCCGCAAAAGCCATGGTGTACGCCTAGGAACTGGGGCCTAGTGGGCATTACCCTCGAAATCCTTTAGGATGAGCGCCTTTTTCTACGGGATATGGGCAAATGACCTCTTCTAGGCAACCTCGCACCCAATGGCTAGGCCGCTGGGGGTTTATGTTGGCGGCCACCGGTTCGGCGGTGGGGCTAGGCAATATCTGGAAATTCCCCTACATGACTGGGGAGTTTGGCGGCGGCGCCTTCGTGCTGGTCTATCTAACGTGCATCTTTGCCGTGGGTGTGCCGGTGATGATGGTTGAAATCGCGTTTGGTCGGCGGGGGCGTGGTAGCCCGGTGGATGCCATACGGCGCGTGGTCAATGAGTCTGGCCGTTCATCGGCCTGGTCGTTGATTGGTTGGATGGCCATGCTCTGCGGCTTTATGATCCTGTCGTTTTACGTGGTGGTGGCGGGCTGGTCGTTCTCGTATCTGTGGAAGATGCTGACCGGGGGGCTCGCGGGCAGCAGCGTTGATGAGATGGCCGCTGTGTTCGGGGCCAATAACGCCAATCCGCTGAACCTCGGTTTCTGGAGCACCCTGGTTACGCTGGCCACCATGTTGATCGTGGGTAAAGGCGTGCAGCAGGGAATCGAGAAGAGCGTTAGCTGGATGATGCCGGGGCTGGTGATCATGCTGGTGGTGTTGATTGGCTTTGGTATGTTTTCCGGTGGCTTTGGCGCTGCGGTTAACTTTCTGTTCTCCTTCAATGCGGGCAGCCTCTCTAGCGAAGGCCTTCTGGCAGCGCTGGGTCATGCGTTTTTCACCCTCTCGCTGGCCTCTGGGGCGATTCTGACCTATGGCAGCTACTTGCCTAAAGACGCTTCTATTGGCCGCACCACGGTGAGTGTGGCGGTGGCGGATACCGTTGTTGCCTTGATGGCGGGGCTTGCGATCTTCCCGGTTATTTTCGCCAATGGCATGAACCCCGGCGAAGGCCCTGGGCTAATTTTTATGAGCCTGCCGTTGGCCTTCCAGGCGATGCCGCTGGGCACCCTGTTTGGCATTCTCTTCTTCCTGATGCTCTCTATGGCAGCGCTGACCTCTTCGATCTCTATGGTCGAAGCCACGGTTTCCTGGCTGTGCGACAACAAAGGTATCTCGCGTTCGGCAGCCGCCTGGGGCACCGGTATTGTGCTGTGGTTGATTAGCACACTGGCGATGCTGTCGTTTAACCTGGGCGCGGATTGGACACTGGCCGGTAAGAACTTCTTTGACTGGCTGGATTATTTAACCTCGCGCTGGATGATGCCGTTGGGTGGTCTGGGCACGGTAGTGGTAGCGGGGTTTGTGCTGAAAAGCGAGACCTTCCGCGACGAGCTGGGGCTTGCTCCCTTGCCTTATGCGCTGTGGCTGACCATGGTGCGCTACGTTAGCCCGCTGGGCATTGTGGTGATTTTTGTCGACGCGCTGGGCGTTTATCAGGTCTCGTTTGCGGCTCACTGGCCCTGGTTGCTGGGGATTCTGTTTGCCATGGTCGCGCTTGGAGAAACCTTAAGCCCGCGGCTGCGTACTGCGCTTAGTGCTGGTTAACGCCTGCTGTTTTTTCTGCTTCTCTTTCTGCTTTGCCTCGGCGGCGGCGACTGCGCCGGGGTGAGTGCCCACTTTCATCAACTCGTCCCAGCGCGTGGTATAGCGGTCTGAGCGGTGGGCGCAGCGCAGTTGCCAAGCAGCAGGGGCATCCGTCATACCAAAGCTGATAGTGCCTTGCCCCATGCGCTGGTTGATCTGATCCACGGTTGCCATTAAAAACGGATGGCGATCACGGACTGGCGGATGCAGCAGCGAAAGCTGGTGCTGCTCTGCATCCACTAAATCCAGCAGCATCACGCCAGCTTTCATGAACTGGTAGCGGGGGCGATGAATCTGCTCAAGGCCTTGGCGTACGGCATCAAGGATCACCCGGGTATCGTCGCTGGGTGAGGGCAGGGCGATCAGCGCCTGCGGGAAGTATTGCAGTTGATCGCGGCGATGACGGTTAGTGTTGAGAAATACCATCACCGCACGAGCTAAGCTACGTTGCTCGCGAAGTTTTTCAGCGCTGCGCTGGGCGTGGCGCCGTAGTGCATTATGTACTTCTGCAAAAACGCCGGTGGGCTGGCCGAAAGAGCGCGAGGTCATAATGCGTTGGCGCGGTTGATCCAGGGCGTTCATCTCCATACAAGGCGTGCCACGCAGCTCGAGCGCGGTGCGCGCCAGCACCACAGAGAAGCGCTTGCGCAACTGCTTGTCGTCGCTTTGACGCAAGTCCCAAGCGGTGGTCACGCCGCCAATCGCTAAGCGCCCGGCAAGCCGATGGCCGACGCCCCACACGCTGCCCACCGGCGTACGTTTGAGCAGCGCCTGCGTCGTGTGATCTTGTCCATTAAGCAGGCAAACGCCTTGGTAATGTGGGTCTTGCTTGGCAAGGTGATTGGCTAATTTGGCGAGCGTGTGGGTGGGTGCCAGCCCAACACACACCGGTAACCCTAAATGGCGGCGAATACGATGGTGCAATTCTCGCCCCAGCCTCTCACACTGCTCTGTGGTTAATCCTTCCAGGTAGACGAACATTTCATCTATTGAGTAGGGCGCAATTGCAGGGCAGGCATCGCGTAGTAGTTGGGTCAGCCGTGCCGACATATCTCCGTAGAGTTCATAGTTAGACGACAGCAGGTGGATCTCGCCGCGCTGACGCATTTCTTCAAGCTTGAAGGCTGGCGCACCCATAGGGATACCCAGCGCTTTTAACTCGGCGGAGCGGGCGATGACACAGCCGTCGTTGTTCGACATTACCCCCACGGGCCTACCTTCCAGCTTGGGCTGAAAAACCCGCTCGCAGCTGACGTAGAAGTTGTTGGCATCGACTAGACCGATCATCGCAAGTACTCGTGCACGACGGCGCGCACTACCCCCCATAGCTGGCAGTCGCTGCCTTCAAGTGGCAGTGGCGGATAGTTAGGATGTGTTGAGCACAGGTGCGGCGTTCCCCGATAGAGCGCATAGCGTTTAATTAGGGCCTCGCCCTCTAGCATAGCGACCAGAATATGTCCCAGTTGCGGTTCAATACTGCGATCAACCACCAGCAAGTCACCCTCAAAAATTCCCCAACCCTCCATGCTGTCGCCGGTGGCGGTGACATAAAACGTCTCAGTAGGGTTTTTAACCAGCCGTGTGTTGAGATCCAGCGTGCATGGCTCGTAATCCTGGGCTGGCGAAGGAAAGCCACTAAAACCAGCGCGGCCACAAGGCTGCGGCTGAGAGGTTAACGGCAAGGCAGGGGTAAAGTGAGAAGACTGGCCCGGCATCGTCGGCATCCTGGTGCTTAAAATATTGTATAAATATACAGTATTTTGCATGGCGAAGGAAAACGCAAATTGACGCCCCCTGAGATCGCTTCATTGCGTTCGCGATGACACTTTCTCTGTCATTACATGAATCACGCTCATGCAAGACCTGACGAGGATGCGATGAAAGTCGCGTCAGGCTGCGTTATGATAGCGCCCTCGCTTCTTCCATGATGACCCTTTCTCGTTACGAGGTTCCCGCCGATGTTCAGCCGCGATATGACAATTGCCGGATTTGATGATGTGCTGTTTGATGCCATGCAGAAAGAAGTGGAGCGCCAAGAGGCCCACATCGAACTGATCGCTTCCGAAAACTACGCCAGCCCCCGCGTACTCGAAGCTCAGGGCAGCCAGCTGACCAATAAATACGCTGAGGGCTACCCCGGTAAGCGCTACTACGGCGGCTGTGAGTTCGTCGATATCGCTGAAAACCTGGCCATTGATTACGCCAAAGAGCTGTTCGGCGCCACCTACGTGAACGTTCAGCCCCACTCAGGCTCGCAAGCCAACAGCGCGGTGTTCCAAGCGCTGGTTAAGCCAGGCGATACCATTTTAGGTATGAGCCTGGATGCGGGCGGCCACCTGACCCACGGTGCCAAGCCTAATTTTTCTGGCAAACACTACAACGCCATTCAGTACGGTCTGGATGAGCAGGGGTTAATTGATTACGATCAAGTGGCCCAGCTTGCTCGCGAGCACAAGCCCAAAATGATCATCGCCGGCTTCTCAGCCTATTCACAAATTGTTGATTGGGCCAAGTTCCGTGAAATCGCCGATGAAGTAGGCGCTTACTTACTCGTTGATATGGCCCACGTCTCTGGTCTGGTCGCGGCAGGCGTATACCCCAGCCCCTTGCCCCATGCCCATGTGGTCACCTCCACCACCCACAAAACCCTACGCGGCCCCCGCAGTGGCGTGATTCTCTCAGCGGAAAACGACGCTGATATCGAGAAGAAGCTACAGTCAGCGGTTTTCCCCGGCGGCCAGGGTGGCCCCTTGATGCACGTAATCGCCGCCAAAGCGATCTGCTTCAAAGAGGCTATGGAGCCCGAGTTCAAAACCTACCAGCAGCAGGTAGTTAAGAACGCTCAGGCAATGGCCAAGGTGTTTATCGATCGCGGTTACGACATCGTCTCTGGTGGTACCGAAGACCACCTCTTCCTGCTTTCGCTGATTAAGCAGGGCGTAACGGGCAAAGATGCCGATGCTGCTTTGGGTCGTGCTCATATCACCGTGAACAAGAACGCTGTTCCTAACGACCCGCAAAGCCCGTTTGTCACCTCTGGCCTGCGTATTGGCACCCCAGCGGTGACCACGCGCGGTTTCAGTGAACAAGAGTGTAGTACGTTGGCAGGCTGGATCTGCGATATTCTGGACGTACTGGCCAAGGGCGATGACACCAGCGCCATCGAAGCCCAGGTGCTGGATAAAGTGGCCGAGGTTTGTGCGCGGCTTCCGGTTTATAAATAAGCAGCTGTAACCATTCTCCTTGGCAAAGGATAGCCACAAAGAACGGGCGGCCCATTAGGGTCGCCCGTTCTTTGTTAGTGCTCTGTTCTTTGCTAAGAGTAAGGCCCCTAGTTCAGCTTTTCGAGAGCGGCCAAGCTCTGTTTTACCAGTGCCGATGCATCTGCTTGTGAAGCAGATTCGCTATAGCAGCGCAGCTCCGGTGCATTGCCAGAGGGGCGAAGGTGCACGATATCGCCATTTTCAAGCGTGGCTCTCAAGCCATCAGTGCTATTGACTGCTGAAATGCCAGCTTGTAAACCTAATGTTTGCTGCATCAGCTCAGGTGAGGTTTGCCATTCGGCCAGTAACGCATGGCTTTTCTCCGTGGCGAAATCCTTGAGTCGGTCGCTTGCCGTATAGCGGGCAGGTAAGTCAGCGATTAGCTGCGAGAGGTTAATCCCGCGTTGGGCGGCCATCACCATCAAAGTAAGGGCGGGGAGCAGCGCATCACGGGTGGGTAGGGCGGCTAATTGACGACCATCACTCTCCAGTCTGCTGCCCAATAGAAAGCCGCCGTTGGCCTCAAACCCAGCCACTCGCGTAAACCGCTTACTGAGCTTAGCCATACTGTCCAATACATACGGTGAACCAATGCGCGTGCGCTCAACTAGCTGGAAGGCACCGCAGGCTTCTATCGCTGTATTGCAGCTTACCGGCACAGCCAGCGCTTCGATTCCCAATGCACGGGCGCAGAGTAACCCGACAATATCACCACGCTGCCACGTGCCCGTTTCATCTCCAAGCAACGGGCGATCTCCATCGCCATCGGTAGAAAACAGGGCTTGTAGTTGGTGTTGGTTTGCCCAGGCACTCCCTTGAGCCTGATCCTCGTCGCTAACGGCCTCGGTATCTACGGGCACAAAGGCTTCGCTGCGGCCTAGTACCACTACATCCGCACCTAACTCGCTCAGAATATGCGCATTCAAATCGCGCCCTGCGGCTGAGTGTTGGTACAAGCCTACCCGCCAACCTTTCAATGGCTCACCTGGAAACCAGGTGGTGAAGCGCTCTGAGTAGGCCTGATTAGCGGCTTCAGAAACCTCCCCGCGCACTGGCGCGGGTAGGGTAGGCATAGCCGCCTCAGCATTAAGAATAGCGGTTTCATCAGCTTTGGTAATCTCGCCATCAGGGCGGTAAAACTTGATGCCGTTACGGTTAAACGGTATATGGCTGCCGGTAATCATGATGCAAGGTATGCCATCCGCCATTGCCTTTAACGCCAGGGCAGGCGTAGGCAGTACGCCATAGTCATTGACCTTCACTCCTAGCGTATGGGCCGCACTGGTACAGGCGGCTGCCATCGCCGGGCTGCTGGGGCGGCGATCCATACCTAGCGCAATACGTTCTACTGGAAAAGAGTCTCGCATGGCGGTAATAAATGCCACGGTGAAAGCTGCACTTACTTCATCGGTAAACTGTTCAACCAGCCCTCGTGCGCCGCTGGTACCAAAAGCAATGCCGCTGTCATGAATAATAGCAGTAGTGGAACGTACTGAACTCAATGTATTTCTCCTGAAAAAAGTGCTTGCGGTGAGTTTAACACCCTAGGCGGGAAGCGCTACGGGGCGCTTTGAGCGCTGAAGCGATCAGGGGTAATGGCTAGTAAGACAAAAAATGGCCCCCGCAAGCGGAGGCCATCTCAAAAGGTAGTACGTTTAATTAAGCTTCAGCTAGGCCTAAGTTCAGGCCTACTAAGATAGGATCGTGGTCTGAACTACGGAACGCATCATCGGCGTATAGGTTGTCATCCTGACGATCATTAGTGAAGTCGGTGTTGTAATCCAATGCCGATGCTTCATCCGCATTGATATGCCAAGTCGTGGTGCCCGTGACCTGTGTTGCGAGCGTTTCACTGGCTAACGCATGATCCAACGAACCCCAGAATCCATCAAAGACATAGCTGTAATCATCGTCCTGAAGGGTATAGCCCGCATCGGTCAGGGTCATGATGGGGTCTTCCATGGCATAAGAGTTCAAGTCACCAAGAATCAGCACGTCGCTGTCATTGCTACCGGTGGGGTTGGTGGATAGCCATTCAAGCAATTCCTCCGCGGCCTCGACCCGTGTGGGGTTGTTGTTGGCCTGTCCGTCGCCGATAGCGTCTTCACCATTGACGACACTGCCTTTGGATTTAAAGTGGTTAACCACCACCGAAAAGGTTTCACCATTACTATCTTCAAAGGTTTGCATCACCGGTGCACGGTTTGCAGTGGCGAAAGCTCCATCGGTTTTAGTGGCTGCAGCGCCAGTAGGTGTCACCGCCTGACTATTGTAGATGACCCCAACCGCAATGGCATCATCCCCAGGGCTAGTGGTGTTGCCATTCCCATCTTCGGGGACGCTGTAAGCCCAAGTGACATCCTGAATGTTTTTATCCTGCACATCTGCATTCAGCGCATCAACCAACGTTGCAATGGCGCTATCGTCACCATAACCGTTGTTCTCGATTTCCATGAGCCCCACCACATCAGCACCGCTGGTATTAATTGCCTCGACGATTTTGGCTTCCTGACGGGCAAATTCTTCAGCATTATTGGCGCCGCGTGGATCATGCAGAGTGCCATTTAAGGTCTCTGTTTTGTTGCCGTTTTCATCCAGGGTAGTGAAGTAGTTCAATACATTGAAAGAGGCCACTGTAATATCGGCATCACCCAGAGCATCTGTATCAGGTGTTGCCGGACGCTCAGCGCCGGTAAAGTCCAGGCCTTCGACGTTTTGCACTTTCCACTCTTCGAAGTTGTAATCAAGCACACCTTCGAGAGTCTGAAGCTCATCTCCACCGCGCAGCGGGTTAGAACCAGAAAGCTCCTCACCGTTACGACCATAAATAATCGGATCAGCGTTTTGTGTCGAATTCGCATCATCGATTTTAATGGTGCGTGCCTCGGCGTCGTCAAGCCAAGCGCTATAGCCTGCCACATCAGGCTCGTTGACTTCCGTGAACTGCTCTAAGCGGCCTCCTGATGCAAGCGTAACTTCGCCGTAACGGCCCAGCTCGTAAAGCTCAGTGACCACCAACGGCTCACCGTCCAGCGCTTCAATGGCTACGCGCATACCTTCAAAGGCTTCCAGGCCTTGTTTGTCGGTAAACGGCATGATGATTCGCTGGCTTTCAGGCAAAGGCACATCGTTAGCCAGCACCTCAAGGCTGTTGTGTTCGGCAGTTAACTGCGTTTTCTCGAAATACTCTGAGACCTCGCCGCTAATGCGAATTTGATCACCGGCAGTGAGCTGCTCCAGCCACTCACCACTGCTGCTGCCCGTGTAAACAAAGATACCCTCTGAGGTCTCGGCATTATTGTCGTTATCGCTATCTTCCTCTTGCAGGAAGAAGCCATCCAAGCCAGGCGCTACCATAGTGACGATGGCTTCAAGCGTAACGTTTTCACCCTCTAAAGTGCTGCTGCTTGAGTCGCCCTGTACTGCAGAAATCAGTGTAATATCTACCTGGGGCTGATTAGCAAGACCAGGTGACGCTACGGCGGGTACATCACTACCATCACCGCCCAGTGCATCAGAGCTAATCGCCCCCTCAGTATCAGTGGTGGTGAATTTGCCTAAATCCACATCCCAGGAAGCGGCGTCAAACCCGTCGGTATCTGGGTAGGCTTCCATTGCCACCTGGTTGCCATCAACACGTGGGTCGCCTTGCCACAGCGTTACGGCATCGCCGCCACCGCCCAGGCCAGAAGCATTCTCGGCATAACCAATTTTCAAGGCATCGATATTATCCAGATTGCTCCACGCTGAACGGAATTCCGCAACTGATTCGGCATCGCCATCGACCATAACAATCGCTGATTCACCAGGAGCCAGCGAGCTTAGCCCCTTAATTTCTATAGCATCTACGGGATCGGCACTGTCATCATCGTAGTAAAGCGGCATATTGCTGAAATCAAGCGCTTCTGACGAACGGTTGGTAACTTCAAACCAATCAGCGGTGACGTCAGAACCGCTTTGGCCCGACCATATCTCAGTGATGGCTAAACCAATGTCGCGCTCGCCCGGCACATAAGGAGCTTCCATCGTGCCCACATGAAAGTCAGTGGTGGCATTGGTGGGTAGTTCAGCGTACTCAAATGACCAATTTTCAGGGTTGCCAACGGCGCTTAATAGCTCCTCCGCCGTGCCGAAGCCATTACCGGTAAAGGCGGCGTTGCGTGCGCTGCCAACGGCAACCGCCGTGACACCCTCTTCAAGGCCAGGCGGCAGGGCAGAATTATTAGAGGAGTCAGCAGTTTCCTGCCACGCATCGCTGTTGGTTTGAGCCGCGTAGATAAATGTTGGGTCGCTAGCCTCGCCGACGAAAGCAAGTACTTGGTCACCGCTGACCGAAAGATTAAACCCGTTATTACCCACCTCGCTGCCGTTAGCAGTAGTGAATTGCGGAGAATCCGTAGTGTAAGTAACAACCGTGCCTGCAGGTACGCCGCCTTCAGGCGCCGTCCACTTAACGGCGCCTTCGCTGGCACGGAAGCCATCGCCTGCCCAGCCTGAGTCAGTAAAGGTAATTTCCGCACCTTCGCTGATACCCTTCAATGCTACGAATTGGAAGGATTTTTCGCTGCCACTGACCGCAGTAATCGCAATGTCACCGGCTTGAGGTGCAAAATCAGGCAGGTTGAATTCAATGTCTGTGCTCACAAAGCGCTGCTGTTCGGCGGGTAGATCCTTAGACTCTTGACCATCCTCTAACCAATCCACCGTGCCGCTATCAAACAGCACGCTCGCAGTAACGCCCGACTCGGTGATGGAAACATCAAAAAGTGATTCCGGCTTCGCCGTCAGTGCGTCCGGTAGGGTATTGAGATCCGGGCCGTCTATTTCACGAACGGCATAATCGCCATCCCATAGGTAAAGACCAAAACCTACGTCGTCGTCATCGTTAACCGGGCCCGCCAGGATCAGATAACCTTCATCGCCAGCAGGTTCAATAGAGCGCACAGCGCGACCATCCAGGTCTAAACGCAGGGGGTCGCCAAAGGAAGCTTCGTTAGCCTCACCAGAGACGATGTCAATCACGTTTTCTACCGGTACTAATTGTGCGAAGCCATCATCCAACGGCGAGCGTAGGCCAAGATAAAGGGAATCACCGATAAACACAGCGCCTTCAATATTGACCCCTAACGAGAGGCTCAGCGCATTTTCACCAAGCCCATGGCCATTTTGGGCATCCCAGTCGTTAAGCTGGCTGGCTAAATCGGTAAACTGGCCCGTCACCTCGATGCTCAAACTCTCAGCGTTATCACCTGTTACTTCAGTGGCGAAAATCATCGAGCGCTGGCTGCTCTCGTGGGAGCCTAACCAGTAGTGGGTACCTTGATAAGTCGCCACCGCTTCCAAGTCCACCTCTTGGGTGTCATTCAAACCCAGAGCAGTATTTAGGTTAATTTCCGCCAGAGGGGCGCCGTCAGTGTCGCGTTCATAGAGGCGTAACACTTGGTCTTCGTCATCCGCCACCAGCATGAAACCCTCACCCACGGCAATCGCTGCTGAAGCGTCAGAAGTGCCCGTGTGGTAACGCTCTCCCAGATTGAAGTTTGGATTGCTTGGCTCAGGCTGACTGGGGTCAGTTGGGTTGTTGGGCTCTTCAGGTTCTGTTGGCTCTTCAGGTTCTGCTGGCTCTTCAGGTTCTGTTGGTTCTTCAGGTTCTGTTGGTTCTTCAGGTTCTTCTGGCTCTTCAGGTTCTTCTGGCTCACTCTCAAGCTGCTCAATATAACGACTCAGTAGCGATGCAACATCATCCACGCTGGAGCCATCGCCGAGTAAAGGAGCTAATACACGTGCTGGTTGCTGTTCAATGCTTTCGCTGCTGTTCATAAATGCTGTGGCAAGCTCCTCACGAGACAGCCCGTCCGCCAGCAGCGCTGACCAGTACACTAAGCCTTCTGGGTCAGGCTCGCGGTTCAAAACACTGTTGTAGAGTTGATTTAGCCAAGTGGTATCGTTCAAGTTGGAAACGGTGGCTTCGAACTCATTAGACGCTTGAAAACTATTGGAAATCTCTTCCAATACTAAGCCGTTGCGGTACTCATTGACCCAGTACGCGAGGCCTGCAGGGTCGGCCGTACGTAATAGGTGAACACTATAGAGCGTAATAATAGGCTGGATTTGCAGCTGAAATTCATCGCTGGTCACCATTGAGTCAAGAGTGGTTGCAACATCGACAGTTCCGCTATCCAGGGCGGCAGTCCAATAATTAGCGCCAGCCTCATCCGGCTCACGCAACAAAATATCGTGATATAACGTAGAAACAAGCTCAAAATTGGTCATTTAACCAGCCCTCTCAGAATGAATAGAAAGGTTGAATTTATTACTAAGTCATAGCAATTAAATGACTTAAATGTTTTATTTTAATGATGCTTGGATTACGAAGTGATTTTTTGGCGACGCTAGTATACTTTTTCTTTAAAGCGTCACGTATTTGCAATGGTTGATTGCGTAATCTCTCGATTGCCTATTTTTCTACCTTTTAAAAAAGGGAATCGCCATGAGTAACTTCCAACTTCAACTCCTACACGCAGCCGATATGGAAGGGGGAGGGGGAGATCTGCTTAACGCACCCAATTTCATTTCTATCGTGGATCATTTAGAAGATCAGTACGCCAACTCGCTGTTCATCAGTTCGGGCGATTTAGTTTTGCCTGGGCCGTATCTGAACGCCGCCGCTGATTCAAGCTTACAAACAGCCTTCCAAGCCGCGGTTGAAGAGATTTATGGGCTAGAAGCGGGTTCCATGAGCGGAATCACGGCGGCCTCTGGGCGTGTTGAGACTCTGTTGATGGATCTGGTCGACGCTGCGGCCGTGACATTGGGCAATCACGAGTTTGACCTAGGCACTGATCTAATTGCTGCAATGATCGCGCCTGTGGTTAACGGCGCTACGGCTGCTGAAATTGAATGGCTGGGCTCGCAGTTCCCTTACCTCTCAGCCAACCTGGATTTCTCCGCTGATGCCGCCCTAAGCGAGCTGGCTACCAATGAGTTATTCAGCCAAGACGCTTTCCAAGCTACTTGGGAAGAGCTATTAGCTGGCGCTAATAAGCCTAAGCTAGCCCCGGCGGTGATTGCCGAGCGTGGCGGTGAAAAAATTGGCATTATTGGCGTAACTACCCAAATCCTTGAGAGCATCTCCTCGCCAGGTGATGTAGACGTGCTGACAGGGGGTAGTAACGACATGCAGGCCCTGGCTGACCTTATTCAGCCCGTCATTGATGACCTCGAGGCGCAGGGCATCAATAAAATCATCCTCAGCTCGCACCTTCAGCAAATTCAGTTCGAAGAAGAACTAGCGACTTTGTTGGACGGCGTGGATATCGTCATTGCCGGTGGTTCCAATAGCCTGCTGGCGGATCAAGAAGATCAAGACCGCGGCTTGTTTCCAGGAGCGGGCGAGCCCTATGACTCATACCCCATTGTTACCCAGGACGCCTCAGGTAATGATGTCGTGGTAGTGAATACTGATGGTGGCTGGCGCTACGTTGCAGAGCTGGTTGTCGAGTTTGACGAACAGGGTCGTGTGATTACTGACTCCATCGATGAAAACTCTTCTGGTATCTACGCCTCTACCGATGAACAGGTAGAAGCGCTGTGGGGCGACCTGGAAAGCGCCTTTGCTGAAGGCACCAAAGGGGATGTGGCCAACGACCTAGTCGGCGCCGTAGGGGAATTCGTTGCTGAACAAGACGGCAACATCCTTGGTTTAACCGATGTTTATCTGGTGGGGGAGCGGGGCGCAGTGCGTACCGAAGAGACCAACCTGGGTAACCTGACTGCCGACGCCAACCTCTGGTACGCCAAACAGCTGGATGCCGAGGTACTGGTATCGTTTAAGAACGGCGGTGGTATTCGTGAGCCGATTGGTGATGTCGTGGTGGAAGGAAGCGATAGCGAGCCCAGCTATCAGGTGCCGGGCGCCAACCCCGCTATCGGCAAGCCGGAAGGGGGTGTATCCCAGCTGGATGCAGCGTCATCGCTACGCTTCAATAACGACCTGACCATCATTACCGTCACGCGTAGCACGCTATTGGATATCCTGGAGCATGCGGTAGCAGCGTCAGCGCCGGGTGTCACTGCTGGTCAGTTTGCCCAGGTGGGCGGTATCCAATACAGCTTTGATGTAAGTCAACCCGCTGGCGAGCGCATCCAAAATGCGGTAATCGTTAATGAGGATGGCAGTGCAAACGATGTACTGGTCGCCAATGGCCGCTTGGTAGGTGATGCTGAAGAGAGCATCAAAGTCGTTACCTTAGGCTTTTTGGCCGATGGCGGCGACGGTTATCCGTTAGATGAAGGCAGCTATCAAGACCGCGTGGATCTTATGGACGCGTTTGTAGATGATGGCCAGTTTACCTTCGCCGATAAGGGCACTGAGCAGGATGCCTTTGCTGAATACATGGCCAGCATGTTCAGCGAAACGCCATTTAGCGAAGAAGAAACCCCTGCCAGCGAAGACCTGCGCATCCAAAACCTTGATGAGCGTAGCGATGCAGTCTTCAGCGCGCCTGTTGACCCACTATTGCGCCTTTACGATGCTGCCTTTGATCGCGATGCGGATGGTAAAGGGTTGGGGTACTGGTTGGAAATTAAGGAGACTACTGGTTTAGGTGATATTGCCAACAGCTTTATTGCGTCAGCTGAGTTCAATAGTCAAAACGGGAATCTAGAAGACGACGCCTTTATTGAACTGATGTATTCAAACGTACTCGAGAGAACGTCTGATTCGGCAGGTAAAGAGTTCTGGTTGGATCAGTTGGATAATGGTGCCGAGCGAGGCGCCGTTATGGTTGGTTTTACCGAGTCAGATGAGAGCATGATGCTGTTTGGTTAACGGTTTATTTGCAGACATTGGGTTGGGTATAGATAAGCTCGACCCCCTTCCTGACAGTTTTTACTCTCATAACGCCCCTACCCTAGGCAGGGGCGTTTCTGTTATGCTGCCGCGATAATCTTCGCGTGACTTCTTTGATTCAACGGTGATCCCTCCATGGCAAAGCAACAGGAAGCAACGGATCTACAGCGTGCATTAAGCGCCTGTAAGGGTTCGTTTGTATCGGTGGGCTTTTTTAGCATGTTCGTCAATTTGCTGATGCTAGTTCCCCCCATGTACATGCTCCAAGTGTATGACCGCGTGCTCACCACGCAAAGTCTCGATACGCTGATCATGTTGACGCTCGTCGTCGTATTTCTATTTATGGTGATGGGCGGGCTTGAACTGGTACGTTCAAGGATGTTGGTGAGGATAGGAAACCGTTTAGATACCACTATCAATCAGCGCCTCTACAGCGCCATGTTTCGACGTAGCATAATGTCCCCTGGCAGCCAAAGTGCCCAGCCACTTAATGACCTGACCAGCTTGCGACAATTTCTTACCGGAAATGGCCTGTTTGCTTTTTTTGATGCCCCTTGGGTGCCGGTTTACCTAGGTATTCTGTTTATTTTCCACCCCTGGCTCGGGGTGTTTGCTACCTGTGCGGGTATTATTTTATTTGCGCTAGCGGTGGCTAATGAGAAGTCTACAAAAACCTTGCTTGCTGAAGCTAATAGTGAACAGATTCAAGCGCAAAATCTAGCCAACTCTAACTTACGTAACGCTGAAGTGCTTCATGCAATGGGCATGCTGCCTGGCATTATGGGGCGCTGGTCAAAGCGCCATCATGAGTTTCTTGCTAAGCAGTCGCAAGCAAGCGATCGAGCAGGCGCGTTAACGAATACATCTAAAGTGATGCGCTTACTGTTCCAGTCATTGATTCTTGGCCTGGGTGCGCTCTTAGTGCTCGAAGGTGAAATGACCCCCGGTATGATGATTGCGGGTTCTATCCTTATGGGACGTGCGCTGGCCCCTATCGATCAAATGATAGGTGGCTGGAAAGGCTTTGTATCGGCGCGTGGTGCCTATGGCCGGTTAAACGAGCTTCTAGTACAGATTCCAGGCGAACAGCCCCACATGTCGCTGCCTGCTCCACAAGGTGTTGTTGATATAGAAAACGTAGCTGCTGCTCCTCCAGGTACGCGTATGGCCACCATCCGAGGCATCAATTTTAGTGTCGCTAAAGGTGAGCATGTTGGCATCATCGGCCCTAGTGCGGCAGGCAAATCAACGCTTGCCCGCGTGTTGCTGGGGATATGGCCAACACAGGTGGGCGACGTAAGGCTTGATGGCGGAGCAATTAATCAATACAACCGTGACGAGCTAGGGCCTTATATCGGCTATTTACCGCAAGATATTGAATTGTTCGATGGCACCATCAGCGAGAACATTGCCCGGTTTGGCAATGTTGACCCAGAGAAAGTCGTTGCAGCCGCCAAAAAAGCAGGCGTTCATGAAATGGTGTTGGAACTGTCAGATGGGTACGACACGATTATTGCCTCAAATAGCGGTGCACTCTCTGGTGGTCAGCGCCAGCGCTTAGGGTTAGCACGCGCCTTATATGGTAACCCAGTGTTGGTAGTGCTAGACGAGCCAAATGCCAATCTCGATGACGCTGGTGAACGAGCGCTGAGCCAAGCCATTGCTCAATTAAAAGCAGAAGGTACAACGCTATTTGTAATAAGTCATCGAACTAGCGTACTAAAAACAATGGACAAGCTTTTGGTCATGAAAGAAGGCCAAGTCAGTATGTTTGGCCCCCGAGACCAAGTACTTGCCCAGTTTGCCAAAAAGCCACGCCCTCAAGTAGGCCAACAGGGTTCAGCTCGCCTCTCCGCCATTTCAGGTGGTCGTGGTAGTGAGGAGTCGTAATATGAGCAGTCACAAAGATCAGCTCCCAGCCAAAAGCGAAATTGATGTAACGCCACAAGGCCCAGCTACCATTGAAGGTGAGGCTCAAGAGAAGTTACCAACCAGTGATAAAGGCTATCGTAAGCTCGGTTACGCTATTCTAGGTATAGCGCTTGGCGGGTTCGTATTGTGGTCTGTGACAGCTTCATTGGCGGTAGCTGTGGTAGCCCCAGGTAATGTATCCATGGAGTCGTTTAAGCGCACGGTGCAGCACCTTGAAGGTGGCATTGTGCGAGAGCTTTTGGTGGAAGATGGGGACAAAGTTGAGGCTGGGCAGCCGCTGGTGATATTGAGCGATACTCAGGTGCGCTCGCAGCTTGAAATTGCTCAATCTCAATACTATATAAACCGAGCGATGGAAGTGCGCTTACTAGCAGAACAGCAAGGCGCCGAAACGCTTGAAATGCCCGAAGAGCTGATGTCGGTGGATAACGATAGGATCCAACAGGTAACGGCTGTTCAGCAAAGTTTATTCCATGCGCGCCGTCAATCGCTGCTCAGTACACTAGACTCAATGGATCAGCAGATTATTCAAATGCAGGAGCAGATTGATGGTCTAGAAGCGCGTGAAAGAGTTAATAATCAGCGTATCAGCTCGTTGCGTTCAGAAGCGGAAGACTTCCGTTCGCTGTATCGCGAGGGGCTGGGCGATAATCAGCGTCTGCGTGAACTCGAACGACAAATACTGCAATACCAAGGTGATAATGCAGAGTTTCAATCTAATATTGCTCAGCTTCGTTCGCAAATCAGCGAAAACCGTATGCAAAAAGAGATTACTCAGCAGGAATTTCAGGCCGAAGTAGGTGAACAGCTGCGCAATGCTCAAGCGCAAATAGCGGAAGCGGAGGAGCGCATTACCTCGCTGACCGACCAAGTCAATCGAACCGTTGTGAGCGCCCCAGTTTCGGGTACCGTGGTGGGCCGCCAAGTTCATACAGTCGGTGCCGTTATTCGACCTGGGGATCCCATCATGGAAGTGGTTCCGTCAGATGACGGCTTTGTGGTGGAAGCGCGTGTTCCAACGCGTGATATCGATAACCTATTCATAGGCCAGCTTGCTGAAATTCGTTTTTCTGCTTTCAACCAGCGGCTAACAAATATAATTGATGGTGAGATTATTCACATCAGCGCCGATAGTTTCGAAGATGAGGCGACCGGTCAGAATTACTATAAAACGCGCATTCGGGTAACTGACGAAGGAAAAGAGGACATGACGGAGCAAATGCACCTGCTTTCAGGTATGCCTGCTGAAGTCATGATCCGTACTGGTGAGCGTACTTTTGCTAGTTACATCGCCAAACCAGTTACTGACATGCTATCGCGCGCTATCCGGGAGGATTAATGACACGGACGACACCTTTTAACCTGAGTGCGCTTGTACTTGCAGTTGCGTTGCTTAGTCAGCCGGCATTGGCACAAAGCGATGTTACCGCAGATGATCAAGCGCTTACTGAACTAGAAGCGTTGGCTAATTCGGAGTCACAACCCCAAACGCTGCCATCACTGCCTGAGCTATTTGCCCGGGCACTGCGTCACGACTCAGACCTTACTCGTCAGCGATACGAGCTAGATGCTACTCAAGAAGAAGTACCTATGGCCCGCTCACAGCTGCTGCCCCAAATTAGCGCAACTGGAGGGTATTTATGGCAAGATTCTACAAATATCCAAACCGTTGGTGATGAAGATTTGGGTCAACCCGCAACAAGGCCCGGCGAAATTGATGAAACTTACTATCAAGTTCAGCTACAGCAACCACTTTTCAGCCTAGAGCGCTGGAGGAAAATGGATGTTGCCAGTGCTCAGGTAAGTGCTGCTGAACTACAGCTTGCCGTTGTAGAACAAGAGCTGGCGATACAGGTAAGCGAAGCTTATGTAAAAGCCTATTTAGCTGCACAGCGTTCTGGGCTGCTGGAAGCCCAGCAAAAGTCACTTGATCTGCAAGTCCGCCAAGCAAGTCGTGCGTTTGATTTAGGGGTGGGGAATCGAGTAGACCTATTGGAAGCCCAATCCAGGTATGATCAGGCGGTATCCGATGCTGTTGAGGCAGAAAACGAGCTAGATAATGCTTTAAGCGAATTAGAGCGCCTCACTGGCGTGATGCCCGAATTTCAAAGCTCTGCGCCTGGCGAACTTACGACGGTTACCCTCAATAATGATATTGGTGATCCCGAAGCGTGGATCGCCCGCACTAATCAAAACTTGAATGTCCTATATGCTAGCGAAGAGCAACAGGTCGTCCAGGCTGATAGTAGCGTCAGGCGCTCTGGTTACTACCCCGAGCTAAACCTAAATCTTAGTTATTCAGATCGGGTCAGTGACGATGAACTGAGAGAAAGCGAAGACTACCGGGCGAGCGTGGAATTAAGCGTACCTATATATCGTGGTGGCTACACTAATGCCAGCGTTCGGCAAGGTGAAAAGCGTATAGAGGCAGGGTTGGCTGCTCTCGATAATGAACGCAACCTTGCGATCCAAGAGGTGCGGCAGCGTATCAGAGCACTTAACGGTGGCGAACGTCGCTTGGAGGCGTTGAATCAAGCTATTTCATCGAGTCAACTGTTTTTAGATGCCGCCGAACGAGGTGAACAATTAGGACTACGCGATCTTGTCGATGTGCTTGATGCTCGTGCGAGTCTTTATGATCAGCGTATTCAGTACGTTGATACCGTGGGTAATTATGCCTTGGATACGCTGGCGCTGCATGCTGCAGTCGGGAGCTTGGAAAGCGATGACTTGGCTCGCATTATGGCGCTACTGGCCTCAATGTCCACGTCAGCGCAGGTAGCTCGGTAGCCATCATACTATGGCCGTTATAAAAACAAGCCAAGGTAGTGAGTGGTTGCGTCGCGCGATGCGTTGCTTTGATGCGGGTATAGCCACGTTAGTAGCATTGGCTACTCTTTGGCTGATGCCCGATATCGACCACGATGGCAATGACTACCTTTTCTTGATACTTATTGGCAGCCTATTGCTACCCGCTGTAGGTGAGCTATTCGGGCTTTACCAGCCTTGGCGTGGGCGCAGCCTTTACACCATGCTCGGTATTTATCTTGTGACCTGGATAGCGACTATTGCCCTGCTCAGCCTATTGCTTGTTGCCATTAAAGGCACACAGAGTTTCTCTCGTTTGTGGATGGGTGTTTCTGCATTATCGGTGCTAGCAGTGGGCAGTGTAATGCGTACGTTGCTGTACGGATACTTGAGGCGCCTGCGCGCACAAGGGCATAACTTAAAGCGAGTGCTGTTAATTGGTAAAAAGGATAATATCGCCCTATTAGAAAAAAAAGTCATTGAAACACCCCATGCGGGGTATGTAGTGGTAGGTCATTATATTGATGAAGACGACACGACTTTTTTTCACAAAATGGCTGCTTTCGCCCAAGAGAACATTTTTCAGCGCAATTTTGACGAAATATGGATAGGTTACCCCCTGGTTCAAGGTAATCGCGTGCGCCACTTAATGCGTCTGCTTGCCGGTATTCCCTCTAGTATTCGCTTTTTCCCCGACTTACCTGATATACGCTTGTTGAACCACCGTATTACGCAGGTGGCGGGCCTCTACTCATTAGAACTTAATTACACCCCGCTTAGTGGCTCCATGCGTTTTATTAAAGCACTGGAAGACCGCGTGCTAGGTCTAGTGCTCTTTGTGCTTTTTAGCCCGATAATGTTAGCGGTTGCAGCGGCAATTCGTTGGCAAATGGGTGGGCCGGTATTATTCAAGCAAGAGCGGCATGGCCTAGACGGAAAACGCTTCAAAATTTATAAATTTAGAACCATGCGTCTGCACAAAAGCGATACAACGCAGCAGGCTGCCTACGATGATGACCGTGTAACGCCATTGGGGCGCTTTTTACGACGTACCAGCTTAGATGAGTTTCCCCAGCTTTATAACGTACTACAAGGCCGAATGTCGCTTGTTGGCCCAAGGCCCCACGCCATGGATCACAACGACCACTATAAAGACCACATTGATATCTACATGCAGCGTCATCGCGTCAAGCCGGGTATGACAGGTTGGGCCCAGGTAAACGGCCTGCGGGGCATCACGGACGACGTCAAGTTGATGGAAAAGAGGGTAGAATACGATATTTATTATATAGAACGGTGGTCGTTGGGGTTTGATCTCAAAATACTCGCCATGACCATCACGCATGGATTTGTGAATCGACAGCCTTAGAGTAAGCGACCAATGAAGACGACAGGGACGTGGCGCTGGTGGTACGAAAAGCACGGGGCGATCACGGCAGTTGGTGCTGGCATTCTATCAGCACTGTTAGCTGTTTATTTTTACCGTGGCATGCTGGACCCTCGCGATGCTGATTGGCTTTTACACGAAGGTGACTCTTTTCAACATTACATTGGTTGGCAGTTTTTCCGTCAGGAGCCGTGGGGTTGGCCCCTAGGGGCCGTGAAAACGCTAGCCACTGAACTATCCACAAGTATTGTCTATACTGACTCAATACCGCTTTACGCTATTCCTCTAAAATTGTTCCACCACTGGCTGCCCGACACTTTTCAATATTTAGGGCTAGCCATTGTCATTAACTATTGTTTGAACGGTTTAGTAGCTTGTCGGTTACTACTGAGCGTCGGTGTTCCCGCCTATGCAGCGCTAGCTGGCGCATTGCTCATCAGCAGCTTGCCCATCGTTATTTTGCGCGGTATCGGTATTCAAGGCCACGAAGCCTTAACTGCGCATTGGATAATTCTAATCGCCATTGAGCTTACGCTGACAACCGAAAAACAACGCCTCAAGGGGGCCGTTTGTTGGCTGTTACTGCTCACAGTGGCTGTTTTGATGCATTTCTATCTTTTTTTTATGGCAGGCGTGTTTTGGGCGGTTTGGTGGTTATCGATTAGCTATAGGGTGGTGAAAGGGGCGATTGATGCAAGAGGCAAGCCAGTACGACAGCATATGATGAGCGTGCTCTACAGCTATCAAGCGTGGTGGCTGATGGGGGTGGCGACACCCTGCATTATCCTCGTTGTGATGTGGGGGGCAGGCTACTTTCATTTAGATAGCCAAAGCGCCGCGTCGGGTGGCTACGGCTTTTATTCCGCTGAATTACTGACGTTTTTCAATCCGCGTTCATCGGCATGGTTTTTTAACGACAATTTTACGTCACTATCAGTGCTTTTTCCCGGCTGGCAGCCCGCTAAAGAAGGTCAATACGAAGGTATGGCCTATGTTGGCGCAGGTGTTTTGCTGCTGTGGTTAGCGCTGATAGTCAGCACCTGGTTTAATTGCGGGGTAAATCTAGCAAGCGTTAATGCAGTAAATAATGATGGCTACCATCAAGAAGCGTTAGTTGATCACCGCTGGCTACCAGCTTGGATAGCCTCCGTTGGCCTGTTTGCATTCGCTATGGCTGGAGAAGTATCGATAGGCCAAGGCAGTATTCCGCTCTATTACGACATGTTGTTTGAGCCGTTCAAAGATTATCTACGGTCAAGCGGTAGAATGGTATGGCCGCTACTTTACTTACTATTGGTTATTACGTTTATCCAGCTTGCCCAAAATATGAGAGCATGCTGGCTGTTACCGTTGCTGGTTCTAGCCATGGTGGTGCAAAGAGAAGATTTGCGCGAGCTTTACAGTTTCATGCGCAACAAGGTTAAAAATCAAGTCGAAGCCAGTCGTGTTGACCCCCGTGCTTACGACGTATTGAAGGATGACGAGTTAAGTCAGGTATGGGCATCACACGACAGCTTGATCGCCTTTCCAGCACATGACCTTGATGCCATTAAACCCTACTTGTGGTTGGCAGCAGAATACCATCTCTCGATCAACGTTGCCTACCTTGCCAGGGCAAATCAACAAATCATCGACGCAGCAACACAAACTTATCGCCGCCATTTGGCACAAGGTGAATTGCCCGAAGGGCATGTGTATTTGATAACCGACCACGAGCTCTCGCAACAAGCGTGTCGATTAGCCAGCTGGGCCTGTGTGACGCATGAAAACGTCACCATTCTATGGCAACCCGTTGCGGTTTCGTCAGGCCGTTACTCACCGTTGTCATCACAAGCCACCCAATAAAGGTTCGCATGGACGTTAATACTCCCCCTCTCATTACGCTTGTCGTTCCAGTGTTTAACGAGGTCGATACCGTAACGACCTTTGTTCAACGAGTGCACAGCGTGCTGGCCGACGCTCCGTGGCAGTGGCGTATTTTGATGGTTGATGACGGTTCAACAGATGGAACCCAGCGCGAGATAAAACGGCTATCTGAATGCTACGAAAGCGTTGGGTTTATTGCGCTAAGCCGCAATTTCGGTAAAGAAGCAGCGCTCTCGGCTGGCTTGCTCAACGCACATGGCGATGCGGCGGTGCCCATTGATGTGGATCTCCAGGACCCGCCCGAACTCATTCTGGAATTTGTCACGATTTGGCAGCAGCAGCGTGTCGATATGGTTTACGGTATTCGCAGCGAGCGCCCTGATGATACGGCCGCTAAGCGCCATTCGGCCAGTGGCTTCTATCGGCTTTTTAACCGTATTACTGAAACGCCAATCCCTGAAAACGCTGGTGATTTTCGTTTGATTGATCGTCGCATGATCGAAGCCCTGCGCTCAATGCCGGAGCGTAACCGCTTCATGAAAGGGCTCTATGCCTGGGTCGGTTATCGAAGTATTGGCGTTCCCTATCGGCGTCCCGCACGGCTGAAGGGAGAATCTAAATTTAATTATTGGAGATTATGGAACTTTGCCTTAGATGGCATGTTTAGTTTTAGTACGCTGCCGCTGCGCATATGGTCGTATATTGGCGGGCTCATCGCCTGCTTGGCGTTTATCTATATTATCATCATCATTAGCCAAGTGTTGTTTCTCGGGCGCGATGCGCCAGGCTATGCATCATTGATGACAGCTGTTTTATTTTTTGGCGGTATGCAGCTGCTCTCTATCGGTATTTTAGGTGAATACATCGGCCGTCTTTTTATTGAAAGTAAACAGCGGCCCTTATACATCGTGGCGGACACCAGTGACGAATACACCTCCACTCGCTGAACTATGGCAGATGCTGCGCTTCGGCCTTATTGGGCTAGCGGCATCAATGACCCATATCCTGGCGGCAGCGTTGATGATAATGGTATTCCCAGCGCTTCATGAGTTTATCGTCAATGCGCTGGCCTATAGCGTCGCCTTTGGCATCTCATTAGCAGGCCATCAGCGGGTTACTTTTCGTCGCAGTGCAAGTCTATGGCGCTTTACCGTCATGTCTCTCGCTGGATTTAGTATTAACAACCTAGTGCTAGCGGGTGCCTTAGGGGTGGGGGTAACCGGGCTTTGGGCCATCGCCACGGCGGTGGTAGTCGCTGCTGTGGCAAGTTACGTGCTAGCACGGTGTTGGGTATTCACCCAGTAATACCAGCCCCTTTTTTGATGTTTGTAAAATACGTTTTCGAGGAAAATATGGTTATACCGGTGATTTTATCTGGCGGCTCTGGTTCGCGCCTTTGGCCTGTATCGCGTGAGCATTATCCAAAGCAGTTTCTGAATTTGCATAAAGACAACGTCAGTTTGCTTCAGGAGGCGGCGCTACGTCTAAAAGGTGTCACCAACGCAGGTGACCCCATCATCGTATGTAACGAGGAGCACCGTTTTTTAGTTGCTGAGCAAATGCATCAACTCGGCTTTAAGAAGAGCCAAATCATTCTGGAGCCCTGCGGTAGAAACACAGCTCCCGCATTAGCGCTTGCCGCATTAGCAGTAGCCAAAACCGACCCGGAAGCCGAGTTACTGATAATGCCTGCTGACCATGTCATTAAAGACGTAAAGGCATTTGCTGACGCCGTAGAAAAAGGCCGCTTACTGAGTCAGCAAGATAAGTTGGTAACCTTCGGTATTGCGCCAACCTCGCCGCACACAGGCTATGGCTATATAAAACGTGGGCAGGCGCTGGAGGGAGGTTTTAGCGTTGAGGCCTTTGTCGAAAAACCTGATCTAGGGGTAGCAGAAAGCTACTTAGCCAGCGGCGACTATCTATGGAACAGTGGCATCTTCTTGTTCAAGGCTAGCAATTATTTAGCTGCTCTCAAAGCTTATGCCCCCGACATTTTGACCAACTGCCAGGCCGCTTATGAGCAGCGCTCAGAAGACATGGACTTTCTGCGTGTTGCCGAAGAAGCCTTTGCACAGTGTCGCAGCGAATCCATTGACTATGCTGTAATGGAGCATACTAATCAGGCGGCCGTTGTGCCCATGTCTCCAGGGTGGAGTGACATAGGCGCCTGGGACGCGCTCCACGAGCTGCGCTCCAGCGAGGATAAAGAGAACGGCAACGCAATACATGGTGATGTAATGCTCCATGAAACCAACGACAGCTTGGTATATAGCGAATCTCGCTTAGTGGCGGCAGTGGGGGTTAATAACCTGATCATTGTCGAAACAGACGACGCAGTGCTGGTAGCCGATCGTCGTCAGGCGCAAAATACCAAATTAATTGTTAATGCCCTTAAGGCAGCGGGACGAAAAGAGTGTCAGTCGCATCAGCAGGTTTATCGCCCCTGGGGGCATTACCGCACCATGGTGTTAACGGATAGCTTTCAGGTCAAAGAAATTGTCGTTAAACCAGGTGGCCAACTTTCGTTGCAAATGCACCATCACCGTGCCGAGCATTGGGTTGTGGTTCAAGGCACTGCCCAGGTAACCCAAGGCGAAGGTCATGGGGACGTCTCTAATTTACATAGTTTCCTGCTTTCCGAAGATGAATCCACCTATATACCATTGGGAACTGTACATCGCCTGGAAAACCCTGGCGTGATTCCTCTCAAACTTATTGAAGTGCAAACGGGATCCTACCTTGGGGAAGACGACATTGTGCGTTACAACGACAAGTATGGGCGAGAGTAGAAGGCGGGCGAAAGCATGTTCTTTACACAATCCGTCGGTGTGTTTGCCAGAACTATCGCAGTTGGAAATGACTTCTCTTGCAGTATTCGATAACGAGCGCTAGGGCAGGTTGAAGCGAAGGTCTTTCGCCCAAGGACGGTGAAAATAGCGCTCAAGAACGCGTTAACAACGCCCTCAAGGATCTCTGTCCTCAACACAGCGATGTGCAAATCACCAACGGCACTAGCTCTGGTTGTTTGCCGTATTCACTGGAGCTAGTGCCATGCTTACTTTAAGCTATGGCGCTTTATTCCGTTCGACATGGAAAGCTGTCCATCATGCAAGTAGCCCCTACACGTTTTCGGCACCTTCGCGTCGCCATTGTACATGACTGGTTGGTGGTTAATGGTGGGGCTGAAAAAGTGCTCAAAGGGTTGGCAGAAGTCTTCCCACAAGCTGAAATATTCACCTTAGTGCATACGCTTGAGCGCGCTAGCATCCCATGGTTAACCCAGCACCGTATTCATACTAGCGGTCTTCAACGTCTACCCTTCATTAGTCGTTTTTACCGCCATTGTTTACCACTGATGCCCTATGCCATTGAGCAGTTCGACCTGCGCGGCTTTGATCTGGTCATCTCCTCTAGCCACGCAGTGGCAAAAGGCGTGATCACACATCCTGGTCAAACCCATATCTGCTATTGCCATACGCCGATGCGTTACGCCTGGGATATGAAAGAGGCTTACCTGGAAAATAGCCACTTTCGGTTGCCAGGCATGACTGCGTATGTGCGTAAAACGCTTAAGCGCCTGCGCCAATGGGATTACTTTACGGCCACCCAGGTGGATTTCTTTCTAGCTAACTCCCACAACGTCGCACAGCGTATTGCCAAGTATTACCGCCGCGACGCAGATGTGCTCTACCCACCGGTAGACACCGACAGCTTTACATTACATATCGGCCAGAGGGAGCCCTACTACCTGGCGGCATCACGGCTTGTGCCTTATAAACGCATGGATTTGATCATACAAGCCTTTGCCCAGGATCCATTAAAACGCCAACTGAAAGTGGTTGGTGACGGACCTGAGTTTCAGCGCTTAAAACGGCTGGCAGAAGGAAGCCCGCACATTGAGCTTATAGGCTACCTGCAGGGGGAAAAGCTGCATCAGCTTATGCAACGCGCCCAGGCCTTTGTATTCGCTGCTGATGAGGACTTTGGTATTGTGCCACTGGAAGCTCAAGCCTGCGGTACGCCGGTCATTGCTTATGGGCATGGAGGCGCTCTTGAAACTGTAAAAGGTTTGGAGCATCACCAGCAAGCCACCGGTGTTTACTTTACTGAGCAAACTGTAGCGAGCCTAAGCGCAGCTATCGAGGCATTTGAGGCGCACGAATTCTCGCCGCAGGCTTGCCGCCTCCAAGCTGAGGCATTCAGCAATGCCGTGTTTACCCAGCGTCTGGAAACACTCGTGAGTGAAAAGCTCAACTAAACGTCCAAGAAGTACCGCTGAAACGTACCTTATTACCAAGGAGTGACGTGTGATTCAGATTGCCGTCAAACGAGTGCTGCGCCCCGTAGTGAAAAAACTGATCAGCTATCCACTAATTAGGCGCTTGGGGCTGCGCATACTTCAGCCCTTTCCAAAGCTAAAAGGCTGGGTGATTCGTCTAGTCCAGGCAGGTACATTCGGAGGTGGAGTAACGCCAAATCGCACCGAAGGCTATGGAGAACGTCAACAGCGTTTAATGAACGGGTTGGAACAGCGTAGGAAGCCGCATCTGCATGAATAACGATACCCTTTATATAGTTGATGCCCGTAAGAAATCACAGTTCAACCAGCTAGAGGATTGGCTGGTGGCATTGTCAGAGGTTTTCACGCCAGATAATCCTGCTGGCAGCGCTCACGTTTTGCTGCTTGGTTTTGATGAAGTTAGTCTGGTTGCCTGCCACCGCCATCTGTTTCGCCTTGGCGTGGCTCCTAGAAGGTGTCACACGCTGTTGCCCGACCAGGAAGAAACGCTGGCATCGGTGAGTGCCGCTTTGCCTGATATCGTTGTACAGCATATGATTAATGCGTTGATGCCCTCAGCGGTAATAGATATTGCCACGGGTGAAAGGCGACTGACGCTCGAACTGACGTCTACGCCTTCAAGTATTGATGCTGACAAACCGACACTGGCCTTTATTTCGCCACTGCCGCCTCAAACAACGGGCATCGCCAACTACAGTGCAGAATTACTACCTTATCTAGCCACGCATTTTACTATTACGCTGGTAGTTGATCAGCCCGAAGTAGATCGCGAGCTAAGCAGTGTTTTTGAATGTATCAATGCTGACACTTTTCTGCAGCGAGCTGAATCCTTCGATTACACCCTTTATCAGGTGGGGAATTCACTTTACCATGCCTACCAATTCGGTTTGCTACAGCGGCATCCTGGGATTGTGGTCTTGCACGATTACTTCCTGTTTGATGCTGTTTGGTGGCTTAACGAAAGCGGTTTGAAGCCTGACGCGCTAGTACAGCAGCTTTATATTGATCACGGCTACCCGGCACTGCTGGCACATGCCGAGGCGGCACAAAACGCGCGTGGAGCGGAGCAATACCCAGTGAATGGTATGGTAACTCGCCCAGCAGGTGGTTTGATTTACCACTCCGCCTTTGCCCGCTCATTGGCCGAACGATGGCAGCAAGGGCAAGCCGGGCCAACGTATTTAATTCCGCATTTACGCCAACTCCCAGCCCCCTTTGACAAGCAGGCTGCTCGCAAGGTGCTGGGAATCGCCAGCAATGAGCGAGTCATTGCCAGTTTCGGCGGCATTAACCCCAAAAAACTGTCCCATCTTTTACTGGACGCCTTTTTAGGTGATCTCGAAGAGAGCGAGCCGCCGTTAGTCAATGCCACGAGCCAGCCGGTGCGACTGGTCTTGGTAGGTGCGCAGCACAGCGGTGAGTACGGCCATACGCTAGCGCGTCGGATTAAGCGCCATCCCTTTGGTTGCCAAGTGACTGTCACTGGCTATGCTTCTCGCCAGGAATACCAGCGTTGGCTGCAAGCCGCCGATATCGCCGTACAGCTACGCACCCAGTCTCGTGGTGAGACATCAGGCGCTATTATTGATGCGATGGCCCATGGACTAGCAGTGATTGCCAACGCCCATGGCAGCAGTGCGGAACTGCCCTCGCAAAGTCATTGGCAGTTGGCCGATGACCCCGAGCAGCAACTGTTAGCACCGCTGCGTCAAGCGCTTTGTCAGCTAATTGCTGATGATGACGAGCGTGAACGGCTGGGACAGGCAGGGCGGGCTTACGTGACCACCATGCTGGCACCAGAGCGGGTGGCCGAGCAGTATCGGCATGCGATTTTGGAGGCACCACTGATCGCGCCCCGTTACCAGTACGAACGATTTCTTGACCAACTGGCAGCGCACGAGCCGCTAAGTGACAAGTTGCAAGAGGCTGAGTCTGCCAAGCGACTAACAAAAGTGCTAAGCGAGGTGGATACCACTCCCGATGAAAACGCACCGCGGCTACTGTTTGATGTTAGCACTATTGCCTGGGAAGACCTTAAAACCGGGATTGAGCGCGTTACCCGCCGAGTAGCCGACTATCTTCTTCGTTACCCACCTGCCGGTTGGCGGATAGAGCTGATTCGCTGGGGGGGGGATGATTTCTATCTTGCCCGCGGTTTTGCCAGCCAACACTTAGGACTAGCGCCACCGGGCCCCGATGTGCCAGTAGAAGCACGCCCCGGCGATCGCTATGTGTCCTTGGAGTGGGCGCCGCCGCTACTCAAGCAGGCAGGTCACATTATGCGCCGAATGCGTGCCAGCGGCGTTAGGTTTTATTTTACTGTGCATGATTTACTGCCTTTATCACTGCCTGCATGTTTCCCTGAACATATTCCAGCGACGATGAAGGAATGGTTTACATCGGTCAGTGAGCTGGCAGATGGCATTACTTGTGTCTCTCGCCAAGTAGCCGAGGAAGTTGATGCCGCGCTCGATCGGCAGGGCTTTCAGGAAGGGCAGCGGCCCTGGGTCAAGCACTTCCACCTTGGAGCCGATTTTCAACCACCTACGAGCGCGGTATTAAGCACAGCAGAGCAACAATGGTTGCAACCGCTGGCCAGGTGTCGTGGGCCGATCCTATTAATGGTGGGCACCATTGAACCGCGCAAGGGGCATCAACAAGTGCTAGACGCGATGGAGCAATGCTGGGCGGAATGCACTGATATTAATCTGGTGGTGGTGGGCAAGCAAGGCTGGCAGGTAGAAGACCTGATTCGCCGCATCAAACGGCATCCGAGGCGTGGCCAGCAGCTGTTTTGGGCGGAAGGTGCCAGCGATACGCTGCTGGAAGAGCTCTATCGGCGAAGCGATGTGCTTGTGGCAGCCTCTTACGGTGAAGGGTTTGGGCTGCCACTGATTGAGGCTGCTCGCCAGGGTATTGCTATTTTCGCCCGAGATATTCCGGTTTTCCGCGAGGTCGCGGGTGACTATGCGACTTACTTCGACGCCGATACACCTCAAGCGCTAGCGCAGGCGCTGCAAGACTGGGCTAGCGACTGGCGGGAAGGTCATACGATTGCTTCTGATGGCATGCCTTATCTCGGCTGGCAGCAAAGCAGCGAGCAGTGGTTAGCTGCGGTGCTTGGAGACCAATTATTAACCGAACAATGTTCGTCAAAAAACACAGCGACCTATCCAAGGAGCCATGCCCATGGCATTGCCAGGTAACCGCGAGATGCGTCCGTTATTGAAAAAACGAGTACGTCAAACCCTGAGCTGGTGGCGGCAGCATTTACCACTGATTATTCTGCTAACCCGCCAAGAGCTGGTGGATCGCCACAAAGGCTCGGTGCTGGGACGAATCTGGACGCTGCTCTCACCGCTAATAAATATTTTGGTCTTTGTGCTGATTTTTTCTGCCATTATGGGCGCACGGCTTGAAGGCTTTGGTGCCGAGGTGGAACGCTTCACCTACAGTATCTATCTGATCAGCGGCATTCTCGCCTGGACCGCCTTCGCCAAAAGCCTAAGCACCATAACCAACCTATTTATCGAACGCGCGGGCATGATCACCAAAGTGAATACATCACTAGCCGCGCTGCCGCTCTCGGTACTATTGGCTGAAATTGTTATTTACCTGATCAGCATGGGATTCTTCGCGGTATTCCTGCTAATGATCGGTTTTCCCATCGATTGGCACTGGCTGGCAATACCCGTGGTACTCACCCTACAACTGGGATTTACCTATGCGCTCGGCTTTTCGCTGGCAATTCTCGCCGTATATTTAAAAGATATTCGCGAAGGCGTTGCGGTGTTACTGCCGGTATGGTTCTGGCTGACACCGATTGTTTACGTTGACGACATTATACCTGACTGGGCGCTGGGGCTGATCAGCTTGAATCCCATGTTTCAGTTTATTGATGCCTATCGAGAGCTGATTTTATACCAGCGTCTTCCTGGGGCTACCGGGCTGCTGGCCATGCTAGCGGTAACACTTGTGTTACTGTACGTCGGATTTTGGTTGCTAAAACGCACCGAGCGCGACCTGCGCGACTCGCTTTGACGACGACGCCTATAGCACGTGTACAAGTACTTGAGTTAGCGACGTGTGTTAGCCATGTGTGCTAGCCGCGTGCAGCGTTTCTGGAGATAACAGTGATTGTTGTTAAAGACCTGCATAAATCCTTCAAATTGTTTGCCTCACCGCGCGAACGCTTGAAAGAAGCCCTTACTGGCAAGAGTCACCATACCCAGCATACCGCCTTGGACGGCGTCAGCTTCGAGGTGGCAGCGGGTGAAGTGCTTGGCGTATTAGGACGCAACGGCGCGGGCAAGTCGACGCTGCTAAAACTGCTCACTGGCGTATTGATGCCTGACGCAGGCAGCTTACAGATCGATGGTCGAGTAACCGGGCTTCTAGAGCTTGGTACTGGCTTTAATTCAGAGCTCAGCGGCATCGACAATATCACTATCAATGCACTGATGCTGGGTATGACGCATGGGGACATCGAGCGTCACAGAGACGCCATCATCGAGTTCTGTGAGCTAGGCGAGTATATCCATGAACCACTGCGGACATACTCCTCCGGCATGGTCATGCGGCTAGGCTTTGCCATTGCCATTCACGCCGATCCCGCCTGCTTTTTAGTCGATGAAGCACTTTCGGTTGGAGATGGCTACTTTCAACAAAAGTGCATTCAGCGTATCCGCCAATTTAAGCAAGAGGGCGGCGCTATAATGTTTGTGTCCCACGACCTCAATGCAGTCAAAGTACTTTGCGACCGCGCGATTGTATTAGAAGGAGGGCGTTTAATTCATAACGGCGACCCGGAAGGCGCTGTTAATCATTACAACCGAATTATGGCCGAGCAGGCAGAAGGCGATGACCTGCGAGAAGGTGAATCCGGTGCCTTCGGTACCCAAGAAGTCGTGGTAACCCACTGCCATGTACAGGGGCAAGATAGCCAAAGCTCAATGCTTGCTAGTGGCGAAACACTGGAAATTCATTTGCGCTTAAAGGCCCGCGCTGCACTTGATGACATCGCCCTTGGAGTACTGTTGCGCGATCGTTACGGGCAGGATGTGTTCGGCCAAAATACCCATCAGCACAAGCAAACGCTGGTCATGAGTGAAGGTGAGGAGCTCGATGTAGTAGTGCGTATTAAGGCCAACATCGCACCTGGCAAGTACACCCTCTCTGCCGCACTTCATTCAAGCGACCACCACCTGGAAAACTGTTACTGGTGGCATGACAGTCTCGATACCTTTGAAGTGGCGGGCTACCGGTTCAGCAAGTTTTCAGGTATGTGTCGCCTAGACTGCGCTTTTGAAATAGGCCGCCAGCATGACAAATGTTGAGCAGGATATAGATACGTTGGTTAAGCGTCTCAAAGATCAAGCGATGTTGGCGGATACACAAGATTCGCTGGCAATTGAAAGCTGGCTCTGGTTATGGCAGCAGCGCCTTGTGCCTATTTTGCAAACACAACAACATCGACTTTACGATCCTCGTGCGCCGCGCCTAGCCGAGCTATTGAGTGCTCATCTAGATGACCAGGCATTTGTCGAACGCGCCTATAGCTTCCTAATGGGGCGTATGCCAGACCAGCAAGGGGCTCGTTATCATAGCGAGCTTGCAGCCCGTGAAGGTCGAGTTGCCACGTTAATGATTCTGCTGCAAGCGACTGAAACCCAAGACTACATAAAGCAGGAGCGGCTAGAGTTGCCCCGTGGACTGCTCCGGCTCAACCGCTGGCATCGGCGGTTAACGGCGCTGTCTGGCGTTTGCCGTAGGGGGTTGTGGGGGTGGAAAGTGATTGTCAACTTACTGTGGCGCCGTTATCAACAACGCTGGAAAGAAGAGGGCGAATTTTATGATATTTTAGTTCATCAAGGGCAGCGCCGTGAGGAGTATCAAGCGTTAGCTATAACGCTCACTGAAATGGCTGATATACAACAAAAAATGATGACTCTAGGCATTGCACTGCCAGATACTTCACGACCGGGAGCATCATTATCACAAGCGGCATCATCGCAAGCAAAGCCACCGATTAAATGGCTAAGCGACGAACAGGCTGCTGCCATGATTAAACTGTTGCGCGATGCTCTACGAGGGTTAAAGGCCAACCACAAGGAAGCACCGTGAAGCTACTCGTGACAGCTAACCATACGCCTTTTATCGCCGGCGGTGCCAACTATCATGTGGAAGGATTAGTGGCGGCGCTAAGGCGATATGGGCACCAAGTGGAATGCCTACGCCTACCGTTTCACTATGGCGAAACACAGATTGAACGCCAAATGATGTTTGCTGAGCAACTCGACCTTACTGCTCCAAACGACGTGTTGGTTGATCGTGTTATCAGCCTGCAATTTCCTACCTATGGCTTACACCACCCCGCACATGTGGTTTGGTTAATGCATCAGCACCGCGTTTGCTATGAGCTTTACGACCCCAAGCAGGCAAGTCCCGCACTGGCCGCATTAAAACCCCAGGTAGAAGCGTTTGACCGGCGCCACCTTAGTGGGGCCAAACACCTGTTTGCCAACTCCCCCCGTGTGGCCGAACGCTTGCACTATTATAACGGCTTAATGGCGGAACCGTTGTACCATCCTCCTCACCAAGCTGAACACTTTACCTGCGGTGATGACTGGGGCTATGCATTTTACCCTAGCCGACTGGAGCCGCTGAAACGTCAGATGCTATTGATAGAGGCCATGGCGAACACCCGGACGCCCATAAAGTTATTGCTCACCGGTGAAGGCAGTCAGCGTCGCCAGCTTGAAGAATTGATTGAGCGCTTAGGCTTGGGTAACCGAGTGCGGCTATTAGGGCATATTTCCGAGCAGGAGAAGCGCACATTATACGCCCATGCGTTAGCTGTAGCGTTTCCTTCCTTTGATGAAGATTATGGTTATGTCACATTAGAAGCAATGCTAGCCTCCAAGCCCGTCATTACCTGCACTGATAGTGGTGGCCCCACAGCATTTGTTGAGCACGGCGTGACTGGCTGGAAATGCGAACCATGCCCTCAGGCACTCGCTGCGGCGTTGGATGATGCTTATGCACACCGCGCTCAGGCTAAGCAAATGGGTAAGCAAGGTCGTGAGGCCTATTGCGCGAAGAAAATTTCTTGGCATCAAGTTGTCACAAAGCTGGTATACAGTGAATAAATGGGGCGAACAAACGGTTGGGCGCTGAGCTCAAAGCGAGAACTGGATCGGTAGCTCGATACCGCAGCAGTGATTGCGTTGGGTCAGTTATTTGTCAAAAAAAAGCAATAAAACGCCCAGGAAAATTTGACCTAAAGGCTCAAGCAGCTATTTTGATACGAGTTTATTCGCCAGGTTAAAGAGGGCGCCTTCTCAATCTAAGTATTGCAAGAATTGCTCGCATCGCTTTATACTGATTATTAGCGATCAGTGTTCGAAAACGTGGAGTTCAGCAAAAAAACTTCACGAGAGGGTTCTGACACAGCTGGCTTGACGTTAGCGCGAAAACCTAAAACAGGTTCCCTGTAGTAGGTTTTGACGTTGAGTGCTTATTGTAGTAGGTGCTCACACAGGTAGCGGTAGCCTGTGTTGCTTTTGCAACCTTGTCACGGTCATAGCAATTGACTTATCTTGATGTGTGACATTACATTAGGCGTGTTCCAGTTGATGTTAGTAGTGTAGGAGGATCAGCCAATCTGCTTAGTCAGTACGCTGAAAACTATGCTATTTAAGGAACCTAAAAATACCTTGAGCGCTCAAGGTGATAAGAGCCGCCTTTGTAGGTGGTATCTTTCTTAAGCAAGGAGACTATAGTCCCATGGCAACACAAGAGAATTTGAATCTGGCTCAACAATTATACGTAGCCTATTATGGCCGCCCTGCTGATGCAGAGGGTCTAGAGTTCTGGGCAGAGGAAATTGAAGCCCGCGGCGCGCAAGCAGTTGTTGGTGCTTTCGGTACTTCCGAAGAGTACACCACTCGTTTTGGCGACCTTGAAAACGAAGAACTGGTAAACGGCATTTATCAGCAGTCTTTTGGTCGTGATGCTGACGCTGAAGGCCTGGCTTTCTACGTAGAGAAGTTGGAAAGCGGTGAGCAAGATTTGGCGAGCATTGCATTAACCATCGTCCAGAATGCAACCAACACTGATGAGCCAGATGCCGATACGCTGGCAAATAAAGTTGCTGCAGCCGACCTCTATACCGAAGCGGCAGGTGATGATCAGTCAGGCACCGCAGCTGATAACTATGCTGCTGAATTCCTAGCCGGAATTGACGCTAGCACTGACCTTGGCGAGTTGGACATCGCTGAAGTTGTTGCAGGTATTCCTCAGCCGACTGAACCTGAAGAGCCGACTGAGCCTTCTAATCCTGGCGAAACGTTCGTCCTGACTGAAGGTCGTGATAATTTAACTGGTACTGACGCAGACGACACCTTTGTGGGTCTCGTTGGTCAAAACCAGAACGGTGCCGTTTCTAACGCACTGTCTACTGGTGACATTCTCGACGGCGGCGCTGGTCGCGACAAGATCGAAGCTAGCCTGATTAACGACCAGAAAGTAGATGCTGGAGACGTTAATTTCGGTACTGATGCTTTATATGTCGCGCCGCGTACTACTAACATCGAAGAAACACACATCGAAGCATTGGATGGCGTGGTTCTGGATGCTGGTCGTATGGACAGCGTTGAAGAGTTCTGGTCTGACAACAGCGATCGTTCAGGTCTCTTCATTGATGACGTGCGTCTGGGTAGCAAACTGTCCGTCACCAAAGACATCACCTTCGGTATGCGCAGTGTTGACACTGATTCCGACCTGCGTGCCGCATTCGATACCAACTCGCTGACCAAAGAAGGTCCTCAGCAGAGCAACTCTCAGTTGATGGTTCGCGTTGCTGACGTAACCACCGCAACACCTGAGACGCCGCTGGCTAACGTTGAACTGACTATCGGCTTTAGCGTTGATGGTGAAAACTACGTTCTAGAAGACGTGCGCTCTACTGACGGCACTTATGCTGGCTTGCAAGAAGCGGTTAAAGCACAGTTGGACGAGCTGGGTCTTAACGGCTACAACGTTGAACTGGCTAACCCTTACAACCAAGTAACCGTTGCCGGTAACACTGTGAACCTGCCGTTCACTGCCCAGGAAATCCTGGTTACCGATCCGGAAGGTAACGCTTTCTCTAACGTTAGCTTCGACTACAACAGCGTTGAGTCTGTTGACGATGAATTCCTGGTAGCCGGTACTGCACAGCCGGTTGAGCCGGACGTCAGCACTACCTTGATCGAAACCAATCTGATTCTCGACAACGCTGGTCGTGGCTCCACAGCTGGCGATGCCATCATCGGTGGTATGTCCAACTCTCAGAAAGTTATCGAGAAGCTGAACCTTGAAGTTGATCGTAGCAGCAAGGTAGACAATGTTCTTACTGCTCACGGCATGACTGCAGCTGGTCAATCTGAGCTTGTTGCTTTCGAACAGATCGAAGTAACTTCTGGTGCTGCTGAAGGCGACCTGTCTATCGAAAACGTAGGCAATGTCTACAACTTCGACGCGACTGCTTTTACAGGCGAGAACCTTTCTGTAGCTGGTCAAGCAGGTTTGGATTCAACTGCTAATGACTGGGCGCCGAACGCTGAAAACAAGGCTCACGTCTATAACACCAGTGCCAGTAACGACAGCATCACTGTAGATTACTCCCTCGACAAAGCTGCTGAGTTCAACGGCTTCTCACTGGGTATTAATACAGGTGCGGGTAACGATACTGTTCACACCATTGCTCAAGGCGCTGACGACTTCAGTCTGCCTAACCAGCAAGATCTGCAACACAACGTTGTGGTCAACACTGGTGAAGGCGATGACGTTGTTTGGACTGAAGGCGCAGGCGGTGTATTGATCAGCACTGGTGCTGGCAACGACACCATCTACAGCGACAACAGCGGTTTGTCTCAAATGAACAGCGATTTGGGTGCCACTTGGTTGGTTAACACTCAGAACACTGCATTTGATGACCTACGCGGCAATGCGGCTGGCCTCTCCTCTGGTCAAACCACACCTGCTGGCAACGATATTCCTGCTGTGCTTTACGGCGCTCAGCTGACTGTAACACTGGCCGGTGCTAGCCTTGGTGGTGCAGTAACTTCTGCTGCAGCTGATTCTTTCGACAATGGTTTCGAAGGTATCATCAACCTGAACGATATCCTGGGTGACCGCGTCTTCGGTGATCAGCGTGATATCAATGCTGCAATTGCACAGGTTGTTAACAACCATAAAGTGCTTAGCAAGCTGCTGGTTGCTGAAAACGGCCCAGACAACAGCCTCGTGATCCGTTCACAGGTTGATGGCCAGTTTGAAGCCGATGATCTGCAAATCACCTTGTCACCTGCTGGCGTAAGCGGCATGAGTGATTCGGCTAAAGGTCGTCTCGAGTCCGCCATCCGTGAAGAGTCTAATGACTCTAACTTCGACGGCACTGACGCTAACCTACAAGCCGTATTAAATGGCTCTACTAGCGCTGCTCACGGTATTAACGGTATCGGTACTGGTGGTGGCGTTCAGGCTGACACCTATACTGGTACAGCCTCTACTGCTGACAACACTGGCAACGAAATCAATGCTGGTTCTGGCAGCGATGTTATCGTTCTGTCTACCAACGGTGACAGCAACGAAACCATCGTATTTGAAGATAACTTCGATCGTAACACCGTTGTTAACTTCGACGCTGACGGCACTAGCGCTGGCGCTGATACTCTGGACTTCACTGCCTACCTAGGTAACGAAGAATTCCAAGGCAGCACTTCTGCAGAGTCGCGTGATACGTTCCCGACAGTTGGCTTTGACAGTAGTACTACTTCTGCCGTTACCGCTAACAACGTTATCACCATCAACGACTTTGCCGCTGGTACTGGTAATGCTGCAGATGAGACTTGGGGTGGCTTGACAGCAGAAAATCTGTTGGCTGCTATCCAAAACGGCAACAACGCTGGTTACGGCAGCATCGTCGACGGTACTCTCGACGTATCCGCCAATGTAGCTGACCTTGTTGGCAATACCGTTAAATCTGTAGTGATGATCGAGAACGATAACAACGCTGGCGAATACAAAGTGTTCGAACTGACCGGTTCTGGTGTCAACGACGCCAATACCGCCAACGAGTTCACTGATGCGTCACTGGTTGGTATCGTTGATTTCGGTAACGAAATCGATGCTTCTGCTGTTAACCTTGCGTAATAGCGGACGCACTCCAGGTGTCGGTTTTGTACCGACATCTGGTTCCTAAACGTTATATCTTTGTTGATATACGTATGGGATAAACTGAACCCCGATCCTTGGATCGGGGTTTTCTTGTAAAGGAGATAGCATGTCAAATTGGGTTACTTTATCGCGTCAACAGCATGCATCCATGCGTTATTCGCCGCGCCAGAACTATCGGTTCACCGCGGATCAGGCAGTAGCACCGATTCTGGCAGGAGAACTGCGACAGGCTTTGACGCAGTTCGTTATGGGTTTTATTAAGCGTGAAGAGCGCTATCATCTTGTTGCGTTGCTTGGTCGAGCAGCGCATTCACACCACTATATCCACCCCGAGGATGGTCGTTGGCTAGGGACGTATGTTCCCGCCCATTTTCGTGGTTATCCTTTTGCAGTAGCGAGGCGGCAGGACTCAGATGAAATGGTGCTGCAAGTCCATGCCGATCATCTGTTGCAACAGGGGGGGGAGCCACTGTTCGATGAGCAGGGAGAGCTGACAGAGTCGGTAAGGCAGCAACTCGACTTCGTTGGTGAGTGCGCCAAGAACCGCCGCCTTACTGACACTGCCTGCCAGACACTTGCTGAGCAGGGCATCTTGAAGCCATGGCAAACTACTGAAGACGGGCCAGGCATTAAAGGGCTTTATAAAGTCGAAGAGGAGGCCCTGAATAGATTGACAGCGCAGCAGTTGCATCAACTGCAAGGAGTGCCTTTGGCGGTAGCCTATGGTCAGATGTTTTCCATGGCGCAGCATGACCAGTTGGCACAGCGTGCTGCACTGCATGCCAAAATAGGCGTGACTGAATCAGTCGATGAATTATTTGCAGACGATAGCGATGATCTGCAATTCGATTTTGGTTAGTAATTTAATTGTATGCGCTTGTTTCTACATTGTTTGAGTTTACTTATTAGACATTCAAACAATGTATGCTATACAGCTAACGTTTTGTCAATTATAGACACGCAAAGATACAATGTTGGTAATGCCCAGTACGGGATAACAGCATAATTGGGTTGCGGTGAATAATTAAGCTCATTCCGAGAATATCAGAAAAAATTTTATTGGCTTTTAACGAAAAGTTATGAGGCGGCATCTCGCAGCGTAGAAAATATTCTTAGCAGTCCAATGTTGCTTTATAAGGTAAGCCATTACTGGCTTGTTAAAGAGGTTTATCCATGACCCGTTATGTTGGTACTGATAGCAATACCTTTCCTTTCTCAGCCGTGGCTTACTTAGAAGCTACCTTTCATGATGGTACACGGGTCTCAGGCTCGGGTACGTTGGTCGGTCGTAACGATGTACTGACGGCTGCCCATGTGCTTTATGATCCTGTATTGGGGGCTGCTACTGATGTAGAAGTGGAGTTTGGCCGCGATGGTGGGGCACGCCCTTATGGCACCTTTCAAGCGGCTGGGCTTAATTATTATGAGTTAGATGTTGAAGAACCAGGGTTTTTGTCACCGTCCGAAAGCGAGTATGACCTTGCTTTAGTCTCGTTAGGTGATGCCATTGGTGATGATATTGGTTGGTTTTCATTGGGGGATTATGCCTCTGGAGAGACCTATCGTGTGACAGGTTATCCCGGCGTATATCGTGATGCCAGTGGCCCAAGGCTCATGGAAGACAATAGCGCCACAACACTTATGTCTGGTTATGACTTAATAGACCTCAAGAACTTTGAAATTAATCCTGGCAATAGCGGTGGGCCAGTATGGTACTCATCAAGTGATGGCCCAGTGGTAGTAGGCGCCGTTTCGACTGATGAATGGGCGGCTGACGTGAGTGCTCACTTAGCAACACTTGATCAATGGATTAAAGATAATGACAGCTTGATTTCTCCACTGCCAAGCCAAGACGTTGAGAATAGCGCGTCTTATGTGGAGACGTTTGAATCCCTGCTAGCTGCAGCGGGTTGGGAGTGGTCTGAGACGCTTGATCAAGCGCTGCAAAGTCGAGATGAACTACTTCGCTACCCTGGTTTAGAAAGCACTATCGATCCAGTGCTACGACTCTATACAGGTCTGCTAGGGCGAGAGCCGGATAAAGAAGGCGTTGAGTATTGGGTATCACAATTCAATGCGGGAAGTAGTTTACGCGTTTTGGCGGATAGCTTTGTGGTATCGGAAGAGTTTACCTACTTGTCAGACCAGCTAGGCGGTGGAATGCAGGGGCGTATTGAGGCGCTTTATAACAGTGTCCTTGGCCGCGATCCGGATTCAGCGGGTCAGGCATACTGGTTAGAGCAGCTCGCAGGGGGGCAAGTAGAGCTGGCAGACATTGCGTTAGCGTTTACCAACTCGGCAGAGTATGTGGATAGTAGCTACTCTCTGGTTCAGGGGGCAAAGCTGTTAATGTGGGGCGTTGATTTGCAGGCTTTAGACCCAGAAGCGCTTGGGTTTGACAGTCGGCCGACGGCAGCTGAAGAGGAATTGGCTACTGCATTGGTACGCTTGTATACCGGTGTGCTAGGGAGAGAACCTGATGAGGAAGGCTTCGACTATTGGCTTGAAGCGTTAGCAGGTGGCAAATCACTTACGTCCACCGCTGCCGACTTCTTTGCAAGCAGTGAGTTTTTGGATAGCCAAACTGAGACGACGTCAGAGGTGCTGATCGACTCCCTCTATGAGCAGGTTTTAGGACGTGCCCCAGATGCAGAGGGAGCCGTCTATTGGCAGACGCAACTACAAAAAGAGGCATTTGATGGGGGGGATTTGGTGTTAGCGTTTACGAATTCTGATGAATACATCAATGCAACTCAAGCTAATGTTGATGCATACGTTCAACAGCATTATGAACAGGGTCTTATTGGGGTGCCGGAAGATATCGAGACATACCTACTGGGCTAGAAAGCATAGCGACTGAATGAATCCGACGGACTAACGCCAGAGGCGCAGGACGAATCTTTTTACCGTGCTGATTGAATTGAGTACAATGCCGCGTTGATTTTAAGCGACGAGATTGGGAAGTGATGGCGAAATTACCGAAAAGCATCGTTATTGAAGGGCGTCGCTACCCCACGTGGGCATTAAGTGCCAAAGCGCGAAAACAGCTGGTAAATATAGGCCTTGTAGATGCGCACATTGCAGAGCTCCATCAACGGCTGGCGCATCACCATGTCGCTCGCAAGCATTATCAATTACTGTTGGCAAGCGCGTTGCCAGATCCTCAGCGACAGCCTTCGGTATCCGAATCCCCCCGATACTTCTGGCAAAGCGTTTCAAAAGAATGGGCGCAAAAGCATTGGCCCATCAGAATGGCTACATTTCGCCTGAGCGATTTTGAGTCGACTAACGATTACCGGCAAGATGATCGAGTACTATGCTACGTGAAAGGTCATGGGGTAGTGGGCTGGGGAGTGGTTGAGGAGGACACTCACTCAACCAAAAGGCATTTGGTCTGGCAAGTCGGCGTGCCAACGCTGGATGCCGCACTGCCTGCTAAAACGCTAAAAGAATTTTCGCTACGCCACCCTAGTCGCCCATCTCAGGCGTTGCCAGCTACGGCCGATATTGATGGGCTGTTGACAGCACTTGATACTAAAGCAGCGTAGTAGAAGGTTTGTTAGGTGCACACCGCTTCGACATTTATGCGCGTAGCTGCAATAATTTACCGCTAATTTGTATTACCCTAAGGAGCTTTGTATGGCGAAGGATAAAGCACAAACCGTTACTATCGACGGCAGTGAATTCAATGTGTCAGATCTATCTGAAAATGCACGTAATCAGCTACTCAACCTGCGCGTGACTGATCAAGAAATTCAACGTTTGAATCAGCAGTTAGCTATCGCCCAAACGGCTCGTACAGCCTACGCGCGTGCGCTAAAAGATGAGCTTCCTGAGCAAAAGACACACTAAAAGAAGACATTGGTCAGGCATGGCCATCTTGCTCTACAAGCCAGTCAGCTAATGTTGACTGGCTTTTTTATTGTGCTTCTGGGTAGGTGGAAGCCAGCCATACTGTAATGAAAAAGAGGATAGAAATACTCGTACTGGAGCATAGAGGTCTCTGACGATGACTTAGCCAGCACATAAGCCCAGGGTGAATATTGACAAATAGGGTGCTTGTCTCTATTCCTTAAAGGGGTGTGAAAAGGATGGCTGTCACTTTCAGTCTTCTGCGTGAAAAATATAAAGGTGCTTAGTAAAGTGCTGTGACTAGCGGTAGCTGCCTATTTTCAGCTTCGCTAATGACGCTCCACCGGCGATACAGGGAACGATATGTAGTGATGCCTGGAGGCATTAATGATGACAACTCTTTCCATTGAAAAAAATCTACAAACTCTTTATTTGGGTATCCTAGGGCGCGCGGCTGATCCAGACGGGTTTCATTATTGGCTGGAGCAGATAGAAAGCGGCTCAGTGGATATGGATGGTGTGTCGGCGTTTATGTTGCAGTCTGAAGAGTTCCAGGCAAGGCGCATTGAACTGTCAGAGCTGGAAGATAATGAGTGGATAAACGAAGTTTATCAAAGCTTGTTTGCTCGTGAAGCAGAGACAGAGGGTATTGAATATTGGTCGGAGCAGGCTAGTGCTGGGCTCTCTCCCCAAGCGCTGTTACAGGCTCTAATTGGGGGCGCTAGCCCGACAGATGCAGAGGCGCTCGAAGCCTATGCCTCTATTGCTAATTTTTATTCGTCCAGTGTTGATGCTGATAGTTACGATGCAGAACGCCCTCTTGTGCAGGATGGCTTTCGCAGCAACGAACAGCTTTATCAAGACCTGGAAGCGCTAGATGCCATCTATGATACGTTGAGCTTAGAGCAGGTTGGTGAGTCGCTGGAAGGCAGGCCCTTATATAGTGCCACGGTAGGCGAAGGGGCGCGCCAATTAATGATCGTGACCCAACAGCATGGTGATGAACCAACTGGGACAGAGGCGGCCATGCATTTTCTAGAGTGGCTGAGCGGTGACAGTGAAGCTGCTCAAGCATTGCGTGAGCAAGTGACGTTAACCGTGATGCCACGAGTAAACCCTGACGGTTTTGAGCGCTGGGAGGGGCTCGTTGCAGGTGAATTAGACCCTGAAACAACCATCGATCCCCGTCGTAACTCCGAAGACATTGACCTTAACCGTACCTGGGATTCTAGTGAAGTTATTGATGCATCATTAATCCCAGAAACCACCGCTGTTAGGCAGGTGGTCGAAGCGATTCAACCTGAATTAATTCTTGATTACCATAACCAAAATAACTACATCAACGAGTCAGGCAAGCTCGACACGATGTCAGTCTTGTGGCCAACCAATGATGACGTCGATCCCACCATTACCGCAACAGCACAGCAAGCGGCGGTAGCTATATCACAAGGGCTCGATGATTTTGATTATGGCTACTTGTCACTGTTTCCCGGTGGCGACACGCCACAAATAGCACGCAATGGAATTGCTATTGATGGTGTGCCTACGCTCCTCATTGAGCAACGGGGCCTGGAAGAGCTGAGCTTAAAAGCGCTGGAAGGGCTAGAGCTAGATTTTGATGCGGTTTCTAGTGCCATAGTACTTGAGGGCGTACTGAGTATGCTAGGCGTTGTCGAGGCTATGGGGCAAAACAGTTTTGATAGCATTGATCCTGCTTTGGCAACACTGATACCTGAGCGCGGTGAGCGAATTGAATTTGACGAGATTTACGCTGAAGAGATCGAATGGGCAGGCGAGGGTGAAGAGTCTCATCAAGGCGAGATAGTCGCAGGGCTGGATACGCTGATGGAAAGTACGCCCATTATTGGCACCTCTCAGCCTCTTCACCAAGAATTGCTAGTGGCTTAAGGATAGATTTGTAGCCCATTAGGATTGAGTATCAAAAAAGCTTCCCCATAAGCTCTGAGTTTGAGTAGGGGAAGCTTTTTTATTACCTCACCAAGCCACTTGGCTCTCAAAAAAACTGCATGTATTGAGCGACGGGAGGAAATCGGCACCGCCACTTACTTAGTTGCGGTGCCGTTGGGTTAGTCCATAGCCCTAGCCGAACAGGTAGGACTCAAGGTCAGTTTCGACGCCTACCAGGTTGGCGGCATCAAGATAATTATCCACTTCTGAACGACTGAGCTGCTTGTGCTCGTTTGAGTCAGTAAACGCCATCACCATTTCAGTCAGGCTGGCATCTCCGTTTTGCAGCACCTCTTGCCAATACTGCTCACCTGCGGTGTCCGGTGAGCGATTTAGCACCCGCTCATAAAGCGTATCGATCAATATCTCAAAATCTATCGGTTCTCCGGTGGTTAGCAAGTCTTCGCTTTCCAGTAGGCTTGCCGCTAGTGCTTCTGGCGTTTGGCCACTCTCCAGCCATGCATTAAACGTCGCCTCATTAGGTGACTCTCCGGCTAAGCCGGTATAAAGCCGGACTAACGTCTCCGCTAAGTCGTCTTGATCGGCCGTTACGCCGGTATCAAAACCCAGCGAGCGCATTTCCATTTGTTCTAGGTTCACGCCCCAGGCCAGCAGCTTATTGCCGTTCACTAGAGGAAGGTTGGCGTTGATATACTCCTGTGATTGGACAAACCAACGGGCGACCTCACTACGATCCCCGTTGTTGCTCTCAAGGATGTCTACCCAGTAATCGCGGCCGCTCTCATCCGCGGCGCGGCCTAGTGCGGCTTGATAAAGCGTATCCACAAAGGTGGCATTATCGCTGCCCATGGCTTGTAACGCGGTGCTCACCTCTTCTGCTAACATAAAGTCCTGAACAATATCGTTGAAGCTGCCTTCTGCATTTTGCTGCGCCACCCAGTACTCCAAGCCTTCCCGTTCAGCAACGCGATCAAGAATGCCGTTGTATAAACGGATAATGGGTGTCAGCACCGTATCGAACTCAGGGTAATGCACAAAGGTGGCGGTATTACGTAGCTGTTCCAAGAGCTCAGATGGCAATTCCCATCCCTTTTCAGTGAATATATCAACAAAGTTGGCGAGCTCAATTGGCTCGGGTTCAGGCTCTGGCTCGGGTTCAGGTTCGGGTTCAGGCTCTGGTTCGGGTTCAGGCTCGGGCTCGGGCTCTGGCTCTGGCTCGGGTTCAGGCTCAGGCTCCGGTTCTGGTTCTGGTTCTGGTTCAGGCTCAGGCTCAGGTTCTGGTTCAGGCTCAGGTTCTGGTTCAGGCTCAGGCTCGGGCTCCGGTGTTGCTTCCACCGTAAAGGTCACAGTTCCAGAGACCCTTTCCACACCATCCTCGCCGCCATCAGCCAGGGTAAAGTCAAAGCTGGCATTGCCCGCACTGCTGCCCGCGGTAAATGTCACCAAGCCATTGTCGATGTCTTGTTGGGTAAACGTCTCGCTCGCGGCTAAGGCGGTACCATCGAGCAATAACGTACCGGACGTTGGCAGGGTGTTCAGTGTATAAGTGAGCTCATCGCCAGCATCATCCGGATCGCCTTCATTCAGGTTGGCCGTCGTTAATGTGACGCTACGGCCGGCTTTTACGCTGGGGCCTGCGTTGGTGGCGATGGTAGGTGCATTATTGATGCCTTCCACTGTCACGCTAAGGGTGGACGTGCTGGTATTGCCTGCGGTGTCTTGAATGTCGACGGTGACATCGGTGGTAAGCGTGTCACCGTGGGCAAGGGCTTCAAACTCACCATTGGGGTCGAAGCTAGCCGTGCCATCGGCTTCGATAATAAAGCGCCCGCCGTTGCTGCCCGCCACCGCGCTGCCCAGGGCATCGGCACGGTCATTCACAGCGGTGATAGGGGCCGTGTCGTCTGCGCCTGTGTCGTTATCGGTGAGCTTATCGCCGGCTCCGTTAACGTTGGTCAGCAGGGTCTCCCCCGCGTCTTCACGTACCGTGGCCGTTGTATCATCATTGGCGGTGGGCGCGGTGTTATCCAGGGTTAGCGCAAGACCCGCTGATGCGCTGCTGGTATTACCTGCGCTATCGCCAACCAGCGTATCGATCGTGTTGAGGCCTTCGCTCAGATCGCCTTCGGCCAAGGTGAAGGCCCAGTCACCGCTGCCATTGGCGGTGGCGCTACCCACGCTGATGCCGTCGACCCGTATTGTAACGCTGGCTCCCGCTTCGGCCCCGGTGCCGGTCAGGGTGGGCGTTGTGTGGTGGGTGAGATTATCGCTAGCGCTCACGCCGCTATCGGAATCCGCCGCGAGCGTGGGCGCTGAAGCAGCAGGCGAATTGGCATCAATCGACAAATCCGTATTGTCGGCAAGGTTTTGCCCATTGGGCAGCGTATCAAGGTCCGCCGCTACGCCGTTATTGTGGGCGACCAGCGTGGCACCGCCGGTCAGGGTTAGCGAGGCGACGTTAAGCCCATCGGTGTCCGTCTCACCCTCTTGCACCGTATAACGGCCACTAAACTGCGTTTGGTTAGCGGCGTCGCTATTGGTGAGAAGGATCGTTGCGCCGGTGTTGAGTGTAGCCGTTAGCGCGCCGCCGTTGGCAGTAAAGTCGACCGCTTTATCGAACGTCACGGTGATATCAATGCTGCTGCCCACCGCAAAGGTGCCATCGGCGGTGGGCGAGGTAATCGCCTGAATCGCCGGGCTGGTGGCGGTAACCACGCTGAAGAGGTCGTTTTGCGTTACGGCGGCAAGCGTATTGCCCGCCGCATCCTGAGCATCGCTGACTCGCACATCCACGTTATTGATCACTTCATTGGCATCGGCGGTGTCGAAGGTGGCGATATAGGTCTTGGCATCCGTCCAACTGCCGGCGTTAAAGGTAAGCGTGTTTGTGGGATCTTCCGTTGGGAAGGTGATCGTGGGTGCGACGCCAGTATTCATCGCTTCGTTGAAGTTCAGCGTCAGGGTAAAACCGCCACTGCCGATCTGGTCGTCCGTAATGGTGGCGAGCGACGGTACAATAGCGCCATCCAGGGTGGGGCGAGCCGCGTCGATGACATCAGCACTCTGGCTGATAGCAGTAGTGTAAGCACTAGAGCTATTGCCTGCCGCATCGAACAGCACAAAGTTAACGGGAATATCGTCGCCTGGGGCGCGGGATGTATCCCCCTCCTGTACCGTGTAAGTGGCGGTATAGCTGCCGCCGCCCTGATCGGTAAAATCGGTGACCGCTACCCCGTTCACCGTACCGGCGTCCAGCGACAAGCCTGGCTCTCCCGCGGTAATAGCGACGGTCACGGTATCACCGATTTTATGACTGCTATTCGGAATAGAAACGCTGGTGATGACGGGCGCTACGGCATCAATGACGATGTCTTTGTTGGCGCTGAGCGAGTTGGCAGTCCCCGGTGTGGGCAGGGTGAGTTCGCTGTCGTTGCCTGCTGCATCGCGAATTGAGCCGCCATTGAGAATGATTCCAGCGTTGGTCAGCGCCAGATCACTGGACTCATCCCCCGCCTGGACGGTATACGCAAACGTCAGCTCGTCGGTACCTGAGCCAGCCACGTAATCTATGGTGCGATCCGTTGCCCCGGTTTCCAGCGTCAACTGCGGTGTACCGCTGACCGTCACTGCTTCGCTGAACGCTAGGGTGATGTTAACGGTGTCGCCCGCTTTATAAGTACCGTTGGCATTCGTCGAGGTGACATTGGTTACACTCGGGTTCATCACGTCAACGGTATGTGCAGTGCCGCTGGAGAAGCCCTCCGAGGCATTGCCTGCACCATCATTGATGTCGGTGCCGTCGTTCAGGTCAAGGCGCAAGTCGCCTTCGCCAGTAATGGTATCCACAGTGACGGTGTAGCTACTGCCGGAACCTGAAATGGAGGCGATATTACCCGAAGCGCTGCCGGTGGTGTTGAGTAGGAAGTCATCGATAGAAACATCGTCGACGTCTTCGCTAAAGGTAACGGTGTAATCCACTGAGGAAGCATTGGCCGCAGGTGAACCACTGGGCGCAATACTCGTAACGCTGGGCGCGACGGCATCGATGACAATGTCCTTGTTAGCACTTAGCGAGTTCGCGTCACCCGGTGTGGGTAGGGTGACCACCGCGTCGTTGCCTTCGGCATCCTGAAGGGTACCTCCATTGAGCAGGATCTCGCTGCCCGCCAGCGCCAGATCGCTGGTTTCATCGCCTGCTTGAACGGTATACGCGAACGTCAGCGTGTTAGTCCCGGAGCCCGCCGTATAGTCAATGACTCGGTCAGTTGCCCCGGTTTCCAGCGTTAGCTGCGGCGTCCCGGTGACGGTCACAGCTTCACTAAAGGTCAGCGTAATATCAACGGTGTCACCCGCTTTATAAGTACCGTCGGCCGTCGGTGAGGTGACGATGGTGACGCTCGGCTTGACCAGATCAACGCTGTGAGCCGTACCGCTGGTGTAGCCTGCCGGGGCATTGGTGGCCCCATCGTCGATATCGGTGCCACTGTTAAGATCCAGGCGCAGGTCACCTTCACCGCTAATACCGGTAACGCTGACCGTATAGCTGTCACCGCTGCCAGCAACCGCACTAATCGTGCCAGAGGCGGTGCCGGTGGAGGTAAGGGTGAAATCATCGGCAGAGACATTGCTGACGCTTTCGCTAAAGGTAACGGTGTAATCGACGGATGCAGCATTGGCATCGGGTGAACCGCTTGGGGCAATACTGGTAACGCTGGGAGCCACATCGTCGGTGACGTTGATGGTGACATCTTGCGTTGATGCGGTATTGCCATCGGTGGCTTGTACGCTGAGCGTATAGCTACCGGTCGCGCTGGCGTCGAGCTGGCTGGTGTCGCTCAGGGTAATCTCGCCCGTGGAACCGTCGATAGTGAAGGCGTTGCCAGTGTTGCCGGACGCGATGGAGTAGCTCACCGAGTTATCGTCACCGGTAGTGGCGACCGTGCCCAGGGAAGTGCTGTTGGTATCGCTCTCGTTAACGCTAAAGGATTGGCCGGCGGTGATGGCCGGGGCGATATCGTTGACCGAAATAGTGATGTCTTGGGTCGCGGTGTTGTTGCTACTTTCACCGTCATCGGCCTGGATAGTCAGGGTGTAGCTTGCGGTGGTTTCATAGTCGAGCGCTGCTGCACCGGCGGCATTTAACGTGACTTCGCCGTTGGAAGCATTGATATCAAAGTAGTCTTCCCCTGTACCACCGACAATCGAATAAGTGACCGAATCAATTCCGCCACCGTCGCCATCGTTCGCTTCTATATCGCTATCCGCCAGCACCACGGTGCCACTGATGGCGGTTTCATCGATATCAGCATTATTAGCGGTGGTGAATACGGGAGGGGAGTTCGGCGTGACCGCGTTGGAAATAACGATATTGTCGTAGTTGGTTCGCGCTGCGAAGCCAGCGACAATTCGGAATTCGTCGATATTCTGAAAATCCGTGCCAAAGTTTGCCGTGGTCACATCATTTCCAGCAACATCAATTGTGACCGCAGACCCGACTTGAATACCACCGGCAAACGCTTGGACGTCAAAGGTGTTGTCAGTGTTCGCAAGATACTCGAACTCAAATGAATCGAGTTGAAATTTCCCACCACCATTCGATGTAAACCGCACATAGTCAATGACACCCTCGTCTGGTGGCGAGTACGCTCTCAGCGTCAAATCGCTTCCATCATCCGATATGCCCGCCTCCCGGGCAAGATCTATCCGCGACTCCCCAGATATCATAACAATTTCAACGTCCAGACCGGATCCTTGTACATTCGTTGCAGTCGGGTTGGGTGATTGTGCAGCAATATTGGAATCCGCCTCCGCAGTCCCAAACGTGATGGTTCCTGCAGCCGGCGTGAGCACTCCAGAAAACCCACTGGTAGCAAAGTTGTTTACTAGGCTATTGGCCGAGATGACACCTACATTGGTCTCCAAGTCCCAATCCCCGCCAAGATTACTGGCACCGGTTAAGTCATCGGAAGCGGCCACATCCGCCCCGGTTACCCGTGCTAGCGCTTCCACAAACCGCAGTCCCTGCTCGCCCGCACCAACATCACAGCCGTAAATAAGGATGTCGCCGTTTGGCCCCAATGCTTCGCCCCATTGTTCCAGGAAGCTGGCATAACCCGGCAGAGTCTCGCTATCAAGCGTGCTGTTACCAAGCGCTAGGCGCCCTTCACTGCCGTGGGAAACCAGGTGGATGGCGTCAAATTCGCCGCGCTGTGCTAACGACTGGGCGATTTGTTCAACGCCGCTGGTGTTAGGGTCTAACAGTATGACCTCGGTATCGTCGGCCACGCCGTTAAGCAGTGTCTGGTAATCGTCAACTCGGGGGTCGACGAAGATGACTTCGTTACGACCAGTCGATTGGCTTGGGGACGTTTGGCGGGTGGGAGTATTCATAAAGAGCACACTCTTTAAGTTGTCTAGAGATTTGGTTATATGTTTATGTGTGTTTTATCTGTAGGTATTTGTTTATACGCCTTTTTTATATGGATTTTCTTATACGGCGTCGACCCGGCAATAAGCAAGTGACAGGCTGGAGCTGTCGCCGTCAAAGATAGCAACCCGAAGCGCTGTAATGTCCATTTTAATGCTCCTTGCTTAATGCTCCTTGCGCAGTTCTTTCTCACTCAGGATCTTTCGAAAGCATGTCGCTGACAAGGGGTTGCGAGAAGCTGATACTGAAGTGATCCGTTGTGCTGTGGGTGGCCACTCTAGTGATTTCGGTGATACCCAACTGATACTGTGATTCTGCGGCATTTAAGCTGAAATGCTGAGTATGACAGCCGTCACTGAGTAAGCGACACTGTCTGTGATTGATATAAAGACGCTCACAGGGTGAAAGATGCATACATTGGATTTCCCTATTTCAACACAGTTTTCAACACTGCTGGATGATCTGGTCGCTCGATTAGGCCCATCTTTCCACGTTCAGAAACACGTGATCGCGCTCTTCGCTACATCAAAGGGCCCCGCTGCTGTGTGAAGTATCCTAAGCTATCATTCAATTTTTCTTTTTTAGCTTTTTCTTACTTAAATTACCTTGCTGCTTATGCAGTTTTTGGGTCTCTTACTACGGAAAAACAGTTGTTAAAGTTTATTGAGGCAATTACCAAATAAGTACTAAGATTATGGTCGCTGGCCTAAGTGTATGCAAGATTTTACTGCTAGGTTTAATGAGGCTATGGTACTAGGGCGTGTAGCAGGCTTGTCAGCGGTTAGTGGCCTAAGCTAGTGGACAAGTAGTTGCCGTAAGCATTAAGCGACGCCTTATTAAAGGCATTTTTATTACAACAGTAACAAGGAGTGCTTTATGGATCCATTTGTTGGGGAAATCAAAATGCTAGGCTTTGCATGGGCACCGGTGGACTGGGCTCTATGCAATGGTACCCAGCTATCTATTGCACAGTATCAGGCTCTCTACTCTTTGCTCGGCACTGTTTACGGTGGCAACGGCCAAACCACCTTTAACCTGCCAGATCTGAGAGGGCGAATGCCCAGAGGGCAAGGTCAGGGAGCGGGCATGCCAAATGTCACTATCGGTGAGCAGGCTGGAGCGGAAAACCGCACACTGACTATCAATCAAATGCCTCAACATACCCATGCCGCTGGGGCAATGACCACACCTGATGACGCCAATGAAGACACGCCTGCCACAGGGGATTATCTAGCCAGCGGAAAAGTTGGCTTTGGTGATCCGGTGAGCAATTACTTCCGTGGCACCCCCTCTGGCACGGTTGAATTAGGTAATGGCCAAACGGGCATTACCGGAGGGAGCCAACCGTTTAACGTTATGAACCCTTATCTCGCCCTGAACTTCAGTATTGCATTGCAGGGTATCTATCCATCCCGCCAATAGGTAGGGCAACAAGTGATGGTGGCCGAACGTTTGGAGGTTCGGCCTCTTATCGTAGGAGTCACAATGTTAGGCACCATTACGGCGGCGGACTTTCAGCCGCTACAGGGAAAAGAGTGTACCTTTGAGGCGACCTCTGCGCTTTCGGTGAAGTTAACGGTCGAGCAAATAACAAGCCGCCCCGACTGCCAAGTGCCTGGGGCAGGCGAAGCGCGGGAGCCTTTCGGTGTTCTTCTGTCTGGGCAGCAAGATGAGGTTGGTTTTACCAGCGCCACCGGGGTCTTGCGCTTAGGCGACGGAGCAACGCTGGAAGGCGTCTACATTAACCGTGTGTTACCCCCAATGGGTGGCGACCCGCGGCCCTGGTATCAACTGGTTTTTAACTAATATTTTTAACTAATAGTTGACTAGGGCGTTTGCGGATACCAGACCCAGCGCTCTACTGCCCCCATTAATCCTTCAAAGCGGAACCCTAGCTGCTGGTAAAGCTGTTTGGCATAAACATTAAATGGATCGACGGAAAGGGAAACGGGGCTCATAACTTGAGCCCCTGCTGCCTGGACTGCCTTAAGAACGACAGCACCATAGCCCTTGTTACGTGCCCCCTTGATCAGCGCGAGGTCGAGAATATGCACTTCGTTGGCACCGAAATCCACAGTGACACGGCCGATCCGCTCACCCTGTTTCTCGATGATATAATACAAGGCATTGGGGTAGGCGGTTCCATAACCGATTGCTTGGGCCTTAACCTGCATCTCAAGCAGCGCCTCAATCATATCTTGATCAGCCAGCGCTAGTTGCAGGTCTTGCCGGATATCTCGATAAAGCGCTTCAAGAAAAAGATGATCTGAATCTCTAGAGGGTCGAAGTTGCAACCCATCGTTTAAGTGCCCGCCAATACCTGCCATTCGTTTGCCATTGCCCAAGGATATAAGTTGATTGAATCGCCCACCACTACAAGATAAACGTGAGCTTGCCAAAAATCGTGAGTGCTCACCAACCCCCTTGACCCTCTAACAAGCTTCGGGTGTTGTTATTGAGCGGTAAGCGGAAATCGGCGCTGCCGAGTACCATGGCATCACCTGCTCGCACGACCCGAGCACTTACATAGACGTAGTCCTGGCCCTGTGCATAGGTGCCCATTAAAATTGAACGGGCGTTGTGCTGAGCGGTTAGGCGCTGAACTTGCCGTGATAGAATCAATTCCCCCACGCTCTCTTCGATAAACATGCTGTCGCGCATTTTGACTTCGCGTACCTGCATACCCTGACGGGCCAGTGCGGAGGCCATAATTTCAGAGCTAATACGCCCAAGCGTAGACGACTGGCTTAGATTGTCGATGCTCACAAAAGTGGCGGCAATCATGGGGCTATAGCGCGTGAGCTCTGGATTGCTGGCAACCATCTGCTCGGCAGCGGCATGAACCAATTCAGAGAGATCGGGTTCCGGTTCAGCGGGCGTGTTGTTAGCATTGCCCAGCGCGCTGCAACCAGCCAGTAACAGTAGCGTTATGCCCATGGTCATCCCACGGGTAGCATGGCCGATAGAGCGAGCGCGCCAAGTAGTTAAAAGTGTCATCAGCATGAAATTACCACGTATCAGTAAGGGGAACGGAGGGAGTGGTAGGTGCCTGAGGCACGCGATGAGGGGCATATTGACGACGGTCACCGGCATTGATGTAGTAAATGTTGGACGAAGAGTAGAGAATTCGTTCGCCGTCGATAATTTGCGTGGTCACGATGATCTCTTCGTCACCGGTGTATGTCCAACTACCGCTGGTGGTATCGGCAAGCATGCCGGCGGGGATTAATCCCAGCGCAGGTTCGCTCCACTGATTAAACGGAATCGTGGCTACCGCAATGCCCGCGGTGAGTGCGGTAAAAGCGCCAACCGGTGGGCGGATAAAGCCGCGGTCACGGTGCTCGACAACTTCGACGTCGATAGTGATATTGGCGCTGTTTGCAGTGGGGACGGTGGTAAGGTTAGCGCCCCGTGACACCAGTTCGCTGGTCAGCAGTGCGCGAAAGCCACGCCCAAATTCACCGCCACTGTAGGCGTGCAGTGCTTCACTGTCTGACTCGCTGATGTGTAAATCGCGATTGCGAACGCGCTCGCGTTGTAAAATGCTGGTAGCTTCATGGCGGGCCAGCACATCCCAGTGGTGAGCTGCCTGCATACGTTGCTGTTCGGTATAGGGGTAGGTAGTGGCGATCGGCGCTTGAGATGTGTTGGCATAAAAGCAGCCGCTAAGCATTAAGCTTGCCAGCCCCAAACTAACAGGACGTATGAAATAGGGTAATGGAAATAATCGGGGACGGGTGCGCACCTGCTGGTTCCTTTTTCGCTACAAAACGGCTTTTGATAGACTATGTGCTTTGCTTAGTTTGCCATGCCTAATTCGACGTATCTAATTCATCATACCTAGCAAGATCGGCCACGAGGTTAAAAACTTGAATGAGCGATAATGCCAATGCTTGAAGATCACCGCGGCGGTCCGCGCCATGATTCGCTGATGTCGGCCTATCATGAAAGTGATAGCGGTAGCGGTTGGATGATCAGTTATCTCGATATCATGACCTTGTTGGTGGCTCTGTTCGTGGTCATTATCGCCGCTGCAGGGCCGGTTATTCCTCAATTGAACCAGAAGGATAGTGTGAGCGAGGACGCGGGCACATCCTCGCCTACTTTGGGAGTCCCCCTGCCTGAAGCATTGGCCCAGGTAAGCCATGAGCGTGAGAGTGTCGCCCGGTGGAGCAGTGCAGGATTGAACCCCATGGCGATTAGTGCGGCACTTGGCGTGGCAGGGCTGCCCAAGCTGGCCGATCTTCCTCGACGAGTCAGCTTCGGTGTTCCACCGCTTTTGGCAGCACCATTGCCGCCTGCTGAGCCGGTTATTTCCTTACCAAAACTACTGATGCCCGCGGGCAGCGATGATTTTACATCGCCCTTAGCTGACTACATGGTGGTGTTAACCGACCACCCCCCGGCAAATGTACAAGTGGTGAGCGATGAGTCAGTAGCGGGGGCGACTGCGCTAAATCAGGCGCTTTCGGAACGCGTTGAAGAGTCTACCTATTTGCCCGACCTGGAGGGTGTTGAAGTATCGCGGGTGGCTGAGGGGATTAGCCTGCGTGTACAGGATCAACTGCTGTTTCCCTCTGCCACGGCTGAGCTAACCAACGATGGGTCGTCACTAGTGAGCAGTTTGCTCGAGACTATTCAGCGCTACGATGGCGAAGTGTGGGTGGAGGGCCATTCGGATAGCCAGACCATTAGCACCGAGGAGTTCTCATCTAACTGGGCGCTGTCGAGTGCTCGTGCCATTGCCATTGTGGAAGCGCTGGAAGCGGCGGGCGTGGATGCTGAACGCCTTCGCGCAGTCGGCTTGGCAGCAACAAAACCGCTAGAGAGCAACGCCACCGCGGAAGGGCGTGCACGTAATCGGCGGGTTGAGGTGGTGATTCATGTGGAGTAAGGGGCAGTTAATAGAGGAGTAAATAGCTGCTCAGCTATAAGGAAAATGTCATTGCGAGAAGCGCAGCGACGCGGCAATCTGATTTGTCAGTGATAGCTAACCCCGAGATTGCTTCTCTATGTTTGCAATGAGACGGCAACATGATCGCCACGCTTCGCTCGCGATGACATAAGAGGGGCAATGACATAGAAAAAAGCCCGCCGGGGGAGGCGGGCATTAAAGGGCTTGGCTCACTGCAGTCCACTGGCATCAGGTGAGGGGTGTACAGGATTGCCAGTGGGTACAATATCAGTATAGCTATTTATTAAGCGTTGCCAAGTGCGGTAAAGCTTTTTTTACTTTTTATCATCTTAGTTATCGCTAATGCTTATTCTGAAAGGGGCTGTACAAAGCGCACCGATCTGCTTCATGCACCTTTGTGGTGTGTTTTAACTGCCTCTTTTTGGTGCTTTCAAGTACTCTGATTTATTTATCCCGTCAAATGCCACGTAACCCTCTGTTGAATAGACACTTCTCTGTTTTGGCTTATTAATTGCTATGCTTTACGTAGCAATTAATAGCTGGTCATAGTAGTTAATAGCTGGCCATAGCTATTTAGGCGTTCTAGACATGACGTCTTAACGAAGCGTTAAGGCCGAAGAGAGGTAGTGCTATGCCTGAACCCGCTCGTCTTTCAGCGTCAACCCCTTCGGTTGATCCGGCTCTGCAGCCGCGGCTTGTCTTGACCGATTTAGATGGCTCACTGCTCGACCATCACAGTTATGACTTCAGCCCTGCTGCTCCCTGGCTTGCCCGCTTAAAGCAAATGGGGGTGCCGGTGGTTCCGGTGACCAGTAAAACCCGTGCCGAACTGATACCGCTGCGCGAAGCGCTGGGCCTCACGGCAACCCCATTTATTGCTGAAAATGGTGCGGTTATTGGTCTCCCCCCTGGCTGGTGTCATGCACGCTTAGACCGTCCAGGCAGTGGACGTGATGGTGTCGTTATCAAACATCCTGGTGTGGATATTGGCTTTATACGTGCCCGATTAAAGGTGTGGCGTGAACGCTTGGATATTCGCTTTACCCGCATGGGAGAGATGAGCGTAGCTGAGGTGATGGAGCTTACCGGGCTCGACGCAGTTCGCGCCCGGGATGCTCGGCAGCGGGAAGGTAGCGAACCGTTGTTGTGGGAAGACTCGGCCGCGGCCCTTGAGACGTTTCGCGCCGCTTTAGAGGGGGATGGCTTACAGCTTACTCAAGGTGGGCGCTTTTGGCATGTAATGGGGCGCTCCGCCGATAAGGGCAATGCCGTCGAGTGGCTGGTTAAACGCTTCACGGCATTAAGAGGGCGAATGCCTCTTTCATTGGGTTTGGGAGATGGGCCAAACGATATCACTATGCTCGAAGCAGTGGATCAAGCGGTCGTGATACGAGGTTGTCACGACTTAGCCGTAGAACCCCGCAACGCTTCGCTCTATCGCACGGATGCCACAGGGCCAACCGGCTGGGCTGAGGGAGTGGCCTACTGGTGGGGGCGAGATGACCGCCGTTTAGCGACGGCGGAAAAGGGCGATGCCGCTGTCCTTTGAGTACAGTTCTTTGAGTACAGTTATTTGAGTCCAGTACTTTGACCCCAGTTCTATGAATCCAGGGAGGTAAGTGAATGAGTGACTTTCATCAAAACGGAATTATTACCGACTTTCACAACCTTACCCGGCGCTCGGTGGAGGCGCTTGAACAAGAGCTGTGCCAGTTTGCTCGACGACGTCCAATGGGGCTGATTCTACCGTCGCTGTTTTCGGAGCTGGAAGGGCCAGCGCTGTCGGCGATCGTCGATGAGCTGGTTAAAGTCCCTTATCTCAACGAGATTGTCATTGGCCTGGATAGAGCCGATCGCGAGCAATTTTTATATGCTCGGGAGTTTTTCTCACGCCTGCCGCAACACACGCGCATCTTATGGAACGATGGCCCACGGCTGCGCGCCCTGGATGCGGAGCTGGAAGAGCACGGTTTAGGCGCTTTAGAGCCTGGGAAAGGGCGCAATGTATGGTATTGCGCAGGCTATATGCTGTCGTCTGGGCGCTCGACGGTGGTAGGGCTTCACGACTGCGATATTTTGACCTATGAGCGTGGGCTGCTTGCGCGCTTGATGTATCCGGTGGCGCACCCCAATTTCAATTACAGCTTCTGCAAAGGTTATTACCCCCGTATTGCCGAGGGCAAACTGAATGGGCGCGTCTCACGGCTGTTAGTCACACCGCTGCTGCGGGCGCTTAAAACTGTCTGTGGGCCGATGCCCTACCTTGATTACCTGGATAGCTTTCGCTACCCACTGTCAGGTGAGTTTGCGATGCGCAGCGAAGTGCTAGAGGGGATTCGTATGCCTGCGGATTGGGGGCTGGAAATTGGCGTTTTGTCGGAGTTACAACGCAACTACTCCCTGCGCCAGCTCTGCCAGGTAGATATTGCCGATGCCTACGACCACAAGCATCAGCCGGTTAGCGAAGATGATCCTGATAGCGGCTTAAACCGCATGAGCCTGGATATTTCAAAAGCGCTCTATCGCAAACTAGCCACCCAGGGGGTTACCTTTAGCAGCGAAGACTTCCGCACGCTTAAAGCTACCTACTACCGCTTTGCGCTGGATTTGATCGAAGCCTACGACCACGATGCGACGATGAACGGCCTAAGCCTTGATCGCCACAGCGAAGAGCAGGCCGTGGAGCTGTTTGCCAGTAACCTGCTCGAAGCGGGCAATCTTTTTATGGATAACCCACGTGAGCGACCCTTTATCCCCAGCTGGAACCGTGTTCAGGCCGCGGTGCCAGATCTGCTCACGCGTATGCACGAAGCGGTAGAGCTGGATAACCAAGGTAAGGTTTAGCGCCTATTCATATGTCATTGCAAGGAGCCTACTCATATGTCATTGCGAGGAGCGCAGCGACGCGGCAATCTCGATCTGCGATGGCAGGTAACCTCGAGATTGCTTCACTGCGTTCCCAATGACAATACCGAGATCGCCACGCTTCGCTCGCGATGACACCCATTTGTCATTGCAAGGAGCCTACTCATATGTCATTGCGAGGAGCGCAGCGACGCGGCAATCTCGGTCTGCGGTGGCAGGTAACCCCGAGATTGCTTCACTGCGTTCCCAATGACAACACCGAGATCGCCACGCTTCGCTCGCGATGACACCCATTTGTCATTGCAAGGAGCCTACTCATATGTCATTGCGAGGAGCCTACTCATATGTCATTGCGAGGAGCCTACTCATATGTCATTGCGAGGAGCGCAGCGACGCGGCAATCTCGATCTACGATGGCAGGTAACCCCGAGATTGCTTCACTGCGTTCCCAATGACAACACCGAGATCGCCACGCTTCGCTCGCGATGACACCCATTTGTCATTGCAAGGAGCCTACTCATATGTCATTGCGAGGAGCGCAGCGACGCGGCAATCTCGATCTGCGATGGCAGGTAACCCCGAGATTGCTTCACTGCGCTCGCAATGACAAGACATCAAAAATCGCTGTGCTGGAGAGCTGCACGCGGAGCCGATGACGAGGCGGGTAAATTTGCTTGTGCATGTCCCGTGCTCTGGTTAATGCGGAAGTGGGCAACCAGTTGACGCAGCTGAGCACTGAGCTGTGCGAGCGTTTGGGTGGCGTGGTTACTCTCTTGCACCAGGCCGGAATTTTGCTGGGTCATTTGATCCATCTGCGTTACCGCCTGATTGACCTGCTCAATGCCGCTGCTCTGCTCAATGGTGGCTGCAGAGATTTCCTGAACCAGTGTACTGAGCTGTTTAATGTCATCGACCATGCCATTGATCTCATCGCCGGTGTCATGCACTTGACGGCTGCCTTCCACCACTTTGCTATCCGACGCTTCGATCAGCGTTTTGATCTCTTGGGCGGCGGCAGCCGAACGGCTGGCTAGTTGGCGAACTTCATTGGCGACAACGGCAAAACCGCGCCCCTGCTCGCCGGCTCGGGCGGCCTCCACAGAAGCATTAAGTGCCAAAATATTGGTTTGGAAGGCGATGCCGTCAATGGTGTTAACGATGCTGCTCATTTGGGTGGCGCTTTCGTTAATCGTCGCCATGGTGGAGATCACCGTGGACATTGAGTCACTGCCGCGTTGAGCGCTGTCAGCGGTGCGTGTGGCAAGTGTTCGCGCGTGATCCGCATGTTCGGCATTTTGTTTAACCGTGGCGGTAAGCTGCTCCATGCTGGAGGCCGTTTCGGCCAACGACGCTGCCTGCTCTTCGGTGCGTGTGGAAAGCTCTTCATTAACACCCACAATCTGCTCTACGCCACTGTTAACCTGGTTTGCGCCGTGGTGAATATCGCCAATGGTATTGGCCAGGGTTTCACGCATCCGGTTGATATCAAATAGTAAGCTCTGCTGATCCTTTGGCGAAAGCTGAGTGGTTTGGGTCAAATCTCCATCAGCAATATGGCGTACTACGCTAGCTGCATAGCGTGGGTCGCCCCCCAGCCTGCGAGCAACATCACGAATGACCCAGCCCATTAGCAGCGTTACAGGAAGGCCTATAATCAGCAGTACCATTACCGAGTAAATTAAACGTGTAATAAAAGCTTCGTTTATATCATCTACATAAACACCCGTGGCCAGCGACCACTGCCATTCGGGAAGATAGGCCACGTAACTGATTTTCGGTACCTGCTCATCACCAGTGATACGACGGGAGTAGTAGTCAACGTGCCCACCGCCAGCTTGAGCTGCTTCTCGAAAAGCAGCGTAAAGATCCATGCCGCTGGCATCCTGGTAAGCGCTCATGTCTTCACCGCGGGGGCGCTTGGGGTGGGAAACGATCTTTAGGTCATCATCGAAGGAGAAGATATATTCTCCACCGCCAAAACTGACGCTAGACATATTGTCGATGGCACGCTGTTGAGCTTCTTCAAGGCTGAGCTCTCCAGCAACTACCCGCTCTTGTAGCGCTTCAATTTGGCTCTGTACGCTTTCCACCACGTATTGAATACTGTCTCGGCGTTCACTCTCAATCGTCTGGCGATTCTCCCAGGCCAACCAGCCTACCAGCAGTAGCATGGCAACCCAGATAATACCCAGCGTTCCCCAGAGTTTTTGCGTCGTCGTTAAGCGAGTCATTTTTTTCCTAGCCGATGTAAGTAAGCAACGTTGTTCCCTATCGGCCTAAGGCACCAATACCTTAGCAAAATTTAAAGTAAATGCTGCCGCGGCAATTTCGCTTGCCGAGGCAGCATATTCTGAGATGTGTTTCACGTCGCTCGCAATGACACCCAGTTGATCATTGTGAGGAGCCTACTCATATGTCATTGCGAGGAGCGCAGCGACGAGGCAATCTCGATCTGCGGTGGCAGGTAACCCCGAGATTGCTTCACTACGTTCGCAATGACAGGTGAAGGATTTCAATGATATCACCTACGTCATTGCGAGGAGCGCAGCGACGCGGCAATCTCGATCTGCGGTGGCAGGTAACCCCGAGATTGCTTCACTACGTTCGCAATGGCAGGTGAAGGATTTCAATGATATCTCCTACGTCATTGCGAGGAGCGCAGCGACGCGGCAATCTCGATCTGCGGTGGCAGGTAACCATGAGATTGCTTCACTGCGCTCGCAATGACAAAACATCAAAAATCGCTATGCTGATGAGCGGTCTGCGGGGCGGGTGAGGAGGCGGGTAAGCTTGCCTGTGTATGCTCCGTGCTCTGGTGAATGCGGAAGTGGGCAACCAGTTGGCGCAGCTGGGCGCTGAGCTGGGCCAGGGCTTGAGTCGCGTGAGTGCTTTCTTGCACCAAGCTGGCATTTTGCTGGGTCATTTGATCCATTTGCGTTACCGCTTGGTTGACCTGCTCAATGCCGCTGCTCTGTTCAATGGTAGCCGCAGAAATTTCCTGAACCAGCGTACTGAGCTGTTTGATATCATCAACCATGCTGTTAATCACATCACCGGTGTCGCGTACTTGGCGGCTGCCTTCAACTACTTTGCTGTCCGACGCTTCGATCAGCGTTTTAATCTCCTGTGCCGCAGCAGCTGAGCGGCTGGCAAGTTGACGAACCTCATTGGCGACAACCGCAAAGCCGCGCCCTTGATCACCTGCTCGGGCGGCTTCAACTGACGCGTTCAGTGCCAAAATATTGGTTTGGAAAGCGATACCGTCAATGGTGTTAACGATGCTGCTCATCTGTGTGGCGCTTTCGTTAATCGTCGCCATAGTGGTCGTGACGGACGACATCGAGTCACTGCCGCGCTGAGCGCTATCGGCCGCTCTGGTGGCAAGCTTACGCGCATGGTCAGCGTGTTCAGCATTTTGCTTAACAGTCGCGGTGAGCTGTTCCATACTGGAAGCGGTTTCAGCTAGTGATGCTGCCTGCTCTTCGGTGCGGGTCGAAAGCTCTTCGTTTACGCCCACGATCTGCTCTACGCCACTGTTGACCTGGCTTGCGCCGTGGTGGATGTCACCAATCGTCTCGGCAAGAGCTTCACGCATCCGGTTGATATTAAAAAGTAAGCTCTGTTGATCCTTCGGCGAAAGCCGTGTGACCTGGGTCAGGTCGCCGTCGGCAATATGACGTACTACGTTGGCTGCATAGCGTGGGTCTCCACCTAAACGACGAGAAACATCACGAATAACCCATCCCATCAGCAGCGTTACCGGCAGGCCAATGATCAGTAGTATCACGATCGAGCGAATCAAACCGGCAATAAAGGCGGCATTAATATCATCGACATAAACGCCGGTCGCCAGTGACCAGCCCCATTCGGGAAGGTGTGCTACATAACTGGTTTTCGGCAGCTGCTCGTCGCCACCCGCGCGGGTAGAATAGTAATTGACGTGACCACCACCTGCTTGCGCGACACGCAGCAACTCGGGGTACAGCGCCATCCCGCTGGCGTCTTCATAATTGGTCATGTCAGTGCCGGGTGTACGGCTAGGATGCGAGATAATCAGTAAGTCATCGTTGAATGAAAAGATATACTCGCCCGCCCCAAAGCTAACGCTAGACATATTATCGATCGCACGCTGCTGCGCTTCTTCCAGGCTAAGTTCACCGGAGGCTACCCGTTCTTGCAGGGCTTCAATTTGGTTTTGCACGCTTTCCACTACGTATTGAATGCTATCGCGGCGTTCGCTCTCAATCGTCTGGCGGTTCTCCCAGGCAAGCCAGCCAACCAATAGCAGCATGGCAACCCAGATAATACCCAGCGTTCCCCAGAGTTTTTGTGTCGTTGTTAAGTGAGTCATGTTCTTCCTAATTTTTGTAATTGAGTAACTCCTTCATTATCGGCCTAAATGGAGCAGACCTTAGCAAAAATAGTCTTGAACACTCTTTTGGGATATATAGCACCCTTATATTCTAAAATAATCTAAATATAGAACTTAAAATGCACTATGCTGTCTTTATAGCATGAGATTGAGATCACCACCCCTATGGGAGGCAACGATGCAACGCCCAATCGTTACGCACTTTTTTGATGAGCCTACGAACACCTTTAGCTATGTCGTCCAAGACCCTGATAGCCGTGCCTGCGCAATTATAGATTCGGTACTCGATTTTGATTATGCCGCTGGGCGAACCGACGTGCGATCTGCTAACACCATCATCGCTTTTATTCGCGAACACGATCTCGATGTAGTCTGGATTTTGGAGACCCATGTACATGCAGACCACCTCTCGGCAGCGCCATACCTACATGAACAGTTAGGGGGTAAAACCGGCATTGGTGCCAACATAGTGAAGGTGCAGGAGATATTCGGTAAGGCATTCAATGCGGGCAGTGAGTTTGCTCGGGATGGCAGCCAGTTTGATGCGCTGTTTGAAGAAGGGGATACGTTCACGGTTGGCCAATTACAAGGTCGTGTGCTGCATACTCCAGGGCATACGCCTGCTTGTTTAACCTACGTAGTGGGCGATGCCGCCTTTGTAGGCGATACACTATTTATGCCGGATTATGGCACCGCGCGGTGCGACTTCCCCGGTGGAGATGCGCGCACTCTTTATCACTCTATTCAAAAAGTATTGGCGCTTCCCGAGCAGACGCGGCTGTTCTTATGCCACGACTATAAAGCTCCCGGTCGCGATACCTTTCAGCATGAAACCAGCGTTGCGGAACAGCGCAGTGAGAACGTCCATGTTCATGAAGGTATCAGCGAAGACGAGTTCGTGAAGATGCGCACTGAGCGCGACGCCACCTTAGGCATGCCACGGCTCATTATTCCTTCGGTGCAGGTCAATATGCGTGCGGGGGAACTGCCTCCTGCGGAAGAGAATGGCACTGTCTATCTCAAAGTGCCGCTTAATTTTTTCTAACGGTTTAAGTGCGAGCTGAGGAGTGACCCGTGGATTGGACAGCAGGCTTACAAGGGCTGGTTGGGGGTGTGTTGATCGGGCTTTCCGCTACCTGGTTGATGGCAACGCTGGGGCGTATCGCAGGTATCAGTGGCATCGTGGGCAATTTGATAACCCAATGCCCCAAGGGCGATAGCGCTTGGCGAGTGGCTTTTCTGTTAGGGCTGATAAGCGGCCCGCTTCTGCTTATGGCGCTAGGTGGTGGTTTAGGCAACGTTGCCGAAAGCCCTGGTGAGGTGATTGGCGCGCCGGTGGGAGGCGTAGGGTTAATGCTGGTGGCTGGGCTGTTAGTGGGCGTAGGCACGGGGCTGGGCAGTGGCTGTACCAGCGGCCATGGCGTGTGCGGGCTGGCGCGCTTGGCACCACGCTCCATGGCGGCCACCGGTATGTTTTTGCTGACGGCGCTAGTGACCGTTTATATATCGCGCCACATGCTAGGCCTAGGCGGTGGAGTATGAGTCAGTCAAACAAGAGTCATTGGATGAAAACAGCGGCAGGCTATGCGGCGGGGCTACTTTTCGGTATCGGCTTAGCTGTTTCAGGCATGACCGACCCCGCGCGAGTAGTGGGGTTTCTAGACGTAGCGGGCGCCTGGGATCCAACGCTAATGTTCGTATTGGGCGGGGCCGTCATCACCACCTTTGTTGGCTATCGGCTGGTATTCAAGCGTACTGCACCATTGTTGGGTGGCGTCTTTCAGTTACCGACCAAACGAGAGTTAGACGCGAAGTTATTAGGGGGCGCTGCCCTGTTCGGCATCGGCTGGGGGCTTTCCGGCTACTGCCCAGGGCCAGCGATTGCCTCCATTGGCGGTCTTTCCTTACCGCTATTGGCCATGCTGGTGACCATGGTGTTGGGTTGGTTTTTTGCGAGGCGTTTTACTGCTAAGCGTCTCGCCTAGCCATTCGTCCTTATTCGGCGATTGCCATGTCCGCGCCCTTGCCATCAAAGCAAGGGCGTTTTTATTTGTCTTAACGCTGGGTTAATGCCCGTCCTCCATGCTGATGGGTAATAAATAGGAAACCGCTATGCACGTCTTGTTGATTGAAGATGACCCGCTGGTTGCTTCGGGTATTCGCGCTGGATTAATGACCTTCGACTTTGTGGTCGATCACGTCTCCACGGGGATCGCTGCCCGTCAGGCGATGCGAACGGTGGCCAGTGATGTGGTCATTCTTGATCGCGGATTGCCCGATGGCGATGGTCTTCAATTGCTGGCCGAGTGGCGCGAGCAGGGCAACGACGTTCCCGTGCTGGTGTTAACCGCAAGGGATGCGGTGCGTGACCGAGTGGATGGACTACAGGGCGGCGCCGACGACTATCTGGTGAAACCTTTCGATTTAGATGAGTTGGTAGCGCGTTTGCACGCCTTGTTACGCCGGGTAGCAGGGCGCAGCAGCGGCCTGATTGCCCATGGCGCACTCTGCTTAGATCCAATGGCTAGGGAGGTCTACGTCGATGAACAGCTGATTATGCTGTCTCGCCGGGAGCTGGTGCTGCTTGAAACCTTCCTGCAATCGCCACGCAGCGTCCTGTCAGCCGACCAACTCAAAGATAGCCTTTACGGTATGAACGACGATGTTGAGAGCAATGCGCTGAATGTGCATATCCACCACCTGCGCCGCAAGTTGGGGAGCGGCGTGATTGAAACAGTGCGCGGGCTTGGCTATCGGTTGGGCAAACCCGAGGCGGTACATGCGGCTGGTACGCCCTATAAGGGGCAGCTATGAGTTTACGTGCGCGCTTGCTGCTGACTCTGGGATTAACGCTGGCACTGCTCTGGGGTGTGGCGGCGGCGTGGCTGATGCGCGACCTGGAAGAGAAGTTTGTGGAAACCCTGGATCAGCGCTTAGCGCAGTCGGCAAGAATGGTGGCCGGGTTAGTCCTGCAACTGCCGTTTGACGTATGGGAGGATGCCGAGCATCCAGTGCTGTCTATTCCACCCATTGAGGGTCTGGCCTGCCAAGTGCACTCGCCCCAAGGCGAAATCATGGCGCGCACCCATGCCGATATGGACGCTATTCTCGCCCCGGGAGAGGGCGGCCACACTTATCGCCAGGCAGGCGACGTGACTTGGCGGGTATTTACCTACGAGCGCGGTGGCATCGTGATTACCACCGCTGATCGTATGGATGAGCGCGATATGCTGCTCGGCGGCATTATACGCATGACCGTGGTGCCCTTTATCGTAGCGCTGGTAGGCAGCATGTTTGCGCTTTGGCTGGGGGTTTGGCGTGGCTTAGCACCGCTAACACGGCTGCGCGAATCGCTGGCCAATCGCCACCCCGATGCACTGGCCCCTGTCGCTACCTATGGCCTGCCTAAAGAGATTCGTCCGCTGATTGAAACCTTAAATACGCTTCTTGAGCGTGTACAGCAAACCATTATCCGTGAGCAGCGCTTTACAAACGATGCCGCCCACGAACTGCGCACACCGCTTACTGCGATCAAAACCCACCTGCAAGTGGCTCGCCGGGTCGAAGGTCAGGCCGCAATAACATCGCTCAACTATGCCGAAGAGGGAGTGGTGCGGTTGAGCTCAACCCTTGACCAACTGCTCACGCTGGCTCGCGTAGAGGGGCGTGTGCGCTTTGATGATGGTGAGGCTAGTCGCGTCGCAGATGTGGCCGAACACGCCCTGGCGGATAGCCAGCACAACAAATCAGCCCGCTTTGTAGTGTCGCCCCATTGGCCCGATGTCGCCCTTGCGATGCCCCGCGAATTGGCTATCACCGCGCTGCGTAATTTGCTCGATAACGCTATTAACCATGGGCCCGCCGATGCCCTCGTTAACTTTGATGCACAGTGGGAGCCAGGGGAGCGCCATCTTACCTTTAGCGTTAGCGACCAAGGCCCAGGTGTTGATGGCGCGACGATTGAACAATTAACGCAACGATTCTGGCGTGCCAGTAAACAGCAAGGCAGTGGACTGGGGTTAGCCATTGTGGCTGCTATCGCCGAACGTTTTGGTGGCGAAGTGACGTTTGTCAGCCCTGCTGAAGGTGGTTTTACCGCCCGTCTGGTGGTGCCAGTGGCGGGTAGCTAACAACGATAACGCAAGGGAGAAACCGAGATGAATAAAAAATACTTAAGCAGGTTTGGCCTGCTGATAGGGGTTAGCTTAGTCTCTGGAGGCGCGCTGGCGCAGCAGGGTGACGCGGAGCGAGGCCAGGCTGCAGCGGCTACCTGCACAGCCTGTCATCAGGCCGATGGCAGCGGTATGAATGTGCCCAATGGTGAGTCATGGCCGCGCTTAGCGGGGCTGAATGCGGACTATATCGCTAAGCAGTTGCACGACTTTAAAGCCGGGCAGCGTCAAAATGCGACCATGATGACGTTTGCCAATATGCTCGACGATCAGCAAATAGCCGATGTTGCCGAATACTATAGCCAAATGCCGGTAACGCCGGGGCAAGGCGGCGATGAGGCCGACGAAGCGCTGCTGGCGCGGGGTCAACAGCTTGCCGAACGCGGCGATTGGAACGCCTACATTGTTTCCTGCCAAAGCTGCCACGGGCCCGGTGGTACGGGCGTTGGCAGCACCTTCCCAGGTGTCGCCAGCCAGCATGCTGGCTATATCAGCGCTCAGTTGAGGGCGTGGAAAAACGAGACACGCATCAACGACCCACAGAATCTCATGGGGGCCATTGCCAAACGCATGAGCGATAACGACATTCAGGCGGTGTCTGCCTGGTATGCCACGCAACCCGGTTCAGAAGAACAGGAGACAGCACAATGACCATCTGTCGTCGCTCCCTCGTCATAACCCTGACCGGCTGCTCGCTGGCGTTCGGTACCGTTTATACAGCCACGGTTTTTGCCCAGCCAGAAGAGCGTCCAGACGCTGCGCTGAATATGCTGGTACACGAGCCCCCCACCATGGAAGACCTTGAGAATTCCGAACTTCATCCGGAGCTGAAGAAAGTCATCCGCTATGGGCATGATCTATTCATCAATACGCAGCAGTTGCGTGGTGAGAACGTGTTCAATGATATGAACTGCTCTAGCTGTCATTTGGGCGAAGGGCGAGTGCCGTTCAGTGCGCCAGTGTGGGCCGCGGCTATCACGCTGCCGGATTTTCGTGGTAAGAATCAGCATGTGAATAACCTGGAAGAACGTATCGCAGGTTGCTTTGCTTATTCCATGAATGGCGTGCCACTGGAGTATGGCAGCGATGAAATGCTGGCGCTGAGCGCCTACCATCAATGGCTGGCCACCGGTGCGCCGATGTATCCAGACAAACCGATCTATGGGCGTGGCTTCCCCGCGCCGGATGAGCCAGCTGAAGAGCCCGACTATGCTAGGGGCGAAGCGGCTTACCAGGAAAACTGTTCGATTTGCCACCAAAAGGATGGATCGGGCCACTATGAAAACGGCGAATACGTATTTCCAGCCCCTTGGGGCGACGGCTCTAATAATTGGGGTGCGGGAATCGCGCGAGTAGAAACCATGGCGGGCTTCATTTACCAAAATATGCCGCTTGGTCAGCCGCGGTCGCTCAGCGATCAAGACGCCTGGGATATTGCTTACTATATAAACAGCCAAGAGCGCCCCCAGGACCCCCGCTACACGGGCGATGTCGCCGAGACAGCCGAGCGCTTCGGCCCGACCTTTCATAACCGTTCACTGTATGGGCAAACCCGTGAACACGATGGCCATGTGCTCGGTGACCACGACAACTTCGGGGAGAAGGGCGACCTTAAACCCTGGAACGTCGGGATGCCACGGTTTGAAAACCTTTCCGAGGAGTAATACCGTCACGAAATGTGATTATGAGGAACTTTCATTTTTTGTCATTGAGAGGAGTCCTCTTTATGTCATTGCGAGGAACTTGCGACGAAGCAATCTTTGGCGGCGGTGGCAGATTAACCCCGAGATTGCTTCACTACGTTCGCAATGACAGATGAAGGATTTCAATGACATCACCTACGTCATTGCGAGGAGCGCAGCGACGCGGCAATCTTTGGCGGCGGTGGCAGATTAACCCCGAGATTGCTGCACTACGTTCGCAATGACAGGTAGCAGATTTCAATGACATCACCTACGTCATTGCGAGGAGCGCAGCGACGCGGCAATCTTTGGCGGCGGTGGCAGATTAACCTCGAGATTGCTTCACTACGTTCGCAATGACAGGTAGCGGATTTCAATGACATCACCTACGTCATTGCGAGGAGCGCAGCGACGCGGCAATCTTTGGCGGCGGTGGCAGATTAACCTCGAGATTGCTTCACTACGTTCGCAATGACAGGTAGCGGATTTCAATGACAGGGAGGGCCCACAATGAAAGAGAGGCTCACGATAATAAGGGGTGTGGCACTCAGAATGATATTAGTATGGGGCAAGCTCAACCCAATCAGGATTAAGGGAGTCAATTAGAGCATTTTTACGTTGACGTGAACCCGCTTTAAGCTGTTTTTCGCGCCTGATGGCATCTTCTATACTATTTGACTCCTCTAGCCATACAAGTTTGTGGCAACGGTACTTTTTGGTGAATCCTGGCATTAAACCTTGGCGGTGTTCATAAAGCCTGCGCTCCAAGTTGTTTGTAACTCCTATGTAAAGAACGCGGTGAGTGCGGTTAGTCAGCATATAAACATAATAAAGATTGTTTGTTGTCGACATGAACCGACCTTTCGGTGATGGATTTTTATTAATCTAACTTCATTTTATTAGCAATGGTAGGGGCGCATCATTGCAGTCAGTATCCTTATTTTGACTATGAAAAGTGAAACGACCTTAGCTTGCAGTGGTAGATTAACCTAGAGATTGCTTCGCTTGCGCTCGCAATGACAGGGGGCGGGCTCACAATGTCGGGTTGCTCGCAATAACAAATTAGATGCTATTGCGAGTAGCCCTATTCATGTCATTGCGAGGAGCGCAGCGACGCGGCAATCTTTGGCGGTGGCAGATTAACCCCGAGATTGCTTCACTACGTTCGCAATGACAGGTAGCGGATTTCAATGACATCACCTACGTCATTGCGAGGAGCGCAGCGACGCGGCAATCTTTGGCGGCGGTGGCAGATTAACCCCGAGATTGCTTCACTACGTTCGCAATGACAGGTAGCGGGTTTCAATGACATCACCTACGTCATTGCGAGGAGCGCAGCGACGCGGCAATCTTTGGCGGTGGCAGATTAACCCCGAGATTGCTTCACTACGTTCGCAATGACAGGTAGCGGATTTCAATGACATCACCTACGTCATTGCGAGGAGCGCAGCGACGCGGCAATCTTTGGCGGTGGCAGATTAACCCCGAGATTGCTGCACTACGTTCGCAATGACAGGTAGCGGATTTCAATGACATCACCTACGTCATTGCGAGGAGCGCAGCGACGCGGCAGTCTTTGGCGGCGGTGGCAGATTAACCCCGAGATTGCCGCACTACGTTCGCAATGACAGGTGAAGGATTTCAATGACATCACCTACGTCATTGCGAGGAGCGTAGCGACGCGGCAATCTTTGGCAGTGGCAGATTAACCCCGAGATTGCTGCACTACGTTCGCAATGGCAGGTGAAGGATTTCAATGACATCACCTACGTCATTGCGAGGAGCGCAGCGACGCGGCAATCTCAGCTAGCGGTAGCAGGCTAAGTTCATCAAGGTGTTTCACTGCCCATCATCTCGATCAGCCGCTCATCACTGGGCATACCCTGAATACGGTCAAGACGCACGGCCCTGTTCTCTGTTTCACGCTGAAAAACGGAAGTGGGGGTTGCATATAGGCCCAGCTCTTCGAACAACTGGTTATTGGCGTACACCTGCTCTTCAATTTCTCTCGGTTGGGCACTAGCTTCGATTTCCTGCTGGCCGCTTTCATGGGCATGCAGTGTCGCCGCTGGATCGTCGGCGCCGAGAATAGCGGCTGCTTTTCCAGGGCTGTCGGGTGCTAAGATACCTACCATGATATGGCGTAGCTGCACCTCACCTGCTTCCACCCAGGGGCGAACGTCTTGCCACATTTGACGGCAGTAGGGGCAGTTGGCATCCGTGAAGGTGTAAATCACCCGGGGGGCATCCATATTGCCGTCCTGTACCCAGTGGCTTTCGCTTAATAGCTGCCATGTTTGTGCCTCTAGCGGTGCACGTACATGCTCATCCAGTTGCGCTTCGGTAAGGTCATTCCCCTCATTATCCATTAGCGTACCCACCACAGCGTGCTCGCCATCCGGCGTCAGGTAAATCGCCATGTCCTGGCCCTGCACGCTGGCGCCGTAGCCGCGCAACCCTCCGGGGGCATCGAATTGACCATGAATTTCCAAGCCTTGGTCGGCAAGTGCCTGAATAGGGGCGGGGAGCTCATCGGCATAGCTCGCAGAGGTGCCGACCAATCCTGCCAGCAGGAGAAAACCACTTATGCCAGCGTGACGTTTTAAGTGCATTGCAGCGCCTTGTTTGAATAAGAGTGAGAGGCTAGAGATTTAATAACCGCCGCCTTAGTGCTGGTAATCCCTAAAATAATGCCGTGTTGCGATTATCGCAGCACAACATTATTTAGGGATTATGCGCTTTATAACTGGGGCAATATGTCGCAACTTACGGTTTTTGAAACTTACGATTTTTGAAACTTTAGATTTCTCAATGGTATTAACGAAATGGTGTTAACGATCAGCTACCAGCCAGCGTACCGCGTATGGCGGTAGCGTGCCTTCGGGAATCCATGGGTTGCCAGGATCCAGCGCTTGCCAGGCGTGTTTTTCAAGTGCCTGGGTAACTGCCTCGCCCACGTTTTCTAAGGGAAGCGGCAGATCGGTGACGTTGTACAGCGCCAGTAATCGGCGGCCATCGTGCAGTGGGCCGCGCTCTACCGCCAGCAGTTCCGGTGCCGAGACTAACACCCGCTGGGCGGCATTGGGGTGAAAGCAGGGCTCTTGACGGCGCTGGTCTAATAGCCGGTTTAAGGCGTGAAAAACATCGTGGGTGGGCGTTGAAGGGCTATCTAACAGCAGGTCTAGCTCGCTACGCTGCCAGCGCCGGCGGTTGATCGAACGTAGCCGCCCACTGCGCTCAACGCCTTCCACGTCATTGAGTGTGCCAGTTAGGGTGTGAATATACAGCGCGGGGATACCTTGCAAACTCAGCATAATTGCTTGGCTGCATAGAAAACGCGCTACCTGCCACGGGTCGGGGCCGCGGCGGGTGCCGCGCATGGCTTCAAACCAGGTGATATTGATCTCATAGGGCGTATCGCTTCCATCGGGGTTGCTACGCATGCTGACAAAGCCTCCGAAACGGTGCATCAGCTCCAGCAGCGCATCCCGCTCGTGATCGGGCAATAAACCTTCCAAGGGGCGAACGCCAATGCCGTCGTGGCTGGCCGTAAAGTTGAGGTAGGTGCATTGGTCGGGCAGTACCGGAAGGCTGGCAAGCCAGGTTTGTAAGGTGCTCGCTTCGCCCCGGGTGAGGGTGTGCAATAGCAGCGGGGGGAGGGCAAACTGATACACCATATGGGCTTCGTCGGGGTCCCCCGCTGGCAACCGATCCAAGCCAAAATAACTGATATTTTCCTGGTGGGGCACATTGGTTTCGGTGATTAACAGGGTACCTGGGGCCACGTGATCCACAATCGCTCGTAGCAGCCGCACCACAGTGTGGGTTTCCGGCAGGTGAATGCAGGCAGTACCCAGCCGCTTCCACAGAAAGGCCACCGCATCCAAACGTACAATCCGCGTTCCTTGCTCCAGGTAGAACAGCAAAATACCCACGAACTCCAGCAGCACATCCGGATTTTCAAAGTTCAGGTCAAGCTGGTCTTCGGAGAACGTCGCCCACAGGTAGCGGGTGCCACGCCGGGTGGAAATGGGCACCAGCAGCGGGCTGCTGCGTGGGCGCACCACCTGGGAGACATCGGTCTCTGGATCGACTTCGATAAAGTAGTCGCGGCCGGGCAGGCTGCCGCTCAGGTAATCCACAAACCAGAGAGACTCCCGTGAGACGTGATTGAGCACCAGGTCGGCCATTAAGTCGTAATGGCTGGCGAGTTCGCGGATGTGCGACCAATCACCAAGATCGGGGTTCACTTCCCGGTAGTGGATCACCGAAAAGCCGTCGTCGCTGCTCCAGGGAAAGAAGGGCAGTACATGTACACCGCTGATGCGATCGCCCAACCGCGCTTGAAGAAAATCGCTAAGCACTGCCAACGGCGGCACACCATCTTCAATAATCGAGTCACCGTAGCTGATCACCCACTGATCTTTTTCGCTCCAAGAGGGTGCATTTTTAGTGCTGGTTCTACCGGAGCTGGATGAAAATGGGGCAAGCGACTGAAAATGCGCTAGACGCTGGTTTAAACGGCGCTGCACTTCCCCCGCCCTGGGGCCATAAAGGTGGCTGAGGTAGTCGTTAACGGTCTGCTCAAAGGGGGGCATGGGTAGCTCCTGATAAACAATCTGCCACAAACGCTGCAGCTTGTGTGCCAAATCGTTACAATACGAGGTTGATACCGCGTTTAAACGCTAAGATACATTAGCTTGTGGCAGTTACTACTGCTAAAACGCTATTAATAGCACACACATTGACAGGTTATAACACGCTAACTCGTGCGGTACGCCGACACGAGCTGACAACAGGTTGACCGCCATGCATTGCCCTTTTTGTGGTGCAAACGATACTCGAGTGACTGATTCGCGCCTGGTAGCGGATGGTGATCAGGTACGCCGTCGACGCCAGTGTGCGAGCTGCCAAGAGCGCTTTACCACCTACGAAACCGCAGAATTGGTAATGCCGCGGGTGGTGAAGTCCGACGGCTCCCGCGAGAGCTTTAATGAAGCCAAACTGCGGGCAGGTATGTTGCGTGCGCTGGAAAAGCGTCCGGTCAGTGCAGAAGCCATTGAAGCGGCGGTAGAGCGCATCCGCCAAACCTTACGTGCCCGGGGCGATCGCGAAATCAACGCCCGTGATATTGGCGAGTCGGTCATGCAAGCGCTTAAAACCCTCGATCACGTAGCCTATATCCGCTTTGCTTCGGTATATCGCAAGTTCCAGGATCTGGATGAATTTCGCGCTGAGATTGACCGGCTGTCCCAAGAGCCCTCTTCCCGACTGGGCCATGGCAGCGAGTCGTCAAAATGAGTGCTGTCTTTAGCCAAGCCGACCACCGCTATATGGCTCGGGCGCTGCAACTGGCGCAAAAAGGCTTATACACCACGGATCCCAACCCGCGGGTCGGCTGTGTGATTGTGCGTGACGAGCAGATTGTCGGTGAAGGCTTTCACCTGTGTGCCGGTGAACCCCACGCCGAAATTCACGCGTTGAATGATGCTGGTGAGCAAGCCCTGGGCGCGACCGCGTACGTCACCCTGGAGCCTTGTTCCCACACCGGCCGCACTGGCCCCTGCGCGGTGGCGCTCCAGGAAGCGAAGGTGTCGCGGGTAGTGGTTGCCATGGTGGATCCGAACCCGCAGGTGAGTGGCCGCGGTATTCGTCTGCTTGAAGAGGCGGGTGTTGAGGTGGCGGTGGGGTTATTAGAGAGTGACGCGCGCGCTCTGAATCCCGGCTTTATTGCTCGCATGACCCAGCAGCGTCCCTTTGTGCGCCTGAAAATGGCGATGAGTCTAGATGGTCGTACCGCCATGGGGTCGGGGGAGTCTCAGTGGATCACCGGGCCTGAAGCACGCACCCAGGTGCAGCGGCTACGGGCACGCTCCAGCGCGATATTAAGCGGCGTTGAGTCGCTCATTATGGACGACTCTCGGCTGACGTTACGAGCAGAGCAGTTACAGCTGAACAACGCAGACCAAGTGGTTCACCGCCAGCCCCTGCGGGTGATTTTAGATACCCACTTGCGCCTACCTCTGGCGGCAGCCTGTTTAAGCGAGCCTGGGCGTACGCTAGTGATCACCACATCAGACCACTTGGAAGAGAAGCGGGAACGGTTAACTCAGGCGGGCGCTGAAGTACAGGTGTTGCCCGCCGGTAGCGATGGCCGTATCGATTTAGTGGCAATGCTGCAGTGGTTAGCCGAAAATGAACAGGTTAATGAACTGCTGGTGGAAACCGGAGCGACATTGGCGGGCGCTATGCTCGATGCGGCGTTGGTCGATGAGCTACAGCTGTTTGTTGCCCCCACACTGTTAGGCGGCGAAGCGCGGCCCCTTTTTGCGTTGCCAGGGCTCTCACGTATGGCCGATCAGCGGCGGTTAACCATTCACGATATGCGAGCAGTAGGGCGCGATTGGCGCATTATTGCATCCCCTCTAGCGACTAGCGCATCTGGCGAATTTTGCGAGAGCAAGGTACCCTGACGCGCAAAATCGTGACTCACTCTCGCGACACTCTTTCTCGATAACCTATCCTGACAAGCTATCGTGACAACACTTATTGGAGATTCCATGGCGCACCCCTCCTCTAGAGGCTTAGCCCCTATCGCCGAGCTGGTGGACGATATCCGCCAGGGCAAAATGGTGATTCTCATGGACGATGAGGATCGCGAAAATGAAGGTGATATCATCATGGCCGCCGAAAAAGTGCAGGCCGAGCATATCAACTTTATGGCCCGTTTCGCCCGCGGCTTGATCTGCATGCCGATGACTCGCGCCCGCTGTGAGCAGCTTAATCTGCCGCTAATGGTGCGTGATAACGGTTCCGGTTTTGGCACCAAGTTTACTCTCTCCATTGAGGCAACCGAAGGCGTCACGACGGGTATTTCAGCTGCAGATCGTGCGCGTACCGTGCAAGCCGCGGTGGCACCCAATGCAAAGCCCTCTGATATCGTTCAGCCAGGCCATATCTTTCCGCTGATGGCCGAGCCGGGCGGCGTGCTGCGCCGTGCCGGGCATACGGAAGCTTCGTGTGATTTGGCGGCACTGGCGGGCTGTGACCCTAGCGGTGTAATCTGCGAGATTATGAATGATGATGGCAGCATGGCGCGCCGCCCCGAGCTTGAAGCCTTCGCCCAGGAGCACGGTATTAAGATCGGTACCATCGCGGATCTGATTCACTACCGTATCGTTAACGAACAGACCATCGATCATCTGGAAGCGTCAACGGTCATGACCTCCCATGGCGAGCTTGAGCTGCACGTGTTCCGTGATCGTATCCAGGGCGCTCACCATTTGGCGTTGGTGAACGGTCAGCCCACGCAGGAACAGGCCACCACGGTGCGCGTGCATCTGACTGATACGCTGCGCGATGTAATGGGCTTGATGAAAGACGAACAGTGCCGCTGGGATGCCCATCGTGCGCTGGAAGAGATTGCCGGAGCCGCGCCAGGTGTGTTTGTGTTGATTGACGACGGCCGCCCGCACCAGGATTTGAAAGACCAGCTGGATATCTTTTTGGATCGCGTGCGCCAGCCGCGTACCAGCGACTCCGACGGTGCCGGTAACTACTTGACCATCGGCACCGGTTCTCAGATTCTGCGCTATTTAGGCGTGGGTAAAATGCGATTACTTAGTTCACCGTGGAAGTTTTCGGCGCTGTCCGGCTTTGACCTCGAAGTCGTAGAGCGTCTGGGCCCTAATGACACGGCGTATGAACCAACTTCTCAGCAGAACTAATTCAGCAGGAATAAATTGATGCACTCCCTCACTCAAGTTGAAGGTACGTTTGTTGATGTCGATGGCCGCTATGTCATCGTGGTCGGCCGTTTTAACCATCACGTGGTCGATAGCCTGGTGGAAGGCGCCGTCGACAGCTTGACCCGTCACGGTGTCGACGCCGAGCATATCCACATTGTTCACGTGCCGGGCGCCTGGGAACTCCCGCTGGCGGTGAAGCGCGTGTTGAAGGTAATGAAACCCGACGCAGTGATTGCCCTGGGCGCGGTCATTCGCGGTGGCACACCGCATTTTGAATACGTGGCGGGCGGCTGTAATACGGCGATTAATCACTTACAGCTTGAGTTTGATACCCCGGTGGCTAATGGTGTGTTAACCGTTGAAACCATTGAGCAAGCGATTGAGCGTGCAGGCACCAAGGCCGGTAACAAAGGCACCGAAGCTGCCATGGCCGCGATGGAAATGGTCTCTCTGCTCCGTGCGCTACCGTCAGGAGATACCCAATGAGCGAGCGTAAACCCTCTGCCGCTCAGCAGGGCCGCCACGCGGCGCGGGAATTAACGGTGCAGGGGCTTTATCAATGGCACATGACGGGTAAATCCATTACTACCATTGAAGCCGAGTTTCGTAGCCAGGTCGCCGACGATGACCTGGAAGATCACGAAAATTGGGTCAAGGTGATGGAGATCGCCGACAAGGCACTGTTTCACGAGTTACTCCATAATACCGTGCGGTTTAAAGCGGAACTGGATCGTGAAATCTCTCCCCTGCTAGACCGCCGCTTAGAAGATCTCGATGCGGTAGAGTTGGCCATCCTACGGTTGGGCGCTTACGAGCTTTCCCGCCGCATGGAAGTACCTTATCGTGTCGTCATTAACGAAGGCGTTGAGCTGGCTAAGTCATTTGGCGCCACCGATGGCCATAAATACGTGAACGGCATTCTCGACAAGCTGGCTATTCGCTTGCGCAGTGCCGAGGTCAGCGCTCGTCGTCTCTGAACGCGAGCGGTATGACAATGCGTTTAAGGGGCCTTTGTGCTTGCCGAATTTGATTTGATTCGACGCTACTTTATGTCGTCGCAGGAGGCGTCGGCTGCGTCAAATGGCGTCACACTGGGATGTGGAGACGACGCCACGCTGCTGTTGCCGCAAGCAGGCCAACAGTTGGTCGTGAGCGTTGATACCTCGGTGGTGGATGTACACTTTCCCCGCGAAGCATCAGCATTTGCGGTGGGTCACCGTGCCTTGGCCGTTGCGCTGAGCGATCTGGCCGCCATGGGGGCGACTTCGCGTTGGTGTTTGATGGCGTTAACCCTTGATCAGCGCCAGTTTACCAATGATGAAGCCACCCATGCTTGGCTTACAGACTATGCGCGAGGCTTTCATACGCTTTGTCAGCAGCACGCCACCACGCTGGTGGGGGGCGATGTCACTTCCGGTGCGCTTTCCATAGGCGTTACTGTGATGGGGGAACTCCCGGTGGGCGAAGCCTTGACCCGTAGCGGTGCCCAGGCGGGAGATCTGATCGCTGTCACCGGTGCACTAGGTGGTGGGGCAGGCGGGCTGGCGCTTTGGCAGCAGGGCGAGCGCGATCTGGCGCATCCATTGTTAAGTCGCTACCTATTGCCACAACCGCGCTTAGCGGCGGGCCTGGCGTTGCGCGACTTAGCCACCGCTGCACTGGATATCTCCGATGGGCTACTGGCCGACTTGGCGCATATTCGCGACGCTTCGCAGGTCGGAGCCGTCATCGCGCTAGACGCCTTACCACTGGCGGCCGAACTGGAAAGCTCCCTAGGTCGGGAAGCTGCACTAAAGGCGGCACTTTCCGGCGGGGATGATTACGAACTGCTTGTTACCCTCGGCGCTGACGACGTCGCAGAGGCGCAACAACGTTTAGCGCCATTGGGTCTCTCGCTGACCGTCATCGGCCACTGCAGTGAAGCGTTAGGCGTTACTGCCTCTGGCCAGAGTGAACTGAGTCGTTATGTCAGCGGCTATGCCGGCTGGCAGCATTTTAGTGGGGAAGCGCCATGAATCATGCACCGAAAAGTGTCTGGCGTCGCCCAACACATTTTTTTGCCTTCGGCTTAGGTAGCGGTACTGTGCCTTGGGCGCCGGGCACCTTTGGCACGCTAGCGGCCATTCCGTTCTACTGGATGATGGCGGAACTGCCCCTGGGGTGGTACCTGAGTATTTGTTTTGTTGCCTTTATTGTCGGCGTTTGGCTATGTGATAAAACGTCCCACGATTTAGGGGTACACGATCACTCGGGTATCGTGTGGGACGAGTTTGTGGGTTACTGGCTAACCATGGCGGCGGTGCCTTTTTCGTGGGAGGCTGCGCTATGGGGATTTGTGGTATTTCGCATCTTCGATGTCTTTAAGCCCTGGCCGATTCGCTGGGCTGACCGCCGCGTGGCGGGCGGCTTTGGTATTATGATCGATGACGTGATGGCAGGGGCCTACGCCTGGAGTACTATGCACCTGTGGTTCTGGCTACACTAAACTTGGTAAGTGGTAAGTGGTAAGTGGTAAGTGGTAAGTGGTAAGTAGAGATCAGGAGCGGTTGATAACTTTTTTCGAGTGCATTGGCTGCAAGGCGTTGGCTTCAAGGAGGTAGCATGCGCAAGGAACGTCTGATTGTCCCCACGCTGGCGATTATAGCCGTAGTGTGGATGGCAGCGCAGCTACTCTCCAGTGTGCTGTTTGAGCGCAGTCTACGCCAAGCGCTCGAAGATCTGGAGGCGCGGGGCGAGTGGCGCGTCAATCGTACTGAGAGTCATCAAGGGTGGTTAAGCTCCCAAGGCAGGGTGATACTGTCACCGCTTTTGGGTCGACCCTGGCGCCTTGAGCTCACGTATAGCGCGCGGCACGGTATTTTAAGCACGGATGTCGAAGGCACCGTACTACCACGTCTCGATACCGTTCTGCAGCAAGCCGTGGGTGAGGTCACCGCCCCCTCTGTGCCGCGTTGGCAGGGGCGCTATCACACCCTTAGCGGTCATAGCGAATTGCGCCTTGCCCTTGCCCCCTTTGTGATTCAACAAAATGGCCGCGATTTAGCCGTCCGCGGTGGTCGGCTGCGCTTGGAAGGCGTGTTTGGCGATTGGCGACTACGCGCGTTATTTGATCAACTTACCCTGACCGACGGTATGGCCCAGCTTGCGATAGGCCCCACGGTGCTCGAAAGCCGCTATACTTATATTGATGATGCTTACCACTTTGCTCAACGCGATCACCTGCATATTGAAACGCTGACGCTCAGCTACCCCTCCTACGATATCCAGTTTTCACCTCTCGATCTAAACAGCCATATGGTGCTGGATGAGAGCGAACTCCGTATCAAAGGCGAGCTTGAAGTGGGCGATGTGATGGTGCCTTCTCAAGCGCCGGACATGCCGTTGCTCAATGGCCGCATAGAGATGGAACTTTCGCGTTTGAATGCCGATGCGGTTCGCCAAGTGATTCGTCGTTTGCGTCAGGAAGCCGCCTGGGGAGACGCTAGTCTACCTATGGCCGAAGGGTTGCTGGCCCGTTTAGAGCCGGATCTGCGCAAAGTGCTTAGCGACTCGCCGCGTTTAGATGTCACGACCGTTGCTATCGATAGCCCGCTGTTGGGTATTCGCCTGGATGCGGATGGCGCGCTGTTTTTTGATGCCCGCCAATTGGATGAGCTGAGTGTGGTTAACCTCGACAAAAAGAAAGAGCAGGCGAAATGGCTGGAGCGCATTGATGGCGACTTTACCTGGCACGATGCGCCTACCGTCGCCGCATTATGGTTAGGTCTGCCCCTGGGTACTCGGGAGCTGCAGTTTGATGTGGTGCGTGGCGTTTGGCGTATCAATGGGCGCCCGATGCCCGAGCTTTGGCCTCAATAATTTTAAAAGAAAAGTTTACCTAAGGTCGCAGGGAGCGCCGCTAAACTGACTGTTCTACTCGCGAAGGGTTGAAGTTTTGGCCCACTGCCCGCATTCCATGGACAACACTAGGCGGTTCTCACCGCCGGTATCGGTTCATTGGAGGACGCATGAGCGACCAGGATTACGAACACGACGCTGAACATCTTGATTGGCAACTTGATGATGAGCAGTCATCCACTACTGATGACACCCCCGGTAGTGAAGAGAGTAGTGAAGACAGTGGTGCAAACCACTCTAACGAACAGACTGAAAAAAGCTCTCAAGAGCCCGATAGTAAGCAGGGAGGAAGTGAGTACCGCTCAGACGGCGAGCGGGTAAACTCTCTGGTGCCCGCTAGTGAAATGCTGCCCGAACGCATTTACCTCCTGCCTATTCATAACCGGCCGTTCTTCCCCGCCCAGGTACAGCCGCTGGTGATTAATCGTGAGCGCTGGGAAGAGACCATGCGCCGTGTGGGTAACACGCCGCACCACACACTGGGTGTTGCCTTTGTGGGCGAGCAGGGTGTCACCTCCCTGGATCACGAAGGTTTCCCGGAGATCGGTACTGCGGTCAAAGTGCACAAACTTAAGGGTGAAGACGATCAGATTCAGTTTATCGCTCAAGGGCTTCAGCGCTTTAAAATTACCCGCTGGCTCTCCAAAGAGCCGCCTTACCTCGTCGAGGTGACCTACCCTAAAGAGCCGGTTGATGCGGAGAACGAAGAGACCCGCGCCTACGCCATGGCAATCATCAACGGCATTAAAGAGCTGCTGCCGATTAACCCGCTGTACGGTGAAGAACTCAAGCACTACCTCAACCGCTTTAGTCCTCATCAGCCGGGGCCGTTGACTGATTTTGCCGCCGCTATTACCTCCGCCAAGGGCCCCGAACTTCAGGATGTGCTGGCAACACTTTCGGTAGAAGAGCGGATGCAGAAAGTGCTGCCGCTGCTGCGGAAAGAGATCGATGTTGCGTTGCTACAGGGAGAGATCAGCGAGCAGGTAAACGCGCAAATGCAGGATCGCCAGCGCGAGTTCTTCCTGCGCGAGCAGCTCAAGGTCATCCAGCGTGAATTAGGTATTTCCAAAGGTGATCGAGAAAACGATGTAGATACCTTTAGAGCGCGTTTGGAGTCACTGGTAGTGCCCGAGCGTGTTCAATCGCGTATTGACGATGAGCTTAATAAGCTCAGCGTGTTGGAAACCGGTTCGCCGGAGTATGGCACCACGCGTAACTACCTGGATTGGTTAACCTCGCTGCCCTGGGGAGTGACCAGCCAGGATCAGTTGGATCTACCCCATGCCCGCCAGGTGCTGGATCGCGACCACGACGGTTTGAAAGACGTTAAAGAGCGTATTATCGAATTTCTGGCCGAGGGTACTTTCAAAGGCGACGTAGGCGGCTCGATTGTATTGTTGGTAGGCCCTCCTGGGGTAGGCAAAACCTCCATCGGACGTTCGATCGCCGAAGCCTTAGGGCGCCAGTTTTACCGTTTCTCAGTCGGTGGTATGCGCGATGAAGCGGAAATTAAAGGCCATCGGCGTACCTATGTGGGCGCTATGCCCGGCAAACTGGTGCAAGCCTTTAAAGAGGTCGAGGTCGAAAACCCCGTTATCATGCTGGATGAAATCGATAAGCTCGGGCAGTCCTTTCAGGGCGATCCAGCATCGGCGCTGCTGGAAGTACTTGATCCCGAACAGAACGTCGATTTCCTTGATCACTATCTTGATGTGCGCATGGACCTCTCCAAGGTGCTGTTTATCTGCACTGCCAACACGCTTGATTCGATTCCAGGGCCGCTGCTTGACCGTATGGAGCAGATCCGCCTCTCCGGTTATATCGCTGAAGAGAAGCTGGCGATTGCCAAGCACCACCTGTGGCCGAAGCTGCTCAAGCGCGACAACCTGACGAAAAAGAGGATCAGCCTCTCCGATGCGGCTTTAAAGCAGGTCATTGAAGGCTACGCCCGGGAAGCCGGAGTGCGCCAGCTGGAGAAGCAACTGCACCGCATTGTGCGTAAATCGGCCGTTAAACTGCTCGAAGAGGAGTCTGAAACGGTCAAGATATCAGTTAAAAACCTGGAGGAGTTCTTAGGTGCGCCGATTTTCCGTAAGGAGAAAGTGCTTACCGGCGAAGGGGTAGTGACCGGCCTGGCGTGGACTTCCATGGGGGGGGCAACATTGCCCATCGAAGCAGGCAAAGTACACTCACTGGATCGTGGTTTTAAACTGACCGGTAAGTTAGGCGAAGTGATGCAGGAGTCCGCCAATATCGCTTACAGCTATACCCTGGGCCACCTGCAGGAGTATGGTGCCGATACCGACTTCTTTGACTCGGCGTTTGTACACTTGCACGTACCCGAGGGCGCCACGCCGAAAGATGGCCCTTCGGCGGGTGTCACCATGACCACGGCGCTGCTCTCGCTGGCCAAGCACCATGCGATCGATAGGCCTTTGGCGATGACCGGCGAACTAACGTTAACCGGCCAAGTGCTCCCCGTTGGCGGTATTCGTGAGAAAGTCATTGCCGCGCGACGCAGCGATATTTTTGAATTGATTTTGCCCGACGCCAACAAGCGCGATTACGAAGAGTTGCCGGACTACCTGAAAGAGGGCATGACGGTGCACTTTGCCAAGCGCTACCGTGATGTGGCAGATGTCGTGTTTGGCCGAAAATAGAGCGTTGATTTTATTTGCAGCAATGGCTATTTAACCTTTTAAAGCGTCTTACGAGAGTAAGGCGCTTTTTTTACATTTGTTCACTGGTTTGCCGAGATGATCTATAGCGATAATGACCTCTGCTTTTATAAAAATTAAGAATATCTAATTCTTGGAGAACTAATGCGCAATAACCAGCCCGTGACGCAGCGTGAGTATGTTCTGAGTGAGGAAGCGGTGCTTATTTCCCGCTCGGATTTAAAGGGCAATGTGACCTACGCCAACCCTACTTTTGTTGAGGTCAGTGGCTATAGCCGTGAAGAACTCATTGGCTCTCCCCATAACCTCCTTCGTCACCCTGATATGCCTGAAGCTGCTTACAAGGATTTCTGGAAAACCATCCAAGCGGGGACAACCTGGCAAGGTGTGGTTAAAAATCGGCGTAAAAATGGCGATCACTACTGGGTGAATGCCACCGTGGCGCCGCTGCGGGACGGTGAGCGCATCGTCGGCTACACTTCCGTGCGCCGCAAAGCGTCAGAAAAAGCCATTAACCAGGCAGAAAAAATCTATGCCGAGATTCGCGAAAAAGGTAAATCCCGCCACTACGCACTAGCCCATGGCACGCTGCGGCGTAAAGGCTTGACCGGAATGCTGTCGCGCTTTCAGTTCACTAGCCTGAAAGCCAAGCTCACCAGTATGGTGGTGGCGTCGCTGCTGCTACTCTGTCTTTCGGGTGGGTTGGGAGTCTCTGCGCTGTTACTCTCCGGCGAGCGGCTGGAAACCATTAATCGCTCAGGGTTGAGCGATGTCGCCTCGCTGCAGAATATCGAACGCTATATTGGTCAAACGGTTGGCACGCTGGAACCTGCGGTACGAAGCCCTCGTCGGGCTGACCTGGAGGCCGTCAACGCAGACATTGGCCAGTATACCGATGCCATGCAGACGCTGTGGGCGGGCTACTATGCGGATGCGACGGTCACTGATGAGACCGCCCAGGCTTTTGATAGTGCTCTGAATACCTGGATTGATGCGGTGCAAACCGCCCTTGTGGCGATTGAAGAGGGTAATGGGTTCGCGGCCTTTGAGGCCTTGAATGACGTGGTGGTGCCGACCACAGAGTCGCTGCGCGAGATGAACAGCACCTTGGTTGAGCAGGTGCGTGCCGATGCCGAATTGCTGGTGACCGAGGCACAAAGCGGGCGTCAGCAAATGCTGATAGCGCAGCTGGTGCTACTGGCGGTAGGCTTTTTAGTCATGATCGGCTTGAGTGTAATGATTCTGAAATCCGTGTTTCGCAGCTTGTCGGGCGCGCGGTATATCACTTTCCAAATTGCCGCGGGTAACTTGGCCGCCCGTGAACGTCGTCAAACTAACGACGAGTTGGGCGAGCTGCTCTACTCCCTGGACACCATGCGTTTTAGCCTCTCCAGCATCGTGGGCGATGTAGAGAATCGTGTCTCAGTGGTTACTCCGGCGATTCAGCAGATAGCCGCTGAAAATGAGGAACTCTCTTCGCGCACTGAGCAGCAGGCGTCGTCGCTTCAGCAGACCGCTTCGAGTATGGAGGAGATGACCTCGACGGTTCAGCAGAACACCGATAATGCCCGCCAGGCGACTGATCTGGCAGTGCAGAACGCTGCCAGCACCAAGGAAACCGGTCAGCAAATGCAAAAGCTGGTGGAGCGCATGCAGCGTATCGCCCAGAGTGCTGAAAAGATGACCGAGATGATCAGCGTGATCGACGGCATTGCCTTTCAAACTAATATTTTGGCACTCAACGCCTCGGTTGAGGCTGCGCGTGCTGGTGAACATGGACGCGGCTTTGCGGTAGTCGCCAGCGAAGTGCGCAATCTAGCTGGTCGCAGCGCAGATGCCGCCCAGGAAATTCGCAAGATGATTGATAGCACTACTCAGGAAGTCAGCGGTGGTCGTAGTGCGGTAGAGCAGGCGGAGCGGGCGATTGAGGAAGTCTCTCAGCAGGTGAGTCGAGTCAGTGAGCTGATGGAGTCGATCAGCATTGCGTCCAGCGAGCAGAGCAGTGGGATCGGTCAAATTAACTCGGCGATTGCCGAAATGGATCTTGTGACCCAGCAGAACGCTTCAAAAGTTCAGTCGATTGCGGCATCAGCGGACAATCTCTCCCTCGAAGCCTTTGAACTCGCTAACGTGGTCGATGCATTCCGTTTGGAAGGCGCTCAAGACGAGAACATCAAAGAGGCGCGGGCGAAGTTACAGCGCGCCAACCAGGCACTCAGTAAAGCAACTCAGCAATTGACAGCCCCTTCAGAGCGGCGTGCTAAGACACCCGCAACACAGCCTCGCGCTGACCAGTGGGAAGCGTTTTAGCCCGGTAGACGACACTGTTAGGTGCTTGATTTCCCTTTATTCGGTTTTATGACATGCCACCCTTCGCGGTGGCATATTTCATGCATTACCTCTAATTGAAAAGGCTTAGCGTTAGGAGCCTGTCTGGCTTGGCCGATCGTCGCGAGAAGCATAGATTCGCAGTAGATCAGTGTTAAGTCGGACAGGCTCCTAGGGAACCGCTAATCCTAAAGATGGCACAAGCCTTCAATAAAAAAGTAGGGGGTCTCAATGCATAATGCCGCACAAGCAGCATCCACTATTTATGAATTAGCCGATGACGAAGTGTTGATCTCACGCTCGGATCTGCAGGGCAGAATCACCTACGCCAACCAAACCTTCGTGGAGGTGAGTGGTTACACGCTGGACGAGATCATGGGGGAACCCCATAGTCTGTTCCGCCACCACAGCATGCCCAAGGCGGTTTTTCAGAACCTGTGGGAAACCATTGAAGCCGGTAAAACCTGGCAGGGGCTGATCAAGAATCGCCGCCAAACGGGAGAAGCGTATTGGATGCATACCACCATCGCGCCGCTGCTCGATGGTAACCGCGTGGTGGGCTATACCTCTATCCGGCGTAAAGCGGCGGATAGAGCCATTGCCCGGGCAGAGCGGGTATACGCTGCAATGCAACAGGGCAAAACACGTGGTTTCAAGCTGCATTATGGTGCAATACGCCACACCGGTCTGCGTGGATGGGTAAAGCGTTTTAGTTTCAGCAGTATGCAGGCCAAACTAATGGGCATGGTGCTGGCTTCGGTGGTTTTACTAGTCATCGCAGGGGCGGCGGGGGTGTATGGCTTAACCAGTTCCGCTGAACGCTTACGCACTCTCAATCAAACGGGCCTTGAAGGCATTACCGACCTTCAGCAGATAGGCCAGCGGGTTAGCCAAGCCATTCAGGCGTTAGAACCGGCGGTGCGCAACCCGAGGCGGGCGGATCTTGATGCTCTTGAAAGCCAGTTAACCACCATGAGTGCCGACATTGAGCAGTCGTGGCAAGGCTATACTGCAGAGCGCGAAACCGGCGGTGTGCAAGAGGGCCTAGCGGCACATCTCACCACTTTTATTGAAAGTGCCGATACCACCCTGACGGCTATCCGCGATGGTAACGGCTTTGCTGCTTTTGAAGCCTTTAATGACAACGTGCAGCCCACCTCTGAAAGTATTAGTGCCACTATCAATGTATTGGTTGAACAGGAACGCATGGCTGCGCATACGCTGATGGACAATGCCGAACAGCAGCAACAGGTATTATTGTACGGTCAGTTGGGCGTGCTGCTGCTGGGTATTGTGTTAATGGTGGGGCTGAGCATGGCGGTACTCAAATCGCTGATTAAATCACTCAACGAGGCCCGCCGGGTAACGTTCCAAATTGCCGCGGGTAACCTCGCCAACCGAGTGACTTTAAAGCGTAATGACGAGTTAGGCGAGTTGCTGAGTTCGCTGGAAACCATGCGCGCTAGCTTATCGGGGCTGATTACCGAGGTGGGCAACAAAGTCGATGTGGTGACACCTGCGTCCGAACATATCAAACAGCAGAATGAAGACCTGGCATCGCGCACTGAGCAGCAGGCCTCCTCGCTTCAGCAAACTGCCTCTAGCATGGATCAGATGACGGCGACCGTGCAGCAAAACAGCGAAAACGCCCGCCAGGCCAATCAACTGGCCATGCAAAATGCCACCACCAGCCGCGAAACCGGCGAGCGCATGCAGGCGCTAGTCGAACGCATGGAGTGTATCGCTGCCAGCGCCGATAAGATGACCGACATTATTAGCGTCATCGACGGCATCGCTTTTCAAACCAATATTCTGGCGCTGAATGCCTCAGTAGAAGCTGCTCGCGCTGGCGAGCAGGGGCGTGGTTTTGCAGTTGTGGCAAATGAGGTGCGTAGCTTGGCCGGGCGTAGCGCTGATGCGGCTGGCGATATTCGTCGTTTAATCGACTCTTCCTCCCAGGAGATTAGCGGCGGTGCCCAGGCGGTGAAGGAGGCCGAAGCCGCTATCGATCAGGTAGTGACTCAGGTAATGAGAGTCAGCGATATCATGGAAGAGATCAGCACCGCCTCCGATGAGCAGAGCAACGGTATCGCGCAAATCAATACCGCCGTCGCGGAGATGGATCATGTCACCCAGCAGAATGCCTCCAAGGTACAGTCGATTTCCAGCGCTGCTCAAGACCTCACCCGCGAAGCGCTGAGCCTGGCCAACGTTATCGCCGCCTTTCGCTTAGAGGGCGCTGCCGAAGAGAGCAGTGAGACTGCTCGCGAGCGCTTGCTTAAACAAGCAGGGCTTGGCTCCACGCCCCCATTAGCGTCATCTCCCACATTAGCCTCGCCCCAAAACTCCCCGACTCAGCGTACTGTCCAAGCCCAGCCAGCCGAAGAGGCGTGGGCGACCTTCTGATGAATCGGCGCCATGGAGGGCGCTTTACTTCCTATCGGGTCTCGTGATTTAGCCTCTACATCCAGCCTCCACATCTAGTCTCTGCGCATTGCTCATGCCACAATCAAAAGCCACTGATATTTTTCAGAATTAGTCTAGTCCGCAGTCTTGCTTGCTGTGGGCTAATAAAAAATAGAGCCTAGCTATTTATTAGAGAGTAGAGGACACCATGCCAGAGTATCGCTCACGTACCACCACCGCTGGCCGCAATATGGCCGGTGCCCGCGCCCTGTGGCGTGCCACGGGTATGCAGGACGGCGACTTTCAAAAGCCGATTATCGCGGTAGCCAACTCCTTTACCCAGTTTGTGCCGGGCCATGTGCATTTAAAGGATATGGGCCAACTGGTGGCGCGGGAGATTGAGAAAGCCGGGGGCGTCGCCAAAGAGTTCAATACCATTGCGGTGGACGATGGTATCGCCATGGGCCACGACGGCATGCTCTACTCGCTGCCCAGCCGCGACCTGATCGCTGATAGCGTTGAGTATATGTGCAACGCCCACTGCGCCGATGCGCTGGTATGTATTTCCAACTGCGACAAAATCACCCCAGGGATGCTGATGGCCGCTCTACGCCTCAATATTCCGGTTATCTTTGTTTCCGGCGGCCCCATGGAAGCGGGTAAAACCAAGCTTCTCAACCACGGGCTGGATCTCGTCGATGCCATGGTGATGGCCGCCGACGACAGCGTGGATGATGACACCCTGGCGGAAGTAGAGCGCAGCGCCTGCCCCACCTGCGGCAGTTGTTCGGGCATGTTTACCGCCAACTCCATGAACTGCTTAACCGAAGCGCTGGGTCTGGCCTTGCCCGGCAACGGTACCGTCTTGGCGACTCACTCGGATCGTCGTCGCCTGTTTGAAACCGCTGGCCATCGCATTGTCGAGCTGGCCAAGCGCTATTACGAAGGCGAAGAAGCCCACCTGCTGCCGCGTGCCATTGCCTCCAAGGCGGCGTTCAAAAACGCCATGACCCTGGATATCGCCATGGGCGGCTCTACCAACACTATTCTTCACTTCCTGGCGGCGGCCCAGGAAGCCGAGGTGGACTTCACCATGGCGGATATCGACCGTCTCTCCCGTGAAGTGCCCCAACTCTGCAAAGTGGCGCCCAATACCCAAAAGTACCATATCGAAGACGTCCATCGTGCAGGTGGCATTATGGCCATTCTCGGTGAGCTGGATCGTGCCCGAGTGCTGGATACCTCGGTGCCCACCGTGTATGGCGACAGCCTGAAAGCTGCACTGGATGAGTGGGATATTATGCGCTCGCCAAGCGCTGAAGTGGTCGAATTCTTTAAAGCCGGGCCAGGGGGCATCCCGACCCAAACGGCGTTCTCCCAAAGCGCTCGCTGGCCGAGCCTGGATGGTGACCGCGCTACCGGCTGTATTCGTGACCTTGAGCACGCCTTCTCCCAGCAGGGTGGCCTGGCCGTGCTTTACGGCAATATCGCGCTGGATGGCTGCGTGGTCAAAACCGCCGGGGTCGATGACTCGATCCTGGTCTTTGAAGGCCCCGCCCATGTGGTGGAGTCTCAGGATCAGGCAGTCGCCGATGTGTTGGCGGATAAGGTCAAAGAGGGTGATGTCGTCGTGATTCGCTACGAAGGCCCGAAAGGCGGCCCCGGCATGCAGGAAATGCTCTACCCGACCTCCTACCTCAAATCCAAAGGATTGGGTAAAGCTTGCGCGCTGCTGACTGACGGGCGCTTCTCTGGCGGTACTTCAGGACTCTCTATTGGCCATGTTTCCCCTGAAGCAGCGGCGGGCGGCGCGATTGGATTGATCGAGCAGGGCGACCTGATCCGCATCGATATCCCCAATCGGGCGATTAACGTCAAACTGACCGATGCCGAGCTGGCGGCCCGCCGCGAGGCAATGGACGCCAAGGGTGCCGCTGCCTGGAAGCCTGCCGAGCAGCGTCCCCGCAAGATCACTCCGGCACTTAAAGCCTATGCGCTGTTGGCGACCTCCGCTGACAAAGGGGCTGTTCGGGATCTAAGCAAACTCGACTGATATACGCAGCTGAAACATGCAGCTGAAACATGCAATAAGCCCGAGTAAGGAATCAAATGAAGGCGATTATAAACGTTGGATTAGTCGGCTACGGTTTCGCTAGCCAAACCTTCCACGCACCGCTGATCCAGGCCACGGAAGGCCTGGATTTGGTCGCGGTCTCTTCAAGCGATGCCGCCAAGGTGCAGGCGTCACTGCCGGATGTTGAGGTAGAGGCTCAGGCATTAGCACTTTGCCAGCGCAGTGATATTGACCTGGTCGTTATTCCCACTCCTAACGATACCCACTTTTCCCTCGCCAAAGCCGCTCTCTCGGCGGGCAAGCACGTAGTGGTCGATAAGCCGTTCACGGTGACCCTGTCAGAAGCCAAGCTGCTCAAAAAATTGGCGGATGATAAAGAGCGTCTATTGTCGGTGTTTCACAACCGTCGTTGGGACAGCGATTTCTTGACCGTTAAGGCCCTGCTTGAGGCGGGGACGCTAGGACGTCTGGTCAATTTCGAATCCCATTTCGATCGTTTCCGTCCGGAGGTTCGCGATCGCTGGCGCGAGAAGGCCACCCCCGGTGGCGGCATCTGGTTTGATCTGGGGCCGCATTTATTAGATCAAGCCTGCGAGCTGTTTGGCATGCCCCAGGCTATTCTGCTGGAACTCGGCGTGCTGCGAGATGGCGCCCAGGCTGACGATGACTTCCTCGCGCTGCTCGACTACGAAAGCTTTCGCGTTACCTTAGCGGCGGGCACGCTGGTGGCCGAACCGACACCGCGCTTCCGGATTAATGGCACCCAAGGCAGCTTCATAAAATACGGCTTAGACCCTCAGGAGGATCGCTTAAAAGCAGGCGAAGTGCCGACATCCCTGTGGGGCGAAGATACTCAACATGGCACCCTGACACTGCGCGAAGGGGAGGGGGATAACGCACCGCTAACGCGTCGTGAGCTTCCTACCCTGCCGGGCGACTACCTGGCCTATTACCAAGGTATAGCCGCCGCTATCCGCGATAAGGAGCCACTACCGGTCAGCGCCGATGATGCCCTGCGCTCAATGTCCTTGCTGGAAGCCGGGCTGGATAGCCACCGCCAGCGCCGCTGGATCGCATTGAAAACTCATCTTTAGAGAGAGGGGCGGGGGATTAGTCGCTTTTGCGTGTGAGGAGCCTTCTTATTATGTCATTGCGAGGAGCGTAGCGACGCGGCAATCTCAACCAGCGGCGGCAGTATAACCCCGAGATTGCTTCGCTTCGCTCGCAATGACAAAAATGAGGTAGCTTCGCTCACGATGACATCGACCCACCTCGAGCGAAGCTACTGCCTACTTAGATACTTCAAAGCAAATCCGTCGCACTATTGCGTTTCTCTTCCCGCAACCTATCCCGGGCGATATAGAGCGCGGCGATAGCGCGGGCTTCGTGAAAATCCTCGCGCAGTAGTAGGGCGGGTAGCTCCTCGATGGCGTGGGTTTCCACAATCAATGGCTCTGGCTCATCCCCTGGCAGGCGCTTGGGGTACAGGTCGGTGGCGAGGAGTACCTGCATACGGTGGCGCATATAGTTGGGTGCCAGCGAAAGCTCGACCAGCGGTTCAATGCGGTGAGCGCCAACGCCACACTCCTCCATCAACTCGCGGTTAGCCGCGGTAATGATATCTTCGCCAGGGTCAACTAATCCCTTTGGCAGGGTGAGCACATAATCTTCAAATCCAGCGGCGTATTCACGTATCAGCAGCACGTGGTCTGGGTCGGGCATCGCCACCATCATCACTGCGCCGCGGTCAGCGCCGGTCAAGCGCTCAAATTGGCGCTCTTCTCCGTTAGAAAAACGCAAATCAAGCGACTCAATCTGGAATAAACGGCTCTGGGCCACGCTCTTGCGAGCCAAAATTTGCGGCTTTTGCTGGTAGCCCGAACGCTTAGCACTGGCACCTTCAGGGTGATTGAAGGTGTCGCGAGTTGGGGGGGGCGTAGACATAAAAGTGGGCCTCCATGGCTGGTAAAAGGCGGTTAAGCTACAATAGCACGCTTACTCCTAACGTGACTGGAGCGGCAATGATTGATTGGCGCGAGATAGACACCGTCCTCTTGGATATGGACGGCACGCTGCTGGATTTACACTTCGACAGCCACTTTTGGCTCGAGCACCTGCCGCGGCGCTACCGCGAACTGCACCAACTGGATGAAGCCTCCCAGGAGGCGCTGCGCGCGCGTATTATCGGCGAGCAGGGCACCTTAAACTGGTACAGCCTGGCGTACTGGAGCCGCGAGCTGGGCGTGGATATCGTCGCTCTGAAGCGCGAAGTCCAGCACTTGATAGGCCTGCGTAGCGATGCTCTGGATTTCCTCAAATGGCTCAAACAGGCCCACCCGAGGGTCGTGCTCGCCACTAACGCGGATCGTGCGAGTCTTGCCCTGAAGCTGCCGCTCACCGGTTTGGAAAGTTACCTGGACGCGATCGTCTCTTCCGAGGACGTAGGAGCCGCCAAAGAGGAGCAGGCGTTTTGGTTTGCGCTACAAGACATCGAAGCCTTTGATCCCACGCGTACGCTGTTTATCGACGACAACGCCCGTGTACTCGAGAGCGCTCGTGAGTTTGGCATTAAGCATTTACTGGGCATTAAACAGCCCGACAGCCAGCGGCCTGAAAAAGAGCTGCAAGAATTTATTGCCCTTGATCGCTTTGCCCACCTGCTACCCGAACAGCTTCCTGAACAGGTGTCAGCAACCCAAGGAGTGCCTAAATGAGTGAGAGCGTACGCTTGGATAAATGGCTGTGGGCCGCACGTTTTTTCAAGACCCGCGCACTGGCTAAAAAAGCCATCGAGGGTGGGAAAGTGAATTACGACGGCGGCCGCGCTAAAACCAGCAAGCAGGTGGAAATCGGTGCGCTTATTCGCGTGCCCCAGGGCTGGGAGATATTGGAGGTAGAGGTCTTATCGCTTTCGGATCAACGCCGCGGCGCACCAGAAGCGCGCACGCTCTATGCAGAAACCGAAGAGAGCGTACAGCGTCGTGCTAAAGAGGCCGAAGCAAGACGCCTCACTAACGAAGCGATGCAGCATCCTCTCAAGCGCCCCGACAAAAAGCAGCGCCGCGATATCCAGCGCTTCCAGCGCCATCAGGGTGAGTAAGCCCACGCAGTTATATCTTTGCCGCCCTTCAATATTTGCTGTTCTAAAACACTAGGTTGCCAAATTATGTCCGATCAAATTCAACGTTTTATGTTCGATCACACCAATGTCCGCGGCGAGATCGTCACCCTGGCGGCCGCCTACCACGAAGTGCTGGATCGTCATGCCTACCCTCCGGCGGTGAATGAGCTGTTGGGCGAGCTATTAGCCGCCGTGGCGTTGCTTACCGATACCGTGAAATTGGATGGCACGTTGAGTATCGAGGTACGTGGACGCGGCGTTCTGTCACTGTTAATGGCCGAGTCCAACCCCGGTGGTGAACTGCGCGCGATTGCCCGCATAGCAGAAGACGCCGCACTGCCCAGCGAGCACGCCAGCTTCCGCGAACTAGTGGGAGAAGGCCAGATCGTGATTACCCTCGATCCCCGTGAGGGCCACCGCTATCAAGGTATTGTGGCGTTGGATCAAGAGACCCTGGGCGGCTGCCTGGAAGCCTATTTCAGCCAATCCGAGCAGTTGCCAACCCGCCTCTGGCTGGCCGCCGATGAGAAGCGTGCGGGCGGGTTACTGCTGCAGCGGCTACCAGAAGAGTCACAAAACCAGGATGTCGATGCCTGGGATCGCAGCGTACAGCTAGCCGATACGATCAAAACGGAAGAACTGCTCGGCCTTGAGCAGCGCGAGGTGCTGCATCGTCTCTATCACGAAGAGACCGTGCGTGTTTTTGAACCCAAAGCACTGCGCTTTGGCTGCACCTGCTCCCGTGAGCGTATGAGCTACGCGTTGCACTCTCTGGGTAAAGAGGAACTGCGGGATATTTTGCACGAGCAGGGGGCTATTGATACCCAATGCCACTTTTGCCACACGAAATATCACTACACAGCAGCGGATATTGAAACTTTGTTGGACGACCCTGACGCGCCACCGCCCACGATTCACTAAGTGTGTAGTCGAAAGCGTATACCAGGGCGACTACCTGCCGTACTAGGAGCGCCATTGTATTCAATGATTTTGGCGGTTCTTGCAAACGACTGTTTTAATTTTTACTGCGCTGCAACACAAAATGTAGTGCCTTTGTAGTAGTTTAACTACAAGATATTTGATCTTCGCCCCCGTTTCCTGGGGGCTTTCTTTTTGCCATAATGCGCCGGACTTCAGCGCACCCAGCCGGTTTCACAGTGGTTGGGATGAACATCAAGGCGTCGGTGACGCCCGGTAAATCGAGAGAAGCCCAGGAATCGACATGACCACGACTCAAGCCGCTCCCCAATCCCACGTTAATCTCAGCAGCGCCGAACTAGTCGAGCGCGCAGTGGCACGTGGCGAAGGCCGCCTCTCAGCCAACGGCGCCTTGGTAGTCAATACCGGCCTGCGTACCGGCCGCTCACCGAAAGACCGCTATATCGTTGACGAGCCCTCCACTAGCAGCCAAATCGATTGGGGCAATGTTAACCAGCCCTTCGACGCTGGCAAATTCAACGCCCTGTGGGATCGAGTCAATGACCACCTGATTAGCCAAGAGCATTTTGTCTCTGAGCTGCACGTGGGCAGTGATTCCGCTCACTATCTGCCGGTGCGCGTCACCACCGAAACTGCTTGGCAAAACCTGTTTGGCCGCACCATGTTTGTACGCCCTCAGGCCTACAACCAAGCAGTTAAAGACGAGTGGACGATTCTTAACGCCGCAGGCTTTGAGTGTGACCCTACTCGCGATGGCACCAACTCTGATGGCTGCGTGATCCTCAACTTCGCCGAGAAAAAAGTGCTTATCGCGGGTATGCGCTACGCCGGTGAAATGAAGAAAGCCATGTTCTCGGTGCAGAACTTCCTGCTGCCAGCCGCCGACGTACTGCCCATGCACTGCTCGGCGAACGTGGGTGAAGATGGTGAAACCTGTCTCTTCTTCGGTCTCTCTGGCACTGGTAAAACCACTCTCTCGGCGGATCAGGCGCGCTTCTTGATCGGTGATGACGAGCACGCTTGGGGAGATGGAGTTGTCTTCAATATGGAAGGTGGCTGCTACGCCAAATGTATCGATCTTTCCGAAAAGAATGAGCCGGTCATCTGGAACGCTATCAAGTTTGGCACCGTACTGGAAAACGTGGTGCTGGACGACCGTCGTGAGCCTGATTATGCCGACGATAGCCTGACCCAAAACTCCCGCGCCGCGTACCCGTTAGAGCACGTTGAGAAGCGCGTAGCGGAAAACCTGGCGGGCGAGCCGAATGCCATCGTGTTCCTGACCTGCGATATGTCCGGCGTGCTGCCCCCAGTGTCGATTCTTTCCAAAGAAGCCGCGGCGTATCACTTTCTGTCTGGCTACACCGCTAAAGTGGGTTCCACTGAAATGGGCTCCTCTGAAGGCTTGGCCGCCACATTCTCTACCTGCTTTGGCGCACCGTTCTTCCCGCGTCCTGCCCGTGAGTACGCTGATCTACTGATCAAGCGTGTCGAGAAAAAAGACGCCCAGGTATATCTGGTTAATACCGGCTGGACTGGCGGCGCTTACGGCGAAGGTGGCGCACGCTTCTCCATTCCGACCACGCGTGCCATCATCAGCGCGATTCAGTCTGGCGTGCTGCGCGACATCGAGACCAAGCACATCGATGGGCTCAATCTGCAAGTGCCGCTTGCCGTGCCGGGCGTTGATTCCAGCCTGCTCGACCCGCGTGAAACCTGGCAAGACCGTGACGCCTACGACCGCCACCTCAAAGACCTGGCGACCAAATTCGTTGATAACTTCAAGAAATTTGAAGGCGTCAATGAGGCCATTATCCAGGCAGGCCCCCAACTGACCTGAGCATCAGTTGATGACTTGGACGTCAGTTGACCAGCGTGTCAGGCCGCTAGAAAAAGCAGCAGAAAAAGTAGCGTGCCAGTGTAAGTAAGTCGCACCCACTAGCGACTAAACTACACAGAAATGATCGACCTCAGAATGGGACAGCGCCACGGCACTGTCCCATTTTTATTGGCTCTTTTGCTGGCCGATTATTTTCCTTGCCAATTTCTGGGGAGTGATTCTCATGAAAAGACGTCAATTTTTAGGCCTGGCCGGACTTACCGGCGCGGTCGGGGTGATACCTGGACTGTCATTTGGCTTTCCACGGCTTGACCTGGAGGCTGCACCAGGCCTGGAGCCACTGGAGCTTAGTGAAGCCGAATGGCGTGAACGACTCTCCGATGAAGCCTTTAATGTACTCCGAAAGGCAGGCACTGAACCCGCCTTTTCAAGCCCGTTGGACAAGGAGTGGGGGGATGGTGAATACCGCTGCGCTGGCTGCGATCTGTTACTCTTCACCAGTGAAATGAAATATGATTCCGGTACCGGTTGGCCAAGCTTTTTCGAACACGTGGAAGGGCATATGCTGACCGAGCTGGACTTCAAGCTGGTTTGGCCCCGTACCGAATACCACTGCGCCCGCTGCGGTGGCCATCAGGGCCACGTCTTCGAAGATGGCCCCGAACCCACCGGCCTGCGCTGGTGCAACAATGGCGTTGCCTTGCGCTTCGTGCCTGCTGAATCGAGCTAGGCTGCCGAGCGGGGGGAGGATAGAACAATCATTAGGAGTGTTGCGTGAAAGGTTGGCTCCAACAACGATGGACTCGAAAGAAACTCGCCAGCATCCATAACCTGCATGATGTTGAGCGGCTGGCCCGAAAAGTGTTGCCCAGGCCTATTTTTGGCTATATCGACCATGTGGCCGAGGATGGGCGAACCCAGCGAGCCAACCTCACCGCTTTTGATGATTACCACTTTTTGCCCAAGGCGTTTGTCAACGTCTCGCAGATTGATCTGCACACCGAGCTTTATGGCAAGCGCTATACCGTTCCTTTCGGTATCGCTCCCATGGGCATTAGTGCGCTGTCAACTTACCAGGGCGACTTAGTGCTGGCGCGGGCAGCAGCGAAGCGCAACCTGCCCATGGTTATGAGTGGTTCATCGCTGGTGCCCATGGAGGAGGTGGCTAAGGTGGAGGGGGCCGACTGGTTCCAGGCCTACCTGCCCGGTACCCCAGAAGGTATCGAGGCCCTGCTCGAGCGGATCAAGCGAGCCGGCTTCAAGAAGCTGGTGGTAACGCTTGATTACCCGGTGCCGCCCAACCCCGACAATTTCCGCCGTTCGGGGTTTTCATCCCCTCTCGAGCCAACCCTTCGCCTAGCATTTGACGGTCTGATACGACCTGGTTGGCTATGCAATACCTTCCTGCGCACCTTGTGGAAGCACGGCATGCCGCATTTCGAAAACAACTATGCCGAGCGGGGCGCGCCCGTTATCTCCCGACAAGCCGCGCGGGACTTTTCGGGGCGGCGCCATTTTGATTGGGGTTATCTCGATCTTGTACGGCGCCTGTGGCCCGACACCTTGATCGTCAAAGGGATATTAAACCCGGAAGACGCAGTACGTGCTCAGCAAGCAGGGGTTGATGGCATTATTCTTTCAAACCATGGCGCACGCCAGTTGGACTGCACCATTTCCCCGCTCCAGGTGCTGCCCGAGATCAAGCGTCGCGTTAGTGATATCCCCATTATGATCGACAGCGGCTTCCGGCGTGGCTCCGATGTGATCAAGGCGCTGGCATTGGGGGCTGATTTTGTCTTTGTGGGGCGTCCTTTCAACTATGCCGCCGCCTGCGCAGGGCAGGCTGGGGTAGAGCATGTCGCCGATCTTTTACAGCGTGAAATTGAGCGCAATATGGCTTTGCTAGGGCTGACCAGTCTCTCACAGCTAGACCGCTCCTGCCTCTACCTATCAACAGTGTGATTACGTGCCTCGGCCATGTGCATAACGTGCACATGGCCATGGAATCCCCACATCCATGTGCATGCGAGATTTAGTAGCGCGTGGTAAGCCTAAGGCGCACCCGCGGAAGCAGCGCGAAGCGGTGCCGGGGTTGGTTCGTATAGGCAGTGTTGGTTGGGTGCCATGGGGCGTCGTTCCGCCGCCTCCCGCGGGTGCCTCGAAACGCTCGCTGAGCTCGCTTTCTCGTTACCACGCGCTACGGGTTCTGCACCAAGCGAAATCGATGGGTTCTCGTAGCGCGTGGTAAGCGAAGCGCACCCGCGGAAGCAGCGCGGAGCGGTGCCGGAGTTTGGCTGAAGTGCCATTGGGCGTCGTGCCGACGCCTCCCGCGGGTGCCTACGAACGCTCGCTGAACTCGCGTTCTTCGTTACCACGCGCTACGGATGTGCACGAAGTTGAATCGGTGGGTTTCGTAGCGCGGCGTAAGCGTCAGCGCACCCGCGAGAGCAGCGCGAAGCGGTGCCGGGTATGGCTGAAGTGCCATTGGGCGTCGTGCCGCCGCCTCCCGCGGGTGCCTACGAACGCTCGCTGAACTCGCGTTCTCGTTACCACGCGCTACGGGATGTGCATCTGTCTCATCAAAGCCTAAACCCTTCAACAATATGCTCGGCCAGGCTATCGATAATCGGTGACTGGGTGGCGGAGGTGTGCTGCAAAACGATGGACGCTTCCGGCAGTTCGGGAAACCCTTCTTTTTTACCCAATATCTGCATGTCGGCGGTGACTAAACTGCGCATCCAGGCAGACACTGCCAAGCCCGCCCCCACAACCGCCTGTAACGTCGCCAGGCTCGGGCTGCTGTAAGCGACTCGATAGGCCCGGCCTGCGCGATCCAGTGCATTACAGGCATGACGTCGACAAAAGCAGGGAGCCTCAAACATGGCAAGGGGTACTGGCGTCTGTAAATGTGTGCAATGGCTCTCAGCCGAGACCCACACGGTAGCCTCACGCCTTAAAATGGTGCCAACTTCGTCGCCTATCTCCCGCGTCATAATAATCAGGTCTAGGCTCCCTTGCGGCTGCTGAGAGAGTACCGAAGAGGGGGCGCAGTGCACATCCACATCCACCAGCGGCCAGGCTTGGGAGAAGGTTTTCAGAATGCCGGGCAGAAAACGCATCACATAGTCATCCGGCACCCCCAGGCGCACACGGCCCACCATATCCGGCTGGCGCAGCAGCGTCAGCGCTTCTCCCTGCAATGAAAGAATTTTGCGTGCATAACCCAGCAGCGTATGCCCTTCGCTGGTTAACAGCAGCTGGCGATTCTGGCGCACAAACAGTGGGCGCTGAATAACATCCTCTTCCAGCCGCTTGATTTGCATGCTGACGGCCGATTGAGTGCGGTTTACCGTCTGAGCGGCGCGGGTGAAGCCGCCCTGGTCGACAATGGCCACAAAGGTGCGCAGCAGCTCATGATCGATGGTGGGTAGTGTGGCCATAGCTATCAATCTTTTTGATGTTGAACATAAGAAGTATTCGTTGGATTGATCTTAGGCGCTGTTCAATACTTCCTTCAACACTTATTCACCACGCCGCTGCTGGCGGCGAAGGGAGGTTGAAATGGAGCGCTCGCTACACTGCTTGCAAAACCAACGCTTGCAGAACCAACAGTGCCAGTCTGCTGAGAAGCAACCCAGCATCACCTGGCGGGAAAGAATTTATCGCTGGTACCAATTGCGTCGCGAGCGGGATTCCTTGCGCCATTTGAGCGATGACATGCTGAAAGATATTGGCATCAGCCGCGATGACGTACAGCGCGAGTCACGCCGCCCGTTCTGGGATGACCACGGGTGGCGACGCTGAAGCCGCAAGTCATGCCAGCCGTGGCGCGTTTGTGATACCTTGTTGGCACTAAAAAATGCTGCATGAGTTAGTTGCAATTTATGGATGTCAATCAGCGTATTATTTCCCGTCTGGCCACTGAGCTTGGTGTGCGTCCCGAGCAAGTGTCCGCCACGGTGGAGCTACTGGATGGCGGCGCCACCGTGCCCTTCATTGCCCGTTACCGTAAAGAAGTCACCGGCGCGCTGGACGATATCCAGCTGCGCCAGTTGGATGAACGGCTTCGCTATCTGCGTGAGTTGGAAGAGCGCCGCGCCGCGGTACTTGTCGCCATTGATGAGCAGGGCAAGCTCGATGCTACGCTGAAAGCCAGCATCGACGCTGCCGAGACCAAGCAACGCTTGGAAGATTTATACCTGCCGTTTAAGAAAAAACGCCGCACCAAAGCGCAAATCGCTCGCGAAGCCGGGCTTGAGCCGCTGGCGGATGCGCTGCTTGCCGATCCAACGCTTAATCCGGAAAGCGAAGCGGAAAACTATCTGCGCCCAGCAGAAGGCGATATTCCTGCCATCGAAGATGCCAAGGCCGCTCTGGATGGCGCCAAGCAGATCTTGATGGAGCGCTTCGCCGAGGATCCCGAGCTCATCGGCCAACTGCGCGAACGGCTGTGGCAAGAGGGCCAGCTCAGCGCCCGTGTGCTGGAGGGTAAGCAGCAGGAGGGCGCCAAGTTCTCCGACTATTTCGAGCACGATGAGAAACTCGCCAAAGCGCCATCACACCGCGCTTTGGCAATGTTCCGGGCGCGTAACGAAGGCGTGTTGAGCCTGTCGATTCGACTGCCCGGCGAAGACGAGGCCCCCATTCACCCCGCCCAGTTGGCGATTGCCAAGCAGTTTGGCATCAGCGACCAGGGCCGCCCGGCGGATAAGTGGTTAGCCGAGGTGGTGCGCTGGACCTGGCGGGTGAAGCTCTATACAGCACTGGAGACCGAGCTGCTGGGCCGCCTGCGCGAACAGGCTGAGCTCACCGCCATTGAAGTGTTTGCGGCTAATCTAAAAGACCTGCTGCTAGCCGCGCCGGCGGGGCAGAAAGTCACCCTTGCCATCGACCCCGGCCAGCGCACCGGCTGTAAGGTCGCGGTGATCGATGCCACTGGGCAATTTGTCGATCACACCACTATCTATCCCCATGCGCCGCAAAACCAGTGGAATGAAGCCTTGAGCGTGCTGGCTAAGCTGGTGAAACAGTACGGCGTCGAGCTGATTGCGGTGGGCAATGGTACCGCCAGTCGTGAAACTGACAAGCTCGCGGGCGAACTACTAAAAGCCCTGGCGCCAGCGCACCGGTTAAGCAAAGTGATGGTCTCTGAAGCGGGCGCCTCGGTCTACTCTGCCTCTGAATACGCCTCGCGGGAAATGCCGGATCTTGATGTGACGGTGCGCGGTGCCGTCTCTATTGGTCGCCGCCTGCAGGATCCGCTGGCCGAACTGGTTAAAATCGAGCCCAAGTCGATTGGCGTAGGCCAATACCAGCACGATGTCTCCCAAGTACAGCTGTCGCGCAGCCTGGAAGTCGTCATTGAGGACTGTGTTAACGCCGTGGGCGTCGACCTCAATACCGCTTCCAGCGCACTGCTTTCACGGGTAGCCGGTCTGAGCGCTGCGCTGGCCGAAAATATCGTTGCTCAGCGTAATGTCAAAGGCGCCTTCAAAAACCGTAAAGAGCTGTTAGAGGTGAGCCGCCTCGGTGCCAAAACCTTCGAGCAGTGCGCGGGTTTCCTGCGTATCCACAATGCCGATAACCCCTTGGATGCCAGCGCCGTTCACCCGGAAGCCTACTCACTGGTGGAACGTATCGCCAAGCAGAGCGGGCGTGAAGTACGCGGCTTGATTGGCGACAGCGCCGCGTTGAAAGCCTTAAAGCCCGCCGATTTTGCCGATGAGCGTTTCGGCGTGCCCACCGTCAGCGATATCCTCAAAGAACTGGATAAACCTGGTCGCGACCCTCGCCCTGAGTTTAAAGCGGCCGAATTCCGCGAAGGTGTCGAAACCCTTAATGACCTCAAGCTTTCCATGGTGCTCGAAGGCACAGTCACCAATGTGACCCACTTCGGCGCTTTTGTGGATATCGGTGTCCATCAGGACGGCCTGGTACATATCTCGGCGCTATCTGATCGCTTTATCGATGACCCCCGCAGCGTGGTGAAAGCAGGTGATATTGTCACCGTTAAAGTGATGAGCATTGATATCCCCCGCAAACGGGTAGGTCTATCGATGCGTTTGGATGACCAGCCTGAGGCTGAAAACGGTGCTAACAGCGGTGCCAATAAGAACAGTGGCTCGCCTAAAGAGCAATACAGTGGTGCTCGTAAACCGGCTCGAAACCAGCGTAACAACGCTAATAAAGCGGAAGCGCCAGAGCCCATGGGTGCGCTTGGAGCTGCGCTATTGAAAGCGCGTGGCGGCAAATAGTCGCGTGTCCTGGAAGCGAAGGTGTCTTGAAAAAACGATCGTTGCCGCCATATCCTGTTTTCTGTTTTTGAATCAGCGATGATGGCGATGCCACCTGACTACACCAAGGCCCGCTCAAGGCGGGCTTTACTGACAAGGAGTGTTCACCTTGCCTGAACCACTCACTGTGCCATCCGCGCTGACCGCGCAAGTCGAGTGCCTGATACCCAGTGCGCGCCTTGGTCGGTTGGGCCGCCTGCGTCGTGGGCTTGAAAAAGAGGGACTGCGGGTCGATGCTACTGGCCACATTGCGCAAACGCCGCACCCGCACGCGCTGGGGTCGAAATTAACCCACCCGCATATCACCACCGACTACTCAGAGTCGCTGTTAGAGTACATCACGCCGGTTTACTCTCAGCCGGGTGAAGCGCTGTGCTTTCTATCTGACCTGCATACTTTTACTTATCATCACCTGCAAAACGAATGGATCTGGCCCGGCAGTATGCCCTCTAGGCTATCCGGCAACGACAGCGTGCCGATTGCCGATTATGGCAGCTCCAACGTGGGCACCATGAAGCATGTTTACCGCAAAGGGTTGGACATGCGTTACGGCCGCATCATGCAGGCGATTGCAGGCGTTCATTACAACGTATCGCTGCCTGATGATATGTGGCACGCCCTACGCGAGTTGGAAAAAGCCACCAATATCCCCTTCAACGACTATCGTTCCACCCGCTATTTCGGCATGATCCGTCACTTCCGCCGCCATAGCTGGTTGTTGCTCTATCTGTTTGGCGCTTCACCGGCCATCGATAAAAGTTTTTTGCCTGAAGGTAAGGTACCCGAAAAACTGCAGTCGCTTAGCGACGACACCTACTTTGCCCCATACGCGACGACCCTTAGAATGTCCGATCTGGGGTATCAAAACAAAGTACAGTCGCAGCTTAAAATCTGTTTTAACTCGCTCTCTAACTACGTTAATACCCTGCGGCACGCCATCTCTTCACCGTGGCCCGACTATGAAAAAATGGGTGTTAACGTGGATGGTGAGTGGCGTCAGTTGAACGCTAATATTCTCCAGATCGAAAACGAGTACTACAGCGACATTCGGCCCAAGCGGGTTGCCAAACACAACGAAACGCCCAGCCAAGCCCTCGAAGCCCGCGGCGTGGAGTATATCGAAGTACGCTGTTTGGATTTAAACCCCTTCGACCCCCTGGGCGTTACTGAAGACCAGATGCGCTTTGTGGACACCTTTTTGATGTGGTGCCTACTCAGCGACAGCCCGTGGATCTCCGACGAAGAGTGTGACCGCTTGGACGACAACCGCCGCTGGGTGGTGGAACGCGGCCGTGACCCTGAACTCACGCTAATCAACCACGGTGAAACCACCTCCGTGCATGAGTGGGGCGAGCAGATTTTCGCCGAGATGGGCGAAGTTGCCCGCCTGCTAGATGCGGTCGAAGAGGGGAGCCCGCATGCTGATGCGCTGGCAAGCCTTGCACCACGTCTTGCAGACCCTTCGCTAACGCCTTCTGCCCAGGTGCTGGAACGGTTAAAAGCGCACGGCGGATCGTTAAGCGATTTGATGCTTAGCCTGGCCAAAGAGCAGGCCGAGCAGTTAAAAGCCGCGCCGATGCAGCGCAGTCGTGAAGCGCTGCTTGCTCAGCTGATTGAGACCTCGCACCAGCAGCAGCACGATATTGAAGCCGCTGATAAAGAGACCTTCGAAGAGTTCTTGCAGGCCTATTTCACTAAAGCTCGTGAGTCCCGCGCCATGTCGGCGCTGCCATCTGAGGTTAGACAATGATTCTGCACTCCTTTCGCTCGGCCGCCCTGGCTGGTTTAGCCTTCTGCGTTTTAATGATGGCGGTAGCCCTGGGGCTTGAGCACATCGGCGGATATGAACCCTGCCCGCTGTGTATCTTTCAGCGCGTAGCGGTGATCGTCGCGGGCATCGTGTTCGCGATAGCCGCTATTCACAGTCCCGCCGGGCGTGTAGGCAAAGTGATTTACGGGCTGCTGTCGCTGGCTGCTGTGGGAACCGGTGCCTTTATCGCTGGCCGCCACGTTTGGCTACAAGGCTTGCCCGCCGATGAAGTCCCTTCCTGCGGCCCTGGGCTCGATTACATGATGGATATTCTGCCCATGCAGGACGTGGTGGCCATGGTGTTAACCGGCTCAGGCGAGTGCGCCAATATCGATTTCTCGTTGCTCGGCCTATCACTGCCCGCCTGGACGCTAATCGGATTTGCCATTCTGGCAATCGCACCGCTGCGTATGCTGTTGATGAAAAGTCGGGGTTAGTAGGGCGTCAGGGATAAGGAGACGTACATGCTTTATCAACATTTTGCGACTCAAGAAGAGATCGACCGCGCCTACGACCCGATGATGGGTCGTGACCCGGCGGTGTTGGTAAAGGATTGGCGTGAGCGCAGTGAAGCATCAAGAGTTAACCACCGCACAACGCTCGATCTGCCTTATGGCCCAACGCTTGCGGAACGCATGGATATCTTTCATGCCGATGCACCTGATACCGATAGCCCAAAAGCGCCGGTGCATGTGTTTTTCCACGGCGGCTACTGGCGCTCGCTGAGTCATCGTGAATTTAGCTTTATCGTTGACGACTTGGTGAAAGCCGGTATCACCGTCGCGGTGGTCAACTACGCTCTCTGCCCGCAGGTACGCTTTAGCGAGCTGGTGCGGCAGAGCCAAGCAGCGGTGGCCTACGTTTATCGCCATGCCGCTGAATTGGGCGTTGATCCTGAGCAGCTGAGTATTTCGGGACACTCGGCGGGCGGGCATTTATGCGCGATGCTAATGTCGACGGACTGGGAGGGCGCTTTTGGCTTACCCAACCAGCTGATTCGTGGTGCGCTGTGTATCAGCGGTTTATACGACCTGCGGCCTTTTCCCTGGTCGTGGCTGCAGCCCAAGCTTCAGCTTAGCGGGCGCGATGTGCAGGAGTTCAGCCCCATATGGCTGCCATGCCGAGTACCTGCGCCTATAAAGCTGGTAGCAGGGGGCCTGGAGTCAGAAGAGTTCGAGCGCCAGATGAGCAGCTATGCTGAGCATTTGAGCCAGCAAGGCCAAACAGTGACTCAGCAGCTACTTTCCGACGTAGACCACTTCTCGATTCTTGAGCACTATCTTAACGATGGTTGTTTTGTTGAGTGGATTAAAGAATTTCACGCTAGCGTTAAGATATGATTAAAAACTAACGAAGCTTCTCAATACAGGATCGAAATCAGCCTGAAGCGGGGGTCTTTCGCCAAGGCCGGAAAGTGTTCCCGACAATTCCGGCATTTCCGCCATCCATGGCGGTCAGATGGCGAAAGTAGCGCCCAGGGATGGGTTCACAGCGCCCCCGCGGAAGGTTGTTTCGATCCGGTGCACCTCTTTGTACTCTGCTAGAGGCACTTTTGATTATCCTTAATGAGCCGGAATCACCGCCGTCGCTTCGATTTCCACCTTAGCCTGATCCTCAACCAGCCCCGCCACCTGAACCATCGTCATTGCCGGAAAATGCTTGCCCAGCACCTCGCGATAGGCGGCGCCCACCTCCTTAAGCCGCGCCAGATACTCCTGCTTGTCCGTCACATACCAGGTCAACCGCACGATATGCTCCGGGCCTGCGTTCGCCTCTTTTAAGATCGCCACGATATTTTGCAGCGCCTGATTCACTTGAACGACAAAGTCATCGCTTTCAAATACCTGGTCGGCATTCCAACCAATCTGCCCACCTACAAACACACTCTGGCCCGAAGCCAGCACGCCGTTAGCGTAGCCCACCGCTGCTTTCCAATGCGAAGGGTGAAGAAACTGATGAAAGTTGGCGTCACTCATTATGGCTATCCTTATAGGTTTTCGACGGTAAAGTGCTGGCGCATAGCCTCTGTCCAGGGCATTGGCTGACCGCTATTTAGATCCACATATACAAGGGTTGAACGACTGGTTAGACGTTTCTGATCACCGCAGTAAGCGATAATCTGAAGGGTAAGGCTGCTACGCCCAACGGCTTGAACCGTTAATTCAAAGGTGAGTCGTTCGCCTAACCGGCTCGGCGCATGAAACTGGGTGTCGATAGCGGCGGTGGGAACCCCGGTGCCGCTCTCAACGTGCAGTTGGTTAAAGTCGCGCTGCACGACCTCCTCAAACCAATCCTCCACCACGGAGTTAATCATCTCGAAATAGCGGGGGTAAAAAACGATACCCGCCGGATCACAGTGCTGGAAACGGACTTTTCGCTGGGTAGTAAACGCCACTGTTTTCTCCTCCCTACACGCCCAGATAACGGTCACGAATGGCGCTGTCCAGCGCGGCGGGTTTGCCCTCCCACGCTGTACAGCCTTTTTCCAGGATGGTGCAGCGGTCAGCAATGGGCAGAATTTCGCTTAATGACTTATCCACCAGCAGCGTAGCTTGACCTTGCTCCTTGAGCAGCCGAATTGCCCGCCAGATCTCCTGGCGAATCACCGGCGCCAATCCTTCAGTGGCTTCATCCAGCACCAGCAAACGCGGGTTGGTCATCAGCGCCCGGCCAATAGCCAGCATCTGCTGCTCACCGCCGGAGAGGGTCTTGGCCATTTGCGCGCGGCGCTCTTCCAAGCGCGGAAACAGCGTTGATACTTTCTCCAGTGTCCACTCGCCCGGGCGGGCGGTCACCAACAGGTTTTCGCGCACCGACAAATTAGGGAAACAGCGGCGCCCCTCCGGCACCAAGCCAAGCCCCGCTTTAGCGATACGAAAAGCGGGTAAGCGGCGTATGTTCTGGGATTCAAACTCAATCGTGCCACGGCTGGCCGGAGTCAGACCGAATATCGAGCGAATGGTGGTGGTTTTACCCATACCGTTGCGCCCCATTAGGGCGACCATCTCACCGGCGTTAACGTCAAGGCTAACGCCAAATAACGCCTGAGAGGGCCCATAAAACGTTTCAATATCAGCAACCTTAAGCATCAGAATCCCCCAGGTAGGCTTCACGGACGCGGGGATCCTGCCTAATAGTGTGGCTATCCCCATGGGCGATAACGCTCCCGGATACCAACACAGAGATACGATCAGCCAGACGAAATACCGCCTCCATATCGTGCTCGATCAGCAGGATAGGCACTTCCAGCTTAAGAGCCTCCAGCAGCTCGGTTAGCTTCGCCGATCCTTCTGGGCCCAAGCCCGCCATGGGTTCGTCCAGCAGCAGTGCGCGGGGCTTGAGCGCCAGAGCGCAAGCCACCTCCACCTGGCGGCGCTCGCCGTGGGAAAGTTCAAATACCGGCGTCCAGGCGCGATGGCTAAGCTGCATACGCGCCAGTGCTTCATAGGCTGGTTCAAGCAGTTGCCGATCGCGAGCAACGGGCTTCCAGAACCGAAAACTGTGACTCTGCAGCGCTTGAACTCCCATCATCACATTGCGCATCACCGATAGCGGCTCCGCCAGCGAGGAGACCTGAAAGCTACGCCCCAGGCCCAGGCGCGCCCGTTGAGCGATACTCATGCTCGTGATCTCACTGCCTGCTAAGTAAACACTCCCTTCATCAGGGCGTATATTTCCCGCGATTTGGCCAATCAGGGTCGATTTCCCCGCGCCGTTGGGGCCAATCAAGGCGTGAATCTCCCCGGGTCTAAGATCCAACGAAACATCGCTGGTCGCCTGTAGTGCGCCAAAGCGCTTATGCAGGTTTTGTAGTGAAAGAACCACATCACTCATTGCGTTCCCTCCCGGCCAGCCAACCCATCACACCATGTTTGGCAAATAGCACCACCCCAAGCAGTACTAACCCGAGGAAAAGCTGCCAATATTGGGTGACTCCCCCCAGAAAGGTTTCCATCATCACAAACAGCACCGCACCGGCTAACGGGCCGTAAAGACGCCCCACGCCGCCTAAAATGACGATGACCATCAGTTCGCCGGAGAAGTGCCAACTCAACATTGTCGGGCTAACAAAGCCATTCAGATCCGCATAGAGCGCACCAGCAAGCCCGGTAATCGCGGCAGAAATCACAAACGCCACCAAGCGAATGGGGTAGGGGCTGATCCCGGCAGTGGCAAGGCGTACATCGTTAAGCCGTGCCATGGTCAAGGCCGCACCAAAGCGCGATTTCATCATTCGTGAGGTAATTGCCATCGCTAACACAAGCCCGGTGAAGCAGATCAGGAAATAGGTGAGTGCATCGCTGCTATCGAGCATGTTGTTATTGAACAGGGGCAGGGTGTTGCGAATATAAATAGGCAGACCATCTTCGCCGCCATAGGTCGGCCAGGAGTTGGCAAAGTAGTAAATCATCTGCGCAAAGGCGAGGGTGATCATAATGAAATAGACCCCCGTGGTACGCAGTGAGATAGCGCCGATGACCAGCGCTAGCAGCCCGCACAGCAACATAGCGGCGAGCCATATCACCAGTAAATTGTCGCTGCCCGGCACGCTGAAAGGCCACGTCATAAATGGGGTCATATCAAAAGCGTGATAAGCACTGATGCCTGCCACATAGCCACCTAAGCCGAAATAGGCCGCGTGGCCAAAGCTCACCATGCCCCCATAGCCAATGGCCAGGTTAAGGCCAACGGCCGCCATGGCAATAATGGTGATACGCGAGGCCAGATTGACATAATAAATATGGCCCAAGAAATAGGCTGCTACAGGCAGTAACAGCAGTAGCCCGAGCAGGGCCATCTGAACCAGCCCTTTGCGGTCAAAAGGTCTATCCGCTTCGGGCGCTAGCGCAGCGTTCTTGGACAAGGAAGTGGTATTAGTCATGGGCAGAGAACAGTCCCTTAGGCTTGAACGCGAGAATGACGGCCATGAGGATATAGATCAGCATCGCGGCCAACGCCGAACCGACGCCGGTCGCCTCAGACGGCGGCATAAACGCTTGAAAGAAGATGGGCAGATAGACCCGACCCAAGGTGTCGACAATACCCACCAGCAGGGCACCGAGTAGCGCGCCTTTAATTGAGCCGATACCGCCAATGACGATTACGACAAACGCTAAAATCAGCACTGGCTCGCCCATACCCACCTGTACAGATTGCAATGCGCCTACTAAAGCGCCGGCTAAACCCGCTAACGCCGCCCCTAAGGCAAACACCAAGGTATAGAGTTTTGAAATATTGACCCCCAGCGCACCAATCATTTCGCGATCGCTTTCACCTGCCCGAATGCGCATACCGAGTCGAGTTCGCGAGATAAGCAAGTAAAGGGCAATCGAAATAGCGATACCCACCCCAATCAGCATCAGCCGATAGATGGGGTAGCGGGTATCACCTGGCAGGGTGACAAACCCCGTCAGCCAAGAAGGAGGACTCAACCATAACGGTGAAGAGCCGAAGATCCAGCGCGTGCCCTCCGAAAAAATCAGTATTAGTGCAAAGGTTGCCAATACCTGATCAAGATGAGGACGGTGGTAAAGTCGGCGTATCACCAACAGTTCTACCAGTGCACCTACCAGGGCGGCCGCGGTCATCCCAGCAGCCAGTCCAATCAGAAAAGAGCCCGTTGAGGCAGTCACCGCTGCCGTGGCGTAGGCGCCCACCATATAAAAAGAACCGTGGGCAAGATTGATCAGCCCCATCACCCCAAACACCAAGGTGAGGCCGCTGGCCATCAAAAACAGCATCGTGCCGAGCTGCACGCCGTTCAGTAATTGCTCTATCAGCAGAGTAACGGACACGTTGGGTATCCTTAGCGCAGGTAAAGAGAAAAGGCTGGGCGGCTACACCCAGCCGAGGCGAGCTTACATCTGGCACTGCTCGTAATAGACGTCTTGGATATCTTCGATTGCGACACCGATCAGGCGATTGGTGGGCTCGCCATCGTCACCCTCCACGACTTCACGCACGTAAATATCCTGGATAGGGTGCTGGTTCGGGCCGAAGCGGAACTCACCGCGTACGCTGTCAAAGTCAGCGGCCCGCAGTGCTTCGCGGAAGGCGTCTTTGTCATCGGGGTGGGCAGTTTCAAGCGCGCTAAGAATCAGGTTGGCGGTGTCGTAACCTTGTGCCGCGTACAACGTTGGCGTGCGGTCATAGGCTTCCCGGAAGCCCTCAACAAAGCGATCGTTGGCCTCGTTTTCCAGGTCATATGCCCATAGCGAGGTGTTGCGTGCGCCAATCGCCGCACTGCCTACCGCTTTGATTAAGATTTCATCAAACGAGAAGGCGGCGCCAAAGATCGGCATATCGACACCGGAGCTTTCCCACTGCTTCATAAACGAGATGCCCATACCGCCGGGTAAGAAGAAGAACAAGCTGTCGGCATCGCTATCGCGAATCTGGGCAATTTCAGCCGCGTAGTCGGTCTGGCCCATTTGGGTGTAAAGCTCGCCGACGACCTCGCCTTCATAAAGATGTTTAAAGCCCGCTAGCGCATCGGTGCCAGCAGGGTAGTTGGGCGCCATGATGATCGGGCGCTCATACCCCTCTTCGCGCATATACGCACCCATGGCGCCGTGCAAGTTGTCGTTCTGATACGCCACGTTGAAGTAGTTCTCGTGGCACATGCGCCCTGCTAAATCGGAGGGCCCGGCATTAGGTGACAGGTAGAAGGTGCCCTGGCGTACCACCGAAGGAACGACCGCCATTGCCAAGTTTGACCAGATAATGCCGGTAAGAATATCGACCTCATCACGCTGCATAAACTCATTGGCCAGCGTACGCGCCAGGTCGGGGCGTCTTGCATCATCCTGAATCAGCACTTCCACGTCGTCGCGGCCCGACTGCTCAAGGGCCAGCATGAAGCCATCGCGAACGTCCACGCCCAGGTGCGAACCGCCGCCTGAGAGGGTGGTAATCATGCCAATTTTAACGTCATCAGCGTGAGCAGTGGTTACCAGGCTGGAGGAGAGCAGTAAGCCAAGGCCAAAGCGGGATATCATTTTCATGGATCATTCCTCATTTTTTAATCGTTTATTACTTAGAGGGTCATGCGTTGGTGTTGGTGCTATTGATGTTAGTGCTATTCACATTGATGCCAGGAGAGCCAGCACTCGGGTAATGTTCCTGGCTCAGCCGAAAGCGCTGAACCTTACCCGTGGATGTTTTAGGTAGTGCCTCGATAAATCGTATGGAGCGAGGGTACTTATACGGCGCGATGGTCTGCTTCACGAAGTCCTGCAACATTTGCTGACATTCTTCATCTTGCTGAAAACCATCGTTTAGAACAACAAAAGCCTCGACAATTTGGCCACGCTCCTGGCTAGGAGCGCCAATCACCGCGCACTCTTTCACGGCGGGGTGGGCCAGCAGGGCTGCTTCCACCTCGGGGCCTGCGATGTTATAGCCCGCCGAGACGATCATATCGTCGTTGCGAGCGGCGAAGTGGAAGTAGCCCTCTTCATCCTGGTAAAACGCATCACCGGTGATATTCCAGCCCGCCTTTACATACTTTTGCTGGCGCTTGTCGGCCAGGTAGCGGCAGCCGGTAGGGCCGCGCACGGCCAGTTTGCCGACCGTGCCGCGAGGGACATCATTCATCTCGTCATCAACGATTCGTGCCTCGTAACCGGTCACCGGTTTGCCGGTGCAGCTGGGGCGATGGTCATTCAGGTGATTAGAGATAAAGATATGCAGCATTTCAGTTGCGCCGATGCCGTCGAGAATCGGTGTGCCGGTTTGCTTGATCCAGTCATGATAAATCGGTGCTGGCAGGGTTTCGCCAGCGGAAACCGCCACGCGCAGGCTGCTCAAATCCTCATGGCGAGTAGGTGCTGAGAGCATCGCCCGGTAGGCTGTTGGTGCGGTGAAGACCACCGTGGCCTGATACTCGCGGATAATGTCCATCATATTGGGCGGGGAGGCGTGTTCGAGTAGCACGGCGGTGGCGCCGAAGCGCAGCGGGAAAATGGCCAGCCCGCCCAGGCCAAAGGTAAATGCCAGCGGCGGCGAACCGACGAACACGTCCTCCGGCGTTACCTGTAGGACTTCCTTGGCGTAGCCGTCGGCAATGACCAGCAGATCGCGGTGAAAGTGCATGGTGGCTTTGGGTGAGCCGGTAGTGCCAGAGGTAAACCCCAGCAGCGCCACATCGTCGGCGGCGGTATTCACCGCTTCAAAGGTGGCGGGTTTGCCCAGCGCTAAACGGTCAAGCTCGGCGTCGTGGTTAGCCGTGCCATCAAAGCCAGCCACACGTTTGAGTACCGGGCTGTGTTGTTGGCACTCAACCAGTTCATCGAGCAGGCGGGTATCGCACAGGGCTAGGCTGATTTCCGCTTTATCGATTACCTGGCATAGCTCTTTGGTGCGTAGCATCGGCATGGTGTTGACCACCACGGCCCCCGCCTTGGTGGCGGCCAGCCAACAGGCCACCATGGCCGGGTTGTTGGCGGAACGGATCAATACCCGCTGGCCGGGAACCACGCCCAGGTCTTCGACCAGCACGTGGGCAAGGCGGTTGGTCCACTCAGTGAGCTCTTGATAGGTGCGACGACGGCCGTTGCCCGCTAAGGCAACTCGTTCACCGTGACCCTGGTCGAGCAGTCGATCGCAGAGCTCAACGCCCGCGTTAAGTCGTTGGGGATAATGGTAGCCCGCGAGCAGGAACTCAGGCTGACAATCAGTGGGTGGCAGGTTATCCCGCGCAAAAGTATCAGCATGGGCCGACTGGATGTACATGACCAACCTCCGTATTTGGTGTCGTTGTTTATTCCTGCCCACGGCTCAAAGGAAGCGCGGGCAGGGATACGGTGTCTGGCGTTGTGTTTTATTGTTGTTGAAAACTGCTGTACGGTTTTTTGCTGTTTACTCTTCCGCGAGGATGCTGCGGGCGATGACTACTTTTTGTACATCTGAGGCACCTTCATAAATACGCAGCGCGCGGATTTCCCGGTAGAGGCTTTCGATAATATGGCCTTTGCGAACGCCGTCGCCGCCGTGAAGCTGTACTGCCTGGTCAATCACCTGCTGGGCCTGGTCGGTGGCAAATAGCTTGGCCATTGCCGCTTCACGGGTCACCCGCTCAGCACCTTGATCTTTCGTCCAGGCAGCGCGGTAAACCAGCAGGGCGGAGGCATCCACGTTTAGCGCCATATCAGCCAAGTGGCCCTGCACCATCTGTAAGTCGGAGAGGGTGGCGCCAAACAGCTCCCGGGAGCGGCTGCGGGAGAGCGACTCTTCCATTGCCCGGCGGGCGAAGCCCAGGGCCGCCGCGCCAACCGTGGAGCGGAAAACGTCCAGCACCGACATGGCGATCCGAAAGCCTTGCCCAGGCTTGCCGATCAGCGCGCTGGCAGGCAGCACCATATCGTTGAAGCCCAGCCGTGCCAGCGGGTGAGGCGCCACCGACTCCAGGCGCTCACGAATCTCCAATCCGGGTGTGTCGGCAGGCACTAAAAAGGCTGAAAGCCCTTTGGCGCCGGGACCTTCACCGGTGCGGGCAAAGACTGTGTAGATATCGGCAATACCACCGTTGGAGATCCAGGTCTTTTCGCCATTCAAACGGTAGCTATCGCCCTCGCGCTCAGCGGTGGTATCCAACTGGGCCACATCAGAGCCCGAGCGAGGCTCGCTCAGGGCAAACGCGGAAATTGCTTCACCACGCCGGGTTCTGTCCAGCCACTGCTTCTGTTCATCGCTGCCATATAGGCTGATCGCACCGGTTCCCAGCCCCTGCATGGCAAACGAAAAATCGGCTAGACCATCATGGCGGGCCAGGGTTTCACGGATTAGGCACAGGCTGCGCACATCGATATGCTCGCCCGCAGTGCCTTCCAGAAACCCAGCTTTGCCTAAATCGCGTACCAGTTGAATGCAGGTCGCATCCACATCGCTGTGGTCGCGGGGTAGTTCAGTGCGGCACCACGCTTCGAGCTGCTCGGAAAGTTCACGGTGTCTGGCCTCGAAAAAGGGCCACGCTAGAAAGTTCTTGTCGCTCATCAGTCCCCCTTGAACTCAGGTTTTTGCTTGGCTACGAAGGCGTGGTAGGCGCGCTCGAAATCGTTGGTCTGCATGCAAATCGCCTGGGCCTGGGCTTCCGATTCGATGGCCTGCTCCAGGCTCATCGACCACTCCTGGTTTAGCTGGGTTTTGGTAATGCTGTGGCCGAAGGTGGGGCCCTGAGCCAGGCGGGTGGCGTAAGCAATGGCGTCTTCTTCCAGGGCGTCTGGTTCGACCACTCGGTTGTAAAAGCCCCACTGGAGGCCTTCCTCGGCACTCATGCTACGGCCGCTGTAGAGTAGATCGGCGGCGCGGCCCTGGCCGATAATGCGCGGTAGAATTGCGCAGGCGCCCATGTCACAGCCCGCCAGTCCCACGCGGGTAAACAGAAACGCCGTGCTGGCGCGGGGGGTGGCAAAACGAATATCCGAGGACATGGCAATAATCGCCCCCGCGCCAACGCAGATGCCGTCGACGGCGGCAATGATCGGTTTGCCGCAGTTCAGCATGGCCTTGACTAGATCCCCGGTCATGCGGGTGAACTCGAGCAGTCCCTTCATATCCTTGCCCACCAGGGGGCCGATGATTTCATGTACGTCGCCGCCGGAGCAGAAGTTCTCGCCGTTGGAGGTAAACACCACGGCATGCACATCGGATGCATAGGCCAAGTCACGAAAGGTATCGCGCAGTTCGGCGTAGCTTTCGAATGTCAGCGGGTTCTTGCGCTCTGGGCGATTCAACCGGATAACGGCGACATCACCACTCATTTCCCAAATAAAGTGCTCGGGGGCCAGGTCAGCCATGCTCTTCATATTGTTGTTCTCGCCTGTCAGTGATTAGTGGGTATCGTCAAGAGAAGCCGGCAAGCGGTGGAGCAGCTCGCCGATATGATGGGCATCCTCTTCGGTCACCCCTTCGAACAGCGCATTGATCCAGCGCTCATGCTCAACGGCCATGGCCCTGAAGCTTTCGCGACCAGCACTGGTCAGGCAGACCCGTGTGGCGCGCCGGTCGCCCTCAATAGCAATACGTTCCACGGCGCCATCCTCCACCAAGCGGTCAATAATGCCGGTGACGTTGCCGTTGGAAACCCGCAGCCGCTTGGAGAGCTCGTTCATTTTCAGGCCCTCCTCAGCGGCATATAGCGCGGCCATCACATCAAAACGCGGCAGTGTAGAGTCGTGCTCGGTTCGCAGCCGTTCGCGCAGCTCGGACTCCACCTGACGGGTAACCCGCAGCATGCGCAGCCATAAGCGCAGGCGCTCCTTGCTTAAGCTTTCTGCCGTCATACTTCACCCCCTGAGATGGAAATCGCCTGGCCGTTGATTGCGCCACTGTTAGGCCCGCATAGCCATAGAGCCGTCGCGGTGACCTCTGCAGGAGTGACTAATCGCCCTGTAGGGTTGGTAGATTGAAAATGCGCGGTGGCCTGTTCGGCGGATTGGCCTGTTTTGGTCACAATATTCTCCACGCTGGCGGCCAGTAACGGCGTGTCGGTAAAACCTGGGCAGAGCGCATTAACGGTCATATCGCGAGTGGCGGTTTCAGTAGCCAGAGAACGCACCAACCCCACTACGCCATGCTTTGCCGCGCAGTAAGCACCCACATAGGCGTAACCTTTCAGGCCCGCGGTGGAGGCAACGGCGATAAGGCGCCCGCCGTCGTTCAACTGCTTCAAACCCTCACGCAGGGTCAGAAACACTCCGCTAAGGTTTACATTCAACATACGTTGCCACTGCCCGAAAGAGGTCTTGGCGAACGGCGCGCTCTCTGCCGCCCCGGCGTTGGCAATAACGATATCCACATTGCCGATCTTCTCGAAGAGCGTCACCATGGCGGCTTCGTCGGTGACATCGACCACGGCGGTACGAATGCCATCATGCTGCTCGGCAACGGCTTGAAGGGCTGCCTCACGGCGGCCGGTAATCGTGACCTCGGCGCCCGCCTGGGCAAAGGCCAGGGCCATATCGGCACCGATACCGCTGCCGCCGCCGGTAATCACCGCCCGCTTGCCTGCCAGGCTGTTCGCTGCCGAGTTTCTATCGGATTGGCTCATACCCAACCCTCGCCACGTTCAGCCAAGCGCTGTAGCTGATCGGCGCCTGCCCGGTAGGGTGCTGGCCACTCCACCTCACTATCACCCAACCCCGCAGCAACGTGCAGCAGCCAGTAAGGATCGGCGAGATGAGGGCGGGCGATACAGACTAAGTCGGCGCGTCCGGCCATCAGGATCGAGTTCACATGGTCGGCCTGATAGATATTGCCCACCGCCATAGTGGCGATTGGCGTCTCGTTCCGTATCCGGTCAGAGAAGGGCGTTTGGAACATACGTCCATAGACCGGCTTTGCCTGGGTCGAGGTTTGTCCGGCAGAGACATCGACAATATCCACCTCCGCATCGCGCAACCGTTTGGCGATCTCCACCGCATCGTCTGGGGTGATGCCTTCATCGCCGCACCAGTCGTTGGCAGAAATACGCACCGAAAGCGGCTTATGGGCAGGCCAAACGCGGCGCACGGCGTTGATCACTTCAAGCGGGTAGCGCAGCCGGTTATCCAGCGAGCCGCCGTACTCATCGTCACGATGGTTGGTTAATGGCGTGATAAACGAAGAGAGCAGGTAGCCGTGGGCGGCGTGGACCTCGATCATGTCAAAACCCGCGCGATCGGCCATCTGCGCCGCACTGACAAACTCATCGCGCACCCGATCCATATCATCGCGATCCATTGCCTTGGGCACTTGGTTACGCGCTGACCAGGGCTGTGCTGAAGCTGCCAATATTGGCCAATTGCCATCCGTAAGCGGGGCATCCATCTCTTGCCAGCCCAACTGAGTAGAGCCCTTTGCTCCTGAATGGCCGATTTGGGCGCATAGCTTGGCCTGGGTTTCCGTGTGCACGAAATCGCAAAGACGCTTCCACGCCACTTCATGTTCGGGCGCGTACAAGCCTGGGCAGCCGGGGGTGATTCGCCCACTGGGGCTGACGCAGGTCATCTCTGTATATACCAGGCCTGCGCCACCCTTGGCTCGCTCGGCATAGTGGCTAAAGTGCCAATCGGTAGGGCAGCCATCGACGGCTTTATACTGCGCCATGGGGGAGACCACCACGCGATTAACCAGCGTCATATCGCGTAGTTGATAAGGCGCAAACATCGGTGCACGGGCGCTGCCAGCGTTGCCCGCCTGGGTTTGGAACCAGCGCTCTGCACTTTCTAGCCACTGTGGGTCGCGTACCCGCAGGTTTTCGTGACTGATGCGCTGGGAGCGGGTCAATAGCGAGTAGTTGAACTGCACCGGGTCGAGATCCAGGTAGCGCTCCACCTGCTCAAACCACTCGGTGGAGTTGCGCGCGGCTGACTGTAGGCGCAGCACTTCGAAGCGGCGATCCTCTTCATAGCGAGCAACGGCAGCTGCCATGCTGCTTTCGCTGTGCAAGTAATTAGCCAGTGCAATGGCACTCTCCAGTGCGAGCTTGGAGCCGGAGCCAATTGAAAAGTGTGCGGTGGCGGCGGCGTCACCCATCAAAACTACGTTCTCATAGCTCCAGCGTTCGCAGAGTACCCGTGGAAAATTGATCCAGGCGGAGCCGCGTATATGGTTGGCATTGGTCATCAGCGCGTGGCCGTCGAGATGCCTGGCAAAAATGCGCTCGCAGACTGCAATCGACTCCTGCTGGTTCATTTCGCCGAAGCCAAACGCCTGCCAAGTGGCCTCACTGCACTCGACAATAAAGGTCGCCGTATCCTTATCAAACTGATAAGCGTGGGCCCACACCCAGCCATGCTCGGTCTTCTCGAAAATAAAGGTAAAGGCATCGTTGAAGGTTTGATGGGTACCCAGCCAAACGAACTTGCACGCTCGTACATCAATGTCTGGCTTGAAGTGATCGGCGTAGGTTTGGCGGGTGCGAGAGTTAAGGCCATCGGCGGCCAAGACCAAGTCATACTCACGCCGGTACTGCTCAATGGAGGCTTCTGTAATATCGGTTTCAAAGCGCATCTCCACGCCGAGCTCGCGAGCGCGTTCCTGTAGCAGAATCAGCAGTTGGCGGCGGCCAATGCCACAAAATCCATGGCCTGTAGAGACGGTTTTGGCGCCTTTATGAACGACCGCAATGTCGTCCCAATAGGCGAAATGCTCACGAATGCGCTCTGCACTGACCGGGTCGTTGGCCGCCAGGTTGTCGAGGGTTTCGTCTGACAGCACCACGCCCCAGCCGAAGGTGTCGTCTGCACGGTTGCGCTCAATCACCACGATCTCATGGGAGGGATCGTGTAGCTTCATGCTGATAGCGAAATAGAGGCCAGCAGGCCCTCCACCCAGGCAGGCGATTCTCATTTTTATTCTCCACGGAAAACACTCTCTTTCCTGAAGATAGGAGAGGGCTCTATAAAATTCAAGTATAAACTTTTTAAGCTTAAAGTATTTTCCTGTGAGTAGGCGTGCGAGCGTTTAAAGCCCTCATGCGGCTGTGCTCGCAATGGTGGCCGGAAGATGAGAGCATAAATAGACGCAGGAATATGGCAGGGGCTGCCGCTTGAGAGCGCTGGTTATCAGCCATAGAAGAAAGCGTTATGGGCAGTGAACTTTTAGTACCATGGAAACCGTACTTGCTGGGATTGACAGAGGTAGTGGGAGGCGCGACTCTAAGCCTATTATTTGATCTGAGCGTTTGATAGTAGTTATTAATAGCAGTTAAAGGTGACTTTAAGGAGAAAGCCCCATGCTCGAAGATTGCAAAAATGCCCTGGAGCGCTGGGGAGGCGTGCATTCCCTGATTGACCGCTGGCTGGATCAGCGCCGTCAGCTATTGATCAGCTTTATTGAGCTAAAAGAAGCGTGTGATGCTGAATTGGAAGCAGTGAGCAAAGCGCCTATCGATACGTTTAGTGAAAAGCTGATGGATTACATCAGCGCCGGTCACTTTGAGATTTACCCCCAGCTCTCGGAAGAGGCACGGGCCTTTAGCGACGAGGGCGCGCTCGTCATCGCGGAGAAGTTGCTTGAGCGTTTAGAAATGTCCACCGAGATGGTGTTGGAGTTCGATACCGATTTTGGCTCCACGCTTAGCTGCGAGCAAAACATCGCCCGCCTACCTGCCTGGATCGACCGCTTAGCCCGTGGCCTTACCGAACGCTTCGCGCTAGAAGACCAATTGATCGCGCGCTTACACGCCGCACACAGCCCGCAGCACACCAAAGCCCCCGCTTAAGTAAGACCTTCCATTAGACAGGCGCCGCTATGCGGCGCTTTTGCTCCATGGTAATCCCGCTTCAACCCCGGCACCGCTTCGCGCTGCTTTCGCGGGTGCGCTAACGCTTACGCCGCGCTACTAAATCACGCGTGCACATAACGCGGTGGGTGCCGAATACCCCATTACCCGTGCACATAAAACGATGGGTGCCAAAACCCCATTACGAAACGGCGGGTGCCCAATACCTTATAATCGATTCACCATTCACCATTCACCATTCACCATTCACCATTCACCATTCACCATTCACCATTCACCCCCTGCGCCGTAATTTACCCCCAATCACCAACATACACGGCGTAAGCAACAGCGTTAGCGCGGTGGCGAAGGTGAGGCCGCCGGCTATGGCGCTCGACATCTGCGTCCACCACTGGGCGGAGGGCGCATTAAAGCCCAGGGCAGGGGTGAACAGGTCTACATTGATCCCCAGCACCATCGGCATGAGCCCCAATACCGTGGTAATCGCCGTTAACAGCACAGGGCGTAGGCGTAAACAGCCCGCTTCAAGGGCGGCTTCGCCGGGTGTCATACCCTGGCCGCGCAGTTCGTTGTAGGTATCGATCAAAACAATGTTGTTATTGACCACGATACCCGCCAGAGCAATCACGCCCATCCCCACCATGACAATGCCAAACGCCTGGCCGGTAATCAGTAGGCCCATGAGCACACCCGCGGTGGAGAACACAATCGCCGAGAGCACCAACCCCGCTTGATAAAAGCTATTGAACTGGGTGACCAGAATCAGCGCCATCAAACCGATAGCAATCAAGAAGGCACTGGCTAAGAACTGCATCGACTCCTGCTGATCCTCCTGCTCACCCGCCACGTTGACCATCAGGCCATCAGGCAAACTGCCGCTGCTTGCGGCTAGCAGGGCAGTTAGGCGCTCATCAGCGAGATAGCCCGGTGCTAAGTCAGCCTCAATGGTAATCGCCCGGCGACCATTGATGCGATTAAGGGTGCCGACCTTCGGCGCCGGTTCCAGAGTCACAAAATTCGAGATCGGCACTTGGCCCCGCTGAGTGTTGATGGTCAAGCGCTCAAGCTGATCCAGCGAACGCCAGTTTTGCGGCAGACGCACGCGGATATCCACTTCATCGCTGACTTCCGGCGGGCGATAGCTAGCCACCTGAAGGCCGGTCGTCAGCAGTTGCACCGCGCTTCCAATGGTCGTTACATCGGTACCCATGCGCGCCGCCGCTTCGCGATCCACGTTAACCTGCCACTCCACGCCCGGAAGGCTGCGGTTATCCTCAATGTCGGTAAAGCCACCCAGCTCGCGCATTAGTTGGGTTATCTGGTTAACGCCTGCATCGGCGACGTCGGGATTCGTGGCGCTGACCTCAAGCACGATTGGCTTACCGCCGCCGGGGCCCATCTCCTGCTCCTGAAATTCCAGCGTAATGCCGGGAATATCTCCGGCGCGCTCGGCCATGTCGTCCAAAATGGCCTGGGCAGGGCGACGTTCATGCCAGTCGATAAACTGGAACTGCAGCATGCCAATCACGTCGTTGCCCATCTGCTGGTTAGGCACTGCAAAGGAGCGTGCATACAGCGCTCGCACTTCACTCATGCCGGATAGTTTGGCTTCCACCCGCTGCACAATGGCGTCGGTTTCAACGGCGGAGAAGTCGCCTCGGGCGCGCACCAACACCTGGGCGCTGTCAGGCTCTACGGCTGGGAAGAAGTCGACACCGTGGTTAAAGCGCGCATAGCCGGTATACAGCAGAGCCATTAACAATACGGTCACCAGCAGTACCCAGGCAGGGTGCATAAGTAGCCTTGCCAGCAGGTGGCGATAGCCACGCCCAAAGGAGGTTGTCGCTTCATCCTGGTTGGCGTCTGTCGTGGTTGCGGTGGTACGCGTAAACAGGCGCCCAAGAGTAGGTAAGAACACCAACGCCATGGCCAGCGATGCCAGCAGGCACAAAATCACTGTGGCGGGCAGGTACTTCATAAACTGACCGACCACGCCGGGCCAGAACAGCAGGGGAATAAAGACCGCCAGCGTAGTGGCCGTCGAGGCAATTACCGGCCAGCTCATTCTTGCAGCAGCGTTGAGCCACGCCTGATGAGGCGTTTGGCCATCGTGCAGATGGCGGTCGGCAAGCTCGCTGACCACGATAGCGCCATCCACCAGCATGCCCGCCACCAGAATCAGTGCAAACAGCACCACGATATTGAGCGTAAAACCAAACGCCCATACCAGCAGAATACCGGTTAAGAAGGCACCGGGAATGGTAAGCCCCACCAGCAGCGCCATGCGCCAGCCCATCACCGCGACCACTACAATCAGCACTAGCACAACGGCGGTCAGTACGTTATTGAGCAGCTCGGAGAGCATATTCTTAACGGTGGTCGACTCATCCAGAATAGTGGTGAAACGCAACTGCTCGGGAAGTAAGTCATCTGCATCGGCTAAGCGGTCACGCACCGCGCCAATGGTGGCGATGATATTCGCCCCGGCGCGTTTGGAAACTTCCAGCACCACCGCTGGTTGGCCATCGATGCGGGCAAAGCCTTCGGGGTCTTTATAGGTAGGGTTGATCCAGGCCACATCGCCAAAGGTGACCACACGATCCTCATCGACCTTGACCGGCATATTCATAACATCGTCAAGGGACTCGATAATCCCGGGGACTTTCAGCGCCAGGCGCCCCGCGCCGGTATCCAAACTGCCCGCTGCCACCAAGCGGTTATTGCGCGATACCTGATTAAATAGCGTGTCAAAATCAACGCCGTAGCTCTCCAGTACCAAAGGATCAACGACGATCTCCAGCAAGTCTTCCCGCTCACCGGCAATATCGACTTCCAGCACATCGGCAATACCTTCGATCTCCTCCTGCAAGCGTCGGGCAATCGTCATGCGCTCACGGGTATCCAACTGCCCGGAGAGGCCAATGGTCAACACCGGAAACTCCGAGACGTTGACCTCCATCACCCGCGGCTCATCGGCCTCGGAAGGTAGTTCGCTGCGGGCAATATCCACCCGGTCACGTACATCGGTTAGCGCGGTGTCGGGATCAAAGCCGGGGTCGAATTCCAGAGTAATCGAGCCATGCCCCTCGCTGGATTGGGCGGTGAACTTGCGCAACCCTTCAATGCCACGCAGTTCCTGCTCCATGGGGCGAATCAGCAGCCGTTCGCCATCCTCGGGGCTCACCCCCTCCAGTGTCAGCGAGACATAGATCATCGGTATGGTGACGTCGGGGTTAGCTTCTTTAGGGATCATCTGCCAGGCAGTGATGCCCGCCAATAGAAGACTCACCAACAGCAGTAATGTCGTGCGAGTGTGGGCTAGCGCCGCATTAATCAACTGGCGCATGAACGCTATCCTGTTCCGCCGGCTGTGAAATAATCGCCTCTTCAACAGGCACCGGGGTCACTGTCTCACCGATATCTACCATGCCAGCGCCCAACGTGATCAGGCGTAGCGGGTCGGGTAGGCCTGTCACGTAGGCGTGCTGCGTATCGGCACTCACCAGCTCCACGGTGGTCTGCTGTACTGTGTTGTTCTCATCCAGGTGCTTGACCGCCAGTTGGCCTTCGCTATTCAAACTCAGCAGCGCAGGCGAAAGGGTATGCACCTGGCGGGGTGGCAGCGTAATGGTCAGCTCCGCACTGCCGCCTGCCAAGCGTTTACCGGCCGGGTTATCCAGCGTGGCTTCGATATAAAAGCTGCGAGTGGCCTCTTCAGCGCGGTGACTAACAAAGGTCAGCTCACCTTCGAGGTGGTCGCCATTGAGTAGCCGCGCGGTCACCGGTAACCCCTCGCTTAAATCGCCCACTTGCTGCTGAGAAACCCAGGCCGCACCTTTCAAACGGCGGTCATCGACCAACTGGCTCCACTCTTCACCGGGCTGTAATAGGTCGCCTAGCTCCACCTGAACGCGGTTCAGCACACCATCGAAAGGTGCGGTGGGTCGGCTGTCGTCCAACTGCTTCTGCAGTTGCGCCACGGAAGCAGCGCTGGCGCTTAGTGCGCTCTGCAGGCGCAGTAACTCGGGCTGGGAAATCAGCTCCCGCTGGCGCAGGTTGCGAGCCCCGGCATACTCCGCCTCGGCCACGGCTAGTTCATCCCGGGCCTGCTGTAGCTGCTCGGGCAGGGCGTCATTATCCAGCACCAGTAGCGTATCGCCCGCCGCAACGCGACTACCTTGAGCGACCGGCTTCTCAGCCACAAAGCCTGCGACGTTGGCGCGCAGGGTGGTTTCGCGCTCTGCCGTCAGTTGGCCCTGGACGATTTGCTGAGGAATAAACGGCGTGCTCTGCTGCACGACAATTTCAACCCGCGAACCTGCTTCGCTGCGCGCAGGGGCGTCTGGGGGCGTGGTTTGAAAGCGCTGAAAATTACCAAAAGCGAGCCATATCACTAGCGCCAGCACCAGTAGGCTAGCCAAGGCATAAGAAAACGGAATTTTTCGCATGGAGCATCCATGTCCTTAGCAAAACAAGAAAGGAGGCCATAAAGCCGAAGATACCATAGCGCAACTCAGCCTTTTCAGCGAGTAGCAAGCCATTGAGCGTATAGCAAGGTTGGTAAATGGGTTGTAGTCTCATGTCTGATTGAGTTTTTCCCCGGCTGGGCATACCATCTTTGCGTCTTGAGTTCTGTTAAGCCACTCCTCAGGCGAGAACCATCCCTAGGCGAACCAATCAAGGAGCAATGATGAAAGATCCAGTACGTATTGCGATTACCGGCGGCGCCGGTCAGATCAGCTACTCTCTTATTTTCCGCATCGCCGCTGGCGACATGTTGGGGCCGGATCAGCCTGTCATTCTCCAGCTTCTGGAAATTCCCCAGGCAATGGACGCCCTGAACGGCGTGGTAATGGAAGTCAACGACTGTGCCTTCCCGCTGGTACAAGACATCGTTGCCACCGATGACCCGAACGTAGCGTTCAAAGACGCTGATTTCGCCTTGCTGGTTGGCGCACGTCCGCGTGGCCCAGGCATGGAGCGTAAAGACCTGCTGGAAGCCAACGCAGCGATCTTCTCCGTTCAAGGTAAAGCATTGAACGATCACGCCAGCCGTGATGTGAAAGTGCTGGTCGTCGGTAACCCGGCCAACACCAACGCGCTGATTGCTTCCTGCAACGCGCCGGACCTGGACGCAGGTCAGTTTACCGCCATGACGCGTTTGGATCACAACCGTGCCCTGACCCAGCTGGCACAGAAAACCGGTAAGCATGTCACTGACGTTGAAAACATGATCATCTGGGGCAACCACAGTGCCACCCAGTACCCGGATCTGGCTCAGTGCAAAGTCGACGGCAAAGCAGCGTTCGATCTTGTTGAGCGCGATTGGTACGAAAACGACTTTATCCCCACCGTGCAGCAGCGCGGCGCGGCGATCATCAAAGCACGTGGCGCTTCTTCTGCCGCTTCTGCTGCCTCTTCCGCCATCGACCATATGCACGACTGGGCGCTGGGTTCCAAAGGCATCGTCAGCATGGCAATTCCGTCTGACGGCAGCTACGGCATCGACGAAGGCATCATCTACTCCTACCCGGTACGTTGCCAGGGTGGCAAGTATGAAATCGTTCAAGGCTTCGAAATTGACGAATTCAGCCAAGAGAAGATGAAAGCCACCGAGAAAGAACTGCGCGAAGAGCGTGCAGCAGTCGAGCACCTGCTCGGCTAAACGCGCCCGCTGACGCTTTTACACTAGCGCCAGTTAACGCCAAACCCCGCAAGCTTAGCTTGTGGGGTTTTTTGTTGGGTGAGATTTAGCAGCATGAAACGGTGCCGAGGTTGGTGTGGGGTGCCACGGCCATTTGCATAGCGTACACACGCTCTTGGAATCCCCACCTTCATGTGCCTGCGAGATTTAGTAGCGCGTGGTAAGCGAAGCGCACCCGCGAAAGCAGCGCGGAGCGGTGCCGGGATTATAAGTCCGTTCGTTAGTGACTCGAATTTTTGACAGAAAGAGTGTCAAATGGCGAGGTAAGCTATTTATTTGTAAGGGGGATTGAAATGCATGCGATTGAATTTGAGGCAGATATTCAGAATGGGGTAGTTAAAATCCCCGATGAATATGCGCATTTAAAGAACAGACATGCCCGAATCGTTGTTTTGTATGAGAATACAAAGGAGGAGGAGAACCTCTCCGTTAAGCAAGTTGGAATAGATTTTACCTCTGTGAAAGCTCCGTCTCTGACAGCACATGACGGCGTCGAATACCAAAGGAATTTGCGGGATGAGTGGTAGCTATCTCCTCGATACCAATGTCTTCATTAATGCCATTGAACGTCAGTTGTGTCTGCCAGCTGCCCATTACGCCTTTTCTGTCATCACTGAGCTTGAGCTTCTGGCCTTTCCCGGTTTGCTCCCAGAGGACGAGCAGGCGATTAAGGTGATATTGGCCCAGCTAACAAGAGTGGAACTGGATCATCAGGTCAAAAACGAAACCATCAAGGTACGACGAAGTACTCAAATGAAACTGCCGGATAGTATTATCTCTGCTTCCGCATCTGTAGCAGCAGCAACGTTGGTCACAGATGACGTTAAGTTAGCAGATAAACATGCTGGCAATGTGATTTCGCTTGATACTCTCCTAAGCCGTTAAATATTTACCTGCGTGTGGCAATTATTGATACCAGGGCGCGTGCGGTGCTCTTGGGCGTCGTTCCGCCGCCTCCCGCGGGTGCCTCGAAACGCTCGCTGAACTCGCTTTCTCGTTACCACGCGCTACGACAATCACTCGATTTCGGTGGCATGATAACGTGCTACGGCCATTTGCATAACGTGCACACGCCCTTGGAATCCCCACCTTCATGTGTTTGCGAGATTTAGTAGCGCGTGGTAAGCGTCAGCGCACCCGCGAAAGCAGCGCGAAGCGGTGCCGGGGTTGGTGTGGGGTACCACTGGGCGTCATCCCGCCGTCATCCTCAAGTGCCTCGTTTGCTCGTTACCACGCGCTACGAGACCTATACTCCTGACGATTCACGATTCACGATTCACGATTCACGATTCACGATTCACGATTCACGATTCACGATTCACGATTCACGATTCACGATTCACGATTCACACCTCACACAACCTAATCCCGCAAACTCATAATCCGCCACTGGCGTTCTTTGGCGATTTCGCGCAGGGTGTCGTCGGGGTCGACGGCGACGGGGTGCTCGACTATTTCTAACAGCGGCAAATCATTGTGCGAGTCGCTGTAGAACCACGCGCCTTCCATGGTCAGGTCTTGATCTTCCAGCCACTTTTCCAAACGAGTGACTTTGCCTTCGCGGTAGCTGGGAATGCCCGAAACGCGCCCCGTGTAGCGACCCTCTTTGACCTCCGGGTTCACCGCGATTAAGTGATCGACCCCCAAACGCTCGGCAATTGGGGCGGTAATAAAGCGGTTGGTGGCGGTAATAATCAGCAGCGTGTCGCCTTTGGTGCGGTGGCGTGCCAGAAGCTCTTCGGCTTTGGGCAGAATATTGGGTTCGATCTTGCTGGCCATGAACTGCTGGTGCCATGCTGAAAGCTGTTCCGGCGAATTATCGGCCAGCGGTTTAAGCGCCATCTCCAAAAAAGCAGCCATATCCAGGGTGCCCGCGTTGTAATCAGCCATGAAGCGCTCATTGGCTTCCCGGTAGGCAACCGGGTCGACTGCCCCTTGTTCGAGTAAAAACTCGCCCCAGGCATGATCGCTGTCGATGGATAGCAGCGTATTATCCAAATCGAATATGGCCAGACTCACGGCGCTCCCCTTTTTTAGTCAGTGGATAGTAGACAGTCGTTAGTGCTCAAAGACGCTAGTTAGGCAAATAGCGGACGCGGATTATCGCAGAGTCGCCATGTCATTCCCACCAACGCACGTTCTTCGCTCCATGCTGATACGCAACCATTCATCACTTAGCGTTATATTGTATTGATACGCTTGTCACCCTTGTGGAAAAATGGGGACAACTGAAAATTTATTAAGGTGATGTCCGTGATCGACGCTGACGGCTTTCGCCCCAATGTTGGCATCATCATTGCCAATAGCCAGGGGCAGCTGCTTTGGGCGCGTCGGGTAGGACAAAATGCGTGGCAATTTCCCCAGGGGGGCATCAATGCAAGCGAGACGCCACAACAAGCACTTTTTCGTGAACTTTACGAAGAGATCGGCCTAACCGCCGACGATGTTGATATTGTTGCCTGCACCCGGGGCTGGCTACGCTACCGTCTGCCACGACGTATGATTCGCACACATTCGCGTCCGGTCTGTATAGGCCAGAAGCAGAAGTGGTTTTTACTTAAAATCCGTTGCCAGGAAAGCCAGATTTGTATGACGGCAACCCCAACCCCCGAGTTTGATGGGTGGCGTTGGGTGAGCTACTGGTACCCGCTAGGGCAGGTAGTGCCTTTTAAACGAGAGGTATATCGGCGCGCGCTGCGGGAGTTGTCTCCCCGCGTTCAGCGTCTGGCACAGGATGACGATTAGGGCGATTGGTCGCTGCCCAGGGTAGGGCGGCAGCAGTCTGCCAGAAAATTCCTCAGCGAGGCAAATAATAGTGAAAAGTAAAACGTCCATGCTTGAGGTGTTGCGCCGGGTGATTCAGGAAGTGAACGGCGCGCGCACCCTCGACGCCGCGCTGTCCACGATGGTACGCCGAATTCGTAAAGCGATGCAGACTGATGTGTGCTCCTTCTACCTTTACGACAAGGAGCTTGAGTCGCTGGTATTGATGGAGACCATTGGTCTGCGCACTCAAGCCGTAGGGCGCGTAGTACTGCCGTTAGGTGAAGGCCTGGTGGGCTTGGTGGCCAAACGCAGCGAGCCGCTTAACCTCGAAGATGCCCAGACCCACCCGCAATTCCGCTACTTTGAAGCCACCGGTGAGGAGCGCTACTCCAGCTTTTTGGGTGTGCCGATTATTCATCAGCGCCACATGCTGGGCGTATTGGTGGTTCAGCAAGCCGAAAAGCGCCGCTACGACGATGAGGACGAAGCCTTTCTGGTCACCATGGCCGCGCAGTTGGCTGGTGTGCTGGCGCATGCTTTAGCCACGGGCAACCTGCTGCGCCCGGCGCTTGCCGGAGGGCAGGCAATGTTTAAAGGCGTTGCTGCCTCGCCTGGCATGGCCATGGGGGAAGCAGTGGTGATTACCCCGCCCGCGGATTTAAACAGCGTGCCGGATCTGATACCCCGCGATCAGGATTATGAGGTCGCCCGCCTCAAAGAAGCCATTGGCAAAACCCGCAACGAAATTCGTGCCGCGGCCGAACGTTTGGCAAGCAGGATTTCTGCTCAAGAGCTGGCGCTGTTCGATGTTTATCAGCAGATGCTCGGCGAAGCCGCGCTGGCTGATGAAGTGGAAAAACGCATTCGCGAAGGCCAGTGGGCACCAGGCGCTCTGGCCGATGTAGTGCGTCGTCACGTCCAGTATCTGGAGCGGGTAGACGACAACTACCTACGCGAGCGAGCGGCTGATATTCGTGATCTTGGCCGCCGGGTACTTGCGCATCTGCAAGAAGATACCCCATCCACGCCGGAAACCTACCCCGATAACGCTATTCTGGTCGGTGATGAGATCAGCGTGGCCATGCTGGGTGAAGTCCCCCGCGAAAAGCTCAAAGGGCTGGTCTCGGTACGCGGCTCCAGCACGTCCCACGTGGCGATTGTCGCCCGGGCCATGGGCATTCCTACGGTGCTGGGCATGATGGATTTACCGCTGCCGCGCCTAGGCGGGGCGCCGGTGGTGCTGGATGGTCACCGTGGTCGCCTGTTTGTGCGCCCAGCGCCTGAACTTACGGCCCGTTATGAAAGTCTGATCGCCGAAGAAGAGGCGCTCAGCGAACTGCTTGAGCACGAGCAGGATCTGCCCAGCGCCACGCCCGACGGTCACACGATGCCGCTCATGGTCAATACCGGGTTAGCGGTAGATGCCACCGCGCTGCTTAAAAGCCGTATCGGTGGAGTGGGCCTCTATCGAACCGAAGTGCCGTTTATGATTACCGAACGCTTCCCCGGCGAGAAAGAGCAAACCAAGCTTTATCGTGAGCAGCTCGAAGGCTTTGCCCCGTTGCCGGTGGTGATGCGCACATTGGATATCGGCGGTGACAAGGATCTGCCCTATTTCCCCATTGAAGAGGCGAATCCGTTTCTAGGCTGGCGCGGTATGCGGGTAACGCTGGATCACCCGGAAGTGTTAATGGTGCAACTGCGCGCCATGCTCAAAGCCTCGATCGACCTGGATAACCTCTACGTTCTCTTCCCGATGATTACCAACGTCGAAGAGGTCGATGAAGCGCTGCGCCTGCTGGATCGCGCCATTCTAGAGCTGGGCGAAGAAGGGATTACTGTCGTCAGACCTAAAGTGGGCGTGATGATTGAAGTGCCCGCCACTATCTATCAAATGGACGCGCTGGCGAAGCGAGTCGACTTTTTCTCAGTGGGCAGCAACGATCTAACCCAGTACTTGCTGGCGGTAGACCGTAACAACCCGCGCGTATCGAGCCTTTACGATGCGCTGCACCCGGCGTTGCTCGGCGCTCTGCTGGAACTTGCTAACGATGCCACGCGGCTCGATAAGCCCATTTCGCTCTGTGGTGAATTGGCCGGAGACCCGGCTGGAGCGCTGTTGCTCATGGCCATGGGCTTTACCAGTCTTTCCATGAATGCGCCAAGCCTGCCCAAAGTGCGCGCGGCCATTCGCCGGGTGCCGTTCAGCGATGCTGAGCAGTTGCTCAAAGAAGTGATGGAGCTAGACACCCCTGCCCAGGTGCATACCCATCTAGAGGGGCGCATGGATGAGTGGCAGCTATCGCATCTGATGCCGCCCCGTGACTAACTTTTTTTTGCAAATACTAGAAAGTGGATTCAAGCGAACTGCTGGGCAACGCTAAAGAGGTTTCACCCTCAAAGCGCCCCAGCGGCCCAAAGCGCTGTTCGGTAACTTCGATGTGCCCGTCGCTATCCAGAGTGAGCCACGAGGTGGCGCGGGTGCCATAGCGCTCGCCGACAATAAACGCCGCTGAAAGCTGGCGCTCCAATTCAAGCCCCACGCCGGTATCCGGCAACTCCTCGATAGCCGCTTCTTGTGGATTTTGCATAGCGCGCTGAACGCCACTAGGCCATGCCTGGAACGGGTCTGGCTGTAAAAGAGTGTGCTCAAGCGCAGTGCGTACATGTAGAAGCTTTGGCCAGGGTGAGTTGAGATCAGCGTTGGAGAGGCCATGAACCCCGGGAGCTACCTCAGTGAGAGCCAGACGATCTCTGCTGCGGTGTAGGTGCCAAAGCCGTTGGGGCGTGGCGACCAATAAATTAAAGCCCGCGTAGCGCATTGCCTCGCCCTGGCTGAGCGCAGTTAGCCACGCTTCTATATCGCTACATTGCAGGGCATCGGCGACCAGTTCCCCCCTGCTTGGCGCGCCGGGTGGTGTGCCCAATTGCGGGTCACGTACGTTGGTTAACGCGGCCACTACACCGCCGCGCTTGGCTGCCAGCCACGAGCCACCGGCCTCTAAATCGCGGCCACCGACAATGGCCGAGTTATCTTGCCACTCACCCAGCGGCGCGGTGGGGCGCGCATGGAACTCATCACGGTTACCCATTAGCCGCAAAGGCATGGGGGTGCCGGGTTGCCAAGCAAACGATATCAAGCACATAACAAACTCGCAGGCGATAAGGATGAAAAACGTTCAACGCAAGAGCCGCATGACAGTAACGAAGCGTAGACGTACACTGACATTAGTATCATGTTTGTAGCATAAATCGTCACACCGAATGGGTGTGGGGCCTTAAACAGCGGTCACGTTATCAGCGGCCATACGGCCAATAGGAAGGCGAGATCATGCAGCGCTATCAAAGGGAGCACTTTTGGAATGCCATTGTTTGGCCTCTGCTGTGGCCACTGCTGCTTGTGCAAGCAGCATTAATCGTGCTCTGCGTGGTGGTTGGCGCCATGATGTGGTGGATGTCGCCCAGCTACGTCTCTTGGAGCACCATGTTGTGGCTAATGGCGGCGCTGCTTATCGGCAGCAGTTTGAATGTCGGCGCCTTCCTGATGTTGGTTAAAGCGCATGCTCGGCGTCAAGATAATCGCTTTATGCAAGAACTCACCGAACTTGAACGGCACAGTCAAGCACTATGCGCTACCGCTGCGCGTTCACTGCCCGAGCATAAATGTTCCCCGCCGGATGTCGCCGACGAATCTCATCTACCCCTTCAGCGGCTGGCCAGCGTTAATGAAATCCTCGCCGGTCTTGAGCGCTGCATGCACTGCTCCCAAGTGGCCACTGCCGCTACTAAGAACACCCGGCAGGAGCATGAGCAAACCCTGCTGGACGATCTTCAGCACCAGCAACGGCAGCTCAAGCACTTGATTGCCGGTCGAGAAAGGGCACGGGAAGAGTCACGATTAAAATCAGGCTACTTAACGCTGCTGCAGCGTGAAACGGATAGCTTGTTAGACCATTTAAACAGCATGGTTGATAAAGAGCTCACCGATAACGGTGGGCAAAATATCATGGAAGTGTATGAGCACCTATCGGATATCCGCGCGCTACTGACCAATCTTGTTCAACAAAGCGCTGAGGGAGGAGTTGAACCAGGTTCTGAACAAAATTCTTTGAGTGGTGAGGCACAAGGGAGGAGTGGTGATCGCCCGGGGGCGCCGCGAACTTTACGCGTATTGGTCGTCGACGACGGGCCGGTAAATTTGATGCTGGCCCGGCAGATGCTGGAAACCCAGGGCCTACAGGTGGAAGGCGCTAGCAGCGGTGAACAGGCGTTGGAACGCCAGCAAAACGCGATATTTGATCTGGTATTTATGGATATTTTTATGCCCACTCTGGACGGGCTCGAAACCACCCGGCGCTGGCGCGAGTACGAGCGCAATCATGGCGTTAGTCAAAGCGTGTTGGTCGCACTAACGGCCAACGTCGACAATGCCGGGCGCGACGCCTGTCTAGCCGCCGGTATGGATGACTTACTTGCCAAGCCTTACCAACCCCAAACCCTCATGAATATGATTGCTTACTGGTTTCCAGGCACGATTGAAGCGGTTCCGTCTGAATGACCATCGTCACGGCGCTATCGATTTATTTAACCTTAGGCGCCGTTGCGGGCACCATGGCAGGTGTATTTGGCGTGGGCGGTGGGCTCATTATCGTTCCTGTCTTGGTCTTCGCGTTTGGTCTGCAGAACATCGCCTCTGAAATTGTCATGCATTTAGCCATTGGCACCTCTCTCGCCACCATTCTCGTCACCGGTTCATCGTCCACCCTTGGCCATTATCGGCGCGGCAGCATTCACCGTGGGTGGCTTAAAGCGTTGCTGCCTGGCTTAGTATTAGGTTCCATCGCTGGGGCGTTTATTGCCGACAACCTCTCCGGCACGGCGCTGGGAACTATGTTTGGCATCTTTGTTCTACTCATTGCCGCTAAAATGGTGTTTGGATTAACGCCTAAGCAGGGCAGTGCCTCACCCGGCAAATGGATAATGACGCTCGCCGGTGGCGTGATCGGCGCTGTTTCAGCACTGTTCGGGATTGGCGGAGGCGCCATGACAGTACCGCTACTATCACGCTGTGGCGCCAGCATGACTCAAGCGGTGGGCACGGCAGCGGCGGTAGGGCTACCCATCGCGCTGGTGGGGGCTCTGGCGTTTATCATGGTGGGCTGGGGTAATCCTCTGCTGCCTGCCTGGACAACTGGCTTTGTTATGTGGCCAGCGTTTTTCAGTATCGTGGTCACCAGCGTTCCATTTGCCCGCTTAGGCGTTAAACTTGCCCATGTTTTGCCCGCTCATGTGCTACGTCTCTCCTTCGCGTTACTGCTGGCAGTGGTAGGGGTGCGTTTCCTGCTCACCTAGGCTTTGTACGAAAAGTCGGCGAGCGAAGACTAGACAAGGCAAAAATCAACGAGAAAAGGACCGGGCTCGCGCTCGAGTTTACGGGGTGTAAATGAGCATTTTGAGTTGATTTTTAACGCAGTATTGTCGAGCGCAGTCAGTTTTCGTACAAAGCCTAGTCTGTGACCGTTTTACGTGCTGAGTGGGCGTCTTGCATATTTCCTTTGGTCAGATTAGAGAGTGTAAATGATTAATTACCCAACGATTGACCCAGTGGCTATCTCCTTGGGGCCGCTGCAAGTCCATTGGTATGGCCTTATGTATGTGGTGGGATTTGTCGCTGCCTGGTGGCTTGGCTGTCGGCGCGCATCGCGTATTGGTCTCAATAATGACGATATCGGTGATTTGCTCTTCTACTGTGCCATTGGTGTCGTGGCTGGAGGGCGCTTAGGGTACGCGCTGTTCTACGGGCTAGGGCAGTGGACAGCCGACCCGCTGTGGATCTTCCGCGTATGGGATGGCGGCATGAGCTTTCACGGCGGCCTACTCGGGGTACTCCTCGCCGCTTGGATATTCGCTCGGCGTAAGCAACTGGCTTTTTTAACGCTCACCGACTTTATCGCTCCTCTGGTACCGATTGGCTTGGGGGCCGGGCGTATCGGTAACTTTATTAATCATGAGCTACCGGGCCGCATGACCTCGCTTCCTTGGGGCATGCCGTTTCCCGGCATGGGGCCTGAGCCGCGTCATCCATCAGCACTCTACGAGGCGTTGTTAGAAGGCGTCGTGCTGTTCGCCATTCTGTGGTGGGTCTCCGCCAAGCCGACCGCACGAGGCTTTTTATCCGGGCTGTTTTTAGTCTGCTACGGCGTGTTCCGCTTTATGGTCGAATTTGTCCGCATGCCCGACGCCCACATTGGTTTTATCGCCTTCGGCTGGGTCACCATGGGCATGCTGCTCTCGCTCCCCATGATCGCGCTGGGCCTCGTCGTCATAGCATGGTCACGCTCCCAGCCTGTGGATGTTAAGGTTTGATGGGGTCATAGAGCCTTGCCTGATTCAGTTGGAAATAGCGGTATTACGTCAGGTTGTCATTAGAACCTATTGGGAAATAGTTGTTCATGACAAAGCCAAATTGAGTTAATACAGAGGTGTGGTATGAGACTCAGTGAAGAGCAGAAAGCTATCGTAAAGCAGGTAGGCCAGGAAGTTTTCGGTAATAATGTTCAGCTTGCGCTCTTTGGTTCCCGCTTAAACGACCATGTCAAGGGCGGGGACATCGACATTCTAGTCAAGAGTGACAAGCCAATGACGGGCAAAATGATCAAGATGTTGACCATGACGGCTCGGTTACAGATGCGCCTGGGCGACCAGCCAATCGACATATTGATTTATGATCCAGAAACACCCTTGTCACCTGTGTATGAGCAAGCGCTTACTAATGGAGAGCTAATATGAGTGGTCTTCTTCCGGTTGAGCGCTTCGTGGCGACGCTTAGCATAGTAAAGCGTGAAGGGAATCACTTAGCATACAGTTGGCTTACGCTATTTGCTGAAGGGAAGCTGATTACCCAAACATGGGTAGAGGTGCTAGACGAACAGCCAGAAGAGGCGGTTCTTTTAGAAGCTTTCGTTTCCAGGTTTGGCCGAATGCAAGATACGTTAGCCGACAAGTTATTACCTCGCTGGTTACAGGCGCTTGCGGAAAAGCCTGGAAGCCAAATTGAAACACTAAACCGGGCTGAGCGCTTAGGTGTAGTAGAAAGTGTTGAAGGGTGGCTGATTGCCAGAAAACTTCGTAACCAGTTGGTTCATGAGTACATGGAAAATGCATGCGAGTTTGCAGAGGCGATCAATATTGCGCGAGATTCGAGTCTTATGCTTATGGGTACCTATAACCAGCTCCACAATTATGCTGAAAGTAAAATGGCCTTAGCTGATTTGCCGGGGTTGTTGGATTTACCTAATAGCTAGTGTTCTTGGACGATGAAGGAACTCAACTATCTGATAATTGGGGGAGTACACCAGCGGGTGCCTCAAACGCTCGCTGAACTCGTACGGGGATGTGCACTCGCTCGCTTTCGGTGGTGTGATTACGTACCGCAGCCATATCATAATGTGCACAGTGCATTGGATCCCCCGTATTCATGTGCATGCGAGATTTAGTAGCGCGTGGTAAGCGAAGCGCACCCGCGAAAGCATCGCGAAGCGGTGCCGGGGTTAACTGGATAACGTTAACGGGGCGGCATTGCTAGACCGGGCAGCTATGGGCGCCTAGAATAAACCGCTACATCGCCTGTTAATTTGGAAATTCTGTGACTGCACCAACGCCCGCGCTTGAGCAACCCTATTTAGACTTGATGCAAACCGTTTTGGAGCATGGCGTTGACCGCCACGACCGTACAGGCGTCGGCACGCGCTCCGTGTTTGGCCATCAAATGCGCTTTGATTTATCGCGTGGTTTTCCACTACTGACCACCAAAAAACTCCACCTGCGCTCGATTATTCACGAACTCCTGTGGTTCCTGAAAGGCGACACCAACATCGCCTATCTAAAAGAGAACGGCGTGCGGATCTGGGACGAGTGGGCGGATGAAAACGGCGATCTAGGCCCCGTTTATGGCTACCAGTGGCGCAGCTGGCCCGACCCAAAAGGTGGCAGCGTTGACCAAATTGCCAAGGTGCTCGGTCAAATTCGCACCACACCCCAATCCCGCCGCCTGATTGTTTCTGCATGGAACCCAGCCCAGGTCGATGAAATGCAGCTACCACCGTGCCACTGCCTGTTCCAGTTCTATGTGGCCAATGGCAAGCTGTCGTGCCAGCTCTATCAGCGCAGCGCCGACATTTTCCTCGGCGTGCCGTTTAATATCGCCAGCTACGCTTTACTACTGACCATGGTCGCCCAGGTGACCGGCCTGCAGCCGGGTGAATTTATCCACACCCTAGGCGATGCGCACCTGTACAGTAACCACCTTGAACAGGCCAAAGAGCAGCTATCGCGTACGCCTAAAGCGGCGCCTAAACTGGTGCTCAATCCAGAGGTAGACGACTTGTTCGCATTCCGTTTTGAAGATATTCACATTGACGCTTACGAGGCGCACCCGCACATCAAGGCCGAGGTAGCGGTATGAGCCAGCAAAACGATACGAGTAACCAAAACGGCGCTTTCGACTCTCTGGTGCCGGTGGCAATGATCGTTGCCATGGCTAAAAATCGTGTGATCGGCGTAGACGGCAAGTTGCCCTGGTACCTGCCCGAAGATTTAAAGTTCTTCAAACGCATTACCCAGGCAAAACCGCTGGTCATGGGGCGTAAAACCTACGCTTCCATTGGCAAGCCGTTGCCTAATCGGCTTAATGTCGTTGTCACCCGCAACGCCGAGTTTTCCCACGAAGGCGTACGCGTGTGCCACGACCTGCCTGCAGCGCTAGAGCTAGCCGACCAGCACGCCACCATAGAAGCGGCGGAAGAGATCATGGTAATGGGGGGCGGAGAAATTTACCGCCAGGCGCTTCCCTTTGCCCAGCGGCTTTACATAACGGAAGTGGACATAGAGGTAGAAGGCGACGCAACGTTTCCTGACTTCGACCCCAGCGAGTGGCAAGAAGTACAGCGCGTAGCGGGGCAGCCAGCAGAAGGGCAGCCAAGTTATGATTTCGTCGTTTACGAGCGCATCGCCGACTAAAAAGGGCAAAGGAGAAGGCTATGGCCGCCAGCTTAATGAATATATTAGATGATTTAGAAGCGCGTCTTGAACGCACACAAGCTGAGCTACATGCCCTGCGTGAAGAAAACCAGCGGTTAAAGCAGCAATTGGCATTGAAAAGCGCCCAATCGCAAAGCGTGCCAAGCTCCGAAGCCACGACTAAAATAGACAATGAAAGACATAACGAAGAAGCTGTCGATGCAAAGGTTCTCGACCCAAAAGCGCCTGAAACGCCACCACCCAGCGAAGTAGCGCCAGATCAGGTCGAGCCAGTAGAAGCCAAGCCAGAAGAAACCAAACCAGAAGAAGCCAAACCAGAAGAAGCCAAGCCAGAAGAAACCAAACCAGAAGCAAAAGTTGAATCATCGGCTACCGCTGAAACGGCCAAAGCACCTTCACCGCACGCCCTGTTGAATCAATGGTACGAGCGCTACCCCAAGGCGTTTTTTAAAGGCCACACAAAGCCCTTAAAAGTGGGTATTCATCAACAGCTTGCAGAGCGCGAAGAGTGGCCTAGTAAGCTAATTCGTCGAGCCTTGGCCAACTACGTGAACCTCCCGCGCTATATAAAAGCAGTGCGCGAGGGCGCCGAACGGGTAGATTTGGATGGTCAACCCGCAGGCAAGGTAGATAAAGAAGCGGCGCTACACGCAGCAGAAAAACGTGGTGATCAGAAAGTAGCTGGGCAGCCAAAAAAAGCGCAACCTAAACCATCGTCTGCCGCTAAAAACACCCGTCAAGAAAAACCGAAACAGCCTGATTTAGCGCCGGATGCAGAACCGAAGGCAGAAAAAGGTGAGCCGCGTAAGTCGCTTAGCTTGGAAGATAAATTGTTAGATTTACAGCAGAAATTCAAAGGCCGCTGAGACCGGGCCCAGCAGCAGGGGTTCCATAAAAAAGCACAAATAGTAAAAAAACACTGTTTTTTTCTATTGCGTTCCCTGGAGTCCCGGTATAGAGTTTGTTCTGCGAGCATTGGACTATAACAAGGCTTAGTTGAGGACATGCCGCATACCACCGGGAAAAAACCGGCGGATGGCAAAAGAGCATGGCCCGCAAAAGCCAACTGCCAACTTATTAAGAGTTGAGCAGCAACGATCGAAACAGTATACGAGTTAAGGAACTTACATCATGAAAAAGACACTTTTAGCGACTGCTATCGTTGGCGCCCTGGGTGCCTCTGCTGCAGCCCAGGCAGCAACCGTTTATGACCAGGATGGCACCAAGCTTGACGTCTATGGCCGTATCGCCATGGGTGTTGCTGGTGGCGGCCCTGAATACAACGGTAATGATGAAAAAATCAATAACGACGCTGAGTTTGTAGACGTATACTCACGTCTTGGTCTGCGCATGAGCCAAGAAATTTCACGTGACCTGACTGCTTTCGGTCGTGTTGAGTGGCGTTTCGACGGTGACGAGCGTACCGGTCCTAGCGGTAACGGCAACACTGGCTTTAAAGAAGTTCGTCAGAGCTACATCGGTTTGCAAAGCGACCAGTTTGGTACTTTCCAAGCGGGTAACTTCGACGCATTCTACAACCAGTTCGTTTCCAAGCCGTTCGATGTTTACATCGACCGTGGTCTGGAATTCGCTGGTCACCCGACTCAGTCACGTGGCGACTCTATCGGTTACTACACGCCTGACCTGAGCGGCTTCACTGCCTTCTTGCAGCTGAAACACTACAGCGAGCGCGGCCTGACTGAAGCTCAAGAAACTTCTGAAGGCGACGTAATCGCACCGCAAGGTGGTGTTCGTTACGCACAAGGCCCTGTAACTGTAGGTCTGGGTTTTGTTGAAGACGTTGCACGTGGCGGCGGTAACGCTGAAATGCTGTACGGCCTGATCGGTTCTTACGACATTACTGACCAGTTCTCTGCACGTCTGGGTTACGAAACTCGCGACGACAACAATGTTCGCGGTGGCGGCTTCGATAAAGTTGGTCTAGGTGGTACTTTCACCACTGGTCCTTGGGCATTCGCTGCTGACATCTACGACGTAGATCCTGAAGATTCCGATAGCCGCACTTCTTGGGCCCTGGGTTCTTACTACAAAGTTTCCAGCAACTTTGACGTATTCCTAGAGCTGCAGCAAGCTGACCAGCAGTCTATCACTCTCCTGGATGATGATGAGATTGTTAGCACTGCCGATGGCGACGACATGTATTGGCTGACAGGCGCTCGTTACCACTTCTAAGCTTGGTTTAATTACCACGCATGAAGGGTTAACTGCCTAGCAGAATCAAATAGAACCGGCCTCTTTAGAGGCCGGTTTTTTTGCTTTTTGGTCAATATTATTTTTAATACAAATAAGAATTGTTTTCCTTTAATGCATCCTTGATATTGTATAACATTGGTTTGCTGCATATAGCTGAGAATAGCTGAATAGCTAAAGCAGCGAACAAGATTAGCGTATCAAGGGATTATTTCTAATGCAGAAGAAGCAGTTAGCGGTGGTTGTAGCAAGTCTGTTAAGTATCTCCTCGGTTCAAGCCACAACACTTTATGATCAGGACGGCACGAAGCTGGATATTTACGGCCGTATTGCCATGGGTATTGCGGGCGGTGGCCCTGAGTTTAATAGCGCTGGCAATAAAGTGGATGACGGCGCGGAATTTATTGATGTCTACTCCCGCCTAGGGTTTCGAATGAGTCATACGGTTACTTCAGACCTAACGGCATTAGGACGCTTGGAGTGGCGGTTTACTGGCGATGAGCGCAACACGGATCAAGGGTTCAACGAAATACGACAAAGCTACATCGGTTTATCAAGTAAGCAGTATGGCACGTTGCTGGCAGGTAATTTTAATAGCATGTATGCCCAGTTTGTCTCGCTGCCGTTTGATGTTTATCAAGACCGCGGATTACTGTTTAAATCATCGGGTTTGCAGTCTTGGGGTGATTCTATTGCTTACTACACGCCTGAGCTGAACGGCTTCACTTCTTTTCTCCAGGTTAAGCACTACAGTGAGCGGGGGTTAACGGCTTCAGAGCAGAGTAGTGAAGGTGAGGTTGTTGCCGCGCAAGGTGGTATTCGCTATCAGCAAGGCCCACTCAAAGTTGGGTTTGGTGCAGTGGAAAACGTAGTGCGTGGTGGTGGCAGTGGAAATGGTGAAACGCTGTATGGCCTTATTGGGGCATACTCGCTATCTGATCAGCTATCAATGCGCTTAGGTGTTGAGACTCAAGACAACAGCGATACTTATGGCAAAGGGTTCGAAACGGTCGGCCTAGGTGGTACCTACTCCACAGGGCCTTGGGCTTTTACCGCAGATTACTACAATGTAGACCGTGACGAAGGCGAGGAGAGTAACGCCTGGGCTGCAGGCGCTTACTATAAAGTCACCAGTGCATTTGACGTGTTCGTAGAGCTAGCCGATGGTGATGCGCCAAGCATGCGGAAAGAAAGTTCGGCAGACAGGACATATTGGCTGACAGGCGCACGTTATCACTTCTAACGTCGTTTTAAAGAATTTGTTTATATCAAAACGGCCACATTTATGTGGCCGTTTTTTTGCTTTTCAATGGCTGTTATTCTCACAATAAGAATGAATAGGTTGTACAAGAGCTGTCTATGTAGAGCCGCTGGCGGTATTCCCCTACAATGGGCGGCTGGCAAAAGTGCTTTGCGCTTGTGCCAACCACTTTCATCCACCCAGAGAAGTAGGGCAAGGGAATACGCCCGTTATAATCCCTGGGCGGTAGCGTGCCTTTTATTTGGAAATAACTATGTCGATATCTCAACGTTCAGTGGTCTCTCCAGCACGCATGCTGCTGGCAGCGCTGAGTTTAGCCGTGGTGAGTGGTTGTGCCTCGTACCCCTCCAGCTCAGCTCAGCAAGAAGCGCAGTATGTATTGAATAACGACCCGGCCACCTTGCTGCAAGACGACAACCTCAATGGCTTTTTAACACAAGCGCCCGCAGGTGCCGTGATTAATGTTTCAGACAGCCCATGGGGTAATAATGTCGAGATTGTGGCTGACGCCGCCTACCTTGCCGCCAGTGGGCGCGAGTGTCGCAAGCTAAGAGTAGTAGCCGTCGACTCCAATAACGCGCGTTCTGCACTCGTCTGCAAAACACCCAATGGTTGGGTTAATCAACGCGTTGTGGCACAAACAACACAGGGGCGCAATTAATGAAAGTGACCACACTGCTTGACCGCGCTACGCTAAATCGCTCGTTAGCCGTTGCTTCCATAGCGCTTGTCAGCGTTTTTGCAGTGCCCAACACATGGGCGCAGGCGCTAAGCCTTTCCGACAGCATTTTACCTGAGCAGGCTAACCAGCAAGGCAGCCTGCAGCAGCAAGAAGTCAATGATACGCCCCGAGCCAACTGGGATAGCGGCACATATGGCCCGGTTTCGCCCAAGGTACAAGATCCCGATGCGCTACCGCCATTTGGCGCCAACTTATTCACAGGTGGGTTTCGTGGCGCGATGGGGGATGGTCTCAACCCTGACTACCGGATTAAACCCGGCGACCAAGTCACGGTTCGCGCCTGGGGTGCATTTGAACTTGATCGCGTGTTACCCGTCGACGCCCAAGGAAATATTTTCATTCCTGGCTCAGGGCCGCTCAAAGTAGAAGGGCAGAGCAGCCAACAAGTTGATGCCAGCGTGCGTCAAGCCATTACCTCGGTATACCCAGATAACGTCCAGGTCTATACCAACCTGCAAGGTGTGCAGCCCGTAGCCGTCTACGTCACAGGCTATGTTGAAAACCCCGGCCGTTACGCGGGCACACCCAACGACTCCCTGCTCTATTTTCTGGATCAGTCCGGCGGCATAGATCAAGACCTAGGCAGCTATCGTCAAATTCGTGTAATGCGCGACGGTCGCAATGTCGCCACCGTCGACCTCTATGACTTCTTGATCAACGGCAATATACCCCGCCCGCAATTTCAAGATGGCGACACCATCGTAGTCGAGGAGCGTGGCCCCGCAATTGCGGTAGGTGGAGATGTTCACCGTGAATACCGTTATGAAATGACAGGCACAAGTTTGAGTGGCGCTGAGCTGGTAAATCTAGCGCGGTTAAGAAGCGGTGTTTCACATGTTCTGCTACGTGGTGACCGTGAAGAAGGGCCTATTGCTCAATACTTCCCCATTGATATGTTTGCCGGTCAAACGATCCGCAGTGGCGACGAAGTGCTGTTCAGCTCAGATAAGCGCAGTGAAACCATCGTTGTGGAAGTAGAAGGCAGCTATTACGGCCCTTCACGGTACGCACTGCCAAGGGATGCTCGTTTAAGCGAATTACTAGACGCCATCGCCGTGCCAGAAAACATGACCGCCGTGGAAAGCATCTCAATACAGCGTGAAAGTGTTAAAAAGCAGCAAGCGCAGTCCCTTGAAGAAAGCCTACGCCGTCTAGAGACCACCTACTTAGGCGCACCCTCCAGCACCAATGAAGAAGCTCAGATTCGTGTACAAGAAGCGGAGCTGATTCAGGACTTCATCTCTCGTGCCAGTGAGCTAGAGCCCAGTGGCCGTTTAGTCGTTGCTTACGATGGGCGCATTTCCGATATTCGCCTGCAGGATGGCGATGTGGTCACTATTCCGGAAGTGAGTGACTCCATGCTGATAAGTGGTGAAGTGCTTGTGCCCCAAGCCGCTGTTTATCGCCCAGGCATGAGCGTGATCGATTACATTGAAGGCGCAGGCGGCTTCACCGACCGTGCAGATGACGACCATATTCTTGTGGTTCGCCAGAATGGTGCCGTTGAGAACGCCCGTAACGTGAACCTGCGTCCCGGCGACGAAATCCTCGTTATGCCCGCTGCTCCCACGCACAACCTTCAGCTAGCCTCTACGCTAACGCAGATCCTCTACCAGATTGCCGTAGCAACCAGAGTAGCGGTTGATCTGTAATAGGAGAAGGGTGAGGAGTTAGGGGGTTGGAGTGAAGAGTAAGGAGTGAGGGGTGAAGAAAGTCCCTCTCACACCTCACAATTTACACCTCACCCCTTACCCTTCACCTCTCACCCCTTACACCTCACTTATTCAAGAAGTAGCGCTATGGATAACGTAAACAGTGGCCCACGGCGGAGTGCACGAACACCGTGGCAAGTCACGCGCAGCGTGTGGTACGCCATGTTCATGCGCGAAGCCATTTCGCGCACCATGTCGGATCGCATGGGCTGGTTTTGGATGATCTTCGAGCCAGTCGCCTTTGTTGTTATTGTGGTAGGCATTCGTAGCTTTGTTAGTGGCAATCGCCTAGTAGCGAATGCCGAATTTATCCCTTGGATGATTACGGGCTTAATGGGCTTTTTCTTGGTGCGGGAAGGCATGATGCGAGGGATGGGCGCCATTAATGGTAACAAAGCCCTGTTCGCTTACCGGCAAGTGCTGCCCGTAGACCCCGTGCTTGTGCGCAACTTTCTAGAAGGCATGTTGCGCAGTTTTATCTTCCTGCTCTTTATAGGCGGTGGGCTAATGCTGGGGTTAGATCTCTACCCAGATAACGTCATTAGGGTGATGGCTGCCTGGCTTTCGTTATGGAGTCTAGGGCTTGGTTTAGGGTTGATAACCTCAGTAGTGGCAACATTGGTACCCGAGCTTGGCCGGGTGATAACCATGCTCTCTTTACCGCTGCTAATAATCTCCGGGGTGATTTTACCGCTTAATGCCTTGCCCCACTGGTTGTTGGAATACCTGATGCTTAACCCAATACCCCATGGCCTCGAAACGCTGCGCCTGGGCTTTTTTGACAAGTACCAAGTCGTCCAGGGCACCAGCATGCTCTACCTCTGGCTCTTTACATTTACGCTAATCGCCCTGGGGCTATTGATGCACCTGCGCTTTATTGATCGATTGAAGGCACAATAAACTATGCAACGTTCTTTTCGTCATTTTATAAAAACATCGCCACACTGGGCCGTGGCGATAGTCGCGATAGCTTTGGTCTCGTTTTATTGGTTTGTATTGGCGGAAGATCGCTATGTATCCCGCGCAACCGTAGTGTTAGAAAGCCCGCAGGTAGCAACGCCAGAATTTAGCCTATCTTCAATTATGGGCAGTGGCGGTGGGGGAAATACCCACGACCTGTTGCTGCTGCGTGAACACTTACTCTCTGTAGACATGCTGCGCTTACTGGACGAAAAGCTGAATCTGCGTGAGCACTATTCTGAGAATGGAGATATCTTCGCCAAACTGCTTAACCGTGATGCCCCCATTGAAGACTTGCACCAATACTACTTGCGCCGGGTAGAGGTAGAGCTGGATGAGTATGCAGGCGTGCTCAATATCCACGTGCAGGCGTATACGCCAGAGTTTGCCCATGAAGTGGCTACGCTGCTGCTGGAAGCAGGTGAAGACCATATGAACGAAATGGGGCACCGTCTAGCAGATGAGCAGGTGAAATTTTTAGAACAGCAAATGGTTCGACTTGAAGAGCGCTTTGAAGAGACCCGGGCCAAGCTGCTTGAATTCCAAAACGAATATGGTTTGGTTTCACCAACCGCAACGGTGGAAAATATTAACCAAGTGGTGGCAACACTTGAGGCTGATCTAGCCCGCCTGCAAGCGCAGCGCAGCGCATTAGCCAGCTTCCAAAGCTCCCAGTCTTCTGAATTGCGCCAAGTCGAGCGTAATATCACGGCATTGCGCGACCAAATTATTGAGCAGCGTGATCGAATCGCCCAAGCTTCAGGCGACTCGCTCAACAGTGTGTCAGCGCAATATGAAACACTAGAACTGCAGGCACAGTTTGCTCAGGAAACCTACTCAAGTGCGCTGGCTGCGTTAGAAAACACCCGCTTAGAAGCTGCCCGCCAGCTCAAGCAGGTAAGCGTGCTGCAAAGCCCGCTATTCCCGGAGTACCCCACAGAACCCAATCGGCTCTACAACAGCAGCGTATTCGCCATCATCACCATCTTCCTAGCCTTTATCTTCAGCATGCTGATGATGATCATCAAAGATCACCGCGATTAAGGTTGGGGTGAAGGGTGAAGGGTGAAGGGTGAAGGGTGAAGGGTACGAAACGATTCACCATTTACCACTCACGATTCACATTTTTGTAGCGCGTGGTAACGAGTCTGCGAGGAACGAGCAAACGAGGCACCCGAGGGAGGCGTCGGAACGACGCCCAACGGCACGTAACCAACCCCGGCATGCGATCGCGGGTGTCGATTCAGTTGTCCAAACTAAGTATGTAGTTTGAGAATATGTACAGTCACCGTTTCAAGGTAGATATTTACATAACACGCCATGCCCGTGAGCGCATGGCTACTCGAAATATCACAGAAAGTGAACTGCTAGAATTGATAGAGCGGGGAACAGTAAAGTACAAAGATGCTACGCGGTTTTGGATAGCGATACATGTTGAAAGTCGCCAAGACAACCTTTTGTCTATCGCAGCTGTCTTAGAAGACAAACTGGTTGTCAAAACCGTTATGCATCACTTTGAGTGGGAGGATAAGTAATGCGTACAACCTACGATGAAGCGGATGACATTCTAGTTTTGCATCTTTCAGATAAACGTACGGTTAAAGAAATTTCTCAAGACTGGAATACGCATATTAGTTACGCGGAAGATGGCACAATTACTGAAATTGTCATCCTTGACGCTTCTAAGCAGGGGGCATGGCCGCTCTTAAAGAGCCAAGCAGCGTAACCCAACCCCCGGCACCGCTCCGCGCTGCTCTCGCGGGTGCGCCTGAGGCTTACCACGCGCTACTAAATCACGCATGCACAGAACATTGTGGAAGCACGACCCGTAGCGCGTGGTAACGAGAAAGCGAGTTCAGCGAGCGTTCGTGGGCACCCGCGAAAGGCGTCGGAACGACGCCCAACGGCACATAGCCAACTCCCGGCACCGCTCCGCGCTATTCACACGATTGCGCCGACACCAAACTGTTCACGATTCACGATTCACGATTCACGATTCACGATTCACGATTCACGATTCACGATTCACGATTCACGATTCACGATTCACGATTCACGATTCACGATTCACGATTCACGCCTCACACCTCACACCTCACACCTCACAATTCACCACTAACGGTTTACCAATGCTCGAAATAATTCACCACGGCGGGGCCACTGGGGTAACTGGCAGCTGTCACCAACTGCTACTCAATCGACACGAATCCCTACTGGTGGATTGTGGCCTCTTCCAAGGGGAAGACGCCGTGGAAGATAGCTTCGAGCAGCTGCAAATTGAATTCGATATCAGCACCGTTAAGGCGCTCATCATTACCCACGTCCATATTGACCACGTGGGCAGGCTGCCTTACTTACTGGCGGCGGGTTTCGCCGGCCCGATTATCTGCTCGATCCCCACGGCCAGGCTGCTGCCCCTGGTGATTGAAGACGCGCTAAAAATTGGCTTCACCCGCAATGCCCAACTGATCGAGCGCTTTCAAGCGCAGCTCGAAAAGCAAATCGTGAGCGTGCCCTACGGCAAATGGCACAACATAGGTAGGGTAAGCGAAGTAAGCGGTCACACCGGCGCTAGCGCAAGCACGACTGAAAACGCAGAGATAGGCACAGGCACCACACGGGTAAAACTAAAACGGGCAGGGCATATTCTAGGTTCCAGCTACGTTGAAGTGAGCTACCAGGATGTTGAGACCAGTGAAAAAGAGCGCATCGTATTCTCCGGCGATTTAGGCGCCCCATACGCACCGCTACTACCTGCGCCTAAATCCCCCTACGGCTGCGACCAACTGGTACTCGAAAGCACCTATGGCAACCGCCAACACCCAGACCGCCGCCAGCGCCGCGCCACCCTAAAAGCCGCCGTAGAGCAAGCACTCGCTAGCGGTGGCACGGTGATGGTGCCTGCGTTCAGTATCGGCCGCACCCAAGAGCTGCTCTACGAGCTAGAAACCATTATCCATCAAACGCGCTCACCGCAGTGGCAGTCACTGGAAATCATTGTCGACTCACCGCTAGCCGCGCGTTTTACAAAGGTTTATCGCGAGCTAAAACCCTACTGGGATAAAGAAGCCCAAGGGCGCCTGCGCAGTGGCCGTCATCCACTCAACTTCGCCAATATCTACACCGTGGATAGCCATGCAGAGCACGAGCAAACCGTTGAGTACCTGGCCAAAACAGGCCGACCGGCGCTAGTCATTGCCGCCAGCGGCATGTGTGCAGGCGGGCGAATCATGAACTACCTAAAAGCCATGCTCGGCGATGAACGCCACCAAGTGCTGTTTGTGGGCTACCAAGGCGCAGGCACCCCCGGGCGGGACATACAGCAATACGGCCCACAGGGCGGCTGGGTAAACATCGACGGCGAACGATTTGATATAAAGGCAGGCGTAACCTCCATCAGCGGCTATTCAGCCCACGCCGACCAAAAAGACCTGCTCAACTTCGTAAAACGCATGCGCCGCTGGCCCCAAACCATCCGCCTGGTACACGGCGAACAAACCGCCCGCGCAGCGCTCAAAGCTGAACTCGAAAGCCTCTATAAACGCAAAGGCAGAAGTGTAACGGTAAGGAGTTAGCTGATAGCAGTGAGGTGTTCCCCCTCACAAGCGAAGCGCTAACCCCTTACCCTTCACCAAAAAACCAATGATTGAAATCAAAAATCTCTACAAACGCTACCACAACCACCACGGCAGCGATTGGGTGCTTAAAGACATCAACCTCACGATCCCCAAAGGGGTGAGTGTCGGCTTGATTGGTGCCAACGGTGCGGGTAAATCCACGCTGCTGCGTTTAATTGCCGGTATGGATACGCCAGAGCGCGGCGAAGTCATTCGCCACACCCGCGTTTCCTGGCCTGTAGGGCTATCGGGCGGTATGCAAAGCAACATGACCGGTCGCCAAAACGTCAAATTCGTAGCCCGTGTTCAGGGCAGTGGCTCAGAAGAGGTTGCGCGAATAATCAAATTTGTCGAAGACTTCGCTGAAATAGGCGAAGCCTTTGACGAACCGATCCGCACCTACTCTTCAGGCATGCGATCGCGTATTTCGTTTGGCCTCTCTTTAGCGTTCGATTTCGACGTCTATATCTCCGATGAAGCCACCGCCGTTGGCGATAGATCTTTCAAAGCCAAAGCAAAAGAGCTATTCGAATCGAAAGTGGGCCAGTCATCGCTAATCATGGTGTCTCACTCAGAAGGCATTTTGAAGGATTTATGCCAAGCCGGTGTTTACTTAAAGCACGGGACTGCGCACTGGTACGATGACGTAAACGAAGCTATCGCTGCCTACCATATTGATGTAGATGCTAAAAACGACGGCACCGCACTGCCTACCGATGTGCCCAGTGCCAGAAAACACCTGCAAGAATGTCATCAGGTGCTTAAAGCCGCACAGGAAAACCTAGAGGATTATCGAGAGCGCCAAGCGCCTCAGCAAGACATTGCCATTGCTCATCAAGAAGTTCAAAAGGCGGTAAAAGCGTCGAAAATTGCGCGCGAGCACCTGGAAATGCTGGAAGAGCAGCAGCGCAAGGCAAAACGCAAATCTGCCTAGTGTTTAAAGATATCAGGCCACAGCGAAAAGCCCATTAACATCGGCTATTAAGAGAACTATGAACACCAAAACCTTTTTAATTACCGGTGGCGCAGGCTTTATCGGTTCTGCAGTAGTGCGGGAACTTATTCAAAACACTGCCCATAAGGTGGTGAACGTAGACAAACTTACCTATGCAGGCAATTTAGAATCCCTGGCAAGCGTTGAAGCCAATGAGCGCTACACCTTTGCCCAGGCCGATATTTGCGATGCACAGGCCATGCAACAACTGTTCGAGCAGCACCAGCCTGATGTGGTGATGCACTTAGCGGCGGAGAGCCACGTAGACCGCTCCATCGATGGCCCGGCAGAGTTTATTCAAACCAATGTGGTGGGCACTGCCGTACTGCTGGAAGCCGCACGCGCTTATTGGAATAGCTTGGAAGGCGAGCGTCGCAACGCTTTTCGATTCCACCATATCAGTACGGATGAGGTTTATGGTGATCTGGCTGAATGTGAGGAGTCAGGAGCGAGGAGTGAGGAGGAAAACTCACCCCTCACAAGCGCGCAGCGCGCTCACGCCTCACTGTTTACAGAAACGACACCCTATGCGCCCAGTTCGCCTTATTCGGCCAGTAAAGCCAGTTCTGACCACTTGGTACGCGCCTGGCAGCGTACGTATGGCCTGCCCACGCTAGTCACCAACTGCTCGAACAACTACGGCCCGTTCCATTTCCCGGAAAAGCTGATTCCGCTGATGATTCTCAACGCCCTAGCCGGTAAGCCGCTTCCGGTGTACGGCAATGGCCAGCAGATCCGCGATTGGCTGTATGTAGAAGACCACGCCCGCGCATTGATCAAAGTCGCCACAGAAGGGCAAGTAGGCGAGACCTACAACATCGGCGGGCACAATGAGAAGGCGAATATCGAGGTCGTAGAAGCGATTTGCGAAATCCTGGATGAATGGGTGCTAGGTGAGGGGGGAGGAGTGAGGGGTGAGGAGTTAGGAGTGAGGGGATCCTCCTTACCCCTCACAAGCCCGCAGGGCGCTCACCCCTCTCAAGCGAAGCGCTCACACAAAGATTTAATTACCTTCGTCACCGACCGCCCCGGCCACGACCTCCGCTACGCCATCGACGCCAGCAAAATCGAACGCGAGCTAGGCTGGGTACCAGAAGAAACCTTTGAAACCGGTCTACGCAAAACCGTGCAGTGGTACCTCGCCAACGAAACCTGGTGGAAACGCGTCCAAGACGGCAGCTACCAAGGCCAACGGCTAGGTAGTTTGTGAGGAGTAAGCGCTTCGCTTGTTAGTGGTAAGGGGAAGAGTTGTGAGAAAGCATCAGCAACTGCGGGTATGGCAAGAAGCAATGGATCTCGTTGTCGCTATTTACTCAATGACCTCATCCTTTCCTTCAGTTGAGCGATATGGGCTAGCTAGCCAAATGCAACGTGCTGCTGTATCTGTGCCAAGCAATATAGCCGAAGGCGCGGCTCGTGGCAGTAAGCCCGACTTTTTAAGATTTTTGCATATAGCACGTGGTTCGCTCAGTGAACTTGAAACTCAATGTCAAATTGCCCAACGCTTAGGGTATATGGATGATATTTCAGCACTGGAACTAGCGATTAACTCTGTATTTTCACAGCTAGGCGGGCTGATCAGGCATTTAAAGGCTTCACTATGACATCTGAACATGCACACCTCACACCTCACGCTTCACCCCTCACTATTTTCATCACCGGATCAAACGGCCAGGTCGGCTTTGAGCTACAACGCCAATTTTCCCTATTCGGTAATGTGTTAGCCCCTACACGGCATGAACTTGATTTAACAGATGCCAATGCAGTAGACGCCTACTTGGCTGAACACCAGCCGGCGTTGATCCTCAACGCCGGCGCTTACACAGCGGTTGATAAAGCCGAAAGCGAACCAGAGCAAGCCAAACGCCTCAATGCCGAGCTGCCAGCACAATTAGCCGAGTATGCGGCCAAGCACAATATTCCGCTGGTGCACTACTCTACTGATTACGTCTACCCAGGGGATGGTGAAACACCTTGGCAGGAAGACAGCCCCACGGCACCGCTGAGCGTATATGGCCAAACCAAGCTGGAAGGCGACCAAGCGGTTACCCAAAGTGGTTGCCAGCATCTAATTTTCCGCACCAGCTGGGTATACGCCGCCCGCGGCAATAACTTTATGAAAACCATGTTGCGTCTGGGCCGCGAGCGCGACGCACTGAGCATCGTTAACGACCAAATAGGCGCGCCCACACCCGCACGCCTAATCGCCCAAGTCACCGCGCTAGCGTTCACGCCTCACAATTCACCCCTCACCCCTCACATAACATCAGGCATCTACCACCTGGCGCCAAGAGGGGAAACCAGCTGGCACGGTTTCGCCAGCGAGATTTTCAAGCAAGTACAGGCACTTGGCGAAGAGTTAGCGATCCAATCCGGCACCGTGAGTGGCATACCCACCGTGGAATTTCCAACCCCCGCCCAGCGCCCGCTCAACTCACGTATGCGCCTGACTAAACTTGAGGCCGCGCTTGGTGTCACATTACCGGTTTGGCAACACCAGCTAGCGCTAACGCTTGCAGAATGCTGTGAGGAGTGAGGGGTGAAATGTGAGGAGTAGACCTCCCACCTCACCCCTCACTCCTCACAACTACTACTTGTTTCATCACGGATGATAGACCATGACCACCTCACACCTCACACCTAACCCTTCACAAAGAAAGGGCATTATTCTAGCCGGTGGCTCCGGCACTCGGCTGCACCCCATTACCCGCGGTGTATCCAAGCAGCTCCTACCCATCTACGACAAGCCGATGATCTACTATCCGATCTCGGTGCTCATGCTAGCGGGCATTCGTGAAATACTGATTATTTCCACGCCAGAAGACCTCCCCCAATACCAGAACCTACTCGGCAACGGTGAAGATTTTGGTATCAGCCTGCAGTACGCCGAACAACCAAGCCCGGATGGCCTCGCCCAAGCATTTATTATCGGTGAAGAGTTTATTGGCGAAAGCCCCGTCTGCCTGGTGCTAGGCGACAATATCTTTCATGGCCAGCACTTTTCAGACCAACTAAAGCGAGCTAGCCAGCAGGCTAGCGGTGCCACCGTATTTGGTTACCTGGTTAAAGACCCAGAGCGCTTTGGCGTGGTGGAGTTTAACGAAAACGGCAACGCGATCTCCATCGAAGAAAAGCCACAAAAACCCAAATCGGCGTATGCCGTTACCGGCCTGTACTTCTACGATAACGATGTCGTTGAAATTGCCAAAGCCGTAGAGCCTTCCGAACGTGGCGAGCTGGAAATCACCAGCGTCAATAACGCCTATTTAGAGCGTGGCGACCTGCGCGTTGAACGCTTGGGCCGCGGCTTTGCCTGGCTAGATACAGGCACTCACGACAGCCTGCTGGAAGCCAGCCAATACGTGCAAACCATTGAGCACCGTCAAGGCCTCAAAATCGCCTGCCTGGAAGAGATCGCCTGGCAACACGGCTGGATCGATGACGACCGCTTAGCCACACTCGCCAAGCCCCTCGCCAAAACCCAGTACGGCCTATATCTCCAACGCCTTTTAAAAGTGAAGGGTAAAACGTGAGGAGGGAGGAGTCTTGCTCCTCGCTTTTAACGCCTCACACCTAACTCTTCACCTTTCACGAGCTATCTATGCACTACGAAAAACTCGCCATTCCCGATCTAGTCCTGCTCACTCCCAAAGTATTTGGCGACGAGCGGGGCTTCTTCATGGAAACCTTTCGTCAAAGCGAATTTGAAATCCACTGTGGTAACTACCAGTTCGTTCAGGACAACCACAGCAAGTCCGTTCAAGGTATTTTGCGGGGCCTGCACTACCAATATAAGCAGCCCCAGGGAAAGCTAGTACGCGTTACCCAAGGGGAAGTATTCGATGTCGCCGTTGATATGCGCAAGAGTTCACCGACGTTCGGCCAGTGGGTAGGGGTAACCTTAAGCGAAGAGAACAAGCAGTTGCTATGGGTGCCACCTGGGTTTGCCCACGGCTTTTACGTGACCAGCGAAAAAGCCGAGTTCCAGTACAAATGTACGGATTACTACGCGCCTGGTAACGAAGTGAGCATTAGCTGGAATGACCCCCATCTTGCGATTGAGTGGCCGCTAGTAGAGGGCAAAGCGCCCCAGGTGTCAGATAAAGATGCCGATGGTGTGCCGCTTAACGAAGCCCCACAATTTACATAACAAGGAGCCAATACACGATGCCACGGGTAATCTATCTTGGCCTTTTTGCGTTGCCAGAACATACGCCAATGACGCTCTCTGCGCTGCAACAAGCACCTGAAGATGTGGGCGCGCTAACGTTGGAAGCACATTCCACCAGTCAGTTTGAAGTTCTCAGTAATTGGTTGCAGCAAGAAAGCAAGCCAGAGGCCGTGCTGATATGGCCCAAGCCAACTGGCTTCATTGCCGATTGCCTAGCGCGAGAAGAACCTATTGACGGCTCTCTTGCACAGTGGAAAGACATGGCTAAACGGCTACTAAAACTATTTCGTCGCCACCGCAGCCAACTAACATTATTAGGCATGGCACCGGGAGAAACGCTCACGCTTTCAGACGAGCTGCCCGACAACATTACCGATGTGATTCTGCAAGCCGAAGCTGCAGTAAAGCGTCTGCCTGAAGCCACGCCGCTCTACCGCCTAGCCGCAGCACAGTTAGTTGCTGAAGATGCTGAGCTACAAGACGAGTTGGCTTTCCTCAGCGCAAGTAGTCATGCCTGTAGTGCTTCCACTGAGCAAACAAGCGAAACCGTGCGTTCGGCTCTACAAAGCGCGAAAGAAAGCCATCACGCAAAGCAGCAGCTTAAAGTGCTAACTAATGAGCGTGATAGAGCGATGGAAGAGAGCAAGCTATTACTCACTCAACTAAATAGCGTACAGAAAGCATTGGAAGTAGCTCAACATCAAGCAAACAATGCAGCTTCAAGCCAACAAACCGAACAGCAGCTTAGAAAAATGGTTGATGAGCGCGATAGCGCCCAGGAAGAAAATGAGCTGTTATTGACACAATTACACATTGTTCAAGAAGCACTGGAAGAAGCTTATATAGAACTCAAATCGGGAATCGGCGAATCAGAAGGTAAAAGGTTGAAAGGTATCATGACCTGGCTGCGAGCTCATGCTCGCCGTCAGTCTGCCGCCGTTTACAAAGGTCGCGATAACCAAGCATTAAAAGAGCTAGTCGACTTGTTAGAGCAAAGCGAACTATTTGATGCCGATTGGTATCTTACGCAGTACAAAGATATTGCCGAAGCCAATATTAACCCTGCTGAACACTTCATAAAGTTCGGCGCGATTGAAGGACGTAACCCAGGCCCCCGGTTTAATACGGAGTTTTATGTGGTGACATATCCTGATGTAGCTGCCTCTGGCCATCACCCGCTACTGCATTATTTGCGTGATGGCATTAACGAGCAGCGTAAAACACAGGAGTCGCCTACATGAACGCTCCAGTAAAACCGCGGCTTATACACATTGGGCCGATGCGCCAGGAGAGCGAAGCCCTTCTTAAGCATATTGCTCTTCCTTCGCTTGTTATCACGCCCATGCCCGAGCGTACAACGCTCAAAGGCATGCAGGAGGTTTTGAAACATGTTAGCGCCGCAGTTGCTCCACAGGCAGGGGAAGCTACGCGCTATAGCTACAACGTGCCTGGATTTGATAGCTTATCGCCCGCGTCGGGGCTTAAATCGCTATATCCCGGAGTTGCTGAAACACAGCGAAAACCAGTGGAAACACAGCCGCTAAATGAACTGATAAGTGAGCATTGCCCATCGGGTACGTTAATGACCCACTTGGTTCTGGAGCAACCCGAGCAGGCCTTGTCACTACTGCAAGCGTGGCAAGAAGAAGGCATGTTAGATAACCTCGAAGAGCTTTTTGTGCGCACCAGTCCAGTCAGCCTTTATGAAAGTATGCCAACTCAGGCCGAGTTAATCGCTTGGTGCCAGCAGTATGGTTTTGATACTAGCGCAGAGAATATTGACCCTGCTAGCAGTGAAGACCCGGAATTTATACTGTTTGAATTCAAACGTAACGCGCTACACGTACCGTTAAAAGCCGCACAAGAAGAAGCGGATGCGCTCAAGCAAGAGTGTGACAGTCTCAAAAAGAAACTTTCAGAATACGAAAAACTTCTAAAAGAGAATGCCAATCAGCTTAGCGAAGCAGCTGCAGCATTGCGTGAGACAGATGCACAGCTCAAACAGAGCACGAAGCAGCTTGATGAGAAAACAATACAGGCGGAGAGCGTCAGTAAAGAGTGTGCCACACTCAAACAGCAATTTAGCGAAGTAGATGAAACGCTTCGTGAAACACGAGTACAACTTGAAGAGTTAACAAAGCAGCGCGATGAGAAAACCTTACAAGCGGAGAACGCCAGCAAAGAAGGTGCCACGCTCAAACAACAGTTGAGTGAGAAAGAAAGCACCATCACGCAGCTCCGTGAGGAGTTGGTTTCCCAGCAGCAGAATCAGAAAGTTATCCAAAGCCGTTTCGAAGCGCTGGAAAGTAAAATGGAAGGCAAGCTGGAATCGCTATTAAGAGAACAGCGTAGCTATATTCAGCAGACCAGCAATGCGCTTGGGCAGCATGTGACTAGACTGGCCCATAAGCAACGCGATGAACGGGCGCTGACCCACTATCTTCATCATGGTCAGAAACCAGTAAGCACAGAGCTAGATCCGGGTTACGCTCTAGCTTTATTAGAGCAGTATCATTCGCAACGCTACGATGTGGTGGTAGTGTTTGGTAGTGCAGCCGCCACGGAGTTACTAGCAAAATCGGAGGTAAACTCCCAAGGGTACCGATCCCAGCATATGCTGGCAGAACAGCATAATGATATCGTTACACCCTCGGAACATGATCTACCGACTTCTATTATTAGCATTGAGCACCAAAAGTCACGATGCAAAATGTTAAAAAATAGTTTAGAAATTAATCGTTGCTCCCAAATCGTAAACGTAGTTCACTCGCCTTGGATTGAGTATCAGTATCAAGGGAGGGTGACTCTTTTTTACAGTACTGAAGATATATTAAAAAGAATTAATCAATGGTTGCCAGAAGAGGCTAGTGTTTTAGTTATAATTGGTTCCAATTTAGCTGACAAAGAGCTCGGCTGTAAGATCGCGCTTACACAGCTACTTCAGTACTTACCTACCCAAGCTTTAGATGTCGTTGTAGAAAAATTAGACTCAATGGAAGAGTGTGAGATTGAAAGTTTTTGGAGTATGTTGATAAGCTCTCAAGAAAGAGATCCTGATGTTTACAATTTTCTCGGTGCTTTCAAATTCAAGGACTGAAGTTAATTCTAAGTTTTCGTAGTTGGTAGGTAGGAAATTAAAAATTGAGCTTGTTGTTGTTCAATGTTTTTTAATTGATATATAAGGTATAACATTTAAGGATAAATGATATGAAACTAACTTCAACAGGTCGTGAGTTTTTAGAAATACATTCACTGTCATTAGAAGAGAATTACCTCAAAATTGATGAAGTTCTGTTAAGTGCAAAGAGGCGAGGTGCAAACTTAGAAATTTTAGCTAAACTATTGCTATTAAAAAAACCAGATGATCTGCACGTTGCTAAATATAATGCTTTGCTTTTTTTAGAACACTTCGAAGACAATAATAGTGAGGTGGCTGAGTTAAATGTTCTAAATAGTTATTGTGAGGTAATCTCGTTAATTTTTAGAGTGTGTGCTGGTTTTAAGAAAAAAGAGCTTGCTGAATTTGAGACGTTCTTAAATGCAATGCTAAGTTTCTATAAAAATAAGAAAATATATAGTGAGATTAATATTAGTAATTATGTAAAGAAAATGGCTATATTGAAGGGGGTGATTAAAGCTGTTGATTTGTTAGATAGTAATGAGTTGAAAAAGGACTTTGAAAATAAAGTTAAAAGCAAAAACTTCATAAGTAGTTTGGTTTTTAATAAAGCTGTCGGAGATGCAAGAGTTATAAAAGCAGCAAACTCAATTTACGAATACTGTGAAAATAGTTGTGTTTTTGGTTACGATGTTAAAAATGAATTTGAAGAAACTGGGGTTTATGATAAAGATAAAGTATCTTACTTTGTGTTAGAAAATATAAAAGTTAATAATAATGACCTAATAAGAGCATTGCCTGATTGGGAAAACAAGTATCGGGTTCAGCAGCTTTTCTTTGCGTCATTTTCATTAAGTTTAATCAGTTATTTCATGGGCAAGAAAGTTGATGAAGATGCTCTTATTTATACACACGACATGCATAGTATTGCTATTGGTAAATCGCTGAAACTTAGTTTAAATCAATTGTATTGTATGAATACTGTTTCTTGGATTCATGATTTTCATGAATATGTATCTGGAGTTGAATTCCCAATAGAAGAAAGGAAGCAGTTTTTTATTAAAGATGAAGCGGGTAGCGTTGATCATATTGATGGATCAGTGACGGTTAGTCCTGGTCTTGCCAAGTTACTAAACGACAAATATGGTTTAATACCTATTGTCGTATATAATAGTAATGTAGAAAAAAACATACCTAACAAGGTGATGCATCAAAATATTAGGAGTTGGTTAGAACTGAATGATACTACTCCGCTAATTATTTATTCAGGCGGTATTACTAAACAAAGAAGAGTTGGTTTACCATTAGATGCAATGACTGAAATAGATGATTTAGTCTACTGCCTTGTAACGAATGATACTCCCGAATCTAATGTGGAGTTGAAAAATATAATGGAGAGGGCTTATCAATTAGGTGTTGAAAAACGAATTTATTTTCACCCATATGTTGATGCAGACGAAGCTTGGGAACTAATGGTAGGGGCAACTGCTTGTTTGTCTATGCTACCGAGATATGAAAATGGCGACATCGCTTTACCTAATAAGCTATTTGATTCATTGAAAGCTGGTGTTCCATTTTTAGCTAGTGATACCCCAGAGCTTAAGGGATTTATAAGCTCGTATAAGTGTGGGGTAAATTTTGTTGCGGATAATTCAAATTCCTTTACTAATTCATTAAAAGAAATTATAAAAAATCCTCCTAAGGTTAATCCAGTTGATTTCTATAAGTTCTCATGGGGTGCATCCTTTAAGGAAGTTTTAAAAATTATGGATAGACGGTTATCAAATCCGATATCTATAAAAGATGAATACAATACATTAACTACACTTGAAAATAGCGATAGAAAATTAGATGAGTCCGAAATTGTTAGAATATTAAATGAAGTAATAGAGTCTGATAGTAATTTATGGACTTTCTATAGAGTTGACGGTTTTTTTGAAGATGGGTATCCACGACACAATTCAAAAATTTTCGAAGATAAATATGTAGCTCACCCAATGCATGGCGCTTATTTCATTAGTCGTCTGGTCGCATTAGGAAATAAAAATAAAAATAATAGCTATTATAGGGTGGCGCATATGCTTGTTAAGTCTGCCGCTGAAAGAATGGAAGATGTCGATGGTGCTTTGTGCTTTTATTACAAGCCAGGGGATGGTGTTAATAAATACGGACACTCTTTTTATTCTGGCTTAACTCAGTGTCGATATTTAGAATCAATAACAATTTTAAATGAAATTTATTCTGATATTAATACTTCTGGAATTTTAAAAAAAATTGCTAAAAGCATGACTGTAACTGTAGAGAATGGCGGAGTGATTCTTGAAAATAAATATGGAGTTTTTATTGAAGAATATCCATCTGATATGCCAAAGTACGTTTTAAATGGATGGCTTACAGCATTAAATTCAATGTTCAAATATGCAAAACAGTATAATGATGAACGTATTTTGCACATCTGCAATAGAAGTGCGCAGACACTAGAGGATGTACTTTCGAAATTTGATATGCCTGAGAGGTTAAATACTGCATATTCACTCACATCTCATGCCTATGTAGAAATATTCACAGATAGAGATAATGCATTAGATCTAGATGTTATTGAGGTGAAGTCAGGAGGAGCTGTTTTAAGTTATGACTTTAAGAAAAAAACAACTAAAAAGGATAATTTCTTTATATACAAAGGTGATAAAAAAACTATAAAGAAAAAGAATCAAAAAATGAAGATATCGTTTGAATTGAGCGCTATTGATGAAGTCAACTCAGATGAGTTGACTTTAAAGTTTAAAAACGATAATGATGTTTTTGATGGAAATGTGTATATGCAAACATTTGTCCCAGAGTACGATGTGAAATACCCTCATCCGATCTCTAAATATGCGAATGATGTCTTTTCCTTTGAGTTAAAGAGACAAGATAATGGTTTGTCACTTTATTCCGTTTTCTTAGATAAAGAAATATTCCACCCTTGGTTGAAAAAACCTGTTCCTTTTGGTAAAAAAATCAATGATTTACACTTTAATGTTTATCACTTCATACATGTAAATGGATTAAGCAAACTGCTTGAATTCTACGATTCTGAAAGAATTGCCTTTTGGAGAGACAGGTGGCTTGCTTATACTAAGCAATGGCCATTCTCCGAGTACCAAAAGATTGAAAATATTTCTACAGTGGCTTACAAGTCAAAATCAAACAAGGATTGATAATGAAAATTGTGACAATTCTAGGGGCTCGCCCACAGTTTATTAAAGCAGGTTCTGTCAGTAGAGAGTTTCTTCATCAAGCAAAACTTGGTGAAGAAGTAACAGAAGTTATTGTTCATACTGGACAGCACTATGATTCGAATATGAGTAATGTTTTTTTTGAAGAAATGCATATACCAAAGCCTAATTATTCTTTAGGTATAGGCGGTAATTCTCATGGTGCCATGACAGGACAAATGATTGAGAAAATTGAAGAAATTTTGCTTCAAGAAAAGCCTGATTATGTATTGACTTATGGGGATACTAATTCAACCTTAGCTGGGGCCATATCTGCTTCTAAATTAAATATCAAAGTCGCTCATGTTGAAGCGGGGCTACGCTCTTTCAACATGTCTATGCCAGAAGAAATCAATCGAATTTTAACTGACCGTATAAGCACTCTCTTATTCTGTCCAACTTCGATAGCTGTTGATAACTTGAAAAAAGAAGGTATTTATAATTGGAAAAATAATTCAGAATTGGTTTTTTCTGGTGATGTAATGAAGGATGGCGCAGTATTTTACAAAGATTTGGCTGTAAAACCATCCGGGGTTGAAATCGATGATAATTTTATTCTTTGTACTATCCATAGAGCGGAAAATACAGATAATATAGATCGTTTAACAAATATTATCTCAGCACTTAATGAGATTGCTGCTACTAATCAAGTTGTCTTACCATTACATCCTCGTACTAGAAAAATTATTCGTGAAAGAAACCTTGATATTAACTTTCTAACAATAATTGACCCCGTTGGTTATTTGAACATGATTTGGCTGATTAAAAATTGTTCTTTAGTTATGACAGATAGTGGTGGACTTCAAAAAGAAGCTTATTTTTTTATAAAACCTTGCATTACAATGCGAGATGAGACGGAGTGGACAGAATTAGTTGAAAGTGGAGCAAATAGACTTGTGGGGGCAGAAAAAAACAGCATACTACATGCCTTTAAAGAAACAAATGAGTTTTTGAAAATTGAGCACAATATGAATTTGTATGGTGATGGGAAAGCTTCAAAGATTATTTTTGACTCTCTGAAAAGAAATTTAATCAATAATTCTTAAATTATTGAATTGATATTTTAATCTCTCGATTTTGAATTTAACATAAAGCCAGGACGTTTTATGAATACTGTCAATATTGCCATAATTGGTTTAGGTTACGTTGGGCTGCCGCTTGCAGTAGAGTTTGGTAAGAAAAGAAATACTATAGGATTTGATATTAATCAAAAGCGAATTACTGATCTTAATAAAGGATACGATTTTACATTAGAAGTTTCGAGTGAAGAGTTGAAAAAAGCTTCACAATTACAGTTTTATAGTGACGTAAAAGAACTTGAGAATTGTAATGTCTATATTGTAACGGTGCCTACACCTATTGATGATAACAATGCCCCTGACCTTAATCCATTGCGCAAAGCTTCAGCTATGCTAGCAACTGTGATAAAGAAAGGTGATGTGGTGATTTATGAATCCACTGTTTATCCTGGTGCTACAGAAGAAGTGTGTATCCCTGTAATCGAAAAAGGTTCAGGGCTGAAATTTAATGAGGATTTTTATGCTGGTTATAGTCCTGAGCGAATAAATCCAGGTGATAAAGTTAATACACTAACAAAAATTAAAAAGATCACATCGGGCTCTACGCCTGAGATAGCTAAGTTTGTTGATGAGCTCTATTCATCTATTATTTCTGCAGGTACACACCTTGCTAGCTCCATCAAGGTGGCGGAGGCTGCGAAAGTGATTGAAAATACACAGCGTGATTTGAACATCGCCATTATTAATGAATTTGCCAAAATATTTAATATTTTAGGTATTGATAGTCAAGAAGTGTTGGAGGCTGCTGGAACCAAGTGGAATTTCTTACCTTTTAAGCCGGGTTTGGTTGGAGGGCATTGTATCAGTGTTGATCCTTATTATCTTACCTATAAAGCCAAGGAAGTTGGGTATCAACCTGAAGTGATTCTAGCGGGGCGGCGTATTAACGATGGCATGGGGCAATATACAGCTACGCAATTAGTTAAAGCTGTTAGCCGTAAAAAAATTCATATTGATGAAGCTCGTGTGCTGGTTCTGGGTTTTACCTTTAAAGGTGATTGCCCTGATGTGCGTAATACCAAGATTATCGATATGGTTAAAGAGCTAGAAAGTTTTAATATGAATGTGGACGTCTATGATCCATGGGCGGAGCCTGAAGAAGTTCAAGAAGAGTATGGCCTTAAACTTGAAGCTGATTTAATTGAAGGCGTGTACGATGCCATTGTTCTGGCTGTTGACCACTCTGACTTTAAAGAATGGGGGGCCGAAAAAATACGCTCTTTTGGTAAAGAGAAACATGTTCTCTATGATGTGAAGCATGTGCTTACTAAGAATGAATCAGATCTACGCTTATAATGGAGCAGGTATTTAATATGAGAAATTTTGCTTTAATCGGTGCTGCTGGTTATATCGCCCCCCGTCATATGAAAGCGATTAAAGAGTTGGGCCATAATTTAAGTATCGGCTACGATACTAATGACTCCGTAGGTATCATCGACAGTATTTCTCCTGATAGCGAGTTTTTTACTGAATTTGAGCGATTTCAAGAGCATGCCTACCGTTTGAAACGTAATCCATCAACTGCATTGGACTATGTGGCTGTTTGCTCTCCCAACTATTTGCACCATTCACATATTGCAGCTGGCCTTAGGTTGGGGTGTGATGTTATTTGCGAAAAGCCGCTAGTGCCGACACCTGAACTCCTGGATGAACTAGCTGAAGTAGAGAAAGAAACGGGCCAGCGTGTTTATAATATTTTACAATTACGGCACCATGAAGCTATTTTGAAGCTTAAAGAAAAAGTAGCGCATGAAAATCGCAGTGAAAAATATCAGGTAGATTTAACCTATATTACTTCACGCGGGAAATGGTATATGGAAAGCTGGAAGGGTGATCCGCGCAAGTCGTTTGGTGTGGCTACTAATATTGGTGTTCACTTTTTTGATATGCTGCATTTTATTTTTGGTAAGTTAGAGAAAAATGTCCTGCATTATGCTAACGACTATAAAGCATGTGGCTACTTAGAGTATGAAAAAGCCAGGGTTCCATGGTTTTTATCAATAGACGCGAATGACCTACCCGACGAAGTAAAAGGCAAGCAAACCACGTTCCGTAATATAAGCTGTGAAGGTGAGCAAATAGAATTTTCCGCTGGGTTCACAGATCTTCATACAATTAGCTATCAGGAGATTCTTGCTGGCCGCGGTTATGGTATTGAAGATGCTAGGCACTGCGTTGAGACCGTACACCATATTCGAACAGCTCAGCCTGAGGCTCCTGCTGAAAATGAGGCACATGCTTTTCTAAGAAAACTCATCTAGGAGCAACGCATGGATTATCAAGTACATGAATCTGCAATCGTTGATGAAGGTGCCCAGATAGGTGAAGGCTCCCGAGTTTGGCACTTCGTGCATGTGTGTGCTGGCGCTAGAATCGGTAGGGGGGTTTCCCTTGGCCAAAATGCTTTTGTTGGCAATAAGGTCACAATAGGCGATAACTGCAAAATTCAGAATAACGTTTCAGTTTATGACAACGTTCACCTTGAAGAAGGTGTTTTTTGTGGCCCTAGCATGGTGTTTACCAATGTTTATAACCCTCGCTCACTGATTGAACGTAAAAGTGAGTATCGTGATACTTTGGTAAAAAAAGGTGCCACTTTGGGTGCCAATTGCACCATAGTATGCGGGGTTACCATTGGTGAGTATTCCTTTATTGGTGCTGGCGCTGTCATTAATAAGGATGTCCCGGCTTATGCATTAATGGTAGGCGTACCTGCGCGGCAAATTGGCTGGATGAGTGAGTATGGTGAGCAATTGGATTTGCCATTGGAAGGCCAAGCAGAAGTCGCCTGCCCTCATACGGGTAAGGTTTATCATCTTAATGGCAAAACTTTAACTAAAAGTGATTGATTATCATGCAATTTATTGACTTGGCTGCCCAGCAAGAGCGCATCAAAGATAAAATAGACGCCAATATCCAGAAAGTACTTGCGCATGGTAATTATATTCTTGGCCCTGAAGTCTCTGAACTTGAGAATAAATTAGCTGCATTTACGGGTGCTAAGTATTGCATAACATGTGCTAATGGTACCGATGCGCTGCAGATTGCACAGATGGCATTAGGTATAGGCCCTGGTGATGAAGTAATCACCCCAGGCTTTACTTATATTGCAACAGCAGAAACGGTTGCCTTATTAGGCGCTAAGCCAGTCTATGTGGATATTGACCCAAATACCTACAACCTTGATCCCGCCCAATTGGAGGCGGCAATTACGCCGCGTACTAAAGCTATTATACCGGTATCATTGTATGGGCAGTGTGCGGACTTTGATGCGATCAATGCGATTGCTGAAAAACATGGCATTCCTGTAATCGAAGATGCTGCTCAGAGCTTTGGCGCTAGCTACAATGGCAAAAAATCCTGCAATCTCAGTACAATAGCATGCACGAGTTTTTTCCCTAGTAAACCTTTAGGCTGTTATGGTGATGGTGGTGCTATTTTCACGAATGATGAAGACTTAGCGAGACTGCTTCGTCAGATAGCGCGCCATGGCCAGGATAAGCGTTATCATCATGTGCGTGTTGGCGTAAATAGTCGCTTGGATACACTACAGGCAGCTATACTGCTACCCAAGCTTGAGATTTTTGCTGATGAGATCATAAAACGCAATCAAGTTGCTACTTCCTATACGCGTTTACTTAACGATGCAGGTATTGTTAGCACGCCTTATGTTGATGAACGGTGTGTTTCAGCCTGGGCGCAATATACTATTCTTGTCGAAGACCGTGAAAAAGTCTTAGGGAAAATGAAAGAAGCTGGTGTACCGACTGCAGTTCACTATCCGATTCCTTTAAACAAGCAACCCGCAGTGAAGGACGATACGGTTAACCTGCCCATTGGTGATGAAATCGCTAAACAGGTAATGAGTTTACCAATGCATCCTTACTTGTCTACTCAAGATCAAATAAGTATTGTTGCAGCTTTTTAGTCATTTTCTTTCTGAGTATTTTATGAACAATAAGAACGATAGAAAAAAGGGATATATTAACACTGACTCATTGATGAAGTTGGCTAAAGGCTATCTGGATAATGGGGAGTATTCTAAAGTTGAAGATACTTACCATGATCTGTTAGGCTTTCAGAATGTAACAATCAATTTTATTGTGGCTAAATCTCAAGCCTTGAGAAACCAGCATCGTCTAAAAGAAGCAATACAATTGTTAGAAAAAGCAGTAGAAATTGGTGTATTCAATAGTAAGGTTTTATATGTTTTAGCCGCTTTTTATAGGGATAGGAAAAATTGGTGTAAAGCCGAGAAATGTATTTGGGATGTTGTGAAGAGCGATAAAGAGTATTCTACTTCAATTGCTTTTGCTAGCTTTGCAGCAGATATTCTTCGCAAACAAGGTTATGTCAATTCTGCTCGTAGTATCATAACTTCTGCTATTTATTTGGCGGAGTCATCTGAAAAAAATGTACCTCTGTCTGCGTTTGCTATTCAGTATGAACTTGAGTACGAAGCCACTGTAGAATTTTCAATTGAAGTTTCTCATCGCTTTTATGATGCTGTTTATGAGAGTTCAGAAAAATATGCATCTAATTCAAGCGACTCAGTTTATGTATCAGTTTGGGATAAAGTGCTTAATATTTTAAACGAAAAAAAGTTTAAAAGCGTGGTTGATATAGGTTGTGGGCCAGGTCAGTTTGCTGAGTATGCAATTAAACGCTTGCCTAATCTTAATTATACAGGGTTTGACTATAGTTCTGTTGCCATTTCTCAGGCAAAAAATAGAACAAAGGGGGTTGAGTTTATAGAAGGCAATGCTTTTTCTTCTTCCTTATTAACTAAAAATGCTGCTGATGTATATATATTGCTTGAGGTGCTGGAACACATAGAGAAGGATTTGGATCTTTTAGGTAGTATGCCAAGTAGAGCTTCTGTAGTTTTTTCTGTTCCTAATTTTGATTCTTTTGGGCATGTGCGTTTTTTTTTAGATGAAGACGAAGTGTACGATAGATATAATCACCTATTCTCCAAATTAGAAGTGAAGAGTGTTATTCTCAAAGGGTACTCTACTATTTATCTTGCATTTGGTAAGTTGAAATGAATATTCAGTCCTAAAAGGTTGGCTATAAATAATGCGATTTGATATTGTTTCTGCTAACCAAGCGGAAATGGCACTTAAGAGTGGAAATTTTTTTCGCAGTTTTGATATATGTAGAAACTGCCTTAAAAAAACACCTGGCGATGCACTGCTTTATATTATTATGGCGAGAACGATTAGTCGTTCACCTACGGCAGTTGATTCATGGGAAGATGTAGCAGAAATTACAGCTTCTTTTCTTGATTTCAATAGGCAAAAAAATATTCAAACTTTCTCACTATGGCACACACTTAGCTTTATTAATTCATGTTTAATTAGTAATCATTTTTCTCAAAGTGATGGGTCTTTGATAAATTTTTTAAAACAAAACGGTCGGCAAGTATCTGAGAATAAAGTTAAATTGTTAATCTTGACTTGTGTCTGGAAAAGGCATGAGTTAAGCCGTTTGTTTTTTTCTTACTATGAGGAGTTGGGGAAAAAACTCAGCCCCGATATCGATATTCAAATAATTGCTGTGGGTTCGGAAGGTGAAATTAGTCGCAGTATTTGCGAGGAATATGGTGTTCATTATTTGGAGTACCCTAACCAGCCATTATCTGATAAATGGCAAGCTGGGCTTAACTATGCACGCTCATTTGCTTTTGATGCATTAGTGGTTTTAGGTTCAGATGATTTTATATGTGAAGACACATTTAGATTTTATTCTAAGCAGGTGTCTAAAGGTGCTCTTTTTTTAGGTTTTCAAGATTGTTATTTGCATGATTTCTCTAGCCAAAAAACAATTTATTGGAAAGGTTATGGCGCTTCTAATGAACAACAAAGTCAACCGCACAGGGTTGGCGAAACAATTGGCTTGGGGCGTGTGCTCAGAAGAGAACTGCTAGAGTTTATGGATTTTGATTTATGGGAAGGAATGGGTGCAAATAAATCGTTAGATGGAATCATGAAAAATAAAATTATAGGCAAAACAGGATTTCTCCCAGTCAAGCCTGTTCATGGTTTCGATTTGAAGTTGAATGGTGATGATTATTTGTTGGGTATGTTGTCTTTCCGATTAAAAGACCTTGGGCTTTTCGACGTTGATGTTAAGGTGAGCGATAATGTCACTGCCTTTGAAAAGTATATAACATCTACTAATGTTTATGATGATGTGACTTTAGAGTTCTCTAAAAATGATCGCCTTGATTTCTTGAATAATCTCTAACGTGAGTTTTTATGACTAGTAAAGTTAATGATGAAAGTGAAGTCGGCGCTCTTAAAAAGCGTTTGGAGGAGTTGGTTCATATTCAAGCAAATGAGAGAGCTGAACTAGCAGCGAAAATTAGTAGTCTTCTAAAGGAAAATGATGGTCTAAAACGTCAAGTGCGTGAGTTAGAGGCGAAATGCAAACCTCATGCTGCTACTTCAAATGTCAAGACTAAGTCGCCAGAAAATGAGTTTGGCTTGGATTTTTCTTTGCCTGAAGAGCGGAAATGATTAATTATTTAATGTTAGTTTTTCATTAAAGTCGTGTTTTTCATGATTTCTGAGCAGTGTGTGTGTTGATGGGCGAATATCACCCTACGTTATGGTTATGTGTAAGACATTGTATCGTTAGGGTTGGTGTTTTGTTTGCTTTTATTCTGTCTGGAATAAGCTGTATTTTTCTGCTTTAGTAATTTTTAATCAATAATTGTAGGAATACTTATGTGCGGAATTGTTGGCGCGATTGGCGCAAAGGATAGCACCGCCTTTCTTTTGGAAGGCTTATCTACATTGGAGTATCGCGGTTACGATTCAGCAGGATTGGCGTTGCTATCGGGTGAGCACAGCAGTGGTTTGCAGCGTGCCCGCTCTAAAGGCCGTGTGGCTGAATTGGCCGCTTTAGTGAAGAAAAAGTCGCTAAGTGGTCATTTGGGTATTGCCCACACCCGTTGGGCCACTCACGGCGTACCGGCAGAACGTAATGCCCACCCGCATATCTCCGGCGGGTTGGCGGTAGTGCATAACGGCATTATCGAAAACTACGAAGCGTTGCGCATTCAGCTACAGGGCTTGGGGTATGAGTTCACATCAGATACTGACACCGAAACCATCGCCCACCTGATTCAGGCCTGCTTTAAAGGCCAAATTGGAGAGCCCGCTGAAAACCTCTTTTCTGCCGTGCAGTGCGCGGTTGAACACCTGAAAGGTGCCTTTGCCCTGGCAGTGATCAGTGAAGAAGAGCCGGACTGCTTAGTGGTTGCCCGTGAAGGTTCGCCGCTAATGCTGGGCGTTGCGGATGATGGCTATTACGCTGCGTCTGATGCTTCTGCGCTGCTCTCTGTTACCAAACGCATGATGTATTTGGAAAATGGTGATGTGGCTCGATTAAGCCGCGAAGCGGTGGTTGTCGTTGATGGTATTGGCCAACCGGTCGAGCGTAAGGTCATTACTTCAAACCTAAGCGCTAATGCGGTAGAGCTGGGTGACTACAGCCACTTCATGCAGAAGGAAATCTTCGAGCAGCCCCAGGCCCTTAGCAACACCCTGGAAATGATTAGCGGGGCAGGGCAACTGCATCCGGGCATCTTCGGTGCGGAAGCCGCTGATATTTTCGACCAGGTAGAAGCCGTGCTGATCCTGGCCTGCGGCACTTCCAGCTATGCGGGCATGACCGCCAAGTACTGGATTGAGCAAGTGGCGGGCATTCCTTGCAACGTCGAAATCGCCAGCGAGTACCGTTACCGCCAAAGCGTCGCTAATCCTAAACAGCTGGTGGTGGTTATCTCACAGTCGGGTGAAACGGCGGATACGCTGGCGGCGCTGCATCACGCTAAATCGTTAGGCCATACCCATACCTTAGCGATCTGCAACGTCCCGGAATCCGCCATTGTGCGTGAAACAGCGCTGCGATTTATCACTCGCGCTGGGCCGGAAATTGGCGTTGCCTCTACCAAGGCATTCACCACTCAGCTAAGCGCGCTGTTCCTGCTTACTCTGCTGCTTGCCAAAGCCAACCAACGCTTAAGTGAAGCAGATGAAAAAGCCTATCTGGATGAGTTGCGTCATCTTCCCATTGCGGTAGATAAAGTGCTTGCGCTTGAACCCAGCATTGAAGCCTGGGCGAAGCACTTTGCTAATAAACATCATGCGCTGTTCTTAGGCCGTGGGCGGCATTACCCCATTGCATTGGAAGGGGCGCTTAAGCTTAAAGAGATCTCCTACATTCATGCCGAAGCTTACCCAGCGGGTGAGCTGAAGCATGGCCCCTTGGCGTTGGTCGATGCAGAAATGCCCGTCGTCGTGGTGGCCCCCAACGACGAGATGTTGGAGAAGTTAAAAGCCAACATGCAGGAAGTCAGCGCCCGTGGCGGCCAGCTGTATGTGTTTGCCGATGGCGACAGTGCCGTGAAGTCCTCTGAAGGCGTCAATGTGCTGATGATGCCAGAGCATTACGGCCTGCTTTCGCCGGTCTTGCATGTGGTAGCGCTTCAGTTGCTTTCCTACCACGTGGCGCTGGTGAAAGGTACTGATGTGGATAAGCCGCGTAATCTTGCTAAGAGTGTGACGGTAGAGTAGTGCCCATGGGCGTCGTTCCGCCGCCACCCGCGGGTGCCTACGAACGCTCGCTGAACTCGCGTTCTTCGTTACCCAATGGGATGGACTCCTCCTCACCCTACTCCGGCGTCAGTGCGCCATACTGGTAGGTGGTTGGAAAACTATCAGCTTGAGAGTCAGGAGAAGCCCATATGAACATTAGCCGAGTTGGTGTGGATATCGCAAAGTCTGTCTTTCACGTACATGGCGTTGACCGGCATGAGAAGCCTCAATGGCGAGGTAAATATACCCGGGCCAAGTGGCTGGAGGCTGTCTGTCGGCGCGTTCCTCAAGGCGCCACCATCGGCATGGAAGCATGTGCAGCGGCGCATGATTGGGCGCGCGAACTTCAAGCGCGTGGCTACCATGTGAAGCTCATTGCGGCCCAATTCGTGAAGCCTTACGTTAAAACGAATAAAAATGATCGGGCAGATGCTGAAGCGATTTGTGAAGCATTAGGCCGTCCCACGATGCGCTTCGTGGCCGTCAAAACCGTTGATCAACAGGACAGCCAGGCCACCCACCGGATCCGTGAAGAGCTGATTAGCCAGCGCACAGCGAAGGCCAATCAAATCCGTGGCCTCATCGGTGAGTATGGGTTTATTGCCCCCACCGGTATTCAGCAGTTACGGCGGGCGCTGCCTCTTTGGCTGGAGGATGCCACCAACGGGCTCAGTGACCGCTTTCGCCGCCTATTGGCCGACTTAGCGGATGACTTACGTTATTTAGACGAGCGTGTTGCGCAGTTAACGTCCGCCATTGAAACGCATGCCAACACCGACCCGGTTGCCAAGCGCTTGATGACCCTCCGCGGCATTGGCCCCATCACCGCCAGTGCCTTATCGGGTGTGCTGGGTGACGGCGCTATATACAAGCGAGGACGCGACTTTGCCGCCTCGTTAGGGCTGACCCCGCGTCAACATAGCACGGGCGGACGAGAGCGCCTGTTGGGGATCAGTAAACGTGGCAATAGTTACTTACGCAAGCTGCTGGTACATGGCGCCCGCGCCGTCCTTCGTTATGCGGTGAAAAAAGACGACGGACTCAGCCAGTGGATCAAGCACCTTGCCGTGCGCAAACATCGCAACGTGGCGATCGTGGCTCTCGCCAATAAGACAGCGCGTATGGCGTGGGCCGTCACACGTTACGAGGTCCCGTATAACCCTGAGTTGTCCGCCGCCGCTTAAGCAGGCGACGCGACCATCAATGTTGAACCTTTAACCGGTGTTCCTACCGCCCCGACTGCACCACCAAAAGAGAGATGGCGAACAGGTCGAACCGACGTCGGGCCATACCGTGTAGCGCGTAGAGCCATAGAGCTCGTTTACGCTGAGGGTACCCGACGTGCGAATAGCCCATTAAGGTCCGATGCCCACACGTTAGGCATCTTTTACGAGACCGGATATACGCTAGCAGTCGACCGTGCCGCTATGACCTTTTGTGCTTGCAGACGAGGAGGAGTCCATATACGCGCTACGTTAAGCACGCACTTGATTTTGTGGGTTTCGTAGCGCGCGGCGTAAGCGTCAGCGCACCCGCAGCGGCGGCCCGGCGCGAAAGCAGCGCGAAGCGGTGCCGGGGTTGGCTCGCTTTTTGGCATTAGCTTAAATACCATATAGAAAAGAGACATTAGATATAAAGTCGGTTTTGTTGGCGTGGGGCAATAATGGGTCAATGGAAGTATGAGCGCGGTGAAGGGCGTCATAAGCATCGTTGGCAATATGATTACGCAGGTTTTGTTCCCGGCCAGAAGGGGGCCGTTGGTAAATGCCCCAAAAGCATCACAGAAGAGATCGCTACTGACATATTAAATAATGGTGAGCCATACTTCGAAAATGATGACGATGACATGCCCGTGAAAATTTATTCGGTGTACAAGGGAGTGGTGTATGAATCAGTGCCAACCCAGCCAGGAGTGTCATGGCACGGTTATCCATGGCGCGGTGATCTAAAAGGCAGGTTACCCCTTTCGCGGAAGATGAAAAACCGCCTTAAGATCAAGGCTGACGCCGAGGGTTATGGAGACGAGTATCTGAAATGGCTAAAAGATTACAGTTAGGTAGCAAAAAGGGCTTGTTTCTCAGCCTAGACATCAGTTCTTCAAAGCGCAGAGACCATGGTCTGCTTTGGGGGAAAGGTGTTTTGTCTGTCGATGGGGTTCCCATTATTTCCTCTGATGATAATAAGCCAGTGGAATGGACTTGGGTTGATTTGCTTGAATGGCTTGCGCGCAACTGGGCTTCACTCCTTCTTGAGCAAGGCTTTCCTTTCCATGTTTCTTCTTTACATATAGGTTATGTTTTTAGCGATCTAGAAAAACGTTGGGACAATATGTCGGAGTGGCGGGTAGAAGAGGAGGAAGAAGAAGCATTGCGCTTTTTGTCTCGTCATGACTTTGCAAGTGCATTTAAAGGCATCTACTTTCCTAGTGCCTATTTTATGCGGCATGGCAACTTGGTCGAAATAGTTAGTGCTGAGAGCTTTGATATAAAATGCTTAACATTGAATCAAGCTGTGGAAGATTTAGAAGAAATAGGTAATGCATTGGCGGAAAGAGTTCGATCTTTTGCGGGTGCTGTTGAAGAGGGTTCTAGAGGTTTGCTAGCGGTTAGCAATTGGGATAGTCGTGGTGTGAATCTTCAAAAATACGCGTTAACTAAATTAACAGGGATGTCTGCCGAAAGTTTGGATGCGTTTTCAGTGGCTAATGACAATGATTTTTGGGAATATGATACTAGTCAGCCGCTTGTAGATACGGAATTAATGGCTGCTGCACGTATGACTGGTGGCTCAATATCTTTGCAGGATAAGAAAGAGTTATTGGAGAAAATTAGAAAAGTTGATAAAAGATCGACTCGTTATTTAGATAAGTTAACTGATTCCATAGTTGAAGAGTTTAAAGAAATTGGTAAACCTCACGATCAAGGTTATTGGGCTGCGAATTGGTTGCGTAAAAAGCTTAAGAAAGATGAGAGCTCTGCTGTTAAGCCCAAAGAAATTTTAGAGAAATGGGATGTTCTTGTACAGGAGATAAGTTTGCCTGGGGCACAGTTTGATGCATTAGCATGTTGGGGGCCTAGGCATGGGCCAGCGATCTTAATTAATCAATCTAGTGAAAGTGTTCCTTCTCATGCTCATAGGGAAAACTCTACGTTAGCGCATGAAATATGTCATTTGCTTTTAGATCGTAATGGCGCTTTGCCAGTCGTAGAAGTATTAAATGGAAATACACCTGAGCGGCTTGAAAAACGTGCAAGAGCTTTCGCTGCAGAACTAATGTTGCCAAGAGAAATAGCTTCAAATCAGGTGCGTAATTCAACATCGTTAGAAAAAGCGATCACTACTCTGTCGCAGGAATATGAGGTAAGCGAGTCTTTAGTATGTTGGCAAATTATAAATTCTCCTGGTTATGATTCTTTAAGTGAACATGAGCAGAGCTTCTTGCAGTCCAAAAATAAGCAATAATCCAATATTTAATCGCTTTCGATATGTGTGGCAGTACTCAACTTTAGAGAAGAACTCGTGAAAGGCGCGGGTTTAGATAAGTCGCGTAATATTGCCTGGAGTGTAACGTTGGAGTAGTGCCATTAGGCGTCGTTCCGCCGCCATCCGCGGGTGCCTACGAACGCTCGCTGAACTCGCGTTCTTCGTTACCACGCGCTACGATTAGTGGCACCACTAGCCTTTGTTTGCGAATTTTACCCAGTAACAGTGAATACCCCAGGAATACTCATTCGGGAATGGACTCTCGCCAACTTCACGCGGAAGTGATTGTGTAAAGTGGGCGTTGTATTAAGGAGATGTAATAGATGTCACTTTTTTTTGTGCACATACCTAAAACTGCCGGGACAAGCTTTCGGCAGGGTGCTGAAAAGTATTTTACGCCAGAGCGCATTGTTTATGATTATGGGGTGAACTCCAATGCGACGTCTCCTTTTGTTAAGGAGTCTCTGCATGGCGATCAACCTGATTTCTGGCAGTTCAAACAGGCACTTGATAATCCCGCCATGATCGTGGGGCATGTGACTATCGCGCGCTTTGTTTCCCTGTGGGGCGCGGGAAATACCGTTACCTTTCTACGTGAACCGCTGCAACGTATTGCCTCTGAATATGCCCATTTTGTCAGGCATATGGATTACCAAGGAAGTTTTAAGGAGTTCTATTTAGACCCAGGAATGCGTAACCGTCAACGCAGGGCGCTTTACGGGGTGAATCTTGAGGCTATCGGGTTTATCGGCTTAACAGAACGTTATTCTGAAAGTCTGGAAATGTTGAATGACCGCTTTGCAACGCGCATTCCCGAGCGCGAAGACAATCAGGGTAAACCTCGTCTGGAGGATGAGTATGAGTTTGATGAAGAGGATCTCGTTGAACTCAGGAAATTGAATAGACGAGACATTGAGCTTTACCAGTATGCCTCCGGATTGTTTGATTCACGTTATGAGATGTTCAAGTCGAACCAGCCTTGGGCGCATGCTTGTCTGGTAGAGGCCACCACGGAGAGTGTCAGCGGTTGGGCCTGGTGGGCGGATGAACGCGATGCGCCATTAGAGGTCGAACTGTTGGTTAATGGTGAGCTTGCCAGCACCGTGCGTGCGGTGGAGTTTCGCCAGGAGTTGTGTCGCTTGCTGCCGCCACGTGGCGGATATGTGGGCTTCAACCTGCCAGTGAAACTGTCCCCACTTGATACGGTGCAATGCCGTGTTGCTGCAACGGGGCAGAGGTTTCCGCCAAGCCCGCACCGTATCGAGGAAACGGTTAAGTAATATCTTCAGGGTCAAACGTCAGAAAGCCAGGGCCGAGTGATTGGTAACGGTAGCGCGGCATCCATGGAGTTGAAGCAAGAGAGGTATTTTTAATGTCTCACTCATCTGACCTGATTGATGACGATGTCGAAGGTTACTTGAAAGCCCATGAGCATAAGGACTTGTTGCCCTTTCTGACCTGCGGAAGCATAGGTGACGGTAAAAGCACCCTGATTAGCTGCTTGTTGTTTGAGTCCAAGTTGCTGTTTGAAGACCTGCTTGCGGCCACTGAAGCAGGTTCAAAAAAGTATGATTCTCAAGTTGGTGAGATGGATCTTGCGCCGCAGGTGGATGGCTTGGCCGCTGAACGCGAGCAAGGTATTACTATTGATGTGGTATATCGTTTCTTCTCTACCGAGAAACGTAAGTTCATCGTGGCAGATACCCCAGGGCACGAGCAGTTCACCCGCAACATGATCACCGGGGCTTCCATTGCCGACACGGCTATTTTGATGGTCGATGCCCGCCACGGTATTTCGACGCAAACCCGCCGCCATAGCTTTTTGATGTCGATAATGGGCATGCGCCACGTGGTATTGGCCATTAATAAGATGGACTTGGTCGACTATTCCAAAGCGCGTTTTGATCAGATCGTCGAAGAGTACCGTGCTTTCGCCAAACAGCTGGGGTTGGAGGACATCACCTTCATTCCTATGTCGGCGCTGAAGGGCGACAACGTCATAGAACACAGCGCTAAAATGCCTTGGTACCAAGGTACGACGCTTCTAGGCTACCTGGAAACCGTCGAGCTGGATGTAGAGCATCTTCAGCGCTCTCCCTTCCGCATGCCGGTGCAGTGGGTCAATCGGCCCAACCTGGATTTCCGAGGTGTTACCGGCATGGTGGCCAGCGGTGTGGTGCGCCCGGGTGATCAAATCCGTGTTCAGCCTTCTGGCAAAACCAGCATTGTCTCGCGTATCTATACCCCGGATGGTGACTTGGACGAAGCTGTCGCTGGGCAGTCCATCACGCTGTTGCTGGAAGATGAAATTGATATTTCTTGTGGTGATGTGATTTCCGGCATAGATCAGCCAGCCCACACCGCCGACCAGTTTGAAACTACGCTGGTAGGGATGCATGAAGCGCCGCTGTTACCGGGCCGGCCTTATTTGATGAAGTTGGGCGCCCAAACTGTCTCAGCGACCGTGACGGATATCAAGTATCAGGTCAACGTGAATACTTTGGAGCATACGGCGGCCAAAAAGCTACCGCTAAACAGCATTGGTGTATGTAACCTGAGTCTTAACCGTGCGGTTGCCTTTGATGCCTATAAAGACAACCACGATACCGGTGGCTTTATTCTTATCGATCGTATGACTAACAATACGGTTGGCGCGGGCATGCTGCACTTCGCCTTGCGGCGTAGCCAAAATATCCATATGCAGTATGTGGATATTGATAAGCAGGCGCGTGCGTTGGCCAAAGGCCAGAAGCCAGCCGTGGTGTGGTTCACTGGGCTTTCCGGGGCGGGTAAATCGACCATTGCTAACCTGGTTGAGAAAATACTCTTTGCCCACGGTCAGCATACCTATCTGCTGGATGGCGATAACGTGCGCCATGGCTTGAATCGTGATTTAGGTTTTACTGATGCTGACCGCGTGGAAAACGTGCGCCGGGTAGCGGAAACCGCCAAGCTGATGGTGGATGCCGGGCTAATTGTGATGTCAGCATTTATTTCGCCTTTCCGCAGCGAGCGCCAGTTGGCGCGGGAAATGCTGGAAGAAGGCGAGTTCATCGAAATTTTTGTCGATGCGCCGCTGGATGTTGTTGAGGCACGCGATCCGAAAGGCCTCTACAAAAAGGCCCGCCGCGGGGAGCTGAAAAATTTCACAGGCATTGATTCCGCTTATGAAGCGCCTGAGACGCCGGATGTGCATTTGAAAACATCTGAAATGGATGCGGAAGAAGCAGCTGACGCTGTTATTGCTGCATTGCGTGAGCGTGGAATGATCAGCTGATTTGAATGCACTAGCTGTCAGGTGGTGGCGAGGTTAGCTGCTACTTGGCAGCTTTTTTTATGCAAGGGCTGGGTCTTAAAGACTAAATCTTAAAGGGATAAGTCTTTAAGGACTCAGTCTTTAAGGACTCAGTCTTATAGAGGGATAGATTATGGCGCTTATTGATCAAGCACTGCTGGATGCCGTTGAACGCATTGCCCGCGAAGCTGATGTCGCCATTATGAGTGTTTACGCTCGCGAGTTCAGCGTGGAGGAGAAGGAAGATAAAAGCCCGTTAACCGAGGCCGATATGGCGGCGCACAACGTTATTGTGCGCGGTTTACAGGCGCTTCCGGTTCAGTTCCCAATCCTCTCTGAAGAGGACATCGAGGGTTTTTCCGGTGCTGATGCTGAGGGTCGCTACTGGCTAGTCGACCCGCTGGATGGCACCAAAGAGTTCATCAAGCGTAACGGTGAGTTCACCGTCAATATTGCCCTGATTGAAAACGGTAAGCCGGTGCTCGGCGTGGTGACTGCGCCAGCGCTGGAGGTGGGCTATGTGGCCGCGCGGGGGCTGGGCGCGTTTAAGGTTGAAGCCGATGGTAGTCGTAAGGCCATTTCCGTGGCAGGCAAGCCTAAAGAGGGCGTAACGTGGCGCGTGGTGGGTAGTCGTTCGCACCCCAGCCCTGACTTGGCCGCTTGGTTGGAACAGTTGGGTGAGCACACCATGCTGCCCATGGGCAGTTCGTTAAAATTGTGCATCATTGCCGAAGGTTTCGCCGATGCCTACCCACGCTTGGGCCCCACCTGTTTGTGGGATACCGGCGCCGCTCATGCGGTAGTGCTCGAAGCCGGCGGCCGGGTAGAAACCCTGGAAGGCACCGCGCTTAGCTACGCCAACCCCAGCGAAAAGCTCAACCCCTATTTTGTGGTGTGGGGGCATTAAGCCAAGGCGCCACCGGTCTTTGTTTTGCCAACCTTCTCGGTATCGGTGGTTTTCGTAGCGCGTGGTAAGCGAAGCGCTCCCGCGGAAGCAGCGCGAAACGGTGCCGGGGTTGGCCCATGTAGGCGATGATGGTTCGGTGCCATTGGGCGTCGTTCCGACGCCTCCCGCGGGTGCCTCGAAACGCTCGCGGAGCTCGCTTTCTCGTTACCACGCGCTACGGTATGTGCACTAACTTGGTATCGGTGGTTTTCGTAGCGCGTGGTAAGCGAAGCGCACCCGCGGAAGCAGCGCGAAGCGGTGCCGGGGTTGGCCCGTGTAGGCGATGATGGTTCGGTGCCATTGGGCGTCGTTCCGACGCCTCCCGCGGGTGCCTCGAAACGCTCGCGGAGCTCGCTTTCTCGTTACCACGCGCTACGGTATGTGCGCTAACTTGGTATCGGTGGTTTTCGTAGCGCGTGGTAAGCGAAGCGCACCCGCGGAAGCAGCGCGAAGCGGTGCCGGGGTCGGTCCGTGTAGGCGATGATGGTTCGGTGCCATTGGGCGTCGTTCCGACGCCTTTCGCAGGCGCCTCATTATGTTCGTTTCAATCACAAACTCGTTGCCACGCTATACGAGACCTATAATCCTGTATTCACGATTCACGATTCACGATTCACGATTCACGATTCACGATTCACGATTCACGATTCACGATTCACGATTCACGATTCACGATTCACGATTCACGATTCACGATTCACGATTCACGATTCACGATTCACGATTCACGATTCACGATTCACGATTCACGATTCACGATTCACTTTTAAGGTTACTAAATAATGCGTAAATATTTCGGTACTGACGGTGTACGCGGTCGCGTGGGGGAGTTTCCCATGACGCCTGATTTTGCTATGAAGTTGGGTTGGGCCGCAGGGCAGGTGTTGGGTGCTGAAGGTGTTAGAGAAGTGTTAATTGGTAAAGATACCCGTGCCAGTGGGTATATGTTGGAATCCGCGTTAGAGGCGGGCTTTTCCGCGGCGGGTGTTAATGTTGCCCTGGTGGGGCCGTTGCCGACCCCTGGCGTTGCCTATTTAACCTCTACCTTCCGTGCGGATGCGGGGGTAGTGATTAGCGCGTCGCATAATCCTTTTGATGATAATGGTATTAAGATTTTCGGGCAGGGTGGTCAGAAGCTTAATGATATCCAAGAGCAGGAAATAGAGCGCTGGTTACAAGTAGCCATTGACGGCGGCATGACCTGTGTTAGCTCCGAGAAACTAGGTAAAGCGCGCCGTATTGATGATGCCGCTGGCCGTTATACCGAATACTGCAAGGCTAACCTGCCAGGGCACTTGAGTTTGAATGGCCTGAAAATTGTGTTGGATAGTGCCAATGGCGCGGGTTACCGAGTGGGCCCAGCGGTTTTTCGCGAGTTAGGCGCCGAGCTAATTAGTATTCACGATAAGCCCAATGGCCTCAACATAAACGAAAACTGCGGCGCTACCTCTATGCAGAGCCTGTGTGATGCAGTGCTCGCCCATCAGGCGGATATGGGTATCGCTTTGGATGGCGATGCTGACCGCCTGATGATGGTGGATCATACGGGGGCCGTGGTAGACGGCGATGAGCTTTTATACTTGCTTGCGAAAGATGCGAAGCGCGCGGGCTACACCGGCGGTGTAGTGGGTACCCAAATGAGTAATTTGGGGCTTGAGCAGGCGCTTAATGGATTGAATATTCCTTTTAAGCGCGCCAAAGTAGGCGACCGCTATGTGCTGGAACAGTTAAACGCCATGGGCTGGCGGTTAGGTGGGGAAGGCTCTGGTCACTTGCTAAGCTTGGATCATGCATCCACTGGCGATGCGATCATCGCCTCACTGCGCGTGCTGGCTAGTTTGTTAGAGCAACAGGCAACGCTGTATGACGCCAAACAGGGTATGCACAAACTCCCGCAAACCTTAATTAATGTGCGTTATACCGCCCAAGCAGGGCATGATCCTCTTGATACCCCAGCGGTACTGCAAGCCGTCGCACTGGTAGAACGGCAGCTTGGCCAAGCGGGCCGCGTGCTGCTGCGCAAATCTGGTACCGAACCATTGATTCGTGTGATGGTCGAGGCTGTAGATGCTAATCAGGCGCAAAGCAGTGCCCAGCAAATTGCTGATGCGTTTTCTTAGGCGAACACGGTAGGTTCTCCTGTTACACGAGGTAATGACTTTTGACATCATCTTCAACGCTTAGCTTGCCCCCTGAGCATAAGACAGAGAGGCATTTGTCAGATATCGCGGACATCGAGCAAAGCCCTTGGTTTGATGCTGACTGGTATATGATGCAATACCCCGATGTGGCTGTTTCCGGTATGTCGCCCGCGCAGCACTACTTGCTGCTGGGGGAGGCCTGGGGTCGAAAAGCTGGCCCGCGTTTTGATGCCGAGTATTACCGTAATCAACATCAGGATATCGCTAAGGCGGGCGTTAGCCCCTTGCTCCATTTCACGCGTAATGGAGAAAAAGAGGGGCGCATGCCGGTTGATCTACTTGCGCACCAGGTTGAGGATCTACTTTGGCAACAGGCTGATACCTCGACGCAATTATCAACACTGAATGGCCTGCTTACTCATCAAGACCCCTGGGAAGTCAGCTATGCAGCATGGGCGCTGGGGCGTTGGTATGCTTGGCAAGGTGAGTGGCAGCGCTGCGCTGAGGTATTGTCACGCCGCCATCAACTACACGATGTTAAGCCCGCTACGGCGGCTCCCTGTTTATTAGAGGTGGAAGCCCTGATCAACGACGGTCAGCTCGTGGAATCTTGGCAGCGTATCCAGCAGTTAATGGCCGCATTCCCCGACTACCCTGATACCTCCCTGGTGCTCGCTAATTTGTTGGCAGTGCAGGCCGCTGCTCAAGCAGGGGGGGCAGCCACGCCTCCAGCGTCTTCACAGGCCCACGCGCTAACGGAGCAGTTTCGTTTACAGCACATTAACGCGCTGTTTAGCCGTGCCAATCACTATCCGCTCGTGCTTAAAGATGCTAACCAGCCCTTAACGCTCGATAACTTAACGCACGAAAACACAGCAGAGGCTCGTTCTTCTGCGCGCGAGAGCGGTGAATTGGTCAGCGTCATTGTGCCGTTATTTAATGCAGAGGCTCACTTGGCAACGGCACTGCGCAGCCTGGCTGCGCAGTCTTATGCCAATATAGAGGTTATCGTGGTCGACGATGCGTCTACAGATGACTCGTTAGCCGTGGCCAGGGCATTTAGCCAGCAGGATTCTCGCTTTCGGGTGCTAACTCAGCCCACCAATCAGGGAGCTTACGCGGCGCGGAACCGTGGTTTGGCGGCAGCGAAGGGAGCATTTATCACCGTTCACGATAGTGATGATTGGTCGCATCCTCAAAAGCTTGAAGTGCAGGTAGCAGGCTTGGAAAGCAAGCCAGAGTGGCAGGCATGCTTTAGTGATTGGGTTCGCTGTTCTACTGAAATGCTCTTTACTCGTTGGCGTGTTGAAGCGATGGATGGGTGGATTTATCGCAATACGTCATCATTTATGTTTCGGCGGAAGGTTTTTGAAACATTAGGGTTTTGGGACGTTGTCAGAGTGGATGCTGATGCTGAGTACTTTCAGCGCTTTACGACTGCCTTTGGCGCTAAATCCTTTGGTGGCGTTAAGAGAGGCGTTCCGCTGGCCTTTGGCCGTAGCTTGCCCACCTCGCTTAGCCAGGCAGGCCCCACGCACTTAGTTACCCAGTTTAACGGGGTGCGCAGTGATTACCGCTATGCGGCGGCTCAATGGCATGAGAGTGCCAAACAGCCAAGTGATTTGTACCTGCCGGCCAACCCCGATGTTCGTCCCTTTCCAGCACCGGCTGCCAACTTGCCCGGTTGAGCTGGTATCCTATTGCCCATTTATTACGTGTTAGGAATTCATTGTGAGCCAGCAACAGCATTCGGTAGCGGCCAACGCTACACAAGACCTTGCTATCAAGCCTTCTATCAATACGTTAGCCCAGGGATCCATGTTTTGGCAGCCTGATTACCGTGAGGCATCTCCCTGGCTGGAACATCTACCGTTTCTGTTTTGGTTGGTAGAGGCGTTGCGGCCACAGCAGGCTGTGGGCTTGGGGGTCGAGAGCGTCGCGCACTTTGCGGTTTGCCAGTCGGCCTCCCGGCTTCGCCTGGGCACACGTTGCTTTATGGTGGGAGTGCATGAGGAAGATGCAGCAAGCAAGCAGGATGCCGAGGCTATTCGGGCCTATGCCGCTGACCACTTCTCTACAATCAGTCAGTGGCTAGAGGCGACTCCCATCCGGGCGATTGACCAGTTTGATGAGGGCTCAATCGACCTGTTACTGCTACATGTAGAAGCCGATGACAACAGCGTGGATTATCTGCTGGATCGCTGGTTATCCAAGCTTTCAACTCAGGGTGTCGTGGTAGTGCCAGGGGTTGCCCGCCGCGAGCCAGGTTGCCTTGTGTTCCGTGCTTTTGAAACCCTTAAAGCTCGCTACCCGCACTTTGTGTTTCACCATGCCGGTGGGCTGGGGATTATTGCGGTAGGTAATAATCTGTCCCCGCTGCTTAAAAACCTTTTAGGCGCGCTGGAGTCGGCGGCCTCTACGCAGGTGGTGCAGGATGTTTTCGCCCGCCTAGGGCGCAGTTGCCAGGATAAAGTGACTGTGCGCCACCAGCAGGCGCTTTCACAGGCCCTGGAAACCCGAGTTAACGAACAGGCGAGCAATCTGGCGGCTGCCGAACAGCGGGTAAATGAGCAGGAAGAGCATTTACAGCAGGTGGGTGAAGAGCGCGATAAGCTGAAAGCGTGCCTTGAACAGCAAGAATCTCGGTTCGCCCAGGAACGTGGCCGTTTGGCCGAGCGGGTGAGTTCGCTGGAAGAATTTAACGACGAGCTGAAAAAGGAGCTGATGCGCCAGCGTGAACAGGGCGAACGCCAAGCGAATGAGGCCCGTGAGCAAAGAGAGCGCTACGCTGCTGAGTCTCGTGAGTATGCCCAGGCGTTGAAAGCCAGCGAACAGGCGCTCAACAAAGCTCAGCAAGAAGTGGATGAACATAAGCGGACGCTGGAAACTCGCTTTAGCGAACTGGCAAAACTTACCAGCCTACTTGAAGCCAATGAAAAGAGCTTGCGTAGCGCCCATGAAGAAAACACTGGGTTAACTAACAAGCTGCAAAAAGCTGAATCGTCGCTTCAGGCTCGCTTTAATGAAATGGGCCAATTGACCCGTAAGCTACAAGAAGCGGAGCAGAGTATTGGCGATGCTGAAAAGAGCCGTTCAGATGTTGAACAACAGCTGGCGCAGCAAAAGAAAGGATACGCCACGCTTTCTGCTCAATTGAAAGCGACCACTGAGCGCGAAAAAGAAGCGCTTAGCACTGTTGACGAGCTAACCGAACAGCTCAAGAAAAACGAAGCGCAACGCGGGCAGTTGAAACGAGAGCTTGATGATACAAAATCTGCTAACCAGAAACTTGAAGTGGACGCTAAAGCCAACCGCGAAACGCAGGCCCAGCAGCGTCGCGAAATAGAGCGTCAATCTCATGAGTTAGCCAATCTAGTGGATCAGCTAGAAGCTCTGCGAGCAGCAGCACCTAGTACTGATACGTCTACTCAAGCGGAGTTAACCGCCCCCAAAAGTGTTGCTAAAGCCCCACCGCTGACAAAGCGAGCGATCAAGCGGCAGGTTGCGTTAATCGAAGCGAGTCAGTGGTTCGACGCTAAGTGGTATTTAACGCAATACCCTGATATTGCTCGTGATAGCAAAATGTCGGCGAATCCTGCCCGCCACTACTTGCTAATGGGCGGTTTCGAAGGGCGTAACCCAAGCCCGGGGTTTGACTCGGCGTACTACCTTCAGCACAACCCCGACGTGGTAGAAAGCGGAATCAACCCGCTTGTGCACTACCTTAAGTTTGGTGAGAAAGAGAAGCGAAGTACTAAAGCAAAGTACTAAAACGTAGCACTAAAGCGTGGTACTAAAGCCTAGTACAAAGGAACTGTAATGAGCGATGCTAATCGTAAGTTGTTATTGGATGCAGAATTATTTAATGCGTCGTGGTATGTAAACCGTTATCTAGATGCTCAGCATAGTCAGCTTTCTCCGCTGGAGCATTTTTTAAATTATGGCTGGGCACTGGGCCGCTGCCCGGGGCCTGGTTTTGATCCTGAAGAGTATTCCCGACGCTATCCCGATGTTGCCACATCGGGGCTGAGCCCGTTGCTGCATTACCTTCGTCATGGCCGCAGTGAAGGGCGGCGGGCAGTAGTGGGGGAAGGGGATTCCCCCGCTGTTCCACAGCTGGCGGTCGTTTTGCATGCTTACCATCTTGAATTGGTGGCACTGCTAGGTGACAGGCTTGCCTTGCTGAAGGAGCCCTTCGATCTGTTTATTACCACGTCCCATGCGCCGAATACGCGGGAAATTGTGGCGCTGAAGAAACGCTACCCTGGTGCAAAAGTGGTGCACTGCCCTAATCGGGGGCGGGATATTGCGCCGTTTTTTTCGCTAATACCTCATCTGCAACAGTATACGCTGTGCTTGAAGCTGCACACCAAGCAGGGTGTAACGCCGGTGGCTAAACAGTGGCGGGATACACTTTTGAGCAGCGTATTGCCGAGTGGCGGCGGCGTGCAGGCGTTGCTGCATAAGCTACGCAGCGACCCCCGCTTGCAGTTAGCAGGCCCTCAGCGGCTGTTTATGAGCCAACTGTCAATGCGGTTTGGCAATGGCCCTTGGTTGGAAAAGCTTGCACCACGGGTCAATGTATCGCTGGAAAGCGACTGGGGCTTTTTTGCTGGCAGTATGTTTTGGTGCCGCCCCCAAGCGCTATCTGCTTTGGCCGCCGAAGTGGCGCCATTAATGTTTGAGCCAGAAACCGGCGAGCAGGATGGTGAGTTGTCCCATGCGTTGGAACGTTTGGTGGGCGGTGTCGTGCGCCCCCAGTCAGAGCGGGTGTTGCTATTACCCCATGGGTCTAATGGCGAGCTTTCGCCTTATCAGATGGAGACCGGGCTGGAAAGCACCATGCCATCAGAGCTGCTGATCGATAGCAGTGACCTTCAAGAATTGCAGGTGCTTGGTACTAGTGGTGTGAAAGCGGCCAGAAAACAGGGGTTGAATGGCGATCTTAACCTCAACGGTGATCTCGCGATTTGTGGCTGGCTGGCGGACAGTGGTTCCAGCGCGCCGCGTTCGGCGTTGATCCGTATTGATGGTCACCATGAGATTGAAGTGATCGCTAACCAGTTTCGCAATGACCTGCGTGATAACGGCATTCATGAAGGGCGCCATGCCTTTGAGACATATCCGCCGGTTGAGTTGGTAGACGGCCAAAACCATCACCTTGAGTTAATCGACACCCTGAGTGGCCATGTGGTGGCCAGTGGCGATGCTGTCTGGGAGTTTCAGCGTTCCTTTAGCGATTTTGCGGGTTATCTTGCCCATGGTTTGGTTGATCCTTATCTGTCGCGCCCGTTTCGCGAGGCTGATAAGCGATGCTTGGCCGCCATGGAGAACGTGGCGGATGGGCTGACTCGTGATGCGCAAGCACTCGCAAAGGCGCCGCTAGTTACCGTCATTATGCCTTGCTTTAACCGTTTGGATACCATTGAGGCAGCGGTCGAGTCGGTGAGTAGCCAGGTGTATGCCAACTGGGAATTGCTGTTGGTAGATGACGGCAGTACCGATGGCACCCGTGAGTGGTGTGAGCGGCAGGCCGCCAAAAACGAACGTATTCAACTGATTGCTCTGAAAAAAAACCGAGGTGTCTCCCATGCGCGCAACCAAGGGCTGGAGGTAGCGCAGGGGGCTTATATCGCTTACCTGGACTCTGATAACGTTTGGGATCCACGCTATTTGGCTGCCATGGTGGGGGCTTTTAGCCGCGAACCCACAGCTCAGGCGTTTTATTCAGGCTTATATCGCTACACCGGCAATGCCACAGAGCCTTCAGGCGTGCTGTTTGGTCCTTTGAATCGCGCATTGTTGTTCAATAGGAACTATGTAGACCTCAATGCGTTTTGTCACACTCGCGAGGCCTATCAACAGTGTGGGGGCTTTGACGAGACGCTGCCGAGGTTTGTGGACTGGGATTTGATCCGCCGCTATAGCCAGCGGGTACGGCTTTGTTCAGTGCCAGTCGTATTAACCCACTATTATTATGGCCGTGCCGCTAACACGTTGACGGCTAACACGGAGTACGTGGGCTATTTAGACCAGGTACGTGAGGCAACTGGGCATCAGTGGTCTGCCGCTAAATCAACTGCCTCTACTGCACTGCAGCGAGGGGTGTCGGTGGTTATCCCCAGCTATGAGTCGTTGGAGGATCTGCGTGATTGCCTCACTAGCCTGGAAGCGTTGGCGCTGGGCGATAAGCTGGAGGTGATCGTTGTCGATAATGACTCTTCGTCTCCGGTGAAGAAGTTCCTTGAAGAGGCTCAGGCTGCCGGGCGCCTGAAAGCAATTTTTAATTCCTGCAACTATGGCTTTACTCACGCAGTTAACCTGGGATTGGCAGCGGCTAAAACAGACCACGATTTGATGCTGCTTAATAATGATGCGCAGGTTGAGCCAGGCGCGTTGGAAGCTATGCAACTGGCAGCGACTCAATTGCCAGAGTGCGGCCTGGTCGTTCCCCAGCAAATTTTACCTGGTGGTACGCCCACTTTAACCACCCACGTGCCTTATGCCGACGCCGATCAACCCTGTGATGTCAATCTTTCGGCTCATCACGGTAATATTGTGACTCCGCCGTTATTGCATGACGGAAGAGTGCTGGAGATCAGCTTTGCACCGTTCTTCTGTGTCTATATTCCCCGCGAAACATATCGTAGCGCTGGGCCTCTGGATGCGCAGTTTGGCCGCCATTACCGTTCTGATCGTATTTACTGCGATGTGGTAAGACACCTGTTAGGGCTGCGGATTTACCATGTCAGCGATGCTTGTGTCGTGCATAAACTGCAGAAGTCTACTCGGGTGCTGTCTGGTCGTTCCAATAGTCAATTCGATCTAATGTTCAGGAAAAATCAGTGGGATGAACCAACGCGACATACCCTTGGCTTTCGTAAAGCGGTGTGGGATCTCTGACTGGAAGAGCGTCGCTTATGACACTTCTGCACTTTCCCGTAACGGGGTTGTCTGAGTGTCCACTTGGCCCATCGTTATGGGCCTGATCAAGCGTTCTTACAGTCAGCTATGGACGGTTTCACTGAGAATGATTGAAAGCATAGTCCTTCAAAGCAGAGCTCTTCAAAACAGAGCTCTTCAAAACAGAGCCCTTAAAACCCCGTGGGAGATGCCAGCCATACGTTTCGCTCGCTTTGTTAAACGGTTTGTTGGGCGGGACACTTTAAACCGCTATACCTCAGGGCTCCGCTGGCACCTTGATTTCCCTGATGCGCAACGCCCCCCGTGGTTGCTCCCAGGGGGGTGGGTCGTGCAGGGGTGGGTAGTGCTGCCTGAAGCGTTAGCCGAGTGGGTAGGCAAGGCTGAAATAATTGCTCGCTGGAGCAAAACCTTTGAGCTTTGCCACCCTCTGTCGGTGCGCCGTCCTGATGTCATTGAAGCGCTTTTTGGAACCGCTGATGAGTCACACCCTCAAGTGCAGTGTGGCTTTCGTTTTACGGTTCCTCACCGTTTGGAGCAGTTCTCACTGTTTCTGCGCTTAGGAGATATGCAGTTTCCCCTTTCCCAGGTAGATATACCGTCTGATGTTCATTTAGATGATGCACTGCCTCCTTCCCTTAAAGTGCTTGAGGGTAAGCAGGGGTGGTTGTTTTTGGATAATGATACCAATGGGAGTGTTGATCAGTACCGGGGGCGGCTTCGTCTAACGGAAGGAGGGGTAGAGCAGTGGCAACAGTACTTTCAAGCCGTTGAGCAACTGGCTGACAGTGCCGAGGCCGCTCATGCGGTGTTGGTGGCACCGTCTAAAGAGAGTGTCATGGGGCCTAGCTATCATCCGTTTACTGAAGGTAGCAATGGCCCCATACAACAGTTAATGGCGTTGCCGGAAGCACACAGCATTGTGTACCCCCAGGCGCTTTTGACCCAGTTGGGTGATGAGGCCTTTATTCGCACGGATAGCCACTGGTCCCAGCAAGGTGCGATGGTGGCTGCAAAAGCGCTGGCAACGGCGCTTGACCTTGATCCCAATGCGGTTAACGCGCTTTTTGCCGAAGATGAGTACGTGCAACGTACAATTGTCGGCGACTTGGGCAATAAATTTACGCCGGAACGCCATTGCAACATAGAGGTGCTGCGCTCGTTTAGCTATATGAAGTGCCGCTATTATGATAATGGCTTGCCCAACTTTGGGCGTTTGTCGGTGTTAGTGAATGACCAGGCACTGATGCCTAGTGTGTGTTTACTCTTTGGCTCGTCTTCCAGCTATTCAATGCTTAACTACTTATGCCGTCTGTTTCAACAAGTGGTGTTTGTACACAGCGCGGGAAGCCTCGACCCTGAGCTGGTGAAAGCGGTTAATCCGGCTTATTTGGTGATGCAAACCAATGCACGGTTTATGGTGCAAGTACCTGAGGTGGATCAGTCACTTTTGAAGTTAATCGATGAAAAACGCGCCAGGCTATCTGAAGATGAGTGGGCTTCAGTGGCTAAGCGAAAGATCTCCGTCGCACGTGATGATGCCTTGATTCATAAACTTAATTTAACACCCTGGCTAGTCTAGGCTCTGTCTGAAAACTGGCTGCGCTCGACCATACGGCGTTAAAAATCGGCTCAAAGTACTCATTTACACCATGTAAACTCCGTCTTTTCGCCGATTTTTGCCTTGTCTGGCCTTCGCTCGCCGACTTTTCAGACAGAGCCTAGCAGGGTTTTACAACAGGCTGGTGTGACGCAGCCTAAGGGCTGGTAACATGCTCGCTCCATATCCGCCGGATAAGACGCTTTTGAATGAATGCTAACCACACGTCACGCGATAAGCCTTGGTACCCTCACCACCGCAGCCCTCAGCAATTTGTTCCTTTACAGCAATTAAAGGCGGCTTCACGCCCTGGTGAATGGCAATCCCTGGGCGCGGAGCCGCTTTTTGCGTTAGAAGGGCAGTTACCTTTGCCCGGCTGGAACATGGTCGAAATTGCCTGTGAGCGAGACGTGACCAGTGTGGTGTCTAGCCTCACGTTTGAGTCTGCACGGCGCTCGTTAACGGTAGAGCTACCTCTGCGTGTGGGTAAGATCACGAAGCGGCTTGTATACGTGCCATGGGGTGTGAAACGTGTGACGTTTGCGCCCATGAACGCCACGGGCACGTTTTCCCTGGAACATTTTCGCTTCGTATGGCTAACGCCAATGTTTGCCTATAACCGTTTGCTGCAGCGGTTATCCAACATGCATGAACACTACCGTGATCTTTCTTTGAAAGAAATTGAGCTCAGTTTGAAGCAGCAGGCGCGTAAACAGAGCCGCAAATGGCAAACCATTGCCCTAGAGGACTACGAAAGTACATTTATTAGTTTTTCCACTCGTCGCCACTACCAGCAGTGGATTCGTCAGGTAGAACGAAGGCGTGCGCCTAGCGACCATGAGGTGGCCATGCGCCACCATGTTCACTCTTTTGATTGTAGTATTTTGCTGGTGTGTCCTATTGGCGAGGCGACGCCTGATGCATTACAGGCTTTACAAAACAGCTTAAAAGGCAGCCTGGCCAGTGTGGCGGAGCAGTCCTTGTCGCCACGGCAGGCCGTACTTTTGTTACCGTCACCGGCATTTCATGGCTGGCAGGCATGGTTAGAAGAATGGCAGCGTGAGATGCCCGTTCTTCGCGTTGTAGAAAGTCATGCCACCAGTGTTGCGGCCTTGCGGATAGAGGCCCTTTCCTATTGCAAACACTCCTGGATATGGTTTTTACGCCCAGGTGATCGTTTAGCGGCGAATGCACTGTTTCATATGGCCAGTATTGCTGCAGATAATCCTCAAGCGCAGATGCTGATAGCCGATGAGGATAGCCTTGACGAGGAGGGAGTTCGGCACTCGCCGCAGTTTAAGCCTGAGTGGAATGCTGATTTGCTGCTTTCGATGCCGTATATGGGTCGGGCCGTGTGTTACCAGCACCGCTTTTTTCCACGCCTTTCAGCCGATATGTGTGGTGACAATGCCAATAACCCTGATTGGCTGGATTACGTACAAACGTTGGACGTAACACGGCGCGATCATTTTTCGTCGCAACAGCTTGCCCACGTACCCCATATTGCCTATCACGGTGCACCGGGGGCTGCCACAGCGCCTTCCAGTTATGTTGGGGCTGTTGAGCAGCATTTAGAGGCCTGTGGGCAGGTTGCACAAGTAGCGCCAGGGTTATTACCCGGCACGCAGCGCATTCGTTGGCCAATGCCTACGCCAGAACCCTTGGTGAGCTTGCTGGTGCCTACCCGCGATGGCGTCGATATATTGCGCCCTTGTGTTGATGCTATTTTGGACCGTACCGACTATAGCCACTTTGAACTGCTTATTCTGGATAACCAAAGCAGCTGCAAAGAGACCCTGGCGTATTTGGACGAAGTGGCAGCCCGTGACACCCGAGTAAAGGTGTTGTCCTGGAACGCTCCGTTTAATTATTCATCCATCAATAACTATGGTGCTGACCATGCTCGGGGAAGTGTTATTGGTTTAATCAATAATGATGTGGAGCCGATTGATGGGCAGTGGCTGACGGAGATGGTAGAGCAGGTTTCACGCCCTGATATTGGTTGTGTAGGCGCGAAGCTCTACTACCCCAATGACACCATCCAGCATGGTGGTGTGATTCTTGGGTTAGGTGGCTTAGCGGGACATGCCCATCGCTTCTTTCAGCGTGACGAAGATGGTTATATGGGGCGCTTGAAAGTGGCTCAGAACCTTTCTGCCGTGACGGCAGCCTGTCTGCTACTGCGTAAAGAGGTCTTCGATGCTGTTAATGGTTTGAACGAGGAAGATCTGGCTGTCGCTTACAACGATGTGGATTTATGCATTAAGGTTCGTGAGGCGGGTTACCGTAATCTGTGGACGCCGTTTGCTGAGCTTTACCATCATGAATCCATTTCCCGCGGTGCCGATGACACCCCTGAAAAGCGTGCGCGTTGGCTAAGCGAATATGCCTATATGCGCAAAACCTGGGGCGAATTACTGGACAGTGACCCGGCCTATAACCCTAATCTGACCTTGGTTCATGAGGATTTCTCGTTGCGATAAACGCTTGAATATCCATATAAATCTTAAAGTACCCGTGTAGTGGTACTTATCAGACACTTTGATACATCAATCAACAATTTTCGCTGGATATTCAAGTAATAGGTTATGTTGAAAGTAATAAAAAAACCGGGCGTACTAGGTTTTATAGACCGGGTTAGTGAGGATGCGATTAGTGGCTGGAGCCTATCGCCATACGTGACTGTGGTGGTGAATGGCCGAACACGTTGCCGGCTGTCTTGTAACCGCCCACGAGCGGATGTGAAAAAGGCAGGGCTTTCGTTGAGTGGCAACGTGGGTTTTCATGGGGAGCTGGCGCTGAAGCACGGCGATGTCGTTCGCGTGGTGACCCCGAAAGGGGCGCCTCTGAGACATAGCCCTTGGCTCTTTAAGCATCCGAAACAAAGCGATTGGTTACCTATTGCCATCTCCCATCAGCATGCGGAGTATAAAGCAGTGGCTTCGCTTCCCGATCAACTGTTGGTTGATAGATTTAAACCCCTGTTTGGGCAGTCTGCTGAACGACGAATGGCTGGCGCTGTACTTAACGTTGCTAACCAGGCTCCTGTCATGGCACGTTTTGATGTAGAGCCCAAGGCGCATGCAAACGTGATGCAGCTTTATGACAAGGTGATCACGCCTAGTCGTATAGCCGCGCCGCCTTTATTGGCTGCGTTTTCTCAACAAAGGCACATGCTACAGCTGTTTGCTTTTCAGCCAGGCATAACTCTGGAAGAAGTGGGAAGCGGGTGGGAAGCGTGGGTGCCCATGGTAATGGCGCAACTTGTCACTCTTCAACAAGCTGGCGAAGCAGGACGCAGCGCTTTAAAACGCCGCTACAGTCGTTTTAAAAGTTTGCTGCATAGACTGCTTCCATCGGTCATCGCGCAGGCATTGCGGGAAGGCGTCAGTGGGATTGAACTGACATTTTTTATCTTTTTAATCCGTGTTACTGCGCGCTTGCCACGCGTGTTGTCGCATGGTGACCTACACCGTAATAACGTACTCATTGATACTCAGCAGCAGCAGGTAGCGCTTATTGACTGGGATCGATGGGCGTATTTGCCGCTAGGCTTCGATGCGGCGCTTCTGTTGCGTGGGCTACCCTGGACTGACGTAGAAGCCTTGACTGAAAAAAGCGTTGATCAGCAGTTGGGCGCCTTGGTGTTCACCTATCTGTTTCAGTGTTTGGACGTCGCCCATTTCATGCGGTCTGAAGAGGCTGCCCAGCTGCGGGCTCGTATTTACAAGTTATATAAACAGTTCAAAATGTATCCTGGTGTTAGTCAATAACGCTGAGTTGGAAGCTCCGGGGGGCGTTCCGCGGGTGCACTCACTCGATTCCGGTGGGGTGATTACGTGCCACGGCCATGTACATAATGTGCACATGTCCTTGGAATCCCCACCTTCATGTGCATGCGAGATTTAGTAGCGCGTGGTAAGCGAAGCGCACCCGCGGATGCACCGCGAAGCGGTGCCGGGGTTTGCTTGTGCAGGCAGGGTTGGTTCCGTGCCACTGGGCGTCGTTCCGCCGCTACCCGCGGGTGCTGAATAGGGCTAGTGGAAAGGAGAAGAATTATCTTAATCAAGGATGTACCGTGAGTCGCCACACCACCTGGGTTGTTCTAAGCGATGGGGCGCGGCCGACCGAGGACATTTATTTCTTGGCATCTGCTGCCCCCGGTCTGCGCTGCCGGGGCATGGTGGTCGAGCGTTTTACCGCTTCTCGATCTTTCGGGGCTAGCTGGGTACATGGTCGTTCTCTGCTGCGGCGTTTCGCGGGGGCTAATCTGCTGCTTTGTCGCTCGCTACCGTTAGGTTGGCTGCGCTGGCTAGAACGTCACCGCGATGCTTTTGGCTATATTGCCTATTTAATCGATGATGATATTTTTGCGGCGTCCAATGACCCAACCTTACCGGCTGCCTACCGTAAGCGAATGGGTGGGATTGCTAAACATCAACCTCGCTTAGTGTCACTGGCTGATGAAGTGGTGGCCTCTAGCGAGCAATTGGCGCGCTGTTTTTTTAGCGAGCACGATAATGTTCAAGTGCTCACGCCACCTCTGATTACTCCTCTGCCTTCACTTCAGCATTTCTCGCAACCGCCATCTTCCAGCGCTAACTGGAAAATCGGCTTTTACGGCACGCGGGCGCATTTAGCTGACCTTATGCACATCGCCCCGGCCATAGAAGGCATGCAGTCCCAGCGTATGGATACCCAGGTGGAAATTATGCTGGGGCCACACACTCCAGAAAGTTTAATCACGCTGCCACGCTTAAACGCGCCTTGCCCCTTAGCCTGGGAGGCGTTTAAGGTTTATCAACGAGAGCACCGCTGCCATATAGGCCTAGCCCCGTTGTTAAATACCCCGTTTAACCATGGCAAATCTTTCATCAAATTTTTTGATATTACCGCCATGGGCGGGGTAGGAATATATTCAAATCGTTACCCGTACACTGAGATTGTCCAGCACGGAAAAAATGGTTTGCTAGTCAATGATGCGCACGTTGAATGGCGAAGTGCGTTAGAACACTTGTTAGAAAACCCCATAGCGGCTGCCAACATGGCTAAGCAAGCCGCTGTTGATGCAAAACGTATCGGTAACGTAGAAGCAGCTGTGCAGTTTTGGCTAAAACGTAGTGGTGCCGTGCCGCAATAAGATAAACAGGGAGAGGGAACCATGGAATCTACTGTTAAAGCTTTTTATGAAGAGCGACCCAGCGCTAACGTCGTTGGGGAGCGCGTGTCGTTTGGTACCTCTGGCCATCGTGGCCGCTCCATTGAGCGTACGTTTAATGCTTCGCATATTTATGCCATCACCCAGGCGGTGGTCGACTACCGGCGTGAGGCGGGCTATCAGGGGCCGCTGTTTTTAGGTTTCGATACCCACGCGCTTTCTCGCCCTGCCTGGGAGTGCGCGCTGCAAGTGTTGGCTGCCAACAAGGTGCCGGTATTTGTCGAGAAAGATCACGGCTACACCGCGACGCCGCTGATTAGCCAGGCGATCCTGCACCATAATAATCCCCATGACCTGGCGGCGCCCGATGTGGCGCTTGCGGATGGCTTAATCATCACGCCTTCGCACAACCCGCCGGAAGATGGCGGTATTAAGTATAATCCGCACCATGGTGGCCCCGCGGATACTGATGCCACCGGCTGGATTGAACTGCGTGCAAATGCCTACCTGCTGCGCCAGTTGGAAGATATACCCACCGTGCCGGTGGATGAGGCGATTGCCCACGCCCAGGAGTACGATTTCACTGCGCATTACGTTGCCAAGCTTGGCAGCGTAGTGGATATGGCCACTATTCAGGGCGCAAACTTAGCGTTAGGTGCTGACCCCATGGGCGGCACCGCGCTCCCGGTATGGCAGGCGATAGCGGCGCACTACGACCTGAATCTTGATGTCGTGAATACTATAGTTGATCCTGAGTTTGCGTTTATGCCGCCAGATCACGACGGCAAAATTCGTATGGATTGCTCTAGCCCGGCAGCAATGGCTAACCTACTCAAGGTTAAAGACCGCTTTGATATAGCTTTTGGCAACGACCCCGATGCCGATCGCCACGGTATAGTTGATGCCAGTGGCCTGATGAACCCGAACCACTTTTTGGCCGTGTGCATCGATTACCTGATCACCCACCGCCCAGAGTGGGCGGCTAGCCTGAAGATCGGCAAGACGTTGGTGTCCTCTTCCATGATCGACCGAGTGGTGGCTTCCCACCAGCGCGAGCTTTACGAAGTGCCGGTAGGCTTCAAGTGGTTCGTGGATGGCCTGCACGAGGGCTGGCTTGCCTTCGGCGGGGAAGAGAGTGCAGGCGCCAGCTTGCTAACCCGCGACGGTAAGGCGTGGTCCACCGATAAAGACGGCATCGTGCTGTGTTTGTTGGCAGCGGAAATTATGGCGGTCACCGGCAAAACGCCCAGCGAGTATTACCGCACGCTTACCGAGCGCTTTGGTGAGCCTTTTTACAAGCGCGTCGATACCGCCTGTTCACCCGAAGAGAAAGCGGCGTTTAAAAAGCTGAGTGCTGAGAGCGTGACTGAGAAAACTCTGGCAGGCGACGCTATCACCGCTGTATTGGTAGACGCGCCGGGCAATGGCGCTGCTATTGGCGGCATCAAAGTCACCACCGAAAACGGCTGGTTTGCCGCTCGGCCAAGCGGCACTGAATCGCTTTACAAGGTGTATGCCGAAAGCTTCAAAGGCGCACAGCACTTGGATGAATTGATTGGGAACGCCCAGGCATTGCTGGCTGGTGTGTTGAAATAGATTCTTTGAGGCCGTTTCATCCTTCGGCGGGCACCTTTAGTGGTGCCCGTTATGCTTTTAGCATGTGCTTCAAGTTTTTGTTTTATATTAATTTTAGGAATTATTTGGATGAAAATTGCCGTTGCAGGAACCGGCTATGTGGGGCTTTCCAATGCGATGTTGTTAGCGCAGCACCACGAAGTGGTCGCGGTGGATATCGTCCCCGAGAAAGTAGCGCTGTTGAACAATCGCCTTTCTCCGATTGAGGATGCTGAAATAGCGGCTTTTTTAAATCGTACTGACCTGACTTTTACTGCGACGCTGGATGCCGAGCAGGCTTACGCTGGCGCGCAGTTCGTGATTATTGCCACTCCCACTGATTACGATCCTCAAACCAACTATTTCAATACTAAAAGCGTTGAAGCTGTTATTGAGCAGGTCATGCAGATTAACCCTGAGGCGGTGATGGTCATAAAATCCACCGTGCCAGTGGGGTACACCAAAGGTGCCGCTGAACGCTTTAACACGCAAAACCTTATTTTCTCGCCTGAATTTTTACGGGAAGGAAAGGCGCTTTACGATAATCTTTATCCTTCGCGCATTATTGTCGGAGAGCGTTCCGAGCGGGGCGAGGCCTTTGCTGAACTCCTCAAGCAGGGGGCGATTGCCGAAGAAATAGAGGTATTGTTGACGAACAGCACCGAGGCCGAGGCAATCAAGCTGTTTGCGAATACGTATCTGGCAATGCGGGTCGCTTACTTTAATGAATTAGATACCTATGCGGAAACCCATGGCCTTGATGCCAAGCAGATCATTCAAGGCGTTGGCCTAGACCCGCGTATTGGTAAGCACTATAACAACCCCAGCTTTGGGTATGGTGGCTATTGCCTGCCGAAGGATACCAAGCAACTGCTCGCCAACTATGCTGATGTGCCGAGTAATATGGTTCAGGCAATTGTAGATGCCAACCGCACGCGTAAAGACTTTATTGCCGAGTCCGTACTGCGCCGTAATCCAACCGTGGTCGGGGTTTATCGTCTGATCATGAAAACGGGCTCGGATAACTTCCGCGCCAGTGCCATGCAGGGCGTTATGAAGCGCATCAAAGCGAAAGGTGTGGAAGTGGTCGTTTACGAGCCGGTGCTGGAGGAAGATAAATTCTTTGGCTCAACCGTTATGCGCGATTTAGCCGCGTTTAAAGACAAGTGTGATGTCATCCTGGCTAATCGCATGGTCACTGAGCTTAGCGATGTGGAATCCAAGGTATACACCCGCGATTTGTTTGGCAGTGATTGAGAAGGTGGCTTTACGCTCGCTCAGCTCGCGTTCTTCGTTACCACGCGCTACGGGTTTGGCTTCTGTGGCGTGATGACGTGCCACGGCCATGTGCACACATCCTTGGAATCCCCACCCTCATGTGCACGCGAGATTTAGTAGCGCGTGGTAAGCGAAGCGCACCCGCGGGAGCAGCGCGCAGCGGTGCCGGGATTGGTGAGATGGTGATGTTGAAGCAATAATGTAGTTGGCTGTGAATGTGTTGGAGAGCCGTATTCGCTTAGGCTTATAAGTGACGATGTGCAAGGGGGTTGGTATGCTTCTAGCATCACTGCAAGAGATAATGAAGTGCCAACTCTACTTAATGAAAAAGGTTTCAAATTCTTTTTCTATGCAAATGAACATCCTCCGCCACATGTGCATGTGATGAAGGCAGGAGGCTGGGCTAAAATTGAGACTGAGACTAGTGTGGTAATTTATTCGTCACTAAAGAAACAGGAGCTCAAGGAGTGTCTTGAGCTAGTAAGTTTGCATAGACAGGAATTTTTGGAGGTGTGGAATGACTGGTTTATCAGGTAAAGAAGTCCATTTTGACGACCATTATCTTCATGTCGAATTGAGTGATGGGCGGCGCATTTCAACGCCTATGAGCTGGTATCCAGAACTTGAGCAGGCCTCTGTGAAGGTCTTGCGGCATTACCTGTTTATTTGTGACGCCACCGGTATTGAATGGCCGGATATTGATTACCACTTGAGCATTGCTGCAATGCTGGAAACTCACTCTCAAAAGGTAGCGTAGAGCGAAGCGGTGCCGGGGTTGGCCCATGTAGGAAGGTTGGGTGCCACCGGGCGTCGTTCCGCCGCCACCCGCGGGTGCCTCGAAACGCTCGCTGAGCTCGCTTTCTCGTTACCACGCGCTACGACAATCACTCGATTCCGGTGGCATCCCCACCTTCATGTGCATGCGAGATCTAGTAGCGCGTGGTAAGCGAAGCGCACCCGCGAAAGCAGCGCGAAGCGGTGCCGGGGTTGGCCCGTGTAGGCGATGATGGTTCGGTGCCATTGGGCGTCGTTCCGCCGCCACCCGCGGGTGCCTCGAAACGCTCGCTGAACTCGCTTTCTCGTTACCACGCGCTACGACAATCACTCGATTCCGGTGGAATCCCCACTCTCATGTGCACGCGAGATTTAGTAGCGCGTGGTAAGCGAAGCGCACCCGCGAAAGCAGCGCGAAGCGGTGCCGGGGTTGGCCCGTGTAGGCGATGATGGTTCGGTGCCATTGGGCGTCGTTCCGCCGCCACCCGCGGGTGCCTCGAAACGCTCGCTGAACTCGCTTTCTCGTTACCACGCGCTACGACAATCACTCGATTCCGGTGGAATCCCCACTCTCATGTGCACGCGAGATTTAGTAGCGCGTGGTAAGCGAAGCGCACCCGCGGATGCATCGCGAAGCGGTGCCGGGGTTGGCCTGTGTAGGCGATGATGGTTCGGTGCTATTGGGCGTCGTCCCGACGCCTGTCGCGGGTGCCTACGAACGCTCGTTGAACTCGCGTTCTTCGTTACCACGCGCTACGACAATCATTCTATTCCGGTGGCATCCCCACCTTCATGTGCACGCGAGATCTAGTAGCGCGTGGTAAGCGAAGCGCACCCGCGAAAGCAGCGCGAAGCGGTGCCGGGGTTTTCGCCATCACTCCCAATCCATTTCGGCGACGTCGGGGGCTTGTTGGGTGCCCCAGTCGGGGGTGTACCAGCCTTTTTGTACGCATTGTTGAAAGCTTGACCATTCCCAGTCGCGGGGCGCTCTAGACCAGCCGTGTTTGACGGGGTTGTAATGGATGTAATCCATATGGCGTTGCCAGTCGTTTTCGTCGCGAATAACGTGTTCCCAGAAGCCGCGCTGCCAGGCGTTATGGGTACCGGGCGGGAAGAAGAATTCCTGTGAGGCGTATTTTTTGATATCCCGCCAGCGTGAGGAGTAGTCCGCGTCGCCTTCAGGCAGTCTCCAGAGGCAGTGGAGGTGGTCGGGGAGCAGTACAAACGCATCCATTACGAAGGGGCGCTCTTCTCGAACTGTGCGGAAGGCACGACCAAGGGCTTCAATATTGAGACGATCCGCCAACAGGGGTTGTCGTGCGTAGGTGACGACTGTAAAAAAGTAGCAGCCGCCAGGAACATGCGCGCGTCGATAGGTTGCCACCCGTGCCTCCATGCAAAATAATTGGCTTATAAAGGCCCATTGTAGCGCATTGTTATTAGCGGTGGGGCAGCCTACGGCTTGCTTAGGGTGTCTAGCGGTACTTCCAAATACTGTGGCCGATTGAGCACGTTGAGCAGGACGATGGCGCGCTCTTCGCCTTTAAGGCGGGTGAAGATGGCTTCCAGGTCTTTGAAGGGGCCGTCGGTGATGGTGACTTTCTCGCCAGCGCTGAAGTAGGTGTGAATCCCTTCCTTGCTGTGCGGCTGAGCGCGTAGGGTCTCGACAAGCTGTGAGGGCACGGCGACGGGCCTGTCACCGAAGGTCAGCAGGCGTAGCACCCCGCGAGTAGAGCGAATCGGACGCCAGTTGCTGACCAACTGATCCAAACAGATAAACAGGTAGTAGGGGAAGAGCGGCTCGGTCACCGTGGTGAGCTTTCCCTGGCGCTTGCGTTGGCTCTTCAGGACAGGGTGAAATACCTCATAACCTTGGTTGGCGAGGTGTTCGGCAGCGCGAAATGATTCGCCCCCTTTGCACTGAATAACGTACCAGGCGGGCGTTGCTGCGCCCTCCTGGTCATTGTAAACATCCATGCCATCATCCTTGCGTCTGGAAAAGCGTTACAAAATTATGGCAGCAGCGCGGTGAGTGCATCAAGCGTTTGGTCAATGTGCGCCTGGGTATGCTCACAGGAGAGAAAGAAGCGCAGCCGTGCGCTTTTTTCGGGTACCGCTGGGTGCAGAATCGGCTGTACGTTGATGTGCTGTTCTAACAATGCGTTAGAAAGCCGGGCAGCCGCCGCGGAGCTGCCAATAATCACCGGTACGACCGCGGCACCGATGCTTTTGCCGGTATCCAAGCCGCGGGCAGTGGCCTGTTCAAGAAAGTAGCGCGAAATAGCATGCAGGCGCTGAACCCGTTCGGGCTCTTGCTGCATCAGCTGCAGCGCGGCTAGTGAGGGGGCGGCGACTTGGGCGGGCATGCCCACGCTGTAGAGAAAACCGGGGGCCAGGTAGCGTAGTGTTTCCACCAGCGGCTTGCTGCCTGCGATATAGCCGCCGCAGCCTGCCATGGTTTTGCTCATGGTGCCCATCCAGATATCCACGTCGCGCGGGTCGATATCGAAATACTCGCGCAGCCCCAGGCCGGTGTCGCCCATGACCCCAAAGGAGTGGGCTTCATCGACCATCAGCCAGGCTTGATAGCGTTGCTTCAGTTCGATAAAACGCGGCAGCTCAGGGATGTCGCCATCCATGCTGTAGAGCCCTTCGATCACTACCAGAACGCGTTCGAACTGATGCCGATGCCGGGCCAACAGGGCTTCCAGCGCGGCGGGGTCGTTATGGCTAAACGACATGCGCTTGGCGCCGGAAAGCTGCGTGCCAACCAACGAGCTGTTATGGATGTACTCGTCGTGGAGCACTAAATCTTTAGGGCCCAGCAGGTGGCCCAGTGTGGAGACGTTAGTGGCGTGACCGCTCACAAACACCACTGCATCTTCAACGTTGTAGGCAGTGGCGAGGGCCTGTTCCAGCTCTTGGTGGATAGGCCGTTCGCCGGAGACCACGCGGCTGGCGGAGACCGAAGTGCCGTAGCGCGCCACGGCATCGCAGGCGGCCTGATTGATGCGCGGGTCGCCTGAAAAGCCGAGGTAGTTATAGCTGGCAAAGTTGATGCAGGTCTGCCCATTGATCACGCTGGTCGCCCCGGCGGTGCCTTCGTGGACCTTGAAGAATGGGTCGACCAGGCCCAACTGATCGGCGGCCTGGCGCATCATGGCGATTTGCTGATAGCCCGGCTGGGCATCAAAGCGCGTGAAGCGCTCGGGCACCGTGCGTTGTTCTCCGCCTTGCCCATTGGAAGAGGGCGTGGCGCTGGCAGCACGCGGCGTAGTACGCCGGCGTGCTTGTTCCAACAATTGCTGTTTCAGTTCAGAGCGCTTGGCGGTCATGGAGTCTCAGTCGCGGGTGATGAGGAAGCGGACGTAGGCTCAGTGGTGAACCCTTCAGCCCCGTGTTGTGCGGCCAGTGAGGCTATCGCATCTTGCGGAGCGTCTTCAACATCGTCGTGCTGATGCATTTTCTGAATCAGCACGCCCGCCAGTTTGTCGAGTGTCGATGCTTCACTGAGCACCATCACTGACACCTGAACGCCCAAGCGGTTCTCGATAGCGGTCATTAGCTCAACGCCCATCAGGGAGTCGAAGCCCATATCGTAGACCGAGCGGTGAATATCGAGCTTCTCTTCATCAATCAGCAGAATGCTGGCCAGCTCGGCGCGCAGTAGATCGGTGACCGTGCTGTGCAGCTCCTCGGGCGAGAGGTCAGCGAGCAGGGCGCTGATGTCGTCATCTGCATCCGCGCTGCCGTCGTCGTCGCTGGCGCGGGCAATTTCGTTAAAGCGCGGCGCTTCGGCAGTGGGGAGGAAGCGAGCAAGCGCGCCCCACTCTAGTTCCAGTACACCAAGGCTTGGCCCAGGGGCCAGCAGCATCTGTTCGAGCACTTTCAGCGCGTCATCCGAGCGTAGCGCGGAACCGCCCAAGCGCTCTTGCAGCGCATCACGGGTGCGGGTGTTACGAGCCAGGAAGCCGACATCTTCAATGGCGCCCCAGCGTACGCAGGTGGCTGGTAAACCCGCGGCACGGCGATTGGCGGCGAACGCCTCCAGCCAGTGGTTGGCGGCCACATAGTTGGCCTGACCGGGGTTGCCGAACAGGGTGGTGGCCGATGAGTAGAGCACGAAGAACTCCAGTTCCGTCTCGCGGGTGAGTGCGTCCAGGTGGCGGGCGCCATCGATTTTGGGCGCTAACACTTTCTGAATGCGCTCGGCATCCAGATTGCGAATCAAACCGTCGTCGATCACCGTGGCGGCGTGCACAATGCCTCGCAGCGGTGCTAGTTCACCCTTGGCGCGCTCCAGCACATCGGCCAGCGCAGTGCGGTCGGTAATATCGCAGGCGGCGGCGAGTACCGTAACGCCTTGCTGTTCAAACGACGCAATGGCTGCCTGAGCCTCTTCACTGGTGGGGCCGCTGCGGCTGAGTAGGATCAACTGCCGCGCGCCTTTCTCTACCAGCCACTGAGCAGTTCTTAACCCAAAGCCACCCAGGCCGCCGGTGACCAGGTAGCTGGCATCTGCGGAGAGCTGCATCGCTGCCGTGCCCAACACCTCGTTCTTGGGTGGCGCTATGGGTTGTTCATAGGTCACTACCACTTTGCCGATCTGGCGCGCCTGCTGCATATAGCGGAAGGCGTCGATTACCTGGGTGTGGCTAAACGAGGTAAACGGCAGCGGGCTTAAGGTACCGTCGTTAAATAGCGCCATCATCTCGCCAAACAGGCGTTGTGTCAGCGCAGGCTGCACCTTCATTAGCTGGTCGGAGTCGATACCGAAGTAGCTGAGGTTATTGCGGAACGGGCGCAGGCCAATATGAGTGTTTTCGTAGAAATCGCGTTTGCCCAGCTCCAGGAAGCGGCCGAACGGGCGCAGGGCGCGCAGGTTCTGGTTGATCGCTTCCCCGGCCAGGGAGTTGAGCACCACATCCACGCCTTCGCCCTGGGTGTCTTCCAGGATTTCTTCGGCGAAGGTGAGCGAGCGCGAGTCATAGAGTTGCTTGATGCCCATCAGACGCAGGAAGTCGCGCTTCTCTTCGGAGCCCACCGTGGCGTAAATTTCCGCTCCCAGCCACTGGGCGATTTGCAGCGCTGCAATGCCCACGCCGCCCGCGGCGCCGTGAATCAGGATTTTTTCGCCAGGTTCGACTCGCGCCAGATGCTTGAGCGCGTAGTAGACCGTGAAAAAGGTCGTCGGAATCGTCGCCGCGGCGGCAAAGCTAATGCCTTCCGGCAGTGCTGCAACGGCGTGCTGGTTGGCAATGACCTTGTCGCTAAAGCTGGCAGGGCCGAAGCCGACCACGGCTTGCCCAGGCGCCACGTGGGTGACGTTGCTGCCCACGGCCTTCACCACGCCTGAAAACTCAAGGCCGAGGGTGGGGCCGGCGAAGCCGTTCTCTATCGCTTCATCGGAGAGCAAACCCAGGGTGTACATCACATCGCGGAAGTTAAGCCCGGTGGCCTTAACACTGATTTCCACCTCGTCGGCACTGACTTGTGGCAACGGGCGCGGGCGCCAGGTTAATTGGCGCAGCTGGCCGGGCATGGCAAAGCCCAGTGACATCGCCTGATGCGGCTGCTTGGTCTGTTCATTAGTTTGCCCTTCCGCAGCTGGGTGCGGCGCGGGCAGGGTGCGCAGCCTCGTCGCAAAGCGATGGCCCTGGTTATCGATCAGCGCTTCGTTTTCGCTATCTGGTTGAGTCAGTAGGGTGGCCCAGGCGTGTAACGCAGGCTCGCTGACCGCTGCAGGTATATCCAGTAGATAGACGCTATGGCCGACGGCTTCGTTGGCTAGCGAGCGGCCAAACCCCCACAGCACGGCATCGCCAGGGGCGTCTGTCGCGCTGGCGGGTGACGTTGTCTGCCATAGAGCGCTTACCCCGTTGGTCACCAACCACAAAGAGGCAGCAAGCGAGTGCTGCTCTAAGGCCAGCGTCCACTGCAGAGCGTGATTACAGCGGGCGGTTTGCGCTTCAGTGCTGTTCGCGCCCAGGCCACGCAGGTCAATCACATTGAGGGTTAGCTCGCCCTGGTTATCAGGTGCGGGTTGAGCCAGTGTAGGTTGAGACAGTGCATGAGCCAGCAGCTCAGCAGGCGCGCTCTGACTAACGCTGAGCAGCGCGGAAGCGCCTTGCGATTGCAGTGCCTCGACCAGATTGGCCGCCAGCGCTTCACTGTTGTGGTCGGCGACCACCAAGTGACGCCGTTGCGCCGTGTTTGATGTGCTCGCAGCCGTTTCTAAAGGGTAGTGCGCATGGAGCAGGTAAGCGCCACTGTCGCTCTCTTCCAGCGCCATGGGCGCGGAGACCACAAAGCCTTGGTCGTTTAGCCAGCTAATGAGCGTATCTTGCTCCAAGGCGGTTTGATCGATGCCGGGCGTGGCCAGCAGATCATCCAGCCAGCGACTTGGGGCGATACCAATCAGCATGACCTGGGCGCCAGGGGCGAGTTGCTCAGGTAATGCTTCGATTAACTGACGCGTGGCGGCCGGGTGGGTGATATCCACGCTTACAAACGCCAATTGAGCCTTTTCAACACCGATGGGGGCGGTTAGCGCAGCAACCTCGTTTTGGCCAAGGTGCTGCATATCCATCAGCGGGAAACGCTCTTGCAGCTGTTCTGCCTGATGGCGCGTGCTGTCGAGGGTGGTGATCACGCGGTAATGGGTAAGGTCGTGATACAGCGCTTGAGCGCTGCGTTCCAGTAGGCGTTCGCCCAACGCTGGCGCGCTGGGGCCTGCTTCGAGCAGTTGCAAACGCTGCCCGGCGGGGAGCTCTGCGATCAGCGCATCTATTAACTCGGCTAACTCGCCTGCCAACGCTTGCCAGCCGCTTTCGCCCACTAACACACGGTTTAATCGCGCCAAGTGGTCGTGGCTAATGCCCAGGGTTTCCAGGTCACTTGTGCCGCTACGCAGCGCCTGTTGGTGAAGCCCTAACCGGCCCACCAGGTGAATGGGCGCAAAGTAGTCAGGGTAGTCTTGCACCAGCAGTTGCCAGATAACGTCCGGCGAGTGCTGTGCTTCTTCGCTATCGACGCCGAGACCCTGCTGAGCAAAGGCTTCGCTAAGGCTATCGAGCAGCGGGGCGACTTCGTTGCCGTAACGCTGGCCGGTGCTTTCGCCGTAAACGCTGGCGATATCTGCAAGACGAGCAAGCGCATCGGCAGGTAGTGCCAGCGGTTCTGCGTGTAGCGGCGCTGGCGTCAGTTCCACATCCAAATAGCTGAAGTGCTGATGATGGGCGCGGTTGAGCCGAATCGCTTTGAAGCGGGTTTTGCTCAGTACTGCAACGGCGTTACCGGCGGCGTCATACAGCTCGAAATCGGCGGTAAAGGAGTGCGGTGCGCGCTTACCCATCACGGCGCGGGCGAGAACCGGCACGCCTGCCTGGGTATTCACTTGAATACGTTCCACGCGAACCGGCACAAAGGCGAGCTGGGTGGCAAACTCACTATGTTGCGCGAGCAGTGGGATAAACATCTGGAAGGCGCTATCCAGAATGCCGGGGTGCACGTGCAATGTGCTGAGCTGCGCCTGGACTTCATCCGACAGAGCTATTTCACCAATCACCGCATCGCCTTCAATCCAGCCCCTGGAGATGGCCTGAAAGGCGGGGCCATAGTGAAGGCCAATACGCTCAGCCATCTGCAGGTGATCTTCCAGCGTGTAGTCCGGGGCACGAGTAGGTATCACCGGCGCTGTGCGGTTGAGTAGGAAACCACGGCTTTCACGCATGGTGCGGGCCACGGCATTCAACTGCCACTCTACCCCGGTGGCAGGTTCGCGAGAGTGGATCTCCAGGCGGCCATCTTCCGGTAGGTAGCTAAGCCGCATGGTGCGGCCATAGGGGCCGTCCAGCAGCAGCGGGGCACGGATTTCCAACTCTTCGATATCCAGCAACGGGCTGTCTTTTAGCTGCAGCGCCGCCGCCAGCGTCAGTTCCACAAAACCGGCACCGGGGAACACCGCGCCTTCGCCCACCACATGGTCGGCCAACCAGGGCTGGCGTTGGGTGTCGAGCTGGCTCTCCCAGGTGTGTTCGTGCTGCGCTAACGGGTAGCCCAGCAGTGGGTGCTGATAATAGCGTGACAGCAGGCCTTGGCCGTCATTGGTGCCGTGTACCCAATGGTGGCTGCGCTGCCAGGCATAGCGCGGTAGCGGCACACGCTGACCGACCACCGGGAAGTGGCGGCTAGTCAGGTTAAGACCACTCAGCAGTAGTTGGCTTAGGCTACGTTGCAAACCTTCAAGGCCGGGCTTGTGGCGCTCAATGGTGCCGAATACCAACCCTGGTCGCTCCAGTTGGCGCAGTGACTCATTGAGGTAGCGGCGTAGAATGGGGTGGGCGCCAATCTCTACAAAGACGTTATTGCCTTGTTCGATCAGCGCGATAGCGACGGCTTCAAACAGCACCGGCTCACGAATGTTTTTCCACCAGTAGGTGGCATCCAGCTCAAGCCCGTCACTCAGCTTACCGGTAACGGTGGAGTAGTAGGGAATCTGCGTGGCACTCGGGGTAATATCGGCCAGCGCGTCAATGACCCCAGCTTGGATGCTGTCCATCGCGGGGCTGTGGAAGGCGTAGTCCAGGGGCAGGCGTTTGGCAAAAACATCCTGCTCGCCTAGGGCGGCTTCCAAAGCGCTTAGCTGTTGGCTATCTCCCGCCAGCGTAATGCCTTTCGGGCTGTTAATACCTGCCAGGCATACCTGATTGAACTCGGGCTTTTCTAGCCACGCGGCGATGTCGTCAGCGCTCATGGCCACCGCGGTCATTTCGCCAAGGCCACGGGTTTTACCCTGGTAGTCGCTGCGGTAGTAAATCACTTTGACCGCATCTTCCAGACTCAACGCACCGCAGGCCCAGGCGGCGGCCACTTCACCTACGCTGTGACCGAATACTGCCGTGGGCGTAATGCCTTGGTCGTGCAGCCACTCAGTTAATGCCACCTGCAGTGCAAACAGCGCTGGCTGGGCGATTTCAGTTAGCGGGAAACGGTTCTCCCCATTGCGGCCTTCCAGTTCGGCGCGTAACGAGAAATCCCCGTGCTGCTGAAAGAGTGCGTCGACTCGATCAATCGCCGCGGCGAAAACCGGCGAATCGCTGAGCAGATCGTGCCCCATGGTTTCCCACTGGCAGCCGTTGCCATCATAAACAAACACTGGGCCTACTGCGTCGGGCAAGCGCTCGAGTGTGGTAACGCTGTTGGTTTCACCCGCGGCAAACTCGCTGAGTTGCGTGGCGGCTTCTTCAGCCGTTTGTGCAAACAGCAGTGCGCCATGGCTATGCCGGTCACGGTGGTGGAACAGCGTATAAGCGATGTCATACAGGCTGATGTCGCTACTTTCGCGTAAGTCGTTCTCGCGCAGGTAGTTGGCGAGCGTTTCGGCGCTTTGGCTGAGCGCGGCTTCACTGCGGGCGCTAAGGTGAATCGGTAGCGGTGAGTCTGGCGCCTGCGTTTCAGGTTTGACCCGTTCAGGCGGGCTTTCCAAAATAACGTGGGCGTTGGCCCCGCCAAACCCAAAGGAGTTCACGCCGATAACCAGACGGCCTTGTTTTTTCAGCGGCTGGCCTTTGGTGACCACTGAGATGTTCCACTCATCAAACTTAATGCGCGGATTGAGTTTGCGGATGCCAATCGTGGCCGGGACTTCGCGGTGCTGAATGCTGTAGAGCGCCTTGGCCAGACCCGCTACGCCGGAAGCGGTTTCCAGGTGGCCCAGGTTGCTCTTTACCGAGCCAATCAGCAGCGGCGTTTTGCGCTGCTGGCCGAGTGCTTCACCAATCGCACGGGTTTCAATCGGGTCGCCAACGGCGGTGCCGGTGCCGTGGGCTTCCAGGTAGTCGATTTCATCCGGCGAGATGCCCGCCTGTTCATAGGCGCGCTTCATTAGATCAATTTGGGCGCTTGGGTTAGGCACCGTTAGGCCAGATTTGTGACCGTCTGTGTTCACCGCGGAGCCTGCTACTACGGCAATAATATTGTCGCCGTCGGCTACCGCTTGGTCGTAATCCTTAAGCAGGAAAATGCCACCGCCTTCCGAGCGCACATAGCCGTTACCCGCTTCATCGAATACCTGACAGCGGCCAGTGGGTGAAAGCATGCTGGCTTTAGAGAAGATGATAAAGCCATAGGGGTGCAGGTGCAGGCTGATGCCGCCCGCCAGCGCCATACTGGTTTCGCCACTGCGAATCGATTGGCAGGCCTGGTGAAAGGCCACCATGGAGGACGAGCAGGCAGTATCCAGCGACATGCTGGGGCCGTGCAGGTCAAACACGTAAGACAATCGATTCGAGGCGATGCTGGAGGTGTTGCCAGTAGCGGTGGAGGCATCAATCGCTGCCATATCGTCCGCGATGCGATAAGAGTAGTCGAGGCTGGCCACGCCCAAAAATACCCCGCACTGGCTGCCGCGCAGGGAGCTGGGCAGAATGCTGGCATCTTCCATGGCTTCCCAGGCGAGCTCTAGAAGCATGCGCTGCTGAGGATCCATATTGGCCGCTTCACGAGGCGAAATACCAAAAAACTCAGCGTCAAACCCGCTGATATCGCCCAGGCTACCGGCGGCAAAGGTCACGCTGGTACCCGGGTGGCGCTTATCCGGGTGCATAAAAACGTCGTGGCTCCAGCGGTCAGCGGCCACTTCAGTCACTAAATCTTTTTCGGCTTGCAGATCCTGCCAGAACGTTTCAGGGGTGGTGCCGGGGAAACGATGGGCGGCGCCGATGATGGCAACGCGTTTAGTCATTCTTGCTCCTGAGGTTCTGGTTCTACCTTGATCACATCGCTACTTATATCGTGTCCAAACACCTGTTTGAATAACTGGACACCAAGTTCGTTTGCGGCTAGCTCAAATGGCTCGTAAGCGTTTGCTGCCCCTACCCCTACCCCTGCTGTCACCCAACTCTCTGTTGACCATACCATGTAGGGAGTGTGGCCATCAGGCGGCGTGAAGTGTGCATACGCCTCAGGCAGAATGGGAACATGATCCCCATACCAGCCTAGCAGGCCCGGTCGCTTTGCAGTATTCAGCGAATTTTTAACGCTTACCAACATCTTGTCGGATTCACTTAAATGCTGCAAATAGACCGCTAAGTCACGCAGATGATCGGGTAACGGCCAAGGAGCGCCGGGCAGCGTATCGGCTAACGTTGCTTGGTTCGGTGCTTCTAAATGTAACGGGCCGTGATTTTCCATGGTGATAACAAATACAAATAGCGGTCTATTATCGTCATCTTCAAGCAGCCGTCCAATTTTTCGTGCCACTGCCTGGTCACTAACGTATTGACCGTTTTTGTCGCTGCTCTGGAAGGCATTGATATCTATAAAGTGGTCAAAGCCTAATTGGGGTATCACCTTGTGACGAAAATAGAAGCTCGCCAGGTACGGATGTACACAAACCGTGCGATAGCCTGCTGCTTTTAGCGCGCTCGCTAAACTGGGCATTGGATGGCGGGCAAGCGTGCGGTAAGGGTTGAACTGGCGAACGCCCCAGAGGCCGGGTGCAATGCCCGTTAATACCGCGCACTCGGTGCGCACTGTATTGGCACCCCAGGCGGGCACGTTTAATGCGCCATGCAGGGTGGCGTTTGCACGAGTGGTGTCGAAATGGCGAAGCAGATTGGCATCAACCTCTTTACACCAGGGGCGCGGGTCGAAAAACGATTCACTCTGCACCAGCACCACGTTGGGCAGTGGCTGCTTGCCCTGATGCGCGCTCGCCACCGGCGTTAAGGCGTGAAAGGGCGATTGCTTTGGCGTCGGAACGGGAGCGCGCATTAGCGCTACGCCGTAGGCCCATAGGCTAGCGAAAAGTCCTAAACGGTACATGTCGTCTATGGGCTGTAAGGTGATGGCGGGCAGCCTGCGGACACTAACAGCAAGCAGCAGTGTGCCCAAGGCTATTAACCCCAGCGCATTGGTTAGAAAGCGGCTGGTGCCCTCGCTAGTGACCAGCGACCCTTCCCAGTAAAAGAACCCTCCAATCGCCACCGCGGCGGCGCTGCTGGCGGCAATCGCCAAACCTACGCCGAAAAAGGGCACGTAGAGGCGCGGGTGCAGGATAGCGTCCCAAAAGTATTCAAAGTCATGGCAGATAAACGGCTCGTTGAGCGTATGCGATTTGGCGTTGCTCGACTGCACCACCACCAGTTGCAGCGAGAGAAAAACCATCACCGCAAACCAGGGGCGCTGGAGTAACAACACCAACAGCCCGAAAATTAGAAGCCATGAGCCAAGGTGGACACTATTGGCCGCTGCTCCACGCTGCCAGAATGGGCGCGGCCGAGGGCTAAGCAGGGCTTCAAACAGGCCGCTGATCAAAAGCCCCACGAGTAGCGGCCATATCAGCGCGCTAATCATGGGGTGTCTCTCCTGAGTGGTTGAAACCCAGTCGCTTGATCAACCATTGCGAAACCCCTGCGGGCAGTACCGCCAGCCACCAGGTGCCAAAATTAAGTGGGAAGGGGAAGCTGATGCGCGCACGGTTTGCGGCGATACCGCGTTTAATTATCTTGGCCGCGCGCTCGGGCGGCCACTCCCAGGGTTTGGGGCCGGGCATGGCCTCGCACATCGGTGAGGTAACATAGCCGGGCATGACCACAGTGACGCCGATACCGTGAGGCGCGAGTAGCCCGCGCAGCCCTTCGCCATAGGCTTTGATGCCTGCTTTGCTGGCGCTATAGCTGGGGGTGGTCGGTAAACCGTGCCATGCGGCAAGCGAGCTGATCAGCACCAATTGACCGCTGCCGCGGGTCTGCATGGCTGGCACTAGGTGTTGCACCATGGCGATGGGGGTTTTCAGGTTGATATCCAACAGCGCCTGCACGTCTGCCCAGGGCTCTAAGATATCAGGCCCTTGGGGGTGGGTGTTTTTGCCCGCATTGGCAATCAAAATGTCCGGTACCTGTTGGGCGCAGACTTCGGCTAGCCAGCTTTTCAGGGCGTGGTCATCGGTTAGATTGATGGTTGAGAGAGTGACCTGGGCACCTTTTTGGCGGCAAGTGGTGGCAAGCGCCTCTAGCTTCTCCTGCTGGCGTCCGTGCAATACCAGGTGGGTGCTGGGATCGGCATAGGCGTTTGCCAAGGCGCCCCCAATCGCGCCGGTGGCGCCAGTGATCAGCACGCAGCGTGAGTGTAGAGATGGGCTCACAGCCTCTTTTGCAGCTTCTTTCACAACAACGTTCACAGAAGCTTCTCCAACGGCGATGGGCAGGCTTCTAGTATGCGGGCGGCGTTATCCACGGCTAAATCGATACCGGGCTGGCAGTAGTAGCCACCGTTAACTTGAACGGCATGCATCACGGTCTTTTGAAAATAACCAAATAGCTCGCTGTTAGGCGGCTGCGGCTGCTGCCAAAAATCCGCTAAGTCACCTTGATAGGTTAGCCCATCCAGATTATAGATCGGGTCGCTAAGCGCGTAGGTGGGGCAGTTCTTCTCCAGTGAAACGATGCCCACGGTGCTGTTAACGGTGACATTGCCCTTGGCGTGTTTGAGCAGGGCGTTGAGATCCCCAGACTCTAGATAGACGATGCGCCCTTGCAGACCATGGCGTTCGGCAAGCTGCTTGATGATCTTGGGGTAATTGACCAAGCCCATATCCAAAGGATGGTTTTTAATACATAGCAGAGAATCGCTGGGCGCGTGCTTGGCGAACGAGGCCATCACATCGTCCATCACTTCCTGCATATTGGCGTAGGGGGAGTGATCGCGAATTTGCGCATCGCTATTTAGCTGCAGCGGCAGCATAAAATAGGGGCGGCCACTTTCGATCAACGCTTTGATGCGTTCGGCATCGCGTTTTTTCCAAGCGGCTTTTAACTGAGCAAAGCGCTTCAGGTAGCCCGCGTACTCGACCGGCGCGGTGATCGGCGCGTGATTGCGGTAGTGCGGCGCAACCAGCGGATTGGCTAGCCCGGCCAAGTGGTAACCCACATCGTGCATGGCGCGAATTTTAAACGAGGAGCGAAAACGCACAGGGGCGGGTAGTTCGGGCAGTGCTTTGCCGGTTTCATAAAACCAACTTGGGTCACGGGGCAGTAGCGAGTGGCCGTTAACGCCTTCGCGCTCCAGTGTGATCCAGAACGGGCGAAAGTAGCCCTCTTCAAATACGTGGGTGCGTATACCGGCCGCGGCGGCGTTATCCACTGCTGGGCGATGAATCGGGCGACGATCACCAAATACTACTTGGTCGGTGATCGAGTACCGCTGCCAGAGTGACTTGATATAGCCAGGTAGTTCAGCGGTAGAGCCACGAAACAGATGGCTTTGGCCGTGGGTGCGCTGCCAGTAGGCGATATCGCCCGCATTGAAGTTGACCTTAACGACACGGTGCCCATCGTTCACCAGGCGCTTGGCTAAGCGCTGGTAAAAAGGTGAGCAAACGCCCTGCAAAAATAAGAATGCACGCTTCTGATGCTTCAACTCAATGCCTTCCGATCAACAAATTACGATAACAGCGGTAGAGATGCTGTTTCCATGTAAGGGTGTTTTTGTGTGCTCTTGCCTGTTCCAACAGGCTGACGACGGTTTCAGCATTGCATAGCTGGCGAGTCGTTGGGTCTACATAGCCGGGATAGAGAATCAGGGTGCCGGCGACCAAGGCATCCAGCGAGAGTGAACGCGTACGGCGTGGGCAGCTAAGCGCATCCTGAGTTAAGCCCCAGCCAGCATAAAACGGTAGGCCGTAGGTGCTGACTTCTCGTTTGCGCAAAAGTGCTTCAAAGCCGGTTAAAGAGCTCATCGTATGCACTGCATCGACGCGCTCTAAAAGGGTTGCGATGTCGATATCGCTGGCGTCTAGATCATACAGGCGTTTGGCATCGGTATCGAGTGCTCCGACACGCGCACCGCTCAATACATCGGGATGGGCTTTATAGACAATAAAGGCATCTGGATGTGCTTCCCGCACTGCCCTTAACAGCCCGCTATTGGTGTTAATGTGCGGCGAGCCGGTGGCAATCGAGGCGTCGCTCTCTACTTGGCCAGGCACCAGTATGGTGTAACGCCCTTTGGGCAGTTCGATCCCCGACTTTCCACGTACGTTGTACTTGGAGAGTTTGAGCGCCACTAATCGCTTACGTAACTGCAGCGCACGTTGCAGCAGGTCGTCGCTAAAGGGGGCGCTATTGAGCAGCGTCTCTAAATCACTGGGTTGGCTGGGGTCGTAGTAGATACCCTGTGAATCAATCACCAGCGACAACGGCTGAGTAAGATCGACTCCCAGCCCCACTGAACGAATGAACCCATCTTCCATGCGCCATAGCTTCTCCATGTGTTGGGCGTGCTGGCATTTAAAGTCTGCATCAATACGGCTTGACCATACCAGCAGCCGTTCATCGGGCTGCTCGCTCTCGGGAAGCTTCGCTTGATAGTTCACGCGTGCGAAGGCGCCTAGAAAGTCGCCAATAAAGCGACGCTTCCAAGTAGAGAACCCGCATGCTCGCCAGCTTCCCCGATAGCGCTCCTGCTGGCGCCTTTGATCGGCGATCAAGGCAATGGTCTCTTCCAGCGTGGCAGGCTGCTGAGTGTAAGGGTTAGCGTAGCGGCAATAGCGTAAATAGGCGGCGGCAAAGACCTCAACTAAGGTGCGCTTTACACGACGGCGGTGGCAGGGCAGTTGATCATGGGTAAGCCCCCAACCTGCATAAAACGGAATACCAAAGCAGTGCACCTGCTTTCCGGCCAGCAGTGCTTCAAAGCCGAGCTGGCTGGTCACGACGTAAACGTGGTCAACCTGGTCAAATAGCGCCCAGGGGTTGAGGTCTTCACCGATGACCCTGCAGCGCGGGTGGTCTGCGGCGTTAAGTAGGTGGCCCTGTTTTTTACCCGCGATAACGTCAGGATGGATCTTGACTAATATCTCGGCGTCGGGGTGCTCTGCTAATGCCGCCTCAAGCATCTGGTTGAAGCTACTAGCGCTAGCGCCCCCATAGTGAATTGAAGCATCCCCAGCGGTTTGGTCGACCACTAATACACTCGCCCGGCTGGCATCGTTAATCGGCTGATCGGGGGAGTGGTTATATTTGGAGAGCCGATAGCGAGCGATCAATGCCATGCATCGTTCAGCCTGCTCTAACTCTTCATTGTTGAAACTGGCTGTGTTGAGCCAGTTTTCCAAATCAGAAGGGCGTGAGGCGTCGTAATAAATGCCGGTCTCATCGACTACCAAACTGTGCGGCTGAAAGCCATTTACGCCTAGCCCTAACGAGCGTAAAAAGCCATCTTCTAATGCGATATAGATCAGTTGATGGCGTTGGGCATACTGCCTAGCGCTTACACTAGTGGGTTTTAGCCCCCAGCCAATCACCGCCTCGGGCATTTTCTTAAGGGAGCTTATTCGGACGAATTGGTCAAATTCGGGCAGCAGTGCAGGCAAGGTAGCCAGCTTGCGAATACCTGGGGATGTGTAACCTGCCGTTCGTTTCGCCATAATAAGGCCGCTTGAGGTAACAGGGGTAGGCGGGCGAACATACGTCAATTGGAGGGGGTTATCAATTCAGGCGTTGTGAGTACTCACTATTTTTTCGATGCATAGCAACTATTTGCATGATAAAAAAAATTACCTTAAGTTTGATTTATTCAACGCGCATGGTTGTCACTTTTTTGGTAGATTCGCTTACTCTATGTGCCCTTAATACCGTTCTCTAGGATCTGGAATTAAAGTAAAGTATGCATAAAAAGGATAGTCGGTGCGCTTTGCCTGTCTGCTAAAGAATCTATTTTCTTTCAGTTCCTTGAAGGGGCGCCTTTTGCTGGGGCTCTCCTTTACTTTGCTGTTGCTGATCGCGTTGGTGCTGGGTATGGCGTGGCAAGTCGGAAAGACTATGGTGCAAGAGACTAATATGTCGCACTTGCGCTATGAAGCCACTCTACTTGCTGATGAGGTGACCCAACAAATTGAGATGCGCTTCCAAGCATTAGAACGCTTAAGCGAAATGATTGGCACCACAGAGGATGCGAGCTGGATCAGCTATCAACTGCAGCAGAACGATAGCCTACTAGCTTTGTTTGAGGGGATTGTGGTTGCTAACAGTGATGGTGAGGTTATTGCTGATTGGCCTGCAATCGTTGGTCGCGTAGGGCTCGACACCTCTGAGCTTGAGTATTTTCATATGCTTCGTGGTATTCGCCGACCCTATGTTAGCGAGCCCTTTGTCGGTCGTGCGAGCGGTATGCCGATGGTGCTAGTGGGCGTGCCACGATTTACCAAGCAAGGCGAGTTTGACGGTTTTATTGGAGGTGTCCTTAGCTTGGATTCAGGAGGGATATTTAGCCGTTTAGCTAAAGTGCGCTTGGGTGAAAAAGGTTATGCTGGTGTTGCTACTGCTTCGGGTAAAGTCTTATACCATCCTGAAAATTCATTAATTAATGCTTCTGTACCCAATAAGGCATTGAACCCATGGCTGGATTTGGCGCTGGATGGCTGGGAAGGTGATGCTGTAGGTCGGCTTGTGAGTGGGGAAATGGGGCTACAGTCTTATGCGCAGATTTGGCCTGCTGGATGGGTCGTTGGCCTTTACATGCCTATTTCCCAAGTACAACTTCCCCTAGCTGATTTTATCAGGCAGCTTTGGTGGGCATGGGTTGTACTTGTTTTACTTATGTTCCCTTTGCTGTGGTGGATGTTGGGCCGAGTGCTTACACCTTTGAGGCATTTGGAGAAGCAGATTGGCGAGGTGGGTTTAGGGCACCGTGAGAGCGTCAGTTTGGCTACCAAGATGCAAGAGCTACAGCAGGTGGCGAGCACCTTTAACCGAGTGGAAGATGAACGGCAGCTGTTGTTAGGCAATCTTCAAGAGCGCGAGGCGTTTCTTGACTCGGTACTGAATGCCGCGCCGCAGGGTATGTTTGTCGCTAATATGAAAGGTGACATTACTTACATGAACCCTGCGCTACTCGATATGCTGGGTATTCTTCCAGGTTCGCCTATGGAATCTTGGCTTAAGCAGATCCACATGTCTGATCGTGATGGGGCTAAAGACATGTGGCTACATAGCCTGCGCACCGGTAGTGATTTTGTCCGCCAATTGCGTTTTTTGCGCAGTGATAACGAACTTCTTTGGCTAGATATACATGCGCGGGTAGTCACGCTTTCTCAAGATGGCCATACCCTTGGTTTAGTGGGTGTAGTTAAAGATATTACCGAGCGTAGGGAGCAGGAAGCCATTCAGCGCTGGGAAGCTGAACATGACCCGTTAACCGGCCTGTTGAATCGTAGGGGCTTTGAGCGCCGTTTAGAAGAAGCCTTTGCTGATTTCCAAAAAACCAGCACGCCTTCAGCTCTTTTGCTATTTGACTTGGATCACTTCAAACCCATCAATGATGAAGGTGGCCACGCCCTGGGCGATGAGATGTTGCGCCGCATTGCTCAGGTGGTTGCCTGGGAAGTCCGCCGTAGCGACCATGTGGCACGCCAAGGGGGAGATGAATTTGGTGTGCTGCTCCCCAGCTGCACCCTGGCTCAGGCAAGGAGAATCGCTGAATCCCTGCGTCAGTCGGTAGGGGAGATCTCTGTTACCCATGAAGGCAAAGAGTACATGGTTACACTCAGTATTGGCGTTACCACCTTTGATGAAGAGGATTCTAATGTGTCTGACGTTTTGGCACGGGCCGATGCCGGTAGTTACAAAGCCAAGGGGATGGGACGCGATGGGGTAGTTGTCAATATGCCTCACAATAACGATGACGTAATGGCGCTTTTCGATTCGCCCAAATAGTTTCTCATATAAGCACTCTAAGCCTGTGCAGTGGCTTGGCGTGCTTAGCAGTCGACAAAACATGTCCAGCAGTAGAGTATAAGCAGATGCTGAACTTGTCGTTAGAAGCCAGTTTTTAAAATCAAGGCTGACTGAGATACTGTTGTGAACCTACTTGAACTATTTGCCCGCACGCTTGATGTTACCCTGCCTGTTTTCGCGATGGTATTTGTTGGCCTGGGGCTTAAGCGCTTGAAATGGATCGATAGTGCCTTCGTCTCGACCGCTTCTGCGCTGGTATTCAAAGCAACACTCCCCACGCTGATCTTCCTTAGTTTGATTAAAGCTGACCTAAGCGTTGCGCTGGACGTTTCGCTGATGCTGTTTTTTGCTGTGGCAACGCTGGGGCAGTTTTTATTCAGTTGGGGCTGGGCGCGCTACCGTGTAGCACCTCAGGATCGTGGTATTTACGTTCAAGGCGCGTTTCGCGGCAATTGTGGGATAGTGGGTTTGGCGCTAGCGGCGGGCATGTACGGTAACTATGGCCTGTCAGCGGGCAGTCTTTTGCTGGGCGTGGTCATCGTGATGTATAACGCGCTTTCGGTCATCGTGCTGGCATTTTACCAACCTGGTCAATCCACTGATTGGCGCAGCCTGCTCAAACATGTAGCGAAAAACCCACTCATTATTTCCGTATTTGCAGCATTACCTTTTACCGCGCTCTCGATCCCACTGCCCAGTTGGGTGATTACCTCAGGAAACTATTTTGCCTCGTTAACACTACCGTTGGCGCTGATTTGTATTGGTGCGACGCTCTCCGTGTCGAGCATGCGTGACAGCAGCCAAGTGGCACTTGGCGCTAGCTTGATGAAGATGGTAACACTACCGGTGCTCTCCACCGTGGCGGCCTGGTTGGTGGGCTTTTCCGGCGAACAACTGGGCTTACTGTTTCTGTTCTTTGCCAGCCCCACCGCTGCCGCAAGTTTTGTAATGGTCAAAGCAATAGGCGGCAATGTGGCTCTGGCCGCCAATATCATCGCCATTACCACCCTGATGGCGAGCATTACCGTTACGCTGGGCGTCTTTGCGCTGCGTTTACTCGGCTGGATATAGAGTTGAATAGCGCAACTCGGTTGGCCCTGCCTAAGCTGACGCGTTATACTACGCGCCCGCAAGTTTGGACGACGTTAGTCCCTGTAGCTCAGTAGGATAGAGCAGCCGCCTCCTAAGCGGCAGGTCGCAGGTTCGAATCCTGCCAGGGACGCCATTAAAATCAGTAGGTTAAGAAGTTTACCGTTGCTTTTTCCCGCCATATTTCCGTTTTGTCCCCTAGCTCGTCCCCTAGTTTTGTAAGCATTAGGCTGCCGTATCAGCTACATATCGGTACGGCAAATTCTCGCTATTTGCCGTCTACTATCTCCAGCTAGACAAACGAAAACAGCGCCAATAGGGCGCTGTAATCCTTGGGGTAATCTTAGGGTAGGGGGTCGGCTGTGATGCGCTCAGAGTATTATGGTAAGTGTCTATGGTGCGAAGATTTTTCCAGCATCAGTACGCACAAAGTGACCTCAGAAAAATCATCAGCCACTCGCGCGCAAACATGTCTGAAAATCATCAAAACAATCCTTTTTAAGAGGTCGGAAAATCATCAGATTGGCTATTTGCCAACTTTCGAATCACCTATTGTCAATCACCTCTAAAATCTGCCCATTAATCGCCACTTTGGCTTCAACTGAATCGAGGACTACGCCACCAAACGCATTACGGCCACGAAACTTAGTTAATACTCTGAGATGGTCACCATTGTCGGTAAAAGTAGTCTCTACATGGTCATAACTGTCTGGGTCGTTCATAGAGCTTTTGATAAGTCTTTCTAGGTTACGATGTGACCCATCCCAGGAGCTAAATTGAGATTCAATATTTTCTTGTCTTACAGCCTGCTGGCGTCTTTCGATGACTTTTTCAGAATGAAATGAAAGACTTTCCCTGTATTCTTCGTTGTTTGGGTGAAGTCGTGTAAGCTCTGAGTAAATATCTCTTCTTTTTTCGTGGTTGAACTCTAGCGAGCTTTCAAGGTCGCTCAGTAATTCTTCTGTACGCAAAGACTTATCTAGCCTGGATTTCTCACAGGGTATAAAGGAAAGCGGCTGAAAGTGCTATGATTTCAAGAACCTAACCAATCCATCAAGCACCAACAGCCGCTTCCAAAATGGTACCTGAAAAGCTGACCTTCTCGCCACTCTCACGCCGCCAAATTGAAGCCGACTTCTCCGGGGGCCACATCACGTCGGACGCCGGATTACTCCTGCTTCGTGAAGTCGATAAACACCATCGCCTGACACGCCGCTTGGCCACCGTGCTTCATGATCCCCGTGCACCGGAACAGGTTCGTCATAAGCTCGACACTCTGGTTCGTCAGCGGGTGTTCGGTGTCGCCGCTGGCTACGAAGATTTCAACGACCATGAGGCCCTGCGCTATGATCAGGCCCTCCAGACAGCGCTCGGTGAAGAGGATACGCTGGCAGGCAAGTCAACGCTGTGCCGGGTGGAGCAGAACGCCGATCGGCAAGCAATAGTGAAGGCCCATGAGTTGCTGTGGCATCACTTCATTGAACAGCATGACGAACCACCAAAGGAGATCGTGCTGGACTTTGATGGCACCGACATCCCCGTGCATGGCGAGCAACCCGGCAAGTTTTTTAACCGTTATTACGATCACCACTGTTACTTCCCGCTGTATGTCTTCTGTGGGCGCCACTTACTGGTGAGCTATCTGCGCACCAGTGACCGCAGCGACAGCCGCCATAGCTGGGCGATCCTCGCCTTACTGGTACGCTTTATCCGCCAATACTGGCCCGATACCCGCATCGTGTTACGAGGTGATAGCCACTTTTGTCGTCCCCGGATGCTGAACTGGTGCGATCGGCATCACGTCGACTACATCGTGGGAATCGCCAAGAACAGCCGGCTGCTCAAGGAAGTGGATGTGCCCATGATGCTGGTACGCAAGACCCAATGGCAGGTGGGAGGGAAAGTGGCAGAGACGTTTCGCTTTCCGTATCAAGCACACTCCTGGAAATACCCACGCTGGGTGGTGGCCCGTCTGGAAGAAGGCGAGCTGGGCTCTAATCCCCGGTTTATCATCAGTTCCCGTTACGATGACGGCTTCAAGCTTTACTACGAGCAGTACTGTGCCCGGGGTGACATGGAGAACCGGATCAAGGATCAACAACTGAGCCTGTTCGCTGACCGTACCTCCAGCACGCACTGGTGGGCCAATCAGTGGCGGCTGATCTTGTCGGGCTTCGCTTATACACTGTTCGAGCGGTTACGGACTTACCTGAAGCACACGCCCTTCGCGCGCATGAGTCCGAGCAACCTGAGGCTCAAGCTCATCAAAGTAGGCGCGGTCATCATCCGCAATACGCGTCGAATCCGCGTACTCATGAGTGACAGCTACCCCTATAAAACGGCGCTATCCGATCTCGTCAGGCGGTTGGTGCCGAACTGACTGCTCGGGCTCCCCCGGCCCGACGCAATGGGGGGAAGGGGGAGGTGTGTCTGAACGACGAAAAGTGGTTAAAAAGTAGCCGATGTAAGTCGAGCCAATAGGTGTTTAGCGGTGTTAGAGCCTGAGTGCGGTACTGGCTGAGGTGCTATGAGAAATCCAGGCTAGCTCATTTTGTAGGCTCTGTGCTCTACTGTGCAGTTCTCCTATGTCTGGGTCATCAGTAGATAGAAGCTTGTTTGTTTCACTTATGGCTTCTTGGTATTGTGCATTTTCAATAAGCTCATTAATGGCCGTAATGGTTGCACTCTTATTGCTGTTGAATTCTTTTATTGCTTCTTCCTTAACTTTTTCTTCAGCAGCAACTTCTTGTGCAGAAATACTACGCTCATGTTCATTAGTGAAGTGGCCAAAGAGGACAAACATGGAAAAAACTGCTGCTATTCTTAATATTGCAGGAAATTTTTTATTAGTTTTGTAAAAAATCATTTTCCTTACAGGTGGTAGCAGCAGCGCAGCGGCAACAAGCAGACACACGCCAGCCAAAGGGGTATCGAAAAGGCTTCCTATGCCCCCTAGTAGGAAAAAAAGTCCTGCTGACCAGTTAAAAATTGTGTAGAACTTGCTCATGTTCCCATTGCTCCATTCTTAGGGTCTCTGTTATTGGCTAATAAATATTAGCATTTGAGTTTTTTGATTGCAGTGAAAAAATAATTTTTGCCTAAATTTTCCTGCCGTTAGCTCAGGTAAAACTCTCTTTGCAGCGGGCTAGCTCCCTTTCAATCGCACGTCTAACGAACTCGGCTCGGTTGCGGTGGGTATGCTGGCGGCCTTGCTTCATCAGGTGGTCGATACTGGCCACGGTATCAGCTTCTACGGAAACGATAAGGCGAACGGGCCTGGTGAAGCGGCGCGGGTTGCGGCTCATGACGTTGGCTCCTTTTATAGTCAGGAAATTATGTTGACCTGGCTGGCGCTGTCGGCAAGTCAGGCCAAACGGCTTTGGCGGCTGCCAATGCACTGGGATCGTTAAGCAGGCGTCTGCATTGCGCGCGCGCCTTGCTATCGTTAGGTGCTACGGTAAAAGCATCGTCAAGCGTGACTGCAAGCTCTGCCGCTGCCTGCCTACTCATACTCAACATGACGGCACGCGCCAGCGATTCTATTTCTTGCAATTCACGGCCTACCACCTTGAGGCTGGAAAGTATGATTTCCACATCATCAGCCGATACCCTTTGCGGATTTTGCGGATTCGCGGAAAAGTGCGCAGTTGCCGGGCTTGTGGCTTGCGGACTGTTTGCGGGGAAGTTGCGGATCTCAGTAATGGTCGGCTTGTCCGCACTTATCCGCATGTTATCCGCAGTGGGCGCGCTGGCGCCCATGCCTTGGTATAACGTTGTTTCCGGCGTGTTGTCCGCAATTCCGCAGAATCCGCAGCCTTTGGCTAGCTGGCGCTGTTCACGTAACTGCCTGCCGCGTTCAATCGGGTTAAACATGGGGCAAAGCCTCCCATTCAGCCGCTTTGCCGCTAGGGCCATGTTTGGTGCAGCGCAAGTAACCAGCTCGGGTTAACCAATCCAACAATGGTCTGGCCTTATTGGCACTACGGCAGGCACTTGGCAGGCGTTTGAACTCATGTTGATTCAGTTGGCCGCCGTGGGTGTTGATCCATTCCAGTAAGTCACGCGCTTGTCGTTCCTGTTGATCCTGTTGCGCTTCCTCGGTGCGTGCCTTCATTGTTTCGAGGTAGTACGCCACAAGTTGCCCGGCCCGTTCGATATGAGCGCTAGTGATTTCGTCGCAATCCTCTATAACAGCCATCACAGCAGCCAACCGTGACGCATTTTCGGTGGCCTTGCTGGCGAAGGCTCGTACATCATAAAACTCGCCATTGGGTATCAGTGCAGACTCAATACCGTCGTGAAGCTCGCTTAATACGCTGAATGAATGCCCTTCGATGGTCAGCAGTTGAGGTTGTAGTTCTCCGCTGTCGTATACGGGTAGCGGTTTGCGCGCCAGGGCATCAATACGACGCCTATAAGTGGCAATGGCCGGATCATTTTCAATACTGTCGCCGGGGTCACGGTCAGCAAGAAAGCGCGTTCCAATAAGGCTATGTTCGCGGCAGATGAGAAAGCGAGGCAGGAAACCTTGCCCTTGCAGCAATGTGTCCCCTAGCACTTTGTCAGCCACGACGGGTTGCATCATCAGGTGAGTGGATAAGCGGCGGCCTGCTAAAATACCGGATTCGCCTTCAGTGCCACGGGTGCGAGTTAATGGCGCGCCATCCCATAGGCGGCAAAGCGCTTCAATGGTTCGCCCTCTGGCTTCATCACTCATACCGTGGCCACCAAAAAAACCTATGGCTTCATCGCTGTACAGTCCGGCGCTAGGTCGGTTGGTTTTCAAGTGTTTATACATCCCCTCAGCCGTTGGCTCAGAGAACGTCAGATTGGGCATAGGGAGCGCTTGTGGGCGCTTTACATCATGTGCAGCAAGGCGTTCACCTAATGCCGTTTGCTGTTCTTCAGATAAAGCTTGTTTGCCTTTACCCTTGCCTTCTACCTCGGCAATGATTGACTTGCGGCGCAATTCCCATGCTTCATCATTGGCCTTGTACTGGGTCATCAGGTTGTCGAACTGCTCTCGCTGCTCAGCCTCAATGGTGCGTATCGGTGCTAATGCGACATTATCGACGGTGGACTTACGCTCCCCGCTTTCTGCCTCAGTGAACAGGAAAAGCGATACCGGGCCGGTACCAATGTTGCCGCGCTTTACGTCGTAGTGGCCTTGTACGACTAGCGCGGCGGCGCCTAACACGGACTGGCAGGCCATGCCCAACGGTGCTTGAACGTGGTAGGCGATACGCTTCGCCGCCGGGCCAAGTACCGGCCCCAACGCCTCAACTGGGTATGCCAGCGGTTTGGGCGCCAGCGGTAGTGGCTCAGGTGATAAATCGACGTTGCCGTTGTCAATGTCGCGTGGATCGTGTTCTTCACCAACGGGAATAGCTGCCTGCTCTATGGTTTCGTGACTCATACAGTGACCCCTTGGCGGCAAAGGGCTACGTCGGCAAAGTCGGTACATTTTCGGCAGTCTTTGCAGAAGGTCGGCATCAGGACTTTAGCGCCGATAGCCAGGGCGGCTAGTTGCGCTTTGGTAACGCCAGGGTTGTTGTCGGTGAAGCGGTCATCATCAGCGGCGATGGTGATAGAAACACCATCCGGTAAGCGCTGGCGCAATCGACGCGCTACGGTTTCCAGATTATCCGCATTGCGAGCGACCACGACAGGCGCCCCAGTAGCCTCATGCAGCGCGGCGGCGGTTGCCCAGCCTTCTGCTATCAATACACGCTCAGCGCCAGCGAGGATGCCTATTAGGCTGGCTACGCCCTTAACGCGACCGCCTGCCAGTGGGCGCTTATCTCCATCAGGAAAAATGCGCTCAAGGTTGACCAGTTCGCCATTAACGTGCAATGGCACAAGTAACATGCTGCCGCGCTGGCGTAGGCCATGCGGTGCCAAGCGCTTCTTGGCCAGGTAGGAGTGGTTAGGGTCAGCAGCGCCAGCAGTGGCCCACCAGCGGCGGGCCTGTTCGGCTGTCTTGGTCTGTTTAGCACTTCGCTCGGCATCACGCTGTTCTCTGGCGCGCTGTGCAGCCAAGCGGGCTTCAGCAGCGGCGGCAGGATCGTGTTCACCCGTTAGGCTAACGGTATGCTGTTCGCCGGTATGCCAAAAACCAAAAACAGCAACTTCCAGCGATGGGCAAGCATACCAGCCATTTCGGTTGCCCTTGGGCTTGTCGATACTGTCGAAGCGGTGAATGTTTCCATCAGCATGAATCACCAGCCCATTAACTCCATAGGCGGCTAAGGCATCATTCAGCGCTTGCTCTATGGTGCTAAAATGATAAGGCGCGACAGCAGTAGAAAACGACGAGACGGCCCGGCCCCCCAGCCGGGCTTTCTGTTGAGCGTTCATGACATCGCCTCCCCGCGTTGCGCTTCCCATGCTTCAAGGTCAGATAAGCGCCAGCGAGTAGCGCGCGGGCCAATCTTCACGGGTGAGGGTATGACGCCTTCAGCCAGCCAACGCCACCACGTTGAACGGGCAACGCCGTAGCGCTGGCAGGCTTCGGTATCTTTAAGAAAGGTTGCTTGGGTAGTCATGGTTTGCCCCCGGTATCAATTAGACGCTTATAAGACTAAGGGCATGTAAGGCTTGGCGCGTGGGGAACAATAGGGGGGTAGTTTTTTAACCTCGCTAAAACTTTAGCTTCAAGGGTTGATCGTGAAAATAAAAAGGGCCTTTAGTACTACTTTCAATAACGTGTGGGCCTATATTTCGCCATATTGTTTTTACAGCACTAGGGCTAAGCGCTGCATGTCGCGCAACTAGGTGAAAGACTGATTTAGTTGGTTGTGTTTCGTCATTTTGGCTCAACTGTATGCCCGCACATTTGAGCATGTAGACCGCGTTAGCTATGCGTAAGTCACGAGCCAAATTCTTATGCTTTGGGCGCCCGCCGCTCGGCTTAGGCCATTGGTCACGCATTACAGCAGCGGTAAATCTAAGTAGTGGCGATGGTATAGGTTCTTCTTGCTCAGCAAGGCCAGCAACTAGCATTCGAGAGGCTTCCCATGCGGCTGGGTCTTCTTTTGCCGCTTGGACGACTTTGTCAGGTTCTTTTCCTGTCGGGCGAGTAGTTATTCTGTCTTTATCGTCACGGGTGGTTTCAGTGCCAGCCAGCCAGCAATAAACCAAAGCAGCTATTTTTTCACCCTTTTCACTCTGCCAGCCCTCTAAGTATTGAGGAATTTTTGCAATTGCAGCTTCTTGCTCAGGTGTCATTACGCTACACCTCCCCGAAGTGATACCACGTTCGAGCCGGGGTCACTTGCCACCCTGCTGGCGACGGTTTCCCCCCAGCGTTGCCAAACGCCTACTTGGGACTTCCAGCGGGCGGCGCGGTTATAGGTGCCCACCAGCTTAGGCGGTGCATGGGCTAGCATCATTTCCACCAGCAGCGGGTCAGCCATTAGCATTTCTGTGGCTTGGGTGGCAAACGACCGGCGCAAGTCGTGGGTTGTGAAGTGCTCCAGGTGGTAGAGTGGGGCGGTTTCGTCGTGCTCCTTTCTAGCGCGGCCCTGTAAGCGCGCTACGGTGGTGCTCAGGCTATCCGGGTGAAGCGGCTTTCCAGTGCCTTGGGTAGACGTGAAAACGAACTCCCCGGCGGCTAGCTGGCGTTGTTCTGCCAGCAGTTCAAGCGCCAGTGGGCAAAGGTGAACTTTATGCTGACGACGTGACTTGGTGCGTTCAGCCGGTATTGTCCATTCTGCTTTGTTGACTTCATCCCAGCGCATGAAAGCGACCTCTCCACGACGGCAGCCCGTCAGAATCAGCAGCTTTAACGCATTGGCTACTGGTATGCTAAGCACTGAGGTAGCGGCTTTACGTACACAATCAGTGCGGGCGTCATCTATTGCCTGCCATAGCTGGCGCAATTCAGGCAGGGGCAGGTGACGTTGACGCGGGGCAGATGCAGACGCGGCGATATCGGCAGGCGTTAGGCCATCGGTGGGGTTCACGTCGATTTGTTCACGCTTCTGGCAGTAGCGTAGCAGTTGACGCAGTAGGTTAAGGCTATGGCGTGCTTCTACCTTGGCTTTGCCAGACGCTTGCTCTAGCACGTCGATTAACAAGCGGCGTGAAACGTCACGAACGTAAAAATCAGACAGCCTTGGGGCAAGGTGACGACGCCAGCGGCCATGCTGTTGGGATACCGTCTTGGCTGTGGGGGGGTGCTGATTGCGGCCTGGGGTTTGCTGGTAATGCTCTATCCAGCGATTGAAAGCATCTTGCATTGTCCAGGCGGCTAGATTGTTGGCTATTTCAGACGCTCGCTGTTTTCGAGGATCAAGACCTACCTTTACCAATTCAATAGCGGTGGCGTGTTTTTCTCTAGCGCTTTTCAGCGTCATGGCGGGATAGGTGCCTAGCCTCATTTCGTATTGACGACCGCCAAGGCTGAAACGATACATCCATAATTTTGTTTCTCTATCGTCGCGCACTTCTAGCGATAGGCCAGCACCGTACTTTGACTTTACCGGGCGTCGTGCTTTGCGCTTTCCAGCAGGTAGCGAAAAGGCGGCTACTTCTGCCGGGGTAGTCATTGGCTTGTTAATAGTCATTTTGTCCCCTAGTGCGTCCCCTAGTTTTATTAAGTATACCCTGGGAAGGTATAGGACACAAAAAGACAGTGTGTGTAGTTAAGTAGCTGTTTCTATTATTTTTATAGATAATTTAACGGGAGGCTTAATAAGGTAAAAAACAGTCTAAAATCCCGCTCCTAAGCGGCAGGTCGCAGGTTCGACTCCTGCCAGGGACGCCAACTGGGGTTCTTCACAAGTCCTGGGAAGGCCTAAAAAAGAGTACAATACTCTGAAATACATGGTTTTTTAGCTCCTCAACGTTCCTCGCTGTTCCTTCCAAATCCCGCTTTCAAGTGGTATACAGTCCGGTATATGCCTCCATTCGGAAATACTCGGTATACCTCCATGGCGCTAACTATCCGACAAATAAACGCAACTAAGCCCGGCACGAAAATTATTACCCTCTCAGATGGCATGGGATTAGAACTTAGGATCTCAACCAATGGCAGCCGTGGATGGCGTTTGCGCTACACACGCCCTAACGGCAAACGCAACATGATCAGCCTTGGCCAGTACCCTGAAGTGAGCCTTGCTGAAGCAAGGGAGAAGCGGACGGATATGAGGCGTCTAATATCCCAAGGCATTGATCCTGTAGAGCAAAAGCAGAGCGACAAACGCCAACGCCAGTATGCAACTGAAAACACATTTGAAGTGCTGGCCATGGAGTGGCACGCCGCCATGGTGCCGCGCTGGAAAGAGAGTTCTAAGCGTGCCAATGACAGCAGGCGCGTGCTTGAGATGTATGTGTTCCCCAAAGTGGGGAATCGGCCGATAGAGAGCATTCTGCCCCTCGAATGGCTGGATATACTGCGCACGCTGGAAGAGTTAGGGAAATTCGAACAGAGACGCCGCCTGCACGCCTTTTGTCGTGACATCTACCGCTTTGCCATCATTACGGGAAGAGCCAGCTACAACCCCCTTACCGACCTTCAAACGGCGCTTAAGCCCTACAAGCGGGGCAGCTTCCACCATATCCCCCAAAGTGAGCTTCCACAGCTTGTGCGCGATATTGAGGCGTACGATAAAAGCCCGATGGTGCGCATTGGGCTAAAGCTGTTGCTACTGACAGCCGTTCGGCCTGGAGAGCTACGCCGGGCAGAGTGGGAAGAGTTCGACTTAGATGCAGCCGTTTGGAAGATCCCCGCCGAACGCATGAAGATGGGCAGGGCGCACCAAGTGCCCCTGCCTAGCCAGGCATTGTGTGAGCTGCGTTATCTTCACAAGCTAACAGCCCCCTTCAAATTGCTATTTCCTGGCCGTAATGACCCACGAAAACCAATCTCCGATGCCGCTTTTGGCATGGCGCTAAAGCGTATGGGTTATGAGGGCAGGCACGTACCCCACGGCACCCGCCATGTTGTGGCCACCGGCTTAAAAGAGTTGGGCTATCCCAGAGAATGGATAGAGCTACAGCTATCGCACAAGCTGCCAGGGATCGAAGGCGTTTACACCCATGCCCAGCACATGGCCCCGGATCAGCGGCCCGCCATGATGCAGTTTTGGGCGGACTATTTGGATAAAATCAGCACCGAGGTTTGAATGCGAATCAAGTTACCTGTCAATTGCCCTGACTGCGGGTCGGAAACCCGTATTAGATCCAGCCGAAAAATGGCAGAGGGTTATAATATCCTCTATAGGGATTGTAAAAACGAAGAGTGCGGCGCCAGATTTAAAGCTGAAGAGATAATAAAAGACACTACAACAGAAAATGTGGCCGAGCGTTTCGGTTTAATGGACTTAAAGCCAGGTGCATGTGCGTTAATGATCATCGATCAGCAGCAAGCGGATATGCATTATCCCTATTTTAGAAAGCGCAATAACGAGCGCGCAGAGTACAACATGTATCGGCTGCTGAGTGCATGGCGTGAGCACTCGCTGCCCATCATCCATGTTCGCCATCTCTCTGGTGATCCAGACTCTCCCTATTCCCCCGGCCATCCTGGTGTGCGTTTTAAACTTGGTTTAGAGCCTCTCGCAAACGAGGAGATTTTCGATAAAAACATCACGGATGCCTTTTTACGCTCCAGCATCGAGGATTGGCTGCTTAAGCGATCCATTCGCCAACTCGTGGTGGTGGGATCGACCAGTGAGGGAGCGGTAGAGGCGACAGTAAGAAGTGCTTCTAATCTGGGGTTTACCGTCTGGGTTCCTGATGATGCGTGCTATACCTTCGAAAAATTCGGCTATAACGCTGAGACGCTTAGCCCTGAAGATATTCATGTGCTGGCGATGACGAACTTACAACAAGATAACTCCACGGTGGTGGATACCACTCTAGTGCTTCACGCGATCGAGCACGCCACTGCTACTACCAAGGAGGGGGAGAGTAATGGCCAGCGCCGTCACTGAGTGACGACCTAGGCATCTGCGTGTTGTAAATTTTCCGTTTTCTACAACAGAATAAAACGGACTACTTTTTTTATAACCATTTGAATTTAAATAATAAAAAAAATATGCCTATCGGGTGACGCTTCAGCACCGTGTTATAAAGAGCTCATGAAGCGCTTTCTGTTGTATATCCATACAGTTCTACAACAGCGCTTTCTGGTAGTCCTCCTCGTTCCTCGTCAAGCTAGTGGTGTCTCAAGCGTAAGGCTTGCAACGTCACCACTAGCTGAAGGAACCCACCTTATGGCTCATCAAAAACCAACGTCCTCTTTGTCATCCAAAGCTGCTTTGGATACCTGTCTAGCTGTCCAGAATCGTTCACGTGCCATTCCGTTGTGCGGGAATCGTGGCACAACGCGCATCGATGGCGCGTCATTTTGTTAACCGTCAAGCTTCATAGGGCCACTAGGGCACTTGCCTGGAATGACACAGCGAGGACACAAATCAATGCCTGAACTCACCACTCACACACCGCCATTCAGAACGGTGAACAAGATCCAGCTAGGTAATCGCCTGCTGCGTCGCAAGGAGGTAGAGCAGAAAACCGGTAAAAGCCGTTCGGCCATTTATGACGGTATTCGCCAGGGCACTTTCCCGGCACCGGTGCCGATTGGCGGCAAAAGCGTTGCTTGGCTAGAAGAGGAGGTGGATAGCTGGATCGCTAACTGCTTGGAAGAACGCAAACGCCAGCGCCTAGAAGGCATTCCCACCCCGTTACGCATGACCACACACCAACCGGAGCGCCACGCATGAGCCAGTTTGAATTCACCATCAACGGAACAACGCTAAAGCTCACCGCGGACGATGTGGTCAAGCTGGAAGCCGCCATGGTAGACGCCACCAAATCACCCAGCCGAAAGGCATTCCGTAAAGGTTCGACCGGTGATATCAGCGCTCAATGGTTAGATGGCCAACGCGATGGCTTGGAGCGCTTCAACCGCCACCAGCCTCCCGCCGAGATACTTACCGACTGCTAACCCCCTAACCCTACCAAATAGGCATAACGCTGCTGGGCCAAGCCCAGCGGGTAGGGGGAAGTTTTGCCCAAAGATCGCAAAAAAGGCCCCAGAGCGGGGAGCACTGGGGCCAAGCGAAGTTACATCAAAGGGAAGTCATGAAGCCTATCAAATTGAGCAACATTTGCTGCCTGAAAAGCTTGCGAGGAACACTGGGGAATGCTTATGATGGTCGTGCCGTAGCAAAATCTACGGACGGGCGTAGGAACCCGAGTTCAAATAGGCGCTACAGCGCCCCTACCATTGCAGGCGCTTTTTTCATGCCTGTAATGCGTCGTTATGGCGGCTGTGCGTGGGCACGCTTCGGCGTGGCCGGTTTCCTATTTGGCCGGTTTCCTACCCCGCGTACGGTCGCCACCCAATCCCGTAGGAAGGATCGTGGTGACTCCAAGCATCAAATAGGAGTCTTACCCATGGCCAACCAAAGCCAAGGTGCGTACACGCACACCCAAATTTCCCCCTCGCATATCGCTACCGCGCTAATCGGTGCAAAACTGATTGCCTACCGTGTGAACCGTAAGCCTGAACAGCTTCACCAGTTGTTAGGCATGGCTCGCATGGCCTGCGCACTTAACGCCCTTTCTTACCAAGAACACGACCAACTTCTCATCGAGCTTGAACGCCTGTGCGTCGAGGAAGTGGGTAATGCCTAATTCACCCATTACCCCACGCCTTGAAGATGCGCTTTGCCTTACCGAGGCCGAGTGCCTACTGATCGACCCCCGCGCTAAACAAGAGGATCTGTTCGATCAGTGTGAAACCCGCTTGGAAGCGGCAAGTAACTTAATGATGACGCTCAGCACCTTAGATGCCCCTGGTTCTTGTGCCGATGTGCAAGATCTAGCCCATGTGGCGCTTTCTTGCCGACTATTGCTCGCTGATTCACTCGATCTCTTTCTCGCTGCACGTCAGCTTTCAAGACGCAAAGTAACGCCTGCCAGGAAGGGGGGCGCACATGGCTAAGACGACCGTTCAAAAAATCCAGCAGGTCGCGGCGGTTGCACTGAACAGCGCTGAAATCTTGTTGGCTGAGTGGCTGCCCGATGGGCAGCGCCAGGGGAGTGAGTGGGTAGCCAGTAACACGGCCCGCGCCGATGCCTGCCCCGGCTCGTTTGGTGTGTCGCTCGTTTCTGGCAAGTGGAACGACTTTGCTGACCAAGACGCCCACGGCGGGGATCTGGTATCCCTGCTGAGCTACCTACGTAACTGTCGGCAAGTCGACGCCGCTAGGCTGATCGATGAACAGCTTGGGCTAGGCATTTTTCAACGTGCAGGCGCGTCTAACGCGCCGCTACCCAAGTCCTACGATGTGCCCACCAAAACCCAGCTTCGCCAGCAGGCAGACGCCGAGCGCCTAGCTTTGCAGGAGCGCGCCGCCCAGGCGGCAAAACGGCTTTGGCATGCGGCAGGCCCCGCCGACCCTGCACACCCTTACTTGGTGGAAAAGGGGATCGAGCCTTACCACCTTCGCCAATCCGCACAGGGCCAACTTCTAGTGCCGCTGTACGCGGATGGGCAACTGGTCAATGTGCAGTGCATCGACCAGCAAGGCCACAAGCGGTTTTTGAAAGGTGGCCGAGTACGGGGCGCTTATGCGCCCCTTGGCAAGGTGCAGGCAGGCCACCAGCTTTTTATTTGTGAGGGCTGGGCCACTGGCGCAACCCTTCACGCCCACACCCGCGAGCCGGTGGCGTGTGCCATGAACGCGGGCAACCTAGCCGCCGTGGCCGAAACCCTACGCGAACGATACGACGCTCTGGATTTAGTGATAGCCGGGGATGACGACCGCTTAACCCCCGGCAACCCAGGCCGCACCGCTGCTAATGCGGCGGCGCTGGCAGTGGGTGCCCTGGTGCTATTTCCCACATGGCCACAAGACGCCCCCACCACACTCAGCGACTTTAACGACTTGGCTCGCTGGTATCGCCAGCAAAGGAACGCCACATGAGCGAGCAAACAACACGCGAACAGCAAGCGCACCTTGCCCTGGTGGGCAAGCCGACCGCGCCCAAGATCGACACCTTAGAGCGCCCCAGCTACGCCGTGTACGAAGGGCCAACCATGGTTGAAGGCAAGCAATACCGGGCGGGCACTTGGTATCACGGCATCAAGCACACCAACAGCGACGAGGCAGGCCAGCCGTTTGATCTATGGCTATGCGCGCCGCTGTACGTCAAAGCGGAAACGATCAACAGCGACGATGGCAGCGTTGGCCGCCTGTTGCGCTTCAAGCACCGCGGCCACGCCATTGAGTACGTCATGCCCATGGAAGCCCTAGCAGGCAAAGGGGAGGAGGTGCTGAAAGCCTTGCTACGCCAAGGGCTAGAGGTGGATTACCACCAGCGCCGCTATGTGCCTGCCTACATCGCCAGCCACCACGGCTTAACACGCATTCTAGCCACCACCACCAAGCCAGGGTGGCACGAGCGAAGCGGGGCCTTTGTGCTGCCGAGTAGGATTTTAGGCGGTGAAGATGTGCGCTATCAGGATAGCGGCAAGGGCGCGCTGCTGTTTTCAGAGCGGGGCACCTTGGAAGGCTGGAAAAGCGAGCTGGCTTACTACTGCCAGGGCAACCCGGTGCTGATCCTTTCCGTTTGCTGCGCACTAGCAGGCCCGCTGCTTTCAAAAGTAGGCGTGAATGGTGGCGGTGTTCATCTGGTGGGCGACTCCTCAAGCGGTAAATCACTCGCCCAGGCACTCGCCGCCACGGTATGGGGCGACCCCAGCCGCTTTGCCGCCTCTTGGGATATGTCGCGGGGCGGTATCGAGATCGAGGCATCGTCACGCAATGACACGGTGCTGATTCTGGACGAGATCAAGCGCGCCGACCCCAAGCGGGTTCAAGAAATGGCCTACGCCATCGCCAACGGCACCGGCAAGGGCACCATGACCCGCGAACGAGAAGGGCGGCCCAAGCTGTATTGGCGCGTTTTGGCGCTTTCCAGTGGGGAACGATCGCTTACAGAACACGCCGCCATTTCTGGCAATGCCGCCCATGCCGGGGCAGAGCTGCGCATGGTAGATGTGAACGCAGGCACCCGCACTTATCGCGCCTTTGACGACGTACACGGCATGAGCGGGGCCGCATTTCATAGGAAGCTGACAACAGCGACCGCGCACCACTACGGCATGGTGGGGCCTGCGTTCGTGGAGCGCTTGATTAAAGAGACTGATCCCGACGTTTTCTATCAGCGCTTTGCAGAGGTGCGTGATGCTTTTCCAGCGGAGGGACCGCAAGCGGGCAGGGTAGCGGATCGTTTCGCCATTATCGCGCTGGCAGGAGAGATAGCCGTTAGTTACGGGCTTTTACCCTGGAAGCCCGACGATGCCGCGAGTGCCTGCCGCCAACTGTTTGAGGAGTGGTTACTTACGGTCGGTGACGGTAACGCCGAAGATCGTCAAATACTTAGCGCGCTATCGGATTTTATCGCTATGCACGGTGACAGCCGCTTTTCCGACATCGCCGCTACCTTGCCTAATCCCAACGTTAAGCACCGTGCCGGTTACTACGAAATAGAGGGCTTAAAACGCTTCTACCTGTTTAACCGCGCTTCACTGAGCGAGGCCGCCTCAGGCTATGGCCGAGAGCGGGTGATACGCACCCTGGAAACCTACGGTGTGTTGGCCAAAGTGGATTATGGTCGCAACCAGAAAAACTACCGCCTGCCAGGAGGAGGGAGCACGCGCTTTTTCGTCATTGATCCCGACAAGCTGGAGACAGAGCGGAGGAACCCATGAAAAACCAGGCGTTATGGGCGAATTCTGGCGCTCTCTCCCTATCCGTTGCCGTTTCAAAAATAGCGGCTACAGGTGGCAGCCTACAAGGCACTGAAAATAATAGGCTTTATGGCTGTTGCCTTGTTGCCGCCTTTTTCGAGTGTCAGAGAGAGGAATTATATAGAGGGGAAATTCACGCCTGCCAGGAAAGAGGAGTTTCGGCCCATAAGCTCAAGAACCTAACTACGCGTGAACCTAGTTTCTATGGCAACAGTGGCAACAAGGCAACGGCCAGCAACCACGCGGGTTCTAGCGTTGCCTTAGTAATAAGAGAGGTGGCAACAATGGCAACACATATCTTTATATACCTATGTAGTTGTGTGTCTGTTGCCATTTCAAAAAACCGTGGCAACAGTGTTGCCACTAAAAAAGATATTAAAATCAGTAGATTAGACGCTGTTGCCTTGTTGCCACGATTTTTGCGACCTAGAGGGTGGAAACACACAGGTGACAGGATTCTGTTCGTACTGCGAACAACTTCAAGCGATCTAGTGACGCCGACCCCTTTCCCTTCCTGGCAGGCGTTTTTCACCCAGTTAAACATTTCCCGTTGGTGGGGCATTGGCTCCACTTTTTCACCCTGCACCCCAACCGCCCAATGGAGGGCCTGATGAACCAACCAGCCGCTAACACTCAGCCCATTAGCAACAAGAGCGACGCCGAAACTATGAACGCACCTACTCAGCCAGTGAAAAAAGACGTTGGAAAGCCACGGTTTCTGCAATACATGGAAGTGCCCAGCCAATACGGTGAAGTGGATGAGCAGACCCTGCGAGACCGCATACCTCCTTTGCGTAAGGCTTACCTAAACCGCCGTGAGCGGCTAGAAACGGCCACCCGAGAATTAGAACGTTTGCGTAAGGCTGTCAGCGCTCTGGAAGCCCAAGAGAAAGAGACTGACGCATCATGGCGGCGTGATTTCTTGAATGGCTTTGGTAAACAAAGCAAGGCGGTTCGTGACCAGTTAAAGCAAAAGGCCAACTGGCAGATAGAGGCTGAGCAGCAGCGTGAAATGATTGAACTGTTAGAGCCACAGGTAGCGTGGCTCAGGGTACATACCCACTATGCCAGGATTGAATTTGGTAGTGCCCAGGGGCATCTATATCACTACGTAGCACACAAAACCATGCTGGCAGTGGCAAAGGAGTTCGCTGAATCAGATATCGCGGAAAAGCTATATGAAACGCTCCCCGCTCTGTTTTCCAGGATCGAGATTGAGCTTAGCAACCGAGACCTTAACAGCCAGCAGCTAAAGCGCCTGCAATACGCGGCTATCGGTGAGTTGTTGTTGAGCTATCGTCCTGAGAAGCTGCCTAAAATTCAGGTTGACGACGCCGAGAAATATCCCAAGATGGATTTTGAAGCCGATCCCAGCGAGTTCCGTTCTTTCCTTGGCGTCAGAAAGCGCGTTACCGACGCTGAAGAAAAAATGGATATCATCCCTAACCTAGAGGAGATCGACAAAGCCTAAGTGCTAAACCGCTTCGCTACCACCAGCCCCGCCACTGGCGGGGCTTTCTCGTTGCATGGCACGAGTGAGGCTTACAGCGGCACACAGCGGCCATATGGCACGGTTGCCAGGTGGGAGGCCCCCAGACCGCTGCACCCCACGGCGTGTTGTCCCCCACACGTCTGCGGGAGAGACGCATGTGCTAATTTATAGCTATTATTTTTTGGAGAAAAAACAGCAATGGAAGTCACTATCGGTAATGATTCTGAATTGATCAGGCAGGCTCAAGGTATTCGTTATCAGGTGTTTACACGTGAACAGCAGATTCCTGCAGAGCTGGAACTGGATGGACTGGATGAGGAATCATTCCACGCGCTGGTAACGGACAATGGTGAACCCATTGCAACGGCCCGGCTAACGGTGAAAGAAGACGGCTCTTCTACCATGGCCAGGATAGCGGTCAGTGAGGTATGTCGAGGAATGGGCGTCGCTTCGAAAGTTGTCCAGGCAATGATGCAATATGCGCAGGAGTTAGGTGTCACTTCCATTGAGATCCATGCCCACACTTACCTTAGAGATTACTATGAAAGGTTTGGATTTGAGTTCATCAAGGAAGTAGAAGTCGTTGGCGAACATCAACTGATTGAAATGCGGTATCAGACAGCGCATTCATAACCAAACATTCAAGGTCGCTCTAGCGGCAGTTTTGTCAGTCATAGGCGTTCGCCCTAACCGCGACTTACGGCGCGCTATCGCTTCGCAGCTCTGAAGAGAATATCCGTGGCCGCCAGCACACCGTGCTAAGTAAGGACGCTGCATTGTCGAAAGAAGCTGGTATGTGGACAACGCCCCGCCTTTTTGCGGGGCGTTGTCGTGTTAGGCGAGGGAGAGGAGGGCGGAAGGTGAGCCAGCCTTGTGCGAGCGCCTACAGGGCTTAATGCGGCGATGTTGCCAACCATTCGCCCCCACACCGACCGCGACCCACGCCGCGCTGTCGACACCCCGCCCCGCCCGCGCGCTAAATGTAGTGGTTTTTATGCACCCCTGCACCCGCCGCCAAGCCGCGCCACTGCTGGGCTGGCTGGTCAAAAATGGGTGCATGGAAATCATGCGAATTCATGCGGAATTATGCACTTCCAACAGGCAAGAGGCAGAGATATATCCTAAAGCCAGGCCACAGGCTGGCCGATAGCTTAGAAAGACATTCCTGATAAGACCCTGTAGAGCCGAGGCCTTCCATCGCAGGGTGGCCTAAAGTCGCAGCTAAACAGGTTGCACAGGCGTAAGGGGATGGGCAATACTGCTAAAAATAATTAAAGGGGAGCGGGGGCTTTGAGTATCAATTCTGCTTGAGGGCTGGGGTTGCAAAACACTAGCAACCGTAGGTGGTGCCGATGGTCGATGTAATTGTTTGATTACAGAAGCTTGCAGTTCTTCTTGTTCAGTAACCTTTACACCCCAACTACACAGCTACTATCGACCCTGAGCGGACATCCTTGGAAATGTACCAGGAGCGATAATTTTGCTAGAACTGCTAGTTTAAATTAATAATCCAAAATGGCATAGGCTTGAATGAATATGGAAGGTTGCATTTTTCGGCAAAAAGTACCAGCACGTTCATTCATAATAAACGCCGTCTAATACGTTTTAATTTTTCAAGGAGGCTCAGTTGAGCGCAGAGAGTAAATATCCAACTCCAGCAGAGTTTTTAATCAAGGTTCCCCTTTATGAAAAGGTAACTTATGCTGACGAAGATTTAGATCAGGGATTAATGGTTCGATATTTTAGCGATACATTTGATTCATATTGTCCATCTTGTAATTCGCATAGTATTTTTGTACCTGTTGGTAATTATAATCACTATTCACATTATGAATCATATGTTTGGGTTGGCTTTGGCTTTTTTGATGTTACTGTTAAATGTACACGTAACAATGACCACAAATTAGTTTTTAAATTCTATGTTGAAGAAAGCACTATACAAAAAATCGGACAAATACCTTCTATTGCAGATTTAAACCTCTTTGATGTTAAGAAGTACTCTAAAGTATTGAGTAAGCATTATTTTAATGAGTTTACAAAGGCAATTGGTTTGGCGTCCCATGGTGTTGGTGTTGGCTCTTTTGTATACTTGAGGCGTATATTTGAATTTCTTATCGAAGAGGCACACCTTAAAGCAAAGGATGAAGATTCTTGGGATAATGAGATATATGCTAGAGCAAGAATGAGTGAAAAAATTGAGCTTCTTTCCGACGAGCTACCGGAATTTCTGGTCGAAAACAAATCTATCTATTCAATTTTAAGTAAAGGTATACATGAGCTAAGTGAGCAAGAGTGCTTAACTGCATTTCCCGCAATGAAAGTAGGGATCGAATTAATTCTAGATGAAAAACTAGAAATCATAGAAAAGAAAATAAAACTTCAGGAAGCCAAAAAAGCAATAGCATCTTTGAGTAGTGGTGTTTAAACATAACAATGTGCTGCTGCCGTAAAATTTTTCCGCTGCGCTCCAAATTTTACGCAGAGCGCGGCGTTAAAAGGCAATCAAGCTATGAGCGATTTTCAGGACGGGGATGCTATGTCAATAAAGAATATACAAAAACTAAAGCAATTCGGTATCTTTCAGAATCACACGAACACTAACACCAGCGATTTTGGGAAATACAACCTATTTTATGGCTGGAATGGTAGCGGTAAATCTACGCTTTCAAGTGTATTCAATTGCATCGAAAATAAATCTCGTTCGGTAAATTTTGCTTCTTCTGAGTTCACTATAAATATTGACGGAGGTGATGCGATTACAGAAGCTAATGTGGCCGAATCTGATCTAAACATCTACACCTTCAATAATGATTTCATTGACAAAAATATTTCATGGAATAGCGTTGTCAAAAGTATTTTACTTGTTGATAAAGCTAAAATTGAAGAACGTGAAAAACTTGAAGAGCTGAAAAAGGCACAGAAGGCAGATTCTGAAGCGCATAGCAAAGAAGTTGAAGCAATTAACAAACTGGATCGCAGTATTGCAAAGTTCGAATCTGATAGTGCGCGACACATGAAGACAAGTCTTCAGAGTATTGATACAGCTGACAATTATTATCTGAACTATGATAAGCGCAGATTTGAAGCTTGTGTCACCAGAAATCTTGAAGCAATGAAAACAGATACCCCGCTTCTCAATGAAGGAAAAATCATTGAACTAACTAATGCCGCGAAACCTAATCAAAAGAACCCAATTAGCTTTATTCCACAGACTATCAATCAGGAAACTTTCAAAAAAGCGAAAGAACGCCTTGATGATCTTTTAAAGACCAGTGTGATCAGTAAAACAATTCAGCGACTTGTTGAGCATGGTGACATAAAGTCCTGGGTTGAAGCAGGTCTTGATCTTCACAAGCGCCATAATAGTAATGAGTGTGAATTTTGTGGAAATACCATTACTGAAGAACGTACCAAACAACTTGAAGCCCATTTCAATGACGATTATAAAGCCTTTCAAGATAGGCTTTTGAATGCTGATGGTTGGCTTGCCTGTCAATATATTAAATCCTCATCGCTACCAGCGGTAAACGACTTTTACGAAGAATTCAAAAAAGAATTTATAGAAGCCTGCACCGCCCTAGAAAAAGCTACCACAGAACTAAACGAAGAAATATCAGCTTGGCACACCATCTTGAATGAAAAAACAGTAAACCCACTTGATACTAGTCTTACTGTTGAGGCCATCAAAGGATCTTCGATAAACGCTTTCAACGATGCTATGACAGCAATTGACGCAGCTGTTGGAAAGCACAACCATAAGTCAAAAAACTTCAAAGAAGAAACAGATAAAGCGAAGAAAAAACTTGAGCTTCACTATGCAACCACTGAAGTAAAATCTTTCGACTATCACCGCAAGAAAAAAGAAGTAGATAACCGAACTGACGAGAATAGCAAATTAAAAGTAACCGTAGCCAATCGAGATACGGAAATTAAAGCCCTTGAAAATTCGTTATCAAATGAAAGCTTAGGTGCTGATGAATTTAACGAATCACTTCATAAGTTCCTTGGTCGAAGCGAGCTAACCCTTCGTTTCAATCCAGTCAAAAAAGGTTATGAAATACTGCGGAATAATTCCGTCCCGGTAGAAGGGAACTTGAGTGAAGGTGAAAAAACAGCCATTGCGTTTGTTTACTTTATAACCAAGCTAAAAGAAAATGATAACAAGATGGAAAAGACTATTGTTGTTGTAGATGATCCGGTATCAAGCTTTGACTCGAATCACTTGTTTCATGCGTATTCGTTTCTTCGTAGTAATTGTGACAAGGCAAAACAATTATTTGTATTTACGCACAGTTTTACCTACTTCAAATTAATCCGTGATTGGTTCGAAGGTGTAAACCGTAACAGAAGAAGAAAGAACCCACCAAAATATCCTAATGCGTTATTTTACACAATTGAAGCGTCGACAAATGCGCCACGCCAATCAACTTTCAGAGATGCTGACTCTAGTCTGGTTAATTACAATTCAGAATATCATTATATATTTTCAAAGCTGCATGCATACAAAGACAATCCTGCATTGTCACGCGACGAGGCTTTTTTAACTGCAAACCTTGCAAGGAAACTGCTTGAATCATTTTTTAGCTTTAAGTACCCAAAGCACAGAAGTGATATTGCACAGCTTATGGCTTGTGGTTTAAATGGTTGTGAAATCACAGATGAAGCCACTAAAGAAAAAATTTACCGATTTATCAACAAATATTCACATAGTGTTGTCATTGAAATAAATGAAGATTCGTCAGAAAATCTTGTTGGTGAGAGCCAAAATGTCATTGGAAATATTTTTACATGGCTACGAGAAGTTGATGAAATTCATTACAATGAAATGCTCGAGGTTATTGCATGATAAGTGATAAGGTGTATAACAATCCACTGTACTTGTAAGTTTTACTCTCTTCGCTCCCAATATTCCGTTGAGTGGAGCGTTAGCAGCCTGCGGATTAGGATTAACTCATGCAATACTGCGAATACGAAGAACAGATTCCTTGCTTAACTAACGATTACAATAAATTTGATAGTATATGTAACGCTGAATTAGCCTTCCCGATTTCTGCTGATGAGATAATCAATCATAGCGATTTTTGCATCATACTCCATCTAGATTTGATCGAAGAATCCCAGGATGATCTTCTTTCAGTTAATGAAATGCTTACTGGATTGAAGGATAAGACTGGTGTCTATCACTTATGGATTGAAAAGGGGCACTGCGAAGATCATGATATCCACTCAATGATTTGCGTCTATGTAGGGAAAGGACTTGCCCTAAAAAGGATTAAGCAGCATATAAAAGAGAAGTGGCCGGCCGAAGAGACCTTACATATTTCTTTCTATGAGTGTGAAAACAGGATTTCCAAATACTTGGAGCAATTATTCCTTGATACGTATCATTACCACTTAAATACTTCAGAAAACTGTGGAGAAGGTACTCTCTACGGCAGATGGAGTGCAGAGAGATATGATATTGGAACTGAGCTGCACACCCATGCAGATATATACTCCCGAAAAAATCCAGGGCTAGGCCTATAACAATATTAAATGCGATGCTCGAATCTAACGCTTGTGAAATGACAATAACATTCCCGTTCACTAAAATTCTACTTTTGTCCGTAGGTAGCACATACGTGCCAAAAGAATTACCAGTGATTGGTGTTATCTAGTTAAACGCTGTTCACGGGGTGCAGTTGGGGATGGTATACATGGTGGTATATTGCAATTTCTGTTTAAATATTTAGTGTTTTAAAATCATGTTGTTATGTAATTTTTTAGACTCCTGCCAGGGTGAGGCACCCGCGGATGGCGGCGGAACGACGCCCAGTGGCATCCAACCAACACTGCCTGCAAGAGCCAAACCCTGCCACCGCGGCAAATGGAGTATGTTCCGAGCCTGGACGACCTGGATAGTGCCCAAGCCTAATCCAGCCATTCTGTAGCGTATGACCAACGCCCCGCCAATGTGCGGGGCGTTGGTATGTTAGGGCTAGGAATCCAAGCTCTGGCTGTCGCCCACCCGTTCAAGCGGGAGAGACGCATGTGCTACTTTATATCTATTATTTTTTGGAGAAAAAACAGCAATGGAAGTCACTATCGGTAATGATTCTGAATTGATCAGGCAGGCTCAAGGTATTCGTTATCAGGTGTTTACACGTGAACAGCAGATTCCTGCAGAGCTGGAACTGGATGGACTGGATGAGGAATCATTCCACGCGCTGGTAACGAACAACGGTGAACCCATTGCAACGGCCCGACTAACTGTGAAAGAAGACGGCTCTTCTACCATGGCCAGGATAGCGGTCAGTGAGGTATGTAGAGGAATGGGCGTCGCTTCGAAAGTTGTCCAGGCAATGATGCAATATGCGCAGGAGTTAGGTGTCACTTCCATTGAGATCCATGCTCACACTTACCTTAGAGATTACTACGAAAGGTTTGGATTTGAGTTCATCAAGGAAGTAGAAGTCGTTGGCGAACATCAACTGATTGAAATGCGGTATCAGACAGCGCATTCATAACCAAACATTCAAGGTTGCTCTAGCGGCAGTTTTGTCAGTCATAGGCGTTCGCCCTAACCGCGACTTAGGGCGCGCTATCGCTTCGCAGCTCAGAAGATAAGATCCGTGGCCGCCAGCACACCGCGCTAAGTAAGGACGCTGTATCGGCAAAAGAAGGTGGTATGTGACCGGCGCCCCGTGGCGCCCAAGCAACGCCACCTGCACGAACCAACCACGACACCGCTTCGCGCTGCTCCCGCGGGTGCGCTTCGCTTACCACGCGCTACTCGATCTCGCGTGCACATGAAGATGGGGTTTCCAAGGCCGTGTGCACGTTACACTTCCTCTTCAAGGCAGCTATCAATCCAAAGCGGATATGGCGACAAAGGCAGCGGGAATGCTGCATGCGCTATGATTGGTATTATGTAACCGAATCATGGTGTTATGTATTCTTTGGTGGATGTTTTGGTATACGGAAAACTCCAGCATTTGAACTCGATCCCTTGGATGGCGGACATTTCAAGCTGTGGTATATCTAATACGGTCACTGTGGCATAAAAAAAACCGCTAATGCGGGGCTGAATAATTAAGTGGCCTGACTCATCAAGCTCTCATAAGGGATTCGAAGCCCCTCATGCAGGTTTTTGATCATGCGAAGGCTGAGTTTGCGCTTACGGTTCAGCACCTCTGACACTCGGCCGCTCGAGCCGATGTATGCTTCAAGATCACGCGGCGTTAGGCCCTGCTGCTCCATGCGGAATTTGATCGCCTCAATAGGATCAGACGGCCCGATGGGGTAGTGTTTATCCTCGTATTTCTCTATGAGGATTGAGAGCACTTCGATTTCGTCCGCTTCAGGAGTGCCTGTCTCAGCAGCCCAAAGCTCTTCAAGACGAGCAAATGCGCGGTCAAGATCGGCATCATTATGGATAGGCTGGATGTTCATTATATTGTCTCCGCATCGACTTTATCGTACTGGGCGTGGGTGCCAACAAAACGAACCCAAGCAATTTGCTGCTCATACCGAATGGAGAGTATGACTCGGTACTTGTTACCACCGATATTGAAAACAACCCTGCCACCTTTAAGGATGCTGGCGGTTCCAATGTCGGCCTTCAACTGTTGTGGCGTTTCCCAGGATGCTTTTAGCATCATGTTGTACCACTCGGTTAATGGGGTCTTGGCGTCGTCATAGCCCTGCTCCCAAAACTCTTTCAGTGTGCGCTTTGCTATGACTCTCATGCTTTCTCCCATTTTGGGATATTTTGGGTTCTCCTGTTTTGGGAGTCAAGCTCTATTTTAACAAACTGGCACCACCCCACCCTTTAGAGCCAAGATCGGTTAGAGCGCCCGTAGAGGCGTGCCGACAAATACTTTAAGGGAATCCAATGGCGCCGGAAGCAGATCCGTCTTATATCGATATACCGCTCAATATATATTTTTCGACCAAAAATCCCGTACCGATACAGCGAATAGCGAACTCGCTGCTAGCATTAGATCAGCTATCCAAGCGATTTCCTGAGCTTATCGCCGAGCTAACCGGCGTCGATCTAGGGAAAGATAAAGTAGGGATATTAAGCCTATCTCAAGCTGGGCCAGCTTCCTCAAAAACCTCATGTTGCTGGCGCGGTTTAACCGCCGCATGTTGATGAATGTTGAGATTGCTTAGGCCGCCAACCTGGTGTTCTCAACTGCACTGGTGCCGGTTTCCACCAGATCGCCAGTATCCGCCTCCTGGTATCCATGGCGGTATCCATCAGATGGCTAGTTAACACGAAGGGTGAACAGCCAGCACTGTTAACTAAATGTAGGCACGAATTTTCTTACGAGCGAAAAGTACGAATCGGTACGCAGCTTGGTACGCACGATAGGTGCGCAGCTAGAAGTGTGTCCGGGCGCATGACGACGTGTTTAGGCTAAATATGTAGCCCGTCATTTGACTTGTTGTGCAGATGGATTCAACATATTTTTGTACGTGATTTCAGTTATTTTTTACATAATTTTTTTTAAGTTTATGTTTTTTAGTATTTTTTATTCATTTTTTTGAGATAAAATTTTAGGGGATTTGAGATAATGAGTGACCCTGCTTCATTTCATCATCATGACCTGGTGCTTCTAAATCCATCCTTCGATTCACCTCTCGTCGATGTACTGACTGAGCTTGAGTACCTTAGGAGGCTTCAGCTTGGTGGGAGTACGCCAGCACCTACATTTTTTCAGCTTAAAAATATTTTCCATATATTGGAAAGCTTGGGATCGGCAAGAATTGAAGGTAACCACACTACGCTGGCTGATTATGTGGAAAGCACTTTAGAGGGTACGCAACGTTCGAGTGATCACTTGAGCGAGATAGCTAACATCGAAAGGGCTATGTCATACATTGAGGAAGAGCTGGAACCTGATTATCCCATATCAGAACATTTTATAAGAGAGTTACATCAACTTGCAGTAGATGGCCTTGAGCGAGAAGGCGATGAAACTCCAGGTGCTTACAGAACAGGTCAAGTCAGAATAGCCAAGTCTAGCCATCTTCCTCCAGAGCCATTTCGGGTCGGAGAGTACATGCAAGAGCTGGTTAACTTTATAAATAATAGCGATCAACAAAAATACGATCTTATGAAAGTAGCTTTAGCCCATCATCGATTTGGGTGGATACATCCATTCACCAATGGAAATGGGAGAGTAGTTCGCTTATTAACCTATGCATTGATGATAAAATATGGCTTTAACGTTTCGATGGGCAAGACGGTCACAGGCCGTGTGCTCAACCCGACGGCTGTTTTTTGCAATGATCGAGAACGCTATTATGAAATGCTATCGCTTGCTGATTCAGGCTCCCCAAAAGCACTACATAACTGGTGTGTATACGTTTTGCAAGGGGTTCTAGATGAGCTGAAAAAGCTGGATAAGCTTTCAGACTATACATTTTTGAAAGAGAATATTTTGTGGCCAGCGCTAGAGCATGCCCGAGAAAGAGAGCTGATAACGGCACAAGAGAAAGATATTCTAAATTTGGCTATTGAAAGACAAATTGTTAAAGCAAGCGACCTTGCTTCTGTAATGAAGGGCTCAAAATCCCCTCAAAGAACATACCAAGTACGAAAGCTTGTTGAAGCTGGAATGCTTAGGCCTATAGCTGAAGGGGCTCGACAATATACGATTGGTTTTGATAATAGCTTTCTAGTCAGAGGTGTCATAAAAGCTCTGTCTGATAATGGATTTATTCCACCTCAAGTTGAAGGGCTCTAAGGGATAGTGAGTGCCTTTGAAGCAAGTGTTGAGTAGTAACGGCCTTTACTTTCACCTTAATCCTAAGGCTGCAAGGAAAATCTGCTTCTAAATTAGTATAGCGCTGGCACTTAAAGCTGGAATCTCGGCTTGGAGCTAGCGCCAGCGCTATTTGCTTGAATATCCAGCCTGTTCCCGCCGTTCCCACTATTCTCGGTCAAAATAGACAGTCGCGAGTAAAAGCTTGCTCTCGCATGATGATTTTTACCATCTGAGCAATTTTGCGCCCGTTGCTGATGCCATTATTGTTGCATGGTTATGAGGCCTGGCTGCTAACAATCTAGAGACGTGCTGCGAGCATTCCCGTCTATACTGCGCTGGCACATAATAACTAAAGGGAATAGTCATGACCGTGCGAGTAATCATATTAGTGCTGGCGCTATGCTTCTCTGGAGCCTTGAGTGCTGAACAGCCACTAGATAGCTATGGCGGCTGGATTGGACAAGCAGACCTTCAAGTTGGCAATGAGGAAGCAGAGTGCACCTTATCGTTTGACGCGATCCCTGATGAGCTGACTATAGTCCAAGGCGGCTGTTGTCGTGTTTGTCGAAAGGGTAAAGCTTGCGGTAACTCTTGCATTAACCGCAACTATACTTGTCGTCAGCCAAGAGGGTGTGCCTGCGATGGGTGAGAGAAGCGCCAGTGTCGACGCCGGTGCTATAAGTCCGTAAAGGAGGTGCAGACAACCTTCATTGGCGTTGACAGCATGGTCTAATGGTGGCCTTAGCTAGGAAGCAGCTTCCTCATTTGGGCCAGCAGCGCTTTCACCTTGCGCTGCACGTCAAGGCACCTCATCCGGAGAGACCTTGAGGCCTTCATTCGCTTAGTTTGTGTAAGCTCCCTCACCGCTCGCACTTTCGCAACATACCTAAAGCAGTACCTAGCATAGAGGATGACAAAGCAGCTTGATAAGACCACGGCAATAGTCGCCCAAATTTTGTCGGAAGTGGCCATGCTGTCAGGGCTTCCATATAGCCAGCGTAGGCCCGGCCCTATCATCAGATACCAGCCTAAGGACAAAGCTATATAGATAATGAAAAGCACCGCCTCGGTGCTGTCGAGCTTCCATCTTGGTCGCTTGTGCCGGATCTTGCCTGACGTCTTATCTATCCCGACTTCATCATGCGCTAGCGCCAACAAGTCAAGGGCATCAGCTCTTGGGTGATGACTTAGTACCGCCCACACCAGAGCGCCATTGACGCTTTGTCCAGAATAGAGGTGGAAAAGCCGCTTCAGCGTCCTTTGAAGCCCTTCCTCAAGCGCAGCCTGAGAGCGATAGTCAGCTCCGAAGTCTACGATCCTCACCATTACATTCATCTTGATCGCGCTTCGACTCAGCTTATGTCCGCGCCAATGCGAGATAAACGCCACAGCTACACCTAGTATAGGTACTGCCATTATTAAACTTCCGATGATGCTGCCGCCCATTCAGATGCCCTCTTAAAATTAAGACCGTCTCATTCTTTCAATGTGTTCTCAGCAAAGAGCTGATATGAAGACTACCGAGGCGTCAACTCGACAGCCCCTTTGGCAGTCTCGATTCGTTGATGAGCATTTGATTGACCTGAATGCCACCAAGGCATACTAGAGAGCTGCTTACTCTGCTCGTGGTAATGCCGCAGAAATTAACGCCATTCGCTTGCTCAGAAATACTCAGGTTCAAAAGGCTATTCAGAAAAGGATGAACCGGAGATCAGAGCGCCCCCGGTTGATGCCCCCTTAAACCTAGTCACCATCGTGGAAAATCGAGAAAAATACATCCAGCCAACTGATAAATGGTATGCGATAAGGTATGCGAAGATTTTTTATACTTTATTGAAGCTATATTAATCAATGGATTGATGGTTAGGTCTTGATCCTTCCAAGAACACCATATCACTCTCTTTAGTCTCCCCGGGTTACACCGGAGACCCGATAACTATGCGGATTTATCCCTGATAGCTGGCCTGTGACGACACCACACTAATCAATGATTTTGTGGTATGGGTAAGTGTGTGCTTTCAGGTAATAACTTTCTTCGCTTATATTCTTGAGTTGCTTTCGCAAGCTGAAAGCGATGAGGATTCATGCTCCCAGTACCAAGATCAGGCAAGCCTTTGCCGATGCATTTGATACGGTAGTTCTCGGTCGGCGGGGATTTACCAGCTTTAGGTGTGATGTTGACCGGTTCATTGAATCAGGGCAGGGGATCTATTGCTTGAATGGATGTTGGCCTGTGGAGTTGCGGCTAGCTGCATGCCAGAGCTTGAGCTTGAAAGAGGGGCTGGAGCTTACCTTTTTTCACCGACCTCCTTCGGCTGTCAACGTCAATGAAGGATGTCCGCATTTCATCACTCTAGATTGTCCCGTTTTTATCAGTGCTCTTTTATCGGAACAGCGTCAGGTTCGTTTGAGGTGGTGTCCTCCTTCGTCGTCGGTGTCGTCACTAAGCCAGCACGTCGTTTGTCCTTCAGTCGATAGCTCTCGCCTTTGATGTTCAGGGTGGTCGAGTGATGCAGTAGCCGATCCAAGATAGCCGTGGCAATGACCTGGTCGCCAAAGATCTCGCCCCAGTCCATGAACGATTTGTTCGAGGTGAGGATCGTACTGGCCCGCTCGTAACGCCGGTTGATCAAGCGGAAGAACAGACTGGCTTCTTCGCGCGTCATCGGCAGGTAGCCCATCTCGTCCAGTACCAGCACCTTCGGGTACGTCAGTTGCTGGAGCTGTCGATCCAGGCGGTTTTCCTGTCGGGCACGCATCAGCGTGCTGACCAGCCGGTCTAACGTCATGAACAACACCCGGTGGCCGGCTTCTGCCGCCTTCACCGCCAACGCCACGGCGAGGTGCGTCTTCCCGACGCCAGGCGGCCCGAGCAGCACGACATTTTCACTACGCTCGACAAAGCCCAGGCCAGCCAGCTCACGCACGATCTTGTGGTCGATGCTGGGCTGGAAGCTAAAGTCGAACTGCTCCAGGGTCTTGATCCACGGCAGTCGGGCCTGCTTCAGACGGGACTCCAGGCCCTTCTGATGACGCCCGCCCCATTCCTGCAACAGGGCCTGTTCCAAGAACTCGCGGTAGTTCAGGTCTTGCTTACTGGCGTGCTCACAGAGGCTGTCGAGCGACGCCTGAAGGTGCTCCATCTTCAGGCGATCAAGTAGCTGTTCCAGGGCCATCACAGCACCTCCTCGTAGACGCTCAGGTCACGCTGCTGCACGGAGAGCGTCTGCTGCCACAGGGCAGCATGATGTTCCGGCACGGTGTGCCAACCTGCTTGCGGGGCCTGTAGGCGGTGATAGGCGATGGTGTCACCGGCGGCGGTGTACACCGTTAGCTCATCGTCCAGGCTGAGCCGGATCACCACCGCCTGGCCGCAATAGCCGTCGGGCACGCTGTAGCGGTTGCCACGGACTTCGATGTAGCCGTCCCAGCCGACCTGGCGAAGGTCATGGTAGCGGGTATCGAAGTCGGTGGCCGGTAGCCCCTGAAGGGCCGTCGCTTCAGCCATAAAGCGCTCCAGCGGGATTTGCCGGAACTGCCGCAGTGGCCGCTGATCGGCCACGCGCTCCAGCCACAGCTGGAGCAGCTGGTTCAAGTGGGCGTAGCTCTCGAACGCCCGATAGCGCTGGAAGAAGTGCTGCTTTACGTAGCCCACCATGCGCTCGGTCTTGCCCTTGGTGCGCGGGCGTTGCGGGCGGCACGCCTTGGGCGCGAAGCTGTAATGGTTGGCCAGTTGCAGGAAGCCAGCGTTGAAGATCACGCGGTGGTCCCGGTCATGCTTGAGCACAGCAGCCTTCTGATTATCGACCAGTACGGTGCGCGGTACGCCGCCAAAATAACGGAAGGCCTGTACCAGCGCCTCGTAGGTATGCTCGGCATCTTGGCTAGGGGCCGCCCAGGCATGGAACCGCCGTGAGTAGCCCAAGGTATTAACCGCAAAATTGACCTTGCAGCGCTGACTAGCCACAACGGTCTCGGTCTCGCCCCAGTCATGTTGGAGCTGGAAACCAGGCGGGGTCTCGAAGCGGACGGTCTGCTTGCTGGGCCGCAACGACCGCTTGGGCTGGATATAGCGTCGCACCATGGTGCTGCCACCGGTGTAGCCCTGTTCACGGATCAGTTGGAAGATCACTTCGGCGTTCCAGACATTATCGGCCAGCAACTGATCGATGACGGGTTTGAAGGGATCCAGCTTGCTTGCTCGCAGCTTGGTCGGCCGCCCGGTGTGCGCCTCCTCACGGGCTAGATGGCGCCGCACGGTGCGTTCACAACAGCCAATCTGGTGCGCAATGTCCACGAGATGGGCGCCTCGCTGGTGAAGTTGCTTTATCATGAGAAAGTCCTCTCGGCTTAGCATGGCGCGATCTCTTGTGGTTTGGTCACCAACAAGGAAAGGTCATGCGGGTCGGGGGGACAATCTATTTTGATGATTTACGGACTTATAGCACCGGCGTCGACACGGCCAATAGCAACGACAACCCCATATGACCCAGGGAGGTAGTACGGAAAATTATTCCTTAGGTTTCAAGTCGCCAGTGATGTGGCAAATCGACTCCGTGGTATTTTCCAGTTTTACGGTGTTGTCTTGTATGTGGCCTCCGAGTGGTAGGTTAGTAGTATGTCTGCTGTGCTTAGCCTTACGCGTTAAGCCGTTAATTTTTATGCCACAACTTAGCTGTTGTATTAATAAGACCTTGAAAAGGCTGTTTAGCTTTCCTAGTTGCAACTGTAATTCTGGATAATTACCCAGCACGTTGTAAGCTTTGGAAATCAGCGTCATTGCTTGATCAATATTCTTGATTTTTTCTTCTACTTCTTTTTCTGTGGTGGATTTATTGTCCATTGGGGCAAAGCTAATAGCTATATGTGAAATGGTTAGGGCTAGGTATACCGCCTCTTCGTCGGTAGACATTCCGTTTTGAATTAACTCACACATATTCTCTAGGTCATGAATATAGCTGGCATTATGCATAGCTTTTTTCCTTAAGCTGCTTCATTTCTCGTTCCACCTGACTCACTAGCCATTTCAGGCGAAGCACATGTTCTGAGCTTTGCTCTAAAACCATGGTTTTAGCTCTGTCTCAAGCTGTCTTTTGAATTGTGTAACCTACTGGATTTGCCAAAGGAACCCAATGGGTCCCTAATGGTACCCGATGGGTGCCATTGCTGTAAAGAACCGGTCTGGTTCATCATTAAGAAATGACAACTCACGATACCCACACACAGTACAAACTCCGTATGCCGCCCGAGTTACGGGACTGGTTGAAAGAGGCTGCCGACACTAACCATCGATCCATGAATGCTGAGATAGTCGCTAGGCTGCTCCGCACGGTTGAGCTAGATGGTCGAGAAAAAGCACTCGAAAGGGTGGGGTATGAGGAGAAGGAAACCATGCCGAACAGCGATTATAGAAACCTCAGCGAGGTGAAGCGTCAGCTAGAGGCTGCAATGAGTCAGCTTGATCGGGAGTTGCGCCACCTGGAGGCAAGCCAGCAAAAAGGTGAGTGAGGTTGGTACAAGCTCCACATGTCCAAAGGTTTTGGTTATTCATGCTAAATGATGGAGATAGCGATCTGAGCTTTGTTCAGGTCGCTTTTTATTATTTGGCGTAAAAGCTGAAAAGGTTCAGACGCGCTAGATAATGTGCTTTTTCCCCATTCAAAATAAATGAATGACTCGAAGCTATCAACGATCTCCTCCAGACCGCGAGAACACGTACAGGTTAGCGAAGTGAAGTGAACCAGCTTCATTGTGATGCAGCACAAGCAGCCGTGGGTGGCGTTTGTGCTACACACATGATTGGTCAATGGCGTTGACCTGGCGGCAGTGTGCTTTGTTAACCAAGGCTAGTAAGATGTCTGTATAGACAAACGGTCTTAATCGAAAAGGAGATTCATGACTAGTCCTCCTCTCTACCAGCAGATCCGTCAACATCTGTTGGATAAGATTCAGTGCGGTGATTGGCAACTGAATCATCAGATACCTACGGAAGAGCGGCTGGCGAAGGACTTTGGCGTAAGCCGGATGACGGCCAATAAAGCCATTAGAGATTTAGTGCAGCAAGGGTACCTGGTACGTCAACCCGGTGTCGGAACCTTCGTTACCGACCGTAAGGTAGAGTCCTCCTTGGTGGAGGTATACAACATTGCCGAAGAAGTGCTTTCGCGTGGGCATCGGTACAGCAATAAAGTCATCACCCAAGAGGCGATTGAAGCAGACGATGAAGTTGCACTGCGGTTAGGCGTGAGGCTTGGGAGCCGGGTGTTTCATACCCTCTTGGTGCACTATGAGAATGACATTCCGATTCAGCTTGAGAACCGCTACGTTAACCCACGCTGGGTGCCGGATTATCTTGATACCGATTTTTCACGCCATACGCCTAACGAGGTGCTGGTCGCCGCTTGTCCCATGACGGATATGGAACACATTGTTGAAGCGGTGCTCGTGGATGAGCAAACCGCCAAATGGCTAAGTATCGATACCCAGACGCCTTGCTTGAGCATGGTGCGGCGTACCTGGTCGGAAGAGCATTTGATAAGTTATGCCCGCCTGATCCATCCTGGAGACCGCTATAAATTACGCTCCTCCCTGCAAAGAAAAAGCGCTTAAATTGAAGTTAAGCAAGAGTCCAGCGAGGCCGATTTGTTCGACCTCGTGGCATCTCGTTAATGGGGGTATTCAACTGGACTGGGATTCAACTGGTCAGTGACTGCACCAGGTAGCCTGAGGGCACCGCAAGTAGCAAGCTCAAGGCAACGCGAATAAACCATACGATTAGCATGCGGCCTACTGAAAGCGGAATGCTGGTCGAAAGAATGCAGGGTATGGAAGCAGAAAAGAACAGCACGGCGGAGACTGACACCACGCCAGCAGCGAAACGGGCGACGAATTCGGCCTCGGCCATCAGTAGCGCCGGTAAGAACATTTCTGCCAACCCGGAAGCAGATGCCTGCGCTAGCGCCGCAGCGTCATCCAGCCCCCAAATGGCGACAAAGGGGTAAAACAACCATCCCAACCATTCAAATAAAGGCGTGTATTTGGCGATGAGAAGCCCGAGCAGCCCTACCGACATGATCGAGGGTAGGATGCTGATGGCCATTATCAACCCTTCTTTAAAGTTGAGCGCTACGCTGCGATGAAGGCTGGGCGCGTTGGCGGCAATCTCCGTGCCTGCTTGCCAGGCAGTGCTCAAGCGTTTCCCCGCGATGGCCTCCGGTTCTCCGTCACGCTTATGGTCATCCATGTTTGCCAGAGGCGGCAGCCGCACCGTGATAGCCGTGACGATGAACGTAATCACCAGGGTGAGCCAGAAGTACAAATTCCAAATGCTCATCAGGTCCAGCGTACGGGCCACGATGATCATGAACGTTGCCGACACCGTGGAAAAACCAGTGGCAATGATGGCGGCTTCCCGGGCGGAATACTGCCCCGCTTGATAAACCCGGTTGGTAATCAATAGCCCGATCGAGTAACTACCTACAAACGAAGCCACGGCATCGATTGCCGAGCGCCCAGGGGTTCGCCAAATGGGCCGCATGACCGGCTGAACCAGTACGCCAATCAATTCCAGCAACCCATAGCTGATCAACAGTGCCAGGAAAATAGCGCCGATTGGCACAATCAAACCTACCGGAATCACCAGTTTCTCGAACAGGAAGGGCAACATGTCCGGTTCGTGCAGAAACGCAGGACCCCAACCCGTTAACGCCATGACGGCAACAACGACGCCAATGATTTTCAGCACGGTAAAAATGCTTTCGGTTACTGTTCGCCGCCAATAGCCTTTGTACAGAGGGTAGGCAGCGCCCGCGACGATCATTACTAACGCATAAATGCCGCTGTATTCGCCCATCAACGAGCGCAGTCCGGTGACCATATGATCGAGCAGGATAGTGCTCCGCCCCGCTATTTCGATGGGAACAAAGAAGATCAGGATGCCCAGAGCGCTAGGCACAAACAGTTTAAAGATGGTGGCAGCGTTGGTTCGCTGCTTAGTGGGCGGGTCTACGGGGTGCATGGGGGCGCCTCTCGTTGTTTGGTTGTCATCGCTATGACCTTGGTTTCTTGTCATGTATATACAATAAGCTACCCCTATGTGGCATTTACGTATAGCGCTTTAAAAATAGACATTAGTCTAATTTGGTAGTCGCCATGTACTTCTGATCCGCTTCTTTTTATTCAATTAACCAATTGTTAAATAAATGTTTTATTTTATTTTTTGAGTTTTTGTTAGGTTTTTATGGACGCCTGTTTTGTTGTTTCACTGCTTGACGAAGGATTAGAGGGTGGGCTTAATTGTATATACATTATGTTTGCTCCAAGGAGACCTCCATGGCTAATAACAAACGTCGCTACATTTGGCGCGATATCAGTGTCTTCGATGGTCTGAAAACGTTGCCGGAGCCCATGGCCGTCATTACTCAAGGTGAGCGTGTTGTCACCATGACGCCCATGGATGGCTTCGATGAGTCACAGGCGGATGGTTGCCATGATATGGGGCGGGGCGGCGTGATGACGCCCGGTCTGGTGGATTGCCATACGCACTTGGTTTTTGGCGGCGCCCGCGCGGACGAGTTCGAGGCGCGTTTGGAAGGCGCAAGCTATGAAGACATTGCCCGCCGTGGCGGGGGCATTCTGAGTACCGTTTTGGCGACGCGGGAAGCGAGTGAACAAACGCTCTTCAATGCCGCTTTGCCACGTCTTAAAGCGCTGGTTGAGGAAGGCGTCACTACGGTCGAGATCAAGTCGGGCTACGGGTTAGACGTGGCTAATGAACTGAAAATGCTGCGGGTGGCCCGGCGTCTAGGTGAAGAGTTGCCAGTGCGCGTGTTGACGACACTGTTAGGTGCCCATGCCTTGCCGCCGGAGTATCAGAACGATAGCGACGGCTATATCGAGCTGGTCTGCAATGAAATGATTCCTGCCGTAGCGGCCGAGGGGCTGGCCGATGCCGTCGATGTCTTTTGTGAAAAAATCGCCTTTTCAGTAGCGCAGTGTGAGCGGGTTTTCAAAGCCGCCCAGGCTCATGGTTTACCCATCAAAGCGCATGCCGAGCAGCTCTCAAACTTGGGGGGGGCCGCGATGGCAGCCCGCCACGGCGCATTGTCAGCTGACCACATTGAGTATCTCGATGACGCCGGTATTGCTGCCATGCGCGAAGCAGGCAGCGTGGCCGTCATTCTCCCCGGTGCTTTCCACACCCTGCGTGAAACGCAGCAGCCGCCCATTGCGGGGCTGCGCGAAGCGGGTGTGCCGATGGCTGTGGCTACCGACGCTAACCCAGGCAGCTCGCCGATATTTATGCCCACGTTAATGCTCAACCTGGCTTGTACGCTGTTCCGCATGACGCCCCAGGAAGCGTTGGCGGGGATGACCGCCAATGGAGCTGCCGCGCTAGGGCTGAAAGGGCAGGGGCAGCTTCACGAAGGCGCGGTGGCTGATTTGTGTATCTGGGATATTGAGACACCCGCTGAGCTGGCATACGCGGTGCAGCCAGGCCGCCTACGGCAGCGCGTCTATCAGGGGGAGTTGACCCATGGCCGCTGATACGCCCATTGATATGTCGCTCTGGCAGGGGCGCACTGATCCTGAACCCGATAGTGACCGTTGGCACCAGCGTATTGAGCCGTTAGCCAATAACGCCGTGCCGGGGTGTGCACTGCTGGGCTTCGAAAGTGATGCAGGTGTTGCGCGCAATCAGGGCCGCACCGGCGCTGCTGAAGGCCCTAATGCGTTACGCCGTGCGCTGGCGCCGTTGGCTTGGCATCGCACAGCGCCTGCTTACGATGCTGGCAATGTGCGCTGTGTTGATGATGGGTTAGAGGCAGCGCAACAGACGCTTGCTGATCGGCTGACGTCATTATTAACCGCTGGCCATCTGCCCATTGTGCTGGGTGGCGGGCATGAAGTGGCCTATGCCAGCTGGCTGGGTCTGGCGCAGTTTTTTATGCCAAAAACGGCGCCACCGCGGATTGGCATCATAAACCTGGACGCGCACTTTGATTTGCGCGATCCAGCGCATATTCGCTCCTCAGGCACCCCCTTCGCCCAGATTGCCGATAAGTGCCAAGAGTGGGATTGGTCGTTTCGCTATGCCTGCCTGGGGGTAAGCCGCGCTGCTAATACGCGCGCCTTATTTACCCGCGCCGCCGCGCTCGGAACACTGGTTCGGGAAGATCGCGAGATCGATGCGCTACGCCTTGATTCTATCGTTAGAGACATGCAGCGCTTCATCGCCAAATGCGACCACCTTTACCTAACCATTGACCTGGATGTGCTCCCTGCTGCCGAAGCCCCTGGCGTCAGTGCGCCTGCCGCACGCGGTGTTTCGCTTGCCTTGATTGAGCCGCTGATTGAAGCAGTGCGTGACAGCGGCAAGCTTCGCCTGGCGGACTTGGCAGAGCTCAACCCCAGCCTGGATATCGACAGCCGTACCGCCAGAGCGGCGGCTCGTCTTGTGCATTTGCTGACCTTAGATAACTGAATTTAGAAAGTTAACCCTGAATGACTGACCAGGGCACCGCTCTAGACCAACGAATAACGAACAGAAACACAAGGAATGACGCCATGCCAACCAACGATAAACGTCACGATGCTTCACGTAAGATCATTGCGCCGACCGGCACCGAGCTCAGCTGCAAAAGCTGGCTGACCGAAGCGCCGCTTCGCATGCTGATGAACAACCTTCATCCGGATGTAGCCGAAAGCCCCGAGGATTTAGTGGTGTACGGCGGTATCGGCCGCGCTGCCCGTGACTGGGCGTGCTACGACAAAATCGTCGAAACGTTACAGCGCTTGGAAGATACCCAGACGCTACTAGTGCAGTCTGGTAAACCCGTCGGCGTTTTTGAAACCCATAAGGATGCGCCCCGGGTATTGATCGCTAACTCCAACTTGGTACCCGCCTGGGCTAACTGGGAGCACTTCAACGAACTGGATCGCAAAGGCTTGATGATGTACGGCCAGATGACGGCGGGTTCTTGGATCTATATCGGCTCCCAGGGCATTGTGCAAGGCACCTACGAAACCTTTGTTGAGGCGGGCCGCCAGCACTATGACGGTGAGCTTAAGGGGCGTTGGATTCTGACCGCCGGGCTGGGTGGTATGGGCGGCGCTCAGCCGCTGGCGGCTACGTTGGCCGGTGCCTGTTCACTGAATATTGAGTGTCGGCAGGCGAGCCTCGACTTCCGCTTGCGTACCCGCTACCTGGATGAACAGGCTGACAACCTTGATGACGCCCTGGCGCGTATTGAGCGCTATACCACCGAAGGTAAGGCTATCTCTATCGGCCTGTGTGGTAACGCCGCCGATGTGCTGCCGGAACTGATTAAACGCGGTATCAAACCAGATATGGTCACGGATCAGACTAGTGCCCACGACCCATTGCATGGCTACCTGCCTTCCGGCTGGACATGGGAAGAGTACGTGGCGCGGGGCAAGTCTGAGCCTGAAGCCACCGTGAAGGCGGCCAAGCAATCGATGGCGGTGCATGTGCAAGCGATGCTCGACTTCCAGAAAATGGGCGTGCCCACGTTTGATTACGGCAATAACATTCGGCAGATGGCAATGGAAGAAGGGGTTGCTAACGCCTTTGATTTTCCGGGTTTTGTGCCTGCCTATATTCGTCCTCTCTTTTGCCAGGGCATCGGCCCCTTCCGCTGGGTGGCGCTCTCCGGGGATCCTGAGGACATTTATAAGACCGACCAGAAGGTCAAAGAACTCATTCCCGATGACCCGCACTTGCACAACTGGCTCGACATGGCGCGCGAGCGGATTAGCTTCCAAGGGCTGCCAGCACGCATTTGCTGGGTGGGGCTTAAAGACCGTGCCCGCCTGGGGCAAGCCTTCAACGAAATGGTGAAGAACGGCGAGCTAAAAGCACCGATCGTTATTGGCCGCGACCATCTCGATTCGGGTTCCGTTGCCAGCCCCAACCGCGAAACCGAGGCGATGATGGATGGTTCTGACGCCGTTTCCGACTGGCCGTTACTCAACGCGCTGCTAAACACCGCAGGCGGTGCCACATGGGTGTCGTTACATCATGGCGGTGGGGTTGGCATGGGCTACTCCCAGCATTCTGGCGTGGTGATCGTGTGTGACGGCAGCGATGATGCCCACGCCCGCTTAGGCCGTGTGCTGCGCAACGACCCGGGCACTGGCGTGATGCGCCATGCCGATGCTGGTTATGACATTGCTAAACAGTGCGCCAGTGAAAACGGTCTTGATTTGCCGATGCTTAATCAGTAAAGCCCGCACAAATACAACAGTTGAGAAGGTGGGATGACCACCTTCCTGTCTCTAAAGGCGAATAAATGAAACATCTAGAAATTCAGCCCGGCAAAATGACCCTTGCCCAAGCCCGTCAGATCCACGAAGCGCATGTGCCTGTCACATTACCGGAAAGCGCCAATGCGGATATCCAGCGAAGCGTCGATTGCGTTAACCGGGTCGTCAGTGAAAACCGTACGGTCTATGGCATTAATACGGGATTCGGCTTATTGGCCCAGACCCGCATTGCCAACGAAGACCTTGAATCGTTACAGAGTTCCCTGGTGCTCTCTCATGCTACTGGCGTGGGAAGGGCGATAGACGACGCTCTGGTGCGTTTGATTATGGTGCTTAAGGTCAACAGCCTGGCGAGAGGCTTCTCCGGCATCCGCCGTGAGGTATTGGATGCCCTGGTGGCACTGATCAATGCCGAGGTTTACCCGCATATTCCGCTTAAAGGTTCGGTGGGCGCTTCCGGTGATTTGGCACCCCTGGCACATATGAGCGTTGTGCTGCTAGGCGAGGGCAAAGCCCGCTACAAAGGTGAGTGGATTTCCGCCGAAAAAGCATTAGAAATCGCTGGCCTGGCGCCAATCACGCTGGCACCCAAAGAGGGCCTGGCGCTGCTTAATGGCACGCAGGTATCGACCGCCTATGCCCTGCGGGGGCTATTCGACGCCGAAGACCTGTTTGCGGCGGCGACGGTATGCGGTTCACTAACCGTAGAAGCCACTTTGGGGTCACGTTCACCCTTTGACGCTCGGATTCATGAAGTGCGTGGCCAGCGCGGCCAAATTGACGTGGCCGCCGCTTATCGCCATCTACTCGGTGAAAAGAGTGCCGTCGGCGACTCCCATGCCAACTGCGATAAAGTCCAGGATCCCTACTCGTTGCGCTGCCAGCCACAGGTGATGGGTGCTGTATTAACCCAGATCCGTCAGACAGCCGAGGTGCTCGCGGCGGAAATCAACGCGGTTTCTGATAACCCGCTGGTATTTGCCGAGCAGGATGACATTATCTCCGGCGGTAATTTTCACGCTGAACCGGTGGCCATGGCCGCTGACAACCTGGCGTTAGCTATCGCCGAGATCGGTTCTCTTGCCGAGCGTCGTGTCTCTTTGATGATGGACAAGCACATGTCGCAGCTACCGCCATTCCTGGTCGAGAACGGCGGGGTCAATTCTGGATTTATGATCGCCCAGGTTACCGCTGCGGCGCTGGCGAGTGAAAATAAAGCCTTGGCGCACCCCCATAGTGTCGACAGCCTGCCTACCTCGGCTAACCAGGAAGACCATGTCTCAATGGCGCCTGCTGCCGGTAAGCGGTTGTGGGAAATGGCGGAGAATGTGTGCGGCATTTTAGCCATCGAATGGCTGGGGGCGTGCCAAGGGTTGGACATGCGCCAGGGCTTGACCACTACCCAGCCGCTAGAGCAAGCCAGGCAACTGCTACGTGCGCGCGTTAGCCACTACAAGCAGGATCGCTTCTTCGCGCCCGATATCGAAGCCGCTAGCGAACTGATACGTGAGCGTACACTAACCCCACTGGCGCATCCGCATACGCTGCCAAGCCAGGTTTAAGGCGTTTTATGCTTCCCTATGGCGCTAGGTTGTGACGACCCAAGGCCATAGGGAACGCACTATTTACCATCTAACAACAAAGTAGGCTTTTCATGAATGCTATCGTTCTGGCTATCCTGGTGATGGTCGGCTTGAGTCTTGCGCGCGTTTCGGTTGTGTTTGCGCTTATCGTTGCCACGCTGGTCGGTGGGTTGTATGCGGGCATGCCTATTGGCGAGATCCTGGACGCCTTTAATGAGGGGCTGGGTAATGGCGCCACCATCGCGCTCTCTTATGCAGTGTTAGGGGCGTTTGCCGTTGCTTTATCCCGTTCTGGTATCACCGAGCTGCTGGCCAGCCGAGCCATTAGGCGTTTCCAGTTAGACGAGTCCGGGGGGAGCCGCCGCACGGTTACCTATACGCTGCTTGCAGCGCTGTTAGCCGCGGCAGTCAGCTCGCAGAACTTGATTCCTGTCCATATCGCTTTTATTCCAGTACTGGTGCCGCCGCTGCTAAAGCTGATGAACCATCTGAAGCTTGACCGGCGACTGGTGGCTTGTGTGATTACCTTCGGTATCACGGCGCCCTATATGTTATTGCCCGTAGGTTTTGGGGCGATATTCCTGAATGACATACTGCTCGCGAACCTCAACGAAAGCGGCGCGGCGCTGGGGTTGGAAGTGACCCGTCAAATGGTGCCACTGGCGATGGCGATTCCCATTGGAGGAATGGCATTAGGGTTAGCGGTGGCGGTGTTTTGGAGCTATCGCAAGGGGCGTGACTACCAAGATCGTGAGCTGGCCCATGGTGATAAATCGCCCCAAGAGGCCGCGCTTTCTCTAGCCGGATGGCAAAAGGCCATGCTGGTTATTTCCCTGGTAGGTACGGTTACCGTGCAACTGATGACGGGCTCGATGGTACTTGGCGGCATCTTTGGGTTTGCCTTGCTCTCCATGAGTGGCGTTTTCCGCTGGCATGAGCAGGACGGTATCTTTACCGAGGGGATGCGCATGATGGCCCTGGTCGGCTTTATCATGATTTCAGCGGCTGGTTTTGCCAGTGTGATGCAGGCCAGTGGCGAGGTGGAAGGGCTAGTGGCGAGCTCTGCCGACCTTATCGGTGACAATAAAGGGCTGGCCGCATTGATTATGCTGCTGGTCGGTCTTTTTATCACCATGGGCATTGGCTCTTCGTTTTCGACCATTCCCATTATTGCTTCGCTCTATGTGCCTTTGGCATTGAGCTTTGGCTTTTCACCCATGGCGACAGTGGCATTGGTAGGCACGGCCGCCGCCCTGGGCGACGCTGGCTCACCCGCTTCAGATTCCACTCTAGGCCCCACCGCAGGCCTTAACGCCGATGGGCAGCATGATCATATCTGGGATAGCGTGGTGCCTACCTTCCTGCACTACAACATTCCGTTGATTGTGTTCGGCTGGGTTGCGGCCATGGTGCTTTAAATCAGTTGAAGGGCTCTGCCCGTATTACGATTGCGGCGACAATGCTGCCTAACCATTTGCCCTTGTATGACCAACGCCCCGCCTTTGTGCGGGGCGTTGGCGTGTTAGGCAGGTAGATGGGTTGCAAATGATGAAGCTGAGATATGAGTTGGTATATTTCGTTTTATTTTACTTAAATTAAATTATTTAAAATCATGTTGTTATGTGATTTTTTAGACTCCTCCGAGGGTGCGCCAACGGGCTATCCGCGAATTATTCTCCTGACTTTTTCTCCTTAACATCTAGTGATGATGTGCGTTGGGCAAGTATTTGCCTGCTTTGATGCGTAATAGCTATGTAGATATTGCTCCCACCCCCATACTGCAGCCACGAATAATAATTAAAGGGAAAGCCCGTGCTTATCAAAGCAATGATGTTGATGCTAGCGCTATGTTTCTCCAGTGTGGCGAGCGCTGAACAAACGCCCGACATGTCTGGTGAATGGGTAACCCAAGCCGAACTGATCGTGAGCGGTGAAGAAACCGAGTGTGACCTAGTGTTTGATACGATACCCGAAGAGCTTTTATTTGCTGAGGGGGGATGCTGTCGCACCTGCTCCAAAGGAAAAGCATGCGGTAACTCATGCATTAGCCGTAACTATACCTGCCATCAACCGAGAGGCTGCGCTTGCAATGGTTAGGTCAAGGCATTAGGCGGCGGAACGACGCCCAAGTGCACTTCAGCCAAACCCTGACACCGCTGCGCGCTGCTCCCGCGGGTGCGCCGTAGGCTTACCACGCGCTGCGAAACCCACCGACTTAGCTTCGTGCACATACCCGTAGCGCGAGGTAACGAAGAACGCGAGTTCAGCGAGCGCTCGCAGGCACCCGCGAATGGCGGCGGAACGACGCCCAAGAGCACTGAACCAAAGCCAAACCTCGGCACCGCTGCAAATGGAGTATGTACCGAGCCTGGACGACCTGGATAGCGCACAAGCCTAACCCAGCCATTCAACAGCTTATGGTCAACTCCCCGCCTTTGTGCGGGGCGTTGGTATGTTGGGCGGGAGTAAGGAGGGCGGAAGGGTAGTCAGCCTTAAACAAGCGCCTACAGGCCTTCATGCGGCGATGTTGCCAACCATCCACCCCCACACCGGCCGCGACCCACGCCACGCACTCGTCACCCCGCCCGCGCGCTAAATGTAGTGGTTTTTATGCACTCCCACATCAGCCTCCAAACCGCGCCACTGCTGGGCTGGCTGGTGAAAAATGGGTGCATGAAAATCATGCGAATTCATGCGGGGTTATGCGCTTTACGTGGGTGATATGGTGAGCAAGAACCTAAAACTAAGCCATCGATAGGTAGATAGCGGAGAAATAAATTCTTGATAAGGCCTGTCAGGGCAGTGGTGTTCCAGTGAGCGACGTCACAGAGTGGTCTAAAGTCTCAGATGTTAGGGTTGTACAGGCGTAGGGAAATGATGAATACTGATTAAATATAATGAAGTGGAGATGTGGTGGGCGGTCCCATTATTACGAGGTAACCGCTACGTAATGTTAATGTGGGTAATTTGGAAGCAAAGTAGTCAGATCCTCCGGAACGGCATCACGCGTGTGATAGGTGGCATGTGGCATGGCTTAATCTTTGGCAGCGGGCAATATATCTGGGAGTGCTACCACGGCATCCCTTGGCATAGGCCTAGCGAATAGGAAACCTTGCAGAAAATCGCAGTTACGACGGACTAAATCCTGCTGCTGCTCTCGCTCTTCAATGCCTTCTGCCACCACGACCAAGTCCATGTGGTGGGCCATGGTGATAATTCCCTCCACAATAGCGGCGTTATTGCGGCTGGTTGCTATGTCTTTGATGAATGCTCTGTCGAGCTTCACTTTGTGAATAGGCAGGTCGCGCAAATAGCTTAGGCTTGAGAAGCCTGTTCCGAAATCGTCTAGAGCCACCTTTATGCCCATCGACTTAAGCTCATTGATCAACTCAATGGCCTGCTCGGCACCGTCTAGCAACACGCTTTCGGTCACCTCAAGTTCAAGAAACTCCGGGGGTAAGCCTGTCTCAGCTAACACCAGTTGGACTTCCTCTAGAAAACCATCACGCCGAAACTGAAGTGATGAAATATTGACGGCCACCGGCACCACCCGTTTATCTGCGGCAAGCATAGCTGCAAAATCTTGGCAGGCGCGACGCAGCACCCAGCGACCTAGTGGGATAATTTGGCCCGTTCGTTCAGCCAGTGGAATGAATACACCTGGCGAGATCATTCCTTGCAAGGGGTGATGCCAACGGATCAGTGCTTCCAGGCCTCGTATACGGCCGTTGACTGCCTCCACGATGGGCTGATAATACAGCTCGAACTGCTCTTGATGCAGTGCAGTATGCAGGTCATGGCGCAGTAGTACGGCCTCTTCAGTGATCCGTTGCACATCTCCCTGATACCAATTCCAGGTATTTCGACCCTGTTGCTTGGCCTCTCCCACAGCCAAACCAGCGCGCTGCATTAGCTCATGGGCATGTTCAACGACACCGCAGTTGCAGGCAATGCCAATGCTGGCACTGATGTGTAACGACTTACCATCAATCTGGAAAGGTAGTACGAATGCATCCAGAACACGCTCCGCAAACACGCTGCCTGCTGGACGACCTTCCAGGTTGGCAAACACCAAAGCGAACTCATCGCCGGTTAGACGGGCTAAGGTATCGCTCGGCTCGATTAGAAGCTGAAGACGCTCAGCCACCGCGATCAGCAATAAGTTACCGATGTGATGCCCCAGTCCATCATTGACCGTCTTAAAGTCATCCAAATCAAGATGCATCACCACTACCATGCCTTGCGACTGTTGGGCGTGCTTGAAGGCGTCTTCCAGGCGTTCATCCAGCGCCGTACGATTAGGTAACCCCGTGAGTAGGTCATGAGTCGCCTGGTACGCGAGTTGCGCTTCCTGTTCTCGATGCTGGGTGATGTCCTGCTGGATGCCAATGTAATGGGTGCAAACGCCTTTTTCATCGAATACTGGGCTGAGCGACAGATAATTCCAGAAAGACGTGCCATCTTTACGGTAATTGAGTAATGGTGTTTCAACCGATTGCCGCTGAGCAATTGCTTGGCGAATGGCCAGCACTACTTCCCGATCCGTATCTGGCCCCTGCAGGAACCGGCAATTGCGGCCCAGTGCTTCCTCTTGGTTATAGCCAGTGAGGCGATAGAAAGCATCGTTGGCATAGATCAGTGGCATATCAGGCTTGCTGGCATCCGTCATGAGCACCCCATTGGGGGTCGCCTGTATGCCTCGTTCCAGCAAACGCCGAGAAGCCTCTGCCTGTTTATGTGCCGTAATATCTTTGCAAATACCGTAGACGCCGACGATTTCACCATCAACAGACACGGGGAAATTAAGGATTTCGAGATTATAGGCATATCCATCATGGTGTCTGCCCATGGTCTCATATTGGCAACTACCGCCCCGTTTAGCGATATCAAAACTAGCCTGAGTTAGCGCCTGATAATCAGACTCAATAAACTCATTAAAGTGATGACCGATTAGCGCTTCTGCCGGGTAGCCGGTAATTCTTGACAAAGCAGCGTTACCGCGCTGGAATCGCCCGTCTAAATCAAACTCATAAACACCGTCAGGGTGGTTCACAAATAGCGAGCGGTGCCATTCCGACAAGCTTCGATGCTGACGTGAGTCACGATCACGGACGATGGCTAACGCGACAAGTGAAGCTGCCAAACGCAAAAAGTTTTCATTCGTTTCGCTGGGGCTGCAGGGCTGCCTGTAGTAAGTGCCGAAAGTCCCTAACAACTCGCCATTGGCCGTCATCACTGGGCTTGACCAGCAGGCGCGCAACCCTTCTTGCGCTGCTGCATCGCGAAACGCTAGCCATCGAGAATCTGTACGTATATCTTCGGTAATTACCTGTTCCTGCCAGTAGGCAGCACATCCGAAAGAAGCTGCATCAGGGCCAATCGGTACTTCTTGAAGTTGATGTTGATAACGATGAGAGAAGAGCTGACTCGGGTAGAGGCTTAGCGACTGTTGACCAGGATTGAAGCGCATGAATGCCACTATGGCCTTAGGCGGCAGCATTATTTCAATCCAGGCGGTGATGGCATCCAACGTTTTCTCAAGAGGCGCTTGTAGCGCAATCAGTTCATGCACTGCTTGCTGAGCTTCCATCATCGAGTGGTCGTTATACAAAGCAACATCCCCATTTTAATTGTTCGTGCACTAGAAAACTGAATTAAATGTATTACCTATTTGATCATAGTAGGGCCTTGTTAGCATTAAACAATATTAAATGTAAAACATTGCAAACATAGTTGTAGCTTTGCTGCTGAAAGTGTATATATTCGCCGAATTAATGAAGCAAAACCTATATTTCAAATAAAAGATAAGAATTATTTACCGAGGCACTTAAAATGGCTGCTCCAGCCCTATACGAAAATCCATCGGCAAGCGTGATTCGCTCACTGCTCCAACACACTCACGAGCTATCCATTTATGTCAAGGACATGCCCTACGCCTTGAAGGCAGAGGTGATTGAATTGAATCTGGGTAGTGGACGTATGGTGCTTGAGGTGGAGTACGCTGGATCGGATATCGAACGCTACGTAGCCACCGGTAGCCTGAGCTTTGATCTGGAGGCATTAAAAGGTCCTCACGATAACGAGCGCGATACCTACAGCCTCAGCAATGTGGCCGCCAAGCTGCTTAAGGCAGACAGTACTCTGTATCGACTGGAGTGCCAGCTACCGGAATCCGTTTTCGTTAAGGAGAACCGAGGCGCCGTTCGTATCCCGTTCATTTTGGGTATGCAGACACGTGTTGGCATCGAAGTTTATCTGCATGAACTCAATGTGCCGGGTAGGCTTCGAAACTTGTCTATTGGTGGTTGCATGGTCGATATTGATCTAGCTGACAGCATTGCGATAGGTGTAGACAAGGAAGTGCCTGGGGTAATGCTGGAATTTCCCAACGGCGATAGTTTTTTTGCCGAAGGCATCATTCGCCATATACGTCCCTTTGGTAACCAGGGCTACGCGGCCGTTGGCATTCAGTTCATCAACCTGTCGACATCCCAGACTGAAGCCTTGTTTCACTATGTCAATGAGTCAGAACGAGAGGCCGCTTACCGTACTGGAACGAACGACAAAATGCTTTACCACTCACCGTTGTTTATTCCAGGTATGAAGGAGAAGAAAATTCAGCAACGAGAAGCTCAGGAACGTGATAAGCGTTCTCGTCAGTCGCCCATGGAGCGCGGCGTGATGGACGTAGCGCATCAGCTGCAAGTGGGGCTGATGTACATGAACACTCGGCAACTGTTCCCGATTGGAATTTTTTACGATTGCGTCGATACCCTGCGCTATCTAGCGGAGCAGGATCGCAAGACGTTTCTCTATGCGCTCGCGTTTCTTCGCGATGAGTCAGACTGGGTAAGACACGCAGTGCAAGTCGCTGGGCAACTTGCGGATATACTGTTGATCCGCGATCCGCATGACCCTCGGGTGCGGGAGGCGGTACTCGGTGCCTTGCTGCATACCTTAGGCAAGCCCATGCTGATCAGCGCGGAGTTACCGACGCTCAAGGCAAACATGACACCCGCCCAGAAAGCGATTCTTAGCGGCCACGTAACAGCGCTGCAAGAAAAGCTTAGCGAGCTTGGCTGGGAACCAAGTCCCACCTGTCGCGAAGTCATCGAGAAAGCCAATGAGCGCCTGGATGGCTCCGGCTACCCAGCAGGGAATCGCGGCGAACAGCTATCCGACCTGGTGCGACTAGTGTCGGTGATCAAGGCGATTAATAAGCTACTCCATGCGCGTAACGGAGAGCCTCCACGCCCGCCGCTTGACGCCTACCGCAGGATTCATGAAACGGGCACGGTTTACGACAAAACGGTACTGGTTGAGTACATCCAAATTTATGGCCTGTACCCTATTGGCAGCCTGGCCAGGTTTTCGGGTGGTTTTCTTGCCTGGGTTATGGATATCAATGGCAAAGGTATGCCGAGCCAAGTTAACGTGGTCAAAAACCTACGTTTCCCAGATACCAACATCAATAGCGTCATCACCGAAGGTGACTTGTCACAGATCGGCAAGCTAGAGGGCATCGTTAACCCTTCGGATTACGGGGTGAAGGCGCTAAAAAGCTAGATATACTAGGCTTTAAGGTCAATGATCTGAGTTATCGTCAGGCCGCTGCTCTGTTGTATGACGCGGTGTGTCCTGGTGGTGTTGAGGTGTCCGCTTTCCAGAATTACGATCCCGAAACTTACTCCAGGCGGATTTGGCTTTCTGTTGGTTTTCTGGCTTACGCAGCCAGTTTGCGGCTGCCATCATTATCCACTTTTTCATGCGAACCTCCTGGTTCCTTTTAAGAGGTGTATATGCGTCTTACCATTTGGCCTATATCCTAACCATTTAATGTTGACTCATCTTTGTAACATTACAAGGACGTTCTGGTACTATTTTATAGATGCTCTTAAAAGTTATCTGAAGACATAAATTTGGTTCGGTGTCTCCCCCTGATAGAGTAGTGATGCACTTCGCTTGCCCCCACGTGGCTGACCATTGCCAAGGAAGATACCCCATGTTTTTCCCAAAACGCGTTGCCCTCACGTCGCTCATTATGGTGTTGGCGCTATTGCCTCCCACGCTATTCGCTCAGGATGCCCATATTGGCAGCGTGCGTACTGAGTTCAAGCTGCTGGGCCCGAACAACACCATTGAAGTGGAGCGCTTCGATGACCCGAAGGTTCAGGGCATCTCCTGTTATCTCTCTTACTCACAGATTGGCGGGATCTCCGGTGCGGTGGGGCTTGCTGAGGAGGCCAGTGAGGCGAGCGTGGCGTGTCGGCAGACGGGGGAGATTGTCTTCGACCCTGCGGAAGTAGAGGAGCAAGAGGTGATTTTTAGCCAACGTCGCTCTGCGCTTTTCAAGAATATGCGCGTTGTGCGCATGCATGACGCCGAAACCCAGACCTTTGTGTACCTGACCTATAGCACCAAGCTGGTCGATGGCTCGCCTAAAAATGCGATTACGGCTGTGCACTACGGTGAGTTAGGAGGCGGGCAATAATTGACTCGTGTGCGCTTAGCGTGGGTTGCCTAGCGTTTGTGTCCAGTAGGTTGAGTAGCGCGCCTCCGAATCCTCGGCTTTTGCCATGCCCATCTCGGTAAAGGCGTCATTCATGATGTTGCGGCAGTGGCCGGGGCTGTCTAGCCAGCCTTCCACCACGGCTGAAACGGAGGTGTGGCCAGCGGCGATATTTTCACCCACGGCTTGCCACACGTAATCCTGGTTACCCACACGCTGCTCAATACCTGCGCCTTCCGGGCCGGTATGGCTAAAGTAGTCATTCTCGGCCATGTCCTGGGAGTGGCTTTTGGCCGCTGCTTCCAGCTTGCAACTCCATGCTAACGGCCCTACGGCCTCAAACTGCTGGTCACCGCATTGTCGCGCTTGGCTACGCGCCTCGTTGATTTGAGACAGCATTGCCTGCTGCTGATCGTTGAGTTCGCATTCGCCCTGTGGGGGAGCATTATCACTCTGGGACTGATCAGTGGCCCATGAGCTGGATGAACCCATGAGCAGCATGATAACGGTCAGGCCGTAAAGCGCCCCGGCAGCGGGGCGCTTGGGAAGGAAGTTACCCACCGAACTTTTCATTCTCGCCAAGGTTCGGCGTGGCGTCCTTTTTGAGGTTGGCTTTGGCGATTTCGTAGAGCTGGAATGTTTTGCTCTCTTTGGCTTTCCAGTGCTCCCCCATCTGCACTTTAATTTCTAGCAGGGCGACGTCTGGGTCATCTTTACCTTCCGGGAACCAAGCAGCGATGAAGGGGTTCCAGTATTTTTCGATCAGTTCGCGGTTATCTGTCAGGTTGGCTTTACCCGATAGCGAAACGTAGACGCCATCTTCCTGGTCGGAAAAGCTCAGGCACACATCGTGGTCGCTTTTGGTTTCAAATACCTTTTCGGCACTGCGGCGGGTGAAGAACCACAGGGTGCCGTCGTACTCATCTTGCACCAAGTGCATTGGCCGGGCGCGCGGGGTGTCGTGATCCAACGTCACCAGCATGCCGACTTTGATATCTTTGATCATCTTCCAGATCTTCTGCTTATGTTCCGGGCTGGACATAGCGTCACTCTCCTTATGAATACGATCCTGGCCTTATAAAATAGATACTGGCCTTATGAATTCAATACTGAAAATAGCCATGGACAATGCTTGTACATCGAAGATGACTAGCTATAGCCTAGCTACCATTTTCCATATCAGCAAACGCTCTATGGAATCATCATATCTCTTGCCCAGTAACATCCTGCTTGATGTGTCCGCGGTTACTCACCAGAATCAAAGTGACGCTGAACTGTATGCTCAGGGAGGGAGGTTCCAATGCTTACAGGATCTATATACCGCTACGGCCCAATGACAGTGCTACTAATGCTCGGCGGCTGTGCCACGGGCGGTGGTGACCCCAATTCTCAAAACCAGATGACCCAATACGCGGCTGAATACTGCAGAAGTGTCGGTGGGGAGAATGAAATTCGCGAAAGCAGCCTAGGCACTGGCCGCTATTGCCGCTTGCCTGATGGCCGGGTTGAAAATGAGTGGAAGTTATACCGTACCGAGCATCTCGATAATGACTAGCTGGCACCTTTGATGCCACCCAGGCCAGCCACTGGGTGCCAAGGGCCTAGCTGTTTTTGGCTGTATGCCTTTTTTTAAAGCCAATCATAAGCGCTAGCAGCCCGCACGCCAGTGCTGGCAGCAGAACATCAAGCACTGAGTCTAACGTCCACCCACGCCAGACGCCCTCAAACATACCGACCGGTAGCGTTTCGCCCCATGCCCAACCTCGTTGGATGCCTAGCCTGTATTCGTGCTGAGCGATCTCGCGGCCAAGCAGTATTGCCACCGGGATAACACCCGCCACGCGAGCAGAAACAAAGGGCAATAGTGAGAGCTGAATGATCAAAGCGATAACGACGTGCTCTAAATGTGTGACGTCCATTTCCACGCTCCCATAGTCTTTCTCCCATAGCTTTCTTTCGTGAGCCTAAAGGGCTCTGGCACGAACATGGGCATCATACACCCACATTCATGTGGGTAGGGCTCGGGGAGGCAGCTCTTAACGTTTACCCGCTTTTGTTTTAATTTTGGGAGGCGTATCGGAAAGCTCTTTCTCTTTGGTGCGCCATTTAATTTTTACTTCCACCTCCTGTTTATCGCCTTCATCACTGGCGCGCAGGGAGACTTGCAGTAACTGCTGGGGGGAAAGTACCAGCTCTCCTTCACTTTCCTGAAAGGCTAATTCGCCTTTATTGATCGCATTTGCCAGGGTAACCAGTAACTCTTGGGTTGACTGACGATCCAGCAGGGAATCGTGGCTGAATTTCGTTTTTGACTTCATTTAGCGGGCTCCACCAGTTTTCCTTTGCGGCCGGGCTTGAATACTTTTGCCTGAGGGTAATCGCAGCTAAGGCCGATCACCCCACGGTTTTTGTCGATTAACGTTACCCCTACACCGTAGCCATCGAGCCCCTCATTTTTACGCGAGTGAGCGTCCAGGGTGATATCGGCTTCGATATGGATAAGCCCGTTTTTGAGCGTGACCCGCTGGCCAAAGTGTTGGTTGATATGGCCGTGAACCAGCACCTGAATGCCCGCTCGGCGGGCAACGTAGGCGCCGCGCGGCGTAAGGGGAAGATCGGCTTTACGGTATTTGGTTCTAAAGGTATTGGCCAAAGAGCCATAATAAAAGCTGAACAGGTTTTGGTGCATTAGGTTTTTTTTGAAAGCCCGATTGGCATGTTTTACGCCGTACTTGGCCAGCAGTTCGGCCATATGATCATCGAGTCCGGCATGCAGAAACAGGAAGGAACCGCGCTTTTTAACCAACTGCATGCGGCGGAAAAACCAGCTAAATTCCCCCGATTTGTTAAGAAATAGCGAACGACACTTCATCGCGGCGGCGTAGACTTGGGTGAGCGACAGGCCGTTTTTTGCACAGTGCGCCTCGAAGCTCTGCGCCTTGGTGGTCATCTTGCTGATTTCACGCTCTATACCCTCGGGGGTGAGAAACCCGGCGGCATAGAAGGGGAAGTTTTCGAACCAGTCGTTGCCTGGAAACAGCGCCTGTCGGCACGCCTGCTCGGACGGTAATCCTTTGTCCCACTGGGTATCGGCCAGGTATTGATCGAATACCTCTTTAAACAGCGGTATGACCTTCTTGCCCATGCGCACAAAGAGATGTTGGCTACCGGCGTCAGTGTCGCGTTCCAACGATAGCAGCCCCATCAGCAAGCGGAGATCATGGTTACCGGCCAGCAGAGTGATATCTGCTTTGAGGCGGTATAAATGGGCCAGGCTGCGCAGCATCATCAGATTGCTGGGGCCTTTGTCCAGGCAGTCTCCGCCCACCACGATTTCGGCTTTTTTACCGAATTTCGTCAGTGCATATTCACATAGGTGGGAGCCTTCGCGTTCGATGACGCCTGCAGCAATTAGCGAGGCTTCAAATGCCTCGGCGTCCGCATGGGGGTCTGAGATGAATGCCACTGGCTTTTTGGGCCAGGCGAAGCATTTTTTGCGCGAGCGCTTAACAAAGGTGCTTAGCGCCTCATCGTGATTGACCGAGGTCGCGTCATCGGGCCAGGGCGCCCACTCTGTCGGAAGGCGCGTCAAGATGGCGTTGTGATACGGTTGTTTGCTTACCTTTGGAATAACATTGAACGCGGTCATAGAAGCCATCTTATTCATCGCTATCGTCTAATCGAGAGGGTCTGCTGGCTGGCGCTGTTTCCAGTTTCCGTACAGTCGGTGCCAGCCTTGGTTATGCCGCTCGAAAACGACCGGATGACCATGAAACATACTTAACCGTTTAATATCGCTGAAGGGTATGACATTTAAATGATAGCCCGCGTGGCGAATAGAGGCGCCGTGGCCCACTACCAGCTGTAGTCGTTTAGCCCCCTCAAGTCGCGGCGGTATATCTAAAAGTGCTTGTAAATGTGCAGCGACCCTTGCGCCTGCCTCCAACAGGGATTCCGCGCCGTCGAAGGGCAGCCTGAAATCGCTGGCTGATTTCCAGCCCTTAGGTAAGGGCTCAAGGCGAGGGTCGAGGGTGACGATCCGTTCTATTTCTTGAATGCTCAGATTGGCCAGCGCCCCAACGCTGCGTTCACAAAGGGCCGAAAAGCTGCGCGAACGGGGTGGCTCCGCAAACAGCGGCGTTAGCTCTTCGCGGAAGATTTCGGCCGTTTGCCAGGCTCTTAGCAGCGTCGAGCAGTGTATCTCCGCATTGAGCTGATAGCCTGAAGTAGTTAGCCACGCGCCGAATCGCCGCGCCTGCTCTCGAACGTCCTCCGCACCCTTTTCCGTGAGCGGGTAGGGCTGCAGGGCGCTGGGTGTATCCGCCAGTTGTGAATATTCACCGTGCCGAATCAGCGCCAGTGCCACCATCAGAGAATACCTTTGGCTTGGAGCAGCGCAATGGCACGCTCAAAATCGATGGTACCGGTGAGGCGCAGCACTTCAACGCTCGCTAGATGTTCGGCATAGATCTTGGCAGATTGGGCTTGCTCGGTGGGAAAGTGGCCATCCACGTGCTGAAAAAATGGCCCTGGGCTTTTGCGTAAGCCCTCAAGCGCCTCAGGTGTTTGGGTGCTATCCACGCTACTCAGGGCTGTCGGGGCGGTAGCGTCTAATGCCCAGTCCAGCAGTATCAGGTGTTTGAGCGTGCCGGAGAGAGCGGTTTTACCCTCGCCATAGGCGTTAGGAATCAACACATCGTACTTCTGCTCAATATCCCATAGCTGGCTTTTGGGCATGTCGGTAAATCGGTCGCGCTCTTCAGTAGGCAATATGTCGCTCAAACGCGGGGAGTTGATCAGCGTGCCTGGGTTAACGCGGGGGTGCTTGGCGACACCGAGAACGCTTACCTGGTCGTTTTCGGGCTTAAACAGAATCCGGTCATTGGAGAGAAAGCGCGCCTTTGCGGTTTCCAGCGCTTTCAGCATTAGCGTCGATTTACCACCACCGGAGCTGGCGGCAATGGCCGTAACGTTTCCATCGATATCAAAGGCCGAGGCGTGGCCGAGCAGGTAACCATGGCGCTGATGGTGATTGAGAAACTGGTTGTTAATAAAGTTGATGACTTGCGATGAGTGCTTGTTTAACTCGCCAATCGCAGCTGGCGCCGTTAACGATTGGAACAGCACCATCCCCGTGCGTACTTTATGAATCCAGCGCCCTTGAGGCGTATCCACGTAGGCCTCTTTCAGCCCCAGAGCGCTGGTTTTGGCCCGTGTTACCGCTGTCCACTCGCGGCCGCTGGTATCCGCTTGCTGATCCAACAGCCATACCGGTAGTTCTGGCTGGTCAAGGGTATGGACTTCTTTCGGGAGCAAACCAGACGCCGTTAAACCAGCATAGTAAACCTCAAGATGGTCAAGAATGGCTGGGTGGTCGGCCAGCACGCGAATTGTTAAACCATTGAACGTCAGCGGTAACGCATAGGTGCAGGCGGCCTTTGCCTGATTGATTTGTTGATTATCAAAAAGGTTGATCATTCACCTGCCTCTGTTGTCTCTGTCTCTGCTGTCTCTACCTCAAGCTGGCTAAGCACATAATCACACAGCTTCTCAGCAGCATCGATACCACAGCCTTTTTTCGCGCCGCTAAATCCGCCAAAGGCCGAGACCTCAAAGACCACGGGCCCTTCATCAGTCAATGCAATGTCTACAGTGGTAAAGCTTAGGTCGAAGCATGACTGGGCTTTTAGGCCAAGCTCAATCAGCTCAGGGCTTGCATCGAAGGTTCGATATTTGCCCCCGCTGTGTATCGTTGTATTCCACGACTTGTCATCGCCAACACGGGCATAGGTGCACAGGTACTTGCCGCCTAGAAATACCATGCCAAGATCCTGGCCGCCCAGGTTGACGAACTTCTGAAGGTAAAAAAGGCCATGCTTAGCCTTAAATTTATTCAGTATTTGGGTATTGGCTTTAACACCATCTGCCGCTTTTAACACCACCATGCCGCGGGCTTTGGTCGAGTAGAGCGGTTTTAGGATCGCCTTTCCGAACGCCTGGACCGCCTCCAGCGCCGCATCAGTGCTCTCGGTTACTCGTGTGGCGGGCAGTGGGATACCGCCGGATGCCAGGGCGGCGGTGCCCTCAAGACGATTAATTAGGCGCCCCACCTGGCTTGGCGAGCTGAAACAGCGCACCCCGTCCGCTTCAAGGGTTTTGAGCATGCGCAGTCGGTCGTCGGCGGCAGGGGAGTAGGTTTCGCTTATTTTTTTGATGATCACCCCGTCAAGCGTGTTGAGCAGGGTGTCTCGATAACGCAACTCGCCGGTTTCAAGTTCCAGCACTACGTCAGCCATATCGACGACGCAGCGGTAGCCGGTGCGCTGTTCCAAATGATTCGCCAATACCTCGGTTGACCATTTGCCAGGTATCCCAATGACCGCAATTCGCTTATTAATCACTAAAAATATCCTCTAGGGGAAGCCTGTACTTCTCTATTTTCTCAGGGGGTAGAAGTGTTATGGCCTCTAGCAGGTAGCTCGCTCTAAGGGCGAGTCGGTTGGCAAAACGGTTGTCGTAAATAAAGCGCGTAGAGGTGGCAAAGGAACGCCCTAGCGCGATGGCTAGCCGCGCATCAAAGCTTACATCGTTATTCTCTTTGGCGAACCGGCGTGCAAACTGATAGAGCTGTCTGATCAATCCCATTAGTTCGGCTCTAGGGGCCGCATCCATAATGGGCAGCCGATAAATTGACGCCATCAGAACAGATAAATCCTGAACATAATCAGAATAGGAAGCGCGGTGCAGGTCGATAAAGTAGATGCGATTTTTGAGTTCGTCATAGATGAGGTTGTCGACGTTAAAGTCGCCGTGGATCAGCACGGAAAATGGCGCCCTAAGCTGACGCTCTAGGGACTCTACGCGATCGATCAACTCATCAAAACTGGGGCGGGGCAGTCCGCAAATGGTTTGGTGTGTATGAAACAGTGTCGGGTGCGTGTGGCGGGTTTCGGGCATGCGTTTACGCAACTGCTGCATATACTCGGGTTGAGCCGGCTCGTTAGTACGTGATGTCTTCCAGATCTTTCTCAACGTCCGTTGGAGTGTGTGGGCAAGTTGCTTGGCGGATTTCCACTGGTCGTTTAACAGTAGTGACTCAAGCGTTCGGCCGGGAAGGTGTTCGATCACCATTGAACCCAGCTCATCCCCCTGCTCGACATGGTGCGAGAGAACCGTTGGAGCCACCTTCGGATAGACCCGTTTCCATTGATCTACCCCGTAAAGTTCTTCAATGACTTTCTGGCTTTCACCCTCTTTGTAGACTGCCATCATCTTGCCAGAGGTGGCGTGCTCGGCTCTCAGTGTGGCAATGGTGCTGCCGCTGCGGGTAAGCGCCAGCCGCTCAACGGTAAAGTCGTCATTCTGGGCGGTCATCGCGTGGGCGGCATTTTTCAGTTGCTTGTAGTTTTGCAAGCGTACGGCAGGGCCGAAGTTGGCGGCGAGTAGGGCGTCGGCAAGCTCCGAAAGCAGATGGATCATACGGTTAAGCTGAAAATCCACCACGGCGCTGTTACGCATGCCTGAAGCGTCCTGCTCAAAAGCAGTGGTTAAGCGGGCGGTTATTTTGGGAATTCGGCGTCCAATTTTCAGGCCTTGGCGAGTGTTTGCATCATCGATATTAATGATCACCAGCTTCAATGATTTACCCACCAGTCGAATGAGCTTGGCGTACTCTTTTCGCGATTTATCGGGAAGCTGCTTTAGGGCCTTGATGGCGGTGAATTCAAGGCAGGATTGGCCTAACTGGTCAAGTAGTCGGGCTAAGCGCTCAAGGGATTTGGATTGTTGAAAACCCTGCCCATCGACTTTGCGTCGCTGCACATCCATGGCGACGGCGAGCTCAACTTTCTCCACCAGCGTGTTCCTATAGCCTGTGCGATTGATCAGGCGCCGAGAAACGGATTCACTTGGCTGAGTCACATAAACTTCAACTAACTCGAAGTGATTTTCAACTTCGAATCGTAGAAAATAGAAATGCTCCAAAATCGACGTATTGATACGCTGCCTCACCAAGATAACGTGCGCTTAGGTGGTTACTGCTTCTGAGAGTCAACAGTATAAGTAACAGTGCCATCTTTTACGTTACATGTTTCTTACAGTTCAAAGAGTTGTATGAAAAAAAGACGTTTTATCGGTACCCGAATGTGTCTGCCCCGTGAGATTGGCAAGGGGCGGGATCTGCGTCTGGCCAGATACCGAAAAGCCCCCGAGCTAGGGCCGAAAATACTCTTCTTTAGTGGCGGTACGGCACTGAGACATTTTTCTGAGGTGTTGACGGACTATACCCATAACTCTATTCATCTGGTTACCCCTTTTGATTCAGGAGGCAGCTCGGCAGAGTTACGCCGGGCCTTCGCGATGCCTGCGGTGGGCGACCTAAGGGCACGCCTGCTTGTTCTGGCTGATGATTCAGTCACCGGGCACCCTGAGGTGGCTGCGCTTTTTTCACATCGGCTAGTAGCACAGGGGTTGGAAGACGCGGCGGCAAAGGCAGCACTTGAGCAAAGCCTGCAGGCCCTTGTCAGTGCTAAGCACCCGCTGCTCAAGGCAATTGCTGAGCCCATGCGGTCACTGATCCAGAGCTATATCGCCGTATTCTACAAACATATGCCCAATAATTTTAACCTCGCTGGAGCCAGTGTCGGGAACCTCATCTTGACCGGCGGCTATCTGATTCATGATCGCTCCCTGGATCCGATCGCCTTTCTCTTTGGCCAACTGATCAAGACCCGCGGCACCGTTCGGACAACGACGGATGCCAACCTTCAACTGGAGGTATTGTTAGAGAGCGGTCGAACGATTATTGGCCAACACTGCTTTACCGGCAAAGAGACGGCTCAAATCGATTCGCCTATCAGAGCGATAAAATTATCAGGCGAGGCGGACGATATCGATACCTTGGATGCCTCCAAAGTATGTAAAGAGACCCGTAAGCTCATTGATTCGGCAGAGCTGTTGGTTTTCCCGCCGGGCAGTTTTTATAGCAGTGTCATTGCCAACCTGCTGCCCAAGGGGGTTGATAAGGCATTGGCTAAAAACCCGTCACCCAAAGTGTATGTGCCCAGCCTGGGCACTGATCTTGAAACGCTTGGCATGACGTTGGTGGATCAGGTGCAAGTGCTCAATGAGCATTTGTCTGGCACACTCGAACCCTTATCGTCTAAGCGGTCTTCAATCGATTTTTTACTGTTTGATTCGCAGCTTCTGAGTGTTTCGGCTGATCAGATTGAGACGCTACGCGATGAAATGGGTATTCAAATTATTGATCTAGACCTTGCGCCGGAGAATGCTGATACCCAACGTTACGATGACGTTAAGCTGGCTGAAGCGCTGCTTGGGTTGACCTGACACCGATATACTCTAAATGACCTTGGGCATTGCTATGCGTCTTAGTTACCAGGGCCCGCTGCCTGAAATGGTGGGGTTTTTGCTACTGCCGCAGTATTCGATGATGGCCTTCTTTGCAGCGGTGGAGCCGCTGCGAATTGCCAACCGCATTGCCCATCGACCGCTGTTCGACTGGACGTTGATTAGCGCTGATGGTGGGCCGGTGACGGCGTCGAACGGTATGACCTTGATGGTGGATCACGCAACGGCGGATGTTCACCATTTGCCCTCGCTGGCGGTATGCAGCGGTTTTACCCCCGAGGCGCATCTTACCCGGCCGTTAATGGCCTGGCTTCATCAGTTGGATCAGGCCGGTTGCTGTTTGGGGGGCATCGATACGGGGGCATTTTTGCTCGCCGCCACCGGGTTGTTAAAGCACGAGCGGGTGGCACTGCACTGGGAGAGTCTGCCCGCGTTTCGTGAGCGTTTTCCGGGTATTGACACTACCGATGAGCTTTACGAGTTGGGCGAGCGGCGCTTCTCCTGTGCGGGTGGGGCAGCGGCGATGGATATGGCGCTGGAAGTGATTGCCCGGCGGCATGGCGCAAAGTTGGCTATCGATGTCTCCGAGCAACTGATCCATGACCGAATTCGCACCCGCAGCGATCAGCAGCGCATGGCGTTGGTGAAGCGCTTAGGCACGCATAACCGGCGTGTTGTGGAGGCGGTTGCGCTGATGGAGCAGAACCTGGAAGAACCGCTCCCCCTTGACGAGATAGCCAGCCAGGTAGAGGTATCGGTGCGCCAGTTGCAGCGTCTGTTTGAGCAGGAGCTAAACGTGACCCCGCGTCAATGGTATTTGCAGCTGCGTGTTAAGCGCGCCCGGCGGCTGCTGGCCGAGACTGACTTAGCGGTATTAGAAGTGGGCGTGGCCTGTGGGTTTAGTTCGTCGTCGAGCTTTGCGCGTACGTTTCGTGCGCATTACGGCTACTCGCCTCGGCAGGTGCGTTCTGCCATAGCGGAGAAGGCCTTTAAAGCGCAATGAGTGTCGCTTAATGTCTGATAAGCGTCGCTTAGTGTCTAGTGATAGGAGAGTAGCCGCGCATACTAGCTAAACCCAACTAATAAAGAGGTATAGCCAAATGTCGGTCACAACTAGCTTCGCCACCACTAGCTCTGCCACTACCAGCCCTACCACTACTAAGACGCTGTCGTTGACAGCGGGCTTTTTACTCGCTGCGTTTGCTGCCACACCCGCCATGGCAGAGCTTGATGAACTGCGCTTTGGGGTGCCGCCGTGGCCAGGGGTGACGGTAAAGTCCGAAGTGGCGGCCCAGCTGCTTGAGACCATGGGGTACGAGACCCGACAGCAAGATTTAGCCGTGAGCGTTATCCTCGAAGGCTTAACGCGAAACGACTTGGAAATCTATCTAGGCGGCTGGTATCCCGTTCAGACTGATATGGTCGAGCCCCTGGTGGCCGACGGTAAAGTCGAAAAAGTGGTTTCCAATATCCGCGGCGCCAATTCCGGGCTAGTGGTTCCCCAGTATGTTTACGATGCAGGCGTCACCACGGTGGCTGAGCTGGCAGAGCATCACGACCGCTTCGATGGTGAAATTCAGGGGATTGAAGCGGGCACCGGTATTAACGATGCGATTCTCAATGCCATCGATAATGATCTTGCGGGGCTGGACGATTGGCAGCTCCGCGAAAGCTCGACTTCGGCCATGCTGGCCCAGGCTGAGCAAAAAATGGCTGATGAAGAGTGGGTGACCTTTGTCGGCTGGGAGCCTCACTGGATGAACGTGAGCTTCGATCTGGCCTATTTAGCCGATAGCGATGATGCAGGTGTGGCCTCCATTGAAAGCACGGTATGGACGATTACGCCTGCCAGCCTGGCGGACGAAGCACCTGAGGTTCACCGCTTCCTGTCGCAGTACGTGGTCGATATCGAAGATCAGAATGACTGGGTGCACGAGTACAGCTACGAAGAGCGCCCGGCGGATGAAGTGGCTAATGAGTGGATTGGCAACAACCTGGATACCGTTGCCGAGTGGCTGGAGGGTGTTGAAACCCGCGATGGGGAATCCGCCATTGAGCAGGTGCGGGCCCAATTTAGCTCTTAATAGTTAATAGCACGGCTCTTAATCACACGATTCGTAAAGCCTAAGCTGCGATTAACGCCAAACAGCGCCTAATTAAGGCGCTGTTTTAGTTGTTGGCAAAAGTCCTGCCAAGCCGCACTCATATCGGGTAGCAGCGCGTGGGCGTGAAGGGCGGCATGAACCATGTTCGGGGCGCAGCGATAGCCTATCGAGGCACCTTCCTCACGCCAATTGGCTATTGCGGCTTCGATGGGGAGTGTCAGTGGATCCCTCTCCACGGTCAGCATTTCAATGCTTGCGGCAGGAGGGCGGCGATCACGCTGGGTAGCAATGATGTCAGGACACTGTTGACGAATGTCGAGTACATCATCCCGTGAAAGTAGCGGCGCATCTTCTCCCAAGCATTCAAGGGAAAGCGCGCCAACGGTTGGGTAGATCAATCCTAGCGGCGGCGCTTCATTCTGCTGATGGGCAAGGTCAATGGCTATTCGTCCGCCCGCGCTGTCACCCACCAGCGCAACAGGATAAATCGCTTCTAACACCGTACGGCAGTCTGCCAACATGGTGGGGTAATCTACCTCTGGTGCCAGCCGATAGTTAACGCTTACCACTTCACGCTCAAGCATCTGGGCTAGGCTGGCGGCGGGGCCATGGTGGCTCTCCGCTGAGCCGATGGTAAAACCGCCGCCATGGATAAACAGCACGCAGCCGGACGTTTGCTGCTGGGGAGTAAAACGGCGCACGCTAACACCATCCACAACGCTATTTTCGATCCGCATTCCCGCCGGGTTAGGTGGGGAGAACGTTCGGCAAAGCTTGTCGTAGGCGCGCCGCGCCTGTGGCAATGGCAGATCCTCCATCACGGCCAGCCCGGCGCTAAAGCGCTGAATGAAGTCGTCCACGTTCATCGCTACTGTAACCCTTAGCGCCGAATACCAATGGTGCGGCCAGCAAGCTCGGGCCAAGCGTCTTTATGGGCTTGAGGTAGTTCTGTCACGCGATTTGCGACCGCTTCTGGAAACGGGCTTGGACGCCCAGAGGCTTGTTTCATGCCCATCAACATCTGTTCGCTGGTCGCTATCAGGTTGCCTTCGTCATCGAACAGGGTGAAAAAGACGTGCAGGCGCTTTGTATCGCTATCCAGTAGCGTCAGGCTGACGTTCAGGGCTTGGCCCTGGTGTGCCTCGCGGCGGTAGCAGAGGTGCGTTTCCAGAGTATAGATCGTGTAGCCATAGTGTTCTCGGCCCGCCTCATCCAACCCAATGGTGTCGATAAGCGCCTCGCAGGCCAGAGAGAAGACGCGGGCGTACTCCGCGTCGTTCATATGCCCGTTGTAGTCGACCCACTCGGGAGCGACGTGGGTTTCATAAATAATCATTAAATGCGCCCCTGTAAGCCTTCGGCTTCCGGCCAATATTTTTGCACCACCTCGAGCAGCTCGACTAAAAAGTCATCCCGGCGCCGGTCAAGGGTGGCCACTGATCGTCCTGCCGCTTGATGCTCACAGCCCTCGACGACTTTATCAATCAGTTCATCGGTGAGTTCCGGGGCCTCCAGCTTGGTCCAGGGCAGTTTAAGCGCTGGGCCAAACTGCTCCAGCATATGGCGCATGCCTGGCTCGCCGCCCGCTAGGTGGAAGGTTAAGAACGTGCCCATTAACGGCCAGCGGAGTCCACAGCCGTAAACCACGGCGGCATCGATCTCTTCGGTGGTCGCTACGCCATCGTTAACCAGATGCAGGGCTTCCCGCCACAGCGCCTCCATTAAGCGGTCGGCGATGTGGCCCTCAATTTCACGGCGAACCACCAGTGGGCGCATGGCGAGCGCCTGATACAACCCTTGGGCGCTGGCGATCTGTGTGAGCCGGGTGGCCTTACCGCCAACAAGCTCGACCAATGGCAGTAAATACACCGGGTTGAAGGGGTGAGCGACGATCACGCGCCCAGGCGCTTGTTGGCACTGCTGCTGCAGGTCGGTGGGTTTAAAGCCGGAGGTAGACGAGCCAATAATGATGTCCGGTGAGGCAGCAGCGTCAATCGCGGCTAAAATCTCTTGTTTTAGCGGTAGGCGCTCGGGCACGTTTTCCTGAATCAGGTCAGCGCCATCCACGGCTTTTTTAATCGTATCCGCAAAGGTTAACCGCTCAGGGCTAGCATCGGGTGCTAAACCGAGCTGGGTTAACGAGGGCCAGGCATTGTCGATAAACGATTGGGTACGCGCTGGCGCCTTGGGATCTGGATCGAAGGCGACGACGTCCCAGCCTTGAGCAAGGGCGCGGGCAATCCAGCCGTTGCCAATCACGCCGGTACCAATAACAGCTAAGCGGCTCATACATCACCTCCGACTGCGTTACCCATGATACGTCCGGTCATCGGGTCGCGTAGTTTGAGATGAACGCGGGTTTCTGCAGGCGTCATTACACGGGCGCCGAGGTTCTCAATAATGGTCGAGGCTTTTTCGACCAGTTGGCCGTTATTGGCCAACACGCCTTTCTCTAAAAACAGGTTATCTTCCAAACCAACCCGGGCGTGGCCCCCCAGCAGCACCGCCTGGGCGACCATGGGCATTTGATGGCGGCCAATGCCAAAAGCGGCCCAGTTAGCGTTGGCAGGGAGTTTGTTGCGCATGGCCAGCATCGTTTCAGTGTCCGCTTCAGCACCCCAGGGAATACCCAGACAGAGCTGATAGAGCGGGTCGCCATCAATCAAGCCCTCTTGCTGAAGCTGGCGGGCAAACCAGACGTGGCCCAGATCAAAGCACTCCAGCTCCGGCTTAACGCCTGCGGCCTGAACTAGGCGGGCGTGTTCACGCAGCCAGTCTGCGGGGTTTACGTAGACCATATCGCCAAAATTGAGGCTGCCGCAGTCCAGCGTACACAGCTCGGGAAGCAGCTCGCCGACCGGGGCGTGACGCTCGGCGGGTGTTTGGATATCGGTTCCTGGGCCGCCGCGCGTTGGGTCGGTGGCATCGGGTATCCAGTCGCCGCCGCCACCAGCGGTGATGTTCATCACAATATCCACATCGGCCTCGCGTACGCGCTCCATCACTTCGCGGAACTGCTCAGTAGAGTGGCTGATGCCGCCGGTCTCCGGGTCGCGAACATGGATATGCGCGATGCTGGCCCCGGCATGCGCCGCTTCAATGCAGGAAGCTGCAATGGCCTTGGGTGTAACAGGCACATTGGGGTTTTTTGCGGTGGTATCTCCCGCGCCCGTCACGGCACAGGTAAGAATGACATTGCGGTTCATGGCGTGCTCTCTAGTCAGCAGTTTATTCGCTTACTAGTGTGTCGCCGTGTGCAGACATTAGTTGTCATAAAGCGACATTCGCTATACATAAGATGCGATTTTTGAGCTTCGTTAATTAATCTACTCCATCTCATTCCTAACGATGGGGATTACTCACTTTGAAATGTGCTGATTAGAAACTTGGTTAGCGGGAAATATTGACCGCCATGGCTGCCGATCTAAACTAAATAAGCCCATAGCAAAGCTGATAACAAGTACAAACAACGTTATGAAGGAGTGCCTTCAATGTCCTATAAACCCGTTCTGCGGCCGCTATCTACGTTCATCGCTTCTGCGGTGATCATCGGCTTACCCGCTGTTGCGACTGCCAATGAGCCTGAACTCAGCCAGACTGAGGTGTTAACCGGTCTTGAAAACCCGTGGGATATGGCCTTTCTGCCTGATGGGACGATGTTTTACACCGAACGTTGTCGAGGGCTGTCGGTACGGCTACCCGATGGTGAGGTAGAGCACCTGCTAGGCATGGAAGGCACGGACGAGTATGCCACCACCGCCGATGATCTTGTCTGCGAGGGGCAGGCGGGGATGAACGGTGTGGCGGTCGACCCCGATTTTGACGAAAACCGGACAGTCTACGTTTACTCTGCTTCTAACATGTCTGAGCCACGCACCAATCGTGTGCTGCGCATGACGGTAAACAGTGAGTTTAATGAGGTATCGGATCGTACCGACATTGTCGAGGATATTCCGTACAAGCCTGCCGCCACCGACCATCCGTTCGGCGATGCTGGCGCCCATAATGGCGGACGTATCCGCTTCAGCCCGGAGGACGGTTACCTCTACGTGACCACCGGCGATAACCATAACAGCGAGATTCCTCAGTCTCCGGAGCTGCTAGGGGGCAAAGTTCTGCGCATTGACCGGGATGGCGAGGCTGCCGAGGGTAACGAACCGCCTGAGGGCTTTGATCCGCGGATTTATACCTATGGTCATCGCAACGTACAGGGCATTACCTTCCATCCGAACACCGGCCAGCCAATCGTAACGGAACACGGCCCCTGGCATTCGGATGAGATCAATGCGCTGGTCAATGGTGGTAACAGCGGCTGGGATCCGAAACCCAATATGGCTGGCCGCGGCGATTGCCCAGATGATTACTGCGGTTATGAGCCTAATCAGACCGAGGGGATGGATCCCAAAGAGCGTGCGGCCTATATGCCGGTGACCGACACCGAAACCTACCCTGACGCTATGCAGCCTGCCTGGAAAAATGATGGGCTTTCTCAGGGCATCTCTTCTGCCGAGTTTCTGACCGGTGAGCAGTGGGGCGACTGGGATGGCCGTCTGATTGTGGGTTTTATGGGCATCGGTTTTGGAGGCACCCCGGTAGGACAGCGCATTAACCTGATTGATATTGCAGAGGATGGTCTTTCGGTCAATGACGTTGCCGAAATGCCGTTGCCCATGGGGGCGGCTCGTTTCCGGTCGATAGTGCTGGGCCCTGATGGTGATCTTTATACGGCAGTTGATGAAGGCAGTATTTACCGCATCACACCGGAGTGAGCTATTGGCAGCCGCGCTGGCGTATGCCTGTGCGGCTGCGCTGTCTTCAAGCCGTCTTAAGCTTTTTGATCAAGATCACTCCAATGGGAAAAGGTCACTATGAAGGTATCACTGTTTTGCGTTATTGCGACGGCGCTGCTAATGGGGTCGGCTACTTTGCAGGCGGCAGATAAGTCGACGGGAGAAACACTCTATGCGGACGCCTGCGCCCAGTGTCACGGCCCAAATGCACAAGGGATGGCTAGCTTTCCATCGCTTAGTGGTCGGGACGCGGAGTATATTACTTCTCGCCTTGAAACGTATCGGGCCGGTGAAAAGGTGGGGTCAAACTCCTTTCTGATGATCCCCAACGCCACTGATTTGTCCGACGATGATATCGCCAACCTCGCCGCTTACATCGCAGATAAGGCTGAGTGACTCAGCCCTTTGTATTAGCCCCTGTGTATTATCGAAACAATTCGCCATTAATTTGTTAATACCCTGTCATTTCCAAATAACCCTCGCCAAGCGGTTCGCCGCTGGCGCGGTCGTTGACCACCACTTCACCTTCCCAGTAGGGCACGCTGGTGGTCATCCAGCGGTTGGCGTGGGGCGCTTCGATGTTGATGTCGATCCCTACTGACGGTATTTCCAGCCGCCATTGGGTGGGCACATTGCGACCGGCGACAGCCGACGTTGCCAGCGGCGTTAGGGTAATGTCATCTGATGCTAAGGGGGTGGCGTCGCCTTGGGGAGTAATCCAGGTGCCGGAGCGGTAGTCGGCGTTTTGAGCGGAGCCACCACGTAGTTGAAACGCCATCAGCTTGTGGCCGTCATTAAGGTGAATCGAGAACCAGTCCCAGCCTGATTGGCGGGCATCAAGCAGTTGGCTGCTCCACTCACGATCCAGCCAGCCGCGTCCGCTAACGGTTTTTGTCTCGCCGTTAATGGTGACTTCGCCGTTTATCCGCCAGAAGGGCTGACTGTAGTACATGGAGCCCTGGCCATTGGCGGCTTTCTGGCTAAAACCCTGTTCGCCGTGAAGCACCAGCGGCCCCTCTGCAGTCAGTTCTAAACGGTAGCCAAAACGCGATGCACCCTCGCCGCTGTAGGCGGTTAGTGTAAGGTGATTAAAATCGCTGCTATCGGCTTCTTCGTTAGCTTTAAGCTGCCAGTCATCCAGCCAGGCATGAAAGGGGCTAATCATTACGCCTGCTTGGCTGTCCTGGGGAGTGTTCAATGAGGCCTGTGAATGGCTGCGCCCGAAACGTTCGGCCACCTGGTGTTGCTTGCCCTGGGAGATCGCCATATGGGCCATCCACAGTTGATCGGCTGCCCAAGGAGTAGGCGCGGGGCGTTCGCTGGGTGGCATCAGCGCCTGGCGAAATAGCGTCCACTGCAGGCCGACGGGCTCTCCTGCGGTATCTTCAAGGTTGGCGGTGATATACCACCATTCAATGCGGTAGTCCGGGTGGGCGGCGTGCTCTTGTGGAAAACTGAGCGGCTGATTAGGCTCGGCATGCCTAAAACCATCGGCGTCTTGTTCTAAACCGGCAAAGCCTGTGCTGTTGGTTTCGGTTTGATTCTCTTCGCTACAGCCGAAAAGTGTCAGCGCCACAGTGGCTATCAGTAGAAGACGCAAGGTTAGTCGAAGCCTTAAGCTCATTGATTGGCCTCTTCTGCTAGTAAGGCCCGCGGTGAGGCGCGCCAGAAACGCAGCGTGGGCAGGGCTGCTGCCAGGAGTGCCACACCAACGGCGGTGGCCAGAGTAACGGCCATTTCCCCAGGAAATAGATAGAGCGGTAGTCGCCAGCCGAAGGCGGCCACATTAATAATCGCCACTAATCCCCAGGTAATCGCGATACCCAGTGGAATGGCCAGCAGGCCGGTGGCTAATGCGGCACCGCTCAGTTGTGCCAGATTTAATTGTGCCAGCTGTGCTCGGGGAACGCCCAGCGCCCATAGCGGCGCTAACTGTTGGCGTCGGCTGCGTGCCTGGGTCAGCAGGCTGGCGAGCAGCGCTAGTGCCGCTACCGCTAGGGTTAATGCATTGAGCGCGCGGGTAATGGTAAAGGTACGCTCAAAAATCTCGGTGGCAATACGCTTGATCTCGCGTTGATCGCTCAGCGCATCGCTACCGAGGTCAAAGCGTTCGAGCAGGGCAGTACGCAGGGCATCAACATTGGCATCGTCACTCAGCACTAACCCTATGGAGCTAGGCGGCGCATCAAAACGCGCGGCTAGCTGGGGCGATGCCATTAGCACCTGCCCGCTGGGGTTGCCGTAGTCGGGATAAATAGCGGCGATGGTCAGCGTTTCATTGGCGCCAGGCGCGTTCAGCGTCAGGCGATCACCGGGGGAGAGGTTCTCTGCAGTGGCAAGTTGCTCGTTAATAAAAATCGCGCCATCACTAAAGGCTACCCAGGCGGATGAGCGGTCTTGTTGGGTTGCCAGCAGCGGCCAGTGCGGAGTGAGTGATTCGCCAGGGGTAATGCCGTAAAGCTCGATAGGCGTGCCTAAAGAGCGGCTACCTTCCGGCGTTGTAGCGGCCTGTAGTGTTGCATCGCTGCGCCGTGTGAGCAGGCGCTCGAAGACCTCTGGGCGATCAGCCAGCCAAGCATCAATATCCGCATATTGCTCGGCGGGGGCATTCAAGTAGAGCGGGGCGACCAAGCGCTGATCGAGCCAGTCTAAAAACGTAAGGCGAAAGCCGCCGACCATGCTACCGACCCCCAGATTGGTCGCCAGGGCGATAAGTAGTGCCATCATGGCCAGTGACAGCCTAGGTAGCTGAAGCTGCATATCCGCCAGTGCCCAGTGAATAAGTGGGCGCCGCCGGGCGAGGTACGTCAGCGCTTTTAGTAGCAGTGCTAAAAAGGGCGGCAGCCACAGGGCGCTAGCCAGAAGTAACGCCGCTACCAGCGTAAAGCCTGTCACTAATCCATCGCCAGGGGGCTGAAAGCGAAGCCAAACATACAATGCTAGCGCAACGCCCATCGCGAAAGCGCCGCCGATGCTCATTAGCGATAATTGGCGGCGGTAACCGCTACGCCAGGCCTGCATCTGACCTAACTCCAACATGTTTAAGCGGGCCGCGCGCCATAGCACGCCGCTGCCTGCCAGCAGTAGTCCGCCAAGGCTAACCGCCAGCCCACCGACCCAGTAATGCCAGGGCAGGTTGAGCTCTTGCCCGATGCCTGCGCCATAAAGTGAGCCCAGGGTTGCCGCGACATCGGGCAGTAACAAACGTGCCAGCCATACGCCGCTGGCAATACCGGCAAGCGCTCCGATTAGGCCGAGCAGGAGCAGCTCTAAGCTGAGCGCTAGCACTAAACTGCGCCCTGATACACCCAGCACTCGCAGGGTGCGCAGCATGCCCAGGCGTTGCTCCAACGCTAGGCCTAGCGCTGCTTGAACGATGAATAGCCCCACGACCCAGGCAAGTAGCCCCAGTGCGGTAAGGTTCAGGTGAAAGCTTTCGGTCAGTTGACCAGGGGAGGCAAGCGTGGTGGCGCGGGTGAGCGTTAATCCCGGTGGCGCTTCAGTGAGTGCCCCCGGGGCGGCCACGATGCGCGTAAGCTGGTCACCGCTTTCAAGCAACCGCGCTGCGGCGGCAATATCCATGATCAGCGTGTCCGGCGGTAGTGCTGGCGCTAAAACGAGCGGCGGGAGTGTTTTCCCATCTGCCAAGGTCGGGGTGGCAGCCGATGCATTTTCGCGCGCTATCTCCAGGGCTGCCAGGGCGTCAGGCGCTACGCGTGTTTGCCACGGGGGCGTTAGAAAGTCGCTTAACGACGCGGAGGTGTTGGCTTGAGCCAGCGCGTTATCGCTGGAAAGGGTCAGTGGGTCAATGCCGATCAGGGTTAGCCGGGTACCATCTTGGGTAACGACTTCACCCTCTAGCATGGGCGAAACGGGCAAGCCTGCTTGGCGCAGGGCGTGATACTCGGCACGACTGAATGGCGTGCCATCGCGCCGCTCAAGTTGATCCAGCTGGGTGTCAAACAGCGCATCGGCGCGGGCGTAGCTGTCTCGCGCGGTAGCGTTGATCGCTTGGATACCACTCCATAGGGCACTAGCCACCCATAGGCCGAGCAGCAGCATAATCAGTTGGCCGGGGTGGCGCCGGTAGTGGCTAAATAGCGTGGATAGCACCCGGATCATGGTGCTGCGTCTAGTAGACGGCCGTGGGTCAGGCGTAGGCAACGGTCAAGCGGTGCCGCCACTTGGGGGCTGTGGGTGACAATGAGCAGGGCGCACTGAGTTTCGTGAACCAGGCTCAATAGCAGTTCAAGCACTTCGCCTGCGGTGGTTTCATCCAAATTGCCCGTGGGTTCATCGGCAAGCAGCAGAGGTGGGCGCGGCGCCAGAGCACGACCAATAGCTAAGCGCTGCTGCTGCCCACCAGAGAGCTGCTCCGGGTAACGTGTTTCCATGCCACTCAGCCCAAGCCGCTCAATTAAGTGGTCTGTCCAGTCGGCATCGTCGCGATTGGCTAAGCGCGCCTGTAAGCGCAGATTGTCGATGACCGTTAAGCTGGGCACCAAGTGGAATTGCTGGAAGACTAAACCCAGTTGCTCGCGGCGTAGCTTGGCCCGTGTGGGCTCAGGTAGAGACGCGACATTCTGGTTTTCGAAGCTAACTGTTCCTTGGTCGGGAAGATCTAAACCGGCGGCAAGATGCAGTAGGGTGGATTTGCCGCTCCCAGATTCTCCCATTAGCGCCAGGCTTTCTCCTGCCGCGAGACGAAGGGAGACATCGTTGAGCACGTTCAGCGGCCCTTGTGGCGTCGTGTAGGTTTTATGTACCTGATGAAATTCCAGCATGGCTGCCTTTGTTGTCCATTAAGGTAGAGGCTAGTTGATGCTAGTTTGGAGCCCCTGGTGCACCGCGCTCCCCATATACTGCTATTCCACCCCTGCCCGTGCGTTTAATGAAATACATACTTTTATCCGCGGCATCAATAAGCTCGCCCGCATCGCCAAATCCGCCGTCGTTCAGGCAGGCAATGCCAATCGAAACGGAGACATAGATAGGGTGCGGGTCGTTGTGAGCCATGGGCGTTTTTTCTAAACGCTGGGCAATACGTTTGGCGAATACTTGAGCTGCCTGGGCATCTTCATCTGGCAAAATGACCAGGAACTCTTCGCCTCCCCAGCGCCCCGCAAGATCGCCTTCACGAATAAGCGACTGCAGCGTTTTGCCGAATTTTTGCAGCACGTTGTCGCCCATTTGGTGGCCGTATTGATCGTTGAGCTGCTTAAAGTGGTCAAGGTCAATAAATACCACTGACATGATGCGAGACTGTTCCTGGCACAAGACAAAGCGCTTATGCATCTGCTCTTCAAGCCAGGATCGGTTGGCAAGACCGGTGAGCATATCGGTTCGTGAACGCTCTTCTAACTCTTCTTGTCGTTGACGCAGGGAGGCGAGCTCTACTTGTTGCGTTTCAAAGCGCGCTTTGAGCTGTAACGTCTGTTGAAACAACAGCTGTTGGGCCTCGGCAAGCAACGATTCGTTATCCTGCAAAGGGGGGGCCGTCATTTGCAGCATGTCCGCCAGCGCTGGCAACTGTTCCTGAATATTCTCTAACAAAAGCCGTAATGAGATCGCATGGGCACCCTGGTAGGTTTCAAACTCTCGTATTACGGCGACGAGCGACTGCGCAGGATGTGAAGAGAGCCAGGCGTCGGCGATGGGCCCAGACAGCTGAATGCAAAGCCTATCGGCGGCGGTAATGTCGTACTCATTGTGGCTATCGCAGATACGCTGAGCGAGCGGTGTTGGAACACCCCATTTGGCAGCAAGCCAAGCACCTACTTGAGAGTGATCGCAGCCAAAAAGGCGCTGTTCCGACTCGGATAACTGTCGATGAGAGAGTGCGGCTTCAGCATACAACTCATGGCTCTCTTTAGGGTATGTTGCCCTTAAAGCCATGATGCCAATGTCTTGTAGTAAGGCGGCAGTGAAAACGGGCCCCGCCATGTCCGGGCAAAGCTGTATGGCAAGGTGTCGTGCTGCTAACGAGGCGATGATAGAGCGCATCCATACCCGCTGGTAATGGGCGTCAATACCTCTGTTTTGAAGCAGGCTGAAGCTCATTACCGCTGCCAGCGTGGTGTCTAACCCCAAACGTGCCGTTGCTTCTTGGCACGCATGTACCTTTATATGACTACGTGAGAAAAAAGCGCTATTGGCAAGGGTAATGATACGCATGCTCAAGGCAGGATCACGCTCGATAGCATTGGCGTAGTCGTTTACCGACGGATGCTCAGTACGTGCCACTTTTAAAACGTTAACGGCGACAGCAGGGAGGGTAGGTAAGTTTGGACACTTGAGTAGATCAGCTATCAAAAATAACGGTAATTCTGTCGTTAAGACCAGGTCTTTCGAATTATCCTTTGCCTGGATGGCCTGCATTATTCTCTCCTTACGCGTATTTAGCTTGCAGCAGCCGTGAGCCATCCATGGCAATTGCCGTATTGGGCAGTATTCAGTCGTTTGTCTCAAACCATTTTAGGTGATTCGTCTGCTAAATACTCGCGTTTGAATGCCGATTTTATTACAGCTCAAAGTTCAAAAAATACGCTAAACCGAGAGGTTATGTAAGATATTTCTCAGAACCAGCTAAGAAGTTGGCTATTAGATGTCCGGCGCGACATGCGACTAAAGGGTATAGCGATGAGCCTTTTTTTATCTCAATTCAACTACCATACTAGTCATATCAGCTTCTGGCGCTAATCGTCTCGGGCTTCTCTAATTAGGATCAGGTGCAATGCACACGACATTACAAACGCTCTGGCAGGGAACCCACGAAGGGGAATCGGTTCGCCAACGGCTATTTCATGTGCTGAGGCAGTCGATTATTCAGATGGTACTGGCGCCGGGGCAGGCGCTATCGGAAAAGGAGCTTGCCGACACTTTTTCGGTGAGCCGTCAGCCAGTGCGGGAAGCTTTCATAAGGCTCTCAGAGTCAGGCTTGGTGGAAGTTCGCCCTCAAAGGGGAACCTATGTTGTACGCATTTCGCGCCAAGCGGTGCTAGAGGCACGATTTATTCGTGAGTCGCTTGAGGTGTCAATCGTACGCGAAGCCACCAAGCAACCCCTTCAGTCTGGCGTGCTAATGGAGCTTAACGAGCTTATTGATCGACAGCGTAGCTGCATCGAGCGACAAGACCATGACCGCTTCTTCTTTCTTGATGAAATGTTTCATCGCACCTTGGCATTGGCTACGGGACAAACCATGGCGTGGAATGTGATTGAAGACGTCAAAGCACAATTAGACAGAGTACGGTATTTGAGTATTCCTGATTCTACGCCTATTCCGAAATTGGCCGATCAGCATCAGGCCATCGTGGATGCGATATCTGCTGGAGATACTGAAGCGGCAGTTCAGGCAATGAGTATTCATCAATGTGAAATACTCCACTCTCTGCCTGAATTAGAGCATCGCTTTCCGGAGCTGTTTGAAGGTGTGAGCATGAATGTTCATGCGCTAACTATATAAAACCCACTAATGAGTACAACAACGCTGCACAAGTTGCATGAAGTAGATCCAGCCAGAACTGGCTGGTGAATTATCAACAATAAATAGATGTCTTTAGGAGCCCTACATGAAACTCACAAAATTACTGCCTGCTGTTGCATTGGTTGTCGCAAGCCATTCGGCTCACGCTGCTTACCAGCTTAATGTCTCAATTGCGTTGAGTCCTCAGGATCCCATTGCTCAGGCGATGGAGAGCGCTAAAGAGGCGATTGATGAGCGCTCAGAGGGAGAGCTGACCATTCAGATTTTCCCAAACAGCCAGCTTGGTTCTGACGAAGACGTGATCGAACAAATTCGTAGTGGTGCCAATATCGCGATCTTAGTCGATGCGGGGCGTTTATCAGAGTATCAACCTGAGTTGGGTATCTTAAGTGCCCCTTATTTAGTTGAAGACTATCGTGACTATGACCAAATCACAACATCTCCGCTTTACCTTGATTGGGTCGAAAGTATGGCAGAAACCAGTGGTTTACGATTACTCAATTATAACTGGTTTCAAGGGTCACGGCAGATGCTGACTCAAAATGAAGTGAAGACACCTGATGATTTGAGTGGTGTGCGTGTGCGGACTATCAACTCACCAGTATGGGTGAAAACCGTCGAAGCGATGGGCGCTACTCCAACACCGCTGCCTTGGTCAGAAGTTTACTCAGCGCTACAGCTAGGGTCGATCGACGGGGCTGAAGCACAACTAACCGCCGCTGAAGGCCAAAATCTGCATGAAGTTATTACTCATGTGGCACTAACAAACCATATTCATTTGATGACCGGTATTGCGACTTCTGAACAGTGGTATCAAGCATTACCTGATGAGCTGCGCTCTATTCTTGATGAAGAACTGCTAAAAGCTGGCGAAGCTGCTAGTCAAGCAACCGCAGCGGCTCAAGCCTCAGTGCGCGCGCGGATGGTAGCGGAGGGCGTTACGTTTTCTCAAGTGGATATGGGCGTATTCAGAGATCGAATGGGCAGCGTTTATGAAGAGCTAGGTTACAACCAGTATCGTGATCAATTGCTTTCTTCAGAGTGAGTCTCAGCCTTTGCCCATTAGGGCAAGGGCTTCTCTTTTTTCCTCTTTGCTATTACTTAACTGTCCGGATGCCCGTATAGGGCGAGGAATGCTGTATGTGGCATTGGTACGATAAAGGTGAGGAGTGGCTGGCTATTATGCTACTCGGTGGTACCTCTCTCACCATGTTAGTTAGCTCAACGGCTAGGGCAATAGGAAATCCTTTTGCAGGGGGCGCTGAGCTTGCACAATTTTTGTTTATTTGGACTGCTGTATTAGGGGCTGATATTACCCTGCGCCAGGGAGGCCAGGTGCGAATTGATGCCCTTGTCATTCGTTTACCTCTTAAGTTACAGCTCATGATTACCAGCCTATGTGTTGGGATGATGATGCTCTTTCTGGCTCTTTTAATCTGGTATGGCTTCGTTCTAGCAGCTTCAAACTGGCAGCGTCCCATGGGAGTGGCAGGACTTAGTTATGGGTATATCACTCTGGCACTTCCTGTCGGGGCATTGTTAATGATGCTTTCACTGGTACGCCGCTTGTTCGCTAAGGGCGTCATCGGGAGTTTGGTTGTTGACGATGATGACATTGTGGAGGAGGCGCTATGACGGCAGCTCTGTTATTAGGATTCGGTCTGCTTCTCATGGCGATAGGTATGCCCGTTGCCTTTGCTATTGGAATTGCGGGTTTCTCCTATTTCTTATTGCCAGAAACATTTTTACCGACAAGCATTGCCGTCCAGCGCATTGTATCTTCGACGCAATCATTTCCACTATTAGCTGTGCCGTTGTTTATTTTCATCGGCCATTTAATGAACGCCAGCGGTATTACCCCCCGTTTGGTTCACCTTTCTACTCTATTAGCAGGATGGATGAGCGGTGGTTTAGCCCAGGCAAGTATCGTGTTGAGCACCTTAATGGGCGGGGTTTCCGGTTCTGCCGTGGCGGATGCCGCAATGCAATCCAGGGTGCTGGGAAAAAGCATGATCAAGGGAGGCTATTCAGCGGGGTTTACTGGGGCGGTGCTCTCTATTGGGGGGCTGATTACTGCGACCATTCCACCGAGTATCGGTTTGATCCTTTACGGCTATCTTGGCGAAGTTTCGATAGGGCGGCTATTTATCGCAGGCCTCGTGCCGGGCTTCTTGCTAATGGTGGCGCTGATGCTGACCACTTACATCATGGCTAAAAGACGGGGCTATCAGCCAGTAAGGGAGCGGTTGCCCACCGGCCGTGAAGTGCTTAAGGCCCTACGTGGCAGTATCTGGGCAATTCTCTTCCCCGTATGGCTCTTGGTGGGTATTCGCTATGGACTTTTTACCCCCTCCGAAGCAGGTGCTTTTGCGGTTGCTTATGCCTTGTTGGTGGGCTGCGTAATACACCGAGAAATGGGTATTAAAGAGATACTTAATGCCATGCGTGCCAGCGTAAGAGATATTGGCATGATAATGCTGATTATTATGTTCTCAGGCATTATTGGTTATGTCGTCTCTTTCGAAAGGGTGCCGCAAACAATAGCAGAGCTAACACTTGGCGTATTCTCTAGTCATATAACACTGTTGCTGGCAGTTTCCGTAATACTTGTTTTTCTAGGTATGTTGTTAGAAGCCACGGTTGTTGTCATGTTGTTAACCCCTATCTTGGTGCCCGTTATTAAAGCCGCAGGTGTTGATCCTGTTCATTTTGGGCTGTTAATGATGACGCTGGTTACGTTCGGTGGCATGACACCTCCTGTGGGTATTTCAATGTATACCGTGTGCGGAATATTACGATGCTCTTTTTATGAGTATAGCCGTGAGTTACTGCCTTTTGCCTTTGCTGTATTTGTGGTTGTGCTGGGCATTCTCTTCTTCCCCAATGTAGTGCTGTTTTTGCCTAATTTACTACTGGGCTAAATCTACCTATGACACTCTCATAATGAAGGAGCGATGATGAAGTTTAATGATAATGTTGAGTTCATGGGCAAAGACTTTCTGTTAGAAAATGAAGCAGCCCGACGGCTTTATCATGAGCACGCAGCGATCATGCCAATTTGCGATTATCACTCGCACTTAGATCCAGTCGAAATAGCTCATAATACCCAGTTCGATAATTTAACCCAGCTATGGCTAAAAGGGGATCACTATAAATGGCGTGCAATGCGCTGCGCGGGTGTTGCTGAGCAGCGTATAACCGGAGATGTCAGTGACCGAGAACGCTTTCAAGCATGGGCTGAAACCGTACCCGACTGCTTAGGCAATCCACTCTATCATTGGACGCATCTTGAGCTTAAGAAGCCGTTAGGGATCGACAATATTCTCCTCTCTGCACAGACAGCTGAGGAGATATGGCACCTATCTAAACAGCGGCTAGCAACTCCACAGCTTAGTGCTCAAGGGATTTTGGAGCGCTTTAACGTGCGTACTATTTGTACCACGGATGATCCTGTGGATAGCTTGGAAACCCATCAACGGCACGCGAAGGCGAACGCTGGGCCGACTATGCTGCCGACATTTCGAGCTGATGCGGTTCTCAAAATAGAACAGCCAGCGTTTGTCGATTATCTCGCTACGCTCGAAGTTGCCAGTGGCGTGACGATACAGCGTTTCGATGATTTGCTGGCTGCTCTGTACCAGCGTCTCGAACATTTCGAAAGTTTAGGTTGCTGCCTTTCCGACCATAGCCTTGAGAAGCCCGTTTTTGTTGAGCCTCCTGCAGCTTATGAGCTGGATCGGATACTCGACCGCAGAAAGCGCGGAAATGAACTGAGTAGTGATGATGTGCACGGCTTTACCACAGCGGTGCTGCTATGGCTCGGCAAGGAGTATGCACGCCGGGGCTGGGTCATGCAGCTTCACATTGGCGCTTTGCGCGATTTAAGCCAGCGGGGGCGTCGTGACATAGGCGCTAACAGTGGTTTCGATGCGATTGGCGATATCACCTACGCAGAACCTTTAGCGGCGCTGTTGGATGCGCTGGATAGCCAGCATCAACTGCCGCGCACCGTGCTTTATAACCTTAACCCGCGGGATAACGAAATGCTCGCTGGGCTGGCCGGTTCCTTTCAAGGTGATGGAATCCCCGGAAAAGTGCAGTTTGGAGCCGCATGGTGGTTTAACGACCAGCGTGATGGCATGGAACGCCAGCTAACTACCCAGATGCAGTTTGGTTTGCTGCGCCACTTTGTGGGCATGCTGACTGATTCTCGTAGCCTTCTATCGTTTTCTCGTCATGAGTATTTTCGGCGTATTTTTTGCCAAATGCTGGGGACTCAAATGACCCGCGGCGAGTTACCCAACGATATTGACCGAGTTGGCGAGCTGGTTCGTGCGGTGTGCTACCACAATGTGCAGCGCTACCTATTTGAGCGTTAACTTCTTTTTACTTCTTGTGATGGATTTACCATGATCATTAGCGATGCATATTTAATCGTAACGTCCCCAGGCCGCAACTTTGTCACGCTGAAAATTGTTACCGAATCAGGAGTGTATGGGATCGGCGATGCCACATTAAATGGCCGCGAGCTGTCGGTGGTCGCCTACCTGGAAGAACATGTGTTACCAACATTAATTGGTCGCGATGCTAGCCGCATTGAAGATATCTGGCACTTTCTGTATCGCGGCGCTTACTGGCGGCGTGGGCCAGTAACGATGACGGCTATTGCAGCAGTGGACGTAGCCCTATGGGACATCAAAGCAAAGCTTGCGGGCATGCCGCTTTACCAGCTGTTGGGTGGTAAGAGTCGCGATCGGGTGATGGTCTACGGTCATGCGACAGGGCGTGATATTGAAGCATGCCTAGAAGAGGTCGCCCGCCATGTGGATGAAGGCTACAGAGCGGTACGCGTTCAAGCTGGTGTGCCAGGCATTGCCAGCATCTATGGTGTCGCCAAAAAAGAGGGTGAGCCCTATGAACCTGCAGATTCTGATTTGCCCGCAGAGCATGTGTGGAGTACCAGCAAATACTTGAATCATGTACCCAAGCTGTTTGCTGCCGTGCGTGAACGTTTTGGTGATGATTTACACGTGCTACATGATGTTCATCACCGCCTGACGCCCATCGAGGCTGCTCGTTTAGGCAAAGAAGTTGAGCCCTACCATCTCTTTTGGCTTGAAGACTGCGTACCGGCTGAAAATCAGGAGGCGTTTGGTCTTATCCGCCAGCACACCACCACGCCGCTGGCCGTAGGTGAAGTCTTTAACAGCCTGTTTGACGCCAAAGCGTTGATCGAGAATCAGTGGATTGACTATATACGCGCCACTTTAACCCACGCCGGGGGGATCACCCACGTACGGCGCATTGCCGATTTGGCGGGTCTTTACCACGTGCGTACCGGCTTCCACGGGCCAACGGATCTTTCGCCGGTTTGCTTGGGGGCGGCGATTCACTTTGACACCTGGGTACCCAACTTCGGCATCCAGGAGTATATGCCGCATACCAGCGCCACTGACGAGGTATTCCCCCACGATTATCGCTTTGAGGACGGGCATTTCATCGTTGGTGAAAAGCCGGGGCATGGTGTTGATATCGATGAACAGTTAGCCAAGCAATACCCCTATAAGCGTGCCAGCCTGCCGGTGAACCGACTGGAAGACGGTACCCTGTGGCACTGGTAAGGAGAGTTTCGTCAATGAAAGCATTTCAGGTCAAAGCGCCACACGACTACCAAGTGGCTGATGTTGAAGTTCCTGAGGTTGCCAGCGGGGAGGTGCTTGTTCGAGTGGCCTTCGCCGGTATCTGCGGCTCGGATATGCATATTATCCATGGCGACAACGCCTTTGTGCGCTTTCCGCGTATCACTGGTCATGAGTTCGCCGGAGTAGTGGAAGCGGTAGGGGAAGGGGTGGCTGACGTAGTTGCTGGGGATCGCGTGTGTATTGACCCGGTCATCAGTTGCGGCACCTGCTACCCATGCCGCATTGGGCGCCCCAACGTGTGCAGTTCGCTTGAAGTGATTGGCGTGCACCGTAATGGTGGTTTTGAAGAGTTTGTCGCCGTTCCTGCCGCTAATGTGCATCACTTACCCGACCATATTGGCCTAGACGCCGCTGCCTTGGTTGAGCCCTACACCATTGCGGCTAATGTGCTTGACCGTATGCAGCCACACCCCGGCGACCGGCTAATGATTTTGGGCGCGGGCGTGATCGGCATGACGATTCTGCAGATGGCTTTGGCCAAGGGTATCGAAGAGGTCATTGTTACGGACGTTATAAAGGAACGACTTGCCGTCGCGAAACAGCTTGGTGCCACGCAGGTATTTAATAGCCGCGAGCAGGATGTGGAAAAAGAGGTGCTTGCCTTAACCCAGGGGGAAGGCGTACCGCTGATTGCCGATGCGGCCTGCGTGCCAGCGCTGTTACCGCAAATGCTGCGTTTAGCGTCGCCAGCAGGGCGCATTGGTCTACTGGGCTTTAGCGTTCAGCCCAGCGAGCTAGTGCAGTTAGAGGTGATTAAGAAAGAGCTGACCCTGGTCGGGTCGCGGCTCAACAACCGTAAGTTTCCGGAGGTGCTTGAGTTAATGGCAAGTGGGCAGTTGGATCCGTTGGCGTTAGTTAGCCATCGGTTGCCGCTAAGCGACATGCCCAGCGCCATTGACATGCTTGATCACCGGCCAGAAGAGGCCCGTAAGGTACTGATTCAAATCAGTGCTTGAGGGGTGCTACTCCAACCCACGCCAACCCACGCGAAATTAATAGCTGCAATAAACAACTAACAACACCCGTGTGCAGGAGAAAGACAATGATCAAACAACTTATCACCAGCGCTGTTATTGGGGCCGCCATGCTAGGTAGCCACTCATTAATGGCGGCAGATTTCACCCTGCGTTTTGGCCATTTAGCCAATGAGCAGAATATTTGGCACCAGGCCGCCGAGAAGTTCAAAGAGGAGGTCGAAGCAAACTCTGACGGGCAGATTGAAGTACGCCTCTACCCCAGTGAGCAGCTTGGCAACGAAATGGACGTGATCAACAGTATCCAGCTTGGCACGGCGGATATGACCATTACCGGTGAAAGCTTACAGAACTGGGCGCCGAAAGCTGCGATGATGGCGGTACCCTACGCTTTCCGTGACGCTGAGCATCTGCATGCCGCCGTTAACGGAGAAATCGGTGCTGAGATTGAAGCGCAAATCACGGAGCGCACTAACTTGGTTCCCTTGGCATGGTTTGAGCGAGGCCCACGTGAGTTGACCTCCAATCGCCCTATCCGCACGCCTGATGAGCTTGATGGGCTGCGTCTTCGCGTGCCTAACGTGCCGCTGTTTGTCGATACATGGCAAGCAATGGGCGCACGGCCTACCCCAATGGCGTTTAGCGAAGTGTTCACTGCGCTGCAGCAAAACACCCTGGAAGGTCAAGAGAACCCGCTTAGTCTGATCGAAAGTGCCAGCTTTAATGAGGTGCAGGACTACGTCAACATGACCGGCCATGTGCGCAGCTGGATCTACGTGGTGATTGGCCGTAACCAGTTGGAAAGTATGCCGGAAGAACTTCAGCAAGTGGTGCGAGACGCTGCTCAAACGATGCAGGAGTATCAAGCCGAGCTTTTCGTTGATGATCAAGCACGTCTTGAGCAAGCGCTACAGGAGCGTGGCATGGAGTTCGTGGAAGTCGACGTTGATGCGTTCGCAGAGAAAGCTCGCCCCGCCGTGCTTGAGGCCTTAACCGAAGAGCAGCGTGAACTCTTTGACGCTATCCAAGACCTGTAGGCTTGGATTTGTGGTCAATTGATAATGACGATGGGCTGGCCGTGCGCCAGTCCATTTTCTAACGATACAAGCAGCTTGCCCATGAGGATACGGTTATGAACTCGGATCACAAAGCGCTTGAACAGCAAGCGTTGGAGAGTCTGGATTCAATGTCGGTGGTGCCTAAATTTAAAGGCCCCATTGGGCGCGTCATTGGCTGGGTGGACACGTGCTTTCTGACGTTGGCTGTTACGGCGCTGATTGCGATTGCCGCCACGGTACTGCTGCAAATTTGTTCACGGCTATTTTTGCCGTTTTCGATAGCCTGGACCGAAGAACTCTCGCGCTATCTGTTTATTTATATGGTGGCACTATCTGTTGGTGTGGTGCTGCGACAGAACCGAAACATCAGCGTTGAGCTTTTCCATCATCTACTGGGGCCGCGCATACAGGCAGCCTTTCAAGTGTTGATCTGTGCGCTGATTGGCCTGTTTGCCTTTTTGGTGCTGCCTTACGCTTGGCAGTATGCGCAAAACGGCGCTTGGCAAACCTCGCCCACGCTGCATGTTCCCATGCTGTATATCTTTTTCTCAACGGTAGTCACCTTTGCGCTTCTCCTGGTTTATAGCTTGCTGGGGTGTCTTGAGGGAATTATCGCAATGTGTCGCTCCTCTGCCTCCCTTCCGGAGTCGTAAGCATGGAAGTTATTATCCTCTTTAGCGTTTTCTTGGTTTTGCTATTGGTGGGAATGCCCATTGCGTTTGCGCTGGGGTTAGCCTCGCTCTCTTATCTGCTGCTTGAAGGCATTTCATTAACCATCGTGCCGCAGCGCATGTATGCGGGTATCGACACCTTCGTGCTGCTGTGTATTCCCGGCTTTGTGCTGGCCGGCAATTTAATGAACGTGGGCAATATCACTGATCATATTGTGCGTTTTTCCAATGCTCTGTTAGGCCACATTCGCGGCGGTCTTGGCTTGGCCAATGTGGCAGGGTCGATGATTTTCGGTGGTATCTCCGGCACGGCGGTTGCAGATTCAGCCAGCATCGGTTCGGTGATGATTCCCGGTATGGCTCGCTCAGGCTATGACAAGCCGTTTGCTGCTGCGGTGACCGCCGCCTCGTCAACCGTTGGGCCGATTATACCGCCCAGCGTACCCATGATCATTGCCGGTTCGCTCAGCGGGATTTCGGTCGGACGGATGTTCCTGGCAGGTGCCGTACCGGGGCTTCTAATGGGCCTCGCCATGATGATTACGGTGTATATCCTGGCCGTTCGGCGTGGATATCCCAAAGAGCAGCGGGTACCGTTTTTGCAGCTGCTGCGCGAAGCCAAAACGGCCTTCTGGGCACTGCTGATGACCGTGATTATTCTCTACGGCATTATTGGCGGGTTCTTTACCCCTACCGAAGCTTCTATTGTGGCTTGCCTCTATGCCTTGGTCGTCGGCATGTATGTGTATAAAGGCCTGTCGTGGAAAAAGCTTCCGGCGATTTTGTCAGACACCGTATTAACCTCTTCGGCACTACTGCTGATGGTGGGGTTAGCCAACCTGTTTGGCTGGATACTCACCAGTGAGCAGATCCCTCAGATGATAGCCTCACTGATTCTCTCCATTAGCGATAACCCGCTCATTGTCTTACTCATCCTTAACCTGATTCTTTTGTTTGTTGGCGCTTTTATGGAGACCATTGCCGCGCTGATTATTCTTTTCCCGGCCTTGGTGGGAGTCGCCACTGGCGTGGGTGTCGATCCGGTTCACTTTGCGGTAATCGCGGTGTTGAACCTGATGATTGGGCTGACAACCCCGCCGGTGGGGGTCTGCCTATTCGTGGTAGCGGGGATTGGCAAGCTACCTATGTTGACGGTGGCAAAAGCCATCGTGCCTTTTTTACTGTGCAACTTGGCGGTACTGTTGTTGGTGACCTATGTCCCCGCGATTTCGCTTTGGTTGCCTAACTTGCTGATGGGAGAGTAGTTGATGATGGCTCCAAAGCTTATTGAAGCAAAGCCAAGAAGTGGTCGGATCGGGATTGTCCATCTGGGGTTAGGCGCTTTTCACCGCGCCCACCAAGCGGTCTATTTAGAACGTTATCGTCAACGCAGTGGCGATGGTGAGTGGGGCGTCTGTAGCGCGAATTTGCGCTCTAGCGTTGGTTTAGTCGACGGCTTACGTGCGGCAGGGCAGCGCTATCATGTAGCGGAGTACGCCGACAGTGAGAACATTACGCTGCGGGAAATTGGTGTGATTGAAGAGTCCCTTTTCTCGGGCCGTGATGGCGCGGACGAAGGTATGGATAGCTGGGGCCGAGACCGAGAGGCGCTACTGGCGCGAATGGCCTCTGCGGATACCCGTATCGTGACGTTGACGGTGACTGAGAAGGGCTACTTTTTAAACCCCGCCAGCGGTGAATTAAACGCCGATGACCCGATGATCATCGGTGATATTGCCTCGCCCCAACAGCCGCGGACGGCCCCCGGATTATTGGTAGAAGCGTTGGCCCAGCGGCGTGAGGCTGGCATTGCCCCCTTTACCGTGCTCTCTTGCGACAATATGCCAGATAACGGTAAGCGGACACGCCAGGCGGTGGTGCAACTGGCCGAGCATCGTGACGCAGAACTGGCCAGTTGGATTGCCAGTGAAGTAGCGTTTCCCTGCAGCATGGTGGATCGCATCGTCCCCGCGATGACCGACGCCGACTTTGAGCGCTTAGCGGCATTGGGTGTTTCCGATCCAAACGCCGTGGTATGCGAAGCGTTCACGCAGTGGGTGGTTGAAGATAACTTCCCTCAGGGGCGACCCGGCTGGGAAGCTGAGGGGGTGGAGATGGTGGCAGATGTGGCACCGTTTGAAACCATGAAGCTGCGCATGCTCAATGGCAGCCACTCCTTGCTTGCCTATCTTGGCGCGCTTGCAGGTATCGAAACGGTTTATGACGGCATCAATCACGTCGAGCTTCGGGCGCTGTTGCGCCGATATATGCTTGAAGAAGCGGCACCTACACTTGAGATGCCCGAGGGAATCGATTTAGACGCTTATGCTGACTCGCTGCTGGCACGCTTTGCCAATGACAGTTTGCGTCATCGTCTGCAGCAGATCGCTATGGATGGTAGCCAAAAGCTTCCACAGCGCTGGCTTTCCGGCGCGCTGGAACGTAGTGCTGCTGGTCAAACTTCGCCCTGCGTGGCGCTGGGAGTGGCGGCCTGGATTCGCTATACCGCGGGTCAAGACCTACAAGGAAATAGTTACCCCGTGGATGATCCGCTAGCCAAGCGCTTTGCAGAGCTGCACCAGATGCATGGTAGCGATCCTCGCGCGCTGGTAGCGGCCTATTTAGCCATGGACGATGTGGTGCCAAACGCATTGGCACAAGACGATGCGTTTGCACAGGCGGTGCTGGTGGCATATCAAACACTAACCCAGGGCGGGCTGCGTGAGGCACTAGCGGGCTTATAATCCCGTTAAGTTCAAAACCCCACTGATTGATTCAATCAGTGGGGTTTTTTATTGCGCACTAATGGCTAACGATTAGCGAGGTGCAGCGGGCGCTTCAGCGTTCGTGAGAGTCGGTTCGGGCACTTGCTCCATACGCTTGCGCTCTTGGTCAAGAATTGCCAGTGCCTGGGCAGAAGTCACGCGTGAGGCGGGCGTCACTAGGCTTACAATCACACCCGCTACCAGCGCTACTAGCACAGCGGGGATGCTTGGGTTACCCCAGAAGGCTGTCCAGTCGCTATTGGCAATAATCGTTAAGGAGGTCACCGAGGCGCAAATTAACGTGGCGATGGCACCCTGCCAGTTATAACGTGACCAGAAACGGCCCAGCATGGCACTCACAAACAGCCCTGACAGAATCGTCGAGATCATGCGGGTGATGTAAGTGATGACATTGTCTGAGGCCAGCGCGAACAGCAGCGCCAGACCAATGGTTGCCACTAGCGCAATACGCGAGAAGCGCACTACATTTCGCGCTGAGGGCGTGCGGCCCGTTGCCAGCACATATAGATCGCGAATCAGCGTGGAAACACCGGCAATGGCATCGGAGCTCGCGCTAGACATCGTAGCGGAAAGACCCGCTACCAATAGCAGTAGTCCTAATCCTAGGGGCATAATTTCAGTGGCCAGGAAAGGGAAGGCGAAGTTGCTATTTTCAAGCCCAGGGTTAAGGGCGTGGGTGGCCATACCAATAATCGCGGGAATGATCGAAAAGCCCAGGTAAAGAACACCGGTGATTAAAAACGAGCGGCGTACCGATTTGACTGATTTGCCTGAATAGATGCGCTGACGAAAGGAGGGCGTAGCAAGCACGCCAATGGCAATGACGGCAGCCAGTGACAGCGCTGGCAGCGCACCAATTTGACCAATACCTAGAAAGCTAGTGGCCCCCGCATCCATACCTGCTGTTAGGCCTGAGAAGCCGCCAACCTCGATCAGTGCCAATATTGCCATTAAGATAAAACCAGCGAACAGCACGACTGCTTGAATGGTGTCAGTCCAGATAACCGCAAAATACCCTCCCACCACGCAGTAAATGCCGAAGCCTAACGCCACCAGAATACGTGCGGTGGTTAGATCGATATCCGCCATCCAGGAAAGGTAGAGACCACCGCCAAGAATATGTGCTCCCAGCCAGCCTATACAGGCAATATAGATAAGTAGCGCGACCACATTACGTACCAGCCGATTCGCACCGACGTAATAGGCGAGTTCCTCACTCATGGTCATAAAGCGAAGTTTACGTATGGGAGCAAAACAGACCGCGAGCAGTAGAATACCCACGGCGCCTCCAAGCCCGTATAAGGCACCCGCCCAGCCGTTGGCGTAACCGAACCCAACGGCGCCCATGCTGGAGCCGGTGCCCACCATGGTCGCCACTGTAGTACCCACGGTAAGGAATAGCGGCACGCTTCGCCCACCGAGTAGGAAGTCGTCGCCGTTGCCCCGTTTGTGTCTTGAAATCCACCAGCCAAACACAAGCATGGCGACAATGTAGAGCACGAAGGTAATAAGGAATAGTTGGCTGTTCATGTTAACCTCTTATCGTTGTTTATCCGGCCGTTGCCGCGGCCGAAGGTAGGCAATGGAAGCGATTACCGCGGGGCTTTTTATCCTAATCACGCGGTAATCTGGCGCTGCGCCCTTGCCGGGGTGCGGCGCTTTTTTTTGGGTACTTAAAGCTGGGTGTCTAGACGCGATCAGCGCGGAAGCACTTCACGTCAACCTCGACTTTGCAATCCACCACCAGGTCTTGAACGCTGCAGATGCGTGCTGGTGGGTTGTCGCCAAAGACCTCCTTAAACACCTTGTTGAACGAGGTGAAATAGCGCGCATCGGTGAGCACGGTGGTGACATGCACGACGTCTTCAACGCCGAAACCTGCTTCTTGCATAATGGCCAGGCAGTTATCGAAGGCGAGGCGGGTCTGCTCAACAATGCCGCCTTCAACGACTTCGCCGTCGGTCATGGGTGTTTGTCCGGAGACGTATAGCCAGCCACCTGCCTCTACGGCGCGGGCAAAGGGCAGTTTCTGACCGCCGGTGCCTACGCCGCCTTCCGTGCCGTATCGAGTAATGCTCATGATGTTTGCTCCTTGTTGGGTTGAAAGGTGGGGATCGATTGAGAAATGCGCTCTGTTCTGCGCAGCATCCGGCCAGCGCGTTGGTCTGAAATTGCGCCTTGGTGATAGGCGATTTTGCCGTTCACTATGACCATTTCGATGCCTTTAGCGGCCGCGATGGGGGTCTCGTAATTGGCCGTATCTTCAAGCATCGTCAAATCAAAAAGGGTGAGGTCTGCGTAGGCGCCTATGCGGATCACGCCGCGATCCGTTAAACCGAAATTGGCTGCCGAAAGACTGGTCATCTTGCGTACCGCTTCGGCCAGTGGCATTAGCTTTAAATCGCGGCTGTAGTGGGCCAGCACACGCGGAAAGGCTCCCCAAAGGCGCGGGTGGGGGTGCGGGTCGTTCGGTAATCCATCGGAACCCACCATGGAGAGCGGATGCGCTAACACTTGCTGCATATCCGCTTCACTCATGTTGTGGTAAACCGCCCCCGCCGGCTGTAGCTGCTTGGCCGCATCTAACAGTGATACCCCCCATTCGGCGGCGATCTCTTTTAACGGGCGACGTGCCTGCTCAGGGTGCGGTGTCGACCAGGTAATGGTGATCTCGATTTCGTCTGTGACCTGGCCCAGATCGAGAGTGGAGGAGCCCGCGGTGTAGGGGTAGCAGTCGCAGTGGGCATGCTGGTGCTGGGCGGCAGACTCCAATTTACCCAGCGCTTTACCAGCGCCTCCCCAATTGCCCGCGCCTGCGCATTTAAGGTGCGAAATTACCAGCGGCACTTGACCATCACGAGCGGTGGCAAACGCTTCCTCCATGGCACCCAGCAGGCCCGCAAACTCATCTCGAAGATGGGTGGTATATACGCCGCCTGATTGGCCAACGGCTGCCACCAGTGGGGCCATCTCGGCGGTCGGCGCGTGTATCGCGTTACGATAGGCAAGCCCTGAGCTAAGCCCTAATGCACCTTCATCCAGCGCTTGGCTTAGCAACACTTCCATTTGTGCAATTTCTTCAGCAGTGGCAGGGCGGGCGAAGCTGTCCATCACCTGGCTGCGCAGACTCGTATGCCCCACCAAAGCGGCGACGTTGATACTTGGTGCGGCAGCGTCTACGGCGTTGGCATAGGCGCTGAAGCTTGGGTAGCTAAAGTCCTCTAGCTTGCCCAGTAAATTCATGGGGTCGGGTACTTCGCGAGTGAGTGTCACGGGGCTCGCACTGATCCCACAGTTACCCACCACCACCGTCGTTACTCCTTGTGTCAGTTTCGGCAGCATCTCTGGGGTACGAATCACATTGGTATCATCGTGAGTGTGGACATCGATAAAACCAGGGGCCAGATAGCGATCTTGGGCGTCAATAATGGTGGTGGCGGTGGCGTAAGGCATGTCACCGATGGCGCAGATACGCTCGCCTTGTATAGCCACATCGGCACGAAAATGGGCTGCGCCGGAGCCATCCAGTACGTTGGTGTTACGAATCAGCAGGTCGTAAACCATCCTAATCTCCTAATGGCTGGCGGTTGTCGCCACCGCGATGATCATCCAGGCTAAGCTTGAGACGACGCAATTTAGTCCGCGAGCGTTCGCGATGGCGCATGGCAAGTTCAAGCGCTAACACATCGATGACCGCCAGCATGGCGTAGCGGGAAGCTGAAGGGTGATAGATGAAGTCGGTTTCCCGAGAGGTAATCGGGAGCACAATGTCGGATGTATCGGCTAGAGGAGAATTCAGGGCGGTGATGGCAATCACTTTTGCGCCGTACTGCTTTGCAATCTGTGCTGACTCGACCATTTCTGGGGTGTAGCCAGTGACTGATAGCACGACAACAACATCATCTGGCTCTAGGGTCGACGCCACCATACGAGGCAGCAGTGCTTGAGGGTAAGCACAGATCGCATAGCCAAGGCGTACCAGGCGAAACTGAAGTTCTTGGGAGAGAATGCTGGAACCACCACCGGCGCCAAACACCAGTATCTGGCGCGCTGTATCTAACTGTTCAACCGCCCCGGCCACATCGGCTTGGGCGAGTAAGTCGCGGTTAAGCGCGAGTGTTTGCGTGGCAATGTCATACACCACGCTTGAGCTGTCTTCAGGCGTTGCTTCTTGAATAAAGCGACGACCAGCGGCTAAGGCGCGGGTTAAGCGTGTTTTTAAGTCGCGCACGTTTGTGCAGCCGATAGCGCGGGCAAATCGGGTGACGCTGGCATCACTTACCCCGGCGCGCTGGGCAATGTCACCGATGCTTGCTTCGGTGACAAACTCGATGTCAGCAAATATCAGCTCGGCGACTTTTTTTTCAGCTTCACGCAGGGCAGCAAAGTCAGTGGTAATACGTGACAAGATGTCGATTTCCTGGCTCACCGTGGACTCCTAATGGTTGCCTGATTTAAAAAGTATGTTAGTTTCTAACCTTAAGTCAATAGTTGTGAAAGTATCTAACATAGATGCTTTATTAAAAAAGAGGATATGGGCGAATGCAGACAATGGCGTTAGCGATGGATAAAGGCGGTGAGGAATTGGGATCAAATCTGTTATCAGGTGTCAGCCTTCCCGCCGCCGTGGTGCATGAAGGCCCACTGGCTCATAACGTAGAGTGGATGCAACGATTCGCAGAGGCTCACGGTGCTCGCTTGGCGCCCCATGGCAAAACCACCATGACGCCCGCGCTTTTCCATCGACAGCTCCAGGCAGGGGCGTGGGGTATCACACTTGCCACTGCACCCCAGTGTCGTGCTGCCTTCGCCAATGGCGTTACCCGAATATTGATGGCGAACCAACTGGTGGGTCAGGCAAATATGGCCATTATCGCCAGTCTGATCGAACAGGGCGCTGCGTTTTATTGTGTGGTCGATAGCCATGAGAATGCGCGCCAGCTCGGGCGCTTTTTTGCTGAGCGGGGCTTGACGTTATCGGTGCTTATTGAGATAGGCGTGGAGGGTGGCCGCTGTGGCTGCCGCAATCAGCAGCAAATTCTTTCGCTGGCGGAGGTGATTGCTAGTGAACCAGCACTTTCTCTGGTGGGCCTGGAGGGCTATGAGGGTGTGGTTCACGGGGATAATCCCGAATCTGGTATTCGTACCTATGCTAAATACCTGGTGGATGTTGCCGTAGAGCTCGAAGCTGCTGGACGCTTTGCTGAAGAGAACCCGATTGTCACCGCGTCAGGTTCCGCCTGGTATGATGTGATTGCGGAGGCCTTTCAGGGCGCACCGCTTCAGGGAAGATTTACCCCCGTGCTACGCCCAGGTTGCTACGTCGTCCACGACCATGGCCTTTATCGTGAAGCGCAATCAGCGGTATTAGACCGTCGGCCGGATTTGCAGCAGGGGCTCGAGCCGGCCCTGGAAGTCTTTGCCCAGGTGCAGTCGCTTCCCGAACCTGGGCTTGCCATTGTGGCGCTAGGTAAGCGTGATATCGGTCATGACCAGCTACCTATTGCCCTGCGTCGGTTCCGGGAAGGAGGTGACCCCTCGCAGCCATTGCCGGTGACTGGTTGGGAAGTGACGAAAATTATGGATCAGCACACCTTTGTGGGCCTTCCGGAAGGGGCTCAAGATGTCGAGGTCGGTGATATTGTCGCCTTTGGCGCCTCTCATCCTTGTTTAACCTTCGATAAATGGCGCCAGATATTGTTAGTGGATGATCAACTAAACGTTAAAGAGCGTATGGCGACCTACTTTTAGCGCCCTGTTATTGAGAAAACCGTTATAGAGAACATCATTTAGCTCGTCGTACCTGCTGGTAGGCGCCCACCAATAGCCAGTGTCAGGGCGTCTGCCAGCTCCCCTAGCTGTTCCCGGCAGCGGTCGATGCTGGGAACTTCCCGATGCATCGCTTCTGGAATCAGCGTGAGATAAGGGATGGTGATAACGGCTTCGATAACGTCATGAACCCCAAAGACAGGGAAGCTGATATTGGTTAACCCTTGGACTTGAGGGCTTGGCCCTACGTGGTAGCCCTGCTGGCGAATCGGATCAAATAGCGCCCGCGTTCGGTCAACCTCTTGTTGGGTTGCATCGCTGGCGGCGAGAATGCGCTCCCGGCGTGGCTCATCCAGAAAGGCCAGCATGACGGCCCCAGAACCGGAGCCGCATATATCGATTTTGGCCCCCAGACGCAGCCCAAAGCCCATCTTGTCGGGGTTTTCGTACTGGGCCACTACCAATAGATGGCCAGGACGAGCAACACTAAGATGACACGACTGGGAGATTTCATGGCACAGCTCTTCCATGCGCGGTAGTGCGGCCTGTACTAACCGCTTGGTGGGCGGGAAGCGGTGGGCCATCTCAAACATCTTTAGCGTTAGCTGATAGCGGCTACCGCTATCATCCATGCTGACGTAGCCACGATCTCGCAGCACCATCAGCATGCGGTACATCTCATTGGTTTTACGGCCGATCTGTTCGGCAATCGCTTGGGTGCTTAGCGGCTGGGGAGATTGGGCAAGCAGCTCCAAAATATCCAACCCTTTCTCTAAGGCAGGGGCGTGGTACTGCGTTTCAGCCTTCTCCTTCATTCAAGCTCCCTTACGTGATTGCCAATCGCTCGTTGATCGTGGCGTTAACCAAAACGCTTGGTTAGCGTGCCAGCCAGCCGCCGTCTACCGCCAGGGTATGTCCATGCACGTAGCGGGCGGCATCAGAGCATAAGAATATCACAGCGCCGGCCAAGTCTTCTGGCGTGCCCCAGCGTCCGGCGGGGATTCGGCCAAGAATTTCAGCATGGCGCTGGGGATCGTCGCGCAATGCTTGGGTGTTGTCGGTGGCCATATAGCCAGGGGCGATGCCATTAACGTTGATGTCATGGCCCGCCCACTCATTGGCGAGCAGGCGCGTTAGGCCGAGAATGCCGCTTTTGCTGGCGGTGTAGGAGGGCACGCGAATGCCGCCCTGAAACGACAGTAATGAAGCGATATTGACGATCTTGCCCGGCGCTTTGCGCTCGATAAGGTGTTTGGCAACCTGCTGTGCGAGAAAGAAAGCGGCTTTCAAGTTAACATCAATGACGTCATCCCAATCTTGCTCTGAAAATTCAACGGCTGCTGCCCGGCGAATAATCCCCGCATTGTTGACCAGGATATCCACCTTGCCCGCTTGCGCGATCGCCTGTGAGACAATCTCGCTAGGCGCTTGGCTGCCCAGCTCCGCCGTAATGTCGTAAAACTGGCGCCCTAGGGCCTCGACCTGCTGGCGGGTGTCATCAGCAGGGCTGCGGTTGACGCCCACGATATCGGCACCCGCCTGTGCCAGTGCAATGGCAATTCCCTGGCCCAGCCCTTTGTTGCAACCCGTCACCATGGCAACTTGGCCGTTCAGCGAAAATAGCTTCATTGGTCACTCTCCCTGGGTAGTGGTTTAGCGCAGCTCTTTAGAAGCGATAAAGTCCATATCATCGTAGGTCAGGTTTTCACCGCACATACCCCAAATAAAGGTGTAGCGGCGAGTGCCAAAGCCGCAGTGAATCGACCAGCTGGGGTGAATCACGGCTTGTTCGTTGGCAACCACGATATGCCGGGTCTCTTGGGGTTCACCACACAGGTGGAACACCACATCGTCTTCACTCAAGTCAAAGTAGAAGTACACTTCCATGCGCCGTTCGTGGGTATGGCAGGGCATGGTGTTCCACATACTGCCGGGCTCTAACTGGGTAAGCCCCATGGAGAGCTGGCAGGTATTCAGTACATCGGTATGCAGGTACTTATTAATGGTACGCACATTGCCGGTTTCGGGGTCGCCAAGGGTGGTGGGCGAGGCATCTTGCGGGCGGATATGGCGAAGCTGGTAACGTACATGGGCAGGCGTTGAGTTGATATAAAAGCGCGCAGGCTTGGTCGCATCGAGGCTCTCAAAGCTGACTTCACGGCTCTCTTTGGGAATATACAAGCCGTGGTGGGTGCCCAGCTCGACCGTTTCACCGTCGACAGTAATGCGCCCGGGCGCGCCAATGTTGATAACGCCCATTTCCCGCCGCTCTAGAAAATAGTCAACGCCAAGTTCTTTGCCACCGCTCAGGGTAAGCGGTGAATCAGTGGGTACCGCGCCACCGACAATAATGCGGTCAACGTGGCTGTAGGTTAGCGACAGTTGCCCAGGCTCCATAATCTTGGTGACCAGCATTTTGTCACGCAGGCCCTGGGTATCGAGGGTTTTAAAATGATCGCTATGAAGCGCTTGGCGAATATCCATATGAATTTCCTTTAATAGTAAAAGTAAATGGGCTCACGAGAACAGCGTGAGCGGCCACAGGGTGATAGCCGGAAAGACAATGACCAGCAGTATCACCAGGAGATTTGCGAGCAGGAACGGCAGGGCGCCGCGGAAAATACGCCCAATCGAGAGGCCAGTGATGGATGAGCAGACGTTCAGGCACATGCCCACCGGCGGCGTGACCAAGCCAATAGCCAAGCCACTGATCAACAGGACACCAAACTGCACAGGTGAAATATTGGCCAGGGCAAGCACCGGCAGCACCACTGGGGTAATCAGCAAAATCGCGGGGGTCACATCAATAAAGGTGCCGATCAGTAGCACGGCAGCTGCAATCACCAGCAGGAGCAACATCGGGGTAAGGTCCAGCCCGCCTAAAAAGCCTGCCAACAGCTGGGGAATCTGCTCCATCGAGAGAATCCACACGTACAGCTGGCTCATGGCAATAATGATCATCACCGTTGCGCTGGTCATTACGGCAGAGCGAAACAGTGCAGGCAGTTCACGCAATTTGAGGCTTTTAAATACCACCAATGCCAGAATCAGCGCATAGCCCACGCCTAACGCGGCAGACTCAGTGGCCGTAGCGACACCGCCGACCACCGCACCCACTACAAACAGAGGAATTAATAGCGCGAGTACCGCACGCTGAATCACCTGACGGCGCTGTTGCGGGTTTAACCCTGCGTGGGCACGGGGGTAGCCTTGACGACCGGCCATTAGCGCAATGATGCCCATCATCAGCAGGCCAATGAGTAGACCGGGGATAAGGCTCGCCATAAACATGGTGCCGATAGACTGCTGCGCGGTAACGGCGTAGATCACCATGGGAACACTGGGGGGTATGATCATGCCCATGGTGGAAGAGGCCACGGTAATGCCGCTAGCAGTTTCGACGCTGTATCCCTTTCGTGCCATCTCCGGAATCATGGCGGAACCCACCGAAGCCGTATCAGACACCGAAGAGCCCGATATGCCGCCAAAGATCATCGATGTCGAGATATTGACGTGCCCCAGCCCACCTGGAAAACGGCCTACCAACATCAAACAGAAGTCGATCAAGCGAGCGGTAATGCCTGAGGCGTTCATCACCAGCCCCATCAAAATGAACAGCGGCAGGGCAATCATGGTGTACAGATCCATACCGGACAGTACCCGCTGAGGCAGCACGCCAATCAAGCCTGGTTGCATGATCAAAAAGTAAACCAGCCCCGAAAGCCCTAGCGAATAGGCGATGGGCACCCCAATCAACAGCAGCACCATCAGGCTAACAAGCAGTAAAATCATGCCTGGCCCTCCTGCACGACTTCTCGTTGAGCTGAGGGGCGCTCTCCACCGACTAGCACCGCCAAGGAAAATAGAATGACCAGTAGCGCGCCAATGGGGACACTGATTTGCACTACCCAATTGGGCACATCCAGTACGGCGGAGCGGAAGCGACCGACTTGCCCAATCCAGCTGATGCTGAGCCATGCCAAATAGCCATTGAATAGCATCACGAGACAATGGCGTAAGCGGTTCAGCCAGACGGCTATTGCCGTAGGCAGTGCATCCACAAGCACGCTGATACGGATATGCTCGCCGCGCAAAATGGCGACCGATGCCCCCAGTGCGGTGGAATACACAAAGAGAAAACGCATCACCTCTTCAGCACCGGCAAAGCCAATGCTGAATACGTAGCGCAGTATCACCAGTGCCAAGCAGAGCAGGAAAACCGCCGCAATCAATGCGGCGATCAGATTTTCCAGCAGGCTAGCGAAGCGGCGCATTACCCGCATCAAGGCGGTATCTTCCGCCATCGGCTGCGCCAGTGGAGGTGGATTCATTACTCCAGTACCTCGGCTTGATCAGTCAGTGCGAGCACTTGCTCTAATTGCTCCTGGCTAAAGTCACCACGCTCAACAAAGTGCTCCCAGACAGGAACGACGGCATCTACAAAGCCTTGGCGGTGTTCGTCGGCGATGTCATTAATGCTCATGTGCTCGCCCAGTGTTTCGAGGTAGTTGGCTTCGGAAGCTAGCCAAATTTCGTTGGAGCGAGTCATCGTCTCTTGAGCGACGTCGTCAACGATCATCTGCAGATCTTCAGGGAGCTGGTCGTACCACTGGGCGCTGATAAAGAAGGGATCAGGATGGATTTGCCAGTTCAGTAATGACATGTACTCCTGAGCTTCATGGAATTTCATATCGGCGATATTGGAGGGCGGGTTTTCTTGCCCATCGACCACGCCTGTGCGTAACGCCATATAGGTCTCGGTGTAAGGCACTTGCTGGGGGGAGGCTCCCAGCGCTTCAAACGCCCGCAGCGTGGGAGCCAGTGGCGGGGTGCGAATCTTCAAGCCACGGAGGTCATCAACTTGATTAACGGCGCGAACGTTATTGGTTAACTGGCGCATACCACCTGCAACGCCGGTCACCGGTATGTGCAGCTGACTTTCACGTGCGCCTTCATTAATGGCCTGGCCAAGCTCGCCTTCCATAACGTCAATGGCCTGTTCTGGTGTGGTGAACAGGAACGGCATGGTATAGATCAGGTAGGCGGGGTTAGCTTGGGCAAACAAGCCACCGCGATAGCCCTGAATAAGCCCCATTTGGACTTGCTGGAGTACGTCCTCCTCCTTCCCCAGGGTGCCATTGAAATAGAGTTCGACAGCGATACGCCCATCACTGCGCTCTTCAAGCGCTTCTTTGAAGTAGCGCATGGACTCAGAACGCGGCGCCTCATCGGTTTGCGAATGAGCATACTTGAAGGTGAAATCGGCAGCTTGGAGCGATGTGGTGAAGCCAATAGCGAGGCTGGCCATCATTAAGTGGGTTAGGCGCATGGAAGGTTCTCCGTTTTATTGTGATGTTTTTGTTGCGATGCGATGGATATTTTCTCAAATATAAAATCTGTTTTTATATTTGATGTGAGGCCAAGCTTAACGTCATTCCTGCATAGGTCAATGCTTGGGCTATGCGACATTGGTCGCGATGCATATTTTCAGTACAGAGAGAGGGGGTTATAAGCACGCAGGCGGTGTCGTCGGCAGGCACGGGAAACATGCCTGTCGAGGGCGGGCGTTGGAGAGTTGATTAGCGGCGGTTAATCAGTTAACCAAGCAACCGCGATCAGAAGTGTAGGCGCGCAATGGCGGTGGGAAGCTCGCTGGCGTGGTGGATACCAATCGCCCCTTCGGGGGTGAGTTCTTCATTAGGGAAGTGGTTGAGGTGAATCACGTGCATGCCCGCCGCTAGCCCCGCTTCCACACCCACCGCCGCGTCATCGATCACCACGCACTGCTGAGGAGCATGGCCCATAGCGGCGGCAGCTTTACGGTACAGCTCGGGGTCGGGTTTCCAGACGTTGAGGGTATAGGCGCTAAAGAGCTTGTCAGCAAAGTGATGGCCTAGTTCGGTGCTTTCCAGCGCACAGCGAATTTTGCGCTCGGGGCCATTAGAGACCACGGCCTTGGGGTGGCTACTTAACTGTTCCAGTGCGGCGACCATACCAGGAATCGCCACCAGCTCGGCACGCATACGGGCTTCCATACGCGCCCGCATACCTGCCTCAAGCTGGGAAAATGCATCTTCTGCTAATGTTTGAAAACGCTTTTCCAGGGTTTGGACGATCGTCTGGAAACGCACCCCGCGAAATTCATCCATATACTGACGCGCTGAAAAGGGTAAGCCGAACTCGGGAAGAATATCCCCCATTACCTCGGCAAGCAGTATTTCGCTGTCCACCAGGGTGCCATCGCAATCGAACAGTAAGCATAGGGGCGTGGCAGGCTTCATTGATAGGTTTCCTCGTTGACTAAGCTAATTGGCCGCTCACCCTGGAGTGCTAGACGAATATTATCCACCGCTCGCTGGGCCATGGCGTCGCGGGTCTCATGGGTAGCAGAGCCGATATGCGGCAGGGCGACCACATTGGGCATCTTCGTCAGCGGTGATGCAGCGCGTAGTGGCTCCTGCTCAAATACATCCAGCCCGGCTGCTTGAATAACGCTGGTTTCCAAGGCGTGTATTAAGGCGCTTTCATCGACGACTTTGCCGCGGGCGATATTGATAAAAATGCCTGAAGGCTTCATCAGCGCAAACTCTTGGGCACCGATCAAATGCTCGGTCTCGGCGGTAAGCGGCACAGTGACACAGACGAAATCGGCTTCAGCCAATAGCTTGTTGAGTTCGCGGCGCTGCGCGCCAAGCTCACTCTCTAAATCGGGCTTGGGTGAAGCGTTGGAGTAGAGCACCTGCATACCAAAGCCCAGGGCTCCGCGCCTGGCAACGGCTTGGCCAATACGGCCAAATCCCACCATGCCCAGGGTTTTGCCATGTATATCGCTGCCAAACAGCGCCGGGCCAATGCTGGCTTGCCATTTGTCCGCTTTGACCCACTCGGCTAGTTCAACCATCCGGCGCGCCGCGGCCATGATCAACGCAAAACCGGTGTCGGCAGTGGTTTCGGTAAGCACATCAGGCGTATTGCACAGCATAATGCCGCGCTTGGTCAGTTCATCAACGGGAATGTTGTCATAGCCAACAGAGACGGTCGCGATGACTTCCAAGTTGGGCGCTGCGTCCAGCAACTGGGGGGTAATGGCTAAGCCGGAACCGATAATGCCGTGTGTCTCCGCTAATAGAGCGCGATTTTCAGGGGCATCAAGCGAGCTGGTTTTCGGCAACACATCCACTTCAAACAAATCGCTAAGTTCAGTCTGTTGAGCGTCGCTGAGTCGTCCTTGAATCACTAGACGTTTTTTCATTGTTATCTCCATGGTGAAAAGCCTGTTATCTAAAACCTGTTATTTAAAACCTGCTATTTAAAAAATAGTGTGTGGCGATTAGCCAATGGGTTGGTCGACTTCAAGCGCTAGTAGTTGCTCGCGATTAGGCAGACCTTCCATATCACCCACTACCTGGATGGCTTGGGCGCCAATGAGGTTGCCGCGTTGGGCGGCTTGACGCGCCGTTCTTCCGTCAAGCAGGGCGCTAATGACACCGACGGCGAAGCCATCGCCTGCACCTACGGTATCCACCACCTCAGCAACGTGGCAACCGGCCACTGTAAAGCTCTCTTCTTGCCCATCCAGGTTGCCACGGTAATAGCTACCTTCGGGGCCCAGCTTGATGATCACAGCCGAGGCACCTTGATCCAGATAATAGCCTGCTATGTCGTAAGGCGTCTTCTGCCCGGTGAGAAGCTGGCCCTCTGAAAGCCCAGGCAACACCCAATCGGCGCGACCTGCGAGTTCATTAAGGGTCGACCGCATAACGTTTTCACTGGGCCAAAGTGACGGCCGTAAATTGGGGTCAAAGGAAATACTAGCGCCGTGGGCGCGGGCCTCTTCCATCAAATGATGGCTAAGCTGGCAGGCGCTTTCAGATAACGCTGGGGTAATACCCGTCGCGTGAAGGTGGTTAAGCGCCTGAAAGTCGACACTCAGGGCGTCGTCAATAGTGAGATGGCTGGCGGCACTGCCACGTCTGAAATACTCTACTCGCGGGTCGGCGCCGTTCTGGGCACGTTCTTTAAAGAGCAGCCCGGTGGGGTGCTGTGCATCGGCGTGAATATAGCGATCATCGATACCTTCCGCTGTTAATGCCGCCTGAATAAACCCTCCAAAGCTATCGGTTCCCACTCGACTTAACCAGCCCACGTGGAAACCCAGCCTGGAGAGGCCGATAGCGACATTATTATCGGCGCCTGCCAAGCGGCGGTGGAAACGATCAATGTTGGATAAGTCGCCTGGTGAATCAGCGACAAACATAGCCATGGCTTCGCCGAAGGTGAGAATTTCTGGTGGGTTAGAGAAGGAGTGAGGCATAGTCAGTAATCTCTTCGAGTTGTTCATTATCATCCAATGGGAACGATACCATTTTTGTGGCAATTTTTTAGCACCGACTAAAAAAATTAGCGTTGAGTAGAACCTCGTTCGATCAGAGTAGGTGAAAAACTCAGCGCCGCTGGCATTGATGATACGTGGGGCGCAATGCGATGCATCAAGCATTGAACAGCCGTTTTACCCATTGCATCGGTGGGTTGGGCAAGCGTGGTAATGCCGGGAGAGATCAAAGCGCACCAATCGAGTTCATCAATCCCCATCAAGCCTACCTTGCCAAGCAGTAAGTCCAACTGCTGAAACAGGCGGGTCACGGTTAGGGTGGCAGTGCCATTGCCGCACAAGACAGCGCAAGCGTGCTGTTGGTGGGTGGCTAAAAAGTCGCTTAGTGCTTGAAGCGTTGCAGTGCCACCTGAGTTAGCAAGCAGGGAGGATGAATGGATAAGCCCCAACTGCTCGGCAGTGTGGTTAAAGCGGGCCAAGCGTTTTTGTCGCGTGCTCGATTGCTGGGGAACTTCGCTGACATACAGTACGGCCTGGTAGCCCTGATCGGCCAAGTGTTCGAGCGCCATATCGATCGCCAGGTGATTATCGAGTCCAACCACTTCCGCCTCCACATGATCGACTTCGCGGTCTAGCAGCACAATGGGTGTCCCCTGGCTGATAAAAGTATGTAGTTGACGTTCGGGGCTGCCGGATGCATTTACCACGAGACCTTCCACCTGATAGGCACCCAGCAGGTCTAAATGCTGGCGCTCCTGTTCCGGGTCATTGTCGGTATTACACACGACCAATGAGTAGCCGTATTGGCGGCACGCTTGCTCTACACCATGTGTGATAGCCACTGAAAATGGGTTGCGGATATCTGCCACCAACATACCTAACAATTTAGAGCGACCACCTTTTAACCCGCGTGCCATTTGATTTGGCTGGTAGCCAAGGGTACCTGCCGCATGGGCGATGCGCGCTTGAAGTGAGGGCGAGAGCCGATCACGCTCTTCGCCAAAATAGCGCGATACGCTGGTTTTAGAGGCACCAGCGAGGCGGGCTACTTCAAGAATGGTGGAACGGCGCGGTGTAGGTGGCATAGTGTACTTTAAAATAGAGTGCTTAAATAAATAGCGTTTTGCGTTAAAGTGTCTTCCGTTACATTGTGATTAACGGAATGAAAGTAGCTCAATTTTGGGTGTTTGCTAGGCCAAAAGCAACGGCGTGCGAGCCGCTAAGGGTGATTGGCCATATGAATATTGTAGTCTGTGGGGTTCACCGTGCCCTCAAGACGTCCAATTTGAGTAAAGTCATTATTTTCAAGAACCGTGTCAATAGATGTGTCTCTAAAGGAGAGGTTTTTAATAACGTTAACTTTACACGGCATTCCCTTTGCATCTACATCCATTATCCATGCTAAGAAACCGTTTGAGAACTTTGCTAAGCTACCGATAGGGTATAAGCCAAAGTGTTGGATATACTCTACAAGTAATGACTTTTCATAAATAGTTGGGCAGTTATTAACCCAGCGGTAGGCATCAAGAGGTTGCCGCGGATGCTGACCATTTCGCTCATGGGTTAATTTATTGATTATTTTAATAACACTGATTAATCGAACACGCTCGGATAACTCTGCAGCCTGCTTTCCTGCTGGATAGCCGCTGCCATCGAGCCGTTCGTTGGCATTGAGGATAATGTCATGGCAGGCTGGGCTGGCGACCCAGCCCAGTGCCGTTAGCTTGTTATTCAGTGCAACAACATGTTCTTTGAGTAGCTCGGCTTGCGATGGAGACATGCGAATTTTAAGTGAGGGGAGCTGTTCGCTAATCAGCAGTGGTTTACCCATGGTGTGTAGTAGGGCGCCCGCTACTGTTTCCCGTGTCTGTGGCGCGTGTGGGTCACGACTGATCAGGATCATCGCTAGCTGGCTACTCACTTGTATGGCATGGCGAACCCACTCGGGTTCATCATGCAAAAAAGCCAGCGCATACTGAAGCCCCCTTCGGTCTTGAGTGACCATATAAAGAAGGCTGTCGACACACTCATAGAGGCTCTCTTCTGGAAATAAGTCTTTGTTTTTAGTAAACATTAACATGACTTGTAGCTGGTGAGCGACTTCAAGAACACCGCGTAGCAGAGGAGATCGTTGGCTACTCTTGGTTTGATCATGCTCTTCTTTGTGCTGCATTTTCTTCTCTTTGGCATCTGCGATGAAAAGCCGCGACTTAGCACGTGAATTGCTATTTTGTAGCCCTGAACGAAAAGCGGCTTCGAACTCAGACTCCGATACATAATGGAAAAGTGTTTCAGCCATTGTGGCTGTCATATTAATAAACTCAATACCGATAGCCGCGTAGTCGTGGCTTCCAAAAGGGCGCATATGACGAATACGCCCCTGAGTATTGAATGTTTCTCCGTTTGGAAACTCGAGTGTTACCTCTGGCAGCGTCTGGTTAACGCTAAGGGCCATGCTGTCTTCGAGGCTGACATACACCATGCAGCCGCCCACTGAAAGGTTACGCACTTTTCCTTCCACATTAAGCTCATGAGCAAAGACTTCAAGGTGCACACGTGCATGCATACCAAGAATAAAAGGAACGCGTAGAGCACCTCTATTATCGGAAGCAAAAATAGAGTTGGGAAGCTGACACTCAAGATGGTAAGTGCAGGCATCTATCTTAATGACGTGTGCAGGTACTTGCTCAATGTTGTAAATTTCTTCTTCTATACCAGGTGAAGGGTGCGAAGCCTCTATGTCAAAGCAAATAGTTTCGTTTTTAAAATATGGAGAAAGCGAATTTCCGGTGTAGTGAATAGCTAAGGTTATTTTTCCGGTATCCAGCTCCATCTTAATTGCCTTCGCTTCTATGGCGTAGGCTGCTTCTTTAGAAAAGATAGAAATAGCATGCTCTTTTTTTAGCAGTGAGCGTATTATCTGCCCAGTGGTATTTTGGTTCGCCGTATCGATAATCATATAAAACCCACCGTATTTATTTTGTTATAATTTATATCGACTTGGTGGTGACTGCTATATGCTTCTATTGCTTGTCACTTCTACCATGATAGGACATTTTTCCTGTGTCGATTAGCTATTATTTCGCTCCAGTTTGCAAACCGATTTATATCTATTTTAAGAGACATTTGTAATGATTTGATAACTTTTGTTTGTGTTTGATGCAGGCCAGGCCGCCATTCGGCCGGGTAGGGATAATCAGGTAAACTGCACGCTTTCTTTTACAGCGATGCTCGCGGCATGCCCTCAAACCCTAAATCACTCCATTCTCAATCGAGCAGCTATGAATTAACGCCGTCTGGCGATCGCTATTTCGATGGCCTGGCCGAGAAATTCTCCCGTTCGCTCTATCAGGCGCCCCGGGGCGAGCTGCGTCTCGCAATGCTCGACTACCTGCTACCGGAAATGCTGAATCTAGAGGGGCAGTGCGTGCTGGACGTGGGCGGTGGCCTGGGCCAGCAGGCGGCATGGTTTGCTGAGCGGGGGCACCGGGTCACGATGACTGAGCCCTCAGCAGATATGCTCAGCTACGCAAAAACCTGGCACCGGGATGTTAAAACGTTACCGGAAGAGGCGATTACTTATCTGCAGGTGCCGCTGCAACGGTTAACAGAACAAGCTCCTGGCCCATGGCCGCTGATTACCTGCCATGCAGTGTTGGAGTGGTTGGGTGATCCGCAAGCGGCGCTGGCCACCTTGAGCGATTTATTGGCCCCAGGTGGCCAGCTTAGCTTGATGGTGTTTAATCGCGATGCACTGCGCTTTTCTAATGCAGTCAAAGGCAACCTTGAGAAGGCGTTGAGCGACCGCTTAGCGGGGAAGGGCAAGCGCCAACGATTGACGCCTATTTCGCCTGTTAGTCATGCCGAGGTTGAGCAGTGGAGTGCAGATAACGGCTTAGTGATAGATGCAGTCGCCGGTATCCGCGTTTTTCAAGATTACTTGCGCCATCCTCCCGCCACGCCAGCAGAAACTGAAACGCTGTTGGCGCTGGAAAAAAAGTATTGTCGCCATGACCCCCACTGGCGCTTAGGCCGCTACCTACTTTATACATTAATTAAACCGGAGATCGTTGAATGAGTGCCCAAGCCCCAGCGTGCCAGCTGTTAGAGCGACAAAAAGATAACTATGTAGCGCTGTGGGTCATTGGCCCGCCAGTCGATAGCTGGCTTATTGATCAATCGACGGGTGTGGTCAGTGGCGATTTTGACGTGCTGCGTGAGTGGCAGGCTAAAGGCAAACAGGCCCGAGCGCCTTTTGACTTAGCAGCGGGTGAGCCATTCGGCAAAGAGATGGTGCTGTTTTGGCCGAAGGCGCATCAGTTAGGTATTTGGTGGCTCAAGTGGTTATGTGAGCAGCTACCTGAAGGCACACCCATTGAAATTGTCGGCGAGCATCAAGGTGGCATTAAACGCGTTCCCAAGATGCTGGAAGAGCTGGGGATGCCTTGGGATAAGCGCGACAACGCCCGGCGCTGTTCACTCTTTGCCACCCAAACCGTGGCATTGGATTCGACTAGCGATAGCGCTTGGCAGCAATTCGAGACATTAGGACTGACGCTGAACAGCCACCCGGGCGTATTTGGCCACGGCAAAGTCGATGAAGGAACGCTGTTACTGTTGGAAAGCATTGAGAATAGCTTGCCGAAAAAACCGCTCAAAGTGCTGGATATGGGCTGTGGCGATGGGATTATTAGCGCTTGGTTGGCCCAGCGTGGCCATCATGTGACCGCGGTGGACGTCAGCGCTTTTGCGGTAGAGGCGTGTAAGCGCACCTTGGCGGCGAATGGGCTAGAGGGGCGGGTACTCTGCAGTGATGTATTCAGTGCACTTGAAGGTGAGCAGTTTGACTGGATTGTTAGCAACCCGCCTTTCCATAAAGAGCGTGATATCAGTTATGGCCCTAGCCAGCGTTTGATCAGCGCAGCGCCAGAGCATCTCAATGCGGGCGGGCGGTTAATCCTGGTGGCAAATGGCTTTTTGCCCTATCCAGACCTCTTGCAGCGGGCATTTCAAGACTTCCAGACCCTGGCGGATAATCGCCGCTTCAAGGTTTACGGTGCGATTAAGTCACAGCGCTAGGTCTACGGCATTTGATGAGGCACTTACTCAGCAAAGAAAACATTAAGTACGTGATCCAGATGCACTTCCATGGCACGACGAGCAGCCGCCGGGTCACGTTCTTCAATGGCTTCAACGATGCGCTTATGGTCATCCTGGGAGCGCTGCGGCATATCTGTTTCCATAAAGAGTTCCTGGAGTCGACGAAACATGGCGCCGTACTTGTGGCCAAGCAGATGCTTGATGACAAGTGCGTAGGCCGCGTTGCCTGAGGCCTCAGCAATACGAATATGCAGTAATCGATCTCCGGCGCAGTTGCGCCCGCCATTGGCGTTGTCAGACACATTCCGCTCAAATGCCAAACGGATCGCTTTCATATCCTCTTCAGTGGCGTTCATGGCTGCTAACGCGGCAATTTCCGGTTCCAGGTAGCGGCGCGTCTGGAGAAGTGAAAAGGGCGGGATCTCTTCGTCCAGATTGAGCTCAATTTCGCTTTCGAACTCTGGGTCTATAGCCCAGGGCTCGGTTCGAGCGGCTGCGCGCATCACCGATTCCATGGGAGTGGTGTGCGACTCAAGCACCACGACACCATGGCCGACCCGAACAGCCACCTGCCCAACCACTTCGAGAGCAATCAAGGCCTCTCTCACTGAAGCCCGACTAACGCCAAGAGCTTGGGCAAGCTCTCGCTCGGGGGGTAAGAGCGTTCCTGGGGGAAACTCACCATCATTGATTAACTGCTGTAACTGATCAGCAATCTGGCGATAGAGACGCTGTGAGCGGATGGTTTGAATCGGCATTCGTGGTGTTTCCTACCCGTTTCATTGGTGGTTTTAGACTAAGGTTGATGGCTACTAAAGTTTATTCCCTAAAGCAGCTATTTGGGTTTTTGAGGCTTGCCAGGGTCAAAGTTTCTCGCTCATACTCGGCTCATTGGTCAGGCCATTGGATGTCTGGATGATTTGGCCTGATGTATGTTCCCATTCTTTTCAAGGTCGTACCACCGCTTTTAGGGGCGCGCCTTAGCCGTTAGGGATGTGCAATAGTATGAGACTCAAAAACAAAACTGCACTGATCACCGCCGCTGCAAACGGCATTGGGCGTGCTAGCGTCGAGCGCTTTGTTGCCGAGGGCGCACGCGTATTCGCGACAGATATCGATATTGCCAGCTTAGAAGGGATACCGGGTGTAGAAGCTTATCGCCTGGACGTCACGGATAGCCAAGCGATCCACCATTTAGCCACTTCACTGCCAGCCTTGGATGTACTGTTTAACTGTGCGGGTATGGTGGCAGGTGGCAGCGTACTCGAATGCGACGAGGCCACTTGGCAGCGATCGATGGATCTGAATGTCACTTCAATGTTTCATACCTTGCAGGCTTTTTTACCGGGCATGTTGGCAAAAGAGAGTGGCAGCATCATCAACATGGCTTCCCTGGCATCTAGCATTAAAGGAGTTGCTAATCGCTGCGCTTACGGTACCTCTAAAGCCGCGGTGATCGGGCTGACCAAGTCTGTCGCCGCCGACTTTATGACCCAGGGAATTCGCTGCAATGCGATCTGCCCTGGCACCGTTGAGTCCCCCTCTCTCAAACAGCGTATTGCTGAGCAGGCACGTAAAGAGGGGCGCAGTGATGCAGAGGTGCTAGCCTCTTTTATTGCCCGTCAGCCAATGGGTAGGCTGGGGCGAGTGGAGGAAGTGGCTGCGCTGGCGGCTTTCCTGGCTTGTGATGAATCGCAGTTTATTACCGGCACCACGCAATTGATCGATGGTGGTTGGGCTAACTGATTACTTCAGAAGGAATAACAATATGAAACTTTTACGCTTTGGAACGCCGGGCCAGGAAAAGCCGGGCATTCTCGATAGTCAGGGTAAGGTGCGTGATCTTTCCGCCTTCGTTAGCGATGTTGCCGGTGATGTATTGAGCGACGAAGGGTTGCAGAAACTTCGCGATGTGGATCTCTCTATATTGCCAGAGGTCGCGGCTGATGTACGTCTGGGGCCTTGTGTTGGTCAGGTGGGCAAGTTTATTTGTATTGGTCTCAACTACTCCGATCACGCAGCAGAAACCGGCGCCGAGGTTCCCCCTGAGCCGGTCATTTTCAATAAGTGGACAAGCGCTATCTGTGGTCCCAATGACAATGTGGAGATCCCCCGTGGCTCCAAAAAGACCGATTGGGAAGTCGAGCTTGGGGTAATTATTGGAAAGGGTGGTCGTTACATTGATGAAGCTAAGGCGATGTTACATGTGGCGGGGTTCTGCGTAGTTAATGATGTGTCTGAACGCGAGTTTCAGTTGGAGCGCAGTGGTACTTGGGACAAGGGCAAAGGCTGCGATACGTTTGGCCCCTTAGGGCCCTGGTTAGTTACCCGTGATGAGATTGCTGACCCACACCAGTTAGGTATGTGGCTTGAGGTAGACGGCCAGCGTTACCAGGACGGCAATACGCGCACCATGGTGTATCAAGTGCCTTTTCTGATCAGTTACTTGAGCCGTTTTATGAGTTTGCAGCCTGGCGATGTTATCTCCACCGGCACACCTCCCGGTGTGGGTATGGGCCAGAAGCCCGCCGTTTACCTTCGTGATGGACAGCAAATGCGTTTAGGTATTGAGGGCTTAGGTGTGCAGCAGCAGCGGGTCGTTCAGGCCTAAACATAACGAGGAGAAGCGCGCTTATGGAAGTGCTTATCTGTTCAAAGCCGCAACATCTGGAGCTGCGTCACGCTGCTAAACCAGAGTGTGCCCCTGGGCATGCCGTGGTACGGATACGTCGTATCGGTATCTGCGGAACGGATATTCATGCTTATGGTGGAAACCAACCCTATTTTGAATACCCCAGGGTGTTAGGCCATGAGCTGGCCGGTGAGGTAGTCGAGGTGGCTGGGAACCATGCCCAACACTTACTGGGTAAGCAGGTTTATGTCATACCTTACCTACATTGCGGTGAGTGCCGTGCCTGCCAGCAGCATAAAACCAACTGCTGCCAGAACATGCAGGTTATTGGCGTACATCAAGATGGTGGCATGGCGGAGTACCTGGCCGTACCTACCACTCACTTAGTGGTATCTGAAACCCTTAGCATCGATCAATTGGCCCTGGTGGAGTGCATGGCAATTGGTGCTCACGCTGTAAGGCGTAGCGTGCTACAAGCGGATGAATTAGCCGTCATCGTGGGTGCGGGGCCTATTGGTATGGGCGTACTCCAGGTCGCTAAAAGCCAGGGTGCGCGTACCTTGATGGTGGATACCAATCCATCACGTCTGGCTTTTTGCCGTGACGTACTGGGTGCCGATGCGGTGGCGAACCCTCAGGAAGTGGAAGTGGCTGCACAGATCAGCAAGCTAAATGGCGGTGCGTTAGCAGATGTGGTGTTTGATGCCACAGGGAGCCCTCGTGCTATGGAGGCTGGGTTCGATCTGGTGGGGCATGGCGGTTGCTATGTTCTGGTGAGTATAGTCAAAGCAGACATTACCTTCAGTGATCCTGATTTCCACAAGAAAGAGTTGACCTTGATCGGCAGCCGTAATGCCACTCGGGAAGACTTCGATAGTGTGGTGTCACTGATGGATAGTGGGGACATCAATGCTGAAGCAATGATTACCCACCGTGCTTACCTTGCTGACGTGCCTGCCCAGATGCCCCAGTGGTGTGACCCCGCTAATCAGGTTATCAAGGCCATGATATCGATTGATCATTAACACTTCTGCATCGTTTCCTCAAACTTGCCACATTCAGCCGCCGACGAATTTACCGGTAAGGTCTATCGTTAAGGACTATGATGCAAATAAGTAGTCGTTAATTTAACGGTAGTGAGTAGGAGTGGCAGCAATGGCGGGAAATATTCGAAATACGGCGGTACTGGGAAGTGCCGTTCTGCTGGGCGGGCTGCTGGCGCTAGGGCTGGTATGGAGCGGTAGTTATATCAAGGGCGCCGCAGAAGTATGGCAGCAGTCGTCACGTAGCGTCACGGTGCGCGGCTTAGCCGAGCGAGAAGTGCCGGCGGATTTGGTGCTGTGGCCGTTCAATTACAGTGTCAGCGCTAATAGCTTGAGTGACCTTGAGCAGCAGTTGTCCAGTGACGAGCAGGCAATTCGCGATTTTCTGGAGGCCCAGGGGTTTGCATCAGAGCATGTTAGCTCCACTCCGCCGCGGATTACCGACCAATATAGCAATCAGTACGGTGGTCAGCGCCCGGATGAGCGCTATCGCGCCGAAGCAACACTGCTACTGCGCTCCCCCGATGTTGAGGGCGTGATCGAGGCAATCCCCAATGCGACTTCACTGGTTCGAGAGGGCGTACTGCTCTCGCCCAGCTACGAATACCGCACGGAGTTTCTATTTACCGGACTTGATGCGATCAAGCCTGAAATGATTGCGGCGGCCACTGCGGATGCGCGTAACGCCGCACAGCAGTTTGCCGAAGATTCCGGTAGCCAAGTGGGCCAGATTCGTCAGGCGACCCAGGGCTACTTCTCCATCGAGGACTTGGACAGCTACACGCCGCAAACCAAACGTGTTCGCGTTGTCACCACGGTGGACTACTCCTTACAAGATTAGGCCCTAGGCGGCGTTAATGGCGCAGGGATTAGCCAGTGTAATCAATGGCGGTGATGGTATAAAACGTATCACCGTTAGGCGTGAGCACTTTTGCTTCATCACCCACCTGTTTACCGAGCAGTGCTTTAGCCATAGGTGCATCGATACTGATCCAGCGCTTTTTGGTGTCGATTTCATCGTGGCCAACGATCCTGAGATGCACCTCACCGCCACTTTCATCCTCCAGGCTTACATAAGCGCCGAAAAACACCTTGCTAGTATCGGCTGGCAGGCGGTCTACGATTTGCAGTTCGTCCAAGCGTTTCGTCAGGTAAGTAATCCGGGCGATAACGCGGTTCAGCTCTTTCTTGTTATAGGTGTAATCGGCGTTTTCACTGCGGTCGCCCTGGGCGGCTGCTTCGCCGACTTTTGCTGAAATATCCGGGCGTTTAACCCGCGATAGGTGATCCAAGATAGCGCGCAAGCGAGCCGCCCCTTCTGGGGTAATCAGATTGCTCTTAGGGGCTTGACGCGGATCTTTGGCTGGATCGCGCCAGCGGGTCATGTTGCGGCCTTTCATTACCTATTCCCCATCGTGTTTCGAGCTACCCACCTTACGTTAATTGCGCGAAGCAACCAAGCAGCATGCTACTGGTAAATCATTCAAACGTTCGTTACATTTTTTGCTATATTGGGCTAGAGGCCCGTCATTGGTGGGTCTAAGTAGGACAACAATAATGTTAGGAGCATGTATGCGAACTCACTCTTTTCCACGTATGTTTTTACCGCGCTCATTAATCGCCGCCGCTATTGGCAGCGCGCTGATGCTGTCTCCGCTAACCGCCTCTGCCTTTGAAGGCGAGCTGTTTTCGCTTAAAAACAGGTGGGAGCATACCGTGACTGAGATGCCCGCCAACGAGCGCGAGAGCACGTTAAAGGCATTGGCAGGTGAAGCGGAGCAGTTGGCCGAGCAGTACAGCGATGAAGCTGATGTACTTGTCTGGCAGGGAATAGTTCTGGCTTCTTATGCCCGTGAGCGCGGTGGTTTAGGCGCATTAGGAATCGCAGGTGATGCGCGTGACGCGTTAGAAAAGGCGATTGAAATAGATCCTCAGGGGTTGAATGGTTCCGCCTACGTCACGCTAGGTGCGCTTTACGATCGCGCTCCAGGGCGGCCACTCGGTTTTGGCAATAGTGATACCGCTGAACGCATGTTCCAGCGTGCCTTGGAGATCCGCCCAGACGGCATCGATGTGAACTACTACTACGCTGCCTTTTTGAAAGAAGAGGGCAATGAGCAGGCCGCTCGCGAGCACGCCCAGCGAGCGGTTAACGGCACCGCTCGAGACAACCGGCAAGTCTCCGATGAAGCGCTACGCCGTGATGCCGAAGCGCTGCTTAAGCAGCTGTAATCCACTCGCTGAATTGGCATTCCCGGTGGCAAGCATTGATAATAGATCGATTATCACCACCGGGAGTGCCTCATGGCGTCCAACTCCAAGCACGATGCTGTTCAGAATCCTAATTTTCAGCGCCCTCCTTTTAAAAACACGGCTCTTAGCGTTCCCGACTTAAAGCGCGATGATGTTGAGCTGCTTAAGCGGGAGACGCTACACCAGGGGTTTTTCCGCCTGGAAGCCTTAGAGCTTCGTCACCGGCTGTTTGAAGGCGGTTGGAGCGAACCCATGCGTCGTGAAGTGCATAATCGCTTTGATGCAGTGGGTGTGCTGCTCTACGACCCTGAGCGCGACTCATTGGTGCTCATTGAGCAGTTTCGTGCCGGCGCCATTGATGATTCCGTTTCTCCCTGGAAGCTCGAGCTCGTGGCCGGTTTGGTCGAAAAAGACGAATCGCTGGAAGATGTGGCGCGTCGCGAGGCGTGGGAGGAGGCCGGTTGTAAAGTGGCCCAACTGACCAAACTTCACACGTATTATCCCAGCCCTGGCGCCTGTAGCGAGCAAGTGACACTATTTTGTGGTTTGGTAGATACCCAAGGATTAGGTGGGATTCATGGCCTAGATGAAGAGCATGAGGATATTCGTGTTCACGTCATGCCTTTCGCTAACGCTTGGGAGCTCTTAGAGAAAGGGCGACTCGACAACGCCATGTGTTTAATTGGTCTACATTGGCTGAATAGCCAGCGAGCCTCACTGCGTGCTGCCTCGCAGCGCGCTTTGACGCAAAGCGAAACCGACGAGGAGTGAACATGGCGAGAACGGCCTATGTCACCGATTTAAAATCGCTCCAAGGGGAGTGCAGCGCCAACTATTTACGTTTGGTGCGCCTGGTGGGCGATATGGAGGCCGGCCAGCGCCGCGATATTGCCTTGCGCGGTGATAAACAGCATTTCGGTGATCTGCATCTGTATATTCAAGAGCAGGCGCCTTACACCACCATGGTGAATGTTTCTCAGACCGGCCCACTAGATACCGTTTTGGAAGGGCCGCGTATGCGCGTACATCTTTATCACGATGTACGCATGGCGGAAGTGACCGACTTTCAGCGCGAGCGCCACTTTAGTGGCCGCTACCGCTACCCCAATGCCCGGATGCATCAGCCGGATGAGAAGCTTCAACTCAACCGCTTCTTGGGCGAGTGGCTGGCTCATGGCCTTGCTCACGGTCACACGGTCGACGTGCCGGAGATGCCCTAATGCGTGTGGTGCAAATTACCGACGCCCATCTCTATGCGGATATCGAAGCGCGTTCCCGGGCGGGCATACCCTGGCGGCAGTTTCAGCAGGTGTTGAATGCCGTTGTCGCCGAAAAGCCCGATATCGTGCTGTTTACTGGTGATATTAGCCAGGATGAATCGGCCGCTTCCTACGCCTTGGCGGTGCAGGCGCTGGAGCAGTTGCCTTGCCCCTGGTACTGGCTGCCGGGTAATCACGATCAGCCCGAGTTCATGGCGGCCGAGCGGCCGATGGTTGAACAAGTGGACTTGGATTCGTGGCGCATCCTGTTGCTCAATACCCAGGTGGAGGGCAAACCCCACGGTGAACTGGGAAGCGAGCGGCTAGCTAAGCTCGCTGAACAGTTAGAGAACGATGACCGGCCCACGCTGATAGCCATGCACCACCCACCGGTGGACGTCGGCGCGGTGTGGATGGATGCCATTGGCCTACAAGATCGCGACGCATTTTGGCAACTGCTAAGTAAACACCCGCACGTCAAGATCATCCTGTTTGGTCACGCGCACCAAGCCTACGCCGAGCATCATATTTTAGGCATAGGTGAGGCCACTATTGATGTTTATGGCTGCCCGGCGATGGCCGATCAGTTTCTGCCCGGTGCCGAGCAGTTTGCCATTGATGAAGCTTCCCGCCCTGGCTATCGGGTTATCGATTTGGCGTATAGCGATGCCCAGGGAAGCGAGTGGCAGAGCTGGATAGAGCGCATTGATTAGACGTTAATTGCTCTCTTATTTCTAGATAGGTTTTTTAGGAATAAAAAGATAGTTATTAATTCTTTTGGGTTATTACCGGCTCGGCGTTACCCTACTCACATTCGAACGTACATTTATCTATAACGTACGCTGATTTTAGCTTGTGTGACGAGCTTGTTCTTGTGAGGTAAGGGGCCATGACCCAATTGTCTACATTGTCGTCAAAAGAGCGGTCTTCAGAGACGCGTTCTTCATCTTCAGCGACGCAGGGGGAGGCTTTTAATGCCCCTGATGCCGCGCGCTTGACCCACCTCAAGCAATTAGAAGCCGAGTCTATCCATATCATCCGTGAAGTTGCCGCTGAGTTCGCCAACCCGGTGATGATGTACTCCATCGGTAAAGATTCGTCGGTAATGCTGCACTTGGCGCGCAAAGCTTTTTACCCCGGTACACCGCCATTCCCGCTGATGCACGTGGACACCACGTGGAAGTTTCGCGAAATGATCGAGTTCCGTAACCGCATGGCTGAAGAGGCGGGTATGGAACTGATCGTGCACACCAACGAAGAGGGGCGGGCAGCCAATATCAACCCGTTCGACCACGGCAGCGCCAAATACACCGATATCATGAAAACCCAGGCGCTCAAGCAGGCGCTGGATAAGTATGGGTTTGATGCGGCCTTTGGTGGCGCGCGTCGTGATGAAGAAGCCTCGCGTGCCAAAGAGCGCGTCTACTCGTTCCGCGATAAGTATCACCGTTGGGATCCCAAGAACCAGCGCCCTGAGCTTTGGAACGTATATAACGCTAAGGTCAATAAAGGTGAATCGATCCGCGTGTTCCCACTCTCTAACTGGACCGAGCTGGATATCTGGCAGTACATCTACTTAGAGTCGATTCCCATCGTGCCGCTCTACTACTCGGCCAAGCGGCCCATAGTCGAGCGCGACGGTATGCAAGTTATGGTCGATGACGACCGTATGCCGTTAGCACCTGGCGAAGTGCCGGAAATGAAGTCGGTACGGTTTCGAACGCTTGGCTGCTACCCGCTAACCGGCGCGGTGGAATCCGAAGCCGCGACGCTTCCGGAAATTATTCAAGAGATGCTGCTGACCCGAACCAGCGAGCGCAGTGGCCGTGCCATTGACCGCGACCAGGTGGGTTCGATGGAGAAGAAAAAGCGCGAGGGCTATTTTTAAATGAGGAAAGTCTGATGTCTCACCAATCTAATTTAATCGCCGATAATATCGAGCAGTACCTGCACGAGCACGAAAACAAAGACCTGCTGCGTTTTATCACCTGCGGTAGCGTAGACGACGGCAAATCGACGCTGATTGGCCGTCTGCTTCACGACTCGAAAATGATTTTTGAAGATCAACTGGCGGCGATCACTCAGGCTTCTAAAACCAGTGGTACTACTGGTGATACCGTTGATCTGGCGCTGTTGGTGGATGGGCTGCAGTCAGAGCGTGAGCAGGGCATTACCATCGATGTGGCGTACCGCTTTTTCTCTACGGATAAGCGCAAGTTTATTATCGCCGATACGCCTGGGCATGAGCAGTACACCCGCAATATGGCCACGGGGGCATCAACCGCCAGCCTGGCGATTATCCTGATCGATGCCCGCTACGGTGTGCAGACCCAGACTCGCCGCCATAGCTTTATTGCCGACCTGCTAGGTATTCAGCACCTGGTGATTGCGGTCAATAAGATGGATCTAGTGGACTTCTCCGAGCAGCGCTTTAACGAGATAGTCGATGAGTACCGAGCCTTTGCCACCAATCTGCAAGCACCTGACATTCGCTTTGTACCGATGTCGGCCCTGAATGGCGACAACGTGGTCAATCGCAGCGAACAAACGCCCTGGTATTTTAGCGATGCTTACCAGGGGGAAACACTGATCGAGCTATTAGAGAGTGTCGAGATTACCCGCGACCAGAACCTCAGCGATCTGCGTTTACCGGTTCAGTACGTTAACCGCCCGAACCTTGATTTTCGCGGTTACTGCGGCACCTTAGCCGCGGGTGTATTACGTCCTGGTCAAGCCGTTAAGGCACTTCCATCGGGTAAAACGTCGCGGGTTGCACGGATTGTCACTTTTGATGGTGACCTTGCGGCCGCTTATCCAGGTCAGGCGATCACTGTGACTCTGGAAGATGAAATCGATATCTCCCGTGGCGACTGGCTGGTGGCAGCGGATAGCGAACTGCCGCTCTCCAACACCTTTAAAGCCGATATTGTTTGGATGCAGGAAGAGGCGTTAACGCCAGGTAAGCTCTACGATTTCAAACTGGCGACCCGCGATCTTTCCGGTCAGATCAGTGCGATTGATTACCAAATCGACGTCAATACTCTGGAGAAGCATGCCACTCACTCGCTGGGGCTAAATGCTATTGCCCGCTGCGACGTGGAACTGACAGCTGCTATTCCCGTGGATGATTACCGCACCAGCCCCGGTACCGGTAGCTTTATCATCATTGATCGGCTGACCAACGTGACCGTAGGCGCCGGTATGATCCGCGGTACCGCCAGCGCCCCAGGCAATGCTTCAAACGCCACCGATTGGGCCGACTTTGAGCGTGACTTGAATGCCCTAGTGCGTAAGCATTTCCCTCACTGGGAAGCGAAAGATATCAGCGGTTTATTCAGCCGCTAACCGGCATAAGCTCCGGTCATGAGCCTCCTCACATCCGTGCGAGGAGTTCTCCTTATGTCATTGCGAGGAGCGAAGCGACGCGGCAATCTTGCTTTTGTCATTGCGAGCGCAGCGCGGCAATCTCAAAGTTAGTGCCATCGCCGGTATGAGATTGCTTCGTCGCAAGCTACTCGCAATGGCGGTAGGTGATTAGATTTACTCAGCATTAGGGAAAAATAGCTGCTGACCATCTACCTCAAAATCCGCAATCGCTTGCTGGCCCTGTTCAGAAACCAGCCACTCGTGCCACTGGGCGGCGAGGTCGTGCTTCAAATGCGGGTGTCGCTCTGCCGAGAGCAATAGGCTGCCATACTGATTGAATAGCGCTTCATCGCCTTCAAACAGCAAGGTAAGGTCTTGTGGGTTGTCAAAGGCGACCCAGGTGGCGCGATCGGTAAACGTATAGGCGTCCATGCCCGCGGCGGTATTCAACGTAGGGCCCATGCCGCTGCCCAGCTCGCGGTACCACTCGCCCTGTGGCGTGACCCCAGCATCTTCCCATAAGCGCAATTCCGCGCGGTTCGTGCCGCTATCGTCCCCGCGTGAGGCGAAGGGGGACTCGCTCTCGGCAATGCGCTGCATGGCATCTGTAACGGTTTCGCTATCACTAATGCCTGCAGGGTCATCGCTCGGGCCAACAATCACGAAATCGTTGTACATTACATTCAAGCGTTCTGTGGCGTAGCCATCGGCCACAAACTTTTCTTCACCTGCGGTGTCGTGAACCAGCAGGCTATCCGCATCGCCACGGCGACCAATTTCAAATGCCTGGCCGGTGCCCACGGCGACCACGTGCACATCAATCCCGGTCTCTTCGCTGAATGCGGGGATGATGGCGTCAAACAGGCCAGAGTTTTCGGTAGAGGTCGTGGAGGCCAGGGTAATGTAGTCATCGGCCGCCATCAGCGTAGCGCTGAAGGTCAGCCCTAGGGTGCCAGCGGTGATAAGTGCGGTAGTTTTGTTCATTTTTGCTCCTTGATCGCTTTTCATGAATCGTTTTACTTCAATCCTAGGGCTCACTCATATTGGAGCTACCAGACCAACTCGCCGCGAATAAACGCCCCCGCCTCAGGTGAGGTGGGGGCGGTAAAAAAGTCGCGGGCAGGGGTGTGTTCAAGTAGTTCGCCGTTGTGCAAAAACACCACGTCATTGGCTAAGCGATGTGCCTGGTGCAAGTCGTGAGTGGTCATAACGATACGTGTACCGCTGTGATGAAACTCCAGTACGGCATCTTCAACGGCCTTGATGGCGGCGGGGTCGAGCGCCGAGGTGGGTTCGTCTAAAAACAGAACTTGGGGATTGAGCAGCCAGGCCCGTGCCAACGCTAAACGCTGCTGCTCGCCACCGGAAAGCACCCGCGCAGGCCGTTTGGCTAGGTGTGCTAAGCCAAACTTCTCAAGGGCACTCATCGCCTGGGTTTTTCGAGGTAACGCTTTCAGTTCTGGTCGCGCCACTTTATTGATGGCTAGCACATAGGTCAGGTTATCCAGCGCTGAGCGGCGTAACAGCACAGGGCGTTGGAAAACCATGGCTTGCGCAGGCTGAACCCCTTGCCAGCGAACCGAACCGCTGGAGGGCGTTAGTAGGCCGTGAGCTAGACGCATTAATAGGCTTTTGCCCGCACCGTTCGGCCCCATTATTAGCGTTCGCTGGCAGCCTGCAAGGCGCATCGATGTGGGACTAAGCAGGGTATGGCCGCGATGGATAAAGCTCACGCTGTCGAGCTCAAGGGTGGCGACGGGGGGCGTATGATGTGCGTTCATCCCAGCCGCCTTTTCGCCGTTTCGCCGATTATGTGGGCAATCGCGTTAATCATGGTGACCAGGGCGAGCAGAATGATCCCTAAGCCAAGGGCCATAGGCAGGTTGCCCTTGCTGGTTTCCAACACAATGCTGGTGGTCATCACGCGGGTGACGCCGTCGATGTTCCCGCCCACAATCATCACTGCGCCCACTTCGGCGCTGGCGCGGCCAAAGCCTGCCAGGATCACCGTTAACAGCCCAAAGCGTGCGTCCCATAGCAGGGTGGGGATCATGCGTAGGCGCGTTAGCCCCAGTGAGTTCAACTGCTCGGCATACTCTCCGTGAAGCGCTTCAACCTGCTGGCGGGTGAGGGCGGCAATAATGGGTAGTACCAGAATCACTTGGGCTATCACCATCGCTGTTGGCGTAAACAGCAGCCCCCATTCACCCAGTGGGCCTGCGCGCGAAAGCAGTAGGTAGACACAAAGCCCTGCCACGACTGGCGGTAAGCCCATCAAGGCATTGAGGGCGATAATCACGACGTTACGTCCAGGAAAGCGCCATAGCGCCAGAGCAGCGCCTAAGGGCAGGGCTATCAGGCTGGCAATCAATACCGCCATCAGCGATACCTGCAGCGAGAGCATCACGATGGAGATTAGCGCGCTATCCATACTCAGGATCAGGGTGAGAGCAGTACTAAAAGCATTATCACTGGTGAGCATTGAGCGTCGGTTTCACTTTTGTATGAAGAGCTGTTGTAGGAAAACTGTTATCTGAGAATTGGCATGATGTATCGAAAAATGACTTAATGCACTGCGTCCTGAAATTTATGCAGTCATATGCAGTTAAAATACAAAAGAGGTTTGCATTTTACCCAGCGAGGCTACCTTGCGATGTCTGAACCACATACTTACCTGACCACCGCAGAAGTCGCTGACTATTTGCGTTTAAAAGAGCGCAAGGTGTATGACTTGGTGCGCCAAGGCCAGATTCCCTGTAGTCGGGTAACGGGAAAGTTGCTGTTTCCCCGCCAACAGATCGATTTATGGGTGCTGAACCATTTAGAAGGCGATCAGGCGCAGCGTTTATCAGTGCCGCTAGTAGCAGCCGGTAGCCAGGATCCACTGTTGGAGTGGGCTATTCGGGAAAGCGGCTCTGATTTGGCGATGCTCTGCCAAGGCAGTGGCGACGGCGTGCGGCGGTTGCTTGACGGCAAGGCGATGTTGGCGGGCATTCATCTGCTGGATGCTTCTACTCAGCGCTATAACGAACCCAGCGCGCTCGGCTTAAGCGGCATGCGTGATCTGTTGATAGTGCATTGGGCAAAGCGCCGCCAAGGGCTGCTTTTACCCGCTGGCAACCCGATGAGCATCTCTGGGCTAAATGATTTAAAACGGCCCGGGATCCGCGTGGCGCATCGCCAGCCTGACGCTGGAGCAGCACGGTTGCTGCACTGTTTGCTACAACAAGCAGGCATTGAAAGCTCGGCGATCAACTGGGCGCCCCATGCCTCCTTAAGTGAAGATGATTTGGCGCTTAGCATTGGGCAGGGTGAGGCAGATGTTGGGCTGGGGGTTGAAGCCGCCGCCCATCGCCAGCACCTTGGCTTCGTTACACTTTGCGATGAGCCGTTTGATTTAATTATGCAGCGGCGCAGTTATTTCGAACCTTCAATACAGCGCCTGTTGGCGTTTGCTCATCAAGCGCGTTTTGCCGAGAGGGCAACACAGTTAGGAGGTTATGATATTGCTGAACTAGGAAGGATTGTGCATAACGCCTAGCGCGCTATTCGCTAACCTGCGGCGTCAGTAGGAGAGCTTGACCCTGATTCAATATACGCCACACTAGTGGGGCGTTACTAACGCAAATCATCACGAAAAGGAGAGCATGATGAAACAAGCACTAAACGGTAAGCGTGTTGCTATTTTAGCCGCAGCTGGTTTTGAAGAGTCTGAGCTGAGCGTACCGCGCGCCGCCTTACAGAAAGAGGGTGTTGAGGTTCATGTGGTCACCCCCGACGGTAAAGGAGTCCGCGCTTGGGCGGAAACCGACTGGGGCGACACCTATGAAGCCGATAAAGCCCTTGCTGATGCCAGTGAGTCTGACTACCACGCCTTGGTACTGCCGGGTGGTTTATTCAACCCCGATGAACTGCGCATCAACGACGATGCGTTGAGTTTCGTAAGAGGGTTTTTCCAGGCAGGTAAGCCTGTTGCTGCTATTTGCCATGCGCCGTGGATTTTAATTAATGCGGGCGTGGTTGAAGGCCGCCGCATGACCTCGGTACACAGCGTCGCGCAAGATTTACGCAATGCCGGCGTTGAGTGGGTCGATGAGCCAGTTGTTGTGGACAGCGGTCTTGTGACCAGCCGTACGCCGAAGGACTTGGATGCCTTTAACGCCAAGTTACTCGAAGAGCTGCAGGAAGGGCGTCACTCCGGTCAACACGCTTGATGAGCGTATTGCGTCAGTGGACAAGCTTTATCAAAAGGCTTGTCCACGTTATTGCCAAACCTATCAAAGGAGACAGTAGCCGCGGCGGAATGGTGGTTCATCCTTACCGCGGCTATGGTTCCCAACGTGAAGTTTTTGTCATGGGCCGGGTGTTTCGCCAAGCCGCACTAGGTCGAGCCATTCCTCGCCATGGCATGCTACGCGATACTGCGGACGTGGCACGGCGCGTTTTACGCCGGGGGCTGGCCGATGCGCAGGTAGAAATTCACATCGGCGAAAATAAGCTCTGCGTCGGCACGGATCGAGATGGCTATTTCGACGTCCACTTACCGATTAGTCACACCCTGCCCATTGATGTCTCCTGGCACCGCGCCGATATTTTAGTGCATTGCTCGGGGCAGGCGCCGGTACGTACTCACGTAGAAGTTTATGTACCTCCGTCAGAGGCGGATTTGCTGATCATCAGTGATATTGATGACACCGTTATGTTTACCGGGGTGGCGGAAAAGCTCAAAATGCTTTATCGCTTATTTGTTAAAAAACCTCATCGCCGCACCGCTTTCCCCGGTGTTGCGCCGCTTTATCAAGCTTTACATCGTGGCGTTAGTGAGCGTGCCGAGCGGCCCATTTTGTATGTATCCCGTGGCCCTTGGGCGATATACGAAATGCTCGAAACCTTTTTTCAGATCAATCGCATCCCCGTTGGGCCGATTATCTTTTTACGCGAATGGGGCATCTCTTTGCGCAAGCCTTGGCCGCGCCGTGCAGAAGAGCATAAGCGCGAACTGATCGACCGTATGTTGACGCTTTATAATGATATGCCGTGTATTCTCATTGGCGATAGCGGTCAACACGATCCAGAAGTGTATACCGAGATAGTGAAAGCCTACCCAGATCGGATTAAAGCGATTTATATTCGTCAAGTGGATAAAAACCCCAAGCGCGAGCAGGCGATCCAGCGGTTGCGGGATGAGTTGGCCGGCACCCAGTGTGATTTAGTGCTCGCCGCGGATAGCGTGCTGATTGCCGAACACGCCCACGCCCAGGGCGATATCTCTGCCCACGGCTTAGCAGCAGTACAGCGCGAAGTTGAGGAGCACCGCAACGATCCCGCATAACGCTGTTGCCAAGTCAGTCCCCATGGTAAAAGTACGCTACGAAGAAGTGTGTTTAACGACGGTTATTTGTAGATAGGAGCTGCCATGGTTGTTGTGCTGATCATTTTTGCGCTGGCAGTATTTGTGCTCCCCAATGTTTGGGCTAAGTGGGTGCTTAAACGCCATACCCGCGGTCGTGACGATTACCCGGGGACGGGTGCAGAGCTTGCCGATCACTTGCTGCGCCGACTGGGGATTGAGGGCGCAAGCGTTGAGCGCACTGAGTTCGGTGACCATTATGACCCTGAAACCTGCTGCGTACGTCTTTCTCCGGATAACTACGATGGGCGTTCGCTAACGGCCGTCACGGTGGCTGCCCATGAAGTAGGGCACGCCATTCAGCATCACCAGGGTTACGCGCCGCTACTGGCGCGTAGCCGCTTAGTCGGCGTTGCCCAAAAAGCTGAGAAACTCGGCGCTGTACTGATGATGGCTGCACCTTTTCTGTTTTTATTGACGCGTCTGCCGGGTGGTTTAGCCATTGTAATTGCCATGGCGGTGATCAGCTTTGGCACCGCGGCGCTGGTGCATTTTGTGACCCTGCCAGTTGAGTTTGATGCCAGCTTTAACCGGGCGCTGCCGCTCTTGAAAGAGTACGTCCCGCCTTACGATATGCCCGGTGCCCGGCACGTACTCACCGCCTGCGCGTTTACCTACGTGGCCGCCTCGCTGGCCAGTGTTATGAACCTGGGGCGCTGGCTGGTGATTTTGCGGCGGTGAGCGTGTATTGAAGCTGTGTTTTCAGTGCCACTAAGTGTCTATGCATAATTTTTCGTGCATTAAAGGTTATAAAAAAATCAGTAGCTTACTAGATATTTATACCTGATTTACTTTTTCATAGGCACTTAGTTAATACCTATTGTCTGTCTTTATTGCTTTGTGGCGCGCAGTAGAATATAGGGTTTTGTGTCCTGTAGAGTGCGGAATTCATTCGTATGAACTGGCAACTGCGAATTGTCAAATGGTAGATTACGTTCTGTGGTTAGTGAAAGCCCCGCTGCGGCGAATGTATTTCGATATGTGGATAAACCCCATTGTTTGTCGACAATCTCTAATGGTTGCTGCCTTCCCGGTATCGTGAGGTAGACTGGGCGATTATCTCCGTCTTGATAGGAAATACCATGCTCTCCATTGCGGTAGGTCGGATAATCGACTCCGGTGGTTTGAGGATGAGTGTCGAGGATGTAATAGGAGCCGCCAGGTTTAAGTACGCGCATTACTTCCGTAGTGATGCGTACTAGTTCACGTCTTTCGGGAATGTTAATAAACAGAAAACAACTAATGACAGCTTCAAAACTGTTATCAGGAAATGGCAAATTTGGACCATGGATTTGCTCAAAGCGAAGACGGTTAGTGCCTGCGGATATTGCTTTTTCAATCATTGTTGGAGAGATGTCAACACCGGTGACATAGTCGAATCCGTCGTCTCTTAATCTTCTGGACACTTTGCCGCTGCCACAGCCGTAGTCCAATACACTAATTCCCTTGCCATAAGAGCAGGTTAACTCCGCGATGAGTGGTTGATAGCCAAAAGCATTCTCCACCCAATCATCATAAGCGTCAAAAAGCTCGGCGATATTTTGTTCAGTCCAATTAGTATTCATAAAAATAAATCCCCTAATATTTGCTCATGTATGAATGCTTGTACTATCCCCAGCGATTAATAAGAAACGGTTGATAGTAGGGGTTAATTATCTCTAACGCCTTTTGAGGCAGCGCATTCCCTATCTTGATTTGGCGATAGATCCAGAACAACATCAGCACATCTCGCCAATACGTCGTTAGGTTAAGATTAGCCATATCATTAAACGTCAACAAGCCGCTACGGATCTCTGACTCATATTCCAATAGTTTGCGTATGGTAGTCGGGGAGGTGCCAATTGGCATTAAAGGTACTGTGCCTGGCTGGGGTATAGTTTCATTACTATTCAAAAGTTCAAGCGCACGCTCATGTGTGCTTTCATAGACGTGAATAGAACCAACTTGATGTGTGTAGTGACCGATTTTGCAGCCTATGCGGGCAGCAATATACTCTTGCAAGAAAGTAAAAGAGAAAATATCGTTCAGCATGCCAACGTAGGCATCATTTGCACGCATATAGCTGACCATGTTCAACTTTTCTTCGCGGAGTAGCAACTGAAGACCCAAGGTACATGAAACGTCGATATTGCGTCGATAAAGATCTTCTTCCGCACTAAATATTTGAAGGACAGCGCGCTTACTGTCGGGATCGTCATTTTTAAGGATATCAATCACTCGTTCGATTTGATCGAGCGTGTCTGCACCAAAGTTTTTAAGACGAGCTCCGTAACCAGTACCAGGTAAGCTTATACCATCTGGGCTGTAGCGTTGCATTGAAGGGGCGTACCAGGAAATAAATGCTAAGTCGTTTTTACCTGATAAATACCATAACGCTTCTGCATAATTAAAAACAATATTTTGTTTGCGTATTTTGCTTAGACAAAAACGATCAGGAGGATTGTCGAGTCGGATATTGAAGCCAATGAGTTCTCGCTCTTTATTTCCTCTAGGTGAGTTAACATATTCATATTCAAAGCAGATTTTATGCAGTGTATCTCTGTAGAGGCTGGTGAAATTCGTATAATGTTTGTGCATCATTATATTCATCTCTTTCGGTGGACAAAGAGGCGTATTTTGCTGATACGAATGATGGCGAGTAGTTTAAAAAGCTGAATTGGAGCTGTGAATCGCGTTTGATTTTTCTTTGACGATCAAACTGTGCAAATTAAAGGCTTTCACGACAGTATCTGCGACGTGATCAGCTAAGGCTTCATTGAAGTTGAGTTTTCCGTTTATAACTTTCGCCCAGCGGCAGTCCGCAGCATCATCACCAGGCCGTAGCTCGCCATCAACGTAGTGACATAAAAGGGCAACCAAGGCGAAGTGGTGGTGACTTCCCTCTGGGTCATATCCGATTACTTCTACTACATCAATTAACGGTCCTACCAATGCTGTGATACCGGTTTCCTCCATTAATTCGCGCTTTGCTGCACAATGTAGGCTTTCTCCCGGTTCCACTGATCCTCCGGGGAAGCCCCAAGTGCCCCGTTGAGGTTCTTTACTGCGTTGGACGAGGAGAACTTCATTATTACGCAGAGTTACGGCGATTGCTGCCAAGCGTGGCTTGGCAAGTACGGAGTTCAGGCGGTTTTTATCAGACGTGTTAAAAGGGGAGGTACTACTGAGCGTAGATGCGTTAGCGGGCGTTGAGTTACCTTGCGACACGATACACTCCTGCATTGAGATTCGGATAATACAGGCGTAGGTGTCAAAACAGATTCATATATGGTTTATGTCCGTTCCTACGCCGGTATCAGCCGGATCAGGTTCAAAGGGTTTGGATAACTCCATCTCAGCCTGAATAACAGGCACCCCTCGGAAAAGTTACTGTTACTATGAGTTTTAGTATAAGTCAATATTTGGGGGGGCAATTCAATGCGGCGGCTTGGCGGACGCCGGGGCGGTTTTGACACCTTCTTCGCACACTTGGCTAACGGCTAATTGGCCCGGCTTATTCGCCAAAATCACCGCCCGCCGCGGTGCAGGGTAGCCTTCAATGGTGCGGGTGCGGTCGTTGGGGTCGAGAAAATCAGCCAACGATTGGTAGGTCATCCACTCCGTCGAGCGCTGCTCGTCTAACGTGGTAACGGCTTCATCGACCACGCGCACGTTGGTAAAGCCGCAGCGCTCCAGCCAGTGGCAGAGAGCTTGAGAAGAGGGTAGGAAGTAGACGTTGGGCATGGCGGCGTAACGTTCGCCGGGCACAAATACGGTCTGCTCGTCGCCTTCGACTACCAATGTTTCCAGTACCAGCTCGCCGCCCGGCGCCAACGCGGCTTTTAGCTGCTGAAGATGTTCCAACGGGGCAGGGCGATGGTAGAGCACGCCCATGGAAAATACCGTATCGAAAAAGCCCAGATTCTCAGGCACATCTTCAATGCCCACGGGTAAAAACTGCGTTCTGCCGCCATCCGCATCACCCACAAAGTGGCGTACTGCCTGAAACTGCCAGTAGAAACGTGGCGAAGGGTCGATGATTAGCACAAAAGCAGCACCTGCCCCGGCCATCCGCCAAGCGTGGTAACCGCTGCCGCCACCCACATCGAGCACTTTGCGATATTTTAGCGGTGCCAGGTGTGGCGCCACTCTTTGCCACTTCCAGTCAGAGCGCCACTCGGTGTCGATATAAATGCCGCCTAGCTGAAAAGGGCCTTTACGCCACGGGGCAAGCTTTCTAAGCAGGTTAAAGCATTGGCGCTGCTGGCTATCGCTAAGATCAAGATCAACGCTGACGGTGTCGCTGTTTAAATCCACGCGCCGCTCAGCGGGCAGCGCCGGAAGCTTGGCCACGGCTTTTTCCCAGGCGGATAAATCGCCGTGGCGGTTACGGTCAAGCCCGTGAGCTAACTGCTCGGGTAGCTTCGCTAGCCAGGGCGTTAGCGAGGCATCCAGCGTGGCTTGATCTAAAAACGCCTGATAAATTGCGCGATGATCGTCGGGTAGTGGCGCCACCTTTAACCCTCCTTAAACGCAATCAGCGAGGCAAAGTTAAGGTACTGGAACCAGGTCATCGAACGTGGAAAACCTGCTTGTTTCAAACGACCATGAAGTGCATCGAGGGTATCCGGCACCAGTACGTTCTCAAGAGCGGTGCGCTTCTGGCTGATTTCCAGATCACTGTACCCATTGGCGCGCTTGAAATCGTGGTAGCGTTCTACCCGCCAGGCGTTGTCGCGCTCGTCGGCGTCGACGGTTTTCTCCGAGAGGATCAGCACGCCGCCGGGTTCCAGCGCTGCATAAAGCCGCGCCAGTAGTGCATCGCGGTCGGCGGCGGGTAGAAACTGTAGGGTAAAATTGAGAATGATCATGCCCGAAGACGCATACTCTAGGGTACGAATGTCGGCTTCTTCGACCTGCATAGCGTACGCTGGGCACTCGTCAGCAAAGGTTTGCCGAGCCTGGGCGACCATGGCGGGCGATAGGTCAACGCCCGTATAGCGAAAGGCGTCAGGCGCCAGCGCCCCTGCCAGCGCAAGGCCGGAAGCGCCCAGCGAACAGCCTAGATCATAGACATGGGCGCCATGGCGCAGGTGGCGCTGGGCAATTAAGCTCAACATGCCAAGAATTTGCCCGTAGCCGGGTACCGATCGGCGGATCATGTCAGGAAAGCAGGCGACCACCTTTTCGTCGAAAGAGAACCGCGCGACTCGGTCAAGGGGTGTCGAAAAGATAGCGTCACGGTAAGATGCATCACTCATGGGCAAGCCGGGATCATGGAAAAGGCGTGCTAGTTTACGCGCCCTTAATTGACTAGAACAGGCCTGTCTAGCACAGACTCACATAGAACAGCCCTGTTTAAGGTTATTAACCTGTTTAATGAACCCCGCTGCAAGGATCGACGCCACTGGAGAAGCTAAATGGCCTCAGCATCAAGCGCTACACCCGATACGTTACCGGCATGGCAGACGTTAAAGCATCACGCTGAAACGCTGCAGCATGTCCACTTGAAAACGCTGTTTGGCACCGAGCCTTCCCGCTGGGAAAGCTTTACTCGCCAGGTGGCGGGCTTGACGCTAGATCTTTCCAAGCAGCGCTGGGATGATGATACCCTCGAACATCTGTTTACGCTGGCTAGTGAAGCGGGCGTACCCTCTGCTATTGAAGCGCTGTTGAGCGGTAAGCGAGTGAACGTCAGCGAAAACCGCCCGGCGTTACATACGGCTCTGCGTTTACCCGCTGATGCGACGCTGGAGGTTGAGGGTGAGGATATTGTCGCTGCCGTACACGAAAGCCTTGCTCAAATGGAGCGCTTGGTCAGTCGGCTGCACGCAGGGCAGTGGCGTGGTGCCACCGGCAAGCCGATTCGGCATGTGGTTAACCTGGGCGTAGGCGGTTCAGATCTGGGCCCGTTAATGGTTACCCATGCGTTGGCAGATTTTCGGCCCAAAGATATTCATCCGGTTGAGGTGCATTTTGCCTCCACCATGGATGGCTCCCAGCTAGCGGACTATCTGAGCCGGTTGAATCCTGAAACTACTATCTTTGTGTTGTCATCCAAGTCGTTCACCACCATTGATACACTTTCCAACGCTAACACCGCACGGGAGTGGTTACTTAGCCGCTTGACCCAGCATGGTGCGACGCCGATTAGCGCTGAGTTGGTGGTGCGTCAGCACTTTATTGGTGTGTCGGCGAGCCCTGAGAAAATGACCGAGTGGGGCATTGCGGAGGATCACCAGTTAACCTTTTGGGAGTGGGTCGGCGGGCGCTACTCGCTGTGGGGCACCATTGGCTTGCCGATTGCGCTGGTGGTGGGGATGGCGAATTTCCGCGAGTTTTTAGCCGGTGCGCACGCCATGGATCGCCATTTTGCTGAGGCAGAAATGGCGGAGAACCTGCCCGTGCTGCTGGCGTTAGCGGGCATCTGGAATGTCAATTTCCTGGATATCCGCGCGCACTCCATTCTGCCCTACGATGGGCGCTTGGAGTATTTCGCCGCCTATCTTGAACAGCTTGAGATGGAGTCCAACGGCAAGTCGGTTACCCGTCAAGGCCAGCCGATTAACTACTCCACCTGCCCTGTGCTCTGGGGGCAGTTGGGCCCCAACGCCCAGCACGCGTTTTATCAGCTATTACATCAGGGAACTCAACCAGTGGTGTGCGATTTTATCGCGCCGCTCAAGCGGTACGATGAGGTGGAAGACCCGGATACCCGCCGCCATCTTAAAACCCAGCATCGCTTGGCACTGGCCAACTGTTTTGCGCAGTCCCGCGTATTAATGCTTGGTGATGACGCTTTGGAGGACGACGGCCCACGGCCAGAGCATAAGCGTTATCGTGGTAACCAGCCCTCGACGACGGTGCTGCTTGACCAGCTCACCCCAGCGACCCTTGGTTCGCTTATCGCGCTTTACGAGCACAAAGTCTTTGTTCAGGCGGTGATTTGGGATATCAACCCGTTCGATCAGTGGGGCGTTGAGCTAGGCAAACAGATTGCCACGGATACTCAAAAGATTATCGACCATGAGGGAGATCTATCGCGGATGGATGCTTCTAGTAAGGGATTGATTGAAGCATTTTGGGCGGCTGAGCAGGAGTGAATTAAGCAGATAGCGAGCTGGGGCTAACCCGGCGACAGGTCTACGAGGAGGCGCTGTAAACCCATCCATGGGCGCTACATTTGCCATCCATGGCAAATGACCTCCTCTGCGACCTATCCCCGGCGCCCCTGGTAACAAGCATGAAGCATGGCTAGATATACAGCTTTTTGCTTTTCCGCTATCCTGTGCCTCTTTGCCAGCCGCCAATCACTCGTTTCAGCAATCAATATGGCTGCCAGTACGATTTTTCAGGGAACCGACGTTACATGACTCAGTTTGATGCCTCTCAGTACGGCGCGAGTTCCATCGAAGTCCTGTCGGGCCTCGAGCCGGTACGTAAGCGTCCCGGTATGTATACCGACACCACACGCCCCAACCACCTTGCTCAGGAAGTGATTGATAACAGCGTCGATGAAGCGCTAGCGGGCCACGCCACCATGATTAACGTCGTGCTGCATAGCGACGGCGGGATTGAGGTGCAGGATAATGGCCGTGGTATGCCCATCGACCTACACCCTGAACACGGTGTTTCGGGCGTTGAACTGATATTTACCAAATTGCACTCGGGTGGCAAATTCTCCTCCACTAGCTACCGCTTCTCCGGCGGCCTACACGGGGTAGGTGTCTCGGTGGTTAATGCGCTATCGCGCCGGTTGGATGTCGAAGTTACCCGGGATGGGGCACGCCATGCCATGGCCTTCGAGTTCGGTGAGAAAGTCGAAGAGCTGCATGAAATTGGTAAAGCCCCCAAGCGGGCAAGTGGCACTTTGGTGCGTTTCTGGCCGGATGAGAGCTACTTCGATAGCCCCAAGTTAGCGCTAACCCGGTTGAAACACCTGCTGCGTGCCAAAGCGGTGCTGTGTCCCGGCTTGAAAGTCACGCTGGTAGAACCTGACGGCACTTCCACAGAGTGGGAGTTCGCCGATGGTTTGCGCGACTACTTAGTTGAAGCCACCGATGGTTATGAAGTACTGCCCAAGGAGCCTTTTGTAGGCCACTTCAATGACGACGAGCACGGTGTCGATTGGGCGATTCAATGGCTACCAGAAGGCGGCGAAGCGCTGCTGGAGAGCTACGTTAACCTTATTCCCACCCCTCAGGGCGGTACCCATGTAAACGGCTTTCGTTCCGGGCTGCTGGACGCGCTGCGGGAATTCTGCGAATACCGCAACTTGTTGCCCCGCGGCATCAAACTCACCGCTGATGACCTTTGGGAGCGCACCTCCTTTGTGCTCTCAGTGAAGATGCTCGACCCGCAGTTTGCCGGGCAAACCAAAGAGCGGCTGTCATCGCGCACGATTGCCGGTTTTGTTTCCGGCGTGGTTAAAGATGCTTTCTCGCTATGGCTGAACCACCATGTGGATCAAGCCGAAGCGATTGCCGAGCTGGTCATCAGCGCGGCGCAAAATCGCCAGAAAAAAGCCAAAAAAGTCGCCCGTAAAAAGGTCACGTCCGGCCCGGCCTTGCCCGGTAAGCTAGCGGACTGCTCCGGCCAAGACCCTGCCCAGAGTGAGCTGTTTTTGGTCGAAGGGGACTCCGCTGGCGGCAGTGCCAAGCAGGCGCGTAACCGCGAGACCCAGGCGATACTGCCCCTGCGCGGTAAGATCCTGAATACCTGGGAAGTGGAAACCCACGATATCTACGGTTCCCAGGAGGTGCACGATATCGCCGTCGCCATTGGCGCTGACCCCGGCAGCGCTGATCTGGAAAAGCTGCGCTATCACAAGATCTGTATTCTCGCCGATGCCGACTCCGATGGCTTGCACATTGCCACGCTACTGTGCGCGCTGTTTGTACGCCATTTTCCGAGCCTGGTAGACGCAGGCCATGTGTATGTCGCCATGCCACCTCTTTACCGTATCGATCTGGGTAAAGAAGTGCACTACGCCCTGGATGAGAGCGAAAAAGCCGCCATTCTCAAGCAACTGGCCAATAAGCGTGGCACACCTAATGTGCAGCGCTTTAAAGGTCTGGGTGAGATGAGCCCGCTACAGCTACGTGAAACCACCATGTCGACGGAAACCCGTCGCCTTGTGCAACTGACGTTGACCGTCGGCGACGGCACCATGGAAATGATGGATATGCTGCTGGCCAAGAAGCGTGCCGGTGATCGCAAAAAATGGCTGGAAGATTACGGCAATCTTGCCGATATCGAAGTGTAGGTAAAAGCAGACAAGCGTTAACAAGCCGTTGTTACAGTAACGCGTACTTTAGCCGATAGTTGAATGTAGAGCTTACATACTAAAAAGACGTAATAAACGTACATTCATATATAAGGGGAAGGCTTTTGTTTAACACGATATCTCGACAGTTAACGCTGTCTGCAGTCGTACTTATGCTTCTGATGGCGGCCAGTATTTACGGCGTAATGGCGTGGCGAGGTCAGCCGCTGGTTATCGATGCGAGCCAGTCATTGATAGAGCGTACGGGGGGCTCGATTGTCAATGCGCTCAATGGTCAATTAGCCCGGGTCGAAGGCAATACATCGAGCTTGGCGGCTTTGGCCGAATCGCTGCCGCGTGAAGAAGCCATTTACCTTGAGGCCTTGCCAAATGTCGTTGATGACAACGGCAATGCCACGGTGGCGGGCGGCGGTATTTGGCCTGAACCCGGCGCATTTTCCTCGGGTGTCGAGCGCTTTAGCTTTTTTTGGGCACGCAATGCCCAGGGCGAGCTGGAATTTTTGGATGACTATAACGCAAGCGATATTGCCGCCTATCATGATGAGGCATGGTACAGCAGTGCCCGTGATGCGACCCCCGGGCAGTGTGTTTGGTCTGCTGCTTATCGCGATCCGGCGACCGGCGTCGCGATGGTGACCTGTAGTGTGCCTTATTACCTCGATAATGACTTTGCCGGTGTGGCCACCATTGATATGCAGTTAAACGGTGTTGCTGAGTTTCTCGCCGAAAATGGTGGTGGAACGGGCGGCTATGCCTTTGTACTGGATAAAGATCACAACGTGATTGACCTACCGGGCGTTGAGCAGGCGTCGGATGAAATGCGCGGCCTGGGCGATTTAGTGGGGGATATGCCTTGGCTTCAGCCCGTTGTAGAGGCCGTTGAGGCTGGCCGTGATGAGGCCAATGTAGAAAGTGCGGGCGTATTGGACGAGCCTGCGGCAGTGCGTTTGTTTGATATGCCAGACACTGGCTGGACACTCGGCTTGGTAACGCCTAGCGAACAGGTAACAGCCTTGGCGCGCACCTTAACGCGTGATTTATTGATGTTTATTTTACCGCTGTTGGCGCTGCTGCTCGCGCTAGGCTGGTGGGGTGGGCGTATCTTGTTACGTCAGATTCGCAGCACTACTGGGCAGATTGATCAACTGGGCCAGGGCGGTTCCAGTCGTGAACTGACCATTTATCGCGATGATGAAATCGGCGAGCTACGCGGTGCTGTGAATCGCTACGCGGAGAAGTTGCAGCGCCTGTTTGGTGATGTGCGTGGCGTAGCGGATGCCATTGCCAGTGAATCGACGGAAATTGCCGCGGGCAATACCGAGCTTTCTAGCCGCACTGAGCAGCAAGCGGCTTCTCTGCAAGAGACTTCTTCTACGATGGAAGAGATGGCCGCTACGGTGAAGCGCAATGCTGATAACGCTCAAGAGGCGGATCAGCGAGCGAAAGAGTCAGCAGAAAAAGTGAAACAGGGTGGAGAGCAGGTATCACGGCTGGCGCAATCCATGGAGGCTATCAACGCAAGCTCTACTGAGGTCTCTTCGATAGTCGATGTGATTGAAAACATTGCCTTCCAAACCAATATTTTAGCGTTAAATGCCTCTGTAGAGGCGGCGCGAGCCGGTGAACATGGGCGTGGCTTTGCCGTAGTGGCCAGCGAAGTACGTGAGCTGGCGTCGCGTAGCGCTGCTTCTGCCAGAAACATTAATGGGCTGATTAAAACCACCTCAGAGCAGATTGCCACCGGTAGTGGCTATGCTCAAGCAGCTGAATCCGCCATGAAAGATATCGTGGTGGCGATTGAAGAGGTTACTGCACGTATTAGCGAAATCAGCCAAGCGTCTGGCGAGCAGACCAACGGTATTGATGAAATCAACCGGGCGGTCACGCAAATGGATACGGTGACGCAGCAAAATACCGGGTTGGTTAGCGAAGCGGCGAGTGCTGCCAATGAGCTGTCATTACAGGCTCAGCGCTTAAAAGGGCTGTTAGACGAGTTTCACGGTAGTTCTCAAGAAGCGTCATCTACGGCAGCGCTATCCAATGCATCAAACGAAAGGTATCAATTAACATAGCGAGCCATGTTAAGTGGCCGCGTGTCCGCTTATCAGCCGCCCCAACAGGGGCGGTTTTGTTGTCAAGGTAGGATATGATCGACATGGATATTCAAGTAGCGGAAGGAGACGTCGAGCGTCTCTCCCTGCGCGACTACACCGAAAAAGCGTACCTCGACTACTCGATGTACGTCATTCTCGACCGCGCCTTGCCCAATATTGGCGACGGCATGAAACCCGTGCAGCGGCGGATAATTTACGCCATGCGCGAGCTGGCGCTGCACGCCAACGCCAAGTACAAAAAGTCGGCGCGTACCGTCGGTGACGTGCTGGGTAAATTCCACCCCCATGGGGATAGCGCCTGCTACGAAGCCATGGTGTTGATGGCGCAACCATTTAGCTACCGCTACCCGCTGGTAGACGGCCAAGGCAACTGGGGTAGCCCCGATGACCCCAAATCCTTCGCCGCCATGCGCTACACCGAAGCCAAGCTTTCCAAGTTCGCCGAAGTGCTGCTGGGCGAGCTAGGCCAAGGCACCGTCGATTGGGCGCCCAACTTTGACGGCACCATGCAAGAGCCGCTGGTACTGCCGGCCAAGTTACCCCATGTGCTGCTCAATGGTGGCACAGGGATTGCGGTTGGCATGGCCACCGATATTCCTCCCCATAATGTCTCGGAAGTGGTCGAAGCAACCTGTCATCTACTACGTAACCCCAAGGCGACCACCGCTGATTTAATGGAATTCGTGCCCGCGCCGGATTTCCCCACCGATGCAGAAATTATTACCCCACCCGCGGATCTTCGGAAGCTCTACGAATCCGGGCGTGGCTCGGTCAAGCTGCGTGCCCGCTACATCCGCGAAGAAGCCAATATTGTTATCACCGCCGTACCCTATCAGGTCAGCGGTGCCAAAGTATTGGAGCAGATTGCCGCGCAAATGCAGGCCAAAAAGCTGCCCATGGTGGCTGACCTGCGCGATGAGTCGACCCACGAAGAGCCGACTCGCCTGGTCATCGAACCACGCTCCAACCGCATTGATGTAGAGTCGTTGATGGCGCACCTATTCGCCACCACCGACCTGGAAAAGAACGTGCGGGTGAACATGAACGTGATCGGCCTGGACGGCCGCCCACGGGTGATGCCGCTGCCCGAAATGCTGGGTGAGTGGCTGCAGTTCCGGCGCAGCACGGTGCGTCGTCGTTTAGAGCACCGCTTAGGCAAAGTCGAAGACCGGCTGCATATCCTGGAAGGCTTGCTAATTGCCTACCTTGATCTGGACGAAGTGATCCGCATTATTCGCGAGGAGGACGACCCTAAAGCCTCGCTGATAGCAACGTTTAGTCTCTCTGAGCGCCAAGCCGAAGCCATTTTAGAGTTACGCCTGCGTCACCTTGCCAAGCTCGAAGAAATGAAAATTCGCGGCGAGCAGGATGAGCTGGAAAAAGAGCGCAAATATCTAGAGGGGCTGCTGGGCAGCGAAGCCCAGCTCACTACGCTGATTGAAAAAGAGATCCGCGCAGCAGGTAAAGAGCATGGCGATGAGCGTCGCTCACCGCTGGTCGAGCGCGAAGAGTCCAAGGCGCTTTCAGAAGTGGAGCTGCTGGGCGCTGACCCGATTACCGTGGTGCTCTCCGATAAAGGCTGGATTCGGGCGGCCAAGGGGCACGATATCGACCCCGAGGGGCTCTCCTATAAAGCCGGGGATAGCTTCCAACTGGCGGCGAAAGGTAAAACCAATCAGCCGCTGGTGCTGCTGGATGACACCGGTCGTGCCTATACGCTGTCTGCTCACAATCTTCCCAGTGCGCGGGGGCAGGGGGAGCCGGTCACCGGTCGCGCGAACGTTGCCGCTGGGGCGAAAATGGCGGGACTGATGTTCGCACCGCCGGAGCGGCGCTTCGTGCTCGCCACTGACGGCGGTTATGGCTTTGTGGCACGGCTCGATACGCTCACCGGTAAAAACAAAGCCGGTAAAGCGGTGCTCAGCCTGCCCAAAGGCTGCAATGTGATGGCGCCGGTTGAAGTGCCAGAGGGCGACGAGCTGTGGGTTGCCTCGGTTTCAAACGAAGGCCGGCTACTGCTGTTTCCCTTGGATCAACTACCGGAAATGTCCAAGGGCAAAGGCAATAAGATGCTCGATATCCCTGGCCCACGCGCTGCCCGCCGGGAGGAGTTTGTTACCGGCATTGTGGTTCTCGCTGCCAGTGATGCGCTGATGATTCATGCTGGTAAGCGCAAGCTAACCCTAAAAGCCGACGATTTAGCTTATTATCGTGGCGAGCGTGGCCGCCGCGGTAGCAAGTTGCCCCGTGGCTTCCAGAAAGTCGACCGTTTAGAGGCAGGAGAGTAAATAATGGCAGGAGCTAAGTGATGGCAGGCGGTGACTTGATCCTAACCGTTTTAGCGGCACGTTTAAACGCAGATATTCAATCCCAGGTAGATGCACTGATCGTGCAGTTTGGCCTACAAGAAAAGAGCACCCAGCGCCTTGCCGACGCCTCGTTACAGCAGAATAAGTGCATCGACTGTATTGAGTACCGTCTGGTAGGTGACGTGGATATTGAAGCTGTCCGCAATGCGGCATTGGTACTGAGCGAAACCCTGAGTGTCGATATTGTTGTCCAAGCGAATACTCGCGATCACGTTCAGCCCCGTTTGGTGTGTTTCGATATGGACTCCACGCTGATCAAAGCTGAAGTGATTGACGAACTGGCCCGCCGCCATGGTGTGGGTGATGAAGTCGCAGAAGTCACCGAGCGTGCCATGCGCGGCGAGTTGGATTTCAAAGCGAGCTTTCGTGAGCGGATGAGTAAACTTGAAGGTTTGGATGAGTCCGTGCTGGCGGAGATCGCTGAGGAATTGCCGCTAATGGAAGGCGTAGAGCGCTTAATGGTTAACCTGAAGCACTTAGGTTTTCGCACCGCCATCCTCTCCGGCGGCTTCACCTACTTTGCTCGCCACTTACAGGAGAAGCTGGGCTTTGACGAGATCCATGCCAATGAACTGATCATCGAAAATGGCAAGGTAACCGGCGAAGTAAGTGAACCGATCGTCGATGCCGAGCGCAAAGCCGAACTATTAGAGTCCATTGCTCAGCGTGAAGGTTTTACCCTGGGTCAAACGATTGCGGTAGGGGATGGCGCCAATGATCTGAAAATGCTTGCCAAAGCGGGCATGGGGATTGCGTTTCGGGCCAAGCCCCTGGTGCGTGCCCAGGCGCGCCAGGCGATTTCAACCTCGGGCCTTGATGGCGTGCTCTATCTACTGGGCTATCACCAGCAGGATTTAACCCCGTAAATTCTGCTTTGGCACAGTCGCGCAAAGTGTCATTGCGAGGAGCTTGCGACGCGGCAATCTCAACCTGCGCAGGCGCAGTTCAACCCAAGATTGCCGCGCTTCGCTCGCAATGACAAAAGCGAGGTTGCTTAGCTTTCAGCCATGGCCTTTATCCGGGTGGGGTACCGGTTTATCGCCGACTTCTTCCGGGCGCAGCTCTACTGGCTTACCCTGGGTTTTATCAGCGTGCTTTAAACGCAGGTGCAAGCCGGACTTGGCCAGCAAGTGGGCGCTAACGGGGGCGGTAATGAACAGGAAGAGCGTAATCAACATTTCCTGAATATCGGGTTTGCCATCCACGCTCCAGAAATACATCATCGAAGCGATCAGCATACAGCCGATACCCAGAGTGGTGGCCTTAGTCGGGCCATGCAGGCGCATATAAAAGTCACGCAAGTGGGCCATCCCTAGCGAACCAATAAACACAAAGATGCCGCCAGCAACCAGCAGCAGCGAAATAACCGCCTCTATTACTCCTGACATAACGCCCCCTGGCATGAGCCTTTCTGGCATAGCGGCTGCCTCTTTATGGAGGCGACGATCACGGTACTCATTCGATAATATCTCCGCGCAGAATATATTTGCACACCGCAACGGTACTGATGAAACCTAGCATCGCGATCAGCAGCGCCGACTCGAAATAGGTTTTGCTGTTCAGCCATAGTCCCAGCAGCACGATCAGTGCAATCGAGTTGACGTACATAGTGTCCAGGGCGAGTACCCGGTCGGGCAGGCTGGGGCCGATGGTAAGCCGGTAGAGATTCATCAACAGTGCCATCACCACCAGGGATAAGGTGATATAAAGCGCAATGCTCAGCATTCGTAAATCTCCTTGAGCGGACGTTCGTAGCGCTCACGAATCTGGTTAATCAGCGCCTCCTCATTGTCTACATCTAAGGCGTGAATCAGCAGTGACTTGCCATCCAGGCGCAGATTGGCGGAGACAGTACCGGGAGTCAGGCTAATGGTGCTAGCCAGCAGCGTGATAGTAAATCGATCCTCTAGCATTAATGGATATTCAATAAAATGAGGTTTCATCCTTCGCCAGGGGTTGGCAATCAAATACGCGACTTCGAAATTGGCCACTACGATATCGCCTAGTACTCGAAGTACAAAGCGCAGTAAGGCGAGAGGCTTAGAGATCCGGGGGCGTGCATCCCAAAAGCGGTGGGTCAGCAGTGGGATCAAAATGGCTAACGAGCCACCGAGTACGAATTGACCAAAGGCGTAGCTGCGTACCAGCAGCAGCCAAACGACGAGCAGTAGTATCGATAAAACAGGCGTGGGTAGCCAGGAGCGCGGAGCAATCATTGGGCATCTCCAGCATCAGGTAGTAGCGTGCGAATCAGCACCTGGGGGTTGGCTAATTGCTCAGCCGTGGCTTGAGTGTAGCTGCTCACTGGCCCGGCCATGGCGACTAATAGAGGGGCTGCACTCAGCAGCCAAATAACCCCAAACCACTGGCAATGGGAAAGCGGCGTACCGCTGATCGTGCCCCGGTGGCTACGCCAAAACAGCGTAGAGCCAGCCCGGGAGAGGGCTATCAGCGAGGCTAAACTGGTTAGCAGCAGCAGCGGCCATAGCCATAGTCGCTGGGTGCCTTCGGCAGCATTGAGCATCAATGCTTTGCCGAAAGCGCCGGAGAACGGCGGGATGCCTGCGACGGCGATAGCGCCGACAAAAAACAACATGGCGAGTGCTGCGCCCTGCACCATAGGGCGGCCCTTGACTATGCGAGTACCCGCTTTGCCACGCTGGAGGCCAATCATTTCCGCTAGCAGGAACAGACCCCCGGTGATCAACGTAGTGTGGATCAAATAGTAGAGTAGTGCAGAGACCGCCTGTGGCGAGCGCATGCCGATACCCGCCAGCAGCGTGCCCACTGACACCAGCACTAAATAAGCAACCAGCAGTCGTAAGTCCCGTGCGGCCATTACCCCAACGCCTGCGGCAGCCAGGGTAGCGAGCGATAGCCACCACACCCAGGGCTGTTCCAGCGCCTCCAAACCGCCAGCGCTATCGCCAAAAATGAGCGAGTAGACGCGCAGAATGGCGTAAATACCCACTTTGGTCATGATGGCAAACAGCGCCGCCACTGGCGCGGGGGCCGAGGCGTAAGCTTTGGGCAGCCAGAAGTAGAGCGGCAGAATGGCGGCTTTTAACCCAAACACGACTAGCAGCATCAGTGCCCCAGCGCTCACTAAGCCGTCACGCTCTTCGGGTAGTTCGGCTACCCGGATCGCCATATCGGCCATATTTAGCGTGCCTGTTGCGCCATACAGAATCCCCACTGCAATCAGAAACAGCGAAGATCCCGCTAGGTTGAGCACCACGTAGTGGACGCTGGCTTGAATACGCGCTTTACCGCCGCCGTGAAGCAGCAGGGCGTAGGACGCCAGCAGCAGAACTTCAAAAAAGACAAACAGGTTAAACAAATCACCGGTTAAAAAAGCACCGTTAATGCCCAGCAGTTGCCACTGAAAAAGGCCGTGGAAGTTGCTGCCTTTTTCATCGTCACCAGCGCAGGCAAACACCACTGCGCCAACGGCCAATACGGCAGTCAGCAGTAGCATTAACGCCGAGAGGCGATCGAGTACCAATACGATGCCGAACGGGGCTTGCCAGTCACCCAGCGCGTAGTAGGTGATCTCCCCACTGGCGGCTTGGCGTAATAGGCCTATCGCAACCAGCAGCAGTAGCACCGTGGCCACAACACTCACCGTGCGCTTGTAACGCACTAATCCTTGGCGCTGATAGAGCAGCAATATGCCCGCGACTAGCGGCAGAACGACAGGGAAAACAATTAGATGCTGCATCATTCTCGGTCTTCCTTTTTACCGTCGACGTGGTCGTTCCCCACTTCACTCCGCGCCCGCATGGCCAGGATCACCACAAACGCCGTCATCGCAAAGCCAATCACTATGGCCGTGAGCACTAGTGCCTGGGGCAACGGGTCGGCGAAACCTGCACCCTCAGAGACAATGGCAGCGCCATCAGTGGTTAATCCCCCCATCGAAAACAGGAACAAATTCACTGCGTAAGAGAGCAGCGTAAGGCCCACCACGACCGGGAAAGTACGGCCGCGTAACGTTAGATAGAGGCCAGAAGCAGTCAATACACCGGTGGTCATCGCATAAAGCAGTTCCATTAACGAGGCTCCTTGGCAGAGGTGGCGGCGGCGCTGGCATCTGCATCCTGTTCGCTTGCTTCGGTCACCGGGCGGTGAGCGGTGGTGACCTTACCAAGGTTGGCAAGAATCATCAGCGTAGCGCCCACCACCGCTAAGTAGACACCCAGATCAAAGAGCAGCGCGGTGGCCAGTTCAAAGGTACCGATGAGTGGTAGGCTGAAATAGCCAAATGCGGATGTTAAGAACGGGTGACCAAATAGCCAGCTACCCAGCCCGGTTAGAGTGGCTATCGCCACCCCAATGACGGCTACCGGTTGGAAAGGGAAGTCCAAACGTTCTTGCGCCCACGCCACACCCCGGGCCATGTACAGCAGGATCAAGGCTACCGCAGTAATCAACCCCGCGATAAAGCCACCCCCTGGCTGGTTATGGCCGCGCAGGAAGATAAATGCAGATACCAACAGCGCTAGTGGCAGCAGCGTCATTGAAATTGACGTGAGTACCGCTGGGTAGCGGTCAGGTGACCATACCCGGCCTTCGCCGTCACTGTGCGGCATAAACAGGCGTAAGCGGTTCAGCAGCTTAAATATCGCCAGGCCAGCGATGGCGAGTACGGTGATTTCACCCAAGGTGTCGAATCCCCGGAAGTCGACCAGAATCACATTGACCACATTGTAGCCACCACCACCGGGCTTGCTGTTTTCCACAAAGAAACTGGAAATCGACAGCGTCTCGCGGGTCATGACCGCGTAGTTAAGGCTGGCAATCACCAAGCCTAGCGTGCCTGCCAGCAGCATATCGCGAACGTTGCGCAGTGGGCTGGATTCGCGCGGGGTCTTTTGGGGCAAGAAAAATAGCGCCAGCATCAACAGGATCATGGTCACCACTTCCACCGAAAGCTGTGTCAGCGCTAAATCGGGTGCTGAGAAACGAGCAAAGGTGAGCGCCACAAAGAGCCCGACGACCGATAGCATCAGCAGAGAGATCAGCCGGTAGCGGTGAGTGGCAGCGGTGGCCACGCCGCCAAACATCAGCATCCCCGCCCCGAGTATGAGGATACCATCCAGCTCTTGATTGCCAGCAGCACCCGTTAAGTCAGTGATCTGAACCAGGCCGATCCCACCCATGACTAATGCGCCTAGCCAGAGCCAGCCCACATAACGCTGTAGCGAATTGCCTTCAAGCTTGGCAATAAGCTGCTCGGCGCGATAGCCCATGGAGACAAGCATGCGCTCAAACACCCGCCGGGCATCGACCCCGGCAAACTGCTGGGTAAATCGACGCACCTCGCCATAGCGCCAATAGAGTGCAATACCCACCACAAAGGCGAGCAAACTCATGATGAGCGGTAGATTCACACCGTGCCAAATAGCCAGATGGAAATCCAGTGGGCTACCAATCACCGCTTGGCTGGCGAGCTCTAATAATCCCGTTGCCATAAAAGCCGGGAACAGGCCCACTACCACGCACAGGGCTACCAATATTTCTACCGGAAAACGCATAAGGTGCGGCGGCTCGTGGGGCGATTTCGGTGGTGCTTCACGTGCCGGTTTGAAGAAAACGGCGTGCACCAAACGCAGCGAGTAAGCCACAGAGAGGATACCGCCCAGTGTTGCCAGCGCGGGCAATAGCCAACTAAGGCCGCCTAACACGGGCGTCGCTAGCGCTTCGGTGAAGAACATCTCTTTGGATAAGAAACCATTAAATAGTGGTACGCCCGCCATTGAGGCAGCCGCTAGCGTGGTCAAGAGTGCCGTCACTGGCATGGCTTTTTTCAGCCCGCCCAACTGTTTCAGCTCCCGGGTGCCGGTCTCGTGATCGATAATGCCGGCACTCATAAACAGTGCGGCTTTAAAGGTGGCGTGATTCAGAATGTGAAACAGGGCAGCTAAAATCGCCATGGGGCTGCCGATACCCAGCAGCACGGTAATCAAGCCTAAATGGCTAACAGTGGAGAACGCCAGAATACCCTTTAGGTCGGTCTTCAACAGTGCAAACCAAGCGCCATATAGCATGGTGATGATACCGACCAGGGAGACCACCACGCTCCACAGCTCGCTACCCGCGATGGCGGGGTGCAGTCGTGCCATCAGGAAAATGCCCGCTTTAACCATGGTGGCCGAGTGCAGATAGGCTGATACTGGCGTGGGTGCCGCCATGGCGTGGGGCAACCAAAAGTGGAACGGGAACTGTGCTGATTTGGTAAACGCCCCCAGCAGTACCAAACCCAGCATAAGCGGGTAGCGGGAATCCGCCAGAATCACTTCGCCGCTAGCCAGTACATCGCCCATATTGAAGCTGCCCGCCATATCGCCCAACAGCAGTAAGCCCGCCAATAGCGCAAGGCCGCCCGCGCCGGTGACTGTTAGCGCCATGCGTGCGCCTTTACGGGCATCCGACTGGTGCGACCAGTAACCGATCAGCAAAAACGAAGAGAGGCTGGTTAACTCCCAGAAGAGCCATAGCAGAATCAGGTTGTCCGACATTGAAATACCCACCATTGACGCCATAAAAAGCATCAGGAAGGCGTAGAATCGGCCATAGGGTTCGTCTTTGGCTAAATAGTAGTGAGCATAAAGAATAATCAGCAGACCGATGCCGAGTATCAATAGGTTGAACAGCAGCGATAGCCCATCCAGGCGGAACGCCAAGTTCAGTGCCAGTTCCGGCATCCAGGTGACCGAAAAACGTAGCTGCTCGCCATCTAAAAGAGCTGGCACGTTGAGTAGCGTCATTACGAGGGCGGTAGCGGGCAGCACCGCCGTTGCAAGGGAACAGAAACCGCGCCCGCGCCGTGCGGTGAGTGCCGGCACCAGTACGCCTAGCAGAGGCAATAAGGCTATCCAAAGCAGTGTCATGGGGATCATCCAGCGGCTAAAGTAAAAAAAGTCAAAAGAGTACCAACAGGGCGTCTAAAGAGGCGTTCTGGTGGCGTAGGATACATCAAGTGAAACAACAGGATATCACTTGTGTAGCAGGTGTGTAATTTTAGTATAAAGTGTGCGGATTAACCGTTGAGAGATTTTTTGTTACATGAGTGAGTCCTTTACTACCTGGCAGGCCCGATTTGAAAAGCTACGCTCTAATAAGCTTTTTGAAGCGATGGTGATCGCCATTATCGTCATTTCTGCCCTGGTGATCGGGGCAAAAACCTACGACGAAACCACTCAGGTTGAGCAGTGGCTGCTTTATCTCGATATCGCGGTAACGATATTTTTCCTGATTGAGATTTTAATCAGAATGGCCGCGGAGCGCAGCCTGCTCGACTTCTTCAAAAAGGGCTGGAACGTTTTTGACTTCCTGATTGTGACTGCCAGTCTTATCCCCATGGATGACTCGGAAATGGTGCTACTGGCCAGGCTGCTGCGCATTTTCCGGGTACTGCGCCTGGTGTCGATGATTCCTGAACTTCAGATGCTACTTAGCGCCCTGGTGAAGTCGGTGCCACGGATGGGCTATGTGGTACTGCTGATGTTTATCATCTTCTATATATACGCTGCCATTGGGAGCTTTCTGTTTCACAATGTAGACGAGGGGCTGTGGGGCAATATTTCCCTGGCCATGCTAACTCTATTTCAGGTGGCGACCTTTGAGAGCTGGGCCACCGCTGTGCTGTATCCGGCCATGGAGGTCTACCCCTACGCTTGGATATATTTTCTCACCTTTATCTTTTTGAACGCCTTTATCTTTCTCAATATGATGATTGGTATTGTGCTGGACGTGATGCAGAAAGAGAGCGCGCAAATGGCGCTGGACAACGGCGAAGGCGAAGAAGCCGAGCTGCAGTCGCTGCGCAATGATGTTCGCGGGCTGAAAGCGCAGCTTGACCGTATGGAGTCAGCGCTCTCTCAAGCATACTCGACAGCCCCAACACACCAGAATGACGCGGGCGGTAAGCACAGCGATAAGCCCACAACTGACTGATTTTAGGAGAGCCGCCATGATGTTGACTGATCCTGCCAAAAAGTATCGCCCCTTTGTGGCCGTTGATCTGCCCGACCGCCAGTGGCCGAGCAAGCGTATTGAAACAGCGCCTGTCTGGTGTAGCGTTGACCTGCGCGACGGTAACCAGTCGCTGATCGACCCTATGGATCAGGAGCGCAAACAGCGCTTATTCGACATGCTGCTAAGTGTCGGTTTTAAACAGATAGAAGTGGGCTTTCCGTCAGCCTCCCAAACCGACTTCGATTTCGTTCGTTCGCTGATTGAGCAGGATAAAATTCCTGAGGATGTGACCATTCAAGTGCTAACCCAGGCACGTCCGCACTTAATTGAACGCACCTTTGAAGCGCTACAAGGCGCCAAAAACGCTATCGTCCACGTCTATAACGCTACCGATCCCATGTTTCGCCGGGTAGTGTTCAATGTCGATAAAGCTGAATGCGTGCAAATCGCCGTCGAAGCAACCCAGCAGATTCGCGCGCAGATGGACGCCGCACCAGAAACCAACTGGACGTTCCAGTACTCGCCGGAACTCTTCACTACCACCGAGATGGACTTTGCCGTTGAGATCGTCGAAGCGGTCATGGACGCTTATGGCACCCGCGCCGATAAGCCCATGATCGTGAACCTGCCTGCCACGGTAGAAGTCGCCACGCCCAACAACTACGCCGACCAGATCGAGTGGTTCTGTCGCCACGTCAAAAACCGCGACCACTTGATTGTCAGCGTTCACCCCCATAACGATCGCGGTACCGGCGTTGCGGCGGCAGAGCTGACGCTGATGGCCGGAGCTGATCGCGTTGAGGGTACGCTGTTTGGGAATGGCGAGCGCACCGGCAACGTTGATATCGTCACCCTGGCGATGAATATGTATACCCAGGGCGTTAACCCCCAGCTCGATTTTTCCAATATCACGCCCATCATGCGCGAAGTGGAGTACTGCAACCAACTGCCGGTGCATCCGCGCCACCCCTACGTGGGCGATTTGGTGTTTACCGCCTTCTCCGGCTCTCACCAGGATGCGATCAAAAAAGGCATGGCGGATCGTCGCGCCAACCCTGATGCCGTTTGGGATGTGCCTTATTTGCCTATCGATCCGCTGGACGTGGGCCGTAGCTACGAAGCGGTGATTCGGGTTAACAGCCAATCGGGTAAAGGCGGTGTTTCCTACCTGCTTGAGCAGGAACACGGTATTGAGCTACCGCGACGGCTTTCCATCGAGTTTAGTCAGGTCGTTCAGGAAGTGGCAGAGCGCACCGGGCGTGAGATCACCTCGCAGATGATCTATCAGGCGTTCTCGGATGAGTATTTAGAGCAGCGAGTACCCTTTGCATTAGTTAACCACCGTTTGTCGTCTGAACCTGACAGCCCCAAAGTCACGCTGGACGCCGTGATTGAGGAGAACGGTACACGGCAAACGTTAAAGGGCGAGGGCAACGGCCCGTTAGCGGCCTTTGTTAAAGCACTGGCAGCCGCAGGGCACGATGTAGAGATTATTGACTACCACGAGCACTCCCGTGGCCAGGGCGCCGACGCTGAAGCGATCGCCTATGTGGAAGTGCGTATCGACGGCAAAGCGGTATTCGGTGTAGGTAACGATGAAAGCATTACCAGCGCGTCGATGAAGGGGGTATTGAGTGCGATCAATCGCCACTATTCGACCCAGCCTGCGGCGGCCAACGTAACGGCAGAGACGTTGGGGTAATACTGCAGTTACCAGTTGAGCGAGGTGAATTGCAATGCGGCCCTGGCAGATAATGGTAGTAACCGCGATAGTGATCGCCGGGCTAGCATCAACATTGGCCTCTCATGAGCCGTTTGAGTCCAAACTGGTAAGATTGGAAGCTCAGCGGGCATTGCCCTCGCTAGAGGCGGCGCTTCAGCAGGAAACAGCGGAGCTCAATGCGCTGTTTCTCAGTTATGCTGACGATCAGGCGCTGTGGATGAGCGCCTCTTTGGCGATTTTGCGCCACGGTGATATGGCCCGCGATGTATTAGTGGAGTACGGCTTACTGCCCAATTTTCAGCGAGTACTGGTGCGCTATGGGGCTGACGCCGTACTTCCCATTAGCTACTTTCGCAACCACGATGTGGCCACGCTAAAGGCGCAGTACTGGGTCGGTGAGCGTTATCAGCAATTCAGCCGCTGGTGGAGCGATGAGGAGGGAGATGCGGATTCAGCGTTTACTCCTTATCGACGTGGGCAGATGGGCATTGTGCTGCTGGATGCCAATGGTCACGCGCTGCTCAACCAGTTTGTGGTCAGTGAACAAGGCGACGTGGAGTGGCTACAGGGTGAGCGTCTGGTTGCGGGCCTAGGCGATTTCTTCACCAGCGGGCTACGCGATTTGGAAAGCCAGTGGCGGCGGGGTGACGACATTGGCGCCGCCGATCTAGGCTGGGCCGGTGTCGATCTACTCGTGATGGCCAGCACCGTGAAGGTGCTGCGGGCAGGCAAGGCCGCTCGTGCTGCCCGGGTGGGCAGTGTGGAAGCCCAGGGGACTCGTGCTGGTTTGCGCCAAGGCGCGTTAATGAGTGGTGGCGGGCGTTTTGCGGCGTTGCCACGTATGGCCAAAGTAGCCGCTGTGGCGGGCACTGCCTATGTAGTGGTTCGCCATCCAAGCCTTGTGAGCGCACTTGGCGCCAACCTCTCTTCCTGGCTAGGCTGGCCGGTTTGGCTCGGTCAGTTTCTTATCTGGCTCATCGTGCTACTGCCAGTACTCTTCATTGCGCGCTTTATTTACCGCTGGCTACTTACGCCGATACTGTGGCTGCTGGTGCCGCTGATGCGGGTATGCTTTAGGGCGGCAAACAATCAGTTAGCCAGGCGTACCAAGCCTCAGACCCGTGATCTTGGCTGAAGCAGTGAGAGAAAGTAGTTGTTAACGTAAACGGGGCAGCCTCTGAGGCCGCCCCGTTTTACGCTAAGGGTTACTCTGGCAGCGCGTAGACCGCGATCTGATCACCCACCTGGTCTTTCAGAATGGTATTGCCACCGGAAACAAAGGCGACATATTGGCGGCCATTGTACTCGTAGACCGCGGGGTTCGAGACGGAGGGGGCTTCGGTCTGGTCTGACCAGAGCTCCTCGCCGGTCTCAAGGGAGTAGGCACGCACCTTGGCATCCATGGAAGCGCCAATAAAGATAATATTGCCTGCGGTTACGGCCGGGCCACCGATGGTGGGCGAGCCCCAGCTCTCAGGCATAAAAAAGCCATACTGTTGCGATGCACCCACCGGACGACGCCATTTGATATCACCGCTGGTCATATCCAGGGCGACAAGCTCGCCAAAGGGGGGCTCCCAGCAGGGCATGCCTAGCCGGTTAAGCGCTACCTCAAGGCGCATCCCGTAGGGGGCGCCTTCTTGAGGGGCGAAGCCGCTTTCGTTGCCGGAGCCGCTATCCGCTTTGTCATAATCTTCGCGATTATAGAGTTTTATGTACTGCACAATGTGCGAGGTATTGACGATCGCTGTCTGGCTTTCGGGGTCGAAGGCTACGCCGCCCCACTGAACGCCGCCCGCGCTGATGGGAAAGCCAAGGGTGCCTTCGCCTTGGGTCGTCGGTGGGGTGTACATGCCTTCATAGTGAAGATCGTCCCACAATGCGGAACACTCTCCGAAGCTAACCGCGTCGGCCGGCGCCCAGACGTTGGGCTTTTCAGACTGATCTAACAGCGGTTCCGGTTTAGTCGGGAAAGGCTGGGTCGGCGCGTAAACTTCGCCCTCAACGCTGCCGTCGCCGCTGGGTACCGGGCGCTCCTCAATCGGCCAAACGTCTTCGCCTGTTTCGCGATTAACCACGAACAGAAAGCCCATTTTGGTTGCCTGGATGAGTGCCGGTATTTCTTCACCATCTACTGTGATGTCCATCAGCGTTGGTGCGGCATTGATATCGTAATCCCAGATATCGTGATGTACCCACTGCCGCGACCAAACCACTTCGCCGGTCTCGATATCCAGGGCAGTGGTGGATGTGCCCAGAGGCACTTCTTCGGTGCGATTGCCGCCCCAGTAGTTCGGCGAGGGTGAGGAAACCGGCAGATAGACTAAACCACGCTCCTCGTCGGCGGACATATGTGTCCAGACATTGGCGGTGCCGCTTTGATCGCGCATCTCATCGGAAAGTGCCTGGAACGTCCATTCACGTTCTCCAGTGCGGGCATTAATTGAGTAAACAGTGCCGGGTGGCGCCTGTTCGTAGGCCCAGTCCATCCCTGCCCAGCCGAGTACCAAGTGGTCTCCCACCACGGTAGGGGGTTGTAGTAGCGAAAGCGGCCAGCGGTCGTTGGTGTCGTTCCACTGGTTGACGTCGAGCACACCGTTATCGGCAAAGTCGGCGCACTGTTCGCCACTATCGGCATCAACCGCGAAAAGCTGTGCATCCATGGTGCCCATATAGATAATTTTCTGACAGGGCTCGCCTGCTACCGGATCGTCGGCTTGCCAGTAGGCCACACCACGGTTTTTCAAGGCGGGTTGAGTTAGCGCTTCCAGAGAGGATTGAGTATCGAAACTCCATTTCTCTTCGCCACTACCGGGGTCTAACGCGAGTATGCGATAGAAGGGGGTACCAATATAAAGGGTATCGTTAGCAAACACCGGGGTCGCTGACCAAACGGTGGCTGGCAATTCCCCCGAGCCATCCGCGACATCGCCGGTATGCACTTCCCATACCTTCTCCAGCTCGCCGACGTTATCAGTATTGATTTGATCAAGTGGGCTATATTTTTGGGCATTAAGCTGGCCATGGAAGCTGTTCCAGGTCGGCTCGCCAGGCACCAGCGGGATGGGAGCGCGACTGGGCGCTTCTTCCTGCTCGGGATTCTCCTGCTCACTGGGTTGACCCTGAGCCAGTAACGGCAAGGGCGTAAAACAGATCGCCAGGGCGGTGACTGCGCCTAAGCCTGGGGTTATCGATTTAAACGGGGTGGGTAATAATGTCGGCATGGGCGGCTCCTCAGGTGTGGGTGAGACGGGCGTGATGGGTTGCGCGAACCATATCAACAATCAAGCCGATCAGACCGACTACCATGGCTGCGCTGATCCACCACTGATGCAGCAGCATTCCGGCGAAAGATGTACCGGCAAGCCCCATCAGTATGAGTATCCGCAGTACGATGGAAGCACCACGCCCTCTAACTTTAAAGAGAAGTAACGCCATCACCGCAAGGGCGAGGCAGGCCACAATGGCGACCAGTGCCCCAAGCGTTCCAGTGACGCCGGTTAGTGGTGTGAAATAGGCATATAAAGCGATGGCCAGCCCGGCAAGCGAGGCTATTAAGAGGACGAAAGCGCCCGGTCTGGACGAGAGGGATGGTGACATAACGCTATGGCCTCCTGCTGAGTGAGATGCCCAACGTTGAGGCTAATTCAACGTCAGAAATCGTTAGCACTATAACTTTAGCAGAAAACGATATTTTTACGATCTGGGTGACATGTCTTGATTAACTGTAGCAACACCCAGCGCTGTTTTTTCAATGAAGGGGAGGCATTGTAAAAGCGTTCGTCTCAGCTAAACTAGACCTATTAAACTAAGCTTACTAACCAAGTCGCATTTTTAGGAGATTTTATATGGAGGCTATCAATATTCACGAAGCTAAAACACGGTTGTCTCAGCTAGTGGCGAGGGCTGCCGAGGGGGAGGGGTTTATTATTGCCAAAGCAGGCAAACCGATGGCACGCGTGACGGCCATTGATAGCCCTACTTCTGGACAGCAAAAGCGTCTGGGATTTCTGGCAGGCCAGTTTAAGATACCTAATGATTTTGATCGTATGGGACAGGAGGAAATAGCCGAGATGTTTGGAGGTTGATGTGAATCTACTTCTGGACACGCATGTTTTGCTCTGGGCGGCGGCAGCGCCGGAGAGGCTTTCTGTTGATGCGCGAGCTATGATTAATGACGAAGATAACAGGCTCTATTTTAGCGCTGCCAGCATATGGGAAGTGGTCATTAAGAACAGTCTGCAACGCCCTGATTTTCACGTTGACCCGCACTTGCTGCGTCGTGGGCTGCTGGATAACGGTTATTTAGAACTTTCTATCAGTTCATTGCATACACTTAACGTTGCTCATTTACCAGTCATCCACAAAGACCCTTTTGATCGAATTTTGGTGGCCCAGGCAGAAGCTGAGGGATTTTTGCTGCTTACTGCGGATGAGCTGGTGGCTCAGTATGCTGGGCCTATCCGGAGGGTATAACTAACTTGTGGCTTAAGGCTTCAGCACTGAGCCATTCAAGCGTCTCAGTGCCGGCTGTTTCTTCAACATGCGTCACAACGGCGTTTTACTTCCCCTTCCAGGAATTTCTCGCACTAGGCGTGGCATTAAGAAGCCGGGTAAATGATCGCGAAGATGAGCAACCAGCTCGCGTGCTTCGCTGTCCGGCACATCAAAATGCGCAGCGCCTTGCACAGGATCCAGTACATGCAGGTAATAGGGCAGAATACCTGCTTCGAATAGCCGTTCAGAAAGTGCGGTAAGGGCCGTGACACTATCGTTCACATTGCGCAGCAGTACACTCTGGTTGAGTAGTGTTGCACCCGCCTGCTTAAGGCGCGCGCAGGCGTCTACCACCGCTTGGTCGATTTCATTGGCGTGGTTAATATGCAACACCACCACCTTTTGCAGGCGTGTAGCGGAGAGCCAGCCAAGCAGGGCGTCATCGACCCGATTGGGAATCACCACCGGCAGGCGGGTATGAATGCGCAGCCGTTTTAGGTGCGGGATGCTTTCTAGCTGTTCCACCAGCCATGCCAACTGGCGATCGCTGGCGGCCAGCGGATCCCCACCAGACAGAATCGCTTCGTGAATAGTGGTGTCAGCGCGCAGGTAATCCAGCGCTTCCTGCCACTGCGCCCTGGAGGGGGAGTTATCGCTGTAGGGGAAATGGCGGCGAAAGCAGTAGCGGCAGTTGATGGCACAGTTGGGGCTGGCGATAAGCAGCACCCGGCCAGCATACTTATGGATCAGCCCTTTGATGGGCCGATGTTCGGCTTCTTCAAGCGGATCGACGACGTAGCCATGTGGCGTTAGTGCTTCCTCGCCAAGCGGCAGTATCTGGCGCAGCAACGGGTCGTTTATGTCGGCATAGGCTATTCTGTTGAGGTACGCTTCAGGCACACATACGTCAAACAGTGCATGTCCAGCCTTGGCGCCCGCCAACCAGTCGTGGCTTAGGCCCAGCCGTTCGCAAAGTGTTTGCGGATCGCGAATGGCATGAGAAAGCTGCTGCTGCCAAGTGGAATGAGCTAGTGAGTCGCGATGGCTTTGCGTTTCAGACGCGGCAATAATGATGTTCTCCTGCAAAAAAGCCCTCCTTCGGGTTATCATGCGCGCACTTATTTAACGACGCCATTTGCAACGCTGCTGGCATATAGCTACTGGTATATAAACCTGCTGACAGCGGCAAAGTATGGCTTCGCGCACCACCTGTTGATACAAATAACTGAAATGGATGATTGAGAGACATTATGGCGAACTATTCTACCAACGAATTCAAGGCCGGTCTGAAAGTAATGCTCGACGGCGATCCTTGTGCGATCGTTGAGAACGAGCTGGTCAAGCCCGGTAAGGGGCAGGCGTTTAACCGAGTTAAACTGCGGAATTTGATGACTGGCCGCGTAGGTGAGAAGACTTTCAAATCCGGTGACTCGCTGGAAGGTGCCGATGTCATGGATTTAGAAATGGAGTATCTCTACACCGATGGTGATATGTGGCACTTCATGAAGACCGATGGCTCGTTTGAGCAGTATGCGGTAGAGAAAAAAGCGCTAGGCGATACCATCAAGTGGCTGAAAGAGCAGGTACCCTATATCATTACGCTTTGGGATGATAAGGCTATTTCCGTGACGCCGCCTAACTTTATCGAGTTGGAAGTCGTGGAAACAGATCCCGGTTTGAAAGGCGATACGGCACAGGGTGGTTCTAAGCCTGCGACGTTGTCTTCTGGTGCTGTGGTGCGTGTACCGCTGTTTATCAACCAGGGTGAAGTGCTGAAAATTGATACGCGCAGTGGGGACTACGTCTCACGCGCTTGATCGCTTTCCAGGGCGCTTGTATGTCTTAATGGCCACGCTTTGTGCGTGGCCATTATTATTTAAGGTGATTTTTTCAAGGAGTCGTTATGGCCATTGATTGGCAACCCTCAGCGTCCTTTGAAACGCTGCGCGAACGGGCGCGGTTAATGGCCAAAGTGCGCGCTTTTTTTGCCCAGCGTGACGTGCTGGAAGTGGAAACGCCCGTGCTGGGGCAGGGGGGAAGCACGGATATCCATTTGGTGTCGCTGCACACTCTGGCGCGCACGGACAAAGGGCAGCGCCGTCTATGGCTACAAACCTCCCCTGAATTCCATATGAAGCGCTTGCTCGCAGCGGGCAGTGGGCCGATCTTTCAGCTTGCGCGAAGTTTTCGCGATGGCGAAATCGGCGCCCGCCATAATATTGAGTTCACTATGCTGGAGTGGTATCGGCCCCAATTTACGCTGGATCAACTGATTGATGAGACTGCGACGCTCATTATGTCACTGTTGCCCAGTTTCCCCGGCCCACCTGTGCATTACCGCTACCGGGAGTTGTTTCATACTTACGTAGAGGTTGATCCGTTCACGACGTCTCTGGATAGGCTGAGGGCGATAGCTGCCGAGCGGGCACAAATGTCTGCCCAATCCTTAGCTGATGAAGGCCGCGAGACCTGTCTTGACCTGTTAATGAGCGTGGTGATCGAGCCGCAGTTAGGCCAGCAGGAGCTAAGCGTGGTAGTTGATTATCCGGCTAGCCAAGCAGCCTTGGCGCGACGCCATCAAGATGCAGATGGTGAGTGGGTGGCTTCCCGCTTTGAGGTCTATCTTAACGGTATTGAGTTGGCTAACGGCTACGATGAGCTGACCGATGCGGCTGAGCAGCGCACGCGCTTTGCTGAAGATAACGCTGAGCGCCGCCGTTTGGGCTTACCGGAAGTGGATGTGGATGAGCGGCTGCTGGCCGCACTTGAGCACGGAATGCCCGAAGGCGCCGGTGTGGCGCTGGGGATAGATCGCTTGATTCAGTTGGCACTCGGCAAAGCACGCCTGGAAGACGTGCTTACATTCTCAACGCCCAGCTGTTAGCGGCTAGTTGCTAACAGGCTGCAAGCCGTCAAGCCGAAATCCTCCGCAGTAGGAATACCAGCGGTACGCTGGCAATGTAGATCAGTCCCATCCAAGTAAAGATGTCGTTAAAGGCCAGCACTTGTGCCTGCTGAGAGACTCGTTGCGCCAGCATGGCGACGGCGGTGTGATAGGTATCGGGCACCGAGCCGGCGAGCATCGCTTGGTATTTGGCGATCTCCGCTACCACGACCTCGCGGCTAGTATCGATAGCAGGAATGAGCTGATTCCAGTGAAAGTCCTCGCGGATGTCGCGCACCGTATCGATCAGCGCCAGTCCCATGGCACCCCCCAGGTTGCGCATCACGTTAAAAAGCCCGCTGGCGTTGCCTACCTCGCTCGGCGGCAGGGTGCCCAGGGCAATACGCGAGGCTGGAATGATACACAAGATCAGCCCCATGCCGCGCACGATCTGCGGCACGCAGAACTGCCAAAAGCCCGACTCCACGGTAAGATTGGCGTTCATTATGGTGCCCACGCCGACCAGCAGTAGGCCCATAAACAGCATAATGCGCAGATCGAGGCGGTTGGACAGCTGACCGACAATAGGCGCGCAAAGAAACATCGTCAGCCCGGTGACGAACATCACCTGGCCAATTTGCAGGCTCGAATAGCCGCGCACATAGCCAAAAAACAGCGGCATGATGTAGACCAGCCCGTAGAGCGCGATGCCGATGATAAAGCCCATTACGGCGCCGATGGCAAAGTTGCGGTTGGTAAAGGCGCGCAGATCGACGATTGGGTGGTCGCTGCGCAGGGTGCGGATGAAGAACCAGGCTCCCGCCACCAGACAGGTCAGGCTGAACAGCAAGATCCGCTGGCTGGCAAACCAGTCATCGCCGGGCCCTTCTTCAAGCACAAACTCTAGCGAGCCCAAAAATACCGCGATCAATACCAGGCCGATCAAGTCCAGGTGGCGCGCGACCGCGTGGTTGGGCTTATCGATATCGAGAAATGTCCAGGCGGCCCAGCAGACCAGAACGCCGGGGATCACGTTGGCCAGGAACAGCCAGTGCCAGCTGAGCGTCTCGGTGATGTAGCCGCCCACGGTGGGACCCACAGAGGGTGCCATGGTGACAACCATGCCGATCACCGCCTGCACGCTGCCCATCACCCGGCGGGGAAAGATCGAAAAGCTAACTGCCTGGGTAATGGGTATCATCGCTCCGCCCATAAAGCCCTGAATAGCGCGCAGCACGATCAGTTGCTCGATCGAGGTGGCCAGCGCGCAGCCCAGGCTCGCCAGGGTGAAGCCGACGCACGACAGGGTGAAGGCTACTCGAGTGGAGAGAATGCGCATCAGCATGCCCGACAGCGGGATCATCACAATCTCGGCGATCAGGTAAGCGGTCTGCACCCAGGAGATTTGATCCTCGCTGGCTGAGAGCCCCGCCTGGATTTCGTTGAGCGAGCTGGCGACGATCTGAATATCCAGAATTGCCATGAACATGCCAAACACCGCAGCAATGAAGCCAATGCGCTGTGGCCAGGGTGGCATGTCGTTAACGCCCGTCACCGAGCCGGCGACCGTCTCGCTCATGACTTGGGCCGCTCCGCTGCCAACTGCTGGGCAGGGCGGGAGTCATTTTGTGGTTCAAGATGACGAGTATCGATCTCGGGCACGGCCGATAGCCCGGCGCGCAGTTGGCTCAGCGCCTCGGTGGGGCCGGTGACGCGGATCTTGACCGGCACCCGCTGGACGATTTTGTTGAAATTGCCGGTGGCATTGTCCTGGGGCAGCAGGCTGAACTCGGTGCCGGTGGCTGGCGACAGGCTGTCGACGATGCCTTCGTAGGTAATATCCGGGTAGGCATCCAAATGCACCGCGACTGGCTGGCCGACGCGAATCCGTTCGAGCTGGGTCTCCTTAAAGTTGGCTGCCACGTAGGCCGACTCGATGGGTACCAGCTGCAAAAGCGTCAGCGACGGCTGCGCTAAGGTGCCGACCTCAACGCGTAGATTGCCAATCACGCCGTCCCGGGGGGCGACGATGCGGGTCTTATCCAACTGGTGGCGAGCATAGTCAAGATCGGCGCTAGCGGCGTCCAGATTGGCTTCAGCACGGGTCACGTCGCTCTCGGCCACGGCTAGCTGCCGCCTGGCCGAGACAACCGCGGCTTGGCTTTCGGCAAGCTTTGCCTGGGCGACACTCAGTGCGGCCTGGTCATCTTCGCGCTGCTGACGGGAGCCATAGTTGTTGGCGGCAAGCGATGAGGAGCGCTCCAGATGCTGGCGCGCCTGGTCAAGATTAGCCTGGGCCGCCTGCTGCTGAGCCGTGGCCTGATCGATAGCTGCCTGCTGCAAATCTACCTGGCGGTGTGATTGGGCGATTGAGGCTGCGGCCACTGCCTGCTGGGCCTCGGCCTGGGTCACCTGGTCGCGGTAGCTCTCGGCGTCTAGACGTATCAGCAGATCGCCTTGCTTGACCGTTTGGTTATCATCTACCGCCACCTCGACGACCCGCGCTGATAGCTCGGCGCGTACCGCGACGCTGTCGGTGCGCACATAGGCATTGTCGGTCTCTTCCATGAAGCGCCCGGTTTGCCACCAGCCCATGCCCCACCAAATTAGCGCCGCCAGGACGATAATCCCCGCCACCATAGCGAGTAACTTGCGGCTAGTTTTGCCGCTGGAGTGGGCATCTTGACCCGCGACGGTATGGCTGCTTTGGCGCTCATCCGGGGGCTCGCCCGGCTTAGTATTCGATGTCATGACCACTCCTTAAGGCAATAGCGCTCCTGCTAGGGGCTCCCTGTGAGGCAAAGACACCTCCCTTGGGAAAAAGACAAATAGTGTAATGAATGCTACATTACATTTCCAGGGCAAAAAATATTACTTCTGTGCGCCGCGTCTTTATAATTAATCCTTCTTTATATACCTCTATAGGAGTGTCAATGCCACGCTCAACCACGCCAGATCCCAACATAACTGATGGCGTAACGTCGCGCGGCGTGGCGCGCCGTGAACGTCTGCTGGACGCTGCCCGGGATGTTTTTCTTGAACAGGGCTATGCCGGTGCCAGCGTTAACGAAGTGGTTGCCCGCGCCGGCGGATCTTTGGCGACGCTGTATAAGCAGTTCGGTAACAAGGAGGGATTATTCACAGCGGCGATGGAGCGTCATATCTCCACCGCTTGGGCAGTGCTGGAGGAGGGGCGACGGGATCACCAAGCCCTAGAGCAGGTGCTGTACGAGCTAGGCCGCCGAATGCTGACGTTGGTGTTCGAGCCGGGCGTGATCCGTTTAGTTCGCGGCTTAGCCTTTGAGGCCGAACGGGCTCCGGAGCTTGGTGAGCTGTTTCTCACTCGCGGCCCCGACCAGACCCGTCAGGCGCTAGCTGCTTACTTAAGCGAGCAGGTGGATAGCGGCCGTCTTGACCTCGACGATCCGCGTGAAGCGGCCGGTATGTTTATGGGAATGTTGCTTGGTGAATGGCACATTGACGCTCTGCTTGGTCGCCATGTGCGTCTTGACGAGACGCGGTGCAACGCTCGAGCTCGACGCTGTGTCGAGCTCTTCCTCTCAGGTGCGGCTAGTGCTTCGACCTAGGTCGTTCAGGGGGAAAGGTCATCAATAAGCTCCCAGCGTTTGCCCCATCTGCACCATGCTGCCCAGCGGATTGTTTGCGAAATTGGGCGGCTTGGCGAAACACATCACCACCGTTGAGCCGAGCTTGAAGCGGCCCATCTCAGCGCCTTTTTCAAGTGTGATAGGTTGGCTAAATTGTGTGCGCTGAGGGCAGCCCGCAAGCGGCGTCACCTGCCCTGACCAGACGGTTTCGATGGCAGCGACGATCATCGCACCAACCAGTACCATCGCCATGGGGCCGTGCTCGGTATCAAAGATACATACTAAGCGCTCGTTGCGGGCGAAGAGGCCTGGCACGCAGTTGGCAGTGGCTTGGTTGACCGAGAATAGTCGCCCCGGCACGTAGATCATTTCCCTAAGCGTACCCGTCACCGGCATGTGCACCCGGTGGTAGTCCCGAGGGGAGAGGTAAACGGTGGCAAAGCTGCCGCCTAAGAACTCTTCTGCCAGTGCCGTATCGCCGCCGAGCAGGGTTTGCGCGGAGTAGGTGTGGCCTTTTGCCTGCACCAGTTGTCCGGCCTGTAGGCGTCCGTATTGGGAGAGCGTGCCGTCGGCGGGGCTGAGGATGCCATCGCCCAGTGGGCGGGCATCCGCTTTGAGCGCACGGGTGAAAAAGTCGTTGAACGTAGCGTAGGCGGTGGGGTCTGGCTCTAGCGCCTGGCTCATATCAACGTTGAAGCGTTTGATAAACGTTTCAATCAAGGTGTTTTTCACCCAGGGATTGTCACACTGGGCGAACTGGCCGGTTAGGCGCGAGATCGCGTGGTGAGGCAGCGGATATTGGATTAGCGAAAAGGCTTTTTGGGAAAGGGTCACAATAATATCTTCGTAGCAGTGGCTTAAAGCCTAAATGAGCTGAAATATCAGCCCTGGCTAACCCAGCAATACGTAACGCAGACACGCTGTAAACCCATCCCTGGGCGCTCGGCTTTTTCATCTGACCGCCATGGATGGCGGGAATGCCGGAATTGCATGGAGCTCTTTCCGGCCCTGAAAAAGACGGTCTGCTTATACGTATTCCTGGCGCCAGGGCGCAAGCTGTCGAGAATTACTTCTCAATCGGCGTATCGTCGCGGTTGCCCCATTCACCCCAGGAACCCGCGTAGCCGCGCATATTAAAGCCCAGTGCCTTGCCGACCAGCCAGGTGAAGCTGCTGCGGTGGTGGCTTTGGCAGTGGGTGGCAATTTCCATGTCGGGCGTGAGGCCCAGGGCGCCTAGCTCGGTGATCAGCTCGGCGTAATCGCGTATACGTAGCGCGCGGTTGCGATCCATGGCATGGAGCCAATCCATATTGACCGCCCCCGGAATATGGCCCAGGTGCTTGTTGTTACCGCGTAAGCCATCGTACTCATCTTTGGAGCGCGCATCCCATACCGCAAACTGCCTATCATCGAGCTTTTCTTTGATTTCGTCGCAGGTAATCAGGGCTTGGGGGTTGAGAAACTCAGCGTGGTATTCGCTGGGGGTTGGGGCGGTCGGTTCTGTGCTCTCCTCCAGGCCCGCATCGCGCCAGGCGTGAATGCCGCCGTTCAAATAGGAGTAGCGAGTGTGGCCGATCAGGTCTAGCGTCCACAGTAACCGTGCCGCCCAACCGCCGCCTTCGTCGTCGTAAGCGACCACGTGAGTATCGCGGGTTAAGCCCAGGGCACTGAACAGCCTTGATAGCGCCTCGACGCTGGGAACGTCGCTGGGCACAGGCCCTTCACCGCGCATCAAGTAGCGAAAATCGAGGAAGATAGCCCCAGGCACATGGCCTTGGCGATAGCTATCGCCGTTGACCGGTACATCGATAATCAGCAGCTGTGGGTCATCCAAATGTTCCTGCAGCTGTTCAGGCTCAACGATTAGCGGCAGCAGGTTGGATTCCGACGATTGGCTTTCGGTGCTCATGAGTAACTCCTCTAAATCCTAGCTATCCAAGCTATCAAGTATGCGCCGGTAGCTGGTAAAGCGTGCTGGATGAATCTTGCCTGCCTCGACCGCTGCGAGTAAAGCACAGCCTGGCTCATTGCGGTGGCGGCAGTCACGGAAGCGGCAGTGACCAATATAGTCGTGAAACTCAATAAAGCCGTCGGTGACTTCCTGCTCGTTGAGGTGCACCAGGCCAAACTCGCGAATACCCGGTGAGTCGATGAGATCGCCGTCGGCCACTTCAGCGCGACTCATGGTGTAGAGGCGTGCCGTGGTGGTGGTGTGAGTACCTTTACGCGAGTCTTCCGAGAGCGCGCCAATGCGCAGGGTTTCATCGGGTAGCAGCAGGTCGATTAGCGAAGACTTGCCCACGCCGCTTTGACCGACGAATACCGAGGTGCGGCCTTCAAGCTGGCTGCGCAGATCATCCAGCCCGGTTTCGGTAGCGGTGGTGGTGCGCACGACGGGATAGCCCAAATTGCGATAGCGTTCTAATAATTTGCCTAACTCGCCGCCATCTTCTGGCAGCAGGTCGGTTTTGTTGAGCACCAGCACTGGCGCTATACCGGTGGCCTCGGCGGCGACCAGATAGCGATCGATAAGGTTGGCGTGAGGTGCGGGTTCTACCGCAAACACGATCAACAGCTGGTCAATATTGGCGGCCACCGGTTTGAGCAGGCCGCGAGCGTCTGGGCGCTTAAGCACGCTATCGCGCTCTTCACGAGCCACCACCACGCCGGAGCCTTCTTGTCCTGCGCGCCATATCACTCTGTCGCCGGTGACTAGGCCGTCCAAGTTGGCGCGTAAGTGACAGCGCACCGGTTCATTATCGCTATTGCGCACCTCCAGGGTGCGTCCAAAGTGAGCAACGACACGGCCCGGCTGTTCGGCACCGTATTCACCGGCGGAGAGTTTTTCAGCGTCTTGCACATCGCGCTTTTCGGCGCGCTGGGCACGTTCCGCCTGGACTTTCTCGACTCGCCACTGCTGCTGGCGACTTAATTTACGTTTGCTCATGACCACCTGATGATCGCTACAATAGATGTCATTGTACCTATCAAAGGTGTGATTGTACTTATCAAAGATGCCATCAAGTAGCCAAGCTCTCCTTTGTAGCTGCTTGACGGGTCTATTGTCAGTGTTATTTAAGTATTATTTTGTTTTTCACTATTCAGGTTGCATTCAAGTCTGCTACTCATTGCAGTGCTCTCATCAACACCTAAAAAGGCTAAGCATTACAAGGTATCGCAACCGTGCTCAAGGTGAGATTCGCGAAGGTTGTGCGCTCGCTCTGTCTGGTGAAATGTCTCAAGAGCACTCATCAATTAGTATAAGGCATTGTAGCTGCTCACTACGCATTTACTGTGGGCGTCAAATCAGATGACCTTATGTCGTATGCATCTGAAATCGCTGTGGCTCTCGTAAGGAAATGTTTTATATAACATAAAATGTATTCTTATACATTTTATGATCTGAGCCAGGCTGCATTATAGGGTTGTATAAGCATAGATCTAACTAGTCTTTTTATGAGTCTTTAAAAAATCTTCACCAAGGGCTATTTGACACAGCAATCTGAGGGCTGCTATTAATATTTTGTGATATATCACGGCATGCATCGCAAACATGGAGCAGCTTATGAAAACTATAAAAAGATCTATCGTAGCAGCGCTTGGCATTGCTTTACTCTCGCCTTTAACCAACAGTTACGCGCAAGATGTAACAACGCTTAACTTCCAAACACATCATAGTTCCTCATCATTACAAGGAGAGGCACTTAATCGATTTGCCGATTTGGCAAACGAAATGTCAGGCGGTAGTTTAGATATAAAAATGCATACTGACTCAGCAGTAGTGAAAGCGTCTGAGGCATTTGAGTCAGCAAGTATGGGTATTATTGATGGTGATGCAACGGGGGCAGGATATATAACGGGTAAAAATCCAGCCTTTCAATTTTATGGCGATATCATGGGAGGGTACAACACACCTCTCGAGTTAATCGGTTGGTATAAAGATGGAGGCGGGTTAGAGCTAGCTAACGAACTATACCACAAATTTGATATGCACTTGGTTGGAGTGTTTGTCGCGACTCCTGAAGCTCTCAGCTCGACTACTGAGTTGGCGGGGATAGAAGATATAGATGGTTGGAAGTTCCGCTCTCCTCCTGGTATGGAGTCTGAAATATTTGCAAGTTTGGGAGCTGGCCCAGTTGTAATGCCTTTTGGTGAAGTGTTTACGGCGATGTCCACAGGAACCGTTTCCGGCGCGGATGCATCCACCTTGGCAGTGAATAAAGGTTTAGGTCTCTACGATATAGCAGAGCACGCTACTTATCCGGGTTTTCATTCAATGCCCATTGAGCACGTGGCGATGAATCTTGAAAAGTGGAATAGTCTTAGTGAAGCAGAGCAACAAATACTTCGTTCTGCTCTGGATACCATTGCATTGGAGATAGTTCAAGACTCCACGATGCTTGATCGTCAAGCAGCAGTAGAACTTAGGCAAGAAGGCGTAACTCTACACGATTGGAGCGAGGAAGACCGTCAGGCATTCAGAGAAGCAGCTCAAGCAGTGTGGGAAGATTGGTCGACACGTAGTCCTGAAGCAAAAGCCGCGTACGATTCACATATCGCCTATATGACGAAAATAGGCATCCTTGAATAGATGAAAATGCCAATAAACCGAGGCCATTAGGTCTCGGCTTACTCAAGGAGAGACTCTATGCCACCTGCTAAGCATAAGTCATCGATTGCAAAAACAATAACGGCACTTTTTTCTTTGCTACTACTCGTGATTGTGGCCGTCACTTTTTATGAAGTGTTAGCCAGGTATATATTTAAAGCTCCCACCCTTTGGGCCAATGAGTTGGCACTTTGGTTATCTGCGATTCTTTATGCGGCGGCAGGAGTCTATGCAATGCAGCTCGACCAGCACCTTCGTATTACCGTCTTATATGACGCTTCGCCATCTTGGTTAAAGCGAGTATTCGACTGTATCCAGCTTGTTTGCGTGCTTACTTACTGCTTGGCGGTATCCTGGTTCGGTTGGCCCAGTTCATGGAAAGCATTGTCAACGTGGGAGCGCTTTGGTACCGCTTGGAACCCTCCCATACCTGCGACAGTCAAGCCTGCCATAGTATGCGCAGCACTGATAATAGCGATCTACGCGATTATCAATTTCGTCAACAATATGCGGGGGATCGACACTCGCTCACTGGCTGAGGAGAAGGGACGTGTCGATTGAGTTAATTACCCTAGTACTTGTTCTTGGCGTTCTATTTCTGATGGCCATAGGTGTGCCGCTGGCCTTTGCTGCGGGCTCTCTTGCGATCACAACCGCTTACTTTAATTATGGTACTCCCGTCATCGCCATTGCCCACAAAACTATATATGGGCTGGCTACTGAGTATGCGTTACTCTCTATTCCGTTGTTTATATTTATGGCAACGCTGTTAGAAAGATCGAGAATAGCCCACGACCTTTACAATAGTCTCAATAAACTATTTGGACACCGAAAAGGTGGCGTAATGACCGTTACGCTTGTTATATCCATCTTTATGGCTGCCATAAGCGGTATCATAGGTGGTGAGATTGTTCTGCTCGGTCTAGTGGCACTACCTCAAATGTTGAGGCTTAACTATGATAAAAAACTGGCAATTGGAGTGATCTGTGCTGGCGGTTCCTTGGGGACAATGATCCCTCCGTCAATTGTGCTAATTGTTTATGGGCTCACCGCCGAAGTCTCAGTGCATAAATTGTTTCTCGCTTCATTTGTTCCAGGCTTTGTATTAGCGCTTGCCTATTATGCTTATATCTATATTCGTTGTACGTTAAATCCAAACCTAGCCCCAATGCCCGATAAAGTAGAAGTCGAAGCCATTGGTTGGAAGGACATCATTCATGGTTTCCTTCCGTTTCTGTTGCTAATTTTTATCGTGTTTGGGTGCATCTATGGAGGAGTAACATCAATTACAGAAGCAGCTGGGGTAGCTGTGGGCGCCACCCTTATGGTGATATATGCACGCAAAGAGCTTTGCAAAGAGTTAGTGTGGCAAGCGCTTAAAAGGACGCTCCTGTCATGCGGTATCATTTTATGGGTAACTTTTGGCGCAGCGGTATTAATTGGAATATACAATCTCTCAGGGGGGCAACAGTATGTTACTAGCTTTATTGCTGGGCTAGGTATTTCTCCTTTTGCAACAATCTTGGTTATGATGCTAGTGTTTTTTGTGCTTGGACTGTTTATGGATTGGATTGGAATACTGCTTCTTACAATTCCTATTTTTGTACCAATTGTAACTCATTTAGGTTATGACCCAGTATGGTTTGGTGTGCTCTTTTCACTAACGATGCAAGTTGCATTTTTGTCACCTCCATTTGGGCCGGCTGCATTTTATTTAAAAAGTGTTGCCCCACCTGAGATCAGCCTTCAAACAATATACGCTTCGCTTTGGCCATTTATGCTTATACAAATAGCAATACTGGTATTTATGTTGGCTTTTCCTGGTATAGCACTTTGGTTGCCTGCCGCACTCAGCTAAAAAGGATTAAAAATGAAAATAACAGCGATAAAAACATATCGACTAAAAGAATTTTCCAATGTGCTTTGGGTGCACGTTGAAACGGATGCTGGTATCGTCGGTTTAGGTGAAACATTTTATGGTGCTGGGGCTGTAGAGGCCCATATACACGAAACACTTTCCGAGCGGTTGTTGGGCAAAGATCCTCTTCATATTGAGGCTTTGCACAAAGAGATGGTATCACTCCCCATGGCGCAGTCTTCAACAGGCGCTGAATACCGCGCAGCCTCTGCTATCGACATAGCTCTCTGGGATATCTTTGGTAAAGTATGTAACCAGCCAGTCCACCAAATGTTAGGGGGGCTTTGTTGGGAGAAAATTCGTATATATAACACTTGCGCAGGTTATCGTTACGTTCGAACCAACAATATCAAGCCGGTTTCAAATTGGAATATAGGTGCCTCAGAGGGGCCTTATGAGGATCTGGACGGCTTTATGAACCGCCCAGCGCAGTTGGCTGAAAATCTCCTGGAGTCGGGTATTACGGCAATGAAAATCTGGCCATTTGACCCTATTGCTGCTGAAACGCGTGGCCAGTACATCACCTCACCGCAAATGAAAAAAGCCATAAAGCCCTTCGAAGAAATACGTAAGGCCGTTGGCGATGATATGGACATTATGGTTGAGTTCCATTCTCAGTGGAATTTACCTACTGCAAAAAATATTGCTAAGGAATTGGAGCAATTTAATCCTACTTGGTATGAAGACCCAATTCGAATGAACTCACCGCAAGCACTTGCTGAGTTTGCTGCTTCTACCTCTGTTTGGACGTGTGCCAGTGAAACGCTTGGCTCTCGTTGGCCCTATAAAGACATGCTGGATCGTGACGCAACCCATGTGGTCATGGTCGATCTCTGCTGGACTGGGGGGTTAACAGAAGGGCGCAAAATAGCCTCCCTTGCCGAAACCTGGCATCGCCCTTTTGCTCCTCATGACTGTATTGGCCCGGTCGGGTTTGTGGCCGCCATTCATATGTCGTTTAGTCAGCCAAACACGCTCATTCAGGAGAGTGTAAGAGCTTTTTATCGAGGCTGGTACACCGAGCTGGTAACGGTTGTACCCAAAATCGAGAATGGCTTTGTATACCCCATGGAGGGGCCAGGGCTTGGCGTTGAGCTTCTGCCCACTTTCTTTAAACGCTCCGATTTGAGCGTGAGAAAAACTTCACTTTAAAGGAGCCACCCATGGCAACGAATCTTTTTGACTTAACGGGTAAAACCGCTCTCATTACCGGCTCTTCACGGGGCTTGGGTCGCGCTTTTGCCGAGGGGCTTGCAAGTGCTGGAGCTTCGATCATTCTTAATGGCACGAGCCTAGAGAGGCTAGAGGCAGCTAAAAGAGAGATGACTCAGAGTGGCTATCATGTCGAAATAGCAGCTTTTGATGTCACCAATGAGAGCGAGGTTAAATCAGCCTTCGACCAATTCGATAAAGCTGGTATCAATATTGACATTTTGATAAATAATGCCGGAATACAATTTAGAAAGCCGATGGTTGAGCTTGAAACATCCGATTGGCACCGTGTAATAGATGCTAATTTAACCTCAGCTTTTGTTGTCGGCAGAGAAGCGGCAAAAAGAATGATTGAGCGTGGTTACGGAAAGATAATTAATATCGGATCCTTAACCAGTGAGCTAGCCCGGGCAACGGTTGCTCCCTACACGGTAGCCAAGGGTGGGGTTAAAATGCTGACTAAGGCGATGGCAGCTGAGTGGGGAGAGCATGGTATCCAGGCTAACGCCATTGGGCCTGGTTATATGTTGACTGATATGAATGAAGCCCTAACCTCAAACCCAGATTTTGATGCATGGGTAAAAAGCCGAACACCTGCCCGTCGTTGGGGAAAGCCTGAGGAACTCGCAGGAACAGCCATTTACCTTAGCTCCGCTGCTTCAGCCTATGTTAATGGACAAATAATTTATGCTGATGGCGGCATGATATCAGTGCTATAGGGGGCCTTTATGCAAACAATAGTCATACACTCCCCCGGTGACTTGCGCGTCGAAGAGCATCAAGAAGCGCATCCGCCTGGTTCAGGTGAAGCAAAAATAACGATTAGTAAAGGTGGTATTTGCGGCTCTGACCTTCATTACTTCCATAACGGCGGTTTTGGTGCGGTAAGGTTGCAAGAGCCTATGGTTCTAGGACATGAAGTAGCTGGTGTTGTCGCGGAACTTGGCATAGGTGTTTCACATTTGAAAGTGGGCGATAAGGTGGCTGTGAATCCTTCTATGCCTTGTGGCAAATGCCAGTACTGTCAAAATGGCCAACGAAACCAATGCGAAGACATGCGTTTTTTTGGAAGTGCCATGCGTTTTCCTCATCAACAGGGGTTGTTTCGCCAAAATATCACGATTCCAGCCCAACAACTCTACCCGCTACAACCCGATACTGACCTGACATATGCTGCCTGCGCAGAGCCTTTAGCCGTTTGTCTCCATGCTGTACGTCAAGCAGGCTCTTTGGTTGGGAGTCGCGTATTAGTCTCGGGATGCGGGCCGATTGGCTGCTTAACGGTACTTTCTGCTGCTCGTGCTGGGGCTCAATATATTACCGCGACAGATCTTTCTGATGCTCCTTTAGCGATTGCGGCTCAATTAGGTGCGCATCGTAGTGTTAATCTCAATAGCCAACCAGATGCGTTGACCTCCCTTGCTCACGGGAAGGGTAGCCAAGATGTTATCTTTGAATGCTCGGGTAGTCCCAAAGCACTTGCGTCGGCATTAGAGATTATTAAGCCCGGCGGTATTATTATCTTGGTCGGTTTAGGTGGTGAGATTCCATTTCCCTTAAATTTAGCGGTTGCTAAAGAGGTTAAGATGATGGGGAGTTTCCGCTTTGACGAGGAATTTTCCCAGGCAGCTGATCTTATTGATAGAAAGGTGGTTGATTTAAAACCTTTCGTATCTTCAGTTATACCTTTTGGAGAGGCAAAGTCTGCTTTCGATCTAGCTTCTCTGCGTGAAAAATCCATGAAAGTTCAGCTTGATTTTGACGGAAAATGAGTTTTTTACATGGTAATTTGTTGTGCTTTTTTTTGATAGAGGTTGATTGAATGTTAAATTTATGTTTGCTATGAAGGGTGCGATGAGTATTTTTATTTATTTACCAAGTATAATATTTTATTTGGCGAGCTTATGCATGGAAAAATAGGCAAGTTTTGTCCGATAACAATGGCTGAATAGATATGAGCAATAAAACTAGTAATGCGGGTCAGAACCTGCTTGATCTCGCCTATGATAAGCTTGAAGAACTCATTGTCACCTGCGAGCTAAAGCCAGGCAGCCATCTTAGGATTCAAGACTTACAAACGATGACAGGCTTTAATCGAATGCCGGTGTATCAGGCGACAACTCGTTTGGCTGCTGATACGTTAATGATTATTCATCCGCGACAAGGTGTCCAGATTTCACCAATAGACTTGTCTCGTGCTTCATTACTGCTTGACTTACGTCGAGACCTTGAAAGGTTTGTTATATCGCTGGCTAGCCAAAGGGCAAGCGACGCGCAAAGAAGTCAGTTTCGCCACATAGCTAACTTGTTAAAAACAAGTGAGTCTTTAACTATCTCTGAATTCAATGCTTATGATAGCAAAATAGACCAAATGGTGCTTTCCGCGTGCGGTGAGCCTTTTCTACAGTATACGCTTAGACCTCTGCATACTATTTTTCGAAGAATTGGCTGGGTTTATCATTCCTATACTGCCGGTGGGGAAAGTCTTGATAGTACCGTGGAAGGTCATATCGCTGTCCTGGATGCCATACTTTCCGGTAAGCCAGAACAAGCCGCACTGGCATCTGATAAGCTTATTGACTTTGTGAAAGATATGTTGCCGGTTTTAAGCGATGAATTACCTCCTAGTGTCTTTGATATAAGAATGGAATTTAAACAACCTTAATTTAATAACAATACTGGAGCTTCCATGGACATAGTCTTTCATGGCAAAAATGCACAAACATTTTTTAGCAATTTTGAATCCCTTCTTGAGGACGATCACACCATAAAACTGTTGCCAGATACGCTCGAATCCGAAGAAGATATTGCTTGCTATGCCGGTGCTGATGTCATTGTTGGTGTCAAACATGATTCATCGCTACCTACTTTAACAAAAACAAAGTTGTTTCATGTCCCAGGCGCTGGTTATGACGGTTTAGACCTCTCTCTGCTTCCAAGCACAACAACGGTCTGTAATTGTTTTGGCCATGAGCAAGCCATCGTTGAGTATATTATATCAGCTCTGCTGCTGAGACATGTTCCTCTAGCGGATGCTGATAAAAAATTAAGACATCGTGACTGGGAGTATTGGGCTGGTGGTGCATCAGGCCTACGCACTGAGCTATCTTCTGAATCCATAGGTATCATCGGTTTTGGACATATTGGGAAAGAATTGGCAAGTCGAGCTCATGCTTTTGGAATGGATGTTTCAATAGCAAATAGGAGCATAGTTGAAGCGTCTAACCAAATAAAAAAATATTATGCTTTTGATGATCTATCTTCTATGTTGAAAGATGTCGATATTGTCGTTAATACGCTTCCGCTGTCTAAAGATACTGAAGGTTTTATTGGTCAAAAAGAGTTTAAAGATATGAAAAGGAGCGCTGTTTTTGTCAATGTTGGTCGTGGCCGCGTGGTTGATGAGAAAGCGTTATTTGATGCCCTAAATGAGTCGAGAATTGCTAGCGCGGTCATAGATACTTGGTATGTCTATCCAGCAGGCTCAGAGTCGAACCCTTTACCCGCTTCTCTTCCTTTCCATGAATTAGACAACGTGATTATGACCCCGCACATGTCAGGATGGACACACGGTACGGTAAAGCGCCGCCAGTTAACGATGGCACGCAATATTAATAAACTTTCCAAGGGTGACGGCGATCTTGTGAACATTGTTTCTACTTAAATGCCAATTAAATCAGAGATCTGCTTGTGAATCTTTACCCATAATTAAAACGGCATAGTTTGCTGATGATATAGCTTCAGCGGCAGATGCGGAACTGTTTCCTCTCGTGTTAAAGTGCGAGAATTTATAGGGCCTGTGGACGTTTCGTCGTGATTCACGCTGAAACGTCCACAGGCCCTTGTTTAACTGTAAGCGTAAATTTAAGGCACAATGGCATGATTTGAATAGCCATTTAGGCAAAAGGATAACGGTAATGAGCAACGATACGACGGGTTCAACAGAAGGAAAAACAGCGCCGCGGAATGATCTGCTGGTGTGGATTGATCTAGAGATGACCGGTCTCGATCCTAATAAAGAGCGCATCATTGAAGTAGCCACGCTCATTACAGATGCGGATTTGAATGTGGTCGCCGAGGGGCCGGTTATTGCGGTGAAGCAGCCCGATAGTCTGCTGGCGCAGATGGATGACTGGAACCAGAAAACCCACGGCGAATCAGGCTTAGTCGCACGCGTGAAGGCAAGCCAAGTGGAAACCGCTGAAGCTGAGCAGCAAACCCTGGCGTTTTTGCAGCAGTACGCAGTGGCAGGTTCGTCGCCCATGTGTGGCAACAGCATCCATCAGGATCGTCGTTTTCTCGAGCGTGAAATGCCTGCGTTGCTCAACTTTTTCCACTACCGCAATCTTGATGTGTCTACCATAAAAGAAGTGGCCAAACGCTGGAACCCCGGTGCGCTGGCGGGCTTTAGTAAACAGAATGTGCACTTGGCCATGGACGATATTAAAGAGTCGATTGCCGAGCTGGCCCACTACCGCAATACATTTTTACGCGTTGATCAGCGCAGCGACGAAGAAGAGTAAGCGCTTAAGCCCCGTCAGTAGTAATTAGCTCACCGCGTTTGAGGCGCTGCTCCTCAAGCGCCCAGGCGACGTGTTCACGCACCAGCGAGCTTGGGTAGGCTCTGCGCGCCCAGAGCGCGGCTTCAACGGCCTCGCTCCAGGGCGCGTTGCCCAGGCCAATGGCGATATTGCGCAGCCAGCGCTGGTAGCCAATGCGCCGAATGGGGCTGCCAGCGGTTTTATCCAGAAACTCCGCTTCGCCCCAGCCAAACAGGCTAATAAGCGATGCGCGATCCAGGTCATGGCGCGGCGCAAAGTCATCTTCCTGGGTAATATGGGTAAAACGCGTAAAAGGGCATACCAATTGGCAGTCATCGCAGCCGTAAATACGGTTGCCCATGGTGTGACGAAACTCGACTGGAATCGCCCCGTGCAACTCAATAGTGAGATACGAAATGCACTTGCGCGAGTCGACCACTTTATCGTCAACAATGGCGCCGGTGGGGCAGGCCACCTTGCACGCGTTACAGCTTCCGCAGTGTTCGTGCTCAAACGGTGCGTCAATGGGCAATGGAAGGTCAGTATAGAGTTCGCCAACAAAAAACAGCGAACCCGCCTTGGGGTTGAGCAGCATGGCGTTTTTGCCAAACCAACCAAGCCCCGCTTTTTGAGCCAGAGCGCGTTCCATCACCGGCGCTGAGTCGACAAAAGCGCGGTAACCGAAGCTGCCGACTTCCTGCTCAATTTTTTTTGCTAATAGGGCTAACCGTTTGCGGATTAGCTTGTGATAATCACGGCCAAGGGCGTAGCGCGATACATAGGCGCGGTTGGGCTGACCGAGCACCTTGGTGCTCTCCACCTCGGCGGGCAGGTAATCCATGCGCACGCTGATAATGCGTTGAGTGCCGGGTTCCAGCTCCTCTGGGCGAGTGCGCTTGGTGCCATGCTTGGCCATAAAGCCCATTTCGCCGTGGTAGCCCTTTTCCAGCCACGCGTCGAGGTGGTCTGCATGAGCCGACAGTTCAGTATCGGTGATGCCCACCTGCTGAAAACCCAGCTCTCGCCCCCAGGTTTTAATCAGGTCGGCAAGGCGAGCAAGTTTCTGGTCAGTCATTGCACCATCAGAACGTGCAAAGGCAGTGGAATTCGACATAGTCAATCAACAGCAAGGCATTAAGCGCGCTATGCTAACGCATTGGCAGCCATCAAAACATGTGAAAGGAGCGATCGTGACAGTCCCGAATACTTCCATGCTACGCCCCCTCTATAAAGCCGCCCAGGTTCAGGAACTCGATCGGCGCACGATCGCCGGGGGTATCGATGGCTTTGCATTGATGCAGCGCGCCGCCTCAAGCGCCTGGCACAGCTTCCGCTCCCGCTGGCCACAAGCACGTAGTATCACCGTGCTATGTGGGAGTGGCAACAACGGTGGCGATGGTCACGTGCTGGCAGCGCTAGCCATGCAGTCGGGCCTCAAAGTGCAGCGGATAACCCTTAAGTCCGTTGAAGAGCTCAGCGGCGACGCGGCCCGTGCCGCAGAATTAGCAACATCCGCGGGCGTGGGCTGCGAGGAGTGGCACGCTGGGATTGAGCTCACCGGCGAAGTGATTGTTGATGCATTGCTGGGTACCGGGTTGACCGGTGAAGTAGAGGGGCGCTTCAAGCGTGCTATTGAAACGATCAACGCTGCAAAGCAGCCAGTCCTGGCGATTGATATTCCCTCTGGATTGGTTGCCGACACCGGTGCGGTACCGGGTATTGCTGTGAAGGCCTCCTGCACGGTGACCTTTATTGGCGATAAGGTTGGATTACATACAGGTGATGCCCCTGCCTATACTGGCGAGATCGACTTTCGACCCCTGGGTGTCAAAGCCCAGGCCTATTTCGATATTCCCCCCACGGCTTGGCGGCTGGATGATTCGCTGCTGGCAGAGGCTTTTGCACCACGCCTGCGTACCAGCCATAAAGGCGACATGGGCCATGTGCTGATCATGGGCGGCGCCCCTGGTTTCGGAGGTGCCGCGCTGCTGGCCTGTCAGGCTGCTGCCCGCTTAGGGGCGGGTAAAGTAAGCTTGGCGACTGCCCCAGAACATATTGCCGCCAGTTTGGTGCGTTGCCCGGAGGTGATGGCTCATGGCGTACGCGGTGGCGCTGAGGCCGCTGAACTGCCCAGTAACGCTGACGTTGTGGTGGTCGGGCCAGGGCTTGGCCAAGCTGCCTGGGGGCAGGCGGTGCTGCAGAGTGCGCTGCAGGCAGATAAGCCGCTGGTGGTAGATGCCGACGGGCTTAACCTCCTGGCGCGCCAGTGGCCGGAGGTTCGCCGTGATAACTGGATTTTGACTCCACACCCCGGTGAGGCCGCGCGACTATTGAACTGTTCCGTTGCCGATATCCAGTCCGACCGGCCCGCTGCTGCCCAGGCACTGCAACGCGCTCGGGGTGGTGTGGTGATTTTAAAAGGCGCGGGCAGTTTAATTGCTGGGCCTAGCGGTTTGGTGGTGTGCCCTTACGGGAACCCCGGTATGGCCAGCGGCGGCATGGGCGATGTGCTCAGCGGCATGCTGGGGGCGTTGGTTGCTCAGCGGGGCGAGGTAGAGTTTAGTGTCTGGCTAGGTGCCATGGTGCATGCGTTAGCGGCCGATCGCGCGGCAGCGGAAGAAGGCGAGCGTGGCCTGCTGGCCAGCGATCTGGCATCCTATGCGCGAAAATTGATTAATCCGTGAAGGCAGCCCACATGCAGGTGCAATTAGACAACGAAGAGGCCCAGGTCGCTTTTGGCGAAACTCTCGGGCACGTATTGCAAGGACGCGGGCTCGTCTATCTAGAGGGTGAGCTAGGTGCCGGTAAAACCACGTTAACGCGTGGCATCCTGCGGGCTTACGGCCATCAAGGGGCGGTTAAAAGCCCCACTTACACCTTGGTAGAGCCTTATGAGTTGAACGATCAGCGGGTTTATCATCTGGATTTATACCGCTTAGCGGATCCAGAAGAGCTTGAGTTTATTGGTGGTCGAGACGTGCTGGCCGACGATGCAGTCACCATTATTGAGTGGCCCAGCCGCGGTGAAGGGTGGTTGCCAGCGCCTGACCTGCGCCTAACCTTGGAAGTAGTGGCGCAAGGGCGTTTAGTCTCATTAGCTGCGGGTAGTGATAACGGTCAGCGTATGCTTGAATTATTGCGAAGTAAGGTAAGTGCAGTCAGTAAAGAAGGTTCCGACCAGTTGGAGAACGGTGTGATTCAATGGAAATGAAGGGCATAGCGGCAGGCGTATATCGCTTATTAGCCGCCGGTTTTTTTGCCCTGGCGGCGGTTGATGTACAAGCGTCCAGCGTAGAGAGCATGCGGCTTTGGGCGGCGCCAGATCATGCCCGGCTGGTGTTTGATCTCTCCGCTGCGACTAATGCCAACGTATTTTCGCTGGAGAACCCGGCGCGGTTGGTGATTGATTTAGATGATACCCAAATGGATACCGACCCCAGTACGCTGCCTTTGCACGACAGTGCAATTACCTCGGTGCGTACCGGCGTGCGGGAGGGTGGGGGCCTGCGGGTAGTGCTTGAACTCAATCGAGAAATTGAGCCACGCCATTTTACCCTGACACCTAACGACCAGTACGGTCACCGACTGGTCGTTGATCTCGAATATCCTGGTGAGAGTGCCGTCGAGAATCCGATTGACCCCATTGAGGCGATGATTCGGGACCAGGAAATTCAGGCCCAGCGGGCATCTGCTCAAGGCCAGCTGTCGGACAGCGTGGCGCCGCCTAGCGAGGCAGCGCCGACAGAAGTGCAGGAAGCCAAGCCGCACCCAAGGCGCGATATTATTATTGCCGTCGACGCCGGTCATGGTGGTGAAGACCCAGGGGCGATTGGCCCTTCAGGCACACGGGAAAAGGACGTAGTGCTGGAAATTGCCCGTCGCCTAGCCGCTGAAGTGAACGGTACTGAGGGCTTTAAAGCCGTGCTGGTGCGGGATGGTGACTACTATATAGGGTTGCGTCAGCGTACCGCACTGGCACGTGAGCAGAAAGCCGACTTTTTTGTTTCGATACACGCCGATGCTTTCACCAGCCCAAGACCCCAAGGGAGCTCGGTCTATGCGCTTTCTCAGCGCGGCGCCACCTCGGAAACCGCCCAGTGGCTGGCGGATAGTGAGAACCGCTCCGACCTTATCGGCGGTGTCGATGGCAGTCTCTCCTTGCGTGATAAAGACCAGGTGCTGCGCGGCGTGTTGTTGGATTTGACCATGACTGCCACGCTGAATGACTCGCTCTCGATCGGTGGTCAGGTATTGGAGCAGTTAGGCCGCATTAACCGGCTGCATAAGTCGCGGGTCGAGCAGGCTGGGTTTATGGTACTGAAGTCTCCCGATATCCCCTCGCTGTTGATCGAGGTTGGCTTTATCTCTAACCCTGACGAAGAGCGTCGGCTACGCGACCCAGTACACCAATCAGGGCTTTCTCAGGCTATCTTCAGCGGTTTGCGCGAGCATTTCGAGCGCTTCCCACCGCCGGCCAGCCTGCTTGCCTGGCAGCGTGATAATCAGCGTCGCCCTTCGGGTAACGAGTACCGTATTCAGTCGGGAGACACCCTGTCAGCGATTGCTGTGCGTCATGGCGTGCCGGTTAATCAGTTGAGGCAGGCCAATGACCTGAATGGTGACGTGATTCGCGTTGGCCAAGTGTTACAGATTCCCCGTTCATGAGGTGCCGTGTTGACTGATATAACCGCTATCGCACCGCGTATACAGGTACTCGACCCACGGTTGGCCAACCAGATTGCCGCCGGTGAGGTGGTTGAGCGCCCCTCATCGGTCACCAAAGAGTTGATAGAGAACGCTATTGATGCGGGCAGCCAGCGTATCGAAGTAGAGATCGAGCAAGGGGGCGCGCGGCTGATCAAAGTGCGCGATGACGGGATTGGCATTGGCGAAGAGGATTTGCCGCTGGCCCTGGCCCGCCATGCCACCAGTAAGATTGGCAGCCTGGAAGACTTAGAGGGCGTTAGTTCGCTAGGCTTTCGCGGTGAAGCGCTGGCATCGATTAGCTCCGTCTCGCGGCTGGAGCTGATCTCCAATGCCGAAGACGACCCCCGCCATGGCTGGCGGGTGGTTGCGGAAGGGCGGGGCATGGAAGCACGGGTGACACCTGCGCCACACCCCCGTGGTACCAGCGTTGGCGTGCGCGATCTGTTTTTTAATACCCCCGCCCGGCGCAAGTTTCTGCGCACAGAAAAGACCGAATTTGCCCATGTAGAAGAGGCATTTCGCCGTCAGGCGCTATCCCGCTACGACATCGCCTGGGTATTGCGCCATAACCAAAAAGTCATTCACCAGTTGCCCGCCGGTCACTCTGCGGCGGCCCGGGAGCGGCGTATTGCCTCGCTGCTGGGCAAGAATTTTATCGAGCATGCTCGCTATATCGAGCGCGAAGCGGGCGGTATTCGGCTAAGCGGCTGGGTTGGCTTGCCCACCCACTCGCGCTCACAGGCTGACCAACAGTACTTTTTTGTCAATGGACGCGTGGTGCGTGATCGTTTGGTCGCCCACGCGGTGCGTCAGGCCTATCGTGATGTGCTGTTTAACGGCCGTCATCCGGTCTTTGTGCTTTATCTGGAGCTTGATCCAGACGTTGTGGACGTCAACGTCCACCCCACCAAGCATGAAGTGCGCTTTCGTGATGGTCGTATGGTTCACGATTTTCTCTATTCGAGCCTCCATCACTCCCTGGCGTCGGCTAAACCCGCTGAGAGTGCAGAGGAGCATGATGCCGAGGTGGCTGATACGTCAGGCGCATCGCCACAGGGCGAAGCTTCAGAAGTGGGTGCCGAACAACCCCGCTGGCAGCAGCAGGGGATTGCGCTGACCCACTCGCCGGATCGCCACCCCGGTGCTGAGCGCGTGCGCCGCTTTATGCAGGGTTATCAGGCGCTACACCCCAATCACGAAGAAACGCTGTTAACGCCTCAGCCGAGCCCTCCCAGTGAGCGAGGTAGTGAGGTGCGTGAAGCGCCCCTGGCGATGCCTGATAACGATCCCACTGCGCCACCACCACTAGGGTTTGCGCTAGGGCAGTTGCACGGCATTTATATTCTGGCCCAGAACGCTGAGGGATTGGTGCTGGTGGATATGCATGCCGCCCATGAGCGAATCGTCTATGAGCGCATGAAGACACAGCTGGCCGCTGCCAAAGGGTTGGATGCGCAGCCGCTGCTAGTGCCTGTCTCCATTGCTGCTAGCCGGGCCGAAGTGGCCACGGCAGAGAGCGAGCAAGAGGCAATTGCCAAGCTGGGTATTGAGCTGGATATCGCCGGGCCAGAGACGCTGCTGGTACGCCAACTGCCGGCGTTACTTGCCCAGGCTGATCCTGAGGCGCTGGTGCGTCAGATGCTGGAAGAGCTGGCGCGCTATGGGCGTACCCATCAAGTCGAGGCTAGGGTGCATGAACTACTCTCTACCATGGCCTGTCATGGCAGCGTGCGTGCCAACCGTCGGCTTACTATCGACGAGATGAACGCGCTACTGCGCGACATGGAGCGCACCGAGCGCAGCGACCAATGTAATCACGGTCGTCCCACCTGGACGCAGATGGGGCTCAAAGCGCTTGATCGGCTCTTCTTGCGCGGCCAATAGATGCTTGAACAACAGCTGCGCAATCAGTAATCACCATTTTCTTAGCTAATGGAACCGCGCATGGCTGATACCCGCCCCTGGGCGATTTTTTTAATGGGCCCCACGGCCGCTGGGAAAACCGATGCTGCGATGGCGCTACACGAGCGCCTGGGGCATGAGCTGATTAGCGTTGACTCGGCCATGGTATATCGCGGCATGGATATTGGCAGTGCCAAACCCAGCGCGAGTGAGCTTGCCCGTGCGCCTCACCACTTGATCGATATCCGCGATCCCGCTGAGCCCTATTCGGCGGCCGATTTTCGTTTAGATGCGCTTTCTCTTATGCGACAAATCAGCGCGGCGGGCAAAGTCCCCCTGCTGGTCGGCGGTACTATGCTTTACTACAAGCGGCTGGTCGAAGGGGTGGCAAACTTGCCTTCTGCCGACCCGGCTATTCGCCAGCGGCTTGAAGCACAGTGGCAAAACGAAGGACTATTGTCGCTACATCAACGCCTGGCAGAGGTGGATGCGCTATCCGCCCAGCGCATTCACCCCAATGACCCGCAGCGCGTCATGCGCGCACTGGAGGTGTACTACGCCAGTGGGCGGCCAATGAGTGAGCTGTGGGCGGAGCAGCAGCCGGAAACCTTTCCCTGGCGCGTGTTGTCGATAGCTTTGGCGCCCAGTGATCGCAGCTTGCTGCATCAACGCATTGCCCAGCGTTTCGAAGTAATGTTGGGTGAGGGCTTGATAAATGAAGTCGCCGCCCTCAAAAAGCGTAATGACTTACATTTAGGCCTACCGGCGATGAAGAGTGTTGGTTATCGCCAAGTGTGGGAGTACCTGGAAGGTGAGTATGACTATGCCTCCCTCGTTGAGCGAGGCGTGATCGCAACTCGTCAGTTAGCCAAGCGACAATTAACCTGGTTAAGAAGCTGGCCAAAACTTAACTGGGTAGATTCACAGCGCTCAGATGCACTGGATCAGGTGTTGAAACTCGTGCGTGACAGCAGTGCTTAGCGTAAGATAGTTCGCTAAGCTGGTAATTTAGGTAGTGTGTTTTCGATTGGCTGGGTGTTTGAGCCTTTCGAATATCACTAGGCTCTTCGGGCATCATTCGGCCTTTCGGGCAGTAATAAAATAGTGCGGCGTAGCACCAGTAGGGCACGCCATTTGATAATTAACCCCAACGACAGTTTTAGGGAGAGCAACATGTCCAAAGGGCAGTCCCTTCAAGACCCGTACTTGAACATTCTGCGCAAGGAGCGCATTCCGGTCTCTATCTTTTTGGTCAACGGCATTAAGCTGCAGGGCCAGATCGAATCGTTTGACCAGTTTGTTATCCTGCTGCGCAATACCGTTAGTCAGATGGTTTATAAACACGCTATTTCCACGGTTGTTCCATCTCGCAACGTACGCTTGCCTGCGCAAGACCCGGCAGAGCAGGATGCGGAGATTTAACACCGCTGGAGAAGCAAGAGAGTCCACGAGGTATTGATTGTTTTTCGAACGCCCAGACGCCGGTGAAACGGCAGTTCTTGTTCACGTCGATTTTCATGATGAACAAAAACGTGAAGACCCGGGTGAGTTTTTAGAGCTCGTACGCTCTGCTGGTGCAGAGCCTGCGACTCTTCTCACTGCTAGCCGCCACCGACCTGACTCGCGCACCTTTATTGGGTCAGGTAAGTTGGAAGAGCTGCGGGCACTGCTCGCGGCTCATGAGGCAGAGCTGGTGATCTTCAACCATAGCTTAAGTCCCTCTCAAGAGCGCAATGTAGAGCAAGAGCTCAAGTGTCGAGTGCTCGACCGTACTGGTTTGATCCTCGATATCTTTGCGCAACGGGCAAGAACCCATGAAGGTAAGCTGCAGGTAGAGCTTGCTCAGCTTGAATATATGTCGACTCGCCTCGTGCGTGGTTGGACACACCTAGAGCGGCAAAAAGGTGGGATTGGCCTGCGCGGCCCAGGCGAGACGCAGTTAGAAACTGACCGTCGTCTGCTGCGTGGTCGGATCAAATCGATTCACAAACGGCTCGATAAAGTGCGCAGCCAGCGCGACCAGAATCGCCGAGCGCGTGCGCGCGCGGAAATTCATAGCGTATCGCTGGTGGGGTACACCAACGCCGGTAAGTCAACGCTATTTAACGCCTTAACCAATTCTGAGGTGTATGCAGCCGACCAGCTGTTTGCGACACTTGACCCTACTTTGCGGCGGCTTGAGATTGAAGACGTTGGTCCGGTAGTGATGGCCGATACTGTGGGCTTTATTCGCCACTTGCCGCACAAGTTGGTTGAGGCGTTTCAAGCGACGCTCCAGGAAGCCTCTGAAGCGTCGTTGTTGGTACACGTGATCGATGCCGCAGATCCTGACCGCGAGTTAAACGTGGAGCAGGTGGAGCTAGTGCTCAAAGAGATCGGCGCCGATGATGTGCCGGTACTCAAAGTCATGAATAAAATTGATAAGCTCGATAGTGCCCCACGTATAGAGCGTGATGGGCATGGTGTGCCCGAAGTGGTTTGGCTTTCGGCCCAGCAGGGCCAGGGGCTTGAGCTGCTCCATGAGGCGCTGACCGAGCGCTTGGCAAATGATGTCATTGGCTTTTCGCTGACACTGACTCCCGAGCAGGGTAAGCTGCGGGCAGGGTTGCACGAGCTCAATGCCGTTCGCGAGGAAGCCTTTGATGAGCAGGGGTATTCAGTGCTTGATGTGCGTTTGCCGCGGCGTGACTTTAATCAGTTGATGGCCCAACTGGGCGAGCGAGCCAACACCTATTTACCTGAAGCGCTGCGTGAAACCAATGAGTGGTAAGCGACTTAATTACCCATCCTAGTACGCTGCATGTATGCAGTTTTGTATAAAAATGGTACAAGGTTTATAGAGCAATAATATCAAAACGCGGTGGTGCCGCCTAAGTGTGATGCCATTAGCGTTAGCGAATACCTTAGTGGAGACGAAGTATGGCCTGGAATGAGCCTGGTGGTGGCAACCAGCACGACCCTTGGAGTAGTGGCGGCCGACGCGGTGGAAACGACGGCGATGGAAACCGTGGCAGTAATAATGGCGGCGGCAACAATGGCAATAAAGGGGGCAACAACCAAGGTCCACCTGACCTGGATGAAGCGCTGAAAAAGTTTCAGGACAAGCTCAACAGCATGTTGGGTGGCGGCAAAAAAGGCGGCGGCAAGAAAACCGGTGGTGGCGGTAGTGATAAGAACCGCAACCCTTTCGCGCTGCCAGGCCTGCTGATTATTGTTGCGCTGGCTATTTGGGCTGCAATGGGCTTCTACCTCGTGGATCAATCCGAGCGCGGCGTTGTGCTGCGGTTTGGTGAGTTTCAGGGCATCGTAGATCCAGGCCTGCAGTGGAATCCGCCGCTGATTGACGATGTACGTATGGTCAATGTGACCCGTGTGCGCTCTCTGTCGCAGACCCAGTCGATGCTGACCCGCGACGAAAACATTGTCGAAGTGGAAATTTCTGCTCAGTACCAAGTAGCTAATCCACGTGATTTTGTGCTTAACGTACGCGATCCTGCTATCTCGATTGAGAATGCGCTGGATTCGGCACTACGTCACGTCGTCGGCGGTACCGATATGATCGATATCCTGACCTCGGGTCGTGAGATTCTGGGTAGCTCGGTCGCTAGTCGTCTACAGTCCTATCTCGACAACTACGGTGCTGGTATTCGTTTACAGACCATTAACATCGAGTCCACTTCGGCGCCCGCGCCAGTGATCGACGCCTTCGATGACGTTATTCGTGCTCGTGAAGATCGTCAACGCACCATCAACCAGGGTATTGCTTACGCCAACGCAATTATTCCTGAAGCGCAAGGTCAGGCGCAGCGTATCGTTGAGCAGGGCCAGGGTTACCGTGAGTCGGTCGTTGCTGAAGCGCAAGGTCAAGCCAACCGCTTTAACTCGCTACTCTCCGAGTACAGCAATGCCCCGGAGATCATGCGTGAACGTATGTACCTGGACACAATGGAAGAAGTGTTTAGTAATTCGCCGAAGGTGCTGCTGGATGTAAGCGAAAACGCGCCGCTGATGTATCTGCCCCTTGATCAGCTTAGTGGTGGAAGCAGTAATCGAAATAACTCTTCGAGCGGAAGCGCCAATAGCGATGAACAGCTAGACCCGAGTGTGCTTGAGCGGTTACGCAGCACCCAAAGCAGTTCCAGCTCTTCATCGAATACCAATAGTAGCTCCATCCGCAGGGAGGGCCGGTAAATGATTAATAATCGATCCCTGCTGATTGTTGGTGGTCTGGCTGCCGTGGCGTGGCTGGCAAGCAACACTCTGTACGTGGTAGACGAAACCGAGCGTGCCGTTAAGCTGCGCTTTGGTGAAGTCATTGAAGAGAATATTCAGCCTGGCTTGCACGCTAAAGTGCCGATCGCGCAAACGATCCGTAAGTTTGATGTTCGATTGCTGACGCTGGACACCGATACCAGCCGCTATCTGACCCTCGAGCAGAAAGCGGTTATCGTTGACTCCTATGTTAAGTGGCAGGTGGTTAATCCTACTCGCTACTACGAAGCGACGGCCGGCGATGAGTTGATGGCCATTCGCCTGATTCAACCGCGGGTGGATGAGAGCCTGCGTAATGAATTTGGTCGCTTGAATCTTCAGGAAATTATCGCCGAGCGTCGTGATGACCTGATGACGGGCCCCACCGCAGAACTCGACGAGCTGATGCGTGAAGAGCTCGGGGTGGCAATTCGCGATATTCGTATCAAGCGCATCGATTTGCCCGAAGACGTATCAGCCGCTGTTTTTGAGCGGATGCGCTCCGAGCGTGAGCGTGAAGCTCGTGAATGGCGTGCTCAGGGTCAGGAAGAGGCTGAGCGTATTCGCGCCAATGCGGATCGTCGTCGCCAAGTACTGCTTGCCCAGGCCAATGAGCGCTCCGAGACGCTGCGCGGTGAAGGTGATGCCCAAGCCGCTGCGATTTTCTCTGAAGCGTATGGTCAGGATCAGGAGTTCTACTCTTTCTGGCGTAGCCTTAATGCCTATAGCGAAAGCTTTGCCGACGATGGCAATCTGATGGTGCTGGAGCCGAGTAGCGACTTCTTCCGCTATTTGCGCAGCGCTGAACCAGAAAGCGGTGAAGACAGCGGCGAGTAAACCGCCGTTGGCCGGTGCTCCTCGTCTTGGTTTGTTGATAGCCAAGCGGGGTTCACCCGGCCAATAAACGTGATAGAATTTGTTGACCGGGCGTCGCCCGGTTTTTTTGTGGCTCCTATTTCTTCAAGTTCAAGGCAATCGTCATGACCATCGCTGACCGCTGGCTACTGCCCGACGGCATGGATGAGGTGCTCCCGCCTCAGGCAAGCCGTATGGAAGAGCTGCGCCGCGCGCTGCTCGATCTTTACCACTGCTGGGGCTACGACCAAGTTATGCCGCCTCCAGTGGAGTTTCTGGATTCGCTGTTAACCGGCACCGGTACGGATCTGGATCTTCAGACCTTCAAACTGACTGATCAGTTGACCGGCCGTATGATGGGCGCCTCGGCGGACGTTACGCCGCAGGTTGCGCGTATGGATGCCCATTCGCTAAAGCGTCAGGGGCCGGTGCGCCTTTGCTACTGCACTAATGTACTGCGTGCTAAGGCAGACCAGCATCAGGGAGGGCGTAGCCCGGTACAGGTGGGTGCTGAGCTGTTTGGTCATGCCGGGCTAGAAGCGGACAGTGAGATAATTCACTTGGCGCTGGCCAGTATGAAGGCCGCGGGCGCTGAGGAGATTCACTTGGCGTTGGGGCATATCGGTATCTATCGAAGCCTTGCAGAAGCGGCAGCGCTCAGTGACGAGCAGGAGCGTGCGTTATTTGAGGCGTTAGCGCTAAAATCACCCAGTCAACTGGCGCAGCATGTAGATGCCAGCGTCAGCGACCCGGCCTTAGCGGACATGCTGTTAGCTCTGGGTGATCTGCACGGCGGTGCGGATGTTTTACGCCAGGCGCGGGAGCGTTTTGCCGGTGCGCCGGCCTCGGTCACGGCGGCACTGGATCAGTTGGATGCGCTCTATCAAGGGGTGCTGGCACGCTTTGATGTGTCGCTCTACTTTGACTTGGCGGAACTGCGCGGCTATCAATACCACACGGGTATGATGTTTGCCGCTTATGTGCCGGGCTACGGACATGCGTTGGCTAAAGGCGGACGTTATGACGATACCGGGCGGGCTTTTGGTCGTGCGCGCCCGGCCACCGGCTTCTCGATGGATCTGAAACAGCTGGCGTCGCTGGCGCTGGCCTCCCCGAGTCGCGGGGCTATTTGGTCGCCCGCTGTGCAGGATGAGTCGCTCAACGCTGCCATTGTCGCGCTGCGTGAGCAGGGGGAACGCGTGATTCAAGCGCTGCCAGGGCAGCGTACTGGGCCGGCGGAGCATGAGTGTGACCGCCGTCTTGAGCTTATCGATGGTCGTTGGCAGCCAACGGCCCTGACACAAGAGACGAGTGCATCATAATGGGTAAGAATGTCGTAGTGCTGGGCACCCAATGGGGTGACGAAGGCAAGGGTAAAATCGTTGACCTGCTGACTGAGTCCGCATCCGCCGTGGTGCGTTTTCAAGGTGGCCATAACGCGGGTCATACGCTGGTCATCGACGGTGAAAAGACCGTTCTCCACCTGATTCCATCCGGCGTTTTGCGCCCAGGCAAAACCTGCGTGATTGGTAATGGTGTGGTGCTTTCGCCGGAAGCGCTGATCAAAGAGATCCGTGAGCTGGAAGCCAAAGGTGTGCCAGTACGCGAACGCCTGCGTCTGTCGCCAGCTTGTCCGCTGATCCTGCCCTACCATGTGCGCCTGGATCAGGCCCGTGAAAAAGCCCGTGGCATTGCCAAAATTGGCACCACTGGCCGGGGCATTGGGCCTGCCTACGAAGACAAAGTCGCCCGTCGTGGCCTGCGCTTAGGCGATATGCTTCATCGCGAACGTTTCGCTTCCAAGTTGGGCGAAGTGCTCGACTACCACAACTTCGTGTTGGTGAATTACCACGGTGAACCGGCGGTCGACTTCCAGGAAGTGCTGGATACGGCGATGCAAATGGCCGAAGAGCTGCGTCCCATGGTGTGCGATACCGTCAGTATGGTGCACGACCTGCGAAAAGCCGGTGAGAATATCCTGTTTGAAGGGGCTCAGGGCTCGCTGTTGGATATCGACCACGGTACCTACCCCTATGTAACCAGCTCTAACACCACCGCAGGCGGCACAGCCACCGGCTCTGGCGTCGGCCCGCTCTATTTGGACTACGTGCTGGGTATCACCAAGGCGTATACCACCCGTGTTGGTTCAGGCCCGTTCCCCACTGAGCTGTTCGATGTCGATGGCCGCCACCTTGCCGAGCGTGGCCACGAGTTTGGTGCTACCACTGGCCGTGCCCGCCGCTGTGGCTGGTTTGACGCTGTGGCACTGCGTCACGCGGTGCAAATCAACTCGGTCACCGGTATCTGCCTGACCAAGCTGGACGTACTGGACGGGCTGGAAAATATCCGCGTGTGCGTTGGCTATCGCAGTAAAGATGGTGACGTGCTGGAAACGCCAGTGGATTCAGAAGGCTATGAAGCTGTTGAACCCCTCTACGAAGACCTGCCAGGCTGGAAAGAGTCGACTCTAGGGGCTAAAAAGGTAGAGGATTTACCTGCCAATGCCCGCGCTTATATCAGTTACCTGGAAGAGCAGGTAGGTACCAGTATCGATATTATCTCCACCGGTCCAGACCGCATGGAAACCATCGTGCTACGTAACCCGTTCGATAGCTAAGCACGCTTTAAGCGGGCCATTAGTGAGCAGATGAGCAAAAGGGGCAACTTAGTTGCCCCTTTTGCTATTTAAAAGTCGATACCCCGACGCGCCTGCAGGCCATTGTTGAAGGCATGGCGCACTTCCTGCATTTCAGTCACTGTATCGGCCATAGCGACGAGTTCGCGGTGAGCGTTGCGGCCGGTAATAATCACTGTCTGTTCTTTAGGACGATTCTCCAGTGCTTGTTTAACGGTTTCGATCTCCAGGTAGCCAAACTTGAGCATATAGGTGATTTCGTCGAGCACCACCAGATAGGTCTCTGGGTCTGCGAGCATACGCTCAGCCTCTTTCCACACTGCTTGGCAGGCGTCGGTGTCCGCTTGGCGATTTTGCGTATCCCAGGTGAAACCGGTAGCCATTATCGCCACCTCTAGATTGGCATCCTCCTCCAATCGATTGCGTTCGCCGCACTCCCACAACCCCTTGATAAACTGCACTACGCCCACTTTATAGCCATAACCCAAAGCGCGGGTGACCGTGCCCCAGGCAGCGGTTGTTTTGCCTTTACCGTTACCGGTGTTAACGATGATTAGGCCGCGCTGCTCGTTAGCACTGGCGACTTTCTCCTCTACGCGCGTTTTAAGCTTCTCCATAGAGGCTTTGTGGCGGGTGTCGCGGTCACTCATGGTATCTCCTGATAAAGCGGAAAGCTGAAAAATAGCCAATATTCATAATCCGCTAGCCTAAGCTATCAGCACAGGGTTGAACATCTTTATGGAGGTACTTGAAGATAATTTTTGTACAGGTATTTTCGGTGTTTTGTGAATATTTGTCTCAATAATGCACCCTAAAATCCAACAAAAAAGAACAGGATTGGCCCCTAGGGGGCTGGCTGCTCTAGAATAGGTGGTCATGTCTTTTCAGGAATTACATCATGCCCTCATTTGATATTGTTTCAGAGTTCGATAAACACGAAGGCGCTAACGCCGTAGACCAAGCTAACCGGGAAGTGCAGTCACGGTTCGATTTTAAGGGGGTCGATGCCAGCTTCACCCTTGAAGGTGACAAAGTGCAGCTAGAGGCGGAAGTCGATTTCCAGCTCAAGCAGATGCTCGATGTGCTGCGAGCCCGTTTAATCGCCCGGGGTATCGATGCCCGCTGTATGGATGTTCAAGACCCGGTGCTCTCCGGCGTGAAAGCACGCCAGGAAGTCGCTCTTAAGGAGGGGCTCGACGCGGCGGAAGCCAAAGATGTGGTCAAGCGCATCAAGGCCAGCAAGCTCAAAGTGCAGGCGCAAATTCAAGGTGAGAAAGTGCGTGTAACGGGTAAAAAGCGCGACGATTTACAAGCTGTTATGGCATTGCTGCGCGGCGAAGAGGGGCCGGATTTACCGCTCCAATTCGATAACTTCCGCGACTAGGTAGCGGTGTTAAGCTGTCGAACATTTTGAACTATGTAATATTCGTTTTATACAGGAGTCACGCACTATGTCTGATCCGCAGCCGGTTTATTTAAGCGACTACCAGCCACCCGCCTACCGGGTAACTCATACCGAGCTGACGTTTGATCTTGACCCCGCCGCGACCCGTGTGAAAGCGCGACTGTTGATTGAGCGACATCCAGAAGCTGACGCTAAGGCACCGCTCGTCTTAAATGGCGAGCACCTAAAGCTTATCTCCCTGGCGATTGATGCAACGCCGCTGGATGTCGCTGCTTATGAACTAGATGATGAAGTCCTGCGCATTGCTCAGGTGCCCGAGCGTTTTGTGTTGGAGAGCGAGGTGGAGATCGCCCCGCAGGAGAATACGGCGTTAGAGGGGCTGTACCAATCCAACGGTATGTACTGCACCCAGTGCGAGGCCGAAGGCTTCCGGCGGATTACCTTTTACCCTGACCGCCCAGACGTCATGGCGACCTTTAAGGTCACTGTGATCGGCGATCAGCAGCAAGAGCCGATTTTGCTGGCTAACGGTAACCCGATTGAGCGCGGCGAGCTGAAGGGCGGTCGCCACTTTGTTACTTGGGAAGACCCGCACCCCAAGCCCTGTTACCTGTTTGCTTTGGTGGCAGGCAACCTGCATAGCGTAGAAGATCACTTCACCACCATGAGCGGAAGGGATGTCACGCTGCAGATTTGGGTAGAAAAAGAGAACCTGGATAAGACCGAGCATGCCATGGCCTCGTTAAAGCGTGCCATGGAGTGGGACGAGCAGGCGTATGGGCGCGAGTACGACCTGGATCTGTTTATGATCGTGGCCGTCAATGATTTCAATATGGGAGCGATGGAGAACAAAGGCCTCAATATCTTTAACTCCGCCGCGGTCTTGACCCACCCCCAGACCGCCACCGATGCAGCGTTCCAAAACGTGGAAGGCATAGTCGCCCACGAATACTTTCACAACTGGTCGGGTAATCGCGTCACCTGCCGCGACTGGTTCCAGCTCTCGCTGAAAGAGGGCTTTACGGTCTTTCGTGACCAGTGCTTTTCGGCGGATACCAATTCAGCGCCGGTTAAGCGCATTCAGGATGTCTCCTTTTTCCGCACGGCCCAGTTTGCCGAAGATGCTGGCCCCAGGGCGCATCCGATTCGTCCCGACCACTTTATCGAAATTACCAACTTCTACACCCTGACGATTTATGAGAAAGGGGCCGAAGTCGTACGCATGTTGCGTAATTTAGTAGGGGAGGAGAGCTTTCGTCGCGGTTCAGACCTTTACTTCGAGCGGTTCGACGGTCAAGCGGTGACCATTGAAGACTTTGTCGGCTGTATGGCTGAAGCCTCCGGTGAAGACTTCAGCCAGTTTATGCGCTGGTACTCCCAGGCGGGAACGCCGGATATTGATGCCCACGGTGAGTATGATTATGTTCAGGGCGAGTACCACTTGACGCTGCGTCAGCGTACGCCTGCAACACCCGGCCAGCCAGATAAGCTGCCGTTGCATATCCCGGTGCGTATGGGGCTGGTAGGTACCAAGTCGGGGCAGGATCTCACCCTGACGCTCAATGGCGAAAAGCTCGGCAAAGACGCGGTTATTCATCTACGTGACGATGAGCAAACGTTTGTATTCACCGATGTTGCCGAAGCGCCGGTGCCCTCTTTGCTACGCGAATTTTCCGCCCCGGTGAAGCTGCATTATCCCTATTCAAGGGAAGATCTCGCCTTCTTATTGACCCATGACAGCGATGGTTTCAACCGCTGGGATGCGGGTCAACGCCTAGCGCTTTTGGCCTTGGATGACTTGATTGCTGCCCATAGGAATGGCGTCGAAAAGGTCATGGATAGCCGCGTTGTCGATGCCTTTAGAGCGCTGCTGAGCGGGCCAATGAGCGATAAGGCGGTATTGGCAGAGATGCTGACGCTACCCTCTGAAGCATATATCGCCGAGCAGCAGCCCATTGTGGATGTAGATGCTATCCATGCCGCGCGGGAATTTGTTCGTCAGTCATTAGCCGTGGCTCTGCGGGATGAGTTTCTGGCTATCTATGAAGCCAATGTGACGGAAGAAGCGTACGCGCCGACACCGGAGCAAATAGCTCAGCGTAGCCTGAAAAACGTGGCGCTCTCTTATCTTATGTCGATTGAAGATGAGCAGGGCTTGGCACTGTGTGAAAGCCAATTCGCTGCTGACCACAATATGACCGATGTGCGTCAGGCGCTCACCCTGCTGGTGCACAGCGACCGCGACGACCTGGCTTCGCCAGCACTCAAAGCCTTCGGTGAGAAGTGGGCGCATGACCCGTTGGTGATGGATCAGTGGTTCACCGTCCAGGTATCGCGCCCTCAGCCAGATGTGCTTGAGCGGGTGAAGTACCTGATGCAGCATCCCGCCTTTTCACTCAAGAATCCCAATCGAGTCCGTGCATTGGTCGGCGCCTTTGCTCAGAACCGGGTCAATTTCCACCGTTTGGATGGTCAAGGCTACCAACTACTGGCTGATGTGGTCATCGAGCTCAACCGGCTTAACCCGGAAATTGCCGCGCGGCTAATCACCCCGTTAACCCGCTGGCAGCGCTTTGATGAAACCCGCCAAGCACTAATGCGGTCTGAGCTTGAGCGGATCAAACAACAGCCGCTATCTTCAAATGTATACGAGGTGGTCGAGAAAGCACTGGCATAAGCGTTTAGCGCAGTAGTGAATAACCGCAGTTAAACCATGGAAAGGAATAACAATAGTGACAGACTCACAGCAACACTATTTACTGATTATCAATGGTAAATCCGCCGGTAACCCGGCATTGCGTGAAGCAGTCAATGAACAACGTCAGGCAGGGATGCTGATTACGGTTCGCGCTACCTGGGAAGGGGGCGACGCTGCGGATATTGCAGAGCAGTCTGGCGCCATGGGCATTACCCACGTGATTGCCTGTGGTGGCGATGGCACTGTCAGCGAAGTCATGAACGGGCTGATGCGCTTACCTCATGACCGGCGTCCTGCGTTGGGCATTGTGCCCCTAGGCAGTGCCAATGATTTTGCTACCTCCGTTGGTTTACCGCTGGAGCCAGGCGCCGCTTTGGCCGCTGCATGGGAGTTAAGCGCCTATCCCATTGATGTTGTGCGCGTGACCGCAGGTGCAGGTGGCGAATCGTCCACCAGCTACTATATCAACATGACCACCGGTGGGTTTGGCGCTGAAGTTACCTCGTCGACACCGAAAACGCTTAAGCGGCTGCTCGGGGGCGGGGCTTACTCAGTGATGGGCGCGCTGAAGGCTTGGCGCCACCGCAGCTATCGCGGCACGCTCCATTGGGACGAAAAAGAGGAGAGTGCGTCTTTGTTGCTACTGGCGCTAGGTAATGGCCGCCAGTCGGGCGGGGGACAGGTACTGGGGCCGCGTGCCAAGCTGGATGATGGCCGTCTGGACGTGCTGCTGGTCAAAGACTTTCGGTCGATAACGGAACTGACCAAGCTCATTAGCGAGCTGCAGAGTTTCCCCTATGACGGGCGATTCGTGCGCTACTTCACCACGACCCAACTAACCGTGACCACCCAGGCAAATGGTTCGCCCTGGCCACTCACGTTAGACGGCGAAGCGCGCTACTATGACCAGTTCTGCGCGGAAGTAGTGCCCCTTGCTCTGCGTGTGTTACTGCCTGAGGAGTGCCCGTTGCTCTCCTCGACCAGCCGGCCTTAGTTCTTTTGGCTCACATTGTTAACGTTATAAAGGAGAAGAATTAAATGGCAAATCGCGTGTGGATACCCGCGCTCGCCGCCGTGGCTCTTTTGCTGAGTGCCTGCGGTGACTCCCAGGAAGATCCCACCGTGACACCCGATGATAATGCTGCGGTGACGGATGAAGAAACGGCTCGTGATGAGGGGGCGGGCGAAGAAGCGTCGGTCACGGCTGAAAACGCGACTGAGATGTCCAGTCCTGAAGAAGTAGAGGATGATATTGAGGAGCGCCAAGCTGCTGAGGAGCTTGAGCGAGCGGAAGCGCTGCGCGAGGATAGCGACACTCAGGCTAGTGATCCCCAATCCAGCGGCACTCAGTCCAGTGGCAGTGCGACGGCTGGCGGTGAAGAGGTTGAGGCTGGTGAAGACACCTTGGCGGCGGATCCTGAAGAGGTGCTCGATGAAGAGAGCGCTATGCCGGGTGAAGCTACACGTTCCGATGTAGATGACATCATTGCCGAAACTGAACGCCGTTTTGAAGAGGCCGAGCAGCGTTTGGAGGAGCAGTTTCAGGAGGTAGAGCAGCAGGCGCCGACCTTGGAGCCGATGGAGAACGAGGATGTACCGCCTAGCTGGGACGCCGAAAGCAGTCTGCCCGAGCGCACACCCTTGCAAGATGACAGTGATGTAACCGATGTTGACGCCTTGATTGAAGACACCGAACGTCGCTTTGAAGAAGCGCAGCAGCGGCTTGAGGAACAATTCCAAGAGTTGGAGAATCGTGAGGCGGAGAGTGGTGCTGTGGTCGAGCCGTCAGGCGAGCTTGATAGCAATGACTTTGACAGCAATGACTCCGATAGCGGTGATTCTGATAATCGTGATGTCGATAGCGCTGAAGATAGCCAGGAAACCGGTGCTAATGGAGAGTCGCGGAGTGAGGGAGGATCGCTTGAGTGATGGTCGTTAGGCAATAAAAAAGGCCCGCGTATGCGGGCCTTTGTCCATCCGTTAGCAATTAAGCTGGGCGGATGTTGGAAGCCTGAAGGCCTTTTTTACCCTGAGTCACTTCAAAGCTGACTTTTTGACCGTCTTGCAGGGTCTTGAAGCCTTCAGCTTGAATTTCGGAGAAGTGGGCGAACAGATCGTCTCCGCCGTCATCAGGAGAGATGAAGCCGAAGCCTTTAGTGTCGTTGAACCACTTAACAGTGCCAGTTGCCATTTTCTATTTCCTTAACGTGCTTAGTAATCACGGGCAACTCTATTGTCCACCCGCTACAATTACTCTAGATGTAAACACGGCTGTCGTCCAGCGACATTCCTAAGATTTTTTATTTGGTTGCGAGCAAGCACAAATGATGCAGTTAGGTTTTATTGATGCGCAGTTTATTTCCTTTTTGGTAGCGATCACGTTGCTGACGATAAGCCCTGGTGTTGATACGTTGCTGGTGATACGCAATACGGCCCGCGGAGGCATCCGCGATGGGGTCACCACGAGTTTAGCTATCTGCTGCGGCCTGTTTGTGCATGCCACGATTTCTGCATTGGGCATTTCGTTGATCCTGCTCCAGTCGGCCTGGGCGTTTCATATGCTGAAGCTGCTGGGGGCGGGCTACCTAATTTGGCTGGGTATTACCAGCTTGTTAGCAGCGCGGAAAGGCCAGCCACTGCCGGTTAATGGTGTGCTAGAAGGTGTGCCTGCCGTTTCGCGCTGGCAGCCGGTTAAAGAGGGTTTTTTGTCCAATGTGTTGAACCCCAAAACCGTGGTGTTCTACATGGCCTTTTTGCCTCAGTTCATCGCTCCTGGCGATCCTGCGCTACTGAAGTCGCTATGGCTGGCGGGAGTGCACTTTATCATCGCCAATATTTGGCAAATCAGCGTGGTCATGATGGTGGGAAGTGCCGGCAAATGGTTGGCTAACGCACGTTTTGCGCAAGCGCTTAATGCCGCTACGGGCAGTGTATTGGTGGTGTTTGGTATTCGGCTGGCATTAACACAGCGCCCGGTATAAACCGGACGCTGGTAATGTGGTAGGTAGAGAAGGGCTTAGCGGCGGGCCAGCAGGGCTCGGTCGTAGCGTACCTGCTGCTCGTTATCGCTAAGCAGTGAAACGCCTTCGCTACTGCCACCGTTAGCGAGGCTTTCAAAAATCACCCGATAGCTAAGCACCGCCTGCACGTAGTCGCGGGTTTCGCGGAAGGGGATGCTCTCTACAAAGAGATCAAAGGCCTCTACGCCATCGCCCAGCCACTGATCGACGCGGCCAGGGCCCGCATTATAAGCCGCTGCGGCGGCCAGTCGATTGCCCTGGTAGCGTTGCAGCTTGTCGCGCAGGTAGGTGCTGCCCAGGCGAATATTAAGCTCTGGGTCGAGAACGCCGTAGGGGCCAGGATCGCTAATGCCCAATTCGCGACTGACTTGGCTGGCGGTACCGGGCATTAGCTGCATTAATCCACGCGCCCCTGCGGGTGAAAGGGCGTTAGGGTTGTAAGCGCTTTCACGCCGGGTAATGGCCATCAATAGGTATGGATCCACGCCGGTGAGACGGCCCCAATGTTGAAAGCTGTCGTGGTAGGCCTGGGGGAAGCGCCAATCCAAGGCGTCCCACATTTCAGCGGCAATGGTGGTTTGCACCAGGCGCGCATGCCACTGCTGTTGAGCGGCATAGTCGGCTAGCGCTCGTGCCTGTTGCGGCGAACCGCTCTGCACCGCGTGCAGCCACTCACTGTTGGCGAGACCATCCTCACCAATGCGTAGCAAGGCCTCGGTGCGCTGAACGGCGGGTAGTTGGGCAATACGTTGACGCGACGCTTCGTCAAAATGATTGCGTTCAAGATTCAGTTGATAGGGTTGGCCGAGCTTTTCTGCTGCTGCAAAGCCGTAAAAACTGCGATCCTGCGCAGCCTGTTGGTAGCGTGCTTCGGCGGCCGCCTGGTTGCCAAGCTGCTCATTGGCGCGGCCCAGCCAATACTGCCAACGGCTATTCTCCTGCTGGATAGCGGGCATTTCGGCAATCCAGTAGAGCACTCCGTTCCAATCCCGGCTAGCCAGCGCATTGCGGACACGCAGCTCTAATACGCGCTCGCTTTCCAGGCCCGGTAGCACGCTGTCAACCCAGCTTAGCGTGCCCGGTACATTGCGCACCAGGGCGTAAAAAGCCAGTTCTTCTTCAATAGCTTGACGGTCACTGGGCAGCAGGTTTAAACGCGACGAGAGCGTCTGCCAGGCGGCAAAGGCTGCAGGCGTATCTTCACGGGTGTAACGCTGCATGGCGGCCCGGTAGAAGCTTGCCGTGGCGGCACACTCGGGGCCTAGGCAACTGGGCGCCTGGGTAATGGCGCTGCTGCGCGCGGTGACACTATCCACCGTCTCTAGAGCGGTTTGCCACTGGCTGCTTAATAGCCCACCAAGATAGCTCGACAGGCGTGTTTCTCCCGCCTGCCAGGCGAGCATTTTACGCTCCCAAATAGCTGTGGCATCAATAGTGCCATTGGCCCGCAGGCGTGCAAATAGCGGGTCGCAAGCATTAGGCTGCGAGCTGCCTACGCGCCATAAAGCCAACCCCGCTTCGCTCGCCTGCTGAGGCTGCTCATCCAGCAGCGCCGTGTAGTAGTAGCACTGGCGAACCGTGCCCGCAGGCTCGCCATCGGCCACTGCCAGCAGGTCGCTATAGCGGCCCGCATGGCCATACTTTGCGATCGCTTGACCACGCAGCCACCCTGCTAGAGGAGAGTCTGCGTGCTGGTCGATAAATTGATGCACCCTTTCAGGAGCCACGTTAGGCAATTGCCCCCTTAAGCGGTGGTACTCCACATAGCCACGCAGCGGGTGGTCTTCAATTGAGCGCTCATCGACCCGTGCCCACTGCTGCTCGCGGGCAGCAGCGAGGGCATCGCGTAACTCACTATCGGATGCGGCCCACGAAAATGCAGGTAATCCCGCCAGTAGTGCTGTACACAGCACGCGGGCGGTATGGCGAAATGGCGAAACCAACATGGTGCTCTCTCTCTGTAAATCGGTGTCACTTAATCGGGGCTCGGGAGCAGCCCACGCAGTTTGCGGTGCAACCGCTATACTGAACGAATATTAGCCGTCATGATCTGACAGCCCAGATACTAAAAGGATTTAATTACCTATGGCCCCATTATCCACTTGGTCGTTGCTGCGTCGACTCAAATCACGCGTTTGGGCGACAAAACGTATAGTGCGTGCTTTAAAACTGTTTATCCCCATGACGCGAGACGTCATGCGTGGCGATTTTCGGCCTATTCCCTGGTCGGCATTCGGCATGATGGCATTAGCGCTGGGTTATTTGGTACTGCCGTTCGATCTGATACCCGATTTTCTGATGCTAATCGGCGTGGTGGATGACGTGCTGATTGTCGGCTGGCTGCTCAATCGTATCGATCAGCGCCTGGAAGGCTATCGAGCCTGGAAATATACCGATCCCGATATGACGCCTTCTTGACCCCAGCGGCTTGCTACCCCCAGTGGCTTCTTGATCAAGGCTGCTTGAAAAATCGCTGCCTATCCCCATATCTACTCCACGAAACCATTTTATCCCATTGCATGTACACGCAGAGGGATGCGACTCAACGTGATTGATAAGGGCTAAGCGCATGACTACAGCTACCCACGAACAAGCGACTGATAAATCGGCTAACCACGAAGAAACGCTAGGCTTTCAAACGGAAGTTAAGCAACTGCTGAATTTGATGATTCACTCCCTGTACTCTAACCGGGAGATTTTCTTACGCGAGCTTATCTCAAACGCCGCCGACGCCTGCGATAAGCTACGTTACGCGGCTCTCGATAACGATGCGCTCTACGAAGGCGACAGCGAACTACGCATTGAAATCGAACACGACCGCGATGCCAACACTATCACCCTACGTGATAATGGCGTTGGCATGAACCGGGAAGACGTGATCGCCAACTTGGGTACCATTGCGCGTTCCGGTACCGCTGAGTTTCTCAAGCAGCTCTCTGGTGAGCAGCAGAAAGACGCCAAGCTAATCGGTCAGTTCGGCGTTGGTTTCTACTCGGGTTTTATCGTCGCTGATGAAATTTCGGTGCGCACCCGCAAGGCGGGTACAGACGCTTCAGAAGGCGTTGAGTGGCGCTCGAAAGGGGAAGGTGAATTTACCGTTGCCGATATTGAGCGTGCTCAGCACGGCACAGAAATCACTCTGCATCTGAAAGAGGACGCCAAAGAGTTTGCTGACGACTATCGGCTGCAGGGCTTGGTTCGTAAGTACTCGGATCATATCGAAGTCCCCGTGCGCATGCCGAAAACAGAAACGGCGAAGGACGACGAGGGCAATCCTATCGAGGGTAGTGAAGTGACTACCTGGGAAACCGTTAACGAGGCGACGGCGCTGTGGTCGCGTCCCAAGAGCGAGGTTTCCGACGATGAGTACAAGGCGTTCTACAAGCACGTTGCCCACGATTTCTCTGACCCCCTGACCTGGAGCCACAACAAGGTCGAAGGCAAGCTCGAATACACTAGCCTGCTCTATGTACCGGGTCGGGCACCTTTTGACCTGTTTGAGCGCGACGGTGCCCGGGGCGTTAAGCTCTACGTTCAGCGTGTCTTTATTATGGACGACGCCGAACAGTTCCTGCCGCTCTACCTGCGCTTTATCAAAGGCGTACTGGATACCCGCGAGCTGTCGCTAAACGTATCCCGTGAGCTGCTCCAGCAGGATCCCAATGTTGATAAGATCAAATCGGCGCTTACTAAGCGCGGTTTGGATATGTTGAAGAAGCTGGCCAAAGATAAAGAGCAGTACCAGACGTTCTGGAATACCTTTGGTAGCGTGTTGAAAGAAGGGCCGGGCGAAGACCCCTCTAATCGGGAAAAAATTGCTGGCCTGCTGCGCTTTGCCTCAACCCATACCGATACGGCTGCCCAGGAGCACGGGCTGGCGGACTATGTCGAGCGCATGAAAGAGGGGCAGCAGAAGATTTATTACGTCGTAGCTGATAGCTTCAATGCGGCGAAAAACAGCCCTCACCTCGAGATCTTCCGCAAAAAAGGCATCGAAGTTCTGCTGTTGTCTGACCGTATCGATGACTGGTTGATGAGCCATCTGACTGAATTCGACGGTAAAACCTTTGCTGATGTGGCCAAGGGCGAGCTTGATCTTGGCGATGTGGAAGACGAAGCAGAGAAAAAAGCTCAGGAGGAGACCGCTAAAGCCAAAGAGGAACTGGTGAAGCGCGTAAAAGAAGCGCTGGGCGATGGTGTTCAAGAGGTAAAAGTGACTCACCGCCTTACCGATTCACCGGCCTGCGTCGTGCTACCCGAGCATGAAATGGGCTACCAGATGCGCCGCATTATGGAAGCCGCCGGTCAGCCGCTGCCCGAGGTGAAGCCGATTCTTGAGCTTAACCCTAGCCACGCGCTGGTAGCGCGTTTGGAAGGGGCTGAAGGCGATCAATTTGGACAGTTAGCCCACATCCTGCTCGATCAGGCAATTATTGCAGAGGGCGGCCATCTGGATGACCCGGCTGCCTACGTGAAACGTCTGAATAGCGTCTTGACGGCTTAATGAGCCAATAACGTCAGACATGCGGCCCGCTTGGATTTCCAAGCGGGCCGCATCTGTTAGTGAAGATGCTATGGGTGAAGATGCTAAAGTACCCAGTAAATGTAAGAGACTAACGATCAGGATATCGTCATGGCTGAGCAGCAAACCAATGTCCCAGTGACAACCAACGTAGCGGTGCTGGGAGGCGGTAGTTTTGGTACGGCGCTAGCGAGCATTGCCGCCGATAATGGTGCCCGCGTTCGTCAGTGGATGCGTGACGAAACGCTGGTCACACAAATCAACCAAGAGCACCGTAACGGTCGTTATCTGCCCCACTATGCAATGAATCCGGCCGTGGAGGCCTCAACCGACCTTCAAGCCGTGCTGGCCGACGCGGAGCTAGTACTCATCGCTATTCCATCAAAGGCCTTTCGCAGCGTTGTGCAGGCGGCGAAAGCGTGGTTGAGGCCCGAGCAGATACTGGTCAGTACCACCAAGGGGATCGAGCAAGAAGGCTTTCTGTTGATGAGCCAAGTACTCGAGCAGGAAACGGGCTTTAGTCACATTGGCGTGATTGCGGGCCCAAATCTGGCCTCTGAAATTGCCGATAAGCAGTTAACTGCTACCGTGATTGCCAGCGCTGACCCGCTTACCCGCACCCGCGTACAGCAAGTATTGGGTTGCCGTTACTTTCGTGTGTACGCTAGCGATGACCGTCATGGTGTTGAACTGGGTGGTGCACTGAAAAATATTTATGCGATTGCCGCCGGTATGGCGGCGGCGCTGGGCATGGGCGAAAACACCCGCAGTATGCTGATGACTCGCGCCTTAGCCGAAATGAGCCGCTTTGCCGTCGCCCAGGGTGCTAACCCGATGACCTTTTTAGGACTGGCGGGGGTGGGGGATTTGATCGTTACCTGCTCGTCTAACCTATCGCGCAATTACCGTGTTGGCTACGCCATGGGCGAAGGGCGCACGTTGGAAGAGGCGGTTGATGCCCTTGGCCAGGTCGCAGAAGGGGTGAATACCGTTAAGCTGGTATGCGCTAAAGCGAGTGAAATGGGTGTTTATATGCCGCTGGCGGAAGGTCTCAATCATGTGCTGTTTGACGGCGTGCCCGCCCAGGAGATGGCGCGCACCCTTATGATGGGTGAGCAGAGTAGCGATGTAGAGTTTATTCTGCCCCGTGAAGCCGTACAGCAGGCCCATCGAGACCAAGCTCCTCACAGCCACGCTTCTAAGAACCAGGTTTCTAAGGGCAATGGAGGCAGGAATGCCTGATGTGCTGATTATGCGCCACGCTGAGGCCGCACCGGGGTATCCCGACCAAGCGCGTCGATTAACGCCTCATGGTGAGCAGGAGGTCAAAAAAATGGCCCGTTGGCTGACTGAGCGCGTGGCTGATGGGGAGCTGTTTATGCCGCAAATTTATGCCAGCCCCTATTCTCGCGCGCAGCAAACCGCGCAAACGCTATGTGATGCGCTGGGAGCCTCGCTGGAAACGCTGGATTTTATCACTCCGGATGACTCGCCTCATGCAGTAAGCGACTGGTTGCTTGAGCAGCCTGAAGGTGCGCCGATCATGCTGGTCAGCCATATGCCGCTGGTAGGCGAGCTGGCGGGGCTGTTAGTAGAGGGCAGCCCTGCTCAGGGGCTTGGCTTCCCTACCGCCGCCATCGCCGAGCTTGAGGCCGACGTATGGGCGGCAGGCTGTGCGCAGTTGAAGCGATTTACCCAGCCCAGCCAGTTGGCCTAGTTCAAATGTGTGTCATTAAAAAACGGCTGCCTAGGCAGCCGTTTTTAGGTTTTACAGCAGCGCGTCGAGCTTCTCTTTTAGCAAGCCGTTCACCTGCTGTGGGTTGGCGGTGCCGCGTGACGCCTTCATCACCTGACCAACAAAGTAGCCGATCATTTTACCGCGTTTTTCCGGCTCCGAGTCGCAGTACTGGGCGACCTGAGCGGGGCTGTCGGCAATCACTTGGTCGATCATTGCTTCAATGGCGCCGGTGTCGGTCACCTGCTTGAGGCCTTTTGCGTCAATCACCTCATCGGCGGACTCACCCTGACCGTTCCACAGCGCCTGAAAAACCTCTTTAGCGGCTTTGCCGTTAATGGTGTCATCCAGTACGCGGCTGATCAGCTCGCCTAGCTGGCGCGCTGAGATCGGGCTATTGGCAATGCTCAGGTTTTCGCGGTTAAGTGCCCCGGAAAGTTCACCCTGTACCCAGTTAGCTGCCTGCTTGGCATCGCCGCACTCGCTATGCACCGCTTCAAAGAATTCGGCCATATCGCGACTGGCGGAGATGACATTGGCGTCATAAGCAGACAGACCCAGCTCGTTCTGGAAGCGCTCACGCTTATCTGCTGGCAGCTCGGGCAACTGGCCACGCAGGTGGTCAAGATAAGCTTGGTCAAGCACCACCGGCAGCAGGTCAGGGCAGGGGAAGTAACGGTAGTCGTTGGCCTCCTCCTTGGTACGCATGCTGCGGGTTTCATCACGGTCTGGGTCAAACAAGCGGGTTTCTTGAACCACGCTGCCGCCATCTTCGATCAGCTCAATTTGTCGCTCAACCTCAAAGGCAATGGCGCGCTCGACAAAACGGAAAGAGTTAACGTTTTTAATCTCAGCGCGGGTGCCAAAGGCTTCCTGACCTTTGGGGCGTACCGAGACGTTAACGTCGCAACGCATGGAGCCTTCCGCCATATTGCCGTCGGAAATGCCCAGGTAAGTAACGATCGAGTGAATCGCTTTGAGATACGCCGCGGCCTCTTTGGCGCTACGCATATCCGGCTCGGAGACGATCTCCAGTAGCGGCGTGCCAGCACGGTTCAAGTCGATACCGGTCATGCCGTGAAAATCTTCATGCAGCGATTTACCGGCATCTTCCTCAAGGTGGGCATGGTGAATGCGGATACGCTTGGTGCTGCCATCTTCCAGCGTAATCTCAACATCGCCAGGGCCGACGATGGGATGGTACATCTGGCTGGTTTGATAACCCTTGGGCAGGTCGGGGTAGAAGTAATTTTTACGGTCAAACACCGAGACTTCGGCGATATCCGCATGCACCGCCAGGCCAAACTGCACGGCCATGGCCACGGCCTGCTCATTGAGCACTGGCAGCACGCCAGGTAGGCCTAAATCCACCGCGCAGGCCTGGGTGTTTGGCTCGGCGCCAAACGCCGTTGAGGCACCGGAAAAGATTTTTGAACGCGTTGCGAGCTGAACGTGGACTTCAAGCCCAATCACGGTTTCCCATTGCATTAGGCGTACTCCTCGGCAAAGGCAGGACGTTGTAAGTGCCAGTCGGTCGCTTGCTGAAACTGGTGAGCGACGTTAAGCAGCTGCGCTTCGGCAAAGTGGGTGCCCAGAATCTGGAGACCAACGGGGCGGCCACCGGCCAAACCCGCCGGCACGCTGATGCCGGGAATGCCCGCTAGGTTCACCGCGATAGTGTAGATATCCTGCAGGTACATCGACACCGGATCTTTTTTGGCACCCAGGTCAAACGCGGGGGTAGGCGAGGCGGGGCCCATCAGCACGTCGACGTCTTCAAAGGCGTCCAGGAAGTCCTGACGGATCAAACGGCGCACCTGCTGGGCTTTGGTGTAGTAGGCGTCAAAGAAGCCTTCAGAGAGCGTGTGAGTGCCGATCAGGATGCGTCGTTTAACTTCTTCGCCGAAGCCTTCAGCCCGCGAACGTGTGTAGAGATCGATCAAATCGCTGGGATTGTCGCAGCGGTGACCAAAACGCACACCGTCGTAGCGGGACAGGTTGGAAGAGGCTTCCGCGGGGGCGATCACGTAGTAGGCCGGAATCGCATAGTGGGTATGCGGTAGGCTGACCTCACGAACCGTCGCGCCTAGGGATTCGTAAACTTTTACCGCCTCACGGACGGCTTTTTCGACATCAGGGTCTAAACCATCGCCGAAATACTCTTTGGGAAGCCCGATCTTGAGGCCCGAAAGGGGGGCATTGAGGCCTTCCACATAGTCGGGTACGCCGCGGGCAACGCTGGTGGAATCGCGGCCGTCATGGCCCGCAATAACACCCAGTAGGTGGGCGCAATCTTCGGCGCTGCGCGCCATGGGGCCAGCCTGATCAAGGCTTGAGGCGTAGGCAATAATGCCGAAGCGCGACACACGACCATAGGTGGGCTTTAAACCGGTGATGCCACAAAATGCCGCGGGCTGGCGAATCGAGCCGCCGGTGTCAGTACCCATGGCGGCGGGCACCAAACCAGCCGCGACTGCTGCTGCGCTGCCGCCGGAGCTGCCGCCGGGCACCGCTGTCAGATCCCAGGGATTTTTGACCGGGCCGTAGTAGCTGTTTTCGTTGGAGGAGCCCATGGCGAACTCGTCCATATTGGTTTTGCCCAGGCTGATCGTGCCCGCCGCGTTGAGCTTTTCAACCACTGTGGCGTTGTAGGGGGCGATAAAATTATCCAGCATTTTTGAACCGCAGCTGGTTTTCACGCCCTGGGTGCAAAAAATATCTTTGAGCGCTAGGGGAATGCCTGCCAGCGGCCCGGCGTTGCCCGCCGCTCGGGCGTTGTCGGCTACTTCAGCCTGTTTCAGCGCTTGCTCGGCGGTCACGCTGATAAAACTATTCAGCTTGCCGTCAGCCTGTTCGATACGCTGCAAATAGTGAGCGGTCAGCTCGCGGCTTGAGAACTCACCGCTTTTTAGCGCGGCGGCGAGTTGCGTTAAGGTTTTCTCGTACATGACCCAGAAGCTCCGTTCAGGGGAGAAAAAAAGAGGCAATAGTGGTGGCTTGATTAAATATTCGTGCGTTGTTACTCAGCGTACTTATTCAACGACGCGGGGCACGAGATACAGGCCATTTTCCACTGCCGGAGCACAGCGCTGAAACGTGTCGCGCTGGTTGGTTTCCGTCACTTCATCGGCGCGCAGTCGCTGGGTCGCATCTAGCGGATGGGCGAGCGGCGTAACGCCTTCAGTATCGAGGCTTTGTAGCTGGTCGACCATGTCCAGAATCCGGCTTAGGTCGTCTACAAAGCCGCTGGCTTGGTCATCGCTGACAGCGAGTCGGGCCAAGTGAGCGGCCCGGCGCACATGAGATTCTTCAAGCGCCATGATCGATATTTCCTCATAAACGTGATGGAACATAATCGGCTTTAAGCGGTATACATACCGATATCAAAAAAACGTCTTGTGTTGCAGACGTGGAAAATAGCCGCAAAAGGTACCACATCTTGGCCTTAACGGGCAGTGTTAGGCGCGACTCGTGCTTGCTGCCAGGGGGTTGCGGTGATACCGTTTGCATCCGCACAGGGTTCCCGGTCTGCACTAGGTAACAACATCCATGTTTAAACGTTTGAGGGGGCTGTTTTCCAGCGATCTATCGATCGACTTGGGTACGGCCAACACACTGATTTATGTTCGCGGTCGCGGTATCGTGCTCGATGAGCCGTCCGTGGTTGCTATCCGCCAGTCTGGCAATATGCGCAGCGTCGCGGCAGTTGGTACTGATGCCAAGCGAATGCTGGGGCGTACGCCCGGCAATATTACCGCGATTCGGCCGATGAAAGATGGCGTTATTGCCGACTTCACCGTCACCGAGCAGATGCTTCAGCATTTTATCCGTAAAGTTCACCAAAGCACCTTCTTAACCCCCAGTCCACGCGTTCTGGTATGCGTTCCTTGCATGTCAACACAAGTAGAACGTCGGGCGATTCGTGAGTCTGCCGAAGGGGCAGGTGCCCGCGAGGTGTTCTTGATCGAAGAACCCATGGCGGCGGCAATTGGCGCTGGCCTTCCGGTTGATGAAGCGCAGGGGTCGATGGTGGTGGATATCGGTGGTGGTACCACTGAAATCGCGATTATTTCACTCAACGGCGTGGTCTACTCCGAATCGATTCGGGTGGGCGGCGACCGCTTTGATGAGGCCATTACCGCCTATGTACGTCGTCACTACGGCAGCCTGATAGGCGAAGCGACAGCCGAGCGCATCAAGGAAGAGATTGGTTGCGCCTACCCCGGTGGCGAACTGCGCGAAATTGACGTGCGCGGTCGTAATCTGGCCGAAGGCATTCCACGCAGCTTCACGCTCAATTCCCACGAAACCCTGGAAGCATTGCAAGAAACCCTGGGTTCTATCGTGGCCGCAATTAAGAGCGCCCTTGAGCAGTCACCGCCTGAGTTGGCATCCGACATCGCTGAGCGAGGCTTGGTGCTAACGGGCGGTGGGGCGCTGTTGCGCGACCTGGACAAGCTGATCGCTGAAGAGACAGGGTTGCCGGTAATTGTTGCCGAAGACCCGTTGACCTGCGTTGCTCGCGGCGGTGGTAAGGCGCTGGAAATGATTGATCAGCACACCTTTGAGTTGCTGTCGAGCGACTAATCGCAGCGGTTAATTGCGGGGGGATTGCCTATTAAACCGCTGTTTTCGCACGGGCCACTGCCGGGCTACCGGCTGTTTTTTTGCGTCTTGGCCGCCAGTGCATTGATGTTTGTCGACCAGCATTTCACGCGTATGGAGAAAGTGCGCGCGCAAATGTCGATGGTCGTTGCTCCTATTCAATGGGTCGTCAGTGTGCCTAGCGACCTGTTGAATTGGGGGTCGCTTGCGCTCTCCGATCAGCAGGCGTTGGTGGATGAAAATCGTCGCCTGCGTGAGCAGATTCTCACCCTTTCCCATCGTGGTCAGCGAATGGCGAATTTGACCGCGGAAAACAGCGAGCTGCGCGAATTACTAAAAGCCGCGAAGCGGCGTGATATTCCTTATATCACCGCCGAACTGTTGTCGCTTGATAACGACCCCTTTAGTCATCAGATGGTGATTAATCGCGGCCATCGCAATGGCACCTACGTGGGGCAGCCGGTGATTGATGCCTCGGGCTTGGTGGGGCAAATTACCGCGGTCTCTGCCTACTCAAGTCGGGTACTGCTGTTAGCTGATGCCAGTCATGCGTTGCCGGTTCAGTTAAACCGCAATGGCTTACGTTTTATCGTCCAAGGAGCGGGGCGTTACAGCAGCGTTAATGTGATGCACGTACCTGATACGGCGGATATCCGTGAAGGTGATTTACTGACCACATCGGGCTTGGCTGGACGCTTTCCTCCGGGTTACCCCGTGGCGCGAGTCACCGAGGTGTTTCACGATCCGGGGCAGCCTTTTGCTCGCGTGACGGCCGAACCGATGGCTCAACTGCAGCGCTCGCGTCATTTCTTGCTACTTTTTCCGCCCCCGCGAGAGGAGGTAGAAGAGCATGCCTGGGATGAGACGCTGGATATCTCCGCAGAAGCCTTGCGCTCTTCGCTCCAGCTTTCAACAAGCCCCAACAATGCGTTGCACGACTCAAATGCATCATCTCAAGAGGTGCCCTGATGCCACGAGCACCGATTGTTCCGCTAGTGATTATTTGGTTTAGTTTGGTCTTGGCTCTTTGCTTGCAGGTGATGCCGCTGGCCGATGGCTGGCAGGTATATCGCCCCGAGTGGTTAGGGCTGATGCTGATCTACTGGTGTATGCGCACACCCGACAGAGTCGGCGTTTTTCATGGCTTTGTGCTGGGGATTTTGATGGATTTAATTGAAGGCACCGTGCTGGGCCAGCATGCGCTTATTTATGCACTGCTGGCCTTCTTGTGTGCGCTGGTCTATCCCCGCTTCCGTGCTTATTCACTGGTACAGCAATCCGCGCTGGTGCTGGTGCTGTTGGGCTTGATGCAGCTAGTCGCTCAATGGCTACGCACTATCGTGGGTGATTTTTCGATTCATTTAGCCTTTTTGATTCCCGCGCTGATCAGTGCATTGCTATGGCCATGGCTAGCGACGATGTTCCAGGCATTAGAACGTCGGTTGGCCGCTTCATGACTGCGCCTGTTTTGTGTTTAGCGTCTGCCTCTCCACGCCGTCGAGCTTTGCTGGCATCCATTGGTGTTCCGGTCACGGTTCACCCTTGTGATATTGATGAGACACCGCAGGTGGGTGAGTCGGCTCAAGCGTATGTGCAGCGCTTAGCAGCTGCCAAAGCCGAGGCAGCAGCCCCTTTTACCCACTTGCCTATCCTAGGTTCAGATACCGCTGTGGTGGTCGATGGGCGTATCCTAGGTAAGCCAGCGAATGCTGAGGAGGGCGCCGAGATGCTGCGGCTGCTTTCGGGGCGGTGCCACGAGGTGCTTACCGCTGTGGCGGTAAGTGGGCCAGAAGGTATGCTTTCCTCCTGCGTGGCTACTCAGGTGACAATGCGTGAGATAAGCGCTGATGAAATCGTTGCCTATTGGCGCACGGGTGAACCTGCTGATAAGGCTGGTGGCTACGCAATACAGGGGTTAGCCGCCATATTTGTAAAACAGATTCAAGGCAGTCACTCAGCAGTGGTAGGGCTACCGCTGTATGAGACGACGCACTTGCTATGCCGACAGGGAGTTCCTATCTGGCAGCGTGTTTAATTCTCTAGAATAGAGGGCAACGCCGCCTGTATCGCTGGCAAGGAATACGTCAACCAACAAGGAATTTTGCATGAGCGGTGAAGTTCTCATCAATTTAACGCCAATGGAAACCCGCGTCGCGCTGGTTGAAAATGGCGTTTTGCAAGAGGCACTGATCGAGCGTTCCCGTCGGCGTGGCATCGTGGGCAATATCTACAAAGGCAAAGTAGTGCGTGTGTTGCCTGGTATGCAGGCTGCCTTTGTTGATATTGGCTTAGAGCGGGCGGCATTTATTCATGCCCACGAAGTGATGCCACCTGGCACGCCGCTCGATGAGCAGCAGACCATCGGCCAGTTACTTCATGAAGGCCAGGCGTTGGTGGTGCAGGCGACCAAAGACCCTATTGGAAGTAAAGGTGCGCGCTTAACCACGCACCTCTCGATCCCTTCCCGCTATTTGGTGTATATGCCCGACTCGCCGCATCACGGCGTTTCGCAACGCATCGAGGATGAGCGTGAACGCGAGCGTTTAAAAGCCCTGCTGGATAACAGCGTGGCGGAGCAGACGCTGGAAGTGACGGGGGGCTTTATTGTCCGAACTGCCGCGGAAGGCGTAGGTGACGAAGAGCTAAAAGGCGATATGCACTTTCTGTTGCGGCTGTGGCGTAAGGTGAGTGAGCGTAAAGTCACCGCGACGCCACAAAGCGTCATTTATGATGATTTGCCGCTCTTTATGCGCACTCTGCGCGACGTAATGCGCGACGATATTGAAAAAGTGCGTATCGATTCGCGGGAAAACTTCGTCAAACTGGTCGAGTTTGCCGAAGAGTTTATGCCCGATGCCGTTGAGCGGATTGAGTACTACCCAGGTGAGCGCCCCATCTTTGATCTCTACAGTGTCGAGGATGAGATCCAGAAAGCCTTGGGTCGCAAGGTGCAGCTGAAATCCGGTGGTTATCTGGTGATTGACCCCACCGAGGCAATGACCACCATTGATGTTAATACCGGCGGCTATGTGGGTCACCGCAATCTTGAAGAGACCATTTTCAAAACCAACCTTGAGGCGGCCACGGCGATTGCCCGCCAACTTCGGTTGCGCAACCTGGGCGGTATCATCATTATCGACTTTATCGATATGAACGATGTTGAGCATCAGCGGCAAGTGTTGCGAGTATTGGAAAAAGCCTTAGAGCGCGACCACGCTAAAACCAAGTGTACCGGTGTTACCGAGCTTGGCTTGGTTCAGCTTACCCGCAAGCGCACCCGGGAGAGCCTAGAGCAAACGATGTGTGAAGCGTGCCCAACCTGCAGTGGGCGCGGCACACTTAAAACGCCTGAGACTGTCTGCTACGAAATTTTCCGTGAGATTCTGCGCGAAGAGCGTGCCTACAGTGCTGAAACTTATATGGTGCTTGCATCGCAGCCCGTTGTTGACCGCTTACTAGATGAAGAGTCAGCGGCAGTGGCTGACCTGGAGACGTTTATCAATAAAACGATCCGTTTTCAGGTTGAGCAACACTACTCCCAAGAGCAGTACGATATTGTGCTGATGTAACCATGCTGACTCGTTCGCTGGTGCGTTGGAGTTTGCTGATAGCGGCCTGGCTTTTGGGCAGCGCGGCTGTGCTGCTGTTGCTGCTGCGTCTAGCGATCAGCCAATCCGATGCCCTTACCCCCCACATTGAAGCGTTACTTGAGGCGCGCATTGGCGTGCCGGTGACCATCGAGCGCTTATCGCTATCGCTAGCGCGTAGCGATCTACTGCTACGGCTTGACGGGGTGAACGCGGAAACCCCCGATGGCCAAGCACTCTTTTCCCTTGAGCATGCGGGGCTGCGCTTAGATACCTGGGCGTCGTTTGCCAATCTGGCACCGATTTTTAGTGATGCGCGTATCAGTGGTACACAGTTTCACCTCTATCAAGGTTCGGGGAGGTCTTTACAGTGGCCTGAGCCTGCGGAGTTACCGCTATTGATGGCAGCAGAACCCGATGTGGATCTGGCCACAATTGATAGCTGGGCGGGCTTGATTCTACGCCAACGCCTGTGGGTGGATGACACGCGGGTTGTACTGCACGGCAAAGACGACACCGTGATGCTGCATGCTCAGACACTGCTGCTGACCGGTGATGAGCGGCGCACAAGGTTAGAGGGCGCCATCAATATTGCCCCATCGTTAGAGCAGGCTCGCGATATAGACCTTCCTGCGGCGGAAATGAAGGTCGAAATGCAGCCCGGCCGACGAGGTTTTAGCGATTTTTCGGCAGCACTGCAGTTGGATATTCAGCTTGATCAGTTAGTGGTTCTGGCGGATATGTTTCGACCTGATCATGCCGCCTATTTAGAGCAAGCCGGTGGCAGTGCGCGGCTATGGGGGCGTTGGAGCGCTGGACGCCTTGAGGAAGCTCGTGTTGCCGTCGACGTTCCACAGTTGACGCTTCGCCACCAGGTTCAGTACGCGGTGTTAAGAGATATTAAGGCTAATGGCCTGTGGCAGCGCGACGGCGAAGGTGGTGAGGCGTGGCTAAGCGGCGACGCGGAGAGCGTTGAGTGGGCCCAGCCCCCTGGAGGTAACGTTGGGCCAGCGTTGCCACGCCACTGGCATGCCACCCACCAACCAGGACAGTGGGAAGTGCGCACCAGCGCCTTTGAGCTTGCCTCGCTGACCGCTTGGCGTGACTACGTATTGCTCCCTGAATCCGTCACCCGGGTATTGCAAACCCTTGCTCCCCGTGGGCAAGTCGAGGGGTTGCACGTGGGGCAGCAGGATGGTCACTGGGGAGTGGATGCGGCGTTAACCGGCGTGGAGGTCTCACCGTGGCAGCAGGCACCGGGCGGAGGCCCGCTGGATGCCTGGGTACAGGCGCGGGATTTACGCGGCCGCGTGCTGTTTAGCAGCAACGGTGAAAGCACTCTCTACTTTCCTGAGTTTTTTGCCGCTCCCATGCAACTGCGACGTGCTGAAGGGGAAGTGGAGTGGGTATACGACGGCCCCAATACCATGGTGAGTGGCAAGCGCCTAAGCGTCGACTGGGACGGCGCCCAGATAGCGGGCGGCTTTGGTTTGGTGACGGGTAATCAGCGCGGGCATTTTGGTTTAGACCTCAATTTCAGTGACGTGGATGCTGTTGAGCGTCCGCTGGCCCAGTGGTTGCCGCTCAGCGTCATGGATGACGAGCTTCGCGAATGGCTGCTTAATGATATTGGTGGCTACGTGAGCGAGGGCTCCCTACAGCTTAGCCAACCATTAGGCGAAGGGGCGACCGCCAACGACTTTACTGCAACGCTCGCTCTGGCGGTGACCCAAGGACATTTGCCGATTGCGCCAGGCTGGCCACGTCTTGACGACGTCGAGGGGCGCTTAAAGTGGCAAAACAGAGTGTTAGAAGCTGAAATTGATAACGCTCAGAGCCATGGCATCACTGCTTCAGAGGGTGAGGTGGTGATGGAGGATGAGACGCTCAACCTTTCGGGGCAGTTAACATCGGATGGGCCAGCGCTGATATCATTTTTACAGGCAATGCCCGAGATTGATCTTTCCCCACTAAGTGATTTGCGCGTAACGGGTGGCGTTAACGGCGATATTGCGTTGTCGTTGCCGTTGGCAAACCCTGAAGCGCTGCAACTGGAAATCAATGCTCGGCCACGCTTTCCGGAAGTGGTGTATAAACCGCTCGATCTACGTCTTCAATCGGTTGAGGGGGATCTCGCCTGGCTTCAAAACGGGAAGAGTTCAGGTCTCGTCGGTGAGGTTAGTGGGCAGTTGCTGGGAGGCCCTATCAACGCTGATATTGATACTCAACGCAACGACATACAGCTGCAGGGGAGTGTCGCCACTGGGGCGCTTTTTGGGCTTGCAGGGTTGGATAGTCAAGGGCGTATGCCGCTAGAAGGACCGCTAGAGTGGCAGGGCAGTGTCGCCCTAACGCCAACTCCCATCCTGCGCTTGGAGAGTCGTTTAGTCGGCGTCACCAGTCATCTTCCCGAGCCCTTTGCAAAATCGCCACAGCAGGCCTGGCCCTGGACATTAACCGCCGATATGGACACAAAACGTATCGAAAGCCGCCTAGCCGATATCGCTTCTGCACGACTGCAACAGCTTAATGGCTCGCTTGCCGGGACGCTAAATTTAGGCAGCCAGGCGGTGCGCCTGCCCGACTGGCCCTCCCAGCCAGGGGTTAGTATCGATGCTGCCCTACCTCGCATTGACCCGCTAGCGTGGCAGCAGGCGATTTCACCGCTAATGCCCAGCGGGTTGCTCAGTGCGTCGGGTGGAGGTACTCAAATACCGTTGGCGGTCTCGTTAGCCACACCCTGTGTGGTTTACCAAAGGGAGTGTTTAGGCAGCCTTAACGCGTCGGGAGGCGTGAACGATGGCCGGATCGATTTGGGGCTAAGCGGTAATCTGGTCACTGGGCATTTACTGTACGATGCTCAATCACCGCAACCGTTAGATGTGGCCATTGAAGCGCTGGCGCTTGATCGCTTGCTGGCGTTAGCCAATGTTGAACACGACAGCGATGCTCCGATGCCAGACTCCTGGATGGAAACGGTCGACACCCAGCGCAAGGTGCCTGTGGCCATTCCTGATTGGCTAGCCGATGTGCCCAATGGACGATTACGCTTAGCCGAAATTGCTATGGGGCCGCGCCGCTTCGGCCCTTTGACTGCTTACTGGAAAACTGACGGCGAGCGTTTTTCGCTTACCCCCGTTGGCTTAACCCTGGGTCAGCTCTCTGCGCGAGGTGAGCTTTACTGGGAGGGGGACGCTGTTTCCAGTCATACCCGTGCGGACATTACGATTCAGGGTGGCGACATCGGCACCGCCCTTGAGCGTCTTGACCAACCGGTGGCCATGCGTAGCCGAAGTACCGATGTGGCTGCTTCGCTTGATTGGCCGGGGGCGCCCTGGCAGTTGGAGTTAAGCCGCTCAGATGGCTATATCAGTACCGACATTCGTGATGGCCGCTTTGTCACTCTGGAATCGGCACCTGCGCGCTTAATTGGCTTGCTCAATTTCGATAATATTTTACGTCGTCTACGCTTGGATTTTTCCGACGTTACCGGCCGCGGCACGGCATTTGACCGTGTTAAGGGGACGGCTGATGTTACCGGTGAGTTGCTGACGCTGCGCGGGCCATTGCAAATTGATACTCCGGCCACCACCCTAACGCTTACCGGCAGTGTCAACCTGGTGACGCGTGAACTTGACCAGCGGCTTGGCGTCACACTACCAGTGACGCAAAGTTTACCGATCGCGGCGATTGCCGTTGGCGCACCCATCGTGGGTGGCGCGCTGTTCCTTGCTGACCAGCTGTTTGGCGACGCCTTAGATCGCGCCACGACACTCCATTATCGCGTGCGAGGCCCTTGGACTTCGCCGCAGGTTACTTTAGAAGGCCCCCAATGACCGCATATAAAAGTGATGTAGATACGGCCGCCGCCATTCTGTTGACCCCCGGAGGGCTCGATTTAGAGGCTCTGGAAACAGGTTTGGGCTACGCTATGGGCGCGGGCATTGACTATGCAGATCTCTATTTCCAGCGTACCTGGCAAGAGGGCTGGGTACTGGAGGATGGAGAGGTAAAAGAGGCCAGCTACAATATTGACGGTGGCGTCGGCGTACGCTCACTGGCAGGTGAAAAGACTGGCTTTGCCTACTCCAACCAAATAACGGCCGATGCGCTAATGGACACCGGCCGCACGGCGGCAGGCATCGTCCGCAGCGGTCAACGTCTGCCTGGACAGTTGGTGCGCCCGGTATCCGCCATGTCGCGCTATGCGGGAATCGACCCCCTGGCCGGGCTAAGCGCGGAAGACAAAGTCGCCATGCTAAAACAGGCTGACCGTGTCGCCCGAGCCGCGGATCCCAGCATTAGCCAAGTGAGTGCTTCTCTTTCAGGTACCTACGAGGTGGTGCTGGTGCGGGCAAGCGATGGCACCTTGGCGGCGGATATTCGCCCGCTGGTGCGCTTTAATGTCAGCGTTATCGCGGTTAAAAATGGTCGTCGTGAGCGTGGCAGTGCGGGCGGCGGTGGCCGTTACTCCATGGCCAAGCTGCGCGATGACCAAGTTGCCGAGCAGTACGCCAAAGAGGCGGTGCGTCAGGCACTGGTCAACTTGGAAGCCGTCGATGCGCCCGCGGGGCAAATGCCTGTGGTGCTGGCGTCGGGGTGGCCGGGAATTTTGCTTCATGAAGCCGTCGGCCATGGTTTGGAAGGGGATTTCAACCGTAAGGGCAGTTCCGCCTTTGCTGGCAAAATGGGCGAGCGCGTGGCCGCAAAAGGCGTGACGATTGTCGATGATGCGACACTAGCGGATTGCCGTGGCTCGATGAGCGTGGATGACGAGGGCACGCCGGGCCAATACACGCCGCTTATCGAAGACGGGATATTGACTGGCTATATGCAGGACAAACTCAATGCCCGCTTAATGGGTATGGCCCCCACTGGCAATGCGCGACGCGAATCCTTTGCCCACCTGCCGATGCCGCGCATGACGAATACGGTCATGCTTGCGGGCCAAGATGAGCCCAGCGATATTATCAAAAGCGTTAAGCGCGGTATTTACGCGGTGAGCTTTGGGGGCGGGCAGGTGGATATCACCTCTGGCAAATTTGTGTTCTCTGCCAGCGAAGCCTACTTGATTGAAGACGGTAAGGTGACGGCGCCGGTGAAAGGCGCCACCTTGATTGGTAACGGGCCGGAAGCGATGCAGCGTGTTTCCATGATTGGCCATGATATGGCGCTGGATACCGGTATTGGCGTGTGTGGTAAAGAAGGGCAGGGCGTGCCGGTGGGTGTGGGCCAGCCCACCCTGAAATTGGATGAGCTGACCGTCGGCGGCACGCAGTCTTGATAGGCGGTCTTGAAAAACGGTCTTAAAGAGCTGTTTTTAAAGTGCGAGGGTTTCGCGCAGGTGTTTGAAGAGCTTGCGCGAGCTGGTCGGCGGTTTGCCCTGTTCGCGTTCCCGCTGGGCGTTGCGAATCAATTGACGCAGTGTCTGGCGATCGGCGTCGGGGTGCTCCGCCATAAACAGGTCAACTGCCGCATCGCCCTCGTCAATTAAACGTTCCCGCCATTTTTCCAGTCGGTGGAACGCGTGGTCGCGCTGCTCTTGCTCCTGATCGATGGAGTCGAACACGGCTTGAATGGCGGTAAGATCCTCTTTACGGATCAGCTTACCGACATACTGCATATGGCGGCGGCGACCTTCATGGGAGCGAATACGCGAGGTTTCCTCGATAGCGCGTAGCATATCGTCAGAGAGGGGGAAACGGGCGCGTTCCGCCGGTCGCATGGCGATTAAGGTTTCCCCAAGTGCCTGTAAGGCATGCATTTCGCGTTTGAGTTGCGACTTGCTAGGGCGTTCTTCCTGTTCTTCTACTTCAACGGGATCGGGACGTTGCTTACGCATAGTGTGACTCACAGACAAGATTCGTGGCGGCATTATACCAGCTGCGAGTACAACATTGATTCGCCGATGACACTCTCTTGCAAGACTTTGGTTGAGAGACATTCGGTTGAAATAGGAGGCCATATGGCACAGGCATTTGATGCATCCGCGCAGCAGTCGCTATTGACCGCGCGCGCCGAAGAGGCGTTAGCGCTGGCGAAGCGCTTGGGCGCGGATGCTGCCGAAGTAGGCGCAAGCGTCGATCAGGGTATAGGCGTTAGCGTACGCCTGGGCGAAGTTGAAACGGTTGAGTTATCCCGTGACCAAGGCATTGCTGTCACGCTATACGTGGGTCAACGTAAAGGCAGCGCTTCATCCACTGATGCCAGCAGTGCCTCGATCCAGGCAGCCGTAGAGAAAGCGCTGGCGATTGCCCGCTATACCGGCGAAGACCCGGCCGCAGGATTGGCCGATGCCTCCCTTATGGCTACTGAGTTGCCCGATCTAAAAGTGCACTATCCCTGGGCGCTCACAACGGATGAGGCGATTGAGTTAGCGCTTGCCTGCGAGCAGGCGGGGCGAGACGTTGACGGCATCTCACAGTCAGATGGCGCGTCTCTCTCCAGTGGCGAAGGGGTGCGCGTTTACGCCAATAGCCACGGCTTTTTAGGTACCCAAAAGGGTAGTAGTCACTCTCTTTCTTGCATGCTGATTGCCCAAGATGCGAGCGGTATGCAGCGTGATTATGACTACACCTCTGCCCGTGACCCCAAGGCGCTGCGTAACCCCGCTGAGGTGGGGCGCGAAGCAGCGGTGCGTACGCTGCGCAGGCTAGGCGCTAAACGGCCGCCAACGGGCACCTTTCCGGTGCTGTTTGACCCATCGTTGGCCAGTGGCTTGATTGGCCACTTGCTTGGTGGGTTAGCCGGTGGTGCGCTTTACCGGCAGGCCTCGTTTTTGTGCGACCGGCTCGGTACACCGTTGTTTCCCGACTGGTTTAGTCTCGAAGAGCGGCCAATGGAGATTGGCGCCACGGCAAGCTCACCGTTTGATGGCGAGGGCGTGCAAACGCGCAATAATCGCTTTATCGATCAGGGACGAATTGCCAGCTATATGCTCTCTTCTTACAGCGCTCGTCGTCTCGATATGCAAACCACGGGCAATGCCGGTGGGGCACGTAACGTGCGTTTAGCAACGCCACTGCAATCACGCGAAAGCCTGCTGCAAGAGATGGGGCGGGGTATTTGGGTGACTGAGTTGATGGGCCAAGGTGTCAACGGTGTGACCGGTGACTATTCCCGCGGTGCAGCAGGTTTTTGGATCGAAAATGGAAAGGTGCAGTACCCGGTCGAAGAGTTCACCATTGCCGGAAACCTGGAGCGGATGTTTGCTGGCTTAGTAGGTATTGGCGATGATACCGATACCCGTGGCAGTGTTCACACGGGTAGCTGGTTGATTGATGCCATGACCGTGGCGGGGGACTAACAAGCACAAGCGGCAGCTTACTGATCCTCCTCAAAGCGGGCGTCGAACAGCGCTTGAATCGCTTCAAGCGCCTGTTCGGCGTCATCGCCTTCGGCGGTGATTCTAAGCTCGGTGCCACAAGGTGCGGCAAGCATCAGCAGTGACATGATATTGGCGGCGTCGGCAGCCTGTTGCTGTTTGTAAACGCGTATTTTTGCCGTGAACTGTTGGCCGCATTTGACCAGTTTTGTCGCCGCGCGAGCGTGTAGCCCGCGTTGATTGGTAAGTGTAAGTATGCGTTCTGGCACCCTGGTTCCTTTTCGCCGAGTGGTGTCATTAATGGATAGACGCGCTTAAGAGGTCTCTGGCCGCTCGTTAGGTGTGGAAGCGCTGACGAGGGGAGCGGCCAATTGTTCGCTTAAGGTGTAGTGCAGGCCCAGTTCGCGGTGGCGAAGTTGAACTTCGCCCATGATAGGAGTCAATTTTTCCGCTAACTTCTCGGCCATATAGACCGAGCGGTGCTGACCACCAGTACAGCCAATCGCGATAGTCATGTAGCTACGTTGGCTATTCTGGTAAGCGGGTAGCCAACGCTCTAGCCAGGCCAAAATGTCGTCGCTCATGTCATCAACAATCGGATAGCTGCTCAAAAAAGCCACGATTTCCGCGTCGCGGCCAGTGAACTGGCGCAGCGTGGGATCCCAGTACGGATTTGGCAGGCAGCGCACATCGAAGACCAGGTCGGCGTCTAACGGTACGCCGCGTTTATACCCAAACGATTCCAGCGTTAGCGTCAGCTTGTCGCGCCGCTGATGGGCTACTTGGTCGGTAATGCGACGGCGTAAATCGTGCACCGATAATCGTGATGTATCGATCAATAGGTCGGCCAGATCGCGAATATCTTCCAGCGTCGTCTCTTCTTTATTGATCGCCTCTTCCAGCGTCATTTCGCTATCGCGGGTCAGCGGATGACGGCGACGCGTTGCTGAGTAACGCTCAAGCAGTATGCGCGCATCGGTGGTCAGGTAAATAACTTGAAAGTCGATTTTACGCTGGCGCAACTCGTCTAATAAAGAGGGCAGGCGCTCCAGAGCTCCCGGCAAGTTGCGGGCATCAATACTCACCGCTAAATGTGCCCGGTCGCCCTGGTCACGCAGTTCATCCACCAACGACCCCAGCAACATAGCTGGGAGGTTATCAATCGCGTAGTAGCCAAGATCTTCCAGCGCTTGCAAGGCGATAGATTTACCTGACCCGGAGCGGCCGCTAATGATCACCAGTTGCATAGAGTCTCTCTTTGCTTTGATCAAGCTGCGTTGAGGGTGGTGAGCGAATAACCTGCTATGATCTGCCCTGAACAGGGTTTCAGGCCCTTAGGCCGCTGATTGCTCGCGAATTTTGGCGGTAATCAGCTCAAGCAGTTCGCGCTGGCTGGCTGCTTTACGCAGTTGCTGGCGCGTGTCCGCATCATTCATGATGGTCGCTACCTGACCCAGTAGTGAGAGATGCGTGTCATCTGCCTCTTCGGGTACCAACAGGACAAACACCAGATCTACCGGGTCGCCGTCGATAGCGTCAAAATCGATCGCTTCAGCCAGTTTTAAAAATCCAGCGATAGGGGCGTTGCAGTGGGGGCTACGCGCATGAGGAATAGCCACGCCGTTACCAATACCCGTACTGCCTAAGCGCTCGCGGCCGATTAAACGGCTAAACACTTCTTGGCTGTCCAGGCTGGGAATATTTTGGGCGATAAAGGTGCTGTAAAACTCCAGCACCCTTTTTTTGCTGCCCCCGGGGACGTCGAACAGAACGCGTTCCGGGGGGAGTATGGTTTCCAACGTCATTGAATTAACGCACACCGGCGCCTTGGGCGCGAGCTTGTGCTTTTTCCTTGTGTTTAACGAGTTGACGGTCGATTTTGTCCGCTAGTGCGTCGATAGCGGCGTACATATCACTGTCTAGGGCTTCCGCATGTAAGTCAGCACCTGCGGCGTGCAGCGTACAGGCGGCCTGCTGGCGCTCTTTCTCCACTGATAAGGTGACTTGCACCGTAGTTATATTGTCGTAATGGCGCTCTACACGCTCAAGCTTTTCGTTGACATAGTCACGCAAGGCGTCAGTCAGTTCTACGTGATGACCAGTGATATTTACTTGCATTGACGTGCTCCTTATCCATCGGACTGTACTTCGATTGTAACCCTTTTTGCCGCGTTGCAAAGCCCTTGTCGAGAGTTTCCCTGAAACGTTAACGCAGTTAGCGCAAACGACGCCGTTCACTGGAAGAGGGAATGCCCATGGCTTCACGGTATTTCGCCACCGTACGACGCGCCACTTGAATTCCTCCTTCGCCTAATAGCGTCACTAAGCGGCTGTCTGAAAGTGGCTTGCCGGGCGGCTCCTCTTGAATCAGTTTCTTGAGTCGTGCCCGGATGGCGGTGCTGGAGTGGCTGTCGCCATCTTGGCCGCTCACCTGGCTTGAGAAAAAGTATTTGAGTTCAAACACACCACGGGGTGTATGGATATATTTTTGCGTCGTTACCCGTGAAATAGTCGACTCGTGCATCTCCACGGCTTCGGCAATGTCGGCCAGTATCAGTGGTTTCATGGCTTCTTCGCCGTGCTCTAAAAAGCCAATCTGGCGGGTAATGATTTCGCGACCAACACGCAGCAGCGTATCGTTTCGGCTAGAAAGGCTCTTGATCAACCAGCGCGCTTCCTGGAGGTGCTCTTTGAGAAACTGGTTGTCATCGCTTTTATCCGCACGCTTAATCAAGCTGGCGTAGTCGGGCTGAATGCGCAGTCGTGGCAGGGCCTCGGGGTTGAGCTCTAAATGCCAGCCTTCATTATCGTGGCGGACGACTAGATCGGGGGTGACATAGCTGTCGTCGGTGTCGCCGTAAGCGCTGCCTGGCCGTGGGTCTAGGCTGCGAATAAGCAGGATGACATCGGCCAGCTGTTCGTCGTCGAGCCCTAGACGGCGTTTCAGCAGGCGCATATCGTCTTTGCCAAGCGCTTCGAGAAACTGCCGCACTAAACGGCGGGCGGGAACCAGCAGTGGCGTATCATCGGGGAGGGCGGCGAGCTGCAGCATCAAGCATTCACGCAAGTCACGGGCAAATATGCCGGTCGGCTCAAACTGCTGGAGCTTGAGTAGAATGGTTTCCACTTCGCGCTGGCTTAGCCCGTCAATGCTCTGGGCACGAAGCCCTTCACGGATGTCGTTGAGCGGCTGGGTCAGGTAGCCGTTGGCGTCTAGCGCGTCGATTAAACTTTCCGCGACAAGCTGCTCGCGAGCGCTAAAATCGGTCATGGCGAGTTGCCACAGCAGGTGGCCATGCAGGCTCTGACCGGCTGCCTGACGCTCAAAGTCGGGGCCTTCGCTGCTGCTGCCCCCCTGGCTTCCCATATCTTGATAGGTATCTGACCAGTCGCTATCTACCGAGAGCTCAGTAGGGATGCTCTCTGACCACTCTTCTTCCTTAGGCTCGCTGACAGCCTGCTCACTAAACTCATCTTCCTGCTCCAGCATGGGATTGGCATCAAGGGCCTGCTGAATTTCTTGACGAAGATCCAGCGTAGAGAGTTGCAGCAGCGCAATGGCCTGCTGCAACTGGGGCGTCATGGTCAGCTGTGTGCCGATACGCAGTTGGAGAGAAGCTTTCATGACCATCTGAGAACCACTCGTTAATCAGAATGCTCCACCCTAGTGCGAGTGAGTGCTTGGCGCAAGTGCAATAAGCATGCCATTGGTAGTAAAGTTGTTTTAAAGCGCTATTTAGGGGCGATTAAGGCAAAAACATTACAGGCGAAAATCGGCACCCAAATACACATCCCTTACTTTTTGGTTGGTGAGAATCGAGGCGGGTGAGCCACTGGCGATAATTTGCCCATCGCCGACGATATAGGCGATGTCGCAAATATCTAGTGTTTCACGCACGTTGTGATCGGTGATCAGCACGCCGATATGGCGCTGTTTCAGTGCACGAATGATGGTTTTAATCTCACCTACCGAGATGGGGTCAACGCCCGCAAAAGGCTCATCGAGCAGAATAAAAGCGGGCTCTGTGGCTAGCGAGCGGGCTATTTCTACACGCCTGCGCTCGCCGCCCGAAAGGCTCATGCCCAGGTTGTCGCGAATATGGGTAATATGGAAGTCTTCGAGTAGCGCTTCCAGACGCTGCTCGCGGTCGCTGCGGTTAAGCTCTTTGCGGGTCTCGAGTATCGCCATAATATTCTCGGCAACCGAGAGTTTGCGGAAAATAGACGCCTCTTGAGGTAGGTAGCCAATCCCCGCGGCTGCGCGCTCGTGCATGGGGGCGCGCGTTAAATCCACATCGTCGATACCCACCTTGCCAGCGTCGGATTTGACCAGCCCAACAATCATATAAAATGAGGTGGTTTTGCCCGCGCCGTTGGGGCCCAAAAGGCCAACGACACTGCCTTGGGAGATCTCCAGATTGATGTCTTTGACCACTCGGCGGCGTTTGTAGCTTTTAGCCAGGTGGTGGGCATAAAGGGTTTTGATCGGCGCAGTGTCAGCAGTGGCCACAGCTAAGCTCCCTATTGTTCAGGCTGAAGGGTCATGCGTATGCGCTGGGGCTCGCTGCCGTCAACGTCAGAGCGCGCTTGAATCACTTCTCGGTCAATAAAATACTCAAGGCGACCGCCGCTAAAGGTGTCCTCTTTCTGGGTCAGTTCGGCTTGGTCGATCAGCTCTACGCGACGCTCGGCGACGTGATAAATAATCCGCCGCGCCCAGCCTTCCGTGGGGCCATCTTGCCCTTCGCCTTGATGGCGCAAGTAGGCGCGCTCACCGGTGGCGGTGGCTGTCGAGAGTTCGCCCGCGTCGTTACGTTTGATCTCTACCCGCTCGCCGCGCAGTTGCATTTCGCCTTGGCGAATGTCCACATCCCCAGTGTAAACAGCTGTGCCTGCCCGCTGATCAAGATCTAAACGGTCGGCTTCCACTTCCACTGGGGTCTGGGAAGATGAGTTGGTTTGGGCTAATACTGATAAAGGTATCGCTAAACCGAACAGTGCAGTGTAGAGCAGGGCTGGGGAAATAATGGCTTTCATGGCGGTTCCTATTAGCGTTGTGTGGCTGGGGGGTGCGTGCCGCGCACATTATCCGTTAAGCGAACCTGGCTGGTGTTAAGCCAAACGTCCATACGTGAAGCGCTCATTTGCTGCGGCGGTTGCTGCATCAATACCGGTGTGTCACTCCATGCATGCTGCTCGAGGCCATCATAGTGCAGTAGCTCGGTATCTAGCTGCCAGCCTTCATCTGGTGCAAACAGTCGAGCCGAGCCTGACAGCAGCAGGGCTTGGGTAGCGGTGTTGAGCGTGCCTACATCGGCGCTGGCCAGCCACTGACGGTTTTCGCTGTCATACAGTACTGCCTCGGGCTCTTCCGTCCAGGTTTCGCTGCGCTGCGGGGTATGGATAAGGCGCGGTGTTTTTAGCGACTGCATGACACTGCCGTTATCCCCGAATAGGGTAATCTCAGCATTTTCCAGCACGTGGCCAGGTTCCTGAGCCTGTGCTTCGGGATCGATGCTGGTGTCTTGAGGCCCGCGGGGGTCAAGCCATACCAGCAGAATCCCTAGTGCGATGACTAGCCCGGCTAACCAGAGGCGTACTTTAAAGCGTTTAAACATTTACGTGCGGCCGTGCAGATAGGTGTCGAGCACCGCGCCCCAGTGTCCTTGAGATTCAAGCAGCGTATCGCAGATCTCACGTACGGCACCGTGGCCACCCAGGCGTTGGGTAGTCCAGTCGGCGTGGGTATGCATATAGTCCGGCGCGTTTGGCACGGTAATGCCGACGCCGCAACGTTTGATAGCCGCTAGGTCGGGTAGGTCGTCGCCACAATAAGCCACCTGCTCTAGTTCAATATCGAGGCGCTGGCAGAGCCCGCGAAGTGTGGCCAGCTTGTCTTCACAGCCTTGGTGAACATGGTCAATGCCGAGTGCCGCCGCGCGTTGGCTAACCATGGGGGAGTCGCGCCCGGTAATCAACGCGACATGTACGCCCACACGTTTGAGAAGCTTTAGCCCGTGGCCATCCTGGGTGTGGAATGCTTTGATTTCGATACCATCGGCCTGAAAGTAGAGGCGCCCATCGGTAAGGACGCCGTCAACATCCAGTGCTAGCAGGCGTACACGGCGGAGTCGGTCGAGTAGCGAGGCAGGTAGGGTCATAGAACCTCCATATCAATCAGTTCGTAAAGCAGGTCGTGTTGACGCCGCTGGGTTAAATAACGCCGCTGGCGAGCAGGTCGTGCATATGTAGAGCCCCAATTGGGCGCTGTTGTTCATCAACCACCGCTAGCGCGGTAATACGGCTTTCTTCCATGATGCGTACCGCTTCGGCCGCCAGGATGTCGGGGCCTATGCGTTTGCCCGGTCGAGTCATGACATCATCAACGAGCACGTCGCGCAGATTATGGAATTGATCCAGTGTGCGGCGTAGGTCGCCATCGGTGTAGACCCCGGCTAATCGTCCTTCACTATCCACTACGCAGGTAAAGCCAAGCCCTTGCCGAGTAATTTCGAGTAATGCGTCGCGCAGCGGGCTGCCCAATGCGACCTGGGGCAGGCGTGCGCCGTCGTGCATGAGGTCTCTAACGCGTAGCAGTAAGCGCTTGCCTAAACTGCCGCCGGGGTGGGAGAGGGCAAAATCTTCAGCGGTAAAGCCGCGTGCTTCCAGTAACGCAACCGCCAGTGCATCACCCAGGGCGAGAGCCGCGGTGGTGGAACTGGTGGGGGCGAGGTCGAGCGGGCAAGCCTCACGCTCAACGCCACTGTTTAGGTGCGCATCAGCGTGCTTGGCAAGCGTGGAGTGGGGTCGCCCCGTCATGCTGACCAGCGGTGTGCCCAGGCGTTTAAGCAGTGGTAGCAGAGCAGTGACTTCGGCAGTTTCGCCCGAGTTAGAGAGCGCCAACACTACATCTGCGCGGGTAATCATGCCTAGATCGCCATGGCTGGCTTCGCCGGGGTGAACGAAAAAAGCCGGCGTGCCGGTACTGGCAAGTGTCGCCGCTAGCTTGCCAGCAATATGCCCCGACTTGCCCATACCGGTCACCACTACACGACCTTGGCAGGCGAGAATTAGCTCACAGGCGCGATCAAAGCTTTCGTCTAGCTTAGCCTGAAGGCCTCCAATCGCTGCCTGCTCGATTTGTAGCGTACGCAGTGCGCTTTCACGTAGTAGGCTGGAGGGGGCGATAGGCTGGCGCATAGCGTTTTCTCTTAACAAATGAAAATATAAAAGTAGTAACCGGTAAGAATAACATCTCGACACCTCTAATAGGCAGTAATTGAGGCGACTCCCTGGGGGGCATACCCGCATCACCAGGGCCGAGAGCAGGTTTAGGCGAGGGTAAGCAAGCCTTTGCAACTTTGATAACCCTGAACAATAGGAAAGCCCATTCGTGCAGTAATGCCTTGTAGCGTTATAGTACAATGTTCGATAATGTTTTAGAAACGCTGTTTTCTAATTGCGATAGCCGCAAGTAGGGTATGCTATACAGCTTTAGTCGCGCCTCGTTAAGAGTCAACTGATCCATGACAGATGCACCCTTTATAGAAATTGAAGAGCTTTACTTTTCGCGTGGCGATCACGAAATTTTCCGTGGTGTGAATATGACCATACCGCGGGGTAAAGTAACCGCGATCATGGGGCCAAGTGGTACCGGTAAAACCACGCTACTGAAGCTGATCGGCGGCCAGCTAACCCCGGAGAGTGGTCGAATACTCATTGATGGGCAGGATGTTCATAAACTGTCCCGGAAGGCGCTATTCACGCTACGCAAGCGGATGGGAATGCTGTTTCAGAGTGGTGCGCTGTTTTCTGATTTGGATGTGTTTGAAAACGTTGCCTTTCCGCTGCGGGTGCATACGGATTTGCCCGATACTATGGTGCGTGACCTGGTGTTGCTCAAGCTACAGGCGGTCGGCCTGCGTGGAGCGCGACACTTAACGCCTGCGGAGCTGTCCGGAGGGATGGCGCGCCGGGTCGCATTGGCTCGTGCGGTGGCGCTGGATCCAGAACTGATTTTGTATGATGAGCCGTTTGTTGGTCAGGATCCCATCTCTATGGGCGTGTTGGTGCAGCTAATCAAGCGCCTTAATCAAGCGCTGCAGCTAACCTCGGTGGTGGTCTCCCATGATATCAAGGAGACCTTGAGCATTGCGGACTATCTCTATCTGATCGCCGATGGCCAGGTGGTAGCCCATGGCACACCGCAAACCCTGGACACAAATCAAGATCCCCGGGTTAGCCAGTTTATTCATGGCGAACCTGATGGGCCGGTACCATTTCACTACCCCGCTGAGGCGTTTTATCGCGATATTCTGGGCGGGGCTCCGGTTAAATAGAACCGCTAGAGTGGGTGACATAAGGCGCTTAAATGCACCAATGCAGGGTAAATAAAGGGCAGAGTTAATGCAGTCAAAGTTCTCTAATAGCGCCGCACGTGTTACACGGCTGGGGCGCCGAGGGTGCGACTTAATGGAAGCATTGGGTCGAGCGGGCGTGTTTCTATTCCAGTCGGTGGTCGGCGTGCCTTCCCGGGAAGGCTGGCGATTATGGTTGCACCAGATGCACTTTGTGGGCGTGCTTTCGTTAGCCATTGTATTGGTGTCGGGGCTGTTTATCGGCATGGTGCTGGCACTGCAGGGCTATACCATTTTGGTCGATTTCGGGGCTGAGCAGGCGCTGGGACAAATGGTGGCACTGTCGCTATTGAGGGAGTTAGCCCCAGTGGTGGCAGCACTACTGTTTGCTGGCCGGGCGGGATCTGCGCTCACCGCCGAGATCGGTTTAATGAAAGCGACAGAGCAGCTCACCAGCATGGAGATGATCGGTGTTGACCCACTGCGCCGCGTGGTGGCGCCACGCCTATGGGCAGGCTTTGTGTCACTGCCTATTTTAACGGTTGGGTTTAGTGTCGTGGGCATCTGGGGCGGCTACTTGGTGGGCGTGGAGTGGCTAGGCGTCTTCGAGGGCTCTTACTGGAGCAACATGCAGGCCAATGTAGCCTTTATCAGTGATATCGGTAACGGCATGATCAAAAGCGCCGTATTTGCTTTGGTGGTGACCTGGATCGCGGTATTTCAAGGTTATGATTTGGTGCCCACTTCTGAAGGCATTTCCCGCGCTACTACGCGCACGGTGGTGTATTCGTCGCTTGCAGTATTGGGGCTTGATTTTGTGTTGACCGCCATTATGTTTGGCGGCCTTTAATGGCTGGAGCAGTTTCATGAAACGCAGTAAAACCATGGAGTTCGGTGTGGGCCTGTTTATGGTGGCGGGCATTCTGGGGCTGGTGTTCCTCGGCCTACGTGTGAGTGGACTGACGCTCTCAGCGCCCACGCAGTCGTTTCAGTTAGAGGCCAACTTCGCCAATATTGGTAGTTTAAAACCCCGTGCCAGGGTCACCATGGCGGGTGTGACAGTGGGGCGGGTAGAAGCCATTGAGCTGGATACGCAGTGGTTCGATGCGCGGGTCGTTCTTAGCCTGGATAGCGAGCTTGAGGGTCAGCTCTCCAAAGACTCGATTGCCTCGATCCTGACTGCAGGCTTATTAGGTGAGCAGTACATTGGCCTTAGCGTGGGCGGCGACCCTGAAATGCTTGAGGATGGCGATACGATTCGTGACACCCAGTCGGCGCTGGTGTTGGAAGAACTTATCCAGCAGTTTGTGTCCAATATGGCAACTAACTAGTGTTTCAAACGGCAGGCACTAATCCAGTGTAATAACGGGCCCAGTGCAATACCGGGTGGGGAGATGATGGTTATGAATGGAGTGAACTTGATGATGGGTCGTTGGTTATTGGTGGTAATGATGATGGCGGCGTTAATGGTGCCACTGCAGTCACAGGCGCAGTCTCAGACGCCAGAAGCAATGATTCGCGATAACGTTGAGTCACTGATGTCGGAGCTCGAAGGTCGCAAGGATTATTACGCCAATAATCTTAGCGAGCTTGAGGCGTTAGTGGATAGCAACCTCGAACAAGTGGCGGATTTCCGCTATATCGGGGCCAGCGTGATGGGGAACTACTTCCGCAACGCTTCCCCGGAACAGCGCCGTCGTTTTGTCGATGTGTTTCGCCAAACGCTGATTGATACCTATACCCGCGGACTGGTGACGTTTGATTATGATGAGCTGCGGGTGCTGAATGCCCAGCAGGCTCAGCGCTATGACGACCAGGCCAGCGTTGCCATGGAAGTGGTGGCCAATAACGGCAAGGTGTACCCCGTAAGCTATAGCCTGAGACTCTCCGACGGCGAGTGGCGGGTGGTTAACGTGATCGTTAACGGTATTAATCTGGGTCTGACGTTCCGCAATCAGTTTGACCAAGCCATGCGCGATAACAATCGTGATTATGACGCGGTTATTGACGGATGGTCACCTGAAGTGGGCGTTGAAGAGCTTGAGCAGGGAGGCGATGCGTGACAGTGCTGTTTTCACGCCTCAGTGTAACGGTTAGTGTAGAAAACACTACCTTGCTGGTGGAAGGTGATGTGGAGGTATCCTTGGCGGCCGATTTGGCCGCCTGTGGTGTTAAATGGCTCAAGCACACCGAGCTAACTTCGCTTAGCTTAGACTTTGGTCGCATTGAGAAGGCTAGCAGCGCTGCCATTAGCGTGCTGTTTGAATGGCTTCGAATTTGTCGGCAGCGCGGTATCCATATCCAAGCCATTCTTTTTTCAGCGCCGCTACGCCGACTTGCCTCCCTGGCTGAGTTGGATGCTTTGATTGATCAGCCTGCGGCTACTCTGGCCATTTAACGCTCCGGCATCGCCAAGCGCACTGCTTTTCTTTATTATGTCGACCCAATTACGTTCATTAATAACGATGACCCCAAAGGAGTTTTCTGCGCCATGCAACCCAACGAGGTAAAAGCACTGCTTGAATCCCGTATCGACGGATGTCAGTTCCATATCCAGGGTGAAGGCTGTAATTTTCAGGTGATTGCGGTTGGCGATGCCTTTGAAGGTCTCTCTCCGGTCAAACGTCAGCAGCTTGTCTACGCTGCGCTGAGCGATGAGATCGCCTCGGGTGCGCTCCACGCTATTAGCATCAAAACGTTTACCCCGGTGCAGTGGCAAACTGCACCGGAAAACGTTCAATAACGGTCGCCCCATGGATAAATTAATCATTACCGGCAATGGATCGGTAGACGGTGAAGTGTGGGTGAGTGGCGCTAAGAATGCGGCGCTGCCTATTCTGTGTGCCAGCCTGTTGGCCGATGGCCCCGTGGTGATTGGTAACTTGCCGCACTTACAGGATATTACCACCACCTTAGAACTGCTCGGCCGCATGGGCGTTGAGCCGGTGATGGGCGAAAAGCTGAGTATTCAGTTGGATGGCTCCCAAGTCACTCAGTGTCACGCACCGTATGAGCTGGTTAAGAAAATGCGTGCCTCGATACTGGTGTTGGGCCCTCTGCTTGCCCACTTCGGTAAAGCCGATGTATCGCTACCCGGTGGTTGCGCCATTGGCTCGCGCCCGGTGGATTTGCATATTCGCGGTTTAGAAGCCATGGGGGCGGAGATTCGCGTTGAGGCTGGCTATATCCGCGCGCGGGTGGACGGTCGTCTAAAAGGGGCAACTATCTACTTTGATACCGTGACAGTGACCGGTACCGAAAACCTGCTGATGGCGGCGACCCTAGCCGATGGCAAAACCGTTCTGGAAAACGCTGCCCGCGAGCCTGAAATTGTCGACTTGGCTGAGTGCTTGATCAAAATGGGCGCTAAAATCTGCGGTCAAGGCACTGACACCATTACTATCGAAGGCGTCGAAAAACTGCACGGTTGCGAGCACGATGTCATGCCCGACCGTATCGAGACAGGCACCTTTCTAGTTGCCGCCGCCATGACTGGCGGACGGGTGAAGGTCAAGCGCACCCGGGCCGATATCCTGGACGCGGTCATTGCCAAGCTGGAAGAGGCGGGTGCGGAAGTCACCAGTGGAGACGACTGGATCGCCCTGGATATGCACGGCAAGCGTCCTAAGGCGGTGAATATTCGTACTGCGCCTTATCCAGCGTTCCCAACCGATATGCAGGCGCAGTTCGTGGCCATGAACGCTGTGGCCGTGGGGCACTCTCGGGTGGTCGAGACGATCTTCGAAAACCGCTTTATGCATGTTCAAGAGCTTAACCGAATGGGCGCCAATATCGTGCTGGAGGGCAACACCGCCTTGATTGAGGGGGTCGAGAAGCTTTCCGGTGCACCGGTAATGGCAACCGATCTGCGCGCGTCGGCTTCGCTGGTGATTGCGGCCATGATGGCCGAGGGGGAAACTCTAGTAGACCGCATCTATCACATTGACCGTGGCTACGAGTGTATCGAAGAGAAATTGCAGCTGCTGGGTGCGCGCATTCGCCGTATTCCTGGCTAGACCATTTCTACTGAGTCTCTGCTGCTAAGCCCCTGCATGCTAATAACCACTGGGCAACACGATGAGTAAGCAACTGATTTTAGCCCTCTCGAAGGGCCGTATTCTGGAAGAGACGCTGCCACTACTGGCCGATGCGGGTATTACACCTGCAGAGGATTTAAGCAAAAGTCGTAAGCTGCTATTTGATACCAACTTGCCCGACGTAAAACTGGTGATTATCCGTGCCACCGACGTGCCCACCTACGTTCAGCTAGGGGCAGCCGATGTCGGTATCGCAGGTAAAGATGTGCTGCTTGAGCACGGTGCCGAAGGGCTTTATGAGCCGTTGGATTTGGAAATTGCCCGCTGTAAGTTGATGACCGCGGGTGTGACCGGCCAGTTGCCAGCCCGTGCCCGGCGTCGGGTGGCAACGAAATTTGTTAACGTGGCGCGACGCTACTACGCCGAGCAGGGAATTCAGGCTGAGGTGATCAAACTTTATGGCGCTATGGAACTGGCGCCGTTAATGAATCTCGCCGATGAAATTGTCGATATCGTCGATACTGGCAATACCCTGCGGGCGAATGGTATGGAGCCGCGTGAGCTTATTGCCCATATCAGCACCCGGCTGGTGGTGAATAAGGCCGCCATGACCATGAAGCATGAGCGTATTAAGCCGTTACTAGAGCGCTTGGACAGTGCGGTCAAAAAGCGTCAGACCCAGCTTGCCGAATGATGTGAGGTGACCCATGAGTGAACCCATGAGCAAACAGACGACTGCAACGATTTCACGCCTATCGACAAGCGATGATGCCTTTAACCATCGACTTGATGCGCTGTTAGATTGGGAAGGGGTGTCTGACAAAGCGGTGCAGGCGCGGGTCGAAGAAATTCTTGCCAGTGTAAAGCAGCGCGGCGATGCTGCGGTAGTGGAAGCCACGAATCGTTTTGACCGACTTGCGGCTACCTCGATGGACGAATTGCAGTTAACGCCCGAGCAGTTGAAAAGAGCGTTTGATAACTTGCCTGCTGAGCAGCGCGAGGCGCTTTCCAGCGCCGCCGAGCGGATTAAGTGCTACCACGAGCGTCAGAAGCCCAGCTCCTGGCAATACGAAGAAGCAGACGGCACGGTACTGGGGCAGAAAGTTGCCCCCCTGGATCGCGCCGGTATTTATGTTCCTGGCGGCAAAGCTGCCTATCCCTCGTCAGTGCTGATGAATGCGATTCCTGCCCATGTGGCCGGCGTGCGCGAAATCGTTATGGTCGTGCCTACGCCGGATGGCGTGCTCAATGAGTTGGTGCTGGCAGCGGCTCACTTGGCGGGAGTCGACTATGTGTTTACCATCGGAGGCGCTCAGGCCGTAGCCGCCCTTGCCTACGGCACTGAAAGTGTTCCTCGAGTCGATAAAATAGTTGGGCCGGGCAATATTTATGTGGCCACGGCGAAGCGTGCAGTATTTGGTCAGGTGGGAATTGATATGATTGCCGGGCCCTCGGAGATTATGGTGGTTTCCGATGGTCAGACTGATCCCGATTGGCTGGCAATGGATCTATTTTCTCAAGCCGAACACGACGAAGATGCCCAGGCGATCTTGGTGAGCTGGGATGCCGGACACTTAGATGCTGTGGAGTCGGCAATTGAGCGGTTACTGCCGACCTTAGAGCGCAAAGAGATCGTGCGTGAGTCGCTGCGTAAGCGAGGAGCGTTAGTGCTCTGCCAGGACGCCCAAGAAGCGATTACGTTGATTAACCGGATTGCTCCTGAGCACCTGGAGCTTTCGGTGGCTGCCCCCGAGACGTGGTTAGACGATATTCGTCATGCCGGGGCAATCTTTATGGGGCGTTACACCGCCGAGGCGCTGGGTGATTACTGTGCCGGGCCAAATCACGTGCTGCCTACCTCTGGCACGGCGCGCTTCTCTTCACCGTTGGGGGTTTACGATTTCCAGAAGCGCTCTTCGATTATTCACTGCTCCGCAGACGGTGCTTCTGAGCTGGGCAAAATCGCCTCGGTATTGGCGCGAGGTGAATCACTCACCGCCCACGCCCGCTCCGCGGAGTACCGGATTCGCGATTGATACTGCCAATGCGCTTTGCGCTACGCCAGCGCGTTTTGTAAACAGGCTACGAGTCGCGTGGGCCAGGAGTCTCTTCATTAATTGGGATGGTAGGGAGTGGGCGTTCGCCCACTTCGAGGGTCATCTCCAGGCGCTCGCCGCTACGGACGATGGTGAGTGGTAGCGAGGTGCCGGGTGCGATAGAGGCGATTTCACTCATCGTGGTGCGGGCATCCAGAATAGGCTGGCCATTGACAGAGAGAAGCACATCGCCTGGCTCTAGCCCCGCTTCCGCGGCAGGCCCTCCGCTGACAACCCCCGCGACGATCACACCTTGGGGTGTTTGCAGTCCAAAAGAGGCTGCCAGTTCCCGTGATAGTGCTTGCGCTTCAATGCCTAACCAGCCACGAATTACCCGTCCTTGAGTGACCAGTTCATCCAGAATGCTGTGGGCAAGGTTGGCAGGAATGGCAAAGCCAATGCCTTGGGAGCCACCTGAGCGCGAGAAAATAGCCGTATTAATGCCGACCATGGCGCCCTCAGGATTGACCAGCGCGCCACCTGAGTTACCCGGGTTGATAGCCGCATCTGTTTGAATAAAGTCTTCATAGGCGTTTAGCCCTAAATGATTGCGCCCCGTGGCACTAATAATACCCATGGTGACCGTCTGGCCGACACCAAAAGGGTTGCCAATAGCGAGCGCTACGTCGCCTACCGCTACGTCGGCTGAGTCTGTGAGTTCAATGACTGGCAAATCGTCCAGGTTAATTCTTAGTACGGCTAAATCACTTTCAGGATCTGTGCCGATCACCTCTGCCAGGGTTTCGCGTCCGTCGCGCAGAGCGACCTGGATTTCATCGGCGCCGTTGATGACGTGGTGATTGGTTAGTACGTAGCCGTCCTCACTGACTATAACGCCAGAGCCCAAGCTTGAGAGCATGCGTTGATGGGTCGTCGCGTCATCTCCCTGGTTATCAAAAAATTGCTGAAAAAATGGATCTGACATCAGTGGGTGCTGGTCGCGCTCAACGATGCGCGATGAGTAGATATTTACTACCGCCGGCGCGGCTTGCTCCACTGCCTGAGCATAGCTGACGGGGCCTTTGTTCCGGGAAAGCGGCGCTGCCTGATGAATTTCAGGCGCAGGGCGACTAGGGTTGGGTTCTACCACTTCTGGTGTCGTCGAGATGACCGGCGCGGCGACTTGGGGGGCTTGAGGCGACGAGTCACGAAACGGGTTGGGCAACTGCTCGGGGAGTGCGAAGAGAATCACCACCGCGAGCAGTACGCCAGTGATAACAGGCCAGAGATAAGGCAGCACGTAGCGTCGCATGCAATCAATTCCTTAACGGGTCAGTCTCGCTGTTCGCGATATAAAGCAGCGAGTTTTACAATGGTTTTATGGTAACACTTTCTTAGCAGCTACCTCACGGGTGCGGTTAAATCAATAAAGGACTCAATATGATTCATCGTGATCAACTAGTAGCGGCTTGTGACCATCAGTTGCGTGCGGCAGAGTTTAAAGATTTTACCATTAATGGCTTACAGGTGGCGGGCAGTGAGCACGTCAAGCGCATCATGACCGGTGTTACTGCCTGCCAAGCGCTGCTGGACGAAGCCGTTGCCTGGCAGGCAGATATGGTGCTGGTGCATCACGGTTACTTTTGGAAAAACGAGCCCGTGGCGATTACTGGTATGAAGCAGCGGCGGATTAAAACCCTGCTTGATCATGACATTAGTCTGTTAGCGTATCATCTGCCTCTGGATGCGCATGCCGAGATGGGCAATAACGCGGAGTTAGCCCGTCACTTGGGGTGGAAAGTAGAGGGATGCATTGATGGCGCGCTGGGGGAGGGGCTTTTGTGGTCAGGACGATTACCGCAGCCACACTCAGTCAGTGAGCTGGCAGCGCAAATAGCGCAAACCTTGCAGCGCAAGCCGTTGGTCATTGAAGCCCCGCAGGTGGGAGATATTGAGCGCATCGCCTGGTGTACCGGTGGTGCGCAGGACATGATCACCGACGCCTATGAGTCGGGCGCACAGGTATTTGTATCGGGTGAGATATCCGAGCGAACCACTCACCTGGCGAGGGAGATGGGTATTCATTATATCGCCGCCGGGCACCATGCCACTGAACGTTATGGTGTTCAGGCGCTGGGCGAGTGGCTAAGCGATGAGTATGACGTTGAGCACCGCTTTGTGGATATTGATAATCCTGCTTAACACACTAAATGAAATGCCCCGGATCGCCGATGATGGAAGCCGGGGCTGATCAATCATTATTAGTAGCGCGGTGGCTGTGGTGTCGCCGCCTCATTGCTCTTCAAGCCAAAGTCTTCTGACAGCGTGCCGCCCTTACCATCCGCGTAGTCACGTGGCGTCGAAGGGGTGCTGGCGTCTGCCGTCGTCTGCTGTTCGCGCGCTGGATCGATACCCGAGAGATCAAGGCTAGGCTGAATAGCAGCGTCGCGAATATCCCACTCCGCGGCGTCCTCTTTCAGTTGAAGCTCAAGCTGGTTGGCTTCATCGCGGATATTGCTTAGGCGTTGATAAATACCCGTTAAATGGCTGCCCACGCTGCTCTTCATCTCGGCAATCTGGTGCTCGCGTTCGAGTAGCTTTTGGCGCATGGAAGCCGCTTCACGCTGGCTTTTGCTGAAGAGGCGATAAGCAACCGCTCCAATGATCAGGCCGACGATAAAACCGATTATGGCAAACGTTAATGGTGAGCTCGCGTCCACAGTGTTCTCCCTGGCGCCTTGAATATAATGATTTAGAGGCTGCATATGCTAGCAGCTTAAGAATCAAACAGGCTGCCATTATAGGCGTCACTCAGCCGGTTGGGTCAATCCGCTCATGCGCTTAGATGTCTCTACAGGTATAATCACAACCTTTTCAAGGTTGCCAGTAATGTACTGGCGGCTGCCTTACATGCTGTGGGAGGCGAGTGCATGTCATCAACAACTGCGAGTAGGGCATCGTCAAAAACGCGCCCTGCATCGCCTATAGAGCGCTATCGGGCGGACTTAGAGCGCGATGATTTTCAATATGATGCAGCGCAGGAGTTGGCAGTAAAGCATCTACAGCGGCTCTATGATGAGCTTGTCGCTGCGCCAACAACCGTTCCCAAAGCTCTGGTTGCGAATAAGGGGCTCCATAAAGGGTTAAAAGCCAAGATGGCGGGTTTCATGGGCAAGAAATCCTCATTGGCTGATGAGCCTGTCTTGCCCGATATCCAAGGCCTCTATTTTTGGGGTGGGGTAGGGCGGGGCAAAACCTACTTGGTCGATACCTTTTATGAAGCCTTGCCCTTTCCCGACAAAATGCGTACCCATTTTCACCGCTTTATGCAGCGTGTCCATAACGAGCTGACCCACTATAAAGGTGAAAAGAATCCACTGACCCTAATCGCGGGTAAGTTTGCTACTGAGGCGCGGGTTATTTGCTTTGATGAATTTTTCGTCAAAGATATTACCGATGCGATGATTCTTGCCAACTTGCTAGAGGCGTTATTTGAGCGCGGAGTGGTATTGGTGGCGACCTCTAATATCGTACCTGATGATTTATATAAAGATGGCCTACAACGGGCGCGCTTTTTGCCAGCCATTGAGCTTGTGAATCGTCATTGTGAGGTGGTTAATGTCGATTCTGGGGTGGATTATCGACTGCGCGCATTGGAGCGTGCGGCCATCTTCTACTCGCCGCTGGATGAAGCGGCTGAGCGCGAACTATCGCGCAGCTTTCGGGAAATAGCCGGGCACGAAGGCGAGTCAGAGGCGTCGCTAGAGGTAAACCACCGTGTGTTGAAAACGCGTCGGCTGCATGATGATGTCGCTTGGTTTGAGTTTCTTGAGCTGTGTGACGGGCCGCGCAGTCAAAATGACTATATTGAACTGGCCAGGGAGTTTCATACAGTGCTGGTTTCCAATGTGAGGCGTATGAATGCCAAGCAGGATGATCAGGCACGCCGCTTCATCAATATGGTCGATGAGTTTTATGATCGTGGCGTCAAACTACTGATGTCCGCGGAAGCGCCGATTGAAGAGCTGTATAGCGATGGCAAGCTCACGTTCGAGTTCCAGCGGACTTTGTCGCGTCTACAAGAGATGCAGTCCAAGGAGTACTTGGCGCTGGCGCATAAGCCTTAAAGCCTGACGGGGTGTCGGCTCAGTAAAAAAAGTCACGATACGGCTTAACTTGTCAGTAGCCTTACTGTAGAATGCCGCCTCGCTGCATGTTGCTGGGTTAAACCAGCAACCAAAAAGAATAGGGATGGTGCTTCGCCGTACAACGGTGTAAGTCACCCAATACATTTAATCTGGTGATTTCATCCATGAAGACGTTCAGTGCTAAGCCGCAGTCCGTCCAGCGCGACTGGTATGTAGTCGACGCTACGGACAAAACGCTCGGTCGTCTGGCAACCGAGATTGCTCGCCGCCTACGTGGCAAGCATAAGCCCGAATTTACCCCTCACGTTGATACTGGCGACTACATCGTCGTGATCAACGCAGAGAAAGTCCACGTAACTGGTAATAAGGCGAAGGCTAAAACCTATTACCGCCACACTGGTTACCCGGGCGGTCTGCGCTCTATGACATTCGACAAAATGCTTGATCATGCGCCCGAGCGTATCATTGAGTCTGCCGTTAAAGGTATGTTGCCGAAAGGTCCCTTGGGCCGTGCCATGTACACGAAGTTGAAAGTGTACGCTGGCGACGAGCATCCGCATGCTGCCCAACAGCCGCTTGAACTGAACCTCTGAGGAAATCTTCGCCATGACACAGCAGTATTACGGTACCGGGCGCCGCAAGACTTCCACCGCTCGCGTGTTTATGAAGCCGGGCTCTGGCAAAATTACTGTCAACAACCAAGACCTTGACCTCTATTTTGGTCGTGTTACCGGTCGTATGGTTGTTCGCCAGCCGCTTGAACTGACTGAAACCCTGAACCAGTTTGACATCTTCGTGACTGTCGCTGGTGGTGGTGGTTCTTCTCAAGCTGGTGCGATCCGTCACGGCATTACACGTGCCCTGATGAACTACAATGAAGACCTGCGTCCTTCGCTACGTGCCGCTGGCTACGTAACGCGTGATGCACGTCAAGTTGAACGTAAGAAAGTCGGTCTGCGCAAAGCACGTCGTCGTCCGCAGTTCTCGAAGCGTTAATTTTTACGCTATGCGGAAAAACGCCCAGGTCATCGACCTGGGCGTTTTTTATTGGAATATCAAAAAATTATATTGCTCGTACCACTATGGTCACGAGCGGTTGTTCTTGTGCACAGCGCTTTGTTTTTTTACCATAGAGCGTAATTAATATTCGTCGCCGCAAGACGCCTTTGTGGCGGAACGGGTAAGCTGATGGGAGAAACCTGAAATGGCAGATAACGGCGTAAACAAAGGCCGACGCCGTTTCCTCGTAGGCGCCACCTCCGTTGTGGGTGCGGTAGGTGCTGTCGGGGTAGCGGTACCCTTTGTGGCTTCTTGGCAGCCTAGTGCCAAAGCAAGAGCGGCGGGTGCTCCCGTTCAAGCAGATATTTCCAAGCTTGAGCCTGGGCAGCGTATGACCGTTGAGTGGCGTGGTCGGCCAATATGGATCATTAATCGCACGCCGGAAATGATCGAGCGTACTGAGTCGCTGAGCGGTGAGCAACTGGCCGATCCGGATTCGGAAGAGCCACAACAGCCCGCTTATATCGAGGGTGGATTGCGCTCTATCAAGCCCGAGATTGGGGTGTTGATCGGTATTTGTACTCACCTAGGCTGTTCGCCGTTATTCCGGCCTGAACCCGACGCAGAGGGCGTAGGCGTTGATAACTGGCCGGGTGGTTTCTTCTGCCCATGCCACGGTTCCCGCTTTGATTTGGCTGGTCGCGTATTTAACAACGTTCCTGCGCCGACCAATCTTGAGGTTCCACCCTACCGCTTTGAGAATGACGATATCATTATCGTCGGCGAAGATGAGGAGACTGCCTAATGGGTAATCCGAATAAAGCCAAGGCGGAAAAAGGCCTCATGCGTTGGGTGGATGATCGCTTCCCTGCTACTCAGATGTGGCAAGAGCACCTCTCCAAATATTACGCGCCGAAAAACTTCAATTTCTGGTACTTCTTTGGCTCGTTAGCGCTGCTGGCGCTGGTCAACCAAATCCTCACCGGGGTTTGGTTGACCATGAGCTTTAACCCCTCAGCTGAAGGTGCCTTCGATTCCGTCGAATACATCATGCGTGATGTGGAATGGGGGTGGTTGATTCGCTATATGCACACCACGGGGGCCTCCGCCTTCTTCCTCGTTGTCTATCTGCATATGTTCCGTGGCCTTTTGTACGGTTCTTATAAAGCCCCGCGCGAGTTAGTGTGGGTCTTCGGCATGACTATTTACCTGGTGCTAATGGCGGAAGCCTTTATGGGTTATCTGCTGCCGTGGGGGCAAATGTCCTACTGGGGTGCGCAGGTGATTATCTCGCTGTTCTCAGCGATTCCGGCGATCGGCCCTGACCTGGCACAGTGGGTGCGTGGTGACTTCCTGATTTCAGGCATTACCCTAAACCGCTTCTTTGCACTGCATGTGGTTGCGCTGCCAATCGTTATTCTGGCACTGGTTGTGCTGCACATCATTGCTTTGCATGAGGTGGGCTCGAATAACCCGGACGGCATTGATATCAAGCAGAAGAAGGATGAGGCTGGTGTGCCGTTGGATGGAATTCCTTTCCACCCTTACTACACGGTGAAAGACCTTGTCGGTGTGGCAGTGTTCCTGTTCGTTTTCTGCGTAGTGGTGTTCTACTTCCCCGAAGGTGGTGGCTACTTTATTGAGCGGCCTAACTTTGATCAGGCGAACCCGCTGCAGACACCAGATCACATTGCCCCCGTTTGGTATATGACACCGTTCTACGCCATTCTCCGCGCCATCACCTTCTCGGTCTTTGGTTTAGACGCCAAGTTCCTAGGGGTTATCTTTATGGGCGCGGCGATTGCAATCCTGTTTGTTCTGCCCTGGCTGGATCGTAGCCCCGTGCGCTCTATGCGTTACAAAGGCTGGATGTCGAAAGTCATGCTGCTGCTGTTTGCTATCAGTTTTGTCATCCTGGGTGTTTTAGGTGTGTTGCCATCGACAGAGGGTAGGACACTGCTAGCCCAGGCGTGCACCGTGATCTATTTCGCCTTCTTTGTCTTGATGCCGTTCTACACCAAGCTGGAGAAGACTAAACCCGTTCCGGAAAGGGTGACTGGCTAATGAAAAAGTATCTATTTGGACTCCTTTTCGCCTTAGTGCCAGTAACCGCGATGGCTGCGGGGGGCGCAAGTGTGCCTCACTCGATGGATCCTGATCTGCATGATCAGGCCTCGTTGCAAAATGGCATGAAGCTCTATGTTAACTACTGCATGGGCTGTCACTCGCTTAACTATCAACGCTTTTCGCGTGCGGCAGACGACTTGGGGATGCCTCAGGATTTGGTTGAAGAGAATTTGATTTTCTCGTCAGATTTGGCTTACAACGATCAAATGCATAACGCCATGAACAGCGGTGATGCGGAGGGTTGGTTTGGTGCGCCGCCGCCCGACCTGTCGCTCAAGACGCGTGTGCGTGGGACCGATTGGATTTACTCTTATTTGCTCGGTTTCTACAAAGATCCTAGCCGTCCCACGGGCGTTAACAATACGGTGTTTGACCTAGTGGCAATGCCGAACGTGTTAGAGCCTCTGCAGGGCGTGCAAGAGCTGGTATGTGCTGAAACCGATCACCCGGTAGAAGGGCAAGAACCGGATGCGTTATCGGGCAAGTATCAGTCTTGTAACGTGCTGCAAGTGACCGAACCGGGGGAGCTCGAACCTGCGGAATTTGAGGAGGCGATGTATGATCTTACTAACTTCCTGGCTTATGTAGGTGAGCCCTCCAAGCTTCAAGCACAGGCGCTGGCACCTAAAGTACTGATCTTTATTTTCATTTTTGGTGTGATTGCTTACCTGCTCAAGCGCGAGTACTGGCGAGATATCCACTAATTAGCAGTAGCTGATGGTCAGTGGGGCGCACGGCGTAAGTCGTGCGCCTTTTGCTTGTCAGCATGGCAGTAAAGCAAAGCAAGCTGGCTTCCCCTAAGGTAGCGCTGGCGTGTTATTATCCAAGATTGTTTTGATGTGAGGATGCTTTCATGGGTGTTGTGGCCAAACGGTCGTCGATGATCTTTTACTCAGGCAGTGATGATCATTTCAGTCATCGTGTGCGCATTGTGCTGGCCGAGAAGGGGGTTGCCGTTGACATCGTCGATGTACTCGACGAAAAACCACCGGAAGAGCTGGCAGACCTCAATCCGTACAACAGCGTACCGACGCTGTTAGATCGTGACTTGGTGCTGTATGAGTCCAAAGTTATGATGGAGTACCTGGATGAGCGTTTCCCGCATCCTCCGCTATTGCCTGTTTATCCAGTAGCGCGTGCGCAAAGCCGCCTATGGATGCACCGCATTGAGCGCGAGTGGTGCCCAATGGTCGACCTGATTCGCAGTGGTGGAAAGAAAGAGGCAGATAAAGCGCGTAAAGAGTTGCGTGAAAGTCTGATCGGCATATCGCCAATTTTCGAGGATATGCCTTTCTTTATGAGCGAAGAGTTTACGCTGGTGGATTGTTGTTTAGCGCCTGTATTGTGGCGTTTGCCGGAACTCAATATCGAATTGCCCGAGAAGCAGGTTAAGCCGCTGCTGTCCTACATGTCGCGAGTATTCGAGCGTGAAGCGTTCAAGGCATCTTTAAGTGAGCGTGAAAAAGAGATGCGCGCTTGAATTCATTTGGCTCCTTTGTGCTTGATAAGGGCAGGGAGCCTTTCTTGTAAGGAGGAGGGAGTCTAGATGAAATCGAGTCGCCCCTATCTCGCCCGAGCACTCTATGAGTGGTTGCTGGATAATGAGCTAACGCCTTACCTGGTGGTTGATGCTACCTTGCCTGGCGTTGAGGTGCCCCGTCAGTTTGTTCAAAACGGTCAGATCGTTTTGAACGTGGCGCCGACTGCAGTACGTGATCTTTTTATGGAGAATCAGGCGATAGGCTTTAATGCGCGCTTTGGCGGGCAGCCTATGCAGGTAATGATACCGACTCCGGCCTTAATCGCTATTTACGCCCGTGAGAACGGTGCAGGAATGGTCTTTGGTCATGAGCCTGAGCTAGGTGATGGAGCCGACTCTTTTGGCGCTATTGAGGACGAAGAGAAGCCCTCTAGTAAGCCTGAGCTGTCGATCACAGAGCCCGTCTCCGAAAAGAGTGACAGTGACTCAACGGTGTCAGCGGATACGTCTGAAAAAGAGTCTCAAGCTAAGAGCAAGACGAAGAAAAAACCCACCCTGCGGGTCGTTAAATAACACCCTGGGGTGTGCCGCCCACAAAAAAGCCTCGCTTATTAAGCGAGGCTTTTTTGTGGCTGCTAAAACGCAATGGGAAAACAGTGGATTAGTCTAGGTAATCAAATACTTTTACGATTCGTTGTACACCACCAACCGAGGAAGCGGCATTGACGATACGGTCAGCCTCTTCCCGGGTCACGCGGCCCATCAGATATACGCTGGCATTTTCGGTGGTGACTTTGATTTTTGAAGAGTCGATGCGGTCGTTGGTTGCCAGGTGGCTGACGACATTCGTGGTGAGCCATGTGTCGGTCAGGCGCTGGCTGGCCGGTAGGCGAGCGGCGATGGTGAGTTCGTTGTGGACGTCAGTAACACCGCGTAGGTTGCTGGTAACTTCACCCGCCATATCGCGAAGCTCTTCACTGGGTACTTGGCCCACCAGGAGCACAACGCCGTTATAACTGTGGGCACGAATGCGGGCATCGCCTAGCCGGGCGTCAGCACGCTTTAACGCGTCACCAACTTCACGCTCAATGGTGGTGTCGATGGCTTCAACATCGTCGCTACGCTGAGCATAGTTGGACTGATTGGAGGCTGAGTTGTTAGCGCAGCCGGTAATGAAGAGTGCCGCGCAAAGCGCAACGGCCATAAAGCCGCGGGGGGAGAGGCGTTGGGTCATCGTATGACTCCTTTGATGCTAGCAGTTAAAGACATCGTGGTTGTTAACACAGTACAAATGGCGACTAAGCGCTGCCAAACAACTGTTCATCGATAAGATCGCATAAACAGTGAATCACCAGCAGGTGAACTTCCTGGATGCGGGCCGTCGATGTCGCCGGGACGCGAATCTCGCAGTCATCCTGGCCTAACAGTGACGCCATATCGCCACCGTCGCGGCCGGTAAGGGCAACTACGGTCATATCGCGATCATGGGCGGCTTGAATGGCCTGCACAATATTGCCCGAATTGCCACTGGTGGAGATGGCCAAGAGTACATCACCGGGCTGCCCGAGGGCGCGAATCTGCTTTGAAAACACCTCGTTGTAGCTATAGTCGTTTGCGATTGAAGTGAGCGTGGACGTATCAGTGGTGAGTGCCAGTGCGGGTAGGCTAGGTCGTTCTCGCTCAAAGCGGTTGAGCAGTTCAGAGGAGAAGTGTTGGCTGTCACCAGCGCTGCCGCCATTGCCGCAGGCAAGAATTTTTCCTTCGCTGACAAGGCACTGCACCATCATTTGGCTAGCCACTTCAATGAACGGCGGAAGTACTTCGCTGGCGTACGTCTTGGTGTCGATGCTAGCGTTGAAGTGGCCGAGTATCCGAGATTGAAAGTCCATCAGGGCTTCCTGGTTGAATAGTGATAAAGAGTGTTTTTTAAAGACCGTTTTTAAAGCCAGTTTATAAAAACAGCTTTAAAAAACAGTCAAAAGGCATCAAAGGCAGCTTTTACCCAGTGAAACTCAAGGTTGGGCGGCTTACCCGTTATGGCCAGGATATCAAAGCGGCAGGGTGAAGAAAGCCCGCCGCGGGCGATATAAAGCCGTGCTGCACGCACCAGGCGCTGTTGCTTCTGATAAGTGACGGTTTCCAGCGGGTGGCCGTAGCGCGTCGTGGTGCGGTGTTTGACTTCAACAAAGACGAGAATATCGCCATCGCGCATTACCAAGTCAAGCTCACCCCCTTTCACGTAATGATTCAGCGTGACAAGGGTGAGCCCCTGTTGGCGCAGCCATTGAGCGGCAAGCTGCTCAATGGCTGCGCCGCGGGCACGGGCAGTGTGGGCGTTAGTCGTCACTTTCGATCAGGTTAGGAATTAAAATAGGTGATGGGACGCCATTCTGGAATTTAGCCCAGGGCAGCTCGCGGTAGATGCGGCCATCGTCGCTTAAGTAGAGAGTGCCGGTGCTGCCATGAAGGCCGTTCAGCTCGCCAAGGTTGGAAAAGCGGATAGCCAGCTCGTAAGCATCAACGCCCATTGCCATCAGGCGGAACATGGAAGCGTCTGATTCATCCCGCAGGCTTTGGTAGGTAGATGCAAAGGGCAGAGCCTCTTCGCCACCAACGGCGGCGTCGGGGATTTGCCAGGGAATATCAACGAACATGACATCGTTTAGATCTTGATCGAGGCGAGTCTGTAGGCGTCCTTCATGCAAGTGTGAGGTGGCATAGATTGGCAGATTGGGAGCGTAGTAGTAATCCATAGTCGGCGGTACCTGGCGCGCATACTCGGGCAGTGCGAGCAGGAATAGGGCGTCAATATTGCCTAGGCGCGCGCGATCACCGCTAACACTGAGCGCGGTTTGTACGGCATTGGAGACCGAGCTATCCGGGTTATAGCGCACGGCGTTGGTGATTTCGCCACCCTGGCTATGCCACTCATTCCAGAAGGCTTCGCCTACGCGTCGGCCCCAGCCGTTATCTGGAACCATCATGGACATTTGGCGGTGCCCGTCCTGCCAGGCGCGGCGGGCAACTTGGCGTGCTTCGTCTTCAGCTGAAAGGCCGTACTGGAAGAGTCGCTGGGCTTGATTGTTATCACCGCTACCATAGTTGAGTGCCAGTGTAGGGAGCGGCACGCTATCGCGCTGTTCTAGCTGGGTAACTCGATCCTTATCCAGCGGGCCAATAATTAACTGCGCATTCATTTGTTGGGCGCGGTCATAGAGCTCATCCATCGAGTAGCGCGAGGTGTCCAGGAAGCTTAGCTCGACGTTGCTGCCCTTGGCGTCATGGTGCTGCCGCATAGCCGAAGCGATAGTATTGGCGACGCTGCTAAGCGGGCCTGATTCGGGCAGTGCTACCACGATGCGGCGTATTTCCTGACCCTCAAGCTCTGGCAGCGCAACGCTCACTGCGCCGCTGGGCTGATCAAGCGCCTCACGGGCCCAGCGCTGGCGTTCTTCAAGCCGCTCCTGCTGGTTAGCCTGCATCGGCAGCTCGTCGCCGAGTACCTGAGTGGCGCGCAGCACGGCACGGGGTTCATTCAACGCGCGGGCAAGCTCGGAAAATAGCAGTGCCCAGCGTACCCGGTCGGGTTCTGAGAGCAAGCTTTCATCAATCCCATCGGCGGTTTCGAAGGCTCTGTCGCGCTCACCTTGACGGGCCAGAATATTAGCCGCTTCCAGACGTGTTTTCGCGGCTTGCTCTGGCGCTTGCTGTTCCGCTTGGCTGAGGAGCTGGCCAGGGTCTTCATCTGGCACTCGATCTACCACGCTAGGCGATTGCATCGCACAGCCAGCAACGAGAAATGCCACAAGGGCAGCGGCGAGTAAGCCACGTAATGACTGTTTCATGTATCCTTCCTTAGGTTTCCATTTGCGCTGTCGCTGCTTGTCAGCGATTGACCAAGCCACTGCACAAGCATAGCGCACCAGCAGGGCAAGCCATCAACGAATTGAGAGTCAACAATGACAGACGATAATCCGGGCACATTGTACGTGGTTGCTACGCCAATTGGGAATTTGGATGACTTAACCGCGCGTGCCGCTCGGGTGCTGGGCCAAGTGACACGTATTGCTGCTGAAGATACCCGCCATAGTGGCCGCCTGTTGGCGCACTTGGGGCTCAACAAGCCGATGCTCTCTTTGCATGAACACAACGAAGCGCGCCGGGTAGATACTTTGGATAGCTATCTCGCTGCAGGTGAAGATATTGCCCTGATCAGTGACGCCGGAACACCGTTGATTAGCGATCCCGGCTTTGTGCTGGTACGTGAGCTGAGGGCGCGCAATCGCCATATTGTGCCTATCCCCGGCCCCTGTGCGCTGATTACTGCGCTGTCAGGGGCGGGCCTGCCAACAGACCGATTTGTGTTTGCCGGTTTTCTGCCTGCCAAACCAGGCGCACGACGCCAAGCATTGGAGGGTTGGAAAACCCGCGAAGAGACGCTGGTGTTTTATGAATCTCCCCACCGTATCGTGCATACCCTTGAAGCGTTACAGGCGCAAATGGCGGATCGCGATGTGGTATTGGCGCGTGAGCTAACTAAAACCTTCGAAACGTTTTTGCACGGTAAGCCTGCATCGTTACTGGAGCAATTGACTGCCGACCCTAATCAAGCCCGCGGCGAATTCGTGGTGATTGTTGCTGGGGCTCCGCCGGTTGAGCAGAGTGAACATCAGGATATATCAGCGGACGCCTTGCTGGAGGCACTGCTGGCAGAGGGGGTTGGCGTGAAACAGGGCGCTGCAATTGCCGCGCGAATGCTTGGTGGTCGAAAGCAAGTCTGGTACGCGCGTTTGCAAGCAATTAAAGGCGAGCATTGAGGCAAGTCGAGGGCGCTGGTATGCTTGCCGCCGGAGTTGGCCAGACAGTCGCCGCTAATACCCCTTAAAAGGTGTTGGGGGAGGAAAGTCCGGGCTCCATAGGGCAGAGTGCCAGGTAACGCCTGGGCGGCGTGAGCCGACGGAAAGTGCAGCAGAGAGTAGACCGCCTAAGCCCCTGAAATAAACCTCTGGGGCCGGTAAGGGTGAAAGGGTGCGGTAAGAGCGCACCGCGCGCCTGGTAACAGTGCGTGGCATGGTAAACCCCACTCGGAGCAAGACCAAATAGGGATCCAATGGCGTGGCCCGCGCTGGATCCGGGTAGGTTGCTTGAGCGCTGTGGTAACGCAGCGCCTAGAGGAATGGCTGTCCACGACAGAACCCGGCTTATCGGCCGACTCCCCCACTTACGTACCAGGGCGTGCTGGCACGCCCTTAATGACGCTATCTCTATCATCTTGTGTGAGAAAAACATGCCTTCTCCTGACGCTGAACAGGTTGCTACCCGCTTTCGCCATACCAGCGTACTACTGGAAGGTGCTGTCGATACTCTGGTGCACGATGCGCGAGGCGTCTATTTAGATGGCACCTTTGGGAGGGGCGGTCACTCACGCTTGATCCTTGATCGTCTGGATGCCCAGGGCCAACTGCTTGCGATGGATCGCGATCCCCAAGCGATTGCTGCGGCCGCTGACATAGACGATCCACGCTTTCAGATTGCCCGGCGAGAATTTGCTCAGTTAGCCGAATTTGCCCGTGAGCAGGGTGTATTCGGTAAGCTTTCCGGCGTGTTACTCGATGTTGGCGTGTCGTCGCCTCAACTAGATGATCCCGAGCGCGGCTTCAGCTTTATGCGCGATGGCCCGCTAGATATGCGTATGGATCCTACCCAAGGGCAAAGTGTGGCTGATTTCCTGGCCCGGGCCAGTGAAGCAGACATTGCCTACGTGTTTAAAACCTACGGTGAAGAGCGCTATGCCAAACGTTTGGCCCGCGCCGTGGTCACTCGCCGGGTCGAGAAGCCGTTTACCCACACGGTGGATTTGGCCGAGGTATTAAAAGTAGCCCACCCCGCCTGGGAAAAGGGACGCCATCCTGCCACCAAAGCGTTTCAAGGGCTGCGTATTTTCGTCAACGGCGAGCTGGAGCAGTTAGACAGTGCGTTAGACGCCGCGCTAGAGGCGCTGGCACCTGGTGGTCACTTAGTAGTTATCAGCTTTCACTCGTTGGAAGATCGTCGCGTGAAGCGCTTTATTCGCCACCATGTCCGCGGCGATACCGACTTGCCGCGAGGGGTGCCGATTCGCGACGATCAAATGAATCGGCGTCTTGAAGCGCTAGGCAAAGGTGTGCGGCCAAGCGAGGAGGAAGTGGATGCCAACCCCCGCGCACGTAGTGCTGTCATGCGGGCTGCACGCAAACGGATGTAAATGTCATCATGAGCATGGATCGGATTGAGCAGTGGGCAACCACGCTACGCACCGAATGGCCTTTCAGGCTGCGTTTGCGCGCCTGGCCGGTAGCTATTACGCTACTCTTTCTACTCTGCATGGCCTCCGGGCTGGGCGTGGTTGTCACTACCCATATGACGCGGGTTCAATTTGCTCAGCTGCAACAGCTGGAGCAAGAAGAGAACCAGCTGCAAACGGAGTGGGGGCAACTGCTGCTCGAGGAGGGCGCATGGTCGACACCTGCCCGTATTGAACAAATTGCCACTGATCGCTTGGGTATGCGAATCCCCGATGTCCATGATGTTGAGGTGATTCGACCATGAGAAGCGAACGTCGAGGCGGTACCTCGCGTCAGGCGCCGATTGCCCCTCCGCTCGGCAGCGGGCGGTTCATGTTTATTCTGCTTGCGATTGGCTTGGCATCGGCTATTTTGATTGGTCGGATTACCTTGCTGCAGGTCATTGACCGTCCCTTTCTGCAAAGCCAGGGCGACGCGCGTACTCTTCGTCACGAAACTATCCCCGCCCACCGCGGCATGATTACAGACCGCAATGGCGAACCGTTGGCGATTTCCACGCCAGTGGTCACCCTCTGGGCCAATCCGCAAGAACTGCCCGACGATGCTATACAGCGTGTAATGCTGGCCCAGGCGCTGGGTATGACGCTGGGTGACTTTGAGGCGCGGGTAGCGCGCTTCAGCGAGCATGAGTTCATGTATTTACGTCGTCAGATGACCCCCGCGGCGGCCCAGCAGATTCTAAACCTGCGCACGCCCGGCGTTTACCCGCAGCGTGAATATAAGCGCTACTATCCCGCTGGCGAGGTCGCCGCCCAACTGCTGGGGGTAACCAACGTTGACGATGTTGGTCAGGAGGGGCTGGAGCTTGCTTATCAGCCTTACCTGGCAGGGCGGCCAGGTCAGCGGCGGGTCATTAAAGATCGCCGCGGGCGCCTGGTGCGCGAGCTGGGCGTTATTGACGAAGCCCAGCCAGGGGGCGAACTGACCCTCTCTATTGATCAGCGCATTCAATATATGGCTTACCGGGAGCTGCGCGCAGCGGTGGCTGAGAATGAGGCTGATGGCGGCGTGCTGGTGATGATGGATGCCCGTACGGGAGAGGTGTTGGCTATGGCTAACTTGCCCTCCTACAACCCTAACAACCGAGCGGGGCTTGATCCGCGTGGATTACGTAACCAAGCGTTGGTCGATGTCTTTGAGCCCGGTTCGGTGATGAAGCCGCTGGCCATGGCTGCCGTGTTAGAGAGTGGCGTGGTGGATCGCGACGCTGTGGTCGATACCTCGCCCGGTTGGATGCGATTGGATCAGTTCACCATTCGCGATTTCCGTAATTATGGCGAACTGGATTTGGCTGGCATTCTGGAACACTCTTCGAATGTGGGGATGTCCCGACTGGCGCTGCGGTTGAGCGATACGGCGATTTGGGAAAAGTATAACCAGTTAGGGCTGGGGCAGGCACCCGGAACCGGTTTTCCTGGCGAGTCCACTGGCAGCTTACCGGCGCCGGTTCGCTGGTCGCGCAGCGAGCGGGCGACGCTCTCCTACGGTTACGGCCTATCCGTGTCAGCGGTGCAGTTGGCGAGTGCTTACACGGCGCTAGCCAATGATGGCGTGCGTCTGCCGCCTTCGCTGTTACGCCTTTCTGAGCCACCCCAAGGCATCCCCGCGATAGAGCCCACGGTTGCCAATGACCTGTTGCGAATACTGGAAACTTCCGTTGCGGCCTATACCGGCGGGCGGCGAGCTCGTGTCGAGGGTTATCGTGTTGGCGGAAAAACGGGCACGGTGCGCAAAATAGGCCAGCAGGGCTATACCACCGATGCCTACCGCAGCGTTTTTGCCGGTATTGCGCCTATTTCCGACCCGCGTATTGTCACAGTGGTAATGATTGATCACCCCAAAGCAGGCGAATTTTATGGCGGCGCCGTTGCCGCACCGGTTTTTTCCAGCGTGACGGGGAATGCTTTACGCTTGCTGGACGTCCCGCCGGATCACGAGGCGGAGTAGTTTTTTAAGGAGATGGCATGACGCTGAGTCCAGGCGAAATATTAACGGCGCTCGCGAAAGTATGGCCCAAGTCACCACTGCCCGCTGACCTGCCCAAGCTGCCGGATCAGGTGCGCATTGAAATGAATTCGCGCAAGCTTGCCAAGGGCGACATTTTTGTGGCCGTGCCTGGTAGCCAGCGTGACGGACGCGATTTCATCGAGCAAGCCCTTGAGGCTGGGGCTTCGCTTGTTTTAGCGCAGGAGTCTCACGGCGATGTACAGCTTGAGGGGCGGGTGTTGAAGCTACCGCATTTGTCGTCGCGCTTAGGCGAGCTAGGTAGGGCACTGTACCAGGTGCCTAGTGATCTGGAAGTCATTGCGGTGACCGGTACCAATGGTAAAAGCTCTGTTACTCACTATATTGCTGCCCTCAGCGAAGCGTTGGGAATACCTGCGGGTCTTGTCGGCACCTTAGGCGTGGGGCGTCCTGGCGAACTGAGCGATAGTGGCTTAACCACGCCTGGCCCCTTGGCGCTGCAGGCGACGCTGGGTGAGTTGGCCCAACAGGGGGTGAAGCGCGTTGCCCTCGAAGCCTCTTCCCACGCTCTGGATCAGTACCGGTTGGAAGCGGTCAACGTTAGTGTAGGGGTGTTTACCAATCTGACCCGCGACCATTTAGATTATCACGGCAGCATGGCGGCCTATGCGGCCTCGAAAGCCAAGCTGTTTCGCCGTTCTGAGCTTAGCTTGGCGGTGGTGAATGGTGATGACCCCTTGGCGCGCTTAATGCTGGCTGGTTCTAGTAGCCGCGTACGTGTGCTGGCCACTGGGCAAGACGAGGCCGTTACGCTGCGGGTGCTGGACTGGCAGGCGTTCGAGCAGGGGCAGCAGGCAATGATTGCGACCCCCGACGGCGAGAAAATGCTGCGCTTAACGTTAATGGGACGCTTTAATTTAGATAACGTCCTGCTGGCGATGGCTGTGCTGTATGGGTTAGGTGAATCCCTCGATGTGCTGTTTGATGCAGCGACAACACTTTCTCCGGTGCCGGGGCGTATGGAGCGCTATGGCGATGTGGACGCCCCCAGTGTGGTCGTGGACTATGCCCACACACCGGATGCCCTACAGAGTGCCCTTCAGGCGCTACGTGCTCACTTGGGGGACGCGGGTAAATTGTGGTGTGTGTTTGGCTGCGGCGGGGAGCGTGATACGGGTAAGCGAGCCGAGATGGCCCGGGTCGCCGAGCAGTTGGCAGATCGCATCGTTGTCACTGACGATAATCCGCGGAATGAATCCGCCGCGCAAATCCGTGAGCAGATTCTGACCGGGTTCTCAACCGCTGTGCAGCCGATTGAAATTGCTGAGCGTCGCGAGGCCGTAGTAGCGGCTATTCAACAAGCTGGCGCCCAGGATGTGGTGCTGATCGCCGGGAAAGGGCATGAGGCGTATCAGGAGATACAGGGGGTGCGCCATCCTTACGCCGATAGCGAAGAGATTCAACGCGCTTTTGCTCAGCGGAGAGCGCAGTAATGCATTGGGCTCTTGGTCAAGTGGCCGCCGCGCTCGGCATCGAAGCACCGTCAGGCAGTGCACAGTTAATCATTCACTCGGTTGTTACCGATAGTCGTAAAATTGAGCCTGGCTGCCTGTTTGTCGCGTTAAAAGGCGTCAATTTTGACGGCCACGATTTTGTCGAGCGTGCCCATGCGCTCGGCGCGGCAGCGGCGTTGGTCGACGCACCTGTTGCCAGCGACTTACCCCAATTGGTGTGTCCCGATACGCGCTTAGCCCTGGGATTGCTAGCCGGTGCACATCGGCGCGCATGGCACAGGCCCTTGGTAGCGGTCACCGGTAATAGCGGTAAAACCACGGTTAAGGAGATGTGCGCGGCACTGCTGAGGCCTTTGGGCGAGGTGTTAGCGACCGAGGGGAATCTGAACAATGATTTCGGTGCGCCGCTGACCTTATTACGATTGCGCCAACAGCACAAAGTCGCCGTGATAGAGTTAGGCGCTAATCATCTGGGTGAAATCGCCTGGACGGCGCCGCTGTCACAGCCCGATATTGCGATTATCACCAATGTCACCGGCGCCCATGTGGGTGAGTTTGGCGGCATGGGGCAGATCGCCCAGGCGAAAAGTGAACTGCTCGCCGGGCTAAGCGAGCAGGGTACGGCCATATTGAACCGCGATGATCGCTACTACTCCTTTTGGGCTTCGCGTGCGGCCCCAAGGCGAGTGGTTAGCTTTGGCTTTCATCCCCAGGCAGATGTCAGCGCCTCAGCGCTTTCCTGTGATCCTCAAGGGCGGTATGCTTTCACGCTACTGCAGCATGGTCAGGCGCTGGGCCAAGTGCGTTTACCGCTACTTGGCAAGCATAATGTCAGCAATGCCTTAGCTGCGGCTGCCGCGGCATTAGCGCTGGGCGTGCCGCCAGAGCAGATCATTACGCGCTTGGGTGCATTGCAAGCGCTAGCGGGTAGACTAACCGTAGTGCCCGGTTTGCGGGGGGGCAAGCTACTGGATGATACTTACAATGCCAACCCCGGGGCGGTCAAAGCCGCTCTGGATACGCTGGCAAGTTTCCCGGCTCCACGCTGGTGTGCGTTGGGCGTAATGGGCGAGCTGGGAGACGAGTCGGCAGCGCTGCATGCGGACATTGGCCGTTACGCTGCAGAGCTTGGCATTGATCAGCTGTTGACGCTGGGCGACGCGGCACGCGCTGCCAGCGAGGCCTTTGGTCGTGGGCTGCATTTTAACGATCACGAGGCGCTAACGCGTCATGTCACTAATACTTTGCCGCCGGACACCACCTTGCTGGTGAAAGGGTCGCGCAGTGCGGGCATGGAACATGTCATCAATGCACTGCGTTCGGATAAATAAGGTAAACGCCGTTCATGTTACTTCACTTGGCGAATTTTCTGTCGCAGTACCAATCTGATTTTCAGGTAGTCAATTATTTAACCCTGCGCGTGATTTTAGGCGCTCTCACCTCATTAATGCTCTGCTTATGGCTGGGGCCATGGATGATCCGCAAACTGGTCGAGGGGCAAATCGGTCAATCCGTGCGTGACGATGGCCCTCAGTCCCATCTTTCCAAGGCGGGTACCCCGACCATGGGTGGGGCGATGATTCTGTTGGCCATTGCCATGAGTACCTTGCTATGGGGTGACCTAACCAATCTTTATATTTGGGTGGTGTTAGGCGTCACTCTAGGTTTTGGTGCCATCGGCTGGGTCGATGATTACCGCAAAGTAGTGGAGAAAAATCCGCGTGGCTTACCCGCCCGCTGGAAGTATTTCTGGCAGTCGGTGGTGGGGATTGGGGCGGCAGTGCTGCTCTATTTGACTGCCTCAACGCCGGTCGAAACCAGCTTGTTAGTGCCAATGTTCAAAGAAGTCGCACTGCCGCTGGGCCTATTCTATATCGTGCTCACCTACCTAGTGATTGTGGGCAGTTCCAATGCGGTTAATTTGACCGATGGTCTGGATGGCTTGGCAATTATGCCTACGGTACTGGTGGCCATGGGCTTGTCAGTGTTTGCTTATGCCAGCGGCAATACGGTGTTTGCCGAGTATTTACATATTCCGTTTATTGCCGGTACCGGTGAGCTGGCGGTTTTTTGTGCCACCATTGCCGGTGCCGGGCTTGGCTTTTTATGGTTCAACACTTACCCCGCCCAGGTCTTTATGGGCGACGTAGGTGCCTTGGCGTTAGGGGCTGCGTTGGGCGTGGTGGCAGTGATCGTGCGTCAGGAGATCGTGCTGTTTATTATGGGCGGTATTTTTGTCATGGAGACGGTGTCGGTCATTCTTCAGGTGGGGTCCTATAAGCTTACCGGGCGGCGCATCTTTCGCATGGCGCCACTGCATCACCACTATGAATTGAAAGGTTGGCCTGAGCCGCGGGTAATCGTGCGTTTTTGGATCATTACCGTGGTGCTGGTGCTGCTCGGCCTCGCAACGCTCAAGGTTCGTTAATGAAAGTTCGTTGATGCAAATGGCCAAGAGTGGATCGACGGGTCGAGAGCATGAGGCGAGAGGAAGCCGGTGATGGTTCGAGTTGCTAAAGGATTAACGCTAGTGGTGGGGCTGGGGCTGTCGGGTCGAGCGATATGCCGCCATTTAAGCCGCTTGAAAGTGCCCTACATGGTAGCGGATACACGTGCCGAACCTCCGGGGTTGGATGACTTTAAAGCCGCTCATCCGGATGTTGAAGTTCACTGTGGCCCGTTAACGTCGCTGGATCTGCGTGATGTTGAAGAGGTAGTGGTTAGCCCTGGTCTTGATCCGAGAATGCCGGGTTTGATAGAGCTGGCGGATCAACTAAACCCGCACACAGGTGAACCGATGGTGGTGGGCGAGATAGCCCTCTTTGTACGCGCCGCTAACGCCCCCATCGCCGCTATTACCGGATCCAATGCCAAGTCAACAGTCACTTCGCTGCTGGGAGAAATGGCCGCTGCTGCCGGTGTTAATGCGGCGGTAGGGGGAAATCTTGGTACCCCCGCGCTGGATCTGTTGGCCAGCCATCCCGATGCCGCGCTCTATATCTTAGAACTTTCAAGCTTTCAGCTTGAAATGACGCCCCACCTGAATGCCAGTTGTGCTGCCTTTCTGAACTTATCCGAAGACCACCTGGATCGCCATGGGGATATGCACGGCTATCGTACCGCCAAACAGCGTATTTTTATGGGTGCCAAGCACGCCGTGGTGAATGCCGATGATCCTAACACGTGGCCTGAATATCCCGTTGACCAAGTGACTTACTTTACGCAAGCAGCCTCAAAGGGGAGCGAGTGGGGGCTGGCGCTTCACCACGAGAAGCTGACGTTAATGCAGGGCTTCACCCCTTGGTTGGCTATTGATGAGTTAAAAATGGCCGGCCAGCACAACTATCTCAATGCTTTGGCGGCACTGGCCATGGGGCAGGTGCTGGGCTTTGCGGCTGAGCCCATGTGCAGCGCGCTGCGGGAATTTAAAGGCTTGGTACACCGCAGCGAAGTGATTGCAGAAATTAACGGCGTCACCTGGGTTAACGACACCAAAGGCACCAATGTTGGGGCCACGCTGGCGGCGATTAACGGCATTGGCGCAACGCTGGAAGGCCGTTTGATTTTACTCGCGGGCGGGATTGGCAAAGGCGCAGATTTTACCCCGTTGGCCAAACCCTTAACAGCCTGCGCGCGTCACGTGCTGTTGTTTGGCAGAGACGCTCCGCTACTGGCCGAGGCGCTGCATGGGCACGTAACGACCCAGCAAGTTGACGATTTAACCCAGGCCATGCAGGCAGCGTTTGAACTCGCCCAGCCGGGTGACTGTGTGCTGCTCTCACCCGCCTGTGCAAGCCTGGATCAATTTGCCAATTACCCAGCGCGCGGCGAGGCGTTTCGTCGCTGGGTGCTGGATAAAGCATCGACTACAGCCGAGGAAGCGCCATGAGTCGAATTCAGCGTCTGCGCGCGGTGCTTACCACTCGGGATCTACCCTGCGACGTGTGGCTCATTGTAGCGGCGGTGGCCTTGGCGGGGTTGGGTTGGGTCATGGTCAGCTCGGCGTCGATTGGCTTGCTGGAAGATACCTATCACTACTCACGTCAGCACGGCGTTTTCCTGGTGCTTGCCATCATCGCCTGCGTATTTATGCTCTGTGTGCCGCTTGAAGTGTGGCGCCAAAACGCAGCGCTAATTCTGCTCGCCACTATTTTTCTATTGGTTTTGGTGCTGATTGTTGGTCAGGAGATCAATGGTAGTAAGCGCTGGATAGCGCTGCCGGGGCCCTTGCCGAGTTTGCAGGTCTCTGAATTTGCCAAAGTCGGGCTGATTTTCTATATGGCGGCGTTTATGTCGCGTTTTACCTACGATTTGCGTCGTCGAGCGTTCAGCATGTGGCGCCCTCTGGCCGTGCTGGCCGTACCGGTTGGGCTGCTATTTTTAGCACCTGATTTCGGCGGGATGGTGGTCTTTACCGTCTGCGTGATTGGCATGCTGATGATGTGCGGTGCCTCGCTGGTGCTGCTGGTTGGCAGCGGGCTGCTGCTCGGCTCCGGGGCGGTTGTAATGGTGTTGATCGAGCCCTACCGGCTGGCCCGGTGGACCAGTTTTTTAGACCCCTGGGCCGATCAGTTTGCGACCGGCTACCAGTTAACTCAAGCGTTAATCGCCTTCGGACGGGGGCACGTCACCGGTACTGGCTTGGGTAACAGTGTGCAAAAACTGCATTACCTGCCCGAAGCGCATACCGACTTTATCTTTGCCGTCATCGCTGAAGAGTTGGGCATGATAGGTGCGATTATCGTCGTGCTGTTGTTCACGCTGTTTATTGCCCGCGCTATGTGGATAGGGCGCAAAGCTGAGCTGGCAGGGCACCTATTTGGCGCTTATGTAAGCTACGGCATCGGCTTTGTCGTAGCCGCTCAGGCGTTTATTAACATGGCGGTAAGTTCCGGGCTGTTGCCGACTAAAGGGCTAACGCTGCCGCTGATGAGCTATGGCGGCTCTAGCCTGCTAGTAACAGGCGTAATGGTTGGACTACTGCTACGCACGGATGCTGAAACACGTCATCGCCCCCGACGCGCGTCCACCCCCTATAAATCGCGCCATGAACCGCGTTTATCGTAACGCTATGTCGCTTGGTGCTATCAGGAGTTTGATGTGACGACTAACGTTAGCCGACGAGTACTGATTATGGCGGGGGGCACCGGCGGCCACGTGTTCCCAGCCTTGTCACTCGCCAACGCTTTGCAGGCGCAGCAGGTCGACGTTGAGTGGTTGGGCAGTCCTAGAGGGATTGAAAACCGCCTGGTGCCCGAAGCGGGCATTACATTACATACCATTGCGGTTAGCGGGCTGCGCGGCAATGGCTTGACGGGCTGGCTAAAAGCACCGCTAAACCTTAGCCGTGCGGTACTGCAGGCGCGTGCGGTTATTCGCGACTTCAAGCCTCATGTGGTGGTCGGCTTGGGTGGCTTTGCCAGTGGTCCTGGCGGGTTAGCTGCTTGGCTGACGCGCGTTCCTTTAGTGATCCATGAGCAGAATGCCGTGGCAGGCCTGACCAATCGTGTGCTGTCGCGACTCGCCAAGCGTACCTATGCCGCTTTCCCCGAGGCCTTTGGGGCGCGTGCCGATGTCATTGGCAATCCAGTGCGTGACGATATCGCCGCCTTAGGGAACACCCCAAGAGATGCGGAGAGCCTCTCTGCAAGGCCTCTGCGGTTGCTGGTGGTGGGAGGCTCGCTCGGTGCCGTCGCCCTTAACGAGCGCTTGGCCCCCGCGCTGGCAGCTCTGCCCATTGAGCGGCGACCTCAGGTGCGCCATCAGGCGGGTAAAAACCGTGAAAAGGCCACTGCTGAAAATTATCAGCAGCACGGCGTGAGCGCCGAGGTTAGCCCCTTTATTGACGATATGGCCGCTGCCTACAAGTGGGCCGACTTAGTGGTGTGTCGCTCAGGCGCCCTGACTGTCGCGGAGTTGGCAGCTGCGGCCAAGCCAGCGCTGCTAGTGCCGTTTCCTTTTGCCGTTGATGACCATCAGCGGATCAATGCCCAGGTACTCGTCAAGGCGGGAGCGGCAAAGTGCGTGGTTCAGTCTGAGCTCACCGTTGAGCGGTTAAGTGAATTTTTAAATCAATTGCTCGTCCCAAATACCCTGGCTGCGATGGCGGCGAATGCACGTCAGGCTGCCCATTTAGACGCCACGAAGCGCTTGGCTGAAGGGTGTTTGGCGATGGTGCCGTTAGGAGACTCTGCGTGATCGATTCAGACAAAACCATGACACCCTCACGTTCTGCCGCTGGCCCCGGCATGCGCCGAATTCGGCGACTCCATTTTGTCGGCATTGGTGGCGCAGGGATGTGCGGTATTGCCGAGGTGTTAGCGAATCAAGGCTACACCGTGAGCGGTAGTGATGCGAAAGCCTCTTCGGTCGTGGAGCGGCTGCGGCAATGCGGTGTTGTTGTCGCGATCGGGCATGCCGAGGCCAATGTCGAGGGCGCTGATGTGGTGGTGGTGTCGAGCGCCATTGATGAAACCAATCCAGAAATACGCTGGGCCCATGAGAACCGTGTGCCGGTGGTGCGCCGGGCTGAAATGCTCGCTGAACTAATGCGTTTTCGTCACGGTATTGCCGTGGCGGGCACCCATGGTAAAACCACCACGACCAGCTTGACGGCAACACTGCTGGCTGAAGGGGGGCTCGATCCCACCTTTGTGATTGGTGGCAAGCTGACCAGTGCCGGCGCCAATGCCCGTTTAGGTGAGGGCGACTATTTAGTTGCTGAAGCCGATGAGTCCGACGCCTCCTTTTTGCACCTACAGCCGATGGTATCGATTGTCACCAATATCGATGCTGACCATATGGCGACCTATGGCGGCGACTTTGAGCGGCTCAAGAGTACCTTTATCGAATTCCTACACAACTTGCCGTTTTATGGCTTGGCTGTGCTGTGTATCGATGACCCCCATGTGCGCATGCTTTGTGAGCAGGTGAAGCGGCAGTTCGTGACCTATGGGTTTGATAGCGATGCCGATTACCGGATTGTTGATTTTGCCCAGCGTGGCGGGGAAGTGTCGTTCACTGCGCTACGCCCTGGCGGCGCTGCGCCGTTAAATGTCCGTTTGGCTATGCCGGGGCGCCACAATGCTCTAAACGCCATGGCGGCAATTGTGGTAGCCACCGATGCCGGTGTGAGCGATAGCGCTATTTTGAGCGGTCTGGCAGGTTTTGCCGGTGTTGGTCGCCGTTTTCAGGTGCATGGCCATTTCCCTGCACCCCAAGGGGGCGGCGATATCATGCTGGTGGATGACTATGGCCACCATCCTCGTGAAGTTGATATGGTCATTCAGGCGATTCGTGCAGGCTGGCCAGATCGTCGCCTAGTCATGCTTTATCAGCCCCATCGCTATAGCCGTACCCGCGATTTATACGAAGATTTTGTCAGGGTGCTTTCTCAAGTCGATACGCTTGTGCTGCTTGATGTTTACAGTGCCGGTGAAGCGGTTATTCCTGGTGCCGAAGGAAAAACCTTGGCGGGCTCCATTCGTCAGCGTGGTGACGTCGACCCGCTATTTGTCGAGCATAAACACGAACTGCCTGCGCTGTTAACCAACGTATTGCGCCCAGGCGATATTTTAATAACCCAGGGTGCCGGTGATGTGGGTGGGATCTCCCTGCGCCTGGCCCAGGCACAGCTAGCGATGAACGAGGTGGATCTGTGAGTGTTGACGTAGCAACTCCCCAGTCTCTTGAAAAAGTCGTTGTCGTTTACGGTGGCACCTCTGCTGAACGCGAGGTGTCGCTGAAAAGCGGGTCGGCGGTGCTTGCGGCGCTGCAGCGTAAAGGTGTCAACGCCTGCGGCTATGATCCCCGCGACAACGGCCTAGTGGGCTTGGAACGACTGGCTCCTTCGCTTGTCTTTGTGGCTCTGCATGGCCGCGGCGGGGAAGACGGCACCCTACAGGGCGCGCTAGAACTGCTCGACATTCCTTATACCGGCAGCGGGGTGCTTGCTTCGGCCCTGGGGATGGATAAGCAGCGCACCAAGCAGGTATGGAGCGCAGTTGGGCTACCCACTCCGGAAAGTATTATGTTGGAGGCAACGGCGGAGTGGTCCGCCGTGGTCGAGCAACTTGGCTTGCCGTTGATTGTGAAGCCTGTGCATGAGGGGTCGACGCTGGGTATTAGCATTGTAAAAAGCCAGGCAGCGCTTGAAGCGGCTTATCACGAGGCGGCCCAGTTCGACGCCCGCGTGATGGCAGAGCGTTTTGTGGTGGGTGAAGAGTATACCGTTGCGCTGCTAGGTGATCAGGTGCTGCCGGCGATTCGTGTTGAAGTACCGGGTGGTTTCTACGACTACGAGGCCAAATATATCGCTAATACCACCCAGTATCACTTGCCCTGCGGTTTGTCGGCGCAACATGAGGCTGAGCTTGCATTGCTTTGCCAGCAGGCGTTTGCCGCTATCGGTGGAGTCGGCTGGGGCCGGGTTGATGTCATGCGTGATAGTGAAGGGCGTTTTTGGCTGTTGGAAGTCAATACGGTGCCAGGTATGACCGATCATAGTTTGGTACCTCAAGCGGCGGCTCATGCGGGCATTAGCTTTGATGATCTAGTGTTACGAATACTCAATACCGCAGGCGAGCAGTTCACAGCATGAGTAATGACCTGTTTAAAAGCGCCTTTTTAAAAAGTGCCTTATGAAAAAGCGTAACGCTTGGTTGGGAATTCTCCTGCTGGCGCTACTTATGGGAGCTGGCGGGCGGGCGCTTTGGCTGTGGCTGGATCGTCCGATTGAACGTGTGTCTATTCGCGGTGAATGGGAGTACGTCAGCGCTGACTACCTGCGTACTCAGTTGGCGCCCCTGGTGGTTGATGCCACCTGGTTATCAGCTGATTTGGGTGAATTACGCGACCGTGCACTGCAAGTGGGTTGGTTAAACGAAGTGCGCATTTCCCGTGAGTGGCCGAATGCACTGGTGTTTGAGCTGGTTGAACAGCAGCCTGTCGCACGCTGGAATGATGACTTCTTGCTTAACCCTGAAGGTGAGCCTTTCGCTTTTGCGCCATTATCACCACCTGCAGGTTTACCCGATCTCGCTGGCCCTGCTGGAAGCAGTGAAGAAGTGCTGGATTATTACCACCGGTTAAAACTTCACTTTGAACAGTTATCGTTGAATCTTACTCAACTTCGTTTAGAGCCGCGCGGTGCCTGGCGGCTACAATTAAACGATGGCGCTTGGGTGATGTTAGGTCGGCGTCAGCATGAAGTGCGCTTAGCACGATTGTCGGCTTCATGGCAGCGTGAGTTGTCGTCTCTTGGCGATCAGATTCGTTATATTGACCTGCGCTACCCTAACGGTGTTGCTGTTGCTTGGCATGGAGAAAGTGAATTTACGGTGCAAGATGAGTAGCTCTTCTATTACTTGATGCAAATAAGGTGTAAAAGTGAGTGGTTGCCATCGTTGAAAAAGCCAGTAATCGGCTTTAAATTGCTACCCAAGCCTATTATTGTGGATTTGTACTAGTCGTATTGCGACTATTGTTTCTATACTATGGGCCAGAAGCGGGTTAAATAGTTTTTAATTTCGACTATTGGTACTTAGCGATTGTCTGAAAAGCAGCACTGATTATTTTGGGTAGCACGCTTTCAATGTTAAGCGTTAGATTAAGCGCCACCCTATTTATATTTATTTTTAACAATGACGCAAGGAGATTTCCCGACTCATGGCAGGCTCACCCAACGCATCCAATATGGTGGTCGGGCTGGACATTGGAACGTCCAAGGTCGTCGCGATAGTCGGTCAACCTACCGACGACGGCGGAATTGAAATTGCAGGTATTGGTTCGCATCCTTCGCGTGGCATGAAGCGTGGCGTAGTGATCAATATTGAATCGACTGTGCAGTCTATCCAGCGCGCCGTTGAAGAAGCAGAATTAATGGCCGGTTGTGATATTCACTCGGTATACGTTGGCGTGGCAGGCAGCCATATCAGTTCAATGAACTCGGATGGCGTTGTCGCTATTAAAGAGCGTGAGGTAACGCCCTCCGATATTGAACGTGTGATTGACTCCGCGCGGGCGCGTGCCATCTCTGAAGGCCAGCGAGTGCTGCATGTGCTGCCCCAAGAGTTCTCGATTGATGCCCAGGGGGGCATTCGTGAGCCGCTTGGCATGTCCGGTGTGCGCTTGGAAGCACAGGTGCACTTAGTGACAGCCGCATTAAACGCGGTGCAGAATATTGAGAAGTGTGTGCGCCGCTGCGGTCTTGAAGTTGATGCTATTATCTTAGAGCAGCTCGCCTCTAGTATGGCCGTGCTGACTGAAGATGAGCGTGAACTGGGCGTCTGTATGGTCGACATTGGTGGTGGAACCACCGACATGGCTATTTTCAGCGAAGGCGCCATACGCCATACGGCGGTGATTCCTATCGCCGGGGATCAAGTCACTAACGATATCGCCATGGCGTTGCGAACACCCACGCAGCACGCTGAAGAGATCAAAGTTAAATACGCTTGCGCGCTAACCCATTTAGCCGCCAGCGATGAAATGATTAAAGTACCTAGCGTAGGTGATCGTCCAGCGCGTGATCTATCGCGCCAAGCGCTTGCTGAAGTGGTAGAACCACGCTACGAAGAGCTATTTACGCTAGTGAGAGACGAATTGCGCCGTAGTGGCTATGAAGACATGGTGGCTGCTGGGATAGTGCTTACCGGCGGTACCTCGCGCATGGAAGGGGTTAGCGAATTGGCAGAAGAGATTTTCCATATGCCCGTTCGTATCGCATGTCCGCAGAATGTAAGAGGTTTGGCGGACGTCGTTTGTAATCCCATTTATGCGACGGGCGTTGGTCTGCTGCATTATGCCTTGCAGGAAACGCGTCATGGGCAAGGTCTAAGAAGCCACGGGGGAGTGGTTGCAGCCCATAAGGGCCGTAACGAGCTTGCCCGGCGTGATATCAAGGAAGACCATTCGGCGCTGGCAAGAATTAAAGGCTGGTTCAAAGGAAATTTCTGACAGGGCCGCAAGCGCGGTTCAGGAGACGGGGCTTATGTTCGAATTGGTAGATAACGCACCCTCGAGCAGTGCGGTCATCAAAGTGGTTGGCGTTGGCGGCGGTGGCGGCAATGCTGTTAACCACATGGTCGAAAGCAATATTGAAGGCGTTGAGTTTATCTGCGCCAACACGGACGCCCAGGCGCTGAAACGCTGTGCAGCGAAGACGGTGTTGCAATTGGGTAGCGAAATCACTAAAGGATTAGGCGCAGGTGCCAATCCCGACGTGGGCCGCCAAGCCGCAATGGAAGACCGCGAACGCATTGCGGAATTGCTGGTCGGTGCCGATATGGTCTTTATCACTGCTGGCATGGGTGGTGGTACCGGTACCGGAGGCGCCCCGGTTGTGGCTCAGGTCGCCAAAGAGCTGGGGATTCTCACCGTCGCGGTAGTGACGCGCCCCTTCCCCTTTGAAGGGCCAAAGCGTATGCGCGCTGCTGAAGAGGGCATGAAAGAGCTCTCTGAGCACGTGGATTCGCTGATCACTATTCCTAATGAAAAATTGCTTTCTGTGCTGGGCAAGAGTGCCACGCTACTGACGGCCTTTAGTGCGGCGAACGATGTGCTGCTGGGGGCTGTTCAAGGTATCGCAGAACTGATCACCAGCCCGGGCATCATCAACGTCGATTTTGCTGATGTGCGCACCGTTATGTCTGAAATGGGCATGGCGATGATGGGTACCGGTGGTGCCACGGGTGAAAATCGTGCTCGCGAAGCCGCCGAGAAAGCGATCCGCAGCCCGCTGCTGGAAGATATCGACCTTCACGGCGCACGCGGTATCTTGGTCAACATTACTGCAGGCCCCGATTTGTCGATCGGCGAGTTCAACGATGTAGGCGCTACCGTCCAGGAGTTTGCGTCTCCAGATGCCACCATTGTCGTCGGCACCTCCATTGATATGGAAATGTCCGACGAACTGCGTGTCACTGTTGTTGCCGCCGGCTTGGATGGGCAAAAGCCTAAGGCGGCCGCGCGCGAGCCTGCCCGTCGGTCAGCTGCAGAGTCCTCGGATTACCGCAAGTTGCAACAGCCAACGGTAATGCGTCAGCAGGCAACAGCACGCGCTGAAGCACCCGAAGCGGCCGCAAAACCGCGTCCTGAAAAGCGTCGCGCTTCCGAAGCCGATGACTATCTGGACATCCCCGCGTTTCTACGCCGTCAGGCGGATTGATTCTCGCTATCAGGCTCATTGCAACAGCGAGCGAGCGTTTTATTGGCTAAAACGCTCGTTTGCTGTTAAAGTGAACACTGTTTGATAACTTTTCCCCTGCGGTTATTACCGTCATTAGAGCTCGGCTACTATCCATGATCAGACAACGCACCCTACAAAACGTCATTCGCGCCACCGGAGTGGGCCTGCATTCTGGCAAAAAAGTCCACTTAGCTCTGCGTCCGGCGCCGGCCAATACTGGGATTGTGTTTGTTAGAACCGATCTGGATCCCGTTGCGCACGTTCCCGCACGGGCAGAATTGGTTGAAGATACCAAGCTATGTACTGCTCTTGTGTTTAACGGGGTCAAGGTAGCTACCGTTGAGCACCTGATGTCGGCCTTTGCTGGGTTGGGTATCGATAACGCCTATGTGGATGTTAGTGAACCTGAAGTGCCTATTATGGACGGCAGTGCGAGTCCATTTGTGTTTTTAATCCAATCAGCGGGAATTTTAGAGCAGGATGCTGCGAAGAAATTCATTCGTATCAAGCACCGTGTAGCGGTGACCGATGGCGATAAAGAAGCGGTGTTCTTACCCCATCAAGGGTTCAAAGTCTCCTTTGCAATCGACTTTGATCATCCTGTTTTTGAGCAGCAGAAACAGACCGCGTTGATCGATTTCTCGACCACGTCCTTCGTTAAAGAAGTTTCCCGTGCACGTACTTTCGGGTTTATGCGCGACTTAGAGTTCTTACGCTCTAACAATCTGGCGCTAGGCGGAAGTCTAGACAACGCCATTGTGGTGGATGATTACCGCATCGTTAATGAAGGCGGCCTGCGCTACGAAGATGAGTTTGTTAAGCACAAAGTATTGGATGCTATCGGTGACTTGTACCAGCTGGGTTATAGCCTGATCGGCGAGTTCCGTGGGGTGAAATCTGGCCACGCACTCAATAATCAGCTCTGTCGCGAATTGATGGCGCAGCCCGATGCCTATGAAATTGTCACCTTTGAAGAGGAAAAGGCGGTTGCGCCGATCTCTTATGCCGCACCTGCAATGGCGTGATGTAGCTAGGCTTCGCTTTTTATATTAGCGCTTTTTTACTTTTTGATTCATAAAGCATCGCTTAGGCGGTGCTTTATGCTTTTAAGAGTGTGGCGATAAGGCACTAAGCCTGATGGTAAGAGAAATGGTGTGAGCGTTACTTGGCTGGCCGAGCATGAGATGCAAGCCGTTCCAAGGCACGTTTTAGCGCTGGATTGGTAGTATCTTCAGCGCACTCGGAAAGGGTTTTGCCCGCGTCGGCCGACAGACTACGCGTGTTACGCTTTGGTGCCACAATAGGGCGTACAGGGCGTACCTTAAAGGTAAAGCCGCTGACTCCTTCAAAGCCAGGCAGTTGATGGAGCAGTTCCAATAAGCGCCGCTGTTCGAAGCGTAACCACGTCAGCCAGCTTGCCTGACCGCTAATCAGGGTTAAACGACCTTCGCTAAAGCCACCCACAAAAATATGTTCGCGCATCTCTTCGGGCAAGTGGGCGCGCAAGTGTCGCTGGGCCTGATCGATGAGACGAGATAGGCGCATTAACTGATTAATATCACCCGACTTGGAGAGCAGACGGGCGATGGGCTGTGCGCGAGAACGCTTAACCTTTATACTCATACGCTTAATTCCTAGGGTGCTGCTGTTTAGGCACCGCTACTAATGACGTCGGCCACCTTCGCCGATGGCTGATTAGTAAACTCTACCACGCTCAGGAGCCGGTCTACAGCATGTCACCTACGCTTGATGTTCAATCAGCTTTGCCGCGGCGCCATCGCCGTTACGGTTTAGCGCGTTGGTGGCTGGCCGGTCTGTTGGTGAGTTGTCTTTTACCCGCCAGTTTAGGCCCTGCAGATGCATTCCGCGGCGGTGAGCGTAGCGTCACGATCTGTTTCTGGGTGCCCGCGATTTTACGCGCCCAGTCCCACTGGGTGGCCAGGCGTCGGCGCGCGCTGCAACGTTTTGCTCAAAGCCCCCAGCGCTTTGCGCCTGTTCGGCGTCTATGTCTCTGGCTAGCCCCGATGGCTATGCTGGTCGCCGCCCGGGATGTCTTGACCCAGCGCGGCCCGCCTTCCCGCTAAGTCTGTCGATAATACATCTACTTTGTGCATGCTCTAGAGATAAACAGCATGCATTGAAAGGGCAATGTCCGCTGGGACGCTCGTGAATACTTGGATATTTCATGCTTAATAATTTATTACGAAAAGTCGTGGGCTCTAAAAACGACCGCGATGTCAAACGCATGCACAAGAAGGTGCCGCAGGTTAACGCATTAGAAGCAGAGCTTGAGGCGATTAGCGATGCTGAACTGCAAGGTAAAACCGCCGAGCTGCGCCAGCGCTTAGAAGCCGGTGAGTCGCTTGATTCGCTGTTAGCGCCCGCCTTTGCGATCGTGCGAGAAGCCAGTAAGCGCGTTATGGGCATGCGTCACTTCGATGTGCAGATGGTAGGCGGCATGACCCTGCACCGTGGCCGCATCGCTGAAATGAAAACCGGTGAGGGTAAAACGCTGGTGGCGACGCTGGCGGTGTACCTGAATGCATTGCCGGGTAAAGGGGTGCACGTGGTCACGGTGAACGACTACCTGGCTCGCCGTGATGCTGAGTGGATGCGTCCGCTGTATGAATTTCTGGGCCTTACCATTGGCGTCATTTTCTCCGGCCAGACAGGCGAAGAGAAGCGTCATGCGTACCAGTGTGATATTACCTATGGCACCAACAACGAGTTCGGCTTCGATTATCTACGCGATAACATGGCGTTCTCGTTAGAAGATAAAGTTCAGCGTGGCCTGCACTATGCGATTGTCGATGAGGTTGACTCGATTCTTATCGATGAAGCGCGTACGCCGCTGATTATTTCCGGTGCGGTCGATGAGAATACCGACCTCTATAAAGTCGTCAATCAACTTGCCCAGCAGCTTGAAAAAGGCGAAGAGATTGAAGATGAGGAAGTCACGGTTGTTGGTGACTTCTTGGTCGACGAGAAGCAGAAGCAAGTAGAGTTAACCGAGCAGGGGCATAATAAAGTTGAAGAGCTGATGCGCGCTGAAGGTTTATTGGGCGATGACGAGTCGCTGTATGCCGCGCAAAACCTTAACTTGCTTCAGCATATGCACTCGGCGCTGCGCGCCCGCCATCTCTATAACCGTGATGTCGACTACATCATCTCTGAAGGTCAGGTGGTGATCGTCGACGAGCACACCGGCCGCTCTATGCCCGGGCGCCGCTGGTCGGAAGGGTTGCACCAAGCCGTCGAGGCCAAAGAGGGCGTCACGGTGCAGCGCGAAAGCCAAACGCTAGCCTCAACGACGTTCCAGAACTACTTCCGTCTGTATGAAAAACTCGCCGGGATGACCGGTACGGCGGATACTGAAGCCTTTGAGTTTCGGCAAATTTACGGCCTCGACGTGGTGGTGATTCCCACCAATCGGCCACTGGCCCGTAAAGACCTCAACGATCTGGTTTATTTGAGCGCTGAAGAGAAGTACGAAGCGATCATCAAAGATGTCAAAACCGAGACCGAAGCCGGGCGTCCAGTGCTGGTGGGTACGGCTTCTATTGAGACATCCGAGTACCTTGCCAAGCTGATGCGCGAGGCGGGCCTTACGTTCAATGTGCTTAACGCCAAGCAGCACCAGAGTGAAGCGGAGATCATTGCTCAGGCAGGCCGCCCAGGGGCGATTACGATCGCCACTAACATGGCCGGTCGTGGCACCGATATCGTTCTAGGCGGTAACTGGGAGGCCGAAGTCGCCAAGCTGCAAAACCCTAGCCAAGAACAGGTTGAGGCGTTAAAAGTCGAGTGGCAAGCGCGCCACGATGGTGTGCTCGCCGCTGGCGGCCTGCATGTGGTGGGCTCTGAACGCCACGAGTCCCGGCGTATCGATAACCAGCTGCGTGGCCGTGCCGGACGCCAGGGTGACCCCGGCTCAACGCGCTTCTTCTTGTCGCTTGAAGATAGTCTGATGCGCCTGTTCGGCTCTGACCGCGTCAAACGCTTGATGCAGGCATTGGGGCTTGAGCATGGCGAAGCCATTGAGCATAAAATGGTCTCTAACGCCGTTGAGCGTGCCCAGAAGAAAGTCGAAGGGCGTAACTTCGATATTCGTAAGCAGCTACTTGAGTACGACGACGTTGCCAACGATCAGCGCCGGGTGATCTACGACCAGCGCAATGAGATTCTGGCCGCGGACGATGTGGCTGATGCCGTTATTGGTATCCGCGAAGAGGTGATGGAGACGGCCATCAGCGACTACGTGCCGCCCCAAAGCCTGCCCGAGCAGTGGGATCTGCCCGGCTTGGAAGCGCACTTGAAGACGGAGTTCAACCTTGACGCACCGGTGGTTAAATGGGCCGCCGAAGATGATCGCTTTAGTGAAGAACAGTTGCGTGAACGGCTGCAGACGATGCACCGCGAGGCCTATGCAGCCAAAATCGAGGCGGCTGGCGAGAAGCTGATTCGTCGCTTTGAGAAGCAAGTCATGCTGCAAGTACTGGACACGCGTTGGAAAGAACACCTTCAGTCGATGGATCATTTGCGTCGCGGTATCCACCTACGTGGCTATGCTCAGAAAAACCCCAAGCAAGAGTACAAGCGTGAATCCTTTGAACTCTTCCAGCAGCTGTTAGAGCACATTAAAGCCGATGTGACGCGCATTCTGAGCCACGTACAGGTTCGTCAGCCCGAGGAAGTAGACGCCCTTGAGCAACAGCGCCGCGAAGCGCTGGCGCGGGAAACCGCCACGGCGGCAAGCCGTCATGACACCCCGGCCCAGGAGCAGCCCGAAACTGAGCAGGAAGCGCCTGGTGTTGATGGCCGCCCTGTGCGTCGCGAAGGCCCGAAAGTGGGCCGCAACGACCCCTGTTTTTGTGGCTCGGGTAAAAAGTACAAGCAGTGCTGTGGAAAACTAAGCTAACGGCGCCCGTTTTGAGACCGTTTTTTGAGACGGTCTGTGAAACGGTCTTTGTCTAAAGGAGAAAATCATGGCGGTTGGAAACACTCCCTTTCCAGAGTTGCCACCCCTAAAAGGGGTGCGCCTGGGGGTTGCAATGGCGGGTATCAAAAAGCCGGATCGTCGTGATGTAGTGGTGATTGAACTGCCCGAGACCGTGACGGTGTCTGGGGTCTTTACCCGTAATGCGTTCTGCGCAGCGCCCGTTTTGGTGGCCAAGCAACACCTCGAGCAGTGCCGGGCAGAACACCGTTCGCCACGCTTTTGGCTGATCAACACTGGCAATGCTAACGCAGGTACGGGTGAAGCAGGTTTGCGGGATGCCAGGGCTAGCTGTGCAGAACTGGCTAAACAAGCCGGTGTGTCGTCGCAGGACGTGCTGCCGTTTTCAACCGGCGTAATTGGCGAGCCGCTGCCGATGGAACGTCTGCTAGCGGGATTGGCACCGGCGCTTGAAAGCATGGCCAGCGACAGTGTTGCCTGGGAACACGCAGGCCAAGGTATTTTAACCACCGATACTCGTGCCAAAGGCGCCAGTGTCACGGTTGAAATAGGCAATCAGCAGGTAACGATTAACGGCATCACGAAAGGGTCTGGCATGATCAAGCCCAATATGGCGACCATGCTGGGCTTTGTGGTGACCGATGCAACTATCGAAGCACCGCTGCTGGATCGGCTACTGCGTGAAACCGTCGATCGCTCGTTTAACTGCATCACGGTGGATAGCGATACCTCTACCAATGACGCTTGTATGTTGGCAGCGACCGGCACAGGCCCCCGCATTGCCGATGATGAGCAGATTGCCGTTTTCAGCAACGCCTTGCAGCGGGTAATGACCGAGCTGGCGCAGGCGATTATTCGCGACGCCGAGGGCGCAACCAAATTCGTTACCCTTCAGGTCGACGAAGCGAAAAGTCGTCAAGAGGCGCTCGATGTGGCCTTTACTGTTGCGCACTCACCGCTAGTCAAAACAGCGCTTTACGCTTCAGATGCTAATTGGGGGCGTATTTTGGCCGCGGTAGGACGAGCGCCTGTAAGCGACTTTGATGTCAACCGTGTGGTGATTGATTTAGGCGATGTACGTCTAGTTGAAAATGGCGGGCGTGCTGCAGGCTATACCGAAGCGGCAGGAAGCGCCGTCATGGCCGAGTCAGAAATTACCATTCGCATTAACTTGGGGCGCGGCGAGGAAAGTGCCACGGTATGGACCTCCGACCTCTCCCATGACTATGTGTCTATTAACGCGGATTACCGCAGCTAATCAGTCTCCCCCTGTGTGGGGCGTTGGTTGGCAGGGGTAGTGGGCACACGCAGCGATATAGCACCGATGCCTTTAGCATTGGTGCACGCAGTGGATAAAGACGTAACGAGTATATGAGTCTATGAGCATAAAGGTAAAACGACGGGTTCACGTCGCGGCGGCAGCGATTATCAGCGCCGATCAACAGCAAGTACTGATCGCTCGTCGGCCATCAAACGTAGATCATGGCGGGCTTTGGGAGTTTCCAGGCGGCAAACTGGCCCCTTATGAAACAGGTCTCGAAGGGTTAAAGCGTGAACTGCACGAAGAGCTAGGCGTTGAGATTGTTTGTGCCCAGCCGTTGATTCGCGTCCACCATGAGTACCCCGACAAGCATATCTTGCTCGATGTATGGCAAGTGCATGAGTTTGCTGGCGAGCCCTTTGGTCGTGAAGGGCAGGCGGTGCGCTGGGTGCCCATGAGCGAGCTCTCCAACTACCCCTTCCCGGCGGCTAATTTGCCGATTCTGCGAGCGGTAAGGTTGCCTACCGAGTATTTAATTACCGGGGAAGAGTTGGATGAGGCGCGTTTCGATGCGTTTTTGGAACGCGCGCTGCGTGAAGACAAAATTCGCCTGGTACAACTGCGCGCCAAGCAGTTGGATGAAGCGGCTTATCTGGCTCGTGCCCAGCGTGCCTTGAGCCTGTGTCGTGAGCACGGCGCGCGACTGCTGCTCAATGGTGAGCCGACGCTGCTTGATCACATTGACGCCGATGGCATTCATTTGACCAGCGAGCGTTTGATGCAGCTCGAGCGTCGTCCGATTGCCGAAAGCAAGTGGCTGTCCGCATCAACACACAACCAAACGCAGCTTACCCAGGCGGCGGTGTTAGGCTGCGACTTTGTTAGCTTATCGCCGCTGCGCACCACACCGTCACACCCGGAAGTATTCCCGCTCGGCTGGCATGATTTCCAGCAGTTGGTAGAGCGCGCAGGCATGCCGGTATTCGCACTGGGTGGCATGACGCGCTTTGATGCCAATCATGCCCGTGCCGTGGGCGCTCAAGGAATCGCATCGATCCGCGATTTCTGGAAATAACACGCCAAGCCAGAACGCATAAAAAGAGCGTTATATAATGAAAAACGCCTGCCTCGGTATTTAGCCAAGGCAGGCGTTTTTACGTTTTCATCTTTAAGACTAAGGCCAAGCCTACTAGTCGCGGTAGCGGCGAGTCAGATCCCCATAAGCGTCCACACGACGATCGCGCAGATAGGGCCAGATGCGGCGGGTATTTTCACTGCGCGCCATATCCAGCTGAACGACTAACTGTTCAGTCTCTTCCCCCGCATGGGCCAATAGTTCACCTTGTGGTCCGCAGACGAAGCTGCCGCCCCAGAACTGAATGCCGTCTCCCACCCCAGAATGATCCGCCTCAAAGCCAACCCGGTTGGCGACTAGAACCGGCAAGCCGTTGGCGACACCGTGGGCGCGCTGAATCACTGTCCAGGCATCTTTTTGGCGGCTCTTTTCTTCCCCGTCGTCACTGGGATCCCAGCCGATCGCCGTGGGGTAGAGCAGTAAATCGGCACCGGCTAGCGCCATAAGACGGGCGGCTTCGGGGTACCACTGATCCCAGCAGACCAAGACGCCGAGACGGCCCACGGATGTTTCGATCGGAGTAAAGCCTTCTCCGCGGGTGCTGTCATGATCACCCGGCGTGAAGTAAAACTTCTCATAAAACCCGGGATCATCGGGAATGTGCATCTTACGATACTGACCTACCCGGCCCTTGGCGCGGTCATAGACCACCGCAGTATTGTGGTATAGCCCTGGAGCGCGGCGTTCAAATAGCGACCCAACCAGCACAATATTCAACTCTTTAGCGAGCGCCGCCAGGCGCTGGCCGGTAGGGCCATCCAGCGGTTCCGCTAGATCAAACAGGGCAGGGTCTTCAAATTGGCAGAAGTAGTGGGTGGCGTGCAGTTCTTGTAGCAGTACCAACTGCGCGCCTTGTTTAGCGGCGCTACGGATACCTTCTTCGCTTGCTGACAGGCTTTGGGCTTTGTCCGGCCACGCGGGTTGCTGCACAACAGCGACGGTTAGCGTTGTCGACATGGTGACTCCTTTAGCAAATAGCGGTCGTGGCAGGCGTGCCCCGGGCAAGCGTGCCTTGTGGAAGCTGCATGGTTAAACAGTGCAGACTGCCATGTTGGCGAATAACGCTTACGCACTCAATCGGAATTAGCGTGTGCTCAGGAAAAGCAACCGCTAGCGCGTTCAGTGCAGTGACATCCGCCGGGTCGCCGTAGGTAGGCACCAGTACGGCCTGATTGATGATCAGGAAATTTGCGTAGGTGGCGGGCAGGCGGTGGCCATCTTCCGGGTCAAAGCAGGCTTGGGGCCAGGGCAGTGGAACAAGCCGGTAGGGTTCATCATTGCGTTGCCGGAAAGACTGCAGTTCTTGCTCCATCGCCGCCAAGGCCGCGTAGTGCGGGTCGTGGGGATCGTCACAACGCACATAGGCGATGGTGGTTGGGTTGCAGAAGCGTGCCAGGGTATCAATATGGCTGTCGGTATCGTCGCCTTCTAAATGGCCGTTGGCCAGCCACAGCACACGGTCAACGCCGAAGTCGTCGCTAAGCTGCGCTTCTACCTCTGCTCGGGATAGCGTGGGGTTACGGTTGGGGTTAAGCAGGCATGCTTCGGTGGTGAGCAGGGTGCCTTCGCCGTCAGTTTCTATACCGCCGCCTTCCAGTACCAGATTCCGCGAGGCCACCGGGCAGGCCCAGGCCCCCGCATCGGCAAGCCATTGGGTGAGCAAGTTATCGCGCTCGGCGGGAAATTTTCCACCCCAGCCGGTGAACGTGTAATCGAGCAAGACACATTGGCCATCTTCATCGACCACGCTGATCGGGCCATGATCCCGCGCCCAGGTATCGTCAGTGGGTGCGACAATAAGCTGCAGGCGTTCAGCGGGCACGCCGTAGGCGTGAAAAGTATCGGCCAAGCGCTGCTTGGTTAGTTCGTCTGGTACGCAAATAAGCACACACTGATAGCGCGCGGTGGCCATCACGATACGCTCGAGGGTGGCTTCGATGCGCGCAAGCAGAGGCGCCCAATCGCCGTCTGGGCGTGGCCAGGTCAGTTGTATCCCATCTTGGGGATACCATTCGGGTAGCAAACGATACGTCATAAAAGCGCAGCCCCACTGTCAGCAGTAAATCGGCGCAATGTAGGGTGTGGCGGGGCAAGTTGCAAGCGTAACGTTTTTATTCTGAACGCTCACGGCGAAGGCCGCTCTAATGGCCGTTTGAACATGCAGAGAGACTAAAAAAACCGTACCATGAGCGCTTATTGATAAGGAATGACGCCATGCTTGATCGTTTGCCTTTTCTGGTGGGGCTGCGCTACGTGCGCGCTAAACGCCGGAACCACTTTATTTCGTTTATTTCGCTCACCTCGATGTTGGGGCTAATGCTGGGGGTCGCCGTACTTATTTTGGTGCTGTCGGTGATGAATGGCTTCGACCATGAGCTGCGCACACGTATTTTAGGCATGGTGCCCCACGCTAAAATTGAGTCCCGGGAGGGCATGGTTGAATGGCAGGCTCTGGCTGAAGAGCTTATGCAAAGGGAGCGGGTCATTGGTGCGGCGCCCTACGTTGAGCAACAAGGTATGTTCTCCGTGGGCGGGCGTAATCAGGGAGCCATGGTCAATGGCATCAACCCGGAATGGGAAGACCGAGTGTCAATTATTGGTGAGCACATGCGCCAAGGTGAATTGACCGATCTGGTTCCCGGAGAGTGGCATGTGGTGCTGGGCTCAATGCTGGCGCGCAACTTGGGCGTTGGCGTGGGGGATCGAGTAACGCTGCTTGTACCCGAAGCATCAATCACCCCCGCCGGGGTCTTTCCACGCTTAAAACGCTTTACCGTTAGCGGTATTTTTAGCGTCGGTGCCGAACTAGACGCTAATTTGGCCTACGCCAATATTGAAGATATGCAGACTCTTGCGCGCCTGGGTGATGCGGTTGGCGGGCTTCGCCTCCAGTTGGATGATCTGTTTGCCGCCAGTAGCGAGACCCAGGCGATTCTCAATGAGCTTGGCCCGGAGTATCGGGGCAGCGATTGGACCTTCTCTCAAGGCAATCTTTTCCAGGCGATACAGATGGAAAAGCGCATGATCGCGCTGCTGTTAACTGTGATTATCGCCGTGGCGGCGTTTAATATCGTCTCGACGCTGGTCATGGTCGTCACCGATAAACGCGCGGATATCGCCATTCTGCGGACTATCGGTGCTAAACCGAGCTCGATTATGGGGATTTTTATTGTTCAGGGCATGGCCATCGGGCTGATTGGTATCGCTGTTGGGGTGGCCGTGGGTGTGCTGCTGGCGCTGACCATTGCGGATCTGATTGGCTGGGTGGAAGGAACGCTGGGGATTCAGTTCCTGGATGCTGGGGTCTATTTCATTAGCGACCTGCCTTCACGCCTGCAGTGGAATGATGTCAGTCGTATCGTATTGGCCGCCTTTGGTCTGACGTTCCTGTCGACACTTTATCCCGCTTGGCGGGCGGCAAAAGTTCAGCCGGCGGATGTGTTGCGCTATGAATAATGGCTTCAGGAATAAGGATGACACGATGTCGATAAATACAGGGCAAGAAGCTGCCGTCATGCTCGATTGCCAGACGCTGACACGAACCTACAGCGAAGGCCCCCAGGATCTGACGGTACTGGATAAGCTCAATTTGCAGGTGCGCGCCGGGGAACGGGTGGCCATCGTCGGCAGCTCGGGGTCAGGTAAGACAACGCTGTTAAACCTGCTGGGCGGTCTTGACCGCCCTAGTGAAGGCAGTGTCGTTATCGCCGGTGAGCCTCTATCAGGGCTGAATGAAGCGGCGCTTGGCAGCTTTCGTAACCGCTACATCGGGTTTGTGTATCAATTCCACCATCTATTGGCGGAATTCACTGCACTCGAAAATGCGGCGTTACCGCTGATTATTCGCGGTCAGTCGAAAAAGGCGGCCGAGAAGCGTGCCATGCAGATACTCGAGCGGGTAGGCATGCAGCCGCGGGCGGATCATAAGCCGGGTGAGCTTTCCGGCGGGGAGCGCCAGCGCGTGGCGATTGCCCGTGCGTTGGTCACCGATCCTAGTTTGGTGCTGATGGATGAGCCCACGGGCAATCTGGATCAAACCACGGCGGCGACTATTTTGGCACTAATGGATGAACTGGCCAAAGAGAGCGCCTGTGCATTCGTGATTGTGACCCATGACGTTAGCCTGGCGGCCCATCAAGACCGCGTGCTTAAACTGGATGCGGGTAAGTTGGTCGAGCAGGCGCCGGCGCTTTAACCGTCGGGTTCAATCATTAAACCTTATCGTCAAATTCTGCTTCTATCTGCGCACGCCGCTGCCGACGTATCTGGCGGCGGCGTTTCCAGTTATGGGAGACGTGCCAGCGCCAGATCAAGCGAATGCCAATATTGACCACGATGGCTAATATGATCGCTGTTACCAACGAGCCGACGATCAGTGGCGGCATAATGTCGTGCATCTGTTCGGCGATCCAGTGCGTTGAAATACGCGAAGGGGCCTCCCGCACGGGCGCGCCGAGGATAAAGGTGCCAATCCAGTAGTTGCCGTAAAAAATCAGCGGCATCGTTAATGGATTAGTAATCCATACCAAGCCTACCGAGAGGGCTAAATTGCAGCGTGTTAGGCGCGCGCCTAGCGCGGCAACGACCATCTGAAAGGGGATGGGCAGCATCGCGCAAAACACGCCCACGCTAAACGCATTGGCAACGCTTCGGCGAGTTAGAAGCCACAACCCCGGGTCTGCAATCAGCGGTGCAATAAAGCGTAGCGAGCGCTGTTTCCTGATAGTGTCGGGTTTGGGCATGTAGCGCTGCAGGAATCTGCGCGGCATGGCGGATACTCTTGCCTATCGATGTGGCTCATTATCCATATAGAGCCACTCTTCGGCTATGCTAGGCCATTAATGAACATTCGCTGGAGGGCTCTATGCGGTTAGGTGTTGCCATGCCCGCGGCGCTTGCAGCACTTGCAGGAGGTATTTTTGCCTGGTATTTCCACACCGCAGAGGTGACTCCAAATGCGTTTGGCTGGGTGTTGGTAGCCGCGTTGCTGGTAGTGGGGCGGTGCCCGCGATTTGGTATATGGCTGCTGATCGGCGCCTGGGTCTTCACTGGCGTACAAGAAGAGTGGGGGAGTCGCTTACCGACGGGGCTAAGCGGAGAAGATCTTGCCGTTGAGGCAACCGTGTTGGCCGCCCAGCCGGTGGGTAATGCCACGCGCCTGCTGTTAAGCGTTGATCAGTGTCAAAGCTCTTCGACTAGCCTGGCACAACGGCCCAGCTGTTCCGCGCTCACCAAGGTGCGCATTACCGCTTATAGCGATGTTCGCTTTAGGCCCGGCGAGCAGTGGCAAATGAAGCTTCGTTTGCGTCCCCCAAGTGGCTTTGCCAATCCTGATGCCTTCAATTATGAGCAGTGGCTGTGGCGTGAGGGAATCCACGCCACCGGCTACTTGCGCCAGGAGCCAGCGCCGGTTCGGCTTTCTTCTGCGGGCCCTTCGTTGCGCCAGCTAGCGCTGGATTTTTTAGCCCGCCAGCCACTCGACGATCGAACCAAACGTTGGCTGGCAGCGTTGACGTTAGGCGATAGCGAACAGCTTACCCAAGACGACTGGTCGCTGCTGAATGCTACTGGAACCACGCATCTGGTGGTGATTTCAGGCTTGCATGTCGGGCTGGTGGCCTCATTTGTACTGCTGCTAGCCAAATCAGTCGCTCGGTTTGCAACGCCCACCAACTGGCGTATGCGCACCTGGCCGTGGTGGTTGGCAGCGCTAGCTTGTGTCAGTTACGCCACCCTTGCCGGAATGGCGCCACCGGCTATGCGGGCGATGGTGATGACATTGATCGGGCTGTGGGTGCTGAGTGGTCGGCATGCGCCGGGGGCTTGGCAGGGCTGGTGGCTGGCTCTCGCGCTGGTACTTATTGTCGATCCGCTAGCGCTATGGCGCCCAGGGATGTGGCTATCGTTTGTGGCAGTGGCGTGGCTGATTATTATTTGGCAGGGGCGGCGGCGTCCTCAAGGGATAAAGGGCTGGTTCTGGGCGCTGGTGAGATCGCAACTGCTGCTAGCCCCGCTAATGGCCGCCGCCGTATTGGTGGCCTTTGGGCGAGTGGCACCCGCTGCCCCATTGATCAATTTAGTCGCCGTACCCTGGGTAAGCTCGGTGATGGTGCCGACCGCACTGCTGGGGTGGCTGCTGTCACCTCTGCCCATGGTGGGAGAGACGGTATGGTGGCTGTTTGAGCAGGCGCTAAGCGTTTTCCACCTGTTGCTGACGCTGGTGGTGCAGCACTGGCCACTATGGGAACCTGATCGGTCGTTAACGTATCCGCTCTCCCTCGCACTGTTGCTACTGTCGTTATGCTGGGGGCTACCTGCCGTGCTGCCAAGCTTACGGCTGGCAGCCTCAGCGCTGATCGTTGCGCTGCCCTGGTGGTCGCTTCCGTCATCGATTCCCCCCAATGCGCTCAGAGTCAGCGTCCATGATGTGGGGCAGGGGCAGTTGATAGAACTGCGCAGCGCGCATTATCGCCTGCTCTACGACACCGGCCCTCGCTTTCGTAGTGGTTTTATGCCTCTGGAGGCGCTTTGGTCACCGGGGCAGTTGTTTGATCAAGTGTTAGTCAGCCACGCTGATAATGACCATGCGGGCGGTATCAGCGCATTGTTAGCCGATCATCGGGTCAAACAGTGGATGGCTCCTGCAGGTGAGGCGCTGCCAATTTCCGGTATTGATTGTCAGCGTGGTCAAACATGGCAGCGTGATGGGGTGAGTTACCGTATTCTCTGGCCGCCCGCGGGTGATAACGATTTATCTGCCAACGATCGCTCCTGCGTACTTGAGGTGAGCGCTGGTGAGCAGAGACTGCTGATTACGGGGGATGTGAGCACTGAGGTAGAGCGTCGCTTTCTGCGAGAGGTGGAGCCGCCTGTTAGTGTATTGGTGGCAGGGCACCATGGCAGCGGCACCAGCTCGGGTATCCAGTTCGTACGTTCCATCGCTCCTGAGCATGTGATATTTAGCGCCGGGCGGAGTAATGCGTTTCAACATCCGGTAGATTCTGTCGTGCGCCGTTTTCGCCAGCAGGGCAGCTGTCTATGGAACACGGCGCATGACGGCGCACTGCGTTTTTGGCTAAAAGCGGCCCAGCCCATCCAGGTTGAAACAACGCGACCATTGCCAGGGCGACGCAACCAGTGTTGAAGCGCGTCGCCATCAGGTAGAATTCTCCGATTGCACACTATGGCCAGGAGCGCGTGTGACTGATTCAGGTTGGGGTATTTATAAGCGGTTGTTGGGCTATGTGAAGCCGCATTGGCGAGCTTTTGCGCTAGCGATAGTGGGCTTTGTGGTTTACGCCGCGTCGAGTACCGCGCTGGCGGAAATGATGAAGCGATTAATTGATGGCATTCAAAACCCAGATGCGGCGTTTCGGTTCTTTCTACCGCTGTTTGTAATTATTATGTTTTCCGCCCGGGGGTTAGGTACTTTTTTAAGCACCTACTTCATGGCCTATGTGGGCCGCTACGTGATTCATACCCTGCGTTGCGACGTGTTTGCCCATCTACTCCATCTGCCGGGCTGGTTTTTTGACCATCACTCCAGCGGTCAACTGGTATCACGGGTGACCTACCACGTTGAGCAAGTCGCGGGGGCGGCCACCAAAGCGGTGACGATTATTCTTCGGGAAGGCCTGTTCGTCGTCGGCTTGGTGCTCTATCTACTCTGGACTAACTGGATGCTAACACTGCTGTTTCTGGGCGTGACGCCGATCATTGCCGTGGTGGTAAGCTACGTCAGCAAGCGCTTTAGACGCATTTCAAAACGCATTCAGCACTCCATGGGCGATGTCACCCATATTGCCTCGGAAGCGCTGTCGGGCTATCGGGTAGTGCGCACCCACGGCGCAGAGCCGTATGAAAAGCAGCGCTTTGAGCGGGTCAGTGAAGAGAATCGCCGCCAAAGTATGAAAGAAGCCATGACCCGTGCGGTCAGTTCCCCTGTGATTCTGATGTTGGTGGCCATCTCCATGGCGCTACTGGTCTGGCTGGCCATGGCACCCTCGCTGATGGAGAACATGACGCCTGGTGAGTTTGTGGCCTTTATTACCGCGGCTGCCCTGATGATCAAGCCGGTACGTCAACTGACCGAGATTAACGGTGAAATTCAGAAAGGCCTGGCGGCCGCGTCAGAGCTTTTCGGATTGCTGGATATGACCCCTGAAGAGGATAGTGGCAAACATATTGCCAGCCGTTTAAACGGCGATGTCGTGATCGATCATGTTAGCTTCCGCTATGCCGACGACCAGCCCGAAGTCCTGCACGATATTAATCTACGCATAGCACCGGGCGAACTGGTGGCGATAGTCGGGCGTTCGGGGAGCGGCAAGTCCACTCTGGTCAGCTTGCTGCCGCGTTTTTACTGCCCCACTCAAGGCAGTATTACTATCGATGGCATTAATGTTGATGAATACGCGCTTGGCCCACTGCGCCAGCAGATTGCTCTGGTGTCGCAGCAGGTGACGCTATTTAACGCCTCGATTGCCGATAATATTGCTTACGGGGTGGCCAATCCTGATCCCCAGGCTGTTCAGGCTGCAGCTGAAGCCGCCTATGCCCATGAGTTTATCGATAAGCTTCCCAATGGTTATGCCACCACCGTGGGTGAAAATGGCGTGATGCTCTCGGGCGGCCAACGCCAGCGGCTGGCGATTGCCCGGGCGATCTTCAAGGATGCGCCGCTACTGGTGCTGGATGAGGCTACTTCCGCGTTGGATACAGAGTCCGAGCGCTATATTCAAAAAGCCCTTGAGCGAGTCTGTGAAGGGCGCACCACGCTGGTCATCGCCCACCGCCTCTCTACCATAGAGCGGGCTGACCGGATTGTGGTGATGGATCAGGGGCGCATTATCGAAGAGGGGTCGCATCAGTCGCTTCTGGATGCCGATGGCGCCTACGCGGCGCTGCATCAACTGCAGTTTCAAGAAGCGCCATGAGGCTATCGATATGAGCCTTTTGATATGAGCCTATCGTTATGAGCTTTGCCAAGAGAACGCTGGCGGAGCGCTGGCTGCAAGGCGCTTACCAGGGCAGTCGCTGGCTATCGCCGCTGAGGCCTTTAGGGGCGCTTTATCAGTGGGCCATGGCGCGGCGGGAGCGGGAATACTCTAGCGGCCAAAAAGCTACTTGGAAGGCGCCGGTGCCGGTTATCGTGGTAGGCAATATCACCTTGGGGGGGACGGGTAAATCGCCGCTGGTGGCGTGGCTAGCTGGCTGGCTGGTGGCCCAAGGCTGGTCGCCAGGTATCGTTAGCCGCGGCTATGGCGGAAAAGCGCCCAGTTACCCGCTGCTGGTCACCGCCGACACGAACGTTGTCGAAAGCGGTGATGAGCCGCTGATGCTGGCACAGCAGACGGGACTGCCAGTGGCCGCAGACCCCAATCGCGTGCGCGGTGTTCAGGCACTGATCGAGAAGGGCTGCGATATTATCTTGAGCGACGACGGTTTACAGCACTTGGCACTGGATCGAGATATTGAGTTGGTGGTTGTGGATGGTGACCGTGGATTGGGCAACGGGCGCTGCCTGCCCGCCGGGCCGCTGCGCGAGTCGCCCAGCCGGTTGCAGCGTGTTGACGCGGTGATCATTAACGGCGACTCACCGCCCTCTTTGTCGCTTACTCCGTCTATCATGCAGGCAGCCACTACTATGCAGCTGGCGCCGCTGCGCTGGCGCCGCCTTGATGACGGCGCACGTTTTCCGCTTGCGCCGCTGCCGTTTACGCTGCCGGTGCACGCGGTGGCAGGTATCGGGCATCCCGAGCGCTTTTTTCGTACACTCTCCGCGTTGGGTGTTGAGGGCGAGTGGCACCCGTTGGCCGACCACCAGCACTTTAGTGCGGGCGCGCTAAGCTTTGCAGATACCCGCCCAGTGATTATGACCGCTAAAGACGCCGTTAAGTGTTACGCCCTGGCCCCGCCTAACAGTTGGGTATTAGATGTGGAGGCATCCCTTCCACCCGAATTTGAGCACTGGCTGGCAGCGCGGCTGTCGGCACTTTCCTAAAGGAGATAAGCGCATGGATAAGGAACTGCTGGCAATGCTGGTCTGCCCGTTGTGTAACGGTAAGCTGAAGTATGATCGCGATGCTCAAGAGCTGCGCTGCCACTACGATGGCCTTGCCTATCCGATCAAAGAGGGGATTCCGGTGATGTTGCCGGAAGAGGCTCGCGTGATGGATGCTGATGAAAAGCTGCACACTTCACAAGGGCGTTCTCCAGGACGCTCTCCAGGACGTTCCCAAGAGCGTTTAGGAGACGCTTAATGGCTGTCTTTGATGACATGGTTGATTTCAAGGTGCCTGATTTTACCGTCGTCGTACCTGCTCGCTACGGCTCTACCCGGCTGCCCGGCAAGCCACTGCTTGATATTGCCGGGGAACCGATGGTCGCTCACGTATGGCGCCGTGCTTGCCAAAGCCACGCCAGCCGAGTGGTCGTGGCAACAGACGATAGCCGTATTCGTGATGCCATGCTGCACTACGGCGCCGAAGTGATCATGACCCGCGACGATCACCCCTCGGGCACCGACCGATTAGCCGAGGTGGCTGGTATATTGGCATTGACGGATGATGCGCTGCTGGTGAATGTGCAGGGCGATGAGCCGCTGATTCCTCCCGCGCTGATCGACCAGGTGGCTCTGCGCCTAGCCGACGATCCCGGAGCGTCGATAGCCACGTTGGCGGAGCCTATCAATGACGTGGACACGCTGTTTAATCCCAACGTGGTCAAGGTGGTGCGAACGCTACAAGGCCGCGCGCTGTATTTCTCACGGGCCCCTATTCCCTGGGATCGTGAGCAGTTCAAAACGCCACCGACCATGCTGGCAACCGATGCCTGGCTGCGCCATATCGGTCTCTATGCGTATCGTGCCGGTTTTCTAGCTGCCTACCGAGACTGGCCAGCCTCAAGCCTCGAACAGCTTGAACAGCTCGAGCAACTGCGTGCGCTGCAGAATGGTCACGCTATTCAAGTGGCGCTGGCCTGCGAAGTAAACCCTGCCGGTGTTGATACGGCCGAGGATCTAGCGCGGATTCGGGCGCTGCTGGCCTAGCGCGGGTTCGGGCGTTGCCGGCTTAGCGCAGGGGCGGGCGCTTGCTTGGGCAGCTCAGTTTTTAAGGAGCTATCGTGAAAGTATTATTTGTATGTTTAGGCAATATTTGCCGTTCACCGACCGCCGAAGGTGTTTTTCGTCGTGCTCTTGAGCGAGCAGGGTTGGCCGATGAGGTCGAGATAGACTCCTGCGGCGTCGGCAGTTGGCATTTGGGCAAAGCGCCAGACGCCCGCGCGCAGCAGGCAGCACTACTGCGCGGTATCGATATAAGCGACCTGCGTGCCCGCCAGCTAAGCGAGCACGATTTTACCCAATTCGACTACGTGTTAGGCATGGATCAGGACAATTTACGCGCCATACGCGAGCTGAAGCCTGCTAATAGCCAGGCGCATGTTGGGCTGTTTTTAGATTTCGCTGGTACCCCCGGTGCTGAAGTCCCAGACCCCTATTTTGGCGGTGATGAGGGATTTGAGAAGGCTCTGGATATGATTGAAGCTGCATCAGAAGGGCTGATTCGACACCTTAAGCGAGAGCTGTAATGGGGCTAATGGTGTGGCTGCACAGATGAATATTCTCAGCAATGTGGATTTGTCCGCCGCTAATACACTTAGGCTCCCCTGCCAAGCAGAGCGCTTCGCGTCACCAAAGACATTAACAGCTCTACGCCAAACACTAGCAGAGGCACGCCATGAAGGCTGGCCCGTCACGCTGCTCGGTGGCGGCAGCAATGTTCTGCTTCCCGAGGCACTACCAGGTTTGGTGGTGCGGCCTGATTTGCAACAACACTGGCTCAGTCAGCGTCAAGGGCATGTGCTTGCCCATGTAGGGGCGGGAGTTAATTGGCATACGTTGGTGATGGCGACTGCTGCACGCGGCCTGTGGGGCATTGAAAATCTGGCGCTGATCCCTGGCAGTTGTGGTGCTGCGCCAGTGCAGAACATTGGCGCCTACGGTGTTGAGCTTGCCGATACGCTGCAAGCGGTGCAGGTAATGGAGCTTGCCACCGGGCGGGTAAATTGGCTAAGCGCGCAAGAGTGCGCCTTTGGTTACCGTGAGAGTATTTTTAAAGGCGAGTTGGCAGGTAGCATTGTGATCACTCAGTTAGTCTTGCGTTTGTCACGCACGCCAGCACCCCGGCTAGGGTATGGCGATCTCGCTGCACGCTTAGCAAGCCCTCCCACACCGCTCGCGGTAGCCGAAGCGGTATGTTGTATTCGACGCGAGAAGCTGCCCGACCCACAGGTGCTGGCCAACGCGGGGAGCTTCTTCAAAAATCCGCTGGTAGCTGATGTGATGGCAGCGCAGTTGTTGCAGCAGTATCCTGCTATGCCCCATTTCCCCCAGGAAGGAGGGCAAACAAAGCTGGCGGCGGGGTGGTTAATCGACCAGTGTGGCTTGAAAGGGATGCGTGATGGTGCCTTCGGAGTACACCAGCATCAAGCGCTGGTGCTGGTGCACTTTGGCGGCGGTGATCGTCAGAGGCTAATGAAAACAGCTAGCTATATCTCTGACCAGGTCGAGGCACGCTTTGGGGTGCGTTTAGAGCCCGAGCCGCGGTTAATTAATCCCTGTTAGTTAATCTCTATTAGTTAATCTCTAGGCCCTGCCTCTAAGGTGCACATAACGCAAAAATCCCCGCCGAAGCGGGGATTTTTGTTACTGCAATACGCGCGAACGATCTATTCGGAGCGTGTGTCTTGCTGCGCCTGTTTGCGCTTCTCACGCGGGTCATTGTGGGCCCGTGTGCGACGGCGGCGCGGTTTAGGCGCTTCTTCAGTTACAGCAGCTTCAGCGGGTGCTTCACTGGCGACCGGTTGAGCGTCTGCTTCAGTTGCAGTAGCTTCAGTCGCAGGTGTTTCAGTCGCTGCTAGTTCATCGCTGCTCTTTTCAGAGCTATTTTCAGAACCATTTTCAGGACTGTCTTCAGAACTATTCGGTTCAGCGCTACTCTCTTCAATGCTCCTTTCTTCAGCGACTCGGTCTTCAGCGTTTGTGTCTTTAACACTCTTAGGCTCATCACCTTTTTCTGCGCTGTCTTGCTGCGGCTCGCTGCTGGTAGGCTCTTCAGTTGAAGGGGTTGCGTCGACGCTCTCAGAAGCGCTCTCGGAAGTACTCTCAGCAACATCTGGGTTTGCCGCTTCCTGGCGAACTTGGACGTTAGTTGAAGCTTCGGGCTGATGCTCATCGCTGCTTTGATCCGTACCCGCACTATTGAAAGGTGCAGGGGAGGCCGCCTCTTCAATCGTTGCGGCTGGATCAACGGCGTTGGCCGCAGACGGTTCGACGGCTTCAGGCGCTGCCTGTTCGCTAGCACTGGGCTGCTGACTATCGGCGGTTTTCTCACTTTCAGCTGGCGCTGTGTTCGCCTTGGCCGTTGCTGAGGTCACCTCAGATGGCTCTGACGGCTCTTCGCTGGCTGTGGCCTCCGGTTCGCTTGGCTTGGCGGCGGCCTCATCCTGCTCAACGGTGCTGGCAGTTGACGTTTGCTCCGCCGGCGAAGCCGCTTTAGGCTGGCGGCGCTGGTGCGTCGACTTGCGCGCTTTAGCGTTTTCTGCCACGGGGCGGTCGGCGGTCGTTGCGTCGTCCGCTTGCTCGGCGTCGGACTCAGGCGCATCGGCTGCTGCCGCTTCTGGCTGAGCGGTGACGTCCGAGTCCGATCCTAGTGCAATCGTTGTGTCATTTGTCGCTGCTTTAGCCATCTGTGCCTGTTCTTCTGCCTCAGGGGCTTCGGCCGGCTCTGGTGTTGCTGCTGGCGCTGCTGGCGCTTCATTCTGAGCCTCGGCCTGCAGTTTTAACTGCTCAGCTTCTGCCTGGGGGTTGATCGCCTGGGTGCGCGTGCGGTTACGCGGGTTGTTACGCGTACGCTTCGGCTTGCCGTCATCCTGCTTGGTCTCTAAGTTCTTGGACTCTGGGCTCTTGGCCGTTGCATCGCGCTGGCTGTCGCGGTTTTTGTCACCACCATCACGACGCGACTCTTTCTGCACTGCACTTTTGCCGCTGGTGCTTTCTTTAGAGCCCTCTTTCGTGGAGCTGTCTTTGCTAGGGCTGTCTTTGGAAGAGCTATCAGCCTGGTTCTCTTTACGAGGCGCTTTGGCTGACTCTTGACCGTTAGCATCGTCCTGCTGGGGGTGGCGACGGCGGTTGCGGGTACGGCTGGGGCCGCTCCGCTTATCGCTATTGTCGTCACTGGCAGGACGCGGTGTGCTGCTGCGCTGCTCGGCTTTTTGTTCAGCTTTTGGCTCAGGGCGGGCGCTATTATCGCTGCGCGACTCGTTACGGCTTGCGTTGTCGCCACGCGACGATTTTTGCCGCGACTCGCTGCTGCGCTGATTGGTTTTGCGCTCGCTTGGCTTGCGCGGAGCCGGTGTTTCAACCTTGGGCTCTGGCGTGGCTTCGGTATTGCTTTCGTCGCTACCGAGCAGTTTGGCGAAGCCGCGGATAAAGCGCCCAATAACGCTGGGTTGCTCGCTGGTCACCGGTGCTGCTTTGGCCGCTGGAGCTGCAGCGGGCGCCTTCTCTTCCGTTTGCAGCGATGCCGGGGCGGGAGCGTTGTGGGTGACACTCTTGACGGCGGCTTCGGCGCGTTGAGCGGGCGGCACGAAGCTGGGTGTCGGCTCTTTGCCTACTTCGGTGTCGGTGGAGAGCTCAAAGCTCGATAGGCTTTGAGTGTCATCCTCGTCCAGGTGATCATCACGCAGGCGTTGCACGTCGTAGTGGGGCGTATCCATATCAGGATTGGGCAGCAGTACCACACGAACATTCTGGCGAGACTCAAGATCTGCCAACACGCTGCGTTTTTCATTGAGCAGGTAAGTCGCCACGGGTACCGGTAGAATGGCGCGAATCTGCGCGCTATTCTCTTTCATCGCCTCTTCTTCAATCAGGCGCATGATAGAGAGGGAGAGCGAGCGAACATCGCGAATGGTGCCCTGGCCATTACAGCGCGGGCAGACCACGCCGCTGGTTTCCCCCAGTGAGGGACGCAGGCGCTGGCGGGACATTTCCATCAGACCAAAGCGTGAAATACGCCCAATCTGTACCCGTGCGCGATCCAGCTTGAGGGCATCGCGCATGCGGTTTTCAACTTCACGCTGGTTGCGTGCAGGTCCCATGTCGATAAAGTCAATAACCACCAAACCGCCGATATCACGCAGGCGCAGCTGGCGGGCGATTTCATCGGCGGCTTCAGAGTTGGTCTGTAGGGCGGTCTCTTCGATATCGCTGCCGCGGGTGGCGCGTGCGGAGTTGATATCGATGGAGACTAGCGCTTCGGTGTGATCGATCACAATCGAGCCGCCAGAAGGCAGCTTCACTTCGCGCTGATAGGCGGTTTCGATTTGTGATTCGATCTGGAAGCGCGAGAATAGCGGTACTTCGTCCGCGTAGAGCTTGATCTTCTGTTGGTACGAGGGCATTACCTGGCGAATAAAGCTCAGCGCTTCGGCGTGAATCTCGGGGCTGTCGATCAATACTTCGCCGATGTCCTGGCGTAGGTAGTCGCGCATGGCGCGAATGATGACGTTGGATTCACGGTAGATCAGGAACGGGGCAGGGCGCTTGGCAGCTTCAGTGGTGATCGATTCCCACACCTGAACCAAGTAGTCCAAGTCCCACTGGAGCTCTTCCGGATTGCGACCAATGCCTGCAGTGCGCACGATCAGGCCCATTTTATCCGGCACGGTCAACTGACCCATGGCGTCTTTGAGCTGACTGCGCTCGTCGCCTTCGATACGGCGAGAAATGCCACCTGCACGCGGGTTATTGGGCATCAATACCAAAAAGCGACCAGCCAGGCTGACAAAGGTGGTTAGCGCGGCACCTTTGTTGCCACGCTCCTCTTTATCGACCTGGACGATGACCTCTTGGCCTTCTTTAAGCACTTCTTTAATGCTCGGACGTCCGGAAACGTCTTTGACAAAGTACTCGCGAGAGATCTCCTTGAGGGGCAAAAAGCCGTGACGGTCGGCGCCGTAGTCAACGAAGGCAGCTTCCAGGGAGGGTTCTACGCGGGTGATTTTACCGCGATAGATATTGGCTTTTTTCTGTTCTCTTGCGCCGGATTCGATATCTAAATCGTATAGGCGTTGTCCATCAACTAAAGCGACACGCAGCTCTTCGGGCTGGGTCGCATTGATAAGCATCCGTTTCATAGTGTCTCGCATAGCGTTGCGTGCCGGCGAACTGCCTATTGGGTGACGTAGGCGAATCGCTGGGTGCTGCGTGCTTGTGCTCGGCGCATTGCAATGCTGACGCGTCAAGCCGGGAAGGCATCATCGCCAACCCGGCCGATAGGGCGTTGAGTACGTGGCGGAGGCAGGACGTGTTCCGGTGGCTGTCACGTCCATCCGGCCCTGCTGACACCGCCAACACCTGGCATTCATCGATTCACCAACGCCGGCCACCGGCACAGCGTTGAACTTTTCGCCCGGAGACAGTCATCGCCTTGTGACGAATAAGGCGGAGCTGCTCAGGACGTGGCGTTGTTTCGTTGCTGCCTGCCGTTGAGGGCAAGGCTTATTTTCCTCTGCCGGCATAAAAAACGGGCGGCAGAGTTACTGCATTTTTAAGATCAGTTTTAATACTGGAAAACGGGCAATGCGTACACTGGTGCCGTTTTTGCGTTCAGGCCTGCGTGTTAGTCGGGCAGGCGCATTAACCAAGCTCAGCGGTGATGCTCTCTGCTAACAAATTTAATCAATTAGCTATCGAACAGCTAGTCACTAGCGCTAGACAAGACAGCTTTCTGCGCTTAGCTGGTGAACGATTTCGAATATAACAGTAAAGACTACGACCAGCAATTGACGCAATGCCCTTGGGTCTACGCTAGAATGCCGTTTTTAAGCAGGAGTAAGTAGTAATGTCCGAAGGGCGTGAAGTGCAGTGGGTGGATATCGCCCCGGAGCAAGCAGGGCAGCGAATTGATAATTTTCTCATGACGCGGCTTAAAGGGGCGCCTCGCGCGCTTATTTATCGCATCGTACGTAAAGGCGAGGTGCGCGTTAATAAAAAACGCGTGAAGGTGGATTACCGTTTGCAAGCGGGGGATTTAGTACGCGTTCCGCCGCTGCGTTTGGCGCCTCGCGAAGCGGTGAAGGAAGTCAGTGATAATTTGCGCGACCTCCTGGTAGGCAGCGTTATTATGGAAGGCCCCGATTGGATGGTGCTTAATAAACCTTCTGGTTTGGCAGTGCATGGCGGCAGCGGGGTTAAAATTGGTTTAATAGAAGCGCTGCGTCAAGTGCGCGATGATCTGAGCTTTCTGGAACTGGTTCACCGCTTGGATCGCGATACGTCGGGCTGTTTGCTGCTGGCCAAGTCACGCGATGCGCTGGTGACGCTGAACGAGTCGTTGAAAAAGCACGGTATGGATAAGCGTTATCTGGCCTTGGTCAGTGGGCGCTGGCCAGCGCGGAAAACCTATGAGAGTGCTCGGTTAGACCGCTTTGATGCCGGTAACGGCGAGCGGAGGGTAAGGGTAGATCCCAACGGAAAAGTGTCGCGCACCCATTTTTCGGTGGTCGAAACCTTCGAAAAAGTAACCCTTATAGAGGCTGAGCCGGTCACGGGCCGTACCCACCAGATTCGCGTACATGCCGCCCACGCAGGCCATGCGTTATTAGGTGACGATAAGTACGCTACCCGTGAAAGTGGTCTGCTCACCAAGCAGTTAGGTCTGGGGCGTTTGTTCCTTCATGCGCGAGCGCTGACCTTTCCTGAGCCCACTAACGGCCGCCCGGTTACCGTCAAAGCGCCGCTGCCAGAAGCCCTGGAAGAAGCGCTCAAGCGCGCCCGTCAATAACTTCTTTCTTCACCGCGTTGCCTTTTACAGGGAGCTGCCATGCAGTACGAGCTAATTATATTTGATTGGGACGGCACCTTGATGGACTCAGTGCCGCGGATTGTGTCGTGTATGCAGGCGGCTGCTTTGGAGGCCGAGTGGGGGGCGCTTTCAGCTGCGGAGGTTGAAGATATTATTGGTCTGGGGCTGCCCGAAGCAATTGCCAAGCTCTGCCCAGGTATATTGCCTGCTCAGGCCGAGCGGCTTCGCGAGCGTTACGCGCACCATTTTGTGCAGGCTGATACCACGCCAATGGCGTTTTTTAGCGGTGTCGAAGCGCATATCGCCCGTTTGCGTGGGCATGAGCAACAGCGTTTAGCAGTAGCAACAGGTAAAAGCCGTCGCGGGCTTGACCGTATTTTTACTGAGACCGGTAGCGGCGCGTGGTTTCATGCCAGCCGTACCGCGGATGAAACCCGCTCTAAACCGCACCCGCAGATGCTTTCAGAGTTACTGGCTGAGCTTGCGGTGCCGGTCGAGCGGGCGGTGATGGTCGGCGATACTGAGTATGATATGGAAATGGCTAGGGCGATGGGCATGGATCGGGTGGGGGTAAGCTATGGGGTGCATGCGCCTGAGCGCCTGGCAATGAGCGAACCCAAGTGGATTGCCCATAGCGTAGACGAGCTTTTTGATCGGTTATAAGGACATTTTATGAGTGACGATCCAACCCGCCAAGAGGGTACGCAAGAGGGTCATGATGGCCCGGTTAATAGTGACCAGACCAACGAGTTCAAGGAGGATCCCTGGACTGAAGGGCCCGAGGTTCCGCCTGGTAAGGGGGCTAAGCAGACCTCAGGAGCGCCAGGTGATGATGCCGAAACCCTGCGCGAACGCCAGCGATTAGCGCAGCTGGAAATGATGGATCACTGGATAGGCGGTGTCTTGACCGAGCAACGGCGTACCCGCCGCTGGAAGCTGTTTTTCCGGCTGATGTTTCTCGCTGTTGTGCTGGTGGCGCTGTCTGCCGCACTTTATAGCCTGTTCTGGGATTCGCCGAGTGTCGCAACGCCCACCCAACGCCACTTGGGCATTGTTGAGGTTAATGGCGTAATCGCCAGCGATTCGCCAGCCAATGCGGAGCGCATCATCCAAGGGTTAAACCGAGCCTGGGATGCCGAAAGCGCTGCAGCCGTGGTGCTGCACATTAATAGTCCCGGTGGTAGCCCCGTTCAGTCTCAGCGTATCTATGCGGAAATCATGCGCCTGCGCGAGCAGGGTGATAAGCCGATTATCGCGGTGATTGAGGATATCGGTGCCAGCGGCGCTTATTACATTGCTGCAGCAGCAGATGAGATTATTGCCTCGCCGGTGAGCTTAGTGGGCTCGATTGGTGTGATTTACGCTGGTTTTGGCTTTGAGGAGGCGATAGAGCGCCTTGGCGTTGAGCGCCGCGTGCTTACGGCAGGAGAGAATAAGGCCTTCTTAGATCCATTCCAGCCGCTGGACGATGATGCAGAGACGTTTTGGCAAGGTGTGCTGAGCCAAACCCATCGCCAATTTATCGATGACGTCCGCGCGGGTCGCGGCGAACGGCTCAGTGATAGCTCGGATATTTTCTCAGGCCTGATCTGGAGTGGCGAGCAGAGCATCGAGCTAGGGTTGGTCGATCAGTTGGGTAGCCTCGAACAGCTGTCTCGCGATCAAGTAGGTAACATCGACTGGGTGGACTATACGCCGAGTCTTGATCCATTTGAGCGCTTTACTCGGCGTTTTACCGAGGTTGCCGCTGAAGTGCTAGGTATTAGGGCGCCTAACACCCCGCTTCGTTTCTGATCGCCAATTCACGTCCTGGGCCCTAGGGCGCGCCAAGCGGATCCAAGCCCGCTTGGCGCAACATGTCGCAGAGCGCGATCAGCGGTAGCCCAATCAGCGCGTTGGGGTCACGGCCTTCCAGTCTTTCAAACAGCGCAATGCCAAGGCCTTCCATACGAAAGCTGCCAGCGCTATCTAGGGGCTGCTCTTTGGCCACATAGTTTTCGATCTCCTGCGTGCTAAGAGTGCGAAACACGACCTCGAAGGGCTCGACATGGACTTGATGGCGCTGGTGGCGAGTATCCAGTAGCGCTAAACCGGTCAGGAAGGTGACGCGCTGGCCAGAAAAGCGGGCAAGGTTAGCGCAGGCCTTTTCTGTGGTATGTGGTTTGCCAAGAATATCGCCTTCAAATACCGCAACCTGGTCGGAGCCTATAATGCAGTGGTGGGGGAAGTGAGCCGACACGGCGTTGGCTTTGCTAAGTGCTAGGCGATGTACCAGTGCGTGTGGTGTTTCGCCATTATGCGGCGTTTCATCAATATCCGGTGAATGGCACCGGTAGGGGAGTTGTAGGCGATCCAGCAGCTCACGCCGCCAGCGTGAGCTTGAGGCAAGCACTAGCTCTGTATTTTCTGTACTTAAGGACTGCGCAGTTGATGACTGAGTGCTTGATGGCTCGGTCATGGCGGGTGAGGTCACAGTATAACTCCTGGCTAATGTGGTTGCGCTAGTGGGACGGCAAAGCAGTAGAGTGTAGCGAAAGCTGCGAATTGTGCCCATGTCGGCTGTTTATTGAGGCCTATGTTGGTTATTTATTGAGGAAGCGATGAAGAAATACACCGACAGCTTTGACACCAGCAGGGGGAGTGCCTATCATTGCGCGCCTATGTTGACCTCACAACTCCCCAGTCGGGTGGAGCCTTATAAGCTCGCAGCCCGCCACGAACGAATCGAAGGCTTGGTAGCGCTGGATAAGCTGCCACGTCTTGCCGAAGAAGCGGGTGACCAAACCGGCGACTGTCATGTCGTGCTTGAGTTTGGTGTCGATGCTCAAGGCCGTCGTGAAATTCGTGGCCACTTGCAAGCGACGTTGGCGCTTGCCTGCCGACGCTGCCTAGTGCCGCTGCCTCAAGAGGTGAGTAGTGACTTTCTGCTTGGAATGGTCACTGATGAAGCCTTGGCGGCCGAGTTGCCTGCTAGTCATGAACCGGTGCTGGTGGAAAAGGAACAGCTGGATCTTCTGACGGTAGTTGAGGATGAATTGATTCTCAGCCTGCCCCAGGTGGTCTATCACGATGAAGCCGAATGTCATGTCTCGGCGGAGCAGCTGGTCAGCAAAACAGAAGGCGCGGCGTCAGATACAGCGCCAGCGACGAACCCTTTCGCGGTGCTGAATGTCTTGAAAGGCAAAAAATAAGCACCCTTTACCTTAAATACCTTGGAGTAAACCCCCATGGCAGTTCAACAGAACCGTAAAACTCGTTCCAAGCGCGGCATGCGTCGCAGCCACGATGCGCTGACCGCTCCGACGCTGTCTCAGGACAAAGAAACCGGTACGACTCACCTGCGTCACCACGTTTCTCCAGACGGTTTCTACCGTGGTCGTAAAGTGGTTGAGGTATAAGCCTCAATTGCATTACTAAGCGGCTAAACGGACTCAGTGCGGTATGCGCTTAGCGATTGATGTGATGGGGGGTGACCAAGGCCCTCATGCGATTATCGCAGGCTCCGCAAGGGCGGTGTTGGAACACCCCGGTCTTGAGCTGGTTCTGTTTGGCCCGCGTCAGCAGATTATTGCTGAGCTTTCGCGCTTGCCGCAGCCTCTGGCTGCGGCAACGTCACGTTTGGTGGCGCGTGATTCGCCCGATAGCGTAATGCCGGGGTCAACAGCGGCCTGGGCGTTGCGCAGAGGCGAGGCAACGAGCATGGCGCACATGCTGCAGTGTGTCGCCCAGGGTGAAGCTGTGGCTGGTGTCAGCGCAGGCAATACGGCAGCGCTTGTTGCCTTGGCAAGGCGCGAACTGGGGATGGTCGAGGGGATTTCCCGTCCGGCAATCAGTACTGCGATCCCAGCCCGCCAAGGGCGCCGCTGCTATTTGCTGGACTTAGGCGCCAACGTGGATTCCCCTGCCCATCGACTGGTCGATTTTGCACTGATGGGGGCGGCGATGGCGCAGTGTATCGATGGCACTGCGGTGCCGCGCGTGGCGCTACTCAACGTTGGTGCTGAAGCCACCAAGGGGAGTGTGAGCGTACGTGAGGCTGATCGTCTGCTGCGCGAGTATGCCAGTGGTAGTGCTTTCGACTATCAAGGCTATGCTGAGGGTGGCGACCTGTTTAAAGGCCAGCTTGATGTGGTGGTGTGTGATGGCTTTGTGGGCAACGCTGTCCTCAAGGCGAGCGAAGGTTTGACGAGTATGTTGGTTGAACGCGTGCAGATGGCGTTTGAGTCGCGCCTAAGTGGTCGTTTGGCAAGCCTACTGGCCAAGCCTGTGTTAAAGCGCTTAAAGCAAGAGCTTGATCCCGTGCGCTACAACGGGGCCAGTTTATTGGGGTTGCGCGGTATCGTAGTGAAAAGTCACGGCAGTACTCATGCCGATGGGTTTTACTACGCTATTCATCGCGCCCTGCAGGAAGTAGAACATAACTTACCTGCGCGGATCGCAGGCCGCTGGCAAGCGCCATCAAGTGAAAACGATGGCACAGGCCAGCCATGATCAGATAATAACGATTTAACTTTTTTGCGGGTTTATAGGTGGCATCAGGATGTGCCAATAACCTCGCCTATCGCTCATATGAGCAAATGCCTACAAGAGCAAAGGTGAACGACATGTCTCAACCCCTTGCCCTCATTTTTCCCGGGCAAGGCTCTCAGCAGCTTGGAATGCTGCGAGAGCTTGCCGAGCGCTATAGTGTGGTGGGAACGACATTTGAGGAAGCGTCGGATGCTTTGGGCTACGATTTGTGGAAAGTCGTCCAAGAAGGTCCCGAAGAGTCGCTTAATGCAACCGCTTGCACCCAGCCTGCGCTGCTTTCTGCCAGCGTCGCCATTTGGCGTGTGTGGCAAGAGCTGGAAGGGCCGCGGCCGACAGTGATGGCGGGCCATAGCCTAGGCGAATACAGTGCTATGGTGTGCGCAGGCGTCATGAGCTTTGCCGAAGGCGTCAACTTGGTACGTCTGCGCGGAGAAGCCATGCAGGCGGCAGTGCCTGCTGGCGAAGGCGGCATGGCGGCGATCCTGGGCTTGGCAGACGATGCGGTTGAAGCCGCCTGTGAAAAGGCTGCCCAGGGCGACGTTGTTTCAGCGGTCAACTACAATTCCCCAGGGCAAGTGGTGATAGCGGGCTCTAAAGTAGCCGTTGAGCGAGCTATTGTTGCTTGCCAGGAAGCCGGTGCCAGGCGTGCCATGGCATTGCCGGTTTCCGTGCCTTCGCACTGTGCATTGATGCGCCCTGCGGCCGAGCGCCTGGCAGAGGCGATACAAACTATCGAGCTGCGGGCGCCGCGCTACAGTGTCATCCAAAACGTCGATGCCCAGGCCCATGCCGATACCGCGACATTGAGCACGCGGCTAGTCGAGCAGCTCTATCAGCCGGTGCGTTGGAGCGCCTGTGTTGAAGCCATGGCGGATCAAGGCGTGGAGGTGTTCATTGAGTGCGGGCCAGGAAAGGTGTTGACTGGCCTCAATAAGCGTATCGTGAAGGGTAGCAAGGGATTGGCGGTGAATGATCCTGACAGTCTGGAAGCCGCGCTTGAGCTGGCGCGTGAAACCTTGGCTGATAAGGCGTGACCAAGAGAGATTGCAATCCACTATCCTTGCTTGATTACACGGTTAGAGGCAGAACGTTATGACACAAGAGAGTAGAGTTGCCCTGGTAACAGGGGCGAGTCGTGGTATTGGTCAGGCCATTGCTCGCGAGCTAGGTCGCCAGGGCCGTATCGTCATTGGCACCGCGACCAGTGAGTCTGGCGCTGAAAAAATTGATGCCGATTTGAAAGAGCACGGCATTGAAGGGGCAGGTCTATGTCTTAACGTGACCGACCAGGCCAGTATCGATAGCGTATTGAAAACGATTACTGAGCGCTTTGGTGCGCCGACTATTTTGGTCAACAACGCGGGTATCACGCGTGATAATCTGCTGATGCGCATGAAAGAAGATGAGTGGGATTCCGTCATGGATACCAATCTGAAATCTGTCTATCGTGTTAGCAAGGCGTGTTTACGGGGTATGACCAAGGCGCGGTTTGGGCGTATTGTGTCGATTAGTTCTGTAGTGGCAACCATGGGCAACCTGGGCCAAACTAACTATGCTGCAGCTAAGGCCGGTATGGAAGGTTTTAGCCGCGCGCTAGCGCGTGAGGTCTCCTCTCGTGCGATTACGGTTAACGCAGTGGCACCGGGCTTTATTGCGACTGATATGACCGAAGCGCTACCTGAAGCACAGCACGAAATGCTGCTTAAGCAAATTCCGCTGGCCCGTTTAGGGGCGCCGGAAGAGATCGCCGCAGCAGTGGGTTTTTTGACCAGTGATGCAGCCGGTTATATCACTGGCGAGACGCTTCACGTGAATGGCGGCATGAATATGCGTTGATGGCCTTGGGCTTGGCGGTTGCGTCTACCCAAGGGCGTCTATAAACTACCCCGCAGCTTTTGGCTTGCGGTTTCCAAATAGCTGGTTATCAAAAACGGCTAATGTGAACGACTGGAGTACGTTAATGAGTACTATTGAAGAGCGCGTTAAGAAAGTTGTAGCAGAGCGCCTGAACGTTAAAGAAGAAGACATCCAAAACAGCTCTTCTTTTACAGAAGACTTGGGTGCTGATTCGCTCGACACCGTTGAGCTGGTCATGGCTTTGGAAGAGGAATTCGATACTGAAATTCCCGATGAAGAAGCTGAGAAGATCACCACGGTTCAAGAAGCCATCGATTACGTGAACGCCCACCAGTAAGGGCTGCGTCGATGCATCGAACCAGGGTGGGGTGCTAGCCACCCGCCTTAAAAGCCGTCCTTTTCCAGGACGGCTTTTTTGCTTTGCTGCCACAATGCTTATAACGTTCAATCTCCGTTATACTGTTGACCAAATTTAAGCAGCAAATGACCCAAGTGGGTCGCGTCACCATGGATGCCTGGAGGAAAGCTGATGGCACGGAAAAGGGTAGTGGTAACTGGGTTAGGCCTGGTGACCCCAGTGGGTAATAGCGTTGATGAGTCGTGGGCCAACATTGTGGCCGGTAAAAGCGGTATTACGCCTATTGAGCATTTCGACACCAGCGGTTTTAACACTCGTTTTGGTGGGTCGATCAAAAACTTTGATATTAGCCCGTATCTGAATCTTAAAGATGCCCGCAAGATGGATCTGTTTATTCAGTACGGAATGGCGGCGGGCGCCCAAGCGGTAGAAGATTCGGGGATTGAGTGCAGCGAAGAGAATGCCGATCGCATCGGTGTGGCTATCGGCTCAGGCATTGGTGGCCTACCCATGATTGAGCATAACCACAACGCACTCAACAAAGGTGGCGCTCGCAAGATATCGCCATTCTTCGTGCCGGGCTCTATCATCAATATGATTTCGGGCAATATGGCGATTCAGCACGGCTTCAGAGGCCCGAACATTGCCATTACGACTGCCTGCACCACCGGTACTCATAATATTGGTTATAGCGCACGCACCATCGCCTATGGCGATGCGGACGTGATGATCTGTGGTGGGGCTGAAATGGCCACCACGCCGCTGGGCCTGGGTGGTTTTTCTGCGGCTCGCGCGCTCTCTACGCGTAATGACGATCCACAAGCGGCAAGCCGCCCTTGGGATACCGACCGTGATGGTTTCGTGTTATCCGATGGTGCCGGTGTGCTGGTGCTTGAGGAGTATGAGCACGCCAAGGCGCGGGGTGCCAATATCTACGCCGAGCTGGTGGGCTTTGGTATGAGCGATGATGCTTATCACATGACTTCACCGCCGGAAGATGGACGTGGTGCAGCGCTCTCCATGCGCAATGCGATTAAAGATGCCCAGGTTGACGTTTCTTCGGTTCACTACATCAACGCCCATGGTACCTCCACTGCGGCAGGCGATCTGGCCGAAAGTCGTGCCATTGAGAACGTCTTGGGTGGCGCTGCAAGCAGCGTGGCAGTGAGCTCCACCAAATCGATGATTGGCCACCTGTTGGGCGCCGCCGGTGCGGTAGAGGCGGTGTTTAGTATTCTGGCTATTCGTGATCAGGTCGCGCCGCCCACGATTAATCTGGATAACCCGCAGGAAGGCTGCAATCTGGACTATGTGCCGCATACTGCGAGGGATATGCGCATTGATATGGCGCTTTCAAATTCCTTCGGTTTTGGTGGTACCAACGGCTCGCTGCTATTTAAGAAGGTGTAGTTAGCGATGCTGACGCCTACGTTATGTGATGATCAATCTGTACCGTTTGATGATCGTGGGCTGGCGTATGGTGATGGTCTGTTTGAAACGGTGCTATTGCGGGCGGGAAAGCCTATGCTGTGGCGCTATCATAAGGAGCGCCTGGCACAAGGCTGTCATCGGCTTGGGCTACCGCTACCCTGCCAGGAGGCCCTTGACGCCACCTGGCAAGGCGATCCCACTGCTGAGTTCGAAGTGCTTAAGCTGATACTGACCCGAGGCAGCGGCGGGCGTGGCTATGCCCAGCCCGATCAGATCACGCCGCGGCTGCTCAGTCGTCGAACGCCGTTTCAACCGTCGGTTAAGCGCTGGCAGGAAGGCGTGACAGTGCGGCTTTGCGATTTGCGGCTGGCCCGTCAGCCTCGGTTGGCAGGTATCAAGCACCTAAATCGACTGGAAAACGTACTGGCCCGCCAAGAGTGGGTCGATGCCACTATTGCCGAAGGATTGCTCGCCGACAGTGAAGGCCTTGTGGTAGAAGCCACCAGTATGAATGTTTTTTGGCAACAGGCGGGGGAAGTGTTAACGCCTCTGCTTGACCAGTGCGGCGTGGCTGGCACGTTGCGTGCTGCATTGCTTGACCAAGGTGCCGCCGCTCAGGCGTCGCTGACGCTTCATCAACTTGTTGATGTCGAGCGGCTATGGGTGGCCAACTCTGTTCAGGGTGTATGGCCTGTTACCACCTTGCTTGCCGCGGATGGTTCACTGCTGCAGCGCTGGCCTCTGAGTCAGCCTGACCCGTTCCAGCGTTTGGCACATCAGCTATTGGGCGTTGTTTAAACGCCAGTGTTTAGATATCGCTCTGCAATTTTTTAGAGGTGTCATGGTGAAACGGTTATTAACCGCTTTATTGGTGTTAGTAGTGGTTGGGGCTGCAAGTGCAGCAGGCGGTTATGTCTATTGGCAGAGCCGATTAGAGGCACCGCTAGCGCTCGATGAGCCAATGCTTTACCAAGTGCCCTCTGGTGCGGGCTTTAATCAGGTCGTGGCGCAATTGGAAGAGCAGGGCGTGCTGGAGGATGCTTGGGCGTTTCGCTTGCTAGCGCGGGTCGAGCCGGAACGCGTGCCGCAACTGCGTACCGGCGAGTATCAGCTATTGCCGAATATGAGCGGTCTGGAAATGATGGCACTGCTGGGTAGCAATAAGGTGGTTACCTACTCGCTGACCATTCCTGAGGGGTGGTCTTTTCGGCAGATGCGCGAATTACTCAATGCGGCGCCGAAACTCGACCACCGCACGGCGGAGTTGAGCGATGCAGAGGTGATGACGTTACTCGATCGAGAAGGCACCTTTCCCGAGGGCTGGTTCTTTCCCGATACCTATCGCTATCATCTGGGTATGAGCGATGTCGATATCCTGCGCCAGTCATTGGAGCGGATGGAGCGCATTTTGGAAGAGGTGTGGGAGGAGCGCGCGGACGACCTAACCATTGACTCCCCCTACGAAGCGCTGATTATGGCCTCCTTGATCGAGCGGGAAACCGGTGCGCCCGAGGAGCGGCGCGAAATTGCCGGTGTGTTCAAGCGCCGCATGGAGCAGGGCATGCGCCTGCAAACCGATCCGACGATTATTTACGGTATGGGGGAGCGTTATGAAGGGCGAATTACCCGCGCCGATATTCGCGAGGCCACGCCCTATAACACTTACGTCATTGACGGCATACCGCCCACGCCGATTGCCATGCCTGGGCGTGCCTCCTTGGAGGCAGCGGTGAATCCACTGCCTGGCGAAACGCTCTATTTCGTTTCCCGTGGCGATGGCACGCACCATTTCTCGCGTACGCTGCGGGAGCATAACAATGCCGTTAATCGCTATATCCGCAATCGCTAATCGCCATGACACATCACCCATGATTGATGACCACTGTAAGGGAGCATGATGAGTAAGCGTGGACGCTTCATTACGCTGGAAGGCGGCGAAGGTGTGGGTAAATCCACCAATGTGGGCTTTGTGGCCGAGTGTTTGGAGGCCCAGGGGTTGGAAGTGGTGCGTACCCGCGAGCCGGGCGGCACCGTTCGTGGTGAAGCTATTCGCGCACTGTTACTGGATCCTGTCCCCCAAGAGCCGCTACATGTCGACGCTGAGCTGCTGCTAATGTTCGCCGCGCGAGCGCAGCACTTGGCGGAAAAAATACTCCCCGCCTTGGCAAGAGGGGCGTGGGTAGTGTGTGATCGCTTTACCGATGCCACCTTTGCCTATCAGGGCGGGGGGCGGGGCATTGCCAAGGAGCGTATCACCGTGCTGGAGAATTTTGTTCAGCAGGGGCTCTCTCCCGATTTAACCCTACTGCTCGATATGCCCAAAGAGGCTGCAAGACAACGCTTAGAGTCGCGCCTGCGTGATCGCCATGAGCAGCTTGATCGTTTTGAACAGGAGCAGGCTGACTTTTTCCAGGCTGTGCGGGATGGCTATTTGGCACGAGCGGAAGAAGCGCCCGAGCGCTTTGCGGTGATCGATGCACAATACACACTGGATAAGGTACAAAGCCAAATCCGACAAGTCCTATTAACAAAGGTCGCGGCATGGCGTTAACCGGCGTAATGCCGTGGCACCAAGCCACCTGGCAGCATTTGACCCGCTTGGCTGATGGTGGACGGATGCCCCACGCGTTGTTAATTCACGGCGCCCACGGCGTGGGTAAGCAGCAGTTAGCGGAGGCGTTAATTGCCCGAACGCTATGCGCCTCGCCCGCTGATCAAGCCTGTGGCCATTGCCATAGCTGCTCGATGCTGGAATCGGGCTATCACCCGGATCTGCTGCGGGTTTCACCAGAAGAGGGAAAGCGCCAAATCCGCATTGACCCTATCCGCGAGGTTAATCGCTTTGTGTCGCAAACGGCTCAGCAGGGCGGTTATCGAGTGATTGTGGTTTCCCCCGCCGAGGCAATGAACGTTGCCGCCGCCAATGCGCTGCTCAAAAGCCTTGAAGAGCCCGGTGACAAAACCCTGTTTATTCTGCTTTCCGACGTGCCGTCGCGGATGCTGGCGACGATCCGTTCGCGCTGTCAGCAGTGGTCACTACCCAGCGTTGCCTTTGAGGCGTGTCGTGGTTGGTTGATTGAGCAATTGGGCAGCACTGACGAAGCCTACTTCTGGTGGCAGGTAGCGGGTGGGCTACCACTGCTCGCCGTGGAGCTGGCAGCGCCCGAAGAGCGCGCTTTACGCCATCAAATTCACGACAGTTTCGAACAGCTGGTGCGCGGGGCCGAGCCCGTTTCAGAGGCGGCCCGTCTGGATCGCCAGGCGATTGATGCCATCTTGTGGTACGGTATCGCCTGGCTGGAAGACCTGATTCGTCTAGGTTTGTCTGGGGAGGCGGCGGTGTTGCATAACCCTGATTTAGAACCGCTCTACCGCCAGGCGGTGAAAAATGGTCGTGTTCAGGATTGGTTTCGCCTGCTTGATTATGCCCGCGAGCAGCGACGGTTGTTGGCGGTGGGGGCAAACCCCAATCCTCAGCTAGTGCTTGAAGCATGGCTGGTGCGCTGGGCGGCGCTGCTGCGTTCATAGTGGTGTTTATTCAATCCCCCACGGCTGTTCAAAACAGTGCAGCGAGGTCGTCATGGCAGCTCAGAAAGCGCTCTCTCTTACCGTTCCGGATGTTCCGACACTGCTTTCCGCGTATATGCCTTTTCTGGATCGCGGGGGGATTTTTGTACCTACTCAAACCCCTTACGCACTTGGCCAGCAAGTGTTTTTGCTGCTTACGCTGCCGGGTGAAAGCGAGCGCCTTTCAATTACCGGCCAGGTGGTGTGGGTATCTCCAGAGGGGGTGAGTGGCCGCCGTATGCCAGGCATTGGCCTTCACTTCAGCCAGCAGGACTATCCCGTGCGTGACCGCATTGAGGCGCTGCTTGCCGGTCAATTAGATAAAGCAGCTCCATCGTTCACGCTCTGAATGCCATTTTTCTGATCCAGTCGTTATGGCCTATCTGTTTTGACCTATTTGTTGAGAACCGTATGTTTGTTGATTCACACTGTCACTTAGATCGTTTATCCGACCAGACCCATGGGGGCGATATTGCCGCCACTTTGGCCGCCGCCCGCGCTGCCCATGTCAGCCAATTTCTTGCTGTAGCGGTTACCCTAGAAGACATGCCGCAGCTTGCGGCCATTTCACGCGAACATCACGATGTGGCGATTTCCGCTGGTTTGCACCCCCTGCACCACAGTGAGAATGAACCCAGCGTTGCCGATATAAAAGACACCGCTGAGCAGTATGGTGCGGTGGCGATCGGCGAAACTGGCCTGGATTACCACTATCGCGACAGCGTACCTATCGAGATTCAGCACGAGCGCTTTAAGCGTCACTTAATCGCCGCGCGTGAGTTAGAACTGCCGGTGATTATTCATACCCGCGAAGCCAAAGAGGAAACCTTGGCCTTACTACGTGAATATAGCGACCCGCGAGTGGGCGGTGTATTACACTGTTTTACTGAAGACTTGGCGATGGCCCGTGAAGCGGTGCGGCTGGGTTTTTATATCTCGCTGTCGGGCATTATTACTTTTCGAAACGCCGCTCCGCTGCGTGAACTTGCCCGTCAACTGCCGCTGGATCGCCTGCTGATTGAGACCGATAGCCCTTATCTAGCACCCGTTCCTCATCGCGGCAAGCCCAATGAGCCCGCGTGGGTGGTGCAAGTAGCTGAGTGCATCGCCAAGGAGCGAGGTATCAGTGTCGATGAAGTGGCCATGCAGACGACCGCTAACTTTTATCAGCTTTTTCGTGCCGCCGCTCCCGATGCCCCGGAACACGTTAAAGAGGCGTTGGCCCACTCAGGGCTTCTATAGCCTGAAGTGCCTTGAATACGCTCAAGCGAGGTGGGTGAGATGAATATTGATCGATTGCTGCAGCAAGGTAATGGAGATGAAGGGCGCACTGGCGCTATTCCTCCACTCGATGAGTGGCAGCCTGCGCTCTCTGGCGATATGAACATCATCATTCACGCCGATGGTAGTTGGTCGCACGAAGGCCAGCCGTTTGCCCGCCCCAAGGTGACACGCCTATTGGCAACGCTGCTGCGCCTGGATGACGAGGGTTACTGCCTGGTTACGCCGGTAGAGCGCTGGCGAATAAAGGTCGAAGACCTGCCGTTGGTGGTGGTAGAGGCTGACTTCCGTAACGGTGCCTGGTGGTTTACCACCCAGTTTGACGACGTTGTTCGCTTAGATGCCGAGCATCCGCTCACCGTCACCTCAACCCCCCAAGGCGAGGCGGTGCCACAGCTGCCGGTGCGTTTTGGGCTAGCTGCCCGCTTGCACCGTAATGTCTATTACCAGTTGGTTGAGGCGGCTGAAAGCCGTGATGTGGCCGGTGGCAAGAGTGAACTGGGGCTAACGAGTGCCGGTCAGTGGTTTGCGCTGGGTCAGGTGGATGATGAATTACGTGGCGAGGCGCCGTGAAGTTAACTGCTGAACAGCAAGCTGTTGTTAATCATCAGGCCGGGCATGCGCGCGTGGCAGCGGTGGCCGGGGCAGGCAAAACCACCACCATGGCCGCTAGGGTGCTGCATCTATTGGCCAGCGGTGTACCGCCAAAACGTATTTTAGTGCTGATGTTTAACCGCTCAGCAAAGGATGATTTTCAGCGTCGTTTAGCCGCAATGGCACCTGCCGGGCAGGCATTGCCCGATGTCCGCACCTTCCACTCCCTGGGGCACCGCTTGACTCAAAGCTTCTGCCGCTGGGGGGCGCTAGCGCCGCGCCAGCTATTATCCGCCGATTGGCAATTAGAGAGGCTGCTTCGTCAGGCAAGTATTAATGTACTGCGTGATGCCGTTGAGTGCCGAGATGCTGCTCTGGAAGGGGATCGGCTAGAAACCTTAGCCCACTTTTGCGGCTTGGTTAAAGCAGAAATGATCACCCCAGAGGCGCTCTATGAGCGGCTGAATTTTGATCCAGACACCGACTATTTCCCAGCGGCGTTTGCCGAAGCAGAGAGGCTATTGGAAGCGGAAGGCGTGATGACTTATGCCGATCTGCTTTATCGTCCGCTGTTGGCGCTAGAAGCAGATAGTGCTTTACGTGGTCGCGTCGAAGGGTTCCTCGACCATGTCATTATTGATGAGTATCAGGATATTAACGCCGCACAGCAGCGACTTTTATCCGTGTTGGTGGGCACTCGTGCCGAGGTAATGGCAGTTGGCGATGCCAACCAGTGTATTTACGAGTGGCGCGGTGCCAAGCCCGACACCATGCTGGAAAATTTCGCCGCCACCTTTGGCGAAGCGACCGATTACCCACTATCAACCACCTTCCGGCACGGTCATGCGTTGGCGCTGGCTGCTAACCATGCCATTGCCGCTAACCAGCGGCGTCCTAATCAGCTATGCCTTGCAGCGGCTAATAACCCGGAGACCCGCGTCTCAGTCGGGCAGGGGAGCCGTTTGCTACTTGATGCGTTGATGGACTGGCAGGCTCAGGGGCGAGCGTTTAACGAAGCTAGTTTGCTGGTACGCAGTTGGGCGCTTTCGGTGCCGTTTCAACTGGCGCTGCTACAAGCAGGGATTCCATTTCGGCTTCAGCGCGAGGATCGCTTTGTTTTTCGTCTGCCGTTGGTGCAAGCCTTGGCGGGGTATTTAAAGCTGTCGCGTCGCCCTGATCTTCTGCGCGATCCGCAGCAGCTGTTACTGCTGCTTTCTCAACCAACACCCTTCGTTGCCCGTGAGCGGCTTCAGCGTTTGGCACACCAACTGGCGACTACTCAGCAGTGGCCCGAGCGGCATGACCCCATGCTTACGGCGTTAAAGCCAATCCAGCGGCGCACGCTGAAAAAGCGCTGGCTGCTGCTTTGTGAGCTACCACAGCTGAGTGCATGGCCACCCGCTAAGTTGCTACGCCATGTGGTGGAAAGCATTGATGCTGAAAAAACGCTTAAGCGTGCGGCAGCGCGGCGGGATAAAGGCGAAGAGGATGTACGCTTACTCGACGTGCTGATCGAACAAGCGCAAAGCGTGCAAGACCCGGATGCCTTTATCGAACTTCTTGAGCGCCCGGTAGAAAATCAGGCGGGTGGTGTGCTGATTAGCACTGTGCATGGGGCCAAAGGGCTGGAGTGGCCACTGGTAGCGGTAGCCGGTGTTAACGAAGAAGACTTTCCTCACTATAGCCGCGATAACCCGCTCAGCGATGAGCGGCTTGAGGAGGAGCGGCGGCTCTTCTACGTGGCAATTACCCGCGCCCAGGAGCAGCTATTAGTGCTTCATGATGGGGGCGTGCACCGGCCGAGTCGCTTTATTGCCGAAAGCGCCTGGCAGGATAGCATGCGGGTTGCCTCCTGCTTGGCCAGTACCAGTGCGCCCGCGGCGACCCTGCAAGTGACATCGGTGGGCCTGGTTGAACGCTATCTGGTGCGGCTAGGGCGAGACGACATTGCGCTTGCGCCGGCACAGGTTGATGAGTCCAAAGCGGGTTATTCAGCAGAGGCAAATTTCTACCCTGGTCAACGGCTTCATCACGCGGTATTTGGCGTAGGCGAAGTGGCGGCGGTGGAGGGAAGCGCCAGCGACCCGGTCATTGATGTGCGTTTTGATCAGGCAGGGCGAAGGCGGCTCATTGCCCGCCGCGCACCCATTGAGCTACTCGAAAATGGCTCAACGCTTGCTGGGTAAGTCATTGATTTTCTAATAGTACACACTCTTTCACATTTGAACTCAAATTAAGCTTTAGAGCTGTTTGACTTAGCATCGCCCTGCCGATTTAATACCCACACTTCTACCGAGTTAATACTCAGCAGCTCATAGTATATAACTAATGAAATAGGGAACGAGCATGGTAAGGCAAGTCACTTGGCTTTGCGCCATTTTGATCGTTACCCAAAGCGGCGCCTTGCTTGCTGATAACTCCCTACCTAATCTTGAATTCAATGGTTTTGGCACGCTGGGGGTCGTTCACTCTGACGAGCAAAATGCTGACTTCGTTAATGACCCTTTTGCTTCACAAGGTGCTGGATACAGCCATGATTGGAGCGCAGAAGTTGATAGCCGCTTAGGGCTTCAAGCTACGCTGCATCTCACGCCTAAACTTTCCTCGGTTGTTCAAGTAGTCAGCGAGAAGCGGTATGACGGCTCTTACGCACCTGAGATTGAATGGGCGAATGTTCAATACGACATTACCCCTAATCTTAGTTTCCGCGTTGGGCGTATGGTGCAGAGCTCATTCATGGCTTCTGAACATCGTAAAGTTAATTACGCCACTCCATGGGTGCGGCCTCCGCAAGAAGTTTATCGTCTAATTCCGGTGGCTAATTTTGACGGTGTTGATATGCGCTATCGATACCCAGTAGGGGAGACTACCAATGAATTGCAGTTGAATTTTGGTGGTGGCAGCGTTGATTACTCAACGGGTAGTATCGACGCCAGCGATTCCTGGGGCGTTTCTCACCGTACTCATTGGGGGGATGCCACCCTGTTTGCCAGCTACGGCGAACTGAAAGTAAGCGCAGATGAACTCTCACAATTCTTCGATGTTTACCGCCTCTTTGGTCTACCCGGTGAACAGCTTGCTAGCCGCTACGAAGTTGATGGTAAGCGTACGAGCCTGCTGAGTTTAGGGTTAGGTTATGACCCTGGGTCATGGTTTGTTATGGGCGAGTGGGCACGCTCTTCGTCGCCTTCTCTGTTAGGGGAGAGCGAAGGAGCCTACATGACGTTAGGTTACCGTGTCGCCGAGTGGACACCGTATGTAGGTGTGGCGCGAGCAAAAGTCACCAGCAATACGTCAGAGCCTGGGCTAAATGCTGCCCTGTATCCATCGCCCTTTGCAGAAGGTGCCCAGCTCCTTAACGGGATGTTGAATGAGCTACTATCCAGCGGAATACAGCAAGAAAGCATAACGGTTGGTGCACGCTGGGATTTCAGACCGGGTATGGCTCTTACGGCCCAATATGATCACATCGATATGCGCTCAGGGACATCAGGGGGGCTGATTAATCAACAGCCCGAGTTTACCCCAGGTGGACGTATTAACCTGTTCAGCCTTTCGCTCGACTTTGTGTTTTAAGGAGAGTGGCCATGCTTAAACGTCTAACTGGATCCGGAATCAGCCTCTTATTGGGGGCGATGTTGAGCATGACCTATCATCCTGCTTCAGCCGAAGTATTGGTGGTGGTATCAGCCGAGGCGCCTTTTACTCGCCTTACCAGCAGCGATTTAAGGGATGTTTATTTAGGGCGCCGCACGCTAATAGTTAACGGAGCACAGGTGGTGCCCTTGGATCTGACTGAAGGTACGGCAGCGAGAAGTGAGTTCTACACCCGCTACACGGGGCAAACCCCTGCGCAGATCAAGGCACACTGGGCCAGGCAGATATTTACCGGGCGAGGGCAGCCGCCCCAAGCGCTGGCTAATAGTCGCGCAGTGGTAGAGCGATTAGTCAGTGATGCAAAAGCACTGGGCTATATAGACCCTTCCTTTCTTGATGAGCGTTTGAGAGTGGTGACAATTGAGTAGTCTCAATGATCCAAGAGGCCCGAGCCGTGTCAGCTCATCCAGAGCCTTTATTCATCGATGGTCACATCATCTTGTAGAGCCACTGGTACTCTTCAGCATCGTGGCTTTTATGATGTTATTGGTTATATGGGGAAGTACTTATTTTTTAGTCAATAAAGAGCGTATGTCCATTGAGCGTCAGGCAGAGCTGTCCGTGGGTGAAATCACCGACACCTACGAAGCAAGGGTTGTAAGGGCCCTCAGGGAAATTGACACGACACTGAAGTTAGTACGTTTTACCGCCAATAGCAGCAATCACTCGAGCGTGCTCAGTGTGTTAAATGAGCAGCGGCTGCTGCCTCCCGCACTGCTTTTTACCATCAGTATTGTTGATTCGCAGGGCATGGTTGTTGAGACTACTGATCCTGGGCTGCTTGGGCAGCGCCTAACGCCTCCTGCGCAAGCAATGCTGGATGATGATTACTTAGCCGTGGGAGAAAAGGATGCTAACCAGATTACCTTTACTCGACCATTAAGGCCTGAGCAAGAATCTGCGCAAGGGGGAGGCTCAGGCTGGGTCATCATCGCTATTGATGCCAATTACTTTGTGAGCAGTTATGAAGTTCGATCTTTGGGCCAGCAGGGCATGCTGGCACTCGTCGGTGCGGATGGCATCGTACGGGTCAGGCGTTCTGGAGATGCGATCCATTCAGGCGAGTTAATGGATATAGGAGCCTGGAAAAGTAGCACACTGGATGCTGTTAGTGCGCCTTTTATGACCCACTGGCAAGGGGTTGAGCGTTACACGCTGGTGCGCGAGCTGTATGATTTTCCACTCTCGATCGTGGTAGGGCTCTCTGCCCAGGAACAGTTGGCCGCAGCTCACCAACTTGCGCGAAGCTATTGGCAGCGGGCCGGTTGGACTAGCGGCCTGCTACTCATCATTCTGGCTATACTCGGTCGTTTGAGCTGGCAACTTCAGTGGGCGCGGCGGCGGGTAATGGAAGAGCGTGTATCACATGCTCAGCAGGTCGAACACTTAGCTTTCCATGACACGCTAACCGATTTGCCTAATCGAGCCTTTTTGAGCCACTTGATTACTCAGGCCGTGAAGCTTGGCGGTCGCCATAGTGAATCCTTCGCGCTGCTTTTCTTGGATCTTGACCGCTTTAAGTTAATCAATGACACCTTGGGTCACGATGCCGGAGACCATCTCCTGCAAGAAGCAGCAAGTCGACTGACCACTTCGGTGCGTGAAAGTGATGTCGTCGCTCGGTTAGGGGGCGATGAATTTGTCATCCTTTTGAGTAAGGTTAGTCGACGAGACCAGATTGAGCCCATCGCCCAAAAAATTCTTTCAGCCATCAGAGAGCCCTTTATGCTAGCGGGCCAGGAGTGCCATGTCTCGGTAAGTATTGGTGTCTCGCTGTATCCGTTTGACGGGCTTGACGAGCAAACATTAATGAAAAGCGCTGATATGGCGATGTATCAGGCGAAGCTGCTGGGCAAAAACACTGTCCAGTTCTATACCGATGAATTAAGTGCGGAAATGGATGTGCGTTTAACCTTGGAGTCTGGCCTGCATCGTGCGCTTGTGAGTCATGAGTTTAGGTTGTTCTTCCAGTCAAAGCATGACGTCGAAGTAGGTAGCACGCTTGGCATGGAGGCATTGCTTCGTTGGCAGCATCCAACGCTTGGATTGCTGGAACCCGCCCAATTCATGCCCCTGGCTGAAGAGAGCGGTTTGGCCATGCCTATCGCTCAATGGGTGCTCGAAAATGCCTGTAGGCAAAACATGCTGTGGCAACAAGAAGGGTTTCCTGCATTAACGATGGCGGTCAAGATTTCTGCACGCCAATTTTACGACAACAGCTTTGTGGAGAGTATCAAGGAGGCATTAGCCACTACTGGAATGGATCCCTGGCTACTTGAGTTGGAAATGACAGAGAGCATGCTGCTGCAGGATGTTCAGCGTACGGCGAGTATCTTTGCCGAGATTAAAAAACTCGGGGTTAAGATAGTCATTGACGATTTTGGTACAGGGTATTCTTCTTTATCTGACTTAAACGCTTTGCCTGTCGATACGTTAAAAGTAAGTTCTTCTTTAGTTAAGCGCTTATCAGGCACTCGTCGCGACCAGCAGTTATCGTCATCGGTCATTGAGTTGGGTAAGCGTCTAGGGATGCAGGTGTTCGCGAAAGGGGTCGCTTCTCATGAGCAGTCCCAGTTCATAGGCAGCCACTCCAGTCTCCCTTTTCACGGCTTTTATAGTAATAGACCGTTATCAGCAGAGGAGAGCTGTCAAAGGGAGAAATAGCCCAGACAGACACCGCTTACCCTTTTACAGCCAATGTAGGGCAAGCAGTGCACAGGTTTTAGCCGACTACTTTACATATTAGGGTAGTTGGGTCCGCCACCGCCTTCTGGTGCTACCCAGGTAATATTTTGCGCTGGGTCTTTGATGTCGCAAGTTTTGCAGTGCACGCAGTTTTGGAAATTGATCTGAAAGCGTGGCTGGCCCGCGCTATCCTCTACCACTTCGTAAACACCGGCCGGGCAGTAGCGCTGCGCCGGTTCTGCGTATTTGGGCAGGTTTTCGCGGATCGGTAGCTCAGGATCGTCCAGGCGCAAATGACACGGCTGATCCTCTTCATGGTTGGTGTTCGACAGAAACACAGAGGTAGGCTTGTCGAAGGAGAGCTTGCCGTCCGGTTTGGGATAGTTAATCTTTTCAAACTCGGCTGCAGGCTTGAGGGCGCCATAGTCTGTGGTGGTGTCGTGGACGTTAGGCAGCTTGTTGCCCAGCAACTGGTGAGCAAAATTATATGCTCCACCGCCCACGGTGCCATATTTATGGATCGCGGGGCCGAAGCTGGCGCTCTCTTTAAGCTCTTGGTAGGCCCAGCTGGCTTCCCATTTCTGGGTAAAGCTCGTTAGCTCCTGGGCGCCTTCATCACCACCTTTGATCGCCTCAAATACGCTCTCCGCGGCAACCAAACCAGACTTCATGGCGGTGTGCAGGCCTTTGATCTTGGAAAAGTTGAGAGTGCCCGCATCGCAGCCAATCAATAGCCCGCCGGGGAAGGTCATTTTGGGTAGGCTGTTAAAGCCCCCCTTGGTAATCGCCCGGGCGCCATAAGCCACGCGCTTGCCCCCCTCCAGATACTGACTAAGTACCGGATGATGCTTCATACGCTGAAATTCGTCGAAGGGCGAGAGCCACGGGTTCTGGTAGCCCAGATCCATAATCAAACCCACCACCACCTGCTGGTTTTCCGCATGGTAAAGAAACCAGCCGCCGTGAGCGTTTTTATCTAATGGCCAGCCAGAACCATGCAACACAAGCCCAGGCTCATGCTTGTCGGCAGGCACATCCCACAGCTCTTTAAGGCCGATGCCGTAGTGTTGCGGGTCGCGTCCTGCATCCAGTGAGAAGTCTTTGATTAAGCGCTTGCCCAAATGCCCCCGCGAGCCTTCGGCAAACAGCGTGTATTTGGCGCGTAGTTCCATGCCCGGCATATGGCCATCTTTAGGGGTGCCATCTGCGGCAACACCCATGTCGCCAATCAGAATACCGCGCACGGCGCCTTCTTCAATAATGACCTCTTGGGCGGCAAAGCCTGGGAAGATTTCTACGCCGAGGCCCTCTGCCTGTTCCGCCAGCCAGCGGCACAGATTGCCTGCACTGATTACATAGCGGGTAAGCTCGCCGCCGGTGTTATGCATGCTTTTAGGTACCAAGGCGTTGGGCACTTTCTGCGCTTTTTCGGCGTCTTTGAGCAAGAAAACGTCATCGCGAATCGCCGGGGTATTGAGCGGTGCGCCGCGCTCTTCCCAATCTGGAAACAGTTCCGCCAGTGCGCGAGGTTCAAAGACTGCGCCCGATAAAATATGTGCGCCAACTTCTGAGCCTTTCTCAACGACGCAAACCGTGAGCTCTTGCTCAGCCTCGTTGGCTTGCTGCATTAGTCGGCATGCGGCGGAAAGCCCAGATGGGCCCGCACCGACAATGACGACATCAAAGTCCATTACATCGCGTTCTACAGTTTCCACCCGGTTTCTCCTTATTCTCTTTAAGTGCCAGCGTTTACAAAGCTAATCTAAGGTTAACTCCAGGGAACTAGCTTATAAAAAGTCGGCCTTAATTTAAAACGGTCGTTTGCTTCTGGTTATGCCCCATGATAGGCATAATACCTGTGTCAGGTCACGCCTACGATGGTGAAAGGAGCATTTATTGACGGTATGCTTTGTTAACCCTCGTTCAGTGCTACGACTAAGGCCGTAGTGGATGATTAAGCATTAGGTATTGTCGCTTTGTGGCAGGCTATGGCAAATTGGGAGGGTTTTTCAATTGCGCACCTATCAAACGCTCGATTGAATTTTATGCATTGAATTTAAAAGCGCCGCCATTTTTTGTTGGCAGCGCCTGTATTGGGGCAGGCGAATCGCTGTTGAGCGATTGCCGGTAAGTCTTCAATACACCACACATCTTAAAAAGGGGTATCCGCTGGGCGGGTGCCGTCTCAGGGTAACGGCTTTACGACAAGCCAAGCGAGGAACCTATGAAAGTACTCGTCGCGGTGAAACGCGTCATCGACTATAACGTCAAAATCCGCGTTAAGGCGGATCATTCGGACGTCGATCTTACCAACGTCAAAATGGCCATGAACCCCTTCTGCGAAATTGCCGTGGAAGAGGCGGTACGCCTGAAAGAGAAGGGCGTGGCGACAGAAGTCGTCGCCGTCACGGTAGGGCCCAAAGCCGCCCAAGAGCAGCTGCGTACGGCGCTGGCGCTGGGCGCCGACCGCGCCATTCATATCGAAACTGACGAGCGCGCCGAATCCCTGGCCGTGGCCAAGCTGCTGGCCAAAGTGGTTGAAGAAGAGCAGCCGGGGTTGGTGGTGCTGGGTAAGCAGGCTATCGACACCGACAACAACCAGACCGGCCAAATGCTCGCCGCGCTGACCGGTCTGCCCCAAGGCACTTTTGCCTCGGAAGTTGCAGTGGACGGTGACAAGGTGCATGTGACCCGTGAAATCGACGGTGGTCTGCAAACCATCGCACTGACGCTACCGGCGATTGTCACCACCGACCTGCGTTTGAATGAGCCGCGCTACGCCAAGCTGCCTGACATCATGAAGGCCAAGAAAAAACCGCTGGATGTGAAAACCCCCGCCGACTACGGCGTCGAGGTCGCCTCCAAGGTCAGTCTGCTCAAAGTCGAGTCGCCCGCCGAGCGCAAAGGCGGCGTCAAAGTCGCCTCGGTAGACGAGCTGATCGACAAACTGAAAAACGAAGCCAAAGTTCTTTGAGATAAGCTCTTTAAGATAAGTGCTTTGAAAACCGTACTTTAAGAAAAGAGCTTTGAAAGGAGTTGATGCCATGAGCATTCTGGTACTTGCGGATCTACACGAAGGCCAACTGGCCGGCGCCACCGCCCACGTCGTGGCGGCCGCCCAAGCCATCGGTGGCGATATTGACGTGCTGGTGGCCGGTGAAGGGGTTCAGGCCGCCGCGGAAGCTGCCGCCAAACTCGACGGCGTAAGCAAAGTACGCGTCGCGGATAACGCCGTTTACGCCCACCAGCTGGCCGAGCCAATGGGCGCGCTGCTGGTCGAACTGGCCGATGGCTACACCCACGTACTGGCCAGCGCCTCCACCACCGGCAAAAACGTACTGCCGCGTTTAGCGGCGCTAAAAGATGTTAGCCAGCTGTCGGACGTTATCGCCGTGGACAGTGCCGATACCTTCAAGCGTCCTATCTACGCCGGTAACGCCATTGCGACGGTGAAAAGCGACGATGTGCTCAAGGTCATCACCGTGCGTTCCACCGGCTTTGATGCGGTCGGCACCAGCGGCAGCGCGACGATTGAAACCGTCGACGTAGTGGTGGACAACAGCCAGTCCAGCTTTGTGAAGGAGGAACTGGCGCAGTCGGATCGTCCTGAACTGGGCGGTGCCAAGGTGGTGATTTCCGGTGGCCGTGGTATGGGCAATGGCGAGAACTTCAAACTGCTCGACGGCATCGCCGACAAGCTGGGCGCTGCCATTGGTGCTTCCCGGGCCGCCGTCGACGCAGGCTTTGTGCCCAACGATATGCAGGTTGGCCAGACCGGCAAGATCGTTGCCCCGGATCTGTATATCGCCGTGGGCATTTCCGGTGCCATCCAGCACCTGGCGGGCATGAAAGACTCCAAAGTGATCGTCGCGATCAACAAAGACGACGAAGCACCGATTTTCCAGGTGGCGGATTACGGCCTGGTGGGGGATCTATTTGAGATCCTGCCGGAACTTGAGAGCAAGCTGTAAGCAATACCGTGATTCAATAGCGGTGGGCCGACTTCGCCAGAAGTCGGCTTTTTTTTTGGCGGGTGTATTAGGTAAACTGGCAATAGTTGACTAAAGTACTGGGGCAAAAGGTAAGAAAAACCACCCCGGTGGTTGAAAAAGCTGCGGGCTGACCGCACATAGATAAGTGAAAGCAACGAAAGCCACTCAAGGAGATGATGATATGGCACATACACTACCCGAATTGCCGTACGCATATGACGCTCTCGAACCAAACATCGATGCGATGACGATGGAAATTCACCATTCTCGTCACCATCAAACCTACATCAACAACCTGAACGCCACGCTGGAAGGCACAGGTCTCGAAGATGTACCTGTCGAAGAGCTGGTCGCTAATCTGGATCGCGTTCCAGAAGCCAAGCGTCAAGCCGTTATCAATAACGGTGGCGGTCATGCCAACCACTCCATGTTTTGGCAAATGATGTCGCCTAACGGCGGTGGTAATCCCCAGGGTGATGTCGCAAAAGCGATTGACGCTGAGCTGGGTGGCCTGGAAGCCTTTAAAGAAGAATTCAAAAAAGCCGCCCTTGGCCGTTTCGGCAGTGGTTGGGCTTGGCTCTCCATTACTCCTGAAAAGAAATTGGTGGTAGAGAATACCCTGAACCAAGACAGCCCGTTGATGCACGGCAACACGCCGCTGCTCGGTCTGGATGTTTGGGAGCATGCCTACTACCTGAAGTATCAAAACAAGCGTCCTGACTACATTGCTGCGTTCTTTAACGTAGTTAACTGGGAAGACGTTGAGCGTCGTTATCAAGCTGCGATTAGCTAATATTGCTATGAGCCGCTAACTGCGCCGGTTCACGGCGCTGTTAAAAACCGTCCACTTTTTAGTGGGCGGTTTTTTATTGCCTGGGACAGTGTTTTAGGGGCAGGGTTGGGCATTAGCTGTCAATATCCTGTGGATGAAAAATACCACATATGCTTGAATTGATTTTTCATTGGTCTATATATAGTATGCGTCGTATCTTTTAGAGAGGGGAGGCACTAGATGTGCCCTACCCGAAAAATGCCGCTATGAAAAGGAAAATAGCCATGGAAATCCAAATTTATAGCAAGCCCGCTTGTGTTCAATGCACCGCGACTTACCGCGCGCTCGACAAGCAGGGGCTTGATTACACTGTTATCGATATTACCGCCGAATCCGGTGCCCAAGAAGAAGTCGAAGCTCTCGGCTATCGCCAGCTTCCTGTCGTAGTCGTCGGCGAGGATCACTGGTCGGGTTTCCGCCCAGACCGCATTCAAGCGCTGGCTTAAGTCATCCCAATGCTGGCAAGTTGCTCACCTTCACCTATCGCCGGCAGTTTGGTTTACTTCTCTACAAAATCAGGCAATACCCATCGATTTGTAGAAAAACTTGGTTTTGCCGCAAAGCGACTGCCGTTGAATCGAGATGAGCCTGTTCCACGAGTCACCCAGCCGTATATTTTAATTACCCCCACTTATGGTGGGGGAAGCGAGCAGGGTGCGGTGCCCAAGCAGGTGATCCATTTTCTTAACGACACACATAATCGAAGCCTCCTGCGGGGGGTGATTGCAGCGGGAAATACAAATTTTGGCGAAGCGTATGGCCTTGCTGGCCGCATTATTGCGAAAAAATGCCAAGTGCCGCTGCTGTATCGATTCGAATTATTTGGCACCGACGATGACGTGGCCAATGTCCGTCAAGGAGTAGAAGAGTTTTGGAAACGACAAACCTAGCCCTGAAAGACTCAGCGCCGAAAGACTCAGTCTCGAACGACGTATCCACTAAAAACGGTGAGGCCAAGCGGCCAGCGGCGAAGACAGAAGCTCGCACGCTGGACTATCACGCTCTTAACGCCATGCTCAACCTGTACGGTGCCAATGGCGAGCTGCAGTTGGATAAAGATCGCGAAGCGGCACGCCAGTACTTTTTGCAGCACGTTAACCAGAACACGGTGTTTTTCCACTCGTTAGAGGAGAAACTCGATTACCTGGTCGAAGAGCAGTATTACGAAGCCGAGATGCTGGCCCAGTACAGCTTCGCCTTTATCAAGGCGCTGTTCGAGCAGGCCTATGCATATAAGTTTCGCTTCCCTAGCTTTTTGGGCGCCTTTAAGTACTACACCAGCTACACGCTGAAGACGTTCGACGGCAAGCGCTATCTAGAGCGTTACGAAGACCGCGTCTGCATGGTCGCGCTAACCCTGGCGCGGGGCGACGAAACGCTGGCGAAGTCGCTGGTGGATGAAATCATTAGCGGCCGCTTTCAGCCGGCGACCCCCACCTTTTTGAACTGTGGCAAGCAGCAGCGCGGCGAGCTGGTGTCATGCTTCCTACTGCGTATCGAAGACAATATGGAGTCGATTGGCCGTTCGATTAACTCGGCCCTCCAGCTCTCCAAACGCGGCGGCGGCGTGGCGTTTCTGCTCAGTAATATTCGTGAGTCGGGTGCGCCCATCAAGCGTATTGAAAACCAGTCATCGGGCATCATCCCGATTATGAAACTGCTGGAAGACGCCTTCTCCTATGCTAACCAGCTGGGGGCTCGTCAGGGGGCAGGGGCGGTGTATCTTAACGCTCACCACCCGGATATCCTGCGCTTTTTGGATACCAAGCGGGAAAATGCCGACGAGAAAATTCGTATCAAAACGCTCTCCCTGGGCGTGACGATTCCGGATATTACCTTTGAACTTGCCAAGCGCAACGACGACATGTACCTGTTCTCGCCCTACGATGTAGAGCGTGTTTACGGCGTGCCCTTTGGCGACATCAGCGTTACCGAGAAGTACCAAGAGATGGTTGCGGATGCGCGCATTCGTAAGCATAAGATCAATGCACGGGCCTTCTTCCAAACTCTAGCCGAGCTGCAGTTCGAGTCGGGCTACCCGTACATCATGTTCGAAGACACGGTTAATCGCGCCAACCCGATTGCTGGCCGTATCAACATGAGCAACCTTTGCTCGGAAATTCTTCAGGTCAATACGCCTACCGAGTATGACGATGACCTGGGTTATCGCCAAATCGGTCAGGACATCTCCTGTAACCTGGGCTCCATGAACATTGCCAAGGTGATGGACGCAGGCGATATCGGTACCAGTGTGGAAATCGCCATTCGTGGTCTCACCGCCGTATCAGAGATGAGTAACCTGCGCAGCGTGCCCTCTATTGCCGAAGGTAATGCCAAGTCGCGGGCGATTGGCTTGGGCCAGATGAACCTGCACGGCTATCTGGCGCGGGAGCACATTTACTACGGCTCTGACGAAGGTTTGGATTTTACCAACCTCTACTTCTACTGCGTTGCCTTCCATGCGATCCGGGCGTCGAACCGTTTGGCGATTGAGCACAAAGAGTCGTTTGCGGGCTTTGCAGACTCTACCTACGCCTCGGGTACTTTCTTCGATAAGTACACCGACCAGGCGTGGCTGCCGCGCACCGATAAAGTACGTGGGCTATTTGAGCGCAGCGGTATCGCGCTGCCGACCCAGGACGATTGGCAGGAGCTGAAAGCCTCGGTCATGGCCCACGGTTTGTATAACCGTAACCTGCAGGCAGTACCGCCCACGGGGTCGATCTCCTATATCAATAACTCCACCTCCAGTATTCACCCGGTGGCGGCGAGAATCGAGATTCGTAAAGAGGGCAAGTTGGGACGCGTTTATTACCCGGCGCCTTTCCTGGATGAAGCTAATTTTGACTACTTCCAGGACGCCTACGAAATCGGCCCGGAAAAGATCATCGATACCTACGCGGAAGCCTCGCAGCACGTCGACCAGGGCTTATCGCTAACGCTGTTCTTCCCGGACACCGCAAGCACGCGCGATATCAATAAGGCGCAGATTTACGCCTGGCGCAAAGGCATCAAAACGCTTTACTACATTCGCCTGCGCCAGAGCGCGTTAGAAGGTACTGAGGTAGAAGGCTGCGTTTCCTGCACGCTGTAATGGTACTGATTTCTGCCGCTACGCCTTGTGTCCGTTATTGAGCATTCGTTTTTAAACGAGCTTTGCTAGCCCGGCTCTCATAGCCGGGCTTTGAGAGAGTGATATGAATACCATGCAACGTTTATCGCGCATTGATGCGATTAACTGGAACCGGCTTCAGGATGATAAAGACCTGGAAGTGTGGAACCGCTTGACCAGTAATTTTTGGCTTCCCGAGAAGGTGCCGCTGTCGAACGATATTCAGTCGTGGAATACGCTGACCGAGAAAGAAAAGCAGCTGACGATCCGCGTTTTCACGGGCCTTACACTGCTGGACACCATCCAAAGCAGCGTGGGTGCGCCGGTATTAATGGAAGACGCTCGCACTCCCCATGAAGAGGCGGTTTACACCAACATCGCCTTTATGGAATCAGTGCATGCGCGCTCCTATAGCTCGATCTTCTCGACGCTCTGTACCACCCGTGATGTGGATGACGCGTTCCGCTGGAGCGAAGAGAACCCTACTCTGCAGGCAAAATCTCAGCTGATTCTGGAGCGCTACCGCTCGGATGATCCGCTGATGCGCAAAGTTGCCAGCGTGTTCCTTGAGTCATTTCTGTTCTACTCCGGCTTCTACCTGCCGATGTACTGGTCAAGCCATGCCAAGTTGACCAACACCGCCGACCTTATTCGTCTAATCATTCGCGACGAAGCGGTACACGGCTACTACATCGGCTATAAATTCCAGCAGGCAATGGCGGAAGCGACGCCAGCGCGTCAGCAGGAAGTCAAAGATTACGCCTATGAGCTGCTGCTGGAGCTCTACGACAACGAAGTGCGCTACACCGAGTCTCTTTATGACGAGGTAGGCCTTAGCGAAGATGTGAAAAAATTCCTTCACTACAACGCCAATAAAGCGCTGATGAATCTTGGCTTTGAGCCCCTATTCCCCAGCAGCGTCACCGATGTGGACCCGACCATCATGGCGGCTCTGTCACCTAACGCCGACGAGAATCACGACTTCTTCTCCGGCTCCGGTTCTTCTTACGTCATCGGCAAAGCCGTCGCCACCGAAGACGACGACTGGGCGTTTTAATAGCCGTATGAGTGGGAGGAGATGAGTTGATGGTATAAATAAATGTGCATAGAGGAGGAGGTATGCCAGACAGTCCCGCTAACGTATTAAAAATTGCTGCAGCAATGGTGAGCGATCCCGATGGTCGTTTGCTATTAGTGCGTAAGCACAATACGTCCTTCTTTATGCAGCCCGGCGGCAAGATCGATGCGGGTGAAACCGCCCCAGAGGCGCTGTGCCGTGAGCTGAAAGAGGAGTTGGGCTTGCAGGTTAATGAAGATCAACTGATTCCGCTAGGCGTGCACAGCGCTCCCGCTGCCAATGAACCGGACATTATGCTTGAAGCGCACCTGTTTAGCCTGGTTATCGACGAGCCTGTGGAGGCGGCGGCTGAAATAGCCGAAGCAAGATGGGTAACCCGTGAAGAGGCTTGGCAACTCCCGCTGGCGCCGCTGACAAAAGAGTACGTAGTGGTTAACTATTAAGCTTAGATATTGTGATAACGGGCGCTGATGGGCGCCTTTTTTTATGCGTGTTAGGTAAGCGAAATCAAATGATCGTTAATGATAAATATTGTCATTTATTCTATTAGTGGTAGGCTATGTCCCGGAAAAGATAAACGCAAATCGTTCTAATACCCAATTAGTTTTTAGTGGCGCGGTGCTCGCCGCCCGCTACTCAGTGACGGAGAGTCGACGTGCTGAACAGGCCTTTCTTTGCCTTGCGTGGATGGTGGCTAGCGGGAGTGCTGACCAGTGGCACGCTGATGGCAAGTGAACAAGCAGTGGCTCAAGCGGCCGAAAGTGTCGAAGCCCAGCAAACCCAGGCAGCGCTTCAGGAGCAGATTGATGCTGCCGATGAACAGACCCGGGAGCAGTTGGAGGAGTTGCGCCGTTTGGAACGCGAAACCCGCCAGTTGAAGGCTGATAACGCCTCTCTGTCCGGGCGCTTGGCGGAAGAGGCCGAGCGTCAGCAGCGTTTGGCGACGGCGCTGGATACGCTGGAAGAGACCCGCGCAGCGCTGCCCGTGATCGAACAGAATATGGCCGAGCAACTGAGCGGCTGGATTGAGCGTGACCTGCCGTTTCTACGTGAAGAGCGGTTGGCGCGGGTTGAGCGTCAGCCAGACGAGCAAGGTCAAAACACTATCGAGCGTATTAATGGACTGTTAGAGGCCTGGCGCGTTGAGCTCGATTATGGTCAGGAGATGGACAACTGGCGGGGGCGTTTAAGTCAGGATGGTCGCGAACGCGAAGTGGATTTCTTGCGCATCGGGCGTATCGGCTTTTATTACCTAACCCCCGATGGCCGCGAGGGGGGTGTTTGGAGTGCTGAGAACGGCGCATGGCAGCCGCTGGATGACGAGTACCTGCGTGAAGTGCGCAGTGGGCTGCGTATGGCGGAAGATCAGCGCGCCCCTGATCTATTAACCTTGCCGCTCTCGATCAGTGCCAATGACCTGCAGGGAGAGCAACCATGAGTCGACTAACACTCCGTCAACTTGGCTATGTCTGTGTTGTATTGGGACTGGTAGCGGTAAGTGGTGTATCAATGGCGCAAACCGAAAGCGCTACTTCTCTGCGTGAAGCCCGTGAGGCTGCTGAGACGCGAGACCAGCAGCGGCTAATGAGCTTTCTGGATGACCAGCAGGCGCTAGAGTCCGCGCTGGAGCAGGCGCGCGCGGAGCACGAAGATGTCCAGCAGCAGCATGAAGCACTACAGGCGCAGCAGGCAGAGCAAACAGATCAAGCTAGCGAGCTGAGCGAGCGCCAGGCAGAGCAGGGCGAAGCGCTCTCGGGTCTGCTGGCCAATCTTGCCCGACATAGCTCAGAGATTCGCAACACGCTTGGCGAACAGAGTCTGCTAACCCTTGAGGAGGGCTCGCTGCCGCCGCGGTTGGGTGAAGTGGAAGTGCTTGAGCGCCATCAGTTGGAAAACGTGGTGGATCGCTTGGCAACGCTAACCGCGCGCACCGGCCGTGCCGAACGGCTTTCAATGCCAGTAGCCGATGCTAACGGCGAGGTGGCCGCCCGCGAGTTGGTGCGGTTGGGCGATTTTGCGGCCTTTACCGAGAACGAGCTTTTAGAGCGCGGTGAAAATGACGGCAACCTAGTGGTTCTGCCGCGTACCCCCGATGCCATTGGCGGGGTACTGGCGGATTACTACCAAGGCGAGAGCAGCGTCTTTGCCATTGATCCTACCCAGGGCAGCGTGCTGGAGGCCTTGGCCCAGCAACCCAGTCTATGGGAGCGTTTCCAGCAGGGCGGCTATGTCGGCTACGTTGTCGTGGCGCTGGGTATTCTGGGTATGATCATCGGTCTGGGGCAGTATCTCTATCTAGTGCTGGTTAGCCTGCGCGTAAAGCGTCAGCGGCAATCCCTCGATCAGTTGCGGGACAATAACCCGTTGGGGCGGGTGCTACTGCGCTTTGAAGGCATGGATAAACATCAAACTCCGGAGGCGCTGGAAGCGCGGTTGGATGAAGCGGTGTTGGCCGAGTTGCCCAGGTTGGAACGCAGCCAGCCGATGGTGAAGCTGCTTGCCGCGATAGCACCGTTGCTCGGCCTGCTGGGCACGGTAACCGGCATGATCGTGACTTTCCAGGCGATTACCGTGTTTGGCACCGGCGACCCGCAACTTATGGCGGGCGGCATCAGTCAGGCACTAGTGACCACCGTACTAGGTCTAATTACCGCCGTACCGCTGTTGTTTGTACAGACCGCTTTGGCAGGCCGCAGCCGTTACTTGACCCACGTGATTGAAGGGCAGGCGAGCGCGACACTGGCAGATCATCTGGAATCTCACACGCCCGTGGTGAATTAACATGTCCACTCTTCCTCTCTGGCTCGAACCCGTTGAGCGCTTAGTAGAGGCGGGTGGCGCGGTACTGGTGGTTTTGGCCGTCGTGGCCGTACTGGTGTTTGCCATGGCTATGGAGCGCTGGTGGTACTACCGGATTACTTGGCGTATAGCACGGCGTCAACTGTTACGCCGCTGGGCGGCACGTAGTGACCACTCCAGTTGGAGTGCCCGGACACTGCGTCAGGTGTGGGCCGAGGCGCTGGTCGCCAGGCTGCGCAAACCCTTGCCATGGTTAAAACTGTTAGTCGCGCTATGTCCGTTACTAGGCTTGTTAGGCACCGTGACGGGCATGATTAGCGTGTTCGATAGCCTTTCGCTGAGCGAGACCCATCAAGCCCGCGCTATGGCAGATGGGGTTGCCCGGGCGACACTGCCGACCTTGACCGGCATGGCCATTGCCGTAGTAGGGCTGCTATTTATTAGTCGTTTAGAGCACGTCATCCGTCGCGAAGACCAGCGGCTGCATGATCGCCTGGCGCGGGCACTGGAGGAGAGTGATGCGTAGACGTCGTTCCATAGATGCGACTGCTGAGAGCAATGAGGTGAATCTTACCCCCATGCTCGACGTGGTATTTATCATGCTGATTTTCTTTATTGTGACTACCAGCTTTGTCAAAGAGAGCGGTGTCGAGATTGAGCGGCCGGAATCCAGCGCCGCCACCCCGCGCCCGGATGCCCAGGTGCTCGTGGCGATTTCCCCCGAGGGTGCAGTCTGGGTAGATGGCAGTCCCGTGGATGCCCATCGGGTCGGCCAGCAGGTAGCCGATATGCTAAGTGATGATGGCTCGGTGGTTATTCAGGCGGATCGCGAATCCACCACGGGCTTGCTGATCGAGGTGATGGATCGCCTACGTGAGGCGGGCGTTGACCAAGTGGCGGTGGCGGCGAGTCGGAGTGGGTCATGATGCGCCACCTGCTGTCATTATTGGGAGGCGTCGTGCTGGCGGTGGGCTTGTTCTGGCTACTTGCCCAGCTAGTGGCTCCCCCAGAGCGGGAGCCCGAAGAGCTGACCATGAGCATGGCGATGACCATGATTGAAGCGCCGGAGGTGGCCCCTAAGCAGGAGGCGCCCACGCCTCAGCCTGTTGAAGCGGCACCCCAGCAAACGCCGCCGCCCATGCCTGCACCCGAGCCGCCTCCGGTAGCGGAAAGCACTATTAGTCTGCCGGAAGTGGAACTGCCAGATGAGCCCGTCGAGCCGGTTGAAATGGACAGCGAACTCCCGGAGCTAACGGAAGTTAAACCGGAACCCCGGCCCGAACCTACTCCTGAGCCGAGACCAGAGCCGACCCCGCAACAGCAACCTGTCGAGGCAGCTCCTAGAGCAGCCCCTGCGTCAGTGGATTCTGCACCCGCCGTGCGCGAAGCTGCCCCGGAAGCTCAGCCAGCGCCCTCTAATGAGCCGGTGAATGTGGGCCAAGTGACACCGACGAACCAAGTTGGTCCAAAGTACCCGCCCCGTGCCCAGCGCCGAGGTATGGAAGGCTTTGTAGAGGTGGCCTTTACGATTCGGCGTGATGGCAGTGTCGACAGCTCTTCTATACGGGTTACCAGCGCGCAGCCGCGTCGGGTGTTTGATGATGCCGCGCGGGAGGCGATTGCCAAGTGGCAATTTGAACCCAGCGATCGGTTACGCAATGCCACCCAGCGGATCGAGTTTGAGTTGAGGTAGCCGTATGAAGCGTCTTTTATGCATTCTATTACTCAGCGTTTGGCCTCTTTCGTCACAGGCCAGCCCTGCGCTACAAGGTGATGTGATTGCTGACCTCAATGCGCTGCAAAGCCAGTTAAAAGAGGGCGCGTTGCCTCAGGTCGTTGAGCGGGCAACGGCCCAGGCTGAGCGGTTGGCATCCGGCAACCAATCGGATCAGTGGGCCAGTGCGCTCTATCAACAGTTAGCGGCAGGTGCCTTGGCGCGTCAGGATCAGCACGCTGCGGCAGCGGATCGGCTGGCGATTGCCCGTGGCTTAAACGGTGTGGATAGTGTCCAAGCAGCCCGTTGGCTACGTGAGGAGGCCTCACTGCGCCGTGCTGCTGGCCAGCGTGATCAGGCCATTGAGCTACTCAGTGAGTGGTTAGCCAATCAGCAAGATAGTGATACTACCTGGCAGCTAACCCGCCTGCTGGCGCAACAGGAGCGTTGGGAAGAAGCCGCTGGCTGGCTTGAGCAAGCACTTAATGAGACGCCAGAGCCCAACGAAGTACAGCAGGCTCTGGCGCTTGCTGTGTATCGCAATGCCGGGCAAGGCGATCAGGCATTGGGCTGGCTGCTAGATGACTTGAATGCGCAAAGCGACCCCGCAGATTGGCGCCAAGCCGCCGGGCTTGCCCAGCAGGCTGGGCAGTCAGGGGTTGCCGCTGGTTTGTGGGAGGCCGGGTGGCAATTAGGTAAGTTGACCGAGCAGGAAGATTTCTGGCTGTTGATTCAACTCCATCTCGCCGGCGGAACCCCCGCTAGAGCGGCAGAACACCTAGAGCGGGCGCTGAATGAGGGCGATATCGTTCGCGATGAGTCCCATCTGCGTTTGCTTGCCAACGCTTGGCGGCAGGCTAAAGACGTTGAGAAGGCCCTGAATGCCTGGCACGCCTTAGCGCTGCATACGCAAGTTGCTGCCGACTGGCGAGCCTATGGTCAACTTGCTTACGCCTGGGGTGAGGATGGGCAAGCGAAACAAGCCTTTGCCCGCGCCTCGTCGCTAGGTGACGAGGAGGCGGAGCAGTGGCTGGCCAGCTTTAACTAGAAAAGACTACGTAGAAAACTACGCCTTAAGCGTGAGAGCGAAGTCGCTCCAGGTAGGCGCGTGATCAGAGGGTCGTTCCATGCCGCGCAGGTCATAGTCGATGCCAGCGGCAGTAACCTGATCGGCTAGCGCCTTGGTGACTAGAATATAGTCGATACGCAGGCCGCGCTTGGGCTCCTGATTAAACCCTTTTGAGCGGTAGTCAAACCAGCTAAAACGGTCATCGCTTTGCGGGTAGCAGAGGCGATAGCTGTCGGTAAGCCCCCAGGCTTTAATGCCTTCGAGCCATTCGCGCTCAATGGGTTGAAAGCTGGTTTTGCCTTCACGCAGCCAGCGCTTGCGGTTAGCGTCGCCAATGCCAATGTCCTGATCTTCCGGCGAGATATTAAAGTCGCCCATGATCGCCAGCCGCTCGTCGGGACGGTGCTGTTCGTTGAGCAATCGCGCTAGTTGGCCATAAAAGCGCTCTTTATGGGGGAATTTGGTCGGGTGAGTAACGTTTTCGCCCTGAGGAAAATAACCGTTCCATACCGTCACGGCTTCTCCATCCACGGCGATCAGACGAACGCCGATCATGCGGCGCTGAGCGTCTTCCTCATCATCGGGGAAGCCGTAAAAAATCTCTTCGGGCGCCTGACGGCACATTAAAGCTACGCCGTAATGGCCTTTTTGGCCGTGATAAAAAACGTGGTAGCCCATGGCTTCTACGTCGGCAAGCGGGAACTCGCTGTCCTGTACCTTGGTTTCCTGCAGCCCAATTACGTCCGGCTGCTGAGTGTCGATCAACGCCTGTAACTGGTGAAGCCGTGCTCGAATGCCATTAATGTTGAACGAGACCAAGCGCATTACGAGTCGTCCCCCTTAGGTTTGTTAGCGTCGCTGCTCGGTTTGTCAGGGTGTATAGCAATATCCTGCCCGCTCTGCTGGCGAGCGAGTTTTCTCACCGCCTGCAGTTTGCGCTGCTGCTGCTTTTTCGCTACAAAACGGCGCGAAGGGGCCACTTGGTCGGGATTGTCGTGGCGCCATTTTTTATAATCTTTCCGCCGGCCGGTACGGATTGTCACCTTATCGGCCAGTGAACGAGTTTTTTTCTTACGCGTCATGTCGCGCTCCTTACGTCGATTTGACGGCTATTCTAACAGGCCTTGGGACTCCTTCGACAGCAGGACGCGCTCTTATCGCCAAGCCCTGGTACAATGCGCACGTCAAGAAGCCAACTTCCACAGCAATGGACAGATAGACAGCCTATGAGCGAGTCGGAACAGACCACAGCCCCGGCCCAGAATCGCAAGCCAAAACGTCGCCGCCGTAAACCGCGTCGTCGCCAGTCGAACTGGGATCTTCGTCAGTTTCAGGTGCCCGCCGTGGCCGGTAAGTGGCGCTTTCATGACTTTGATCTGCCGCTGCCCTTAATGCGCGCTATTCATGCCCAGGGGTTTGAGTACTGCACACCTATTCAAGCGGAGGCCCTGCGCCAGACGCTATTAGGTGGCGACATTGTCGGCAAAGCGCAAACGGGAACCGGTAAAACCGCAGCCTTTTTGATCTCTGTGATGGCCTACTTCCTGGAAGAGCCAACACCCAATGGTCAAAAGCCGGGGGCTCCGCGTGCCTTAATTATTGCGCCCACCCGCGAGCTGGCGCTGCAGATCGAAAAAGATGCTAAAGCGTTAGCGCGTTTCACGCAGCTCAATGTGGCGAGTGTGGTCGGCGGTATGGACTACCAAAAACAGCGTGACAGCCTGGGCAGCAAGATCGATATTCTGGTGGCAACACCTGGTCGTCTGTTGGATTTCCATCAGAAGCGCGATATCGACCTCAATGAAGTCGAAGTTTTGGTGTTAGATGAAGCCGACCGCATGTTGTCGATGGGCTTTATCCCCGATGTGAAGCGGATTATTCGCTACACGCCGAAAAAAGAGGAGCGCCAGACCTTCCTCTTCTCGGCCACCTTTACCGACGACATCTTGAATCTCGCCAGTCAATGGACGCTTGATCCTGCCCACGTTGAGATCGAAGTCACCGTTGAGAATCAGGCGGATATAGATCAGCGTGTGTATCTGGTGTCTGATGACGACAAGCAGCGCTTGCTGGTTAATTTGCTTCAGCAAGAGAGCTTTGAGCGTGTGATGGTCTTTGGTAACCGTCGCGATTTAGTTCGCAAGCTTGACGATCTGCTCAAAAAAGCCGGTGTCAGTGCGGCGATGCTGTCGGGCGATGTGCCTCAGAATCAGCGTATTAAAACCCTGGAAAGCTTCCGCGAAGGCGAGATTCAGGTATTGGTCGCCACTGACGTTGCAGGCCGTGGGATCCATATTGAAGACGTTAGTCACGTCATCAACTACACCCTGCCGGAAGATCCGGAAGACTACGTACACCGTATCGGTCGTACTGGTCGAGCTGGCGCTAAGGGTGTGTCGATTAGCTTCGTCGGTGAAGAGGATGCCTTCTCGCTGCCGGAAATCGAACGCTATATCAACGACAAGCTGCCCTGCGTGCATCCGCCGGAAGGTATGCTCTAAGCCGCATGCTCGATACAGCCCTCAAAAGTGAGATTCAAGACGCTTACCGTCGCGTGGTGGACACCCTTGAGCTGACCCCACGCTACGGTCAGCGCATGATGATCGCCGAAATCGCCCGGACGCTGGGTAATATAGAGAGCGACGGCGAGGGTAAGCGCGTAAGCGATACTCATGTCTGTGTGCTTGAAGCGGGTACTGGTACCGGCAAAACACTGGCCTATCTGATCGCCGCCTTACCGATCGCGAAAGCGCGGGGCAAGCGGCTGATTATTTCCACGGCCACGGTCGCCCTTCAGGAGCAGGTGCTGAATCAGGATCTACCCTCGCTGGCCAGTCATAGCGGTATTGCTTTTCGCTACGCATTAGCCAAAGGGCGTGGCCGCTATGTGTGCGTGGCACGTCTGGATCAGGCGCTCGAAGGTACTGAACCCAACCCGACGCTATCGCTGTTTGAGCAGTCGCTGCAAACACAAAGTAGCGACTTCACCGTGATTGCCAGTGATATGGCGCAAGCTTACGGTCAGGGCGAATGGGAAGGGGATCGTGATAATTGGCCTGAGGCGATTGAGGATGCCCACTGGCGGCGGCTGACGGTTGACCATCGCCAGTGCACGGGTAGGCGCTGTGGGCACTTCGGTGCCTGCGCGTTTTTTCGTTCCCGTCGAGAGCTTGAGAACGCTGACGTTATTGTCGCCAACCACGACCTCGTGCTGGCTGACTTGGCCTTGGGCGGCGGCGCTATTCTGCCCGACCCGGCGGACTGCATCTTTGTCTTCGACGAAGGCCACCACCTGCCCGAGAAGGCGCTTTCCCACTTTGCCCACCGCTTTGCGGTGCACGGCTGCTTGCGTTGGCTAAAAACGCTGAGAAGCAGTTTGACCGACCTTCACCAAGCGTTGGCTATTCAGCCAACGGTGTCGCGGCTTTTAGTTAGCTTGCCAGAGCTGATTCATAACCTGGAGCCCGCACTGGGCGACGTGTTTAGTATGGGGCATCAGTTGGCGGAGCGGCCAAACGGTTTGGCTGACGAAGAGGCCACCCATCAATCGCGTTTTGAGAAGGGCCAAGTGCCCGATGCCCTGCGGGAACAGGCGCAGCAGCTATTGGTGATGTTTGCTTCACTGTCGCGCTGCCTCGAGAGTATCAGCGATATTCTGCGTGAAAGCCTTGATCCCGATAAACAGACCGGCCTCGATCGTGAGCAGGCAGAAACCTGGCTGCCGCTCGTTGCGTTGCTTCATGGGCGGGCGTTAGAGGCGCATGCCTTGTGGCAGGCATTCAGTGAGCAGGATGTTGCTAATGAGGCGCCCAGCGCTCGCTGGATTACCCTAAGCCGTGTAGCGGGGGAGCCGGAAGTTGAGTTTTCGGCTAGCCCCGTTTCAGCCGCACATACCCTGGCCAAGCATTTATGGGGGCGTTGCCATGGGGCGGTGGTCACCTCGGCAACGTTGACTGCGCTGGGGCGCTTTGAACGCCTGCAAGAGCGTGCAGGCTTGGCGAATCGCTACCGCTATCAGGCGCTGCCGAGCCCCTTTGATTACGCCAATGCCGTGCTGCGAGTGCCTAAAGAGGCCACTGACCCTGGCGACAGGGAGGCCCATGAGCGGGCGATTGTGACGTTTGTCTCGCAGTTGGCCGACCAAGAGGCGGCGCTGGTGCTGTTTTCTTCCCGCGCCCAGCTGCGTGCAGTCGACAAAGCGTTGCCCGCGAGTGTGAAGGAGCGGGTGCTCGCTCAGGATGCATTACCTAAGCGTGAGCTTATCGAGCGCCATCGGGCGGCAGTGGATAGGGGCGAGGGCAGTATTATCTTTGGCTTGGCGAGCTTTGCTGAGGGTATCGATCTTCCCGGCGACTATTTGACGCACGTGGTGATTACGCGGTTACCCTTTGCGGTACCCGACGACCCAGTGGGTGCTACGTTAGCGGAGTGGATAGAAAGCCAGGGCGGTAATGCGTTTATGCGCATTAGCGTGCCCGATGCGTCTATTAAGCTGGTGCAAGCCTGTGGGCGCTTGATTCGCAAAGAGAGCGATCGTGGGACGATCACCTTGCTGGATAAGCGGGTGATTACCCGCCGCTACGGACAAGCACTGCTGGATGCACTGCCGCCATTTCGGCGTGAGATTAGTCGCTAGAACGTCATGAAAAACCCCGCCGTAGCGGGGTTGTTGACTTACTTGACGATGCGCTTGGCCAGTGTGGCGGCAAGTTTATCGTTCATGCGGCTGAAGGTCTCCACCGTGGTATCCCAGTCGATGCAGGCATCGGTAATGGAGACACCATACTGCAGTTGGCTAAGGTCTTGGGTAAGTTTTTGATTACCCCAGCCAATGTTGGATTCAACCATCAGGCCGATAATGGAAGTGTTGCCTTCCAAAATCTGGTTGGTGACGTTTTCCAGCACCAATGGCTGTAGCGCAGCGTCTTTGTTGGAGTTGGCGTGGGAGCAGTCGATCATTATGTTGGGTGAGAGCTTGGCTTTTTCGAGCTCTTTCTCCGCCAGGGCAACGCTTACACTGTCGTAGTTGGGCTTGCCGTTGCCACCGCGTAGAACGACGTGGCCGTAGGCGTTGCCGCGGGTGCGAATAATGGCTACCTGGCCCGCTTGGTTAATGCCCAGGAAATTGTGCGGGCTGGCCACGGACTGAAGCGCGTTAATCGCCACGTCCAGGCTGCCGTCGGTACCGTTTTTAAAGCCGACCGGGCAGGAAAGGCCGGAAGCCATTTCCCGGTGGGTCTGGGACTCGGTGGTACGGGCGCCAATCGCTGACCAGCTGATGCAGTCCTGCAGGTATTGGGGAGAAATGGGATCCAGTGCTTCTGTGGCTAGCGGTAAGCCCATTTCGGCCAGATCGACCAGCAATTTACGGGCGATATGCAGACCCTCATCGATCTCAAAGGAGTCGTTGAGGTGCGGGTCGTTGATCAGGCCTTTCCAGCCGACCGTTGTGCGCGGTTTTTCAAAATAGACACGCATCACGATATACAGGCTATCGCTGACCTGGTCAGCCAGCTCACGAAGGCGGCGGGCATAGTCGAGGGCGGCTTCCACATCGTGGATTGAGCATGGACCGACCACTACCAACAGTCGCGGGTCATTGCCATCCAGGATGTTCTGAATGGTTTGGCGACCTTCGATCACGGTGCGCTCTGCTGCCTCCGTTAACGGCACGGCATTCTTGAGCGCTTCTGGCGTGGTGAGAACGTCTTGAGCGAGGACGTTAAGGTTATTAACCTGCTGTTCTGGCATCTTGCTACCTGTGCTTTGCGTAATGACTGAAAAAGTAAGGGGGCGATAAAAGTGGCACATACTATCGCTCGCCGGGCAGGTAAAAATCAATTGCTGCGGAACTATAGCGGCATTAAAAGTGTCAGCCGCACGGTTTTTGCGAAAGGCGGTAAGCGCTTGATGCGTTGCGCGGAACGCGCAACACTGGGAGCCCTGTCGTTAAAATTTAGTACCGTTATAATAATGCAGCAATTTACTCGGGCGACGTATTCGCTCTTTTATTCACTCTATTATTAATCAATGCCCAAGGGACGCTATGCTGCTTGCTGTGAACGCCCATTTGTCAGGGCTAATAGGAATTGGGCTCGGCGCATGCCGTACGAGCTGGAGGAGCGTGTGAATGGGCACTCGGGAAACAGACCAACAGCTTGTTGAACGTGCCCAAAAAGGTGATACGCGCGCTTTCGATCTGCTGGTGAAGAAGTACCAGCACAAAATTATCGGCCTGATTGGTCGTTATGTTCATGATCACTCTGAAGTTCAGGATGTAGCCCAGGAGGCATTTATTAAGGCGTATCGCGCCTTGGGTAAATTTCGCTCAGAAAGTGCGTTTTACACCTGGATGTATCGCATCGCGATTAACACGGCGAAAAACTATCTGGTCTCGCGGGGAAGGCGCCCGCCGGGAAGTGATATGGATATTGTCGACGCTGAAATCATTGATCAAAGCGGTCGACTGGCAGATTCCGAGTCACCGGAAGCGGCGATTGCCAGAGATCAGCTCGAAGCCGCGGTTTATCAGGCAATCGAAAATTTGCCGGATGATCTGCGCACGGCGATCACCCTGCGTGAACTGGATGGTCTTGCTTATGAAGATATTGCTCAGGTCATGCAGTGCCCTGTGGGAACCGTGCGTTCACGAATTTTCCGCGCCCGCGAGGCGGTTGATGAACATATCCGCCCATTAGTATCGACCGCGCGGAACAGTCGCGAAGGGTAGTGGTCGTAGTGGGGGAGGCGATATGAGCGTTATAGGATGTCAGCCTTAAAAATAAAGGTTTTATTTTTTGTGAACTGTCTGGCATGTAAGGCGTCATAAAGCCTGACTATCTTGATGAGCACGCTGGTGTGTCAATCGCTGATATATCAATGTGCAAAGTGTCATGAGCTTAGCGTCGCAGGCTAATGAGTTTTGCTCATTTAATTAGCCTGAACTGAGTCTTGGCCTTGGAAGTCGTCGGAGTGGTGGTGCGTATAACGCAAGCCATCACCCCAGTACTTCTTTTAAACAGTGTGAGGGTGTGAAGTATGAGTCAAAACACACGGGAATCACTTTCGGTGTTAATGGATGGCGAGAGTGATGAGCTTGAGCTTCGCCGAGTGTTGAAGGCACTGCCTAATGATGACGATGCCGCAGATACATGGCGCCGATATCACCTTGCCCGCAGCATGATGCAGCGGGAGCAGGGCGTTGATGTAAGCGTTGATCTCTCCGCTGGCATTATGGCCAGACTGCGCGAAGAGCCTGCTCCAATGACACAAGGTGCCGAGCCTGTAGCTCACCGTACGGGTGGTATTTCGTTCGCCCGCGGCGCTGGCGTTGCTGCTGCAGTGTCACTGATGGTGATCACCGGCGTTCAGTTCTTTGGCAACGACTCACCCGTTGGCCAGGGCAGTGGTGACATGGCAACGACCGCACCTGGCGCTAATCAGGTACAGCCCGTCAATTTGGCCTCTCAGTCGGCAGTAGCCTCACGTGCTGATATGCCCATGTTTGAGCCTACGCCGTTTCGGCTTAGCGGTCAGTCGGGTCAGGGCGGTCTGATGAATATTAGTGAAACTGGGTTTTCAGCGCAGACGCCTCAGGGAGTGACTGCTTCCCAGGGAACCAATATTGATGTAGATCAGATTGGCTTGCTGCAATCTTATTTAGAGCAGCATACTCAGAGCGCTGCTTACGGCAGTGGTGATAGTTGGATGCCATTAATGCGTTCATCTGCAGTGACTGAACCATTAGGTCAGCGCTAAGCTGAATGACGTTCTTTTTGACGAAGCCTGTTAAGTGAGTAGGGAGTGCGCGGGATGGGAGTGCGCAACATGATCGTGCCCTGGCGATTAAAGCGTGCCTGGGTACTGGCAGCAGTAGTTGGTACGCTCTCTTTTCAAGTGCATGCAGAAAACGCCAATAGCTCGTCCGACGTTAGCCAACCGGTTCGTCATGCTGGCTACGAGTGCGCGGCGGAATCCGAAGAGCAGCCCAGTAATGCCACGCAGTGGCTTGAGCGTGGTTTGTTGGCTAGCCACTGTTATGCCTTCCAAGCCAGGGCGGTGGCGATTGATGCTATTGATGTTCGCACGCTGGCGCTGTCGCATCGCATCCAGAATGGCATTCGGCAGCAGGTGGTTCAGTACCTAGACGGTCCTTCCGTGAGTATTGAGCGGCGCTCGCCGGTGGGTCGACTGGCTTGGACTGAAGAGCATAGTAATGGGGAGATGCCTACTCCTGCAGGGTGGGCGGCTCATCTTGAGAAATATTACGCTATTGAGCTTGAGGATGATGCTCGGGTAGCCGGTCGCGATGCCGTTAAACTTATTTTCGAGCCTCGGGATCAATGGCGTTTTTCCCATCAGTGGTGGTTAGATCGAGATACCGGCCTACTCCTTAAGCATGTACTCAGTGATCAGCAAGGTAGGATCATTGAAACCTTCCAAATTACCCAGCTCCAATCGCCCCAAAAATATACCGGCCGCGTACGAGTGGGCTCGCCCACCGTTATCCTCAACACGCCTTGGCATACCACTTGGTTACCCGACGGCTTTGTTGCGCAACCGGTTACTTTTGCCGGCGACGATGTGCATCAGCGTGTTTACAGTGATGGTTTGGCTACCGTGAGTATCTTTGTAGAGCCTCTTGCATCTGAAGCAACCATTGCCTTGCAGGAAGGTGTGCAGCAGTTGGGTGTCTCGGCCGTCGCCATTGAGCACACCATCACCGCTGAAGGGCGCTGGCAGTTGGTGGCCATTGGTGAGCTGCCCGTAGCAACGCTGCAGCGTATTGTTCGCTCAATCACTTTCGACCTGCTAGAAGACCAATCTCAAGAAAGCGTCGATGAGGTGAGTAGATAAAATGACGACCTCCGCGCCCTGTGGCTCTTTACTTGGCACTTCTCTGCTTCGTACTGGCACGGTTGTCGATTACACCTCCCAGGGAGTAATCGTTGAAATTGCCGCCCAGCAGAACTGCGAGCAGTGTGCTCAAGGGAGAGGGTGCGGGGTCGGATTGCTGGCGCGCCAGCGCAGCCAACGCATTGCCGTAGCGGTTCCCTCCAAAACAGATAACGCCGAGCGCAACTATCCGTTAGGAAGCCAAGTCATTATCAGCCTGCCGCGTGCCTCTGTCACGTTGCTGGCTTTTTGTGTTTATGGGCTGCCGCTACTGCTTGCGCTGTTGCTATCCGGGCTGGTCGCGCTCGTTAGTACTACGATTTGGCTGGCGCCCCTGGGCTTTTTTATTGCTTTGATGGCCGGTGCGCTAAGTATTAAATGTCTAATGCGCGGGCGTGGGGAACGCTTTCGCCCACGCTTGGTCAATTAGTTTGTTAATGAGTTCTCCGGTATCTCGCCGTGAGTTGTTGATATACCTTCGCTTACTATCACATTAAGTAGGAGCTCTTGCATGAAGCGCTTGATTCTCCCTTCCACGCTTTGGGTTTGTGTGGTGGCATTGCTGACGTTTGGCCAAGCCGCCAGCGCTCAGAATTTGCCTGATTTCACCGCATTAGTTGAAGACGCTGCCCCTGGGGTGGTGAACATCTCAACCAGTCGAACGGTTCAGCGCAGCAGCGCGCCCGGTTTTGGCGGGTTCGGTGGTCAGGAAATCCCCGAGATTTTCCGCCATTTCTTTGGGGATAGCTTTCCAGCGCCCCCCAGTAATGGTCAGGGACGCACAGAAGAGCGACAGTCTCTAGGCTCGGGGTTCGTCATCAGTGAAGATGGTTATGTAATGACCAACGCGCACGTGGTGCAAGATGCCGATGAGATCCTTGTGCGGCTCAATGATCGCCGCGAATTGAGAGCAGAAGTGGTTGGTAGCGACCCACAAACCGACGTGGCAGTACTCAAAATTGATGCCAATGATCTGCCTACGCTCAATCTAGGTGACTCTGACGAGCTAAAAGTAGGTGAGTGGGTTGCCGCGATTGGCTCTCCTTTCGGTTTCGACCACTCGGTCACTGCGGGTATCGTCAGTGCGATTAATCGCACCTTGCCGCGGGATGCATATGTGCCCTTTATTCAAACCGATGTGGCAATCAATCCCGGCAACTCCGGTGGCCCGCTGTTCAACTTAGACGGCGAAGTTGTGGGAATCAACTCTCAAATATTTACCCGTAGCGGCGGCTTTATGGGCGTCTCGTTTGCCATTCCCATTAACGTTGCCATGGATGTGGCCGAGCAACTGCGTGAAGGCGGTCGGGTAGACCGTGGTTGGTTGGGCGTCATGATTCAGCCTGTGTCTGATGATCTGGCCGAGTCGTTCGGTATGGAGAATGCGATTGGCGCCTTGATTGCCGATCTTGATCCAGAAGGCCCAGCGGCCCAGGGTGGACTCCAGGCGGGCGATGTCATTCTTGAGGTCAATGGTGAAGAGGTTGAGCGCTCAAGCTCGCTGCCGCGACTGATCGGTAAAGGCGCACCAGGCACCGAGGTGGAACTCACCTTGATGCGTGACGGTGAAGAACTGACCGAGTCTGTCGAGTTAGGTAGTTGGCCAGACACTGAGCAGCAGTCGGCACAGGCAGGCAGCAATAACCAAGCGCGTCTTGGCGTAATGGTCGCTGAAATTGATGACACCATGCGCGAGCAACTGAATGTTCCCGGCGGTGTGATCGTTCGTCAGGTTGAGTCTGGCAGCGTGGCTGCTGAGGCCGGCATTCGCCCAGGCGATGTGTTAGTGAGTATTGATCACCGCAGCGTTTCCTCCTCAGCTGAGCTGGTAGAGATTGTCGAGGCGTTGCCGACTGATCGCGCTATTCCAGTCCGTCTGTTCCGCGACGGACGTTCCCTGTTTGTAGCGCTGCGTCTGGAATAACCCGCCTATTTTCACTCCTGGTCCGGCGGTTCTCGCCGGACCGCTGTTCCTAGCCTGCGCATATCGCTACAATAGCGGATATCTTTTTGTCGGAAATGGCCCTTATTTTTAAACGGCAGCTGTTTTCGAGCTTTGAACTCTCGAAGCGGCCTGTTTATGCGGCCGCTTGCGTACCACTAAGGCAGAACAGACTCGATGTCCCAAGACGTTCCCAACGGAAAGCTTAAGCACATACGCAATTTCTCTATTATCGCCCACATCGACCACGGTAAATCGACGCTCTCTGATCGTTTGATTCAGACCTGCGAAGGATTAACCGAGCGTGAGCTAAAAGAGCAAGTGCTCGACTCCATGGATATCGAGCGCGAGAGAGGCATCACGATTAAGGCGCAGTCGGTCACGCTGGATTACACCGCCGCCGATGGCCAGGTTTACCAGTTGAACTTTATCGATACGCCTGGGCATGTTGACTTCTCTTATGAAGTGTCGCGTTCGCTCTACGCCTGTGAAGGGGCGTTGCTGGTTGTCGATGCCGCACAAGGGGTAGAGGCGCAATCGGTGGCCAACTGTTATACCGCTATCGAACAGGGACTAGAAGTTCTGCCGGTACTCAACAAAATCGATTTGCCTCAGGCGGATTGCGACAAGGTTTCCCAGGAGATTGAAGAGATTATCGGCCTGGATGCCACCGACGCCTGCCAGGTCTCGGCCAAAAGTGGCTTGGGCATTGATGCCTTGCTAGAGCGCTTGGTGCGCGATATTCCGCCGCCCAAGGGCGACCCGGAAGCGCCGCTGCAAGCGCTCATTATCGACTCCTGGTTTGATAACTACCTTGGGGTAGTTTCGCTGGTTCGTCTGTTTGATGGCACGCTGCGCAAAGGCGATAAGATCCGTATTAAATCGACGGGCCGCGACTGGGGTACCACGGAAGTAGGGATCTTCACCCCCCAGCGCAAGCAGACCGGGATTCTGCGTGCCGGGGAAGTCGGCTTTATTGTCGCGGGTATCAAAGAAATCCACGGCGCACCGGTGGGCGATACCATTACCCACACCAAGACGCCAGATGTCGCGCGTCTGCCTGGCTTCCAAAAAGTAAAACCGCAGGTGTATGCCGGTATGTTCCCGGTCAGTGCGGATGATTATGAAGACTTTCGTGATGCGCTAGAGAAGCTGGCGCTTAACGATGCCTCACTTGCCTATGAACCGGAAAATTCTGATGCCCTTGGCTTTGGCTTCCGGGTGGGGTTTCTGGGCACGCTGCACATGGAAATCGTCCAGGAGCGTCTGGAGCGTGAGTATAATATCGATCTGCTCACTACCGCTCCCACGGTTGTCTATGAACTAGCGATGAAAAATGGCGACATCACCTATGTCTCCAACCCCTCAAAGCTTCCCGATATGGCTGACGTGGATGAAATGCGTGAGCCAGTGGTGCGCGCCAGCATTCTGGTTCCCCAGGAGTATGTGGGTAACGTGATCACCGAGTGTGAGCAGCGCCGAGGCACGCAACTGGATATGCAGTTTCTGGGTAACCAAATCCAGTTGGCCTATGAATTGCCCATGTCTGAGGTGGTCATGGACTTCTTTGACCGCCTGAAATCGATCTCCAAGGGGTACGCTTCGCTAGAGTACAACTTCGAGCGTTTTGAAATGGCCAAGTTGGTGCGTCTTGACGTACTTATTAATGGCGACAAAGTTGACGCGCTAGCGGTGATTATCCACCGTGATCACGCCCACCATCGTGGTCGTTTGTTAGTGGAAAAAATGAAAGAGCTGATTCCACGGCAGATGTTTGATGTGGCGATTCAGGCGGCTATTGGTGGTCAAGTGGTGGCACGTTCCACCGTGAAAGCGCTGCGCAAAAACGTGACGGCCAAGTGTTACGGCGGCGATGTCAGCCGTAAGAAGAAACTGCTCGAGAAACAGAAAGCGGGTAAGAAACGCATGAAACAGGTGGGGCGTGTGGAAATTCCCCAGGATGCCTTCCTTGCTGTGCTCAAGGTTAACGACTAGGAAAGAACACCACTCATGGATTTTTCATTACTGCTGGTACTTGCCGTTGCGCTTTCGGGCGTTATTTACCTGTTGGACGTGTGGCTATTAAAGCCCAAGCGCCGCCAACGCTTCGCCGCCGCAGAGGCCAATACCCAGGAAGGGCTGGATCCAGTTACCAGCGAAAAGCTACTTAAAGAGCCGTGGCCGGTTGACTACGCCCGTTCATTTTTCCCGGTGCTGCTGGTGGTGTTGGTGGTGCGTAGTTTTATCATTGAGCCTTTTCAGATCCCCTCTGGCTCAATGCGGCCTACGCTTGAAGTGGGCGACTTTATTCTGGTCAACAAATTTGCCTACGGCTTACGCTTACCGGTAGTCAACACCCGCTTTCTCGAAGTCGATGATCCTGAGCGTGGCGATGTGATGGTGTTTCGTTTCCCCGACGAGCCTTCGGTGAACTTCATCAAGCGAGTGGTCGGTATGCCAGGGGATCATATCCGCTATGAGGGAAAGCAGCTTTACGTTAACGGCGAACCGGTGGCCAAAGAGCTGATCGAGGATGGGCCCGATGGTTCGCCCCAGCAGCTATTGTTAGAAGAGCGCCTTGGCGACACCGAGCACTTTATTTATAACAACCCGCGAGACCCTGGCCCGCAAATGCGTGAAGTGGAGGTTCCTGAAGGGCACTATTTCATGATGGGGGACAACCGTGACCACTCCAACGATAGCCGCTATTGGGGCTTCGTGCCGGAAGAGAACATTGTGGGCCGCGCCTTTGCGGTGTGGATGCACTGGGACGGCGGGTTGCCAAGTTTTACCAGCGTGCGGCGCATTGAATGAAGACGCTGCGTGTGCTGAATTTAGTCAGTTATGTCACTTTAGTTAACGTCAATGACGTAGGAGAGCTGTGAGTAATTCCTTGAACGCTTTTTGCCGACGAATCGGTCATACCTTTGGCGACGATACGCTACTGGAATTGGCCTTGACCCACCGCAGCTTCGGTGGTCGTAACAATGAGCGCCTGGAGTTTCTAGGTGACTCCATCGTCAACTTTGTCATCGCCGAGGCGCTGTTTCAGCGCTTTCCTCAGGCCCGTGAAGGACAGCTTTCGCGCCTGCGCGCGCGACTGGTGAAAGGACAAACCCTGGCGGAACTGGCCCGTGAAATGGAGTTCGGTGAATGCTTGCGGCTAGGTTCCGGCGAGATGAAAAGTGGCGGGCATCGTCGTGAATCGATCTTGGCGGATGCGGTCGAAGCCATTATTGGCGCTATCTATCTGGATGCTGGGATGGATGTGGTGCGCAACCGGGTGTTGGACTGGTACGCGGAAAGGCTGGGTAATATCTCTTTACAAGATACCCAAAAAGATCCCAAAACACGGTTGCAGGAGTTTTTGCAGTCGCGCCAAGCCGCGTTGCCGCGCTATGAAGTTGTCTGCGTAAAGGGCGAGGCGCATGCCCAGACCTTTACCGTGGAGTGCTACATTGACCTGTTGGCTGAGCATACCACTGGTAAAGGCCCAAGCCGCCGTCATGCTGAACAGCAGGCGGCAGAAGAAGCGCTGTCGTACCTCGAAAAAAGCCCTGGAGATAAATCATGAGCCAAACCTGCGGATTCGTTGCCATCGTCGGCCGACCCAACGTGGGCAAATCGACCCTCATGAACCGTATTCTGGGGCAGAAAATATCGATTACCTCACGGCGACCACAAACCACGCGCCACCAGGTCATGGGTATTAAAACGGTTGATGAGACGCAGTTCATCTATGTTGATACGCCGGGCATGCACATCATGTCCAAGGATCGTAATAAAGCGATCAACCGCTTTATGAACCAGGCGGCTACCCAGGCCCTGCGTGATGTGGACTGCGTAGTATTTATTATCGACCGCACCCGCTGGACGGAAGAAGACCAGGCGGTGTTGAAGCGCCTGGAGCACGTAAAAGCGCCGGTGATTTTGGCGGTTAATAAAGTCGATCGTCTGGGCGAAAAGGGCGATTTGCTGCCTTGGCTGGCGGATGTCGGTGCTCGCCGCGACTTCGCCGCTATCGTGCCGATTTCAGCCAAGCATGGCACTCAGGTCGATACTCTGGAAGAGGAAGTGGCCAAACACCTGCCTGAAAGTGTCCACTTCTTCCCTGAAGACCAGATTACCGATAAAAGCCTGCGCTTTATGGCCGCTGAGCTGGTGCGTGAAAAAGTGATGCGCCAGCTGGGCGATGAGCTGCCTTACCAGATGACCGTTGAAATTGAAGAGTTCCGCGAGACAGAGCGTGTAACGCATATCAGCGCGCTTATTCTCGTTGAGCGCCAAGGCCAAAAAGTCATTTTAATTGGTGAAAACGGCGATCGTCTCAAGAGCATTGGTCGTGAAGCGCGCCTGGATATGGAGCGCGCCCTGGGTACCAAAGTGATGCTCAATTTATGGGTGAAAGTAAAACGCGGCTGGTCGGATGACGAGCGCGCCTTGAAAAGCTTGGGTTACGACCTCGATTGAAGGTAGCGATGTCGCCAGAGCCGGCTTTTTTGCTCCACCGTCGGCCTTATCGTGAAACCAGTGCGCTGGTGGATCTATTAACGCTTGATCACGGCAGAGTGCGTGCTGTGGCCCATGGTGGGCAAAGGCCCGGTTCTAAATCGCGCCAACGCCTGCAGCCGTTTACGCCACTGTTCGTGACCTGGCAGGGCAGCCGCGATTTAAAGCGGCTAACGTTGATGGAGTCTCGCGGCCAGACGGCGCTGTTGGCCGGGGAGGGGTTGCTGTGCGGGCTTTACGCCAATGAGATCGCCACCCGGCTGCTGCCGTTAGAACTGCCGGCGCCTGACGTTTTCGCGTTTTATACCGCGCTACTAGAAGCACTGCCAGCGCCAGCGGAGCGCGCATTAGCACTCCGCCGCTATGAGTGGGCGCTGTTAGAGGCGCTCGAGGCCACGCCGCAGTTTGCGACACCAGAAGGTAGCGTTTTGGATCCTCAGCTCCGCTACCGTTTTGACACCGCCAGCCGGGCATTCATACCTGCTGAGCGTGGCCTCGACGGCAGAACGTTACGTTACATTGAGCAGGGTGATTGGCAACATGAAGGCCTTGCCAATGCATTAAAGGTAGTAATGCGAGCGGCGCTGGCACCCCATCTTGGCACCACCGTTTTGCGTTCGCGAGAACTGATGCTCGATTTAGCTCGGCGTCGTCATCGTCCCTGATTTTTGAATTTCCTGTTCACATACTCTTACCTTATTGTTGCGCTGGAGGAACTATGCACCCCCCACGGATACTGTTAGGCGTCAATATTGATCACATTGCGACACTTCGCCAAGCCCGAGGTACTCGCTATCCTGACCCCGTGCAGGCGGCATTAGTTGCGGAAGAGGCGGGTGCCGATGGCATTACGGTGCATTTGCGTGAAGACCGGCGTCATATTCAGCCCCGCGATGTACGCATTCTGGCCGAAATGCTTAATACGCGCATGAACCTGGAAATGGCTGTTACTGAAGAGATGCTGGCGCTGGCCGAAGAAGTGCGCCCCGCCCATGTCTGTTTAGTGCCTGAGAAGCGCGAAGAGCTGACCACCGAAGGCGGTCTTGACGTTGTCGGCGGCTTTGATGCCATTGCCAGCGCTTGCCAACGGCTAAGTGCGGCGGGTTGCGATGTATCCCTGTTTATCGACCCTGACGTGGAGCAGATTGAGGCTGCTCAGCGCGCCGGTGCACCGACGATTGAACTGCACACGGGCGCTTATGCAGAAGCGCGTCCCGGCAGCGATGCAGCGAATGCAGAGTATCATCACTTAACGACTGCAGCGACTCACGCTATCTCGCTGGGTTTAGTGGTCAATGCCGGTCACGGCTTGCATTACCATAACGTTGAAGCGATTGCGGCTCTGCCGGGCGTTAACGAGCTCAATATCGGCCATGCCATTATTGCCCGTGCGCTGTTTGTGGGCCTCAAAGAGGCCGTTCAGGAGATGAAACGCTTGATCATCGCTGGCCAAGAGGCGGGCTTAATGGCGGCTCTCGATGCTCACGATCATGAGCATGAAAACCACTCTGAGCATGTTCATAATGGCTGCTGTGGGCACTGATCAGAGGTTGTCTATTCAGAGGTTTTTAAGGCGATGATTGTGGGAATTGGCTCGGATATTGCCCGTGTGGAGCGTTTTACACGGGCCATGAAACGGCACGGGCCACGCTTTGCTGAGCGGATTTTAGGCCCCGATGAGCAGGCGCTTTGGCTACACAAAGCCCAACCTGCGGCGTTTCTGGCTAAGCGTTTTGCTGCCAAAGAGGCATTTGTAAAAGCGCTGGGTTTAGGCCTGCGCCAAGGACTGCAGTGGGGGGACATTCAGGTGTTGAACGATGCCTTGGGTAAGCCCTATTTCCTGCTTAATGGCGAAGCCGAGCGGCTATTGCAAGCGGCGGGTGTCACCGCTAGCCACGTTACCCTGAGCGATGAAGCCGAGTATGCGGTAGCTTTTGTGGTGTTAGAGCGTTAACAGCTCGCCGCCAGATCAGCCAATGCTGGGGTCATGTCATTTATTCCAAGTATCTAATGGGCAGCGTCTTGAAGCCTGTTCAATCAATGCCTAACCAGCTGCGGGCGCAGTGCTCGCAGCCGGGCCATTGCCCGGTAAAGGTCTTCCAATAGCCCCTCAACATGGTCTAAACCGCTGGTGCGTAGGCGAGTTTCCAGGGTCTCTACCAGTAAGGCCAACTCGGGCGCACCGCAGTAGCGGCTAGCGCCATTGAGACCATGTACCCAATCGAGCAGCGTGGGCAAATGCTGTTGACCAAAAGCGGCGCGCATATGCTGTTCACTCTCATCCAAGCTGTCGATCAGACGTTTTAGCTGCTCTCGTGCCAGATGCTCCTTACCCCCCGCTAAACGTGCGCCAATCTCCAGATCAATGATGGGTAGCGTGGCCGGTGCCGCATGGCTAACCCGTGTCCTCTGGGTGGCGTTAATGTCGTGCTGTGGATAGGGCGGCTCTGCAATGCTGGCGGTCAGCCGATGAGTCACCCCCAAAAAGCGGTTGAGCAACTGTGCTAGCTGTGTTTCGTCAATGGGTTTTACCAGCACGTCATCCAGACCTTCCGCGAGCCACTGCTGGCGTTCATTGCTGAGCACGTGGGCGGTAACGGCAATAATGGGGCAGCGGGCCCAGGTACTACTCAACCGGCGCAATGCTTGGGTGGTTTGTACGCCATCCATCCCCGGCATACGAATATCCATTAACACCATGTCGACGTTACTGGCACGGGCGAATTCTAGCGCTTGGTGGCCGCTTTCTACCGTAGAGACATGGAGGGCAGGGTCTTCAAGTAGGTTTTTGAGCAGCTCACGATTGGGTGCATTGTCATCGACAATCAGCAGTTTGAGTGGCTGAGACGCCGCTGGTAACGCGGGGAGCTCCTGTTCGCTCTTATTCGGCACGTGCGTAGATAGCAGTAGCTGCTTGAGCGTCGTTACCAACTGCGCGCGGGAAAAAGGTTTGTAGAGTGTCTCGCCGCCATGGGTTAAGTGCAGTGGCGGCAGGTCAAAACTATTGCCATTGGCTAAAATCAATGTGGGGCAGGGTGTTTGATCAATCACCGCTTGCCAGTGAGCGTGCCATTCGGGGCTAAAGTCGCTGTGTTCAAGTCCCAATATCAGCAATTTCGCTGGCTCCGAGACATCAAAGGCGATGGGTTGTGCTTCCCAGCGCTCTAGCAAGTGCTCCAGTACATGGCGGGTTGGAGCATGAGTTTCATATAAGCGAATGGTCGGATTGGCCAAGCTAATTTCTGGAGGTCGCTCGGCCGCTTTATGAGCCAGCATAGGCAGCGTAAAGAAGAAAGTGGTTCCTTTGCCCAGCGAGCTTTCCACGCCAATCTCGCCGCCCATGCGTTCAATCAACTGGCGGCAGATAGTAAGCCCAAGGCCGCTGCCACCAAATTGCCGTGAGTGGCTTGGTTCTGCTTGGGAAAAGGCGCTGAAGAGGGCCTCCTGGTGGGCGTCGCTGAGGCCAATGCCCGTGTCACTGACGCTCAGATTAAGCACCACATGCTGGCCTTCTAAATTATCCAACATGACACGCACGATCACCTCGCCGTGCTGGGTGAATTTAAGCGCATTGCCTATCAAGTTATTCAATACCTGATGAATACGCAGCGGATCACCGGTTAGCGGGGTAGGCACATCGTCATATACCATGGCCACCAAGTGCAGTTGCTTGCGCTGGGCTTCAGGGGCGTGTAGCCCGACCACTTCGTCGACCAGTGCGACAATGTCGATATCTGTCTCTTCCAGGGTGAGGCGATTCGCTTCAAGTTTGGAGAAGTCGAGCACGTCGTTAACCAGCATAAGCAGGTTGTCGCAAGCGCGGTGTACGTGCTGCAGCCACTCCCGCTGGCGCGTATCCAGTGATGAGCGTCCCAGTAACCGGCAAAAACCGATAATCCCGTTTAGCGGTGTGCGGATCTCATGGCTCATATTGGCCAGAAATTCAGACTTCACGGCATTAGCCCGCAGCGCGCTGCGGTGGGCCAAATCGAGCTTGATATTCTGCTCTTCAATGGTTTCCATGGACTCTTGCAGCTCGCTGGTGGCCTGCTCGATTTGCGTTTGCATATCCCGCTGGGCTTGCTGAAAGTGCTCGGCCAGGGCGTTAATATAGCTACTCAGGTGATGGAGTTCTGTGGCATTAGAGGGCGCCAGATGTAGCCGATAGTCGCCGCGGGATAGCCGATAAAGGGCTTGGTTGGCTTCTTCCAGCGGGCGGGTGGTATAGCGACTGATCGCAAAAGCGACTAAAAACAGCAGCAGGCCAAGCAGCATGCCACCCAAGCTAAGGCTGGCAATCAACTTATAGCGACCAAGGGTTAGCGTACGGGTATCCATTTCGATATCTAGCCAGCCAACGCGGCTGTCCCCAGCTTGGCTGACACTTGTTTGAGGAGGGTTCAGTGGCAAGCGCAGTCGCCATGCATCCTGCTGCTTAATCAATTGCTGATCATCTGGGGCGTTTAGCGGTGGTAGGTTGGATTGCCCGAGTAATAATAGACGGTCGCCCTGGGCATCAAATAGCGCAACCGCTCGCAGTCCTTTCATAGCAAGGAGTTGACGCGACAGGGCTTCCAGACGTTGCTCATCACCCGTTGCGACCGCAGCAGCAAGGTTCGGGGCGAGCAGCTCGCCGACGCTTTCTAACCGCGTTTGGTGTGCCTCGCGAGCTTGCGTATCACTCTGTATAACCAGCAGTACGGCCATCATGGCGTACACCAGGAGCGGGAAACCGAGTAACGCAAACAGCAGTCGGGTATTCAAAGACATGAAAAGAAGCTCGCTGATTCAATGAGGTTGCCTGTCCAGCCTAAGGCAGCACCGATATAATGCAGCATAACGGTGACGATAAGGAACATTCATGAACGATCTTAAGGGCTATCCCACAATAGAAGATGTGGTTGGCAACACGCCCCTGGTACGCCTTAAGCGCATTAGCGCGGGGCGTAACAATACCCTGTTGGCCAAGCTTGAAGGCAATAATCCCGCTGGGTCGGTTAAAGACCGCCCCGCGCTCTCAATGATCAATGAAGCAGAAGCCCGAGGTGATATAGCCCCCGGTGATACGCTGATTGAGGCGACCTCAGGTAATACCGGTATTGCGCTAGCCATGGCGGCCGCGATTAAGGGCTACCAGATGGTGCTGGTTATGCCGGAAAACGCCTCGGAAGAGCGTAAGCAGGCAATGGCGGCCTATGGCGCTAAATTAATTTCCGCCAGCAAAGCGGGCGGTATGGAAGAGGCTCGGGATATTGCGGATGGCATGATCGCCAGGGGCGAAGGCAAGCCGCTAAACCAGTTCGCCAACACTGATAACCCGCTGGCCCACTATCGTACCACCGGTCCCGAAGTATGGGAGCAAACCGGGGGCGAGGTGACGCATTTCGTCAGCTCGATGGGCACCACGGGCACCATTATGGGGGTGTCGCGCTATTTGAAAGAGCAAAACCCGGCTATTCAGATTGTCGGTTTGCAGCCCGCCGATGGCGCCAGTATTCCCGGCATTCGTCGCTGGCCACAAGCGTACCTGCCGGCTATTTTTGAAGCGCCGCGGGTGGATGTCACCCTTGATATTGGCCAACAAGAGGCCGAAGAGCATATGCGCCGTCTGGCCCGTGAAGAGGGCATTCTGGCCGGGGTCTCATCGGGTGGCAGTCTCGCGGGCGCGCTACGTATCGCGGAGCAAACCGAAAATGCGGTGATTGTGTTTATCGTCTGCGACCGTGGTGATCGTTATCTCTCCACTGGCCTATTTGCCCCAGGAGTATAACCATGGCCATGTTGGGAAAACGGCGGCCGCCCAGGCCCGCGTCAGGCCACTCTGGGCTAGCGGGCACGCCTGGTGGCAAAACGCGTCATGCGGCTACGGGTGACACATCTCCTATGGTGATTGAGCGCTTAGCGCACGATGGCCGTGGCGTTGCCCACTCAGCCAACGGTAAAACGGTCTTTGTTGATAAGGCGTTGCCCGGTGAGCAGGTCGAAGTGGCCATTCATCTCACTCGCAAACGCTTTGATGAAGCGCATATCAAATCGCTGCTGACCACCTCCGAGCTGCGCGTCAAGCCGCCTTGTCCGCATTTTGGGCACTGTGGCGGTTGTGATCTGCAGCACCTAAGTGTCGATGCCCAGCGCGACCATAAACGAGAAGTAGTGCGCGATCTGTTTTCTCGCCAGGGTATAACGCTAAGCGAGATCGGCTCGATTCAAGGCAGCGATCAGGGCTATCGGCGCCGCGCACGGCTGGGGGTCAAAGTCGACAGCCAAGGCACTACGCGCCTGGGCTTTCGTGCCGCCCATAGCCATCGCCTGGTGGATATTGAACGCTGCCCGGTGTTGGTCGATCCCTTACAGCGCCTATTAACACCTCTGCGTGAGCTGCTGGGTACGTTAGAGGCGCCGCGCCAGGTAGGGCACATCGAATTATTGGCAACGGCGACCGCGCAGGTCGTGTTGGTTCGTCAGTTAAAAGAGCACACCGGGGACGCCGAACGCTGGCAAGCCTTTGCGCAGCAGCAGGGAGTGGCGCTGGGCACTTGGTTGGGGCGAGAAACACCCACACTGCACTGGCATGGCGCAGCGCCGGCGCTTGAAGAGTCGCTAACCGTTACCGGCCAACCACCGCTTAGCCTAAGTTTTGCACCGGGAGATTTTTTACAGGTCAACGCCCCGGTTAACCAGCAAATGGTCGCCCAGGTCATCCAGTGGTTAGCGCCTAAGCCGGGGCAAAAATTACTCGACTTGTTTGCTGGTATCGGTAATTTCAGCCTACCCATAGCGGCAGCGGGTGCTGAGGTTTATGCAGTGGAAGGTAACCCTGCCATGGTGGCGCGCATTGCGATTAACGCTAAGCGCAACCAACTGATGGTCAGCGGTCAGCAGGCTGATTTAAACAGCGCTGCCAGCGTTAAGGAGCTGTTGACCGTTCATGGCGGTAGCGATGCGCTTGTGCTCGATCCGCCGCGAAGCGGCGCCGAAGTTATTTGTCAGGCGCTGGCGCATCACCCGGTGCCCAGGGTGGTCTATATTTCCTGTGATCCGGCGACGCTTGCTCGGGATGCGGCACATCTTGTGCATGCGGGTTACCGGGTCAAGCAAGTAGCAGTGGCGGATATGTTCCTTCACACTGCGCATATGGAAACGCTGATGCTGTTCGAATACGGGGACTAGACGTTTCCCCATCGCATCAAGCCACGGTGGCAGTCGTGCAGAGACCGTCTCCCTGAAAGGATGAGTAATTGTCATGGTGAAAGTGCGTGAAGACCAGCCGCTAACCGCGGGCGGAAAGGTGGATATACAGCAGTGGTTAACGCGCCTGCAGGAGGATGTGCGCCTACCTGAGCCTGAGCGTCTAGTCGGCGCCTGTGAACTCGCCGAACAACTGGAGCTTGAAGCCCCGCGCACCCATCGCGTATGGCTATCGCCAGGCTCTAGTTTTCGCATGGGCCTGGAAATGGCCGATATCCTTGGTGAGTTAAAGCTAGACCAAGCCACGCTTGAGGCCGCCGTTCTCTACCGTGCAGTGCGGGAAGGGCTGCTGAGCCTTGAGTCCGTGACAAAACGCTTTGGCGAAGAAGTGGCCAGTCTGATTGATGGCGTGCTGCAAATGGCCGCTATTAGCTACCCGTTGGCGCCTGACCATGGCATGGGCCAACACAATCAGCAGGAAAACCTGCGTAAGATGCTGGTCAATATGGTCGGTGATGTGCGCGTGGCACTCATTAAGATTGCCGAACGCACCTGCGCACTACGCCAGGTAAAAGACGCTCCCCGGGAAAAAAGTTTACTGGTGGCTCGTGAAGTCGCCGATATTTATGCGCCGCTGGCCCACCGCCTGGGCATCGGTCAGCTTAAGTGGGAACTGGAAGATCTATCGTTTCGCTACCTGCACGAAGATGAGTACAAGGCGATTGCCAAGCTGTTGGCGGAGAAACGCCTTGACCGCGACCGCTATATTCACGATGTGGTCGAAACCATCAAAGGCTTGATGGAAGCTCAGCACATCCACCGCTACGACGTGGATGGGCGAGCCAAGCATATCTATTCGATCTGGCGCAAAATGAAGCGCAAACGGATCGATTTTTCACAAGTTCATGACGTGCGCGCAGTGCGTATTCTGGTGCCGGAAGTGGCGGACTGCTACACCGTGCTGGGGATTATTCACTCGCGCTGGCACCACGTGCCCAACGAGTTTGACGACTATATCGCCAACCCCAAAAAGAACGGCTATCAATCGCTGCATACCGCTGTTATGGGGCCGGAAAACAAGGTGCTCGAAATCCAGATTCGCACCTTCGCCATGCACGACGAAGCGGAGCTGGGCGTTTGTGCCCACTGGCGTTACAAAGGCCACGATACCAACGCCAAAAGCCGTAGCTACGAAGAGAAAATTGCCTGGCTGCGTCAGGTTCTGGAGTGGCAGGACGAAGTGGGCGGCTTTGGCGATTTGCGCGAAGGGCTCTCCAGTGATGTGGCCCCTGACCGCATTTACGTCTTCACTCCTGACGGTCACGTGATTGACCTGCCGCGAATTGCCACACCGATCGATTTCGCCTACCGGGTGCATACCGAGATTGGCCACCGCTGCCGAGGCGCCAAGATTAATGGGCGCATTGTGCCGCTCACCTACAAGTTAAAAACCGGCCAGCAGATAGAAATTCTTACCGCCACTAAAGGCGGCCCAAGCCGCGACTGGCTAAACCCCAGTTTGGGCTATGTACGCACTTCCCGGGCGCGGGCCAAAATCCAGGCGTGGTTCAAACATCAGGCACGGGATCAAAACCTGGACGAGGGGCGCGTGCTGTTTGACCGTGAAATGCGCCGCCTGGATGTCGAAGGTCTCGATCTGCCCAAGCTGGCCAAGGCGGTCAACTACCAAAACGCCGAGGACATGTACGCGGCCATCGGCGCTGGTGACCTGCGTATCGGTCAGGTGCTGCACCAGGCTCAGCAACTGTTTGGTGAAACCGACGACCAAGAGCAGCTCGATCGCCTGCTCGCCAAACCTAAGCGCCAATCCAGCAAAGCCACCAAAAGCGATATCACGGTGCTCGGCGTCGGCAACCTTAAAACCAGTATGGCCAACTGCTGCCGTCCGGTGCCTGGCGAACCGATTATCGGCTTTATTACCCAGGGGCGTGGCGTCACCGTTCACCGCCAGGACTGCAGTAATATTCTGCAATTGCGGCTGGACGAACCCCAGCGCATTATCGAAGTGGAGTGGGGCGAACGCGCCCAGACCCGCTACCCGGTGACCATCGAGATTCAGGCCTGGGATCGCTCCGGGCTGCTGCGCGATGTCACGGGCCTGCTCGGTAATGAAAAAGTCAACGTGCTTGCCGTGAACACGCTAACGGACACCGATGAAGGCATTGCCCGGCTGCGCATTACCCTGGAAGTCGATGGCCTTGAATCCCTGGGACGGTTGTTCTCGCGTATCCAGCAGTTGCCCAACGTTACCGAAGTGCGCCGTTTGCGCAACGCCGACCCGGAACAACAAATTCGCAAGGGAGGGGCATAATGCGCCATGGTATCGATGATCTGCTGACCCTGATGCAGGTGCTGCGCGACCGGCAGCAGGGCTGCCCCTGGGATCTCCAGCAGGATTGGGACAGCATTGTGCCCCACACCCTGGAAGAGGCCTACGAGGTCGCCGATGCCATCGAGCGGCGCGCTTTTGACGAACTACCCGGCGAGCTGGGCGATCTGCTCTTTCAAGTGGTCTACTACGCCCAATTCGGCGCGGAAGAGCAGCGCTTCGACTTTGCTGATATCGTCGATACGTTGACCGCCAAAATGCTGCGCCGCCATCCGCACGTGTTTCCGGAGGGCACGCTGGCCTCCCGCCGCCCGCCAGGAGTGAGTGCCGAAGAGGTGCAAACTCAGCAGGTCAACAGCCGCTGGGAGTCATTGAAGGCCGAAGAACGTGAGAAAAGGAAGCGTGCCGAGAGAGCCGTAGAGCAGCCCTCTGTGCTAGACGATGTGCCGCGCACGCTGCCCGCCCTTAGCCGCGCTGCCAAGCTGTCCAAGCGCGCCGCGCGAGTAGGCTTCGATTGGCCCGATGCGCGCGGCGTGGTGGCTAAAATTCGTGAAGAGCTGGCGGAAGTAGAAGAGGCGCTCGCCGCCGGTGACCAACAGCACGCCCAGGAAGAAGTCGGCGATTTGCTGTTTGCAGTGACCAATCTTGCCCGCACGCTGAACGCCGATCCAGAGCAGTGCCTGCGCGCTACCAATGCCAAGTTCGAGCGCCGCTTTCGTTTTGTCGAGCGCGAGCTTAGCGCTGCCCAGCGGCCATTAATAGAGGCTTCCCTAGACGAGATGGAAGCCCACTGGCAGGCAGCCAAAGCAGAAGAAAAACAATCTACCCATTCCTGATCTAATAATGACGCGACCCCTGCAAGGAGGCCATGCCAATGAGTCACGACCTACACGAATCTCTGCGCGATAATGTGCGTATTCTGGGCGACAGCCTGGGGAGAACCATTGCCGACGATTTGGGCCAAGCATTTGTCGATAAAATTGAAACCATTCGCGCCCACGCCAAGCGCGGGCGCCAGGGCGATTCACTGCAGCAGCGTGAATTGATCGAGTACCTGCGTGAGCTGCCCGAGCGGGATCTGCTGCCGGTCACTCGGGCGTTTAACCAGTTCTTAAACCTTGCGAACATTGCCGAACAGCACTATCGGGCGCGCTTTCGCCGGGTAGAGGACTACAAGCCCGGCTCCCAGCCGGTGCTCGGGGAACTGCTTGCGCGTGCCGAGCAGGCGGGCAACTCACCGCGTAAACTGGTCGAGACCCTCGCCAATATGCGCGTTGAGCTGGTACTCACCGCGCACCCCACCGAAGTTATCCGCCGAACCTTGATTCAAAAATATGATGCCATCGATGAGTGCTTAACCGCCATTGAGAGCTCCGAAGATTACCCAGAGCGTGGCACCCGTGCCCAGGGCCGCCTGGAGGAGCTGATTAGCCAGGCGTGGCACACCGACGAGATTCGCCACGAGCGGCCCACCCCGGTGGATGAAGCCAAGTGGGGCTTTGCGGTAATTGAAAACTCCCTGTGGCAGGCGGTACCAGATTTCCATAGAGATTTGGATAACCTGCTGCTGGATACCGCCGGTGAGCGCCTGCCCCTGGACGCCGCGCCGATACGCTACGCCTCCTGGATGGGCGGCGACCGCGACGGCAATCCCAACGTGACCGCCCGAGTGACCCGTGAAGTGTTGCTGCTTGGCCGCTGGATGGCCGCCGACCTCTATTTGCGCGATCTTGAACAGCTCAAAACCGAACTCTCCATGTGGAAGGCCAATAGCGCGCTCAAAGCCGAGGCGGGTGATGTAGCCGAGCCGTACCGCGAAGTGTTGAAACGCCTGCTGGCGAAGATGGAATCAACCCGCGATTGGGCCAAGGCCGAGCTGGAGGGAAATAACTATGATGGCGGGCCGATTATTGAAACCCGCGATCAGCTCTACTCACCGCTGCTCGCCTGTTACCGCTCGCTGTGTGATGTGGGCCTCGACACCATCGCCAACGGGGCGTTGCTGGATACGCTGCGCCGGGTAGCGGTGTTTGGCGTTACGCTGACCAAGCTTGACCTACGTCAGGAAGCCAGTCGCCATGCCCAGGTCATTGAAGAGCTGACCAGCGCCCTTGGCTTAGGCCACTATCAGGAGTGGGACGAAGCCAAACGTCAGGAATTTCTGCTTGAGGAGCTGGCCTCCCGACGTCCGCTGATTCCGCGCCGCTGGGAGTGCTCCGCCGAGTCCCGCGAAGTGCTGGATACCTTCAAAGTTATCGCCCAGGAGCACTCCGAAGCGCTGGGAACTTACATCATTTCCATGGCCGCTGAACCCTCGGACGTGCTCACCGTAGCACTGCTGATGAAAGAGGTCGGGGGGCAGGTAACGCTACCTATTGCACCGCTGTTTGAAACCCTTAACGACCTGGATCACGCAGGCGATGTGGTGGATCAGCTGCTGGCGATACCGGGCTACCGTTCGCTGATCGATGACCGTCAGGAGGTCATGATTGGCTACTCTGATTCGGCAAAAGATGCCGGTCAGTTGGCTGCTGCCTGGGCGCAGTACCGCGCTCAAGAGTCGCTGGTGAATGTGTGTAACCGGCACGGCGTCGATTTAACCCTGTTCCACGGCCGTGGCGGCACCGTTGGTCGTGGTGGCGGCCCGGCCCATGCGGCGATACTCTCCCAGCCTCCAGGCTCGGTAAACGGCAGTCTGCGGGTGACTGAGCAGGGCGAGATGATTCGCTTCAAGTTTGGTCAGCCTGATATTGCCCTGCGCTCCATGGAGATATATGCCTGTGCAGTGCTGGAAGCCACGCTGTTGCCACCGCGTGCACCGGAACCGCACTGGCGTGAAGAGATGGATCAGCTCGCCAAGGTAGCGCATGGTGCCTATGTGGGCGTCGTGCGTGAAGACCCAGACTTCGTGCCCTATTTCCGCGCGGTCACACCGGAAGGCGCCTTGGGTAGGCTGCCGTTGGGCTCACGCCCCACCAAGCGGCGTCAGGATGGTGGGGTCGAAACCCTGCGCGCCATTCCATGGATTTTCGCCTGGACACAGATTCGCCTGATGCTACCCGCGTGGCTGGGCAGCGGCGAAGCCTTTGCGCGGCGCTTAGAGCAGCCCGGTGGACGCGATGTGCTACAGGAGATGCGCAACGAGTGGCCTTTCTTTGGCACCTATCTGGACATGCTGGAGATGCTGCTGGCCAAAGCCGATGTCGCCATTGCCGCTTACTACGAGCATCGCTTGGTCGACGAGCCCTCACTGAAGGCGTTGGGTAAAAAGTTACGTCAGCGCTTCGCGTCGTTGGAAGAAGCAGTGCTGGATATTCTTCAGCAAGAGAAGCTATTGGAAAACACGCCGCTGATTCGCCAGGCGATCGATGTTCGCAACCCCTACATCGATCCGCTGCACGGTTTGCAGGCGGAGTTGCTGCAGCGTAATCGCGACGCCGATGGGGCGATCAGCGCCGATCTTTCCCGGGCGTTGATGGTCACTATGGCGGGCATAGCGGCAGGTCTGCGCAACACCGGCTAGGCTGTTTTAACACGATTTTTTACCGTGATTTTTAACCGTAACGTTTTACTACAACGTTCTACTACAACAGGGAGGCGTCAATGTCCTCAGATGCTCAAGCGGTACTCGACTTTTGGTTTGAGGAGTTGACGCCTGCTCAGTGGTTTAAAAAAAACGCTGAGTTGGATCGTACAATCTCGCAGCGGTTTGGCGCGCTGCATGCCCAAACCGCGCGGTGTGAATGTTACGCATGGCGTCAAACGCCGCAAGGGCGGCTCGCGGAGATCATTGTGCTGGATCAGTTCTCGCGCAATATCTACCGCGATGACGCTCGCGCCTTTGCCACTGATCCCTTAGCGCTGGCGCTAGCTCAAGAGGCGGTAGCCGCTGGGGCAGACGCAGAACTAACCAGCGAGCAGCGTGCGTTTTTGTATATGCCCTATATGCATAGCGAATCCGCGGCCATTCATGAGCTGGCGATGCAGCTGTTTGACCAGCCGGGGTTAGAGAATAACTACGACTTTGAAGTGCGCCACAAGGCGATTATTGATCGCTTTGGGCGCTACCCGCACCGCAACGCACTGCTGGGGCGGGACTCTACCGACGAGGAGTTGGACTTCTTAAAGGAGCCCGGCTCCTCTTTTTAACTGTTTGCTTATCCTCTTATAGCCACATGGCGTTTTATGTCGTTTCGAAAATCTACCCGTATCAATAAATATATTAGCGAGAGCGGGATGTGCTCTCGCCGTGAAGCCGACCGCTTTGTGGAGCAGGGCAACGTGTGGATAAACGGTCGCCGCGCGACCACCGGTGATCAAGTGGTGGCGGGTGACTTGGTTAAAGTAAACGGTCAGGAGATTGAGCCTCAGGAAGAGGAGGATCTGGTGCTGATCGCGCTGAACAAACCGGTGGGCATTGTCAGTACCACCGAGTCCAGCGAAAAGGACAATATCGTTGAGTTTGTGAAGCATGGCGTGCGTATTTTTCCCATTGGGCGGCTCGATAAAGACTCCCAAGGGCTGATTTTTTTAACCAATAACGGCGATTTGGTTAATAAGATTCTGCGCGCCAATAACAACCACGAAAAAGAGTACCAGGTGACGGTGAACAAACCGATCACCGACGAGTTCATTGACGGCATGCAGAGCGGCGTGCCGATTCTTGGCAAGGTGACCAAGCGCTGCAAGGTACAAAAAAAGTCCACCTTTGTGTTCACTATTACCTTGGTGCAGGGGCTCAATCGGCAAATTCGTCGTATGTGTGAATACTTCGGCTACGAGGTTACCCAGCTTATTCGCACGCGCATTATGAATGTGCCGCTAAAAGGCTTAGCCCTGGGCGACTGGCGCGATCTCACTGCCAAAGAGATCGATACCATTATCGCGCTGACCGAACGCTCAGAGGCGGCACCAGAAAAGAAAAGTAAAGCTAAACCGGAAAGGCCCAACTACAGCTCAGGCGCAGGAAAGGCAAAACCGCCTTCCGCAAAAGGGCGCCCGGCCAAAGCAGGCGCGAAGGCGGCTGGTGCCAAAGCCGCCGGGGCTAAACCACCCGTCAAGGGTAAAAAAGCCGCCAGCGGAAAAGTCAGTGGAAAAACAGGTACCGGCCCGAAAGGCAGTACGTTAGGCAAGCCGCACTCCAAGGGCAGCAAAGCCCCCGGCAAGCTTGGTGCTAAAAGCAAGCCTGGAGCTAAAGGTAAGCCCGTTGGTAAAGGCCGCGGTAAGCCAGCGGCGGTCGGAAAGCCTTCCCAGCGGCGCAAGTAACTCCCCATCATTCAAGAGTCTTCACTGTGATCCCAATCGTCGCCTTTTACGCTGTAGTGAGCGTTATCGCTTATATCACTTACGCTATCGACAAAAAGGCGGCTATTAAAAACCGCCGTCGGGTGAGTGAAAAGTCGCTACATCTGCTTGGGGTAGTGGGTGGCTGGCCGGGTGCGCTACTGGCCCAACAGCAGCTGAGGCATAAAACCCAGAAAACCGCCTTTCAAGTTACGTTCTGGCTGACGGTTGTCGTAAATCTGGCCTGTCTAGGGTGGCTAACGGTTTCATTGAGTCTCATTTAGCCACCCTATACTTGGTGCCTACGCTCTGGCGTGATTGCCGTGCGCGAAAAGAAAATTAGCGATCAGCTCTTTGCCGCCTTCGGTGGCAAACGATTCTGGGTGAAACTGGATGCCGTGAATCGGGTACTCCCGATGTTTAACCCCCATCAGTTCGAATTCACCCAGTGCCAGCCAACGGCTGCGCTGCTCAAAGCTATCGGCTGCAAGTGCGCCTACGGTGGCGGTCACTTCCAGGCACTCGGGCAGGGTGATCGCATCGGCAATTAGCGAGTGGTAGCGCATCACTTCAAGCTGGTCGGGCACGCCGTTAAACACCGATGCGTTATTGTGGTTGATCGGGCTGATCTTGCCATGCATCGGTAGCGGAGCTTTCACCACCTTGCCGCCAAATACGTGCACAATGCCCTGCATACCCAGGCACACTCCCAGCAGCGGTGTGGTCTTGCCCAGTTTCTCGATCACTTCAGCGCATACACCAAAGTAGCGCGGGTCATCCGGCGAGCCGGGGCCGGGGGAGATGATAATACGCTCCGGGGCCATGGCTTCGATGGCGCCGTAATCGATCTGATTGTTGCGCTTAACGATAATCTCAAAATTGGCCAGCCCGCCGCGATTCTTCTCTGTGGTTAGAATCTCACCAATAAACTGGTAGAGGTTATAGGTGAAGGAGTCGTAATTATCGATGATAAGTACCTTCATGCTGGGCTCTCCATGTCCGTCTCCATAAAAGGGGTAAGGGCTTTGCGAGTACCGGCAAACTTGCGGCGGATCTCCTCATACTCATCGGCGGCATTGCTATCAAACACATTGCCACCGCAGGTTTGCACGTAGGCACGCTCACCATTCACAAACACGGTACGAATCGGAATCGCAAAGGTACAGTCCCCGTTGAACGAGAACTGACCCACTGCGCCTCCGTAGGGGCCGCGCCCGTCGGTTTCCAGATCGTCGATGATTTTCATCGCCTCGATTTTGGGTGCGCCGGTGAGGGTGCCCGCGGGGAAGTTGCTGGCCAGCGCGGTAAACATATCTTCGCCTTCGGCGATGATGCCGACGATCTCGCTGGAGATATGCTGCACGTGGCTAAAGCGTTTGATATCCATCAAACTGCGCACTTTCACCGTGCCAAACTGCGCTACCCGGCCAATATCGTTGCGGTGTAGATCCACGATCATATTGTGCTCGGCGATCTCTTTGGGATCGTTAAGCAGCGCGCGGGCGAGCTGGGTATCTTCTTGGGGCGTCTGACCCCGGGTGGTGGTACCCGCCAGCGGAAAGGTCTCCATCTCGCCCTGGCGCAGCCGAAATAAAAGCTCTGGGCTTGCGCCAATTAGCTTTTGTTCGCCAAATTTGACGTAGTACATTTGCGGCGACGGGTTGATGGTGCGTAGCTGGTCATACAGCGCCAGGGCGTCGCCTTTAATACTGAAGCGTTTTTTAAAGCCAACTTCGCACTGGAACACTTTGCCGTCGATAATATCCTGTTTCACCTTGGCCACCGCCTCGGCGTGTTCTGCCTGGCTCATGGTGTCGCCTAAGGCGGTGATTTTCAGCGGGCCTGCCGGCTCATCGTCTGCATCAATTAACGTCTGTAGAAATTCGTAGCGGCTGTTGTCGTAATAGAAGTAGGTGACTTCTCCGGTCATCTTGTCGAGGATCAGGCCATCTTTGTAAAGCCCGAAACGGAAGGTGTCGAAATCATCGCTGGCTTTTAACGTAAGCGATGGCTCGAAATACTGCATGGCATCGTAACCAAGGTAACCGCTTAACCCTCCGGCGTACTTGCGGGAAATAATATTCTGCGGAATCAGGCTGCGCAGCAGTTCGTAGGGGTTGTCGCTAGTGTAGTGGTTGGCATTGCCGCCACGTTCTTCAATGGTCAGTGTGTTGCCGTTGGCGTAGAGCGTGTACTCGGGGTCGAAGCCGATAATCGAGTGGCGCGCCATATGGCTATCTTCACCCAGAGACTCAAGCATGTAGCAGGTATCAAACCGACGCTCGATTTTCTGAAACAGGGCAAAGAAGTCGCAGTCCGCCGCCAAGGTCACATAGTGAGGTTTGCGCGGCAGCGTAAAAGGCTGCGGGCCTGGTGAGGCATGTGTATTGGCAGTGGTCATGATGCATCATTCCGTGAAGAAGGGCTTGAAGAGGGTAACGTGGTCAGCGCGCGGGAACCCCGCGAAACCGTAGCGATGCCCACGCCCAGGGTTTCGGCAATTTTGCGGTGGGGCACGCCTTCACGCAGCAGTTTAAAAATCTGTAGGCGTTTACTGATTTCTTGGTACTCTGCAGGCGTTAGCAGGCTCGCCAGCGCTCGATCCATTGCTTCAGGTGAATCAATGGAGAGTAGGTGGTCGATTAGCTCAGCCTGATAGTGACCGTTTGAAGGCATAGTTCGCTACCGAGTAATTAGTGATGTACTAACGTACTAGTACGCTACCTGATTGCTCTGGGAAGTCAAGTAGCGCCTGTCAATTTAAGGAGCCCCGATGACCAGTTATTTCATTCAAGCCTTTATTTATCTTGTTGCCGCGGTGATCGCCGTGCCTCTTGCCAAGCGTTTTGGCCTGGGGTCGGTACTGGGTTACTTGGTCGCCGGGGTAGTGATTGGGCCAATCCTTGGGCTGGTGGGGCAGGAGACTACCACCATTCAGCACTTTGCCGAGTTTGGCGTAGTGATGATGCTGTTTTTGGTGGGCATGGAGCTTGACCCCAAAGGGCTGTGGGCAATGCGGGTTCGGCTGATCGGTCTGGGTGGGCTTCAGGTCGTGCTAACCGCCGCAGCTGGCACCGCTATTGCCTGGTGGCTGGGGCTTGTGTGGCAAACCGCTCTGGCGGTGGGGCTGATTTTTGCGCTCTCTTCTACGGCGATTGTGCTGCAAACACTGAATGAAAAGGGGCTCGCCAAAACCGAGGGCGGGCGCAGCGCTTTCTCGGTGCTGTTGTTTCAGGATATTGCGGTGATCCCCATGCTGGCGCTGATCCCGCTTCTGGCGCTGCCTGAGTTGATGGGGGCGGGCGGTGATGACGGTCATGCCAGCTTAAGCCTGGTAGCGCACTTGCCGGGCTGGGCGCACGCCTTAGTGGTCGTGGGTGCCATCGTGAGTGTCATCGCCGGCGGCTACTACTTAATGCCACTGCTGTTTCGCTATGTGATTGGCTCTGGCCTGCGTGAAGTATTTACCGCTACTGCGCTGATGCTGGTGATTGGCATCGCCGCCCTGATGAGTGTGGTCAATTTATCTCCCGCACTGGGTGCCTTCCTGGCAGGAGTGGTGCTCGCCAACAGTGAATTTAAGCACGAGCTGGAAGCCAATATTGAGCCCTTCAAAGGACTACTACTGGGGCTGTTCTTTATTACCGTAGGGGCGGGCATCAACTTCTCGGTGTTAGCAGCGGAGTGGGGCACGGTGCTATCGCTAGGCGTGGCGGTTATCGTTGTTAAAGGTGTGATTCTGTTGGGTTTGGCGCTGCTATTTCGAGTGCCTGGTAGCAACGGCTGGCTGTTTACTTTAAGCCTTGCCCAAGCCGGTGAGTTTGGCTTTGTGCTGCTGACCTACAGCGTTCAAAACAGCGTGATTCCTACCGATATCTCCCAGGTGCTTTCGTTAGTCGTGGCGCTATCGATGTTCTTAACGCCGTTGCTATTTATTGCCTATGACCGGCTGGTGCTGCCGCGCTACCTTATCGCTAAAAACGATGATCGCGAAGCCGATGCTATTGAGGAGCAGGCACCGGTTATCGTTGCGGGGGTAGGGCGGTTTGGACAAATAATCTGCCGCTTGCTGCGCGCCAATAATATCCCCATCGTGGCGCTGGATCTGGAGATTGAGCAGATCGAGAATCTGCGCAAAATTAATATCAAAAGCTACTTTGGTGACGCCAGCCGCTCCGACTTGCTTGAGACCGCAGGGATTGAGCACGCTAGGTTACTAGTTATCGCGTTAGACGATCGTGAGCGTGCCGTGCAGATGGTTAAGCATGTGAAGCATGCTTACCCCCAAGTGTGGGTGCTGGCCCGTGCGTTCGACCGTGGTCATGGCTATCAACTACGTGATGCAGGGGCCGACGACGTTATCAGTGAAACCTATCATTCAGCGCTGGAGTTGGGTGGGCACGCACTGACTGCCATGGGCGTGCACCCTATGCGAGCTAAGCAGATGACTTGGGCCTTTGTACAGAACGAAGATGCCCACGAAGATGAACTGTTTGAAGCCTGGAAAGAGATCGAAGAGGGCATCAGCTTCAGCCCCCGCTACGGCGAACTATTTATGAAGCTGGAAGAGTCGTTGAACAGCGCAATGAAGCAGGATTGGCCCGAACCCCAGCGGCAAGATGTGCCTATTTGGACACCGCCTGAAGTTGATCAGGAGCACAATGCATAGGTAATGACGTAAATAATGGCGGTTTGCTGTGGTGCGCTGATTTATTAGCTCCCCTCCACCGTAAACCGCATCATTACATAGATTAAGTGGTGATCAAACGCGATGAACTGCTGCCAATATTATTCTTCTTTCATAGGTTTGTATCGTTCCCAACCCATTTTATGATGGTATTTAATCATTGCTTCTTCATAACTATCAGCCTCTATTCTATATAGTAGCTTCGCATTCTGAGAAAGCAGCACTTTCTTTTTTAATTCGGCTATATTATTTACAGTAGACAGCGTCGTGCCGTCCTCATCTTCCCAAACTTCGAAAATCATCATATTTAGCCTCAGTAATCTTTTATGGAACAAATGCTTCACCCGTAATGACTTCTATATCAACACGAATAGCATTACCCCGAGGGAAACTTCTAGAAACGGGGGCCATAACACCGCCAGCATTTCCTGCGTTATTGATAAAGCGTTCTGCCTGATTAAAATCTCTAGCTCGCTTTCGTATTTACATTTTTGTCAACTGTGTTTGCCTCTCATCAAGCATCAATAGCTCTTCTGCTGAACTGGGAGAGCTCATTTGTGACCAAGCAACTGACGCCTCTAGGCCACCACCTTGTGCCTGAATTCTTCCGCGGTGCATTATTTCTTCTGTACTTGAATGAGTGCCAGTATATGCGCCAGGGCGTGTTTGAAACGTATCATTTGTAGGGCTAGAGATGGTAGATACTGCAGTCGCAGTGGCCCCTATTCCCAATGCACCTAAAAGCCATTGTCCAGCTGAAACACAAGCTGCCATCGTGGGGCCTGGTACCGCGCATACTTGGGCCACTAACCCCTGCGGATCCACCATCCCCGTCGGATTATTTACATAACCACACAAGTTCGTGCCGCCGTTGAGGCTGATCGGATCCTGGCTGATGCATCTGCCTTACTGTGGGTCGTAGTAGATACCGCTTTCTTCGTCGCGCCACTGGCCCTGGAGGCGGATCGGTTGGGTGACGTTGCGCACGGCGCGTTGGTTTTTGACCGCGGCCCAGTCGTCGGGTTCGGCGAGCCATCGGGGTTGGCGTTGGGGGTGGCTGACTGCATCGGCGTACCCAGGGCGTCGGTGACGTAGGCGCTGAGTACCTAGCCTTGCTGGGTGACATCAATACGCAGCATGGGCACAAAACTGCCCGGCTCGTAGACCACGGTGGTGCGCTGATTGTCCGTATCTTCGCGCACGATGCGATCACCGTCCCAACCGTAGTGGGTGGTGCCGTTGGTGTGGCGCACGGTTTTGCTGATGCGTCTTCCCAGGCCGTCGTAGCGGTAGGTGGCTTCGCGGGTAGCCCCCAGTTCGCTGGCGTGGTAGGCGATGCGCGCCGTCATAGCCCAGGGTTAAACGTTCGCCGTTGGGCTGTTGGCGTTCGATCAGGTTACCGGCCCCGTCGTAGCGGTAGCGGGTACCGTTTATCTGTCCCAGGCTATTATCAGAAAGGGCCTGTTGGCCTTCTAACCGATTACCGGCCGCGCCACACTGTAGCGGTGGGCGTGGTCACCATGCTGGCTGCCGATTAGACGCCCGGCGGCGTCGTAGCTGCAGGCGATGACTTTTGATGCTTGATCGCCTTACAGTGCACGGAAGCTCATCCGACTCAGGGTATCGTCATGGTACTGCTCTTCCCTGCCTAAAGAAAGCCAATTGGCTGCCCACTTCTATTGATATTCAATAGACACTGTTTGCCAATTCATTTCTTTTCTAAATATATCTGCATTAGTTATAATTTTGGGTGAGAAAATCTTTAATTGGTCGGGGCCTGTCCATTCAAAATCTATAGATACAGCAGCCTCTATAATGAAAATATCTTCGAAGGCGCTAACCTTTTCATCTTGTCTAAGTGCTACTATCGTCGCAGATGGTGTCGTTGCTCCACAGCCTTTGATATAAACCATGGCTTCATATTTACCGCTCGGAGATTTACTGCGGGAAATTTCATGTGTTTCACAATCTGAAAAAATACCTCCACTGAAAAAAAACCACACCACAATACCTAAAAGAGCGAGTAAAACAAAACTACTACCAATGATTATTATCTTCAAAACTTTCATCTCATCATGGTCCGAGTTGAATAGGAGTGTTCCACTGTTCTCTATTACGATAAAAATCTATTCCTTCCTTAATCCAGTACTGATCTTGCGGATCATCGCCAAAAGGAGCTGTGCCGAGAAAGGGGAATAAGCTAGGCCCTGGGCTACCCCAGGAGGGTAAAGAAGTTCCCGCAGCTTGCTGCGCTCGACCTGCTTCATTCAAGAGGATTGTATCAGGAAAGCCAAAAGCTGCCCCAGTAGCGCCATAGTTAAAATTGCCGAAGTCTTCATAATCACTACCTTGCTGCTTGTAATCCCAGGGCCCTCCATTTTTCACTTGATTCCTAAACCACCACGGACTCCATTTATCACTTGCATTTGCTATATTACTGTCGATGTCAGCGCCTGAGGGCGCGAGTGGAGGCCATTTTTTGCAGTTACCAAGTTCACCCTCTTGGGGGCAGGATGTGGTAGAGCCCATAAGATCGCTAAAGTCAGCACCTAAAAAACCACTCAGCCCCAGCGGATCCACCATCCCTGTCGGGTTGGTCACATACCCATACAAGTTAGTGCCACCGTTAAGACCAATCGGATCCTGGCTGATATACCTGCCTTGCTGCGGGTCGTAGTAGCGGTGGCGGTTGTAGTAGAGGCCACTCTCTTCGTCGTGCCATTGGCCCTGGAACCGGATTGGTTGGGTGACGTTGCGTACGGCGCGTTGGTTTTTGACCGCGGCCCAGTCGTCCGGTTCGGCGAGCCAGCGGGGTTGGCCGCTGGGGGTGACCAGTTGCATCGGCGTACCCAAGGCGTCGGTGATGTAGGCGCTGAGTACCTGGCCTTGCTGGGTGTCATCAATACGCAGCATGGGAACAAAACTGCCCGGCTCGTAGACCACCGTAGTGCGCTGATTGTCGGTCTCTTCGCGCACAATGCGATCACCGTCCCAACCGTAGTGGGTGGTGGCCGTGGTGCCGTTGGTGTCGCGCACGGTTTTGCTGATGCGTCTGCCTAGGCCGTCGTAACGATAGGTGGCTTCGCGGGTGTAGCCTAAATCGCTGGCGTGGATGAGATGCACCAAGCGGTTGGCGCCATCGTAGCCCAGGGTTAGGCGTTCGCCGTTGGGCTGTTGGCGTTCGATCAGGTTGCCTGCGCCGTCGTAGCGGTAGCGCGCCCCGTTGAGCTGCGTGAGGCGGTTATCAGGCAGATTATCTTGAGACTCTAACCGGTTACCCGCTGCGTCCACGCTGTAGCGGTGGGCGTGGTCACCGTGCTGGCTGCCGATTAAGCGACCTGCGGCGTCGTAGCTGTAGGCGATGACTTTTGATGCTTGATCGCCTTGCAGCGCCCGGAAGCTCATCCGCCCCAGGGCGTCGTATTGGTACTGCTGCTCGCTGGCGGTGCTGTTGGCACCGCGCAGGGTAAGGTGGTCTAACTGGCCGAGGTGGGTGTAACCGCGTTCTAAAATCAGCGGCTGTGATTGCTCACTACCGCTTAGGCGGCGCTGGGTTTCCCGGTGCAGGGCATCAGGTTCTAGGGCGATCTCCAGATCCAGGCCGGGGGCGCTTAGGCCGTGCAGGTGGCCGCTGCCATAGGTATGCCAGTTTAGCGCGGGGAGATCCCCAAACTGGCTTGCCTGAGGCGCGCCGGTGGCGGTGAGCGTGTGCTGATGTTGCCATGTCCAACCGTGACCTTCGACGTTTGCGCTGTGCTGCTGTTGTTCGCCGATTAACCGCTGGGCTTTGTCGTAGCTGAATGTGACTTCACCGTGGTCATTGGTGACGCTGACCAGTTGGCCATTGCTGCCCCACTGATATTTTTCACTGCTGGCCGGGGCGTGTTCCGTGGCGGGCAGGTGTCGGGCGGTGAGGCGACCGGCTTCGTCGTAGTCGTAACGGGTGACCAGCGGCTGGCCGTCGGGGCCTGTGCGGTTGGCCTCAATGCGCTCGATCAAGCGCCCTGCGTCATCGTAGCGGTACTGCTGTTCCCGGCCATCGGGGCCGGTCTCGCTGGCTAAGCGATCCATCTCGTCATAAGCAAAGCGGTAGACCGCGCCGTTGCCCAGGGTTAGTTCGCTCAAGCGGCCAATGTCATCGTAAGCGGTAAACTGCTGGCTGCCGTCGGCCTCGATGCGCTGCACCGGGCGGCCGTGGTCATCAAAGAAGAACTGCTGACGAAAACCTTGGGGGCCTTCCAGCTCCACTAGGCGCCCAAGCGCATCCACATGGTGGTGCCAGTAGAGCCCGTCAGGGAGCTGGGTGGCGAGTCGCCGACCCATCTTGTCGTGCTGGGTGCGGGTGGTTTCCCCCAGGGCGTTGGTGACGCTGGCCAAGTAGCCGTTTCGGTCGTAGGCGTACTCGGTACGCTGCTGGGAGCAGTCGATCTGGGCAGTGACCTGACCCAGGGCGTTCCACTCCCGCTGGTGGGACGCCCCAACCGCATCGGTAATGGTCGTGGGGCGGTCGGGCAGGTCGGCTTGGTCATAGGCGAAGGCGGTGGTGCCCTCCGGCCCAGTGACTTCCACTGGAAGCCCCCGTTCGTTGCGCGTTATTTGCCACGTTTGATCCTCAGGCCCTTCAATACTCACCGGCTGGCCCAGGTCGTCCCTCTCAATGACCCAGCGGGTGCCGTCCGGTGCTACCTGGGCAATCACCTGACCGTGGTCATCGCGCTCGATCAGCGTCTCGCGGCCCAACGGATCCACGGTGGCTACCTTGAGACCCGCACGGTCATAGCGGAACTCGATGCGCGAGCCGTCGGCGCGGGTGTGGGCCGTCCAGCGGCGGCCGGGGCCACTGCCCACAAAGTGGTAGCGCTCCTCCCGGCCCAGGCTGTCGGTGACCAGGGTGTGATCCACTTGGTAGCTGTACGTCCGCGCTAAACCGCCGGCTTCCTGCTGGCCCACCACCCGGCCATCCGGGGCGTGGCGATCCCAGGTGTAGTGGGCTTCCATGCCCCCGGGTACCCGGTGGGCGGTGAGCATGTGATCCTGCCACTCGAACTCACGCACCACCTCGCCGTGGCGGTGGCGCACCGCAATCAGGTCACCGGCGGGACTATAGGAGTAGCGCACCAGCCACTCGTCCGCTGCTTCGCCGTCGTGGGCTTGCACCAGCTTAACGCCGGTTAAACGTTGCCCGTTATCGTCCTGCATGGCGGGTAACAGGCCATCGTAAACCAGCTGGTAGTGGCGCTGGGCGCTGTCGATCACCTGCACCAACAGATCACCCTCCCAGCGGTACTGGGTGGTGTAGCCGTTGCGGTCACGCTCTTCGATTAAGGGCCAGCGGGCGCTATTGTCTGAAGAACTATCGCCTGGGTTAGCAAACACATAGTAAAGCCCGCTGGCATCGCTTAACACGATACGCTCAGGATCACTTCGCAGCGTCTCGTCTAACGCTTGCCAGCGGGGCGCGTTGCTCTCTTCATTAGCCGAGGCGCCCCCACGACGGATCCACAGCTGCTCGGTGGGCGAGAAGCGCGCCTGACCGGGGGCCAGTGCGCCAAAGGTAATTGCTCGGCCCTGGGCATCGTGAACAATACAGGCGTTGTCATTGAGGGTAATGGCCAGCGACTCGCCGGGTAGCGACCAGCCCTGACCCAGGGCGCCTATTTGTGCGTTGCTGGAGAGGTAACCACGGCTAAACACAAACGGCCGTGGCGCGGGGAGTGCAAAATCGGTCTCGGCGGGCAGCAGCTTGGCGCCCAGCAGCGGGTTCACCGGGCTACCCACCGCCGGTTGGCAGGCACTGCAGTCGTCGGCCAGGCCATCGGTGATGTCGATATCGTCTAACGCTAACGGGGTCGCGGCGGTGATGTCGCTGCTGAGCAGTGGGGTCTGGTGCGGTTCGAGGGTAACGTCCTCGCTCTCCTCAGGCTCGGCCTCAAAGGGTAAGCGGGGCAGCACAATGGCGTGGCCCTGGCCGCGCCCGGGGCGACCGCCGGAGTTGATCTTGACCTGGGGGCCGACAATGGTCACCCCGCCGGGGTCGAGCTTGATAAAGCTGCCCCCGGCTTTAAGGGTGATCTCGCTACCCGCTTCCAACACGATCTGGCTGCCCGCTTTGTGGTGCAGCTCACGGCCGGTCTCGACCAGTTGGGCTTCACCGTAGACCTCATGGCGGGTCTGATCGACCTGAAGGTGGTCATCGCCCTTGATCTGGGTGTAGCGTTTGCCGTGTACCGTCAGGTGATCGTCGTTATGGATTTCGCTCAAGCGGTTGCGGTGCAGCTTGAGGTGGCGGTCCCGGCGGATCTCCTCGGTGCGGTCGTTAAGGGTCAGCAGCTCCAGGTCTTTCTGGGCGTGGAGCCAGATCTGCTCTTCGCCGGTGGCATCCTCGAAGCGCAGTTCGTTAAAGCCTTCCGATTTGTGGCTTTGGGTGCGGATCACCGTTCGGGTCTTGTGCTCCGGCAGCGGGTAGGGCGGGGTATTCACTGCGTGATAGGTGCGCCCGGTGACCAGCGGCTGATCGGGGTCGCCCTCTAAAAACGAGACAATGACCTCATGGCCGATCCGCGGGATCGCCATGCTGCCGTAGCCGCCGCCTGCCCAACCCTGGGCGACCCGTATCCAACAGCTGGCGGTCTCATCAGGATCAGCATAACGATCCCAGGGGAACTGTACCTTGACCCGGCCGTGTTCGTCGCAGTAGATCTCTTCGCCTTCGGGGCCGACCACAAAGGCCACCTGGGGGCCGTCAACGCGAGGTTTAGGATTAGGCACCGGGCGGAAGGTCTGATCCTTCGGCATGATCACCACGTCATTGTGGTAGCGGGTCATCAGCTCGCCTGACTGGGCACTGCTCCCGTTATTTCCCCGGGCCATACCGTCCTCTTCCAGGGCCTGGGGCTGCTCGCCGTGGTGGATCACTGAGACCACCTGCCATGCTTGGTTAAGGCTATCGATATCGTGGTCGGTGAGGGTAAAGCAGACGCCGGGGGCGAGCTCAGGCAGGTCACTCTCCGCTTCGGCGGTGGTGGCGTCGGCGCGCAAGGACTCTAAGCGGTGGCGGGTAAAGGGCTTGCCGGAGGCGTCCTTCTTGTAGCGGCCGGGGTAGTCAAAGTGTTCGTAATCCTCCCGCTGGGCGTGTTCGCCCAAGTTGGGAGCGAGGTGCTCGTGGATCTGCGCGTAGGGCGGGTTTTTAAAGGTGTAGTCCTTGAGCATCGCCGAGGCGGGGCGCACGCGGTTGGCCTGTCGCAATTTACGCAGGTGGCGTCGGGGCGGTGTACCTCCGGCGCGACTGTGGTAGGTGCGCTCGCCCACGCTGGGCAGCACCACCGTGGCATCGGCAAACACCAGCTGGTGTTTACCACCTTCGGCATTTTCAAATTCATGAAAATAGAAGCAGCCCTCTTCGGCGGCTAAACGCTCGATAAAGGCCAGATCGGTCTCGCGGTACTGAACCAGAAACTCCCGATCAAGGGGCGTGCGGGTGGTGGCAAAGCCGATATCGGTGAGGCTACGCTCATTAGCGAGGGTGGTGATGGCGTCATAGGGGGACGTATCCTGAAAGATACGCGAATTATGGCGCAGCGATAACCGCCACAGCGCGGGACGAATCTCGACACGGTAGAAGCTGCGCCGGTGTCCCCGGTCGCCGCGGTGTAGCTCTGAAATCACGCCATGGACACGACGTAGCGGCTCGCCGTCCTGCCAGATGGTCAGCGTGGCCTCTTGATCCAAACAGTCGCTGGGCGACAGGTCGTGGGTGCGGCTGGCAAACTCAACCGAGAGCGAAAACGGCTCAGACAGCGCCTCACGATGGGTAAAGCGCACCACGGCGGTGTCATCGGCCCCGGGTAGGGTCAGGGTAAATTGCAGGCCCGTTTTGTCCGCCATCGCTCCGCTCCTTGGATCATTAACTGCTAATGAGAAGCGGTCAGAATAGCGAGGCAGAGTTGAAGCGCAACCCCTTGAGGGCACGAAGCGTTAATGGCTTACACGCTTGTAAGAAATGGCTTACAAAATTTTAAGCCATATCTTACAAATCGATGGGTAATCAGAGAAAAGCGAATTTAAATTAATTTAGGTTGGGCGTTAGAACGGAAGATGCAATGAGGCACTTAGCATATTGAGGTGGCTGAGGGTTGGAGCGTCGATGCGTTCATACTCTAGGCGACTGACGAGTCGGTTGATCGTCACCGTGGCGCCGAAACCTTGCAGCAATGCAGTACCGCTTTCATCGGCGCCTTCCAGGTCGCTTTCACCACGCCATTCTGTGATGCCGGACTTCGCATAGACGCTAAAGGCGCCCATGCGAACTCCGGCAACAATGGCGCCACCCAAACTGAGTGTATCCATGATGAGCGGGTTAACACCGGAGGAAGTGGAGATCTCTTCGCTTTCCCGGTAGGCAATTTCAGCGCCAATATCGATTTGGGGGAGGCGCCAGGGGCTGTAGCCTGCGGTGACCCGAAAACCGCTGGTATAGTTATCAAGGCTTTGAAGGTCACTGCCTTCTAAGATAACGCCGTTATCCAGCTGCATGAGTTCGCTATTAGGGGCGGTATAGGCCATCACCGGCGGAGTGTCGTCGGCGTAGCTGCTAAACCAGGGAACGGAGCAGCAGAGCAGGGTGCTTGCCAAGCGTTTGATTGGCATTTCTCTTACACCTATCGGTACATACCCAAGTGTTGTCGTATAGCCATGGGTAGAGAGGAAAAAGCAATTCTATTCAGATTAGCAACTGGCTTGGATTTCCACCACTTTAATTGCACCCTGGGCTAGGTTATCGACTAAATTTTTACCCATAGTGATAAAGCGCTCACCAAATACCCACTGGGGGGACAGCACCGCTTGCCGGGGTGTCTGCTCTTTTTGCCGCTGGCGCTGGCGCCACGCCAAGGCCATTTCACTCCAGTCGTCCACGTGTTCAAGTTGAAAGCCGCCGGTTTCAAGCAGCCGAGTCAGCTCAGACAGGTTAAGTAAATGGGAGTGCTCGGAATTGGCTGCCCACGGAACAGGGTAGCGAAGGTGCGCCACGTTGGGGCCACTGACCACCTCATGCATGACTAGCTGCCCACCAGGGCGCAGAACTCGGCGGCTCTGTGCGATAACCCTGGTAGCATCGGGCATATTTAGCAGACTATGTTGAAACAGTACGGCATCAAAGCTGTTATCGGCAAACGGCAGTGCGGCCGCATCACCGGTTACCCAGGCAAGTGGTGGTGCGTCAGGTTGGTTAACTCGCGAGCAAAGCGCTCTGTTTAGCACGCTGAAGCCATGGGTAATATCCAGCCCGGTCATTCGAAAGCCCAACGCCGCGCCCTGACGCATCAAGCCGCCCAGCCCCGCGCCGACATCCAGTACGTTTAAATGCGTTGTAGGGTCTAGTCGTTCAAGTAAACGGGCTGATGCCGCCACGCCGCCAATATGCAGCTGATCCAAAGGAGCCAGTTGATGCAGCGTGGGGCCAGCGGGGAAGTGGGCATCAATCTGCGCCAGTACTTCATCAGCGCGCAGGGCGCGCTGATAGTGACCTGCTAAACGGTTGGCGTTGGTCATTGCGTGTTATGACTCTTGATCCAAACCGAGCTCTTGGATAGAAATTTCGCGCATCTTGAATTTCTGAATCTTGCCGGTGACGGTCATCGGGAACTCATCCACGAACTTGAAGTAGCGCGGAATTTTAAAGTGGGTGATCTTGCCTTTGCAGTACTCGCGCAGCTCTTCGCCGGTCACCTCACCCGCGGTGCTGTTGAGTTTCACCCAGGCGATCAGCTCTTCACCATACTTCTTATCCGGCACGCCGGTGACCTGAACTTCGGAGATCGCCGGGTGGGCGTATAAGAACTCTTCGATCTCTTTGGGATAGACGTTCTCACCGCCGCGAATCACCATATCTTTAATACGGCCCACGATCTGGATGTAGCCCTCCTCATCCATGGTGGCCAGGTCGCCTGTGTGCATCCAGCCCGCTTCATCGATGGCTTCAGCGGTGGCTTTGTCGTTGTTCCAGTACTTCAGCATCACGCTGTAGCCGCGGGTACACAGCTCTCCTATTTCTCCCCGGGGCAGAATGCCGCCGTTGCCTGGGTCGACAATTTTGTTCTCTAAGTGAGGCTGGGTTCGGCCTACGGTGGATACGCGTTTTTCAATGCTGTCGTTGGCACCCGTTTGAGTGGATACCGGGCTGGTTTCGGTCATACCGTAGGCGATCTGCACGCCCTTCATATTCATCTTATTGATGACCTGCTTCATGATTTCAGCGGGGCAGATCGAGCCCGCCATTATGCCGGTGCGCAGGGAAGAGAGGTCGGTGCCAGGAAAATCAGGGTGATCCAACTCGGCGATAAACATGGTCGGCACGCCGTAAAGCGCGGTGGCTTTCTGCTCGTGTACTGCCTTTAACACTTTGCCGGGATCAAAGCCCTCATCCGGATAGATCATAGTGGCGCCGTGGGTCATGCAGCCCAGGTTGCCCATCACCATGCCAAAGCAGTGGTAGAGCGGCACCGGAATCACTAGGCGGTCTTCGCTGGTAAACCCCATGCTTTCCGCCACAAAAAAGCCGTTGTTGAGAATATTATGGTGGGAGAGTGTGGCTCCTTTGGGAAAGCCGGTGGTGCCGGAGGTGTACTGGATATTGATGGCGTCGTCGAACTGCAGCGTGGCCTGTAGGTCGTCAACGTCGGTTTGGCTAACCTTGCTGGCTTCTTGCATTAGGTCAGACCAGCGCCACATGCCGCTGAGCTTTTCGCTGCTTAAATTGATAATACACTCAAGGTCGGGCAGTTTAGTCGACTTTAGCTGGCCTTCAGCGCAGGTGTTGAGTTCCGGGGCCAGCTCAAACAGCATGGCGCTGTAGTCGGAGCTTTTGAAGCTGTTGGCGGTGACCAGAAAACGCGTGCCGGATTGGTTCAGCGCGTACTCCAACTCATGGGTGCGGTAAGAGGGGTTAATGTTGACCAGAATGGCACCGATTTTGGCAGTGGCGAACTGAGTCAATGTCCATTCGCTGCAGTTGGGTGCCCAAATGGCCACACGGTCGCCTTTATTGACGCCGATGGAGAGCAGCGCACGGGCACAGCGGTTGACCTCTTCCTGGAGCTGGCGATAGCTCCAGTGAATGTTCTGATGCAGTACGATCAGCGCGTCATTTTCAGCATATTGCGTCGCGATTTGATCAAATTTATCGCCAATCGTCATACCTAGAAGCGGCTTGTCTGCCATGCTGCTGGAGTAGCTGGGTTGGGTAAGGGTAGGTGATGCCATGGTGTATCTCTCCGATATTTTTTCTTGTCCGAGCGGGAAGGCAGAGGATAATTCGCTACTTTTAATTTTTATTATTAACGTCTCATTTAACGGCTAGCGCCTTTTGCCAGGGCCACCTTGGAGCTGGGCTTACGGCCTAGTTCATGGGTGATCCAGTAGCCGGTATCGATTACGGCTTGCAGGTCGATGCCCGTTTCAATGCCTAGCCCTTCAAGCAGGTAGAGGACATCTTCGGTGGCCACATTGCCGGAGGCGCCTTTGGCATAGGGGCAGCCACCCAGGCCTGCCGTCGCCGCATCAATCACACTGACGCCTTCCTCCATTACCGCGTAGAGGTTGGCCAGCGCCATGCCGTAGGTGTCATGGAAGTGGGCAGCCAGGAACTCTATCGGCACCTGCCGCTGAACGGCTTCAATCATGCGTTTGGCGGCCAGGGGTGTGCCGACGCCGATGGTGTCGCCGAGCGACACCTCGTAGCAGCCCATTTCATAAAGCGCCTTGGCCACCTCGGCGACTTTGCTGGGGTCAATCTCGCCTTCGTAGGGGCAGCCCAATACGCAGGAGACGTAGCCGCGCACGCGCACGCCCGCATCCCGGGCACGATTCAGTACCGGCTCGAAGCGGGTCAGAGACTCAGCAATGGAGCAGTTAATGTTCTTCTGCGAAAAGGCTTCAGACGCTGCACCAAAGACCGCCACCTCCTCAATGCCAACCGTTAGGGAGTTTTCCAGTCCTTTCAGGTTGGGTGTCAGCGCGGAGTAGACCACGCCGGGTTGGCGCTGAATGCCCGCCATCACCTCAACGGCATCACCCATTTGCGGCACCCACTTGGGCGACACAAAACTGGCCGCTTCAATGTGCGCGATACCCGCGTTGGCAAGCCGCTCGACTAGGGCAATTTTAGTCGCGGTAGGCACGATGGCCCCCGGTTCGTTTTGCAGGCCGTCCCGGGGGGCCATCTCAAACAGCTTTACAGAGGTCGGCAGTGGCATAAGCGTGAACTCCTATTCGTTGGCCGCAAAGTCGAGTAAAACGGCGCCCTGGCTGACCGTGTCACCTGCCTGGAAGTGGAAGGTTGCCACGCTGCCATCGGCGGGGGCGGTCATGGTGTGCTCCATTTTCATCGCTTCCATCACCATTAGCGGCATGCCTTTCTCAACCGCCACGCCGGGCTCCACGAGTAGCGCCACTACGGTGCCATTCATAGGCGCTGTTAGCGTGGATTCCGCTTCGTGGTGACCATGATCTATGGCATCGATACGCCGCCAGAACAGGCGGGTTTCACCGCTGGGGTCGGCCATTACCACCACATGACCATCGCGACGCGCCTGAAGGCGGCGGCGATGGCCGTTTAGCGTGACCGCTACCGCATCACCGGTGAGCGGCTGTAGGCTTGCGGTGAGGGTGTCATTGCCGATAGTCAGGTTCCACAGCGCCTCGCCAGCGTTGCGTTTACCTTCTACGATCACCACCGCCTCGTCACTATCAGCGGCTTTTACATCTGCCGGGTCACACAGCGCAATGCGAATAGTGTGGGGGGCATTCAGGCGGAAGCCGTCGTGGCGATCCCAGGGGGAGTCGCTTTCGCACTCCTGGGCGAGTTGATTCAGGCCAATCAGCGCGGCGCTGGCGTAGGCCTCCATGCTGTAGGTGCGCGGTGCAAACAGCGTCGCTTCATTACGCTCAATAAAGCGGGTGTCCAGCTCCACGTTCTTAAAGCCTGCGTGAGTGGCTAGGCGCATTAAGAAGGCGCGGTTGGTCACCACGCCCTGTACGTCCAGCGCCGCCAAGGCGCGGTTAAGGGTGGCTAGTGCCGCATCGCGGTCAGCACCGTGCACGATTAGCTTGGCGAGCATGGGGTCGTAGTGCATCGACACCGCATCGCCACTCTCCACGCCGCTGTCCAGACGCACCTGATCAGCGCTCAAGCCCGCGCCTGCTAAATCCAGCGCAAAGCGGGTGAGCAGGCCAGTGGCGGGTAGGAAATCCTGATCCGGGTCTTCGGCGTAGATGCGCGCTTCAAAGCTATGGCCGGTAATCGTCAGCTCATCTTGAGAGCAGGGCAGTGGTTCGCCCATGGCGACGCGCAACTGCCACTCGACCAAATCCTGGCCGGTGATCATCTCAGTGACGGGATGTTCGACCTGGAGGCGAGTGTTCATCTCCATAAAGTAGAACGAACCGTCAATGTCTAAAAGAAACTCGACAGTTCCCGCACCCACGTAGCCGATCTCCTGGGCGGCGCGGACGGCGGCATCGCCCATGGCGCTGCGCAGCTCCGCCGTCATGCCGGGGGCGGGGGCCTCTTCGATGACTTTTTGATGGCGACGCTGAACGCTGCAGTCCCGTTCGAACAGATAAACGCCGTTGCCGTGGCGGTCGCAGAATACCTGCACTTCCACATGGCGCGGTTGCACCAGATACTTCTCGATTAGCATGCGGTCATCGCCGAAGGCGGCTTTTGACTCACGGCGGCAGCCATCTAATGCGGCTTGAAAACCATCGCCAGATTCCACCACGCGCATGCCTTTACCACCGCCACCGGCGCTGGCTTTGAGCATCACCGGGTAGCCAATTTTGTCGGCTTCGCTGCGCAGCAAGGCGTCGTTCTGCTCATCGCCATGATAGCCCGGCACCAGCGGCACGCCCGCATTGGCCATGCGGGCTTTAGCAGCAGATTTATCGCCCATGGCGGCAATTGCCGAGGCCGGCGGGCCGACAAAGGTAATGCCCGCTTCTTCAAGGGTCTTAACGAAGCTGCCATTTTCGGATAGAAAGCCGTAGCCGGGGTGAATCGCGCCGGTGCCGGTGCGCTTGGCGGCGTCGATGACCGCATCAATATTCAGATAGCTTTCGCGCGCAGCGGCAGGGCCTAAGCGCACGGCTTCATCGGCTTCACGCACATGGCGGGCTGTGGCATCAGCATCGGAGTAAACGGCGACGGTTTTCAGGCCCATACGGCGTGCAGTGCGCATTACACGGCAGGCGATTTCACCCCGGTTAGCCACCAAAAGCGTATCAAAAGGCGTTGTGCGAGCGGCGTTTTCAGTTACTGATGTGTAGCTCATGAGCGACGCTCCGAAGCGTGGGGTGTGTTATTAGAATCGGCCCAGACGGGGCGGCGCTTTTCAAAGAAACTGGATAAACCCTCTTGCCCTTCTTGGCTTACCCGCAGTTTGGCGATTACCTGGCAGGTATGTTCGCGGGTGGCGTCACTGTCAGGCGCTTGAGCGACCGAGGCCATCAGCGCCTTGGTGGCGCGCTGGGCTTGGGGTGAGCCGGCTAACAGAGTGGCCAGCATGGCGTCCACTTCGTCGTCTAGCTTATCGTGCTCCACCACCAGATGGACTAAACCCAGCGCGAGCGCTATTTCGGCGTCCATGACTTCGGCGGTTAACGCATAGCGCCGCATCTGGCGCTCGCCCAGGGCCCGCTGCACGTAGGGGCTGATGACCGCGGGCGATAAGCCAATTTTGACTTCCGAAAGGCAGAATTTGGCTTTGCCCGAGGCGATCACTACATCGCAGCAAGCGGCCAAACCCACCGCGCCGCCAAAGGCGGCGCCTTGCACACGGCAGACGGTAGGGCAGGGCAGTGTATCCAGGCCGTGCATTAGCGCGGCGAGCTTGCGGGAATCGGCGAGGTTATCTTCCAGGTCGTAATCGACCATGCGCTTCATCCAGTTCAGATCGGCACCCGCGGAGAAGCTTTTGCCTTCTGAACCCAGCACTACCGCGCGCACATCGCCTGCTTCAGCCAACGTATGCAACTGGTCAAGGTGCGCGTTTAGTTCAGCGATCAGGCTGTCGTCAAAAGCGTTATGCACCTCGGGGCGGTTTAAGGTCAGGCGCGCCACACCCTCTTCTATAGTCAGCGTTGAGTAAGCCATGGTAAGACCCCCTTACATCCTGAACACGCCGAAGCGCGTCTCTTCGATTTCTGCGTTCATCGCGGCAGCTAAAGAAAGCCCTAACACATCGCGGGTTTGCAGCGGATCAATCACGCCGTCATCCCATAAGCGGGCGCTGGCGTAGTAGGGGTGGCCCTGATGCTCGTACTGATCGCGGGTAGGCTGCTTAAAGGCTTCTTCGTCCGCTTTGCTCCACTCACGGCCTTCGCGTTCGTGCTGCTCGCGCTTAACCTGGGCCAGCACGCCCGCCGCCTGTTCGCCGCCCATCACTGAAATGCGCGCGTTGGGCCACATAAACAGCAGGTTAGGATCGTAGGCGCGGCCACACATACCGTAGTTACCGGCGCCGAAGCTGCCGCCAATCAGAACGGTGTATTTGGGCACCTTGGCGCAGGCCACAGCGGTGACCAGTTTGGCGCCGTGCTTGGCGATACCTTCATGTTCGTACTTGGAGCCGACCATAAAGCCGGTGATGTTCTGCAGAAAGATCAGCGGAACCTTGCGCTGGGCGCAGAGCTCGATAAAGTGCGCGCCTTTCACCGCGCTTTCGGAAAACAGCACGCCGTTATTGGCCACAATACCCACCGGGTAACCGTGAATATGGGCAAAGCCGGTGACCAGGGTTTCACCGTAGTAGCGTTTGAACTCGTCGAAATCGGAGTCGTCAACGATACGGCCAATCACTTCCCGCACGTCGTAGGGCTTTTTCAGGTCGGTGCCGACAATGCCATACAGCTCAGCAGGGTCGAGTTTGGGTGGTTTGGGCGCCTGCATGGCGAGCTTGCCGCGCTTTTGCCAATTCAACCGCGACACACAGGCGCGAGCCAGCTGCAGCGCATGGGCGTCGTTTTCGGCGTAGTGGTCGGCGACACCGCTGACCTTGGCGTGAACATCGGCACCGCCCAGGTCTTCGGCGCTAATGCTTTCACCGGTGGCGGCTTTCACCAAGGGCGGGCCACCCAGGAAAATCGTGCCCTGCTCTTTAACGATAATCGACTCATCCGCCATGGCGGGCACGTAAGCGCCGCCTGCGGTACAGGAACCCATCACCACGGCGATTTGCGGAATGCCTTCGGCGGACATGGTCGCCTGGTTGTAGAAAATGCGCCCAAAGTGGTCGCGGTCGGGGAAGACTTCGTCCTGGCGGGGTAGAAAGGCGCCGCCGGAATCGACTAAATAGATACACGGCAGGCGATGCTTGCGGGCAATCTCCTGGGCGCGAATATGCTTTTTGACGGTCAGCGGGAAGTAAGTGCCGCCTTTAACTGTGGCATCGTTAGCGACAATCACACACTCCACGCCGGAAACACGGCCAATACCGGTGACCACACCAGCGGCAGGGATCTCGCTATCGTATATGTTGTGCGCCGCAAGGGCGGAAAACTCTAGAAATGGCGAACCTTCATCGATCAAGTGATCGATGCGGTCGCGTACAAACAGCTTGCCGCGGCTTTCGTGACGCTCGCGGGCTTTGGCACCGCCACCCTGGGCGACGGCAGCGGTCAGTTCACGCAGTTTGTTCACTTCACCGAGCATTGAGGCTTCGTTGGCCTGAAATACATCGCTACGCGGGTTGATCTGAGTGGAAATGGAGCTCATGACAGGACCCTGCTGAATTTAATTAAAGACTTTCGGTGAAGAGTTCGCGACCAATTAGCATCCGCCGAATCTCGCTGGTGCCCGCGCCGATCTCATACAGCTTGGCGTCTCGTAGCAGGCGCCCGGTGGGGTATTCGTTGATATAGCCGTTGCCGCCGAGTAGCTGAATGGAATCCAGCGCGACCTGAGTGGCTTTTTCGGCGCAGTAGAGAATCACCCCGGCAGCGTCTTTGCGGGACGTTTGGCCACGGTCGCAGGCACCGGCTACAGCGTATAAATAGGCGCGGCAGGCGTTCAGGGTGGTGTACATATCCGCCACTTTGCCCTGCACCAGTTGGAACTCACCAATCGACTGGTTGAACTGTTTACGCTCGTGGATATAGGGCATCACCACATCCATGGCGGCCTGCATAATGCCGATCGGGCCAGCTGCAAGCACTGTGCGCTCGTAATCCAGCCCGCTCATCAATACGCGAACGCCTTTGCCTTCAGCCCCAAGTATATTCTCAGCGGGTACGGCGCAGTCCTGGAATACCAATTCGCAGGTGTTGGAGCCGCGCATACCCAGCTTGTCGAGCTTCTGGGCGGTAGAGAAACCGGGCATGCCTTTTTCGATAATAAACGCGGTGATGCCTTTGGAACCGGCGTCTGGATCTGTTTTGGCGTACACCACCAGCACATCGGCATCGGGGCCGTTGGTGATCCACATTTTATTGCCGTTAAGGATGTAGTGATCGCCATTCTGCTTGGCACGCAGCTGCATCGACACAACATCCGAGCCTGCGCCGGGTTCCGACATGGCCAAAGCGCCCACGTGGTCGCCGCTGATCAGTTTGGGGAGGTACTTGGCTTTCTGTTCGGGGGAGGCGTTGATCTTGATCTGGTTAACGCACAAGTTGGAGTGGGCGCCGTAAGAGAGCGCTACCGATGCGCTGGCTCGCGAAATCTCTTCCATGGCGATGCAGTGGGCAAGATAGCCCATGCCGCTGCCGCCATCCTCTTCCGAGACGGTAATCCCTAATAGCCCCATATCGCCAAACTTCTTCCACAGGTCGTTAGGGAACTCGTTGTTGCGGTCGATTTCGGCCGCACGGGGGGCAATCTCGCTGGCAGCAAAGGCGTTGACCTGCTCGCGTAACATGTTCAGTTCGTCTTCAAGGCCAAAATTGAGTTCTGAGTAGTGTGAAAACATGGTCAATCACCTGTGCTGATTATTTGTGTTTGCTATCTGTAATTAGCCATCTGGGCTGGCGTAGCTGTGTCGGCTAATCGAGTTGGCGGACGCGTCAGTGCATAGTGGCGGAAGAGGGGGCTGAGGCTTTATCGGCCGAACTCGCGTGCTCTTCTTCGTTTTGTGTTTCTTGCGGCTCTTTCTCGAGTAGTTCTTCGAGCGCTTGGCGGCAGCGGATTTCAGCGCTTTCAAGCTCTAGCTGAACCATGGTGATGTCTTTCATTTGTTGATCCAGCGCCGCACGGCGCTCGCCTATTTTGCTAAGCATTAGATGCAGCTGCTTTTTGCTGCCGCTGCGGGTTTCGTCCCAAAGCTCGAACAGTTCGCGAATCTCTGCCAATGAAAAACCCAGTCGCTTGCCACGAATGGTGAGCTTCAGCCGTACACGGTCTTTGCTGCTGTAAACCCTGGTTTGCCCGCGGCGCGTAGGGTGGAGCAGTTCCTGATCTTCATAGAAGCGAATGCTACGGGTGGTTAAATCAAACTCGTTGGCTAGTTCACTGATCGAGTAAGTTTTGCTCATGGTGACGTTCTCTCAATAAGGCGTTGTTCCCAATATATGACTCCTATGGAACACTGCCACTGAGGCTAAAACAAGTTTACGTTAACGTAAAGCAATTGTTGCTAGCAGTTGAAAAGCGTTGAAATCAGGTAAGTTGTTGATATTTATGTTTTGAAGGCAGTTATTAATTCAGGAAAATGTCGTCGATAGACCAAAGTTGTAATTGTATTGCTATAGCGACAGTTGCTAGTTTGCACATACACCTTACGTTCAGGTAAGGCGGTAGCAGCCGCTTTTGCCATGCCTGTAAAGAATTAGCACAACAACAATAAGAGGCTTGCCACTCTATGAGTGCAAACGATGTCCTTCAGGGACCTGTCCTCGAAACCCGAGGGCTGACCAAAGAGTTTCGCGGCTTCACCGCCGTGGACGATGTCAATCTCCAGGTACAGGAAGGGCATATTCACGCACTGATTGGCCCCAATGGTGCTGGTAAAACCACCGTATTTAACTTACTGACCAAATTTCTGCCGCCTACCCGCGGCGATATTTTGTATCGCGGCAACTCAATCACCAGTAAAAAATCCAACGAAATAGCTCAGTTAGGGTTGGTGCGTTCGTTTCAGATTTCTGCGGTATTCGCCCACATGACCGCGTTGGAGAATGTTCGAGTGGCCCTGCAGCGTAAACTGGGTACCTCGTTTCATTTCTGGAAATCTGAGAAATCCCTGGATCACCTTAATGAGCGCGCGCTTGAACTACTGGAAGAAGTGGGTCTGCGGGAATATGCCGATACGCTAACGGTAGAGATGCCCTACGGTCGTAAACGAGCACTTGAACTGGCCACTACGCTTGCGCTCGACCCCACCATGATGCTGCTTGATGAACCTACCCAAGGCATGGGCGCAGAAGACGTTGACCGCATCGTGGCGCTGATTAAGCGCGTCTCCCAGGGGCGCACTGTATTAATGGTGGAGCACAACCTGAGCGTTGTTAGCCGCCTATGTGATCGCATCACCGTGTTGGCGCGAGGCGCTGTTTTGGCTGAGGGCGATTACGACGCTGTCTCTCGGAATCCATTGGTACGCGAAGCCTATATGGGCAGCGATGCTGCGGAAGAGGATGGTTCTGAAAAAGAGGGAGCTGCCGTATGAATATCGCTGAGGCCGAAGCGCCGGTTGAAAACACGCAAAGCCTGGAAATGTTGCGCGTGCAGGATCTACACGCCTTTTATGGCGAGTCGCACATCCTGCACGGCGTCAATTTTGATGTGAAGCGTGGCGAGCTGGTAACGCTGCTGGGGCGTAACGGCGCCGGGCGAAGTACCACGTTGAAATCGGTCATGAACATGGTGGGGCGCAGAACGGGCTCTATTGTGATTAACGGTAATGAAACGCTGCATATGAAGCCGCACCATATCCCGCGTCTCGGGGTGGGTTACTGCCCGGAAGAGCGCGGTATTTTTGCAAGCTTGGATGTGCACGAGAACCTATTGCTTCCACCCACTGTGCGTTCCGGCGGTATGAGCCTGGACGAAATCTACGCCATGTTTCCGAACCTTTATGAACGGCGTAGAAGCCAGGGGACGCGGCTTTCCGGGGGTGAACAGCAGATGTTAGCCATGGCGCGTATCTTGCGCACCGGTGCGCGCATGCTGCTACTCGATGAAATTACCGAGGGGTTGGCCCCGGTGATAGTGCAGAAGCTTGCCGAAGTGCTGGTTCAGTTGAAAGAGCGCGGTATGACCATTGTGCTTGTTGAACAAAACTTTCGCTTTGCGGCGCCGCTTGCGGATCGCCACTTCGTGATGGATCACGGTCAGATTGTCGAAGAAATCAGCGCCGCGCAGCTGCCATCGCGTCGGGAACATCTCAACTCAATGCTAGGGGTATAACACACGGCTAGACACTTAAATGTTCATTCCGCCAACAGTTTCGCTGCTCACAAAACAACTATATAAATCAGAAATTTGCAGTACGCACTTTCACGACAGCTCAAAGACTACACAACAACAAAGGCCTCCGGGCCAGGAGACGAATATGACCTTTATGAAAAAAACGCTGGCCGCCAGCATCGCCGTCGCGGCCGCTTCAAGCCTCGCCGTGTCTACCGCCCAGGCTGATATGAGTGATGGTGAAGTCCGCATTGGGTACCTGGCCGATATGTCCGGCACTTATCGCGACCTCGCAGGCCCCGGCGGCTTAACTGCCATGGAGATGGCGGTGGCCGATTTTGGCGGCAGTGTAGATGGCGCGCCCATCGTTATTTCCAGTGCAGATGATCGCAACAGCGCTGACGTCGGCGCGAATACCGTGCGTGGTTGGATCGACCAGGATAACGTCGATATGGTGGGCGGCTTAGTAGCATCTTCTGTGTCCATTGCAGTGACCAAAGTGCTGGAAGAGAACAATGGCCTGGGTATCGTGTCCGGCTCGGCGGCTTCTAGCATTACCAACGAACACTGTACCCCTAATCACATCCACTGGGTGTACGACACCTATCCGCTGGCTAACGGTACCGCTAAAGCCGTTGTAGAGCAGGGCGGCGATAGCTGGTTTATGCTAACCGCTGACTACGCTTTCGGCCATGCGCTTGAAGCTGACGTCACCAAAGTAGTGGAAGAGAGCGGCGGTGAAATTGTGGGCGGCGTGCGTCATCCCTTCCCGACTAACGACTTCTCTTCGTACATTCTTCAGGCTCAGGGCTCCGGCGCGAAAATTATTGGCTTGGCCAACGCCGGTGCCGATACCGTTAACGCGATCACGACGGCCAGCCAGTTTGGCTTGACTCAATCTGGGCAGCAGCTAGCAGGCCTGTTGATTTTCTTGAATGACGTTCACGCCCTTGGCCTGGAAGCCACTCAGAACCTGCTGCTAACTACCGGCTGGTACTGGGATATGGATGAGCAGTCCCGCGAATGGGCACAGCGCTATTTCGATGAAGTAGGCCGCATGCCGACCATGGTACAAGCGGGTATCTACTCCAGCACCATGCACTACCTGAAAGCCGTTGAAGCCGCTGGCACCGACGACCCTGAAACCGTACGTGCACAAATGGCCGAGATGCCTATTGAGGACTTCTTTGCCCGTAACGGCAGCATTCGTGAAGATGGCCGCATGATCCACGACATGTACCTGGCCCAGGTGAAAACACCGGATGAGTCCACCGGTGAGTGGGATCTTTACGAAATCCTCAGCACCATTCCCGCCGAAGAAGCCTACCGCCCGCTATCTGAAAGCCAGTGCAAATTGGTGCAAAACTAATTTCCCGGCTGAGCTTGAGCCAGATAGCCATCGCAAGTGATGTGTAGAACCGGTTGGCGGCAAGTTGCCGCCAACTGTTTGAGGGCGAGGAGAGTCGCGTTATGACGATGATATTCGGCGTGCCAATGGCCGTCTTCATGGGCCAGCTAACGCTGGGTCTGGTGAATGGCGCCTTTTACGCACTGCTTAGCCTGGGCCTGGCGGTCATCTTCGGCCTGTTGAAGATCGTCAACTTTGCCCATGGGGCGCAATACATGCTGGGAGCCTTCGCCGCGCTATTAGGCTTTCGCTATTTGGGCATTAATTACTGGCTGGCGCTCATATTGGTGCCGTTAGTGGTCGGCGCTTTCGGTGTGCTGCTAGAGCGCTTTTTGCTGCGCAGGATCGCCCATCTGGATCACCTCTATGGGCTGCTGCTGACCTTTGGTTTGGCGCTGATTTTTGAGGGCACGCTGGTCAACTTCTTCGGTGTTTCCGGGGCACGTTACGCTACACCGGAGATCCTTCAGGGCGGTTTGAACCTGGGCTTTATGTTCCTACCGACATACCGTGCCTGGGTACTGGTGGCAGCGCTGGCGATGTGCCTGTTTACCTGGTTTATGATCGAGCGTACGCGGTTGGGTGCTTACCTTCGCGCAGGTACTGAGAACTCGCAGCTGATGCAGGCATTTGGCGTTAATGTGCCGCTGCTGATCACGCTCACCTATGGATTTGGGGTTGGTCTTGCTGCGTTTGCCGGCGTGTTGGCAGCGCCGCTCTATCCGGTATCGCCGACCATGGGGTCGAGTTTGTTAATCGTGGTGTTTGCGGTGGTGGTCATCGGCGGGATGGGTTCGATTCTAGGTGCCATTATTACCGGGCTTTCCATGGGCATCATCGAAGGGCTGACCAAGGTGTACTACCCCGAAGCCTCTAATACGGTGATCTTTCTTGTCATGATCCTAGTGCTCATGTTGCGCCCCGTTGGGCTGTTCGGTAAGGAGGCATGAACATGGCAGAATCTCAATCAATGGCGGCGCCATCCGCGGTGCTGGAACGTCAGAAGCGGGCCAAGTTTCGCCGCAATATGTTCTATCTGGCGCTAATCGTGGTGGGGCTGGTAGCGCCATTCTTGGCCTATCCCGTGTTCTTGATGAAAGTGCTCTGTTTTGCGCTGTTTGCCTGTGCGTTCAACCTGTTGCTTGGCTATGCGGGGCTGTTGTCTTTCGGCCATGCGGCATTCTTGGCAACTGGGGGCTACGTAACCGGCTACCTGTTGGCGAGCTACCCTGGATTAACCCCGGAGTTGGGTATTATCGCCGGTACTGTTCTGGCTACGCTGCTTGGGGTGGTGTTTGGTGTGCTCTCCATCAGGCGTCAGGGCATCTATTTTGCCATGGTGACGTTGGCGATCGCCCAGCTGGTCTACTTCATGTTTGTACAGGCACCGTTTACCGGCGGTGAGGATGGCTTGCACGGCGTGCCCCGTGGCGAACTGTTTGGGTTTATCAGCCTGAGCAGCAACCTGGCGATGTACTACTTTGTGTTCGCGATTTTCATCTTCGGCTTCGCGCTGATTCAACGCACGGTGCACTCGCCGTTTGGCCAGGTGCTAAAAGCGATTCGTGAAAACGAGCCCCGCGCGGTATCGCTGGGCTACAACGCCGATGCCTATAAGCTAGTGGCGTTCGTGATCTCTGCAGGTTTAGCGGGCTTGGCGGGTTCGACCAAAACCGTGGTTTTCCAGCTGGCTTCGCTGACCGATGCGCACTGGCATATGTCCGGTGAGGTGATTTTGATGACCCTGCTGGGCGGTGTGGGCACCTTGCTGGGGCCGTTAATGGGTGCGGGAATCGTGGTCAGCCTTCAGCATATCCTGGCGCAGTCGCCGCTGGGGAATTGGGTTAGCGTTATTCTCGGTATCATCTTTGTGGTCTGTGTACTCAGTTTCCGTAGCGGAATAATCGGTGAGCTGGACAAGATGTATCGCAAAAACTTTAAGTAGCACCCTCCCTCTCTGTCCGATGTTGGGCGCCGTTTGGCGCCCTTTTTTTGATTTTTTATTAAAGGCATACGCCTAAGGTCGCAAGCGTTGGCAGGTTGCTTGTAGCCGGGTAAATGGATAAGTTAACGTTAACGTCAATTATAACGACAACAGCAGTGCGCACGCGCATTCGCGGAGATACGCCATGAATTTTGAACTCAATGAAGACCAGGTCGCCTTTGCCGATATGGCCCGGGCGTTTGCCCAAAACGAGCTAGAGCCCCATGCCGCCGAGTGGGATCAAACCTCCTTCTTCCCCGTCGATGTGATTCGTAAAGCCGGCGAGCTGGGCTTCTGCTCTCTTTATGCACCGGAAAGCGTGGGTGGGCTAGGCCTCTCGCGTTTGGATGCCAGCATCATTTTCGAACAGCTCTCCATGGGCTGCACCTCTACCACGGCCTACCTAACCATTCACAATATGGTCACCTGGATGCTGGCAGATTTCGGTACGCCGGAAGCGGTAGAGCAGTGGGGCGCAAGGCTGGCCACAGGCGAGCTGTTGGGTTCTTACTGTTTAACCGAGCCTAACTCAGGCTCCGACGCCGCCTCGCTGAAAACCACTGCCAAGCGCGACGGCGACCATTACGTGTTGACCGGCAGCAAGATGTTTATTTCCGGCGCCGGAAGCACCGATTTTCTCGTGGTGATGGCGCGCACCGGCGGTGAGGGCGCCAGCGGCGTTTCGGCGTTTGCGGTTGATGCCAAGAGTGACGGCATTAGCTATGGGCGCAAGGAAGAGAAAATGGGCTGGAACAGCCAGCCCACCCGCATGATTACCTTTGAAGAGGTGCGGGTACCCGCCAATCATCTGCTCGGCAATGAAGGCGACGGTTTTAAAATCGCCATGAAGGGCCTCGACGGCGGGCGTATCAATATTGCTACCTGCTCAATCGGCACCGCCCAGCAGGCGATCAACAAAGCGCGGGAGTATATGCTGGAGCGCAAACAGTTCGGTAAGCGCTTAGCCGAGTTCCAGGCGCTGCAGTTCCGCTTAGCCGATATGGTCACTGAGCTGGTCGCTGCACGGCAGCTGGTGCGCATGGCCGCTACCAAGCTGGACGCTGGCCACGCCGACGCACCGACCTACTGTGCCATGGCTAAACGCTTTGCTACCGATGTGGGCTTCAAAGTGTGCGACGAAGCGCTTCAGCTTTACGGCGGCAATGGCTATATCAAGGAGTACCCCATGGAGCGCTACGTGCGTGATACCCGGGTACACCGGATTCTTGAAGGTACCAACGAAATCATGCGGCTGATCATCTCCCGTCGGGTGCTGGCAGACGGCGCCACCGAGCTGTAAATGACGATGAATAAGATTACGGTGGATACGATAGCGACGGATAAGGAATGCCAATGAGCAGCGTACTGTTTACTGAACACGCCACCCAAGACGGCCACGTAATTGCTGAGGTTAAGCTCAATGCCGAGCGTTCGCTGAACGCTTTAACGCTTGAGATGTGTGAAGAGATGCTGCCGCGCCTTCGCGACTGGGCCACCGACGAGCGGGTGGTAGCGGTGCTGCTGGATAGCGCAGGCGAAAAAGCCTTTTGCGCCGGTGGCGACGTTGTGAATTTGTATAAAACGATTACCGGCGAGGGCGACCCCAGCTTCCCCGAGCGCTTTTTCGAGACCGAGTATCGACTCGATTTTCTACTCCATACCTACCCCAAACCGGTGATTTGCTGGGGCAATGGCATTGTGATGGGCGGCGGCATGGGGCTGTTAAGCGCCAGTAGCCACCGTGTCGTGACCGAGACCTCGCGTTTGGCTATGCCGGAAGTCACCATCGGCCTCTACCCGGATGTTGGCGCCAGCTGGTTTTTAAACCGGCTTCCCAACGGCGCAGGGCGCTTTCTAGCCATGACCGGCTGCCAGATCAATGCGCCAGATGCCGTTCATCTAGGTTTGGCTGACCGCTGTATCGCCAGCCACCACCGTGATGCCATGCTGCAGCAACTGACCGACGCACAGTGGGGAGCCGGTGAGAATACCGATGCTAACGGGGTGGTTAACCGCATCATGCGTGAGCTTGAGCAAACATCGCAGCCTGTATTTGCCGAGTTGGAAGCGCCCGTTTACCAGCACTCGCCGCTGATTCGCGAGTTGATGGATCACGACAGCGTGGAGCAAATTGTCGCCGCTATTACGGCGGTAAAAAGCGATAATCAGTGGTTTGGTAAGGCACAGAAAACGCTGGCCCACGGTAGCCCGGTGTCAGTGAAATTGATTGATGAGCAGCTAAAGCGGGCTAAACATATGTCGCTGGCAGAGGTGTTCCAATCCGAAATGTCGCTCTCGGTGCAGTGCTGCCGACACCGTGAGTTCCCCGAGGGCGTTCGCGCACTGCTGGTCGATAAAGACGGGCAACCGAATTGGACGTATCCCGATGTGGCCTCGGTAGAGGAGAGCTTTATCAACGAGCTGCTATCTTCCGCATGGTCGCAAAATCCGCTGGCGGATCTACGCTAATATAATCTTCCCATTACCGGCTAATAAGGATAATAAAATGAACACCATCGCATTTATCGGCCTGGGCAATATGGGCGGCCCCATGGCTGCCAACCTAGTAAAAGCTGGCTTTGACGTGCGCGCCTTTGATCTTTCTCAAGAGGCGCAAGAGACCGCCAAAGCGAATGGTTGTGAAGTGGCTTTCTCGGCCCAGGAAGCTGCCACCGACGCCGATTTTATTATTTCAATGCTGCCCGCCGGAAAGCATGTACGCGGGCTATATATTGAAGACGATGCGCCGCTGTTTGAAGTGATCAAACGTGGAGCGCTGGTCATCGACTGCTCTACCATTGACGGTGCCACCGCCCGAGGCGTTGCTGAAGAGGGTGAGAAGCTGGGTATCGGCTTTATCGATGCGCCGGTTTCCGGTGGCGTGGGCGGCGCGCAAGCGGGCACCTTGACCTTTATTGTGGGCGGCAGCGAGGTCGAGTTCAGGCTGGCCAAGCCGGTGCTGGAAGCCATGGGCAAAAATATCTTCCACGCCGGAGATCACGGCGCAGGGCAGGTGGCCAAAGCCTGCAACAATATGCTGCTCTCTATCCTGATGGCGGGCACCTGCGAAGCGATCAATATGGGCGTCAAAAACGGCCTGGATCCCGCGGTGCTTTCAGAGATCATGAAGCAGAGCTCCGGCGGTAACTGGGCGCTCAATGTTTACAACCCCTACCCAGGTGTCATGGAAAACGCACCGGCCTCCAAAAACTACCAGGGTGGCTTCCAGGTCGACCTGATGATCAAAGACTTAGGCCTTGCCATGGATGTCAGCCAGCAAAGCGCCTCCGCAGTCCCCATGGGCTCCGCCGCCCGCTCACTGTTCACCCTGCATAAAGCCAAAGGCAACGGTAAACTCGACTTCTCAAGCCTGATGCAGTTCTATCAGGATAAAGAGTGAGGTGTGAGGTGTGAGGTGTGAGGTGTGAGGTGTGAATGGTAAATGGTGAGTGGTGAATAGGTTTTGTAGCGCGTGGTAACGAGTAGCGAGCGCAGCGAGAAACGAGGCACCCGCGAGAGGGCGGCGAAGCCGCCCCAGCTATCCCACCAAAGCCACAGCTTGTCTCCGACCTCAAGGGCGGGCAAACTTAAAGAAACTGCTCATATACAAGGACTACCATGATCACGCTTTGGGGCCGCAACAACTCCACCAACGTCAAAAAAGTGCGCTGGGTGCTAGAAGAGCTGGAACTACCTTTTGAGCAGATCCAGGCGGGGCTTGAGCACGGGGTTAACAATACGCCGGAATACCTGGCCATGAACCCCACCGGGCTAGTGCCGCTACTCAAAGATGACGCTACCAACAGCGTGCTGTGGGAATCCAATACGATTATTCGCTACCTTGCCGCGCAGTACGGGCAAAGCAAACTATGGATCGAAGCCCCCGCCGAACGGGCACAGGCTGAAAAGTGGATGGATTGGTCGAACAGCACCCTGTCGCCCAGGCACCGCACGATCCTGATGGGCTATGTCAGAACCCCACCTGAAAAACGCGATAATGCTGCCATTGAAGCGGGTATGCAGGCGTGTGAAGAGCTGTTTGAATTGATGGATAACGTGCTGGCCAAGCAAGCTTTTTTCTCGGGCAATGAGTTTGGCCTGGGCGATATTGCCGTTGTACCCTTTATCTACAACTTATGGCATATCGGCCTAACCTGGCAGCCGCGCCCCAATCTAGAGCGCTGGTACCAACAAATCGCTGAACGCCCCGCCTACCAAAAAGTGGTCGTGATTCCTGTAACGTGAAAGATGCACTGATCTCACTCATGCATTTTGTGGGAGGGCGCTTCAGCGCGCGAATACGCAGCGAAGCTGCCCCAGGCAAGATGCACTGATCTCACTCATGCATCGTGGGAGGGCGCTTCAGCGCGCGAATAAGCAGCGAAGCTGCCCCAGGCAAGATGCACTGATCTCACTCATGCATTTTGGGAGGGCACTTCAGCACCCGAATAGGCAGCGACGCTGGCCTTGGCATCATGCGAAACCCAATCCAGACAAACGGATATCATTTATAAATAACTGGTAACCGTTCGACTGGGTTAGCACCTGAATATTCCACAGTGATTTATCACTATTGTGGGAGGGCGCTTCAGCGCGCGAATAGGCAGCGAAGCTGCCTAAAAACTAGCCTCTAGCTCCGCCATCTCATCATCCAACCCCTTCAACACCTCGCACGCTAACCCATGGCGCTGGGCACTCCCAACCAACGGCCCCAATATCGCCCCACGCTCGGTGGGGCGTTTGGCCTCTACATCCTGCAACATCGAAGCCTTATTGTTCGCGGTGTTCTCCACTACCTGCCACACCAGCGCCAACCACGCATCTTCACCGTTGCCATCATTGGGCGGCGCAATGCCCTCGGCTAACATAATCGCCGCGACTTCCTTTACCACCGCCACCATACGGCCCGCATAAGCTTCACCCCGCAACTCCCCGTTACGCACACCGTTCAACGCCACCAGCGGATTAATCGCCGCGTTCACCGCCAGCTTCTGCCACAAGCGTTGGCGAATATCATCCACCTTGGTGGCGGCAAGCCCTGCCTGGGTTAATGTATGCGCCAGTTCTTCCGCCAGCGCACCGTGCTGGTTATGCAAATCACCCACAAAGGTATGCCCACGCCCCGCATGCACCACGCCATCATCACCGGTTAGATAAGCCCCTTCGGTTGTTGTCGCGCACAACACCGGCCCTGGCCACGCCTGGGTAATACGCGGTTGCGCTAAAAAACCGTTTTGCCACAGCACTAGCGGAGTAGAAGGGGAAATACAGTCAGTAATGCCAGCCAGCGCCGACTCAGCCACCATGGCTTTGGTAGTGATATGTAGAAAGGCGGGCGGTTTAGGCGTGTTTGATGCCAGTTGAGCTATCGTTAACGAGTTTAACGGCAGCACGCGCTGTTCACCCTCCGGCGTGGTCAGCATCTGCCGCGCAGGCAGCGCACGGCGACCAACTAGCGTGGTGGCCGCTATTGGTGAAAGCGAATGGGCCAGCAGGCGACCAATGGCACCAGGGCCGAGTATCCAGTGGGTAGTCATATCAAGCATGTACTCAACAGCGTCGTTGCCGCCAAGCTTACCGCGTTTGTTTTAGAGGCGCGAAGGTGAAAAAAACCGAGCAAAGGGGACTAATGGCTAGTGACGGTGGCAAACAATGTCTGATAAGTTTGAAGCTAAGTGAATTTGGAGGATGAAGTGGTCAAGGCGTGATGGCGTGTTATGTCTGATGTTGTCATGAGGCATTATTACATGGCTGCTTTTGGCCCTGAGCAGACATTCCGGGAAATGCAGTAGGCGCGCGAATTTTGACTATATGACCTAATGAAAATTAATAGCCCAAAGGATCATAGACTTGGGAACATTTGATAGGCTGAATTTGCCGGAAAAAGTACCAGCACGTTCATTCAATCATAGAACGCGCCGTCTAATACGCTGTTATGCATAGGGAGCCCATGGACCAAGATCAGAAAGAGCGGTACGTACGGTGGCAAAACTACCGCATCACCCAATTGTCATTTTCGATCAACTTGTTCCTTGGGTTCGCAGTTGCATCACTAGCCTATGCTATCAATCTAAAACTGGGAGAAGTTACTCATCAGGCATTGCCTCTGAATTGTGTGATTATTGTATGGTCAGTTTCGGCAGGGCTTGGTTGTGTTGCTACCGTATCGCGGCTCCTTGACTACCGATACACCGCGAGGAAGATCAAGGATGGAGGTTGCTTTAATACTCTCATGGCCAAATGTTGTGGTCCGGTTACGTGGGGCTGCTTTTGGCTGCAAATTATAGCTTACGCAATAGGCGCGTGCTTGTTTATCCAGGGCGTTGTAAATGCATAAAACGTTATACGAATCGCGAATAGGTCTTCAATACAATCAGATCATTGGGCCCTTATATTGGGATTTTGAATGCTAAAAACTGTAGATACGTCAATCCAAGATTGGGCTTTAAGGTTCTTGGAGACCTGTAATGATGAAGACAAACTAATATTACCCGCGTCTGTCAGTCCTTTAGAGCTTGCTAAATACGTGTCGGCCTTAGCAAATGATCATGGCGGCTATATATTACTAGGGGCATATTCGGAGAACGGCTACGGCTCTGGCTTTCAAAATGTGGCTAGTGAATTGATTGAAAAGTGCCAACAGCTTCTTGAGGGCGTAGAGATGAAATGTAGTTTTCATCAAGCCAGATTTCAGAACATTTATTTGCTTGAAATTGAAAAGAGTGACTCTCTGGCATTTGCCGGTGGTAGTCCTTACGTGATGAAAAGCGGAAAGCCGAAAATTATTCCTGAACGACAGCTTATCGAGAAATTAGGATTAGGAGTCGATTCTTCGTTAATAAATATGCTCTCAGAGCAAATTACTAAGCAGTCCGAAAAAGTTGATTATTTGAGCGAAGAGCTAAAAGAAAAAAGTAAGCTAAAGAATCAAGTACCCGGCTTGTTGGTCGGTGGCTTCATAGGTTGGCTGCTTTCTGCGTTATTAAATAGCCTGCTAAATGTTGGTGGCTAGAGTAATGAATTCGTATAACAAGCAATTCCAGGTGATACCTACTGCGCACCTGAATTGGGCGTTGAGCCTGTATTCGGTAACATTGGCACGACGAAAAGGTTGAACCGCTTCAGCCTTCGGGGTAAGAAAAAGGTGCAAAGTCAGTGGCAGCTCTACTGCTTAGTGCACAATATTGAGAAGTTGGCGAATTACGGCCACATGGCCGCGTCATGAAGGGCTTAGAGCGGAGTAAGTTGCTTTTTAAGAGCAAAAGGCCGTCTTCAACAAGCTTTAGCTGGGCGCTCAAGTGGCTAAATGCCGATATTAAGATTACTCAGCCAGATGACCAGCTGGGTAAATGAATAAGGACAACAGGCGGTGGAAATGGCTCGAAATCGGGTTTTTCTACAGACTCGTTATACGATACGAGGTAAGAAATGAAAAAAGGAGTACTGACGTTTTTCTGTGGAAAAATGGGAGCAGGGAAAACTACAAAGTCTCGTGAAATCTCCCAAGAGCGAAACGCCGTACTGCTCTCAGAAGACGAGTGGATTTCATCAATTTATCCGAATAGCATCAAGACCTTAGATGATTACATTGAATATTCTGGCCGTCTTAAGCCTCAAATGAAGAAACTGGTTCAATCAATCTTAGCGTCTGGAACCAACGTAGTAATGGATTTTCCGGCAAATACAATTCCACAACGTGAGTGGTTTAAAAGCATTTTTTCAGAGATCCAGGCCCCACATGAATTAATTTACATCGACCAGCCAAATGCGATTTGCTTGGGGCAAATCGCAAAAAGGCGGATAGAACATCCACAGAGAGCGGCAACTGATACGGAAGAGATGTTTGAGCTGGTTACAAAGCACTTTGTGGCACCCACACTTGATGAGGGGTTCAACACAACCGTAGTTGTGGCAAATGCATAACAATCGCAGGCACGGCGAAAGCTTTTTCTTTGCGGCTTCGCCTCCACTACAAAGCCGCGAGTACTGGCGGCGTTAGCCAATTTAGAGGGTAAGTATGTCTCACAGCATGATGCAGAAAGTGAACAGTTTTGCTCTCAGAGCTTTTCGAGACACCGCTGACAGAGACTACATCCATGCTCGTATGGCTTACAGGGCCGACCTGTTTCCACAGTTTCACTGGTCTGCGCTTCATGCTCTTGAAAAATATGCAAAATGCATTGCAATTCTTGTCCGTGTCCCAAAGCCAAAGCGCGCTATAAAGCATGAGGTAGAAAGAAGCTTAGACCTTATCTCTGAGAAGCTAGATATTGCCCTATCAGAGCAAACCAAGAAATTCATAAAAAGGCTTGAGGAGTTTGGGGCAAGATTTCGATACCTAGAGGTGTCCTGGTTCATAAAGGACTGTGAGCTCGCGATATTGGATCGAGCAGTATGGGAACTACGCCGTTTCTGTAATTCGGAGCTGTATGAATATTCTGGCAACCAGTTTGTTTCAATATCCCAAGATAAATACGATCAAGTAAAGGCTATCGATAAGCCGAACAAGACTAATACTCTTATCCCTGGTGGGTTTCTAGAGAAAACGTTGGAGAAAAGAAATTCCAGGGCTAAGCCTGATCTAGTTTGGTGCAATCTGTACTACTCAGCATCAAAGCGTAAAAGGGTTTATATGAAAAGCTCTGTCATGGCTGAGAATTCGCCGTTTTTCCTATACCCTGAAATCATTGACGAGGTGTCTAAATACACCTTTATTCCAAAAGAAATAAGCGATGCCTACAAAAATGGCTAACATTGCCAGTCATGGCGACGGCTACTCCATTGCGGCTTCGCCTCCATTCCGCAGCCGCGCATGCTGGCGGCGTTATATCAGTATCGCCTAAAATTCCGCTCCTGGCCGGATGTCGAACTTCCGGCTAAGCTGATGGAGCTGGTGCGGCAGCTGACGACCCAAGGCCGACCTTCACAGCGTTACGAGAGTCAGTGCCGCTCGCTGGGTAGCCTTACCTAGGGATCCTCCGATCAAGTCGTATAGCTGGGGTCTAACCCCCTGTATATAGACGGGTTCCAGCAGCCTTTTCGAGCGAAAAATAGACTTGTTCGGAGGATCTCTAAACCGCAGCCACACCGCCATCGACAAACAGTTCATGTCCAGCGACAAAGCTACTCTCGCTTGATGCCAGGAAGAGGACTGCTCTTGCTACCTCGTTAGGTTCCCCCAACCGCCCAAGCGGAACGCTTTTATTTAGCGCCTCTTCGACTTCCGGTTGCGAGTCGAGGTAGCTTCGTATCAGGCGTGTCTCTGTTCCACCGGGCGAGACCACGTTCACGCGGATACCTCGCTCCTTAAGGTCATTCGTCCAGCTTCGGGCGAAAGAGCGCACTGCTGCCTTGCTGGCGTTATAAAGAGACTGGCCTGGCAGGCCTTTACTGCCAGCGATGGAGCCGTTGAGCACGACAGCACTTCCCGCTGTCATCAGCGGTAGTGCTTTTTGCACAGTGAACACCATGCCTTTTACATTGACGTTGAAGGTCGAGTCGAAATGCGTATCCTCGATCGCATCGAGTGGAATGACTTCGTAAATGCCCGCATTGGCAAACACGACATCGACCTTTTGGTGATCGCGTTGGATCCGTTCGTAAAGCCGAGTGACGTCGGCAGAGTTGGTGACGTCACCCGGTACGCCGACCGCCCCGTGGCCGATCTCTTTCACAGCTTCGTCGAGTAGTTCTTGCCGGCGCCCTGTGATGTACACGTGCGCACCTTCAATAGCGAAAAGTTTCGCCGTTGCGAGTCCGATGCCGTCGCTGCCTCCCGTTATCACCACAACTTTGTTTTCGAAGCGTTTCGTCATTTTCTAGTACCTTTTTTAAATAAGTGGAGTGTTGCTCCACTTAATATATGGAGGTAGACTCCACTTAACAAGCGAAAGAGGAAAAAAATTGAGTGATGAACCTGCCCTCCGGGCTGACGCGCAGAAAAATCGCGAACTTATCCTTACTGCCGCCGAGGAGCTTTTTCTGGAAAAAGGAGCGGGGGTTCCGCTGGAGGAAGTTGCTAAGCGCGCAGGCGTCGGTATCGGTACGCTTTATCGTCGCTTTCCCACGCGCGAGGCACTTTTAGCCGCTACTAGCAATGAGCGTTTCTTGTCACTGGCGGAGACTAGCCGTGCGCGCGACCCAGATCTCACTCCAGGCGACGCGATACGAGCTTATCTAGAAGAACTTGCTAGGAACACGAGCACTTATCAGAACCTTGCTACTTCGATTGGCACTGTTATCCAATGCGGGACGCCTGGATGTAATGCCATCACCGCGGAAGGGCATCGGCTGCTTCAGCGTGGACAAGAAGCAGGCACCATTCGCCGCGATGTCACTTACGAGGATTTTATTTATGTGGTAACTGCCATTTCCATCGCTATCGAAAATGACCTCTCATCGAAATCGCGTATTGGGCATCTGGTAGATTTGTTTCTGAATGGCATAAGCGTAAAAGGTTCGGATTAGACACCGATATACTTCGCGATTCCACGCTCGACCATTCACACAATGGATTGGCATGACCTGAGCGCAGATGCAGCATCTGGTCATCGTCCGCTCCTGGCCGAAATTTCGCAATAGCGACCGGGAACAGTCATATACAGTCTGTGCATCGCCACCACGCCAGCAGGCGTAAACATACGCCTGCTGGCAACGGTTGAGTAGACTTGCCGGCCCTTGTGGGCCGGTTTTATTAGGGAAGGTGCTTCTGATCAGGGAGCGATTCGGGTACTGGCATCGGTAAAGCCGATCAGCGAAATATCTATGTCCATGCGTTCACCGCGTGGACTAATCAGGCTGAGGGTTGCCGTATTGCCACTGCGGAGTTGCTGCAACATCGACGACTCAATGGGCACGTCAGCACGGCACCCTTGCTCCTGGCATATCTGATAGGGGAACTGGATTGGCTCACCGTTATCCACGCTGAATTGCAAGCCCGGGGCCAGGCGTACCCCCAGCGGCACGAAGAAGCTCATCACCGGGTCATCGATCTGGGGCGGGTAGTCGAGAATTACCTGCATCAAGGGTTGGTCGCTGTCAGGTCGAGTGATCAATTGCGACATCGCACAAGGGCTCGGGCCCTCGGTATTACGCTGGCAACGGACTTCCCAATCCTGGAACGACTCGGTAGTGACATCATTACCGGCGGCTGCCCCAGGTTGTTGTTGGCTGAAGGCATTGGGAGACAGCGCCAAGAGCGATAATAGCCCCATCCTGCATAGGTTTTGAGACAGGTTTTGAGTAAGAGAGTGCGGCATTGGCATAACCTCCTGTTGGTTCGCTGATGGTGGATAATAATACTCACCATGCCTGCTTGTTCGCTTGAGGTCGAGCCCTTGATTTACGAGAGCGTGGTTGGGCGGTTTATCTTCCTCTCCACCCAGTTTTCCTGAGCGCTTTAGTGTTTAAGGAAAATGTAGATTTTATGTGTGAAACCATTCGCTATCTAGGTGAGTTCCGGAGTGGCGATTAAGGCTTACACAGGGCGCTAGGCAGGCGTGTAGCGGTGCAACTGCTGCTGGGTCTCCCTAAGCTAAAAAGCACCGTCAGATATCCTGCCGATATAAATCTGGCACTATACCCTGAGCAATATTCTGATATACCCAGGCTATATTTATATGCTCGCTTACCTTCGCAGGTTTTATTGGCGTGATTTGCGTAGTGGTCAATTAAAAGTGAAAGGAAAGAGTGTGAAGGGGCTGTTTGAAATTATGTAAGGTAAGGAAGTTTCGTTCTCTCATAAGCTATGCCTAACACTACTGCACTTTGCTATTAGTCTTAGCAGGGAGCGGTAGTGCTTAGTTAGGCTCGCCTAGTTACCTAGTACGTTGGTTTCGCTTTTCTTTGATGATTTAGCAGCTTTCTTTTCTTTGGCTGTTAGAAGGGGTTTCTTTTTAGTGTCTTTTTTACTGTCTTTTCCTTTGCTCATGCTATTTGCCTCTATTAATCCATTAGTGACCCGTTAAGCTGTATGAAAACAGCTTCCGAGAACTGATGTTAGCGCATAAAGTGTCGACGCGCATTGTATATAGTTAATACCCTACTAAAACGTAAAAGCTGGCCTCACCCTGGCCTTATGGAATCTTCAGGAAGTAGCAAGGTGACTGGCAGACCGCACCTTGTTTCGCTTCAAGCTAAATATTCGTTCTTCCAGGTGGCTGGGCAACATCCACTGTGTTGCCCAGCGCTGCTTGGGCCACGTTATTCGGTGCCGGAGCTGCTTTCTTCCGGCTCTAACTGCCCATGCCGTTGCATCCATCGCATCACAATCCAACACAGTGCTGCCCAGCTCGCCCCGGCCGTCCAGCCGGCAAGCACATCGGTCGGCCAATGAACCCCAAGGTAAACGCGGCTTATGCCCACCAGCAGGGTCAACAATATCGCCAGTATCAGGAGGTAAGCCTTTAGCCTCAGCGCGGGCTGTACGCGAATGAGTAGCGCTGCCAGGGTGAGGTAGGTCACGGCTGACATCATCGAGTGACCGCTGGGAAAGCTCGCGGTGTAGACCATTGCTTCATGAGGCACGAGATCGGGGCGAGGGCGGTCAAAGCCCAGCTTCATCACGGTGCTGAGAAGTATGCCACCGGGCACCGCGATTGAGGCAAATAGAGCCGCGCGATAGTGTCTGGCAAGTAAGAGGTAGCCCAGGGCGCCCAATGTGATGAGTACCAGCACGCCGACACCGCCCAGTGCGGTGAAGTCCCGGCCCATTTCCTCAACCCAGCCCGGCCCGATTGGGTCGCTAAGATCTGCGGGGTTGCGAAGGGCGAGCAGCAGGCTCTCATCAATGCTATGGGTGTCCCCCTCGATAACTTCTTCGGCCAGCGCGACGAACCCCCAAATCCCACCGGAAAGTACCGCGACGCATAGCAGCATCGCCAGTTCGTAGCGGCCGAGCCGAGCCAGTAGGGAAAAGCTTTTGCGCCCAACTTGTCCCAGTTTTTCATGGTGCTTCATTTGCAACTCCTTTGCTTTGAGAAGGGGTACGCAGCGCCAATTCTGACGTTTTGTCTGGAGGAGTTTGGCAGGATAGTCAGGCATTGTCGCCGAAGGTCTTGCGCCAGTCCCGGGGGCTAACCTGATGGCGCTGCCTGAAATGTTGCCGAAACGAAGTCGCCGTGTGAAAGCCGCTCTTTTCCGCAATGGCTTCTACCGACAAGGAGGTGGTTTCCAACAGCTCGCGTCCGCGTCGTAAGCGCTCGTTTACCAGCCACTCCACGACCGTCATGCCGGTGGCCTTATGAAAATGGCGCGTGAAAGTTCGCCGACTCATGGCCGTTCGGGCGGCGAGTTCGTCGATAGTGTGCGATGACGCCAGATGTTCGCGCAGGTAGTCGAGCAGGCGATTGATATGGGCATCCTGGGTGGAGACGGCAACCGGTTGTTCAATGAACTGCGCTTGCCCACCTTCCCGATGCGGTGGAACCACCATGACGCGGGCAATCTTGTTGGCGATCTGCGCGCCGTAATACTTGCGCACCAGGAACAAGCAGCAATCCAGGCCAGCGGCCGTGCCCGCCGAGGTCACCAGCCGATCCTCCTCAACGTAGAGCGCATTGGTGTCCAGCTTGACCTTGGGGAAACGGGCAATGAAGTCCTGCTCAGCAATCCAGTGCGTTGATGCCCGCCTGCCATCAAGCAGCCCGGCATAGGCTAGGGCATAGGTGCCGTAACAGAGCCCCACCACATGGGCGCCCCGTTCATGACAGCGGACGAGCGCTTCAACCAACTTGGGCGGCGGGGCTTCGTTCAGGTCATGCCAGCCAGGCACCACCGCAATATCCACGCTATCCAGCAGTTCCAGACCGCCGTCGGGTCTTACCGTCACTACTTGCTCGCTTTCCGGCGGTTCCCCCGGCATTGCTACGATGGAAAGATCGAACAAAGGGTGCTCGGGTAAGGCCATACCGAACACCGTATAAGGCACCGAGAAATGGAATGGAGTGATGCGGGGGTGGAGGATTACTCCGACACGGGGCACGGACAAGGCTTGGCTCCTAACGTTTTCTTTGCTCAATACTACTATGCTGCCCCAAAAAATGTTGGCCCAAAAGTATCGATCTATGGCTTTCAGGCCAATTTTTTAGTTATTTGAAGCCCTCTAAACTGCTTGCTATCAACCCAACACTGTATTGAAGGAGTAGGTAGATGCTATTTAAAACCTTAGCCAGTTCCCTTGGTCTTACCACTGCACTTGTTACCGGTAGCGCCTCTGCGGCTTCGAACGCTCAAGAAGCAACGCATCAGGTGCAGCAAATTCGTAACGCCACGATGAAGATCACCTACGGCGACACCACCTTTTTGATCGATCCTATGCTGGCCGAACAGGGAGCTTATCCGGGCTTTAAGGGTACCTACCGTAGCGAGCTACGTAATCCGCTGGTTGGATTGCCCATGTCGGCAGAGGAGGTGATCGACGGTACTGACGCCGTCATCGTCACTCACACCCACCTTGATCACTGGGACGATGCCGCTCAAGCGTTGCTGCCGAAGGACATCCCCCTGTTTGTTCAGAATGCCGCCGATGCCGAGCTGATTCGCTCACAGGGTTTCAGCGATGTGCGCATCCTTGATGGTAGCGCTGAGTTCGGCGGAGTGAAGCTTCACAGGACAGGCGGCCAGCATGGCTCCGATACCCTCTATGCGGTTCCTGAATTGGCGCAATTGCTAGGTGACGTCATGGGCGTGGTCTTTGAAGTGCCAGGAGAAAATACTACCTATGTGGTCGGCGATAGCGTATGGCGTGACGAGGTCGAGCGGGCCCTGGAGCAATATAATCCGGAGGTGATCGTGTTGAATACAGGTGCTGCCGAGGTCACCGGCTTTGAAGGTGACCCCATTATTATGGGTAAGGAAGACACGCTGCGAGCTCATCGGGCGGCCCCAGATGCCACCATCATTGCGGTGCATATGGATGCCGTGAATCATATAACGTTAAGCCGTGATGAGCTCGCCGATTACGTGCGGGAAGAGGGAATTCAAGATCACGTATTGATTCCTTCCGATGGCGAAGTCATCTCTTTTTAATTCCTAGGGCCGCTTCTTTTGTGACGGCCCGCTGCCGCTAGCAGGTATCGAAAAGGCAGTAACGAATGCAGCCAAAGTCATTGAGTATGCTCGATCGGCAAGCGAGCTCGTTGTTTATATGCAGCAAGAGATCCCTTTTGTCGAATGCGATCCAACACGGTTTTTTTTGACAGAAATCAGTAAAGATTGACGCAACTGATTGATAATGCGGATTATTCATAACATATGTTAAGTTAGAAATGTAAGCATATGTTTTAGAATGCTGTTAATAAATCATTTGCCTGCGAGGTAGCGTAGTGGCTCTCATCGACACAGTGGTGATGCGGGGCCTAAGTACCCAAGGTGCTCTGTCGCCTGAAGACAAAGCGCTATTGCTGGGCCTTGAGATTAGCCCTCGGTCCATGACTGCAGGCGAGGTTCTATGGCTTGAGAGCGCGGATGCTGATCTGTTCTGCGTGGTTAAGGAAGGGTGGGCCTACTCTTATCGCAACTTGAAAAATGGCTCAAAGCAGATCCTCAAGTTCTACCTTCCTGGTGATATCATCGGCATTCGCGATTTTGGCTTCACTCGACGCCTGGCAAGTGCGGCGATGATTAATGAAGGTGTGATCTATCCGTTCTCCTATCAGCAGCTTTTTGAACTTTTTGGGCGTTCAAACCTAGCCGTCGGTATCATGGCGACTGCGATGCGTCAGCAGGCGCAACTCTCCGAGCGGCTGATCTACCTCGGCAAGTACTCAGCCCACGAGCAGCTGGCGCACTTTCTCTACGAAATCTATCTGCGACTGAAACGGATCAATGCCGTTGAGGACAATAGCTTCCTCATGCCGCTCACTCAGGAGCTGATTAGCGACGCGCTGGGGATGAGCAGGAGCTGATTAGCGACGCGCTGGGGATGAGCAGGAGCTGATTAGCGACGCGCTGGGGATGAGCCCGGTACACGTGAGCCGGACTTTCTCGATGCTGCGTGAGGAAGGGCTGGTGATCCGCAACCGCCAGCACGTGAAGCTGCCCGACCCCGAAGCGTTGGCGCGGTTTGTCGAATTCAATGATAGCTATATCGATGAGTTCCTACCTCCCTCGTTTTCTGAACTTTTAAAAGCAAGCCCGTAAAGCGCTGGCAGCCTCTATTGGCTGATCACAGTCCCCCACCAAAGCCCCCAGCTTCCACGAGAAGCTGGTTTCACCAAAAGTTAAACTTCTTCCATCACTTCATCGACCCATTCCACCCAGGTTTCGGTAAGGCGTTGTCCAAGTCGCAGCGTGTGCCAGGGCGCACGCTGGGAGGGCGTCAACGTCTCTGGGTTGCTAAACCACTCCTGTTCGATGGCAGCGTAAGTCGTTAGGCGTTCCTGGAGTTGCTTCCTGAAGGCAGCGAGCTCTTCGCGGCGTGCCTCCTCAGGCCAGCGTTCCCAGGCGAAAAACTTGGCAAACAATGGCTGGCGCACAGGGCTGGTGGACAAGGGCTCGGCGAGCCAGTTGTCCAGCGCCTGACGGCCCGCTTCGGTGAGTTGGTAAACCTTGCGGTCGGGGCGTTCGGTTTGCGGCAGTGTCTCGCACGTTAGTAGGCCATCGCCGCGCATTCGGTCAAGTTCGCGGTAGAGCTGCTGGTGGCTGGCCTGCCAAACATGGGCGAGACCCGCTTTGAAGCGCTGAAGAATATCGTAGCCAGTGCCGGGCTCACGCTGAAGGGTGATTAATAAAACGGCGCGTAGGGACATGAGTAACCGTGTGTTTCGAACGTTATGCACATAGTTGCATAATAAAATGGCAGGGGCTAGCCTTATGCAACAAGTTGCATTTGCCAGGTGATTGGCTTGGCTCTCGGAGGTTTCATGGCGTTTACCCTGCATCTCTACGCGTCTCTTCTGGCCCTGGGGCTTGGGGCTATTCTGCTGCTTTCGCCAAAGGGCACTATGCTCCATCGACTAATCGGCAGCATCTGGGTGCTCGCCATGGCGTTTTCTGCCTTGAGCTCCTTCTGGTTTGGCGGCGGCGTTCTGCCGCTAATAGGTCACTTTGGGCCGATTCATCTGCTTTCGTTGTGGGTGCTAGTAGCTCTTGCCGTTGCAGTGGTGGCTATCTTCAAGGGGAGGGTAGAGCAGCATCGCGGTTGGATGGTTGGTGCCTATCTGGGGCTGGTCGGTGCTTTTGTCGGTTCCCTGGCACCAGGACGCTGGATCGCTGTTCAGCTGGGAATGTGGTGATGATTAAAAGCAAGCGTGTTAGATAGGGCCGCTGACCCCTTAGCAGGATACTCCAATCATTGTTGAGCTTATGCTAACTTAGCATTAACAACCTGTGAGGTAGCTTTCCATGTCTATTGAAATCTGGTTCGCCTTTGCTCTTGCGTCTGTGGCGTTGCTTGCCATTCCCGGGCCAACGATTTTGACCGTGGTCAGCTACTCTATTGCCCAAGGCAGGCGCGCCAATATTCCGCTTGTCGCTGCGGTGGCATTGGGTGATTCAACGGCGCTGCTCTTTTCACTGCTTGGCCTGGGAGCGGTGTTAGCCACCTCGGCATTTTGGTTCACTGTAATCAAGTGGATCGGCGGTTTATACCTGCTCTATATGGGCATCAAACTATTGCGTGCCGGTATATCCTCTGTGCAGCCAGTAACACCGGCGGTATCAGGTTCGCGCTGGAAGCTTTTCACCAATACCTATCTCGTTACTGCGCTCAACCCGAAGGGCATTATCTTCTTCGTCGCCTTTTTGCCGCAATTCGTCAGCCCGAACGCCGATGCTGGGCAACAATTGTGGATACTTGCGATCACGTTTGTGGCGTTGGCAACGCTGAATGCCACTCTTTACGCCGTATTCGCAACGTCGGTGCGCAAGATGCTGGCATCGCGTCGTGCCCAGCGTCGCTTCAACTTGGTTGGCGGAACGTTACTCTCTTCAGCGGGTGTCTGGGCGCTGCTTGCTAAGCGGCCTGTATAAGCAAAAGACGGTAAATTGGATGTGTTCGTATCGGGAGACAACTGTGAGTGAAACCCTTCAAGAACTGCTAGCGGAACTTGAGCAATTTGGCCAACAAAACGATGCTGCTATTTCTGAGCGCCCAAGACGAATGCTCAATATCACCCGTGATACGGGGGAGTTCCTATCGGTACTAGTTCAAGCAACCAATGCCCAACGAGTGCTGGAAATTGGCACCTCGAATGGGTACTCCACCTTATGGCTGGCTCAGGCAGTGCAGAGGATTGGTGGGCACGTTACCACCGTTGAGCTCTCCGAATTCAAGCTGGAGATGGCCGCGAGAAATTTTGACCGCTCAGGCCTCACTAAGGTCATCACTCAGCATCGGGGGGAGGCGGGCAGTATGCTTGAAAGCCTGGACGATGCCTGTTTCGATCTGCTCTTTTTAGACTCAAAGCGCTCTGATTATGTGCATTGGTGGCCGAATATCCAGCGAGTTTTACGCAAGGGCGGACTGCTTGTGGTGGATAACGCCACTTCCCATGCAGATGAAATGGCTGATTTTATGGCGCTGGTATCGGCAGATCCTGGTTTCACCACGTGCACTGTACCTGTTGGCAATGGCGAGTTTCTGGCAACGCGGTTCATGTAACGCCTGCTTAGCGTAAAGACGCCCTAGCTGACCCAGCAAGCGGAAAGCGATTTTTTCATTAGTGAACCTAAACCGTCAGAATATAAATGGAATAAACCATGATCAGAGATGCCATAAAGGGTGATTCGGAAGCCATAGCGCACATTTATAACCACTACATCGAAAATACCGCTATTTCATTTGAAGAAAAGCCAGTATTGGGTTCAGACATCCAAGGCCGGATTGAAAACGTTCAGGGGGCAGGTTTGCCTTGGTTGGTGGCAGTGGAAGAGGGTGCTGTGGTGGGCTATGCCTACGCTACCAAATGGAAAGAGAGAAGCGCCTATCGCTTTTCAGTCGAAGTCAGCGTCTACCTTTCCAACCAGTCGCACGGTAGGGGCTTGGGTGCAAAACTGTACGAAACACTCTTTTCCACGCTCAAAGAGGGCGGGATTCATGCGGTGATGGGCGGCATAACGCTTCCCAACCCTGCCAGCATTGCACTGCATGAAAAAATGGGCATGAAAAAAGTGGCCCATTTTGAAAAGGTAGGGTTTAAGTTCGCTCAGTGGCACGACGTGGGCTACTGGCAGTTAAGCTTGAATACCTGATTGCGACTCGATACACGAAAATTAAGGCTGATGTGAGTGGGTAAAGCATGGACAGTACTTGCCGCTTCTAGGCGTGTAGCCTTTGGGTAAAGCGCAAACTCGCACTGTTTATGACGAGCTTCGAGGCAGGTATGACAATTACTGAAATTAAACGCCCAAAACAGCTGTCGCGTTTGCGTCGCCTTGCTCTGGCTGCGCAAGGTTTGCTGCAGAATCAGGCTTATGGACGTGGCTTAGCCGGAGCCCGTGAAGCGATTAATCACCTGGGTTATGTTCAGATAGACACCATATCTGTGGTTGAGCGAGCCCATCATCATGTTATTCACTCCCGAGTACCTGGGTTTGAGCCACACATGTTGAACCAGCTGTTGATCAATAAAGACATTTTTGAGTATTGGTCGCACGCGGCTGCATTTTTACCTATTACCGATTTTCGCTTTTCCTTGCCCTACAAAAACGCTATCAAAAGCGGGCAAACGCATTGGTTTAGATCACCTGATAAAAAGCTAATGGGAGAGTTGTTGGCTCGCATACGGTCAGATGGCCCGCTGCGGTCTCGAGATGTAGGGGCTAGCACCATAAAACGTGCAGGTTGGTGGGACTGGAAGCCAGCCAAAAAGGCACTTGAACAGCTGTATATGCAAGGCGATCTGATGGTCAGCGACCGCGACGGCTTTCAAAAGACATATGATCTAACCGAGCGGGTATTGCCATCCCACGTAAATTTACAGATGCCCTCCATGGAGGAGTTTGCAGCGCACCTTGTAGACCAACAATTACGCTGTCATGGGTTTGCTTCACTCAAAGGGCTGACTTATCTGCGCCGAAATGCAGAGTTACGCCAAGCTGTGAATGCCCTGGTAAATGAAAGGTTAGCGCAGGGCGATTTAGAGAGAGTGAAAGTGAGCAGTGGCGATGTATTTATATTGGAAAGGGGCGCGCTCGAACGCCCTCTTCCTCGTTTGAAAGAGCGAATGTTGATTCTTTCCCCCTTCGACAACAGTGTCATTCAGCGGGAGCGGCTCAGGGCGCTATTTCAATACGACTATCAGCTGGAATGTTATGTGCCCGAAGCCAAGCGTCAGTATGGTTACTTTTGCCTGCCGCTACTTTATCGCGATGCATTTGTTGGCCGGATGGATTGTAAAGTCCATCGCAAAACCAGTCACTTAGAGATCAAGAACTTATATTTCGAGCCACACCCTTTTGATGAACATAGAGTCGTTACTGCTTTTGTGGAAGCCATCGTTCAGTTTTGTCATTTTCAAAAATCTGACTCCGTCTCTTTGAATGCAGTCCAACCCGAACACCTGACTCAGCGGTTGCGCAGCGCGTTAAAACCCCTGGGGTGAAAGGATCTAGGCAGGGGTGGGGTATCTAAGCTAGGCGTTGCTATTGGAAAAATTTTCCTCGGAGCCATGGCTTCAGGTACATGAATGTGTTGAATGACCGTTTCTAGCCGAATCAAAAACTTTCCTCCATATTAACAACGGGGCAGATGACGGCCTGCTGACGTAGATACGTTAGCTGCTATATTAGCGATAACGCTTAAGCGAGAGGATTGCACCAATGACAGGGACAAATAAACCATCAACGATAGCATTGTTGAGTGATAACCGGGTAAAGGTGCTCTTGGTCATCGCGATTATTGCGGTGGTCTGGGCCGTGGTGGCGCACACCATTGCTGGGTCGCGGGGAGACAGTATGGATGCGCTCGAAGCGCGTCTGGCTGAAACTGAGCGGGAGCATCAACAGATTCAGGCGGAGATGTCTGAGGTTGAAGCCGCGGAGCTTGATTTAGCAACACTGCAGCAGAGAATGAGCGCCCTTGAGGTTGAGCAAGCTGATGCTGAAGCCGAGCTAGCTTCGACGCGAGCAGATATTTCCCACGCTGAAGAAGATTTGAAGGCTTTACGGGGCGAGCGTGAAACCCGCGAAGAAGAAGTGGAGACCCTCAATGAGCAGGTCGACGAACGGCAGAGCAGCCTTGAAGAGCTGAATGAGAACTACGCCGAGGTAGAAAAAGAGAAAGAAGAGGCCGAAGCCGCCCGCGATGCCGCTCAACAGTCTCGTCAAGACGCAGAAGACGCTCGCAGCGAGGCTGAAGCAGACCTTGAAGCGCTCAACGCCGAGATTGAAGAAGCCGAAGCCGCCAGCGATACCGCGCAACAGGCTCGTCAAGAGGCAGAAGATGCCCGCAGTCAGGTTGAAGCTGACCTTGAAGCGCTAAATACTCAGATAGAAGAGGCCAATAACCAACTTTCAGCGGTCGGTGATCGGGTAAGTGAGTTAGAAACAACGCGTGATGCGCTCACCGTTGAAATCACTTCGCTCGAAGTGATGCGCGACGAAGCGCAAACGCCTGAGTGATTTACAGCCTTAACGAATAATACCTCGCAGCGAAGAACTCTAGACGTGTCTCCCCGTTACTTTAACGGGGAGGTTCTAGACGACATCTACTGCTCCGCCAAGGAGTGGTAGGTTCGCTAGAGCTTCATACCGAGTTGGATTATGTCCGCCTATTTGTGGCCTACGATTACGACCGGCACCTTGGGCTGGGTAGCGTTGATGAACGCGACGAGCGCCACGCCTGCGAAGCGCCTTACACTCTACTGCACGTTTCTTAATCCAGGCGATACTATCCGATGCATCGGCGATTTCTGTTACCTCTTTTCCTTTTGATGTTGCTGGCCTCTTTGGCTGGTTGCGGGGAAACGCCCACCGGGCGCTCCCAATTGGCGTTAGTACCGAACGCGTTAATGGCTGACATAGGGGAAGATGCCTTTAATCAGCTGCGCAATAGCCAGCCGATCAATCGCGATACGCAGGCTAATCAGTTGGTGCAGTGCGTGGCTGAAAAAGTGGTGGCTGGCGCTAAGGCGAGCTACCCAGGGCTCGCTTTCCCTGAACGCTGGGAAGTGGTGGTATTTGAGGATGCTTCCCCCAATGCGTTTGCTCTGCCGGGTGGACGCATCGGGGTGCATAGCGGGCTACTGCGAGTGGCCGAGACGCCAGCCCAGCTAGCGGCGGTGATTGGGCACGAGGTGGGGCATGTGTTGGCGGATCATGGCAATGAGCGGCTTACCCAGCAGCTTGGCATTAAAGCCGTATTATTGGTGGTGGGGTTATTAGGGGAAGAGGAATTTGGCAACCAGCAATTGATGCAGGCCTTGGGTATTGGTGCCCAGTTGGGCATTAGCCTGCCTTTCAGCCGCACCCATGAGGAGGAGGCCGATTTGATGGGCTTGGAAATTATGGCCCGTGCGGGGTTTGACCCGCAGCAGAGCGTGACCCTGTGGCGCAACATGGCTGCTAGCGGTGGTGGTCAGCCCCCTGAATTTCTTTCTACGCATCCTGCCCATGAATCGCGCATTCGAGCATTACAGCAAGGGCTGGAAAAGGCCACGGCCAGCTATCGTACGGTTAGGCCTGCTGAATGTTGAGGTGAGTGGCATCGCGTTATTGATAAAATAAGAAAAATTGCCACGTGACGTCGGGAGTGTGGGGCTGTGCCATTACAGAAACAACAGTATCAGGTGCATGGGTTAACCGGGCAGTTTTGCTATGCCAGCCGTGAGTTGATGTATCGCCGCTCTATCCAGGAAAGCGTGCGGCTTGAGTTTAGCTTTGCTGTGAGCGTTGCGGCATGTGTCTTTGGCATGTTCGCGATTGCGGATTACTACCTGCTGGGCCTTACCAGGGAGTTCTATCTGCTGCTTACCATGCGAATAGTGGTGGTGAGCATTTGCCTGTTGGTGGCACTCGTTGTGCGGCGCTGGGGTGGCAATGATTACCGTGCTTGGTTGCACGCCTTACCGCTGTGGGTATTTGCCACGGGCATTATATTGATTGTCCCCCTACGACCCGAAAGCCTCCCCACTCAAATCACCGCGGTGGTGGTGGCTACCATGGCGTTTTATCTTCTGATTCCCAATCCGCTAACAGTCGTGACAGCGGCGAGCCTCTATTTAAATATTGGCTTTTTAGTGGCTGCGGTACTGTTTGCGGGGCTTAGCCCGATAGCGACGCTGCTGGTCGCACTGTTGCTGATTATGGGCAGCGTTGTAGGGTTTTTCGCCCTGCTGCGCTTGGAATGCCTGCAACGTAAGCAATATGCACTGCTTCAAGAAGAGCGAGATAATAACCACCAATTACACAAAGAGATCGCGCACCGAAAATCACTGGAAGAACAGCTGAGGGTAGTCGCTGAGCAGGACGCGCTGACCAGCCTGAATAATCGCGGCCATTTTATAAAACTGGCTAAAGATCTGTTGCAGCACTCGCAATCCCACAAGGTGCCATTTAGCCTGTTTATGATCGATGTGGATCACTTCAAACACATTAACGACACCTGGGGGCATAGCCACGGGGATTGGGTGCTAACCAAAATTGCCGAAGTCTGTGCCGAGTCGCTGCGCCCAACGGATGTGATAGGACGTTTTGGTGGTGAAGAGTTTGTCGTTGCATTGCCGGACACCAGCTCGCACGATGCGCAAATGGTAGCAGAGCGTTTGAAAAAGAAGGTGGCTGAACTTTCGTTAACAGAAGAGATGGGCAAACTGCGCCCAAGCGTCACCGTTGGCGTTGCGGCTACCGATTCAGAGGAAGCCGATCTGGAGTCTTTAATTAAACGAGCGGATGAGATGCTTTATGTTGGCAAACGCGCTGGGAGGAACCAAGTCGTCGTCTGCAGCGATGTCGTCGAAGCACCAGATTCACCCGTTGGCAGCAAGTAGCGCTTTCCTATGCCCCCATCACTGCTGCTAATGCTCGCCGACACCCTTCTAATTCTCCACGTGCTGTTTGTGGCCTTCGTGGTGTTAGGCCTGGTCGCCATTTACGCAGGCTATTTCTTCAACTGGCGGTGGGTTCGCAATAAAACCTTCCGCATCGTACATCTTTGCGCCATTGGCTATGTGGTGGTTCAGGCTTGGCTCGGGGTGGTTTGCCCGTTAACCACCTGGGAAATGGCGCTGAGGGCGGAGGCGGGCGCCGCTACTTATTCGGGCTCGTTTATTCAGTACTGGCTGCATAGCCTGCTCTATTTCACTTTGCCGGAGTGGGTGTTTGTGGTGGTGTACACGCTATTCGGTAGCCTGGTGTTGGCCAGTTGGTTTGTGGTGAAGCCTCGTCAGCACTCTTCTTAGAAGATGGGCGTGTACTAAACTTTGCGTATCATACTGTGCTTGGGAGCGAACCCATGCGGCACCTATACCTAATGCGGCACGCCAAAGCTAAACAGCCCAGTGGCGACATGACCGACCACCAACGGCCGTTGCGAAAGCGTGGTAAACGTCAGGCAGCGGCGATGGCGCATGTGCTGCAGCACTGGCAAGCGTTAGAAGGGGGGATTTACGCCAGCACAGCGGCTCGCACGCGGGAAACCTTCGATGAGATCGCAGGCCAACTGCCTGATCATTCCCTGGTCAACCAGGTTCACTTTGATGAAGACCTTTATACGTTCGATGGTGGCGGGCTGCAGGCCTGGCTCGAATTGTTGCCGAATGAAGCCGAAAGAGTCCTGGTGATTGGGCATAACCCTGCGCTGCATGATCTGGCTCGTTGGCTCGACAAGGCTGCGCCGCATTCACTGTCCACCGGGAGCGTGCTGCATTTCACGCTGTCCGGCTCTTCTTGGGAAAGCGTGAGGCAGGGCGGAGCCAAGCTGGCAGGGTGCCAGACCCCGGAAGCGGCCAGTTATCCTCTTTTTCAGCGCCTTGCCCCCCGACCACCCAAACGCAATAACGACACTACCAGCCGCATTCGTGACATGCTGGAGCACCAGTATCAGATGATCCGTACCTTGGAAGCTGGTGTCATCGCAGGTGTTGATCCTGAGTTCCTGCACCAGTACCGGGTCAATCTGCGTCGTAGCCGGGCAGTGGGTGAATCCGTGCGCGCCATTACCCGAGTGCCTGGCCTGAAAAAGATGCTTAAGCGGCTCAAGCAACGTGCCCAGGCTACCAGTGACCTGCGTGATATTGATGTGTTTCTGGAGGATATGGCCAAGACGCCCCCGCCGCTCACTTCTGGTAGTCGCCAGGGATTGATGCAGTGGCTCCAGGCTTGCCAGCGGGAGCGCCACCAGGCGCTATGTCAGCAGTTAAATGCACCGGCGTATGCTGAGGAGATGGAGGCATGGCAGCACTTTATCGCTTCCGATGACGTTGGTAAGGCACTTTCGAAACTTACGCCAAAGCGTATCCGTATGGTACTGAATGAGCGTATCGCACGCCACGATGAAGACCTGGCGGCACTCTCGCTGGATACCCATGACACCGGGTTCCATGAACTGCGGAAGGGCGTGAAGCGGATTCGTTACCTGGCTGATCTGAATCCAGAGACCCCTGAGCCGTTTCTGTCCCAATTGAAGCACCGCCAGCGCCTGCTCGGGGAGTATCAAGACCTGTGTTCTCGTCAGGCCTGGCTGGATGCCTTTGGCGCAAGCCCCGATAACGACCCGCAGCAACAGCAGGAGTGTGTTCAGTGGCGCGATTCGTTAGAGAAGCCGAAGCTTGTGCTGCGCAAAGAAGTATTGGCGTTGGAACCTATGGCCAACGTGTCCCCGTAACAACGTAATCAGGTAGCCTTGCCGCCAATCGTTACGCGATATATGATTCGTATATGCTTCATATTCGTTTCATATATTAGGTGGTGTGATGGGTATCGTTAAGATCAATGACCAGTTGCATGAGGATATTCGCAAGGCAAGCACTGTCATGGTGCGCTCAATCAATGCCCAGGCAGAGTACTGGATAAAGGTGGGCATGCTGGCTGAGGCCAATCCGGGAATGACCTTCTCTGACATCATGCGTGAGCAAATGAAGCAAGCCGACGTTGAAGTAAGGAAGGTGGTCGGTGAGTGAGCTGACGCTAAAAAGCGAGGAGGAGTTGCGTTTGATGCGGGAAGCCGGACGGCTACTCGGATTGGTGTTCAGTCATCTCGACCAACGGATAGCGCCCGGCGTATCCACCATGGCTATTAACGATTGGGCCGAGCGCTATATCGTCGATCAATTGCAGGCTCGACCGGCCAGTAAGGGGCAATACGATTACCAGTACGTATTGAATGCCTCAGTCAACCACGTGGTGTGCCATGGCATTCCATCCGACAAGCAAATACTCAAAACAGGCGATATCGTCAATGTCGACATTACCCTGGAGAAAGACGGCTTTATTGCTGACTCCAGCAAGATGTATCTGATTGGCGATGTGACTCCCTATGCCAAGCGACTGGTCGATAAAACCTATGAGGCCATGTGGCAAGGAATACACGCGGTCAAGCCAGGTGCCACATTGGGTGATGTAGGCTACGCAATTCAGCAATATGCCGAAAAACACGGATACTCTGTCGTTCGTGAGTATTGCGGCCATGGCATTGGCCGGGAAATGCATGAAGAGCCGCAGGTGTTGCATTACGGGAAGAGAGGCAGAGGCCTGGCGTTGAAAGAAGGGATGGTGTTTACCATCGAGCCCATGATTAATCAGGGCAGGGCCAAGATAAAAACCAAGCGGGATGGCTGGACGGTGGTGACCAGTGACAAGAAATTGTCTGCTCAGTGGGAGCATACGGTGGCGGTCACATCCTCTGGTGTCGAAGTGCTAACACTCCGCGATGACGAGTGTCCGCCTACTGAGATTAACCAATAACGACCATGCTTCATCCTCCTTCGTTTAAGCGCCCTGTATGTTTAAGGATCGTAGCCTGAAATCGATCTGGCGAAGCACATCAGGTGCGTTAAGCTGAAATGGTGGGTGTGGCATAGCTAGGCATGCTTTCCCTTGCATGGTGTCTATGATTCACCTATTCCATATCGCTTACCAGCTAAATGAAAAGGATGTCTACGATGGCGAAAAAACCGACAGGTAAAAGCAATACGCCAGCGGGTGAGTCACTCGCCACTGTTTCATGCGGCACCGAAAAATTGCTATTGGCGGCCTTAGAGCGGGGCGGCAGTTGCCTTGAAACCGGGCGCTTTCTGATTAGCTATCGTGAGGGGCGGGTAGAAGAAGGCATTAAGTCGCTAAAAGCCCAGAAATTTCGCATCGCTGATGCGCGGGATTTCACCGATCAAGCCGTTAGCCTGGAAGATGCCGGAGATGCTGAGGCAATGGTATTTCCGGAGATTGGAGTAGCGCTGGTAGGCGGCGATGCCCTACAGCAGCATGGCATGAGTGCGCTGGGTAAAGTAGCCGCGGATAGTCCCATCGAAATTATTGAGCCAGAGTATTTCGCCTTTTCTGAAAATTCTGAATATCTACGGGGTTTTTTGCGGGCAGCCAGCACCATCGCTCGTGATCTTGGCGTTGAGCTGGATTTGGAAGAAGGCGAAGAGAACCTTGAAGAGGACGCCCTTCGGCCAACTTGGGGGCTAAAACGCTGTAAGGTGCCGCAAAGTAGCTGGAGTGGCGCGGGTATAAAAGTCGCCGTTCTGGATACCGGGATGGATCTTGGCCACCCGGATTTCGAGGGTAGGGAGTTCGTTACTCGCTCATTCGTCGGGGAGCCGGTGCAGGATATTAACGGGCACGGTACTCACTGTATCGGCACGGCCTGTGGCCCCCAGGCGCCCGGTGAAAACACACAGCGTTACGGGATCGCGTATGAGGCGCAGGTCTTCGTCGGCAAGGTGCTGACCAACTCGGGCAGCAGTACCGGGGCGGGCGTTCTCGCTGGCCTAAACTGGGCCATAGCCAACCGGTGTGAAGTGATCTCGATGTCGCTTGGCAGCCAGAGCCCGGTGCAGGCCGCCTACACCCATGCTGGTGAAGCGGCGCTGCGTAATGGGTGCCTCGTTATCGCTGCAGCGGGAAATTCTGCAACCAATACAGGGGCGCCTGCCAACTCGCCTACCGTGATGTCGGTGGCGTCTCTCGATCCGAACCTGAAGCCTTCCAGCTTTTCCAATCATGGCAAGATCGAAATTGCCGCGCCTGGGCGCGATATCTTCTCCTCATGGCCCCGGCCCACTCGCCATAAGACGATCAGTGGCACCAGCTTGGCGGCACCACACGTGGCAGGCTGCGCGGCACTGTGGGCACAGTCTGATGCCTCATTACGGGGAAGGAAACTGTGGCAACAGCTAGTGGCTTCGGTGCAAGAGCTGCCATCGCCTGAATCCCGCGTGGGAGCTGGGTTGGTACAAGCGCCTTGATGTTGGGCGACGCACTGGGCAGGCGCTCCTTTCAGGCCGCCTAGTGCACTTACTAGGGAGGTACGCCAGATGCCAGCGGTAGCGCTATGGTTGATCACTATTTCCAGCGATCAACCGATAAATGAAATGGCCACGCGCCTCAGCGCTGAAGGATTAACCATCCAGGAGGTGCTGGAGGAGATCGGCTGTATTACCGGCTCGGCTGACGATGCCACGGCGGAACGGCTGAAAAAGATCAAAGGCGTAGTGGATATAGCGCCTGATATGCAGATCGATATGGGGCCACCGGGCGCTGATGAGACTTGGTAAGCTCGGTAAATATTTCACTGGGCTTGATGACGCGATGGTTTTAGTGGAGATGTGATATGGCAATACCCGCAAAGAACACTGTTTGCCTTTGGTACGATGGTGGTGCAGAAGAGGCAGCGCGCTTTTACGCTGATACCTTTCCTGATTCGTTTGTCAGGGCGGTTCATCACGCACCGGGAGACTTTCCATCGGGTAAGCAGGGGGATGTATTGACCGTCGAGTTTACCGTGTTGGGCATTCCGTGCCTTGGGCTCAACGGCGGGCCTGGGGTTGCGCATAATGAGTCGTTCTCTTTTCAGGTCTCAACGAATGACCAAGCCGAAACGGATCGCTATTGGAATGCCATTGTTAGCAATGGTGGCAAGGAAAGCGCCTGTGGCTGGTGCAAGGATAAATGGGGACTATCGTGGCAGATAACGCCTGCTGTGCTGATTAAGGCCGTTACCAATCCCGATCCTGCCGTCGCTAAGCGCGCATTCGACGCGATGATGCAGATGAAAAAAATCAACATCGCGGACATTGAGGCGGCGCTTCACGGTTGAGATAGAATTGGTTGACTCTTCGTTTAAAGTAAGAAGATTTCGAAAATCGGCTTAATTTGGGCATTATGAGCATGGAAACTCAATATGTTACAATATGTAATTGCCCATTAGCTACGTCAGAAGATCCTGATCTAACCGGTGTTTCCTGGTAAGTGGCGGGTGGTGTAAAGCTATCCAGTTCCGGAAACAGGTGATGATGAGAAAGCATGGGCCAATACCCGCCGAATGGTGGGCCGATTTTGTTCTTAATCAATACTCGCGGTCGCGCCGACTTGGCTACTTTTTGTCTGGCGTGGTGTTGGTGTTGTTACCCGTTTTCACTATTTTGGATGCGACACTGGTCAGCTACTCTAACGGGGAGTTGATATGGAAACATATTCTCCTCCGCCTGCCCGCCGCTATTCTGGCGATTACTTTTTTGCTGCTCCATCATAAGAAAGATCCAGGCTTTTGGGCTTATCCGCTATTGCTGACGTTGAATCTTTCAATAGTGGGAATGACGGCTGCAATGTTCGTACTGCACTATTCGGAGCAGGGCGGACATCTTCTCTACATCACCCAGGGGCTAACCTTGGCCATCATTGCTGTGGCTACAGCGACCGTCTACGGTGTTAGAGATCTGGTTTTGATATACGGCTTGCCGCTTATGGCAGTAATTGCTTTTATTGTTTTTTCAGGTAGCCCGTTTCCAGATAACCCCATTCATTTGATCTTCATTCCCGCTGCGATGGGCATAGGCGTCGTCATTGCTACTATGCTTTACCAGGAACACCAGCGCACCTTTATTGCCAGCCAGCAACTTGAGCATAGTGCGTTGACCGATGCGCTGACCGGCTTGCCCAACCGGCGCTCGATGCAAACACACTTGCAGGCAGAGTGGAGCCGCGCTAAACGCGGCGAACAGTGCTTTGCTGTGTTGATGGCTGACTTGGATCGCTTCAAGGCAGTTAATGACCAGTATGGCCACGAAGTGGGTGATGAAGTGCTCACCATTCTTGCTACTCGGTTCACCACTACGCTTCGCGGTGGTGATCGGGTTGCCCGCTGGGGTGGAGAGGAGTTTTTGCTACTGATTCCAAGCGCCACCGTTGAGAGCGCTATGGCCGTCGCCGAAAAGGTACGTCGAGCAGTTGCTGAGCCGACTTTTGCCACCTCAGCAGGCAACTTGGCGGTTACATTGAGCCTGGGTGTTGCGCTTCACCGCCAGACCGAGAGCATTGACGAAGTGATCAGCCGCGCCGACAAGGCGCTTTACCGTGCTAAGCAAGAAGGCCGCAACCGTGCGGTACTGGCAGGCGATAGATCGGGCACGGTGTTTTCTGCAATTGCCTCAACCTCATAAAGCATCTAACACATCAAAGTGATCGCAGTTAGCTATATCCACGAGCTCGACTTGGGTATGGATAGTCTTTAACGCTGCAACAAAATCGTGTGCTTGTTGGCGAAAAGCGGGCGGATCATTTTCGGCGATCACCACTTGGCATGAGGGTAGTTTGCTCGAATCGGCAAATATAGGGCTTAACGCAAGCGCTTGGGCTGGGTTGAGCTCCAGCGCTTCGTTAACGTAGGTATCTACCAATGGCGTTAGGTCATAAACGCCGCTAACCAGTACCAGCTTATCAATGGGGATATCATCACTGGCGGCTACCCAGTAAGCCAGCTGGGCACCGGCGCTATGGCCGCCTAATACAATAGACCACACGCCACCGTTATCCGCGAGGGCGTTGCATGCCGCCGTAATCCCCTCAACGCAATGGTTCACCATGGTGTTAATGGACGTTTCCGGGGCTAAGCCGTAACCCAGGGAGGCGAAAGCCAAGCCACGGGCAAGGTAGCGTTCAGCCAGAAAGTCCGTTGCGGTGTTATCCAGCGCCTGCCAGTAGCCGCCGTGAATAAATAGCATCAATGGCCAGGGGCCCGCGGTATTTTCCGGAACAAACAGGTTGAGGCGGGCCGCCGGATCTTCACCGTAGCGCAGGGTAATCGGCTGGTGGCGTGCCACCAGGTCGCTACCTAACGCTGCCTGGCGCCTTAAAGTGGCTTCATAATCCCGAGCGAAATAGCTCGGCGAGTAGGCGAGGTTCAGGGGTGTTTCAGTCATCACGTACCTCTATTAGGTAACGGCACCACGCACATGAAACCGCGGATCCTGGTACTCACCGCTTTCCATTACCTCACGGAAGTGCTGGGCGGCCTGCCAAGCATCTTCAAAACTGAGGTATAGCGGGGTAAAACCAAAACGCATTAAGCCGGGCTCCCGGTAGTCGCCGATTACACCGCGGGCAATCAAGGCTTGAACGATAGCGTAGCCGTTTTGACTATCCACCAGTGATACCTGGCTGCCGCGCTCACTGGCTGATGGGGTTATATCGTCAATATTATGAGTGGTAAAAATATCGCTTAAACACTCTCGAAACAGGTCGCTCATTGCCAGACTTTTTTCTCTCAGCGCCTGCATGTCCACCTCGCTCCATAGGGCGAGTGAGGCTTCCAGAGCGGCGTAGGCAAGTGCCGAATGGGTGCCAGTGCGAAAGCGGGAAATATCCCCTGCTGGGGTGTAATCCGCTTCAAAAGCGAAGGGCGATGCATGGCCGTGCCAGCCGGAAAGCGGCTGCCAACCTTTGTCTTGGTGATTGCTATGCACGTATAAAAAAGCTGGCGCGCCAGGGCCGCCGTTAAGGTACTTGTACGTACAGCCTACGGCGTAGCGAGCGCCGCAACCGTTTAGATCAATGGGCAGTGCGCCTGCGGAATGGGCCAAATCCCAGATGACTTCCGCGCCGTGGTCGTGCACTAGTTTCGTGGTGGTGGCCATATCGCGTAATTTGCCAGTACGGTAGTTAACTTGGCTCAGTACCACCACGGCTACACCGTCGAGGTGTTCGGCCAAGTTGCCTCCTTCGGGCAGGAAGCGGTGCTCGGCGCCACTCACCCGGCAATAGCCTTGGGCGATGTAGCCATCGGTCGGAAAGTTGCCGCCTTCGCTAAGAACCGCCTGGCGCTCCTCCTTGCCTCGGCCGAGGATATACCCCAGCAGTTTGAAGATATTTAGCGTGATATTGTCAGTGACGCTTACCTCACCGCGTTGCGCACCAATTACCGGGGCTAGCAGATTGCCCAAGCGTTCCGGAGCATCGAACCAGCCCTGATTCCAGCCTTTGATCAGTTGGTCGCGCCATTGATCCAGAGTCTCATCGACCGCCTGTTTGGCGGCCTTCGGTTGAGCGCCCAGTGAGTTCCCATCAAGATAAAGCACGCCTTCGGGCAGGGCGAAATGGCTTTTAAAGTCTGCCAATGGGTCTTGGCGGTCACGCTCACGAACACTATCCAGGCTTACAGGCATATGGCGGCTCCGAAAAATTGTATGTCGCTGTTTTGAATATCAAGACGGTAGTTAAACTGGGGCGCGCAGCAGTGCGCCAAGTGCTTATATCGTCGTCCGAACACTCCACAGTTCCGGGAAGAACTGAAGATCCAGCGCTTTGACCAGGTAGTTCACCCCAGCCGTTCCCCCTGTGCCGCGTCTATAACCAATGATACGTTCGACGGTTTTCATGTGGCTGAATCGCCAGCGCTGAAAGTTGAATTCGACATCCACCAGTTTTTCAGCAAGCTCGTATAGATCCCAGTATTGTTCGCTGTTGCGGTAGATTTCCGTCCAGACCGCTTCCACCTCGCTGCTGGCGGTGTAGGGAATACTCCAATCGCGTTGGGTTTTGCTTTCCGGAATGCTGAAACCGCGTTTGGCAAGCAGCTGCAGCACGATATCGTAAAGACTGGGTGAGTGGAGGGATTCCTGAAGTTTTTGGTAGTGTTTGGGTTTTGATCGGTGGGCTTCGATTAGCTTGGCGTTCTTGTTACCCAACAGGAATTCCATTTCTCGATATTGATAGGACTGAAACCCAGAGCTTTGGCCAAGGCTGTCTCGGAAGCTAGCATAGTCGGCGGGGGTCATGGTGACCAATACTTCCCAGGCCTTGATAAGCTGTTCCTGAATTCTGGAAACCCGCGATAGCATTTTGAAAGCAGGTCGCAGGTTATCTTCTTGAATATGCGCTGCGGCGCCATGAGCTTCGTGAAGGCATAGTTTGATCCATAGCTCCGATACTTGATGGATAACGATAAAGAGTAATTCATCGTGTTCATCAGAAGCCGGATTTTGGCAAGCAAGCAAAGGTTCCAGATCCAGGTACTGGCCGTAGCTAATATCCTGATCCCAATGAATGGCTTCATTATCGACGCTGTTTTCTTCAGAAGTCGTCATTTTATTCTGCCTTGGTTGCTGTGCAATGTGTGGTTGTTGTCGTTTGTTTGCAAGCCTGTTCTTTAGGTTCACCTAAGTCCCAGAGTATACCGGCGGCGAGCTTCAGACCCTGCTCGATAATCGTTTCGAGCAGGTACTGATACGATCACAGTGTTTTATGAGAAAGGTGATCTTGAGCAATGCTATGTCGACATTCCCTTTCTCCCTAAGCTTGCAAAGTGATGTGTGAACGTCGGATATTGAACTTGGTGGCTACTTTTTTCACTAGCTAGGCATTCATTGTCTAGCTTTTCATAGACCGGCTTTTACTGACGAATGCCTACTATAAGGAAGAACCATAGTGCTCACTATCATCATCACCGTGGCGATCATCGCCGTTATCGCGTTTTACGTCATCGGTATCTACAACCGACTTGTGTCTTTGAAAAATCGCTTTGAGAACGCCTTTGCGCAAATTGAAGTGCAACTTAAGCGTCGGCATGACCTGATTCCTAATCTGGTAGAGACCGCAAAAGGTTATCTCAGCCATGAACGGGAGACGCTGCAGTCGGTCATCGAAGCTCGTAATACAGCCGCCGCTGGGTTAAAAGCGGCCGCGGCAAATCCAGGCAGTGCCAAAGCCATGGCAGACCTGGGCGGCGCAGAAGGTGCACTGACTCAGGCAATGGGGCGGCTCAATGTGGTCATGGAAGCCTATCCGGATTTAAAAGCCTCGCAAAATATGCAGCAATTGTCAGAAGAGCTAACCAGCACTGAAAACAAGGTGGCCTTTGCGCGGCAGTCATTTAATGATGCGGTGATGCACTACAACACCTATCGGCAGAGCTTCCCGCCGGTAGCAGTGGCTGGCATGTTCGGCCATGGGCAGGATGCCTCGTTGTTAGAGTTTGAAGACAGTGCCCAGATTCAAGTGGCGCCGACGGTGTCGTTCTAAGCTCAGGGAAAACGCGACATGGATTTTTTTACCGCGCAGGATAACGCTCGTCGTAAAACCGGGCGTCTGGTCGTTTTGATGGTACTGGCAGTACTTGCCCTGATTGCTGTTACCACGCTCGCAATTACCATCGCGCTGCATCTAATGGGGGAGCAATCTGCTACACAAACCAATCTTTCTGCTCAGGGGATGTGGTCGGCACTCTCGATTGAACTGGTCACTGGCGTTGCTATTGCGGTGTTGGCCGTCGTGGTGCTGGGCGGGCTATTTAAACGCAGTCAGCTAAGGCGTGGTGGCCGGGTAGTGGCAGAAGCCCTTGGTGGACGCGAGATCAATCTTAATACCCGTGATGCTGATGAGCGGCGTATTCTCAATGTGGTTGAAGAGATGGCGATTGCCTCTGGAACGCCAGTGCCCTCCGTGTATGTGCTGGAGGAGGAGAGCATCAATGCCTTCGCCGCCGGTTATCAAACCAATGATGCAGTGATCGGGATTACTCGCGGCACGATCCGTAACCTGACGCGGGATGAGCTGCAGGGCGTCGTAGCTCATGAGTTTAGCCATATTCTGCATGGTGATATGCGGTTGAATATGCGCCTGATCAGCATCCTCCATGGCATTCTAATCATTGGCTTATTGGGCGGTACACTGCTGCGTAGTATGCGTTTTCGACGGGTGGGCGGTGGAAAACGTGACAACTCAGGCGCTGTCGTTTTAGCGCTGGGGGCGGCGCTAATGCTGATCGGCTACGCGGGTACCTTCTTTGGTAACTTGATCAAGTCGGCGGTTAGTCGGCAGCGTGAATATCTGGCGGATGCCTCTGCGGTGCAGTTTACCCGCAACCCTCAGGGGATTGGCAACGCGCTGGTTAAAATCGGCTCGCACACCCAGGGCTCTTACCTGCAAGCGACACAGGCGGCGGAATTCAGCCATCTGTTCTTCGGTCAAGGCGTGCGGCAGGGCTTTAGCCAAATGATGGCCACCCATCCGCCGATTAAAGATCGTATCAAGCGGGTCATGCCCGATTGGAATGGCCGCTTCGAAGTCACTTGGCCCATCCAGGAAGCCGAGAATGGCGCAACAGAACCAGAAGGCAACGGTGAGCGGTCTGAAGCGGAGCCCAGATTTGGCTCGGGAACAGCAACGGGAACGGCAACGGGAACGGGGGCAATGGCGGCTGTGTTAACCGGTGCCTCTGCTCAAACCGCCATTAACACCATGGGCCAGCCTGACCAGCGCCACCTTACCCAAGCTAGAGCGACATTAGATGCGCTGCCTGAGCGGATTAAAAGCGCCGCCCATGAGCCCCATGCCGCTCGTGCTCTGATCTATGCACTGCTGCTCAGCCAGGATAAGACAATGCGTAGGCATCAGCTTAAGGCGTTGCATCAAGTTGCACTGCCAGATGTTTACCGAGCGCTGGTGGATTATGGCCCTGAAATGTTGAGGCTGGATGTACAGTTACGCTTGCCACTGATTGAACTGGCGCTGCCAGCGTTACGCTCGCTTTCGATGGAGCAGGCCCAACACTTTCGCCTCTGTATGGAACGGTTGATCGAGGCAGATGGTCAGGTCAGCCTGTTGGAGTGGACGCTATATCAGTTGGTGTTGAATAACATCAGCAAGCAAGGCAGTGGGCCTGCAAACCTCAAGATAAACGACCTGCAACGGGAGTGTCAGATGCTACTGACGGTGCTTGCCACCGCCGGGCAAGATGACCCGGTTGAGAGAAGCGCTGCGCTTAATGCCGCTGAGCGTGAGCTGCCATTCTCATTGAGGGCCACTGACGATATAAGTGATATGCGTGCACTCAGCCTGGCGGTTGAGCGCTTGCGACGTTTAAAGCCTTTGCATAAGCCCGCGTTGTTGCAAGCGATGGCGCGCTGTATTGAACATAGCGGACGTATTTTGCCCGCCGAAGCCGAACTGTTCCGTGCCATGGCCGATATTCTCGATTGCCCAATGCCGCCACTGTTATCAGATGAGGCATAGGCAGCCATTCGCGCTAAAGGGGGGAGCCTCAACCATGGATGAAACGGAATCTTTAAATCGAGCCATCCATGAGGAGGTCGCGCTGTTTCCATATGATGCGGCTTGGCCAACTCTATTTAAGCAGGAGCGAGACAGGCTGCTAGATTTATTTCCAGATGAGTTCCTAGCCATTGAGCACATCGGAAGTACCGCTGTTCCTGGTCTCTCGGCCAAGCCGATCATCGATATTCTGGCAGGCGTTGACTCAATATCCAGGGCCGATGACTTATTGGAGCCGTTGTGCCGTGCCAAATATGCGACATCATTAGCGTACAATGCTTCCTTGGTCGGGCGGCGTTGGTTAATGCGATGGGCCGAGGGGCGTAGGACGCATCATCTGCATCTTATGGTGTATGGCGGTGAAGAGTGGCATCGGCGATTGGCTTTTCGCAATAGACTGCGCGCTGATACTGAACTGGCGCAACGTTATGAGAAAAAGAAGCGTCTGTGGGCGGCGGAATTTACGTCAGACCGAGAAGCCTATACGGCGGCGAAAGGGGATTTCATTAAACAGGCGCTCAAGAATGCCTCTTAACCACAGCAGTCAATGTCGCGTCTGTTTTGCAGACCTTTCTACAGTAACGCTTAGCGCGTCAAATGAAATGGGAGGTTAAAGTGAAGGCTATCAAAACATCTCTAATGTTTGTGGGGGATCAGGCCGGTAAAGCCGAAGAAGCTATCAAGTTTTACACTTCGCTATTTGAGAACTCGAAAATCATCGATATCGAGCGTGTCGAAGCTGGGGGGCATGATCCCGAAGGGGCAGTTAAGCTCGCCCGCTTCTCGATAAACGGCACTCTCTTCCTGGCAATGGATAGCTATTACGACCATCAGTTCAGTTTTACGCCATCAATGTCGTTACACGTTGAGTGCGGCTCAGAGAAAGAAATAGAAGACGTATTTAAAGCATTGAGCGATGGAGGTAAGGTTTTGATGCCTCTAGATAATTACGGCTTTAGTGAAAAATTCGGATGGTTGAATGATAAATACGGCGTTTCCTGGCAGCTGAACCTTTCCAGCTAGCACGTTAACATTCTTTTAGCTTGGCAACGGAAAAATACAAGAGAGCGCTTATGTTTGAGTATACATTGCTGCACTGGATGACTTTTTTATCAGCGGCCGTGCTTTTGAACCTATCGCCGGGGCCAGATATTGCCTACATACTGGGGCAAACATTACGTAGCGGGCGACGACAAGGGTTTGCCGCTATGTTTGGGATTTGGACAGGAGCGGCGCTACATGTAGTAATGGCTGCAGTTGGTCTTTCGGCTATTTTAGCCACCTCTGCATTGGCGTTTTCGATTGTTAAATGGGTAGGGGCCGCCTACCTGATATGGCTCGGTATTAAAATGTTGCTGTCTCAAGGGGATCAGTTTGTCGCTGCAGAAAAGCCGGGTAACAAGAACCTCTCCGCTGTTTATTGGCAGGGCATGCTGGTATCAGCGCTAAACCCCAAAGTCGCTATCTTCTTTCTGGCTTTCCTGCCGCAATTTATCGTGGAAGGCGCTGGCCCAGCCGAGGCACAGCTTTTATTGCATGGCAGCCTTATTATTGCAGTTGCTGCCTTAATAGAACCTCCTCTGGTTCTGGCTGGCGCTAAGTTGGGTGCTTACTTAAAGAGAAAGCCACGCGTTGGTTTTTGGATGGATAGAAGCTTGGGGGCACTTTTCGTCGCGTTGGGTGCACGGTTGGCAGCCAGTGCAAGATAGGCTACGTGATGCTATTTTTACTTTTGAAGTGCTGGGGGCGGGTGTCTCTTTTCGTTGAAATGGAGGATGATGATAATGCCTGCCTACGCCGTTGCTCTTATCCGCGAAACCCGATTCGATCCTGAAATTAAACAATATTTAGAAGGCATTGATGCAACCCTCGCGCCGTTCTCGGGCAAATACCTCGTGCATGGTGGGCCATACATTCCGCTTGAGGGAGGGTGGACAGGGGATATGGTGGTGATTGAATTTCCTTCCATGGAGCATGCGCAAGGTTGGTATGACTCGGCTGCTTATAAAGCGATCCGCCCATTGCGTACCCGGAATACAGAGGGCGATGTGCTATTAGTTCAAGGTGTACCAGAAGGGCATAAAGGAGCGGACATCCTTGGGTAGCGATAGCCACTCCTTATACTTCAGCGTATTTACGATGAAAGATCATTAACTATAATTTAGGCCGGTTGAGGTGATGGCGTGCTTTCCAACGCTACCTGCAACTCTTCAACAAGCGTTTCAACTTTCTGTATCGCGGCAGCAACCGATTTGGCCAATACCTCGCCGCCCACTTCCTGTCCTTCGATCGCGATGTAGTGAACGCGAGTGATGCCGATAAATGCCAGTGCTGTGGCCAAGTGTGGCTCAAGGTGGTTCATATGGGCCATTTCTTCACCTGGCGCCATATTTACGCCGCCTCTAGCGGTGAGCACAACGGCATGCCTTTTTCGGTCTGTGAGCTTGGGTATGTAAGGGTCTATCGGGTTGGTGTCATCGAACTCTACCGTTCGACCGGGCCGTACTACTTGGTCGACCCACGCCTTGAGGGCGGCAGGCATACCGAAGTTGTATAGCGGCGTTCCGATTACCACAATATCAGCAGCAATTAACTCATCAATCAGATGGTCGCTCTCTGTCAGTGCGTCCTTCATCCAGCTTTCTCGGTGCTCTTCGGGGGCGAAGGCAGACGCAATCCAGTCGTGGCTGATAATCGACGGTGGGTTTTGACCAATATCGCGATAGGTAACCGTGTCTTGCGGTCGGCTTGATTGCCACTGGCTGACAAACTGATAGGTTAAATGGCGACTATGCGAGCCGTGGTTATCTGTGCCAGCAATGCCGGGGCGGGCGCTAGCGTCTATATGCAGGATGTGTGTCATGGTGGCCTCCTAATCTGAGTTGAACTCATCTATGATTAACAACAGGCTTAGCTTAGGCTGTGCCTTTCAGCCTGAACAAACGATCTTTTCTTGCAGCTATAGATGAGTGAAACTCATTCATGAACCATCGCCGATTACCCTCGCTTTCAGCACTACGAGCTTTCGAAGCCGCTGCCCGCCATGAAAGTGCCAAGCAGGCGGCGCAGGAATTATCCGTTACTGCCACTGCGATTAGCCATCAGGTTCGGGGTCTTGAAGAGGCGCTGGGCGTTACCCTATTTTTACGTAAACCCCGACAGTTGGCGCTGACACCTCAGGGCCGTGAGCTACTGCAGGTTCTGGAGACTGCGTTTGATAGCATTAGTCATGTTGTCGAGCGGTTGAGTGCTGTACCTGTTCGCCAAACCGTTACGCTCTCTACAACGCCAGCGGTTGCGGTGCGCTGGTTGCTGCCCTGGGTGTGTATGCTGCGCGACTCCCATCCAGATATTGATCTGCGTATTCATGCTTCGCATGAGTCGGTTCCTCTGGATGGGGTAACGGCAGACATTGCCATTCGCTATGGCGATGGCCGTTGGCCAGGGTTGGTCGCAGAAAAGCTGTTTGATAACACCTTTATCCCGACCTGTAGCCCACGCCTTGGTCTACACGAGGTAGAACAGCTACCTTTGCACCCATTGATTCACTTCAGCAGTCAGGGGGCCATATCATCACCACTGGATTGGGCGACGTGGCAGAAAGAGGCAAAGGTACCTGGGCTGGACGTGAGTGCCGGGCTGGTCTTTTCTGATGAGACCCACGCTATCTCGGCTGCCGTTGGGGAGCAGGGGGTAGCGCTGATGAGCCGCCAGTTGATTCAGGATGAGTTGGAAGAGGGGCGTTTGGTGCAACCTTTCGGCCCCGAATTTGAAGGTAAGCCGTTCTTTCTGGTCTACCCAGAAAGCCGACGGCATGACCCAACCATTCAAGCGATCAGTGATTGGGTTTTGGCGGTGCCGGGTGGGTTGTGTACGTTGATGAATTGATAGTGGAGGACTTTTATACCGTTATCTTATAGGCAAGCTACCCATCCACCTTACTGACTTGGTTAACAGGCCACGCTGCTGGATGACCTTCGAAGCTTCGCTGTTGTTCAGGGAGCTTCTAAAGTGTATCTCCGAGCTGATGCTCGTCCTACTGCAGGTGAGAAATGCTGTTTCCCCTGAATTCAACTCATAGTATTTAAGAGCCGTCGCTCTGGCAATCAAGGAACGAAACGATGGAAGTAATTATTAATACTATAATATCCGAGTTTTCGGATTTTAATGACCTGAGTGAATTCATCATTGTTGTGATTCGCTTGCTGTTGGCGGCTGTACTAGGCGGTCTATTGGGGCTCGAGCGAGAGCAGAGAGGCAAGGCCGCTGGAATACGCACCCATATGCTGGTCTGTATGGGGGCGGCTTTGTTTATATTTATACCTCAGCAAACGGGTATCTCTGATGCGGAAATGAGCCGGGTCATCCAAGGCGTTATTGCTGGCATCGGTTTTCTTTGTGCTGGCACCATCATCACCCGAAAAGATGAAAAAGGCACGTCAGGGCTTACCACGGCGGCAGGGGTTTGGTTGACGGCGGCAATTGGCATAGCCGTAGGCCTAGGACGCGAGCAGACGGCGGTTTTGTGTACGCTGCTGGCCTGGGTAGTCCTCTATGTAGTGCCTTTCTTTTCCGGTTCAATCAGCAAGAAAAAGTCTTCGTCCTTGGGCGATGACGAAGACAATACCGATATTTGATGGGAGCCGAATGCAAAAACTAGAGGGCGTGAATGAACAGAGAGTTAACTCCTCTGGTAAGGCCTCGCCTTTTTATAATCAGGGAACTACATCCAGACGGTATAATTATTATTTGTTGGAAGCCTTCTTCCTTCCACTGGGGCTTTTCCTTCTTGCATAGCTCTTTCTCGGCTTACCCGTGCGTTTCGGCGGGCCACCGGCCTCACCCTGGGCGGTTTGCAGGCTCTGCCTGAGCTTGGCAGCGTCACTGTGGGTGAGCAGGTCGCGTAAATCATCCAGCAGCGCTTGCTGAAACGCGCCAGGGTCGTCCTGCTGTTCGGAAATCGCCCGTAGGCGTTGTTCCCATAGCGCAGTGCGTTCAGGCGTGCTTACGGCGCTGGGAAGGGCGGCGATTAGGGCGCTACCCAGTTTGGTGGCACGCAGGGCTTTTTGCTGGCGTACTAAGTAGCCGCGCTGTACCAGGGTTTCGATAATGCCCGCCCGGGTGGCTTCGGTGCCCAGGCCATCGGTGTCGCGAAGCGTACGACGCACTTCCGGGTCATCCACGTAGCGGCCAATGTTCATCATGGCCTTGATCAGGCTGGCATCAGTGAATGGTTCCGGTGGGCGGGTTTCCTTCTCCTCTACGCCTGCTCCCAGCGCCTGGCAGGGCTCGCCTTGGGTCAGCGGCGGCAGCGGTGGTGTTTCATCCCGAGTAGTGAATAGCGGTTTCCAGCCGGGGTCGAGAATGCTTTGCCCGCGGGCGCGGAAGGCTTCATTAAGCAGCGTAAATTCGGCTTTGACTTCGAAGGTGCGCAGAGGACGGTAGAACTGCGCCATCACGTTGCGCACGATCAACCGAAACACATGGCCTTCGGTAGCGGAGAGCTGGCTGAAATCAGCGGGTTTTCCGGTCGGTGCGATTGCGTGGTGGGCACCGACCTGCTTATCGTTCCACGCCTTGGAGCGCAGGGTAAAGTCTGCTCCATTCAGCCACTGCTGAAGCGCTTCATCGTTCTGGCAGGCACTGGTGAGGCTGCGCTGAGCAAGCTGAAGATGCTCCTCGGGTAGGTAGCGGCAGTCTGAACGGGGGTAGGTGATCAACTTGTGGCGCTCGTAGAGCCGCTGGCAAATATCCAGCACCATCTGCGCAGAGAGCCCGTGGCGGCGGGCGGCGTCTACCTGAAGAGCAGAGAGCGAGTAGGGCAGTGGCGGTGCCTGGCGTTTCTCCTGCTGGTCGAGCTTGGTGAGTTGCCCTGATGCGCCGGGTAACTGAGCCGCCAGTGCATCGGCGGGCCTGCGGTCAATCAAACGGCCTTGATCGTCAAGGGGTTGGTGCTCTTTGGGCGCCCACCAGGCGCGCAGTTGACCTTGGGCAACCTTGAGATCCACCCATAGTGGATAAAACGGATGGGGCACAAAATCACGGATGGCGTTATCGCGGCGCACGATTAATCCCAGTACCGGGGTTTGCACACGGCCGACAGAAAGCACACCGTCGTGCCCCGCTTGTCGGCCGGTGAGTGTCCAGGCACGGGTTAGGTTAATGCCATACAGCCAGTCGGCGCGAGAGCGGGCCTGGGCTGCCTGAAACAGCGGCTGGTAATCGGCGTTGGAGCGCAACTTGGCAAGCGCCCGGCTCACTGCAGGTTTATTGAGGTCGCTGATCAGCAGCCGTTGTACCGGGCCACGGTACTTCATGTACTCGATCACTTCCTGCACCAGCAGCTGACCTTCGCGGTCAGGGTCACCCGCGTGAACCACATCGGTGGCTTGTTTGATCAGCTTGCGAATCACCGCGAGCTGCCCACGTGCCTTGGGGCGTGGCATCAGCTTCCACTGCTGCGGCACGATAGGGAGCCGATCCAGCCGCCACTGTTTGTCAGTGGGGTCATAGGCTTCCGGTGGCGCTTGCTCTAATAAGTGCCCTAAGCACCAAGTGACCGTGGTGTCGCCACATAGCACCGCGCCCTCCTGGCGTTTGCTAGTGCCCGGTAACGCCTCGACAATGGCTTGGGCGAGGCTGGGTTTTTCGGCAATTATCAGGCGCATAGCAGCGAAGCCTTCATCGTATCCTTTGATGGCGCCTATGGTAGCAGACGCTGACCAGCATTGGCGCCAGAGGGGCAGGTCAATATAGTGATGCGGTAAATTGCTGATACTGTTAAGTTGTATAAATTATGTACAAATAGTTTTGTTCGCCAGGAAACTGTTCGATAGCCATCTATTTGATGGTCAGGGTTGGTATTTAAGGGGCATCATCAATGCGTGATCGAGGCAGAACACGACGTTTAATGGGATTGGGTGCACGCACCGGTGGAGCGCTGCTGAAAACCCGTTTAGGTGGCCAAGCGGATTGGCGAGCCCTGGGCGAAGCGCTGTTTGAGGGGCTTTCAGAGCTTAAAGGCCCGGCCATGAAGCTTGCCCAAATTATGTCCCAGTGGGACGATCTGCTACCGCCCGATCTCGCCGAGGAGCTTGCCCGCCTGCAGCGCCAAGCCGAACCGATGCCCTGGCCACGTATTCATGAAGCGCTGGTTCAGCAGTACGGCGACATTGACCACTATTTCAGCGAAGTCGAGGAGCGCCCCTTTGCCAGCGCCTCCATGGGGCAGGTTCACCGCGCGACCACCCATGAGGGAGAAACGGTCGTGCTCAAGGTGCAGTACCCCGGCCTAGCCGAGGTATTGGAGAGCGATTTGGTTCAGGTGCGGCGCATTATGCGTTTAGGCCGCTGGTTCAAAGTGCCCCAGGCGCGTTTGGATGCCCTATTTGAAGAGCTTGCTGAAAGCCTGCGTGGGGAACTGGACTACCACGCCGAAGCCGATGCACTGGCCCGCTACCGTGAGCGCTATAAGGATGACCCGCGGCTAGTGATTCCCGAGCCTTTGCCAGCGCTCTCCGGCCCCCATGTGCTGGCGATGCGCTACGTGGAAGGAGCGCCATTGCGCGAATTAGCCGAGGCAGATGACGAGACGCGCCAGGGCATTGCCGAGACATTAGCGGACTGGATTACCCAAGAACTGTTTACCTACGGCGAACTACACGCCGACCCCCATGCGGGTAATTTCGCCGCCGATGCCCAAGGGCGGCTGGTGATTTACGATTTGGGCGCGGTAATTGCGGTCCCCGATGCGCGCATAAAGGCGATGATGCAGCTGTTGGATGCCACCTTGAAGCATGACCCCATGGGGATGGACGAAGCCTTGATGCAAATGGGTGGCCGCCAGGGGCAGGGCGCGCCGCTGGCGCTCTATCGTGAATCTGCTGAATGTATCGCGCCGCTGTTTGAGCCGGGCGAGCAGGATTTCAGCGATGTGCGGGTGCACCGTCGTCTGCGCGAGCTAACCCCTAAAGTGTGGGCGGCGATGGATCGACTACAGCCTCCTGCTGAAACGCTGCTGCTTTCCCGGGCGCTGAACGGCCACTATTGGAATTTAGTGCGTTTGGGCGCGCGACTGAATATGCACGAGCGCACGCTTCCGCTATTACATCGAGCCTATTAATGATCAACCGATTGCCACTGCGACCATGTCGGCCTTCATGCTAAACTATGCCGCTTTTAAACAGGTCGTTGTTTAATTCGATATCGTTGAACACGACATCGTTTAACAAGCCATCCTGTCACAACATGGAGACGGCAATGCTGGCGGTATGGGTCGATCAGCTGCTGGGATTCGCCTCCGGGGCACTCTCGGCAATCAGGCAACAAGAACACTATCCGGATTTTATGACCTGGGTGCGTGCCAAAGGCGCGGATTCCTTTGAAGGTGATGTGGCTATGGCCCAGGCGCTGGCACCGGTGCTATGGTCGCAAACACCGCTAGAGCGGCTCGACTTTGCCTGTGAGCCCCTCGCCACGCCGGGGCGTAATGAACCGTGCTGGTGTGACTCAGGGCGCAAATTCAAGCAGTGTTGCTATCAGATCGAGTTTCCCACTGAGATCCCCGATCAGATGATGTGGATGCTCTCGCTGCGCGAATGGAAGGGCGCGACCCTGAAAGCCGCGTTGGATAGCCAACAGGCTCCGGCTCAAGCGCTACTGGAAGCCGGGTTGATTGCTGCTGAAAGCGGCCAGACGGGCCGCGCTATGCAAATCCTTGAATCACTCTTCGATGGTAGTGACTGGTCACGGCTGCCTGAGCAGGCCGAGCCTGCCTTTGAAATCCTGCTGGATATTTATCAAGAGCGCGGTTTTAGCCGTAAACGTGCTGACCTGCTTGATGATGTGATGGAGCGGGGGCCGCTGTTTTTGCGTGGCGTGGCTCTTGAGCGTTTATGCCTGATGCACTTGGATAACGATGACCTGGATAGTGCCCGCGGTGCCTTTGTGAAGGCTCAGCAGGCGCTACCCGATTCGCCTACCTTGGCCTACATTGAAGCCATGCTGTTACTGCATGAAGGCCACGAACAGGAAGCCAAAGAGCGCGCTAATTTCTGGTATCGCCGCTTGGTTCGACAGGGTGATCTGGATGAAGATCAGTTGGATTTTTTAGCCGCGTTGGCGGATAACCCCGGCGCGACGCTTGCCGATCAGTTGCTGAGTGCGGAAGAGGATCTGGCCACGCCGCTGGTGGCGCTTCAGGCGCTGTTGGCCGCGCTGCCCACTGCCCCCAAAATCGATGTGAGCGCCGACCCTGAAAGTGGCCGATTGCTTTACAACACCAGTGCTCGTGAAGAGACGCTGTTTGCCGCCTGGCATGAGCAGTTTCAGGTGCTGGTGGATGAAGACGTAGCGTTGGGCTTCCGCGATGACCCTTGGGGCAACGCCATTGAGTGGATGTCGGCACTCTGTGCACATCCCGAGTGGCTGGACGCCCCACAGGTTGTGCAGGACTTAACGTTGGCGCTCACCAGCCGCTTTGGCAGCCTGCCGTGGATGGCCCCAAGCCTGCTGGAGCCACTGGCGCTTCGCCTCTCGCGCTGGTTGGAACAAGCCCGCGCCGAAGGCGATGGCAACCTGTGCTGGGACGATGCCAACAACGCCATGTTGCTACGCACAGGGCTCGCGTTGGTGGTCGGCATGGAGCGCGGGGCGCGTCAGCACTCCCGCGAGTTGGCCGAAGAGCTACTGCTGATCGACCAGGAAGATAGCTTAGGGCTGCGGGAGCTGGTACTTGACCAGTTGCTACGTGATGATCGCAACGAGGAAGCGTTGGCACTTGCGGAAGAGAGTGACGACGACGGCTCGCTGGTATTGGGGCTTTTGATGGGTAAAGCCCTGGCACTCTATCGGTTAGAGCAGCGTGAGGCGGCAGAAGCGGCGCTAGGCGATGTGCTTGGCCATAACCGCTACGCGTTAGAGCTAATTTGTGCAGAGAGCCCGCGGCCTTCCATGCCTCACCCCGATGGTCAGGTTGACCCCGGCTCCCGGGCGGAAGCGTGGCAGTACCGCACCTTGATGCGCGATCAGTGGCGGACTACGCCAGGGGCCTTGGACTGGCTCGAAACACATCGCTAGCCTAAACCTTCAAGCCTGTTTAAGCAGGCTTGGGGGTAGGCACTAGCTGCTTGTCCCGGCTGATCCAAATTGCCAAGATAATGGCGGGAAGGCCCAGTAACGTTGCGATGACAAAGAAGCTTGGGTAGCCCTGAGAGGTTACGACCAGCCCACCAAAACCGCTCAAAAACTTTCCTGGCAGCGTCATTAGTGATGAGAACAGCGCGTACTGCGTTGCAGTATAGGCGCGTGATGTGAGACTGGAAAGAAAGGCGATAAACACCGCACTGGCTAAGCCATTGGCAAGGTTATCGCCGATAATCGTCACCACCAGCATGGGCAACTGATTACCCACCACGGCAAGCACGGCAAACAGCAGGTTAGTCACCATCACTAACCCCGCGCCGAAGATCAGCAGCGGGCCAATGCCGTAGCGCGCCACGCATAGCCCGCCTAGAATTCCACCGGTAATGCTCATCGCAATGCCGAATATATTGGTCACGTTAGCAATCTCTGCCAGCGAGAAGCCCAGGTCGATATACAGCGGGTTGGCCATGGAGGCCATGGCCAAATCACTGATTCTAAATACGGCAATAAACACCAAAATCCACAGCGCTTTCACTCCATAGCGGCGAAAAAAGTCGGTAAACGGACAGACCAGCGCACCAATGCTCCAGGCACCCAGGCGGCGTAACAGTTTGGGCTTACCGCGGCTGGCGCGAATAAACGCCCGTACCTTAGGCTCATGGATAAGTTGAATAGAAAGCGAAGCGCGCTTCGGTTCAGGGCGCAGCAGCACGGTGAGAACGCCAATGCCCATTAGCGCCGCCATGCTCATGTAGGCCACATCCCAAGAGGCAGAGGCCGCGATATACAGTGCGCCGGCACCGGCGGCAAGTAAGCCACCGCGATAGCCAATAATATAGGTCGAGGCCATGGCGGCCTGAACATCGTCATCGGCGGACTCAATGCGATAGGCATCGATAGCGATATCCTGCGTCGCTGAGCCAAACGCCACCAGCAGTGCAAAGAGGGCCACCCAGCCGAGATTACCCACCGGGCTCAAACCGGCCAGCCCCACTAACCCCGCAACGATCAACCCCTGGGCTAACAGCATCCAGCCGCGGCGTTGGCCGAAGGCGCGGGTCAAAATCGGGAGCGCTAACCGGTCTACCACCGGCGCCCAGAAAAACTTGATCGAGTAGAGCATGCCAATCCAGGCAAAAAAGCCAATTGCCGCTACCTCCACGCCGTCGCTACGCAGCCAGGCGGAGAGTGTTGAAAACACTAATAAAAAGGGTAGGCCTGCAGAAAACCCCAAAAACAGCATGGTAATAACGGGTGCACGACAATAAATAGCCAGCGCAGCAAGCCAAGTGCGCTGGGGGGTGGGGTTTAACATTAAACGCTACTCCTGGTGGAAAGACGCTGGCAACGGCCAAGTGATAAACTGAGGCAGTGTTTCTATCGCAAAGTGCTATCACAAAGTTCTATCACAAAACCGACAGCTTACCGGAGAGGAGTTTTCCATGTCGATTACGGCGCATCAGGTAGTTACCTTGCACTATGTCCTCAGCGACGTGCTCAACGATGGCAGCAAGCAGGTATTGGATGACTCCCAAGCGCGCAATAAGCCGCTAGAGTATTTGCATGGTCACGACAATATCGTGCCAGGGTTGGAGAGTGCGCTAGCAGGTCAAATCGTTGGCGCCGAGCTTAGCGTTCAACTAATGCCCGCAGATGCCTACGGTGTGCGTAACGAAGATCTGGTTCAGGAAGTCAGCCGTGGCTCTTTTGGTAACGCTGAGTTGGAACCGGGCAGCCGCTTTCAAACTGAGGGCGAAGCCGGGCCGCAAATTGTTACGGTACTCAAAGTCGATGGCGACCGCGTCACCGTCGATACCAATCACCCCCTGGCCGGGCGCACGCTGAACTATAAAGTCACCATTTTAGACGTACGCGAAGCTACCCGTGCAGAATTAGCCAAAGGCCATCCGTTACCACCAGGTACCGAACACAGTAAAGTCGAAGACCGCAAGGTGCTCTAGCAACCTGTCGGACTTAACACTGATCTACTGCGAATCCCGGTATTTTGGCCAACTTTATTCGATCGATTTCGTTAAATAGCGCGCTATTCGCCTCAATCGATCGATAAATTTGGCTCAAAATCCGTGCTTCTCGCTACGATCGGCCAAGCCCGACAGGCTGCTAGGGCTCATCACGCCCAAAAATTGATGAGTATCAATTTTCTGTTCACCTTTTTTCCCCCGCCTGCCGTAACTTGATCTAGGTCAGCATTCTTCTGCCGTTGAGTGACTAGTATGAACGCATACATCACGGCGGGGGATTCACCATGTATTGGGATGACACAGTTATTTTCGGCTTAGTGACCGTCGCGTTAGTAATCGTTTTTATGCTGGGGTGGGTGGGCTTCGTGATTCGTGATCATCTACGTAAAGATGAGCGTAAAAAGTAGCTTTCCCACCTCATGTAAACCTTGTCAGGGGAGGGGGTTTGCTATCGCAGTAAACCTCCTGTTGCCAGCCCACCATGGGCTGGCTTTTTTTTGCCTGAAATGTGCTGAAAAGTTGCAATCGCATAGCGTGCGTTAATGAGCAATGCAAGGCGTGCTCTGGTAAAGTCCATTGAAGCAATGACTACACTAGGATGCTTTGTCATGAACGCAGTTGCCTTACACCACAGCCCGTGGGGTCGTGTACGTGATCGGTTAGCGTGCGCGTTAATTGTCGTGGGCATAATACTTCCCGCGACTGCCTTTGCCCAGGCAGTAAATATGATCAACGGCGATGTCACTCAAAAGGTCGCTTTAAGTGACTTGCACGACATGTCTGATACGACGTTTACACTCTATGACCCCTATCAAGGGCGCGATGTGGAGATGCAGGGCGTCGAGTTTCGCACCTTTCTGATTGAACAGTTTGGCGAAGTGCCCCCGGCGCTTCACTTTACCGCTTGGGACGACTACGAGGTTACCTTAGAAGGGTGGGACGACCCTAACTGGTACCTGATTAGCTCTGAGGATGGCGATCCGCTCACCATCCGTACGCGAGGCCCTGTGCGGCTGGTAGAGCGTGACTACAATAATCAGGGCAAGGGTGATCGCGACGTAGAAAACCTGCGTGAGTTCAATGACTGGATCTGGATGATTCGTAGCATAGAGGCGAAGTGGTGACATCCAAAACTAGGCCCGTCGCGCAGCCCACAGTTCGTCCCCGGCCTTTAGCTCGCCAGCACCGCTATTTTACGTGGTTATCATTGAGCTTGATGAGCTTTTTGGCACTTATGGTGTTGATTGTTTATGAATCGCGCTGGGTATACCCCGAAATACAGGCTTATTTCAGCCAGACGGGGAGCCTTACAGGTCAGCAGCTTTCTACTCGGGCACGGGTCTACCTACAAAATGCCCAATCCGAGCTATTGAGTGACCAGGCAGAGCAAGATGCGCTGGATGCCGCAGCCTTGGATATTGACCTGGCCTACGGCTTAGCCGATGTGCACATTTATCGGCGTGAATATACCTGCGTTGAGCCTAGTTTGAAGGAGTTGGATCGGCTGGTGGCGCTGCTCGTGGCGCGGGGCATTGACCGTATCGCTGCGGCGATGGCGTTGTTCGCACCGATTCAATGCTTAACCCATATTGAGATGGATCAGCTTGATCGTCGGGGCGCAGCGATTAACGATTTTTCCGAAAGCACCCGTCAGCATCGTCAGGTGCTGACTTACTCCAGTTTATTGATCTTTGTGATGGGATTGGCGTTTTGGTGGCTCCATGAGCGCCAGCTAAGACGCGCAGATCGCGCCACCCAAGAGACCTTCGAGTGGATGCAGCGTGCCATGCGCGACCCGCTCACCGGGATTGGCAATCGCAGCGCTTTACACCAGGATGTGTTGGCGAAGCAGCATCAATCGTTAGGGCTGATTCTGGTCGATATCGACTTTTTTAAACAGTACAACGATGCCTATGGGCATCCGCAAGGCGATACTCTTTTGCGCCAATTGGCCACATTGATTGGTGAAACGCTGAATGATGAAGCGCAGCTCTACCGCTTGGGAGGCGATGAGTTCGCGGCACTACTTCACTGCCCGAACACTGACACGCTGAAGCGTTACTGTCGTCAGCTAATTGAAGGGCTGCGGGAAGCTGATTTTGCCCACTCTGCCCATCCGGATAAAAAAGGTGTGACGTTAAGCGTTGGCGGGAGCTGTTTTGTAGCCGATGAAGCAACGTTTCCCTACGCTTACGAAGCCGCCGACAAAGCACTCTACCGGGTAAAAGCGATGGGCCGTGACGGTTGGCAGGTTACTGAAGACGCATAACGTCTGTGTACATAGGGGCGAGTCTGCCCAGCAGTTCATTACGTGCGCCAAGGGCAATACCCTCCGCCTGCATAGCCGCATCGAGATGTTCCACCAAGCGATTAAAATGCGCATCTGTTAGCCCCATATGTTGATGAGCACGATCCATCGGCGGGCCTTCATAGTGGCAGGGGCCATCGCTTACATCGCATAGCTGGCTGGCCAGGGATTCAGCAAATAAATCGATATTGGTGTTAGCAAAAAACACCACTACTTCGGGATCATCCGCAATTCGGTATAAGAGATTCTCGACCACCGTGTCGATAGTGCCCTGACCGCCAAGCCGTTCGTAAAGCGTTGTTGATTGAGTGGCTGACTGATGAGTGCAGCCTGCGAGCGTAATTGCGATTGTTGCAAAAGTAACCGTTATTAAACCACGGTGTGTCCGCTTGCATTTGTGTGGAAAGCTCATAGCGCCCCGCTTAGAAAGCTGCCTGAAGTGAAAGATAGCCGCCGCGTTGGGAAGGTAGGCCGGCAATGTCGCCTAAGTTCAACCACGCGCCCGTGAGTGATAAGTGCTTATTGAAGAAGTAGGCACTGTAGAGACTTTGCCAATCATCCTCTTTAGCTACGCTTAGGTTATCGGGTTTCTGACGATACTCTGCACCGACAACCCATTGCGGGGTAATAAAGACGCCCACGCTCCCCTCGGCCATCCACGAGCGGCTACTCTGATCGCCGCCAAAGCCAAGCAGACCGCCCTGGTTGGCATTGGTATTGCGCAGGGTGGCGTTGAATAGCACATTGCGCCCGGCAACAGCGCTAAACAGCAACTTGCTGGCGCTAAGATACATATCGGTACCGCTTGTTTTATCGGCACCGAGGGCGGTGGGAATGGTGCCATCAACCAGTCGTTTATGTTGCATCCCAACACTCCAAATGCCCCAAGGGTGATAGAGCACATCACCGAGCAAGCGCACCTTAGCACCGTAAATATCCTGGCCTAGCTCGCCACCCAGGGTGTCTAGATCAAGCGTTTGACGCGCCACTGAGACTTCAATACGGTCATAAACATTCAGGCTTGCGCCGGTCACTGTTAGCCGATAATCGTCCACCCAGGCATGGGTAGCGGCGGCAGTGACGCCGATTTCCTGTTCGCTGGCGGTGCTGGCCAGCACTGCCCAAGGCGATAAGCCACCCCCCGCGGCCCCTTCAATAGCACTCACTCCGCCCGTACTTACAATACGGCTACCGGCATAGGAGGGCATGGCCGCAAGCGCTAAACAGACCGCAAGGCAGCTGAAAAAAAAGTGCCGAAAGGGTGAACTGGATGGTGAAAACATAGATTGAAATAACATCATGGCTTTCTCTGGAACGCCTTTAGTAAGGAAGACATCGGGTGGGGCAAGGAGAGCGGCGTAAAATTATCCAACCATGCGGGGAGTTCATCAGCTGGCATTGGTTTAGCAATCCAATAGCCCTGTAAAAAGTCACAGCCAAGCTTGCTTAACAGCTCGGCGCTGGCGCGATTCTCGACGCCTTCGGCCACTAAGCGCAGTCCTAAGCTGTGGCCCATTTCGATGGTCGAGCTGACAATCGTCAAGTCATCTTTTTGGGAATCAATGGCCAACACGAACGATTTATCGATCTTGAGTTCATCCACGGGCAAGCGTTTGATTTGCGCTAGGGAAGAGTAGCCGGTGCCGTAATCGTCAATCGCGATACGCAGCCCTAGTTGGTTGAGCTCCATCAACGTGGCCATGGCGGCATCAACGTCCTGCATAACGGCACTTTCAGTGACTTCGATACTCAGGCGGGCAGGGGCAAGACGATAGCGCTCAAGCAGGCTAGCCAAATAAGCAGCTAATTGGCGATCCACCACATCACTGGCGGAGAGATTAACCGCTACCGATAAGTGGTAACCATGCTGCTGCCAAGCATGCAGTTGAGCGCAGACATTGGCTAACATCCAGTGGCTTAGCATGCTGATGCTTCCCGAACGCTCGGCCAAGCTAATAAACTCATCGGGTGGCACAAAACCTAACGACGGGTGACGCCAGCGCATCAACGCTTCGCACTGATCGACACGGCCGTTACGTGTGTTTACTTTGGGCTGGTAGGCCATCCACAGCTCACCGTTGCCCACCGCGTCCTGTAGGTCTCGAATCAAGGTGAGCTGGCGTAAATGATGCTCATCCTGTCCTTCCAAATAGCGTTGATGGGCGTGACGGTGGCGACGCGCCATATCGAGTGCGATGTCGGCACGCCGCAGCAGCAGTTGAGGGCTGTCGCCATGGTCGGGGTAATTAGTTTCGCCCGCCGAGAGTGACGGCGTGATAGGGAATTTATCAAGGTCGATAGGGTGGTGCAGCGTTGTAAAAAGGCGGGTTCGCCAGGCAAAGTCGCTTCTCGACTGCTTGACGAGTAGCAGTAATTCATCGCCATCCAGTCGGTAGGCAGTGCTCTCAGAGCCATCAAAGTGCTGCAAGCGCTTGGCCAGTGTGACTAGCACGTGATCCCCCAGCGCATAGCCGAAGGTGTCGTTGATGTCGCGAAAGTTGTTAATCGCCAGGCGAAGCAAGGTAAAAGGCTCACCGCGTTTGATCAAAAGGCTAATATCTTCTTGGGTGCTGATGCGGTTGGGCAGGTCGGTAAGGAGGTCGTGGCGAGACTGGTGATGAAGCGTCGCCTCGCGCTGAGCGATGCCTTCCTGCATGGCGATCAGTGTCGACGCCAAAAGCCCCGTTTCACTTCGCTCACTACCAATGGGTAGCTCGGTAAAACGTTCGCCGCGACCAATGCGCTGTGCCGCCTTCGCCAACTCCATTAACGGTTTGCTCATACTCCGGGCGCTCCACATAGCAATCAGCACGGTAAACAGCAGGATCAAAGCAATGATTCCCAGCAGTTGCCACTGCAGCGAGCGGTAAGCGCCAAGCAGCTCGTTGCGTGAGAGTTGTAACAACGCATAGGTCTGGTTGACGTCATCGGAATAGAGCTGAGACGCGTAGGTCAGGTACTCGGCATCCGGCGTCATCTGGCTGTGTAAGGCATATTCACCTTCGATTAGCTCATCGTCACGCCCGCTCATTAATTCCAGGGCCAGTTGCTCGGGATGAGAACTGGCAAGGTAGCTGATCTCGCCGTTGTCGCGATAGTTGACTACGCTGATGTCCAACCCGGTTAATGCATTAATCTCTTCCGTGACCGCTTCATTGATTAAAAAGCCCATACCCACCCAGCCAATCAGGTTGGGGGCACGCACTGGCAGCAGGGCAAACTCGTACGGCTGCCCTTCGGCGATGACGACGCTAACAGCTTCGCCTTCTTGGCTGGCTCGATCGAACAACTGCGGGAAAGGCATGGGGCTATTTTGCGCGTGATGGCTGCTTGCCAAAATACGCCCATCCAGGCCGCTGAGTAACACGATATCCGCCTTGGCTCGATCACCATGGTTGGCCAATACGGAGTAGAGCGTATCGGTGTCCTGGGTGGAAACGGCGCTTTTAAAACCGAAGTCATCGGCAAGAATGGCGACGTTATTAGCTAACTGCTCACCGCGTGCGTCCAGCAGTTGTTCCAATACATTGGCACCCACTTCTAAACGTTGGGAGCCTTTTGCAATGACGTCGTTTTGGGTCGCACGAAGAAACGCCACCCCGGTGGCGAGTTGCGAGACAATCACCACTGTCAGTAGCACGAGCATCAGGCGCGTTCTAAAGCGCATAGCAACCTCACTAAGTGGCGGATCGCGATCTCCTGAACACTGATAGGGGCTTAGGTGGCATCTTTAAATCGCTGCTGAAGTGGAGAGAGTGTTGGCGCTGGGGGTGGCAGCGCATTGAGTTTCAAGCTGACGTTTAATTGGTCGGTATCGGTAATGACGCCTTCCCACCAGACTTGTTGGCTGTCATCAAGCTGAGGGTGCCAAATCCGCACACGATGCTCACCTGGCGGCAGAGTAGGTAGCAAAAGCGTGCCTTCGGCAGCCGTTGTGGCCATATAGGGAGCGTCGCTAACGACAATAAAGGCCTGCATATGGTCGTGAATATTGCACCCCAAGACGACAATGCCCGCTCGGTCGAATTGAACTGGTGGTGGGGTTTCTTGCAGGTAGAGATTTAAATCAAAGGTTTTGGCCGGTGAAAAAGAGTAGACGTGATGGCGAGTCGTATCTTGGTTAGGAAATGCCACATAGCTGTCGGTCGATACGGTTAGCACCTTGGGGTGAAAGGCGGCATCGCGCTGGTAGATACTCTCTTGTTGGGGTGGATTTCCTGCTGAGGTGTCGTAATAGACCTCAACCACTGCGTCCTCAAGCAGTTGACCTTCAACACTACGCACCGTTACCTGGGCAGCATTAGCGGTGGAGACAAGTAGGGATGTGATTGCCACTACAAAAAACGGGGCAGTAAATACGCTGAAAAAGCCACTAAAAGGGCTACGTTGTTGTGTTGGCATTCAGATTGGCATCCCGCATTAAGCTGGCAAAGTGTTAAGCCTAATAGTGGATGGATTATGCAAGAAAGTCATGCCTTTGGCTTAACGGTAAGCCAACACTTGTGGATTTATCCTTAACTTTGCTTTTGTTTTATTAGGTGCTGTGGCACTCGCACCAGTGACCACGTTAGCTTTTACCGATTAGATGGGCAGGATAGTGCTTAACGCAATGCTGGCTGGCGCCAAGTGTCCCGCCAGGCATACATGACGCGCTCTGGGTACCAGGTTTCTCCCAGGCTGCGTCTGGCGCTGCACGTCATCACCAATAAAACGCGCTAGCGGCGTGCCCATACGTTCACGCCACTGGGCTTGTCTCTACAAGCCCAGCGCCGCTCAGCGTTACTGCCTTAGCTAGCTTTCTCACGCAAAAAGTCGATGATTTGATCCGCAGGCACCATGGTGGCTTCGCTATCCCGACGTCCTTTATATTCCAGTTCGCCGTTGTCCAGGCCGCGGTCGCCGATTACCAGGCGGTGAGGAACGCCCATCAGCTCCAAGTCGGCAAATTTAACGCCGGGCCGGGTGTCTCGGTCATCCAGCAAGACGTCTAAGCCAGCGGCGGTGAGTGCTTGGTAAAGACGTTCAGACTCTTCGCGAACACGCTGGGATTTGTGTGCATTCATCGGCACCAGTGCCACCTGGAAGGGCGCAATAGCGTTAGGCCAGATAATGCCGGATTCATCGTGGTTCTGCTCAATGGCCGCGGCGACCACACGGGTCACGCCGATGCCGTAGCAACCCATCCAAGGATGGCTGGTTTTGCCGTTGTCGCCCAGTACGTTGGCGTTCATGGCCTGGGAGTACTTTTGGCCAAGCTGGAAGACGTGGCCAACCTCGATGCCGCGCTTGATAGAGAGCGTGCCTTGACCGTCGGGAGAAGGGTCGCCTTCCACCACATTGCGTAGGTCGGCCACCTCGGGAAGGGCAACATCACGCTCCCAGTTAATGCCGAAATAGTGTTTGCCTTCAATATTGGCACCCGCGCCAAAGTCGCTCATCAGGGCAACGCTGCGGTCGGCAATAATGGGCATATCAAGGTTCACCGGGCCAAGCGAGCCAAAGCCTGCACCAACTGCTGCGCGAATTTCTTCTTCGCTGCCCATGGTCAGCGGGGCCGCCACTTGGGGAAGGTTCTCTGCTTTTACCTCGTTCAGCTCATGATCACCGCGCACCAATAGGGCAATCAGGCCACCTTCAGCGGCACGTACGATGAGGGTCTTGACCGTTTTCTCGATCGGCAGATCAAACTGCTCAACCAGGGCGGCGATGGTCTTGGCATTAGGTGTATCTACCAGATGCATCTCTTGGGTAGGTGCTTCGCGCTGTATGTCGCTGCCCACCGGAGCAGGCAGGGCTTCGGCCTTTTCCATGTTTGCGGCGTAGTCGGAGGCGTTGGAGAATACGATATCGTCTTCGCCCGAGTCGGCCAGTACGTGGAATTCATGGGAGCCGGTGCCGCCGATAGAGCCGTTGTCGGCAATTACCGGGCGAAAGTCGAGGCCTAGTCGCGTGAAAATGCGTGTGTAAGCATCATACATATCCTGGTAGGTCTGCTTCAGCGAGGCTTCATCCAGGTGGAAGGAGTAAGCATCCTTCATGATGAACTCGCGGGAGCGCATTACCCCAAAGCGTGGGCGAATCTCGTCACGGAACTTGGTCTGAATCTGATAGAAATTGACCGGCAGCTGTTTATAGCTGGCAATCTCTTTGCGCACCAGGTCGGTGATCACTTCTTCGTGGGTCGGGCCGACGCAGTAGTCGCGGTCGTGGCGATCTTTCAGGCGTAACAGCTCGGGGCCATACTGCTCCCAACGGCCAGACTCCTGCCAAAGCTCAGCGGGCTGCACGGCGGGCATCAGTACCTCTTGAGCACCGGCACGGTTCATCTCTTCGCGCACAATGGCTTCCACTTTACGCAGGGTGCGCAGGCCAAGTGGCAGCCAGGTGTATAGCCCTGAGGTTAAACGGCGAATCATCCCGGCACGGAGCATTAGCTGGTGGCTAATGACTTCGGCGTCAGCCGGGGTTTCTTTGAGAGTGGCAATCAGTAATTGGCTGGCGCGCATGGGCGTGAGCATTCCTTAGGTTTTTGAAAACAGGGTTGTTGAAAACCTGGTTCTTGAAAGCTGGGTTCTTGAAAAAGTGCTTGGAAGCGTTGAATGGGGACATTGTACGGTCTAGCGGTTAAAGCGGCAAAATAGTGCTTATGTTCAAATGATCTATGCTTTTGGATGGTTGTGCTAAACTGATCGAGTTTTGTGGCGCGATAGTCGGCAAAAAACGCAAGCGCAATACGCTATATCGACTATCGTTACTTTTTTGTTTGAGGGAACCTTCATGCATCAAGCAGTTCGTCGCTGGTTGACTGGCGCCGTGGTTGGCGTTTCCATCGTGTCACTGAGTGGTTGTGGTACGCTTTTTCATCCTGAGCGTAAAGGGCAATTGAGCGGTGATATTGATCCGGTTATTGCTGTCGCCAATGGGGTCGGTTTGCTGTTCTTTATCGTACCTGGAGTGATTGCTTACGCCGTGGATTTCTCTAATGGCACTATCTACCTGCCGGGCCGCAACAGTGCCTCAGTGGATGTTCACCACTTAGACGACGCTATGGACGTGGCTTCTCTGGAAAAATTGCTCTCTGAAACAGCCGGTCAGCCGGTGAGCTTAGAGAGCGAGTTGGTCATGATTGAAGAGATGAGCAACTTGGATGAAGCGCTGGCGATGGTGCGCATGTCGGGCGTGTTAGACCAAGAGAAACTCTCAGCGATGTAACGTTCGCTATTGATCGTTAAAACCCAGCCAGGCATTACACCTGGCTGGGTTTTTTCATGTGGTACAAGTGTTAAGCATACTGGGCAGGGTTAGGTACGCTGGGAAAGCGCGGCGGATGCGCTTCCATGTAGGCATGGCAGGCGCGCAGAACGCGAGCATCATCATATTTGCCTCCTGCTAGCTGAAAGCCTACCGGCAATCCTTTATCGGTAAATCCGCAGGGCACCGAGGCGGCGGGCTGCTGGCTAAGGTTAAAAGGATAGCTAAAGGGCGCCCACTCCTCCCAGTCCCGCATGTCGCTGCCGGGGGGGACTTCCTGATTTATTTCAAACGGCGGTATCGCCACCGAGGGTGTCATTAGCAGGTGGTACTCTTGGTTAAAGTGCTCCAGGCGCTGGGTTAACTCTGCGCGGTCTGCCAAGGCACGGAACAGCTCAACGGCTTTCCAGGGTTCGGCCTCACGGGCATTGGCCACCATGCCGGGATCCAGCAGCGTACGCTGGTGATCATCCATTTGTGACCACTGCTCTAAAGAGGCGGTAAACCAAAGCTTGCGGAAGGTATCCAGCGGTGACGAAAAGCCGGGATGTACTTCGACGATTTCAGCGCCCAACGCCTCCAGTCTGCCGGCTGCTTCTCGCACGCGCTCGGCAACCTGTGGATCTACCTTGGCGTAGCCAAGATCAGCCGAGTAGCCAATCCGTAGTCCGGTTAAACCTTTATCCAAATCCATCCCCCAGCACTCAGGCTGCCCGCGGGTGGCGTAAGGGTCACGGTAGTCGTAGCGGCCCATCACATTGAGCATGCTGACCGCATCCCGCACGGTGCGCGTTAACGGCCCCAGGTGCGATAGGCTGGGCTCTTTAGCCGGTGGCCATTGGGGCGTCCAGCCAAATGTGGGTTTGAAGCCAAAAACACCGGTGAACGCCGCGGGGATACGTATGGATCCGCCGGAGTCGCCGCCCTGGTGCAGTACCCCCATATTGAGTGCCGCAGCAGCGGCGGCCCCGCCGGAAGAACCGCCGGGGGTTAACCGAGTATCCCAGGGGTTAGCCGTGGCACCGAAGACACGGTTATCGGTCACGGCTTTCCAGCCAAATTCGGGCGTGTTGGTTTTACCTAAAATGACGGCGCCTGCTTCACGCAGCATGCGTGCGGGTGGCGCATCGGTGTCACATAGCGCTTCAGAAGAGGTTAACGAGCCTTCTCGGCAGGGCATGCCTGCCACTTGGGTCAGGTCTTTAAGCGATACCGGCACCCCGTCGATGGGGCTTAGCGGCTTGCCTTGCCCCCAGCGCCGCGCCGAGGCTTTGGCCGCCGATTCCGCACCTTCAGCATCTACATACACATAGGCGTTAACGTCTGGGTTGAAGCGCTCGATTCGATCAAGAGCGACACGAGTCGCTTCTAGCGGGGAGGCCTCTCGGCTTGCAAACAAGTGAGCTAGGGTCTGGGCATCTAAACTGCCAAGATCGGTATCGCTCATTGCACACTCCTTACGTAGGCTGGGGCTTGGGTAAAGGAGTTTAAGCGTAGGCAAGCATTACCGGGCGTGCAAAAACCGCTGAATCGTAGGCTGACTCTTTGTATCCACTTCAGGAGGCTTGAGCGCGTAGCCAAGCTATTTCATCGGCCCATATCTCGGGTTCGATGGTCTCCAGTATCATTGGAATGCCGTTAATCCGTGGTTCCTGCATGATGGTGGTAAAGGCAGGTAGGCCAATGTTGCCTTTGCCCAGGCTATGGTGGCGATCCACGCGGCTGGCAAGGTTGCTTTTGGCATCGTTTAAATGCATGCCGCGCAGATACTCAAAGCCGACCACGCTGTCTAGCTCATCAAGCGTTGCTTGGGTGGCCTCTGTCGTGCGTAGATCATAGCCCGCCGCAAAGGCGTGGCAGGTGTCAATACACACCCCCACGCGAGTTTTATCGTCCACGTGGGCAATGATTTCGGCCAAATGCTCGAAGCGCCAACCCAGGTTAGTGCCTTGGCCAGCGGTATTTTCAATGACTGCGGTAACGCCTTGGGTATGCGTTAGCGCTTCGTTAACGGATTCTGCAATACGCTTTAAGCAGTCGCTTTCGCTGATTTTGTTCAAATGGCTGCCAGGGTGAAAATTAAGCAGCGTCAGCCCCAACTGCTCGCAGCGCTGCATCTCATCCAGAAACGCATCGCGGGATTTGCGCAGCCCTTCCTGCTCGGGGTGACCCAGATTAATCAGATAGCTGTCGTGGGGCAAAATCTGCTCTGCAGAAAAGTTGTGCTCGGCACAGGCATCGCGAAAGGCTTGAATCGCCTCATCAGTGAGCGGTTTACCTTTCCATTGACGCTGATTTTTGGTGAATAGCGCAAACGCATCCGCACCGATTTCCACTGCTCGCTGCACGGCTTGGTCTGCGCCGCCAGCGGCGCTCACATGGGCTCCTAGGTACTTCACGGTGGACTCCTTGTCAGTGTGTGAACTTATAAGTTGTTAGAGTTTATCAATGGCTGTCTAAAAAGCGCTTGAACGCGGCGGGTTCATCGGTGATGACACTGCCGATGCCCCACTCCCAGCGGCTATGAAAGGCACTGGGGTCATTGGCGGTATAGCACAATATTTGATAGCCATCGCGCTGCATAGCGTCGGCTTGAGCGCGCTTCAAACGTGGCCAGTGAGGGTGCACGCTAAAAGCCTCAATGGCCTCGCACTGCTCACGCCAACTTTTGGGCACGCTACCGAACAGCACACCCAGGGCCAGCCGTTCTTTGCTGGCAAATTGACGGCAGTGGCCAAGAGCCGCGGCATTGAAGGAGGAGATAATCAAGCGCTCGGGGGGGAGAGTGTCAAGCATCTCCGGCAGCGCGCGTTCCACCAGCGCGATGGGGTCGCGGCCTTTGTTGACCTTGATTTCCATATTGGCGCCCATTTCCAGCTCGTTAAGCAGTGCCAACATCTCGCTGAGGCTAGGCATCTTCTCACCCGCAAAACGATCGTCAAACCAAGCCCCGGCATCCAGGGTTTGCGCCTTCGCCCAGCTCATGGAGGCGAGTCCGCCCCGTCCGTTTGAGCAGCGTGCTACATCGCCGTCGTGCCAAATCACCGGGGTGCCATCACCCAGTAGCTGCACATCCAGCTCTACCCATGTGGCTCCCGCTTCATAGGCGGCGCGCACCGCGGCGAGGGTGTTTTCAGGGGCAGCGGCGGAGTAGCCGCGGTGGGCAATCAGCGCGGGGAGTTGAATAGCGGGATGCGTCATGACAAATCTCTAAGCCTTAGACGATAAAGAAGCGCTAATACTAGCATGGGCGCATGACAGCAGGATTGCATTGCCTCGCGTTCTAGTGGGTAAAAATACGCTAGCGTGCTAGCTTGATTTAAATGCCATGACGCGCTTGTATAGCAGCACCTGTTGCCATGCTTAGCATTATTCAGAGATGGCGTATCAACTCGAATAATAGCCGAATTACACAATAAGGAGTCCTAATGTCTCAGCGTATTCAATTTGCCCGCACCGGCGGTTCTGAGGTACTTGAACTGGTCGACGTTACCCCTGCTGAACCTGGCCAGGGTGAAGTACGTATTGCTAATAAAGCCGTTGGCCTTAATTTTATCGACATCTATTTTCGTACCGGGCTCTATCCAACCCCTTCCATGCCTTCTGGTCTAGGCACCGAAGGTGCAGGCGTGGTCGATGCGGTTGGCGAAGGAGTCACACACCTTCAGGTTGGCGATCGCGTGGCCTATGCCCAAGGCCCGTTGGGCGCCTATGCTGAACTGCATACGCTGCCAGCGGCTAAAGTGGTCAAGCTACCCGACTTCGTTGATTTCGACACCGCAGCGGCGAGTATGCTCAAGGGCCTTACCGTGCAGTATCTGCTTCGCCAAACCTATGAACTAAAAGGTGGCGAAACCATTCTATTTCACGCCGCAGCGGGCGGGGTAGGTTCGATTGCCTGCCAGTGGGCGAAGTCGTTAGGCGTTAAGCTGATCGGCACAGTCAGTTCACAGGAAAAAGCGGATCTAGCCATGGCCAACGGTGCCTGGGCGACAATTAATTACAGCGAAGAGAACGTGGTAGAGCGCGTACGCGAGCTTACCAACGGCGATATGTGCGATGTGGTGTATGACTCGGTGGGTAAAGACACCTGGGAAATGTCACTGGACTGCCTGAAGCCCCGTGGTCTGATGGTCAGCTTTGGCAACGCGTCTGGCCCGGTGGAGGGCGTTAATATCGGCATTCTGAATCAGAAGGGCGCACTTTACGTGACCCGCCCCAGCCTGAATGGCTACGCCGACACCCGCGAGCGTTTGGAGATGATGTGCGAAGAGTTTTTCGCCATGATTGAAAGCGGTAAGGTCAACATTGATATCGCCAACCGCTACCCACTTGCAGAAGCTGGCAAAGCCCAAGACGCCCTGCAAAGCCGCAAGACCACGGGCTCAACTATTCTTTTGCCGTAGCGAATTCGTTTTATCCGACGATAGAGCTTTGAGAGCAGCAGCAGGGGCAGCCTGAAGCGGTTGGCCAGGGCCCCGTGAAGTTTCCTATATCTCAAAGGCTGCACGCATCGCTATAAGATTGTTGATGCTCACATTATTGTTGAGCGCCAAAAGTAAGCGCTTTTATTAGCCCGTTTTACCCTTCATTACACTACCGATATGAAGCTCGGCTTTGCCGAGCTTTTGTCCCTTTTGGCTATGTGTTTATAGGCTTTGCGTATGCAGGGTCTATACCTCTGTATAGTAAACGTCTAATGTGCAGAAGAAATAGTCATGTTAAAGCGTGTTTTGCATCAATCGCATGGTGAACTTTCAAACGCCAGCAAGGGAGTGGGAAAAGGATGTCGGCTGAGGACATAAGTGTTGAGGGCTCAAGCGCTGAGGGCTCCGGTATTGAAAACGTAAGTATTGAAGCATTGGATCTTGGCGGGTTAACGCTTACACCTAGCACACTGGTGTTTATCGTACTTGGGCTAACGCTCGCCGCGTTTATATGGGGACGCTTTCGTTATGACTTAGTGGCGCTGGCAGCGTTGTTGGGTTCGGTCATGCTGGGGCTTGTGCCGGCCGAAAGCGCTTTCGCCGGTTTCGGCCATCCGGCGGTGATTACTGTGGCCGCCGTACTGGTGCTTAGCCGAGGGTTTGAGCGCTCGGGCGTGGTCGATATTATTGCCAACCAAGTGCTTAAAGTGGGGGAAAACCTGCTGCTCCAACTCCTGGTGCTGGTGGGTACCATTGTTGTGCTGTCAGGTATTATGAATAATGTGGGCGCCCTGGCACTGCTGCTACCGGTAGCTATGCGACTTGCCCGCGAACACAACACCTCGCCTTCCTTACTGCTTATGCCCCTGGCGTTTGGCTCTCTGCTCGGCGGCCTGACCACGATGATTGGTACCCCACCCAATATCATTATTTCCAGTTATCGCCGTGATGTGACAGATGAAGCATTTAGTATGTTTAGCTTCTCGCCTGTAGGCATCGTAGTTGCGCTGGCGGGGCTGGCCTTTATTGTTCTGGTGGGCTGGCGCTTGACGCCCAAGCGTAGCGGCCAGGCCTCTACGGATGAAATGTTCGATACCGCCAACTATTTAGTCGAATTGAAAGTAGGCGAAGAGTCGAAGGCCAAGGGCCTAACGCTACAACAGTTGCGCGACGAACTGGACGAAACCATTCCCGTGTTAGCGGTGGTGCGTGATGACAACCGCCGTGCAGGCTATAACTTCCACGGCGCACTGGAAGAGGGCGATATTCTGCTATTAGAAGCAGGGCCTGATGAGCTTCAAATGCTGGAAGACAAAGTAGGGCTAAGCGCGATTGCAGAGTTGGAGGAAGACCCTGGGGCGGAGGATGCTGAGCCTACGGAGAGTGATAAGGATCCTGCGAATAAGAAAGATTCTGAGCAGGATCGACAGCCCGTGGATACCGAGGGCCTGCAACTGATCGAGGCCGTGGTGCGTAACGACTCAATGATGATTAACCGCAGCGTACGCCAGCTACGCTTAAACCATCAGTTTGGCCTGCACTTGGTGGCTGTCGCACGGGATGGCGGGCGCTTGAAGCAGCGGTTGCGGGATATTCGTTTTAAAAACGGTGATGTTTTGCTCCTTCAGGGCAGTGAAAACGAGATGTCAGATAGCCTGGCCTCGCTTGGGTGTCTACCCCTGGCTAGCCGTGAACTGCATCTGGGGCAGCCACGCAAACTCGCTATGTCGATTGCTATTTTTGCCTTGGCAATCGTCGCCATGCTGTTTGATCTACTCCCCGCAGCGGTGGCCATGAGTAGTGCGGCACTGATTTCGCTCCTGATTGGCGTGTTACCACTCCGGGAAGGGTATCAGGCCATTGATGGCCCCGTCATAGTGCTGCTCGCGGCGATGATTCCCGTGGGCGAAGCATTAGAAACCAGTGGAGGTGCAGATTTGATTGCTAACGCGCTGCTCAGTTTTGGCAGCGATTGGCCGGTGGTGGTGACTATGATAGGGCTATTTTTACTCTCTATGCTGCTCTCCAATGTGGTTAACAATGCGGCGGCTGCGCTACTGATGGCACCGATTGCGGTGAGCTTAGCCAATGGCTTTGACGTCTCACTGGATCCGTTTTTGATGGTCGTAGCTGTTAGCGCTTCCTGTGCGTTTTTAACCCCTATTGGGCACCAATCCAATACGCTGGTGCTTGGGCCTGGCGGCTACCGCTTTGGTGATTATTGGAAACTGGGCTTGCCGCTATCACTGGTGGTGCTGGTGGTTGCTATCCCAATGATCCTATGGGTGTGGCCGCTTTAATAGGCGAGGTCGCCGCTTGGTCTGTCGGTTTGGCACCTGCGGAATTGTATGAATAGTGCTATTAGGTTTCGAAAATTTTGCTAGATTATGTTCAGATATCAATAAAAATCGAACAGGCCGGGCTTATGAATCAACAATTTCGTCAGGATGCCATTGTCGAGCTGGTTCGTCAGCACGGCTATATGAGTATTGAGCAGCTCACTGATCATTTTGCCGTGACACCACAAACCATCCGTCGCGATTTAAATACCCTGGCCAATGAGGGCCGGGTGAGGCGGGTGCATGGCGGAGTAGGAATCGAGTCGAGTACAGTCAATACCGCCTACAGCACGCGCAAGACACTGCATCTGGAAGAAAAGGAGCGCATTGCCCGCTGTTTAGCACAGCACATCCCGAATCACTCCTCTCTGTTTATTAATATCGGCACCAGCAATGAAGTGATTGCTCAAGCGCTGTTAGAGCACCAGGGCCTTGAGATCATTACCAATAATTTAAATGTTGCCGCTATCCTGCAACATAAAGAGGATTTCACTGTGATTATCGCCGGCGGTCAGGTGCGCTCCCGGGACGGCGGCATTATCGGTGAAGCAACGATCGACTTTATCAATCAGTTCAAAGTGGACTACGGCATTATCGGCATCAGCGGTATCGATGAGGATGGCTCACTGCTGGAGTTTGATTACCAGGAAGTGCGCGTTGCTCAGGCGATTATCGCCAATTCCAGGCGCATCTATCTGGCGGCGGACTACTCTAAATTTCACCGTAACCCGGTTGTTCGGCAAGGTAACCTGGAACAGCTGGATGCGCTATTTACCGACCGCAAACCCCCAGACGCGATTCAGCGCTTGCTGACGCAACACGATGTGGCGCTCTACATTGCTTAATGAGGTAGTTTCAGCCTTGAGCATTTTGGGCGGCTAGAGTAGCCTTGGATGATAATAAAGCGAAAACGTGGAAACCTCTGATTAACTATTGCGCTTGGCCATACAGCGTTAAAAATCGCCTCAAAATGCTCATTTACACCCCGTAAACTCCGCTTTTTCGTTGATTTTTGCCTTGTCTGGCCTGCGCTCATCACGTTAATCAGAGGTTTCCAATCATACAAAATCGAAAGATAATACAACAAAGCGAACTCGATATGTCCTCTTTTATACTCGCCATTGATCAAGGTACCACCAGTTCTCGCGCCATTCTGTTTGACCGCCAAGGCCAGGTGGCCGCTGTTGCCCAGCAAGAATTCACTCAGCACTTCCCCCACGACGGATGGATTGAGCACAACCCTGAAGACATTTGGGAAACCGTGGTGGCGACTTGCCGAGATGTGATGCGTAACGCTGAAGTTTCCGCCGACCAAATAGCCGGGATCGGCATTACCAACCAGCGGGAAACCACTATTCTGTGGGATCGGAAAACGGGTAAGCCACTCTATAACGCCATCGTTTGGCAGGATCGCCGTACCTCAGATTTATGCCAGTCACTGCGCGATCAAGGCTATACCGATACCGTTCAAGCTAAAACGGGCCTATTGATTGATCCCTACTTTTCAGCCACCAAGCTTGGTTGGGTATTGGACAACGTTGAGGGTGCTCGGGAGCGCGCCGAGAAGGGCGAGTTGGCATTTGGAACGGTAGATAGCTTTTTAATCTGGCGGCTGACAGGCGGTCAGCAGCACGTGACCGATGCCACCAATGCTTCGCGTACAGCGTTGTTTAATATCCATACTCAGGAGTGGGATGAAGAGCTGCTGGCGCTGTTTAATATTCCCGCCAATTTATTGCCCGAAGTGAAAGACTCCAGCGATGATTTTGGCACCACTGAAGCACACTGGCTGGGCGCCGCGCTCCCCATTGCTGGGGTAGCGGGGGATCAGCAGGCTGCTTTAGTGGGGCAGGCGTGCTTTCAACCGGGGATGGGTAAAAGCACCTATGGCACAGGCTGTTTTATGATTGTGAATACCGGCGAAACGCCCTCGCTGTCGCGCAATCGCCTGTTGACCACCATTGGCTACCGGCTTAATGGAAAGCCGACCTATGCCATGGAGGGCAGTATTTTCGTGGCGGGGGCGACGGTGCAGTGGTTACGTGACGGATTGAACCTGTTTGCCGATGCGTCAGAGACGGAGGCCTTGGCGCAGGAGACCCGCAGTGGCCACAGCGTTTATCTGGTGCCCGCCTTTACCGGCTTGGGCGCTCCACACTGGGATCCCAAAGCCCGCGGCGCTATTTTTGGGTTAACTCGCGATACCGGTATCGCTGAAATAGTCGCTGCAGGCCTGCAAGCGGTGTGCTATCAAACCCGAGACCTCCAGCACTGTATGAACGACGACATGGAGGCCGCACCAGGCACTTTGCGCGTCGACGGTGGCATGGTGAAGAACAGCTGGGTGATGCAGTTTCTTGCCGATATGCTGGGTGTCCAGGTGGATCGCCCTACGATTTTGGAAACCACGGCGCTGGGGGCTGCTTACTTAGCCGGGTTGCGTTTAGGTTGGTATCAAACCCTCGAAGAGATTGAGCAGCTGTGGCGCTGTGAGAAGAGCTTTATGCCTGCTATGGAGGAGACCACTCGCGAGCAGCTCTATCAAGGCTGGTTGGATGCGGTTTCGCGCGTGCGCTCTACGCCTTAGGTAATAACGATTTAGCCCCCTACTTAAGCACACTATCTATTAACTCTTTCGATTCTTTATAATGCGGCGGCCAATTAAACCATTGGCCGCCTTTCTTCGCTTTTAGCGCCCCTCATGAAAGTCTTTAACACACTTAACACTTAATGAGTGTTTATGTAGTCGAGTTACAACCCCCCCTGCTGCCAATGATGCATTGTGGGTTTTGTTGCAGTGAACCATAGTGAAGCCATGGATCAGGAAGGTGCTTCGTTATCCCGAGTCACTGCCCTGATCCCTGCTACAGAACCATAGCGCTTCAGTATTACCCGAGCGCTAAAGGCGAAGGTCTTGCAAAGCTTGTGACCGTTTCGCAGTTGCCGAACTGGGCACTTATCCGGCCCAGCATGAGTAGCAACGTCACCATACGTCGTTAACTAAGATGGCTGCTTTTTTTAACCGATAGTCGGTTAAGCAGCGGATGACCATACCATGAGGTATTACTAATGAACTGCATCGAACTGAGCCAACAAGCCGACAGCATCGCCAGCACTTTCAGCAAACAAGATCTCGCTAGACTTGTTGTGGCACTGAAGGGCAACCGTGAATCACTGCAGCATGCCGTTGAGGTCATCGACACAGTGGATAGCCGCTCAGGCTGCACACTGGAAGAAGCTTGGGATGAAGTGCTCTCAGGGGACTCTCAAATGCGAATTGAAGACGAAGAGTAGGGCAAGACTCGCTTATTGATTGTTTGAGCCCCCTCACTTAGGTGAGGGGGCTTTTTTACGCTAAACCGCTGTCGATGTCGGCGGAAGTGCAGTATCGCGATTTTGTTCGAAGTACTGGCTAAATCGATTTTCAGCATCGTCACCAAACAGTACCCGACACGCTTCCTTTAAACCGGTGGAATGGCGTAACTGCTCATGAGGTACCACCAGAGAAACTTTGGCGCGGCGGCGCAGGAAGTCCTCAAGCTGGGTGATCATCTCGTGGTCACGGGCATGCTCAATTTCACAACGGATGTACTCAGTGCCTTCAATGAGGATTTCGCCCTGAGCGGGATCCTGACGAATTTTCTCAAGCATCGGTATGGCTTGATCGGCATAGCGCCGCCACAGCCGAGAGGAGAGCAGCTCCGATGACGTAGAGGCGGTCATGGCATCCAGGTTCATACGCTTGGCTTGATCCATAAACTGCTGTTTCACGGGCTTGGCAGGTTCCCCGTACCACCGAAAGTTGGGGTCTGAAAGTGAAACGCCCAGGCGGCTGATCTCTTCGGCAATCTCATCCCCCACGTTCAAACAGTCGGTAAGTTTGCCACCAAAGATGCTGATATGCGCACTCTCAACGTTGGTATCGACCACATGCTTGCGAGAAAGCTGTAAAAAGTCTCGGTCACTGCCCTGATCATCTTTGATGGCTAAAGGCCTTACGCCACAGCGTGTCGAGATAATGTCGTCTTGTGTGAGCGGTTGATCTAGCGTTAGGCGTTTATTGATATTTTCCAGCACAAAGGCGATATCGTCAGCAGTAACGTCCACCTCTGGATGCTCCATATGGGTATCGGTAGTGCCGATACAGGTGCGATTGCCCATGGGAATGACGAAGAACAGCCTTCCATCGTCGGCAAAAAATGCCAACACCCGCTGTGAATCGGTTAGCTGTGGAACGATGAGGTGAATGCCCTTGGAGTAGAGGTGATGATGGGTAGTCTTTTGGCCGGTCAGCTCGTTATGCTGATCGACCCAGGGGCCAGCGGCGTTGATTAATACCTTGGCACGAATATCGAAGGTGCTGCCATCCATCACGTTGCGCGCTTTGGTCACCCATAGGTCGCCGACCCGTTCGGCGCCGAGTGACTCGACGTAGTTGGCGGCAATTGCTCCATAGTTAAGCGCGTGGCGCACAAAGTTGAACACAAAGCGTGCGTCATTATCGTGGAGGTAGGCGTCGGAGTACTCGAAGCCGCCAACGGCGTCCTCAATATCGATAATGGGTTCTTGCCGCTTAATCTTGTTAGGCGAGAGCAGGCGTGGCAGTTTAGTGAAGCCGTTGCCCATCAGCCAGTAAAGCCAGGTACCCGCCCATAGGTAGCGGGGTGAGTGGCGGAAACCTTTCGAAATAGTGGTCAGGAAACGAATCTCCTGCACGGTAGAGGGGTAACTCTTTATCAAGTGATTGCGGCTTTTGCACAATTTTCGAACCAGTGCAAAATCCTTGCTTTCCATGTACTTAATGCCTCCCCACACTAAGTTGGAGGAGTGCATGCTGGTGCTGCCAGCGAAGTCGCCGCGATCAATCAGTGCGACTTTAGCGCCTTTTCCAGCCAGCGCCGCCGCAGTGGCGGCGCCATTGATACCGCCCCCGATAATCAGGGCATCAAAGGTCTCGGTAGGTAATTTTTCTATATTTCGATTTCGCAGTTTCATAGCGGATCCAATTAACAAATAAATAGCCCTGGTGCCCTGGGTGTTTTCTCTTGTGCTATGGCCTGCCGCCAATGAAACCCTTGCAGGGCGGTTGCCCACCCTGCAAGCGTTACGCGTGATTACTCTTGGCGCGTACCGGCTTCCATCCAGGCTTCCATCATTTCGTCATAAGGAACGGTGGTGCCTTGTGGCATTTCATTGTCCAGCTTGGCTTTGGGTGAGCCTTCCTGATCCAGCCAGTATTGCGGATCCTGCTCTTCATTGAGCACGGGCGCATAGCTGTCGAAGACGTTGGCCCTGGCTAGGCGATGCATGGTGCTGTCCATATCCGCCGCCAGTTTGTCCAAGCCTTCCTGAGGCGTGACTTCACCACTCATGACAGGCGCCAGGTTTTGCCACCACAGTGGGGCCATGCGTGGGTAGTCAGGCACATTGGTGCCGGTAGGCGTCCAGTTCGACTCGTTGGGGCTGCGGTAGAACTCCACCAGGCCGCCTAATTTGGGGGCCATCTCGGTCATCTGCTCAGAGAAGATGTCAGATTCACGAATCGGCGTTAGACCGTGCATCAGTTTTTCCAAAGACACCGTTTTAGACACGGTGAACTGGCCGAACAGCCACGCCGCGGTGCGACGATCTTCCGGCGTTGAATCGAAGAACGTCCAGGCGCCTACATCTTGGTAGCCGACCTTCATACCCTCTTCCCAGTACGGGCCGGTGGGGGATGGAGCCATGCGCCATAGCGGGTTGCCTTCGTCATCGGTCACTGCGACTGCAGGGTCGGTCATGTCGGCAGTAAAGGCGGTGTACCAGAAAATCTGCTGGGCAATGTGTCCCTGCGCAGGTACTGGGCCAGCCTCACCAAAGGTCATGCCCTGTGCTTCGGGAGGGGCATAGTCACGCAGCCAATCGACGGCTTTTTGCATGGCAAATACCGAGGCCGGTGAGTTAGTAGCACCGCCGCGGCTTACGCTTGCGCCTACTGGCTGGCTATCTTCGTTGACGCGGATACCCCAGTCATCCACCGGGTTGCCGGAAGGGACGCCGGGGCTGCCCATACCTGCCATGGAGAGCCAGGAGTCGTGGAAGCGCCAGCCCAGTGATGGATCGCGGCGGCCGTAATCCATATGACCATACACCTTGGTGCCATCTATTTCGCCGACATGCTCGGTAAAGAACTCGGCGATATCTTGATAGGCCGTCCAGTTAGTGGGAACGCCAAGAGGATAGCCGTAGACCTCTTCGAACTGTGCCATCAGCTCAGGGTCGGTAAACCAGTCATAGCGGAACCAGTAGAGGTTAGCGAACTGTTGGGTGGGCAGTTGAAAGAGGCTGCCATCTGGCCCGGTGCCGTACTGCAGTCCAATAAAGTCGTCTAAATCCAGGGTGGGCAACGTATAGTCGGCCCACTCGTTCTCCATCGCTTCAGACAGGTTGATGGTGGTGCCATAACGAATATGCGTGCCGATGGAGTCGGTGTCATTGACGAAGCCATCGTAGATGCTGTTACCCGACTGCATCTGATTCTGCATGGTGTCCACCACATCACCTTCACCGATGATGTTGTGGGTCAGGTTAATGCCGGTCAGCTCACTAAAGGCTTCTGCAAGCACTTCACTTTCATAAACGTGAGTCGTGAGGCCTTCAGCCACGGTTTGAATATCCATGCCGCGGAAAGGCTCGGCAGCGTTGGCAAACCACATCAGCTCTTCGATCTGCTCTTCGCGGCTCAGGGTTGAGTTCTGGAAGTGCTCGTCGACCAAGCGTTCAGCGATGGCACGGGTATCCTGCTCTTGCGCTGACAGCGTTCCCGACGCCAGCAACAAGCTGGCGGCGAGGGTTGTCAGTTTGAATTTAGTCAGTTTGGATTTATTGTCGTGCTTTTGCATGTTGACCTCGTTTTGTTGTGTTCTTCCTTGATGGCTTGGCCGTCCTTGATACCGATTAAACGCTGATGGCATTTCCCCAAGGGCTATCCCCAGCGCATTAAAACCAGCAGCCATACGGCTGATACCGCTAGTGCTATCCAAATGGAAAGTGACGTGAAGCCGATCACGCCCAAATGGATAAAGGCTGCGGAGAGCAGGCCGATAAACAGCCGATCCCCGCGAGTGGTGGCAATGGGTAAAAAACCTTTGCGTTCAACAGTGGGCGACATGATCTCCCATACCGTCATGCCTGCCAGCATGGCCGCAATGGATGAAAAGAATATGGCGGTGGGCACTGTCCATACCATCCAAGTCATAGCGAGATCTCCTCAGGTACGGCCCAGGGCAAAGCCCTTGGCGATATGGTTACGAACGAAGTAGACCACCAGAATGCCTGGAATGATGGTGAGTACACCGGCGGCGGCCAAAGTGCCCCAGTCAATCCCAGAAGCAGTCGATGTGCGCGTCATGATCATGCCAATGGGCTGGGCGTCAGTGGCTGTCAACGTGCGGGCCAGCAACAGCTCCACCCAGGAGAACATGAACAGGAAGAACAGCGTGACGCCAATGCCTGAGCGGATCATGGGGATAAAAATCTTGACGAAAAAGCGCGGAAAGCTATAGCCGTCGATATAGGCGGTTTCATCGATCTCTTTAGGCACGCTGCTCATAAAGCCCTCCAAAATCCAGATAGCAAGGGGGATATTGAACAGGCAGTGAGCCAGCGCGACGGCGATGTGGGTATCGAACAGGCCTACCGAGTAGTAGAGCTGGAAGTAGGGCAGCAGAAATACCGCAGGTGGCGCCATTAGGTTGGTCAGCAGCCAGAAAAATAGATGCTTGTCGCCAATAAAGGTGTAGCGGCTAAAGGCGTAGGCGGCGGGTAGCGCGACGCAGATGGTAATCAGCATATTCATCGCTACATAGAGCATCGAGTTGACGTAGCCCATGTACCAGCTTGAGTTGGTGAAGATGCCGATGTAGTTATCAAAAGTAAGGTTCTGGGGCCACAGCGTCATGGAGCCCAGAATTTCGCTATTGGTCTGGAGCGACATATTGATCAGCCAGTAAATGGGCAGAATCATCAGCGTCAGATAAAGGCCAAGCAGGATACGTGAGCGCCAGTGTGCACGGGCAGTACGGTTACGCCGCTTGGCCGGTGAAACTTTGCTAAAAATGGTGTTGTACTTTTCACCGCGCTGGGTGTTTTCGAGTTGATAGCTCATGTTAGGCACCTCCGTGCGGCGGTTTGTCTTTCTGCATATTCATAATGGTGGTGTAGAACACCCAGCTCACCAGCAGAATGACCAGGAAGTAGATCAGCGAGAAAGCTGCAGAAGGGCCTAAATCCTGTTGGCCGACAGCCATAGTGGTTAGTGATTGACTTAAGAAAGTGGTGGCACTGCCCGGCCCGCCGCCCGTCAGTACAAAGGGTTCGGCGTAGATCATAAAAGAGTGCATAAAGCGCAGCAGCACGGCAATGACCAGCACGTTGGTTAGCTTGGGGAGCTGAATGTAGCGGAACACCGCCCATTTTGAGGCACGGTCGATACGTGCTGCTTGATAGTAGGCTTCGGGAATCGAGCGGAGACCGCTATAGCACAGCATGGCCACCAGCGGCGTCCAGTGCCACACGTCCATTAAAATGATGGTTACCCAGGCGTCGCCGGCATTACGGGTAATGTTGTATTCAATGCCCAGTTCGCGCAGGCCCCAGCCCATTAAGCCGATATCGCCACGGGTAAAGATTTGCCAGATACTGCCCACTACGTTCCAGGGAATCAGCAACGGCAGGGTAATCAGGATCAGCACCGCCGAGGCTTGCCAACCGCGTTTGGGCATAATGAGCGCGATGCCAATCCCTAGCGGAATCTGAATAGCCAGAATAATCAGCGAGAACGAAATTTGGCGCAGAAACGCTGCCTGCAGCGCGTCGTCGTTGAGCATGCTTTGAAACCACTCAGTGCCGGTAAAAAAGCGTGCGTTCGGCCCGAGCACGTCCTGCACCGAGTAGTTGACCACGGTCATGAGCGGAATGATGGCGGAAAAGGCCACCAACACCAGCATGGGAAGCACCAGTAGCCAGGCTCTGTTATTGGGTACCTTGTTATTCATGACCAGCCTCCACTAGGTATTCATCGATATACAGCGCTACGTGAGCAGCATCGAAGTGCGCAAACGCCGCTTCACTGACCGGCGGATGGCCTTCGGGCAGGCGTGCCTTAAACGTTTGCTCGTTGAGTTTGAAGGTCAGCAGGGAGTAGGTGCCCAGGTCTTGCACGCTGGTCACCTGAATCGGCACGCTATTGGCCACTTCACTTGAGGAAATGGCGATAAACTCGGGGCGGATGCCTAGTTTTATATTGTTATGGCTAATATTGTTAGCGCTGGCATTGGCAGCGCTGGCGACAGCGTGCTTCATCTGCTCGCTAACCGGCAGTGGCTGTGTGCCGAACATTACCTGATCGTCGCGATATTCCACGGCCATAAAATTCATGCCCGGGCTGCCAATAAAGTAACCCACAAAGGTATGCGCAGGGCGCTCGAACAGCTCACGTGGGGTGCCGAATTGCACCACCTGGCCCTCATACATCACGGCAATTTTATCCGCGAAAGTAGAGGCCTCGAGCTGATCGTGGGTCACGTAGATCATGGTGATATTGAAGCGCTCGTGAATCTCTTTGAGCTTGCGACGCAGCTTCCACTTTAGCTGCGGGTCGATAACGGTGAGCGGCTCATCAAACAGAATCGCCGTTACGTCGTCACGTACCAGCCCACGGCCCATGGAGACCTTCTGCTTCTCGTCGGCGGTCAGGTTTTTGGCCTTACGATCCAGCAAAGGGGTCAGCTCAAGAATATCGGCGACTTCGAGTACCTTGGGTTTCACCCGGTACTCGGGGGTATTCATATTGCGCAGGGGAAAGGCAAGATTATCGAACACCGTCATGGTGTCGTAGATCACCGGAAACTGGAACACCTGGGCAATATTGCGCTCTTCTGGGGGCAACTCATTGACCCGCTGACCGTCGAAAAGTACGTCACCCTCCGAGGGTTCAAGCAGGCCCGAAATAATGTTCAGAAGGGTCGATTTACCGCACCCTGAAGGGCCCAATAGGGCATAGGCGCCGCCCTGATGCCATACATGATCCATCTGTCGGATGGCGTAATCTGCCGCACCCTTGGGTGTTTTTTCGTAGGAGTGCGCCAAGCCTTTTAGTGTGATCTCAGCCATGGGCAGCTCCTCCCTGACGTGCAGGAATATGTACCGTGTGCCCCTGCTTGTCGAAGGCGTAAAGTTGATGGGTGGGGAAGTAAACTTTCAGAGGTTCATTAACACTAAACTGGTGAATACCCGCTAAGTGCAGCACTAAGGGAAAGCGTTCGTGGCGAACATGCAGGAAGGTTTCAGAGCCGCTAATTTCCGCTACATCCACATGGACATCCAGGGCCAGGTCATCGGCCTGCTGGGGTTGTAGAGTGAGATGCGAAGCTCGCACGCCAAAGTCGTAATCACCCGGTTCAAGACGCTTTAGCTCGTCATCGCAGGGAAAGTGAAGCGTTTGGTCGAAGGTGATCTCGCTGTCGGTCAGCTGACCGGGAACGATATTGATTGGGGGTTCGGAGAACATTTCTGCGCTAAAGCGGCCATTGGGCTCGCGATAGACCTGCTCGGTAGGGCCGTATTGGAGAAGCCTGCCTTCGTGCAGTACCGCCGTATTGCCGCCCAGCGCTAACGCTTCATTGGGCTCGGTGGTGGCATATACCGCAATGCAGTTACGCGCTTTAAACAGATCACGCAACTCATCGCGTAGCTCTTCGCGGAGCTTATAATCCAGATTGACCAGCGGTTCATCAAACAGAATTAAGTCGGCATCTTTGATCAAGGCCCGCCCCATGGCGGTACGCTGCTGTTGGCCACCAGAGAGTTCCTGCGGGTAGCGGTTAAGCAGGTGCTCGATATGCAGCATTTCAGCAATTTCGCCAACCCGTTTATCAATTTCGCTTTTTGGGTGTTTGGCCAGTTTAAGCGGCGACGCAATGTTGTCGTAAACGGTGAGGCTGGGGTAGTTGATAAACTGCTGGTACACCATGGAGACATTGCGTTTACGCACTGAGACGTTCGTGACGTCTTTGCCATCCATAATAATTTTGCCGCGGGTGGGTGGTTCAAGCCCCGCCATTAGGCGCATTAAAGTGGTTTTGCCAGCAAGTGTTCGCCCAAGCAGCACATTAAAGGATCCTGGCTCTAGGGCTAAGTCTATCCCACTGATATGGGGCACACCGTTAACGATGTGATCGATATTTTGCAAATGTAAGGACATGCCGATCTCGCTAGCGTCATTGTTGTTGGATAAGGTAGATCGTTTTCGTTTACGAAAGGCTAGTTGATCGTTTGCGAACTTGCAACGCGTTTTTGGTTCCTTGGTCTACGCATTTAGGTGTAGAAAGTGAACACAAAAAAGCCGACTCCTGGCATGCAGGAGTCGGCTATCTTTACAGGTAATGCTTTGAAAAAGAGGTATTACTTAACGTTTTCTTCCTCCTGCTTAGGCGCTACCACAGGTTTTCCGTTGTGCTCGATCAGCGTGGACTTATTCTTGGCAAAGGCATCGTAGGCAAAATCGTCCACGGTGAGCATTTCCAGTACTTCGGCCTCGAAGGTACGCATAAAGTCGGCATCCTCTTCATTGATCAGGCCTTTTTCCAGACCGGCTTCTACACGTGCCTCAGGATGCAGCGCCGTTTGCGGGAGTTTGCCTTTAGCATACGCCTTGTTCACCGTGCGGTAGATCGCCTCGGCGCGGTCATAATCGACCAGCAAAGCGTTGTAGCGCGCCAGCGGGTTGCGCTGTTCACCGTCGTCTGCATCCCAGGTGTTTTCCAGCAGCTTGGTGCGCAGGGCACTGTGTGTAGACACACGCTTAGCGATATCCCGGGCCAGGTCATCGTGGGGTTTATTCCAGCGGCGACCGGTGGGCATTACTACGGCGTTGAGCGTTTTACCTAGCGCACGGTTGGGTAGATTATCGAAAATCTCCACAAACGCCTGCTCGGCACGCTGGAGCAGGAAGCGGCAGCTGTAGTGCAACAGCGCCTCTTCGCCTTCTACTTTACTGCCTGCCTGCCACTGCTTGAGTACCATTGAGGTGAGATAGAGGTTAGACAGCACATCCCCCAGCCGTGCAGAGATCATTTCACGTTTCTTCAGCGCTGAACCCAGGCTTGCCATGGCAGCATCGGCACACAGGCCAAAGCCAGCGGAGAGGCGGGCAATATCCTGGGCATAGGCGGCGGCGGGGCCGTCGAAGGGTACGCTGGCTTTACCAATGCCAAAGCCGAGGGTAAAGGCGCGCGCAGCGTTACCAAAGATCAAGCCCGCGTGACCGAAGAAGGCTTTATCGAACGCCTGCATATCGTTGGCGTCTTTGGCAGCCAGTTCTTCTAGTACGTAGGGGTGGCAGCGAATAGCTCCCTGACCAAAGATCATCAGGTTGCGGGTCATGATGTTGGCGCCTTCCACGGTGATCGCCACCGGGTTGGCGCTGTAACCGATACCGAGGTAGTTGCGCGGGCCAAGAGTGACCGCCTTGCCGCCGTGAACGTCCATCGCATCGCTAAGCAATACGCGCTGGAACTCGGTCAACTGGCTCTTCAGGATGGCTGAGGGCACGGCGGGTTTTTCGCCGTGGTCGATCATATTGGCGGTTTGATACACGGTGGCCTGGGAGATATAGGCCAGCGCCGTCATGCGGGCGAGGGGCTCTTGCACACCTTCCATTTCGGCAACCGGCACGTTGAACTGACGACGAACACGGGTGAAACCGCCGCTCCAGCCCAGGGCGTAACGCGCGGTGCCGGTGGCGCCTGACGGCAGCGTGATGCAGCGGCCGATAGACAGACACTCCACCAGCATCCGCCAGCCTTGGCCGATCATGTCTGGGCCGCCAATGATGGTGTCCAGCGGAACAAAGACATCTTTGCCGATAATCGGGCCGTTCATAAACGGGCTGCCGATAGGGTGGTGACGGCGGCCGATTTCCATGCCGTCGGTATCGCGGGGAATCAACGCCAGGGTAATACCGCGATCTTCTTCGTCACCCAGCAATTTTTCCGGGTCAAACAGACGGAAGGCAAGACCAACGACTGTGGCGATGGGCGCCAGAGTGATCCAGCGTTTTTCGAAGTTAAGGCGCAGGCCGATCACTTCTTCGCCGTTAATGGTTTGCTTACATACAACGCCAGTGTCTGGCAGCGAGGTAGCGTCAGAACCTGCGCGGGGGCCGGTGAGGCCAAAACAGGGGATCTCGCGGCCATCGGATAAGCGCGGCAGGTAATGATCTTTCTGCTCTTGGGTACCGTATTTAAGCAGCAGCTCGCCAGGGCCGAGGGAGTTGGGTACGCCCACGGTCACCATCAGGGTTTCATTGACGGAGAGCTTCTGCAGTACCATGGACTGAGCCTTGGCCGAGAAGCCAAGACCACCGTACTCCTTCGGAATAATCATGCCGAAGAAGCCCTCTTTTTTCAGGTAGTCCCAAAGCTGCTGGGGCAGGTCGGCGCGCTCCTGGGCGATGTCCCAGGCGTTGCACATGCCAGCGGCTTTCGCACACTGATTGGCTAGGAAGGCTTTCTCATCGTCGCGTAGGCCATCGTCTTTAAAGGCGAGCAGTTTTTCCCACTGGGGTTTGCCTGAAAATAGCTCTCCGTCCCAGGAAACGCTGCCCGCTTCCAGAGCTGTGCGCTCGGTGGCGGAAACTTTGGGGGCGACTTTTTTAAAGGTGGCGAATAAGCGCGGTGTGAGCCACTTGCGACGCAGTGCAGGCAGGCCTGCCACGGCTACTGCCGCAGCGCCAAGAAGCAGCAGACCACCAATGATTTCCGCGTCAAACAGTAGGCCAACAAGGCCTAATACGCCAAACACAGCTAGCGCCGCGGGAGCGCCTGCTTCGCGACGCATGACCACGAGCAAGCCGACAATGGCGAGCACGATCAGAAGTAGGGTGAGCATAGGTTATCTCTCTTTTTGCTGGCCACTGTTGCAGGCCGACTGTTGTTAATAAAACGCGAGTAACATCGTTGTTGAGATATTGAGTCGAACACTTGTTTGAATATTGGCAGATGGGGGCTATCACACGCAAGTTTTTAGGCACGTTTGGCGTAGCTTGTTCCTTTAACGTAGCCAAAAAAAACGCCATGGCGACAAGCCATGGCGTTTGGAGTAAAAAACAGACTAAATGTTCAGGCGCGTTTGGCCGGTGCTCCGTTGGCGACGTAATAGTCAACGCTGGCACGGGGAAGCGGCTCATGGCCTTTGATACGGTCGGCGATTTTCTCGGCCAACATAATGGTGGGCGCATTCAGGTTGCCGGTGGGAATCACCGGGAACAGTGAGGCATCTACGACGCGAAGGCCTTCAATACCATGGACACGACCCTGGCCGTCGGTGACGGCCATTTCACCCTCGCCCATACGGCAGCTACCGCAGGGGTGGTAGGCGGTTTCGGCGTGCTGTTTGACGAAGGCATCGAGCTCGGCATCCGACTGCACGTCGGGCCCTGGTGCTATCTCGCGACCACGGTATTTATCAAAGGCTGGCTGAGCGATGATATCGCGAGTCAGGCGAATAGCATCGCGGAACTCTTCCCAATCTTTCTCTTTGGCCATGTAGTTGAACAGGATGCTGGGCGCGGCGTGTGGATCTTTCGAGGTAAGTCGAATACGACCACAGCTTTCTGAACGCATGGAGCCAACGTGGGCCTGGAAGCCATGGGCCTGCACCGCGCTCTTGCCGTTATAGCTAATGGCAATGGGCAGGAAGTGGTATTGCAGATTGGGCCACTCCTCTTCATCGCGGCTGCGGATAAAACCACAGGATTCAAACTGGTTGCTGGCGCCCACGCCGGTGCCATTGAACAGCCATTCAGCACCAATTTTGGGCTGGTTGTACCACTTTAGCGCGGGGTAGAGCGAGATGGGTTCTTTGCACTCGTACTGGATGTACATCTCCAGGTGATCCTGGAGGTTTTCACCTACGCCGGGCAGGGCGTGAACCGTCTCGATACCCAGTTCCTTCAGCAGTTCAGGGTTGCCGATGCCTGAGCGCTGCAGAATCTGCGGGGAAGCGATGGCGCCACCGCACAGGAGTACTTCACGGCGGGCGTAGGCCTGCTGTTTTTCGCCTTTCTGCTCATAACGTACCCCCACGGCACGTTTACCTTCGAATTCAATAATATCGGTAACGGCATGGGTTTCGATGGTGAGGTTGTGGCGCTGTTTGGCGGTATCCAGGTAGCCTCGGGCCGTTGATGCGCGGCGGCCTTTGGGTGTGACGAAGCGATCCATAGGGCCGAAGCCTTCTTGCTGGTAGCCGTTAACGTCTTCGGTTTCCGGGTAGCCAGCCTGCTTGCCGGCTTCAATAAAGGTGCGATAAAGCGGGTTGTTATCCGCTTTGGGCGTGGTCACGCTGACCGGGCCGTCGCCACCGTGGTAGCTGTTGGGTCCAATGTCGCGGGCTTCGCACTTTTTGAAGTAGGGCAGGCAGCTTAGGTAGTCCCAATCTTCGAGGCCGGGCTGTTTGGCCCAGTTGTCGTAATCGAGTGCATTACCGCGGATATAGCACATGCCGTTAATCAGTGAGGAGCCGCCCAACCCTTTGCCACGACCACACTCCATGCGGCGACCATCCATATGTGGCTCGGGGTCGGTTTCAAACGCCCAGTTGTAGCGCTTGCCCTGTAGTGGGAATGCCAAGGCAGCGGGCATTTGGGTGCGGAAATCGAAGCGGTAGTCGGGCCCGCCCGCTTCTAACAGCAATACGCTGACGTTGCTGTCTTCGGTGAGGCGGGTAGCGAGCACATTGCCCGCCGAGCCTGCACCGATAATGATGTAATCAAATTCGCGTGGTTGAGACATAGTGTCTCCTTAAGAAATCTGGCGAGTCGAGGAAGTGAGCCGGTAGGCATAAAAGCGAAGCGTCTTTTTCAGGGCCGGAAAGTGCTCCATGCGATTCCAGCATTCCCGCCATCCTTGGCGGTCAGATGAAAAAGCCGAGCACCCATGGATGGGTTCACAGCGTCTTCGTGTTATGCCTACCGGCGGAGCTTAGTGCTTAGAGTTAAAACACTGACTCAAATGGCCCCATCTCGATTTGTACCGACTTGGTCTGGGTGTAGTGATTGAGCGTCTCAACACCATTTTCGCGACCAATGCCCGACTCTTTATAGCCGCCTACCGGCATCTCCGAGGGTGACTCACCCCAGGTGTTAATCCAGCAAATACCCGCTTCCAACTGGTGGATCACGCGGTGGGCGCGGTTCAAGCTTTCGCTGAAGACACCGGCGGCCAGGCCGTAGGTGGTGTCATTGGCGCGGCGAATGACTTCCGCCTCATCATCAAAGGCGAGTACCGACATCACCGGGCCAAAGATCTCTTCGCGCACGATACGCATCTCATCAGTGCAGTCGGTAAACACGGTGGGTGCAGCCCAGGCGCCATTGGCAAAGCTACCAGTGTTCCAGTCGTCGCCACCCACGAGCAGGCGAGCGCCTTGCTCTTTGCCCAGGGCAATATAGGAGAGCACTTTCTCCTGATGCTCGAAGCTGACCAGGGGGCCAAAGTTGACGCTGGGATCCATGGGATCGCCTGCTTTGATGCGCTTAACGCGCTCTACCAGCTTGGCTTCAAAGGCGTCTTTAACGCTACGTTCAACAAATACCCGCGTGCCGTTGGTACAGATTTGGCCGCTGGAGTAGAAGTTGGCCATCATGGCGGCGTCTGCAGCGCGATCAAGATCGGCATCTGCAAACACCAGAATCGGCGATTTGCCGCCCAGTTCCATGGTGACGTCTTTCAGCGTTGAACTAGCAGCGGCGGCCATCACTTTCTTGCCGGTGCCTGCTTCGCCGGTGAACGAGACTTTGGCGATGCCTGGGTGCTCGGTGAGCATGGCGCCTACGCGGCCGTCGCCCTGAACCACGTTAAAGACGCCGTTGGGCAGGCCTGCCTCGGTAAAGATTTCCGCTAGTTTCATCACGGTCAGCGGGGTCACTTCGCTGGGCTTGAATACCACTGCGTTGCCTGCCGCCAGCGCCGGGGCGGCTTTCCAGCAGGCGATTTGGATCGGGTAGTTCCAGGCGCCAATGGCACCAATGACACCCAAGGGCTCGCGGCGAGTGTACACAAAAGAGCTGTCGCGAAGGGGGATCTGGCTGCCTTCAATAGCCGGCGCCAGGCCCGCGTAGTACTCCAACGCATCTGCGCCGGTAACGATATCGACACTGGCCGTTTCGCTGATCGGCTTGCCGGTATTGCGGGTTTCAAGCTCAGCTAGCTCGTCATTGCGCTCCCTCAGCAGCGCGACGGCGCGCAGCAGGATGCGTGAGCGCTCCATGCCGCTCATCGCGGCCCACTCGCGCTGGCCGCGCTGGGCTGCGGCGACCGCGGTGTCAACATCCGCTTGGCTGGCTTGGCCGATAGTGGCCAGCAGGCTGCCATCGAAGGGGTTGGTAACGGTAAAAGTATCGCCTGAAGTGGCGTTTACCTGGCGACCATCAATATAAAGTGGCTGTACGTCTTGAGCGGCCATGTCGATCTCCAAGAATCAGAAAATTAAAGGTAAATATTGGATGCTTTGTTGGTGCATCCATGATGAGCAAAAAGCTGGTCGAGATAGGTGTGGGCAAGGTAGCGGGCCTCTTCGGCGTCAAGGCCTTCTGGCGTTAGCGCGCCACGCAGCCATAGCCCATCAATCATGGCGGCTAAGCCGCGTGCTGCGTTACGGGCTTCTACGCGGGGCATAACACGTCGGAACTGGTAACATAAATTGCTGTAAAGACGGCGATCATTGACGTTTTGCAGACGCTGCAGCATAGGCTTATGCATGCTGCTGGCCCAGAATGCTAACCATGTCTTGGCGGCGGGGCCGGTGACCTGAGTGCGGTCAAAGTTACCCTCAATAATGGCACCGATATGGGCGCGGGGAGAGTCGTCTTCCAGCGCATGGCGACGCACCGCAACGGCTCCGGACAGGTCGGTCAGGATTTGCCGCATCGTCGCTTCCAGCAAGCCATCTTTACCGCCAAAATAGTGGCTGATAATGCCCGCTGACACGCCCGCATGGCGGGCAATTCGCATCACGGTAGTTTCGGCTAAGCCGACTTCATCAATGGCTGCCATAGTCGCGTTGATTAACTGCTGGCGGCGTATCGGTTCCATTCCCACCTTTGGCACGACGTTCTCCTAATTCGTTGAATGCCTAACAGGGCCGTTGCTTGAAACCCGAGCGTAGACATGATTACCTAACAATGATGGCATTTTTTTATTGAACGTTCAATCAATAAAAAGGCGCCGATGATTGTTACGCACTGCGACCACTGCAGCAACGGAGTGTTCGTATCTATGTTTTGGAAATACGTATTGGCAATATGTATTGGCAATAAGCTTATAAAAGGGGACTACGATGATGAGCAGAACTTCTTCACGCTATGCAGGTGCTTTATTGCTGGCAGCGGGTCTGCCCATGGCAGCATATGCAAATGAGTGCAGCAGTGTACGCTTTGCCGAAGTGGGCTGGACGGATATTACCGCCACCACGGCGCTCGCTAGTGAAGTCCTCGAAGGGCTTGGCTATGAGCCAAGCGTCGACACCGTTTCCGTTCCGATTGCCTACGCCGGTATGCGCAACAATGATTTCGATGTTTTCTTGGGTAACTGGATGCCTTCGATGGCCTCTATTAGTGATCCCTATATCGAGCGCGGTGAAGTTGAGCGCTTGGCAACCAACCTGGAAGGGGCAAAGTACACTCTGGCAGTACCCCAATACGTTTACGATGCGGGGGTAACCTCGGTTAACGATTTAGCGGAACATGCGGAGCAGTTTGAGCGTAGTGTGCATGGCATCGAAGCGGGTAACGACGGCAACGAGCTCATTGAGCAGATGATCGATGACGATGCGTATGGGTTAGGCGATTGGCAGGTGATCGATTCCAGTGAAGCCGGCATGCTGGCAGAACTGCGCGCTCGGGTGCCTAATGAGCAGTGGATGGTGTTTTTAGGTTGGGAACCGCACCCCATGAACTCCAACTTCGATATGGCTTATCTTTCTGATGCTGATGACTATTTTGGCCCAAATTTAGGCGGCGCGACTGTGCACACGAATACCCGAGCGGGATTCGTGGATGAGTGCCCGAATGTGGGTACCTTGCTGCGCAATATGACCTTCACGCTGGAAATGGAAAATCAGCTCATGAGCGCGATCATGGATGATGGCGAAGATCCCCGTGATGCGGCGCGTGACTATTTGAAGGCTAATGATAGCCTGCTGGACGAGTGGTTAGACGGCGTTACAACACGAGACGGCGAGCCAGGTGCAGAGGCCGTGCGCGCCGCTATTCAGTAAGTCGATTTCGGTATGCTTTGTTGACTAGTAGGGCAAGCCGGAATCCGGCTTGCCTTTCGTCATTAAGGTAGGCATAATCTGCACCCGTTGATGAGGGAAAGGCTACGTAGCTCAGCTGGTTAGAGCACATCACTCATAATGATGGGGTCCCCTGTTCAAATCAGGGCGTAGCCACCACATCAGCCTCAGCACACTTACTCTATAACAGAGTGTGCCGTTATGGTGGTCCCTTAGGTCCTCCCGCAACGCTAAACTGCGAACCCCGCCAGGCCCGGAAGGGAGCAACGGTAGTGGTGGCTGCGTGTGCCGGGATGTGGCTTTTGGGGCTGCCTCCATTTGTAGTAAGCAATTGATAGAGCTTGGGAATTTCGCCTTCTGCGTCTAAGTGATACAGAATGGTGGTACAAATGAGCTCACCCTACCTATTAAAATCTCGTCATGGCATATACTACTTTCGTTTGGTTATTCCTGTCCCGCTTCGGGTAGTCATTGGGAAGACGGAATTAAGACGATCCCTCAAAACCAGAAGCAAACGAGAAGCTTTATTAAAGAGCGCTAGGCTGCTGCTAGAAGCTCAAGAGCTATTGGGTAGTGCAGAGGGTAGGGAGACGGGTAGCGATCCTACTCCAGCCTTTACAGGCGCTCCTAGGCCTCCTTCTGATACTACTCTGTCCGCGCCTGTTCCTACACTCTCCCAATTCTTTGAGTCGTATCGTCAATTTCAGCTAGTCCAAGGGGTTAGCTTAAAAACGCTAGATGATAAAGAAGCCGTTGTTCATCTGTTGCTGTTGATCTGTCAAGATAAGAGGGTTGACTACTACACCATAGGCGATGCCAAGCTCTTTCGAGAGAAAGCCTTACAGCTACCTCCGCTAGCTCTTCGCACACTACAAAAGCATCCCAATAAGGTGCTCTCAGACTTGATTGGTAGGGGTGAATCTGCCATCAGCATTACAACCTATAACAACTACATTAAAAGTTTATCTACCATTTTTTCATATGCACAAAAAGAAGGAATATTGAAGAGCAATCCATTTGCTAATATGAGAATCAAGAATCCTATGCGGGTTAGCTCATACCGTGATGTATTCACTCCTAGTGAAGTGGCATTAATATTCAAAAAAACAAGCCATTATCGAGAGTCTAAACAAAGTTTCAAGTATTGGTTGCCTAGGCTGGCTTATTATACTGGTGCGCGTTTGAATGAGTTATGTCAGTTATGCAAGCAAGATATAAAATTAATAAATGATGTGCCATGCATCCACATACAAGCAGTTTCACCAAATCAAAGAATAAAGAACTCTTCTTCTGAGAGAGTTATACCTTTACATAGCAAGCTTGTAGAGTTTGGTTTCAATGAATGGGTGGAGAACCAAGATAATCAAATATTTCCAATGCTTAGATATTCTGATAAACATGGATATTCAGCTACACCAAGTCGATGGTTTGGGAGGTTCAAAGCTGATCTAGGCTTGTTTGAAGATGGCGCTGGAAAGAAAGACTTTCATAGTTTTAGGCACACAGTAGCCGATGAGTTGAAGCAGAAAGGAGTGAGCGAAAACTTAATAGGCGGAATTCTGGGGCATACAACGGGTGGAATAACCAACACGCGATACGGAAAGGATTTTAAGCCTGAAGTTTTGAAGCCGGTAATTGAGTTGCTGGCGCACTGAAGGTAGCTCGTCCAATTTTAGACACTATTGCACCTGCGTATAGCTATGTTTTATTCTGCATAGGTGGGTGCAGAGAAAGGATAGATAGCAATGTCTAGATAGACTAAGATGTACTAGATACTTAAGATTGAGTGATCTATTGCTGATATTAAAAATACATCTAGTATTCACGTTTTTAATTGTTCATAACAAACGGAAGGGTGTGATATGAGAGCAGATTTTCTCCGTAACTGGCGTTCATATGTAAAGATAAGAAACCAAGCGATAGTGGGAATAAAGTTTACGGATAGAAGAGAGCACCTAATTTGTGGGTTGTTTAGTCGCGTTGATGGGCTGTCTCAAGAAATAATAAAGTTGCTTAAAAGTGAAGGTTCGTTGGGCTGTCCTCCTATGATGAGATCGGCTCTTGAATCTTATATAGACTTAAAGTGTTTGAAGAAAGATGAAAAATACATTTACGAATTTGAGGCTATGCATGTAGATAGCCAGATAAAATATTATAAAGCTTATAGCGGTGAAAATATTTGGTTTAAAGAAGTGAGCGAAGCAGAGGTAAATCTGAAAATTGAAGCATTAAAGGAAAGAAAAAATGATCTATTGGAAGGTAGGAAAAAGCCAATGAGGTTGAAAGAGCGCTTTGAAATGGCCGAGGAAAGTCACGCATATGATGCTATTTATCACAACTTGAGTAACCTTGTTCATTCTTCTATTGATGCATTGGCAAATCAATATGATGGTAAAAATCAAGTGTTGAATATGAAACCAAAAGAAAGCCAGACCAATTATTATTATAGCAGTACAATAAGTTTGTGTTGTGCTACACTTATTGAAACTCTCGAAGCTTTGGGTCATAAAGAACACATAATTGATGAGCTTCAAAATGTTATGAAAGCTGTCAATAAAAAAGCTAGGGATGCATCACAGATAAAAGTAACTATTTAGTCTCTCAAATAGGTGTGTTCGACTATGGGAATCATGCTTATTTCTTCCCTTACTATATTTGACTCCTATTCGCGGTAAGAAAGCATTGAACTAAAAGGAGTGAGTTAATATATATTGGGCGCACCATCTGATTTAGATTGCTTAACAAATCCTAATAAATAGAGAGGGATGTAACAAGAAATTAATGTTTTCTAGCCTTTTGCGCTTATTAAATACGAAATGTGTTTACCTTAAATCACCATTCTACGTTACATAAAATTACAGTTTGACTTGAGTCTATGCACTGTGGTTTAATGGTTTAAGTACCTCACAACTGAATATCTGAACCGGGCTTCCTCTTAATGGATTTGTTTCCCGGCTCTTTTTTTGCGTCTGTTATTTGAACAAAAAATATTAATCACTTACACGGTGCTATGTTCACTGTGGGGCACAGTACTGTGTTCAAAAAACCTATAAGAGTCTTTAGAGAAATCGAAAACTCATCACCACTAAACTGTAATCCAACCCAAAAGAGAAAAGAAAAATATCACTTCAGCTAAGCCTGTAAATGCATTACCAAAATGCCTAATTAACAGTTTGACAAGTCATAGATACAGAATTTAAGTATTTTAAATTAGATGAAAAAATCATACAGCAGCTGTATCCCTTTATTAACTTATAAAGTGATTCCGCAAAAATATCCGAAGTATTATGCTAGGAATTTTCTTAGAGTAGTTTTGTGTTAGATGTTTTTTTTTGTTGTCTCATTACTATTTTTATAGCCTACTAAAATTATTGTGGAAAGTAATTTTCTAAATCAACAATACATGAAAATTTAGTATCATAATTTTAAATTATTGAATAACCCATAGTTGGTTCGTTCTTAAAATCTAACTAACTTAAGAACTTTGACACAATGCCTAAATCACTGTAGAGGAGGGCTAATGCATAAATAAGGAGCAATAGTGACTATACAACTAGCAGAACATATGATCGATAACGCTTATGAAATCATTCATCCAGAAAATATGTCTAAATTAAAAGAGAGAATGGATGATGGTAATGAGTATAGATTTAAAAGATGCATACAAGCATACGAAAGTACTTTTCAGTGTGTTAATTCATTAGAAGATACTTTCCAAGACGACTCTGAAGTCCTTATTAAAGAATGCGACGTTAATTCAAATAAAAAGAAATCCAATGCTGGGAGGAAACCGAAGGTAATAAATAATCAGGTACGTTATCTAATGTTAACTTATACGGCTATAAAAGACATACCTGTAGAGGTTATGAACATATTAGAAGGTATTGCAAGATTTGATTGGTATTCTAGGCAAATGAAAAATGAAAACGTCATTGCTCCATTACCATCTATTAACTATTCACCAGTCCCCTTTAAAGGTTTATACAAAGAATGCGACGTTAATTCATCCTTGGCAATAGAAGGGTTTCTGTCCCCTGCGGGTGAAACTCGGAAGCAGTATCTAATAGGTCTACATAAAAATGGTAATGCTGATGCTCTAAGTGTATCCAAAATTGTACGGTGCCTGAAGAAACTTGATGAGATTTGCACAACTCGCATTAAGTCCATCCTTGGTATAAATAAACGACAAGCTCAGAGATACGTTAAGGCATTGGAGATAGCTATGCCTTACTTAGTCTTAGCCTTTGAACAGACTTTTGAACGACAGGCTAAGTTGTGGGTGATTAGAAGACGTAAGTTTCTGGCTTCTGAAGGTATCTTTATTTCTACTCAGCACGATGAGGAAATGCATTTGAAGAATAAGTTCGATAACTTAATGATAAATGCAATAGGTGGCGTGGAATCCCTTAACTACAGTGAATATATAGAGGGAGTTTATGTACCTTATGAAGGTATAAAAATTGGAAAATTCAGACCGGACTTCATTGATGAAAAAGTTAACGAATCATCTGAACAATTAAGTATTGAAAATCCAATGGCGGCATGATTTCAATAGAAGACGCACAAGGTAATAAACAAAGGCTTAATGGAGCTGTTCACTAAGCATGATCTATGCTAACAGCTCTGCGTCTCAAAAAGAAATTTGTGTACCATGCCTCGTCTAATAAAGGGCTTTAATTTACCGATTATAATATCTCTGCCTTAGAAAAAGTGTTCTCATTGAGCCTCGCATATCGCAAATTAAATCATTAATATTTTTGATCAATCTACTCTATTATTGCATATTGCAAGCTACTTCTAGAAATAATCGCATCTATACTTCTATCAATCAAGGCTTCTAAATGTCTTTGAAAATATATTATTTTATCTATTGTATTTTCATCATATGGTTCACCATGTACAAGCTTATTTCTTAGCCTGGACAAAGACTCGACTTCATTAGATGACAAAGGAACCAAACCTTGAGTATTTATTTCATAGCTACAAATAAAATCATTGTAATTAGCCCTTAGAGAAGTTCTGTTCAAACTATTTATTTTTTGACATAGTTCATCTAGCTCTTCTACTTTATCTCCTTCATGGACTTCAGAGTAATGTTCTTTTATATTTTCTTTTATTTTATTTCTTAATCTTTTCCACTTTGAACTATTTGAAATTATAAATTCACTCTTATTGCTTCTGCTATGACTAAGTATTAAGCTTTCCATACATGTGAATGCTTGGAGATATTTCATTTCAATAGAGTTATGACTTGGAATGACTAGGTGATTGAATGCTAACTTTAGCGAATGATCAAAACTTGGTTCTTTTAACTTATTATAAGCTTTTGAAATAAAAGCAGGTAAATCATTGTAGTTACGGCGTTCAGAAATTATTGTCCCTCGGTCGCCAGGGGCAGGCATAACACGATCGCCTCGGTGGCGTGTAATATGCCAATCACTTGATATAACTTCCCACATGTAACAAACGGTATGTTTATTGGTCGCGTAAGAGGCTATTAGAAGAACATCGTCAATGAGTCTACATAGTTCTTCACCTTTTTCCTCCAGGCTTTCTACTTGGTTAGTTTTAATCTCAACAAAGTGAATTATTTCTTGAGTAATTTTGCCACCAACAACACTAGTGGTATAGTAAAAATCAAATTCTAAATTTAAATTATGCACTTGAAATATCAATTTCTCTTCAGGCTCGACCTTAACAAGGCCGCGCTCATCAAAGGAATGGAAAATACCTCTATTTAAAAAACTATTTCTCGTTATGTGAAAACGAAATATTAGTGCATCTTTATCAGCGTTAGCATGTTCTAACTTTTTTTTAACAGTAATTTTTAATGGTTTTGTTTTTACAAAATTTTCGCCGGGAAAGCCATTGCTTGAGTTTTCACCAAGTACCATATCTTCTGCTTCTATTATTAAGCAAGGCTCTCCTTCATTATTAAATGCATCCTCGCCAATAAGCTTACTTGACCCGAGGCTATAAGCAACTTTGCTATAATGAATGCTTTCAGGATATAGTTCGATCTTCGGTTGATCGTATTGACTATCGCCGTATATTAGCTTAGTTGGTATAGCTACCGACCTAATACCTTTTTTTAATAATACTGCATTGAATCTTTTGCTTCTGGCCAACGTCATGTATAAGTCCCTTTCTATTGTAATGATTTTAACTCACAGGGCTGCGTGGATTGTTGATATATGCATAACCACGACCCGGATTCCAGCAATCTACATCGCTGCTTTCAGCTCAGCCCAATCAGACGCGGTAAAACGCGTGAAGCGATTTACCAGCTTAACCAGCAGGATGTCCACTCGTTTGGAATTATCGACCAGCTGGGAAAGCCTCCATGGTCTTCTTAGCACGACTGACATTCTTGTTTTCTGTAGTTGCTAAAAAATAAGCACGAATGCAGGTCATACATCTATCATTTGGTCAATGTACTCACTTGCTTCATTCATAATGAATGATTTATTTGAGTTTTCAACTTCTATTTATGAACATAGATATAGACTTATCTTGAGCGTACCTTCTTAGGTATATTTCAGCGAACACACCTAGGAAAGCCCTTTTCGTGTTCATTAGATAGGCATTGACAACCCAAACGAACACATAAATAATGAACACACTCAAAAGAATACAATACATTGGAGTGTGTCGAGATGACTTTTATTCGTGCCTACCTTCGTGCTTCGACAGAAGACCAGAACGCTAGCCGTGCTAAGAAAGCCCTAGAAGCCTTTGCCAATGATAAGGGGGCGCGTATAGCGTCATGGTATATAGAGAATGCCAGCGGCACTAAGGCTGACCGTACAGAGCTAGCTCGCCTAATTGATGATGCGCAAACTGGAGACATTCTACTAATTGAACAGGTAGACCGCCTAACACGTCTTACCAAAAGTGATTGGGACAAGCTGAAAACAGCTATACAGGGTGCAGGGCTTCGTGTGGTCTCTCTTGATCTGCCAACTAGCCATGTAGCAATGGTCGTAAGCGCCAGCGATGACTTTACAGGGCGCATGCTGGATGCGGTTAATTCTATGCTCATGGATATGCTTGCCGCTGTTGCTCGCAAGGATTATGACGATAGGCGCAGAAGGCAGGCTGAAGGAATTGAAAAGGCAAAGGCCCAAGGCGTTTATAAAGGAAGACCTGCCGATGAGGTTCTGCATCAGAAGATTCGAGAGCTTCGAGAGAAAGGCTTTAGTATTCGGAAAACGGCTGATCTTGCTGGATGTGGTGTTTCGACCGTTCAGCGAGCTCTCAAGTCTTGAATATGAAAACGTGCTTATGTATGTGTCTGGCAAGTAATTATGAATTTTAGAAAAAAATTATATATCAAGTAAGCATTTGCATAGGGCTGTGCTATGTCAAAGTTCTATGCGCTCGCTATGTCAAAAGCTCAAAATCTGTCCGTGTTCTTGTCCATACCTGCATCGTTGTAGAAGGGGGGTGCTTGAAATCTCTGATATGAGTCCAGTGGTCTACAACAAACTCTTAGAATTTCTTTTGGGCGCTTTTGAAAGGCATGAATTTGATACACATTGGTGATACAAAATGGGTTTTTTTGGGTACAATCTGGGTAGCGTACTGGGAAGTGTGCGCTAACAAGTGAAGGCTGAAATTTCTTTTTAAATCAATTGCCAAGGCACTCGGAAAGCAACTCGGTAGTGGTGGCTGCGTGTGCCGGGATGTGGCTTTTGGGGCCGCCTCCATTTCTGATACTCTGTCCGCCTCAACTTGACATAAAATCCGGTCAACGTTTAATAATCTTACCAATAGGCGCTTTGTCATATACCGCCAAAAGCTTCGCCACTCACGTTTCAAAATATCTACAAATTTGCCAGCCTCAAGACTGATTCCTCTCATACTGTAGTGTATCCCTCAAATTTGGTGCCTTTTCCTCTTTAAATGTTCACTACCAGCCAAAATTCTTTTGCTCAGTCGTAGCCGTAAAGATCTTGGTATTAGCTTAATAGAACAATTTAAGCATTTATTAAGGTCTTAGAACGGCGGTGGTGGAAGTGATTAATTTCACTATATTGCCTTAATTAGAATAATAGGTGAATTTTATCTACTATTTATTATCTATTAGATAAAATAAGCTGTGCAATCTGCCTGTTATCTATCTTCCTAAAATAAGCCAACATTTATTGATGCCATTGAAGGTAGTAAATTATTGCTATTTTTTTTGCCACAAAAGTCGATAAGATGCGAGTGTAGAACAAAACAGCAAAGCATATACACTGTTTCGACCGTGCACTTGTGACCTTTTAAAGGTAGACAACCCATGCAGGCTATAGCAATTACAATCTTGCCATTATTGGTGCCGCTGGGCTATTGGCTTGCATTAATGATAATCATTTTATGGGGTGGGCTTGCGTGGAATAAGCGACAAGGTTGGTGTCATGCAAAGCAAACGAACTGGCATGATGATGGTTTTCTGCTGGCTTTGTTGCTAGGGGTAGGGACGGTAGAAATAATGGCTGGCGCCTTGCACGGCAGTTTGCGTCAGGCGCTGCCATTGGCAGCCGCCGCTTGGCTAGGAGCAGTTGCCTTGATAATGACTCGCGCTGTTCATCCACGGCCATCAGCTTGGTGGGCTGGCTTGGCTTTAAGTGGATTAGGAGTAGGGGGATGGGCGGTTTGGCAAAAAATTGGAGTGGGTTTAACCCGTGCGACAGGGCATCCGCCGCTACACTCCATTTTTTTCGGCAATTTGTCGTTATTAACCGCACTGTTGTGTTTGGTCGGTCTGGGATGGGCCTGGCAACAGCAATCAACAAAATTTCTTTGGGTCGCGCTGCTCCTGGGTGGTTCGGTGGGAGGCTGTTTAGCTTCAGCACTCTCTGGCTCTAGGGGAGGTTGGTTGGTATTGCCGCTCGCGGTATGGGTATTCTATCGCAGCTACATGTACCGGTGGCAACCTAAATGGCGATGGCTGGGTATGTGCTTTGTGTTTACCGTAATTGTACTGGTGTATGTGACCCCACAGAGCGGCGTGGAAAAGCGGATGGACAAGGCGGTGGCCGAAGTGCGCCAATATATTGACGGTACCGATTATGGTTCTGTAGGGGCTCGACTGGAAATGTACCGAGGTGCATTGTGGTTAATCTGGGAGCGCCCTTTCTTGGGCTATGGGCATCAAGGCTATCAAACAGCCATGCAAGAATTAGAGGTAAGGGGAGTAATAAGTCCGAAGTTAGGCAATTATTGGCATGCTCACAACGACCTTCTTGATGCTTGGGTACGACGGGGGGGGCCTGGTCTCCTGATGGTACTGTGTCTTTACCTTGTTCCCTTATTGCGCTTTCTTCCTGGCTTGCGCGCTGAAAACCCTATACATCGATCTTTTTCAGCGTCAGGAGTGTTGCTGGTGATTTCTTTTATGAGCTTCGGCTTGAGCTACTCTTTTTTCGCTTACCCCGCAGGAATCGCGCTCTATACTATCTGGCTGATTTTTCTTTGGGTTCAGGTCTCTGGAAAGGCCTCACAAAATTGTTGATATGTATACTTTAATAAAAAGCCTAGCAGCTATTTTTTTGATGCCTATGCCTTTAATGGCGGTTACTTTCGCTATCGGTTGGCTATTTCGTAAGCTGGGCCTGCACCGTTTTGGTGATAGCTTAATCATAATGTCCATGATCTTGCTTTTCCTGGCAGCCTGGGCGCCAGTGGCAGATAGTTTACTGAGGCCGCTGGAATCTAAGTACGCTGCTTTGTTGACATGGCCGGAAGAGCAGGAAATTAAAGCGGTTGTAGTACTCGGCGGTGGGTGGCAGCCAAATCAACCTTGGTCGATAACCGGCCAGCTTAGCGACAGTTCGGGTTTACGTCTTGTGGAGGGGCTGCGGCTGTGGCTACAGAATCCTGAAGTACCATTATTAGTATCCGGAAATGGTACGGATTCTGAAATGACGATGGCACATGGCTATGCCGAAGCTGCCCAATCATTAGGGGTACCTGCAGACCGTATTGTAAAGCTAGTATCACCCAAAGATACGGCAGAAGAGGCCAAGGCCGTACAAGCGTTACTTGGCAAAGGTGCACAAGTTCTGTTGGTGACATCTGCATCACACATGCCGCGTGCGATGCGGTATTTCGAGTTGGAAGGTTTATCCCCAGTAGCGGCACCTACGCATTACTTGGCTATGCAGAGTGAGAGCTTCGGACTGGCTTACTGGATACCCTCTGCGCGCCAACTACGCAAAACCGAACGCGCTATTTACGAGTTATTTGGGTTGTTGGCTATTCAGTGGGAGCATTGTTCGTGATATTTATAAGCCTGCACCTTTGATTACTCAAGAGATAAAGAAGCCATGTTCGAACGAATACTGGTGGTCTGTACCGGCAATATTTGCCGTAGTCCCGTAGCTGAGGCATTTCTTAAGCAGTGCCTACCCGATCGACAGATTAGCTCTGCTGGCCTTGGGGCGCTAAAAGGTGAGCCGGTATCAGTGCTTGCGCGTCAATTAGCTGAGGCCGATGGCCTTGATGTCACAAACCATCAAGCACGGCAACTAACATCGACAATGATAAGAGAAGCAGACCTCATTCTCGTTATGACCGAAGGTCAGCGTAGAGCTGTGGGTAAACAATCACCTCAATCATTAGGCAAAACGTTACTGCTCGGCCGCTGGCTGGATGGTGGCAAAGGGCGCGATATTCCCGATCCTTACCGCAAGACCGTAGAGGTCTTCGCGCATGTTCATATACTGCTTAAAGATGCGGCCCATTTATGGTCTAAAAAGCTCTAGTATTTTTAAGAAAACTTCCCGCATTTTTTCTATAGATAATGATGTGATGTTATCGATGAGACTTTTAGATTTGGGTCTGTTTTTAATTTGTATATTAAAAGCATGTGTTTCATATGGTTTTTAATTATTTTCGTAATTTTTCAATAATTAATAAACTAATGTTAATGGTAGTATTAAAGTAGCAAGAAAGTAATTAAAACTCTCTCCGATGCATTAGTAAATTCACGAGCTAATTAAAAATTATCTTTTCTATCGAATGAAATTTTAAACCAGCCCTCCTGGCATTAAACCAGCCCTCCTGGCATTAAACCAGCCCTCCTGGCATGATGTTACTTATCCTCTTTGATGAATTTAACCGTACTTTATTGCGAGTATAAGGTTTTACCTACCTCACCCTCTCATAACTATGTAAATAGAAACGCATTATTTGTGTTTTTGTGTAAACTTATGTGTACCTGTTTGATAGACAGTGATGTCTTCTGTCGGTACATAGGTTGGTATCGCCAGGACTAGTTCCAAACCAAGGCTCTGGGAAATGTCTGTTCACAATCCCCGGGCGGTAGCGTGGCAAGACAAAAAGCAAAGGGATAAAAAAATGAATAAATTCAGCGAATCGGAAAGTTTAGAAACAAAAAAGCGCCTAATGCGGATTGTTCGCTATCTGCCACTTATCATGCTCTTGGGGATACTTAGCGGCTGTGCTATGGCACCTGGCGGGCATATTGATGAAAGTGAAATTGAACAATCGTTGGATGGTCGAGTGGACGTCCAGGCAATCACGCCGGAGTTGGTAGACACAATGCAAGCCCCGATAGTACCTGACCCGGCAAGCCCACAGGCACTGCATGCGCAAGTGCAGGGCTATGAGTACCGCGTTGGCCCTGGCGACATACTTAGCGTGATTGTTTATGACCATCCTGAATTGACCATTCCTGCGGGTGCGGAGCGTTCCGCAGCAGAAACCGGTAATCGCATTCGACCCAATGGCACGATGTTTTACCCCTACGTGGGGCGTGTAGAGGTTGCGGGGATGACGCTTGATGAGGTGCGTGACCTTATTGCTCGCCGGCTTGCCGATGTAATTAATGATCCCCAGGTTGAGGTAGGGATAGCGGCCTTTAACTCTCAAAAAGTCTATATCAGTGGTGCTGTAGCGAATCCAGGCACACTGCCTCTGACTATCGTGCCGATGACGGTACTCGACGCCATTAGTGAAGTAGGTGGGGCCCAAGACAATGCGGACTGGCGCAATGTAACGCTGAGCCGCAATGGTAGCGAGGAGCGCATCTCGCTTTACGCGATGATGCGTCAAGGCGATATGACTCAGAACCGATTACTGCACGATGGCGACTTGCTTCATGTTCCCACTATGGAGAATCAGAACGTGATCGTGATGGGGCAGGTGATACGTCCCGGTGCGATTGCCTTGGGTAACGAGCGCATCACCTTAACGGATGCATTAGGCCGAGCGGGGGGCGTAAATGAAGCGCGTGCCGAGCCTTCAGGTATTTTTGTGGTGCGGGGTAACCCGCCGGGTAGTGAGAAGATCGCCACCATTTATCAGCTGGATATTCAGGACGCCACGCGGCTATTGCTAGGAACGCGTTTCCCTCTCGAGCCACAAGATGTGATCTACGTAACGTCAGCGCCGCTAGCTCGCTGGAATTCTGTGATCTCACTGCTGCTTCCTTCAGTCAGTCTACCGGGTAATGTCGCAACGGTTGCGACGGATGTCGGTGAACTGTAAGCATCACTTTGAATAATATTTAATGAGTAATGAGGCATGGCTATGACTAACTTTCCCCCAGCCCCTCCGTCGTCGCCTGCCTCCCAGGAGAGCAACGACCTTAATCTTCGCAAGTTGGTAGATACGCTTTCCGACCATCGCTGGTTTATCGTTTCGGTGACGGGTCTTTTTCTTTTAGGTGGGTATTTTCACGCCAGCTCGCAGCCGAGCATCTTTCAGGCGGATGCCTTGGTTCAGATAGAGACCCAGAGTACGAGCTTGGCGTTGATGGAATCACTAGGAGAGCAGCCACCCGATAACCCAACCGCCGCTGAGCTTGAAATCTTGCAGTCGCGCTTGGTTTTGGGAGAAACCGCTGATCGGGAAGACTTAGCTATTCGGGTTGAGCCGCGCCGTTTACCATTGGTGGGAAACTTTTTGGTAAATCATGGGATTAACCAGGACTCAATCGAAAGCTTCACTCCGGCGTTCATACGTGAATGGTTAGGGTGGGAAGAGAATAGCAACTGGCACAATCCGTATGCGTGGGCTGGTGAGTCGCTCAGAGTTGCACGTTTCGATGTGCCCGACGAAAACGTGGGTAGCGAGCACGTACTGCGTATCAATGAAGACGGAAATTTTGAGTTACTGTTCGAAGAGGAGCTGCTGCTTAGTGGCAAAGTCGGGGAGACAGTACAGAACGAGGCATTGGGATATCGACTTTTTGTCAGTCAGGCGAAAGCGTATCCCGGCACAGAGTTTATTTTAAAGCGGACGTCTTCCCTGAATGCGATTAAGGATCTGAAGAGTCGTTTTGAGATATTGCCGCGAGGCATTGAATCTGGAGTTTATGAATTAACGCTTAACGGTGCGGATCGCATTAAAGTTCAGCCCACACTTGACACGTTGACCGGCGTTTTTCTGACTCAGAACGTGCAGCGCCATTCGGAAGAAGCAGAGAAGCAGATCGCTTTTCTCAATGAGCAGATTCCTCAGGTTAGCGACCAATTATCTAATGCCGAGGGAATGCTCAATGATTACCGGGCGCAACGTGATTCGGTGGATTTAACTTTTGAGACCCAAAATCTACTTACTCGTGTGGTAGAGGTAGAAAACCAACTCAGCGAGCTGGCCATGAGGGAGGCAGACTTAGCTGAGCGCTACCGCCCCTCACACCCCAACTATCAAACACTGTTAAGACAGCGAGGCCAACTTGTAGCCGAACGTGACAGCCTTAATGCCCAGGTCAGTGAATTACCCGAAACGCAGCAAGAAGTGCTCCGACTGACCCGGGATAGCCAAGTCAACCAGCAAGTATATGTGCAACTGCTCAATCAACTTCAAGAGATGCGACTGGTCAAGGCCGGTACCGTAGGTAACGTGCGTATTCTGGACGCGGCGATGCTGAGCCCTGGTACCATCGCGCCGCGTATTCCTCTCATAACGGCAGTTAGCGGCCTGATGGGCGCGTTGCTGGCGATGATGATGGTCGTGGTGCGTTTACTACTCAGTCGAGCGATTAAGACACCAGAACAACTTGAAGAATTGGGGCTGCCAGTTTATGCCACGCTACCGGAGTCGGGCGAGCAGACAGGCCTCACCGAACGAATCCGTCCGCGTCGTTCGAAAAAGGCTCAGGAAGTGTTCCGAGGTTTGTTAGCTATCAGTAAGCCTTCTGAAATTGCGGTCGAAGCCTTGCGTGGACTACGTACCAGTCTCTATTTCGCCATGCTTGAATCAGACAATAACAGACTGATGGTTACCGGGGCGAGCCCTGGGGTTGGTAAGAGTTTTGTGGCGGCCAACTTGGCTGCGGTATGTGCCCAGGCCGGTCAAAAAGTGCTGCTGATCGATGCCGATATGCGTCGGGGCCACTTGCACCATGCGTTTCATGGCAAGGGAGTAAAGGGTCTGTCAGAGTTGTTGGCTCGGCGCATCGACCTAGAGGAAGCCGTTCGTCATAGCGACTTGGAGGGATTGGATTATGTCTCAAGAGGTAGTGTGCCGCCTAATCCCTCAGAACTTCTGATGCAGCAGAGCTTCCACGATTTTCTTGAGGCGATGAGCTTGCGTTACGACCTGGTGATAGTGGATACGCCGCCAATACTAGCGGTGACCGATGCCACGGTGGTGGGCAAATTAACAGGAACCAGTTTGATGGTAGTGCGTTTCGACTGCAACCCTCCTGGCGAAATCAAGGCGGCCAAACGACGCCTAGAGAATGCTGGCGTGAGGCTCAAGGGTGGAATTCTAAATGGTGTTAAGAAACCCACCAATAGCCGCCATGGTTATTATGGTAGCTATCTCTACGCTTACCGGTGATCCAATATGCTAAAGCAATTGCGCGAATTCTATTCATTATTGACTCAGCAACAACGGCGTCAATTGTTAAGGCTCCAAGTGTTGATTATTGGTATGGCACTAGCTCAGATCGCCGGCGTGATTGCTATCGGGCCTTTTATGGCATTGGTTGGTGATATGAGCAAACTCCAGGGTGATGGCTGGCTTGCCTGGGCTTATACCTTCAGTGGCATGCAGAGCCCCAAGAGTTTTTTGAGTTTATTGGGCGTGCTGGTACTTGGCGTACTGTTATTGGCGGCTCTGTTTTCTATATATACAACTTGGCGACTCGCGCTCTATAGCGCTCAAGTAGGGGCAGAGCTCTCAAGCCGTCTCTATCGCTATTATCTGCACCAGCCCTGGTTGTTTCATTGCAATCAGAATACTAGCAGCCTGATCACTAAAGTATCCGCAGAAATCCAACGAGTGACCATTAGGATCATCAATCCTGCCATGGAGCTTAATGCCAAGTCAGTCATGGTGACAATGATGACCTTGGCAATATTCCTCTACAACCCCGTGGTGGCATTATCTGGGTTGGCGATCTTTATTGGCACTTATTTACTGCTTTATCAAACGGTTCGCCGCTATCTGTCTATTAATGGGAAGCGCGTTTCGGAGGCACAATCCAAACGCTTTAAATTGATGAGTGAGGGATTTGGAGGAATTAAAGATCTGCTTTTATTGCACCGGCAGTCCGCGTTTACCTCGCGCTTTGAAAAGGCTAGTAATCGTATCGCGCGTGGCGAGGGAGTGACTCAGGGGTTAAGTGAAGCCCCGCGTTACGCCATCGAACTGGTGGCTTTTGGTTCGGTGATTATGCTAGTGCTTTATCTGCTAAATCTTTACGAAGGTAACCTGGGCGAAATTTTGCCGGCACTCTCCATTTATGCGTTAGCCGGCTTCAAGATGCTGCCAGGTTTTCAAAAGATCTATACATCTATCACCAAAATTCGCGGCAACTTGGCCGCTTATGACGCAATTCGTGAGGACTTGATAGCAAGTCGTGATGAATCGAAATATGGCTACGTAGCTAGCAGCGCTCAGTCTGATATTCGGATCACACCATGGGTGCCTCAACGAGAGATCAAGCTGCAGGATGTAGTCTTCGACTACCCAGGAACGCGGGCATTAGCACTGGATGGGCTAACGCTTAGGATCCCAGTCAACCAAATGGTGGGCCTAGTGGGAGCGTCAGGAAGCGGCAAGAGCACTGCTGTGGATCTATTGCTGGGCCTTATTGAACCTCAGCAGGGCCAAATCCTGATCGATGATGTCCCTCTTACACTGGAAAACTTGCGCCATTGGCAGGCGGGAGTAGGGTTCGTTCCTCAACAGATATTCCTTTCCGATGCCAGTATTCTTGAAAACGTCGCTTTTGCTATTGAGCGTAAGGATATTGATGTCGAAAGAGTCAAAGAGGCGCTACGTATGGCGCAGCTTGATGAGCTAATTGAAAGGTTCCCCGAAGGTCTTGAAACACGTATTGGCGAGCGCGGGGTGCAGATATCAGGCGGGCAACGTCAACGTTTGGGCATCGCGCGTGCACTTTACCTCCAAGCCAGAGTATTGGTGTTCGATGAAGCTACCAGTGCTTTGGACGGCATCACCGAAAGGCGAGTTATGGAAGACATCCAGCGGTTTTCTGGCCAGATGACCGTGGTACTGATTGCTCATCGCCTGGCGACGGTCAAGGAGTGTGACATCATCTATATGCTCGAGGATGGGCAGGTGAGCGATGCTGGCACCTATGATGAGCTTGCCAGCCGTAATCATACCTTCCAGATGATGGCCAACCTCTAGCTACGGTAGATAAAAGGATATCACCATGAACCTGATTGGTGCGCTGCTGCTGTTTTTGGGTCTTTCACTGAGCAGTCTTTATCTATTCCCCAGCGGTGCGCCACAGCTGGCTGATTTTGTATTGATAGGCTTTGCGAGTGTGATGCTGGTGATGTCTCTGGGCGACGAACGCCTTAAAGTCTCACCCTTCGCTATATGTTGGGGAATGATGGTGCTATGGGTGTTACTGGTGTGTCTTAGCTGGACGCTGGTAATGGAAACCACCACCTTTTTTAGGCCTGCTCAGTTTTTTCTGTTCAATTTCTTGGTGGGGATGGCGTTATTGCGTTTTTTGGGCGTGTACGGCGAAAGTGCCAAAGGTGTCATCCGTAATGGTGTGTCTATCGCGCTATTAATTGCGGGTAGCCAAGCACTGGTGCAACTGGCCATGGGGGTCAGTCGTACTACCGGGAGTTTTAATAACCCCAATCAACTAGCTTATTTTTCGCTATGCGGCGTGGTGTTGCTGTTAATGCTTGATGATTTTCGTCCGCGTATGCGGCTCTTAGGCTTGGCAGGTCTTGCTTCTGGCGTGCTGGGAATTCTTGCAGCTTCATCGTTGGCGGCCATGGGGGGCGGTGTCCTGGTGCTGGTTGGCTGGGCTATGGCTAACGCCAAGCAAGTCAAGCACTTTGCTCGCTTGTTACTGCTCGTTCCTCTGTTACTACTCGGTGTGCTGGCAGCCAATATTAGTTCTGATGGCCAAGTGCTGCGCAACTTGGAAGCACGCATGGATAGGGCACCGAGTAAGGTGGATAGCATCTATGAGGAGCGCAAATTCGACCGACTGATGAATTTCCCCGAATATGCCATCCTGGGTGCGGGAGAGGCCGAGCGGGAACGTTTCGCTCCTTATGATGGGCAAGAAATTCATTCTTCTTACGTCAATATGTTGTTTGCTTATGGTCTGCCAGGGCTCGGACTTTTTCTATTGACGATAGCTATCGTATTGCGACGAGCACCGCTTTACGTCTGGGCTGGAGTGGCCGGACCATTGATCTATTCCACTACTCATAACGGTTTACGCGGGACGCTTTTTTGGATGGTACTAGTAATTGGTTGGTATCTATATCGGCAAGGCTCGATAGTTGCTTCGCGCCATAGTGTGGCTATAGAACACCCTTTACAGTGATGCCGCTTTCAGATTCGCTCGGGCAATAAGTTAAGAACGGCAGGGGGTTATATGGCTAACTTAATGAAATCATTATCAATGACGCCCCGTTGTCTAAAGCGTAAAGTGCTGGTTGTACTGGATGGTTTGATTGTGGCGAGTAGTTTGCAATTGGCGTCAATCCTTCATAAGGAAAGTCTGCAGCCGCTGAGCGATGCTTCTCTATGGGTGAGTATTAGTCTTTTGGTACCGATGAGCCTTCTGCTTTTTTACTGGCTCGGGCTTTATCGCGTCGTGATTCGCTACATGAGCCATGTCACCGTACCCACAGTCGTAACTGTTGTAGTGGCATCGGCTTTATTAGCGGCGCCTTTAAGTAACGTGGTGCAACATTCCATCGGTCTATCCATTATCGTCATTTACGCACTGGTACTGTTATTGGGAATTGGTAGCCTGCGTTTTTTATTGCGCGAGTTGTATCGCTACAGCCAACTTCGTCAGCGCAAGCCGGTGGTGATCTACGGCGCAGGCGCTGCTGGTTGTGAACTGGTCGCTGCGCTTCGCCATGGGGGAGAGTACGAGCCGGTGGCCTTCGTAGATGATTGGCGGGGGCTGGAAGGCGCAATGGTCGAAGGCTTGCGGGTACATCAGCCGGTCGCATTAGCTGCCCTAATTCAAGAATATCAGGCTGCCATGGTGCTGCTAGCTATTCCAAGTGCTCCTCGTTGGCGTCGGCGGGAAATATTGCACTGGCTTTCAAATCTTTCCGTGCCTCTTAAAACAATTCCTGGCAGCGCTGATGTGATCGCCGGGCGAGCTAAAATAAGCGAACTTCGTGATGTGGCGCTCGAAGACTTACTTGGTAGAGAGTCAGTGCCTGCCTTCCCTGAATTGCTACAAGCTAATATTCGAGATAAGTCGGTGATGGTAACCGGTGCTGGGGGCTCGATTGGTAGTGAGCTCTGCCGTCAGATTATAGTGCAAAATCCCGTTCGCTTATTACTGGTAGACAACTGCGAGTTTGCGCTATATGCCATCGAACAGGAATTGAAGCAGTATATCGAAACTACTCATTCACACTGTGAGCTAAAACCACTACTCATTTCGGTTCAGCATTCGGGAAGCCTTAAAGCGGTATTCGATAGCTTTGAGGTGCATACTGTCTACCATGCTGCAGCCTACAAGCATGTGCCTATGGTGGAATTTAACCTTGTACAAGGAGTGAGCAACAACGTCTTTGGTACCTTAAATCTAGCCCAGGCGGCAATGGCGGCGGGTGTTGAAACCTTCGTGGTAATTTCCACTGACAAGGCGGTTCGTCCAACTAACGCTATGGGGGCTTCCAAACGCTTGACCGAACTTATCTGCCAAGCCTTTGCTCATGCCCAGTCAGATACGCGTTTCTGCATGGTGCGTTTTGGCAATGTGCTAGGTTCAAGTGGCTCTGTTGTGCCGTTGTTTAGAAAACAGATTGAGCAGGGAGGCCCCATTAAGGTGACTCATCCTGATATCACCCGTTATTTTATGACGATTCCCGAAGCCTCCCAATTGGTTATCCAGGCTGGCGCAATGGGAGAGGGCGGTGAGGTATTCGTTCTCGACATGGGCCAGCCAGTACGTATTCAGGATTTGGCACTTAATATGATTCGTCTTTCGGGACTAGAAGTAAGAGATGCAGAGCATCCCGAAGGAGATATCGAAATCATCTATTCCGGTTTGCGGCCTGGGGAGAAGCTTTTCGAGGAATTGTTGATCGGCGATGACGTTAGTAAGACGCGCCACGATCGCATCATGACCTCAAAAGAGCGCTTCTGGGAATGGCCGAGGCTCGAAGCCTTTTTAAAGGAGCTGGAGTATGCCTTTATCGCTACTGATCATCTGCGTATCCGCCAGCTTTTACAGGCTGCTCCTTTGGATTACCACCCCTTGGATGAAATAGCTGATTTGGTATGGAAGGCGCGTCAAGAAATGCTTTCCGATGCACAACATAAAAATTCTAAGATAAAGCCTATATTAAGTTCTCCTTCTCGACCAAACCCCATATTGACTTCAGTCTCAAAAGAAGGCTGATGTGCTTTTAAATAATAATAGTTACCACACTGCTACTGACTGCCTAGTGTTGAGAGTGCTAGTTTTCATAATTAATTATTAAGTTAAATGTAGCCTGCATAAGCACATCACTATTAGGCGAAGCATTTAATGCTGAGTTATTCCACCCCTTAGTTAATGAAGTAATGCACCAGATTTTACTGCGTATGTAATCTCTGCTTTTTTTAAAAAAAGTGCTCTCTTTAGCTTATGGAGAAAAACTATGACGAATATGCAAAGCAACGCTGAATACCAAGAGTGGCTATTCGGGGTTACGGTATTGATGGTCAGAGAGCGTGGGGTGGTCTATCTAGATGCCCTACGTAGCTTACTTGATCGGTATGGTTTTAATGTCTTGTATGAATCGTCGATCAATGTTGAGCACCGGCAGATACTAGAAAACTTGATCTCCAATGATAATAAGGAGCATGAAATATGGCCCTGTAGCAGCGGCCAACTGGCTCATTTTTTGGTCGTGCATGATGTTTATCCGATACCAGAGGCCTCTTCTTCGAGAGAAACGCCAAGCCGAATTGATAACGTGCGAGTGCTTACAATCAAATCAAAAATAAGCAATCAAGCTAATCAAGGTCGTAGTCGTCAGGAGCAGTACAGCCCACTCTGTTTTTCAAGGAATACGACGCACACACTTGGATATCTAAGACAAGTTGTGCCAGAGCAGATCGACACAATACGTGAGATAGCACGACGTTATAATTCAGAATTTCGTACACCGTATCCGATACTGGCCGACCTTAGTAAGCAGGTATGTCGCGCCAAAGTTGAGCTGGTTGACTTCCATGGTACTCAAGCGGTTTGCAAGACCTTTCGCCCTGGCCGCGAGCGTTACCTGGAGCGTGAAGTTAAGGCCCGTGAACTAGGTGCATCATTGCCTGAAGTCTCGCGGTTACTAGAGGTAGGGCCTCATTACCTAGTGTTTGAGCGCTATGCCAATCGTATGGAGCGCATCCTATCGCCACGAGCACTTTTTTCTCATCATGGCTTACTGCCTATCTGGACGATTGAGCGCATCAGGGCGGTCATCTTGCACTACCGTCGTCTTGGCTACGAGTGCATCGACCTTAATCCCCAAGATCTGATCTATGACCCTTGTCAGGGTCTCAAAATCATCGATTTTGAATTTCTCCAACCTGGTTCTGATGAGATAGAAACGTTGAAAGGCAACTATGCATGGTATGCAGTGCCTTCGCGTTTCACTGGCGATTTACCGCTTTCTTCTCCTCAGAGTTCCTATGGGAAACGCTGGTTTCCTTATACCGGTCTACCTCGAACCTTATGCTTAAATAAATTTCCGCGTCCGGTACTTGCCATGGTGCGCTCAGTGGCACTGGTGCCCTTAACGTTGGGTGGCTTGAGGCGAGTGAGTTGGAAGCGTATTCAGCGCCTTGTTCGTAACTGAATTCTCCCCCTACCTCTTGCTCATGTTTGCCTCGTAAAGGAGTCACTATATGAAGATTCTAGTTACCGGCCATGCCGGTTTTATCGGGTTTCACACTGTTAAACGGCTTTTAGAGCGTGGAGATAGTGTTGTCGGCTTTGATAACGTTAATGACTATTACGAAACTGATATTAAAGAGGCGCGGCTTAAGCTACTGGAACAACAGTCTGTCGAAGCGAGGGGCGAGTACTCTTCTATTCGTGCCAATTTGGCTAATCAGCAAGCGGTGGCGCAATGTTTCGACGAACACCGATTTGACCGCGTTATACATCTTGCTGCCCAAGCAGGAGTGCGCTATTCACTAGAAAATCCACTCAGTTATGTAGAAAGCAATTTGATTGGCTTTACTAATATATTAGAAGCGTGTCGCTACGCTGAGATTGCACACCTGACATATGCCAGTACCAGCAGCGTTTACGGTGCCAATACACTAATGCCTTTTTCAGAGCATAAAGGGGCTAATCATCCGCTGCAGTTTTACGCAGCTACCAAGAAAGCCAATGAAATGATGGCCCACAGTTATAGCCATCTTTTTGGACTTCCAACCACCGGCCTACGTTTTTTTACCGTTTACGGCCCTTGGGGACGTCCGGACATGGCGCTTTTCAAGTTCACCAAAAGTATTTTGGCTGATGAACCTATTCAGGTCTTTAATTATGGCCGTCATACACGTGACTTTACCTATGTAGACGATATTGTCGAGGGGATCATTCGTGCCAGTGACAACATCGCGACGCCTGCACATGAGTGGAACAGTGATCGGCCAGATCCTGCCACCAGCAATGCTCCTTTTCGCCTCTTCAATATTGGCAACAATGATCCTGTGTCGATCGGTGTCTACATCGAAGCTATCGAGAAAGCCCTGGGCAAGAAAGCCATTAAAGAGCTGCTGCCACTTCAGCCCGGAGATGTTCTTGACACTTACGCAGACTCAGGGGAGCTAGAAAAAATGGTAGGTTATAAGCCATCCACACCTGTCTTGAAAGGTATTACTAACTTCATTGAATGGTATCGCGACTATTATTTATTAAAAAAATTCTCACCTACTAATACTGCTGACTTTTTAAGCGAACCGTCTGGCTTGGTTAAGTGAAATACACTTTTCCTTCTTATCTTAATACATCAATTTTTGGCAGGTAATCTAATGAATGTTACAGTCTTTGGTACGGGTTATGTGGGCCTGGTTCAAGGTGCCATTTTGGCTGAAGTTGGCCATCATGTGGTTTGCGTCGATGTGGACAATAATAAGGTTGAACAACTTAAGTTGGGCATTATTCCCATTTATGAGCCAGGATTGGAGACTTTAGTAAAGGAGAACTACGCTGCCGGCCGACTTGAATTCACAACCGACGCGGTCGCTGGGGTTAAACATGCGCATGTTCAGTTCATCGCGGTGGGAACCCCACCGGACGAAGATGGCAGCGCCGATCTTAAGTACGTGCTCTCAGTGGCCGCTACCATAGGCGAACACATGGAAAACGGCCAGATCATTATCAATAAATCTACCGTACCGGTAGGTAGTGCAGATAAGGTCCGTGCCGAGGTGGAAAAGGTATTAGAACAACGTAACCGCAGCGATATCTATTTTGATGTAGTTTCCAACCCTGAGTTTTTGAAGGAAGGCAGTGCAGTTACTGATTGTCAAAAACCTGATCGCATTATCATCGGTACTGATTCCAATAGTACAATTGAAATCATGCGGGAGCTTTATGCACCCTTCAATCGCAATCACGACAAGATCATCGTAATGGATGTTAAAAGTGCCGAACTAACCAAATATGCAGCCAACTGCATGCTGGCTACCAAGATTAGTTTCATGAACGAGATGGCAAACCTGGCTGAGCGCCTGGGTGCGGATATTGAAGCCGTGCGCCAAGGAATCGGCTCCGATCCACGTATTGGCTACCACTTTATTTATCCTGGAGCTGGTTATGGAGGATCCTGCTTTCCCAAAGATTTACAGGCGCTTATTCATACCTCCAATACTATTGATTTTGATGCAAAGCTACTCAAGGCAGTTGAATTGCGTAATAAAGAGCAAAAAACTACGTTGTTCCAAAAAATAAGCCAGCACTTCAATGGCCAGTTTAAGGGTAAGACCTTTGCCATCTGGGGGCTTTCGTTCAAGCCAAATACCAATGACATGCGCGATGCGCCCAGTCGTGTGCTTATGGAAGCGCTTTGGGACGCTGGTGCTAAGGTGCAGGCCTATGATCCGGAAGCCATGGAAGAAGCTCAGCGTCTATATGGCAGCCATGAATATTTGACCCTTTGTGGAACCAAAGAAGCGGCGCTAAAGAATACGGATGCCTTAATTATTGTAACCGAGTGGCAAAGTTTCCGCGCTCCTGACTTTGAGTTTATCAAAGCCCAGCTTTCTGAACCGACTATCTTCGATGGTCGTAATTTGTATGAGCCGCACCGGATGGTTGCAAAAGGATTTACCTATTATTCGGTAGGTAGGGCTAAGCCAGTATTCCGAACAGGTTCGCCAGACTCTCTACCCATAGCGATAATTAATGGCTAAAGCAAGGGACGCTGAAATTAAGTTCTTGATGTTTTCGATTGGTTTTATACGTACAACCTTAATGGTAGGTGTCTTATGCTTAAGCGCCAATTCGATATTACTGTATCATTGGTTGGGTTGATACTGTTCTCACCTGTACTTTTAACTATAGCACTGTTGGTACGCTATAAATTAGGTAGGCCTGTCCTTTTTCGTCAGCTTCGTCCCGGGCTTAATGGTAAGCCATTTGAGATAATAAAATTTCGTTCAATGCTGGATGCTTATGACGAGAAAGGTCGGAAGCTGTCTGAAAAGGAGCGCTTAACTCCTTTTGGGCGATGTCTGCGTGCCACTAGCTTGGATGAACTGCCAGAACTATGGAATGTGCTAAAGGGTGAGATGAGTTTGGTGGGCCCAAGACCTTTGCTGATGGAATATCTACCTCTTTACACAACCAAACAAGCAAGGCGTCACGAATCCCGTCCTGGTGTAACAGGCTGGGCGCAAGTCAATGGACGTAATGGCATCTCGTGGGAAAAAAAATTCGACTATGACATCTGGTATATAGATAACCAAACATTATATTTGGATATAAAAATACTGTTAATGACAGTTAAAAAAGTGTTTTTCCGCGAAGGTATCAGTTATTCCGGTGAAGTGGCTATGCCAAACTTCAAAGAATCGAAATTGCAAAACGACAAAGGTGGAAATAATGACTAAAAAAATTAATATACTTGTCACCGGTGTCGGCGGGCCAACACCTCGAAGCTTTGTCAGATCGATTTTTGATGCTGGGAATGATACCTATAGCTTTATTGGTGTTGATGCAGATCCGCTTGCGATTGGTCTTTATGATAGTTTTTCTTACAGTAAGACTTACTTAGTGCCTAAGGCGAATGATGAACAGTACTGGGTCGAAATCACAAAGATAATTGATCGCCATCACATTGAGTTTGCCGTCGTTTTGCCTGAGGTTGAGGTGGTGGCATGGTCAAAGCGTAAAGAGCGTGAAGGATTACCCTGTGAAGCCTTTATTTCTTCCTATAGTCCTACTGAGACGCTGGTTGATAAGAAACGACTTCATGGGATGTTAAAGGATAAACAATATATACCCAATTATTTCACTTTTCTAAATGGTCATAGTATTAAAGAGAGATTTCTTGATTATCCTTTTTGGGTTCGCGGCACCATTGGCTCAAGCGGACTAGGATCCTTGAAAATAAATAGCGATAAAGAACTTGAAGAATGGATGCAAATTAATCCTTTAATTAAAGAGTTTATAGCATCAGAGTTTCTCCCGGGAAGGAATCTTGCTTGTAAAGTTATTTATATGAATGGCGAGATATTACGCTCTGCTTGTGCTGAGAGAGTGACATATATAATGTCCAAGATAGCACCATCCGGAATAACAGGTAATACATCATTTGGAAGAATGATTAATGATAAAAATCTTGTAAGAATTGCTGATGACGCCATTTTCTCTGTTTTCAGTCGATATGAGTCCAAACCAAACGGTATTTTTACCGTCGATTTCAAGGAGAATGCCCAGGGGCAGCCAATGATAACTGAGATAAACGTAAGGTTTGTTGCTTTTATCTCTTCGTTAGCCAAAGCGGGCGCCAACCTCCCATTAGACTATCTTGAAGCTAACCTAAATCCTAATAATTATTCTTACGCATACAAACATTACGAGTTTCCTGAGGGTACAATTTTTTTAAGAGATGTCGATGAAAAGCCTGTCGTGATGAACGAAAAAGATTTATTAGCACTGGGTTATAATCATGCTTAACGGACCTTTTTCCCCTTGGCCTTCATTTACCTTAGAAGAAGCACAAGCAGTTCAGAACGTGCTGCTTTCCAATAAGGTGAATTATTGGACAGGCAACGAATGTATTGAATTCGAAAAAGAATTTGCTGAGTTTGCTGACACTAAGCATGCCATAGCCTTGGCTAATGGAACCAACGCACTAGACCTTGCCTTGAAAGGATTGGGGATTGGCGCCAAAGAACACGAGGAAGTAATTGTTACCTCACGAACTTTCGTTGCATCGGCATCTTGCATTGCTAATGCCGGTGCCGTAGCAGTTTTCGCTGATGTTGATCGCGACTCTCAAAACATCACTGCTGACACGGTTGCTGAAAAAATCACTCCACATACACGTGCCATTATCGCCGTGCATCTGGCGGGTTGGCCCTGCGAAATGCAAGGGTTGATGGCATTGGCAGAGCAACATGGGCTTTATGTGATTGAAGATTGCGCTCAGGCCCATGGAGCACGCTATCGCGGTAAGAGTGTTGGCAGTATTGGTCATGTGGGGTGTTGGTCATTCTGCCAGGACAAAATTATGACTACTGGTGGTGAAGGAGGGATGGTCACTACTAATGATACTGAGCTGTGGAAGAAAATGTGGGCTTATAAAGACCATGGCAAGAGCTGGGATGCAGTGCATGTAAATGAGCATCCCCCGGGTTTTCGCTGGTTACACGACACTTTTGGCACTAACTGGCGTATGACAGAAATGCAGGCTGCCATTGGCCGTATACAGCTTAAGCGTATGCCCGAATGGAGTGCCATTCGCCGTTTCTATGCTCATCGCATCTGGCAAGCTGCGGCTGACTGCTCAGGATTGCGAGTCCCCCTTTTTTCTACCGATACGAGCTCCAATATCGAAAGGCACGACTCGAAGCATGCCGCTTATAAATGCTATGTATTTATCGACCCACGGCGGCTTAAGTCAGGCTGGGATCGCGAACGAATTCTGAATGAGATTAATAGTTGCGGGGTTCCTTGTTTCTCGGGTAGCTGCTCTGAAGTTTATCTCGAAAAAGCCTTTGCGAAAGACGGCTTGCCGCCGCAAGTTAGATTACCGGTGGCTCGAGAGCTTGGCCAAACCAGCCTAATGTTTCTGTGCCATCCCACGCTCACCCAGGAAGAGGTAGATAAAACCTGCCAAGTGCTGACGAATGTTATGAAGAAAAGTAACTAGCGATAACTTTCGATTTAACTTCCTTAGTAACTCATCGATACCCACTATGACACGCCAATAAAATTAGTGAATATCAAGTAAAAAGCGCAGGGCTCTGCGCGGCTTGGTGTCCCGCTGAGGAACTCACATGAATCCTGAGATTACCATATCAAATCGACGCTTTTTGATAGTGTCGGGCACCTGTTATTCGTTGGTCAATTTTCGAGGGCCGCTTGTGCAAGCTTTGATTAAAGCAGGATTAGAAGTGCATGCAGCAGCCCCAGGACTTTTTGATGACGCAAAAACTCGTCGGCTACTAGAGTCCTGGGGGGTGGTTACTCATGATTTTCCGATGCAGCGGACGGGTCTAAATCCATGGCGCGATATTTTGACACTGGGAGCACTTTATCGATTGATGCGCGAGATTCGGCCACGAGTCGTTCTGGCATACACCATTAAGCCGGTCGTGTACGGCTTATTAGCCGCCAAGCTGGCAAGAGCTCCACAGCGCTATGCATTGATTACAGGCTTGGGTTATGCCTTTGCTGACCAAGCTAGCGGTAAACGTGCTCTGGTTTTTCAAGTGGTGCGTAGGCTTTACGCAGCAGCTCTGAATAAGGCAAATAAAGTATTTTTTCAAAACCCCGATGATGAAGCTTTGTTTCGTGACTTAAGGATATTGGATGAGAAAGTACCCTCGCAAGTGCTTAATGGATCAGGTGTGGATATGGCGCATTTCGCGCGTTTACCCTTACCCTCTGGCCCGCCTCGCTTCTTACTGATTGCCCGCTTGTTGGGTGACAAAGGCGTTCGTCAATACGCCGAGGCTGCTCGACGAATCAAGCAGCAGCATCCTGAGGCGGTATTTCAGCTGGCGGGCAAAACCGATAGCAATCCCGACTCGATTACGCAAGAGGAGCTGGATGGCTGGGTAAGGGAAGGCTCTATTCATCATTTGGGTTGGCTAGACGATGTACGTCCCGCGATTGCTGAGTGCAGCGTTTATGTACTGCCCAGCTATTATCGGGAAGGCACGCCACGTTCAATTTTAGAAGCAATGTCGATGGGGCGTGCAGTGATCACCACCGATGCGCCCGGCTGTCGAGAAACTGTTACTGAAGGCGCTAACGGCTACTTGATACCAGTAAAAGAAGTTGATGCTCTCACCAAAGCTATGCAGCGGTTCATTGATAACCCTGCTCTTGTGCGAGTAATGGGACAACGTTCTCACGAAATTGCTAGAAATAGATACGATGTCCATAAGGTTAATTCTGTAATGCTGCAAGCGATGGGAATAGAGAGCTCAACATCAAGCATTGCATATCAAAACCAAACAAACCCCGTATCTCTCGATTAAGCCTCACGTGTTTCATAAACTTATCTCAATGTATATAAAGCACTGCTAAACAATAGAGTCACTATACAAGAGATTTTTATCTTTTAAAAAAACTACAGATATGACTTGCTTTGCGTTGCTCATTCCGATTTCTAACAAATAGAAATTAAACGACGTTTGCCAGTCATAAAGGGGGATTCATAAGCCCGATGCCTAAGTTTCTTGGAGGTTCTAAAGCATTCTATTTGTTATGCAGTCTGTCGGTATTCTTGATAAAAATTGCTTAATATCTTGAGGTGAAGTCACGGAGAAATCTTGATGCAGATACGGTTCAAGTCATATAGCGATCTTAGTAAGGACATTACAAAAAATTTTGGGAAATTATCCGGTGACTGGGACTTAGTCGTCGGTATACCTAGAAGTGGTATGGTGCCAGCTTACATGATAGCCCTTGCACTGAACGTGAATTGCACTGATATCTCTTCCTGGCTGCATAATTATCCATTAAAAAAGGGGATTACCCGAGGACTAAAGAAAAATTTAAGCTTACCCTGGGAGGCAGAAAAGGTTCTTATCGTTGATGATAGTATAATGTCTGGTAAATCGATGAAAGCTGAAATCGACTCGCTACCGGACTGGCTGTTGGCTCGGGCATCAACATTGGCCGTCTACTCAAGCAAACCCATTAGGAATGATGTGGATATTATACTTGAGTTTCTCCCCTATCCTAGGGTTTTTGAATGGAACATTTTTCACCATAACATCATGAGTAGATCTTGTGTTTGTTTCGAGGGTATGGTTTTGGAAGACGAGGCTGGCAGTGATAAAATCGCCATGCACTTTCGTTATATGCCCTCGGGAGTCATCGATACGATTGTCTCTTGCCAGAATGAATCAAGCCGCCATGAAGTGGAAACCTGTTTGGTAAGTAGCGGTATCTTGTATAAAAATCTCGTTATGGTCGATAACGATACTAATGTTATGGAAATAGACTCTCTTGTTAAATTTAAGATCGAGACTTTCATAGCTTCATCGGCGGACTTGTTTATTGAAGATAACGCTGATCAAGCAAGGCTTATTTGTCGAGAGGCAAAGAAGCCAGTTTTTTGTTTGAGCGATAATTGTATCTATAATTCAGGTGGTGAAAATTGGTCGCGTTTAATAAAAAATAAAATAAAGTTTTTAGTGTGGAAGGTGGTTAATAGGCGTGTTTGGTAGTCGAGAATTTATTTTGTTTGGTTTTTTAAATATATATGCGTCTTTAATCAATTTAAAAAGAGTGTTTTAGTTGGCAGTGACCTATATTTTTTCTTTAACCACTATTGAGTGTTTTATCTCTTCGCTTATGAAATATGGAGGTGGTTGATGGATCAGGTTGATATCTCGGTAATAATGACAGTAAAGAATGGATCTCGATTTTTGGAATCTAGTCTTTCTTCTGTTTTTTTTCAGACCTACCCTCCTCAAGAAGTCGTTGTGGTTAACGATGGATCCGAAGATGATACTTGGGAAGTGCTCAATAGGTTACGCCTTACTGCCCCTGTTTTGGTTCGACTATTTGACACTCACGGTATCGGACGATCACGGGCATTGAACCTAGCTGTTAGCCATGCACAGCATAATTGGTTGGCTAATATTGACGCTGACGACAAATGGTTACCTGAAAAATTGGAACAGCAGGCTTTTGCCATCAGTTTGTTTTCAAAGGCGGAGCTGATCGTTACTTCTAGCCAGACCGTTTATGGAGAAGGAGAAGGAGAGGTCGATGTCCAGGGAGCATTTTCAGTTACACCTATGCATCGTGAAAGTTTTTATATTCGAAACCCGATAAATCACAGCTCTGTTCTATTTTCTCGACGATTATTTGATCAGCTTGGGGGATATGATGAAGCATTGGTTCGGCAAGTCGATATTGACCTTTGGATTCGTGCTCTTAGAAAAGGTCATATATTCTATCGAGTTAACTTACCATTAACTATCAAGCGACTTCATGATGGTCAGAGTTACGAAGTTGGAAACCGATTAGGGTATACATTCAATTCGTTAAAAATAAGTTTAAAAAAATTAAAACAACTAAAAGCTCCTTTCTATTACTTCCCCGTTCCTTTTTTAAGATTTGTTTATAACAACATTCCAAGAGGTATTCGGCGTCGCTTGATAAAATAGTTATACTGTGAATTTTCTATTGATTCTGTTTTTAATTTTTCAAAATAAAAAAATGCCTGTTTTAATGAGTTGTATAAATTTTTGCGTGGATGGAGTTGATTTTATAAGTTGGACTAATTTTTTAGTGTTGTTTTGTGTTGCAAGTGGTTGAGTGAATAATAACTAGGGATTAATGAGTGGATTTTATATTTTGCATTGGTATCTCTGATAAAAAAGTGAGGAATAACTATGAATTATAAATCTTACGGTGACCTAAGCGAGGACATCTCTGCGTCTTTGTTTCGAGTTCACGGTAAAGGCTACGACTTGGTCGTTGGTATTCCCCGTAGTGGCATGATCCCGGCCAATATGATTGCTTTAGGCTTGCATATCGATGCGATGGGGCTCCCCGACTTTATTGCCAATCAAGCGTTAAAAACCCGCATGGGTAGGAAGAGTGGTGGGCAGCCGATCGCTGCGTGGGACGCGAAAAAGATTCTGCTAGTTGATGACAGTGTTACAACAGGTCGAACGATGCAGAGCGCGTTAGAAGCCATCCCCGCCGACTGCTTTTGTAACATAGACACTTTGGCGATCTATGTAGAGCCCGAGGGGGAGCAGCATGTCGATATGTTTTTTTATAGTTTGAAATCGCCTCGTGCTTTCCAGTGGAACCTCTTCACTCCCAGCATACTCTCTCAAGCGTGTGTCGATATTGATGGTGTGCTGTGTGTCGATCCTACCGCCCAGCAGAACGATGACGGAGAGGAGTATTTAGAATTTTTGAATAATGCAAAGCCTCTTTTCCTGCCTTACGGTCAAATTGGCTGTTTGGTAACCAACCGTCTTGAAAAGTATCGTAGCCAGACAGATATGTGGCTTAAGCAGCAGAGTATTGCTTATAAGCGTCTTGTCATGTTGGATCTGCCTTCGAAGGAGGAGCGGCAGCGCCGAGGCGTTCACTCTACACACAAGGGCTTGTTTTATAAAAATTCTGATTATACTTTTTTCATTGAAAGTGATATCAAGCAGGCTTCCACTATCGCAAGAATCTCAGGGAAAGCCGTCTATTGTTGTGAAGATAACCGGGTCTATACAGCAACAAATAGTGCTTCAATTAAAAAGGGGCGAAATGGCTATGCTAACCGTCTTTTTCTCAACATAAAGCAGAAGATAGTCTCCGGCTTTTTGCACCCAGTGAAGGGGTATTTAAGGTGAGACGCATCTCGGCAGGCTTGAGAGGATTCAATAGGCGCCGCTGAACTCGTTGATATCTTTAACTATATTGTTATCGATAAACGGCTGAGATCTTTTCAAGGACACATTTTGGCAGGAGGCGTTAATATGGGGAAGGTGATAGCGGTAGTGCTCACCTACAATCGACAGGATTTACTTCGGCAATGTCTAAGTGCCATTTATTCACAAACATGTCCTTGTGATAAGGTAATTGTTGTTGATAATGCAAGCAATGATAGTACACAGAAGATGTTGAGTGAATTGGACTATCCTAATCTCAAAGTGTATTTACTTCCATATAATGTAGGCGCAGCGGGTGGGTTCAATGCTGGGTTTCGGATTGCTTATCAGGAAGGTGCTGATTTTGTTTGGATGATGGATGACGATGTCATTCCCGAGCCTGGTTCTTTGCAAAAGCTGACTGAGGCAAATAATACTCTCGATAAAAATGGCATTGAAAGAGCCTATCTGATTTCCACTGCCTTTACCGAAAATGGTTATGTCACTAACTCGCCGTCCATCAGCGAAATGAAGAATCACATCGGTTACAAAGATTGGCCAAGATTTGCACAGTATGGTGTTGTTGCTGTCGGTCGTGCGACTTTTGTATCTATTCTTGTCCCTCGCAATACGCTTGAAAAGTATGGTTTGCCTATTTCGGCCATGTTTATTTGGGGTGAAGACACGGAATATACTTTAAGAATAACAAAAGATGTTCCTGGGTTTGTTGTTGGTGCCAGCAAAGTACTACACTTGCGACAAGAAAAAGGTGTGTTGAATATAATATCTGAAAACAGTGAGGCGCGTCTTAAGTATTATCGATACTTAATAAGAAATAGAGTGTTTGTAACCCGAAAGTACCGGCCACCTCGTATGCTAATAACCATAATGTATTTTGATTTTTGTATAATAGTTAAGCTTTTGTGCAGAGGGCGGTTAAAGAAAGCTAGTATTGTAGCGATAGGATTGATTCAAGGTTTTTTGTTTTCACCTGATATAGAATATATAGATTCTCCAGTTGATGCTCAAAAAGAGCCGTTAGAGATTTGTCAGTGCATTGCTCGAGAGTGATGGTTTAGCCTATATTTCGTTATATTAAGTATAAAGTCTTATCTATATATTAAATAAAAGAAATGTTTGATTTTTGAAAGGGAGCTTAGTAAAGAGTATTGATTGTTTTTTTCATGGAGGATGAAGATGAATAAAACGTTTGAAATTTATATTGGTAATAACAGTTATCGAAATGATATCCAGGGGGTTCGTGCTATCGGGGCGATGCTGGTACTTGTGTTCCACATCTGGTTTCATAAAGTATCAGGCGGTGTCGATGTGTTTTTTGTTGTTTCTGGTTTTTTGATGACAGGCATGCTGCTTCGCCAGTATGCTAGGGAAGGAAAGCTAAATCCTCTACAGTTCTGGGGAGGGATTATTAAACGGGTAGTGCCCGCTGCCTATGTTGTACTTTTGATAACTTTTTTCTTAAGTTATTTTTTTATTCCGCCAGTCTATTGGAGGCAAACAATACATGAGTTTGTTTTTAGTGCTGTGCAAATGGAAAACTTATTGTTGATAAGGCGAGAAGTAGATTACCTGGAAAGTGAGACACCAGCCAGCCCCTTTCAGCAGTACTGGGCCTTATCTATTCAAGTGCAGTTCTATATTTTCCTTCCCTTGTTTATTAAACCATTGATACATATTTCAAATAAAATAAAATCTTTAGCTCCCATGATCGTGGGTATCTCCATGCTGGTGAGTATTTCTCTTCTGTACTCCATTTTTCATACAAGCATGGCCCCTGATACAGCATATTTTAATCCGTTGGGAAGGGCTTGGGAATTCTTGGCAGGCGGATTAGTTGCTGTATTAATACCTTATATAAGATTGACAAAAAAGTTTGCCTTCATTATTTCACTGCTCGGTATTTTTATACTGTTCAGTGTCGGATTAGCGTTACCTAAAAAATTGAACTTTCCAGGATACGTTGCGCTTCTTCCAGTCATGGCGGCTATCTTTTTGATTATTGCTGGTAGTGTAAGTGAAAAAAATACAGTTGTGAGTATGCTTCTATCCAATAAATTTCTTGTCATGCTGGGAGCGATGTCTTTTACAGTGTATCTCTGGCATTGGCCTATACTGGTTTTTTTTCAGCACTATTATGAAACTACAAATTTAGGGTTTGTGAAAGGAATGATGGTTATTGTGCTGGGGGTGCTGCTTGCCATCCTCACAACGCTGGTTATAGAGAAACCTTTTCGTAGAATCCCTAAGGCCCGAACCTGGTTTGCCTATATGGTGGGCTGTGTATTTTGTATTCCATCAGTGTCGCTGGGGCTGGGCGCGAAGTACTATCTTGAAAATCTGCATGATGTAGAGGTAGTTTTTAAAAGAGAATTTTTTGATGGTAATAGAATTACTATACAAAACGGTGCCACAAACCTTGATTATAATTATGTTACTGCCATTTCTAGTGACTTAGGGGCAATAATGGATAAAAACAGCGACTGTTTTACGGAGATGGATGAAGCTACTATCGTATCTTGCGAATTTGGAGATACTTCATCCGACAATGTAGTCGTGATTGTGGGCGGATCCCATGCCGGTCAATGGGAACCTTTCTTTTCATACCTTGCAAATGAGTATGGTTTTAAATTAATAAGTATCGTAAAACAATCTTGCTCTCTCGGTTACGAAATTGTGGAGGATAATCGTAGCTGTAAGATATGGAACGAAAATATCATTGATTATTTAGCTGAGATTAATCCCGATTTGGTTATCACAAATTCGTCAAGATCTAATCGGCCGCGTGAAAATCGATTAGTCGTGGGCGATCCCATTGAGTTTGTGCCAGCTGGGCATGTGGAAAAATGGAAGGAAATAACAGCCTTAGGTATTCCAGTAATAGGTATTAGAGACAACCCCTGGTTTGAAAGCGATCCAAGCTACTGTGTATGGAAAAACAGCAGAGAAGCAAGCGAGTGTGCTCGCCCAGTAGAAGAAGTTTTATTACAAGAAAATCCTGCTAATGAATACCAAGATGAAATCCCACTTTTTATTTCTATCGACTTCACCAAGTTGATATGTGAGGACAGAGTTTGTCCAGCCTTTTTTGATGAAAGGTTGATGTGGTCTGACACTCATCATTTGTCCCGTACTTATTTAAAATATATTACTCTTAGCCTGAAGCGTTCGCTTGAGATGCAAACAACGATTTTCCAGACCTTTAGCAGCCGTACAAACAGAAATTGAGAAGGCTATCAGTCGAAGAAAATCTGAAATACATAAAGGTTAGAATAATTGAGGGAGGATTTATGAAAATTAGCAGCCCTAGAGTATCAGTAATAGTTCCTACCTATTTTGACTGGGCGCGCTTACAGCTATGTGTGGTCGCTTTACAAAATCAGTCGTTTCCACAAGGCGACTTTGAAGTGATCATTGTAAACAATGCACCAGACGATAGTCCACCCACTAATTTTTTCTTACCTGAAAATTTCAAGCTTATTTCAGAAGATAAGGCTGGTTCTTATGCAGCTAGAAATGCGGCTTTAAAAGTTTCTCAAGGAGAAATTGTTGCTTTTACTGATTCTGATTGTATACCGGATACTTTCTGGCTTGAGTTAGCTGTTGCGCGACTTGATGGGGGAGCAGAGCGTGTCGCCGGTAAGATTGAACTTTTTTTTAAATCGGATAAATTGACCCTTGTTGAAATTTACGAAAAATTCTATGCCTTCGATCAAAAAAAATATGCTCAGGCAGGTGGTTCGGCAACGGCTAATATGGTTACTTGGACAAAGCATTTTGATACTGTCGGTTTTTTTAATGATTCTTTGATGTCCGGTGGTGACAATGAATGGGGGCATCGAGCAAGGGATAAAAACATTCCTGTTGTGTATGCCCCAGAAGTCGTAGTTAATCACCCTGCACGAGCCGACATTAAAGCAATGCTTAAAAAACGTAAAAGAGTCTTAGGCGGCTCTGTAACTGTGAATCGTAAAGGCAAAAACAACAATCCTTTATATCTAATTGCTACTGGCTATTTTCCTCCCTTCAGGATTTTAAAACCTTTTATGAAAAAAGGTATTTCCCTGCGGGAAAAATGCTTAGCGGCTTTGTTATGTTATTATTTCAAAGTCTTCTCCACTACTTATCGATTGGCTTTGCTATTAGGTCTTACCAAGCCAGAAAGGTCTTAGCTATTGTTTACTGCTTGGTGTCGAAGAATGAGGGTCTATATTTGGCTCTATTGTTGGAAATGACTCCACTATATGCTTTTTCTTTCAATGGTAATGTTTTTTAATTTTAAGTCCCGCTTTGTTGTAAATATACGAATAAATGTGGCAGTGGTTTTGTAATTAACTTAAGATATTTAAATATATTTTTATAGATGATCGGTTTGTCAAAGATATATTGTTGTATTTTTTAATATTAGGTTTGGGGTGCACCATTCACTATTAATTTGGAAATTGATTGTAAGTGGAGAATCAATAAGCCCTCTAACATTATGGAGGGTTTTTTTTTGGCTTAAATATTGTAATTATATTCTATTTTTTGACTAGCGCATGTTTTATTAAAAAGTTATCCATATAATATGAAATTCATAGCATCGTTGAAAATTATACTTGAGAAAAGTGGTCTATTACGGTATTAAACAGATAATTTTCAGTTCTGGATAATGCGATGAAAATACTGCTGCGTTGGCTTCTTAGTTTAGTGGCGCTGTTAGCGTTGCTGTTAGCGGGGCCTGTTTGGCTATTGGCGAGTAATCAGGTGGTGACTGATGGGCACTGGTCTTCGCTGGATCGGTCATCTGCTGGCATAGCCCCTGATCCAGTGGTGAACGCTGAAGCCGTCGTTCAGGTCTATTCAGCCCGTGCTTACAACTGGCGCGGGGCGTTTGGCGAACATATCTGGATTGCGACCAAGGCGGAAAACGCCGATAGCTATCGACTCCATCAAGTATTGAGTTGGCGGCGTCCTACTGTAGTGTCTTCAGTCGATACGCCTGATCGAGCCTGGTTTGGCAATCCTCCGACGCTGTTGGCTGACTATCGCGGCGATGCAGCTGTACTAATGATACCGCAGATAGAGGCCGCCGCCGCTGACTATCCTCAGGCGGAGCTTTATCGAGTGTGGCCTGGTCCGAACAGCAATAGCTTTATTGCCTGGGTTATACGCGAAGTCCCAGGCTTTGAGGTGACGCTGCCCGTCACGGCCATTGGCAAAGATTATATTTTCAATGGCGTGTTGGCTCCTGCGCCCAGCGGAAGCGGTTATCAGCTGTCATTGGGTGGGGTGGTCGGCATTATTCTGGCACTGGAAGAGGGGCTTGAACTCAACTTCCTCGGCTTGAGTTTTGGTATTGATGTCATGCGACCCGCTTTGAAGTTGCCGGGCATAGGGCGGTTGGGGATGCCCGCCAAAGTGTCAAAAGGCTAATTGAGAAGTGTAAGAAACTTGAATATGTGTTTGCAGATACTTTTTTGTTAAACTAGTATCTGTAGACAATATGTGAAGGCAAGGTAATGCTATGCAGACGGCACACGACATTTCCCAAAACAGAGCAGCAGCGGCGATAGGCTTGAAAACAGCGGTGCGCATTCTGGATAAGTGGCGCGCGTCTGGCGAGCAGGGCGAAGCGATTTTGCGCGTTTCTCATAGTACCTACGCACGGGCTCGGCGGGGGGATCTCGACGAGATCAAATTAGATAGTGATCAGCTAACTCGGATTAGTTACTTACTCAACATCCACGCTGCGTTGCGGATGATATTTGATAACCCGGAGAACCTTTATGGGTTCGTCAATTTGGTGAATGATAATCCCTACTTTAATGGCCGTACACCGCTTGAGATTATGGGCTCCGGTGATTTTGCGGCGCTCTACGAAACGTTTAAGCGTATCGATAGCCTACGGGGAAGCCAGTGGTAAAGGTCGTTGATTTGCACAGCTTACCCAACGAAAAGGTTACCGGTTATCGCTTGGTCAATAGTAAGTTTCCGCCGATTGATCTTTTCGATGATGTGGCGAGCGTTGACGAGTTCGCCGCGCTTCATGCACTGCAGGTATTAACCAATCCGCGATTACAAAATGAAGTGGGTAATTTAGCGCTGCTGCCCCACGAACAAATTCCGTTCGGAATTCGTGGCTGTTCCTATGCCGTAGCGCCCTTTACCCATGTAAATCCGCAAGGTTCGCGCTTTAGTGATGGCAGTTTTGGAGTGCTTTATTTTGCCGATACGCTTGAAACGGCGATTGCAGAAGTAAAGCATCACCAGCAGATGTATTGGCAAAATGTACCAGGACTTCACTACGAACGGTTTGTTTTTCGTGGTTTAAAAGCCACTTTTGATCAGGGTGGGTGTTACGATGCGCTCGTTTTACCTATTGAGCATGCTATTTATACGCCCGATGATTATTCAATATCGCAACCCTTTGGTGCTGAAATACGACGGTGTGGAGGTGGGCTTCGCTACCACTCCGTTCGCAGGCTTAATGCAAAGTGCTGGGCGCTGATGACACCAGGCTGTGTGGCTGACATTATCCAAACCACTCACCTGGAAATGATTTGGAACGGCGCGATTACCCAGGTGAACCATCTGCGATTTTCACACCGATGACGAGCAGCGGGTTTAACTGTTGTACTGCTGCTCGGTAAAGCGCTGCATGATGGCGAGGGTTTCGTCGCTCACATGGTGCTCCATGCCTTCAGCGTCAATACGCGCAGTCGCATCCCTTACCCCAAGGGCACGTAAAAAGTGCAGCACGATATCGTGGCGGGCGCGTGACGTTTCTGCCATTTTTTGACCCGCTTCGGTTAGAAACAGCGAGCGATATGGCTTACTAGTGACCAGCTCCAGCTCATTTAAACGCCGAATCATTTTTGAAACCGTCGCTTGGCTGACCGCCATACGGTTGGCAATGTCCGCCGCACGCGCCTCGCCGCGGTGAGCCAGCAGGTCGCCAATTAGCTCAACATAGTCTTCGATCAGTTCGGTTTCGTGGGCATTTCGCACCGTTGCATACTGCTGGGCATGCTGCTCCACAGGGGGCAGTGCATCTCCAGGAATGCTTGGGGTAGTCAATGAGGCGTTCGGATTAGAATCAGTCATTGGTAAATTATATCGGAAGCAGTGGGAACAATCATTGGATAGTCGGGGGGATAGTAACGTATTTTTGTGTAATATTGTTAGCCAAGGCTAAACTGTCCGCACAAAGCTTTCTTGCAGAGCTAAAGTCCACGTATCGGTCATGAGCAAAAAGTGAGAGGCAACGAGTAAGGACAATCTAGGTATGGCCCTGTTGGTCTTTATGGCGCTGCTGTTCTCGCCCAAGCAAGGGGTGCCTGATGCGTTTTTTTGGCGGCATCGTCACATTAGTTAACACCACTTACTCAAGCGTCTACAACGGCGGCGACTGCAGGCATTCCCAGGTTTTCTCGGCAATACCGATGCCAGCACCGGTCATCAGCAAATACGTTTGATCTACTCCAGCGGCATGCAGCGGTTCGGCTTCATCCTGGAAGTGGATGCCCGCAATAATGTGGCCAGTGAAGCCCGCTTCGCGTAGTTCGCGGGTGGCAATAAGCTTGCTCTCAAGTTCCGGAGTGGCTAGCGTAACAGCTGTTATTTGCGCAATATCAAGATGGTGCCAAAAACCCACATCCTCGATATCACCATAAAAAACATGCCGTTGAGTATTTATTTTATTGGGATCTGAATCAATGCCCACTGCCGCCAAGCCCTTATCGGTAAAAAAATCGTAGGCGGCGTTACCAGTTCTACCCATGCCTAATACCAGAATGGTGGCGCTACCTAAATCTACCGGCTGCTCGTCAGGATGTCGGGCGTGCCGCTCAAAACGGAGCAGGCTATTTTCCCAACGATCAAAAAGTTGATGGGCGATGCGGTTAAGCGGCGCAGCGATAACAAAGGATAGGGCAACGGTAATCGCCAATGGAACAAGCCACTCTGGCAAAATGCTCGCAGCGACAATCAGACCAAACTCACTATAGGCCGTCAGGCTCAAGCCACCCAGAAAGGCGTTGCGTGCTCTGATACGGAAGGCAACGAGTAAAGCAAAAAACAGCACCCCTTTAAGTGGAAGCAGAACAGCCAGGATTACCGCAAAGACAAATGCTTCTTTATCGGGTAACCCTGCCATGCCAATCTGCAGAAAGAAGCTGACTAATAGCACTTCTTTCACTCCCCACAGCGCCTTAGATAACTCCTGAGCGCGGGGGTGCTTGGCAAGCAGAAGTCCCATCACCAAAGCGCCTACTTCAGAGCTTAAACCAACGGCTTCAAAGCCCATACCACCAACGGCAATGGCTAACACGGCGCCTAGCAGCACGAGCAGCTCATCGTGCTGTGCAGCATTCATAAGCCAATAAAGTACCGGCCTTAACAGTGGCAGTAGGAAAACCAGCACAGCCCAGGGGCTGGGGGAATCACCGCCATAAACGCTAAGAACCACTAAGGCAACTAGATCCTGAATGATTAATATGCCAATCGCGATTCGGCCGTGCAGGGCGCGTAATTCACGTTTGCTTTCGAGTACTTTGGCCGCTAATACCGTGCTTGAAAAAGACAGCGCAGTGGCCAGCAGAATTGCTTTGTCCAGGGGCAGCGATAGAAAAATGACAAAACCAGATGTAAACAACAGGCAGGTAATTGCCAAGTGTATAAAGGAACTTCCTAGCACAACGGGCTCTGCCAGGCTGCGGATATTGAGTTTAAGACCAATGGTGAACAGCAGTAGCAGAACCCCTAGATGGGCAAGGTGTTCAAGCATTGGGCCCGCATCACTTGGGAGGCCAATACTGGGCCCAAAGGCATTGAGTGCAAACCCTGCTGATAAGAATCCCACGAGTGGCGGTAAACTTAGCTGTCGTGCTGCGATACCAAAGATAAACGCTACCGATAGAATAACCACTTCAAACATGCCGGATCCCTAGAGCGCGTAACGAAGCTGATTATCTTCCAACTCGCCAGTGCTTTTGCATTTCTATAAAAGTGAACGATGCTGACCAAGTGATCAATACAAAGCCTGTTAAAGCTAGCGTGCCGTACAGAAAACGTACCGGCCCAATGGCATATATATCGCCATAGCCCACGGTGGTATAGGTCACCGCAGAGAAGAAGATATAATCAAGGACGTTGAAACTGTCGTACCCATGTAAAGCACCAATGCTTAATTGCTCGGTAAGCCACCAGCCAGTGATGCCAAATAGCCAAATTTCGACAATGTGGGTCATCAATACCCCAAACGCCATCGCCAGGATGCGTTGCCGATGTGGTCTTCGAGACTTTTCTATTTGGCGCGAGATAAGCCACAGGGCTTCATAGTGAAGCAGTACTGCAATGACCACAGTAACAAAAGTGGTTACCACCACGGCGACATGCTCAGGGTAGGGAATAGTCATCTTAACAAGTAGTCAACCTTTGCTCGTTAGCATAACCGGGTTCCCATGAGTAGCAAGGCAGCATCCATATGCTGCCAGCCCCACCATGCGAGCATTAAACAGCTAAACAGCAGAGTTGCCGCCATGGCCTTGAGTAAATTATTGCGTGTCATGGGATCACCGTTGTTGACTGCGAGCGCTCGAGCGGCTTTTCATTGATAAACCAATGCAGTGCAGCAGCGACGACCGAGAGCACAATAGCAATTTGCCAGACCGTATTGTAGTTGCCAGTAAGGTCATAAAAATAGCCACCCAGCCATACACCCATAAAAGAGCCTAACTGGTGAAACAGAAATACGATGCCGCCCAGCATGGAGAGGTGACGAACACCAAACACGGAAGCCACAATGCCGTTGGTTAATGGTACGGTAGAGAGCCATAGAAGCCCCATGACGCTACCAAATAGGTAAGCGCTGGTTGGGCTTAACGGCAAATAAACAAACGCCGTAATCACTACGCCGCGAATCAAATAGAGCCAGGTTAGCAGCTTGGGTTTTGACCAGATGCCGCCCATCCAACCCGCGGTATAAGTGCCAACAATATTAAACAGTCCCACTAAGGCCAGTACCGTCGTACCCACCTTTACCGCCAGGCCGTTATCGAATAAGTAGCCGGGGAGGTGCACGGCAATGAACACCACCTGAAAGCCACAGACAAAAAAGCCTAAACAGAGTAGCCAGAAGCCTTTTTGGCCTGCTGCTTCGTTGAGCGCATCTTTGAGGCTTAAATCGGATGCCGTTTTGGCGGAGGGCTTGTCGCGCAGCATTGCCCCCAGGGGCAGAATGATGGTCGCGATAGCTGCCATCGCCATCAGCGCTGCGGCCCAGCCGAGCCACTCGAGCAAACCCAGAGTGCCAGGCAGCATGGCAAATTGCCCAAACGAGCCCGCTGCGCTAACGATCCCCATGGCCATACTGCGTTTTTCAGGCGCCACTGCGCGCCCCACAGCACCTAAAATAACCGAGAATGTGGTACCGGAGAGGCCAAGGCCAATCAACAGCCCGGCGCTGACCGTCATGCCTAGTTCTGACGTAGAGAGGCTCATAAACAGCAACCCCAAGGCATACAGCAAGCCGCCAACAACGATAATCCTGGCCGCACCGAAGCGATCCGCGAGCGCCCCGGTAAAGGGTTGCGATAAGCCCCAAACCAGGTTTTGTAAGGCTAGTGCAAAAGCAAATACACCACGCCCCCAGCCGAGCTCGCTGCTGAGGGGCTCCATAAAGAGCCCGAAACCATGGCGTAAGCCCATGGCCGTGGAAATAACCAAGCTTCCCAATATAATCAGCAGCAGTGAGTGGCGAAGAACGAAGGCCATGATGTTCTCTTTGTTGGCAGGCTAACAGTTAGCTCACTATCGCATGCGTTGTGCGCTTTTAGAAGCTAGGAATAGGTAAGTAAGGCAGTATTAGTTTTATGCTATTAATCTGCTAAAATCCGCCCCCTTCGCCGTTAATGACCTCTCAATAGCTCTAAGGATTTTCATGAATGCAGTAATTCTTGCGGTGCTGGTGATGGTGGCGCTATCGCTGGCGCGTGTCTCGGTGGTATTTGCGTTAGTGGTGGGCGCTTTAGTCGGCGGTTTAGTGGGCGGGTTGTCACTAGAACAAACTCTGGAAGCCTTTAATACAGGCGTGGGCGGCGGGGCCCAGGTGGCGCTGGCCTACGCCACTTTGGGGGCCTTCGCTGTGGCGATCTCTCGCTCTGGGCTACCGGATATGCTGGCTAATCGTTTGATTACGCTGCTGGGTAAAAAAGAGGCAACCGTTGCGCAGCAGACGCGGGTCAAAATGCTGTTGCTAACGGCTGTGTTGTTGGTGGCTATTTCTTCTCAGAACGCTATCCCGGTACATATTGCCTTTATACCGGTGTTGATTCCGCCGCTATTAACCGTGATGAACCGCTTAAAGTTGGATCGACGCGCGGTGGCCTGTGCGCTCACCTTTGGTTTAACGGCCCCTTATATGCTGCTGCCGGTAGGGTTTGGGGCGATCTTTCTAAACGATATTCTTTTGGCCAACTTAAATAGCGCTGGGGAACCGCTGGGTTTAGAGATCACCCGTGGCATGGTGCCGCTGGCCATGGCAGTACCGGTAGGGGGGATGGCACTGGGGCTAATCGTTGCGCTATTTTGGAGTTACCGCCGCCCGCGTGAGTATCAAGCCGAAGATATCGCTAACGCCAACGTTGCCGAAGGCCATACGCCCGCCAAACCGCATAGGCTGGGGCTTGTGATGTCGGGGGTGGCAATCGTCGCAGCGCTCGGCCTCCAGCTTTACAGTGGCTCAATGATACTGGGGGGCTTGGTGGGGATTGGCCTGCTTTCAATGGGCGGTATTTTTAAATGGCGCGAAGCAGACGATCTATTTACCAGTGGTATGCGCATGATGGCGCTGATTGGTTTTATCATGATCTCCGCAGCGGGCTTTGCCGAGGTCATGAAAACCACGGGAGAGATTGATGCCCTGGTGTCAGGAGCTTTTTCACTCTTTGGCGATAACCGTGGGCTAGCGGCGCTGGTGATGCTGTTGGTAGGGCTATTCATTACCCTGGGTATCGGCTCGTCGTTCTCAACCATTCCCATTATTGCTGCCATCTTTGTGCCCTTGGCGGTACAGTTTGGCTTCTCTCCCATGGCCACGGTGGTGCTGGTGGGTACGGCAGCGGCGTTGGGTGATGCAGGCTCGCCTGCCTCTGACTCTACCCTGGGCCCCACTTCAGGCCTTAACGTTGACCGTCAGCACGATCATATGTGGGACAGCGTGGTGCCAACGTTTCTGCACTACAACATTCCGTTAGTCGGCTTTGGCTGGCTAGCGGCAATGATGCTCTAAAAGCCTTATCTTCAAACTAAAAAGGGACAACTTGGTTGTCCCTTTTTAGTCGCTTTAACTCTATCACTATTTAGGCAGATGACTTTCAAACGCGCTTAATAGCCCACGCAGAAGCGAAAGCTCTTTGCGGCTGGGCTGAGCGCGAGCGAATAGGGCTTGAAGCTGCTCTTCAGTGCGGGCATGTGGCTGGGTTAAAAAGCCACTTTCCTGCATTAAGCGGCCCAGATGCGCTTGAAAGTGTAAGAACTGTTCGCGGCTGGGTGGCGTTGCCTCCAGCGGGCGCTGATAAGTAAAACCGCTCCCATCACCTTTACGCCAGGCGCGATGTACTTCATAAGCGAGTATCTGTACTGCCTGGGATAGATTCAGAATACCGTAATCAGGGTTGGCAGGAATGCTGACCTGATGCGTGCAGCAGCGAATCTCATCGTTAGTCAGCCCCGAACGTTCACGCCCAAACACCAGTGCCACCGGCGCCGTTTGAGCGTTCTGGATGACGTCTGTTGCCATCTCATCAGGTTCGTCAAAGTGGGGAAGGGGCAGGCTGCGCAAGCGTGCACTGGCACCCACGACCTGCACGCAGTCGTTGACGGCTTCCTCCAGCGAGGTAACCACCCGCGCACTCTCCAGGACATCAGTGGCACCCGCCGCTAGCCGATTCGCTTCTTCATCGGGGAATAGGCGCGGATTAACCAGCACCAGCTCGGTCAGGCCCATGGTTTTCATGGCTCGCGCGGCAGCGCCGATATTGCCGGGATGGAAGGTCTGAACGAGTACGATACGGATATGCTGCAACATGCGCTGGTGCCCAGTAGTGAAAATGTAGCTTAAAAAAATCGCCCAGATAGTAGCACGTTCGGCCCTGGAAATGGCTGACAAAACGCTATCGACAACCTCACGCCTGTAGGCGCCTCAAAACGCAAGAACCCCGCACAAGGCGGGGTTCTTGTTGACAGCTAAATGCTAGCCGTCGATAGAGCGAAGGGCTCAGGGGTGCATTACATCATGCCGCCCATACCACCCATTCCGCCCATGCCACCCATATCGGGTGCAGCGTCTTTCTCTTCCGGATCTTCTGCGATCATGCACTCAGTGGTGATCATCAGGCCAGCAACAGAACCAGCGGACTGCAGTGCAGTACGGGTTACTTTCGCTGGATCCAGGACGCCCATTTCAAACAGGTCGCCATACTCACCGGTTTGTGCGTTGTAGCCGAAGTTGCCTTCGCCATCTTTCACACGGTTAATCACAACGGCAGGCTCTTCACCAGCGTTGGAAACGATTTGACGCAGTGGTGACTGCATAGCGCGTAGCGCCATGTTGATACCGTGATTCTGGTCTTCGTTATCGCCAGTAAGGCCCTGTACTTTGGCCATTACGCGAACCAGTGCAGTACCGCCACCTGGCACCACGCCTTCTTCAACGGCTGCACGAGTAGAGTGCAGAGCGTCTTCAACACGGGCTTTCTTCTCTTTCATTTCCACTTCGGTGGCAGCACCGACGCGGATAACGGCAACACCGCCTGCCAGTTTGGCAACGCGCTCTTGCAGTTTCTCTTTGTCGTAGTCAGAAGAGGTGTCTTCGATTTGCGCGCGGATCTGACTAACGCGTGCTTCGATATCGCCTTCTGCACCAGCACCATCGATGATAGTGGTGTTTTCTTTAGACATCGTCATGCGCTTAGCAGTACCCAGGTGATCCAGGTTGGCTTGCTCAAGCGTCAGGCCGACTTCTTCAGAAATGACCGTGCCGTTAGTCAGAATAGCGATATCCTGCAGCATGGACTTACGACGGTCGCCGAAGCCCGGTGCTTTAGCAGCGGCTACTTTAACGATACCGCGCATGTTGTTTACAACCAACGTTGCTAGGGCTTCGCCTTCGATATCTTCAGCGATGATGGCCAGTGGCTTGCCTTGCTTGGCAACGGCTTCTAGCACCGGCAGCAGCTCACGGATGTTGGAGATCTTTTTATCCACTAGCAGGATGTAGGGATCTTCCAGTTCAACCGTCATGGTGTCCTGGTTGGTAACGAAGTAGGGCGAGAGGTAGCCGCGGTCAAACTGCATACCTTCAACGACTTCCAGCTCGTCTTCAAAGCCACGGCCTTCATCAACAGTGATGACGCCTTCTTTGCCGACTTTTTCCATCGCTTCGGCGATGATTTCACCGATGCGTTTGTCGCCGTTTGCAGAGATAGTGCCTACCTGAGCAATCGACTTGGTATCGGTGCAAGGTACCGACATGGCTTTGATTTCTTTAACCGCAGCGTTGACCGCTTGGTCGATGCCGCGCTTAAGATCCATCGGGTTCATGCCCGCCGTCACGCCTTTCAGGCCTTCAGCGATAATGGCCTGGGCCAGAACAGTAGCGGTAGTCGTGCCATCGCCTGCAGCGTCAGAAGTCTGTGAAGCGACTTCTTTCACCATTTGCGCGCCCATGTTTTCGAACTTGTCTTTCAGTTCGATCTCTTTGGCAACAGAAACACCGTCTTTAGTAACGGTGGGGGAGCCGAAAGATTTTTCCAGTACTACGTTACGGCCTTTCGGGCCGAGGGTAACTTTTACCGCGTTGGCGAGAACGTCGACACCGCGGGCCATGCGTTTACGAGCATCATCGGAGAACTTAACTTGTTTAGCTGACATATCTGCTACTTCCTAATATTGAATGCAAAAACGTGAAAGTAAATAGTCGAAGCACTGGTTAAATAAGTACCAGCTGCAACGATGCTTAGCCTTCAACAACGGCAAGAATATCGGCTTCGCTCATGATCAAGACTTCTTCGCCGTCGATTTTTTGCTTCTCGACGCCATAGCCATCTTTAAAGATCACGTTATCGCCAACCTTAACGTCTAGCGGACGGACATCGCCATTTTCCAGAATGCGACCATTACCGACGGCGAGTATTTCACCGCGTGTCGGTTTTTCTGCTGCATTGCCCGGAAGCACGATGCCGCCTGCGGTTTTTTGCTCTTCTTCAACGCGACGGACGATGACACGATCGTGCAAAGGACGGATATTCATTCACGTTCTCCTGAGTATGGTTGAAGCCCTGGTGAGGGCGGTTAGCCTAAAAGTGTTCTCGAGGGAGTAACCCGCGAGAAGTGAAGACCTCACGGTCTTCTTTGTTAATGGCAGCTACCGTCTCGATCGCTGCCGAATTTGTGTGCTGAATGAAAAATGGGGGCTGCGAATGGCCTTTCAAGGGGGCGAGTAATAAAAAAATTGCTTTTCCGCTGAATTTCTTCCGAAGAAAACCTCAGCGACGGCGTGGGGGCTCATCTCGACTAATAAAATCACCTTCAATCGGGCCATCCTGTTGTGAAGACTGGCTGTTTTGATATTCATTGGGCCGAGCTGATGAAGCGCTGGGGCCTTGCTGTTGTCCGGCAACTTTTTTAAGCCCCAGCCAGGTAAGTGCTTTGAACATCAATTGCCGCGCGCTGGGGATCAAGCATGCCAAGCCTACTGCATCAGACAAAAAGCCTGGGGCCATTAATAAGGCACCGCCGAAGATAAGTGCAGCGCCAGTTAATAGCTCACTGGAGGGGAGTTCACCAGCCTCCATGCGCTGGCGTGTCCGCGCAAAGGTGGATACACCCTCTTTACGAATCAGGTGTAGCCCGGCAAAACCTGTGCCGAGCACTAAAAGTAGGGTGGTGAGTAGGCCGATCTGGCTGCCAATCGAAAACAGAACCACAAAATCCAGTAGAGTGAAAAGTGATATAAAAATAAGAATAGGCATGGCTAACTCCCGAAAAAGCGACTCGATAACAGTCGTAAATGCGTAATATGGTGACATAAATATAAATAGCAAGCAGCTGACATGGCGTATTCCAGCGATGATGTAGCTCGATTTATGTCCATAATTCTTCTATGCTGCGATGCACAATGAAGCTGGTTTAATCTTTTGTAAGGAGTCACGAATGGTACTTACTGATAAAGTCATTGCAGTCACGGGTGGGGCGCGAGGGTTGGGTTATGCCATGGCGCTGCGCTTGGGCAGGCAGGGTGCACGCATGGCGCTATTGGATATGAGCGCTGAAGCGCTTGATCAGGCAGTATCGCAACTTGCCGCTGAAGGTATCGATGCCCAGGCGTTTGTGGTGAATGTCGCCGAAGAAGCCTCCGTGACTCAGACGTTTGCCGATATCGCGCAACGCATGGGGCCTATCAGCGGTTGTGTCAATAATGCGGGCATTACCCAGGATGCGCTGCTGGTAAAAGCCAAAGAGGGGCAAGTGGAAAAGCGCATGTCCTTAGAGGCTTGGCAAAACGTTATTAATGTCAATTTAACTGGCGTTTTCCTGTGTGGTCGCGAAGCCGCCACTCAGATGATTGAAACCGGACATGAAGGCGTGATCGTCAATATCTCCAGTATTTCCCGGGCAGGCAATATGGGGCAAAGCAATTACGCTGCCGCAAAAGCGGGCGTACATGCGTTGACAGTCACTTGGAGCCAGGAGTTGGCACGCTATGGTATTCGTACCGGCACCGTAGCGCCTGGGTTTGTGGCTACCGAAATGACCGCTGCGATGCGTCCTGATATGTTGGAGCGTATCTCGTCAAGCGTGCCGTTAAAGCGTTTGGGTGAGCCCGATAATATTGCCCAAAGCGTTGCCTTTATTATGGAGAACGACTACTTCTCTGGGCGCATCATCGAGTGTGACGGCGGTTTACGGCTGTAGTTTCTTGGCCGTGGTAAGACAAAGGCGTGTTACATAGGTGGGCGGCTCTAAAAGGCCGCCCGCGTTGCGTGTGTAGATGAACGTGTGAACTCACTCATCTGTACATAACGCTTAAAAGTAGTCGTGGCTAATTTTGCGCTGAAAATACATCTCAAGGCGCAGGGTCATCGCCCAGCGTGGGTCGTAGCTGACATCGCGCTGGAAGTGTAGCTCCGGAATCACATCGGCGAATAAAATACCTTTATGAAGATCACGGCGGTAGCGCGTCTGAAGGTAGTAATTAGTCATGCGAGGATTGGACACACTTTCGCCGATGGCGATAGCCGAGTAGCGCAATGCACTGCGGCGGTTGATGCGGTGATTGATTTCGGCAACTTCACTGTACTCCAGTTTGTCTTCTTCCTCGCGCCACTGAACTGTCGAGATAAAGCGTAAATGGCGGCGTTTGCTCAACGGTCGGCCGACATCCCAGCGTGTGCGCGCTGAGTAGCCTTCATTGTTGAACCATGAGACGCGGTTATTTGACTCAAGCTGCCACGGCCCTTCACCCAGTTGCCACAGGCGCTCGCTGGTAAAACGCACGTAGGGGTCAAGAGGGAGGCGCAGGCGAACACCGGCACCTACTCGATTGCTCCAGTTTTCGCGTTTATCTCGGCTTTCTAACCAATCCAGGCCGAGCGTAGAGCTGCGACGGTCACGCTGGTCATTGGCAAGGCGCCCAGAGCCCTGCTCTTCTAGGGTGCCTTGCGACTCTTCCGGGTCACTCTCGATGACCAGTCGCAGGCGATCCTCTGAGGTAGGTAGGTCAATACGGTAACGAAGGGTGGTGTCGCCGCGGGTGCCATCCCCCTCCATCCAATCAATCTCTTGGCCGAAACGTAGATAGGACTCGTTGTTGACCTGCATATGGTCGTCAGTGCCAAAGAATCCATCGATGCGGCGCGATGTGTTATCAACCCAGTTGCCTACACTTTCACGAAACGGCTCAATGCGCTCTTCCGCCCACTCGGGTAAGTCACTATCTTCCTCTTCGGCATACACATTCGTCGAAACCGTAGTGAGTAGGCCAAGCCAGCAGAGGGTTAACAGTTTATGCATCGTCGATAGTCTCGGTAATGGGGCGTCGCTGCTTAACAATAGCGTTTATTTAGCGTGCTTTATGGGTCTCGATCTCTTTTGCCCACTCCAGCACACGCTTGCGTTGGCCACGGCTATTGAGTCGATCCGTATCGACGCTCGCCGGGATAAGCTGGTGATTGGGTGGCGCGTTAAGGTCGAGGTTAAAGGTTCGTGACGCGCCTGTCGGCATATCCTCGGAGCCATAAATAGCGATAACACGAATTTCAAGCTGAATATTCTGCTCTTGCAGTAGATTATCATCGATTTCCCAATAATCTTTAACCTGATTCACAATATCACCAAACGATTGAATGTTCAGATAATCCCCGGAAGCTAACGGGCCTTGATGAGTGCGGTAGCTGGGTTCTTGTTGCTCACCTTTCTGTTGGCTACCCGTTTGCTGTTCACCACCGTGCTGCTGGTACTCCACTACGTCAAGGGAGTAACTGCCCTTTTGGGTATGCAGTACCGCTACCAGGTGTTGAACATAGATCGCTTCGCTGCTCATATTGCTAATTAAGCAGATGGAGTCCACGCCGATACCCTTGCCGCGATTAATGATCACGCGGGGGCGACGCTGTCGCACATAGCCGTTATAAAGTAGCTGGGCGTAAAATACCCATACAAAGAGTGTGCAAATGCTCGCTACAGCCGAGATTGCCTGAGCATTATCGTTGAGCCATTCCATTATATGAGATCCTTCTCATTGTTATTGGTGTTAATCCCTGACGCGGGCTTTTGAGGATAGCCATTGAGGGAGGTTGGGTAGCATTATTTAGGAATAGAGACTAGCGGAAAAGTGGGGGTAAGTCAGCCAAATCGGCCTTTGATAGAGGTAGTATTGAGCAAATACCAGGCACACAAAAAAATGGCCTTAAGCCATGGGTATTTTTCAAACGAAGAGAAGGTGTTTTGCGAAGAATACTGACCAAAAGCTATCCAAGTAGCGCTAACATCAAGCTGTTTGGAAGCTATTCAAAATACAAGAGGGGCTGTGCTAACCTCTTGAAAACTAACAAGTAATTGGTGCGGATGGGGAGACTCGAACTCCCACACCTTACGGCACTAGAACCTAAATCTAGCGTGTCTACCAATTCCACCACATCCGCTAAGACGAGGCGTATATTATCAACTTTGTGATAGAAGTCAATCAATGATTTGATATTAATGCATATGGCAGTCAGGAGAGGGCATGGCATTAAAGGGGTGGCTACAGTGGGGTAGTAATTGGGTAAAGCAGGCCATGCCCGGCTACTGCGCATTTTGTTTGGCGCCGGCATCCGCAGGGCAAGGGTGGTGCGCAACCTGTTTGTACGAGCTGCCGTGGAACCTACATGCCTGTCGCCAATGCGGTGACCCAGTTGCTCATGGTACGAGCTTGTGTGGGCACTGCTTAGTTGACCCACCGGCATTTTCGACCACCCAAGCGGGGCTGTTGTATCAAGGGGCGATCAAACAGTTGGTGCATGATTTTAAATTTCATGCTTCTCCGCGGGCGGGCACGCTATTGGCTGAATTGATGCTCTTAACCCCGCCGATAGACCTGGGAAACGCACTTCTATCAGTGCCTATGACTACCACGCATGCGTGCACCCGAGGATTTAACCAGTCGCACTGGTTGGCCGAACATCTCAGCCGCCAGCTTGGGGTGCCAATGGTGACTGCCAAGCGAGTAAAGGATTCCCCCTCTCAGCGCACGCTGAACCGCCGCCAACGGGCTGCCAACCTGGAGGGTGCCTTTGTCTTTGAATCACCGCCCCCGGCGCATTTGTTAATAATCGATGATGTGGTCACCACCGGATCCACAGGCAACGCATTAGGGCGCGCTGCGCTGGAGGCAGGTGCCAAACGTGTTGATATTTGGGCGGCCGCACGGACACCGTTAGGTAAGGATTGATAGAATAGTCTTTTCGCTTATTCATTAGCTCTTTCGCCAACCCAGGAGTGGCCTATGTCACACCCGTTTAGCTCTCTTTCGCCTGATTTAGTGATGTCTGCAGTGGAGTCGCTGGATATTTGGCCTGCAGGCGAGCCTTTTGCGCTAAATAGCTATGAAAACCGTGTACTGCTATTTCGCGATGACGATGGCAAGAACTGGATTGTTAAGTTTTATCGGCCTGATCGTTGGTCAGACAGTGCGATTCAGGAAGAGCATGATTTTCTGCAGGAACTGGTAGACCAACAGGTGCCGGTCGTTGCCCCTTGGCGTGATAAGGCAGGGGCGTCTTTACACTATTTTAAGGGCTTTCGGTTTACGCTGTTCCCCCATTGCCCCGGCCAGGCGCCAGAGCTTGATAATCCATCGCACCTATTTGCCATGGGGGAGTTGCTGGGGCGGTTGCACCAAGTGTCAGCTAAAAAAACCTTTCAGCATCGCCCGCGTTTAGAAATGGCGAGCGGTATTCTTGATGCTCAGCAGCGCGTGCTGGCCAGCAATTGGATGAGCCGTCATCAGCGCCGGGCCTATGACCGTGTGATCGAAAAGGTTCACCAGCAGCTCCTAAAACATAATGTGCCCGCCAGCAGCATGATTCGCTGCCATGGCGACTGCCATTTGGGGAATGTGCTGGGGCGTGACGAGCAGTTTACCCTGGTCGATTTTGACGACTGCACCATGGCGCCCGCCATGCAGGATATTTGGATGCTACTGCCCACCGATGACCCGCAGGGATGGCGATCGCAGTTAAGTGAAATTACCGAAGGGTATGAAGAGACGTGCCCGTTTCCTAGCGAGCAGATGGCGCTTATCGAGCCGCTTAGGAGTTATCGGCTGATCAGGCACTCAGCGTGGCTGGTATCACGTTGGGAGGATCCCGCTTTTCCTCGGGCGTTCCCCTGGCTGGCGGATAGTGGCTACTGGGATCAGCATATCCGCCAATTAGAGCAGCAGTGCCTGCAGTTAGAGAACCCACGCTGGCTGGCGTAATGAGCTTTCAGCTCACCACTGACTTGTTATGGCGATATTAGAACAAGGTCAATCAGGCACGGCTTCGTCGCGCGGCACAGGGTTGGCGATACCTTCTCCGTCTGCTTGGCGACGCTGTTCGTTAAGCTCTGCAGACGGATTGTCCAGTTCTTCAATCTCTACGGGTTGATCCAGTGTGAGAAGGAATGTCTGACCAGGGGAGAGTGCGCACTGTGAACCTTCGCAGGCGATACCATATTGGCCATCTTCGCCATAAGCGCTGGCGCTAAATTCGCCAGTGAAAATATCGCTGTCAGCGTCGTGTGTTTCAATACAGGTCGCCTCTTGGGTGGTAACGCGAATGCGCTCATCAACCCGTTGCGCCCTGCCTACGATAACGCAGTATTCCGGTAAAGAGTGTGAGGCGCTAGCAGCCTGAGTAGGGTGTAGCAAAATATCGTTAAGGCGCGTTTGGTTTGATTCAAACGCAAGCTCTTCCACAACCTCTACGCCGACGGTTGCTTCATTGGGCAGCGAAAGCGTAGCGTCTGCAGCGGTAGCCAAGAGCGGTGTAGCAAGAAAGGGGGCTGCAAGGGCGGTTAACCACAAAGGCGTTGGCTTGAATGACATGGCGAGCTCTCAATGTTGGCGCCTGCAATAAAGGCAGTTAAATAAAAACGCTTTATTATATCACAGGCATTGGGGGGACAAATTGAGTGGCGCGGCGCTCTGACGCAGTTCAAGGCTGTGCAAAAAAGCCCCTGAGTGAGGGCCAGCAGTTTTCGTACAAAGCCTGGGGAGCCACAGGCAGCCTAGATGCGGTAAAATACACTCTTTGCTTAATACTCGTTGTGCAGTGCTTTTTTAAAGTATACCTTTTGTACAATGAAGGTGGTGGATGACGCTGATTAATGTCCTCCTAATAATGATGTTACTTTTCATGCGCAAAAGGGGATGACCTTGGTGACCGCCTGGAAGCGATTGCGCATCGTTTTTGAGATAGCTATTGATGAGGCTAAATATGTCCGATGATATCGCCGAGCACTACCGCCAGATAATCTCAGCACTTGGGGAAGACCCCGCCCGGGAAGGTCTGCGAGATACGCCTAAACGTGCGGCCAAGGCCATGCAGTTTCTCAATGCGGGCTACACTCAGTCATTGGACGACATTATCAATGGGGCGGTGTTTGAGTCGCAAACGGATGAGATGGTGTTGGTAAAAGACATTGAGCTCTACTCAATGTGCGAGCACCACCTGTTACCGTTCATAGGCAAATGCCATATCGCCTATTTGCCTAACGGCAAAGTGTTGGGGCTATCTAAATTTGCCAGAATCGTCGATATGTATGCTCGCCGTATGCAGATTCAGGAGAACCTAACCCGCGAGATTGCAGAGGCGGTGCAGGAAGTGACCGAGGCAAAGGGCGTTGCTGTGGTTATTGAAGCGCGGCACCTCTGCATGATGATGCGTGGCGTGGAGAAGCAAAACTCCAGCATGACATCGTCTGTCATGCTGGGTGGATTTCGTCAAAACCAAGCAACCCGGCAAGAATTTTTAATGCTCATTAGCTAACGTTTACGGCTGTCATTGACCGATTATGCACGCCGTAAATTTGGTTTAAAGGGGTGTTTCGTCTTAGCATGAAGACGTTAATGAGCCTACAAGGCCATCATTTTTGGTCAGGAGCCTGTCATGGAAGCGCTTAAAGAAACACAGCTATATTGCCCCTTTGCCTATATTGACGGCAGTTGGGTCGCGGCAGATAGCGGTGAGCAGATCACGGTATTGAATCCGGCCACCGGTGAAGCGATTGGCGATATACCTCGCTTGGGTAAAGCCGAAACCGAACGGGCCATTGATGCGGCGGACGCTGCGCTACCGGCTTGGCGGGCGTTGACTGCTCAAGAACGCGCTGACTTGCTGATGAAGTGGCACGACCTGATGTTGGAGCATCAGCAGGATTTAGCCATGCTGATGACATTTGAGCAGGGCAAGCCACTTAAAGAAGCTGCGGGCGAAATTGCCTATGCAGCCAGCTTCTTACGCTGGTTTGCCGAAGAGGCGCGGCGCGTTTATGGCGAAACGATTCCCGCTGCGAACGCCAATCAACGTATCGTCGTCACCAAGCAACCCGTTGGTGTTGTGGGTGCGATTACGCCCTGGAATTTCCCGGCGGCGATGATTACCCGTAAAGCCGGGGCTGCATTGGCCGCTGGCTGCACGATAGTGGTGAAGCCCGCTAGCCAAACGCCATTTTCCGCAACGGCCTTGGCGCTGTTGGCTGAGCGGGCAGGCATCCCACGCGGTGTCTTTAATGTGGTGCCAGGTAGCGCTAGCGATATTGCCCAAGCGATGACCCAATCTCCCAAAGTGCGCAAGATCACCTTTACGGGTTCGACTGAAGTGGGGCGCAAGCTGATGGCCCAAGCGGCGGAACATATCCAAAAAATATCGCTAGAGCTAGGCGGCAATGCGCCCTTTATCGTGTTTGAGGATGCCGATTTAGACGCCGCTGTGGAAGGCGCCATGGCCGCTAAATTCCGTAACGCCGGGCAAACCTGTATCTGCACTAATCGCTTCCTGGTTCAGTCCAGTGTAATTAACGCCTTTTGTGAAAAGCTGGCTGTTGCCATGAACAGCGAGCTGCATGTGGGTGATGGCACCAAGCCCAATATTAATATTGGGCCGCTTATCGATGAAAATGCTGTTAAGAAAGTCAGTGAGCATGTGCAGGACGCCATTGATAATGGCGCTGAGCTGCTGTTAGGTGGGCATCCGCACCCGCTGGGGGGTAATTTCTTCACGCCTACGCTGATCAGTTTTGCCACTGACAAGATGAAGGTGGCCCACGAAGAGACCTTTGGCCCGCTAGCTGCTGTCTTCCCGTTTGATGATGAAGAGACCGCTATTGAGATGGCCAACGATACCCAGTATGGCCTGGCGTCTTATTTCTACTCCCGTGATCTTGCGCGCGTATGGCGTGTCGCCGAGGCGCTGGAGTACGGTATGGTGGGTATTAATACTGGCGCCATTTCTAACGCTGCTGCGCCCTTTGGGGGGGTAAAAGCCTCGGGCCTAGGCCGCGAAGGTGGTCATCAGGGCTTGGAAGAGTATCTGGAAACCAAGTATCTGTGTATTGATCTGGGCTGAAAGGCTCAATATTGGCTAGAAACTCGATATTGAGTCGATAGGCAGTGATTGATTAGCGTTTATTGATGATAGTAAGAAAGCCCCTTAGGCATGCTCCTATCAAAAGAGCGCCTAAGGGGCTTTGTGTTTCTAATCTGGGTTATTTAGCGGACTTAGTGGCGGAAGTGGCGCATACCGGTAAATACCATGGCAATGCCTGCTTCGTTGGCGGCGTCGATCACTTCCTGATCACGCATGGAACCACCGGGCTGAATAACCGCGGTAATACCTGCCGCTGCGGCAGCATCGATGCCGTCACGGAAAGGGAAGAAGGCATCAGACGCCATCACTGAGCCGGGAACAGAAAGGCCTTCGTCTGCGGCCTTGATGCCTGCAATTTTAGCCGAATAAACACGGCTCATTTGACCCGCGCCAACGCCCACCGTTTGGCCCTCTTTGGCATACACAATGGCATTGGACTTAACGAATTTAGCTACCCGCCAAGCAAAAGCAAGGTCACGCAGTTCCTGCTCGCTGGGAGCGCGCTGACTGACCACGGTCAATTCGTCGCGGGTGACCATTCCATCGTCACGTTCCTGCACCAGCAAGCCGCCGTTGACGCGCTTAAAGTCTAGTGCAGGCTGTTGCTCGCCGGGCCTGTGAGCGCTGACGTCCAGTAAGCGTACGTTTTGCTTATTAGCCACGATCGCGGCGGCTTCATCGCTGACGCCCGGGGCAATAATCACCTCGACAAACTGGCGGTCAATAATCGCCTGGGCGGTTTCGGCCTCTAGCGGCGTATTGAAGGCGATAATGCCGCCAAACGCGCTGGTAGGGTCGGTGGCAAAGGCTTTGTCGTAAGCTGCTAAGGCGGTTGCACCAATGGCGACGCCGCAAGGGTTGGCGTGCTTAACAATCACGCAGGCCGTCTCGCTAAACGCTTTTACGCATTCAAATGCAGCGTCAGTATCGGCGACGTTGTTATACGAGAGGGGTTTGCCCTGAAGCATTTTTGCCGTGGCAACGCTGGGTTCGCTTGCTTGAGGATCAACGTAGAAGGCTGCCTGCTGATGAGGATTTTCGCCGTAACGCATGTCCTGCTTTTTATCGAGCTGTAGGTTAAAGGTGCGCGGGAACACTTGATCGGCCGTATTGACTTTGCGACCAAGGTAGTCAGCAATTGCGCCGTCATAACCGGCGGTGTGCTCAAAGGCTTTAACCGCTAAGTCAAAGCGCGTAGCGCTACTGACCTGACCATCTTGGGCGGCCAGCTCGCCCAGCACTCGCGCGTAGTCACTGCTATTGACGACGATCGTGGTGTAGGCGTGATTTTTGGCGCAGGCGCGAACCATGGTGGGGCCGCCGATATCGATATTCTCGATAGCATCTTCAAGTGTGCAATCGGGCTTGGCTACCGTGGCGGCAAAGGGGTAGAGATTGACCACCACCATGTCGATCGGCGTGATATCGTTCTCAGCCATGACCGCATCATCCTGGCCGCGACGAGCCAAGATGCCGCCGTGAATTTTCGGGTGCAGCGTTTTAACGCGGCCATCCATGATTTCGGGGAAGCCTGTGTGCTCAGACACTTCTTTCACGGCAATAGCATTTTCTTGCAGTAGACGGAAGGTGCCACCAGTGGAGAGGAGTTCAACACCGTGCTCAGTGAGGCCCCGAGCAAATTCCACAATGCCGGTTTTATCAGAAACGCTCAGCAGGGCGCGGCGGACGGGAGTGGCGTTGCTGTCAGTCAGGGAAGGATTATCAGCCATGAGAGGGGTATCAGCCATTAGAGTGCTCGTGTGCAGAGTCGAGAATTAAAAACAACAACGCCCCTGGTTATGGGGCGTCACCTTCGATAAGTCCGTATAGCTTGAGTTTTTTGCGCAGGGTGCCACGGTTTAGCCCTAGCGCATCGGCGGCACGGGTCTGATTGCCGTCGGTGTGCTCCAAGACGCAGGCAAGTAAAGGCGCCTCAACTTCGGCCATCACCATGGCGTATAGATCGGTCGCCTGGCTGCCATCTAAATGTTCAAAGTAGCGTCGCATGGCCGTTTCCACTGCCTCCCGAAGCGGCTGCGGCGGTGAGTTGGCTGCAGGATCCGCTAGCGTGCCTGCTAAATGGGAGTAACTATCGCTGGAGCCGACATCATTGGAATAGCTATCGCTTGAATAGGTGTCGCTAGAGAGAAGATCGCGTTCGGTCATGCAGCAAGGTTTCCTTTGGCTAGCAAACGCGAGGCGGCGCCGGGGGCCATCGCGTTGTTGATCCAATCAAATTGCGTTTCAGGTGACGCTAACGCATTGAACTGCTGCTTAAGCGCGCGCTGTTGGGGCGGCGTAAAGCGTTGGTCATCGCTGAGGTACCAGCCGACATGCTTGCGCGCGATACGTACACCCATGGTGGTGCCATAGAACTCATGCAGCGCCTCAACGTGCCCGTGGAGCACTTGGTGACGCTCCGAAAGATTTGGCAGTGCCATCCGCTCTCCATGCTGGAGGTAGTGGCTGATCTGTTGAAATATCCATGGGTTGCCCTGCGCAGCGCGGCCTACCATCACGGCATCAGCGCCGGTATAAGCGAGTACCTCGGCGGCTTTTTCCGGACTTGTTATGTCGCCGTTGGCAATCACCGGGATCGATAGGTGAGATTTAATCTCGGCAATTGTGTCGTACTCTGCTTTTCCAGTATAGCGCTGCTGGCGATGACGGCCATGTATCGCTAACGATTGAATGCCGGCTGACTCGGCGAGCCGGGCAATGCGCAGGGCGTTGTTGGATTCGGCACACCAGCCCGTGCGTATTTTTAGCGTCACGGGTATATCAACTGCTGCCACTACTGCATCGAGAATTTCGGCCACCAAGGCTTCATCTCGAAGGAGCGCCGACCCTGCCGCCTTGTTACATACTTTTTTAGCTGGGCAGCCCATATTGATATCGATAATCTGGGCGCCCAGCTCGGCATTCAAACGCGCCGCCTGGGCGAGCATTTCAGCGTCGCCTCCGGCAATTTGCACCACTCGCGGGTCAGGTTCACCGCGGTGATCCATGCGCAGCTGCGATTTACGAGTATGCCACAAACTAGGGTCTGAAGTGACCATTTCGCCCACTACCCAGCCAGCCCCAAGCCGCCGGCATAGCTGGCGAAAAGGTCGGTCAGTGACGCCAGCCATGGGCGCAAGCATTACTCGATTAGGTAATGCAAACGGGCCAATGCTGGCAGGTAGTGTGGTTAACGTCATGGCGTCAGACTTTGTTGGTTTTAAGCTATGGGTGCAGTGCTAACGGCGAGTAGGTGTTTCAAGGAGGCGTATGATACGCCTACTCGGTGGTGGGGTGAAGGCCAATTGCCGCTTTAACGTGGACGCAAGCCACTAAGCCGCACCCAGCCTTCGCGAATCACCGGTTCATCCATAGCAATGCCTTGCGCTGCATAGGCCTCGTAAACCTCATTGGCCTGGTTTGCCAACACCCCCGATAGCGCAATGCGCCCACCTGGCGCCACGTGCCCGGCAATCATTGGCGCTAGTTCGACCAGCGGCCCCGCTAAAATATTGGCGGTTACGATAGGATAGTCACCGCCGTCGCTTAACTGCTCAGGGTAGTAGAGGTTTAGGTCCGACTCGGCAATACCATTCCGTTCGGCGTTGTCTCGGCTGGCCTGCAGCGCCTGGGGATCAATGTCGGTGGCGTCGGCGTGGCTAGCGCCCAGTTTGAGCGCGGCGATAGCGAGAATGCCAGAACCGCAGCCCACATCCAGTACGGTTTGCTGAGCTAGGTGACCGGTTACGGCCAGCTCATCCAGCCACTCAAGACACAGCGCTGTGGTGGGGTGCGTACCGGTACCAAAGGCGAGGCCCGGGTCGAGTATCAGGTTAACGGCGTCGGCCTCGGGTGGTTCGTGCCAGCTGGGTACAATCCAAAGGCGTTGACCCATGCGCAGCGGCGTGAAGTCATCCATCCACTCGCGCTCCCAATCTCGATCAGCGAGCAGCTCATACTCGATGGTCGGGCAGGGCTCTCCAGGTATCTGCTCTGACCAGGCGGCCTCGATACGCTCCAGCATGCTCTCGACCCCCTCCAGGTCATCGTATAAGCCGGTAAGGATGGTATCTTCCCACAGTGGTGTGGTGCCACGCTCTGGCTCAAATACCGGATCATCGTGGGCATCCTGAAGACCAATAGCCGTTGCGCCTTCGTCAAGCAGTAGTTCTTCTAGGAACTCTGCCTGTTCGGGGGCGACGTGGGCTTTGAGTTGAAGCCAGGGCATGGAGGTTCTCCGCAAGGCGAATTAAAGACAAATACAGTACAGACACATGGAGTAAAGACAAGGACGGGGTGGACATGGCCACCCCGCTGGGTATCACACAGTGCGCTGGAAAGCGCTTGGCTGCTGCATTAGCTGCCGAGTTTCTTTTCCAGGTAGTGAATGTTGACACCGCCTTGACGGAAGTAGCTGTCGCGAACCAAATCCTTTTGTAAGTCGATATTGGTTTTAATGCCTTCCACCAGCAGCTCGTCGAGGGCGTTACGCATCCGTGTCAGGGCTATTTCACGATCCGCGCCCCAACTGATCAGCTTGCCGATCAGAGAGTCATAGTGCGGCGGCACGGTGTAGCCGGTATAGAGATGGGAATCCATCCGCACGCCGAGGCCACCCGGTGCGTGAAACAGCGTTACCTTGCCGGGAGACGGCATAAAGGTACGCGAGTCTTCGGCGTTAATACGGCACTCGAAGGAGTGGCCGTTGAGTTGCACGTCTTCCTGGCGAATCGACAGCGGCAGGCCTGAGGCAATACGCAACTGCTCTTTGACGATATCCACGCCAGTGACCATTTCGGTGACCGGGTGCTCGACCTGAACGCGGGTATTCATCTCGATGAAGAAGTATTCGCCATCTTCATACAAGAATTCAAAGGTGCCCGCACCACGGTAGTTGATCTTGATACATGCCTGGCGGCACGCTTCAAGCACCTGGGCGCGGGCATCTGGGTCAAGGCCTGGCGCCGGGGCTTCTTCAAGCACTTTCTGGTGACGACGTTGCAGCGAGCAGTCGCGGTCATAAAGATGGATCGCGTTACCCTGGCCGTCGGCTAATACTTGTACTTCCACGTGGCGCGGCTTCTCAAGGAATTTTTCCATGTAGACCGTGCCGTCACCGAAGGCGGCGTGGGCTTCAGTGCGGGTAACGGTAATCGCCGAAAGGAGATGGCCTTCCGTGTGCACTACGCGCATACCACGACCACCGCCGCCAGAGGCCGCCTTAATGATCACCGGGTAGCCAATGCGACGTGCCGTGGCGAGATTCGTTGCGTCATCATCACCCAAGGGGCCGTCTGAGCCTGGCACCGTGGGAACGCCCGCTTCCTTCATCGACTGGATGGCGCTGACTTTGTCGCCCATCAGACGAATCGTCTCGGCGCGGGGGCCAATAAAGGTAAAGCCTGAGCGCTCAACCTGTTCAGCAAAGTTGGCGTTTTCAGACAAAAAGCCATAGCCGGGGTGAATGGCGGTCGAGTCGGTGACTTCGGCTGCACTGATCAGGGCCGGAATGTTTAAGTAAGACTGCGCTGACGATGCCGGGCCAATACACACGGCTTCATCCGCCAAGCGAACGTGCATCAGTTCACGATCAGCTTTGGAGTGTACCGCTACGGTTTTGATGCCGAGTTCTTTACAGGCCCGTAGGATACGGAGGGCAATCTCGCCGCGGTTGGCGATAAGTACCTTGTCCAGCATGGGAGAGTCCACCCGTGTTGAAAATGAAAGATTAAGCGATAACGATCATGGGTTGATCGAATTCTACAGGCTCGCCATCTTCCACCAGGATGGCTTCCACTACACCGTCACGGTCAGCTTCAATCTGGTTCATCATTTTCATGGCTTCAATGATGCATACAGTGTCACCTTGTTTGACGCTATCGCCGACTTCCACAAACGATTTGGCGCCCGGCGCTGGGCTGCGGTAGAAGGTGCCTACCATGGGAGAGTTGACTGCCTCGCCACGGTAGCTTGCGCCCTGAGGCTCTGCTTCAGCAGCCGGTGCTGATGCTGGAGTGCCCGCTGCGGGGGGAGCAGGCGCATAGCCAGGTTGCTGCGCATACTGCGGCATCGGCTGTGGCTGCCACGAAGCGCCATTAGGGTGACGACTGATGCGGACTGACTCTTCGCCTTCCTGAATTTCAATCTCGCTAATATTGGACTCTTCGAGTAGCTCAATCAGTTTCTTAACTTTGCGGATATCCATGGCATAGCCCCATCAATGTCATAAAAGGTAGTCACAAAGCGCGCGAGCATAAGTGCAGGAAGCTCTTTATGGCGCGTACGTTGCGCAGTAAACCAAATTTAAAAATGAAGAGAACGCTGCATGTTAGCGAACGTTACCCCGTTCTCACCGTTAAAAAAGCAAGTTTTTAGCTAATATGGGAGCGGAGTTTGCCGAAAAAGTGCCAGGATGTCCAGCAACTGCCTACGCCAACGTCCAAGCCATCATGTAGTTAAGAATTAAACAACTGTTTGACGATGTTCGCGTCAGAAAGCGGCTTTAGTGCCTCAATGAGTAGCCAGCATAGGGTTTGAGCTTAGCTATTTGCTAGCCACTGGCTAACTGACTCCAGATGTTCGCGCAACTGATCGGCGGTCACTTCGCCTTGAATGCGTGCATCGCGAATCTCCTCACCCTGGCTGAAAAAGAGCAGGCTGGGTGGGCCGAAAAGATTATATTGGTTGAGCAACTCACGACTTTGAGAGTCCGTGCGGGTGACGTCGGCGGCGATCAAGGTGTAATCATTAAGCGCTGCGACGACCTGCGGGTCGGGGTAAACATCCCGCTCCAGCAGCTTGCACGAAATACACCAGTCGGCGGTAAAGTGGACAAAGACGGGCTGGTTGGCGTCTTCAGCTTGTGCAATCGCCGCTTCAAGCTCAGTTAAGCTGTTGACCTCGATGAAGTCGAGTGCTTCTGCCTGAGGTTCGCCGGAAATGCTGGAGGTTGCCGCAAGGGGGCGCAAGGGGTTACTACCCCCCTGAGCGGCGCCAATCACCAACACTATCCCCCAAGCTAGCAGCATAAGCCCCAGCGTTTGGCGTGCCCGCGGCCACCCCTGCGGCTGATTGAAATTCAGCGCCCCAAGTGCCAGTGCCGTGCCGATCGCAAGGGCTGCCCATAGCAGCAGCGCAATAGGCGCGGACACTAAACGCTCGACCATCCAAATCGCTACGCCCAACAGTAAAAGGCCAAAGGCAATTTTTACGCCGTTCATCCAGGCGCCGGAACGGGGCAGCAGCGTGGCGCCAAAGGTACCGACCAAAAGCAGTGGCACGCCCATGCCCATGCCCAGCGCAAACAGCACCGCGCCGCCCATCGCGGCATCCCCTGTTGAAGAGATAAACACCAGCGCGCCGGCCAAAGGCGCCGTTACACAGGGCGATACCACCAATACCGAGAGGGCGCCAGCCAGCGCTAGGCCGGCCGGGCCACTGCGCTGAGCGCGTGCCTGCCAAGCGTCAACACGGTTGGCTAAACGAGGCGACAGATTGAGGTTAAATGCCCCAAACATGGCCAGGGCAAATAGCGTGAACAGCACTGCAAAGATGATCAATACCGGTGCTGACTGCAGTCGCGCCTGAAGATTAAGCCCGGCGCCAAACAATCCCATTAACACCCCGACCAGGGCGTAGGTCAGCGCCATGCCAAGCACATAGCTTAACGAAAGGGCAAAGGCGCGGGGGCGGGTGGGGTTCTGGCCAACCACGATCGATGACAAAATTGGAATCATCGGCAACACGCAGGGGGTAAAGGTAAGCCCCAGGCCAGCAATAAAAAACAGCCCCAGCGCCAGTGGTAGGCTAGCATCGCTAATCAAAGCGCTAAAGCGGCTATCTTCGCTTTTGGGAGCGGCGAAACCAATCTGTTCAGAGGTGTTAGCGGCTGGAGTGTTGGCTGTTGGACTGGATGCCGTACTATCGGCTTGCCAATCGGAAAACTGGCTGGGGGGTTGGGTTTCGCTGGCCTCTAGGGTTGTTTGCTCTGGAGGGTAGCAGAGCCCGGCATCTGCGCAGCCTTGAAAGGTCAGGGCAATATTGAGCGGGCCTGAGTAGGGTGCTTCCAGCGGTACTTCAAACACTACCTGATCGCGGAACACATACACATCGCCCATAAACTCATCGTTGGTAAAGATGCCTCGGGGGATGATGGGGTCGCCGAGGCTGACATCTTCCGTTTTACTGACTACCGCGAACTGGTGGCGATATAGGTAGTACTCATCTGCGATATCCATGCCGATATAGAGCGTATCGCCATCATGCCAAGCGGTCGGCTGAAAGGCTTCCATAACCGGCAAAAATTCGTCTTGGTTGCTAGACGATGAAAACCATTGGGCGTTTGCACTTAGCGGTAGCAAGCCAAGAAAGAAAATCAATAATGTAAACAGGCTCAGGCGTTTAAGAGATAACACGGTGCGTCCTTAATCAATGGCATCGCAATGAAAGGCTAATAGCATACCGCAACCTTAAGCCGCTGGCGTATACGCTGCGGTGACGTGACGCGGCCGTTAATAATGCGTTAATCCGGCCAACAAAAAACCGCTCGATAGGCTTATACCAGACAGTTAAGTCTGACTGGCTTTTTTTAACCGTATATTTTTGTGGTTGTGCCCAGATAGCAAGCGGGTACGACCTTTCTCATCTATAAGGTAATAAGAAAGAAGGAGTCATCTGAAAGCGTATCAATTTAGTCGTCAACGCCACCTCGACAGTCGAGATGCTGTCAAACGCGGCTCCCGTGATCAGGTGGCTCGTCAACTCCATTTGACATACCCTCCGCACTTGAGGGTAGCCCGCCTCTCGGTAGGCATTACGTGTCCGTGTAAAAGCCGCTTGGTTGCAGGCGTTCGCCATACCACACCGTCTACGCCTAAAAGCCTTAGACTACACCAATGAGAGTGAGAGGGGTGTTCGAAAACACGTTTGCCGACCTCCACTCCGAGGCGCTTGCCAGCCTCCACATATGGATCAAGGTTGATCCGTGGGCCTGACGACGATCTCGTTGATCGCCACTCGCCGGGGGTTGGTCACGATAAAGGCAGCGGCCTCGGCGATATCTTCCGCATGCAGGCGCTCCACCTCACCGAACATGCTGGTGAAACCTTCCCACTGTCCGTCTTTCTGCTCGAAGAGCTCGGTCGCGGTCGCACCGGGTTCGATCACCGAAAAGCGTAGCGATTGCTTGGTGAATTCTTGCCGCCAGGCTTCGGTGGCGGCTGTGACGGCAAACTTGGTGGCGTTGTAGATGGCGACCTGGGGAGCGGCGATGCGCCCGGCAACCGAGGAGATATTGACGACATCCGCCACAGCGCGCGGACTGGATGTCACAGCCTGCAGAAGATGCGGCAGGGCCTGTTTGGTGAGGTACATCAAGCCTCGCAGGTTGACGTCCACCATGCGGTCCCACTCTTCAAGCGGCGATTCCACGGAGGGGCCATTGAGCATCAGCCCCGCCGCGTTGACCAAGGTATCCAGACGACCGAAGTGTTCGATTACCTGATCAACCACACGCTCTGCTTCGTGGTTGTCTGTGATGTCTGCAGCGATCACCAACGCGGTGCCGCCAGCGGCGGTGATCCTGTCGGCAAGCGACTCGAGCCTATCCTGGCGTCTGGCCACCAGCGCAACGCTGGCTCCCAGGTCGGCCAGTCGAATGGCCGTCGCCTGCCCGATACCGCTGGAAGCACCGGTGATGAGGGCTACGGTTCCGTTGAGCTTCTCGGCGTTTTTCATGGAGTTCCTCCGTTTGGGTCTACATGGATCCCGGACACTCAATACCGCTGTACGTGTCCGCGTATTTAGTTCAAGGGACGATCCAGAGGTTAGGGGTATAGAGGGGGCACTCGTGACGCTGATTCTTCCCATTCATTGCCTATTTCTCTTGATCCTGGGGAAAAGCGAAAATCTGGCCGTTCATCGAACTAGAATGGAATATGCTCAATAAGGCAGGAGAGAACAGTGATCATCGAACTCGGGATAGACGACCAGGCACGGCGAGAGGAAACGGCAGCCATCCGTGATGAGATGGCGGGGCAGATTTCAAGCTTTGTCGGCAATCAGATGGAGCGTGAAACCCGTTTGCCGGGCCTGAGTTTTTGCAAGGTGACGACGCCACAGCCCCCAACGCCCTATCTGTATGAGCCAAGCCTCGCCATCATCATTCGCGGAAAGAAGCGCGTCGTACTGGGAAACACGACGTATATCTACGATGCGTCACGGTTTCTGCTGACGGCAGTGAATCTGCCTACGATTACCGAAGTCACAGATGCATCGCCCGAGCGGCCCTATCTCTCTTTACTGATGAAGATTGATTTACAGATGGCTCGCCAGTTGATTGCGGATGTCGAGACGCTTGGCCCCAAAGCAGAGACACAGCACAAAGCCATGGCGACCGGCCCCGCGACCGTCGACTTGATGGACGCGACGAGCCGGATGGTCCGGCTACTCGACCAGCCACACGACATGCTCCACTTGGGTAGTCTTGTTCAGCGAGAGATTCTTTATCGGGTACTGACCAGTTCTGCCGGCGGGCGTTTTCGCGACACCGTTATGGTGGGAACACAAAGCCAGCGTGTCGCCAAGGCCGTTGCCTGGTTGCGTGAACACTATACGCAGCCGCTGAAAATCGAAGCCCTGGCGGAATTGGCCAACATGGGAGTGTCTACGCTTCACCATCATTTCCGTAAATTGACCTCAATGAGCCCACTTCAGTACCAGAAACACCTACGTCTTTATGAGGCGAGAAGACTGCTGATCGCGGAAAATATTGATGCCGCAACGGCGGGTATACGGGTTGGCTACGAGAGCATTAGCCAATTCAACCGGGAATACCGAAGGATGTTCGGTGCCCCTCCTATTCGCGACGTCGCGCCATTGCGGTCAATCTGACTACTGACTTTAGTAGGGCCAGGACGAGAAACTGAGCTATTCGTCACCTTGGTGGAGGAGGGCGAGCAGCTTTGCTAGTGGGCGCACATAGCCTCCCACTGATGGCTGGTGTCGATAGCTAGGCTCGCCCATCATAGCGCAGCAGGTCGATCACGGCGCGCATGGCCGGACGCATCTGGCGACGTCCCGGGTAGTACAGAAAACTGCCAGTATGGCGCACCGACCATCGCGGCAGGAGTTCTACCAGCTTTCCGCTGGCGAGGTGCGCTGCAACCTGCTCACGCAGCAAATAGCCCACGCCAATTCCTTGCAGCGTTGCCTCTATCAGAAGATCCATGTCGTTGGTGATGAAGGCAGGTTTTATCGCGACGTCGAACATGCGCGATCCGCGCTGGAACTGCCATCGTAACAAGGTACCGGATGTGCTCATTCGATAGGCGATACAGGCGTGTTGCACCAGATCCTGGGGACGTGCGATGGCGGGTGCTGTCTCCAGGTACTCGGGCGTGGCGACGACGACTGTTCTGTAGTCGGGGCCGATACGCACAGCCACCATGTCCTGGGCCAATTGCTCTCCATTGCGGATGCCTGCATCGTAGCCAGCCGAAACGATATCGACCAGCCCCTCGTTGGTCGTGATGTCCAGGGTGATACCGGGGTAAGTCTGACGCAGCGCTTGCAGCTTTGGAACAACATAGAGCGCTGCCGCGCTGTGGTGGGTGTTGATGCGCACGAGCCCACTGGGACCGGCGTGTTCGTCTGCAAGCTCTTCGAGTCCGTCCCCGATATCTTTGAGAGCGGGTCGCAGGCGTGCGAGGAGGCGTTCACCGGCAGCCGTGGGAGCAACGCTCCGCGTGGTTCTGTTCAGCAACTTGACATCAAGGCGCTCCTCCAGCAGGCGAATGGCATGACTGAGCGCGGAGCTTGAAATGCCCAGCCTATTGCCCGCCCGAGTGAAGCTCCGTTCCTCGGCGATCACAGCAAATGCCATCAGATCCGCAAAATCTGCTCGTTTCATTGCTGAGTCTCACTCACAAGCTCGTCAATCAAACAGCATCTTATCAATTAATTGAGGCGTTCCTATAGTTATTTGAGTGCTTGGCAGCGTATGCGAGGTAGCAGCCCGAGCCACATCTTGAATGATCTGATCAGGAGCGAAAGCCATGAAACGTTGGGTTCTGAAGAGCGGAACGACCACCCTGGAGGGTCTGATCCTTGAAGATGCCGTGAAGCCGGAACCGGGCCCGGGTGAAGTCCGTGTGCGTATTCGGGCTGTGTCGTTGAACTACCGCGAACAACTGATCCTGGGCAATGCCGGTGGCAACTGGCGCATGGACCGCGACTTGATTCCGGTCGCCGATGGCGCCGGCGATATCGATGCGATTGGAGAAGGCGTGGAGCAGTGGACTCCGGGCGACAAGGTCATCACGGTCTACCTGCGCGACTTCATCCATTGGCCGCCCCATGCGGGTATCGGTCTGGGCTTGGGGGCGCTGGATGAGGATGGCGTGCTGGCTGAGTACGTCGTGTTGCCGGCGGATCGCCTGAGCCGCGCGCCGAGCACGCTCAACGATGTGGAAGCGTCGACCTTGCCATGCGCTGCGCTGACGGCATGGACGGCGTTGCAGAACGCCTACCCAGTGACATCGGGTCAGAAGGTGCTGTCGTTGGGCACCGGTAGCGTATCGCTGTTCGCGATGGCGTTCGCGCAAGCACTGGGGGCGAAGACCTATCTCACGACTAGCCAGGACGACAAGCGTTCGCGCTTGCTCGAGCTCGGTGCCGAGGATGTCTTCAACTATCGCACCGACGAGAGCTGGGGCCAGTCCGTCTACGCGGCTACCGGCGGCGTGGATAAGGTGGTGAATACCGCCGGCTTCGGCTCGATGAACCAGTCCGTCCAGGCTCTGGCCTTTGGCGGCGACATTGGCTTGGTTGGCCTGTTCAACTTCGGTGACGTGATCGAGCCCGGTTTGTTTCTCGCCAAGGGCGTCAGTGTTCGAGGCATCCCGGTCGGCTCGCGCGACGGCCTGGAGGATATGGTCGGCTTTATAGACAAGCATCAGATCAAGCCGGTGATCGACCGGGTCGTCCCGTTCGTCGACGCGAAGCAGGCCTACCAGGCCCAGAGTGCCCCGGATCTTTTTGGCAAGATCGTCATCGAGATCACCTAAATCAGCGGCGGGAGCTATCGCTTGCACGACTATTTTTGGCTTTGTCTTCCCAAAAGTTCAGCGGTTTAGTGGGGAGCCAAGAGAATTGAGCAATGATCGGGAAGGATCGGAGTGCCTCGTATAGTAAAGACTTCTTTAGATTTGATTAGAGGAGCGCTGCCCCCCGCTCGGTGCTCCGTTTTCACATACACACAAAAGCGAATCGGGTCTCCCCTTGCTTCGAAGGGGGCCACCTATATGCGAGCAAACAATCTCGACGCTTGCCCTCAACAACGGAGGAAGTCGTTATGAATATTGAATCCGAAATTGACCGTGTTTTCACATTACAGCAAGTCCATCAATGGCATCTAAGGACGTCGACAGCAGAGCAACGAAAGGATCGTCTCCGACGCTTCAGGGAAGTATTGGTCAAATACGAGACTGAAATCCGTGATGCGCTTACATCTGATTTGGGACGCCCAGCCGAAGAGCCGGTGACGTTTGAGTTGGCCGTCACCCTGGCGGATATCGATGAAGCCATCGAGAATATTGACGAGTGGATGAAGCCAGTACCTGTCCAGACCTCTGCGCCCGGAGGTCAAGCGTATATGGTCTATGAACCGCGAGGCGTCGTTCTCGTCTTCGGCCCATGGAATTTTCCGATTAGCCTGCTCTTTACCCCAATGGTGCCGATGATAGCTGCAGGCAACTGCATCATCGCCAAACCAAATGAACTCACCCCCGCATCGAGCGCCGTGGCCGCAAAGATCATTCGTGAAACCTTCGACGAGCACGAGGTTGCGGTGTTTGAAGGCGGCGTCGATGTTGCCAACATCCTGCTGGACCGACCTTTCGATCACATTTTCCTTACGGGCAGCCCAGCGGTCGGTAAGATTGTCATGACGGCGGCAGCTAAGCATTTGGCCTCGGTGACATTAGAACTCGGTGGCAAATGTCCTGCTATTTTGGATGACAGTGCCAACCTCGACACTGCCGTTTCTGAAATCGGCATGGGGCGTATGACGAATAATGGACAGACCTGTCTATGCGTCGACTATGTCGCATTGCCCGAAGCGCTACGCGATCAGTTCGTTAGGGCGCTTGAAAACCAATGGCGAGACAATTTTTATGATGGCGAAACGTTCATAGCGAACCGCAATTCCCGCATGGTCAATTCGCGCAACTTCTTGCGCGTCAAGGGGTATATTGATGACGCCGTTGCACGTGGTGCGCGGGTGGCTTTTGGCGGAAACTGCAATGCAGAAAACCTGACGATCGAGCCGACCATACTGCTTGATACGCCGCTTGATGCATTGGTCATGCAGGAGGAGATATTCGGACCTGTTCTTCCAATTGTCACTTATCGCGATGTCTCAGAGGTTTACTCATTCATTCGTAAAAGCGGCAAACCACTGGGTATGAACATTTTTTCAGAGCGGCACGAGTTTGTTGAAGACGTACTCCGCAATACCTCGTCCGGGGGCGTATCAGTTAACGGATGGGCTAGAAACTGGCCTGAGAGCCATCTACCGTTTGGTGGGGTCAACACTAGTGGTATAGGTCGTTATCATAGCGTCCATGGATTCCGCGAGCTTTCTCACGAACGTGCAGTGTTTGAAGTAATCTGATCATACGGGCTTGCCTTAGGCCGGGCCTCAACCGAGCCTAATTGGTGCTTGCCCTTGAGCACTCTGAGAGGGCAGGCACTGTTTTAGGCCTATAGATAATCTGCCAGGTGAGGCCGCAACTGATCCCGAGAGTGAACTGCACCCCAAAAGTTGGACATTAATCCAACGATTGGGGTGTTTTTATGGCGAAATACAATGAAGAGCTCAAGCTGTCAGCAGTAAATTGCTACGCAGAAGGACAAGTCTTGGGTCAGTTCACGGAGACGGCTTTATCACATGACGGTGAAGAACATTGCCGAAACGCTACTATTACGCTTTTTGGTAAGCAATTACGGATTTTTCAATTGCTTTGCGCGCAGCGTCAGCACCTTCCCATGACTCAACCTTTACCCATTTGCCTTTTTCGAGATCTTTGTAGTTCTCGAAGAAGTGAGCAATTTGCTGGCGCAGTAGCTCGGGTAGGTCGGTAACTTCGTGGACATCGTCGTAAAGCGAGCTTAGCTTGGCATGGGGCACGCAGATCAACTTGGCATCTTCACCAGCTTCGTCGGTCATGTTCAGAATGCCTACCGGGCGCGCGCGAATAATGCTGCCAGGTTGAACCGGGTGCGGGGTAACCACCAAGGCGTCCAGCGCATCGCCATCGTCGGCGAGGGTATGCGGGATAAAGCCGTAATTGGCGGGGTAGAACATGGGAGTGGCCATAAAGCGGTCAACGAGGAGTGCGCCCATGTCCTTATCAATTTCATATTTGATCGGGTCGTGGTTGGCTGGAATTTCGATCACCACGTAAACGTCGTTGGGGAGATCCTTTCCAGCAGGGATATTATCGAAGTTCATCGTTGATTCCTTGGTAGTGCTGTGGCTAGAGTCGTGCCGTGGTTAGGCAAACGTGTCAGAGTCGTTTATGGCGGAGAATTATACGAACATGACTGCACGATTACCAATGCGACATAGGTTGCTCGTGGGTGATCATTCATATGTCCTGCTATTTGGACGAATACGATAGAGACGTTTGGTGGGCATCGTTTCTGTTCCGCTGCGTGTATCATAGCCAGAGTTTATCAATAGTGTTGGTTGGCAGTGATGTCCCTCGATCGAGTCGGCAGCCTAGGAGGATGACTTGTCGCACGCCCAGTTGCTCATTAGTTATGGTCAAGCGTTTGTCGCGCCCGATCGGCGCCTGCATCGCAGCTCAATGTCAGTTCGCTTTCCTGAAGCGCCGCTGCTTCGCGCCAAAGGTGGCTGTGCGGTGATCAGCGACTCCATTTCACGCAATACCATGGCCAAACAGGCCGGTGATATCAGCGTGCGCGGCTTCCTGGCCGATTACTTCTCCACCCCCGATCACTGGGACGTAAAAACCTCTGCCACCCGCGTACTGCGCGCGCTTAATAGCTGGTGCTACAGCCAAAGCCAGCATGTGAAAGAGGGGAGTTTTGTTTCATCCATGTCGGCGATGGTGTTTCGTGGCCGTGAAGCCCACCTGTTCCATATGGGGGATACGCTGGTCTTTCGCTTACGGGGTGCCGAGTTTGAACAGCTAAGCCGCGACCATGTGACTGATTTAGGCGGCTATCGTTATCCTTCACGGGCACTGGGTCTGGATGGCAGTGTCGATATCGATTACACCCACATTGCGCTTAAGCAGGGCGATCTGTTCCTGTTTACTACCCAGGGCGTGCGCGGCACGCTGCTACCTTCCGACTATGTGCGCTTGATTCGCCAGGATGCCAGTGATCTGGATGCCGCCTGCGAGCGGCTAGCTGATGAGGCGAAGCAGCGCGCCCAGGAGCGTGGCTATGGCGGTGATCAGTTCTGCTTTCAGCTGGTACGTATCGATGAATTACCCGATGAGGTCGCCGAGCACCCGGGGCAGCTCTACGGTGATCTACCCATTCCCCCTGAGCTGGCGCCGGGTGAGCGTTTAGATGGCCTGGAGGTTCTCGCCGTGCTATCGCGAACGGCGCAGTCGCGGGTGTACCGTGTCCGTGATGTGCATAGCGAACGGGAAATGGTCATGAAAGCGCCCAGCCCCGAGCTCTCGTTGCGCAATGCCTATCTTGAGCACTTTCTGCTCCAGCAGTGGGTAGTGGAGCGGGTTAACTCGCCCTTTGTGGTTAAGGTGATGGAGCCATCTCGGCCACGACGCTACCTCTATTATCTGATGCAGCATATTGAAGGCGAGACGCTGCGACAGTGGGCAGAGCGCCATCCTCAAGCCAGCTTGACCCAGCGCCTGGACATTGCCAATCAGTTGGGTAAAGCGGTGCAAGCGCTGCATCATCGGGACATTATTCATCAGCAGATCAATCCCGATAATATTTTGATCGACCCACATGGCAAGCTCGTGCTCACCGATTTTAGTGCCTGCCATATGCGTGATGGGGAAGGGCATCGCCACTCAGGTGAGTTGCTCAGGCAGATTGGCTTTAACGAACACAGCGCACCTGAGTATGCCTTGGGCGACAGCATCGGTCGGCGTAGTGATCAGTACTCGCTAGCCTCCACTACTTACTGGCTTTTGACCGGCGCGTTACCTTACACACTGACACCCAACAGGCTGCGCAGCCATACCGACCTCGAAGAGTTGACCTATCGTAGTGCGCGAACAACCAATCCTGAAATCTCCCAGGAATTAGACGATGCACTACGCCGCGCCTTGGATCCACAAAGGGCGTTGCGGTTTAGGCGTATGTCTGAGTTTTTGCATGCGCTTAGGGTGCCGCTCGGGCGGCTGCCCAATCGGGAAGAGAGCCGCCAGGAGCCGCGGCGTTTCTGGCAGGGTGTGGCGGGAATTCTGTTATTGCTGTTAGTGCTTTCCTGGTTGCTACGCTAACTCCAAGTAGTAAAGGTGGATAAATAAGATTATGTCATTGCGAGGAGCGAAGCGACGCGGGAATCTAAGTGTATTGTAGCAGCCAACCCCGAGATTGCTTCACTGCGTTCGCAATGACATAAGGGTAGGTCATTGCGAGGAGTGAAGCGACGAAGCAATCTCAGTTCGCAATGACCGGTGATCCGTTAACCGTTTACAGCGTAAAAATGGGCAACTTGCGTTCTGCTTTGGCCAGTTTCAGTTTGGCGACTTTGGGTAGGCCATTCTCGAACGGTGGGAAGTCCTCGCCCTGAATCAGCGGTGAGAGGTAGTCCCGGCAGGTCTGGGTAATGGCAAAACCGTTTTCGCTGATAAAGTCCCGGGGCATAAACTTCTCTTGGTTGGCCACCTGGGAGAGCGGGGCAGAGATCACATCCCACTGGTAGGGCGCTTGAGAGATGCGGCGAATGGCGGGCATCATGGCGTTTTTACCCGCCAGCGCCAAGGTTACCGCTTCGCGACCCACCGCATAGGCTTGTTCAACGTCGGTTTTAGACGCCAGGTGACGCGCCGCGCGCTGCAGATAGTCGGCCACTGCCCAGTGATACTTGTAGCCCAAATCCTGCTTGATCATACCGGCCAGTGTTGGTGCCACGCCGCCAAGCTGGCGGTGGCCGAACGCATCGGTGTTACCTGCATCGGCCAGGAAAGTGCCATCTTCGTAGCGAGCGCCTTCAGAGACCACAATAACGCAGTAGCCATACTGTTTAACGCTCTCTTCAACCCGCGCCATGGCGGCCTTACGGTTAAAGGGGATTTCCGGGAAGATAATCATATGCGGCGGCTCGCCTTCGGCTTCGCCGGCTAAACCACCTGCAGCGGCAATCCAGCCCGCGTGGCGGCCCATCACTTCGAGCACAAATACCTTGGTGGAGGTAGCGCACATGGAGGCGATATCCAGCGATGCTTCCAGCGTTGAGGTGGCAATATACTTGGCTACGCTGCCAAAGCCCGGGCTGTTATCGGTAATCGGCAAGTCGTTATCGACGGTTTTAGGCACGTGGATAGCGGTTAGCGGATAACCCAGCTTCTCGGAAAGTTGAGAGACCTTTAAGCAGGTGTCGGCGCTATCGCCGCCGCCGTTATAGAAAAAGTAGCGAATATCGTGGGCTTTGAAGACTTCGATCAAGCGCTCGTACTGGGCACGGTGGGTGTCGATGTCTTTGAGCTTATAGCGGCAGGAGCCAAAAGCGCCGCCCGGCGTATGGCGCAGCGCTGCAATTGCCTCATCACTCTCCTGGGTAACGTCGATAAGGTCTTCCGTTAAGGCACCGATAATGCCGTTATGACCGGCGTAAACCTTGCCAATTTGATCGGGGGCTTGACGGCAGGCTTCGATAACGCCGCAGGCGCTGGCGTTGATCACGGCGGTGACGCCACCTGATTGGGCGTAAAAGGCATTATGCTGGGCCATGGAAACGTCTCATCTCCTAAAAACGGATAGTTTTAATCGATATATTTATCACCGCCAAATACCCGCTACCCGGCATGGTCGGTGCTAAACCAGATTGCTGTAATGGGGCGAAGTTTAGCGTAAAGCCTGGCTCTCTGCATTAGCGGCTACGCTGTTGACGGCGAGGTGTTAATCCGCACCGTCCATCTCTTGCTCGCGCTGGGCAAGCTGCCAGCCACCCAGGTCTTTATAGCGATTAACCATCGCGCAAAACAGTTCAGCAGTGCGCTCGGTGTCATAACGAGCGGAGTGAGCGGCTTTGTTGTCAAACTCGATGCCTGCGGCACGACAGGCCCGGGCAAGCACCGTTTGACCATAGACCAGGCCTGCAAGGGTGGCGGTATCAAAGCTTGAGAACGGGTGAAAAGGATTGCGCTTAATGCCGCAGCGATTGACCGCCGCATTCAAGAAGCCCTGGTCGAACGCCGCATTATGGCCGACTAAAATAGCGCGCGTGCAGTCGTGGGCTTTGATCGATTTACGAATCGGGCGGAAAATTTCGCCCAGCGCTTCAGACTCGCTCAGCGCCACCTGGCGACGCAGAGGGTCGTCCAGGTTGATACCGGTAAAATCGAGCGCAGACTGCTCTACATTCGCGCCCTCAAAGGGCTGAATGTGGTAGGCATAGGTGGCATCAGGAAGCAGGTTGCCCTCCGGATCCATGGTCAGCGTGACGGCGGCTATCTCGAGTACAGCGTCGCCTTGGGCATTAAATCCCCCGGTTTCTAAATCAACGACCACAGGCAGGTAACTGCGAAAACGTTGGGCCATTAATTCGCGGGCAATAGCCTCGCTCATGCAGCTCTCCTTGGTTTAAAGCGAGTAATAGTAAAGCGAGTCATCAGTCAACATCAGCGGCAAACCACCGCTTTGAATGGAGAGATTCTAGCAGCTTTAGCCCCCAGGCGTCGTTGACGGTATTCGCTGGGCATTGAGAACGCTATACTCAACGTCAGTCTCAACGGTTTACTCCAACGAGCTATCAAATACGAGCTATCACATTCGCCAGGCGCTAGTGGCAAGTGTAGTTTTTACTAATGAATATCTTATGGTCAACGAGGAGCAAAGAATGTCCGATGTCAAAAAGGTTGTGCTGGCATATTCAGGCGGCCTGGACACATCCGTTATCGTTAAGTGGTTGCAAGAAACCTACAACTGCGAGGTAGTGACCTTTACTGCCGACATCGGTCAGGGCGAAGAAGTCGAACCGGCGCGAACTAAAGCGCAAGCGCTTGGCGTGAAAGAGATTTACATCGAAGACTTGCGTGAAGAGTTCGTGCGTGACTACGTCTACCCGATGTTCCGCGCCAATACTATCTATGAAGGCGAGTACCTGCTGGGTACCTCTATCGCTCGTCCGCTGATTGCCAAGCGGTTGATCGAAATTGCCAATGAAACGGGTGCTGACGCTATTTCCCATGGTGCTACGGGTAAAGGCAACGACCAGGTGCGTTTCGAACTTGGCGGCTATGCCCTGAAGCCCGGCGTAAAAGTGATCGCCCCTTGGCGGGAGTGGGATTTAACTTCCCGCGAAAAGCTAATGGCGTATTGCGAAGAGCATAAAATTCCGGTCGATTTTTCTAATAAAAAGAAAAAATCGCCCTACTCAATGGATGCCAACCTGCTGCACATCTCCTATGAGGGCGGCATTTTGGAAGATCCCTGGGCCGAAGCTGAAGACGATATGTGGCGCTGGAGTGTCTCTCCTGAAGCCGCGCCCGACCAGCCCACCTATGTTGAGCTGACGTTTGAAAAGGGCGATATCGTGGCCATCGACGGCGAGCCGTTGAAAGCCCATGAAGTGCTCGAAAAGCTCAACAAACTGGGTGGCGACAACGGTATTGGCCGTTTGGATATTGTTGAAAACCGCTACGTGGGCATGAAATCTCGTGGCTGCTATGAAACGCCAGGGGGCACCATTATGTTGCGTGCTCACCGTGCCATTGAGTCACTAACCCTAGACCGTGAAGAAGCTCACCTGAAAGATCAGCTGATGCCGAAATACGCTGAAGTGATCTACAACGGTTACTGGTGGAGCCCTGAGCGTCGCATGCTGCAGGCGGCCATTGACGAGACCCAAAAGAATGTAGCGGGTGTCGTGCGTATGAAACTCTACAAAGGCAGCGCTACCGTAGTGGGCCGCAAGTCCGATGAGTCGCTGTTTGATGAATCAATCGCTACCTTTGAAGATGATGCTGGCGCTTACAATCAGAAAGATGCCGAAGGCTTTATTAAGCTAAACGCGCTGCGTTTGCGCATTGCCGCAGGCAAGGGTCGTAAGCAGAGCTAATTAAGCGCTGATAAAAGCAGCTTATATCTTGCAGGGTGGCCATCTCCTTGCCGCCCTGCAAGCAAAGGAGCCATTATGCTTAAGAAATTATTTTCCGGTCTCTTCGGTAGTGATCGTCAGGCTGAGCCAGGTGCTACCACCAAAGCTGCTGAGCCGGTGGAATACAAAGGTTACGAGATTGTCTCTCAGCCAGACAATCAGAGCGGTCAGTACCGCGTCAGTGGCTGGATTCGCAAGGCCGACGCCAGTGGTGAAACTCTTGAGCACCGCTTTGAGCGTTCCGATATGCTCCCAGGGCGAGAGGCCTGTGATGCCATGATGGTCACCAAAGCGCAGCGCTATATTGATGAAGTGGGGGAGGCGATGTTCGCGCCAGACCCGCGCAGGGCAGGCGAGAGCGAGTAGCAACAACGCCGTCATAATAGTTAGTGTAAGGAGAGGCGTATGCGCTTAGTACACCAGGCCTCACCCTGGCGCTCTCTGTTCCATGAGGATGGAACGCTTAATACCTCGGCGCTTAATGCGCCGTTAGACCATCTCTTCTCGAAACTCTCTTCGACATTCCCCTCGCCGCAAACCTCATTAGCTGACGCCTATGCGTGGCAACTGCCGCTGGTCGAAACGTTGGTGCATTACGACCTGCCCGCTTGGCGTATTAGCCAAATCATCAGTGACCACAATGCTTCTCTGTATCGCCAAGCGATAGCGCAATCCCTTGACGAAATGCAGGCGCAGGGGTGGGGCGCTCCGCCAGTTGACTACTGCATACTGTTATTAGGCTCCGCGGCGCGTTTTGAGAGCCTGCTAGGCCCCGACCAGGATAATGCGCTGATTATTGACGATTATCCTGACCATCGCCACGTAGAGATCGACGGCTACTTTCAAGCGCTGGGTGAGCGGTTTACCCAGCGCCTGGATGAGGCCGGTATTCCGCTCTGCAATGGCCATGTCATGGCGCGATGGCCGATGTGGCGCAAACGGCTGAGTGAGTGGCACGCGCAGCTAGACATTTGGAGCGCTGACCGCCGGGTAAAGCGCGTACAACAGACTAATATCTTACTCGATTTTGCCCCGATCGCTGGTAATCCGGCGCTTGCTAAGCAGTTGGGTGAGAGCATCGCTTCGACACTTCCCAAAGCGCCACTGTTTATGGATGAAATGGCGGCGCTACTGGATGAGTTGCCGGTGGCGCTGGATCGCTTTGGGCGGCTTGCCTCAAGCCCGGGCCTGGATGCCCCTCACGAACAAGCCCTTAATCTTAAGCATCAAGGCTTGTTGCCGTTGATTAGCGCTGCACGCTTACTCTGCTTGCGGTACGGGCTGCGCGATATACCCACACGCGAGCGATTGATCGCGCTAAGCCATGCAACGGATGCGCTAACGTCGGCTGAATCGGCGTTGCTTGTAGCCGCTTTTGAGCGACTGCAGCAGCGCCTATTGGATCAGCAGCGGTATAACAAAGCTCGCGGTCAGGCTGCAGATGGCTGGGTTGACCTGCGGCGCCTGCGCGAAGACGAGCGATTACTGCTGAAGTTTGATCTACAGCAGATTAAACGTTTGAGTGCTAGCGCTCAAAGCAGCGTATAAAATAAATCAGCTAGCGTCGGTATAAACAAGCGAGCGCGCTTTAGAAGCCGCTTGGAGCATGACGTCGGGTGGAAAATCTAGAGGAGAAAATTGACTTTCTGCGGCCTCCACATCATTAAGTAACTTACCTAATGAGCCTATACGCTGATTGATAGCATCTTCAATAAAGCGCCCAAGCCTGATTTCATTCTTCATGAGTTCGGCACTAATCCCCAGGATGGTAGGCATTAGCGAGAATAAACCCGCGATAAAGCTTTCCTGTTCATCGAGTCTACGTTGGTCGGCCATCATTTCACATGCAAATGCCCGGGTTAACCCTTTGATAAGGTTAAGCTTGCTCACAGGGCTGTTGTTAGCGAGCATAACAATGGTAACCAGGGTACGTAGCTCCCTCAGCCCTATAATGTGTAAACAATCAATCAGTTTCGTCGTGGGACGACGTGAGCCCTTCTCCGCGGAGTTTGCGCGCTTGAATATTGCGCTCAGTAAGTAAGGATCCCTAGCCACTAACGTACTGATTTCAGAGAGACGCACATTGTCACTATACAGTGCGGAGAGTAGCTGCATTTGATTGGCGCGTGACGTTGAGAGACGAGCTGTTTGAGTTAGTTGGGTTTTGGGGCGCTCATAAAAATAGCCCTGGAAAAGAGTAAAACCTAGCGCTTTACACTGCTTGAACTCTTCCTGTGTCTCAACTCGTTCAGCCAGAAGCGTAATCCCTTCTTTGTGTAGCTTTTTTATTAGGTTTTTAGGTAAGTCGTTGGATATGTCAAATTTGACGATGTCGCAGAAGGGCAGAAATGCATGGTTATGTTCATCTAGGATAAAATCATCTAACGCTAATTTATACCCTTGGCTTTTAATGTAGTGCAAGGCATCAATAACTTCTTTAGTAGGCGAAGTATCCTCGAGAACCTCAATGACTATTTGTTGACTAGGTAGCCCAGTCAGGTCTGGATTGGTGAGCCAGTCTGCAGAAGCATTAATAAACAGCTGGCGTGTGCCGCAAAGTTTATCCAGGCCAATTTCATAGACAGCAATAGCACATGCTCTGGCGGTGGCTTGGACATTATCAAAAACGTTAGCAGTCTGATTCGTTTCATTAGCCCGATAAAGAAGTTCATCGGCGACATGACGTAGCTGAGCATCCACTATTGGCTGGATCGCAATAGTGTACTCATTTGTGTTCGCTTTTTGAGGAAGGTGACACTCATTTTTCATCGGCTCATCCACGACATGCTTCTTTAGGCGAAAGTAGAACTCTGGAGTAAAGAATAACTTAGTTTTAGTGAGCAAGGCTAGCCGTTGTCACCAATAAGAAATCAACGCTTTATGTTGGAGGCGCAGCGGGGAGTTCTAGCGTTAAGCAGGCACCGCTTAAGATTTTAGCATCCTCGACCCAAAGCCGTCCCCCCAGGTGGGCGATAATGCCCCGGCTAATCGGTAGCCCTAAGCCACTGCCCCTTGGCCGACCACGGGGAATATCATCGCCTTGCTGAATTTGATGGAATTTTTCAAATACCCGCTCACGCTCATCTTCGCTAATACCCGCACCGTTATCCTCTACACTCAGACGGAAATGACGCCGATGACGATAAAGTGTGAGGCGCACTTTTGGCTGCTCCCGATCGGCAAACTTACCCGCGTTATCAAGCAGGTTAATAATCACCTGTTCTAAACGATCATGATCGCCAACCACCATCGCAGGATCAGCTTCTAAGCTAACGTCTAGCACTATGCCGCGCTCCTCATGCAGATGCGCAATAGCATCAATGCTATGCCGAGTCAGGGCGGCAAGATCAAGAGGAACGGGGTTAAGCGTTAAACGGCCGCTCTCCAGACGGGCAAGATCCAGAATTTCTTCAATTAAACGTGACAGGCGCTGGCTCTCGTGGACGATCACGCCAAGAAAATGCTGACGTTTTTCATCAGGCAGTTGGTTGCTATCGCGCAATATTTCGGCAAAGGCGCGAATCGAGGTGAGCGGCGTGCGTAGCTCGTGGCTGACCATAGCGACAAACTCATCTTTCAAGCGATCCAGCTCACGCAGGCGCACATTGGCACTACGCAGTTCTTCGCCAATTTGCACCAGCTCCTGAGACTTCTGCTCCAAGCGGCGGTTGTACTCCAGAGTTTGTGAGGTCGTGTCCAGAATGCTCAGAATCGACTCAATATCCAGTGCTTCGCCGCGTACCACCGAGTTGATCAATACTCGCGCTGAGGAGCTACCCAACGCCCCCGCCAGTGCCTGTTCGGCGCGAGTAATCAGCTCCGCGGTGGCGGGCTCGTCCGCTGCATAAGCGCTTTTGGCTCCGCTATGGCTAAATACACGGCGGGTGGTCGGGGTGCCAAGATAGCGAACGAGTAGTTCCTTGAGTGCACCCTGGGTAGTTTGCCCGCGCCATAGTGACGAAGATAGTGAGGTGGTTTGCAAATTGGGGTGCATCGCTTCGGTGAATAGTGCCGCCTGAGTTTGCTCAAGGGGCGTAGGGCGGGTAAACAGCGATACCCCCACCAATAGCCCCACGTTGGCCAACATGCTCCAGAGCAGCGAATGGGTATAAATATCCCAATTTTCGAGCCCGAATAAGCTGTAGGGCACTAGCCAACCGATACCCCATGGCCCCTCGGTGAGCAGTGCTGTATCCAACCAACCGGATTGAGCAAACCCGGGTATTAGCAGGGTATAGCACCAGATCAAGAACCCGGCGATTAAACCAACGGTGGCGCCTTGTCGTGTTGCGCCGCGCCAATAGAGGCCAATCAATAGCGATGGGGCGAACTGAGCCGCCCCGGCAAAGGAGACCAGCCCAATCGTCACTAAACTATAGGAGTCACCAATCAACGCGTGGTAGAGATAGCCAAGCAGTAGAATCAGCACGATAGCGATGCGCCGAATACCCAACAGCCAGCCGGCAAGCTCCCCTTTGGTACTCAGGTGCAGGCGCCGTGAGCGCAGCAGCAGTGGCATCACCAACTGATTGCTAACCATAGTGGAAAGCGCGATTGTCTCCACAATCACCATGCCTGTCGCCGCAGACAAACCACCAATAAAGACCAGTAGCGGCAGCCCTTCTAAACCAGCTGAGAGCGGCAGCGTGAGTACGAAGCTGTCTGGATCACCTGCGCTTACGCCTAACAGCAGGCCAGCCAGCGCAATGGGAATAACGAACAGATTAATCAGCAGCATGTAGAGGGGGAATAGCCAGCTTGCTCTGGCTAAGTGCTGCTCATCGACATTCTCCACCACCAATACCTGGAATTGGCGAGGCAGAGTTAAGAAGGCCAAAAAGGCCAGCACCAGCATGCCCACCCAGCCGGTGACCCCACCAGGAACACTATTCAACCGCATGCTATCGACAAGGGCCGGCGTGGCCGCTACCTGGGCAAACAGCGCGGCGGGGCCTTCAAACATCACAAACACCACGAACACGCCAACGGCCATAAAGGCTACCAGCTTAACGATAGATTCCACGGCGATCGCTGCCACCATGCCTTCATGGCGCTCGCTGGCATCCAGGTGGCGTGTGCCAAACAGAATAATAAACACCGCTAACACCAGGGCGACCCAGAGGGACTTATCCATCCAGAAGTGTTCATCCACCAACGTAGTGTCGGCCGCGCGGGGATAATTGATCAGTACCGCATGGCTAACAGTGATGGCTTTTAACTGCAGGGCAATATAGGGGGTGATGCTAATCAGCGCCATTAGGGCAACCAGTGCGCCTAAACTGGTGCTTTTGCCGTAGCGGGCACTGATAAAGTCGGCAATTGAGGTGATCCGTTGCCGCGCTGCAATGCGCACCATCTTGCGTATAACAAAAGGGGCCAACAGCATCGCCAGCGTCGGCCCCAGATAGATGAGCATAAAACTGGGGCCATACTCAGTGGCGCGCCCTACGCTGCCGTAGAACGTCCAGGCCGTGCAGTAAACAGCAATAGAAAGGGCATAGACCGTTGGCGAGCCAATGATGGAACGACCCTGCTCTGCCCGCCGGTCGCCCCAGGCGGCGACCACAAACAGCAGCGCCAAGTAGCCAAAAGCGGTGCCGAGGATAATCGCCTCACTACGCATGGTTAGCGGCCTGCACGCTGTTCCATCAGCCAGGCGGTTAAGCCGATCACCCCAGCCCAGGCGATAAATAGATAGAGCGGTAGCCAGCCCACGCTAAACGCGGGAAGGCGGTCCACCACGATAATCAGCGGCGGGCAGAACAGTAGCAGGGCAATCGCCACCAGAGCCAATAGGCGCTCTGTTTGGCGTGATTTAACACCGAACGGTTTCATTAGGCACTGGCATCCTGTCGGTCGAAGGCGTTGGCTTGCAGCGCTAACAACTGCTCGAGGGTATCGACGCCGCGGGCTTCTAGGCGTGGCAGCAGAGCTAGCCATAGCTCGGCGGTAACACGGGCATCGCCTAATGCAGTGTGGCGGGTGCCCGGTGGAAAAGCCAGATCATAGCGCTGGGCAAGGCTATCCAGGTCATGTCCATCGAGTGCTTCGTCCAGTGCCCGTGAAATCAGCAGGGTGTCGATCACAGGGATATCAAAAACGACCCCTTTGTGGCTAATGGCAAGTAGATCAAAGGCGGCATTATGGGCCAGCAAGACGGCTTCACCGACATAATCACGAAAGCGGGTAAGCACAATATCCAGCGGCGGCGCACCGACCACATCGGCATCGGTAAGGCCGTGAATCGCGGTGCTAGCCGGTGGGATCGGCCGCTGCGGATCAACTTTTTGATCGAAGACCTCGCTTGCCAATAAACGGGCGTTGACCACGCGGCAGGCGCCAAGACTGATGACGGTGTCGCCTCGGCGTAGCTCAAGCCCGGTGGTTTCCGTATCAAAGGCGACTATTTCCAGGCTGCGCAGTGTTCGGCTGGCCAGCGCTTCATCTGGTGGAGGCAGGTCGGCAATGCCAAAGTCATGGAATTCAGGGCGCGGCGGGGCGGTTTCTCGTGGGGCGCCGACGCGCTCCATGGCGGGCAGGGGGAGTCGCAGGCGTGAATGAACGCCGTCATCGTCGGCAAGGCTCCAGATGTCGCTGGCGTGTTGGCGCAGCACATCCGCGACGCTTGGCGTCAATGGCAGGGAGTTTAGCGGCTGCTGGCGCCACTCCGCCAGTTCGTGTTCAGGGATTGCTTTGCCGCGCCAAATAAGGTCGAGATAGACGCGCTTATTGCCCAGACATATCTCACCCTCAAAGCCACTGTCAGGCAGATGGGTATTGAGGTGTTTGACTAAAGAGTCGAAGAGCGCAATGAGTGCCGGAGCGTCGCCTTTAAACCAGGCTGGCATGCCCACCGGGGTGATTAGGCGGTGCTCCGGATCAAGACGCTCATCCAACGCTTGCCAGAAATCGTTTGACCACATGGGCGTCAAGCGCTCGCCCTGGTGTTGCATGTCGTCGAGTAGCTGGCCGATTTTAGCCACGTTGTCGCCAAGCGTAACGCCTTCCTCGTGGATTACCCGCTCAAAACGCTGGCGTAAAGACGATGTACTGGCGTCATTTTGATCGCGCAGCTGTATCAGCGCATCAGCAGCACTGGTCAGGCTGGCGGTATGCTGGCGAAGCGGTGTCAACATGGCCGCCAGTTCTGCTCTAACGCCCATCTCACTCGACCATGAGGCGGTGGCGTCACTAAAGGTCAGCAGTGTTTCGCCATCGCTACCCGGTACGCGGCGTAAAATGACTTTGAGCCAGCGGTCATCACAGGGAGCGAGTAACTCCCGCGGGGAGCCGTCATTAGGTAGTTGGCCGAGCATTTGCTGTAAGCTCACTACCGGCAGCAGCGCCTCCAGGCGTTTACCCAGCCCTAACCCGGTATTACCCTCAAAGAAGTCCTCGGCTGCCTGATTGAACAGCATGAGCCGGCGGTGGTGATCACACAGTAGCAGCGGTGTTTCGAGCACTTGCAGCAGCGTTTCCAGCTCCTGACGAATACGTGCAGCGCTGCGGGCGCCGTCAGCGTGAGCGGTGGCAAGGCGACTGCGATCTGATCGCCAACTTTCGCGTACTCGACGTAGGTCGGGCCCCAGCCCTTTTAGCCAACCTTCGGGTGGGTGCTCGTCTCGGGCGTCCGGGTTGGCGACCAGGCGTGCCAGCTGCACCTGTAAATGGCGCAGCGGGGTAAACAGCATGCGCTCAAGCAGAAAACCGACTAAAAAAATCGTCGCGCCACCGGAGAAACTGCCTAGCCAGAGAGCGATGCGTGTTACGCCTGTGGGAGCAAGCTTGGCATCCAGCCAAGCGGCGAAAATGGCTCCACCCAGCAGGCTGATGCCGCTAAGTAGCAACCAGAGGCCAATCAGGCGCTGACGCTTGGGCAGCCCGCCTCGGGTCATGGCTGCTCCTCAATCAGTAGCGCTTTGACTTTTTCGACCAACGACTGAGTAGAGAAGGGCTTGGTGATGTAATCATCGGCGCCCAGCGCCATGCCTTTTTCCCGCTCAACGTCACGCCCGTGAGCGGTCAACATAATAATGGGGAGCTGGGCGGTAGCCGCTTCGCTCCGCAGTCGCTCTAAAACGTCAAAACCGCTAATCCCCGGCAAGCTAATATCAAGTAGCAGTAGATCAGGCTGGCTATCATTCACTCTTGCCAGGGCCTGTTCACCATCTTCGGCAGTGACGACCTCAAACCCTGCTTGCTCCATCAGGAATTCTAGCGATAAAACAATGTTGGGTTCGTCATCGACGACGAGCACTTTAGCCATGGAGCTCTCCTGCTTTTATTTGTTTTAACGTTTATTTGTTTTAAAGCTGCATGGATGCAGTCTAGATAGATCTAACAGGTCAGCCAAGACGACCTTGGCCGAATGCATGCAAGTTCAGGGAGCTATTGCATAAGAGCTAGTAAGCGCGCTTTGTTACACTGCTTGCCTCTGTGCCATTGCTTAACATGTTATGGCGTTCCACTGATCTGGCTGTTAGGGCTGTAAATGCGCGTTCTCCTGTTATCTGCCTACGAGGCGGTGAGTCATCGCTACTGGGCACAAAGTTTAATGGCGCAGCTTGAGGAGGTGTCGTGGACGCAGTTGAGCCTGCCGCCACGACATTTTGCTTGGCGTATTCGTGGCAATCCGCTGAGCTGGATGCTCAAAGAGCACGATACTCTCAGCCAGTCGTTTGATGTAGTGCTAGCCACTTCGATGGTTGATCTGGCAACGCTGGTAGGGCTGTTCCCGCATCTGGGTCGAGCAAAAAAGGTTGTCTACTTTCATGAAAACCAGTTCGCCTATCCTGAGTCGAGCGATCAAATGCCACAAGTAGAGGCCAAAATGGTCAATCTCTATACGGCGCTGGCGGCGGATAGCGTGGTGTTTAACAGCGCCTATAACCGTGACTCCTTTATTGATGGCGCGCGAGCTTTTTTGAAAAAAATGCCGGAAAACCTTCCGGCAGCTAAGCCATTAGAAGCGATACGCGAGCGGGCTATGGTATTGCCGGTGCCCATTCCTGATAGCACAGCCCCTGAAAACTTAGCCCCTGAAAACTTAGCACCTGAAAACGTAGAGCTTGAAAACTTAGCATCTAAAAACTTAGCACCTTGCCAGCAAACGGTTTTTCAAAAAATGGTGCCACAGCGAATTATCTGGAATCACCGCTGGGAGTATGACAAAAATCCCGACGACTTCTTCACCGTGTTGTTTGCGTTAAGCGAAGCCGGTGTAGCGTTTGAACTGGCGGTGCTTGGTCAGCGTTTCCGCCAAGTCCCCGCTATTTTTGCCGAGGCCGAGCAGCGCTTAGCCAAGCATATTGTGGCTTGGGAGCCACAGCCGGAGGAGGCCTACCGTGAGTTGTTGGATAGCGCGGATATTGTGGTTTCGACCACTTGGCATGAATTTCAGGGGTTGGCGATCATGGAGGCGGCCCAGCGCGGGGCGTTGCCGCTGGTGCCTGATAGGCTCTGCTTCCCGGCGCTTTATCCGCCTGCCTATCGCTATGACGGTACCCGGGAAGGGCTTTACGACCGGCTCAGTGCTTGGCTTAACGATCCAGCGACTCGCCCTGAACTACTTGATACTACTGCTTGGGAGTGGCCCGCTTGGCGTGAGGCTTACCGCCAGTTGCTGATGAGTTCGACTTGATGGCCTAGCAGCCTGTCGGACTTAACACTGATCTACTGCGAATCCCGGTATTTTGGCCAACTTTATTCGATCGATTTCGTTAAATAGCGCGCTATTCGCCTCAATCGATCGATAAATTTGGCTCAAAATCCGTGCTTCTCGCGACGATCGTTCAAGCCCGACAGGCTGCTAGCCGTTAAGCCGGTTCGGTTTTGTCTTTGTAGTCGCACAGATCCTCGATAATGCAGCTACCACAGCGGGGTTTGCGCGCGATACAGGTGTAGCGGCCGTGCAGAATTAGCCAGTGGTGAGCATCGTGCAGAAACCCTTTTGGCACATGGCGCAGCAGTTTTTGCTCCACCTCAACGACATCTTTGCCTTTAGCGATGCCGGTGCGATTGGATACCCGGAAAATATGCGTATCCACCGCCATGGTGGGCTGACCGAATGCCGTGTTGAGAATCACATTGGCAGTTTTACGGCCTACGCCGGGTAAGGCTTCCAACGCTTGGCGGGTGTTGGGCACTTCGCCACCGTGCTGATTAACGAGGATGTGGCAGGTTTTCATCAGGTTTTCTGCTTTGGTGTTGTACAAGCCGATGGTTTTGATATGCGCTTTAAGCTCATCGATACCTAAATCAATAATCGCTTGGGGCGTGTTAGCGACCGGGTAGAGCCGCGCCGTGGCTTTATTGACGCCTACATCGGTGGCTTGAGCAGAAAGCAGTACGGCAGCCAGCAGCTCAAAGGGCGTGTTCCAGTTAAGCTCGGTGGTGGGGTGCGGGTTCTCTGCCTGAAGGCGAGCAAAGATTTCATGACGCTTTTGGGCATTCATGGCGGGTCTCTTAATAAATACGCGTTATAAATACAAGCAGTTGCTTACATGTGTACTTTCGGCATCTTGCCAACTATTTAATCGTGCCGGTAACCCGTACGCGGCGCTCAGTTCGGGGGGCTGCCGCGACTGGCTTGGCACGGGCAGCATTGCTTTGATCGATAACGTTTTTCAGCGCGATTAACAGGCCCGCCACAAAGAACGCGCCGGGCGGCAGCACGAAAAACAGGAACTGGTAGTCGTCGGCAATCGTCAGCTGCCAACTGGCCGCTTGCGGCCCAAACAGTAGCGCCATATCGCTAAACAGCGTGCCTTGTCCCAGCAACTCGCGCAGAGCGCCAAGTAACACCAGTACCGCAGCAAAACCCAACCCCATCATAAAGCCATCAATGGCCGCTGGAAGCACCGGCTGGCGGGAAGCAAATGCATCGGCTCGGCCAAGAATGGCGCAGTTGGTCACGATCAGCGGAATAAAAATCCCCAATACCTGATAGAGCGGGTAGGCGTAGGCGGCCATGAGCAGTTCAGCGCAGGTAACAAAAGCTGCAATCACCATTACGAAAGCGGGCAAGCGCACCGCGCTGGGCACCTGGTGACGAATCAGCGAAATCGCCGTGCTGGCGCCTACCATTACCAGTAGCGTGGCCAGCGCCAGCCCCAGCGCATTGACGACATTTCCACTCACGGCTAGCAGCGGGCAAAGTCCCAGCAGTTGCACCAGCGCGGGGTTATTCGACCAAAGGCCGCTTTGGGCTAGTTCGCGCCACTGGCTCATAAGGTGGGCTCCTCAAATGACATCGGTAGCGGTGTATCGGCGGCGTACTGAAGCGCTTTATGGACAGCGTTGACCACGGCGCGGGGCGTAATCGTTGCACCGGTGAACGCATCAAAGTGACCGCCATCTTTAGCTACCGCCCAGCCTTCTGGTGGCAAGCTATCTAACCTTAAACCATTAAACCCGGTGATCCAGTCGCTGCGGCTGCGCTCAATGTCATCGCCTAGCCCAGGCGTTTCCTGGTGCTGGGTAACGCGCACGCCGCTGATACGCTGCTGCTCATCAATGCCAATCAGTAGGCGGATTTCGCCGTTATATCCCTGGCGGGTTACCACCGGTAAGATCACAGCGCTGCTACCCTGATTGCTTACCCACCAACCTTGGCTATCGCTTGCAAGCCCAAGCGCTTGTGGGTTGGGAAGGGTAAAGGTGCTCTCCAGTACCTGGGTGACGGGGGTATTCGCCAGCGCTTGGGGCAGTACTTCCTGCAACTGGCGGTGTTGGTAAGCCAAGTGATGTGTCTCTATACGTTCGGCGGTTAGCGCGCGGGTAAGCGCGACACTGCCGGCGGTAATCAGTGCAAAGGTGCCCAGCGCGAAGGCGCCACGCCGCATGGCCTGGAGCAGCGTCATGGCTGTTCTCCTGGCTTACCCGGTGAAGCTTTTTGCTGGCCAGTGGGCCGCGGCACGCTATATATATCCAGTAATGGTACGCACAGGTTCATCAGTAAGACCGCAAACGCCACAGCATCGGGGTAGCCGCCAAAGGTGCGAATAATGATAACCAGCGCGCCGATCCCCGCGCCATAAATAAGTTTGCCGCGTTGGCTGGTGGCAGCGGAGACCGGGTCGGTGGCAATAAAGAACGCCCCGAATAGCGTTGCCCCGGTGAGCAGGTGAAACAGCGGTGAAGCAAAGTGGCTGGGGTCGCTGAGATAAAACAGCGTGGCCAGTAGTACTAGGCTGCCAAGCATCGCGATCGGAATATGCCAACTAATAATCCGCTTCGCTAACAACACCACACCACCTACTAGCCAAGCAAGTGCTACCCATCGCCAGGCAGTTAGGGTTCCATTCGGCAGTGGGTTAGCCGCCCAAAACTCGCTGGCAAGCACGGCGTCCCCTTTGTGCTTAAAAGCATCTAGCGGTGTTGCGCCGCTCAAACTATCTAGTTGGGCGGTCGGTAGAGTTCCGGTGATTTGCGCCCATAAATCATTAGGTAGCATTTCCTGGGGCGGTGCCCATAGCGTCATGTAGGTAGGAAACGACACCAATAGCAGCGCATAGCCCACCATGGCGGGGTTAAACGGGTTATGCCCCAAGCCGCCGTATAGCTGCTTGGCGACTACAATTGCCGCGATCATACCCACGCCGACAAGCCACCAGGGGCTAGCGGGTGGCAGTGACGTGCCCAGCAAAACGCCGGTAAGCAGGGTACTTGAGTCATTCAGCGTCACACGAATGGGGCGCTTGCGTAGCCGTAGCACGGCGGCTTCAAGCGCAACACCAAAAGCGGCGGCTAACAGTACATTGCTGATAACTCCAAGGCCAAAGAAGTAGCTCATGGTGGCGATGCCTGGCAGGGTTGCTGCAATTACCCAGCGCATTAAGCTTGCCGTTGGTGGCACCGCGGTTGCCGTCATGGCATCTTTAACGCCTGAGGCGTGCATCATGCTCATGGCGACTCCTCGCTAGACTGCTGTTCGCGCGCCTGGGCAAGCTGCAACTCGGCTGCTTTCAAGTTCTCCTGGGCGGTGGCAAGCTGCATTTCTAAGTCATCCAGGGATTGTTTAGGATCTTCCTGAGCGACGCGCGCCAGGGTTTTTTCAGCCTTTTTGACCGATGCTTTGGCGGCGGCATGGGCGATGCGCAGACCGCGTAAGTCGACCTTTTCGCTGTTGGTTGCGGCAGTGTTAGAAGGGCGCCGCTGTTGCGCCTGGCGGGCTTGCTTGCGTGCCTGTTTCTCAGCCTCCTCCCGAGCAAGCCGCGCTTGGCGAAACTCAAAACGGTGCTTGGCGTGCTCCGCTTTTGCTGTCTCAATTCGCTGCAGGCGTAACCGGCTTTTAGCTTCCCGGTAATCCACCACGAGCGGAATATGGCTGGGGCAGACGTAGCTGCAGGCACCGCACTCAATGCAATCAAATAGGTGGTAGCGCTCAAGCTTGGCATCATCCTGAGCGCGGGCGTACCAGTGCAGCTGTTGCGGCAGCAGTGCTACCGGGCAAACGCTTTCGCACTCACCGCAGCGAATACAGGGCGATTCTGCTGGGGGCGGCGGTAACTCTTCAAGCGTGGCCGCGATTAAGCAGTTGGTAAGCTTAGTGACCGGCGTATCGAGCGTTAGCAGTGGCGCGCCCATCATGGGGCCACCTTGAATCACTTGGTGTAACTCTGGGGTATTTAACCCTGCCTGCTCCAGCAGCTCTCTAACCGATGTGCCCAGACGCACCCAGCGATTGCCGGGCTGGGTGATGGCCTCTCCAGTCAGCGTGACCACCCTGGAAACCAGCGGCTGACCATCGCGCACTGCGTATAGTATCGCCAGTAGCGTGCCTGGGTTGTGACACAGTACGCCAACATCAGCAGGCAGTCCGTCGCTGGGTACGTTGAGGTCTAGCAGTTTTTTAATCAGCTGTCGTTCGCCGCCGCTAGGGTAGCGGGTGGCGATTACGTTCAACACGACGGGGACTGGCTGACTGTTGGTTAGGGCTTGCTTCAGCGTGCCAATGGCCTCGGGTTTGTTATCCTCAATGCCTATAACGATGTGCTGTGCGCCACACAGTTTGGCAATTATCTGCGCACCTTCGAGCACTTCTTTAGCGTGGTGGCGCAGGGTTAGGTCATCGGCGGTGATATAGGGCTCGCACTCGGCGGCGTTAATCACCAGGGTGTGAATCGTATGTTGTTCGACCACCCGCGCTTTAATATGGGTGGGAAACCCGGCGCCACCTAAGCCGACGATGCCGCTCTCGTTTAAACGCTCAAGCAGCGCGTGGGGTTCGACATTTTGCCACACCAATGGTGGCAGTCGAAGCCACTCATCTTGCCCATTACCGTCAATGCTGATTTGGGTAGTGCTAACCTCGCTCACTGTACCGCTAATACTGGCGTGCAGGGCGCTAGAGACCATACCTTCACGTTTGGCAATCACGCTGCCCACTTTTACCGCATTTCCTTGCGCCACACAGGGCGTCGCTGGCTGACCGCTGTGCTGCTGTAGGGGGAGAGTGACCCGGCAGGGCAGTGGCGCTTCAATCAGCGCGGATTGGTTTGAACGCTGTTTGCGTTCGGGGGGGTAAATCCCTCCCGGGAAGTCAAAGGCGTTCGACATCAAGACACCCCTGAAGCGGGTTGGCGGTCGCTGGCAATCATGTTTGATGAGTGCGCCACTACCGGCTGCCACTGGGTGAGCGGGGCTGAGCGTGGCAGCATATCGATACAGTCCACGGGGCAGGGGTCAAGGCAGAGATCGCAGCCGGTGCACTCGTCTTCAATCACGGTATGCATTAATTTAGCCGCGCCGATAATCGCGTCGACCGGGCAGGCCTGGATGCACTTGGTGCAGCCAATGCACTCCGCTTCGCGAATAAATGCCACCTTGGCTTCGCTTTGCGCTTCGCCATCCAGGGGCTCAGGGTCGCGCCCGAGAAGATCGGCAAGGGCGTGAATCGTCGCTTCGCCACCCGGAGGGCATTTATTCAGCGCATCACCCTGGTTAATGGCTTCAGCGTAAGGGCGGCAGCCTGGGTAGCCGCACTGGCCGCACTGGGTTTGCGGCAGTAGCGCATCAATTTGCTCAACTAGCGGGTTATCTTCGCGCTTAAAGCGCTCGCTCACCAAGCCCAGCAGAGCGCCAAAACCGATACCCAAGCCGGTTAATACCGCGACGGCGCTGAGGATTCCAATGATATCAATGGTGCTATTCATTGCGCGCTGCCTTCATCCCTGCACCAACCCTGAAAACCCTAAAAATGCTAACGACATAAGGCTGGCGGTGACCATAGCAATCGCGGCGCCTTGGAAGGGTTTGGGAATATCCGCCCCCGCTAAACGTTCGCGCATCGCGGCAAACAGCACCAAAATAAGCGAGAAGCCCAGTGCTGCGCCCAATCCATAAAGGGTGGTGTGGAAAAAGCTTAATTCACGGTTTAACGACAGCAGGGCTACACCCAATACCGCGCAGTTGGTGGTGATCAGCGGCAGGAAAATGCCCAGCACCTGGTGCAGCAGCGGACTCAGTTGGCGCACCATGATTTCGGTAAACTGCACCACGGCGGCGATCACCACGATAAAACTAATAGTACGCAGGTAGGTTACATCCAGCGGCACAAGCAGGCCGTGATAAACCACGAAGCTAGCGGCCGATGCCAGAGTCAGCACAAAGGTAGTGGCCAGGGACATGCCCATGGCCGACTCCAGTTTATTAGAGACGCCCATAAACGGGCATAGGCCCAAGAACTGAACCAGTACGAAATTGTTGACCAGGGCAGTGCTGATCAAAATGATAAATAACTCACTCATGGCAGCGTATTGTGCGAAGAAAAGGCGGTGTTGGCCAGCGAAGGCGTATACACCTTGGCACTATGCCGCCCGTCTGCTTTGGCTGCGTAGAGCGCTTGGTCGGCGGCCGTCATTAATCCACTGGGCGTCATGGCGCCTTCTATATCTAACTGGCTAATGCCAATGCTAACGGTGACATATGGAGCCACAGGCGACACCTGATGGGGATGCCTTAATTGGTCTACGGCATGACTAAGCGCTTGGCTTTTCTCCATCGCCTGGGTGGCAGAAGTGGCGGGCAGCATGGCGCTGAACTCTTCGCCGCCTGTGCGCGCTATAAAAAAGCCATGGGCGGTGGCGACCTCATGCATCGTTTGCGCGACCCGTCGCAAACAAATATCCCCTTCAGGATGCCCATAATGATCGTTAAACAGCTTGAAATGGTCAATATCAATCATCATGACCGAGAGGGGCTGCCCAGTGGTCAGGGCATTATTGACCACCTCTTGTAGGCGCTGATCGAATAGACGGCGATTGGGCAAGCCAGTCAAGGGGTCATGGGTAGAAAGCTGGATTAGTTCGGCATTGAGTTGTTGCTGGCGCTTAAATTGCTTTTGAAAAGCGCGGGCAAGTATTCCTATTTCATCACCACGTTTCAATAAACTGCTCGACTCATCAATATCGCCGCTGATTTGCTGGGTGAAACTGGTTAGGATTTTGAGCGGCTTAAGAATAATGCGCTCTAACAGAAGCAGTACAAGGCCGATGACCAACAGCATTAAGCATGCTGTCCACAGCAGCACGTAGCGAAACGTTTCTAAGCTTGCAAGATAGCTGGTGCGTTTAAGCTGAGTACCTAGTGCTATTTGTTCATTGGATGGGTAGGTAGTTAAAAAGCGCTGCGCGAAAATCGTATTGCCCGTAATGTTAATGGCAATATCGTTATCTTCCTTGTCATTAACCACGGAAAGCATCGTTGGAAGCCCCGTATAGCGCTCTATTGTGCTAAGCCAATCAGCGTCCATAGGGCGTACTTTAAACAGCCAGCCTTGAGGCGGCCCACTTTCGTCAGTACGGAAAATGGGATTGGAGGCCACGATTAATGGCGGGGAGCCTGCATACAGGGCACTTTTTCTTTGCAGAGGATCTTCTTTAATTGAGGCTTGCATAGTATGCACCAAGCCAGCCATCCATCGGCATTCTCTCTCTACGCTACGGCAGGTGTGGTACTGGCCATTAGCCGGATTGATGCCAGCTAAAAAGTGTACCTCGCCCTCTGCGTTGAAAAAGGCCATGAGTTGGTAATGCATCTCTTCAAACATCTGTTGGCTAAAGTTGGTATCGGGGTAACCCGGGTAGTTACCCTGAACAAACTCGTAGGTGTCGTCCCAAATTGCCCAGTCTCGCGCTTGGGCCAGTAAAGTTTCGTGGCTAACATTTAGTCCAGCCTCTATTTTCTCTAACTCTTTTGTCACTACCGCACGTTCTTCCTTGTGTAGGGCCGGAAATATTACCCATTTACTCAATATTACCAAGGAGATAAGCGCGAGGAGTAAAACCCCACTGAGAGCTGCAAGGAAGCGAAAGCGCAAAGATCGAGAGAAGCGTTGAACCATAGAGCGAACCTGAACAAAGCGATAATGGTATGTGATAACTGCAAAAATAAGGGGGCAAAGACGGTTAGCCTCTGCCCCCATAATCACATAATTGGAGTATTACGTTACTCGCTGTCCCGGTTCGGCGCCCGCATCGGGAGAGAGCAGGTAGATGCCGTCTTCATTGGCAGAGGCTAACACCATGCCTTCCGATACGCCAAAGCGCATTTTGCGCGGTGCCAAATTAGCGACCATGACCGTTAAGCGGCCTTCCAGGGCTTCCGGGGCGTAGGCGGAGCGAATGCCGGAGAAGACGTTGCGGGTTTCGCCACCCAGGTCGAGGGTCAATTGCAGCAGTTTGTCGGCGCCTTCTACGTATTCGGCTTTGGCAATACGCGCAATGCGCAGGTCGACTTTGGCAAAGGCGGCAAAGTCGATTTCCTCAGCGATAGGCTCTTCCGCCAACGGGCCTTTGGGCGCTTCTTTCAATTTTTGCTCTTCCACGAGATCTTCCTTCGACGCTTCAATCATGGCATCGATTTTATCGCGTTCAACGCGTGTCATCAGCGGTTTGAATTTATTGATTGGGTGATCAGTGAGTACGCTTTGACGAGTGTGCCAGTCCAGCGACTCAACGTTAAGAAAAACACGGGCCTCTTCAGCCATGGCGGGTACCACAGGAGCCAAATAAACCATCAACTGGCGGAACAGATTAATGCCTACCGAGCATATCTCAAGCACCTCTGTGTCACGGCCATCCTGCTTGGCCAGCGCCCAGGGTTCTTTATCAGCAATATAGGTGTTGGCTTCATCCGCCAGTTCCATAATTTTGCGCATAGCCCGGCTAAATTCCCGGGCTTCAAAGTCTTCGGCAATATCATCACCGGCGGCAATAAAGCGGGCGACCATCTGTGGCTCAGCGCAGTGGCTTGAGAGGCTGCCACTGCCGAGCTTTTTAACAAAACCGGCGCAGCGGCTGGCAATGTTGACCACCTTGCCGACTAAATCTGAATTTACCCGCGCGGCAAAATCGTCCAAATTCAGATCCAGGTCATCAACTTTGGAAGTAAGCTTGGCGGCAAAGTAGTAGCGCAGGTATTCCGGGTTGAGATGGTCGGCGTAGGTGGCGGCTTTAATAAAGGTGCCGCGGGATTTCGACATCTTGGCGCCGTCTACCGTCAGGAAACCGTGGCAGTTGACGGCGGTGGGGGTGCGCAGATCCGCGCCATGCAGCATGGCGGGCCAGAAGAGCGCGTGGAAGTAGACGATATCTTTGCCGATAAAGTGATATACCTCGGCATCAGAGCCTTTGTTCCAGTAGCTGTCGAAGTCGATACCTTCGCGGTCACACAAGTTCTTGAAGCTGGCCAAATAGCCAATTGGCGCATCCAGCCAGACATAAAAGTATTTGCCCGGGGCATCGGGAATTTCGAAGCCGAAGTAGGGCGCATCCCGGGAAATATCCCACTCGTTAAAGCCAGACTCAAACCACTCCATCAGCTTATTGCGGATTTGCGGCTGCACATGGCCGTCGTCAATCCAGCCCTGCAGGAAGTCGGCAAAGTCAGGCAGTTTAAAGAAGTAGTGGGTCGATGTACGTACTTCGGGCGTTGCGCCTGAAATGGCTGAAACGGGGTTGATCAAGTCGGCGGGAGTATAGGTAGCGCCGCACTTTTCGCAGTTATCGCCATACTGGTCTTCAGCGCCACATTTAGGGCAGGTGCCTTTAATAAAACGGTCAGCCAGAAACAGGCCTTTCTGGGGGTCAAACATCTGCTCGATATCACGGGTGGCAATATGGCCTTTATCCCGTAAGCGCTTATAAATCATTTCGCTGAAGTGGCGGTTTTCAGCGGAGTGGGTCGAGTGGTAATTGTCGAACCCAACGCCAAAACGGGCAAAGTCTGTTTGGTGATCGTTGGAAACCCGCTCAATCAGGGCTTCAGAGGTAATACCTTCCTGCTCGGCACGCAGCATAATGGCGGTGCCATGGGCGTCATCGGCACATACGTAGTAGCACTGCTGGCCACGGCTTTTCTGGAAACGTACCCAGATATCAGTCTGGATATACTCAAGTAAGTGACCGAGGTGAATGGCTCCGTTGGCGTAAGGGAGCGCGCTAGTCACCAAAATGTTGCGCGTGGCGGTAGTAGACATGGTGAAGGTTAATTCCGAGTGAATAAGGGTGCCGGTCAGGCGATAGTAAAAAAGACGGCGAAGTCGCTAAACGCTTCGCCGATACCGTTACGTCCTAGCAACGATTAATAAAGCGCTTGCTCTTCTTGAACGACTTCACGCAGCAGTTCTAAAAAGAGCTTATCAGCCTCAGAGTGTTCAGCCGGATCTTCCGGTATATGCACGCTGGTGGTATCGGAAATTTCGTTGGCAATCCGCGCCATCACCGCAGGGCTATTGCCTTCGGTCAGTTGTTCTCTGGCAATCGCCAGTGATTGCTCAAGGATCTTTGGATCTTGCAGCAGCTTACGAATAAAGCCACGTAGCTCGTTGATGATACGTGTTTTCTGAATTTCTGAACCGGACATGGGGGTCTCCTTAGGATCGCAATTGACGACAGCGCCATGCGAAACCAATCAATGCATCGACCATAGCATTTTTTCCGCCAACGGGCATGAATTGCCCGTTATTAAAATGGCAGCTTAAAACGCTGATTTAGAGCGTCAGTCGCCCTGCCTTGTGTTTAACAGGGTTCGCGTACTGGGCAAGCCAGTAGGGGCGCAGAGGCTCCGGCACTTCGGCAAGCCGGGCATTAAAGCGTTCACGGTCTTGTCGAGTGATGGCTTTGCGTGCCACCAGCTCCGGTGCTTCGCCCAGCGCCTCTAAAGCCAAATAGTGACTGGGGAACAGTCGATAGCCACCAATCACCTGGCGGTCAATCTCAGCAGCGACTTCGTCGGGCGTGGCCATATCAGAACCTACCGGTGTGCCAAAGTGCAGCCGTACACGCCCTTTGGAGCCGGTAATGCCGGCTACAATGGAGCGAATATCTTCAAACTCACTTTTAGCGTAGCTACCCAGTGTGTCGATATCGTGCAGCTCCTGGGCTTTTTGGACATCGCAGGGGTCGTATTCATAGCTAATCGATACCGGCACCAGCTTTAACTCAGCAATTGCCTCGCCAAATACCATGTCTCGTTCTGCGGCTCGCCTGGCCATGATCAACATTTTGATAATGGCGGGTTCAGTGTGATCGATGCCGTTCTTGGCCCGCCCTTCCCGCTGTGCCATCCAGATTGAGTGCTGGTCTTCGGTAATGGTATGGCGAATATAAGCGGAAAGTTGCTGGTATGCTGCCAGCATAGCCCGCTTACCTCGGGCGCTGCGTGGCACGATAAAGCTTTTATTAAGCCGCATTAGATCTGTGACATAGGGCTTTTTAAGCAGATTGTCACCGATCGCGATACGCACGGTGTCGCGGTTTGCTTGATACAGCGCATAGTTGACGAACGCGGGATCCAGCGAGATATCGCGGTGGTTACCTATGAACAGGTAAGCGCCGTTGGCGTCGAGTTTGTCGAGGCCGGTAACTTCAAAGGCATCCGTGGTGGTGCGAATCATGCGCTCCATGTAATGGGCAATACGCATTTGAAACTCATAAACCGTCGTTACGTCTTTGACTTCACGACGTACGGCACGGCTGGCAAAAACACGCGCCAGGGATGGTGCCCAGCGCGCCATGCGCGGCAGCCGAAAGCGGGTCAGTGCATCCAGCAGCTCGTTGTCCCGTGAGAGTCTGGCCAGCACATCGGCCACTTCATGATCCATAAAGGGCCGAATATCGGCCCACGGGTCTGTCTCGGTAGAGGCGTTGGTAGCGTTGTTGTGATGAGTCATGCGAACCGTTGGATGATAAATAGTAAATATCGATTAATAACATCGAGGCGAAAAGACGACTTCGGATAACAGTCTTGAATGACTATAGAGCCCTTACTGCGTCGCGGGTTCCCGCTGTGTCTCGCCGCCAAGCCACTCTATCAAGCGTGGAATATCGGTAGATAGCGCCTGCGCCATTAGAATAAAGTCTGTTTCCAGACGGGCAAGCGCGTCGTCTCCGTCGTCAGCGTGATCGGCTTCTTCAATCAAGGCATCGCCAAAGCGCAACGATTTCAGCGCCAAATCATCGTGTAACACACAACTTAGCCGTCCTTCCAGGCTAATCGCGAGTTTACTGGCTTGGCGGCCGGTCTCAAGCAGTTGCTGAATTTCATCGCTGTCTAAATCGACCTGACGAGCGCGCAGTACACCGTCATCACCTTTAGCTTTGAGTTCAACCTGGTCACCAAGCTGAAGATCGGCCGGGCGACTGGCCGCGTCACCTAGCCAAGTGGTCATGGCGCGAATAGGCAGCGTCTGTGAACTCAGTGGGGTGACTTTTAGGCTGCCCAGGGTTTCGCGAAGCAAATCCAGAATATCTTCGGCGCGGGTGCGTGAACTGGCATTGATGCCTATCATCTGGCCGCGAATGTCCCACCAAAGATCAATTTTCTGACTACGCACAAAAGCGCGGGGCAATAAATTCTCGGTTACCTGCTCTTTTAACGCGGTCTTCTCTTTGCGGGTCACTTTGCGGCCTTCGCTGGCCTCAATATCCGCCACCTGCTCATCGACTTCCTCTTTTACAACAGAGGCGGGCAGTAGGCGCTCTTGACGCAGCGCTGAAAGCAGCCGATGTGATTGAATTTCGTGAACAAGCTGCCCTGCGCCCAAACGTCCAGCAGGTGCAGTCCAGCCCAGGCGGCGTGCGTCGGCGTTGCCGAGTGGTTTGGCGGCATGCTCTTGTAAAGCGCTAGCGAGCTCATCGCTGGATAATTCGGGCGCGTCGTGCAGGCGGTATAAATGCAAGTGCTTAAACCACATGGAGCCAATCCTGTTTAAAAGGTGGCACATTATGGCGAAAGCGGGGCATTCCTACCAGCGGCTGTCACCAATCGTCTCTGTTGCACGTGTTTCAAACTTGTGTTTGATTGAATCGTTGCCAATCACTATAGAGGAGTCGATATGAGTGCATCGCTGTCGCGAGTTCATTTACGCGTTAGAGGCTATCATCTGGATGGCTATGGGCATGTCAATAACGCTCGCTATCTTGAGTTTATGGAAGAAGGGCGCTGGGACTTCTTTGATCAACACCCAGAGATGATCAAAGAGCTCCATCAGGCCGGGCGGGCATTCGTCGTCGTCAATTTGAACATTGATTATCTGGCCGCTGCCCGCCAAGGGGATGATTTGGAAGTGATGACCGGGATCATCGACGTTGGTGAGCGCAGCGGGCTTTGCCACCATCGTATTGTTCGTAAAAACGGTGGGCGTAAGGATGGCACCGTCATCGCCCGTGCGGATTTAACCTTCGTGCTACTCGATATGCGCGCCAATAAGGCCGCTGCAATCGAGGGCGAGGTGCGTGAAGCGTTGGCTGCATTAACCTTGGGGAAAGAGGCATTTAGCGTCTAAACGGCTTTGGTGAGCTCCCTGGCTGCCCTTGCTGCTTTTGCGGTGGTATGATGTCGCAGTATTTGCGCGCCGCTCTATGGTAATTTCAGAGCGGTGTTTACCAGCGCTTTCAACTCTCGCAGTGCCAATGCAGTGCAAAGGATCTGACTTTCATGGGTGACATCGCCAGAGAAATCTTGCCCGTCAATATTGAAGACGAGCTTAAACAGTCGTATCTCGACTATGCGATGAGCGTCATTATCGGCCGCGCGCTTCCAGATGTGCGGGATGGCCTTAAACCGGTTCACCGGCGTGTGCTGTTTGCCATGCATGAACTGGGTAATGATTGGAATAAACCGTACAAGAAGTCGGCGCGTGTCGTCGGCGATGTCATCGGTAAATACCATCCGCACGGTGATAGCGCGGTATACGACACTATCGTACGTATGGCGCAGCACTTCTCGATGCGCCATGTCCTGGTCGACGGTCAGGGCAACTTCGGTTCTATTGATGGGGATAACGCGGCCGCCATGCGTTATACCGAGGTGCGTATGTCGCGCCTTGCCCACGAACTGCTTGCTGACCTTGAGAAAGATACCGTCGATTGGGTGGATAACTACGACGGTACCGAGCGTATCCCCGCCGTATTACCCACCAAGGTACCCAACCTGCTAATCAACGGCTCGTCGGGTATCGCGGTAGGTATGGCAACCAATATTCCACCGCACAACATGCGTGAAGTGATTGACGGCTGTTTGGCCCTCATCGACGACTACACGCTGTCGGTGGATGACTTGATGGAGTATATCCCCGGTCCTGACTTCCCCACCGGCGCGATTATTAATGGTCGCGCGGGCATTTTGTCGGCGTACCGTACAGGCCGTGGGCGTATTTATGTGCGTGCTTGCCACACCATTGAGCACCACGACAAAACCGGTCGCGACCACATCATCATCACCGAGCTGCCTTATCAGGTGAATAAGGCGCGGTTGATCGAGAAGATCGCCGAGCTGGTGAAAGAGAAGAAGATTGAAGGCATCGCCGAACTGCGCGATGAGTCGGATAAAGATGGTCTGCGCGTGGTGATTGAAATCAAGCGCGGTGAGTCCGGCGAAGTAGTGGTCAATAACCTGTTTGCTCAAACGCAGCTGCAAAACGTGTTCGGGATTAACATGGTGGCGCTGGAAAATGGCCAGCCACGCACGCTCAATCTTAAAGAGATGCTGGAAGCCTTTATTCGTCACCGGCGCGAAGTGGTTACCCGGCGCACGCTGTATGAGCTGAAAAAAGCCCGTGAGCGTGGGCATCTGTTGGAAGGCTTGGCCGTCGCTATCTCGAATATCGATGAAGTGATTGAGCTGATCAAAGCCTCACCCAACGCGGCTGAAGCGCGTGAAAAGCTGCTCGCCAAGACTTGGCAGCCCGGTCAGGTGACCGCCATGTTAGAGCGGGCCGGGGCTACTTCTTGCAAGCCAGAAGAGCTGGAAGAGGGTTTTGGTTTAAATGCCGCGGCCACCTCTTATCGGCTCTCGCCTGCCCAGGCGCAGGCGATTCTGGAACTGCGCCTGCACCGCTTGACGGGTCTTGAGACCGAGAAGCTGCTTGATGAATACCTCAGTATTCTTGAGAAAATTGCCGAGTTAACCGAGATTCTGGCCTCTGCTGACCGCTTGATGGAAGTGATCCGCGAAGAGCTGCGGGCGGTGCGTGACCAGTTTGGCGATGACCGTCGCACTGAAATTCAGGCGAGTCACCTCGATTTGTCAATGGAAGACTTGATCGCCGAAGAGGACATGGTGGTAACCGTGTCGCGTTCAGGCTATGCCAAGACGCAGCCGCTGTCGGATTATCAGGCTCAGCGCCGTGGTGGCCGCGGTAAGTCCGCGACGGCCATGAAAGACGAAGACGTGATAGAGCACCTGCTGGTGGCTTCTACTCATGACACCGTGCTGCTGTTCTCAAATCGCGGCAAAGTGTACTGGCTGAAAGTGTACGAAATGCCCAACGCCAGCCGCGGCTCGCGGGGTAAGCCGCTGGTGAACATGCTGCCGCTGGAAGAGGGTGAGGCGGTCAACGCCATCTTGCCAGTGCGCGACTACAACCCTGATAACTACATCTTCTTTGCCACGGCCAAAGGCACCGTTAAGCGGACTAGTCTTGAGCAGTTCTCGCGCCCACGCAGCGTTGGCCTGATTGCGATTGACCTTGAAGAGGGTGACCGTTTAGTAGGTGCGGCGATCACCACGGGTAATGATCATGCCATGCTGCTGTCGTCTACCGGCAAAGCGATTCGCTTTGAAGAGGGCAATGCACGCGCCATGGGGCGTACTGCCCGCGGCGTGCGTGGTATGCGTCTGTCAGGCGACGCGGAAGTCATTAGCCTGATCATTCCTAAAAGCCAGCAGATCGACGCCGAAGCGGATGCCGAAGGGGAAACGCAAGACAGCGCCCAAGAGAGCACTGCAGCCGAAACCGCCGATGGTCAAATCTACATTATGACCGCCAGTGAAAATGGCTACGGCAAGCGCACGCGCTTAGAAGAGTTCCCGCTGCGTGGTCGTGGTGGTCAGGGTGTCATCGCCATGCAAACCAGCGAGCGTAACGGTTCGCTCGTGGCAGCGATGCAGGTCTATGACAGCGATGAAATGATGCTGATCACCGACCGCGGCACGCTAGTGCGTACCCGTGTGGAAGAGGTCTCGACCACATCACGGAATACCCAGGGCGTGATGCTGATTCGTCTTGGCAAAGAGGAGAAGCTGGTCAAGACGGTGCGCGTTGATGAACCGGAAGAGAGCGACGAGCTAAGCGCTCTTGAAGGAGCGGGTGACCCTGAAGAAAGCAGCCTTGAAGACGCACAGGCGAATAAAACATCCGATGATGCACAGGAAACGGGGACTGATGACACGTCACTATAATTTCTGCGCAGGGCCAGCGGCCCTGCCAGTGGCCGTGCTGGAGCGCGCCCGGGAAGAGTTGCTGGACTACCAGGGGCGCGGCCTTTCAGTAATGGAAATGAGCCACCGCAGCGATGAATTTATTGCCATTGCCGAGCGTGCCGAAGCCGACTTTCGTCATCTGTTGGGCGTGCCGGATAACTACCGCGTGCTGTTTCTACAGGGCGGGGCCAGCTTGCAGTTTGCCATGCTGCCGATGAACCTGTTGGGTCAAGGCGGTAGAGGCAATTTTATTCAGACCGGCATCTGGGGCAAGAAGGCGCTCAATGAGGCCAAGCACCTTGGTTTTGATTGCCATGTGGTTGCCAGCAGTGAGTCCAACGGTCATACGGCGGTACCCGCACAAGACGAACTGCGGGTGAGCGCAGATGCTGCCTATTTGCACTACACCTCTAACGAGACAATTGGTGGCTTGGAATTTGATTATACGCCGCATATTCAGCGTTCCGATGGTGCTCACGTGCCGCTGGTCTGCGATATGTCGTCGAACATTCTGTCTGGGCCCATCGACGTTAGCGAATTTGGCGTTATCTACGCTGGGGCACAGAAAAATATTGGCCCCGCCGGGTTAACGCTGGTGGTGGTGCGTGACGACCTGCTAGGTAAAGCTAGGGCCAATATACCTTCGCTATTTGATTATCAAATGCTGGCGGACGCTGGTTCGATGGTCAATACGCCCCCCACTTACGCTTGGTATTTAGCCGGGCTGGTGTTTCAGTGGCTGAAGGACGATATTGGCGGATTGGCGGCGATGGACGCTATCAATCAGCGTAAGGCAGATAAACTTTACGCAGCGATTGATGCCAGCGAGCTTTATAGCAATCCAATTGCTAAAGCCAACCGTTCGCGCATGAACGTGCCCTTTGTACTGGCCGATTCGGCACTGGATAAAGCGTTTTTACAGCAGGCCGATGCGGCGGGGCTGCTTAATTTGAAAGGTCATCGCAGCGTGGGCGGTATGCGTGCCAGCCTTTACAACGCGGTGCCTGAGTCTGCGGTAGATGCCCTAATTGCATTTATGGCCGATTTTGAAAAAACAAGGGGCTAAATCACCATGTCCGACACGTCGATCAATCTGGATGAGTTGCGCCAGCGTATCGATCAGCTCGATAGCGATATTCTGAACCTGATCAGTGAACGCGCCAGCTGTGCCCAGCAGGTGGCCCATGTCAAGCTAGCTGAAGATAAAGATGCGGTGTTTTATCGCCCTGAGCGAGAGGCGCAGGTGCTTCGGCGCATTATGGCGTTGAATAAGGGGCCGCTCGATTCAGAAGAGATGGCGCGGCTGTTTCGCGAAATCATGTCGGCGTGTTTGGCGCTTGAGCAGCCGGTAAAAGTTGCTTACTTAGGCCCTGAAGGTACCTTTACGCAACAGGCGGCGCTCAAGCACTTTGGTGAAAGCGCTGTTAGCCTGCCCATGGCAGCCATCGACGAGGTATTTCGTGAAGTAGAGGCGGGGGCCGCACACTACGGCGTCGTGCCGGTGGAAAACTCCACCGAAGGGGTGGTTAATCACACCCTGGACACCTTTATGGATTCCTCGATTAAAATTTGTGGCGAAGTAGTACTGCGTATTCACCACCATTTGCTGGTCAGTGAAACGACGCGCCGCGATAAGGTCTCGCGTATTTACTCGCACCCGCAGTCGTTTGCCCAGTGCCGTAAATGGCTGGATGCTCACTATCCCCATGCGGAGCGCGTGCCGGTTTCCTCTAATGCGGAAGCGGCCAAGTTAGTCAAAACCGAGTGGCATAGTGCGGCGATTGCAGGTGATATGGCGGCCAAGCTTTATGGGCTTGAGCACATTGCCGAAAAAATTGAAGACAGCCCGGATAACTCCACGCGGTTTTTGATTATTGGCAACCAGGATGTGCCCATGGCAGGAGAGGATAAAACCTCTATTGTGGTTGCCATGCGCAACCAGCCGGGGACGCTGCATGCGCTGCTGGAGCCTTTTCATCGCCACCAAATTGATTTAACGCGCCTTGAAACGCGTCCTTCGCGTACCGGTGTGTGGAACTACGTCTTTTTTATCGACTTTAAAGGCCATCGTGATGAGCCTGAGGTCGCGGCAGTGCTTGAAGAGGTGCAGCTACGAGCGGCAGAACTACGCGTGCTGGGCTCTTACCCCATAGGCGTGCTGTGACGTTAATGGTCGAAGACGGTGTAAAAACATCAGGCTGTCATGAGTCGCGTCTATTGATTGTTGGTCTGGGATTGATTGGTGGTTCGCTAGCGGCAGCGCTGCGCGCGGTAGGGTTTCAGGGTCAAATTGTTGCCTGTGACCCTGACGAAGCTGAGATTGCACGCGGTATTGAGATGGGGCTGATCGACTCAGGCAGTACCCACCTTGATGAGCAAGTCAATGACGCCACCATGGTAGTGCTGGCAGTGCCGGTGCTCGCCATGGAGAGCGTGATGGCAAGCTTGGCCGAAGCGCTACCTAACGCGTCGGCTGACGTTGTGATTACCGATGTTGGTAGTACCAAGGCGACTATCCGCGCCTGCGCTCAGCGTGTATTTGGCCAGGTACCCACTAATATGGTGCTGGGGCACCCTATTGCCGGTTCAGAAAAAAGCGGTGTGGCAGCGGCGAATCCGCGTTTGTATGTAGACCACAAGGTTATTTTGACACCTGAACTGAACGTCGACCGTGAGGCTTTGCAGCGCGTGCGCTGCTTATGGGAAGCCTGTGGTGCCGATGTGCTGGAAATGGACGTAGAGCGCCATGACCAAGTGTTGGCGCGTACCAGCCATTTGCCGCACTTGCTGGCATTTTCGCTGGTGGATACGCTGGCCCGTCAGGATGAGCGGCTAGATATTTTTCGTTACGCAGCGGGCGGCTTTCGCGACTTTACCCGTATCGCGGGAAGCGACCCGGTGATGTGGCGAGATATTTTTATTGCCAACAAGCAGGCGGTTTTAGCATCGCTGGATGATTTTGAAGCGGGGCTTTCTCGATTGCGTCATGCGGTAGAAGCCGGTGACAGCGATGCGCTGATTGCCACCTTTGATCGGGCTAGCCACGCCCGGCACTATTTCGACTCTTTATTGAACAAAACCAGTTATCAGGCGGAATATCATATGCAACCACAAGGTAAGGTCACCTACCGTGTGCAGCCGGGCGGTCAAGCCCAGGGGCGTTTGCGCGTACCTGGCGATAAATCCATGTCGCACCGCTCTATTATGTTGGGCGCGTTGGCTGAGGGTGTCACTGAAGTAAAAGGCTTTCTGGAAGGTGAGGATAGCCTGGCGACCCTGCAGGCGTTTCGGGAAATGGGTGTGGCGATCGAAGGGCCGCACCAGGGCCGCGTGACGATTCACGGTGTGGGTATGCATGGCTTAAAAGCCCCCGCAGGCCCGCTCTATGTAGGTAACTCGGGCACCGCCATGCGGCTTTTTTCAGGACTGCTGGCAGGCCAAGCGTTTGATAGCGAGCTGACCGGCGATGAGTCACTAACCAAACGGCCTATGGGGCGCGTGGCTGACCCGCTGCGCTTGATGGGCGCAACCATTGATACCGCTGAGGGCGGGCGTCCGCCGTTGAAGATTCATGGTGGCGCCAAGCTTAAAGGCATCGATTACGATATGCCCATGGCCAGTGCCCAGGTAAAATCTTGCCTGTTGCTGGCGGGGCTGTACGCCGAAGGCGAAACTCGGGTACGCGAACCTGCACCGACCCGCGATCACACCGAGCGTATGCTCAATGGTTTTGGCTATGCGGTTTCCCGTGAAGGCGATACCTGCTGGCTCAAAGGGGGCGGTAAGCTCACCGCAGGCCCCATTGATGTGCCTTCGGATATTTCATCTGCAACCTTCTTCTTAGTGGCAGCTGCCATTACCCCAGGCTCAGATATCACCCTTGAACACGTCGGCATTAATCCCACCCGGATTGGCGTAATCAATATTCTTACCCTGATGGGGGCGAATTTGGCGTTAGAGAATGAGCGCGCAGTGGGGGGGGAGCCGGTGGCCGATATTCGTATTCGCTATGCGCCGCTGAAAGGCATTGATATTCCCGAAGAGCAAGTGCCGTTAGCCATTGATGAATTCCCCGCGCTGTTTATTGCCGCCGCTAATGCCGAGGGTGTGACCCGTCTTAGAGGTGCTGAAGAGCTACGGGTCAAAGAGTCTGATCGCATTCAGGCCATGGCCGATGGCTTGGCTGTGTTAGGTGTGCAGCACACCGTTGTAGACGACGGCATCGATATTGTCGGCAATGGCGATGCGCAAAAAGCGAGCTACGGCGGTGGGCGTGTTGATAGTCTGGGCGATCACCGTATTGCCATGGCGTTTGCGATTTCATCACTACGTGCAAGTGCAGAAATTGTGATTGAAGACTGCGCCAATGTGGCGACCTCATTCCCTGACTTTGTCGAATTAGCCACGCGTATTGGCATGGGCGTTAGCGTGGAGGGCGCGCATGAATGATCGTGTTGCTGCTGCTCCCGTTGTCACCATTGATGGGCCTGGCGGCGCAGGTAAAGGTACGATCAGTGGCTTGGTGGCAGAGCGCCTAGGCTGGCATCTTCTCGATAGTGGCGCACTTTATCGACTGACGGCTCAAGCAGCAGTTAAGCACAACGTAGCCGTTGACGACGAGTTGGGCCTGGCACGCTTGGCAGAGCAGTTAGATGTGGCGTTTCCTGTTGAAGAGGGACAGCCACGTACACTGCTTGAGGGTGAAGATGTTGGCCAGGTCATTCGCACCGAACAGGCCGGCGAGCGAGCTTCTCAAGTGGCGGCACTGCCCGCGGTGCGCCAAGCCCTGCTACAGCGCCAGCGCGATTTTTGCCAAGCGCCGGGCTTGGTGGCGGATGGTCGTGACATGGGTACCGTGGTGTTTCCTGACGCGGCGCTGAAGATTTTTTTAACCGCCAGCGCCGATGAACGGGCGCGTCGACGCTATCTGCAGTTGCAGGAAGCCGGGGTGGATGCTAGTCTTTCGAGTCTTTTAAAGGAGATTCAGGCACGCGATGCACGCGACACGCAGCGCAGTGTGGCTCCTCTCAAGCCGGCAGATGATGCCATTACGCTTGATACCACGCGCCTGAGCATACCGGAAGTGGTTGATCGACTGACCGAACTGCTCGCCCAAAAAGGGCTGGTAAGCGGCGTCTGATTCTCCCTTGCGGCGCTTTTGGATAGGTGTCACGACGTGGCAGGGCACTAAACTCACATCGGTGAGCCCGGTCAGGTCTAACCAGCGTTAACACCCCCAAAGGCTGAGTGACATTAGGCCCGCACTTGCTGGTGGTGCGGAGAAGGCATTTATGCCTCAACAACGTAATTACGTAGGAACACCATGAGCGAAAGCTTTGCTGAGCTGTTTGAACAGTCTCTTAACGACATCAACATGGAGCCAGGCGCTATTGTCGCGGCTCAGGTTGTCGACATTGACGGTGACTGGGTTACTGTCAACGCTGGTCTGAAATCTGAAGGTCAGATCCCTGCGTCACAATTCCGCGATGAGCACGGTAATCTGAACATCGCTATCGGTGACGACGTGCACGTTGCACTTGAAGCCGTAGAAGATGGTTTCGGTGAAACGCGTCTGTCTCGTGAAAAAGCCAAGCGTGCAGAAGCTTGGAAGATTCTTGAAGCAGCCTTCGAGAAAGACGAAATCATTAAGGGCGTTATTAACGGTAAGGTTAAAGGCGGCTTCACTGTTGAAGTTGACTCTATCCGTGCCTTCTTGCCGGGCTCGTTGGTTGACGTTCGTCCAGTTCGCGACACTGCGCACCTGGAAAACAAAGAGCTGGACTTTAAAGTCATCAAGCTCGATCCGAAGCGCAACAACGTTGTGGTATCACGTCGTGCGGTTCTGGAAGCAGAGAACAGTGCCGAGCGCGAAGCGCTGCTGGCAACTCTGCAAGAAGGTCAGCAGATCAAGGGTATCGTTAAGAACCTGACAGACTACGGCGCTTTCGTAGACCTGGGTGGTGTTGACGGCCTGCTGCACATTACAGACATGGCGTGGAAGCGTATTAAGCATCCGTCCGAAATCGTTGCCGTTGGCGATGAGATCAACGTCAAAGTTCTGAAGTTTGACCGTGAGCGTAATCGCGTTTCACTGGGTCTGAAGCAGTTGGGCGAAGATCCGTGGGTCAACATTAAAGAGCGTTATCCGGAAGGCATGAAAGTACACGCGGTCGTCACTAACCTGACTGACTACGGCTGCTTTGCCGAGCTGGAAGAGGGTGTTGAAGGTCTGGTTCACGTTTCTGAAATGGACTGGACTAACAAAAACATCCATCCGTCTAAAGTCGTTCAAGTGGGCGATGATGTTGACGTTATGGTGTTGGATATCGACGAAGAGCGTCGTCGTATTTCTCTGGGTATCAAGCAGTGCACTGCTAACCCGTGGGAAACCTTCAACACTGACTACAACAAGGGTGACCGTGTTTCCGGTACCATCAAGTCAATTACTGACTTCGGTATCTTTATCGGCCTAGAAGGCGGTATTGATGGTCTGGTTCACTTGTCTGATATTTCTTGGACTGATACTGGCGAAGAAGCCGTACGCAGCTTTAAGAAAGGCGATGAAGCTGAAGCCGTTATCCTGTCTATTGATCCAGAGCGTGAGCGCATCTCGCTGGGTATCAAGCAGATGGATTCTGATCCCGTTGCTGAGTACCTGTCAGTCAACGACAAGGGCAGCATCGTAACGGGTCGCGTCATTGAAGTTGATGCTAAAGAAGCTCAAGTTGAATTGGCGACTGACGTTATTGCTGTGCTGAAAGCCTCTGAAATCAGTGCTGACCGCGTAGAAGACGCGCGCAATGTGCTGAATGAAGGCGACAGCGTAGAAGCCCGTATCGTAAGTGTTGATCGTAAGAGTCGTCAGATCAATCTGTCGGTAAAAGCGAAAGACCAAGACGATACGCGTCAGAACCTGAAGAAGATGCGTGAGCAAGAGCCGGAAACTGCAGGTGGCCCGACCACCATCGGTGATTTGATCAAGCAGCAGATGGGCCAAGACTAATTATCGATTAGTTATTGGTTTGTAAAAGCGCCGCCCTTATGGGCGGCGCTTTTGTTTGTAGTGGTTGAGTGCTTGTAATAGCTCTACGGTAGGTGTGTATAGTCGCCATGTTCTATTAGGGTTAAACTCTTTAAGCAGCAATTGAGTTTTAAAAAAACGATTAGTAATTGAGTGAAAATCAACTAGACTGTTGTCAGTTACTCTTTTTACAGGAATAATGTCCCTGCATTCTGAACTAGTGGGTGTCAAGGTTGTCAATCTGCACCTCAGTTAGATCCCATTCAGCTGAGCCCCATTCAGTTGGATAAGCTATTAAAGGAACCTCGATGTCATTACTTAACGAATATATCCAAAAAGAGCAGCAGCTAAAGCAGCTTCAGGAAGATTTGCAGCGCTTAGAAGGCGACCAGCGTCTAAAAAGTGAGTTGGAATTTAAGGCCAAACTTGAAGCGCTAATGACTGAGTTTGGCAAGCGCCCAGGCGATGTCATTGCCTTATTGGATCCGGCTGCTGACCAGCGTACGGCTAAAACCACAGCCAGTGGCAATGCACGTCGTAAGCGTCGTCTTAAAATTTACAAAAACCCCAAAACGGGGGAAGTCATTGAGACTCGTGGCGGCAACCATAAGGGCCTGCGTAGCTGGAAAGATCAGTATGGCGATGAAACCGTCGAGTCTTGGCTGGAGCGCATGGAAGACTAAGTTAGTTAACAACCGGCATTTCTGTACAGGAATGCCGGTTTTTTATTGCCCTGTGTTCAGCTATATCGCTAAGACGTGGCCATCACTGCTAGGCTATTAAGGGAATACGAAGTTCTAAATGGTTCGCTTTCCATAATACCTGCGGAGGGTGGCCGCTAACGTGACAGACATTTTTCTTGTGAAGTAGATACATGATGGTATGCATCAACGCGCTATTTAGATCAGCTAAGTCGTCAAAGCACGTGCTCGCGTAGTGGTGGGTGGGAATGTCGACCCGCCGGTAGTGCACTGGTAACGCAATGTCTTGTGCATTGTCCGTATCCGATAGGTAAAGACCAAAGTCGGTACGGAATGAATGAAAAAATTCACTATTAAGTGCATTAACCTTATCTGCGAGTATGTCGGGCAGTGCAATGACGGTCGTTGATAGTCTAAGGCGCGCCTGTAAGCACGCTAGCTGCTTATTCTGATAGCTGGCATCCCCTAGCCCCTTAATATGCGTGGGAGCTTTGTAGAGGCGCATTAGGATCATTTGGCGGTCATTGCTTTTTTCGATGCGCGTGTTAAAAACAGGATGCGGTTTTGGCGGAATGAGCGTGGTTTTCAGGGTTTGTCGAAAATGGCGCGGACTCAGCTGATAGCGACGTTGAAATGCCCGGGAAAACGACGAGTGGTTATGGTACCCGCAACGTATCGCAATTTGCGCTATATTGAGAGGAGTAAGCCCTAGCAACACCGCTGCGCGCTCCAATCGCCTTATTTCACGGTAGGCGCTAGGTGAGATGTCAAAGCTTTGGCGAAATTGGCGCCGAACTTGGGAAGATGAATACCCTATGTGATTCGCAAGGTCTTCAATACCGAGTGGCTTATCAAGTGTGTCCTGCAGCCAGATCTCAGCTCGTGTCATCGCGTTGAACATTATCTGGCCTCTAATACGTGAATCATACAGGTCGTGCTTATCTTGCCTGTAATGCACTCTCCCAGTGCGTTAGTGTTGGTAACCTGGCTGAAAGGAAAAAGTTCAGCTTACTGATGAGAGTGGAATCTCTATTCAGGCTACTTGTGGGTAATGTTGATGCGAGGCATCAATTAATGCGTTGTCGCTGACTGTGACGTGTTTGATAAATGTGTGGGTTACCCTCATATACCTAATAATGATGCCTTTATGCTGGTAATTGGGTGGCAAAGGCAAGTTTGCTCGTTAGCTTTACGCGTTTGTGCACAGTTTTTGCCAAAAAAAGCGACATTGGCAGTCATATCGACCATTTCAAGCAAGGTGTAAATGAAACATCGATGAAATATCAAAAGGTTCAAAAGCCGATAGATGAGCGCGAGAAGCTGCGTAAGTTTCGTGAGTTAGACGATGCTTTTGCGCAGGCTTTACGCCAATTAGATGACCCAGAGAGCGGTTTCGATATACCGACAGGCCCGCCGGTACGCTCGCTTGCGGCATTGGAGCAAGAAGATTTAGAAAGCCAGCAGGAGGAACAGCAACAAGAGCGGGAGCGTATTTTTAAACAGCGCTTTGAAGCTTTGTTGAGCGAGTATGGTGTGGATCATTACGACCTGGCCGAGCTGATCGAAGCGCTGCTTGGCTATGGGGTATGGCAGCAGGATGTAGTGCCTGCAGCTAGCACATCCAAAACACCGTAGAAGTCTTTGCAGGTGCCTTTATGCTAACGGTAGCGATAAATCCTCAAGCTCGGTAGAAATACATCCTGCTCTAGTTTCTCATCGCGTCGTCTTGCCCGTGTGCGGGCAGTGGGAGGTTCTGGCGTAGGCAGGTTAATGTGGGGCAGCCGCTGGTTATTGTCAGGCACAAAAATAGGCATAGCGGCATTCAGTGCCCGTCGTGTATGCCCATCGTCGAGTGGTTCGGTAAAAAACAGGTTTGCCCGCATCAGCGGGGCCTGAGTTTGCACCTGGGCAAGCACTTCGCCGCTTGGAATACCGGCTAGCTTGCGTAGCTGAATACGAATATGCGGTGCATCAGTATCAAGCTGCAATAGCTTATGTTCAGCTTCTTGAACTGACAGGCGTTTAATAGAGCGACCACTACTGTACCAAGCAAAGCGAATGCGTGAGACAGGCGCTTGTGCGATAGGTAGCTGCCGCCAGCTCTGTTTAAGATGTAAACGGGCAAGTCCATTGCGGCGTAACACTTCATCAACGTGAGGGTGGCGTTGTGGTAGGCGACTTTTTGCATCGCTAAGTGTTTGGGGAAATGCCTGTTTGATATGTTGTAATTGGTCACTAAAACTGACCTTGGCTTGATTTACAGCGTCTATTGTCATTAGTAGCTCGTCATTAGCGGCTACTACGGCAATATAGTTGCGCGTCTCACGGCCATCTTGATCCTGCTCATGCCACATATCGAACAGGGCTTTACGCAACCAATCGCTAGACGGCGTCGTTTGATGAAAGAGCCATGTTGCTGGTAGTTGCTGTTCGTATAGTGAAACAGCGGCTTCAATGGTTGCAAGTAGATGATCAAACTGCTGCTCCAGTTGAAGCAGCAGATGATAGGCCGAAGGCGATGATGGGTTAGCGTTTATCTCGGCCATAGTCAGTGTCAGTGCTCGTTAAGTCAGTTTTCGTAAAAACTAGGTCAGTGGTGCATCCTTGTCGGCTTGCGCCAGTAAGGTTTCTATATCGGCTTCATCCATGGCGGATTCGCCCGATATGCGGTGTGACTCATCGGCCCAGGCACCTAAATCCAATAGTTGGCAACGCTTACTGCAGAAAGGGCGGTAAGTGCTTTCCGGTAACCAGGGCACGCGCTTAGCGCACTGCGGACAATTAACTTCTAGCGGGGAATCGTTTGCAGGGCGAGCCATAAAAAAACTCCAATTGCGTTAACAAGTGCGATATCTCAGTAGTTAAGCTGTCGACGGTAGCGTTCATCAAGCCGTGCCACTTGTTCCATCATGCTGGCGTGGTCACCGCTGTTATCGATCACGTCATCTGCTTTTGCTAGCCGTTGTTCGCGGGAAAGTTGGGCGGCGAGAATAGCACGCACCTGGCTTTCACTCACCCCATCACGCTGTTGGGTTCTCGATAATTGTAGCGCTTGGGGCACATCGACAACCACCGCGCGGTTTACTAGTGTGTTTTGACCCGACTCAAACAGTAACGGTGATACAAGCAGCACGTAAGGCGCTCCCTGGACTTTGAGCCGCTTTAAATGCTGCAATAGCCGCTCCCTTATTTTGGGATGTGTGATGGATTCTAGCCACTGGCGTTGTTTTGGATCGTTAAAAATAATCTCGCGCAGGGCGGCGCGATTAAGCGTGCCATCCTGGTGCATGACCTGATCACCGAAGCGGTTTTTAATAGCTAGCAGCGCCGGTTCTTCAGGTAAGACTATTTCCCTGGCGACATCATCGGCATCGACCCAGGCAGCGCCGAGTGCTTCAAAAGCGCGAGCGACGGTCGATTTACCTGACCCGATGCCACCCGTTAATCCGATAATCATCTGCTGCCTCATATAGCTAAAGTTTATAGGGCCACGTTTCACATGGCCAAAGTTCACATGGCTCAATTTTACATAAGCAGGTTGAGATACATTGCCATTATTTCATCACCGACTAACAACGCCACCCAGCCGGCGAGGGCGAGAAAAGGGCCGAAGGGAAGCGGTGTGCCGCGTAGGTTAGGTGAGTAGGCCTGGGCAACTAGCCCAACAATGGCCCCAAGCCCTGCGGAAAGTATCAATATTAGCGGTAAAAAACTCCAACCCAACCAGGCGCCTAGTGCTGCCAGCAGCTTAAAGTCGCCATAGCCCATACCCTCTTTGCCGGTGGCCAGTTTGAATAGCCAATAAAAGCTCCACAGTGAAAGATAGCCTACCATTGCGCCGATAACGGCACTTGGCAGCATCAGTGGCTGGAAGAGGAGCTGAAACAGTAACCCTGCCCAAAGCAAGGGGAGGGTGATGATGTCAGGGAGAAGCTGGGTGCGAAAGTCGATCACGGCGAGCACTAACAGCATCAGACAGGCCCCGTAAACGAAGACTGATTCTGCCGTAAGCCCGTGGAGCGCTAGCACCGCCATGGCCAGTAAGCCACCGGCTACTTCTACCAGAGGATATTGAACGCTAATCGGAGTTTGGCACTCAGCGCAGCGGCCGCGGCGCTTTATCCAGCCAATCAGTGGCAGGTTGTCGTGCCATGCAATGGGGGCTTCACAGCGTGGACACATAGAGCCTGGTGTGGCCAAATTAAAGCGTGGTGAGTGTTCCGCGCTAAGCTCAAGTGCTTCGCGGGCTTCGTTACGCCAGCCACGCATCAGCATCACCGGCAGGCGCGTAATCACCACATTTAGAAAACTGCCCAGGCATAGCCCAATCAATAAAACGATTAACCACAGGATAAACGGAGGGTGATGCATGGAGCTCCTTAGGTTTCTAGAAATTAGCGTTTTTTTAGGCTCTGTCTGAAAAGTCGGCGAGCGAAGGCCAGACAAGGCAAAAATCGGCGAAAAGACGGAGTTTACATGGTGTAAATGAGTACTTTGAGCCGATTTTTAACGCCGTATGGTCGAGCGCAGCCAGTTTTCTGACAGAGCCTAAGCATTTGGTGCTTAGAGGGCTGCGCCCAAGTCGAAAATGGGTAAGTACATAGAGACAACCACACCGCCAACGAGCACGCCCAGTACTACAATAATAACCGGCTCCATGAGCGAGGTAAGAGCATCGACCTTATTGTCGACTTCTTCTTCGTAGTAATCGGCAACACGATTAAGCATGACATCCAGCGACCCCGCTTCTTCACCGATACTGACCATTTGGATTGCCAAGGGGGGAAAGCGGTTGGTCATCCGCATGGCGAAGTGTAGCTGTTGTCCGGTGGCTACGTCCTGGCGCGTTTGTGCCACCGCGCGTTCGTACACTTTATTGCCGGTGGCACCGGCGGCGGTATCTAAGCCTTCTACGAGCGGTACACCGGAGGCAAAGGTAGTCGCTAAGGTACGCGAAAAGCGGGCGATGGCGGATTTATGCATGATATCGCCAATGACCGGTAACCGAAGCAGCAAAGCGTGCATGCGGTAAGCGACATTAGGCGAGCGCTGAATGCTTATTCTGAGTAGTAGGACGGCAGCAATCACCGCGCCGAGCGCCGCTAGCCAATAACGCTGGGCAAGCCCGGATAAATTCACGGTCAACTGGGTCAGTGCGGGAAGCTCTGCACCAAAGCTCTGGAACATGCTTTCAAATTCAGGCACCACTTTAATCAACAGCAACATGGTCACAGCAATGCCAATCGTCATAACGGTGGTGGGGTACCAAAGCGCTTTTTTTACTCGCGCTTTCAGCGACTCAACCTTCTCCTTATAGGTCGCAAGACGATCAAGCATTTGATCCAGCGCACCTGACTGCTCGCCGGCGCTGACTAGGTTAACAAACAGGCGATCAAAGTGTTTGGGGTGGCGGTTCAATGCATCAGAGAAGCTGGAGCCCGATGATACATCGCTTATCATCTGTTGCATTAGGGCAACCATAGCAGGTTTTTTGAGGCTCTCTGCCACCACTTGAAGCGCCTGTAGCAAGGGGATACCGGCGCGAACCATTGTGGCCATCTGGCGCGCAAAGACCATAACGTCGTTGGGGTTAACTCGGCCGTTGCCACCTAGGTTGCCTTTTTTACTAATCCGGCGGATAACGATATTTTGCTTGGTGAGTTTAGCGGCTACTTCGGCTTTACTGCGGCCAATCATCTCACCGCTTAGCGCTCTATCCTGGGGGCCTTTACCGATCCATTTCCAGCGCGCTAGCTTGATGGCGGGCGTTTGGCGTCGACGTGCCGTTTTAGCCATGCCTTACTCCTTGCTCACTCGGTTAACCTCTTCCAGGCTGGTAATACCCTGCATGACTTTCAGTAACCCACTGCGGTGAAGGCTTGGATAGCCCTCCTTGCGCACCTGTTGATCAATATCTAAGGCGTTGGCATCACGCATAATTAGTTGACGCATCGCTTCGGTGATCGGCACTACCTCATAAATGCCAATTCGACCTTTATAACCGTGAGTACAGTGCTTGCAACCTAACGGTTTGTAGATCGTTGCCTGATGGATTTCTTCGCTACTAAAGCCTTCTTTGCGCAGCGCCTCGTGGGGAATGTCAATGGGCTCTTTGCAGTGTGTGCATAGTTTACGAGCCAGCCGTTGGGCAACAATCAAGCTAACGGCGCTGGCGATATTAAACGAAGAGACTCCCATATTAGCCAGTCGAGTCAGTGTCTCAGCTGCCGAGTTGGTATGCACCGTGGAGAGTACCAAGTGGCCTGTCTGTGCAGCTTTAACGGCAATTTCGGCGGTTTCCAGGTCACGAATCTCGCCTACCATGACGACGTCCGGGTCTTGGCGTAGAAACGCCCTTAGCGCACTGGCAAAATCGAGGCCGATCTTAGGCAATACATTTACCTGATTGATACCCGCGACTTTGATTTCAACCGGGTCTTCGGCGGTGCAGATATTACGTTCCACTTTATTAAGAATATTAATGCCGGTATACAGCGAAACGGTTTTACCACTACCGGTAGGGCCGGTTACTAGAATCATGCCTTGGGGTTGTTTTAAGGCGTACTCATAATGGCGCCGTTGTTCGTCGGTAAATCCAAGTTGCTCAATACCCAGCTGCATTGCGGTAGGGTCTAATATTCGCAGCACCAACTTTTCACCATAGACAGTAGGTAGCGAATTAACCCGGAAATCGAGGGAGCGGGTGCGCGAAAGCTTGAGTTTTATCGAGCCATCCTGAGGCAGGCGGCGCTCGGAAATATCAAGGCGGGCCATGATTTTTAGCCGGGCCGCGATACGATTGCGCATGGCGAATGGTGGCCGTGCCACTTCTATGAGCATTCCATCAACCCGAAAGCGTACTCGGTAAAGCGCTTCGTAAGGTTCGAAATGGATATCGGAGGCGCCTCGGCGGATAGCATCTAGCAGAATTTTGTTCACAAATTTAACGATGGGTGCATCTTCGCTATTTTGGGAAGACTCTTCCAGCGGTACATCGTTACCGCCGTTGTTCTGCATAATGCTCAGCGAGCTGACCACATCGTCCAACTCATCCAGCATGCCGCGCTCGTTGTGAGCAAGGTAGCTATTGAGAACGACAGTGATTTGATCAACGGGCGCGAGGATACCTTCAATGCTCAGGCCTGTTGCAAACTGCAATTCATCCAGTCGCGTCAATGTAGCGGGGTAGGGCACCGCCACCGTGAGGCGATGACCGTGGCGCGCTAATGGCAAAACGTTAAGGCTCTGCAGTACTTTGACAGGATAGTCTGCAGCGGGGGGCAGTGAGGTAAGCCGCACCGCCTCCAGGTTAATGACTGGAAGCCCATACTCCCAACCAGCCGCCAGTATGGCTTTGTTAGGGTCGACCAGGCCGCTTTCGATCACATGCTGAAGTAACGATATTTCCAAGTCCGACGCGGTTGTTTCCGCTGTTGCGGCCTGAGCGTTGGTCAGCAAGCCGTGCTTGACCAAGCGCTGGGCAATGCCGCGCAGGTCGCCATGTGCGGAGGCGTGGCTTAAAGTCGACTCTAAGGAGGGCTGGCTCATCAAAAAACCTGTTTTACATCGATATAAGCGTGTTACTTGTACCATAAACTAGCGTTTACAGGGATGAAATGACTAATCCTTTCACGTAGTTAAAGCGGTAGTCGGCTAAGCTGATCATATTAATAAGGTTCGTTGTAAAAGTAGATCATTTAAGTTAGTTTAATTTCAACGATTTCTAATTCTTTTTAAGGACTCACGATCCTTAAAAAGGCTTTTCCTTCACCCCACAGGAGATGCCTTCATGCAGAATGCTGCACAGCCAATTTCTCGTAACACCACCCAAGGCGGTTTCACGCTGATTGAGCTGATGATCGTCGTTGCGATTATTGGTGTATTGGCATCTATTGCTGTGCCGCAGTATCAAAACTATGTGGGTCGGGCTCAGGTGAGTGAGGCCATTAGTCTTGCATCATCAGCTAAGACAGCTGTCTCTGAATACTATATGACAACAGGTGAGTGGCCTAAAGGTAATGATCAAGCTGGTTTGTCTGCTGCCGCTCAAATCCAAGGAAGCTATGTAAATAGTGTGAATGTAAAAACGTTAGATGGGCAAGGCGTTGGGATCGTCGTGACTATGAAGAGTGAAGGTGTTGTAGATGCTTTAGTTGGCACGCGGCTAGTTTTCGAGCCTAAAGTAAATAACGATAATAATAGTGGATCTGTAGAGTGGGTGTGCCGCCCCGCAGTGTCTAATGCTATTCCTACGCGTTTCTTGCCTGCAAGCTGCCGTGGCTGATATCCGCTTATGAATTTATTCTGTCAGGGGCCTTCGGCTCCTTTTTAATTCCACACTTCGTGCTTATTCACCGAGTACACTGCTAACTCTGACCTTAAGCGAGGAGCTTACAGTGAAGCCCATCAAACTGATTGCCATAAGCGCGCTTAGCGCATTGCTAGTTAATAGCGCAGCCTTTGCTCAGCCTGACCATGCCCCGGCCCACGGTGCCCGCGATAAGGGCCAGCACCAGCAACATGAATCTAACCGACCTGGTCACTTCCGCGATGAGCGAGTTGATTTACCACGCATTAACGAACGTGAGCTGCGCCAGCTGCTGCGCCGGCATGACGCACCGCGAGCCGAATCGTTGCCGCCAGGTATTCAGCGCAACCTTGAGCGTGGCAAACCTTTGCCCCCAGGTATCGCCAAGCGTTTTGACGGCCAGTTAGCATCTCAATTGCCGCGCTACCCAGGCTATGAGTGGGAGCGTGTTGGTGCCGATGTGGTGCTAATTGAAGCTGCCACGCGCATCGTGGTGGATGTATTGGTAGACGTATTGCGTTAACCATTGCAAGCGCAAGTCGGTATGACTCGAAAATTATATCCCGGCGGCTTATGGTAGAAGCTCACAGTATCATCGCGTCCTAAAGGGAGATTCAATGAGCGACCACACACTAGCCGCACGTCTTGAAATTACTATCGCTATTGCCGAAGAAGCTGGGCAGATGATTGTCAAGGCGCGGGAGCAGCAAGGCTTTGCCCAGCGCTTAAAAAAGGATAATGAGTTGGTCACCGACGTGGATGTGGCCGTGGATGAACTCATTAGCCAACGCCTGGAGGAGCACTTTCCGGGGGAAGCGCGGCTGAGTGAAGAGCTTGCTCCAGAAAGCGCTTTGCATGAAACAGCACCTAAGCTGTGGGTGGTGGATCCTATTGATGGTACTGTTAATTTTGCTCAAGGGCTTCGCCACGTAGCGGTTTCCATTGGCTGGATGGAAGAGGGCGTTGCCAAGGTGGGCGTTGTTCATGCACCGTTTTTAGGTGAGACCTTTAGTGCTGCAGAAGGCTCGGGAGCTTTTTGCAACGGTCAAACCATACAGCCAAGCAGTGCGGAATCACTGGCGAACACCCTGGTAGGGACAGGATTTCCCTACCGTAAAGAGGAGCGTAAGCAACTTTTGAAGCGCTTGGAAGCCGTGCTGTTTGAGTGCCAAGACGTACGTCGTAATGGCGCTGCAGCGCTCGATTTATGCGATGTAGCCTGCGGTCGTCTGGATGCGTATTACGAGAGTGTCTCGCCCTGGGATTTCGTTGCAGGCTGGGTTATTGCACGGGAAGCCGGCGCGCGAGTAGGGCATCTATACCCAGTACCTTCAGCGGTGCCGGAAGATATCTACCCGGATCATTTAATCGTAACGGCCCCCGGTGTATATGACGCAATGGCTTATCTGCTGCTTGAAGCCGATCAACGTAAGCCATAAAGGCTGATGAGATTTATAGCGGTGTGTGACAAATACTTGAAAAGAAAGCGCTATAAGGGCTTTTCATTTATGCAAGAAACCGCTAGTATACGCACCGTCTTGAGGCAAAGATGTAGCGGCCAATAAAGACAGCGGAGCGTGGCGCAGCTTGGTAGCGCGTTGCAATGGGGTTGCAAAGGTCGCAGGTTCGAATCCTGTCGCTCCGACCAAAAACATATAAAACGGTCACTTAGCTAATTGCTACAGTGGCCGTTTTTGTTTGTTAGCGTTTCATAAGTGGCATATAGGTGACACTTGTCCGGAGTTTCTGTGAGGTCACGCCATCATCGTATTTGGAGATGTCACAGCAATCTCATGCTTGGCGGACGCTGGGGCGATCTTGACGCCGCACATGACGGATCACCTCGATCCGGGCGGGCACCACATGTAGCTCCTCGCTGACTGCTTCACCGATGACCTTCAGCGCGGTGTGCTGTCATCGTCACAATGGTGGGCGTTCTCGGGCAGTTCATGGACGCTCCCCACCGCGACAAACCGGCCGGGACTAAATGCCGCTGAGTGGCCCGCTCGAAATCATCAAGACACAAGATGTGTTGTAGGCGGCGAGGCATCATGTTTCCTCAATAGCATCAGCCCGTCGCCAAACATGCTCATTAACCGCGGTAAGCGGGCCGCTGCCGATCAGCGTGCCCAGCAGATTATCGACTGCCAACTGTGCCATGGCCTCACGTGTTTCATGGGTCGCCGAGCCAATGTGTGGAGTCGTCACTACATTGTCCATGGCCGCCAGTGGCGAATCGGGTGGAAGCGGTTCCTCTACGAACACGTCAAGCCCAGCTGCACGGATTCCGCCGGAGTGGAGTGCCTTGATCAGTGCTAGCTCGTCGACCACTTTACCTCTCGCTATATTGATTAGGGCAGCCGTCGTTTTCATCCGTGCTAGAGCATCTGCGTCAATTAAGTGATGTGTATCGCTGTTATAGGGCGCGCTGAGGCAGACGATATCTGCTTCAGCTAACAGGTCATTCAGCTCACGCCTTTTCGCCCCTAACTGCTGCTCAAGCGCAGGCTTGGATGAGGCGGCGGTATAGAGAATGGGCATACCAAAACCCAACGCTCCCCGTCGTGCAATCGCCGCACCAATGCGACCAGCACCCACGATGCCTAGGGTTTTGCCGTGTACATCAATACCGAAGTATTCGGGACCGATATGTGTTCGCCAGCCGCCATCGCGGACAAGGTTGGACAGTTCGACTAGCCGCCGCTGGGTCGCCATGATTAGCATAAATGCTGTGTCGGCAGTGGTTTCGGTAAGCACATCTGGCGTATTGCAGAGTAGAATGCGGCGTTGATTCAGTGCCTTAAGGGGCAGGTGGTCATAGCCCACTGAAATGGTGGATACCACTTGAAGCGCAGGCGCCTCGGCTAGCATTGCCTCATTGAGTTCTAGCTTACCGCCGATTAGGCCATGAGCTCTGGAAAGCGCTGCCATGAAATCAGCACGGTTTGATTCGTCCACGTCCTCGAAATAGTCGACCTCGGCAACTTCGGAAAGTGCCTCAAGCAGGGCTTCACTGAGCCGTCGTACAGCGACAATACGCCACGATTTCGTTTGCTCATCCATGGCTCGCCTCACCTATGCCTTCCATCTGGAATCCTATCGCTTTAAGCGAAGACACGAGTTCAGATACACGCTGCTCCTCCAGCTCTACTAAAGGCGGGCGCACACGCCGCCAAGCGTCTTTTCCTGAGAAGTAAGCTGTTGCCTCCTTCATGGCAGGGATCAGTGGGTACTTTTCAAATAGGTCGCGTATAACATTGAGGTTCTGCTGATGAACGTCGGCATCGTCCGCCTGCCAATGCCGGGCCAACTCAACGATGGCGGCCGGATTGACGTTGGCAGTGGCGCTAATGCAGCCAGCACCGCCTGCTCGTAGGGTATCCAGCAAGAACCGCTCGCTGCCGGCATACACAGCAAAGTCTTGCCCAGCAAAGCGCTCGGTTAACCCTTTGGTGTGCTCCCAGTCTCCGCCGCTGTCCTTGATGCCAGCAATGATGCCCGGGAAGGCGTCACGTAAACGCTCGATCAGTTCAAACGAGAGCGGGACATGAGTGACCGGCGGGATATGGTAGAGGTAGATCCGTAGGCGCGAATTTGCGATGCGATTGATCACCTCACTGTAATAGCGGAACAAGCCTTCATCGCTAACACCCTTATAGTAGAAGGGCGGTAGCATCAGCACACCGGCACAGCCACTGTCCACTGCCTCGCGTGTCAGCGCCACGCAATCATCAATTGTACAGCTCCCGGTGCCGGGCATAATCCTGGAGGGATCGACACCGCCATGCACTAGCGCTTTTAAAAGCTCCTGTTTCTCGCCCACCGTCATTGAGTTGGCTTCAGAATTTGTGCCGAACACGGCCAAGCCGACACCATTTGAGGCCAGCCATTGGCAGTGCGCCACAAAACGTTGCGTATCCGGCGCCAAGTCGGCGCCGAAGGGGGTAATCACCGGTGACCAGACGTCTCCACTCGCTTGGGACATGATATTCTCCTTGTTGTTGTAAGGTCGTTATTGCCAGGGCTCGATGGCATAGCGCTCAAGCGCAGCCTGATCAAAGCCAAAACCAAGTCCGGGTGCGGTGGGCAGTAGCAATTGTCCGTCGGCAAACTCCAACTGGGTATCCACAAGGCGCCTGAAGTTAAGCACCTGATCGTCGGCAAAGAACTCGACCATCTTGACGTTTGGCGCCGATGCCACCAGATGGATATGCAAGTCGTGGAACCAGTGCGGATAAATATCCACCCCATAGCTGGCAGCCGTGGCGGCGATACGCCGAAACTCGGTGATGCCTCCACAAACCGCCGCATCAGTCTGCAAAATCATGGCTGCTTCTTTGTCCAGCAGCTCCTTGAAGCGCCAGCGTCCCGCTTCGATTTCACCGGTGGCTACCGGAACTGGCGTGCGCTCCGCTAAGCGGCGATGATTGTCAATGTCATCGGGACTAAAGGGCTCCTCGATCCAGAACGGATTATAAGGTTCTGCCATGCGCATGAAGGCTAACGCCGACGGCAGATCCCGCCAGGCATTGTTGGCATCCATCATTACTTGTACATCTGGGCCCACCGCCTCGCGAACCGCCGCCAAGCGAGCTTCCTCTCCCGCTAGGTCTTCTCGTCCCACTTTCATCTTTACCGCGGTGAAACCTTTTGACACGTAGCCTGCCATCTCTTCGCCAAGCATCGCGGGCGTTTTGCCGTCTAGGTAGTAGCCTCCGCTGGCATAAGCCGGCACGCTGAGGGTGTCGCTGGCGCCCAGAAATTTATAGAGCGGGAGTTTCGCTGCCCGAGCGTTACGGTCCCACAGCGCGGTATCCAAAATACTGATGGCACGCATCACCGAACCGCTGCGGCCATGAAGAAGCGATTCCTGATACATCGCTTGCCACAGTGCTTCGGTCGAATGAGCGTCCGCTCCCAACAGCACCGGCTTCAGCAGTTCCCGTACCGCATTTGCCACTAGTGAGCCAGCATTATTGCCGCCATAGCAAAACCCAATGCCTATATGACCATCATCACCCACCACTTCCACTAGTACATAATCTCGCTTAAGTACCTGTCGATTAGAAAAGCTGGTGGGGTTGTCTAGCGGTACATTGACCGTTCGAGTACGTACTTCGGTTATCGTTGTCATGATGAATCCTCGAATTGAGAGTAAGGTCACTCAGGCTGAGTACACTGGCGCAGTGCAACCCGCAGCCAGCGAAAGAGGGGGGTCGGTTGCAGGATCGAGAAAGCGGCGATGCATAACAGCACCACGGCAATGGGGCTGGTCAAAAAGATGCTCAGGTTGCCTTGCCCGATCAGCATTGACTGTTGGTAACTGGTCTCCATGACCGGCCCCAGAATCAGCCCGATCACCATTGGCGCTGGTGAGACACCGGCTTTGTTCATCCAGTAACCAAACAGCCCAAAGCCCAGCATCAGCCCAACTTCAAACAAGCTATTGTTGATAGCAAAGGCACCAATCACACACAGCGTGATGATGGAGCAGGCCACGAAGCTGTCAGGTACCCGCGTTACGCTTACACAGAGCCGAGTGAACAGTAGCCCCACCAGCAGTAGGCCTATGTTGGCGAAAATCACCGCCCAGATGAGGGTGTAAGTGACATCGCCATAGTCAGTCAGCAGGTTAGGGCCGGGCAGGATGCCCTGAACCATTAGCGCACCTAGCAGAATGGCAGTAGAGGAACTGCCAGGAATACCCAGAGCAATGGTGGGTATCAAGGCACCACCCACCACCGCATTGTTGGCCGCTTCAGGTGCAGCGACACCCGCAATGTCTCCCTTGCCAAAGCGACTCTTATCTTTGGCAAAGCGCTTGGCTTCGTTGTAAGCGAACCAACTGGCAGTATCGCCGCCGGTACCGGGAATTAGGCCAGTGATGATGCCGATGCCACTGGAACGGAAGATATTGGGTAACAAGCGGCGAATCTCAGCGAGAGGCGGAATCAACCTATCGGTGATTTTGCTTGCCACCTTCTGAGCACCATGGGCATTCTCGATCAATATCAGCGCTTGCGGGATCGAGAACAGACCGATCAGTGCGACGGTGAATTCGATACCCGAAAACAGGTTAATGACCCCGTAGGTCATTCGTGGCGTGCCGGTGATGAGATCCATACCTACTGTGCTCAACAGTAATCCCAGGGTGCCAGAAAGCAGGCCACTGACGACTGAGCCTTGTGATAAAGAGCCAATGATGGTGATACCCAATACAGCAATCGCGAACAGCTCGATAGGGCCGAACTTGAGTACCAGTACGCCAAGCAACGGCGCTGCAGTGAGTAGGGCGATGCCGCTCAGCAGCCCCCCGATAAAAGAAGCGAAGAGCGACACTCCTAATGCCCTTCCGGCCTGGCCTTGTTGCGAGAGCGGAAATCCATCAAGTACTGTCGCCGCGGCCGAAGGGGTGCCTGGCGTCTTCAATAGAATGGCGGCGATAGAGCCACCGTAGGAGGCCCCCACATAGAGCGAAGCCAGCATGCTGAGACCCGAGGCCGGATTCATGCCAAAGGTTAGAGGTAATAGCAGCGCCAACGCCATGGTCGCCGAGAGTCCCGGCATGGCGCCTACAAACAGCCCCAGCAGGGTGCCGCCAAGTATCAGGGAGATATTGGTGAACGTGATGACGTTGGTCAGGCCCACCAGAACAAGATTATCCATATGACTAGACTCCAGAAGCCTGCGTCAGGCACCCCCTCCCAGCGTGCTGCAATTTCTTTCTAAGCAATGCGAGCCGGAAATAAGGGGTGCTCTAATTATCGTTATGAGGAAAACAGAGGCGGCAGTAGCGGGACAGGCAGGCCTAGAAAGCCAATGAAAACCAAACACACCACCGCGACCAACACCCCAATGCCTATGGCGGCGAAGCGCCACGAAACATGTCCGATCATCGCTAACGCCACGACCATGAAACCAACAGTGGCAATCAGGTACCCTGTTATCGAAATGGTGTAGAGGTAGACGGCGGCCAATAAGAAAATCAGCATTGCCTTCCATGGCTTGCGGTGCCTAGCTTGGCCGCTGACGCTCTCCTCCTCTGGTGCGGCAGTATGGGAGGTTGCTGCTCCCTCGGCCGAGAGCTGACGCCGACGCAGGATACTGAATACTTCCTGGCCCACCATCGCCGCTCCCAATAAGGCGACGGCAACCGAATAGATAAGGGGCATGTTCGCCGCCTTAGCCGGATAGCCCATCGCAGTGATATAAAAGGTCGCTGCTATGCCAATGGCAAAAAATCCTAAGACTAGACGACTTATGTTCATTTCATACCCCTTTGTCGATTCGCCATTTCCCTCTGCCGGTTAAGCGACTTACTGGTTGACCTCATCTTTGACATCTGCCCAGATTTCCTCGAATTGGCCTTCCATGTCTTGCATCATCTGGCCGTAGTCGTCACCGGTCTGGATGTCGAGATTCATGGCACGTTCCTGAGCCGTCTGCTGGAATTCCTCGTTATCTTTTAGGGCTTCAAAGGCAGCAATCAGCTTATCTCGTGCTTCATCTGGAATGCCTGCTGGTGCGCTGTAACCGCGTGAAGAGCCGGCCACGACATCAATATCTTTCTCAATCATGGTGGGCACATCAGGCAGGATATCTAGACGCTCTTTGGTGAAGACGGCGAGGGGGCGCAGGCTGCCCGACTTAATGTGGCCATAGACATTACCAAGGTTATTGAAACTGGCGTCGACCTTGCTTCCCAGGGCTGCTGTCGCGGAGGGGCCATCGCCTTGGAAAGGCACTTTTTGGAAGGACAGCCCCGTTGCCTTCTCAATCATGATGGTTGAAAAGAAGTCATCACCGCCGACGCCTGAATTTGCCACTGTAATCTGACCGGGGCGTTCCTCGGCAGCAGCGAGAAAATCTTCCACTGTTTGATAGGGGCTGTCTTCCGGCACCACGATAACGCCTGGGTCGGTTACCACGTTGGCGATGGGCGTTAGCTCGTCGATTGAGTAATTAATAGCGTCATTCATGATGTAGTTCGTCATCAGCATCGGGGTATTGGTGATGCTGATGACGCTGCCATCATTTGCCGACTGTTGGGTTAGCCGCGTCCATGCAATCGCGCCTGTGGCGCCGGGAATGTATTCATTAATAAATTCCACGCCCAGGGATTCTCGCAAAAATGGTTGGGTCAACTGGGCCAAGGTATCGCTGCCTCCACCTGCCTTAAATCCTTGAAGCACCTTAATCTCATCGGCTGCTGAATACTCCGCCTGAGCGGCGCCTGAAAGTATCAGGGCGGATAGTAGGGACGCTGTGTAAATGCTACGGATTTTCATTGTTATTACCTCAAGTGCTGTTTGTCGTTGTGATGCACATGGTTGAGCAAGGCGTGCTTGCACTATCCAACGTAGTTGCACATCAATAATATTGTCAATAATATTATTAATAATCTTGCCAGCTAGATTTATACCGCCTAGCCTGAGGATCGAGAGCCGTATTTACGGACACCTCCGAGAAGCCGCGAATAAAGTAGAGGAAACCGCAATGAGCCAGAACTTTAAAAACAATAGCAACGGCAATGAGCGTCATGAATCGACATCTGAAGCCCCCACCTTGGGCATGTCCAACCGACTAACCAACTATGGCGATGCAGACTTTTCGCTCTTTCTGCGCAAGGCCTTCATTAAGGGCATGGGTTATACGGATGATGCGCTCTCGCGTCCGGTCATTGGGATTGCCAATACCTACAGTGGCTACAATGCCTGTCATGGCAATGTGCCTGGATTGGTCGAGAGCGTTAAACGTGGCGTCATGCTCGCTGGCGGCTTACCAGTAGACTTTCCCACCATTACTCTTCATGAATCTTTCGCTAACCCCACCAGCATGTACCTGCGTAACCTTATGGCATTGGATACGGAGGAGATGATTCGTGCCCAGCCGATGGATGCCGTGGTGCTGATCGGCGGTTGCGATAAGACCGTACCCGCACAGTTGATGGCCGCCGCTAGCGCTGGTGTTCCAACAGTCCAAGTCGTCACCGGCCCCATGCTCGCTGGCTCACACCGTGGTACGCGCGTCGGAGCCTGCACCGACTGTCGCCGTTACTGGGCCTCCTACCGTGGTAATGACATCGACGAAGCGGAAATTAACGAAGTCAACGACAAGTTGGTCCCTACCGTGGGTACTTGCTCGGTAATGGGCACCGCAAGCACCATGGCCTGCCTAGCCGAGACACTGGGAATAATGCTGCCCAACAGCGCCACCGCCCCGGCTGTCTACGCTGATCGGCAACGCATTGCCGAACAATCAGGCGCGCAGGCTGTAGCACTTGCACACGCGGGCGTTACACCAGATCAAATTCTTACTCCTGAAGCTTTCGAAAATGCCCTGCGCGTACTTCTCTCTTTGGGTGGCTCGACCAATGCGTTGATTCATCTGACCGCTATCGCAGGGCGCTTGGGCATCGACATTGATCTTGAGGCATTTGACCGAATGAGCCAGGAAACCCCTGTACTGATGGATCTCAAACCATCAGGAGAAGGGTACATGGAAGATTTGCATCGGGCAGGCGGCCTGCCCACCTTGTTACGTGAGTTAAAACCGTTGTTACACTTGAGCGCCATGACCATCAATGGCCATACCTTGGGCGAGAACATCGATGCCGCCGTCTATCTCATTGATCAGAAGGTCGTGCGATCCATGCACAGCCCGGTCTACGCCCAGGGTGGTATAGCAGTCTTGCGTGGTAACTTGGCACCGTCTGGCGCCATTATTAAGCAGTCAGCTGCCTCGGCCGATCTTATGACTCACCGCGGTCGTGCTGTCGTGTTCACAGGTCTAGAAGACTTGGCTAACCGTATTGATGACCCGGGTCTGGATGTGCAAGCTGACGACGTGCTAGTACTACAGAACATAGGGCCCAAAGGGGCACCGGGTATGCCAGAAGCGGGTTACATTCCGATTCCCAAGAAACTCGCCGCTCAAGGCGTCAAAGATATGGTTCGCATATCTGACGGGCGCATGAGTGGCACCGCAGCAGGTACTATTGTGCTCCACGTCTCTCCAGAATCCGCTGAGGGTGGCCCGCTTGGGTTGGTACGCGATGGCGATTTCATATCGCTTGATGTTGCTAACAATCAGTTGAACCTAGAAGTGGATAACAAGGTGCTCGATGCTAGACGCCAATCCCTCAAGGGGGAGGAGGGCGGAGCGCCACTGCTGGGCTATCGGCGTCTGTTTATGGAGCAAATCCTTCAAGCCGAACAAGGGTGCGATTTCCGTGCCTGTCGGCCTGAACCTACGTGCCGGATACCAAGACGGAATGAAGCCTGAAAGCGAGTTTGATACACTTATTTTCCTTATGCACCGCAAAGAATGCTGAGAAAGCGATCATGAACCGAACCGCCCAGCCGCCCACTGTAAGTGGCGCCGAGACTCAATCCTCTACACCTGCAAACGGTGTCGATGACATCGTGGCCGCTGTAGAAGAGGACATTGTGCTCGGCCGACTGCACCCGCGTGAGCGGCTGGTCGAAGAGGCCATGATGGAGCGCTTCGACTGCAAGCGACACGTTGTTCGCCAGGCTCTCTTCCAACTCGATACCATCGGTTTAACTGAGCGCATCAAAAACAGAGGTGCTTTCGTCCGGAGTTATCCGCCGGAAGAGGTCGAGGATGTCTACGCTATGCGTGAGATTCTCGAATTAGCTGCAGTGAGTAGACTGCCCCTGCCAGCTCCGCAGGAATGGCTTTCAGAGCTTGAAGATGTTCATCAGCAGCACAGCTCAGCCGTGAATGCTCACGACCTAAGGCAAGTATTCCATATGAACATCGCTTTTCACCGCACCTTATTCAGAGCCTGCGGGAATGAATATTTGTACGCTACTATTAATGAGTTCGCCCAGAAGGCGCATGGCATCCGCTTTATCGCGATTACGGATCGCGATGCTCTGGCTCAAGCCAGAAATGAACACCAATTGATGATTGACGCCATTCGCGACGAAGACCGCGAACGCTTGTCTGACCTGTGTCGCCAGCATCTACTACCTTCCAAAAACCGCTACTTGGCGCTTTATGCTGGCATTAAAGATTAAGTTTCACAGATTTTCCAAACCGTAAAAGCTTTTGTGTCACTTGAATAGGTTGTGAGTGGGTTCGGTTCTGAATTCAGCTAATAAGTGCAGCACCTGTGGTTTCTAGTGCTCCTGAATATTCACCTAAGAACACCTGGGCTGGGGCTCGGTATCCCAGCCGCTTTCTTGGCCCATCGTTTGCGACTTAAAGAGTGTTACAGCGTAAGGGCCTTGGCAGCTGAAACAGGGATAAGCAAAAGCCAAATCAGCCTATCGCTGAAACGCTGCATCGAGGTTGGCCTCGTGCGAAAAGATCGCAAAACCGGCGTGCCGCGTGCGAATGTCAGAGCCCTATTTGATTTTATTGTGCATGGTCTGCGCTACGTATTCCCAGCTAGGCCTGGTGAAATTACGCGTGGAATTGCCACCACTTTTGCAGCACCGGTGTTAAAAGGCCAAATTTACAGTGCGGGTGAGTTGCTATTGGTTTGGCCTGACCCGCGAGGCAATAGTAAAGGTCCGGCGGTAGAGCCGTTGTTCAAAACGGCAACTTACGCTGTACGGCGTGATAAAGAACTTTATGCGATGTTAGCGTTGGTAGATGCCATACGTTTGGGCCATCCCCGTGAAAGCAAAGTGGCCGCTGAACAGCTCTCGCAACATCTGATGACTGGTGCAAGGAGCCAATAATGATCCTGTTTGAGGATCAGCGCGCGATGCTTCGCAAAGTCGCCCAGGCACTCGGGGCAGGGTGGGCTACGCGCACAAGAATGACTGCCACATCTTATTCGTTTTTATCCTGCTGGCAGCACCGGTTTCCATTGAAAGCTCACGGTTACTGACTCAGTCACGGCTAGAGTGCGGCCAGAGTCAGTCCAGCGGCTTTTTCCTAAGCCTAGAACAGCTGTATATAGATAAACCAGAACATCTCAAAGCCACACAAGCGGCCTGAAAACACCGCCAACATCAAAAAATACGCCCCCAAAGCCCGCGTCTGCTTTATCGACACCCTGACGCGCCAGGCGGTCCGTGTTGGCATGAGCCCTGATAGTAAAGGTGGCGCTGTTATTGCCCCCATGATGCTAAAAGGCGATGTGTTGGTGATTACCGCTCAGGACGGCTAAACATTTGACTTCCGGGTTTGGTTTAAGGTGGACGGCGCTTCAGCGCTTGAGATTGTAGTGAGTGGGTCGGCCTTCCCATCATGAGATCAGGGGTGATGCCAGCACCGACACTAGACTATTAGTCTAGCGGGCTTCGTATTACTACGTATATCACTAGGTAGCCACAACCCCTAGCCTAAAGGAGCAATAATAACTAAAGCAGGAGAATGCTCCTTGAATGTGGCCAATTACCTAGCCGTCAATGCCGTTAGGTTTCCTCATCGTATCGCGACTTACCAGGGGGATGTGCCGGCGCTCAGTTACGCTGAGCTGGCTTGCCAAGCCCGGCGCTGGGCAACGTTTTTTGCCCGGCAAGGCTTAGCGCCGGGGGAGCGAGTCGCCCTCTTTCTGCCCAACAGCCCTGTCTATATCGAACTGCTATGCGGCGCCTGGTACGCGGGCCTGGTGGTGGTGCCGGTCAATGCCAAGCTGAGCGTGGCGGAAGTCGGTTACATTGCGGATGATAGCGGCAGCTGCATCGTGTTCTGCGAACGTGATGATGTAGCCCAGGCCCTCACCGACACACTCGTTTTGCCCCCCATGCTGCCGGAAGGTCTTGTTCATGAAGAGAGCTTCGATCGACCGGTTTTCCGTGCCCCTGACGCACCGGCATGGATATTCTATACCAGCGGTACCACGGGCAAGCCGAAGGGCGCGACGCTGACCCATCTCAATCTGGCGGCCATGTCGGCGTGCTATGCGGCCAACATCGAACCGGTGACGGCGCAAAGCAGGCTGGTGCATTTTGCCCCCATGTCCCACGGTTCAGGGCTGTATATCGTGCCTTACCTGATGGCAGGCGGCGCCAATGTCATTCCCGGTTCCTTGAAGTTCTCGGGTGAGAGTTTCGTGTCTACCCTGGCGGGCCATGACCACGTTTCCATGTTCCTGGCCCCCACGATGATCCGTCGCGTGCTGGACTACCTGGCGGCGCACCAGCCTGAGTATAGTGCCGCACATATCGCTACCATCACCTATGGCGGCGGCCCCATGTACGCCAAGGATCTCGAGGAGGCGTTAAGGGTATTCGGGCACCGACTGGTGCAGATCTATGGACAGGGGGAAAGCCCCATGACCATTACCTTCCTGGGCAAGGGGCAGCACCATCAACTGACGCCGCAGTGCTTGAGCGGGGATGCCGAGGGCTCGCCCTTGTTGCCAGTGGGCCAGTCGCATCCTCAGCTCGAAGTCACTATCCAGGATCAGGAGGGTAGCTGCCTGCCCTGCGGCCAAGAGGGGGAAGTCTGTGTGCGTGGCGATATGGTGATGGCGGGCTACTGGAATAACCCTGCCGCGACACAAGAAACGCTGCGTGATGGGTGGCTGCGGACAGGGGATATAGGCCATCTCGACCCGCAGGGTTTTCTCTACCTGACGGATCGCCTGAAGGACGTGATTATCAGCGGTGGCACGAACATCTATCCACGTGAAGTGGAAGAGGTGTTGTTGCAATTTCCCGGGGTCAAAGAAGTGTCCGTGGTGGGGCAGCGTGATGCCGAGTGGGGCGAGGTGGTGATGGCGTTCATCGCCTGCTCGGTCTCGCTCGATACCACGGCGCTCGATCAGTTCTGCCTTAACAGGATGGCGCGTTTCAAACGCCCCAAGTCGTACCATTTCCTCACTGACTTGCCCAAGAATGCCTACGGCAAGATCCTTAAAACCGAGCTGCGCAAGCGGCTCGATGGCGTCACCAGCTAGGGAGTTCGTTCCATGCGTACTTATATCATTGGCACCGGTGGGCACACACGCTTCGGTAAACTCGAGCAGTCGCTCGAACAGCTGATAGGCGAGGCCGCGGTCGAGGCATTGGCATCGGCACAGATGGAGGCAAAGGATATCGATGCTGTCTACATCGGGAATTTTAATAGCGGCATGTGTGATCAGGAGTTTCCGGCATCGCTGGTGCTGAACGCGCTGCCGGACATGCGTTTCAAGCCGACTACCCGGGTAGAGAATGCTTGCGCCAGTGGCTCGGCGGCGTTGCATCAGGCGATCAATCTGATCGAGGGGGGCCTGGCCCGCAATGTGCTGGTGATCGGTGCCGAAAAAATGACCGATGCCGATGCTTCCCGGATCGGTAAAGGGCTATTGGGGGCGAGTTACCAGCCGGAAACCCGGCATCAACGTTCGGGGTTTGCGGGGGTGTTTGCCGATGTGGCGGCCCGCTATTTCGAGGCCTACGGCGACCAGACGGAAGCACTGGCACGTATTGCCGCGAAAAACCATGCCAACGGGGTGCATAACCCTTATGCGCAGCTACAGAAAGACGTGGGCGTGGCGTTCTGTGAGGCTGTATCGGAAAAGAACCCGGTGGTGGCGGCACCGCTGAAGCGTACCGATTGTTCTCCCGTTTCCGATGGGGCGGCGGCGGTGGTGGTCTCGTCCAAGGATGTGGCGGATGCCGCCGCACAAAAGGTGCGTTTCCTTGCGCGCACCCAGGTCACGGATTTCATGCCCATGCAGCAGCGTAATCCGTTAGTCTTCGATGGTGTGACCAGAGCGTGGCAGAACGTGCTGCGCGAGGCCGACATGACGCTCGATTCGCTCTCGTTTGCGGAGGTGCATGATTGCTTCACCATCGCGGAGCTGATGATTTATGAAAGCATGGGCTTGACGCCTTATGGCGAAGGCGCACGCGCCATCAAGGAAGGGTGGGTGATGAAAGATGGCCGATTGCCGGTCAACCCTTCCGGTGGCTTGAAGGCCAAAGGGCATCCGGTCGGTGCCACCGGGGTTTCCATGCATGTCATGGCGGCACGCCAATTGCTGGGTGAAGCGGGCGGGTGCCAGATTGCGGATGCGCATACGGGTGCTGTCTTCAATATGGGCGGTCTGGCGGTGGCCAATTACGCCAGCCTCTTGCAACGTGTCGATTAAGGCCGGGAGCGGACAATGACAATGTCGGCGATGACAAATACAGCAACAAGCTCAACGGTAACAACGCCTCACGCGTCTAGAACCCTGCTGGTCACCGGGGCATTGGGCGGTATCGGGCGTGCGATATGCCACCAATTCGCAGGCCAGGGGGACTCGGTGATCGTTCATGACATCCGCGCTGAAAGCGATACGGTTGTTACCCGGTTCGTCGAGGAACTGCGCCAAGCCGGTGCGCCTGTTGTCCATTACTTTCAAGCGGACTTGAAGCAAATTTCGGCCATTGACGCGCTATTTGCGGATCTCCGTGAAGAAGGGCTGCGGGTCGATATTCTGGTCAATAACGCCGGTATTCAGAAAACGGCTCCCATACAGGAGTTTGATGCGGCCACTTGGTTGGACATTCTAGCGATCAATCTAACGGCGGTTTACCGGTGCATTCAGCACGCGGTTGAGGACATGCGCCATTCAGGATGGGGGCGTATCATCAACCTTTCTTCGGTACATGGGTTGGTGGGTTCCGCCAATAAAGCTGCTTATGTGGCTGCCAAACATGGTGTGGTGGGGCTTACCAAGGTACTGGCACTGGAGACGGCGACCCAGAATATTACGGTCAATGCCATTTCTCCCGGCTGGACGGATACGCCTATTCTGTGGCCCCAGATCCAGCAGCGAATGGCCCTGTTGGGAAGCTCACGGGATGAGGCAGTACACAATCTGGTGACGGAGAAACAGCCTACAGGCCAGTTGGTTCCTCCCGAGCATGTGGCGGCGTTAGTCTATTACCTGGCGGGTGACCAGGCGGCGCATATGACCGGCACCACGCTGCCTATCGATGGGGGGTGGACCTGTCAATGAGCGTGGTATGCCAATAATGGCATGCCCAGATAACAGCGGCGGTGATCAGCGATGAATGCAACGGTGCTAGGCAGAGATCTTCTTCAGGTGGCGTTTGAACATGCGCCTTGTGCCATTGTCGTCACCAGGAACCGTCGTGTGCTGGAGTGCAACCATGCTTTTTGTGATCTCTTTGGTTATGAAAAACAGAAGTTGATCGGCCAGTTGATGTTGAAACTTTATCCTTCTTATGCGGATTTCAAGTCAATCGGTGATCTTCGTTATAAGGATCTTTTGCAGAACAAGAAGTGTATTGATGAACGTTTCATGCGTAATAGCCGCGGAGAAGTTTTCTGGACTAAAACGATAGGTAATACGTTAACCCCCGACGCTCCCTTTGAACTAGCTGTTTGGTCATTCATGAAAATCAATGTGGGCCGGGATAAATCTAATGACTTGACCATGCGCGAACTCGAAGTGTCCAGCTATATAGCGAATGGTCATACTTGCAAGGAAATCGGTAGGATGCTGCATATATCGCATCGGACGGTAGAAGCGCACCGAGCCAAGATAATGAAGAAGCTGGGGTGTCGCAATACCGCTGAATTAGTATCAAAAATCATACAGTTGGAAGATTGAGCATGGGGTGGCCTGGCGTGTTTCAACCCAGTTCAGAGGGGGCTGTAAAACTCCCTACTTGGATACGTAGTACTACGTATACCGTAGCGTACCTGGAGCGGCTAGGATGAGTTATATGATGCTTTGCCAATAATGAATCAATAACACTAAGTATCTATTCCTGCCGAGAAAAACTCGGGTTTTATAATAATGCTAATAAAGCAAAAAGATGTCAGGAGTTAATCATGAAAAGAAGAGACTTCTTGAAGATCAGTGCTGTTTCCATTGGTGGCACGCTGACGCTGACAACGATGCCTAGTACGTTGTTTGCTCAAACAAGCACGCGGCTTAAGTATGATTCTTATGTGACCGAACACGCTTCTCCTTCGGTGTTGGATCGGTGGTTCCTGGAGGAGCTGGAAAAGCGAACCAACGGTGCCGTTGAAATCGATTATTACTGGGCGCAATCGCTCAACAAGGCGGGTGCCCACCTTGATGCCATCAAGCATGGTATTTCGGAAATTTCGTTGATCTCCCCCGGTTATTACCAGAGCGACTTGCCGGTTACCCGTGGCCTCGAGTGGTACTACAAGATGGATCGTGCGGATGCCCTACTGAAGGTGTGCCGCGATGTGTACCAGCGCTATGAGCCGTTGCGGGAGGAGTGGGAAACACGCCATAAATCCAAGGTGCTGTATTGGACGAACTGGTATTACTGCCCGCTGATAACACGCGATCCCATCCACTCGATCGAAGACCTGAAGGGTAAGCGGATTCGAGGTTATGGGGTGGGCACGGATGTGGTGGAAAGCCTGGGAGGGCGTGCCATTCCCATGGCGGCACCGGAGGTCTATTCAGCCCTGGAGCGCGGCGTGCTGGATGGCGCCTACGGCTTTGATTTCATTACCGCAATCAGTTACGCCCTGCATGAAGCCGCGCCGTATATCACCGAAATCGGCGCCGGTCCTCACGGCCCTTCGGCCACGGTGATCGGTATCGATGTCTGGAATCAATTGCCTGATGACGTAAAGCAAGTCATGCAGGAATTGGCCGATGAAATTTACCAGGGCAAGTACCGGGAAATCTATTCGGGCATCGCGGAAGACCGTGTACGCAAGGCAATGGCTGAGGGCGCTCAATTCTCGAAGTGGGACGATGAGCAAATCGATAGGGCGCGTCACCTGGTACAACCCGAGCAGGTCAATAACTGGGTGAATAACGTGGCAAGTGGTGCCGGTATCGATGGCGAGGAAATGCAGGGAATCATCAATGAAGCCATTGAACGCCATGATGGTACCGGGGAGCTGAAGACACCCTACGAGATTTATCAGGATATATCCTGATTCCTGGCGCTACTTCACAAATAGCTGCATTCCACCAGGGCTGCTGAATAGCAGCCCACTGCTTTGTCATGCCGTTGGAGTAACGCACGATGGGTGTATTAGAAAAAACAGACCCAAAACAGGCTGAAGTGAAAAAATTAGCTGCATTACGGAAGATAGAGTCGCGCTTGGCGAGTGTAACAGGCGTCATTGCTGCGGCAGCGCTGCTGTTCATGATGTTGTCTACTGCACTCGATGCAACGTCTCGCAGCTTGTTCAATTTTCCACTACCGGGTGTTTACGAGTTTTCCGAAGTTTCAATGGCAATCATTGTTTACCTGGGCCTGTTATGGGCTCAGCACGACAAAAAACATATCCGTGTGTCGTTGATAAGTGAAAACAGATCTTTTCCGGTCAAGCAGGCGTGGGAAGGGATTGGTTGGTTGTTTGCGGCTATTTTCCTGTTAGCTATTACCGTGCCCACCATAGAGGGGGCTTATAGCTCGTTTCTAGATAAGGAGTTCCGCTGGGGAATCGTTCAGATGCCTATCTGGTGGGTAAAAATTATCGTTGCTTGTGGTCTTCTGCTGGCCTTCATACAAATGACGTTACATTTCATTCTTGCTATCTATTCTTCCTTTGGGGCTGCTGATGAATAATCCTGGCTTGCTTGGCTTGATTTCCGTGGGGCTTATTTTTGTGCTCATGGGGTTGGGTGTCCCTGTGTTCGCAGCCTTGGGTCTGGCGGGTATTGTCGGTATCGTCATGGTTCAGGATCTGAGCTATGTCTATAATGTCCTGCAGAATTTTGCCTTTGATGAAACGGCTGCGTACCTGTTAACCGTCATCCCGTTATTTATCATCATGGGTAACTTTGCCCTTCATGCGGGGGTTGGAAAGTCGCTCTTTCACGTGGCGAAGCGGTGGTGCGGGCATTTACCCGCTGGTTTGGCGATTTCTACGATTCTAACGTGCGCTGGTTTCTCCGCGACATCCGGCTCCAGCGTGGCCACTGCTGCAACGGTAGGCTCCATTTCGTTACCCGAAATGAAGGCGGCCGGCTACGATAAGCGCCTTTCGGCGGGCTGTGTCGCGGCCGGTGGTGTGCTGGGCGTGTTGATCCCCCCGAGTGTATTGTTGGTCTTCTACGCGGCATTGACGGAAGTGTCTGCTGGCAAGATGCTGGTGGCCGGTATTCTGCCAGGCATACTGTCAGTCGCCGTGTTCGTGGCCGGGGTTTTCATCATCTCTGTTCTGAAACCCGATATGTGCCCGAAGGGAGAACGGGTTGGTTGGAAAAAGCGCTTTACCTCGTTGCGCCGCTCTTGGCAGTTACTGGTATTAATCATTGTGGTGCTGGGTAGCATCTATACGGGTTGGGCGACGCCTACCGAGGCAGCCTCGCTTGGGGCGGTCGCTTCCATCCTGTTTCTGCTGGCTTCTCGGCAGGATAGATCGGCCAAGTTACAGTCGATTGGTACCTCTTCGCGTGATGCGGTCAACACGACGGTCATGATCATGATGACCATGCTGGGCGCAGGGGTCTACAGTTTCTTCTTGAGTTTGATCCAGATTCCGCAGTTGATCTCGGGCTGGGTGATCGACTTACCACTTCCCGCTATCGTGATTATCGCGCTGATTCTGCTGCTATATGTCCCCATGGGAATGTTCCTGGATGCCTTTTCCATGTTAGTCATCACCTTGCCTATTCTCTTTCCTGTTGTGACGAGCCTGGGCTTCGATCCCATCTGGTTCGGTATATTGGCGATCAAGATGTGTGAAATCGGCTTGATCACCCCGCCGATAGGGTTGAACGTGTACGTCATTGCTGGACTGGATAAGGATACTTCGCTCACGGATGTCTTTTACGGCGCTTCCTGGTTCATCCTGATGGAAGTCGTGACCATTGTATTTATTTTCTGTTTCCCGTTTATTGCCACTTATCTGCCCAATACAATGTAGGGCTTTATACGCGCGTCTTTTCAGTAATAGGTATCAAAAGCAAGCACATGCGCAAGGAAGACAGAAAGCTAATATTATTTTACATGACTTGATGCAAGAGAAAATTCCTGCCGTTGCTACCCAATGAGCCGGGTTTTGTTGACGCAGCCACCCGACACGCAATAACGGAACAGCGTTTAACCCCGGCTCGTAATGAGTTTGGGCCGATGTTTCTTAACTTGCGAAAAGGGCTGGATCCGAAGCTGCTCCAGTATCGCGTCGGTGACCTGCGTCGGTCGCCGACGCGATTGCTTAGGCCTGATCCAGGCTTGATTCAGATCATCCCCCACTAGCTCCCCAAATTGGAAATACCCCCGGCCGTCACGTGGCAATATCGATTTTGCTAGCATAATTGGCACCAACACGACCCAGGGCGTCAGTAAAGATGCAAAGGCTTTAAAGCGGCCCATTTCCGGGATGGGAAACAGCCACTGGATATAGTCGTGGGTGTGTTCCAGCCAGAAGTAGGGGAGTGCCCAGATGTCTTCTAGTCGACGACGACCCTTATGATCGTGGCCTTCCCCGCGGTAAAACGCGATTAAACACTCATCATTTTCCATTATGCTCCCCGCACTAACGATTCATTGAGCCCATGTAACACCATTTCGCGTACGTGGCGTTCGGTGTCTGGATCAATTCGGGCATCAATTTGTTCTAATGCACGGACATAAGCTGTGGGTAATCCGTGTTCTCGTGCGCCTGCTAACACATGGTGCTTGTACCATGTATAGGGCTGCATGCCAGTAGCGGTGAGCTTGCCAACATATGCCTGTACTTCAAACTGCCCGTCACCAACCAGGTCGGTTACCGTCAGCCAGGTTTCATCGTAAGCAGCGTTGAGCCCTTCATAACGATCCAGCGTCACCTTATGGTGCGAAGCCACTTCCCAGACGACGCCGTAGACAGACGACTGCTCAGATGCCGTTACAATATCGCATTTGCCAGAGCCGTCACCGCCTTGCTGATGAAAGGCTAGGCGATACGCAGGCAGAACGGCGGTGGTCACAAAGCGTGCTGGGATCCTTGCAGCTAAGCGCTGGGTAGACATATTCGAGCCATAAGCAAAACAGAGCACCGTTATATCCTTTTCAATATGTTGGCTTCCATGAACAAGACTTTAATAGGTTTCTTGCGCGACCAGTGTGCGTTGGTAATGCGCGAGTACCTGTTCTGCATTCGCTTTTAGCGTTTCTCGCCACGCCGCAGGAGCCCGTACGTTGATATTGGCGCCCATGGCCATCAGCCACCACAGCGTTTGTTGGTCATCGGGCACCTCGGCTTCTAATTGTTGCCAGTTGCTGTCGGACAGTGGTGTCAGCCGCTGAGTTTCAGACAGTGGGGTCTCACTGAGTAGCCACGCAACTTGTGGCGCTACATGGGCGACAAGTGTGACGGGGGCTTTGCCTTGCAAATAGCCGAACGCTCCACCTGCTATGTAATTGTCTAAGTCAAAGCCGTGCAAAGGTCGCCAGGTCGCTTTACTTAGAGCGGCTGTTTCAATGCGGTGCATGGCGAACTGACGAATATCGTCATAGTCGTCCACTGTCGCAAGTAAATAGGTCACGCTGTGTCGGCTGACTAGCCCTTGAGGATGAAGGGTGAAGTGCTTTTTGGTTTTGGATGTGCGTGACAAGTACACGACATCCACCGGTTTCTGCTCTAGCAGGGCTTGAGAGACGATTTGCCACGTCATTTCATTAAGTGCCGCGGGGATAAGCGCTTTGCCATTGGGGATGGCACGAACTTTCCGGGCCCATTGGCTCAATCCGTTGGAGCTCATCTCATCCAGCAACCGCCTCGCATCCGTAAAGTGCGGCGATAATTGCCCAACGACCACAGGGGGCAGTAATCCTTTTAAATACTCTTCGGCAAGTACCAGCGTCAGCGCGCTCGGCACATCCAGCGCGGGCAGCTGACACTGAAAGTCGCGATCGAAATACCACTGATAGGGCTTCCGGCTATCATCACACCCGATGGGAAACTGCGTCGAGAGTTTTTGGCTCAAATCCCGCTGTAACGACCGAGTATCAATATTAAACCCGCGTTCAGCGAGTTTTTCTTTCAACATAGGAGTCGACATTTTCTTAGGATAACGGGGGATGAGTTGCAGAAGCGTCAAGTAGCGAAAAAGTGTATCGCGCGTATCAGACATAGTGACGCTAATCCTGGCTATAGGAATGAAAGCAGTAAGTTTATCGTGCCTCACAAAACTTAGCGACTCTCTCGGGTAGCGCATCGGGTTCCCGAGCAATCAAATGAGCTCGGCGTCGCCAAAGTCCAGTCATGCGCTGGTTTGGGGTGGCATGGGGGAGGTGCCCCCATAGTGCGGCAGGGTGAATGTCGAGAGGCATTTCAATTGACGTGTTTGGGTGTCCTTCAAGCCATCGATACACCTCCAAAGCGCCGCGGCCAACGCATACGGGAAATAGCAGTGCATTCAAAGGCAGGGGTAAGCCGAGAGCCAACAGCAGGGCGTTGACTTCATGGTCGCACGCTAGGTGCCAACGATGCCGGTTAGCTACTAGAGGAGCGGTTAAATGGCCTGCCACGCAATGCCAAATTAGGTGGGCATGTAAAAAGCGCCGAGATTCATCGGAGAGACTGGCGCTATAACAGGGACAAAAATAGAGATGCCGGCCATCCGTGCTTGCCGTGGCTATTTGTTCCTGCAAAACAGGGGTCAAGATTAAAAATTCGCTGAGCAACTCCATAACAGGCAGTGTTTCTGCCCAATAGGCGCGATCCGCCTGCCACTTCGCCAACTCTTGCTGTGCATCCGCCGTTGCTGAAGATGAACGTACCAACGTATCCATAGCATGCCTTTCCTCAAGGGTGAGGTGTCATAAGCTACGTTAGGGGTGCGACAACTCAAGCCGCATAAAAGCGAAGAATACCCATTGCTGTTTCGATAGCTAAGCTTGAATGGGGAACTGATCTCTCCTGGGTGGTGTACGAGAAGTAAGCTGTAGCTTGGCTCGGCTTTCGCCATGAAGCTGATGCATGATCGCAACCATTCACTAACTGGCTCACACGGTTAAAAACCTCAGGTGGCTTTTGAGCATTTTTAACCTTCAATAGCAAAAGTATTAGTCTTCTGCTCTAGCAGCTAGTTCAATGTAATGATATCCTCATTATTATTAGATTAGATAGCTTATTATTAGTCTCGCATTGCGGCACAGGCTGTCGCAGCCTTCGGTTACTTTCTTGCCATTCCTTTTGTTGCTACTTAGTAAAACAAAGATTTTTGCTTGTTAGCCCTCTAAGCGCCAGACGCCTGTGCTTTTATCCGCGACGGTAAAATGGATTGACTGCCGTGTGAACGCCAATGCAACGAGGGATGTTACATCCTTGCCATCGAATAAAAAGGCCTGCTCCTCTAAAAATAGAGGAGGGAATACAGCTCAGCGAGAAAGATATTCGCGAAAAAAGAATTTGGCATCATGCCAGAGAGACGTGACTAAACCATTCGCGCAATAGAAAAGTGGCTCAAGCCACTCATCAAAAAATGGAACATTAGGGATCATTAAAATGAAAATGCTTAAGTTGACTGCTGCTTTTGCCGCCGTATCACTGGTGACAGGCTGTGCCTCCATCGTTGGAGACAAAGAGCAAGGCATCACGATAAACAGCAGCCCGAGCAATGCCAATGTGTTGATCACCGATGAGCGCTCTATGCAGGTTCACTCGGCTACAACGCCGACGACTGTGCAATTGCGTAAATCTGACGGTAGTTACTTCGGTGGTAAGACTTACAATGTGGAAATCTCCAAAGATGGCTACGAAAGCCGCACTATGATGATTAATTCTAGCCCAAACGGCTGGTTCATTGGGGGCAATCTGATCTTTGGCGGCTTGATCGGTTGGCTGATTGTTGATCCTCTGTCTGGCGCTATGTATAACCTTTCACCTGACATCATCAATGCAACACTTGGTGAGAGTGTTGCTACCAGCGATGACGGTAATTCCGAGATTACGCTTGTTTTGGTTGAAGATGTGCCTAGCCATTTGCTTGATCAAATGGAATATCTCGGCCAAATCTAAGCCATTAACAGCACCGCCTCCGGGCGGTGTTTTTGTACTGTGATTTCAGGAACCAAATACCATGACTCATCGCATATTCGCATTTACTGCCGTTGCTCTTACCGCGGCGCTCTTAACTGGGTGTGGCTCAGTTGGCGTTCAGCCTGTCTCAATGGGGACCGCTAAACCTGCTAATTGTGAATTGAAACAGTACGTCAGTGAGCGCGATATTGAGCGGCCCTACGAAGTTGCCTGTATGATTACGTCTGAAACTGGCACTACGCTAGGGCATGATAAAACAGCCTCTGCCGCTATTAATAATGCGCGTGAGGAGGCTTGCGCGTGTGGCGCAGATGCCATTGTCGTCGAATCCTCCGAGGAAGAAGGAATCACGCTGTTTACCTGGGGGCAGGGAAAAGCACAGCTCAAAGCTGTTCGCTACCAGGATTAAAATAAGCCCGTCTGGTGCGCTAGACGGGGTATTTGCTCTATACATAGGATTTAAAACATGGCGATGAAAAAATGGCAGCCAACTATAGCCCTAGTGTCATGCTTAATATTGCCAGTGGCAGCAACAGCACAAAGCAGCACTGAAGATGAATACACCGGCCGCTTTGGTAAATGTATGGATGCCTCTGGTGGAGTGACTGCCGAAATACTGAGCTGCATTGCTGATGAGTTTGCTACTCAAGATGCGCGTTTGAATGGCGCCTATAGCGATGCCCGACGCGATCTTTCCGAAGAACGCCAGCAAGTGCTGTTAAACGCCCAGCGTCACTGGATCGCCTATCGTGATGCGAATTGCGGCTTCTACTCCACTATCGGTGGCACGCTCGCACAAATAGCCAGCAATGATTGCTTGTTAAGAGAAACCGCCGAGCGCGCTGCCGAGTTGGAAAATATGGTGGGGTGGTAAAGAAAAGAATCTGGCTCGGTACCTGGTTCGAATTATTCCTCAAAAAGCACGCCTTCAAACAGCGTTACGCGCCGCCGTTATGTGTGGAGTATTCCACTGATTATACTGCTCGAAGCTATTATTAATACCTTAGTACATAGCGATTACTCTCAGCGTTAGCCCCATTAGCATTGCATTTTTGATGGCCGTATTGTGATTGAAAGCCCAGGGCTACTTATGCAAAGCATGACCGTTGAAGACATGAAGCGAGGCTTTTCAATGATCCGTAGCCCGGTGATCGCACGGCTATTCCGAAAGCTTGGATTAATCGAACAGTGGGGCAGTGGTGTAAAGCGCATTTTCGCGGAGGCACAGGCCCAAGGGTTTCCGGAGCCCAGATATTGAAGAAATTGCCAACCGCGTGCGTTTGAGTATTCGACTGGCGGAGGCTCTTTCCATTGAGAAGTCAGTGCCGTGACCCAATCTGAACCAGTGCAGCAAGAGTCACGGCTATAGCCAGTGCTGGCAGCCAAAGTCAGGATCAGCTGGGCAAATCGGCTATGGCCCGTAAGCTTGGTCACAAGTGCGTTTCGGGAGAGCTCAATAAACAAGTAGGCAATTTACGCAAGCAGCAACTTATTAAAATGACTCTGCCCGAGAAGCCTAATAGCCGCCTTCAGCAGTACCGCTTAACTCTTAAAGGTCAGCGCTTTTTGCAAGATGCCTTCTAGGGACTAACGTGAACGCCGCCAACATCAAAACATACGCCCCGAAAGCCCGTCCTCGCTACTGACACCATGAAATGTTGGCGCACCCCATAACCAAGGTAGCTGCCACACTGAATAGATACGAAAGTTTGAACCACACAAAACAAAGCATACCTATGACTGCTCTGTTAACCAAACGTTAATGAAGTAATGTGCTTCCGGTGATGGGGGCGCGTTACGTACCCCGCGTGCCTCGCTTAGCTTCCAACGCTGGCCTTGGGGCGTGATGGCAACGGTTACTGGCTCAGGTTGCTGCAGGTGATAGATAGCGACTTTTCCGTTGGCGACGGCGCTGCTGTAACTGCCCACGCAGTGCCGCATGCGTTCTCCCTCCAAGAGTAAATCCTGCCAAGAAGTAATGGCGGTGATTGACGCCGTGTTAGGCAAGGGCGGCGTAGGGTAGGGGCCATGGCGTTGCTGCAGTTCAGTGGCGCTACTTTGAAGATTGTCCGCGGTTGCGTGGGCATTAAAAACATTCACTAACTGGTCATGCAGGGTCTGAAAGGCCGCCAATGAGTATACGGGGTAAAGAGCTTCAGTCCTTGTAGCTAACATGCGTTGGGTATCCACCAGCATCGCTTTAAGCCAAGCACTACCACGGTAATGGGGAGCAGGGGTTAGCGCCTCGTTGATAAGTGTAAGCAATCCCGGCCAACGTGCGCCCTCATAATTGGCTAAAAAGATAAGGTGCCTGGCGTGAACATAAGGCTGATGACGCAAAAACTCGCAGTTGTCGGGATTATTTAACGCCCTTTTAAGCGGAAAGAGTTCGCGCCGAATCACCGGGCCAAGCTGGCAGCGACGCAGCAGCTTGGCACTTGATCGCGTTGCGGGTACACCTGCAACTGCACATAGCGTTGATTGCTTGTGGTGAAGTAATGCCGCGAAGGTGTCCGCTGACCATCTTTCTTGTGCCCCCTTTTCTACCAGCAGTATTAGCAGTAGTGGCGATGACATTGCCATGTCGAGGGCAGCGTCTAATCGGCCAGCAACCTGCGCTAATTCAATGCCTAAAAAAGGCACCGCATTAATAACCTCAATTAGTGCGTCGGGCATACCCTGCGTTAGTACCTCACCATGGGTAGCCATAAGCACCTCCCAACTGATCCCCGGTGGCTCCAAAAACGCACCCGCCGCTAAGTGTGCGCCCTCTGCCTCACTGATCCACGAAAATGGTGCGTCCGATTGCCAGAGTAGAATCCGCACAACCATGTGATAGCCAACGACAGAGGATAAATCGAGCGAGACGCTGCTATCCGCAGGTGAAGGTTCGCTGGCCCAAATGCGTCGGGCAAAGCGGGATATCCAGGTAGCGAAGTTTGCTGTAAGTGATTTGGTTCGCAAAGGGGGCATTAGTTAGCGTCATCCAGGTGTGGGCTAGGCGACCAAATAATAGTGGGTTTGTACGACATTAAATGTCGCATGGCGCGGTTAGGCTAGTGATTGAGAACGATGCTTGGAAGTAGCCGCTGCAGTAAGGAGCCCGTATGAAACCTGCTATAAACCCAAACAAAATCGTTGTGTTTACCGGTGCCGGTATTAGTGTCAGTAGTGGCCTAGAGGCGTTTCGTGACAGCGATTTAAGGTCGGTTGGGCAGCACGAGCAATTGGCTTCACCCCATGCCTGGAATAGGCGTCGGAAAGAAGTGATAGAGTATTACAACTGGCGCCGAGAGTGTGCTGGCAACACACAACCTACCCCGGCTCATCTTGCTATCGTGCGGCTTGAGCAAAAGTACGAAGTTGTCGTAATTACCCAAAACGTTGATGACTTGCATGAGCGCGCTGGATCTCGTGATGTCATTCATTTGCACGGAGAGCTTAGAAAGGTGAGATGTTGCGGTCAGCATGCGCTGGTATCGGATATCGGCATCAGCCCACAGCATTTAGGTGACACCTGCCCTGATGGGCATGAATTACGGCCACATGTGGTCTGGTTTGGGGAGCAGATTATGCATTACTCAGAGGCTGGTCGGCATTTTAAGACGGCAGCCAAGGTGCTGGTAATCGGAACTTCGCTGCAGGTTGACCCAGCAGCGAAGCTGCCCAAAAAGGGAAGATATAGGGCGGAAAAGCTTATCGTAAACCCTCACTTCGATGTGGCGGATAGACCCTACAGCTATCGTATTATTCATAAAGAGGCGGATAGCATTGTGCCGGATATTGTAGCGGCCTGGCTTGAAGGGCAGCGCTGGGACTATGGGCTGGGTCGCGCCTGAGAGCGTGGTCATGATATTGCCACAGCAAGGATCATTGTGCATGAGTTCAACGACAAAAGCTGAAGACCTGCTGCACTTGGCTGCGCTTCTTCAGCGTCACTATGTGAGCACTCCGCGTTTTAACGTATTCACCGTATTGCATAAACCAACGGATGAAGTTCGCTTACACTCGCGTTTTATTGCCGCTTTGCTAAACCCTCAAACGCATGAGTTAGGCGTAGAGCTACTTAAGTGTTTTATCGACCAGGTACGCATCCCGGATTTCTCCTTAAAAGGTGTGCGTGTCGTTACCGAGCAGCAGCGAATTGATATTCTGGTTACCAACACCAAGCGTCAAGCCATTCTGATCGAAAACAAGCTATTTGCCGCTGATCAGGAAAACCAGTTGGTCACGTATTATCAATCACTGCGTGCCCAAGGCTACAAAGAGGTGCACGTGGTATTCCTTTCATTGGACGGGCGCCCTCCAGCATCACACAGCTTAGGGCACCTGGAGCAGCTTGGTACTAGTTCCGATATGCCAGGCACTTATCAAACAGCCGCCTACGCAGAGTGCTTGCGGCCCTGGTTGGCCAAATGCGTAGAAAAATCCGTACTGCATCCTTCTTTACGCGAAAGCATCGTTCAGTATCACGACCTGATCACACAGTTAACGGGACAAGACATGGACACCCACCACCTGGATACGTTGGCTGACACCTTGCTTGAGGGAGACAACCTGCTTGCAGCGCATGACATTCGTCTGGCGTTTGATGAAGCGCTGATTCGTTTACAAGCGAAAATTTGGATAGAACTCAGGGAGACGATCAGCGGGATTAGTGCTGAGATGGATCAGCAACTGGATAGCCAGCATTCAACGTGTGGCAACGTTCAAGAGCAGTGTCGAGTATTTATGCAGTCTTATAAGCGTAGATCACCCAATCGCGAGACCGTTGGCTTGTATTATAAGCTGCCTCATCTGCAAAATGCTTTTATCGCTGCTGAAGCAGAAATAAACAGTATCTATCTAGGAATTAAATGCTCTAACGAATCAACAGAGTATAAGCCGCTGTGTCAGTTATTGGACAAAGAGGGGGCAATGGCCAGTCGGAATCACCTATGGCCTGGTTATGCCTACATTCCCCAGGATTTAAATTTGCGTAACCCATCCATTCAATCTTTGCGTACCCTAACAGACGACGCGCAGCTAAAAAGCTACGTTCAAGCCATGGCCGATGAGATGCTTCGCCTATGGCATTTGTCATCAGGGCTTAAGATAGAGGGTTATGGATATTGACCACCTTGACGTTAGAAATTTCGCAGCCTTCAAGAAGACCGATTCCGACGGGGCAAAAAATAACAAACGGCAGCGTATAAAAGATTAACTTTATTAAGGAAAGAGCTTAATATGGGAACCATGACAGCACATGTTTTAATCGGTGATAGTCATCCAAATGACGGCGGGATACGGCCTCACTGGGCAGTTCAGTTATCGGAAAATAGCCGACCCCATCTCGTCTTGCACAATAATGTTAATTATCTGGCAAAGCCTGTTAAAACCCCGCTCTATTTTGAGTGGACGCCAAGTATAGAGAGTGGCGTTGAAGATATTCTGGCGATGATCGCTCTGCATGCGATAGACGATAATCCCTTAAAAGAGAAAATGACGAGTCTATACCCGGAAATATTCAAGCAGAGGGTGCATGTCTATGAGATTCCCGAAGACATAAGAAGCGAGCTATACCAAGAGATACGTAACGTGACCAGTTGGCCAAAACTAGTGGTCTCACTTTATCGCGGATGCTATCTGGAAAATAAAGTCGCTTTACTGGAAGAGCTAGACATAGACTTTGAAATATGCCTATCGGTTAGAGCTAGGGAGAAAAGTAATTGGGGGCATTTAAATATCCGTAGGGAGGTGGGCAGCGTTACTAGAATTTAGGGGAAAAAGGGGGATTGGCGAAGTGCGTCAATTTTTCTGTTCAGATTGTTGGCGCGCTAGCCGAGTTGAAGCACATCCAAAATAGATAGACTGGCTGGCGCCTAGCGGTGGGTAGCTCCACCCTCGAAAAAAGGATAAAAAAGTGCTACATGATTGGCCTATGTTGTTTCGTCGTTCCTCACAGCACCCACCTGAAAAATATCGCTCACTGGGAAATCTGCCAACAGCACGGCCGCAGCAGCCACATGGTTGGGTACATGCAACAGAAAATTTACTAGTAATTTGTGAATCTCTTGATCGCTGAATTGCTCTGGCGCTGAATAGAACTGTACTAGGCGATCTGGGTCAGCCAGCCAGTCCGTCATATGAAAGGCGACCTCCGCACTCCCCGAGGGCGTCAATTCTGAGGAGTGCTGGATCGCTTCCTGTATGCGTTCTCTTACTCGATTTTCTATGATTTTCTGCTGCATAGAGATCTCCAAGGCCGATGCCAGTTTATAAAGCTGGGTACAGAGGCAAAAGATAGTAGCGATGCATGGTCACTATATTTTAAGTAGAATACCCAAATACATTTAGCTCAGGTAGGCTTCTGGCTTAATCGGGCAGTGAATATAGATTAATCGGGGAGTTAACTTGGCTGAGATTTACCCACGGCTCAGCAATGCTGAGCTGGAAGCACTACCTTCACGTGCTGAAGCCAATGTTTACCGGCAGCTGCGTGCGCTAGATTTTCCTGGCCTAGAAGTGATGCATAGCCTAGCAACGCAAACACGTAACGATAAAGGAACGTGGGTTGGCGAGATCGACTTCCTGCTATTTCATCCGCAGTATGGGATTCAGTTGTGGGAAGTAAAAGGCGGCAGTGTTTGGTTAGATGGTGAAGGGCAATGGTGGTCAGAAGGTAACAACGGCATCCACAAGCTCACCACTACACCGTTAGAGCAGCTAAAAAAGCAAACTGGAAGCCTCGTGCAAGCGCTTAACCAGGTGTTGCCCGGTACCAAGTTACCTATTGCCCCTGTGCTGGTATTTCCCGATACCCGTGAATGCCAGGGCAACTTCCCAGAATTAACCTTGAACCGCAACCATGTAATGCTCAAAGGCGATTTGCAAGCCATGCGTGTGGAACAGCTTGTTGGGCGATTTCAGAACACCGCCTGGGCGGGTAGGGCAGCGGTAAATTCGCTGCCACTTACCAAGCAACAAACCACGCTGATACAACACCACTTGTTGCGCCCTGCGTATGCGTTTGCCACTAGCGTTGCTGAGCAAGCCCGTGATGTAGAAGCAGCATTGTTTCGCCTGAGTGAAGAGCAGCAGTGGGTACTGCGCCTGTTAGAGCACATTCCCCGTATGGCGATTTATGGTGGCGCGGGTACGGGTAAAAGCGTGCTGGCGCGTATGCGTGCTGAACAGCAAGCGCGAGAAGGTAAAAAAGTGCTGCTGCTATGCTTCAACATTGCACTTGCAGAAGCCCACCGCCAAGCTATGGCCGATACCCAGCTTGGCACTATTGAGATAGCTACTTTTCACGAGCTTTGCCAAATACGCGCCGAAAAGGCAGGCTTTGGCTGGCCGGTGCCTGAAGCGCCCGTCGATATCCCACGCTTTTATAACGAAACTGCACCAGACCTACTGATTGAAGCGTTGCAGAAAATGCCCGAGCAGTGGGGTGCACTGGTGGTCGATGAAGCTCAAGACTACGTGCCTGAGTGGTGGCTGCCGCTTTACGAAATGCTGGCAGAAGACGCCAGTGTGACGCTGCTAGCAGACCCCGCGCAAAACCTTTTCGCACGGGATTGCCAGCTTCCGTTAGATGTATTCGACGGCATGGTGCCGTACCCATTTACTCTGCATCGCAACTACCGCAATGCCTATGAAATTGCCTGCTGGCTAAAAGAGCGCCACGGTGCAGCCGCAGAGCCAGGGGAGCATCTGCCCAGCAGCCAACATGCAGTGACCGTTCACGCCTGGAAAAAGCCCCAAGACCAATGGCCGCTGCTTAAAAAAGCCATTGCCGAGCTTAAGCAAGATGGCTTCCAACCGCAGGATATTTTACTACTTATCCCCTTCAAGGTAGCCAACAGCCAAGTGTTGCAAGCACTCATGGAACATAGCCCGCAGTATAGTGAGCGTTTGTTTAACGTGGCCGCGGTAAAAGGTTTGGAAGCGCCGATGGTGATGTTGGTTGATTTGGGTGCCAGTGCATGGGCTGAGAACCCGAAAGTGGAGTATGTAGGGGTGTCTCGGGCGCGGGTAAAAATCGTCGTGTTTACGTCTGCACAGAGCTTTAAATGAGCATCACTTACTATCACGCAAAGTATTACGCTTTCGAGCTGACCAAGCGCCATAGAGATAAATGCCACATCTATGGTCTTAGATATTTGTTGGCCGCTGATATTTTGTCTCGAACACGGCAAGCTGATCCGGCTTTTTTTGAGCAGCTACTGGTCGATCTGCTGCTTGCGATGGGTTATGGCGGTAGCGGTGCGGGGATGGCACATACACTGGGTAAAACAGGTGATAACGGTTTTGATGGTGTCATCAATCATGATCCCCTTGGCGTTGATCAGGTTTACATCCAGGCGAAGCACTATGCGGAAGGTAACAATATTGCCGCTGGCGAAGTTCGAGACTTTTTTGGCGCGCTCAACCTAAAAAAAAACCAGAAAGGCATTTTCATTACCACATCTGACTTTACGTCATTGGCCATTCAAACGGCGAAAAGGTTAGGCACGCGTATCGTGCTAATCAACGGCAAAGAGCTTGCGAACTTGATGCTTCGTTACAACATTGGCAGCCGTGATGAAGATGTCTTACATATTCCAAACTTTAGGAAGTGATTTTTACATGAACAAACAGCAGCTTGCAGCAAAAATCTGGGAATCAGCAAACCAGATGCGTTCAAAAATCGAAGCCAACGAATACAAAGATTACATATTAGGTTTCATTTTTTACAAGTATCTAAGTGACCAATTAGTTCAGTTTGTCACCAAAGAGGGTATGACGCCTGAAGACATTAAAGCCCTAAACGAAGAAGACGCCGACACGGTAAAATACATTCAGGAAAATCTAGGCTATTTCATCGCTTACGATAATTTATTTTCTACTTGGATTGACCCTACCTTCGACTTTGACGAATCTAACGTTCGTGATGCGCTTTCTGCTTTTAGCCGCTTGATTTCTCCTACCTACAAAAAATTGTTTGAAGGTATTTTTACTACCTTAGAAACGGGCCTTAGCAAACTCGGTGAAAGCGCGGGTAAGCGTACTAAAGCCATTAGTGACCTACTGCATTTAATCAAAAGTATCCCAATGAACGGTAAGCAAGGCTATGACGTACTGGGCTACATCTACGAATACCTGATTGAAAAATTTGCCGCTAATGCTGGTAAAAAAGCCGGTGAGTTCTATACGCCGCATGAAGTTTCGGTACTCATGTCACACATCATCGCCCGCGAATTAAAACATAAAGATACTATCGAGATTTACGATCCTACGTCGGGTTCAGGTTCGCTACTGATAAATATTGGTGAAGCAGTAGAAAAATACGCCAAAAGCAAAGACAGCATTACTTATTATGCCCAAGAGTTAAAAGCCAATACATACAACCTTACCCGTATGAACCTGATCATGCGCGGGATTAAAGCCAGCAACATCAAAACCCGTAACGGTGATACCTTAGAAGACGATTGGCCATACTTTGATGAAAACGATCCGCAAGGTACTTATAATGCGCTGTATGTGGATGCAGTAGTCTCTAATCCCCCTTACTCGCAACCTTGGGACCCAAGTTTTAAAGACAGTGACCCCCGTTATTCGCGTTTTGGCTTAGCACCTAAAACCAAAGCAGATTTTGCCTTTTTGCTGCACGACCTTTACCACATAAAACCCGAAGGCATTATGACCATTGTATTGCCGCATGGTGTGTTGTTCCGTGGCGGTGAAGAAGGCGAAATTCGTAAGCAATTGATTGAGCAGAACCATATAGATGCCATTATCGGCTTACCGGCCAATATCTTTTTTGGCACTGGTATTCCTACCGTGATTTTGGTACTTAAACAAAAACGCCAGAATACCAATGTGCTTATTGTTGATGCCTCTAAGCACTTTGTTAAAGAAGGCAAAAATAACAAACTGCTAGCCAGTGACATCAAGCGTATTGTGGATGCGGTAATCAACCGCGAAAGCATCGATAAATTCTCGCAATTAGTAAGCAAACAAACCCTGCGCGACAATGGTTATAACTTAAATATCCCGCGTTATGTGGACTCGTCAGCGGCAGCTGAACGCTGGGATTTACACGCCACTATGCAAGGCGGCATCCCCAACAGCGAAATTGCTGAACTACACCAGTATTGGCAAGCATTCCCGCAACTGCACGATGCGCTGTTTGTTGCCAAATCTGCCGCCTATAGTGAATTAGCCATTGCCGAAAAAGACGTTAACACAACAATTACCCAACACGCGGAAGTCGGTGAGTTTATCAGTGCTTACAACCAAGCCTTTGCTGGCTTTGATGACTACTTGCACACTAGCCTGATTCAAGATTGGCAAGCGGTTAATCGCAACCAGCAAGAGCCTGAATTAAGCACCGAGTTATTTAATCGCCTAGCACCCATTGCCCTTATCGACAAATACCAAGCCTATCAATATTTAAACAACCAATGGCAAGTTATCAGTGCTGATTTAGAAATGATGCAAACCGAGGGTTTCACCGCAACTAAGAAAGTTGACCCAAATATTGTGGTTAAAAAGGTGAAGGGCAAAGACACTGAAGTACAAGATGGCTGGAAAGGCTACATCATGCCATTTGATTTAGTACAGCAAACCTACTTGAGCGATGACCTTGCTGCGCTGGCAAAACAACAAAACCGCCTTGTCGAAATCGCGATCACTCTTGAGGAAATACTCGAATCCCTCAGCGAAGAAGAAAAAGAGCAAGACACCGTAAAAGAAAGTAAGGACGGTTTTGTCAACGCCGAGGTCGCCAAAGCGGCTAAAGTTATCCTAAAAGAGCAAAAAGACAGCAAAGTTAAATTTTATAAAGAAGACTACGAAGCCAAGATGATTTCAGCTAATAAACTAATTAATGAAGAGAAAGCCCTGAAAAAAGCGGTGAAAGAAGCACAAATCACCCTGCACTTAAAAACCAAAACCACCATCGAAGGTTTAACCGACAAGCAAGTCAATGAATTACTGCACTTAAAATGGATCATGCCATTAAGTATTGAGCTCGCCGCCATGCCAAGCGCCGTGATTTCCCAGTTGACCAGCAAAGTACAAGCTCTTGCCGAAAAATACGCCGTTACTTATTCGCAAGTAGCGAATGAGATAAAAACGACCAAGCAAGAACTGGCTGAGATGATGGGCGAACTCACCGGCAATGAGTTTGATCTGCAAGGCATGAATGAGCTCACCAACTTATTGAAGGGCGCATAAAATGAGTTTGGAAAAGAAGGTGCCTGAGATTCGCTTTAAGGGGTTTAGTGATGAGTGGATGGAGAAGCCCCTAAATCATGAGGTTGAGCTTTTTAGCGGACTGACATACTCACCAAAAGATATTAGAAAAGAAGGTGTTTTTGTAATTCGCTCTTCGAATGTTAAGAATGGGCAAGTTGTTCAAGCCGATAATGTGTATGTGAACCCTGAAGTAGTTAATTGCAGTAATGTGCAAAAAGGAGACATTATTGTTGTTGTTCGTAACGGTTCAAGATCTTTAATTGGAAAGCATGCGAAAATCAATTCAAGGATAGATAACACCGTTATTGGAGCTTTTATGACCGGGGTTCGAGCGGGTCACCCTGAGTTTATTAATGCTTTATTTGATACTAATAGATTTACAGCTCAAGTGGAGAAAAACTTAGGAGCGACTATTAATCAGATTACCAATGGCGCTTTTAATAGCATGGTGTTTATGTTCCCAGAGGGGCAAGAAAAAACCGCCATCGGCAACTACTTTCAAAAACTCGACAATCTAATCAACCAATACCAACAAAATCTTGACAAGCTCAGCAACATCAAAAAAGCCATGCTGGAAAAGATGTTCCCCAAACAAGGCGAAACTATCCCAGAAATCCGCTTTAAAGGGTTTAGTGGGAAGTGGGAGGAAATTGGCTTACTGGATAGTATCGAAAGAGTTATAGACTTTCGAGGTCGTACTCCTAAAAAACTAGGCTTAGATTGGAGCCCATCAGGATATAGAGCATTGTCTGCTTTAAATGTTAAGCAAGGATATATTGATTTTTCAATTGATCCTCATTTTGGTGATCAGGAACTTTATGATAAATGGATGAATGGTTCAGAACTTCATCAAGGGCAAGTGCTTTTCACTACTGAGGCTCCAATGGGTAATGTAGCTCAGGTTCCTAATGCTGATAAATACATTTTAAGCCAGAGAACAATTGCTTTTTTGGTTAAACCAGAAGTTATTACTGAAGACTTTCTTGCCGTGTTGTTAAGAAGCTTCAAGGTATTTCGAGAATTGTCAGCACTGTCAAGTGGTGGAACCGCGAAAGGGGTAAGTCAAAAGGTTTTATCCATTTTAAATGTACTTATACCTACAGATTTAGATGAGCAAACTGCCATCGGCAATTACTTCCAAAAACTCAATGCATTGATCAACCAACACCAACAGCAAATCACCAAACTCAATAACATCAAGCAGGCCTGCTTGAGCAAAATGTTTGTCTAGCAGAGAGGAAAACCATGACGACTTTTAAAGCCGAAGCAGAATTTGAGCAGGCCTTTATCGAGGTGCTTACCCACAAGGGCTGGGAACTTGAGATACTTAAAAACAAAACAGAAGCGGATTTACTGCAAAACTGGGCGAACATTTTATTTGAGAACAATCTCCAGCAAGATCGCTTAAACGATGTGCCGCTGACTGCAACGGAAATGCAGCAGATTATTGAGCAGATTAAAGAGCTTAAAACACCGCTTAAGCTTAATGGCTTAATCAACGGCAAAACAGTGGCCATTAAGCGCGATAATCCTGCAGATAGTCGGCATCTTGGCAAAGAAGTCAGCCTAAAAATCTATGACCGCCACGAAATTGCGGCAGGCCAAAGCCGTTACCAACTTGTGCAACAGCCTAAGTTTGAACGCGGTAGCCCGTTGCGGAATGACAGACGTGGTGATGTGTTGTTACTGATTAACGGAATGCCGGTAATTCATGTGGAGCTGAAGCGCAGCGGCATACCTGTAAGCCAAGCGGTTAACCAAATTGTAAAGTATTCCAAAGAAGGTATTTTTAGCGGCCTATTTTCACTAATACAGGTGTTTGTAGCGATGGAGCCTAATGAGGCCAAATACTTTGCTAACCCTGGGCCAGATGGCAAATTTAACCCAGACTACCAATTCAATTGGGCCGATTTTAATAACGAACCCATGAATCATTGGAAAGACATTGCCTCTACGTTGTTATCCATCCCTATGGCGCATCAGTTGATTGGTTTTTACACCGTGGCCGATGATACCGATGGTGTGCTTAAAGTGATGCGTAGTTATCAGTATTTCGCCGCTAATGCGATATCGGATAAGGTAGCCAAAACCAACTGGCAACAATTGGGCAGTAGCAGTAATAATCCCGACCGCTTAGGTGGTTTTGTCTGGCATACTACCGGTTCGGGTAAAACCATGACTAGCTTTAAATCAGCACAGCTAATTGCCCAGTCAAAAGATGCTGATAAAGTCATTTTTTTGATGGATCGAATTGAACTAGGCACCCAGTCGCTTGTGGAATACCGTAATTTTGCGGGCGATGGTGAAGATGTTCAAGCGACCGAAAATACCCATGTATTGGTAACGAAGCTAAAAAGCACGTCCCCAGCCGATACCCTAATTGTTAGCTCTATTCAAAAAATGAGTAATATTTTTGAAGAAGCGAATGATGAAGGCACGGCAACTAACTCGGCAGATATAGAAAAAATCCGCGCCAAACGCTTGGTATTTATTATTGATGAGGCACATCGTTCAACCTTTGGCGACATGCTGATTATTATTAAGCGCACCTTTCCACGCGCCTTGTTTTTTGGTTTTACTGGCACTCCGATCCAAGAAGAAAATGAAAAAAACGGCAATACCACAAGTACGGTATTCGGCAATGAGTTGCACCGTTACAGCATAGCTGATGGTATTCGCGATGGTAACGTACTAGGCTTTGACCCCTATAAAGTGCCTACTTTTAGGGACGGCGACTTGAGGCAGGCTGTGGCCTTAGAGCAGGCTAAATCGAATTCAGTAGCAGAAGCCATGGACGAACCGACCAAAAAGAAAAAATTTAATTATTTTATGAATGAAGTACCTATGGCTGGCTACAAAGACGCCACAGGTAAATACCACAAAGGCATTGAAGATTACGTACCTAAAAGTCAGTACCTAAGCGAGACTCACCAAGCCAAAGTAGTAGAAGATATTCTGCACAAATGGGATGTGCTAAGCCAAGGCAATAAATTTCATGCAATCTTGGCCACCAACAGTATTGCTGAAGCAATCGATTATTACCGCCTCTTGAAGGTTGCTAAACCTGAATTAAAAGTATCAGCGTTGTTTGACCCAAACATTGATAATGACGGCAGTGGCGACCGTGGGCCAACATTTAAAGGTGATGGTCTTGACGAAATAATGCGTGACTATAATGCTCGCTATGGCCAAGATTTTGATTTCGCCCGTCATGCGGCGTTTAAGAAAGATCTCGCCGCACGCCTTGCTCACAAAAAACCTTATGAGCGCATTCATACCGATCCCACAAAACAGCTGGACTTACTCATTGTAGTTGATCAAATGCTCACGGGCTTTGACTCAAAATGGCTGAATGTATTGTATTTAGATAAGGTGATTAAATACCAAAACATTATTCAAGCCTTCTCGCGCACCAATCGTTTATTTGGCCCTGATAAGCCTCATGGCATTATCCGATACTATCGCTACCCGCATACAATGGAGCAACATATTAACGATGCTGTAAAACTGTATTCTGGTGACAGACCCATAGGCTTGTTTGTTGATAGGCTAGAAAGCAACTTAGAAGCAATGAATGAAATAGTCGGTGATATTACCGAGTTGTTCATCAGTGCCGGTGTTGAAAATTTTGAAAAACTACCAGAAGATGTTGAAGTGTGCGCAAAGTTCGCTGAACTATTTAAAGTATTTAACCAGCATTTAGAAGCCGCGAAGGTACAAGGTTTACATTGGGAACAGTCGGTCTATACATTCACAACGGACGCTTCAGCAGACGAAAGTGATCCTGAGTATGAGGTTACTCTGACCATTGATGAACAAACCTACCTGAGCCTCGCGCTGCGTTACAAAGAACTCGCATCAAAAGGTGATGGTGGCGGTGCAGGTGGTGGCGATGTGCCTTTTGATATTAGTGGCTATTTGACTGAAATTGATACTGGAAAGATCGATGCCGACTATATGAATAGTCGCTTTAATAAATATTTAAGAGAGCTAAATCAGCATAATGATCAAGCCAGCATTGAACTTACTCTCAACGAGCTGCATAAGTCATTCTCTTCACTGACGCAAGCTGAACAAAAATACGCCAAGCTTTTCTTAAATGATTTACAGCGTGGTGATGCAAAGTTAATAGAAGGCCATACTTTCAGAGATTACATTAACACCTACAAAGACAATGCTGAAAATGCCCAGATTAATGCCATTGTTTATGCGTTAGGTTTAGATAAAACCCTGCTTGTAAGCTTACTAAACGATAGTGTTAATGAGAGAAATATTAACAATTTCGGTCGTTTTGATGCGCTTAAAGCCACCGTTGATAAGGCAAAAGCTAAAATTTATTTTGAAAGATTAGATGGCGTAAGCATTTCAACTTTTAATCTTAATGTTCGCATTGATAAGTTTCTAAAACAGTTTATTTTTGCTCAGGAAGATGATCTCTTGAATGGTGTTGTGGATATACTTGATGCAGTTCTGGAATAGTCATAATTAATGTGAACTAGTTCGACTTGGGTTGTAGGGTGATTGGTAGAATCAGTCTGTAAAATTAAAGAGTACCTGCTTTCGCCGATGACTAAATGTTTCAAGGAGGATAATAGTGATCACATTTGATCAACTGATGCTACCGTTATTAAAGGCTTTAGTGAACCGTAAGGTAAGCGCGACATAAGACTTTTAATTACTCACAAGTCAGCGGTGTGTTTGGATTCGCAGCTTCAAACCCCTCGACGAAGTCAGCTAACCGAGTGAAGCCTCGCCAGAGAACCGTTGTTCCTGGCGGGTCATCGCTTGATCGTTCCTAAGTGCCACCCAAACGAGCAACAGCCGTCATGTAAAAAGCAATGTTACGTGGTGCACTTCGTTTGGTTGACGGCATTGAACGGTCAAGTAAGGCTCTTTCAGCATCAGTAAACACGGCTAGCAGTGAGGTAGATGAAAACTGACGTCGGAGTATAGTCAGCCAGGATATTCGCCAGGACACGACGCAGCAGAGCGCAATACAATTGGTGAGTCGATCGGCTGTGGTGAACCGTATATCCTCAATCCGGCATCCCGTTTTCAGGGTTTTGAAAAAAGTCTCGATATTCCAGCCTCGTGCATATCACTCAAGCTTTGTAAAAGCGCCACTAAACACATCTTCTCAAGCTGAGTTTTGCTGATCACACTGAGGCCTCTTCATCCAGGAGATTCTCATGATCCAAGAACTCAACTCCATGCAGGCGTTTTGGCTCGGGCATCTATATCACGCCTTGGTGCAGGAGATTCCTCTTAGCGAATACGCTGCGCAACAAGAACTCATCTTAGCCGATCTGTTGCTCTGGGAAAAACGGTTGAACGTACGCGGTTTACCGGTGCCACCTCGTCATCGCCCCGCCCGGTTCGTCGCGGTAGAGGTCGTCGCACGATTCGTCAAAGCGGCTAAGTGCACCGGCGACGTGATGCGGGCTTTATGATATGAGGGAAATATTCGTCGCGAAACTAAGCCCAACTCAATAATGCTATCTGCTTTCGTATCTAGCCCGGTGGTTTCCACATCGGCCACGATGAAGGGGCGTTCATCACCGACGGCCGGGTGTAACGTCAATGGAAATGTAGCATCGGTCTTAGTAAACGGAACGCGCTCAATCAGCCGGTAGTCATCGGGGTTGGCCTCGATACGGGGAATATCATTTAGTGGAAATGCCTCGGGTAATGACATACCAGTCTCGCTTGTTTGTTGAGCTGTGGCGTTGGAGTTGAGCCTAGCCGTCAAGATTATCACCGTCGACCAACACTTTCCGCACACGATCAATTAAGACGCGCCGTTTTCGCCATGTAAAAGGGCAAAGCCGTAGGCGCGGGGTTAGCTCCAACTGAAGGCCGCCTTGCTGGCCCCGGTTGCAGATATTGTGGCCTCCACGCCCGTGAAACACAGGATGCGGGCGGCTTTTTACACCAGCGCGGTTCAGCTCAGCTTCAAGCTGTTGCTGGAGTTCAACGTTGTCGCCTCCGGTATAGGCAATAGCGCCGCGTCCCATGCAGCCATGTAGTGTGACCACTACAGCCGAGCGGCTTGCGAGTGCCAGGGCGACGGGCTCGTCAAACGCCGTGCTGGTGATGTGCAAATCCCAGTTGTGACGCATCTTGTGTCCGCTAAAACTGTAATAGTTAAACGTATCGCCTGCGATCCGCTTAGCGAGTGAGGATGTGCCCGGCTCTATTTTGCCGCCATGAATGGCCATGATGGTGATCGGCGAGCCTCGATCTGTGGCCTCAATTGAAAATGCCCCGTTAGGTTGCTCGCTTTCCAGCACCGCAAAGCTGTCATAGCGGTCGCCACGCTGGCGAATCCACCCCTTTCGGCGCAGCCAAACGGTCAAGCGTCCGAGCATGGGCTTTAAACGCATCCTTACCATTCCCCGTCCTCGATAAGTGTGTCGTTTTTAGTCTCGGCGTTGTAGAGGTAACACCACGCCTCACCGTGCAGGGTAGGAAAAATAGCACGGTTATATAGTCCTTGAAGTGGAGCATGCGCGAAGTAGCCTTCCAGCTGATCCAGCAAGGCCAGTTGTTCGGTGTTGATGGCGTAGACCTCGACCACCGCGCCAGTGGACACCTCCGCTTTGGCCCCTGGGTAAGGGCCAAGGTCATAGAGGGTGAGGGCAGTTAGGCGGTCACGGCCTAGCAGGGTCGCGCCATCAAGCCAATAATGGTTGTGGCAACCTTGCTTGAGCGTGCCATACACAGCGACGCGAGGGCAGCGTTGTATATCGCGTTGCAAGTGATCCATGGTGTTATTTCCTTCCCTTATCAGTGGCCCCATTACACAAACCCTATTGGCTGACGATTGCCGTGCTGTTCACGCTCTTCCAGGGTCAGGGCATCCATCAGCGTATTCAAGCGAATAGGCAGCCCGCGTAAATCGAGTTGGTCTGGCGCGGTGCGCACATTCCCTGGTGTAAGGGATCTTTGTGCTAAGTGGTTAGTTGGAATGGTCGCCAGGCGTTGATGGTCACGCTTGGGTAGTACCGCCTTGAGCAAATCACGTAACGGCTCGGGTGCAAGTGGCAAAAACTCCACCTTTAGATCAAAGCGGCGCATGACGGCGCGATCCAGGCTATCCGCACGGTTGGTGGTGGCCAGCAAAATGCCGTCAAAATTCTCAATCTGTACCAATAGCTCATTGGTGTGAGAAATTTCCCAGCTTTGCATACTGTTTTCGCGTTGCATGAGCAGGGTATCGACTTCATCCAGCAGCAGTACGGCGCCTTTTTCCCGCGCCTGCGCAAATAGCGCAGCAAGCTTCTCTTCTGTGCCGCCGACGTATTTGTCCAGCAGGCTGCTGGCATGGGCAGTGATCAGCTCGCGGCCCAAAATCTTGGCTAAATGTTGCGCCAGCGCGGTCTTTCCACTGCCGGGTAGCCCATGCAAGCACAAGCGGCCGCGCTGACGACGGGTTAGCCGCTGCACAATGTTCTCGAGCCCTGGGCGCGTATTCAGCCACTCCATACGGTACGCGGGCATGGTGGGTTCTGTGGCAAGTGTCTTATCGGGCTGGTGGCGGGAAAGCGAGTTTCCTAACGCACGGAGGCGGTGCGTCATCAGGGTGTCGATATGCTGCTCATTACGCTTTGGTGTGCGTGGGTTAAATAAACGCCCTATACGGCATAACTGATCAGCAGCAGCAGGGGTCATCCAGGGTTGTAGTGCCAGCTGCTGGCGCCCTTGAGGTGTCACCGGTAGCTCGTTGAGCAACCGGCAATAGTGGGCTTTGGCCTGCTCGCCGTGCTGGGCTTTTACCTCAATGATCATGTCAAAACGGCGTAGATAAGCGGGATCAAGCCAGTGCACGCTGTTACTCACCCACAGGGCAGGTGTGGAGTTGTTCTCCAGCAGTTGGTTCATCCAGCCCTTGGGTAGCGCCTCCTCATCGTTGATGACATCCTCAATCTCGTCGAACATGATCAGTCCAGGTCGCTGATCGATAAGCTTTTGCACCACTTGGTAGCGACTTAAACGCTTACTTGGTGTGAGCATCTCGTCGTTATTGTCGACCACTGGCACGCCGTAAAGTGGCACACTCAACAGCGACGCTAACGCTTTCACCAGCTCGGTCTTACCCACGCCGGGTTCGCCATAGATCAACACGTTAGCGCCCGCTTGCTGGGTGTCGAGCGCCTGGCGTAAATAATCAACGGTCAATTGGCGAAGGGGAACGGCGTCAAAGCTTGCCAGTGAAAATGCCCCCGGTGGCTGTGTGGGGCACAGGCTCATCAGGCGCTCAGTGATAAAGCCTCGCAGCGCACTGGATGAGAGAGCCTTGACATCGTGGTTGACCAGCGGTGCCAGGCTGAGCAGCATGTGGCCTGCTGTTAGGCTGTCATCGAGATCCAGCGTGCGTAAGTTATGCTGGTAGGAAAGTAGCCCCAACATTAATAGGCGACCGTGTTCCTGTAAGCAGAGATGCACCTCGTCGCTGTTGTGGCCAGTCAGCTGTGCCAACAGTTTTTTTGTTCGCGTGTCTTCTACGCACGCTAGCACCGGGTTCATCTGCGGGTAGCGCAGTCTCAGCCAGGTGAGCATTAGCAGGCGTGTTTCTAGCACACTGAGCTGCAGTAGATTAGCGATATGTTCGCATAGGATGGTAAGCGTGTTGTGTATAGGGGTCGTTGTATCCAGCGCAGCCGAAGTGCGTTTCCACCAGCGTTTAAGGGTGGGAGAGTAATCGCCATAGTGATGGCTTCCTTCAGCGTCTTTGGGTACTTTGATGCCTAGCCAGCTAAATAGGCTCTGCCAGTCAATGTCATCCAACCCACAATCCTTGCCCTGAAACATCACCGTTCGCACTGTAATTAATTGCGCTAGGAGGCGCTCCTGGGGGTCGTTTATCGCATCGGCTGCGGATGCTGCATTCACGTCTAGGATGTGTTCCCACTGCATGGCCGACTCCTTAGTTGCTCACTCGTCTCATTATAACGTCCTAGTGCGTCGTTCTGTGTCGCATAGTGGGGAGGCTGATCAAGTCAGTGTGATAAAGCTGGAAGTGGCAAGCGAGATAGTGGATGCTAGTTTACTGCTTATAACTAGCTAAAATATGGAAGCAAACATGGTGGAAGTGGTTATCATTGAATCGAGAAGTGCCAGCGACATTTTTGATGGGCGTAGCGAAGGGGAGTCTTTGCAGCATGTGTTAAAGCTAGAAAATGTCCGCGCTAAGCTCTTCAATGTATGCAATCGAAAGCAGCTACAAAAAGCATTGGACTATGCTGCTAAGGATAGCGTCACTTATGTTCATTTTAGTGGGCACGGTTCAGACGATGGTTTCACGCTTACATCGTATGATTTTGGCGACAAAGATGATGGCTTTGTGAGTTGGCAAGATTTCGATGAAATGGCTTGGCCTAAGCTCAAAGGGAAGTGCCTCTGTTTTTCAAGCTGCGATATCGGGAGGGGGGTTGAAGCCGTTTTTGACTTTCATAAGTCGTTCTGTAATGCGATTGTGGCCCCCACAAGAAAAATTACCTGGGGGGAAGGCTTAGTGGCATTTAGTGCTTTTTACCATCGGGCGCTGGAGGAAGATACCTCCACTAAAAAAGATGTCAGCGTAATGAATCGCATTGTCGGTGCTGGCACCTTTAAGTTTATTGCGGCAAATCACCGCAATGCAACTTTTGCGATAGGTTGAATTTGCGATAGGTTGAAAAAGAACGACAAGTGGTCTCATCATTCTATGTTTAGTTGAAAAGATTGCGGCGGATGAGTGTAGCGGTAAACTGATGCCGCCGTTGCACGGTGAGGCCGCTTCCAGCGGGCGAAGGGTACTCGGTGTTGTCAGGCTGGCAGCCTAAACGGTCGCGAGCTAAAGCTACCTCCCACAGGTTAACTGTCAGACTGTCAGAAATAATTCCATACCGAATGACGAAGAGCCATAGATTTACTCGCTGAAGCCATGTGCGCGCTGGCGGAGATATATAAACGATGTCTTATGAAATCAAGCTAAAGCGTATATATTCGCCGATAGAGGATCACGACGGCACTCGGGTGTTGGTTGATCGGTTATGTCCTAGCGGGTTGTCTCCCAGTTTACTGGCGCTGAATGAGTGGTACCCGGAGATAGCGCCTGCGTCTCAATTATGCCGTCAGTATCGACAGCAAAAAATCAGTCAATCACTCTTTCTTGAGCGATACAGGCGTGAGCTGAAGGCATGTCCTGATAAGCTACTGCCTTTAATGAGATTCGCACGAGCGGGGCGAGTTACCCTACTAACCGCCGCTCGTGAAATTGAAGATTCCCACCTTCCAGTAATCAAAGAGCTGGCGCTATCAGCGCTAGAAGGGGAAGACGCCAGTGATCGTGAATTTTGCTCATCTCCCTGCCTGGCGCACACATTACCCACTTCTCAACGTTAGACCGTTTGCTTAACGCGTCATCATTTGGCTGACGATGACTGGATTGGTGCCCCGGTAGGCCAGTGCGCCTAACGTTCATGGCTTAATAAGCCCAGATAACAGCAAACAAAATACCCCACCCCAGAGCACTGGCAGCCATAATGGTGTAAGTGGCTGAAATAGTAGCAACATCAAACTTTTGATGGGTGCAGAGTGCTTGTAAGCCGTGGTAAATCAAGCTGCAAGAGATGCCCAGCCCGCTAAGTATAACCACTACGTTGAAAAGTAAGCTGGGTACCAATAGTGCCAATGAAGCGACGAATAACGGTAGTGGTGCAAGTGTGGCAAGTAAATAGGCATCTTGATAGCTGATAGATAGCTCATCAGTTCCATTGACTACAGCGTAGATTACCCAGCCGATAACGAAAAAACTCAATATCTCTGCAAGGAAAATAATTGTCGTGATAAAACGCCACTCTCGGCCAGCAAAGCTCGCCATAAATGCATCGCCGTAATGGGTGCCCGCATAATAGAGCATTACTGGCGGCAAGAGCGACATGGGTAACACCACCAGCCACGCTAGTAAAGGTATGGAGGGTGAAGAAGCCTGTAACTCTTTCCAGCCTTCACGATGGTTGAATGGTAATTTGAGAAAAGTGAGTGCTCTCATTGCAGATCCCTCCTGGGGGAATAATCTCAATGGCTGTTTGTATCATAGTATGATATTGTATTTTTTAAAGGCGCTATAAATTGGCCAATAAGTGATAGTTAAGTATGTGGCTAAGAGAAACGGAAAAATGAGTAACCCCCAGACACTTGATAAAAGCGACTTTGAGCGGCTGTCACAATTTCGCTACCGGTTGCGTTGCTTTCTTCGCCATAGTGAAGATATCTGTCGCCGCTATGGGCTGACACCCTTGCAGTATCAACTATTGCTACATCTTCGTGGTTTCCATGGAAGAGACTGGGCGACGGTGGGGGAGCTGGCGGAGCGGCTTCAATCAAAACATCATGGGGTGGTGGCGCTAGTTGACCGCTGTGAGCAGCTATCATTGGTTGTGCGGCGGCAAGGGCGTGAGGATCGCCGCCAAATAGAAGTGCATTTATTGGAAGAGGGCGTGAATCGGGTAACGCAAATCGCTGAAGCTCATCAACCTGAGTTGCGTCATTTGCAGGAAGAGACGCCATTTCCGGGTTGGCATAAGTCCACTTAATGCAGAGCTTAAGAAGTTGGATATAACCAATATACATCACGACTCCTAATTAAGTGCGCTCTGAAGGTCACTATTTTGGCTTTTAAAGGCACTGTCTGGATCTTGGACAGTGCCTAGAACTTCCGAGAACTCTAACGATTAGCGCTTAGCACTCTGCAGTGCCTGTTCTTCGATGTCTCTATCGACTGAAGAGACGTAGTACTCGTCATCAAAAGCGCCTTCTGGCTCTTTGAGCCACACTAGGCAGATAACCCAACTGATGAAGGCGCCGGTCGCGATGATGTAGAAGAACTGCGACGGTGTGACAAACGTAAAGATGGTTAGGTAAACCACCGCGCCAACATTACCGTAGGCGCCGGCCATGCCCGAGATTTGCCCAGTGATGCGGCGCTTGATGGAGGGAATGATACCGAAGGTTGCCCCCTCGGCCCCTTGTACGAAAATCGAGGTGCCGATGGTCACCGCAATGGCCAGGATCAGTGGCCAACTCGAATTGAGCATGGCCATCAGCAAGAACCCAACGCTAATGCCAAACATGTAGCACAGCATCACAAAGCGCCGGTTACCCATGCGGTCGGAAACCATGCCGCCCATGGGGCGGGCCACCAGATTGACGAACGCGAATGATGCAGCGATCAGGCCGGCCGTAGCGGCATTCAGGCCCCAGGTCTCCTCAAAGAACATGGGCAGCATCGATACCACTGCTAGTTCAGCGCCGAAGTTGGCAAAATAGGTGCTGTTAAGCGCCGCCACGCTGTTGAACGAGTACTTATCATCCTCCGGTACACCCTTACGCAGGATCGGTAGATTGACTCGCAGGATCTGGACAATTTGATAGATGACGATCGTGATAATGGCTAGATAAGCGATGGTCGCACCAGTAACTGATAAATAGCCCATATACTGGATACGCCAGACCAGAATGGCGAGTACGCCGACCAGTGGGATGGTCCAGATGATCAGCTTGATCATATCGCCCCAGGAGCTCACTTCCATGGCAGCGGATTTGCGTGGCTTACGGTGAGCCTGGGCATCCGGGCCATCGGTAATCGCGAACCAGTAGTAAACACCGTAAGCGGCCATAACAATAGCGCTCTGGGCGATAGCCCAGCGCCAGCCATCGGGGCCGCCATACATGCTCAGGGCGATGGTCGGCAGCGACATGGCCGCGACGGCAGAGCCGAAATTACCCCAGCCAGCGTAGAAACCTTCAGCGAAGCCAATGTCCTTGGGCTTGAACCACAGCGCCGTCATGTGGATACCCACCACGAAGCTGGCACCAATCGAACTCAGTACTAAGCGCGCCACCAACAGCTGCGTCATGCTGTTACCGAAAGCAAACGCCAGTGCCGGTAGTGACATAGTTACCATAAGCACCGAGAACACCCGTCGCGGGCCGAACCGATCCAGTGCCATGCCAACGATGATGCGGGCAGGAATGGTCAAGGCGACGTTGCAGATGGCGAACAGCTTGAGATCATCCGTGGTCAGCCAGTCGACGCTCTTGAGCATGCTCGACGCGAGCGGCGCCATGTTGAACCACACGTAAAAGGTAATAAAGAAGGCAATCCAGGTCAGGTGCAAGGCCCGAATTTCGGGGCTGCGAAACTTGAATACAGCGGAAACTTTCATGGTCGTATCGTCCTGTGTCCCAAAGGTGGGCTGTACCAAAGGAGGTGTAGAGGCTGCTCAAGGGCTGGGTAGGATTAACAAGGGACACTCGGCGCGCCGGGCCAGGAACGAGCTGACGCTGCCGAAAGTCATGTAGTCGAGTTCATCAACAAAATAAGTCAACGACTTGGCGATGATGCCGCCGTCCGGCTGATGGCTATGGCGGGCAATGACCAGTAGGTCTGGCGAGAGTTTGCGAGTGGCCTGAAGCAGCATCTTGCGTGCATCCCCCTCGGCTAGAAGTTGCTCGGCTTGGAAGCCCTCGCCGATGGCGAATGCCACACCCTCTTGAAGGTGCCGTTTAACCTCATCGTGCTCCTGCTGAAAAAGCGCCTCGTTGTTATCGGTAGCGTCGAGTGGATTCTCCACCACGCCGACCAGTACCAGCAGAGGTTGGTTACAGCGGAACATGTTGACGACCTGAGCGAGAGCCAGCTTGGCGTTTCGCGAACCGTCATAGGCGATCATGATTTTCATGGTGTCCTCCCGCATTGGGGTAGGGGGTGAAGACCCGGAGCTTGGCTCCGGGCGTAAACAAGCAAGCCCTATTTAGGGGTTCTTAACGTAGGCACCTTTGCGTAGGTAGAACCACCAGTTGATGACTAGGCAGATGGCGTAGAAGACCGCAAAGCCGTACATGGCAAGTTCCGGTGTGCCGGCCTGGATTTGCTCGCCCATTACCCGCGGGGCGATGAAGGCGCCATAGGCAGCGACGGCTGAGGTCCAGCCAAGTACCGGGCCTTTCTGCTGCTGGTCGAAAATAACCCCGATGCTGCGGAAGGTAGAGCCGTTGCCGATACCACTGGCGGCGAATAACACGATGAATAGCAGCAGGAATAGCCAGAAGAATTGATTAGGATCGGTGGCGTTATAGGCCTGCATCATCACGTAGCCGGTGGCGATAGAGGCGACCACCATGACCGCAGAGATTATTTGGGTGACGATGGAGCCACCCACTTTGTCGGAGATCCATCCGCCCAGCGGACGGATCAGGGCGCCCACGAAGGGGCCTATCCAGGCCCAGGTTAAAGCGCTGGGCGCCTCTGGGTTGGCCACGCGAATCAGCGTGCCATCGGCAGTGGCTTCCATCATGTTGCCGAAGATGACGTTGATAGAGAGCGGCAGGGCTGCAGAGAAGCCGATAAAAGAGCCGAAGGTCAGAATGTAGAGGATGGTCATTGACCAAGTGTGCTTATTGGAAAATATTGCGAACTGCTTCTGGATATTAGGTTTGATGTCGCCAGGAATCAGGCGCAACAACACCAGAGTCAGAACAATGGTTAGCGGCAGGGCAACCCACATATTAAGCCAGCTGAGAGCTAGCATGCCGACGATGGCAGTTACCATGCCGACGCCGTAGAGGCCTAATATTTTGCTAAAAGCCGCCAGCGGCGAACCAGGGTTGGGCGTAATAGTGCGAAGATTGTTCATACCGAACCAACCGGCGAACGCTAATGGAACCAGGAATACAAGCCAGATAAAGCCAGCATTCTGGATCCAGGTATCGGTACCTGCCTCGATCCGGCCGATCAACGTACCGCTAGCGCTTTGCAACTCCATCGGCGAACCGGCTATAGCGCCGAAAATACCGACGGTCATTACCAGCGGGATGACAATCTGCATGGTAGTGACGCCGAAATTACCGAGGCCTGCATTCATGCCCAGGGCGTAACCTTGCTGTTTGCTGGGATAAAAAGTGGAAATGTTGCTCATTGAACAAGCGAAGTTACCGCCACCGATACCGGAAAGTAGCGCCAAAGCCTGGAATACCCAGAACGGCGTGCCTGGGTTCATCAAGGCGATACCAGTGCCGGCAGCGGGGATCATCAATAGCGCGGTGGTCAGGAAGATGGTGTTACGCCCGCCAGCGATGCGGATCATGAACGATGCTGGGATGCGCAGTGTGGCACCTGCTAGACCGGCAAGCGCCGTCAGTGAAAATAGCTGGTTAACCGTGAACGAAAAACCCAGGTTCTGCATCTGGGTGGTAATCATTCCCCACATCATCCAGACAGCGAATCCCATCAGCAGACTGGGAATGGATATCCATAGATTGCGGTTGGCAATGTGCTTGCCTTCCTGTTCCCAGAATTGGGCGTCTTCGACATTCCATTTCTCAATGTCGGCATTTCTCTTGCTCATGGCGCTTTCCCCTTGGCATCAAACCTATCTGCATCTAGCAGTTAGAAAGCAAGATACGCTGGAGGAAGAAATTGGGGAATAGGTGGAAATAGCATGAAAAACAGCGACATACCTCTTGAGAGGTAGTCGCTGAAAAGCCTGGATTCATTGATTTTTAACAGAAAAAATCGAGAGGAGGTAAAGGCGGGTCAGAGCAAAAGTATTCTGGGAGTCTTTAGAGGTAACCACACAGAATCGATTAGTGATCGATACCTTCCTGGACTGCCCAGACGGCAGCTTCGACACGTGAGCGTAAGTTGAGCTTTTTGAGCAGATGCTTGACGTGAACCTTGACCGTGCCTTCGGTAATATCCAGCTTGCGTGCGATAAGCTTGTTGGAGAGTCCGCCAGCAAGCTGTTGCAGAATTTCGCGTTCACGCTGCGTTAGGCTATGAATATCCGGGGTGGTGGGGGCATTGCGCTGATTACGCAGGGCTTCAGCGAGTAGGGCGGTCAGGCTTTCGCTGATGACCATGCGCCCCAAAGCAGCCTGACGCAGTTGGCGAACCATGTCTTCAGGCTCCATATCCTTTAACAGGTAACCGTCAGCACCGTTGCGCAGTGCGGCGACAACATCATCCTCATGGTCGGAAACAGTGAACATCACCACACGGCCGCTATAGTTGGCTTCCCGTAGGCGGCGCAAGGCTTCTAAGCCATTGACGCCCGGCATGTTTAAATCAAGTAAAACCAGGTCAGGCTCAAGTTTGAGGGCCAGTGCAATGCCTTCTTCAGGGTCGCCCGTCTCGCCAACCAGTTCAAGATCGTCCTCTAGCTCAAGCAGCTGAGCGACGCCACGCCGGAGTAGCGGGTGGTCATCAATAATCATCAGGCTGGCGGGTGTATCGTTGGCGTTGGTCAGCGTCATTAAGAAGTCCCTGTACCTAAGTGAGAGTCGGAGGCAGCCGTCACAGGCTGCTGCTGAATTAAGCGAGCGGTCAACGGGGTGAAGACTATCTCAATGCTGGCCCCCCCTGTGGGACGATTGGTGATACTCAGCTCCCCGTTCAGGGTAGTGGTTCGGTCGCGTATGATCACCAAACCGTAGTGCATAGGTGGCGAGCTATCGTCTTCCAGGCCTATGCCGTCATCCTCAATACGCACTAGCAGGCGAGCATCGGCGAAGCGCACAGTGACTCCAGCCCAGTGGGCTTGGGCGTGCTTGTGAGTATTGGCCAGCGCCTCACGAATGATCTGCAGCACGTGAATTTCTTCATTGGGGTTAAGTAGGTAAGGCGGCACATCGTACTCAAGCTCGACCGTTACCTCCATGCGCTGGCTAAACTCATCGACGGTCTGGCGTAAGGCAAATTGCAGCCCCGGCCCCTCTAGTTTGAGCCGGAAGGTAGTGAGCAGCTCACGTAGCTGACGATAGGCGCTGTTTAGGCCGGTACGCAGCTCGTCGAATACCGCAGACTGCATCTCTCGGGTGGCTTCTTTTTGCTGCATGCGTTCGAGTCGAGCGACCTGCATTTTGAGATAAGAGAGCGATTGGGCTAGAGAATCGTGAAGTTCCCGCGCAATGATGGTTCGCTCGTTGATCAGCGTAACGTGCTGCTGCTCCTCGATACGTCGCTGCAGATACACCGCCGTGGCGAGCTGGTCGGCTAACATGGTGAGCAGCCGACGGGTGCTATCGTTGAGGCGCTCCTGGGGATACCACACTTCCAGGGTGCCTAGCAGCGTATCGCCTACGCTAATCGGTAGCAGTAAGCACTGTGACTGGTTATTGGACACCATCTCCAAGGGGCGAGGATCGATCAGGCAAGCGTGACACTCCTGGTCACGGCAATACTCTGGTCGGGTACGCGAGTGGGTTTCTAAAACCGGCATTTCCCGTTGGTCGAAAGGATCGTTGAGAGAAAGCCGTATTGGCCCGATATCCAGCAGCTTTTCCAGTTCGCGTAACATAGGGGCTGCGCTAGAGCAGAGATCATTACCGCCCCCATACAGCGAGCGGCTGGCATCGTGCATTACCCGCAGTGCCTGATTACTGCGTTCAAGCTCCTGCTTCTTGCGCGACACCTTGTCTTCCAATGCGGCGTAGCTTGTTGCAAGCTCCGCAGACATCTTGTTAAAGGTATGGCCCAACAAAGCCAACTCGTCGCTGCCGCGGAGTTCGGAGCGTGGCTTGAAGTTACGCTGTGCCGCCTCGCGGGCAAGAACCATCAGTTGACGCAAAGGAACTACCAGATTGAAGCGAACATCGTAGAGGGCGATCGAGACCACTATAGCGATCAGTACCAGAAAGAGCACTTGCATCATCCCCAGCAGCCGCACCTTGGCCTCAGTGCTCTCTTCCAAATAGGTCACCAGCACTTCAATGTCATTGACCATCGCCACGATCATCATTTCTAGCGTATCGAGGTCAAGCGCAGTGGCTGGGGACGGTGCCTCTAGTGCCGGACGAAGCGTGTGCTGCCAGTAGATTTGAAGTTTTTCCAGTTGACGGCGGCGCTCGTGACGATCATCGATGGGGATCGTTTGTTGAAGCGTTGTGCCATACAAACGTTGATCGAAGCTCGAAATCAGTCCTTCGAGCTGTTCTGCGCTAGTCTCCTCTGGAGCATACTCCAGGCGTTGCAGTGCCCCCATGATTTGATAGGCATTCATGCGTAGTGAGCCAGCGACATTAATCGCGGCAGCATCGCCACGGCTGCTGTTAGACATTGCCATGGTCAGGGTGATGCTGATGAGTGCCATCCCGCTAATGGCAAGTAAGGACGCAATGATGCGAGCAACCAGGGAGCGCTGAAGTAATTTCATGGCATTTCCGATAGCGCGGAAGAGGTAAGGGAGTGTGGCACTGTCTGCATTTCGATACGAGGGCTATTCCTTTGGGGTTAGCCGACCTACCTCCGATGTTTTTTGACCTACGCCCAGTATTTACAGACAATTCTTACATGTCTTCCGATGTCTTTATACCCTCGCTGGGAAACGCCATGCCATCATCTGTGCCGCCTCCCACGTTGGAGACATCAAAACAGCCAGTAAATGGTTATCAGTTGCTGGTAGCCATGCTGCTGATGCCGCTGGCAAGCGCTTTAGCGGTGGCTGGCTGGACACTTTATGCCCTGCTCGCAAAACAACCCCTCTATGTGCTGGTACCGTTGAGTAGCGGTGTGCTGTTGGCTTGGCCGGCTTGGTATATCGCCAGGCGGGGAGACACCTGCCGCTTGATGCAATGGCTATTACTGGGGCTAGCGTTGGCGCTGGGCGGGTTTGGGATGGCTAGCCGACCGTGGGAGTTTTTGTTAGTGGGGGCTGGGCTTGGACTGGGAGGTGCGGTGATTACGACGGGCATCGCCCACGCCAAAGGCTGGATGCCTGGTCGTTGGGTGAGTCTTTGTGTCGCCCTTTTTCTGGCTTTAGCGGCGGGGGTAGGGTTTTCCTTGCGGATGGCGCCTCTGGTAGTCCAAGCCTATGGTTGGCGCGCGGCGCCACTTAGCCTGTTGATCCCTCTGTTTATGGTAATGCTGCTGCTGTGGCTTTTCGTAGAGTCACCCGAGTAACGCCGCCTATGAGTCTCACCTGTTCATTCTTACCTACTCTCTCACCTTCTGATTCTAAACCACTAGCGATAAGGCCCATTTTATGACCATAGCGACGTTTGCCGATTTACTGCAGGAAGCGCGTAAACAACCTAAGCCCCAGCGCCTGCTGTTTGTGTTCGTTCGCGCAGAGCTGCCCGACTTCCCTGATGCTGATCAGCGTCGTCGCTTCGAACAGGGTGAAGGGGGTGTGTTGGTGCCTGTGGTATGCGTAGATAAGTCGACGGAGGAGTTGACCAGCATGGCGGCGTTGGTTGAGGAGTCACGCCGTACCGAGATCGAATGGGATCTAGTTTTCACAGCTGCCATGGACGACCCAAAAGATGACGCCGAGGTTGAACGGCAGCTCCAGCGTATGATGGAGTCGCTGCAAATGGGTAATATCACCGCCTATCTTGCCTTCGATCATCACGGCAATGCGCTTAACGTCGGCTAGGGACGGTTACCATGGAGCACTATTTCCTCATCAAGCACTTGCACATGTCGGCCGCTGCGCTGAGCATCACGCTCTTCGTAGTGCGCGCCTGGTGGTCGGTGCAGGAAAGCCCGCGGCTCAACGCCCGTTGGGTCAAGGTATTGCCTCATCTTATTGATACGGCTCTGTTGGGGCTGGGGGTGACTTTGATGGTATTGCTTTCCGTATGGCCCTGGCAGCTTCCTTGGCTTGGCGCCAAGTTACTGGCGCTGCTGGCCTATATCGGTATTGGCACCATTGCGATTAAGCGCGGGGCGACGCCAACGGTGCGAGCCCTAGCCGCGGTAGTGGCGGTGGCTATCTTCGCCTATATGGTGGGGGCCGCTGTTCATCACAGCCCGCTTTCCTGGCTAGCCTGAATTGCAGCTACTTTCTGCCTCACTCCTCACTTTTATTGCGCCATTGAGTGGGCGGCATGGCCGCTCCCTTCGTGGCGCCCGAGCCGGGTGAGCAATTCCAGGTCGATATCGTCATAGGTGATTATCTCGCCACCATGAACTACGGCGAACTGCTCGGCATGCTCATGGCTGGAGAACGGCGCAAGGGTGTGGCCCATGCTGCCGCGCCGATCATGGCCGACCACATACCAAGCGTCTGCTGCAGGGATAAAGGCATCGTCTTTAGGTGCCTCCCAGGGTGTCACGCCGACATCATGTACATAGGCGTGGCGCAGCTGGGTCTGATTTTCGGGCTGCTGGAGGAAAACGAACATCTCCAGCGTAGAGCAGAACTTACGCGCGTCACTGTGGCTTTGCATAAATGCCTGACCTTTGGGGCCTTCGAATTCGGTGATAAACATACCGCATACATGGCAGATGTCATCGCCGCTAATAGGCTGAGGCGGCATCCTTTCGGCGCTGTCAGTGGCATTGTTGCAACCGGTCATGAGCAAAATAGTAAGGGCCAGAATGGGCAGCAGGGCGGGCATGGTCAATCCTCGTTAATAAAATGATGTTAAGAGATGATGTTAAGCGGTATGACGGTGGAAGCGACGGACGGCCAATAGCAGGGGCACCACGACCCAAACCAGCATTGCCAAGGGCGGCCAGGCAGAATGGAACGCACCTTGCTGCGCGATAGCCGCGATACCGCTTTCTAGCTGTGTGCTGTCGAACCCCGACAGGTTGATCAAGCGAAAACTGTCGGTGGGATTGAGCAGCATCAGGTAGGGGAGCCAGTCGCCCCCCTGCTTGACGCCAACCAGTAGGGCCAGCAGTACTAGATCGAATACCAGCACGAACAGAAACCACACTCCTAGTGCCAGCCCGGCGGCCCGTGCCTTTTCGGTGACCGTTACGCTGATCAGGTAGGCAAAGGCCAAAAACACCCAGCCCAAGAGCACACTGCTGGCGATCAATCGTGCTAGGCCGACGGTTAGTTGGATAAGCGGTACGCCTTCAGCGCCCAACGCAATAACCATACCCGCGATACCAAAACCGAGTAGCGTGGCGACAGCCAGAATCATCCCATGGCCGAAGAACTTACCAAACATCAACGCCGAACGACTTATAGGGTAGGTGAGTAGCAGTAGTAGCGTGCCGGCCTCCTGCTCACCAACAACGGCGTCGTAGGCTAGCATCAGCGCGATTAAGGGGATCAGAAAAACGGCCAGAGTTGATAAACTGACCAGGGTGGTGGCCAGTGAAGTAAAACCAAGACCGCCGCTCGCAGCGGCACCAAAGTAGGCAATACCCATTGCCAGAACGGCAAGGATCACGGTGATCGCCAGTACCCAGCGATTACGCAGGCCATCCTGGAACTCTTTGGCGGCGACGATGAACATGGCCTTCATGCGCTGGCTCCTAGCGTCAGTGAGGCGGGGCGAGTAGAAAAATGCGTGTAGAGATGCTCAAGGGTGGGTGGTGATAACTCGATGTCGTCGATATTCGGCATGGTGGTTAATTGACGTAGTACCTGCATTTTATTTTCCGCGGGCACGTTGACCTCCACACAGCGCTCATTGATTGGGATAGGCTCAAGGGACATGGCTTTCCAGAGCTGAGACTGCATGGCCAGCAATGTGCCGTGGATACGAAACGTGAGCGGTAGCTGTGCTTCTTCACGCAGCTGTTTAAGGCTGCCCAGGGCCAGGCGTCGCCCTTTGCCCAGGATCAAGGCGCGGTCGATATAGGGTTCGATGCCCGGCAGTACATGGGAAGAGAGCAGCACGGTACAACCGTTGTCGCGTAGGGCTTTTACCGCTTGATAAAAATCGCGGGTGGCCGCGGGGTCAAGGCCGGTGGTGGGTTCATCCAGCAACAATAGCCGGGGAGACCCTAGTAAAGCCTGGGCCAGGCCAAGGCGCTGGCGCATGCCCTTGGAGTAAGTTTTAACGCGACGGTCGGCGGCTTCGACCAGGCCCACACGCTCAAGCAGAACCGTTACCTGATGGCGGTCAGCGCGCTTTAAACGAGCGAAATAGGTGAGCACTTCACGCCCGGTGAGCTGTTCGTAGAAGGTGACGTTTTCAGGTAGATAGCCCAACTGACGCCGTAGGCGTTCGGCATGTGGCCCGTCAGGAGCGCCACCGAGGACGTCAACGTGGCCCGAGCTGGGCGCAATTAAGCCCAGTATGAGTTTCATGATGGTCGTCTTGCCCGCGCCATTATGTCCCAGCAGGGCGAGCATCTCGCCTTCTTTGATGGTGAGATCCATTTCAGCTAGTCGCACCAGCGCCCCGTGACGCTTGGTAACTCGCTGTAGTTCTATTACTGGGTTCATGGAGCATTTCCTTCTCGGCCGGGCTCGCTCATCAAGGGCGCGCTGTCTCTGACCCCCGGGGGACGAAACACCGGGAACTGACGTTGCACCCAACGCAGTGCCAACACCGCAGGGCTTTGCATCAACAGGCGCGCGGAGGGGTGGCGCCAGAGAAGATGATCCATGGCGTCATTGGGTTCATGAGCGGTGTCGCCGACACCGTTATCGTCAAGATCCCAACCCAGGTAGTCGCTCCAGTAATTGCCCGACCAATCCTGCTCACGGGTGGCGACATACATGACTTGCTGCTTATTAGCGATGAAGGCGTTGCCCGCCATTTGGTTATCCTCTGAACCGGCGGTGAGATGGATGCCGATGTCGCTGGCTGCGAAACGATTATTCTCGATACGATTGAACTGCGAGTTGTAAACGAACAGTGCCTTGCCGTCGCCGCCCGCTAGACGCCCCTCGCCATCTGCCCCCAGGGGCTGGGTGACGCCTTCGACACGGTTGCCGCTCAACAGGGAGTCGGTGATGTTGTTCATCAAAATGCCGTAGTTGTCGTCTGCTTCCGAACGGTTATCAACGACTTCCAGGTGTTTGGATTGCATCAGGGCGTAGCCGGTTCGGGTTCGTTGGGTCAGGTTGCCTTCAAGACGATTGTCGAAGGAGTACATGTAGTGCACGCCATAGCGCAGGTCATGCAGGGTGTTGTCGCGCAGCACGTTGTGGCGGCTGCTGTCGAGATAGATGCCGTCGCGAGTCTGCGCAACATCGTTGGATTCGATAATCGAGTCACTAACGTTATAGAGGTGAATGCCGTTGCCGCGATCCTGAGAGCGCAGTCGGGTATCGCCACGAATGGTATTGCCTATCACACTGACGTTATTGACAGCATCGAGCCAGATGCCGAAGCCAGGCCCGCTTAGCTGGTTATTGCGGATGGTACTACCGTGAGCGCTGGGCTCGACAAAAATAGCGGCCTCCAGTGCTGTCAGGTTATCTCCCCAGTCTTCAATGCGGACACCTTCAAATATAATGTCGGGAGCTGCCAGCACCACCGCATGGCCGTGGCCTCCTGCATCGAGGATGGCTTGCAACTCGCCCCGGATATGCAGCGTGCGGTCAATAACCACACGCCCAGGGTAGCGTCCTGCAGGCAGCAGCAATTGATCGCCGTCGGTCGCCTGTTCGATCAACGGCTGTAACGGCTCACCAGGCGTGGCGAGCCAGTTGGCGGCATAAACCCCGCTAGGCAGCCAAAAAATCCATAGCAGCGCCAGTAGGCAACCTAAATAGCCAGGGGGTCGTTTCATGGTGTTCTCCCGCAGCGGGCCGAAGGAATCGGCCCGCATTGTGTCGTCAGACTCCTGTCAGTGAGGCGTCAGGCGGGTTCGACTAGCATGCGCCCCGTCATTTCCATATGCATTGCGTGGCAGAACCAGTTGCAGTAGTACCAGTGCACCCCGGCTTTGTCGGCGGTGAAGGTGACACTAGCGGTCTGCTGGGGGCTGATCTCCATCTGCACACCGTGGTTGACCATGCAGAAGCCGTGGGTCAGATCCTCGACCTGGTCAAGGTTGGTGATGACCACGGTCACCTCATCACCCTGTTTGACCTTGAATTCGGTCAGGCCAAATTGCGGTGCGATGGAGGTCATGTACACGCGTACTTTATTGCCATCGCGGATTACCTTGCTTTCGCCCTCCAGGTTGACGCCGTCTGCCTCGGCCATGGCCACGGTCTCGGCGAAGAAGGGGTCGTCTCGTGTCCATACTCGGCTTGGGTTGATCTGGTCGGCGCGTACCAGAATACAGTCGTGGGGCTCGGCATAAGTGGGGCCGTCATGCACCAGTTTCATTTCCTCACCGGAGATGTCGATCAACTGATCGTTTTCGGGATGCAGAGGGCCTACCGGCAGGAAACGGTCTTTGGAAAACTTCGACAGCACCACCAGCCACTTGCCGTCGGCATCCCGGGATTCGGTGAGACTGGCGTGGTTATGCCCAGGCTGGTAGTGGACATCGAGCTTCTGACGCAGGTAGTTGACGTCTTCGCCATTGTAGTGGCGAATGGCATCCTCAATATTCCACTTGGCTACCTGGCTATCGATGAACAGCGTGGTATAGGCGTTGCCCCGGCCATCGTAGGTGGTGTGAAGCGGGCCCAAGCCCAGTTCAGGTTCACCCACGATGGTATCGCGCGGTTCGATACTGTCGTCGAACAGCTCAGGCAACTTGTCGATGGCGATGATTGAGCAAGTGGGGGATAGCTTGCCGTTGGCGATGAAATATTTGCCATCCGGTGAGGTATTCACGCCATGGGGGTTCTTGGGGATCGGGATGTAACGTGTCAGTTGCGAGCCCTTGCGCCCATCCAGTACCGGTACGCTTGATTCACCCAGTGTCTTGTAGTTCCCGGCCGCCACGGCGGCTTCAATCGCTTCAACGTCGAATACCACGACCCAGTCGCGCTCGTTGCGCATGGTCTCGGTCAGGGTCATGCCCTTTTCCGAGTTGTAGCAGGTAGAGGCGACGAAACGACCGGTGTAGTCGGCATCGGTGTTATCGAGGTTGCCATCGACGATCACCTGCCAGGCTACGTCCATGCTTTCGGCATCGATAGCGTTGAACATAGTGAAGTAGTTGTCGGGGTTCTCCAGGTCGCGGCCGTCATTGATCTGGGGGATCGGCAGTTCGGCATTGGCGAAGACGTACTTGGTGTAAGGCACCTTCTGCAGGCGCAAACCGTGAATCGCCTGGACGTTGGGGATGGTGGTGACCTTGTCCGTCTTCATGATATCGAGACGAATGCGCGCAACGCGGGTGTTAGCCTTGTCGTTGATAAATAGGTACTTGCCGTCGTAGCTGCCGTCGGTCATGGAAATATGGGGGTGGTGGCAGTCGCCGTTGAGGAAATGGCTCGATTCGCCGAGTATCCGCTTCGACTCGTTGCTGATCCCCCAGCCAGAGGCGCTATCCACGTTGAACACTGGAATCCGCATCAGTTCGCGCATTGAAGGTACACCGAGCACCCGAACCTCGCCCGAGTGGCCACCGCTCCAGAAGCCGTAGTAATCGTCGAGCTCGCCGGGTGCAACGTCGATACCGTTGGCGCCGGCGGCCTGAACTTGACGGCTATTGAGTAACGCACCTGCGCCAAAACCACTGGCCAGGCCCGCCCCGGCAACGCCGGTGACGGCGGTATTGCGCAAGAAATGGCGACGGCCGATATCCTGAATATGGTCTTTTTTATCGCTCATGCTTGATTCCCCTGAGATCAGTCTTGCTGGTGAAGAGGGATGCGTTGCCATGCGGCCTGTTTGCCGCTGGCATCGGTATCCCGTTGGGTCTCAACGCTATTACCGCGCGATGACATATTGGCCGCCTTTTCATAGCGCTTGCGGCGCTTGACCATGGGCGGGCAACGCTGGTCGTCGTGGTAGGTCACTTGGCAGTCGAGACAGTAGTGGCACTCATTGGCATTGATGCGGCCGTCCGGGTGTATAGCGGCCACTTCGCATTCATTGGCACAGATTTGGCACGGGGTACCGCAGCTACCGCGGTGGCGCTTGAGCCAGTCGAACAGGCGTAAACGCGAAGGAATAGCCAACCCGGCACCTAAAGGGCACAGATAGCGGCAGTAGAATTTGTGGTTGAAGGCAGAAATCGCCACCAGTCCAAGAGCATAAATAACGAAGGCCCAGTCACGTTGGAAACGCAGGGTGATTGCGGTCTTGAACGGCTCCACTTCGGCGTAGCGTTCCGCGGTGCCAAGCGAATGTAGCGAGACTGCGAACAAGGCCAGCAGAATGATGTATTTAATCGCCCATAGGCGCTCATGGAGCCCGAAGGGCACCTCGATCTGCTTAACGTTTAGTTTGCGAGCGACCTGGTTGACCAGGTCTTGTAAAGCGCCGAAGGGGCACAGCCAGCCGCAGAAAACTCCGCGGCCCCACAGCAGCAGGCTCACCGCCACGAACGACCAGAGAATAAATAGCATTGGGTCGATCAAAAATGAGGACCAGCTAAAACCGCTTATCAGCGAGTTGGTGAAGGTAAGGATATTGACGACCGATAGCTGGGCCAGCGAGTACCAGCCGATAAATACTAAGGTGTATATCTTGAAACCCAGACGCAGTGGGTTCAGAACACGCGGGTGGCGCGCCAGCACATCCTGGAACAGCATGATGCCAGTGAGCACCAATAATCCGGCGGATAGCACAACGATCTGGAAAGCCTTGTCGCGCCAAACCTGTACCCAGATAGGCTCTTCCACCGGTGGCTCAGGCCGTTCTATATAGGCCTCGGGAACACTGTAGTCGGCGCTAAAGCGGCTGAACTCGGTATCCAAGGGGCCAGAGGCGCGGCGAACCAGTAATTCCAGCTGCCACGGTTGTCCGGGGTCGAAGCCCGCCTCTTCGCGGACGATGAAGATGTCTCGCTCGGCCAGCGAGGGCGCGCCTTCGAGGGCCAGATCACCCAGGCGGATGTGATCGCGATCATGAAAGCTGACCCGAGTGCTGCCCTGTGAAAGCTCGATGCGATCGAAGATGCCGCCGCGCACATACCCTGAACCCTTGAATGAGTAGTCACCACGCCCCATGACGGCAATAGCGTGCTCGCCATCCTTCAGCTCGACCATTAGTTGGTCATAGCCAGTATCGCCGAGCAGGTTGCGGCCAGCGGTTGGTGGGTTGAGGTAGGTGTAAAACAGCTCGATAAAGGTTTTATCGGCGGGCTGTGGCGAGCGCAGGTAATCTTCGGCGGGCGTATCTATAAAGCTTGCATCGACCTCGCCATGGGTCAGTTGCAAACGGCGAATGGTGCCGTCGCCGGTCAGTTCATCCCAGTTGGCAGGGGCGAAAACGTCTTCTCGAACGCGTGCCGGTGGTGTCTGAGAGGGGTCGGCAATGAGCTGCTGTTCAGCGGCCACTTGCCTGGCGCTGCGCATGATGGTGTCGCTGACGACGATGACGGTCACCGTCGCGCCAGAGATAGCGTCAAGATTGTCGCCGACCCTGAGCCTGTCATTGACGTGGGCCGATTCGTGCTCATCGGCGAAGCTATTTAGCTTCGATTCGGGAATGCCCACCAGCATGATCGGCTCTGAATGACTGAGGACGTCGGCCTGTACAATTTGCCCATCCAGACCGATCCCCACCAGTACATTGACCGGTTTGCCCGAGTAGGCGGGGATCGGAGCGACATCCACACTCTCAAAAGCGTAGCCGAGCAACTCATCGTCGCTGGCGAGTACACGGCTTACCGGCCACTGTGAATCCGCGGCTTCAAGACGCTCTGCCGTGGGAAACCCCTCGCGTACCTGCCCCAGTTCGATAGCTTGGGCGGGCAGTGTTATCGCTAGGAGTAACAGCAAGCTAATCCAGATGCCGGTTAGACGGCGCGGGCAAGCCACAGGGGACATCGTGGTTTCCTTTCGGGTCAAGAGCGTTATAGAACCGGTTCTAGCAAGTGGTCGACGGCAGCTTTCACTTCGTCATCGCTCAAGCCCAATTGGCCTCCTTTCGGCGGCATTGCCTGAAAACCGTTAATCGCGTGGTCGTACAGAGTGTCCATGTCTTTTTCTAAGCGTGGCTCCCAGTGTTCTGCATTGCCGCGAATGGGAGCACCTGCGGCGCCCGTCATGTGGCAAGCCATGCAGGCTTGGTTATAGGTGGCTTCGCCATCTGCATAAGCGGTAACCGAAATAGAAGCAACAACGCCTAGCAACAGTATGGACGCGAGGGTTTTCATTGAAGTATTCCTTATGCATCTTTTGAGTTGAAATTACCAATTCGGCAACGTGGCAAGGTGGTTTATAGAGGTATACGAATTGCTGGGTACTGATTTCTCAGTACGAGAAAAGGTATGAAGTTCACTTTAAAGAAATAAGGGGGGCTAATATTGATCTGGATCATTTTTAGTCTCGCGTACCCCTACAGAGCATTAGCTTACCCCTTAGTGGGTAGGCGATGACGTCAGTCGTTATTGTGATTTCAATTCGAAATTCAGACGCTTGGCTATGCACCACGGCGCTAGGGGTGTGGCGATGTAGAAATGTTTTTTACAGCGCGGATTATTTCAACATGTTCAAGTACTGGCGCAGCACTTCGGCATTGTTACGGCGCTCTTCCTTAGAGGCAAATACCAGAGTAACTCGCTCTTTCCTGGCACGTTGTGCAAGGTCACGAAGAGTCTCGCGATAGGGTGTTAACTCTTTGAGATAGCGCCGACGGAAGTCGCTCCAGTCGAGAGAGCCATTATGAAATGCTTTGCGAAGCTCGCTGCTTGGGGCGACCTCCTTGCGCCATTCATCGATTTTGGCTTCCTCCTTGGACACCCCGCGCGGCCAGATACCGTCGACGAGGACACGATAACCATCTTTGCTTTGAGGTGAGTCATAGGCACGCTTTAATTCAATATTCATCGCTATCTCGCAAGTCAATGTGTTTCCTTTTAAGCCTAGCTAGTGAGTCGGTTTCACTCTACTTGAATCCTAGAAAGCCCAGACAATAGCCATCAGTAAGCCCCATGCCAGCACCCCGGCGGCCATAACGGTGTAAGTAGCGGACATCGTTGTTACGTCATTCGCTGAGCGTTTACATAGAGCCTGCAGCCCGTGGTAGACCAAACTGCAAGAGATGCCTAGTGCCACCAGTACTACCAGCGCATTGAACAACAGGCTGGGGATCAGCAGAGCGATCGCTGCTGACCAAAGTGGCAATGGTGCTAGGGCTGCCAACAGATAAGCGTCGTGGTAGCTAATTGAGAGATCACGATCGCTATTGACCACCGCGTGAATTAGCCAGCCCATTACAAAGAAGGTGAGCAGCTCGGCCAGGAATAGAATGGTCGTGATGAAGCGCCACTGCCGATCGGCGAAGCCTGGAGCGAAGATATCTCCGTAGTGTGTACCGGCATAATAGAGCATCACGGGTGGCAACAATGACATGGGCAGCACGATGCACCAAGCCAGAGTGGCGATTGAAGGATGGCGTTGCTGGAGGTCTTTCCATCCCGCTAAATGGGTAAAGGGCAGTTGAATAATGGTTAGAGGGTTCATTGTCTAGCCTCGCAGTCAGTTGTGATCGTTGTGAGCTTAAAATATCATGTCGTGATATTATATTCAGAATTAAGGCTAGTTTGTATTTTGTCAAGTGTGAAGCTTGATTCTCTCTGTTTTAAGAGAGCGCAACCCATATCAGCAGCAGTGGTGCATGCCCGTGTGAAATCTGAGAAGTCATAGCATCAGCCTACCTCTAGAACGGCTATGCCCTGGTGCAAACCGCACAGAGTGATTAGGCACTATTAAGAAACCCAGCCGCATTCTGGCTCGAATTAATTAGTAATCTTAAATTTACCCTGGGTTTTGCTCTTGCCAAAAATTGATCTGTGGCAATGTTGCTAGGGGGATTCTTCTGCTAATCTTAAAAATGTAAATAATATACATCTTAATAAATGCATGCCTTTTGGCTTCCCAGCCTAAGGTCGGATCTGACTAGCAAGGGAGTATGGCTTATGGCTGATGGTCTCACTAAATCAGCGGCCCGCAATATTTTCTACGGTGGTTCGCTGTTCTTCTTCCTGCTATTTGCCGCGCTAACGGCTCATAGTCATTGGTACATGGTCAATGTCTCCACGGACAGCGAAGGCCTCACGGATTCTGTTAAGCGTGGCAAAGAAGTGTGGGAAAAAAACATGTGTATCAACTGCCATAGCATTATGGGAGAGGGTGCTTATTTCGCTCCTGAACTGGGTAACGTCTGGGAACGCTATGGAGGCCATGAAAATCCTGAGGCTGCCCGATCGGGTATTAATGCCTGGATCCGCGCCCAGCCATTGGGGATCGAGGGTCGTCGTCAAATGCCAGCGTATGACTTTAGCGAAGAGGATATGAACTCGCTAATTGACTTTCTCGAATGGACCGATGGTATCGACAACCAGGACTGGCCCCCACATCCCGCTGGCTGAAGCTACCAGCCGAAGGATGAATCAAGGAGAACCGTACAATGAAATATGAAACCCAGAAGGTTGCTTTACCCTTTTTTATGGTGGCCATGGCGCTATTTACGCTACAAATAGTCTTCGGACTATTGGCCGCCACCGTCTATGCTTGGCCCAACTTTATGGCCGAAGTGATGCCCTTTCATATCATGCGTGTCAGCCATACCAATCTGTTGATTGTGTGGCTGCTAATCGGTTTTATGGGCTGTACCTACTATCTGATGCCAGAGGAAGCCGAGCGGGAAATTCATAGTCCCAATCTGGCGTATATCCAGCTGGCGATCTTTGCTTTTGCTGGCGTCGCTGCTCTGGTCGGCTACCAGTTCGGTATCCATGAAGGGCGCGAATTTCTTGAGCAACCGTTCTGGGTGAAAATACTCATCACCATTTCTTTTCTAATGTTTCTTTTCAATACCAGCATGACGCTGCTCAAGGGCCGCAAGACCGCTATCAATCTGGTGTTAATGCTGGGGCTCTGGCTAGCGGCAGTATTTTGGTTATTCGCTTTCTACAACCCGACCAATCTAGCGGTGGATAAACTCTACTGGTGGTGGGTGGTGCACCTCTGGGTGGAAGGCGTATGGGAATTGATCATGGCTTCCTTGCTGGGTTACCTGCTGATCAAAATGACCGGTGTGGATCGCGAAGTGATCGAAAAATGGCTCTATATCATTGTTGGATTGGCACTGTTCTCCGGCCTGCTGGGCACCGGGCACCACTACTACTGGATTGGCGCACCTGGCTACTGGCAGCCCATCGGCAGTATCTTCTCGACGCTTGAAGTGGCGCCTTTCTTCGCCATGGTGGTATTCGCCTTTACCATGTTCTGGAAGGGCAGTCGTAACCATCCTAATAAAGCGGCCATGCTATGGGCCTTAGGCTGCCCAACCATTGCCTTTTTCGGCGCTGGTGTGTGGGGCTTTATGCATACCCTCTCGTTCGTGAATTACTACAGCCATGGCACTCAGGTAACCGCCGCTCATGGCCATCTAGCTTTCTATGGTGCTTATGTGATGCTGATTCTTGGCGTGATTACCTACGCCATGCCGCAGATCCGCCGTGTGCAGCCTTATAACCAAGTGCTGAACATGTGGGGCTTCTGGATCGTCACCAGTGCCATGTGCTTCATGACGTTTACCCTGACCTTCGCCGGGGTCGTGCAGACTCACTTACAGCGCGTCCTGGGCATGAATTACATGGAAGTGCAGGATCAATTAGGCCTGTTCTACATCATGCGTCTGGGCGCTGGTGTGGCCGTGGCAGTGGGGGCGATCATGTTGCTCTACTCCTTCTTCGGGCCCGCCCGAGAGCAGGTGCCCGCCGGCGGCACACAAATTACAGCTGGGGCAGGCTCGGTCTGAACTTAACGGCTCTGCGGGGCCGTTTTTGCTTTCTTTCTTTATTTATTTTCCGGCAATGGAGTCTTCCCATGCCTCTTTCTTCTGTCGCTAATCCTATCGATGAGCGTGAAATACCTTTCTACAAGAATGTCGGCAACGAATGCGCTATGTTTGAGCACGCCTTTCGTCAACGTTTGCCGCTGTTACTTAAAGGCCCCACCGGGTGTGGTAAAACACGTTTTGTTAGCCATATGGCCGCGAAGCTGGGCCGTCCGCTATTCACTATTTCATGTCACGACGATCTGACTTCAGCCGACCTTACAGGCCGCTATCTATTGCAGGGCGGTGAGACCCGCTGGGTCGATGGCCCGCTTACTCGAGCAGTGCGCGAAGGGGGGATCTGCTATCTCGATGAGGTGGTGGAGGCGCGTAAAGATGTCACCGTGGTGCTTCACCCGCTGACCGATGACCGCCGACTACTTCCGTTGGAACGTACCGGGGAACTGCTCGAAGCGCCGGATGACTTCATGCTGGTAGTGTCTTATAACCCTGGCTATCAGCATATTCTCAAATCGCTTAAACCGAGTACCCGCCAGCGCTTCCTGGCCATGTCATTTGATTTTCCACCACCCAAAGTCGAGCGCGATATTGTCGCGCGGGAGAGTGGTTTGCCCGGTGAGCAGTGCGCCGCGCTGGTCAATCTTGCCGCCAGCCTGCGGGCCATGAAGGGGCAGGATTTAGAAGAGGGTGTTTCTACTCGCCTATTGGTTTACTGCGCTACCCTGATTGCCGCCGGGGTGCCCATTTTGGAAGCTGCCCGGGCTACCTTAGTGGAGCCGCTGAGTGATGACGCAGATGTTCAGGAAGGGCTGATGGAAGCCATTCAAGCAACCTTTGGGTGAGGGCACGGCATGCTTGATTTTCTTGAAGTCGAGGAGTTTGTAGGCCGCCATTGGCACCGTTGGGCTTCCAGTGCGGCAAGTTACCCTGACCATCCCGAAGCCGCAGTGCGTCTTGAAACGCTGCGGCCCATGCTCGGCGTCTTTTTCCGCGCCGGAGGTGGCGAGGCGGGTATCGATGTTGCTGCTATTGCGGGGCGTAGTTCGTCGCATCGCTTATCCTTACGCCAAAGGCTTGGGCTTGATGAGGAGGTGCTAGATCAAGCACGCCGTGACGAAGAAAGCCTGTTGTTACCGCCACGCATTGCCTTGTTCGCCGAGGCTTCCTTGAACCGGGACCTCTACCTTTGGCTGGTAGCGTACCTGGCGGCGACCCAGCATGTGCACGTCGTCGAAGATCCGCTACAGCAAGACCTTCTCCAGCTGCGTGAAGTAAACCGGGCGACTCGGGCAGTGTTGGCCCATTTCCCTGGGCTCGCTCAGCGCCACGCCAGATTATGTCAGGCATTGCTGGCCATTCGCCCCCAGCGCAAGCGCTTGCCGCCGATGGAAGCAGCGCTTGAATCCGTTCTCTGTGCCCAGCTGGGAGAAACGCCGCCCGAGGCTGGCTGGGCCGAAGTGATGCATATCGCCATCCTCGACGAGACCCTGTCTTTGGACAATTTTCATGCGCCGCATGGATACCGGCCGCCACTTCCGGTGCCGCTATGGGGGCAAGCCGTTGCCCTGGGTACCCATAAGAAAGCACGAACCGAGCAGGAAGATGATGAGGCACCGGTCGCAGGGAAGAATTCACTACAAGATGATCATGGTAAACGTAAGGCTGACCGGCGCGAGCAGGATCAGGCCGACCGCGATGACTCTTTAATGCTCAATGCATCCGAAAAGATGCTTTCCTGGGCCGAAATGGTCAATCTCAATCGTCATGTAGAGGATGAAGACGATGATGAGGCCAAACAGGCGGCCGATCAGATTGATGAAATTGTGCTCAGTGCTAACCGTAAGAAGGCGGCTTCCAAGTTAAAGCTTGATCTTGATCTGGCGCCCGGTGAGGTGAGTGGGGGAAGGCTGCGTGGGCGCCATACCTATCCGGAATGGAATCATCGTAAGCAAATCTATATGCCTGACCACTGTGTGGTACTCAGCGATGTGCAGAGCGAGGAGGGGGAGAACTGGCAGCCGGATGAAACGACAAGACGGCGCATTCGCCGAGTCCGACGCGAGTTTGAAGCACTTAGGCCGCGTCGTGAGACGCTACGTGGCCAGCTGGATGGCAGCGAGCTGGATATGGACGCCGTCATTCGCTCCCGCTGTGATCTGGCGGCGACCGGTGAAGCCAGCGACCGTCTCTATCAAGCTAGCCGTACCCAGGCGAGGGATTTGGCGGTTTCGATCCTGATCGATGTATCCCTTTCCACTGAGGCCTGGCTGGAAGACCGGCGGGTGCTGGATGTGGCTAAAGAGGCGCTGCTGGTATTGGGACACGGCCTTGCGGGTTGCGGCGATGACTATGCTATTCACAGCTTTACCTCCCACCGTCGTCACCGTGTTTGGGTCAATACGCTGAAAAGTTTCGATGAGCCAATGGGTGAACGGGTGTCACGGCGGATCGCTGCGCTCAAACCAGGCCACTACACGCGTATGGGGCCCGCTATTCGGCACCTTTCCCAAGCGCTTGCCAAACGGCCCAATCGGCACCGGTTACTGCTACTTCTGACCGACGGTAAGCCTAACGATACCGACTATTATGAAGGGCGTTATGGTATAGAGGATACGCGCAAAGCCGTTCTTGAAGCGCGACGGGAAGAAGTGCGCGTGTTCGGGGTAACGATTGACCGGGAGGCGGGGCGCTATATTCCTCATCTGTTTGGGCGAGGTGGTTATGCCATTGTCCAGCATCCGGAGCATCTCGCCTTGGCGCTGCCGAGTATCTACCGCCAGATTGTTGCTTCCTAAGGAGGTTATCTATGGTGCGCTTGCGCTTCGTAGCGGCGATTAGTCTGTGGTCTTTGGTCGCTTTAGGGATAGTCGTGCCGCTGGTATGGCTTATCAATAACCGAGATTGGGGCGTGGCGCTGATGTTGCTGGTTCCCTTTATCGTTTATGGTTTGATGCGGTTGGGTCGGTCGCTGGAAGCCTGGGCAAACGCCGCGCAGCGGCCTTGAGGTACTGATTCCGCACTTCGCTAAATCCAATCCTGTGAGGCTACCCCACTAAATGAAAGCGACCGGCCAGGTAGCCCGCGGCAATCAGCGTTAACGTTAATAGTGTCAGGGCAATGAAAACTCCCTTCCAGGCTGGGGTCGCGGCGCGCAAGTTTAAATAGACCATGAGCACACAGTGGGCTTTGAACCCCGTCGCCATCATTATCATGGCGGCTGACCATAGGGGAAGCACCTGCCAGTCGGTGGTCTGATCTAGCCGAGCGGAAACCATGGAAACCAGGGTCAGCGCCATTAATACGCCCCAAGTAATCAGTAAACGTCGTGTACCGGGCAGTGCCCTCATTGTTTCCTCACAAAATTATCTGAGCAGATAAATCAGTGGATAAAGCAGGATCCAAATCAAGTCCACCATATGCCAGAAGGCTGCCGCCGTTTCTACGTTCTCGGTGGAGGTGCGCCAGCTCACTAAGCCTAGTAGCGCTAAGCCGAACACAACGTGAGCAAAATGGAAGGCGGTTAAACCATAGTAAAAACCAAAAAAAACGTTCGTTTCTGGCGTTATTCCAGCGGCAAACTTACTTGTATACTCAAAAACCTTAATGAGACAGAACAGTAGGCCCAACAGTATAGCGGCGCCTAACCACTGTCGGCTGCGCTGTATGCGCTTAGCGCTTATCGCCTCAACGGCAAAGGCTACAAAAAGCCCACTGGTCAAGAGCACCAGGGTATTGAGGCCGCCCAGCACCGGGTCAAGCTGATGTTGGGATTCATTGAATAGTGCAGGGTCAAGGGCGCGTTGACCGGCATAGAGCGCAAAGAAGGCGGTGAAAACCAGCATTTCGCTCAGTATCAATACCCACATCAGTGGATTGCCAGGTAGCGCTGAAAGCGGCCCCCAGCCGGGATTGGGCAGGTCGTGCCTCATTAATACTCCACTCGGTAAGCGTTGTGCCGAGGTATCAGGGCTCATTAGTTTTCGTCAATATATTAAGTGCATTTTAAATACATGTTAATTTTGGTGCAATATTTCTTTTATTTGACACGCGTCACTACCCAGCGCCACGGCAACGCTTAGCATCAGTGGCCTAGTGTTTGCCGATGATGCCTTTACTTCGGAGTGACTGTTATGTCATTGCTGTCTTTACCTTTTTCCATGCCCTCTTTTTCAATTTCCCCTCCTATAACGCCTAGCCATTTGATACGTCTCCTTGATCCACGGGTACCGTTTACAATTAAGCAACGTATAGTCGAGCCTTTACTCAACCGTACTTTTGCTATGCCGCTTGCTGAGGGGGAATTCGATGCTTTGGAAGGTCGGCGCATTAGTCTCACCATCGCCGATTTAGGTGTGACGCTAAGTCTGACGCTTGAATCCCAGCGCTTGATATTATGTCGCGAGAAAGGCGAGGCAACCATTCGGGGAGGTTGGCGGGAATTCTTGTGCCTTGCCACGCGCCGCGAAGATCCCGACAGCCTGTTTTTCCAGCGTCGCTTAATCATTGAAGGGGATACAGAGCTGGGGTTGACGCTCAAAAATCTACTTGACGGTTGCGAGGAAGGCCTTGCACAAGGGCGTGTGGGGGAACTGTTGTTGGGGCTGGAGCGTTTGGTACGTAAAGAGTGACCCAGGCTTCTGAAATGTTCACAAGCGGCCTCGGGATATCCCGAGGCCGCCCATTATTACGCTGCGTCGAGGGGGCGCGAGGGGCCAAAGTGCTCAAAGTGTCGGCGATCCTCGTCGACACCCAGTTCGGACAAAGCGCTGTTAATCGCCGTCATGAATCCTTGGGGGCCGACGAAATAGCAGCGCGCCTTAAGATCAGGCAGGTAGTGAGCTAATAAGCTGTGGTCGATACGACCAATATGTTCGGCTTCGTTGCCGCGCTCATGAATACGGACAGCCTTAAGACGTTGAGGATACTCGCTCTTCAGCGCTTCTAATTCGCCTTTAAAGGCCTGGTGGTCGGCGTCCAGGGCAGCGTGTAGATAGGTGACTTGCCGCCCAAGGGACAAGGCATGTCTTGCCATGGGGAGCAGGGGCGTTTGCCCAACGCCGCCGCTGGCAAGCAGCAGAGGTTCGTCACCTTCAATCAGCGTGAGGTCACCTGCTGGTGGTAACAGTTCCAAGGTGTCGCCGGGTTGTAAGACATCGTGGAAGTGGCGGCTGACTTGGCCCTGTTCTTCGCGTTTGATCGAGATTCGATAGCTTTGGCCATTTGGCGTGTCTGAGAGGCTGTAATGCCGATAAACCAGCTCGCCATTAATGGTTAGACGTACACCGATATACTGACCTGGCTCATGGTCAGCCACACGTCCTCCATCCTCGGGCTCAAGGATAAAAGAGCGAATTACAGCACTTTCCTGATGGGTACTGGCAATCTTGAAACGGCGTGTGCCGCGCCATCCCCCCGGGCGCTGCTCAAACTCACGATAGCGCTGGTCTTCGAGGTCAATTAACAGGGCGGCAAGCTCGTTATATAGAGCGCCCCACGCATCGGCGATTTCCGGGGTGACGGCGTCACCCAGCACTTCGCCAATCGCTGCCAGCAGGCATTCACCGACAATAGGGTACTGCTCGGGAAGAATCCCTAGCGAGACGTGTTTACTGACCACAATATCCAGAGTAGCACGCGCCTGAGCTGGATTACTGCGTAGTTGCACATAGGCCAACACGGCGTTGGCCAGGGCACGGGGCTGACCACCGCTTTGCTGATGAACCTCATTAAAGAGCGGCTTAACCTCTGGGTAACGGGTAAACATCAGCGGATAGAAGCGCTGCGTAATCGCATTCAGGTGTTCGGCCACGACGGGAGCGGTCGCGTTGATCAGCTTTTCTTGCTCATGTGTTAGCACGGATAATACCTCAAGCGTTAAGATTCATTACAAATGCATCTTAACGCCAAAAGCGATAAATACCAACCATGCAGGGGCTCTGTTGAGGAGAGGGGCTGCCAGCCATTTGAACAACAAGGCCTGAACACAATGCAAAAGCGCCTGTCATTGATCGGCGATGAAGCTTATCTGAGCCTATAAGATGCATTTTTGATACTTGTCATGGTTTTTGCTATTGGCCTGGCGCACAATGCAAATCCAAGTAATTCAGTGGGGTATTATGCTATGTCGACTATCACCTCCTCCCAACCTGCCTCCAAACTCAAGCAACTGCCGTTGTTACGGCTGGCTTTTCGGCCCTTTTTCCTGTTGGCCGCGCTGTTCAGTATTTTATCTCTACTGGTATGGCTGGGCTTTTGGCATGGCAATATTTTGCTGCGCCCTTATGGCGGCCTGGTGTTCTGGCATCAGCATGAAATGTTGTTTGGTTTTGCCGCAGCAGTGATCGGAGGGTTTTTGCTTACCGCTGTACGAAACTGGACAGGCTTGCCGAGCTTAAACGGCGGGCCGCTATTGGGACTGGTGGTGTTATGGCTATTGGGTAGAGTGCTGATGGCTTTTCCCATGGATTTGCCAGGATGGCTGCTGCTGGCGGTTGACCTTGCATTTCTTCCAGTGGTCGCCATTACTATGGCGCGTCTGGTTATTACCGCAAAGCGTTGGCGCAACTTGATCTTTATACCTGTGCTGTTGCTGTTTGCCACGGCTAACCTGGCGATGCACTTAGGGGTGATGCAGGGTGACGCCGAGCTGATCCGCCAAGCCGCCTACTTGGCCGTACTGTTAATCACACTGATGATGACCGTAGTGGGCGGACGTGTGATTGCCATGTTCACTGCCAATCGTTTGGGCCGCACCAAACCTGAACCTATTGCTTTGCTCGAAGGAGTGACGCTGGTGAGTACGGCTGGCGTAGTCGTGCTGCAGCTGGTCATCATGTTGGGGGTTGCCATTCCTGCTTTATTAATGGGGGGAGTGATGCTCTTAGCGGCGTTGGCCAACACTGTTCGCATGGCGCGTTGGGGTGGGTTGCATAGCTGGCGTGAACCTTTACTTTGGGGGCTGCACGGCAGCTACGCCTGCATTCCGCTAGGGCTTGTCATGTGGGTCTTGGCACTCATGGGGCTGATGCGCGTTGAACTTGCCGTGCACGCCCTGACCATTGGTGGCATGGGCACCATGATGCTGGCCATGATGGCCAGAGTTTCGCTAGGTCATACGGGCCGCCCCATACGCACTTTGCCCGGTATTGGTGTGGCGCTGGGCTTAATGCTAATAGCCGCCTTGGTGCGCTCACCCGTCTTGGCGTTATTTCCCCAGATCACCCACTGGACCTATACGCTGAGCATCATCTTCTGGTGCGTTGCCTACGCAATATTCGTCGTGCACTACACTTGGCCGTTGATGCAGGCGCGAGTCGATGATCAGGATGGCTGAACGAATAATAGATGGCGCCTGCATCCGTCCAGATGCAGGCGTATTAAAACCATTGAGGTATTCAAACGCTCATTAGCGATCAGCCAGGGTGACCCGGGCACCGCCAAAGGCAAGACTGCGTGGGTTAGCCACTGGACGGTTGTTGGTGAGGCGGGTAATGCCTACCCCGCAACGGCCCACCATCCAGATCAGGCAGGCTGTAAAATAGAGGTAGCCTAGAGCCCAGGGGGCTACGGCGGGTAGCCCGATCCAGCCCAGTAGATGCCAAATGGCAGTGAACAACACCCCGCCTAATAGCCCTAACCAAAACGTTCTAATCTGAAACTGCAAATGGGAAGCGACCCACTCCTCGGCATCGTTTCTTTTCATGTGGGCAATGAGTACCCCTATGGGGGCGGTGACCACCGCTAATACGCTACCCAGAAAGAGCATATAGACAACGATAGCCGCGCCACGCCCGCGGCTTTTCTTAAACGTATTAGAGGAAGTCGACGTTGAAGTGGCCGCGGAGTGAGATGCGGAGGGCATGGATGATGGGGAGATAGCCATAGAAAACCTCATTCGGCAAAGTGGGAATCATTAATAGCGCGTTAAAATGCATTTTTAATGCATTTATTGTAGAGCAACTATGCAGAATTTCCTTAGCTGAAATTAATAGGGTTGTTTCTAGTGATCGTCAGACATTGACGGTGGGGATACGCATTAGTCCTGCCAACTGCGGGTAACGATTGGACAACACATCTGCCAAAGTATAGCGGTCAAGCACCTCCAGAAACGCTGACAAGGCTTCGTTTAGAATGGGCTGGAGCCGACACGAGGGAGTAATGATGCAGTTGTTATCGCTATGAAAGCACTCGACTAGCTCCATGCCATGTTCCATTTCGCGCACGAGTTTACCCAGCACGATAGTAGCGGGGTCTCGCGTGAGCAATAGGCCACCGTTCTTGCCCCGAATAGCGGTAACGTAGTTCTTCTGGCTAAGCTCCTGAACGACTTTCATCAGGTGATTGCGAGAAATATCAAAGGTCTCTGCGATCTCATTGATAGTAGAACGCTCTTCGCCTTTCACGGCGAGGAAGATCAACACGCGTATTGAATAATCGGTGAATCGAGTGAGATGCATGGAGTGTGCTTTGCTCCGAGAGTAATCCAACTGTAAAAGAAACATGTTGTATGAACGTTCAGTAAGTTGCAATCAGAACATGGGGGTACTAATGCTGACCTGAGTCAAGAAGGAAAGCGTTATTGCCTTAGCTCAAGCTGGTCAAAATACGGTTTCAAACGGCTTACCAGCGCATTCATCTGAGCTGTAGATGGAGTATTGGCAACTGGCTGAGAATAGGTGGGATCGAAGCATTGCTCGCTGCGGGCCACCTGCAGCGCATAGTGGCGTACCCCACAGTCGGCAAGACTCAGTGCCAGGCGTTCCACATCGGTAAGCTGAAAATCTTTCCAGTGAATGGTGGTACGGCACTCGAAATTGAGTCCGCTGTCGAGCAAAGCCCCCAAGCTACGGGCATGCAACTGCCAGATGCCGGGACGGCCGCAGATGCGGTCAAACTCTTTTCCGCGTCCTTTTACATCCAGCCCCACCCAGTCAAGGTGCGGTAATAGCTGGGTGAGGCGGTCAGGATAAGGGCCGGCGGTATGTAGTCCCACCTTAAAGCCCAATGCTTTCACTTCCTTTACTGCATCGGACAAACCGGCATTCAGGGTGGGCTCACCACCGCTGAAAACCACCGCTTCCAGCAGGCCTTGCCTGGTGCTCAGGAATTCCCGTATCGCTTGCCACTCCTGGGGTTCACCTCGGCGCGACGGGATCATGTTGGGATTGTGGCAGTAGCCGCAGCGTAGCGGGCAGCCTTGGAGAAAGACAACACACGCCAGATGATCGGGATAATCCAGTGTGGTCATGGGCACAAGGCCGGCAATCGGCAGCCGAACCGAAGATAATTTAGTTGTGATGTCGTCAAGTGTCGTCTGCATAGCCATAGTGATATCCCCCTGCTGGGGCGCCTGTCGCCAGACCCCCCAGCTGTCGTTAGAGAAAAGTGAGGGCTAGCTACCGAGAGGCGGCGGCTTCAGTAAAATGGCGTCGCTCCTGGTGTTCGGCACGTTTGCCGATATTGAACTGACTTACCGGGCGGTGGTAGCCCATGACGCGGGTCCAGACTTCGCAGCGCTGGCGCTGCTCAGTGGGCAAGCTAGCATATTGAGAGGTTTGCATTAGCGTGTTCCTTAAACGAGTTGAGAAAAAGTGAGGCAAATGCCTCAAGCCGTGGCGGCGTCGATTGCGCTCGCCGTTTTTGCCCAAAGTGCTTCGTCGCACTTGGGGCAGAACTCATGTTCACCCGACAGGTAGCCATGCACCGGGCAGATCGAAAAGGTGGGTGTGACTGTGAGGTAGGGTAAGCGAAAGTGAGAGAGCGCCGTTTTAACCAGCTTGCGACAGGCGGAGGCCGAGGTAATCCGTTCGCGCATATAGAGATGCAATACCGTGCCACCGGTGTAGCGAGTCTGTAAGGGGTCTTGATGGCTCAGTGCCTCAAAGGGATCATCGGTATGACCCACCGGCAATTGACTAGAATTGGAGTAGTAGGGCGCCTCGGGTGTACCGGCTTGAAGAATGTCAGGAAAGCGCGTCAGATCCTCCCGGGCAAAGCGGTGAGTGGTGCCCTCTGCCGGGGTGGCTTCAAGGTTATACATGTGGCCGGTCTGTTCTTGAAATTCGCGCATCCGCTCCCGAACGTGGTCAAGAAGATCCAGTGCCAGCTGTAGCCCTTGGGCGTCGGCGATATCGCAGCGATCCCCAGTAAAGTTGCGCACCATTTCGTTGAGCCCATTCACACCCAGAGTAGAGAAATGATTGCGTAACGTGCCCAGGTAGCGCTGGGTAAAGGGGTAGAGCCCCTGATCCATTAGTTGCTGAATGCGCTCGCGCTTGAGTTCGAGGCTATCGCGCCCGAGCGACAGAAGGCGATCCAGCTCGCTGAACAGCCCTGCCCGGTCGCCGGCAAAGCGGTAACCTAACCGGGCACAGTTGATCGTCACTACTCCCAACGATCCGGTTTGCTCCGCACTGCCGAACAGACCGTTGCCGCGTTTGAGCAGTTCACTCAAATCAAGCTGCAGGCGGCAGCACATGGAACGCACCATGTGGGGTTCCAGATCCGAATTGAGAAAGTTTTGAAAGTAGGGCAGTCCGTACTTGGCGGTCAGTGCGAAGAGCCGCTCGGCGTTGTCGCTTTCCCAGTCGAAATCATGGGTGATGTTATAAGTGGGTATCGGGAAGGTGAACACACGCCCGTGGCGATCCCCGGCCTCCATCACTTCCAAATAGGCCCGGTTGATCAAGTCCATTTCAACCTGCAGTTCGCCGTAACTGAATGGCTGCTCCTCTTCGCCGATAACCGGTACCTGATGGCGCAAGTCGTCGGGGCAGACCCAGTCGAAGGTTAGGTTGGTGAAGGGCGTCTGGCTACCCCAGCGCGAAGGTACATTTAGGTTGTAGATGAATTCCTGAAGCGCCTGCTTAACCTGCGCGTAGGTCAGGCCGTCCTTGCGCACGTAGGGTGCCAGATAGGTATCGAAAGAGCTGAAGGCTTGTGCCCCGGCCCACTCGTTCTGCAAGGTGCCAAGAAAATTAACCATTTGCCCCAGGGCACTTGAAAGGTGGCGGGGCGGGTGGCTTTCGGCTCGTCCCGGCACCCCATTAAATCCCTCTAGAAGCAAAGTACGCAGCGACCAGCCGGCGCAATAGCCGCACAGCATATCCAGGTCGTGAATATGCAAATCACCTTCTCTATGAGCTTCCCCCACGGCGTGGGGGTAAATCTCATCGAGCCAGTAGTTGGCTATCAACTTGCCCGAGACGTTGAGGATTAAACCGCCCAATGAATAGCCCTGGTTGGCATTGGCGTGAACACGCCAGTCGGCGCGTTGGAGGTACTCATTGACCGTCGAAGCGACGTCAATATGATGCTTTGCTACCTGAACGCTTGTGGAGCTTTTCACCCAATTCACCTATATATGATAGATTTAATAAAAATAAATACTATATGTGGTGTTAAAGGGTAGGCGTTCAGGATTTTGCAATAAATGACCCAGGTCAAAAATGGTGGGGAAAAATAGTAAGGCGTGGTGGCGCCTAGGCTATTGTTTTAGCCGGTCATCGTGCGGGTGTTATCCATACCTGGTCGGCCGTACCAGTAACCGTCGCAGATTTCAGCATCCACCAGCGTCAAAGGATCGGGCGTAGGTAACCTGCCGTGGCGGGCCTGGTCGAAAGCCTTGACCACCTCGGCCATGCCTTCCGCCCGTGGGCTGAGACGTGCCACTGATACCCCCATATCCGCCATGACCGTAAGTTCATGGCGTAGATCCTGACAGGCGCTGGAAAGGGTTTGAATACCGTTCAGGGTGAAAACATCGCGAGACTCTTGTGAACGCAGCACTAGGCCTTCGGGGTATTTTTGACAGACAAACTTGCAGCGATCCTTAGGTGTTTGATGGCGCCGGGCGGTAAAACAGCGTGACGACCAAGCTAAAGGGAGATGACCGTAGGCGAATACTTCGCATGGGTGGGAAATGCCTTCCTGGTGGCAATCGTGAATAAGCTTGGCTAAGTCTTGCTGTGACATTTCCACCGGCGCTTGCCAACGCTGCATGCCGGCACGGGCCATAACGCCCAGTGTCGCCGGGTTGTAGAGGTTGAGCGCAGCACCGGCGATGAACGGCAGTCCGGCACTGGAGAGTCGTTGCAGGGCGCTTTGGTCATTGGCCTCGACGATAAAATCACCGTTGTCACACAGCTTGCGCAAGTCACGCAGGTCGGCTTCGGACTCGATCAAGGTCTGGCTGGCGAGTACTACCTGCTTGCCCGCCTGGGTGAGCTCGCGCCCAATGCCTAGCCAGTCGTCCAGTTTCATATCGCGACGCCGCGAGCAGACGGTTTCGCCCAGGGTAATAATCTCTACCGGCCAGTCGGCCGCCTCGCGGTAGAAGTCGGCGTAGCGTTGCCGAGTCCAGTAAAAAAGCACCGGCCCGAGGGAGAGTTGAAGAGGGCCGGTTGATAAGGTCGGTGATAGGGGAGGTGTAGTGTTCGGCATAGTAGGCTCCTATTTCCAGCGGCGCTCGTAGGCGCCTAGGGTAGTGATGGCACCTTCGGAAAGCTCGGCAAGGCCTGCCATCCAGGCGGGTTCTGGATCAAAGCGCTCAGGCTGAGCCTCTAGGCGGTTGAGCGCCTGACGCCAGATCCCGGCCACTTTAGAGACATAGGCGGGGCTGCGCTGACGACCTTCAATTTTGACGGCGCTAATACCCAGGTCGCGTAGCTCCGGCAATAGCTCCAGGGTATTGAGGCTGGTGGGTTCCTCGATGGCGTGATAGGTCTCGCCCGCCACCTCGAAGCGACCCTTGCATAGGGTGGGGTAGCCCGCGCTCTCGCCTTCGGCGTAGCGGTCGATAAGAACATTGTTGAGGCGCGACTCTAAGCCCTCTGGCGTTTCTTCCCAGCGGACATGAGCCGCTGGCGAGCAGACGCCCCGGGTATTGGGCGATTCGCCGGTCAGGTAGGAGGAGAGATAGCAGCGTCCTTCGGCCATGATGCACAGGCTGCCGAAAGCGAACACCTCCAGTTCTACCGGTGTTTGCTTGGCCAGGTCGCGTACCTGAGTGATTGACAGCACCCGTGGAAGTACGGCGCGCTTGATGCCGAAATGCTGGTGGTAAAAGCGTAGCGCTTCATGGCTGGTCGCCGAACCCTGCACTGAAAGGTGCCGCGAGATCTCGGGGTGATGACGAGTAGCGTAGTCGAGCAGTCCCATATCGGCGAGAATCAGCGCATCCACGCCCAGTTCGGCGGCCTGATCCACGGCCCGAGTCCAGTGTTCCCAGCCATCGGGCTGGGGATAGGTATTAATGGCGCAAAAAACGCGTTTGCCATGTCGGTGGGCGTAATCGATCCCCTCGCGGGCACGTTTGTCGGTAAAGTTTAGCCCGGCGAATTGCCGTGCGTTGGTGATGTTCTGGAAACCGAAATAGACAGCGTCGGCACCTTCATCTACAGCGCGCTTTAGGGCGGGCAGGTTGCCAGCGGGACATACAAGCTCCATAGCGAGACTCCTTGCGGGAAAAGTCCGAGCATTTTAGTCACCTATTTTTTGTCGGCTTTTGACACAGGTCATATCGGGGTGGCTTTCAAAAGAGGATAACGCTGCAGAGTAGGCAAGCTGGATGCAGGCAGTTTTTAAAACGTATATTGTATGAATATTAACCAATGCTTGCTGCACCCACTTCCAGAGTTCCATTTCAGAGACCTCTTTTAGAGCCCCTTTTCAGAGACCTACTTCGATCATGCAAGATGAACTGCTCTTCAATCGCCCCCTGGTAGAGAAATATGACCGCCCAGGCCCGCGGTACACTTCTTATCCCACTGCACCCCAGTTTCATGCCGCGTTTGCCGAGGATGATTACCGTAGCGCCGCCGAGCGCAGTAATCGGGTCGCAGTACCCAAGCCGCTTTCGGTCTATGTGCATATCCCGTTCTGCAAAAGCCTGTGCTACTACTGCGCCTGCAACAAAATCATTACTCATAATACCGAGCGAGCCGCCGAATACCTCCAGTGGTTAAAACAGGAGATACGTGTTCAGGGAGCGCTGTTCGATACCACCCGCCAAATGACCCAACTGCACCTGGGCGGCGGCACCCCAACCTACTTAAGCAACGCCCAGCTAAGCGAACTGATGGCGGCGCTGGACGAAGCCTTTCACTTCGCCGCACCTGAAGAGCGTGAATTCTCGCTGGAGGTAGACCCTCGCACCGTGACGCCCGAACAGGTGTACGAGCTCTACGCGCTGGGCTTCAATCGGTTGAGCTTCGGGGTTCAGGATTTCGATCACGACGTGCAGCAAGCGGTCAATCGCGTCCAGAGCGAAGAGCAGGTGGTATCCCTGGTCAAGGCTGCCCGCGAGGCGGGGTTTGAATCGGTCAGCGTTGACCTGATCTACGGTTTACCGCTGCAGACAGTGGCGAGTTTCGATACGACGCTAACCAAGATTATTGACCTGCAACCGGATCGCATTGCCGCTTATAGCTACGCCCATCTGCCCGAACTGTTTAAAGCTCAGCGGCTAATTCGCCCCGAAGACATGCCGCCACCCGAGCGCAAGCTGGAGCTGCTGGAGCTTACGATTAACCGCCTGACGTCTGCAGGATATGTCTACATAGGCATGGATCACTTCGCCCTTCCGAATGACGAGCTGAGCCTGGCCCGTGAAAATGGCACTCTGCAGCGCAATTTTCAGGGCTACTCTACCCACGCCGACTGCGACATGATTGGGCTGGGCATTACTTCGATTGGCAAGGTGGGCGATACCTACAGCCAAAACGTCAAGGAAACTGCCCAGTATCAGCATCGTTTGGATGAAGGGCGTTTACCGGTCTTCCGTGGCTATCGCCTTAGCGATGACGACCGCCTGCGCCGCGATGTCATTAATACCCTGATGTGTCACGGCCGACTTGAATTTTCCGCTATTGAAGCCCGGCACAATGTCGATTTTCGCAGCTACTTCGCGAGTGCCTTGGCGAGCCTCGAAGAGATGGCGGACGACGGGTTAATTGCTTTGCGCGACCATGACATCGAGGTGCTGCCTGCAGGGAGGTTAATGATCCGCAACCTGGCCATGGCGTTCGACGCCTACCTGAAACCAACGGAAAACCGTTATTCGCGCACGGTGTAATTTCAACAGCGCCAACCGTCTATTCCTTTACGTTGGCCGCTCTATCACCTTGGGGGTAGATAGGGTGTATATGGAGGTAATCACGCAGTAATTCGCTTGTCGATCACGCAGAATCCACTCCATGGAACCCGCACTGTCGGGTATGCAAATTTCCGAGGAGCCTGGAGATCGACCATGAGTCACTTCATAGATCGGCTGAATTTCTTCCGCAAGTCCCGCGAGCCTTTTGCCAACGAACACGGTGAGCTACGCAGCGAATCCCGCCAGTGGGAAGATAGTTATCGTGCCCGCTGGCAGCACGACAAAGTAGTACGCAGTACCCACGGGGTGAACTGCACCGGCTCCTGTAGCTGGAAGATCTACGTTAAGAACGGTTTAGTTACCTGGGAAACCCAGCAGACTGACTACCCCCGTACCCGTCCCGACCTGCCTAACCATGAGCCGCGTGGCTGCCCCCGCGGCGCCAGCTACTCCTGGTATCTGTACAGCGCCAACCGCCTCAAGTACCCGTTGATCCGCAAGCCGTTGCTGGCGCTATGGCGCGAAGCGCTCAAGGCTAACCCAGATCCGGTCGACGCCTGGGCGTCTATTGTCGAAGACCCCGCCAAGACCGAACAGTACAAGCGTGCTCGCGGCATGGGCGGCTTCGTTCGCGGTAACTGGGACGAGCTCAACGAGCTGGTCGCTGCTTCTAACGTTTACACCGCCAAGCAGTACGGCCCCGACCGTATTCTCGGCTTCTCGCCGATTCCTGCCATGTCCATGGTCAGTTACGCCGCAGGTAGTCGCTACCTCTCGCTGATTGGTGGCGTCTGCATGAGCTTCTACGACTGGTACTGCGATTTGCCGCCGGCGTCACCGATGACCTGGGGCGAGCAGACCGACGTACCTGAGTCCGCTGACTGGTACAACTCCGGCTACATCATCGCCTGGGGCTCCAACGTGCCCCAGACGCGTACCCCGGATGCCCACTTCTTTACCGAAGTACGTTACAAGGGCACCAAGACGGTTTCGATCACTCCGGATTATGCCGAAGTCTCCAAACTCACCGACGAATGGCTGTCCGCCAAACAGGGCACCGATGCCGCCCTGGCGATGGCCATGGGCCATGTCATCCTCAAAGAGTTCCACCTCGATAACCCGAGTGCTTACTTCACTGACTATGTACGCCGCTATACTGACATGCCGTTCCTGGTGGAACTGGAAGTGCGTGAAGATGGCAGCTTCGCACCGGGCCGCCAACTGCGTGCGAGTGATTTTGATGCTGCCCTGGGCCAGGAAAACAATCCCGAGTGGAAAACCGTTGCCTGGGACGAAACCCGTGACCAGCTGGTGGTGCCACGCGGTTCCATCGGTTTTCGCTGGGGCGAAACCGGCGACGAAGTGGGCAAGTGGAACCTGGAATCGCTGGACGCCGCAGGCGCTGAAATCAAGCCGTTACTCAGCTTGGTCAACCACCACGATAGCGTCGCTCGCGTGGCGTTCCCTTACTTCGGTGGCATCGAGCACGAGCACTTTGAGCACGTAAAAGGGGCCGGCGTCGGCGCCGCCGATGACCTACTGTTCCACAATTTGCCCGCCAAACGCTTGAAGAGAGCCGATGGCAGCGAAATGCTGGCGGTCACCGTTTTTGATCTGATGTGTGCCAACTACGGTATCGACCGTGGCTTTGTCGGCGACGGCGAAGATGATGGCGCGACCTCGTTTGATCAGATTCGCCCCTATACCCCCGCGTGGCAGGAGAAAATCACCGGTGTCCCTGCAGAGCAGTGCACCCGCATTGCCCGTGAATTTGCCGACAACGCCCATAAAACCAACGGCCGTAGCATGATCATCGTTGGTGCCGGTATGAACCACTGGTACCACATGGATATGAACTACCGCGGCCTGATTAACATGCTGGTCATGTGTGGTTGTATCGGTCAGAGCGGTGGCGGCTGGGCCCACTACGTTGGTCAGGAAAAACTGCGTCCGCAGACTGGCTGGACGCCTTTGGCCTTTGGCCTCGACTGGCAGCGCCCGCCGCGCCATATGAACTCTACTTCCTTCTTCTATAGTCACTCCTCCCAGTGGCGCTACGAGAAGCTCGAGATTAAAGAAATTCTTTCGCCGTTGGCCAAGGCCGAGGATTACCCCGGTAGCCTGATTGACTTTAACGTGCGTGCTGAGCGCATGGGCTGGCTGCCGTCAGCACCTCAACTGGACACTAACCCGCTACGCCTAGCGAAAAAAGCCGAAGCCGCGGGTATGTCCACTGCCGACTATGCCGTTCAGCAGCTCAAGAGCGGTGAACTGCGCTTTGCCGCGGAAGACCCGGATGCACCAGAGAACTTCCCGCGTAATATGTTCATCTGGCGCTCCAACCTGCTGGGTAGTTCCGGTAAGGGCCATGAGTACATGCTCAAGTACCTGCTGGGTACTCGCCACGGTATTCAGGGTAAAGATCTGGGCGACTTCGGCGGCCAGAAGCCCGAAGAAGTGGTATGGCGTGACGAGGCGCCGGAAGGCAAGCTCGACCTGCTGGTGACGCTGGATTTCCGCATGTCCACCACCTGCCTCTACTCGGATATCGTGCTGCCGACGGCGACCTGGTATGAGAAGGACGACCTTAACACTTCTGATATGCACCCCTTTATTCACCCCTTGACTGCCGCCACCGACCCGGCCTGGGAATCGCGCAGCGACTGGGATATTTACAAGGGTATTGCCAAAGCGTTTTCCAAGGTGTGTGTAGGCCACCTGGGAGAAGAGACCGACCTGGTCACGCTGCCGATGCAGCACGACTCGCCAGGAGAGTTGGCCCAGCCGGCGGTGATGGATTGGAAGAAGGGCGAATGCGCGCCGATTCCCGGCAAGACCATGCCATCGCTGATTGAGGTCAAGCGCAACTATCCCGAAACCTATGAGCGCTTCACTTCTGTTGGGCCGCTGCTGGAAAGCATTGGTAACGGCGGCAAGGGTATCGCTTGGAATACCGATGCTGAAGTCGAGCTGCTAGGCAAACTCAACCATCGCAAGCTGGATGGCCCGCATAAAGGGCGTCCGTTGATCGACAGCGCTATCGATGCCGCCGAGATGATTCTGACCCTGGCACCGGAAACCAACGGCGCCGTGGCAGTTAAAGCGTGGGATGCACTCTCCAAAATTACCGGGCGTGATCATACTCACCTTGCGAGGCCTAAGTTTGATGAGAAAATTCGCTTTCGCGATGTCGTCGCCCAGCCGCGCAAGATTATCTCCAGCCCGACCTGGTCCGGCCTCGAGGATGAGCATGTCTCCTATAACGCCGGTTACACCAACGTTCACGAGCTGATTCCCTGGCGCACCGTGAGTGGCCGTCAGCAGTTCTATCAGGATCACGCCTGGATGCGCGCTTTCGGCGAAAGCCTGCTGGTCTATCGTCCGCCTATCGATACCAAGGCGGCCAAAGGCTTCCAGCTTCCCGCCGACAACGGCTTCAAGAGCAAGGCGCTGAACTTTCTCACGCCGCACCAGAAGTGGGGCATCCACTCCACTTACTCGGACAACCTGCTGATGTTGACGCTTAACCGAGGCGGCCCGGTGGTGTGGCTCTCCGAGGCGGACGCGGCTGAGATCGATATCGAGGACAACGACTGGATCGAGGTCTACAACGCCAACGGCTCGATTGCCGCGCGGGCAGTGGTCAGCCAGCGGGTCAAAGCGGGCATGGTGATGATGTACCACGCCCAGGAGCGCAACGTGAACGTCCCTGGCTCTGAGGTCACCGGTACGCGGGGCGGTATTCACAACTCGGTCACCCGTGTCTGCCCCAAGCCAACCCATATGATCGGCGGCTACGCGCAGCTCTCTTACAGTTTTAACTACTACGGCACCGTCGGCTCAAATCGCGATGAGTTCGTGTTAGTGCGCAAGATGAAACACGTTGACTGGCTGGATGGTGAAGGCAATGACAGTGTTCAGAAGAACAGTGCTCAGGAGGCCGTGAAATGAAAATTCGTTCCCAGGTAGGCATGGTTCTCAACCTTGATAAGTGTATTGGTTGCCACACCTGTTCAGTGACCTGCAAAAATGTCTGGACCAGTCGCGAAGGTATGGAGTACGCCTGGTTCAACAATGTCGAGACCAAGCCCGGTATCGGCTATCCCAAAGAGTGGGAGAACCAGGCCAAGTGGAAGGGCGGCTGGATGCGCCGTAACGATGGTCGGATTGAACCGCGTATTGGTGGCAAATGGCGGGTGCTGGCGAACATTTTCGCCAACCCCGACCTGCCCGAGATGGATGACTACTATGAGCCGTTCACTTTCGACTACCAACACCTGCATACCGCCAAGATCGGTGAGCACCAGCCGGTGGCGCGTCCGCGCTCGCTGATTTCCGGTCAGCGTATGAAAAAGATCGAATGGGGCCCGAACTGGGAAGAGATTCTTGGCACCGAGTTCGCCAAGCGGCGCAAAGACGCCAACTTCGACAAGGTGCAGGCAGATATTTACGGCCAGTTCGAAAACACCTTCATGATGTATCTGCCGCGCCTGTGCGAGCACTGCTTGAACCCAACCTGTGTAGCGGCTTGCCCCAGTGGTGCGATCTACAAGCGGGAAGAGGACGGTATCGTTCTAATCGACCAGGACAAGTGCCGTGGCTGGCGTATGTGTATCTCTGGCTGCCCCTACAAGAAGATCTACTACAACTGGAAAAGCGGTAAGTCCGAGAAGTGTATTTTCTGCTACCCGCGTATCGAGGCCGGTCAGCCGACCATCTGCTCCGAGACCTGTGTGGGCCGCATTCGCTATCTCGGCGTGCTGCTGTATGACGCTGATCGGATCGAGGAAGTGGCAAGCTCCCCTGACGAGCGTGATCTCTACCACCGCCAGTGCGAGATTTTCCTAGATCCCAACGATCCGGAAGTGATTGCCCAGGCCAAGCGGGATGGCATCCAGGATAACGTCATCAAAGCCGCCCAGGCCTCACCGGTTTACAAGATGGCTATCGACTGGGGATTGGCGCTGCCGCTGCACCCGGAATACCGCACGCTGCCGATGGTGTGGTACGTGCCGCCGCTGTCGCCGATTCAGTCCGCCGCTGAGGCGGGGCATGTAGAGTTCGATGGCATCCTGCCCAAGATCGAATCACTGCGTATCCCGGTGAAGTACCTGGCTAACCTGTTGACAGCCGGTGAAGAGGAGCCCGTAGTATTGGCACTCAAGCGCTTGATGGCGATGCGTGTCTACATGCGCAGCAAGCACGTGGATGGCGCCCCTAATGCCGAGGTGCTCGACGCCGTAGGTCTGAGCGTAGCCCAGGTGGAAGAAATGTACCGCTACCTGGCCATTGCCAACTACGAGGATCGTTTCGTGATCCCCACCAGCCATCGTGAGATGGCAACCGAAGCTTTCCCCGAGCGGGGTGGATGTGGCTTTACCTTTGGTGATGGTTGCCACGGTGAGAGCCAGCCCAACCTATTTAACGGCCGTAAGCAGACCAGCGTTTTGGTAAAACCGGTAGAGGTCTTCGACCCGCAGCCACAACTTGAGGAGTCTCGTCATGACTGAAGCCGCTACCCAAGCGCCGACCCCGGTAGAGCCGTCGTTCGAACCGCTACAGGGTATGCGTAGCCTACGCGTACTGGCCCGCCTGCTCGATTACCCGACCCAGGAACTGCAGGATGCCAGCGGTGAACTCATCGAAATTCTCAATGCCGAGCGCCGCCTGGGGGCGGCTCTCAAATCGTCGCTAATGGAGTGGTGTCAGCGTCTCCAAGAGGGCGACCTGCTTGAGCTGCAGGCCGAGTACGTCGCCATGTTCGATAAGGGGCGGGCCACGTCGCTGCTGCTATTCGAGCACGTTCACGGTGAATCACGTGACCGTGGCCAGGCCATGGTGGACCTCATGGCCGAATACAGCGCGGCCGGTTTTGAGCTGGATGCCCGTGAACTGCCCGATCATCTACCGGTGTTTCTTGAATATCTTTCGCTGTGCGATGAAGCCGAGATCGGCCGCTGGTTGGGCGAAATACGCCATATTCTGGCGTTGCTGACGGCACGGCTGGAGGAGCGGGGGGCGGATCACGCGCTGGTACCGTTTTCACTATTGGCGTTAATCGGCGCCGAGGGTGATGTCGAAGAGCATCGGCCCCAGGTCAAGAAAGAAGTGCCTGATAACACCCCCGAAGCCTTGGACGCCGTATGGGAAGAAGAAGCGGTGCGTTTCTCGGCAACCTCTGACGAAGATTGCGCGCTGCAGTCTGCCGAAGGGCGTCGCTTGGCCGAGCGCAAACACACCGTTCAGAGCCAGCCGGTACGCATTATGCCTGCTCCGTCTTTAAATGCCTCTTCCGCTCCTTCCGCCGATCGTTAATAGGAGAATCACCATGTATGACGCGATTGCGCATTACTTAACCCATCTGATCTACGGTTACTACCCCTATCTCGCGGGCACGGTGTTTCTGCTTGGCAGCCTGCTCCGTTTTGATCATGGTCAGTACACCTGGAAGACCGGTTCTAGCCAGATGCTCTCTTCAAAGAATATGCGCCTGGGCAGCAACCTGTTTCATATCGGTATTATCGTGATTTTCTTCGGCCATCTGGTGGGCATGCTCACACCGCACTGGGTCTATGAACCGTTCCTGCACGCCGGTACTAAACAGCTAGTGGCTATCGTGGTGGGCGGTATTGCCGGTGCCATGTGCGTGGTGGGCGGCGCCATGTTGCTCTATCGTCGCCTGGCCAACCCACGCGTAAAGGCGTCGTCGAGCATGATGGATACCTTGATTCTGGGCTTGATCGTCTTACAGGCGTGCCTGGGTATGGTGACCATCATCTTCTCGTTGGGCCATATGGACGGCGAGATGATGCTGACACTCTCCAGCTGGGCGCAGTCGATTGTCTTCTTCAGCGGCGGTGCGGCGGACTACATGCAGGAAGTGTCATGGATCTACAAACTGCATATCTTTATCGGCTTAACCATCATCCTGCTGTTCCCGTTTTCGCGGCTGGTGCATGTGTGGAGCGCGCCGTTCGGCTATGTAACCCGGCGCTATCAGCTTGTCCGCCGTCGTGGCTAAAAACTGGCTTGTGCTCGGCCAGGCCTAGAGGAGAAATAACATGCAGATGATTGATATCGAACAGCTACCTGGGGGCGTCGCTGCGCCTCCGGTACGTGTCGGTGACACCCCTATCGATGAAGCAACGATTGCGTTGGAGATGCAGTACCACCCCGCCGAAACGTCGGGGGAGGCCCAGCTTCAGGCGGCCCGCGCCCTGGTGGTCAGGGAACTGCTGCGCCAGCGAGCCAACGTCCTGGGCCTATTGTCGAGGCAGGAAACTAACGAAGCACAGGAAGATGCGGCGATTGCTGCCTTGCTCGAACAGGAGCTTGAGGTGCCGGAACCGGGGGAAACAGATTGCCAGCGCTTTTTTGACACCCACCGCGAGCGCTTCAGCGAACCAGTGCAGTTACGCGTTAGGCATATCCTGCTCGCGGCCGCACCCGATGACTCCCAGGGCCGCGACGACGCTTACCAGCTTGGTGAAAAGCTACTCGAACAGCTTAAGCAGATACCCGAACGGTTTGCCGAATTTGCTCAACACCACTCCGCGTGCCCTTCAAAAGAGCTGGATGGTGATTTGGGCTGGCTGGTGTCAGGGCAGACTGTTCCGGAGTTGGATCGCGCTTTGCAGCACTTACCCGAAGGTCTACACGAGCGCCCCTTGGCGTCTCGCTATGGCTGGCATGTGGTGAGTATTGACGAGCGGCGAGACGGTAGGGCGTTACCTTTCGATCAAGTGATTGACCGGGTGCGCCATAGCCTACGGGAACAGGCAACTCGACGTGCGCTGCGTCACTATTTGCTGGCGTTAGAGAGCGAAATAGGCGTCGAAGGGATTGTTCTGGATGACGATGCTGGCGGCAGCTTGATGCAATAGCTTGAAGCAATAGCAAAGCTAATAGGAGAGGCTTGATGTCCCATGTTCCTGTAGATGCTCTTTTCACTCCGCTCGGCATCGCGGTGCTAACGGTTTCCGATACCCGTGGTTTCGACGAGGATGGTAGCGGTGACCTGCTGGTTGAACATCTGAGCGAAAGCGGCCATATCCTGGTCGAGAGGCGCATCGTTTCTGATGATATCTACCAGGTTCGTGCCGTGGTCTCGGATTGGATTGCTCGAACGGATGTCCACGCGATTCTGGTTAATGGCGGCACTGGCTTTACCTCCCGGGATACCACTCCCGAGGCGTTGATACCGCTGTTCGACAAAGCGATTGAGGGGTATGGCGAGCTGTTCCGCCACTACTCCCTGAAAACAATCGGCACAGCGACGATCCAGTCTCGCGCCGTAGCGGGGGTGGCCAACCGAACGCTGATATTTGCGATGCCCGGTTCGCCCAAAGCGTGTGCCTTGGCGTGGGACAGGATTATTGCTTTGCAGCTGGACTCCCGCACTCGGCCCTGCAACTTCGCCGCCATGGTGCTGCCTTCAGCGACCCCGTGTAGTGGACGTCACACAGCGACTTCTTCCAATGAGGTGGAGCGCTTATGAACTGTCACTGCGCAGAAATAGTCACGCCCGGCTTGTTAGATCTGTTTGATGCGCGCCAACGGCTTATCGACGCAGCCACGCCCATTAATGCAGTAGAAACCATCACCCTAGAACAATCGACAGGGCGAGTGCTGGCAGAAACGCTGGTCGCTCCTCTCGATATGCCGGGCGTGGACAATAGTGCTATGGATGGTTACGCGCTGTGTCTGGCTGATTACCAAGCGGCACCTCGCGGCGCAGGCTTACCCATTCTCCAACGCGTACCAGCTGGCGCAGGCGTCATGCTGCTACCGGAAGGAGGCTGCGCGCGTATTTTTACCGGCGCGCCGGTGCCCATGGGGGCAGATATTGTGGTGCCTCAAGAGCGGGTGACTCTTGATCCGCGCGGGCATATACACCTCGAGGGTAGCTTGGTGCTAGGCGCTAACATTCGTCGCCAAGGCGAGGAGACTCGCATAGGCACCCCGCTGCTCGCTGCGGGTAAGCTTCTTGATGCCGCGTCGATTGCGCTGCTGGCAAGCCATGGAATCAATGCCGTGACTGTCAAACGGCGTCTGAGGGTGGCGCTGCTTTCCACCGGCGATGAGCTGATTGCCCCAGGTACAGTGCGATCACCGGGACAGGTATACGACAGCAACCGCGCCATGCTTAACGCACTGCTAGCGCAAGCTCAGTGCGACGTGCTGGATTTGGGCATCATCGCTGATTCACCGCAGTCATTGCATCAGGCCTTTGAGCACGCACAAACCGTTGCGGATGTGGTGATGTGCACCGGAGGCGTTTCGGTAGGCGAGGAGGATCATGTACGCCCAGTGATCGAGCAGCGCGGTGGCTTACATTTTCATGGTGTCGCCATGAAGCCAGGGAAGCCCTTTGCGTTCGGTTATCTGGGCGCGGAGCCTGCCTCTTCCACACCGTTAATGGCGCTGCCGGGTAATCCTGTGGCCTCCCTGGTGGGCTGGCAGCTGCTGGCGCTGCCGTTTATCCATGCCATGCAAGGTAGAGCCGTAGCGGCTCTACAGCGTTATCCGGTAAAAGCGGGCTTTTCTCAGCGTGGCCCCCAGGGGCGCTGCGAGCTACTACGGGTGGTGATGGATTGGTCACAGGGGGCTCCCGTGGCGCAGCTAGCGGGCGGGCAGGGCTCACATATGCTCAGCGCGGCTAGCCAGGCCCATGGTTATTTAATGATTAACCCCGCCACGGAGGTAACTGAAGGGGCCACCTATCACTATTACCCCATCAATCAGTTCGCCGCTTGAACAGTTTTTCCTATCGTGGCCACTGACCTCGTTTTTTTCATAGGAGAGGGTATGTCTTCACAACACAAACCCCGCACACTGATTTATGCCTGCTCCGGCTGCTCTGATGTGGCGCAACTTGCCAATAGCGTTGCCCTGCGTCTTGACCATGCAGGAGAGGCAGAAATGTCCTGCATTGCTGGTGTGGGCGGTGGTGTGCCCGGTCTGGTGCGCATTGCCCGCTCCGGGCGCCCTATTGTAGCCATTGACGGGTGCCAGATGCACTGCGCCAGCCACTGTCTCGCCAAAGCGGATGTGATACCCACAGAGCACGTAAAGCTATATGAAAACGGCCTGCGCAAGCGGCGGGGCCAGTTTTATGATGAGCAAACAATCATCGACGTCACCGCAGAAGTAAAAGAACTCATTGCACGGCTGCCCGTTAATGCCAATACCCAAGAGGAACCCATGGAATGAGTGCGCTAGTCGATGGGTATGGCCGTACGGTGCGTTACCTGCGTATATCGGTAACTGATCGTTGTGATTTTCGCTGTGTGTACTGCATGGCTGAGGAAATGACCTTTCTGCCACGCGCCCAACTGCTTACCCTTGAGGAGATAGCCGCGCTTTCACAGGCATTTGTCGAGCTGGGCGTGGAGAAAATCCGTCTAACTGGCGGTGAGCCGCTGGTACGCCAGGGCGTACTCACGCTAGTGCAAAAACTCGGTGCATTGGAAGGTCTGCGCGAGCTGGCGATGACCACCAACGGCTCAGGGTTGGTCAAGCATGCCAATGCTTTGCGGCAAGGCGGGCTACATCGGCTCAATATTAGCCTCGACTCGCTCAAGCCCGAACGCTTTAAAGCATTAACCCGGACGGGGGATCTTGATCAGGTGATCGCGGGTATCCGTGCAGCGCGCCGCGCTGGCTTTCAGTCGATTAAGCTCAACGCCGTATTGCTCAAGGGGCGCAATGACGACGAAATTATCGACTTGGTAAACTTTGCCCGGGATGAACAAGTCGATATAAGCTTTATTGAGGAGATGCCGCTGGGCGCTATCAGCGAGCATAACCGTGGTGAAACCTTTCTTTCCACCGATGCGGTACGCGAGACCATAGAAAACCACTATCAACTCTTACCCACCACCGAGACCACCCTAGGGCCATCCCGTTATTACCGCATGGTAGACAGCCAGTCGAGGATTGGCTTTATTTCTCCCCATAGCCACAATTTCTGCGCTGCCTGTAATCGTGTTCGGGTGACGGCTGAAGGGCGACTACTCCTTTGCTTGGGCAATGAGCACTCGGTAGATTTACGCGCCGTAATGCGACGTTATCCGGGTGATACCCAGCGGCTTAAATCGAGCATTGTGGAGGCAATGAAGAAAAAACCTGAGCGCCATCACTTCACGACGGATGGTGAAGTTCAAATAGTGAGGTTTATGAATGCAACAGGCGGGTAATACGATTCGGTCAGCGTTCAAAGCTAGCAGGGGCTAGTGGTGAATAGCGCTTTCCGTTAAGCTCCTCGACAATTTTTTATTTTTGGTTGCGTTGAGGTGATTGTATGTGGAGCCTGCTAAGGCTGTCTGCAATATCACTATCAGTACTCATGATAGCTGGTTGCTCAGATCCCAAAATTGATACTAGCTCCATGCCTGCGTCGGTTGTCTCGGTTGAGAAAGTGCGTAACTCCTTGCCCACCTACAAGCGCGATGAGTTTGATCAAGGCTTGATCATTATCGCCACGTCGACGTCGTTTAGTGGTATCGATATTCTCAACCCCCACCGCATGAATGCCGCTGAGATTGCCGAAACTGCCAATGTGCAAATGCATGGGTTAACGGGGGATCAGGTGATTCAGCGTGCCGATCAAATTCTGCGCGAGCGTCGGGCACGCGAACGCGAACAGGCTATTCGCACCTTAAAGCGGCTGGAAGAGAAGCGTGCAAAAGCCACCAGTGATCAGCAGCAGTTAGCGCGGTTTACCATTGACAGTGCTCGCTATTACATTGGCTCAAGCCCTTATGGCGCTCCGGAACCTGTGATTGATCTTACAGTGACCAATGACACGGATCAGGCCATTTCTGAGCTTCTGTTGAGGGGCGTGGTGACGAGCCCTGATCACTCAGCAGCTTGGGTAGACGAAACGTTTTACTACGTTGTTCCTGGTGGCATTGAGCCTGGTGAAACACTGGAGTGGAGCCTTGCGCCTAACCGCTTTGGCCCATGGGGGAATGCTCAAATACCCAGCGATGCAGAGCTGACGGTCACCTTGCAAGGGTTGAAAGGGCTTGATGAGCAGCCATTATGGGACTCCCCTGAGCTAACGGAACACGAACTGGCCAGGCTTGAGCAACTGCAGAAGGAGTATGGTGGCATTGCTTTCTCCCGTTTGGAGTGAGTCTCGTGTGGACTAAGCTCTTTGTGGGGTAAGCGATGCAAAAACCACAGCGCCCTAGCGGTTATCCGATAGGGCGCAAACATTTCTACCAATTATCTTTTCGCCAAACGGGGTTACTTACTCTTTGGCTTCATGGTCGGCGAGGGCGGCAACAATTGCCTCTTCCCACTGCCCTTCGGTTAACCCCCAATGCTCCATTTCTGACTGATCGGCGCTGCCTGCCGACGCCTCTCGTAGTTTATCGACGCTGCTGCTTTCATAGCAGTGCTTGGCGAAATCTTTGGTTTTGACATCTTTTAGCTGATTAATCATCGACATGTTGAGTTCCTTTCAAGGTCAATAGTGAGGTAATGCTCACTCAGTGTAGCTATTCTGGCCGCTTTTACCTGACTTGGTTCTCAACACTGCTTAGCTGAAGTGAGAAAAAAAGCGTAGAAAAGGTTTTCCGTGGGCTAGCCAGCCATCAGCGTATCGATAAAAATTTTAACGGCGATACTTGCCAGCAACAGCATAACCAAATTATCAAACCAGCGGTGGGGCAGCCGATTGCCCAGGCGGGCGCCTAGGGGCATAGCGGCGAGTATCACCACAAGGGCAAGAATACTAAACAAAAAGCGTTCCAGAGTTAAAATGCCCGCGTTTAAAAGCGCCGGTATTTGAACACTGGTAATAGCGACGAAGAAGACCGAGATGGAGCCAATAAATACGCTTCGTTTCAACTGCATCGCATTGAAAAACGTAACCGAGGCTGGCGCCGACATGCCTGCAGCGCCTTGAAGCACGCCAGCGAGTAGGCCAATAGGGATCACTAGTCGCGCAGCGATATTAAAAGGCAGGGCGATACGACGTTTCATCACTTTGATGATCAGGTAAAGCACGATCACACCCGCGACACCCAGTGACAGTATTTCGGGAGATAAAACGACTAATCCCCAAGTGCCCAGAACGATGCCTAGCCCGCCAGCAATGGAGAAAGCTGCCAAGAAGCGCAAGGGTAATAGGTGGCGTCGATATTGCCATACCTGTAAAGCATTACTAAATAGGTTAGGCGCGACTAATAGAGCGATAGCGAGTTGAACGTCGTACAGCATGGTGAGAATGGGTACGACAATAACCGGGACACCTGAACCGATGGCGCCTTTGACGATACCTGCAACGAGTAGCGCTATAAACGCAATTAACAGCATAAGGTTACCGGCCCTTTTTAGCGCACAGCCGCCACGCAACCGGCAGCTGTGCGTATTGATTTCCTTCAGGATTAGGTTTTGTCTGAAAAGTCGGCGAGCGAAGGCCAGACAAGGCAAAAATCGGCGAAAAGACGGAGTTTACGTTGTGTAAATGAGTACTTTGAGCCGATTTTTAACGCCGTATGGTCGAGCGCAGCCAGTTTTCAGGCAGAGCCTAAACGCTGTTATTTCAGCACATAGCAGGGCACATAGTGCTGGCCGTCGAGTTTCATGCGCCCTTGGGCTACAAACGAGGTGAGTAGCTCGTCAAGGCGTTGCATTAGTTCGGGCTCTGCGGTCAGTACAAAGGGGCCATGAGCTTCAATGGCTCGAATGCCAGCCTCTTTGACGTTGCCTGCGACGATCCCCGAGAAAGCGCGGCGCAGATTAGCAGCGAGCTCATGGGTAGGCTGCTGGCGGTGGAGCGCTAAGCCACGCATGGCGTCGTGTGTCGGTTCAAAGGTTGCCTGGAAGTCGCGCGCAATGGTCAATCGCCAGTTGTAGTAGAAAGCATCCTGATGGGTGCGCCGGAATTCAGCGATCTCATCGATGCCGTGGCGCATGGTGCGTGCAACCGAGACCGGATCGCCGGTAATGATGGTGTAGTAACGGCGGATATCCTCACCGAGGGTATAGACCAGAAATTCATCAATTTTCTGAAAGTAGGCCGCAGAATCAGCAGGGCCAGTGAAAATTAACGGAAAAGGAATATCCTGGTTGCTAGGGTGCAGCAGAATGCCCAGCAGATAGAGAATCTCTTCTGCGGTGCCCACTCCGCCAGGAAACACAATAATGCCATGGCCCAGGCGCACAAAGGCTTCCAAGCGTTTTTCAATGTCTGGCATGACAACCAGTTCATTGACGATGGGGTTAGGCGCTTCGGCAGCGATAATGCCGGGCTCTGAAACACCCAAATAGCGGCCTTCTTTACGCCGCTGCTTGGCATGGGCAACGTTCGCGCCTTTCATGGGGCCTTTCATTGCGCCAGGGCCACAGCCGGTACAAATATCTAAATCGCGCAGACCCAAGTGATAGCCCACATCTTTGGTATATTCGTACTCTTCCCGGGAGATAGAGTGACCGCCCCAGCACACCACCAGGCTAGGGTCGCGGCCGGGTTTGAGCGTGCCCGCTTTGCGCAGAATATGGAAGACCGCATTGGTGGTGCCTTCTCCCGTACTCAGGTCAAAACGATTGTGGTGCTGAATCTCATTGTAGACGTAAACGATGTCGCGAATGATCGAGGATAGATGCTCGCGGATACCGCGAATCATGCGGCCATCTACAAAGGCTTCGGCGGGGGCGTTAGTGAGCTTTAAGCGAATGCCGCGGTCTTGCTGCAGCACTTCAATATCGAAATCTTTATAGGCTTCTAAAATCGCCAGGCTATCGTCGCTGGGATTACCGCAATTGAGTACTGCCAACGCACAGCGCCGAAGAAGGTCGTGCAGACCGCTTTGAGAAGTTTTATGCAGTCGATTAACTTCATGCTGAGAGAGTACTTCGAGGCTCCCCTCGGGGGAAATGATGCTGGAAAGAGTGGCGCGAGGTTGAACGTTTTCGGTCATTAGCGGGGCTGTCCCTAATCGTTTGATGTCTCTTGGCATATTACCACGCCCAAGCGGTGGGTACAGCGCAGCGGCTGGCTCGCCGGGGTGTGCTATTATGAGGTCTATTTTATAGGGCGGCGGCAATAGCGTTTTTTGTTAGTTACTAAACTGTTGCCTAAAGCGGGTTCTCAAAGAGAGCTGCTAAAGACCGTTATCAAAGACCATGGCGCTTCACTATGTTCAATGCCCACTATTTTCGTACCTTTATTACGCTTGTTGAAACAGGCAGTTTTACCCGTACGGCGCAACGTTTAGAAATGACCCAGCCGGGCGTAAGCCAGCATGTACGCAAGTTAGAAGACTATTTAAATAAAGAGCTGCTAGAGCGCAAGGGGCGTAGCTTTACATTAACCGAATCGGGGCGGCGTGCTTACGATTACGCTTTAAAGTTATTTGCTGAGCATGAACAGTTCCGTCACGGGCTAGACGATGACTCTTTGGATAGCGGTGACTGCCGCATTGCCTCGCCGGGTAGCGTTGGCCTGATGTTCTATCCGTATATATTGGGGCAGCAGCAAATGCACCCCAATTTAACGGTCAACTATAGCTTTGCGTTCAACCACGAAATCGTCAATGACCTGCTTGAAGGGCGTTATGACATCGGGATAGTCACCGAGGCAATGCGGCACCCTGAGCTTAGCTGCAGCATTTGGCATGAAGAACCGCTCTGCTTGGTGGTGCCTGCAGATTTTGCGGGCAGCACGTTATCAGATTTAATGGGCATCGGCTTTCTCAATTATTACGACGGCATTAACCATGCCAATGCACTGCTGCGAGCCAATTACCCCGACGAGTTTCGCTCAATGACCCATTTCCGCCATCAAGGCTTTACCAATGAAGTCAGCATGGTGCTGGATGCAGTGGCCAGGGGATTGGGCTTTAGCGTGGTATCGCGATTGGTATTGGAAACTTCGCCTTGGCAGCGCCAGGTAAAAGCGTTGAACCTGCCCAATGCGGTCAATGAAGTGCTCTATTTGCTGCGCCGCCGCGACTCGGTGCTGCCTAAGCGCTACGCGAAGCTGTTAGACGGTTTTCACGCTCAGCGTCTGCAAGAAAAAACGCCCTTGATGCCGTCTAATTGATTAGGCACCAAGGGCGTTTTCGTTACTTAGAGCGCTATCGCTTCACATCTTGCCAGCTTTGCCGCTAGTTGCGATATTCGTCGATGCTAGGGCAGGAGCAGATTAACTGACGGTCACCGAAAACGTTATCGACGCGGTTAACGGCGGGCCAGTATTTAGCGGCTTGAACAGCCGCGGTCGGGAAGGCGGCCAACTGGCGGTCATAAGGCCGCTGCCAGTCGCTATCCATTAGATCCGCCTGGGTATGTGGCGCATTGACCAGCGGATTATTATCCAACGGCCATTCGCCGCTCTCCACTCGGGCGATCTCGTCACGAATGGCAATCATCGCATCGCAGAAACGGTCGATTTCATACAGCGACTCAGACTCAGTCGGCTCGATCATCAGCGTGCCCGGCACTGGGAACGACATGGTTGGTGCGTGAAAACCGTAATCCATCAAACGCTTGGCGATATCCTCCTCGCTAATCCCAGAGGCCGCTTTGAGCGGACGAATATCGATTATGCATTCGTGGGCAACGGTACCGTTCTGACCGCGGTATAGAATCGGGAATGCCGCTTCCAATCGTTTGGCAATGTAATTGGCGTTTAGGATGGCAAGCTCGGTAGCTTCCCGCAGCCCGCGGGCACCCATCATCTTAATGTAGGCCCAGGAAATGGGCAGAATGGAAGCACTGCCGAAGGCAGCCGCGGAGACTGCACCGCTATCAGTGTTGACGCCGTTGATAGGTGTTACCACATGGTTTGAAACGTAGGGCACCAAGTGGGCTTTCACGCCGATAGGGCCCATGCCCGGGCCGCCGCCACCGTGGGGAATACAGAACGTTTTGTGCAGGTTAAGGTGAGACACATCGCCGCCAAAATCGCCAGGACGGGTTAACCCTACCTGGGCGTTCATATTGGCGCCATCGATATACACCTGACCACCGTTGTCGTGAACGATCTTGCACGCTTCGCGTACGCTGGTTTCAAACACCCCGTGTGTGGATGGGTAGGTCAGCATAATGGCGGAGAGCTTATCGCTATGCTGTTCAGCTTTAGCGCGTAAATCCGCTATGTCGATATTGCCGTTTTGATCGCACTCGACCACCACCACCTTCATTTGCACCATGGCTGCCGAGGCAGGGTTGGTACCGTGGGCAGAGCTTGGAATCAAGCAGACATCGCGATGACCTTCGCCTTGGGCCGCTTGGTAACGACGAATTGCCACAAGGCCAGCATATTCACCCTGAGCGCCGGAGTTAGGCTGCATCGAGAGGTGATCGTAACCGGTGACTTCGACCAGGAAGGCCGAGAGCTCGTCGATCATTTGATGATAGCCAGCCACCTGGTCGCGAGGTGCAAAGGGGTGAAGGTGCGCAAACGAGGGCCAGGAGACGGGGATCATTTCGCTGGTGGCGTTGAGCTTCATGGTGCAGGAGCCGAGCGGGATCATTGCATGGGCAAGCGACAGATCCTTATTCTCCAGACGCTTTAAGTAGCGCAGCATTTCGGTTTCGCTGCGGTAGCGGTTAAAGGTGGGATGGCTCAAGAAGTCGCTTTCGCGCTGGCATGCCGTGGGAATGCCGGAAGCGCCGCTAGCTACCACTTGCTCGTCCAATACTGCAACGGCAAGGCCGTGCTCATCGCCCAGCAGCACATCAAACAATGTGGCTACATCGTGGGCGGTGGTGGTTTCATCCAGGCTAATACCGACATCGCCATTGCCGAAGTAGTGCAGATTAATATCATGGGTCATGGCTCGGCCATGGATCTTACCTGCATCAACACCTGTCAGACGTAGCGTATCAAACCAGCTGTCATGAGCGAGCGATACGCCTGCCTGCTTAAGGCCTTCGGCAAGCAGGGTGGCTAGGCGATGAACGCGGCCGGCAATTTTGCGCAACCCTTCTGCACCGTGATAGGTGGCATAAAAGCCTGCGATGTTGGCCAGAAGCGCCTGGGCGGTACAGATATTGGACGTCGCTTTCTCGCGGCGGATATGCTGCTCGCGGGTCTGCATTGCCATGCGCAGGGCGGTGTTACCACGGCTATCTTTTGATACGCCGATGATACGCCCAGGAATCGAGCGCTTGAGCTTGTCGGATGTAGCAAAGAACGCCGCGTGAGGGCCACCAAAGCCCATGGGTACGCCAAAGCGTTGGGAGTTGCCCACCACAATATCCGCGCCCAGCTGGCCGGGTTCTTTAAGCAGCACCAGACTCAAAAGATCGCTGGCCACGCAGGTCATTATATTGCGCTCAGCCGCGGCGCTTAATAGCGGTGCCAGATCGCGCACTTCACCACTGGCAGAGGGGTACTGAACCAGGGCTCCAAACACATCGTGGCTGGCCAACTCTTCTGCAGGGCCGGTGATCAGCTCAAAGCCAAAGAACTCGGCACGGGTTTTAACGACATCCAGCGTTTGCGGGAAAACATCGTCGGCGACGAAAAAAGCGTTGGATTTGCTTTTCTTATTACCACGCTTACACAGCGCCATGGCTTCGGCGGCAGCGGTGGCTTCGTCGAGCAGCGACGCATTAGCCAGCTCCATGCCGGTTAAATCCATGACCACCTGCTGGAAGTTAAGCAAGCCTTCCAGGCGTCCTTGAGAAATCTCCGGCTGGTAGGGGGTGTAGGCCGTGTACCAGCCTGGGTTTTCCAATACGTTGCGCTGAATCACCGCGGGCATATGGGTGCCGTAATAGCCCTGACCAATATAGCTCTTAGCCACGCGGTTCTGCCGCGCGAGGTGCGCTAGGTACTCTAGCGCCTCTGATTCGCTGCGCGGTTCATCAAGCGCTAGCTCACGGCCAAGACGGATATCGCTCGGCACGGTCTGTTCAATCAGATCTTCCATGTGCTGCATGTTGAGCGCTTTTAACATGGTGGCCACGTCATCTTGACTTGGACCATTATGACGTTTGATAAAAGCATCGTGATCGGCCAGCTCGGCCAGACGGCGTGTTTCAAGAGACATGAAGAAGATTCCGGACGTTAAGAGAGAACCGTGCAGGGCGTTAAGCGAAGAGCCTGCGATAAAGGATAAAGGCAGGCCCTAATATATGATTCAGCTACCGCCTTTAGTCGTCGGCGCTTAGCGTTGATTGATAGGCATCTGCGTCGAGCAGGCCATCAAGTGAGTCGCTGTCTAAACGCACTTTCATAATCCAGCCGCCTTCGTAAGGCGCTTCATTGACTGTTTCAGGGGCGTCTTCAAGAGCGTCATTGACCTCAATGACTTCGCCAACAACCGGTGAGTAGAGATCAGAAGCAGCTTTTACCGATTCGATAACGCCAAACTCTTGCCCTTTGTTCAGCGCTGTTCCCACTTCAGGCAGTTCAACAAACACGACATCGCCGAGCGCCTGCTGGGCGTGATCAGTTATACCCACGGTCACGGTGCCGTCCTTATTATCCAGCACCCACTCGTGGCTTTCTGCGTAACGAAGATTGGTAGGAAGATTGCTCATGGTGTTTTCCTATATGAAACAGTTTTCTGGGCCCGAGCATACTAGCGGTTGCCGTTCGCCTTGGCGACTAGTGACTGGGGTAGATCGAGCGAATAAGCAAGCATGTTAACGTGTTTCCAATCGGAAACAAATTTCTTCGTTGCTTCAAAGCTTGCTTGGTAGCGTTATAGGTTCAGCTACTTTTCGCCGGGTTTGTGCAGAAGATCGGGTTATGAAAAAAGCGGTATCCTCTATGCACAAGCGACATCACCCTAGATGCTAGCTAAGTTTATGGTGTAAAACATTCAAATCGTGCGCTAACCAACAATAGCGTCGTTAGGACTAGCCCGTAATCGCAACAAGCCAATAATACACACCAATATTGCATACCAACAAAGCGAGGAGATGAACATGGAAGCATTAACTAGCCTCTTAGGGGCGATCAACGGCGTGGTCTGGGGGCCCGTCATGTTGATTCTGCTACTCGGTGTGGGGATCTACCTGCAGCTTGGCTTGAAACTGATGCCGATTAGAAAGCTCGGCATGGGCTTCAAGCTAATGTGGGCGGGGCGTGATGCGAAACCTGGGGTGGGTAAAGCGGCAGTTGCCAAAGAGGGAGACGAAGGGGAAATATCTCCTTTTAATGCCTTGATGACCGCACTCTCTGCGACCATCGGTACCGGTAATATTGCCGGTGTCGCCACAGCCATTGCGTTAGGTGGCCCTGGCGCTGTGTTTTGGATGTGGATTACCGCACTGGTGGGTATGGCCACTAAATTTGCTGAAGCGGTGCTGGCCGTGCGCTATCGTGAAACCGATAGCACTGGCTACCACGTGGGCGGGCCGATGTTTTACATCAAGAATGGCCTGGGTAAAAAGTGGCTATGGTTGGGCGGCCTGTTCTCATTTTTTGGCGCTGTCGCAGCCTTCGGGATCGGCAATACCGTTCAGTCCAACTCCGTTGCTGACGCCATGGACGCCACCTTCGGCGTGCCGCACTGGCTCACGGGGGTGGTCATTATGGTGCTGGCTGGCGCGGTGATTCTGGGCGGTATCAAGCGTATTGCTAAAGTGGCGGGCAAGTTGGTGCCGATTATGGGCATTGCCTACGTAGTGGCTGGCTTGTTGGTATTGATCGTCAATGCCGGGCAGATCGGTGAAGCTTTTGGTTTGATCTTCTACTATGCCTTCAACCCCATGGCGGCCGCAGGTGGTTTCGCGGGCGCCGCCGTCATGGCGGCGATTCGTTTTGGTGTGGCACGCGGGATCTTCTCCAACGAAGCGGGTTTGGGTAGTGCGCCGATCGCGCATGCGGCGGCCAAAACCAAAAATCCAGTGCGCCAAGGCTTAATCGCGATGTTGGGCACTTTTATCGATACCATTCTTGTGTGCACGATTACCGCGTTGGTGATTTTGACCTCAACGGTTTGGCAAGAGGGTGAAGCGGGGGCGTCGCTGACCGCGCTTTCGTTTGACGCTGCACTGCCTGGCTTTGGCAATCAGATTGTCGCCATTGCGTTGGCGATTTTTGCCTTTACCACCATCCTAGGCTGGTCATTTTACGGTGAGAAGTGCTGCCAGTTCCTGTTTGGCACTCGCTCTATTATGATCTATCGGGTGCTGTTCGTACTGGCCATCCCGCTGGGCGCCATCGCTCAACTGGGCTTTATCTGGCTCATGGCGGATACCTTCAACGCCATGATGGCGATCCCGAACCTGATTGCCTTGGCACTGCTTTCGCCGGTAGTCTTTAAGCTAACCAAGGACTATTTCGACGGCAAAGACGTATTGCCGGGTGAAGCACTGGATCACGACCAATAATACCCGCAGCGCGTTCATCGGCGCTGTAGGTGAACGTGAATAACAGGAGAGTCGGGAAGGCACTTAATCAGTGGCTTCCCGTTCTCTTTTTTGAGCGAACACTTTTAAGTGAGGAAAGCCCCTATGTCTGAATTAAAGCAAACGCCACTGCATGCGCTGCACCTCAAGCTAGGCGCCAAGATGGTACCTTTTGCTGGCTACGATATGCCGGTGCAGTATCCGCTGGGGGTCAAAAAAGAACATGAACACACCCGTCAAAAGTGCGGGCTGTTCGATGTCTCCCATATGGGGCAAATCAGCGTTTCCGGTGACGGCGTGGCCGAAGCCCTGGAAACCTTGATTCCTGCCGATTTGATGAGCCTTGAGAAAGGTGCCCAACGTTACGGGCTGTTCACCAACACAGAAGGCGGCATTATTGACGACCTGATGGTGGTCAATGCGGGTGATCACTTCTATCTGGTAGTGAATGCCGCCTGTAAAGATCAGGACTTGACTCACCTGCGCCTCAATTTGGCGTCAACCCATACCATTGAACCTTTGGATCGTGGCTTACTGGCGCTCCAAGGGCCTCAGGCGCGGGATGTCATGCAGCGGCTTTGCCCTGAAGCCTGTGAGCTTGTGTTTATGCAGCATGGCCGCTTCACCATTGCTGGGCAGGAGGTTTGGGTGAGCCGCAGCGGCTATACCGGTGAAGATGGTTTTGAAATTTCCGTCGCCGCCGATGCTTGCGAAGCCTTCGCTGAGCAACTGCTAGCTGAGCCTGAAGTCGAAGCGATTGGCCTGGGAGCGCGGGACTCGCTGCGTTTGGAAGCGGGTTTATGCCTGTATGGCCACGATATGGATGAGCAAACCACCCCGATAGAAGCAGGTCTAATTTGGGCGATTGGCAAGCCCCGTCGTCGTGGCGGTGATCGGCCGGGAGGTTTTCCAGGCGCCGATGTGATTCTTCATCAGGTCGATGCCAAAGATCACACCCGCAAGCGTGTTGGGCTGTTAGCTGAAGGTCGCGCGCCGGTGCGTGAGGGTGCGCCGCTTGTGGATGAGGCAGGCAATGAGATTGGAATCGTTACCTCCGGCAGCTTTGGTCCCAGCGTCGGTAAGCCTGTGGCGATGGGTTATGTCACTCGCGAGCAGGAAGCACCGCAAAGCACTGTATTCGCGGTGGTACGCGGTAAACAGTTACCTATGGTGGTAACTCCCACGCCGTTTGTAAAGCCGGGCTACTATCGCGGCTAGAAGCGTGTCCATCTACCCGCGGCCCCTGCTTAAGCTAGGGGCCGTTGCTTTATAAAAGACAGTATTACGAGGGATGGTTTCAAGCGAGTGTTTTAGCGCAGAACCTGCTTGGGATCGATGGGTTTGCCGCCTTGGCGCAGATCAAAGAGTAGATCATAGCGTTGGGTGGCACTGCTTTGACCTACCTCACAAAGTGGGTCTCCCGCGCTAACCTGTTTGCCTACCTCGACCAAAATGCGCTCGCAAAGGGCGTATACGGTTTGGAGGTTATTGGCATGGTGCACAATCACCACTTCACCCAACTGACGCATACCGTCGGCAAAGCGTACTTCGCCAGGGGCGACGGCTTTAGCCTGAGCGCCAGCTTGAGTAGCCAGCAGCATGGGCTGCAGGGTGCCTCGGCTGTCTGGCCCGAAGCGGCGAACCACTCGATAATCCTCCAGCGGCCAGGGCCAGCGCCTGGCTGATGAGGGTAGCGCCTGACTGGGAGCGCTGCTGGTAGGTGCAGCGGCAGGCTTGTTAGCGCTTGAAGAGCTGCTACTGTTTGCTGAGCTTCTAGATGAACTTCGCGCCGCTGAACCGCTAAGGGGGAGGCTGACTATTTGGCCAATTCTCAAATTAGTGGGAGAGGCACTAGGGTTGGCACTCTGAATGCGGCCACTGGTAGTGCCAAAATGTCGGGCGATGCTCGAGAACGTATCACCAGGACGGATTTGATAGCGGTAGGGGCCACCTGAAGGTGCCCGCTCCTGCTGGGTAGGAATTAATAGACGTTGCCCAATTTCCAGGCGCCGCGTATCGGCACCTGGGTTAAAGCGCTCCAAGCGTTCCAGTGGCACGTTAGCCCGGGCCGCCAGCTTACCCAGCGTGTCGCCACGCTGTACTTGCACCCAGTTGCCACTGATCTGGCTGGCGCTAGGAGCGGCTGCTCGCTGGGATGACGATGGAGGAGCGCTGGAACAGCCGGTCAGTAGTCCCGCTAACAGCCAAACAGTGAGCCAGCCGGCTAGGCGTGATCGGTTCGGCTGTCCAGCATGCCATCTTTTTCCAACCAGAGTGCATTGATCCATGTGTGGAAGCGTTCCTTATGCTGCTTTTCTTCGTGGTTTTCTGATGCGTACATCCACTCAGGAATGCTGAGTTGCCGTGCCTGTAATGTTATGGGCGCTTCCCTGCCGCATAAAAAGCCCCAAAACGTCGGCGAGGGGTTAGCGTAGCTGATCGTCACATCCAGGATACCATCCAATTGGTTGCCTAGCAGACTAAGTACTTGGGCAATGCCGCCCGCTTTAGGGCGTAATAAGTGGCGGTAGGGGCTCTGCTGGGCATCGCGTTTGGCAACCGAAAAGCGGGTGCCCTCGACAAAATTAAAAATCGCAATGGGCGAGAGCCTTGCCTGCTGGCACATCCGTTCGGTAGCTGCTCGATCAATGGTGGCCAGCTTAGGATTTTTAGCGACTTGTTCGCGGCTAAAGCGGCGCATAAAAGGAAATTCTAGCGCCCAAAAAGCCAACCCTACGATGGGGATCCAGATCAATTGACGTTTTAAGAAAAAACGTGGCATGGGGATACGCCGATGCAACGCCATCAACAGCATAAAGATATCCGTCCAACTGCGGTGGTTGGATATCACCAACCACCACTGCTGTGGACTCAAATTATCAGGTACGCTGGCGTGTAGCACGGGTTTGAGCCAGTGCCGCATCCACCAAAGATTAACGCCTATCCAGTTAAGCGCAACGCCATTCAGCCCCTGCAACACTAACTGTTTAAGCCGCTGCCCTGGGGCAATGACTTTAAGTAGCGTCAGCAGAATGAGAGGTACGCCCCAGAACAGCGTGTTGAGCGTTAGCAGCAGAGCGCTAATCAGCCCCTTTAAAATAGGCATACCACGTTTCCTTACCGTCAGACCAATAACGTAATACTGAATGCTAAATGATCCTAGCCACGCTGCCCAGCAGAAACCTACAGCAATTCATTAGCTTGATGATGCTTTAGACGAGCGGCAGTGAAGGGGCTTGGACGGTGTTCAAGAGAACGGTGCGCAGTGCATGGGCGGCTACGGAGAGCTCTTGGTGAGTCAAAATGCCGACCCGGCAGGAGATAGCGGGCGCTGTCAGCGGTATGCAGCGAGCGCCCAGTTCATGCATTTGACGAATGCACATGGAAGGCACAGCGCTGACGCCCAGGCCGTCGGCAACCATCCGCCCCACGGTGGAGAGCTGGTGGCTTTCAAAGGCCACAGTGAACTCCATATCCTGTTTGCTCAGCTCCTGTTCCAATAAACGACGTACCATGGAGGGGCGCTGAAGAGTAATGAAATCGTGGCTTAGCAGCGTCGACCAGGCGAGCTGGGTGCTCTGGGTTAACGGAGAGCCAGTCGGCACGACCGCCACAAAATGGTCTTCAAACAGCGGCGTAAAGAGCAGGCTGCCGGTACCCTCCGGAGAAAAAGCGACCCCCATCTCTACCTGTCGGGAGCGCACCATGGCGGTAACCTCTTCGTTGATGACATCGTGCACGGTTATGTTGATTTTGGGGTACTGTTGGCGAAATTTAACCAGCGCCGCAGGGAGTAAGTTACCGGCAAAGGCGGGCATCGCCGCCACGCTAAGGCGCCCCAGCTGGAGGGTGAAGCGCTGGCGCAAACGCTCCTCGGTATTGTCCCACTGGGCCAGCAGATGTTTGGCTAGCGGTAGTAGCGACTCGCCTTCTGGGGTTAATCTGACGCTGCGGGTGCTACGAATCAGCAGTTTGCCACCCAGGGACTCTTCCAGGCCTTTAATCGCCAGGCTTAGCGCTGGTTGGGATAAATGCAGGCGCTCGCAGGCTTGAGTAAAGCTGAGGGTTTGGGCGACCGCCAGAAAGGCGCGCAGCTGTTTGACGGTCATAAAGTACCTTTTATAAGTTTAAAAAATAAATTGATAAGAAAAACAAACTTAACAAATATATCATCTCGCACAACACTGGCACTATCGTAAGCTTCAGTTCGCGAATTTTTGACAGCACTCATCTACGATAATACTGATCATCAACAACAATGTGAGGCACAACAATGGCAGGATTCGATAAGCGTGTAGCTTCCTACGAAGAGGCTATGGAAGGCATCGAAAGCGGTATGACCGTCATCGCCGGTGGCTTCGGGCTCTGCGGTATTCCCGAAAACCTGATTGCCGAGATCAAGCGACGCGGCGTCACTGACCTTACCGTGGTGTCCAATAATTGCGGTGTCGATGGTTTTGGCTTGGGAATACTGCTTGAAGACCGCCAAATCAGTAAGATTCTGGCCTCTTACGTAGGTGAGAATGCCTTGTTCGAGAAGCAAATGCTCAACGATGAGATAGAGGTGGTGTTAACGCCTCAAGGCACATTGGCGGAAAAAATGCGCGCAGGCGGCGCTGGTATTCCCGCCTTTTACACCGCTACCGGTTACGGCACGCCGATTGGTGAGGGGAAAGAGGTTCGCGAGTTTAATGGCCGACACTGTATTTTAGAAGAAGCCATTGTAGGTGATTTTGCCATAGTGAAAGGCTGGAAGGCGGATCGCTATGGCAATGTAATGTATCGCCATACGGCGCAGAATTTTAACCCCATGGCCGCCACGGCGGGGAAAATTACCGTGGTGGAAGTTGAAGAGATCGTTGAACCGGGTGAGCTTGAGCCTAGCCAGATCCATACCCCAGGAATTTATGTGGATCGGATTATTCAAGGCACGTTTGAAAAGCGGATAGAGAAACGCACGGTGCGCAGCTAATACGCCGCGCCTTCAAACGCAACACTAGCTTCTCATTTAACGATTCAACAAGAGGAAGTCACCATGGCTTTAACACGAGAACAGATGGCTCAGCGTGTCGCCCGCGAACTTCAAGATGGTTTTTACGTCAACCTGGGCATTGGTATTCCCACCCTGGTTGCCAACTATATTCCGGATGGCATCGATGTCATGCTGCAATCCGAGAACGGTCTGCTGGGGATGGGCCGCTACCCCACCGAAGACGAACTTGATCCAGATATGATTAATGCGGGTAAAGAGACGGTGACGGCGCGCCCAGGCGCAGCGATTTTTTCTTCCGCAGAATCATTTGCGATGATTCGTGGTGGCCACGTGGATCTCACCGTGCTGGGGGCTTTCGAGGTGGATCAGCAGGGCAATATCGCGTCCTGGATGATTCCAGGGAAGTTGATCAAAGGCATGGGCGGTGCCATGGATCTCGTTGCCGGTGCCGACAATATCATTTGCACTATGACCCATGCCTCTAAGCACGGCGAATCCAAGCTATTGGAAAAATGCGAACTACCGCTGACCGGCGCAGGCTGCATTAACCGCGTGTTGACAGATTTAGCTTATCTTGAAATCAAAGACGGTGCCTTTATTCTCAAGGAGCGCGCTCCGGGCGTAAGCGTTGAGGAAATCGTCGAGAAGACGGCGGGCAAACTGATTGTGCCTGACCATGTTCCCGAAATGACGTTTGATGCCGAGTAAGTACGCTCCCATTAGCCCGAATGATAAACAGCCGAAGGTTAGAGGGTTAAATAAACTGCACAGTGAGACGCTAGCGCCATTACTGCTAGCGTCTCAGGCCATTTCACAGCGCGTATGGTGGGGTAGCAGTAAATCGGCAATACGCTCGTGATTATCTTCAACGTGCTTTTGGGCTAACGCCAGGCCGCCTAGGCAGAGGCGATGTTCATCGCCATTGGCGAAGACTGTTTTCTGTGGTGTGGTGGGGTAGAAGCGGTGATCAAGCAGTGATGATACCGTGAAGACACCGTTTTGCTGGCCCTCAAGGCTTGGCATGCCCACTTCACTTAGGCGTTGATCCAGCGTTTTCAAGGGCTCCCCCAACTGCCCACAATCAAAGCCAGCGTGATGCAATCGAGGGCCCATCACCGCTATCCAGGCAGCCAAGGGGTGAGCTTGCTGTAGCTGTTGATAAAGCGCCCAGCTAGGCATCGGCCAGGGGCGACCGCGGCAGAGCAAATTATGCCCCTTGCAATCCTGAGGGTGAGATTGTTGCACCAGCCCTTCAATGGCTTCCCGGGGCGCCTTGGACAATGTGCCTATTTGCAGTTCTGCCAGCACCAGCCAACTACTGCCGTCGCTTGGCGCGAGTAGTTGCACTAATAGGCCTTTATCGGCCATGGCGTAATGGCCCATGACGCGATAGCCCATATGAGCTAAATTGCCGGTAAGCGCGGCAGCGGCAAAGGGCCCGTAATTGAGCGTTACCAGCGTTAAATATTCAGCCGCCGTTGATAGTGGCCAAAGTCTAAGGGCGCCGATGTCGGGATGGGTATGTACATAGTCAAGCCACAGCTGCTGAACGAACTCCTGACGCTGCATGGTGAACTCCTTGCCTAAAGTGGCACACCTAGCGTGAGCCATTAAATAACTGCTCAGTATAGGCAAGCGGGGTAAGCAAGGGTTCAACGGCTATTAACGAGCGGTTAAACGGCAAGTAGCTGTTGATCGCGGACAAACTGATCAAATTCAGTAAAGCCGCCTACATGGGTTTGATCGACAAATACCTGCGGGACAGTGTGAATGGGTTTACCCGCTGTTTTGGCGATATCTTCTTTAGTGACGCCTTCAGAGGGCATATCCACATAGCGATAGCCTTCAATTTTTCCGACTTTTTCCAAATGCTCGGCCAGCTGTTTTGCGCGTACGCAGAAAGGACATGACATCCGACCAAAAATAACCACGAACATAGGTGGTGCTCCTTTACGATAAACTGAGTAAGTTATCAGGTAGACAGTAACTGAAGGGTAAATAGCCGTTTGGCTAAGCGATAAATTCGCGCCCATTGTGGCTGAGCAGAGCTCGTTTCGCCAATAGTAGCTCGCTACACGAACCATTAATGTCCGTTATCACCTGGGAAAACCAACAAGCCTATGCAAACGCTCACCGCTGACCAATACACCTTTCTTACTGATCTGTCGAAAGCGTACCGAGATAGGCACTTGCCATCCATTAAACGAAAAAGTGACTGGAACCCGCGTTTAGGGGTTGATGCGCTATGCTTCCAGCATCATGGCGCTAAGCACATGGTGGGGGCGTTGATTACGCCCTGCGAGCTGTGGCTGGTTGCAGTGCCTGACCACTCCCTGCTGACCGAGACTCTGGCGGATACGCTTACGCTTTCTCTGCCTTCAGGCACATACCCACTATCTCTTGAGCGCTTGCCAGGCGGCTACGGACTCTATAAGCGCGCCATTTTGCGAGATTTAAGCGAGCTGGAGAGCATGCAGGAGGCCGCGAGGCTGGCGCAGCAAATGATGGCGCGTTTAATGCAACCCGATGAAGGGCTCAACGCCTAAGTGCAGCCAGCTATACTGTCAGGATTTCTACAAACAGTATCTTCCATCCACGCAGTGAAAAAGGAAATTACCCATGACTTCCCAAGCCGTTACAACACCGCGAGTTGCGCTGGTAACCGGTACTAGCAGCGGGATCGGTGCCGCTGTGGTTAAGCACTTTTGCGAATTAGGTCATCAAGTGCTTGCCGTCGATTTTAATCCGGCGGGTAAGGCGGTCGCTGAAAAATCCGGCGCGGCGTTCTTTGAGGCGGATCTAACCGATCCCGACGCCTGCCGTGCGGCGGTGGCGGATGCGGTCAAGCGCTTTGGCGGTGTTGATATATTGGTCAATAACGCTGGGATTCAGCACGTTGCCCCGATTGAGACCTTCCCCGAGGAAAAGTGGCGTCAGATTATGGACTTGATGCTAACGGCGCCTTTCTTACTAACACAGGCGGCTTGGCCGCATATGCGTGAAAAGGGTTGGGGACGCATCGTTAACGTGGCCTCGATACACGCTCAGGTGGCTTCACCAGGGAAGGCGGCGTACATCAGTGCCAAACACGGCATGATTGGTTTGACCAAAACGGCGGCGCTAGAGGGCGGTGAACAAGGCATCACCGCGAATGCGGTATGTCCTGCCTATGTGAAAACCCCGTTAGTGGACAACCAAATCGCCGACCAAGCTAAATTGCACGGTATGGATGAGCAGGAGGTCATCGAGAAAGTCATGCTCAAACAGGCGGCCATCAAGCGCTTGATCGAACCTGAAGAGGTGGCGCAATTAGTCGCTTATCTGGCATCCGACGCAGCCGGTGCTGTGACTGGCTCAAGCTTTAATATCGATTTAGGCTGGACGGCGCATTAATTAATCAGTTTGGCCCCGCCAGTGACCTTGATGTGGTTGGCGGGGTGTTTTGTTGCAGGCTTTAACGACGTACGGGGCGTTTTTGTAGTTTGCGCTGCAGGGTGCGGCGGTGCATGCCCAGCGCTCGTGCGGTGGCGGATATATTGCCGTCGTGCTCCTGCAGCACTTTCTGAATATGCTCCCAGGTGATGCGGTTAATCGATGGCGGATTGTCTGCAAGCTCAATATCCGGGTCACCGCTTTGGCGCTCGAATGCGGTTAATACATCGTCGGCATCCACCGGCTTACACAGGTAGTTAACCGCGCCGAGCTTAATCGCCTCCACTGCGGTGGCAATGCTGGAGTAGCCGGTCAGCACCACAATGCGACACTGGGGCACGGTGGCAAGCAGCTCCGGAAGCAGTTTTAAACCTGAGCTGTTTTCCAGTTTTAAATCAAGGGTCGCCATGGTGGGTGAATGCTGCGCGGCCATGGTCAGGGCCTGCTCGGCATCGTGGGCAACTATAACGTCGTAACCGCGGCGCGTAAGGGCACGGTTCAGCACATGACAAAACATTTCATCGTCATCTATGATTATCAGGCGTTGCTCTCGCGTTTGCATGTTGTCCTCAATCCATAACTGGCGGTGCTTGGGGCGGGCGCGATTAAGTTGGCGCTGCGCAGCGGGGCAGCGTGACTTCCGTTAGCGTACCCCCTTCCGGGTGATTATACAGGCTTACACCACCACCAAAGCGATTGATGGTGGCATGGGTTAAAAACAAGCCGATGCCCATGCCTTTGCTTTTAGTCGAAATAAACGTCTCACCCAACTGGTCGGCGATCGACATGGCGACACCTGGGCCATGGTCACGAATATCGATCACCACGCTCTCACTCTGCCAGTCTAAGCGTATGGCAATGTGCTCAGGATTGGCGTCAGCGGCGTTATTGAGCAAATTGGTCAATGCTTGGTCGAGCGTGGCATCGACGGCCAGCCAAGGTCTTCCGCGTTTCTCTGCCACATCGAACTGATGGCTCACATCAGGACGGAGCACCAACCAGCGCTGAACAACCCCCGCTAACCACACTTCTGCATCGAGCACTTCGGGTTCTGCCATACGCCGCCGGTCAGCATTGGAGACCAAATTTTGTAGACGTGATTTGCATACGTCGACCTGCTGGCGCAATAAGTTAATGTCCTGATCAAGCGTCGAATCGGCGGGGGCATCGGCCTGCATCTCTTTGAGGAGGACTGCCATGGTAGAGAGTGGTGTGCCCAGTTCGTGGGCAGTGCCCGCGGCCTGGGTTGCGACCGCCAACACCTGCTCATTGCGCAGGGCCGCTTCCCGAGTGCGGGAGAGCGCCTGATCACGGCTACGCAGCGCGTGAGCCATTTTGTAGATAAAAAAGGTTACCAGCCCCGCAGAGAGGCCAAAGTTAAGCCACATGCCTAGTATATGCAGGCTCAAGGGGCTATCACTGTTGATATGGCCCAGTTGCGGGATGGGGTGGTAGGAGAACATTAAAAAGGTATAGCCCGCCATGGAGCATGCCGCGATGATCCAGGCATGGCGCCAGGGCAGTGTGGCGGCGGCGATGGTAACCGGCACCAGGTAGTAGGTAATAAAAGGGTTGGTGGAACCTCCCGAGAAATAGAACAGTAGTGTTAAGCCGGTGATATCGGCAAGTAAATGCAGCAAATACTCAAGGTGCGTCACCGCGCGGGGACGGCCCAGGCGCCACCAGGTGGCAATATTGAGTACGCCCATTGAAATGACCACGCTCACCACGGCGGTCACCGGTAAATCGAAGGCGAGCAGTTCAACGCCCACCACAATCGCCAGTAAAAAACCCGTCCAGGTGATGCCGCGCACAATAGTCAGTCGCACCAAGTTACGGTTGGGTGTAGAAAGCGGGAGGGGTAGGGCAGTCGGCATGATGGGCTTACTTGGTTTTGGCTTTAAAGCCATGAATGACAGATTTAATCAACAGGGTCATCACGTAGGTTGTCCAGCCAGCCGACGCCAATATATTGAACAGCAGCATTTTAGGCGGCAACCAGGCGCTACCCAATAACGCTTCAAGCATGATGTGGAGGAACATCGCCAGCAGCAACGGCAGAGCCAGGGTATGGATCCACATATCGGTGCGTCGCTTGCGAATATGGTAGCGGCGCAACAGGTAACGCAGTGGCCGATGAGCCCAGCAGAAAACCACTAGAGCACCAATCACCAATAAGCTAGCAAGAGTGGGTTCTGTGCTGCCGATATGAACGGAGAGCGAAATCGACCAAGCGAGGCTTAGCCACATCAATCCTTCCAGGCTGGCAATAATATCCGCATAGCGGCGCACGTTCTGCATAAACAACCGAATCCTTAGCGTCAAAAACTAACTTTTATAAACGACTGCAAAAACTAACCGTTAGATCTGGATCTTGAAAGAGCTGTGTCTCTAAAACAGCGCCGCCATAATACGATACTTGGGCTGGGGTGTGGGCACTTGAGGAGCGGATTTATCCCATCGCGCAATTGCGTATACTGTACATGGCGTATTTTACCCGACTTAACACCACTACAGGACATGCCGTGGACACTGTAACACTGACCCGCCCCGATGACTGGCACCTTCACTTGCGCGACGATGAGGCGCTCAACGCGGTGGTAGGCCATACCGCAGCGCAGATGGGGCGGGCGATCATTATGCCCAATCTCACCCCGCCGGTTACGACTACGGCTCAGGCGCTTGAGTATCGTCAGCGTATTCTTGCTGCCTTGCCAGCGGGCAGTACCTTCGAGCCCTTAATGGTGCTCTATCTCACCGATACAACTCCACCGGAAGAGATCGAGCGCGCGGCACAAAGTGGCATTGTCAAAGCGGTGAAGCTTTACCCGGCGGGTGCCACGACTAACTCCGATTCAGGGGTGACCGATTTGGCCCACTGTGACGCCACTATCGAAATGATGGCTAAGGTTGGCATGCCACTTTTGGTGCACGGTGAAGTCACCCATGCTGAGATCGATATTTTTGATCGCGAAGCGGTGTTTATTGAAACAGTGCTAAAACCGCTGCTGGAACGCCATCCGGCGCTGAGAGTAGTGTGTGAGCATATCACCACCCAGCAAGCCGCAGAGTTTGTTGCCCAGGCACCGGATAATGTGGCCGCCACCATTACTGCGCATCACCTGCTGTTTAACCGCAATAAGATGCTGGTGGGTGGGATTCGTCCTCACTACTACTGCCTGCCCATTCTAAAGCGTGAGCAGCATCGCCAGGCGCTGCTTAAAGCAGCCACCAGCGGTAGCCATAAGTTCTTTTTGGGCACCGATAGCGCGCCCCACTCCCAGGGGGCTAAAGAGTCAAGCTGCGGCTGTGCCGGTGCCTATACTGCCCCCGTGGCCATTGAGCTTTACGCCACCGCCTTCGATGAAATGGGTGCCCTGGATAAGTTGGAAGCCTTCGCCAGCCTGAATGGGCCGCGTTTTTATGGGTTATCGGCTAACGCAGACACCATTACGCTAGAGCGACGGGGTTGGACACTGCCGGAGAGTTATCCTTACGCTCAGGGAGAGAACATTATTCCATTGCTGGCGGGGGAGACGCTTAACTGGGCGGTTAGGTCTTAACAAGCCAGGTCTTAACAAGCGCCGTCGACGCTTTAACGGTCGACGGCTCCAAGCGCTTAGTAAGCCCTGTTAGACGTTGCCAAGTTGCTTAAGCATTTGGTCAACCATGCGCGATGAGTGGTCGGCGGCCACTTCCAGAAATTCATCGAAGGAGAGGTGGTTGTCGCCACTGCCAGGAATGTCAGAGAGCGCGCGGATCACCACGAAGGGGCACTGGTAGAGGTGGCACGTTTGAGCAATGGCTGCGCCCTCCATCTCTACCGCAAGCATGCTAGGGAACTGGGCACGGGTAGCGTCTACCCTTGCAGGGTCAGCCATAAAGGCGTCACCGGTGGCGATCAAGCCTTCGCGTACCTGGACTTCACCTAACGAGGCGATGGCATTACGCGCCACCTCTCGCAGCGATTTGTCGGCCAAGTAGGCGGCGGGCATCCCTGGCACTTGGCCTATCTCGTAGCCAAATACCACGGCGTCGACGTCGTGATGGCGTACTTCGTCTGAAATGATTACATCGCCAATGGCTAAATCGGCGGCAAAGCCACCGGCGGAACCGGTATTGATAATGGCATCGGGCTGATGGCGCTCTAATAAAATAGCCGTGCCTACTGCGGCATTGACCTTACCAATCCCTGACTGCAGCACAATGACCTCAAGGCCGTAACGCGTGCCGGTATGGAAGACAAAACCCGCGTGCTCGTAGCGTTGGGGATTGTCCAACTGACTCACCAAGGTGCTCACTTCCTGCGCCATTGCGCCAATAATACCAATACGCTTCACTGCGCCATGCTCCTACATTAAAAGTGGTGTTGTTTAACTCAGGCGTGCTCTAGGGGAGCTAAATCGTGCTTCTCGGCGGCTTCAAGGGTATTTTCCAGCAGAGTAGCTACGGTCATCGGCCCCACGCCGCCAGGTACGGGGGTGATAAAGCTGGCGCGTTCGGCGGCGGTGGCAAAATCAAGATCGCCTTTTAACGTGCCATCCTCCTGACGATTGATGCCTACGTCGATCACGATAGCGCCCGGCTTAATCCATTCGCCTTTCACGATACCCGGCTTGCCGACGGCCACGACCAGGATGTCGGCGCGGCTTACGTGATCTTCAAGGTTGCGGGTAAAACGGTGACATACGGTGGTGGTACAGCCTGCCAGCATCAGTTCCAGCGCCATAGGGCGGCCTACAATGTTAGAGGCGCCCACAACGGTGGCATCTAAGCCGCGTAGCGCAATATCGCTCTGTGCCAGTAGGGTCATGATTCCTTTCGGCGTGCAGGGGCGTAGGGCGGGCATACGCTGCGCTAAGCGGCCAATGTTGTAGGGGTGAAACCCATCGACGTCTTTGCCAGGCAGAATACGCTCTAAAATGGGCTCGGCATCGAGATGCTTGGGCAGTGGCAGTTGAACCAAGATGCCATCAACGGTCGGGTCGCTGTTGAGCTGATCAACCAGGGCTTCCAGTTCATGCTGTGAGGTTGTAGCGGGTAGGGCATGCTGAAAGGAGAGAATGCCAGCTTGTTCGCAGGCGCGGTGCTTATTGCTGACATACACATGAGAGGCGGGATCGTCCCCGACCACAACCACGGCTAGTCCCGGTGCCCGTCCGCCGGTTTGACGGCGTGCAGCGATCTTTTCGGCAACCTGTTGGCGGACAGTAGCAGCGATGGCTTTGCCATCGATTAGTTGGGCGGTCATGTAATGGAGTCCCTGTGAATGTTAAAAATAGCCTAGGCATTAAAGCGCTCAAGCCACAGCGCTTTAAAGGCGGTAATTTTCGCACGCTGGAGCATCCAGGCAAAGCGCCTTCACGAACAATCACTTTAATGGTTGACTTTAAAATTAAAAATAGTAATATATGCCTCGCTTGAGACGGGCAGCACGGTAGCGTCTAAGGTGATAAAAATCGGGATGTAGCGCAGTCTGGTAGCGCGCCTGCTTTGGGAGCAGGATGTCGGGGGTTCGAATCCCTCCATCCCGACCAATCACTTAGCATGAAAGGTAGTAGTTTGCTTTTCCAAGCTGCAGTTGTGGTCTAGTGCTCATCGGTATTCGTATTATATGAATACTATATGTGCGCCCATAGCTCAACCGGATAGAGCAACGGCCTTCTAAGCCGTAGGTTGCGGGTTCGATTCCTGCTGGGCGTGCCACCTAATTCAGTGGTAACAACCTGTCAGAATCATATCTTCAAGCGCATGCTATTTGTTCTACGTAAGATTGTCTTTGGTGGGTGTAGCTCAGGGGTAGAGCCCCGGATTGTGACTCCGGTGGTCGTGGGTTCAAATCCCATCATCCACCCCAGTGACAATATTTGCGTTTCCAGTTTTAGGTTGTGGTGGGTGTAGCTCAGTGGTAGAGCCCCGGATTGTGACTCCGGTGGTCGTGGGTTCAAGTCCCATCATCCACCCCATTACCCCAGCATATATCGCTTCTGCTATTTTTAATTTCCTTTTAGTTTACCCCTTCTTTTAGAGAGTATGCCCTTAACTGGGGTTTTTGTGTTTCTGGCTTTTAGACTCCCCCTTTATTGTAGCTAGCGCGGCATCACCTTAATGCGGTTACCCGCCATATGGGTGAGCGGCTCAGGCCTGCCCAGCAAATACCCCTGCGCGTAGTTGATTCCCATGTGGTGCAAAATATCCAGCGTTGCCTGGGTTTCCACAAATTCAGCAATGGTTTCAATTCCTAACGCCTTGCCGACGGCATGAATCGCCTCAACCATCGCCCGATCAATCGGATCCTGATGCACATTGCGGATAAAATTACCGTCAATTTTCAAATAATCGACGGGCAACTGCTTCAAATAACTAAAAGAGGAGAGGCCGGTACCAAAGTCATCCAGTGCAAAGCGACAGCCGTACTCTTTAAGGGTGACAATTATTTCACTCACGCTTGAGAGTTGGGCAATGGCGGTGCTTTCGGTAATTTCAAAGCAGAGCGTGCCGTGGGGCAGGCCTGCCATGGCGACCTGAGTAATAAGGTCGTGACAAAAATCCGCATCGGAAAGCGACGCACCTGAAAGATTGATCCCCCATAAGCTGTGAGGTGGCAGCGTCGCATGGCGGTTTTGATCCCCTAGCCAGGCTAGGGTGTTACGAATCACCCAGCGGTCAATGCGCTCCATAAAGTGATAACGCTCGGCAGCGGGTAGAAAGCTACCTGGCGCGATGATCTCTCCATGCTCTTCAAGTCGCAGCAGAATTTCCCGGTAGCCAGGGCCAGTGGCGCAAATGGCTGCAATGGGTTGGGCGAAAAGACGGAAGGTGTCGTTATCCAAGCCATTTTGCAAGCGTTGTACCCACTGCAGTTCGCCGTGTTTCTCCAGTAATGCATGATCGTCAGGCTGATAGCAGTGGATGCGATTGCGGCCTGCCTCTTTCGCGGCGTAGCACGCAGCGTCAGAGGCGTGGAGAGCCTGGCTCAACTGCATGGGCTGAGCGGCGTTGAGTTCAACCAAACCAATGCTTACGCCGATACCAAAGGTATGGCCCTGCCAAGAAAAACGATACTGCTCAATATCGCAGCGTAACGCTTCCGCAATCGTCAATGCTCGCTCTATACCGCAATCGGGTAGCAACAAAGCGAATTCATCGCCACCCAGGCGGGCGGCGATATCGCTGCTGCGCACATGGTCTTTAAATTTTAACGCCAATTGGCGCAGCAGCTCATCTCCAGCGAGATGGCCGCAGGTGTCATTGACGATTTTGAACTGATCGAGATCCAGGTAACACAGCACATGGTGGCCATCGTCGCGATTAAGTAGCGCAGTCAGTGCTGATTCGAAGGCGCGGCGGTTGAGCAGGTCGGTCAGGTTGTCATGGCTGACCTGATAGCTCAGCTGTTCGGTCAACTGGCGAGTGAGGCTAACATCCTGAAAAACGACCACTGCACCTAAGGTAATGCCGCTGCGCGAACGTATTGGTGAAGCGCTGTGTTGGATGGGGGTATGCGAGTGATCACGACTGACCAGTAGGCAGTGCTCGGTGGAGTGCACCGGAGTTAGTTGAGTGAGCACTTGCCGGGCCGGGTTGTTTAGCGGTTGGCCACTGGCTTCATCGAGTAGTTGATACACCACGTAAATGGGTTTATCCATGGCCTCTTCGAGTGTCCATCCGGTCAAGCGCTTAGCTTCCGCATTGATAAACGTTACGTTGCCACTAGCGTCGCAGGTAATAACGCCATCACCGATCGATGCCAGGGTAGTACGGGCAAGGTCGCGTTCGCGGTTTAACTGCTCCTGCAGCTGTTTGCGCTCGGTAATATCGCGCACCATCCCTGAGCGCTCTGACGCGGAACCGCTGGCTCCTTCGCTGACTTGTATTTCCAGGTGGCGCACCTGCATATCTGCGCAGCGGCGTTTAATTTCATGGCGTGCTCCGGGGCTGAGGGAGCGGGTTGGCAATAGCTGCGAGACAGGTTGGCCAATAATCTGTTTGGCGTCGACCTCGAAGAGTTGCTCCGCTCCAGGGTTAAGGCTGGTCAGGGTGCCGTCTGCCTGCCAGGTAATCACGCCATCGCGGAGATTGCGAAGCATCACGCGGGTATGTCCAACGGCGCTTTCAAGGGCAGCGGTTACGCGATTATAGCTCGCCGCTATTTCGCCCACTTCGGTAAACGGGTCGGCGTCAATTCGCTGGCGCATATCACCCTGCTGTTCATGCTGGCGCATATGCTCAAGCAGTTGGTTCAACTCATTTTTGGCGCCATGCTCGGCGAGATTGAGGCCCATCTTTTCTGCTTCAGGTGAGACGCGTATGGGCAGGAAGCGCCGGGTAATGCGGAACAGTAGCCAGGCGCTGCCAAAGCTCCAAACGCCGCACACCACAACACCGATCAACTGAACGCCAAACTGAGCGGATCGCGACAAGCCACTATCCATCAGTGTTAAGTCAGCGACCCAGGGCAGTGCTAGCGTACCCCATACGCCCGCGACGAGGTGCGAGGGTATGGCGCTGACTGCATCATCAATATGTTTGCTTATCAGCCATTCGCTGGTCAGTACCATCAGTACGCCACTAACCGCACCCAGCCCAAATGCCGCCGATAAGGAGATCACATGAGCGCTGGCGGTGACGGCGACCAAGCCCGCAATGGCGCCATTAATCGCATACATAACGTCGGCGTAGCGCCGAGTGCGTAGCCCCATCAGCATGCCCGAAAGGATGCCGCCGACGGCGCCCAAAACAGTATTGGCTATTATGCTGGGTATTTGCTCGGTAACGGCCAGGGTGCTACCGCCGTTAAAGCCAAACCAGCCTAAGATCATAAACAGTGCGCCTAACATGGCGAGGGGTAAGTTGCCTGAAGGGAAGGCAGTAGGTGGTTTACCGTGGCTGAAGCGTCCGCTGCGTGGCCCAATACACAGTACCGCTGCCAGGGCGACCCCAACCGCCTACGCTATGTACGACCGTGGAGCCCGCAAAGTCGACAAACCCTAGCGCCCCTAACCAGCCTTCCGCGCCATCCAAAAGCCCGCCCCATGCCCAATGCCCAAAAACCGGATAGATAACCAAGGCTATCCAGAGGGCCGTCCAGGTATAGGCTAAAAAGGGCATACGTTCTGCCACTGCGCCCGACACAATGGTAGCGGCGGTGGCGCAGAACATTGCTTGGAAAATAAAAACGGTAATCACCCAGTGGCTGGAGGCTTCTAATTGCCAACCAAACAGCGTTGTGCCGATTAAGCCGTGGTGAGAGTCGCCAAACATGAGACCAAAACCGACTAACCAAAAAATACTGACGGCAATGGCAAAGTCCGCTACGTTTTTCATAGCGACGTTGATAGCATTCTTGGTGCGCGTAGTGCCCGCTTCCAGGCAGAGAAAGCCAGCTTGCATCACAAATACCAGAGCAGCGGCCCAGAGCACCCAGAGCATATCGAGCAACGAGCTGTCCAAATTTAGCGTGGTAGGCATGGTGTTTTCCTTAGTATCTTTTGGTGCAAGTGCGCTTCTTTTTGGTGCTTTGTTTGTTTTAAGCGGAAGGAGGGGGAACCGTTGCACCGGTGCTAACTGACTGCTATTCAGGTTTCCTAATAGAAACTAAGCAATTGTTATGCCGCTAATAGTGAAGTCATCCTTTTTAACGCTAATGGCAGCATTAATTACTGATTTTTAGAAATAAAATAGCGTTTTCTACTGTGTTAATGCGCATTGATTGGTGATATTTTTCAATTAGTTATAGATCTTCAATTGTGGTTCATAAACGCTGAAAAGGGAGTGCATCAAGATGGCGCGTCAAACGGTAGTTTTGGGAGCAGGCATGGTCGGTGTCAGCATTGCCTGGCATCTGCGCCAGCGTGGGCATGAGGTGACCCTGGTAGATCGCCTTCAGCCTGGCCGCGAAACCTCGTTTGGCAATGCGGGTATCATTCAGCGGGAAGCGGTAAGGCCTTACCCTTTTCCCCGCGACGTTAAAACGCTCCTCAGCGTTTTACCTAACCGTCGGGTAGATATTCGTTACCGCCCCGCGGGTATGGTCAACGCCGCCTCCCCGCTATTGCGCTACTGGATGAACTCAGCGCCGAAGACTTACCAGAAAATCGTGCCGGAATACGCCTCACTGATTCAGCTTTCGCTAAAAACCCACGGCCCGATGATTGAAGCCGCAGGCGCTGATCACTTGGTGCGCAGGCAGGGGTGGCTTGAGCTATATCGCACGCCTGAAAAACTTGCTGCGCGGATAACCGAGGCCGAAGAAGCACGGCGCCTTTATGGCGTGCAGTTTGAGCAACTGGATAAGGCGGCTCTTGCGCAGAAAGAGCCCTCTTTGAGTGACACCATTATCGGCGCAATTCACTGGCTTGATCCCTGGACGGTTGCTGATCCAGGTGGATTGGTCGCGGCTTACGCCCAAGCGTTTAGTAATGATGGCGGGCGTATTTTGCAGTCGGATATCAAGTCGGTTCAGCAAATGGGTGATCGCTGGCAGGTCAATACCGCTGCTGAAGCGTTAGAAGTAGATGACGTCGTCGTGGCGCTAGGGCCCTGGGCGGGAAGCTGGCTAAAAGAATTGGGCTACCACTTTCCTACCTTTGTAAAACGTGGCTACCACATGCACTACGCGCCTCAAGCGCCAGCCAAGCTAAATTTCTGGGTTATGGATGCCGAGGTGGGCTACCTGCTGGCGCCGATGAACGCAGGGGTTCGCTTGACTACCGGCGCTGAGCTGGATCGCTTGGATGCGCCTGCTGATGTCAATCAACTGGGCGCCGCCGAGAAAGTGGCACGCAGCGTGTTCCCCTTGGGCGAGCGACGCGATGACGCCCCTTGGAAAGGCGCGCGCCCCTGTTTGCCCGATATGAAGCCAGTGATTGGGCCTGCGCCAAGGCATCCAGGGTTGTGGCTTGCCTTTGGCCATGGCCATCAGGGGTTCACTCTGGGGCCCGCCACTGGTCATCTAATGGCGGATATGATGGAGGGGCAGCCCACGGCCATCGATATGGCACCATTTCGTGCTGATAGGTTCTAACTAGCGCTTTATTTATTAATGATCAGGCGAGTTAGGCCGATAGTAATAGACGCTAGCACCAGTAATAGAGACGGTATCTTTGCGCGTGATCTAATGCTTTGCTAGTTTATAAGTACATTTGCACACCATGAGGTGGATATATGGATGTAGGCATCAGCAGTTCAGTCAGTGCATCGCTGTATATGAATCAGGCGCAAACCGCCGAACAGGCTCAAATGCAGGTTTTCAAAGAAGCTTTGGATACGCAAGCTGATCAAGTAACTGAAATAATGGCCTCTGCCGATACTGGCGCGCAACCAGATTTAGCTAAAGAGGGCACCCTAGGTACGCAGGTAAATACCTTCGCCTAGCCCCCGGCTTTGGTGGTGGTTAACATCGGCCTTGTGCCACTTTGTAAGATTAAAACGCTGACTTGTTCAGCGTTTTTTTTGGCCTTTTTCAAGAGCGTCACATTTGACGCCACCCGCGACAAAAGCCGCCTCCAAGCGTTACAATTGTCGCAATGGACATGGCTCAACGCGCGGTGGCCAGTTAGCGAAAGCTGCTGAGTGAGTGCTGCGAATGAGACCCTATATTTGAAGAGGCACAATGAAAGAGACTCAATTAGCCCGTGAAGCCGAGCTTCGCAGGACATTCGCTATTATTTCGCACCCCGACGCCGGTAAAACCACCATTACCGAAAAAATGCTGCTATTTGGGAATGCCATCCAGTTAGCCGGCTCGGTGAAGAGCAAGCGTAACGATCGCCATGCAACGTCAGACTGGATGAAGATGGAGCAGGAGCGGGGGATCTCGGTAACGACCTCGGTGATGCAGTTCCCCTACGGCGGCCGCATCGTCAATCTGCTGGATACACCGGGTCACGAAGACTTCTCTGAAGATACCTACCGTACGCTTACGGCGGTTGACTCTGCCTTGATGGTGATCGACGGCGCCAAAGGTGTTGAGGATCGCACCATTAAATTGATGGAAGTGTGTCGTCTGCGCACCACGCCGATCCTCACTTTCATCAACAAAATGGATCGCGATATCCGTGATCCCATTGAGGTGATGGATGAAGTTGAAACGGTACTGAATATCCAGTGTGCGCCGATGACCTGGCCGATTGGCATGGGTCGCCACTTTAAGGGCGTTTATCACCTTTATAACGACGTGATTCATCTTTATACCCAGGGGCAGGGTAGCCGCATTCCCGAGGATAAGCGCATTGAGGGTTTGGATAATCCCGAAGTGGATGCTGTGCTTGGAGAAGAGCAGGCCGAAGAGCTGCGCATGGAAGTCGAGCTGGTGCGCGGTGCCTCCCATGAGTTTGATCTGGATGCTTACCGGAGGGGTGAGCTTTCACCGGTCTATTTCGGTACCGCCATGGGTAACTTTGGTGTGCGTGAAATGCTTGACGGTTTTGTCGAGTACGCGCCGCCGCCCCAGGCCCACGAAACCGATACGCGGGTAGTCACATCTGATGATGAGCGCTTCACCGGCTTCGTGTTTAAAATCCAGGCCAATATGGATCCCAATCACCGCGACCGCATCGCTTTTTTGCGCGTCTGCTCGGGTAAGTACGAAAAGAACATGAAGATGCGCCATGTGCGTATCGGCAAGGACGTTAAGATTGCCGACGCCTTGACCTTTATGGCCTCCGACCGCTCCCAGGTAGAAGAGGCTTGGCCCGGCGATATTATTGGCCTGCATAATCACGGCACGATTCAGATCGGCGATACCTTTACCGTGGGCGAAGATATGCGCTTTACCGGCATACCCCACTTTGCGCCTGAACTCTTTAAGCGTGTGCGGCTGAAAGACCCGCTGAAAATGAAGGCGCTACAAAAAGGCTTGCAGCAGCTCTCCGAAGAGGGCGCTACCCAGGTCTTTATGCCCATGGACAACAACGACCTGATTCTCGGCGCCGTAGGTACCCTGCAGTTCGATGTGGTCGCCCACCGTCTCAAGGAGGAGTACAAGGTCGACTGCCTCTATGAAGGTGTCAATGTCCAGACAGCTCGCTGGGTCTACTGTGAAGATGCCAAAAAGCTGGAAGAGTTCAAGCGCAAGGCCAGTGCCAACCTGGCGATCGATGGTGGTGGTTATCTCACCTACATTGCGCCTACCCGGGTGAACCTGCAGATGACTCAGGAGCGTTGGCCGGATATTCGCTTCCAGCCGACCCGTGAGCACTAACATGTATAGGTAGTCCCATGCTGGTTGATGCCCACTGTCATCTCGATTTTACCCAGTTTGATAAGGATCGAGCGGAGGTGTTTGAGAGTGCCAAGGCAGTGGGTGTGGCGCACTTGGTGGTGCCGGGCACTACCCGTACCCGCTGGCAGCAGGTGCTGGCGCTTGGCGCACGATCGGATACCGCGGTATGCCTGGGGTTACACCCTTACTTTGTCGATGAGCATCAAACCGAGGATATTAACGCGCTTGATTCTCTGCTTGGCGAGCATCCTGAAGTGGTTGCCGTGGGTGAGTGCGGTATTGATGGTCGTTTTACCGATACCCTTGAAGCTCAGTGGTACTACTTTGATGTCCAGCTAAGATTGGCCAAACAGCATGCACTCCCAGTGGTGATTCACTGCGTCCACGCCAATGACAAGGTCGCGAAGCGCCTTCGCCAGCTTGCGCTTCCCAAAGCGGGGTTGATTCACGCCTTCTCAGGTTCCATTGAGCAAGCTAACAAGTTTCTCGACTTGGGTTTCAAGCTGGGATTGGGTGGCGTAGTCACCTACGAGCGCGCCAAGCGCTTACGTCGAACCGTTGCGGCGCTACCTGATGGTGCCTTTGTGCTGGAAACCGACAGCCCCGATATGCCGCTTAGCGGCTATCAGGGCATGCGTAATGAGCCATGTCGAGTGGCTGAGGTATGCAGCGTTGTTGCCGCACTGCGCGGGCAAACAGAGGAGCAGGTCGCAGCTCAGAGCAGTAATACCGCCGCGACGCTGTTTGGCTTGCCTTCAACCTAAATAACCTAGCAAGAAACGCCTAGCCCTAGAGAAAGCCTAGCCGTTAAGGCTAACCGCTAGCTGTTCCGGGTCAACGCGCTCAATTGCATAGGGCAATGGGAGAAGGGTAGCTGGCACCCCATCTAAATAAAGTTGCATAGTTTCTTCGGCGACTTTGGTGCTCATGACTGCCAGTAATTCGACGCCGCCTTGATGATTAAACGCACTGACCACCACTTCACCTACCGCTTTATCGTCACTATTAACCACGCTAGCACCTGCTGCGGGCAGTGAGTCGGCTTCTAAGCTAATACGCATCAAGCGCTTTTTCACCTGACCACGGAAGTGTGCTCGGGCGACGACTTCCTGGCCGGTGTAACAGCCTTTTTTAAAGCTAATGCCGCCCAGCGCTTCCCAGTTCAGCATTTGGGGCAGGAAGTGATCCTGTTGGGTATCGGTTAGCCACGCCAAACCGCTACGAATATCCTCAAGCTGCCAAGCGTTACGGCCCGCTTGGTCATCCTGAGCCGACGCTAAATCGACCTTGCTGTCGTTTGCGAAACACAATAGCCAGCGCGGTGTCTCACCAGGGTAGCGGATTGCGCAGGCCTGATCGTTGCTGGTATGGGTGCCTACTTGATCAGCTAGCGTCAGGCCCAGCTGATTCGCAAGCGATTGGGCCTCATCGCTGGCACCAATGAATACTAGGTCGCGTTGGCTGGTTAGTTCAGCACGGTAAAAAGCGGCGAATTTTTTAAGATGACTCTCTAGGCTATCCAATAGGGTATTACTGAGCAGTAGCCGATAATGCTCTTCGCCCAAGCGCATTAGCTGGGCGTTGGCCAGCATGCGGCCCTTAGGCGTGCAGAAACAGGTGAGCGGCGCAAAGTGCCCGTCGGCCAAGCTGACTTGGGCGCTGGTCTGGCCCTGTAGGAACTTTTCTGCATCCGCCCCCTTCACATCCAGCGCGGCTAAGTGGTTAAGGCGGACGCTGCCAAGGGCGGGGGTGCTAGCGGTAACGGTCGCCATAAAAACTCCTGCAAAAGTGGGAAAGCGTTCGATAGTGATGCATTCAGTACGTAAAAGTAAAAGTGCCTTGAATGCTATTAGGTGTGGGCAGTCGTCACTGATTGCAAGGCACCATTAGCGTGCTAGACTCTTTCTCTTGTATCAGTTTTGCACAGGGCAACAGGTAGGGAAACGCTATGGCACAGCAGTCGTTGACATTCCAGGGTGTTAAATCGGTCGATCAGGTGAACAAAATCACCACGGCGCTCATGATGCTTGATGGCGTTGATAGTGCCGAAGTGGGGCGCCATGGTGCCGATGTGGACGGTCGGGCAAAACGCGAGACGCTGATTAATGCCATTGAAAAACTCAAGCTAGGCGTAAAGGTATCCTAATGCACCCTCCCATTACCGTGATCAGTGAACGCAACCATGTCTTTAGGCAGCGAGTTGAAGTCAATGGCTTGGAAGATCTATATGCCGATGTGCCACCGATAGTAGGTGGCGAGGGCAGTGCCCCTGATCCCCACGACTATTTCGATATTGCTCTGGGTACCTGCAAGGCGGTTACCGTGCAGATGTACGCCAAGCGTAAAGAGTGGCCGCTTGAGGGTATTACCGTCACCGTGCAGCGGGACGATAGTCAGGAAAAAAAGGGCATCTACAAGCTAGACGTGGCATTAACACTGCACGGTATTGAAGACCCCGAACAGCGCGCCCGGCTGGAAGATATTAGCCACCGCTGCCCGATTCAACGCCTGATGACCCAGTCTACGGTCGAGATCGCCACCCGGTTAGTTTAAATTATATCTTTTATAGGAGCACCGATGAGCAAAGCCTTTCGATTGCAGTCAAAATTTCAGCCCGCTGGCGACCAGCCTGCTGCTATTAAAGGGCTGATTAGTGGCCTGGAATCTGGGCTTGCTCACCAAACGCTGCTTGGCGTGACCGGGTCGGGCAAAACCTTCACCATGGCCAATGTGGTGGAACAACAGCAGCGCCCGACCATCGTGATGGCGCCGAACAAGACCCTGGCTGCCCAGTTGTATGGCGAATTCAAGGCGTTTTTCCCGGATAACGCCGTAGAGTATTTCGTCTCCTACTACGACTACTACCAGCCGGAAGCCTATGTGCCTTCCTCGGATACCTTTATCGAGAAAGATGCCTCGATAAACGACCATATCGAGCAGATGCGGCTTTCGGCCACCAAGGCACTGCTAGAAAGGCGCGATGCGCTGATTGTGGTATCAGTGTCAGCGATTTACGGCTTGGGTGACCCCGACCAATACTTAAAGATGCGTCTGCACTTCACTCGCGGCGAGTTGATTGACCAGCGCGCTTTCCTGCGGCGCTTGGCAGAGCTTCAGTACACTCGTAATGATATGGATTTCCGCCGCGGTACTTACCGGGTGCGCGGCGATGTGATCGATATCTTTCCTGCCGACTCTGACGAGGAGGCGGTGCGGGTAGAGCTGTTTGACAGCGAAATCGACACTATCCGACTGTTTGATCCGCTCACTGGCGCTGTCCGCGGGGAGGTGCCAAGGATGACTATCTATCCAAAATCGCACTACGTCACCCCCCGGGAAACGATTCTGGGCGCCATTGATGCCATTAAAGAGGAGCTCAAAGAGCGACTGGAGTGGATGCGTAAGCATGAACGGCTGGTAGAAGCACAGCGTCTTGAGCAGCGCACACTTTACGATATTGAGATGATGCTGGAGCTGGGTTACTGCAACGGTATCGAAAACTACTCCCGCTACCTCTCTGGGCGTGCCCCCGGCGAGCCACCGCCTACTTTCTTTGATTACCTGCCCGATGACGCACTGCTATTTATCGACGAGTCCCACGTCAGCGTGCCCCAGGTAGGTGGTATGTACAAAGGCGACCGTTCGCGTAAAGAGACCCTAGTCGAGTATGGTTTCCGGTTGCCTTCGGCGTTGGATAACCGGCCCATGAAGTTTGAAGAGTGGGAGGCCATTTCACCACAAACCATCTTTGTTTCCGCCACTCCAGGCCGCTATGAGGGCGAACACGCTAGCCAGACCGTTGAGCAGGTGGTGCGTCCCACCGGGCTGCTGGATCCTGAAATTGAAGTGCGTCCGGCCAGTACCCAAGTAGACGATCTGCTATCGGAAATTGGACTGCGCACTGCAGTAGGTGAGCGGGTGCTGGTGACCACGCTAACCAAGCGTATGGCGGAAGACCTGACCGAGTATTTTGACGAGCACGGCATTCGAGTGCGCTATTTACATTCGGATATCGACACCGTCGAGCGGGTTGAGATTATTCGTGACTTACGCCTGGGCAAGTTTGATGTGTTAGTGGGCATCAACCTGCTACGTGAAGGCCTGGATATTCCCGAAGTATCGTTGGTGGCAATTCTCGACGCCGATAAAGAGGGCTTTCTGCGTGCCGAGCGCTCGCTGATACAGACTATTGGCCGTGCTGCCCGTAACGCCCACGGCAAGGCGATTCTTTACGGTGATCGGATTACTGACTCGATGCGCAAGGCGATTGATGAAACCGAGCGTCGTCGCGCCAAGCAGACTGCTCATAATGAAGAACACGGTATTACGCCAACAACGGTTACCCGCTCAGTGGCCGATATCCTTGAAGCCGCCCAGGCACCAGGCAAAAAGAGCAGTCGCCGCCGTGGCAATGAGCGCAAGGTGGCGGAAAGCGCCGCCGAGTATGATGTCACCACGATGAGCAAGCAAGATCTGCTGGGCGCTATCAGTAAGCTCGAAGACGCCATGTTTGAGGCAGCACAAAATCTGGAGTTCGAAGAGGCGGCCCGGCTTCGCGACCAGCTCCATCAAATGAAAGACAAACAGCTGGCGCTGGGCTAGCGGTATGCCAGAAGGCCCAGAAATTCGCCGCGCGGCGGATCGTATTGAGCAGCAGATAGGTGGACGGGTGATCGACGATGCCTGGTTCGCTTTTCCAGAACTTGCCGAGCAGGCAGCCTCATTTATTGGTGTTCGGGTTGCCCGAGTAGATACCTGGGGTAAAGCAATGCTGGTCCGGTTTGCCGATCAGCGCGTGCTTTATTCCCACAACCAACTTTATGGTGTTTGGAAGCTGCATAGCGAGGATAAGCCGCCTAATACCAAGCGAGCGCTGCGGGTTCGATTGAGCGCAGAAGGGCACTGCGCCAGCCTCTATAGCGCCTCCGATATTTCCCTCTGGCACGCAGAAACTCTCACCGAGCATCCTTTCTTAGCCCGCCTGGGCCCTGATTTGTTGAGTCAAGACGTGGCTCCCTCCGATGTGCAGCAGCGGCTGAATTTAAAGCAGTTTCATAAACGCAGCCTGGGGGCACTGCTGCTCGATCAGGGGTTGGTCGCCGGGATGGGCAACTATTTGCGCTCTGAAATCCTTTTTTTCTCCCAGCTTCCGCCAAGCGCTCGACCGGTGGATTTAACCCCAGAACAGCAGCAAACTCTGGCTGACTGCATCATTGATGTTACCCGGCAAGCATACCAAGCCGCAGGCGTTACTAATCGTGAGGCCTGGATTGTTCAGGCCAAAGCAGCGGGTGAGCCGCGCAGGCAGTGGCGTTTTGCGGTTTTCGAGCGGGCAGGGCTTGAATGCCACCGCTGTGGAACGGTGATTGAGCGTACAATGGTTGGGTCGCGAAGGCTCTATTTATGCCCATATTGTCAGTCGGCGTGAGTAGGGTTATACCGTTATCTTGCTTAAGAGATACCATCGACTAAAGCCCTAACCATAGTAGTCAGATAGGTGCCAGGGATTGCTGCTGCGTAAGTGCCAATACGGTATACTGGTAGCACGCTAAGACGGCACCTCCGCGGGCGCGGAGGGGAAGCCGCTGACTAGACGATAACCTAGGAGCTATTAGTCCATGACCGTGATTCGCCAGGACGACGTTATTCAAAGCGTTGCCGATGCTCTGCAGTACATCTCTTACTACCATCCTAAAGATTTCATCGACGCCATGGCCGCCGCCTATGAGCGCGAAGAGAACCCTGCCGCCAAAGACGCCATCGCACAGATTTTGATTAACTCACGCATGTGCGCCACCGGGCACCGTCCAATCTGTCAGGACACTGGCATCGTCACCGTATTCGTTCACGTGGGCATGAACGTTACCTGGGAAGCGGACATGAGCCTGGACGACATGATTAACGAAGGTGTTCGTCGCGCTTATTTGCTCCCCGATAATATCCTGCGCGCCTCGGTGCTGGCGGATCCCGACGGCAAGCGTGCCAATACCAAAGACAACACCCCGGCGATTATTCACCACTCGATTGTGCCCGGCGATACGGTCGATATTCACGTAGCGGCGAAGGGCGGTGGTAGCGAAGCAAAATCCAAGTTCGCCATGCTGAATCCCTCCGACAGTGTGGTTGATTGGGTGATGGAGCAGCTTCCGAAGATGGGCGCTGGCTGGTGTCCACCCGGGATGCTGGGGATTGGCATCGGCGGCACCGCCGAAAAGGCCATGCTGATTGCCAAAGAAGCGCTACTCGATCCTATCAATATTCAGGATCTACAGGCCCGTGGCCCCAGCAACCGTGCCGAAGAGCTGCGTTTAGAGCTGTTTGACAAGGTCAATAAGAGCGGTATCGGTGCCCAGGGATTAGGCGGCTTAACCACCGTGCTGGATATTAAAGTCAAAGACTATCCAACCCATGCGGCCAACAAGCCCGTAGCAATTATTCCCAACTGCGCGGCGACCCGTCATGCCCACTTTACCCTGGACGGTTCTGGCCCCGCGGTACTTGAAGCGCCGAAGCTTGAGGATTGGCCGGAAATCACTCGCGAGGCGGGTGAAAACGTCAAACGTGTCAACCTTGATACGGTGACACCTGAAGAGGTTAAAACCTGGCAGCCTGGTGATACGCTACTATTGAACGGTAAGCTGCTCACTGGCCGCGATGCTGCTCATAAGCGCATGGTCGATATGCTGGCCAAAGGCGAGCCACTGCCGGTGGATATGAAAGGTCGCTTTATCTACTACGTGGGCCCGGTTGACCCCATTGGTGACGAAGTCGTTGGCCCCGCAGGTCCAACCACCGCCACACGGATGGATAAATTCACCCGCACCATGCTGGAAGAGACTGGCCTGTTAGGTATGGTCGGCAAAGCAGAGCGTGGCCAAGCCGCCATTGATGCTATCCGTGACAATGAAGCAGTGTACTTAATGGCGGTCGGTGGGTCGGCTTATCTGGTCGCTCAAGCGATTAAGAAATCGCGGGTAGTGGGCTTCGAAGACTTAGGCATGGAGGCAATCTACGAATTTGAGGTTGAAGATATGCCGGTGACCGTAGCCGTTGATAGCCTAGGCACATCGGTACATCAAACCGGGCCTGCGAAGTGGAAAGAGATTATTGCCCAATCGGCGTAATGGAGTGGTAAGGTTGATTAGGCTTTAGACGCATAAGGGGCCTCGCTGACGGCGAGGCCTTGTTCTTTGTAAGGGCTTTATAAGGACGTGGCTATGACCTCCTGGTTGCTAGGGACCAGCATCTTACTGATACATCTGCTTGGTATCGTTTCAGCCATTATGGCGCTGATGTCTAGTCGCACCTCTCAGGGGGCCGTGGCATGGATCATCTCGCTACTGACGTTCCCTTATGTCGCGCTTCCAGCGTACTGGTTTTTCGGGCGTCCGAGGTTTTATGGCTATGTGTCTGCCCGCGGCCAGCGGGACACCGTGCTACGCCGGGTGCTAGTACACTACCGGGCTAACGTTCAACCTTACGTTGCGCCCTCTACCAACGCCGATATTCAGGCGGTCGAGCAGCTTGCCATGATGCCGTTAACCCATGGCAATCAAGCGACACTGCTCATTGACGGGCCAGCAACGTTTGAAAGCCTGTTCGATGGTATTGACCGTGCGGAACAGTATGCCTTGGTGCAGTTCTTCATTGTTCGCGACGACGCTCTCGGGCAACGTTTGAAGCACCATTTACAGCGTGCTGCCCGGCGCGGCGTGCGGGTCTATTTTCTTTATGATGAAGTGGGTAGCCGCAAGTTAGCCGATAGCTACCTCAATGATTTAATCAGCGATGGGGTGGCCGTCAGTGCCTTTCGCTCATCGCGAGGCTTTAAACACCGTTTTCAGCTTAACTTCCGCAACCATCGTAAAGTAACGGTAATAGACGGCAAGGAGGGCTGGATAGGGGGCTTTAATGTCGGCGTCGAATATCTCGGCGAAAATCCACGGCACGGGCCTTGGCGGGATACTCATCTCAAGCTTGCAGGACCCAGCGTACTGGGCTTGCAGGAGGCATTTTGGGAGGATTGGCACTGGGCGACGGATGAAGTGATTAGCCTGAACTGGATGGCCGATACGTGTTCCTCAGTGACCGACCACCATGTGGTGATCGTGCCTTCTGGGCCCGCCGACCGTCAGGACACCGCCAGCCTGCTCGTCCAGCAGGTCATTCATAGTGCCAAGCAGCGCCTGTGGGTGACCAGCCCCTATTTCGTCCCTGACCAGGGAGTTCAGGATGCGCTCCGGCTTGCAGCGATGCGCGGCGTCGACGTTCGGGTGATGATTCCGGAACGCCCCGACCACTTGTTGGTTTTCCTCTCTGCGTTCTCATTTCTACCCGATATGTTAAGGGCGGGTGTTAAAATATACCGTTATCTTCCTGGTTTTTTACATCAAAAAGTCATGCTGGTAGACGACGAAGCAGCCACTGTAGGGACAGTCAATTTGGATAATCGCTCGTTTCGGTTAAATTTTGAGATTACCGCGTTTATTCCTAGCCGCGATTTTGCTACCAGCGTCGAGGCGATGCTGGAAAAAGACTTTGCTCACTGTCGGCGTATCACCATCGATGAAATTAACCAGCGCCCGGTATGGATGAAAGTCGTTTCGCGGGCGGCCTATTTAATGGCCCCGGTTCAATAGATACGTCAGCCTAAAAGGAAAATCGAGATGCTCAAACGCAGGGTGAGACAAGGAGTCATGGGGTGAATCTTGAAACAAAATGGCTGGAAGATTTTGTAGCGCTAGCCAATACGCGCAGCTTCTCTGCGTCAGCACGCCAGCGACACGTGACCCAGCCGGCCTTTAGTCGCCGTATTCGCGCGTTGGAGCAGGCCGTTGATGTCACCTTGGTAGATCGTTCAACTACCCCCGTGGGGTTAACGCCCGAAGGGCAGCTGTTTTTGGTTACTGCGCGCAATCTGGTCGAACAGTTAAACGAATCGCTTAGCCATTTGCGTGGTCTCTCTATCGCCAATGAGGCGCTGGATATTGTCGCGGCGCACTCCCTGGCATTGAGTTTTTATCCGCCTTGGATCTCCCGCCTGCAGCAGGGCTTGGGCGAGTTGCCGACCCGCTTGGTCGCCATGAATGTGGGCGAAGCGATTCATGTGCTGCGGGAGGGCAACTGCGATCTGATGCTCGCTTATTACGACCCCTTTGCGACGATGCAGCTGGATGCTGAAGTGTTTCCCTCTTTTTCGATTGGTAAGGTTAATATGCTGCCCGTTTCGTTGCCAGACGAGCATGGGAAAGCAAAGTTTTCACTCCAGCACGACACCTCCATTCCCTATCTTTCGTACACCCAGGGGGCCTTTTTAGGGCGCAGTGTGCGCATGCTGCTGAAAAATGACCCGCTGCGTATGAAGCTGCGTACGGTATATGAAACGGCCATGGCTGAAGGCCTGAAGGGAATGGTATTACAAGGCGTTGGCGTCGCATGGATCCCCGACTTTTGTATTCGTGAAGAGCTGAAAAGTGGCCGTTTGGTGAGGGCAGGCGACCCTAGCTGGGATATCCCCCTGGAAATCCGCTTATATCGCTGCTCGATGGTGCATAAGCCCGGCGTAGAGCGTTTATGGCGGCAGATGATGAAGCTGCCGCGGGATTTCCTACAAGCCTAGGGCCTGTTGACGTTTAGCTACTGCCAAAATCTGCGGGTAGCCCTAAAAAGTTCTGAATGATGAAGAAGTGATCTTCAAACAGGCTGTCGGGCTCGAGATCTGCAAGTGCTACCCAGCGCGCATGATCACCGCCTTTAACGGGCTTTAGGCGTGGCAACTGCTGATCGGGGCGTAGCGCAAAATAGAAAGCTTCCGCCAAGGTGCGCCCGCGCCAGCTGCGATGGGGTTCATCAAACAGGCGTTGCCCACGCAGCGAGCCTTTGAGTACAGGCTCAGGAATCTTTAAGCGAATGCGTTCGCGAAGTTCACGCAAGCAAGCATCCAGCAGCCGTTCATGGGGGTTAATAAACCCTCCCGGCAGGGCATAAAGGCCTTTGCCCGGTGCCGCCGTGCGTCGTACCAGCAGCACATGGCCTGACTGCACGACCACTGCGTTGACCGTGACAAAAATAGGCGGGTAGGGCGCGTGAGCCCAGGCCTGACGGTACTGATCCAACAACTGCTGCTCTTCGATCAGGCGCTGATAGGCGCCCTCATTGCAAAAGTGTTTGACGCTCTCCACCACCCCTGGCGGTAAATCGTGGTAAGCGCCGGTACTCAGGTAGTCATTCGTTGAGCTCGTCGAGCGAAACAGTCGCTCACGTATTTGGCTGGCTGAAATCCCCTCCACCGACGGCACGCTGACAGACTCCCACTGAGGAAACAGTGAAAGGTAGTAGCTTGACTGGCCGCGGCTGGCTCCGATCAAGCCAATACGTGGTAGGCGAGCATTGGCAGGTGCAGCTAAATCGCGCACTTTGCGCTGCACATCGCGCACCCAAACATCGTCGTTATAGAGGGCGTCGAGTAGCGGGGTGATCTCCAAGCGTTGATTATCGGCGTCGTCAAATCCCGCGCGAAGCATGGCTTGTCGTTCGTCGAATCGCCAGGGGTTACGCAGTGAGCGAGCCTGCCAAGAAGAGCCTACCAACACAATGACCTGCCGTGCGCGTTTGAGCGCTTCACGAATGACCGCGAGATGCCCCAGATGTGGCGGCTGAAAACGGCCAATAAACACCAAACAGTCGAAATCGCAGGCAGTCGCAGAGCGCGAAGTATCAGTGGCCATCCAAGCTTCCTTTTTCGTTTGGTGAACTCAGAGATGCAACCTACCAGAAAACTGCGCTAAACGCTGTGGTTAGGTATGCTAGAAAAATAGGATGTTGATAACGCTTATAAAAAGCCCCGTTACCCAGAGCACAGGGAGTGAATATGATTAAACGCGCCGCTATCTTTTGGTGGAAAGTAGTCCAAGACGCCACGTCACTATGGTTGGAGCGTAATGCCTTTAGCTACGCAGGTTCGCTAGCGTTCTATACACTTTTCTCATTGGCGCCTACCATTATTATCGCTGTCACAGTTATCGGTGTCGTGATGGGAGAAGAGGCGGCTCAGGGACAAATTGTAGCGCAACTGCAAGGTACCTTAGGGGTTGACGCAGCTGTCGCTATTCAAGACGCCGTCGCTCAATCCAGGATTGAGGAGTCGGGTATCCTGCCAACGCTATTGGGCGTAGGAGCCCTGGTGATTGGTGCAACAACCGTTTTCGCCCAGATGCAATTTTCGCTCAATACCATTTGGGGCGTAACGGCAAAGCCCACTTCTAATAGCGCTTTACGCTTTCTTAAAAGTCGATTGCTATCGTTAACAGTGGTGCTCTCCATCGGATTCATACTGATGGTATCGCTGGTATTAGGTGTCGTTTTGCGCGGTATGCTCCAGGCCGCCGATAATTTGGTGCCTTATGCCAGCTTGCTGACAACGTCAGTTGAGTCGCTGGTCTCGCTGGCTGTCGTTACCTTACTATTTGCCACCATTTTTAAAGTACTTCCCGACGTTGTGTTGCGCTGGCAAGATGTGTTGATTGGTGCTGTCGTCACTGCCGTACTGTTTACTATTGGGCGCAGTGTAATCGCGATTTACCTGGCGTATACGGCTACAGCATCTACCTATGGTGCCGCCGGGTCGGTGGTCATGATTTTGCTCTGGGTCTACTACAGTTCACTAATATTGCTGTTTGGGGCGGCGTTCACCCGCTCACTGCTGTTACGCCGTGGCCGCCCGCTGATTCCGCGCAACAGCGCAGTGATTGTCAAACGCGAGTTTGTTTAACACTCCGTTAAGAAGCGCCAAGGTAAGGAGATAAGTATGAGTGATTGCTGTGTACGTGCCCTTGTGACCGGTAAGGTGCAGGGTGTCTGGTATCGCCGTGCCACCCAAGAGAAAGCTCTTCAGCACAGTATCACCGGCTATGCCAAAAACTTGCCCGATGGCCGGGTTGAAGTGTTGATGTGTGGTCACTCCGACGCAGTCAAGCTGCTAAGCGAATGGCTATGGCAGGGCTCAGAAGGTGCACAAGTTACCCATGTAGAGCTCGAGGTGCTGGATAACTGCCGCGCCCCGAGCCACTTTGCCACCCAGTAAAGCCTATTGGGAGCCTCTAATGAGACGGCAGGTCTCTATTGGGCACCTTTCCATTCAAGGATATTGTTAGCTGTCAGGCTAACAATATTCTGGCGCGCTTCTGGTGTAATCCAGGCGTTGTGAGGCGTGACGATTAAGTTTAGCGGCTCGCTGAGCGCATCCAGCAGTGGGTGCCCATCTCTGGGTGGTTCAGCGGGCAGCACATCAACGCCTAATCCACCCAGCTTGCCGCTGCGCAACGCCTCTAACGCTGCCACTTCATCGATAACCCCGCCGCGGGCGCAGTTGACCAGTAGTAGTGAGTTCTTGGCGCGCGCTAAGCGCTCCCGGTTGATCAAGTGCTTGGTGGCCTCGCTCAACGGGCAGTGCAGGCTGATAACATCGGCATCGGGAAGCAGGTCGTCCAGGGCAGGCCGCTTATCATTAGCTTCGTTGCCGGGGCGGGCGGCAAAGGTGACCTGCATGCCAAAGGCCTCCGCCAAGCGTGCTACTTCGGTACCTAGCTCGCCTTGCCCGACCATGACGAGCTGTTTGCCTGCCAGTTGGAGCGTTGGGTAATCCTGCAAGCAGAAGAAAGCGCTACGCTGCCACTCGCCTGCGGCAACATCGCGCTGATATTGGGGAAGACGATTGGCTAACGCGAGCATGAGCATCAAAGTGTGTTGGGAAACGCTAGCGGTGCCGTAAGCCGCCACGTTTTTAACGTCAATGTCGTGTTCTTTTGCACTTTCAAGATCGATATTATTGAGGCCTGTCGCCAATACGCATATCAGCCGCAGTTTTGGCAGTTGCTGCAGCGTTTCGGCGTCCAGCACGACCTTGTTCACGATCGCTATATCGGCGTTAGCAAGGCGTTCCCGCGCTTGTTGCGTGGTACTCTGCTCAAACACCTCAAGGTTTGAAACCGTCTCTTTAATGGCGGCCAAATTGATCTCGGGGCCGAGACTTTGCGCATCCAGTATCACCGCATGGGGCATTTTCTTCTCTCCATTAACCGCAGGGGGCTGTATAACCTTGCTCGTCAGGGGGCACAAAAGGGTATAATGGCGGCGCTTTATCAACCGCAGCCTTGGAATTTACCCCGACTGGCCACATATTGCAGCCTGGCAGCGTTTGTGTTCGCCATTGTTCTTTCTTTTCAGAACGAGTCTTTTAGATAGAACTGGATTTGTCAGAGCTGTTTCCTTAGAGCTGAGTCGTTAGAATCAGTTCTGTCAGAACTAAGCTTGTCAGGGTTGAGCTTATTAGGAGTCATTAAGATGCCCATCTATGAATATGAGTGCAAGGCCTGCGGCCATCGCATGGAAAAATTGCAGAAGATTAGCGCCGATCCTCTCAAGGATTGCCCTGCATGCCAAAGTGATGGCTTGGAACGGCTTGTCTCGGCAGCGGGATTCCGTTTGGCCGGCGGCGGTTGGTACGAAACTGATTTCAAAACGGGTAGCAAAAAGAACCTGGCCGCTGATGGCAAAACTGCCTCTGCAGATGCCGGTAAATCAAGCGATTCCAGCGCTACCGCTAAGAGCGACACTCCCAAAGACAAGGGCGCCGCGGCATAGCCGCGGCAGTCAGGGTCGGGACGCCCGCGACACACTCATTGCCACGTAACAGAACAGGATTTGACATGCGCAGCCATTATTGCGGCCAGCTAAACGAAACTTTGGTGGATCAAACGGTTACGGTATGCGGATGGGTTCATCGCCGCCGTGACCACGGTGGGGTAATTTTCCTCGATATGCGCGATCGCGACGGCATCGCACAGTTCGTGGTCGACCCTGATACCGCCGAGGCATTCGCTAATGCCGACCGTGCCCGCAGTGAATTTGTCCTGCGTATCACTGGTCGCGTTCGGCTGCGCCCAGAAGGCACCCAAAACGCCAACATGCCGACGGGTATGATTGAAGTGTTGGCAAAAGACGTTGAAGTGCTCAACACCGCCGTTACCCCGCCATTCCAGCTGGATGAGCATGGCAAGGTCGGCGAAGAAGTGCGCTTAAAGCATCGCTATATCGATCTGCGTCGCCCGGATATGATCGAGAAGCTGCGTCTGCGCTCGCGTATTTCGCATAACGTGCGCGCGTACCTCGAAAACCAAGGCTTCCTGGATATCGAAACGCCGGTACTCACCCGCGCTACGCCAGAGGGTGCTCGTGATTACCTGGTGCCTAGCCGTACCCACGCGGGTAGTTTCTTTGCACTGCCTCAGTCGCCGCAACTGTTTAAGCAGCTGTTGATGGTGGCGGGTTTTGACCGCTACTACCAAATTGCCAAGTGCTTCCGCGATGAAGACCTGCGCGCTGACCGTCAGCCTGAGTTCACCCAGATTGATATCGAGGCGTCGTTTGTGGAAGAGAACGACATCATGGGCATTACCGAAGCCATGATTCGTCAGCTTTTCCAGGACGTGCTAAAAGCCGAACTCCCTGAGTTCCCGCGCATGACCTGGCAGGAAGCGATGGATCGCTTCGGTTCCGATAAACCGGATCTGCGTATCCCGCTGGAACTGACCGATGTGGACGACCTGATGCAGCAAGTCGACTTCAAGGTCTTCTCTGGCCCTGCCAGCGCTGATGATGGTCGCGTCGCGGCGCTGAAAGTGCCCGGCGGTGCCAAGTTGTCGCGTAAAGAGATCGACGAGTACACCAAGTTTGTCGGCATCTACGGTGCCAAAGGGTTGGCGTGGATCAAGGTCAACGAGCGTGCTAAAGGGCTTGAGGGTCTGCAGTCGCCGATCGTCAAGTTTATGGAAAACATCGTTGAAGAGCTGCTCGACCGCGTGGGTGCAGAAGATGGTGACATCATCTTCTTCGGTGCCGATAAAGCCCGTATCGTTAACGAAGCCATTGGCGCGCTGCGCGTCAAGCTCGGTGCTGATCTGGAGCTCTATACTCAAGAGTGGGCGCCACTGTGGGTAGTCGACTTCCCAATGTTTGAAGCCGACGACAGTGGTCGCCTGAGCCCGCTGCACCACCCCTTTACCGCGCCTTCCTGCACACCGGAAGAGCTCAAGGCAGACCCCGCCAATGCGCTTTCACGCGCTTACGATATGGTGCTCAACGGTACCGAATTGGGCGGCGGCTCTATTCGTATCCACGATCAGACCATGCAGAGCACGGTGTTTGAGATTCTAGGCATCGGTGAAGAAGAAGCCCAAGAGAAATTTGGCTTCCTGCTGGATGCACTTCAGTATGGTGCACCGCCTCATGGTGGCTTAGCCTTTGGCTTGGATCGCTTGGTCATGCTGATGGTCGGTGCCAAAACTATTCGTGAAGTCATCGCCTTCCCGAAAACCCAAAGCGCTGCCTGTTTGATGACCAATGCACCGGGCGAAGTCAGCCCCGAGCAGTTGAAAGATTTGAACATCCGCCTACGTCAGAAAGTCAAAGCGGAACCCGCCGCCGAATAAATCGGTTTGGATGGCTGCTCAACACCGACGCCACGGCGTCGGTGTTTTTGTATGTTCTAGTCACACGAGTATCGACGCCATGGAAGAGCAAAAGCCCGTCGTACCCATTCGCATTTTGGGCATAGACCCTGGCTCCCGGGTAACCGGTTACGGGGTGATCGACATTATTGGCGTTAAACCCTGCTACGTAGCGAGTGGCTGTATCCGCACGGCAGAAGGGGCCTTGGAGCAGCGCTTGGCGCAAATTTACGCCGGTCTTAGCGAAGTCGTCGGCCTGCATCGACCCTCCCAGGTGGCCATTGAGCGGGTATTTATGGCCAAAAATCCCGATTCAGCGCTGAAGCTTGGCCAGGCTCGGGGGGCGGCAATGGTGTGTATGGCCAATCATGGCTTGAGCCTTGCCGAGTACGCCGCGCGGCAGATCAAGCAGGCGGTGACCGGCCAGGGCGGCGCGGACAAAGAGCAGGTGCAGCATATGGTGACCGCCATTCTGCAGCTCTCCGCTACTCCCCAGGCCGATGCCGCCGACGCGTTAGCCATTGCGTTAACCCATGCTTATAACGGCTCTGTGTTTAGCAGCCATGGCTTGCCCGCTGCGCCATCTCGGGGCCGCCGTCGCTCAACTGGACGCTGGCGGCTTTAATTCCCGCTGTACCGCTGGCTGAACTACTGGTCACCTGTACAGAGTCGCTTTATAGTAATCACCTGTTTTTCACTCTATTTTTTTCATTCCGGTGCGAGCGTATTTATGATTGGACGTCTGAGTGGTCAGCTAGTGGCAAAGCAACCTCCCTGGATTGTGATCGACGTTCATGGCGTAGGTTACGAACTGGAAACCTCAATGAATACGCTGGTCGCACTTCCTGCAATTAACGAGAGCGTCTCATTATTCACCCATTTAACCATTCGTGATGATGCCCACTTACTCTATGGCTTCGGCCGTGAGCATGAACGTGCTCTGTTCCGCGCCTTGATCAAGGTCAATGGCGTAGGGCCCAAGCTTGCACTCGCCATCCTGTCGGGTATGGACGAAGACGCCTTTATGCGCTGCGTCCGTGATGACGACAGCAAAGCGCTGACAACCCTGCCAGGAGTGGGTAAGAAAACCGCAGAGCGGCTGATTATTGAAATGCGCGACCGTTTTCCCGAGTGGGAAGATGGCAGCGACGCGCTACTGCCCCTTGAAGCCACCAATGGCCGTGCTTCTACCCGCGATAGTCTTGCCGATGCGGAAGCCGCGTTAGTTAGCTTGGGGTATAAACTGACTGAGGCGTCGAAAATGCTCGCCGATATCGACCCCAATCAGTCTACCGAAGCGCTGATTAAAGCCGCGCTCACCCAGCGCATGGGTGGCTAAGCAGGCAGCGGTGTGAGTACGAAATTGTGAGTAGTGGATAGACCTTTGTGAATAGACCTTTTGAATCGCCATAAAGAAGAGCACCTATGTTAGAGCACGATCGGCTGATCGCCGCTGAGCCTGAACAGGGGGAGGGGCGCATTGATTACGCGATTCGCCCCAAGCGGCTGGATGACTATATTGGCCAGCCGCGTGTGCGTGAACAACTGGAAATCTTTATCGGCGCCGCACGGCTGCGTGAAGAGAGCCTGGATCACACTCTGGTATTTGGCCCCCCAGGGTTAGGTAAAACGACCCTTGCGCATATTATTGCCACCGAGATGGGCGTCGGTATGAAGTCGACTTCCGGGCCGGTACTCGAGCGGGCAGGCGATCTAGCCGCCATGCTGACTAATTTAGAGCCTGGCGACGTACTCTTTATCGATGAAATTCATCGCCTGTCACCGGTGGTCGAAGAAGTGCTCTACCCGGCCATGGAAGATTTTCAGCTTGATATTATGATTGGCGAAGGGCCTGCGGCACGTTCGATTAAACTGGATCTTCCCCGCTTCACCCTGGTGGGCGCGACTACCCGGGCAGGATTATTGACCTCCCCGCTGCGTGACCGATTTGGTATCGTCCAGCGGCTTGAGTTTTATAACCTGGAAGAGCTAACAGAAATTGTCTCGCGTTCGGCGCGCTTGTTAGGCGTTGAAACCAGCCACGATGGCGCCATTGAAGTGGCCAAGCGTTCAAGGGGCACGCCGCGAATTGCCAACCGACTGCTACGCCGTGTGCGGGATTACGCCGAAATGAAAGGCAACGGCGTCGTCGATGTCGCCATGGCTGATGCGGCTCTCAATATGCTTAATGTGGATCACCACGGCTTGGATCATATGGATCGGCGGCTACTGCTGGCCATGATCGATAAATTTGACGGTGGGCCGGTGGGGATTGACTCACTCGCTGCGGCGATCAGTGAAGAACGTGACACGATCGAAGACGTTATTGAGCCCTATCTTATTCAGCAGGGCTTGATGATGCGCACTCCCCGCGGTCGGGTGGCCACCCGCCAGGCGTGGCTGCACTTTGAGCGCGTGCCCCACGAACAGGCAACCGATATGGAAGGAGAACGCCGTCCGTGAGTAGTTGCACAAGAGAAGGTTACCGACTGCCGCTGCGCGTTTATATGGAAGATACTGACGCAGGCGGCATTGTCTACTACGTTAACTACTTGAAGTTTATGGAGCGTGCGCGCAGTGAATGGCTCCGCCAGTTGGGCCTGAATCAGCAAACGCTGCTAGACGAAGGTACTCAGCTAGTGGTATACCGCTTGGCCTGTCACTACGCGAAACCGGCTTGCTTGGATGACGCGTTGGAAATTAGTGCTCATGTTACCGATGTTGGGCGCTGTCGGATGACATTTGAACAGCAGGTTTGGCGTAATGAGGAACTCCTATGCTCTGCCACAGTCGAGATAGCCTGCTTAAGCACCGAACGTTTACGGCCAAAAGCATGGCCAGCATCGCTTAAAGTTTTGACCCAGGCCTCTTAACCAAGAGGTCACTCACTGCGTCGGCAATCCCGACCCTAATAGATTGATGAGGGCACCTGTGAACGATAACACCATGTCCATTCCCCATTTGATAATGAATGCCAGTACTGTAGTGCAACTGGTAATGCTGCTGCTACTGGTGGGGTCGATCCTCTCTTGGGTAGTGATTTTTCAGCGCAGTATTGCGCTGGGCCGCGCCAAGAAAGAGTACAACCAATTTGAGGAGTCTTTTTGGTCAGGTGTCGACTTAAACGAACTCTATCGTGAGATTCCCGCCGATGACCCGCGCCACGGCGCCGAGCATATTTTTCAAGCCGGTTTTCGTGAATTTAACCGTTTGATGCCTAAAACCCGTGACCCGGATACCGTGCTGGAAGGCGTTCAGCGTAGCATGCGCGTAGCGTGGTCTCGGGAAGAGGATCGCTTAACCCAGCATTTAGTGTTTCTTGCCACGGTAGCCTCAGCTAGCCCCTATATCGGCTTGTTCGGCACTGTATGGGGCATCATGGGGTCGTTTCAGGCACTATCACTGACTCAGCAAGCGACCCTTGCTACGGTGGCTCCCTGGATTGCTGAAGCGCTCATTGCCACAGCCATGGGTCTATTTGCGGCGATTCCAGCGGTGATTTTCTATAACCGACTATCCAACTCGTCTTCTCGCCTGCTGGGCAAATATGAAGACTTTGCCGAAGAGTTTCACGCTATCCTGCACCGCAATTTGCAAGGTCGTGACGGCAAACCGAGCGCCAGCTAAGGGAGAGAGCCATGCAAGGACCATTCAATCGTAGCGGCAAAAGCAAGCCAATGGCGGAGATTAACGTCGTCCCTTTCATTGACATCATGCTGGTACTGCTGGTGGTCTTTATGATCACCGCGCCCATGTTGACCCAGGGCGTACAAGTTGAGTTGCCGCAAGTCACCTCTCAGCCCATTGATATCCAGGAGGATAATGATCCGATCATTATCTCGGTTGATAGCGACGGTGGGTACTTCATCACGCTTGGGGAAGACTCCACGTCGGTGTCGCTGGATGAGATGTCCTCACGAGTGACAACGATTATAGAGCGTCGCCCAGGCACACCGGTAATGGTACGCGGCGACCGTAATGTGGCCTACGGTCAGATTGTCGTCTTGATGAGCACTCTGCAAGGCGCTGGCGTGGCTAATGTGGGGCTGCTATCTGAGCCGTCAAAAGATGGGTAAGGGCAAGGCGCAGCACATGGCACTGAAATCCCCGCGCGATCCTCAAGACGTCGGCTATAAGTGGCCGACTGTTCTGGCGATAGGTGTGCACGTAGCGATTGTAGCGTTTAGCTTGATCAGCCTGCCTAATCGAGACGCAGAACCTGACAGCTCCTCGATCGTACAGGCAACGCTGGTAAGCACCGAAACCTTTACCGACCAGGCGCAGCAAGCAACGGAAGAGCAGGCGGCGATGAATGCGCCTGCTGAAGCCCCCACCGAGCCTGATGCACCGGAAGAGCCTTCAGCTAGTGAACAGCAGGCCGCAGAAGAAGCCGCCCAACAGGCGGCGGAAGCCGAGGCGCAGGCGCTAGAAGAAGCACGTGCGGCTGCGGAAGCTGAGGCCCAACGTAGAGCTGAAGAAGCGGCTGAGCAGGCCGAACAGCAGGCTGCTGAAGCGGCTGAACGTGAAGCCGAAGCGGAAGCTGCCGCAAAGCGCCAGCGTGAAGTGGAAGAGGCACAACGCCAGCAGGAAGCCGCCGAGCAGCAGCAACGCGAAGAGGCAGAAGCAGAACGCCAGCGCGAAGCCGAAGAACAGCAGCGCCGTGAAGCGGAAGAAGCCGAGCGTCAGCGCGAAGCTGAAGAGCAGCAGCGCCGTGAAGCGGAGGAGGCTGAACGCCAACGCGAAGCTGAAGAACAGCGATTGCGTGAGCAAGAGGAGGCTCAGCGAGAGCGAGAGGCCGAAGCACAGCGTCAGCGTGAAGCCGAAGAGCAGCAGCGTCGTGAAGCAGAAGCTGAGCGCCAACGCCAAGCCGCAGAAGCTGCCGAGGCGGCTATGCAGCGCCAACTGGACGGTGAGGCCGAAGCAGCTGCCAATGCCCAGCAGGCTGAGCAGGCTGCAAATAATTTCAGCAACATAATGAAACGAGCTATTGAACAAGCCTGGATAATTCCTGGTGGATCAAGTGATAGTATGCGGGCTTCTGTCAATGTGCGTCTGGGGCCTTCGGGGGAGGTATTATTAGTAAACGTAACATCATCGAGTGGCGATAGTGCCTTTGATCAATCCATTATTCAGGCGGTTGAGCAAGCGGCACCGTTTTCTGAGCTACTACAATTATCAGAAGATCAACAGCGTGAAATCCGACGCAATATCACTTTGAACTTTTCCCCAGGGGGAGTCCGTTGATGCAAACTCAAGTGTTAAAGAAATTTTGGTTATTGTGCTTGCTGTTCACTTTTAGCAGTGTGGCAAGTGCTAACTTAACCATTGAGATCACGCGGGGCAGCGATCAAGCGCTGCCGATTGGTGTCGTGCCGTTTGCCGGTTCAGACGGCCTGCCCGAAGATGTAGCACAGATTGTTCAAGATGACCTTGAACGCAGTGGCTATTTTGCCCCCTTGGCGCGCAGCGCTATGTTTGAGCAGCCTAGCCAATCTGACGATGTGCAGTTCGGTACCTGGCGTTCGCTGGACGTGCGCTATCTGGTCGTCGGCCAGGCAGAACAAACTGACGGTGGCTTTGAACTACAGTTTGAACTGATGGATATCAGTGGTCAGCGTCGAATGATCGGTGAAACCGTGACAGTGAGGGGTAATGACCTGCGCGGTGCTGCACACTATATCAGCGATCAAATTTTTGAAGAGATTACTGATATCCGCGGCGCGTTCTCCACCAAAATTGCTTATGTCACGGCCCAAGGTATCGGTGACGATATGCAGTTTGGTCTGTACGTTGCAGACGCCGATGGCCGCCGTAGTGAGCAGGTATTGACCTCTGATGAACCGATCATGTCACCGGCGTGGTCGCCCGACGGCACCAAGCTCGCCTATGTCTCCTTTGAGACTGAGCGTCCGGCGATCTATATCCAGGATGTGGCGACGGGCCAGCGCGTGCAGGCGACCTCCTTCGATGGCATTAACGGCGCGCCAGCATGGTCACCGGATGGGCGGCGTATCGCCATGTCACTGTCTAAAGATGGCCAGCCTGAAATTTACATTATGGATGTTGCCAACCGTTCAGTAGAACGTATTACCAATAACAACAGTATTGATACGGAGCCCGCTTGGGCGCCGGATGGACGCAGCCTGTTGTTTACCTCTGATCGTAGCGGCGGCCCCCAGCTCTATCAATATACACTGGGTGGCGGAGAGTCCCAGCGCCTGACATTTACCGGTAATTATAATGCGCGTGGCCGCTTCTCGCCGGATGGCGAGCAAATATTCTTGATCCATCGCTCTAGCCGTGGTTATCAAGTAGCAAGGCAAGACCTAAGCGGTGACCGCTTAGTGGTATTGAGTGAATCAACAAGAGATGAATCTCCTAGTGTTGCGCCGAACGGGACCATGGTAATCTTCGCTACCCAGCAGGGTAACAGTGGGGTACTAAGTGCTGTTTCTGCCGATGGTCGCTCTTCATTCAGGCTGCCGTCAGCACAAGGCGATGTTCGTGATCCAGCTTGGTCACCCTTCTTAAATTGATTAACATCAAAATTTCAGTTTTCAGGCAAGGAGTCTGATTATGCAACTTAAACCGTTGGCTCGCTCATTAGCAGCAGCGCTATCTATCGTGGTAATCGCTGGCTGTTCCAGCACCGGCGGAACCCAAGACGGTGACTCGTACGGTAGCCAGGATGGCAGCACGACTGGGTCTAGCACCTCGGGTACAGGCACGGGTAGTCAGTATGGTTCCACCTCTGGTTCAGGCGCTGGTCAGCAGGCTGATTCACGCATCCCAGAAGTACGCACCATCTATTTCGATTACGACCGCGATACAATTAAGAGCGAGTACGAATCCGTGGTAATGGCTCATGCGCGCTATCTGCGTGCTAACCCGAACGCTCAAGTGGTACTCCACGGGCATACTGATGAACGCGGTACCCGTGAATACAACATGGCGCTAGGGGAGCGTCGTGCGAATGCGGTAGAACGCTTCTTGAATATTCAGGGCGTCTCTCCTTCACAAATGAGCGTGGTTAGCTATGGTGAAGAGCGTCCGGCTGTCAATGGCCAAGACGAGAGCGCTTACGCTCAGAACCGCCGTGTTGTATTTAACTACTGAGCATTTAACGATTGAATGCTTAACCACTGATGAATTCGGCGTGCGGCTTATCGCACGCCGTTTACGTCTACGGAGTCATCATGAATCACAGTCTCAAGCGTTACGTTGAGAGGCTGTGCGGTGCGGGAGCCATAGTGCTCCCGCTGTCCGTATTGCCCCTAACGGCCACCGCTCAACAGCCGCTCGTTCAAGATCTTTCCAACTCTTCCAACAGCAGCTTTTACCAGCAAACGCAGCGCCAGGAAGCGTCCAGCGGTAACCTGGTATTGTTTAACCAGGTGCAGGAGCACCAGCAGGAGATCCAGCAGCTGCGTGGTCAAATTGAAGAGTTACGCCACCAGTTGGAACAGCTGCGTCGTCAATCCCAGCAGCAGTATCTCGATATTGAAGACCGCCTGATGAGCAGCGGCCCAACTCAGATTGAGCAGTCAACACCAGCAGTCGAGCCTGAGGCCGCTGAAGAAGTTGTCAACGCGCCTTCGAGCCGCAATGTCAGTGAGGACGCCCAGGCCGATTACCAAGCGGCTTTTGCGCATGTTCAAGCGCGCCGTTTTGATGAGGCGATTGCGGCCTTTGAGGCTTTTGTTAGCGACCATCCTGATACTAGTCTAACGGCTAATGGTCACTACTGGCTGGGCGAGCTATATGCTGCAGAAGGCGAGCTGGATGCCGCCGACCAGGCATTTAGCCGTGTGATCGAGGAGTACAGCGGCAGCAGTAAAGTGCCGGATGCGATCTATAAGCTAGGCTTAGTGAAAGCACGTAAAGGCGAAGCAGAGCGCAGCCGTGAGCTACTCGAGCAAGTGCGCGATGACTACCCGCAAAGCAGTGCCGCGGGCCTTGCCAATGACTTTTTACGCCAATCAGCAAGTTAATATCTTTTGCTTCAAGGAATCAGCATGAGCTGCAAGATCGACTATCAACCAGCGCCCAACCTATTGGAAAATCGCATCGTGTTGGTAACCGGCGCAGGGGACGGGATTGGCCGTGCGGCAGCTTTGAGCTATGCCCAACACGGAGCCACCGTGATTCTATTGGGGCGCACTATTGCCAAGTTAGAGCGCGTTTATGATGAAATCGAAGCGGCCGGCGGCCCCCAGCCAGCGATTTTTCCGCTCAACTTTGAGGGCGCTACGCTAAAAGATTTTCATGATATGGCGGAAACGCTGGATAAAGAGTTTGGCCGTTTGGACGGTGTGTTGCATAACGCTGGGTTGTTGGGTCGCATCACGCCTTTCGAGCAGTATAACCCTGAGCTTTGGCAGCAGGTGATGCAGGTGAATATCAATGGGCCCATCTGGATGACCCAGGCACTATTGCCGCTACTGCAGGCGTCTGACGATGCATCGGTGATATTCACCTCCTCCAGCGTTGGCCGTAAAGGCCGCGCCTACTGGGGAGCGTACTCGGTCTCTAAGTTTGCCACCGAAGGGTTTGTCGAGGTGTTGGCCGACGAATTGGATAGCCAGTCCACTGTACGCGTTAATTCACTCAATCCGGGTGCCACACGGACTCAAATGCGGCGTACCGCGTTCCCCGGTGAGGATCCCTTCACACTACGCACCCCGGAAGACATCATGCCTACCTACTTATGGCTTATGGGGCCAGACAGTGCAGGCACCAACGGTCAAAAGCTTGATGCCCAGCCGCCACGGGTATAGCGCTTACTTTTAAACCCCTTATCAGCACGTCGATGCCCGCCGGTACTTACGCTTGAAATTGTCGCTAGCGTCTGAAACCGTTAAGGGCATCGACCAGCGCGTGACACTCTCCAAACCATAAGTCAGCAGGCCACTGTTGATAGTCATCCTCTGCGCTGATATAGCCGTAGCCAACGGCCACGGCCGTCATCCCCGCAGCGACGGCGGCCTCGATATCCCGTGCATGGTCGCCGATATACCAGCACTGACCCGGCTCAACGCCTAGCCGCCGGGCAGCTTCCCAGAGCGGCTCAGGGGCTGGCTTTTTAACACTCAGGTCATCTGCACATAGTAGGGCGCCCGGCTGAAGCGCCAATGCGTCCAATAACGGTAGCGTATAGCGACGCGGTTTATTGGTCACAATCCCCCAGGGTCGTTGGTTGCCATGCCACTCTTTCAGCCATACATCGAGCGGCGAGAAGACCTGGCTGTGCACCGCGACCGCCTGCTCGTAGGCATCCAGCAAGAACTGGCGTGCTTGAGTATGTCCATCCGCTGTCGCTTCTAACCCTAGCGCCAGCGTCACCAGCGCACTACCGCCGTTAGAGACCTGGCGGCGGATCACTTCAAAGGGAAGTGGCTCTAAGTCGTGGTGAATACGTAGCGCATTGGTTGCGTGGGCTAAATCTGGAGCGGTATCGACCAGGGTGCCGTCTAGATCGAAGAGAATCGCTTGGGGCGCTTGCATCGGCATTTAATCGCTCACCTTACGGCAGTACATCATGTAGTTGACCGAAACATCATGGCTTACCAAACGATAGTGCCGGGTTAGCGGATTGTAGGTAAGCCCCGTCTGCTCACGCACTTCTAAGCCACAGTCGCGAGACCAGGCGGCCATTTCTGAAGGGCGAATAAATTTCGCGTAGTTATGCGTACCCCGGGGGAGCAGTCTAAGCACGTACTCGGCGCCTAGAATGGCAAACGCATAGGACTTGGCGGTGCGATTCAGCGTAGAGAAAAACACATAGCCGCCAGGGCGAACCAGGGCGCTGCAGGCACGAATGACGGAGGCGGGGTCGGGTACGTGCTCAAGCATCTCCATGCAGGTCACTGCATCGTAAAAACCGGGCTTTTGAGCCGCCATGGCTTCCACACTGATGTGCTGATAATCGATCTCGACACCGCGATCTTCCGCGTGCAGCCTAGCCACCGCTAAAGGTGCTTCACCGAGATCAATACCAGTTACTTTAGCCCCGCGGTTGGCCATTGATTCGCTCAAAATGCCGCCGCCACAGCCCACATCCAGCACTTTTTTTCCTGCCAAGCCCGCACGCGCATCAATAAAATCGAGCCGCAAAGGGTTAATCTCGTGGAGTGGTTTAAATTCACCCTGCGGATCCCACCAGCGGCTAGCAAGCGCTTCAAATTTGGCGACTTCTGCTGCATCGACATTGCCTTGATAGTGACCAGCAGTGCTATCCTGTGGTGTCGCTTGCATGTTGTGACTCCCATTGTCGTTACGCATTAAGCGAAGAGTTGACGCTTAGTTACTGGTTATTATCCATTTGCACTGGTTATCGTCCATTGGCGAGGTGGCATCCATCCACGCCTTCAGTATTATGGACATTCTAACCACTCCTGTGTCGGAACGCATGAAAAGGACCTCTTTATGATTCGCAAGGCCGTACTTCCTGTTGCTGGGTTTGGCACCCGCTGCTTACCGGCTTCGAAGGCTATTCCCAAGGAGATGATTACGATTGTCGATAGGCCGGTTATTCAATATGTGGTCGAAGAAGCCATTGCCGCGGGTATTCGTGAGATTGTGCTGGTCACCAGTAGTAATAAAAGCGCTATTGAAAACCACTTTGACACCCACGCCGAGCTAGAAGCCAGCCTGGAAGCGAAAGGTAAACACGAGCTTTTGGCGATGTTGCGCAATTTGGTGCCTGATGATGTCAGCATTATCAGTATTCGTCAGGGTGTACCGCTGGGGTTAGGCCATGCGGTGCTATGCGCTCGCCCGATCATCGGCGACGACGAACCTTTTGCAGTGCTGCTTCCCGATGTGCTGGTCGACAACAGCGCCAACCAAACGACCGACTTGGCCGGCATGTTGGCAGCTTATGATCAACAGCAAACGGCGCAGCTAATGGTGGAAGAGGTGGCTTGGGAGCAAGTTGAGAAGTATGGCATCGTGGCACCCGCTGGCGATGTGCCTGCACCTAACCAATCGGCAGATCTTGTGGGAATGGTGGAAAAGCCAAAGCGCGATGCAGCGCCTTCAAACCTAGCCGTGATTGGTCGCTACGCGCTGCCAGGCCATATTTTCTCCATTTTAGAAGCCACCAAGCCCGGTGCCGGTGGCGAAATTCAGCTCACTGATGCGCTGGAGACCCTGCGCGAACAGTCGGGGGTGCAGGCATACCGTATGCAGGGCACGACCTACGATTGTGGCCAGCCGCTGGGTTATCTTGAAGCCACACTTGCCTACGCGCGTCGTCACCCCGAGTTTGGTGAGGGTTTCCAAGCCCTGTTATCACGTTACCAACAAGGAGAGTAACCCATGCGGGTGTTGCTTTACGGTAGCGAATTGAGCGCAGCGACGGCCGCCGCTGCGTTGGCCTGGGTCGGGCATCAGGTGCAGTGGTTGCCGCACGCTGACGCCCCCTGGTCAGCACTTTCCCGAGTGGACTGGCTGCGCAGCGAACCTCAGCTGATGGCTCATCTGGAGCAGGGTTTGGCGGATGGGACACTGGAGGTCATTGAGCAGCTTAAAGAGGCGCGCACGCCTGAAGTGATCTGGCTGGCGTTATCTCCTGCGCAGCGTAGTTCAGCCAGTGCGTTGGTTGAAGACCCGCTATTGGTCGATCAGCAGGGCATAGTGCTTATCAATAATTCAACGTTTCCGGTCGGCGAGACCGAGCGCCTGCATGCACTGATGGGCATGCAGCACACCAGCGTGGCACTCCCAGATACGTTGGAAGAGGGGCGGGCGTGGGAGTCGTTTACCCGCCCCACTAGGCGGCTGCTAGGTTGCGATGATGCCACTGGTGAGCAGGTGACCAGGGAACTATTACGCGCCTTTAATCGCCGCAGCGAAGTATTTCAGTGTATGCCGCGCCGCGCTGCAGAGCTCACCAAGCTGGCAATTAACGGCATGCTGGCTACCCGTATCAGTTATATGAATGAAATTGCTGGCTTGGCTGATACCCTGGGGGTGGATGTTGAACATGTCCGCCAGGGAATGGGCGCTGACTCACGGATCGGGTTTGAGTATCTCTACCCCGGATGTGGGTTTGGCGGGCCGAATTTCTCCCGGGATTTGATGCGCTTGGCCGATGTGCAACTGCAAAGTGGTCGCTATTCAGCACTGCTTGAGCAGGTAATGGATATTAACGAGCAGAAGAAAGAGACCCTGTTTCGCAAACTGTGGGCTCACTTTGCAGGTGAGCTGGCGGGTAAAACCGTGGCGATATGGGGTGCGGCGTTTAAGCCCGGCACAGCGCGTATTGACCACGCCCCGGTATTAACGCTGCTAGAGGCGCTTTGGGCGCAAGGAATTAAAGTTCAGCTCCACGACCCAGCAGCAGTGCCAGCTCTTCATGCCTTGGTGGGCGAACGTGACGACCTGCGCACCTATACGCATGACCCTTACCAAGCCTGTGAGGGGGCCGATGTACTGATGCTGGTGACTGAATGGAAAACGTATTGGAACCCGGACTGGCACCGACTCGGCTCGCTTTTAAACGCTAAGCTCGTACTAGACGGACGCAATATTTACGACCCTGAGTTCGTTGCCAGCTGTGGATTAATGTACCGAGGTATTGGCCGCCGTGCCGACCCGAAGACTCTTTGAGGAAATGTCATGCCAGACGCTACCGCATCCTCTCGTATTGTGCCCGATGTGGATCAAAGCTTGACGGCGCAACACTTGCGTCACCGAAAGGGGCCCACGCTATGGCCACTATGGCTATGTTTGCTACTGATCATTGCGCTTATGGGCGCGGCGGCGGCTGGACTTTGGTATGAACGTGAACGACTGCTGGGTGAGCTACACCGGGTAAGTGGGGAAGTCTCCAATGTGCACGCTCGGTTGGATTCGGATGACACGGATGTACAAGATACGATAACCTTTGTACAAGCTCAGATGTCGACGCTTTTCCAAGAGCAGGAGCAGCTGTCAGTGTCGTTGGCCGCTACTCGGGAAGAGTTGTACGGTTTTCTCACTTCTAGCGAGGATACTGTCTCTAGTGATTCCATCAATACACTGTTGCGGCAGTTGTCTCAACTTAGAGAGCAAGCCGAACTGCGCGACAGTCAATTAATGGCGGTGAGGGAATCTCTTGACGCCTTGGAACAAACGGGTTCCTCGGGTCGTCAAAATCTTGTTGAGGAAGTCTCCCATCTGGAGCAATTGACCGAACGGCGCATCAATGGCCTGGATAGTCAGCTCAACAGTGTCAGTAGCGCTTGGGAAGAGCAGCTATCAGCACAAAGAGCAGCGTTCGAGGCACGCTTTAATGAGCTGGAAACATCCGTTGCAGAGATAGAAGCACCCGCAGATCAAGCAGCCCTGGAAGCATTGGAGCAGGAGTGGTCTCAACGGCTGAATTCGCTGGAAAGCGATGTGCGCCAAGTACGCCAGGCGCAGCTTGCTTTCAGTGCCCAGCTAGAGATGTTGCGTTAATAAGGCGCGACGGAAGTATGAGTGTGATTGCTTAATCTTTAACATGCTAATGCGTTGAAATGCTTAGGCGATGAAGCCGCTGATTTAGGTTGGGATAAAAATGTATGGGAAGACAACGGCGATGGACATCAGCCACAAAGCGCACCGTTACTGTTGTGCTACCGCTGTTATGCGTATCACCTAGCGCATGGGCATTAGAAGCGACTGTCACGGGTGTTACCGATGAGGTCGAAGGCAACATCCAAGCCTACTTACAGAATATCGATGCGGCACAATATACCGAGGTGCGTTTAGAGGGTGAGATCCGCCGACGCACCGAGGAAGCAATGCGTGTTTACGGCTATTACGAACCCGAGATAACCCTTGAGCGCGCCACTGATAAACGTGCGTGGCTGGAAATCGAGCCCGGCCCTCAGGTTGAAATTGAAATTCTGTCAATCAATGTGGAAGGCGATGCGAGTGAAGACCCACCTTTCCAACAGGCCGTAGAGGACTTTCCCTTGGAAGAAGGGGATGTGTTGCGGCACGCCCCCTGGGATCGATTAAGCAGCCAGTTTTCGGGGCTGGCTATTGAGCGCGGTTACTTTGACTGGGGGTTTACCGATCGACGCATGGAAGTGCGTCCGTATCTGCAAAGTGCGCGCCTGTATATGGATTTTGACAGTGGCCCACGCTACCAATTTGGTGAATCCTCCATTACCGGAAGCCATATTGAGCTTGATCGATTGCGTCGCATGCAGCCCTTCGAGCCGGGCGACCCCTATTTGGCGCAGACCCTGGCAGACTATAATCGGTCGCTTGCGGAAACCGGCTGGTTTAGCTCGGTCTCGGTGCGTCCGCGCCTTGAGACCGCCCAAGAGTTGGTTATTTCTCCTCCTGGCGGTGGTGCCCCCTGGTGGAGTGAAGCCACCGCCTCTCAGCCGGAGCGCCCGAGAGTCACCAGTGCTGCTTTGGCCAGCGCGCTAAGTCTTAATAAGCCCAGTGATACCCAATTGCCTATCGATGTCAGTGTTGAACCTGCTGATCGCCATCAGTTTGAAGTGGGTATTGGTTACGCCACCGATGTAGGGCCACGGCTGCGCTTTGGTTGGGATCAACCATGGATTAACCGCTTTGGTCATAGCCTTGATCACGACCTCTATTTATCTGCCCCAGAGCAGCGTTTTACCGGGGTATATAATGTGCCACTGGAAGACCCGCTTCGCGACAGCTATCGGCTTCAGTACGGGGTTCGTAATGTCGATGACAGCGACACCAAGTCGTTAGAAGGCACTGTCGAGCTAGCCCGGCGTTGGGAGTTTGATAACGATTGGGTGCAAACGATCTATTTCCGCACTACTTATGAAGACTTTGAACAGGGCGGCGAAGCGGATCAAGTATGGCTGTTTTATCCAGGTATTCAGTGGTCGCGTACGCGGACACGCCCTCAGCGCTTTCCGTTATGGGGTGATCGCCAGCAGCTCTCGTTAGAGTATTCGGATACCGTTTGGGGTTCGGATGCGACATTCGCTCGTATCACGGGGGATACGGAGTGGATCCGCATGATTGGCAACGATAACCGCTTCTTGGCACGTATTAGCTTAGGCGCCATTGAAACCGATGATTTTGCCAAAATACCGCCATCGCTGCGCTTTTTCGCGGGTGGCGACCGCAGTGTGCGTGGTTACTCCTATGAGAGCTTATCTCCCCGCAACGACGAGGGCCGACTGCGAGGTGGGCAGCAAATGCTCACCTCGACCCTGGAGTATCAGCGTCGCGTGACGGGGGATTGGTGGGGGGCCACGTTTATAGATAACGGCAATGCGTTTGATAACTGGGGGCCTAATGATTTGAAAACGGGCGCCGGGGTCGGGGTACGTTGGGTCTCGCCGGTGGGGCCAATTCGTTTTGACATCGCCCACCCTTTTGACCACGAAGACGATTGGCGTTTGCACTTTTCTATCGGACCGGAATTCTAGGAGAGAGACTTGTCTCAGGTTGAACCAGCTGCGTCTGATAAACGCCGTATGTTGTCTCCAAAGTATCGTGCCTGGCTACTGTTCTGGAGCCTTGTGCGTCTTGTAATCGTGTTGCCTATTTGGCTGTTCGGTATTGTGGCGCTGATTGTCGGGGTGGCGTTATCACCCTGGGGCACTGGGGTGCTGCTCTCGCAGGGGGAGCAGCGTGATTTTTTCTCCTACACGCATCATGAAGGCGGCTTGCTCGACCATTTCCAGCTCGAAGATTTCCAGCTACAGCTAGGCGAAACCCGTATAACCGTGGATGAGTTCGAACTCCAGTGGGCAGATGACTGTGTTCTGTCAGGGCGCCTATGCATCGACACACTGCGTGTGGTGGGCGCCGACATCCAGCTAGGCCCATCCAGTGAGCAAGCGCCACCTCCCGAAGAGGAAGAGAGCCCGCTGACTATTCGTTTTCCTTTCCCCATCGAACTACGTTCTTTGTTGCTGGACGATGTTAACCTCAGGCTTGCCGATGGTACCGAAGTAGCGTGGCGCTCGTTAAGCTCGGCAGCCACCGCTGAAGGAAACACAGTACGCCTCTCGCCAACCCATTTGGAGCAGCCTCGTGTCTATTTGCCACCTTCCCCAGGTGTTCTGCTAACCCAGGGCATTGAAACGCCGCTTTATGCTGAAGCCATCGATGCCGCTATCTTGCTCAACCAACCACCCCAAGAAGCCGTGGCGTCGGTGGAATCTCCAGAGCAGCAGCTTGAAGAACGCGAACGCCTGGAACTACCAGAGATCACGCTACCGGTTGATATCCAGATACCTGAATTCACGCTCAACGATTTTCGATTGGAAGGGGCTACCGAGTACCGCGTCGAGCGACTGCGGCTTGGGCTGTTAACCGAAGGTGATAACGTCGAAGTAACTGAGCTTTCCGTTGTTACCCCGGATGCTGAGGCGGAATTAACCGCGAACGCCACTCTAACCGGCAACTACCCACTCGAAGCTCGCTTGGGCGTCGAACTATTTTTACCTGAGATATACCCTGAGCTAAGTGGCGAAGCTTTAACCTTAACGCTGTCTGGTCCACTGGATGCGCTTGAAGCGCAGTTGGATGCCTCTGGCGCGGTCAATGCGTCCTTGAGGGGGCAAGTCGATGCACTCGCCCCGACGCTGCCGTTTCAACTGCAGCTACAAAGTGACCAAGTTCAGTGGCCGCTGCCTGTCAGCGCAGATGAGAGTAGCAATGAAAGCGTCGATGACAGCACTGAAGAAGAGACAGCCCAAGCCTATATAGTCGATGACCTGGATCTACAGGTCACCGGCAGCCTGAGCGATTATAGTGCTCAATTGGCTCTGGCGGTTGAGGGCCCGAGCCTGCCGCGCACTCAAATTAACGTTACCGGAGAGGGCGATCTCGAGCAGTTTAGCTGGCAACCGCTCACCCTCGCAGTCGACGAAAGCTCCCTGCGCAGCGAAGGGAACATCAGTTGGGTTGCACCGCTACAGGTCAACACCACTATTCGTCTGGATCAGTTTAACCCTGCCCACTTCGTGGATCAGCTTGAGGGTAATTTAAACGGCGACATCGAGCTTACGCTGAGGCAGCAAGAGGATCAGTGGGCAGTTAGCGTACCCAACTTAGCGATTGACGGTGAACTGCGCGACTACCCGCTAACCCTGCAAGCGGCCTTTGATGCTAACAGCAACCTGGAGCTGGAGATTGACGAGTTGCTGTTTACCCAGGGGGAGAATCGCTTAACAGCAGAGGGGCAAATTAGCGAACAGGCCATGTCGTTAAACGCGGACATTGCACTACGCCAGTTGCAGACACTATCGCCAGACTTGGCGGGCACTATCGTCGGTACGCTAGAGGCCAGCGGTAGTTTTAATCAACCGCAATTACTCGCCAGTTTACAGGGTGATGGCGTGCGTTTTGGTCAGAATCGTATTGAACGGCTTGTCCTGGATGCTGATGTACAGGGCATTGATGATCCTTCCCTCGACGTACAGCTCGCACTACAAAACGTCAATGCTGGGGGGCAGGCCCTTGCAAATATAGAGGCCAATTTGGCCGGGCGCCTCTCTGAGCATCAGCTTGAACTGACCGCCCAGGGCACAGATAACAGCGCTTTAAGCCGTGCGCTGATTGCCCTGGAAGGCCGCTTTGACCAGCAAGGCCAACTTTACCAAGCCCGCGTAACGCCACTGGAAGTTGATTCTGAGGCGGGGGATATTCGTCTTGAGGCGCCTCTGGACTTGCGCTACAACCTAGCCAATGGTCAGGCGCGCCTATCGCCGTTCTGCCTGCGCCGGGAGCAAGGTGGGCTAGTCTGTTCTGAAGAGGAGATCACTGCCTCTGCGCAACAGGGCAACGCCGTGCTTTCGGTACGTGAAGTGCCAATGGAAATGCTGGAGCCCTTTTTGCCTGAAGAGTGGCAGTTAGAGGGGGATACAACCGCGGATCTTGTTGCCAACTGGCGTCAAGGGGGTGCCCAGTGGCAGGCAGATCTACAAATTCTTAGCGAACTCGCCATTACCGCCGTTAATGATTATGGCCAGCCGGTGCAACTGCCAGAAGTCAGTTTAGACGCTCAGATCGAGGCCAACCAAGCCCAGGCGAATGCCAATGTGTCACTTTCGCTTGCCGAAGCAGGCGATATCAACTTGGACCTAGCGGTTAATGATCCCTTGGGGGCCGGCGCGTTAACTGGCGAGCTGCGTGCAGAAGATGTTTCGCTGCAACCCTATCGACCTATGTTGGTAGGAATGGAGCGACTGGAGGGCGATTTAACGGGCAGCGTCCAAATTACCGGCACCACCGCCGCGCCTGACTTGCAAGGCCAGCTTGGACTGCGCGGCATAGGGGTAAGTGGTCCGGATATTCCTGTCGATATTCAGGGTGGCGAACTGGTGGTCTCTTTCGACGGTGAACAGGGGGATATTGACGGCTACTTGGCCGCTGAGCGCGGGCGTTTGGAAATCACCGGTGATGCATATTGGCCAAGCGGTGATGATTGGCGGATTGGCGTCGATCTGAATGCTGTGCAGGAGCCTATCCTGGTCGTTTTGCCCCAGTTTGGACGTCTTGAAGTAGCGCCTGATATCCGTATCCGGGTCACGCCGGAAAGGCTGCAAGTGAGGGGGGATGTGAATTTACCCTGGGCACGGCTTGAAATTGGCGATATGCCCTCATCAGCAGTCACCCCAAGTGGCGATGAAGTGATTATTACCGAGCGCGACGATCGCCAGGCCGAAATTGAGGCTCAGCGAGCGGCTGCCAATGAGGATGATCCAAGTGCCGCGGACGAGCTTGCCGCCACCGGTATGGCCATTGACGTACTGGTGACCTTAACGTTGGGTAGCGATATGCAAATTTCAGCCTACGGCTTGGAATCTGGCTTGGGAGGCGCGCTGGAAATTCGCCAAAGCAGCGGCGCGTTACAGTTATTCGGCGACGTTAATTTGGTCGATGGTCGTTTCCAGGCTTTCGGCCAAGACCTGGTTATCCGCCGCGGTGAACTGCTGTTTAGTGGGCCACCCGGTCTACCTACGCTCGACTTCGAGGCCATTCGCAACCCTGACATTACCGAAGATGACGTTATTGCGGGCTTGCGGGTAACAGGTAGTGCCGAATCTCCGAACGTACTGATCTTTTCTGAACCGGCGATGGATGAATCCCGTGCGCTCTCTTACCTGTTACGGGGTCGCGCACCTGATGCTTCTGGGGGCGGTGTGGATAGCGCACTGACTACCGCGCTGATAGGCATGTCGTTAGGGCGCACCGGTGGGGCGGTTGGTTCCATTGGTGAAGCCTTCGGCATTGATGACTTAACTCTGGACACCACTGGGGCTGGCGATGATAGCCAAGTCGCTGTCAGTGGCCAACTCACCGATGATCTTAGAATTAGTTACGGTGTGGGAATTTTCTCACCAATTGCCGAACTAACACTACGCTACACGCTGTGGCGTAACCTTTATGTACAGGCCGTCTCGGGTACCAACCAAGCGGTGGACTTAATCTACATCTTTACCCGTTCCGGTAATCCTGAAATCATTCAGCAGCAATAAGTGAGGGTGATATGTCACTATTTTCAAACGCTAGCTCAGGTTCAGGCCGTGTACTGCCTGGACGTGATACGCCCATAGAAACCAGTCAGGTGCATACCATTAATGGGCACTCGATACATCCTCCGTTTCCCGAAGGCCACGAGGAGATCGTGCTAGGCATGGGGTGTTTCTGGGGCGTTGAACGCCTGTTTTGGCAGTTGCCAGGAGTCTATGTCACTGCGGCGGGGTATGCCGGTGGTGAGACACCTAACCCCACCTACGACGAGACATGCACGGGGCGTACTGGCCACACCGAAGTGGTACGGGTGGTTTATGACCCACAGCAAGTCGAGCTGGAAACGTTGTTGCAGGTTTTCTGGGAAGGGCACGACCCGACCCAGGGCAATCGCCAGGGGAACGATATTGGCTCGCAGTATCGCTCCGCCATTTTTACCACCAGCCAAGCGCAGCAAACGGTAGCCGAGCAGAGTGCGGCAGCGTACCAACAGGCGCTCGACAAAGCGGGCAGAGGGGCAATCACTACTGAGATTAAGCCGCTAGAAACATTTTATTACGCAGAGGCTTACCATCAGCAGTACCTGGATAAAAACCCTCATGGCTACTGCGGCTTAAAAGGTACGGGTGTCACCTGCCCGATAGGTTAAAACGTGCGCACTAAACCTTTGACTACCGAATCATCGACAGGAAGCCATTATGCAGCAACGCCATTACCTGAAGTGGGCTTCCCCCCGCGGCACGGCAGCCAGCGCTTTAGCATTAATGCTCTGCACGCCGCTGGCTTGGGCAGGCGAGGAAACGAGCGCTCTGGCCCTGCCCCAAGCCGTCAGCGACACGCCATTCGCAAGTGAGCGCGAAGCCGTGGTTTGGCGCCGAGAAGAGCTTAAAGATATTGAAAGTCTGGTGCGTCAGCTGCGCTTTGATCTAATCAATAATCAAGATCTTGAGGCTGCAATGCCGCGGTTACTTGAGCTGCAAGAGCGTGCCAGCGCTGATCGTTTGCTACCTGCGTTTATTGAGGGCACCCACGGCAGTGGTTCTGAAGCGCGGGCATCCATATGGGAAGAGTGGGGTGAGTTCGCCGCCGGTTTTAGCGATCTGGAGGATAAAATCGCTAATTTAATTGATGTAGCCGAGCAAGAGGATACTCGAAACACTGCCCGAGCGCTTTCAGAAGTGGGCGCGAGCTGTAAGAGTTGCCATCGTGCCTACCGCTACGACTAAGCGTAGCGGTAGGCATTGGGGGAGTGCTTAATCGCCTTGCTGGATGCGGTCAATACGGTAAAGTGTTTCCACTTGTTCTAAACCACTTACGGTGCAGTTAAGATCTTTAACGCGGCCATCGCTTAATCCGTAGACCCAGCCATGCACCGAAATCTGCTGACCTCGCTGCCAAGCGCGCTGCAAAATTTTGGTGCGGCACAAACTGTTTACCTGGGCTTTCACGTTGAGCTCGCACATGCGATCGATTTGATCTTCCAGTGGGAGGTGGTCAAGCGAATTCCTGTGATGGTTGTACTGTTCGCGCACTGAGTGCAGCCAGTAATCCACCACGCCACATTCGCCTCCCATCATGGCGGCCTTAATGCCCCCGCAGCCATAGTGACCGACAATCATGATATGGCTGACTTTAAGAACATCCACCGCGAACTGAACCACCGAGAGGGCATTCATATCGGTGTGGTGTAGCAAGTTGGCGACGTTGCGGTGTACGAAAACTTCCCCAGGCGGGAGTGCAATAATTTGATTCGCCGGTACTCGACTGTCGGAGCAGCCAATCCATAAATAATCGGGGTTCTGCTGGTTCGAAAGGCGCTTAAAGTAGTCGGGGTCTTCTTCGCACATACGCTCAGCCCAGGCGCGATTATTGTCGAGTAGCGTCGCAATAGGGTCAGACATAGCGTCTCCAGAAAAGTTAAAGGGCGTTAAGTCGCTGGTAGATAAGCGGGTTATCAAAGCCCTACTCAGGGTGGAATTAGGCCTTGTATAACCTAGGCCAGTACAAAATAGCAGCAGAAGGTTTTAACCTTCCCGGGTAGTCAGGTCAACCACTGCACTTGACCAATGGGCAACCCGATATTGATTCATACGAATTCTAACTCCCCAGGAGCAAATCATGGCAGACGTTTCTGAATACGAATATGACCTTCTGGTTATTGGCGCAGGCTCTGGTGGTGTACGCACCGCGCGTATGGCCGCGGCTACCGGCGCCAAAGTGGCCATTGCCGAAGATCGCTACCTGGGCGGAACCTGTGTCAACGTTGGCTGTGTGCCCAAGAAGCTTTACTCCTACGCTGCCCATTTCCATGACAGTTTTGATGATGCGGCAGGTTTTGGCTGGCAGCTGCCTGGCCCCGCCAGCTTCGATTGGGCCACACTGCGCGACAACAAAATCAGTGAAATCAAGCGCCTGAATGGCATTTATCAGCGCATGCTGGAAGGCGCTGGAGTAACGCTCTTCAATGCACGAGCACGCTTGGCCGATGCACACACGGTGACCTTAAGCGGCGAGCATGGCGATATATCGGTGACTGCACAAAAAATCGTTCTGGCTACTGGTGGATGGCCCTGGGTACCCGATTTTCCTGGCAGTGAACACGCACTGGATTCCAATCAGATTTTTGATCTAGATACTTTTCCTAAGCGCTTTTTAGTGCTTGGCGGTGGCTATATTGCGGTGGAATTTTCGAGTATCTTTAATGGTCTGGGCAGCGAGACGCACCTCATCTACCGTGGCGAGCTGTTTTTAAAAGGCTTTGATCAACAGGTTCGCGAGTTCACCTGCGCGGAAATGGAAAGAAAGGGAGTCAACCTCCATTTCAACACTAACATCGAGCGTATTGAGCGCAGCCAAGACGGCTACAATGTTCACCTTACCAACGGCAACGTGCTTGAAGTCGATGTGGTGCTCGCAGCCACAGGGCGCAAGGCGAATATCCGTGAGCTAGGGCTTGAAGCGTTGGGCCTATGCCTGGATGAGGCGGGTAAAATCCCCGTAAACGAGCGGTTTGAAACAGCGCTGCCTTCAATTTTAGCCTTGGGCGACCTGACGGCTGGGCCGGAATTAACACCGGTAGCACTGGCTGAGGCGATGCAGCTTGTCGACGCCCACTTTGCCGATACGGTTCCCAAGCCGTTGGACTACACTACGATCCCTACCGCCGTTTTTTGCCATCCCAACATCGGTACCGTGGGTCTTTCCGAGGAGGCCGCGCGGGAAAAATTCACCCATATTCGTGTGTATAGCACCGATTTTCGCGCCATGAAGCACACCCTATCAGGTAGCCAAGAGCGCACCTTAATGAAGCTGGTCGTGGACGATGCTACCGATGTAGTCGTAGGGGCCCATATGGTCGGAGATGACGCGGGTGAAATTATTCAGGGAATTGCTATCGCGGTAAGAGCTGGCCTTACCAAGCAGGACTTTGACCGCACCGTAGGCATCCACCCAACGGGGGCCGAGGAGTTCGTCACGCTGCGTACGCTGACACGCAGATAAGCATATTAAAAGTGAAGGCGTGCCCATGGGCGCGCCTTTTTTTGTAGGCTACTTGCACTATTCTAAAAGAGATAGCGGTGAGCGGTGGTTATGCTACTCGATCATAACAAAAAATTATGGAAAGCGAGGTGTAGAATAATATGATTTTTGAATTGCTCATAATCAGCTGTTATAATGAACATCAAATTCGCTACAGCGAAGCATAACTATGAGTACGCCGACACAACCTTTTACCCCCTCTGCTGACCTTGCTAGGCCAACGGTGGCTGATGCTGTTGTGGGTCATGCGGAGATGCCGCTGTTTATTCGCAAACCCAATGCGGATGATGGCTGGGGAGTTTACGAGCTGGTCAAAGCTTGCCCTCCGCTGGATGTGAATTCAGCCTACGCTTACTTGCTACTGGCGACTCAGTTTCGTGATACCTGCGCAGTGGCTACCAATGAAGAGGGCGAAATCGTTGGTTTTGTTTCTGGCTATGTTAAGGATAATGCTCCAGACACCTACTTTTTATGGCAAGTGGCTGTCGGTGAAAAAGCACGTGGTACAGGGCTAGCGCGACGCTTGGTCGAGGCTATTATGTCCCGCCCTGAGCTTGATGATGTGCATCACCTTGAAACCACCATCACCCCTGACAATCTAGCCTCTTGGGGCTTATTCCGTCGCTTGGCGGCACGCTGGCATGCGCCGCTCAATAGCCGCGAATACTTCTCTACCGAACAGCTCGGAGGAGAGCATGACCCGGAAAACCTGGTTCGTATCGGCCCGTTCCAAACAGATCGCATCTAATACGTCGTTTTGCTAGATACACGTATCGGACTTACCGTTTTTCCCGCTCATGTTGCTTCGGGCAAGTAATGCCTAAAGTTAAAATGATCAACCAAGGAGGTCGCTAATGCAGACCCAGACGCTTGAACGCATGGAATCCAATGTACGTACTTATTCTCGTTCGTTTCCGGTGGTGTTTACCAAAGCGCAAAATGCGCGTCTAACCGATGAGAATGGCCGTGAGTACATTGATTTCCTCGCCGGCGCGGGCACGCTGAACTACGGCCACAATAATCCGCACATGAAACAGGCGATGATTGATTACCTGTCGACTGACGGTGTTGTTCACGGTTTGGATATGTGGACCAATGCCAAGCGTGATTATCTTGAAACGCTGGAAGAAGTTATTTTCAAGCCACGCGGGCTGGATTATAAAGTGCATCTGCCTGGCCCAACCGGTACCAATGCCGTAGAGGCCGCTATCCGCTTGGCTCGTGTGGCTAAAGGCCGTCACAACATTGTCACCTTCACCAATGGTTTCCACGGCGTCACCATGGGGGCTTTGGCGACCACGGGTAATCGTAAATTCCGTGAAGCCACGGGTGGCATACCCACCCAGGGCGCTAGCTTCCTGCCTTACGATGGCTACATGGGTGAGCATACCGATACCCTGGATTATTTTGAAAAGCTGCTCAGCGACAAATCTGGCGGTTTGGATATTCCAGCGGGTGTCATCATTGAAACCGTGCAAGGCGAGGGCGGTATTAACGTTGCAGGCTTGGAGTGGTTGAAGCGTCTCGAAGGGATCTGCCGTGCCCACGACATTCTGCTGATTATCGATGATATTCAGGCAGGTTGTGGCCGTACAGGTAAGTTCTTTAGCTTCGAACACGCGGGTATTACGCCCGACATTATTACCAACTCGAAATCGCTTTCCGGTTTTGGCCTGCCATTTGCCCATGTGTTGATGCGCCCAGAGCTGGATAAATGGAAACCGGGTCAATATAACGGCACTTTCCGTGGTTTCAGCCTGGCGATGGTGACCGCCACCGCTGCGTTGAAAAAATACTGGACTAATGACACCTTTGAGCGTGATGTTCAGCGCAAAGGGCGTATTGTAGAAGAGCGCTTCCAGAAGTTAGCAGCGCTGTTAACGGAGCACGGCATGCCTGCCACTGAACGTGGTCGTGGCTTGATGCGCGGTATTGACGTTGTGTCGGGTGATATTGCCGATAAAATTACCAGTAAAGCCTTTGAGCATGGTCTGGTAATTGAAACCAGTGGTCAAGATGGTGAAGTGGTTAAGTGCCTATGCCCGCTAACCATTAGCGATGATGACCTGCTGGAAGGTTTGGATATTCTCGAAATGTGCGTTAAAGCTGTTGCTAGCGAATAACCTGGCGGTAGTATTAAGCGTTACGCTGAAGCAGTAGCTCACAGTTTTTTAGTTAGGGATATAGCGGCTGGTAGTCGCCAGTCGTTTTGCAACGGAGTACTCCTATGATCGTTCGTAATCTTGATGAAGCGCGTAAAACAGATCGCCTAGTGACCGCTGAAAATGGTAACTGGGACAGTACGCGCCTTGTTCTGGCCAACGATAATGCAGGTTTTTCGTTCCATATTACCCGCATTTTCCCAGGCACCGAGACACATATCCATTACAAAAATCACTACGAAGCAGTGTTTTGCTACGAAGGTGAAGGCGAAGTTGAAACCCTGGCTGACGGTAAAATCTGGCCGATCAAAGCAGGCGACATTTATCTACTCGACCAGCATGATGAACACTTGCTGCGTGGCAAAGAGAAGGGCATGACGGTTGCCTGTGTCTTTACTCCACCGATCACAGGTAATGAAGTTCACCAGGAAGATGGCTCGTACGCAGCCCCAGAGTAAATCGTGCTAGCGTGAGATAGACTACGTGATAGATCAGAAGGCAGCCTGCTAAATATGCGGGCTGCCTTTTTTGATCTGAATGGACGAGCGCAATTTTACCCATAGCGGCCTCACTGGTTCGCTTAATATATATTATGTTAAATTAGATAAAATAGGTGCTCCAAAAGCGATGATGGCGTTGGACACTAGACCCCCATCTCCTTATCATTCCCCAACCTATTGTCCAAGGATATCTCTCGTTATGCGCCCAGGTGTTTTGTGGCTTATCGCTGGCTTGTCGCTTTCGATCGCAGGCTGTGCAGCAACCCAGCCGGAAACGAATCAACCGCCCCCTTTAAGCGAAGCCTCATTCAATTCTCGTATCCTGGAGTTAGAGAGCCAGCTAACGCAACAATGTGACACCCGCATTAATTTGCAGCAACGCCAGCTTGATCACCAGCAGGCATTGACCGCTGATATGCGTGAAGTGGGCAGTTTATTGCGTTACCTCCGCCAAGACGTACAGCAATTGGAAGCTCGCGGTGAAGAGCCGGTCATCATACGTGAAGAGTGTGAGATTGATGAGAGCTTGACCACTAAAACGTTACTGGGCCGCAGCGAATGGGTTGGCTTACCAAGCCTTGGCACCTACCTCAAAGCGCGAGTCGATTCAGGAGCCAACACCTCGTCCCTTTCTGCTGCCGAGATCACTCGCTTCGAGCGTGACGGTGAAGATTGGGTGCGCTTCAAGTTGGCGCTGAACGACGACGACGTGGCGGTTGAGTCGCAGCGCGATGAGTGGGTTGAAGCGCCTATCGTGCGCCGAGTGCGCATTGTTCAAGCCTCTGGCGAAGAGTCACGTCCCGTCATTTCTCTGTTAATGACTCTAGGGCCGATTCGTGAAAATGTCGAATTTACCCTCAATGACCGCTCTCATCTCGATTATCCAGTGCTGCTAGGACGGCGCTTTTTGATGGATATTGCGGTAATTGATGTAGCCGATACTTACTTGCATGAGCGCCCCGAATTTCCTGGTGGCGAACCAGCGGACCAAGCTGCTGAAGATGAAGCAGTTGACGAAGACGATAGCGAAGAGTAACCGCTCTGACGCTTCACGAGGAAAGGAATCTCCATGTCACGGTTAATGTTCTATATTATTGTCGGCCTGTTGCTAGTCGCGGGCGTAGCGACCAGTGTGCACCGCCATGTGCAGTTTGAAATTCCATGGTTGCCTGGTGAACAGCGCCAGGTGTGGGAGATTGAGGCGGGCATTACCTTTAATGCTCAGGATGGCCCCGTCCAGGTCGACTTGGCGTTGCCTTCCCATCAGGCAGGCTACCGTGTACTGACTGAAAACACCGCATCATCAGGGTATGGGCTTGCTTATCAGGCGGATGATTTAGGCCGCACCGCCCGCTGGACTATTCGTGAAGCAGTGGGTAGCCAAACATTATACTACTCGGTTCAGATGCTGGTATCTCAAGATGCTCGCTCGCCGGTGCAGACACCCCCTGAAATCCCCGTCACAACGCCTTGGGAAAGCCCCTATGACACTGCGGCTAATCAGCTTATCGAACAAGCCTGGGCGCGCAGTGCCAATAACGCCACCTTCGCCCGTGAGTTAATACGTGATATTAACGGCGAGCGTCAATCTGAAAATGCTCGTCTGCTGCTGACGCAAGAGAATCCGGCGGCCTTGGTGGTGCGGTTGCTAAACCAGGCAGGCGTATTAGCGCGTGAAGTGAGCGGCCTGCTTCTGGAAGATGGTCGTCGTCGCCAAACGCTTAGCAGTTGGATTCAGGTATTTAACGAGTCAGGTGAAGAATGGTCAATTTTCCATCCACTGACGGGTGAGCAAGGTAAGCCTGACAACCTGCTGCTATGGGAAACCGGTGGTCGAGCGGTATTAGAAGTTCAGGGCGGCACCAACTCTCGGGTTTCTTTCTCAATGATGACCCATGACCAGCCTGCTTCGGCGGCGGTGCGCAACCACTACTCTGAAGATACGCTGCTGAACTTCTCCATTCACAGCCTGCCACTGGAGGAGCAAGCGCTATTCCAAACTATCTTGCTGATTCCCATTGGTGCGTTAATGGTGGTGTTTTTGCGTGTGCTGGTGGGCATCAAAACGTCCGGTACCTTTATGCCGGTGCTGATCGCCCTCGCCTTCATTCAAACCACCCTTCCTACGGGTTTGATTGGCTTCCTGCTTATCGTTGCCGTCGGTCTGATTATTCGTAACTATCTCTCCTACTTGAATTTATTACTGGTGGCCAGGGTCTCGGCGGTGATCATAACGGTGATTGCGATTATCTCGATCTTCACCGTATTGGCCTACCGCATGGGGCTCAGTGCTGGCTTAACGATCACCTTCTTCCCGATGATCATCCTGGCCTGGACCATCGAGCGGATGTCGATACTTTGGGAAGAGGAAGGCCCTAAGCAGGTGCTAATCCAAGGCGGCGGCAGTTTGATCACGGCTATCCTTGCCTACCTGGCGATGAATAACCCCTGGGTACGTCATATCACCTTCAACTTCCTGGGCGTTCAGTTGATATTGATGGCGTTGATCTTGCTGCTGGGCAATTACACCGGCTACCGTTTATTGGAGCTGCGTCGCTTCAAGCCGATCACTGACGATGAGAAGCCCTCATGAGTTGGCTGAAGAATTGGACGTGGCCCACGCGCCTGCGGGATAAAGGTATTATCGGCATGAATCGGCGTAATATTCGCTACATTGGCCGATATAATAGCCGCCGTCTCTATCCCCTTGTCGATGACAAGCTTAAAACCAAACTACTGGCTCAGCAGTATGGGATTACCACGCCCGAGCTGATTGGCACCGTAACAACCCAATTTGGCGTTAAGCATATTGGCGCCATGCTCACGGGGCACGCGGGCTTCGTCATCAAGCCTGCTAAGGGAAGCGGCGGTAAGGGCATCCTGGTGATTGAAAAGGTCGAAGATAACGCCTTTATCAAGCCTAGTGGTACCACGCTCTCTCTTACCGACGTTGAGCGACATGTGTCGAATATTCTGTCAGGGCTCTACTCATTGGGCGGCTCGCCTGATGTGGCGGTGATTGAAACACTGATTAATTTCGATGAAAGCCTGATGGATTACACCTATGAAGGTGTTCCTGATATCCGGGTTATCGTCTTCAAGGGTTACCCGGTGATGGCCATGATGCGCCTTTCCACCGCAGCATCCGACGGCAAAGCAAACCTGCACCAAGGGGCGGTAGGCGTTGGCTTGAACATCGCTACCGGGGCTGCCCTGCGCGCCGTTCAGTTTGACCGCCCTTGCTTTAGTCATCCGGACACGGGGCACGATCTGGCAAGTTTGGTCGTTCCCCAGTGGGAAACGCTGCTTAACTTAGCGGCGGGTTGTTATGAAATGACCGGTCTAGGTTACCTGGGTACTGATATGGTGCTGGATCGTAAATACGGGCCGATGCTGCTTGAGCTCAACGCCAGGCCTGGCTTGGCTATTCAAATGACCAATGGTGAAGGTTTGCGCCGTCGCCTCGATCTGATTGAACGTCAACCCGATGGCGTGCCCGCTAAACAACGGGTAGCTTTTGCCCAGCACCATTTTGCGCGACAAAGTGAGCTGGTAGACAGCGAATCGGTAGAAAGCTCTGACACCGCTTCCACCGGCGCGTAGACTACTAACGAGAGCCTAGGCTAACAACGTTCAACGAGTTGCCCATGACCCAAGCGAGTACACTACTACAGCAGGCGGAGTCTCAGTGCCATATCCGCGGCGTCCGCTTCACCCCTATTCGCCGACGCGTGCTGGAGATGATCGCCGAAAATGGCGGCGGGCTAAAAGCCTATGACCTGCTCGATAAGCTCTCTACTGAGCATGCGGCTGCCCGCCCCCCGACGGTTTATCGGGCGCTTGAGTTCTTGATTGATCAAGGCTTGGTGCATCGCATTGAGTCACAGAACTCCTACGTGGCCTGCGCTTGCCCAGAGCATGCGCATGGTTTTCAACTACTGATTTGCCGTCACTGCGGCTATGTCGAAGAGCTGCACTTGGACGAGATAAGCGATCAACTGGCGGCACTGGCAAAACGCCAGGGCTTTAACGTTGAGCGCCAAACCATTGAGCTTCAAGGGCTTTGTCAGGACTGCCGAACAGTTAGCGAGTAAATTTATGTCCCGTTTTGATCACGTCGCGCCGGATGCTCTGTTTAAGCAACTCGAGCGTGCTGCCCCAGAAGATAGTCTTCCCGCTGTGGCCACTTTGCTAGCCGCGGTGCGTTTTAATGCTGATGGTTTGATCCCTGCCATTGCTCAGCAGCACGATACTAACGAAGTGTTGATGATGGCCTGGATGAACCGTGAGGCGCTGGAAGAGACGTTAACCACCCAGCGTGTTTGCTACTATTCGCGCTCGCGGGGAAAACTGTGGCGCAAGGGTGAGTCATCGGGCCAGCAGCAGCAGCTTGTTTCTGCTGCGTTGGATTGCGATGGTGATACGCTGTTGTTGCAAGTTGAACAAACAGGGCCTGCTTGCCACACCGGGCGGCGCAGCTGTTTCTATATTGCCGTGGATGGAGAGCAGGCCTCGATTACCAGCAATCCGCTGATTGATCCTGACGACCTGTACGGCAAAAAAACCTAGTTCTGCCTATGCAAGCTATGACTCGGTTAATATCAGCCCTGCGCTCAGGCCCGCGTTGGGTATTGATGAAGGTGGTGATTGGCTGCGTTAGAGTCTATCAATATACGCTCAGCCCCCTTTTAGGCCCGCGCTGCCGCTTCTGGCCGAGCTGTTCGTCCTACACGATTGAAGCGATTCAGGTGCATGGGCCCATCAAGGGCGGCTGGATGGCCGTTAAGCGGATCGTTAAGTGCCACCCGGGCAATCCTGGCGGTATGGATCCGGTGCCCGGTGGCCGCAGCGAACAGCTTTGCCGCGAGGATGACGAAAAGGGATCGCCGCCCTCTTGCTGTGACCATCACCCTCGCTAGCTTGTTTTCCTACTTCTGCTGCGCTACCGCGTAGATCCTCTCCAGCATGGCATGCAGGCCGTTGCTGCGCGTAGGTGAAAGGTGCTTATCCAATCCCAGATCCGCCAAAAAGTGTGGCTCGGTAGCACGAATCTCAGCGGCGGTGCGTTCGCTGTAAATGCGCAGCAATACGGCAATCAGGCCGGATACGATGGCGGCATCGGAGGTCGCTTTGAACACCAGCTTATCGCCCTCCTCCTCATGGCGCATCCACACGTTTGACTGGCAGCCCTGTATCTTAAACTCTTCGAGTTTCCACTCTTCGGGAAAGTCAGGCAGTTGCTTGCCCATATCGATAATGTACTGATAACGATCCATCCAGTTATCAAATATTTCGAAATCTTCGATTAGCTCTTGCTGGGCCTGTTCGGCGCCGGAAGTGCTCATGCTATTTCCTTCTCTATTGGAATTGGCTGAATATTGGCGACTGACATTTTGCGTCATAGGGTTACTCATTGTGGCCATTATAACGGCTCGAAGGTGTCTTGAGGGAGGTTGTGTCGGAAACAGTCAATCGATGTCGCTGCTGTTCAAGATGCCACTCGTTGTCTTCGCTATGGAGATAGCGTGAGGTAGTGTCGAGGCGCGTGTGTCGGGCGCTTTCGGCCAGATGGCGCAGACTAATGCCCGATTGAGCCTGATGAGTAATCGATGTGTGCCGTAACCAGTGCGGCGTTGCCAGGTTAAGCGCGGTCACATGTTCCGGTGCTCCATCGATATCTTCAAGTGCTTGTGCCGCCTGCTGAAACGTAGTGCGAATAAGCCGATAAAGTTGGTTATGGCCCAGGCCACGCTGTCCATCTAGAGCGCGAAGCACCGGTGTTTCAGCTTCAAACTGCTCAGGGTGTTCAGGCAATCCCAGCGTATGGCGCCACTGGCGCAAACAATCAAGCATATCGTCAGGCAACGGAATGCGCGCCATCTTGTTTCCCTTGCCCACCACATGCCACCACCAGCGCCCTTCGCTGCGCTGGAAATCCCCCGTACGTGCATCGGCCATCTCGCTAATGCGCGGTGCCAGCAAATAGGCAAAGCCAAAGATAAAGCGCCGTCGTGCATGTTCAAAACGGGCACGACTGCCCTCCCCAGCCTCCAGCGGGCTATTCAGCCACTCCCACAGCCACGCCCACAAATCACTTTCCAAATAGCGCTCAACACGCGGCGTTTGATTATTCAGGCGCCGCGATTTATCGCGCATCAAGCGAAACGGATTGTGGTGAACCCAGCCTGCTTCCACCAACCAGGCAAACATCCCTTGCAGTATCACCAGGCTTTGGCGTTGGCTGGCGGGTGATAAACCGCCACGAAATGGCCGCCACGACGGGTGCGCGCGGGGTTTGGAGGGCCCTACCCATTGCTCGCTTGGCTGTGGGTCGGCGAGAAAGGCTTCAAAGCGGCGCAGGTTTTCGCGGTTGATGTCGGCCAGCGTGTGCCCTTGGCTGGCGAGCCAGAGCAGCAGCCGCTCCGCTTCGCGACGGTACGCTTTCCAGGTTTGTGGGCTATCCACGTACTCTTCAAGCCATGCTGTCACTGCCTGGGCATCGTTTTGGGCGCTAATACGTCCGCCATTCGGCGAATCTTTCAATATCTGTAGTTGACCAGTGGGTGTAATAACCTCGTTCGCCATGCCCGTCGCCACTCTCTTCTTTTTAGCCGATGTTTATATTATCTGGCCTTAAGTGTGCTCCTGTAGCCCTATAAATTCAAGATAAGACGGGTAATCTTGAATTTATGCACATTATCATAAATAAAATTACGTATTACATAATACGTAATTGTTGCCTTTTATAAGACAAGTCCCGACAATGGTGGTTACAGAAGCTCTCATCAAGGAAGGATCATTTCATGGCCCGCAACGGCATTCAGTACAGCGATGTTCAACAAGCCATTGATGCCCTGTTGGCCCGGGGCGACACGCCCAGTGTGCAGCGTATTCGCGATGTGCTGGGCACCGGCAGCTTCACGACGATTAGTGATCACTTCCGCTTGTGGCGCAGTGAGCGGGAGCAAAATCGCGACGTGCCGCCGCCCAAGGGTGTGCCGGAAGTCGTGGTGACCATGGCCAGCGAGCTATGGCGCGAGGCCCAGGAGGTAGCGAATCAAGCGCTGCTCCATTATCGCGAAGATGCCAATCGCCAAGTGGCAGAGGCCCAGCAGCTCGCGGAGGACGCTAAACAGCAGGCCGCTAACGCCGAACAGCGCGAAAGCGCCCTCGCCGAGCACTTGCGTCATATGGAGCAGCGCATGGAAGCGTTAAACCGGGAATTAGCCGCCAGTCAAACCAGCGAACATCACTGGCATCAACAAGCCGAAGCATCCCAAGAAGAAGTAACTCAACTGAAGCAGGTACAGCAGCAGCTAGAGAGCCAGGCAGATGCACAGCGCGATGCGCATAGCAATGCCCTCAGCGAGCAGCAGGTAGCGTGGGAGCAGCGTTTAGCACAAGAGGAGCAGCGCCATGAGGCGGCTGAAGGAAGACTGATGGCGATGCTGGATAGCGCTCAGCAGACGCGCGCCCAGGAAGAGAAGACTTTCCAAAAACGTCTGCAGCAGTCTGAGCAGCGTATTGAGGCATTGAGTCAGGGGCTAAAGGCAAAGCAGCAGGCCCTGCACACTCTGCAGCTGGAGGCTAGCCAGCGCGAACAACAGCTTGGTGAGCAGACGCAGCAAATTACATCGCTGGAGAAGCAGCAACAAGTGTTAACCGAGCAGCTAGATGAGGCGAAGGCAGCATTAGATCGCCAAGCCCAGCAGCATGCCGAGCGCGAAGCTGCGCTACAGCAAGCGTGGCAAGAGAAGCTTTGGAGCCGCATGGAAGCGCTGCAAACACAGCTAACGGCGCTACCCGATGCGCTTTCAAAACAGGGCAGTGAGCCAGGCCAGTAATCAACCTGGAGACGTAGTAAAAAAGCCCAGCGATTCAAGCTGGGCTTTTTGAGCCTTACTATCGCTTATTCAGCGGTAGTAAGCGTTGGTGGTGTCGCTGTGATCGGTAACGTCGCGAATACCGGCAAGCTCTGGAATGCGCTCCATCAGGGTTTTCTCAACGCCATCTTTCAGGGTTAAATCAACCGCTGCACAACCCTGGCAGCCGCCGCCAAAGGCTAAGACGGCGTACTGCTGTTCGGTGAGCTCAACCAGTTTGATTTCGCCGCCGTGGGCCGCCAGCCCAGGATTGATCTCGCTGTAAAGCACGTAATTGATACGGTCTTCCAGCGGGCTATCCGCATTGACCTTGGGCATCTTGGCGTTGGGCGCTTTGATCGTCAGCTGGCCACCCATGCGGTCGGCGTTGAAATCTACCACCGCCTCTTCCAAAAACGCCAGGCTGTTTTTATCGAGAAAGACGTTGATTTTCTCGAGTTCAAGCAGCACATCGGTGGGTTCTTCTTCGCCGGGGCGGCAGTAGGCTAGACACGTTTCCGCGTAGGGTGTGCCCGGCTGGGTAATGAAAATGCGTACGGCAATACCCTCAACGTTCTGCTTTTCCAGCAGTTCTGCCAAGTATTCTTGCGCACTGTTTGTAATATCAATACCTTGGGTATCGACACTGGTTTCTTTTTCGCTAGTCGTGGTCATGAGGGCTGTCTTCCTCCCGTGGTAGTGGCGGCGCCACTTCACATGTCATTTGTGTCTATGGTAAGCAAAACAGCGCGCTGACACAATCCCGACTGTTTTAGTCGGCTATTTTAAACAGCTCTTTTTACGAGCGACTATTAATTATCTTTCCTTATCTTGCGTATAGCCTCCGTAGGGGCGCCTTTTGCCATCCCTTTTGTTATCATTATGCGCCTTATAACGACAGATGCTGCTTTTCCGACGATAACAACATCCCCTTTGACGACTGTGACGCTGGAGAACTCCCCCTGCCATGGCTGATAGTGCTTTGATCGCGACCCTCACCCAACGCCTTGCCCAACGTATCCTGATTCTGGATGGCGGCATGGGCACCATGCTGCAGAATGCCCAGTTGAGCGAGGAAGATTTTCGCGGCGAACGGTTTAGCGACTGGCCCTCGGATCTCAAAGGCAATAATGATCTGCTCGCGCTAACCTGCCCCGAAGTGGTCACGCGGATTCACCGTGACTACCTGGAAGCCGGTGCCGACATTATTGAGACCAACACCTTTAATAGCACTCAGCTGTCACAGTCTGATTACGGCATGGAATCGCTGGTGGTTGAACTCAACCGTGAATCAGCGCGCCTGGCTCGTGAGGTCTGCGACGCAGTGGCCGCTGAAACCGGCGTGCCCCGCTATGTTGCCGGTGTGTTAGGCCCCACCTCGCGCACCGCGTCGCTATCGCCGGATGTGAATGATCCCGCCAAGCGTAACGTCACCTTCGATGAGCTGCGTGAGAACTACTATGAAGCCGCTGAAGCGCTGATTGCAGGCGGTGCCGATCTGATCATGATCGAAACCATCTTCGATACGCTTAACGCCAAGGCCGCGATCTATGCCCTGGAAGAGCTGTTCGATGACCGCGGCGAGCGCTTGCCGGTAATGATCTCCGGCACCATTACCGATGCCTCGGGGCGTACGCTTTCAGGTCAAACCACCGAAGCCTTCTGGAACTCGGTACGCCATGCTCAGCCGCTGTCGGTAGGCTTGAACTGTGCCTTGGGTGCCGAGGAGCTGCGCCCCTATCTGGAAGAGCTCGCTACCAAAGCCGATACCTTTGTCTCCGCCCACCCCAATGCGGGCCTGCCCAACGAGTTTGGTGAGTACGACCAAACGCCGGAAGAGATGTCGGAGATTGTCAGCGAGTTTGCTGCCAGCGGGTTGGTGAATATTATCGGCGGCTGCTGCGGCTCAACACCCGAGCACATTCGCGCCATTGCTGATTCGGTTCGCGATATGACGCCGCGGGTAATTCCTGAGCGCAGCCGCGCCTGCCGTCTATCAGGCCTAGAGCCGTTCAACATTGAGGCTGACTCGCTGTTCGTCAACGTCGGCGAGCGCACCAATGTTACCGGCTCGGCGCGCTTTAAGCGCTTGATTGTGGAAGAGGACTTCACCACCGCCTTGGAAGTCGCCCTGGAGCAGGTCGAAAGCGGTGCTCAGGTCATCGATATCAATATGGACGAGGGCATGCTCGAGTCCAAGGAAGCCATGGAGCGCTTCCTTAACTTGATCGCCGGCGAGCCGGATATCGCCCGGGTGCCGATTATGATCGACTCCTCCAAGTGGGAGATCATCGAAGCGGGCCTGAAGTGCGTCCAGGGCAAGGCGGTGGTGAACTCCATTTCACTCAAGGAGGGCGAAGCCGCCTTCCGCGAGCAGGCCACCAAGTGCCGCCGCTTTGGTGCCGCCATTGTCGTTATGGCCTTTGATGAAGAGGGCCAGGCAGACACCTTCGCCCGCAAAACTGAAATTTGTCAGCGCGCTTACCGCCTGCTGGTAGATGAAATCGGCTTCCCCGCGGAAGACATTATCTTTGACCCCAATATCTTTGCCATCGCCACAGGTATTGAGGAGCACAACAACTACGCGGTCGACTTTATCGAAGCGACCCAGTGGATTCGCGAAAACCTGCCCCACGCGATGATTTCTGGCGGGGTGTCTAACGTCTCTTTCTCGTTCCGTGGCAACAACCCGGTGCGCGAAGCGATTCACTCGGCTTTTCTCTATCACGCCATCCGCGCAGGACTCTCCATGGGTATCGTCAACGCGGGCCAGCTCGCTGTTTACGACGACCTCCCCGCCGAGCTACGCGACGCAGTAGAGGATGTGGTGCTCAATCGCCGCAGCGACGGCACCGAGCGCTTGCTGGATATTGCCGATAAGTATAAAGGCGACGGCAGCGGTGCCGCTAAAAAAGAGGATCTTGAGTGGCGCAGCTGGCCGGTTAACAAGCGTATCGAACACGCGCTGGTTAAAGGCATTACGGTGTATATCGAGGATGACACCGAACAGGCCCGCGCCGAGGCCGAACGCCCTATTGAGGTGATCGAAGGCCCGCTGATGGACGGCATGAACGTGGTGGGCGACCTGTTTGGCGACGGCAAAATGTTTCTGCCTCAGGTGGTTAAGTCCGCGCGGGTGATGAAGCAGGCCGTCGCCTACTTGATTCCCTATATCGAAGCCGAAAAGAGCGAAGAGACCAAAGCCAAAGGCAAGATCGTCATGGCCACGGTCAAAGGCGATGTCCACGATATCGGTAAAAATATCGTCGGCGTGGTCTTGCAGTGTAATAACTATGAGGTGATTGACCTTGGCGTCATGGTGCCTGCCGACAAAATCCTTCAGGCAGCCAAGGAGCATAACGCCGATATTATCGGTCTTTCCGGGCTGATTACCCCCTCTCTGGATGAAATGGTGCACGTTGCCAAAGAGATGCAGCGCAGGGGTATGGATCTACCGCTGCTGATTGGCGGTGCCACCACGTCAAAAGCGCACACTGCCGTCAAAATCGAGCCCCAGTATGAGCACCCGGTGATTTACGTGACCGACGCCTCCCGGGCCGTTGGTGTAGCGGGAAAATTATTGACGCCTGCTTTAAAAACACCTTACGTCGCCGAAATCCGTGAAGAGTACGAGAAGGTTCGCGAACGTAACGCCAAGCGCCGCCCAAAAGCGGCAGATCTTGACTACACCCAGGCGCGCAAGCGGCGTTTTCGCACCGACTGGAGTGTCCACACCCCTGCCAAGCCCAATATGCTGGGGCTGAAAACCTTCGATGATTACGACCTGGAAGAACTGATCGAACGCATCGACTGGACGCCGTTCTTTATGAGCTGGCAGCTAGCGGGCAAGTACCCCAAAATTCTCGACGATAAGGTCGTGGGGGAAGCCGCTCGCAACCTGTTTGAAGACGCCAAGATCATGCTGCGCAAGCTGGTCGATGAGAAACGCGTTCAGGCCCGCGGTGTTATCGGCCTGTGGCCCGCCAATAGCGTGGATGATGATGTCATCGAGGTGTACGCCGATGAGTCACGTAGTGAAGTCGTCGAACGTCTCTTCCATATCCGTCAACAGACCACCAAAGGCCGTGACGGTATCTGCTACAGTCTGGCCGATTTTATTGCCCCCAAAGAGAGTGGCAAAGCCGACTGGATTGGCGGCTTTGCGGTCACCACAGGGCACGGTGTCGATGAGCTCACCAAAGCTTATGAGGCGGCAGGCGACGACTACAATGCGATTATGGTGCAGGCGTTGACGGATCGCCTTGCGGAGGCCTTTGCCGAGCGCATGCATGAACGGGTACGCAAAGAGTTTTGGGGCTATGTACCGGAAGAAACGCTGGACAACGATGCCCTGATCGCTGAGAAGTATCAGGGCATCCGCCCTGCCCCCGGCTACCCTGCCTGCCCGGATCATACCGAAAAAGCCACGCTATTCCGGTTGCTCGATGCCACCGAAAATACCGGTTTGGCGTTGACCGAGAACTTCGCCATGTGGCCTGCGGCAGCGGTTTCCGGCTGGTACTTTGCCCATCCCCAGTCGAAATACTTCTCCACTGGTAAGATTACCCGGGATCAGGTCGAGGCCATTGCCGAGCGTAAACAGATGCCCCTTGAGGAGATGGAGCGCTGGCTCTCACCAGTACTCTCCTACGACCCGAGCTAATTAATGCTGTTTGTCCCCGGTCGCCATGGCAAGGTCATGCGCTTAGCTTTTCCGATCATGTTGGGCATGCTCTCCCAGAGCATGCTTAACTTGATCGATGCCGTCCTGGTGGGGCATTTAGGTGAGGTAGCGCTTGCGGGTGTTGGCGTGGGCGGTTACGCCATGTTTATGCTCAGTGCTCTTGTGTTTGGCCTCTCCTCCAGCGTGCAGTCACAAACCGCCCAGCGCGAGGGGGCTGCCCACGCGGATATTGCCCATCCGCTTAACTCGGGGCTGGTGATTGGGCTTGTGGTTGGCCTGCCGCTATCCGTCTGGGCTTGGTGGCAAGCACCGCTGCTGATTGGTTTGATTAGCCAAGCCGATGATGTTCAAAGCGTCGCCGTTGACTATTTTCGTTGGCGGGTGGTGTCACTAATGGCCATTGCGCTAACGCTCTGCTTTCGTGGCTACTGGAACGGTCGCCAGCAAACGCATCTCTACTTGCGTATCATCGTGGCGGTTCACTTGATTAATGTGGTGGCCAGTGCGGGGTTGATCTATGGATTCGCCGGGCTACCCAAAATGGGCGCGAGCGGTGCGGGTGCTGGCACAACACTATCGCTGTTTATTGGCTTGATTGTTTGGTGTTGGGTGAGCATAAAAAGCCCATTTACCCAACATTTTTTGACACGCATGCCTTGTTTAGCCACCCTGCGCACGACCCTGGTACTTGCCGCTCCTCACTCTTTGCAGCAGTTTTTATTTGCAGCGGGTTATGCGGTACTCATTTGGTTACTTAGCCAGCTAGGCACGGCCAGTGTCGCGGTTGGCCATGTGTTGATTAATCTTTCACTGCTGCTAATTTTGCCGGGGGTGGGGATTGGCGTTGCGGCGATGAGCTTAGTGGGTGAGGCATTAGGCCGAGATGCTCAGCACGAAGCCCACCGCTGGGGTCTGGATGCGCTGCGGGTCGCATGGCTACTGCTACTTGTGCTGGCGCTGCCGATGTTAGTGATACCCGAACAGGTACTTGGGATATTTTTCAGCAGTAGCGAGCTAGTAGCGCTGGGTAAACTCCCGTTGCAGATAACCGGCGTGATGATTGTGCTGGATGCCGCAGCTTTAGTGCTCGCCCAGGCCTTAATGGGCGCGGGCGCTCAACGCACGGTGATGATGTTGACCCTGGGGATGCAGTGGCTACTTTTTTTACCCCTGGCCTGGTGGGTCGGGATTGGTTTAGACCAGGGCTTATTAGGTATCTGGCTTATGCAACTGCTCTACCGGTTGATAAACTCAGTCGGCTTTTTATGGGTATGGCAACGACGCCGCTGGCTGGCCCCTGCTTTCTAACCGTCTGCCTGACCCGTAATTGGTGTTCTAAATAGCTTTTAGAGATAAAAAGATAATTATATATTCTTTTGAAGAATATGACGCCCGCGTTAAGGTGGCGCTACATTAACGTCCGTCTCAACGTGACCATTTCGCTTTTTAGCAGGATCGTGCCACATGTACCGTTATGATATTCACGACCAAACCCTGGTTGACGAGCGTGTCGCTCAGTTCCGCGACCAAATGGAACGCTACCGCGCCGGGCGTTTGGGAGAAGAGGAGTTTCGCCCTTTACGGTTGCAGAACGGCCTCTATATTCAACGCCATGCGCCTATGCTGCGTATTGCGATTCCTTACGGCATGCTGGCGGGTAGCCAGCTGCGTGCCCTGGCTGAGATCACCCGCCGCTATGACCGCGGCTACGGCCACTTTACCACCCGGCAAAATTTACAGCTCAACTGGCCTGCCCTTGAAGACGTGCCGGATATTTTGGCAGATCTCGCCAAAGTACAAATGCACGCGATTCAAACCAGTGGTAACTGCATTCGTAACACCACCAGCGACCAGTTTGCCGGCATCGCTAACGATGAAGTGGAAGATCCACGCCCCTGGTGCGAATTAATCCGCCAGTGGTCGACTCTGCACCCGGAATTCGCCTATCTGCCGCGTAAGTTTAAAATCGCGGTCAGCGGTGCTGCTCAAGACCGTGCGGCGATTCAAGTACACGATATTGGCCTGCGCCTATGGCACAACGCCGACGGCGAGCTGCGTGTTAAAGTGCTAGCCGGTGGCGGCCTTGGCCGTACTCCAATGATTGCAGACGTGGTACGTGAAGATCTGCCCTGGCAGCATCTGCTCACCTACCTGGAAGCCTGTGTACGGGTATACAACCAGTTTGGTCGCCGGGATAACAAGTTCAAGGCGCGGATTAAAATCCTGGTAAAAGCCCTGGGCATTGAGGAATTCCGTCGCCGGGTCGAGGAAGAGTGGGTGCATTTGAAAGACGGCCCGCAAACGCTTAACCAAGCAGCCGTCGATGCAGCCAAAGTTCACTTTCCCGAGCCTGATCGTCGCCCGGTTGCAGAGAGCGCTAACGAAGATTTTGACCGCTTGCGCGCTGAAAACCGCAGCTTCGCGCGCTTTGTCACCAACAACGTGACCGACCACAAAGTGCCCGGCTATAAGGCCGTAACGCTGTCACTGAAACGCCGCGAGCACGCGCCTGGGGATGTCACCGCTGACCAAATGGAAGCGGTCGCAGATTTAGCCGATCGCTACAGCTTTGGTGAAGTGCGTGTTACCCACGAACAGAACCTGGTGCTTTCTGACGTACCGGTCGATGAACTGGAAGCGCTGTGGGAAGAGCTTGAAGCGTTGGGTATGGCGAACCCCACCGTGGGCACGCTCAACGACATTATCTGCTGCCCTGGAGGCGACTACTGCAGCTTGGCTAATGCGGTCTCCATTCCCATTGCCCAGGCGCTGCAGGAACGTTTTGAAGACCTCGACTTCTTGTATGACCTTGGCCCGCTGGATCTGAATATCTCCGGCTGCATGAATGCTTGTGGCCACCACCACGTGGGTCATATCGGCATCCTGGGCGTGGATAAAAAAGGCGAAGAGTTCTATCAGATATCGATTGGCGGCAACTCCACCGACGATGCCTCGCTTGGTAAGATTTTAGGCCCGTCCTTTTTCCGCTCAGACGTGCCGGATGTGGTCGAAAAAGTATTGGAAGTCTATGTGTCACAGCGCCATGAGGACGAACGCTTCTTGGATACTTACCGCCGTATTGGCTTAAAACCCTTTAAGGAGCGTGTCTATGCCTAATAGCCCTGCGCCTAATAAACCTGATGAGACGCAAGCTGAAGCGGTTGAACAGACACCGGTTCATGTCGATCACTTAATTTTCAATGGCGAGCTTGCGGCGGAAAACGCTTGGTGTGTTTCCTACGATGTAGATACCCTTCCCGAGCAGCGCCCGGCGTTTGTGCCGCTGGCATTGTGGCAGGCCAATCAGGACGACGCTGAGCTGGCACCGCTACTCACCAGCGATACCGAGCTTAATGTTGAGTTAGGCCAACAGCTGAGTAGTGCTAGCGCAATCGCAGTTGATTTCCCTGCGTTTACGGATGGCCGGGGTTACACCATCGCCCGCCTGCTACGCGAGCGGTACGGCTATAGTGGCGAAGTGCGCGCGGTGGGTGATGTTCTGGTGGATCAGTTGGAGTATATGCGCCGCTGTGGTTTTACTGCCATGGCGCTGCGCGACGACCAGCATCCCGAGGATGCCCTGCGCGCGCTAAGCTTTATCAGCGTTCGCTACCAACCCGATGTTGAAGAGCGTCAGGCGCTGTTTGAGCGCCGTTTAGCCGATAATAAGTAGACGCAGAGCGTGAATGTTATAAACCCAAAAGGGCAGCTTAGGCTGCCCTTTTTATTTGTGACTGGCTCTATTATTAAACTGTTACCCTCGCCGCTTCTGCTGGCGCTCGCGGTTATTGGCTTTGGCGCGATCGCTTTTACGTAGCATTACCCAGGTCGCGCCCAACCCTCCTTCCGAAGCCTGTGCGGAGACGTATGCCTGCACTTCCTCAAACTGGCAGAGCCACTTGGCCAGGTATGAGCGCAGTACGTTGGCGGGGCTATCGATCTCTCGCCCGCGGCCATGTACGATCATAACGGAGCGTAAATCGTGGGCGTAGGCTTCTTGAATAAAGGGAAACAGCATACGGCGGCACTCTGTTAATGGACGCCGAAGCAAGTGGAGCTGCGACTGAACGCTATAGCCCCCGTGCTTTAATTTATCGACTACGCCCTGCTGAATGCCCTCGCGGCGATACTCCATGGGATCAAAGGGGGGCAGCAGATCGACAAAGTCGTCGGACAGAAAATTGCGCGCCCCCATTTCTTCCTCTGCCCACTCCCGCCGAGCCAACTGGGATTCAGAGGGGCTTTTGCGATTAGCACCTGGGTCAGCACGATTTCTCGGTGGCAGCGGTTTCACATCCCCTACGAGAGCACGAAAATCCAGATCATCACGAAGCGGCTGATTCATTGCAGGCTCCTACGGCAGGTTCTAATGAACACCCATTTTACATGCAGACTTTACCAGCATAGCCTAGCAAACCTGGGTAGTTTGCTTAAGCAGATTCAAACAGTCGATAACATAGAACTTGTCATCCTCTGTCTGTAGCGACAAGCTAAGCATCCGTTTTTTATCGCCCCATTCACATTCTTATCCTACATTGCGAGGCACCCTGGTGTGATTAAAATGGTTTGGCTAAAACGCCTTTTGATTTTAAGCGGTGTGGGGCTGCTTAGCTTAGCCGGGTGGCTCTGGTTAACCATGCTGAGCCCATGGTTTTATGACCGACCTGACGACCTTCCTACTATCGAACAGCGCACCCATCAGGTCTTTGTGTATGGCACGCTACGCTATGCCCCCGTTCGCTTAGTGGTCATGGGAAGTTTTGGTGCACCTAAAGATGCGGTTTTAGAGGGTTATCAACGTAACGGCCTTGACCTTTCACCCCAGCCAGGGAGCAACGTTGAGGGGCTACTGTTACGAGTAGATGCCGACGAGCTGTCTCGTCTTGATCGCTACGAACGACTGGGGATTCGTTACGAGCGCAGGACAATAACCCTCGACGATGGTACCCGGGCCTGGGTCTACCTGCGTTTACCTGAGCAACAAAATACGTTTGTACAGCACGCGGACTTCCCGTTCGCTCTGATACCATAGACACCATGCTGTGCCCTATTTTGCAAAACCCTCATGCAAAGCCCTATTGCCAGGACAACTTTTATGAACCCATTCAGGAATAGTGATGAGTGAAATGACACCGTACGTTTTGGTTCTGTACTACTCGCGCACTGGCGCGACCGCCACCATGGCACAGCAAATTGCGGCTGGTGTAGAAAGCGTGCCGGGTATTCAAGCGCGTTTACGCACAGTGGCGCCGGTTTCAACGACCTGTGAAGCCGTTGAGCCAGAAATACCTGCAGAGGGCGCTGTTTACGTTGAGCTAGACGACCTGCGCAACTGCAGTGCGTTAGCACTGGGTAGCCCCACCCGGTTTGGCAACATGGCCGCTCCGCTTAAGTATTTTATCGACTCCACCAGCAGTCTGTGGATGAACGGTGCCTTGATCGACAAACCTGCCAGTGCCTTCACTTCGACTTCCAGCCTGCACGGTGGGCAAGAGAGCACCCTGCTCACAATGCTGGTGCCGCTACTGCATCATGGCATGGTCTACGCAGGGGTTCCTTACAGCGAAACCACCTTGCTGGAAACGCGTACTGGTGGCACGCCCTATGGTGCAAGCCACTTAGCAGGAACGCGCAGTGACCGCTCTGTTGATGAGCACGAACGCGCGCTGTGTGTTGCCCAGGGCAAACGACTGGCACGACTCGCTCTAGCGCTGCACGCCATGCGTCAGGAGGCATTATGAGGCAGTGGCTGGAGGATGTAGAAGCACGCCATGGGCTTGATAAACTGACCCTTCGAAGCCGACAGGTGGTATTAGCCAGCTTTGCCATACTGCTGCTACTGGTTGTTTACCGTGGACTTGTACTTCAAGGCGACGAATTTAATTGGCGCCCTGTGGTCGCGTTCGTGCTTCCCCTGGTGCTGTTTTTACCCTCCATCATTGGTAAACGCGCACGCGGGCACGCATGGCTCGCTTTTGTCAGCCTGCTTTACTTCACCCAAGGCGTGATGTTAATAACCCTGCCTGGGCAAGGTCTGCGCGGAATCCTAGAGGCGGTTGTCGCGCTGGTGCTTTTTGCTGGCTGCATGGGCTATGCACGCTTTCGCAGTCGACAGTTGCGTCAACAGAAAACGAGGCAATAAAAACAAGTGCTTTAAAACCACAGCCATAGGACGACGCCAGCAGCAATAAATAAACTGCCGATGGCACGTAAACGCAGCGTGGCAGCATTATACGGTTCGTTACGCGCATCGACTGGCTGCTGGCGAAAGCGCTTGGTACCTACCAGCATTGCTGCTACTAGCGGTTCACCTAGCAGCCGATGTGCGATCAAGCCAGCCAGGTGCAGACCGATTAGAATGATGAGTAGATCACTATTGAGTTGATGCAGGGTTCTAAGCTGGCCACCTACCCCATCGCCAAATACGCCATAGAGCGGCGCCTGAAAAAAGATATCGTCACTTAAAAACAGGCCGCTCACTGCTTGGAAACTAAGCGAAAGCAGCATCAGCAGTACCATCCACCCGCCTAGCGGATTATGGCTGGCATAAGCGCCGGGCCGACGCTTTAGCAGCAATTGGGAATAAGCAACTGTTTCAACGGGTGGATATAAAAACGTTTTAAATCTCGCATACACGCTCCCCAGTAGGCCCCACAGCCATCGGAAAACGAGTAATCCGATTATGAGGTAGCCCGCTTGGGCATGCACTTCAATTGGAAATAGGAAAGGCGCTCCGCTAGTCTTGGTGGTATAAAATGAAATCAACACCGCCGCCACTAACCCCCAGTGAAACAGGCGAAGCCAGCCATCCCATACCTCAATCGCTACCTTGTCGCGCATAACATGTCCTCTCTCAGCAGTGATGAGCCCCCAGTGGTGAGATAGCTTCGCATTAATTGAGTCTTTCTCATAGAATGCGAGACAGTTAGCCGCAATCGTCAGTCGTAACGGTTAGTCGCAACACCGCCGAAAATATAAGCAGTGAGTCAACGCATTAAACATCCATTGATGTCGGTCACTTGAGCTTTAAAGACAGACCGGCGAACATGGATGAAACTCCAGGGAGAAGTATTCGATGACACGTAACATAGCCGATATCAGGCGTGATTATGAAGGCGGCAGGCTTGATGAGTCCCAGACACCCGACGATCCATTCGTGCTATTCGATGAGTGGTTTAGCCTTGCCCTGGAAAAAGAGGGCAAAGATGGCAACGCCATGACACTAGCCACCGTAGATAGCCAAGGCCGCCCTCACGCTCGGGTGGTCCTGTTAAAGGGATTTGATGAGCGCGGCATGGTTTTTTACACCAATTACCATAGTCATAAGGGGAGCGAGCTGAGCAATGTGCCCTTCGCGGCCATGACCTTCTGGTGGCCTTCGCTTTCACGACAGGTACGTATTGAAGGGCCTGTTGAGCAGGTTTCAGCCGATGAGTCTGATGAGTACTTTGCCAGCCGACCACGGGGTAGCCAATTGGGCGCATGGATTGCGACTCAAAGTGTGGTGATTCCCGACCGCAACTGGATCGAAGAGCGCCAAAAGCGCTTTGAGCAAGCCTATGATGGCCAGGATATTCCCCGCCCGATCCACTGGGGTGGCTATCGTGTCACGCCGGAAATGATCGAGTTTTGGCAGGGTCAGCCTAGCCGCCTCCATGACCGCCTACGCTTTGAGCGTCGTGACGGCGGTGAATGGGGCCGTTTCCGCATGGCGCCATAACGTCAGCAACAAGTTCACAATTTAGGCCTGCGTTTTATACGCAGGTCTTATCGTTTTTAAAGCTTTTCAAATGCCTAATCTGGTAGGCTCTCAAGGCGGTGCCGCTGCCATTCACTTTCGGGTTCGTTGAGGCGTAACACCGCATCAATCACCTGCTCTTCCATGTTATAGCGGCATTTAAAGCCTAAGTGCTTCATCAGCGCCCGCATCGGATGGTTGTCGACCATAATTTTGCCGATCATTTCCAGGGTGCCAATATTAGTGCAGTAATCGATCATCTTCTTCATCAACAGGCTACCAATGCCCAGACCTTGAAGGTCATCGCGAATAATGACCGAAAACTCGGTACGAATATTGTCCGGATCGTTCCATACCCGCACCACCCCTAGCATCTCTTTGCTGCCCTCATCGCCTAAATATTCCGCGATAAACGCCATCTGACGGTCGTAATTGATATGCGACAGGATCGACAAGTCACGCTGGGTCAGGTTGGACTTATTGTGGAAATAGCGGAAACGGATGCTCTCTTCCGAGAGCTGGCGATGGAAGGTGGTAATTAAGTGGGCATCTTCGGCACGAATGGGCCTCACCTCGACCTGCCAGCCGTTTTTCAACGTCACCCATTCACGTAGTTCTTCGGGGTACGGCATAATCGCAAAGCGCGATGGCGTACCGAGATCCATGGCAAAATCGACGGCGACCATACCGTCACGATTCAGCAGCAGTGGATTCACCTCTAAACCCCGCAGGTCGCTCAGATCGGAGGCCATTTGCGATAGCTTGACCAGCATTTGGCATAAGTGCTGAATGTCACGCTCTGGGTCGGCGGAGTGTTCACGAATTAATGAGGCGGCGTGGGTTCTCCCTACTACATCGGCAGCCAGGCTCATATTGAGCGGCGGCAGCGCGACCTGGCGGTCAGCCAGCACGTTGACCTTATAACCACCGATGCCAAAGACGATAAGTGGGCCGAACACCGGATCACGGGTAATGCCCGCGCAAATCTGCATCGAGTGCTTGCCACGCTGCATGGGCTGTAAACAGTACTCGCGGATCGCATACTCGGGAAATTTTTCAGCGACTTTTTCACCTAGCTGGCGAACGCCTTCCGCTACCTGTTCGGGTGTGTCCAAGTCCTGTAGCAAGCCTGCTGAAATTTTATGCGGGTGCTTGCGGTAGCGATAAGGACGACAATTGCCTTCATGAACCACTTTCAGCGCCTTGGTGCCAGGTATCTCTGCAGCGCGAGCAAGCGCCTCATCGGGGTTGGCCAAATACACGCTGGGTGCCGTGGGGATACCGTAGGCCTCGAGCACTTGGGCGGTTTCAGAGTGGGTCAAGGTTTGCCTGCCCTGCTCTTTTGCCTGCTTAATCAGTGTACGGCACTGGGCGCGTATTTCTGGACTGGTGGAAAATGGCAGGCTGGGTGGGATCTCTTGCAACAGCGCTTGAACGCGCTGATAAATCACCATATGCATAAACGCCTTAACGGCCTTTTCGGGTGAAATATAAGTCGGAATCCCGGCTAAATTACAGATGTGGCGCGCATTAAGCGCCTCTTTTAAGCCCATCCAACTGGTGAGCAGGTTGCGGCGAAATTTCTTGCGGTTATCGATCAGCGCCTGGGCAGTCACCAGCGATGGCGCCATCCGGGTGGGTGCATGCACCACCAATACAGCATCCACGTTGGCGTCAGCAGCGACAATCTCCAGCGCTTGGACAAACCGCTCGGGCGAGGCGTTGCCGCCCAGATCCACCGGGTTCTCGCCCGGCTTGCTCATATCGACCTCGCTACGGTGCAGCGCTGCCTGGGTTTCGTCGCTAAATTCAGCCAATTTACCGCCCGCGCTAATCAGCTTATCGATCGCCAGCATGGCGGGCCCTAAACCGTTAGAGACAATGGCCAGACGATCGCCCTTCAGGGGTTTCATGCGCGACAGGGTTTCCAGCGCATCAAGCAGCTCATCGGAATCATTTACCCGCACCACCCCTGCCCGAGCAAAAGCGGCATCAAACACCACGTCACGGTTAGCAATCCCAGGCGTGGGTGACATGCCGGATATATCCGATTCTGGGGTGCGGCCGCTTTTTATTGCCAGTACCAGACGATTACGTGATGCATCACGCACGGCGGTCATAAAGTGCTGGGCGTCGCTGATTCGCTCAAGGTGCAGCATAATGGCCTGAGCGGGCGAGAATTGATTAACATAATCGATCAGGTCTGGCAATAGCACATCGACACTGTCGCCAACGGTTATCAAGTGCGAAAAGCCCACATCACGCCCGGCGGCCCAATCAATCATCGCATTGGCCAGCATGCCGGACTGACCCAGGTAAGCGACGCGGCCCGCTTTCACCGGCTGACTGGCGTAAGAGGCGTTAAGCTTTTTGCCCGGTACAATTAGCCCCATGCACTCGGGGCCGAGTACACGAATACCCGAGACGCGTGCCGCACTCAACATTCGTTCGCGAATGGAACCCTGATTGCCTTTATCTCGATCCAGGTAAGCCCCGCCAGAGAGCACCAGGGCCGCTTTGACACCGTATTGCCCAAGCTTTTTAATCAGGCTGGGCACACCTTCAATCGGCGAGCAGACCACGGCTAAGTCGGGCACTTCGGGTAGCTCGCTTACGCGGCTGACGCACGGCACACCGAAGACTTGGGAGTAGCCTTTTAGATTGACTGCCCAGAGCGGCCCTTTAAAGCCACCCTCCTGAATATTTCTCAGCACTAGACCGCCCAACGACGCGGGTTTTTCAGAGGCGCCAAACACCGCTAGTGTGCGAGGTTCGAAAAAATGGTGTAAAAAGCGCGTACTCAAAATGCGTCTCCCCTGACATGAATCGCGGCTGTACGACTTATTGACACTGTCGCCCAGGCCCTGAAGGCGATTAAGGTGGCATCAATGATAATGGAGCGTTGGAATGATTACCGCCTACCTTACCCACCCAGACTGCTTATTGCACCACATGGGGCCGGAGCATCCTGAAAGCCCTCAGCGTCTGGAGGCTATTCGCGCTCGCCTATCGCTTGTTGGGTTATTACAGCAAACCATGCAGGCCGATGCCAAGGCAGCCTGCGAGGAGTCTCTTGCCAGAGTACACCCCTTGCGCCATTTGCGCTCCCTAGAGAAGTGCTTGCCCACCGAAGGCATCGTTACGCTAGATAGCGATACCATGATGAATCCTGACAGCTTACAAGCCGCACGGGTTGCAGCGGGAGCGGTTATTCGTGGGGTAGATCAGGTATTTAAGCGTCAGGCGGATAACGTCTTTTGTGCGGTTAGACCACCAGGCCACCATGCGGAAGCCAGCGACGCGATGGGATTCTGTTTTTACAATAATATCGCCGTGGGGGCGGCCCATGCGCGAGCCAAATATGGTGCCAAGCGTATCGCTATACTGGATTTTGATGTTCACCAGTGTAATGGCACCATCGATATCTTTAAAAATGATCCTGAGATACTGATCTGCACCAGTTTCCAGTATCCGTTTTACCCCTGGCGTTATTTGCGCAGCGAGTGGCAAAACGTTGTGAATACCCCGCTTGAAGTGGGCACCGATGGTCCAGAGTTTCGGCGCATCATCGAAAACCACTGGCTACCTGCCCTGCACGCCTTTAAACCTGACTTGGTGATGCTCTCCGCGGGTTTCGACGCTCACCGTGATGACCCCATGGGGGATATCTGTTTAGAGGATGAAGACTTCTACTGGATTACCCATCTAGCCATGGAGATCGCCACCCTGTATGCCGATAATCGCATTGTATCGGTGCTTGAAGGCGGCTATAACCCGAAGTCGCTGGCAAGTGGCGTTGAGGCACATCTAAAAGCGCTGTTGGGGCTGCCGTTTGCTGAAGTGCCCTAAGCAAGCGTCAGCGCTCTTGCTTCTGCCAGCCGTTCTTAGCCGCTTCTTTGCTGTGATATGATGTTCGTTTACGCGCGCCTATAGACACGCACCGTTAGACAACGCAGCCAATGTGACGACCTATGACCGCTACGACTGAAGAGCATGCCGCGCTGCGTATTGCATCGGGAAGCAAACCCTTTGTTGAGCCGTTGCGTTTAGGCGAGCGGCTCAAACAAATTCGTCTCGCTAATCAGTGGACGTTGGAAGAGGTTAGCCAGCGCACTGGGCTGGCCCGCTCAACGCTGTCTAAAATTGAGAACGATCAAGTCTCCCCCACCTTTAGCGTGGTGCAAAAACTCACTACCGGGCTCAACATCGACTTGCCTCAATTGCTCACGCCCCCCAAGCGGGAACGTTATACCATGGGGCGGCGCGATCTAACTCGTAAAGGCAAAGGGCAACTGCACCCCACGCCCACGTACGAGCACGAATTATTGGGCCATCAACTCGCCCAAAAACGTATGATTCCCTTCAAAACCATCGTACGTGCACGCAGCTTTGACGAGTATCACCAGTGGGTACGCCATGATGGCGAAGAGTTTTTGATGGTGCTGCATGGCGATATTATGCTCTACACCGAATTTTACGCCCCGTTAGTGCTAGCTGAGGGCGACAGCATCTATTTTGATAGTGATATGGGCCATGCACTGGTATCCACCAGTCCAGACGATGCCGTTGTTTTGTCGGTCTGTACGCGCGGTGATGTGGCTTAAGCTGTTCGAAAACCAGCGAGCCATTCACACGGGTTATAGGCAGTTGGTAGGCTTCGGCAAACCGGCCAGGCGGGCAATTCGCTTTGCCGGGCTGCCGGGGAAAAGCTGCATCAGGTAAATAGAACGCCCTTTCTCTTCACCCAGTGCGTTTTTGGTTGCTTTCACAAGCGGTCGCATCGCCGGAGCCATTTCGTAACGCTGATAAAATGCTCGCACGACTTTGATAACTTCCCAGTGTTCAGCGGTAAGTGTTAAACCCTCTTCTTCAGCCATTAAATGAGCGACAGATTCGTCCCACTCTGACTGGTTAACGAGATATCCTTCTGGGTCTAGCGGATATTTTTTTTGCGAATCAAGATAACGGTATATTTTCGTGTCAGACATCTTAGTACCAGGTAACTGTCTTTTCATACTGCTCGGTGAGCGCCACAAAGCCATCCATCTCTAGTGTGGGCAGCTCATTATCCGTGGCAATGCTGGCAAGCCCGCGGCTTATAAGGTCTTCCGATAGAAGGAATATGCGCGACTGACACTGCTGCCATGCCTGCCAGGAGGGATCAAGGGCAGCTGTTACCGCTTCTTCGATCAGCAGCACGGCATCCTGCCCCCCTATCGCTTGCTGCATTTGAGTAGCGACAATGCTATCAGGCGCTTTGGTGAGGATGTGTAAGATCATAATTCTCTCACTAGGCCTAAAAGTTAAGTATCTGGGTGTGCTGCTGTAACAGCCCTGGTATTTCCTGATCCGCTATCAGGGTGATGCCCTCTACCAGTGAATCGGCGGATAGATGCATCCCTTGCAGCGCTTCTTCGGTCACCCAAAGCTTGTCAATATCATACATTTCCAACATATCAATGGTGGGCAGCGTGGCTTTTTGCCCCGGCGCACCACTGCCCTGTTCTTTCAGCAGTGCCATTATACCCTGCCCCATAAACAGCAAATGCACGGGTTGTCCAAAGGCCGCCGCCACCAGTGCGGCATCTAACCCTTCACGTAACCAGTTTGAGCTGTGGGGCGCGTGGCGAATTATCACTAATAGCGCATCAGGTGTCGCCATTGGCTCTCCTTCAAGCAAAGGTAATCAGGCGATCAGCGCGTTGCTGTAGCTCAAGCAGTTGCCCTAGCCCTGTCAACTCGAAAGGAGGTGCTACATTAAAGGCCTGCTTGCCATGTCGCTGTGCTTCCGATTCACTCATCAATCCTCGCCGCAACGCAGCGGCAATACAGACATCTAACTGAATCGCATGCTGCTGATGCAGCTCAATCCAGGCTTCTCTGAGGTTGAGTTCATCCTGGGGAGGAGCCATCAGCGATGATGCATTATGAACGCCGTCGTGATAGAAAAAAACACCGGCAATCTGATGCCCTCGCGCTAGAACGGCATGGGCAAAACGCAATGCAGAGTGCGGTGCTGGGCTGCTATACGGCGCCCCCATCACCAATAAGCCGTACTGCATCATGATAATACCTGGTAACGGTTACCCTAAAAAAAGACAGGCCCTAGCAATAGGGCCTGTCATATCGTCTATCGTTTGCTTAGATCAATCGCTGCTCATAATACCCAAAATCGACAACAGGCTAACAAACAGGTTGTAGATGGATACGTAGAGCGTCACCGTAGCGAGAATGTAGTTCGTTTCACCAGCGCGATGAATGATCTCACTGGTTTGATACAGAATGGCTGCTGAAGCAAACAGCACAAAGCCAGCTGACACCATCAATGAAAGCGCCGGGATGTTAAAGAAGAACCCAGCCACCATGGCCAGAATCAACACGATGGCGCCCGCCATCAAGAAGTTGCTCAAAAAGCTAAAGTCTTTCTTGGTGGTTAGCGCTACCGCGGAAAGACCAACAAACGTCAGACCGGTCATGGCCAACGCGTTCATAATCAACGCACCGCCATTAGGCAGAGTCAGATAGGCAGAAAGAATCGGCCCAAGCGTGAACCCCATAAAGCCGGTAAAGGCGAACGTTGCCAATAAGCCGGCCGCAGAATTTGCGGTTTTATGTACCAGGAACATTAAGCCGTAGGCACCAATGAAGAACACGAAGATGTTCATCTGTTGGATGCCGAGGGCTACAGCAGCACCCGCGGTGACTGCTGAGAACAGCAGCGTCATTGCCAGTAGCGCGTAGGTGTTACGCAATACCTTGTTAGTGCTAACACTATTGGCAACGCCACTCGACTGAGGACGTGCCGTACGTAAATCGTTGTAAGCCATGTGTTCATGCTCCCTAATGGTATTTCCAACAACTGACAAGCATGCCGTTACCGAGTTCCAGACGCAAGCCTTTGTCTGTCTCGAGAACACCCCTTCACCAATGGTGATTCAACGTTGAAACCGCTTTGTAAACGTTGTCTATGCTGGTTAAGCACTTCGTTTGGACACCAAAATGATGAAAAAATTCTACTTACTGATCGTTTAAACCGCCCCTTTGGCGACGCCCAGCGCCGCCAAAGGGTTGCTAGCAAGGCTAGGTTATAGCTTCACCGGCTTCAAAAACCGGATCGAGGGTAACCACAGCTTAGCTTTGCACCTCTTCTTCGTCTTCTTTTTCATCTTTATGTGGTGTAACGGAGGTTACCGCCGTTTGACGCGCATCTTGAGGAGAATTATAGATACGAGCATCAATCACGTGCAGTACCGCCAATTGCGCAAACAATACCGCAAAACAGACGATCAAACCTTTTAACATGGCGGCATATCCAGAGATGGTGGGACTAACATCCGCATATTAGCCGATCACTAGCCAAACACAATCTATTTTGTACGCCTGAAAATCCTCTGTTTGAAAGCGTTGAATAGCGCGCAAAGCAGCTGTTCAGAACACGCCGCGGCTACTCCTTAACGGATACTTTGCGCAGATCCTCAACCATTACCCCCTCGGGTAAATCTGATTCCTCCGCGGGCAGCCATACGGGAGAGAGAGCGCTATCTTCCCGGCCATCTTCATACTGATGACCGGGAATGCGGTAAACGATCTGACTATGGTGGTGATCCCATGCAAATACACGATCCATATGCTTATCCTAAAAAATAAAACTTCAGCTATGACATTCAGGTTAAGCACGATGTTCCCTCGCATTACATCGACACATGCAACGCCTATAAGGTTAAATGTCGAATGGATTATTTGCTGACAAGGAGTCATCAATGAAAGCACTCATCGCCCTTTGCCAGGTTACCTTTATACTTGCAGGCTGCAGTTCAGGCCCCACTTCATCAAGAACCGCAGACTGTCGCCAACTGGCAGAGAAGGCTGGCGACACCATGGTCTACGGTGACGGCATACGCGGCACCCAAGTGAATAAGGCAGGATTTTAATACCACATTATTTTCACGTTGATTTTGCTGGATTAATGTCAGGTGATGGCTTGAAAGAACCTCATGGCGGTAAAGACCCACAAGAGGCCCTGCGTGCCAGGCTAACGAAAAGCTTACAAGAACGCAGGGCCTCGGCCCATCGCCGTAGAATCGGCGCCCGAGCGACTCGTCAACAGTTTTTAGAGGCGACTCGCAACGTTGGGGTCATTGTGGTCGCTACTTGCTTCACTGCTGGCTGGGTAGTCACTAACCCCAACCTGAATACCGATAACGTTTGGCTCGGTGTGGGGCTAGGTATAATCTTGATCTTTGTAGGGTCTTTCGGCTATGGTTACGTTGAGCGTGATAAAACCTCAGATGAGGATGATAAGCCATGAATGAACTTATCCTTGCTGGCATGTTGATGAGCCTAGCGGTCGTGTCAGGTGGCATGGTATGGAGCCAGCACCGAGAACACCACGGTAAAAAATCGCTAACCGATAGCGCATTTTCCTGGATTGCCAAACACTTTGCTTAATAAATCCAGTTAGCAAATATGAAAGGGTCGCGAATAGCGGCCCTTTTGTTTATTACGAGTACGCTAGCAGGCGCGTATTGTTTCGCTTCAACAGCTCATTTTTATTTTAAAGGTGATGATAGGGCCAGCGACAGCGAAGGAACCGGGCCACTCTTTTATCATCACTCAATTCTCATGCCGAAAACTGGGCTGACACACCATCACCGTAAGAGACCACCATGCCTGTTATTCAGCGACTGCTCCGCGTTCTTAAAGCCTCTACGCTACAAATTTCGTGGACATTTTTGCTTCTTATTGTGCTCGCCCATATGGGCACCACCTGGATGCTTTTCTCACTGGTCGGCGAATCGGTGGCCGACTCCGCTACCAACTGGGTTTATTTTTATGTCGTTGTTTCTAGCACCGTAGGTTTCGGGGATTTCAGCCCGACAACCGTGGCCGGGAAGTGGATCGCTACGATCTATCTCATTCCAGGCGGCATTTCACTGTTCGCTGCCTTGATCGGGAAAGCCACCGTCACACTTTCAAATTTTTGGAGATTACAGATGCAAGGTAAAGGCGATTTCAGCCACTTATCCGATCACACCCTTGTCATTGGCTGGCACGGCGAAACTACCGAGCGCATTTTGGACATTCTTAAAGCCGATAAGGGCCTGCCGGATGAAGTCGTGCTCTGTGTTACCAAAGAGATGAGTAACCCACGCCCTGCGGATTTAAAGTTTATTAAAGGGGAAAGTTTCTCCAATGCCGAGCTTCTCAAGCGAGCGGGTGTCGAAAGCGCCAGCCGCATCATCATTTACGACACCAGCGATGACCGGGTGGCCACCGTAGCGCTAAGTGCCTACAGCCTTAAAGCAAAAAACGCTCATATCGTTGCCCACTGCGCCAATCCCGACACCGCAGCGATGTTACGGCGCACTTTGCCCGGCATCGAATGCACCCAGGCCTTAGCGTTGGAAATGCTGGTACGCTCAGCCTCTGATGCGGGAATTTCGCGAGTCGTTAACGAACTACTCGCGGTTGATCGTGGCGCTACCCAGTACCAAACCAGGTTAAGCCAACCGCCTGCCGGCGCCACCTTTGGCGATCTATTTATGCAAGCAAAAAAGGTTTATAACGCCACCGTACTGGGGCTAGCCAATAGCAGTGGCGACGGCGAAGGTAATATGCTCAATCCCGCCAACGACCGCCCACTCAAAGATGGTGACATACTCTACTACATGGCTGATAGACGCCTTTCTCAGCAGCAACTGAGCGAGCTCCTCAGCGTGGAAATTTGCTTATGATAGTTCTGATCCACCGCTTACCTACTCATCCGGCGCTAACTCCTCACGTCTGGGCGGGCGCCCCACCTGCACTTCGCTAAGATCTTCTTGGGACAGGCCGCGGTATAACGCAAACATCATTGCAAACACCAAAATGAACATCGGTAGGCCAACAACGGTAATCACCTCCTGCAAAGCAGTAAGCCCGGCCTCGCCAGCAAGCACAATCAGCATCGCTGCCAGCATACCCTCCGAAACACCCCAGAAAACACGCTGATGCCATGGTCCGGGATCCGCACTGCCGGTACACAGCATATCGACAACCAGGGACGCAGAGTCTGATGACGTGGCAAAGAAGATCGCAACGATCACAACAGCCAAGCCCTGGATTAACGTAGCGGCCGGGAAGCTCTCGAAGAATGCGAACATAGCGAGGGGGATGCTTTCACCTACGGCGGCAGACAAGATACCTGCTTGCTCTCCCAGTGCTTCTCGAGCATCGGGCCCAATCCCGTCGATCTCCATTGCCGACCAACCAAAAATTGCAAACCAAACCAGTGTGAAGATAGAGGGGGCAAAAAGCACACCAAGGACGAATTCGCGGATTGTGCGCCCGCGTGAAATTCGCGCCACAAAGATCCCGATGAAAGGCGACCACGTCACTGTCCAGGCCCAATAGAATACCGTCCAGCTACCCTGCCACCCCCAGGCGCCGCCATCCCTGGAATAGCTTGCCAGCGTGTCATTCCAGAAAGCCATGGGCAGCAGGTTCGTTATGTAGAGACCAAAGGTTTCGACCACAGCGCGCAAAAGGAAAACGGTCGACCCGGTAAAGAGCACAAACAGCAACAGGCCGACGGCCATGGCGATATTGATATTAGAAAGCCGTTTCACGCCTGAATCCAGCCCCGCCACAATCGATCCCACAGCGACAGCCGTCAGCATGGCAATGATGAACACCTTGGTGATAACGGCATCTGGAATACCAAACAACTCCGTTAGCCCCGCATTGATCTGTTGGGTGCCCAGGCCAATAGAGACCGCTACGCCAAACAGGGTGCCAAGTATGGCGAAGACATCCAGAGATTTGCCGAGAGGGCCATAAATGCGCTCGCCTAACAGCGGATAGAATACTGAACTAAAACGCATCGGCAGATTATAGCGATAAATAAAGTAAGCAAAAGCCAGTCCGGGCATAGCGAAAATCGCCCAGGTATGTAGCCCCAGATGGTAGATCGAAAAACTCATGGCATCGTCGGCGGCTTCCACAGAGAAAGGCACAACATCCGGCCTGGGTGGATTAGAAAAGTGGGAAATGGGTTCGGCCACGCCCCAGAACATCAGCACCGTTCCGATGCCGCCTGCGAACAGCATGGTGAACCAGGAGATATTATTGTAGGCAGGTTTTGCATCATTGCCCCCCAAGCGGATCGCCCCGAACCGGCTAAGCGCCACCCACAGCAGAAACGCTACCCAACTCGTCACCCCTAAAATAAAAAACCAGCCAAGATTGGTAACAATCCATTCCCGCCCGGCACCAAAGGCTGCCCCGATGGGGCCCGGCGCAATCAGTAGCACCACAAGAAAAAGGATCATGATCCCTGCGGACGTGAAAAAAATGATGGGATCCGTCTTGAGGCCCAGTTTTCTCGCTAGTGCATCCATTATTATTCCTCCCGTGTCTTTCCACCAACATAGGAGTCATTGACCGATAACGCCAAGGGGTCAGCAAACCGTGATATTTTCCCAGGAGAAACTACGTATGAATAACCACTTACCTGATAGACGATAATCGATTATCTCAGCCGATAACCCACTCCAGTCAACGTCTCTATCCGCGCAGACTGGCTGCCAAGTTTGCGGCGCAAGGTGCGTACAATGGCATCAACCACATTGCTGCCTCCTTGATATCGGGTACCCCAGACATGCTGCAACAGCTCACGACGGGACACTGCCTTACCCTGGTGTTCGACCAAATAGCGCATGACACCGAACTCAAGGGGCGTCAGCGCAACGAAGCCTTCCGCCAACATCAGTTGCCGGGCTTCGACATCTAACAAGGCAGGATCACGCTTTATGCCCAGCTCGGCCGCGGCAAGCTCCGCCAGCCAGCCATCCACAGACTCCGGCCCGAAATCGAGCACCGCACTCGGATAGCAAACGCCATCCAGCTCCACCTCCCATCCGCCAAGGACTTCAAACCCCAGCCGCTGCGCCACTTGCCGGTAAGCGCCAAGATCGGTCGCCGTAAGATAGACCCGCCGCAGCCCAGGGCGCAGCTCCATATAGCTTCGCTTAAGATCCAGCCAGATAGCCGCCTGTATTTCACTGGGTGAATCGCCTTCCTTGAGACTTAGCCAGCGGCGACAAAATAACGCCACCTCGCCCGACCGCATAGGCGACTGTTCAAGATGGGAATACCACTGGGCGGTCACCGGGTCATTGAGCAACCAACTGGGTTCAACCTGGTCGGAGCGCAGTTTGCAATACAGTCCTTCTACTTCCCCGGTCACGCCCCGCACGATGGAAAACGCCTGGGGCATACGCCGCCACCATTGCAGCAGAAGCTCGCTGGCCTGACGGCCATCACGGGCGCGGACAATCCCGGTAAGGGCTTCATCGTCTTGAGGCTGTGCCGCTTCCACGCTGTGAAGCGTCGTCACGGTGGGGAAAAATGCCTCACGCACCACGGGGTTTTCAATCAGGTAGAGCATGTCCGCCGTATAGCGCCAGAGATCGTCGCTGGCCGCGAATTGCGACTCGCTAACCAGCTGTCGCCAGGCCGACCGACGATAGTCCAGGTAGCGGCTAGGGTCGCTGGCATGCAGGGAGCGGGCAAGCGGATCACGCACGGCCTCATGAATAATCAGCCCGTCATGCATGCCATCCACAAAAGGCAACCTGCGCAGCCGCTCGTAGGCATCCTGGGGATCTAGTTCCGGAAACAATGCCTGTAACAGAGAGACCGTCACCCGGCGTAGCACCACGGCGCCCTCCAGCACATGTCGGCTCGCTGAATCTTCCACATCGGCAAGAAACATCCGACTCAGCTCATCAACCGCGTGCTGTAGCACTGTCTCTTGCGGCCACGAACGGGCGTGGTTTTCCCGGCTGGCGGTGGCCGCCAGTTTCAGCGCCAGCGGATGACCATGGGCGGCCCGGATCAGGGATGCCGCATCTTCCTCCTGTATGCCATGCAAATTAAGGAGCACTTGAGCCTCCGTCGGGCTCAACGGCTGTACCGGCACACTCTGAACCAGGCGCCCCCAGTCCGGCGCCGCAAACCAGACATCCAGAGGGCGTTGGCGACTGAAAAAGACGATGCGTACGTTATCCGGCAACAACGGGACAAATACCTGACGCAGCCAGGTATCGAGCAGCCTGAACACTTCGTAGGTATCCAGCGCAAGAAGAACTGTGGGGCCCAGCAGGCCCAATCGCTCCACCAGCGTATCCACCCCCGATCCGCCATCCCCAATGGCGACACCTAGCGCATGTAAAAATCCAGGTTCGGTGGGCTCTATGTGGCGACAGTCCAGTCGGATGACGCTAGCACCTGCGTCCTCCGCCTCGGCCGCCAATATGTCCAGCAGCGCCGTCTTACCAATGCCGGTAATACCGTAGACATGCGCCACCCGAGGCCCTGCCGTCGCAAGCACACCGCGAAGAGTATCAAGCTCATTAGTGCGGCCAACGAAACCCTGATAGGCCCGGTTGGTCGTCAAATCCGACGTCCATTGCCACATGGCTGGTTTCTCTACGTGTCAGGCTTAGCTGATACCTGAGTTCAGCATAGCTACAAATACCACCCGACACAGTAGTTGCGCGCCGAACGATGACACTCAGATGCAATTCTCACGTAATTCTCATCAGTTCCTCACATCCCGCGAGCGATTCAGCGCTATAACAAGAGATACCCAAAAAGAAATATCACAAAAGCCATCCAACGACGTTAGGAGGAGACGACATGAATCCCCAATGGAGCCTGAAAGGCGACTACCTCGAAAGCTGCAATTGCAAAGGTGCCTGCCCGTGTATCTACCTCGGCAGCCCTACCGAGGGTGAATGTACCGCCCTGGTGGGCTGGCACATTACTCAAGGCCAGTTCGAGGCAGTGGATCTCGGCGACAGGAATGTGGCCATCGCCCTGCATTCCCCCGGCCCCATGGCCGAGGGCAACTGGAAAGTCGTGCTGTATATCGACCAGCGAGCAGACGAGGCCCAACAGGAAGCACTAAGTAGCATATTCGGCGGCCAGGCCGGTGGCCACCCGGCGCTGTTGGCCACCTTTATTGGCGAGGTACTCGCGGTAGAGCACCTTCCCATCCAGTTTGAAGTGGAAAAGGGGCGTCGACATTTGAAACTTGGCCAATCCGCCAACACGGAAATTACCGCTCTGGAAGGCCAGAACGGCGCTGAGGTGACCATTCATCATCACCCATTTGCGGTGGCGCCGGGCGAGTCTCTAGTGGTGGCCAAGTCGCAATCGTTGCTGCACCGCGCTTACGGTATCAACTTTGATCTCAGCGAACGCAGTGCATCTTATTCAACCTTCGCTTACAGCGGGTCTTGAGGGGGCATTGGCGATGGAACTGACGATGAGCACTCTCCATGCCCGGGAACGCTTACTGACCTGGTTAGCGCTGATAACCCTGTCAATACTGGCGTGGGGTTACCTGATTATGCATGGCATGCACGCGCAAATGCCGATGAATGGGGAGATGGCCAGCACAGGCGACGACGGCATGAGTTTACTGGTCACGGTCACGCTGATGTGGAGCGTGATGATGGTGGCCATGATGCTACCCAGCGCTAGCCCCATGCTGCTTACTTTTCTGCGCATCCACCAGCAGCGCGAACGCGAGGCAGGTGCCAGCGCAGCCACCTGGGTTTTCATAGCAGGTTACCTTGCCGTGTGGCTGGCGTTTGCGGTGGCAGCCGCCATCATGCAATGGGCATTGCAGCAGAGTGCGCTGTTAAGCTCATCCATGGGCCACGTCACCCCACTGTTGGGAGGCGCCCTGCTGGTAACCGCAGGTGCTTTCCAGTTCAGTGATCTTAAACAGGCCTGCCTGAACAAGTGTCGTTCGCCCTTAAGCTTTCTGATGACCGAATGGCGCGAAGGCAACGGCGGAGCGCTGATCATGGGGCTCCGCCATGGCGCCTACTGCACCGGCTGCTGCTGGGCCTTGATGCTGCTGATGTTTGTCGGCGGCGTTATGAGCCTAGTTTGGATGGCGGGGCTAGCCCTTTATTTTCTAGCAGAGAAGCTACTCCCCCAAGCAGAACGGATTAGCCAAATCAGCGGGTTCCTGCTTGTTGGTGTAGGCGTCATTATTTTGCTGTCTGCTGCCTATTAAATCGTGCCTGGGATAATTACCTTGGCCTTTTGGTGGAGCCACTCCCGCAACGTTGGCAAAATAAAGGGCGCCTATATCAGTATCGGGATTATGGAGTACTCCTGACACTTATATACGCGCCCATAACTCAGCGTATTGCGCTATCGAACGTTAGACGTAAAAGTCCAGATCCTCTTGGGCTTTTAGCAGATCGCGCATCTTGATGGGATCGTCGCCAAAGAAGAAGATGAGCCCCCAATGAGTCCCGAAAGCAGACCGGTCAGGCACTGTCTCTTCTGCCGGTGCGACCAGTTCGTGTGACTCGAAGTACGGGTGATTAATCGTCTCTTCAGGCATTTCCAGCTTGCTGACAACACGACGGCGTGGGTACACACCGAAACAACCTGCGTAACCCTTCGCATCGACTACTTCGCGGGGGAAGAACGCCGCTACTTCTTCTTTCGTGCTTTTCGGGTCGAACACCAACATTGACGCTTGATAGGCGTTGAAACCGTAGGCTTTTTCGATCAGCTCGAAAGCTTTGAAGCCGGGTGGGCGGTAGGCAACTTCGCCAAAGTACATCTCACCGTCAGCTGTCACGAAGTACTCGGGGTGAATCAAGCCGAACTGGATGTCGAAGGTTTTGATCAACAGCTCGATCTGTTTGGTGATCGCATTGCGCCAGCTCTCAAGCTCCTGGGTAGCAGGCACGAACACCGAGTAGCCTAACGTCACGTATTCCGAAATATTCAGGAACTGAATTTTGCCATCGTGTATCCAGGCTTCAACGGCAAACTCCCAGCCGCTCAAGTGACTCTCCATCAGCAGCGGATACTCTTCATCCGGAATGTTATCAATTTCTTCTAACGTGCGGATCATCCGGTGGCCAAGACAACCGGCTTTATCGAATGCTTTGACGTGTATCGGGTCATCCGGATCACCATCAAGCTTGAGCAGCGTTTGATTGACGCGCTTCATAAAGCGGACGATGTCTTCTTTTTCGTGCGCCTCTTCAAATATCCCAACGCGGATACCGCCAAGCTGGGCACGGCGCTTCATCAAGGCCTTATCACGGAATAGAATTGACTGACCAAACATGCGTGGGCTGTCGAGAAGCACGGAGTTGATGGCACCTGACCACTCAACGGTTTCTTCAAACAGTGGGATGGCGACGTCGACGCCTTCAGCCTTCAACTTTTCGGCAATCTCCATGGAGCGATCATTCAAGCGAATAAAATCCCAGGAGATGAACGGTATATTGTTCGCGGCACAGAAATCCTCAGCCCATTCAGGAGCAACGACGATATAGCGACGGTCAAACTTTTGCGCCGCCTTAATCGCGTTAATACTCCATCCAAGTAAGGCAATGTAACCTTTGTTCGGATCTTTGGGGGTCTCGGTACCTTTCACCGAGTCCATTTCCGGATCACGCCAGGCCGCTACTGCTTCGGGTAATTGCTTTTCTGATGTTATCGACATTTGATGTCCTCCTTGCTGGTTAACCCAAATTGACTGGGCTGAAACTGGAGCGCACCAAGTGAGCCAAGCCGCAGTCAGTGGTGTTCAGAAACGATTGAGTAAGCCAGCATTAGGGTTTTTTTAGCGCACCCGTCGTAACTAAGCTAGTCGATACGGTTACAAATGGCAATTAAACTGTAAAACTTCTGTTAAATTTCTGTAGAAGTTATCTTGCTAAAAAGATGGGGATAATTTCTAAGAGAAAGGTTAAATAGCAGTTCACAGCCAGCCAATAGCCTGTAGTTACCCAGCTGGTGCTTAGCGACCTATCTCAGTTATTCTACACGCAGTGTTTGCGTTCCATGACCGAAGGATAGCCGTATCTATGTTGGGATTCCTGCAGGGATTTTCCTATGGCCTGTTTATGACCTGCCTGCCCTGGCTACTGGTCGGCCTCTTCAATCCTGGCCTGGCGCTTCCAGTATCGACTACCAGTCGTCTCCAGGTAATCGCCCGCTATTGCCTAGTGGTTCCCTTCATCAGCATGCTGCTATGGCTGACCTCCCTATGGGGTGGTTTCAGCCCCAGCCTGTTTGGCTGGTTGACAGGCATCGTCGCCATTCCTGTAGCACTTCCTATCGAGCGAACGCTACGCGGCTGGCTGGCCCGCCGCCGCGTGCGTCGCCATGAGGCTCAACGAGAGGCCGCAGCACAGCAGCGCCGTGCTCAAGAGGAGCGCAACGCCTATGAAACGGGTGTGTCGGTGCTCGACCCCGCAAGGCCACCCGTGGGGGCCGACGATCTAGTCTTGGCCATGTGCCGGGCCAAGCAGAACTTGCTCGATGTGCACCGTCCCGACTTGGCAATCCTGACAGACCGCCTATACAGCCGCTACCGCCATGTGATGGACGTACTAGGCGACCGATTCCATACTGGCGAGCTGGCTTTCGAGCGCTCGCAAGGCTTGGTCACTCAAGTCTGTTTCGGCGCGGTGGATACGTTGACGACCATGGCCTCCCAAGCACGTGGTGTGGTTAGCGTGGACGGTAATTACGTACGAGGTCGACTGGAGCGGGAAGGCAAACGATTAAGCGATGAAGAGCGTGCTGCCCTGGTGCGTCGCCTCGATTTGCTAGTGGAAACCGAGCACCGGCTGAACAAGCTCTCTGCCCGAATCGAATCCGCCTTGACAGTGCTCGACGATACCGCTGTTTCCATGGCGCGCATCGAGACGGCTCGCCCCCAGGCGTCGGTCACCACCGAAAAAGCGCTGGAAGATCTGCGCCGCTTCGTCGAAGGGGCCGATCGTTATGGCCGCAAGGATTAAGCTGACAGGCAATGCTAATGTGCAATTTTCACTCTGTTGTATTTAAACCGTTTTATTTCATTGCATTTTTAATAGCTTTATAGCCCAGGAGATCTCTATGGCTCAGCAATCCGATGACAAACGACGCCTCTCCCTGCCACCGGTGGACGAGATCGCTGACCAGTTGGGAGCTAGTCGATTGGGTGCAAGTCAGGCTGAATCGGTAACCCCCGATGAGCGTGATATCGACCCTGAGCTTGAGGCGATGGCCGACCGCTTTGTCGAGGATATCCTCGCCGAAGGTGATGAGGAGTCAGTAGTTCGCCAGCGCCGTGCCGTGGATGAGATGGGCCTTGAACTGCAGCAGCAGGCTGCCCATCGCAGCGCCATGCTGCAAACACCGCTGCGTAAGTTGGCCCACCAAGGCGACGAAGGTGGGCCGGTTGCCAAGGCACTGACCGATCTGCGTGGGCGCATGGAAGGGCTCGACCCTGCACGCCATCGCCTGGCGCCGACTACATTGGATCGCGTTCTGGCGGTCATTCCCGGCTTGGATAGCCGCTTGCAGCGCTACTTTCGTAAGTTCGAGAATACCCAGCAGGCCTTGGATGCGATCATCGAGGATCTGGAAAGCGGACGAGACATGCTGCATCGTGACAACCTCACCCTGAACGATGACCAGCAGGCGTTAACTAAAATCCTTGGCGAGCTGAACCGCCAAATTGCGCTGGGCCGCATGATCGACCACCGCCTGCAAGATGAAATAGCCGCTCGCGATGGCGATGATCCGCGACGTCAATTTCTTGAGGAAGAGCTGCTCTTTCCTCTTCGCCAGCGCATTGTCGACCTACAGCAGCAACTGGCGGTAAGTCAGCAAGGTATACTGGCGCTAGAGGTGATCATCCGCAACAACCGGGAATTAATGCGCGGTGTGGACAGGGCCATTAACGTCACCGTCTCGGCGCTCACCGTTGCGGTCACGGTGGCCATGGCAATGGCTAATCAGCGCCTGGTGCTGGATCGCATCGAAGCCCTCAATACGACCACATCGCAGATGATTGGCGGCACTGCCAAGGCTCTGCGACAGCAAGGCGTGGACATCCAGAAGCGTGCCTCCTCCGCAATGCTCGACATGCAAGTGCTTGAGGAGGCTTTCAGCGAGGTGATGGGCGCCATCGACGATCTATCAAGCTATCGGCAAGAGGCCCTACCCCGCCTGGATGAGCAGATCGACCGCCTGGCGACCCTGGCAAAGCAGGGAAATGCGTCCATCGCGCGTCTTCAAGAAGGCAGCGAATCGCAACCACAAAATGGCCGCGACCCCAGCTAACTGTTCAGACTTGGGGTAACTGATAAGCTACTTGAAACGAGAAGAGGCATCCCGGAAGGCTTTACGCATCAACTCCCACGAGTCTTCCATACCTTGGCGGACAGTCTCCCAGGCCGCTTCGCTGGCATGCTGAAGCTCATCGAGCCTTTGCTGAGTCTCCGCCTGGCGCTTCTTGAGTCGCTCGATGTCCTCTTGGTACTTGACCCTCGCTTCGTCGCTCGCCTGACGAGCCTTGGCAGTCAGCTTATCGATATCAGCATTCCACTCGTCGAGCCTGGCTTTCATTTCTTCAACGAATTCGTCACGCTGTCTCATTGTGATATCTCCCCTTCAGTAACGGGCTCCAGTTCGAAGCGGATATCCCCCTGCTTCCAATCCGAGTCATATGTCAGCCCTCTTAGCAGTTGGTATACCCTCGCTATGAATCACTCAGGCGAAACAGGGCTCTAGGACTCGCATCAAGAATGTACTGACGATCATCAGCATCTCTAACCCAGTCATTGAGCCATCCGTAAGTATCGCGGTAAGTGTGTTTATTCTCATGGCGCGTCCATGGCCAGTCACTGCCCCACACTAACCGATCACGTCCAAGATGATGCAACAATGCCTGGACATGCGGTCTGAGGTCAAACACAGGGGAACGATAGGGGGCTGAGAGCTTCACCCAGGTTCGTTCTGCCTGTCCTGACTCAAGCAGAAGACGACAGCCTGGGTCTTGCATAGGAACGTCGTCGACTGGCAGCCCAATATGATCAATGACTAACTTCACGCCATGCTCATGTAATGCTGGAAAAATTTCAGGTAACCGGTTCCCTTCCAGATGCAGCTCAAGATGCCAGTCCATAGCTTTAAGATTATCTAGAAAGTCTATCCATTGAGGATCCTTGAGGTTTGGCAATGCGCTGCGCCCCTCAATGAGATTCCATCGCACCCCTACAATACCTGCAGCATCAAGGGCGGCTATCTCCTCTAGCGTCGTCTCCTTGGCTAGCTGAACGACCCCGCGATACGCATGATTAAGCCTGGAGAGAATTTCGAGCAGCTGCCGGTTGTCGTTTCCCAAAAAGCTCGGTTGCACCAGTACCCCGCCTCTTAATTTGCAGCTTTCTAGGTTTTCTTGCCAATTCAAAAGTGGTGCAGGACGGGATGGACTGTAGTTAGACCCGTTGGCTTCCTTAACAGCCCCGTAGACATGAGCATGACAATCAAAACCTAATTTCACTTTTGGCACCTCATTACGTTCTGACTGGGGATTTCGTATCCCTAAGTTGTTATACATAAGTCTAGTTCTCTAGAGAACTGGTTGACTGGAAGTATACACGGGTCTTCAATGACCTCAAGAAATCAAGATAACCACTGGGTGACCCTATGCAAGCCAAGTTCTCTGCTAATACGGACGGAAGATTACCCCTGTACGCCAAACTCCGTGATCAATTAGGCTCAAGGATCGCCAATGGTGAGTGGAAACCAGGCGACATGATTCCCTCGGAGAACCGTTTAGCCGAAGAGTATGGCGTTGCTTTAGCAACTATGCGGATGGCCCTGAAGCAGCTGGTTGATGAGGGGCTGCTGGATCGGCGGCGAGGTACCGGCACTTTCGTTAAGCAACCCGCCTTCCGAGCCGATCTGTTTCGTTTTTTCCATGTACATGATGTGGAAGATCCCGATGTACCCGTTATTCCGGAAAGTCGAATTCTCAGTCATCAGGAAGTCGCCCTTCCCGCCGACGTAAAGCAGGCCTTCGGCGAAGAATCAGTCAGCCACTGTATAAAGCTGGAACGTGTACGCCTTTGGTCAGGCGACCCACTGCTGTTTGAAGAAATTTATCTACGCTTACCCGATTTCAACGGGCTCATGTCGCTGAATCCAAAAGCGATGGGTCCTTTGTTGTATCCCGTATTTCTGGAGGAATTCGGGATTTTGATCTCGTCGGCAACCGACGAGCTGTCGTTCGGCACCGCCACCAAGGCCAGTGCAAAGCATCTAGAACTAGCCACTGGGGCACCGGTCGCCGCCATCCAACGCATTGCCCGTAATCCTGCAGGCAGAGTCATCGAGTTTCGACGAGTACACGGAAGGCCAGAGCGGTTCCGCTACCGTGTCACGCTCGGTGATCAACCTGCTTGAGATCGCATTAAATGCACACCTCATCACCCTGCATTTCAAAGAAAGGTAACTAACAATGAAAACATTACAGCTTACGTCTTTAGTTGCGCTATCAGCGTTTACCGCTATGCCTGTCATGGCTGACGACTATCCGAATCGTCCCATCGAAATAATCGTACCGGCACCAGCCGGCGGCGGCACTGACAACGTTGCGCGCATGCTCAATCAGTACCTGCAAGAAGAGCTAGGAGAGTCACTTGCTGTGCTTAATGTCGCTGGTGGAGGTGGTGCTATTGGGGTCAACCAGATTGCCCGTGCCAAGCCCGATGGCTACACGCTGCTTTCTACCTGGAATAGTCCTATCACTACCGTACCGCACATGCAGCGTGTTCAGTACTCTTACGAGACATTGACCCCGATCACCAGCACTTCGCAGAGTGCCTACACCATGTGTGTATCCCCCGGCTTTCCAGCTGAAACAGGAGAGGAATTCCTTGCCGAGCTGCAGAATAACCCCGGTCAGTACACCTACGGCAATGACGGGGTCGGTGGAACCATGCGCTTGGCAGCAGAGCGTATCTTTGAAGCCTATGACATTGAGGCCCGCCCTATTCCTTTTGGCGGCGCTGGTGAGACCCTCCAAAACTTCCTGGGTGGACACGTGGATATCTACGGTGGCTCCATCACACCCGCACTTCCCTATGTAGAGGATGGCAAGGCGAAGTGCCTACTCGTGACCTCAGCCGATGATAACGAAGCACTACCCCAGGCATCAGGCCTAGCAGCACTCGGTCATCCCGAACTGGAAACAGTGCTATGGCGCATGATGCTGGCACCAGAGGGTATGGATGAGCAGCGCGTTAACGTCATCGCCGATGCCGTAGCTAGCGCCGTCGAGCATCCTGAGTTCCAAGCGTTCCTGACAGCTCAAGGAGAGACGCTGAATCTCGTACGAGGTGAAGAGCTCCGTGAGCGTCTGCATCAGGAAACCGTAGCGATTGGTGAGACACTCGAAAAGCTTGGGCTTAAGAAAAACTAATTCATGACTGAATGGACGGTAACTTGCTCATGAACTTCAGAGATATTATCTCTGGCATCGCCTTCCTCATCTTTGGCTGCACGGTGGTCTGGGTGGGGAGTGGCTTTGATGCCGGCGCCGCTTACGTGCCCATGGGAGTTGGCATTCTGATGTGTCTTTTCTCACTTCCTCTGATCGTTAAGGGCGTGGTGCAAACGCAGCAAAATGGCGGTTTGAGCAGCGCCGCCGCCTTAATCGATCATCCGGGAAGGTTTATGGCGACAGTCGCCTGTTGCCTGATCTACTACTTAGCCATGCCAACCGTGGGTTTCTACTCCACTAGCACCCTTTTCATCATCCTGCTGGCTCTGGTACTGGGTGAAAGGCGCCCCATCGTAGTTTTAGGTATTACGGTGGGCTTCATCATCCTCTTATACGGGCTTTTTGCGATGGTGCTAAAACGACCCTTGCCCGTCGAATTTTTCCTGGTTTCCTAAATAGGGTTACACGATATGTTTGATTCCCTGTTCAACGCACTACCTGTGGCCTTGCAATTTGGCTCCGTAGTCAGCCTTTTCGTCGGCACCTTGGTGGGTATCTTGATCGGAGCCCTACCAGGGCTCAACCCGGTCATGGCCATCGCTCTCATGCTCCCACTGACGTATGGGTTCGATCCTGTAATTGCTCTAGGGTTGGTAGCAGGTATCTATAATGGCTCAATGTACGGTGGAGCTATTCCCGCCATCTTACTAAAAATCCCAGGAACGCCAGCTGCAATCGCGACAACATTCGACGGTTACCCTATGACACGTAACGGCCAGGGCGGGCTGGCTCTCAAGACTGCGTGCTGGTCGTCCGCCATCGGTGGAATTATTAGCGCCATAGCGTTGATGACGCTAGCCCCCCTTTTGGCACAGGTCACGCTTGCCTTTGGGCCGACTGAGTATTTCTGGGTGGCCGTTTTCGGACTTGTAAGCATCGCCGTATTGGTGGGCAGTGATATCAGCAAAGGCATGCTCAGCGCCCTGTTGGGCGTTATCATCGGCCTTGTAGGCGTTGACACAATCAGTGGAGCGGAACGCTATACGTTCGATTCGCTTTATTTAAGTGGGGGGTTCGACCTGATCATTGTGCTCATCGGCCTCTACGCGATACCGCCAGTACTGGAGATGGCGGAGAAAAGCAACGCGACTTACTATGATGCAGGAAGCTTCAAGGTTGATGCTAGCGGCAACGCACTCGGACTGATACGTCAGCACTGGCGCACTTGGACTCGCTCGTCGCTGATAGGCGTTAGTGTAGGTATCTTGCCAGGTGCCGGTGGCAATCTGGCAGCATTGCTGAGTTATAACGAAGCGAAGCGCAAGTCCACGAACCCCGAATCTTTCGGCACGGGTAATCCTGTGGGGGTTGCAGCAGCTGAATCAGGTAATAGTGCCGACAATGCTTCTGCGATGATTCCATCCCTAACATTAGGGATTCCTGGCAATTTGGTTGCAGCCTTAGTGCTCGGCGCGCTGATGATTCATGGACTTCAGCCCGGCCCACAACTGTTTACGAAGTCGCCTGATGTGGTCTTCGGTTTCATGTGGCAAATGCTGTTTACTGCGATGCTACTCCTGTTACTAGGAGGCATGGTGGCCACCCGCCTATTCGCTCAGGTCTTGCGCATGCCCACCGCACTCTTGGTACCAACGACGTTGGTGCTCATGGCCGTGGGTGTTTATACCGTCAAAGGGAACATGACAGACCTCTATGTAATGCTAGCCTTTGGGTTGCTCGGTTATTTACTCCATCGACTAGCCTTCCCGCTTGCACCAGTAGTGCTGGGTGTACTGTTAGGTCCAATGGCGGAACAAAACTTACGTTTGGCAATGCTGATTTCCCAGGATAACTGGGGATCTCTATTTACTCGCCCTATTTCGCAGGGAATCATCGCACTACTGTTGATGGTGTTATTCACCCAGGCCTGGAAAATACTAAAAAAAGGGCGTCAGAATTAACAACGCGATGAAAGTAATCCCACAGATTTATTGACGAAGGTTGTGCATGGCAGTCAGGCAGCATTCCTGCCTGGCTGCTCTGTATCAGCCAGAAGCGGTCATGGATTTACTGCATATTCAAAGACAGCATTAACTAGCTAACAACTTCGACATCGATAGGGTCACAACTTAAGGATCGAGTTGCCAGAAGTGTGCACATCAATGCACCAAGCAGCGATTTCTTTAAGCTGCCGCCCTCGTGAACACCACGAATAAATCCCATCGTGAACGTCAGGATGGCCACCAAAGTGATGGGCAAGAAATCCAGCAGCCCTTGCCAGAAGTTGGGGTCTCTGCCATTCATAGGGCGTTTCTCTTTTCGTCTTGGATTCATGGCACACCTCTCGGGCGGACCTCGTCAGTTAATCGATGGAAATGCCGCCAGCCGCTTCATAAACACTCAGCAGCTCATCTGTCGCCAGTTCTCGTTGGCCATAGTCAGCACCTAGCAGGCTCGCCCAGATTTTGCGGCAAGCATGGATGTGGCATCACGGATACGGCCGTCATGGATCAATGCAAGCGCTTTGCACTGGCGGATAAGGTTAACGGCGCCTAGGATCTTGGCTAGCAGGCGTGAAGTCAGGCAAATGGCACCGCTCGACCAGGTCATCCCATGTACGCATAAGGAACTGGTAGCGCCCCGCTGCGCTTGAGTGGATTTGATAAGCAGGAAGCCAAACAAGCTGGCGCGGATGATCGTCGTAGCTGTTGAATGTCTTGCCGCCAACAATCACATTTAAACCGTCCTGATCTCCAAAGCGTGGCGTACCTTCGGCAAAGACCAATGTGTCGAGGAAGGCGGCCACGTTGCCGGCGCGTGTATCGTTTGGCGGTGCTGGCTCAACGCGCAGTAATTCCGCCTCCTCAAGCCAATGAGTAGGAGAATGAGCAGACATGACGACCTCACGAATGGAAAGCCAGAAACGTAAAAGCCCCACCGGGTGGCCGGCAGGGCTTCAAGAAGTGATGGCTAATCGCGCAGCTAGCGCAGCCTAGATAAAATAGTGCCCGATTCACGACACTGAATCAAATAATTTATTTACCCAGCTATTTCGTTGGAAGCAGTGACGAATTTGAGTTTCCCAATGCGCCAAATGAAGCCTATATTAATTAATACTCAGAGGCCGTTACCGATCCAAAACAACCATGCTGGGAAATACTGCAGGCGCGCGAGTTTTGGCTATACGGCCTAATGGGAAATAATAGCCCGAAGGATCATAGGCTTGGGAGAATCGGGAAGGCTGCATTTGCTGGAAAAAAGTGCCAGCACGTTCATTCGATCATAGAACGCGCCGCCTCATATGCTGTTATGCAGCGAGACCATACTGCAGGAGGGGAATATGGAAATCGAAATTGGGTCGGTGATACTTGAAGGGTTTAAAACCATTAAGGATATCCCCGGTGTCTTAGAGAAATATCAAAGACTATTTGATCGACTGACAGGGAATGTTGCTTCAGGTAATACAGTGATCACTGCGCCAGCTTTGATAGGTAGGGTAGTTAAAGGTGAAAGTGATAAACTCCTGAGCCTTATAAACAAATACTATGCTATTGACTCGGACGATAAATACTATGATATTGAGAAAGATGCTTTCAGAAAGAAAATAGCGGCACAAATATGCGCAATATTAACGGCGATAGATCCAATTAAAGATCAGATTCCAGACTATGATAATTTGGTTGAGCTGTTTTGTAACTCATTCCCTAGTCTATTTGCAACAGCATAACAATTGCGGTCAAGGGACGCTCCTGACGTCGCGCCCCTGCCGCTGGCGTTGTTAAAGCGCTATAACAATGGCTGCTAAAAAGCTGCTTATGGCCGAAAACAGCCCTTTCTATCCCACTTAGAAAAGGCATTAAGATAGTAAGCGCGTTGGCCATTATTCTTGGCCAACGCAATCCAATCTATGCCTGTCCGACCTCCCCCACCGCCAACGTCTGCCACAACCGCTTACGCTTACCCGCCAGTTGAAACGCCTCCACACTCTCACAGTGCCTAACAGCCTCATTTAACCCCACTGCCCTGAGCAACACCTCCTGCCGCTTAACCCTCTGCCTGGCAGTTACCATCCAAATGCTATGACTCATCTTCTCCGGAAGGATCCGGGCGGCCTGCATCAGCAAAGCCGCGGCCTGGCGTTTGGGCAGTTGATCGAGCAGTAAACCGCAGGCTTTATGCCACTCGCTTTGAGGGGAGTAGCGCAGGGCGGCAAGAATGGCCTGGTCACTGCACCCACCGCATCCAGGTACCTCACCTGCTAGAGCAGTCACACTGAGCGGCTGGAAACCAGGGTTATCGTGACGGTAAAGGAGAGTGAGCAGACATAGAAGCCTCAGAAATTGGTGACGTGAAGTAAACGGGCAGAAAGGATCAAACAAACAGGAATGGTGAGGAGTCAGCAGCGCCGAATAATGTTACAAGGGCTAGTCAGTCTTGGATGTCTGGGCTATAGCCTAATGGTAAGACGCACATACACCTCTCAAATGGAACCAGGAGGATCGCATGAAAAAATGGATTATGATGGCGGCCGCAAATTGGCTGCGTAAGCCAGAAAATCAGCAGAAATCTAAATCGGCATGGAACGCGTTTCGAGATCGCAAACCTTCGGAACAGACACCACAATCCCAGCCCACGTCGCGCAATACCACTGAGCGCCGACCTAGCGAGCACCCTGATAGGCAGCCTTAACCCCTACTGCCCAGGCGGTGCCAACCTAGATGCGGCGAAAAAATGAAACCTAGATACGCAAAAGCCCCACCGGGTAACCGGCAGGGCTTCAAAAAGTGATGGCTAATCTCGCAACTAGCGCATACCAAATGAAACACTGCCTCAACCACGACACTTAGGCAAATAATTTTTTACAAAGATCTTTCGATGCAAGCAGTGGCGAATCTGAGTTTACCAATACGTCGAATTGATCTTATATTGAGTTAACTGATAGTCTGTTACCGATCCCAAAGTAGACGTAAAGACAAAGGCCTTATGCACGCCTATCAGGCATATGCAGCTTGCACGATGTTTGGTCTTATATTGCCGAAAAATATTATATTACCAGCCATTTCAATTAGTTAATACTTGGATTTCACGCTAGATAACATGTTTTATCATGCTGGCACGTTCATCCTGTATAACAGCGCTCCACCTACTCATTGTTAGCAAAAGATATTAAAGGAAAATAAGATATGAAAGTAGTAACTGAAGAGCATGAAAGAGTCAAACATGGTGAATCCAAAGCAGGAATCGTAATGCACAACTTTTTAACTTCTTTTGATGAGACTTTCAATAAATCTAGCCATACCTTATTCTCTGACTTCTTCAAAAAAAATGAGGATGTATCAAAATGGATGATCTTTAGCGACTACGTATTAAACGACAGAAACAAGCCAAATGATGTAATCACATTTTCTATAATTCCATACTCAGAGGATTTTAAAAGGCTTGGAGAAAAAATAAATGATTTATCTTTTAAGGATATTAAAAATTTATCAAGAGTAAATACAGAGTTTTTAGAGTTTATCAACGAAAGTGAGATTTTGAATATATCCATACTCTTAGATAAAAATATGGTATTGGATCCAATTAATGAGCGTGAGGCACTAAAGACATGTTACAAAACGGCGATTAATCAAGTAAATTACTGGATAAAAAATGAGAGTAAAAACGAAAATTATTCACGTATAAAAAAAGCTTACAACGTCATGCTCCAAGAGGTTTCAAAGCAAGGAGTAAATTTAAGAAATATAAGAAACATTGAAATAGTGTCGAATTTTATTGCATATATAACATTTCAGGTTTGCCTTTTATTAAAGGTGGATATTATTGGTTGGTTTTCGGATAGAGATTCTATGCTAACCCATAAGGCCGGAAGATTCTCTATACCAGTAATCTTTGACTTAGCATATAATTTATTTCATACTCTGATGTTATCAAAAGATAAAGATTACGTCGAGAACTTTGTTTTTGGACTGCCTGAACAGACAGGTGATCTATGGTATGAATCATTCAATAGAATACCAGATTTAATTGCTGCAACGCTTGCAGACTATGACTATGAAAACAACATTTCTAGCCATAGCAAGTTTTTTCCCGTAATTGAGAATATCATTACCAATAAAGAAAAGAATTTAATATATAAGATTTCCACTTTGGAAAATGGCTTTGAAGCTGCATATTTAACTTTTACTCGACAGGAAGCCAAGATGCCGTTGTCGGAATGTGATTTCGCTGCACTCTGTTGGCATCCTTTATCATTGGCTTTAATAAGATCTTACTCAAAGTTCGCTCCTTGGCCGAAAAGCAGCACCTAATGCACACTTCGCCAATACATTAACATATTTACAAAAAGAACATATACCCGCTAACAATGTGATTAACAGGACAATAACACCGCTCCGCTGCCGCCAAATACCACTAGCTTTAAATAAAAGGAACTTACATGAGAGAGCCAGACCTGAGAAAGAAGTACTTAGAATCGAAGCTAGGCGATTTAGCTGCCTATGCCGGCATGATTGGTAGTGAGTTCTCTTCAAAGCTTGATCGTTTGTCTCAAATCATCGGAACATCTCATTAGCTAAGTGTAGGAGAGTATAAAGAGTCGCCACTAAAAAGTTGTTTGAGTAATTTTCTGCCAAAAAGGTACTTTGTCGGGACAGGATTTATCGTTTTCATTAATGATAATCATGATCTAAAAGGTCTACACCCAAATAATACTGAATTTCTAAACCTGAAAAGCCACTCAACATCGCACCAACTAGATATTGTCATTTATGATAATACTAACTATGCGCCTATATTTAGAGATGGTGATTTTGTAGTCTTAAGACCCGAATCCGTCAGATCGATTATTGAAGTAAAAGGTTTTTTAAGCGACTCAAATGTAAGTGAATGCGCAACTAAATTTATTTCGCTTGGTCGGCTTTGGAAAGAATATTCGGATCGCTATGACTTATACGAGAGCTATTTCGACGAAGGTAGAAAGCTTCATAAGCCGGGCTTATTCATTATGGGATGGAATGTCGCCGTAGACAAAAATGAAAAACCGCGATGCACAGGTAAATCCTTGCGAAGGAAAATAGTTTCGACATATCGTAAAGAATTCTCGAAGGATGAACAAATTGATCAAAAAATACCGATGATTAATACCGCGTGTATTTATGACGACTGTGTCGTATCTGCGATTACTTATATCGATGAAGACGAAGTTGGCCATGGATACATTACTATGAGGGGCCGCTTTGTAAGGTATGATGAAAAAGGAAGCCCATTTTTAGATAGAGACTGTACCGTTTGGAGCTTGCTATCTTCAATTTACGTACATTTGGATTCTCCTTTCAATCCGGACTATGTATATTTTGATCAAAGTATGACGCTTTCCGTTCTGCCTCATGAGCATTGCGGTACAACGGATCTACTTACTGGGAAGGATAAGAATGATTAGGCTTAACAAGGTGCAGTAGTTCGCGACCAATGGTCGCCTCTGTGCTTCGTGTTATATCAGTGTCGCCTAAAAGACAGCGCCTTACCAAAAGCAGTCCTTAATGCACTACTTTGCTAGGGCATCGAGGTAGTAAGTGCGTTTACCATTATTTTTTGGCCAACGCAATTCAATCTATGTCTCCCCTACCTCACCCACCGCCAACACCTGCCACAGCCGCTTACGCGCACGCTTACCCGCCACCTGCAACGCCTCCACACTCTCAAAATGCCTAACGCCCTCATTCAGCCCCAGCGCCCTAAGCAACACCTCCTGCCGCTCAACCATCTGCCTGGCAGTCACCATCCAAATGCTATGGCCCATCTTCTCCGGACGGATGCGGGCGGCCTGCATCAGCATCGCTGCAGCCTGGCGTTTGGGTAGCTGATCCAACAACCAACCACAGGTCTTATGCCATTGGCTTTGAGGGTGGTAGCGCAACGCAGCTAGCATGGCCTGGTCACTACGCCCACCGCCTCCAGGTATCTCTCCCGCCAGGGCCGTCACACTGAACGGCTGGAAACCAGGGTTATCGTGACGGTAATCCAGCTGCAGTTCCAGCATGGTGTCTATGATGCGTGATACTGCAGCATCACGCGCTCGTTCATCACTCTTCGCAGCCTCTACGACACGCCAGGGGTTTGCTACCCGCTTCCAATCATCAAACTGCATCTGGCTCCCCTTCTGCTGTGTCATTACCCCTTCCTCCACTCGGTACCACTCTCCAGCGCCAGCCGCTTACCACCTATTTGCGTTCGGGGCCAACTGGCGTATTCCCTGAGCACTTCCTTGGCCTCCTCAAGCCCTAGCGCCAGCACCGCGCAATAACCTTCGTACTCGCTGTCTTCCAGCCACTCGAATTGGCTATCGGCTAACGGCGCATCCTTGGGCGGGGTGGCCTTGAATTCCAGGTACAGGCCAAACCAGCCTCCGCGGGCCTGACGCACGGGAAGATCGCTCACGCCTGCCTTTACACCCTGGCGCTTGAGGTCGATCGCGGTTTTCTTATTGCGGTGGCCACCGTTGGGCACATGGAAGGTGGCGTCGAACAACTCGCCTACCGGATGGCCGCGCATCTTCTCGCCATACAGCCAACGGATCAGAACGGTTTGCTCCTGCCCTTCCCAATCAACGGGCTTTGCCCGGGGCGCGCCGCTTTTGGTCAGCGCTCGAGGACGGCGTAGCTTTTTGGCCGTGGTTTGCTGGCGCCAGCTCATGCCAACACCTCCCGGGCATTGATCAACGTCAACCGGCCCGTATTAAAGGCACCGGTGTCGATATAGAACACATTGCCCAGCCAAGTAGGCTGCTCAACAATGGTGTGCCCGACCACTACAGCATCGATGCCGACCACTGGCGCCGTGTCCCTACGCTTTATACGAGTCCGGCCCCATATCATTTCCACTTTGCCTGCATCATCCGCCATCTCAACCTGCGACCAGTCCGCAGGCGGCTCGGCATGAACGATGCCAACCTGCTGCCCCAAAACATCTATCTGGCGGGCGTAAGGCAGATACTTCAGCGCCTCACGAAGAATTTGCCGGACTTCGATCATATTCTCAGTGATCGCCCAAGTGCCACCGTTGATCATCCAAAGGTCTTCCGCGTCTCCACCATGCTCAAGCGCATTAATGGCCAACATCTCGTGATTGCCACGCACGCCAAAAAACCAAGACTCAAAGGCTAGCGACAAGCACTCGAAAGAATCCATACCCCGGTCGATCAAGTCACCCACACAAAACAACCGATCCTTTGACTTATCGAAGTCAACGCGCGCCATGGACTCAAGCAGCAGGTCGTACTGCCCATGAATGTCACCAACGATAAAATCTCTTCCATCCATGTTCTGGCCGTGCTTTTGAATCAAGCTCATAGCCCTAGCTCCTGATCGAGTTCCCAATCCACAAAACGATGATAAATCACCTTCCAAACCCTTCCGCCTTCACGCCATCCCTCCAGCGATCTGATCGAGCATTCGTTGCTGGCGCTCCCAGCGTTGGTAATCAGCCACTATCCGCTCCAGCATGGCACGCGCCGTATCGTTATGATCCAGCTCGGCGCGTCTTTGGATGCGACACGAATGACGGATGAAATCAGCGCAATCCTCCAGGCTGTGGGTACCATCGGGCAATTGCTGATATTCAAGCGCCTTTGCCTGACGGCGACGGCAATCGAGGTACAAACCGAATCGCACGTTTTGGTACAGCGCCTGCTGCCCACCTTTCTCGGTCATAGAGCACCTCCGGCCACAAACATTAGGCGGTTTTTTAAAACCAGTCCTAAACTAGAAATGACCACTCCCTCCTTAACATTCTGTAACGGAGAGAAACAATGAAATTTCAAAAGAGATGCCAAGCAGGAGAATGGGATCCTCCGGGCCAAATCCCATGTGTTCCACCGATAAGGATTCCCAGACCAGAACCTCGTTTTCCTGATGATCCAGACTTTCCTGAAGACGAAGTCTGCATACGCTCCTAGTAGGGATTTAATGACATGAAAGATGTAAGCCTTCCCAGTATTCCTGAAAGGCACGACCCAATGTCGTTCGAGGAGGCTATTGATGGCACCTGTTACATGGTTAGGTATATGCAACTACAGCAAAGGCTTTTTAGCAGGATGGCCAACGTGTTCACGTTCACCAGTCTTTTTGGCGGTAGTGCTGCTTTTGCAGGAGTCATCACTGAGCACACGGTTTTGACCGCTACCAGTGGTGTCATTGTTGCAGTAAGTACCATGCTGGATTTTGTAATAGATCCCAAAAAGCACGCAGCTCAATGTCGCAAGGCAAGGAGACGCTTTCAGAAGCTCTACATGAAGAAAGCGGCTTACAGCTTTGAAGAATACGAATGTGAAACGTGCAGGATCGCTTTGATCGACTTCCCCGATATAGAAGGCCTTCGTAGGCCTGCTTTTAACGATACCTGTGTGCAGCTCGGGCGCACAAAAGGAGTGGTTGTTCTCAACAAGTGGGAACGCTTATTGAAGCTGATCACTTAGAGCTTGATTTAAAACGAACATTACCCTCCATCGCTTGGGGAGCATTGCATTACTTCCCATGTGATATTGGTGAATAGGCGGAGCCTTTATCATAGCAATTCCCAGAAATAGAAAGCCCAGCCTCAGGCCAAAGAAGAATTGAGCAAAGTCACCCAATATCGCTATATTGGTGGCTTCTAAACTAGGGATGATAAGGGGAAAGCGTTGGACAAGGCCGCCTACCACAAGCGCTGGGATCAGCTCGAGCAGATGCAGCGGGAATACAGCAATCTGCCAGAGTCGGGCGTCGAAAACCTCGAAGCACTGCACAAAATGCTGGTTAACACTTTCCGAGAGTTTGTCGTTGCTTGTTATTGCGACCACTGGCGTGACGCCTACCAGGGCGCTGCGTTCCCCCTCGGCTCTGATCGAGATGTACTAATAGCCCGCGCCATCAAAGCTCACCACTGGACACCGGGGATTGCCACCAGCCTCTCCAGCTACGACCTTGCCCTTTCTCTCATTGATGAGCTGGCGACATTCACACTGACAGAAATGGCCGTTCACGTGTCGTATATGAACCTGCAGGCACTGCCCAAGGCGGATTACCAAGCACTCATTCAACCGCATGAATGACAGTTGATCTGCATCAGTCCCTCGGACGCTTGCTCGGGAATAGAAAGCCACGCCAGTGCCCGTTACAGTGGTAATTGCCGCACCACCCACCCATAGAAAAACATCGACATATGCTGATCAACGGCAACTCTCGGGTCATTGATTAGCTCCACCTCTTCAAAATACCAAAGCCTAGACATTGGTCTTAATCCCATTGATTCGTTTTCAAATAGAGAATAGCTTTAGAAATGTTGACGTCAACATAAAGGATTTCAGTCCACTCGGCATGTGCCTTGGAGATGAATCAGGGACGAGTAAGCACAAAAGTTGATCCTGCTCATCAGATACACCTCGGGATCATTCACAAGCCACTCCAGAAACCAAACGGCCTCGTCAATCGAGGAACCTGAATATAGGAGATTATAAGATGACCAATGAACTCACTGGAAAAGTTGCTGCCGTTACTGGCGCAGCATCAGGTATCGGGCTTGCCACTACCAAGGCCATGATTGACGCTGGTGCCAAAGTGGTCATGATTGATAGAGATGAGGCTGCGCTGAAAACCATCTGTGAAGAACTTGGCGAAGCTGCATTTCCCCTAGTTATTGACCTACTTGACCCACAGGACTGCGACACTCTCCTCTCACAAATCTTAGAGAAGGCAGGACAGTTAGATATCTTTTATGCTAATGCGGGTAGTTATATCGGCGGCGATTTGATCGACACCTCCCCTGCCGCCATCGACAGAATGCTGAACCTCAATGTTAATGTGGTGATTAAAAATGTCCATAACGTCTTACCCTACATGATCGAACGTCGCACGGGCGATATTATGGTGACAAGCTCCGTTGCGGGGCACTTTCCGGTTCCCTGGGAGCCAGTCTATGCTTCCTCCAAGTGGGCCATCAATAGCTTCGTTCAGACTACTCGTCGTCAGATCAACAAGCACGGTATCCGCATGGCGTCGGTGTCTCCCGGGCCTGTAAATAGTGCATTGCTCGCCGATTGGCCAGAAGAAAATCTACGCAAGGCAAAAGAATCCGGCAGCATTATCGAACCAACGGATGTATCTGATGCGATTATGTTCATGCTTACTCGCCCCCGAAATGTAACCATCCGAGATATGGTTGTTTTGCCTAGCAACTTTGATATGTAGGAAGTATTCAATCCAGCAACTATTAAGGTGTTTCTTTAGCTTAATCAGATCAACCAGCCTTACAACCTCTTACAGTTTTGAATAAACACTTCGCATGAACGCTTTGATCATTTGTAAAATCCTAGAGGAATAGACATTGGTCGTATGACCGTTGACCAACCTCTAAAGGGCACATAGTCTTCAAATTGTTGACGTTAACATTAAGAGCTTTGTCAACATTGAAAAACCTTTAAGAGAAACAATAACAATCACGGAGTTAACAATGAAAATTAATAAGATCACCGCAAATTTTCGCAAAACGGCTCTTGTCGCCGCCTGCGCAGCCGCCTTTGTAGCAGGAACCGCAGCAGCCGATGAGCATACTCTGACAATCGGCATGTCCTTCCAGGAGCTCAACAACGAGTATTTTGTGACCATGCAGGAGGCACTCGAGACCGCCGCAGAGAGCCTGGGGGCTGAGGTGATTGTCACCGATGCACGCCACGATGTCTCCAAGCAGGTCAGCGACGTAGAGGACATGATCCAACGTGGCATCGATATCCTGCTGCTCAACCCTGCCGACTCCGTCGGGGTTGAAACGGCGGTGTTGTCTGCCCGAGAAGCAGGCGTCACCACGGTCGCGATCGATGCCCAGGCAGAGGGCCCAGTGGATGGCTTCGTGGGTTCCAAGAACTATGACGCCGGCTACTTAGCCTGCGAATACCTCGCCCAACAACTCGATGGTGAAGGTCAGGTAGCCCTACTGGATGGCATTCCGGTTGTGCCGATCCTGCAACGTATTGAAGGCTGCTCCGACGCGCTTAATGAGTACGATGGCATCGAGATCGTAACCAAACAGAATGGCCGTCAGGAGCGTACCCATGCGATGACAGTCACCGAGAACATCATCCAGGCAAACCCGGATCTAAATGGTCTCTTCAGCGTCAACGATATCGGCGCGCTGGGCGCTCTGATAGCCATTGAGGCCAGTGGTCAGGACATCAAGCTGGTCAGCGTCGACGGTCATCCCGAGGCAGTAGCGGAGATCCAGAAGGCTGATTCCTCGTTCATTGCCACCTCAGCGCAATATCCCGCAGACATGGTGCGTGTAGGGCTCGGCCTGGCGCTGGCTAAGCACTGGGGTGCAGAAACTGCGCCCGCGGAAATTCCCATCGACGTACAACTGATCGACCGCGACAAGGCCGCTGACTTTAGCTGGTAACCCCTCCCACCGACGATGATGACGTGTGCTGCCCCCGACGGGCAGCGCACGAGGGTATCCCTATGACTCCATTACTTTCCCTGAGACACATCTCGAAGTCATTTCCCGGGGTGAGGGCCCTCACGGATGTATCGCTCGATGTCCATGCTGGCGAGGTGCATGCCCTGCTTGGCGAAAACGGGGCCGGCAAGTCGACTCTGATGAAAATTCTCTGCGGCATCTACCGACAAGATGAAGGTGAGATCAACATCAATGGCGAGGTATGCAATTTCCATGGCTACCAAGACGCCCTCAACGCGGGCATCGGTATCATCTTCCAGGAATTCAGCCTGATCCCCGACCTGGACGCCGTGGATAATATCTTCCTTGGGCGTGAATTGCGTAACAGGTTCGGGCTGCGAGACCGGCGCAGCATGATCGCCGAGGCGCAGCACCTGCTAGACCGCCTCAAGGTCTCGATCCCCTTAGACCGCCCCATCGCCGACTTGAGTGTCGCCGACCAGCAGTTCATCGAGATCGCCAAGGCCCTGTCACTGAAAGCGCGCATCCTGATCCTCGACGAGCCGACAGCAACCCTCACGCCTAGCGAAGCAGATCACCTGTTCACCATCATGCGAAAACTGCGCGAGCAACAGGTCGGCATGGTATTCATATCACACCACATGGAAGAGATATTCACCATCTGTGATCGTGTCACCGTGATGCGTGACGGTGAGAAGGTCGACGACTGCGACGTCGTCTCGACTACCCCCGACGACCTAATCGAGAAAATGGTCGGCCGCCGTGTTGAGAACCTTTATCCCGAACAGCGTAGCGATGCCGATTATAACGATGTGGTACTAGACATTGAATCCCTGCGCCTTGATGTCAATGGCCCCGAACACTCATTGAAGCTCTACCGCGGCGAGATCCTGGGCTTTGCTGGCTTAGTGGGGTCGGGCCGCACAGAACTGGCTATGGGGCTGATCGGTGCGACGCGCCCCGTGCATGCCAAAATCCTTATGGAGGGCAAGCCAACTAAACTCCTACACCCCGCCACCGCCCTGAAGCAGGGGATCGGCCTCCTACCGGAAAGCCGAAAGATCCAGGGATTGATCCTGCCGTTCTCGTGTCGCGAAAACATCACCCTGAACAATCTGACACAATTTCAGAGTGCTTTGCCACTGATCAAGCGCCGCCAAGAGTCCAGTACTGCCGCCGATCTGATGAAGGCAGTCCGCGTCAAGGCTCCCAGCCCCGAAACCCCAGTGGGCAATCTCAGCGGCGGCAACCAGCAGAAGGTTGTTATCGCCCGCTGGCTGGGCCACCAGTGTAAGGTGCTGATCTTCGATGAGCCCACCCGCGGCATTGACGTCGGCGCCAAGTCAGAGATCTACGCCTTAATGAAAGAGCTCACTGCCCGAGGCGTGTCGATCATCATGATTTCGTCCGAACTCCCGGAAATTCTTGGCCTATGCGATCGCGCAGCGGTCTTCTACCAGGGACAGATCGCCGCCGAACTACAAGGCAACGATCTCAATTCACAATCCATCATGCATCACGCCACGGGGGGACTCAGCTCATGAGCCAGCTCGACTCAATACCCGGCAACACCCACCAGCCCCTCAAGATGCGGCTGGCCAGTTGGCGCCGTACTCCAATCTTCTACCCGCTGATCGGTTTCATCGTCGTTTTCATTGCCATGTCGACCATCAACGACAACTTTCTAACCATAAGCAACCAAGCCAATCTGGTGCGTCAGACCTCGATCATCGCCATCATAGCTGTGGGGATGAGCCTAGCTATTCTCACCGGCGGCATCGACCTCTCCGTGGGCCCGGTAATGGCCTTGTCGGGAACGGTAATGGCTGGGCTGATGGTGGCGGGGGTTCCTCCGTCGCTAGCCATCCTGCTAGGCGTATTGGTAGGTGCAGGTTTCGGAGCTTTCAATGGTTTTTTTGTTGCTTTTGCCGGCATGCCACCCATCATCGTCACCTTGGCCACCATGGGGATTGCCCGCGGGCTTGGCTTGATATACACCGGAGGCTACCCAATTTCCGGCCTCCCCCCGGAATTTGCCTTCTTTGGTCGTGGCAGTTTGGCCGGCATCGAAACCCCGATACTGATCATGATCAGCGTCTACGCACTCGGCTTTTTGCTGCTCCACCATACTGCGATCGGACGCTACCTGTATGCTATTGGCGGCAATGAGGAGGCGACTCGGCTATCCGGTATCCGAGTGTCCCGCTACAAGTTGCTGGTCTACACCCTGAGTGGCACGACTGCGGCCATTGCCGGGTTGATCTTGACCTCTCGGTTGATGAGCGGCCAACCCAACGCCGGGATCGGCTTCGAGCTCGACGCCATCGCCGCCGTAGTACTGGGCGGCGCCGCTATCACTGGTGGGCGAGGAATGATTCTAGGCACACTGGTAGGCGCCATGCTGCTTGGCGTGCTCAACAACGGCCTTAACCTGATGGGGGTATCGCCCTACCTCCAAAACGTCATCAAGGGCCTGATTATCCTGTTGGCGATCTATATTAGCCGCAAGCGGACTCCCTGAGACCCTGCTCATGCCGATCATGCATCGGCTAAATGCCAATCACAAATCGAGCGAGTGACGCCACATCATGAACTTCGAACTCCACAACCAACGTATCCTCGTTACGGGAGCGACCAGCGGCATCGGCCTCGATATCGCGCGGTCTCTGGCTGAACTCGGTGCCGAACTGGTGCTGTTTGGTCGCAACCGGGATCAGCTAGCCACACTCGAGAAAGAGTTGGGGGCACGCACCCTGGCCGTCGACATCACCGATGAAGCCGCAGTTGTCGCGGCCTTCGCCGAGATGCCCGTCCTCGATGGCCTGGTCAATTGTGCCGGTATCTCGATCCTCGACGATGTCTTGGATTTCAAGGCGAAGGATATCGAGAACATTATGAACACGAACGTCACTGCCAGTGCCGTGGTGACACGGGAAGCGGCTCGCCACATGATCGCGCACGGCCGTCAGGGCAGCATTGTCAACGTCTCAAGCCAAGCATCCATGGCCGCTCTGCCCGGCCACCTAGGCTATTGCGCGTCTAAAGCAGCCATGGATGCCATGACTCGTGTGCTGTGCCTCGAGCTGGGTTCCAAAGGCATCCGCGTCAACAGTGTCAACCCGACGGTGACCCTGACCCCCATGGCCGAACGTGCCTGGGCCGATCCCGCCAAGCGCAACCCGATGCTGGCCGCCATTCCCCTAGGGCGCTTTGCCACTCCCAGGGAAGTCGCCCTTCCGGTTGCCTTCCTTCTCAGCCCGGCCGCGTCGATGATCAGCGGAGCCTGCCTGCCGGTCGATGGTGGCTTCACGTCTCACTAGCCCCTTGTGTTAAAAGGAACCTGACATGCATATCGGTGTGGACTGTGGTGCTCAGAGCCTATTGACGAGAACTCCAAACCCGACCGCATCGCTGCCTATGACCAGGCTTATGCCCATTACTGTCAGGCCTTGGCCAATCATTACGGCTGAACACCCATCCCTATGCCTTACATAACCGACCACTTATTCTAGGAAGATACTTCATGACCCAACGACTCGACGCCCTTCGTCAGCACTCCATGGTGGTCGCAGACACCGGCGACCTTGACGCCATCAAACGCTATCAACCCCATGATGCCACCACCAATCCCTCGCTAATCCTCAAGGCTTTCGATCTGCCGGCCTACCAAGCACTGATCGATCAGGAACTCGCGGCGGTCAAGTCCGAGGATAACGGCCGGCGAGAAGCGCATGCCGTAGATCGCCTTGCCGTGGCCATGGGTAGCGAGATCGCCAAGCTGGTGCCCGGCCGTGTTTCCACCGAGGTAGCCGCCAAGCTGTCCTTCGACACCCAGGCCAGCATACGCAAGGCCCATGAGCTGATCGAGCTCTACGAGCAACGCGGCGTGTCCAAGGATCGAGTGCTGATCAAGCTGGCATCAACCTGGGAAGGCATCTGCGCCGCCGAGGTGCTGGAGAAAGAGGGCATCAACTGCAACCTGACGCTGCTGTTCAGCGACGCCCAGGCCAAAGCTTGTTTCGATGCTGGTGTTTTCCTCGTCTCACCGTTCGTCGGCCGTGTCACTGACTGGTACAAAAAGGAGACTGGCCAGGATTTTCCCCCCGAGAACGACCCTGGAGTGCAATTCGTACGCGGCGTCTGCGAACGGGTCAGCCAGGGCGGCTTCGACACCGTGGTGATGGGCGCGAGCTTTCGCACTGTCGACCAGGTGCTGGCACTCGCCGGCTGTCCCCGACTAACCATCTCACCTACGCTGCTTGAGGAACTCGCTACCGCAACGGGCGCGGTGGAACCCAAGGTGTTAATGACACGCAACGGTGGCCCCCGTCCTACCCCACTCTCAGAGTCCGCCTTCCGTTGGGATCACAACAAGGATGCCATGGCCAATGACAAACTGGCCGAGGGGATACGGCGCTTCGCCGATGATCAGGAACGCCTGGAGGAACTGATCGCCGACCGTTTGGCGACTCTCTAAGCTCGTAACCTGAACTGCAACTAGCCGCCGATTGGGAATCCTTACGCCAAGTCCGGCCAACCCGCTATGGGCCAACCGCGACCGCTTCGTGCTCTCCGAGGGTATGATGCAAGACGAAAGCTGATGACTATCAGTTACCGCCGGAGGATATAAGTGTGGCGGAGATCACGACCTCACGACTGGCGGCCATGGGATCCTCAATCTGTTCAAAGAGTATGCGAAATGCCTCGTGCCCTAATCGGTAGGTGTCATGCGCAGCACAAGGCACTGACACCTCGAAGATATCAGCATAAGGCAAACGGTCAACACCCAATACCATCACATCGTCCCGAGACACACGTGCATCATGCAGGGCACGCATGGCGCCCAAAGTAATCAGCTGATTGAACCCAAACACGGCTTCGGGGAGTTTTCCCTGACGTAGGTAATCGGCCATATCGCGATAGGCCGGTTGCAAGGTGTAGTCTCCGGGGCGCTGCTCCACCACTAAGGAGACGCCCGCCACGTCAAAGGCTGTCTTCAGGCCGATCAGCCGGTCTTGGGTGATCCGCGAGTCACGCGGCCCCGTCAACGCAAGCACCCGGCGGATGTCCTTCTTCACAAGCAGTTCACCAAGCAGACTTCCGGCAAGATGGTTGTCCAGTACCACACGGCTGAAGTCGGATACATTCAAGGTACGATCTAGCATAACCACTGGTAAGCGGGTAGCACGCAAGCGATCAAGGTAAGCGGGGCGATAGGCGGCAGCGTCGGAGACGGGCGAAAGGATGATGCCGGCTACCTGATAGCTGAGCAGGGTTTCGATCGCCACTTCCTCGCGCTGCGGCGAGCCATCTGTATCAATCAGAATGATGGTGTAGTCACGCTCCTCAGCCGCACGAGAAACTGCCTTGATCACCTCGCTATAAAAGGGATTATCCACGCTTGCCGTGACCAAGCCAATCAGTCGGTTCTTACGACTCCGAAGATGGCTCGCAAAAGCATTAGGGACATACCCCAGTTCCTTCGCAGCGGCGAGGATCTTCTCCCGAGTCGCTACTTTCACCTTGTCAGGATTATTCAAGGCACGCGACACCGTCATATTGGTCATGCCCACATGTTCGGCGATGTCGGTGATAGTAACCTTGTGGCGACTTACCATACTTTACTCTGTTGTGAATTTTGTCGTTTTGATATGCCCTCTCGCTGTACCCAACGAAGTAGCACCAGCGTCGTAAGGATACTACGCAAGGTCTGCTCACGAAAATGGAGATGATTTATGGATATAACCTACCGACAGGGATCCGAACCCTGGATAGGCTATTAACCTATGCCGGTTTTCAACACACCGAGGCTATGCTGCCACTTAATCTAACCAACTGATAATTTAATGTTTATCCGTTTGGTGCAACGTGACTCAATGGCATAAAAGGCACATTTCGCTCGCGCTTGTGGCGATGTCGTCAGGCGAACAAATCGACCTTGACGACCCAACGCGTAGATTTATTCATCCTATGCTCCCTTCCGTAATGGGATCAGCCAGTGGTGCTGCTCGCTTGCTGCCACGCATGCAGCAGGCCCAGCGAATAAACCCCACGATCAAATAACGTTAGAGAATAGTCAGGCGCACTGGCCATCAGGTCTGTCGTCAACTCCATTTGACACACCATCCGCACGGCCAAACAAAAGAACGCCTAGCAGCCGCTGCCGAGCTAAATGAGCCCGAGTGGATAGGCGCGGATCGAGCTCAAGAGCCGGAAACGGTCACCATAAGCCGCGCTGAATACGACCAGCTGCTAGCCGATCAAGCCAAGCTGCGCGCCCTGGAAGCCATGGGCGTCGATAACTGGTCTGGCTATAGCGATGCCATGGAGCAATTGGCCGCTTAAGTGTTTCCTTGTTTAATACTGTTTTATTGAGGCAATTCGCATGCAAGCAGTAAATTAAGCTATTCTTAGCCCTCCCCCTTTTACATAACTGGAGAGAAATATGCTACGGAAGAGCCTAATTGCCACACTGCTGGTAACAGCTTCGCTGCCTGCTTGGGCTTTTGAATTGAAGCCAGGTCTATGGGAACAGACCATTGAAAGCAATGCTCTTGGTGGTGAGACGCCGCAGGAAATGACCGATCAGCAATGTATTACAGAAGAGGAAGCTAAAAACCCTGAAGCGGCATTTCGCAATGACTTCAGTGAGGCTGGATTTACTGATATTGAGTTCACGCAGAGCGGCAACACAGTTCATGCTTCTGCGTCTAACTCATACGGTGATCAAGATGTTGAGATTAATATCACCATTACGCAGCATAGCGAAGAGCACACTACCTCCAAGACCGAGCTGATTAGTAGCGAAACAATTACAACGACCCAAGAAAACCATTGGATTTCAGAAGACTGCTAACGCAGCATTATCGTTTAATTCGCGCTGAAGAAAGGCCATCCATTGAGGTGGCCTTTTTAATGCCTGCAATTCACACCCATCCACTCTAAGAGTACTCCCATGTCACACCCAACCGATGTGATCAAGTTCCTAGAGGACTTGGACGGCGGCGTATTGGCTGAACGCCTGGGTAAAGTCCTTAGCCATGCAGCAGCGTCGGCAACGGACAACCCGAAAAAGAAAGCCAAAGTGTCGATTGGCCTGACAGTCGAGAACATTGGCTCAGGTGCCCGGGTCGGCGTTACTCATAAGCTTGCCTTCAAGATTCCGACCGAACACGGCACACAGTCGGAAGAACACACCACCGAAACGGTCATGTGCGTGAACACCGGTGGAGAAATGACGCTGGAACCCAAAAACCAGCTCGACATGATCGGCCACCCACACCGCGATAAAGACCCGTACCAGGAGAAACACTAATGTTTTTGACCAAAGAAGCCCTGCAGCACACATTGAAGCTAGCCATAAAACCGGTACCGAAGCCGCCGAAGGTCACGCGCTGATCGTCGGCGTGGTGGATATGGAGAAGTACCAAGACCAGCGCCGCCGCTTTCGCGGGCAATTCAAAACAAAGGGGCTGAAAGACTTTATTGCCTATGTGGCGGGTCGCCAGAGTGAAGCCCCTGTATTCATCGACCGCGACGCCATGGCGGCATGCTCTTATATGGATATCGGCATTACTGAGCGCCCTGGCCACTGCGATCATTCCGCTATTTTGAACCTGCCCAAAACACCAGAGTTCACTGCCTACCTAAATGCCGAAGGCAGCACCTTCGACCAGGAGGAAATGGTCGAGCTGGTAGAAGATTGGGGCCACCTGCTGGCGTTTGAAAACAGCAAAGGCGAAGCGCTGGAGCGTAGCAAGGTGATTCATGCCTTCCGCAAAGTCAGCCTAGAAGATCTCACCAACATTGAGAGCGAATAGCAGGAGCATTCCAGCCGTGTTGGCGTCATGAACAGCGTCACCGTAAAGAACGCCGAACGCTTGCCTGCCATTATCTACTGGAAGCTAACTCCCTACGAGGGCTTAACAGAGCGCACGCTGGCAATGCGCGTATCCAGCAAGACCAAAGGCGGGCCATCGTTTGGATTACGCGCTATCGCGTTGGACGCAGCCAAAGAAGAGGTCGCCGCCGAGTTCGCCAAGCTGGTGACAGACGGCTTACCTGAGAGCGAATGCTTGCTTGGCACCTTCCAGCCCTAACAGCAGTACCCAACCATAGAGGACCTTCGGGCCCTTTTCATTTGGAGGTCACATGGCCCGAGGAATTAACAAAGTCATTTTGATTGGCAACCTGGGCCAAGACCCAGAAGTACTCTTCACCCAGGGCGGTACCGCTGTCGCCAATCTCAACATTGCTACCAGTGACAGCTGGCTAGACCGCAATAGCGGCCAGCGACAAGAGCGCACTGAGTGGCATCGCGTCATCTTATTCAAAAAAACAGCAGAAATTGCCCAGCAGTACCTACGCAAAGGCTCAAAGGTCTATATCGAAGGTCGACTGCAAACCCGTAAATGGCAAGATCAGAACGGTCAGGATCGCTATAGCACCGAGATTGTCGCTAACGACATGCAAATGCTGGATGGCTGCACCGGTGATTATCAAGGCGGCCAGCAAGGCGGCTACCCCCAGCAAAACCAGAATTCACAGCAGAATCGCCCACCCCAAACCCAGCAGAACGCCCCGCAAAATAACTACGGCGCTCCTGATCCAGGCAACTTCAACGACTTTGACGACGAGATACCGTTCTGAAGCCGACCGGTCGGTATATTTCAAATCTGAAATATTTCTCACAAAAAGTCCAAAAATATCCACCAAATGTCCATTAAAATTTACAGACATTAGCTAGTGTTAATGTTTGCACTAGAGATAATTGGCAGGCGCATCAACTGGATGCGCGTAGAAGCGCGACATGCAGCGTGCTGTTCGCTGGACTATGCGTCTCATCAACTTATGAGGCGATATATGCCAGTACTAAGAAACCAAAACGTTCACGCAATGATGTCCAAGCCGATGACGTTTACTCCCGTTAATAACGAAAAAGCTAAAGGGAGCGAGCCAACTGTTAGCAAGCTGCTTAATCAAATCGCTAATTCACAACGGACAATGAGCGTCGCTGACCGTCAGAAGCTGTACACAGGATGGATAAACGACAAGGAGATCTCAGCGTACATTAATGACAATCCAGCGCTGCAGGAGGCATTAGAGAAAGATGATGCGTGGCTGAAGGCCCTAGAAGAGGCAAAGAACGGAAAATTAAGAATAACAGCACGCTCTAACCTTTCGACAGCGCTCAATAACCTCAATAAGTTCACCCAAGTAAACGGCCAATCTGTTTCCAATGGTGGATCAGGGACTTATACAAGCAATGGCACCATCCACTTCGACCTCAATCCGTTGAAAAAGCCGGGGTCTAGCGGATCTATCATAGTCAATCTCAACGGCTCCGTTAGCGTTAGAGCTTAGAGACACAAATTAAACAGGAGGAGGCCACCCAAGCGGTGGCCTTTTTCATATCTGACGCCCCAGCGATGTTTTTTTATTGGGAGAGAATGATACAGAGCTATAAAGATTCACTGCCCCGCCCAGGCAGCCCCAACGCTCTTTGGGCCAAGCATGGCTACACGGTAGAGCGGCAGCCTCGCCTCTTGGGTAGGTCAACAATACGCACGATACGCCACCCGGCGGGAGAGGTTGTTCTGCATGACGTCAGTCTCTCCGAGGAGTTTGCGTGGATTTGAGTTCATTTGCAGGCTGATAAAACCGGCTCGTCTATCGTGGGCCCGAGCGCAGACAGATACATAATTACTGGAGAGTCACATGGAACGAAATGCTGAATGCTTGGAGCAGATTATCGACAAGCTTGCTGACCGAAACGAAGAGCTTGAAAAAGAAAAGCTGGAGCGTCTGAACGATTACGATGAAAGGCTAGTGAATTGAATCGCTGATTTGAATAACGAACCAGAGAAGAGAATATGCGCCTGCTATTGGCCCCTGCCAGAAACGCAGTGTTAATTTTTCCCACCGATCCACCGATAAGTAGACCGCCAAATGGCGGTTTTTTTGTGCCCACAGGCCCTACCTGGGCCTCGCTGTCCACCAAGGGAGACGCCATCATGGACCTGTTATTAACGCTAGGTGAGATAGAAACCCTGACTGGCCGCAAGCGAACCAAGGAGCAATGCGCCGCGCTTGATGCCATGGGGTGCGCTGGAAGGTCAACGCTAGCGGCGCGCTGATCGTGGGTCGCCGGCACGTTGAGCAAGTGCTGTGCGGCGAGAATGTCAGCCAAACACCAGAAACCAAGCGACCTAATTTCGAGGCCTTACACGCATGACGCTAGAAAACCCAGGCATACCCCGGGTGTATTGGAAAAGTGGCGCATGGCGCTATAAATGCAATGCCCGCCAGAAGGCGCTGGTGGGCAAAAGCTGGATACGCTTGGGAGAAACAGCCAAAGAAGCCCAAGTCGCCTATGAACAGTGGCAGGAGCGGCTTTTCCCCAAAGCGGGCATGGGCTGCATATTCGACCGCTATGAAGCTGAGATCATCCCCGCCAAACCTGCTGAAGCGACACGACGATCCAACCTGCAGGAGCTTAAAAAGCTGCGTTCTGTGTTTGCCGAGTGTGAGCCAAGCGATATAACGGTTCACGACATTTATCGTTATATGGACGCCCGCGGCGTCCAGTCCAAAACTCAGGCCAACCATGAGTTGGCTTTGCTCAAGCACATCTTCCGGTATGCCCAGCGCTGGGGAATTGTCGAGCACAACCCCGCCGATCCGGTGACCAAGTTCAAACTTAAGCCACGTGATCGCTATATCACTCACGCTGAGTTTAGCCGCTTCCTGAAATTTACTTCCCCCTGGGTGCGCCGCTATGCCCTGCTGAAGTATAAAACCGGCCTACGCCAACGCGATCTTCTCACCCTGCGCCTAGACCAACTTACTCCAGACGGCATCGTTTTACGCAGCAGCAAAGCAGGCAAACAAGCTGTGATCCCCTGGGATGATGAGCTGAGGCGTTTAGTGCAGGAAATAAAGGCCGACAATCTCGGCCGGGGTAAGCAAGGCCCTACGCTGTTCTGTAAGCGGGACGGCATGCCTTACAACAAGGATAAGTTTCACAGCCGTTGGCAGTACGGGATGCGTAAGGCGATGCATGAGGGCCAGGTTTACCGAACATGATATACGCGCCAAGCACGCAACCGATGCAGATGACCAAGGCTATGACGCCATGACCAATTTGCAGCACAGCGACCGGCGAACGACTGAGGTCTATCTACGCGCTAAGCGAGTGCTGACGGTAAGCACGCTGGGGGCGGGAGAGTTCTTAGAAGATTAGACATTAGTCTATTATGCACTAGTCTGGCTGGAGCAGTATAACGGTAGGTGTTCCCCTCGTTATATTTTCGCCCTTTTCCGATGCCCAGACATAAAAAAAGGAACCAGCTAAGTAGCTGATTCCCTTGAATAAGTGGCGGAGGGACAGGGATTCGAACCCTGGATAGGCTATTAACCTATGCCGGTTTTCAAGACCGGTGCATTCAACCGCTCTGCCATCCCTCCGGCTTATGGGTGCGTATACTAACAGCTTTTCCTTGGAAGTCAACGCCTTTTAGTACAAACGTAACCCGACGCGGGTAATCTTTCCACCTTCTATATCGCTGACCACCCAATGAATGCCGTGCCAATCTACGTCGTCCCCGATAACCGGGTGGCCACCCACGCGCAGGGCGATAAATTCCGCCAGTGTCATGTCCTGTTCACCGGGGCTGAGCGTTAGGCCATAGGCTTGGGCGATATCCTGCATTTGCGCGCTGCCATCCAGAGTAAAGGTACCGAAGAAGGCACGCTCCTGCTTGAGCTTGGCATCGCCATTGAATAGTCGGTTAAGCGCGTACAAGTCCTCTGAGCGACCGATCACACAAATCACATCACCCAGCTTCAAGCGTGTGCTGCCCTTGGGGTGCAACATGGCGTGGTCGCGGAACAGCGCCGAAATCAAAGCACCTGATGGAAAACGCAGCAGCCGAATGGGCACGTCCTCTAAATCCTGGTTCTCGACCCCGTACACAAACAGCTCAAAGTCGTTTTCCGGCAGGATGCCCAGCGGGCCGCGCCGGTTAGGCACGGTGCCTACCGGCACTTCCACCTTCAACCACTTGGCCATCAGCGTCAGTGAGCCGCCCTGAATCAGTAGCGACATCAATACCACGGCGAAGGCCACATTAAAGTAGAGCGAGGCGTTTTCTACCCCACCGATAACCGGGAAAATAGCCAGCACGATAGGCACCGCCCCTCTCAAGCCCACCCAGGCAATGAAGAAGGTTTCCCGCCAACGGAATTTGAAGAACGGTTTGATGGTGATCAGCACCGCCAGCGGGCGGGCAATAAAGATAAGCGCCAGTGCCACCAAACCCGCGGGGAGCGCGACGTCCCATAGTTCACTGGGCGTCACCAGCAGGCCAAGCACCAGGAACAGGCCGATTTGACTTAACCACGCCAAGCCGTCGTGCACCGGCAGAATAAAGTTAAGGTGGCGCCCAGGCTGATTACCAATCATCAAACCAGCAAGGTAGATCGCCAAAAATCCGCTACCGCCCAGCACGCTGGTTAAACCGAATACGCTGAACCCCAGCGCCAGCGCCAGCATGGCGTAAAGACCCGGTGCTAAATCGAGCCAGCGCAGCAGCTTGGCACTCAGCCAACCGCCCCCTAGGCCGACAACCAAACCAATACCAAACTGGGAAAGGAAAAACAGCAGGGTTTCAACGGGGCCGCCAATATCACCAACAAGCAGCTCAACCAGCATCAGGGTCAGGAAAATTGCCATCGGGTCGTTGGTACCCGACTCGATCTCCAGCGTCGCCCCTACCCGTTCGTTGAGATTAACGCCGCGACCGCTAAGCATGGAGAAAACCGCAGCGGCATCGGTTGAACCTACGATGGCGCCAACCAGCAGGCCCTGTACTATCGTTAGGTCAAAAATCCACATCGCGATAACGCCAACAATGGCGCTGGTGATAAAGACGCCAAAGGTCGCGAGGGAAAGCGCGGGTTTAAAACCCACTCGGAAGGTTTTGAGGCGAGTACGTAAGCCACCGTCTAACAAAATCATGGCCAGCGCGAGGTGGCCGATGGCAAAGGCCATGGAGTAATCGTCAAACACTACGCCCAGTACGCCCTCTTCACCTGCTAGCATGCCTAGCCCAAGGAAGATCAGCAGCAGCGGCACACCCATCATCGACGATAAGCGGCTGGCCAAAATGCTGAGGGCCATAAGAGAACCGCCTACCAAAAAGAACGTATAAATTGTGTCCATGACTCTCCGTCTCTACATCAATACAGCGCTATTATTGCATGTAACCGTTGAATTTACTGTCTCTTCTCAGCGCCCCCTTATGCTCAAGGGGCTGGTCAGAAGCTTTCCCAGGCGGCTACACTTCGCCGTTACAACCCCTGGAGTTACTGACTATGTTGCGTTGCCTCTTACGCTGTTGGCACCCTATCCTGTTGAGTCTTATCGTCACCTTATTGTTTTCTAATTCAGTTATTTACGCAAATGAAGAGCGCGAAGAAAGCCCTTCAGAAACGGCCCCGCTGACGCTAGATACAGATGTTGAGGTGCCGGAAGCATTTTGGCGAAACATTGACAGCGAAAGCGTCGAGGAAGTGCCCACCACGGCGCAAACCCCGGCACCGCCGCTCGAACCACCGCCGGTTAAACACATCACGCTAATGCTGGATTGGTACTTGAGCCCGCAGCACGCAGCCTTGGTGATTGCTAAAGAGCGAGGGCTGTACGCTGCCCAAGGACTTGAAGTGGAGATTCAGTCACCGGCCGACCCCTCCATCGCTATCAAGCTGCTAACCGCAGGTGAAGTCGATTTGGCGCTGACCCGCCAGCCGCTGCTTCATATGCAGGCTCATAACGGCGCGCCAATCGTCCGCATCGCGACACTGATCGAAACCTCGCTGACGGCGGTCATTGTGGCGGGCGAGGAGCAGGCGGAAACCGAAAATACCTTGGCAGGGTTACACTATGGTTATACCACCGGAGAAGGTCGCGACCTGAGCATCCCGCGTTTACTCCCCCGCTCGGTACAGCAAACCGATGATTTCACCCCGCCCATCAACCTGCACTTCGCCCCCATTCGAGCAATGCGGGAGGGTCAGATTGACGCGGTCGCCGATGGCTTTTACCACTACCTTCCTCAGCAGTTGGCGACTGAAGGCATTAACACCCACGTCATTCGCTTCGATGAGTTAGATATCCCCCGTAATGACGGCCTGGTGGTATTGGCCAATAGCGATACGCTTGCGCGCCGCGCTGATACCTGGTCTCGGTTTGTGCTTGCCGTTGAGCAAGCGAGCCACTGGATTATCGACAACCCTGACGCCGCCTGGGAACTGCTGATTAGCGCGCACCCTGTGCTCGATAATGACATTAACGCCAACGCCTGGGAGGACATCCTGCGCCGCATGGCGCTGAGCCCCGCGGCGTTAGATAGCCGCCGTTACGCTGACTTTGAAACCTTTCTACACAAAATGGGCCTTACTGACGAGACGCTGCCCGTATCGCGTTTAGCAGTAGATCCACACACTTTATAACCAAGTATTAATAGCTCTCCATCCACTACCATGGCGGCCCATGAGCGAAACAGCTTTAATTTTTGCAAAAGGTAAGGGGCGTTGTTTTGCCAATCAGGTGGGCAAGTGCCGTGGCGCGTGCAATGGTCAGGAGTCGATAGCAGCGCATACCCAGGGGGCGCAGGAAGCGCTCACCCAGCTTCAGGTCAATGTTTGGCCGTGGCCGGGCAGCATTGCTATTGAGGGGCAGTCAGCGGGCGCTACAGCAGCGCCCGCAAGCGTTGATGTGGATAGCTACCGAATTTTGAACCGCTTCTTGCGTTACCCAGAGCAGCACGGTTTAACGGTCACACCACTGTGATAAAACAGCGCTTCTTAAGTTATCTACTAAACACGCATCTACTGCGCGTCTAGAAACGCCGTCACTGCCTGCTGGAAGGCTTCCGGCTGGTCGGCGTGTAGCCAGTGGCCGGCATTTTTGAGCGTTACCACACGAGCGCGGGGTAACACTTCACGCAGCGCGGGGATCATATCGTCAGCCACATAGTGAGAATCGCCGCCGCGTAGCACCAACGCCGGGCCTTCAAAAGGCTGCTCGCCATCGGGCACGCCGATAATGTCGCTATAACCGCGCTTGATCTGATCTAAGCCCACCCGTATCGCCATCACGTTATCGTCATTGCGCACCAGATTAGTGGCCAAGAACAGCCGTGTGGGTCGCGACTCAACATGCTCGCCCAGCAGATCATCGGCTTCACGACGACTTTTGGGTTGACCTTCCCGCACATTATCGAGCGCGGCAAACACATCATCGTGGCCATGCTCATAAGCCACCGGGGCAATATCCGCCACAATCAACGACGCCACCCGCTCAGGCGCCAAGCGCGCCAAACTGATCGCCACTTTGCCACCCATGGAGTGGCCCAGCACATGAGCGCGCTCGATCGAGAGCTTGTCCAATAGCGCTATCACGTCATCCGCCATGGTGGCGTAACGCATTCCCTCTGCATGGGGTGAGCGGCCATGGTTACGCAGATCCAGCGCAATCACCCGGCGGCTGCCCTGCCACACTTTTAAGTGCGAACGCCAATTATCGGCACTCCCCAGCAAACCATGAATCACCACCAGCGGAGGTGTATCTGCGGCGGCTTCGTCGGCGGGCATATCGATAAAGTGGAGATCAACGGTGGCAACGTCAGTCATGCTAGCTCCTCAGCCTTGCGGACTCTGTGTGTTTACGCGATTACGCCGTACGGGGCTCGGCATCCACCTGGCCTGTCCAAACCACCAAGCGGCGCGTTAGCCAGGCAAGCAGCAAGCCATACAGCGGAAGGAAAAACAGCAGGCTGATAGCGAGCTTAATGGCATAGTCAACGGCGGCGATTTCTATCCAATTGGCGGCCATAAAGGGGTCTGGGCTGTTATAGAACGCCGCCGAGAAGAATGCAAAGGTGTCAGCCAGGTTACCCAACACCGTTGAGCAAACGGGTGCTACCCACCATGCCCACTGGCGCAAGCGGTCAAACACTTGTACATCCAGCAACTGGCCAATCACATAGGCCAGGAAGCTGGCGAGGGCGATACGGGCGACAAACAGGTTCCACTCCGAAAGTGCCTCAATCCCGGCAAAGCTGCCGCGGGGAAATACCACGGATACCACATAGGAGACCAGCAGTGCGGGAAGCATAACGCGCAGAATAATCGATCGCGCCGGCCCTTTGCCAAACAGACGTACCGTTAGGTCGGTGGCTAGAAAAATAAACGGGAAGCTAAACGCGCCCCAGGTGGTATGAAAGCCAAACAGCGTAAACGGCAACTGAACGAGATAGTTACTGGCGGCAATAATGCCGATATGGAAAGCCACCATCACCATTAGGCAACGGCGGTGTTGAGTCTCACTCAATGCAAACATGCGGGTAGACCTTTTTTTAATAGATAAGAGGGGTTAGGGAACCCTCGGGGTAGTATGCGCATCGCCAAATCAACGTTGATAAAACTGGCGCTGTTCTGGGGAGCGCATTATACGGCTTATACATGATATTAAAAGCCAAGGGATGGAAGCCGCCACCCCTTGGCAATCTGCATGCCCTCGCACTTGGCTAATAAAAAGTAGCCGCATCAATCCAGCGGTGTGGCTCTATCAGCGGCACCTACCGAGCGTTCACGCATGACGGCGTGAACATCGGTCAGGCTGGTGGGGTCATCAATGGTGGAGGGAATACCAAACTCTTTGCCATCGGCAATCGTGCGCAGTAGCTTGCGCAGAATTTTACCCGAACGGGTTTTGGGTAAGCGGTCGACCACTAACACCTGCTTGAAGCAGGCAATTGGGCCAATATGCTCGCGAACCCGCGCAATGAGCTCGGCCTCCAGTGTCGCTTCATCGCCATTAAAACCATCTTTAGGAATCACCAGGCCAATCGGCAATTGCCCTTTAAGATCGTCATGAATCCCAATCACCGCGCACTCGGCCACCGCGGGATGGGCGCCAACCACCTCTTCCATTTCACCGGTCGAGAGTCTGTGCCCTGCCACGTTAATGACGTCATCGGTACGGCCCATAATGAACAGATAACCCTGCTCATCAAAATAACCGCCATCGCCGGTCAAATAATAACCGGGGAACGCCGCCATATAAGCGCTATGAAAACGCTTCTCGTCGCGCCAAACGCCGGTCAAACAACCTGGCGGCATGGGCTGTTTGATCACTACACTGCCCTGCTCCATGGGTTTGGCCTGTTCACCATCACGGTTGAGCACCTGCACATTGAAGCCAGGAACGGGGAACGTTGCGGATCCCGCTTTGGTGGGCACGGCCTCTATGCCGGGCAAGTTGGCGGCGATGGGCCAGCCGGTTTCAGTTTGCCACCAGTGATCAATCACCGGCACGTCCAAAAGGTCATCCAGCCAGTGAAACGTGGGTGGATCGAGGCGTTCTCCGGCCACATAGAGGTGCTTTAGGCTGCTGATATCGTAGTTCAGTAACAGTTTAGCATCAGGATCCTCTTTCTTAATCGCACGGAAGGCCGTGGGCGCAGTGAAGAAACTCTTCACCCGGTACTCCTCGATCAAGCGCCAGAAGCTGCCCGCATCGGGAGTTTTTACCGGCTTCCCTTCGTATACCACCGTGGTGCAACCAAGTAGCAAGGGGGCGTAAACAATGTAGGAATGCCCAACGACCCAGCCCACATCCGAGGCGGTAAAGAACACTTCACCGGGCTCCATGGCGTAGATCGCCTGCATCGAATAGGCCAGCGCTACCGCGTAGCCACCCGTATCGCGCATAACACCTTTGGGTTTTCCGGTGGTGCCTGAGGTATAGAGGATATACAGCGGGTCGGTTCCCTTCACCGGCACGCATTCAGCAAACGGCGCCTTCGCAACCAACTCTTCCCAGTCGTAATCGCCCTCCTCCAGTTCAGCCCGGTGCGCTTCACGCTGATAAACGACGCAGGCATCCGGCTTATGGGCGCTTAATTCAACGGCTTGGTCTACCATTGGCTTATAGGGCAACACCTTGCCCAGCTCGATACCGCAGGAAGCGGCAACCACCACTTTAGGCTCGGCGTCTTCAATCCGCGCCGCCAGCTCATGGGGGGCGAAGCCACCAAATACCACCGAGTGAATAGCGCCAAGCCGCGCGCAGGCGTACATGGCCACCAGCGCTTCGGGGATCATCGGCATATAAATCACCACGCGATCCCCCTTAGTGATGCCTAGTTGCGTTAGCGCCCCCGCGAAATACGCCACTTTATCGCGCATTTCGCGGTAGCTAAGGGTGAGCTTGGCTTGTGCGGCAGGCGAATCCCAGAAAATCGCCGCCTGATCACCGCGCCCATTTTCGACATGATAATCCAGTGCAGCGTAGCTAAGATTCATTTCACCGTCGCTGAACCAACGAGCATGCTCTTTCCCAGGGCTCTGCTCATCGTAGCTGAGAATGGTTTTGGGCGGCGTATACCAGGGAATACGTTTGGCCTGCTCGGCCCAGAACGATTCAGGGTGTTCGATGGAGCGTTGGAAGGTGTGTTGGTAGCGGTTCATGGTATCCCTATCTTTTTTGTAGTAACGATCAAGGAGAATTGTTGACACTTTATAAAGGAAACCGATATTTCGCCCTCATACTATGGGCTAAATAGCGACCAAAGCGGTAGACAGGCACCAACATTGTCGACAAGATGTCGAATGACTACCATTGATTAACCGTTAAACAGAAGTTTGGACAAAACTCGCTAAATTACTGATCATTAAACAACATGGTCCTCGCGACGCGACGATGCCTCGACAACGTACAGCAATGCCTTTAAAACGACGCCTTTAAAACAATGCTTATAAAACGCTGATGTAACAGTGTAGGCAAGGAGATCATTATGTCTGCTTCTACAAGCGCCGCTACACGCCTGCTTGAACATAACTGTCGCGCTATTGAGGCGGGAACCAACCTGCTAAAAGCGTTGGCCAATGAAAAACGGCTGCAAATCCTCTGCCTTCTTGCCGAGAAAGAGCTGTCAGTGACGCAAATTAATCAACAGCTTGCGTTAAGTCAGTCGGCACTTTCGCAACATCTGGCTATTTTGCGGCGTGATGAGCTCGTCGATACCCGACGGGAGTCACAAACCATCTATTATTCGTTAAGCAGCGAAAGCGCCAAGGCCGTGATTGACACCTTGGCACACCATTACGCTGCATAACGCTTCAGGGTTTAATCTCAGCGCCGCTGCCACCCAGCGGCGTCGATTAGACCAAGCGCTTTCAGCGCTGCTTTTTCAACACCTTCTGAAATGGCCAACCCCAGTTTACGACTGACGGTTTTAGGGGCTTCTAGCTTCACTGTGAATACTTGCGCCTCGGTCATACGTTCTACCAGATAGGCTTCGCTAGTCCCTACGCTGTCGACAAGCTGTAAAGATAGCGCCTCGCTACCGTACCAAATCTCGCCTGTGGCGAGGGTGTCAATATCCATGCTGGGACGCCGTTCTGCCACATAGCCTTTAAACAAGCGGTGCGTATTCTCTAAATCCTCCAAGAACTTCGCTTTACCCTCTTCGGTATTTTCACCCAGCACGGTTAAGGTACGTTTGTATTTACCGGCGGTAAGCAGTTCGACGTCAACATCATGGCGCTTAAGCAGGCGATGAATATTGGGAACTTGTGCCACCACGCCGATGGAACCAATCACTGCGAAAGGCGCGGCCTTGATGTGCTGTGCAGTACAGGCCATCAGGTAACCACCGCTTGCCGCCACCTTGTCGATACAGACGGTTGTGTTTAACCCCGCCGTACGCAGCCGGTCTAACTGCGCCGCTGCCAACCCATAGGCATGCACCAGGCCACCCGCGGACTCAAGACGCACCACTACCTCGTCTTCCTTAGCGGCGACACCGATGATGGCCGATACCTCTTGAGCAAAATGCTCGGTTTGCGAGGCTTTCAGATCGCCATGGAAGTCGAGCACCCAAACCCTTGGCGCTGAGGCGCCGTCTTGCTCCGTTTTGTGCTCCTTGTGACGCTTTTTATCTTCACTGCGAAATAGTTTCAGCAGTTTTTTGCGCGCACCAGGGAGCGTGGCAGCCAGCCGCAAACGCCGGACACGGCGGCGTCGTTGATCGTTAAGTGGCTCGATCGTGAGTTTCAGCTCGCTCTCTTTGTCCTGCTTGGTTCGTGCAATCAGCAGCAGGCCAAAGCCTATCAGCGCCATCACGATGGTGGTTTGCACAACAAAGGTGCCTATCTCTGCTACCCATTCACTCATTGACGTTCTCCATTAGAGGATTAATTCCTTTATAGCTCGTACGTTGTATATGCGTATGCTGATAGTGACTAGCGCGCTTGATTGGAACGCCCGTATGAAATAACCTCGCTTGCCTTTACGATTGTTTCTTTTGGCTCTGGTCGCTAGCCTTAGCCTGATCTACTTAACCGAGAGATATGTTATGTCAAACAACACCCTTGAGAAGTTAAAAGCGCGTTTTAATCCGGAAGCGGCAAAGGGCATGGATGAAGTTTTCCAGTTTCACTTTACCGATGCGGGCAGCTACTACTTAAATATCCAAGATGGCACGCTGGACGTACAAGAGGGTGAGCACGACGATCCTTCTGTCAGCTTAAGCCTAACCACTGACACGCTAAAAGGCATTATGAGCGGTGAGATCAATGGTATGACGGCCTTTATGACCGGTAAGCTAAAAGCGACTGGTAATGTCATGCTGGCCACTAAGCTGACTAGCTTATTCCCTAGCGAGTAATCGTCATATCGGCACGCGGCGCCGCTTACTCTTCGCGCCAGCGTGCCAAATGGGTTTCGATTAGTTCGCGGGATATCGAGTAAGGCGGCGGCAGAGAGGGCAACTGACGAGGTGAAAACCACGCCGCATCGCTAATTTCCACCCCATCGATGCGAATGCGCCGGGTGGTGGCTTCGGCGAAGTAACCAAACATCAACGAGTGCGGGAATGGCCACGCCTGACTTTGGTGATAACGCAGTTGATCGATATGCACGCCCACTTCCTCAAACACTTCACGATGCACCGCCTCTTCCGCTGACTCCCCAGGCTCGATAAAACCCGCCAAGGTGGAGTAGTGCCCGGGTGGAAAGCGCGGACTGCGGGCAAGCAGCATCGCCTCCCCGCTGGTCACCAGCGTGATAATACACGGTGAGATACGCGGATAGTTGCGGTGCCCACAGGCGTGGCAGTGCATAGCAAATTCCGCAGTTAGCTTGGTGGCCGGTGCACCACAGCGGCCGCAGAAACGGTGATTCTCTAACCAAGCACCTACCTGCAGCGCCGTGGAAAGCAGGCTAAACCAAACGGTTGAAAGCTCGCTCATCCATTGACGACCATCAATCCAATCGTTTCCAGCTTGGGATTCCACAAGCAGCGCCACCGGTTCATCATCCCAGTAACACAGCGGCTGCATCTGCTCTGTCCAGGGTTGATAGGGCTGCAGCGGGGTCAACTCTTCACTACCGTTTAACGGTGCGGGCGCCAATAGGCTACGCGACAGCCGAATAACCCGACCAGCTTGTTCGTGATGGGGGATTTCTCGCCTAAGCATCGCTGGCCGCACCCTCCTCAAACCAGTTCAATTGATGCGCCTCGCACTTGGCCTGATGGGCCGCTCGCTCTTCGTCTGTTGGCCGCACCACGCGCAACTGGCCCGGCGTTAAAGAAAGCCGCTGAATCGACATTCCTTCATTGGAGGTATCCGCCTGCTCCTGTTCCGCTGCGGAGGCCGCGTCCAAGGTCAGCGCGGTCTGTCCACCGGTCATCGCCAGGTAGACTTCGGCGAGGATTTCAGAATCTAACAGTGCGCCGTGCAGTACCCGGTGGCCATTGTCGATATCGTAGCGTTTGCACAATGCATCAAGACTGTTGCGCTGACCGGGGTGCATCTTCCGCGCCATGGTCAGCGTATCTAATACGCCACAATGATCGCTTACCGGCCCCAACACAGGGGATTTACGCTGCCGATTCAACATGCCCAGCTCGTGGTCAATAAAGCCCACATCGAAGGGGGCGTTATGAATCACCAGCTCTGCGCCTTCAATAAATGCCCAAAACTCATCGGCAATTGCCGCGAAGACCGGCTCGTCAGCGACTTTGGCGTCATCAATCCCGTGAACGGCGACTACTTCAGCATCGATATGCCGCTCAGGATTGATGTATTGGTGATAAGTGCGACCAGTGAAGCGTCGATTGACCATCTCAATAGCACCAATTTCGACTAGGCGATGGCCATCTTTGGGGTCAATACCCGTGGTTTCAGTATCCAAGATCACCTGACGCATCATGCTCTCCTCTTTTGGTGCTCATCAATCGCTTCATTGGCCAGCGCATCGGCGCGCTCGTTGCCAGGGTGGCCGCTATGCCCTTTTACCCAGTGCCACTCGACTTGGTGGCGCTGGGTCTCTTCGTGCAGGGTCTTCCACAGTTCGGCATTTTTGACCGGCTGCTTGGCAGCGGTTTTCCAGCCGCGCTTGATCCAGTTATGAATCCACTGGGTAATCCCCTGGCGTACATATTGGGAGTCAGTCCAAAGCGCCACTTCACAAGGGGTATTGAGGGTGCGTAGCGCCATAATCGCAGCCATTAACTCCATGCGATTATTAGTGGTATCTGCTTCATAGCCTTTCAAGGTTTTCTCATGCTCGCCACTCGCCAGCACGACGCCCCATCCGCCGGGCCCTGGGTTGCCCCTACAAGCCCCATCGGTATACACCGTTACCCGAGGTAGATCTCCCGCCGCCTCTTTAGTCAATCTCCTGATCCCCCGGTCTATGTAAAACAGATTTATGTAAAACAGGCTTCTGTGGATCAGCTTTATTTGAATCAGCTGTGTGCCTATCCGTTTGCCGTGTTTTGGCTTGCGATGTTCTAGCGGGAGGCGTTTGATAAGCTTGGTAGTGGGTGGATGAGCCTGAGCGGGTAACTCCCAACGACGCCGGGGACACTGGCGCCTTCAAACCAAATTTCAAACGCTGCACTGGCGCTTGGCGCTGCTGTCGGCGTGCTTGAATCATATAACTTTCGCCCAGCGGCAGGTTATGCCGCCGCCCTAACGACTCCCAATACTCACCGCACTTGGCGTTCATCCGCCCCCTGAAACAGCAATAGTCTACCCGCTCCACCTCAAAGTCGACAAACGCCAACCAGTCCCGCAGGCGGCTAGCCGAGCGCCAGGTACCGCTCAAGGGAAACGTCTGTTGGCGCTTTCGCAACTGCCGGGTAAGACCACTCACACCGACAGGGTTAAAACCAAACAGCACCATAATGCCGTTGTCAGCAGTGACACGCGCAGCCTCCTGAAGCGTAAAGTGGGCATCGGTTAAGTGCTCAAGCCAGTGGTGGATGACCATCACATCTAAACAGCGATCCGGCAGCGCAAGCTGATCCGGTGGGCATACCAAGGTGCTATCGTTTTCGGCTAACTGACGCGTAGGCAACCAGCGTATGGGGTGCGCAATGGCCGACATGGTCATCAGTGCCGGCCCCATGCTCATTTCCAAGCTGTGGCCGCCCACACGCGATTCCACAACGGGCCCTAAGCAGGCACGCTGTGTTTCCCACAGCGAACGCCCCGCCTCTGTTTGCCAATAAGGCTGGCTACTTTGTAAGCGCTTAGCCAGTGTCGTGGCCATCGTCGAATTTGACATGAACAGCGCTTCCCTCCACAGTAACGGCTTTTTAACGCCTTTTACGCACCGATTTAGCGCTAATAAGCGCAATGTTTGATGTGTTTTTTCGTAACTTAAAGGATCTCGCCGATGATGAGCGTGACACCGATCCCCGCCCTTAGCGACAACTATATTTGGCTATTAAGACAAGATACCAGTCAAAGCGTTTGTGTGGTGGATCCCGGTGAAGCTGCCCCGGTGATCGAGTTTCTTGAGCGTGAGTCGCTCACCCTAAGCTGCATTCTGATTACTCACCATCATCATGATCATACCGGTGGTTTAGCAGAATTAATTAAACGCTACTCTCCGCACGTTATCGGCCCCGACAATCCCAAGATTGAAGGCATCGATGAAACCGTGGGTGATGGCGACGAAGTCCGCATTATGGGTCGCTTGTTTGACGTCATGGCGACCCCCGGCCATACGCTGGATCATATCAGCTACTTCACAGCGGGTATCCCTGCACTACTGTTCTGCGGTGATACCCTTTTTTGCGCGGGTTGCGGTCGTTTATTCGAGGGTACCCCGGAGCAAATGTACACCGCGCTGAAAAAATTTGCGGAACTCCCTGAAGATACACTGGTCTTTGCAGCCCATGAGTACACTCAGGCAAACCTAACGTTTGCCCGTGCTGCGGATCCTGAAAACGAAGACGTCAAACACGCCTTGCAGGAGTGTGAAAAGGCGCGGGCATTGGATCGCCCCACCTTACCCAGCACGATAGGACGCGAGCTGAAAATTAATCCCTACCTCCGTGTGGGCACTGATAGCGTGCGCCAAGCGGCAGGCACCCAGGGTGTTAATAATGATGATCTCGCTACGTTCACCACTCTACGCGAGTGGAAGAACCGTTTTTAAGAACGCTATCGAAACCAAACGAATGCAACTATGACCTATCGAACGATTCGCCAGCGCTTGATGCTGAGCGCTGGCAGTACCGTAATAATGGGCCTAATGTTAGCCGCTGCGGCAAGCTCACAAGCCTCTGCGACAGCCTATGAAGGATCTACGGCATCAACCAGTAAATCAGTAGACGCTACAAAACCACGCCCCACGCCGTTCCGAATCCATTTTTGGGAGGCGCTGGAGCTGGAACCTCAGGACGCTTGGACAACGCTGCGTAAAAGCTTTCAGTGGCAAGAGAAGTCACTGCCAGACGAGGCCCAAGCACGGGTAGACGAATGGGTTGAGCACTACCGTTCCAGCCCCGAAAACATTGCTACTATCACCGAACGCGCCTCTCCCTGGCTTGCCTGGATTACCCAGCAAGTTAGCGAGCGTGGCCTGCCTGGTGAAGTCGCGTTAATACCCTTCGTCGAGAGCTCCTTTGACCCAGGCGCGCGAAGTCATCGCGGCGCTGCTGGGCTATGGCAGTTTATGCCCGGCACTGGTGATGCATTGGGTTTGGTACGCAACGGAAACTACGATGGCCGGTTAGACGTTTTAACCTCCACCGAAGCGGCGCTGGACTACTTGGAAATGCAGGCCGATCAGTGGTATGAAGGCGATCTGATGCTTTCATTAGCGGCTTATAACGCCGGCGCAGGCACCGTTAACCGCGCTCGACGCCAGGCCCAAAGCCAAGGCCTAAACGGTGATTACTGGGATCTCTCGCTGCCCTATGAAACCATGCAGTATGTGCCCAAACTGAAAGCCATCGCGACCATCATTAACGACCCTGAGCAGTACGGTGTCAGCTTGCCGGAAATACATGTTGATCCGGCCTTCGCTAAAGTTAAGTTGGCCCAAGCAGTGACGCTCTCAGAAGCCTCTCAACTGCTGGGTGTCAGCCAAACCGCGTTAGCCGAATTAAACCCTGGCTTGCTCAATGGCAGCATTGACCCCCGTAGTGCTCAGACACTGCTGGTACCTGAAGAAGTGGATACCCAGATGCTAGCGCAGCTTTCTCAAGGCGGCAGTCAAACACAAGACAGCAACCAAGCGCTTGCGCAAAACAGCCGTGGCAATACCCACCGCGTTGAAAGAGGCGACAGTCTCTCTGCGATTGCGGCCCGGTATAATATTGACCAGCAAGACCTTATACGCTGGAATGCGATTGACCGCCCCAGCACTCTGCAACCAGGCCAACTGCTGACACTTTCAGGGCGTTAAACCGGGTTAACTAGTTGGCTTTGTTCACATGGGATGTCTCAAATGCCGCGTGGTTTGTTTTTTGCGAAAACGCTTCTACTCATCAGTGGCCTGCTGTCCAACGTTTCAATACTGGCTTCAGACGCCGAAACAATAGCGTCAGAGTCGACGTCTATCACCGCCACCAACACTAATGTGGTGGGTGATTTGAACACCGACGCAAACAACGTGGTTCCTATTGAAACAGTTCATGGGTTATCGCTTTACGATAGCCCCGAGCTGCCAGCCGACTTCCCCTACTTCCCTCACGTAAACCCACAGGCCCCCAAAGGCGGCACCATTACCCATACCGCCGTGGGGAGCAGCTTTGACTCGACCAATCCGTTTATTATTCGCGGCACGCCAGTTACCGGCATTTCACAAATTTATGACACCCTTATGGCCAGCAACCCCAATGAGCCCTTTAGCCTCTACGGCTTGCTGGCCGAAGGCGTGCGCCTTGACCCTGACAGGGAGTGGATTGAGTTCGACCTGCGCCCTGAAGCGCGTTTTCAAGATGGGGAACCTGTCACGGCCTACGATGTGGTGTTCTCGCTTAATCTGCTCCGCGAAGAGGGAAATCCGTTTTACGCCAGTTACTACGCGGGAGTGGAAGAAGCCATCGCCCTCAATGAGCATCAGGTACGGTTCACCTTCAACGACACTCAATCCCGAGAGCTGCCGTTAATCGTCGCCCAGTTACCCATACTCCCCCGCCACTACTGGGAGCCCCGCGAATTCACCTCCCCCACCCTTGCGGCACACCCAGGCTCCGGGCCCTATCGCATTAGCGAAGTAGACCCAGGTAGGCGAATTGTTTATCAGCGCGATGAAGATTATTGGGGTAAAGATTTGCCGGTCAACGTTGGCCGATACAATATTGATCGCATCATTTACGACTACTACCGTGACCGCGATATTGCCTGGGAAGCTTTTAAAGCGGGACTGACGGACTTCCGTACCGATGCACGCGCCGCCACCTGGGCGATTGGCTATAATTTTCCAGCCTATGAAGAGGGCTTGGTTAAGCGGCTAACAGTGCCTGATGTTAACCCCTCTATGATGCAGGCGTTTGTCTTCAACCTGCGTAAAGAGAAATTTCAGGATCCGAGGGTGCGGGAAGCACTGAGCCTGACCTTTGATTTTCCGTGGCTCAACACCAATATTTTTTACGGCACTTACCAGCGCACCAAGAGTTTTTTCCAAAACTCTGAAATGGAAGCCACCGGCTTACCCTCTGAAGAAGAACTGGCACTATTGGAGCCTTTTCACGAAGCGTTAATAGCCTCTCACGGCTCTGACCGTCTCTTTACCGAGCCGCTGCCCATTGAGCAGCCCACTGATTTGCGCGAGAGGCTGCGCAAAGCGCTCGACCTGCTGCGTGAGGCAGGTTATCGCGTAGAGGACGGCGTGCTAGTCAATCAGGAGACTGGACGGCCGTTAAGCCTCGAAGTATTGCTCTATGACTCAGGCCTTGAACGGGTCGTTCAACCCATGCTTCGCAACATGGCCCGCTTGGGGGTGCAGACATCGCTGCGTATCGTTGATATTAATCAATATTTAAACCGGCAGCGTAATTATGACTATGACATAGTGATCAGTCATTTCCCTCAGTCGAACAACCCGGGCAATGAACAGCGCGACTTCTGGACCAGCGCCGCCGCCGAGGCACCGCAAAGCCGTAATCGGATGGCGCTGGCACATCCGGCGGTCGATGCGTTGGTGGAGGAGATCATTAGTGCTGGTGGCCGTGAAGAGTTGGATACCGCCACGCGCGCGCTGGATCGGGTGCTGCGCTGGGGGTTTTATGTGATTCCCCACTACCACTCTGGGGAGACACGCATCGCCATTTGGGATAAGTTCGGCTACCCCGAACCCTTCCCTAAATACGCCATGGATCTGGATGCGTGGTGGGTAGACACCGACCGTGAAGCAGAGCTGCAGCGCCGCCAGCGCGGCCGTTAACTTTGGTCCAATTATAGCTGCTTAAGCGCAACGGCTTGTCCTCAACGGATTCATCGTCATAAACCTCGGAGTGCTCTGTGGCCCGTTATACCCTACGCCGACTGCTGCTAATGATTCCGACCCTTTTCGGGATCATGCTACTCAATTTTATTATTGTTCAGGCGGCGCCGGGCGGGCCAATTGATCAGATGCTGGCGCGTTTTGAAGGCGCCGACGCCATGGCCAGCACTCGCTTGGATATGGGGGGCGCCGATGTCCAAGTCAGCGATGACTCCCGGGGAGCCCGAGGTATTGACCCACGCTTTATCGAACAGCTAGAGCAGCAGTTTGGTTTTGACAAACCCGCCCATGAACGCTTTATCGGCATGATGGCGGATTACCTCACCCTCGATTTTGGCACCAGTTTCTTCCGCGACCGCCCGGTCACCGAGCTGATGATTGAGCGTCTGCCGGTATCCATATCTCTAGGGCTCTGGACGACACTGCTGGTCTACTTAATCTCCATCCCGTTAGGCATTAAAAAAGCGCTACGCCACGGCTCCCGGTTTGACGTCTGGTCTTCGGGGTTAGTGATTGTCGGCTATGCCATTCCGGGCTTCCTGTTTGCCATCCTGCTTATTGTGCTGTTTGCCGGAGGCACCTACTGGGACTTATTCCCTTTACGCGGTTTGACCTCACCCGACTTCGACCAGCTTTCAGCCTGGGGCAAGGTCAAAGACTACTTCTGGCATATCACACTGCCGGTTATCGCCGCCTCGATTGGCAGCTTTGCCACGCTGACGATGCTAACCAAAAACAGCTTTCTCGATGAGATTCACAAGCAGTATGTAATTACCGCCCGCGCCAAGGGGGCCGACGAGCGGCGCGTGCTTTACGGCCATGTGTTTCGCAATGCCATGCTGATTATTATCGCGGGCCTACCCGCCGCCATGATCGGTATTTTCTTCACCGGCGCGCTGCTCATCGAAGTAATCTTCTCCCTAGATGGGCTAGGCCTGCTCGGTTTTGAAGCGGTCATGCAGCGGGATTATCCGGTGATATTTGGCACCCTCTTCCTGTATACCGTAATCGGCTTAATCCTCAAGCTGATTTCCGATTTGACTTACGTGTGGGTCGACCCGCGTATCGATTTTTCGACCCGGGAGTCGTGATAATGGCCTCGTTATCGTCACGTTTATCACCCATTACTCGCCGGCGACTGGCGGCTTTTAAAGCCAATCGTCGTGCCCGGGTGTCCCTCTGGCTATTTGCCGCGCTGTTTATCCTTAGCCTGTTTGCCGAGCTGATTGCCAACGACAAACCAATCATTATGCAGTACGACGACCAGTGGTACTTCCCCATGCTAGTGGACTATCCGGAAACCGAATTTGGTGGCTTCCTACCCACCCGCACGGACTATCTGGATCCCTTTGTGCAGCAACAGATTAAAGACCACGGCTGGGCGCTGTGGCCCATCATTCCTTTTTCCTATCAGACCCTGGATATGAATATGACCCGCCCCTCTCCGGCCCCGCCGGATAGCCGCCACTGGCTGGGCACCGATGACCAGGGGCGGGATGTAACCGCACGGGTGATTTATGGTTTCCGGCTTTCGGTGGCCTTTGCCCTGGTACTCACTGCCGGGTCATTAGTGATGGGTGTAGCAATAGGCGGTGTACAAGGCTACTTTGGCGGCAAAATTGATTTGATCGGTCAGCGGTTCACCGAAATTTGGTCTGGCTTGCCGGTGCTGTTCCTGCTGATTATTTTGGCCAGCTTTGTGCAACCGGGATTTTGGTGGTTGCTGGGGATTATGCTGCTCTTCTCGTGGTTGGGCCTGGTCGACATCGTACGTGCCGAGTTCCTGCGTGCGCGCAATCTGGAGTATGTGCGCGCGGCCAAAGCCATGGGTCTGCCGTCTCGCTTGATTATGTGGCGTCACGTGCTGCCCAATGCCATGGTGGCCACCCTGACGTTTATTCCATTTCTGTTTACCGGCGCCATTGGCACGCTCACCGCACTGGATTTCCTCGGTTTCGGCCTGCCCCCCGGCGCTCCCTCGCTAGGCGAACTGGCAGCCCAGGGCAAAAATAATCTTCATGCTCCGTGGCTGGGTATTACGGCGTTTATGACTCTGGCCATCATGCTCTCTCTGCTGGTCTTTATCGGCGAAGGCTTGCGCGATGCCTTTGATCCCCGTCACGTGCAGCAGCGCCAAGCGGGTACTGCCCAGGAGACTCAGCATGCCTAATCCCCTGCTGCGCATTGAACATCTTGATGTCGTTTTTGATGGCAACCCGGTGGTGCAGTCACTCTCGCTTACCCTCAATGCGGGCGAAACCCTGGCCATTGTCGGTGAGTCCGGCTCCGGCAAATCCGTATCGGCGTTGGGCATGGTAAATCTGCTACCCAGTAACGCTAGCGTTGAGGGTGAACGCTGGCTGGGTGATACCAATCTGGCCAATTTAACCGAAGCCCAGTGGAACGCTATACGCGGTAATCGCGTCGGCTTTATCTTTCAAGAACCGATGACCTCTCTTAACCCACTCCACCGCGTGGGTAAGCAAATTGGTGAAGCGCTCCGCCTTCATCAGGGGCTGCGTGGCGAGGCCGCCCGCCAACGCAGCAAAGCGCTATTGGAACAGGTGAAACTGCCGCGACCTGATGAGCTGTTGGATGCCTGGCCCCACCAGCTTTCGGGGGGGCAGCGCCAACGGGTGATGATTGCCATGGCGATTGCCAATAACCCATCGCTGCTGATTGCCGATGAGCCGACAACAGCGCTGGACGTCACCGTGCAACAGGACATTCTCGCCCTGCTGCGTGAACTACGCGATCACCATGGCATGGGTATGCTGTTTATCAGCCACGACTTGAATCTGGTGCGCCGTTATGCGGATCGTATCTGCGTCATGTATCAGGGCCGTATTAAGGAGATCGGCCCGGTGGAGCAGGTCTTTCAACACCCGCAAAGCGATTACACGAAGGCGCTGCTAGCCGCAGAACCGGAAGGTAGGCCCCAGCATATTGAGCAGACCGCCCCGCTACTAACAGCGCGTCAGTTGAGCGTCAGTTTCAAGCGGCCTAAAACCAGCCTGTTCAAGCGTCAGCCGCCCGCTTTCGTGGCACTTCAACCCACTGATTTCCACATTGCGCCGGGAGAAACCCTGGGCATTGTGGGTGAGTCCGGCTCGGGTAAAACCACGCTAGCGTCAGCGGTCATGCGGCTGGTCACTAGCCAAGGCGATGTTACCCTTGGCAAGGATAAACTAAGCGCCCTAACCGGCGATGCGTTACGCCGCCACCGCCATCGCCTGCAAATGGTGTTTCAAGACCCCTATGGCGCGCTTTCACCGCGTATGCCAGTGTTTGATATCGTCAGCGAGGGGCTGCGCTTTCACTACCCCCATCTCACCACTGAAGAAGTCACCCAGCGGGTTAATCAAACGCTGCACGAGGTAGGTTTGCCCGAGAGCTGTGCCGCGCGCTACCCCCACGAGTTCTCCGGCGGTCAGCGCCAGCGCATTGCCGTGGCAAGAGCGATTATCTTAGAACCGGAACTATTGGTGCTGGATGAGCCAACCTCGGCGTTAGACCGTACCGTGCAGAAGCAGCTAGTCGCCCTGTTGCGCGATTTGCAGGCACGCCGTCAGCTATGTTATTTATTCATAAGCCATGACTTAGCCGTTGTGCGTGCCATGGCACACCGTATTATGGTGCTCAAGGATGGCGAAGTGGTCGAACAAGGCCCCTGCCTAGAGGTGCTTTCAGCGCCACAGCACGCTTATACTCAAGCGTTGATTGCCGCTGCGCATCTGACTCACTAGTTCTGACTTACTAACTTTATCGAGTCACGATACTTGCTATTGTTGGTGGCAGAACTAAGATAACGGTATAAATATCCAGATAAAATAAAGCCGCTTACCCTTTTGGGAAGCGGCTAATAGAGACCTTAAGCAAGGACTCAGAAAAGCGCGATTTCGTCGGCGGTTAATTCTCGCCACTCGCCGGGCGCCAGGTTGGCATCCAAAGCCAAGTCACCGATAGAGCTGCGGTGCAGTGAGTTCACGTGATTACCCAAAGCGGCAAACATACGCTTCACTTGGTGATAGCGCCCTTCGGTAATGGTGAGTTCTGCCTGGGTGGGCGAAAGCAGCCTGAGTGTTGCGGGTTGTGTCGGGGTCTCCTCTCCATCCAGCATCAGGCCATCGGCGACTTGACCAATCGCCCACTCCGCCGTCGCACCTTCCATCGGTTCCGCTAGCTCGGCGATATACACCTTGGCGCAGCGATGGCGCGGTGACGTGACACGGTGCGACCACTGGCCATCATCGGTTAATAGCAGCAGTCCCGTGGTATCCACATCCAACCGCCCTACCGGCTGTAACCGATCGGCTTTGGGCAGATCTATCAGATCTATCGCGCGCTGATAGAGTCCGCGGCGGGCATTGCATTCAACGTCGACGGGCTTGTGCAGCATAATGTAGCGCAAGCCAACCAGCGCCAACCGCTCGCCGTTGAGCACCACCACATCGTTATCGGTATCGATCTGGGTCGCCGACTGCTTGATCGGCTCGCCGTTGAGGGTTACCTCACCATTTTTGAGTGCCCGCTTAGCCAGGCTACGGGTTAATGGCGTGGTTTCACTCAAAAAGCGATCAAGGCGCATCATTAACCCACTCCTGGCAGCAGTTGAAAGTGGTCGGCATCTTGCCAGGCAGGAAATTTTTCACGAAAAGCATCAAGGGCAGTTTTATCCAGCGTGCCCGTTTCTATAAACGGGGTATGGGCAGGTTGATCAATGAGCGGTTCGCCTTTGAAGTCCACCAACAGGGAATCGCCACTATAGGCAAGCCCTTTGGCATCTTCTCCAACGCGATTAACGCCAATCACATAGCTTAGGTTCTCGACCGCACGGGCCTGCAGCAGCGTGCGCCAAGGGTGACGACGGGGTGCTGGCCAGTTGGCGATACACAGCAGCGCATCATACTCGAAATGCTCCCCTTCTGCTGGCTGCTGGCGCATCCAGACCGGAAAACGCAGGTCGTAGCAAACGCTCAGCAGCAGCTTAAAGCCATTGAGCTCTACCACTTTACGCTCACTGCCCATACCGTAGCGCTCATGCTCACCGGCCATACGGAATAGGTGACGCTTATCGTAGTGGGTTAACACCCCCTCCGGCGTTGCCCAAATCAAGCGGTTATAAAACTCACCGTCCTCTTCGATCGCCACGCTGCCGGTCATCACACAGTTGCGTGCCTTCGCTTGGGCCTGTAGCCAGGCAACGCTTTGACTTTCCGCCATCGGCTGGGCCATTTCGCGGGAATTCATGGTAAAGCCAGTGGCAAACATCTCAGGCAATACAATAAGATCCGTGTCGCGGCTATCCAGCTCGCCCAGCAACTTCTCAAGATGAGCGTGGTTGGCCTGGGGATCTTCCCAGCGCAGATCACACTGCACTAGCGTGTTCCTAAGTTGACTCACTTAACACCTCCAATTCGTCAGTCTCAAGACAACGTTTATGCTAGATTAGCATCTTTAAATAATGAGGCTGCTATGCTTCCTACTCCAACACGCGACCCTGATGCCGTCAAAGGCGTTATGTATGGGCTAACCGCCTACACCATGTGGGGCTGCTTTCCGCTATTTTTTGCCCTGTTTGACGGCATTCCCGCCTTTGAAATATTGATTCACCGTATCATTTGGGCGTGTCTATTTCTGGTCGGCTTGATTACCCTTCTGCGCCGCTGGCCGCCCGTTGTCACCGCATTGGGGGAACCCAAGCGGCTTGGTCGGGTGTTGGCCTGTGCGCTATTGATTGCGTTTAACTGGGGTATCTATATTTATGCAGTGGAGTCGAAGCAGGTATTGCAGGCGAGCCTGGGCTACTTCTTAACGCCATTAGTGAACGTCGCGCTAGGCATGCTGGTACTTCGGGAAGTGATGGCCAAGCTGCAGCTGGTCGCCTTGGGCTTGGCCAGCGTGGCCATTGCCACGCAGTTTGTGATGCTGGGTGAACTGCCCTGGCTTAGTCTACTACTGGCGTTAAGCTTCGGCAGTTACGGCCTGTTTCGTAAGCAGGTGCCACTGGACGGATTATCGGGACTGTTTGTGGAAACCCTGTTGCTATTCCCACTCGCCCTGATCGCCTTGACCTGGTTAAGCTGGAACGGCAGCTCGCATTTTCTTCAAGATACGTCATCGACTGGCCTGCTGATCGCCAGTGGGGCTTTGACCGCGCTGCCGTTAATGGCCTTTGCCGGCGCGGCACGCCGGTTGCGTTTGGCAACCCTGGGCTTTTTGATGTACATCAACCCCAGCATTCAGTTTCTGATTGCCTTAACCGTGTTCGGCGAGCCCCTGGGCCTTATTCAGTTGGCAACGTTTGTGCTTATTTGGATCGGGCTCGCGCTCTACTCCTGGTCGGCGTGGCAGTCACGCCCGCGCTACGCTGCGGCTAGTTAGTGCAAGCGGTGGCACTGGGGCGGCCTCTGACTGCAACGCAGGGGGAGTCGCTATATCACGCTCAGGCTGGTAGCCAACCCGGAATCCGCCCCAGTGCTTACCCTGCACATACACCGGCACAGAGAGGTCGTGCATGATTTCGCCGGTATCGCGCTTGTAAGTTTGCAGTAGCAGCGGCTTTTCATGAGCCCCACATCGGCTGCCCGTCGGGTCATCGAAAATGCGTTTGTTGCGGCAGAACTTTAAATCGTGCGCGTAGTCACCGGTTGGTGCAAGACTGACCGCTTTGTTATGGGTCGGCACATAGCCTTTACGGTCACAGGCAATGGCATAGCTTAAGCTTAGCTGCGTGAGCAAAGGCTCTTGCAAATCGGGCAGGTACCTATCAGTGAAACTATCAAAGCCGGTTTTATATTGCGGCGGCTGCGTACCCGGAATCTGTTCATAATGAGGCTGGAACAGGTGGGTGTCTGAAAGCTCCCCGCGGGCAATCGCTTTTTCCAGCAGCTTACCCAACTTATCGGCGGTTAATCGTGCAGCGTGGAATACCTGCTGGTGGCGACCCTCCAAATGCTGTTGAGCCAGTTCACCATCGACCCCTTCGGCAGCCTCCATCAATGCCCGGGCCTGCTCGGCCAAATCATGCATATTACGATTGCCTTCATCGACATCATCTTCCAACTGGCTCAGGCTGTCCGCCACGGTTTGACTATGTTGGCGAGTGTTTTCCATGGCATCGGCAACACGGGTAATTTCCCTCTGCACTTGGTCGAATTCTTGAGTCATCGTACCCAGACTGTTGCCGACCACTTGTAGCCCCTTGGAGCGCTTGCTGATACGGGTCATTAACTGGCCCATAGTGGCGACGACCGACTGGCCGCTCTGATGCATATCCTTAACCAGCTCATCGACACTTTGCGTTGCGGTAGAGGTCTTGAGTGCCAGGTTGCGCACTTCGCCGGCGACGACTGCAAACCCTCGCCCGTGTTCACCCGCTCGGGCCGCTTCAATTGACGCATTGAGCGACAGCAGATGGGTTTGTTCGGCGATATCCTCAATCATGGAAGTAACGTTACGTACACGCTCAATTTTATCGTTCAGCGCGGTCAGCATTTCCAGCGCTTGGTTTGAGCGGTCGGCAACATCGCTCATGTCCTGAATAATATCGTCCAGTTCAGCATGGTTGTGATGACTGGCCTCCCGGGCGCTCTCTGCCAGCGCTGCCACTTGGCTGGCGCTGGCACTCACCTGCATAATGGCTGCATTAATGGCCGTCATGCTCGATGAAGCTTCACGAGCCATGGTTTCTTGCTTTGAGAGGCGCTGATCCATCAGATCGGCATAGTGCGACACTTCTGCCGAGGCAATCGCTGTGCTGCTAGCGCGGTTCATTAACCTGTAGGCCATGGCGCGAAGCGAACGGTAATCACGCAGCGGCTTAAAGCCAAGCCGATGCTGTTCCAGGCGACGTTGGTCGGCTCGGTAGACGCCTTCCAGTACGCTGAGTAGCATAGCGCCACCGCCTAGCGCGGCGAATAGAAGTGCCAGATAACGCCAGAGCCCTCCTTGTATGGCAAGCCCTATCGACAGCACTACAAACAGCACCGGAACACACAATCGCAGTAAGCGCATGAGCTGTACTCTTTTATTGATGTTATTGAGTATCGAAAATACTACTTCTGAGGGGTTCAACCCCCTTTGCGACTAAGCTTAGCGTGTAACGCTTATGAAAGAAGTAGCACTTTGGGGGAAGGAAGTAGCACTTTTGGAGAAGACACAAATCCTATAAGCGCTTGGTCATCATTGGGTTACCGCAGTAAAAATGAATATAAGCACTGCAATGAAATGGAATATCCCTTACTCTCTTGGTTCTGCCACTTCTACAACACCAGGACCCCATGCTAAAGCGCTACTTGCCGATCCTGACATGGCTCCCCCACTACCATAAACGCCTATTGGGGGCAGACCTTTTGGCGGGCTTGATCGTCACCGTGATGGTCATTCCCCAATCGCTGGCCTATGCGCTGCTGGCCGGGTTACCCGCGGTGGTAGGCCTGTACGCCAGCATCCTGCCTCAACTGATCTATACCCTGTTTGGCACCAGTAAAACCCTCGCGGTCGGGCCGGTGGCAATCATCGCGCTGATGACCGGTGCCGCGCTCTCCTCAGTAGCAGCCGCGGGTACGGAGACCTACTTACAGGCAGCGCTGATCCTGTCACTGCTTTCCGGTGGCATGCTGGTCGTGATGGGGCTGCTGAAAATGGGCTTTTTCAGCAACTTTTTAAGCCACCCGGTTATCTCCGGCTTCTTAACGGCGTCGGGTATTTTGATTGCGGCCAGCCAGCTTGGCAGCCTACTGGGGGTTGAGAGCAGTGGCTTTACCCTGGTGGAACGTCTTATCACCCTGGTACCAAACTTAACCACCTTTAACTTACCCACCCTACTGATTGGCAGTGGAACCCTGCTGTTTTTGATTGCCATGCGGCGCCACGGTAAAGCCGCCCTGCTCACGCTGGGCCTGCCACGCACTCTGGCGGACTTGATCGCCAAAGCGGGGCCAGTCTTTGCGGTCGTGATTACCACCCTGGTGACCTGGCATTGGCAGTTGGCCGATAAAGGCGTCTCCGTAGTAGGGCAAATTCCCGGTGGTTTACCCTCGTTAAGCTTTCCTTGGGCGGACTACTCGCTATGGCGGGCACTGCTAATCCCAGCGCTGCTGATTAGCCTGGTCGGCTTTGTGGAGTCGGTCTCCATGGGCCAGATGTTGGCCGCTAAACGGCGCCAGCGCATCTCTCCCAATCAGGAACTAGTGGGCCTGGGCGCCAGCAATTTAGCCGCCGGGTTTTCCAGTGGTATGCCGGTAACCGGTGGTCTGTCCCGCACCGTTATTAACTACGATGCGGGTGCGCAAACACCTGCCGCCGGTGCCTTTGCGGCGCTAGGTATTGCGCTGGTCACCATGTCGTTTACCGGTTGGCTCTACTATCTGCCCATCGCGACCCTGGCCGCAACAATCACCGTCTCGATTTTGACACTGGTAGACATCCCCATGCTGCGCCAAACCTGGCGCTACTCCCGCAGCGACTTTGCCGCCATGGCGGTGACGATTCTACTCACGCTGTGCGAAGGCGTTGAAGCCGGCATCATTAGCGGTGTGACACTTTCTATTGCGCTATTTTTGTACCGCACCAGCCGCCCCCATAGCGCCTTGGTAGGTCGTGTGCCCGGTACCGAACATTTTAGAAACACTACCCGCCACGATGTCGAAACGGTCAATACCGTTGCCCTCTTGCGCATCGATGAGAGCCTCTACTTTGCCAATGCACGCTATTTGGAAGACACCGTTTATAACCTGGTGGCGAGCCAACCCGAGCTTGAGCACGTTGTGCTGATCTGTTCGGCGGTCAACCTGATCGATGCCTCGGCGCTAGAGAGCCTGGATGCGATCAACGCCCGTTTAAAAGACTCCGATGTAAAACTGCATTTATCCGAGGTCAAAGGCCCGGTAATGGATCAGCTTAAGAAGAGTGACTTTCTGGATGCACTGACCGGACGGGTATTTCTAAGCACCTACGCCGCTTGGCGTGAGTTTTCTTAACAGTATTGCTCTCGCTACCGCTCTGAAAAACCAGGCTTTTGCCTGGTTTTTTTATGCCTGTTGTTTACTAACGGACACCTCTGATGACAACGGCATTGACAGCCACCCAGCGGCTTCTCTACTATCACCCGACCATTAAGCAAAATACAATACCGCACAGCAAAACACATTCAATCAAATAACCAGCAACTAAACGTCACCATCAACGTCACTACAACCACAATAAAGGAGCATCCCAATGCGTCCCTTCGCTCAACGCCTACTTATTGCCGCCTTACCTCTATCGCTACTCGGCGCAGCCGTCAGCCACGCCAACGAAATTGAACTGCCCGGCACCATGGCCTGGACGGCCTATGGCACCAACTCAAGCGGCTATGCCCAAGCCGTCGCCATCGGCAATATGTTGCAGAACAAATACGATTCGTCTGTACGTATTCTGCCGGGTGATAACGATGTATCACGCATGACGCCGCTCAAGCAGGGCCGCGTTGACCTTTGCGCCTGTGGGATCGCCAGCTACTACGGAGCGGAAGGTGTGATGATGTTTGCCGACCGTGACTGGGGCCCTCAGCCGCTGCGCGTGATTACCACTTCCACCGCCTCTTTTGGTCTTTCCCTTGCGGTCGCGGGCGACCTGGATGTTGAAACGCCCGCTGACTTGGCGGGCAAACGCATCGCCTATATCCGTGGCGACGATGCGCTCAATAAAGGCACAGAGGCGTACCTCGCCTTTGGCGGTTTAACCTGGGATGACGTAGAGCGGGTTGATTACCCCGGCTACGGCCGCTCGTTCGACGGCATTATCGCTGGCGATGTGGATGCCTCCTTTACCACAACGGTCACCCCGCCCGCCCAGCAGTTGGCCAGTAGCCCTCGCGGCATTAGCTGGCCAGTGCTAGACCCCAACGACGAAGCCGGCTGGGAGCGTATGGCTGCGGTGGCGCCCTACTTCCGTCCTCACGAAGTCACTTCCGGGGCAGGCGGCATCAGCGCCGAAAACCCGGTGCCTAGCGCTAGCTACCCTTACCCTATTGTTGTCGCCAACCAAGACCTGGACGACAACGTGGCTTATGGCCTGATCAAGGCCATGCAGGAAAACTTTGATGACTATAAAGACAACGCTCCAGGCGCACTTGGCTATGCACTAGAGCAACAAGATCTTCAATGGGTAGTGCCGTTCCACGATGCGGTCGTGGAGTACTACAAAGAAATCGATGTATGGACTGATGAAATGCAGGCTCATCAGGACAAGCTCGTTGAGCGTCAGAACGTGCTTTTAACCGCCTGGGAAAGCTTTATGCAGGACGCACCCAGTGAAGATGAGGCATTTACTACCGGCTGGATGGAAGCCCGTGCCACCGCGCTGAGCGATGCCGGTTTCGAACCGATCTTCGAGTGATACACCACGGGGCGGCACTTGCCGCCCCCTGCTGATTGACGGATGTCCCCCCCATGACCACAGATACCTCGCCTGCCAATAATCAGCAGGTTAAAGAAAAGATCAGCCAAATTCGTCAGCTTCCTACTGCACTGCGCTGGATTCCCGCCACGGTCACCGTCATTTTGATGGCGATGACGCTGGATTATCTTTTCAACGTTGGCTTACTGACGTTCGTAACCGGCTTGGAAACGCAGTTCTACTATGCCGTTGTGGCGCTGCTGCTACCGCTGGTGTTTTTGCTTTGGCCCATGCGCAGTCGCCAACAAGAGCAGCCTATTCCCTGGTACGACTACACATTGAGCGCCATCACGCTTATCGTTGGCGGCTATTTTGTTTACAACGCAGTACCTATTTTGGAGCGCGGCTGGGCCTTTTCAGCGCCCGAAATCGCCATTTATGCCAGCTACGCCTACTGGCTGCTGATTGTCGAAGCAGCACGCCGGGCGGGTGGTTTACCCATTGCGATTATTGCCGGGGTATTCTCGCTCTATCCGCTGGTGGCCGATATCGTCCCTGGCCCGATCCAGGCGTTTCCTTCCACCCTTGAACAAACCGCCATGTACCACACCATGAGCACCGAAAGCATCATGGGGGTGCCGCTGCAGGCGTTCGCGGGCCTGGTGATCGGCTTTTTGGTCTTTGGTGTCGTGCTGCAGAAAAGCGGCGGCGGTAAGTTTTTTATTAATCTGGCCTTTGCGCTCCTGGGTCATGTACGCGGCGGCCCTGCTAAGGTGTCGATTTTCTCCAGTGGCCTGATGGGCTCCATGAGCGGCAGCGTGATCAGTAATGTATTGACCACCGGCGTGCTATCGATTCCCGCCATGCGTCGTATCGGTATGAGCCGCTCCTTTGCGGGCGGTGTAGAAGCCTGCGCCTCAACCGGCGGTGTATTGATGCCCCCTGTTATGGGTGCCACCGCTTTTGTCATGGCGATGTTTTTGGACATTCCCTACTCCGCTGTGGCGCTGGCCGCCGTGATTCCTTCGATTCTGTATTTCCTGGGTCTGTTTATTCAGATTGATGCCTACGCGGCCCGCCAAGACATTAAAGGCTTGCCCGCCGTTGAGCTGCCTTCACTTTGGCAAACCCTCAAAGAGGGTTGGTATTTTATTTTTGTCTTCGCGTTATTAGTCTGGATGCTGCTGATTATGCAGCGCGAAGCCGTAGCGCCTTTTTACGCTACCGCGCTGCTGTTAGTGCTGAACCAGCTTTCCAAGCATAACCGCTGGGGTTGGAAGGATGTGGCCGACACGCTGTCATCTGCCGCCAAGCTGTTTGCCGAACTCATCGCTATTTTGGCCGGCGTGGGCATGCTGGTCGGTGCGCTTTCGATGACCGGCCTTTCCGGCACCATCGCTAACGACTTTATCAATATTGCCGGTGGCAGCGTGCCGCTGCTACTGATTATGGGCGCCGTGACCAGTTTCGTACTCGGCATTGGCATGACCGTGACTGCCGCCTATATTTTCCTTGCCGTTGCGCTAGCCCCCGCGCTGATTCAAGGCGGAGGGCTGGATCCCATGGCGGTGCATATGTTCATCCTTTACTGGGGCATGCTGAGTTTTATTACTCCGCCGGTCGCACTCGGTGCCTTTGCCGCCGCCACCGTGGCCGGTGCCCGGCCCATGGAAACGGGCCTGCAGGCCATGCGCCTGGGTAGCGTGATCTATTTTATCCCCTTCCTCTTTGTGCTTAATCCGGCGTTGATTATGCAGGGCGCACCGCTGGTGATCGTGGCCGTGTTTATCCAGGCCGTGCTCGGCATCATTCTGTTTGCCTCCGCCATGCAGGGCTACCTGATGGGCATTGGCCGATTGGGCTATGGGGCACTGCAGGAGATCATTATTCGCGCTCTGGTACTGATCGCAGGACTGTTGCTGGCGCTGCCTGGCGGTGGAATGGTACCCCTTAGCCAGTGGGAACTGATCGGCCTCGCGCTTGCCGCGCTAGTGCCCGGCGTGTTGATGGCACGCTTAAGCCAGCGCCACCATCGGCGATCGCATAGCGCCTCTGCTGCTTAGCAGATGGAACGCCAAGGTTATTTTTCAATTCACTATCATGCGAAATACGAGAGCCTAACTATGTCCGTTCACTACCAGCGCCACGGTGATATAGGCGTTATCCAAATTGCTAACCCGCCGGTTAATGCCTTGGGGCACGCCGTGCGCAGCGGCTTAGTCAACGCGCTCAAAGAGGGTATTGCCGACGCAGATGCTAAAGCGCTGGTCGTGCTCGCCGATGGCCGCACCTTTATTGCCGGGGCAGATATTCGTGAGTTTGGTAAGCCGCCTCAAGCCCCTCTGCTGCCCGATGTGATTAACCAACTGGAAGCCTGCCCAAAACCGCTGATTGCCGCCCTGCACGGCACGGCCCTGGGCGGCGGTTTGGAAGTGGCCCTCGGTTGCCACTACCGCGTCGCGCTGGCGGGAACCCGCGTAGGGCTTCCAGAGGTAAAGCTTGGCCTCCTGCCTGGCGCCGGTGGCACCCAGCGTTTACCACGCTTAGTGGGCGTTGAGCGCGCGTTAGAGATGATCACCAGCGGTCGCTTTGTGGAGGCTGAAGAAGCGCTTGAGGCAGGTATTATCGATGCTATCAGCAATGCCCAAACGCCTCTTGAAGCGGGTTTAGCGGCCGCCCAGGAAGTGCTGGCAGGCGCCCAAACGCCCCGTATCACCGGCCAACTTCCTGCCCCGGCGGCGAACCCCCAGGCCATCACTAAGACGTTGGATCAGCTTAACCAAAAGTCTTCCGAACTGTTCTCGCCGTTTCGCATTGTCGAAACGATTCAGGCCTGCGTGGATGCCGAGTCACTGGAGGCTGGGTTACGCCGCGAGCGGGAGCTGTTTCTAGCCTGTATGGACTCCCCCCAGCGCGCCGGGCTTATTCATCTGTTTTTTGCCGCACGCAGCCCGCACCTAGTGCCCGACGTTGAGAAAGCCAGTGCTTTTAAACACGTTGCGCTGATTGGTGAGCATCCGCTCTTTGAACGCCTGCAAAAGGCCGCGCAAAAGGCAGGCATTAGCTTAACCAACGCATCCAACGAGGCCACCGAGCTTTGCCTACTGGGGCCAAATACGACTCAGGATTCCCTCGCGAATTGCCCGGTTGTTGCACTGGAAGAGATTGGCAGTGCCTGCTCCACCGCTAGTGCACTAAGCCTGATCATTGCTGAAAATGGCCAAATAGGTGAGTTAGTCAATGTAAGCGCAGAGCCACTTACTCAGCAGCGAGCCGCACTGACCCTTAAAGCATTGCGGCTAAACATCGTGGTCAGCCAACAAAAAAGCATACTTCGCGCGATGCATGCTGCCATTCAGCAAGCTTCAGCCAGTGAAAAGCAGTCAGCGCTTGAACAGGCAAGTATCAATATAGCGGAACAGGGCTTCTGCTACCGGGAAAGTGACATCGATTTACTCGCGGTGGAAGCGTTTGGCTACCCGCGTCACCTAGGAGGGCCACACCGCCAGGCCACGCTCTCAACTGCTGCTAAGGATGTATAGCCCATGAACCTCACCTTTAGCCCCGAAGAGCAGGCATTTCGCGAACAGGTACGCCGCTTTCTAGCCGATGCACTGCCCAGCGATATCAGCCAGCGCGTGCGCTTGGGCCGCCATCTGCGCGCTGATGACTACCTGCGCTGGCAGAATATTCTTAGCGAACAGGGTTGGTTGGCGTCTAACTGGCCAAAAGAGTTTGGCGGCCCAGGCTGGGGGCCAGTACAGCGGCATATTTTCGACGAAGAGTGCGCCGCGGCCCATGCCCCTACGGTCGTTCCCTTCGGCGTTAATATGGTGGCCCCCGTCATCATGAAATTCGGCAGTGTCGAGCAGCAACAGCACTATCTGCCGCGCATTTTGAGCAACCAGGATTGGTGGTGCCAAGGCTACTCAGAGCCCGGCGCTGGCTCTGATTTAGCGGGTCTAAATACCCGCGCCGTTCGCAATGGCGACCACTATATCGTCAATGGTCAGAAAACCTGGACTACCCTGGGACAGCACGCCAACATGCTGTTCTGCCTGGTGCGCACCGACCCAGACGCCAAGAAGCAGGCGGGCATCAGCTTTCTACTCATTGATATGCAGACACCGGGTATCACCGTGCGGCCAATTATTACCCTTGATGGTGCCCACGAAGTTAACGAAATCTTTTTAGATAACGTGCGCGTACCCGTCGACAACCGCGTCGGTGAAGAGGGCCAGGGCTGGACCTGCGCTAAGTTCCTGCTCACCCACGAACGTACGGGGATTGCGGGGCTTGGTCACGCCAAGCAGGCGCTGCGCCACTTGAAGTCGCTGGCGAGCCGGATTCAGCATCGCGACAAACCGCTGCTGGAGCTACCCAGCTTCCGTCAGCGGGTGGTGAAAGCGGAACTCGAACTAATGGCGCTGGAAGTGACTAACCTGCGCGTGATTGCCGCTGCCCGAGATGGCGGTGTACCCGGCGCAGAGAGCTCGCTGCTAAAAGTACGCGGCTCGGAGCTTCGCCAGGAGCTAAGCGAGCTTACCCGGCGCGCCCTGGGCCCTGCTGCGCTGCCATTCTTTCCCGACTTCCTGCATGGCGACGACAGCCTGGATGAGGAACGCGCCCAAAACGCTTCCTCCAGCGCTCAGTATTTCAATCGTCGCAAGCTGTCGATTTATGGCGGCGCCAATGAAATACAAAAAAGTATCGTCGCCAAAACCATTCTAAATATGTGAGGTCACCATGGATTTTGCTTTAACCGACGAGCAGCGCATGCTCGAAGAGACGCTCACCCGTTTGGTGGCCGACCAGGTTTCCGCCGAGCAGCGCCGCGCTATGCTGGCCGCTGCTCCAAACCGCGATTCTGCACTATGGCGCACCTTTGCCGAGCTGGGTTTGCTGCATATGCCCTTCAGCGAAGACATGGGCGGGCTAGGGGGCGATGGCACCGACCTGATGATTATTATGCAGGCACTGGGACGAGGCTTAGTGCCCGAACCCTATCTGGCTGGCCTAGTGCTGCCCGGACAATTACTGGCGCTTACCGCCAACAGCGAACAACAAACCCGGTGGCTAGCCCCACTGCTTGAAGGTGAGCATCAGTTGGCGCTTGCTTGGCAGGAGATTGGCGCCCGCTACGACGCCTTTACGGTAGCTACCCAAGCTACCCAGCAAGGCGACCAATGGCAGTTAAATGGTAAAAAATACGTGGTACTTAACCTTGAAGCCGCTGCGGCTACGCTGGTCAGCGCTCAATTAGCCAGCGGCAAGCTAGGGTTATTTATTGTGCCAGCGGATGCACCGGGCACATCTACGCACCTATATCGCACTATCGACGACCAGCCCGCCGGCGATCTGACCCTGGACAGCGTCACGCTGCCGTTAACCAACTGCCTGAGTGAAGATGTTAGCGATGTGCTAGCGGAGGTACTGGCTGTTGGTCGCGCAGCGCTCTGCGCCCAAGCCATCGGCGCAATGGAGGAGGCCTGCGACCAAACGCTCGCTTATTTAAAAGAGCGCAAGCAGTTTGGCGTACCGCTTTCGACCTTTCAGGCCCTGCAGCACCGCATGGTGGATATGCACTTGCACCTGGAGCAGTCCCGCTCCATGGCGATTTTAGCCGCCACTAGCCTCGCGCTCCCTGCAAGCGAACGGGATTACAAAATTGCCGCGGCCAAAGCCTACTGTGGTGAATCAGCTCGCTTTATTGCCGAACAGGCGATCCAGCTGCATGGGGCGATGGGTATGACCGAAGAGTGCTATGTCGCTAACTACGCCAAGCATCTGGTGATGTTCGATCACTACCTGGGCGACAGCGACTACCATCTCGAAACGGTCAGCGAGCTGTTAAAGGTTGCCTGAGAACGTTGCCAGAAAAGTTAATTAGGGAGCGATACATGCCAGATTACGTCGGCAAGTTAGTGACTGTCAGCGCTATTGAAAACGGTATCGTCGAAGTCGCCATTGCACGTCCAGAAGTACGCAACGCTCTGAATGAAGCCACCGCCCTGGCCCTCAATGAGGCGCTGGCGGCGGTGGCAAACAATGAGCAAGTTCGCTGTGTGATTCTGCGAGGTGAAGGTAGTGCGTTTTGCGCCGGCGCTGACCTGGCAGAGTTTGTGAAGGCAACGTCTCAGCCTGCGAGCGAACGGCTGGAAACGCTCTTTCTGCCCGCTCTGCGCAGTTTAATGGCAATGAATAAACCGGTGATTGCAGCGGTTAGCGGTGCGGCTGCGGGCATCGGTGTTTCCTATGTTCTCGCCAGCGATATGGTGGTGATGGGCCGCTCCGCTTACCTGAAGCTTGCTTTTATCAATATTGGGCTCATTCCCGACGGCGGTGCCTGCTGGCATCTGGTGCGCAAGCTTGGCCATGCCCAGGCATTCGAGATGGCCGCCTTAGCGACCCCCATTTCGGCAGAGCGATGCGTGATGCTGGGCTTGGCCAATCGGGTTGTCGAAGATAACCAAGTACTAGACGAAGCTCGGTCGTTGGCGCAAGCACTGGTGAGTCAATCGCCCCAGGCGTTAAGCGCTACCAAACGCGCCTTACGGGAAGCTGCCCAGCGCCCGCTAAATGACACGATGCAATTAGAGGGCGAGCTTCAAGATCAGTGCAAGGCGTCGGAAGATTTTCACACCCGGGTGGCGGCGTTTCGTCAAAGCCGCCGTAAATGATCTAACGCTTTCTGGTAATCCTGGCGCAGCGTGGCCACTTCTTCGGCCACGCTGTGCATAGAGGCAATAGCGCCTACGCCCTGCCCCGCGCCCCAGATATCCCGCCACGCTTTTGCCTTACTGCTCCCCCCTGAGCCATAACGCATAGCGGTTTTATCACCTTCAGGCAGCGCATCAGGATCCAATCCCGCCTGCTCGATACTTTGCCGCAGATAGTTACCGTGCACGCCGGTAAACAGGTTGGTATAGACAATGTCGCCTGCCGCTGCGTCCAGCACCATCAGTTTATAGGCCGCTTGAGCGTTTGCCTCTTGGGTGGCGATAAAGCGCGTGCCCATATACACCAAGTCCACGCCTAGCGCCTGGGCGGCAACGATCTGTTCACCTTTGCTAATCGCCCCCGCCAGCACTAACGGGCCATCGTAAAAGCGGCGCACCTCCGCCACAAACGCAAAGGGGTTTAACCGCCCGGCATGGCCGCCCGCGCCGTGGCAGACCAGTATCAGCCCATCAACTCCCGCATCGATCGCTTTCTTGGCGTGCCTCAACGTGGTCACATCGTGAAACACCAGCCCGCCATAGGCATGCACCTTTCCCACCACTTGATTAGGCGCGTGCAGACTAGTGATGACCAGCGGCACCTTGAACTCGGCGCATAACGCGACATCGTGCTCTAGACGATCATTGGTGGGGTGCACAATTTGGTTCACCGCAAAGGGCGCTGAGGGTTGTTCGGGGTACTGCGCGTCATAGTCGGCCAGGGTTTGAGTGATCTGCTGTAACCACTCACGTAATACGTCAGCAGGTCGGGCGTTGAGCGCGGGGAAAGCACCCAGAATGCCCGCTTGGCACTGGGCAATCACCAGTTCTGGCCCGGAGACGATAAACATGGGTGAACCGATCACCGGCAGGTTTAATGAAGCGGTTAGACGCGTTAGCATGGGAAACTCGCTGGTTGTTATTGTGAGGCAATACTGCAAAAGGCTCCACTGAGCCTTTCAAGAAGATGTCACACTACAATGGCATGGTCGGAACAACCCTACGCGGGGGCGCTGTGAACCCATCCATGGGCGCTACTTTCGCCATCCCTGGCGAAAGACCCCCGCTACGGGTTGTTCCGACCAATACGTGGATGCCAGAAGCATTTACAGCTTGCTCTCAAGCTCGGGCAGGATCTCAAACAGATCCCCCACTAGGCCGTAATCCGCCACCTGGAAAATCGGTGCTTCGTCGTCTTTATTGATCGCGACGATCACCTTGGAGTCTTTCATGCCCGCCAGGTGCTGAATGGCACCGGAAATACCCACGGCGATATACAGATCTGGGGCAACGATCTTGCCGGTCTGGCCAACCTGCATATCGTTGGGCACAAAGCCTGCGTCTACCGCGGCCCGGGAAGCACCAATGGCAGCCCCCAGCTTGTCGGCAATGCCGTCGAGCAGCTTGAAGTTTTCGCCGTTGCCCATGCCGCGGCCGCCGGAGATCACCACCTTGGCTCCGCCCAATTCGGGACGATCTGACTGCGCCAGCTCCTCTTTGACAAAGCTGGACTGGCTGTTGTCCACCACTACGTCGACGGCTTCCACCGTCGCGCTGCCGCTGGTGCCAACCGCATCAAAGCCGGTGACGCGCACGGTGATGACCTTGAGGGCATCGTCACTTTTCACCGTCGCAATGGCGTTACCGGCGTAGATCGGACGCTTAAAGGTATCGGCGCTGTCCACGGCGATAACGTCCGACAGCTGGCTAACATCTTTTAGCGCGGCTAAACGTGGCAGCACGTTTTTGCCGGTAGTGGAGGCGCTGGCCAGCACGTGGGTGTAGCCATCGGCCAGTTCGACCAGCAGCGCGCCCATGGGCTCGGCGAGCTGGTGGGCGTAAACGGCGTTATCCGCGACGCGGACTTTGCTTACGCCGTCGAGCTTGGCGGCGGCCTCGGCGGCGGCTTGAACGCCTTCACCGGCCACCAGAACGTCAATATCGCCACCGATGGCTTGGGCGGCCGCCACGATGTGGGCGGTGGCGCCGGCCAGTTGGCCTTCGTGTAGATCCGCAAGTACCAGAATGCTCATGGCATCAACTCCTTTCAAAGCTCTTTTCTTAAAGTACGGTTTTCAAAGCACTTATCTTAAAGAGCTTATCTCAAAGAACTTTGGCTTCGTTTTTCAGTTTGTCGATCAGCTCGTCTACCGAGGCGACTTTGACGCCGCCTTTGCGCTCGGCGGGCGACTCTACTTTGAGCAGACTGACCTTGGAGGCGACCTCGATGCCGTAGTCGGCGGGGGTTTTCACATCCAGCGGCTTCTTCTTGGCCTTCATGATGTCGGGCAGCTTGGCGTAGCGAGGCTCATTCAAACGCAGGTCGGTGGTGACAATCGCCGGTAGCGTCAGTGCGATGGTTTGCAGACCACCGTCGATTTCACGCGTCACGTTCACCTTGTCACCGTCCACTGCAACTTCCGAGGCAAAAGTGCCTTGGGGCAGACCGGTCAGCGCGGCGAGCATTTGGCCGGTCTGGTTGTTGTCGGTGTCGATGGCCTGCTTGCCCAGCACCACCAACCCCGGCTGCTCCTCTTCGACCACTTTGGCCAGCAGCTTGGCCACGGCCAGGGATTCGGCGCGCTCGTCGGTTTCGATATGGATGGCGCGGTCAGCGCCCAGCGCCAATGCCGTACGCAGCTGCTCTTGGGCGGCTTTGGGCCCTACCGTGACGGCGACGACTTCTGTCGCCACGCCCTTCTCTTTCAAGCGTACCGCCTCTTCCACGGCAATTTCGCAGAAGGGGTTCATGGCCATTTTGACGTTGGTAAGATCGACATCCGAATGATCCGCCTTAACGCGGATTTTGACGTTATAGTCGATGACGCGTTTCACCGCGACGAGTACTTTCATAAGGCGTGCTCCTGGCGATTAAAAATATTTAATCTAGATAATTTCGCATAGCAGAATTATATTTCACTTTATAAAAAGAACAATAAAAAAACACTGCACAAAGGTCAAGCGCTTCCTCATTCTTACCCCCCTTTAAAAGGGTGCCCATACAAACCACGCTGCCAATAGCGGAATCGAGGCGACCAGAAATCTGCCGTTCCAGCGGTAGCCGATACGCGTGGCGGGTACACCGGTAAATCGGGACAAAATCAGCATTGATGCGGTCATCGGCGACGACATTAGCGCCAGCGCCCAGCCTACCATCAGCGATGCACCTATCAGCGCAGGCGTTAGCCCCTCAATGGCTAGCTGTGGTAGCAGCCCCACCAGCAGCGTTACCGTCACGATAGGATTAACGCCTACCTGGGCTAGCCCCACTACCATCAGCATCGCCAGCACGGCATTGAAGGCGCCCCACGGGTTCAACACCGTTAGTAGCGGCGCCAACTGCTGAGTGTCCACCAGCCCAACGCATAAATGCCCCAAATAGCCCGCCGCCCCTAGCACCACGATCTCATTGGCACTGGGCGAAAGCAGCCACGGCAACTGACGATGCACCGCGCTAACCGCTGCAGGCAGCCCGCCGAAGCCAAGCCTGCGCCGCTGCCAGGCAAGCCAAATCAGCGCCCCCGTGGGCGCACCTAACAGCGCGGCAATGGGTAAGCGCAGTGTTAATAGCCAGGCAAGGCTAAACACCAGCGCCACAATTCCCAGCAGCAACACGCTGAACTGAGCCAGCGGGCGTAACGAAGGAGCAGCTACCGGGGCTTTATTGGCAGGTGGATGCGGGCCGGTGAGAAAATCTACCGCCCATCCGGCCAGAAAAATTAGCACAGCGGCACCCAAAATATACGGCGCAAGCTCAAGCCAAGTGACCTGGGGAAGGCTCGACAGTACGACGGCAACGCCGATACCCATGGGCGAAATAAGCGGCGCCAGTGAAAACCCGCGCAGCAGCGCCAACATCATGCGCCGCTGACGAGCCTCTCGCACCCAGGCACGCCCCTGGGCCGCGCCTAGGGTGTTACTCTTCTCAATCATGGCAGCAAACAAGTTAAGCACGCCGATATTGAGAATAATGCCAAACAGTGCTGAACCGAGCGATAAAATTGGGTAGCGGCGGCTAGGCGGTTGAAGCAGCATGCTTTGCCCACAGCGGCGCACCAGGCGTGAACGGTAGGCAGGCAAACGTAGCATGCTCAACGCCACCACAAAGGTAGCAAAAAACGCAAAACGCCCACTGGCTTCAAACAGCAGTTGGCCTGGGTTCGACGAGTGCCAGAGCGCTAGCAGCGACACTATCCCCGCGGCTAGCAGTAACCCTTTGGCCATCCGCGTTAGCTTGCCAACAAGCGTTAATAGATAGAGCGCCAGCGCGGCAATGCCGACGGCTTGCCAAAACAGGCTGCCAACCACCAGATGAAACAGCGTTGCCAAGGTGACCAGCAGTAACAGAGAAACCCGCAGGCGGGCTGGGCTCACTCAGTTGGCTCCCGGGGTTTGTTTTCTGGAAATCCCTCTGTGGATTCACTGCCACTGCGACGCCGAAAGGAGCCTTCTCCCATGGCCACTAAGCTGCCCTGCTCATCGACTATCTCACCGCTGCTCATATAGGTTTTCTGTCCGCCGCCGCGAACCGTGCCGATTGCCTTCAACACACCTTGCCGGGCAGGGCCCACAAAGGTCGTGGTTAATGAGAGTGTCATTCCTCGGCGAATATTGCCCGGTACATCGCAGTGCAGACCGGCAAGGCTTAAAGCGCTATCCAACATGGAAGCTAATACACCGCCATGTACATTGCCGCTGCGGTTAAGATGTTTTGGCTCAATGGTCAGTTCAACGACTACTCGACCCTCTTCCCACTCAACGACGTGCATGCCCAGCAGTTCGTGGTAGCCCATTAACGCTTGCTGAGGTGAATGACTCATGAGCCGCTCTCCTGCTGGGCTAAATCGCGCAATCGTCCTTTAAGAATTTTGCCGCTGGCGGTGGAAGGTAGCGTATCCATCAATACAATTTGAGTAGGCCGTTTGTAAGGCGCCAACCGCTCGGCAATAAACGCCTTGAGCTCCGCCATATCAACGTCAACACCCGGCTCGCACTGCACAAACGCCACGACTTCTTCGTTTCCGGCGATTTGACGCCCCACTACGGCGGTAAGCGTTACCGCAGGGTGTTCGTTAATCACCGCTTCCACATCCGGCGGGTAGATATTGAAGCCGGAGCGGATAATCAGCTCTTTGCTACGCCCTACAATATAGAGTTGATCCTGGCGATCAAGCTTGGCGATATCGCCGGTATTGAGCCAACCATCGTCAGTTAGAGTGGCCCGAGTGGCTTCCGGCTGACGAAAGTAGCCTTTCATAATGTTAGGCCCGCGCACCCATAGCTCACCTACTTCATCTCCAGGCTGCTCGGTAGTTCCGCTGTCGCTAAGCGGTTCCAGGCGGTACTCAAGTAAAGGCAATACCCGGCCAACGGTGCTAGTTGCATGGTGGTCATCGATGCGGGTCTGGCTGATGGTAGGGCTGGCCTCGGTTAAACCGTAGCCGTTATGCAGCGTCAGCCCAAAGGCTGCCTCTACCCGCACTTTGGTGTCGCTATCTAACGGTGAACCTCCTGCTGACATATAAATTAGATCAGGCGCTTCTAACGGGCGCTGTTCACGTTTTAAAAACTCTAACGCCCGGGCATACATCGCCGGCACTCCCTGGAGAACGGTAATGTGCTCCTGCTTTAGCGTCGCCAACATATGGGCGGCATCGAAGCGCGGCACGGTATACAGGCAGGCGCCGTTATAGAGCGACCCCATACATACCGAAGAGAGGCCAAACACATGAGACATGGGCAGCACGCCGTAGACCCGCTGCCCTTCGCTTAAATGACGCATGCCCCCAGAGATTGAGGCAATATACAGAATGCCACGATGGGTCAGCATGACGCCTTTAGGTGTGCCAGTGGTGCCTGAGGTGTAGATCATCGCCGCCACCTGCTCGGCCCCGCTCGCGCAGACCGGCTCGGGCTCACTGTCATACAGCGGCGAAATGGCCAGCCCACCCAACTGAGGGTGTTGGTAGCGGTCAGCCGCGTGGCGCTCGGCGTGCTGGCACGCCTCTGGGGATGCTTCACAGGTATAGAAGACTCGCCGGGGCAGGCAGTTGCCCTGAATCAGGTCAACTTCCTGTACTGACAGGCGCGAGTTCACAATCGCTACCCAGACATCCAATTCACTGGCGGCCAGCAGCAGCACGACCAGAGCGCGACAGTTTTCACTCACCGTCATAATCCGGTCGCCAGGGCGAATGCCCAATGCGCTTAACCAGCCATAAGCGGCGTGTATTTCTTGACCAAGCTCCGCATAACTCCAGCGCACAGTGCCATCCACTATAGCCGGGTGCTCGCCAAGCAGCTTGGCATTTTCAAGCACGCGGGTACTGAGGCGCTCGGGAAGCTCGGCCACCAGCTCGCTGGCAAGGCGCCCAAAAATAGCCTCGTCCGGCGCTTGGTAGGAAACCGATAAAGCCATTAGGACGCCTCCCGCACCATGTTGCGAGCAATGACGATTTGTTGAATCTGGGTGGTGCCTTCGTAAATACGGAATAGCCGCACATCGCGGTAGAAACGCTCAACCGCGTATTCCGACATGTAACCCGCCCCACCGTGAACCTGCACCGCGCGGTCTGCGACACGGCCCACCATTTCGGCGCAGAACAGTTTGCAGCAGGAGGCCAGTGTCGAAACATTTTCGCCATTGTCTTTACGCCGTGCAGCGTCCATCACCATGGTTTTGCCTGCATAGGCTTCGGTTTTGCTATCCGCCAACATGGCTTGGATCAGCTGATGCTCGGCAAGCGCCGCGCCAAACTGCTTACGCTCCATGGTGTAGCGCAGCGACTCTTCCACTAAGCGCTCGGCCACGCCTACACAGACCGCCGAAATATGCAGCCGCCCACGATCCAGCACCTTCATCGCCGTTTTAAACCCTTGTCCCTCTTTCCCGCCAATAATATTTTCAGCGGGCACCCGGCAGTTGTCGAAAATAATATCGCAGGTATGGGCGCCCTTCTGGCCCATCTTGTTATCCGCAGGGCCGCGTACCAGCCCTGGCGTGTTACCTTCGACGATAAAGGCTGAGATCCCGCCCGCACCTTTATTCTCTGGGTCAGTACGCGCCATCACGGTAAACAGATCGGCTTCTGGGCCGTTGGTGATATAGCGCTTGGTGCCGTTCAAGATATAGTCATCGCCATCCCGCACCGCCGTCGTGCGCAGGCTGGCGGCGTCGGAGCCGGAATCGGGCTCGGTGAGACAAAACGAGCTAAGAATCTCGCCCGTGGCCAAGCGTGGCACATACTTGGCTTTCTGCTCATCAGTACCATCAATCAAAATACCCTGGGCGCCAATGCCATTATTAGTGCCAAACACCGAGCGAAAGGCAGGCGAGGTTTTACCAATCTCCATCGCCACCAGCGCTTCTTCCTCCATCGTCAGGCCTAGGCCGCCGTACTCTTCTGGAATCGATAGCCCGAAAAGCCCCATCTCTTTCATTTCCGCAAGAATTTCCGGGGGCACCGCATCCTCTTCGGCTAGGCGTGCCTCATTAGGAATTAAGCGCTCACGGACAAAGCGGGCGATGGTATCGACAAGCTGGTTAATCAATTCGGGATCGCGAATCATGACGGCTCCTGGTGGCAACGGGTTTTATGGTTAGAGTTATCATTCGAAGTAGCGCTGGGCGTGGACAGTACATGCATTTTGCATAGCAAAACTATTGTCCACTATTCTTGTCAGGCACTTTTGCATAGCCTAGGATGGCAGTCAATAATTGAAACACCATTTTGCAATGCAGAATAACAATGCTAAATATACACCCATTTGCAGAGAGGACTTAGCGTATGGCTAGCGAATCAACACCTTCCCCCTTTACCACGCTTGGCATCGTCGGCACCGGCGCCATGGGGCGTGGCATCGCACAGTTGGCTGCCCAGGCCGGTCTAGACGTCATGCTTTTTGACGTTAAAGAGGGTGCCGCACAAGAAGCGAAAGCCTTTATTAATGGCTTATGGCAGAGAAGTGTCGAAAAGCAGCGCATTAACGCAGAACAGGCGCAGCACTATAGTGAACGGTTGATTGAAGCCAGCGAGCTTGCCGCGCTCGCTCCCTGCGATATTGTGGTGGAAGCCATTGTCGAGAAGCTGGAGGCCAAGCAGGGGCTGTTTAGCGATTTAGAAGCAATCCTCAGCCAGCAGGCTGTGTTGGCGACCAATACCTCTTCACTCTCCGTCACGGCCATTGCCGCCGCCTGCCAGCACCCTGAGCGGGTTATTGGCTTTCACTTCTTTAATCCAGTGCCGCTGATGAAGATTGCCGAGGTCATCCCTGGCTTGCGTACCACCGATGAGGTGACTCAGCGGGTCAATGCTCTAGGACAAGCCATGGGCCACTTTACGGCCCAAACCACCGATACACCTGGGTTTCTGGTTAACCATGCCGGTCGTGCCTTCGGCACTGAAGCGCTGCGACTGCTAGGCGAAAGCGTCGCTGACCCGGCCACTATTGACCGTATTATGGTTGATCAGGGCGGATTCCGGATGGGGCCCTTTACCCTGCTTGATCTTACCGGGCTGGACGTTTCCCACGCCGTGATGGAGTCGGTGTATCACCAGTATTATGAAGAAGCGCGTTTTCGCCCTTCACCGTTAACCCGACAGCGCTTGGCCGCGGGCTTGCTGGGGCGTAAAACCGGCGAAGGCTTTTACCGCTATGTGGAAGGCAAACAGCAGATGCCGGATGAGCCGGTCATCAAGCCTGCCTCACCTTGCCCGGTATGGATTAGCCAGGAAGACCCCGAGAGTGCCAAGGCACTCACCGCGCTGGTGCATGCGGCGGGCTGGCCATTAGAAACTGACCCACTACCCACTGCCCAAGCGCTATGCCTGCTGACTCCCTTTGGAGAAGATGCCACTAGCTGCGCCCTGCGCCAGGGGCTAGACGCTGAGCAGTGTGTAGCGGTGGATATGCTCGCAGGGCTCGATAAACGCCGCAGCCTCATGGCCACGCCAATCACCCACTCCGCTTTCATTCAAGCAGCGCAAAGCCTGCTCAATCATGACGGCACGCCGGTAAGTACTCTGCAGGACAGCAACGGCTTCGTTCTTCAGCGCATTATTGCCTGCATCGTCAACGTCGGTGCCGACATTGCCCAGCAAGGCGTGGCAGAACCCACGACTATCGACCGAGCGGTTGAGCTGGGTTTGGGCTACCCTTTCGGCCCGCTACGCATGGGCGACCATTACGGAGCCACGCGCATCATGACGATATTGACCAACCTGCTTGAGGCCACCGGCGACCCACGCTATCGGCCTAGCCCCTGGCTGCGCCGCCGCGCCGCGCTGCAAATGTCGTTAACCGCCGCTTAACCCTACCAATAACAAGGAGCATCACCATGCAAGACGCCTATATTTACGACGGTTTACGTACCCCTTTTGGTCGCCACGGTGGCAGCTTAGCGGCTATTCGCCCAGATGAGCTGTTGGGGCTGACGCTTAAAACACTGGTAGCCCGCAACCCATTCGCGCCAGCAAGCTATGAAGAGGTGCTGGCAGGCTGCACCAACCAAGCGGGGGAAGACTCCCGAAACGTAGCCCGTCACGGCGCACTGTTGGCAGGTCTGCCCATCGAAGTGGCAGGGCAAACCGTTAACCGGCTTTGCGGCAGTGGCTTGGCAGCGATGATGGATGCGGCCCGGGCGGCACGGCTAGGTGAAGGCGAGCTGTTTTTAGCAGGCGGCGTTGAGTCCATGTCCCGTGCACCTTATGTGTTGGGTAAAGCGGACTCCCCCTATGCCCGCAACCAGCCGCTGTACGACACGGTGATTGGCTCACGCTTTCCCAACCCCTGGATTGCTAAGGAGTACGGCAGCCACAGCATGCCGGAAACTGCTGATAACATTGCCCACGACCTGAATATTAGCCGCGATGAAAGCGACACCTTTGCCGCCCGCTCTCAGGCCCGCTACGCCCAAGCGCTGGCCTCAGGTTTCTACGACGGCGAGATGTTTGGCGTAGAGGTGCCCCAAGGGCGTAAACAGCCGCCACTGTTGGTGGAAAAAGACGAACACCCCCGCCCACAAAGCAGCGAAGACAAACTGGCCCGACTGGGCTCGCTATTCGAGGGTGGCGTGGTCACCGCCGGAAATGCCTCGGGCCTGAATGACGGCGCCGCTGCCATGATTGTCGGCACCAAGGCTGCCGGTGAACGTGTGGGCCTAGCGCCGCGCGCGCGCATTGTCGCCAGCGCCGTTGCCGGTGTGGCTCCGCGGGTTATGGGGTTAGGGCCAGTACCCGCTTCACAAAAGGCGTTGGCGCGTGCAGGGCTTACCCTTGAGCAGATGGATGTGATTGAAATCAACGAAGCGTTTGCCGTTCAGGTGCTTGGCTGCGTGCAGCAGTTGGGTCTCTCCGTTGATGATCCACGCTTGAACGCCAACGGCGGCGCTATCGCCATTGGTCATCCTCTGGGGGCATCAGGAGCACGCTTGGCGCTTACGGCTCTCCGACAGCTTGAAGCGACCGGTGGGCGCTATGCGTTGGTTACCATGTGCATCGGCGTCGGTCAGGGCATTGCCACGATTATCGAGCGTCTGGACAGCTGATTTAGTGTCAAACAGCCGCTATTTCGTTGAGAGGCATGAACGCTGCGTCTAAGTAGATATGCGATACTGGGCGCCATAAGCCACCTATTGTTGGGATATTGAATGCACCCCACCGACACTGATGCTGACGACCCGCAGTTGCCAGGAAAAGATCGTAACTTTGTGACTGCCCTCGCGCGCGGTTTAGAGTTACTGCGCGCCTTTGGCGCAGGTGAAGAGTATTTAGGCAATGCTGAGCTCTCCAACCGTACGAGTATCCCTCGCCCGACGGTGTCACGTTTAACCTATACCCTGACGCAGTTGGGCTATCTCCAACACAATACCCACCTGGAAAAGTACCGCCTTGGGCCAGGTGTCTTAGCCTTGGGATATCGCTTTCTCGCCAATATGGGCATTCGCGAAATTGCTCGCCCGCATCTGCAGAAATTTGCTGATGCCACCGACTGTAACGTTAGCCTGGGCGGGGCCGACCGCAGTGACATGGTTTATTTGGAAACCTGCCACGGCCATGGCCCGCTAATCATTCGCCTGGACACGGGCTCCCGCCTGCCCATTGCCACTTCCGCCATTGGTCGTGCCTGGCTATGCGGTTTGTCTGACGAACGGCGCCAGCAGGTGCTCCAAGAGTTGGCCAGCGAGTATGGTAGCGACTGGCCGCGTTATGAAGCGGGTATACAACAGAGTTTCAAAGACTATGCACAGTACGGTTTTTGTCTCTCTGAGCAGGATTGGCAGCGCGATATTAGCGCGGTGGCGATGCCGCTAATTTTAGAAGATGGCGCCGAGGTCATGGCGATTAACTGCGGCGGCTCCAGCCTGCGCTTGGATCACGACCGCTTGGTTAATAACTTAGGCCCACGTCTCAAAGAAGTCGCTAATCAGATTAAGCAGGAACTAGCGCCAAGAAACCGCTCGGCAAGGTAAATTCAAGCTAGGGAGACTTTAACTAACGCCCGTTTGAATGCATCATAGACTTCTAAACAAGCGCAGCGATACCAAGAGCGCCGAGGAGTGGGGATGCCAAGCGAGTGGATAGCGCGTCATGATCAAACAGTCACCCTTAAAGGCGAGTGGACACTTGCCAATTACCGCTATATCAAAGCGGCGCTTAATCACAGTGAAACTCGAACCGAACTTGGCAAGCCAACGGGTGCGACGGTTTCGTTAGACGCAATAACTCGCCTTGATACCGCCGGTGCCATACTCATTGTAGAGCTGATTGGCGTTGAGAAAGCACAGGCGGTAGCGGATTGGGCAGCAGAACTGCCGAAAGAGCAGCAGGCGCTGCTGGTGCGTATTGCCGAAGCCATGGAAGCGCCGCTTGACGTTGATCCCCCCTCCTATTCGCGTATTAGCCAAGCGCTTGCCAGCGTGGGCCAACACATGGCGGGGCTTTGGTCTCAGCAGCGCCAGCTGCTGGCCTTTATTGGTCTCGTCGTGGCTACCCTATTCCATCTGGCATTGCGGCCACGCCACTGGCGCCTAACGGCCACCGTTGCCCATATTCAGCAGAGCGGTCTTAATGCCGTACCCATCGTCGCGCTACTCACCTTTATGGTGGGTGCCGTTGTGGCTTTCCTTGGCGCTACCGTTTTGCAGGATTTTGGCGCCACGATTTATACCATCGATCTTGTTGCGTTCTCATTCTTACGAGAGTTCGGCGTTCTGCTTGCTGCAATTTTATTAGCGGGACGAACCGCCAGCGCCTTTACTGCCCAGATCGGCGCCATGAAATCCAATGAAGAGATTGATGCCCTGCAGGCCCAAGGGCTAGATCCTATCGAGCTTTTGGTGCTGCCACGGGTAATGGCGATGTTAATTAGCCTGCCCATGCTAGCGTTTGTGGGCATGCTCAGCGGCTTAGCGGGTGGTGCCATGGTCACCTCTTTGTCACTGGATATTTCACTTACCCAGTTCATGGCCACGCTGCAAAAAGACGTATCGGTGACACACTTTTTGGTAGGGCTTAGCAAAGCACCGGTGTTTGCCTTTGTGATCGCCGTTATCGGCTGCCTTGAAGGCTTTAAGGTCAGCGGCAGTGCGCAGTCGGTGGGAGAACACACTACGTCAAGCGTCGTTCAGTCGATTTTTATGGTGATTCTGATTGATGCCGTCGCCGCGCTATTCTTTATGGAGATGGGCTGGTGATCAATTCAGATAAACCGACAGAGCAAAACGACCTACCGGTCATTAAGGTTCGAGGCTTGGTGAACCACTTTGGCGCTCATGTGGTTCACAAAAATTTAGATCTGACCCTTGAACGCGGGGAAATCCTCGGCGTTGTAGGCGGTTCTGGTACCGGCAAATCAGTGCTGTTACGCAGCATCGTTGGTTTGAAGCGCCCCAATGACGGCACGGTTGAAGTCCTAGGCACAACCCTTAACGAGCTTAACGAGGCACAGCGCAGTCAAATAGAGCGGCGCTTTGGTGTACTGTTTCAACGCGGTGCGCTGTTCAGCTCGTTGAACCTGCAAGAAAATATTGCCCTACCGCTAATTGAACACGCCAGGCTACCCCGTGAAGACGCCGAGCATCTTGCCAGGGTAAAGCTAGCGTTGGTCGGGCTGCCGCCACAGGCCGCGCTGCAGTTTCCTGAGTCGCTGTCTGGCGGCATGGTCAAGCGCGCCGCCCTTGCCCGTGCCTTAGCGCTTGATCCTGACATCCTGTTTCTTGATGAGCCCACGGCGGGGCTTGACCCTATTGGCGCTGCGGCCTTCGATCAGTTGCTGGTCACCCTTCGCGATGCGCTGGGTTTCAGCGTATTCCTGGTCACCCATGACTTGGATACGCTCTACGCCGCCTGCGACCGGGTAGCGGTACTCTCACAAAAACGCGTATTAGTCGTAGATACCATTGATAAAGTGGCGGACACCGACGACGAGTGGATTCAAGACTACTTTCACGGCCCGCGTGGTCGAGCCGCTCAGCGTGCTCATACCGGCTCTTCAAATAATGCAAACGTCCAGGAGTGACTGCACATGGAAACACGGGCGCATCACGTTTTAATCGGTCTCTTCACGCTGGCCACTGCCGCTGGCGCGCTGCTGTTTGCACTTTGGATGAGCTATGCAGCGGGCGAACGTAGCTACCAGCCTTATCGTATTCTATTTGAGCGCAGCGTTAGCGGCTTATCGGTCGGCAGCCGAGTGCAGTATAACGGTATTGAGGTGGGGGACGTCACCGAGCTTAACCTTAATCCTGATGACCCTCGGCAAGTGATTGCCCATATCCGCGTCTACGATGACGCACCGATTAAGACAGACACCCGGGCAAAACTTGCCTTTGCCAGTATCACCGGCAGCATGTCCGTGCAACTTCACGGCGGCACCCCTGAAGCCCCACTGCTAATTGACCAAACCAATATCGAAGCACCGTTTATAAACGCAGACCCTTCGCCCATCGCTACGCTGTTTGATGAGGGCGAAGATATGATCGAAAACATCAATTCAATCCTGCAAAACGTCAACGAACTGTTTGACGATAATAACCGTGACCAGGCAGGCAGTATTTTAACCAACATTGCTCAGATCACCGAAATGATTGCCGCCCAGCAGAACGCCCTAGACCAGAATATGGCGCTTTTCGGCGAAGCCACTCGCCAGGCAACTAACACGCTTAGCAGCATCGACGAACTTAGCCAGGAAGCGACACAGCTACTGCGTCAAGATGGCCGGCTGGTAATGGAGAGCGCCGCTGATGCGAGTCGCGATGTGGCCCGGGCAGCTCAACGCATTGAGCAGTTAGTGGAAACTAACGCTGGTGCCATCGAAGGCAGCCTGCAGGGCGCGCAAGATATTGCCCCAGCGCTCTCTTCGCTACGCTCCACGCTCGATACATTGGATCGTATTACCCGCCAGCTAGAGGAGAGCCCAACAGACTTTTTCCTGGGCCGTGATCAGGTAGAGGAGTTCCGCCCATGACATTACGCTCCACCGCCATCGCTTTAGTTAGCGCTGCGCTGCTACTCAGCAGTGGCTGTTCGATTCTGCCCGAAAGTAAGCCAGCGACGCTGTATCGTCTGCCCAGTAGCGATATACAGCCCGTCACATCAGATTCTATGACCACCCGCCAACGCCTGGCGGTGGCGGCCCCACAGGCGGGGCATTTACTGAGTAGCAACCGCATTTTAGTCTACCCGGAGGGCAATATTGTTAATGTCTACGAAGGTGCCCGCTGGCAAGAGAATGCCCCTGCTTTACTCCAATCGCGCTTGATCACTGGGTTACAGCAGAGCCGCCTATTCGCCAGCGTGGGTAGCGATAGCCTGCCTTCCGAGCTATTGCTACTGAGTGAACTACGTCACTTTCAGAGCGACTACGCTACCCGTCCGCCCACGGTGAAGGTTCAGCTCGATGTTCAGCTCGTCAGCACTCAAAACCGCGCTTCAATCGCTACTCAGAGCTTTACCACCAGCGCACAATCTATAAGCACCAATATTCCTGATGTGGTTGATTCATTTGGTGCTGCTAGCGACGAACTTACTGAGCAGCTGGTCAACTGGCTGGCCAATCAGCAGGAAGCCACCATTGACTAAGCTAGAACTGACTAAACCAGACCTAACTAAGCCATGTAATTAGGACGTTGTTGCCCTTCGGACATACTCCCGCGGGTCGCGGGGGTAGTAGCGCTCTGGCTGGCTTTCCAGGTGCGCAAAGTAGCGGGTATCCTTGTAGGGCATTTTCATGTAGCCCGAGACGCCTAGGCCCTCGATTTGGTCTACCGAGGCGAGAATGCGCGCCAGCAGCGTGCGGAACTCGCCCTCTCGAGCCGGATCCAGCAGACGATAGTAGCTATGTATTTTGAGGTGTTGTGGCAGCGCTTCAAAAATGATCATGCCGGTATGGTGAATGTCATTGAGCTGCTGCAGCACATGCATAATCGCCTCGGGCAGCACCAATAGCTCTTCTGGGTCGGGGCCATCTTCGAAGTAGCTGTGCTGACGGGTGCGATCCTCAAGCTCCGGTACTGCGCTCAACTCGTAGCCTATCGCCATGCTGGGTTCGCTTACGAAGGCTTCATCCACGGAAGTACGTTCTAAGTGCAGTGTTTGGCGGGCATTAAACAAGCAGCTTTTAAACACGCCCTGACGATGAATCGCCCGCGCCAAGTGCACCATATTATTGACCGCTTCAATAAAGGCGGGCTTCAGCGTCGGGTCGTGTAAATTTAACGACGAGTCGATATACACACCTTCCCGCTCCCAGCGTACCGCCAAGCCCCCCACTACCGGATATTTTCCCAGGCGGCTGACCGATGCCAAAAAGGCTTTTTCTGTTTCACCCATACCCTGCATAAACTGCTTGTAGTAGCGGTCTAACTGCACATCATTGACATCATTCAGGGTTTCCTGTGCATTCGCTTCGCGTAGAAAGGCTTTGCGCGAGCTATATACCACGGTATCGATCTCCTGATGCGCAGGACGCGCCCATACCGGTACCAGCGGGACACTGAGCGATGTGGGCAGATCGATCATTACTACCCTGGCCATTCGCGGCATGTTTTTTAAAAAGTAGTCGCCCGCTTTGCGCCGCACCTGAGGGTTAGGGTCGAGCATGCCATCCAGGGTGCGGGCAAACTCCATTGGCAACCCCAGCGAACTGGCGGGAATCGCCCGATGGCCAAATCGACACGACTGCGCCGACGCCAGCGCATACAGGGTACCCGCCGCGCCCTGCTCGTCGAATCGCGGCGATGACAGTGCGCCGTTCAACTGCTCTTCGCCGATAAAGTAAACATCACCCAGGCGGGCATTGGTTTGCTGCAAATTATCCGACATCAGCTCCATCACGTTGGCGCCCACAAACTGCAGCTGCGCGTCTAGTTGGGCAAATACCGATGAGCCCCAGTCGATTAGCGCAATAGACTCCTGCTCGGCGTCATACACCAAGTTAGAAGGCTTAATATCTCCATGCACCACCGGACGTGCCTGGGGGCCTGACTCCCGCCGCAAGGCAAGCAGGATGTCGGCCAACTGCTCCGCAATGCGCACAATCAAGCGTGGAGAGAGGCGCCCCTGCTTAAGCGATACCTGCTCTAAATTCCAGCCGGGGGCACGCTCCATTACCAGAATGGACTGCCCCCGGGAGCGCTGGTAAGCAATAAGACCTGGAATGCGTGGATGGGACACCTGTTCCAGCATAAACGCCTCTTCTTCGAGGCGCTCCTGCAAGTGCACAGGTAGGGTAATGCGGGAGAATTTAAAGACATAATGCGCTTTAGCGCCTTGGTGGACGGTGCTGCCGGCAAATACAAAACCGTAGGCGCCCTTGCCAATGAGCTCGATGCCCTGATAGCCCAACTGGGAGAGCTGCGCCTGGCATAGCGCCACCCAGTCTTTAAGCTTACGGGCATCGTGATGGCTCAGCAGATAGACCGACTGCTCTTCAGGTATATAAAACTGCTGAAGCGGTGCCTGGGACATAAGTCGCCTTGCTAGCCCAAGTGAAGCAGCATGGTTTCAGGGGCTTCGAGAAAGCCTTTCCAGACATTACAGAAACGCGCAATGGTACCACCGTCAATAAAGCGGTGATCGCCCGCCCAGGTGATAGTCATGATCGCCCGGCGCTGCACCGCACCCTGCTCATCAAAGCGCGGTAGCCACTGGGTTTTACCAATTGCCACAATGGCGGCCTCTGGCGCGTTAATGATCGGCGCGGCGTAGGTACCTCCCAACGCCCCAATATTGGAAATACTAATGGTGCCTCCTTTTAGATCCACCTGATCAACCCGCCCATCCCGCGCCGAGGTGGTTAGCCGGCCGACTTCCCGGGCAATTTCCAACAGGGTTAAGCGCTCAACGTTTTTAACATTGGGCACCATCAGGCCCGTCTTGCTATCCACCGCCATACCGATATTGCACTGAGGGTAGTAGTACAGCTCATCCCCCGCGGCATTTAACTGGGCATTAACGATGGGCTCTTCAGCGACGGCTAGCGCCATGGCTTTCATAAAAAACGGCATTAGCGTCAGCCGTTCGCCCTGAGCCTCGGCTAGCGGCTTTAAGCGCTCCCGCAGCGCCAACAGTGCAGTAACGTCGATCTCTTCACCGTAGTGAAAATGGGGAATGGTGCTGGCTGCCTCGACCATGCGCTTGGCCATGACCGCCCGCACACCGCGGAGGGGCTCCACTCTGGGTGCCTGAGTTTCAGCTTGGTTCTTAACAGTTTGGTTGTTAACAACGGTTTGGCTAAATGAAGCTTGGGGTGCTTGGTCGAGATGCGCCAACACGTCCTCTTTTAGCACCCGACCGTCTTTGCCGCTGCCAGCGATCTCCGTGAGCTGTAGAGAGTGTTCACGCACTAGGCGTCTAACGGCGGGGCTGGCTGGCACCTTGTCATATAAGCGGCCAGCAGCCGGAATACCTGTAGGGTTGGACGATTCTGTCGTCTGTGCCATTGGCTTTTCACTGGCGGCAGATTGCGCACCGTCTGGCTCAGCCTCACTATTATTGTTACTAGCCCCATCTACTTGATAGGCATACAGCGGCGCATGCACTTTGGCAATTTGGCCCTGGGCCACATACAGCTTGGTCACCACACCGGCTTCGGGGGCGGTAATCTCCACCAGCGCCTTGTCGGTCATGACTTCAACGATAGGCTGATCTTCTTCAATTTGATCGCCTTCAGCGACGCGCCATTCGACGACTTCGCACTCGACAATACCCTCGCCAATATCAGGCAATAAAAAATCGCTCATTGTTTTTCTCCCCATGCGTACTTAGGCATTAATAGCCACTAAAAGTTGACGCTTTCGCGAATCGCTTCAAAAATCTTCAGGTGATCAGGCAGATACTCTTTTTCCAGCACCAGTGGAAAAGGCGTATCCAGACCCGTCACCCGGGCAATGGGCGATTCCAGGTAGAGAAAACAACGCTCTTGAATAGTGGCAGCGATTTCACCGGCAAAGCCACCGGTTAACGGGGCTTCATGGCTCACCACCAGTCGGCCGGTTTTTAACACCGATTCAGCCACCGTATCCGCATCCCAGGGCAGCAGTGAGCGCAGGTCGATCACTTCACAGGCGATGCCCTGCTCTTCGGCTAGCTCGACCGCTTTGCCGATCACCTCCATCTGCGCGCCCCAGCCTACCACGGTAATATCCGTGCCCTCCTTGGTGATTTCGGCTTCGCCAATGGGAAGCTGGTAATCCTCTTCGGGCACTTCACCGACTGAAGCACGATAAAGACGCTTAGGCTCCAGAAAAAGCACCGGATCCGGGTCGCGAATAGCGGCAAGCAGTAGCCCTTTAGCCTGGTATGGGTTGCGCGGCACCACCACCTTTAATCCAGGTGTATGGGTGAAATAAGCTTCCGGTGATTGAGAGTGATAAAGGCCACCAGCGATACCGCCACCGTAAGGAGTGCGAATCGTCAAACCACCAACGTTAAACAGATCGCCTGAGCGGTACCGGAACTTGGCGGTTTCGTTAACGATCTGGTCAAACGCCGGAAAGATATAGTCGGCAAACTGTATTTCTGCCACAGGCACCGAGCCTTGGGCTGCCAAGCCGTTGGCAAAGCCGATAATGCCCTGTTCGACAAGTGGCGTATTGAAACAGCGCGCTTTGCCGTACTTCTCCTGCAGGTGACTGGTGGCCCGAAATACGCCGCCAAAAATACCCACATCTTCACCAAAGCAGATGACTTTTTCATCCTCTGCCATGGCGATATCCAGTGCATTATTAATTGCCTGGAGCATGTTCATGGTAGCCATGTTACGCCTCTCCCTGAGTATCAGTCTCGGTGCCCACGTCTAAATCCAACGACTGCGCCCCGCGGGGATAAGCCTCTGGGTAGCGACGGATATGGCGTTTTAACTGATCGAATTGGCGCTGCAGCGATGGGGTTATATCGGCATACACATCGCTGATCAGGCTCTCTAGCGGCGGCGATGAGCGCTTCTCAGCCCGCTTCATGGTTTCCAGTACTTCACGGCGCAGGGTTTCCTGCTGGGTAGCCTCCTCCTCTTCGCTCCACCACTGTTTCTTCAAGAGCCATTTTTGCAGCCGCAGCAGTGGGTCTTTGGCGCGCCACACCTCCTCCTCATCTTTCGAGCGATAGCCAGAGGGGTCGTCGGAAGAGGAGTGCGCGGCAAGGCGATAGCTCATGGCCTCGATCAATACCGGCTGATTTTTCTCAACCGCGATCTTGCGTGCCTGCCGCGTCGCTTCGTAGACCGCCAGCACATCGTTACCATCTACCCGGATCACGTGCATGTGGTAGCCAAAGGCTCGGGGGGCGATACCGTCGGCGGCAAACTGCTCGACGGCAGGCGTGGAAATGGCATAGCCATTGTTACGGCAGAAGAATATCACCGGCACCTGATGCACTGAGGCCATATTCAGCGCGGCGTGGAAGTCTCCCTCGGAGGCAGCGCCTTCACCAAAAAACGTTAACGTGCAGTGACCGTTACCAGCCAATTTTTGGCCGTAGGCGTAGCCCGTGGCCTGAGGAATCTGAGTCGCTAAGGGGGACGAGATGGTCATGTAGTGCAGCTTGCGCGACCCATAGTGAATCGGCATTTGGCGGCCTTTGCCGTAGTCCAGCTCGTTGCCGAACAGCTGATTCATGAATTCGTCGATCGAGAAGCCGCGATACATTAAAGCGCCCTGCTCGCGGTACTGCGCCATAATCATATCGGCGTCATTTAGCGCAGCAGTGGCGCCCACTACGGCGGCCTCTTCCCCGGTACACTGCATATAAAAGCTCAACCGCCCCTGGCGCTGAGCAGCCATCATACGTTCATCGAGAATACGCGTGGCCAGCATCGCCTGATAGATACGCCGGGCGTGATCACGCTCAAGCGCGGGCTCATCAGCGTCGCTATGCAGCTCACCTTCTGGGTTAAGCAGGCTGAAAGTAGGAATTGAAAATTCGTCGCCGGTCATGAAGTCCGGCTGGTGTACGTACTGTGTCATCATTATTGTCCTTGTTTTGCCCCTTTTGAGGGCAGTGTTGTTGGTATTGACCGTTTATGCCAGTGGATTTATCTGTCATAGGTCAACGCAACATCTATCTACCACAACATTTAGGACAATAACGCAGCGCAAGGACTTTAGGGATGCTACTTAAGATGCAGAGAGGTTAAAACGCAGAAAAATCAGTCATCAGAGATACGCGCACGTAGTTGACGCTGCAACACTTCGAACAAGCTATCAATCGTCAGGGCCAACAATGCAATGGTCAGCGCCCCTTGAACCACATAGGCCATATTGCCGTTCACGATGCCGGAGATAATCGGGTCACCAAGGTTACTTGCTCCCACGGTAGCCCCTAACGCGGCAGTGGCAATATTGATGGTCACCGAGGTTCGGATGCCCGCCAGAATGACCGGTGCTGCCAGAGGGAGCTCAACTTGACACAGGATTTGCGTTGGCTTCATGCCCATAGCGTGAGCAGCCGTTTTAATATCGCCTTCGACGCCCTGCAAACCAGCAAGAGTATTGCGCACGATAGGCAATAGCCCGTAGAGCATTAAAGCGACAATAATGGGCAAGGTGCCAAACCCCAGAACGGGTACCGCCAGCGCCAGAACCGCCACTGGAGGAAACGTTTGCCCTAGTGATGCCAACTGGGCCACCAGTGGTAGAAAATCACTCCCCCACCTGCGGGTAACGGCGATACCCGCCGCGACTCCCACGATAATGGTCACCACCGCTGCAATGCCGACGACAAAGAGGTGGCGGCCTAGCAAAGTGACAAAACCGGCGCGATCGTAGATGACTTGCCGGGCATCGGGCTCAATCCAGCGAAATAGGGGCTCGGCAGCCGACATGGCAAAGACGCTCATCATTAGCAGCGCCCCCCAAAGCAGTGGCCATAGCCATTGTGGGGCTTTTTTGTGGGGCTGGGCGACGCTTAGCGAGTTACTCACGCGGGTTTCCATTGTCCAGTTGAGCCTCCTTGATAATTCTCCGCAACGATAGCTCACCGACCGGCACATCATGTTGGTCAACAACGGTCAACCGGTCGCTATGATCGCGCAGCATCATGGAAAGCGCCTGACGTAGCGAGAAAGTCCCAGGGATGCGCGACTGCGCGGGCAAGGTAGGCCCCATAGAGGTCATATGATCTTTCACACGGGTTAACGCGGCTTGTTTAAGGCCTCTTTCCAGCCCACCTAAAAGCGACTCGACAAAAGGGTCGGCAGGGCTTTGTAATAGCGCCAGCGGTGAACCTTGTTGCACGATTCGACCTTCGCGCATCACCACTAAGTGATCCGCCAGCTTAAGCGCTTCATCCATATCATGGGTCACAAACACTACGGTTTTATGCAGCCGTGCTTGTAGCTTGGCCAGCTCATCCTGTAGCTTTTCACGGGTAATAGGATCAAGCGCGCCGAAGGGTTCATCCATCAACAAAATATCCGGGTCTGCCGCCAGGGCACGCGCAACACCCACTCGCTGCGCCTGCCCCCCTGAAAGCTGATGCGGGTATTTATGCCCAAACTCATCCACTGGCAAACCGAGCAAATGCATTAGCTCGGCCACCCGTGACTGGACGTCCGTTGCTGACCACTTCAATAACCGTGGCACCAGACCGATGTTGCGCGCAACGTTCCAGTGGGGAAACAGCCCGGTGTGCTGTATCACATAGCCAATCCGGCGACGTAGTTTTACAGGGTCATACGCGTCTATCGCCTGCCCATCGAGGATGATGTCGCCTTCGCTGTGCTCAATTAAGCGATTGATCATGCGCAAGGTGGTCGATTTACCACAGCCCGAGGTACCCACTAACGCACAGAATTTACCCTTCGCCACCCGTAGAGAAATATCGTCCACCGCGGTTTCATCCCCAAACCGCTTGGATACGTGGGATAGTTCGATCATCTTGTTCCTCCGGGGCGCAGCGCTTCTGCCAAGGCACCTAAGCCCGCATCCACCACCAGAGCCAGCATTAAAATAGGCAGTGCGCCAAGCAGCACCATATCCATGGCGGCCTGACCTAAGCCTTGAAAAATAAAAGTACCTAACCCGCCCGCACCAATCAGAGCGGCAACGGCGGTAAGCCCAATGGCCTGAACAGTGGTAATTCTCACCCCTTCCAACAGCACCGGCAGCGCCAGCGGTAACCGCACCTGCCAAAAACGCTGCCCGGCACGCATGCCCATGCCTTTGGCGGCTTCTAATGTATCGGGACTGACTTGTTCAAGCGCGGTATAGGTGTTGCGCACAATGGGCAGCAGGCTGTAGCCAATCAGTGCAATTAAGGCGGGCGTAGTGCCAATACCGCTAACGCCAAGCTGGGCTAAAAAAGGCACGTTGGTGGCAAGCCAGGCTAGCGGCGCCAGCAGTAGACCGAATAGCGCCAAACTGGGAATGGTTTGAAGAAAATTGAGCACAGCAAACGCGCCCTTCTGCAGCCGGGCATAGCGGCGCATCAGCATGGCAAGTGCCAGCCCAAGCACAATGCTGACACTGACGGCGATACTGACCAGCTTAATGTGCTGCGCGACGGCGCTTAGAAACTGTTGATCACGGGCTTTAAATTCTTGAACGAGGGCAAGCGTCTCCAGCCCAAAAGCTGCACAGAGCCACCACATCAGCGCGACACCACATAGCAATAGCGTGGGCCATACCCGCGTGAGGTTTAAGCGCAAGCGTAGTTCTACTAAACACAGCAGCAGTACAAACAGAACAACCCAATACGCCGCTCCCATGCCTAAACGCGCTTGAGGCATCTCAGGGTCAATCAGTAAATAGCTGCTCGCCATCAACCCCACTGGCATTAGCGCCATGATCACTATCACCGCCGCTAACAGCGCTCGGTAGTGACGATGGGTTGGCTGGCACGCGAGAATACCGATAAAGGAGAGCAATAGCGTTGCCAATAGCGCACCTGGCCAGCCAAAAGCCTCCAGTGCGCCATGCCCCGTCCCCAACACAATCCGGTTGGGGGCCATGCTGACCACATCAAGTAACCAGAATGCAGCCAGCATAATAAGGCTCAGGCTAACGAGCACAACGTTAGGGTGCCACCCTTCCCAACGAAGCCGCGGGGTGGGCAGTGCATCCATCAACGACATTAATTAGTTATCCCGAGCGTTAGCATTAAATTATAAGATTACCAGGCATTAATTATTAAGCGAATCGAGGTAGTCGCTGGCCACTTGGGATGGAGACAGCCCGTTAACGGCGACATCGGCATTGAGCGTTTGCAGAGTGACCAGATCAAGGCTAGTGAAAACCTCATTGAGCAACGCTTCTATTTCTGGATAGGCTTCAAGTACGCTTTCACGCACCACGGGGGCAGGCTGATACACCGGTTGCACGCCCTTGGTATCTTCCAGCACGACCAGCCCCAGCGCACTTAAGCCACCGTCCGTGCCATAGGTCATGGCGCCATTAACGCCGCTGGTCTGTTGGGCTGCAGCACGCATGGTAGCAGCGGTATTACCACCAGAGAGCACCAACAGTTGATCATCACTCAACTCAAAACCGTAGGCTTCCTGAAATGCGGGCAGTGCTTGTGAAGACTCGACAAACTCAGCGCTTGCAGCAAATTTGAACTCGCCGCCGTCAGCCAAATAGGCGGCTAGATCTTCTAGACTCACCAGCTCATTTTCCTCGGCAACATCCTCGCGGACGCTCATTGCCCAAGTGTTATTAGCGCTGGCAGGCTGCAGCCATATCAAGCCTTGCTGCGCATCACGCTCGCGCACTGTTTCATAAGCCTGATCTGCATTATTCCATACTGAACTGTCGGTCATATCGAAAAAGAACGCGCCATTACCCGTGTATTCTGGATAAAGGTCAATCTCGCCCGCTTCAAGCGCAGTGCGGACAACGCTAGTGCCGCCCAGCTGTAAGCGGTTTTCGGTCGCAATGTCATTGCGCTCCAGGGTCTGAATAATCAGCTCGCCCAGAACAGAGCCTTCTGTATCGATTTTGGATGACACCACCACAGGCTCGTTAGCGCTGACTTGCGAGAATGCCGCGAGGGATACGGCACAAGCAGCGATTAAGGGCTTAGCAATGAAAGAATTGGCTGAAAAGCGCATCTTTGAATTCCTTTTGAAGTGGGCTTTAAACGACCGAGGCTCTTATAGTCATTATAAGAGCCATCAGCGTTTAAGTTAGCGCATAAGCCACCAACGAGAGATGAAGGTTTTTGGGTTAAGGTGCTTCTAATACCCAAGACGTGCCTTCTCGGGAGTCCTTGAGAATAATCCCTAAAGAGGCAAGCTCATCGCGGATCGCATCCGCTTGGGCGAAGTCTTTATTCGCCTTAGCCTCAATGCGCTGAGCAATTTTCGCTTCGATCTCGCTCTCGCTGAGCGGCATACCCTGCTGCTGCGTGCCTTTTAAGAACGTTTGTGGCTCTTGCTGAAGAAGCCCCAAAACTGACCCAAGCTGCTTTAACTCGCCCGCCAGCTTGGCAGCTTCATTAGGCTGTTCTTGCTTGGCGCGATTGACCTCGCGAGCCAGCTCAAACATCACCGCCAAAGCTTCGGGGGTATTGAAGTCATCATCCATTACCTGAGTAAAGCGCTCACGGTAAGCCGAAGCGTCATCACTATTTGCCGCGCCTAGCTCAAGACCTTCCAGCGCGGTGTACAAGCGCGTTAGCGATTTACGCGCCTCGGTCAGTGAATCAACCGAGTAGTTGATCGGGCTACGGTAGTGACTCGCCACCAGCAGAAAACGCACCACTTCTGGGTCGTGCTCGGCCAGCACGTCGCGAATGGTGAAGAAGTTGCCCAGGGATTTGGACATCTTTTCCTGGTTCACCCGCACAGCGCCGGCATGCATCCAGGTATTGACGTAGGTTTTACCAGTGGCCGCCTCGGATTGAGCGATCTCATTTTCATGGTGCGGAAAGGTTAAATCCGGCCCGCCGCCATGAATGTCGAAAGTGTCACCCAGGCAGCAGGTCGACATCGCCGAGCACTCGATGTGCCAGCCAGGCCGGCCGTTACCCCAGGGCGACGCCCAGTGCGCCTCCCCCGGTTTGGCTGCCTTCCAGAGCACGAAATCGAGCGGGTCTTCTTTATGAACATCCACATCAACCCGGCTGCCTGCACGCATATCGTCTAACTGGCGGTTATTGAGCTTGCCGTAATCAGCGAATTTGCGCACCCGATAGTAGACATCACCGTTATCGGCCGCGTAGGCAAAGCCTTTTTCAATCAGCGTTTCAATCATTGCCACGATATCGTCGATATGGCCGGTGGCGCGGGGCTCATGGCTGGGCGGCAATACAAATAGGCGCGCCTCGTCTTCGTGCATGGCATCAATCATGCGCTCTGTCAGCGCAGTGATACTTTCGCCATTTTCGTCGGCACGCTTGAGTATCTTGTCGTCGATATCGGTAATGTTGCGCACGTAGTTAACGTCATAGCCGCGTTCTCGAAGATAGCGGGTGATGACATCAAAGGCGACCATTACGCGAGCGTGCCCTAGGTGGCAGTAGTCATACACCGTCATGCCGCAGACATACATGCTCACTTTACCCGCTTCCAGTGGGGTGAAAGGTTCTTTGCGGCGCGTCAGCGTATTGTAAATATGCATATGGCTATCCATGTTTGTTTTAGCCCTTCTGCTTGATTTTAGCCCAGCTATCTTTCAACCCCACGGTACGGTTAAACACCAAATGCTCTGGCGTAGAGTCGTGACGGTCAGCGCAGAAGTAGCCGACGCGCTCGAACTGGAAGCGTGACTCGGGCGTTGCGAAGGCTAAGCTTGGCTCTCCGATGGCTTGGCAAACGACCAGCGACTCCGGATTAAGATGCTCTAGAAAATCGACATCTTTATCGCGATCCGGCTGTTCAACGGTGAACAGATTGTCGTAAAGACGCACTTCCATCGGCACGCCGTGTGCAGCGCTAACCCAGTGAATAACACCTTTGACCTTACGTCCTTCGGGATTTTTACCCAGCGTATCGAAATCCACCGAACAGTGCAGTTCGCTGATCTCACCGGCGGCGTCTTTGATCACTTCGTCACAACGAATCACGTAGCTATTGCGCAGGCGTACTTCTTTACCTGGTGCCAAGCGGAAGAACTTTTTAGGCGCGTCTTCCATAAAGTCGTCTTGGTCGATATACAGCTCGCGGCTGAACGGCACCTGACGCACCGTCATATCTTCACGGGCGGGGTGACCAGGGACTTCGTACATCTCCTGGTGATCTTCCGGCACGTTGGTGAGCACGACTTTCAGCGGCTTTAACACACACATGGCGCGCGGGGCATTGTCTTCAAGATCCGAGCGAATGGCGTGGGTCAACATGGCGATATCCACCAAGCCACCGTCGGCACGAGTAACGCCAATCATCTCGCAGAATTTACGAATTGACGCTGGCGTATAGCCACGGCGACGCATGCCGGAGATCGTCGGCATACGTGGATCGTCCCAGCCATCGACAATTTTTTCGTCAACCAGCAGTTTCAGTTTGCGCTTGGAGGTCAGGGTGTAGTCGAGATTCAGCCGTGCAAACTCGATCTGGCGCGGTTTCGCGGGAACCGGCAGATTATTTAAAAACCACTCGTACAGCGGGCGGTGATCTTCGAATTCCAGGGTGCAGATCGAGTGGGTAATACCTTCAATAGCATCCGACTGACCATGGGTGAAGTCGTAAGAGGGATAGATTTTCCACTTGTCGCCAGTCTGGTGATGGCTGGCATGACGAATACGGTAAATAATCGGGTCGCGTAGATTGATATTGGGTGAGGCCATGTCAATCTTGGCGCGCACGACCTTTTCACTTTCGCCAAACTCACCTTCACGCATACGCGCGAGTAGATCCAGGTTCTCTTCGGCGCTGCGTTCGCGGTAAGGGCTAGGCTTACCCGGCGCTGTCAGGGTGCCGCGATACTCGCGGATTTCATCCGGCGACAGGTCGTCAACGTAGGCTTTGCCTTCTCGCATTAAGTGCTGCGCCCAGGCATAGAGCTGATCGAAGTAGTCAGACGCAAAACGCACCGGGCCTGCCCATTCAAAGCCTAGCCAGCTGACGTCCTCTTTGATCGCATCGATGTAAGCCTGCTCTTCTTTGGCAGGGTTGGTGTCGTCAAAACGTAGATGACACTCGCCACCCAGTTGCTCCGCCAACCCGAAATTTAGACAGATCGACTTCGCATGGCCGATATGCAGGAAGCCATTGGGCTCCGGGGGGAAGCGCGTCACGATTTTAGTGACCTGGCCGTCCTCGATTTCGTCGCGTACTTGGTTGCGAATGAAGTTCGGCGCTGGGGTGGTCTCGTTGGTCATGATGGTGTTGATAACCTCGTGGTGGATGGCGTGCTGCGCCGTGAGGACATAGGATACTCCTATGGCCCTTCGCGGTGCAGGGCAAAACCGCTATTATAACGTGACGCCGATGCACAGCGCCAAGGCGAACGCCTTTATTGAACAGGAATTTATCTATGATCGTATTACAAACGAACCACGGTGACATCACCATCGCTCTTAACCACGAAAAAGCGCCAATTAGTGCGGCGAATTTTGAACAGTATGTGCGCGACGGGTTTTATGATGGCACCCTGTTCCATCGCGTCATTGACGGCTTCATGGTGCAAGGGGGTGGTTTCGATAAGGAGTTCAACCAAAAGCCGACCCGCGACCCTATCGACAACGAAGCCGACAACGGCTTGAAAAATACCGTTGGCACCCTGGCCATGGCACGCACCCAGGATCCCCACTCTGCCACTGCGCAGTTTTTTATCAATGTGGGCGATAATAGTTTTCTTGATCACAGCGGTAAAAGCCTTCAAGGCTGGGGCTATGCGGTATTTGGCGAAGTCGTTGACGGGATGGATGTGGTCAATGAGATTAAAAACGTAGCCACGTCTCGCCGCGGCATGCACGCCGACGTCCCCTCCGAAGATGTCATTATCGAGCGCGCGTACGTCAAAGACGCGGAATAACGCCGGGAGCCTTATGCGCACACTGCTTGTTGCCGACCTTCATCTAAGTAGCGATACCCCCGAGATCAATCAGGGGTTTTACCGCTACTTAGAGCACACTGCTCCAGGAGCCGACGCGCTTTATATTCTTGGGGATCTTTTCGATGCCTGGATTGGCGATGATCTACTGGACGCCAATACACATCCGCTTAGCGTTGTTGCACATGAAGTAATTCGCCATTTGCGCAGACTTAGCAGCGACGGTACTGCGGTGTACCTAATGCACGGCAACCGAGACTTTCTGCTGGGCGAACGCTTTATAAATGCGTGCCAGGCATTTCTGCTACCGGATATTGAGGAAGTGGAAATCCAAGGCATTCCCGTTTTACTGCTACATGGCGATAGTTTGTGTACTCAGGATGAAGCGTATATGGCTTTCCGCAAGCAGTCGCGCAATCCAGAGTGGCAGGCGCAGATGCTTGCGCTACCTTTGGAACAACGTGTAGCACTTGCGCAAAGCTTGCGTACTCAATCTGGCGAAGCCAATGCTAATAAAGCTGAAGCGATTATGGATGTGACGCCACAAGAAGTCATTGCGCTGATGGAGCACCATGGCTTGACTACCATGATCCACGGTCACACCCACCGCCCCAGAGTACATGACTTGACGGTTGAAGACGTGCCTGCCAAGCGCTATGTACTAGGCGACTGGGATGCCCAGCACGGCTGGGATATTATCATTGAGCGCGCCGACCATACTGCGCCCCGACTACGTCAGTTCTCTTTAACGGAATTACCTGATTCCTGACCGCAATTTACGAGTATAAAAAAGCCGATCATGTGATCGGCTTTTTTGCTCTTGCTGTTTTTAACTTGGGCTTAAGCGACTCTAGCGCTCTATATCGGCATCGCTGCGCAGGTCATCAATCAATCCCTGCAATACCGATTGGGCACGCAACTGCTCGGCCATTTGCGCAACAAATGTCTCCATCTGCTCATCGACCTCACCTACACTGACGCTATCAAGCGCTACCACAGCCACTCCTTGCGGCAGTTCAACCGTGCGATAGACGCTCTCACCCTCTTCAGGGCGCTCCATGCGGAAGGCTTCCTGAACAATCAGCTGAGGCACAGTGCTATCGGCTTGGCGGCTTACGCTGTTGGCTTCTAGCCAAGCAACATCTGCCGACTGACCGTCTCGCAAACTTGCAACCAGTGCCTGTGCCTCTTCACGCAGCGCCTCTTGCTGCTGTTCTGCGGCCACTGACATTTCAACGTCCTCGCGCACTTCATCAAGCGGCAGCAGAGTCGCATCACGCTGCTCAGCAACCCGCAGTACCAGGCGACGATCCTGATCCAGCTCAATCACTTCGCTGTTGTAGCCCTCTTCAAATACGTCGTTGCTAAAGGCCGCCGACATTACCCCAGGCTCAGATAGCACTCCGTCAGCCTCATCATCACGAGCAAGCCAATCGCTCTCCTGCAGCGTTAGACCGAGCTCATCGGCAACGCTCTGCAAGTCGTCGGCAGCGAAGCTCTCGTCGATCAGTTGTTGAACCCGCTGGTTAAACTCATCATCAATGTCACGTAGTGCCACTTCCCGCGCTAGCTCATCGCGCTGCTCTTCAAAAGTAGGGCCCTGAATATCCGTCACCTGGATAATGTGGAAAGCGTTATCCAACTCAACAGGCTGGGATACATCACCCTCTTCGAGACCAAAGGCCGCTTCATCAAAGGCCTCACCAAAGAAGCCACGGCTGATCACACCAAGATCACCGCCCTCTTCTGCGCTGGCCGTGTCGTCAGAATAGCGCAAGGCGGTATCTGTAAACGAATCACCGCTGTCCAGTGCTTCCCGAGCGGTCTCGGCTAATTGCTGCGCTTCATCGCGGGTGCGCTCATTACCAAAGGTGATCATGATATGCGACACACGGCGGTCAGCATTGCGATTTTTCTCACGCCAGGCGTCACGCAGGGCCTCTTCATCCACGTCACGGCCCTCTGCCATGGCCTGACGGTCAATCAGCACATACTCAAGACGCACCTGTTCCGGGCGTTCATAGCGCTCCTGGTGGGCATCGTAATATGCTTGGAGATCGTCATCGCTAACGCTGATATCAGCGTCCACATCGTCGCCATCCAAAACTATATAGCGGAAACTACGCTGCTGGCGCTGTAATTCGGCCAGGCGCTCTTGCTCGTTCGGCAGGCTAAAATCACTGAAGGCTAAGCCTTGCTGTAAATGCTGGCGCTGGATATCGACGCGCAACTCTTCACGAAAGGAGATCGGCGTATAGCCAGCACCGGCGAGACGATTTCGGAACATCTCTGCAGAGAAACGGCCATCCTGATCATGAAATTCCGGCAGGCTGACAATTAACTGATCCAACTGCTGTTCAGAAACGGCAAAACCACCCTCTTCTGCATACTGGGACAGCAGTTGCTGCGTGATAAGCTGGTCAAGTATATCGTTGCGCAAGGCACGCTCTTGCTCAGGCGGCACTTGTCCTGAACGCAGCGCGCGCTGAACCTCTAGCTCAACTTGCTGACGCATAATCGGCTGTCCGTTGACGCTCGCCACTTCGTCCGGATCGCTGCCAAAAAGCCCAAACAGTGACTCAATCCCGAAAAGTGCCATGGCCGCGACCATGACACCGATAATAATTTTGGCACCCCAGCTCCTGGAGCCATCTCGAATACTTTGCAGCATGCTAGCCTCAGATAGTCACAGCCAAACAGATCGGCCCGCTCAACCCAAATAAAAAGTGGGCCAGAAAATAACATGGGCGCATCGCCAATGCGATGCGCCCATTAGGTTACAGCAAACGCGGTCAAATTAGTTGACGGCGTCTTTCAGCGCTTTACCTGCTTTGAAGCTGGGTACTTTGGCGGCACTGATCTGGATTGGCTGACCCGTTTGTGGGTTACGGCCAGTACGAGCAGCACGCTCTTTGATCGCGAAGGTACCAAAACCTACCAGAGATACGCTTTCGCCTTTCTTAAGGCTATCGGTGACAGACTCCACCATGGCATCCAATGCGCGGGTTGCCGCTGCTTTCGGAATATCTGCAGACGCGGCAATGGCTTCAATCAGCTCGGACTTATTCACTCTTCACCCCTTGACTGTTTCAAAAAATGGCTCTGAACGGCATGGTCACCGATGGATACGGCGATCAAAGCATAGCTGCGTTTTATAGCAATGCCTTGAAACATCTGTCAAGCAACCATGCCGCGAGATACCCGCTACCCAAAGCAGCGGGCACATATTAAGTAAAATTAAAGACCAGCGAGGACTTTAACAGCTTAATGGGTACTAGCAACAACGGTATTACTAAACGATGCTTCGGTACTTTTCAATGGCGCACCGTCTTCTACCTTATCAGCTAGCGCTACGGCTAAGACATCATCTATCCAACGTACCGGACGAATATCCAATGCACCTTTGATATTGTCAGGTACTTCCTTGAGATCACGGCGGTTTTCCTCAGGAATTAGCACTGTCTTTATACCACCGCGGCGGGCTGCCAGCAATTTCTCCTTCAATCCGCCTATCGGTAATACCTCACCGCGCAGATTGACTTCACCGGTCATTGCCACGTCGCAGCGTACCGCACGCTGGGTGTATGCGGAAACAATCGCCGTCACCATGGCAATACCTGCACTGGGCCCATCTTTAGGTGTTGCCCCTTCAGGAACGTGGATATGCAGGTCCTCTTTTTCGAACCGTTCGGGGTCAATGCCATACGCTTCTGCCCTGGCGCGCACTACCGTATGAGCGGCACTCACCGACTCTTTCATTACATCGCCAAGTGAACCGGTCTTGTTAATTCGCCCTTTACCCGGCGTCACGACAGACTCGATGTTGAGTAACTCGCCGCCCACCGATGTCCAGGCAAGGCCTGTCACTCGGCCGATCTGGTCGTCTTGCTCTGCCAAACCGTAACTATAGCGACGTACGCCCGCGTAGTGCTCAATTTGCTCAGCCGTTAAGCTCTGCCCTGTTTGGGCGGCTTGCGGGTCACGCTCTTTCTCAAGCCGCTCACGCAGTACCTTCCGCGACACTTTGGCAATCTGCCGCTCCAGCTCACGCACACCCGCTTCGCGGGTATAGTAGCGAATAAGCTCTAAAAGCGCGCTGTCTTCGAGCGTTAACTCATCGCCTTTTAAACCGTTCGCGGCTAGTTGCTTAGGCAATAAGTAGCGCTTAGCGATCGCCAGCTTCTCATCTTCGGTGTAACCCGGCAGACGAATAATCTCCATACGGTCAAGCAAGGCGCTGGGGATATTCATCGAGTTAGCGGTACAGATGAACAGCGTCTCGGAGAGATCGTAGTCAAGCTCCAGATAGTGATCGCTAAAGCTGTTGTTCTGCTCAGGATCAAGCACTTCGAGCAGCGCAGAGGCAGGGTCACCGCGATGATCCATGCCCAGTTTGTCGACCTCATCCAAAAGAAATAACGGGTTTTTAACCCCTGCTCTGCTCATCCGCTGCATCAACTTGCCTGGCAATGAACCAATATAGGTGCGCCGATGGCCGCGAATTTCCGACTCATCGCGTACCCCACCCAGGGCCAAACGCACATATTTGCGATTGGTGGCACGGGCAATGGACTGGCCAAGCGAGGTCTTGCCCACCCCGGGCGGCCCAACGAGACATAGCACTGGGCCTTTCATCTTGCGCACGCGCTTCTGTACGGCAAGATATTCCAGGATGCGCGCCTTAACCTCCTCCAGGCCGTAATGATCTTCATCGAGCACCTGCTGCGCTCTGACGAGATCATGCTTTACCCGGGTACGCTTTTTCCATGGAACAGCGACTAACCAATCCAGGTAGGAGCGCACTACGGTCGCTTCAGCGGAGTTTGAGGCCATCATTTTAAGCTTATTGAGCTCTTGAGTCGCTTTCTCGGACGCCTCTTTCGGCATACCGGACTCTTTAATCGCCAGCTCATACTTCTCAGCCTCGTTGGGCACATTATCCAGCTCACCCATCTCTTTCTGGATAGCTTTCATCTGCTCATTGAGGTAGTACTCGCGCTGAGTCTTCTCCATCTGCTCTTTGACCCGCGAGCGGATGCGCTTCTCTACTTGCAGTAGGTCGATTTCAGATTCGATCAGCGCCATCAGGTGCTCAATACGATCGCGCACCCGATCCATCTCAAGCAGCTCTTGCTTGTCGCCAATTTTAAGCGACAGGTGGGCACAAATGGTGTCCACCAAGCGGCTTGGATCTTCAATCCCCGACAGCGAATTAAGCACTTCGTTGGGGACTTTTTTGGAGAGTTTGACGTACTGCTCGAACTGATTGAGCAACACGCGTACCAGTGCTTCCTGCTCACGACTGGTCAGCGGTTCACTCTCTCGGGGCGTTAAATACGCCTGGGTGTAGCCTGCGGCATTCTCTTCGACATTGAGAACATCCGCTCGGAAATTCCCCTCAATGAGTACCTTGACCGTGCCATCAGGCAACTTAAGCAGTTGCATGATATCGGCCACGGTGCCCATAGCGTAAAGATCCGCATTGTCAGGCTCATCTTGAGACGCTTCACGCTGAGCCACCAGTAGCACACGTTTATCAGCCTCCATCGCCGCTTCGAGCGCCTGGATAGACTTTTCACGACCTACAAAAAGGGGGATGACCATTTGCGGATAAACAACCACATCGCGCAATGGCAAAAGGGGTAGACATTGTGTCTGTTCGGCGTTCTGCTGCATCGCAGACGTTCCTCGACAAATCGGATGAGTACTTAAAAGAGTACTTAGAAAAGTACTGCACACTTTTCAAAATGCTGGCGTTTAGACGTTAGCATTGAATAGGCTAGGCAGTAACACTTCACGAATTAGGCTTTATAACTCTCTCGCTAGATAACCAGGCTTCACAACACGCTTTATAAGGGCTCTCTACAGCAGAGCCCTAGAACATCTACAACAACAAGGGGTCGCCTTGGCGACCCCTTGATTTAGCGCAAGCGGTTGAAGCTGGGCCGCGATACTCGACTAGCCACTAACCATCAGTGCCGTCGACACGTGCATCTTCCTGCTGAGAGTAGATCAACAGAGGTTCGCTTTCTCCGGCTATCACAGATCCGTCGATGACGACCTTGCTAACACCTTCAAGCGAAGGAATTTCGTACATGGTATCCAACAGTACCGACTCTAGAATAGAGCGCAGTCCGCGAGCACCTGTCTTACGCTCCATGGCTTTTTCAGCCACTGCACGTAACGCTTCATCTCTGAACTCTAGCGTTACATCTTCCATTTCAAACAGCTTGGCGTACTGCTTAACTAGCGAATTCTTCGGTTCTGTAAGAATCTGCACCAGGGCGTCTTCAGTGAGCTCCATCAGTGTTGCGATGATGGGCAAACGACCCACAAACTCTGGAATCAAGCCAAATTTAACCAGATCATCAGGCTCTACGTCGGCCAGCAGTTCACCCACCCCACGGGAAGACTCTTTGCTTTTCACCGCCGCATTGAAGCCGATGCCGCCTTTCTCAGCACGGTCACGGATAACTTTATCCAGCCCTGCAAAAGCACCGCCTACGATAAACAGAATGTTGCCCGTATTGACTTGGACAAACTCCTGCTGGGGGTGTTTGCGTCCGCCTTGAGGCGGCACGGAAGCCGTCGTACCTTCAATAAGCTTCAGCAGTGCTTGCTGAACGCCTTCACCCGAGACATCACGGGTAATAGAAGGGTTATCCGACTTGCGTGAAATCTTGTCGATTTCATCGATGTAAACAATGCCACGCTCGGCTTTCTCGACGTCGTAGTCGCACTTCTGCAACAGCTTCTGGATGATGTTTTCGACATCTTCACCGACATAGCCGGCTTCCGTCAGCGTGGTTGCATCCGCAATGGTAAAAGGTACATTCAGTAACCGTGCCATGGTTTCCGCAAGCAGCGTTTTACCGCTACCGGTGGGGCCAATCAGCAGAATGTTTGATTTACCTAGCTCTACATCGCCGTCGCGTACATCTGTTTTCAAACGCTTGTAGTGGTTATATACCGCTACGGAAAGCACCATCTTGGCGCGATCCTGTCCGATAACGTAGTCATCAAGCGTATGACGTATTTCGCGTGGCGTAGGTAAACGCTCCTCATCGCTCTCGGCATCGGCTTCGAGAACTTCCTCGCGAATGATGTCATTACACAAGTCGACACACTCATCGCAGATATAGACGGATGGGCCCGCAATCAGCTTACGTACTTCGTTTTGGTTTTTGCCGCAAAACGAGCAGTAGAGCAGTTTGCCACCTTCGTCTTTGCCTTTGCCGTCGGCCATTCGCATACCTCTATCACTGCGGCGGCTTTCGCCGCCGGAAAAGCTCGTTAGAAAAGCAGAATCCTATCACGCTATCAGGATGTAGGCCGCTTATCCAGCACTGCATCAATCAGGCCATACTCTTTGGCTTGATTGGCGCTCATGAAATTATCCCGATCAGTATCACGTGAGACAGCTTCAATTTCCTGACCCGTGTGGTGGGCAAGAATTTGGTTCAGTTTCTCGCGAATACCCAGAATCTCACGGGTATGAATTTCAATGTCAGACGCTTGGCCTTGGTAACCACCCAGCGGCTGGTGAATCATGACGCGTGAGTTGGGAAGGCAATAACGCTTGCCAGCAGCACCCGCTGTCAATAACAGCGCACCCATGCTGGCCGCCTGACCAATACACACCGTAGAGACATCTGGTTTCACAAACTGCATAGTGTCATAAATCGACATACCCGCAGTGACCGATCCACCTGGCGAGTTAATATACAGGTGAATATCTTTATCGGGGTTTTCCGATTCCAGGAACAGCAGTTGGGCAACAACCAAATTAGCCATGTAGTCTTCTACAGGGCCTACCAAAAAGATCACACGCTCTTTTAACAGGCGTGAGTAAATGTCGTAGGCTCTTTCCCCTTTGGCGCTCTGCTCAACCACCATGGGCACTAAACCGCCGGCGTTTTGAATATCAAACTCACTCATTCAGGTGATTCCTTGCGTCCGGGAAGGGAAAGGCGCACCGACATATTAGGTGCGCCGCGTTCCAGGGTGTTAGGCGCTCGCTTGCTCGCCCTCTTCAGCACCCTCATCTTGCTCTGCCTGCTGTTGCGCAGCGGCAAGGGCTTGCTGATAAGACATTTCAACGTCTTTAATGTTCGTTTGTTCGAGCAGCTTAGCTACCGCTTTCTCTTCGAGAATGGCAGATTTTACTTGGGTTTTCATCTGCTCGTTACCCATGTAGTAGCTAACCACCTCATCAGGATCTTGGTACTGCTCAGCAAGCTCGGTCACTTTTGCTTTGATAGCATCATCGTCAGCATCGAGTTCGTTAGCTTTGATTACTTCAGCCAGCAACAAGCCGACCTGAACGCGGCCTTTGGCCTGCTCTTCAAACAGTTCGTTGGGCAACTGGCTGACATCAAAATCTTCGCCTAGACCAAACTGCTGCGCCGCTTGGCGCTTCATGCCGTCAGTCTCTTGTTGAACGAGCGCGCTAGGCACAGGAATTTCGTTAACCTTTTTCAGCGCATCGAGCACTTGCTGCTTAACCCGGTTATCAACGGCTTGCGACGCTTCACGGGTCATGTTCTTCTTGATTTCAGCGCGGAATTTTTCCTGATCGCCGCCTTCAACGCCAAAACGCTCGATAAACTCAGCGTCTACTTCGGGCAACTTCTGGCTGCTGACCTTATGTACGGTTACCTTGAAGGTGGCTTCTTTACCGGCTAAATGCTCGGCCTGGTAATCCTCAGGGAAGGTGACGTTAAGGGTCTTCTCTTCGCCCGCTTTGGCGCCAATTAACTGCTCTTCAAAACCAGGAATAAAGCTATTGGAACCAATGACCAGCGTGTGGCCTTCGGCGCTACCGCCTTCAAACGGCTCATCACCAATATAACCCTGGAAGTCAATAGTGACCTGATCGCCGTCAGCTGCAGCAGCGTCCACTTCTTCCCAGGCTGCATTTTGCTTACGCAGCGTATCGATCATCTCATCGACATCCGCATCACTCACCGAAACCACCGGGCGCTCAATCTCTGTACCTTCGATAGAGTTAAGCTCAACCTGCGGGTAGATCTCCATAACCGCAACGAACTCTAGGTCTTTACCAGACTCATTGACCGATGGCTCAATTTGCGGGAAGCCAGCAGGGTTCAACCCTTCTTCGGTAATAGCGCGCACATAACGCTCACGCATTACTTCGCTGACAACCTCGTTACGTACGTCTTGGCCGTAGCGCTGCTGGACTACTGCCATTGGCACCCGGCCTTGGCGAAAACCATTCAAGCGAACGTTCTTCGCAGTGTCTTTCAAGCGAGCGCTAACGGCCCCGTCAATTTCGGCCGCCGGCACTTGAATGGTAATGCGGCGTTCGATCTGGGAGGTCGTCTCGACAGAAACTTGCATGAATTGTCCTCTAACGGCTGGGCGTTGTGTTGATTGCATATAATAAGTTCAAGGGGGCAATTTTAAGAACCCCAACGCATAGTGGCAAGCGCCATGCTCGCAACATGGGGGCAGTGATTTTAAAAACAAGGCAATAAGCGAGCAATTAACCACTTTAAGGCGTGTTTAGCTTCATTATTCGCCCCACGTTGCGTAATTTTTACCATTCTACTGCTTTGTGCGTCTTGCAGCGACTTTTTCAATCACTACCGCAAAAAAAGCTAACCTGCATGACGCTCACCCGACCACCATAAGCTCAGCGCATGAAGAAGCACCCCAAGCGTAGCACCATGAGAAATGAATACCTGCCAACTGATCCAGTCCGTAAACAGCGCATGCCAGCCACCCATCACCACCATTCCCAGCAGCAGCATAACGACTAACCGTTTACATAGTTGTGGCAGACGACGACGCGCCTCCACGGCCAGTAAGCGCCACTGAACAATAGCCGCAAAAGCCACCAGCGCTAAGGCGAAGATAATCAGCGTCTGGCGGGTTTCATGCCCTCCCGCCATGTAGCGCGGCAAAGTTGCCAGCATAACGACACATAAGCCCAGCGCAACGCTGATGCGCTCAGGCGAGGTGGGGGCTCGCTGCATCGCTCAAGCCACCTCTAATTGCTGGGCAACGATCCACTCTTCCACCCAGGGCACAGCAGCATCGTCGGCCATAAAGGTCTCCATGGCATCGATCTCTAGGCGCTCCCCTAAACGCGTCGCGCCATGATCCGCCAGCAGCTCATCAAGCGCGCGGCCAGCGCCACAAAATGTATCACCATACGAGCTATCACCGAGTGCAATGAGTCCGTAGCGAAGTGTGGTAAGCGCAGGACTTTGGTCACGCAACTGCCGGACAAAGGGCACAAAGCTGCCGGGAAAATCACCACTACCAGTGGTCGATACACAAAAAAGCGCCAAATCGGCGTCACCGCTGACAATATCATCAACAGATGGCTGTTCAATAATCTCCACAGCGTAACCGGCCTGTTCAAATAGGGGTTTCACCTGCTCTGCCACATCAAGGGCACCGCCATACATGGTACCCACCAAAATATTTAGCTTCGGCATCGTCACTCCCCTGTCAAAGTGTCACAGTGCCAACCGTCAAGTCGACAAATACCTGATGAATTTGCTCAAATATTAACATGGCTGGTTAGAATGAGACACATCGCCCAAACGGGTGACCCACACGCAGCGCACAGGAGTGGCTATGCAGCAAACCTTCGAGGCTTGGATCACCCCGCTAATGATTAGCGGCCTGATCATATTTATGTGTTTTATTATCTGGGATTTGGCCAAAAAATCGAACGCAGGCAAATTTGGTACCATCATGCTGTTTGTGGTGCTCGGCGCAGGCATGCTTGGTTACGTCATTAAGGTGGTGATTACCTGGCTAATCGAAGGTGGCGGCATGCAGGGGTAGCAAAAGCCATCACTCCACAGGCGCGCTTATCACTATACTCATCACAACAACGCCCATCATAAAAGAGAAAAGGAGCGCCCGAAGGCACTCCTTTTTTATGAAGGGGAGTCTTGCATGACACGAGAGCAGCTACTGAACTGAGAGTACCAGCATTTCTCAAACCAAAAGACTATTCACCGCCTTCATAGTGTTCAACCTGCTGCTTAAGCTTTTGCCCTGGGCGAAACGTCACGACTCTTCGAGCAGAAATGGGAATTTCTTCACCGGTTTTGGGGTTACGCCCTGGTCGCTCGCGCTTATCTCGCAGATCAAAGTTACCAAAACCCGATAGTTTTACCTGTTCGTTCTCACGAAGGCAGGCTCTAATCTCTTCAAAAAAAGCTTCGACCATAGCCTTCGCTTCTCGTTTGGACAGGGCTAGCTCTGCATGCAAATGTTCGGCTAGCTCTGCTTTGGTCAACGCACCCATAAGGCTTCTCCTTATCCTTGAAGCAAACACAGCAACAAACGCTCTGTACCAAACGTACAGTAGCAAACGCATTGCCAAGAACGTGATAAGCATCGTGGCGTAGCCCAGGCACTCACATAGCTACTTAATTAGCCGCGCAGCTCAGCATCTAACTTGACACGCACTTGTGTCACAATTGAATCAACCAACTGATTGATTTCCTCGTCGTTTAGCGTGCGCGATGGATGCTGCCAGGTCAAGCCCAAAGCAATACTCTTGTGCTCTTCGGCCACACCTTTACCTGAATAGACGTCAAATAGCTTGATATCTTGCAGATACTCACCTGCTTGCTGCTTGGCGCAATCCAACAGCGCCTGCACAGGAGTCGCCTCTTTGAGTATAAACGCCAAATCACGGCGCACCTCAGGAAAGCGTGATAACGGTTCAAAGGCAGGAATACGGCCTTGGCTAAGCGCATCCAGACGCACTTCGAAGAGCACCGCATCCATCTTCAAGCCAAGCGTTGCGCGCACCTGAGGGTGCAGGGTACCGATCCAACCCGCAGGCTCTCCACGATGCAGCAGCTGCGCACACTGCCCCGGATGAAGGGCCGGGTGCTCTGCAGGCTCAAAGCGCCATGCGTCAGCGTCACCGCCCAAGGCCAGGACACTCTCCAAATCGCCCTTTAGATCGTAGAAATCCACCCGCCCTTTCGCATCACTCCAGCCCTCTGCTTCCCGCGCACCACAGACCAGAGCACCAAGCATCGGGACTTGTGACAACTCATCCAGTTCGCCGTTGAAAACCAGCCCGGTTTCAAACAGCCGCACGCGGGTTTGCTGACGGTTAAGATTATACTCCATGGCGCGCACCAAGCCGGGAAACAAACTAGCACGCATCACCGACAAATCAGCCGAGATAGGGTTAGCTAGTGCGGGGCTTACAGCATCGGGCAGCATGGTCGCTTGCAGCTCAGGAGCCACAAAGCTGTAGGTAATCGCCTCTTGGAAGCCGCGGGCAACCATCTGGCGGCGCAGCCGTGCCTGGGTAAGCGTTGCCTCGTCTGCTGAACGGAGCGCCAAGCGTGCCGCCGGCCGGCGCACCGGCAAATTATTGTAGCCATGGATACGCGCTACTTCTTCGATGAGATCCTCTTCGATGGCCAGATCAAAACGCCAACTCGGCGCAGTGACTGCCCAGCCGGCATCCTGCACGCTGACTTCAAGCCCTAGGCGTTGCAAGATATCAGTTACATCATCACTATCGAGAGCCTTGGAAAGCGCTTTTTCTAACCGTTCACTGCGCAAGAAAATAGCGCGCTCAGCAGGCATACGCTCAGCACTTTGCGCTTCAACAAGAGGCCCTGCTTGGCCGCCGCAGATATCAATCAAAAGCTGTGTGGCGCGCTCAACGGCAACTGGTGTCAATTGCGGATCGACGCCGCGCTCAAAACGGTGCGATGCATCTGTGTGTAGCCCGTAGGAGCGCGCCTGCCCCGCAATGGCAAGCGGAGTGAAGAACGCTGATTCAAGGAAAATAGTCTGGGTATTTTCATTAACGCCGGAGTTTTCCCCACCCATCACACCTGCCATGGCTAGCGGGCCTGAGCTGTCGGCAATGATCAACGTTTCGGGGCGCAGCGCCATATCACTACCATCAAGCAGTGTTAGCCGTTCGCCCGGCTTGGCCATGCGAACCACTATGCCCTCTTGCAGGTTGTGGCGGTCAAAGGCGTGCATCGGCTGGCCCAATTCCAGCATGACGTAGTTGGTAATATCCACCACTGGGTCAATCGAGCGCACGCCACTGCGGCGAAGACGTTCTACCATCCACAGCGGTGTTTCAGCCTTAACATTAACGCCCTTGATTACGCGACCAATATAGCGCGGGCACTGCTCTGGTGCCTCTACGCTCACCGCGAAGCTATCCTCAACCTCCGCGGCCACCGGTGCGATTACGGGCCCGTTAACCGGCAAACGGTTAAGCACGCCGACCTCTCGCGCCATCCCCTTAATACTCAGGCAGTCTCCCCGGTTGGGCGTCAGATCGACCTCAATCGTCATGTCATTAAGATGCATGAACTCTCTGAAATCGCCCCCCACCGGCGCAGATGACGACAGCACCAGGATGCCGGGCGAGGTCTCTTCTTCAAGCCCCAGCTCCGATGCAGAACAAATCATCCCGCGCGATTCAACGCCGCGTAGCTTGGCTTTTTTGATTTTAAAATCACCTGGCAGCACGCCACCCACCTGGGCAAAGGGGATTTTCTGACCAACATCAACATTGGGTGCACCGCAGACAACCTGCACAGGCTCGCCACTACCGTCATCAACGGTGCACACATTGAGCTTATCCGCGTCAGGGTGCTTCTCTTTACTCAGCACCTCAGCCACCACTACACCGCTGAATGCGGCGGCTACCGGCTCAATAGCGTCGACTTCCAAGCCCGCCATGGTGATTTGGTCGGCCATTGCCTGCGTTTCAAGCTGCGGCGAAACCCACTCACGCAGCCACTGTTCTGAAAATTTCATCGTTGATCCTGTATTCGGCGGCGGTCTTAAGCGAATTGACGTAAAAAACGCAGATCGTTTTCAAAGAACAGGCGTAAATCATTCACGCCGTAGCGCAGCATTGCCAAACGCTCAGCCCCCATTCCGAAGGCAAAACCGGTATAGCGCTCGGTATCAATACCCGAGTGACGAAAGACTTCAGGATGCACCATGCCGCATCCCATCACTTCCAGCCAGCCGCTGTGGGAACAGACACGACAACCTGATCCACTACACATCACACACTGAATATCCACTTCGGCGGAGGGCTCAGTGAATGGAAAGTAGGATGGACGGAAACGCACCGAAAGGTCGTCGCGCTCAAAAAATGCCTGCAGAAAGTCTTCGATCGTTCCTTTAAGGTCGGCAAAGCTAACCCCCTCATCGACCAGCAAGCCCTCCACTTGGTGGAACATGGGGGTGTGAGTCAAATCTGAATCGCTGCGATAGACCCGCCCCGGGCAAACGATACGGATAGGTGGCTCACTACTTTTCATAGTACGCACTTGCACCGGCGAGGTGTGAGTACGCAGCAAGCGCGTGGCGTCAAAATAGAAGGTATCAGCCATACCGCGAGCGGGATGGTGCGCGGGAATGTTGAGGGCTTCGAAGTTGTGATAATCGTCTTCAATTTCAGGCCCTACCGCCACGTCATAACCAATACGTGTGAACAGCCCCTCTATGCGCTCAAGCGTACGCGTGACGGGATGCAATCCACCGCTGGCCTGACCACGCCCTGGCAATGTGACATCGATACTTTCAGCGGCCAAACGGGCATTCAGCGCCTCACTTTCAAGCTGTTCGCGCTTAGCATCAATTTCGTCGGCCAGCGTTTGCTTGGCTTGATTAATACGCTCGCCTGCTGCCGGGCGTTCTTCGGCTGACAGCTTCCCCAGGCCCTTCAGCAAGGCAGTTACCTCACCTTTCTTACCTAAGTAGCGTACTCGTAACTCGTCTAGTGCGGCGACACTCTGCGCAGCCTGAATGGCGTCGCGAGCCTCAGATACCAGAGTAGGAAGGTGATCCATCCGTTTCACTCCGAATTAAGCGGTGTCCATCCGTGAAGATGGCGTGGCACGTTGAAGGTGACAAAAAAACAGGGGAAGAGCGGCTGCTCTTCCCCTGGATGGGTCACTCTGAAATGACCTCAGGCACGTAACACGGGCACAAGCCCTGTGCATATTACCTTATTGGGCAGCCTTGGCTTTTTCCACGATGGCAGCAAATGCAGCCTTCTCGTGTACTGCCAAATCGGCCAATACTTTACGGTCGATTTCAATACCGGCTTTCTTAAGACCGCCAACAAAGCGGCTGTAAGACATACCGTTAACACGCGCACCAGCGTTAATACGCTGGATCCATAGCGCGCGGAACTGGCGCTTACGATTGCGACGGTCACGGTAAGCGTACTGACCAGCTTTGATTACAGCTTGCTTGGCAACACGGAAAACGCGTGAACGGGCACCGTAGTAACCTTTGGCAAGCTTCAATACTTTTTTATGGCGACGACGCGCTACTACGCCACGTTTAACTCGAGTCATAACACACTCCTGACTTTAAGGCTGAGGCAAAAAAATTGTGCACTCAGAAAAACGAAAACCCGACTTATAGATTCGGCAGCATACGCTGGATGAGCGCTTTATCAGACGCGTGGATCTGCTTCATTCCACGCAATTGACGCTTACGCTTGGTCGATTTCTTGGTCAAGATGTGGCTACGGTGAGACTGCTTGTGCTTAAAGCCATTAGCAGTCTTCTTGAAGCGCTTGGCAGCGCCGCTGTTGCTTTTGATTTTCGGCATGAGGAAAACTCCGCTCGATATTTTTTAGAAAACCCAGGGCCGACCACCGGTTTAACGGTGGCCCGTTGACATCGCCGTTGGATCACTTCTTTTTCGGGGCAATAATCATGATCATCTGGCGGCCTTCCATTTTAGGAAAGGCCTCTACCACTCCGATCTCTTCCAGGTCTGCCGCGATCCTTTCCATCAGCTTACGGCCGATATCCTGGTGCGCCATTTCACGACCACGGAAGCGCAGTGTGACTTTGCCCTTGTCACCACCTTCCAAAAAGCGCGTCAGGTTTTTAAGCTTGACCTGATAATCGCCTTCATCGGTGCCAGGACGGAATTTGACTTCCTTAACCTGGATTTGCTTCTGCTTCTTCTTTTGAGCCGCTTTCTGCTTCTTGGTCTCAAAAACGAATTTGCCGTAATCCATAATCTTACAGACGATGGGATCGGCATTCGAAATTTGCACGAGATCTAAGCTTTCAGATTCAGCACGCTCTAGCGCTTCGGTGGTGGGCACAACGCCCAACTGCTCACCGTCGCTACCAATAAGGCGTACTTCTTCTTCGACAATTCGCTCGTTCATTGGTGGGCGTTTGTCTGCTGGACGCCCGCGCTGGTTGCTTCTCTTGATCGTTCCGTCTCCTTAGGCCATTGACGATGTCGCCAGGGCTGCTCTCTCGGCAGTATGGCGTTCAATAAATTCATCGACCGTCATTGTACCGAGGTTTTCGCCGCTGCGTGTTCGCACGGCCACTGAGTCAGCTTCGACTTCCTTATCTCCCACCACAAGGAGATAGGGAACTTTCTGTAATGTATGCTCACGGATTTTAAAGCCGATCTTCTCGTTCCTCAAGTCCGCTTTAACACGCAAGCCACTTTTTTGCAGACGTTTCTCCAATTCAAGCGCATATTCACGCTGCGAATCGGTGATAGTCATGACAACCGCCTGCTGAGGCGCAAGCCATAATGGCATAGCGCCCGCATAATGTTCAATCAAGATGCCAATGAAGCGCTCCATGGAGCCTACAATAGCACGATGCAGCATTACCGGCGACTTACGCTGACCTTCTTCAGTCACATACTGAGCCCCAAGCCGCTCTGGCATCATAAAATCGACCTGCATAGTGCCGACCTGCCATTCACGCCCCAGACAGTCTTTCATATGATATTCAATCTTGGGGCCGTAGAACGCGCCTTCGCCAGGAAGTTCCTGCCACTCGACGCCACAAGTTTTCAATGCGCTACGCAGCGCATCTTCTGCCCGATCCCAAACCTCATCACTTCCAATGCGCTTTTCCGGGCGAAGAGCAATTTTAATAGCTATATCTTCAAAGCCGAAATCACTATACACCTTTAGCGCTTGGCGATGAAAATCAGTCACTTCAGGCTCAACTTGAGCTTCAGTACAGAAAACATGGCCATCATCTTGCGTAAATGCCCGCACACGCATAATGCCGTGTAAAGCACCTGAAGGCTCGTTACGGTGGCATCCACCAAACTCACCAAAACGAACGGGCAATTCGCGATAGCTACGCAAACCAGAATTAAACACCTGAACATGTCCAGGGCAGTTCATCGGCTTAAGAGCATACTCACGCTTTTCGGATTCAGTAAAGAACATGCCGTCCGCGTAGTTATCCCAGTGCCCTGATTTTTTCCAAAGCGATACGTCCATAATCTGAGGACAGCGTATTTCTTGATAACCACCCTCTTTATAGACGCCCCGCATATATTGTTCGATCTGCTGCCATAGCGCCCAGCCGTTTGGATGCCAGAATATCATCCCCGGCGCCTCTTCCTGCATGTGGAAGAGATCCAACCGACGCGCCAACTTACGGTGATCGCGTTTCTCCGCCTCTTCGAGACGTTTGACGTAAGCCTTCAGCTGTTTTTTATCACCCCACGCGGTGCCGTAGATACGCGTCAACATAGTATTTGCAGCGTCACCGCGCCAATAAGCACCGGCCAACTTGGTCAACTTAAAGGCTTTTAAGTGGCGGGTATTTGGCACATGAGGCCCGCGGCACATATCGGTGTATTCTTCGTGATGATAAAGCCGGATGGTCGCGTCATCGGGAATATCGCGAACAATTTCCTGCTTATAAGGTTCATCGCGGTGTAAAAAAGTCAGCATTGCCTGGTCACGATCAACATACTCGCGTACCACATCGTACTCACGCTCTATCAGTGACTGCATACGCGCTTCGATGGCTTCCAGGTCTTCCGGTGTGACAGATTGACCAAACTCAATATCGTAGTAGAAACCATCTTCAATAACTGGCCCGATGGCCATTTTGGCCTCGGGGTACATCTGCTTAACCGCATGACCAATGAGGTGAGCGCAGGAGTGGCGAATAATTTCCAGCCCTTCAGCGTCACGGGCAGTAATTATCGCCACCGTTGCGTCTTGCTCGATCAGGTCAGCGGCATCTACCAGCACACCATCGATCTTTCCAGCGATACAGGCCTTAGCCAAACCAGGGCCAATGGATTCTGCGAGCTGCATAATGGTTAGCGGTGCTTCAAACGTCTTTTGACTGCCGTCAGGCAGAGTAACAATAGGCATTCAGATTCCTTGAGCGCAGTGGTGATCCATACCAAGGATCACATATCGCTATCAATGGTCTTGGGAGAGGTGTAAATGTACCAACATAAAACAGCAGCAAGACTAGCAGACTTGCCGACCGCTTAAAATAAAAACGGGAGGCATAAGCCTCCCGTTTCTTTACCTGTGGATTGCCGCTAGCACTTTATAACCAAACCGCAAACCTCAGATGATAAGTGAACTTAGTTCCACTCATCCAGTTCAACGCGACGGTTCTGGAAGCGACCTTCTTCAGTCTCGTTAGAGGCGACCGGACGCTCTTCACCGTAACCTACCGCACGCATGCGGTTAGCTTCTACGCCACGGCTCGCCAAGTAGTTAGCAACAGATTGAGCACGCTCTTGTGACAAGTTTTTGTTGTACTCGTCAGAACCGCGTGAATCAGTGTGGCCTTCGATGCTTACGCGAACATCAGGGTTGCTGACCAAGCGCTCTGCAACACCGTTAAGCACGCTCTGAGCGTTAGAGGTTAACTGAGCAGAATCAAACTCGAAGTTAACATCTTCCAGAACTACGCTATCCGGGCAACCCAGGGCGTTCACTTCTACACCAGCAGGAGTGTTCGGGCACTGATCACGGTAATCGGGCACACCGTCGTTATCGGAGTCAAGCGGGCAACCGTTGGCATTAACTTCAACGCCAGCGGGAGTGCCTGGGCACTGATCGCGGTAGTCCGGCACGCCATCACCGTCAGAATCTAACGGGCATCCCTCGGCGTCAACTGCGACACCAGCAGGCACTTCGCCATAGCTCGGGCACTGAGGTGCAACCGGCTCAGGCGTACGATCAGCACATAGCAGACCGCCGATAGCAGCACCAGCTGCGGCACCAGTAGCAGCACCGCTCTCTTCATCAGAACTACTGCTGGTGGCGTAGCCAATGCTGCCACCGATAACGCCGCCTGCCAGACCACATACCGCAGGGTGCTGGTACCAGCTGCGGTCGCTGCTAGCGCTTGCTTGGCCGGAAGACTGTGAGGCCGAGCTGGCACAGCCAGATAGACCTACTACCAGTGCGGAACCGATGAGCAAGCCAGTCGTTGATTTTTTCATGCAAGACTCCTTCTTGATCCAATGCTGAAATGGCCATAAGTGACCAAATCTATCCAATGCTTCTTATTGCGAGAGCATCCATTTTTCGCCTGCTCCATATCGCTGTTGATAGTATCAAGCTCCCAGTACCAATAATCACGTACTAATTACTCAACACCCAGTCGATATAGAGCGATGTGCCTATCATTCACGCTTAAGCGCAGGAAGGCAACAATGCCAAGATATCAACTTCTTGCCAATACCGACATCCTTCAGCATAGCAAAATTGCCGCAATGGGCACTAAAAATTAGCTTGCTATGCTTTTGGGCGGTTTAAACCGCTCAAAACCTGTCATTAATGCAGCGCTTTTCTGCCTTGGGCACGCCATTTCAGCACTGCCCGAGCTGCCTCCAATACGGCATCGCGCATATCATTTTCTACCATCAGCCGCTCTTTGTCTTCCTGCATACGCTCTCGGGGGGACAACTGTTGACGAGCGGTATGGGTATTCAGGTGTTGAGTGCGGCTGTAGTGCTCGGCAAATGCCTTAAATTCAGTTCGTTCCGTTAAACTAGGATCAATGATTTCCAGTAACACCTTGCACCGCCAGGCGCCTTCGGTAATATCGACCTGCTCCTGAACCAGTGCGCTTGCTACATAATCGAGGTTTTCTAAGCTATTTTGTTGGGCGCGAGCGTCTTCATCGCGACGATAAGCTTCTCGACGACTCACCTCTTTGCGTAACGACCATGCGTAGAAACACAACCCTACAATGACTGCAATCGCCACGGCGAGTAATACCAGCGCTACCGTTGAGCTCATGAAACTCCTCATTCAGCGGATAAATTGCTTGACGAAAATTGTACACCCTTATACCACTATTCTGCCAATAGCATCTAGGCTTGCTTCTCTTCTGACTGCATAGCTGTCCAACTCTTGTTTGGATCACCAAGCAAGCGCCGCAGCGTAGTGATCAAGTAATAGCGCCCCAAAAACACCTAATAAATAGCGAATTGAGAACCAGAATGCGCCGATAGGAGCAGCAGGATCCTGACCACGCCACACTCGCCAATTCCACACCATGAAGCGCGCATTCAGGCACAGCACGACCACTAGGTAGAGCGCGCCGCTCATGCCTATCATCACCGGCAGTAAGGTGGCTAACACCGTTAACCACCCATACAGCCAAATTTGCAGCCGCGTAAAAGGAATGCCGTGGGTAACGGGCAGCATAGGGATACCAGCCCGGGCATAATCATCGCGCTTGTGAATGGCCAGCGCCCAAAAATGGGGCGGCGTCCAGGCAAAAATAATCAGCATTAAAAGCAAAGGCTCGGGGGTAATTTGCCCAGTAATAGCGACCCACCCCAGCAGTGGCGGCGCAGCGCCAGCAACGCCTCCAATGACGATATTTTGCGGTGTCGCCCGCTTTAAAAAAGCGGTATAAATCAGCGCATAACCAATTAGGGAGGCAAAGGTTAGCGCAGCCGTTAAATGGTTAACCTGCCACACCAATAGCGCAACACCTGCGACTGAAAGCAAGCACGCCCAACCTAGAGCGATTGCCACGGGTAGACGTTTACTTGCCAAAGGACGACGAGACGTTCGTGTCATTACCGCGTCCAAGTGGCGGTCGATGACATGGTTAAAAGCCGCCGCACCGCAAGAGGCCAAGCCGATACCGGCTAGCCCAAGGACTACGTTCGTCAATGGTGGTAGGCCCGGGGTGGCTAATGCCATTCCTACGGCAGCACACACCAACATAACGGCAACAACTTTCATCTTGCACAGACCAAGGAGCTCTTTCCAGCCCCACACCATAGAAGGCACTGCCGTGGGTAGCGTCATTGTTATATTTCGCATGGCATGCTTCCCTTTTATTGAACGATAACGTTGTTATAAGGTGAATGAGTCGTCGTTGAGTAAACGCCAGCCTCATGATAGCGCCAACGCCACCAGGCCCAAACGAGCCCAACGGCCAACGCAATGGCGCCCGCTGTGTGCAGTAGCGCCAGCCAAAGCGGCAACCAAAGCACCACATTGGCCACCCCCAATGCAGCCTGCAGCACATACAAACCGACGACAATCGCTAGCGGCCTTACCACACTCTGCCACTGTCGATAACGCCACCAGAGCACTATTAGCCCGACACCAAGCAACAATGCCCCCAGGCGATGTACCACTTGAATCGCGGTACGTGCATCGGCATGTAAATGCCCATGTAGGTAATTGGGCCCCACGGTCTGGGTAAGATGGAAGCCCTCGCTGATATCCATCGCGGGCATCCACTGGCCATTACAAGTAGGAAAACCTTGGCAGGCAATACCGGCATAATTGCTGGACACCCACCCACCTAGAGCCAATTGCACTACCAGCAAACATGCCGCAATACCCCACCACGCATTCACTCGCCGAGGCTCACTTGTTGGCTTGGGCGCCACAGCGAGGCGTAAGCGAAGATGCAGCCAAAAGAGCAGCAGCAGCACACTCAACCCGCCCAGGAGGTGAAGGGTAACGACTTGAGGCCATAACTTGAGCGTAACGGTGAAGGCACCAAAGGCGCCCTGGAGCAAAATAACCACCAGCAGCATCAAGCTTAGGTGCCATGGGTAATCGCGACGATGACGCAACGGCCAGCCCAAGGCTACAACGCTAACGATCACCAATCCCAGCAGCGTCGCGATATAGCGATGTACCATTTCTACCCACGCTTTAAAGGGCTCCAACGGGACATCGGGATGATGAAGCGTGGCAAGATCATTATCAGGAACTAATAGCTTGCCGTAGCAACCCGGCCAGTCAGGGCAGCCTAAACCAGCATCGACTAAACGCGTCCAGGCGCCTACCAGCATCACTACGGCAGTAAATAGAGTACCTACCAGCGTTAATCGCACTAACCAGCGCAAGCGGCGCTCAAATGAATCGTGCATGGCGTTTCCTTAACAGCAGAGGCTAGCGCGCTTTATTGAGGATTCACTTTAAGTAGATGCTGGATATCCTCGAGCACATCCTCAGTGGCTACGTTGGCCTCAAAGGCCAGTGCTGGTCGCCCCATTGGATCAAGCAGCCAAGCCGAGTTGGCTTGACGCCACGGAGGTAAGTGCTGCCATTCGCTGGTCATTTCTCCTGGCAGCGATTTGGGATCCCCACCAATCCGTAAGCGAGTTAACCTCGGCGCTTCGCGCCCTAAAGCACGGTGTAAACGCCAAAACTCATCCTTACGCTGCTCACACTGCTGAGAGCAGTCAAAGGCCAAGACCCACTCCTCTTGGCTATTGACCGCAGCTATTGTTAAAGGCCACTCGTCAAGCATGGGCAATTCCAGCTCCACATTTCCGTGAGCAGTATGGCGATCGGGAATACCGATGCGTAACTCGACCATTCCCCAAGCAGCGACCATGGGCGCCGCAAAAACGACAAAAATAAGGATTAACTTGAGCCGCTGACGGCGAATATGTCTGGCGTCCTGCATACTTTTCACCTCTGTTTATTTTTATTAACTAAAGCTTTTTTATCAGCGCCATCGCGACGCAGTTTATATCCGCCAATAAACATCACCATCAAGGCCGCCAGTGCCAGCCCCCACCATTGAAAGGCATAGCCCATATGCCGACTGGGCGGCATCACATTGGCTTCCCACCATGGGATTAAGACCCCATCGCCTTCGCTGGCGTGCAACCAGCCTGGGTAACTAAACGCGCCTAGCGAAGCGTGCCAGGGTTCAAGGCTAAGCTGCTGCAGCCTTGCCCCTTCTCTATTTTCCCCATATAGCGGCCCGCCAGACTGTACCTCCTGCCACTCGCCAATCACTTCGACCGTACCGCTGGGTGTGGTTGTCTGCGGCGTTTCGCGACGCGGCCCGGTGGCTAAAAAGCCACGCTGTACCAGCCAAAGCTGCCCGAAACTATCACGCAGCGGGGTTAGTACGGCCACCCCCACTCTTCCGTCTACAACGCGATTATCCAAATAGAGCGTTTGCTCCGCCAAATACTGCCCACGCAACGTTACCTGGGCGCCTTGCGCTGGCTGCTCGGTAGGCTGCACTAAGGTAGGGGCTGCATCGCGAACGGCGATGGCCAACCGCTTGTCATCTGCCCGTTCCCACTGCCATAGTCCTAAACTAATACCTAACGCCACCAGCAAACTCCAAAACAGATACCAACTATAAAAACGCCATTGCCGAGAGGGATTCATCATGTGGTTACAACTACTCATTGCCGCCGTGTTTATTGCGATGGTTATCAGCTTGGCCGTAGGCGCCATTTTCCTGATTAGAGATAACGTCTCTTCCCGCCGCCTACTACTCTCTCTCAAATGGAGAATTGGATTAGCCTGTCTGCTCATGGCCCTCATTATTTTCGGCTATTGGTCGGGCCAGTTAGGCTAATGCGGTTATAAGACGTAGACAAAAATAAACAGCCCAACCCACACCACATCAACAAAGTGCCAGTACCAGCAAGAGGCTTCAAAACCAAAATGGTTTTCGTCGCCAAAGTGGCCCTTGATAATGCGTACCAGCATGGTGGCTAAAATCAGCGTGCCGATAATCACGTGCACACCATGAAAGCCGGTCAAAATAAAGAATGTTGCCCCGAAAATTCCGGCTTCCAAGGTAATGCCATAATGGGCGTAGGCCTCGTAGTATTCGACACCCTGGATCATGATAAAGCAGCAACCCAATAGCACCGTTCCCGTTAGCCAGTTGCGGCAAGTCTTCCGGTCACCCACTTTTAAAGCTTCGTGAGCAACGGTGAGCGTGATGCTGGAAGTTATCAAAATCAGCGTGTTGACGAGAGGCAGTTGCCACGGGCTAAAGACTTGTTCAGGGCCGGCAATGGATGAGTCCGGTGGATTCAACAACGGCCAAGTGGCGACAAAGTCAGGCCATAGTAATGCGGAAACACCTTTTGCCCCCTCTCCCCCTAACCATGGAATAGCAAACATGCGTACGTAAAACAGCGCGCCAAAAAAGGCGGCAAAAAACATTACTTCCGAAAAAATGAACCAGCCCATCCCCCAACGAAATGAGCGATCCATCTGCTCATCATAAAGCCCTCCCCGAGACTCACTAATGACGTCACGGAACCAGAGCCCCATCACCGCAAGAATGCCTACCACACCGATTAACACCAGCGGTAACCCGGTGTCATAAACGAGTTTAATGCCCGTGCCGACCATCATGGCGCCTAGGGCAACCGAGCCGAGAACAGGCCATCGGCTACTCGCCGGAACATAATAGCTACCACTGCTCATATCGCTTCTCCCGCCGCTTTATTGTTTTTAGGCGTGTTACTGAGATTGTTTATAGGGTCGTTTATAAGCTCGTTGTTAGCGCTGCTCTTAAGCGTATTATCCAATGCAGCATTTTGAATCACATGCTCTATCGGGTAGAGGGTATACACCAGCGTAATAGTATTAATATCGTCGGGCAGATCACGCGCTAGCTGGAATACCAACGGTATGGTTAACCGCTCATTACCCTGCAACTGCTGCTCCTGAAAGCAGAAACAGCTGATTTTACGTAGATGCGTCGTGGCAGTAGAGGGAGACACACTGGGCACTGCTCTCCCCCAGCTTTCGCTACTGCTATTATTGGTGAAGGTAAAATCGACTTCCGCCATTTGCCCGGGGTGCACACTCATCTGGCGCATTTCAACGCTCATTTGCCACGGCAGGCCGGGGCTGCCGCGGGTGATAAATTGCACATTTATATAGCGCGACTCATCGACTTCTTCGTGCACGACGCTCTTCGCAGTGGCGTCCACCTTGCCGTTAATACCAGTAATGCTACAAAAAACGTCATAAAGCGGCACTAGTGCAAAGGCAAAGCCAAACATGCCTATCAATACGGCGATTGTTCTAATAACCGTGCGGCGCACACCTACCCTTGCCTGCTCTTGGCTATCCATAACACCTCTTAGGCCAGTGACCCATGTGCTTTATGTCATTGCTAGTGGGACGTACGATGAAACACTGGCGGCGTTTCAAACGTATGCAGTGGTGCTGGACTAGGCACCGTCCATTCTAAATCCTCGGCCCCCTCCCAGGCTTTTGCTGGCGCTTTTTTGCCACCGCGCACGCACAGTATGACGCCCAATACAAAGAGCAGTTGAGATGCGCCAAAGAAGAAGGCACCGATGCTTGAGAGTAAATTAAAGTCCGCAAACTGAAGGGCGTAGTCAGGGATCCGCCGCGGCATTCCCGCCAAGCCTGCGAAGTGCATGGGGAAGAAGGTTAGATTGACACCAATAATCGAGAACCAGAAGTGCCACTGGGCCAGCTTCTCATTGGGGTAATGCCCGGTCCATTTAGGCAGCCAGTAATAGACCCCCGCCATAATCGCAAAGATTGCCCCCGGGACTAGCACATAGTGAAAGTGGGCAACGACGAAGTAGGTATCGTGATACTGAAAATCCGCCGGTGCAATCGCCAGCATAAGCCCTGAAAAACCACCAATGGTAAACAGCACCACGAAAGCCAGAGCAAACAGCATCGGCGATTCAAAACTAATCGAGCCGCGAAACAGCGTGGTTACCCAGTTAAATACCTTCACGCCGGTTGGCACGGCGATCAGCATGGTGGAATACATAAAGAACAACTCTGCCACCAAAGGTAGACCCACTATAAACATATGGTGGGCCCAGACTAAAAATGACAGCAGTGCAATGGCCGCAGTGGCGTACACCATGGAAGCGTAACCAAACAAAGGCTTACGCGCGAAGGTGGGGATAATCGCTGAGACAATACCAAAAGCTGGCAGAATCATAATGTATACTTCGGGATGCCCAAAGAACCAGAATAGATGCTGGAACAACACCGGATCCCCACCACCTGCCGCATCAAAGAAGCTGGTGCCAAAGTTGATATCCATCAACATCATCGTGATGACACCCGCTAGCACCGGCATTACCGCAATTAATAGGAAAGCGGTAATCAGCCATGTCCATACGAATAGCGGCATATCCATTAAACGCATACCCGGCGCACGCATATTTAAAATGGTCGCGATGATGTTGATGGCACCGAGAATAGAACTAATACCGGCAATATGTAGCGCAAGAATAAAGAAAGTTGTCGAAGGTGGAGCAAAATTCGTCGACAGCGGTGCATAAAACGTCCAACCAAAATTAGGGCCGCCGCCGGGCATTAGTAGCGTTGAAAGTAGCAGTGTGAATGAAACAGGAAGAAGCCAAAAACTGAAGTTATTCAACCGAGGTAACGCCATATCTGGCGCGCCAATCTGTAGCGGTATCATCCAGTTGGCTAAACCGGTAAAAGCAGGCATTACCGCACCAAACACCATGATCAAGCCATGCATGGTGGTCATCTGGTTGAAAAATTCAGGCTCGACCAGCTGCAGGCCGGGCTGGAAAAGTTCCGCCCTAACCACGAGGGCGAATATCCCCCCGATGAAAAACATCGTCAGCGAAAAAATCAAATAAAGGGAGCCAATCTCTTTATGATTGGTGGTCAGTAGCCAGCGAAAAATGCCTTTCGGCGGCGCAGCATGACCATGGGACTGCCCATCGGCGACGGCCGTGGTGCTATGTTGCAGCGGTGGCTGAGGAGGTAGTTTGGGCGCCATGTGTCTCTCCGAAATATTGTTGTCTAATTGAGTGGCAAACCAACATCACTGGGCAATTAACTCAGCTACTGCAGAGGGCTGCACGACATCACCCGTATCATTACCCCAGGCGTTACGCGTATAGGTGACCACAGCCGCTATCTCAACAGGGTTTAAGGTGCTACGGAAAGCAGGCATAGCAGCACCCGATACACCGTTGACGACCCTATCTAGATGCCAATCCACATCATTGATGAGCTGTTCGTTATTTGCCAACGCGGGAAAGGCGGGTGGAGAACCTTGGCCTTCGGCCTGATGACAAGAGGAGCAGATCGATTGATACACTGATTCGCCGCGCTCAACTAGCTCATCCATTGCCCATTCACGGTCAACCCCCATGGCTTCCTGCTCAGCAGCCTCTTTGCGCTCAGCTAGCCAGCCATCAAACTCCTCCTCCTCCACAGCGTGCACCACCACAGGCATAAAGCCGTGGTCGATACCGCACAGCTCAGCGCACTGCCCGCGGTAAATACCCGGCTCGTTGATCTTCACCCAATTCTCATTGATAAAGCCGGGAATCGTATCCTGCTTAACCGCTAAATCCGGCACCCACCAAGAGTGAATAACGTCATCTGAGGTCATTAGAAAGCGCACTTTACGATTTATCGGCAGCACCAGCGGCTCATCAACCTCTAATAGGTAGTGCTCTCCGCGAGTTTCTTCTCCGCTGATTTGCGTTCTCGGCGTACTCATATTGGAGGTGAATGCCACATCTTCCCCCAGGTATTCATAGCGCCAACGCCACTGCTGGCCGGTAATCATTACATCCAACTCGGCGTCTGATGAGTCATACATGTTTTTTAAAGTTGCGGTGGCGGGCACCGCCATACCTACCAGGATCAAGATAGGGATAGCTGTCCATAACACTTCCACACTAGTGTGCTCATGAAAGTGGGCGGCCTTTGCACCTTTGGAATGGCGATAGCGAAACAGGGAGTAGAACATTGCCCCAAATACCACCAATCCAATCACGACACATATCCAGAATATGGTCATGTGCAGGCCGTAAATATCGCTACTCACATCGGTAACGCCGACAGGCATGTTCCAACCGTTCGTTTGAGCCTGCGATCCACTTGCAGCAAGGGATACGGCCATTAGCCACCACCGTGAACGCATAGAGACCTCCAGTTTTATTGTTGTTATTTCTTATCGTTAGATTAGGGTAGGATGAAATTAGATATTAGCAGTATAGAAAATATGTGCGATTCGTCACGCTTTGCTTATTTAACGCTATCAACGCTTTTCAGCGGGCCGCAAACATGGCCAAAAAAACAAGCATCAAAACGAACAGTAGCGTGATCACCACCCCCGTAACGAGGTAGGCTGCGGGCCTGCCACTGCTAAAGTCCTCTTCCCGCTTTTGATTACTTTGAACGCCTAGTAGGGCTGCTAACACTGACTTGACTACAGACCACATACCACCTCCGGTTTTCTTTGGCTCTCGTATCAGTCTAAGGCTGAAGGGTTAGCCACTATTATCATAGACCTACATAAGCATTTACAGCCACGTAAATGACCACTTATAGTTTCTCAATGTGAGATACTCAGCCAATTCTCAGGATCAGCGCCACCCAATGGAGTGCCTTATGCTCAAGCGCCACCTCGCCTTACCCATCACACTGTTTTTGATCATTCCACTGCTGCTGGCAGGCTGCACGACTTACACTTGGCCGGATGGGTCTAAGGAAACCGTCATCGGCGTAGTGCCTGAAGAAGAGAATCAACGCTATGAGGAAGAACGCGTAGATGGCGTGCGCTATCGCATTCCCGATGAAATCCCGGAAAAGCGCAGCGAGTAATTATCGGAGTCGAAGCAGCGAAACCGGTCACGCCTTTCGCTTGGTATGCGCAGTGGCGGGTGCTGTCAGTGGGTCTTCAGGCCAGGGATGCTTTGGATAGCGACCGCGCATCTCTTTGCGTACTTCAGGATAACCCTTCTGCCAAAAGCTAACCAAGTCCTGGGTGACTTGCAACGGCCGACGCGCGGGAGAAAGCAGGTGAATCATTACGGCAACGGCACCATCGACAACGGTGGGCGTTACCCGCCAGCCAAAGGCCTCTTGCAGTTTCAACGCTAACACAGGCGGCCGCTGGGAGAGACACGGCAGGTAGTCTAAGCCAACCTGCTTGCCGCTAGGAACCTCAAGCGCTAATGGGACTAACTGCGCAAATTCACGTTGTGCTTCCCAGCTCAGTGAATTGAGCAAATAGCGCTCTAGCGGCAATTTCTCAATTTGGCTCAACCGTTTAATACCGATTAGGTAAGGGGCTAGCCAGCTCTCTAATGAGGCTAATAGCGTTGGCTCGGACCAGTCGGGCCACTCGTCCCCCTGGTACTTGCGAAGTAGCGCCATTCGCCCGCGCAACTGCTGTAAATTATCGCCAAATAACTGCTCGGGCCGCTGGCGTAGTGCATTCAATAGCGCCCCTTTCACCGCCTCCTCGGGTAAGTGTGCTAAAGGTCGTTTGGCAATGACGAGGCTGCCGTGTGCTTGTACCTCTTCACCGATTAAACGGCCCTGTTCTTGCGACCACGCCACTCGTGGCTGCCATTGGCGAATATCAGGATATAGCGAAAGCAGCGACTCAAGTGATAGCGGTTCGCCTGAAATGATCCGCGCCTGATCACCAGCCGCACTATTTAATGCGACAGCAACAACGTAGGCTTGATGCGCCAACGTATCGTTTAACGGCAGCGTAGCGGTTTTGCCATTGGCAAGCCGAAACTTACCCGGCTCAATTGACTGGCCAAGGCGCTCAGGGTACGCCAGCGCTAAGAGTGGCCCAAGCGGCACTAGCACGGCGTCATTAAGCGCCACTCCTGCTCGTTTAGCCAGCCTAAGTGCTTCACGCTGCCAACTGGGGAAGCGTTTAGGCTGACGCAGACGCAGTGCTAACGCATCGTGCAGGGATCGCTCGTTGCTGTCGCGCTCTTCAAGGAGCGCCGCTACCCCACAGGCTAGAGACATAGCATTGAAGTCTGAAGCCCGCTCTAGCATCACGGCAATTCTCGGTTCAACTGGCCACTTGGCACAGCGGCTACCTAGAGGGGTAAGCCTGTGCTCGTGATCTAACACGCCTAATTGCTCGAGCAGCGATTGGCCACTGCGCCAGGCACCCTCCGGCGGCGATGTTACCCAGCTTAGCGCTTGGGGTGATGCGACGCCCCAGCACGCCAGTTCGAGCACTAGTGATGAGAGATCCGCTTGCTGAATTTCAGGCTCACCATAAGGCGCCAACGGCTGCTCCTGGGCCCAGAGCCGAAAACAACTGCCTTCCCGCTGACGCCCTGCACGCCCCCGACGCTGATCGGCACTGGCGCGATTGATCCGCCGGGTCGTTAAACGGGTTAGCCCGGTACGCGGCTGAAAAAGTGGCACCCGCTCCAGGCCACCGTCAATCACCACATTCACACCATCCACGGTAATGCTCGATTCGGTGATGGCGGTGGAGACGATAATGCGCTGTTTCGATGTATTCGCCGCCAAGGCTGCCTGCTGTTCAGCAATGCTCATTCTGCCGTGCAGCGGCCGAATCGCCAGATGGGGCAGCTTTTTTTCCAGCGCCTGAACCAAGCGATTAATTTCGGCGACACCGGGCAAGATTACCAGTATGCCTTGAGTACCAGGCAGTGATAGCGCTTCCTCAACCACCCGAAGTGCGTGGCTAATGCTCTCCTCACCACTCAGGGAAGGACGATAAGCCGTCGCCACAGGATACTGACGCCCATGGCACTCAATAACAGGTACTTGCTCGCCCAACACCCGCTTGAGCGCTTCGACATCCAAGGTTGCAGACATCACCAGTAGGCGCAAATCATCGCGAATACTGGTCTGCACATCCAGCGTTAGCGCCAATCCCACATCAGCTTCTAAACTGCGTTCATGGAACTCATCAAAAATGATCCCGGCAACGCCTTCTAACAGCGGGTCATCTTGCAGCATGCGAGTGAGTACGCCCTGGGTCACTACTTCCAAGCGGGTTTGCGCGCTCACACAGCTATCACCGCGCATGCGATACCCCACCGTTTGGCCAACGTCTTCACCCAATTGCCGGGCCATAAAGCTGGCTGCCAAACGCGCAGCTACACGACGAGGCTCAAGTAACAGTAGTTTTTGCCCTTTGACCCACTCTTCTTCAAGTAAACAGAGCGGCACGCGGGTGGTTTTACCCGCCCCCGGCTGGGCAATCAGCATCAGCCGATTATGGGTAGTCAAGATGGTTTTAAGCGGATCAAGATACTGATCAATAGGCAAAGCGCTCATGTGAAGGTCACTTTTCCACACTGTGAGCGTCTGCACTGCTTTTAGGTGCAGAATTATTGGGCGCGGGTGAAGTAACGCCGCAGCCTTTTAGAATAACGTGCTCAAGAAAGCTGGAGATGGATTCAAGGTCATCCTCGGTTAACGCATCGCGGCCTAGAATACCGCTGACCTGGGCACTATATTCAGTGTAGTGCTGGGTGGCAGACCAAATCAGGAAAATAAGCCAGCGCGGATCGACAGCATCCATTTTTCCCTGGGCTGACCACTGGCGAATGATCGCGGCACGAGAGGAGACCCAATCGCGTAACTCACCGCCCAGATAATCACTTAAGAAGGGAGCACCGGCTAAAATTTCCGCCGCAAAAAGTTTTGAGCCTTCGGGATAGCGCTGCCCCAGCACCATTTTAGTGCGAATAAAGTCACTGAGTACCGTCGCGGGATCACTATCAGGAGTAATGTCTTCAAGCACTTCGTTCCAGCGGCGCATCATGCGGTTAAGCAGTCGCACATAAAGCGCTTGCTTACTGCCCATGTAGTACAAAATATTGGCTTTGGGGAGACCGACTCGATCAGCGATCATTTGCAAGCTCGCCCCGCGGTAGCCGTGCTGAGAGAACACCTCCTCAGCGGCCACCAGAATACTTGTTTCTATTCTTTCCCGGCTAGGGCTTTCATGAGTGGCAGAGACGGCGGTCATTAACAGTATTCCCCAATAGCGTGAGTGATTGTTAGCTTGAATGTTTAGTTACACATGAATGCTTAGCTGGGTGAGAAGATAGACTGGGCTGCCCCAAAAGTTAGCATTTCACACCAGCTTGCCCCACTCCTGTGCAGTGAGCAAATACTTGCAAGGTAGGGCGTTTTGTCCCAAGCTCAACCTATATTGACCGATCGGTCAAAAAATTCCGGTCTATACAATAACAGTGGAGTTCGGCATGGCAACGATGACGTTCCTGCTCAATGGTACCCCTCAGCGGTGTAACGTTTCACCCGACGCCAGTATTTTAACGCTACTGCGCGAGCATTTGGCCCTAACGGGCACCAAAGAGGGCTGCGCTTCCGGTGACTGTGGCGCCTGCACCGTGGCGATTGGCGAGTCAACGGCTGGTAGCCAAAAGTTTACCAGCGCTAACGCCTGTATTACGCCCGCTCACCAGCTACAGGGCAGGCACTTGGTCACCGTTGAAGGGTTATCGGAAAAAGGTCTCCTACACCCAGCCCAGGAAGCGATGATCGAATGCCATGGCAGTCAGTGTGGTTTTTGTACGCCAGGTATCGTTATGTCGCTTTTCACCTTGCATAGCGATCTTACTCAACGCCCTACTCCCCTTTTACAAGAACTATCACCTGAACGCCTAGAAGCCGCTCTGGGCGGTAATTTGTGCCGCTGCACCGGCTATCGCCCTATTCGAGATGCGGCGCTGCGTATGAATGATACGCCCTATGAGCGCCCTCAGTGGTTCGACGCGACGCTGCCAGCGCCAGAAAGCGACACTCAGACCGCCGATTCGGCAGGAACTGCGCCATTTTTTGCTCAGCCAGCGTCTTTGGAAGAGCTAACGCAATTGCGTCGCGCAACTCCCCAGGCGCGCTTGGTGGCAGGCGGTACTGATCTTTGGTTGGAGATCACTCAGCGCTTGGCGCCGCTTGATCAGTTGATTGACGTTTCCCGGGTTGCCGAGCTATTGACAGTTGAAGAGGCTACCCATGGACATCAAACCGGCTGGTGGATAGGCGCCGGGGTTACCTATACCCAGCTCGAACCGCTATTTGAAAAGCACTTTCCTGCGTTTGCTCACCTGCTGCACCGGCTTGGCTCCCAGCAAATTCGTAATCGGGGAACGCTGGGTGGCAATATTGCCAATGCCTCACCTATTGGTGATACGCCACCCGTGCTACTTGCCTTGGGAGCTCAGGTGGAACTTGCCAGCACAAACGGCAAGCGTTGCTTAGCGCTGGAGGATTTCTTCCTCGATTACAAAAAGACCGCTTTGGCGGCTGATGAAGTCGTTTCGCGGATTTTCATTCCGCAGCCGGTTGAGGACAGTCAATTACGCGTTTGGAAGTTATCCAAGCGTCGCGAAGATGATATCTCTGCGCTACTCAGTGCCTTTAGCTACCGCATTGAACAAGGCACCTTGCACGATGTACGCATCGCTTTTGGGGGAATGGCCGCTACTCCCAAACGCGCGAAAGCTGCTGAAGCAGCGCTGGAAGGGTGCACCATCAGCGTGGAAGCTTTTCGCGCCGCTCAGCAGGCACTTGATGACGACTTCCAGCCCATGAGTGATGTGCGGGGCAGTCAGCATTATCGCCGGCAAGCTGCCAAGAACCTGCTTGAACGTCTCTATCTTTCTCTCTTAGCGCCCGACCACGAGGTGATGCTCCATGCGTACGCTCACTAAACTGGACGGCGATAGTAGCCGTGCCCGCCGTGAACTACACGACCACATCCAAGGCTCTGGCCCCTTAGCGCGCCATACGGTGGACAGTAATGGCCAGCGACAGGCGGGAAGCGCAAGTTTTCACGAAAGTGCTGAAAAGCACGTCACCGGCAAGGCCGCTTATATTGACGACTTGGTACTCCCCGCAGACGCCCTGCATGTGGCGCTTGGCCTATCGCCCGTCGCCCACGGCACCTTAACGCAGCTTGATTTTAGCAAGGTGAAAGAGGCACCAGGGGTAGTCGATGTGATTACCTTTCATGAAGTGCCAGGGCATACCGATATCGGGCCGGTCTTTCCGGGCGATCCCATTTTTGTCGATCAAGCGATCAGCTACGCAGGCCAATGCCTCTTCGCCGTTGCCGCAACGTCGCTGCAGGCCGCACGTCGTGCCGTCAAGCTAGCCGCCATTAGCATAGACGAGCAACCTGCCAGTTTAGATCCGGTGGCCGCAACGGAGCGTGAGGAGTTTGTGCGCCCGACTCATGTGCAGACCCGTGGTGATTGGCAGCAGGCGCTTGATCAAGCGGAACAGCTGATTGAGGGTGAGCTATTCGTCGGTGGCCAAGAGCACTTCTATCTGGAAGGCCAGGCCTGCGTGGTTCACCCCACCGAGGATGAGGGCGTTGTCGTCCATACCTCCAACCAGCACCCCAGCGAAACCCAGAAGCTGGTGGCGGAGGTGCTCGATATTCCTTTTCATGCTGTGACCGTAGAAGTGCGCCGTATGGGTGGTGGCTTTGGTGGCAAAGAGACTCAGGCCTCCCCCTGGGCGTGTATCGCCGCGATTATTGCCCGCCGCACAGGCAAGACGGTGCGACTCCGCTTACCGCGCAGTGAAGATATGCGCGCCACGGGTAAACGCCACCCTTTCCATAACCGCTACCGACTCGCCATTGATGCTGAGGGCGTTATTCAGGGTGGTGAGATTACGGTGATCGGTGACTGCGGCTACTCGCCGGATCTTTCCGACGCTATCGTTGATCGCGCTATGTTCCACGCCGACAACGCCTACTCGCTGGGGGACGCCCAGGTAGTCGGTCATCGAGCAAAAACCCATACCGCCTCTAATACCGCATTTCGGGGCTTCGGTGGCCCCCAAGGAATGATGATTATCGAAGCGGCCATGGATGATATTGCCCGCCAGATTGGCGAAGACCCACTGACCGTACGTAAGCGCAACTTCTACCGCGATGGCCGCGAGGTGACCCATTACGGCCAGCAGGTCGACCAGCGACAACTCCTGCATACGCTCGTTGAAACCCTCGAAAGCGACAGCGATTACTGGACACGGCGCAAAGCGGTCAGTGACTTCAACGCCACCAGCCCTATCATTAAAAAAGGACTGGCACTTACCCCGGTTAAATTTGGCATTTCGTTTACCGCCCAGCACCTTAATCAGGCGGGTGCTCTTCTGCATGTTTACACTGACGGCAGCGTGATGATCAATCACGGCGGTACCGAGATGGGCCAAGGGCTACATACTAAAATTTGTCAGGTAGTGGCTCGGGAGCTGGGCCTGGATCTGGAGAAGGTACGCATTACCGCTACGCGAACCGATAAAGTCCCCAATACCTCCCCTACCGCTGCCTCTAGCGGTGCTGACTTAAACGGTATGGCCGCGCGGGATGCCGCCAGTAAACTGCGAGAACGCCTATTTGATTTTGCCGCCGAGCACTATTCAGAGGGCTTGGATCGCGAAGGGATGCGCCTGGAAGATGGCATGCTAGTGGCCGGGTTCGGCGAAAGCGAGCGCCGCATACCTTGGGGTGAGTTGGTGCAAACAGCTTACCTCAATCGCATATCGCTATCTGAAAAAGGCTTCTACGCCACACCGCTTATTCACTATGATCGTTCAGTTGGTCAAGGTCGGCCCTTCTACTACTACGCATTTGGCGCGGCAGTGGCAGAAGTAAGCGTGGATACCTTGAGTGGGGAGTATCAGGTCGATCGTGTCGATATCTTGCACGACGTGGGAGACTCACTAAACCCAGCCATTGATATTGGTCAGGTGGAGGGCGGTTTTATTCAAGGAATGGGCTGGTTGACCAGTGAAGAGCTTAAGTGGAACGACAAAGGCGTGCTTGTCAGCGATGGCCCGGCGACCTATAAAATCCCTACCTTTGGCGACCTACCGCCCGTCTTCAATGTCGCGCTAATGGAAGGCCATCCCAATTCGATGGCCAGTCTCTACCGTTCAAAAGCAGTCGGTGAGCCCCCTTTAATGCTCGGCATCAGTGTGTGGTCAGCGCTGCGTGATGCGCTATCCAGCCTTACTGGTTACGCCATCTCTCCTCACTTAGATACACCGGCCACACCAGAGCGGGTCATGCTGGCAGCCAACGCTATCAGGAAGAAAGTGCTGTGAGTTCTAGTCAAAACCCAGAAAGCTGGCATGCGGCGTTACACCGCCTACAGCGCGACGGCATACCGCATGTATTAGCCACTCAGGTAACCAGCGCAGGCTCCACTCCCCGGGAGCCTGGCGCACGCATGGTGATCACCAACGATGCGATCTTCGATACACTAGGTGGCGGTACCTTTGAGTGGCAAACCATTACCGCTGCACGTGCTTGTTTGACAGAAAAACGCTATGGCCTCAGTTTGGAAGCCTTCTCTTTGGGCGGACGAAGCGGCCAGTGCTGTGGTGGGTTCGTTAATATCCTATTGGAAGCCTTTCCAGGCACTACAACGCACATAGCGATCTTTGGTGCAGGGCACGTAGGGCAGCAACTGGTAAAGCTAAGTGCGCCGCTTCCCTGGCAATTACACTGGTACGATAGCCGAAGCGATGCGTTTGCCGAGCAGTACCATCAGCAGCAGCCGCGACTTAGCTGTTATTCACTCCAAGATGCACAGCAAAGTGTTGCCGCCTTACCTGCTGATAGCCACGCACTGGTATTGACGCACAACCATGACGAAGACTATGCGCTGATCAAAGCGCTGATCGCGCGCGATGGCATCGCGTCGATTGGGCTAATTGGTTCTGACAGCAAATGGGCAAGCTTTGAAGGACGCCTTAAGCGCGATGGTTACTCCGCCGATCAAATTGCGCAGGTGCGATGCCCTATCGGCCACATCCACGCCACTAAGCTGAGTAATAAAACGCCCTATGCGATTGCTTTAACGGTGGTGGCTGAACTGCTTTGGCTAACGGACACGCCCTCTTCGCAAGAAAACCGTGGCCTTGACCCCCAGGCAGTGCGAACGCTAATGACCGATTCTCCGACGACCCCGAGTTGATATGACTTCTTCTACCGATACGTTCATTCGTGCTGAATTGATTAGTTTTGCCCGTGACCCTGGCGATGGCAATACACCTGAACCGGGCAGCTTAGAGCATTACGGCGACGGACTGCTCTGGTTGAAAGGCCAGCATATTCATGCCGTCGGCCATTTCACCGAACTCTCACCTTTGCTACCCAAAGGGGCTGACGTTCTTGATTATCGTGACAAGCTGATTATGCCGGGGTTTATCGATACCCATGTGCACTATGTGCAGCTGGATATCATGGCTTCTTATGGCCGCCAACTGCTTGACTGGCTAAACGACTACACCTTTCCTGAAGAGTGTCGCTTTGCTAATCATGTCCATGCTGAAGCGCTGTCTAATGCTTTTTTGGATGAAATGCTACGTGCGGGCACTACCACTGCCCAGGTATTCGGCTCTAGCCACCCCGGCTCCGTAGATGCATTTTTCACCGCCTGCCAAAAACGCCAGCTGCGCATGCTGGTGGGTAAGGTATTGATGGATCGTAATGCGCCAGAGGCGCTGATGGACGGTGCATCTGGCATTGCTGACAGCGAGCGACTGATTGAAGACTGGCACGGCAATGACCGCCTGGGCTATAGCGTCACACCGCGTTTTGCGCCGACTTCAACTAAGACGCAAATGGACGCTGCCGGCGCTCTCTTACGTAATGATCCTAGCCTTTGGTTACAGACCCACTTAGCTGAAAACAGTGGCGAGTTAGACTGGGTAGCCGAACTTTTTCCTGGTAGCCGCGACTACTTGGCTGTGTATGAGGAGGCAGGCTTAGTCGGGCCCCGCAGCACCTTCGCTCATGGTATTCACCTCGATAACGGCATGCGCAAACGCTTGGCGGATCGAGGAGCCAATATTGCCTTTTGCCCCAGCTCCAATCTTTTTCTGGGTAGCGGGTTATTCGACCGCGAAGCAGCCAAACAGACGGGCATGGCATATACGTTTGCCAGCGATATCGGCGCAGGCACTGATTTATCAGGATTTGGAACGCTTAAAGCGGCCTATCAAGTGGGTCAACTAGGCGGACAGCCCCTTACCGCATGGCAGGGCTTTTATGGCTTAACCATGGGTAATGCAAAAGCTCTCTCGTTGGATAGCCACATCGGTCAGTTGGCGCCTACCCTTGAGGCTGACTTTGTGGTGATTGACACCCAGGCAACATCGCTACTCTCTCGACGAATCAATCACTGCACCACGCTTGGTGAGCGGCTGTTTGCACTCATGATGCTGGCGGACGACCGCGCTATTTATGAAACCTGGGCAGGCGGGCAGTGCCAGCATCGAAGGGATGTATAAAAGTGAGGCGTGAGGCGTGAGGCGTGAGGCGTGAGGCGTGAGGCGTGAGGCGGAACAGGATATTCGGGAGATAGCCATTCACCAACGTTTCCTACTCACGATTCACGACTTACCCTTTACTGCCCACCCTTTACCCCTCACACCTCACCATTTTCCCCTCACAACCTCCCCCACACGCAAAAAAATCCCCCAAGGCATCAGCCCTGGGGGATTTTTCATAATAAGTGCCTGACGATGACCTACTCTCGCATGGGGAGACCCCACACTACCATCGGCGCTAAGCGGTTTCACTTCTGAGTTCGGCAAGGGATCAGGTGGTTCACGCGTGCTATGGTCGTCAGGCGTAACTGTTAATGTACATCATGCTGACTCTAGCGTTGCTTGCTAATTGTGTGCGTCTCATCGCCTGTCGCCCTGGCGTTATGTCGCTTGGGCCACACGCTGCGTATCCGGTTTTCATTGACGTCATCATCGCGACCAGACCCCTTGGGTGTTATAGGGTCAAGCCTCACGGGCCATTAGTACACGTTAGCTCAACGCCTTGCAGCGCTTCCACACCGTGCCTATCAACCAGCTGGTCTCGCTGGGCCCTTCAGGAGGCTCTAGGCCTCAGGGATGTCTCATCTTGAAGGGGGCTTCCCGCTTAGATGCTTTCAGCGGTTATCCCGTCCGACCATAGCTACCCGGCAATGCCACTGGCGTGACAACCGGAACACCAGAGGGTCGTCCACTCCGGTCCTCTCGTACTAGGAGCAGCCCTTCTCAAACATCCAACGCCCACGGCAGATAGGGACCGAACTGTCTCACGACGTTCTAAACCCAGCTCGCGTACCACTTTAAATGGCGAACAGCCATACCCTTGGGACCGACTTCAGCCCCAGGATGTGATGAGCCGACATCGAGGTGCCAAACACCGCCGTCGATGTGAACTCTTGGGCGGTATCAGCCTGTTATCCCCGGAGTACCTTTTATCCGTTGAGCGATGGCCCTTCCATACAGAACCACCGGATCACTAGAACCTGCTTTCGCACCTGCTCGACGTGTCTGTCTCGCAGTCAAGCACCCTTATGCTCTTGCACTCATTGCACGATGTCCGACCGTGCTGAGGGTACCTTCGTGCTCCTCCGTTACTCTTTAGGAGGAGACCGCCCCAGTCAAACTACCCACCACACACTGTCCTCGATCCGGATAACGGACCTGAGTGAGAACGCCAATGATGCCAGGCTGGTATTTCAAGGTTGGCTCCCTCCGAACTGGCGTCCAGAGTTCTAAGCCTCCCAGCTATCCTACACAGGCAACATCAGCGTCCAGTGTGAAGCTATAGTAAAGGTTCACGGGGTCTTTCCGTCTAGCCGCGGGTACACCGCATCTTCACGGCGATTTCAATTTCACTGAGTCTCGGGTGGAGACAGCGTGGCCATCATTACGCCATTCGTGCAGGTCGGAACTTACCCGACAAGGAATTTCGCTACCTTAGGACCGTTATAGTTACGGCCGCCGTTTACCGGGGCTTCAATCAAGAGCTTCGCCTTGCGGCTAACACCATCATTTAACCTTCCGGCACCGGGCAGGCGTCACACCCTATACGTCCGCTTGCGCGTTAGCAGAGTGCTGTGTTTTTAATAAACAGTTGCAGCCACCTGGTATCTTCGACCGGTTCGGGCTAGGAGAGCAAGTCTCTTCACCCTACGCCGGCGTGCCTTCTCCCGAAGTTACGGCACCATTTTGCCTAGTTCCTTCACCCGAGTTCTCTCAAGCGCCTTGGGATTCTCACCCTGACCACCTGTGTCGGTTTGGGGTACGGTCGCACATGATCTGAAGCTTAGAGGCTTTTCCTGGAAGCGTGGCATCAGTGACTTCCTGACCGTGGTCAGTTCGTCTCGTGTCTCGGCTTTAAGACCCCGGATTTACCTAAGGTCTCGGCCTACTCACTTTCACCAGGACTACCAACGCCTGGCTCACCTAGCCTTCTTCGTCCCCCCATCGCAACCATGTCCGGTACGGGAATATTGACCCGTTTCCCATCGACTACGCCTTTCGGCCTCGCCTTAGGGGCCGACTCACTCTGCTCCGATTAGCGTCGAACAGAAACCCTTGGTCTTCCGGCGAGGGAGTTTTTCACTCCCTTTATCGTTACTCATGTCAGCATTCGCACTCGTGATACCTCCAGCGAACTTCTCAATTCACCTTCATTGGCTTACACGACGCTCCTCTACCGCGAATTCCTATCGAAATAGAAACTCACCCGTAGCTTCGGTACCTGGTTTAGCCCCGTTACATCTTCCGCGCAGGCCGACTCGACTAGTGAGCTATTACGCTTTCTTTAAAGGATGGCTGCTTCTAAGCCAACCTCCTAGCTGTCTGAGCCTTCCCACATCGTTTCCCACTTAACCAGGATTTCGGGACCTTAGCTGACGGTCTGGGTTGTTTCCCTTTTCACGACGGACGTTAGCACCCGCCGTGTGTCTCCCACGCTCTACTCACCGGTATTCGGAGTTTGCCTCGGGTTGGTAAGTCGGGATGACCCCCTAGCCGAAACAGTGCTCTACCCCCGGCGGTACTACGTGAGGCGCTACCTAAATAGCTTTCGAGGAGAACCAGCTATCTCCGAGCTTGATTAGCCTTTCACTCCGATCCACAAGTCATCCAAATCTTTTTCAACAGATCCTGGTTCGGGCCTCCAATTGATGTTACTCAATCTTCACCCTGCTCATGGATAGATCGCTCGGTTTCGGGTCTATATCCAGCGACTGTGTCGCCCAGTTAAGACTCGGTTTCCCTACGGCTCCCCTATACGGTTAACCTCGCCACTGAATATAAGTCGCTGACCCATTATACAAAAGGTACGCAGTCACAGAACAAGTCTGCTCCTACTGCTTGTACGCACACGGTTTCAGGATCTATTTCACTCCCCTCTCCGGGGTTCTTTTCGCCTTTCCCTCACGGTACTGGTTCACTATCGGTCAGCCAGGAGTATTTAGCCTTGGAGGATGGTCCCCCCGTCTTCAGTCAAGGTTTCTCGTGCCCCGACCTACTCGATTTCACATGATCAGATTTTCGACTACGGGGCTATCACCCGCTACGGCCACGCTTCCCAGCGTGTTCGCCTAATCAGTCTCATGCTTAAGGGCTGGTCCCCGTTCGCTCGCCGCTACTAGGGGAATCTCGGTTGATTTCTTTTCCTCAGGGTACTTAGATGTTTCAGTTCCCCTGGTTCGCCTCGTACACCTATGTATTCAGTGCACGATACTCATCTTATGATGAGTGGGTTTCCCCATTCAGAGATGTCCGGGTCACAGATTGTTGCCACCTCACCGAACCTTATCGCAGGCTACCACGTCTTTCATCGCCTCTGGCTGCCTAGGCATCCACCGTGTGCGCTTCATTGCTTGACCCTATAACCCGAAGGAGTCTGGTATCTCGCAATGATCACGTTTCATTTTGCCGGATACGCTGACGCGTATCACAATTTAAGAAGCACTTCTTACGAAGTGTTCTTGTCAGCATGATATACATTGTTAAAGAGCAGCTGTTCAATGAACAGTGATAAAGCAGTGTGCGATACCTAAAACAACAGCACAGTGACTTATCAGTGGTCACAAAACATTCACAAACGGTATTGAAGGTTAAACAGGGTAGTAACGTAATGGTGGAGCCAAGCGGGATCGAACCGCTGACCTCCTGCGTGCAAGGCAGGCGCTCTCCCAGCTGAGCTATGGCCCCAATACTAAATTCACGCAAATTTCTGTAAGACAAGGCAAAATGCGACGACGTATAGTCTGCTATACGAGGAGCATTTTAACGCAGTATTACAGGAATTTGGTGGGTCTGGGCAGACTTGAACTGCCGACCTCACCCTTATCAGGGGTGCGCTCTAACCAACTGAGCTACAGACCCATTTACTTACTACTCTTACGACCGCGTCGGCTGGCCGACCTCACCCTGCTTTCCATTTAAGGTCAGGGGGTGCGCTCTAACCAACTGAGCTACAGACCCAAGAGGGGATCGTGCTTTTACCGTTTGCTCTATATCTGATCAGGTAATTCATTGTGGACGCTTACCGACTGTGACGCATCGTTTAAGGAGGTGATCCAGCCGCAGGTTCCCCTACGGCTACCTTGTTACGACTTCACCCCAGTCATGAACCACACCGTGGTGATCGCCCTCTTGCGTTAGGCTAACCACTTCTGGTGCAGTCCACTCCCATGGTGTGACGGGCGGTGTGTACAAGGCCCGGGAACGTATTCACCGTGACATTCTGATTCACGATTACTAGCGATTCCGACTTCACGGAGTCGAGTTGCAGACTCCGATCCGGACTGAGACCGGCTTTAAGGGATTCGCTGACTCTCGCGAGCTCGCAGCCCTTTGTACCGGCCATTGTAGCACGTGTGTAGCCCTACCCGTAAGGGCCATGATGACTTGACGTCGTCCCCACCTTCCTCCGGTTTGTCACCGGCAGTCTCCTTAGAGTTCCCGACATTACTCGCTGGCAAATAAGGACAAGGGTTGCGCTCGTTACGGGACTTAACCCAACATTTCACAACACGAGCTGACGACAGCCATGCAGCACCTGTCTTACAGTTCCCGAAGGCACACCAGAATCTCTTCCGGCTTCTGTAGATGTCAAGGGTAGGTAAGGTTCTTCGCGTTGCATCGAATTAAACCACATGCTCCACCGCTTGTGCGGGCCCCCGTCAATTCATTTGAGTTTTAACCTTGCGGCCGTACTCCCCAGGCGGTCGACTTATCGCGTTAACTTCGCCACAAAGTGCTCTAGGCACCCAACGGCTGGTCGACATCGTTTACGGCGTGGACTACCAGGGTATCTAATCCTGTTTGCTACCCACGCTTTCGCACCTCAGTGTCAGTGTCAGTCCAGAAGGCCGCCTTCGCCACTGGTATTCCTCCCGATCTCTACGCATTTCACCGCTACACCGGGAATTCTACCTTCCTCTCCTGCACTCTAGCCTGACAGTTCCGGATGCCGTTCCCAGGTTGAGCCCGGGGCTTTCACAACCGGCTTATCAAGCCACCTACGCGCGCTTTACGCCCAGTAATTCCGATTAACGCTTGCACCCTCCGTATTACCGCGGCTGCTGGCACGGAGTTAGCCGGTGCTTCTTCTGCGAGTGATGTCTTTCCTACCGGGTATTAACCGATAGGCGTTCTTCCTCGCTGAAAGTGCTTTACAACCCGAGGGCCTTCTTCACACACGCGGCATGGCTGGATCAGGGTTGCCCCCATTGTCCAATATTCCCCACTGCTGCCTCCCGTAGGAGTTCGGGCCGTGTCTCAGTCCCGATGTGGCTGATCATCCTCTCAGACCAGCTACGGATCGTTGCCTTGGTAAGCCATTACCTTACCAACTAGCTAATCCGACATAGGCTCATCCAATAGCGGGAGCCGAAGCCCCCTTTCTCCCGTAGGACGTATGCGGTATTAGCCTGGGTTTCCCCAGGTTATCCCCCACTATCGGGCAGATTCCTATGCATTACTCACCCGTCCGCCGCTCGTCAGCGGGTAGCAAGCTACCCCTGTTACCGCTCGACTTGCATGTGTTAGGCCTGCCGCCAGCGTTCAATCTGAGCCATGATCAAACTCTTCAGTTTAAGATCTATGTGATCCTTACATGTCACCCGAAGGCAACAAAAGCGGATCAAACTTGGCTCAAGGTTCAAACGAATTCATTCAAAACAGATATCAAAGGACGAATCCTTTAAAACCTTAATTGCTTGAGTCGCTTGCCTTGATATTTGGTGATTTGTCACCAACATCAGCAAGCGCCCACATGAATTACCTGATCAAATTGTTAAAGAGCTAGTCGATGAGGCCGTGCCCCGTTGACGTGTGCGTATACTACCCGATTCACCGCCAGGGTCAACAGCGATTTGAATATTTATGAGTAAAAACCTAGCACTGCATCTGATTAAAACAGCGCCTAGTCTGTGTGACTAGGCGCTGTAATGCTATACCCCAGCTAAACGAGCGAGAAGTTCTTCGCGTCGGCCTGGGCTAGTAAAGGCTTCCTCAATGGCGTTGCGGGTTATCTGACGAAAAACCGCCTCATCCCAGTCAAACGCATCGGCGCAAGCAATGTGATTGGTCAACATACCGCCACCAAAATAGGCGGGGTCATCCGAACTAATGGTTACTTTGAGCCCTTCAGCCAAAAGCTTGGGCAGCGGATGATCACGCAAATCCTCTACTACCTTTAAGCTGACGTTTGAAAGTGGGCAAACCGTTAGAACAATCTGTTCACTGCGCAAACGCTCAACTAGCACATCACTTTCTAAACAGCGCACCCCGTGATCAATGCGCTGAACATCAAGGATATCCAGGGCTTCTTTAATATAGTCTGCGGGGCCTTCCTCCCCGGCATGGGCCACGCGCACAAGCCCAAGCTGCTTAGCGCGCTTAAACACCTCAACAAATTTTACCGGTGGGTTGTTTTGTTCAGCGCTATCCAGACCGATGGCATCTAGCATTTTCCAATAGGGAGCGGCTTGCTCAAGTACATGCAACGCCTCCTCTGCGGGACGGTCGCGGAGAAAAGCCATAATCATGCCGATAGAGAGGTCGAGGTTATCCTCTGCCTCCTGCTTAGCTTTTAATAGCCCAGCCATTACCACTTCAAGCGGCACACCACGCTGTAGGTGCGCCTGGGGGTCAAAGTGCATGTCGATATGCACAACACCCTCCTCCCGCGCGCGCTTGAAATAATCCATCGCCAGGTCGTAAAAATCTTCCTCGTTACGCAGCACGCTCATGCCCTGAAAATAGAGATTCAGGAACCCCTGCAGATCATTGAAGTGGTAAGCATCTTTGGCTTCTTGAACTGTCGTATAGGGCAGCTCAATCCCATTACGCTGTGCTAGTGCAAACATTAGCTCTGGTTCCAGCGAGCCTTCGATATGCAAATGGAGCTCTACTTTAGGAAGATTGCGTAAAAATTCGTGCATGGAGGGCTCCTGGCTATCTCTTATCAATTAATCAATATCGCTCATTACCGATTCTTTAAGTGCGAACTGGCTAAGTCTACCGGCATCTAAATGCCAGTGGTACTCGACCCCAGGCAATGGGTTCAGTGAACCAACTTGATGGACAAAGAATATAACCGTTCGATTAAGCAGCCATTGATCCAGGGAAGCCGCAAGGTGGTTTGCCGTCACCGCATCAACGCCTGCAAATGGCTCGTCAAGAATCACCACTTGAGGACTGCAAAGCATTAGCCGTGCTAATGCCAAACGCCGACCTTGACCACCCGATAGCTGCTGGCCTTTTTCGCCCACCGACGTGGCTAAGCCTTTCGGCAGTTGCTCAACCCAACCATCCAAGGCAACGGCCTTCAATACCTCCCAGAGGTTTTCATCGCTTGCGGTGGGGTTGGCAATACGCAGGTTCTCAGCAATAGAGGCATCAAACAGATCCACCTGCTGAGTGAGCATAGCAAAGTGATTAGCACGGCTTTCGACCGAGAGCTGCCACACTGGCACGCCACCCACCATCGCCTCACCCTGAGTTGCTTGTAAGCGTCCCATCAACACACTGGCTAAAGACGATTTTCCGGCACCAGAATTGCCGGTAATCACCGCTCGCTTTCCAGCGGGTAGTTGAAAATTAATACACCTTAGCGCGGGCTCTAATGTTTGCGCATAGCGCAGAGAGAGCTGATTAACCTGAACGCTGAGATCAACATCTTCAGGTAGCGTAACAACAGGGGCAGCCGACGATGAATCGCTGGTTAGCGCATTTAACCGACGCACCGCTGCATAGCTAGCGCCCAGCTTGATAAAGCTAGCAGGTAGTGCGATAAACGCCTCATTCACCCCCAGCACTATCAATGCAACCATCACCAAAACAGGGCCCGTGACCAGCTGCTGGCTAAATACCAGGCTAGCGAACCACATAACTGCCACTACCATTAATCCGCTTATGACACTCACCAGGCAGTTTATTAGCGCCGCTTTACGCCCCAAGCGGCGCTGATTGCCGAACGCTTGCTGCTCTTGAGTCGCGATCATCGTCCGGTGCCACTGGGTCGTTTGATAGCTCATCAACTCAGCCGAGGCCTGTACTTGGTCGACCACTAGGCGGCGCAACGACTGCTGGTCAACCACCTGCTGATAGCTTTGCGAAAATCCCCAGGCAGCCGCTAACAAGGTCGCTACCAGCCAGAGCAAGCCCAGCGTCACCGCCATCAGCACGGCAATGCTGGGTAACCAAATAGCCACAAAAAGCGACACAGCCAATACACCAAGCAGCGCCACCAATGGTGGCACCAAGAGTCGCAGATAAAAATTATCCAGGGTGTCGATATCAGCCGTTAAACGGCTCAGCCAGTCGCTGGCACGCTCACCCTGCAAGCGAGCGTCGTCGAAGCGTGTTAAATGGCCGAATACCCGATAACGCAAGTCGGCAAGCAGCGTTAACACCGTATTATGGTTATAGAGACGCTCGACATAGCGCGCGATAGTGCGCGCCAAGGCGAAGAAACGAATGCCACCACCGGGAACATAAACATCGAGCCGCGCAGGAATACCCAGCGCTAAAGCGATACCGGTCAAAGCACTAGCGGTAATAAACCAACCCGACAACCCCAGCAGCGCAAGCCCGGCCATCAGGGTGACCCAAACCAGCAAGGCGCCCACCAAAAAGCGCCTGCGGCGGCGCACTAAGAGCAGCAGCCAAGGGCGGAAGTCACGGTAAATAGCCATCATGAGTCCACCTCTACCAGTTCACCCTGTTCAAAAGCCAGATGGCGTTGAGCGGCGGCGATCACGGCCGGATGGTGGGTCGCTATGACCAGGGTGCGCCCCTCTTGGGCAAGCTCAAGCAAAGCAGCCATCACGAACTGCTCTGTCTCTTGATCTAAACTCGCCGTCGGCTCATCTAACAGCACCAACGGCGCATTGCTAAGATACACTCGCGCGAGGGCAAGGCGTTGAGCTTGGCCACCCGATAACCCTACCCCACGCTCGCCGATTAACGTATCCAGACCCTCGGGTAGCTGAGTTAACAGAGGCCCAAAACCAGCGCGATGGAGTGCGGCAAGCATTTCTCCACGGGAAGCTTCGGGCGCCGCCAACCGTAGGTTATCGATCAAACTGCCGTGCAAGAGACAGGGCTGCTGATCCAGCCAGGCATAGCGGCTACTTTCTTGTCGAAGGTACTTGCCAGCGCTTGGGGCGATAAAGCCCGCGAGCAGCGCTAACAGCGTTGACTTGCCGCTACCGGAGACACCGCTAAGCACCACTACCTCACCCTGCTGAATGGTGAGATCGATAGGGCCTATCACTTGCCCACGGCTAGGATAAGCAACGCAAGCAGCCTTTAACTCAATGGCCGACCTATCTGACCGCGGAGCCATATAGTGATGCCCACTCACCAAACTTGGCTGATTGAGGATATTCACCACGCTCTCGGCGGCACCGAGTGCCGCCGCGCGATCATGGTAATGCTGAGAAAGCGTGCGCAGCGGTTGGAAAAATTCAGGCGCGAGCAGTAACACCGCTAAGCCCGAAAAAAGCGTCAACGATGCTGCCGGCCCGTACTCGATGTAGCCCAGCAGGCCGAAACCGACATACATAGCCACAACCGCAATCGCGACCGAGGAAAAAAACTCCAGCACTGCCGATGAGAGAAAAGCCAACCGAAGGGTACGCATGCTAAGACGTCGATAACCATCCGTGGCATACCAAACATCCTGCTGTGCGGCTGACGTACGGCCAAAAAGCTGCAGTGTGGTCATACCGCGCACACGGTCAATAAAATGCGCTGACAATCGCGATACCGCAACGAACTGGTCGCGATTAAGGCGCTCAGCTCCCATGCCAACCAATGCCATAAAAAGTGGAATAAGCGGTGCAGAAAGCAGCAGGAACAGCGCCACCAGATAATCCAGCCAACCCGCCACCGCCAGAATCAATAGCGGCAAACAGAACGTAATGCGCAGTTGAGGGTAAAAACGCGCGAAATAACCTTCCAGCGCATCTATATGCTCAACCGCCTGATTTGCCAGCGAGCCGCTATGCTGATTGGTAAGCCACACCGGGCCCAAGGCAGACAGTTTATCCAACAGCTGAGCTCTGGCACGCTGTCGAATTCGCAGGCTCGCCTCCAGGCTTAATGTTTCATGCCCCCACTGAAAGGCAGCGCGTAACAGCACACTGCCCACCAGAAGGGAAAATATCGGTAATAGAGAAATGGGTGATCGATGATGCACCACTAGCTGATCAATAAGCCACGCAAGCCCAACCACCACGACTATCGTTTGACTACCTGCCAACACGCCACAAAGCGCTGAACCAAGTAGACGTTTACGCTCTCCCTTAGCCAACGCTTGCAGCCAACTGCGCGGCGTAAGAGAAAGCGTGTCTTCAGTTACCATGAATCAGTGGTATCCCTCGCCTACACGTACCTTGCCGCGGAACACCCAATAGGTCCAGGCGGTATAGGTCAATATAATCGGGATAACGAATACCATACCTACCAGCAGGAACAGCTGTGACTCCGGCGAAGAAGCCGCATCCCACAGCGTATAATCCGGCGGCACGATCACCGGCCATTTACTGACGATCAGGCCTAAATAGGTGAAGACATAAATGCCGATAGTGGCCAGGAAAGGCACCCCTTCACGCCGTTTTTGCACCGAACGGAAAACCACAAAAGCGCAAGCCAAGGCAGCAAATGGGAAAACCCAAATCAGTTGAATATTGCCGAACCAGCGCTCCCAGACCAAAGGATTCACAAACGGCGTCCAGAGGCTAATCACCGCAAAAACAAACAGCACCAGTGCCAGCAGCAGTGGAGTGATTTTATAGGCCCAATCCTGCACATGCCCCTCTGATTTCAGTATTAGCCAAGTTGCCCCTAACAGCGCGTAGCCTGCCATCAAGCCAAGCCCCGTTAGCACCGAGAAAGGCGTTAGCCAGTCAAAGGCACCGCCCACATAGGCAAAATCTTCAACCGGAAAGCCCTGGATATAGGCCCCTACCACGGCACCTTGCGCAAAGGCGGCAACCGCCGACCCCCAGCAAAAAGCGCGGTTCCACCAGCGGCGGTTACGGCGAGATTTAAAGCGAAACTCAAAGGCTACGCCACGGAAGATCAAGCCTGCTAACATTAAGAAAACGCCGATGTAAAGCGCAGGCAAGAACACCGAGTAGACCAGTGGGAAAGCGCCTAATAGCCCAGCCCCGCCGAGCACTAGCCATGTTTCATTGCCGTCCCAAATTGGCGCCACCGAATTCATCATCACATCCCGGGCATCTTCATCGGGAGCAAAGGGGTAGAGAATACCCAACCCCAAATCAAACCCATCCATAAGCACATACATCATGATGCCGAAACCGATGATGAAGGCCCAAACTAACGTTAGATCAAACATTTCCATGTCTAGCTCCTCACCGGGTCAACGTCATCATCAAAAGGTGTATGCGCCGCCGACATAGGCCGCATGGGGCGCTTGAAGTTCTCGTCGGTGGTTTCGCGTTCCTCTTCCGGCAGCATGCCGTTACGCACCACACGGGTGAGGTAATAAATGCCCGCGTAAAACACCACGCCGTAGACCAAGGCATAGCCAATCAGCGTAAACAGCGCCATAGGGCCGGTGAGCGACGGGGTTAAGCCCTCGGCATGGGTCATCATGCCGTACACCAACCAAGGAGAACGGCCTGACTCTGTGACGATCCAGCCCGCCAAAACAGCCACAAACGGCATGGGAATCATTGCCGTCAGGCCTTTTAAGAATAGACGTTTGTCATAGATACGCCCTTTGCGGCGCAACACCAGCCCCGTCAGCGCCACCGCAATCATTAGCAGACCAATCCCTACCATAACTCGGAAGCCCCAGAAGACGATCAGCACTGGCGGCTGCTCTTCAGGCGCCGCTTCATTAATCCCCGGCACCTCCCCATCAACAGAGTGAGTCAAGATAATGCTGGCCAAGTTCGGAATAGCCAGCTCAAAGTGGTTGGTTTGTGCTTCCTGATCAGGAATGGCAAACAGCAGCAGCGGCACATTGCCAGAGGTTTCCCAGTGCCCTTCCATGGCAGCCACTTTAGTCGGCTGGTGCTCCAGGGTGTTTATGCCATGAAAATCGCCGATGACGGCCTGAGTCGGTGCCAAAAAAAGCAGCAGCCAGAGGCACATAGAGAGAGCTCGGCGATTCGCTTCCGGGTCTCGATCGCGCAACAGAAACCAAGCACTCACCCCAGCGACAACGAAGCCACCGGTCAAGAATGAGGCAACGGCCATATGCATAAAGCGGTAAGGAAACGACGGATTAAAGATCGCCTCGCTCCAGGAGGTCACGTGGAAGCGGAAGTCAACTAACTCTACGCCCGCAGGGGTATGCAACCAGCTGTTAGCGGATAGAATCCAGAAAGAAGAAATAAAGGTGCCCACCGCCACCATAATGGCAGCAAATAAATGAACCCCTTGAGGCACCTTACCGCGGCCGAATAGCAGGACGCCCAGGAAGGCTGCCTCTAAGAAGAACGCGGTGACAACTTCATAGCTGAGCATGGGGCCGAGGAAATTCGAAGAGGCCTGGGAAAAGTTGCTCCAGTTAGTGCCAAACTGGAATGACATAACGATGCCTGACACCACCCCCATCCCAAAGACAACGGCAAACACCTTTGTCCAGAATAGCGAGAGGCGATCCCATGCAGGGTTCTTCGTTGTGAAGAACAGACCATGGAGCAGCGCAATATAAGACGCTAGACCAATCGTAAATACGGGGAAGATAGCGTGAAACGACACAACGAATGCAAATTGCAATCGCGATAAAACCAGCGGATCAAGTTCCATTTCACTCTCCTAAGACCTAATCGATATCCCATCAATGGGCTAACACAAGCTTAGTTGAGCCTTTATGGCAGTGCACTTTTAGTTATAAGCACTAAGCTTATTTCTTTACGCTAGTTTTTTACACTACTATTCCTGCGTTACTTTGCTTCACGCAACTTAGCTTCCGTCACTAGCGCCCCTCTTGGACAGCCATTGTATTACAGTAGCCGGATGTCCAAGATGGGTCGCATTGACGCACCAATTACCCTTGCGGTGCGGTATGGCAAAGTAGGCACTATCGCGACATAATAACGACGCTGACCATATAGCTGGTGTACGCGACAAACAGCGCCAGCAGAATCCCCCCCTCCAAGCGATTAATGCGCCGCGGACGACCACGCCAAGAAAACGCAAACAGGATCATCAGCAGCGTCATACCGGTCATCACGCTCCAGTCGCGCACGAGCACCTCTCGCCCTGCCTCAATCGGCGCAATGACACCGGCGAGGCCGACCACCGCCAAGCTATTAAACAGGTTAGACCCAACCACGTTGCCTAGCACCATATCGTGCTCTTTTCGACGCAGGGCAGTAATCGAGGAAGCAAGCTCAGGGAGCGACGTCCCGATGGCGACTACGGTCAAACCAATAATCAAATCGCTCACACCAAAGCGCAGTGCAATTTCAACGGCTCCCCACACCAGAAGCCGCGAACTAGCGATAAGCAGCACCAACCCCACCAACGTCCACATGATGGCTTTACCGCGAGACATCGGCTTGCTATCCAGGGTTTCAGCGACCTCAGACACCAGCGCATCGTCGGACTGATTGCGAGAACGCAGAATGCTCACAACGATAAAGACAACCAATGCCAGCAACAGGCCAACGGCCTCCCAACGCGCGACGAATCCATCCAGCAGCATTAGGCCCGTTGCTAACATGACCAGCATCAATATCGGCATCTCTTTACGGATAACGCTAGAGTGCACCGACAGTGGTGCAACAAGGGCTACCAAGCCGAGAATTAAACCGATATTGGCAATATTTGAGCCATAAGCATTCCCCACCGCCAAACCTGGATTTCCATCCAGCGCCGCCAGCACGGATACCATCATTTCCGGCGCCGAAGTACCAAACCCAATCACCAGCATACCGATCAATAGGGGTGACAAACCAAGCCAACGAGAGGTTGCCGCCGCGCCGTCGATAAATTTCTCGGCGCTCCAAACCAGTAAGATCAATCCAACTACAACTGCTAATGTGGGAAGCAACATTTCATTTCCTTCATGACATAATGATCGGTACTGTTTTATAGGTTGTGCTTCTGAGCAACACTTCATTGCAACGGCAGTAAGATGCTATTACTAGCAATGCCTGCCACTATATGGCGACACTAGCACGTAAACCTGACGCGGAAGTACGCGGCCAATCAGGTCGAATCTAACTGTTCGCCATTGCGCCGCAGCATCGTTGTCTAAACTAACCCATTGGTCAAGCGGCCAGACTATGTTTTTAAACATTATTTCAGTGACATAGACTTGCTAAAATGCGTGTTTGACATGCTTAATCCGCCACATCCTAGTAGTTTTGCTAGGGGTTCGCACTGAGAGTTTTGGTTTTTGCGCCCACAAAAATTGATTAAGCGCCGTCCACTGCCCGTCAACGCCCCCATTGTTGACAGCTTGCCGCCTGAGGTTAGAACTCAGCGACGGCGTTTGCGTGCCTGCCACGAATGCGATTGGGTATCCGCGCTACCGCCGTTAAATTCTGGCGAGAAAGCAAGCTGTCCACGCTGCTCACACGTGTTGGTTAAGCGCCATCGCTACCCCGCTCAGCGCAGTATGGCCCTGGCCATCGCCTCGCTTGTCGCACTAATGCTGGCAGTGTCGTTTCCGTTTATTAGCTTTACGGTCAGCGGAGTAAGCAACCGCATCGAGCTGACCCAGACCGCCACCACACTGATTGGCTTTCACCAACCCGTGGTGGCTATCGCCGTCATTATGACCATAGTGGTGCTGCCAGCCGTGTATTTGCTTGGCGTTCTTTGGCTTCAATTTGGACTACTTCGCGATCGCCCCCTGCCGTTTAGTCGCGATATTGCACGCTCACTGGCGCATTTAACGCCGTGGATGATGGCCGATGTCTTTATTATTGGCGCCTTGGTAAGCCTGATAAAAATAGCGGGCCTGGCCGATGTGGAAATAGGTATCTCCTTCTGGGCGTTTTGTGCATTTGCGCTGCTGCTGTTGATGACAAGCCAGTCCCTGGATGCCGATTGGATGTGGTTCTCGCTTGAGGGAGAACCACTGGCTCCCGAAGGTACCCGGACAGGCCTACCCGCTGGTGAACAAGGGCTGACCGGCTGCCCAACCTGCGGACTGATTAACCGCCTATCGCCCCAGGGCCATGGGCATTGCATTCGCTGCCATGAAAAGCTTCATCAGCGGCTTCCTAACAGCTTGCAACGCACCTGGGCACTGCTGGGCGCCTCTGCCATTATGTATATTCCAGCCAATATCTACCCCATTATGACTACTACTAGCCTAGGCAACTCCTCGCCTTCGACGATTATTGGTGGCGTTGTTCAACTGATCCAGATGGGCTCCTGGCCGATCGCAGCGGTTATCTTTATCGCCAGTGTTATCGTACCTGTAGGTAAACTCGTTGCGCTAACTTGGCTTTGTTTGGTGGTTAAGCGTAGCAGTGCGCTCAACGCTCAAAGTCGCACGCGGCTGTATCGTCTAACAGAATTTATTGGTCGCTGGTCAATGGTCGATGTCTTCGTGGTGGCTATCTTAGTGGCACTGATTCGCGCTGGCTCCCTGATGTCAATTACGCCAGGCCCTGCGTCGCTCGCCTTCGGCGCCGTGGTTGTGTTAACCATGCTTGCAGCAATGACCTTTGACCCGCGCTTAATTTGGGATACCCCTCTTCCACATCGTCACCCTCTTCTTCGCCGTAAAGCGGCCACCAAGGAACCTGTTGATGGCTAACGAAACAGAATCGTCAAACACTGACCCGATTAACGATCAGGAGCTAAATAAGGCCAAAATATCGCACCAGACCAGATTATCGCCCATTTGGGTGGTACCGATCGTCGCGATTGCTATTGGGTTATGGCTGGTTTACGACAATTACGCTAGTCGTGGAACCCAGGTGACGCTGACCATGGAGAGTGCTGAGGGCATTGAGGCGGGCAATACGCTGATTCGCAGCCGTAATGTTGAAGTAGGCCGCGTACAAAGCGTGCGCCTGTCTGACGACCTTTCCCATGCAGTGCTGACCGCTCGTATTCAGCCGGAAGTGGAGGACCTTCTGCGCGAAGATACCCGCTTTTGGGTGGTTAAACCGCGCATTGGCCGTGAAGGCATTAGTGGGTTGGGTACCGTGCTCTCTGGCGCTTATATACAGCTTGAGCCAGGCACAGAGGAAGCACCACGGCGAGAATTCCCCGTTAGCGATATCCCCCCTGTTGCACCCGCTGGCCAAGCGGGACTGCGTCTTAGCTTGACGAGCCAGTTAGGTAACTCACTACGCGTCGGTGACCCGGTCTCCTATCAGGGCTACACAGTGGGACGCATCGAAGAAAATAGTTTCGAGCCTGAGTCACGCACCATGCAACATCAGCTATTTATTGAGGAGCCATATACAGACTTAGTCACCGACAGCACTCGCTTCTGGACCTCTAGTGGTGTCGATTTCCGCTTAGACGCCGACGGCGTTCGGGTTAACGTTGAGTCATTGGAAGCGCTGCTGGGTGGCGGCGTTACTTTCGGCGTGCCCGAAGATCTGCCCATGGGTCAGCCGGTTGAAGCCAACACACGGTTCACTCTCTACGCTGATGAGGATGCCGCTCGGGAAGGAACCTTTAATCGTTATTTGGAGTATGTACTGCTGGTCGATGAAACGGTACGCGGACTCTCCAAAGGCGCACCGGTAGAGTTTCGCGGGGTACGCATGGGCACCGTTGCCGCCGTACCCTGGAACTTTACCGCTCCGCAGCCCGACTCACGGGCACGCTTTGCCATCCCCGTACTGATCAGAGTCGAACCTCAGCGCCTAGGGATCGAAAATAGCGATATTAACCTGGAAGAGTGGAAGGCGAGATTCCAACGCATGTTCGGCCTCGGACTACGCGCCTCGCTAAAAAGTGGCAGCCTGTTAACGGGCGCTCTGTTTGTAGACTTGAACTTCCACCGCGACCTTGCCGATGAGTATGTCGCCGAGCGCTTCTCAGATCGAGATGTCTTCCCCACCGTAGCAGGCGGCTTTGCTCAGATACAGGCCCAGGTAACCGATCTACTTGAGAAACTAAACGCCCTTGAGGTTGAACCGCTGTTAACCGGTTTGGATAGTAACCTTCAAGCTTCTGAGAGCATGCTGAATGAGGTTCGCGACGTGAGCGCCTCTCTTAATCAATTGCTCAATGATCCTGAAACCCAGGCTGTGGGCGGCAACCTCAACGCAACCCTGGAGGAATTGCGCAGCACGCTACAGGGGCTATCGCCGTCATCGCCGGCCTATCAAGAGCTGACAACCGCCATTGAGCGACTGGATCGCTTGATGCGTGACCTGCAGCCTTTGACTCGCACGCTCAACGACAATCCCAGAGCACTGTTGTTTGATAATCTGGATGCTCAAGACCCCATACCGCGTGCGCCACGTGATTAAGGAGCGAACGATGTTTACATGGATGAGATATTCACTGCTGCTGATCTGCTTGTTGCTATCCGCCTGCGCCAGCAGTGTCACGCCCCCCGCTCGCTATATGCTGCCAAGCGACCCATTGGCTAGCACACCCCGCCAGCCCGAGGGTACGCTTATAGTGAGCGCACCACGGCTAGCCCACTACCTGGATGTCGACGGCATTGTGATGCAGCTAGACGACATTACACTGAATGCCGCTCGGGAACACCAGTGGGCAGAAGGCTTAGGCAGGCAATTAGAGCGGAGAGTGCGCGCCAATCTATCCAAAGCGTTGCCAACACTTAGGGTTATGCGTGGTGAAGGTGATCAATCCAACGCCCTCACCCTGCGCCTGAACGTAGATCAATTCCAGGGCCGCTTTGATGGTATCGCCGTGGCTAGCGGCCAATGGCAATTGCTAAACGATGCCGGCGAGCTGTTAGAGATGGAAACTTTCTATGCCGAAACGCCTCTTTCAGAAGATGGCTATCCCGCCCTGGTGCGTGCATTAAGTGATAGCTGGGATCAAGCTGCCGAACTTATCGCCACTAAAATACGTCAGGGCGATTATTTTGATTAATCAGTCCTTTTCTAAACTGAGTTTGCTGCACTACGCTTAATGCTAACCCTCTCAGGGATGTCAATATGCCAGCTGAACCAAGCCAGACCACAGGTCTGCCCGCTGAACAACTACGCGATGCCATTAACGCCCTAATGCATACCGCAACGGCACTGCTTGAGGGCGAACCGACTCAAGGAGTCCTCGAGACGGCTTTAAATAGCCACGATGCCCTGCGCGATCAGTTAGCAGCCCAGGCTCACGATGCCACAACGCTAGCCGCGCTTCAGCGCATTGAGCAGTTTATTACTATTCAAGCTGGGCACTATTATCAAATGGCTAGCGTCGATTTTGATGAACAGCAAAACAGTCGTTTTATCACCCTCTTTGCGCGACAACTACTGGGGCTCGACGGCATAGGACCAGCCACGGCCCGCCAACTGTTTCAACTTGGTGTTTTCACCCCTGAGCACTTTTTTACATTAGCCCCCAAGGAAGTGGCCCAGCTTGATTTGCCTGCGGCTACTTTAGCGCGGTTAATCCCACTGCATGCCCAGGCCCCATCGCCGGAACGATTCAGCGAAACAAGCTGAGGCCCTATAACCGTGTTACACTACTCGGCTTATTACTGACACGTAGTTTTCTGGTGTGTCCGTGCACACCAGGATGATAGTGCTGCTTGGCGCTATAACCTTCACGTCTCCTGTCACGGTCATCCACGGCTACCCAACGACCATCGCGGCACACTGAATTATCTGGCACACTTCGCTGCCGCGAAGGTGAATCAACCTCGCTTTTTGAACATTACATCTAGTGATAACAGCCACTTACCGGTATTAACTCACTAGGTGACTGCGGAGAACGCATGAGCTTTTCTGAACTTGGCCTGCACGCCGATTTATTACGCGCTGTTACAGCGCAAGGTTACACCGAGCCTACCCCGATACAACGACAGGCTATCCCCGTCGTACTAGAAGGTCGTGACATGCTGGCCAGCGCCCAAACCGGCACGGGTAAAACCGCTGGTTTTACGCTGCCAATGCTGCAACGTCTAAATACTGGCAAACGACCTACAAAGCGTCAGGTACGTGCACTGGTGCTAACCCCTACCCGTGAGCTTGCCGCTCAAGTAGGCGAAAGCGTGTCGACCTACGGTCAACATCTGGCACTGCGCTCCCACATTATTTTTGGTGGCGTTGGCCAGCAGCCTCAAATCGATGCCCTAAAAGCCGGTTTGGATGTACTTGTAGCTACCCCTGGCCGCCTGCTGGATCTTCACCAGCAGGGGCATGTGGATCTCTCCTGCGTTGAGATTTTAGTGCTTGATGAAGCTGACCGTATGCTGGATATGGGCTTCATTCACGACATTAAGCGCCTGCTGCGCCTGGTGCCTAAAAAGCGCCAAAACCTGCTGTTCTCGGCGACATTCTCTAACGAGATCCAAACCCTGGCACAACAGTTGCTGGATAACCCGGCGATGATTGAGGTAGCGCCACGGAATGCCACAGCCGACAAAATTGAGCAGGCCATTTACCGTGTCGACCGCGAGAAGAAGCGCGAACTGCTGGCTCACTTAATTCAACAGAACGGCTGGTTCCAGGTTCTGGTATTTACGCGCACCAAACATGGCGCTAACCGCCTTGCAGAGCAGCTCTCCAAGCAGGACATCCCTTCCATGGCTATCCATGGCAATAAAAGCCAGGGAGCTCGCACTCGCGCGCTAACGGCATTTAAGAGCGGCGACCTGCAGGTACTCGTGGCCACCGATATCGCTGCTCGCGGCCTGGATATCAATGAGTTGCCCCACGTCGTCAATTTTGACCTACCCAACGTGGCGGAAGATTATGTCCACCGCATTGGCCGCACCGGCCGTGCGGGCAGCAATGGCGAAGCCGTTTCGTTGGTGTGTGTCGATGAAGATGCCCTGCTGGGCAATATTGAGCGGCTAATCAAGCAGAAGCTAACAAAGCACATTGAACCTGGCTTTGAGCCCGACCCCAGTATCAAACCTGAGCCCATCGAGAATGGTCGACGCAACCAACGTCAGCCTCGCGCCAAACGCAAGCCCGAAGGCCAGAGTGCCAATACCGGCGGCGAGCGTAAACGCCGCGCGCGGCGCTAGCTCAGAGCGCAGGAATATGCGAAGGTGTCGCCTTTGCATATTCCAAGCCGCTGTTTCCAGCAGCTATTTTAGCCAATACTTTTCACGGAGTGATTATGGCGTCTTCTCAACTGATGGCCGAGTATCGCCAATGGCTGACGTTCCAACGTCAAGAGCAGCTCAGCCGCGAACATCAAGGGATCGTGCAGCGTTTAGAGGACGCCCGTGCGTCAGCTAATCAGGTGCTTCAAGCCTACCGCAGTATGGCTGAAAAGGCCTCGATCGAAGGGGCCTGCTACCGCACGATTTTCTTGCGCCAACGGGATGACAACCACGCCCTCCCCTGCGAAGGCTGGCTTTTTGTACGCCGAGTACTGAGCGAAGGCAATAGCACCCGCGTACGTGTCACCCTGCTTGAAACTTTTACCCTTGAAGATGGCATCATGGCGCCGGGCGATAAACCTGCTCGCAAGCTTACTTTAGAAATATTTGACCAGTTGAATATGGATAAAGGCATGCGCACAAACGTCAGGGTCGACTGCCTGGATACTCCCCAGGATTACCACTTCATTACGCTACTCGATGCCGTTCGCGGAGACTTGCGTCCCCACCTCAAGTAAGCACTAGCATGGCAACGCGTCGCTCGGTTACGTTTATTTTGCTGATGGTCGTGGTGGGGCTTAATTTACGCCCCGCCATGTCTTCGGTTGCCCCACTGCTTACTCGCCTGCAAGAAAGCGCGGGGCTTTCCGCTACCGCTGCGGGGTTACTCACCACGCTCCCCGTGCTGTTTTTAGGCCTCTCCGCCCCGCTTGCCCCTGCCCTGGCTAGACGTATAGGCAGTGAACGGGCGCTAAGTTCGGCACTGGCACTACTGGCTGCGGGGTTGGTTTTACGTGGTTTACCTTTCCCCGGTGGGCTCTTTATTGGCTCGGCGATGGCAGGCTGTGCGATCGGCATTGGCGGCACCCTGCTACCGGCCCTGGTTAAGCGTGAACTTCCCGATAGTGCCGACCTGCTTACCGGTTTATACACCATGGCACTCTGCTTAGGTGGCGCCTTAGGGGCTGGATTTAGCGTCCCATTAACGCAACTGCTCGGCAGTTGGCAGGCGAGTTTGATGAGCTGGTCACTGCTGGCGCTGTTCGCACTGGTGCTTTGGCACTTCCAAATGCCCCGAACCACAATGGCCAACACGCCGACAGCGCCCAAAAGCGGTATTTTACGGCTTCTTAAGCAACCGCTTACCTGGCACGTCATGCTGTTCATGGGCATTCAGTCGTCCATGGCGTACATCGTATTTGGCTGGCTGCCTACTCTGCTGGTTGATCGCGGTTATAACGAGGCCGATGCGGGCTGGACAATGGCGGTTTCTATTATGTGCCAGCTAGCCTCCGCGCTAGGCGCCCCCTGGCTTGCACGTATGGGGCGTGACCAGCGTCCCGCGCTATTGGCTGTGCTGCTTAGCACCGCCATTGGCCTATGGATGCTACTTATTGCGCCATTAGTGTGGCAATGGCCAGGCGCCGCTTTACTGGGTATCGGTCAAGGTGGCAGCTTTAGCCTGGCACTGAGCCTACTCGTCTTACGCACGGCCAACTCCCGCCTTGCCGGTCAGCTTTCTGGGCTGGTTCAGGGCGGTGGTTATACACTGGCAGCACTTGGGCCTTTTGGTGTGGGAGTTATGCTGCAAACAGGCGCCAACACATCACAAATCGCTTGGTTATTGATTATTCTGATCACGGTTTGTTGTGGCTTTGCGCTACTGGCGGGCCGTAATCAGCGTCTAGATGACCAGAGCGGCGAACTTTTGATACAGCGCGTAAGACCCACTTAGCAGGTTTCGCACAAAGCCCCAGGAGATGGCGATGATCCCTCACTCCCCTCTTGCCAGCAGCGTTCCCGCCCAAGAGCGAATATTAGTCATTTACACCGGCGGCACCATCGGTATGCAACAGCATGCTGAAGGGCTTGCGCCTAGCGGTGACTTTGCCACTCGCATGGCAAAGGCCCTGAGCCAGCTACCGCTTGCCCAACAGCAATCCCTTCCACCTTATAAGGTCGTCAGCTACACCACGTTGATTGACTCAAGTGCGGCCACTCCTCTCACTTGGCAACAGCTCGCCCACGACATTAACGACCAGCTAACGGCCTTCGCCGGTTTCGTGATTATTCATGGCACTGACACACTCAGTTGGACCGCTGCCAGCCTTGCCTATCAACTCCAGGGGCTAGATCGGCCAGTAGTCGTCACGGGCTCGATGTTGCCACTAGAATCGCCCGACAGCGATGCCTTGCACAATTTGCACGGCGCGCTGCAGTTCGCTGACAAGCCTGAGCTCCAAGAAGTGGCGATTTACTTTGCAGGGCAATTGCTGCGGGGTGCCCGCGCCATTAAGCAGCACAGCGAAGCAGCCAACGCCTTCGCAAGCCCTAACTACCCACTGCTCGGCGAGCGGGTAGGCGACGATTTCGTTTATTACCCCAGCCGTGGGCTTGGCCTGCAGCAGCGTGGCGCGCCACGTTTCGAGCTCCCCGACTACCGCCTGGTCAATCAGGGAGAGATCGTGCGCATCGCTCTTTGGCCGGGCGTAGCAGCCTGGCAGCTGGATGCTTGGTTGAGTGATTCACGGGTAAAAGGGGCGTTACTTCAGCTCTGGGGCGCGGGCAACCTCCCCGACGATCCCCACTTGCTTAACGTACTTGCCAGAGCCACCGGCGAAGGCAAACTGCTTGCCGCCATTAGCCAGTGCCCGCAGGGCAGTGTCCACCTGGGTGCTTATGCGGCAGGTCACGGCCTGAGCGATGCAGGCGTTGTGGCAGGCGATGATATGACGCCGGAGGCGGCGTTCACCAAGCTAGCCCATTTACTGGCCCAGCCACTCGCGTTAGAAGATCAACGACAGCGCTTTTTAACACCACTGGTTGGCGAACGTTGATCAAACAAAGGCTTTTGTGTGCTGGCGCAGACTGAGAATCAAGCTATGTTATAGGGAGCATTCTAACCGTTTGAAGGAGCAACAGATTATGGAAAAGCCGGTACACCATTTCAGCGAACTATTCGAGCAGTTGGGATTGGCATCTGATGCAGCTTCAATCGAGCGCTTTATCCAGCGCAACGCCCCACTTCCGGAAACGATGCCATTGTCTGAAGCTCCCTGCTGGAACGAGGGCCAGGCAGAATTTCTGAAAGAAGCCGTAGATGAAGATGCCGACTGGGCAGAGGTCGTTGACCACCTTGACGCCTCAATGCATAAACCACAATAAGTCGGTGGCCTGATCACCAATGCGCTGCTAAGCGGCGCTACTGATTTAAACGTGCCTCAACGCGCTCAAGAATTTGTCGGCTGACTTTGCCGACTAGTGGCTTGGCCGCTTTGTTGACGGCTTTCTCCATTAAGCGGTTGCGAATTTCATAGCTCAACGTTAATGCCACTTCGGTACCTTCTGGCACCTCGCGAAGGCGATAACGTCCCTGGTTCTTCACACCATCCAAGGACTCCCAGGCAAGCACATAAGGCGGCTGAACCTCGGTAACCATGACATCAAACGCCCAGTCCATGCCCACGGCACGTACGTGCCAGCGGTAACGGTTTTCGCCCAGCGTTTCTATTGAGCGAATCAGATCCGAGTAATCGGCAAAATCCTCGACACGACGCAATAGTTCAAACACTCGTTCGGGCGGAGCGTTAATGATTTCACTATGTTCAATAGTTGCCATTGGTTCGCCTCTAACGACATGGATGGATAGCGTAGCATGTTGATATTCATGCTGCCCCGCCTACGCACTTTTTTTACTTCAATCAGGTACATGGTCAGCACTAGAACTGGTCAGACTAACGTCTATTGCGTAAACTGCCGCCCTTCCGGACCGGACCCCGGAACGCCGCGTCAGCTAAACGCTGCTCGCGATTAATAAATTCTCCGACAAAGAGTGTTTTCTCATGTCATCAATACCCCCAGTGGCGGCTGATACAGCCACCACAACCGTCGTTATCTATTCCGGTGGAATGGACTCTTTTACCGTGCTTCATCGCGCGCTGCGAGAAGGGCTTAGCGTACACGCGCTTTCGTTTGACTATGGTCAGCGGCATGCTCGCGAACTCGACACTGCACGCCAAGTGTGCGCCTCGCTGGGGCTACCCCATCAAGTAGTCGATATTCGCGCCATACACGGCCTGATTGATAATTCGGCGCTCACCAATCCAGACCAAGCAATGCCCAAGGGCGACTATGATGCGGACAACCTGCGCGCTACCGTCGTACCCAATCGCAATATGATCTTGCTCTCCCTGGCGATTGCCAAGGCTGTGAACATTGGCGCAGAACGAGTCGACTACGGCGCCCATGGCGGCGACCACATTCTCTACCCCGACTGCCGCCCCGAATTCGTCGAGGCAATGAACCATGTCGCGGGCATCGCCAACTTCGAGCCAGTGAAGCTACACGCCCCTTATCTCAAAGTAAGCAAGGCCGACATACTGCGTGAAGGCCTGGCAATGGGATTGGATTACCGCCATACCTGGACCTGCTACGAAGGCCGTGAACTTGCCTGCGGCGTATGCGGCAGCTGCCGCGAGCGGCTGGACGCCTTTGCCGCCAACGGTGTTACCGATCCATTGGCTTACAGCGTAGACAGCGCAGTAGGTCAGCGCTGATGTATCAGGTCAAAGAAGCCTTTTACACCCTCCAGGGGGAAGGTGCCCAAGCGGGCAGAGCGAGCGTTTTCTGTCGTTTCAGCGGCTGCAATCTGTGGTCGGGCCGTGAAATTGATCGGGCGACGGCTAAATGCACCTTTTGCGATACTGACTTTATTGGCACTAACGGCACCAATGGCGGCAAGTTTGCCACTGCCACCGCCCTCGCTGAACACATTGCCGGACTCTGGCCCAGCCAACTCGGTGACGCCAAGTCGCACGCGACGCCCTATGTGGTGTTTACCGGCGGCGAGCCACTGCTGCAGCTTGACACAGCGCTGATTGCCACACTGCATAGCCATGGGTTTGAGGTGGCCGTCGAGACCAACGGTACGCTGGCTCCGCCACCAGGTATTGACTGGCTATGTGTCAGCCCTAAGGGTAGCAATCCGCTAGCCATTACCCAAGGCGACGAGTTAAAGCTTGTCTACCCTCAGGTGGACGCTCCCCCGGAGCAGTTTTCAGGCCTAGGGTTTCGCCACTTCTTTCTACAGCCGATGGATCTTGCCCCTCTCAATCAGGATAAGACCACCGTTGCTGAAGCGACCGCCTACTGCATGGCTAACCCCCAGTGGCGCCTATCGCTACAAATGCACAAATTAGCAGGCTTTGATTAATGTCCCTATTCGTAAACCAACTGACCCATATTGACGTTTCCCTTTGGTGTTCCGAGCGCGGCTTAGTGGGCTGTAGCTGGCAGGTGGACGCAGTGCTGGATGGCGAGCTGGGTGAAGATGGCATGCTGTTCGATTTTGGGGAAGTCAAACCGTGGATCAAACGCACGCTAGACAGCGGCCTCGATCATACTCTGCTGGTACCTACTCAGGCGCCTGGGGTCACGGTGACGGAGTGCCCCGAAGGTGTGTGCGTGCGAACCACCACGCCCTATCCGATGGAAGTGCGCGGCCCCAAGGAGGCGTTTAGCCTGCTGCCGTGGCAAACCATTGAGCTTGACACGGTCGCGGAGCACTTAAGTCAGCAGCTGACTGAAGAACGGCCTGAGAATGTCCATCAGGTTACCCTTACGCTTAGCGACGAGGCCATCGATGGCGCTGCCTATGGCTACTCGCACGGCCTGAAGCGCCATTTAGGCAACTGCCAGCGTATCGCTCACGGCCACCGTTCACGGCTACACATCTTTCAGCAAGAGCTGCGTCAACCTACGCTCGAACAACAGTGGGCCGCATGGCTGGAAAATCGCTACCTGCTTGAAGAGGCGGATATCACCTCACGGGATAACGATTTCCTTACCTGCGGCTATCGCGCCGCCCAAGGTGATTTCTCCATTACGCTGCCACAGTCGCTATGCGCAGTCCTCCCCGGCCCCACCACGGTAGAAAATATCGCCGCCTGGCTGGCAAAAGAGGTTGCCACGCAAAGCGGCGTAACCACGCGTATCCAGGCCTTTGAGGGCATCAACAAGGGCGCGATTGCCGTATGTTCACCTAGTCCAAGTGCTAGGCTATGAGTGAAGGGTGTCGTGCGGGGTGTGGCGCCTGCTGCATCGCGCCTTCAATTAGCTCAGCTATTCCCGGCATGCCTGAGGGCAAGCCGGCGGGCGTTCGCTGCGTGCAGTTAGACGAGGATAACCTGTGCCGTTTGTTCGGGGATCCGAGCCGCCCCAGGGTCTGCGAGCGGTTTAACTTTGACGCTAGTGTGTGCGGCGAGAACCGGGAAGAGGCGCTCGCCACGTTGACGTGGCTGGAGCAGGACACCCGTTAAAGAGCACCCTGCTTTAGCTTATCAACCTTCAGCGCCTACCGGCCGAGGCAAACGGCGATCCAACAAGCTGATCCAACGGGTTAGCACCGGCGCATCGCTGTGGCTAACTTCGCTCAATAGCTGCCTAAAACTCTCTTTCGCCTGCTGGTCGTTGGGCTCAATACGCGTCAGCCATAGTTCAAGGGCCGCTAGCTCCTGGTGGCGATTGCCGTGCTCGCGGGACTGGTTTATCGCCATCTCAGCCAATGCCTTGACTTCATTGACGGGGTGTCCAAGCAGATCACGCACTTTAGCCAGTTGGGTGGCTAATTCGGGCAAAAATAGCGTGGTACGCTCACGGGCAATCACCAAGCACTGATCGAGGTACTCCTCTGCGGCATTTAACTCGCCTAGTTCAATGCAGGCATCCGAGTACCACAGCACCGGCCGCTGGTAGCGGTCACGGCCGTTCAGCTCCACCATCTGATCCAGGCTATCGCGTAACTGAGTCAACCCGGTAGTATCACCTGCCAGAGCTCGTTGCCAACCAAGAATACACTGGCTGGAGATTTGCCACAGCTGTAAATCGGGCGTTCCGGTCATTGCCGCCGCCCGCTCCGCATGCCGCGCGGCCAAATGGACGTGGCCCAGCTGACGATAGAGCGCAGCGGCAAATAGCAGCGCCAGCGCCAAGGTACCGGGGTGGGCAATCTTCTCCGCCAGCCGAATAGCCGCCGACACTTGCCGCTCGGCACGCTGATAATCACCACGCAGGCAGAGCGCCCAGCCCTGAAAGCAGGCGGCCGAAACTTGCGGATGATCGGAGAACGGTAGCCACTCGATCATCATTTGCGCATTGAGCGGATCGATTTCATCTAAATGGTCGTGAGCCTGCTGAATGCGACCCGCCCAGTACTCGCAGTTAGCGCGGGCATAGTCGGCCAAACGACGATAGCGAGGGTCTTCAAGGCGTGAAGCGAGATCAGCGAGCGTCGACGCCAGTGCAAAGGCATCGGCATGAGCATAGCGCTGACTACGCCCCACCCAAAGCCCCCATTTGACTAGGAATATCTGCTCAAGATCTTCTGGATCCTCCAATCTATCGGTACCCGATTCGCGCAGCAGTTCCCTCGCACGCACAAAGCTTTCGTGAGCGGTAGGCGAGCCGTGACCCTCAAGCGAGAACGCCGCCTGACCGCGCACGGTGAGCAGACTTACTTCACGCTCAATCTCATGCTCGACGTGGCGCAAGCTCGCCAAACCGAAATCGGCCATGCGTAGCGCGGTTCGGTTGGCACTCACCTTGAGCGCTTCACGGGCGGCCAATTCGAAATAGCGTGCACCACGGGCATAATGACCGCTCCGGCGCAGGTGAGTGGCAAAATCGCCGGGGTGGCGACTAATCCAGACAGGGAAGCGCTCCTCTATTAGGGTCACTACCTGTTGGTGCAGCTTGACCCGCACATCCCGCGGGCAAGAAAGGTAGGCAGCTTCTTGCAGCAACTGGTGGCTAAACTGATATTCGTGCTCGCCGCTCTCTTTATCGACCGGCTCGACAATCTCCAGCGCCCGCATATGTTCGAGCGCCTGGTTAAGTCGCCCTTTTTCCCAGCCGCTACACTCCAGTAGGAAATCCAACCGGAAACGCTTACCCAGCACTGCCGCTACGTGGGCAATTTCGCGGTCACCCTCAAGCTGATCAATACGGCTTGCCAGCAGCCCTAACAATCCTTTGGGCAGTTCATCGAACTGGACACTACGCCCTTCGCGACGATCCATATCCAGACGCCGACAAATTTCCTGCATATAGAGCGGCACGCCATCGCAGCGCTCAATAATCTGGTTACGTAACCGTGGGCTCAAATGAATGCGGTAGCGCCGTGACAGCTGTGACAATAGCCGTGAAGACTGCTGCGGATCCAGATTCCCCAAACTAATCTGTTGATCCCAATGCAGCTTCACCGGCAGCAGTTCTCGGCCGTGGTGGCTAGCCACCAACATGAAGGCGGTATTGATAGGTAAACGTGCCTGAAGCCCCGCGAGCACTTTAAACGACGGCTCATCAAGCCACTGTAAATCATCGACCATCAGCACCAGGGTATGAGTGGTCGCCTGGCGCTCGATTAAGCGGTGCAGCAACATCACCACCAATTCAACGGCTTCACCGCTTTGGGCAAGCTGGGTGATCTCCTGAACTTCGTGCACCCCAAGCGCCTCTTCCAACAGGTGCTGACGCTCGGGCGTGAGCTGGTCAAACTCAAGCGTTGCCTGTAGCTCGTGAATCGCCTCGATAGTCAGCGGTTGCTTGAGATACCAGCCCACCAGAGTCCGGGCAACGCCGTAGGGATCTAGCACCGACAGCCTCGTGGTGGGCTGCCAGCAAATTGCCGCATCGCGACTAAGTTCTAACTGGCGGAAACCGACCATCAGCGCCGATTTGCCCATGCCAGATGCCCCGCGAACTAACACGCTTTGACGCAAACCTATACCTGCCCGCGCCAACGCGTCGCGCAGCGTACGCAGCGAGGTTTCACGCCCGACCAGGCTAGGCGGCAGTGCATCGCGACCGCCTTCGTTTAGGCCCAGCACTAAAGCGCGCAGTCGAACGCGACCATCGCTAGCCACCAAACGCGATACCAAGCGTGGCTGTAGATCAAGCGCGGGCGGCATGTGCTGACTGGCTTCTTGTGAGATCACTAGCTCACTGCCTTCAGCTGCGCTCATTAGCTCCAGCGAGGTTTGGGTGACTTGCCCCAGCGGGTCCGCCAATTGCCGCTCGGGCAAGTAGACGACTTGCCCACTGTGCAAACCAGCAGCTAACTCAAATTGCGGCACTTCGCCTTCGCCAGACCAGTGGCGAGCACTCTCCTGGGGAAGCGCCTGACGGCAGTGCTCATAGAGCGCCACTAACTCAGCCAGTTGGTGAGCAGGCCCATGGGTACCGAAACACGCCAGCCCCAAGCCACCAGTGGCGCCAGGCAGCCAGAAGCCGCCCAAGTGATGGCACTGCTGCTCTAGCCATCGCAACAGCTCTAACTGCAGAGTGAGGCAATGTCGGGTCGCGGCTCGGTCTTGCCACTCCCCTTTCAGGCGCAGCCGGATAGCCATCACGGAAAGTTGGCGCAGCTCAATCTCATCTTCACGCAGCGGTTTACTGTCTGCCGCCAGCGCGCGGGAAAACGCGCCCTGGGGACTCATCATCCGGGGGTCATGGTGGCCGTCAGACCAGTAGCTTGCCAACTGTAAGAAGCTAGGTTCAGGCTGCTGGCCTGACAACGCCAGTAGCTGCAAGTAGCTATTATACTGCTCGTGCGCGGCGGCCATTTGATTCTGTTCAGCCAGTTGGCGAACCAAGCGCTCATGAAACGGGCCATAGCCGGAAAAGCGACTGACCAGTGTTTCCAGGATCAGGTCAGGCACATCGGTATGTGCTTCGAGTACTTGTTCAGCAAAACGAATGACGCGCTGGCGCCACTCATTCCGCACCTGGACTAACCAGCGCTGAAACTCACTACAGGTGGCCAATTGAAGTTCTTCAATCAGGTCACCTTGGTAACAGGTCATCAGTGCTTCCAGGGTATCCAAGTCGCGCGGCCCTTCAAGCAGTTGTTGCAGTGTATGCAGGTCGACTTTCCAATTGGCCGGAAGCTGGAAGGCAATCGTTTGCCGTGAGACGCTTAATACTTGGTCGGCGCTCTCCCCCAACGACTGGCGTAAGCAGTGCAGCGCGTGACGCAGGTTAGTTCTGCCTGAGGATAACCCTTGGTCAGGCCACAGCAGTTCCGCCAGCGCGGCGCGGTTAACCGGCTGACGATGCAGCAGCAGATAAACGAGCAGCGCCTTCACTTTGTCATAGCTAAAGTGGGTTAATACGTCTTCGCCCTGGGTAAGCGAAAAGTGACCAAAGAGAGTTAACTGGTCTGTCTCACGAGCATCGCGCATGATAAACATCCTGCCGGGCTAAGCGGGTTAAGCTGGCACACCGCTATGGAAACGAAAAGCCGTATCGGGCGTAGTAATCAGCTCCGCTTCACGCGCTACAAAAAAAGCGATCCGCTCATCAATAGAGCCCGATGTCTGCTGGCGAGCCAGTAATAGGTAGTCCTCAAAGTGACGGCCTTCTGACTTCACCAGGGTGCGATAAAACTTGGCGAGCTCTTCATCTAAATACGGAATCAAGCAAGCGAATCGTTCGCAACTACGCGCTTCGATAAGGGCGCCAATGATGAGCACATCGATTAACCGTTCGGGATCATTGCTGCGCAGGTGTCGCCTAAGGCCTTCCGCGTAGCGTGAAGCGGTCAAGTGTTGGTAGGTCACCCCACGCGCCTCCATGAGCGCAACCACTTGCTCGAAATGGAGCAACTCTTCGCGCGCCAATTGCGACATTTTGCTTAGCAGAAGTGGCTGATCGACGTAGCGATAGAGCAAACTCATGGCGGTGGAAGCGGCTTTTTTTTCACACTGAGCGTGGTCGACCAGCAGCGTTTCAGGATTCTCTAACGCCCATTGCAGCCACGCCTCAGGTGTTGCACAGGCCAAAAACTGGTGCAAACTTTCCGGCAGCAGATCATCCGCTTTCACCGCATGATCAGCCGTTTGTAAGGCATTCTTTTGTTTAGAGGGCGGAAGTGTACCGGGTTGTATCAACATAACACCATTACCGAGCTTATATCTCACTATTGTACAACATATAAGCGCGCAAGGCGCTTACAGTTCCCTGTTGAATTGCGTTCTTCATACCCTGAATCGCTTATTACTAATGTAGTTGCGCGCTTAAAAATGCTCCACACACTTTTAATCAGCTCGCTTACGTAAGTACCACAGCAGTTAGATAGCGCTAAGGTCATAAAGTGAGGACTATGGTAACGCGCTGTAACGACAATCACACCTGCACAACCTGTGGTTAGCCCGTAAATGGGGAAAAAACTTTCCTGTTTTTACGCCAATAGGCTAATAAAAAGCGTTTTTTTGATCCGTTTAAATCAAGGTATCAACATAAAGTACAAGAGTCGTCTTTGCTTGCCAGCTTAACATTGTCGACAGTTTGCCGTAGAATCGCAGCCATCCAACCACACGCTGTTTGTCAAGCGTATGTCATATGTGATCGGCTCCACTCTACACCCACTGCGCGGCCACCACCGTGCACCGTGCAGGCCATCACCATAAAGTAAATGAAACGTGAATGAGAGGGCCCCAACGTGCTTGAAGCTTACCGCCAACATGTCGAGGAACGTGCAGCTGAGGGCGTCCCGCCCAAACCCCTAAACGCCGAACAAGTAGCCTTACTGGTTGAGCTGCTGAAGACGCCACCGGCCGGTGAAGAGGAGTTTATCCTCGACTTAATCACCAACCGCGTTCCGCCGGGCGTTGACGAGGCAGCTTATGTAAAAGCAGGCTTTCTTACCGCCATTGCGAAAGGTGAAGCGAGCTCTCCGCTGATCGACAAGATTCACGCCGTCAAGCTACTGGGTACCATGCAGGGTGGCTACAACATCGTTTCAATGGTAGAGCTACTCGATAACGAGGAGCTTGCCCGAGAAGCAGGCGAGCAGCTCAAGCACACACTGCTGATGTTCGACGCCTTCCATGATGTGGAAAGCCGCGCCAAGAACGGCAACAGCGTCGCTAAAGAGGTTATTCAGTCCTGGGCAGACGCCGAGTGGTTCCTGTCTAAGCCGGCACTGGCTGAAAAAATCACCTTGAGCGTGTTTAAAGTCCCGGGCGAAACCAATACCGACGACCTGTCTCCCGCGCCGGATGCCTGGTCACGTCCGGATATTCCGCTCCATGCCAACGCCATGCTCAAAAACGAGCGCGACGGCATTGAGCCAGTGGTTCCAGGTACCACTGGCCCGCTCAAGCAGATCGAAGACGTTAAAGCCAAAGGCTTTCCCGTCGTTTATGTAGGCGACGTGGTCGGCACCGGCTCATCGCGTAAGTCAGCCACTAACTCGGTACTGTGGTTCTTCGGCGACGATATCCCCTACGCTCCTAACAAGCGCGCTGGCGGTTTCTGCTTTGGTAGTAAAATTGCGCCTATTTTCTTTAACACCATGGAAGATTCGGGCGCCTTGCCGATTGAGATGGACGTCACCAATCTGAATATGGGCGATGTCATCGATGTTTACCCCTACGCAGGTAAAGTGTGCAAGCACGATAGCGACGAGGTAATCACCACCTTCGAGCTTAAAACGCAGCTGATTCTGGATGAAGTACGCGCTGGCGGCCGTATTCCCCTGATCATTGGCCGTGGTTTGACTGGCAAGGCGCGTGAGTCACTGGGCCTGCCCACCTCTGACGTTTTCCGCCTACCTGACCAGCCTAAAGATACCAGCAAAGGCTTCACCTTAGCGCAGAAAATGGTCGGTAAAGCGTGCGGTTTAGAGGGCGTTCGTCCCGGCATGTACTGCGAGCCCAAGATGACTACCGTTGGCTCGCAAGACACCACCGGCCCGATGACCCGTGATGAGCTGAAAGACCTTGCCTGCCTGGGCTTCCAAGCCGACCTAGTCATGCAGTCGTTCTGCCACACCGCGGCTTATCCGAAGCCCGTAGATGTGGATACTCACCACACCCTGCCCGACTTCATCATGAACCGTGGCGGCGTTTCGCTGCGCCCCGGTGACGGTATCATCCACAGCTGGCTCAACCGCATGCTGCTGCCTGATACGGTGGGCACCGGCGGTGACTCGCACACCCGTTTCCCGCTCGGCATCTCATTCCCGGCGGGTTCAGGCCTGGTAGCGTTTGCCGCGGCCACCGGCGTTATGCCGCTGGATATGCCGGAGTCGGTACTGGTTCGCTTCAAGGGCAAGCGCCAGCCTGGTGTTACGCTACGCGATTTGGTTCACGCTATTCCGCTCTACGCCATCAAGCAAGGCTTGCTGACCGTTGATAAATCCAACAAGAAAAATGCCTTCTCCGGGCGTGTGTTGGAAATCGAAGGACTTGAAGATTTAACCGTTGAGCAAGCCTTCGAGCTTTCTGATGCATCCGCCGAGCGCTCCGCCGCTGGCTGTACCATTACGCTGTCTGAAGAGAGCGTTGCCGAGTACTTGAAGTCCAACATCACCCTGTTGAAGTGGATGATGGGCAACGGTTATGGCGATGAACGCACCATTAGCCGTCGTATTGAAGGCATGGAAGCGTGGCTGGCCAACCCCAGCTTGATGCGTGCCGACCAGGATGCCGAGTACACCGAAGTTATCGAAATTGATCTGGCTGAAATTAAAGAGCCGGTTCTTTGTGCACCGAATGACCCGGACGATGCGCGCCTGCTGTCTGAAGTCGCTGGCCAGACAATCGACGAAGTCTTTATCGGTTCATGCATGACCAACATCGGCCACTTCCGGGCTGCTGGCAAACTGCTTGAGAAGCAGCCTGCCGGTAGCTTAAAAACCCGGCTGTGGCTGGCACCACCGACGAAAATGGATCAGCATCAGCTGACCGAAGAGGGCTACTACGGTATTTATGGCCGTGCCGGTGCCCGTATGGAGATGCCGGGTTGTTCATTGTGTATGGGTAACCAGGCCCGCGTTGCCGCTAAGAGCACCGTGGTGTCTACGTCTACACGTAACTTCCCGAACCGTTTGGGTGACGGTGCCAATGTGTACCTCGCCTCTGCGGAACTGGCGGCCGTTGCCGCAGTAGAAGGACGCCTACCCAGCGTTGAAGAGTATCAACGCTATATGGGTGAGTTTGACGCTATGGCGGGCGAGATTTATCGTTATATGAACTTTCACGAGATTGAGGAGTATCAAAAGATAGCCTCAAACGTGATTCCGGTCGCTCAAGAAGCCTAACGCTTGTTAAGCACTTAAGATAGACCGCCCCATCGCCGATGCTCGCACCATCGCAGAAGATGTGACACGTTGCATTTTCTGAGTCGATGACCGAACGCCCCGCCACTGTTTTACAGGGCGGGGCGTTTTTTATGCTCTACCTTTCTAAACTGTCCGGTAATCCAACAGTGTTTACCCTTAGGAGCTTGTGATGACGAAGTCGATTGATATAGTGACGCCCGATCTCTGCGATGCGCATCCAGAAGTTGCGGTGCTTGACCCGTTATTTGCCAATTTTGGCGGGCTTGAAGCTTTCTATGGCCCTATTCGTACAATCAAATGCTTTGAAGATAACTCCATGGTGAAACAGGCCGTTGCCGAGCCGGGTAACGGCGCGGTGCTGGTGGTGGATGCGGGTGGTTCGCACCGCTGCGCCATGCTGGGGGATATGCTCGCCGAGCAGGCCGTCGCCAACGGCTGGGCAGGGATCGTTATGTACGGCTGCGTGCGCGATGTGGATATACTCGCCGCCCTGCCGATTGGCGTTCAGGCGCTAGGCAGCCATCCGCGCAAAAGCGAAAAACGCGGCGAAGGACAACGCGATATTGACGTCACCTTTGCTGGTGTTACTCTTCAGCCTGGACAGTGGCTGTATGCAGATAACAACGGCATTATTGTTGCCGAGCAAGAGCTGCCACTTTCCTAACAAAGACCTCCGTAGTCATTAAATTTGTCTTAAAAGAGCCTCTTGCCAGGTGTGGCGGTTACTGCCACCCTGGTGGCTCATTCTTACCGTTTAATAACGATGCAGCCTTTGACCTACCTTGGCTCTGCCTTACTACGCACGCTGCGCGATCATCTTCGCCCACTGATCGCCTACCACCTGTTTTTTACCCTGCTTGCCTCAGCCTTGCTGCTGCCAGCGATCACCTGGATGACACGCTGGCTGCTTGCCCAACTCAACCGTACAGTGGTCACCAACGATGAATTGATCGCACTACTGTTTAGCCCGCTGGGTTTGGTAGGCATGCTGGTAGGGCTTGGGTTCGCTTTTTTGATTATTTACTGGCAGCAGGCAGGCATGCTGCAGGTCGCCGTCAGGCCCCGTGACAATCACTATCGGCTGGCCCTTGAAGCACTCTGGCTAAGCACCCGTCGGCTACCTGCCCTCGCGGGTCTTGTCATACTCCAGGTAGGCACCCACTTACTACTGCTCGTGCCCTTTATGGCTGGGCTCGCGTGGCTTTACGATTTCTGGCTGAGTGGTATAGACCCCTACTATCTTCAGCGCGTGCGTCCCCCTGCACTGTGGTATTTCATGGCGTGCGCGCTGCCACTGATTATTGCCTGGGTATGGGTAGCGTCATGGCTCTACCTGCGCTGGCTATTGGCGCTCCCCCTCGTTGCGTTGGAAAGCTGTAACCCCTGGCAGGCACTTAAACGAAGCGTTAGCTTAACCCGCGGCTGGCGCCGCTCCATTGGCGCTGCGGTACTTCTGCTATTGGTCGTGATCGTTAGCCTGCCGCTACTGGTGACACTGCTCTTTGACCGCCTATTCACGCCACTTCTGTGGTGGCTGCCTGAGCATAATGCCGTGCTCATCCCAGCCATGCTGGCCTACTTACTCGGCTATGTGCTGATCACCCTGGCCATTACCTTCATCGGTATTGCCACCAATGCGCTGCTTTCCGCCTGCCTCTATATGCAGCTGGCCCACAGAGAAGCTCGACCCGCACCGCCACCTGAGGATTTTAATGCAGGCAAACTGGCCTGGGCGGTAGAGCTTAGCGTACTCATTTTTGCCGGCCTTCAAGCATGGTGGATACTCAATAGCTTTGAGATACATGACAACGTCGCGGTGATTGCCCACCGTGGAAGCTCCATGGTGGCCCCCGAAAATACCCTTGCCGCGCTGGAGCAGTCACTACTTGATGGCGCCGACTATATCGAAATAGACGTACGCTTGAGCCGTGACCAACAGGTTATGCTTTACCACGATCGCAGCATGGCGCGGCTAACCGGCGATCCTCGTGAGTTTGGCGAGCTAACCAGAGAAGAACTCAGCCAATTCGATGTAGGAAGCTGGTTTGGTGATGCTTATCAAGGTGAGAACATTCCAGGCTTGGATGAAGCGCTGCAAAGAGTGCGCGGAAAAGCCGGACTAATGATCGACATCAAGCCTCTGCCGGGGCAAGAACAGGCGCTAGCCGATGCCGTTATCGAGACTTTGAATGCAGAGAGTGACGTGCGCTATCGCTGCTGGGCAACCCAACAAAGCGCTTTTGACGGCTATACAGCGTGCGGTTTTCCCAATGCGCTAATGGATATGCGCATGGCTACCATGTCCCCATCATTACTTAAACATATCAAAGCCCAAGCACCTGAATTGCGCGTTACCTTACTGGCCCAGCTTATACTGCCCGGCACGCTAAACCGGCGTGACTTTGATGCCCTTGGGCTACGCCATAACCGCATCACGGAAGGGGAAGTTCGCTTAGCGCGACTATATGGTTACGAAATACACGCCTGGACCGTCAATGACCGAGCTCGTATGTCAACGCTGATTGATCTGGGGGTCGATGCGATTATCACCGACTACCCAGATCGTTTAAACGAACTTATTCAAGTCCGCCGCGAATTAAGCGACGGTGCACTAATGCTAGTGAAGCTGCGCAACTGGCTTCGCCAATAGAGGTTGGACTAATCGCCCATTACCACCCCTTCGCGCCGAGGGTCAGCACCACCAAACAGAGTGCCATCTTCAAGGCGCATAATGGCCTGAAGGCCGCTGGTTAGCTCCCGCTCGCTGACCGTATGACCACGCTCACGCAGTGATTCTATGGTTGCCTCAGGAAAACGCCCCTCTTCCACATAGACATCCCCACCCAAAGTAATAGCATGGGGAAGGTTGAGCGCCTCTTGAGCGCTTAACCCCCAGTCGCGCAGTGCGACTAATGTACGGGCGGTGTAATGAATAATGGCGGCGCCACCTGGGGAGCCCAAGCTGGCTACCAGCTCGCCGGTTTCTTGATCAAATACCAGGGTCGGGCTCATGCTGGAGCGGGGACGCTTGCCGGGCTCTACCCGGTTCGCTACGGGCTCGCCATCCACTTCAGGGGTAAATGAAAAATCGGTGAGCTCGTTATTGAGCAGGAAACCACCCGCTAGCCCCGTGCCACCGTCGGACATAATTCGCGAGCCAAACGCCTGCTCGATGGTGGTGGTCATAGCCACCGCGGTGCCCTCCTCATCGACAATACTGATATGGCTAGTACCGTACTCGGGCTGTTCGGGCTGGCTAGCCCAGCTCACGTCAAGCTCCCCAGGGTTACCCGGTTCAGCGCTGTCGCCCATGCTCATCTCTTCGATAAGTGCACTGCGCTGCTCCAAGTATTCCGGGGCTAGCATCAATGACCAATCGCCTCCCGGCGCCTCGACAAAGTCAGGATCGGCGATGTAACGGCCACGATCCGCAAAGGCCAGGCGTGAGGCTTCCAAGAATTGATGCAGCCACCCACTGCTTGCAGCACCACTGTCTAACGGGGCTTCAAGCAGTGGCTGCTGATCAAGCATGCCTAAAATCTGCATCACGGTCAGATGACCCGATGAGGGTGGCGGGAAACCACATACTTCCCACTGTTGCCAAGGCGTACACAGCGGTTCTCGGTTAAGCGCCTGGTAGCCACTCATATCCTCAAGCGTCAAACTGCCTGGACGCTCAGGGTGGTTCTGAACGCGCTCAACGATGTCTTGTGCCACGGCTCCTTCGTACAAGGCGACGCTGCCTTGCTCAGCGACGCGGCGAAGAACGGCTGCCAACGCTGGGTTTTTGAGCGTTTCACCAACGGCGATAGGCTCACCGTCTGAATCATAATAAAACTGGCTCGCTACCAGGTCTTGGCGCAGAAACTCATCACCAGCCAAGCTGGTATGCAACCGATTGCTAACCTCAAAGCCCTCCTCGGCCAGGGTGATTGCCGGGATAAACAGCTCTTCCCAGGCCAGCTCACCGTGCTCAGCGTGGGCTTTCTCAAGCATACGCAGCGTGCCTGGCACTCCCACTGAGAGGCCGCTAACCACTGCTTCATTAAACGCCAGCGGCTCGCCATCCTGCATAAACAGCTCACCGTTAACGCCTTGGGGCGCGGTTTCACGACCATCGTAGGCACGCACTTCATCACCATCGAAGTACATCAAAAAAGCACCACCACCAATACCACTGGACTGAGGCTCAACCAGGTTCAACACCATCTGCACCGCAATGGCCGCATCAATGGCGTTACCACCGGCTTTAAGTACTTGGTAACCGGCATCGGTGGCGAGCGGGTTAGCTGCTGCCACCGCAAATGACTCGGCTTCCCAGCCGGGCTTCTCTTCATAGCCCGATTCGCTTTCAGGGGAAATGGAGGGTGTCTCATAGCTAAACCCCCAACTATACAATGGCGCTACCAGCAGAACAGGTAGCGCATACTTAACCGATTTTGGTGACATCTCAGCGCTCTCCATGACAAGTTAAAAAACCACTCCAAAAGAGTAGCCTATTAAAACATCAACGCCCGGCACAATGGCCGGGCGTAAAGTAAAAACTAGGGTAGGCTCGATTAGTCGATTTTTTGCCCTGCCAGCATAAACCAGGTTTCCAGCACCGCATCGGGGTTGAGTGATACAGAATCGATACCCTGCTCCATCAACCATTTAGCCAAGTCAGGATGGTCTGACGGCCCCTGTCCGCAGATACCAACATATTTGCCCTTCGCCTTACAGGCTTGAATGGCCATGGCCAGGAGCTTTTTAACCGCCCCATTACGCTCGTCAAACAGATGCGCCACGATGCCGGAATCACGATCCAAACCTAACGTTAGCTGGGTCAGGTCGTTTGAACCAATGGAGAAACCATCAAAATACTCAAGGAACTCATCGGCCAGCAGTGCGTTGGCGGGCAGCTCGCACATCATAATCACTTTAAGCCCTGTGGGGCCGCCACGTTCGAGGCCATTAGCCGCCAACAGCTCTACCACCTCACGTGCTTCGTCGGTGGTACGCACAAAGGGCACCATGATTTCGATATTCTCGAAGCCCATCTCTTCACGCACCCGCTTGAGCGCTCGGCACTCGAGTTCAAAGCAGGGCCTGAACGCCTCTGAAATGTAGCGCGATGCCCCCCGGAAACCGAGCATGGGGTTCTCTTCCCCCGGCTCATAGAGTTTGCCGCCAATCAGGTTTTCGTATTCGTTGGATTTAAAGTCGGACAGCCGCACGATGACGCGCTGGGGATGAAACGCTGCCGCTAGCGTGGAGATACCTTCAACCAGTTTATCGACATAGAAGCTGACCGGGTCGGTGTAACCTGCAGTACGTAAATCGATCACCTGCTGTAAATCAACCGGCAGCGTGTCGTACTCCAACAGCGCTTTAGGGTGGACGCCGATCATGCGGTTAATGATAAATTCCAAACGCGCTAAACCCACGCCTGCGTGAGGCAGACTGGCAAACCCAAAGGCGCGGTCAGGGTTGCCCACATTCATCATAATTTTAAAGGGGATTTCCGGCATCGCATCGACGCTGGAGACTTTGCAATCAAACTCCAACAGCCCTTCATACACATTGCCGGTGTCGCCTTCCGCACAAGAAACCGTGACGTCGATACCCTCTTTTAACTGGGTAGTCGCATCACCACAGCCAACGACAGCGGGAATACCCAACTCACGGGCGATAATCGCCGCATGACAGGTACGCCCACCGCGATTGGTGACGATCGCGGAAGCACGTTTCATGATCGGCTCCCAATCCGGGTCGGTCATATCGGTGACCAGGATATCGCCATCATGGATCTTATCCATGTCATCAGGGCTGAGCACGACTTTGACGGTACCCCGGCCAATACGTTGACCAATCGCTCGGCCGGTTATTAACGTACGACCCTTTTCACGCAGCTGGAAGCGCTCGAGTTTACCGCCCTCCTGCTGAGAGATCACCGTTTCAGGACGCGCCTGGACGATGTAAAGCCGACCATCATCGCCATCCAACGCCCACTCAATATCCATGGGCCGCTGGTAGTGCTGCTCGATAGTCATCGCCTGTCGGGCCAGATCCATCACTTGCTGATCGTTGATACAGAAGCGGCCGCGGTCGGCATGGGGCACATCGACGGTCTCAACCGATTTACCGGCGCTGGCATCCTGCCCATAAACCATCTTGATCAGCTTGGAACCTAAATTACGGCGCAGCACCGCCGGGCGGCCCGCCGCCAGGGTCGGCTTGTGCACGTAGAACTCGTCGGGATTGACTGCACCCTGCACCACGGTTTCGCCCAAGCCCCAGGAGCCAGTGACAAAAACGGCGTCTTTAAAGCCGGATTCGGTGTCCAGGGTAAACATAACGCCTGCCGCACCGGTCTCTGAACGCACCATTTTCTGAACGCCCGCCGACAAGGCAACATTTTCGTGGGCGTAGCCACGGTGCACTCGGTAGGAGATCGCACGATCGTTAAACAGCGAGGCAAAAACCTCGTGCACTGCACGCTTGATATTGTCGAAGCCTTCGATATTCAGGAAGGTTTCCTGTTGGCCTGCAAAGGAAGCGTCGGGTAGATCTTCCGCGGTGGCTGAGCTGCGCACGGCTACTTTCAGTTGCGGGTGCTGTTGCTGCAGCTGGCCGTAGGCATCGCGCAGGGCCGATTCAAAGGTAGGAGGTAGCGGCGTATCGATGATCCATTGGCGTATATTGCGGCCCGCCTCAGCCAGCGCTTTAACGTCATCGACGTCCAGACGGGCCAGGGTGGCATTAATGCGCTCGTTTAATCCTTCGTGGGAGAGAAATTCACGATAAGCGTGGGCGGTGGTGGCAAAACCGCCAGGAACCGTCACGCCAGCACCGGACAGGTTAGAAATCATTTCACCCAGCGAGGCGTTTTTACCACCTACGCGTTCGACGTCCGCCATGCCCAGCTGATCGAACCACAGAATGTACTCTTCCACGTAACCCCCTCGCTCATAGATATCTGCATGACCTTGACGATCATGGATAATTGATTGAGACACCCTAGCACCACGCCAATATATTCGCCATTGGTCTAATAGCGAAGAGAGTGGAGGATTTTTACAACAGCAGGGCTTTTTGGGCTATTTATGTAGTCAGATACATTTGAGCCCGCCAAAACGCCCAATGATGACACGTTGTGCTGACAAACAGCTCGGCTCACAATAGCCGTATCACTCACCCGTGGACTTAGTTATGAAACGTACGGCTTTTTTTATTTCAGATGGTACCGGCATCACGGCGGAAAGTTTAGGACGTAGCTTGCTGGCCCAGTTCAGCGATGTTGAGATCGATATGCAGACCAAGCCCTATATCGATACGTTGGAAAAAGCGCAGGCGTTAGCAGCGATTATTGAGTCGACAGCCAACCGGGATGGTCATCGCCCCATTATCATTGACACCATTGTGGATCAACAAATACGCGACGTTATTCGTAAGGCGTCCGGCTTTAAGGTCGATATTTTTTCCACCTTTCTGGAGCCCTTAGAGCAAGAACTAGAGACCCACTCCTCCTACAGCGTTGGGCGCACTCACTCGATAGGCAGCGATGATGTCTACATGGATCGTATCCACTCCGTCCACTTCGCGCTGGATAATGATGACGGTGCACGCACCCACCAATACGATAAAGCGGATATCATCCTGGTTGGCGTCTCGCGCTGCGGCAAAACACCTACTTCGCTTTATCTGGCGCTGCAGTTTGGCATTCGGGCGGCTAACTACCCGCTGACGGAAGACGATTTAGACGAAGATGGCATGCTGAAGCTACCCAAGGCGCTCGTGCCCCATCGGCAAAAGCTGTTTGGGTTAACCATCGATGCGCGACGCTTGTCGGCAATTCGCAACGAGAGACGCCCCAATAGCCGCTATAGCTCGATGGATCAGTGCCTACAAGAAGTGGAACAGGCCGAGTCGCTCTACCGCACCATGCACATTCCCTTCATCGATGCGACGCGCTTCTCGGTGGAGGAGATTTCAACGCGGATGATTGCTGAAACCGGCTTAGCGAGGCGTTTCTCGCCCCGCTAATGTAAAAACTACTACAAAAACTACGCAAGCCCCCAGTGGATTACATGCCTTTGGGGGCAAAAATTCCCGGCGCGTTGCGCCAGTAGCCTTTGTAATCCATACCAAAGCCAAACACATAGCGGTCGGCAACTTCCAGGCTGCAGTAGTCGGCTTTCAACCCAGGCACTGCTTTGCGGTTGTGCTGTTTATCGACCAACACCGCGGTGGTAACGCTGGCGGCCTGGGCCTCTTCGCAGTAAGCCAAAATGGCCGCCAGGGTCGCCCCCTCATCCAGGATATCGTCAACAATCACTACGTGACGGCCCGCCATGGGCACTTCAGGGGAAACGCGCCAAAAAAGCTCACCGCCGCGCAGCTCGTTGCGGTAGCGAGTGGCATGCAAATAATCTACTTCCAACGGAAAGCCCAAGCGGGTAAGCAGATGACCGGTGGTAATCAAGCCACCATTCATTACGCAGTAAAAAACCGGCAGTTTATCGCCTAAATCCCGAGTAATCTCTTCCGCCATACGATCCAGCGCCCGCTCTACCTCTTGCTGAGAAATTAGGCAGTCGGCGTTATCCATCAGCTCACGCATCGAGTCCAGCGACTCTAATGCTTCTTTATCCAACTTTGACATCTACCAACTCCACGGCGGGTTAAAACTTCATTTATTTAAGTAAGAGATTTATTCAGCGCTGGGCTTACTCTGCTTCCGCACTGGGCTTACTCGGCTTCCGCGCTGAACTGGGGCTTATCCGCTAGCGCTTCCAGCTTAGCGTGGGTACGACGCCAACGGCCCAATGCACTCAGCGCATCTAGGTCTGGGCGCGCACGGCTATAGCGCAACTTAGCGGGGCGCTTAGAATTGATTCCGTGGCATGCCTCCATCACTTCAAGCGCGGAGGCTCGGTCATTACATACCAGCAGCATATCGCAGCCTGCTGCCAGCGCTGCCTGGGCACGCGCTTTGGGGTCTCCCGCCTCGTGGGCGCCGGCCATACTCAGGTCATCTGAAAAAATGCAGCCTTTGAAGCCTAGCGATTCCCGCAGCATGCCCAACCAGTTGGGTGAAAAGCCTGCTGGGCGCGTATCAAAAGCACTATAAATAACGTGTGCAGGCATAATCCCATCTAACTGTGAAGCTAACTGGGTAAAGGGCACAAGATCGTGCTGTTTCATCACTTCTAGCGGGCGATCGTCTATCGGCAATGCAACGTGTGAGTCCGCCGCGACACCACCGTGGCCGGGAAAGTGCTTACCCACAGCGGCCATACCGGCATCGTGAAGCCCCTGAATAAATGCATTGCCCAGCTGGGCTACGTGCTGTGGGTCACTGCTGAAACTACGATCACCAATAACGCTGGATAGACCGCTCTCCACATCAAGTACCGGGGCGAAGCTCAGATCCAGACCGCAGGCAGCCATCTCCATCCCTAACAACCAGCCGGCATCTTTAGCTAACGCCAGCCCCTCTCCCTGGGCAGCGCGGTAACACTCGCCGATACGCGCCATGGCAGGCAGGCGTGTTAACCCCTCTTTTATGCGCTGAACGCGACCGCCTTCTTGATCCACGGCAAGCAGTAAATCAGCACGCACACGGCGAATATCGCTGCAGAGCTTGCGAACCTGATAGCCATTTTCAACGTTGCGGGCAAACAAAATTACGCCCCCTACCGTCGGTTCTAGCAGCAAGCGTTTTTCTGCAGCCGTCAATTTTGGGCCTTCAAGGTCAAGCATGACCGGGCCTAACGGTTGAGTCATCGTGATAGGTCCATGAAAAGGGGCGATGATTCTAGACGATCGTCTAGCGGTGTCAAAATCTGATCAATCAAAGGACTGGCGGCCACCGTGCAACCAAACAGGGGTACCCGGCAACGCTAACGAAAAGATATAGAGCAGATCAGGATTGCGTAAACGAATACAGCCGTGGGACGCAGCAACGCCCATGGGCTCGTCAGGCGGCGTCCCGTGCAGGTAAATATAGCGCCGTTGCGAGTCCACCTGACCACCGCGGTTCACGCCCTTTTCCAAGCCACACAGCCACAGTATGCGGGTCAGAATCCAGTCACGCTCTGGATGCTCTTCGGCGAGTTCGGGCGAAAATGTCTCGCCCGTCCAGCGGCGACCTCGAAACACCGCATTTTCGGGCATATCACCGCCAATGGCCGCGCGCACATAGTGCCACCCGCGAGGGGTTTTACCACTGCCGTTGCGCTCCCCGCTTCCGGCAGCACCGGATGAAATAGAACACTCATGGAGCACTTTTGGCCCTCGCCAACAGCGCAGCAACTGTTCGGTAGTATCGATCTCCAGCCAGATATGTTCCGTTGGAGGTAGCTCAGCTAGCGTAGGAGTTCGCATGTTTTCCTTCTTCTGGCTTGGCACCGTCAAGGGCTATGGGTAACGGCGCATTCATAGCAGCCACCACTACCGGGAGCAATCGCCTGACCAAATCACGCACAGAGACCTGCTCGTGGTAATCCTTCTCCGCGATATCGCGTAGCGCATCGAGGCCAGACAGGGTAAAGATTACCGTGCCGAGCACAAAGTGTAGCCGCCAAAAACGCTCGGCGTCAGGCAGATCCGGCGTTGCTTTGCGCACAAGCTCGGTGAAGCGTGTAAACACATCGCCATACTCTTCCTGGATATAACGTCTTAGATGTCCCTGTGCTTGACTGTAGGCAAGACCCAGCAGGCGCATAAACACTTTCAAACTATTGCGCTCGGCGGGCACCGCGAGAACGGTAGTTGCCATGGTCTCGAGCAGTGTTTCCAGCGGGATAACGCGCCCGGCGTGTTGGCCCTCGAGCTCATCTAGAGCAGTATGAAAGCGCTGACTAAACGGATCCAGGTAGCGGGCAAAAACGGCCTGAATCAAGGCTTTTTTGGAACCAAAATGGTAATTAACAGCGGCTAAGTTAACCCGCGCTTTGCTAGTGATGTTGCGCAGCGAAGTTTCAGCAAAACCCCGCTCTGCAAACAGCACCTCGGCGGTGTCGAGTATACGGGTCACCGTATCAGATTGAGCCATGTCGCTCTCCAGGGAAACAGGTGTTTAAAACATAGCAAAATACTATGCCATAACGTAGGCGGGCTCAACGCTTGATTTATTGACAAAATGTGACGTATTAAATAAGCAGAAACTTAGTTTCAAACGATTAGAAAAATTGCATAGACATCGGCAATAGGCACTGACAAGCCATATACTGGACAGAGGAACATACTGTATACTTAAACACTTATTGATTAAGTCGACATTTAACTTGTTACTGTCTATTCACTATTTATGGAGTCTGGTATGTCGCGTCCGCTAACCGCTCGCCAACAGCACGTGTTTGATTTTATCGTTAAGACCATGGGCGAATTTGGCTACCCTCCTACCCGCGCCGAGATTGCCAAAGCACTTGGCTTCCGCTCACCCAATGCGGCTGAAGAGCACCTGCGCGCGCTGGAACGCAAAGGTGTTATTCGCATTATCCGCAACACCTCTCGCGGCATCCGCCTGCCCAACCAGGAACCTCAAGAAGTCCTGGATAGCGCAGTCACCGCCTTACCCACAACCAACGTGGAAGCCCCACCCACTGGCCTGCCTGTGATCGGGGAAGTAGCTGCCGGCAGCCCCATTTTGGCCGCCGAACATATTGATCGCTACTGCCCGCTACCGGCCGAGTACTTCACTCCCAAAGCTGACTATCTGCTGCGCGTACGCGGCCTTTCCATGAAGGATATTGGCATTTTGGAAGGTGATTTACTGGCGGTTCATCGCACTGACCGGGTTCGCGATGGCCAGATCGTGGTTGCCCGCCTGGACGATGAAGTAACGGTTAAACGCTTCAAACGCCAGGGGCACCAAGTGACGCTGTTTGCAGAGAACCCTGATTTTGCGCCCATTGAAATCGACCTGCGCTCTCAAGCGCTCGATATTGAAGGCGTTGGAGTCGGCGTAATTCGTGGTGGCAACGGCCAGGCACTCGGCTAATAAATCCGCTACTGCAGGTCGATATAGCGGTGGTCATTGAAGGTGGCCACCCAGTTTGGGTGATAGACCAGCAGGATGCTCAGCAGCATGCCAGTAATAAATGCCTCTGAAGGCATTAGCAGTGGTAAAAAACGCGCATACTCCTGGGCGAGATAGATCGCCTCAGGGTCTGTACCCGCGACGATAATCAGCACTACCGCCGCCAAGCCTCCTCCCAGCGTTGCCAGCGCCGCGCCAAAAAAGCCGCAGGCAAACAGAAATACCATCAAGTTATCCGGCAGGCGGCGATCTACCAGCCGCCATACCGTGCCAATAACGGCCGCCGGGACGATCCCGGTAACCAGCACATTTGCCCCCAGCAACATCCACTCATTGCGGCCAATCACCACCATGGCAATGTTGATCAGCACGTTGCTAATCAGCGCTAATGGCGCTTTAAAAACGAGTGTCATCAATACTGTAAAAACAAGGTGTAGCGTTAGCCAATCAACAGCCTGGGCACGAAGCTGCCACATCAGCATCACCGCCAGCGTAGCACCCAGCCAGCGGTGCTGAAGCGCTGAATCCGCTATCAACACCTGCCAGGGCCGCCCCCAAAGCGCCCATGCGATCACTGCTAACGAGAGTAGCCAGGTGAGCAGCAGCGCCCAGGGCGCTAATACACTTTGCGCAAATGACATGGCGGCCTCTCAGGTTGATGGGCGGGCATTATAGAGTACTTAGCTAAATACCACTGTCTTGTTGCCATGCACCAACACACGATCCTCTAAGTGCCAACGCAAACCTCGAGCGAGCACGGCTTTCTCCACATCACGACCAAAGCGGACTAGATCAGTAGGCGTATGACAGTGGCTAACGCGATGGATATCCTGTTCGATGATGGGGCCTGCGTCGAGTTCCTCGGTCACATAGTGGCAGGTAGCGCCAATCAGCTTAACCCCCCGCTGGTAGGCCTGGTGGTAGGGCTTAGCCCCGGCAAAAGAGGGCAAAAAGCTGTGGTGAATATTGATCACTCGCCCCGCATAGCGCGCGCACAGCTCAGGGGGCAGTATTTGCATATAGCGCGCCAGCACCACGCAGTCGGCGCGGGCACTGTCGATTTCGGCCTGAACCTTGGCAAACGATGCTTGCTTATTGTCGGGGTCGACCGGTACATGGTGATAAGGAATACCGTACCACTCCGTCAGCGAACGCATATCATCATGGTTGGAGATAACCCCGACAATGTCGCAATCCAGTTCCCCCGCCTGCCAGCGGTAAAGTAGATCTACCAAGCAATGTGACTCCCGCGACACCATCAGCACTACGCGCCTACGCTGCTGGGTATCCACCAGCGACCACTGCATATTGAATTCGCTGGCTATCGGTTCAAATGCCGCGCTCAGCGCTTCCGCCGACATACCTACCGAATCCGCCAGAATTTCGTAGCGCATAAAAAAGCAGCCGGTTTCTAAATCGGAGTGCTGGCTAGCTTCGGTAATGGAGCCACCCTGCTGGGCAATAAAGCTCGATACCCGTGCAACAATACCCACCCGGTCAGGACAGGAAACTACTAAACGATAATAATGAGACATGTGAGCTACTCTTGACCTATTGCTAAGTTAATTATGACAAACCAGCGGCTTAGGTCGCATAGTGTATCGGAAGGCCATGGATGATTGTTAGCTGCCCCTGCCTTCCCGTATAGTTAAGTCACTACTTTTTAGGTTTTTCATAACAGATGCATTCACCACGCGTTCAAATTCGTCCCCGTCGTCGTCCACCGCTGCGCATGTTGCCGCTGGGGGGATGCGGTGAGATTGGAATGAATCTAACGCTATACGGCTATGACGATCACTGGATAGCCGTGGACTGCGGCATGATGATCCGCCAGGATCTTCCCAACTCGCCACTGCAGGTACCCAATCTTGATACGCCGAAAGCACTAGGGATCATGCCCAAAGCGCTATTTATCACCCATGGTCACGAAGACCACATTGGTGCCGCAGCCTGGCTATGGCCGATGTGGAACTGCCCCATTTACGCCACCCCGCTGGCGGCAGGCCTGTTGCGGCTAAAATTTGCCGAGCATCAGCTTAGCAGTGCGGCTATCCATGTCATTGAACCTGGCGAGGCCCTAGAGAGCGGTCCATTCACGCTGCGCTATTTACTTTTAACCCACTCCATTCCCGAAAGCTGTGCGCTAATAATGATGGCCGGTGGCTATCGCGTTTTACATACCGGCGACTGGAAACTCGATCCTGAACCGATTATCGGCACGCCGATCAGTGCAGCCCTCTTCAAGTCCCTTGCCCCGGTTGACTTGGTAGTGGGCGATTCCACTAACGCCCCCATGCCCGGGCACTCCGGCAGCGAGGGGGACGTCGCCCGCGCCCTGACAAAAACCCTCAGCAACTGCCAGGGCCGGGTGGTGGTCTCCTGCTTTGCCAGTAACCTTGCCCGGGTGTTAGCGATAGGGCGCGCCGCTCAGAAGTGTGGCCGACGCATTAGCTTGATGGGCCGTTCAATGGAGCGCATGGTCAGCGTTGCCCGGGGGCTCGGCTATATGGATGATTTACCGCCTTTGGTGCCCAATCATGACTTAGGCTATCTTCCCCCGGATGAAGTGGTGATTATCGCCACCGGTAGCCAGGGTGAGCCCCGAGCTGCGCTACAGCGCCTCGCCCAGGGTCGCCACCCTTTTGTGGATCTTCAGCCGGGCGATAACGTTATTTTTTCGGCTAAAGCCATTCCTGGCAATGAACGCCCCATTGAACAGCTTAAAAAGCGTTTGGCGCACTTAGGTGTCAACCTCTACGACGAGTTCAACCACCCTGAACTGCACGCTACCGGGCACCCCGCTCAGGATGAACTGATCAAGCTGTATCAGTGGGTCAGGCCAAAACATCTCATACCGGTGCATGGCGAAGCCCGCCACCAACAGGCTCATCAGACTATTGCCAAACAGCTAGGCATTAGCGCTCCATTGACGCCGGTGAACGGCGATCTAATTTGCTTTGACAGTCACGGGCTGCGCTGTGAGTCGCGCTATCCGCAGCCGCCCTGCATAGTCAGTCAAAACAGCGTGGTGCCCCACCCTGGCCTTGAGGTGCACGACGCCAACAAGGCCCGTCGCGGCAGCTTATACTTAGCGCTGCCGGTGACAGCTACTGACACTGGATGGGCGCGTATTGGCCGTTTGATGCTGGATGCCTCGGGGGCCAGCCCGCTGGATGAAGATAGCTTTAATGATTGGCTGGATGATCAGCTTGAGGAGATTGCAGCAGAGACGCTTGCCGACTTGCGCCAAGCATTACAGCCTCGCATGGTGCAGTGGCTGGCGGAGCATATGCAGCACCTGCCCGATGTACATCTACAGATTATGGCCGCCGAAATGCCCGAACCTGCTGCGTATGAAAGTGCCGCTAACCGTTAGAGCGGCATCATTCAACGACGGCTATAAAACCCAGATTGCTTCACTGCGTTCGCAATGACAGTTTCGTGTCAGTGCAACGAGCACAGTGACGCGGCACTTCACTCCCACCGCGCTGCGTCCTGTTGATCAGAGTGACGCTCTTTGACCCAATACTCGCCCTGGGCAGAGTGCTCTTTCTTCCAGAAAGGCGCCTGGGTTTTCAGGTAATCCATAATAAAATCGCAGGCTTCGAACGCCTCACGCCGGTGTGCGCTGGCTACGAGTACGCGCACAATCGGATCGCCTGGCCCCAGGTAACCGACACGATGAATAATCCGCACCGCTTGGAGCGACCAGCGCTGCCAAGCCTGTTCACCAATCTCCGTCAGCGTACGCTCGGTCATTCCCGGATAGTGTTCCAGCGTTAACCCTGTGACGTCTGGCGTTTCATTAAAATCACGCACTAAGCCGGTAAAACACACCACCGCGCCAATATCACTACGCCCCGCCAAGGCATCGTCATAGCCGTAGTCCATTGGAAACGGGGCTGCTTGAATCGTTACTTTAATATCCAGCTTATTATCCACCCTCACCCCCCTGTTACTGGCGGGAAAAACGCCACTTCGTCATCATCGGTCACTAACGCCTCGTCATTGGCCATGACCTGATTAATCGCACACAGCGTACGCTGGTCGGTGAGTTGTTTAAAGCGACTATCCTGCTCGGCCAGCGCGGCTTTTAATCCACTAATGTCGCGGCTAGCCAGTTGATCGAGACTCACGACGGTCTCACTTTCGCCTACCCGCTCGCGCAGTTCGGCTAAAAACTTAACCCGCACGCAGGGTGAAGGGCAGCGCTCGCCCAAGCTGACTTCTCCGGCTACGCCGTCACCGGTAACAATCGGCGCCTGGGTGCTCATACGCTGGTAGTCGCCACGCTGACCACCTTGCTTGCTGTCGAGTTGTATAGCCTCGATACGCATACCTTTATCGACCGCTTTGCACATATCGTAAAGCGTCAAACAGGCTACCGAAACAGCGGTAAGGGCTTCCATTTCGACCCCAGTGCGTCCATTCAAGCGACACAGCGAGGTCACATGAACGCAGGATTCGGCCACATCAATATCGAACTCAACAGAAACCTTGGAGAGCGCCAGTGAGTGACAGAGAGGAATCAGCTCATGAGTACGTTTGGCCGCCTGAATACCAGCGATACGCGCGGTGGCCAGCACATCACCCTTGGGCAGTTCACCATCGCTAAGCAATTTCAGCGTTTCAGGCTGCATTATAATGCGCCCGGAGGCGACTGCTTCGCGGCGGGTTTCCAGCTTATCGCCGACGTCCACCATATTGGCTTCGCCACGGGTGTTAAGGTGGGTCAGATGCATGTTGTCACCATTGCTGTTTTGAAGACATACGTTTTGAAGACGTATTTTTTGAAGACATCGTATCGTTTTTAGCGCTTAACCAGGTCACTACCCATTGTGCAACCGCTTCGCTATCGTCTAGATCTAACTGAGCCACCGAAGCCGCCAGGTCGATAGGCGGTGGCGCACTGAGCGCGACTGCCTCAACCCATCGGCCGGTTAAAATAGCCGCATCGCCAATCCCATCGCGGTATAGCACCAGCTTGGGAATCGGCCAAGCCTTGAAGCCTTCGACAATCACCAAATCGGGATCGTGCGGCGCCATCATGGCAATTAGCTGGGCTAAATCAGGCTCTCCCTGGTCAGGGGTTTCCTGCATCAGCGCAAAGCGCTGACGGGAAGCCACCAGTATCGGTGCGGCACCTGCGCTACGCAGCTTATAGCTATCCTTGCCGGGCTGGTCGACATCAAACGAGTGGTGCGCATGCTTGATGACAGCGATGCTCAAGCCATACTCCCCTAATCGTGGCAACAGCTTCTCTAGCAGCGTCGTTTTTCCGGTACCGCTCCAGGCAGCAATCCCCAGTATGGGAAAAGGTGCGGTTAGTTCGTTTTCCATGCTGCCGAAACTCCTGATGATCACTCACGCTACCATTCTAACGATTCACACAGCGTTATAGAGGATGACTCTACTCGCCCTCTTGCTCACGGGGTAATAGCCAGTTCAACGCAATACCCACCAAAGCGGCCAGGCTAACGCCCTGCAGCGTAAACTGGCCTCCACCAAACTGCATGCCGCCAATCCCGAACACCAGTATCAGCGAAACCACGACCAAGTTGCGCGGCGCCGTCAGCGACTGTCCTGCACGTACCAGTGTGTTCATACCGACCACCGCAATGGAGCCAAACAACAGCGTCATTATACCGCCCATTACCGGGCCAGGAATGGTCTGCAGCAACGCGCCAAGCTTGGACACAAACGCCAGCACAATGGCAATAATCGCGGCAACAATCATGTACTTGGGATTAAATGCCCGAGTAAGCGTTACCGCCCCGGTGACTTCCGAGTAAGTAGTATTCGGCGGCCCGCCGAACAGCGCTGCTACGCTGGTCGCCAGCCCATCGCCTAACAGAGTTCGATGCAGGCCAGGCTTTTCCAGGTAGTTTTTGCGGGTCACCGAACCAATGGCCACCATATCACCAATGTGTTCTACCGCTGGGGCAATCGCGACCGGAATCATAAACAGAATGGCAGCCCAGTGAAAACTGGGTGCGGTAAAGCCGGGTATCGATAACCAAGCCGCCTCATGCACTGGCGTAAAGTCGACTACCCCCATCAGCAACGCTAAAAAATAGCCGGTGATAATGCCCCCCATAATCGGCACTAGGCGAAGTAGCCCGCGACCAAAAACGGCCAACACAAGAGTGACTAGCAAGCTGGTCATTGATAAGAAAATCGCCGCGCCATAGCCGATATTGTCGCTGGTTTCACCGGTCGCCATGCTTACTGCCACCGGCGCCAGCGCCAGGCCAATCACCATAATCACCGGGCCCACCACCACAGCGGGCAGCAAGCGATGCAGCCAAGCGGTGCCTTTTAAGCGCACAACCTGAGAGATCGCCACATAGACCAGCCCCGCTGCCATTAGCCCGCCCATGGTTGCCGAAACGCCAAAGCTCGCCACAGAGCCTTGAATAGGCGCTATAAAGGCAAACGATGAGGCTAAAAACACCGGCACGCTCTGCTTGGTGACCCCATGAAATACCAAGGTTCCCACCCCAGCCGTGAACAGCGCAACGCTTGGGTCGAGTCCTGTCAAAAGCGGTACTAACACCAAGGCGCCAAACGCCACAAATAGCATTTGTGCGCCGGTTAAAATGACTTTTGGCCACGACTCAGCCTGACTGGCAGCTTCACGCATAAGTGAATTCCTAGTGATTATTGATTTGATAGCAGGTATACAAAAAAATGCCCCTGACGCTGGGCGTAAGGGGCAATGTCAATAACGATGCTTAGCGCGTTCCGAAAATCTTATCGCCAGCGTCACCTAGTCCGGGGACGATGTAGCCATTTTCATCGAGGCGGTCATCGATTGAGGCGGTGTAAATTTCGATATCGGGGTAAGCGTCCTGCACCCGCTTGATACCTTCAGGTGCGGCAACGAGCACGATCACCTTCATATGCTCACAGCCACGCTCACGCAGCATATCCAGTGTTGCTACCATCGAACCGCCGGTAGCCAGCATGGGGTCTATCACGATCGCCATGCGCTCTTCGATATCGTTGGCAAACTTGGCAAAGTAAGGCACCGGCTGTAGCGTCTCTTCATCGCGATAAAGACCTACAACGCTTACCCGCGCACTCGGGATTAGATCCGTTACGCCTTCCAGCATGCCGAGCCCGGCACGCAGAATCGGTACGACGGTGACTTTTTTACCTTTTAATCGGCGCGTTGCAATCGGCTCACCGTTCCATCCCTGGATTTCATGATCTTCCAGCTCAAGACCTTTAGTTGCTTCATAGGTCAGCAGCTTGGCGACTTCACCTGCCAGTTCACGAAAGCTCTTAGTGCTCAGGTCAACTTCGCGCATCAGACCCAGCTTATGTTGTACAAGCGGATGGTTAATGGCGTAAACACTCATGGGACTTCCTCACTGCAGGGGATTCAGAATGGCAACCAAGGTTGCATCAGCTAGGCACAAAATTGCGCGTATTCTACCCGCAACCACTTACGAGGTTAAGGGGTTTCAGGCAATTGCCATTCGATAGGTGCTCGCCCTTGCGCCTGAAGAAATTGATTGGCTTGGGAAAAATGCCGGGTACCAAAAAAGCCCCGATGCGCAGAGAGCGGTGATGGGTGCGGGGCTTCCAGTATTAAATGGCGCCTTTGGTCGATTAACGCCTTCTTCTGGCGCGCATGACTACCCCACAGCAGAAACACACACGGCGGCGCGTGCTGGCTGACGGTTTCAATCGCGCGGTCAGTGAAGGGCTCCCATCCCTTACCGCGATGAGATGCCGCATTGCCCTGCTCCACAGTCAGCGAAGTGTTTAACAACAACACGCCCTGCTTGGCCCATGCTTCCAGATGGCCGTGGCGCACGGGGGTAAAACCAACATCAGTGGCCAACTCCTTGTAGATATTGACCAGCGACGGTGGCACGGGTACGCCGGGCTGCACGGAAAAGCATAAACCGTGAGCCTGATTGGGCCCGTGATAGGGATCCTGGCCTAAAATAACCACCTTCACTTCGTTCAACGGGGTCAGTTCAAAGGCACGAAACCACTGCGTTGAGTGGGGATATATGATCTTCTTCGCAGCTTTTTGCTGCGCCAAAAAATCTTTTAGCGCCAGCATATAGTCAGCCTGAAACTCATTACCCAGCCACTGACTCCAATCGTCGGGAAGTGGATTGGCCATTATTACCTCTTCATTTGATCAACAAGCGGCTCAACGTATGCAACACCCATATCCCAGGGGAACTGAATCCAGCACTGCTGGGCAACTTCGGTCAGGTATTGATCCACCAAGGGACGACCATCCGGCTTGGCATAGATAGTCACAAAGTGAGCTTTAGGCAGCATTTTACGTACTGCCCGCGCTGTTTTGCCAGTATCCACCAAGTCATCGACCAGCAACCAACCTTCACCGTCATGATCGACGCCCTTCATGATATCCAGACCGCCCTGATCCATATGGTCGTAGCTTTTAATACACACGGTATCGATCAGCCGGATATTAAGCTCCCGAGCAATCAGCGCGGCGGGAATTAAACCGCCGCGGGTAATCGCTACGATGCCTTTAAAATCACGCTCGATCATTTGATGGCATAGGGTGCGCACATCACGGTGCAACTGATCCCAGGAGACAGTGAAGTGTTGGTGGTAGCGATCGCTGCTCATGGGGCATTACTCGTCTTCGTTGAAAGAACAAACTGCGAATACACTGAAACCAGCATCGCGAATTTTCTGCGATCCGCCCAGCTCAGGCAGATCAATAATGGTGGCGGTCTCAACCACCTGACCACCGCTGCGCTGAATGAGGTTGGCCGCGGCCAGCATGGTGCCGCCGGTGGCGATGAGGTCATCCATCAGCAGGATACGGTCATCTTTCTGGAACGCATCGGAGTGCAGCTCCACTTCTGAATGTCCGTACTCCAGCTTATAAGTCTCGCTGATGGTCTTGAAAGGCAGCTTGCCCTTCTTACGCACCGGTACAAAGCTGCAACCCAACTCATAAGCGAGCGGCGCACCAATAATAAAGCCACGCGCATCAATGGCCGCGATGGCATCCAGGTTCATTTCCTGATAGCGGTGAACGAAGCTATCGATCAGCTTGCGAAAGGCCGCGCTATTTTGCAGCAACGGGGTGATGTCGCGAAAGTTCACGCCCTGTTCAGGCCAATCGGGAACCGTGCGAATGACGGACTTAATGTAGTCGCCGTAGATGCTCATCGCGTCTCTCATTGAGTAATAAAAAGTGGTAATGATCAATCAAACCAAGAAAAGGTATCTTGTCGCAAACAGCAACGCCAAAATAATCACCGCCGGATTCAGGTCGGCAAAACGGCCCGACAACGCCTTGATCGCTACATAGCTAATAAAGCCAAGCGCAATACCTTCGGCAATCGAGAACGTCAGCGGCATCGCCAGGGCGGCAATCAGTACCGGCGCGGCGTCGGTGGGGTCTTCCCAGTTCGCGTGAGCCAAACTTCCTGCCATCAATACCGCCACATACAGCAGCGCACCTGCGGTAGCGTAGGCCGGAATAGAACCCGCCAGCGGAGCGAAGAACAGGCTGATCAGGAACAGAACACCAACCACTACCGCCGTTAACCCAGTACGGCCACCCGAAGCGATACCCGCCGTCGATTCAATGTAGCTTGTGGTGGTGGAAGTACCCAAGGCGGCACCCGCCATTGACGCGGTGCTGTCGGCCATCATGGCGCGACCAATGCGCGGTAACTTGCCATCCGCGTCCAACAGCTTGCCGCGGTGAGCAACGCCTACCAGGGTGCCGGAGGTATCAAATAGATCCACAAACAGGAAGGCAAAGATCACGCTAAGCATCGCCACATCCAGCGCGCCCATCAAATCCATCGCCATAAAGGTAGGTGCAATAGAGGGTGGCATCGACATCAGGCCCCCATACTCATTATGGCCGAGCACCATTGCAACAATAGTAATCCCCAAAATCCCGATCATGACGGCACCAGTCACTCGCAAGTAAGAGAGCGCGGTAATCACAAAGAAGCCCAGCAGCGCATAAATAGCCGCGGGTTGGGAAAGATCACCTAAGGAAACAAAGGTCGCGGGGTTGGCAACCACGATACCGGCGTTCTTAAGCGCTATCATTGCCAGGAAAAGGCCAATACCAGCGGCGATCCCCAACCGTAACGTCATAGGAATGGAGTTAATGATCCACTCGCGAATTTTAAAAATACTCAACAAGAAGAACGTTAGACCTGAGAAGAACACCGCCCCCAGCGCAGCTTCCCAGGTATAGCCCATCCCCAGCACCACGCCGTAGGTGAAAAAGGCATTCAAACCCATGCCTGGCGCCTGAGCTATCGGGTAGTTAGCCCACATCCCCATGACGAAACAGCCAATCGCTGCCGCTAGGCAAGTGGCGACGAACACTGCGCCGTAGTCCATCCCCGCTTCAGACAAAATGCTCGGGTTGACAAAGATGATATAGGCCATCGTCAGGAAGGTGGTGATCCCGGCGATAACTTCTGTCTTCACGTTGGTTTTGTGCTCGGAGAGCTTGAAATAGTTATCCAGAAGTTTCATGAATCTTTTTATCCTTAGCGCTAACACCGCATGAGTATGCGTTCTGGTGCTGAGAAAAGCCGCACATACTACCGAAACGCTCGCTGTGATGCGAGCGCCTCAGCGTAGCGACCAATGTTGGCGGAAATCGCCCGCCGCCTAATGTCTAGCAATCTTTAGGCCATGAACTAACCGATCGGTCAACCCATTAACCAAAAAAGCTGATTATTGCCATTGCCGCGTCACTTACTAAACGCCGCTTTTTTGAGAAAGCACTCGCTCAACGGTTTCAACGATCACCTGGGTTTGCGGGTCAATTTCAATATTGACCTGATCCCCGGGGGCTCGATCCTGAAGCGTGGTACGCGACAGTGTCTCAGGAATTAAATTGACGCTGAACTCCACATCCCCACTTTCAGTGGGGCGTACATCCCCAATGGTCAAACTAATACCGTCCACCCCGATATAGCCCTTTTCAAACACGAATCGGCCTAGTCGTTCCGGCAGCGAAAACCATAGCCGACGGTTGTTGGGCGCCTCTTCGATGGCCACCACTTCTGCCATGGAAATGATGTGGCCTGACATGGAGTGTCCGCCTATCTCATCACCAAAGCGCGCCGCGCGCTCTATATTGACGCATTGCCCAGGGGTGATTGCACCAAGATTAGTCAATCGCAGCGTTTCACGCATCAAATCAAAACTAACGCTATCCCCCTCTATGGCCGTTACCGTCAAGCAAACGCCGTTATGAGCAACAGACGCTCCGACCTCAAGCCCTTCGCGCATCGCGGGGGGCATTTCCAACACATGCACGCGAAAATCATCCAGCTCGCGTACCGCCACAACCCTGGCTACCCCTTGCACAATGCCAGTAAACATAAGGCGCTTTCTCCTCATCTAATAAAAAAGCCGTATAATTCAAATAAGTCGTAAAGAGCAAGTAGCAAAAGCGCTCAATGAATGGCGCAAGCTTCCTACTGCTCCCTCACCGCCGTGCATTCTGCCTTGAGGGTTTCTTGATCCCGCCATTCTACGCCATTGACTTTTCTATGGCTGCTTTCAACTCAAGGTAACTTCATCCAGCTGCACATCTTTAAAAACGCACGCACAGAACTAAAAACTTAAATATTTATAAAAATCAGAAAATAATGCTGACTCGGCGACTTACAACATAAAATCAGATGGATAAAATTGACAAGGCAGCGACCTATCTCTAAAATTTTGCCGCAAATGTAATGACGCCGATTTGTACCCAGATTGCGGGCGTCCACCTAGTCTATGGCTTAGTATCTAGCCTAATGATTGAGTGAAGTGCAGCTAAACGGGTGTGTCCAGCGTTGATGGCCACCCATTGGGGTGGCCTTTTTTATTTTCTATTCGATACTGGCCCTCCCCCCAGCTCGCATCCCGCACTCCGTCTTCGGCCTACCTTTAAGGCAGACGCTATGATTGAACTTAGCAACGTCAGTAAAACCTATTTCAGTAACAACAAGGGCAGCGGCGCAAATGCCGTCCATGCACTCAAAAATGCCACTCTCAGTGTGCCCAAAGGCACTATTCACGGCGTCATCGGCCTCTCCGGCGCAGGTAAATCAACGCTAATTCGCTGCGTTAATCTCTTAGAGCGCCCCACGAGCGGCAGCGTCACGGTCGATGGTCAGGAAATGACCCAGCTGAGTAACGCCGCGCTTAATCGTGCGCGTCACCGTATTGGCATGATTTTTCAACACTTTAATCTATTGACCACACGCACGGTGTTCGACAACGTTGCCCTGCCTCTAGAACTAATGGGGCAAAAACGCCACACCGTCCGCGATCGCGTTATTCCGCTCCTGGAGATGGTAGGCCTGGCAGATAAGGCCAACCAGTACCCTGCTCAGCTTTCCGGCGGTCAAAAACAGCGTGTGGCGATCGCCCGGGCGCTAGCCAGCAAGCCGCAGGTGTTGCTCTGTGATGAGGCAACCTCTGCGCTAGACCCACAAACCACCAGTTCAATACTGGAACTGCTGCGCGATATTAACCACCAACTGGGCATTACCATCCTGCTGATCACCCACGAGATGGAAGTGGTCAAATCGATTTGCCACCGGGTGAGTTTGATCTCGGACGGCGAACTGGTGGAAGACGCTGAAGTCGGCGACTTCTTTACCGCTCCGCGTACCCAGCTTGGTCGTGAGTTTCTTAACGACTTCCTCCAGCTAACACCGCCCAAAGAGCTGATTGAGAGACTCCTTGATGCCCCAGGCGAAAACACCCACCCTGTGGTACGCCTAACCTTCTCTGGCGATGCAGTCTCGACGCCGCTGATTTCCCGCCTTGCTCGAGAGTGCGGGGTCGATGTCAGCATTTTACAAGCAAAAGTAGAGTCGATTCAGGAGCGCACCCTGGGCCTGATGATTGCGGAACTACTCGGCTCTCCGACGCAAACCCAGCAAGCCATGCACTATCTCGAATCTCATCAACTGCAAGTGGAGGTACTCGGCCATGTCCAGCGCAATGATTGATCTCATTTTACAGGCCACGCTGGATACCCTTTATATGGTGGCCGTTTCAGGGCTTATTTCTACCCTCGTCGGCTTGCCCCTTGGGGTAATGCTGTACGTTACACGCCCACGGCAAATATTGGCGAAGCCCGTACTTAATCAAGTACTGAGCATTATTACCAACGTTGGTCGCTCCATCCCGTTTATTATTTTGATGGTAGCGATCATTCCTTTTACGCGCATGTTGGTGGGCACCTCGATTGGCATTAATGCCGCGTCGGTACCGCTCACGATTGCCGCTATTCCGTTTGTCGCTCGGCTTATCGAGGCTGCACTTAATGAAATCTCGCCAGGATTAATTGAAGCCGCCCAAGCCATGGGCGCAACGCCTTGGCAAATTATTCGCAAGGTACTGATTCCGGAAGCTCGCGGCGGGATCATGACGGGCTTAACCATTACCGTTGTCACACTGGTAAGTTACTCCGCCATGGCCGGCGCAGTGGGCGGTGGCGGTCTCGGCGACTTAGGTATCCGCTATGGCTATAACCGCTTCAACCCAACCATCATGTTGATTACCGTGGTGATTTTGGTCGTCATGGTGCAGGGTTTTCAGAGCTTGGGCGACTACTTGGTACGCAAAAGCGATCGCAAGTAACCACTCGTTTATTTGCCATCCATTATAACCAAAATGCATTAGACAACAGTTTTTTATTGCCGCATCATTGCACCATCTATCAAAATGCCACTGGAGAGATTCATGCAAAAACTGATTATTGGCAGCCTTACCGCCCTGGCGCTTGCCGTTAACGTCGCCAATGCTGAAACGCGCAGCATCAAAATGGGCACCGTTGCGGGCCCTGAAACAGAAGTGATGGAAGTTGCGGCGCGCATTGCCAAAGAAGAGTACGACCTTGATGTAGAAATCATCGAGTTCACTGACTACGTTACCCCGAACGCAGCCCTTGCAGACGGCAGCCTAGATGCCAATGCCTACCAGCATGAACCCTATTTGCAGTCGATGGTCGACGATCGTGGCTATGACCTGGCAATCGCTGGTTACACCTTCGTGTACCCGATTGGCGCTTACTCAGAAAAATACGACAGTATCGACGACCTGCCTGACGGCGCACAAATTGCACTGCCCAATGATCCTTCAAATGAAGGTCGCGCGCTGATCCTGATGCACAACGAAGGCCTGATCACCCTTAACGATCCAGAATTTCTCGAATCAACACCGATCGATATCGCTGAAAACCCCCGCGACTTCCGTTTCCGCGAAATTGAAGCCGCCCAGCTCCCCCGCGTGCTGCCCGATGTCGACATGGCGTTCATCAACAACACCTTCGCTCAGCCTGCTGGCCTAAGCCTGGATGACGCCTTGATCAAAGAGGGCCCCGAGTCTCCTTACGTCAACCTGATCGCGGTTCGCGGCGGTGACGAAGAGCGTGAAGAGATTCGTCAACTGGTCGACGCCTATCAGCGTGATGAAGTGATCGAGAAAGCCGAAGAACTATTCAAAGGCGCAGCAGTTCCTGGCTGGATCGAGTAATACCGCAAGCCATCAATAGATGACGTCAGGCCGACACGCATAGGTAACCCCAAATGCAAAAGTGTCGGCCTGTTGCGTTTGTAGCAAAGGATCCCTCATGCAAAACAGTGTTGACTACCCTCTTCTCAATCGACAGCTTGAAGCGCTGCTCGATACACGTGATTGGCTCACCAACAGCGCGCAAACCTGTGCGTTTATTCACCAACAGCTTAGCGACTTAAACTGGGTAGGCTTTTACCTTCAACGCCAGCCTGATGTGTTAGGTCTAGGCCCTTTTCAGGGGCAGCCCGCCTGCCACCCGATTCCCTTTAGCAAAGGCGTATGCGGCGCGGCTGCTCGCCAACAAACTACCCAGCGAGTGGACGACGTACACGCGGTTGCCGACCATATTGCCTGCGACGCCAACTCTCGCTCTGAACTGGTGATTCCCATCGTAGTCGATGGCAACCTATGGGGCGTACTGGATTTGGATAGCCCGCTGGAGGCGCGCTTCACACAACAAGACCAAGCAGGCATTGAGGCCCTGGTAGCAACGTTTATGCGCCAAACTGACCTGCCCGACCTAATTCAAAGAGCTAGTTAAAAGCTATAGTCTACAAAATAAAAAACGCCATATAAAACCCACACAAAAACGCCCCAAGCATCACTGCCTGGGGCGTTTCTGATAAAAGCTGGTAGGACCAGGCGGATTTGAACCGCCGACCTCCACGATGTCAACGTGGCGCTCTAACCAACTGAGCTATGGTCCTGAAAAGAGGTGTGGCATAAGGCTGGTAGAACCAGGCGGATTTGAACCGCCGACCTCCACGATGTCAACGTGGCGCTCTAACCAACTGAGCTATGGTTCTATTGCGCTATCTGTTCTATTGCACTTTCTGAGATGGGCTATTGGATAGCCGCGCGCCTTGCAACGGATGCATATCTTACGCTCTTATCACTGAATTGCAAGTTCTTTTCCATTGCGCGCCCTCTCCCGCCAGCCTTAAACCCATTACGAATAGAGGCTCAATTCGACACCTGTGACCTTCTAGCGCTAGGCTTAGCGCTTCAAGGTGCTGGGTGTTCTATAGGGAGATAAACCATGCTGGGTATTTTGCTAGGAAGCATAGCGATCGTACTGTTATTGGCGACGCTGATTGCAAGAATACATTTACACTGGTGGTGGATCCGCAGTTTTGAATTTCCACGCCTGCAGATCGCTTGCCTAGCTTTAATCACTTGGCTATTAGCCGCTATCTTCGTTGAGCCTGGCCCTTGGCTATGGGTAGCCCTGCTCGCCTCAGGCATCACTTTACTGTTTCAAGTCTACTATATTCTGCCCTGGACACCGCTGTGGCCGGTGCAGGTCAAGGCGGCGAAGAGTAACGATTCAGATAAAACGATCACGCTACTGATCGCTAACGTACTGACCCCTAACCGGCAGGCCCAAGCGCTGATCGATATGATTAAACAGCATCAGCCCGACATAGTACTGACCCTGGAGTCAGACCAGTGGTGGCAAGATCAGTTAGATCCGGCTCTCGCAGAGCAGTGGCCGCACAGCGTTAAAATCCCGCTCGACAACCTTTACGGCATGCACCTTTACTCGCACCTGGAGCTCTCTAACACCTCGGTGGAGTGGCTAATTCAGGACGACATCCCGTCTATTCACACCCGAGTGACGCTTGCTAACGGCGATAGCATTCGCTTTTACGCGTTACATCCCCGTCCACCGGCCCCCAGTGAGAGTGAAAAATCCCTTTGGCGGGATGCTGAACTGCTATTGGTCGGCAAGAAAATTCATGAAGATCCCCAAGCAACGTTGGTCGCCGGGGATCTGAACGATGTAGCGTGGTCGCGCACTACGCGACTTTTCTGCCGCGTTGGCGGCATGCTCGACCCACGCCGGGGACGTGGTTTATTCAGCACCTTCCACGCCAAATATCCCGTGTTGCGCTGGCCCCTTGACCACATTTTTGTGACCGAACACTTCACCTTAGTCGGCATGCAGCGCCTGAGTTACTTCGGCTCCGACCACTTCCCGATACTGGCCACCTTTTGCTACCGCCCTTCGCGTCAAGACGAGCATGAAACGCCCGAAGCCGATGCTGAGGAGCGCAGTGAGGCCAGCGAAACGATTCAGGAAGGTAAAACCGAAAAGCAGGAAACCTGAACGCGGTTGGCCTAAAGATAGCTGACCTTAAACGTGTTACTCAGGAATGCCTCCGTGCGTTAACGCGACCGGATCCAGCAGCCGCTCTAGCGTCTCCCGGTCAAGGTCAGTTTTCTCCTCCGCCACATCAATAATTGGCCTCCCCGCCTGGTAAGCCTCTTTGGCGACAGCGGCGGCGGCGTTATAGCCAATCACGCCATTTAGCGCCGTTACCAAAATGGGATTTCTGGCCAGCGGGCCTTCCAGGTTATCTTCACGAACCTTAAAGGTGGCAATCGCACGATCAGCCAGCAATCGAGCGGTATTACTCATCAAGCTTATAGATGTTAATAAGTTGGAAGCCACCAACGGCAACATCACGTTCAGTTGAAAGTTACCACTCTGCCCGGCCACGGTAATCGCGGTATCCAGGCCAATAACCTGTGCAGCGGCCTGGGCGGCTGACTCAGGAATAACAGGATTAACCTTCCCAGGCATAATTGAGCTACCGGGCTGTAACGCCTCGAGCTCAATCTCGCCCAGCCCCGCCAGCGGCCCCGAATTCATCCAGCGCAGGTCGTTGGCTATTTTCATAATCACGCAGGCTAAGCCTTTCAACTGCCCCGAGAGCTCTACCGCCGCATCCTGAGACGAGAGGCTGGCAAAGAAGCTGTCATTAGGGGTAAACATCAACCCGGTCTGTTCGCTCAGCTCTTGGGCGACCTGCTCAGCAAAACCGATAGGAGCGTTAATGCCGGTCCCCACGGCCGTGCCACCTTGAGCTAATCGGCACAGCCGTTTCATGGCACTATCAAAGCGCTCAATGGCCTGACCTAGTTGGCTAGACCAAGCACCCAGCTCTTGATCCATACGCAGCGGCATGGCGTCCATGAGGTGAGTACGACCGGTTTTTACCACATGGCTCAGCTCACTGGCCCGCTTGTCGATAGTGTCACGCAGGTGGACAAGGGCTGGGCGCAACGATTCGTGCACCGCGATGGCAGCCGACAGGTGAATGGCCGTGGGAATCACATCATTGCTGGACTGCCCCATATTGACGTGATCGTTCGGGGTTACCTCAACGCCTTCACGGCTTGCCAATGTAGCCAACACCTCGTTGACATTCATATTGGTGGAGGTACCTGAGCCAGTTTGAAACACATCGATAGGAAAGTGCTGGTCATGCTTGCCCGTTAACACTTCCCGCGCCGCTTTTTGAATCGCTTCCCCCCGCGCACTATCAAGCCCTCCTAGCGATTGATTAGCCCGGGCTGCCGCTAGCTTGATACGCGTGACAGCGTGAATAAAGGCCGGGGGCATGGGCGAATGAGAGACAGGGAAGTTATTGATTGCCCGCTGGGTTTGTGCCCCATAAAGAGCCTCAGAAGGCACTTCCAACTCGCCCATGCTATCGCGTTCCATCCGTGTTGCCATTGCTCTTTCTCCCATCAGTAAGATTAATGGTGATGCTTATCTGAGCGCATAGCCGACCTATCGTTCACTCGCTAAAGCCACATCCACTGCCTTCAAGCTAGCTGGTTAGACCATAGGGGTAAACAGGCTCTTGCCCCGTGCACTTTAAAATGCCAAAAACCAAATGTTGCACTGCACAAAAACAATTGCTATGCTGCACTGCAAGATAGCTTATAAATAAAGCTACCCAATTAAATAAGCAGCGCCAACCTCTGGATAGCTGCTTTTGGTAAGACTAACCCCAGGAGGGTATGACGATGCGTACATTAAATACTAACGAAATGACTCAGCAGTTTGACAACATGTTCATGGCGCCAGTACGCGCTTACATGGCGCTGAGCATCGATTACAGCGAAAAAATGATTAACGCTCAGATGGACGCCAGCAAAGCTTATGCCGACACCGGCATTGCGCAAATGCGCCAAATGATGGAAGTAAAAGACGCAGAGGGCCTGCGTAGTTACATGGAAGGCCAGCAAAAGGTAGCTAAAGAGTTGGCTGAGCGTGTTAAAGGCGATACCGATAAAGTCGTATCTCTGCAGCAGGACTTTATCCAGAAAAGCCAGAAAATTACCGAAGACAACGTTAAGCAGGCGCAAACCGCTGCTAGCAAGTTGAACAAAACCGCTTAATCGCTTATTGAAACAGTAAGCTAGCAAGCATGTTTTATAAAACGCCCCTGTCGGCTCTTGCTGACAGGGGCGTTTTAGTCGTTGCCTTTAGCATTTCTGTACCAGCCGTTTCACCAACCGAGGGCGGATTTCACAAAGGGAATAGTAAGCTTGCGCTTGGCTGAGAGCGATGCTTTATCCAGAGTCTCCACCGCGCGACACAGCTCACCTAACTCGCGGGGGCCACGATGCAAGATATAGCGCCCAACATCATCGGGGAGCTGCATCCCTCTCACACTGGCGCGCAGCTTTAGCGCTGCCAAACGCTCTTCGTCATCCTCCAAAGGGTGAACATGAAACGTTACCCCCCAGGTCAGGCGCGAAGCCAAGTCCGGTAGCACCACGTTTAATTGACGCGGTGAAGCACTGGCGGCAATCACTAATTTCTTGCCAGCATCTCTTAGCCGGTTAAAAGCATGGAACAGCGCTTCCTCCCAGCGCTTGCGACCAATCACACACTCCAGGTCATCAATGGCGACCAGATCCAGGCGCTCGATGTCTTCCAGCATTAATGGCGGAAAGTGGCCCAAGTCATCCAGGGGGAGATACAGTGCTCGTTTATCTGCATCGGACGCCGCATGACACGCCGCCTGTAAAAGATGGCTACGCCCTACCCCTGGCGCGCCCCACAGATAGAGGAACTGCTCCCCCTCCGGGGTAAGCTGCTGGGTAAGGTGTTCTACCAGCGGCGTATTTGCACGCGCCACATAATAATTATCAAAGGTCGCGTCATCACGCAGACCAATTCCCAAGGGAAGCTGTGCCGGTGCTCGGCTCATGGTGACTCCCGTCCATCATGATGGCCCAGCTCATCGTTATGTGAAGAGCTGACCTCAATGATTGGCGTATGTTTATCAGTATTTTGTTCGTCGTATAACTCGCTATGCTGATAGCGAACTTTTACTTCTTTTAGCAGCACTAGAATCACCGCGGCAACAGGCAGAGCCAACAACACCCCTGTTAGGCCAAACAGATTCCCCCCCGCCAGTACGGCGAATATAACCGCGACCGGATGCAGGCCAATCTTATCGCCCAACAATTTAGGCTGGAGAATCACACTCTCGGCCATTTGGCCAATACTAAACACCAGGATAACGCCTAACACCGCCCACCAGGTGGCGTACTGGAACAGCGCCACAACAAGGGCAATCACCAAGCCGACAATAAAACCCAGGAACGGGACAATGCTCACCAGTCCGGACACAAAGCCGATCAATAGGCCAAAGTTGAGCCCCATCAACGTTAAGCCCACCGCATAAATAATCCCTAAACAGAGCATTACCAGCAGCTGGCCGCGTAGAAACGATGACAACACTTCATCACAGCGACGCGCCAACCGGAAGGTATCATCCGCCCACTGGCGTGGCACGAGATTGGCAATATTGGTCAGCAGGCGGTTCCAGTCCAAAAGCAAATAGAAGGTCACCACAGGAATAAGTGCCACATAGGTGATCCAAGAGGCAAACGCCATACCGGAGCGGCCAATTTGGCCTAGCGCCTGGGCTAGGTAGCCACCAGCATCGCGCCAGTTTTCGACCAGCGTCTCGCGCGCGTTGGTTAACTCCGCGGTCAAGTCATAACCTGTCCACTCTTGTACCTGAGGAGCAAGCGTATTTTCTACCCAATTGAAGATACCCGGAATAGCTTCGCCCAGCTGTTTAAGCTGCTGAACAAGCAGCGGGATCAATATCAACAGGCTCGCCACGAGGACGACCAACAGTACTAAAAACACACTGCTCACCGCGAACGGCCGATTCATGCCCCAGCGCTGGAAACGGTTAGCCAGCGGGTCAGCTAAGTAAGCGAGAATCATCCCAGCAATAAAAGGCATCAGCGCCGCGTCTAACAAATAAATTAAACCGCCTATTACCACCAAAAATAGGACGCCCCACCAAGAATTCCGCATAGTTCCCTCTCAAACGTGGATTTAATCCGCTAAATATCACTGATCGTTACTATGGCACTGATCACGACACACTTTACTTATCACTACTAACTTTCATCCGCCACTACTATGCCGCAAATGAACGAAAGTCGCGCGTCTGCTTTTCATCCTGCGCGACGGCGGTGCGGCCAGCGTCGCTGAGTGTTACAATCCGCCAAAGTTAAGCCCAGCACTGGCCAATTCGCCAGCACTACCAGCACCGCTATTTGCTTCACAGGATCTGTCATGACCGAGACCTCTTCTTCTTCGGCTACTCCTTCCCTCAGCTATAAGGATGCAGGCGTCGATATCGATGCCGGTAACGCCCTTGTTGACCGCATTAAACACGTTGCCAAACGCACGACTCGCCCCGAAGTCATGGGCGGGCTTGGCGGCTTTGGCGCGCTATGCGAGATCCCCGCGGGCTATCGGCAGCCCGTGCTCGTCTCAGGTACCGATGGCGTCGGCACCAAGCTGCGCCTGGCAATGGATCTTGGCAAGCACGACACCATTGGTATTGATTTGGTCGCCATGTGTGTCAACGACCTTATCGTGGCTGGCGCCGAACCGCTGCTATTTCTTGACTACTATGCCACGGGTAAGCTCGATGTGGATATTGCTGCTGACGTTGTCACCGGCATTGGCGCTGGTTGCGAATTGGCTGGCTGCGCCCTGGTAGGCGGCGAAACCGCCGAAATGCCGGGTATGTACGAAGGCAGCGACTACGATTTAGCGGGCTTTTGCGTGGGCGTGGTTGAAAAAGCAGATATTTTAGATGGCAGCAAAGTGGCCGAAGGCGACGTCATATTGGGGCTTGCCTCATCCGGGCCACACTCCAACGGCTACTCATTGATTCGTAAAATCCTTGAGGTCAGCGACGCTTCGCTAGAGACCGACATCGCCGGTAAAACCCTTGGCGATGCGCTGATGGCCCCCACCCGCATCTATGTCAAATCACTGCTCTCCTTGATGCGCGGTAGCGAGATTGCCGTGCATGCGTTATCACACATCACCGGTGGCGGTTTGCTTGAAAACATTCCTCGCGTACTGCCGGACAACCTCGCTGCGCATATTGATATTGCCAGTTGGCAGCGACCAGCCGTGTTTGATTGGCTACAGGCCAATGGAAACGTGAATGAAACTGAAATGCACCGCGTGCTCAATTGCGGTATTGGGATGGTCGTTGTGGTGCCGCAGCATCAAGCAAAACAGGCAATGGCTCACCTGGAAGCCGAAGGCGAATCCGTTTATCGTCTAGGGCAGATCGTTGAACGCCAAGGGGACGCCGTTATTTTGGAGAACCTCTCGGCATGACCAATACGGACTACCAGAGCGATACCATTAAAGACGTAACACCAGAGCCTCTCGGTGCACGCCGCATTGTCGTGCTTATCTCTGGCAGCGGTAGCAATCTTCAGGCGCTGATTGATGCTCAGTCCCACGACCGCTTAGGCGGCGGTGAGATTGTCGCAGTGATTTCCAATATTGCTGACGCCTATGGTTTGAAACGCGCACACGAAGCGGGCATTGAAGCGGTTGCCCTCCCCCACAGGGAGTATGATAGTCGCGAAGCCTACGACGGCGCCTTGATCAAAGTCATTGAGCGTCACGAGCCGGATCTGATTGTACTGGCGGGCTTTATGCGCATTTTGACGCCTCGCTTTGTGCAGCGCTTCCTGGGCCGTATGCTGAATATCCATCCTTCATTGCTGCCAGACTACCAAGGGCTCAACACTCACGCCCGCGCCCTGGCAGACGGTGTTGCCAGCCACGGCTGTAGCGTTCACTTCGTCACCGAAGAGCTAGACGGTGGCCCAGTGGTACTGCAAGCGGAGCTGCTGGTCAACGCGGACGACACGGCTGAAACACTGCAAGAGAAGGTTCGCTCCCGGGAACACCTAATCTACCCAATTGCAGTGCAGTGGTTTTTGGAAGGCAGGCTGCAGTTCAGTGCCGAAGGCGCCAAAATGGACGGTCATCTGCTACCGGAACACGGTATGCGGCTTTCCCACGCTGATGCTGCAGAAGAGCTTGATGAGGAGCTCGACGAAGAGTCGCAGGATTAGCATGAAAACGTCATCATAAGCATTGAAAAGCGCCTTACGTTTTTGCCGTAAGGCGCTTTTTTGTAGCAATGTACTTCGTATAACTAGGTACGCGGCAAGGTTACCCCACGCTGCCCCATATACTTTCCGCCCCGGTCTTTATACGAGGTTTCGCATACTTCGTCGGACTCTAAGAACAACATCTGGGCGACGCCCTCATGAGCGTAGATTTTTGCCGGCAGGTTGGTGGTGTTAGAGAATTCCAGCGTAACGTGGCCCTCCCACTCGGGCTCCAGCGGCGTCACGTTGACAATAATGCCGCAGCGCGCGTAGGTGGATTTCCCCAGGCAAATAGTCAGCACGTTACGGGGAATACGGAAATACTCCACCGTGCGCGCCAGCGCAAAAGAGTTCGGCGGAATAATACAGACATCGCCTTTAATATCGACGAAGCTGTTCGCGTCAAACGCTTTGGGATCAACAATCGCTGAGTGAATATTGGTGAAGACTTTGAATTCGTCTGAGCAGCGCACATCGTAACCGTAGCTTGAGGTGCCGTAGGAAATCACGCGCTGTTCGTTCACGTAGCGCACTTGCTCGGCTTCAAACGGCTCAATCATCGCGTCGCTTTTGGCCATGCGACGAATCCAATTATCAGATTTGATACTCATTTATGTCGTTATCACTCACTAAAGGAAATAGTTGGGCCGTCGCCTTGATTCGCGCTAACCGCTTCAGCGACTTTTTGGGCAATAGTCGCAAAGGTTTGACTCACCGCCCCGTCAGGTTCGGATACCACACTCGGGCGTCCCGAATCTGTCAGCTCTCGGATGGAGAGCGTCAGCGGCAGGCGTCCAAGTACTTGGGTATCGTACTCCTGGGCGATATTATCGCCACCACCTGTGCCGAAAATAGCCGCTTCATGTCCGCACTTTTCGCAGTGGTAGAGGCTCATATTTTCCACCACGCCAAGCACCGGCACGTTGACCTTGCGGAACATTTCGATCCCTTTACGGGCATCTAACAGCGCAATATCCTGTGGGGTGGTCACAATCACCGCCCCTGCCACCGGCACTTTCTGGGCCAGGGTCAGTTGGATATCGCCAGTACCTGGGGGCATGTCGATCAATAGAAAATCGAGATTATCCCATTGGGTTTGCGTCAGCATCTGCTGAAACGCGCCCACTACCATCGGCCCGCGCCACACCATTGGCTCACGGGTATTGACCATAAATGCCATCGACATAGCCTGAATGCCATGGGCCTGGAGCGGAAGGAATTTGTCATTACTTGCCGCCTGGGGGCGCGTACCCTCTTTAACACCGAGCATTTGTGCCTGGCTGGGTCCATAGATATCCGCATCCAGGACACCCACGCGATAGCCCTGTGCTGCCAGCGCTAATGCCAAATTCACGGTGACGGTGGATTTTCCCACGCCTCCCTTGCCCGATGCCACTGCAATAATATGTTTAACCCCATCCATTCAATGGCACTCCTCGTTTTAAGCTCTTAATAACTGAATTAACGTTGAGTGAATGATACGCCTCACAGCCAAAATCATAAACCAACAACAAGTGGGCGGATGCCGGTTCCCCGACATCCGCCCTTACTTTTCTAACGCGAAAGGTGCGTTACAGCATTACTATCCCGCCACTTATTAGCCAGCGTTTTGCTGCGACTCTTCACTGCCACCATCGCTGTCATTGGCACTCTCACTTGAAGAGTTCCCATCTGACGAGCCCCCATTCGACGAGCTATCAGAAGAGCTATCAGAAGAGCTGCTCGGGGAAGATGATGCAGCCTCACCCGCTGACTCTTCTGCATCGGCCAAACGGCTGTCTAACGTCGACAGCTCATCGCGCCATTCACTTAACTGGCTCTCTAAACGCTCTAGCTGGCTTTCACGCTTTTCGATATCACTCTCAACGCTGGCCACTTCTTCACGCCCAATATCCAGGGCAACCATGACGTCATCCAGCTCACTGCGCACCTGACTCAAGCTCTGCTCTTCTTCTTCGCGCAGCGCCGTTAGCGAATCAACATCACTTTGCAGCTCATCGCGTTCGCTGGCGAGTGAGTCACGCTCATTTTTTAGCTCACCAAGCTCGCTCTGGACACTCGAAATTTCCTCTTCTAAGCCACTTAGCTGTTCATTTGACTGGCTAATCTGATCTTCCAGCGAGGACAACTCATCTTCGGTATTGCCCAGCTCTTCGATCGCTTGCTGACGCTGCTGCTCCGCTTCCTGACGGGCAGCCTCAGCCTCCTGGCGGGCTTCTTCAGCACTAGAGCGCGCTTCTTCTACTTGCTGGAGGGCACTTTCCGCCTCATCCCGAGTGCTGGTGATTTGATCACGCTCTTCGCGCAACGCAGTCATCTCGCTTTCAGCGCTCTCTACCTGCTCATTAAGAGAGGCAATTTCTTCTTCCAGCGCATCGCGCTCGGACTCAAGCTCTTCTAAACGCGACTGCACATCGCTGACATTGCCTTGGGCACTCTCAAGCGACGAGCTGGCCTCTTGCTGTTGAGCCTCAAGGGACGCCATCTCCTCTTGCAGCGCGGCTAAATTGGTTTCAGCTTCCTCAATTTCGCTAATGCGCTGGCTCATTTGGCTATTTTCCTGCTCAGCGCTGGCGAGCTGCTCTTCTAAGCTATCGACACGATCCTGGCGAGAACCTGCATTAGACTGCGCCATAATGGCCCAGATAACGGCAATGGCGGCGATACCAGCAATCGCTTTTACCCGGTTATCTTGAAAGAGGGTTTTCATGTCCGACTTTTTAGCCGGTTCTGGCTTGTTGGCAGGCGACTGGTGATCCGAGTGGTTTGCTTCCGACATTATGCGTTCCTCTATGGTCTTAGCTAACGTTTGTCCAAGCTAACAAAAATCAGTTGCGCGATGATCAAGTACATAGGTAATGCGCTAACCGTGAATGCTCTCCCCCTTCAGCATACACAGCTCACTGTATCTAGCCAGTCTGTTTGCAAAATCGTGTACAAATGTTGCTACTGCGTTACCAGACATGTAGGAACGATTATTATTTTAGCCAGAAGGAGGATGCTTTCCCTCATGAAAACCAGAGGCCTCTCCGCTCAGCGCATCAAACCAATCCAGTGTGGTATGCAGTGACACTACGCTGCCCACTATTAGCAGCGTAGGCGGTTTAATGTGGCCCGCCAAGAAAGTATCTGGTAATCCAGATAACGTCCCCACGTGGGTACGCTGTCGGCGGGTCGTGCCCTGTTCAATCAGCGCCAGCGGTGTGTCTGGCGCTAAACCATGCTTAACCAGCGCCTGGCTGATCACCTTTACGGTGCCCAGCCCCATATAAAACACCAAGGTTTGCCCAGGCCGCGCTAACGCATCCCAATCAAGCTCACACTCCCCCTGCTGTAAATGCCCGGTGATGAAACGCACCGACTGGGCATGGTCGCGATGGGTCAAAGGAATGCCCGCATACGCCGCGCAGCCTGATGCCGCCGTCACCCCTGGGATGACTTCCACGCTCACTTGTGCTGCCACCAGCGCCTCAAGCTCCTCTCCGCCACGGCCAAAAATAAACGGATCACCCCCTTTAAGGCGCACGACACGCTTACCCTGCTGAGCCCACTTTACAAGCGCTTGATTAATCCCCTCTTGAGGGACGCTGTGCAGAGAGCGTGCTTTACCCACATAAAATCGCTGCGCCTGTGGCGGTATAAAGGCGACTATTTCACCGCTAACCAAGCGGTCGTACAGCACCACTTCAGCGGACTGCAGTCGCTTATACGCTTTTAGCGTCAATAACTCCGGGTCGCCAGGGCCCGCGCCCACTAGACTTACCAAGCCGTATGGCTGAGCCGTTTGCTCTCGTCCTGCTTCCAAGAATCCACCCCAGGAATAAAAAAGTTTTTTAATATGCAAAAAAGTAATTAATTTTACCACTAAATGCCAATAACACCTTGTCTATTGCTTATAATGCAATCGAATATATATAAATAGAACATATATATTCTAAAAAAATATAGATAATAGCCATTTTGTCTGCAATGGCTTACATCCTGATTACGTATTTAGGGCTAATCTTCACGATCGAATTTAAATTGGCATATGTTTGGAGATTCACGCATGCCCGTGAATGATATAGACGCACCAGAGCGAGTCAGTGCAGACCACCTCGTACCCCACATACCCGGCGTTATCTTTCAGTTTCATCGCGCGCGCAATGGCCATATGCGGTTCCCCTACTTGGAGGGCGGCGGCGTGGCTCTCAAACATATTGACCGGGAACTGCTCGCCGAAAATGCAGGGCAGCTAGTTGAGCAACTGACCGGCAACGACCACCCCAAGATAATGTCCGCTATCGAACGCTCAGCCCGCTGGATGTTGCCTCTCACCACACGCTTTAGGCTACCGTTTCCACAAGACAAACCACACTGGATTGCGGTTAGCGCCAAACCCAAGCCCGTCGTCGATGGCGTGCAGTGGAACGGCATAATGATGGATATTAGCGATCAAGTCAGCGAAGAGCAGCGGCTGCGCAAACTATGCGATACAGACCCCCTGACTCAACTCCCCAATCGACGCAAGCTCATGATGCACTTAACCCATGTTGCATCGCTTAGCGCCCGCCACGGCACACCGCTCTCCATCATGATGATCGATATTGATCACTTTAAGCGGCTTAATGATCGTTGGGGACATCTGCACGGGGATGATGTGCTTAAACAGTTGGCAACCTACGCCCAGTCGCTGCTGCGTTGCGAAGACATGGTGGCTCGGTTGGGAGGAGAAGAGTTTATGGTCGTGCTGCCGCTTACTCCGCTGCAGCAATGCCATGCACTTGCCGACCGCTTACGCCAGGCTATCAGTGTACGCGACTTCGGTATGGGGCCAGGCCAAGTGACGCTGAGTATTGGGGTTGCCGAATATCGCTGTGGCGAACCCCTCACGAGTCTGATCGAGCGGGCCGACCAGGCGCTGTATAGCGCCAAAGACGTTGGTCGTGACTGCGTTTGCCATCTACGCTGATAAAGCATACTCAATTGCAGGAGCCAAACAATGACAAGGCTAGCCGACGCCATTTGTGAACCGTGCAGCAAAGATGCTCAACCTTTAAGTAAAGATGAAGCCCAAGAGCGGCTAAAAAGCCTCAGCCAGTGGCAGATTGTCGAGCACGATGGCATCATGAAGCTGTCGCGAAGTTTTAAATTCCGTGACTTTGCCAGCGCATTGGCATTTACCCAAGGCGTTGGCGATATTGCAGAGCAGGCTGGCCATCACCCCGTTATCGTGACCGAGTGGGGCAAAGCCACCGTCACGTGGTGGTCTCACGCTATTAAAGGCCTGCATCTTAATGACTTCATTCTTGCCGCCAGAACCGACGAGGTAGCCGAATAAATGTTTGAGCATATTGAGCGAGTCCCAGGAGATGCCATTCTCGGGCTGATCGAAGCTTTCAAGAAAGATACCAATCCGCAAAAGGTGGATTTAGGTGTTGGTGTTTACCGCGATACCCAAGGCAATACGCCGGTAATGCGCGCCGTTAAGGAAGCAGAAGCTCGCCTGCTCAAGAATGAAACGACGAAAACCTATATCGGTTCTCACGGCGCGCCCAGCTATGGTGAAGTAGTACTTCCCATGGTATTTGGCGCTGAGTCACCGGTACTCAAAGCCAACCGTGCCAGCGCTACCCAGTCGCCTGGCGGCACCGGCGCCCTGCGCCTAGCAGCCGACTTCATTTCCACTCAGTTGCCGGGCAAAGGTATCTGGGTAAGCGACCCAACATGGCCCAACCACCACGGTATTTTTACCGCCGCGGGTATTGAGCTGCACAAGTACCCCTACGTTGACCCCGACAACCGTCTCGACTTCGACGGTATGCGTACAGCGCTAAAAAGCATTCCAGAAGGCGATGTAGTCGTACTCCACGCCTGCTGCCATAACCCGACCGGGTTTGACCTTTCCCACGACCAGTGGCAGGAAGTATTAGAGATCGTCCGTGAGCGCAAGCTGCTGCCGCTGATCGACTTTGCCTATCAGGGCTTTGGCGAAGGGCTGGACGAGGATGCTTACGGCGTTCGCTTACTGGCGGAAAACCTCGACGAAGCGATCATCACCAGCTCCTGCTCCAAGAACTTCGGTATTTATTGTGAGCGTACCGGCTGCTTGATCATGGTGGCAAAAGACAGCGAGCAGATGGACAACATTCGCTCACAGGTCGCGATCGTGGCACGGGAAAACTACTCAAACCCGCCTGCACACGGCGGCTCTATCGTCAGTGAGATCCTCCACGATCCAGAGCTGACTGCGCTATGGCGTGAAGAGCTCACCGAAATGCGTGACCGTATCAATACTCTGCGTCGCGATTTCGTTGAAGCACTGAAACCCTATGGCCTGGACGAGAAGTACGCCTGCGTAGCTGAACAGCGCGGTATGTTCTCCTACACAGGCTTAACGCCGGAACAGGTAGATCGGTTGCGCGATGAGTTTGGCATCTACATGGTACGCTCGGGTCGCGCTAACGTAGCGGGCTTCTCCCATGAGAACCTGCCCTACCTGGCCAAAGCGATTGCCGCTGTCAACGACTAGCTAGCAAGCATTGCCGCACTACAAACGCCCAGGCCTACCTGGGCGTTTTTGTGTGCTGAATACTTGACCGATTAGTCAACACTTCGGCACACTCAGCGTTGCCTTGTATACAACACACCATAATCAAGAGGCCTAACATGGCGGCTGCCAGCACCCACTACCCCTGGTACAAAAAAGAAGACACCGACGCGTTCTTCGCCCTGTTCCAAAACAATATTGCCAACTTTGTCATTATTGCCATCACCATGCTGGGCATGGGATTCCCCTCTTCCATTGTCTATGGGCAGGTGCTGCCAGGCGCGGCAGTAGCGGTAATGGTCGGTAATTTCTACTATGCCTGGAGCGCGGCAAGACTGGCCCGCAAGGAGAACCGTGCCGATGTAACGGCGCTCTCTTACGGTATCTCAACGCCGGTTATGTTTGTGTTTCTATTCGGCGTACTGCTACCCGCCAAACAGCTCACCGGTGATGCAGAAATGGCCTGGAAAGTAGCCGTCGCCGCCTGCTTTATCAGCGGCGCCATCGAAGCCGCAATCAGCATAATTGGCCGCTGGGTGCAGTACCACCTACCGCGCGCTGCCATGCTGGGCGCCGTTGCGGGTGTCGCACTGACGTTTATCGCCGGTGAAATGCTGTTCAAAACGCTGGAAATGCCGATTATTGGTCTACTGGTGCTAGCGATCATTATTGTTGGGCTGGTCGCACGAGTGAGTATGCCGTTTAAACTCCCCACCTCACTATTCGCCATTATCGTCGGTACCGCCATGGCCTATTTAATTGGCGACGCCGGCACCGAGCGCTTTAGCGATGCGTTCACGCACTTGGGCTTTTATCCATTACTTCCCAACCTAGCCTGGTTTGAAGGGCTGGGATTACTGCTGACCAGTATGCTGGCGGTACTCACCGTGGTGCTGCCGATTACGCTCTATAACGCCATTGAGACGATGAACAACGTCGAGGCGATGGAGGCCGCAGGCGATAAGTACGATGTGCGGGAGTGTCAGGCGGTTGATGGCGCAGGCACCATGATTGGCGCGCTGTTTGGCGGCGTCTTTCCTACCACGGTCTATATTGCCACCGTAGGGGCCAAGTGGATGGGCGCAGGCCGGGGCTACAGCCTGCTCAACGGCGCGGTATATGCGCTGGCTACCATGTTCGGCTTAATCGCTGCCCTAGCCGCAATCATTCCCGTTTCAGTGGTCGCACCGATTTTGGTCTTTGTCGGTATGTCGATGATTGCCACCGCGTTTCAGTCCAACGACACACGCTACTATCCTGCCGTGGCGTTGGCCATGCTACCCTACTTCGCCAACTACGTGATGACGCGCTTTAACCGCGGGGCTGGTGAGGTCGTCACCGATATATCCAGCGCCATTGTGGTGATGGGCCAAGGGGCTATGTTTATGGCCATTCTGTTGGGCGCTATGACGGTATCGGTGATTGATCACCAGTTCCGACGCGCGGCCGCCTTCGCTGCCATTGCCGCGGGCTTTTCCTTCGTTGGGCTGATGCACGCCCCCGAACTGTCATTCAATGCTGCCCCCGAGTTCGTGATGGGCTACTTAGGGATGGCGCTGCTGTTTATCTACTTCTCCTTTCAGGAAGCTGGGCGCCTGCGTTAATTAACGAATCCCGCCTGCCGATGCGGGCGGGAAAGAATGCGCCGCATGACTTGCCACGCCATCAATCCTGCCAGCAGGTTGCCTACGGCGGCGCCCGCCGCCAGCCCCCACCAACCGAAGAGCTGTGAACCTAACCACAGGCAGGGTAAATAGCAGATAAACAGCCGTGCGCTGGATAGCAGCATCGCTCGCAGCGGCCAACCTAGAGCATTGCCCGCCGAAACCACTAACATACAAACGCCCAGCGCTGCGTAGCTTGGCAGCAGAAAGCGAATCAGCAGGGTCAGCTCGTTTTGTACCTCTGGATTGCCTGCTAAGGCCATGGCTAGCCAGGGAGCCCCCAGGGCCAGTAGCACGCCCAGACTAAGCTGCCAAACCAGCGCGACCTTTACCGCCAAACGCATAAGCTGCTGAATTTGCCCCCAATCTCCGGCACCATAGCAGCGTCCTAACCACGGCGGTAGCGACATGGTCATAGCCAGAATAACCATCAGGGAAAGCGTTTCCAAACGGCTCGCCAACCCCCAGGCCGCTACTTCACTTTCACCCAGACCCGCCACCACTGAGATTGCCAGCATCGCAGCCAAGGGCGGCATCAGTTGGCTGACCATCGCGGGGGCGGCAATGCCAGTAAACGGCCGCCACGACTGCCTCGCCTCTAGCCATAGGCCTTGCTGCGATGCCCACTGGCGTTTGAGCAGTTTACGTGTAGTGACCAACAGACCCACTGAGAAGGCAATTGCAGTTGCCCAGGCAGCACCGGGCAATCCCCAACCCTCCCAATCGCCGACACCAAAAATCAGTAGTGGATCGAGCACCAGGTTCACAACACTACTGAGAACCATCATTTTACCTGGTAAACGGGTATCGCCATGGGCACGGAAAATGCTGTAGCTGAAATAGAGCAGTGCTCCCAGCCAGGCGGACAACAGTTGCGGCCCCCAGTAAATATGGATATAGGAAAGCGTCGTTTCATCGGCGCCAAGGAGCTGAAAAACGGGCACATGGAACACCCACAAGGCAAACGCCAACAGACCAATCACTCCGCCACCTGCCATTAATACCAGGCTGCTCAAGCGCCTCGCTCGCTCCCCTTCCCCTGCGCCGAGCGCCCGGGAAATAAGTGCCGCAATGGCGATACCCATACCCACTTGAATGCCGATAATCAGAAATGACAGCGGAAAGGTGAACGACTGCGCCGCTAGCTGTGCGGTACCCAAACGGGCAATAAAGGCGCTATCAACAAGTTGAAAACCCAATAGCGCCAACACCCCGATGGCCATTGGCCAGGTTTGCCGCCATAGGGTTATCGCCAACTCGCGTTGCTGCATCACAATTGCCAAGCCAACTCTCCTTTTATTCGCCTTAAACGCAAAAACGCCACCACCCCTAGCGGAGTGATGGCGCTTAACTAAAAGTACTCTTTACTGACGAATACCTTCAAACGTGACGTACAGCTCAAGCTCATGCATGGATTCTGGAAAATCGCTCATGTCGATTCCGTAATCACTCAACGTCAGCGTAGTGCTGCCTTCGAAACCAGCACGGTAGTTACCCCAAGGGTCATCACCCTCACCCATCAGTGTAACCGGCATTTCAATCTCTTGGGTTTCGCCATGCAGGGTCAGATCACCAGTCAAGACGCCTTCATTTTCACCCGTTGATTCAAAGCCTGTGGAGCTAAATGTGGCGGTAGGGAACTCACCGGCATTAAGGAAATCTTCGCTCAAGATATGGCGATCACGCTCGGCGTGATTGCTGGTCAGGCTATCAACCTGCACTTCGATTTCAGCAGAAGACGCGTCGAGATCTTCAGGATCATAGGCAAACTGACCATCGAACTCTTCAAAGCTGCCGAGAATGTAGGAGAAGCCCAGATGTGAAATTTTAAACTGGACAAAAGCGTGCTGACCTTCGGTATCAATCTGATAATCAGCTGCCTGCGCTTGGCTCAAAGGTACCAGCGCTACAGCGGCGATCGCGGATGCAAATGCTGTCTTCTTGAACATATTGAATTGCTCCTTGCTTTACTTAATAGGCACCGCGGGCAGTCAATTATCTTACCCGCAGTGTTTAGAAAAACGTGTATACAGACAACGTCATTAACTTGGTGCGTTTTAATTGCCAGCTTGGCTATGCGCTGGGTTTAACATGCGTACCAAGGTTTTATGCCGACCTAACCAATGGTGCTTAACAGCAGCAAGGGCGTGGCCCGCTGCCAGGATCATCAACGCCAGGGCGCTGTACCAGTGTACGGTGCCCGCCTGGTTTGCCTGATTGGGCAAGTCATATAGCAACGCCGGCACCTCAAACCAACCAAACACACTAATACCACGTCCATCAGCAGTAGAAATTAAATAACCGCTCACCATAACGACTATTAGAAGCACATAGAGCGCAATATGACCGAGATGGGCAGCAATAGTTTCTAATCGACTCCCCTCGGCGTAGGGCGTCGGCTGTACGAAGCGCCATACCAAACGCGCAAAGGTAGCAAACAATAGCAAGATGCCAATCGAGCGGTGTACCCACGGCCCCTGATTATACCAAGGGTCATAATAGCCCAGGTCAGTCATCCACCAGCCCAGTGCAAACAGACCAATAATGGCCAGCGCGCTTAGCCAATGAAACAGAATACTAATCAATCCCCAACCGTTGCGACTGTTACGCCACATTGTGCTATTCCTCATTTTATCTATGGCTGCTTCAACTTAGCCAACGCGCTTATCAGATCTTGGATTACGCTATTCGTCCACGCCCAGAACCTTACCGCTAGAAGCTAATAAAAACCGCTGAAAAAAGCAGGATATTTCATTCGTAAAAACCATTGAATAACCAGGTAACAATTTTTACGCAGTTCGTCTTTCTAAAAAGACAAAGCCAATCCATTCTATAAAATCGAACAAAAAAAGCAAATATAACCAATTTTATAATTTTGTTTGCACGCTTACTATTAATGCATGTCCTAAAGGACATCCAGCAATGACCGAAAAACGGTACATAAACTTTCTATTAGAGAGCGCCAATCATGAAAAAAATGACCCTTATCACCGCTATTGCCATGACATTGACTTCTACTGCCGTTCTAGCTGAACAGGGATCTGGCGAGCTTAACCAGATTATTCAGCCTAGCTCTTCAGCGAATTACAGCACTGACAGCGTGCACCTGACACCAGCTGATTTGCCTTTGGTCAACGGCGATGCAAAGAACAACACCGTTGTTGCTCCGAGCTCTCACATCAATCACTCTTCCAGCAATGAAGATCAGGTTGCGCTGTCAGACCTGCCTCACCGCAACGCTTCTTGAAACAAATAAGGGGGCTTTGTTTGCACAGCATATGACCCATTAGGTTTCAAAAGTACGAAAAACCCACCTTCAAAGGTGGGTTTTCGTGACTGTGTAGGATTGCTTAACATCAATTAGCCAGCCAGAACATCCAAGCCACGAGCAAGATCGCGCTGGATATCCTGCTGACTCTCAAGCCCTACCGCCACGCGGATCAGCCCTGGCGCAATACCCGCCGCTTCTTTCTGAGCATCAGACAAACGCCCATGGGTAGTGGTGGCCGGATGAGTAATAGTGGATTTAACGTCACCCAAATTCCCTGTTATCGAAAGCATTCGGGTTGCATCGATCACCTGCCACGCACCCTCTTGTCCTCCTTTCACTTCAAAACCCAGCACCGCGCCAAACCCTTTCTGCTGCTGTTTAGCCAAATCGTGCTGAGGATGATTCTCCAGGCCGCTATAAAACACATGCTTAACCGCCGAGTGGGCATCCAGCCAACGCGCCAGGGTCAAGGCGTTTTCACAGTGAGCTTTCATACGCAGCGACAGGGTTTCCAGGCCCTTGGTAAAAATCCACGCGTTGAAGGGGCTCAAGCAAGGCCCGCAGGTGCGCACCACGCCGAACACTTCCTCAAGCAGCGCATGACTACCTACCACGGCACCACCAACTGCACGGCCTTGGCCGTCCAAATACTTGGTCGCTGAGTGAATAACCAAGTCAGCACCTAACGCCAAGGGCTGCTGAAGTGCCGGGGTAAGGAAGCAGTTATCTATCGCCAGTAGCGCATCGTGACGTTTTGCCAACGCAGACAGGGCCGAAATATCGGCAATTTCTGACAGTGGATTTGAGGGCGTTTCGGCAAACAGTAGCCGCGTTTTGGGAGTAATCGCCGCTTCCCAGGCAGCAACGCTGGAAAGTTCCACATAGCGCGTGGTAATACCCAGCTTACCTAGATACTTATCGAACAGACTAACCGTCGAGCCAAATAGCGACCGGGAGGCCACAATCTCGTCCCCTGCGGAAAGCAGTGCCAGCGCAGTGGAGAGAATAGCGGACATACCCGAGCTGGTGGCCACACAACGCTCGCCACCTTCAAGGGCCGCCAGGCGGCGCTCAAAGGTATGCACTGTCGGGTTGGTAAAGCGCGAGTAGACGTTGCCCGGCTCCTGCCCACCAAATTTACGCGCCGCTTCTGCAGCGCTTTCGTAGACAAAGCTTGAGGTCGGAAAAATAGGCTCCGAGTGTTCTTGCTCGAAGGTGCGCTGATGGCCCGCACGGATAGCCAGCGTCTCTAATGACCACTCATCCTGGTGACCGTCTTCCTGATGATTATCATCATGCATAAGACTTCTCTCCTAATCGTCCAGGTCATCGTCCTGATTGTGCATATCGACCAGGGCATGATCACCGGCACTTTGATCCTTGGCGGAATCATTACGGCTAGCTTCCAAGGCGGCCAGGTAGGCGTCGTCGATATCACCAGTCACGTAATTGCCGTCAAACACCGAGCAATCAAACTCTTCCATTTCCGGGTTCACTTCGCGACAGGCCGCTTTTAGATCCTCTAGGTTTTGATAGAAGATACGGTCAGCGCCAATCAAATCCCCTACTTCCTCTTCGCTGCGGCCATGAGCAATCAGCTCAGACGCTGCAGGCATATCGATGCCATACACGTTGGGGAAACGTACCGGGGGCGCCGCCGAGGCAAAATAGACCTTGCGTGCCCCGGCATCGCGGGCCATTTGAATGATCTGCTTACAGGTCGTGCCGCGCACAATGGAGTCGTCCACCAACAAAACGTTTTTGCCTTTAAACTCAACGTCTATCGCATTGAGCTTTTGGCGTACCGATTTTTTACGCTGAGTTTGCCCCGGCATAATAAAGGTACGGCCAATATAGCGGTTCTTCATGAACCCTTCGCGGTAGGTCACCCCGAGGTGCTGCGCCATTTCAAGGGCGGAGGTACGCGACGTATCAGGGATCGGGATGACCACGTCGATATCGTGATCCGGCCACTCGTTGAGAATGCGATCCCCCAGCTTGCGACCCATCTGCATACGGGTGCCGTAAACATAGGCGCCGTCCAACAGTGAATCGGGACGCGCTAGATAAACGTGCTCAAAGATACACGAACGTAGCTCGGGGCGGTCAGCACATACCTGGGTGTGAATATTGCCTTCGATGTCGACAAAGATGGCTTCACCAGGCGATAGGTCACGCTCCAGTTCAAAACCGCCCACATCCAAGGCGACGGATTCGGAGGCGATCATCACCGCCTGCCCGTTCTCCTCTTCGCGGGTACCAAACACCACGGGGCGAATACCGAAGGGGTCACGAAATGCCACCATGCCAAAGCCATTAATAATCGCGACAGCGGCATAACCACCCTTGCAGCGACGGTGAACACGACGCACGGCGTCGAAGATATCTTCCGCTTCCAGGTGCAAACCCTGCTTGCCCAGCTCGTGAGCGAAGACGTTAAGCAGCACTTCAGAATCGGAGCTGGTGTTGATGTGACGCAGATCGGTAGAGAACAGCTCCTGCTTCAACTGCTCAGAGTTGGTCAGGTTACCGTTATGCGCCAGCGCAATGCCGTAAGGAGAGTTAACATAGAACGGCTGTGACTCAGCTTCACTTGAAGAGCCTGCCGTCGGGTAACGCACGTGACCAATGCCTAGGTTACCTTTTAGGCGGGCCATATGACGGGTGTGAAATACATCACGTACCAAGCCGTTACTCTTGCGCAGTAGGAAGCGTCCCTCGCTCCATGTCATCATGCCGGCAGCGTCCTGGCCACGATGCTGAAGTACGGTCAGGGCATCGTAGATTCCCTGATTTACCGCCTGCTTGCCCAGAAGGCCCACTATACCGCACATTCACGTTACCTCGCTTAATGCCATGGCTTACCTAAGTCACATACCTAAGAAAGCCCGAACGTTCGTAGAATCGACTTCAGTAGCAGGTCAATCACCTGCCGGGATAACCTCACGCTCCGTCGCACTAGGCAGACGCAGTTCAGGTAGAGAGATGTCGCGCAGCGACGATGGCGCCTCAGGCAGCTCACGATCCCACTGATCTAACTGGCTCACCGCCCAATCGCGCAGTTGAATAAAGGTCGGTCGCAGCTCGGCTTGTTGCCACGCCTGCAGTTCCGCCAGCGGTGTGAGGGTAATCAGCACGGTAGCAATAAGCAAAATAACCGCCCCACGAGCAACACCAAAAGCGGCCCCCGCCACACGGTTCAAAAGCCCCATGCCTACCCACTCAATCGCCGCATGCACCAAGCGAATGACTATGCCGCAAAGCAAAATAACGGCAAAGATCACCAGTATAAAAGCGAGCACTAGGCGGGCATCAAAGCTATCGATAAACCCGCTCATCAGTTCGGCCACCGGTTCGGCGAGGACTCGGGCAACCATTAAGGCAACGACCCAGGCGGCCAAACCCAATGCCTCGCGAACAAATCCCCGGACGAATCCGGCTAGCATTGATAGCGCCAGCACGGCCAAGAACACCGCATCAATCCAGGTTAATGCCATCGTTTAGTCTCTTACCCGAACAAGCAGGCCCTGCACATTGGCCCGCTCTTTAATCGAGGACATGGCAGACTCCCCCTCCTCAGAAGTGGCATAAGGGCCCACAAAGACAGTGGTCATATTGTTATCGCGCTCACGCTGATAAACAGTAAACCCTTCACCCGAAAGCTGCTCGCTAAGGCGCTGCGCATTACCGGGCTCTCCAAAGCTGCCGACTTGCACCGCCCACTCTCCCTGAGCACTTGCTGAGGGGGTGGATGAGCTAGATGAGGAGCTTTGCGATGAACGTTGTGAAGAGCCCTGTGAAGAGCCTTCACTGCTGTTTTGACCGCTGCCACTATTGCTGGCAATCAGGTCAGCAATAGGGTCGCTATCGGAGGTCGCCGGCTCTTCATCCGGTTCACTGGATCCCGCCGCCTCGGGACTCGAGGGCGACTGATTAGCAGCAGTAATTTGATCGGTTTCCGGCAACCTCGGATCGACGTCAATAGGCATATCGCCCTCTTCATTACGGGGCGCTGACGATAGAGACGGCTCGCCGATGGTTGAAGGCCTTTCCGGTACAGGAACGTCACGGCGCTCCACTTCAACGGGCTGCTCGATCACAAAGTTCGGCTGGGGACGTTCTTCCCTTGGTGCGGGGTCGCTCATTAGCCACGGCACAAAGATCGCCAGTAGCGCGAGCAGAATCACAATACCGCTAATGCGTTCCGTTTTACCGTATTTCATTTCCGTCTCCATCAAGCGACGCAGCGCCTGTTGGCAGTGGCCGAGCTAACAGTGCCGCTACTGTAAAGAACGACCCGGTGGCCAAGACACGATCATTGGGCGTTAACATTTGCGCGAGCCAATCGACGCCTGCTTGCGGCGAATCGGCGCGAAAATGCACCCGCCCTCCCTGAGCTATAATACGTTGCGACAACTCGCTTGCCTGGCAACCTCGCTCGCCACCAAGCGACACGCACACCCAATCATTAATGCGGGCCGCTAACACCTGTATGACACCGTCAATATCCTTATCATTCAACATGCCGATAAGACCCCACTGGCGACCACCTTCCGGCGGTGATGGCAAATGGCGCACGACATACTCGGCGGCATGAGGATTATGCCCCACATCCAGGCACCAGGGGCCAACCCATTGCAACCGTCCTGCCAACTGCACCGAACTAAGCGCTGCTTGCACACGTGATTTTTCTAACTCAAGCCCGGCAAGCACAAGCGACTGTAAAGCGCTGGCAGCGTTATCAACAGGCAGCCCAGGATCGGGAAGTTCCTCAATAACAATGGGTTGACCATCCAGATACTGCCCCTGCCAGCGCCATTGGGAGCGTTCACCCGCCATCGCCTGATAGGTAAATTGCTGGCCCAAACTAAACGTGGGCGCGGTAAGCGCCTGGGCACACTCAGCAACGCTTTCTGGCAACGTTTGACTACCTAACACAGCGGGCCGATTGGGCCGAAAAATACCGGCTTTTTCACGCCCTATCTGGGCTAAGTCGGTGCCCAAAAAGTTAGCGTGATCCTGAGCGATGGTGGTGACGATAGCCACATCCGCATCAACAATATTAACCGCATCTAGGCGCCCACCCAGCCCGACTTCCAGTACCGCAAGATCAAGCTCTGCATTGACCAGGCACCACAGACCACACAGCGTACCCGCTTCAAAATAGGTGAGGCTGATTTCACTATCCTGCAAGCGCGCACGCTCCACCTGCTCAAACCCCTGCACAAGCAGTTGGTCGTCGGCTTCCTGACCGTCGATTTTAACGCGTTCGTTGTAGCGCAATAAATGGGGGGAAGTATAGGTACCCACACGCCAACCATGGGCACGGGCAACGCTATCAATCATGGCAAGGGTTGAGCCCTTACCATTGGTGCCTGCTACCGTAATAACGCGAGGGGCGATGGGGCTTGCGAGCAGCCCCATACGTTTTGCCACCTCAGAGACCCGCTCCAGGCCCATATCAATCCCCACCGGGTGCAGGGATTCCAAATGCTGGAGCCACTGCTGTAAAGAGTATGGCTGTAGAGCGTGTGGTTCTAGAGAGTCAGGCATTGCGTGAATGATCATCACTCTTAGCGGAAGTGGTATCCTGCTTGGTCGCATCGACCTTTTCAAAAGTGACGTTAGCAGTATCCGCTAAGGTAGCTTCCTCGACGATCGGCTCAACAACGTCAGCATCATCAGGGGTTATCGAACTCACCGGGGTCGCATCGTGGTGCGTTAGCTTACGCAGCACACTGCCCACGCGAGCACGCATTTCATGGCGATGGACGATCATATCGACGGTGCCGTGTTCGAGCAGGAACTCACTGCGCTGGAAACCTTCCGGCAAGGTTTCACGCACCGTTTGTTCGATAACCCGCGGGCCAGCAAAACCAATCAAGGCATTGGGTTCGGCAATATTCAAATCACCCAGCATTGCCAACGAGGCTGAAACACCGCCAAAGACGGGATCAGTGAGCACCGAAATGTACGGCACACCCGCTTGCTTGAGCTTTTCGAGCGCGGCGGAGGTTTTAGCCATCTGCATCAACGAGAACAGCGCTTCCTGCATGCGCGCACCACCAGAGGCGGCAAAACACACCAGCGGGATATTCTCTTCCAGGGCCAGGGTAGCGGCGCGAATAAATTTCTCGCCGACCACCGCCCCCATTGAGCCACCCATAAAGGTGAACTCAAAGGCAACGGCGACCACCGGCAGACCATCCAACTCACCGCGCATAGCGACCAGCGCATCTTTCTCGCCAGTGTCTTTTTGCGCCGCGGTCAGGCGGTCTTTGTACTTTTTAGAGTCGCGGAACTTCAATCGATCAACAGGTTCGATTTCCGCCGCTATCTCTTCGCGTCCTGCTTTATCCAAGAACCAGTCCAAGCGTTTGCGTGCCGTCAAGCGCAGGTGATGATCGCACTTGGGGCATACGCTGTTATGTTTCTCTAGCTCAGGGAGATAGAGAACCGCTTCGCACTTGGGACATTTACGCCAGAGGCCGTCGGGCACGCTAGCGCGACGGTCTTTACGCTGGATACGACCCATGGAGGGTACGATCTTGTCTAACCAGCTCATATCAAAAAGGCTTCCGTTATACGTCAACGCCCGGCAAAACCAGGCTTGATGAGTGTCGTTAATCTATTCAGTATAGGCGATAAAGCGTGCTGCTTTAGGCATCCATCGCCGTACGCATCTCTGCTAATACACTTTTCAACTGGCCTGCAATGGTTTCCGGCGCATCGACACTTTCAGCAATGCGGTTAACCAAAGCGCTGCCTACAATCACACCATCGGCGACTTTAGCGACTTCCGCAGCAGTCACACCATCGCGGATGCCGAAACCAACACATAGCGGCAAATCGGTCATCCCCCGCAGCGGCGCCAGGTGCTCGGCTACATCGTCTGCGTTCAGGGTGGCGGCACCGGTCACGCCTTTCAGCGAAACATAGTAGAGGTAGCCTTCACCATGGGCGCATATTGTAGCGGCACGCTGGTGCGAAGTGGTAGGCGCAACGAGAAAAATCGCTGCTAAATGCCGAGATTTCAGCAGCGGCCCAATCTCTTCGGCCTCTTCCGGGGGCATATCCACTATTAGCACGCCGTCAACGCCTACGCTGGCGGCTTGATCGGCAAAGTTCTCGTAACCAATCCGCTCAATAGGATTCAAATACCCCATCAACACCACCGGCGTGGTGGTATCGGTTTGGCGGAATTCTTTGACCATTTGCATGAGGTCAACCAGCCGTGTGCCCTGCTTTAAAGCACGTTCACAGGCTTTTTGAATCACCGGGCCATCGGCCATGGGGTCGGAAAAAGGCACGCCTAGCTCAATCACATCGGCGCCTGCTTCCACCAATGCATGCATAAAGCCCACGGTGTACTGCGGCGCCGGATCCCCTGCGGTAATGTAAGGGATCAGGGCCTTGCGACCCTGCTGCTTAAGTTCACTGAAACGCTGATCAATACGGTTCATGCTCGCCCTTAAAATTCGATGCCATCAATCTTAGCAACTGTCATGATGTCTTTGTCGCCACGCCCGGAGAGGTTGACGACGATATGCTGGTCAGGACGCATGGTAGGCGCCAATACCTTGGCGTGAGCCAACGCGTGAGCTGACTCAAGGGCGGGCATAATACCCTCCATGTGGGTCAGCTCGCGGAACGCTTCGAGCACTTCTTTATCGTTAGCGGCCACATAGGAGACCCGACCCACGTCTTTCCAAAGCGCGTGTTCGGGGCCTACGCCAGGATAATCCAGGCCAGCTGAAATGGAGTGCGTATCCGACACCTGCCCGGCTTCATCTGACATTAAGTAGGTGCGATTGCCGTGGAGCACGCCACGCGGCGCATTGGATGCCAGCGGCGCCGCGTGGCGGCCGGTTTCGACGCCATCGCCACCGGCCTCCACGCCATACATGGCCACGTCGTCATCTTCCACAAAGGGGTAGAACAGACCCAAAGCATTAGAGCCACCGCCCACGCAGGCAATCAGCGCATCGGGAAGACGGCCGATCTGCTCCAGCGACTGGCGGCGCGCTTCACGCCCCACCACCGCGTTGAAATCGCGCACCAGCAGCGGATAAGGGTGCGGGCCCGCCACGGTACCGATGATATAGAAGGTGTTGTCAACGTTGGTGACCCAGTCACGCAGCGCTTCGTTCATGGCGTCTTTGAGGGTGCGGGTACCGGACTCTACCGGAATGACCCGAGCGCCCAGTAGGCGCATACGGTAAACGTTAAGCTTTTGACGCTGTACGTCTTCAGCCCCCATATACACGTCGCACTCAAGCCCTAGGCGAGCAGCAACGGTCGCCGAGGCAACGCCATGCTGGCCCGCTCCGGTTTCAGCGATAATGCGTGGTTTGCCGGTTTTTTTGGCCAGCAGTGCCTGACCAATGGTGTTGTTTACCTTGTGAGCGCCGGTATGATTCAGATCTTCCCGTTTCAACCAAATCTGTGCGCCCCCAAGACTCGCCGACCAGCGTTTGGCGTGGTAGAGCGGCGATGGACGTCCCACATAGTGGGCAAGATCGTAGTCAAACTCGGCCTGAAAGTCGGGGTCATCACGCAGGCTTAAGTACGTTTTCTCCAACTCTTCCAACGCAAAGCTCAGGGTTTCTGACACAAACCGACCGCCGTAAGGGCCAAAATGACCACGGGCATCCGGCATTCGGGTCAGATCGCTGAACTTGGTTTTTGGTGTAGGCGTCGCAGAAACAGTCACAGGGATACCTCACAAGATCGCCAGAGCAGGCAAACAATAAATGAATCGACGTAAACACGTAGCTCGATAAAATACCCATAAGCAATACGCATAAATTACACAAAAACTAGGCTTACATAAACTTATGCGGGGAACGCTAGTGGGTGTCGGCTAACGCCACATGACGCACGAAAGACGCCATTTTGTCAGCATCTTTACAGCCGTGAGAGGCTTCAATACCACCGGACACATCCACTGCATAAGGCGCTACCTGACGCACAGCGTCAGCAATGTTATCAGCACTCAGCCCACCGGCGAGGATAACAGGTTTTGCAAGATTTGCGGGAATTCTAGACCAATCAAAGGTCTCCCCCGTGCCCCCCGGCGTCCCCGGTCGATACGCGTCTAGCAGCAGCGCCTGAGCATGATGATAGCGCTCTGCCTCATGGGTAAGATCTATCTCATCGCGCATGCGCAGCGCTTTCATCCAGGGTAGCGAAAAGCGCTGGCAATCATCGGGCGTTTCATTGCCATGAAACTGAAGCATATCGAGATAAGGCAAGCACTGCTCAATGAGCTCAGCAGGCTGGTCGACAAACAGCCCCACACGGGTCACAAAGGGAGGCACACGGGCAGAGAGCGCCGCCAGTTGTTCGATATTCACGCTGCGCGCACTTTTTGGCCACATAACGAAACCCAAGGCATCCACGCCCAGCGCCACGGCGAGATCAATATCCTCACCACGCGTAAAACCACAGAACTTGATTCGGGTGCGGGTTTGCGGAGCAGCACTCATGACGACGCCTCCTGTTTAGGGGTAGCTGCCGGGTTACACAACGAGCGATTGCGTCGATAGGCCACCCGTGGCGTATCAGGAAGCTCGCGCTCTCCCGTCCACTCTCCAGTAAATGAGAGCAGATGCGGCCCCAACGGCTCTTTAGGCAGATCAAAGCGCTCATCGTAGACCGAATCGACAAAATGCAGCCCGCAGGCGGGTGCCGTCACATCCCCTTTGCGACGGTTTTTAAGCGCTAAAAGTTCACCAATATAAGCTTCATCTTGGGCACCGCGTCCGACGCTCACCAGCGCCCCGGCAATGTTGCGAATCATGTGGTGTAAGAACGCGTTGCCTTGAATATCGATCATCACCAACTGGCCGTAGCGCTTTACGTCCACAAAGTGCATATGTCGCCAGGGGGTTTTGGACTGACACCCAGCGGCCCGGAAGCTGGAAAAATCGTGCTCGCCTACCAGCGCCTGGGCAGCCCGGTGCATGGCATCGGCGTCTAACGGATCCCGGCACCAGGTCACATTGGCCCGCTCTAATACGGGGCGACTAATCTGGTTCAGCAGCACGTAGCGGTAACGGCGCCCCAGGGCACACAGGCGTGAGTGGAAGTCGTCGCCTACGGGCTTTACCCAGCGCACGGCGATATCGCGGGGCAACTGGGTATTAGCGCCAAAGATCCAGGCTTTTTCAGAGCGCCCCACCGGCGGGTCAAAATGAACGATTTGGCGCGTCGCGTGCACACCCGAATCTGTGCGCCCGCTAGCGTTCACCCGAATGGACTCATTGGCCACCTTGGACAGCGCATCCTCTAGCGACGCCTGAACCGATGCGGCGTGGTTTAAGCGCTGAAAACCGCAGTAGCGGGTACCGTCGTACTCGATACCCATTGCCAAGCGGCCAGTAAGCGGAATTTTCTCATCGAAGTGATAGAACAGCGTCATCAAGCCACATCATGTTGAAGAGTTTGAAGGATCACTATTATCCAGCCCTCGCGGCTTGAATGCTACCTCTTCAATTTCCCACTCCTCCTCGACCGGCCGACGCGGGTGTTTCGCCGGAGGCACCGGTTCCGCATGCGGCTCACTGGCAAACGCTACCGTGGGCTGCATTGGGGTCTCAATGCGAGGGCCATCCTGACTGCCTGAAAAGCTATTTGAAGGGCTATTGGAAGCGCTGTTTAAGATCGGCGGATGGTAATCGATAAAGCGATGGCTGGGATCCTCAGCGGCAACCGATGGCTTCTCGGTTGGCTGCGCAGCCACCGCTGGTTCAGACGCGGGTAAACCCGTACCGATAGAAGCCAGCCGCTGGCTCATAGGGACAGCACTCGGCGGAGGCGCCAATGCAACGCTTTCAGAGCTGTCAGTGGCCACGGCATGCAGCCCGAACCGTCGCTGACGCCCCTGCTCAGCCAGTCCCGACGCTTGGCTTTTTTCATAGCGTAGAGTGTCATCTTGCGCTGGCATCTGCGCTTGATCGTCGACCAGCCACTGGTCGATATCTAATGTCTGCTCGTCGTTAGTGGCCGGAGCATCGGCGGCCTCAGCCTGGGGCTCTGGTTCGTTGTCAGGCTGAGGCGCGGCGCTGGGCGACACCGTTGGCTTCACCACTGGCTCAACAAGCGGGACGTCATCCCAGGTCTCTTCCCGGCGTTTACGTAGCCACACTAATAGCGCTACCAGCAGTGCAATGGCCGCCAACGCCAGCGACCACTGGTAGCGTTCAATTAAAGCAGCGATACCCGGGCCATCCGTCTCGTCCCTGTCCACAACATTCAAAGTGGCAGCGAGTGGCTCTGGCGATGGCTCTTGAGCCGCCAATGCCTCGCTTAGCGCCTGGGTCAGCGAGGTGACCTCGCCACGCAGTTCGTTAAGCTCTGCGCGCATCAACTCACGCTCTTCGAGAACCTGCTGTAATGTCGCTTGGCTTAGGTGCAGTTGCTCGGTCAGTTCCGAACGAGATAATGCTTCAGGCTCGTCGACTTCTTCTTCAACCCCAGCTTGGTCGGCGGCTATGGAGGTAGCAGAAACAGGCGTGGCGGCTTCAACCTTCGGTAGCATTACTGTTTGCAATGAGCCAGGGCGGCGTTGCTGCCAGGCTTCATTCATCGCTTTGATGGCAGCATCGGCATCACCGTGAGAGCGCGCCAGAATGCGTTCAGAATTGGGCACCCGAAGTGTTTGCTCTGCACGCATGTCATTTATATTGCCCGATGGAAAGACCTCAGAGTTGGCCTCCAGCAGCGCCAGCATCATCTGCTGTACGCTCACCTCGTCAGGTTTAATACGCTCGGCAACGCTCCATAGGGTATCGCCGCTCCCCACATAGGCACTCGATGGCGGCGTCGAACTGGGCTGAGCAAGCGGAGACGTGACGGCACTGCTTACTGCTGACGAGCTGGGGGCAGCATTTTGAGCAAGCGCTTGATTCTGAGCATAGCCTCGGGGATCAAACAGTAGTGTTATGTCACGAAACTGCTGCCCGTCTGGCAACTCCACCGTTAACAGCAAATCAAGCCAGGGCTCCTGCATCGTTTTATCAGAGCTTAAGCGTACCTGTCGGCGCCCCTGCTGCTCTTGAATCTGGACGCGCACGCTGGCCGCTAATGGCGTCCATTCAAGGCCTGCTGAGGCAAAGGCTGGAGGCTCGGCAACGCTGATATGAATCTCGTCGAGGGCGTAATCACTGCTTTCGAGCAGAGGGATCGAAGCATCTAAAGGCGCATCCAGATATGAGCTGACACTCGCCTGCCCAAAACCAACGGCCAGCGCAATCGGACTTACTGCACTCAACGAGAGCCATGCAATCCATGTCAGTGATTTTTTCATGAATGTTCCCTGATCACCTACTTACTTTTAACGACTGATACCAAATAATTTTACTAAGTCTTTTTTGTCATAACTTAACGAAATAACGGTGTTATTCCCACTATCAAGATGACTAGCCGAAAAAAACGGGAAGCTGCGAACAGCTTCCCGTTTTCGACTGGCGTACAACAATAAACAATTACTGTTCGCGAAGAATCTTCAACATACGCTTCAGCGGCTCTGCGGCGCCCCACAGCAACTGGTCACCCACGCTAAATGCTGAGAGGTATTCGCCGCCCATTTGCAGTTTACGCAGTCGCCCAACCGGCACTTGCAGCGTGCCAGTGGCAGCCGCAGGCGTTAGACCAGCAATGGTGGCGTCTTTGTCATTAGGAATCAGCTTGACCCACTCATTGTGCTTGGCGATGCGATCTTCGATCTCATCAAGCGGCACATCGTGCTTCAGCTTGATAGTGAACGCCTGGCTGTGCGAGCGCATCGCGCCGATACGCACACACAGGCCATCGATGGGGATCGGGTTGTTGTCGAGCCCGAGAATCTTATTGGTCTCAACGCTGCCCTTCCACTCTTCGCGGCTCTGGCCGTTGTCTAGCTTGGTATCGATCCATGGCAGCAAGCTACCTGCCAGCGGCGCGGCAAAGTTATCGGTCGGGAAGTCACCGCTGCGCATGGCAGCCGTTACTTTGCGGTCGATATCCAGAATCGCGCTTGACGGATCTTTTAGCTCTTCGCCGACGCTGTCGCGTAGTTGGCCCATTTGGTTGAGCAGCTCACGCATGTGCTTAGCGCCCGAACCAGAAGCCGCCTGGTAGGTCATGGAGGTCATCCACTCGACCATATCGGCTTCAAACAGACCGCCCAAGCCCATCAGCATTAGGCTCACGGTACAGTTGCCGCCCACAAAGGTTTTAGCGCCCTTGGCTAGCTGGTCGTCGATAACCTTGCGGTTGACTGGATCCAGCACGATCGTCGCTTCATCTTCCATGCGCAGGGTACTGGCGGCGTCAATCCAGTAGCCCTTCCAACCTGCGCTGCGAAGATCTTTATAAACTGGCTTGGTGTAGTCACCGCCCTGGCAGGTGACAACAACATCCAACGCTTTGAGCGCTTCAATATCAAAGGCATCTTTCAGCGGAGGTACGTCGACACCGATGTCGGGGCCGGGCTGGCCTACCTGGGAGGTGGTGAAGAACACCGGCTCGATGCCGTTGAAATCACCATCTTCCTGCATGCGCTGCATCAGCACTGAGCCCACCATGCCACGCCATCCCACGAAACCGACTTTCAACATATGAAGTCCTCCTGCAAAGAATGAGTACTCACATTATACACACTTCTTTACGGTGATTTTGAAACCAGGAGATAGGTCAAGGGCTACCCCTGCGACAGGCCTATGAGGGGGCGCTGTGAACCCATCCCTGGGCGCTACATTTGCCATCCATGGCAAATGACCCCCTCTACGGCCTGCCCCAGGCGCCCTTAACACAGACGCATTACCAATACTTTACTGCTTAGCAAACGCCGCCAATACCGCATCGCCCATAGCGTCGGTGCCAATGGTCTGCATACCTTCAGAGGCAATATCCGCAGTGCGCAGGCCGTCATCCAGCACGCTGCCGACGGCGGCTTCAATGCGCTCTGCCATGGCCTGCTCGTTTAATGAGTAGCGCAACATCATGGCCACCGAAAGCATCATGGCCAGCGGGTTAGCCACGTTCTGGCCGGCAATATCCGGCGCGCTGCCGTGGCATGGCTCGTACATGCCCTGCCCGCTTTCGTTTAGCGAAGCAGAAGGCAGCATACCGATGGAGCCGGTCAGCATAGCGGCAGCGTCGGAAAGAATGTCGCCAAACATATTGCCAGTCACCACCACGTCAAACTGCTTGGGTGCGCGCACCAGTTGCATGGCGGCGTTATCGACGTACATATGGGAAAGCTCAACGTCCGGGTATTCGGGCGCTAAACGCTCCATCACTTCACGCCACAATATGGTTACTTCCAGCACGTTAGCTTTATCTACTGAGCAAAGTTTCTTGCCACGCTTCTGGGCCATTTCAAAGGCAACGCGGCCAATACGCTCAATTTCGCTTTCAGAATAGATATAGGTGTTAAAACCGACCCGCTCGCCATTTCGTACTTCAATGCCACGGGGCTGGCCGAAGTAAATGCCGCCGGTGAGTTCGCGAACGATCATAATATCCAGCCCGGCCACCAGTTCCGGCTTCAGGCTAGAGGCGCTGGCCAACTGCGGGTAGAGCATTGCCGGGCGCAGATTGCCGAACAATCCAAGGTTTTTACGCAGCCCCAGCAGGCCTTTTTCCGGACGCTTGGAGAGATCTTCAATTTTGTCCCACTTGGGGCCACCCACTGCGCCCAACAAAATCGCACTGGCTGCTTTAGCTTTTTCCAGGGTTTCTGCGGGCAGAGGCTCGCCGTGGACATCATAGGCAGAGCCGCCCACCAGCGCCTCTTCTACTTCAATATCCAAGCCCGCTTCCTGGCACGCCTTCAACAAGCGTGCCGCCTGTGCGGCAATCTCGGGGCCAATACCATCACCCGGCAGCAATAAAACTTTATGCGTCATGCTGAATCCTTAACGTGTTAAAGAGCGACTTTGGCCGCTTGGCGCATTGCAATGGGGTTGCAACGCGCTATCAAACTTACTGTGAGAACTGAAAACCCTTTAGGCTGACTGACGGAACAGCCAAGGGCGTGCGGCTTTATGCTTCTGCTCAAACGCACGAATGGCGTCTTCGTCTTTTAGCGTCAGACCAATATCGTCCAGCCCTTCCAGCAGGCAGTGTTTGCGGAACTCATCCACTTCAAACTCTAAAATCTCACCGCTCGGGGTAATGACCCGCTGGTTCTCCAAGTCCACATCCAACTGGTAGCCTTCATTGGCATCCACCTCGGCAAACAGGCGATCTATTACATCTTCTGGGAAGGTAATCAGCAAAATGCCGTTCTTGAACGAGTTGTTGTAGAAGATATCGGCAAAGCTAGGCGCAATCACTACCTTAAAACCGAAATCTTCCAGCGCCCAAGGCGCGTGCTCACGAGAGCTGCCGCAACCAAAGTTGCGCCGAGCAAGTAGCACTTCCGCGCCTTTGAAACGCGGCTGGTTCAAGACGAAATCAGGGTTCAGCGGGCGCTGTGAGCAGTCCTGCCCCGGCTGGCCTTCATCCAAGTAACGCAGTTCGTCAAACAGGTTAACGCCAAAGCCGGTGCGCTTGATCGACTTCAAAAACTGCTTCGGGATAATCAAGTCGGTGTCGACGTTGGCGCGGTCAAGGGGTGCTACCACGCCTTCAAAACGTTCAAATTTTTTCATGGTTTAGGCCTCCTGAGCGTGAGTGGCGTCGTTAGCGGGCAAGCTGCGAACATCAACAAAGTGACCGGCAATCGCCGCTGCCGCTGCCATGGCTGGACTGACCAAGTGCGTGCGGCCACCGTAACCCTGGCGCCCTTCAAAGTTTCGGTTAGAAGTAGAGGCGCAGTGTTCACCGGCACCCAGCTTATCCGCGTTCATGGCCAAACACATGGAGCAGCCCGGCTCGCGCCACTCAAAGCCTGCTTCAATAAAGATCTTATCCAAACCTTCCGCTTCAGCTTGGCGCTTCACCAAGCCAGAACCCGGCACCACCATGGCCAGCTTGATGGAATCAGCTACCTTTTTGCCCTTGGCGACTTTGGCGGCTTCACGTAAATCTTCAATACGCGAGTTGGTGCAGGAGCCGATAAAGATTTTATCCAGCTTGATATCAGTGATTTTCTGATTGGCGTGAAGGCCCATGTACTCTAAGGCACGAGTGTGGCTGCGCTGAACGGTTTCATCCAGCGCAGCGCTGGGATCGGGCACTTGGCCGGAAATACCGGTGACCATTTCCGGGCTGGTACCCCAGCTCACCTGTGGCTCGATCTCTTCAGCCTGCAAAGTAACCACTTTATCGAACTGCGCATCATCATCAGAGACCAGATTGCGCCAGTCGGCTACTGCGGCTTCCCACTGTTCTGCGGTCGGCGCAAAGGGGCGCTTACCAAGATAATCGATGGTGGTGTCGTCTACGGCGATCAGACCGACCCGTGCGCCCGCTTCAATGGCCATGTTGCACACGGTCATGCGCCCTTCCATAGAGAGCGAAGCAATCGCGCTACCGGCAAATTCAATGGCATAACCGGTGCCGCCAGCGGTACCGATCTTGCCGATAATCGCCAACACCACATCTTTTGCTGTTACACCCAGACCCAGCTCGCCCTCTACGCGCACCTGCATATTCTTCATTTTTTGCGCCAGCAAACACTGGGTCGCCATTACGTGCTCAACTTCCGAGGTACCGATACCGTGGGCCAAGGCGCCAAAGGCACCGTGGGTAGCGGTATGGGAGTCGCCGCATACCACGGTCATACCCGGCAGCGTTGCGCCCTGCTCTGGGCCGACCACGTGCACGATGCCCTGACGCGGATCGTTGATTTTGAACTCTTCGATGCCGTACTCAAGGCAGTTATCGTCCAGGGTTTGCACCTGAATCAGCGACACCGGGTCTTTAATACCGCTGTTGCCCTCGGCGCGCTCTTTAATGGTTGTCGGCACGTTATGGTCGGGCGTAGCCAAGTTGGCATCCAAACGCCACGGCTTACGATTAGCTAAACGCAGGCCTTCAAACGCTTGAGGCGAGGTCACTTCGTGAAGCAGCTGGCGGTCGATGTAGATCAACGCAGTGCCGTCATCGCGCTGCTTTACCAAGTGCTGATTCCAGAGTTTGTCGTAAAGGGTTTGACCTGACATGTGGCTCTCCTGGGCAGTGCCCTGCTAGTTCGGTATGGCAGCCTCTTCGTGCTGCTTATATGGCGATAGCACGAGTGTTACGCGACTCGCGCATAAAAGCAATTCATGTTATTCATAGATTAGATTCCAAACAGGAATACTTATTCAAGGATTCATAAGTGGATACCCAAAGCCTACAAGCCTTTCTGGCTGTCGCCGATACGCAAAGTTTCTCCCGCGCGGCGGAGCAGCTTTATCTTACCCAGCCCGCCGTTAGCAAACGCATCGCTACCTTGGAGTCTCAGGTAGGTGCACGGCTGTTTGACCGCATTGGTCGACGTATTGCGCTAACCGAAGCCGGTAATGTCTTACTGCCCCAAGCGAGGCGCATCCTGTTTACCGTTGAGGACAGCCGCCGGGCACTAGCCAACCTGTCTGGCCAAGTGGGCGGCAAGCTTACCCTGGCCACCAGCCACCATATTGGCCTGCACCGCTTACCACCACTATTAAAGCAGTACACTCAGCGCCATCCGGAAGTCGAACTCGACCTGCACTTTCTGGATTCTGAGCAGGCTTACCTGGGGGTGCTGGATGGCACTCTGGAAATGGCGGTGGTGACTCTCGCCCCCCACCCTCATGAACAACTGCAGGTCGTAGAGCTCTGGCGTGATCGGCTCTGTTTTACCTGTGCGATTGACCACCCACTTGCCAACCAAGACCCGGCACCTCAAAGCCTCCGGTCATTGGCCGACCTGTGTGAATTCAACTGCGTAATGCCGGGGGCGAAGACCTTTACAGGGTCACTTATTGCGAAACGTTTTAACGAAGCTGGTCTTCAATTGCCTGTAAGCATGGCGACCAACTATTTAGAAACGCTAAAAATGATGTGCAGCGTAGGATTAGGCTGGAGCCTGCTGCCGGAAAAGATGATCGACAGCGAACTGGTAGAGCTAAAGGTAGACACCCCGCCTATTTACCGACCGCTGGGCTATTTGGTGCATACCAATCGAACGCTTTCTAATGCAGCGCGCCGAATGATTGAGGAGCTGGAGAATACGCGGCGTGATAGTGCTATAAAATAAGCTCAAGTGCACCCGCGGCAGCGCAGCGGTGCTAAAGCTGCCCCCTACTAAGCAGAAGCAGCAGCCTCCACTCAGCTCTCATGCATGCGTCAGCTAAACAATTGGCGCTACAGCTAGTCTACTGGATCAATGGTTAAGCGTTGAGCCAGAGCTTGGTGGAGGGTATGCCGGGCTGCTTCGTCGAACAGCACAAAGCGGATCAGGCGCACTTTATGCAAGCTGGGCAGTATGGCTTCGAGGGTAGCCGCACACACCTGAGCGGCTTCTTCCGCCGGGTAGCCGAAAGCACCGGTAGACAGTGCCGGGAAAGCAAGCCGTTCAATACCGTGCTCGTCGGCCAGTTTCAGCGCATTGCGGTAACAGTCCGCCAGCAGTTGATCCTCCGGCTTGTCGACGCCGTATACCGGGCCCAGGCAGTGAATCACCCAGCGGTTGGGCAGATTATGACCGCCGGTGAGTACCGCTTGGCCCGGGTTGATGGGCGCCATTGACTGCCCCTCTTCGGCCAAGCCGGACCCAGCAGCGCGATGAAGTGCCCCGGCAACGCCCCCACCGGTTCTCAATTGTGCATTGGCGGCATTAACCACGGCATCTACATCGGACTGTCGAGCGATATCGCCCACCACGCACTGCAAGCTGATTCTGCTCTTGTCGCTCATAAGCTCCCCCGTCGATTACCACACATTACGTAGCGCCCGCTGATGAAGGCTCTCTCCTTGCCAAGTCAAGTGATGCCGGTTATAACCCTTATTTTGGCAAACCCAAGCTCCGGTTCAAGCCAGCATTAGTAAGAGAGTGGAATTGGTGCACCATGAACTGAGCCTCTACTGCTCCCCAAATTGAGCAAACACTTCTTCTCCCGTCAGTTGCTTGGTTTTTTCTGCTAGTGAATAGTAAGGGGGCTTTTGGTCGATAAATATCTGTTCGGTTATTTTCCAATCATCCGCGCTATCAAGAAGGCCAACGGGAAGCGCGTAATGTCCACCCTGCTTTAAGCGATAGAAAAGGTGGGTGCCACACTGTTGGCAGAAACCACGCTCAGCCCATTCTGAGGAACTGAAGGTAGTTATATGCTCCGAGCCGTTAAAATCCACATCACCGGCAAACTCCACCGCAAACAGCGGCCCCCCACCCCACTTTCTGCACATCGAGCAGTGACAAACGCCGACGTGGTTGCTTTTGGTGGTAACGGTGACGCTGACAATCCCGCAAAGACAAGCCCCATGAAGCTCTGTGTTGGTTACCATGTGTCTCTCCTTCAGTTCTGATCGTGTTTAACCGTCAAAAGCCAAAATAGCTACGAGGTTTCTCAGCAACATCCACCAAGATAGCTCAAAATTAGACTCTCCATTTAAGGCATGAGCGCACAGCTAGTTTGTTGGATCGATGGTTAAACGTTAAGCCAGGGCTTGGTGGAGGGGATATAGGCCCGCTGCATCGAACGCTTGTCGAGAAAGTAACTCTCGGTCTTCTCAAGATCGTTAACCACCAGCACATGTTGGGTTGCTTTTACCTCAAACACTTACGGCTCCTTTTAGCCAGATGGATACTTATAATGCCAAGCACTAAGGCGCGAGTTTAGAAGCGCTCGGAGGCTGCAAGCCACGTGCTGTTTCGCTTTATTAAGATTTGTTAAGCCTCGTCAGGCCATACTTCAAACTTATTATCATTTACGATAATTGCTTGTGCATTACTAATTGGACAAAGGCCTATTTTCTCTTTATAACTGGAGATGATGCTCTCAACGGATTCTTTGAATGGAAAATTGGTATGGTGTGGGACTGGATAAAAATCAACGAGACCTAGCGAGGAAAAAGAGCCTACGTTAGGTGCTGCCGTAAAATCATCCATGTCCTTCACATACTCAATATCGCGCGACACAACAATAGAACCGGCTGACTCACCTATATACATCTTCCCTGAATTTATTTGTTCTATTATGGCTTTATCTGCACCTGTTCTTTTTAGCTCTTGAAGTAAAAAGAAAGTGTTTCCACCAGTGATATAGATATAATTATTTTTTTGAAGCTTTCTCTCTATTTCATCTTTAGACGCCGTTGAAATTTCAAGTTCATCAACCATAACACCTAGCTTTTCGAGGGCTTCCTTGCCAGCGGACACATAAAACCTCACCTCTTCCACGAGGCTCGCCGTGGGAATGAAGGTAGCCGTTTTGCCAGCGCATTTCCCCCCGGTAAATTTTAAAAATAGATCCACCACATCCGCAAACGATGAAGTTAGAAACATTTTCTTCATTAACGATCCTTATTACCTGAAAACTGTGACTCTAGAAACTTAATTTGAAGCAAAGCGATGCTCTGTCAAAGACGCCCGTTGGCTGCAAGTGTGCACCGCTGCGCATTGTTATGATCAGAAGGTAGTATCCGCAACGGCGTACATTTTCCATCCATCGGCCGTCTTGGTGAAAGCATAGAACCCATGAACACTCTCAATTTTCGAACCATCTTTTCTGCATCTGACAGCAGAGGCAACTGCATGAGCTTCACTATCATTGACAGCTGTCACCTCAAACTTCCAGTCGACAGAATGATCCCAACCCTTTTCCTTTTTAAGGCTTTTGGGATCTATCGGATAGGAATCACACATTATCACCGAGCCATTTTTAATATATGCGATTGGGTATTTGACCATTTTATCGATCAGCGTTACGTCGTTGCTCTTAAATCCAGCAACATAGTATTCCATGTAGGTTTTATGCACTTCAGACCGTAACTCTTCGAACGACATACCACCTCCTCAACACGTACCATAACACCTGAATAAACGGATCCAGTCATGCTTGTATGGCGTTTAAGCATGCATATAGCGACACTTCAAAGCCTTGATCGACTAAGCCACGACGCTTTCCTCACTACGTGCGGGGTCGGCTCAACAGATAGTCGAGATGCGCACGCACCTCTGGCCATTCGCCCTTATGCAGGCTATACATCACCGTATCGCGAATAGTACCGTCTCGGCGCAACACGTTGCCACGGATCACGCCGTCCTTTTTCGCGCCTAGTCGCTCAATTGCACGCTGACTGGTAAAATTGAAGTTGTCAGTACGCCAGCCGACTACATTACATCCCAGCGTCTCGAAAGCGTGTGTCAATAGCAGCAGCTTGCAAGTGGTGTTGACATGCGTGTGCTGCACTCGCTTGGCGTACCACGTGTAGCCAATTTCCACTCTTTTTACGTCAGGCAAAATATCATGGTAACTAGTAGAGCCAAGCACCGTACCACTGGCCTCTTCAATGACGGTAAAGGCAAAGCGGTGGCCTTCCTCTCGGGCTTTCAAAGCAGTATCAATATAGCGGTGCGTCTCGTCAGGCGCTGGTACCGATGTAATGCGCAGGTTCCATAGCTCCCCGTCCGCTGCGGCAGCGCGCAGACCGGCTTCGTGGTTGAGTGTAAGCGGCACGATTTTTACGCTGCGCGCAGATAGGGTGACGGGTTCAATAAAGGCCATATGTGTACTCAAATATCTTCTGTAGGCGGTCAAGGGAGAAGCTGAACGATGAGCGTAAACAGCTGGATTTAAAGCAGCCAGGTCGCATTGACGTTTTTATTAACCAAAGAGGCCAAGCATTGGGAGGCCTTAAAGAATCCTCGTCTGCTTGTAGGATTACAGCTTGAGTTTCATTCCTTCGTGAGACGCTACAAAGCCAAAGCCCTCATAAAAGCGTAATGCATCCGGCCTCAACTTGTCAGTTGTGAGCTGAACCAGAACACACCCTCTTTCTTTAGCGCGATTTATGGCCCACTCAAACATAGCGCGACCAATTCCAGATGACCGGATTTCCTTGGATACGCGAACGCCCTCTATCAGTGCTCGCCATCCCCCCTGGTAGGTTAGATATGGAATGAAGGTAATTTGAAGCACGCCCACAATATGATGATCTGTAACTGCAACTACCAACTCATTGTTAGGATCAGCATCGATAGCTTCGAAGGCCATATGATAGGAACGAGACAGAGGACTTGAAGGATCTTCACGCTTTAGACCAAGGCTATCATCGGCTAGCATCTGAACGATAGCTTGCAGATCTTGGCGAGTGGCCACGCGAAACGAAACGCTTTTCTCTAGAGTCTCACACATCTCAATTCCTCCTTCCAATGGCTAAAGCTGAGTGTAAGGGCAGCCTGCAATGTGCAGTTTTTTTGTGCACAGCTAGGAGCACAGCGACCACACAAAAAATGTGCATGTTGTAAGCTGGCCTTCGGAATGAATGGTTAGATTACAACGCACCGGTCTTGCTTATGGTTCCAAGAGAAACCGCAACCAGCTTCTCCTCGCCATTTCCTTGCGAGTATACTTTACACTCACAAGTAGACTGGTGCTTACCTGAGTATAAAACTGTAGATCTAGCAACCAACCGATCTCCGACAGCAGGCCGAACATAGTTTACTTTGTATTCTGAGGTAACGCAGCTTCCTAGTACTGACGCGCCAGCAAAGGTGATGCAGTTATCAGCCAAATAGCTAACGATACCACCATGCGCAAAACCGTTGTTTTGCTTAAACTCTTCTCTCATTTTAAGGCTTATTTCAGCAAAGCCAGTTTCAAATACTTCCAAGTTTGCACCCAACAGCAAGCTGAAGGGCTGCTGGGATAGAATTTCTTTTCCTTTCTCTAACATGCTGGCCAAGTTGGTGCTCCTTAATTTCGCACACTGAACATTTTATACCCATGACCACAGCGTATTATTCATTCATAGCAATGAAGAGCAATTTTTCCGCGCCAGTATTTTTAATAATTCATCTGCACCTTTATTTGTTCTAATCATATAGATGTCAATATCTCTTCCTACTGAGTTCAAGGTTAGATCATCTTTAAACCCAAACACCTCATCATACATAAAAGACTAATAAAGCGATGAAAAATTAAGCTTATCTCGAATAGCTACTCGATAGACTCTTAGCCAACGTGGCGGCTTCATACATACAAGAACGGTAGCTCTAGATGCTCTATCCGAATAGGTTCTGGAGTTTCCTCCTTCAATGATCCATTGATGTTTTGATGCCCAGGACCTTACTGTGCAATCAATTTCAGAGTTTGGCCGAAGCTTCCCCTTCTCGTCATGAACGGCCTCATCAACACAATAAACAGCTATGTCAAGAACTCTCGACAGTCTAAGAGCCAACCTGGATTTACCTGCGCCAAGGCCTCCGAAGATCATTATTCGTGTCGCGCTCATCCCTTCTCTCTTTGTACCTAGCGCTGAATTAAACCGAACTGCTTTGCGGTGTCGGTTTAAATGAATTATTAAACCTTACCGCTCAGTCAGAGCGAGCTGTAAGCCTAATCCCGCGAACGCCGCTGAGAAGCTTCTGCGCAACCAATTCTGAATCTTCGGTGACTCAATAACGGCTGCTCTAAACGCATGGGCAAGCTGCCCGTAGATGACGAAGACAACAAAGGTCATCGCCATGAAAATAGCACTCAGTCCAAACAATTGTCCTAATGATGACTGGGCGTCAGTTGCAACGAACTGCGGCAAGAAGGCCAAGAAGAAAATGGTCAGCTTGGGGTTGAGGATATTCAGCAGAAACGCCTTGCTCATAAGCGAAACGGCATCACCCTTTCGCTTCACCTCATGAACAGAGAAAGCGCTTCGGTCACGCCAAGTAACAACGGCAAGGTAAAGAAGATACGCGACACCCGCATACTTGAGCACCTGAAATGCTATCGCGCTCGTATGCATGATGGCCGCAAGGCCCAGAACAGTAGCCAGTAGGTGCGGCACAATACCAAGTGTACAACCGAGAGAAGCATAGAGGCTTGCCAGACGCCCATACATTAAGCCAATGGAAACGGTAAAGATAACACCTGTGCCTGGAATAAGTACGACAACCAACGAGGTAAGCAAGAATTCAGCAGAGAACATGAATGACGACTCCTCTATCAGGTACGCCGCAGCCCAATGCAAAGCAGCGCAGTAGGATCCAAGTCCGCAGGCAATCTCAATACTTCCTTCACCCTTGGATCGTCGAAACCTGCCACTAAAACACAACCAACTCCGAGCGCTGTACTCTGAAGATGAACATTTTGTGCTAGAGCCCCCGTTTCCATATAGACATAGCGAGCGCCGCGCTCTCCCTGGGGTGGCTGAGCTTCAAAGTGCCGAACTGCCTCTCCCAGTTTCGCGGCAACTCCAATGACGAGAGCCGCTTCTTCCAACCATGGTTGCTCGCCAATCCCTAGCGCTTGCACTGCCCCTTCCGGAACACGGTTCCCAATTAACTTTAACGAATGGTTATCAACCTGATACTCATAGATACCGGGCTCAAGTTCCGATACCCGTTGCACCAAAATTTTTAGGTGCAGCGGGTATAACCCACCTGCCGATGGCGTTGCTCTTTTTTTATCCGGCCCTGTTACGCCCTGGGCCGACCAAAGCAATTGAGACAAAACACCGATAGGGAGCGGTGCATCCGTGTACTCCCTCACGCTGCGCCGAGCCGCAATACTGCCAACCAATGACTTGGAGCCTTGCTGTTCTGGTGCAGGTAAGTCGAAGACCATACGTTTACTCCCTATCTATAACAGTGATTATGCGATGCTAATCGACAACGAACAACGTAGCTCCCTGCTCCGTCGAAGAACGATGAAGTTCTGCATTGTCGGCAACTTGATAGCTCGAACCAGGCGTGAGAACAAACCACGCCCATCGTCTAGCTCAGTAAGAAGCTCACCTTCGAGGCAGAGCAATATGTGCCCTTTAGCACACCAATGATCCGCCAGATAGCCAGGACTGTACTCAACCATACGAACCCGGATATCCCCGAAATTTCGAGTCTTCCAATAAGCAACACCGTATTCTCCGGAGTGCTCAGTCCTCTCAACTTCAGACCAATCCGTGACCCCGAAAGATAAATCTGTAATGTTCAAATTACTTCTCCATCAGCACATACCGGAGCTTGAGCTGCGCAGAAGCGCGCAGTAATCAGTTCGAAGCGCTGGTTAGATTGCACTTTGTTTCACTTTTGGCATCAGGTGAAGCATATAATCTTTTTTACCGATCGGCACTCCGACACTGCGCAATATCGAGTAAGTCGTGACCAGGTGAAAGTAGAAGTTGGGCAGCAAGAAATCCGCGACATACTCCTCGCCTGTTAGGTCTGCGTATATTCCACCGCCCAATTCCAGGTGCTTGCGTTCGGAGGTGATTGAAGTGCAGCGTGAATTGCTCCGCTGCAGCCGATTGATGTGTGCTGAACCACATTCTTCAATACTGCATTTATCCTTGTTTTTGCGCATACTCCTGGAGTAATTCTGGGAATTTCTCCTGTGGTGGAAACTTAACGAAACTATGCTCTGCACCAGTAATCGCCCACTCCAGCTTTTCATCCGTGTAAGTTTCAATGAATGGCTTATAGGTTCGAGAATTCTCTAGCAACGTTGAGCGCACATTAACAAAGTCATCCATACCTTCAGGACGTGTGAATAGCCAGCTCATGCAATGCTCACAGAAAAAGTGGTGTGTATGACCGTGCAGCCCTCCGATAACGGGCTCTCCAGATGTAATCGAAAAGGCAGCGCTAGAAAATAGCGAACTAAGGCTAAACGCGCTTGAAGTCATTTGCTGACAGCCTGTGCAGTGACAAGCCATTGTGATCATGGGCTTTGAGCTAACCTCAAATTCAACCTGGCCACAACGACACCGACCTTTAATATTATGAGACGCACTGTTCACCGTATTCTATCTCCGAGTTTAATATTTTAGAGCTTTATCCGTTCCTTAGCCTGAGACTTGGCCACAAGCCAGTACAGGATAAGTAACAAGGCTCTAGTAAAACCAAATTTCGATCTACCTCATATTTCCTACTGTCTTAATTTATTTTCTGGACAGTCTGCCGCGGGCATTTCATTAGAATCAACCACATCGCACATCGAAATCAACATGCATCCAAAAGCTATTAGTTTGCCCGGCAACAAAGGTTCGAAAACTGGGGCCGCAGGTACTGAGATTTGTCAGATGCGAGTCGCCATAACCAAGCGAGATAGGCAGATCTTCACCGGCCGCAGCCTCAACTTTGTCCGCTAAACCGGAGTGTTGTGATCGAGTGCTAGGCGGTCGGCATGCGACAAGCTGAGATCATCAGCATGAGTGACAACTCACGTTTGCGGGGCTCGCGTCATACTCATCGTGGCGCCGAACCCAGTCCATGATTTCCTTCTCGTTGCGGCCTTTCGGCGTGATGTCGAGATAAACGAAGGCGCCAATGACCTCCTCATTGCCACGGGCGTAGCAGGAGTAGGTGTGGAACACGGCCCCGCTTTCGTCCCTATAGAAAACACTAAGACCGGGCAGCTCTTCGCTGAAGTATTTCGGATCCTTGATAGCTTGGTAATTGTAGTAGAGCCGACCAGCCTCAAGATCCTCCCGTGCGAAAGAGACCTGAAAGTCAAAATTGAAATCGCTGCCCTGGGAGGACACCCACGTGGCAGTCCAACCCATGCGCCTCCTGTAGGCTTCCAGCTTTTCCAGCGGCGCGCGGGATACACGAACGTAACTGACATCGTGATTGGCGAGGTGGACAATAGCGCCTTCGGCATGATCCGCCTCCAGCGAGCAGCTCGGGCAGCCCACATTCCAGTCAGGGCCGAACATGAAATGGTGAATGACCAGTTGACTGGTTGTGCCGAATAGTTCGGTAAGCGTCTTCTTCCCTTCCAGCGTGTCGAAGACGTATTCCTTCTCCATCTTGACCCATGGCAGCTCACGCCGTTCACGGGCGACCAGATCGCGCATGCGGGTGAGCGCCTTCTCGTTCTTTAGGTGGGCTTTGCGTGCCTGTAACCATTCCTCTTTGGAGACAACTCTAGGTGATTTAATCTGGCTCATGACGGACTTCCTCGCGTGGATTCAGCATTGTTCCGGGTTGCAGCACCGCAATAATGCGTTTTGCATAGAGTAGTCGTTCGCCACTGATCAAAATCGACAACACCGCCGCAATTAATGACAAGAAGCATCGCGACTAACATTTCTCTCCCCGAGAGAATGGGCCAGCCCCGAAGGGCCGATAACAGCCACTAGTTATGCATTAACTCGTGTGTCGTTAGCGATATCCGCCTGAACGCCTGCCAATGTTACTGCTTCTTGGAGAAAAGCTGATTGAAAAGTCGCTCTGATGCCTGAAGCCCCTCCTCTGTCAAAACGACTGACTTCGCTTTATTGACAGGATCAGCAATGAACCCCTTTTCGTGAAGCCTATTTAGCGACTCCCAATCAAAAGTCTTCCACGCGCGAGCACCGTCATGCAATGTCAGGTAGAGAAGAGCCAAAACAGTATCGTCGACCTTGTTTTCATCGATTTCCACGGTGTCACCCTCGCCCGGGCTACATCTCAGTGTCCAGTTTAGGAAACCACCTAACCTTCAGCTATATCTCTTTCGATTTATCGTAAAAGCTAGCCATCTTGGTGGAACCCTCTGGCTCATTCTCGCCAGCTTGGTAGCGCTGAATATTGATGAACTATGAACCAGGGAATAGTGAAGTATAGAACTTGATTGCCTGTTCGGCCTTCACGGCTTGCTCTCCTACAAACATCAGCGAGGTCGTAATGGACTTCATTTATACCTCCGTTCCAATTGATACACATAACGCTGAGTTTTGCGCCCTCGTAATGGAAGCGAAGCCACAATGAAAGGGCGTCTGGCGGCCATCGGCCGTACTATAGCGACTTGTTAATGTTAGTTTCGGGCCGTGCTGTAGCTCAGACTAACAACTCGCTAAACAGCGCTGCACGTAGATGTGCTTTACTAGGCTGCATCCGATGAAATCATGTACAGAGACGCTTCAATATCTATGCCAGTAGCCATATATGTTGGCACAACAGAATTGTTCATAGATATCAGCATACGCTGAAGGCAATTCTTTTAGCTTTGGCAAAAGTGGGCGGCGGGTCAAACATCGCCTATAGCGATTTGTTGGGCATCATGCCTTCAGCCCAGCAATTGGCCTAATCGACACAGCCAGCTCATATTCAGCTAATGCGACATCTGGCAACCCAGCACAAGCCAGACTAAGATCTTCACTAATGTTTTTCGCGACGATTACACCTCTAACACGCTGGCCTTCGTCAGCTTGGTTTATCTTAATCCAGTTCATGTACCGAAGGAGCTGGCCGACTACTCGATCATAGCCCTTAGACACCTTTAGTTCGATTACGACGTAATTTCCAGATGAATCAACTGCCAATAGATCGATGAATCGACCGCCGACGGGAAACTCTACACCAGTGATGCCCTCATCGGTGTACAAGGTAAGGCCCGGCTCAAGAAGTTGAAGGTTTCTCGCTAGGAAATCTCGAAGGTCATGCTCATAGGCAAACTCGCCAGTTCCGTCAGAGGGTGATTCAGGTGGCTCTTCAGGAGCAGGGGTGGATTCCGAGATCGGAGTGGGGTCTCTTCCTGGTTCGTACAGTCGAAAAGTGCTGCTATCGATCTTGTAGAAGTGATCATCCGATCCATCGGATCGCACGCTATACTGCAACCTCGTCGGCACGTTTGTAGAGAGGCGGATCAAATGCGCGGCAACGGTACCTTGTTTGATCTTTGGATAGTTTTCAGCGAACCAATGAACAGCTTGCTCCCGCGTGAACGTACCGCCAGGAGATATGCCAAGTGCGGGGATCATGTCCTGCATCAACATGCGAACGGGTTTGTCATACATCGTTGGCATTAAATTCTTCCCCTATGACACCCAACGCCGCCAACACGCGTGGCGTTGTAGTAAAGGCGAAGCCGCAACGGAAAAGCCGTCGCCGTGCCTAGCCTAGCCTAGCCTAGCCTTGATAAATTTTTATAGCGCCATATGTAGCAGCGGATAGGCTTTACCCTGCCCATCAACCGGAGAGCGCCCCGTCACTTTAAAGCCAATATGCTGGTAAAAACCTAGCGCCTGCTCATTCTGTTCATTAACGTCGACTTTTGTCGCTCCCTGCTCTTTGAGAGCATGGGCCGCTAACAATGAACCAATACCTTTTCCGCGCGCATCAGGTGAGATGAACAACATTTCAATATTACCGTCATGTACACCGCAGAAACCCAGTATTTCACCATTGCCGTTTTTAGCACACCTTAAATCAACAGCGTCAAAGTACTGTTCCAGAATTAAAGGCTTTAGCTCCTGTAGATCATCTTCAGCCAAAAAATCGTGGGTTGCTCTGACCGATGCTTCCCAAATTTCTATCAGCTTAAGGTGACCTGCTTTTTCAACAATCTCAATATTCATCACTTAACTCGATTGAAAATTTAACGCCGCTTGCACCGGTGCGAGCTTGCGAGTTTTTAGCCGCAAAATGGGCAGAAAGCCACGCTGATTCTTACAGACTCGATTATCTGTCCCTCGTACTCTAGATAATGGATCGCCTCAGAGTCTTCATCTCCTCTGTCACCACCCCATTCAGGTTGAGGTAAACATCGGAATCACCTTCTTCAAACCATACCTCAGCGAGTGAGCAAGAAGAGCAATCATGAATCAAAATCCGAACCTCTTTGAGCTCTCACGCCACCCTCGAACTGCCGAGTATGCTCAACACAGCTATTAAGATTATAATCACGGACTAAGACAAGCCCATTCGACTATTGAACGCCAAGCCTCAGGCCTATTACTGTGAACACCGTCCACCGAAGTGAAAATAGCCGAACCAAGCCTGTTCGCAAAGGCCTGCACCCGAAGAATCTACACAACCAAGGCTATGACTTCCCAGTGCTCGTAAAGAGCCACCCACCACTAGCCCCCTATGTGAAGCCGAACGCTTATGGCGAACTTTCCATCGATTTCGCAGACCCACTGGCAGTAAAAACGCTCAACGCCGCGTTATTAAACCGATACTACAATATTGTCGATTGGGATATTCCAGAGGGCGCGCTTTGCCCCCCGATCCCAGGCAGAGCCGACTATATTCATCACATGGCGGATTTATTGGAGTTTGGGCTTGGACATGAACAGCCCAGCATCAAGCTGCTCGATATAGGGACAGGAGCCAATGGCATCTACCCACTACTGGCCTGCCAAATTTACGGCTGGCAGTGTGTTGGTAGTGACATTAACCCTCAATCGCTTGAGAACGTCGCCACAATTATTACCAACAACCCCAAGCTCAAGGATCGCTTCACGCTACGCACACAGCACGATAAAAACCATATTTTTGAAGGGATCATTCAAGATGGGGAGTTTTTTGACGTCAGTGTATGCAACCCACCCTTTCACGCCTCGCTCGATGAAGCACTTAAAGGTAGCCAGCGTAAATTCAATAACCTTGCTCGTAGTCGCGGCGAACTAAAAGCCACAACCCAATCGCCTACGCTGAACTTTGGCGGGATGGGCGCAGAGCTCTGGTGTAAGGGGGGCGAACAGCTGTTTCTTAAAAAGCTAATAAGAGAAAGCCAGGAGTATGCAACTCAATGCCGCTGGTTTAGCAGCCTGGTTTCAAAAGCTGACAATGTTAAGCCTGCCAAGAAGCTGATTCGTAAGCTCGGTGGGGTTGATGTACGGGAAATAGAGATGAAGCAGGGAAATAAGATCACGAGGATATTGGCCTGGACATTCATGTGAGCCGTTCCCGAGATGGCGCATGATTATGCGAAGTCTACCGTGACATTGTGGGCTCTAGCTCAGGAATAGGCAGCTATGCTACGGCCGCTTTCAGATCCCACCGCCGCCACGAAAGGCGCTACCCGCCCTATGCAAGGGCGGTTTTGCTGACCAGCACGACACCGAAGGCGATCAGCATCAGCAACACCACTTTGCGGAAGGTGTCGGCATCCATCCGCTGGCGCACGATACCGCCGATCTTGGTGCCGACGTAGACGGGTATTAACCCCAACAGCGAGATCCAAATCGATTCGACCGTCATGAGTCCCAGCTTCGCCAGGCCCACGGCCATGATCAGGCTCGAAAGGGTAAAGGAGATATTGATCGCCTGGATAAACCGCTTGGGATCGAGTTGAAGCGCCAGCAGGAACGGCAAAACCGGCATGACTTGCGATCCGGTCATGCCATTCACCAGACCGGTGAGAAAACCGGAAACCGGCGCAAGTTTGCGGCCCAGGCTCTCCGACATCGGTTGGCCAGGGCGAAGCAGCGTGAAAGCGCCGTAGCCGATAAGCACCAGGCCCAGTATCGCGCCGGCGACCAGGCTACCGATCAGATCCAGCACGGCGAGGCCAATCAGCAGGCCGGGAATGGTGGCGAGAAACATCGGCCAGAAGCGCTGCACCGTCTCCCCAAAGTGCCCTGCCTGCATCATCACGATGGCGTTACTCACCAGCGAGGGAATGATGACCAGCGGTATGGCGGATTTGAGGCCCAGCCCAAGCGCGAGGATGGGTAGCGCGGATGTTGAGAACCCCAGACCGGTCGCCCCTTTGACGAAGGCAGCCACAAGATAGGCACAGGCGATGATCAGAATCGTCTCGAAATTCACGGTGCATCCATACGGTAACCCTCACAGATTGGTCTTAGGTCGACTTACGTCCAGAAACGAACGTTCAGCCAGAACAGATATAACGTAAAGCACAATGGCACGAGCTTGCGAGTGTCCGGCACCGAAGGTGCAGATTGGCGCGTCTTGTTATGAGCCTCCGCACTGGGCTATCGCGTCATCAAAACCAACCTCGGCAGTGAATGACTTATAGGTTTTTGGCATACCTTTTGGGAAGTTTAAATTGGGTTTGAGCATTGCGTGGAGAAGGCGCTCCAACGCACGAACAAACTTTCTACCTTTACCATTGGCGTCGATGAGCAGGATAGAATATTGGCCAATCTGAGATAGAGCGGTCACGTAGTGATCATATCCATTATCCGCGCTGGGCTTTAAGTTCAAACCGTTTACCACTCGTCGGAGAAATGTATTCATACCGTATTTCGGAGACATGCCAAAATGCCCCCCGATTCTGTGGGCAAAATGACTAGAGCTGCACATGCCCACGTATACGCACTCGCCTTCTTGGTTGAAGAATATATATACGCCGTGGCGTAGGGCCTGATTTGAACCATCAGTTAAGAGCAAATCAAACAGCCGGAGCTGTTCAAGACTCTTCTTGGGCGCCAAGTCGATAGATTCAATCACTTCGCCAATATCCATCGTTCGAAAACCATCAACTTTTATCACGTGACTCAACTGCTTTCCTCATATAACGTCCGCCATCACCGGTGACAAAACCATAGCGAAGCGGAGGGTTTGGCATCCGGTGCATGGTCTGGTTATAAGCCAATATATCGAAAGGCCACATCGGCTTCAGTATAATCTCGAATCGATTGAGAGCTAGAAATACGGTTTCCGACTGAGACAAAGTTGTAGCCCAGTGCTTCAGATGCTTTCTGATCCCAAGGCCCGTCTCCAAAATAGGTTATAGCGTCATAGTAGTCGTTACCCGCGCGCCTTTCGGCCAATCGCATAATCTCTATTCTGCTGTAGTGATCTGAGGACGAGGCCAGTGGTATAGATGGAAAGCTGAGACCTGCAGCAGCAAGCTTCATTCTCGCGGATTCACTCCAACCACCAGTGGCAAACGCGACCGCGATATTCTGACGTCCAGCGAGCTGCGACAAAAACTCATAGGCTCCGGAGATCGACGATACATCGTGACAAGAGATATAATCCGCTACTCGACACACGAACCGTTCTTTAACTTCCTCTGTGATTCGCTCGCTGTCACTTTGAAGACCCAATTCTTCAATCACCTCGGTGAGAATTCCAGAATCGGTCACGTGATGATAGCGGCTCCAGTCGGGGCCAATAGTCACACCCAATACATCCTTGGCAGCTGCTTGAAAGCATTCCGTATCGAAATCGTATGACTCGACCAGCGTTCCGTCTATGTCGAATAAAACTAGGTGCACAACCTACCCCTTGGCTTATAACGCCGCAATCACGCGCATTGCTTTGTTAGCATCTCCTTGCTTCATACACTGAGACGCTGAATGATTCTTGGGATATCACAATATTCTTTATACCAAACAGGATCAACACCAATAGCTCTAAGGCGCTTGGTTTGATTTATAACGTATTCTTCATTCTCCACTTTCATAAGAGCATAGTGCCAATTCAAAACGCCAGCTTCTCTTGCCTTTTTCAATAATCTAATGATATTCGGGTCTGTCATTGACATTCCCACGAATAACACAGTTTTTGCCATCAACATAGACAGCTGAATCAAGTTAGTTAAGCAGTAATGTTGATGATATAGATCCTCGTAGTCTGACTTAGACAAGATGATTTTGCTTCTCTGCTGCTCTTTCTTTGAGTCAAAGCGGCCTAAATATCCATGTGGGTGAAATATCGTTACATGGTCGTTATTAAGGTTAAATTTCTCGCCATTCAAGACCACTCTGTGTTGAATACATTCGGATTGATAAATTTCTTCCATAACGTCGTCAAAGTTGAAGCAAACCATGCTTCTTACGCCTGACTTTACTATAGCTAAAGCGCTTTCGCTTATTTCTAGTCCGTCTCTATATAAACAATCCGCCACAACGGAGTTAAAGCTCTCTGCAAAGACAGCTCGAGCCATATTAGCCACATCATCGTCATCAGCGTAGTGAGCTTCTCGAGCATCAGCAACTTCATGTAAGGAAGTTAGTAGGCCTCCCCAATCTGGTAACCCACAACTCACCGATATACCTGCTCCCAAAAAGATTGAAAGCTTACCTTTTCTATTTAGTCCCTTTAAATGTGGAGCTTGCTTCTCGATTGTGTAGGGCTGGATTCTTCTTTTCTTTTTCTTTGATTTTCTCATATGACCTCAAGTCAGATAATTTCTAACACAGAGTGCAGCTGCATTTTGGTTGGTGTGGAGTTTTGTGTAAAATGGCAAAGCCATACACAAAAGGAGCGCCGACCAAAATGTCAGCTGGCACGTGTTGTTAGGCAAAACCTGCACCAACAATCATTGTTATATGAGCAATCATATGTGCACCGATGGCACACTCTAAACCATACTTCCAATACAAGTAACCCGCTATAAAACCAAAAGCGGAATCACCTAAAATAATATAAGCAACAAGCGGAGTAGTAGTCTCAGGCGAGAGCGAAAAAGCTACAGGCAAATGAGCAAGGCCAAATATTAAAGCTGATATGATAATTGAAAAAATGTAGTTATGCGCACGAATATCCGAACCATTTTTTTGAGTCAAACGATATGACCCCCAAACGAAAAATGACATTAAGCCCCAACGAATGAGCAACTCTTCTGTGATACCACCGTATAACATTTTGGTATACCAAGGTGGTGCCAGCTTCTCACCAGCACTGAGAAACTCTTTTGGAAGATAACTAGACAATGCACCTAGAAATACAAGTATAAATATTCCACCGATGATCCCGCCGATCAGTGCGGGTATTATTTGTTGCTTTAATTCCTTTAAAGCACTTTCCGAGCGAGCTAAAGCAAAAATAACTGGCGCTGTTAAACCTACCTTTTTGGAAAAAACGGAACCAATCCAAACCATAAGCAGCAGCAAAACTGATGGCTGTGCCACTGATATTATTTGAATCATCTCTACTGATAAAGGTAATACCTCTGATTGGAACGATAATAATTGAGGTATTAAAGGAACAATAGAAATTATGCCCAAAAATCCGATAAAGAATAACAAAATGCTAGGTTTCAAATTCATTTTGATATTCATATACTCCGAAACTCCTTGGTTTTCCTAACGAGGCTGTAGAATAAATCTGACAGCCAAATTTAACTAAAAATCAAGCTCCTGAAATCTATCCTAAGAACTTTTAAGTCACTAGGTAATGCATTTTGCCCCCATAAAACAAGCTGTTTTTATTAAAAAAGAGTAATTCAACAGCCTCAACGAGGCTGTAGAAAAACCCGATTTCGAGCCGTTTCCACCGCCTGTTGTCCTTATTCATTTACCCAGCCGGTCATCTGGCTGGGTAATCTTAATATCGGCATTTAGCCACTTGAGCGCCCAGCTAAAGCCTGTTGAAGACGACCTTTTGCTCTTAAAAAGCAACTTACCCCGCTCTAAGCCCTTCATGACGCGGCCATGTGGCCATAATTCGCTAACTTCTCAATATTGTGCACCAGGCAGTAAAGCTGCCACTGGCCCTGTACTTTCTTCTTGCCCCGCAGACTAAAGCGGCTCAGCCTTTTCGTCGTGCAGAATTCGAATACCGGTTCTACAACTGACATGCGATGGCTGTAAATTTCTTTGCCCTGGGGGCTATCGACTCGGTGCTTCATCCAGTCAGTATAATTGGGTAAACGTTTGTTCTCGATGATAAAAGACACCTGTCGCCCAGCACCGTTGCGATGGTCAGCCGAGCTTGGGTTCTGCATGCATCGGTATTTCTTTGGGCAGTGCCGACATTGCAGCAAACGCCCTTCAAAGTGTACCCGGATCTTGCCATTGTCTGTTTCTCGTTGCCCGCGATAGGACAGCTTTTACCGGTGGGGCAGATACACGTTAGGTTTACAGGATCAAACTGGAACGCGCTGGCGGGCGTCGTCTCTCGCCAGCCTTTGTCCGGCAGGTTCTGGTGGCGCTTGCCGTATTTGTCTTTCTGGTCGGTGAATTTCGGATCTCGGCTGCGGAACTGATTATCGGGGATGTAGCCATTAATCCGTCGCTCGTGAAGGTACTTCATATTGGCTTCATTGGCGAAGCCGGTATCCGCGGTGACGACGGTGCCTTTCTGGTAGATGTTTTCCGCAATGCCCAGTTTCTTAAAACGGGCTTCGACCGTTTCCAGTACGGGCTGCAAGGTGTGATGTTCCTGGCCTTCGCCGAAGGCCTGAGCGTCAATGACGATCTGGTGCTTTTTATCCACCGTGGCGACGCCGTTATAGCCCTGGATCGTGCCCTTGCTTGTCGTCATTTTGGCACTTTCGTTATCGGTCAGATTGCTCTTCACTTCCTTGATTCGCTTCCCCCGGCCCATCCTTGAGCTGTGCGTCTTTAGGAAACGATCCACTTTGTTCATGGCGGCATCTAGCGAGAGAATCGTCTTGGCTCGTCGGATATCCCTATCCAGATCGGCTTCCGTCTCGGCCTCATCACGCGCGTAGTGCTCCAGTAGGTGATGCCGAATCAGGCCTCTAAGTTTCTCACGTTTCTCATCCAATTCTTTGAACGTGCCAGACCACTCTTTGGAGGCATCGGAGGACATCTTGCCGCCATCAATCGCAAAGAGCTCGTTACCCAACAAGCCTTGTTCGTGGCACACCAGCAGCACTTGTTCGAACAGCGCTTCAATCTCATCGGCATGCCGACTGACGAAGCTTGCCAGTGTGGTGAAGTGGGGCACGGTATCGCAGGAAAGGGCTTTGAAAATAATATTGGTCTCGCAGCTCCACTGCATCTCGCGACTGGAGGTGATGCCTTTTGAGTAAGCAAACAGGATAATCTTAAGCAGGATAGCCGGATCATAGGCCAGCCGACCGGTCGCATCGTTGCGGTACTTGGGATGGAAAACGGATAAGTCGGGCTTGTGCTCGATCAGGTAGTGCACCGCGTGTTCAAAGGTGCCTGGCTGGAGCTGATCCTGGTAGTTGATCACCACCATGGCGTTCTGATCGTAGTTATAAGCCTTGAAGCGCGGCATGCTGACCACTCCTCGTCTGTTTTTCCCGATCCTACCAAAGCCTAGCCGTCAAAAGGTTTTTTCTACAGCCTCAACGCTCGCGTAATAGGCGCGAGCTCGCGAGCGTCCTAATTGACGCGCTTGTTATACGATCATTCATCGATGACGAACTCTTGCTTTGCCTTTTGGATTGTTTTTGGGCCAACACCTGAAATTTTGGATAGAGACTCACAGTCTAGTGCTCCCTCTTTAACTCGATACTTAAATATTTCTTTGGCTATATTTCTATTCACACCCAAAAGAGCCTCTATCTCATCGATGGTTGCTAAATTAATATCTGGCTTGCCAGCTGACTCTGGTTTTTCTTCCATGTATTCCAGAATATCTGCAATCATTAAGTAAGTATGAAATACGGCCTTAGTAGCTTCGAACTGGCCTAACTCAGCATGCACACCCTTATTAGATAACTTATTGACCTTCTCTAACCATGAACCCAGAAAATCTACGTGAGCCTTTGCAAGCTCTTTATTACTTCGAGATTCAATCGACGCATCCATAAACGCCCAAATTCTATTTACATATTGGGTTTTTCCCAACGCTCTTCCATTGCCTTTTTCATTACTGGCTGGATAAAGTTGATCAGCTAATGCTTCTATTAGCCTGCGACAAGTCATTAGAGCTTGAGACCACTCCTCTTCTTTACTTGAGGATACAGATTTAAACGCAAGCATAAGTTGTTCAGATATAACAGGATTTAAATCTAGCAGTTTATCGTCAACTGCATCTTTCAATAAGTCAAAACAATTTCTAACAGTTCCAGAAAACTTGAGCTGCTTATACAAATCTGATGCAAGCTCATGCGCTTTCTTTTTTACGTAATTTAAGTGCTTATTTAGATGATTCTTGTAATATGTACCATCATTTCCTTTCTTAAGCCTTACAAGATCAGCGTAACGCTCCTCAACAAATCCAATGTTGACATATCCACCACCGCTAGCATCCAACTTTACGTTTAGCTCTTCATTCGTAAAGTGAACTTCATGGGTTAAACCAAGTTTTTCTAGGATTTTGATATGCTTCGAAAGCCCTTTCTGGTAAGCACTCGTTGAAGGGTCTTGATTCTCAACCAAGAAATCAGACAAATCTTTTAATGGTTGGATATAAGTAGGGTCACCGAGCTGAATTGAACACCAGAGCCTTTTTTCCTCATCTCCAACAATTGACGCAGATCTTTGTAACTTTTGAATAGCAGACAGGAGAGAACCTTTAGGTGACTCCAACTCCTTTAAAGATTCCTCAATTACTTGTAATGCTACTTTCTTTTCCTGCATATCGTTCTCGATCCACTAATTCGTATAACAGGTATTAGACGGCACGTCCTTGATTGGATGAACGCGTCAGCATGTTTACTTAGTAAATGTAGCCTACCTTTTCGTGCATAACCACATGATTTTAAAATAAATTATATTAATTAGGCTGCATTTTCAAAATTCGGATGCTTGCGCGTTTTGCCAAGCTCAATAATACTGTATGCATATCCATTATCAGGAGACAGACACCAAATGGATATGCAAAGCAGGCCTCCGAAACTAATGGATCGTGTGTAAAGCTGTTATGCTGGTAAAGCGCTATAGCCCGCGTACTGAAAAAACATACTGTTACTGGATACGTTACTTCATTCGTTATCATGGGGTGCGACACCCTGCCAGTATGGGCCCTTCTGAAGTCCAAGCTTTTCTGGAGCACCTTGCCGTAGAGCGATATGTGGCTGCGGCACAAAACCAAGCGCTTAATGCTTTAGTATTTCTGTATCACCATATCCTTGATATGCCATTAGGTGATATTGGTACCTTTTCACGAGCTAAACGCCCGCGTCGATTACCTGTCGTGCTTTCTCACGAAGAGGTTATGCACGTGTTAAATCGAGTGTGTGGGTCTATGAATTTGATAGCCACCCCCTGACCTGAGGAAGGAATTTGCAGGTGTGCGCAGCCCTTTAGGCTAATGAGCTAAAACGAAACCACGCTACCGCCACGGCACACCTGGGTTACGTTAAAACGCTCCAGTTGAGACCGAGTCTGACTAATTAACCATACCTTATTCATAAATTTGGATTAGGTCACGTATCGATGAAAAAAAGTGTTTCCTCTCTTAGGGCAACGGCTCGTTAGTTGCGTGGATCTGGCATCGCTGCGCGATGCTCCCGCGGGTGCCTCATTTGCTCGTTCCTCGCAGATTCGTTACCACGCGCTACGAAATGTGGCTACGCACGCAATGGTGCCAGTGTACGAAGTGCTCTTGCTTCATAACGCGTTGCTGCTGGCCTTCCTTTGCAAATCCGATTAGCCTGCTAATTCACTATTAAGGGTTTGGCATGCAAGAGACGACTTCTCGGCAGCGCTTGGCGGGCGTGCTGATTTTGCTTGGGCTTATCGCACAAATTATCGGTTTTACCAGTTGGTTGAGCACTGCGAATGCGGTGAGCTATTTGCTGTGGGCGGCGGTTGTGTTGCTGTGGCGGGATATTCCCCGTCGTTCGCGGATTCAGGCGGCCGTACTAATCGCACTCGGTGCGGGCATGCTGCTGGTGGCGTGGTTTGTGTATGGCGCCGAGGTGGATTGGCCCGCTATGTTGCAGGGCAATTCGTTTGTGGCGGCGATGCTGGTAGGCGTTAGTTTTATTTCGCTGATTGGTAAGCAAGGTAATAAGGGCGCGACGGGAAGTCGAGTGACCGGAGCGGGTGGCGTGCTGCGTACCTGGTTGGGCGTTCACTTCCTGGGTACGATTTTAAATCTCTCTACCGTGTTTATGGTCGGCGATAAGCTGGCCCGGCGTGGGCCGCTCACTACGCCGCAGCTGTTGGCGCTTAATCGCGGGCTCTCTAGCGCGGCGCTGTGGTCGCCTTTTTTTGCCTCCATGGGCGTAGTGATCGCGCTAGTACCCGACGTTGAGTACGCGCAAATTGCCGTGGTGGGTTTTCCCATGGCGATGCTGTCGGGGCTGTTAACCACGCTAGAGCTGCGGCGCCGGTTTGATCTCAGCGAGGTGGATGGCTACTCACTGGCACCACGTAGCCTATTGATGCCGGTAGGTATGGCAGCGTTGGTGATGCTTTTTCACTTTGTGCTCACCCCTGCCCTTACCATTGTCAGCATTATTACCTTTCTGCTGCCCAGCGTGGCGGTATTGAGCAACCTACCCCATGGGCCCCGTTTTACCCTGCGACGTATTCGCCAGCACACCACCACGCGGCTACCCGCCATGCGCGGGGAAATTTCGCTGTTTTTAGCCGCGGGGCTATTAACGATTGGGCTTTCAACACTGGTAACAGCCGCGGCAGGCAGCGACTGGACGCTATTCACCCGCTTTGGCACACCTCAGGCGATGCTTAGTTTTGCAGCGATTACCCTGAGCGCACTGGCAGGGCTTCATCCCATTATTGGGGTGTCGGTGCTGGCCTCGATACTGAACTTACAGAACGGTGAGCAAACCGTATTTGCATTTGTGGCATTAACGTCGTGGGCAGTGGGCACCAGCGTGGGCCCGCTTTCGGGGATCAACCTGTCACTGCAGGGGCGCTACGGGGTGAGCGGCTACCGCATGATGAAAAATAACCTGCTCTATGCAGCAGTCATGAGCCTGCTCTCGCTAGGGGCGATCGCAGGCGTCAGCTTACTGGTTTCCTAATCGATCAGGTCTCAATGATTTTATTGGGAAAACGGTAGAAGTAGCGATGGCCACACTGATGGCAAGGCTCCAGGCGCGCAACGGTAGGCAGCATCACCTGAGCATCGCAGTGGGTGCAGGCCATTAGGCCAGGCGCCGCCATCTCACCTTCGCAGTAGTCGGCGCGGGCAGCTTCTAAATCTTCCTCGAAGCGCTCGCGTTCGACCACGCTACGGTCAGCAATTGAAAGCAGCGACTCCGCCACGCGGCGCGAAAGGCCGTCAATGTCGATGCCCAGCCAGCTGGCTACCTGCTTGCCGGTGTCTGCCATGTAGTAGCGCATATCTTTCAGGTCACGCTCGACCCAGGCGCGCAGCAGGGCTAGCTCATCTTTGGTGTACTCCTCTAGCTCCGCTTCAAACTCGACCGCGTCGTCCAAATCCTTCTGCAGGTTTTCCCAGGTTAGCTCGTTGGCGCCCCCCTGCATCCGCTCCAGCAAGCGCTCATAGCCTTCGCGTAGGCGATTGTCATTTTGCTGTTCACTCATGGTGCCTCTCCTTTTATCGACGCGTGCAGTTACCTATCATCGGCTTACCGTTCAAGGATACACCTGCATAGGATACAATCGACCTCACTTATCTGACAGATGTCATCTAACATTCACTTTGCGCCCCTTTTGGGCGAATACGCCAAGGCATTAATAAACCGATGGACGCACACTACAGCCCTCGTGAAATCGAACGCGACGCCCAGCAGTACTGGGACAAACATCAGTGCTTCAAAGCCGTAGAGGACGCGAACCGCGAGAAGTTTTACTGCCTCTCCATGTTCCCCTACCCCAGCGGCAAGCTGCACATGGGGCACGTGCGTAATTACACTATCGGTGACGTTGTCTCACGTTTCCAGCGCATGCAGGGTAAAAATGTCATGCAGCCCATGGGCTGGGACGCTTTCGGCATGCCCGCGGAAAACGCCGCCATCCAGAATCAGGTGCCGCCCGCCAAGTGGACGTACCAAAATATCGACTACATGCGCAATCAGTTGAAGGCACTGGGTTTTGCCTATGACTGGAGCCGCGAGTTCGCCACCTGCGATACCAGCTACTACCGCTGGGAGCAGTGGTTCTTCACCAAGCTGGTAGAAAAAGGCTTGGTGTATAAGAAGATGTCGACGGTTAACTGGGATCCGGTGGATCAAACCGTCCTCGCCAATGAGCAAGTTATCGAAGGCCGCGGCTGGCGCTCTGGTGCCTTGGTTGAGCGTAAAGAGATCCCGTTGTGGTTCTTGAAGATTACCGATTACGCCGATGAACTGCTGGCTGACCTGGATAAAGTGGAGTGGCCAGAACAGGTCAAAACCATGCAGCGCAACTGGATTGGTAAATCCCGCGGTGTCGAGCTGACCTTTGATGTCAAAGGCGCTGATGGCCAAGCCAATGAGCCGCTGGCGGTTTATACCACTCGCCCGGATACGCTGCTGGGCGTTACTTATGTGGCGGTTGCAGCTGGCCACCCGCTGGCCAAGCAGGCGGCCGAGCAGAACAGCGAGCTAGCTGCATTTTGCGACGAGTGCGCCAGGGGTGGCACCTCCGAAGCAGAGATGGCCACCAAAGAGAAAAAAGGCATGCTCACCGGCCATAGGGCGGTTCACCCGCTAACCGGCGATGAAGTGCCCGTTTACGTGGCAAATTTCGTGCTCATGGAGTTTGGTACCGGTGCCGTCATGGCGGTACCTGGCCACGACCAGCGCGACTGGGAGTTTGCCACCAAGTACGGCATTGCCATCAAACCGGTCATCGCCGATGAAAGCGGCCAGCCTGCCGACGTTTCTGAGGCGGCCTACGCCGAATACGGCAAGCTGGTTAATTCAGGTCAGTTTGATGGCCTTGATTTTGAACAAGCCTTTGATGCCATTGCCGCCAAACTGGCGGAGCTTGGTCGTGGCGAAGTCAAAACCAACTACCGCCTGCGCGATTGGGGCGTTGCCCGCCAACGCTACTGGGGCGCACCGATTCCGGTGAAATACGGCCCGGAAGGTCAAACCGTTCCGCTCACCGATGATGAACTGCCGGTATCGCTACCCATGGAAGTCACCGTAGACGCCTCCGGCTCGCCGCTGAAAAAGATGCCGGCGTTTTCTGACCTGGGCGATGGCTGGACGCGCGAAACCGACACCTTCGACACCTTTATGGAGTCGTCTTGGTACTACGCGCGCTTCTGCTGTGCGGATAACACCGAAGCAATGCTGGATGAGCGCGCAAACTACTGGCTGCCGGTTGACCTCTACATTGGCGGTATCGAGCACGCCATCCTGCACCTGTTGTATGCGCGTTTCTTCCACAAGCTGATGCGTGACTTTGGCTTGGTGGATTCCGACGAGCCCTTCCAGCAGTTGCTGACCCAGGGCATGGTCATTGCGGAAACCTTCTACCGCTCTACCGATAACGGCGGTAAGCAGTGGTTTAACCCTGCCGATGTTGAAGTGAAGCGCGACGAGAAAGGCCGCCCGCTAAGCGCTATCCTTATGAGCGACGGCGAGCCGGTGGAAATGGGTGGCATCGAAAAGATGTCCAAATCGAAAAACAACGGCGTTGATCCGCAGTCGATGATCGACAAGTTTGGTGCCGATACCGTACGCCTGTTTATGATGTTTGCCGCCCCCCCCGAGCAGTCCCTGGAGTGGTCGGATTCAGGTGTAGAGGGCGCGCACCGCTTCTTGAAGCGCCTATGGCGTCAAGTCAATGAGCACTTGGCAGCGGGCACGCCCGGCACGCTGGACGTCAATGCACTTAACGACGATCAAAAGGCGCTGCGCCGGAAAACCCACGAGACTATCAAGAAAGCCAGCGACGATATCGGCCGCCGCACCACCTTCAATACCGCTATTGCCGCGGTGATGGAGCTGTCCAACGCTATCGGTAAGTTCGACGATAGCTCTGAACTTGGCCTGGCGGTTAGCCGTGAAGCGCTGGAAGCCTGCGTACTCTTGCTCTCGCCGATTACGCCGCACCTGTGCCATAGTCTCTGGGAAGCGTTTGGCCATTCAGGCCCGGCCATTGAAGCAACCTGGCCGGTAGTAGATGAATCCGCCCTTACCCGCGACAGCATCGAGCTGGTGGTACAGGTCAACGGTAAACTGCGTGCTCGCCTTGAAGTACCGGCAAGCGCAGATAAGGCGTCTATTGAAAAGCTGGCGATGGAGCATGAAAACGTTCAGCGCTTCCTCGAGGGCAACACCGTACGTAAAGTGATCGTGGTGCCCGGCAAACTGGTTAATATCGTGGTGAGTGGATGAACCGACGCACATTTTTAACCGCTAGCATCGCCGCCTCGGCGGCGGTGCTGGTCAGCGGCTGTGGGTTTCGGCTACGCGGCTCTGAATCGCTGCCTACGCTGCCCCCCCTTGCTTTAGAAGGCGACACCAACAGTGCCGTCGCTCAGCAGATCGCCTCTCGTCTTCAGCAGTTAGGCACCCAGGTAGCCGCTGGGGCGCCTTGGAGGGTCACGTTGGGCACGCCTGTTTTAACCGAGCGTCGACTCGGCGGTGATGGCAGAGCAAGCCGCGAGCACGAGCTAACGCTCAGCGCCAGACTCTCAGTTCAGGAGCGAGCATCGAATGCCTATCACATCAATAATGAAACGCTGTCGACGGATACCCGCATTCGCGTTAGCGATGACGACCTCCTTAACCGCGAAACGCTAATGATGGAAGCAGAACAGACGCTTGCACGCCAGTTGTCTCAGCAAATCATTGAGCGCCTTACTTACGTTGAGGGCATGCAGTGAAGGTATTTGCTGATCAGCTACCCGCTGCGTTAGCAAAAAAGCTACCCCGCGTAGTGATCGTAGCGGGGGATGAGCCCTTACAGCATCGCGACGCCTGCGATGCTGTAAGGGCCGCAGCTCGCCAGGGTGGTGTCGAGGAGCGTGAAGTACTCGATGTCGAGCCCAATTTTGCCTGGGGTCGCTTGATGGAAATGTCGAGCAACCTCTCGCTGTTTGCGACCAGCAAGCTACTGGAGTTGCGCTTAGGCAATCACAAGTTAGGGCAAGAAGGCAGTAAAGCGTTAGCGCAGTACGCCGAAACCCTGGATAACAGCGATGATGTTCTACTGATTGGTATGGGCAAGCTAGATGCCAAGCAGCAAAAAAGCGCCTGGTTCAAAGCGCTGGATAAGCACGGCCTGTTTGTTCCCGTGTGGCCCGTGGACGCTTCCCGCTTAGGCTACTGGCTACGGGATCGTGCTTCATTGCACGGTCTACAAATTGATCTGGAAGCCGCTCGCCTGCTGGGAGAGCGCACCGAAGGCAATCTTTTGGCCGCTGACCAAGAGTTGCAAAAGCTGGCGCTGATTCACCCCCAAGGCACCCGCTTGAACGTGGAAAGTATTGCCCAGGGAGTAGAAGACAGCACCCGCTTTGATGTCTTCAATTTGGCCGATGCCTGCCTGAAAGGCGAACCCAGCCGCGCTTCGCGCATTGTGAATGGCTTACGCAGTGAAGGCGTTGAGGCGCCTATCGTGCTGTGGGCGCTTAGCCGAGAGCTACGCACGCTGCTCTCGCTGCATCAGCACCTGGATCAAGGGCAGAGTTTTGAGCACGCCTGCAAAACCCAAAAGCCGATGATTTTTGATAAGCGCCGCCCCGCTTACCAGAAAGCCATTGGCCGCCTGCCCATGAAGCGCTTACATAAATTGCTATTAATGGCCCAGCGGCTCGACTTAGCCGTCAAGGGGGCAGCAGCGGTGCCACTATGGCCCGGCTTACACGATTTAGCCATGACCATGGCCGGGGGCCGCGGGCTGCTCTCAGAATCCGCCTGGACCTATCGCATTAGTGCAAATAATTAGCACTTTGCATATTACGCTTAAAAATCAAACCATTTGTTTCTATACTCATTCCTTACCACCCCGACTAGTCTATAAGGAAGAAGACGATGAAAACATTGCGTGCTTACCTCTCTACCCTACTGATTGCAGCGCTGGTTATTACCAGCTTACCCGTTGCCGCTGCACCCACTGCGCCCCAATCAATGGATTTAGTCTCCACCCAATCTGTTTTGGCAGCTGACCGTGCTGGCGCTGATCGCGAACGGATTAACGAGATCCTGGCCCGCGCCGATGTGCAAGATCAGCTGGTAAAACAGGGTGTTGATCTGGACGAAGTCGAGGCTCGCGTTGCATCACTCAGTGATGCTGAAGCACAGCAAATGGCCGATCAGCTTGAGCAACTGCCAGCCGGTGCCGGCGTTGTAGGCGCTTTATTTGCCGTTTTCATTATTTTGCTGGTAACCGACATTCTCGGCCTAACCGACGTTTACCCGTTTACTCGCTAATACAAGGCCGCTCATGACCTACCTGTTTTCCAACGCCCGCTTTGCGGGCGTTTTTATTATGCTACTACTGCTCAGCGGCTGTGCGCGAAATCCGGTATTACTGCAAAGCACCTATCAAGCCCTACCGCCCCATACAGAAATCACCAGCGTACCGTTTTACGCCCAAACAGAATTTCAGTGCGGCCCTGCCACGCTGGCAATGGTACTCAATCACCAGGGTGTCGACACCGACGTTGAGGAGCTGATTCCTCAAGTATTTCTGCCCGGACGCGATGGCAGTGTGCAGCCAGAAATGCTGGCAACGGTGAGACGGCATGAGCAGCTCGCGTTTCCTATTCGCGGCACCATGGACGCCCTATTAAACCATTTGGCAGCGGGCGACCCGGTGGTCGTTATGCAGAATTTGTCGCTGCCGATTTATCCAATGTGGCACTACGCTGTGGCCATTGGTTACGATTTGCCCAGTGAAACGCTTATTCTGCGCAGCGGCGAGATTGAGCGCCATACCATGTCGTTCAGCCGTTTCGATGCCACTTGGGCACGCACAGAGCGCTGGGGATTTGTGGTGGCCGAACCAGGTACTTTGCCTACAGGTATTACTGCCCGCAACGCCTTAGAAGCGCTTAGCGCCTACGAAGAGGCCCATGGGCCACGCGCCACGCTTTCAAGCTGGCAAGCGTTTGCAAAACGCCATCCCACTAACGCTATGGGGCAGTTTACGTTAGGCAATGCGCTTTACGCAGATCAACAACCCGACAACGCACGCAAGGCGTTTGAACGGGCAACCGAGCTGGATGAGTCAATGGGCGCTGCATGGCTAAATCTAGGCCTTTTACTACTGCAAAGCGATGCGCCTGAAGACGCGCGCGAAGCATTAACCCACGCTGCCTCCCTTGATGGTAGCTGGCGAGAAAAAGCAAGCTTAGCCTTAGACTCTCTAAATAACGATTAAATATCAATCACTAACAGCGTTATTAATAATAACGAGCACAAGTATGATCCTGCAATTAGTAAAGTTGTGGGATGGCAGACTCGGCGGGTGAGTGCTTAAGTTGCATAAGGATGAAGTCTTTAAGCTGTTCATTGGATTACCTACCCATTAACGGAGAGGTGCCATGCAGAACTGCCCTTTGCAACGGAAGCACTCTTTTGATGATTACGTGTTTTTACCAAACGTACTCTCGCCTGCTCGGCAGTATACAGAGAGGGGCGGCATCACTGCCTGCTTGCTGATTATCTCATGATGATGCGCCACTTTCTTCGTCAGCCCGGTGGGCGCTTAGCATCCATTTTTGCCGTCCTTCTTTGCGCTATGTCCGCAGTAATGGGCAGCTATGTTTACAGTGCGTGCCAAAAAGCTAGCGCCGATTACACCACGCTAGTGAGTGATATTGTTCTAGCCCAACAGGCCACGCCTCAGTTACGGGCCGCATTAGAGGAAGGCAGCCGCCAGCCTAGCAGCGAACACATTAAATACATCGATTATTTTATTTCACTTTCCAAACAGCATTTAAATAACATACAGAGCAGTATTGAACGCCACCGATATCTCATCTCGGACGTTGAATACCTGCATAATCACTTCAGCGAGCTTAACAATCGCCTTTCAGACTTAACCCAGCAGTCACAGCAAGCCCAACAGCGCCCAGAGCTGATTGATCCGTTACAACGGGTTGCCATGGAGGTAGGCGGCGCTCAGGCTTGGCTATACAACCAGCTGCTAGAAGAAGTGCGCGACACCTCTGTTCAGCAACGTTTGGTGATGCAGCGACTCTCGATTGCGGTGAGTGCGCTATTGGTGTTAATGGTCAGCGCTGCAATTACACTCTGCCTAGCGGTTATTCATCTCCACCGTCAGCGCAACGTCATGCATCAGCTAATGCTAACCGATGAACTGACCGGGCTATATAACCGGCGCCATTTGGTCAATATAGCATCCGCTGCGCTTACCCAAGCCCAGCGCGATCGAGCACCGCTTAGCCTGCTGCTGTTAGATCTTGATCACTTCAAGCAAATTAATGATACCTACGGGCACCCAACCGGCGATGAGGTACTTCGCCAGATCAGTAAGCAGCTTCGCGAGCTTAGCCGTCCATCGGATACATTAGCGAGGATTGGTGGAGAGGAGTTTTGTTTATTGATGCCCAACACCGCTACCCATGATGCACTTCAGGTAGCAGATCGGCTGCGCCGAGAGGTCGAAGTTAATACGCTGAGCGGTATAGAGCAGCAAACCAACCCGACTATTAGCATTGGCGTGACGACGTGCCAAGTCGGCTCGCTGACGTTTGAGCAGCTTTATTCGTTTGCCGATAAAGCGCTCTATCAAGCTAAAGCACTGGGGCGCAACCGCGTTGAAAAACTGTTGCCCCCCACTGAGCCGTCACCTGATAACAAACCACAAGCTTACGGCCATACGCTTATTCGCGAATCCAGTGACTCTTAAACGTCTACGACAAAGGCAACTTCTCGGATTAGACGCCTGACAAAGCCCTCGCTAAAGCTGTGGCTAGAAAACCCGGTTTAAACCATTCTGCGCAGCCACCCGGTACGCTTCTGCCATGGTCGGGTAATTAAACGTGGTATTTACAAAGTACTTGAGCGTGTTGGCATCGCCCTCTTGCTGCATGATCGCTTGGCCGATATGCAAAATCTCAGACGCCTGGTCGCCAAAACAATGAATACCGAGTATTTCCAGGGTGTCTTGGTGGAACAGAATTTTAAGCATACCCACAGTATCACCGGTAATTTGTGCCCTGGCGGTATCTTTGAAGAAAGCTTTGCCTACTTCATAGGGCACTTTGGCTTCGGTAAGTTCACGCTCATTGGGGCCGAACGAGCTAATCTCAGGGATGGTGTAGATTCCGGTAGGTACATCACTCACAAAGCGATACTCTTTATCGAGCAACTCATTGCACGAGTTCAAGCCTTGGTCGTAAGCCGCGCTCGCCAAACTCGGCCAGCCAATTACATCGCCCGCTGCGTAGATATGGGAAACCGCAGTGCGGTAGTGCTCATCAACGCTTAGCTGGCCACGCCCATTGGCGGTTAAGCCAATGTTCTCAAGGCCTAAGCTGTCGGTATTACCGGTTCGCCCATTGGCCCACAAAAATGCATCAGCGCGAATTTTCTTGCCTGACTTGAGACGCACGACGACGCCTGACTCATCGCCCTCAACGCTCTCGTATTCTTCATTATGGCGAACCAGCACACCGTGCTTACGCAAATGGTAGGAGAGTGCATCGCTAATCTCATCGTCCAGGAACGACAGCAGGCTGTCACGGTTATTAATGAGATCAACTTTGACGCCCAAGCCCGAAAAGATCGATGCATATTCACAGCCAATCACCCCGGCGCCAAAAATTACCAGCGTGCGCGGGGTATGCGAGAGGCTTAATATGGTGTCAGAGCAGTAAATACGCGGATGGCGGAAGTTAATATCCGCCGGGCGGTAAGGGCGAGAACCAGTGGCAATCACGATTTTCTTCGCCACCAGTTCTTCCATGCCTTCCTGGCGGTCACGCACCAACAAGGTGTGCTCATCTTTAAATCGGGCGACGCCATGAAACAGATCAATGCGGTTGCGCGCATAGAAGGTGGTACGCATCTCTACCTGTTTATCGATGGTACCCCTTGAGCGTTCCATCACTTTGGGGAAGGAGAACCAGCGCGGCTCACCAATATCGCGGAACATACGGTTGGTGTTGAACGCCATGATCTGTTTCACCTGATGGCGCAGCGCTTTGGAAGGAATGGTACCCCAGTGAGTACAATTGCCACCTACCTGAACCTGTTTCTCAATAATCGCTACACGCTTGCCATGCTTTGCAGCGTTGATAGCAGCGCTTTCTCCTGCAGGCCCCGTACCGATCACCACAACATCGTAATTGTGAACCGCCATGCTCTCTGCGTCCCCTTGCTATTTTTGGTCAATCATCCCGTTGCATACAACGCAGTCTTGTTAGCGACGTGTAGCATCATAGCCCAAATCGGCACCACGGCTTTCATCGCTACGGCGGCGCACACCTCCGCGCTTGCGGTTCTCTTCTTCACAAACCTCATCTTTGCCACCGCAAATATCACAGCCATCTTTCATGCCGATTTGATTCAAACCGCCGCAAGAACCGGCAATTGGTTTGCGGCCCATGATGACGCCCACAGCCATCGCACCCATAATCAGTGCCATGAAACCGAATACCAGTAGCCAAATAGTCATATCAACCTCCCCGCTTCACATTGCTTCGCTTTAAATTATTGGTCTTACCTGACGACAACAGTCGTCGTGATAAGTGCCTCACGGTCATTCATCATTAAAGTGATTATACCTTAGCCAAGCCCCTCTTATCAGCGCGGTGATAAGTCATTCCCTTCACAAGGTTATATAAACAAACGGGGCCAGCCCAAAAGGCCAGCCCCGCTTAACGCTACTATCGACTTACGCCGACCGTTTAGCCACCGAAATCATCCAACAGGATATTTTCCGGCTCAACGCCCATATCAAGCAACAACTTGATAACCGATGCGTTCATCATCGGCGGCCCACACATGTAGTACTCGCAATCTTCAGGTGCTGGGTGATCCTTCAGATAGTTTTCGTACAGCACATTATGGATAAAGCCTGTCGGCCCTTCCCAATTATCTTCCGGCTGAGGATCAGATAGCGCCAGGTGCCACTCAAAGTTAGGGAACTCTTCGGCTAACTGGTCGTACTCTTCGTTGTAGAAGGTTTCACGCCAGGAGCGAGCACCGTACCAGAAGGTAATCTTGCGATCAGACTTCAAGCGCTTCAACTGATCGAAGATGTGACTACGCATCGGTGCCATACCCGCACCACCACCGATAAAGATCATCTCGGCGTCAGTATCACGGGCAAAGAACTCACCGAACGGTCCCATTACGGTGACCTTATCGCCCTCTTTAAGGCTGAAGACATAAGTCGACATCAAGCCAGGCGGATGGTCAGTGCCGGGAGGCGGCGTGGCAATACGGATGTTAAACTTGAGGATACCCTTCTCGTCTGGGTAGTTCGCCATGGAGTATGCGCGAATCACTTCCTCGTTGTTCTTGTGGGAAATTTTGAACATATCAAATTTTTCCCAATCACCCCGATACTCCTCGTCGATATCAAAATCAGAGAACTTGATATCGTAAGGCGGTGCAACGAGCTGTACATAGCCACCGGCGCGGAAGGCGACTTCTTCGCCCTCTGGCAGTTTCAGGTTTAACTCTTTGATAAAGGTGGCAACGTTGGGGTTGGCAATAACCTCACATTCCCACTTCTTCACCCCAAAGACTTCTTCAGGCACTTCGACTTTCATGTCCTGCTTCACAGGTACCTGACAAGAGAGGCGCCAGCCCTCTTTTTTCTCACGCATCGTGAAGTGCGACTCTTCGGTCGGCAGAATAGAGCCGCCGCCCTCTTCAACCCGACACTTACACTGGGCACAAGAACCACCGCCACCGCAGGCGGACGAGAGGAAAATGCCGTTAGCGGCAAGCGTGTTTAGCAGCTTACCACCGGCCTGGGTCTTCAAAGTGTGCTCAGGGTCGCCGTTGACCTCAATGGTCACGTCCCCGCTACTCACAAGCTTGCTGCGCGCTGCCAGAATGATCGCCGTCAAGCTAATAACGATGACCGTGAACATGACAACACCGAGCAAGATGACTGTTGTATCAACCATGTCGGTTTCCTATTGCTGGAGGTTTTCTATTACCCGGCGATGTTTGCCACCGCCGGGAAAAACCGGCTCCGATTAAAGCTGAATGCCCGAGAAGGACATAAAGCCCAACGACATCAGCCCCACGGTGATGAAAGTAATGCCCAGCCCTTGAAGGCCACCCGGCACATCGCTGTACTTCAGCTTTTCACGAATACCCGCCAGGGCGGCAATGGCCAATGCCCAACCGGTGCCCGCGCCAAAGCCATAGACCACGGCTTCGCCAAAGTTATAGCTACGCTCCACCATAAACAGTACGCCACCCAGGATGGCGCAGTTAACGGTAATCAGCGGCAGGAAGACCCCTAGCGCGTTGTAGAGCGACGGTACGTACTTATCAAGGAACATTTCCATGATCTGTACCAGCGCCGCAATGACACCGATGTAGGAGAGCAACCCAAGGAAGGAGAGGTCGATGTTTTCAGCACCGCTAATACCGGTCCAGGTCAGCGCACCTTCCTGTAGCAAGAAGGTATAGACAAGGTTGTTAACCGGCACGGTGACGGTCAATACCACAATCACCGCAATGCCCAAGCCAATCGCTGAGGAGACCTTTTTGGACACCGCCAAGAAAGTACACATCCCCAGGAAGAAGGCCAGTGCCATGTTTTCAACAAACACCGAGGCAACAAAAAGACTCAGATAATGTTCCATGTTACACGGCCTCCTTGGGCTTGGTGTTTTCCTTCATTTTGAACTCATTATCTTCTACTTGCTCAGGGTTAACGGAACGCATTACCCAGATCAGTAGACCGATAATAAAGAACGCTGAAGGCGGTAGTAATAGCAAGCCGTTAGGCACGTACCAGCCACCATTTTGCACGGTCTGGAGGATGGTAATGCCAAATACGCTGCCCGAACCCAGCAGCTCACGGAAGAAACCCACCACCATGAGTACAAAGCCATAGCCTAGGCCGTTACCAATACCGTCTAAAAACGACATGCCCGGCGTATTGGACATCGCAAAGCCTTCAGCGCGGCCCATGACGATACAGTTAGTAATGATCAAACCCACAAATACCGAGAGCTGCTTAGACATCTCATAGGCATACGCCTTGAGAATCTGATCAACCACGATAACCAGCGAGGCAATAATGGTCATCTGCACGATGATACGGATCGAAGAGGGAATATGATTCCTGATCAACGATACGAACAGATTTGAGAATGCCGTTACGAAAATAACCGCCAGCGCCATAACGAGCGATACGCTCATACTGGTGGTTACCGCAAGTGCCGAACAGATCCCCAGAATTTGCAGCGCAATAGGGTTGTTCTGGAAAATCGGCGCTGTTAAAACGCCTTTTGCATTTACGTCCGCCATGATCAGGCCCCCTCAACGTCTTCGAAGTTGGTATCGGTCTCTTCGGCATCTTCCGGCTCAGTGCCACTGCGGAATTTAGCCAAATAGGGACCGAAAGCTTCTTCGCTCAACCAGAACTGCAGCATGTTAGTCACGCCGTTACTGGTCAGCGTAGCGCCAGATAGCGCATCGACTTCGTATTCGTCACTGGCGCCGCCTTTGGTCAGGTGAATCTCCGGTGAGAGGTCGCCCTCTTCATCGTAAATTTTCTTGCCTTCCCACTGGGCTTGCCAGCGCGGGTTGTTAACTTCTGCGCCCAAACCTGGCGTTTCACTGTGCTCGTAGTAGGTGATACTGACAATAGTATTGCCATCACCCTCTACGGCCAGGAAGCCACGCATCAAGCCCCAAAGCCCCTGACCACGAATCGGCAACACGATCTGTTCCGGATCGTCTTCACTGCCGACCAGATAAACAGTCGCGTAGTTTTCAACCCGTGAAAGGCCCGCGATGTCTTGATCGCCAGAAAGCGTGCGACCCGAGGCCGGGTCACGGGCAGCCTCAAAACTATCGTAGGTATCGGGATCGAACTCATCGGAGTACTCACCCGTATCCAGGTCAACGACCCGTGCGATGATCTCATCGCTAAACACCTCTTCAACGTCCATACCCGGCTCATAAAGCTTGGCAACGTTCAAGATGTTGGTTTTACGGTCGAGTTCCTGGTTAAGCTGCTGCATGGGTCGCAAGGCGACCGCCGCGGTCGAGACAATGACGGAGCACACGATACACAGTGCAAACGCCACAATCAGGACTTTCTTGATGGAGTTGTTACCTTGTGCCATTAGGCAGTCTCCTCGGCCGGTACGGCGGTTCGCTTCACGCGACGCTTGATGTTGGCCTGGACGAAGAAATGGTCAATCAGCGGTGCAAACAGGTTAGCGAACAGAATCGCCAGCATGATGCCTTCCGGGAAAGCCGGGTTCACAACGCGAATCAAAACAGTCATCACACCAATCAGCGCACCAAACAGCAGACGGCCTTGATTGGTCATCGACGCCGACACCGGATCGGTTGCCATGAAGACCATACCGAAAGCGAAACCGCCGATCACCAGATGCCAGTACCACGGCATGGCAAACATTGGGTTGGTATCAGAGCCGATTAGATTAAACAGCGTACTGGTCACCACCATGCCCAGGAGTACCCCCAGCATGATTCGCCAAGAGGCAATTCCCGTCCACAGCAACACAGCGCCGCCGATAAAGATGGCTAGTGTCGAGACTTCCCCGATCGAGCCAGGGATAAAACCGATGAAGGCATCCCACCAGCTAAAGGTGTCGGTCAACGCAGACATACCGTCCTGGAACGCTAGCGAGAGTGCCGTCGCACCAGTATAGCCATCAGCGGCAACCCATACAGAGTCACCAGAGATTTGCGCGGGATAGGCAAAGTAAAGGAATGCACGACCGGTCAGCGCGGGGTTCAAGAAGTTTTTCCCCGTGCCGCCGAAGATCTCTTTACCGATCACCACACCAAAGGTGATACCCAAGGCAACCTGCCAAAGGGGAATGGTGGCGGGCAGTACCAGCGCGAAGAGTACGGAAGTGACGAAGAAGCCTTCGTTGACTTCGTGACCGCGCTTGATAGCGAACAGCACCTCCCAGAAACCACCGACCACAAAGGTGACCAGGTAGATAGGTAGGAAGTAGGTAGCGCCAAGGACAAAGTTAGCCCATAGGCTATTCGCATCGTGACCGGACGACAGCGTCATCATAATCGCTTCGCGCCAGCCTCCCATAGAGGCATAGCCCGCATCAATTGCCGTGTTGGCCTGCCAACCAGCGCTCCACATGCCGAAAAACATCGCCGGGAAAGTACACATCCACACGGTAATCATGATGCGTTTAAGATCGATACCGTCACGCACATGCGCGGTGGTTTTAGCCACGCTCGGTGGCGTGTAAAAAATAGTATCTACCGCTTCAAACAGCGGATAGAACTTTTCGTACTTTCCGCCTTTGTGGAAATGCGGCTCGATATTTTGGAGTGTCTGTTGAATACCCATTATCAGGCCTCTTTCTCGATCATGGTGAGATTATCACGCAGGATGGGGCCATATTCGTATTTGCCAGGGCAAACATACGTGCACAGCGCCAGATCCTCTTCGTCCAGCTCCAAACACCCAAGCTGCATGGCAACCTCAATGTCGCCCACGATCAACGAACGCAATAGCTGAGTCGGCATGATATCTAGCGGCATCACCTGCTCATAGGCACCTACCGGCACCATAGCACGCTCGGAACCATTGGTAGAGGTCGTCGGAGCATAGTTGCTGAGCCCCTTAATCTTGGAGATATAAATACCCAAGACCGAGTGACGATTAGCACCAGGAGACAACCAACCCATAAACGTGCGCTTGTTGCCCTCTTCCAGCAAACTCACTTGATTGCTGAAGCGGCCAAGGTAGGTCAACTTACCTTCAGCGGCAAAGCCAGAGAATACCGAACCAGAAATTACGCGAGTGTCCTCGGGTTTGATGACTTCGTTGGTCAGGAGTTCATCTGTACTAGCGCCGACACGGGTACGAATCAGACGCGGATTTTCAGCACGCGGGCCACCAATGGCAACCACACGGTTCATATCCAGCTTCCCTTCTACAAACAACTTACCGAACGCAATAACGTCCTGGTAGCCGATATGCCACACTTTTTTGTGCAGTGCGACTGGAGAAAGGTAGTGAATATGCGTGCCGACAAGTCCCGCAGGATGAGGGCCGGCAAAGCTTTCGGTTTTTACGCCGTCAACATCGCCACCCGGGACTGAGGCATTTTCGCCCGTACATAAGAAGACGTTGCCCTCGGTCAGGCGCGCTAACACCTTGAGGCCATCCTCGAATGCCTGCGACTGCTCGTTAATGATCAACGCAGGGTCAGGGCTAAGTGGATGGGTATCCACGGCGGTTACAAAAATATCGGCCGGGGTGCTATCAATGGCCGGGGTGCGCGAGAAAGGACGAGTGCGCAATGCAGTCCAGAGTCCCGATTCTACCAGTTGGTCGACAACGACCTGACGTTCAAGCTGCGCTAAGGCATTACGATCATGAGCAGCGAATTCGACCGCTTCCTCAGTTTCGTCTACTTTAATTACGACAGACAGCAAACGACGTTTTTCGCCACGGTTTATTGCAAGCACTTCACCGGCAGCGGGCGCTGTATAGCGCACACCAGCAATTTTCTTATCGGTGAAGAGCAATTGGCCCAGTTTGACCTTATCCCCTTCCTGGACTTCCATCGTCGGCTTCATGCCAACGTAGTCGGTACCCAGGATTGCCACGTGGCGCACAGGCCGCGCATCTTCAATACGCTGCTCGGGCGCTCCCGTGATGGGGAGATCCAGGCCTTTTTTGACTTCGATCATAGTCTCGCCCAGTTGTTGGATCGGATATACGAAGGTATGGGGTTCGAATGCTTATTTTCTGCTCAGCGAATTGTTATTTTCTGCTCAGATTGTTACCAGTCCGGCCCAAGCAGCACTTGAACCACCCCGAAAAATCCATCGTATTATAAAGATAAGCGCGTCCAATGACCACATCCCTGATGACCACCAAAAGTGCTATATACATTGGCAAAAGATGAGATTGAGACCAAAAAAACGCCACCCGAAGGTGGCGTCAACGCATTCTCTTAGCTCTAACACCCGGCATGCGGGCTTTGCTAAGTTTAACTAGCGAGGAAGTTTTAAAAACCGTACGTTAGACATTTGCTGCAAAATACGTACAACCTGGCAGCTATAACCGAACTCATTGTCATACCACACATAAATGACCGCATGATGGCCGTTGGCGATGGTAGCTTTAGCATCCACGATACCGGCATGACGATTGCCCACAAAGTCTGACGACACCACTTCTGCTGAATCGACAAAGTCAATTTGCTTCTGGTAGGCGGACTCGATCGACATACGGCGCAAGTAGTCATTTAGCGCTACAGCATCTGTCGCTTTATCCAGGGTCAGATTGAGAATGGCCATAGAGACATTAGGGATTGGCACACGAATGGCGTTGCCGGTCAGCTTTCCCTCTAGCTCAGGTAGCGCTTTCGATACGGCCTTGGCTGCTCCTGTCTCGGTCAATACCATATTCAGCGCCGCACTACGGCCACGACGGTCACCTTTATGGTAGTTGTCGATCAAGTTCTGGTCGTTGGTATAGGCATGCACGGTTTCCACATGCCCGTTCACCACACCGTACTCGTCGTTGAGTACCTTCAATACCGGAACGATCGCATTGGTAGTGCAAGAGGCAGCAGAGACGATGAGATCGCTGTCGCCAATGGATTCATGGTTAATACCGTAAACGATGTTTTTAATATCGCCTTTACCCGGTGCCGTTAGCAGCGCTTTGGCAGCGCCTTTACACTTCAGGTGCTGGCCCAAGCCCTCTTCATCGCGCCAGATACCGGTATTATCAACAATCACCGCGTTATCGATATCATACTCAGTATAGTCAATCTCACTGGGCGAATCGGCGTAAATAACCTGAATAACATTGCCGTTGACCGTCAGCGTGCGGGCCTCTGCATCGACCATGATGGTGCCGTCAAAAGGCCCATGTACTGAGTCACGACGCAGCAGGCTGGCGCGCTTCTCAAGGTCTTTAGCCACATCGCCACGGCCACGCACCACAATAGCGCGCAAACGCAGCAGATTACCGCCCCCGGCCTTCTCTATCATCACTCGTGCCAGTAAACGACCAATACGACCAAAACCGTAGAGCACCACGTCTTGCGGCTCACCGGTGCTAGCCCCCGGCTGGTAGCCATCAATAATCTCTTGCAGCTCTTTACGCAGGAAGGCTTCGACATCGCCACCGCCTCGGTTCTTGAACATCACCGCCAGCTTACCTACATCCACATGGGCGGGGCCAAGGTTCAAGGCGACCATCCCCTTCACGATAGAGTAGGTATCCTCAACGGAGAGCTCAGTCCCTTCTATTTTACGCACGAAGCGATGGTCTTTAAGAATGCGGATGACCGACCGTTTAATAAGTGAACGCCCGAACATGGTGGCAACGACGTTATTCTGACGATAGAGCTGCCCTACTAACGGGATCATCTGCTCCGCCAAGGCTTCGTTGCCTTGCCATTCTTGAAAAACGTTTTCGAGCGCTTGCTGACTCACGTGCGGCCTCATCAGGTAGTGGGAACGGAGAGTGTATTATCCGGGGCAAGCGCAGCGGTCGCAATGACTGGATAGTCGCACAACATGTAGGGGTATTACAGAAATGCCAATCTCACTACAAAACCTCTTTCAGTACAGATTAACCCGCTACCTTAAGCCGCGGCACTCTAACTGAAACGGGTGATCGTGTATGATCTCCCTTCCGTTTCAGCGCAAAACGATATCTTGCTTATGCCGACATTCTCTCTGCTCGAACCGCCCCAGCCCCAAGGGACTCGCGATACGCTCTACTGGACATCGCCGCCGGGTAGCGCGACTGCGCTGGCACTCTCCCGCGTTGCTGCGAAAGCTCCGCTATTGGTGATCACTCCCAATACGGCCAGCGCGCAGCGTCTTGAACAAGATCTCTATTTTTATAGCGACGTACCGGTACTGTCCTTCCCCGACTGGGAAACGCTGCCCTACGACAGCTTTTCACCCCATCAGGATATTGTCTCGGCGAGACTGCGTACCCTGCGCCAACTGCAAGATGGCGTGCGCGGCATTGTGCTGGTGCCGATCAACACGTTGATGCAGCGCTTGCCCCCGGTTGAGTACATTGCCGGGCGGGTCATGACACTCAAAACTGGCGAGCGCTTGAATCGCGAAGCGTTTCGGGAATCGCTCTCCCGAGCGGGCTATCGCGCTGTCGAAACGGTCTATGAGCCCGGCGAATACGCCATGCGCGGCGCGCTGATTGACCTGTTTGCGATGGGTATGGATGAGCCGATCCGTATTGATCTGTTCGATGACGAGATCGATTCGCTGCGCCACTTCGACCCTGGCAGCCAGCGCTCGACTGATAAGCTTGAATCGCTAGAATTGCTACCCGCCCACGAGTACTCGCTAAGCCGCAGCGCGATTGCCTGTTTTCGTGAGCAGTTTGAAACCCTGTTCGACGTTGATCCGCGGCAATGCCCTCTTTATAACGATGCGTTGAAAGGCATTCCTTCACCGGGGCTTGAGCACTATTTACCACTGTTTTTTGAACACACCGCATCGCTGTTTGACCACCTGACCGACGATACACGAGTCGCACTGCTGCCGGGAGTTTTTGCTGCCGCCGAGCAGCACTGGCAGTCGATCGACGCTCGCTACGTAAACTTGGGCGTTGACCCAACCCGCCCGCTGCTGCCACCGCACCGAGCGTTTTTCCCGGTCAACGATGTATTCTCGGCAATCAAAGCCTGCCCGCGAATAGAGCTAACTGAGGATAGCGAGCAGCGCCATGCGCAACAGCCTGAAGCCGCACCGCTTCCCACACTCTCTATTAATGCCCGCGCCAAGCAGCCATTGGCGGAGCTGTCAGCATTTTTGCACTCCCATGCCCAAACCCGGGTGCTGTTTGTGGCGGAGTCGCGGGGGCGCCGGGAAGCCCTGGAAGAGATCCTGTCGCCACTTCAGCTCTCGCTTCCGCATACCGATAGCTTCCACGACTTTCTCGCTAGCGATCATACCTATGCAATTACGGAAGGTTTGGTCGACAGCGGCTTATGGCTAAATAATCCAAGTATTGCGGTAATTAGTGAAACCGAGCTGTTTGGTGACGTGGTACGTCAGAGCCGTCGGCGCGAAAAAGCCACGGATGACAATGAGCTTGCAGTACGCCACTTGTCGGAGCTGCGCGAAGGTGCGCCAGTGGTTCACCAGGCCCACGGCGTGGGCCGCTATTTAGGGCTGGAAACCTTAGAGGCCGGTGGCCAGGCAAATGAGTTCCTGGCGCTCTCCTACGCCGATGGTGCCAAGCTTTATGTGCCTGTCGACAGCCTGCATATGATCTCCCGTTACAGCGGGGCCGGTGACGAACTGGCCCCGCTGCATAAGCTCGGTTCGGACCAGTGGGAAAAAGCCCGCCGCAAAGCCGCCGAAAAAATTCGCGATACCGCTGCAGAGCTGCTGGATGTCTACGCCCGCCGGGAAGCCCAGCAAGGGGTGGTCTATGAGGCGCCAGGCGAGGAGTATCTGCGTTTTGCGGGTAACTTCCCATTTGAAGAGACCGCTGACCAGCACGCGGCGATTGAAGCGGTCATCAGCGATATGACCTCCCCGCAGCCCATGGATCGCGTGGTGTGCGGCGATGTCGGCTTCGGCAAAACCGAAGTGGCCATGCGCGCGGCATTTTTGGCCGTACAGTCTGGCCGCCAAGTGGTGGTATTGGTGCCCACTACGTTGTTGGCGCGCCAGCACTTCGAGAACTTCCGCGACCGCTTTGCTGACACCGCCGTCAATATTGGCCTGATCTCGCGCTTTACCAGCGGCAAAGAGGTCACCCAGACACTAGAGAGCATTAAAAGCGGCCAAACGGATATCGTCATCGGCACCCATAAACTGCTCGCCAAAAGCGTTGAGCTGCCCAAAATGGGCCTGCTGATCATCGATGAGGAGCACCGCTTCGGGGTGGCGCAAAAAGAGAAGCTCAAAACGCTGCGTGCCGAAGTCGATATTTTGACGCTGACCGCGACCCCTATTCCGCGCACGCTCAATATGGCCATGAGCGGCATCCGTGATCTGTCGATTATCGCTACGCCGCCCGCCCGCCGTCTGTCGGTTAAAACCTTTGTTCAGCAGCACGACACCAGTATCATCAAGGAAGCCCTGCTACGTGAAATACTGCGTGGTGGGCAGGTCTATGTACTGCATAACGAAGTCAAAACCATTGAAAACAGTGCCGAACAGATTCGTGAACTAATCCCCGAAGCGCGGGTAGCGGTTGCCCACGGCCAGCTTCCCGAGCGCAGCCTGGAACGCATTATGTCGGACTTCTACCACCGACGCTTTAACGTGCTGGTGTGTTCGACCATCATTGAAACCGGCATTGATGTACCCAGCGCCAACACCATTATTATCGAACGTGCTGATAAATTTGGCTTGGCCCAGCTGCACCAGCTGCGGGGCCGGGTCGGCCGTAGTCACCATCAGGCGTACGCCTACCTATTAACGCCACCGCCCAAAGCGATGACCCGTGATGCTATCAAGCGTCTGGAAGCAATTAGCGCTTCGGATGATCTAGGCGCTGGCTTTACCCTGGCCAGCCACGATATGGAAATCCGTGGCGCGGGTGAACTGCTGGGGGATGAACAGAGCGGCCAGATGGAAACCATCGGCTACACCCTCTATATGGAGATGCTGGATCGAGCGGTGAAGGCCATTCGCGCGGGTAAAACGCCCAATATCGATGCGCCCTTCAATACCGGCGTGGAAATCAACCTCAACCTGCCTGCGCTGATTCCAAGTGATTATATTCACGATGTTCAGCAGCGCCTGGTGATGTACAAGCGGATTGCCAACACCCAGAGCGATAGCGAACTTAAAGAGTTACAGGTTGAGCTGATCGACCGCTTTGGCTTGCTGCCCAACCCGGTGAAAAACCTGATTCGCCAGACCAAGCTGCGCCACCGTGCCGAGCAACTGGGAATCAGCAAAATCGAGGCTGGCGAGAGCCGCGGTAGAGTATTGTTTGATAGCAGCACCCAGGTGGATCCCTTAACCCTGGTGACCCTCATTCAGACGTCACCAAAGCACTATCGTTTAGATGGCTCTGACACCTTACGGTTTGAATTACCAATGGAAAGTGTCGACAAGCGCTTCCAGCAACTTGAAAACCTACTTAGCACCCTTAACCAAAAAGTAGCGGCGGCGTGAAGCTTGGGGCAAACTTGCCAGTAGCCATGGCCCAGTTGATCAACAGCCGTTTATTGATCCCAGTGGCCCAGCAACGCGCATCAGCAGTGAATTAACACATTAGGAACGATCATGAACATTCGCAATACCTTTACCCTTTGGGGCCCTACCAGCTTGGCCGTGCTACTCGCTGCTAGCCTGATGAGCCCCGCTTTTGCGCAACCAGCTAACGAGCAAGCCGACAGCCCAACACAGGCGCAAGAGCAGCAGACTCAAGAAAGCTCAGAAGAATCGCCAAAGGCGCAAGCACAGGAAATCAGCATAGACGCCGTCGATAGCGCCGCTCAGGTTGCTGATCAGGATGAGCTACCCCGTGGTCACTTCCGCCTACCCGAAGAAGGCGATGTCATTGGCGAGCGCTACACCGTCGTTGTCGAAGATCCCAAGCAGACGCTGATCGATATCGCCCGACGCCACAACATTGGCTATGAAGAGATTCGCATGGCCAACCCGGGTGTCAGCCTCTGGGTACCTGGCGTAGGTACCGAAGTGGTGATCCCCGCCCAATACATTCTTCCGCCTGCGCCGCGGGAAGGCGTTGTCATTAACCTTTCTGAGCTACGTCTCTACTACTACCCTGCCGACAAACCCGGCATCGTCGAAACCTACCCGGTTAGCGTGGGGCGTGAAGAGTTCGCTACCCCCGTAGGCATCACCCGCACCACGGTTAAGGTTAAAGACCCCGCCTGGGCTCCACCGGCATCTATGCGTCGCGAAGCAGCCGAACGCGGCGAACCAGCGCCTTCCGTGGTACCGCCCGGCCCTAACAACCCCTTGGGCGAGCACGCAATTCTGCTGGCCATGCCGAGCTATCTCATTCACGGTACCAACCGCCCTGATGGCGTCGGTATGCGCGTTAGCCGTGGCTGTATCCGCATGTACCCGGAAGATATCAAATCGCTCTACGAGCGTTTGCCTAGCGGTACTCAGGTCAACCTGATGGATGCACCGTTCAAAGCGGGCTTTGCAGCCGATGGCACGCTGTTTGTGCAATCTTTCCCACAGCTGGAAGAGAACGCGGAAGGCTTTGAGCCACTGCTTAATGCCCTTGAACGCGTCACTGAGCTAACTGGCAGTGACGTTGAAATAGACGCGGATCAGATTCAGCGCGCCGTAGAAGCTCCTGACGGCCAATTTATCGCGCTATATGGCCCTCAGGCTCCCGAGCCAGAACCAGAGCCTGTTGAGCTGATTGACGAGCTTAAGCTCAGCGCCGCCACTGACGATAAAGACGCTTAACCGAACACCTAGCAACAAAAAACCCCGCCTTGGCGGGGTTTTTGCGTAGCTAGTATCAAAACCTACTGGTCTGACGCTTTAACGTACAGCGCCTTACTACGGCATATTAACTAACTACAGCTTTCTTCCAGCAGCTGCTGAGAGAGTCAGACGACTCCCTCAGCAGCCCAAGCAGAATTACTTCTGCATGGAACGCTGGAACATACGGTTCATTTCTTCACGGTTCTGCTCAGACATCTGCAGAGCAGCCTGCGCGTCGCGCTGGGCTTGGTTTGCAGTGTTCATAGCTTGTGAAGCCATGCTGCGTGCTTCTGCAGCGTCAGCCTGTGCAGATTCTGCAGTCATGCGAACTTCTTCCAGCGCGCTGGTAGAAGCACAACCAGCAAGAATTGCCAGAGAAGCGGCAGCAGCAGTCATCTTCAGAGTAGTTTTCAGAGTCATAATGTTCTCCTTGAGTCGTCCTTGGGTACTACGTTAAGGGTATGACAAAGGTAAGGCTAGTCACTTAAATTAGAATAAGTTCTTAGCTTAAATTTGTCTACCTGCGGTGCAGGTTCTTTTCAGTGACTTGTGCTGCAAAGCACGCAAGTCAAACGCTGTTTTATAATAGACCACAGCGGTTGTCTATAGCCACTTGTTTAAAACCTCGAACTTCCATCAACGGCGTTAGCTTAACGGATCACTACCCGAGTGCCAACACCCACTAGCGCTGCCAGGCGATCGATTTGATCGTTGGTAACGGCAACACACCCCTGAGTCCAGTGATAGCGCCCATGAATATCGGGGTCTGCGCTACCCAGGCCATGAATTCCAATCGCCCCACCCAGTGCGGTATCTTGCGGGGGGCGACCGTAACGTCGATAGTAGTCGAAGTAGTCATCATAATCAGCTTGGGAATAAATCCCTTTTTCCAGCGCCATTCTAGCGTGCGCTGGGGTTGGGTAATCAATACCTATGAAGGTACGCCACTGGCTTTCGTAATTAAAACGGTTGACATGAAACTCCCCCATGGGAGTCACATTATCGCCGCGAACCCGTTGGGTTTTAGCCCCAGCACGGCCAAGTGATATGGGCGCAAACCGCTCCAGCAGCGCGTTACCCCGAAACACGCTAAGGGTGGCCTCTTTGTCGTCCACCAGCACCCACAGTTCGTTGCTATGACGCGGCACATGAGCGCGACTCAGTATCGTTTCTACGAGATCGGTGGCGGTATCCTGACTGGGCGCAGTAACAGCAGCACTGGCCACGGCTGGCAAGCTCAACACCATGGCTAAAAATCGACGGCGATTAACTAAAAACATGACAGCTCTCGAAACAAGTTAGCCCGCGATTGACCGACTCGGCGCATCTGGTGGCTGTTATACCCTATTCCCACATTCGCCGTTAGCAATTTCGTCATGTACACGACTGACGCCCCGAAGAGCAGTAACCGATAATCCACTAGTAGAGACCCCATCAAACGCCCTGAAACTCTTCCATACTCGCCATTATATTGCGTATCTCGGAATTATGTCCTTGAGCCAGGGCATTGAAAAACTCCTCTTCAGGCTCAATTTTCGCTCGTGCCGCGCGATGCTCGTAGAGCGCTTGAAGGCGCTGATGCGACGATGTGGCAGTTCTCATCGCATCCTCTATCGAGCCGGTGATGGTTTGTTCCGACAAGCGATCCAACTCAGGCGGCTGGGGGAAATCGCTGGAATCATCGAACCATAACTCCAGCACTTCTGAATGGTCAGAGCCATCGTGGAAGAGATCTTCAAGCCCCGTTTTCATTTTTAGCTCACGGCTGGCCAAGTAATTAAACGCCATCTCTAAGCGCTGATTCTCAGCATCCTCAGCGGCTTCGCTATACTGTCGCGCCATCCGGGCATGAAAACCCGCCGCCCATTCGATTAAATCTTTCACCTGGTTATAGCGCATCATGATCTCCTTTCTTAACGACTTGAGCGATGCATAACAATAAACACTACCACTCCAGGCTGGTTTCGCGCAGCGCGCCTATTTCACGCTTGGCCGCCTGAAGATTATCCAGTAACTGCTGGCGCAAACCGGCCTGGTTACCCACGGCAATCATAGCGGGGTTGTGAGTTTCGCGCCGCGCAGCACCTTCGTCACTATGTAGGCGCTCAAGTTGCCCCTCCAACCAGCTCAGCCAGCTTTCCGGCTGGGCTTTCAAGTCGCGCAGACGTTGCAGCTCGGCCAAGGCAGGGCCATCCTGGGCCAGCAATACAGTCCAGCGATGCTCCGACAGCCGAGCGTGTTCAGTAACTTCGCGCAGTAACGACTCAAGCGCCAGCTCAAAAAGCGCCAGCGCACTCTCTTCCAACGCCATCTGCCGCGCAGAAGCATGCTCATCACTTCCTGCGGGCAAGGTGACTAATAGCTCCGCCTGATAGAGCAGCTGGTTGGTTCGTGACCGTGCATTCACTTGCGTTTGTCCTCCACGTGCCATTTACCGGCATCAAACATGGCTTTCCAGCCTGTGGCCTTGCCCTCCTCGTCGGTCATCACGTACTGCTCTTTGCTCTTCCGCGAGTAGCGGATTTGCGCCGGGCGACCATCCGGATCTTCACTCGGCGCTTTAAGAATGAAGTGATACTTTTCGGGCAGCTCATCGGCGTGCGCTTTCAGCTCTTTCACCAGCGGCGGCCGTGTTTCACGATTTTTAGGGAACTTGCTGGCAGCCAAAAACAGCCCGCTTGCGCCATCACGCAGCACGTAATGGTCGTCAACTTTTTGGCAAGCCAGTTCCGGCATCGGGATCGGGTCCATTTTTGGCGGCGCCACTTCGCCGCTTTTCAATAGCTTACGGGTGTTTTTACATTCGCTATTGGTACAGCCAAAATACTTGCCAAAGCGGCCTGACTTCAACTGCATCTCAGAGCCGCACTTATCGCACTCGATGATCGGGCCGTCGTAGCCTTTGATCTTGAATTTGCCGCCTTCAACTTCGTAGCCGTCACAATCGGGGCTGTTACCACAGATGTGCAGCTTACGCGTTTCATCGATTAGGTAGTTGTCCATCGCCGTGCCACACTTGGGGCAGCGACGCTTGGCACGCAGCGCATTGGTTTCGGCCTCTTCTCCCGCGTCTTCGGCCACCGCCTCTTCACCAGGAATCAGGTCAATGGTGGTTTTACAACGCTCTTTGGGCGGCAAATTGTAGCCACTACAACCCAGGAAAACCCCGGTGGAAGCGGTACGAATTTGCATATGACGACCACAGCTTGGGCAGTCGATATCCGTTGGCACCGGCTGATTGGGGCGCATGCCATCTTCGCTCTCAGCCTTGGCCAGCTCTTCACGGAATTCTTCGTAGAAGGCATCCAGCAGCGCCTGCCAGTTGCGTTCGCCTTCGGCGACCTCATCCAGACTATCTTCCATGCGGGCAGTGAACGAGAAGTCCATCAAATCAGGGAAGGACTCTTTCAACCGCTCGGTGACGATATCGCCCAGCTTTTCGGCATAGAAACGACGGTTTTCCAGCTTCACATAGCCGCGATCCTGGATCGTTGAGATGATTGAAGCGTAGGTTGACGGTCGGCCAATGCCCTGCTTTTCAAGCTCTTTGACCAGGCTTGCTTCGGTGTAGCGTGGTGCTGGCTTGGTAAAGTGCTGCTGAGGATCGAGCGCTTCCAGTGCCATAGGCGTACCTTTTGGCAAGTCCGGTAAGCTCTGATCTTCATTTTTACCACTAGGCTTCATCACCCGGGTATAACCATCAAACTTCAGTACACGTCCTTTGGCACGTAGCTCGTAGCCATCGACTTCAACACTCAGCGTGCTTGAAAGGTACTCTGCAGGGGTCATTTGGCAGGCCACAAATTGACGCCAGATCAGCTCGTAGAGACGCTCGGCATCCCGCTCCATTCCGGCCAGATCGGAAGCCTTACGCTCGACACTGGAAGGGCGAATCGCCTCATGGGCCTCTTGAGCACTCTCTTTGCTGCTATAACGATTAGGTGCTTCGGGCAGGTAGCGTTCGCCGAACTCTTCACCGATATAGCTACGCACACCCTCAACCGCATCTTTCGATAAGTTGGTGGAGTCGGTACGCATATAGGTGATGTAACCCGCCTCATAGAGGCGCTGAGCCATGGTCATGGTTTTCTTCACAGAAAAACCTAACCGGCCACTCGCCGCTTGCTGCAGCGTAGAGGTAATAAAGGGTGCCGTGGGCTTTGAACTGGTGGGTTTGTCTTCCCGTGAGGTAATCGCCAGCTTGGCTTTTCTAAGCTGCTCAATACGCGCAAGGGTGTCTTTTTCGGAGGTAGGCTTAAAGGCCTTGCCATCCTGACGAACCAGGGCAAAACGCACCAGTTCACCCTCAGGAGAGGCCAAATCCGCGTGCACATCCCAAAACTCTTCAGGAATAAAGGCACGGATTTCGCGCTCGCGCTCAACAATTAGACGTACCGCGACTGACTGTACGCGGCCAGCCGACAGCCCGCGCGCTACTTTCGCCCACAGTAGAGGCGAAAGCATAAAGCCCACAACGCGATCCAGGAAACGCCTTGCCTGCTGCGCCTCTACCCGGGGGATATTGAGCGCGCCAGGCGCCTTGAAAGCGTCTTGAATCGCGTTTTTGGTGATTTCGTTGAACACCACGCGTTTGTAACGGCTGTCATCGCCACCGATGGTCTCGCGCAGGTGCCAAGCAATGGCTTCCCCTTCGCGATCCAAATCCGTTGCGAGGTAGACAGCGTCAGCCTTCTCAGCCAGCTTCTTTAGCTCGGCAACGACTTTCTCTTTTCCGGGCAGCACCTCATAGCGGGCTTCCCAGCCGTTGTTGGGGTCAATCCCCATCCGCCGAATCAGCTGATCTTGGCTTTTACGTTTTTTATATTCTTCTTTCTCTTCCGCCGACATCTTGCGTGTCGCTGCGGCCTGGCGCGCGCGCTCCTTGGGGTCGGAGGCTGCCTTACCTGAGCCGCTGGTCGGCAGGTCACGAATGTGGCCCACGCTCGACTTCACGATGAAATCGTTGCCGAGATATTTGTTAATCGTCTTCGCTTTCGCTGGCGACTCGACGATGACCAGTGACTTGCCCATAGTGCTCCACTTTCCTAATGCACGGACTGTCTAGCGCGTGCTCTGAATTCGGTGCCGTATCGACGGGCTGAAACTGCCCGTTAAAAAAGATACGGATGAAAAAATGCGCCTACCCTACCCCAGCCCTTAGCTAAGCGCCAGTGGCAACCAAGCCGTAGGGAGAATCCATAGACTTTAGACAACCAGGGTTATATTTCAGACAAATAGTAGCTAGACACTAGACTGCCACCGACATTACAGCAACCCAAAAGGTAATCAGGCAAACAAAGCGCCCCCACCAAATAGGCGGGGGCGCAATGAGCTAATGTACTGATTTAGCGTTTAGGCGGCGTCTTTTTACGTCTGGTAGTGCTGGTGGGTTTAGCCGCCGGCTCACTGGCCGACTCGCTAGTCGCAGCAGATTTAGACGATGACTCCTTAACCACAGACTCCTCATTCACCACGGGCTGCTCCTTGGCCACTGGCGCAGACGAAGTCGTTTGCGTTTCGGCCAGCTTAGCAGTAGCAGCTTTGGGCTTAGCAGTAGCAGCTTTGGGCTTAGCGGCAGGCTTAGTTGTCGCAGCCGCTTTGCTGGCCGTCGGCTTGCTCGCAGCCGGCTTATTCGCTACCGATTTGCGGGGTCTTGCCTTATCAAACAACACTTTAATTTGAGCAAAGCGCTCAGCAGCATGCTCTGAAAGATCGCCGCTGGCGGCAAACACATGCTCAAGGTGGCTAATATAGCCATCGACATCATCGTTGCTGCTACCTGCTAGCAAAGTAGGCAGCGAATTCAACGCCTGCTCACGATCCAGCTTCAAGATAAAGAACTGCTCGCGCACCAAGTTTTTAAAATCACTCAGTTCGATACCAGGCTCAAGCTCCGCACGGGAGGCGCGTAGCCGCTTAAAGTTACGCTCATCTGTAGCTGGGGCGCCACCGAGCACATAGATAAGCGAGCGCATAACCGCTTCATGGGCACTGCCCTTAGCAATTTTCTCTCGCAGTTCTTCCTGACGCTGTTCAATAAAGCGACGGTGCTCGGGCTCTGCCCCTGGACGGCGGCGGTGTACATGGGCATCGCCATACAGACCGACAGCAGCCTGCAATAGCGGCTGGCCGTAGATATCCATAAACATTTTTTCGGTGCTGCTATCCCGCAAATCGCGCATCGCATTGAGGCTGGCGACCAGTTGATCAGACCCCATGGTTTCAAGCGTTTTGAACAGATTATCTTTTGATACTGGGTGACGATTTTTGCGCACTGCTTCCGCCATTACCGGTAGCGGCACCGAAAGTGGATTACGATCAGAAAGCAGTTTGTAGCCCAAACGAATAGGGTGCATACGACGGATCAAGCGGGCAGCCTCCGGTGTCATGATGGCTTTTAGCCACGGCTGCAAAAAGAGCCGATACATCCCCAAATTGATTTCTGAGATCCGCGCCACGGTGGCAAAACGACGATCATCCTCTGGCTTGTGCATTACTGCCTGGTCTAACTCTTCAAAGTTACGCGGCATAAATTCGAGCAGATAATCCCGCTCGAACAGCTCAGCGTCTTCACCCTTCTCTGCCGGAGATATGGAGGTTTCGTACAGCCCAGGCGGCAGTACGTCGATGTAATCCATATTGGCGGTGAATTCGGTATGCTCTTTGCGCGATACGCTGCCCGAAACAAATATACCTAGATGGCCGGTCGTATCATGCTGGCAATAGACGATGGTTTGCTCATTGGCAATGATGTCATCGGTGTTTGTATATAAATCACGAATCCACCCCAATGCTTGAGGCGGCGGAGTAATGTCATCCCCACGCGAACAGAACACAACCACCGGCGAACGCACATTACGCAGGTCGATTCGGCGGCCATCATGGGTGACCAGCTGCGCGGTAGAGAGCCGATTACCGACAAATAGATTATCGACGATATACTGAATCTCTTCACCGCCTAATACGACGTGACCACCCCACCAACGCTCAAAATCGAGGTATCGGCCCGCTTCGGTATCGATATTGTCGTAAAGGTGATACTGCTTTTTCCAGTAGGTATTAGCCGGGTTGAGGCGCTCGAAGTTCTGCACCAGCCACGCCCCGTCAAACAGGCCGTCGCCAATATCACTGGTGAGTGCCGTAATCCAGCTGCCTCCCGCCATCCCGCCGGTATAGCGCATGGGGGCTTTGCCGTGTTCACCAGCCCAGTAGGAGAGTGGCGCGCCAGCAATCAGGATAGGGCCAAAAACGTCAGGCTCCAAGGCAGCCGCCATCATGATCTGCCAGCCCGCCTGGCAATTGCCCACCACCATCGGTTTTTCAGTCGTTTCGGGGTGCAGCTCAATCACATGGCGCAAAAAAGCGATCTCCGACTCGACCACATCCTCAACGGTTTGGCCTGGCTCAGGAAACGGCAAAAAACCAATAAAGTAGCAGGGGTGCCCCGCTTTAAGCGCCACGCCCAACTCACTGTCCGGCTTAAACCCTCCAATCCCTGGCCCATGCCCCGCACGTGGATCAACCACTACAAACGGGCGCTTTTGCAGATCAATTTCTGTCCCTTCGTGGGGCAACACACGCAACAGTTCGTAGTTGGTTGGCCGCGGCAGCGTCCGACCATCCATCAGCACTTCGGTATCAAACCCCAACACATTGGGCTTGGTTTGCTCCATATGCTCGAGGTACTGATTACCGCGTTCGCGCATAACGTCCAGATAGAGAACGCTGCGCTCCATGCTATCGCGCCAGTAACCAAAGGCTGCACGCCCAAACCCGAAAGGATCGAATAATGAAGCGATCGCCTCACTTCCAGGTATGGCTGTGGAATCATTTTGTTGCTTCAACCATGCGCTAGTGAAAGCGTTAGCAGGAAACATAGTCTTGGCGAGTGGGTTAGCAAGAAAGTTCATAGGGTCTCCCGTTGGGTTGATGCACAGGCATCAGACCCGAAAGCAATGATGCTGCAATGCAATATAGTCTAGGCCACTATGCGCACGGCGTCGATCTTTAACCCTGGCAATTACGCCTTATGTGACTAATGAAGTCCTGTTTAGGCAGTCTAAAAGATTCAGTGTTAGCATGCTTTGCCCTGGCGATGAAGCCTGATTTTGATATTAGTTAAAGGGTGCTCACTACGAGGTTTTTATGTCATCCCCCAATCTGCTCAATCGCCTAACATTTCGGCAACTCCAGGTCTTCCAGGCGGTGCACCGGCAGCGCTCCTACTCTCGTGCAGCTGAGCAACTGGGACTGACCCAGCCAGCAGTCAGCGCGCAAATACGGCAGCTTGAGTTGGCACTGGGTCAGCCTCTGTTTAATTATGCGGGTAAAACGCTTCACACGCTTCCCGCCGCCGATACCCTCGCCCACTCAGCGCGCGAAATTTTTGGCCAACTGTCACGGCTGGAAATGAACCTATCGGATATTAACGGCAAAATAAGCGGCGAACTCAACATCGCAGCGGTTTCCTCAGCCCAATATGTGGTGCCTTATTTACTTGCCCGCTTCCGTGCTCACTATCCCGAAGTACATGTCCGCTTAAAGGTATGCAATCGCTGCCAGGCACTCGATCGATTGGCTGAGCAGCAGGACGACTTGGTTATCATGGCCATGGTGCCTGAAGACGATCGCTTGGTAGTGATGCCGATTATTGATAACGAACTGATCGCCGTCGTCTGGCCCGAGCATCCGCTACTTTCGATGCCGCAACCCTCCTTAGCAGACTTTGCGCGCCATTACGTGCTAATGCGCGAACCCGGTTCCGGCGTACGCAACGCTTTTGAGCAGATGGCGGCCAGTCAGCAGGTCGCCCTTCCCCACTGTATTGAGTTAGGTACCAATGAAGCGATTAAAGGGGGCGTCATGGCTCACTTAGGTGTTGCCGTGCTGCCGCGTTTGGCGGTGCAGCTGGAGCTTGAGCAGGGGTTACTGTTTGAGCTGGGGTTGCCCGACTTTCCAATCCACCGCTCTTGGTGCACGGTCTATACGCGGGAGCGCTTACCCACTCCGGTCGCCGAGCTATTTTTGAGTTTCATCCGTGAACACTTACCCGACTATCGCCGTCACTTTCAGGCGCCCGCCAGCCCCTTACCCAGCCATGGGGTAGCCTGTTTGCCGATACTTCCCTCCTGAAGGCGAGTGATGGCTTACGGTGTCTTGTTGGCAGCGAGATATGTTACATTAGCCATCATTAGCACGATAAAATATTGAGCAAACTTCGTATTAACCAGGTATCAATAGGCAGGCTTGGAACAGGGTTAAACCTTTTTTACGCCTTCGGCCTACCGCACAGAAGAGAGGCTCTGTCACTATGAGCAATAACCCCTCGCAGCGCGTGTCCAGCGGTGAAAAATACCGTAATGAACATGGCATGTCGGTGATCAAGGATGGCATGAAGCAGCGCAAAGCGCAGCCAGAGGCCCCTTCTGTTGAGCTTGAGCGCAAACCCAAGTGGCTGCGAGCACAGATTCCAGGTGGCGAGCGTTTTGAAGCGGTCAAGAAAAACGTCGCGACCCATCGATTAAGCACTGTTTGCGCTGAATCCCACTGCCCCAATATGGGCGAGTGCTGGAGCAACGGCACGGCCACTATCATGCTGATGGGCTCGGTATGTACCCGCGCCTGTCGGTTCTGCGCAGTAGACACCGGCAACCCCCAGGGCTGGCTTGACCACGAAGAGCCTGAAAACACGGCCAAATCTGTAGAGCTCATGGGGCTGCGTTATATCGTACTGACTTCAGTTGACCGTGACGACCTCGACGATGGCGGCGCAACCCACTACGCCAACTGCATTCGCGCGATCAAAGCGCGCACACCCGAGGTGGTAGTCGAAGCCTTGACGCCCGACTTTGATGGTGACCTTGCCGCTATCGAACGCGTCGTCGATTCAGGCCTACAGGTATTTGCCCAAAATGTGGAGACCGTGGAACGCCTGACAGGCCGAGTGCGTGACCGGCGGGCAGGTTACCGCAAAACCCTCGATGTCCTTGCTCATGCCAAGCGCTACCGCCCAGATATCATCACCAAAACCAGCCTGATGCTGGGCTTGGGTGAAACCGACGAAGAGATTTTGCAAACGTTTGATGATTTACGTGAGATCGGCGTCGATATTGTCACGCTTGGCCAGTACCTTCGCCCGACCAAAAATCACCTGTCGGTGGAGCGCTGGGTAACGCCTGAAGAGTTTGATCGCTACCGCGTGATTGGCCTGGAAAAAGGCTTTATGGAAGTGCCCTCTGGCCCGCTGGTACGTTCAAGCTACCGCGCTGATCGCGTGTTTGAGAAAAACAACCTGGGGCTCGCCTCACCTGCCGCGATTCCCGGTCAGGAGCAAGAAGCAAACCCCAATATTATTCCAGCGCTCAACGTAGGATAGGCTTAAATTAAGCGTTCTACGGGGCTTGCTACTATGTATGGAGCGGGTTTTAAGACCCGCTTTATAAGCCTCGTTTTTTTGAACCGTTTTTTAATAACGGTGACCCAATTTTTACAGTGGCGTGTTCTCGACACTGACCAATTCGCGGTTTAGCCGTTTAGCTAGCGCCTCGGCCAGCTGCTCACCCACCCGATGATCCCCTGGCAACGAGACGAGGTCAGCCAACTTCGCCATGGGCATACCTGCATAGCCGCAGGGGTTAATGCGCAAAAAAGGCGTCAGGTCACCGTTTACATTCAGCGCCACGCCGTGAAAGCTCGCCCCCCGCCGAATACGCAGACCCAGTGAGGCAATCTTCGCCTCACCCGCTTCTGTCATCACATAAACCCCTGGAGCATCGGGCCGAGCTCGGGCGCTCACGCCATAGTGGCTCAAGACGTCAATCACGGCATTCTCCAATGCAGTGACTAAATCGCGCACGCCAATTTTTCCCCGCCGTACATCCAGCAGCGGGTACAGCACCACCTGCCCTGGCCCGTGATAAGTGACTTGCCCCCCCCGATCAACGTGCACCACCGGAATATCGCCGGGCAGCAGCAGGTGTTCGGGCTTGCCAGCCTGGCCTTGGGTAAACACCGGGTCATGCTCGACCAACCAGAACTGATCAGGGGTTTGCGCATCCCGTGTATCGGTTAGCGTGCGCATAGCTTCCCACACTGGCAGGTAGGCTTGGTGACCCAAATCGTGCAACTCAATCGGCACGGTGTTTTCCACGGTTACACCACCATATGCACACGGCCAGTAGCCTTGAGGTCGTCGAACAACTCTTTAATATGCTGCTCTCCGGTCGCTCTAATCACCACACGTACCGATTGAAAACGGCCATTGCGGCTATCGACCACCTGCATTGCCGTTGCATCGAAGTCAGGGTCATGGCGCACAATCACCTGGCACACACAGGCAGGAAAATCTTCGGCCGCATCGCCGACAACTTTTAACGAGTAATCACATGGGAAAGTGATTTTAGGCGGCTCCTGAGCCGCCGGTTGGCGCAAATCACGAAGTCCCGGAGCACCTTTTTTCATAACAAACCTATTTCGTAAAGACTGATTTTCACAAAGACTGGGTTCATCACAGATATACGCTAGAACCCATCAACCTACCGGCTGTAAGTCTATAATCAATCCGTAAAATTACTAATCAGATTACTAAAGAAGCGCTGCACCTGATCGAACAAGCGCTTAAAGAGACCACCCTCTTCGATGTTTTCCAGCGCCACTAAGCGGCGCTCACCGACCACTTCATCACCTAAATGCACTTCCAGCGTACCAACCTCGTCGCCAATGGCAATCGGTGCCTGTAGGTCTGGATTGAGGTTTAGGCGCGCACGCAGCTCTTCGTTGCGGTTGCGTGGCAGGGTCATAAAGACTTCTTCATCGACACCAACACGCAGCTCATTGATATCGCCGCCCCAAACCCGCGGCGTTGCCAATACGGCACCGCGCTCATAGAGCTTCATGGTTTCGAAAAAGCGGAAACCGTAGCTGAGCAGCTTTTGGGTTTCTTGAGCGCGTGCTTCATCAGAGTTGGTGCCCATCACTACGGAAATCAAGCGCATATCGTCACGCTTAGCTGAAGACACCAGACAGAACCCCGCCTCCGTTGTCCAGCCGGTTTTCAGGCCATCCACCGAAGGGTCACGCCACAGCAAACGGTTGCGGTTGGGCTGATCAATACCGCCATAGGAAAACGTACGATGGGAGTAGATTTCGTAGTGATCAGGGTAATCATTAATAATGTGCTGGGATAAACGCGCCAAGTCATGGGCCGTTGAGTAGTGATTGTCGGCGGGCAAGCCAGTGGCGTTCTGGAAGTTGGTGTTATTCATGCCCAACCGCGTGGCATGCTGATTCATCAGATCGGCAAAGGGCACCTCACCGCCCGCCAAATGCTCTGCCATGGCGACACTGGCATCGTTGCCCGACACAATTATGATACCGTGGAGTAAATCATCCACCGAAACCTGATCACCCACCTCAATAAACATTTTCGAGCCGCCGGTGCGCCAGGCATTCTCGCTAATATTAACCATATCAGTGAGCTTAATGGTGCCACGATTGAGCTCACGCTCTACCAAATAGGCGGTCATCAGCTTGGTTAAACTTGCTGGTGGCAAACGTTCATCGGAATTATGCTCGGCCAAGATACGGCCACTGTTAGCATCCATCAGAATCCACGAACTTGCCGCTAACTGAGGGGCTGAAGGGATAATGGTTTGCGGCTGCGGAATTACCGGCTGAGGCGTTGGCTGGGCACTGGCAGGCACAGCAACCGTCGCCATGGCAGCGAAGAGGCACAGGCGTGCAGAGCGACCAATGGATGTAAACACGTTCATAACGTCAGTCTCACTTACTTGAAAGCTTACTTGAAAAGCTTATTTTAAAAAACGGCGGCGCGTAAGGCGCGCCACCGGAAATAAACAGGGGGTGAATTATCGCACAACAAAGACCTGGGGGAACCCTGCTTGGCGCAGTGTTTCTCGCGCTTGAGGTTCTTGGCTCGGAGCGATGGGCCCCACTTGAACACGATAAACGTCAGCGTCGTTCATAATACGCACCGCATGGGGCTGCTCACCTTGTAAACGCTGCTGCAACTGCTGAGCGCCTTCCGGATTACCCAGTGCCGCGATCTGCAGATACACTGCGTCGCCAGCTTCCCCTTCGTTTGGCGGCTGCGCTGTTTGTGTCTGTGGTGAAGGATCAGCCGCAGATGCAGCAGACGCCGCCGGCGGAACGGGCATAGAAGAAGCATTTGCAGCAACCCGCTGTGCCTCGGCTACGCGAGGCTGGGGGGAAGCGCCGCCACCGCCCTTGCCGTGCTCGGCTAGCCACTGCTCAGGGTTGATCGCTTCCACTTTCACGGAACCGGTACCATTGTCGAGGAAGCCTAGCCGGGCGGCTGCCGCGTAGGAGAGATCGATCTCACGGTCACTGTGGAAGGGGCCACGGTCGTTCACTCGCACAATGACCGATCGCCCATTATCCAGGTTTGTGACTCGCGCAAAGGTGGGTAGAGGCAGCGAACGGTGTGCCGCCGACATCTTATACATGTCGTAGATTTCACCGTTTGAGGTCGCGTAGCCATGGAATTTTTCGCCATACCAGGAGGCCGTACCACGTTTCTCATAACCCGTTGCATCAGGCAGCACTTGATAGGTTTTCCCCCACACTTCATAGCTAGAGCGGTTGCCCGCTCTGGAAGGCTGCTCGATGCGGGGCTCTGCATCAGGCACCTTGGTAACATCCGGCGGCTCGAGCGGATAGGCATCACCACTCATGGCATAGCGGCCACCACTAGTGTTGGCCGCCGTTGAAGCGGGAGCCGCCGTTTGATTCGCGGAACCGGAGGCATCTACCCGCTGAGTGTCATTGCTGGCACAGCCGCTGACCAGCGCCAGTAAGGCAATCGCGCCAACCGCCCGCTGGCTAATCCTCAATTTGCTCTTCATCCCTCATCCTCGTGCAGCTCAGCAATCGCTTCTGCCAACTCGGCTACGGCCATGGCATAGAGGTGACTATGGTTGTAGCGGGTAATCACGTAAAAATTATACTCGCCAAACCGGTAACGGGTCTCTCCATTGGCGAACTCAAGCGCCAACGGCACCACTGGCAAATTATCATCAAGTGGCTCGCTGGGCTCAATCCCATGAGTGGCCAACTGAGCAATGCTCACTGCAGGAGGTGAGGTTTGGTTAAATGAGAGTTCCTGGAGTAACTCTACGGGCATTACGTCTGGCCCAGTGGCCTGGTGGTAGATATCGGCTCCCGGCTTCCAGTTATGCTCGGCAAAGTAATTCGCGACGCTGCCAATCGCATCAACCGGGTTCTCCCAAAGATCACGTCGTCCATCGCCATCAAAATCCACGGCATAGGCTTGATAACTGGTGGGAATAAACTGCGGGTAACCCATCGCACCGGCATAGGAACCGCGCAACTCGGTAGGGTCGACCTGCTGTTCGTAGGCAATACGTAAAAAGGCCGCTAGCTCACCGCGAAAAAAAGCCCCCCTTGCCGGATGATGAAACGCCAGTGTGGCTAGCGAATCCAGCACGCGATGCTGGCCTTTATGGCGACCATAGTAAGTTTCAACGCCAATAATAGCGGTAATGATTTCAGCGGGCACACCATAGGTGCTTTCCGCGCACGCCAAGGCGTCGGCATGAGCATCGATGAACTCCACGCCCTCTTCAATGCGCTGCTGGGTCAGAAAAATAGCACGATATTCGTACCATTTCAGACGCCGCTCAGCAGCTCCTTCCATGGCATCTAATACGCTTTGGGTATAGCTCGCCTGACCCAGCGCTTCTGCCAACCAGTCTTGCGGCAACCCTTGCTCGACCAGCTCTTCCACCAGCGCTTGGCTGTCAGCATTTTGCTGGGGAGCAAAGTGGTGAGGAGTCTCAAACTGAGCCTGCGGTGAAGGCTGATCAGCAAACGCCATAGGGGTCACCCAGCACATCAGCGCGGCCAACACATAGCTGCTCGTCTTCCCTTGAACCTTGTTCATTGGCTCTCCACTCCTGAGCTATTCAATCCTGAATTATCCATTACCGAGCAACATTAGCGTCTGAAGCAGACAGCGTCGCTAGCGCGACAGTAACCGACGATGCGCATGTATCGACATGAGAATACCGAAACCCGCTAACAAGGTCACGCTAGAGGTGCCGCCATAACTAACCAATGGCAGCGGCACCCCCACCACGGGCAAAATGCCACTCACCATGCCCATATTGACGAACACGTAGATAAAAAAAGTTAAAATGATGCTGCCTGCCACCAAACGCCCAAAGGTATCCTGCGCGGAGCTAGCCATCCACAAACCTCGGCTGACAATCAATAGATATAGGAACAGCAGCACAAGCATACCCACCAAACCAAACTCCTCGCCCAGGACGGCAATGATGAAATCGGTGTGTCGCTCAGGTAAAAACTCTAGTTGGGACTGGGTACCCTGCAGCCACCCCTTGCCCCATAGCCCGCCACTACCTATGGCCGTGGTCGACTGAATAATATTCCAGCCTGCCCCCAACGGATCGCTTTCAGGGTTGAGAAACGTCAATACCCGCTGACGCTGGTAGTTATGCATATTCATCCAGAGCAGCGGCACTGCGGCAGCCCCCAGCGCGGTAATAAATCCAATCAAACGCCACGACAAGCCCGCCAGTAGCACGACAATCAGGGCCGCGCTAGATACCAGCAGCGAAGTACCCAAATCAGGTTGGATCGCGGTTAGCACCACAGGCACGCCAATAATGACCCCGCACACGACAATATCGCGCAGGCGGGGCGGTAGTTCGCAGCGATTTAGATAGGCTGCAACCATTAACGGGGCTGCTAACTTCATCATTTCCGATGGCTGAAAACGTATCACACCAGGAATCACTAGCCAGCGCTTCGCTCCCATGCCCACATCACCCACTACATCAACGGCAATCAGCATGGCTACGCCAATGCAATAGGCCAATGGTGCAAAGCGCAAAAAGGTTGAGGGCGAGAACTGGGCAATAATTACCATGCCTACCAGCGCGATAAGAAAACGCATGCCTTGGCCAATCACTGCATCAATAGATTGTCCGGAAGCGCTGTAAAGAACGATTAAACCGCTCCCCATCAGCAGCAATAGCAAACCTAGCAGCCAAGGGTCGAGATGGATTCGCTCCCAGATACTTTTCCGCCGGGCGATACCACTCTCAGGCGGGCGAACAGGATGGCCACGCATCGAACGGGCTATATAATGCCAAGGCATGGCTTAGTTTCCCTCCACATTGGCATCATCTTCTTCCAACACTTCACGCACTTCCTCTACGTCGGGGGCCTCATCCTCAAGTAACCAGGCATCGGTCATTGCACGGGCCAGGTGCGCTGCGTGGGTACTGCCACCACCGGCATTCTCAACAATAACCGACACGGCAATCTGGGGGGCATCCAACGGCGCAAAGGCCACAAACAGAGCGTGGTCGCGCAGTCGTTCGGCCAGCTCATCGGCGTTGTAGCGCTGATCCTGCCCCAGCGAAAATACTTGTGCGGTGCCTGATTTGCCGCCCATGCGGTACTCAAGGCCCACACCGGTTCGCCGGGCAGTGCCTTCCGTGCCACTAACCACCTTTTCCATGCCGCTGAATACACGATCCCACCAGCTATCATTGGCGAGCACAATATCATCTAACGTATCCGGCAGATCACGCGGCACAGGGGTATCACCAATCTGTCGGGCCAGCCTTGGTTTCACCCAATGGCCCCGATTGGCCAGCGTTGCCGTAGCACTGGCTAGCTGGAGAGGTGTTACCTGCCAATAGCCTTGTCCAATCCCCACCGAGAGGGTTTCCCCAGGATACCAGGGCTGGTTAAAGCGGCCACGCTTCCAATCTCGCGAAGGCATCAAAGCACCACTCTCTCCCTGAACGTCATGGGCTACACGCCGGCCAAAGCCAAAATTACTCATTTGATCATGTAAATCATCAATGCCTAAATCGTGCGCAAGGGTATAAAAATAGGTGTTATTAGATACCGCTAAAGCTCGTTCTAAATCGACCCGCCCGTGCCCCCAACGCAGCCAGTTGCGATAGCGTCGGGAATCATTAGGCAATTGGTAGTAACCAGGGTCGTTTATGGTGCTGTCTGGAGTGATTACCCCTTCCACCAAACCCGCGAGCGCTAGAAAGGGCTTAATCGTAGAGCCGGGAGGATAGTGACCGCGAGTCGCGCGGTTAAACAGAGGGAGATCAAGGTCTTGCTGCAAAGCGCGATAAGACGCAACATCAATACCGGTGACAAACTGGTTACTGTCAAAACCCGGTGTCGATACCATGGCGAGGATCTCACCAGTGCCCGGCACGATAGCCACAATGGAGCCACGACGACCATCCAGCAATTCGTAAGCCAGTGTTTGCAGCGACTTATCCAGGGTTAGGGTTAGGTTCTTCCCAGGCACCGGATCGGTTCGCCCAAGCTCCCGCAAGACTCGCCCGCGAGCGTTTGTCTCAACTTTGCGCAAGCCTGCCTGACCGTGCAGCTCCTCTTCGTAAAAACGCTCAACCCCCGTCTTACCGATAAAATGAGTCCCTGCGTAGCGACCCGCGTCCAGGGTTTCCATCTCTTCGGCGTTAATCCGCCCAACGTAGCCCAGTGTGTGTGCCATGATTTCGGCATCGGGATAGTAGCGCAGCGGCTGAGCCTCTATTTCGACTCCAGGCAGACGATGACGATTAACCGCCAAACGGGCAATTTGTGCTTCGCTTAAGTCACTGGTAAGGAGGGCTGGCTGGAAAGGACGCTGGCGTTGGCGTGAACGCACATTGAACGCCTCGATCTCCTCTTCAGGCAGTTCAAGCAGGTCGACCAATAGTGCAAGGGTTTCATCTAGGTTATCGACACGCTCGCGAACCAGCGTGAGGTTGTAGGTGGGACGGTTTTCAGCCAGCAGCACCCCGTTACGGTCATAGATCAAACCGCGGTTCGGCGGCAGCGGCTCGACGCGAACACGGTTGTTTTCGGAGCGCGTGCTGTACATATCATGCTGGACGATCTGCAAATAAACCAAGCGACTCGTTAGCAAGCCTGCAAGCGTAAAAACCACTAACACCGCGAGTAGCGCTCTAACACGAAAAATACGCAGTTCTTGCTCGGAGTTTTTTAGCGTGTTGGGGCGCTTGAGCATGGTAACGATGACTCTCAAATCAAACAATCAAATCAAACAAAAGGCGCAGCGGGCCATAACAGTGATCGCTCACCATCTCAGTTAGCCGTCAGCGGTGATAAGGGTGACCTACCAGTAGTGTCCAGGCACGGTAGAGCTGCTCGGCCAGCATAATCCGCACCAGCGGGTGAGGCAGCGTCAGCGGGGAGATCGACCAGGTTTTGTCAGCCGTCGCAGAGAGTGAGGGCTCGAGACCGTCTGGCCCCCCCACAAGCAGGACAATATCTCGCCCGGCCATGCGCCAGGCATCGGCTTCTTGCGCTAACTGTTCGGTGGTCCAAGGCTTACCTTTGACTTCCAGCGCGACTAGATACTCGTCGCCACGCAACTTATCGCGAATTCGCTGCGCCTCTTGGGCACGCGCCTTCGCGATATCTGCATTTTTGCCACGCTGACCGAGGGCAATTTCTTCTATCTCGAGATTAAAATCTCTCGGTAGCCGCTTGCGGTAAGTATTGACGCCCTCTTCTACCCAGCCAGGCATTTTGCTTCCTACCGCTAACAGCCGGATCTTCATGACATGCCGGCTCGCTCTTGGAAGCGCTCAAGAGAGTCGCCAATGGCACCCGAGTCGCTGGGCAGATCGGCCCACAGCCGCTCTAAGTCATACAGGGTGCGTGCCTCGGGCATCATCACGTGGACAACGACATCCCCCAGGTCGACCAGTACCCAATCGGCGTTATCGCCACCTTCAACGCCCAGCGGGCCAAGCCCTGCAGCCTTGGCTTTTTCCACGACGTTTTGCGCCAGGGCAGCCACATGGCGGGTCGAAGTACCACTGGCAATCAGCATGAGGTCGGTAACCTCGGTTAATTTGGCAACATCCAACTGTGTAATGTCACGTGCTTTCAGTTCTTCTAGCGCGTCAACCGCTAGATTTTTCAATGTATCGATGTGCATGACTCCTAAAAGACAACCTTATTGGTTAATCGGTCAATAAAGCCGGCCATTGTAACGGCTTCTTTGATGACTGCCAGCGCTATTCGCGTTGTCGATAAAGTCCGTGCTGCGTAATGGCCAATTCAACGGCTTCTGGCAGTAAATAGCGCACGCTTTTCCCGGCCTCTAAACGCTCGCGGATATACGTCGCCGAGATCGCCATCAGTGATGGCAGTTCCAATGGCAGATAGCCGCCGCAAGGCCGCTGCATCAATGCGTCTACGCTATCGACTCTGCGATGCGCTACCAGTTCCATTAATGATGCCGGTAACGGATCGTCATAGCCCGGTCTGGCAATCACCACTAGATGGGCAAACTCAAACAAGCGCTCCGGCTGGTGCCACTGGGCGAGCCGCAAGAAGGCATCAAAACCAATCGCCATCACCAGACGGGCCTGTTCGCCAACTTCCCCTCGCAGCTCAGCCAGTGTATCGACGCTATAAGAGGGGCCGTCACGGCGCAGCTCGCGGTCATCGGCGATCAGCCCAGGCGTCGCACCGATACCCGCTTCTAATAGCGCTAACCTCTGTTTCGCCGAGACTTGGGGGCGCCCGCGTAGCGGTGGCTGTTGAGCCGGTATCATATGTAGCCGATCAAGCGACAGCGCCTCATGCAACTCTACCGCGCTGCGCAAATGCCCCAGATGAACAGGGTCAAAGGTGCCGCCCAACATGCCGATACGCTGCTCCGTTTGACTCATGCCACCCCTATTCACGCACCTGGCCATCGCCAAATACGACGTATTTCTGAGTGGTTAGCCCTTCCAAACCGACAGGCCCACGGGCGTGAAGCTTATCGGTTGAAATTCCGATCTCAGCGCCAAGCCCGTACTCAAAACCATCGGCAAACCGGGTAGAGGCATTCACAATCACCGAACTGGAGTCGACTTCCGCCATAAAGCGGCGTGCGAGTGAATAATCCTGGGTGACAATCGCATCAGTGTGGTGAGAGCCGTACTGTTCAATATGGGCAATCGCTTCATCGATACCATCGACCACTTTGATTGCCAGCACGGGGGCCAAATACTCGGCATACCAATCGGCTTCTTCAGCAGCTGCCGCCTGTGGCAACAATGCCTGCGTACGCTGGCAGCCACGCAGTTCAACTTCATGTTCGGCATAAGCGCGGGCCAGTTCCGGCAGCAGCAGGTCAGCAATCGGCGCATCAACCAGCAACGTTTCCATGGTGTTACAGGTGCCGTAGCGATGAGTTTTCGCATTGACGGCGATGGCTAGCGCTTTGGCGGGATCAGCGGTGGTATCGATATACACATGACAAACACCGTCGAGATGTTTGATAACCGGTACGCGGGCATCACGGCTGATACGCTCAATCAACGACTTTCCACCGCGGGGGATAATCACGTCGACATATTCCGGCATGCTAATCATTTCACCCACCGCCGCGCGATCAGTGGTGGCGACTACCTGCACACTACCCGCTGGCAGGCCTACATCAGCTAACCCCGTTTGGATACAGGCGCTAATGGCGGCATTTGACTGGCTGGCTTCCGACCCGCCGCGCAAAATACAGGCGTTGCCCGACTTCAAACATAGGCTGGCGGCTTCCAGGGTTACATTTGGGCGCGACTCGTAAATAATCCCGATGACGCCCAGCGGGACGCGCATTTTGCCCACTTGGATGCCGCTAGGCCGATAACGCATATCGCCAATTTCGCCCACCGGGTCAGGCAAGCCCGCTACCTGCTGTAGCCCTTCAATCATGGCGTCGATACGCGCGTCGTTCAGAGCTAAGCGATCCAGCAGCGCGCTTTCCAAACCGTTCTCGCGGCCACGCTGTAAATCCTCGGTGTTGGCATCCAGTATTTTGGCTCGCGCCTCGGTCAAGCGCTGCGCCATAGCCATTAGCGCACGGTTTTTCAACCCGGTATCCGCCCGCCGCAGTTCACTGGCGGCACGGCGCGCCGCTTGCCCCAAGGCCTGCATGTAGGCGGGCACATTCCCGGCAATTAAGTGCTGATGGGCCTCGTCTTGGAACGGTGTTGAAGCGCTCATAGTGTCTCCGTACGGAAGGATACTTTAATTTTTTAATTAACCATGTATCGCGTTTTACATGTTTTGCTTATGTTACGTCATTTCATCGTTATACTGGGGACGATTAAGGCACTAATATGTCTCGCGTACATTTATTATCCTACAATTACTTTACTTGATGAGATACATCTGGTCATTCAGGACGAATAGTAAGTCACCATGCAAAGCAAGTACAAAATCCGCCTGCTACGTGCCAATCTTTTAGCTGCTGCCGTCGCTTTGGCACTATGGACACCCGCTACACCCCCTGCTGCTGCCCTAGTGCTGTGGCTATCAGTCGGCTGGTTACTCATCACCGCACTGATGCTTGATTTTAGCCACCGTCGTTCGCGAGGATTGCCATGGCAAATTGTACCGGGTGCACTGCTATTGGGTTTAATTGCCACTGCTCCAGAACGACACGGCATTTTAATCTGGGCGTGGGCCGCAATGCTGATGCTGCCCCAAAACAATGGGGTCGCCGCTTTTAACCTCAGCGCTGCACTGATTAGCGCTGTAATGGTAGCACCTCAATTGGAGGCGTCAGCGCTTGTGCTGCTGATTTGTTCACTGCTGGTGCTTGGTCTGCTGGCCTTATCCAGAGCACAGCAGCTTATTGATATGAACGGTTCCATTCGCCAACGCCTGCGATTGATTCCCGGCCTTAACCTTTGGGCCGGTGAGCAGTTGCTGCGCGATATCGCCCGGGAACAAACGCGCTGCGAGCGTGAAGGCGTTCATGCGGAACTGTTTATTCTGCACGTAAAACGCCACCAACTGTGGCCAATGGCGCAAAAGCTGTGCGAATTAACCTATGATTTTGAAAACGTTTACCGCTTAAGCAGCACAACGCTGGTGACACTCATTCTTGCCCGCTCACCTAGAGAAGCCGCTCAACGACGCAGCCTACTACTCGCCGACTTACCCGACAATATTACCAGTGAACACCTTGAATTAATCGATATCGAACCGGCAACGCTTTCGGTGTTTGAGATCAGCAAACTTCCGGCTGAGCGGGTGCGGGAGACGGTATGATCGAGTACCTCCCCAAACGATTAATGACCCTGGCTTATACTTCCAGTATCGCGTTGATGGTGGGTTACGCGCTATGGCTGTATGCCATGGGTGACTACCGCGACCTGCTGATTCCCACCTTTATGACCCTGCTGCTAATGGCCGCCCTGCTGATGCATATAGGGCAGGGCGTAAAAAGCTACCTGCCGCGCATTATTTTACTCTGCAGTACCTACTCGGTAGTGCTCGGCGCTTTCTATTTTCAGCCGCAGGTATCACCTCTATGGTTAGGCCTGCCGATTACCGCCGCGTTTTTACTGCTACCGCTATGGGCTGCAATGCTGATTAATATTGCCATTGGGCCATTGTGGTGGCTGCTTCCTTCGGTCGCCTCCGCGCCACCGGCGATTATCGTGGGCTATGCTGCTTTAACACTGTTACTTGCCCTCCCCCGCTGGGAGCATGCTCGTCGCCGCGCACTCTTAAGAGCTACCGACCCCAACGACAGCGACTGCGAAGCTTTCCATATGGACACGCTAAAAGAGCGTTTACACAGCGAGTTCCAGCGCGCTGCCATGCTCAATCAGCAACTGGCAGTGCTGGTACTGCATTTACCGCAGTTGGATATGGCAGCAGAGCAGTTTGGCCATCGTGCGCAAACGGCGCTGCTGGGAGCGCTATGCGGTGAAGTGAATAGCCGTTGTCGCGATCATGATGTGCTGGGGCGCGCGGACAGCGCCACTTTTTGGCTGGTTCTACCTGACACTAGTGAAAGCGGCGCTCTGTTGGTACGCGAGCGTTTACAAAGAGCTCTTTCACAGCGTGTACTGGTAGAAACCGGTCAACTGGAAGCGCGCATTGCCGCCTGCTTACCCAGTCGCACCGAGCACTTTGCACACTATGTAAAGCGCCTGGAAACCCGCGGCGCCGCCCTCGCCAACCTCTAATCTGCCTTTTCAATGTCTCTTATCTGACGCTGGAGTACTCTCCTTGCCGCTAGCCGATCTGCTCCACTCATTAACGCCATCGCCTGCGTTGATCGTCTGTCTGGTGCTGGCGATTTCATTAGTAGAATCACTTGCCTTGATCGGGCTGCTGGTGCCGGGCGTGGTGTTAATCACTACCGCAGCCTCCCTGGCGGGACATCAGGATCTTGGCTTGGCATGGTTAATCGGTGCTGCCTTCATAGGCGCTATTTTAGGCGACGGCGTCAGTTTTTCGCTGGGCTTTAAACATCACGAGCAGGTCACTCAGAGATGGCCCCTTTCCCTGCATCCCGAATGGTTGGGCCGCGGGGCACGGTTCTTTGAGCGCTATGGCATTTGGTCAGTGTTTATCGGCCGCTTTGTCGGTCCGGTGCGACCGATTATTCCCTTGGTAGCAGGCATGATGCGTATGCCACCACGCACCTTTATTTGGGCTAACGTCACTTCTGCAGCACTGTGGGCGCCTGCCTATATACTGCCCGGCTATTTGTTGGGGCGTACCTGGCAGCACCATTTGAATCTACCGCCAGGCATAGAGGCTGCGCTGCTTATCCTCGCAGCGATCATTGTCGTGCTCGCGGTGATTTTCTCCTGGGGTCGGCATCAGGCGACACGGCATGGGCGACTTTACCGGGCTATTGCTGTCAGCGTTCGCCGTATGCCGCTACTACGCAGGCCATGGCTGGCCATGAGTCAAACCGGCGATGTTCCCTTGGCTTCACTACTGTTACTGGTCATAGCGCTAGGCAGTCTGTCTGGCTGGACACTGCTGGTCATCGCCCACCATGAACCGCTTGAGATTGATCTGTTCATTCAGCAACTGTTCTCCTGGCTGCAGAGCGATGTTTTGTACCGAGCGGGGAATGTTTTTGCACGCATTGGCGACACCCTAGGCATTATCGCTTTAACACTGCCTTGGGCAGCATGGATGCTGGTGAGCAAGAGATGGGAGGCTTTACTGCACTGGAGTGGCGCCTTTGCCAGCGTCGCCCTGCTAAACACAGTAGGCAAAGGGCTGTTTGGTCGTGCTCGCCCAGAGACACCGGACTACTTAATGGGCTCGTTCTCCTACCCCAGCGCCCACACTTCCACCGCCGTGGTGCTCGTTGGCCTTACAGCGGCGTTCGTTGCGGCCGAGATACCCCGTCAAAAACGCTTTTGGGTGTACTGGATAGCACTAGCGCTTGCACTGCCCATGGCGCTATCAAGACTGGTGGTGGGCGTGCACTGGTTCAGTGATCTGGTGGGAGGCGCGCTACTCGGCTTGGTCGTTTGCGCACTCACGCTACTTCATTGGCAGCAGCAGTCGCGCCCGTCGATGCGCCCCTGCCCGTGGCTTCTGCTCAGCCTGGCATCGCTAGTGCTTATCAGCGCTCGCGTCGGCTTCTTCCCACCGGTTTAGCTTTAAATCGACACCGCTTTACCCCAAGGCAAGCCACAGGCCTACCCCAATCATCAGTGTTCCGGCGATGCGATTCAGGAGCCGGACATTGCCGCTTTTACCGAGCACATTGCGTAGCGTTTTGCCGCCGGTGGCATAGACCAGCATGCTGACAAACTCAATGGTCAAAATGACCGCTATCAGCAGGCTGAGCTGCCCCGGCAATGGGCGACTACTATCCAAAAAAGGCGGCAGCAGCACCATAAAAAATGCCCACCCTTTAGGGTTTGCCACCGCGGTAACAAACCCTTGCATGGCTAACTGCAGGGGGCTAGCGGGTGGGCCCGCATCAAGCTCGTTAGGAATCGCCATGCGCCCACGGGAACGCCACATCATAATACCCAAATAACCCAGGTAAGCGCCGCCCACCCACTTAAACAGCACAAACAGCTCTGGCTGACGCAGCATTAACGCCGCCACGCCTGCGCCAGCGGCCGCCGCCACCAAGCCCACGCCGAGCAACTCGCCAATCATCATCCACAGCGTGCGTTTGACGCCTTGGGTCATGCCCAGCACCATGGCGAGGGTCATGCACATACCTGGGGTTAGCGAGACAAACAGAAACGTTGGCACAAAAACCGACAGCGTGGCCCACGACATCATAGATCACTCATCCTTATCTCCGACCTCTCCCCAGCGAGGCACCAGCGAATGCTCGATTCCCAACTGGTTGAGAATACGCGCGACAATAAAATCAATCAGATCATCAATGCTTTGCGGGCAGTGATAAAACCCAGGAGCCGCCGGCAAAATGACCACTCCCAAGCGACTCAATGCCAACATGTGCTCCAAGTGAATCGGTGAAAATGGGCTTTCCCGCGGCACCAGCACCAGCGTTCGGCGCTCTTTAATCGCCACGTCCGCCGCCCGCTCAATCAGATTATTGCTAGCCCCCGTTGCAACGGCAGAAAGCGTGCCGGTAGAGCACGGGCACACCACCATGGCGGAGGGCGCGCCAGAGCCTGATGCCACCGGCGCCATCCAGTCTTCGCGACCAAAGCAGCGAATCTGACCAGGCTGCGCCCCACTGCGCTCACTCAGCGCCTCGGCTAAACGCTGGGGCTGGGCGGGCAGCTCAATATCTGTTTCTGTGGCGATGACCATGTGGGCGGCTTTCGAAATCATGACCCACACTTCATGGCCTGCGGCGACTAGTACATCGATCAAGCGCAAACCGTATTGAGCCCCGGATGCGCCGGTGAGTGCCACGGTAATTGGCTTTTTGAACGATGCGTCGGCTCTATCTGTCACGCATTCCCCTCCTTGGCTGCGGCTAATGCGGCGAGCAAGCGTTCATGCACGCCCTCAAAGCCACCGTTGGACATCACCACAATGCGATCCAACGGTGACGCTTGAGTGACCACTGCTGCCACCAGCGTATCAATATCGCTAAACAGCTGGGCATGCGCACCTTGCGTGGCAACCAGCTCGTCCATCGACCAGTCGAGCCCGGCGGGCTGAAACCAAAAAACGCCATCAGCGTCAGCCACGCTCTCGAGTAACCGCTCGCGCAGAGCACCTAAACGCATGGTATTGGAGCGCGGCTCGATGACCGCCAGCAGGCGTCCTTTCGTGGTGGCCGCACGTAGACCTTTGAGCGTCGCGGCAATCGCCGTGGGGTGGTGGGCGAAATCATCGATCACCTGAATGCCATTGATTTCGCCGCGCACCTCCTGGCGCCTTCTGGGTGTTTCAAAACGCGCCAGCGCCGCACAGCCACGGGCTAAATCAACCCCACACAAATGCGCCGCCGCCAGCGCTGCCAACGCATTGCGGGCGTTATGCTCGCCGGTTAGCGCCCACTCGACGACCCCGTCCTCCTCTTGTCCATGGGTATCCTGACCAGACTCGCCAGCGCTATAAATCACCTGGAAACGACTGGCGTCGTCGCGCTCTAATTTCAGTTGCCACTCGCTCGCATCCCGATCACCAAAGTGCGCTACCGGCGTCCAGGCGCCCTGGCTCAGAACACGTTCAAGGGCGGGCTGCTCATCAGCAACTAATAGGTGCCCCTGGCTTGGGACGGTGCGCACCAGGTGATGGAACTGGCGCTCAATGGCTGCCAGGTCGGGGAAGATATCGGCGTGGTCAAACTCAAGGTTGTTGAGTATGGCGATATGCGGACGGTAGTGAACAAACTTGGAACGTTTATCAAAGAACGCCGTGTCGTACTCGTCAGCTTCCACCACAAACGGCGCTTGCGGATCACCCACGCGCGCCGACACGCCAAAATTACGCGGCACGCCACCAATCAAAAACCCCGGCGCTAAGCCGGCACTCTCTAAAAGCCAGGCTAATACACTGGCGGTGGTGGTTTTACCATGGGTACCTGCCACGGCAATGACGCGTCGGCCGGGCAGCACGTGCTCCGCCAACCACTGCGCCCCCGAGGTATACGGCAGGCCGCTATTGAGTAACGCTTCAACCTCTTCATTGCCCCGTGACAAGGCATTGCCCACCACGACAAGATCCGGCGCTGGCGACAGATGCTCGGCGTGGTAGCCCTCCATTAAGGTGATGCCCGCATCAACCAACTGGGTGCTCATGGGTGGGTAAACATTCTGATCGGAGCCACTCACCTGGTGCCCCATTTCACGCGCCAGCAGTGCCAGGCTACCCATAAAGGTGCCGCAGATACCCATAATATGCAGATGCATGGCTCTCGCCCCGTTAATCGCCCATAAACTAATTTACTAAAAGCCAAAAAATGGCGTAAAAATAGCCACCGGTTTAAAAAATAGCTAAGCAGCCTAGCATGTTGAGGCTATTTGCTCATCTATTCATCGCCATAAACGCTGACAAAGCACCACTCAAGTGACAAATCTCTTTAGTTGTTGCAGGATGCGGCCACTGTTTACTTATGATGACTACCCCTTTCTTCCCACTTGTCACGCTGATGTAAGCCAACATCTCAGCACAGGAGCCTTTTTCGATGCGCATTTTAATTCGCTATTTCTTTCGTGGTCTTCGCTTGGTGCTCGCCCCGGTCATGCTGATTTCCGAGAAGCTTTCCACGCCTAAGTCAGTAGAGCGTACGCCTGAAGAGCAAGCCAAGGTGGATCAAGCGTGCCAGAACCTTGCGCTGTACCAATTTCGCACCTGCCCTTTCTGCATCAAGGTGCGCAAAGAGATAGCGCGGCTGGGTTTAAACATTGAGGTACGTGATGCTCAACTTGATCCTGCCCATAAGCAGGCGCTCTTGGAAGGGGGTGGCAAAGTCAAAGTGCCCTGCTTGAGAATCACCCACGACGATGGGCGTGAAGAGTGGATGTACGAATCTGACACTATTAATGCCTGGCTGCACCAGCAGTTCGGTTAAGCGCTTTTGATGGACATGGATAGCCACTGAGGTCTTGTCACCAGGTCGGCAAACGTCGACCTGGGCATTAGAACTCTACTTTTTGCGCCTCTACATCGAACACCACGTCGATCTCAATGCCCTCTTCCTGGCTTGGCGGTTCACCTAGCTCGACTTGCAGTCCCAGCGCCCCCTCAATTTTCCCAGCTACGCGAACCGTTTGGCTGGTACGGTCATAGTGAGTCAGTGTTACTACTACTTCCCCCCCTTCAGAGGTGAACAGCGGCGGGGCAATAGAAGCCCCAATGGAATAAATAACCACTGCATTGATCAACTGCCCTTCGTGCACGGTCAGGCTAATAGAGAGCGCCTCCTCGCCGTCCCACTTCTCATCGTCAACAGAGCCAGCGATATCAATATTGATATCGTCGCCTAGCTCTACGAATGAGGCATTTGAGTCATTACCATGGCGTAAAATAAACCACTCCCGCAACTCATCATCCAACGACCCTGCTATTTCAGGCGCCGCGCGCTCAGAGCCACCTTGAGGAGGACTTTGCCCCACAGGCTCAGTGGCAAAACCAGTGATAGGTAGCCAAACCCCCATCAACGCTATCCCAATTTTTTTCCACATAAGATTTTCCGCCCTATTATGTGTCGCTTTTCGCTTACTACTTTCGTCTTAAAACAAGCCTTCAGCATGCCGCTATTAGCCCCATCATTCAGTAGACGAATGATGCCTGTCATTATTTCGATTGTATGACGCGATAGGCACTCTCTATGTTGTAAGCCTAGGTTGTGCGCTTGTGTTGTAAATAGGCTTAACAACTGACCGTGTCTGTTTTGCCGACGCTTTCCTGGCGGGAAGGGTGCTTCTAGCCAAGAAAACGGCGGTAAAACGAAAAATAAACAATGATTTAAGGGAACGATGATGACGCTCAAGAAAACCTTACTGGCTTCCGTTATTGGTGCAGTGGTTGCGGGTACGACGTTACTACCGATGACCGCAAGTGCTGAAACGCTGCGTATTGGCTACTCCGCCGACCCTGAAACCCTCGATATCCACGAGCAGCTTTCTGGCGGCGTCTTGCGCTTTTCTCATATGGCATTTGATCCGCTGGTGCGCTGGACAAAAGATTTTGAGTTTGAGCCGCGCTTAGCCACCGAGTGGGAGCAGGTCGACGAAACCACCATGCGCATGACCTTGCGTGAAGGCGTTACCTTCCACTCAGGTAACGAATTCACCGCCAAAGACGTGGTATGGACCATTGAGCGTCTGAAAGAGAGCCCTGACTATCGCGCTATTTTTGAGCCAGTGGCCAGCGCCGAAGCCGTTGATGACTACACCGTTGAAATTGTCACCACCGAACCTTACCCGCTGCTACTCAACCTGGCTACCTACATCTTCCCGATGGATAGCGAGTTCTATAGCGGTGAAACCGAGGGCGGCAACGACAAAGGTGAGATCGTTAAAGCTGGCAACTCCTTTGCTTCGCGCAATGTTTCCGGTACTGGTCCGTTCATGGTGACTGACCGCCGTCAGGGTGTACGGGTAGATTTTGAGCGTTTTGAAGATTACTGGGATACCGAAAGCGAAGGCAATGTCTCTAATATCGTGCTGACACCCATCGCTGAGAACGCCTCACGGGTTGCCGCCCTGCTCTCTGGCGGTGTCGACTTTATTGATGCCGTGCCTCCCAACGATTTGGATCGCGTACGCGAGGCCGACGGCGTTAATCTGGTTGAGGTTGACGGTACGCGTATCATTGGCTTCCAAATGAACGAAGACCGCGTTGAAGCCTTCCAGGATGCCCGCGTTCGCCAAGCGGTTGATCTGGCTATTAACCAGGAAGGCATTGCCGACCGCTTAATGCGCGGCTTCGCGACGCCCGCCGGACAGATATCACCCAAAGGTTACTCCGGTCACAACCCAGACTTAACGCCACGCTACGATATTGAACGCGCCAAAGAGCTAATGGCCGAAGCGGGCTACGCAGACGGCTTCAGCGTTGAAATGATTGCCCCCAACAATCGCTACGTAAACGATGCCCAGATCGCCCAAGCGGTCGCCAATATGCTGGCACAAATCAATATTGACGTTGACCTGCGTACCATGCCCCTGGCGCAGTACTGGCCTGAGTACGATACCCGCCAATCGGATATGGCGATGATCGGCTGGCACGCGGATACCGAAGATACCGCTAACTTCTTCCAGTATCTAACCTTCTGCTTCGATGAAGAGACCGGTGCTGGCCAATACAACTACGGTGGCTACTGCAACGAAGAGATCGACGCACTCGTCACCGAAGCCGATAGTGAAACCGATTTGGAAAAACGCAACGAAATGCTGCGCGAAGCCGAAGCCATGCTCTATGAAGACGTCGGCTATATCACACTGCACTGGCAGAACCTTGCTTACGCGGCCGCTGAAGGGGTTGAGATTGAGCCTGTAGTCAACGCCCTTGACTTCCCCTACCTGGGTGACTTGGTCATTAATCGCAGCGACGATTAAGCGCTCACAGCGCTGATTGATTAAATGCCTAGAAAAGAGTCACTACAGCGTTAACAGCCAACAAGTAAACCGCAAGGATGCTTCGCTCCCTAAGCGTTTAGGGGGCGAAGCCTTTTAGCTGGCAGTTCGCGTCTGTGAGAACTCTGCATAACATGCCCCTACTCCCTTTGATGAACCCCTCATATAGGTGGCGTACGCCATGATTGCCTTTTTAATCAAGCGGCTGATGCACGCGATTTTGGTGATGTTTGTCATCAGCGTGCTGGCCTTCGCCATTCAGGATAACCTGGGTGACCCCATACAGCAGATGGTTGGCCAGTCAGTGCCTGAGAGCGAGCGTGAAGAGATTCGCGAGCGCTTTGGCCTCAATGACCCCTTCCTGGTGCAGTACGCTCGTTTTGCTAAAAACGCCGTTCAAGGCGATTTCGGCTACTCGTACTTTTATCGCGAACCGGCGTTAGAAGTAATTGCTCGCCACTTACCCGCCACCCTGGAGCTGGTATTTGCCGCGACGCTGATTATTGTGCTGCTTTCGGTACCCATTGGGGTATATAGCGCCATCAAACCGCGCTCACCGATTTCACGCCTGTTTATGGGTATATCGATTATCGGTATCTCAATTCCAGTGTTCTTGACCGCGATCGTACTGATTCAAATCTTCGCCATCGGCGTCACTGTCACACTGTTCCCCGAAAGTACCGGCTGGGGCGCATGGCTGAATGACTTCTTCTCCACCGAAGGCAATATGCCCTCCTTCGGCCGTGGTTATGATCTCGTTAACGTGGTGGGCAACTGGGACACCAACCTGGCAACTTGGAACGGTTTACAGCATCTAGTGCTGCCGGCGGTTTCACTGGCCTCCATTATGCTACCGCTGTTTATCCGTCTGATTCGCGCCGAAATGATGGAAGTCCTGCAGTCGGAGTACGTCAAGTATGCCCGCGCTAAAGGCATCTCTATGCGCCGGGTGTATTTCGTTCACGCCCTTAAAAACACCATGCTACCAGTGATTACCGTGGGCGGCGTACAGATCGGCACCATGGTGGCCTACACCATTTTGACCGAGACCGTTTTCCAATGGCCCGGCATGGGTTTGATGTTTTTGGATGCGATCAACCGCGCCGATATACCGCTGATTGTGACCTACCTGATGATCGTCGGCGTGATCTTTGTCGTCACTAACACCATCGTGGATCTCATCTACGGCATGGTGAACCCCACCGTTAAACTGACTGGGAAGCCCGCATGAGCACCACCAACAATTCCTCCCCAGCGAGCGCCTCACCCAGCCGCTGGGAACGCCTGCGCGACTCCTATATATGGTACAGCTTCAAGCGTGACCGCACCGCCCAGCTCTGCCTGGCTGTGTTTATCTGCATGGTTATCGCCGCCTTTGCCTCACCGCTGCTGGCGCCCACGAACCCTTACGACCTATCCCAGATAGACATTATGTCATCTGAACTGCCGCCCTTCTGGATTGACGGTGCAGATGAGCGTTACGCGCTAGGTACCGATGCCCAGGGGCGCGACTTATGGTCGATTGTGCTATATGGCACCCGCGTATCGCTGCTGATTGGTTTCGGTGCGGTTATTTTGCAGGCGCTGCTAGGGGTCACCTTCGGCCTAATGGCGGGCTACCTGGGCGGCCGTGTCGATACGATTTTGATGCGCCTGGCAGACATTCAGCTGTCATTCTCGACACTTATGGTCGCTATCGTGGTGGGCGCTTTGGTCAAAGCGACCATGGGTAGCGCCTTCTATAGCCAGTACGCGGTGATGATGCTGATCCTGATTATCGGCCTGGCCGAATGGCCCCAGTATGCCCGTACCGTGCGCGCCTCAGTGTTGGCAGAGAAAAACAAAGAGTACGTTGATGCCGCCCGCGTGATGGGCCTACGCAGCAAACGGATTATGTTCCGCCACGTGCTGCCCAACACCATGTCACCGATATTCGTTATCTCTACCGTGCAGATCGCCAACGCGATTATCTCTGAAGCGGCGCTGTCGTTTCTGGGACTGGGGATGCCAGAGACCCACCCCTCGCTTGGCTCACTGATCAAATCGGGCTTTGACTACATCCAGTCCGGCTCCTGGTGGATCACCTTGATCCCGGGTGCAGTTCTGGTGGTACTGGTGCTGTCGATCAATCTACTAGGCGATTGGCTGCGTGATGTCATGAACCCACGACTCTACAAAGGCTGAGGACACCATGGCACTACTTGAAGTCAACAACCTCGATGTACGCTTTGCGCTGCGCCAGGGTGAAGTGCACGCCCTGCGCGATATCTGTTTCAGCCTTGAGCGCGGTGAGCGCCTGGGTATTGTCGGTGAGTCCGGCGCAGGCAAATCGGTTGCCGCGTTTTCGCTGCTCAACTTGATCGCCAAACCAGGCTTTATCGCCGGCGGTACGGTGACGTTTGACGGTCAGGTGCTTAACCGCATGTCTGAGCGTGGCCTGCGTAAAGTACGCGGCAACCGCGTTTCGATGATCTTCCAAGACCCAATGATGACGCTTAATCCGGTGCTCTCCATTGGCGAGCAGATGGTCGAGTGCTTAAAAGCCCACCGGCGCATCTCTTCCAAAGAAGCCCGTGCGATCGCCCTGGACAAACTCCAACAGGTGCAAATCCCTTCGCCGGAAACGCGCCTGGATCAGTACCCTCACGAGCTTTCAGGTGGTATGCGTCAGCGGATTATTATTGCCATTGCGCTGCTCCTCGACCCGGACATTATCATTGCCGACGAGCCTACTACGGCGCTTGATGTGACCATTCAGGCCGAGATCATGGCGCTGCTGCTTGACCTCTGCGAGCAGCACAATGTGGGGCTTATTCTGATCACCCACGACCTGGGCGTGGTCAGCCAGGTCACCCAGCGCATGCTGGTCATGTACGCTGGCCGAGTCATTGAGCAAGGGCCAACACGGGAGATTATCAACGACCCGCAGCACCCTTACACTCAGGGGTTAATCAACGCCCTGCCTCAGATGGCAACGCCGGGTGAAAAGCTCAATCAGATTCGCGGCAGCATGCCGTCACTCTCTAACCTGCCCAGCGGCTGCGCGTTTCATCCGCGCTGCGATTTTATCAATCGTGCCGATGGCCAGCCCCGCCCCGCCTGCACCCAGCAGGTGCCTGAATTTGTCGAATCCGGCAATTGCCGTGTGGCGTGTCATATGGTCGCTGAAATGCTCGAAGATCGCCGTTTGAAAGAGGAAACCTCATGAGTGCGCACGCTGAGGCTATAACGGACAGCCATACTCCTACTCCACGTCAGAACGAACAGAGCGCTGATTCGCTACTGCAGATTCGCGATCTAAAAAAGCGCTTCTCGCTCTCTGGGGATTTTCTCGATCAGCTGCGCTTTAAGGGCGGTAAGCTGGTTCGCCACCAAGAGCACGTTCACGCCATTAATGGTGTGAATCTGGATATCAAACGCGGTGAAGCGCTGTGCGTGGTCGGTGAGTCGGGCTGCGGTAAGTCCACCGTGGCGCGAACTGTCATGGGGCTGCTGACCCCCACAGAGGGTGAGATTCGCTACGACGGCAACCGCATCGATAACTTAAGCTCGCGCCAACTGCTGCCGTATCGCAAGCGGATGCAGATGATCTTCCAGAACCCTTATGCGTCGCTCAACCCGCGCATGACTATTCAGCAAACCCTGGAAGAACCGCTACGCCTGCACCACCCTGATTGGAAGCGACCGCAAATTCTCGACAAGGTAGAGGAAGTGATGCGCTCAGTGGGCATTGACCCGGACTGGGGCAAACGCTTTGGCCACGAGTTCTCCGGCGGCCAGCGGCAGCGTATTGCCATTGCCCGCGCCCTGGCCGTTGACCCTGAGTTCATCGTTGCCGACGAGCCTATCTCCGCACTGGACGTCTCGATTCAAGCCCAGGTGCTCAACCTGCTGATGGAAGCCCAGCAAGAGCGCAATCTGACCTACCTGTTCATTACCCACGACCTAGCCGTCGTGGAGCACTTTGGCACCCGCGTGGCGGTGATGTACTTAGGCACGGTGTGTGAAGTTGCCACCACCGCGACACTGTTCGATAAGCCGCGCCACCCCTATACCCAGGCGCTGCTCTCGGCCATTCCACGCTTGAAGGATGACCGGCCCCAGCATATTCGTCTCACCGGCGAAGTGCCGACCCCAGTTAACCTGCCTAGCGGCTGCGTGTTTCATGGCCGCTGCCCCCATGCCAATGCGCGCTGTAAGCAAGAGATCCCCTTGCTGCAAACACAGGATGACGGAACCCGAGTGGCGTGCCACGCTGTTGAGGAGGGACGCCTATGAAGCGGGCGTCGTATTCGATACAGCGACCCCAGGCGCTGAGAGGTAGAGCATGGAAATTCGCTGGCTAGAAGATTTTATCGCCCTGGCCAGAACGCGGCACTTCTCACGCGCAGCAGATGATCAAAACGTTACGCAACCCACCTTCTCCCGGCGGATTAAACTGCTTGAGGAGGAGATGGGCGTAACGCTGATTAATCGTCAAACGCTGCCGCTCTCACTCACCCCGGCCGGGGAGGAGTTTTTGACCCTGTGCGAACAGGTGACCGACCGGGTGCGGCTGACCCGTGACCGGGTGCGCGAAATTAACGCTGGCCAGCAGCGGCGCATTATGGTCGCAGCACCGCAGAGCCTATTGCCGCATTTTTTACCGGAATGGTTGGCGTCTACGGGGTGGCAAGATCGCGTACAGCCGTATTTGCGGGCGACCGGCTGGGTGGCCAATGACTACTTTCAAGCCTTAGCGCGTGCCGAGTGCGACCTGGCTATCTGTTACTGGCCAATTGGGCGCTGCGACCTGGAGATCGACACCAGCGCCTGCAATTATCGTGTGATTGGGCATGAACGGCTGATTCCAGTGACTGGGTTAAACCCAGAGGGAGAACCTCACGCACTGCTGCCTGGCTCGCGCCATCAACCGCTGCCTTGGCTTGCCTACCCCAAGCGTGGGTTGTTGGGGTCTGCGGTTAAAGCACACCTAGCCAGGCTCCCCCAAACCACCTATTTAACTGCACAGAGTGAAAATCTCTACGCGGCCGGTATTAAAGAGCTGGTGCTACTTGGCTACGGCATGAGTTGGCTGCCTGAACGCAACGTCGCGGCAGAGCTTGCTCAAGGCACGCTGGTAAGAGCGGGCGATAGTCGCTGGGATGTGCCCATGGAGCTACGGCTATACCGTCATCAAAATCATCGCCACGCTGAGCTGGATAGCCTGTGGAGCGAACTTGCGCCGCCCCGTGTATGACCCCCATTTGAGAAACCTTACTTAAGAGAGGGCACAGCTTTGTATGTCAACCACCCTATTTAACCTGCAACGCGAGCATATAGCGCACCTACAGCGTGCTTATTCGGATATTTTGACCGACCACGGGCTCGATAGCCTGGCAATTTACAGTGGCCATGCCAGCGACCATTTTGCAGATGACCACGCTCCTCCTTTTCAGGCTTACGGGCATTTTATGCACTGGGTGGGTTTAGCCGATGTGCAGCATAGCTGGCTGATTATTCAGCCGGGAGAGCGCCCCCAGCTCTACTTGTATGCGCCCGCAGACTTTTGGCACTTGCCCACTCAGCTACCCGATGAGCCCTGGGTAGAGACGTTTGATATCCACTTATGCAGCGAGAAAGTCTCCCCATCGCTTTCGGGAAATGCCGTCGTTATTGGAGATATCGAGCGTCTTCCCATCAGCATCCAACAGGCGCTAAAAGCTGAACATCACCCTGAACGCATAGTGCATGCCCTTGATGAATTACGGCTGTTTAAAACGCCCTATGAGATTGCCTGTCTCCGTGAAGCCAACCGTTTAGCGATAGCGGGCCATCAGGCATCCCAGGCCGCCTTTATCGGCGCCGCCGGTGAGCTGGATATTCAGCTGGCGTACTTAGCAGCGAGTCGCCAGCGCGAATCAAACGTGCCCTACCAAAATATTATTGGTTTAAATGAGCATGCTGGCGTGCTGCATTATCAACACTACGACCTTAACGCGCCTAAACAGCGCTATAGCTTGCTAGTGGATGCGGGTCGCCGCTTTCGAGGTTACTGCGCCGATATTACCCGCACATACGCTGGCCCCGATGCCCCCGTCGCGTTTGGCGAACTGGTCACCGCCATGCATGGGCTGAAAGATGAGTTAGTCAAAGGCGTAGCCCCTGGCGTTAACTTTTTAGCACTGCACGAGCAGATGCATCACCACCTGGGTGAAATATTGGTGGCTAATGATCTGTTTAAAGGCACCGCAGAACAAGCGGTTGCCGAGGGCGTTACGCGGGCATTCTGCCCTCATGGACTGGGGCACTCGCTGGGCCTTCAAGTGCATGATGTGGCCGGGTTACGCCACCCGGATGGCACGCCCGCCCCTGCGCCAGAGCAGCACCCAGCGCTACGGCTGACGCGCATGCTGCGCCCTGGCATGGTCGTTACCATTGAACCCGGGCTCTATTTTATCGCCATGCTGCTCGACCCGTTGCGCAACACCTCACTGCCCATTAACTGGCCGTTGGTCGACCAACTCTCATCCTGTGGCGGTATTCGTATCGAAGATAACGTAGCAGTGACAGAGAGCGGCTTTGATAACTTAACACCATAAGCCCTTTTTAACGTCTTGCTAATCGACTCTCTACAACGCACTACGCCCGGCTCAAGGCCGGGCGTAGTGATATTTCAGAAGACTTAACAAAGCTAAAACCTAGGCAAAGCTAAAATCCAGTAAAGCTAATGTCTAGTAAAACTTAGAAGCGGTAAGTAACACCACCGCCAATGGTGACGGGTTCGATGTCAACTTCACCACCGACGTTGATATCTGCGTTCACGTCAGCGTAGCTTGCGTAACCATTGAGCATAATATTATCAGTCACAGCCAGATCAACCCCTACTTGGCCGATCGCGCCGTAGCTTTCATCAACATTCACACCACTCGGCTCACCAGAGAAGCGTGTGTAGTTAAGGCCAGCACCAACGTAAGGCTGTACACGTGAATCCAGGCCACCCATCGGGTAGTAATTCACGAGTAGATTAACAGGTAGACGATCAACACTACCCACATCGCCTAAGGCAGAGGTGTTCAGATCGTGCTCGAACTTCTCAGAGCTGTTGAGTTCAACGCCAACCTTATCAGTAAACAGGTAACCAGCACCAAAAGTGAAGCCGCGAGCGCTCTGCACGTTCAGTGAATCACCATTCAGATTGCCATTACCTGACCCCGTATCCGTTTGGGCAACACCACCACGAACGAATACATCGCCAGCGTTATAAGCGAGAGCCGCTTGGCTTGCCAGTGCGAAACCGGCAGTGATTACAGCAGCAGAAATCAGTTTCATATTACTCATAAGGGTCATCCTCTATGCAGCGCGCAGTTCCTTGCGCTTGGGGATTGCGGTACTTGCTATCCAACTTACCTGTACAGGGTATAGTATACGAACACTGTTTCCAAATTGCTTGTAAAATATTGTTATAAGAAACTGCACCCTGATAGTTTTTCCTATGCGTAAAGTTCTGGCATAAAACTCAGGCATAAAATCCAGGCACAAAAAAAAAGTCCCCCGAAGGGGACCAGGTGGAGCACGCCAGCTCACTCGGTTTGTTGCTACCAGCCGGTAGCAACGTGGATGAAGAAGGAAAAGAAGCCAGATAGTTAATTACGCCTCTCTATTCACTCATCCTTTGCCATATACATTGCGATCTGCGTGCCACTTTTTTAAATATCATTAAAAATCATATAGTTAATAAAAAATCACTTCACTGACATCAACCTCCGACGCACTGCAGCAAACAAAATGCACCAGCATTGCGCACTTTGAGGCCTTTTTGCATCACAAAGCATCATATGCGTTTGTTTACGCTTCGGAATCCTCAGATTAGTGGTTGGGTGTCACGATGATTTTCACTTGAGCTTTGTCGTTTAGAAGCGCCTCAAAGCCCTCCTCCACGATATCCGCCAGTGGAATGCGCTGAGTCACCATGTCCTCGGCGCGGAAGTAGCCCCGCTGCATCAGTGCCATTACCGCTGGGTACACATGGCGATAGGCAATAATGCCCTTCATGGTGCGCTCTTTGATGACTAGGTCGTTAGGCTGGAAGCTGGCCTCGCCTTCCCAGATACTCACCACCACCACTTCGCCCCCTTCGTGGGTGCTGTGCAACGCCTGATTCAGCACGTCAGGAATGCCGGTGACTTCAAACGCCACGTCTACCCCGCCACCGCTCAAGGCTTGTAATTTCGCCACTGGATCCTCCTGTTGCGGATCAACCACAGTGGCCCCTAGCGCTTCAGCTTTGGCCTTACGAGATGGTGCCACTTCCACTGCATAAATCTGCGCAGCTCCTGCGGCCTTAAGAGCCTCAATAGTCATCAAACCGATTGGTCCAGCGCCAAATACTACCGCGCTATCCCCGGCTTTCAGGCAGCTTTGGCGCACCGCATGCAGCGCTACCGCCGCGGGCTCTACCAGTGCACCCTGCTCGAAGCTGAGGTCATCTGGCAGCTTGTGCACCATATGTTCCCCCATCACGGTGAACTCGGAAAAGCCGCCGCCACCGCCCGAAAGGCCGTGAAAGCCCAGCAAGGGCGTGAGGTTGTAGCGCTCCATCTGATAAGCGCCATCCTTGTTGGGGGAAAGGATCGGCTCAATCGCCACGCGGTCGCCTACCTTCACCCGCGTGACTTTCTCGCCGACCTCTACCACTTCCCCAGCGAACTCATGGCCCATAATGATCGGCGCCTGTTCGCCGCTAATGGGGTGCGGCTTGCCCACCGGAATAAAAATCGGCCCGGCAGCATACTCGTGTAAGTCACTGCCGCAAATACCACAGGCAGCCACTTTCACTTTCACTTCATGGGGGTCGCTGATAGAGGGAACCGAAACTTGCTCAACGCGTAAATCTTTTGCTGCGTACCAAACCGCTGCCTGCATGCTTGACTGACTCATGGGTTACCCTTCCTGTTAAGACGTATGATGAACCGGCTGCAGCCCATAGACAGGCGTTTCCAGCCCCTCCATGCGTGCCTTTAACTGCAGCGCTAAATAGTGTGAGTAGTGCCGCGACTGGTGCAGGTTGCCGCCGTGGAACCACAGCGCCTCTTGCTGGGTGGGTTTCCACATATTACGCAGTTCGCCCTCCCAAGGGCCGGGGTCTTTGGTGGTGTCAGAGCCCAGGCCCCAGCACTTGCCGACTTTATCCGCCACTTCCTGAGAGATAAGCCGCGCCGCCCAGCCATTCATGGAGCCATAGCCGGTGGCGTAGACGATCAAATCTGCCTCTAGCTCACTGCCATCGGTAAGTGTGATGGAGTGGGGGTTAATGCGCTCAATGCCCACACCGCTTCGCAACTTGATATCACCGTTAGCCACCAAGTCGCAGGCGCCTACGTCGATGTAATAACCTGAGCCCCGGCGTAGATACTTCAAAAACAGCCCCGAGTCATCGTCACCGAAATCGAGCAGAAAGCCCGCGTCTTCCAGCTTCTGATAAAACTCGGCGTCGCGCTGTTTGATTGCCTCAAACGCCGGGCGCTGAAAGTCCGGCAGCACCTTGTAGGGGATCGAGGCAAAAATCAGATCAGCCTTGTCGTGGGTTAAGCCATTGGCCACCGCCTCTTCGGAGTAGAGCGGCCCCAGCACTTCCTCCATCAAAGAGTCCGACTTCACAATATGGGTGGATGAACGCTGCAGCATGGTCACATCGGCGTCGTGCTCCCAGAGTGCCGCGGCAATATCGTGAGCAGAGTTATTCGAACCCACAATCACACACTTTTTACCCGCATAAGCATCTGGCCCTGGGTGTTGGCTGGAGTGCTGCTGCTCACCAGCGAAGCTCTCTGCGCCGGGAAATGTCGGCACATTGGGCATACCCGACATCCCGGTGGCCATCACCAGTTGCTTCGGGCGTAGCGTGATCTCTTCGCCGTTGCGCTTAACGTTAACCACCCACTCGCCTGCGGCTTCGTCATAACGTGCATTCTGACACTCAGTGGAACTCCAATAATTGAGCTCCATCACTTTTGTGTACATCTCCAGCCAATCGCCCACCTTGTCTTTGGGGGCAAACACCGGCCAGTTTTCAGGGAAAGGAATATAGGGAAGGTGGTCGTACCAGACTGGATCATGCAGGCAGAGGGATTTATAGCGCTTGCGCCAGGAGTCACCGGCTCGCTCGTTGCGCTCTATGATGATGGTCGGCACGTCCATCTGCTTCAGCCGCGCCCCAAGGCCAATCCCACCTTGGCCTCCGCCGATGATCACGCAGTAAGGCTGTTGGGTGTAGCCAAGCTCTGCCTCTTCGCGCTCCCGTGACTCTAACCAGGTTTCACGCTGTTTGTTGGCCCCGTGCTCAGCTCCTTTTGGGCGGTTGTGATTACGCGGCTCGGGGAAGTCGTGCAATGCCTGCATGGTGGTTAACAGCGTCCAGCATTTGCCCTCTTTAAGACGCAGATAGCCTTTACCGCTGGCGACCGCGGTCTCAAAGGTAAACCACGCCTCACTGATATCGCCGTTTTGGGTAGCTTCGCCTTCTAGCTGCCAGTTCGAAGGACGTGTGTTCTCCAGGGTGGCATTGAGCAAGGCCTGAATAGCATCTTTTCCCTCACAGGTTTTTAAATTCCAGGTAAAGGTTACAAAGTCGCGCCAGTAGCACTCCTCATTAAATAGCGACAAAACACGCTGAATATCCTGGGCTTGCAGCGCTTTATCAAAATCACTCAGCCACCCTTGGACAGTCGCCGTGGCGGTTTGATGTGTTTGTGTCGGTGTCTGTGACATAGCGAGAACTCCATCGTTTGTTATTGTTGAATTGCTTGTGAGACACCCAACTCCAAGCATCCGCCGTGCCAAAACACACAAAGCCACTACAACCAACTGAAAGATAACGTTATTTAATAAAACGAAGCGGCGATAAGACGTAGTGAGGAGGTGGACACCTGTCACACTGTTTACAGCTAGGTGTTACAGGTGTAACGCACGACTAACGGCGTAATAGCACTGCGTTGACACCCACGCCAGAGCGCATAGGCTGGAAGGACAATAACAATCCCTACGGTGAACTACGCCATGCCTACTCAATCGCCTCTGCCTGCACGGCTGCAATCCGTCCAGCGCCAGCATATTGAGCATATTTTCCAGCTCGGCGAAGGCCTGGAAGTTCCGCAGCTACCGGCCCAGCAAACCATTCGGCGTTCCTGGCTGCGCTGCCTAAACGAGTACCAGCTCGATCCCACCCAGCCACGCCCAGCCCGGGTAGTGCCCCAGCAAATCCTGATTGAGCACCGGGAATCCGTGGATGAACTCCTGCATGTGGCAAGAGCCGGGGTTGACCAGCTTTATCAGCAAATTGCGCAACTCGGCTACGTGCTACTGCTCACCGACCACCGCGGGATAACCGTTGAGTTTCGTGGCGATCCCAACCAAGACCAGCAACTGCGCAAAGCAGGCCTTTATCTCGGTGCTGACTGGGACGAACGCTTTGCGGGCACCTGTGCCGTAGGCACCTGCCTGCATGATCGCCAGGCGATTATCTGCCACCGCCAGGAGCACTTCGACGCCTCGCATATTTCGCTTACCTGTACTGCCGCCCCCATCGCCGACCCACAAGGCAACGTCATGGCCGTGCTGGATATCTCCGCGCTGCAATCGCCTACCCAGCATGAGAGTCAAAATTTCAGCCTCTCGCTGGTAACGCTCTACGCACGCATGATTGAGGACGCCTATTTTCTCCAGCGCTACCGTGACTGCCTGATGGTGCGGCTGGATACCTCGCGAGAGTTCGTGCATGTAAACGGGCGCGGACTCATCGCCATTGAAGAGAACGGGCAAGTGATTGCTGCCAACGCAGTGGGTCGTGATCTGATAAGTGAACACCAGCGCCGTTGGCCACCCTGGTCAGCCCATCACACCCCAATGCTGGGGGAGCTATTCGAGTGCGAGATCGCCGATGTACTCAGCATTAATAGCGCCACCGACGATCAACTGCGTGCTTTTCGCGCCAGGGTCGATAACACGATCTACTTTATTAGCCTGCTGGAGCCACGCCGCCCGCGCCCTGCTCAGCAAGCACAACCTCTCGCCTCCAGCCTGCCGGAACCACTGGTACGCCTCGGCGCCGACGACCCCGCCATGCGCAAAGTGCAGAAACTGGCTGAACGGTTGCGCAACGAAGCCAGCGTCAATGTGCTGATTAGCGGAGAAACCGGCACCGGCAAAGAGGTCGTTGCCCGTGCTCTGCATGACAGCGGCAACCGATCTAAAGGCCCCTTTATCGCAGTAAACTGTGCCGCCATTCCCGAAGCGCTGATCGAAAGCGAGCTGTTTGGTTACGAGCCCGGCGCCTTTACCGGCGGGCGCGCCAAAGGCATGCGCGGGCTGATTCCCCAAGCCCACGGCGGCACACTGTTTTTAGATGAAATCGGCGATATGCCGCTGGCCCTGCAAACCCGCCTACTGCGCGTACTGGCCGAGCGAGAAGTGATGCCTCTTGGGGCCAATAAGCCTGAAAAGGTTGATATTCGGGTGATTACCGCCACTCATCGCAATATCGATTCGATGATCCAGCAGGGTGAGTTCCGCGAAGACCTCTATTACCGCCTTAACGGGGCTCAACTGCGCCTGCCCGCGCTACGCGACCGCGCCGATAAGCTCTACGTTATCCGCCGCGTATTTGATGACATCATCCAGGAGCGAGCCTCCAGCCAATCACCGCGCCTGCGGGCCGATGCCATTAGCGCCCTACTAGCTTACGCCTGGCCCGGTAATATCCGTCAGCTAAAGAATGCGCTGGCCTTTGCACTGGCCACCTCAGAAAACGAAGAAATCACCGTTCATGACTTACCTGAGCAGTGCCTAAGTCAACGCATCACTCGGCAAGCAACTCCCCTGCCTGCAGACGCTGGTAGCGACAGCGATCACACATTGCTGGAAATGCTCAAGGAGCAGCACTGGAACATTAGCGCCGTGGCTCGCGCTCTCGGGGTTTCAAGGCCCACGATATACCGGCAAATGCAGCGCCAAGGCATAGTGCCGCCGAATTGGCAGGGGTGATAAAAAGCTACTTCAAAGCTTTTGATTGGGAAATAACTGCAACATATCTTGAGAACACGGTGCGAGGGCAGGTTGAAGCGAGGGTCTTTCGCAAGTCATCACTACCTCTTGGCCTTGAGGGTGACCCTCACGTACACTTGTTTGAATCCGTTTATCCTTTTATAAACCCGCTTTCGACAAGCCGAGGCCCTCCCATGGCGTTTGACTCCACTTCTTCCTATATCGCAACCGATGCGCTTAAGCAGGCGGTGAATGCTGCCGTGGTGCTCGAGCGGCCGCTGTTGATCAAAGGCGAGCCGGGTACCGGCAAAACCCTGCTGGCTGAAGAGCTGGCTGAATCTCTCGATACTCAGTTGATTACCTGGCATATCAAATCCAGCACCAAGGCGGCCCAGGGCTTATACGAGTACGATGCAGTCAGCCGCCTGCGGGATTCTCAGCTAGGCGTTGAAGGCGTGGAAAACGTCGCCAACTACATCAAACCCGGCAAGCTGTGGGAAGCCTTTACCGCCAATCAACGGGTGGTGCTACTGATCGACGAGATCGACAAGGCCGATATCGAATTCCCCAACGACCTCCTTCAAGAGCTGGATCGTATGGAATTCCACGTTTACGAAACCGGCGAAACCATTCGCGCCGAACAGCGCCCGATTATTGTTATTACCTCGAATAATGAAAAAGAGCTGCCAGACGCGTTCCTACGCCGCTGCTTTTTCCACTACATTGAGTTCCCTGACCGCGAGACCATGCAGGCGATTGTCGATGTGCACTTCCCGGATATCGCCCCCAAGCTGGTCAGCGAGGCCTTAGAGGTATTTTTCGAGCTACGTAAAGCGCCAGGCCTCAAGAAAAAGCCTTCCACATCTGAACTAGTCGACTGGCTCAAGCTACTGATGGCTGACAATATTGCTCAAGAGGCGCTCTACAACCGCGATCCGTCCAAAGCACTTCCACCCATGGCCGGCGCCTTGGTCAAAAACGAGCAGGACACCCAACTGCTGGAACGCCTGGCGTTTATGATCCGTCGCCAAAAAGGCACAGGCCGCTAAGCCATGTTTATTGGCCTATTCGAAACACTAAAGCGTGCGGGCGTTCCGGTATCGCTACGTGAGCTGCTGGATCTTCACGCCGTGGTGGAACGCGGTGTGGTGTTCGCCGATATGGAAGCCTTCTATCAAGTGGCCCGCACGGTGATGGTCAAAGACGAACGCCACTTTGACCGCTTTGATCGTGCCTTTGCCGCCTGGTTTAAAGGCCTGGAGGACATGGACGCCGCCATTGAAGCGCTGATCCCCGATGACTGGCTACGCCGGGAATTTGAGAAGCAGCTAACGGATGAAGAGAAAGCCAAGATCGAATCCCTGGGCGGCCTCGAAGAACTCATTGAGACGTTCAAAAAACGCCTGGAGGAGCAAAAAGAGCGCCACGCGGGCGGCAATAAATGGATCGGCACCGGCGGCACCAGCCCCTTTGGCGCCTACGGCTACAACCCGGAAGGCATTCGCATTGGTCAGGATGGCTCCCGCCACCGCCGCGCCACCAAGGTCTGGGACGAGCGACGCTTCCGCGATTACGATGATTCTCTGGAATTAGGCACGCGCAATATCAAAATGGCGCTGCGTCGCCTGCGCAAGTTTGCCCGCCAAGGGGCGCTAGATGAGTTTGACGTGGATAGCACTATTCGCGAAACTGCCAAGGACGCCGGGCTACTCAACGTTCAGATGCGCCCGGAGCGCCATAACGCCGTTAAAGTGCTGCTATTTTTGGATGTGGGCGGCTCGATGGATGATCATATTCGCGTCTGCGAAGAACTGTTCTCTGCCGCCCGTTCAGAGTTCAAGCATCTTGAGCACTACTACTTTCATAACTGCCTTTACGAAGGGGTTTGGCGAAACAATATGCGTCGGGGTAACGAGCGGATCCCGACCATGGATGTTTTGCACACCTACAGTGCGGATTACCAGGTCGTGATTGTCGGTGACGCGGCCATGTCGCCCTATGAGGTCACCCACCCCGGCGGTAGCGTAGAGCACTTTAACGACGAAGCGGGCGGCGTGTGGCTGAAGCGTTTATGCGAAACGTTTCCCCGCCTGGCGTGGCTTAACCCGATGCCACCCCGGGCATGGGAGTACACCTACTCTACTCAACTAATCCGCGAGATCATTGATGACCGCATGTACCCCATGACCATGGAGGGTTTGGAAACCGCCATGCGCGAGCTAGCAAAGAAGTAGTCTGATTATCTGGCCATGCGCGTCAGCACGTCGTGGTGAGTCAGCTTGCGATGCAAAATGGCCATCACGATGTGCCCTACGATCAACGCTAACAATGTCCAGCCTAGCTCACCGTGGAGCAAACCGCCCAGATCTGTCATCCAGGTGATTTCCTCGCCTTCAAAACCTGACATCAGCGTAAAGCCAAACACCTCAAGCGAGCGGCCCGAACCGTACTGGCGAATAAGCGCAATCGTCGGAATCACCATCATCAAGCCGTAGAGAACAAGATGGCCCAACTTTGCCATAACGCTCACCGATGGCGGACGGCGCGATGCATTGGCCAACGCCCATATCGCTCTCAGTACGACTAAGGTCAGTAGCAATACACCCACTGGGTAATGGGTTCCCCAGAAGAACTCTTCAAAGGGTGTGTCCGGAAAAAGCCAGTGCGCCGTGGCACTCGTAAACTGCCAAGCAAACAGTAGCGCCATCCCCCAATGCAACAAGCGGCTAATCGCACCGTAACGTTGACTGTTATCCATTATCGGTAATGCCATGCAGCTTCTCCCTTCTTTTAATAAGCTAGTCGTGATGCTTATTTTATCGGGGCAACACGTAAATAACATGGCAACAACGTGCAACTTGATTGCACAAACTGGAACGCAGCGTTTCCTAAGGGCTATTAAAGCGACTGCGGGAAATCGTTTAAGCCCTTCAAAAATGCCTGTTTGGCCGTTTCAAACGCCTTAGGGTCATGTTTAAAGCGACGCAGGATAAGCGCTTCATCCAACACTAGGGTAGGCGCTAATTCGCGAATACTCTTGGCAGGGTGGCGAGCGCCCAAGCCAATACGCTTTCCATCCACCCCGCCGAACCAGCGCTTAATGCCACTTTTTTGATAGAACGCTTCTCGTTCGGCGTTATCCACTTCGACCCGTAGCGGCGCTTTCAGAGTAAGCTCGCTGATCAAACGCTGCTGGGCATCTGTCTGGTCAAGTGCGCAGGCGTGGGTCACCGTCATACCCTCGCCTTCTTCGTCCAGCACTAGCAGCGCTAGCGCTTGGGGTTTACCCTGGCCGTCAACGACAGCAAACAGTCGCGCGGCTTCCTGAGGGAATAACACACTGCAGGTGCCGGTGAACACAACCAGCGGCGTTAGACCAGCCTGTTGCCCGTATACCTCAGCGCATAGTCGCGCCAGACAGGCGTTGCGCTGGGCCTCTGCGTTAACGTGTACGACCTTCATATGAATCATCCTCACCGACTAAAAAGCCGCAAGCCTAGAGTAATTATCACCGTTTTGACAGCGCGACATGCCTCACGCGTCCTCTATTCATTTTTACTGATACTGAACACTACTGTTAACAATCTGTCGAAAAGAATTGTAAGTGTGAACATCACCTAGAAGGAGCTAGTATGCCCACCTTTATGAATGACCCTACCATGCCCACACCAAGCTTCCCCGGTAGCCACATGGTAGTCGATGATCACTATGTGTTTATTTCAGGACTGACCGTTGACGATCTCTCCAACGGCCACGCAGTCAAAGGCGACGTTAAAGAAGAGACTCGCCTTGTGATGCGCGCACTCTCGCGCATGCTTGAAATGGAAGGCGGCAGCTTAGCGGATATAGTGCGGGTGGATATCCACCTCACGGATCTACACGCCATCCAAGACATGGACACTGTTTACGCGGAGTACTTTGAGCCTAGCCGCTACCCTACCCGCACCTGCACCGAATCCCCTAACCTCTACGGCGGAAGCAGTATTGAAATCACGGTGATGGCGAAGCGCCAGCTTCAAACAGAGCAATAACCGCCTCAATATCGATATGGGCTTCCAGCATATCGGCTAAACGGTCAAGCTCACGTTCTCGGTGAGCTTGATAATCGCTCTGCTCTCCATTAACGAGTCCCAACTGCTTCAGTAGGGCTTGGCAGGCCTCCGGGTGGTCAAATAACCCGTGCAGGTAAGTACCGATTATTTGGCCATCCTCACTGACGGCGCCTTCTGGTCGGCCTTCTATGTCAAATAATGGCGCGTTAAGCGCCTGCCCTTCACTTACGCCGTTATGAATTTCATATCCGGTGACGGTTACCCCTTCAGCAACGGTCACGCCGCGAACATTGCGTAGCTGTTTGCCTGCCACCATTCGGGTGGTCAGCGGCAACAAGCCCAAGCCCGCCACTTTTACTGGCTTACCCTCCAGGCCATCAGGGTCATCCACCCATGCGCCCAGCATTTGAAAGCCACCGCAAATACCTAACACCTTGCCGCCGTAGCGCAGGTGGCGCTGAATGGCGTTATCCCAGCCCTGTTGCTTTAACCACGCCAAATCGCTCGCGGTACTTTTACTACCGGGCAGAATGACCACATCGGCGGCGGGTATCGGCTGGCCGGGCCCCACAAAGGTCAGCGATACCTGTGGGTGCAACCTCAGCGGATCGAAGTCAGTATGGTTACTAATGCGCGGTAGCGCCGGAACGATCACGTTAAGTGTCTGGCTAGCCTTTTCGGCGTGGGTTAAACCAATGCTATCTTCAGCATCGAGTACTAGCCCCTGCAGATAAGGCAGTGTTCCGAATAGGGGTTTTCCCGTACGCTCCTCCAACCATTCAAGCCCCGGTTTAAGCAGCGCTATATCACCTCGAAAGCGGTTGATAATAAAACCCTTGGTGCGCGCCTGTTCGCTCTCGCTCAACAGCGCCAGCGTACCTACCAGTTGGGCAAATACACCACCGCGGTCAATATCACCCACCAGTAATACCGGGCAATCTACCGCTTCGGCAAATCCCATATTGGCGATATCGCCTTTACGCAAATTGATTTCAGCCGGGCTGCCCGCGCCTTCGGCAATAATCACATCAAAGCGGCTTTCTAACGCATGCCACGCGGCCATTACACTCTCTTTGGCGGTGCGTTTAAAAGCGTGGTAATCCAGCGCATCCATATGGCCATGCACTTTGCCGCGTAAAATCACCTGGGCGCCACGATCGGTTTCTGGCTTTAACAGTACCGGATTCATATCACTGTGGGGCGCTAAATAGCAGGCTTGGGCCTGTAACGCAGTGGAACGGCCAATCTCGCCGCCATCCTCGGTCACGGCGCTATTCAGCGCCATATTCTGGGGTTTAAATGGCGCCACTGATACCCCACGCCTTGCCAGCGCGCGGCAAAGGGCTGCCACCACGGTGCTTTTACCCGCATCCGAGGTGGTGCCTTGAATCATCAGTGTGGCCATAAAGAAGTCTCGTCCAGGTGAACAAGAGCGAGACTTTAGCGGGAGGGGCTAAGCGGTGCAATGTGTTCGATCTCCGCTTAAGCACGCTGCTACCCTTAATAATCAAAAATACTTTTTATTGCCATCAATTCGTCATACGCCATCTCTAGGCTGATACCTAATAAATGAGATCGATCTCATTGCATTCATAACAGGTATTTCCATGGCAGATTTACTTAGTGTGGCCAAACTCGCAGGAGTCTCTCGGGCAACCGCGGCGCGGGCTTTTTCAAACCCCGATTTGGTACGCCCAGCTACCCGAGAACGCGTTTTTAACGCTGCCCGGCAGTTGGCGTTTAGGCCTAATAAAATCGCCCAACAGCTTCGCTCTCAAGCGACGCAGATGATTGGCGTGATGGTGCCCAGTCTCGATAACCCAGTGTTTGCCGAGCAGCTACAAGCCATGGAAGTAGCAGCCAGAGCGGCTGGTTACTCACTGATCGTTACCACCAGTGAATACTCACCCAGCCGCGAGGGTGACATTGTTGAGGAGATGCTGCGCCAGCGCGTGGATGGCTTGGTGCTGACCGTGGCTGAAGCGGATAACAGTGCCGTGCTGAACACGCTGCGCTTGGAAACCACCCCGTGCTTACTAGTTTACAACCCGCCAGGGAAAAGTGGTTTTCCCTCTATTGGCGTCGATAACCGCGCTGCCAGCGCTGATGCCACCCGCCATTTAATCACCCTGGGTCATGAGCGAATTGGCATGGTTGCTGGCCCACTGCTGCAATCAGACCGCGCTCGACAGCGTTTTGACGGTTACTGCCACGCTATGGGCGAGGCAGGCCTGATCGCCCGCTCATTGGTTGAGATGACCCGCCACACCCAAGCTGACCTGAAAAGCCTGATACCTGCACTGCAAGGCCCAGAGGCTCTCAGCGCAGTGATTTGTACCAATGACCTGCTTGCCATCAGCCTGATGGGCGAACTGCAACGCGCAGGCTTTAGCGTGCCTGGCGAACTTTCCGTGATGGGCTTTGATGGTATTGCCTTGGGCAAGCATCTATATCCATCGCTCTGCACCATTGAACAGCCTCGCGCCGAGATCGGGCGCGCGACGGTTCACACCTTGCTAGCCATGATTCGGGGAGAAAAATGCACACCCGCTCCCCTGCCCCACGCACTGCGTAAGGGCGAAAGTGTCGGAACCCCGACATCCCGCAAGTCCACGTTAAGCACTTTATAGAGGAACTTGGTATGAGTCTTAAACGCATGAACCTTAAGCGTCTGTATCAAGCGTTACTGGCCACGGCGGTTATCAGTGCGTCAGGGGTCGCTACTGCCCAGTCAAGCGACAACGCTATCTGCTACAACTGCCCGCCTGAGTGGGCGGACTGGGGCACTCAGTTGCGTTTGATCGAACAGGAGACCGGCATTCGCGTGCCGCAGGACAATAAAAATTCCGGCCAGTCATTAGCTCAGTTAGTTGCCGAAGCCAGTAGCCCGGTGGCCGATGTCGTTTACTACGGGGTGACCTTCGGCATTCAAGCCATGGAAGAGGACGTAGTGACGCCCTACCAGCCCGAACACTGGGATGAGATTCCTGAAGGTCTAAAAGACCCCGAAGGCAACTGGTTTGCCATTCACTCTGGCACCCTCGGTTTTATGGTCAACGTTGATGCCTTGGATGGCGCGCCGGTGCCCACTTCCTGGGAAGATCTGCTCAAGCCCGAGTATCGCGGCATGGTGGGTTACCTTGACCCGGCCAGCGCCTTTGTTGGCTACGTCGGTGCTGTGGCGGTCAACCTAGCCATGGGTGGCGATCTTAATGACTTCACTCCGGCGATCGACTACTTCAATCAGCTCGCCGACAACGACCCGATTGTGCCCAAGCAAACCAGCTACGCTCGAGTACTTTCTGGTGAGATCCCGATTCTTCTCGATTACGACTTCAACGCTTACCGCGCACGCCATAGCGATGGTGCCAACGTAGAGTTTGTGATTCCCGAGGAGGGCAGCGTGGTAGTGCCCTATGTTATGAGCCTGGTAAAAGATGGCCCTAAACCCGAAAACGGTCAGCAAGTGCTTGATTTCGTGCTCTCTGACCAAGGCCAAGCGGTATGGGCAGATGCTTATCTACGTCCCGTGCGCGCCAGCGCCATTTCCCCTGAAGCACGCGAAGTCTTTCTGCCCGATAGCGAGTATGCCCGCGCCGAAGCACTTGACTACCCCGCTATGGCGGCTGCTCAACGTAGCTTCTCTGAGCGGTATCTGTCGGAGGTTCGTTAATCATGACAGCGGCATCCAAGCAGCCCTCCGGGGCTGCTTCTTACCTAAGTCGACCATCGACGATGGTAGGCCCAGCCCGGCGTAAACGCCTTATCGCGTTGTTCGCCTTACTGCCTGCCCTGGTGATTTTCTGCGCCTTTTGGCTACTGCCTTTTTCGCGTCTGATCATGATGGGCGCCGAGGCTGATCCAAGCAGCGGTATTAGCGCTTACCTGACTATTCTTACCCACCGTCAGTACTTAATCAGCCTGGCGACCACCGTTGGTCTTTCGCTGGTAGTGTCACTGGTAGCGGTTGCTATTGCGGGCGTTGCCGGATTTTTTCTCGCCCGCCAGCGTTTTTTTGGCAAGTCCATACTAGTGGCTATCCTCACCTTTCCGCTGGCTTTCCCAGGCGTGGTGGTGGGCTTTTTGGTCATCATGCTGGGAGGGCGTCAAGGTGCCTTGGCGCAGACCAGCCTGTGGCTGTTTGGCGAGCGCTGGATGTTCGCCTACTCACTGGCCGGGCTATTTATTGGTTACCTTTACTTCTCCATTCCTCGCGTTATCACCACTGTGATGGCTGCCTGCGACAACCTGGATAGAAGCCTTGAAGAGGCAGCTCGCTCGTTAGGTGCTAACACCTGGCAGGTCACCAAAGACGTCATCGTACCCGGCATTGCTCCCGCGCTGCTCTCAACCGGTGCCATCTGCTTTGCCACCAGTATGGGCGCCTTTGGTACGGCGTTTACCCTGGGCACGCAGTTGAGCATTCTACCGCTCAATATCTACGGCGAATTCACCAACTACGCTAACTTCGCCATGGCAGCCGCGCTTTCAGTGGTATTGGGCGTGATCACCTGGATGGCATTGAGTCTTGCCCGCAGGCTGGCTGGCGGCAACTTGGGAGCCTCGGTATGAAATCTCGCCTACGCTTCACGCTGCAATTGGGCTTCACCCTGCTGGTGTGCCTGTTCATGATCGTGCCCGTCGCCATGTCGGTCATGGCGGGGCTGACCGAAAACTACTTTGTCGGCCTTGAGAGTGGCCTGACCCTGCGCTGGGTGGATGAGGTGTGGCAGCTCTACGCCGATACCATCTGGCTCTCAATTAAACTGGCGCTGGCCTGCTTATTGATCACTATCCTGATTGGCGTACCCGCCGCCTATGGCCTGCTGCGCAGCCGTCGCCGCTGGGCCAATGCGCTTGAAGAACTCCTACTGCTACCAGTTGCCGTGCCTGGGCTGGCCACCGCGCTTGCCCTACTGCTTGCCTATGGCAGCTACCGTGAATTTCGTGGCAGCTGGCTATTTATTCTTGTTGGCCATGTGCTGTTTACCCTGCCCTTTATGGTGCGCGCGGTGCTCTCCGTGATGCAAACCGCCAAGCTTCCCCAACTGGAAGAAGCCGCCGCCAGCTTAGGCGCCAGTTTTCGGCAACGCTTTTTCGGGGTGGTCATCCCCAACTGTATGAGCGGTATTTTGGCGGGGGCGCTGATGGTGGTCACCCTATCGATCGGTGAATTCAACATTACCTGGATGCTGCATACCCCATTAACCAAAACGCTACCGGTCGGCTTAGCCGACAGCTATGCCTCGATGCGCCTTGAAATCGGCTCAGCCTACACGCTGATATTTCTGGTGATGGTGGTGCCCTTGCTAGTGGCGATTCAGTGGGCAGGCCGACTCACCGAGCAGCGCCGCTAAGTTTTATTATTTGAGAATCCGTTATGAGTTCATCTGTCAGCATTACGCTACACCAATGCAGCCGCACCTTCGCTGGCGGCAACACAGCGCTCCAGCCGCTTGATTTACAGGTCGATGCGGGCGAAACCCTGGTACTGCTGGGCCCTTCCGGCTGCGGTAAAACCACCACCCTGCGCATTATTAGCGGCCTGGAAAGCCCCGACAAAGGCGGGCAAGTAATGTTTGGCGAGCGTGATGTCACCGCTCTGCCGATTGAGCAGCGCGACGTGGGAATGGTGTTTCAAAACTACGCGCTATTTCCCAACATGAGCGTTGCCGACAATATTGCCTACGGCTTGAAAATACAGCGTTTGCCACGTGCCGAGATCGCCCATCGGCTTGACGAAGTCATGCATATGGTCGACTTACAAGGCTTTGGTGATCGGCGCATCGACGCCCTCTCCGGCGGCCAAAAGCAGCGCGTCGCTCTCGCCCGTGCGATTGCTGTTCGCCCCAAGGTACTGCTGTTTGATGAGCCGTTGGCAGCTCTAGACGCGAAACTGCGCGACCGCTTACGCATCGAGATTGGCCAGCTTCTACGGGAGCTAGGCACCACGGCGGTCTACGTCACCCACGATCAAGATGAGGCGATGGCCTTGGGTGACCACATCGCGGTAATGCAAGCCGGACGCATTGCGCAGTTGGGCACCCCCCAAGAGATTTATCATCAGCCGGCCAACGCCTTTGTGGCCGATTTTATTGGTGCGGTTAACTGCCTGGAGGTGATCAGCACACGCGCCGATGGAGGATTGGTCGTCCATGGAGGTGAACTCATCGCTGCCCATTTGCAGGGAGTATCCACTGTCTACTGCCGTCCAGAAGATATCCAGGTGGTTTCCGTTGACCAAGCCGATGTAAAGGGGAAAGTGGTACAAAGCATTTTCCTGGGCCAGACCCAGCGCCTGATGGTGGACACCGGCGGCGCTTCGCCGCTCCAGATTGAGGCACCCTCTCGCCAGCGCTGGCCAAACGGTACCGCGATTGGTTTGTCCCTCGCTTCTAACGTGCTTTTTCATCCAGATAAGCCCACTGCCCCTGTTAATGCCAAGGAGATGGCCAATGGCTGATCAAGGTTTAAACATTCAGAAAGCCCCTCATGCCCAGCAATGCCTTATCGCCCAGATTAGCGATCCGCATATCAAGGCGGGCGGGAAACTCTCTTACCGCCAGGTAGATACCGCCAATGCGCTGCGGCAAGCAATCAGCACGCTCAATCAGCTAGCGCCGCGGCCCGACCTGGTACTGATTAGCGGTGACTTGGTCGATTTTGGCCACCCTGACGAATACGCCACCTTTAAGCAGCTTCTGGCTGAGTTAACGCTGCCCGTGTACTTAATTCCTGGCAATCATGATGACCGCCAGCACCTGCGCGCCGCCTTTCCTGAGCACCGTTACCTGTTTCAGCATGAACACTATCTGCAATGGGTGGTGGATGACTACCCGGTACGCATTGTAGGGCTCGACTCGTCGGTACCCGGCAAGCCTCATGGTGAACTAAGCAATGAAAGTCTGCAGTGGTTAGACACCACCCTGGCAGAACAACCCGAGAAACCAACCTTGGTCTTGGTGCATCATCACCCTTTTGTTAGTGGCATCGACCATATGGATCGCCAGCCGCTGAAGCGACCAGACGCGCTAGCCGACGTCATTGGCAGACATGCCCAGGTCGAGCGCGTGCTTTGCGGGCATCTGCACCGTTCGATCCAGGCCCGCTTTGCTAACACTTTGGCGATTAGCTGCCCTGGGGTTTCCCATCAGGTAAGTTTGGATCTCACCCCAGACGGCCCCGCCCACTTTCAGCTAGAGCCCCCCGGTTACCTGCTACACCAGTGGTCGGCAACTAACGGCATGGTGACTCACCAAGGGTTTATCGAGCGCTACCCTGGCCCTTTCCCATTTTATGATGCTAATGGGCTGATTGATTAGGTCGTTAAACTGGGGGCGTGCGCTGTGTTATCTGTGTGAGCCAGCGCCAGCTCCCAGGCTTGTACCATCTGCTTTTTCTCTAATCCCCAGCGGTAACCACCGAGTGCACCGCTTTGTTGAATCACCCGGTGGCAGGGGATCCATAACGCGATGGGGTTAGCGCCCACTGCATTGCCCACTGCTCGGGACGATTTAGGTGATCCCAGCGCCTGAGCAATATGGGAATAGCTGGCAAATTGCCCCTCGGGGATCGTTAACAGCGCTCGCCAAACCGCTATTTGGAAGTTGGTGCCAGTGACGTGTAGCGAGACAGCGGTAGCCCCCTCTTCAGGCTCAGTAAACAGCCTTTCCACCGCATAGCGAGTGGACTCAGTGTTATGTTGAAAGGTGCTGCGCGGCCACTCCTTGGCCAACCTTGCCAGTAACTCCTCTGAATTAGTCGTATCGACAAACCCCATTCGGCAGATACCCCGGGGCGTTACCGCGACGAATAGGCGACCTAAAGGTGTTTCGTGAACGCCATAAGCGATCTCCACTCCTTCACCCTGGCGCTTATACTCGCCGGGCGTGACCGCCTCTAACTGAACAAAGTGGTCGTAAAGCCGCGAGCCACCGCTCAGCCCCAGGGTATGGGCGATATCCAGCAAAGAAGTGGACGAATGCATCAACTGCTTACCGCGCTCTAAGGTGAGTGCCTGCAAAAAGCGTTTGGGACTAATCCCCGCATAACGACAAAACAGCCGCTGGAAGTGGAAGGCACTCAAATGAACATGAGCAGCCACCGTTTCCAGATTGGGCTGTTCCGCCGCATGAGCCACCATATAGGCCATGGCTTTTTCGATACGCTCATAGTCATTCATTGGGTTATCTCTCTGGCCGTCGGGGTCGGGGCTGCTTAGTTCCTTTCAGCCTAAGCCTTCACGGGCGAGCTGCCGACCCGAATCTTGCGCACCGGCGGGTGATCAGACAGTTTATGTTTAAAAGAGGCGTTATGTTTAACAGACATTTCCACCAGTTTTCGCTAGGGTAATGCCCCGCCTCCATTGACGGTACACGATACGCCCATGCAAGACTTGATCAATGACATTGCAGCAGCCATGGCAAACGCCGAAGAACGCGGTAAGGTCGCAGACTATATTCCCGAGCTTGGCCATGTTGACCCACAGCAGTTTGCCATTTCGCTCGCCACGGTGGATGGCAAAGTGTACTCGGCAGGTTGTGCTACCACGCCCTTCTCGATTCAAAGTATCTCTAAAGTATTTACGCTGACCATTGCACTTGGGCAAGTGGGTGATTCGCTGTGGTCAAAAGTAGGCCGCGAGCCCTCAGGGGATCCCTTCAACTCCATCGTGCAACTAGAGCATGAAAGCGGCAAACCGCGTAACCCGTTTATCAATGCCGGGGCCATTGCGGTAGTCGATGCGATCATGATGGGCCACGAGCCCAAAGAGACACTTGGCGAGATTCTTAGCTTTGTGCGCTATATCGCCGATGACGACAGCATTTACTTCGACCACGCGGTGGCCGCTTCAGAAATGGCCCACCGCGACCGCAACGCCTCACTGGCGCACTTTATGAAAGCCTTTGGCCGCCTACGCCATGATGTCGATAAGGTGCTAGGCACCTATTTTCACCAGTGCGCTATCGCCATGAGCTGTGAGCAGTTGGCCCATGCCGGGCTATTTTTGGCCTCGGATGGTATCAACAAACCCAGTGGCATTCGCGTGGTAGCCCCCCAGCGCGCACGGCGTATCAATTCACTAATGATGATGTGCGGGCACTACGACGCCTCGGGAGAGTTCGCATTTCGCGTCGGCCTGCCTGGCAAAAGTGGCGTGGGCGGTGGCATTCTGGCGATTGCACCCGGCCATGGCTCCATCGCAGTTTGGTCGCCGGGGCTGGATGCCTACGGCAACAGTTTTCTGGGCACCCAGGCGCTCGAAATGTTTGTGCAGCACACCGGCTGGTCGGTTTTTGGGCATTAGCAGGGCAACGCTTTAAGCAACGATCTCAATTTTGTTCAATACCGCCCACAAGCGCTACTGCATTCTCCTTGCATTATCTGAGGAGAATGACAATGAGCGCTTCACCCCTGCTATCTTTGCTGCTACCCATGTCCGCCTTTGCCCTCGCAGCGTCTATTTCGCCGGGGCCGGTCAACATCGTTTGTTTGAGTAGCGGTACGCACTACCCTATTGCTAAAGGGCTTGTTTTTGTAACCGGCGCCACGCTCGGGTTTATCGCGCTATTTTTAGCCATCGGCGCGGGGCTTTACTCCGTGCTGAATGTGCTGCCGCTGCTGGAAGAGTTTTTGCGCTGGGCAGGCATTCTGTTTTTACTCTATCTCAGCTATCAACTTTTACAGCACGATGGGCGCTTGCAGGAGCGAGGCGGCGTCAAAGCGCCAGGGTTTATGACAGGTGCCATGATGCAGTGGCTCAACCCCAAGGCGTGGCTGGCGTCTGCCGCTGGCATTGGCGCCTACACCACTGCTAATGAGCCCCATCTGCTATGGCTGTTCGCCGGCCTCTATCTGCCTATTTGCTGGCTATCGCTGGCCAGTTGGGTATATGCAGGCGCTTTTCTGAAACGCTATGTTCATCGTCCGATTGTCTTACTGACGATTAACCGCGCACTCGCTATCTGCCTGGCGGCTAGCGCTATTGTCTTACTGGTTGAGTAGCGGGTAGCGGTACTGGTTGGGTGTCGCTGCTACCAGCCGCTTGAACGTCCTTTGAAAGTGGGGCTGGTCATTAAAGCCAGCGTTCAAAGCCGCCTCAACGATAGGTTGCCCTTGTTTTAACGCTTGCTGCCCCAGCTGAATGCGCTGATTAATCAGGTAAGCATGGGGTGTTAGTCCGAAGTGCTGTTTAAAGGCGCGAATCAGGTGCCCAGCACTATAGCCGGACTGCTCACATAGGCGTTCTAGCGATATATCAGCGCTACAATTGGCACGCAAATAGGCCGCGACCTGTTCTAGCGCACTGGGCGCTTGGGGCAATACCGCGGGGGATTCCTGAGCAAGCACTTGCATCATGATGGACAAGTATTCGACTAGCGCCGTTTGCTTATCGCTAATCTCGCGATGTTCATCCAGCAAACAAGCAGCCATATCGCAGTACCCGGCATAAAGCGCTGGCTGGGTAATGACGGCGGTGGCGATATCTTGCCAATACGGCGTATTCAACAGGCCCAATTGGTAACGCAATTCACTCAGCCACTCGGTATCGACGTAGAGCATCATGTACGCCCAGGGCTGGTTCTCGATGGGGTTGCAGGCATGCACCCAGTAGGGGTTCATCATAACGATGTCACCCGCACTAATCTGATGCGTCGCATCGCGATAGCAAAAAGTGCTTTTACCTGCGGTAATGGCCCCCAGCGACCAATGCGTATGGCTGTGCGGCGCATAGCAAACTTGTCGCGCGTCGCTAATCTTGCGCAGCTCCACATAGGGCATACGCGCATCGCGCCAGAAGATAGGTGACGAAATGGTACTCATGCTCTGCTCGCAATAGTTAAAAATAGCGATTCATTACCTACGCTGAACAATAGCACAGCACAAGCACAGTATGGGCCGCTATACTGCTCTATACGCTAGATTGCATAGGAATGCGCAACGCCATATTAGTCAGGAGGACGCCATGGCCAACAGTATGAAAAACCGCAACCACAGGGATGCAATTACCCTTTATGCCCGCATGGGTTATGCCTCCCGCGGCATTGTGTATGTATTAGTGGGTAGCCTAGCAGCGCTGGCAGCATTTGGACAAGGCGGCCAAACAGAAGGCAGTCGTGGCGCCTTAGAACGTTTGCTCACCGCTCCCTTCGGTAAAGTCTTGTTAGCCATTATGGCCATCGGCTTGGTGGGCTACGCTATGTGGCGAATCATCCAGGCGGTTAAAGACACTGACCATCACGGCAACGGCGCCAAGGGGCTGGCAATTCGTGCGGGCTTATTGGCGAGCGCCATTACCCACACGTTGTTGTCTTTTTTTGCCGCCACGCTCATCTTTCAATTTGCGGGCTCTTCAGGTGATTCTGGTGGCGGTTCGCAAGGTGTCGCGGGCTGGCTGATGCAGCAGCCTTTCGGGCGCTGGCTGGTCGCTGGGGTTGGCCTCATCATGATAGGGGTAGGTATGGCCCACGCGCTTAAAGGCTACAAGGCCAAATTCGACAAACACTTCGCTATGCCACCACAAACGCAACAATGGGCCTACCCTATTTGCCGTTTCGGCTTAGTGATTCGTGGTGCTGTGTTTGTGATCGTGGGTAGCTTTTTTATCATCGCCGCTTATCAAATCAATCCCAATCAAGCAGGCGGTATGAGCGAGGTGTTTAGCACCCTGCGAAGCCAGCCCTTCGGTCAGTGGTTGCTTGGTTTTGTCGCGCTGGGACTTTTTGCGTTTGGCCTTTACAGCCTATTAGCGGCTGTCTATCGCCGCATTAATCCCGAAGTGTAAGACCTGCATGGCCATAACATCCAAATGCACTAAGTAGTGGTTTGAGCGCATTAACCGCTCGAAGAATATGCTGTGTCTACTCGCCACCCTCTCCTTTCTGGAGACTATTCTTCTGTCCATTCCTATTGAACTGGTATTGACACCCCTGTTGCTGGTGGTGTAAGCCGTGAATCGGTGGCAACCAGCTAAATACCGTAATCTCGCTCGACTTTGGCGAATACGGGTTTTGAAGTGCTGGTACCACTGCTGATGGCCTAGCCGCTGAGCTTCTTGATGCTCAGCATGGGCTTTCCACGCTTTAATAGATGCCAAATCGGCCCAGTAAGAAACTGTTACACCCACCTCATTACGGGCAGACTCCACCCCTAAAAACCCCGGCTGCTGTGCTGCAAGCTCAACCATTCTTGCGGCCATTGCGTCATAGCCGTTATCGACCTCGGTGCGTAGTGAAGTGAAAATAACGGCGTAGTAAGGCGGTTCAAGGGTAGTGGCAATCAGGGACATGGCATCACCGGGATCCTTGGATCAGAGGCTTCGAAGCATATCCCATGAAACAAAAAATGTATTCAGGGAGCCCACTGCCAGTTGCTGCCAAACCGTACCACAGGCAGTGGGAAGAGCTGTGAGCCTAGGCGTCATCCTGCGCCTTACCAGGCGTCGCTGCCGTATGCTTGGCTTTCATATCCTTGAACGCTTCCATAATGTCCATTGGTAATGGGAAGACAATGGTTGACGCGTTTTTATTGCTCATGTCGCTCATGGTTTGCAGGTAGCGCAGTTGCAGCGCGGCAGAGTTTTCCTGCATGACATTGGCCGCCTCGACCAGTTTCTTGGATGCTTGCAGTTCCCCTTCGGCGTGAATCACCTTAGCGCGACGCTCACGCTCCGCCTCTGCCTGGCGCGCAATGGCGCGAATCATGCTCTCATCCAAATCTACATGCTTAATTTCAACATTGGCGACCTTGATACCCCACGCTTCGGTTTGGGTATCGATGATTTCCTGGATATCGTCGTTGAGCTTATCGCGCTCGGAAAGCATCTCATCCAGATCATGCTTACCCAGCACGGAGCGCAAAGTGGTCTGTGCTAGTTGACTGGTCGCCTGGGTAAAATTCTCGACTTGAATGATCGCCTTTTCTGGATCGACGACGCGGAAATAAAGCACCGCATTAACTTTAACGGTGACGTTATCCTGAGAGATTACGTCCTGTTCCGGCACATCCATGGTAATGACGCGCAGATCCACCACCTCCATCTTCTGAATGGCGGGGATCACAATGACTAGCCCAGGCCCTTTCACTATCTGATAACGCCCCAGAAAGAACACTACGCCGCGTTTATATTCTGGCAGTATGCGAATAGAGGCGGCGATCAACATCACCACCAGCACGACAGGAACTAAATACGAAATAATCATTGGACACCTCGTTTAGCTGTGGGTCGGTTATGTCAGAAAGTGGGCACTAGCGGGGCGTCACATATACCGTTAAGCCATCAAGGCGCACCACCACAAGCTTTTCACCTCGTTTGACTGGCACATCGCTCACTGCGTTCCAGCGCTCGCCATGCAGCCTTACATGGCCGCTGGTCTCAAAATCATCCAGTGCAACCGCATCTGCGCCGATTAACTGCTCCGCGCCAGTGTGTGCCGGACGACGGCGCAGCGTTGCAAAGCGTGTTAACGTCCATAGCATTAGCCCCCCGGACACCAATGCCACACCACCGATTAGTGGTAGCGAAATGGCAAGATGCTCCGCGTCCATCAGCATTACCGAACCAAGTACAAAGGCAATGATGCCGCCAACCCCCAGCACGCCGAAGCTAGGCATAAATGCCTCACCCACCATCAACGCCAGCCCGACCACCATCAGCGCAAGCCCGGCGTAGTTAATCGGCAGCACCTGAAACGCAAACAGGGCGAGCAGCAAGCAAATCAAGCCAATGGTGCCGGGGAACAGGCTGCCGGGATTGGCCAGCTCGAAAACCAGCCCGTAAAAGCCGATGACCATCAAGAAGAAGGCTATGTTGGGATTAGTGATCAGCGATAGCACCTGGGTGCGCCAATCAGGGTCGAAGCGTTCAATGGTGAGGCCTGCGGTCTCAAGCGTAGCATCGCCACTTTCCATGACCACGCTCATGCCGTCAATCTGCTCAAGGAGATCGTCAAGATCGCGCGCCACCACATTGATGACGTTCTGCTCCAGCGCCTCGCTGGCAGTGAAATTGACCGCATTGCGCACGGCCTCTTCAGCCCAATCGGCATTGCGATCATGGCGTTCCGCTAGGCTGCGGATAAAGCTCACCGCATCTTCCATCACCTTGCGTTCCATGGCGCTGCCCTCGCCATCCGACTCCTCAGCCGAATTATCTTCTTCGTCTTCATCGCTGCCGAGCAGCCCACCGCCCATCTGTACCGGCGTGGCCGAGCCGAGATGCGTCGAGGGGGCCATGGCAGCCACGTGGCTACCGTAAAGTAGATAGGTGCCCGCGCTTGCCGCTCGCGCACCACTGGGGAAAACGTACATCACCACGGGAATGTCAGCGTTGAGCATCTCGCGAATCATGTCGCGGGTGGTGTCGACCAACCCGCCGGGGGTATCGAGCTCGACGATCACCACCTCACTGCCCTGCTCGCGGGCTTTATCCAGCCCACGCTCAAAGTAGTCCTTGGTAGCCGGGCCGATGGCGCCTTCAATATTAAGCACCAGAACGCTTGGTGAAGCGCTTTGTGCCATGGCCTGCCATGTAAACGACATAGTAGCCATTAGCAAACTGGCAACCATCAACCAGAGCCAGTGCGGTTTGAGAGAAAGGGTTTGCATACCCACTCCTCGCATTCAACGCCTTGAACATTCCCGTCTGAATCTGCAGCCTATCCATAGCAACATACACAAGGCTATCTACTCAACGTAGCAGCCAAATTGAGCTTCGTCATGAACAACGTGATGGCAGGATTCGAGGGGAAAAGGAGCCTGAACCAAGGCAATGCTGCAAACCAGAGGTGGTTGCAGTATTTTTGAGGAGTCGGTTAGTTCAAGTAATAACCACTAACTTTCCACGTGCCCTCTTCCAAGTGAGGAGTGATGGTTTCCGTAATCTGCGATGATCTGTTTTCAAAACGTGTTTGGAACGTCAAAACCGCGTAGTCATCTCTTGGAGCCCCAGGCATAGAGGTTTCGCGGACAACGCTTACTCGCCGACGCGACTGAACCGCACCAAAGTCACGACGCGCTGCACCAATCGTCCGTTCTAACATGTGCGGTGAAAGCGGCTTTTTTAGTAGTGAAGATGACGATTCCCATGCCTGCTCATACTGACCGCTATCGATGGCTTCTAGCCACGCCAACGCCGCCGCCTCTGCCGCACTCGAGTTTGCCTGCGCTTGGTTAGACAGAATGAGAAGCAAGGTGATGATAAAGATCAGCATTTTCGGCATAACGGGCACTCTCGGCATTTAGCAACGACCAGAGAAATCTCGATGGTCTTAGGTATATATCGGTCATCGTCAGAGTTTCTTTAGGGCTGCAAGATGTATTTGCGTAATCGTTAAACTCCAAGCTGTGCCTGCTTCTCAAACCCTACTCGCTCGTTTACTATGCGCCACCCACCCTATTTCAGTTGCCACTATTAGGTCACTATGTCCGTCAATGCCCTCTATACCGACCTTTCTGGCTACTACGATTTGATGTGCGTGGATATCGACTATCAAGCGCAAAGCCACGCCATTCGCAGGCTGCATCAGATTTTCGGTAACGGCGGAACGACACACCTAGATTTAGCCTGTGGCACCGGCCCACACGTGCGCCATTTTATTGATTTTGGATACGCCAGCAGCGGGCTTGATATTAATCAACCCATGCTGGATATTGCCGCCACGCGTTGTTCAGAAGCACACTTCACGTTGCAAGATATGAGTGACTTCAAGGCCAACGAGCCTCAAGACTTAATCACCTGCTTTTTATACTCAATCCACTACAACGATGGGATTGAAAAGCTAAAAGCGTGTATATCCAGTACTCATTGTGCCCTCAAGTCTGGTGGTATTTTCTGTTTTAACGCAGTCGATAAAGACAAAATCGATAACGCTTTATCTGTTAAACACAGCGCCCAACAAGAAAGCGATTTATTCACGTTCCGCTCGGGATGGCACTACAGTGGCCAAGGTGAAAAGCAGTCGCTTAGGCTCAGCATTGAAAAAGCCAACGCTGAAGGAACACAGCTATGGAACGACGAACACCCCATGGTAGCCGTCAGCTTTGCGGAGTTAAGCGCACTCTTAGCGCCTCACTTTGAGGTTCATGTGTTTGAGCACAACTATGAAAAAATCATCCCCTGGGATAACGCCTCTGGAAACGCTATTTTTGTCTGTGTGAAGGTTTAGTCGTCTTCGACTAGCGGTTCTCCACTTTCTCAAGAAATATCACTGATAACCCCGCTGCAATGAACATTGCTCCAGCGCCCATATTCAGGCCTTGAATTACGCGCGGACGACTCTCCAACCAGCGCGCAAACATAGATGAAAAGAGACCCAGCACGGCGAATATAGCGAATGCCATAAAAGCAAACCAAGCACCTAGCAATAGCGTTTGCAACGCAATCGATCCCTGCGCCGGCGATACAAATTGAGGAATAAATGCCAAGATAAATAGCGCGGGCTTCGGATTAAGCACGTTGGTTAGAAACCCAGTGGTTAAAACCACGCGGTAAGACAAACGACGATGCGATGAAAATGCAATCAAGTCTCTGGAACGTAATGCTTTAATACCTAACCAAATCAAATACCCGGCCCCAATCAATTTAACGGCGCTAAAGGCAACGGCAGAGGTCTGGATAAGAGCCGCCAAACCAAGAAAAGCGACAACCACATGCACCATCAGCCCCATTCCAGCTCCTACGCTGGAGACACAAGCCGCTAGACGCCCCTGGCTAAGTCCACGACTAACGGCGAGTATATTATCAGGCCCCGGCACTAGAATTATTAAAACGCATGCGGCAGTGAAAGCCATCCATGTTTCGATTGGTATCATGTCTCTCTCCTATCCCAAAACTTACGCTTACCCGTATTAATGGCAAAACCGTGCGTGCGCATCGGATGGGGCGTTATGCATTGAACCCTACCTGATACCTCTGCTTGCTTGGGCTGAATCCTGAAGACTCGTAGAACCTGTGTCGCGGGGTCTTTAGACCTCGTCATAAGCGCCGCTTTATAACAGCCAGCTTGCTGGGCAAAGTCTATAGCACACCTAAGATTGGCCTTACCGATACGTTGCTTGCGGTGATCCTTGGAAACAATCACATTTTCAATGATTGCATGCGGTCGACCAGACCAATTCAAATTAGCACACATATTTACGGTACAGGTACCCATCATGCCATTATCAGTGAAGGTACTAACGATGCATCCCCCCTTTATGATATTGAACCAAAGACCCGCGGCAATTCCTCATCCACTACTGAAGTTGCCTCATCCCTGCAAATAAAAATTAATTCACTGCGTCTGTGACCAATGGTCATTTCTCTTTGAATCTAGGAGCCAGTATATGAACGTTCTGATTCAGAAAGGCTTTAACCTTGAGAAGGCTGGGCCTGTCGCTAAGCTATATGAAGAAGCTTTCGGCGCTAAATTCGCGAGCGCAATACCTGACAAGGCTAAGCGCATTCAATTACTCTCCGACTGTTTTGTCCCTGAATTTTCCTTTACTGCCATCTTTGAAGATGAGGTCATTGGGCTAGCAGGGTTTCAGCAGCCCAATGGTTCGCTAACGAGCGGAATCGGGATGAAACAGCTGATAGGCAAGCTTGGAACATTGAAAGGGCTCTGGGCATGTCTGGTGTTCAGCTTATTCGAGCGCAAGCCAAAATCTCAAGAATTGGTGATGGATGGGATTGCTGTCGATAGCCGATTCCGAGGGCGAGGCATAGGTTCCAGACTCTTGGATAGCATTATTGCACATGCCGTGGATAATGGTTTCGAGACGATCCGCTTAGACGTTATCGATAGCAACCCGAGAGCAAGGAGGCTGTACGAGTCCAAGGGATTTATCGCCGTAAACGAAGAGCATTTTCCCTACTTGAAATGGTTAATCGGCTTTTCTGGGTCAACAACCATGGTGTTGAAGGTAGCAAGTTTAACTTAGCAGACAATTCTCGCCCTCTCGAAAGCATATCCCTTCAGAGGTGAGAGCCTAGCGCCTAGATGATTCATAATCGCCATTGTCAGATATTACCCTTCGGCCACACATGGCCGAAATTGCCCCCTTTGTGACCGCTTAACGCATCGTTGGCAGAATGCGTAACAGCTAATCTGTAACCTCACTTCAACACGGTGAGATTAGCCATGACCCAGCCTAAAACCGCATTACTATTAATTGATGTTCAAGCCTCGTTCCCTGCCCGCGATTACTGGGTAGAATCACTGGCTCAGGCGTGGCGTCCCAAGCAGCGTGCGGTGCTGAACGCAGCCCAGACCAACGATATACCGGTTGTGCGCATTCTGCATGAGGCACCTGGCAGCCAAGGGGCTTTCGACCCTGACGGTGGCCTTATTCGTCCGCTTGATGACTTTAACGATGAAGTGGCGGTAACCTTTCAGAAACGTGCGCATAACGCGTTCAGCGATACCTCACTAGAAAGCTGGTTACGGGAGCGAGGCATTGAACGGCTGGCGATTAGCGGTATTCGTACCGAGCAATGCTGCGAAACCACCGCACGGGTGGCGTCGGATTTAGGGTTTAGCGTCGACTTTATCAGCGATGCTACCCTAACGTTCCCCATGACACGCCACGGCATCACCTGGTCAGCAGATGATATTAAGGCGCGCACCGAACTGGTACTTGAAGACCGCTTTGCGCGTATTATCAGCACACAAGACATGATCAACGAATGGCAACCCCCCCGTGAGTGAAGAGCAACACAATAGCCAACCGCCATCCACAAGAGCCACCACCTTGCGGGTGGCGGTACTGATGATGCCCGGCCAAGTGCCACTTGATTTGGTTGGCCCACTTCAGGTCTTACAGTGTGCTGACCGGCTTTCGATAGACATTCAGGTGCGCTATCTCGGCCCCAAAGCGGCCATGCAGTGGCTAGGGCCGCTGACCCTTAGCGGCATCGATCCCTTGCCTGAACAGCTTCCTACTCAAGATTTACTGCTTATTCCTGGGCAGTACCGCAATAGCCTTGAGCCATTAGCGCAGCAAGAGTGTGTTGCTTGGCTCAAAGCGAATGCCCACTATGCAGATACGCTGATGACCGTTTGCTCAGGCACGCTATTACTGGCAGACGCGGGCCTGTTAAAGGGAAGACGCTGTACCACCCACCACACGCTAATCGAGCAGTTACAAGCCAAAGCCCCACAAGCAAAGGTACAAAGTGATTGTATCTTTACCGAGGACGGGCGCTATTTAACCAGCGCGGGGATTTCGACCGGCATTGATACCATGCTGTACTGGCTTACCCGTGCTTGTGGCCATTCACTGGCCTTGGCGGTAGCGCGAGAGATGGTGCTGTATCTTCGTCGCAGTGGCCAGGAGCCTCAACTGGGGGCCTGGCTTGAGGGCCGCAATCATGTGGATGCACGGCTGCATCGCGTTCAAGATGCAATATGCGCCGCCCCTTCGCAAATCTGGCGTGTCGAGACATTGGCGGCTCAGGCAGCCATGAGTGAGCGTCATTTTCGGCGCCAATTCAAAAGCCTCACCGGCATGCTGGTGGGCGACTACATTATGGGGTTGCGCCTGCAGCGAGCCAAAGCGTTAATGACCGAAACGACATGGACGCTAGCACGTATCGCCGAAGCATCCGGATTCGGGGATGAGCGGCAGCTAAGGCGCAACTGGGCTCGCCAGGAAAAAGCGCCGCCTAGTGTATGGCGCCGGGCCAGCTCCCAGACGCTGCGTGATTGAGTTAATGTGCGCCATCATTAAAAAACATACCATTGGTTGACGCCATGACCGAATTCATCTTGCCAAGCAACGCCAACTATCTTAATTTTCGGCATCGCCTGCCTGATAAATGCTTAGCCCCATGGGTTCAGTGCCTTTGGTCAATGGGTCGCCCAGGGCATCTCACTGAATCAAGAACCGAAAAGTTCTACCCAGATGCCGGTGCTAGCCTCAGCATCAAGCTCACCAGCCCCCACCCCATCATCACACTCTGTTTTAACAAAACCACGTTGATAGAGACACTCGACACCACCGCACCCTGTCTGGGCATTCGTTTTAAAGCAGCCGGCGCCCACTGCTTGCTGGGCTTGCTACCCGAAGCATTCACAGATACACACTACCGCTTGGATAACGAGCTTGAACCACTAGGATTGCAAGGATTAATACCTGTGGTAGAGCGCCTCTACCAGTCGGACTCGCAACAGGGTTTACGCCTGCTGGAAACATGGTTGTTACATCGACTAGAAAGCCAGTCACCCGCCAATAGCCGTATCACTACGATTGTTCAAGCCATTGGAGAACTACAGCTTCCCCCCCAACAGTTAGGTGCCACGCTAGGGTTTACTCGACGTACTCTGGAGCGCAAATTAAAACGTGAAGTGGGCGTTACCCCAGGCCAATTAGTGGCCTATGCCCGACTGAACCGAGCCCGCCATGGACTGCTTGCAACCACGCTGCCCCTAACGGAAATAGCCCTGCAATGCGGCTACTATGATCAAGCTCACTTCACCCATGCCTTCCAATCACTTGCCTATGAAACGCCCGCCGCCTATCGCAAGCGCAAACTGTCGCAAATTTACAAGGCGTAAAAAAACCTCGACGTTAAGCTGAGCTCTCAACTTACTCACCGAGGTCACCCACATGTCTACTCGTATGTCTCAACAGTCTGTATATCGCCTTTGCCCCCGCCTAGCTAAGCACCTGACGGCACTAGGCGACGTTGCCCCAGACTCAACGGTTAATCGCTCGATAATCCACTTGGTCAACCTACGTGTTTCGCAAATTAATCACTGCTGCTTTTGCCAGCACATGCATTCTCAAGAGGCCAGAGACGATGGAGAGCATCAGGTTCGCCTGGATGTATTGCCTGCTTGGCGTGAAGCGCCCTGCTTCAGCACACAAGAGCGCGCCGCACTCGCCTGGGCCGAAGCACTAACACTGGTCAGCCAGCAAGCGGTGAGTGACAACGACTATCAAAACGCCCTAGCTGCGTTTGGTGAGCAGGGGCTAATTGACCTCACCGCCATTATTGTCCAAATCAACAGTTGGAATCGGGTATCGGTGGGCTTTCAGTTTGCACCGGACATCAGTATTTAAGCACTGTGAGGCTCTTGAAAGTAATATTTCAGATAAGGAAATAAAATGAACAGTGAGATGGCGCAGCATCAACAGCTACCCAACCTACTCGGTCTCTTATCAAGCTTATTTTTCTTCTTTGGCAGCCTTTTATTTCTTCCCGCTTTTGCGAGCTACGCAACCGTAGGCGTATGGTGTTTTGTAATGGGCTCACTGATCATGTTCATTATTTACGTGATGAGTATGAAAGATACTGGTAAGCAGCGCGGCTAATAGAGCACACATACGAAAGTAAGAAACGTCGGTTATAGCCGCTGGGTTAGCTACCCAGCGGATTGCTGACTGTAATGCCTTTCAATATTGGCTGAAACCTTACCCCAGGCGGAGGATTTCACTCTAGATTGATGTCGCTCAAAAGCGTCTCGGTCAATGAACTCTTCATACACATCAAATCGATAGGGGTTAATAGTGCATTGAACAACCTCAAAAACGAGGCAGCCGGGCTCAGACAGGGTTAACCGCTTATGGTTGATGAGCTCTGCTTTAACAGCGTCCAGATCCGGCTCGGGGACGATGATAAATCCTTTCAGTATGACCCTTGGCATTAAGCCTCCTCAGCGCATTACCATCAAACACCTATCGTGCCCACGGCATTGTTTTGTAATGCATGCCATTGCTGCAACGTTAACCGGTACAGCCTCACTGGACGGCCATGAAATTCAAGATTCTCGAACGCAGAAAACCCTGCTTTCTCTGCGACCTTAAGTGACGCACCATTTTCAGGCTCAATAATAACCACCACCGACGATAGCTGCTTTTGGTTAAATGCATTATAGAGTACCGCTTGCACTGACTCAGACGCCAGCCCCTGGCCCCAGTACCGTTTGGCTAGTCGATAGCCTAGACCAATCTCCTCAACACCGTTGACCTCTTCGTGACTGACACCGCAAAAGCCAACAAGCTTACCGGATCCCTTCTCGACTAAAGCCCATGGCCCGATACGGTGAGACGCATAGCTCTCCAAACACCACTCGATAAACCGCCGAGTCGCCGTTTCATCGCAAACGCCTCGAATCGAATATTTCATGACCTCAGGGTCGCTGAGAATATTGGTCAACTCGGGAACATCGTCTAAGGACAACGTTCTTATAACCAGCCTCTCCGTTTCACAAATTTGCACCCTTTCCTCCTTGTTGATGATGCTCTCGGAAAGCGCTAGCTCCGAACCCGATTGATTTCCGGCAGGAGTGTGCCTTTACTGAGCCTAAGCCCTCGGCGTTTGGCAAAAGCTACCAAAAGTGGGGACAGCTCAAGGAAGAGGTTAAGCGTCGCGATGGTGTGGCGAAGAGCCTGAAAACTCAACGATGGCTTCAATTTCCACAGCAAACCCCTTCGGCAATGAGCCAACACCAATGGCAGAGCGTGCATGCTCACCGCGCTCACCAAGAACGGTAACAAACAGGTCGGAACAACCGTTGATGACTTCAGTGTGAGAAGTAAAGTTAGGATCAGCATTGACCATACCAAACACCTTCACGACACGCTGAACCCGATCAAAGTCACCCAGCGCTTCTTTAATGAGCGCAAGGAGATACAGGCCAACCTCTTGAGCGTACATCCGAGCCTGCTCAACAGTGACTTCCTGCCCAACTTTTGGGACAACAACTCCCTCTTCTCGCAACGGAGCACCCTTACCTGACAGATAGAGCATGTTGTCCGAAATGGCATAGGAGCGAAAGCTGCCCCTTGGCGTGGTAACGACGGGTAGTTCCAATCCCAACGAACGGATACGCTCTTCCACGGTTGATTTCATTACAGGCTCCACGTATATGCTGTTAAGGTTTTAATGACAACGCGCACTGGTGCTGGTTTATTAAAGATCTAGACGATAAACATTCCACTTCTTGATCTCACTGAAACCAAAACACGATATAACAGACTTAACCATGCTAGTTTAATTAAATATTCGTCCTGATTTTGGCAGCGAGATCCGTTAAAATGTTATCGTCTTCACGTTTATAGTCATGGGACGAAATATAGCCTTCATACCGATCAAAATATTTGTTCACGCTAGACGCAATAGGCTTGAACGCCGAATGTTGACCCGTCCCGTGCATAGGGAATAGTTTCGCATGTAAATGATCCACTCCATAACCCTCGAATATCATTCCCGTACGACCAACATCATCCAATACTTCATCAAGCAGCAAAGCCACTCGCTTTGAAGCCAATACCAGCGCCGTAACGACATCATCATCTTGAGCAAACAGGTAGCTTGGAACATGATGCTTCGGAATGACCACTGAAAACCCAGGTGTATTCGGATAAATGGACAGAAAGGCCAAGTGATTTGCGTCCTCCCATATCTTGTGACATGGAACGTTACCAGCCACGATCTCACAAAAAACACAGCTCATGTTCACTCCTTGATTTCACTTTATACTCCGTTGTTCAGAGACAGCCCAGGTAGAGCGATGCGGTAAAAGGTCAGACTACAGATCAGATCCATGATTGATGCCGTCGCTAACCGGGACACCTTCCAAATCACAGGGGTTAACGCCTTCTAAGCACCCAACATTGAATCCATACACATTGGAGTTCAAGCGCGTTTGGTGATGAGTGTAGATGCCGCAATTTGAGCAGAAGTAGTGTTTAGCGAAGGCTAACTCAGAGCAAAAGCACCCCGAGACTAGCTTTTATTAACCCCTGAACTCGTAGTGGAAAACGTCCCTATACTCCCCGTTCAATTGTGGGGCTTGATAAAACTTTTCGGTTCTTGTCGTGAATCTAAAACCTGCTTTGGCTAAAGCCATTTGAGCAGCGACGTTCTCGACGTCAGTGAAGGTGCTAACTCTTATTGCGTGATTTTCTGCGAGCAAGTGCTGTGCGGTAAGTACCAACGCCTCTGCTGCGTACCCGCAACCTCTATATGGTCGCCCGATACCAAAGTGAACAACCATTGAGTCTTTACTTTTTACAACGGTTACCAACCCTATGGCACCTCCTTCCCTGATGGCATCTACAACCCAAATACACTTGCCTGTTAACGCCATACTTTCAGGAACGGAAAGATTTTGAAGCATCTTTTCAGTTTGTTCGGTTTCAGTGTGAGGGCGCCGTGCAAGGTATTTTGCTGAGCCTAAATCACCCGTATAGCTTTTAAAGATTGGGGCAATGTCTTCAGGCCAGTAGTACCTCAAAACTAGCCTTTTGGAAGCCGTAATCATGTTTGGACCCTTTACGTCGCCACAACAGCGCAGTTCCCCTGCTTCCAGACGAAAAGACTTTAATTTATATCATCTTTCAGGCGATGGATATGGATGGGGTATCCCAAAGCAACCTCGATATCCGGATTTAACCAACCGGGTAGGCACGCTGCACTAGCACTTCCTAGCTCTCCGCTACAGATCAGATTCATGGTTGATACCGTCGCTAACCGATACACCATCCAAATCACAGGGGTTAACGCCTTTCAGGCACCCGACATTGAATCCATACACATTGGGGTTCGAGCGTGTTTGGTGGTGGGTGTAGATGCCGCAGCTTGAACAGAAGTAGTGCTTTGCAACGCCCGAATTGAACTGATAGAGCTTTAGATGCTCAGCGCCGCGGAGAATGCGAAGACCGTTCAATGGTACATAGGCCATAACAGCGCCTTTGCGCCTGCAAATAGAGCAGTTACACCTTTTCGGGTCAACAAGCCCCTCAGGCAGATCGAGTTCGAGCTCCACCATGCCGCAGTGGCAGGTAGCCCTGTGCCTAGGTTGAATGTTAACTCCGCCCACTTGCTTGACCACAGCCTTCTCCCTCGTATCTATCGCTGGCGAGGCGTTTTATAAGTTAGCATCAACTTCCTTCAGACCTAGAAGCACCTCTGCGCCAATCAAAAACGATCCAGATACCTTACCTAAGTACTGGCGCGCTGATGACTTTAGTTTCGTACTAACCCATTCAGCTGATTTACCGTAGGAAAACAAGAAAACCGCATCCATGATGAGATACGTGGCACTCAGTATCGCAAACTGATGCAGAAGGGGCTCAGATGGGTTAATGAACTGTGGAAAAAGAGCAGCGAAAAAAATAACGGCTTTAGGGTTTGCGGCTGAAGTGATAAAACCTTGCCAAAACAAGCTTTTTTTCGACCGCCCCTGATTCGCCACACCTACATGGCCCCCACTCTTTGAGAAGATCAACCTTAGGCCTAAGTACGATAAATATGCCACCCCCGCCCACTTCACAACGATAAAAAATCACTGGATTGCTGAACAATGCTCACCAAACCTATCGAGGCGACAATCATTTGTAAAAAATTGGCTGACAAATCGCCAGCAGCGGTAAATAGCGACCGTTGGAAGCCATTGCTAACGCTATTGGAAAGCATCAAAAGCTGGCTAGGGCCCGGTGTACTCATCAAAATGAATACGGTGCTGACATACAGAAGCCAAATTTCCGTTCCCATAGCTCCTCACTTTTCAAAATTAAAGTGTGTAACGCCCGCAGAATCAACGATCTAAGACTGAACCTCAAAAGGAGAAATAGCCGTACCTTGGTTGTAAACCATTTTCCAGTCACTTCCCTCTTTCCGCCATATTGACGTTCGCCGAGAATAGCTTGTACCTAAGCCATTTTGACGACTGATAGCAACCCTATAAAAGAGCTGAATAAGATCAGAGCTCAATCTCCGGTGCTCAAAGTCCTGAGATATGGCCGACCATGCGGACTCCTGCGGCAAACAATCAAGGACACTATCTAACCCGAAAAAATCGCCTGATGCGCCGATCTCCAGGAAATCCGAGGACAGTAAAGACCGCAGCTTCGCCGGTGACCTGCGCACCTCGAAGCTAAGCAAGGCTCTTTCCTTTTCTATCAGATCCGCTTCGATTTCCATAGCTGATTACCCTAACGTATGAACTCGACAACCTTCGCGGCTCCTTGGTTAGAGCCTATAGAATCAATGGTTAGCCCCCCTTTTCCTCGAGCAAGTCGACATAAGCGCCTTCAATGAGCTGGGATGACTCGATACCGAGCTGATCCAATAGGCGGTGCGCGACTTCCACACCGGGCTGTGATGATTCACTGGAGGAAAGTACCACTTCAAGTTCAAGAAAGTGCCCAAGGCCCTCCACTCTATCGAGATGTACACGAGTCCTGTCAACAAGATACAGCGTGCGATGTTTTCGAACACGGCCAACTTCACCATAAGCCAGCGAAAGCGTCTCTCGCAACGCCTCAGGCTCATCGGTTTGCGAGCGAACGTAAAACGATTCTTTCGGGCCTGCCTGATTGGCGCGCCGGTAAAAAATGAGTTCGCCGTGCTTTTCTGAAAACACCCGAAGCTTCAGCCGACCAGCCTCACAATGGAAGAAGGTATCGTCTTGCACTATCTCAGTAGGCCCATTGTCCGCGATCTTAGCCACCTTGGATTCGAGCGCTTCGATGTTGTCGATACGTGCTTTGATCTCAATATTTCTGGCCATGGTAAGTGCCTCCGCCGCTTTCAGTGGCATGTTCGGTGCAAACCCTTGAAATCTGCTGACTGGTCTATCAAGAGTCAATGCCCAGTGGGCAAGCAAAACTACAACACTTCCTTTAACAGCTTATAAAACTCATCCAACTCTTTTTTATCAAGTGGTTCGAGCAATGCGGCAGAAGCGTGTTTAAACGAAACTTGCGCATCTTCATAAATTTTTGTCCCAGCTGTGGTAAGTGCCACCAGGCTGACTCTGGCATCACGAGGGTTTTCCTGCTTCTTAACCAGCCCTATTTTCTCCATAGGATTTAAAAGGCGAGTAACCCCTGATGGGCTCAACCCAACCTGTTCAGCAAGATCGCTACGGCGTACTTTTTGATTGGGTGCGGTGTATAGCTGATTGAGAACCAGATAATCGGACAGACCAATACCATGCGCAGAAAGCGCACTGCCAATCCGTTTTTGGATTTTACTTTGCAGGTTGATGACACTTAACACCAATCCTGCCTCTATATTTTCCGACATAGTCATTATTCTTGCGCGATGGTTGATTCCACAAATATATACTCAAATGATTGCGCAGTCAAACATATTGCAAGCAAATGGTCGTTAGCGGTTATTGATGACCGAGTGAAATGCCAAGTTAGCTGCTCTCATGCATGTATGCACGAGGCTGACTCTCCTAATTCATGACAAAGAGAATTAGAATCCGTCCTTCATCTTCAGGATAAAATACGACACGAAGGCACCACTGCTTCCCATTTCGAGAAAGGCATTAACGCTAAAGCCTACCTTCACCGATGCTTATATAGCGCAATTTTGCTGCCTTCATTCCCAAAAAATTGAATTAATTGTTTTCTAGGCTTTGAAGTTGGGTGGAGTGTCCCAAAGCTGCACCTCGATATAGAGCTCAAAATCTGTTTCCCAATAGCGCTCGTAAGGAATCTCGTGATCATTGGCAGGGATTCCGAAGCGTGTAACGAGCCTACTCACCTCATTAAGCAGAAACACTTGATTGTAGTAAGGCTTGTCGTCTCGGGTTAGCGCAATAAAGCTATCCGGGTAAGTCAAAGACGTTACTTCGGGATCGAGCTCAGAGAGAGGGATTCTAAGCTCACCTTGGTTTGCGTTCAGGTCACGAAACCAAGGGGATTCTCCAAGCACTAGATAGAAGGGATGATCGCGGCGCGGTTTACCTCCACGCGCAACGAAGAGTTCACGCAGCCGAGCCTCAACCTCACGTCGGACTCCTATGTAATTCCTACCGTAGCGCCGCCGGTAACCGGGATCACGCTGATGACGAGTTAGGATATCTTGAAATACAGGATCTTCCGAGCCAGCAGGAAGCTCTGAGAGACTCCGAAACGGGCCTGTCTCTCGCAAATAATAGTGGGTAGCGAAATCGGGTAGCCTGATCACTGTTTCATGCCTTCGGCCAAGCTAATAGCCATCAAACGCCCCGTTGAGCGACATATCAAAGCAACTTATTGACACGCCCTAGCCTGGCTAATGAAATCCTCTAAAAGAGCATTCGCTCGCTCGATATCCCGCTCGTAAATAAACAAGTGATCGAATACGGCACCACACTGCGGGCCAGCTTTAATGCCGTGTTCATTTAGCACTCGCAGAACAGGGCCGAGAAAACCAATCACATCGAAAGGAAGCTCGCCATCCGTTGATACAACTCGAAACGGGCCAAAGCTATCTCTTATCGAGACCTCAGTTTTTAAGCGTTCAAGAGCCGCCTCGTCGACTATCGCGGATACACCTGCCTGATCGCGAATTAAACAGCTGTACCGAGCATCGCTTGCCACGAACACGTTAGCCACATTTTGAGCGGATGTATCGCTAAGATCGAGCATCCAGTAGCGCTCAGGCCAGATTTTCAATGTCATATTCGCCCATACCGCCATTGGATCTATAGACATTACACTCTCCTGTTAGACCGCCAATAACCGCTCGATTCGACAGCTGTTAAAACGTCACATCGAAGCCGCAGCTGGCCTATACCGTATGATACAAAGTGCTGCAGTATTATATGAATTCAGGCGATTAAGCTCAGGACTCAGAGCTTGAAGCGTCCTGATTTGGCCGCAACTGAAGCTGGATGCCGAGTAAGAAATTTCGCAGCACCTGATCTTTACACTCTCGATAATTCTTATGGCTGGGCTTGCGGAAAAACGCGCTTAATTCATGGTTACTTAGATTGAAGCCAGCCAGTTCAAAAGCAGCCAAAATATCTTCAGCCTTTAAATTCAGCGCAATGCGCAGCTTCTGGAACACCATATTGTTGTTCAACTGCGATTCTGGCACGGGCTGTGGCCCTTCGCGCTTACCACGCTTAAAGCTAATGAAGCCGTTCAAAAACGCCGCTAGCTCTTTGTTCTTCATGGTGACAAAGGCGTCGTCGTCATCCTTTTTCAGCCAGGCCGTTACCTGCTCTTGAGCCACGCTGACCTCTGCCAAGGCGAAGATATCCACGATGGTGCTGTCTTTTAAATCAAAGGTGTAACGTATACGGCGAAAAATATCGTTATTGGTCAAAATAGTGTCCCTAGTCTTAGGCAAACCCAGCACAATCAGGCTTTATGTGCATCTACGTTTATCGTGAATATGATTAAAACCAGCAGCTTAAATAAACTAACCTGTGGTCAGTTTCCCAAGCAGCTCGTCAATTTCGTCTTTAAGCTCGCCATCTTCAATTTTATTGGCAGTGACTTGGGCATTTTTAAGATTACTGATAGCCGCATCGGTTTGGCCCAGTTCAACCTGCAACTTCGCCATGGAGAACGCAATGGATGACATGTGATCTTTTGAGTTAACGGCGACGGCCTTTTCAAAGGCTTTTTCGTAGACTGCCAGCGCCTCATCCAGCTCTTCCGTGAAGTCAGCCAAGGTTTCCCACTGCTCTGGATGATCTTTATCGGTGCTCTCATTCTCGGTGCAAATAGCTTCCAACTGCGCATAGAGCGCATCAAAAGCCTCTCTATCCTCTTTATCGGCAGCCTTCATGAGCTTTTCAGCGAGTTCGTAAACCGCCTTGTATATTTTGGTGTTAATCATGAACGACTGCCTTTTCTCTATTGAAAATATAGTAACAAGTAAACAAACCTGCTGAAAATCAACGTATGTAACGAAGCCATCCCACCGTCACCGGTGGCATTATACCCTTTGGGGATGGCTCTACGGGCGATCATTTTACGGTTTTTGTGCTGGGGTGTTGGTATGTTTTGCTTGAGTGGTCGTCTTAGCTGCTCGCGCCATCAGACCACTCCTTAGAGGCATTGGAGGACATTTCAGCTACCAATGGCAAAGATTCGACCTGCATTCAACGACTTGGCTTCTGCAATGCCTGGTTAAGCGATTCCAAACTATCAGGGCCACCATCTAAACGAACACAGCCATCTGATTCTGACGCCCAAGAAGCCGATGAAGAAAGGTGAAGATGAATAGATATTTGCGACACAGCCACATCATTCAGCAAACCAGCGGGAACCCACACCAACCCCGTGTCTCTCAGCTGGTTGGGTACCAGACTGCCGCAGACCGAGCAAAAATCATTCCGATAGCCAGTTGGCTTCTGAAAGGTACTGATTTTGGATTGGCCGGAAAGCCAGCGGAAGCTATCCGCTTTTACAAAAGTGGCCGTATTTGACGCAGACCCTGTCGCTTTGCGACACAAAGAGCAGTGACATTGATAGAAGTTCGGCAGTTCCCCTTCGATTTCGAACTTAATTTCCCCACACAGACATTCACCGTTCACCGAATATTCCTTAATGCTATACACCCTCGATCACAAACCGCTGCTAATCGCTACACGTTGTTAACAGTAGTGCTCCATGATGAATTCAGGATAGCCAGTTTGTTCGTCAATCTGCTCACTTAATGCAATGAAGCCATGTTTTTGATAAAAACTGATGCTGGAAGCGTTCTGCCTATAGACACTTAGCTGTAAACACGCCCTTCTGCTCTTAGCATCTTCAATCAACGCTGACCCTATACCATTTCCCTGCAGGCTTGGTAGCACAAAAACTGCTGCTAACGTATTTCCATAGAGGCAATAAAACCCTGTAATCTGCTCATCAGCCTCAAATACAAAGGTCTCTGATGCAGGGATGTATATATCCCGCATATCGCTAACTTTTGACTGCCAAAATTCAGAACCAATAAAGGAGTGGGCTTTAATCGAAGCTGAAAGCCAGATATCCAAAATTTGTTCAATATCCGCCTCACGGTATTTACGAATCATCTAAATGTTCCTAACGATGGTCAATGGCGCCAAAGGCGGTACTGAAAAGCTGCCTAGCCCTGGATAAGGTTGCACCTGAACCAGCGCAAGGCAGCTTCATAAATTTAGGCCGGTATGCTTTGTCTTCCTTAGGGTCAATCCGTTCCTTCCATAGGAGTAATTAGCTCTCATCACTTCCTGAAAGCCTTTTTGCTTCCAAGTCCCACTGAAAGATCCAGGAATTTTAACAGGTTATTCTAAAGATATTTCATGGTGCATCAAAGCTAAATCTATTACGGTTCAGCACCCCGGAAGGTGCTGAACTGCTTATTAAGTAGCATCTTGATTTAAATTCCGCTCGGCCGGGATATCGCTTAGCGCCAAGTAATGTTCGTCGTCACCAAAGTGCACCCATTTACGCGATTTACCATACCACTCGCCATGGCCTTCAATTCACTGCCTTCGTTGCCAGAAGGCCTCCTGACTGAAACGCCTTGGCCCCTGGTAGCTGGCCTTGAGATGCCAGAGATATCGCTGGCTGACTGCTTGCATCTCCTGCTGGTAGGCACCGAGTGATTGGTGCAAGCCAGACTCGATGGCCTTGGCCGCACTGGTTGCCGAGGCCAGGGAATGAAAGAGCCCTTGTGAAGCCAATGGGTCGAAGGCCAGCAGGGCATCGCCGATAGCCAGAAATCCCGGCCCCGCCTTCGGCAACTGCCCTACTTCCAACAGAGAAGTACCCGCCGGTCGGCCGCGTATACGGGCGGGAGCCAGTCCCTCCAGCACCTCAGCCAATAGGGTATGTTCCCTGGCTCGGGCCAGAAAGGCATCGGGGTGACGCAACAACTGACGGCATAGCGGATCATCGACGTCCATATGGTAGGCCAACACCCGTTGCCCTTGAGGCAGGGGCACCGTATACCACCAGCCACGGGCATCCGCCTGAATGCGCATAGTAGCGTCCTGGCTCTCGGCCGCTTGGTCCAGGAAACTGTAGAGGCACAGCAAAGGATCATCAGCATCGCGCCGTAACCCCAATCGGCGTCCCAAGTACCCACTACGGCCCGTGGCGTCAATCATCACAGGCGCCCTAAACGATCCCAGTGTTGTGTCCAAGTACCACTGGCCCTGACGGTGGCGGATATCCACTTGCTTGCAGCCCTCCCCCAGCGTCACCCCGACATCCTGGGCTCGCTGACGCAGCATCTGCTCAAATTCCTGCCGATCTAGATACCACCCAGGTCCGGCCGGATCCTGGATGGCATCCCGCCAGACCGGCTTATCATCGTCCCACACCGATACTGCAGCGCCCCGTTCCCGGTGTCCCGCGTCCCGAAAAGCCGCCATCAAATTAAGGCGCTGAAGCAGCACAGCTGCTGCTCCCGGCAGGGACTCACCAATGGGGGGCGTCCTAGCCAGGGAAGCCCGGCGTTCCAGCACCAGCACCCGCTGCTCCGGCCGCAGCAGAGTGCCGAGCGCCAGCCCAGCAGGTCCGGCACCGACAATCACTACGTCGAAGGGGCGATAGTCGGCCATTAGCGGCCGCGTCGTTGTTCGATCAACAGCTTCCGCATGCCTTTGTCTGTGTCGTGCCGCTCCTCGGTCGTCATGTCACGGCCGCCTCTATCTTCGACCTGCATCTGCGGCGGGAAGTCGGGATCCCCACTGAGTCCTGGCCGCACCTCCACGATCCCCATCTGATCGAAATCAGTCACCATTCTCGCCAACTGTTGCTTGTGGTCAGGGCCCAGGGTGCGGTCCCAGTCGGCGCGATGATGGTAGGCAGCTAGGCGCTTTTCCCTCGGCAGCGAGTCGTTCATCACCGTGTCATAGTTCTCTTTGCTCAGCACCTGATTGGGTACCCGAGCGGGCCAGAAGGTGGGCAGATAAGGATCGTATTCGGTGTCGTAGCCGGAGCGGCAACTGGCGGTGTCGGTTTGCCAGGGAATGGCCATCCAACGGGTGATAGAACCGGGGGATTGGCCGTACAGAGGACCGTTATAAGACTTCACCATGGCCGGAGTCAGGGTCGTACCGTAGTCCGGCTCCGAATCTTCGGGACTGCGGTGGCGCCAGCGGTAGGGTTCAATATACATGGTGCTGTGGCGTACCGGCCAGGTCATCTCACACCCCGGATGGAAGGCATCGGCAATGCAGAACTCTAGCGCAGCCCTATCCAGTATGGTGGGCTGCTGCTCCAACGGTACCTCGTCGATGCTCTCAGGGGGTTGCCGATTCGGATCGTAGTCCGCCTCGAAACCCCCTTCTGCCCACTTATCTAGCAGAGCCAGTTGAGTAGTGGTCAGGGCATTCATGGCGTCAGGCACCCTAGGCATGGGGACGTTCATGGCATCGCCATAGATCCAGGGCCAAGGCTTCATGGAGATATCGCCGTCCTGGGGATTGCGGAAGCTATTGGCCACGGTGCGCCTGAGTTCGGCGTAGGTTTCACCCGGCTCGGCCAGTTGCAACAGGTAGCGGGGCTCCAGGAAGTACTGGGGCATGCCATAGCCGAAGCCAGCGGCAAAGCCCGCATTCATCCATTGTAGATCGCACATGGCTTTGAGGATGGGCAGTATGTCGTCGGTAAAGGAAGGCCTGGTGGGTGCCGGTAACTGGCCAGCTTGGATAGCCACATCCGTCATCAGCGCATACATAGTACGCACTGCCTTCTGCTGGGGGCCATAATTGGGCGGAGCCACCACCACCCAGGCTGGAGTCACGGCAATCGGACGGCCATCCACCAATACTGTGGCCGTCACGGGACCGTCACTGGTGTCGTCATACCAGCCATCATTATTGGCGAAGGTGGTGGGGGGCTTTCCATGGTAGGAGGCGGAGCGCCCATAGCCGCCGAAGACCTGCAGCCGGCCAACGGCGTCGGTGCGCAACTCCCCCAGTGGCACCTCTATTCCCATGAACGTGCCGCCCTGAAACTGAGCCGCGTCGGAACAGGTATTGATGCTATGCGCGCCTGGGGTGATGGACAGATTGTGCCGATCCAACGCCACATCGGCGTTACGACGCGTAGAAGGCACTGCCATCTCCGCTTCAGGGATATCCAGCGCGAGCTCGAAGTTGTACCAAGCTGCTTTATGGTTAGCTACTTCCACCGTCCAGGTAATCTCGGTGGAGGCATCCATGGTCAGCTCCCGCACTACCCTACCGTTGCCGTCGTAAGCGTAGATGCGGAATTCGGCCACCTCGCGCTTCAAGGCACCGGTGGCGTCCCGGTAGGCGCCCGGCTCCCTGGGCAGCGGCTCGGTGACCTGGGGGCCGATGTAAAAACCCTCGCTTTGCTTGGAATTGCCCACCCTGGCGATACCAATGGCCGGGTGAATTTTGGCGTAAGCGATCTCAGACATCTGTCACTCCCTTTTTGTATGGGACGACACCATGAAGCGAAGATGTTCTGGCGCCGCATAGGCTCATGAATCTCTGAACTGTAACTGAAGAAATAGTAAAGCTGGATCAGCGGTACACTGCTGTTTACCAAGATAGAACAAGACAGCCACTTATTCACTGCAAAAGGTGAAATTTAATTTGGGTCTCATCTATTCAAATTGTGCTGCTACCTTTTACAAGGTAACTGGCCTCCCCCGCTTAAGCGTTTATTAAACACAACCCAAACCATTATCCCCTACGATTTCCAAAATCAGTCGGTGTAAACTCATAGCTGACCTCTAAACACATGAAGGCAGCTATCCAGCCTGAATTCATAAGAGCTCCTCGCAAAACCCTTGAAATAGCTCACCTACGTGCCTAGCTTAGCTATTATGGTTAAGAAGATTGTCCTGATAAACTTTGGGAAATTATTGAGCCGCTCTTGCCACTGGATCCACCCAAGCCTGATGGTGGTGGGCCATGTGTTTCCAACCGTGCCGCCTTGACCGGCATCCTGTTTGTTCTTAAGTCAGGCATCCCGTGGGAAGTGTTACCTCAAGAAATGGGATGGGGTTCCGGCGTCACTTGCAACACGATAAGAGCGGCGTACTGATCTCCGCCATGCGTTCACTTTGCTGGGCGGGCTGCTTACTGATTGGCTTTAAACAGCTCACACGACAGTTTTGAAAGAAGCTCAACAGAGCACTCGGCAACAGAGGCGGTATTGCTGTGCCCCTAAGTTTCCGATCTTTCAACCGTTAAGCCGATTTCCTGTCCATACGAAATTTCTAAAACATGTCCATCAGGATCATTTATGAATGCCCAATAGCCTACCGGATAGCCGCTATCAGTCGCCTCCCGGGACAATATTCCTTCGCGCCTAGCTTGGTCACATAAATCATCTACTTCACTCTTGCTTTTACAACCAACACCCAGGTGGGCAAAAGGCCCTAATATAGGAACCGGATTACTGCTTTGTACTAACACTAATACAAATGGCCGTGATTTATCTGACAACCAGACGACTCGCTTGTCAATTTCCTTATCTGTTCGCTCATGAATGACAGACATGTGGGCGTAGCGCTGATAAAAATCAATACTTTGATCTAAGTTACTTGCTGATAACGCAATGTGCGTAAAGCCGACATCTATTTTCATTATCAATCCAAAATTTCTAGTTTTCAAAAAGAGACTTTCTGGCTCGTTATTGCTTACAAACCCCTGCTTATCAAGAGCATGCTTGACTACTAAACACCGCTAATTGTCTATCTCTCCTACGTTGCTGTTTGCTGAGCATCGCGGTTTAAATTCCGCTCGGCCGGGATATCGCTTAGATACTCGACAAACTCCACCTCAAACCCAGCCGGATCGACAAAATAGACATTCTTGCGAAACGGCTCCACAGCTCCTGGTTTGGCAATGGCATAACCCGCGTTATTCAACCTGGCCACAACGGCATCCAGGTTATCGGTCACATAGGCAAAATGGGCCAGCCCAACACTGTGACCTTTCAGATCGCGGTTTGCCCCTTCGCCATGATCGCTTAGCGCTAGGTAATGTTCGTCGTCACCAAAGTGCACCCATTTACGCGGTTTGCCATACCACTCGCCATGGCCTTCATCGCGTACCCGCCAATGCGGGAATACCGCGCGGTAAAAATCCAGGATGGCATCCATATCATCAACGACCAGATTCACGTGTTCCAAGTACATAAGAGTCTCCTTGCGTTAAGTGAAATGGCAGGATAAAACCTCAACTTCACTTGAGGTAAAGCTGTTTTTGGAAAAAAATGGCAAAAAAGATTCAGGAGTGCGTGATGGCAGAGGCAATTTGGAGTGTTGGCAAGGTGGCAAAGCGCTGCGGCATTAAAGTCAGTACCTTGCACTTTTACGAACAGCAAGGGTTGATCCAAAGCTGGCGCAATGCGGGCAACCAGCGCCGTTACAAACCAGAAGTGCTAAGGCGGATTTCGGTGATTAAAGCCGCGCAGAAAGTCGGCGTCAGTCTGGATGAGATCAAGCGAGCTTTTGAATCACTGCCCAATAACCGCACACCGACGGTTGAAGACTGGCAACAGCTTTCAAAAAACTGGCAACAGATGCTCGATGGCCGGATTGCTTATCTGCAAAAGCTGCGTAGTAACCTGGCAGGCTGTATAGGCTGTGGTTGCCTAAGCATGACCAGTTGCCCGCTCTACAACCCGGAAGACAAGCTGGCGGAATCAGGTAGCGGCCCAGTCCTGTTGGATCAGGCAGAACAGAAAGCGAGAGCTCAGCAAGAACCAAGCGCTAGCTCATAGCGCTTATTAGCAGCCCTCAAGCATTAATCTACACGAATGAACCACTTGGGTTTGATGCGATCAAAGTCGCGACGGGTGTTTGTTTTCAGGGCTTTTTTGGAATCCAGCACCACGGCTTCCCGCTCACTCCTAACAAACACCACCCAATGCCAGAAAGGCCTGCCCTGCTCTATGCGCCATTTGATCGCCAACAGCGCCTTATCTGGAAGGCGCTCCCAGGTATCGAACGGCGTCTCCGTGGGTGCAGCGGTGATTCCCAAAGCACGCAAGAGCTTACGGACGTACTCGGTGTCTGACCAAAGCGCTGTGTCTTCGGCATAGATACCCAAAGCGTTTGCTTTTTCTTTGGCCTGGGCATAGCTAATGCCCGCAAGAACAGCACATGATGCGATGCCACAGCCGGATATTTCTTCTTGAATGACGGGGTTCATTTAGTTACCAATGCTCTCCATGATGATTCCCTAACAGCCTTCACCCACTTAAGGCCAGCCACATTGACAAGCCCTCTTGATAAAACCGATTTCAGCACACTTGGATTCTTTGTCATAGCTGAATAGCATTATTCGTTTCTATAACAATCTAATTAGTAAACTGAATCATAACTCAACGACATAGCACTCAAAATTAAAACATCAGACCCTGAAAAGCAAAACGCACTATTCGAGCAACGAGCGCTTGCTTTTACGCTATACTGCATCATTTTTCATTTTCTACACACCTTACGACCATCGGTCAGAGCTCCTAATGCCATTTTCAAAACTAGGATTATCCAGTCCTCTTGTTCAAGCGATTACCGAACTAGGTTACAACACGCCAACGCCCATTCAGGAACAAGCGATTCCTGCCATTCTCTCGGGTAACGACTTAATCGCCACCGCACAAACAGGCACAGGTAAAACCGCTGCATTTGTTCTTCCTCTGCTAGAGCGATTCAGTAACGCGGGCACGTTACGTGGCAAGCGGATACGTGCGCTGATTCTCGTGCCGACCCGTGAGCTAGCGGTTCAGGTCGAAGCCAATGTGGCTCAATACGCTAAACACACGCACCTAACCTCTATGGCGATGTATGGCGGTGTGGATACCGAAGCGCAAAAAGAGCGCCTAATCAAAGGCGTGGATATTCTAGTCGCCACGCCGGGCAGATTGCTTGATTTGGCGCATCAGCGTGCGCTGCATTTTGACGAACTTAAAGTCATGGTACTGGACGAAGCGGACAGAATGGTCGACATGGGGTTTGCCGACGATATCCATAAAATCATAGATCGCCTGCCTGAAGACCGTCAGAACCTACTGTTTTCGGCCACCATCACAGACGACGTTCGCGCCCTCGCCTACGATTTTTCGGATCGTCAGATGACCGATCTGGCGGCTGAAATATCCATTTCTCCCAACGTCCGCGCCGCCGCTAATGTCAAACAATGGCTCATCACCGTCGACAAAGACACTAAGTCCGCCTTGTTGAGCCACTTGATCAACGAACAACAATGGGATCAGGCGCTCATTTTTACCGAGAAAAAACACAATGCGGCCAAGCTGGTTACTCAACTGGAAAAACGCGGCATCACAGCGGACTCTATCCATGGCGATAGAAGCCAAGCCATGCGCGAAAAGATTTTGGCTCAGTTCAAATCTGGCGAGCTAAAGTACTTGGTCGCCACGGGGGTAGCCGCGCGTGGTTTGGATATTGATGAATTGAGCCGGGTGGTGAATTACGATTTACCTTTTAAGCCAGAAGAGTACATCCACCGCATTGGCCGGACCGGCCGCGCGGGCGCCTCAGGTGAAGCCATCTCGTTAGTCGACATGAGTGACTTTAAAAACCTTTGCGCTATTGAAAGACGCTTAAAAAACACTATTGAACGCAAAGAGATCGCAGGCTTTCCGGTACGAAAAGCAGTACCTGAATCAAACTTGAATTTTAGTAAACAAAGTAATCGTTAAAATTTACCCAAGAAGCTCACCTCTTAAAAAAAGGTGAGCTTTTTATTATAGATGTTTCATGAAGCTGGTAAAAACGCATCTAATAGCTCGGCATTAGTGGGATATTTATCCAATAAATTAAGCAACTTCTGGGCGCCTTCTACTGGCTTAAGCGTTGTCAGCGCTCTCCGCAATGTGCGTACTTTTTCAATATCCTTTGCATCAATCAACAGCTCTTCTCTACGGGTACTGCTTTTGGCAATATCGATCGCCGGGAAAATCCGTTGATTGGCCACTTCGCGTGATAACACGAGCTCCATATTGCCGGTGCCCTTGAACTCCTCGAAAATCACCTGATCCATACGGCTTCCCGTATCCACCAGCACCGTGGCCAGAATGGTGAGCGAACCGCCGTTTTCGATCTTTCTCGCAGCGCCAAACAGTTTTCGTGGTATTTCCATCGCTCGGGAATCCAGCCCACCCGACATAGTGCGACCATTGCCCCGCTGCTCGGCATTATGAACCCGCGAGAGTCTGGTAAGAGAGTCGATCACAATCATCACATTATGCCCCTCGCCTGCTTGCTTACGCGCCGTCGCAAGGAGCTGATCTGCCATACGCACATGGTGTGTGTAGCTTTCGTCTGAAGACGATGCATGTACTTCTGCCGACACACTGCGCTTAAAATCGGTCACTTCTTCCGGGCGCTCATCAATCAGCAAGGCATACAGCTTTATGTCAGGATGAGCTTCTGCTACGGCCTGACAGATATGTTTTAACATCGTCGTTTTGCCAGAGCCTGGCGGCGCAACAATCAACCCCCGCTGCCCCATACCAATGGGCGTAATCAAATCCATCGCTCGCACAGTACGCTCTTGAGAGCCAGGCTCTAAATAAATGCGTGGGGAAGGATGAATAGCGACGCCATTTAAAAAGCGTTTTTCGGGATCATCCGGGAATTGATCTTCAGCTTTGTCAGCTGGCTGGGCGTCTAACTGCCTTTTTGTTTTCAAGCCTAGTGTTTTTCTGGTCATAATATCGATGGCTCGCCTTTAATAGCCTGAATTAATAGAATAACTGCAGCGCTTTGAAAATGATATTAGGCTTGCAGCACCACTGTATCTCTCAGATAGAAGGGATGCCTTTTGAGCTTGGTATCCTGATCACCCCTCACCTATTTTCCTTGATCCCACCAAAACTTAGCCGTCTACAGAGTTTTTACAGTTTCAACGCCCAACCTCAGCGCACGAATTGGAAGCGCAGCAGAGCCGTTAAAACGGCCCACTGCAGCCCTTGTATAGCAGTTTACTCGATCCAGAATCCGGCAATCTCGCTTTCCTGCATAGCCAACTTTACGAGGCTATCGGTCTCTGAGTTTGAAGGCACAACCTTCCATAGGTGAACGCTGAAACCTTGCCCCGTTAATTCAGTGGGTAGCCTATACACGTTATCACTAGCCCTACCACACGGATGATTTTGTAAACGTACAGAAGAATCTCATCGTTCACATTCAGCTCTATCTCTAATCGAATATTGATGTTCACTTATTCTCACCTCCTGCTCGTAGCAATGAGGCAAGCATAAGCTTCAAACAATATGCCCACCTATGACACAAAAACGAAAATTTGCCGGGATTGTGTCATGGCGCTGTCCGTATTATCTGCCTCTCAGTTAGCGTAGGATCATCAAATACAGTTGCAGTAGTCTTGGTAACTATTTCTCTCAATGGCTGCCGAGTTTCACGACGGATCAACTGCGTCATCTTTTTAATAAAATAGCTACGTCTAGCGTTAGGATGATTTGGCTTTTCAAGCTTGACTGGTGATTCCTCAGTAAGCAGCAAATTTACGTCCGCATCTGATTCCAAATCCGCCAACCTGCGCAGATTCGTAGATAGCAAGCCAGGATTGAAGTCCGGACAATTTTCATATTCAGGTTGAGTCTTCGCATACTGCTCAGAGTCTATTTTATGATCAAATAGCTTTAACGAATGGCTAACCATGCTTTTAAGAACTCGCTTCCTTCGCTTATCAAAGTACTTTTCCTGAAGATATTGATCATAACTACGGAGCTCTATTAAATCCGCAAGCTTTAGAGAAGCCTCTCTCACCTCTTCTATCCAGCGCTTATACTCTTTCGTCGTGAGATTATGAGGCTTGGTCTCTATATAAAGCCATGACAACCTAACCATGCTACTGAAAACCGTTGGCTTTATTTCATATTTCGGGAGCTTCTCCCAGACAGTTTTCATGTCGGGGTAAGTCAGCAATCTATATAACAGGTCAAATTGAGCGGTATCAGGCTCAGCTTCTGGGAAGCGCCCTTGCCAATAGGCCACTTCCTCTCGCTCTTCTTCCCACTCTGAAATTACTTCTTTCGGAGCCCAGTCCGGAAACTTCTGATTATTCACAATAAAAGAATCTTCAATATTTTGACTCAAAATTTAGTTCTATTTCATGCTAATTTAAGCTAGCATCCGCAGCTACGAAATGGAAGCGAAGCCGCAATGTAGTAGACGTCGCGATTAGCCTTGTTATATTTTCTGGCATAACTGATCACCGTAGACGCGCTTACCAATCAATTCGAACACTTCCTCGTGGCTCTCATCCCAGTCGTTCAGAAGCTGGAAAATATTCGCTTGAAGATAAAAGTGACCACTAGCATGATTGGAGGAGTACCCTTCGACTCGGCCAATACGCATAGCGTGTCTGTCGAGGATAAAACTATGCTGATCGTCCCCTCTACCTCGGTTAGGCGAGTGAGCTGAAAAACTGTTTCTAAAACTTACAATCTCTGCAGTTTTGATTGGCTCCAAGCCATCAGTAACACCAAGCTCTCTGCACAATACCAAGATAGCCTGCTGTTGCATGTAACAGGCGTTGAGAAGGCCGTAATATAGTAGATATAACGTACCAAAATCTATGTTCTGAAAGTCTGCATTTCTGAAGGAAGCTTTCGCCAACTGAGTGTCCTCCAGAAGATAAAAAGCATCCAGAACGAAATTGTACGAACGTGAATTCTCAACCCCGACGAAGCGATACAAATCACTGTCACCTTTATCGTGATCTGTAGCGATACCAGATAGATCTGAGCGAATCGCCTGAATAACCTTATCAATTTTGCTCATTAATCTCCTCAAATATAACGCCCAGCTTAACCCAACAGCAGAGAAACCCACGGTCAGATTAGAGTTGTTGTTGGACGATCTACATTCGAACACTCGAAAGTGTCACGTTTCTGGGGGATCTTCAACGCACTTCAGAGCATCCCGAACCCGCAGAAGACCGGCGGAATACTTGTCCACACCCCATTTCGCCTTTGTCAACACTGTAAGCAATAGACCAAGCATAACCGTCAAGGCCCAGTTGCTGTCCCCAAAGAAGTAGGCAGTACCCAACCCAAGTACCCCAATCATCGCGGCGTAAAGCTTGCTGTAAACTGTCAAAGATGTAGCGTGGGCCTCGGCGCGTTCACCCCAATAGGCAGGATTCCGCGCTTCCCCACCTTGCTCCGCGAGCGCTACGCGAAGGACTCGATCTAGGGAGGTCACCCGCCCATAATCGACTTCTCTAACACACTGAAAGTGTTCTGAGCTTTCGCGCAGAGCTGCGACAAAAACACCGCAATTGAACCTTGCAGCCTTCCGCTGCTGTTCAAGCTCCGCGATACCTTTTTGGATAGGATCCATACGCCACCTTGACTCCTTCATCTCCCCGTCGTCCAACTCATTTTGGGCTTAGCGACCCCACGCACCTTCCAGAGCCACATTGCATGGTTACCCGCCAGTTAAAATCGCACCAATTGAAAGGATTATAACTGGGATCGCTAATAGCCCTATAATGATGAATATAACAACACTAGCTGCATTGGCTTCAGGTGTTCCCACCACGTTTAAGAAGCCAATGCTGGCTAACTTTATCTTTTCCAATGCCGCCGTAATCTGATAGGAAACCGCGATACCTAGCAGCGAAGCCTGGGCGGTCGCAGCGCAGTAAAATATCAGCGGTTCCGGCATGAAGTAAGTAGCAAACCAGCCTTGGCTAGTCACATGAATAGTGGTGGGGGGATGGAGAAGACTCAATGAAGATGCCATGTTAGAGAATGGCGCATACGGCATAACCGGCAGAGGGTCGGTCGGCGCCAGTTCTGAGTATAGCCAAACCATGTCTTCCACCCTGAAGAAATGCACCACAATGCTGAACAAGAAGTAGATCAGCACAATGCTAGAGGCAACCAAGATGTAGAACCACCAAGAACAGAACCCTCTTTTCTTACCGCTCCGCACCGACAGCTTTGTCAACTGAACAGCACAAAACACTAAAGCAATGGTGGCTATGACTCCTTTCGTATAAAAATCATGCGCTGCCTGCCTCATTGTAGGAGGCAAAGAAACAAACAAGCTGCTCGTTTGATTCTTAAATATGTATACGTATAAAACCCAGGTCAGGAAGAAACCAGCGGAGACAAATAATGAGAACAAGGGGACCGTAATTAGCTGCCGCCTCGCCAGGATTTCTTTACCAAACAAAGTTTCGAAATAAGAAGACCACAACTGCGAGAACTGTTCCAACCGTGGCGCACCGAAGGTATGCGCCTGAAGAACCCTAATCGTCGCGAGCCGATTCTTTTTCGTTGCGAGCCCGACGCCAACCATAACCCCGGTGGCAGTGGCCAAGACAGTGATCGGAACCATCACGAGCGCAACAAAGTCAACAACATTCATCTAACACCTCGCAACAGCGCCGCACATTATTTAGCTTGCTCCTTTGGAGCCCAACTGAACGCTGAGGCGCGTGAACTTTGCGAGCGTCGCCTCATGCGACTTGTTGTGCTAGTCATTATCGAGTCCCGCGAAATACCGACTAGAACATTCAGGCATAACACTGCCGGGAATGCCCCAGTTAACAATATGCAGCTCACGGGCAGTACTACTCGGCCCCTTCATGTACTCGGAGTTCAAAGCGGGGAGATGCACAGCAATGAGAAGAGACTCAACCCCACGGATCAAGTCCGGATCGTGCACGGATATGTTTGCTTCTGAGACGATGCCCGCGTGAATGAATAATTCCTTCTGAAACCAAAACCGCCCATCCAAGTGCTCTCGAAGACGTTGGCGAACGCCCCGACCCGTAATTGAGGCTTGGGTCTGACCGATATAAAGGAGAACATTGGGGCCATAAACTGGGTGTCGGCCATAAACAGCATATATCTGGGCTCCCTCCTCCAGTTCGCCTGGCAAGGAGGGCGTGTGGTATGCATCCTCTTCACGGCAATATAGCACAGCGAAGGGTCCCTCCCACTCAATATCTATCGCACGCACAAATACTCCTCCGTACAACGAAAAACCCGTCGCAACGACTGCGATTGTCAGGCTTTTTTGGCATGTAACACCTCCATGATGAAAACCACCAGTGTATGTGCAACATTAACCACAAGCCGAGCCTCAGCAACCACGATATTTGGCGGGCTGGAGCCACGCCCATGTGCTGAACCTATATGTGACCTAAACGCGCCTACGCCATCAATAATTGAGGAAATACCTTTCAGAACTTTGTGCTGGTCTGCGGCCAGAGTGGCATCAGTGTTCAAACTTAGGTGAGGCTGAACCACAGCCCACAATGGCATAACGTTTAATTTATTTGGTGCCACTAAATTAAAATGCTCTATGTAAAATTTCAGGGCCGACTCAATAATCGAGCTGGCAGCCGTGACTGATGCGTGTGGGTCAGTTTGAATATGCTCTACCGCCCTCTCAAACTCTTTTTCAATAGAGGAAAAATTGCCCGACTTCAGATAGTCTTCTAACGTTTTAGAGATGGGAGTTGAACCGGCTTGAGTAATGTAGCCATTCAGTCGGTACGAAAGCTGATTTTGCGCCAATGTCACTTTAATTCGTTCCTGTCCCTCTTCGATTCTTGAAGGCGAATCATTAAGGTACGATGACGGCGGCTCTTTATCCATGTAGTCCTGAACAATCCTGCCAAGCACCTCAAGGGCATCAACATCTGGCTCATTATTGCAACGCTTTAGCCACTCACTACATTTTCTTTCACAATTCCCTTCTGGCGCATCACCAGGAGCACCACTTTCCATGAAAAGCGTTTCTAGCTTCGAGTGACTGTAGTAATGGCCTGCAATTACCGAAGCCACAGCCCCTATTACAGAATTTGGAATATTACCGCTCAATCTCGAATCTCCATTAGCCTAACGCTGAAGGTAACGGGCCGCTTTGGAGCAGAGCTGAAGGCGGCACGGAAAAGCAATCCCCTTGATCGCTTGGTTAGCACACTCAATCAGCGTACCTGTAGTACTTGTTCTCAAGATCACCATCTGGAGAGAGAGTGATTTCAAAGCGCTTAAATAGGGCAAAAAAATCATTGATGGACATATCCGCACGAACCCTCTTCAGTTCTATTGGACTGCCTTCTTTTCCAGGCAGCCTCTGGGTATCGCGCACATGCGAGTCAATCAAGAATTCAACAAATATCGGTTCATTACAATCTCCGTGGTTTTCGCTGATAAACACTTTTATACCGACAAGGTGCTCGCCGTCCTGTATACGAGTTTTTTCAGATAGCCATTTTTCGGCGTCATCGAAATCTGCTCTATCGGCCGCTGCCGATCCCTTAAGATCATTGTATTGAACCGAAGCTTTAAAGTTCTCTGTTGCCATTTCTCGATCCTCAATTATCGCTGTGCTAACGCCAAACACAGCGGCTGGCAAAGCTGATTCGTAATTGCGCTGCAATTTAAGTGACAGGTTTTCTAGTCCGTTGCTGTTTGTTAGCTACTTATCTTCATTTAGTATTTGCGCTTTATCTGGCAGAGGCTCTTTAAAGTCTTCTGTTGAACTTTGCAACTCCGGCTCATTTGGTTCTGGAGGAGGTGGTGGGATATTCTGCTTTTGATTACTTTCCTGCTCCCCTAATTCATTATTTGGCATATTTATTGTCTCCTTATCTATCTCTACGGTTTGAAGGTTGGGAATACCACTATGAATACTTTCAATAGCATTTACCAAAGGCATTCCTTCATTGAAGGATGCGGAAACTTTCCTAGGCGATGAAGCATCAAGGTCATAGAATACAAAAATTATTGAAGAAAAAACGATTGGTATAGAGGCTAAAACCATGCCCCATATAGACTTTCTTATCACCTTCCTTCTGAATTCATTTATCTCATAATTGTGATCAATGCACTTTGAGAAGGCCTTGCTCACATACTTTTCGAATTTTTTCTCCGAATCAGGAATCTCAATATTTTGATTATATTCTGAATTGTACGCCTTCATTGCCTCCGCGTGACTATCGAGATCAGCGGCGTAATCAATTAAATCTTTTGCCTTTGGAAAAGTGTTATATTCAAACCCGGCTAATGCGACTATCGTGAGATACACAGACCAAATCAACAGTACGATCGAAACAGAAAGACCGACAAAGAATAATGTGACGGCAACACATGAGGAGCCATAGTCCACCGTTCTAACCATATAGACAAACAACGCAACTATACTTGCATAAACAGCAAAGTTAAGTTGAAGGCGCCCAAATATCCTATTCCGTGATTCGAGCTCGTTGAAATAGAGCTGAGAGAGCATGTCGTTTTTGTTAATCACGGTCTTCCTTATTAGCTAACGCCCGGCTCACGCGCCGGTTTGGAGCCGCGAAGCGGCGGAAAATTGGTCGCCGTGCAGCCGATTGTTAGGTATAGATGATGTCGGCACTCCGTTCAACTTCACTGTCTAGGTACTCTTTAAACCACCACCACTTGTACCTGACTGGCTCTGGATGATTAGCTCTCAGATTGCTTTCGACTATGCGAGAGTAATTTTCAAAGGCCCGCTCCGCCGCGCCATGGGAGTTGTCCTGTATGTAGTAGTCATGCAACACGTTGACTATGAAGCGATTCATGTACTCAAGGCACATCGTGCTGGAACTACCCTCAGTACCAAACCAATGGTTTTTGGCATTCGGTGACAACTCGACCCGGGGAACAAGGGTTTTTGTCTCTATCTGATATGCTTCCTGATAAGCGGGGCCTACGATATTTGAATCAGTGTGCCAAACGGGGCCGACCGATATGCCTCCTCGGAGCAGGTACCCCTTAGACAGCAAGATATGACTGATCTGAATAACGCGCATCACCAGAATCGACAATCCGCGGTAACTTGGCATTTGGCTTGAGGTCAGCGGAGCACTCAGAATAATGCTGTCTGATATGTAGAGGTGTTTCGGAATTAAATCCTTGGGTACCGTGTGATCTACTGTTCCATCCAGCTGTGGAACAGCACTCTCCAGCACGTCAATTAATGACTCTAGTTCCGTATGCTTGTGCGCACTTTGGCCCGCCACGTCGACGACCTGCTTAAAGCCAAGAACGTCAATGAAAGCTACGGCTCGGTCCTCAAATTTGATCTTCCGCACTGCCTCTCCCTTCGTACGTAACAATGATTAGACTGCGCTTTCTAATATTGGATAAACGCGCTGCGCTGTTTAACATTCTTATCATACGCGCGAAACAACTCTAACCAGCTGATATACAATAAAATTAATAATTGTTTGGCAGCATATCCAAAACTCACGTACGCGCTCGTTTTGCTGATCTAATCATACTCTATTCATAAAATTAGCTTAGGTCACGAGACTTTGAAGAAAAATTGAGCTGGTGCAGGCTTTGGGCTGCTGGCGCTGCCTTCACGCCGGGCCGCCGCTGCGGGTGCCTTTTGGCCCGCGTTACGCCGCGCTACTGGGTGGCTAGATTGATTATGTGGCAGAGTCTTCGCGCGCTGAAGCGCCCTCCCACAACACCGATACAACAGCACTAATGCAGTGGCGGGGTTGTGGGAGTAGTTTTGGATTTATGCTTTTAGAACGTAACGCAGGGTTTCAACCACTTGATCGGTGGTAGTACACCAGGCTTGCGCCCCGGCATCGACTTCTTTCAGTGGGTGAACAATATCTTCGCTGTGCAGGGTGATGTATGGCTTGGCGAGGGCTGCGCAGTAGCCTGCGTCGAAGGCGGCGTTCCACTGTTTGTACTGGTCGCCGAAGCGTACAACGACCAGATCCGCCTGCTCGATCATCGTGCGAGTGCGGATGGCGTTGACCTTGGATGACTGGTGGTCGCGCCAGAAGCCATTTTCCGGCTTGCCCAGGTGGTCGCCGGCGGCGTCAGAGGCGGCGTGGTCGGTGACTGGGGCTGTAAATACGATATCCAGGCCTGCGGCCTCGGCGCCGCGCTGGATTTCTTCGCGCCAGTCGGTGTGGATCTCGCCGGATAGATAAACGTAAAAGCTCATAGCCATTCCTCACAAGTTAGTTGGTCAGTAGCACTATTTTATGGAAAATCATTCCATATTAATACCGGCGTTATAGCAAGGGCTGTTTGGCCAGCAGATAAATATCCATTATCCAGCCGTGGGTGTCGCGCAGCTCCGCCCGGCGTTGGATGATTTGGTCGCTGACCTCATTTAGCCAGCCTTTGACTAGGCACTGTTTATCCATGCCCAGGTAGGCGCCCCACCAGATGTAGGTGTCCTCTTGCGGCAGCGAGGTAAAGGCCCCGCCGTTATCCAGCATTACGGCAACGGTGGCGGCATCGCTTGGCCAGCCACGCTCGCGCAGGCGGCGGCCGGTGGTGATGTGTACCGGCTCGGCAAGGGCGTTGAGGGGGATTTTATGTTCAGCAGTGAGCACTTGCAGGCTGGTGATGCCCGGCACTACCTCTACATCCACCTGCTTACCCGCAGCGCTTAGGCGCTGGGTAATGCGCAGGCTGCTATCGTAAAGCGAGGGGTCGCCCCACACTAGCATCCCGACCCGCCCACCGTTGGGTAGATGTTCATCGATTTGCTGCGCCCAGACGCTGGCGATGGCAGCGTGCCAGTCGTCCACCGCGCCCAGGTAGTCATCACGGCCATCACGACTAGGCAGATCGAACTCGACGATCTTGATGGTCACTGGCGCTTCCAGCAGCCGTTCGCAGAGCAAGCGGCGTAGATCGATAAGATCCGACTTGGCTTCACCTTTACGAGGCAGCAGGATCAGGTCGGCGTTATTGAGGGCGCGCACGGCGGCCAGGGTGACGTGATCGAGGTTGCCGGTGCCGATGCCTATGAGCGAGAGCGTGATCATGATTCGCTCTCTTGATCTTGGCTTGCCGCGGCAAAAGGCGAATCCGCCGATTGAGGGCGGAAGCGGCGGTCGTAGCCTACGGCATAGAGGCTGCTCTCCTGGAAGTCGTCGCTCTCCAGCACCGGCCCCACCAGAATTAGCGCGGTGCGCTGCATGGTGTCATCGATCAACGCTTCTATACTGGCTAGCCGCCCACGCACTACCCGCTCATCGGGCCAGCTTGCCCGCCACACAATCGCCACCGGGCACTGCTCGCCATAGTAAGGCGTTAGGCTTTCGACGACCTGGGAAAGGTTATGGATGGAGAGATGGATGGCCAGCGTTGCTCCCGTGCGAGCAAAGTTGGCAAGCGTCTCATCGCTGGGCATGGCACTGGCCCGACCGGGCGTACGGGTGAGCACTACCGACTGGGCGACACCGGGCAGCGTCAGTTCCTGGCCCAAGGTTGCCGAAGCAGCCGCAAACGCTGGCACGCCGGGGGTAATGCTGTAGGGGATATCCAGCTCGCGCAGGCGGCGCAGCTGCTCGCCCATGGCCGACCATACCGATAGATCCCCCGAATGCAGCCGGGCGACATCCAGGCCTTCGGCGTGGGCGCGGCTGATCTCCTGCATAATGTCATCCAGCGAGAGCGGCGCGGTGTTAATCACCCGCGCCCCTGTCGGGCAGTGTTCGAGGATTTGCTCAGGCACTAATGAACCCGCGTACAGGCACACCGGGCAGGCGGCGATCAGGTCGCGCCCGCGCAGGGTAAGCAGATCCGGCGCGCCGGGGCCGGCGCCAATGAAGTGTACCGTCATTCACTATCTCCTTCTGCCAAAGCCGCAGTGGCCTGTCGATCTGCTGAAATTACCCTTGGCCCGAGTAATGTTGCACCTGGGCCTGCCGCTAATAGCGCTACGGCCTCGGCAACGCTGCCCGTGCCGCGGGCCTGCAAACTTTGCGCTGAATGAGTCAGCGTTGTCACCGTTGGTAGCTCGGCGTCGGCTACGGTGATGACCTCAATGCCTCGCAGTCGGCCCAGTTCTTCGACTAACGGCAGCATTGAATGAGCCGCCGCCAGCTTATCGATTGCCCCGTACTGGTCGGCAAGTTGATCAAGCGCCTGACCGAGCGAAGCAAGCGTGGCCTCGCTACGAAAGCCAAATCCCGCTATTCTCAACGCCAATTGCTTCACCGAACGCCCCGCCACTGAACGATCGGGTAGCTGGCCTTCCAGCCCCGCCGGGTGCCGATGGGGGCGGCGTTAGCAAGTTCGAGGCGCAGGAGTTCGCCGCCTACTCTGTGCTGCCAATGCGCCAACAGCGCTTCGGATTCCAGGGTGACGGCATTGGCGACGACTCGCACGCCCTCGGGCAATCGCTGCCATAAGTCGTCTAACAGCGCTTGGGATAGCCCGCCGCCGATAAATACCGCATCGGGAAGCGGCGTATCGTTTAGCACTTCCGGCGCGCTGCCCTCTTTTACTTCCAGCCAATCAACGCCCAGGTTATCTGCGTTGATGCGCGCTCGCGCTGCCCGTTCTGCGTTTTGCTCAACGCCCACCGCCTGATTATCCGGGTGAGCGAGCAGCCACTCAATGGCGATAGAGCCCGACCCGGTGCCGATATCCCATAGCCGCTCGCCGGGCATGGGGGCCAGCGCCGCCAGGGTAATGGCGCGAATGGTCTGTTTGGTGATCTGGCCATCGTGGTCAAAAAAATGATCCGGCAGGCCGGGCGTCAGCGGCAAGGCGGGGCCGCTGCCTGCTACTTCCAGCCCCACCGCGACCGGGTGGGCAATATCCTGTGGCAAGGCGGCATCTACACGACAATGGCGAATGCGCTCGCTATCACCGCCCAAAGATTCCAGCAGCGTTAGCTGGGTATCCCCAAAGCCGAATCGGCTGACCAGCGAGGCAAGTTCGGCCACCGCCTCGCCGTCTCTTACCAGTACCAGCAAACGCCTACCGGCTTGCAGGTAAGGCCGAATGCGGGTCAGTGGTTTGGCGTGCAGGCCCAGGCAGGTGCAGCGCTCTAGCGGCCAGCCTAAGCGTGCAGCCGCCAGGTTGAAGGTGGAAGGGGCTGGAAGTGCCAGCCACTCGTCAGCGCTGAGATGCTGCGCCAGGGTGCTGCCCGCCCCAAACCAGAACGGGTCGTTTGAAACCAGCATGACCACCCGGCGACCGCGCTGATTGAGCAGTTCAGGAATGCCATCGGCAAAGGGCACCGGCCACTCAATCACCTCGGCGTTTAGGGGCGACAAAAGGCGCAGGTGGCGGCGCGCGCCGAATACCACCTCGGCACTTTCCAATGCGGCGCGGCTTGCCGCCGTTAGCGCCTGTGTGCCACCCTCCCCCCAGCCTAAAAGGGTCAGCCAGGGAGCCTGACCCACTGGAGCGTGAGAAATTTCAACCATGATCAAGATCCTAATTCTCGGGGGAACCTCGGAGGCCAGCGCCCTGGCCAGTGCGATTGCCAAGCGCGGGCTTCCCGCCATTTTCAGCTATGCGGGCCGCGTTGCCACGCCTAAACCCCAGCCGCTGCCAACCCGCATTGGCGGTTTTGGCGGCGTTAGCGGCCTTGCCGACTTTGTGGCCCGGGAGCGCATCACCCATATCGTCGATGCCACCCACCCCTTTGCCGCGCAAATGAGCACGAACGTGTTAGCCGCCGCGGCACAGTGCGGCGTAAAGGCCATTGCCCTCACCCGGCCTGCCTGGCAACCCGTTACCGGCGACCAATGGCAAAGCGTGGCAAGTATCGATGAAGCCGTCAGTACCCTGGCGGGCCCGCCCCAGCGCGTGCTGCTCGCCATTGGGCGAATGCATCTTAGCGCCTTTGCCGCCCAGCCCCAGCACCATTACGTACTGCGTTTGGTTGACAGGCCTACCAGCCCGTTGCCGCTGACGGATGTCAGCACCGTGATCGATAGAGGCCCGTTTACGCTGGAAGGCGATCTCGCCCTGCTGGAAAATCAGCGAATCCAGCGCATCGTATGTAAAAACGCCGGCGGCGAAGGTGCGGCGTCCAAACTCACCGCGGCAAGAACCCTCGGCCTGCCCATGGTGATGATCGAGCGGCCAGCACTGCCTTCCCGCCACGAAGTTCATCGCATTGATGACGTCTTTAGCTGGCTCAGCGACCACGGTTAATCCGCCGAGCGCGGCGTATAAACCAGCGGCGCCCCTGCTCGCTCGATCAAGCGCGTCTGCTGTGAGCCGACAATCACCAGAGTGCGCATATCGGCCATGTCCGGCGTCGCCTCGCCTAGGGTGGTGACGCGAATCGACTCTTCCGGCGTGGACACCGCCCGGGCGAAGATGATCAGCCTATCCGGCCCGCAGGCTTCCCGCAGTACGTCCAACGTGCGCTCGAAACCCGCCGGGCGCGCCTTGGAGCGCGGATTATAGAACGCCATGGCGAAGTCAGCCTCCGCGGCCAGACGCAGGCGCTTTTCAATCAGCGCCCAGGGCTTCAAATTGTCAGATAGATTAATGCAGCAGAAGTCATGCCCCAGCGGCGCGCCGACGCTTGCGCTGGCGGCCAGCATGGCGGAAATGCCCGGCAGCACCTCAATATCCAACGTGCGCCACTGGGCATCGCCCGCTTCCAAAGCCTCAAACACTGCAGCGGCCATGGCGAATACGCCGGGGTCGCCGGAAGACACCACCACGACCCGATTGCCCTCAAGCGCCAGCTGTAGCGCCTGCTCCGCCCGGCGGATCTCTTCGCGGTTATCCGAGCCGTGGCGGACTAATCCAGCACGCGGTGCGACCCGATTAACGTAGGGTACGTAGCCCACCACGTCGGTGGCTTCCTGCAGTGCGGCCGTTACCTCGGGAGTAATCATGGCCTCTGAGCCCGGCCCCAGGCCGACGATTTTCAGCCAGCCGCTCATGGCCGCCTCCCGTGGCCATGGATCAGCACAATCGAGAAGTACGGCACGCTCTCGCCCACGTCCGCCAGCGGCAATACGCGTTGTTGCGTCATGGCGGCGTACTCGATCAGCCAGGCTTCGCCTTCGCGGCCAGCGTGAACCAGGGCCCGGCGTAGCTTGGCCAGGTTGCGGCCAATCTTCATCACCACCAGCGCATCTGTCTGGGCGATGCGCTCGGCCAATGCCTCTTCCGGTAGCGTGGCCATCAGCACGGTCAGGATGTCATCGCCCCAGGTAATCGGCTGGTCGGTAGCCGTCCACGCCGCCGACATGCCGGTAATCCCCGGCACCACCGAGACGGGCACGCGGTTCAGCAGCCGTGTGTAGAGATGCATGAAGGAGCCGTAGAAAAACGGGTCGCCTTCACACAGCACCACCACATCGCACCCTGCTTCCGCCATCTCGATTAGCTGGGCCACGCTGCGTTCATAAAAGGCCGACAGCAGCTCGTTGTAGCGCGGGTCGTCGAAGGGGATTTCCGTGGTGACCGGGTACTCCATGGGCAGCTCGATTGCGCCGGGGGGGATCATGCCCTCCACGATGGTGCGCGCATGGCCGCAGCGGCCCTTTTTACGGAAATACGCCACGTGGGTCGCCCCGCGTATCAGGCGGTCGGCGCGCACGCTCATCAAGTCTTGGCTGCCTGGCCCCAGGCCAACGCCGTATACCGTTCCCTGGGTCATTCGATGCGATCCGCCATGGCGTTGATGGCCGCCACCGTCACGGCGCTGCCGCCCAGACGACCGCGGACGATACAGCTGGGCAGCGCCGGGTTAGCCAACAGCGCTTCTTTGGATTCCGCCGCGCCGACAAAGCCTACCGGGCAGCCGATAATCGCCGCTGGGCGCGGGCACGCCGGGTCTTCGAACATATTGAGCAGATGAAACAGCGCGGTGGGTGCATTGCCAATGGCGACCACGGCGCCTTCCAGGTGTGGCCGCCACAGTTCCAGCGCCGCCGCCGAGCGGGTATTGGCCATTTCCTGGGCGAGGCCTGGCGTGCGCTCATCGTTGAGGGTGCAGATGACTTCGTTGTCAGCGGGCAGCCGCTTGCGGGTGATGCCTTCCGAGACCATGCGGGCATCACAGAGAATCGGTGCGCCCTGCTCTAGCGCGGCACGGGCCTTATTGACCACGTCGTTTTGAAAATGAATATAGGCGGCCAATTCCACCAGCCCGGCGGCGTGAATCATGCGCACCGCCACGGTCTCTTCTTCCACTGAAAAGCGGCCAAGCTCGGCTTCACTGCGAATAATCGCAAACGACTCCCGGTAAATCGCCGGGCCACTGGTTTCATACTTATAGGGCACCCAAACTCTCCAAATAAACTAATTCGCTGCTGGTCTGCATGCTGGTCTGCATGCTGGTCTGCATGCTGGTCTGCAAGACACCCGTGCCAGGGCAGGTTTACGCGAGGGCGCTGTGAACCCATCCTTGGGCGCTACTTTTTCCATCCGTGGAAAAAGACCCTCGCTACAACCTGCCCTGACACTCAGCTACCGAGGAACAACCTAACTGTTTTCGCTGAGCTTTCTCAAAAAACCAACCACCTCACTCTCAGTGAGGCCTGACTTAACCGGCGTGCTATCAGCGCGGCCGTTAACAACAACATTAAATCGACCTGCTTGCCCGACCAAGCACACATCGGCTGGGGCGCGCCGGGCGCAGCCTTTAGCGCAGCCAGATATATGCACCGTTCCTTCCACCCAGCCGCTTAGCTTCTCGGCAAGCGGCTGGGTGGCGACACTCGCCTGTTCGCAGTAGGGCGCGCCGGGGCAGGCGTCCATCGCTAGCCGCGGGTCACTATTATGACGGATCAAGCCATCCACCGCGGGTAGTGTATCGCAATCCTTCAACAACAGGCGCCGCCAGGGGGTGACCTGCACAGCACTGATACTTGTTTGCGAGCCACTTGCCGGAAAGACCGCCTCGCGCAGCGTATCAGCCGCCACCCGGCCAAAGGGAAGCCCCACCACCATGCCCTCGCCATGTTCGCCCAGCGCCAGCTTCTCGCCGGGGGATGCGGGGGCGGTATCAGCGGGCGCCCAATCGGGCAGCGTTGCTGTATGCCGCCGCATGCGGCCTGACTCCCAGCCGCCGGTGTCCACGAACCAGTGGGTCAGGCGTATCAGCTGCTCGACGGCGGCATCAATATCGCTCACCACCGTGCCTAGCGCGTAACCATCGGCGCGTACCAGCAGGCCGCCTTCCGTTGAGCGCTCGATGCGAAAATCAGCGGCGCTATCGCCCAGTACCGGCGCTTCTCCCGCGTCAATGGCGATGCCGACCTTGCCGGGCATGGATGCCAATTCACTGCCCCGCGCCTGCAACAAGCGGGCAATGGTATGGGTGTCATCGCCCTTTTGCCAGGCGGGCGCCAGCATCAGCTGTGGCAGGCGTTCTGCTTCCGGGTCATCGCTCACCAACTGATGCTCGACCAGAAACGCCATCAGTAGCGGCCAGCTTTCGTCGGTCACCCCACGCAGCTGCAGGTTGGCCCGGCTGGTTAGCTCGATTAAACCGCTGCCGAAGGTCTCGGCGGCGTTGCACAGTGCCACTACCTGTTCCTGTGAAAGCTCACCCAGCGGCGGACGCACGCGTACAAGCCAACCATCGCCGGTGGCCATGGGTCGCCACGCGCCGGGGCACCAGCCTTTAATGCGCGGGCTGGGCGACATGACCATAGGTCTCTTTGGCTTCGTCCATTTCCAGCAGCAGATCCTGAAGCGCCTGGCCGTGCTTGCCGGGGGCTTGCCACATGCCCCGTTGGGCGGCTTCGAGTAATCGCTCGGCCATCTCTTCCAGGGCGGCCGGGTTGTGCTCGCGCAGGAACTGCTGATTGGCGGCGTCGAGCACCAGGGCGTCGCTCACCTGGGCGTACTGGTAGTCGGCAATCAGATCGGTGGTGGCGTCGTAGGCAAACAGGTAGTCCACCGTGGCGGCCATCTCAAAGGCGCCTTTGTAGCCGTGCTCGCGCATGGCGTTGATCCACTTGGGGTTCAGCACGCGCGAGCGAATCACCTTCGCCAGTTCTTCTTTCAGAGTGCGAATCTTGGGCATCGCGGGGTTGGCGTGGTCGGCGTGGTAAATCTCCGGTGCCTTTCCGCTTAGCGAACGAGTGGCGTTGGCCATGCCGCCCTGGAAGGCGTAATAGCTGTTGGAATCGAGGATATCGTGCTCGCGGTTATCCTGGTTTTGCATCACCGCATCTAGCCCCTGGAGCTGCTGCTCGAAGGCGCCGCGTGCGGCCGTACCCGACTCCTTAAACTGGCCGTAAGCGTAGGCGCCTGTCTCCATGTAGGCCTCGGCCAAATCGTCGGCGCTCTCCCAGGATCGGTTTTCAATCAGCCGGTTTAGGCCCGCACCATACTCGCCGGGCTTGCTGCCAAATATTCGGTAGCTCGCCTCTTGAGCGGCCATCTTGGGGCTTAGCCCCTGGTCTTCCAGTTCCTGCTGGCGGGAAAGCACCGCCTCGCGGATGGTGTTGCTGTTGCCCGGCTCTTCATAGCGCGCCACCGCCTGCACGGCGGCGTCAAACAGGCGAATTACGTTGGGGAAGGCGTCGCGGAAGAACCCGGAGACCCGCAGCGTGACATCGACCCGTGGGCGATTGAGCAGCATCGAGGGGATCACTTCAAAGTCGCTCACCCGCTGGGAACCCAGCGACCAGATGGGCCGCACGCCCATCAGCGCGAAGGCCTGGGCGATGTCATCGCCGCCGGTGCGCATGGTGGCGGTGCCCCAGATGGAGAGCCCCAACCGGCGTGGGTAGTCGCCGTGATCCTGTAGATAGCGTTCGACAAACGCCTGGGCGGATTTTTCGCCCAGCGTCCAGGCGGCGGGCGATGGAATCGAGCGGTTATCGACGCTGAAAAAGTTGCGCCCGGTGGGCAGCGTATCCAGCCGCCCCCGGCTGGGGGCGCCGCTGGGCCCGGCGGGCACGAAGATGCCCTCAAGGCCGTCGAGCAGCGACTGAATCTCCATCTTCACCCCGCGCTGCATGGTGACCCATAGCTGGTCCCGGGCGTAGCGCAGCTGCGCTGCCGTATCGGGGTAATCCTGGGCCAGGTCATCCAGGCTGCCGTTGGCCAAGACGTAGTCGGCCACCCAGCGCTCGGCCAGCAGTTCCAGGCGTTCACGGGCATCAGCCCCGGTGCGCCAGGGGGTATCGAGCTGCTGGGTTAAAATGGCCGGCTCGGGCCCCTGCCAGGGCTCATTGCCCGCGGCTAACGGATCAAAATCCAATCCTAAATCGCTGGCCAGATTGTGCAGCAGGCCTCGGCTGGCCACCGCTTCGCCACGGGGTAGTCGCAACAGCGCCACCAAGGTGCCCGCCCGCTTCTCTTCAGGCGGCAGCGTGCCAAGAATATGCAGGCCGTGACGGATCTGCGATTCCTTGATGTCGCACAGGAAGGTATCCAGCGCGTTGAGAAGCTCGGCATCGTCGCTGGCGTGCGCCAGTTCCTGGTCGATGCCGGTATCACGCAGGTGGGCGAGAATCTGGCTACGTATCAGCGCTTCCCGGCGGGGATCCATATCCAGCGCTTGATAATACTCGTCGGTGAGTGCTTCCAGCTCGGCCATGGGGCCGTAGAGTTCGGCCCGCGCCAGGGGCGGCATCAGGTGGTCGATAATCACCGCATGGCTGCGGCGCTTGGCCTGGGCGCCCTCGCCGGGGTCGTTGACGATAAACGGATAAAAGTGCGGCAGCGGCCCCAGGGCAATATCCGGCCAGCATTCCGCGCTCAAGGCGATGCTCTTACCCGGCAGCCACTCCAAATTACCGTGCTTACCCACGTGGATAACTGCATCGACCTGGTAGTGCTCACGCAGCCAAAAATAAAACGCCAGGTAGCTGTGAGGCGGCGCCAGCTCCATATCGTGGTAGGACTGGGTGAGATCGTCGATAAAGTCGCGCTCCGGCTGGATACCCACGAAGGTCTCACCCAAACGAACACCCGCGATCATCAAGCGTCCCTGGCGGCACTTGGGGTCTTCGTGAGGCTCGCCCCAGCGCGTCCACACGGTTTCCTGCAGCTCGCTGGGCAGGGTTTGAAACCAGGCCAGGTAGTCGTCAACGCTGATGCTCTGCCAGCAGGCGCGCTGGTCGAGGCTGCCGTGATCGTTGGTTACCGCGCCCTGAAGCTGGCGGATCAAGTCATTGCCGTTTTCCGGCAGCTCGCTGAGCGGGTAACCCGCCTCCTTGAGGGCGCTGAGAATCTGCAGCGTCGACGCGGGGGTATCCAACCCGACCCCGTTACCAATGCGGCCATCGCGATTGGGGTAGTTGGCCATGATCAGCGCGACACGCTTCTGCCCGTTGGGGGTCAGCCGCAGCGAACAAATCCGCCGCGCCAGCTCGGCCACAAAGGCGGCCCGCTCCGGGTGGATGACGTGGTGGGTCACCGCCAGCTGGCAGCGCGGGTTGTAGTGGGCTTCGGCTTTAAAGCCCACGGCCCGGGTGATGATGCGCCCGTCCATCTCGGGGAGTACCACCTGCATCGCCACATCGCGGCTATGCAGCCCGGCGGCCATGCCCTGCCAGTCTTCCGACGTGCTGCTGGCAAGAATCGCCTGGAGCACCACGGGTCGGCCTACAAAGAGGTTGTCAGGCAACTCCTCACCCAGGGCATCCAGCCCGTCGGCGTTGCGATTGACCGCAAAGCTGGTGGTGTTGATCACCAGCATGGCGCCGGTCTGCTCAATCAGGTGATTGATAAAATCAATGCACGGCCCCTCTTTCAGGGACGCCACGGCGACCGCTAACGGCTCAAGCCCCTGGTCTTTAAGCGCCGCCAGCAAGCCGTCGGGTACGGCGGTGTTCGCCCCCTGCAAATGGCTGCGATAAAACAGCAGCAGGCACACCGGCCGCCCGGGCACCTGGTGATCGCGCCACTCGCTGAGGCTGGTCGCCTGCTGCTCCTGCGACGCATAAATCACCGCTGGCGGGATGACCTTGGGCTCCTGCCAGTCGCCCATGTGCTTATCCATGTATTCATTGGCGACAAAGCGCAGCAGTTGCTCGGCGTTATCAGTGCCACCCTCCCGCAGGTAGCGCCACACGCGGTAAGCGTCATCGAAGGCGATGGTGGAATCTTCCAGCAGCGCATCATCCGGGGCATCGCAGCCCGGCACCATTATCAGTTGGCGCTCGGGTTTGGCCGCCGCCCAGGCCAGCAGGCGTTCGTGACCGTACTGCCAGTAGGCCTTGCCGCCCAGCAGCGAGACGATGACCAACCGGGCACCTTCCAGCACCCGATCTTCGTAAAGATCGTAGGCGGCGGGTTTTACCAGGTTCATCCAGTTGGCCAGCCGCACCGAAGGGTACGCCTCACCCAGACGATCCACCGCCTGGGCCAGCGCCGACAGGTTGCTATCGGCGGCGGAGAGTATCACGACCTCGGCGGGGCTCTGTTGCAGGTCGATGATGCCTTCATCATCGACAAAGCCTCCGGGCTTGGCGGCAAATAAGTGCATTAGCTGGCCGTATGCGCCTGTTCAGGGTTCATTTCAGCCGCGGCAAGTTCGTCCTGCAGCAGTTGGCTATCCAGCGATTTGCCGATGATCACCAGCTGGGTCTGGCGTGTCTCGTCCTGGGTCCACAGCCGGTCGAAGTAGCCTTCCAGGCGCTCGCCCACCGCCTGGATGACCCGGCGCATGGGCTTGCCGGGAATCGCTGCAAAGCCTTTGGCGCGGTAGATCTCGTGGCTTTTCAGCAGCTGTTGCAGCTTGTCGGCCAGGATGTCGCCATCGACTTCGCCCAGGGTGATCACGCAGGAATCAAAGTTATCGTGGGCGTGGTCGTGGTGAGCGCCTTCGGCGTGGTGTTTGTCGTGGTGATTGGTGATGCTATCGATATTTTTTTCGCTGGCCGCGCCGATGCCCATCAGCGCTTCCAACTGGGTGGTGTCGGTCGTGAGGGTCTGATCGATAAACAGGGTTTTCACCGAGGCACTCACCCGCGCCTGAATCACCGCTTCCACCTTTGTGCGCTCTTCCGGGCTGAGCAGGTCGGCCTTGCTGACCAGCACCAGATCCGCCGCGCTGAGCTGGTCATCGAGCAGCTCGCGCAGGCTGGGGTCGTGATCCAGGCTCTCGTCGGCGAGGCGCTGGGCGGCCACCTTATCCACGTCGCTGGCATAGCGGCCGGCGGCCACCGCAGGGCCGTCGATCACGGTAATAATCGCATCCACGGTGCAGTGTTGGCGCACGTCGGGCCAGTTGAACGCCTGCACCAGCGGCTTGGGCAGCGCCAGACCGCTGGTTTCGATCAGGATATGGTCGATATCGTCGCGGCGGGCGACCAGCTTTTTCATGACCGGTAGAAACTCTTCTTCCACGGTGCAGCAGATGCAGCCGTTGGCCAGCTCATAGATGCTGCCATCTTCCCCGTCTAGCTGCCCGCCTTCATTACCTTCTTCACACCCCAGCGCACAGCTGCGCAGCAGGCTGGAGTCGATATCCTGCTCGCCGAACTCATTGACGATCACGGCGATCCGCTTGCCGGTGACCTGGCGCAAAATATTGGCCAGCAGCGTGGTTTTGCCGCTGCCGAGAAAACCGGTCACGACCGTGGCAGGAATCTTATTCAGCTGTACGTTATTGGGCTGCATGGGTAAATGCCTCGCTGTTTTGCGGTTCGCAGTACGCCGGGCTGGCAGAAAAGAGCCTTGCCACAGCGTCAGGATTATTAGGGAAAAACAGATGTAAATAGGTCGCCGTCAAGCGCTTTTGACGGTAAATCGCCTCCCCCGGCGCGGGGTGCCGCTGGCGGCGGCCGTGGCCAATTGGCTCGGGGGTGCCTTCTGCCATGGAGCGGTGGTGCGCGTGACCGCGAACCGGGCCTTCCGGCAGCTCGGCGGTTTGCATCCCCTGGCAGCCACGGCGCCCGCGCATGGCTCCCTGCCCAGGCAGCAGGCCCAGCATGGTATGGGTGATATCGTTGTAGTCGGTCAGGGTTTCCAGGCAGTACAGCAGCCCGCCACACTCGGCCAGAATGGGCTTGTTGGCGCGGTAAAAAGCCTCAATGGCCGAACGCATGGCGTCGTTATCCGCCAGCGTTTGAGCGTGAAGCTCCGGGTAGCCACCGGGCAGCCACAGGGCGTCGCACTCGGGCAGGTGGCTATCCGTCAGCGGCGAAAAGAAGCGCAGGGTGGCACCCATCTGCTCCAACAGGTCGAGGTTGGCCTGATAGACGAAGCTAAAGGCGGCGTCCCGGGCCACGCCAATGGTGTGGCCTTTGAGCAACGGCTTAACGGCCGCGAGTTGTTCCTGGGGGGCGGTAAAGGTCACGGGTGAAAGCGCCGAGAGCGCGTCCAGCAGCCCGGCCGCTTCCAGCGCTTTGGCGCCCGCCTCGAAGCGGGCTTCCAGATCCTCGCGAATCTCCGCCGCCTGCACGAGGCCCAGGTGGCGCTCGGGGAGTGACAGCGCGGGGTCGCGGGGCATGGCGGCCAGCAGAGGAATCGTCGGCGGCAGCGCGCCTTCGATCAGCTCGCGGTGGCGCTGCGAGCCGCAGGCGTTGGCGATCAGCCCGGCGATATGGATGTCATCGCGAAAGCCGACCAACCCCGATACCAGCGCGGCGGCGGTTTGCGCCATGCCTTTTACATCCATGACGATCGCCATGGGAATATCGAACAGGGCCGCCAGATCAGCGCTTGAGGGCTCACCGTCGAACAGCCCCATGGCGCCTTCGACTAAAATTAAATCCGCTTCACAGGCGGCGTCATAAAACCGCTGGCGGCAGTAGGCTTCGCCTGCCATCCATAGATCCAACTGGTCCACCGGCTGGCCGGAGGCCTGGGCGAGTATCTGCGGATCCAGGTAGTCCGGGCCGGTCTTGAACACCCGCACTACCTTGCCCTGGTTGCGCAGCAGACGCGCCAGGCCCGCCGTGACGGTGGTTTTGCCCTGGCCTGAGGCCGGGGCAGCGATAAACAGCGCGGGGCAGCGAGCGGTTGGCGTCGTCATCAGTATTCGATCCCCGCCTGGGCTTTAACGCCGCCGCGAAAGGCGTGGCGCTCGTCCTGAACGACGCTGATAGTATCCGCGATTTCCTGAAGCGGCGTGGCCATGGTGCGCCCAGTAATGATGACGTTCTGGTGCGCCGGGCGGCGCTTAAGCGCTTCCACCACCGGTTCGGGGTCGAGATAGCCGTACTTGAACATATAGCTCATCTCGTCCAGCACGAGCATGTGATAGGCGGGGTTCTCCAGCAGCCCTTTGGCGACGGCCCAGGCGGCCTCGGCGGCTTCGATATCCCGCTCGCGATTCTGGGTTTCCCAGGTAAAGCCGTGGCCCATGATGTGCCAGTCAAGCTTGGGATGATCGCGAAAGAACAGATACTCGCCGGTTTCGCGGCGGCCTTTGATGAACTGGATCACCGCGCACTGCTGGCCGTGCCCCAGTGAGCGCGCCATGGTGCCGAAGGCGGAGCTGCTTTTGCCCTTGCCGTTGCCTTTCAGCAGAATCAGCACGCCGCGCTCTTCCGTCGCCTTGCTGATGCGCTCGTCGACCACGTCTTTTTTGCGCTGCATGCGATCTAAATGGCTTGCGTCGCTCATGAGAAGTTCCCAGGTTGATGTGCAGAAACAGTATGCGCCATAAAGGGTCTGCCAAACGAGGCCGGCCAGTAACGCGCGCCCAACTGCTGGGCGATGCGTGCACCCTGCCCGCGTTTGACTTTGGATTGTTCGGTGTCGATCAGCAGGCAGTCCGCTAGCGGGGCGAGATCGTCAACGGTTTCCCGGGTGCGGCCATCGGTGATCAGATAGGTGCGCACCTTCAGGCCGGGCTCGCGGCGCTGCCACTGGCGGATCAGCCGCTTGGCTTCAATAATCGCCTCCCGCAGCGGGGTGCCGCCACCGCCTTTGGCACTATCCAGAGTGCCCCGCGCGTTTTTGGGCGCTCGGCGGCGAGAGAGTATCGGCACCACGCCGCCGTTGCCAAACCCCAGCACCGCGACCTGCTCCCGCGCGGCGTAGGCTTGGCTGACTAGCGACTCGACCAGCCCCTTTGCCTGGCCCAGCAGGCGCTGACCCAGGGTGGAACCCGACGTATCCAGAAGTACCAGGTGTGCCGTCGCCTGCCCAGCGCGGGTCTTGCGCATCTTTAGCTGCTGCCAGGGCCACTGGCCGCGATTGGCGATCAGCGTTGCGAACCCGTCCAGCCGTGAAGTTGCCACTTGAGAACGCCCCCAGCCCGACGCCCCCCCTTTGCCCGCGCTAGCGTTGGTATCGGTGCGGTTGGCCAGCTTAAAAAGATCTTCGCTATCGGGCAATTTCACCGCTGGTTGGATAATCGCTTCCTGGGCTATGGGAGGCATTGCGCCCCACTGGCCCTGTTCAGCGCTCTGTTGGGATGAACCAGCGGTCGATGCGTTATTGCCCGACGACGAACCGCTCTCGTCTTTCGAAGGTGTTCCATTAGGTGGAGATGATGGCGGGCTCTGCTCAGGCGGTTGGGTACGCCGATGAGCCAACACCCAGGGTTCAACGGTGTCGATATCCTGCTGCTCCACGCTAGCCACACCTCGCCAGGCCGCATGGGCCTGGGCCGCCCGGTGCCAGATAACGTCCGCCCGAAGACCTTCAACGCCCGCGGCTTCACAGCAGTTGGCAATCGTTCGATACACCCAGGTGTCGGTGGTGATCTCTTTGAGCAAGCACTGCGCTTTAGCAATGCGCCCGGCCAGAGCGGCCTGGGCATCCTCAACGCGTTCGAGCGTGCCAGTGGGGTCGCGGTCAAAGGCTTCCCGTTGCTGCACAATGGCAATGCGCTCGTCGATGCTTATGGTTCCAGCCTGTTCAAGGCAGAGGCCAAAGCGGTCAAGCAACTGAGGACGCAGCTCGCCTTCGTCCGGGTTCATGGTGCCGATAAGGCTAAAGCGCGCCGGGTGGGAGTGGCTAATGCCATCGCGCTCAACAATATTGGTACCGCTGGCGGCCACGTCTAGCAGCAAATCAACCAGGGTATCCGGTAGCAGATTGACTTCATCCACATAGAGCACCCCGCCGTCGGCTTTAGCCAGCAGCCCGGCATGAAAGGTAGCTTCACCATTGGCGAGTACCTTTTGCAGATCCAGACTGCCAACCAGCCTGTCTTCGCTGGCACCCAGCGGCAGAGTGACAAAAGGGGCATGCTTTCCTTCGCTATCGCTGGGCAGAATGGCGGCCAGCGCCCGAGCTAAGGTGGATTTAGCGCTGCCCCTTGGCCCACTAATCAATACCCCGCCGATGCGCGGGTTAATGGCGTTAAGGAGCAGCGCGGTCTTCAGCGACTCCTGGCCGACCACCGCCGCAAAGGGGAACTCACTCACCGGCACCTCCCGTGCTGGCCAAGCCCGCTAACCGATCACTACTAGCCAACTGATCTGGGGAGCATGGAACTTGAATATGATTCATGGCAACTAGCTAAGTGTTAATAAAATCATTCATAAAGAAGCGGGAACAGAAAAGGCGTTCAGTATAGAGGAAGGGGTGGCGGCGAGGCCAATTTGTTGCAAGCTATTAACTTTGCGAGGACATATATCACTTATGCTAAGGATACAGTTGGATTTTTACGCTCCTACATAACACAATGTTATAACATCTCATTTTAAACAAAGACTCATAAGATCCTTAGGCTTTCTGTTGTTCGCTATCCACCTGCAACCTAGAATGGCCAGTGTCGGTGTTCCCACGGAACTTAATAGAGAATCCGCCGCGGCTTGCCGCGAACCGGAACTGCCCCCGCAACTGTAGGCGGCGAGCGATGCTCTTTGATGCCACTGGACACAGAGTCTGGGAAGGCGAGCTAGCCATGACCCGTCAGTCAGGAGAACTGCCGATATATTACTTACATCGAGCAAAGTGGCTCGGTCAGTATTTTCTGCCCGAATGCGGAGCTCATCATGCACGGGAGTGTACATGATGTTGAGATTGACCACGGCCATCGCCGCGAGCGCTGTTGGCCTTGCACAGGCGGCTTACGCCTCCACCGACTACCCCCTTACGCTAACCAATTGCGGCGTTGACTTCAGTGTGACGTCCCCCCCGGAGCGAACGGTGACGGTTGGCCAGTCAGCCACGGAGATTCTCTATTCGCTGGGGCTCGCTGATCGAGTGAATGGCACCTCGGTTTGGTTTAATCCGGTTCTTCCCCAGTTTGCTGATGCCAATGAAGCGATCGAGCGGATCGCCAACGACGACCCGAGCTTCGAGGCCGTGGTCAATAAAAGGCCTGATCTGGTGGCGGTGCAGTATGAGTGGCACGTGGGCCCCACCGGCAGTGTCGCCACCCGTGAGCAGTTTCATGAGCTGGGTATTAATACCTATATTATGCCCGCCGATTGCGACACCAAGGATAACTCTACCGGCGGCGATGGCACCCGCACCGCCGCCTTCTCGACTGACTCCATCTATAAAGGGATCACCGAGTTAGCCGAGATCTACGATGTTCAAGACGCTGGCGAGGCGCTGATAGCCGACCTTACCGCCCGCGAACAGCGCGCTATCGACTTGGCGAGCAGCCTTGATTTACCGGAAGACTTGTCGGCGGCATTCTGGTTTTCATCGACAGACCTGGGGGTTAGCCCTTTCGTGGCGGGGCAACTGGGTGCACCAGGGTATATGATGGAAAAACTCGGCATTCGTAATGTCATCGAGTCTGACGAAGAGTGGCCCACGGTGGGCTGGGAAAGCATCGCCAGAGCCGATCCCGATGTGCTTGTTATCGCCAGTATGGATCGCCGCCGCTTTCCTGCCGATGACATTGAAGCAAAACGTGAGTTTTTACGTAGTGACCTGGTCACCCGCGAGATGAACGCGGTTAAAAATAACCGTATCGTCGAGATGGACGCCCACGCCATGAGCGCCACTATGCGCACTATTTACGGCCTTGAATCACTTGCCGAGGCACTATCCAATATGTCGTTTAACGAATGAGCATAGCGCTAACGAGGGCTTCCTCCGCACACTTCGGGTTGCGCTGGCTATGGATAACGCCGCTCGTGCTTGTGACGGCACTGATCGCGGGCACCGCCATCGGCGAGACGCCGATTCCCGTGGATACCATTGTCAAAGTGCTCGCCAACCAGCTGATAGGAACGGATTACCCGGTTGACCGAATCGACGCGGGCATTATTTGGAACTATCGTCTCAGCCGCGCCGTGGTTGCCGCCTGTTGCGGCACCAGCTTGGCCCTGGCCGGGGTCGTGCTACAGGCGCTGCTGCGTAACCCCTTGGCTGACCCCTACTTGATGGGTATTTCCGCTGGGGCTTCTACCGGGGCGGTGGCGGTGGCCGTCGCCGGGCTGGGCGCAGGAGCACTTTCGCTCTCCCTCGGCGCCTTTATCGGCGCCCTACTCTCCTTTGGTATCGTGGTGATGCTCGCCCATGCAGCCAACAGCGGTGTGGGTGGCGGGCGCGGCGTTCAGGCCGCCGGGGCAATTATTTTGGCGGGTATTGCAGGCTCGCAGCTGTTCAATGCGCTGACCGCTTTTATCATTACCAAGTCAGCGAGCGCCGAGCAGGCCCGGGGCATCATGTTTTGGCTGATGGGCAATCTATCCGGGGTACGCTGGGCCGATGTATCCTTGGCGGTGCCTGCTGCGCTATTCGGGCTGCAGGTTTGCCTGTGGCACCGGCGTTCCCTGGATGCATTTACCTTCGGCGCAGACAGCGCCGCCTCCATGGGCATCGCGGTGCGCCCGGTGCGTGGCATGCTGATTATCGCCATGGCGCTGGTCACGGCGGTGATGGTGTCTATCGTAGGGGCGATTGGGTTTGTGGGTCTGGTGATCCCTCACGCGATGCGTTTTATCGTGGGGAGCCGCCATACCCGACTGGTGCCAGCAACCGCTCTGGCAGGCGCCGTGTTCTTGATCGGTTCGGATATTCTTTCCCGGGTGCTGATCTCCGGCCAAGTACTTCCCATCGGGGTGATTACCTCACTGATCGGCGCGCCCGCGTTTGCGCTGATCCTGGTTCGCGGCAAGAGGTCCTGATGCGCTTATCGGCTGAACAGCTTGCGTGGTCAGTGCACGGCACGCCATTGCTTGCTGACGTCAATCTTACCGTCGAGCCCGGCCAGACCTTTGGGCTGGTGGGGCCGAACGGCTCGGGGAAAACCTCCCTGTTGCGTCTGTTGGCGGGATTGAACAAACCCAAGGCAGGACGGGTGTTGATGGATAGCCAGCCCCTGCACACGCTCAAGCAACGGGCGATCGCACAATCCGTTGCCTTGGTGGAACAGCAGGCGGACACTACCGACCGCATTACCGTGCACCAAGTGGTATCACTGGGTCGTACACCTTTCCTTTCCGCGTTGCGTCCCTGGTCAACGGAAGATGATGCCATCGTGGCGCAGGCGCTGGCAGATGTGGATATGGCGCACATGGCCGATCGCCTTTGGCATACCCTCTCTGGCGGTGAGCGCCAGCGAGTTCATATTGCCCGAGCGCTGGCACAACAGCCTAAAATTCTGCTATTGGATGAACCCACCAATCATCTGGATATTCGCCACCAGCTTTCGATTCTTGAATTGGTCAGGCAACTACCGATCACGGTGGTTATCTCACTGCATGATCTTAATCAAGCCATGGAATGTGACCGCATCGGCGTCATGGATGGCGGCCGCCTGATCGATAGCGGCCTCCCCCAAGACATACTCACGCCTAACAGGCTACAACAGACCTTTGGGGTCTATGCCCATGTGATCGATGATCCTGTCGATGGCAAGCAAGTCATGCGTTTTCACAGTGCGATTTAGCTAGCTCCTAGTCTGCTAGGAAAAATGCTCAGTTACCGACAGCGCAAACTTTCGTGCCCCCCGGCGCTACAGTCCTCATTCACCGAAAAAAATGCCAAACCACACTGTGATCCGTGCCCATACTCCACAGAAGTACAACGACGACAAGCAGCGCCTCCAGCACCAAAACACCGATACCCAGCGTCGTGGTCGACAGAATAAACCCCTGCTTATGACTGATTCCCAGAAAGCTGGGCGTTCCCTTGTAGAGCAGATAGGTGCTATAGAGCAGGCCGATCACCATCCCTAGCACACACAACCAGAAAACCGGATAGAGCGCAAAAACGCCGCTGAGAAACATCGGGGTCGCAATATAACCTGCGAAGATAATACAGTCGCGGCGGCTAGGTCGATTATCAATACGGCGGGCCATCCAATGGATCACACTCCCCACCACCCCCACAGCCATTAGCATCAGCGCATAAAAAGCCACGCCTAAGGCAATACCGTTGGCAAGGGAGACTTTATAGGTTGCCGAACCACCATAAGTCCAGCCTACCTGGGTGGTGCCTATCAGGGCACAGACAACAGGAACGGCAGCGAGTAACAGGACATGGTGAGCATAGAGATGACTGACAGACTCATGCTCCTCACTGATCTTATACCACTCCCGTTCAGGATGATGGAGAAGCCCCCAAACATGATTGACCATAACGACCTCCCGTTTTTGTGGACACGCTATTGTTAGGATCAGACGATGATCGATCGGATCAACAAGGTTCCGAATCATTTTTAGTGTAGAACACAAAATCATTTTCGGAGGTGAGGATTTTTCTTTGCTAAGGTGGAGGAGCTCATTCTATTCATTGGTGGAGTTCATATGCGTATTCTGTTCACCGGCGGCAGTGGCAAAGCTGGTCGTCATGCGACCGCTTATCTTCGCGATCAAGGCCATCGAGTTACCAATTTGGATTGGGTGGCGTCTGACGTGCCCGGTATTACTACCCTGAAAACCGATCTGACCGATGCAGGGCAAGTGTTTAATGCTTGCCAAGCCTACGCTGGGTTCGATGAGCTTGAATCCGGCACCGGCGTGCCGCGTTATGATGCGATTGTCCACTTCGCGGCCATACCAGCCATTCTGCATAGGCCGGACAACGAGACCTACCGCATCAATGCGCTAAGTACCTACAACATTCTTGATGCCGCCACCAAGCTAGGCATTCCCAAGGTCATCTTCGCCTCTAGCGAGACCACCTACGGTGTCTGCTTCGCTGATGGCGAGCAAAAGCCCGACTACTTGCCCGTCGATGAAGAGCACCCCACCGTGCCTCAAGATAGCTACGCCATGAGCAAGGTGGTAAACGAAGTAACGGCACGCTCCTTCCAGGCGCGCTCGGGCATCGACATCTACGGCCTGCGCATCAACAACGTTATCGAGCCCCACGAATACCGCCAGAATTTCCCAGCCTACATGGACGATCCCGCCCTGCGCCGCCGCAATATCTTCGCCTATATCGACGCCCGCGACCTGGGCCAGATGGTCGATTGCTGCCTGAAAACGGATGGCCTCGGCTACCAGGTGTTTAACGTCGCCAATAACGAGCTATCAGTAGGCCTGACCAACGCCCAGGTAATAGAGCGCTTCTACTCCGGCGTACCCATCAAGCGAGAAATGGATGAATTCGAAACCTTCTACTGCATCGAAAAGGCCCGTCGTCTGGTCGGCTTTGAACCACGCCACTCCTGGCGGGAAGAGCTGGAGCAGTAAGTATCACCCCTTTATCGGCACAAACACCGGTGCACCATCCACCTCTACTACTGCTAGCTTTTGGCGGTAGAGATCTTCCAGCGCGCTGGGCACCAGCATGTTATCCCGCGAGCCCCAGCACGCCTCGCCATTGGGATAAAGCAACAGCACATGGTCGCACCAGCGGGCAGCAAGGTTTAGGTCGTGTAAACACATGATGACCGCCTGCCCCTGAATGGCCTGTTCTGCCATTAGCGCCATCACGGCACTCTGGTGATGAAGATCCAGATGGTTGGTGGGTTCATCCGCTAGCCACACATTGGGCGCTTGCGTCAGCACCGTGGCAATCGCCACCCGCTGGCGCTCGCCACCGGAAAGTGTGCTTACCAAGCGGTCACGGAGGTGCGCAACATCCAGGCGCTCAAGGGCGGCTTCCGCGCGGGCGTAGTCTTCAGCCCCCTCCATCTGCCACGGCGAGAGATAGGGATGACGGCCAATCAGCGCGGTTTCCAGCACGGTTGCGGGAAAGCCATCCTGGCGATCCTGAAACACCAATCCCAAACACTGGGCGATATGCCGGCGGCGCAGCTGACCAAGCACTGACTCGTTGAGCTGAACGCTGCCCGAACGTGGGGCATGCAGCCCCGCCAAAGTATGCAGCAGCGTGGTTTTACCCGCCCCGTTAGGGCCCAACACACCCCACACTTGGCCTGGTTCAACAGTTAAATTAAGCGGTGTGCCACCTTCACGTCCCGGCACGTCGATGATGAGGTCTCGGGTAGCCAGTACGCTCATCAGCGGCTCCGGTAGAGCAGAAACAGGAAGGTGGGCACGCCCAACAGCGCAGTGATCACGCCTACGGGCAGCTGTTCCGGAGCGATCATGGTGCGGGCTAGTGTGTCCGCCAACACCAATAGCGTGCCCCCCGCCAACGCACAGGCGGGCAGTATCAGCCTCTGGTCGTTGCCTAACAGCAGGCGCAGCATATGCGGCACCACTAAACCGACAAAGCCAATGCTGCCGGCGGTGGTCACTGCCGCTGCGGTGAGTAGGCTGGCGGCAATATAGATACACCACTCCAGCGGCCTAACCGCAACGCCCAGCGCGGCAGCCTGCTGAGGGCCTCGGGCCAGAACATTCAGGCTACGCCCAAGCGGAATCAGTACCACGCAGGTAACCAATAACAATAGCAGCGGCGGCCAAGGGGTACGCGCGTAGGAGAGATCGCCCATCAGCCAATAGAGCATACCCGGCAGGCGTTCGGCGGGGCTCATCGCCAGCATCAAGGTAATCACCGCGCCCCACCCCGCCGCGACCACCACACCGGTGAGCAGCAACCGCGAAGGCGTCCAGCCGCCGCTGCCGTGGGCCAAACCAAACACTAACAACGTCGAAAACAGCGCGCCGCCAAAGGCCGAGCCCGAAATCGCCAGGCCGCCTAGCCCGCCCAGCATGGCTGCCAGTGCGCCAATCGAGGCGCCACCGGAAAGGCCAAGCACGTAAGGGTCTGCCAGGGGGTTACGCAGCAACACCTGCATCAACGTACCGGCTACCGCCAGCAAGCCACCCACCGCAAAGGCACTTAGCGCTCTGGGCAAGCGCAGCTCGATCACCATGGTACGCGCCAAGGCATCGCCCTGGCCTTGCACATTGTCACCCATCAACACCTGCCAAATTTGCGCAGGAGAGAGTTGCGCACTGCCGACACCCATGGCGAGGATCAGCGAAGCCAAGGCCGCTAGTAATAGCAGGCTCAGCGGCAGGCCCAAGCGTGCGAGCATTAACTGCGCTCACGTTTTTGGCGGGCGATATCGAGCTTCTCACAGAGGAGCTGGGTGCCCTCCATCAGTCGCGGCGTGGGCCGCTGAATCAGTGAGGGCGGCACAAAAAAGAGATTATCTTCCGCAACCGCCGCCAAGTTGGGATACTGCTCCCAGTGGGTCAGCCAGTGGCGGTTCTCTTCCCCCATGCCACCGGCAACAATCGCTTCAGGATTAGCTGCCAGCACGGCTTCATCATCGATACGGGGTACCAGGCGTGCCTGTTCGCCAAACACATTCTCACCGCCACAGATCTTAACCACTTGGCCGATCAGGTGCTGATCGTTAACGCTCATTAGCGGCACATCCCACACTTGGTAAAACGTGGGTACCGGCTCCCGGTCTCGATAGTGCTCTTCAAGGGCGTTCATGGTATTGCGGAAATTGTCGGCCACTGCTTGTCCCGCTGTTTCTGTACCTGCCAACCTTGCCAAGCGCTCAATGGCGCTGGCCACGCCTTCTACATCGCGGGGCTCGATATAGAACACTGGCATGCCCAGGGCTTCAAGGGTTTCAAGCTGTTCGGCGGGGTTACCCGTCACCCAACCAATCACTATATCGGGTGCAAGCCCCACCAGCTTTTCTAAATCAATTCGGGTATGGCTGCCCACTGACGCCACTTGCTTGGCTTCCGGGGGATAGTCACTATACGAGACGACGGCGACCACTTGATCTCCTGCGCCTGCCGCATAAGTCAGCTCGGTTGCGCCAGGCGAGAGCGTAGCAATGCGCTGAGCAGCATTATACAGACAGACCTCACGGTCACGATCATCGACTGCGCAGCGCGAGTGCTCGTGTGCCGGTGCAACAGACACCATCAATAGCAGCGCGAGGCCCAGGGCTCCGCGCGCAAAACCACTTTTTCTATTGGCCAAAGTGAACACTCAAGAACCCTGCTCGGCCAGCGTTGATGTAATCACGGGTGGTTGAATACTCTTTATCAAAGGCATTTTCTAGCGTAACACGAGCGCTCCAGAGTGGCGCAAACTGCCAGCCAGCGCGCAGGTTAACCAGCCCATAGCCTCCTAAACGCTGGGTATTGGTGGTGTTATCGTAACGGTAACTCTGCGCTACAAGTGATCCGCCCAACGACCAATCGCCAAGTTCCCGATCTGCATCCAATCGCACACTTTGAGTGGCCCGGCGGGCTAATCGATTGCCGGTTGCCCGGTCTTCCGGATCCAGGTAGGTGAAGGCAGCTTGGAGTGTCCAGTCGTTGACCTCTACGCCGCTTGACAGCTCAGCCCCGCGTATACGCGCGCTGTTAACGTTTTGCGGCGCCCATAAGCCACTCGACGTTGGCGCCCAGGCAATCATGTCGTCGTAGTCGTTTTGAAAGGCGGCCAAGTCCCAGAACCACTGGCTGTATTGGCCGCGAACGCCCACCTCGACGGTTTCAGAGGTTTCCGGATTGAGATCAGGGTTACCCGAATCCGGCCAATAAAGGTCATTGAAGCTCGGTGCTTTAAACGCAGTGCCTACACTGGCACGCAGCGTGTGGTAGCTATCCAGATCGTAGCCCAGCGCCAAGCTGCCGGTGACTTCATCACCATAGGCTTCGTTATCGTCATAACGCAGGCTTGCTTGAATGGCGAACGGCGAAAAGTCAAGTAACCCTTGGGTAAACACTGCTTTGTTATCACGGCTGGTAACGTCAAAATCGTTGGTGCTTGAAACGCGGTCTTCGCTGATTTCAGCGCCAGCGATCAACTCATGGGCACCAAACTGAATGTTGTTCTGCCAACGTGCGGTTTGCGTGCGGGTATCGATGATGGAGGCGCCGAAATTATCGATTGTGTCCAACTCATCGCGGGCTTCGCTAAGGGTCAGTCGGCTCTGCCACGTATCAGTTACCGGCAACTCAGCGTAGACGCCTGCTACCTGCTGGACGAAGTCATTCTCCCCACCGTCATATTCGTTGTTACCGCGAGCGCGCAGTGCCAGCACGCCAACTTCAGCGCCACTCTCAAAGGTATGCGCAACGCGGGCTAGCGCTGAGGTATTGTCGTAGCCTTTGTCCTCACCACCCCGACGAATGGGCTGGCCATCGGTATTGAAATGGCTAGCGGCAAAGCTGTAACGCGTGCCCCCCTCGCGCCCTGAAACGCCTGCGCTTAACCTCTGGGTATTGAATGAACCACCGCCGACTGAAATTCTCGGTTGCGGCCCCTCTTCGTCACCATCAGGGGTAAAAAGCTGTATCACGCCGCCGACGGCATCCGCTCCGTAAAGACTACCGCGGGGGCCGCGCACGATTTCCGCACGATCAAACATACGCGGATCCAAGTACTGAAATGCAGCACCGCCCGCCGTGGCGGATCGTAGCCGGATACCATCGATCATTAGCACAGAGGCATCGCTGGGCGCACCCCGTAGATAAACGCTGCTACTTTTACCAAAGCTGCCGTTACTCGTGACATCAACGCCCGGCTGGCCGCGCAGAAGATCGGTCAGGCTGGTGGGGTCTTGGCGGCGAAAAGTAGCTTCATCCAGCACGCTAACGGAAGAGAGGCTTTCATTGGCGGTGCGGGGCGCTAACGCAGCGGTAACGACGACAGGATCAAGCGTGGCCAAATCGGTCGTTGTTTCGGCGTATTGGGCTTCGGCTTGGATGTGAAAGGCTAGTGGTAAAGCAGCCATACTAAACGCCGCCCGTTTGGCGGTGGTGTGGTAACGATGGTTCATGTGAGACCCCTTGCTCGTTGTGCTCACCCGCACAGCGCAGTTTTTTGACCGAGCGGAGGATCAAACAAGGGAGTCTCGGTCGCGCTGCATGATCGCATCGCACCACCGTTAATCGCCCTGAGAGCGCCCACCGCACCTCGGCATATATCGGTTCAGGTTGAACCATTACTCTCGGGCCGGTCTCCGGGCTGACGAGCGAAAGACGTCTTCATTCTTTCCGAACGACCACCTTCCCGTGCGTTAGCACAGTGGCGTCTTAGCCGTTCTTATCTCGATCACCGTTGCGGGGGCAGCGTTGGAATCACGCAAGGCGTTCACCAACTTCCCGTTTCACTAGCGGCTTTAATCCACCGCCAGCACCTGAGAGTGGGCGTAAGCTAGCAACTTGCCCAAAGGAGGTCAATTGAAAGGGAAGGTCAATTTTACTGTTGCAAAGCTTGTAGTTTATAAACTACATTCACGTTTATCGGGGGGATGGAGGTAAAGATGAGCGAACAACTTTACGATTACGATCCTGCTGCAGCGCTGGATAACGAAGAAGCCATTGCGATATTTCTTGCAGATGCTTTTGAAACCGGTGATGCCAGCTACATTGCAAAAGCTGTTGGCGTAGCCGCCAGAGCGAAAGGCATGTCTCAACTGGCGACTGAAACGGGATTGTCACGCGAACAGCTTTACCGCTCCTTTGGCGAAGCAGGTAACCCAACGCTCAAGACTATGTTAGCGGTAACCCGTGCGTTAGGGGTGAATATCACAGCCCGCCCCCACAAACCAGCAGCTTAACCTGCTAGCCCCTAGATGCTCTTTTCAGCGACTGATTCGTCAGCTACTTAACCGCCATCACCAACCCATGTCGGACATACCATACTTGCTCTGTTTGAGCGGCGGCGTTTGATATTGATTATTTTTTCGGTTTAACACCACCCCGGCGCCCTAGCCCAAAACCCACTCGATATAGGTCGGGCATGTCGATTCGGCCGTCTTTGCGTTGCTCAAAAACACCAACGGATAATAAATCGTCGCGAACGCCAATCCAGCCTTTCTCCCCATGCTGCGGCGGCAATCGGCCACCTGCATCAGCATCTTTGGGGCCACTGGGGAATCTCTCCTCCCAGCGCTGTTGAATAACTTCAAACGTAATGGGTACTGTCATTCCTCGTAATGGAACAAGTACTTCGCGCACCCAAGGGTAATCTTCAGTTAACTCACTGACCCGAATTGCAGATGCCTCTTGCACGCCTCGTTTGATACTTTCAAAGTGCAAGGCATATGGATGCTCTGGATAGCGTTCATGGGTGTCCTCTATCGCTTGTCGAATAGCCGCAATAAATGAACGCGGTGACGTTCGCCCTTGCCCATCAGCTAAGTGTCCAACCGTCCAACTGTAGGGCACGCCTCGCCGGTGGTCTCTTCCCATCCAAGGCCCTGCTAATGCCTCAAACAGTGCTCGCTGTGCAGGTGTTTCTCTTTTAATCTCATCATTAAGGATAAATAGCCCATCCTCTTGCCGAGGATCATTTAGCAAGGTACGCGAATACAACTCTCGCAGCAGCTGACCATGTTCGTTCGGGCCATTTAAAAAATATTGCCAAAGCAAACCATGTAAGTCATGGCGCGCCCAGGATAACTCAGCTTTAGTAGCCAAAAGCTTTGAAGCGTCAGGGAAATCTGTCACCGTTCGCTCCAACTGATCGTCACGGAGGAAGATTTTGGCAAAAATACGAGGATAAGGCTTTAGCCAAAGGGCAACACGCAGTAGATCACGTACGATCTCATCCATGATATGCCAATCACTACTGATTCTATCCAAGGCATCGAAAAGTATGAACGCGTCCTTTTGTTCCTCGTTAAGTCGCTCGCTAGCAAGTATCATCATTTGGGCAACACGCTCTGGATTACCACTAACCCATTCGACGCTTTCTTGCCAACTTGAGCGAGGAATGCTCTCTTTTAGAAGCTCTGCTAACCAACGTACAACCACGGCTCGCCAGACGGCATAAGGCTCAGCGCCAGCCTTCATTAGTTGATCTAGTGTAGCCGCATCTGGATAACGGTCAGGCTCAGGACGTTCTGAGAAGCCTATCCGAATTTCTGCTTGATCCAGCTTTGGAATTGAGGAGCCCAACCGGCTTCTTAAAGCTCGATCATTCAGGGCAGCCGTCCAGACCGACTTCCCTACCCCTCGAGTACCCACCACCAACTGACACTCGGGTCTTAGAGCTTTTAAATGTGTAGGTGGCACATAGAGATGCTCTTGCGGGGGAGCACCTCCATTGTAAGACGTATCAACTGGCAGCGCCTGCAAGATGGCTTCCCTTATTTTGCTAAGCCCTGTCATCTTTTTTCTCCTGAAAAGAAGCGGAGACACCTAATCCATTAATTAATGAGCCATATATAGAATCGACCTCATGACGATCTATTTGCTCCAAGCGACTGTGTAAGGACGTTAAAGCGGCAAAGCCACGGTGCCAATTAATCGGCCATGGGTAATGCGGAGCAGTTTCATCGCTATCATCGAAGTTCCATAGCGTTTCGGTCGTCTCGCCGGGGGGAACATCATCGTACAAAGACTCAGCAAACAAATCCCAACTGTGTTCATTCAAAGATCCAAAATACTCAGCAGCGCCAATGTCCGGAATCATCGCGCCGACTAGTTGCAAGCGTTCACGAATATCCTGGGCAACCCCTGCTTTATGCCAATAATCAAACAAGATTCGATATCCCGACCATGTTTGCTCACCATCAATGGCGAATAAAAGCACTAGCCCAGCGCCCAGGTCTGTCACACAACTTGACGCAACATCGTCAATCCCAGAGCGGGAGTCGATCAGAATAATATCCGGCTGCCAGCGGTACTCTAATTGACCGATCAATCGGTCAAGGCGCTGAGACCATACCTCACGCACTCCGACGTCGTTGTGTTTTGGCATCCAGACCCGACCCAGCTTGGCGATATAGTCACCGGGATCAGCACCGTGGGCAGGTACAACAAGTATTTCTCCATCGTGGGCAAGCTCGCTAGTGGCGACCATGTCCTCAAACACAGCAGCTCCATTATCGACCAAATCCTCAACCAGCCAATCAGTAATACCATACTTTGGACGCCTTTCCTCTGGTAACAACCCTGACGACAGCCCGGGAGATTCAAGATCCAAATCCAGCACCATCACGCGCTTACCCGACTGAGCCAGTGACCAAGCCGATGCGGCCATTGCGGTTGAACGACCAACGCCTCCTTTAATGGAAAAAAATACCACTCGAGGCACACCATCAGCTACCGCTGCAATATTTGCCCAACGCCCTTCGGTAGCAAGCCGGTCGACAACATAAGCACCTTCGATGCCTTCTAGATCAAATTTTGAGACACCGGAAAACAGAGTATTTATGTCGTCTTCAAACAGAACCATCTGCTCATCGGGAAAAGCGTGAGCACCAAGCTGCTCCGAGAGAGCTGACGCAATTAATTGGCATTGCTCAAGTGCTTTCTTATCCTGCTTAACGCTGGCAGATAACACCAAACGAACGCGACCATTAAGATCACGATTAGCAATAACTGGCTTTATTTGCGCGATCAACTCGGCATGGGGAGCCAGAACATCGGTAAGCACACGCAGAATGTTATCAAAGGTAATCATATAAACCATCCAGTTGAGCGTTGCGAAGCAGTTGACGCACTCTCTTAGCACCTTCTCTATGCGGCTCAACTCGAGCCTGATTAAAGCAAGCTTGAGTGGCATATCGCTGCGCTACGTGCCAGTCTGTAAATGGATTAGCTAGTTCAAGTCCATAGGCAGCGCCTTGATGGTGCCCACTGCGATAAGTTTCATAACGTATCCAAATACCATCAGCATGTTTTGAATCTGCACTTTCTTGGGGTTTGTCTCTGTTTTCATCAAATGGCATGCCGAATGCCAGCATTAATTTCTTCAGGCCGCATTCTGCCGCCATGCCAAAAAAGTGGTCAGCATTGGCCCAACGCTGCGACTGAAAGAGCTGTTCAGCATCCTGCCAATGGCGCTCGCTAGCGTCGAGAAAATCACTTTGCATCTTGACCAGCTCCCTATCAATCTATTGCTTAGTATTACTCACTTGTTCAAGCATACGGATATTAACCCTTCAGCGCTTGTAACAACCCATGCCGCACATACCACACCCGTTCAGCCTGGGCAGTGGCATCCTGAACGAACCAGCCATTGAGGTCACGTAAGCGACGCTGTTCGGGCTGCATGGGCACAATCCCACGGCCAACTTCGTTGGCAATGATGATTAACGGTGCGTTTAGCTCTTCGGCGCGCTGGCAGAGTGCTGCCATATCGCTCTGCCACTGCTGGCGCAGGGCATCGTTATCGTCACGCTCAAGTGCAACGCTAAGCCACTCAAGCACACCTGTGATAACAAGCGGCGTATCGGCTACCAGTGCTTGCTGGCTATCGCTGAAGGGCTTAGCAGCATCAAGCCGCCACCCGTTTGCGGTGGGAAAGCGTGCGGTTACAGCGTCACGTTTGCCAGCGCAGGCACCGCCGATGAAGAGCTGCATTGCCATTCCCCTTTTCCATGGTCGTCTTGCTGATAAATAAGCTGCCAGCGCCTGCCTTGGGCTTGGAGCACGGTACCGTCCCAGAAATGAATCGTTTCAAAGCGGCGGCGCAGCTCACGAATCACGCCACCATGGGTGACGGCCAGAATCTTTTTATGGCCGTCGACGCGGCCATTCGTAGCCAGGTCATGCAACCAAGCGTCTAAACGCTCACGCAGTTGGGCCGCCGATTCTCCGCCGGGAATTTGCAGTTCGCCCACGCTATCAATCCAGGCACGGTAATGGGGTAAGTCTTTCAGCTCATCGTAAACTTTGCCTTCGTACTCGCCAAAATCGAGTTCACGCAGGCGTTGCTCAAGTACAAGCGGCACGCCAGCCTTGGCGACATCAGCCCACTCCAGGGTTTGCTGGCAGCGGCTAAGATCGCTTGAATAGATAGCATCGAACCGCTCATTCGCCAGTACGTCGCGCAGTTCCAGCAACCCTGCTTCAGCATCAGGAAACAGCAGCGGAATATCCTGCTGGCCTTGATAACGGCGCTCTAAATTCCAAGCGGTGATACCGTGGCGAACTGCCACCAGCTCCACAGTAAGATCAGTAGCCAAAGCTCTCCTCCTTCGATGGTGGCGCCTACCATATCGCCGTTAATGCCGTTCAACAGTCGCAACATTAGCCAGCGGATTAGTAACACGAACACAGTAACCGTAAGCATCATCAACACTATCGCGGGCGCTAACAGGGCTATCAGCATGATCGGCACCAACGCTAGCGCCACATCCTGACCGCTAAGCGATTGCTGCCAGCTCCACGCCAAGCCCTTCTGCTGGGCGCAGGGTGTTAGCACCAGTAACGCAACGCCAGCCCAGCGCCCTAGCGCAGGCAGCATCAACAGCCACCACAAGGGAGCCTGATAGGCCAGCAATGCCCATAGCAGAATGCCCTTCCAGGCGAGTAAAAACACTAGCGCCAGCATTCCAAAGCTGCCAATTTGTGGGTCTTTCATGATCTCCCAGCGGCGCGCCAGGGGCTGATTGCTGCCCAGGGCATCGGCGATGTCCATTACGCCGTCAAGATGCAAACCACCGGAAAGCGCTACCCACACGCTTAGTACCGCTAAAGCGGTGATAGGCGTGGGAACGTTGTGCATAGCCAACGCTGTTAGCATCAGCAAGCTCCCTATCATCAACCCCACTAATGGATTGGCCCGCACTGCCCAGCGACGGGTGTCAGGCGTCCAGGGAACGGCTATTGGAATCGGAATCCGGGTCAGAAACTGCAGCGCCAGCAACACACCGAACAAGGCATTTTTCAAACGTTTACCTCCTTCTCATGCTTCCACTGCCGATGCTTCCACTTAATGGCACAGCCTGCGACGACTTCGAGTACAGAATCGGCCTCTGCCACTATCCAGCAGTGAGCCCGCTGTAGAAATGCCAGATAGCGCCAGGTTTCAGCATCCGTAGGCGGCAGAGCTTCGTTGATATCATTGGAGACAATCACTAGATAAAGGCTACGCGCGCGGGCATCAGCCAGTGCGTTTACTAGCAACGCGAAGCCTTCTTCTTCGCTTAGTTTACTGGCGTACAGGACTTGGCTTGCCCATAGCGTTAAGCAATCCAGCAGCACGGCGCCACCATCAGGCACCTTGGCAATCGCTCGATCAATATGCAGCGGTGCCTCTAGCGTTTTCCATTGAACGGTGTGCCACTGCCCTTGCCTGGATTGACGATGACGCGCCACCCGCTCAGCCATCTCGTCGTCGTATATGTTTGCGGTGGCTAAGTAGTAACAGGGCGAACTGCCTGCTGCACTCACTGCTAGCTGCTCGGCGATATCACTTTTGCCGGAACGCGCCCCGCCGCTAACAAAGACAATCATGCAGTTCCTTTTTCCAAAACATTTTCTAAAACATGTTTCAACACGCTTATCAGCCGTCGATTAGCAGGGGCATCGCGCAGCGCTACCCGCAGCCAATCACCATTGAGCCCGGCAAAATTATGGGTATGACGCACTAAAATACCCCGGCGTAGGAGCTGCTCAAACAACGCATCACTGGTGATTGCCTGCGCGGCACAGGGCCGGATAAGAAAAAAACAAGCCTGGCTGGGCACGACTTCCAGCCCTAGTTGAGCAAGCGCCTCAGCCATGCGCGAGCGCTCGCTGGCCAACCACCGCTGGGTGCGCCGGGCAAAGGCATCATCTGCCAGCAGTGGTGCCACCAGTTCAGCCGCGAGGTGATTGACACTCCAAGGTGGCTGGTGAGCCTGTGCCGCTTGAACCGTGGCCGCATCCGCCAGCAGGTAGCCCAGCCGGAGCCCCGGCAGGGTATAAAATTTGGTCATTGAGTGGAGCAGCAGCAGATGCGGGTAGCGCGCCAGTAGCGGCACCAACGACGACGCTTGTGACGTCTCACCCACCATGTCGATAAAGGCTTCGTCGACCACAACGCGGCAACCCATCGCAGCGGTGTAATTCAACAGGTCTTCCATTGCTGAAATATCGATAAGCGTAGCGGTCGGATTATTGGGGCGGCATAGAAACAGCACATCAATGTCGTTAAGCCCAGCCGTTAGCGCGTCTATATCCACCGTGAAGTGCGGCGCGGGCAGCGCGATCTCACTGATTGAAAGCCGATGGGCACGGCAAGCGCGGGCATACTCGCCAAAGCTCGGGGTAATAATCGCCGCTCGCTTACCTGCATGCAGCGCGGCGGCGAGGAAAATTGCCTCAGCGCCACCGTTGGTGAGCAGTACCTGTTCGGGCTGAAGCTGGTGATGGGTGGCGATGGCCTGACGTGCAGCGGCGTAATCCGGCGCGGGGTAGCGTTCAAGACCTGCCAGTTGCTTAGCCAGCCAATCGCTAACCCACGCCGGAGGCCCCAAGGGGTTAAGGTTGGCACTAAAGTCGTCCAGGCGGTGATCGGCGGGCAAGCCGAAATGGGCCAGCAGTGTCTCGGCCTGGCCGCCATGGCTGGGCCATGGAGAGCTGGGCCATGGAGCGTTGGGCAATAGAGGAGTACTCATAGCGATCCTCGCAGCATAAACATCAATCCAACTATTACCCCAGCAAGCAGCAACATAAACAGTATCCAGGCGCCGTGCATTAAACGAAGTGTGGTGCTGATATGGGCAACACGCAGTTGCTCAAGCGGCTCGCCCAAGGTCGCACGGTGTGAGACCTCGCCTCCATAGAAATTGGTGCCGCCCAGCTGCACGCCGAGCAAACGGGCCACCATGGCTTCTGGCCAACCGGCGTTGGGGCTGGGGTGGCGCGGAGCATCGCGGAAGGTGCCCCACAGTGCGCCTTGCCAACGCAATCGTACAACACCTGAAAGACTTAATAGCAAGCCTGCAAGCCATAGACACAGCGCGGTTAAGCGTGCCGGTACCCAGTTAGCTAGATCGTCTAGCTTGGCAGAGGCAAAGCCAAAATCGGCATAGCGCTGGTTTTTGTAGCCTACCATCGAATCAAGAGTATTGACTGCCTTGTAGGCCAGCGCTAGCGGCGCCCCGCCGATAAGCGCGAAAAATAGCGGCGCGGTGATGCCGTCAACGGTATTTTCCGCCACGGTTTCCACCGTGCCCCGAGTAATCTCCGCTTCGTCTAGATTTTGCGTATCGCGGCCGACAATCATCCCCAGCGCCTTGCGGGCAGCAGGCAAATCGCCTTGAGTAAGCGGTTGGATCACGGCGCGGGCCGCATCGCCCAGACCTTTGATCGCCAGCGTAGTAGAGAGCAGCCAAAGCTCGGCGATCAGCGCTAGCCCTGGGTGCAAGCGTTCCAGCAGCGCCAGCGTTAGCCCGCTAATACCCCATACACCACCGACGACAATAATGGTTAGCAGGAAGCCACTAACTTTGCGCTGCTGTGCAGTTCCACGATTCCACAGCCGCTCAAAAGCACTGATAAAGCGCCCCATCAGCACCACCGGATGTGGCAGCGAGCGCGGATCGCCAACCACTAAATCAATGGCGGTCGCGAAGATGATCAGCACAATACCGCCAAAAGTGGCGCCTGGGATCATGGTGATGCCTTATCGCTAACACCGGCATCGGTAAAGGTAGCCATTTCCGCCACCATCGCTGTCGCCGCTTGCAGCAATGGATACGCCAGCGCAGCACCACTGCCTTCCCCTAGCCGCATGCCCATATCGAGAAGCGGCTTGGCCTCCAACGCTTTTAATGCCACATCATGGCCTGGCTCCTGGGAGCGATGACCAAAAATCAGATAGCCACGAACGGCGGGGCATAGACGGCAAGCGGTTAGCGCTGCGACGGTGGCAATAAAGCCATCCACAATGGCCGGTAAACGCTGGGCTGCTGCTGCCAGATAAGCACCGGTCATAGCGGCTATTTCCAGACCACCCAACTTGGCCAGCACCTCTAAAGGCACCTGAGGGTCAGCGCTGCGCGCAGCAATAGCGCGTTCAATCACCGCCACTTTGTACGCCTGCTGCTGAGGGTTAATCCCGGTTCCGGCGCCCACCACGCTTGCCACTGACTCACCCGTCAGCACCACCAACATTGCGCTGCTGGCAGTGGTATTGGCGATGCCCATTTCACCCACCATAATGCACTTTGCACCTGCCCTTTTTGCTCGATTAACGGCCGCAATACCCACATCAATCGCGGCTATGGCTTGATCACATTGCATCGCGTCTTCTAACACCATATTGGCGGTGCCATGGCGCACCTTGGCGGAGGTCACCCCAGGCAGTGTTAAAGGCGAAGCAACGCCCACATCCACAATCTCGACCTGCGCGCCTATCTGACGGGCGAAGACATTAATCGCCGCCCCACCGTTGGCAAAGTTGGCCACCATCTGAGCGGTCACTGCTTGGGGGAAAGCTGACACCCCCTCATCAGCAACTCCGTGATCGGCGGCAAACACAACCACCGCAGGCGGCGTCACGCTGGGCTTGAGTTCACCGGTTATGGCGCTCAGTTGAATAGCCAGCTCTTCCAAGGCACCCAAACTACCTGGCGGCTTGGTCAACGTATCCAAGTAACGATGCGTTTCTTCACCGGCATTAAGATCAACTGACTGAATGTGGTCAACAATGGCGTGCATGCAGGCTCCAGCCCACTAGGGGTCATCAAACATTCAAAGGCAAAGCGCAAAATGGTAGCAAAAGCCTGAGTGCTATACTTGCTATTTCATTAGCGGGTCTTCCACCCTGTCAGGATGTTAAGGCTTTATTTAGATATTTGGCGTGGCGTACTTGCCACCTCACATTCGAGTAATAAAACTACAAATGTGGTTTTTATTGCCGTAAAGTCTCTTATTTCGACGCCAAAAAATGTAAAATAACTACAAGCTTCACTCACCGTCTCTATCATGCAGAGGTCCCTATGCCGAGCTCAACACCTGCTACGTTAAACCCCACCGTTGCTGAGGTTACCCAGCGCATTCGTGAGCGTTCTGCTGAGCGTCGCGCCCTCTACGAGCGGCGCATGGCTGACCAGCACAAACGTGGCGTGCACCGTGCTGAGCTAAGCTGCGGCAACCTGGCTCACGGTTTCGCGGCCTGTAACCCGCGTGATAAAAACGAACTCAAGCTAATGAATAGCGCCAACCTGGGCATTATCTCGTCCTACAACGATATGCTCTCGGCGCACCAGCCGTTTGAGACGTTTCCTGAAACGATTAAAGCAGCCGCCAGTGCCATGGGTTCTACCGCCCAGTTTGCCGGTGGCGTTCCGGCCATGTGTGACGGTGTCACCCAGGGCCAGCCGGGCATGGAGCTATCGCTGTTTTCCCGGGATGTGATTGCCATGGCCACCGCCGTAGGTCTCTCGCATAATATGTTTGATGCCGCGCTGTATCTGGGCGTGTGCGACAAGATCGTGCCGGGTCTGTTTATTGGCGCGGCGCGTTTTGGCCATCTGCCCGCCATGTTTGTACCCGCGGGCCCCATGCCCAGCGGCTTACCCAATAAAGAGAAGGCGCGCATTCGCCAGCTCTATGCCGAGGGCAAGGTCGGCCGTGCTGAGCTGCTCGAAGCCGAGTCTGACTCTTACCACAGCCCCGGCACCTGTACGTTCTACGGCACCGCCAACTCCAACCAGCTAATGATGGAGATGATGGGCCTACACCTGCCCGGCACTTCTTTTGTAAACCCAGGCACCGAAATGCGCGAAGCGTTGACGCGCTATGCCACCGAGCAGGCGATCCGCAACACCGAACCCGGTGGCGACTACCGCCCGTTCTATAAGCAGATTGATGAGCGCGCGATTGTTAACGCCGTGGTGGGCTTGCTGGCTTCCGGTGGTTCAACCAACCACACGATGCACCTGATCGCCATGGCCGCCGCTGCGGGCATTACCCTCAACTGGGACGACTTCACCGACCTTTCGGCGGTCACCCCCAGTCTGATGCGGGTTTACCCCAACGGCCAGGCAGATATCAACCACTTCCAAGCAGCGGGCGGCATGAGTTACCTGTTCCGCGAACTGCTGGGCGCGGGCTTGATTCACGGCGATATTCCCACCGTATTCGGCACCGACCTAACCGCCTACACCCAAGAGCCGTTCCTTGAAGATGGCAAAATCGTTTGGCACGAAGGCCCCGAAAAAAGCCTTGATGAAGACGTGCTCAGCCCGGTAGCGACACCGTTCGCGCCGACGGGTGGCTTGACGGTCATGAAAGGCAATCTGGGTCGCGGTGTGATCAAAGTCTCCGCAGTGACGGAAGAGCATCGCGTGGTAGAAGCGCCGGTGAAGATCTTCGAAGATCAAAACGAAATGAAAGCCTCCTTCGAATCCGGCGACTTGGATCGCGACGTGATTGTGGTGGTTCGCTTCCAGGGACCCAAAGCCAACGGCATGCCCGAGCTGCATAAGCTAACCCCCTTCCTGGGCGTACTGCAGGATCGTGGCTTTAAAGTGGCACTGGTCACCGATGGCCGCATGTCGGGTGCATCAGGCAAAGTACCCGCCTCCATTCACATGAGCCCCGAAGCCCTGGACGGCGGCCCGCTGGCCAAACTGCGTGATGGCGATATTGTACGTCTGGATGCCAACGCCGGTACGCTCGAAGCCAAAGTCGACCCCGCCACCTGGGCTAAACGGGAACTGGCCATTGGCAACCTGGATCACTACCACGTGGGCTTGGGTCGCGAGCTGTTTGGGGGCTTCCGCCACCTGGCCATGCGCGGTGAAGAAGGCGCTGGTGTATTCGGTGGCTTTGAAGCCGATGATCTCGCCCGTCAGCAGGGGCAAATCTCAGAAGAGGATGCCTGATGCGACCGGCACTCATCGGCGATATCGGGGGAACCAACGCACGCTTGGCGCTGGTCTCTCCCGGTGAAATAACCCCGCACGATATATTGAACCTACCCTGCGCCGACTACCCTGGCGTCGTGGAAGCGGTGCAGGATTATCTGGGGCGCGTGGGCGCCACCGGTGACAACGCGCCCCAAGAGGCGTGTTTAGCCTTCGCCTGCCCCGTTCACGCTGAACGGGTCAAAATGACCAATAACCATTGGGATTTTTTGAAAAGCGATGTTCAGCAACAGTTGAATCTAGCGCTATTCAAGGTCATAAACGATTTTACCGCCCAGGCGCTGGGCGTTCCCCATGTGGCATCCAGTGATTTGGTCGAAGTTCAGCCGGGGCAAACCCAGGCACACTCCACACGCTTAATTATCGGCCCAGGCACTGGGCTGGGCGTTGCCGGGGTATTTCCTGGACAACACGCCTGGATTCCGCTGCCCACCGAAGGCGGACACGTCACCTTTGCCCCCACGGACAGTACCGAGCAGGCACTGCTGGATGTATTTCTGCAGCGCCACAAACGGGTGAGCGTAGAACGCATCTTATGCGGTCAGGGTTTATTGGAGCTTTATCAAGCCTACTGCACCCTTGAGGGAGTTGAGCCGCACTTAACTAGCCCAGCAGAGGTGACCACAGCGGCCAATGAAGGTGACAGCCTCGCCACGACTGCCCTGCTGCGCTTTCTAAAAATTCTTGGCGATGTGTGCGGCGACGCCACCCTTACCATGGGCGCAAGGGGCGGAGTTTATCTATGCGGTGGTATTCTCCCGCGCTTGCTTGAGTGGCTGCCAAAAAGCGAGCTGCGCGCCGCCTTTGTCAATAAAGGCCGTATGGGCGCCTATAACGCTGACATCCCCGTGTGGGTGGTAACTGCGCCCTGGACAGGGCTGTTAGGTGCCGCCGAAGCACTGCATAACGAAGAGGTTTTCTGATCACAACTTCTAACAACATCAATACGGAACCTGCTATGCCCGCCGCCACCTTTGATGTGCCGTTTTTACTTGGCATGATGCGTCTGCACGAAACACCCGCCATGCACGAACCCGAGCGATTAGCAGAATGGATCGAAGCGCGCCTGGAGCAGTGCCTTAACTGGTTTGACCATGCGGACATTTACGGCAGCGGCCAAGGGGAGACGCTTTTTGGCGCCGCGCTACGGGCGCGCCCTGCCCTGGCTCAGCGGGTTAATGTCGTCACTAAAGCGAGCATCGCTAACGACAACCCCGCCCCCGGTTCGGGTAAGGTAAAGCACTACAACGCTAGCCCTGCTTATCTTAATAGTGCCATTGATGCCTCACTTGTGCGTTTGAATGTCGAACGCCTCGACCATTTCCTGATTCATCGTCCCGATCTGCTGATGAACGCAGAAGCGACCGGCCGCGCGCTGGACGACGCCATTGAAGCAGGCAAAATTGGCGCTGCAGGGGTTTCCAACCACCTGCCCAGCCAGTGGCGGCGCTTGCAGGGCGCCATGCATCACCGCTTATCAGCCAACCAAATCGAGCTCTCGATTACCCACACAACGCCGCTGTTTGACGGCAGCTTTGATGATCTATGCGCCGATGGCCACGCCCCCATGGCGTGGTCGCCTCTGGCAGGCGGGCAACTGATGCAAGGCGCCGTTGGCGAATGTTTGGCTAAGTGGGCGACAAAGCTTGATAGCTCCCCCAGCGCTTTAGCGCTGGCATGGCTGCGTAGTCTTCCTAACTCGCCAGTACCGGTGATTGGCAGCATTAAACCTGACCGAATCAGCGACATGCTAAAGGGCCCTGCCACGCTACCCCGAGAAGTGTGGTATGAATTGCTGGAAGCCGCCCGCGGCCACTGCGTGGCATAAACCCGTCTTTGCAAACAATTACACTAAGGAGCCAATAATGACGCCAGTTATCGCGTTTGGGGAAGCGCTGGTTGATATGCTCTCCAGCCGTTTAGGGGCGGCTACAGATGCCCAGGAAACCTTTACGCCCTACGCCGGTGGCGCTCCCGCGAACGTGGCGGTCGCATGCGCCCGCCTGGGTGTTCCTAGCCAGTTTTTAGGTATGGTAGGCGACGATACCTTTGGGCATTTTTTGGTGCGTGAGCTCAATAGCCACGGTGTAGACACCAGCGGCATTGTGTACACCCAGCAATCCCGTACGGCGCTGGCGTTCGTTTCCCGGGATGACGTGGGCGAACGCACTTTTGATTTCTATCGCCCGCCCGCTGCTGACCTGCTTTATCGCCTTGAGCATTTACCCCATGGCGTATTCGAGAACCCTGCCATTCTGCACTTGTGCAGTAACAGCCTAACCGACCCAGAGATCGCCGACGTTACCCTGGCGATGGCCACCATGGCCAAGCGCGCAGGCTGCCTGGTCAGTGTAGATGCCAACCTACGCCACAACCTGTGGCCCGACGGCGAAGCCGATGCCAGCTTAGTCACACAGCTGCTAGACGGCGCTGAGCTGCTCAAGCTCTCCCAGGAAGAGCTCGACTACTTGCGCGCCGATCATCCTGCAGAATCGTGGCTTTCAGAGCGGCTTGCGGCAGGGGTAAAAGTTATTTTGATTACCGACGGCCCCAATGATGTCGTAATCAAAGGCGTCGGCATCGACCAGCGCATTGCGCCACCCAAAGTGGAAGCGGTCGACACCACCGCCGGGGGCGACGCCTTTATTGGCGGGCTGTTGGCGGAGCTCTCGGCCCACGGCATCAATGAACACTGGCAGAGCGATACGGATTTTCTACTCAGCGCAGTGAATACCGCCTGCCGCTGTGGCGCCCATGCGGTCACCCGGCCAGGCGCTTACGCAGCGCTGCCAACGCGAGCGGATATTATTGGCTAACTAAGTAGAGCTATAACCCATTAACAAATGGCGCGCCCCACGCAGGCGCGCTTTTTTTATGCTTCTTAGGGGTCGACTCGTCGCCAATCTAATTCGGACTTTTGTCTAAAGCGGCTCGCTTGTGGAAATGTCAGACATTTAATAGACTAGGGTTTATCCAATAAAGAACAAGAGATGACCGATGACGCTGGACGCTCTACCGCCCCACCAGGGTGGCGCTGAACAGTTAGCCCGTTTACTCGCCCAAGCACTGCTGGCAGGCCATTGGCAGCCAGGTGATGTTTTCCCCCGTGAGCTGGATATCGGTAAACACTTTGCCGTTAGCCGTAACCAAGTGCGTAACGCACTCACCAGCCTCACCGCTGCGGGTTTATTAGAGCGCACCGCGGGCCGTGGCACGCTGGTTCGCGAGATGGGCGATTGGCATCTACTCGACCCACTGATGAGCGAATGGATGACCGGGCTGGTCAACCTTGACCCACAGTTGGTAAGGGCTATTTACGCCTTTCGTTTTTCTGCTGAACCGGTGGTCGCAGGACTCGCTGCTCAGGCAGCTCAGGCTGAAGACATAGAACGTCTGGAGAGCGCCTATGCAGGCATGGAGAGCAGCGCAGGCAGTGTTGAAGCGCGTGCTGAGCATGCCGAGTACGATGTCGCCTTTCACGACGCCACCTACCGGGCCAGCCACAATTTAGTCTGGCGGCAAATGGGCCATTTATTGCGCCCTTCGATCATGGCGCTAATACATCGCTCGCAACACCGCACGGACACCCTGGACGACAGTCTCGCGCGCCACCGCCAGGTACTTGACGCTATCCGCAGCCACGATGCCAGCGCCGCAGAAACCGCCGCGAGAGAAGTGCTGCGCCGCACGGCCATCGACCTTGGCATCGTCAGCTAACAATTACTCAATGAATACTATCTATTCAGAAGGATGACTGAACATGAAAATTACCAAACTCAAGACCTGGCAAGTCCCCCCGCGCTGGCTGTTTCTCAAGATCGAGACCGATGAAGGCTGTTACGGCTGGGGTGAACCGGTAATTGAAGGCCGCGCGGCAACCGTTGAAGCCGCCGTACACGAGCTTTCCGACTACTTGATCGGCCAAGACCCGCACCGCATCGAGCATCTTTGGAACATCATGTATCGCGCCGGTTTTTATCGCGGCGGGCCGATTCTGATGAGTGCGATTGCCGGTATTGACCAGGCGCTGTGGGATCTTAAAGGTCGCGACCTGGGTGTGCCCGTTCATCAGTTGTTAGGCGGTGCCGTGCGCGACAAAATGCGCATGTATGCCTGGACGGGTGGCGACCGCCCAAGCGACGTAGGCGCGGGTGCCAAAGCGCTGGTCGACAAAGGCTTCACGGCTTTTAAAATGAACGGCACCCCCGAGCTGCAAATCGTCGACTCACACCGCAAGGTCGATGAAGCCGTCGCCCGGGTAGCAGAAGCCCGCAACGCCGTTGGGCCAGATGTAGGCATCGGCATCGACTTCCATGGCCGCGTGCACCGCCCTATGGCCAAAGCACTGCTGCGCGAGCTAGAACCCTTTCACCCCATGTTTGTGGAAGAGCCGGTCGCCCCCGAGCATCTGCCCTGCTTGAAGGATATTGCTGGCGGGCTTGGCTACCCGCTAGCCACCGGCGAGCGGCTGCATACCCGTTTTCAGTTCCGCGACCTGCTGGCCGATGGCATGATCGACATTATCCAGCCGGATATTTCCCACTGCGGTGGCATTAGCGAAGGTCTCAAAATCGCCGCCCTAGCCTCCGCTTATGACGTCGCCTTAGCGCCCCACTGCCCGCTCGGCCCGTTAACCCTGGCCGCCTCTTTACAGCTGGATGCGGTCAGCCACAACGCCTTTATCCAAGAGCAGAGCATGGGCATTCACTACAACCAGGGCAACGACGTCCTCGATTACCTGGTCGATAAATCCGCCCTCGCCATTGAAGACGGATTCTGCGCCATTCCCCAAGGCCCAGGCCTGGGTGTCGAGATCAACGAGGAGTTCGTTGAGGAGCGCGCCAAGGTGGGCCACCGCTGGCGCAACCCGGTCTGGACTCATGAAGATGGCTCTATTGCGGAGTGGTAAGCCATGGGATCAACCGAGATGAGCGAAACACCTGACATTGCAGGTCAATTAACCTGGATTGCCGTTGACTGGGGCTCCAGCAATCTGCGCGCCTGGGAGCTGGATCAACACGATCAAGTGATTGCCCAAGCCAGTAGTGACAAGGGCATGCTGTCGCTAAAGGCCGACGAGTACGAAGCCGAGCTGCTGCGACTGGTGGGCGACTGGCTACCCGCCACCGGCACGACTAAGGTGATGGTGTGCGGTATGGCAGGCGCTCGCCAGGGCTGGTTGGAAGCCGCCTATTTACCGGTACCCACGCGGCTTGACCAGCTTAGCCAAGGCGCAGTCACACCAACGCTTACGGGTAACCAGCTAGCTGTTTACCTGCTGCCTGGTTTAAGCCAAACCCGTGGTACCGCGACTCACTTTGATGTGATGCGCGGTGAAGAGACCCAGTTGGCAGGGCTCGTCGCTGATTCGCCAGATTTTACTGGCCTCGCCTGCCTGCCCGGCACTCACGCCAAATGGGCAACCCTGGAAGCGGGCGCGGTGAGCGGGTTTTCGACCTACCTGACCGGCGAGCTTTACCAACTGCTCGCCAACCAGTCGGTGCTGAAGCATTCCGTTTTATCACCTTCAGCGGCAAAGGATGATCTTAACGATGCAGCTTGCCGTGAAGCTTTTATTTCGGCCGTCAGCGAGATTCATCAAGCCCCCGAAACCTTTAGTAGCCGCCTGTTCGGCCTGCGCGCGCAAGATTTACTCGATGGCCGGCTACCTGCTGGCGACACGCGCGGGGCCGTTCTTGCGGCCAGGCTCTCTGGGCTCGCCATTGGCCTTGAGCTTGCTGGCGCCTGCCGTGAATGCCCCAGCGATAAGCCAATCACGCTGATTGGCAACCAAACGCTGAGCCAGCGCTACACGTTGGCACTCAATGCGATCGGCTATCAGACAAAACATGTGGATGGCGACACCGCTGTCTTAGCGGGCCTGCGCCTCGCCCATCGCGCGTTAAAATAAATTAAGCATGGAGAAATTGGCTATGTCACTGCCACTGATTGGAATTTTACGCGGTGTAACGCCTGATGAGGCCGTGGATATCGCGGAAGCGGTGCTGGCTGCGGGTATCACCCAGATTGAGGTACCGCTTAACTCACCCAACCCGCTGGAGAGCATTCGCCGCTTGGTCGACGCATTTGGTGAGCGTGCGGTCATTGGTGCGGGTACGGTGCTCACACCGGCTCAGGTGCGTGAAGTTCACGCTGCTGGTGGGCGCTTAATCGTTTCTCCCAACTGTCGGCCAGCGGTGATTGAAGAAACCCATAAGCTCGGCATGGCCAGCTGGCCGGGTATTGTGACGCCTTCTGAGGCCTTCGATGCGCTGGATGCAGGCGCCACCGGGCTTAAACTCTTCCCCGCAGTACAGGTAGGATTAGAAGGAATGAAAGCAGTACGCGCCGTGCTTCCGGCAGGCACGCTTTTGTATGCCGTCGGCGGCGCTGGAGTCGATAACTTCGCCGAATGGCGCGCAGCGGGTGTCGATGGTGCAGGCCTGGGCAGCGCATTATACAAACCTGGCCAAAGCGCTTCTCAGGTGGGAAAACAGGCTCAAGCCCTCGTCGATGCCTGGTTAGCAGGAGAACAATAAGGAGAACTAACAATAATGAATACCGATATGAGTGTTTCAACGTGGCAAGCCGAGTTAGCGGTCGATTGCCGCTGCACCCTGGGTGAAGGCCCGCAGTGGGACGCCAAAAATCAGCGCCTTTATTGGTGCGACATTCTGGAAAAACAGCTGCACTGGCTATCCCCCGCCACCAGGGAAGGCGGCCACTATCAGCTCGATCATCGGGTGTCCCTGGCAGCGCCCCTTGCTGAAGGTGGCCTGTTGTTAGTCGGTGAAGACCGCTTAAGCCGCTTCAACCCAAGCAGCGGCAGTATCGAAAAGCTGAGTGATTTCGAGGCCGATAACCCCATCACCCGCAGCAATGACGCACGCATTGATCGCCACGGCAGCCTGTGGCTCTCCAGCATGGGTAAAAGTGCTGAAAGAAACGCTGGAAGCCTTTACCGCCTGCATCGCGGCGAGCTCTCGCGGCTGTGTTCAGGCCTGACGATTCCCAATGCCATCTGCTTCTCCGCAGATGGCGAGTTCGCGTGGTTTACTGACACCGTGACGGGTGTAGTGATGCGCTGGGCGCTGGATAGCGACGGCTGGCCGCAAGGCGAGCCGCAGCCTTGGGCAGACTTTTTCTCCAGCCAAGGTAATCCGGATGGTGCGGTAATGGATAGCGAAGGCTGCCTATGGCTAGCGCTATGGGGGGCTGGGCAGGTCGTTCGTCTGGATCCTAACGGTGAAATAATAGGCCGCGTCGAGCTGCCGGTCAGCCAACCCTCCTGCCCGGCATTTGCCGGCCCTGATCTGAAAACGCTGTATATCACCACGGCGCAAGAGGGCTTCAGTGCTGAGCAACTGGCCCAAGAGCCCACCGCAGGCTCGCTCTATGTGGTCGAGACCGGCATCGCTGGACTCGCCGAGCCGCCGCTAAGCTTGGCTTAGTCAGAAAAGAGAAGCCCCGCAATCGCGGGGCTACTATTGAGTGTGAATCTCTTATTTGACTGCCCCTGCAGCACAATCGATCATCTCCTCGGTCGTCACGGATCTAATTACGCGATCAATTTGAACAGCCACTTAAAAGAGACGGGTTTTCTTCATTGAAGTTGCTTGCCATGTTGACCTTGTTTCAGCGTGCTGCCTTAAAGCGATACGTACTGTTGGCGGACCAGGCTCTGCCACTATTTGCCACGCTGGATTCTTTGGCTCAGCACACTCTTAGCATGGTGCTCAAATATAAATGGGACTTCGTCCGTTAGGATGTGACCTAACCAAAGTGGATCATCACGGTTCTTCAACAAATGAGCATCAGCACCATTCAGGATGGCCGTTAGCAGACTCCACCGCTTGTCATAACCTGCAGTTTTAAAGGCCTCTAGCAGCGCTCTTAGGCCTGTTTCCTTACGATGGTATTCGAGCGCCTGCAGTGCCGAATGCCTAACTTCGCTAGCGCTATCTTGGTCAGCAAGTCCGACGAGAACGTTATTAATTTGAGGAACTGGCAACCAAGCAGCTAATTCAGCGATGACCTTTCTCTCGGAAGCTGTACCCTTTATGCGCTCGGCAAATAGCGGGGCAATTGTTGCAGGATCGAGCGGTCGAAGAGCTCGTCCGACTGCACCCCTAATTGAATCCCGCTCAATCATAACAGCCGCATTAATCAGCTTTTCGGCTGCTACATCTGGTGCGAGGCGAACGAGCAGCCTCGCCAACTCTCGCTCAATCTTTGGGTGGGTTTGGAAAGCCAACTCAATTGCATCAACAGCGCGCGCCATATTAAATTTAGCCAGGCCTTCGATAGCGTTTAGTGGCTCTGTCACTACAAAAGAGGCTTCGGAAAACGCCTTTTCTAGAATTTTATCCCGCAGCTCCGGATCATTGGCTTCAGCTGCAATGTCATAAGGCGTCTCATCGAAATAGCTAACCCGCTCGCAGGCAATTACTGCAGCTGCTATGGCTTGATCTCGTGTCTCCGAACACCTATAGAGCATACGAATAACGAAAACCTCATAGCGGCCCCATAAACCCACGCTCTGATTTTTTAGCCATTCCAACAGTAACTCCGCACCGCAATCGCCTAAGTTTGCAAGGGCATTAATACCCCACCAGACATTTTCTTTTGTGTGCGCCACAAAAAAAGCAAACTGGGCAAATTCCTTCGATTCATCCCCAAGTTCACTCAACGTAATACAGACATGTACTGCCAAGCGGCTTTCGGGATCAGTTCTCACCATTACTTTGCGCATCATAGGTATGAGACTTGCATTACTGCTAATCCATGCAATAGCAAGAGCGACGCAAAGCTCCTCCTCGGCTGACGCCTCATTCGCCAGAGTCGTAACAACCTTCTCTACTATTAAACTCAACATGGGCCCTTGATGAGCTCTGAGGCTGGAAAGCTCGCTCGGAATTTCCGGTATTCCGATTTTAGTAAGGGTATCAACCAGGATGGAATCTGCGCCAATTGCCGCTAGCCCGCACACCGCTTGGTAGAACTCCTGGTAAGGCTGCGATTCTAAGTTTCCGGAGGCGTTACGTGGAATAGGGTTGCTGGCGATGGCGGCCAACCGCTCGATAACCCTATCGTTTCGGCGCACAAACGCCCATTTCAACCCGCCATGGCGCACCCAGTAGTGCTCAGACTCTAGCTCCGTTCTGAGCAAAGTCGTAATTCCTTCACCACCGATCAGAACTAAGATAAGGCGTGCGCTCTCAAGAATATGATCCGTAGATCTTCTATTAACCCGCTGACGGCTACAGGCAACAGTAGTAATCACCCGTTCCAGTTCACCACCTGCCTCCGCCATTATAATGGAAAGAAGATCAGGGCGCGTAACACCCCCCAAAAACCTTAGTGGTCGATCAAGCCTGCGCAGATCTCCCACGGTGACCGCATCGATATCTTCCAGCAAGTCTTGCTCAAGGGTGCGCAGCACAAACCGCAGCATTTCTTCGTTGATTTCATTCGGCCGCTCACCGAAAAGTATTTCAATAATGTGGCGGCCTTTCGGCTGTGCTTTAGCTAGCGCGAGCAAGCGGTGCCGCGTTAATTCTGGCTCAGCGTGAAGCAAGCCAGGGAGCCATTGATTTCGAGTGAAGTAACGCTCGGCTTCACCGACCTCCTCAAGCCGATCAATTGCGGCGCTTGGATCGAGAACGGAAAGCGCATTGAGCGCTGCTTCACTGGCGAAATCTTGCTTTTGTGACAGATGCTTTATAACGAAATCAATTTTTTCTCGATCGCTAAATCGTGCGATGCAATAAAGTAGGCTTCGCGGCTTACTGGCAGGCATCTTCTCAATTAATCGATCCCTTGTTTCTTTCCAAATATCCAGTGCATCAGGATGCTCAAGACTATTTAACAGATACCCTAAATCCCATACTGACTCCTTGAAGGGATCGACAGAAAGAATACGTAGCCGCAACCATTCTGGGTTAAGGGCCACACCGGAACGCAGAGCGCCCATACTGGCCTTATAGCCTTCGCTATTTTTGCTTTCTTCCAGCGCAATGACGCAGTGTTGGTGAATTTTCCAAAGCCTGTCGAGCCATGCAGCAATCGGCACCTTTGTTAGCACCTCAATCGCTACTCTTTGGTAACTCCATGAATTTGATCTAAGCAGTAATGCGATCACCTCTGATAGATCGACATGATCTTGTCGAGACAGAATAGCAAAAGACTGTCCAATTAATCCTATGCGGTAATCCCTATCTCTAACATTGTCAGAAACTACAGAATTCAAACGAGAGAGAAGAATTGGAACCGCACGCTGACCCAATGTCGGAAGCAGATGTTTATACAGCTCTCCTCCATAGCTTCCGAACTCCCGGCTTTGTTCCATTCGTGCGACGATCACACCCAAGGGTTCAGCGTTTTTATCGTTTTCCCCGAGCAGCCAGATCGCATCCATCGGCACATATCCGAGGCGACGCCGCTGTGACTGGTCTTCACTACTGCCACCAGAAAAAATATCGCCAAGCTCTTCCACGCGAAGTTGATTGTGCTGATATTGGCGGACAAACTCTTTTGCAACTGTCCAATTCAGCAGACGGTCATGCGCAAATGCGACCTCGCCATATTCAGTGGTTCGAAGCCATCCAACCGCTTCCAACCGGGCGCGACTCTCATCGTTCAGACCGATTCCGTTCCATCTCTGCCGGGGAAGCGGAGAAGTCTCTCCTCCGACGTATAAGGCAGCGAGCGCGAGCACGATGCCTACATCACTTGAAGCAATGCGCTCCCAAAAGGACTCAAAGATTTCGTACTCGCTTCGAGGAGCACGTTGTATGGAGCTATAAGGAAGTTTGAGAAAAAGGCCGGCCAAAATTGGAGCGCGCAGAAGCTTCTTAAGGTCGGAAGGGAGTTCAGTCCACCTTTTACCATTCCGCCTCAAAAGGCAATCAAGCTCATTGATTGAGAAGTCACCGACAGAATGCAGATGGATACGTTCGCTGTCAGTTGACTTAAGCGCTTGTGCTAAATCATACGGTACTGTCATAACAAGGCGCATATCCCACTCGGCCCAATCCCGTCGAATCAGAGTGCGGACAACACCCACGTCTTGAACATCATCAACGGCGATCGTAACCTTTCGACCCTCAGCGTTTGGCACAAGCTCGCAAAGGTGCCGAGCAACCGCAACAAGTGTTTTCTCTGATGTTTCGTCGAGCCCAGTTTGCCAGATATCCTGTGCTGCATCCTTCAGCACTGTTTCCGAAGCGTTGTTAGAAGGTACGAGAGTGACTATCTCCCGGCTTTGCGCCAGAGTCTCCAGAAGCCGCCCCAGTTGCCAAGTTTTCCCCATACCGCTTGTCCCAGCGATCAAAAGAACGGGCTTATTATCTGGCCAATCCGGTGTGTTCCGCACATCACACTCAGGGCGATAACCCATACGATTAAGACGATTGCGAGTCCGCTCGCCCATCGTTTCAGCTAGTTGCTCAAGACGAACCATCCTCTCTGGCTTGAGCCCTACCTTGCGAAACATTTCGTTTATCTCTTGGCTATCAAGCTTCACTTCGCCCTGGCTTAATTTCTCAACAAGAATACCTATAAGCCATTCTCGTATGCCGCTTTCGTCTCCCAGATTAGGAGCATAGCGGCGCAGCAATTTATCTATAGCACGAGCCTGTTTAGTGCCATCCGATTCAAACTCTAGCTGCAGGTGCTGAAGTAGATGAAATACTTGTATCCGCTCATCGTCCTCCAGTAGTTTTCCAATTGCGCGGCTAGCCACAACAATATGGTCGAAGAATTCGCTATTGGTACAGATTAGCCCAGAGCTGAATTTCCTTTTTATCAACCGATCTAGATCATCAGGAGCCACTGCTGATTCAACATCAGTGAGAAACAATTTTAAAGGCTCTAAACGGCCTTCCTGACCATCAGTGACAAATCGATAACGTGCATAAGCTGGATACTGGGATGGTATTGCCTTTCGCAGATCAGCAAGAACAGAGACGATATCCTTGACAGACCATGTGCCATTTTTACGTGACTTGTACTGCTCAACGAGATATACGCCAGCCGCCTCAGCTCTTGCGTCACCGCCATTGCGCGGCTCAAGAACCAGACATGCATCATCGATCAGCGCCCCATCTATAGTGCCGGAGAGCGAGACTTCCGTAATCCATCCTAAGTGATGGAGAATCTGGTAAAGAAAGCCATTTATCGCAGCAGGCCCGCCAGCTTGTGTCATTCTCTCGTCCTCAATTATCGGCTAAGGCAAGTGCCTTTAAAGCTGGCACAGCCAGATCAAACAGCGACGCACCGGTTAAATGATTTTTAAACTCTTAAATTAGTGTCCACTATGGGTAAGAAAAGTCAGTGAATCTAAAAATACTGAACCAAGCACGCGACATGATCAACGAATCAATCAAAAGCTATAACCGAACCTGCCTCCTGAAATACAGAACGCCCGCTACAATGCAGCGGGCGTTCTGATATGACATAGATGTCAAACTAATTAGGTGCTACACAAGCTAAATGCTTCAGAAAGCCGTTTAACCCGCAAAGCTTATATACATAACGATCACTAACACGACCAAGACGATACCGGCGGGTACCGCCCCTTTCCAGGGTGTTAGATCCACATCGCCGCTGTGCTGCTGAATCCAGTCGGTTTCCCTTGGGCGCAGCTTGCCGATGATCAGCATCACGACGACCAACAGCACAAAGACCAGCGCCACGAAGTGGAACTCGTGCATGATCTGCGGCAGCAGCGTAAACGGTGGCACAAAGTAACCGGCGGCAATCAACAAGCAGCCGCCCACCAGGGCGATTTTGGCCGCCATCGGCGGAACCCGTTTGGTTAGCAGCCCGACCAGCACTACGGCAAGAATCGGAATAAAGTAGATCGCGTTCATCTTCTGCAGGTAACCAAACAGACTATCCTGGCCTGCCAACAACGGCGCGATAATCATGGTGAGAATGGCCATGATCCAGCCAAAGACCTTACCCGATTTAACCACCTGCTCTTCCGTAGCCTCTTTGTTCAGCACGCCTTTATAGATGCCCAGGCTGAAAATCGTGGTGGTACTGTTAAGCGCGGAGTTAAACGACGACAGAATTGCACCGACCATCACCGCAGCGAAGAACCCGGTTAGATACGGTGGCAATACGTTAAAGACCAAATGACCGTAGGCTTCATCAGCACGCACGCCCTGATCGGCATAAAGGTGATAAGCTATGATGCCCGGCAGCACTAGGTACAGCGGCCCCAGTAGTTTGAAAAGGCCGGTCAGCAGCACGCCCTTCTGACCTTCGGCGAGGTTTTTGGCTGCAAAGGTACGCTGAATAATCTGCTGGTTGGTGCTCCAGTAGAACAGGTTGATCAGGAAAACGCCGGTAAACAGGGTAAAGAACGGCACCTGCTGTTCAGCACCGCCAATCGAATTAAGCTTATCCGGGTCAGCCTCTTTAAGGATGCTCCAGCCTTCCATAATACCCGTGCCGCCACTCACGGCCTGCAGGCCGAAATAAACGATTACGAAACCACCGATCAGGAGGCCAACACCGTTGAGCGTGTCGGAAACGGCAACCGTGCGCAGGCCACCAAACAGGGCATACACGGAACCGATAATACCGACGATCCACACCGTTAGCCAAAGCAGCGTCGTCGAAGACTCAATGCCGGTTAATCCCTGTAGGTCGAGCATTCCCTGCAGACCGATGGCACCTGAATAGAGAATGATCGGCAGCAGAATCACCGCGTAAGCAATCAAGAAGATGATATTGGTGATTAGCTGAGTCGTTTTATCGAAACGAATCTCGAGCAGTTGCGGCAGCGTGGCAATACCACTTTTCAAAAACCGCGGAAGGAAGAAGAGCGCCAACGCCACCAGTGCGATAACCGCGACCACTTCCCAGGCCATTACGCTTAAACCATCAGCAAAAGCAGCCCCGTTCAGCCCTACCATTTGCTCGGTAGAGAGATTGGTCATTAACAGAGAGCCAGCGATCAGCGGGAAGGTTAGCGTGCGTCCAGCCAAAAAGTAGCCGCTGGTACTTGAGTGGTCATCTCGGCGGGTGATGCGCCAAGTGATAAAGGCGACAAGCCCTGTAAAAAACAGGAAGGACGCCAGGGTCAACGCGTGCATTTTGACTCACCTCATGATCATTATAAGTGGCACGCACGTTACTGTATGCGCGTAGAGCGAAATGTCAGACAAATCGTGCCGTCATTTTAGTTGAGCTGAATATGCTCCGTTATACGCCTTTGGTCTTACGCTAGGGGCCAAAATAGGTAAACGCAAAATTTTGCCCTAAAAAAACCTAGCAATGTTTAGAAACATTGCTAGGGATAGCCGTTCTTGCTCAATGGGTACAGCCAGTAGTGGCTTACTTAGTGATGAAAGCGCTCTGCTGATTGACGGGCCAGCTCGCGGATGCCGTCCCAATCTTCAGCATCGACCATCGCTTTCGGCGTCAACCAGGAGCCGCCTACACACATCACGTTCGGCAGTGACAGGTAAGAGTCGGCGTTGTCCACGGTAATGCCACCGGTTGGACAGAAGCGCGCTTCTGGAATCGGCGCACCAAACGCTTTGATGGCTTTGGCGCCGCCACTGGATTCAGCGGGGAAGAACTTGAACCGACGGTAGCCGTACTGCCAGCCGGTCATCAGTTCAGAAATGGTCGATACACCTGGCAACATCGGCACCGGGCTTTCCACGCCGTAGCGGTAAAGCGCGTCAGTAGCCCCTGGCGTCACCACAAAATCAGCGCCCACCTGCTCGGCTTGGCGATATTGCGCGGGTGTTAGCACGGTGCCCACGCCAATGCTTGCACCCGGCAGCGCTGCTTTCATTCGCTTGATGGCGTCCAGGGCGCAATCGGTGCGCAGGGTCACTTCCAGCACGGTTAAGCCACCCTCTACCAGGGCGCGGCCTAGTGGTACCGCATCTTCCAAACGCTCGATAGTGATGACCGGAATCACCTCGGCTTTCAAGCAGATGCTATCCAGCTCTGCAGTGCGCGTAGAAGGTAACTGTTTGTCGATAGTCATTAGTGAGTCTCCAAGCAACTTATTATTGGCTAAGGCAGTTAGCGCTCAAGGCGCCCAGTAAATTGCCAACGGGCAGGTTAAAAAGGCACGAATAGGCAGTTGACGAACGTCGTCGCCGTTGAGTGCCTTGGCCAATACGGCGCGTTTATCTTCGCCTGTAATATGTAGAATGTGCCGCCGCGCCTGATGCAGGCGATCGGCGGAAAAGGTGATCCGGGGTTGCGGCTGACTAGGCGTTCTTACCGCCACTAACAGCTCCTCGGTGGCAAGGGCCAGGGTCAGTTCAGGACTATCGGGAAATAGTGACGCCGTATGGCCATCACCGCCCATACCTAGAATCACCACGCTGGCAGGCCACGCTAGCGATTCCGCTTGCTTGGCAACTTCATCAACGCCCTCTTCAGGTGTAGCCGCGCTGCAAGTTAACGGTATAAAAGTGGCCGCCGATGCCTCGCCCTGGAGCAGATGCTCACGCACCAGCTTGGCGTTGCTATCGCTGCTCTGCTCGTCTACCCAACGCTCATCGGCCAGCGTTACATCTACCCGCTCCCAGGGCAGGGATTTGGCCGCCAGCGCCTTAAAAAAAGGCACTGGCGTAGAGCCACCAGAAACCACCAGCAAGACACGCTCCTGGTGGTTTAAATCGTCTTGCAGACCCTGAAACACGGCTTCGGCAAGCTGCTCGGCCAACTGTTGGCGTGCTTGACTCATATTAATAATCCTCGTACCAGCTGCGGCCATCCTGGGTAATCATGGCGATGGAGGCGACTGGCCCCCAAGAGCCTGCGGGATAACGACGCGGGGGCATGTCGCGTTTTTTCCAGCCATCGATGAGCTGGTCGCACCAACGCCAGGCGTGTTCAATTTCATCGCGACGCACGAACAGGTACTGCTGGCCTTTCATGACTTCGAGCAGCAGGCGTTCGTAAGCATCGGGTATCCGCGATTTGGGAAATGCGCTGTTGAAGTCCAAATGCAGCGGACCCGGGCGCAGGCGCATGCCTTTATCCAAACCGCTATCTTTGGTCAATACTTGCAGGGCAATACCCTCTTCCGGCTGCAGGCGAATAATCAACTTATTAGAGGCGATGCCGCGCTGATCCGGGTCGAAGATATAGTGGGGCTGCTGACGGAAGTGAATGACGATCTGCGAGAGCTTCTCCGGCATCCGTTTACCGGTGCGCAGGTAGAACGGCACGCCTGCCCAGCGCCAGTTAGCCACTTCGGTTTTCATGGCCACAAAGGTTTCGGTCTGGCTCTGGGTGTTGGCGCCTTCTTCTTCCAGGTAACCCGGCACCGACTGGCCATCGCTGGTGCCCGCGATATATTGACCGCGTACTACATCGCGACCAAGCGCCTCGCCCACAAACGGTTTAAGTGCTTTAAGCACCTTGACCTTTTCATCACGGATGGCGTCGGCATCCAGGTTAGAGGGCGGATCCATGGCGATTAAGCACAGTAGCTGCAGCAGGTGGTTTTGCACCATATCGCGTAGCTGGCCCGCCTCATCGAAATAGCCCCAGCGCCCTTCGATACCTACCTTTTCGGCAACGGTAATTTCCACGTGGGAAATGTTGTTCTGATTCCACTGGGTGCCAAACAGCGGGTTGGCAAAACGCAGGGCAATCAGGTTCTGTACGGTCTCTTTGCCCAAATAGTGGTCGATGCGGTAAATCCGCGACTCGGGGAACACTTCACCGATAGCGTCGTTAATTTCAACCGAGGAGTGCAGGTCGTAACCGATGGGTTTCTCAACCACCACGCGGGACTCATCGTCCAGGCTTTTACTGGCCTGCAGGTGACGGCAGATATCGCCATAAATAGGTGCCCCAACGGAAAGATAGACCACCATTGGGCGCGGTGAGCCCTTTCGCCACTGGCGAATGGCGTCGTAACCTTCAACGCTGGAAAAATCGAGTTTTAAATAATCTAGGCGGGCGAGAAAACGCTCGAGGCTCTGCTTATCCTGCTCGCTGCTTTTCAGCCGTTTCTGCAGAGCATCGTTAACCATTTTTCGGAACGATGCAGCGTCGTGCTCATGGCGAGCCAGTCCCATAATGCGCGTGCTTTCAGGCATCAAGCCTTCGCGATCAAGATGGTATAAGGCAGGAAATAGCTTGCGCATGGCAAGATCACCCAGCGCTCCAAACAGCGCTAAATCAATAGCGTGATTCGGATCGCCCAGCGGTGCACCTTGGGAAGCAGTGGACTGGCTCATCGTCACTCCTGTTTATAATTAGGCATCTAATGTAGTTAGATTACCTAAAATCTACCGTAAAGGGGGCATTATACGCAATAATTCGTGTAATTTTACTACAAAATAACCACGGTTTCTGCTCTATCAACGCACTCAGCACTTCATATCAATCCTTCTCCTTCCACTTTTACTCTACGCCCTTGATATACGCCACTGCTACGCCCCCTAAGGAGGAGGTGACCTTGCGCATAATTGGCCACTCTGCGGCAGTTGATAAATAAATGACCACAACAACAATGAGGTTATTACTCGATGGCAACGCTACGCTATTTTATCAGACCACTACTCACAGCCACTTTGGCTGCCAGCGCTACCCTGCCAGCCTTCGCGTTCGAAGATGACCGGCTAACGATCTGGATGGGCGACAACAAAGGCCAGCAAGGTATTCAGCTGCTGGCCGATCAGTTTCTTGAAGAGACGGGCATAGAAGTTGAGGTGGTCTTTCCGGATAACCTGACAGACCGTTTTCAACAGGCGGCAGGTAGTGGTCAAGGGCCGGACATCGTAATCTGGGCCCACGACCGGATTGGCGAGTGGGCACAAAGCGGCCTATTAAAACAGATAGCGCCTAGTGACAGCTTCCGTGAGTCTTTTTATGACTTCTCTTGGGAAGCTGCCCTGTGGAATGGCGAAACCTATGGCTACCCCATTTCAGTGGAATCACTCGGGCTCATTTATAACAAAGCCCTGGTGGACACCCCGCCGGAGAGCTTTGCCGAGCTAATGCAACTGGACGAGACGCTTTCCCAAGAGGGTAAAAAAGCCATCCTGTTCGACTACAGCGAGCCCTACTACGGCTGGACGCTGCTAGCCGCTAATGGGGGCTACCCGTTTAAACAAACTGACGCAGGCTACGACGTTACCGATATTGGCGTTAACAACGAAGGCGCTGTGCAGGGTGCAGAGCTGCTGGTCGAGCTGATCGAAAGCGACGTGATACCGCGAGGAACCGACTACAGCATCATGGATAACCGCTTTAACAAGGGCGAAGTAGCAACCATGATCAGCGGCCCCTGGGCCTGGCCAAACCTTGAGCGCAGCGGCATTGATTACGGCGTCGCCTTGCTGCCCAAGGTGGGCGATGAACGTGCCAAGCCCATGTTTGGCGTTATGACGGCAATGATCAACTCGGCCTCACCCAATGACTTTCTGGCCGTCGAGTTCCTGGAAAACTACCTGCTTAGCGAGGAGGGTATGCGCACCTTCAACAGCGATGGGTCGCTGGGGGCCGTGGCCCACATCGACTATCAAGCGGAACTGGCCGACAACCCCAATATTGCCGCCACGCTTGAAAACGCCGAAGTTGGCATGCCGATGCCGAACATTCCCGAAATGGGCGCCTTTTGGGCAGCCATGGAGCCCGCGCTGCAAAACATCGGCAGCGGGCGTCAATCACCCCAAGAAGCGTTGGATGCCGCCGCGCGGCGTATGCGTCAGTAGCCACTCGCCTTTCCTTCACTGCCCGACCATGGCACACCGCTGGCAAGGCCGGGCAGTTTCGCAGGACATCTTTCATGTTTACCACGAATGCTTCGCGGGGCTTGCCCCGCCACCGCTCCCGCCATGTGGCCGAACGCTATTCCCGCTGGGCAATGCGCAGCTTGATCGGGCTGATGGTACTGGCCCTGCTTTGGCTGGTGATGGCCTTTTACATGCACGGCCAGTGGGTATTTGCGCTGCTTTTTTTGGTGCTTGGCACGTCGCTGGGCGTGGTGTTCAGCCGACGTTCGCTGATGAGCCACCGGTATATTTTCCCTGCCGTGGCCGGGCTTGGCGTGTTTGTCATTTTCCCGCTGGTGTATACCGTCGGCATCAGCTTCAGCAACTACAGCTCGGACAATCTGCTTAGCCAGGAGCGCGTACGCGCACAACTGACCAATCAAACCTACCAGGCAGAAGGCGCTGCCTTTTCCTATTCGCTTTACCAGGAAGGCGAGCTGGTGCGCCTTTACCTGGAAAGCGACGCCCCTGCGGGCGACAACGACCGGCTACTATCCGCCGCGCTCAACCTAACTAACAGCGAAGTTCGTCGCGTTCCAACCCAATCCGTAGACACCCCGCCCGAAGGTGAGCCGCTTCCCATGCGCGCAGCCATCCAGGCCCGCGACGCCCTCCAGGCGCTGCGCCTGCAAACGCCCGGGGGCACCGAGCTGCGTATGGCGGGTCTGCGCCAGTTCGCGCCAATGATCGACCGCTATGAGATGCGTGACAACGGCAGCCTCTATGATCGGCAAGAGGATCAGGTGCTGACGCCGGACAACGATATCGGCTTTTTCGTCACCGAAAACGGAGAACGCATCACCCCGGGGTGGCCGGTGAACGTGGGCTTCACCAACTACACCAAGATTTTCACCGACCCGGATATACGCGGGCCGTTTATGCAGATTTTTGTCTGGACCTTCGTGTTTGCCGGGCTCACCGTACTGTTCACCCTGGCCGTGGGGTTTGTCCTCGCCTCGCTGCTGCAGTGGGATCAGCTCAAGGGCAAGGCGGTCTATCGGACGCTGCTGATACTGCCCTACGCGGTTCCAGCGTTTATTTCGATTCTGATTTTCAAAGGCATGTTCAATCAGCATTTTGGTGAGGTGAACATGATTCTGGAGGCACTGTTCGGCATTTCGCCGGAGTGGTTTACCGACCCCTGGCTAGCCCGAACCATGCTGCTGATCGTCAATACCTGGCTGGGTTACCCCTACATGCTGCTGCTGTGCATGGGGCTGATTCAGTCGATCCCCGGCGATCTGTACGAGGCCTCGGCGGTAGACGGCGGCGGGCCGATCACTAACCTGATGAAGATCACTCTGCCACTGATCATCAAGCCACTCACGCCGCTGTTAATCGCCGCCTTTGCATTCAACTTCAATAACTTTGTACTGATTGCGCTGCTCACTGGGGGCAGCCCAGACATTCTGGGTGCCAGCACGCCCGCGGGCACCACCGACCTGCTGGTGAGCTATACCTACCGCATCGCCTTCCAGGATGCCGGTCAGAACTTCGGTCTGGCGGCAGCCATTGCTACGCTGATCTTCCTGCTGGTGGTGGGCATGTCGGTGGTTAATTTGCGGCTTTCCAAGGTTAAAGTTTAGGAGGTTTACGATGGCGATGGTTCAACCCCGCTCCATTCGCGCAAGGCGATGGGGCGCGCATTTGGCGCTGATCGGCTTTGTGTCACTGATCGTGTTTCCGCTGCTGTTGGTGATTTCAATCTCGTTTCGCGAGGGCAACTTTGCCTCGGGGAGCTTGATCCCCGAGCGCTTCTCTCTTGAACACTGGTCGCTGGCCTTGGGTATTCCCTGGGAGCGCGCCGACGGCAGCGTGATCCAGCCGCCCTTCCCCGTGCTGCTGTGGCTATGGAACTCGATCAAAGTCGCCGTGGTGTCCTCGTTGCTGATTTTGATGCTTGCCACCACCAGTGCCTACGCCTTTGCCCGCATGCGCTTTAAGGGCAAGGAGCCGCTATTGAAAGGCATGCTGATTTTCCAAATGTTCCCAGCAGTATTGTCGCTGGTGGCACTCTACGCGCTGTTCGACCGGCTGGGTCAGTTCGTCGGCTGGCTGGGGATAAACACCCACGGCGCGCTGATTGTCGCTTCCCTGGGCGCAGTGGCGCTGCATATATGGACGATCAAGGGCTACTTCGAATCCATCGACGGGTCGCTCGAAGAAGCCGCCATGGTGGACGGGGCAAGCACTTGGCAGGCGTTTCGCTACATCCTGCTGCCGCTGTCGGTGCCGATTCTGATGGTGGTGTTCATCCTGGCGTTTGTGATGAGCATCATGGAGTACCCCATGGCGTCGGTGCTGCTAGTGGATGAGCATAAGCTCACCCTGGCGGTGGGCGCCCAGCAGTACCTGGCCGACCATAATCAGCGCTGGGGCGACTTCGCCGCCGCTGCCGTGCTCTCGGGGCTGCCAATCACCGTGGCGTTCCTGATCTGCCAGCGTTGGATTATTGGTGGATTAACCGCCGGGGGCGTTAAAGGTTAAATCTAACGAAGGTGTTTAACTAGCTTGCCCAAACCCAGCAGAGTGCTGGGTTTTTTTGTTTTTTTACAGACTTTTTATGGAAGGTCATGGTGTCATAGCAAATATTAAGAATACTAAACGGCGAGCTGGGCATATGACTCCATTCACACCATGGTTTTACCGTAGCAGGAATGCGTATCGGCACTGGGCACCTGTTTTTAAAATTATTTCGATTCTCTGGGTTGTGCTAGCTCTGTTCATGATGGTGCCTTTCGTCGTACTGCTAATTGAGAGAGACCCTGATGCACCCGCCTTCGGTGTTTCCATTCTGATTGTACTTGGCGCCGCAGCGCTTACTTGGTTACTCACCTATCGCACAGCTTTAGAGTTGAAGCCATGGCAGATGTTTATTCTTACCGCCGCCAGTTGGGTCACCATTAGCGGTTTTGCCAGCCTGCCGCTGGTGCTGGGCGCCCCACAGTTAACCTTCACCAATGCGGTGTTTGAATCGGTATCAGCGATAACTACGACGGGATCCACGATTCTGGTCGGTATTGAGCACTTTTCCGATGGATTGAAGCTATGGCGAGGGCTCATGCAATGGATGGGCGGCATCGGCATTATCGTCATGGGTATTGCGATTTTGCCGTTTCTTAAAGTAGGTGGTATGCGGTTGTTTCACACCGAGTCGTCCGACTGGTCGGATAAAGTGATGCCACGCACTGGCGGTATTGCCAAAGCGACGCTAACGATCTATGTCAGCCTAACCCTGGTCGCGATTGGTAGTTATTGGTTCGGCGGGATGACGCTCTTAGACGCCACCGTACATGGTATGACGTCGCTTTCTACCGGCGGCTTTGCCAATTCCGACGCTTCCTTCGGCGCCTATAGCGAACAGCCATGGCTGCTGTGGATGGCCAGTTTTTTCATGCTGAGCGGTGCGCTTCCCTTTGTACTGTATATCCGTTTTATACGCGGGTCGCGCAGTGCCCTATGGAACGATCAGCAGGTACTTGGGCTGTTAAAGCTCTTGATGGCCGCGATTTTGCTACTCAGTGTCTGGCGCATCACCCAGGGCGACAACTGGTTTGAATCGCTCACCCACGTTACCTTTAACATTATTTCAGTGGTAACCACCACCGGCTATGCATCGGATGATTACACCCAGTGGGGGGCGCTGCCGGTGGTCGCTTTTTTCTACCTGACCTTTGTGGGCGGCTGCAGCGGCTCTACTAGCGGCGGAATGAAAATCTTCCGGTTTCAGATTGCTTCTTTAATGCTGCTTAACCAGTTGCGTTACCTCATCCATGCCAATGGTGTGTTTACCACTCGCTATAACCATCAGCCGGTCACCAGTGATATCTCGCGCAGCGTAGTGGCCTTCTCGTTCTTCTTTTTTATCACCATAGCGGCACTGGCGTTGAGCCTCTCTGCCCTGGGGTTGGATTTAGTCACCGCTCTTTCCGGTGCCGCCACCGCAGTCACCAATGTGGGCCCTGGTCTAGGCGATATCATCGGCCCCGCAGGTAATTTTGCCCCCCTACCCGACGCGGCGAAATGGTTGCTATGCATTGGCATGCTGATGGGGCGGTTAGAAATACTCACCGTCGTGGTGTTACTGACCCCAATGTTCTGGCGGCGCTAGCCGATCATTTTGAAGGACGTTCGTGAAGGACAATCGTGTCATGACGTTTAGAAAACCGATGTTCAAACCCTTTGGGCAGATTGCGAACCAGTTGCGCTTGCCAATGCCGTCAGAAATCCTGATTGCGCTGGCGAGCACGCTAATTGCTCTGCTAATCGCCTGGGGACTATATACCTGGCTAGCCTTGGCTAATCTTTCGCTGATTTTTCTTACCGCGGTTCTCGCCAGTGCGGTGTTAGCAGGAAGCTACGCAGCTCTGCTATGTGCCGTACTGGGGTTTCTGACGTTTAATTTTTGCTTCACCGTTCCGCACTTTTCGTTAGCGGTTGAAGAGCAAGAGCAACTGCTAACACTGCTGTTCTTTCTATTAGTCGCACTGGTAGTCGGCAAGCTCGCCGGAGACAGCCGCCAACGCCTGCTGGAGCTTAGTGCCGCTCGCTTGGCTGAAGAGCAGGAGAGGTTGCGTTCAGCGCTGCTATCGTCGGTTTCCCACGACCTGCGCACTCCGCTAGCGTCGATTATTGGCGCGGCCAGCTCGCTTCGCACTCTTGATGCACAGCTCAGTCAACAGGATCGCTTTGCGTTACTAGATGGCGTATTAAGCGAAAGTGAACGCCTTAACCGCTATATACAGAATTTGTTGGACATGACCCGACTAGGGCATGGCGATATGAAAATCGAGCGCGATTGGGTGGCGTTTGATGATTTAGTCGCTTCAGCGCGGAAGCGACTGGGCAGTGCCCTTGAAGGTTTCCAAGTCGAGCAGCACTGGTCAAAAGAGCTACCACTACTTTACGTTCACCCCGCCCTGATTGAGCAAGCGCTGGTCAACGTGCTTGAAAATGCGGCGCGCTTCTCACCACCTAATGGCCATATCACTATCGAAGCCCAATGTCGTGATGATAAAAGGGCTGGAGACCCGTCCATCTTATTGTTTTCGGTTACCGACCAAGGCCCTGGCATACCCGAAGCACTACGCGAGCGCGTGTTCGATATGTTTGTCACCGGTAACGACGGCGATCGCAGCCTGCACGGTAGCGGCCTGGGGCTGGCGATTTGTCGGGGAATGCTTGGCGCCCACGCGGGTCAAATCCACGCAAGCCCTGGGCCAGACAATGTTGGCACCAGGATTACCATGACGCTGCCCCTATCGGCACCCAGCAAGGACGCCGAGAATGAGCACTGATCAAGCGCGCGTATTAGTCATTGATGACGAGCCGCACATTCGTCACTTTTTGCGTATCAGCCTCACTTCTCAAGGGTTTCAGGTGATTGAGGCCTCCAGTGGTCGCGAGGGGTTGGAAAAACTCAATGCTGATGCCCTCACCGCTAATGCAGACATCGTTTTACTGGATCTTGGTCTGCCAGACATGGATGGACAGCAAGTGCTCGATTCTATCCGCAAGCATAGCGAGGTGCCCGTGATCATTGTTTCGGTGCGCGGCCATGAGGCTGAAAAAGTGCGCGCCCTGGATAACGGGGCGAGCGACTACGTTACCAAACCCTTCGGCATTCAAGAGCTGTTGGCACGTATTCGAGCCCTATTAAGGCGGCGCGCCAGCCCAAGCGCTCAGCGTTTCCAGCATGGCGGTTTGATAGTTGACCTGGCCGCTCACCAAGTAAGCTTGCACGGCGAGGCCGTTCATCTAACGCCGAAAGAGTTCGCCGTGCTGGCCCAGCTTATTGCTTCAGCTGGGCGAGTGGTCACGCAGACCCAGCTATTACGACAGGTATGGGGCCCAACTCACCAGGAAGATACGCATTACTTGCGCATCGTGGTGAGCAAATTGCGTCAAAAGCTAGGTGATGATCCCCAGTCCCCCACCCTACTGCAAACTGAGCCCGGCATTGGTTACCGACTCTCCCTTGAGCCTGACCGTGAGGACAAGACCGTATGAAAATCATCATTCTCGGCGCCGGCCAGGTCGGCGGCACACTGGCTGAACACCTCGCCCGCGAGGAGAACGACATCACCGTCGTTGACACCGACGCCAAAAAACTGCGCGAGCTGCACACCAAAATCGATATCCGCACCGTCACCGGGGCAGGTTCCTACCCGATAGTGTTGCGCCAGGCTGGCTGCGAAGACGCCGATATGTTGATCGCTGTCACCAACAGCGACGAGATCAATATGATCGCCTGCCAGGTCGCCCATACGCTGTTTCGCACGCCGACTAAAATTGCCCGGGTGCGCGCCACCGCGTATTTGACCCGTAAAGGCCTTTTTGCCCACGAAGCGATCCCCATTGATGTACTGATCAGCCCCGAGCAGGTGGTCACCGACCACGTACGCCGCCTGATCGAGCACCCCGGTGCCCTGCAGGTGCTCGAGTTTGCCGGTGGCCTGGTGCAGCTGGTGGCGGTGAAAGCGTTCTACGGTGGCCCGCTGGTGGGCCAGGATTTGGCCTTTCTGCGCCGCCATATGCCCAACGTGGATACCCGGGTGGCGGCGATTTACCGCCGTAACCGCCCAATCATTCCCCGTGGCGATACGGTCATCGAGGCTGACGACGAGGTGTTCTTCCTCGCCGCCCGCCGGGATATTCGCGCGGTGATGAGCGAGCTGCGCCGGGTCGAGCGGGACTTCCGTCGGGTCGTGATCGCCGGGGGTGGCAATATCGGCGAGCGGCTGGCCGAACACCTGGAGCATAGCCACCAGGTCAAGATCATCGAGCACAGCCTGGAGCGCTGCACCACCCTCTCCGAGCGGCTGGATCGCACCGTGGTGCTCCATGGCAGTGCCACCAGCAAGCGTCTGCTGGAAGAGGAGAATATCGAAGAGTGCGATATCTTCTGCGCGCTGACCAACGACGACGAAGTCAATATCATGTCGTCGCTGCTCGCCAAGCGTTTGGGGGCGAAGAAGGTGCTGACGCTGATCAACAACGCCGCCTATGTGGACTTGGTGCAGGGGGGCGAGATCGATATCGCTATTTCTCCCCAGCAGGCGACCATTGGCAGCCTGCTCACCCACGTGCGTCGGGGTGATATCGTCAACGTTCACTCGCTGCGCCGAGGCGCCGCCGAGGCCATTGAAGCCATCGCCCACGGCGATAAGCAGTCCTCCAAGGTGGTCGGGCGTACCATCCGCGAGATCGACCTGCCCGAGGGCACCACCATCGGTGCGATTGTGCGCGGCAAAGAGGTCATTATCGCCCACGGCGATGTGATGGTTGAGAGCGGCGACCACGTGATTCTATTCGTGATCGACAAGCGCCGCATTCGCGACGTGGAGCGCCTGTTCCAGGTCGGCTTGACGTTCTTTTAACTGGCGCTTTTGAGTGGCTAAATCTCGACCGCGCGGCCAATAAACTCAATCGGCCCGGTGGGCAGGCCGGTTGGTGAGCCGGTTTCGTCTTCCAGCGTTAGCTCAAATAGCTGGTTATCCTCAAGAGGCGGCAGTTCATCCAAGCGCAAACGGATCGGCTGCCCTGGCTCCACTAAACCCAGCGATACCGGGGCCTGCCACTCATCTGCTTTGGTCCAAAACTCAAGCGCTTTACCTTCAGGTACTTCGAAAGTACCCAATGGGATCAGCTCGATTTCCTGGCGTGATGAGGCCTGCACTACCCAACCCGCTGACTGCGTTTGCGGAGCAAGCAGAACCACCATGTACTCGGGGGTCGTCGGTTCAGTTACTTCATTGGCCAGCATCACGCCCAATACTAACGCCGCCGCTAAGCCAAACCCGGCAGCGCCGCGCCAAAGCGGCAGGCTGTGCAGCATGCGGCGAGGTCTTGGCGGCACGACAGAGGCAGGTCGAGCACGCTTAGCAAGCGCTTCCCGTGACGCTAAGCTGCGCTCAATACGCGGCCATAAATTGTCAGAAGGCGTTACCGGGTCGGTGATAGCGGTATAGGGCAAGAAACGCTCTTCCCAAGCCATCACGGCTTGTTGCAATTCAGGCTCGTTAGGTAGCCGGGCCTCTAGCGCCTTACGCTGCTCTAACGAAAGCGTACCCAGCACGTATTCACCCGCTAAAGTATGGTCGTCTTGGTGTTCGTGCTGACTGGGGCGGCTCATGCCATACACTCCCGTAGGCGCAGCAAACTGCGTTTGATCCAGGCTTTTACGGTTCCCAGCGGCGCGCCGGTATGCGCCGCAATTTCCGCATGACTAAGGCCGTCAACATAGGCATGGAGTACGCAGTTACGCCGCTCAGGCTCAAGCGCTTCCAAACAGCTATCCATCCGCTGGCCGGTCTGCCAATCGAAGGCTTCATCGGCAACGAAGGCGTGCTGAAAATGTTCATCGAGATCTAATTCGGTGGGATCGTGATTATCAAAAGTGACTTCACGGTCGCGATAACGGATAGCGTTCAGTGCCAGGTGACGCGCCACGCTAAATATCCACGTCCGCGCGGATCCTTTGGCGGGATCAAAACTATCGGCATGCTGCCAAATATTAAGACAGGCATCGTGGACAATATCCTCGGCCATACCACGATCCTTGACGATTCTTATGACGACGCCTAATAGTCGGGCACCTTCATGAACATAGAGTTGGTGCAAGGCGTCATGCTCGCCACGGGCACAGTTGGCTAATGCCGCAGCATGATCAAATTCTGAATACACGTCAGTCAAACCCTAGCTCCCTGGTGACGGCACCGACGCCAGTCGTCGTTCTCAGAGACAGCATAGCCGCTGGGGACTCGACAGACGAGCCCCCAGCGGAATTAACATTCCAGTCGACTTATTCAGCAACCCAGAAGATATAGTCTGCCTGGTAGGTCACTACCGCGGTGGCTCCGTCGTGATCCATATCGCAGGTGACGTCCGGGGCAACACCACCCTGAGTGTTCAGGCGCTGAATGTAACTAACACCGCTCATAGCGCCTTCGCCTTCAGCCGGATTGGCTTCCACCAGTTGAAGCGGGATGTTGCCATCACCATTGGCAGCCGTGGCTAGCTGAGTGCCGGTAATTTTTGAGCCATCCAACGCTTCCCAGGTGGCTGGCGGGCCGTAGTAGCTTCCTACTTGTGTGCCTTCGCTGTCGTTAAGCGCCGCGTGGGGGCCTTTGAATACCCAGCCCATGTTGCCGTCGTCTTTGGCTTCGCACATGTAGGTAATAGCGCCAACGCCAACGGTTTCGAGGGCGACAGCATTACCGTCCGGCACCTGAACTTCCGCGGGCGTCATGTCTGCCAGCGCGACGTGACTGAAGGATGCAATCAAGGTAGCGGCGAGTGCTGCACGCGTAAGAGGTTGGATGGTCATTTTCAGTCTCCTAAAAGGTTTTTTATCAGCCGCCTTAAATAGCGCCTGTATAGGGATTACCCGCGAGGAGACGTATTGGATGCACTTTTATTGAAAAAAATAAGATGGGCGATTATTGGCTTACCCCATCTACCACCACCTGCCGCGGGCAGGCACTACCCTGTAGATCAAAAAGATGGCAATGCTGGCCCGCTAAACCCAAGTCGAGCGTTTGGCCTTCGGTTAGTTGCGTTAAGCCATCCAAACGCTGGGTTAAGGTAGCGTCTATACCGTCTACCTGCAGATGCGCCAGGGTTTCGTAACCCAGCTTTTCCGCCACCATTAATCTCGCTGTCAGCCGAGCCTCTGCCTGTTCAGGCGATACAAAATCTTCCGCCCGCAATCCCAAAGTGGCGCCATCTCCTGAATGGAGGTGCTTGCCATTGACCGCCACCGTCAGTGTCTCCCCGTTAGGCAGACGCACCACCGTTTGGCGCTCACCTGAGTCGACTACCGTGACCGGGAAGGTATTGATGCGCGGCGAGCCGATAAACTCCGCTACCTCTAAGGTTTTGGGAAAGTGATAAAGCGAGAGCGGCGCGCCTACCTGGGCGATTCTTCCCCGGGAAAGCAGCACAATGCGGTCAGCCAGCGTCATCGCCTCCACTTGGTCGTGGGTCACGTAGATCATGGTGGCGTTCAAGCGCTTATGCAGCGCAGCGATCTGCACTCGCATATCCACCCGCAGCGCGGCGTCCAGGTTAGAGAGCGGCTCGTCGAACAGAAACACGGCAGGCTCTTTGACCAGCGTGCGGCCAATGGCTACCCGCTGGCGCTGACCGCCGGAGAGGTCTTTGGGCTTACGCTCCAATAGCTCGGTGAGATGCAGCATCTCAGCGGCGTGTTGAACGCGGCGACGAATTTCCGCTTTGTCGGTGCGGGCCAGCTTCAGGCCAAAGGCCATATTCTCGGCCACGCTCATATGCGGGTAGAGGGCGTAGGATTGGAACACCATGCCGATGTCCCGCTCCTGGGGCGGAATCTCGTTGATTCGCTGACCATCCAGCTGCATATCCCCTTCGCTGATATCTTCAAGCCCGGCAATCATGCGCAGCAGCGTGGATTTTCCGCAGCCGGAGGGGCCAACAAACACCACGAACTCGCCGTCTTCGATGGTGAGATCGATATCCCGCGAGATTTCCACGCCATCAAAAGATTTACCGATACCACTTAGTGTTAGACGTCCCATGGTGCGTTCTCCTCAAGCTGGGAGCAGCGGGCAATGGCCACGCCATAGGGCGGAAGGGACAGTTGCGGAAGCGACAGCTGATTGCCCTGCCACTCACCGGTTAGCCACACTGGGGCACCGGCAATGGCTTCAGCGCCTTCAGGTGCCGAACGGGTGACCGTTTGACCGCTAAAATTCAGAGCAATTAGTAACCGCGTTTGCTGGTAGGTGCGCTCAAGACAGAGCACATCGTCACGCACAGCGTGATAGCGCACATCGCCCTTCACCAACGCAGGCTGAGTACGGCGGAAGGCTAAAAAATCGCGGTAGGCATTGAGCAATGAATCAGTATCGTTATCTTGCTGATCAACGGCGAGGCTAGCATGAGTGTCAGGCACCGGCAGCCAGGGTGTGCCACGACTAAAGCCCGCGTGACGAGCATCGGCCTGCCAGGGATGCGGCGTTCGGCAGCCGTCTCGGCCTTTATAAGCGGGCCAGAAGGTAATACCCGCAGGGTCAACCAACTGTTCAAACGTCAGCTGAGCTTCGGGCAGGCCCAACTCTTCACCTTGATAAAGGCATACGCTACCGCGCTGAGTGAGTAGAAACACCATATAAAGGCGCAGCTTATCCAGCTGCCCTTCCGCCTGCCAGCGAGTTGCCAGCCGCGTCACGTCGTGGTTGCCCAGCGCCCAGCAGGGCCAGCCATCGCCAATGCGCGCTTCCATTTCGGTTAGCGTTTCGTGCAAGTAGCCGGGGTCGTATTTGTCGGTGAGCAGGTTGAACGAGTAGCACATATGTAGCCGCTTACCGCCCTGGGAGTATTCCGCCATCACGCCCAAGGCATCGTCGTCGCCCACCTCGCCCACGCTAGTGGTGCCGGGGTACTCATCCAGCAGCGCGCGCAGCCGCTCCAGAAACAACAGGTTCTCCGGCTGGGTTTTATCGTATTGGTGGAGCTGGTAGCCGTAGGGGTTGTCGGGGCGAACACCTAGAAAGCTTTCGGTCATCTCCTGGCGCGGCGGGTTATCTTTTAGCTCGCCGTGGGTGCAGAAGTTCACCGCATCCAGCCGGAAGCCATCCACGCCCCGCTCTAGCCAGAAGCGCACTTCCTCCAGCATGGCATCGACCACCGCAGGTGTGCGGAAATTTAAATCCGGCTGGCTAGCCAGGAAGTTATGCAGATAGTACTGGCAGCGGCGGGTGTCCCACTGCCAGGCGCTGCCACCAAACACGGATTGCCAGTTAGTGGGCGGCGCGCCATCGGGCTTAGGGTCAGCCCAAACGTACCAGTCGGCTTTGGGATTATCACGACTTTGGCGACTCTCTTCGAACCAGGCATGCTGATCGGCAGTGTGCGACATGACTTGATCGATGGTGACTTTTAGCCCCCTGGCATGGGCACCCTCGACTAAACGGTCGAAATCCTCCAGGGTGCCAAACATCGGATCAACATCGCGATAGTTGCTGATGTCGTAGCCGAAGTCTTTCATCGGTGAGGTAAAGAACGGCGACAGCCAAATCGCATCGACGTTAAGCGAGGCGATGTAATCGAGCTTGTCGATCACGCCTTTTAAGTCGCCAATGCCGTCGCCGTTGCTGTCCATAAAGCTGCGCGGGTAGATTTGATAAATCACAGCGCCGCGCCACCAGTCGGCTCCTTGGCTGCCAACGTAGTGGGAAGTAGAGGTTGTCTGCATCATTGTTTTGTCCTTGCCATAGTTCTTGTCACAGTTCTTGACATAGTTCTTGCTGGTTACTTGGCATGATGCAGGGTTGCTCACAAGATAAAATCCTCCCCCCAGGGTGACTCTGGGCGTAGGCGTTAGGAGTAGCCCGTCTGTCGACTTATTCCCCCTGAATATGCGCCAGCAACTGTCCCGCCAGGGCAATCGCTTCGTCGCGGCGTCGAATATTCTGCTTTTGATAGAGGCTGCGGATATGGGTTTTGATGGTGGTAGGCGCCACCGACAGCTGCTCGGCGATCTGCTCATTGGAAAGCCCGGCATGAATCAGCCCCAGGATTTGCCACTCCCGGCGAGTGAGCGGCGAAGTGCGGATCAGCTCGGGGACATCTGGCCGGGCGACAATATCGGCGATCACCGTTTCATCCAGCATTAAGCGTCGGGCGCTGCCAAAATCCTTCTGGCGCCCCGCAAGCGCCAGCAACCGCTCTGCCCTCGCCTGCTCTAAGGCATCCAAGGTGCCGCTGTCGAGCAACCGATTGAGCAACTCCCCAAGGGGTTTGCCCAGTCGCAGAAAGCTGCCCACCAGGGCGGTGCGGGAAGCCAAGCTCAGCGCTTGATGCATATGCTGGCAGGCATGCTCTTCTCTTCCTGCATACCACGCCGCTGCCGCGAGACAGATCTGGTTGCGGTTGGCATCCGTGACCAGCCCCAAGCGCTGAGTGTGCACTTCAAGGGCCTCTAATAGCATGCAGGCTTCATCAAAGCGTCCCAGTAGCGTGAGCGCCCGGGCGTGGTTGCGCACATTGCACTGGGAAAAGTGGTTGGTGGCCCCTTCAGTAATGGGGGACGGCGCTTCCTGGCGCCAGCGCTCTACCGCATCAAGATCCTGGGTGGAGTGCCACCAGGCCAACAGGGTAGCGTGAGCATTCGCCACCCAGTCAATATGGTAATCCCCTTCTGCGAGAATTTTGCGCAGCCGCCGAATATGGTCAGCGCACTGGGCTTGGTCGCCACGGCTTTGGGCGATTTTGGCCAGTTGGATATGACACTGAAGTGTCCAGCGCTCCCCCTGGTTATCCAGCACGGCGATGCCTTTCAGCGCGGCCTGCTCGGCTTCATCCAGCCGGTGCCACTCCCAGAGTACCTGACTGCGAATGCGGTAGAGAAACTCCGCCACGGGCAGGTGCTCAAGCTCCGCGCGCTCCAGGTGGGCAAAGGCGCGCTCCTGAATATCGTAGGCGGCCTGTAGGCGCCCCTGAGCCACCAGCGTCTCCGACTGATGGCAAAACGACCAGAGCAGCAGTTGATGATCGCCACGCTGGCGGGCCTGACGCTCTACCTCGCGCACCCGCTGCAGCGACTCTTCCAAATAGCCCAGCACAAAGCGCGCCTCGCTTAAGATGGCAGTGGCAGTCAGCGGCGTGGAAGCTAAATAGCGGGCGGGCACGGCTAGCGCTTGCTCGGCCAGCGGTGCGGCTCGCTCGGCATCGCCCTGGTTAATCGCTAACTGGGCGCGCAGCGTAGCGAATTCAGCGCTGAGCAACTGCCACTCTGACGCGTGCAACTGTGCTTCAATCCAGCCAATTACGCGTGCGGTAATATCAAACTGAAACTGAGCATGGGAGACCCAGCCATAGAGCAGCGTGTGTTCCGGACAGGTAGAGAGCCGCGGCTCACCGAGCAGGGCGAAGCCCTTGGCCAACAGTGAATAGGCGCCGCTTGCCAGCAAGGCGGGTCCATGGGCGGTCAGTAGGCTTGCCACATCATCGGGGGCCTCGGCGAGTATCGCCTGGCGCAGAGCCATCACCGGATCGTTCAAGGCTAACCACGCCTGGCTTGCGCGCTGGTGCAGCACGCGCTGGGTGGCCAAACTAAGCTCATGACGGCGATGACGGAGGTACTCGCCAAACAGTCGTTGAAAGCGGTACCACTGAGCATGCGGGTCTGGGCGTTCAATAAATAGCCCCGCTTGTTCAAAGGCCTCCAGGCGCTGGGTCAAGCGCTCCCCTTCCAGTAGTCGGGCCATAAGCTCGGGGGAAAAGCGCTCCAGTACCCCCAGTTGCAGCATTAGCTCTCGCTCTTCCAATGGCAGTGCAGCGGAGAGCAGTTCGTCAAACCAAGCGGCAAAGTCTGGGTGGGCACCACTTAACCGGTCAACCAGGGCGTCAAACCCTGCCCGCGTGGTGGTGCGCTCTACCAGCCAGCTCAACGCCATTACCCAGCCACCGCTTCTGCGCAGTGCACGTTCCAGGCTGACTCGCGTGGGGGGAAAGCTCAACTGTTCGGCACACAGGGTTTGCGCCTCCTCGCTGTCAAAGGCCAACGCGTGAAGGTCGATCTCTTCGAGTTCACCTCTTAGCCGCAGGCTTGCCAAACCCAATGCTGGCCTTGAGCGGCTGGCCAGCGTTAACGTTAGCCAAGGCGGCTGATGACGCAGCCAGTGGGCGATCCCAGCTAAGATATCCGGGTGGCTAAGGTGCTCAAAATTATCCACTACCAAACGACACGGCGAGCGCTGCTCAGGCAATTCGCCAAGCCAGCGCTCTAACTGCTCCACGCAGTCTCCATCGTCTGCCACGGGTGAAAGCCGTATGTGCTCGATTAACAGTCCATCGAGCGCTGCCTGCCAGTAGGCTAAAAACCGCGCGGGTTGGTTGTCGCGCTGATCCAAGCCTAGCCAAGTGGCCTCTTGCTCCAGCGCGGTCAGCCGCTCAGCCAGCAGCGTGGTTTTGCCATAGCCTGGAGGCGCCTGCACCATCAGTAAGCGGACACGTTCATCTAACCCGAAACGGTCATTAAGGCGCGGCCGGGCCACTACACCAAGCGGTAGCGGCGGCGCTTTTAATTTCTCTTGCAGTAGTGACATAAACGCTCCTGAGCAACCCTGCTAGCCCTCCATAAATACTATTCACAAATTCTTTTAAAGCTATAAAAAAGCCCGCGACATGTCGCGGGCAAAGTGCATTGGAGAAGAAACAGTTAAACGCTAACCAACTTACATCGGTTTAGAACCATACCTCGGTCTGAACGCCGAAAGTCCACTGACCACCGGTAAAGCCTTCGTTGCCCAGTGAGCTGGCACCGTAGTTGTTAAGGTCGTCATCCCAATCGCTGAAGGTGGTGAACAGACGAATCTCAGGACGCTGCCAGAAGCCGCCGACTTCAGGCTTGAAGGTGGGCGCAATCGTGAATTTGCTGAAGCCACCATCCACGGCGTTACGACCGCTATAACCCTGGGGATCGAGATCCATCCACTGATAGCCCGCTTCGTACTGCATTTCGAAGTTCTGCGTTAACTCGTTGGCTAGGCGCACGTTGAGCCCTGCCCAGTTGTACTTATCGCCCTGGGCATAACGGTCTTCGCTGGTTTCAGCCAGAATGGAGGGGGCAACGCGCCACTGCGGGGCAATATAAGTGGTGCCATAGAGCGCTAGGCGCGTGGCGGTAGCGTCATCAGTTAGATCACCCCGTGAACCAATACTTTTGGTCTCGGCGCCTAACCCCTGACCATGCAGCACGGCCGCTTTGAAACTACCCTCGCCCATGCCGAAGAAGCTGTCGCCATGATAAGCAATCATGGTGTGGAAACCAGTATCGGCAGCAGTTTGGCCGACATCAATGTCGCGCTCGTCGTTGTCTGCAGCGGACATACCGTTGACCATCCACTGCCAGTTGCCGAAGTAGTTGTTGGAGGTCAGGATCAGGTTGTCGGTGTCGCCTTCAAGACCGGGGTTCTCGCGGTCAACAATCGGATAGTCAGAAAAACTACGGCCATAAATCGAGAGGTTAGATTTCCAGTTGTCTGCCAACTGCATGTCGTAGATACCGCCACCGGTACCGGCCAGGAAAATCACATCACTGTCGAGCCAATGGATATCGAAGTTATCGCGGTCAAAGCGCTTACCGGCCCAGATAGAGGCGTTTTCAAATGCGCCGGTAAAGCTGGGAAGATCGCTGAATTCAGCAAACACTTGGCGCACGTTGAGATCGGACTCGCCACCAGTCCAGTCATTGCTGGAGGTCGTGCCGTCAGCAATCATGGTGCGATAAAGCGCTTTGGCGCCGTTATCGAACTGCATGCGGTAGTTGAAAATAGCTTCAGCGTAGGTGTCCGGCTCATTGCCTAAACGGCCAACGGCGCCGCCCTCTCCACCCGCGGGTGTCAGGTAAGGGCCAGCATTCTCGCTTTTACCATCTTCGCCAATCAACAAGCCTGAACGCGCATAAACGTTGAACGAGAAACCCTCTTCGCCATCGGCGTAACGCTCCACCCGAGCCAGACGCTCTTCGATCTCCGCGTCGCTCTCTGTCGCCACGGCAGTCGACTGTGATTGCTCGGCAATCTCGGCACGGCGCTCGGCGGCATCAGCGCGCTGTTCCGCGGCTTCAATGCGGGCTTCAAGCTCGGCAAAGCGTTGTTCCATGGTCATTTGTGCCGAAGCAACACCGCTCATTCCCAAGCTGGCGGTGGCAATAGCAATGGCTAACGGCGTTTTAAATGTCATTTTATGCATTGTTTTGAGTACCCTATTGTTATTGGCAAGCGGTTGTTTATTAGCGCCTGTTTTTAAGCGTCTGCCTGTAAGCGCTTTTGCCTAAATCGATTAAGATCGAATCGATAACACTTCCCTTGCACGGTTCACCCAGGGGGTAGTGGCTTTGCTGCTAAACGCCACGGCGCTTAAGGAAAGGTAGCCAAAACTTAATCGATTAAGTCTCTTTTTACCAACGGCTAGTTGCTAATTAGCGACTAATGTCTAAGGAACGATTTTATTTAGTGAAAACTGAACAATGCCGTTAGACAAAAGTCGCTATTGAACTTCCTCGATCAAAGCGGCTAACTGAGCAGCACAATCTTAATCGATTAAGATAAAGATTAAGAGAGCCATTGAACAAACGTTGAGTTTGTGAATTAACGCTAATTTAGAAGCCACACCATCCACAACAATAAACGTCGAGGTACGCCGTTATGAAAAAGACTTTAATCACTACCGCCATCGCAGTAGCCAGCACGCTGAGTGCAACAAGCCAAGCTCAGGCTGAAGAACTCACCATTTCCTGTGGCGCAGTCGGCGCAGAGCTGACGCTGTGCCAGGAAGGCGTACGCGCCTGGGAAGAGAAAACCGGCCATAGCGTCGATGTTGTTTCAACGCCCAACTCCTCCACCGAGCGCCTTTCGCTCTACCAGCAGATCCTTTCGGCTAACTCCAGCGATATCGATGTGATGCAAATTGACGTGGTGTGGCCCGGCCTACTCGCCAATCACCTACTCGACCTCAAAGAAGTGCTTGGCGATGACGCCGCTGCCGGGCACTTTGACACCATCGTCACCAACAACACCATCGATGACCGTTTAGTCGCCATGCCGTGGTTCACCGATGCGGGCGTGCTCTACTACCGCGAAGACTTGCTGGAAAAGTATGGCCATGACGTGCCAAAAACCTGGCAAGAACTCACCGAAATTGCCCGCGAGATCAAAGACGCCGAGCGCGCTGAGGGCCAAGACGGTATGCAGGGCTATGTCTTCCAGGGGCGCTCCTATGAAGGTTTGACCGTTAACGCCCTTGAGTGGGTAGCCAGCTTTGGCGGCGGCACAGTGGTGGAAGCCGATGGCGAAATTAGCATTAACAACGAACACGCCGCAGAAGCACTCGACCTAGCCGCATCGTGGATTGGTGATATTTCGCCTAACGGTGTGCTCAATTACACCGAAGAGGAAGCGCGCGGCGTCTTCCAAAGCGGCGGTGCCGTGTTTATGCGCAATTGGCCCTACGCCTGGGCACTGGCCCAAAGCGAAGACAGTGACGTTCGCGGCAAAGTAGGTGTTACCCAACTGCCCGCAGGTGGCGAAAACGGCCAAAGTGCCGCTGGCCTGGGCGGCTGGAACCTGGCGGTATCGCGCTACAGCGAACACCCCGAGCTGGCCGCCGACCTGGTCGCCTTCCTGACCGGTGAAGAGGAACAGAAGCGTCGCGCCATACAGGCCTCTTACAACCCCACTATCGACGCCCTCTACCAGGATGACGAAGTGCTTGAAGCCGTGCCCTTCTTTGGCACCCTTTACGACACCTTCGTCAATGCGGTCGCTCGCCCCTCTGCCCCCACCGGTGATGCTTATGGCCGGGTGAGTAACGCCTTCTTCAGCACCTCCCATGACGTGCTTTCCGGCACTAAAGATGGCACTCAAGCGGTCGCTGATCTTGAAGACGAATTGGCTCGCCTGAAGCGTCGCAACTGGTAACCCTGGAGCCTTTCCATGTCGACCTCCATCAAGCATGATGACGCGCCCGCCGGGGCGCGTTCTTTCACTACCAAGCCGCGCCGGGGCACTAAGGTTCGCCGACAGCGGGTTAAAGCCGCCTGGCTTTTTTTAGCCCCCATGCTGATTGCGTTAACCCTGGTCGCTGGCTGGCCACTGGTGCGCACCTTTTTTCTCAGCTTCACCGATGCATCACTGTCAGATTTAGGCGCTGCCAATCTGATTGGCTTTGAGAATTATCTCGTCTATGACGATGGCCGCTGGTATGGGGTACTGGCCGACTCGGTGTGGTGGCAGTCGGTATGGAACACCGTCTACTTCTCGGTGGTGTCGGTATCGCTGGAAGTGGTTTTCGGGGTCATTGTGGCGCTGATTTTGAACGCCGAGTTCAAGGGGCGTGTAATTGTGCGCGCTGCGGTGCTGATTCCCTGGGCAATCCCAACCATTGTTTCCGCGCAAATGTGGGCATGGATGCTCAACGACCAGTTCGGCATCATCAACCATATGCTGATGGGCCTGGGTGTGATTGACGCTCCCATCGCCTGGACGGCTAACGCCACCTACTCCATGTGGGCGGTAATTATGGTCGATGTATGGAAAACCATTCCCTTCGTGGCGCTGCTGGTGCTTGCGGCTCTGCAGATGCTGCCCAAGGATTGCTATGAGGCCGCCGAGGTAGACGGCATTCACCCGCTGCGGGTGTTCTTCAAAGTTACCCTACCGTTGATTACCCCGGCGTTAATGGTCGCGGTGATCTTCCGCCTGCTGGATGCGCTGCGTGTCTTCGATGTTATCTACGTACTCACCTCCAACTCCACCAGCACCATGTCGATGTCGGTCTATGCCCGCCAACAGCTGGTCGAGTTCCAGGATGTCGGTTACGGCAGCGCCGCTTCTACCCTGCTGTTCTTGATCATTGCCCTGGCTACCGTGGCTTACCTCTACCTTGGGCGTAAACAAATCCAATTGGGAGGCGACTAATGAATACGCGTCAGTTGGCCAAAATAGCCAAGCGCATCGGGTTTTGGGCGTTGATTGTGCTGATTATGGTGTACGCCGTTTTCCCGTTTTACTACGCGGTCATCACCTCGTTAAAACCGTCGAGCGACCTGTTCCGCGTTGAGCTTTGGCCTTCGAACTGGAACTTCGATAACTACATCAGCATTTTTAGCCAGACCAGCTTTCTGCGCGCTATTTTCAACTCCATCGTGGTGGCGTTTAGCGTGGTGTTTATTGCCCTGCTACTCGGCATTACCGCCTCTTACGCCCTGGGCCGGGTGCGCTTTCGGGGCCGCTCCACGGTGCTGCTGGTAATTCTCGGGGTGTCGATGTTCCCCCAGGTAGCGGTGCTTTCCGGGCTGTTTGAAGTGATTCGTGCGCTCAACCTTTACAACAACCCCGCCGGGCTGATTTTAAGCTACACCATCTTCACCCTGCCCTTCACCGTATGGGTATTGACCACCTTTATGAAGCAGTTGCCCATGGAGCTGGAAGAGGCCGCCATCATGGACGGCGCCACGCCCTGGATAACCATCACGAAAGTATTTCTGCCGCTGATGTGGCCCGCCATGGCAACCACCGGCCTGTTGGCATTTATCGCCGCGTGGAACGAGTTTCTGTTTGCCCTCACCTTCACGCTGACCGACGCCCAGCGCACGGTGCCCGTCGCTATTGCGCTGCTGTCAGGCGGCAGTGCCTACGAACTGCCCTGGGGGCCGATTATGGCCGCTTCTGTGGTGGTCACGGTGCCACTGGTCGTATTAGTGATTATCTTCCAGCGCCGCATTGTGTCAGGCCTTACCGCAGGCGCCGTTAAAGGATAAGGAATTTTTATGTCAACGTTGGACTCTACGATGCAAGACAACACACTCTGGTGGCGCGGCGGGGTTATCTACCAGATCTACCCGCGCAGCTTTATGGATAGCCGCGGTGACGGTATTGGCGATCTTAACGGTATTACCGAAAAACTCGATTACGTTGCCTCCCTCAATGTGGACGGCATTTGGTTATCGCCATTTTTCACCTCGCCGATGCTCGATTTTGGCTACGATATTAGCGATTATTGCGACGTCGACCCCATGTTCGGCACCCTGGAAGACTTTAAAGCGCTGCTGGCAAAAGCCCACTCGCTGGGCCTGAAGGTGATGATCGACCAGGTGATTAGCCACACCTCGGATCAACACGCCTGGTTTCAGGAGAGTCGCCAAAACCGCAACAATCCTAAAGCCGACTGGTTTGTATGGGCCGACCCCAAACCGGACGGCACGCCACCCAACAACTGGCTATCGATTTTCGGCGGCCCGGCGTGGACGTTTGATTCCCGCCGCCAGCAGTACTATATGCATAACTTCCTGACCAGCCAGCCGGACGTTAACTTCCATAACCCGGAAGCACGTCAGGCGCAGTTGGACAATATGCGTTTCTGGCTGGATCTGGGCGTAGACGGTTTCCGCTTGGATACCGTCAATTTCTACTTCCACGACGCCGAGCTGCGCGACAATCCGCCGGTTCCCAAAGGCGAAGCTAAAACCCTGGGCGCACCGGATAGCAATCCCTACACTTGGCAGCGCCACGTCTACGACCTGAGCCGCCCCGAAAACCTCGAATTCTTGAAAGATCTGCGGGCGCTGATGAACGAATACCCCGGCACCACGACCGTGGGCGAAATTGGCGACGATAACCCGCTGGAGCGCATGGCCGAGTACACCGCCGGTGGCGACAAGCTGCATATGGCCTACACCTTCGACTTGCTCAACACGCCCCACTCTGCGCGCTATATTCATGAAGTGCTGGAGCGCTTTCAGCGCCTAGCGGGCGACGCCTGGCCCTGCTGGGCAACCTCCAATCATGACGTCGTACGCAGTGCCACCCGCTGGGGTGCTGGCGAAGACCCCATAGCCTACCCTAAAGTGGCGCTGGCCATGCTCTGCTCGCTGCGCGGTAGCGTCTGCCTGTACCAAGGCGAAGAGCTCGGCCTGCCGGAAGCCGACGTGCCCTTTGAGCGCATCCAAGACCCCTACGGCAAAGTGCTCTGGCCGGAATTCAAAGGTCGCGACGGTTGCCGCACGCCAATGCCCTGGAACGGTAGCGAACATGGCGGTTTTTCCAGCGTTGAACCCTGGCTCCCCATAGAGACCCATCATCGCGATCTAGCGGTAAGCCGCCAACAGGATGATGCCAACTCCACCTTGAACGCGCTGCGCAACATGCTGGCTTTCCGTCGCCAGCACCCGGCGCTGTTCGATGGAGACTTAACGCTGGTCGATGTGGGTGAAACACTGCTCGGTTTTACCCGCCAAAAAGCGGATGAGAAGCTGTTGTGCGTTTTCAACCTCACCGCTGAGAAGCAGACGGTTAACCTGCCGCTAGCGATAGACAGCGATTTGCAGGGCCACGGCTTTATCACCCAGCGCGATGGTGACAGCCTGACGCTACCGGGGTATCAAGCGGCCTTTATGCGCGTCGTCTCATAAGCTCTAAACAACAACAGGCCGACCCAGAAGACATAAGCATTGAGGTCGGCAAGGAGTTACCTATGGCAAGTGTTACGCTTAGCAAGATCAACAAAGTGTTTGGCAGCGATCACATTATTAACGATGTGGACCTACATATTGGCGACGGCGAATTTGTGGTTTTCGTTGGCCCCTCCGGCTGCGGCAAGTCGACCCTTTTGCGCCTGATCGCCGGTTTGGAATCGATTAGCGATGGCGACCTGAGCATGGATGACACCGTGGTCAATGACTTGCCACCGCGGGAACGCGGTGTGGGCATGGTGTTTCAATCCTATGCGCTCTACCCGCATATGACCGTTTACGACAATATGGCGTTTGGCCTGAAACTGGCCAAGACCGCCAAAGAGACCGTGCACGAGCGGGTCATGAGCACGGCAAAGATTTTGCAGCTTGAAGAGCTGCTGCACCGTAAGCCAAAAGCCCTTTCCGGGGGCCAACGCCAGCGGGTGGCTATGGGCCGTGCCATGGCGCGTGAACCGCGTATTCTGCTGTTTGACGAGCCACTCTCCAACCTGGATGCCTCGCTGCGGGTACAAATGCGTAACGAGATCGCACGGCTGCATAACCGCCTTGGTTCCACCATGATTTACGTGACCCACGACCAGGTGGAGGCCATGACCCTGGCCGACAAAATTGTGGTGCTCAATGGCGGACACGTTGAGCAGGTAGGCAGCCCCCACGAGTTGTACCAGCGCCCGGCGACGAAATTCGTTGCCGGGTTTATCGGCTCGCCCACCATGAACTTCATGCCCGCAGAGTTACTCGCTGGTGACGCCAACGGCTGTCGTGTGCGAGCCGTAGGAGTTGGCGAGCTCGCCCTGCCCCAGAATGCCCAGCAGCGGCAAAGCGGCGAAGCATTGACCCTCGGCATTCGCCCAGAGCACCTATGCTTAGCGGCACCCACTGATAACAACTGCTTCGATATCGTCAATGTCGAGTATTTAGGTAACGAAGTTTACGTCTACCTTGAGCCCAAACAGGGCGACACGCTGTTGATCCATCGCAGCGAAGCACCCAGTCAGTGGCAGGAGGGTCAGCAGGTATCACTGGCAGCGGACTGGGAAAAAGTACACCTGTTTGATGAGAGCGGTGCAGCACTGATGTTATCCACTCAACAAGCAGCGGCTTAAGCACAAGAGTCAACCAAGATACCCGCTTTAACGACCCTCTGTGTGTGCCTAACCTTCCCTTCGCTTATCATGGGGAGTGGCAGCACACAGCGGGTCGATTTTATTATGCACATCCTTTGAATAGCTAATCTTCAATTATTAAAAAAGCCTGTATAAGGAAGTACCGTGACTGATCAGCGCCGTATGACACTCAAGGATCTTGCGCAGGAACTCAACGTCTCCACTGCCACGATTTCCAATGCCTTTAACCGGCCGGATCAGCTTTCTCCAGCCCTGCGCGAACGCATACTCAAAGAGGCGAAAAGGCTGGGGTACAGCGGCCCTGACGCCAAAGCGCGCAGCCTGCGCACCGGCCGCTCGCGGATTATTGCGGTGATTCTTGCGGAAAGCCTGACCTACAGTTTGAACGATGCCGTGGCCAGCGAGTTTTTATCAGGGGTTGCCGAAGTTCTTGATGCCCACGGCCACACGCTGCTGTTATTGCCGGGTCGCGGCCATGCCTCACAGCCGCCGGGCTCCGCCAATATCGCCGATGGCTTTATCGTTTATGGATTAATGCCCAACAATAAGCTGCTCGATGAACTGCCCGCCCAACGCACCCTGGTGGCCGTCGATTTTGATATTGAAGGCTGCCCGACGGTGCATATCGATGATACAGCTGCTAGCTATAAAATCGCCCAGCATGCGCTTAACCAGTTGCCCAAACGCCCGGCGATTATCAACCTGCGCTTAACCAAAGAGGTCTGCAACGGCCGCGTGACGGCCGAGCACACGCTGCTGCCCAACACCAGCACCATTAGCCGTGCCCGCCTTGAGGGCTTTCATAACGCGCTGAGTGAGCAAGGTGTGGATGTGGCGCAAGTGCCGCTCTGGAATATCGAGGAGAATACCTTTGAGGTGTGCTCGCCGGTGATTGCCGAGATTCTCGACCAGCCACTAGAACAACGGCCAGACCTGCTGCTGTGCATGTCTGACCGTATTGCACTCACGGCGCTAACGCTGGCCGAGCAGCGCGGTATACGGGTGCCGGAAGAGTTACGCATTACCGGGTTCGATGGCATTGCTGAAGGACAGTACCGCGCACCGCGTTTAACCACGGTGCGCCAGGATAGCGTGGGCAAAGGGCGAGTCGCAGCGCAGATGATTCTTGGCCGCATCCCCCTCGCCCAGCAGTTGCTGCAAACTGAGCTGCTGCTGGGCGACACCTGCCCTTAGCCCTTAGGAGGGTATTACTTAGCAGTCGCCTGCATGGCAAGCGCAGTATCCAGCATACGGTTGGAGAAGCCCCACTCGTTGTCGTACCACGCCATGATTTTAACCAGACGGCCATTCACGCGGGTGTGATTAGCATCGAAGGTCGATGAGTTGGCATCATGATTGAAATCAATAGAGACCAGCGGTTCAGCGTTAACAGCCAATACCGGAGAGTTAGCCGCGGCCTTCTCAACGATGGCATTAATCTCTTCTTTAGTGGTATCGCGACTGGCAGTAAAGGTCAGATCCACCAGCGAGACGTTGATCACCGGTACGCGAACGGCTAGGCCATCAAATTTACCCGCCAGCTCTGGTAGCACCAAGCCCACCGCTGCGGCAGCACCGGTTTTGGTCGGGATCATGGAGTGCGTTGCACTGCGCGCCCGGTAGGGGTCAGAGTGGTAAACATCCGAGAGGTTCTGATCATTGGTGTAAGCGTGCACCGTGGTCATCAAACCGTTTTCGATACCGACTGCGTCGTTCAACGCTTTCGCGACCGGCGCTAGGCAGTTGGTGGTGCAGGAAGCATTAGAGACAACCGTGTGCTCAGCGGTCAACACTTGGTCATTAACGCCATACACAATCGTCGCATCAGCGTCGGGGCTGGGTGCGGAAATCAGCACGCGCTTGGCACCCGCTTCGATATGCTTGGCCGCCGCCTCGCGCTTGGTAAACAACCCGGTGCACTCCATCACCAGATCGATATTCATCGATGCCCACGGCAACTCCGCTGGATCGCGCTCTGAGGAGATGGCGATACGATCACCATCCACCGTGATGCTCTCGGCGTCGTGTTCTACCTTAAAGGGGAAGTGGCCATGCACGGTATCGTGACGCAGCAGGTGGGAATTTAGCGAGGGGTCGCCGAGATCGTTAATGGCGACGACCTGTACGCGGTCACGGTAGCTGTTTTCGTAAAGGGCGCGCAGTACATTGCGGCCAATACGGCCAAATCCGTTAATCGCAACTCTTATTGTCATGATAGCTCCTCAATTGACCAATAGTAACAATCTGCACCTTTAGTAAAAAAATTACTAAAAATACGTATTTAAGCGTCATGAGGCCGATAAACAGCGTTTCAACCGCCCCAAAAGGCTAGTAAATATCCAATATGTAGTAAAATTACTATATAAACGCTATCGTAGTCCAATACTAAATTGCCCACAATCCCCTTACTCAAGGAGAGCGCCCATGACGAATGCAACCTCGAATACAGCAGCACCGGCGTCTACCAACCCTCATTCCCATACGCCTTTAAGGCGCACCAAAATTGTTGCCACACTCGGCCCCGCCAGTGATCGCCCCGGCGTGCTGGAAGCGATGCTAAAAGCCGGTGTGGATGTGGTGCGGCTTAACTTCTCCCACGGCTCGGCGGATGATCACCGCCGTCGCTTAAGCGAAGTCCGCGAGATCGCCGAACGCCTTGGCCGCAGCGTTGCTGCGCTGGGCGACCTGCAAGGGCCGAAAATTCGTATTGCGCGTTTTGTCGAAGGCGCCGTCAACCTCAATGTCGGCCAGGCATTTGTCTTGGACATGGCGCTGGACGCCAATAGCGGCACTGCAGAACGCGTCGGCTGCGACTATCAAACACTGGCCGATGATGTCGTTGAGGGCGACCGCCTACTGCTCGACGATGGCCGTTTGGTACTCGATGTCACCCGTGTAATTGGACAAGAAGTGCATACCCGCGTTCACGTAGGTGGCAAGCTCTCCAACAATAAGGGCATTAACAAGCAGGGAGGAGGACTCTCAGCGCCCGCCCTTACTGAGAAAGATAAGGCCGATCTAAAAACCGCTATTGAGATTGGCGTTGACTACTTAGCCGTCTCCTTCCCGCGCAGCGCCGCAGATATGCAAGAAGCCCGCGAGCTGCTTGGCGAAGCCGGGAAAGAGATCGGCCTGGTGGCTAAGCTTGAACGCGCCGAAGCGGTTGCCGACGATGCTACGCTGGATGGCATCATTGAAGCCTCTGAGGCGGTCATGGTGGCCAGGGGCGACCTGGGCGTTGAGATTGGCGACGCCGCGCTGATCGGTACTCAGAAGCGAATTATCAAGCACGCACGCACACTCAACCGTGCCGTCATTACCGCCACCCAAATGATGGAATCGATGATCGAGTCGCCGCTACCCACCCGCGCCGAGGTCTTCGACGTGGCCAATGCGGTGCTCGACGCCACCGATGCAGTGATGCTCTCTGCGGAAACCGCCGCAGGTGACTACCCGGTGGAAACCATCGAAGCGATGAACCGTGTGTGTCTGGGTGCCGAGCGTGAGCGTCTCGCTCAGGAGTCAGGCCACCGTATTCATGAGGGCTTTGAGCGCATCGATGAAACCATCGCGCTATCGGCGATGTATGCAGCGAATCACTTATCCGGCGTCAGCGCCATCGCTTGCATGACCTCCACCGGTTATACACCGCTGATTGCATCGCGCATTCGTTCCGGCCTGCCTATCGTAGGGTTGGCTCACAGCCCTATCGCCCAGCGGCGTATGGCGCTCTATCGTGGCGTGGTTTCCATTCCTTTCAACACCACCGATATGGATCCGGCCAACCTTAACCAAGAAGCATTGAAATGCTTGCAGGCACAGGGATTTATCCACCCTGGCGAGCATGTCATTCTCACTCGCGGCGACCATATGAATGCCCATGGGGGCACCAATACGATGAAAATCCTTGCCTTTGATAGCGAGTAACGGTCTAACCTTTGTAGCGAGCTTTTAGCTTTTACGACCTTTAAAAAGAAAAACCATTCGGCCATAAGACCGAAAGGCAATAGAACCATGAGGGAAGTGACGAAATGAGTGACGCGCAACCGCCCCGCCAAGCCATCCGTACGCTGCAAGCGCGCAAGCGTATTGCGCTAATTGCCCACGATGGCAAGAAGAGCGAAATGCTTGAGTGGGCAACTCGCTGGAAGGATACGCTGAGCCAGCACGAATTGATTGGCACGGGAACAACGTCTAAGCGGCTTAAAACCGCGTTAGGGTTAGAAGTCGAGGGTCTAATGAGCGGCCCTCTGGGCGGTGACCAGCAGATTGGCGCACGGATTGCGGAGCAGCGGCTGGATGTACTGATCTTCTTTTGGGATCCCTTCTCACCCCAGCCCCACGACCCGGATGTCAAAGCGTTGCTGCGTTTAGCGGCGCTGTGGAATGTACCCGTTGCCTGCAATGCGGCGAGCGCCGACTTCGTGCTCTCCTCGCCCTACTTGAGCGAGAGTTACGATATGTCGATACCAGATGCAGCAGCTTGGGCCCAGGCGCGCACGGTTTAACGCCGGTGCAGATGACGCGCCACCACCTGCAGCCCGCTCTCATAGTGGCCGTTCATGGCGGCTAGGGCACAGCGCAATGTTAACTCGGCAATACGGTCATAATCCTGTAGCGCCGAGTTCACTGGCTGAGGAAGGAAATCCAGCAGCCGGTGATCACCAAAGGTCGCCAGGCGCATATTCTCCGGCAGACCGCCGCGCTCCAAGAACACATCAAACACCCCTTCCATCAGTGTATAGGACGCCGTCACCAGTGCGTCGGCACCGCCCTGTTCATCCAGCAGTTGAATCGCTAAACGCACCCCTTCGCTACGCTCATAGTGCGATCCGGTAAGATAAAGCGGTTCAATCATGCTGCCTTCAAGGGCCGCCTGAAAACCCACCCGCCGCTCACAGCTAACCGACAGCTCCGGCATCGCTTCCAACCAGGCAATACGCTTGGTCGCCGCGCCGATCACCGAACGGGTCAACGTCTTAGCCGCCTCCTGATCGTTACTCACGACACTGGCAAAGCGCGTCGGGTTGAGGCCACGGTCCATCCCCACCACGCACCATCCCTCGTCTACCAGGTCGGCATAAAAAGTATCGTCGCTAGGCAAGCAACTGGCGGTTATCAACACCTCACAGCGTTGCGCACGCAGCGCCAACGCGAGTGTCCGTTCACTCTCTGCACAGTCATCTGAGCTTACGATCAACAGCTGATAACCCTGCTCCCGTGCACCCCGCTCCAGGCGTTTGGCTAGGCGAGCATAACTAATGTTCTCCAAATCCGGCACGATAAGCCCCAGCAAGCGGCTTGCACCCCGGCGCAGCGCAGCCGCCTGAGGGTCAATGTGATAGCGGTGTTGCCGCACCACCGCCATCACTTTTTCAATTGTCGCTGCGCTAATGCGGCGCTGCTCGGCCTGACCATTAATGACGTAGCTAGCAGTGGTGCGCGAGACGCCGGCTAGCCGGGCAATATCGGCAAGTGTCATGCGGTTTCCCCCTGGTGTGACCGGGCAGTTTATCAGCAAGTTAGCGCCTACCAGACCAAAGTCTAAAAGCTCAAACCTTGTGTCATTCAGTGAATCGATTCAGCATAGCACTATGTGCAGATTTAATAGCACCATACCCAGATTTAATGGCAAGGATAAACCGACTGAAACGGCACGGTTCATCTCATTGGCATCAACGCCATTACCATGATCATTTAACGACGATCACTTTATGTACACGACGCTGCGTCGACGCTGCCCCATTAAAATGCCGACAGTGCGCGTTTACAGGAGAATACTATGTTGACACTCGGCCCCGATGACATCTTGCTAGGCCGCCACGCCGACAGCTGGCAAACCGCGCTGGACAGTGCCGCTGAGGCGCTGGTTGAGGCCGGATTGGTTGAGGCCGAGTACCGCGACGGCCTACACGCCCGCGAGGCACAATCATCAACGTTTCTAGGCAACGCCATCGCAATACCCCACGGTACACCGGAAAGCCGTCAGTATGTGAAGCAGACGGGTGTACGCGTGTTGCAGTTCCCACAAGGGATCGAGTGGCACGACGGCCAGCAAGTGCACGTACTGGTAACGATTGCTGCCCAGAATGATGAGCATCTGGATATTCTGCGCCAGCTCACCCATGTGCTGGATCGCGAAGGCGTTTCCGAGCAACTGGCAAACGCCACCTCCGCGGCAGATGTAGCGCGGCTGCTTTCGAAACCAGCATTAGAACCGCGCCTGGATGCCGACACCCTATGCGTCAACTTTCCGGCACGCGACCCACAAGAACTCGCTCTGGCTGCAGCCGCCCGCTTACGCCAAAGCGGCTGTGTCGATAACAGCTTTATTTCCGCCGTCGCCGCGGCACAGCCGACCTGGTTAGGTAAAGGACTGTGGCTGGCTAGCAGCGCCCAGGGCGTTAATCAGCCCGCGCTTGGGGTGGCCACACCTGCTGAACAAACCCTGGAAAGTGCTGGTCATCCGGTGCATGCGTTGTTCTGCCTGGCCGCCCATGGCGATGCCCACCGCCCCCTGCTAGAGCAACTGATGGCGGTGTTGGAAAACAGCGAAAGCCAAAGCCTGGTGGGCAAAACCAGCGATCAGCTGTTAGCCACCCTGGCGGGCGAAACCGCAAATACCCAAACCCGTCGGGTACGGGTGCTCAACCCCCATGGGTTGCACGCTCGCCCCGCCAAACAGTTGGTACAGATAGCGCGCGCCCAGGCCATGCCGATTCAGGCACGTTTGGAAGAAGGCAGCGCCACCCCGGTTTCCGCCGCCAGTCTAACCAAAGTGATTGGCCTGGGCGCACGCCGCGGCCAGTGGCTGGTGCTGTCAGCCGAGGGTGAGCAGGCAAGCGCGGCGCTAGAGGCCGTCGCCGAGGCTGTTGAATCGGGCCTGGGAGAAAAAGTAACGCCCTTTGACGGCGGCTTTGATAGCACGCAGGAAACGAGCACCGCTACACCGGCCGTTGAGCCCCTCGCTGCCGATACGCCCCACACCGGCGTGGCCGCCTCGCCGGGCTTGGCCATTGCACCAGTATTTGTCATTCGCCCGATGCAGTTCGAGTACGCCGAGCACGCAAGCGACGCTGAACACGAAATCAGCCGTTTAAATAGCGCGCTGAAAGAGGGCGCCGCCCAGCTGCAGACATTGGTGCATAACGCCCCCGGTGGCGAAGTCGCCGATATTCTTTCAATGCACGAAGAGATGCTCGACGACCCGGAGCTCCATCACGCGGCGACGGATGCCATTCGTGAAGGGCGCTCGGCGGAAGCGGGCTGGTGGGAAGCGATTGAAACCGCGGCCCACGCCCAGGAGATGCTCGCTGACCGCCTGCTGGCCGAACGCGCTGCCGACCTGCGCGACGTAGGTCGCCGGGTGTTGGGCGTACTCTGCGATGTGACGCTCCCCGAACCGCCGGATCACCCTTATATTCTGGTGATGGACGATATCGGCCCTTCCGATGTGGCCCGGCTGGATACTTCCCGTGTCCGCGGCCTGCTTACCGTGCGCGGTGGCGCCACGGCACACAGCGCTATTCTGGCCCGTGCACTGGGTATTCCCGCCGTGGTGGGCGCCGGTCAAGCGGTGATGGCACTCAACAACGCCAGCATGATGATTCTGGATGGCGAGCGTGGCCGAGTGACGTCGCAACCTTCCGAGGAGCGCCTACAGCGTGCCGAGCAGCAGTTACTAGACCTCCAGCAGCGCGAAGCCGATGCCTGGGAAAGCCGCTTCGAGGTCGCCCAAACTCACGATGGGCACCGTGTCGAAGTTGCCGCCAACCTGGGCAACACTGCCCACGCCGCTGATGCAGTAGAGCGTGGCGCTGAGGCCGTTGGCCTGCTGCGTACTGAATTCCTGTTCATGGCCCACGCCAGCGCACCAGACTTAGCCACTCAGATTAGCGAGTACCGTCAGGCAATTGACGCCCTGGATGGCCGCCCGCTGGTAGCGCGCACATTAGATGTCGGCGGCGACAAGCCACTCCCCTACTGGCCGGTACCCCAAGAAGACAACCCCTTCCTGGGCCTACGCGGTATTCGCTTAGCGCTGACACAACCCGAAGTGCTCGAGACCCAATTGCGTGCGTTATTGATGGCAGGTAAGGATAGTCCCCTGCGGATTATGCTGCCGATGGTCAAAGATATCGCTGAGTTCCGCGCTGTAAAAGCCATCTACGATCGCCTACTCAAAGAGGTCCCTACTTCCCAGCGCGCCACCGATGTGCAGTTGGGGGTGATGATTGAAATACCCTCTAGCGCGCTGCTGGCACCCAGCCTCGCCGCCGAGGTGGATTTTTTCTCAGTAGGCACTAATGACTTAACCCAGTACACCCTGGCTATCGACCGCGGCCACCCAGAGCTCTCTGCTCAAGCCGATGGCTTACACCCTGCTGTGCTGCGTTTGATTCAGATGACCGTGGCGGCTGCCCATACCCAAGGCAAATGGGTCGGTGTGTGCGGCGAATTGGCTTCAGACGCCGTGGCCATTCCGGTACTGGTAGGCCTTGGCGTGGACGAGCTCTCCGTCAGCGCGCGGCAGATCCCGCTGGTCAAAGCCCGCCTGCGCGAGTTTGACTTCGCTGATGCCCAAGCCAGCGCTCAGTTAGCGCTGAATCAGGCGACTAGCGATGAAGTGCGCGATGCACTGGAGGCGCGCTAATGGCCCGCGTGCTATGCATTACCCTGAACCCGGCACTGGATTTGGCGTTTACTCTTGACGCCTTGGTGCTAGGCAGCGTCAACCGTCCCACCAGCGCGCAGTTAGAAGCGGCAGGCAAAGGCGTTAACGTTGCCCGCGTATTGGCAGGCCTTGGCCACGACGTCACCGTCAGCGGCTTTTTAGGTGCCGATAACGACGCTCCCTTTCAATTGGCATTTACCCAGTACTCCCTGACCGACGCCTTTGTGCGCGTGCCGGGAGAAACCCGTATTAATGCCAAAATTGCGGAACAAAGCGGCCGCGTTACCGATATTAATGGCCCCGGCATGCCCATTGACGCCACGCATTTGCAGGCGCTGATCGACACGCTAAATACCGAGCTTTCCAGCGCGACGCCCCCCCAGGCGGTCGTCGTGGCGGGCAGCCTGCCCCCCGGGCTGTCACTGGTCGATTTCAGCGCGCTGTTAAACCACTTAAACGCCAGCGGCGTACCGCTCTGGGTAGATACCAGTGGCCCGGCACTCAATGCGGCCATAGCGACTCACCCCGCCGGTGTTAAGCCTAATGAAAACGAACTGGCAGAGTGGGCGAGCGAAGATATGACCTCTTCTGATGCTCGCTTGAATGCGGCTAAACGGCTGCATAAAAGCGGCATCGCTCATGCACTGATTTCAGCGGGTGCCGAAGGGGTGCTGTGGGTTAACGCTCAAGGTGCCTGGCACGCTACACCCCCTAAGGTCACCGCGACGAATACCGTTTGCGCCGGCGATACCTTCGTCGCGGGCATGCTCCACGGCCTGCTGACTCATCAGAACGGCCAGCAAGACGCTGAACAGACGCTGCGCTTTGCCACCGCGCTCTCGGCCGAGGCCGTGCGCCACGTTGGCGTGGGCAACCCCCACGCTGCCGATTTCGATTCACTCCAACAACACACCCGGATACGGCGTCTTGACGACACCATCACCGAGGGAGCCACGCTATGAATATTATTCTGATTACCGCCTGCCCCAGCGGCATGGCGACCACCTTCCTCGCGGCTAAGCGCCTGGAACAAGCCGCCCAGCGCCAAGGCTGGTCGGCGCATGTGGAAATGCACGGCGAAGTCGCGCCGCTCCAGGCCGCTACTGCCGAGCAGATCGCCAATGCCGATTTGATCGTGGTCGCCGCCGATCACGTGCCTGCCCCAGAGCGCTTTGAAGGCAAGCGGCTATTCCAAGCGCCGATTGCCAGCGCACTCCCCGACCCCAGCGCTTTTCTAGCCCAGGCTAAGCGTGAAGCGCCGATTTATAGCGCACCTGCCGCCTCTACTACTAGCACATCTACCGCTGCAAACAGCGCGGGTGGCAAGAAAATCGTTGCTGTCACTGCCTGCCCCACCGGCGTGGCGCATACCTTTATGGCCGCCGAAGCACTCGCAGAGGCGGGCAAAGCCATGGGCCACGCCATTCGCGTGGAAACCCAAGGCTCGGTGGGCGCACAAGATAAATTGACCGAAGAAGAGATCGCCGACGCCGACATAGTCGTATTGGCCTGCGATATCGACGTTGATCCGTCGCGGTTCGCTGGTAAGCGCATCTACCGCACTTCTACTGGCAACGCGCTAAAAAAACCACGCCCCACCCTTGAAGCTGCGCTCAGCGAGGCCGCCATAGAGAACGGCAGCAGCAATGCGGGCACAGCAAATAAGAGCGTCAAAGAGAAAGGCGTTTATAAGCACCTGCTCACCGGCGTTTCCTTTATGTTGCCGATGGTCGTAGCGGGCGGCCTGCTAATTGCGCTCTCCTTTGTGTTCGGTATTGAGGCCTTTGAGCAGGAAGGCACCCTGGCCGCCGCGCTGATGCAGATCGGTGGCGGCACCGCCTTTGCACTGATGATTCCAGTGCTGGCAGGTTATATTGCCTACTCCATCGCCGACCGCCCCGGCATCGCACCGGGTATGATTGGTGGCATGCTGGCGGCCAATATCGGCTCCGGCTTTATCGGCGGTATTTTGGCGGGTTTCCTGGCGGGCTACGTGGCGCTGGCGGTTACTCGCTACGTCAAACTGCCCTCTAGCGTTGAATCCCTGAAGCCAATTCTGATCATTCCGCTAGTCGCCAGTTTGGTCACCGGCCTGACCATGATCTATGTGATTGGCGAACCGGTCGCGGCGCTGCTTAATGCTCTGACCAGTTTCCTGGAGTCCATGGGCTCCACTAATGCGGTGCTGCTGGGTATTCTGCTCGGCGCGATGATGTGTTTCGATCTGGGTGGCCCGGTCAACAAAGCGGCTTACACCTTTGGCGTAGGCCTGCTAGCCTCTGAAACTTACGGCCCCATGGCGGCGATTATGGCGGCTGGGATGGTACCTGCCATTGGTATGGGGATTGCCAGCTTTGTAGCGCGCAACAAGTTCTCGGCACCGGAGCGGGAAGCGGGCAAAGCCTCTTTTGTACTGGGTCTCTGTTTTATCAGCGAAGGCGCAATTCCCTTTGCGGCGAAAGATCCCCTACGCGTTATCCCCGCTTGCATGGTGGGCGGCGCACTCACAGGCGCACTCTCGATGCTGGTAGGCGCGCAACTCATGGCTCCTCACGGTGGTATCTTCGTACTGCTGATTCCCAACGCCATTACCCCGGTACTGCTCTACCTTGGCGCTATTGTGGCTGGCTCGTTGGTGACGGGTTTAAGCTATGCGTTTATCAAACGTGATGCGGCCCAGGTAGCACTCGCCACCTAACCGCTGTTACCCAAAAAATGAGGGCAGGCGAACATGCCTGCCCTTTTAAATACGTCGCTTTACGCATTTAATACCTCTTTACGCCACTTATACCCTCTACTCTTTGTCATTTTTTATGTAGTATTTTTACATAACCTACTTTTTGATCACCAATTCACCTATAACAAACGGATCATCCTATGTTTCAGCTCACTCGCAGTGTTACCTGGCAGGCACTTGAACGCTTGCGCGACAAAACCGCAAACGACCGCATTCGTGACTACTTCACCAATGACCCGCAGCGCTTTGAGAAAATGAGTTTACGGGTGGGCGGTCTGTTTCTCGACTACTCCAAGCACCATGTCTCCGATGAAGTGCTTACCAAGCTGATTGAGCTAGCCGACCACTCCGCACTGGTACAGCGCCGGGCACAGATGTTCTCCGGGGATATTATCAACGTTACGGAAAACCGCCCGGTACTGCATACGGCTCTGCGTCACTTAGGCGATGAGCCGGTCTATGTGGACGGCGAAGACGTTATGCCGGAGATAACCCGCACCCGCGAGCAGATCAAGCTGTTCTCGGAAGCGGTGCGCAGCGGTGAATGGAAAGGCTACAACGGCAAACGCATTAAAGATGTGGTCAATATCGGCATTGGTGGCTCGGATCTTGGGCCCAATATGGCGGTTCGCGCGCTGCTCAAATACCGCCACCCGGAGCTCCACTTCCACTTCGTCTCCAATGTGGACGGTACCCATATTCAAAAAGTGCTCTCGCGCCTTGATCCGGCGACTACGCTGTTTATCGTCTCTACCAAGACCTTCTCTACCCAGGAGACACTGCTAAACGCCAAAACCGCGCGGCGCTGGTTCCTGGAGAACGCTGGCGAAGACGCCGACGTAGGCGCGCACTTTATTGCCGCCTCCACCAACCGCAAAGCGGCCATGGAGTTCGGCATTCGCGAAGAGAACGTGTTCGAATTCTGGGCTTGGGTGGGCGGCCGTTACTCCATGTGGTCGTCCATCGGGCTGCCGATTGCGCTGTCGATCGGTTTCGAAGGCTTTATCGAACTGCTGGAAGGTGCTCATGAGATGGATAACCATTTCATCAACGCGCCCTTCTCGCAAAACATGCCCGTGCTAATGGCGCTGATTGGTATTTGGTACATCAACTTTATTGGCGCTGAGACCCAAGCCATCGTGCCTTACGACCAGGCGCTGAACCAACTGCCTTCGTTTTTGCAGCAGCTGGATATGGAGTCAAACGGTAAGTCGGTGGATATTTTCGGCCACCCGGTGAACTATAAAACCGGCCCGATTGTATGGGGCCAAACCGGTTCCAACGGCCAGCACGCCTTCTTTCAGCTACTGCACCAGGGCACCCGCTACGTGCCGATTGATTTTATTGCCTCGCTCAAGCCCGAGCCCGGCGTGGAAGACCACCACTTCGCCCTACTGACCAATATGCTCGCCCAGGCCAACGCCTTTATGGAAGGCAGCCAAGGGGACAGCAAAGAGCTCAGTCAACACGACCCCTACAGTTGCCCCGGCAACCGCCCTTCCAGCACCCTACTGCTGGATGAGCTAACGCCAAAAAACCTGGGCGCGCTAATCGCGCTCTACGAGCACAAGGTGTTTGTGCAAGGGGTGATCTGGAACATCAACTCCTTTGACCAGTGGGGCGTGCAGCTTGGCAAGCGCATCGCCGGTGAAATCAGCGAGCGCATCGACACCAACGCAGCTGACTTCGACACCTCCACTCAAGGTCTGCTGGAACTGGTTCGCGCTCACTTCCCCAATGGCGGCAGCGGCGAAAAGGAAAACGCACCGGACAGTGCCGAGAAGAAGCCATCACGGAAGAAGCGTTGAACGGGTAGGTTAGTAAATCGATAGAAAAGCAATGCCTTGGTTTTAGAGAGCCAAGGCGTTTGTTTTTGCATATTTAGGGCAAGCTACATAACTACAATAAACTAGAGAGTCAGAACGAACTTTTTACCGCTTGTGGTAGACGTACTGATCATTGGATGTCCCAGTACATAATATGCTGAGGCCCCGCAGCCCCTCCCAGGTAGTGCTCACCTGTCTCATGAAAGCCCGCCTTTTGGTAACAGGTGTATGCCGCTGGGTTCTTACAGTTTACGGTTAGATAGATGCGGGGGTAGTTCGCATAGTTTTCTTTTAGATAGGGAAACAGCGCTTTTACCGCCGATGTTCCGAGTCCTCTGCCCTGCTGCTTGGCATCAATGAGAAACGCGCGTAAGCCTATGCTGCCTTCCGTGCAAAAATCATAGTCATCAGCGTAGGCTATATCGATTTTGAAGCACCCTATCACCTGATCATTGTGTTTAATCACATGCAGATGCGTAGATTCATTTTTATCAGCGAGAAAGTCTTTAGCAGTTCCCACAAACTTCACTTGGTCATCGTGCACTGTGATACTGCGCACCATGGCGATATCCGATGCATTAAGTTTTTCTAGCTTGATCATCTAATTATTACAGCCTTACAGGGGGCTTCAGAACGCTCATTTGCATTTTCTTTCGCTAGCTCAATAACCGCATGCCCTAACTGAACCAAGGTGGCGAAATTGGGTGTCGTTTGTGGCTTTAGGGAACGATAGGCGCTGGTACGGCTTTTGATACCTGCTTTGGCAATGACTTGGCTATGCCCAAACTGCCCCACATAAGAGCGAATGGCAGCCTGCAAAATGTCGGGGCGCCCTTCCTGTATAGAGTCCCAAGAAGCTTGCTTAATGACGTCCTCCATTTCCTGCACGTTGAAGCTAAGAGCTGCTGTTTTTTGCACGCCTTTTGTCACTGCACGTAGGGTGCTCGCAGAAAGTTCATTACCGCTCCAGTTGAGAGCCCCATCCGCGGTCAGTGAGGAGTTTTGCTAAAATATGCTGACAAATCAGCAATCCCCTGGAAACCATCGCTAAAAATTAGCTCTAGTTTATATGGCCCAATCAAATCGACATCAATGATCTTTAGCATACGTCACCTAACTTACCTGGGTTTTCACCAGACAAAATAATACTCATCCTTCCACTTCATCCGGAATCAACGCCAGCAGATCGGTGACACCAATATCTACACCGGCTTGGGAGAATAAAGTAGATGCCTGCCCGCGGTGGTGGGTTTGGTGATTGAAGAAGTGAACGATCAGGCTTGAGTAGCGCCGTTTTGAGGCCACTCCTTTTATGTTGTGATAACTCAGCGTGGTACTCAAATCGTCGTCTGTCAGCGCCGATACCCAGTTAATAATCACGGTATCGAGCCATTGGCGATGCGCTTTCAATCCCTTCAAGTCATCAAAGAGAATCTGATCAAGACGCTCTGGCGTAGGTAGTGCCACCATTACTTCAAGCGTCCTTGCGGAAGAAGAGGCGTGTGTTGCAAACCGTTTGAGCCAAATCGTGTCGGCTACCGCGATGTGGTTCAGTGTGCCAAAAATCGAGCCGAAGAACGCGCCACGCTCTTCAGCTAGTTCAGAGGCGCTCAGCTTACCGGCGGCATCATAGAGGTTAGTGTTCATCCACTGGTTATAAGTGGCTAACTGTTCGAAGTGTTGTTGAAGTGTCATGAGTTAAGACCCAAAAGCAGCATCTATTTAGAACGTTTGAAATATGGGGAAGAACAGCATCACCGCCCGCCTGCTACATCAATGAATGACCCCGTTACATAAGAGGCTTCGTCCGAGAGCAACCAAGCGATGGTATTAGCCACTTCTTCAGCGCTACCGCCACGCTGCATAGGAATCTGGGGAGCTAAACGATCAACCCGCCCTGGTTCTCCACCATCGGCATGCATATCAGTGTAGATAAAACCGGGGCGAACGGCGTTAACACGAATCCCCGAGCCAGCAACTTCGCGAGACAACCCCTTGGTTAGGGTATCCATGGCACCTTTCGATGCAGCGTAGTCAACATATTCAAAGGGCGAGCCTGTTTGCGAGGCAAGCGATGAGACATTGACGATTGCACTACCTGCTGGGAAGCGCCTGACGGCTTCTCTGGAGCACAGAAAACAGCTGACCACATTGCTATTAAGCACTTGGTTGAAGCGCTCAAGGTCGATATCGACCAGCTTGGATTGAGTAAACAGAATGCCTGCATTGTTAACCAAATGTGTCACCTTGCCAAAGCGCTCTTCTGCTGCATCAAACAGGCGGATAACGTCAGCTTCACTGCTAACATCCGCTTGACAGGCAAACGCTCGACCACCCGCTCGAATAATGCAATCAGCCACATCATCTGCCAGCTCCCTATTAGCAAGATAGTTCACGCACACTGCATAGCCTTTTGCGCCTAGCAATTTTGCGGTGACCGCTCCGATACCTCGGCTTCCCCCTGTCACGATGACCACTTTCGACATAACGTTTCCTCGCTGGCTCTTTAGTCACAAACCCACCTTGCACATTAAACCCACGATAGTTCTTTGGGTAGCGCCCTTTTAGCTACTGCAAGTTAATTAATTGACTGGCTATTGATTTCTTGCCACCTTACAACTACTGTATATAAAACCATATCAAAAGAGGTGAACCATGACATCTCTTGGAACACCAAGCTCCTATAAGGGTCGCGGGGCAACGTACGATCCGCACAATCGTTTTGCGCCTACCCGCAGCGAGGAGGAAGATGACGGCTGGTGGCGGGAAGAGGCCTCTACGACTATCGCTACCGAAGTGCGTGAGGAGGTGAGCAAAAGTGCTTTGTCGTGGAATCGCTCACCAGATTTACCTTTTGATCGCTCGCTGAACCCATATCGCGGCTGTGAGCACGGCTGCGTTTACTGCTATGCCCGTCCTTCTCACGCCTACTGGGACTTATCCCCAGGGCTGGATTTTGAAACCAAGCTGATTGCCCGCAGCGGCTTGGTAGAGCGGTTATCCGAAGAGCTGTGCCACCCTAATTACGTGTGTCGCCCGATCAACCTTTCCGGCAACACCGACTGTTATCAACCGTTAGAAGCTACCTACAAAACCACTCGCCGCCTGCTGGAGCTGCTACTGGAGTGTCGCCATCCGGTAACGCTGGTGACTAAAAGCACCTTAGTGCTGCGCGATTTGGAACTCCTGGCGGAGATGGCCGAACACCGGCTGGTGCGCGTGTTTGTCAGTTTGACCAGCCTGGATGCCAACTTGAAACGCACATTAGAACCACGGGCGGCATCACCTCAGGCGCGCTTGCGGGCCATTCGTGAACTGAATACCGCAGGTGTTCCAGTTGGTGCGCTCATTTCGCCGGTTATTCCGGGGCTAACCGATCATGAAATCGAAAAGCTCTTGGAAGCCGCCAGCCGTGCAGGGGCGAGAACCGCCGCCTGGATGCTGCTACGTTTACCCTATGAAGTGGCACCGCTGTTTGAAGCGTGGTTAGAAGCGCACTACCCTGAGCGCGCCGCAAAAGTGATGAGCCTAATGCGTCAGTGCCGTGGCGGTAAAGCGTACGATGCCAAGTTTGGTAAGCGCTTTCGCGGTGAAGGGGTATTTGCCGATTTAATTGCACAACGCTTTGCCCGCGCCAGCCGTCAGTGGAACATGCAGGATCGCACCGAGCAGGGCTTGAACACCCGGGATTTTCGCCCACCACGAGCGCAGCAGGATTTATTCATTTAAGCTAAGCAGCACGCGCATAAATCAGCTGCAAAGGAAGCCGAATGCCTGCTCTAAGCAAAACCAAATCGAGTTTTTACCGCCGCTTATACGTCGCCCATTTGATCGAACAAGGTGTCGCCAGTGTGCCGACGTTGATCGAGGCCACCGGTATGCCCCGGCGCACCGCACAGGATACGATTGCATCTCTTGCCGAGCTGGATATCGAGTGCGTATTTACGAAAGATGAGGGCGAGCGTCACAACATCGGCCGCTACCAGATACGTGATTGGGGGGCGATAGATCCACGTTGGGTGGCCACACACGCTGAGCGGCTAAAACAGGCGCTTGGCTATGCTAGTTAGTGTCATTTTCATCCGGTTCTGCCCAGGCCAGTCGTGCAGCGTTGAGGGTAACCGTCAGCGAACTTGCCGCCATGGCGAGTACCGCTACTAGCGGGGGGATCGCCATCAGCACCACCAGCCCGAGTGCCAAGGTATTGTAGAGCGCTGAAAAGAACAGATTCTGAACCATGATGCGTCGCGTACGTTTAGCAATACTGAGCAGTTTCACGACACCACCTATCCCCGGCGTCATTAGCTGCGCGGAAGCGCCCTCCCGGGCAGCTTCGCTGGCACTCAGTGGTGCGATGCCAACATCGGCCGCAGCCAAACTCAAGGTATCGTTTAAGCCATCCCCCACATAGAGCGTTGGCGATGGCAACCCTTGCAAAAGCCGCGCTTTGGCTTCAGGCGAGCGCTGGGCATAGCAAGCTTCACGGGCAAGCCCTATCTGCTCACCTAACCAACTAACTGCCCCCTGCCTATCGCCACTGATCATTGCCACCACACACCCTTCATGCAGCAGGTATTTCATGCTTTTTTCAGCGTCTTCCACCGGCTGATCAGCAAGGTAGAGCGTGGCTAACCAGCCTGTACCATCAGACACCATCACTTGAGAAGCAAAGGCCAGCGTTGTGTCTTCCTCTTGGTCTGGCAGCACAACCTGCTGGTTGGTTAGCCAACTAGCGCTACCGACTATCAGCCACTCACCGCTGTTAAGTTGCACGCGGCGGCCTTCCCCTGGGGTGTCGTTAACCTGCAGACATTTCTCAGGGTGATGATTGTCTTGACGGTTCGACCAGCGCGCTAAAGCTTGTGCCAAGGGATGTTCGCTGCCAGCAACAGCGGCACTGAGCTTGCGCTGCAAAGTGTGCTTATCAATGCCCTCCCTGGCCTGCCAGTACAGCACCGAGTGGCTACCAGTGGTTAAGGTACCGGTTTTATCCAGCGCTACCGAGCGAATGTGTGCCAGGATTTCGAGCGCTGCCGGGTCGCGTAGCGCAACACCCTGCTGCATGGCCTGGCCGCTACCAGCAAGACTTGCCAGCGGCACCGCAAGCCCCACGGCGCAAGGGCAAGCAACCACTAACACCGAAAGTGCGCGCACAAAGGCTTCCTCCCAGCCCAGCCCAAATAGCAACGCAACAGGCAGCGTTAACATCGCTAGCACTAGGGCTAGCGGGCTTAGCCAAGCAGCAAAACGGTCAGCAAGCTTCTGTAATTCGCCTTTTTTAGCCTGATAGCGGCGCATTTCGTCACAAAGCTGATCCAGTCGTCGCTTGCCTACGCCTGCGCTCACCTGCATTACCAGCGGCGTTGTCCCCAGGTAGCGGCAGCCCGCATAGACCTTCTGTCCGGCATAAAAGTGGCGCGGCAGGCTTTCGCCGGTAAGCGAAGCAGTATCGATCCAACCTGAGTCTTCCAGGATCCCATCAAGGGCTATCAACTCACCGGGCGCTAGCTCGACGCGCGTTCCCTTCATCACTTCATCCACAGGAACCGATCCCCAGCGCTCGTTCTGCCAAACGGTTATGTCATCATTTGGAAGCGCCAGAGCATCAAGCGCTTTTAGCCCACGGTGACGGCACAGCGTTTCTACCAGCCGACCAACCAGTAAAAGTACAATCAGCATCACCGCCGTGTCGAAATAGACCTCTGCAGAACCGCGCCATAGTAGCCAAACAGAGACCATCACCGCGCCGATAACACCCAGGCTAACCAAAACATCCATACCGGGGCGCTTGGCGAGCAGCGTTCGCCACCCGGCCCGGTAAAACGGCACGCCTGCGAACAGCACGACAGGTAAGGAGAATGCCCCCGATACCCACGCCACCACCAGTTCAATCCGCTCCGAAGGCAATGCACCCGCATATATCAATAGTGAAGCGAGCATCGTCCACATGCCGAACAGCGAACCGACCATTAACCTCAGCGTCAGGTAGCGGCTCTCCTCTTCTAAACGTCCATGGGCATCTGCCACCGGCTCAAGTTCCGTAAGCCGATAGCCCAAACGTTTAACCTTTGGGGCGAGCGTTGGGAGCTGGACAGCGGCGGGTGTACCGCTGATGCAGAGGGCTGCACTTGGGTAGTGGACGCTAACCTCATGCACGCCTTCGAGCCGCTTTAGAGAGCCCTCCACGGCCAGGGCACAGCTGGTGCACCACATACCGTGGAGGGTATAGAGCTGCTCTTCCTCTTTGTTAAGCGCATCGCTTACAGGCAAGGCGGAATACCAATAATCGGCATTGCAGCAAACACAACGCTTAAGGTAGAGAAAAGATACAGCCCGGCGGAAACAGTGGCATTAAAGCGCAGCCGCCCTTCATGGCGCCTAGCCATGCGGCAACAACCCACTGTTAGCACCGCCAGTAACGCAATCGCCGCGATACTAACCACCAGCAGCATAGCGTTTACCAGGGTGAATACGCCCTGCTCGGGAGCAGGCGGCGCAACTGAGCAGGCTATTGCGTGCCCGCCGTAAACGGCTACGAACCAGATACACCATAGCGTTAAGCCAATGACGAAATGTAAGGGATGGGTAAGATGTAACCGCTGCATCGTGATGGACATTAGCTTAGCTCCCTATCACACGCGGCAACACGGCAAGCGCGCCCACGAGTATCCAGAACGTCACCAGGTTATAGCGCCACCACTGGGCAACCACGGCAGGCTCGAAAGGCGCATGGGCACCCACATAGCCATAACCTACCCGCAGCCCCTGAAGCAGGGTCAGCACCGCGCCTAAACCGCCGTGTAGCAGCGCATAGGCCAGCCCGACCATAATGATCGCATCATGGGAGGTTTCGGTCACCGCCAAGTCTGCACTCAACAGCACCCAAAGCGTTATCGCAACCTGAACAAAGCCTAGGGCACTGATGCAATACATGCCCACAGCCAGCCCCGCATCCTTACCCTGGCGCAAACCGCGCACCAGTTTTTCGAGAATTCCCACGCCAGCAGTTAGCGCCACCCCGGCAAGGATCAGCCCCACCAAGGAGAGCGGTGAGGTCTCAGGCATCCGCCACTCAGGGGACACCGTCCATAGATAGAACCAGCCAAACAGGTAAGAGAGAAAGAACGAACCATTGGCCAGCAGCGTGATCGACATGGCCCATAAGCCTGGACCATCCATGGTGCGCGAGTGCAGCGGTGGATCACCGGGGGCTACCTCTGCATCTGGCGCCGCTTTTGGATGCGCACCATTCTCCCAAGACCAGCGCAGTAGAAATAGTCCGGCCACGACAACGGCTATACCCGCCAGCGGATATAGCCGCGTCAGCAGGCTTAAACACACCACGGCCAATGCCATTGCGGCGAACAGCGGCCACCAGGAGTTACCCGGCAGGTGAATGATTTCACGCACTTTGCCCGTTAATGGGTCGGTGCCCCACATCTCCCGCCGGCCATGGGTAGCCACCGCCAAGCTATGTTGCCCTTCTGCCATGGTGCGCGGTAGATCCGGGTCATCCCATAGTGGGTGGCGCGTATCGATCTTTGGCAGGCTGACAAAGTTATAGGCGCTGGGTGGCATACTGTTGGCCCACTCCAGGGTATCCGCGTTCCAGGGATTATGCTTAGCGGGTTTGCCAAAACGGAAGTGCAGCGCAAAATCCAGCAGCACCATGGCAATCCCCGCCGACATAATAAAGCTACTCATGGATGACAGCAGGTTGAAAATATCCCAGCCCATGCCCGTTTCATAAGAGTAGACCCGCCGCGGCATCCCCAAAAGGCCAGTCCAGTGCATGATCAAGAAAGTGCCATTAAAGCCCAAAAAGGTGAGCCAAAAGCCCCATTTGCCCAGGGTTTCAGAAGGCATTCGCCCTGAAAACAGCGGCAGCCAGTAGTAGAGTCCGGCAATCAGCGGGAAGAACATGCCCCCCACCAACACATAGTGCATATGCGCCACCACAAAGTGGGTATCGTGCACCTGCCAGTTAAAGGGCACCAGCGCCAGCATTACTCCAGTCAAACCTCCACACACGAAGATAATCAGGAAGCCCATGATCCATAGCATTGGAAGCTTCATTTTGGGCTTACCCAGCCATAGCGTAGCCAGCCAGACAAACACCTGAATCGCGGTAGGTACCGCCACCAGCATACTGGCCGCGGAGAAGAATGCTTGAGCCAGTTGCGGAATCCCCACGGTAAACATGTGGTGAACCCATAGTCCGAAACTGATAAAGCCTGTCACGGTAATGGCGAAGACCACCCAGCCGTAACCAACGATCGGACGGCCAGCAAACACTGGTATCAGCGTGGAGACAATGCCCGCCGCAGGCAGGAAAATGATGTAAACCTCGGGATGGCCGAACAGCCAAAATAGGTGCTGCCATAGAATCGGATCACCGCCACCGGTCACTTCAAAAAAGGGCATCCCCACTGCGCGCTCAAGCTCCAGTAGAATACTGCCCAGAATCAGCGGCGGGAAACCGACCACGATCATCAGCGCCATGGCAAGGATATACCAGGCAAACAGCGGCATTTTGTGCAGCGCCATGCCCTGAGTGCGTGTACGCAGTATCGAGACCACCAATTCGACCCCGGCAGACAGCGCGGAGATCTCAACGAAGGTGATCCCTAACAGCCAGAAATCTGAGCCCAAACCCGGTGAATACTCGCTGCCACTAAGCGGGGTATACATAAACCAGCCGCTATTAGGCGCCATCTCCAGAATCAAACTAAACGATAGGATGATACCGCCAAACAGATAGCACCAGTAACCCAGGGATGTTAGCCGTGGGCAGACCAGATCTCGGGCGCCGATCATCTTGGGAATCATATAAATCGCCAACCCTTCCAGCATGGGGATGGCGAACAGAAACATCATCACCGTGCCATGCATGGTGGTGACTTGGCTATAGATATCCGGCGACATAAAGTCTTGATCAGGGAGTGCCAGCTGGGTTCGCACCAGCATGGCTAACAGCCCGCCGAGCAAGAAGAACGCCATCCCGGTCACCATAAAGCGCAGGCCGAGAGTGGTGTGATTCACAATGGTGAGGGCTTTTAAGCCACGCGGATTGCCCCAGATATCGTGCAAGTCACTGTGCAACTGGTTGGGGCCTGCGATGTTATCGCCTTCTGGGGTCGCTTCACGGTTAATGGTGGTCATGGGGTTAGCGTCTCCAGCCAAGCCCCCAGGGACGCCAAGGTGGCCGTCTCAATATCATCGTGGGGCGGCATTTTGTTGCCCGGTTTTAAGCGTTGGTGGTGCTTAAGCCAGTGGGTAACTGCGCCCTCCTTCATGGCTATTATCCCTGCCCCTAGGCTAGTCCGACTGCCAAGATCAGAAAGATCCGGCCCCTCCTCCCCAGAGGATAGTCCCGCTACCCGGTGGCAGCTCGCGCAATGGGTCATAAATGCCTCCCTGGCAGGCTCATGCTGCTGATCGTTTGCAGCTAGCGACGATAATGCTTTCGTTTGACGGGCGGCCAGCCAAGCGTCGTACTCGTCACGCCCGACGGCTTCCACATAGAGTTGCATCTGGGCATGTTGGGCGCCGCAGAACTCTGCGCACTGAGCACCAAATACCGCCGGTTCGTCCGCTTCCAAGCGTATTTTGTTCACTCGCCCTGGGATCATATCGATCTTGCCGCCCAGGCGAGGCACCCAGAAAGCGTGAATAACGTCCGCACCCGTAACGTGAAAATCGACTGGCTCACCAGCGGGCATGATGAGCTGATTTGAAGTCACCACCTCTCCCCCTTCTGCGCCGGGGTAGCGCACTTCCCACCACCACTGGTGGCCAATCACTTCAATTACCTCCGGCGGTTCTGCCAGGGGCAACGGTAAAAGCCGCTGGCCGGTGGGCACACCAAAGGCCAGTAGTGCTGTAATGCTGGCCACCGGCAGCACAATGCCACCGCCAATAATCCAGCGACGCGCTATTTTTCGCTCCTCGGCAGGCGTACGTACGACCTCCTTGCGCTTGAAGGTATACAGCCAAAAAGCAGTCACCAGCACCAATACCACAGTGCCAAAACTCAGCATTACCCACCAAATCATCGCCACGTCTCGCGCGGCTTGGCCTGCCGGGTCTAGAATAGACTTATCCCCCGCGCAACCGGCTAATAGCAGGCTGGCTAGCAGCGCTAGCGGTGTGCCAAGTGAGTTGACCCGCTGCTTGGTTAAGCGTTGAATAATCAGCCTCATCCCTTGAATTCCTTTTTCTGCCCACAGGAAGTGATCATGGCAAAGCCTCGCCAGCGCTCGATTAAAAGCCACGCATCTCTCGCCGGCCATCCGCTTCATCCCGTGATGATTCACTTTCCCGTCGCGGCCCTGATGGCGCTGGTGGCAAGCGATATCGGTTTCCTGCTTAGCGGCGACCCATTCTGGTTGCGCGCCAGCTTGTGGCTGGCCGGTGTCGGCGCATTTGGCGGTTGGATTGCCAGCACGGCAGGCATTATTGACCTGGTCACTGTGCCGCGCATTCGCCGCCTGATTACCGGCTGGAGCCACGCTATCGTCGCGGTGGTGATGCTCTCGTTGGCGTCGCTGAACTGGCTGCTGCGCTTCAACGACCCGAGTGCGATTTTGCCTTGGGGGCTGGCCGTATCGCTGCTCACCGCCGCGTTGATCGCTTTGGCAGGCTGGTTGGGTGGGCAGTTGGTGTATGAGCACGCCGTGGGGGTCGACGTTGAGGATTAAAACTAAGCTGTTAAAAGACACGGCGTTAGCTCCAATCCAGTGGCTTAGCTAACACAAGCCCCAGCACACCTATAATGCCCGCTAACGCAACACATAGCGCCGTCCAGTTGGCGGGTTTTACCCAGCGGTAGTGGCCCATCTCAAGGCGCAAGATTAACCAGCCAAAGCTGCCATGAGCGGCGACCATGGCCACTACGGCACCCAGCTTTAAGATCAGCCAGCCGCCCAACACACCATGGATGAGAAATAGCAGCGTGCCCGAGGCAATAGCCACTAAAGCGGCCGGGGTAGCGACTGAGTTATAAAAAAACCGCGGCATGGGCGGTGTGCCCTGAGCGAAGCCCGCGTCTTTGCGAAGCTGCAGTGCCTGGCTAAGCAAGGCGGGCAGATAAAGCAGTGAGCCGCACCAGATCACTAGCGCGGCAATGTGAAGCAGTTTAAGCCAAGGCATCGGGGCTTCCTTGCGTTGCGTAAGGCGGGGGCAGATCACCCCTAACCTTAGTCAAAGCCCCCCTTTATGGCTAGCCGTTCAACTTACCTGGATCTCATAACCAGTGAATTTGCGGAGATTAATGACCCCACTATCAAGGATCAAATACTGCCCTTTGACGCCTTGCAGCACGCCTTCGACCAGCGGCTGTTTATCAAAGTTATGCGACACCACTTTTTTGGGAAAAACGCTGACGGGGTAGTGAAAATGTTGCGCTGGCTGTTCCAACAAGCGAATGGCGTCCGCACCATGGGTTTCGCGCAGTTGGTGCAACCCATCGGCTAGCAGGGTTAGCAAACGGTCACGCTCGGCACTTAAATCCATGGTTTCGACGTCGCCCTTGAGCATCGCACGCCAATTGGTGCGGTCGGCCACCTGCTCTTTAAACAGCATTTCGACAAAACCGGACTGCTGACGAGTATCCACTTCAAGAATCGGCAGCGCCTGGATCGCGCCTTGATCCAGCCAGCGGGTAGGCATTTGGGTTTTGCGAGTGATGCCGACTTTAAGCCCCGACGAGTTAGCCAAATAGACGATATGGGGCTGGAAGCAGTGCCGCTCGCCCCACTCCGGCTCACGGCAAGTGCCTTGGAAAAAGTGGCAGGTTTCCGGCTTCATAATGCAGGTATCGCACTGGGCTAGCCGCTTGAAGCAGGGGTAACAGTGGCCTTGGGCAAAGCTCTTCTTGGTTGCTCGCCCGCAGTGGGTACAGGCAATTGCTCCCGTCCAACGCAGGCTGAGCGGTTCACCGATACGCTCGTTAAGCGCAACACGGTGCTCACCCGCGCGCAAGTGGTAAACCACCGGTTGCTCTTGGTGGCCAGGTAGCGCTGCCGCCATTTTGCTTAAACAGCCCTGTACTGAAAAGCCCGGTACTGCCGCTTCAATCACGCGTGGCATCCCGTGCCAAACCCGCCATTTCAGGCGTTACGCCAGCACCGCTAGCCGCTGCACCGCAGGTACGCTGCTCTAAATACCCTACGCGACTCTCTTCCGGCACATTGTTCTCCACCTCAAAGCGCATGACGGCTTCCAAGCAGAGTTCGGTCTGTTCCGGCGTTAAGCGGCGACCGTCGGGCCATTTGCGCAGCGATACCGCCTGTTTAAGGCTTTCGTAAATCGCTGGGGTCATCTGGTTGATCATTTTTTCGAACGTCATTTCGCTCATTGCAGGCCTCTTAACGGTTTTTCAAACGGCGGGATGAATAATACCAGCCTGTGACAAGCCCCACGAGTAGACCGCCCAAATGTGCTTCATTAGCGACATTGCCAAAACCAACGCTGCCCGCCATATCAGTCATGGTGAACACCATCCAGCCGAGCATAAAGACCACCAGCATTTGCGGTACAAAGAAGCCGCTTTGGGGCACCCTGCGTGACATCAACCAAACGTGAGCCAGTAAGGCATATACCACCCCGGACATGCCACCGAATAGCACGGTGCCGGTCGCGTACTGCGCCACATTCGCGCCAACGCCCGCCACAATCAGCAGCAGTAACATGGTACGGCTGCCTTGGAGTGCTTCAATCTGACGTCCGAAGTACCACACCCACATCAGGTTAAATATTAAATGCATCCAGCCAAAGTGCAGAAAAGCAGGCGATAAAAAGCGCCATACTTGTCCTGACGTAAGCGTTTGAGACAGATTACCGAAGACCAGCTCACCCCCTGAAATACCTATCGGCACGATGGTTAGAGTGACAATCAACTGGTCACCAAAAACACCAATCAGGGCAAATACCACCAGACTAATGACAATCATCAGCGCCGTTACCGGCACTTGCTTTAGCGATGCCAAGAAGTTGGTCATGGTGCGCGGGCGCTGAGCAGCCTGATGAAGCACCAGGGGTTCGCCCCGCTGCCAGCGCTCTAGCAGTGCTTTAAGTTCGCCAAGCTGGCGTGGGTCGGCTATCCATAGCAGTTGGCCGTCCGCTTCATCGGTAATGCGGTGACCAATGCGGTGGCGCCAGAGTGCTTGGCGAAGTTCACTGGTATCCGCGTGATCGGGCAGAAGCATCACTGGATGCATGACATCCCTCTAATCAAAGCGCTTGCGGCATGCTGACCGCAGCGGGTAGCTATTGAAGACAACTACTGAATGAACCACACGGTTGCCAACAAACAGGCAAAAAAAACCGGCGGTGGGAACCGCCGGAGAATAAAAGCAAGGGATCATTCAAGGGAACACTTACTCAGATGGCCAGCGGCAGGGTTAGTTCAGCCGTTTTGAAAAAAATATGTAATTTTATGTAATAAAATGAAACAACTGTTAATCAAAGTCGATTTCCCAGGGTTTGGGCAGCGCCCTTTCCTCTTTTGGTACCTTAATCCACACAAAATGGTCGGCATTTAATACTCTCTCACCACTCCAGCGATAAGCCACTAAACGCCCATATTTCACGGCACTGTAATCTAGGCAGGCAATATTATGTGTCGGCAGTGCCGGTATGCCTTCACACCAGTAGTGGCCGATAAACAACGGCGGCTGCTCTGGCCCGTAGTAGCTAAGTTTCTGGCGCTCTTCGTGGGTCAATGCGCGCGTTTCAAGGTCGCCGGGCAAGTTATCCGGTTGAAAGACGACATCACCCCACTGCTGAGGTGCCTGGGCCCAAAAGTGGGCGCGAAAGCTTTGTCTTGTAAAGCCATCGCCAGAGTGTATCGCAATACCTTTGGGTAGTGAGACATGAGGGCCCCGGGTGAGGCGGTCTAAAATTCGAAACGCCTGGGTTTGGGAGTTGGTGGACTCAATCAGAAACTGTGTGTCCATGCAGTAATCAGGGCGGCGCTGTTTCAGCTCTTCAATCAGCGCCTCATCCCAGCAGGCATGCACCACGCGGATACCATCGATTTCCAAGCACAAAGGGATGGTTTTAAACCACGCCAGGGTGTCTTCCCACTCGTTGGTGTAGTCGCGATACTGCTCTAGGGTGTCCTGAATAATACGATTATGCCGCGGCGTATGTTCGCGCAACCAGCGTTTGTGGCTACCTGCAGGCCCAGGATGGGTATACGCCAGGGCGTTATACTCGTGATTACCCATGACGATATACGCTTCGCCCTGCTCGACCATTCGCCGGGCAATGGTCACTGCCAGGCGAATTCTCGGGCCACGATCAATCAAATCACCGAGGAAAATCACTTTGCGACGCGGGTGGCGATAGACGCCGTTGCGCTGGTGGTAACCCAATTTTTCCAGTAGTGAGGCCAGCGTAGCACCGCAGCCGTGGACATCGCCAATGAGGTCGTATCCCTCCATACTCAATCCCCCAACCGATGGCTCCAGCCTAATTTGCTGCGCAGCACTTCGTAAAAATTATGCCCGATGGGGTGCACCAGCTGGATACGCTCAGGCTTGCGGGTAATCACCAGCACATCGTTGGGCTTGGCTACCGCTCGAGTTTGTCCATCGCAGCTGATATGCGGGTAGGACTGGTTGGTTTCGCCAATGTGAATACGTATTTCACTAGCGGCATCGATCACAATGGGGCGACTCGACAGCGTATGCGGGAACATCGGCACCAGCGTCACAACATCCAGTTTGGGGTGCATGATCGGCCCGCCGCCAGAGAGCGCATAGGCCGTAGAACCGGTGGGAGTGGCAACGATCAAGCCATCGCTGCGCTGGCTATACACAAACTGACCATCGATAAACAGCTCAAACTCTATCATGCGCACCGCTTTACCGGGGTGCAGCACGACTTCGTTCAAGGCATCGCCATTACCTACGGCAACGCCATTACGGTAGAGCACAGTATCGAGCAAAAAACGCTGTTCAACCTCAAACTCCCCCGCCAGCACTTCACTGACGCGGGTTTCCAACTCATCTGGGGAGATATCGGTAAGAAACCCCAAGCGGCCCCGATTAACGCCTAAAATCAGCGTACCGCTGCGGCATAGCGCACGCGCCGCGCCCAATAGACTGCCATCGCCCCCTACCACAATCACCAAGTCACACAGCTCGCCCAGCATGCGGCGGCTGGCTTCCGGCTGACCATGGTGCGGTATGACAGTAGCGGTGCGATCTTCCACTAATACCGAGTAGTCATGGGCGACTAGGTAGGTTACCAACCGCTGAAGGGAGTCGACCACTTTGTCACTCCCCAGCCGACCAATCAGCCCAATAGTTTTAAAGGTTCTGCTTGATTGATCGCTGGAGGGCGCTGACTTAGCGTCTGCTGATAAGGTGTTGCTCATGGGCCGACTCTCGCTAACATAAGTCGCCATTATGGGGACACCTCAGCTATCGGGCAAATAGGCTTAGCTAACGGCTACCCGACGACGCTGGCACCACCAGTGATTGAGCCATAGGGAGGCGGCCATGATAAGTGCCCCCAACAGCAAACGCGGAATATCCGCATCGCGGTTCCAAATCACTAGATTGACGATTAGCCCCGCCGGCACCAGCGCATTATTCATAATCGCTAAAGTGCCTGCATCTACTTTGGTGGCGCCCTGGTTCCAGGCAAAATAGCCCACGCCAGAAGCCACTAGGCCCAACCATGCGAGCACGCCCCACTGTAGTGACGTGGTAGGCAGTGCTGCGCTGTTACCAAAGAGTAAATAAGCAGGCAGGGCCACGACCATCGCGCCAATAAAGAACCAACCAAACACGTTGTGCCACGCCAGGGTAGGTGGCAAATCAGCGGCTAAACGGCGATAGCCTACCTGACCAAGCGCGAAACAGAGGTTGGCCCCCTGCACAACTAAAAAGCCTGCCCAGAAACCGCTATCAACGCCGTCATAGCGAATCACCCCCGCCCCAACGACGGCGAGCAGTGCAGTCACGATATAAATCGGCGTAAAACGCCCAAACAGCAGATCATCCAGTAGCGCGATATAAATAGGCGTGAAGATAGTAAACAGCAGCACTTCAGGTACCGACAGCAGCAGAAAGGATTGATAGAAGAAGGTGTACATTACTCCCAGCTGTATAGCACCTAAGCCCATAAGCGCCAGCCGGTGCTTACCCCGCAGAAGGCTGGGTCTTAAAAAAGGCAGGAAGACCAGGGTAGCAAGCGTTACCCGCAAAAGTACTGCAAAGTAGCTGTCGACCTGGCCCGCCAAGTAGACGCCTATCAGCGAAAATGAGAACGCCCATAGCGCCGTGACGCCTATCAAATAACCCATCGTAAACCCCGACTTGTAAATTAGTTTACCGGGATTATACGCACCTAGATCAGGCTGCCAAGTAGTTAACGTCTGCAAGGGTCTTTAGTTAACGCTGCTGCAACCACCAAAAAGCATACACGACACCGGGCAGCCAGCCCGCTAGGGTTAGCAACACAGCTACCCCTACTCGCTTACGACCACCATCAGTTAGCCCTACCGCCAGCGGCGGCAATAGTAACGCAAGAGCATAGTAGGCGAATTTTAACGCTCCAGGCTCTGGGACAGTTTGTTCCGCTTGCTCTAAGGGCGTCGCTTTAGGCGGCGTGGCTTTGGCAGACGCGGCTTCGGCAGGCGCTGGATCAACGTTAGGCGTCGGAGTGAAGTGCTCCACTGAGCTGGAGGCTGGTTCAGCCGCGGCCTTAGCTGCCCGCTCCTGGGCAAGTCGGTGGGCTTCTTTATCAATTTTTTGCTCTAGGGTTTCAGCCCCTTCTGCCAGGTCATCGTGATAACGCTCCCAATCCTCCCAGTCGTGAGGCGTCCCCGATTTTGGCCGCTGGTGACCGGAACCCCGCGCACGCTCCCAGGCCTTCTCTTCCAAGGTATTTGGCCGGTCAGGGTCGCGGTCGAGCCCTACCCCTTTGCGGTTTAAGTACTCACGTGCATCCATGAGTAGCTCCTTATTTCGTTAACTTGCAGGTCATTTGAGCAGTTAGAAAATTAACAGCTTAGAAAATTCAGTACTTATAGCGTTGAAAAAACACGGCTTGCAGTTAGAACACAGCGGCTTAAATCGCCTACAGTGAAAGTGTTGAAGCTACTTTAGCACTTAGCGACGACTTATCAGTTCGCATAATTTGCGATACCCGATTTGCCATAGCGCTGAATACGATGAGCGAGGAGCGCCCACCATGAATAGAGCAACCCCTAGCATCGTCCGCGATATCATGTCCCGTGATTGCTACCGCGTTTCACCCAACGCCTCGATAACAACCTTGGCCAAGGGGCTGGCACTGCATCGCCTGCCTGGCGCACCGGTTGTGGATGAGAGTGATCGTTTAATCGGCTTTATTTCGGAGCAGGATGTCATGGGACGTGTGCTGGACAGCATTTATCATGACGATGAAGCGCCCCTGGTGAAAGAGATGATGCGCCACGAAGTGCTCAGCGTCTCTCCCAATAAAAGCATTACCGACCTAGCCCAGGAGATGCTAGGCCCTAAACCCAAAGTCTACCCAGTAGTGGAACAGCAGCGTCTAATAGGAATTGTGACACGACGTGATATCCTGGTAGCGCTGCTGGCTATACGTCGCCACTAGCAGAGTGCTTAACGGTTTCAAATCAGGTGTCGAAGAACAGTTGAGCTTTAGACAAAAAAAAGCCGCTACTCAAGAAGTAGCGGAAGCAAGGGATCAAAACAAAGAGCCAGGACAACAACTTTAGCGACTGCTATCGCGATGCTGCCTGTACATACTCAGACACGCTATGAAGTAAAAGTTCGCAAAAAAGTAAAATTTTCGACCCTAGCGGCGCCAAGCGTATAATAACGTAGCTATTTATTAACGGACGACGCCCAGGAGCAGAGCGAATGGCGCTGTATTTATTAGTGTTTGGAGTCTGCTTACTCGTGATTGGTGCGGTAATGCTGGTGCTGATGACGTCAAGCACCCCACGTTACCGTACTGAGCCTAAAGATTTACTGGCGCTGTTTGATAAAGCGCTCAGCAGCCAAGTGAGCGAAACCGAGTGGAACGCGATAATCGGTTACCCTATTCGGCACAACGAGTACTTGGACGGCATCAGACGCCGTGCCGCACACCTGATGGAACAGCACGGCCGCCGCTGGATGGTTGCCCAGGGCAAGCCGTTGCTCAATCAAGAGGGACAGGCAGAGCTTCAGGCCCTTCGCGACCATTTATCCGCCCACACTGCCCTTCGCCAGCAGTAGCTGTTGTGTTTTGAAGGCGTATTGCGGTTCAGGAGACCTAATGCAATTCAGGAGAACTGCATGCCCAGTACCATTCGACAAATACCTCTAGCTAGCGCTACACATCACCACACACATGATTTTCATCAGATTGTGATTACGCTATGCGGCTCTTCAGAATTTGAAATTGAAGGCTTGGGTGGGCGAGTAAATGCATTCTCGGGCTGTATCGTGCCCGCTAACCACGAGCACTACTACTCAGGTTACGGCCATAACCGGCAGTTAATTTTCGATCTTCCCGAAGACGCCCCTGCGCTAACCGGTGAGAACCGCGAACTGGTAGCACTATTCGATGCCCCACGCTTTTTTGGCCTGGATAACGCACTACGCCACTACCTAGCGTTTATGCAGAGCGAACTTGCTCAAGGGTTGGATACATCGACAAACTCCTTTCAGCAAGACCGTTTAGCCGCCACGCTTTTGGGTTCACTAAAAGCGCGCCTAGGTACTACCGCCAACAGTACGCAGCAGCGCTTGGATTTGACGCGTATTAACCGCTTTATTCGTCAACATCTCGCCGAAGACCTGCGCGTCGCCGATTTAGCGCGGCTAGCTTGTCTAAGCGAAGCGCATTTTTCCGACTGCTTCCGCGCTCAAACGGGGCTTTCGCCCTGGCAGTACGTCAAGCGCCAACGTCTACATGCGGCCCGTCAACTGATCCTGCAAAGCCGCTTGCCCCTCACCGATATTGCGATTCAAACCGGCTTTGCCAACCAAAGCGCGCTCTCTCATGCATTTCGCCGCAGTTACGGATTATCGCCGCGGAAATTACGCCAGACAGATGTACCACCGATCTCGATTAACCCATCAAACGCTGCTTTAGGGTCAGTAGCAGGCCAGTAAAAACTCTACTAAAGTCGTATAAAGGCTACTCTTGCCGCGGAATTGACACGTTTTGCCCTGAAATCAACATACACCAAAGGTAGCTGCACTCTACATTCGCTTATTTGCTTGGGCGAAATGCCCTGTTACCCATTTGTTCTGTTCAGACTTTCGGGGGCTTCAATGCTCAATGCCAACCACATGCGTGACCCTGCCATCTGGCAAACCGATCTCGACACCCTCATGGCGCGCGTTAGCGACCACTACCTAGTGGACGAAAATAGTTACGTCAGTGAACTGATCGAGGTGCTGAATGCCAACCGCGAAGATTTCGCCCGCATTGAAGCCAATACCGCTGCGCTGGTTGAGGACGTCCGTAAGATGGACACGGCTGTCGATACCATCGACGAACTGTTACAGCAGTACAGCCTGGATACCCATGAAGGCCTGATGCTGATGTGCCTTGCGGAAGCTATGCTGCGCATCCCCGATAAAGCCACCGCCGACGCCTTGATCGAGGACAAACTCGGCCCCGCCGATTGGCAGTCTCACCTAGGTAAGAGCGAATCCTGGATGGTCAATGCCTCTACCTGGGGCTTATTGATGACTGGACGTGTGCTGAAAATGGATCACCCCAAAGAGGGTCAGCCCGCCAGCTTTATTAATCGCATGGTCAATCGCATGGGCGAGCCGGTTATTCGCCGCGCCATGTACGAAGCGATGAAGATCATGGGCAAGCAGTTTGTGCTGGGCCGCGATATCAATGAAGCCCTCAAGCGCTCCAAGCCACTGTTCAATAAAGGCTACACCTACTCTTACGATATGCTGGGTGAAGCTGCGCGCACCCAGGACGACGCGCAGCGCTATTTTGACGACTACGCACGCGCGATCGAACAAGTGGGAAAAACCTGCAAAACCTTAAGCGATAAGACCCCGGCGCCGTCGGTCTCCATCAAGCTCTCTGCGCTCCACCCCCGTTATGAGTTTGGCCGCCGCGAGCAGGTGCTAGCCGAGCTGGTCGACACCATTATCAAGCTAGTGAGCAAGGCGCGCGAGCTGGATGTGGCCGTTACGATTGACGCTGAAGAGGTTGATCGCCTTGAGATTTCCCTAGAGGTCTTCCGCGCGGTTTACGAAAGCGCAGCCGCCAAAGGCTGGGGGCACTTTGGCTTGGTCGTCCAGGCTTACTCCAAGCGCGCCCTGCCGGTGCTGCACTACATCAATCGTTTGGCCGACCAGCAGGGGGATGAGATTCCGCTACGCTTGGTCAAAGGCGCCTATTGGGATACTGAAATCAAAGAGTCCCAGCAGCTCGGGGTTGACGGCTACCCAGTGTTTACCCGTAAAGCGGGCACCGATGTTGCCTACCTCGCCTGTGCACAGTTCCTGCTTTCTAACGATACCCGTGGGCGTATTTTCCCTCAGTTCGCGACCCACAACGCTCACACGGTGACGACGATCCTGGAGTTCGCCAACCGCGACAGCCGTCCATTCGAATTTCAACGCCTACACGGCATGGGTGAAGCCCTTTATGACGCCGCGCTTGAGCGCGCACCGAAAGGCACCTACTGCCGCATTTATGCCCCGGTGGGAGCACATAAAGACCTGCTGCCCTACCTGGTTCGTCGCCTGCTTGAGAACGGTGCCAACTCATCGTTTGTTCACCAGTTGGTCGACCCGGATGTACCGGTCAAGTCACTGTGTCAGCACCCGATTGAGACCCTGCGCCAGCAGAAAAACCTGGCCAATGCGAACATTCCACTGCCCAAGGATATTTACGGCCCTAAACGACGCAACTCTCGCGGGGTCAACCTGAACATTCGCAGCCACTACTACCCGCTGATGGAGAAGATGGCCGCGTTTATGGGCAAGCAGTACCCGGCCAAGCCGCTGCTGGCCTTTGAAGTCGCAGACGACACAGCTAATACCCATAGCGTCACCAGCCCTTATGACCGCCGCAAAACTGTGGGCAGCGTGCAGTGGACCAGCAAAGAGCAGGCAACCCAGGCCCTGGATGCTGCCTGGGCCGCCTTCCCCCGCTGGGATGCTACGCCCGTGGCTGAACGTGCCGCTATCGTGCGTCGCTTGGGCGATTTGATGGAAGAGCATATGGCGGAACTAATGGCACTCTGCTCCCGGGAAGGTGGCAAGCTACTTACCGATGGCGTCGATGAGATCAGAGAAGCCGTCGACTTCTGCCGCTTCTATGCCATGCGCGCAGAAGAGGACTTTGGCGAAGCGATTGTGCTGCCCGGCCCCACCGGCGAATCCAACCGCTTGATGATGGGCGGCAAAGGCGTATTCGCGGCGATTAGCCCCTGGAACTTTCCAGTGGCAATTTTCTGTGGCCAGGTAGTGGCCGCGGCAGTGGCGGGTAACACCGTACTGGCCAAACCGGCGGAGCAGACCTCCATTATTGCCCACCGGGTCATAGAGCTGCTCTACGAAGCCGGTATGCCCCGGGATGTGGTTCAGCTACTGCCCGGCGATGGCCCGACGGTAGGCAGCGTGTTGACCTCCGACTCGCGGATTACCGGCGTGGTCTTTACGGGTGGCACTGACACCGCACAAATTATCAACCGCGCCCTGGCGGCAAGGGAGAACGCCCCGCTGCCCACGTTAATCGCCGAAACCGGCGGCATGAACGCCATGATTGTCGACTCCACTGCCCTGCCCGAGCAGGTCGTGGTGGATGTGGTTCAGTCAGCCTTCCAGAGCGCCGGCCAGCGCTGTTCGGCACTGCGCGTACTGTATCTGCAAGACGATGTTGCCGACCGAGTGATCGAGATTCTCAAAGGCGCCATGAACGAGCTACACATTGGCGACCCCCGCGAACTGGGAACCGATGTTGGTCCTGTCATCGACGAAGACGCCCGCAAAGGCCTGCTGGAGCATATCGAAAAACTTAAGGCTGAAAATCGCCTTGTCGCTGAAACGCCAATGGCCGCTGAGCATACCCAGGAGGGTACTTTCGTGGCCCCCGTCGCTTTCATTATCGACAGCATCGATGCGCTGACCCGCGAGCAGTTCGGGCCAATCCTGCATATCGTGCGCTACAAATCTAGCCAGCTTGATAAGGTCATCAACGACATCAACGGTCGCAACTACGGCCTGACGTTTGGCGTGCACAGCCGCAACGAATCGTTTGCCGCTGAAGTCGCCCAGAAAATGCGCGTGGGTAACGTGTACATCAACCGTAATATCATCGGTGCAGTGGTGGGCGTGCAGCCGTTTGGTGGTCAAGGCCTTTCAGGCACTGGCCCAAAAGCCGGTGGCCCTCACTATCTGCAGCGCTTTGTCACCGAGAAAACGATTACGAATAACACCGCCGCCTTAGGCGGGAATGCGTCGCTGTTGGCGCTAGGCGATGAGTGAGCTACTCATCAACATCACTAACCTGAACTCCTGAACAGGAAACTATCTCATGGTCGAAAATAATATAGGGATCGTTACATACAAAGGCACCACAGACCTTTCTGTCTTCATCTATAGCGGGCTCACCAGGGCCAATAACATGGATATGAAAAGGGGCTAACAACAACAAGACTGCGCCACTACCGTACTCTTCTCGGTATGCGCACTAACCTGTCGGAGCTAGCTCCGTCCTGAATAATTGGAGAAGTTACATGGCTATAGGTGTTTGGATCAGTCTCATTGCGTACTTTGCGCTAATGGTTGCCATCGGTATTTATGCGATGCGCAAATCCACCTCTTCCTCTGAAGATTACATGCTGGGTGGTCGTACCCTCAGCCCAAAAGTAGCGGCCCTGTCGGCCGGTGCGTCAGATATGAGCGGCTGGTTGCTGCTGGGCTTGCCCGGTGCAATGTTCGTCTCGGGTTTAGGCTCGGCGTGGATCGGTATTGGTTTGCTCGTGGGGGCGTTATTCAACTGGATTCTAGTCGCCCCTCGTCTACGTGAACAGACGGTTCACTACGGCAACGCGATCACCATTCCGGCTTTCCTGGCAAACCGCTTCCCAACGCGGTCAATGTCACTGCGGACAGTCTCCGCTGTCGTCATCGTGATCTTTTTCGCAGTCTATACCGCGTCAGGCCTAGTGGCAGGCGGCAAGCTGTTTGAAAGCGCGTTTACTGGCATTTACAACTTCGGCGATATGAGCAACTACGCCATGGGGGTCATGATCACCCTGGGCGTGGTGCTTATTTATACGGTTGTCGGCGGCTTCCTGGCAGTGAGCATGACGGACTTCGTGCAAGGCTGCATCATGATGCTAGCGTTGGTGATCATGCCAGCGGTGGTGCTGTTTGGCGAAGGTGGCGGCGGCTTATCGCAGGCAACACAGACCCTGAATGAAGTCGATCCCACCCTGCTTTCCTGGACGTCGGGGCTGACCTTCATCGGGTGGCTGTCGGCTGTGACCTGGGGCCTGGGTTATTTCGGTCAGCCGCACATCATTGTGCGCTTCATGGCGATCCGCACACTCAAGGATGTGCCCATTGCCCGCAACATTGGCATGGGCTGGATGCTCATCTCGCTGATTGGTGCCGTTTCTTTGGGCATCTTCGGCCGGGCCTATGCGATCCGCAACGGTATTGATGTCCAAGATCCGGAAACGATCTTTATCATCCTGGCAGACCTACTGTTCCATCCGTTGATTACCGGCTTCCTCTATGCGGCGTTGCTTGCAGCGGTTATGAGCACCGTTTCAAGCCAGCTTCTGGTGGCCTCTTCGTCACTAACCGAAGACTTCTATCGCCTGTTCCTGCACAAGAACGCAACGGAAGCGCAGTGTGTCGCCGTAGGCCGTGTCTGTGTAGTACTTGTGGGTATTGTGGCAGCGGTTATTGCCTCTGACGAAAACTCCCAGGTTCTGGGGCTGGTCAGTAACGCTTGGGCAGGCTTCGGCGCCGCGTTTGGCCCGTTGATTATCTTGTCGTTGATGTGGTCACGCACCAATGGCAATGGCGCCATCGCAGGCATGGTCGTGGGTGCTCTCACCGTTATGATCTGGATCTCACTGGGCTGGAACGGTGAATTCCTGGGTGGTCCTGGCGTGTACGAGATTATTCCTGGCTTCATCGCGTCCTTCATCGCCATCATCGTAGTCAGCAATGCGACTGACGATGCCGGTGAATATCAGCATATCGAACGCAAGTAAGCGCTCAGCCACATTGAGCGTATCAAGAGGGCTCCCGCGGGAGCCCTCTTTAGGTTAGTTATTTTGTGTTGACTGCAAAAAGTATGACTACACCCTAACCGACGCAGCAACGCCTTAGTGTCGGCTAGCAAGGAGAGACCCTGTATGAACGACCATCTGCATAGCGACGTGAGTGATCTACGCTCACGCATTCGCACCAACTACGACGCCAACGAGGCAGATGTGCTGCACGGGCTGGTCGAGCGTATCAAGCTGTCGGAGGATGACCGCAAGAAGGTCGCCGCCGTTGGCGCCAACTACGTGGAGCGTGTGCGCAAGGAAAGGTCGCCCTCGATGATGGAGGCGTTCCTTGCCGAGTACGGGCTCTCGACCACTGAGGGCGTTGGCCTGATGTGTCTGGCAGAAGCGCTACTGCGCGTGCCCGATGCAGAAACCATCGACGACCTGATCCACGACAAGATCGAGCCCTCCGACTGGGGCGCCCACCTGGGTAAGTCCTCGTCATCAATGGTCAATGCCTCTACCTGGGCACTGCTGCTGACCGGTAAGGTGTTGGAAGAAGACCCCAAGGGCCCGACCCGAGCGCTGCGCGGCCTGGTGCGCCGGATGGGCGAGCCGGTGGTACGCAAGGCGGTTGGCCAGTCGATGAAGATTCTCGGCCGCCAGTTCGTGCTTGGCCAGACCATCGAAGAAGGCATGAAGAATGCCCGCGAACTGGAGAAACAGGGCTATACCTACTCCTACGATATGCTGGGTGAAGCGGCACGCACCGACGAAGATGCCGTCCGCTATCACCAAGCTTATTCAGAGGCGATCACCGCGATTGCCGAGCAGGCCAAGGGCGACGTGCGCGGAAGCCCCGGCATCTCAGTAAAGCTCTCGGCGCTGCACCCGCGCTATGAATACACCCACCGCGACACGGTGATGGCAGAACTGGTACCGCGCGCCAAGGAACTAGTGCAGCAGGCAGCCAAGGCCAATATCGGTTTCAATATCGATGCCGAAGAACAGGATCGGTTGGATCTCTCCCTCGACGTGATTGAGGCTCTAATGGCCGACCCCAGTCTTGATGGATGGGACGGCTTCGGGGTGGTCGTGCAAGCCTACGGGCGCCGCGCCGCGCCGATGATAGAGACACTCTACGAGCTGGCCGAGCGGTTTAACCGCAAGATTATGGTGCGGCTGGTTAAGGGCGCCTACTGGGATACCGAGATCAAGCTCTCCCAGGAGATGGGGGTGAAGACCTTCCCGGTCTTCACCCGCAAGGTCAACACCGATGTCAGCTACATGGCCTGCGCGCAAATGCTGCTCGACCGGCGCGACCGTATTTATCCTCAGTTCGCTACCCACAATGCTCATACCTGTGCCGCTGTAGCGGAGATGGCGGGCGACGATAAGGACAGCTACGAGTTCCAGCGCCTGCATGGCATGGGCGAATCGCTGCACCACATCGTTAAAGAGTCAGAGGGCACGCACTGTCGCATCTACGCCCCGGTCGGCGCGCACCGCGACCTGCTGGCCTATCTGGTACGCCGCCTGCTGGAGAACGGCGCAAACTCCTCGTTCGTCAACCAGGTGGTGGATAGCTCGATTCCGCCCAGCGAGGTCTCAAAAGATCCCATTGAAGGGTTTAAGCAACTCGGCAACGACGTTTCAAGCCCGTTGATCCGCCAGCCCAGCGAGCTGTTTGAGCCCGACCGCAAGAATTCCAAGGGCTACCGCATCAACGAACCCGCTTCGATTTTGCCGCTGCTCAATGCCCGCGAAGCATTTGCCGACGCCACCTGGACCGCAGGCCCCATGCTGGTGGGCAGCCCCGCTCCCCAGGGCCCGGCGCGCGATGCCGTCTCCCCCGCCGACGGCTCTCGGGTGATCGGCAAGGTGCATGAAACCACCCCGGAAGAGGTCGCCACTGCCCTCGACGCCGCCGAGCAAGGCTTCAAAGAGTGGTCGGCGCGCCCGGCCGCCGAACGCGCCGCGGTACTCCGACGCACCGCCGACCTCTACGAGGAACACATTGCCGAGCTGACCGTGATCGCCACCCGCGAAGCGGGCAAGATGATGTTCGATGGTATTGCCGAAGTGCGCGAAGCGGTGGATTTCCTGCGTTATTACGCCAACGAGGGCGAGCGGCTGGAAGCGGAAGAGCCCGGCAGCGCCCGCGGCATCTTCGTCTGCATCAGCCCGTGGAACTTTCCCCTGGCCATCACCACCGGCCAGATCGCTGCCGCCTTGGTTGCTGGCAACGCGGTGCTCGCCAAGCCCGCCGAGCAGACGCCCCTGATCGCCGCCCGCGCCGTCGAGCTGATGCGTGAGGCTGGCCTACCGGAAGCGGCACTACAGTTGCTTCCTGGCGACGGCCCAACGGTGGGCGGCCCGCTAACCAGCGATCCACGTATCGCTGGCGTCTGCTTCACCGGCTCGACCCCGGTGGCACAGATCATCCACAAGGCTCTGGCGGACAACGCAGGCCCCGACGCCGTACTGATCGCCGAGACCGGTGGTCTGAACTCCATGATCGTGGACTCCACGGCGCTGACCGAGCAAGCGGTGCGCGATATCCTGATCTCCTCCTTCCAGTCGGCTGGCCAGCGCTGTTCGGCACTGCGCATGCTGTATGTCCAGGAAGAGGCCCGCGACCGGTTGCTCAACATGCTCTATGGCGCCATGGACGCGCTCACCATTGGCGACCCCTGGAACACCGATACCGACGTCTCGCCAGTGATCGACGCCGATGCCCAACAGGAAATCAGCGACTACGTGGCGTCGAATGAGAAAGCTGGCAAAGTGCTGAAGAAACTGTCTGCACCGGACACCGGTACCTTTGTCACCCCGGCGGTGATCGAGGTTGGAGGCATTGAAGATCTCGAACGTGAAATCTTCGGTCCGGTGCTGCACGTGGCCACCTTCAAGGCGCGGGATATCGACAAGGTCGTCGACGACATCAATGGCAAGGGCTACGGGCTGACCTTCGGCCTGCATACCCGCATCGACGACCGCGTGCAGCAGATCGTCGAGCGCATCCATGTCGGCAACGTCTACGTCAACCGTAACCAGATCGGTGCCATCGTTGGCTCTCAGCCGTTCGGCGGCGAGGGCCTCTCAGGTACCGGGCCTAAGGCTGGCGGCCCGCTCTACGTCAATCGCTTCCGCCGCACCGCTGACGCCGAGCGCCACGAGACGCCGGAGGGAAAAGCCGTATCACTCGGCGATCTCCAATCGACCATAGACGGGCTGGATGCGCGTAACTGGGCGGTACGACCCAATCGCATCGAGGTACTGCGCAAGGCGCTCTCCGGCAAAGGCGGCGTGATCCGCAAGGCACTTGCCGAAACAGCAGCGTTGGACATGACTCCACAGACACTGCCGGGACCGACAGGTGAAAGCAACCGCCTGGCAATGTACCCCAAGGGAGTGGTTCTGTGCCTAGGGCCGACGCTGGATATCGCTGTTGCTCAAGCAGCACAGGCCCTAGGCGCGGGCTGTGCCGCTGTCGTAGTCGCATCAGGTGCCGAGCAAGCCGTGAAGCCACTGACCGATGCCGGCGCACCGGTGGCTGGGCTTGATAGAAGCGTTTCAGCCGAGACACTGAGCGAAGTCAAAGGCATTGCAGCGGTCGCCGCCGCTGGCGCCAGCGACTGGACTCGTGAACTGCGGATGGCGCTGGCCAAGCGCGACGGTGCCATCGTATCGCTCGAGACCCAGACCATCTCGCCGGATCGCTACGTGGTGGAACGCCATCTGTGCATAGACACAACCGCGGCGGGTGGCAACGCCAGCCTGCTGGCAACGGCTGAATAGGTCGGCGCTAAATGGTAGGCGCTTAGGGATCGGTGCTTAGGAGGCGAGCGACTCATTGAGCTCGCTCGCCCTCCTCCCAGACTGTCTCAGTAATCAATAGTTAGCCACTACTCGTTAGTGGCTTTTTTTATCTAACGAACGGTTTTTTTGGCAATAGCGGCTGGTGATGCATTATTCGTAGTGGCTCCAGAGCCGAAGAACTTTTACCACTCGCTCGTCCTCAAGCACTTGGTAGACTAGGCGATGCTGGATATTGATCCGGCGTGAGTAGGCGCCAGCAAGATCACCAATGAGCTTCTCAAACGGAGGCGGCTTACGGTAGGGGTCTTCTGCAATCAGTACCAGTAAATCCTGGGCTTTTGGCTTGAGGCCGCTGGAGGCCAGTTTCTTCGCATCTTTTTGGGCTTGTTTGGTGTAAACCAACTTCCATGTCACCAGTCCAGCTCCTCACCGCATTCATCTAGGGGGGTGTTCATCCCCTCACGAATAGACTCCCGCATACCTGGCACGGAGAGCAGGTAAAGTGTTTCCTGAATCGCCGACCAGTCTTCCTCGGATACCAAGACAGCTTTGTTCCGCTTGCCCATGATGACGATGGGCTGGTGAGACTCGGCAGTTTCGTCGATCAACCGATAAAGATTGCTGCGCGCCTCAGTTGCTGTGATTCCGGTCATGACGCCCTCTTGCTCATTCAATTTTCTAACAATGTACGCCTTTGGGTACGTACGTCAAGACGAACGTTGCGCATAACATCGTCAGAATACGTCTTTCGCGTGTATGGCCCTGATACTCATTGAGCCTTTTCTCCCGGTTTCGTGGTAGCGGCCTTGTAACATGTTGCCCCAAATAAGGCCTCATAGACCTCATCGATAGAACTGAAATTTTTAAACCAACCTTTTGGCAAAACCCTTATATTAGGGCGTTCGGCTTTAAATCCGCCCTGGTCGCCCTTGGTATGTTTTGCAACCTTAAGCCCGTCAAGGCTAGGCAATTTCTCGCCTGGAAGAGAGCCAAAGAAGAGGAATGGCCCCAGCTCCAAGGTATCTTCGTTGAAATAAATCCAAATAACACACCCAGAGGGCTTTTCGGAAAGCCTCGTATGAACTTTCTGGCTGGCTGTTTTGCCGCCAACGTATGAAGCTTTAAGCTGTATATGCCTCACGACCCCATTATCTTCCGCTATTAGATCATAGCCAGCGTTATCAACTTCTGGACTCGCCACCTCTAGCGTGCAGCCAAATTCCTTCCAGGAAAGCTTTAGCAGTTCGCCAATGAAAAGATGCTCAACGAGCTTTTCTCTAAAAGACGAGTGTTCGCTATGGTTCAACACCTTCTCTCCACGTAACGCCTTAATCCCAAGCTTGTTGCGTACATTGCTTTAGCCTCTTGCTTCTGACAAGTAGCCTTTTGCAAGCTCGCCTACGAAACGACGCCCAGGATTAGAGCCGTTTATCCAATCATCAGGCGCAAATAGTTCAAACAGTCCTACCTTGATCAGTGTCGGCACCGCCAGCTCAAGCTCTTTCTCTACTTGCCCGCGCTCGCCTGAATTGTATAGATTAATGTTGTGGAGCATGGTTGCGACAGTGCCCGTCTGTACCTTGCTACCATCTTTAAGTCGAACAGAAGGAAGAACCTGACCTTCTGAAACAATTTTTTGGTTGGCCTCAGCCAACTGGTCTGAGTTTTCAATACTGTTGCTCATTGCAATTATTCCTCTTTAAAGCAGCTCAAGACAGCCATCAGCGTGGGCAAACGCAGCGAAGGGGTTGGCATCCGGTGCACGGCCTAAATGGGCTGTTTCAGGCGGCAACAAGCTTCTTAGCGTTTGCGCTAGAGTCCATCAGTTCAAAATGAACGAGCAACTGACTCTGCTCGGCTACAGTTTTGATGATGGTGCTCTTGTCCTTGAACTGATGGTCTTGGGCTCACACGAAAATTTCTACCACGATCTCAAACGGTAGCAATGACGTTATAACTCCCGGTACAAGCTGCGCTTTGGAGCAGCGGAAAAGCGCTCACCGTGATGCCGCTTGTTATGGTTTCTGCTCACTAAGCTCAACCTTTCTGCCATCAGGATCTTGGACGACATAAACATGCTTTCCGCCAAACTTATACTGGTCCACTAATTCTAAGTCAGGGATGATATTGCCCAGACCTTCCACTGAAAATCCTAGTCGCGTGTTGTCTACTGATTCGCTGCTAACCAATGGATACAACTCGAATACAAACCCCGCATTTTCTGACGAGTAATGCACTGGCCCACAGCCATGCTGCTCTTCCACGAAGCTGAAACCGAGCTGCTCATAGAACTGCTTGCTGGCCCGCAAATCGCTGCACCGTAGTACGAACAAATCAAGTTTCATAATTCACCAAAATGACATAACGCTGCAACGTGCGCGGCTTTGTAATAAAGGCGCAGCCGCAACGTACAAGCAGTCGCTGTACCTGCGGCTATTATCCATTTGCCGAAATTACAGTTATGTTAAACCCTTCATCAGGTGTGGGCGCAACAAAGTACTTTGTAATCTGCTCAAACATCTCTTCAGTATCCGTTGCCGCTCTCTGCGGTTGTTCTGCACGCCTTTTGGCTATCTGCTCTAAGCAGGTATCATTTGGCTGGTCAATGTAAATTAGCTCATGGGGAGCCTGAATCTCTGAAAAGACACTTCTAAGCCATTTTCGTTGCGGAATCGTATTTGCAGGAAAGTCCATTACCACATTAGTGCCTGACGCCAAGATCGACTGAGCCAGCTTCTTCATTTGAGGCTTGAGCCGTCCAGCATATTTTACGTAATCTTCCAGTGTCTTAATGCTATCGGGATAAACCGACGCAAGCCACTCGTCTTCTGAAAGCAGTACGGCGTTTCGTTCTTGGGAAACTTCAAGAGACTTTGTAGTTTTCCCTGCCCCCATTTTCCCGCAGAAAAATGTCAACACTCCTTTCTTCATTTCTTGCCTCGTATTGCATAGCAGTTTATTTCTGCGCATACGTATTTTCCTAGAAAGCGTAACACCATAAAAAAACTCCAATGTGTTAATAGTAATGGGCAAATTACCAACTCCCATTCAAATGCTCGCTAGAAAAATGCGCATGCTCATTCCTGACCATCTTTTCGCATTGCCTATAAACACGAGCAGATGTTTTACAACTCGCTGTTTTAATTTATTTTTATAAACAATATTCTGGCAATATTTGATCATACCTCTTGCTGAGCGTATCAGAAAAACACGCATTACAGACTAAAAATACTTCATATCACTGCGCATGCATCCATACAAATGGGCAAGCCAAATGGCTAGCAGCCCGCTTCTGAATTAGGTCTCTCCAGCCGCCCCTCCCCCTAACCCCCCCATGTCTAATAACTCTTGCCCTGGATCAATAATCCACTCCCTGGGTCTCGTTACACTGGTTTCATCGTTAAGCGGCTATCGGAAAGCCGTCTAATCTTACTATCTGCGTTAACACCTGGAGTGATCCCATGCGTAAAGCCGCCCTGCCTACATTATTCGTCACCACTGTTGCCGCTGCGGCAATGATGACCAGCAGCCAGGCATTCGCCTACGGCGCTGGCGATTTCTTCACCCGCGTGGGTGTGGCCAAAGTCGCCCCCACCAGCGACAACGGCTCACTGGCCAACGGTGCGCTATCAGTGGATGTACAGGATAAAACCGATTTCGCGTTCACCTTGGGCTATCGCTTCCACGATAAAGTCGGCGTGGAACTACTGGCGGCGCTGCCGTTTGAACACGACATCCATTTAAACGGCGATAACATTGCCTCAACCAAGCACCTGCCGCCGACCCTAACACTGCAGTACTACCCGCTGGGCGGCACTCAGTCACGCGTACAGCCCTATGTCGGCGCCGGTATTAACTACACCTTTTTCTCCGATGAGGAGCTGACGATTGGTGATTTAGACCTGGATGACTCCTGGGGAGCGGCAGGCCAGGTAGGTGTTGATCTATTAGTTGATGACCATTGGGCGCTGAACGCCGCTGCTTGGTACATCGATATCGATACCGATGCGAGCGTTAACGGTGCGGCGGCAGGTACCGTTGAGATCGATCCTCTCGTGGTCATGGCAGGCCTCAGTTACCGCTTCTAAGCCACTTGCAAAACCGCTAGCGGATGTTATCCACAAAGCCTGCCTCACGGTGGGCTTTGTGCGTTTAGTAGCATGCCGCTTTAAGCGCTTTCAGTGACGATCTGGTCGACCTTCTCTACCGCCCGCACGATGAGCAGCTGGTGGTGGGCGGGTGTTTTCTCCTGCTGTAAATAGGCCGCCACGGCGGGAGCCACCTCGCACTTTGCGGGCATGGCTGCACGGGCATCCATCAAAGCGTTCAAGCGGGCAATAAACACAAAGCGTACCCATTGAGGCAGCGACATCGTGTCGATGCAAAATGGCTGCTGGCTGGCAAACGCCTCTGCATCGGGTGTTGGCATGCGCCATAGATCGGCGGCTTTCATCGACGCCTCAAGCTCTAGAAGTGCTGTCTGCAGCGGTTGATAAGTACTCATAAAGACGTGTGTCACTACCTCGGAAAATGAAAAGTGTGTCGTCTGCCCATTATCCCCACTCAGCGAGTGCCTTGCCACCTATCAACGCTTGCGGGAAGTTATCCATAGACTCACAGAAAACCTGCACGAGCCTGTGGATAAACTATGGAAAGGTGTCGCAACGCTTGCTCTCATGGGGCTTTCGCACAGTTGATTAATTTTTAACCGCATTGTCATTAATGCTAATGCCTTAAGGCACTGTCATTAACACCATGTTTTATCAGTCTCTGCGGCTGACAGTGTCACATCAGCAAGGTAGAGTGCAGGCTTGCAACGCGGAAGGATGTCATGCAACCAATTCAAACCCTTGATGAGTTTTTTACCCGCAGCGGTGGCGAGGTTTCCCTTTACCATATGGGGCGCCATGTCGTCTCCTGCCCGCGGGAGTCACTTGCCGCCTTTGAAGGTGGCGAAATGGCCTGGCCAGAACCCTGGCAAGGCCAAGCGCGCTTAGCCATTGTGTTTCGCCTTGGCGATATGCCCGAACCGGCTATTTGGTTCTTAGCCTTGCCACTGGACGAGCAGGGAATGATTGCCCCCGCCCAGCGCGATGCGTTTTTAAACCGGCTGCTGGAAACACTGGGGCGCGCGGTTTCTAACGTGGGTCGTGAAGAAACAGCGGACGTGGATCACTTAATGAAGGATAATCCCCTCGCCTTCACGCCTAACGTCACCTTCCAAGCCATGCTCAATGCACGCGCCACCCATGCGCGTGGGCTACCCGCCAGCCAGCATTTTGAGCCGGTTGATGCCTACTTGAGCGGCCAGCAAGCGATCGATTGGCAGGCATTGGGGTTACAAGGGATTGCCGATTACGTCGTGAGAATGGAAACACTTGACGCTGAATCGCTCGCGCAGCGGTTGCCTGAACTGCCTACCGCCGTTATCCACTCCTTGTGCTACTGTTTAGAGCACCAGCCATTGCCACAGGCGTTAGTCGCGGCACTGCAGCGTCGTGGCGAAGCCGCTGCACAAGCGGGCGACATCGAAACGCTGTGTGCCTGTCTGCGCGCAGTGGGCAATACGGATGCATCAGAGGTGGGTAATTGGTACACGGCCTTACTTAACAACTCAGCGGCCTGTGGGCCGGATGTGCTCGCGGCAATAGCCGGGCGCGGCTGGGGCTATCTTGAAGACGCGCAGCGCCTGCCACTTTTTCTGCAACGCTTAGCAGAAGATGAGCGTAGCGATTTTGCCGCCGTAGTGCGTGATATTGCGTTAATACCACGACTACGCTTACCGGTCATGATGGCACTGCGGGATGCGCCTGCTGGCTCCGCAACCCAACGCCGTTTGACACTGATGATGTCACAGAGGAACGCTTGATCCGATGTCACTTTTAATTGCAAGGAGTGAGCCGTGAAGGAATTACCCTATCAGGCCAAAGCGGTCATTGGCCGCCGCGAGATGGTGACGCTACCTGAACTAGGGCTTCACCTATGCTGTAAAGCTGACACTGGCGCGCGAACATCTGCTCTGCATGCAGAAGAGATAGAGACCGATGAAGATGACCATGGTCAACTGTGGGTTAGCTTTATCACCCATAGCGGAGGGCCAGACACGCCAGCGCATCGCTTCCGATTGCACCTGCATGATCGACGCCGGGTCACCAGTTCCAACGGTCATAGCGAGTGGCGCTATGTTATACGTACCCCGATGCAGATGGGCGACTTGAATTTCCCCATTGAACTGACCCTTACTGACCGCAGCAATATGCGCCACCCGATGCTACTAGGCCGTAGCGCCATGCGCCGCCTCCTGGTGGCCCCCGGTGCCGCATTCTTGCACGGTGAGCCTTAACCCCTTATTAGTCGCTTCAATCTCAGCTCGGAGTCTCCTACATGCATATCGCTCTGCTGTCACGCAATCGCAATTTGTACTCTACCCGCCGCCTGGTTGAAGCCGCAGAGCAGCGTGGGCATACCGCCCGCGTGGTGGACACGCTGCGTTGCTATATGAGCATTACCTCGCACCACCCTTCGATCCACTATAAAGGCCAAGAGATTGAGCCTTTCGATGCGGTGATCCCGCGCATTGGTTCATCGGTCACCTTTTACGGCTGTGCGGTGCTGCGCCAGTTTGAAATGATGGGCACCTACGTTATCAACGATAACGTCTCGATTACCCGTTCGCGGGATAAATTACGCTCACTGCAACTGCTGTCGCGTAAGGGGTTGGGGCTGCCAATTACCGGCTTTGCCCACTCCCCCGATGACATTCCCGACCTGATCACCATGGTCAAAGGTGCGCCGCTGGTCATTAAGCTGCTCGAAGGCACCCAGGGGATTGGTGTGGTATTGGCGGAAACCAATCAGGCCGCTGAATCCGTCATTCAAGCGTTCATGGGCATGAAAGCCAATATCATGGTGCAGGAGTACATCAAAGAGGCGCGTGGCGCCGATATTCGCTGCTTCGTGATTGGCGATAAAGTGGTCGCTTCAATGAAGCGCCAGGCGGCGGACGGTGAGTTTCGCTCGAATCTACACCGCGGCGGCACCGCCACCGTGATCCGCATCACCCCTGAAGAACGTTCAACGGCGATCCGTGCAGCCAAAGCCATGGGCCTGCGCGTTGCCGGTGTCGATTTGCTACGCTCCAATCACGGCCCGGTGATTATGGAGGTTAACTCTTCGCCTGGTTTGCAGGGCATTGAGAACGCCACCGGCAAAGATATTGCGGGAATGATCATTGAGCACATTGAAAGAAACGCTTCACCAGCCCGTAAAGCACCGCCCAAGCCTAAAGGCTAAGGCAAAATATTAAAATAATCCGTTTCGGGGGTGGCAAATAGTCGCTGTCACCCCCACAATCTGCGTCACCGAAGGAGGTAGACGCTCATGTTTCTCGATAATCGCCAAGTGGCGATGGACAGCGTATTGGAAGCGCTGGCCGATAGCATTGATTATTTCCAAGACAATATTGAACGCCTGCGCCCGTCGCTGCGTGACGCTTTAAAGCCGCATTATGCTGCGCGGCTCAAGCAGATGCGCCAGCTGCAGGATCTGGCCCGTGCGCATTTAAAAATGCTGCCCCGGGATGCAGACGTTGAGCGCGATGATTTTTTATGGCTGTGGAGCCGTCTAAAAAGCTTTGTCGGCAACGATAGCCAAGTACTCATCAATGAGCTATTGGAGCAAGAGCGTGTATTAATGCAGGCGCTCTCCTCGCTGTATACCCACCCGTTACCCGATCCGATTGAACCGGTGGTAGAAGAGTGCATGCAGGGGTGCCGTAAGCTTATCCGCGAGCTGTATGCGCTGCAAAAGCGCAAAACCCACCGCTAACGCCCTATAGACACGCTGCTAGGGGCTTGAAACTATCTATGGCAAGGGCTAATAAAAGAGCTATGGAGGGCTAAAGCGCTCGTTTAGTGATGGCAGAATAAGGTCTATGGGCGTCCGCCTGGGTAATTCGATGGGCTCAGGCGTACCGAGAAAATAGGGCTCCCTCCCCCATACATAGAGATCACCCAGGGTGGCTACGCGTGCTGCCCACTCGCGCAGCTTTAAACGCCACCCCACTGCTACGGTAGGATCATCCGCCACACAGCCAGTGACATCGATACCTAGCGCACGACCAATAAATACCGCGCGGGGAAGATGCCAGCTCTGGGTGATCAGCAGGGCTTTATCCAGCTGAAAAACGTCTCGGGCACGCGCTAGCGTGTCGTAGGTGCTAAAACCAGCAAAATCCATGGTCAGCTGTTCAGACGCGACACCGCGTCGATACAGCTCGCGCCACATTGCGCGCGGCTCGTTATACGCCTGGGTACGATTATCCCCAGAGAGCAAAAGATGCTCGACCTGAGCCTGCTCAATTAAAGTAGCAGCGGTTCGCATGCGCGCATGGAAGTGCGGGTTTCTCACCCCACTACGCGTCCAGTGAGACGTACCGAAGACAATCCCCACCCCTGCTGGACGACACTGCTGCGGCTGACGCTCAATGTAAGCGGCGGTCGTCGCGAGCACCCAAAAATTGCCGCCTATAAACAGCAATGTCGCCAGCAGCGACAGTGCTCCTAGCGACATTAATAAACGCTTTAGCCATTTCAACAAAAGGTTATGCATCCAGCTCCCCAGCCGGGGTTAGAACATGCCGAGTTCAAGCTTGGCCTCGTCACTCATCATGTCACGGCTCCAGGGCGGGCTGAAGACTATTTCGGTGTGAACCTTGCTGATCTGCGGCGCACCGAGGATCTTATTGCGCGCATCCGCCGCGATTACATCGCCCATCCCACACCCAGGGGCGGTCAGCGTCATGCGGATAGTTACCATACGCTCACCACTGATAAGGCGCTCGATACGGCAGCCGTAGACAAGCCCTAAGTCAACGATATTGACCGGTATCTCCGGGTCAAAGCAGGTGCGCAGTTGATCCCACACGAACTGCTCAATCTCTTCCTCGGTAGCCGTTTCGGGCAGCGTAGGACGCGGGAGCGACTCAAGCCCCAGGGCATCCAGGTTTTGCCCCTCAATCAAATAGAGGCGCCCCTCAAAACCGACGCTTACCGTACTGCCTTTCGCCTGCATAACGCTAACAACGCTATCTTCAGCCAGTGTTTCCGTACTGCCAAACGGAATGGCAATGGCTTCCACATCGCGCTGGAGCGGTAACTGTTGGCCACGTTCGAGGCTGGCAACTTGCTCAAGATCCATAACTGTCCTTAAATGACGATTCCTAAAGAATCGACCTTAACGCACCATACCAATGACACGTTGGAGTGCTTCTACAAAGCGATCCACTTCATCGAGGGTATTATACGCCGCAAATGAAGCACGGCACGTCGCGTCGACCCCAAAATGATGCAACAAGGGCTGTGCGCAATGGTGGCCGGTACGAATAGCGACGCCGAGCTGATCGATCAGCAGGCCGATATCTTGCGAATGCGCCCCTTCCACAATAAAGGAAAGAACGGCCGCTTTATCCGGCGCAGTGCCTAAAATACGTAGACCATCGATTTGACCGACCGCCTGGGTAGCGTGATCGAGCAGTTGGCCTTCCCAGGCGCCGATGGCATCTATGCCAATGCTCTCCATCCACTCAAGCGCTCGACCCAGGGCAATGACCTCCGCAACAGCGGGCGTGCCCGCTTCAAACTTATGCGGAATAGCGGCAAAAGTGGTACCCACATCAAAGGAGACCGTGCTGATCATCTCCCCGCCCCCCTGCCAGGGCGGCATCGCTTCAAGCAGCGCCTGCTTGCCGTAGAGCACGCCAACGCCTGTCGGCCCATACACTTTGTGGCCAGAGAAGGCATAGAAGTCAGCATCGATTGCCTGCACATCGACCACTTGGTGAGGTGCTGCCTGAGCACCATCAATCAGAATCAGCGCACCCTGCTGATGGGCAAGGGTTGCCATCTCTTGCACCGGGTTAATGGTTCCCAGGGCATTAGAGACATGGTTCACCGCCACCAGCTTAGTGCGCTCACTCAGCAGCGAGCGATAGGTAGCCATATCCAGCGCGCCGTTGGCCTCAACGGGAATCACCTTAATGGTAAAACCAATCTCGGCGGCCAACAGCTGCCAGGGAACAATATTGGAGTGGTGCTCCAACATCGAAATCAACACCTCATCGCCAGGCGCAAGATTTGCACGCCCCCAGCTATGCACGACCAGATTAATCGCTTCCGTGGTGCCACGGGTAAAGATGATCTGACGCGCATCTTCCGCATTAAGGAACGCCTTAACCCAGTGGCGCGTGCCTTCAAACGCCGCCGTCGCCTCATCGGCGAGAGTATGCAGCCCGCGGTGAATATTGGCATTATAGCGCGAGTAGTAATCGCTAAACACGTCAATCACCTGCTGAGGCGTTTGGCTAGTGGCCGCATTATCTAAATAGATCAGCGGCTTGCCGTGCACCTCACGGGCCAGCACCGGAAAGTCCTGGCGCAGGCGCATAACATCAAAGGTCGCTTGCGCAGGGCTTGTTTGCACAGTGCCTGTTTGAGAAGGGCTAGACGTTGGCTCAATAACGGAATGTGGCATCAGACGCTCCTGATTGGGTAGTGGCGCTAGTCGTTAAGTGAAACCGCCGCTTCGACAAGCCCGGCAAGGTTGAAGCGCTCTGGCAGCTTACCGGCGACCGCTAACTCAACGCGCTCGGCAATCGCATCCAGGGTGACTTTGTCCAACACCTCGCCAGCGAAAGCGAGCGTTAGCAGACCGCGAGCGGTGGCTTCATCGATACCGCGGGTACGCAGCGCATAAATCGCCTCTTCGTCTAGCTGGCCTGTAGTCGTGCCGTGTGAGCACTTAACGTCATCGGCGTAGATTTCAAGCTCAGGCTTGGCATCAATGTGGGCACGATCCGATAGCAGTAGGTTTTGGTTACTCTGAAAACCTTCGATCTTCTGGCTATCGCGCTTGACGTAGACCTTGCCGTTAAACACCCCGTGGGCGCGATCATCCAGAATGCCCTTGTAGTTCTCATTGGAGAACGTCAGCGGCGCATTGTGGTTGACCTTGGTATGGTTGTCGACGTGTTGGCGACCCTGACCAAAGAACAGACCCAGGAAGTTGGTTTCAGCGCCCTGGCCGTTCAAGTCACTGATCAGATCGTTGCGCACCAGCGCACCGCCCAGGCTCAGGTTATAGGAGGTATAGCGCGTATCGCGGCCCTGCTCTACGTGAATGCTCGCCACGTGCAAATCACCCAGCGGCGCTTCTTGCAGCTTGTAGTGGGCCAGGATCGCGCCACGGTCAAGCATCAGCTCGCCAACCACATTGGTGAAGTTAGCCGCTTCGCTTTCGCCGGTGTAATGCTCGATCAGCGTGGCCTCACTGCGGCCTCCCGCTTCCACTAGCACCCGCGGGTGGCACATTACCGGCTGACCAGCACGGGACAAAAACTGCAACAGGATGGGTTTCTCAACCACTGTTCCCGGTGCAATGCGAACCACTGCGCCCTCTTCCATAAACGCCGTGTTTAAGGCAGCAAAGGGCGAAAAATCCACCCCGATTAAGCGCCCAAGCGGGCCACCCACGGCTTCATGGTTCTCTGCGAGCGCCTTGGAAAGCGGTAACACCTGAACGCTTGACGGCAGTGAATCCAAATCAGAGAGCGCCGATGAGAAAACACCATCCACGAAGGTCAGCCGGTAGGCATCAATCGGCAGCGTTAGCGCCGCAGCGGTGGCCGGAGAGAACTCAGCGTTGTCAGCTATCGCAAAGTTGCCCTGGGCAATCGAACGTACGTCGGTGTACTTCCACTCTTCATCGCGACGCGTAGGAAAACCCAGCGCCTCAAAACGTGCAGCACCCGCCTGGCGACGAGCAGCAATCCAGGTCGGTTCCGCTGTGTAGTTCGAGCTGCGCGCCTTCAGCGTGTCTAAAAAGGTTTGCGTATCGCTCATGCCACAGACTCCTCGATACCTTCGTACCCATTGGCTTCCAGCTGTTTGGCCAGCTCGGCATCACCGGTTTTGACAATACGGCCATCGACCAAGACGTGAACCTGGTCTGGCACGATGTAATCCAGCAGACGCTGGTAGTGGGTGACCAGTAGAATGGCGCGGTCTTCAGCGCGCAGGCTGTTGACACCATCGGCGACCACTTTCATGGCGTCGATATCCAGGCCGGAATCGATCTCATCGAGCATCGCAAGCTTCGGCTGAAGCACCAGCATTTGCAGGATCTCGTTGCGTTTTTTCTCACCGCCAGAGAAGCCTTCGTTCACGGCACGCTGTAGGAAGCTAGCGTCCATTTTCATGTAACCAAGCTTCTCTTTCACCAGCTTCATAAACTCTGGCGCCGGCATTTCGCCTTCGCCGCGGGCTACGCGCTGGGCATTAAGCGCAGACTTCAGCAGGTAAATGTTTTTAACCCCTGGAATCTCGACCGGGTACTGGAAACCCAACAGCAAGCCAGCCTGGGCGCGCTCTTCAATTTCCATTTCGAGCACATCCTTGCCATCGAAGGTAACCGTGCCCTGGGTGACTTCATAGCCATCTTTACCGGCAATCACCGCGGATAGCGTCGATTTACCCGCGCCGTTCGGCCCCATGATGGCGTGCACTTCACCCGCATTGATGGTCAGGGTGAGGCCTTTGAGGATTTCATTGCCTTCGACGGTGACGTGTAAATCTTTCACTTGCAACATATTGAATACCTTCTGATTCTGGCGAGTCGCCACGGCGACACTGATAAAATTGGGTGAACTGGACAACCAGCGATTAACCTACCGCGCCTTCCAGGGTGACGTTGAGCAGTGCTTCGGCTTCAACGGCAAACTCCATCGGCAGTTCCTGGAAGACATCCTTGCAGAAACCGTTAACGATCATGCTGACCGCGTCTTCTTCAGAAATACCGCGGCTCTGGCAGTAGAACAGCTGGTCTTCACCGATTTTCGAGGTGGTCGCTTCGTGCTCAATGGTCGCGGTACTATTGCCAATTTCCTGATAAGGAAAAGTGTGCGCGCCGCACTTATCGCCAATCAGCAGAGAGTCACACTGGGTAAAGTTACGCGCCCCTTTGGCCCGCGGGCCAATTTTCACCAGGCCGCGATAGGATTGGTCACTCCTGCCCGCTGAGATACCTTTAGCCACGATATAGGAACGCGTGCCTTCACCGATGTGAATCATTTTGGTGCCGGTATCGGCCTGCTGACGGCCGTTCGTGACCGCGACAGAGTAGAACTCGCCTATGCTGTCTTTGCCGCGCAGTACGCAGGAGGGGTATTTCCAGGTAATCGCCGAGCCGGTTTCTACCTGCGTCCAGCTAATCCGTGAACGGTCACCACGGCAGTCACCGCGCTTGGTGACGAAGTTATAGATACCGCCTACGCCATTTTCATCACCGGGGTACCAGTTCTGCACGGTGGAGTATTTGATATAGGCGTCGTCCAGAGCGACAAGCTCGACCACCGCGGCGTGCAGCTGGTTCTCATCGCGCATTGGAGCCGTACAGCCTTCCAGGTAAGAGACCTGGGCACGGCTTTCGCAAATAATCAGCGTGCGCTCAAACTGGCCAGTGTTGGCCGCGTTAATGCGGAAGTACGTAGACAGCTCCATCGGGCAAGTCACGCCTTCTGGCACAAACACAAAGGAGCCATCGGTAAACACCGCTGAGTTCAGCGCCGCAAAGTAGTTGTCCGCCACGGGAACCACGGTGCCCAAATACTGCTTGATCAGCTCTGGGTAGTCACGGATAGCTTCAGAGATAGAGCAGAAAATAACCCCTGCTTCGCCAAGCTGCTTTTTGAAGGTGGTGGCGACCGAAACGGAGTCAAACACCGCATCGACGGCAACACCTGCCAGCGCGGCGCGTTCGTGCAACGGAATACCCAGTTTCTCATAGGTTTCCAGCAGTTTGGGATCCACTTCATCCAGGCTTTGCGGGCGGTCTTCCGGGCGTTTCGGCGCACTGAAATAGGAGATCGATTGGTAATCAATCGGCGGATAGTCTAGATGCGCCCAGGAAGGGGCTTCCATCTTCAGCCACTGGCGGTAGGCATCCAGACGCCACTCCAGCATCCACTCCGGCTCGCCCTTCTTTTTGGAGATAAAGGCGATGGTGTTTTCATCCAGGCCAGGTGGCAGGGTGTCGCTCTCAATATCGGTTACAAAGCCATCTTTGTATTCGCGACGAACCAACTGTTCCATTTCTTCGCTTGCCATGGTGATACCCTCCGGGCAGTTGGGTGGCGAGGTCATCGCCTTTAAATAATAAATTAGGCCTGCTGTACTCGCGCCGCCGTTAGGCCGACGCCGCCGACAGGCTGATCGTTTGAATAGGCAGTTGTACTGGCAGCTTAATCGGCGCTGTATCAGCCAGATGCGCCAGGGTCACGCTCTCTAGCAGAGTACGCATGGCCAAGGAAACCCGCTGCCAGTTGTCTGCCACACCGCAGGTAGCCACAAGCTCACAATCGCCTTCTGCTTGGCTGCACTCGGTCATGGCGACGGGGCCTTCAATCGCCGCAATAATATCGGCGGCAGTAATCTGCGATGCAGGCCGGGCCAGGCGGTAACCGCCTTGGGCGCCACGCTGAGAAACCAGCAGCCCTGCCCGCACTAGCATTTTGAGCGTTTTACTCACCGTCGGATGGGGCAACTGCACGGCCTCTGCTAACTCTGCCGCTGCATGCGACGCCTGGGAATGGCGGGCAATTTGCGCCATGACCACCGCGGCATAGTCTGTCAGCCGAGAAAGCTTAAGCATGTCGACTCCCTTTATGTCATCAGTACGCAGCAAATCAAATGGTCGCCACGTCAATTGAGTACCATTTTAGTCCTGTATAAATTTGATGTGAAGCCCCTGAGCAAAATGGATAGCAATTTACGCAAAATATCGGCACGTTCGGCGCTGATAGCATCAAAAACAACAATCATTATCATTTAGAAAAGCTATTACTTCTGTATCTGCTGCTTTGCATTGAGTAGCCGATTCTGATAGCGTCAGAACGTATTAGATGCCCCTACTGTATGAGGCATCCCAATATTTGTAGGAGGCAGACTATGGATGTAGCAGTTAACAACATGGTAAATGCAACGCTGGATATGAGGCAGGCGCAAGCGATCCAACAGGCTCAGTTCGGTGTTTTTAAAGAGGCATTAGACGGCCAGGCAGCGCAAATCACCGCCCTGATGGATAGCGTTGCTTTAGATCCACAGTTGGCTACCAGCGGCAGCGTAGGTACGCAGATTAATACGACTGCGTAATAAACGTTAGGCTAGATAAATCAATAGCCCCCTGGCCAACGCCAGGGGGCTATTTTTTTAATGATCGGTTTTAACGCTAGGCTTTCTTAACAAATTCGGATTTAAGCTTCATCGGGCCGATACCGTCAATTTTACAGTCGATATCGTGGTCGCCTTCAACTAAGCGAATGCTTTTCACTTTAGTGCCCACTTTAACCACCAGTGAACTGCCCTTAACCTTCAAGTCCTTGATCACCGTTACGCTATCACCGTCGGCTAGCATATTGCCGTTGGCATCGCGCACGCCTGAAGCGTCATCAGCGCCCTCTTCTTCTGCCACTTTTGACCACTCATGGCCGCACTCTGGGCAGACATATTGAAGACCATCATCGTAGCTAAACTCAGAGGCACAGGCAGGACAGTTAGGCAGGTCACTCATCAGACGGCTCCATCACCACAGTTAGAAAGCGATGGAGCCTACACGGGTTACGCAAAATGTCCAGCCAAAGGCTAGATCAATCGCGCTGGTAAGTACCCACCAAACGGTTCATTCCCAGCAGGTGAGGCTCTACTTCTTTGAGCAGTTCAGCCAGCGTGAGCCCTTCAGGGAGCGAGGTTTGATGATCCAGCGCCAGCACCCAGAAATAATAAAGATGCTTGCCGTGCCCTTCTGGCGGCATCGGGCCACAATAGCCAGTACCACCTTTATCATTTGCGCCGACGGTGCCCGCCGCCGTCTTTTCAGTTAATTCCTGAATATCGCCGGGTAGGTTATAGAGCACCCAGTGGACAAAGCCATAGCTACCGTCTTTGACCAACGGCGCGTCCGGGTCATGACAGATCACTGCAAACCCTTGGGTTCCCTCGGGAGCGTCTTGCCAAGCAAGCGCTGGCGAAACATCTTCGCCCTCCCCTGTGTGCTTAGCAGGGATCGCTTGATGGTCAGCAAATGCCAAGCTGGTAACCTTCATTGATGAAAGTGCAAATGCCATGCTTCTCTCCTTGGTTTATCGGGTGTGTCTTTCGTACACAGTCTAGCAATTCCACCGGCCTTGTTTCTTCAGGCGGCGCTTCACCCAGACATCATAAAGCGACCGCAAGCCCGATTTAATGCCTGGGAGACCAATGATCCAGGCAGTTGGCGCCAACAAGGGGATACGCTTCATTAATAAACGGTAAGCATCGATCCCCTCCACCAATTGCCCAGATGCCGTTTCGATATGCAGAGAGCGCAGCGCCATGTCGGGATCGACGCCCTTTTGCTGTAGCACCTGATGATGTTCACTCACATCAAGCCACGCGATATCAGCGGCATGCCGCCCCGACCAGCGCTCATAGCGACGCCGCTCTTTACGACACAGCGGGCACTGCGCATCGTAAAAGACATTGATAGAGGTATTCTTGGGCATATAGCCTCTCTAGTTAACGTCACTAAAGCAGTGTGGCATTTTCAGTACTAGTCGCAAACCTTTACATTTTCACTGCTGATTTAGGCTACTGCCATGACATCTGAGTTCAAAAAACAGCTATTAATTGTTGCCCATGCCCCTTCGGCAAATACGCGCCTACTGCGCGATGCGGCCTTCCAGGGAGCTAGCCATCCCGACCTTGAACAGATGCACTGCGTGGTAAAAGCGCCCCTGGAAGCAGGCCCAGACGACGTGCTGGCCTGCGATGCGATTCTGCTCGGCACCACGGAAAACCTGGGCTATATGAGCGGTGCGCTCAAGGATTTTTTTGATCGCAGCTACTATCCTGTCATTGAAAAGAAACAGGGATTACCCTGCGCGCTCTATATTCGCGCGGGGCACGATGGCACGGGCACCCAACGAGCAGTAGAGAGCATCACCACTGGCTTACGCTGGCGATGGGTACAGGCACCGCTCATTTTACGCGGCGAGTGGCAGCCCTCATTTGCAGATCAGGTAGAAGAGCTCAGCATGACCCTAGCGTTTAGTGTTGAGAGTGGCATTGTCTGAGAGCGGCATCGTTTGAGAGTGATATTGTATAACCTCGACTAGCCTGCCTTACTGTAGATAAGCATTTCGTGCCCATTGTGCGATTAAAGGGCTGCAGTAACTTGCTGGAATTTACTGCTGTGACCTATCGCACGCACATTAGGTAGCCATTATGCATAAAGTCATTGCTTTCTATGATGATCGGGTGCTCGCTCACGAGCCCAATATTGACGCCGACTTTCTACCGCAACGAATCGATAAGCGCATTCGACATCTGCTTGCAGGGCTTCCTGTGCCATGGAAATACCCCGAGCACCCCGGCCGCTTGAAAGCTATTCAGCACCTGCTTGAGAAAGCGCCCATTGCGGGCCTACACATTGAAGGTGGCAAAGCAGCCACCCATGATCAACTCGCCAGAGTGCATACCACTTCCTATCTAAGCGATATTTTTAGCCTACGCGGGAAAAATGCCTGGCTGGATGTGGATACCACAGCGGTCTCACCGGGAAGCGTAGATGCCGCCGAAGTCGCCGCCGGAACGGCCATTGCCGCAGTAGAAGCCGTAATGGAGAAGCGCGCTAAAAGCGCCTTTGCACTTGTGCGCCCGCCTGGACACCACGCAGAGCCCGTTCGCGCCCGCGGATTTTGTTTATTCAACAATGTGGCAGTCGCCGCAGCCCATGCGCGCAGCGCACTGGGTTGCGAAAGAGTGCTGATTGTTGATTGGGATGCCCATCACGGTAACGGCACCCAGGATATTTTCTGGGCAGAACCGGACGTAATGTTTTTCGATATTCACCGCGCAGCACCCTTCTATCCCGGCTCAGGCCATCTGGAAGAAGTGGGCGCCGGTTTAGCTGAAGGCACCACGATTAATGTTCCGTTACCGGCTGGCGCTGGCGACGAAGCGTACCTCAAGGCGTTTCGCGATATTCTTGCCCCGGCCGCAGCGTGGTTTAAGCCCGACATCATTTTAGTCTCGGCAGGATTTGACCCCCACTGGCACGATTTGGCCTTAAACGTTTCCTATGAAGGTTTTGGCGCACTGACCGGTTTCATGCAACAACTGGCCGAACAACACTGCGATGGCCGTTTGGTGTTCGTATTAGAGGGCGGCTACAACCTGGAGTCACTGTCCAACGGCACTAGAGCCGTACTTGCAGTATTAGCGGGCAACACCGTGCCTGTGCCCGATAACTGCGGCATTGCGGAAGTCCAAGCCGCGGCGGATTTCCACCGCACGGCTTTTCAAGCCGAATAGCATTTTCTGAATAGGAGCTTTGCAAATAAAAACGGCACCTCGCAATGAACTGCCCCCCAAAAGTTGGACGCTCATCCAACGATTGGGGTGTTTTTCATGACGAAACATAATGAAGCGTTCAAGTTACTAGTAGTGCAACGCTACGCAGAAGGACAGCAGGGTTACAAGAGTCTGGCCAGACAGTACGGTCTTGGCCCTACAACCGTCAGGCGTTGGGTTAAACACTTTGAACAGCATGGTCTAAGTGGCTTGCAGAAAAAGTTTACCCACTACAGCGCTGAGTTCAAATTAGCGGTGTTGCAACAGATGAGGCAAGAGGAGCTATCAGCCTTACAAGCGACGACTCTGTTCGATATTCGAGGTGGTACGAGCGTCGTACGGCAGTGGGAAAGCCAGTATCATGAAGGAGGCTTCCAAGCGTTGGAGCCTAAAGCCCGAGGACGTCCGACGAAGATGCCTACAACAGAGCCCCCAAAGCCCCCACTTCCACTGACGGATAAGAGCTCGCTGGAGCAGCTGCTCCAAGAGAATGAGTACTTGCGTGCTGAGGTGGCCTACCTAAAAAAGTTGAGGGCCTTGCGTCAGGCAAAAGAACAAGCCGCGCAGAAAAAGCGCAGATAGTCCTTGAGCTGAAGCAAGGCCACCCTTTGGCGGTGCTGCTAAAAGTAGCAGAATTGTCGCGTAGTACGTTCTATTATCAGGCAAGGGCTCAGCAGTTGGAAGATCGGCATGCTGGTCTGAAGCGACGCATTCACGTCCTCTACGAGCATCACAAAGGCCGCTACGGTTATCGCCGAATCACAGCAGCGTTGCGTCAGTCGGGCGAGCAGGTCAACCATAAGACAGTCCAGCGCCTAATGCAGCATCTAGGCTTGAAGTCGCTGGTACGCCCGAAGAAATACCGCTCCTATCGTGGACAACAGGCCAGTGTTCCCAATCTTCTTGCCCGCCAGTTTCATGCTGAACGACCCAACCAAAAGTGGGTAACCGACGTCACGGAGTTTAATATCCGAGGCGAAAAGCTGTACTTGTCGCCTGTGATGGATCTCTACAACGGGGAAATCGTGTCCTACTCAATGCAGAAACAGCCGCAGTACTCGCTGGTAGGGGGGATGCTCAAGAAAGCCTTGGCTAAGTTGGCCGACCAAGACGCGCCTTTACTGCATTCTGATCAAGGCTGGCAATATCAGATGTCAGCTTACCGGCGTAAGCTCAGCGAGCATGGCGTGATTCAGAGCATGTCACGTAAAGGCAATTGCCTGGATAATGCCGCAATGGAGAGCTTCTTTGGTACGCTGAAGTCAGAATATTTTTACCTGAACCGCTTTGACACCATTGAGCAATTACAGGCGGGCATTCGGCACTATATCCATTACTACAATCACGAGCGGATTAAGACCAAATTAAAAGGCCTGAGTCCGGTGCAGTACCGAAATCAGGCCTTGGCTGCTTAGTTTTTCACTGTCCAAGTTTATGGGGTCAGTTCATCGCGGTGCCGTTTTGCAATGCCGATTGCCGATTTAAAGCAATAAAAAGCTAGGTGATTATTTCAAGCGTTCAAACACCGTCGCTACACCTTGCCCCATACCAATACACATGGTTGCCAAGCCCAGGGTGGTATCGCGCTGCTGCATAACGTTCAACAGCGTTGTGCAGATACGTGAACCCGAGCAGCCTAGCGGATGCCCCAGAGCGATTGCACCGCCATTGAGGTTAACCTTGTCGTCCATCGCATCCAGGAAGCCAAGATCTTTCAGCACCGGAATACCCTGCGCCGCGAAGGCTTCGTTGAGTTCAACGGTTTGGATATCCGCCGCGGAAAGACCGGCGATTTTCAGCGCTTTCTTAGACGCGGGTACCGGGCCGTAGCCCATGATCGACGCATCACAACCCGCGACGCCTGTAGAGAGCACCTTCGCAATAGGCTCTAAGCCCAGCGCTTGAGCTCGCTCGTAGCTCATCACTGCCATTGCCGAGGCACCCACGGAGAGCGCCGAGGAGGTACCCGCCGTGACCGTACCGTTGCGCGGGTCAAACACCGGCTTCAGATTCGCCATAGACTCCAGGCTAGCGTCACCGCGAATCACTTCATCACGCTGAACCATGACTCTAAAGCCGCGTTGATCGTGGCCTTCGACGCCGATAATTTCGTTATCGAAGTAGCCCTTCTCCATGGCCGCCTGGGCGCGCTGGTGAGAGCGTACGCCGAATTTATCCTGATCTTCCCGAGAAACGCCGTGCATTTTACCCAGCAGCTCCGCGGTTAGGCCCATCATCATCGCCGCTTTAGCAGCGTATTTGCTGGCGGCGGGGTTAACGTCAACGCCGTGAGCCATGGGTACGTGCTCCATGTGCTCAACGCCGCCAATGATAAAGAAGTCGCCCATACCCGCTTTGATATTGGCGGCGGCGATATGCAGCGCCGTCATTGAAGAGCCACACAAACGGTTAACGGTTTGCGCGGGCACCGAGCGCGGAATACCGGTCATAATCGCCGCATTACGAGCAATGTTCATCGACTGCTCGAGTGTCTGGTTCACACAGCCCCAGATCACATCATCCACTTCAGAAGGATCTAGATTAGGATTGCGGGTAAACAGCGCCTGCATAGCCGCAGCAGAGAGATTCTCTGCGCGAACATTACGAAAAGCACCATTTTTGGCTTTCGCCATGGCGGTACGAACACCGTCTACCACCACAATGTCTCTCGGATTCAAACTCATCTTATATCTCCTGTGCGTGGTGGTTAGGCTTGGTTGGCAGAACTGGCAGCGCTGTCACTGGAATAGAATTGCTCGTTGTTCTGAGCCATCTGACGCAGCTTGTCAGTGGGTGCATAAAGCGGCCCCAGCTCGTCGGCCAAGCCTTCTGCCAGCTTGACGAACTCTGCAACGCCCATGGCGTCGATGTAGCGCAGCGCACCACCACGGAAAGGCGGGAAGCCGATGCCATAGATCAACGCCATATCGGCTTCGGCTGGCGTGGCCACAATGCCATCTTCCAGGCAGCGCACGGTTTCCAAGCAGAGTGGTACCATCATGCGAGCGATAATATCCTCGTCGGAAAACTCTTTATGCTCTTTCACCACCTCTTTAACTAAAGCGTAAGCCGCTTCGTCGGTGACTTTCTTCGGCTTACCCTTCTTGTCCTCTTCGTAGGCGTAAAAACCCTTGTCGTTCTTCTGGCCTAAACGGTCGTTGTCGTACATGACCTGAATGGCGGTTTTACCGTCGCGAGCCATACGATCAGGGAAGCCTTCCGCCATTACTTCATTGGCGTGAACGGCGGTATCCAGGCCGACCACGTCCAGCAGGTAGGCCGGACCCATGGGCCAGCCGAACTTCTCCATCACCTTATCAACGTGCTGGAAGTCAGCACCCTGCTCAACCAGGAAGCTAAAGCCGCCAAAGTAGGGGAAAAGCACCCGGTTGACCAAGAAGCCTGGGCAGTCGTTAACCACAATCGGCGTTTTACCCATTGCCCGGGCGTAGGCCACGGTGGCAGCAACGGCGGCATCCGAGGTCTTCTCACCACGGATGACTTCTACCAGCGGCATGCGGTGCACGGGGTTGAAGAAGTGCATGCCGCAGAAGTTTTCAGGCCGCTTTAGGTTTTGCGCCAAGCGGTTGATGGAAATCGTCGATGTGTTCGAGGTGAGAATGGTATTTTCGCTCACCATACCTTCCACTTCGGTAAGCACGGCGTCTTTGACTTTGGGATTTTCAACCACCGCTTCGACGACGAGATCGACGTTGCCAAAATCTCCGTAGGAGAGCGTCGGGCGAATATTAGTCAGCTTCTCCGCCATCTGCTCGGTGGTCAGCTTTTTGCGCTCCACCTGTTTGGCAAATAGCTTACGGGCTTCTTTCAGGCCCAGTTCAATGGCGTCATCCTTGATATCTTTCATCAGAATCGGCGTGCCTTTAGAGGCACTCTGATAAGCGATACCACCACCCATGATACCCGCACCCAGCACGGCCGTTTGCTTCACCGGCTGCGCCTGCTTCTCATACTTGCTGGCTTTTTTCTTGACCACTTGGTCGTTCAAGAACAGACCCACCAAGTTGAACGCCACGCTGCTGAGTGCCAGCTTGGCGAAGGCTTTGGCTTCAATCGCCTGGGCACGGCCACGCTCTTCGCCAGCGCCTTTCTGAATCACTTTGATCGCTTCTACCGGCGCCGGATAATGAGGCCCCGCTTTACCGGCGACATAGCCTTTCGCCGTTTCAAACGCCATCATCTGCTCAATCGGGTTGAGCTTCAGCGGGCTGGTCTTTTCAGCACGACGGGCCTGGTAATCCAGCTCACCGGCATTGGCACGGTCAAGAATATCCAGCGCGGCCTCTTCCAGCTGTTCGTCCGTCACCACCGCGTCGACGGCGCCCACTTTTAGCGCGGCATCGGCACGGTTTTCGGTACCACCGGCAATCCACTCGATGGCATTATCGGCGCCAATAATGCGCGGCAGGCGTACACAGCCGCCCCAACCGGGCAGAATGCCGAGCTTGGTTTCTGGCAGTCCGATCTTGGCTTTCTCGCCCATCACGCGAAAATCAGTGGTCAGCAATACTTCGCAGCCGCCACCCAGTGCCAGACCATTGATCGCCGTTACAGTAGGGAACGGCAGATCTTCAATAGCGTTAAAAATATCGTGAACCTTGAGATTCATCTCCTCAAGGTAGGCTTCGCCTTTATCAAATAGACTGTGAAACTCGGTGATATCGGCGCCCACGATAAACACATCTTTCCCGCTCGCAATAAGTAAACCTTTTAAGCTATTTTCAGCTTGAATGGCTTTTACTGCTTCGCTCAGCTCTGCGACCACCGCGCTGGAAAGCTTGTTGACGGACTCATCTTTCAGATCGAAAGTGAGCATTGCGATATCATTGCCACTCGGGGTGTCACGACGTGTCACCGTGATGGCGTTGCCTTGATAGATCATCCGCGCTCTCTCCACATTTTCGGGCTGGCTCTGAAAAGAGAACCCGCCACATTTCTCATACGGCTTCCACACGACTTTCATACGGTCGTTTGATTGCCTTAGCTTGGTTGAGTTGCCTGATAACGTCAAGCCCAGACTTTTGGCTAATTTACTCATTTAGTGAGACCAGCGCTCTCCGGCATCCGTTCATAGAGCGCCGTCTGAGTGAATGTAACCGATCCCGCCATAAGCATGGATTTGCAGTAGATCAGCGTTAATCCTGACAGCCTGTTAGAATCGCGCTTCCTATTACTTTGCAGGTTATCTTGTTATGGGCGCACTGCTCACGCCTTCACGTATTGAAGCCATTCAGCAGCGAATTGAACGCATTGTCGAACGCCTCAAGCCCTGGAGCTGGCTTTGGCCACCAATGGCCTTTGCTGCCGGGCTAAGCAGCTTCTTTTTAGTTGATCGCCAGCAGTGGTTAGGCGCAGCGCTGGCGCTGGGATTACTGTTTGCCTGGACGCTACTGCTTTCGGAAGGCTTGATCAGCCGCTGGTTATCGCGCCGGGGTCACCCCACGCCACCCCGGGGCGTAACCACTTTTATTGCCCAGATGATTCACCAGGAGACACTTTTCTTCACCCTGCCGTTTATCTTAGTCACCACGGTGTGGAATAGCGGGCAAACGCTGTTTGCGCTGCTGGTGGGCGGCATGGCAATACTGTCGATTATCGATCCGCTCTACTTCAAAGTCGCGGAGCGCTGGCGCAGTCTCTATTTCGTCTTTCATGCCCAGTGTGTCTTCCTGGTACTACTGGTCACACTCCCCATCATGGTGCACCTTACCACCGGCCAGAGCCTGCTACTGGCCCTGGGGATCACCATTTTGGTGGCCTTGCCAAGTTTTTGGCACTTGCTTAAGCAGCGCTCGCTCAAACGCTGGTGCGCTTTTTTTGTGTTGACGCTGCTACTCGCCTATGGAGCTTGGCTGGGACGTATATGGGTACCGCCTGCCAGTCTCTGGATGACCAGTAGCGCGCTCTCTCCTGGTTTTAATGTTGAGCAGCGCCTGCCTCAAGGCTCGATGGCGTTAACGCCACAAGCCATCAGCGAAAATGGCCTTTATGTTTACACCGCTATTCGGGCACCGCGGGGATTAAGTGAAACTATTACCCATGCCTGGCATCACAATGGTGTGCCAATGGATGTTGTGGAGCTTAATATCGACGGTGGACGCGAGCAGGGTTACCGCGCATGGAGCCACAAGCAAAACTTTCCCGAAGACCCTACTGGCGATTGGCGCATTGATATCATGACAGGTACGGGCCAGCGCTTGGGATTAATACGTTTTGAGGTCTCAGACGATGCTCAGCAAGCCACGCTGGCAGATGGAGAGATACGCGCCAGTGGTCTAAGTGGATTAAACTTACGGCGGTTTGTGCCGGGTAGCCCTAACGATGAAGAGGCGCGACCGGAAGATTGAAGGGTTAAGCGCCTTGCATTCAGCGGCGTAGCTTATGACAATTCGACTACTCACATTTATTGGCAGCTAGTTACCTATGGCTTCAACGATTGGATTTCGCATCGCACGCTTGCCCCACTTATGGCGCTCCATCTTGGATCGCCGCTTGGCGCCGTTGGGATTAACCCAAACACGCTGGGTGACGCTATATCACCTGTGGCGTCTTGGCGAAGGCCATCCGCAGTGCGATCTCGCCCGTGTGATTGGCGTCGAGGCGCCCTCTCTTGTGCGCACCCTGGGCCAGCTCGAAGAACAAGGCTTAGTTGAACGCCGAGCCTGCGACAACGACCGTCGCAGCAAGCGGATTTATCTTACCCCTGCCGCTATGCCGCTGCTGGAACAGATCGACAGCGTTGCGCAACAAGCGCGCAAAGAGATGTTCGCTGGCTTAAGCGAAGAGAACCTCGAACAACTCAACGAATGGTTGGCAGTGATCGAGGCAAACGGCTTGGCGATACAAGCACGGGATCAGGATAATCCGGCATCTTGATCGCTGACTGTGGATGACGCCTGCTCAGTGCCCTTTAATGGCTGGCTGAAAGGCTGGTCGGCACGGCCACGCAGCGCCTCCCGCAGTTGCTGAAATTCGGGTAGATAGGTCGCGAATCGCTCCGCGGTTTGCGACTCCCACCACCAAAGCGTCAATGCATAGGGCGTTGACTGCACCACCAAGGCATCTTGCGGCAAGCGTTCAAGTAGTGTTTTTAACGCTGCGGTGGCGGCATCAGGTAAAGGCCGCAAGGGGGCAATCCGCCAGCGCCAGCCAGCATGAAATGGCGTTAAGGCTTCACTGGCATTGCTGTCTCTTACCAATAGAAAATCAGGGCCCGGCTCTTCCTGGGGATAGTGCCAGCGATAAGCTGGCATGGTGCCTCTAAAATGGTGTAGTGGCGGCTTTTCCAGCTTGATACTGACGCCCTGTTTGGCGATTTGAGTACGCAGCGCCTGCTGGCGTTTTTGACGCGGGCTAGGCTTTAGCCACATCACCGGCGCAATTACAAACAGCATAATAAACACGATAATCAACCATTCCATCTCTACATTTCCTCCCACATAAGCCACACTGTATAAACTAATCTAAAAACCATGACTCAGGTCGCTGTTTTGACCCAAGTCATTGTTAAAACGCTTGCTATTGTTAAAACAGGACACGCCATCTAAAGTAACGGTTATTGAACAAAGAGCCTCTTTGTTACCTACTGCCAAGGAGATATGCCATGAGCTATCACCACATTTTAGTTGCCGTTGACTTAACCAAAGACTCCCACAAGATTCTGGAACGTGCCGTTGCGATCGCTGAACGCAACGACCAAGCCAAAATCTCCATTATGCATACCCTGGAACCGCTTGGGTTTGCCTACGGTGGCGATATCCCCATGGACTTGACCAGCATCCAAGACCAGCTAGATGAACACGCCAAAAAACGCTTAGCCGAAATCGCCGCCCCACATATTGCCGAGGCTGACCAGCACGTAGTGGTGGGTATGCCCGACACTGAAATTCACCGTTTTGCTGAAGAGCACGATGTGGATCTAATCGTAGTGGGCTCCCATGGGCGCCACGGTTTTGCTCTACTGCTCGGCTCAACCTCTACCGGCGTATTGCACGGTGCTCAATGCGATGTGCTAGCCGTTCGCGTCGGTAAAAAAGGCGAAGAAAGCGACGAGTAACCTAAGGCACGATAACGTTTATAAAAAAGGCGCCCATACGGCGCCTTTTAACGTTTTCAAGCTACTCACCGGCAGCCATCGCTTCCAGTTCCATCCAGCGCTCCATGGCAACTTCTAACGCCTTCTGCACTTTTTCAAGCGTTTGCAGCTTAGCCGTAACGGCGTCGGCATCCTGCTGATAAAACGCTGGGTCACCGATTTCACTCTCCAGCACCTCTACTTGCCCCTCAAGACGTTCGATTTCGGCGGGCAGTGCATCTAACTCGCGTTGCAAATTATACGAGAGTTTGACGCTTTTCTTGGTCGCTACTGCAGGTGCTTCAGCTACTTTTTTGGGCGCGTCAGAGGTGGGTTCGGTACGCTGGCGCGCCGCCCCTTCCCAAGGTGCTGGCGGCAGCTTGCCCCCCTGGCGAATCCAGTCGGTATAGCCACCCACGTATTCACGTACAACGCCATCGCCTTCAAAGGCGAGCATGCTGGTCACCACATTGTCCATAAAGGTGCGGTCGTGGGAGACCAGTAGCAGCGTGCCATCGAAATCGAGCAGCAGCTCTTCGAGCAGCTCCAGGGTTTCCATGTCGAGGTCGTTGGTCGGCTCATCGAGCACCAACACGTTAGCTGGCTGAGTGAACAACTTGGCCAGCAGCAGGCGGTTGGACTCGCCACCGGAGAGCGCTTTCACCGGCTGGCGTACCCGCTCGGGGGTAAAAAGAAAGTCCTGTAGGTAGCTCATCACATGACGATCTTTACCGCCCACACTGACACGATCACTGCCTTGGGCAACGTTGTCATAAACGGTTTTTTCCAGTTCAAGCCCGGCGCGCAGTTGGTCGAAATAAGCCACTTTCAGATTGGTGCCCATCTGCACCTTGCCTTCAGTGGGTTCCAACTCGCCCAGCAGGATTTTCAGCAGGGTTGTCTTGCCCGCACCGTTGCGCCCCAGGAAGCCAATACGGTCACCGCGCAGTACCTCAAGATTGATATCGCGCAGTACCACCTCATCGCCAAACCGTTGGGTGACACCTTGCAGCTCCACAACGCGCTTGCCGGTACGCTCACCGCGATCCACCGTCAGGTTGGCATTGCCTTGACGCTCGCGGCGCTGGCTACGCTCGTTACGCATTGCCTCGAGCGCTCGAACCCGGCCTTCGTTGCGGGTACGCCGTGCTTTAACGCCCTGACGAATCCAGGCTTCTTCCTGGGCAAGTTTTTTATCAAATTCGGCGTTCTCCCGCGCCTCTACTTCAAGCTCGTGCTGCTTACGAGCCTGATACTCTTCGTACTTGCCGGGGTAGCACCCTAGCTGGCCACGGTCTAACTCCAGAATATTGGTGGCCAGCTTGGAAAGAAACGCCCTATCGTGAGTAATCAGCAGTACCGCGCCATTAAACGCCAGCAATTGCTCTTCCAACCAGGCAATGGTGTCTAAGTCCAAATGGTTGGTGGGCTCATCAAGCAACAGTAGATCAGGCTCGGCGACCAAGGCACGCGCCAGCGCCACCCGGCGGCGCCAGCCACCGGAGAGCGAGCTCATCTCAGCCGCGGGGGGCAGGCCTAAGCGGGTCAGCACGGTGTCGATACGCTGGTGGAACGACCAGCCATCAATGGCTTCCAGGCGCGTTTGCAGGGTCGCCATGCGATCCATATCGGGGTCGGGATCATTGATCAGATGATCGTACTCGGAGAGTAGCTCCCCGGCTTCCGGCAGGCCTTGGGCGACCATGTCAAAAATGGTCAGGCCGGATGATTCGGGTAACTCCTGAGCCAGCACACCGATCTTGAGGCCAGGTGCCCGCCAAATTGAGCCATCATCGGGCAGGATATCCCCCGCTACCAGCTTCAGCAGAGTGGATTTGCCGGTGCCGTTGCGCCCGACCAGCGCCAGCCGCTCGCCTTTTTCAACCGTCAGGTCGGCGCGATTGAGTAGTACATGGGTGCCGTAGGCGAGTTGCAGCTGTTCGAGTCGTAACAGGGTCACGCGGTGTCCTCCTAAATCGTGAGGCGCACAGTGTAACGCATGAGCGGCCCAGGAGGGGGAACCATATAGAGGTGAATCGTAGAGCGGAAATCACCAGCGTGATACCGTTTTGCCAGCAACTACAATATCTCAACCAAAAAACGACTTTTAAAGGCGGGCTGACAGTGACGGTGACCGTCTCGATGCATTTTGTGAATGAGCTGTTTAAAGGTTTACCCAACAGCACAATACCGCCCACCCGCTACCTGGAGCGGGCGGGGATCTCGCCCTTTTTACTTTCGGCCCCCCATGGCCGCGTCACGGTTGAGCAGTTTGCCGAACTGTATCGCGGGCTGGTGAACGAACTGGACGACGAAACGCCCGGCTTTTTTTCCCGCCCGCTGCGGGGAGGCACCCTGAAGCTGCTGTGTTTAAGCATGCTGGATGCGCCCAATTTGCAGGTTGCCCTGCACCGCTATACGCAGTTTTTCCGTATTCTTCTCGACGACTTTGGCTATGCATTTACGCTCGAAGGGGATCTTGCCCGTATGGCCCTGGTGGAACATGCCCCCTTGACGGGCAGCCGCACTCTGATTCATGAGCTGATGCTCAAGCTGTTTCACGGCATCGCGTCGTGGATGATAGCGCGTAAAATACCGCCCATTTTGATGGAGTGCGCTTACCCCCAGCCGCCGCACAGCGCTGATTATCTCTACTTTTATCCTGGTACAGTACGCTTTGGGCAGCCGCAAACCGCGATCTATATAGATCGCGGTTTTCTTGATCATCCTATCCGCCAGACCAAGAGACACCTGGGCGCTTTTTTAAAGCGCGCCCCCGCAGACTGGTTCTATGTGTCGTTTGCAGATCGCCTGCTCACCCACCGAGTGCGCGAACACCTCTCACGTCATCTGACTACGTCTGGCACCGTGCATAGCGTAGCCGATGCGCTGCATATGTCTGCTCGCACGCTGGCGCGGCATCTCAAAAGGGAGGGCACCCACTTTCAAGCGGTCAAGGATGAGTACCGCCGCGATGTCGCTATTCAGGCACTCACCTGTAGTGAGAAGCCCCTGGTTAGCATCGCGGAGGCGTTGAGCTTTGAGGATCTGGCCTGCTTTAGTCGTGCCTTTAAAACCTGGACAGGCAATTCGCCCGCCGCGTATCGCAAAGCGCGCACGGCGGGCAACGTTCGCTAGCCAGCCCGATAGGCTATATTTCGGTGCGTATACGTTTCTTATCCAGCTTGCCCACGCTGGTTTTGGGTATCTCATCGACGAAACGAATCATGCTGGGAATCCCCCAGCGATTGAGTTTTCCCTGAGCGACAAACTGCTCTAAAAACGCCTGCACGGCTTCAGTGGTGGGCGGGTTGTTCAGATCGGCGGGGACAGCTAACGCCGCTGGCCGCTCTCCCCATTTATCGTCCGTCACCCCGATCACCGCCACTTCGGCAATGCCTGGACACTGGCTGATATAGCTCTCCAGTTCTAACGACGAGAGCCACTCGCCGCCGGTTTTAATCACGTCTTTTATGCGGTCGCTAATGGTCAGAAAGCCCCGCTCATCAAGCGAGCCCACATCCCCGGTATGCAGCCAGCCGTTGCGCCATAGCTCCTCACTGCGTTTCTCCTCTTTATAGTAGGCCTGGGTCAGCCAGGGTGCTTGAACGCGCACTTCACCAACGCTTTTACCATCATTGGGTAGCGGCTCGCCGTCCGCATCGACCACTTGAAGTTTAACCAATGGTATCGGCAGGCCCGCTTTACAGCGCCAGGGTAGCTGGGTCTCAAAATCAGCGTCGCCGATATCCTGCGGCAGAATATCGGCGGTGAGTAGCGGACAGGTTTCCGACATGCCATAAGCACTACGGGTATCAATACCCAACGCCCATGCTTTGCTTGCTAGCGACTCGGTTAACGCACTGCCGCCGACCAATACTTTCCAACCGGCGAGGTCGACCTGTTTTGAGGTAATCGCCTCGGCGCTGACCACCATGTTGAGCAGGGTGGGGACGCAGTGGGAGAAGTCGACCTTCTCGCTGACCAGCAGCTTGACCAGCATTTCCGGCTCGTAGCGGCCAGGGTAGACCTGGGTAGCCCCCATCAGCGTGGCAGTATATGGCACACCCCAGGCGTGAACGTGAAACATGGGGGTAATCGGCATGTAGACCTTGTCGCGGTTGAGCAGCTCAAAACCGGGCGCCTGGAAAGCGCTAGACTCGTTCAAGGTATGCAGCACCAACTGGCGGTGGGTAAAGAAAACCCCTTTGGGATTACCCGTGGTACCGGTGGTGTAGAACAGTGTGGCGACGGCATTTTCATCAAAGGTGGGAAAATCGTAGTGAGTAGGCTGTTGGCTTAATAACGATTCAAACTCGCCCACCAGCGGCAGAGTGGTATCGACTGTTTGCGGGGTCTCCTGACACAGCAGGTAGCCACGTACTTGGGGTAGCTTATCGGCCAGCGGCTCAAGCAGTGGCACAAACTCTTCGTGCACGATGACGAAAACGTCTTCGGCGTGATCCATGGTATAGAGGATTTGCTCCGGAGCCAGGCGCACATTCACCGTGTGGAGTACCGCGCCGATCATCGGAATGGCGAAGAAGCACTCCAGGTAGCGATGGCTATCCCAATCCAGCACCGCCACAACATCACCGGCTTGCACGCCCTGTGATGTCAGCGTATGGGCCAGTTGATGCACCCGCTCACGAAAACGCTCGTAGCTATGGCGGCTCTGATCCCGGTAGACAATCTGATTGTCGCCCGCCATTCGCACGCCTGCCTCCAGCAGGTCGCCAATCATCAAGGCAGGATTTGTCGCAGAGGCCGCGGCGGGTAAAATTTTCGGGGTAACTGAAGGCATAAACACTCCTATAAGCTTGTTCTTGTGGCAATCAAGTCGGATCAGCCGCGCTCGATAAGCAGGGCGATGCCCTGCCCTCCACCAATACACAGCGTTATCAAGCCGTAGCGACCGTTAATACGTTCCAATTCGTGTAGCGCTTTGAGAATCAGAACAGCTCCTGTGGCCCCCACCGGATGCCCCAAGGCAACCGCGCCGCCGTTAGGGTTTAGTTTCTCTAACGGAAAACCTAGCGTGTCGGCCACCGCCATGGCTTGGGCAGCAAAGGCTTCATTGGACTCAATCACATCAATATCATTAATGCTTAGCCCTGCCTGCTGCAGGCAGCGTTTCACAGCAGGAATCGGGCCAAGGCCCATCAGCGTTGGCTCAACGCCTGCTGTTGTGGCAACACGAAGATGCGCCCTGGGCGCTAAGCCCCGCTGTGAGGCTTCATCGGCATGGGCCAGCACCAACGTGGCGGCGCCATCGTTGATACCCGAGGCATTGCCTGCGGTCACCATGCCGTCTTTTTGGAAGGCAGGCTTGAGCCGCGCCAAATCGCTAAGTTGGACACCATCGCGCACGTGTTCATCGCGGGAAAAATGAACCGTTTGCTTACCACGACTGACTTCCACCGCTACGATTTGCTCGTCAAAGCGGCCTTCCGCGATGGCACGCGCCGCTTTTTGATGGCTCTCAAGGGCAAATTGATCCAGCTGCTCACGGCTTAGGCCATACTGTTTAGCGATATTCTCGGCAGTGCAGCCCATATGGCCGCTGCCAAAGGGGTCGCTCAAGATGCCCAGGGTTAAATCCTCAACGTTTACATCACCCATACGCACGCCGTTGCGCGCTTGAGGAGGCAGCAGATAAGCCCCGCGCGACATCGACTCAGCGCCACCTGCCAGCGCTAAGCGGCTGTCGCCCATGGCAATCTGCTGGGCGGCTGAGACCACCGCCTGTACGCCGGAACCACATAGCCGATTGACGTTGAAGGCCCCCGCTTCTTTCGGCACGCCTGCTTCCAGTGCAATATGACGCGCCAGATAGGCATCCTGGGGGCCGGTGGTAATAATGTGGCCGTATACCGAGTGATCGATATCTCCGCCCCCAACGCCAGCACGGCGCAACGCCTCTTTGGCGGTTATCGCCCCCAACTCAAACGGCGCCTTGGTTGAGAGCGAACCGCCAAAACTTCCGATCGCGGTTCGTGCACCGCCTAAAATCACTACATCATCCAACCGCATGGCTCTCTCCTGTGTTCAAACGCATCGTCTTGCTACGCCACTTTGCCCAGCAGCGAGCGGGCGACAACTTCTTTCATGATCTCTGAGCTGCCGGCATAGATCGTTTGTACTCGGGCATCCAGATAAAAGCGTGAAATGAGATATTCGTGGGTGTAGCCGTAACCGCCAAATAGCTGCAGGCAGCGATCCACCGCTTGACACTGCAGCTCGCTGAGCTGCAGTTTTAAAATCGCTGCATCCGTGCTGCTCATGGTGCCCTGGCGGTACTTTTCGACGCAGTGCTCAAAGTAGGCACGGGCCACGTCCAGCTGGGCTTTTATCTCCGCCAAGGTAAAGCGGGTATTTTGAAAATCCGCCACCCGCTGTCCAAACGCTTGGCGCTGCTGTACGTAATCCAACGTCAGCACCAGCGCTCCCTCCACGGCGCCCAGCGCCTGTGCACCAACGCCCAGGCGTTCACGGGGCAGCTCCTGCATTAGGTAGCGGAACCCGGCGCCCTCCTCTCCCAACAGCGCATCATGGGGCAACTGCATTTGATCAAAGGCAAGCTCGGCGGTATCGCTGGCGTGCTGGCCGATCTTTTTAATCGGTTTCCCCCGCGAAAAGCCGGGTAAGCGGGTGTCGACCAAAAAAAGTGACACGCCCTTTGACCCGGCGGAAGGGTCGGTTTTGGCACACACGATCACCAGGTCGGCAAACTGGCCATTGGTGATAAAGATTTTGCTACCGCTTAACTCCCAGCCATCGTTAGTACGCTTTGCCCGGGTTCTCATTGACGCAAGATCACTACCCGCATGGGGTTCAGTCATGGCAATGGCTCCAAGAGCATCGCCACGGGCCATGGCAGGTAGCCAACGCTCACATTGAGCCGCTGTCCCCAGGTTCTGCAGGTAGGGCATAACGATATTGGCGTGGATATTATAGGCACTGGCAAGGCCACCAAAACCCTGGCGGGAGAGCTCTTCCAGCGCCAGCTGGGTGATGGCGATATCGGCCCCTGAACCACCGTGCTGTTCGTCAAGGTCAATGCCGAGCAGCCCCGCAGCGCCCAATGAATGCCATAGTGAACGGGGTATTTCACCCGCTGCCTCCCACTCATCGTAGTACGGGGCAACCTCCTGGCTTAGGCAGCGCTTGATCATGGTGTGAAACAGGTCGGTCGTTTGCTCGTCCATGCTCACTCCTTGAGGTCTTGACGCAGATGGCGCTTGAGAATTTTGCCTGCGGTACTCTTGGGTAGCGCATCGGCAAAGAGGATGCGCTTAGGTACTTTATAAGGCGCCATCAACGTTTTTGCATGATGGATCAGTTCCTCCTCGCTTGCCTCTTGACCCTCTTTCAGTACCACCACTGCCGTAATGGCTTCGATCCACTTCTCATCCGGCTGGCCGATCACCGCCACTTCGGATACCGCCGGGTGCTTGAATAGCCCCTCCTCTACTTCACGGCTAGCCACCAGCACGCCGCCGGTATTGATCACATCCTTGATACGGTCAACAACGTATAAATAGCCCGCTTCATCGAAGTAGCCCACGTCCCCGGAGTGGAACCAACCACCCTGGAAGGCTTCTTCAGTCATCGCCGGTTTATCCCAGTACCCGTTCATAAGCTGAGGTGAGCGGTGGACGATTTCGCCATGCTCGCCGGGTGGGACGTCATTCATATCGAGATCGACGATGCGGGTTTCCACCGTCAGAATCGGCCGCCCAGCGGACGCTGGGCGCTCGGCGTGCTCTTCAGGGCGCAGCACGGTCGCCAAGGGAGCAATTTCGCTCTGTCCATAACAGTTATAGAGCCTTACGCCCGGTATACGCTGCTGGAGCTCCTCCAGTACCGGCACCGGCATAATCGAGGCACCGTAATAGGCTTTGTGGAGGGCGCCAAGGTCAAAGCGATCAAATTCAGCGTGGCGCAGTAGGCTGATCCAGACCGTGGGCGGGGCAAAAAATGACGCGATCTGGTGATTAGCTATGGCGCTTAAGCACAGCTCGGGAAGCGGCGCCTCTAGCAAATAGACAGGCGCACCGAGCAACAGCGCTGGCATCAGAAAGACGTGCATTTGTGCTGAGTGGTAAAGCGGCAGCGCGGCGAGCATGGCGTCGCTGCCTTTGATATCCAGTTCAACCATGCAGGCCATATATTCGGCCATCAGCGCCTGATGGGTCATCATCGCGGCCTTCGGCGCGGCGGTGGTGCCCGAGGTATAGAGCAACTGAGCAAGGCTGGCACCGTCGACCGTCACATTGGGCTCTTCACTATTGGATCCTGACGTAGCATGAGCGAGTACATCAAAGCTTGCTGCATCCTGCCCCTGATCCGCGTGCAGGGTTCCCATCAGGGCTAGATCCAAGCCTTCGGTCGCGACACTCACTTTGTCGGCGAGGCTGATATCGCTGAGCAAACCCGTTGTCCCAGACTGGTCAAGGATATAGCGCAGCTCATCGCTGCTTAAGGCAAAATTGATCGGCACATGTACCAAACCCGCTTTAGCAGCGGCTAGCCAGGCGATGACATAGGTATCGGAGTTTTTGCCATATACCGCCAGCCGGTCACCTGGCGAAAGCCCAGCTGCCAGCAAGCCATTGGCTACGCGGTTGGCTGCCTGGTTGAGCGCTTGATAGCGCCATTGGCGCTCGCCAAATACCAGCGCCAGCTGGTGTGAGTATTTTCGAGCGCTGCGGTTTAAAGCAGCCCCGATACTGTTTTGCTGAATAACCGACGTTTCCGGCATGCCAAATCCTCTGAGTTGTTATTAGCAGAGACTTAAGGAGCCTCTGATTAGCGTAATGAGCGAAGGCCAGACAAGGCAAAAATCAACGAAAAAGCGGAGTTTACGGGTTGTAAATGAGCATTTTGATCGGACTCGCGCACGAGACGATTTTTAACGCCGTATGGCCGAGCGCAATAGTTAATCAGAGGTTTCTTAACTGTTTACCAACGGGCAGACACTCTCTGAAAGCGGACGGAAGGCCTCTTCTGCAGGGATGGTGCGAATAACATGAAAGAGATCATCCTCATCTTGCGACTCTTCAGGTGTTTTCACTTCTACTAAATACATATCGTGAACCATGCGGCCATCCTCACGGATGTAGCCACCGGTGGCGAAAATGTCGTTGATGGGGGTATCGGCCATTTGCTGACGAACGGTTTGAGTGTCATCAGTACCGGTGGCTTCAATCGCTTCAAGGTAGTGGCGAGTACTGGAGTAGAGACCCGCATGTACCATGGTGGGCATGCTGCCGGTACGCTCACGGAAGCGCTCCGCCCATGCGCGGGTTTCATCGTTTAAATCGTAGTACCATGCTTTGGTGAACTGCAGCCCCTGAGCGTTCTCTAAGCCAATGCTGCGTATCTCGGTACTAAACAGCACCATTCCCGCCAGAATCTGCCCTGCCTGGGTAATGCCGAACTCACCTGCTGTCTGCACCGCGTTGATTGTATCGCCACCAGCGTTATTCAGCGCGATGACATCAGCGCCAGAGGCTTGCGCCTGAAGCATAAAGGAGGAGAAGTCACTACTGGGGAAAGGGTGGCGAGCGCTGCCTACGATAGTGCCGCCATTTTCAGTCACTACGCGCGTGACGTCGGCCTCCAGTGCGTGACCAAAAGAGTAGTCAGCGCTTAACAGATACCAATTTTTGTGGCCCTCATCAGTAATCGCCTTTGCCGTACCGTTGGACATCGCCCAGGTGTCATAAACCCAGTGAATATGATTGGGCGAACAGTGCTCGTTGGTAATGCTTGAAGAGACAGCGCCATTGACCAGCCCAAGTTTATCCGCCTCTTCCAGCAGGCTCACCGCCGCCAGAGTGACAGAAGATGCCACCAGCCCGGTGACCATATCGACGTTGCGCTCATCGATCCACTCACGCACGACGCTTGAGCCTACATCCGGGCTATTACGGTCATCGGCGCTAAACACCACAATATTGGCCCCATTGACACTGCCGCCCATATCTTCAATCGCCATATGGATAGCGTCTTCGCCCAACGGGCCAATGGGGTCGCGATAAACGCCGGACATATCGGCTAAATAGCCAATACGGATTTCGTTATCAGAGATACCCTCAGCAGCGACGGTAGTTGGCACATAGCAGGCCACCAGAATGGCAGCGGCGAGAGTGGAAGTAGCAAAGCGGTAAGATGCACGATGAGATGAACGATAAGATTGTTGCATAATTATGTGACTCTCTTTTGTTGTTATTAAAGGGTGTTATTGAATCAATCGTAGTGACGTAGCACGTAATAGCTTGCGTTCATCTTAGGCGGTAATAAGCCCTAGCTGTTTACCTATCGAGCCAGATTTTTTGCAATTCGTGCCATTTCCTTGCGCTCACCTTCTTCAATACACCATTAGTCGATGCTCGCGCATGCCGTTACAATGAATGGTGCCTTTGTATAATTGAACGGGAGAGACCTTTGGCCACTGCTGATGCCGATGACTTTTTACCCGAAGCACTACAGTTTCGGCCTAGCGCTCCTTTGGTGGATATCGGCGCTAACTTGACCCATGAAAGCTTCGAGCGTGATCTTGAGGCGGTTATCCAGCGCGCCCAGGCGGCGCAGGTAACGACCATGATCGTTACTGGCACCGACCTTACCCACGCCAAGCAAGCGGTTGCCCTGGCCAAGCAGTATCCTGGCCTCTACGCCACGGCGGGAGTGCACCCCCATGATGCCAGTCGCTGGGATAAGAACCTTGAACATGCCATGGCGGCCCTGCATGCCATGCCGGAAGTGGTCGCCGTAGGCGAGTGTGGTTTGGATTTTAATCGCAACTTTTCGACGCCCAAGGAGCAGGAGCGTGCCCTTGAAGCGCAGCTGGCTCTCGCAGTAGAAAGCGGTTTGCCGCTGTTTTTACATGAACGAGATGCTGGCCAGCGTATGCGCGAAATCCTGCATGCGTGGCGAGACGACATCAGCCACGCGGTGGTGCACTGTTTTACCGCTGACCGCGATACGCTGTTTGGTTATCTCGACCTAGACTTACATATAGGGTTGACGGGTTGGATTTGCGACGAGCGGCGCGGTCATCACCTGCGCCCATTGGTAAGCGATATACCCTTAGAGCGCTTGATGGTAGAAACCGACTGCCCTTATCTGTTACCCCGTAACCTACCGGCGAAATTAAAGGGTCGCCGACACGAACCGGCGTTGCTACCGTGGATTGTCCGCGAGATCGCCCAGTGGCATGGTATTAGCGAAACAGAGCTAGGTGCGGCAACCACACAGACCGCCCAGCGTTTTTTCCGTCTTCCCACGGAATCTTAAAAGGAGTATTAGCGTGGCCGATTATCCAGGGTTTATAGCCATTGAAACAGGCGAAGACGATGGGCTCCCGCTAGCCATTGCCTGGTCGCTCCCCGATGGCCGGGTGAAGCAAACATTGATTCAGCCGGACGATAGCTGGATCAAAGAGGATACCAATGCCATGGGCGCTTACAGCATGGAAGAGCTGGAGAGCTTAGGGGTTAGTCCGCTTGAGGTAATTCGCGAGCTTGAGAACGACCACTTCTCCGCCACGCTGTATACCAGCGACAATGGCGACGACGAAGCGGCACTAGCGCGCCTTTTTGACACCTACGGGCTTGATCCTTTTGTTGAGCTAGCCCCAGCGTCGGTGCTCTACCCTTCACTTACCCCAGGCGAATGGCACCGCCAACGGCGCGAAACGTTCAGCGAGCTGGGTTTAGAGCCGATGCGCCCAGAGCATGAGCTGGAAGTGATGCTATCGATGCATCAGCGCCTGACCGAAGAGGATTAAGCCGGCAGCGCTTTATCCATTTTATCCAACGTGGCATGCGCCTGTGCCACGGCTTCCGCTAGCGTCGCCTGGTCAGAGTAGAAGCGTTTAAGCGCCACCTGGAAGGCGTTTGCGCGGGCTGGAAAGCCCTCCTTCAAGTAGCGCTGGGCGCGGGCCTCCACTCGCGCTGCAAATGCCTCTATATCTACCTCTATATCGCCGCCTAGATTGTCCACGCTGACATGAAACACGCGACCACAGGCACGGGTGAAGATAGACTCCAACGCCTGTGGCGCAATCTCAGCCTGCTCAAACGCTTTTTGCTGTTCAGCATCGCGCCCATCAGGGCAGTACCAGTAGCCGTAATCCTCTTGTTGGCGCCGCTGTGCTCCCGCAATACACCAATGGCTGATTTCGTGCAGCGCACTGGCATAGTAACCCCGCGCAAAGATAACCTGATGATAAGGGGTTTCACTGTTAGCGGGCCGATAGAGAGGCTCATCCCCGCCCCGAATCAACCGGGTTTGATACCGCTCAGCAAAAATCCCGTCAAAAAGCGCGGTAATATCCTCGAGCGTCCATCGCTCCTGCCTGTCACTCACATTGACCTCGTTTGATACTGGTTTTGGGGCATTATACCCACACGATTAATACAAGCTAACGGCTAACCCCAAAAGTGAGTCGCTCCTGCTAATATAGCGGCCTTTCACAGCAACTTTTCCCCTTCAGGAGCCAACAAGTGGGCGGCTTTACTCAGCAAATTAAATCGGTTTACTGGCCAGAAACACGAATGTTAATGCACTTGGCACTGCCTATTTGCGGTGCTCAGTTGGCTCAGGCAGGGATGAGTGTCGTCGACGTTATGATGACCGGTCGGCATGACGCCACCTCACTTGCCGCTGTATCGGTGGGCTCGAGCCTGTGGATGCCACTCATGCTATTTATGACGGGCACTTTAATGGGGCTTACCCCAATTGTGGCGCATTTGCTGGGTGGGAAGCGCAATGAGGCTATTCGTCCAGCCGTTCATCAGGCGCTTTGGGTCGCGCTGCTACTAGGCGCTATCGCGGCTGTGCTGCTTTGGTCGGCTATCATGCCGATATTTGAATTAATGAGTGTACCCCCAGCGGTCGCCAGCCAGTCTGCCGCCTATCTGTCAGCCGTCGCCTTTGGCATGCCGGGGATCGCCCTATTTCAGGCGCTTAGAGCGTTTTCAGATGGTATGAATCATACCCGCCCGGCGCTATGGATCAGCTTGGTCGGTTTAAGCGTGAACATTCCTGCCAACTACCTCTTGATCTACGGCGGCGATGGTTTAGTTGATCTATTTGGCGCCTGGGTTCCCACTAGTCTGCAACAGTTACCTGCCTTGGGCGCTTTTGGCTGCGGCATTGCGACGGCGCTCTCCATGTGGACGATGGCACTCGCGATGGCCTACTACACGCGCAGGGGAAGTACTTATAAAAGCGTTGCGATTTGGCAAAAACTGACACCGCCCCAGTGGCTAGGTATACGTGAATTAGTGGTGGTGGGCGTTCCCATTGGCGTAGCCATTTTTGTTGAAGTGACTCTGTTCACACTCATTGCGCTCTTCATTGCCAGCTTTGGTGAAGTCACGGTGGGAGCTCACCAAATAGCGCTAAGTTTCACCTCCATTCTGTTTATGCTGCCCCTGTCGCTGAGTATGGCACTGACCGTACGAGTGGGTAATACGCTGGGTCAGCAGCGCTTAGCACTAGCCCGTAAAGTCGCTTGGAATGGAATTGTCATCAGCGTCATCATTGCCGCTATTAACAGCCTCGTACTGTGGGTTAGCGCCGAGCCGGTAATCGCACTTTACACCTCCAATAGTGAGATACAGGCGCTAGCGCTCTCGATCATTGCTTTAGCCGTTATTTTTCAGCTCTCAGACTCGTTACAGGTCAATTTAGCGGGTGCTTTACGCGGCTATAAAGATACCCGCATTGTGATGGTGATTACGGTGCTCTCCTACTGGATTGTAGGCTTGGGTGGCGGCCACTGGCTGGGCTCCTATGGAGTGGGCGAGGTCGCCCCGCTAGGTGTTCATGGCTACTGGATTGGGTTGATTGCGGGCTTGAGCACCGCAGCACTGCTACTTGGCTGGCGTTTACAGCGTATTAGCATTCGGGAGTAAACATGGCTCGATGGAGAAACTTTTCTCTAGCTATCATCCTAAGCGCCCTCCTGTCTGGCTGTGGGGACAACCCCGCTGAGCAGCAGTGGCAGCGTTATCATCAGCAACTCGCCAATGACCTTGCACTATCAAACATTCAAAGAGCTGACCCGGGTAATATTGGCGACTTCCCTGAGCGCCCCGATCGAATTATAGATATCCCCGAAACCCGGGACAGCCTGTTGAATGTATACGCGCTACGCGAATGCCAAATCACGTCGCTAGTCGCTGCACGTAACAATCAACTGGGGCGTGTAGCACCGCCTAGCCAACAGTGGCTATATGAGCGCACTCTATGGCAGCGGCTAAGCACCTGCTTAAATAGCGAAGTTCCCGAGCAGTTAAGCGATGAAGATAGAACGCGCCTAAACCGATTAACCACGACTAAAACGACACAGTTACCCGCGGTAAGCTGGAACGCTATTTTTGATTCCAGCGAGTGGGTTAAAAGCTTCTCACGAGCAAGCCAGCCTTTATCTAACATCGATGAAACTACTATTGCTGGCCAGCTTGAAGCGATCGATTACTTGCAGCAAATGACGGATCACCAGTTTGACCTCGACTGGCAGCAGGACTCTTCAACCCTTGAAAACCATTTGAAAACCCTGCAAGAGCGGCCATTGACCGCTGAGGTGTTGCGCGCCCTGCTACTCGCCACTCAACGCTTAACAGAAGCGAATGCATTGTTAGCTCGGCAGAGTGATACCACACGTTGCTTAAGCCGTTGGGAATCGCCGTCGCTTGAGCGCTTGGAGAACGCTGCCCAGCAGTGGCTAACAGCGATCAATCGCTTAATTGACGCACAGCAGGTAGGCAAGCCAATAGCGATTCAACGCTACCAGGAACGCTGGCTTTCGCTGGATAATGCCCAAGCGCCCTGGGGCCAGTTTCAGCAAGCGCTCTCTGAGCATCAAGCGCTGCGAGCTCGCTTTCCAACTTGTTCAGATAATTAAAAAGCGCAGAACCCTTAACCTTATGAGCAAGTTGTGCTATTTGTGGATATGAGAGGCAAATGAATCAGCTTTGCCAATCTGATGACCACGCAGCATAAGGAGGGACACAATGGGCGCATCCTTGTCACCCCGCTCTGCCCAGGTCATCGACCTGGAAACTGTGCGCCAGCGTCAGCAGGCGCAAAAGTGCCTTGTCCGTTTAGCCCCTGAGCTAGATGGCTTAGAGATGGTGTACCAGCTCGCTGCGAGTCCCGACGCCTACTATGGCTTACCTATTTTGGCCTGGGGGTTAAGAGAGGACGGTAGCGTCATCGGTTTGGTGCCGTGGATGGAAAGCCTGGCAGCCTGCCATGATCTGAACAGCCAGGAAAATGGCTACTTCGTAGGTTATCGCGATCCTGAAACGGAAGAAATTTTTGATACGCCACCGGATCACAAATACCACGAGCTAGTTGCGGCGGCTGAATACTTTGATTATGAGGCTTCTGGCGAAGTCACCCTTATTCAGCAAATCCCCGACACTCTGGGCACCCACGCGCTGTGCATGAATCACCCCGATTCACCCTGGCATATGAAGCCCGTTTACGGTTGGCGTCTCTACAGCGACGGTAGCCTTGACGCGCTCCTTGCCGACGAGAACAAAGCGGCGATGACACCGATTTTGTTAGGGGATGAATGCCTGTACAGCGCTCACGCCCGCCATCAGACCGTTTACTTTTTCCAGCGCCATATCGCCAACCGTATCCTGGAAGAAGATCCAGCGACGCTTGATGCGCTAGCCATGATGGTTGTGGCCAGTGATTAATCGAGTGCCTTAATGTCGCTTTGTGAGCGAGGCCAACATCAACGATTTTGATTTGAGCCTCGCATGGCTTTTCGGGCTATTTCGAAGGGCTATTTCGACGGACTATCTCAAAGGTCTATCTCAAAAGGTTATGCTAAACGAATAAAGTAGAGGTAGTTGCTCTCAGAGACGGTGTGCTGCTCTAGCAGCTCGTGCCCTAAAAACTGACAAAACTTGGGCACATCTCGCGTGGTGGCTGGATCTGTGGCAATCACTTTGAGCACTTGGCCTGGGGTCATGTCGCGCACTTTGTTATGCATCAGCATAATCGGCTCTGGGCAGTAGAGTCCTGTGGTGTCCAATACCGCATCAACGTTGGGTAACGTACCCGTATTATCAGCCATCAATATCCTCGATGTAGGAAACAGAAAGTATGATTAAAGTTATCATCGAACGGCGAATTATGCCCGGTCTTGAAGAAGAATTTGAGCAAGCAGCGCGAGAGGCAATGCGCGTTTCTCTAGGCGTAAGGGGCTTTATCAGTGGTGAAACATTGGTAGAACTGGGTCATACCGATCGCCGACTGATGATTACCAAATGGCGTGACCTCCGCGCTTGGAAGGAGTGGCACTCAAGCGAAGCGCGGGCAATGGCCATGCAGCGTATTTTACCGCTGTTAACCGAAGATGAAACTATCCGGATTTACGAGCCAAGCTATTAAACATGGGTTTCACTAGCATTAATCCCTAAGCCTTACATGCACCGTTACCTCTTCCCTATCGTGATAGAGGTGACGGCATGATACGTTGGCATGCACACCCGCTTTTTCCAGCGACTCTTCCAACGCCGTTAGACAACGAGTTACCTCATCCCAGCGCTTTTTCATGGGCAACTTGAGGTTAAAGATCGCCTCTTTGCACCATTTACGAATCAGCCATCGCTCCACCATGGCTAGCACTCTCACTGGTTTATCAACAATATCGCACACCAGCCAGTCTAGACGTTGTGGTGGCTCCCAGATAAAGCCATCCTCTTTGAGATGATCAATCTGCCCAGTCTTCATCAACTGTGATTCCATTGGGCCATTATCGATGGCATACACGTACATGCCGCGCTGAACCAACTGCCACGTCCAACCTCCTGGAGCGGCCCCTAAGTCAGCTGCTTGCATATGCGGTGCTAGCCGCACATCCCACTCATCCCTAGGAATAAACTCGTGCCACGCCTCCTCCAACTTCAGCGTTGAGCGGCTAGGCGCACGAGAGGGAAAGCGCAGCCGACGAATACCATTAATCAAATCACTACGATTGCCTGGGAAGCTCATCGCCAGCTGCACTTGATCACCGTCAGTCCAGAAAATATGTAAACGTCGTGCGCCCGCGCTGCGCCTTAACGCACCACGTTTTTTCAACATACTTTCCAGCGGCTTGGTAAGCGCCTTAATCAGCCCGGCCAGTGCTTTGCCATCGTTGGTATCCGGCGTTTCATGCCAAATCTCTTCAAAGCTCCAACGGCTGGCTTTGACCTGTTCCAAGATAGCGGTAAGACGATCGTCACGTGAAAGAGTGAGCGCAGGTAAAGCCGCTAAGCTCTGGCGCGCAAAAATCAGCTTTTTAAACGCTGCCTGGCGGTGTAAATCATTTACCGCTTCACCATCAACACGCGTTAAGCTTACCCACCCCTCACCATGAGATGACTCACAGGCGATGCCCTGTAATGCTGCGTGATGCTGTAGCTCTGCCAGCGCATCACTCTCAAACCCAGGACGGCAGTAAACTAACCATGACGTAGGTACCGTTTCACTCACCACTTCACCTCGATTCCGCCCATCACAAACGGTGATGGCTGGCTAATTAATTGGGGCGCATCATAGCATTTATCTAGCTGAGGCGTGAGGCGTGAGGCGTGAGGCGTGAGGCGTGAGGCGTGAGGCGGAACAGGATATTCGGGAGATAGCCATTCACCAACGTTTCCTACTCACGATTCACGACTTACCCTTTACTGCCCACCCTTTACCCCTCACACCTCACCATTTTCCCCTCACAACCTCCCCCACACGCAAAAAAATCCCCCAAGGCATCAGCCCTGGGGGATTTTTCATAATAAGTGCCTGACGATGACCTACTCTCGCATGGGGAGACCCCACACTACCATCGGCGCTAAGCGGTTTCACTTCTGAGTTCGGCAAGGGATCAGGTGGTTCACGCGTGCTATGGTCGTCAGGCGTAACTGTTAATGTACATCATGCTGACTCTAGCGTTGCTTGCTAATTGTGTGCGTCTCATCGCCTGTCGCCCTGGCGTTATGTCGCTTGGGCCACACGCTGCGTATCCGGTTTTCATTGACGTCATCATCGCGACCAGACCCCTTGGGTGTTATAGGGTCAAGCCTCACGGGCCATTAGTACACGTTAGCTCAACGCCTTGCAGCGCTTCCACACCGTGCCTATCAACCAGCTGGTCTCGCTGGGCCCTTCAGGAGGCTCTAGGCCTCAGGGATGTCTCATCTTGAAGGGGGCTTCCCGCTTAGATGCTTTCAGCGGTTATCCCGTCCGACCATAGCTACCCGGCAATGCCACTGGCGTGACAACCGGAACACCAGAGGGTCGTCCACTCCGGTCCTCTCGTACTAGGAGCAGCCCTTCTCAAACATCCAACGCCCACGGCAGATAGGGACCGAACTGTCTCACGACGTTCTAAACCCAGCTCGCGTACCACTTTAAATGGCGAACAGCCATACCCTTGGGACCGACTTCAGCCCCAGGATGTGATGAGCCGACATCGAGGTGCCAAACACCGCCGTCGATGTGAACTCTTGGGCGGTATCAGCCTGTTATCCCCGGAGTACCTTTTATCCGTTGAGCGATGGCCCTTCCATACAGAACCACCGGATCACTAGAACCTGCTTTCGCACCTGCTCGACGTGTCTGTCTCGCAGTCAAGCACCCTTATGCTCTTGCACTCATTGCACGATGTCCGACCGTGCTGAGGGTACCTTCGTGCTCCTCCGTTACTCTTTAGGAGGAGACCGCCCCAGTCAAACTACCCACCACACACTGTCCTCGATCCGGATAACGGACCTGAGTGAGAACGCCAATGATGCCAGGCTGGTATTTCAAGGTTGGCTCCCTCCGAACTGGCGTCCAGAGTTCTAAGCCTCCCAGCTATCCTACACAGGCAACATCAGCGTCCAGTGTGAAGCTATAGTAAAGGTTCACGGGGTCTTTCCGTCTAGCCGCGGGTACACCGCATCTTCACGGCGATTTCAATTTCACTGAGTCTCGGGTGGAGACAGCGTGGCCATCATTACGCCATTCGTGCAGGTCGGAACTTACCCGACAAGGAATTTCGCTACCTTAGGACCGTTATAGTTACGGCCGCCGTTTACCGGGGCTTCAATCAAGAGCTTCGCCTTGCGGCTAACACCATCATTTAACCTTCCGGCACCGGGCAGGCGTCACACCCTATACGTCCGCTTGCGCGTTAGCAGAGTGCTGTGTTTTTAATAAACAGTTGCAGCCACCTGGTATCTTCGACCGGTTCGGGCTAGGAGAGCAAGTCTCTTCACCCTACGCCGGCGTGCCTTCTCCCGAAGTTACGGCACCATTTTGCCTAGTTCCTTCACCCGAGTTCTCTCAAGCGCCTTGGGATTCTCACCCTGACCACCTGTGTCGGTTTGGGGTACGGTCGCACATGATCTGAAGCTTAGAGGCTTTTCCTGGAAGCGTGGCATCAGTGACTTCCTGACCGTGGTCAGTTCGTCTCGTGTCTCGGCTTTAAGACCCCGGATTTACCTAAGGTCTCGGCCTACTCACTTTCACCAGGACTACCAACGCCTGGCTCACCTAGCCTTCTTCGTCCCCCCATCGCAACCATGTCCGGTACGGGAATATTGACCCGTTTCCCATCGACTACGCCTTTCGGCCTCGCCTTAGGGGCCGACTCACTCTGCTCCGATTAGCGTCGAACAGAAACCCTTGGTCTTCCGGCGAGGGAGTTTTTCACTCCCTTTATCGTTACTCATGTCAGCATTCGCACTCGTGATACCTCCAGCGAACTTCTCAATTCACCTTCATTGGCTTACACGACGCTCCTCTACCGCGAATTCCTATCGAAATAGAAACTCACCCGTAGCTTCGGTACCTGGTTTAGCCCCGTTACATCTTCCGCGCAGGCCGACTCGACTAGTGAGCTATTACGCTTTCTTTAAAGGATGGCTGCTTCTAAGCCAACCTCCTAGCTGTCTGAGCCTTCCCACATCGTTTCCCACTTAACCAGGATTTCGGGACCTTAGCTGACGGTCTGGGTTGTTTCCCTTTTCACGACGGACGTTAGCACCCGCCGTGTGTCTCCCACGCTCTACTCACCGGTATTCGGAGTTTGCCTCGGGTTGGTAAGTCGGGATGACCCCCTAGCCGAAACAGTGCTCTACCCCCGGCGGTACTACGTGAGGCGCTACCTAAATAGCTTTCGAGGAGAACCAGCTATCTCCGAGCTTGATTAGCCTTTCACTCCGATCCACAAGTCATCCAAATCTTTTTCAACAGATCCTGGTTCGGGCCTCCAATTGATGTTACTCAATCTTCACCCTGCTCATGGATAGATCGCTCGGTTTCGGGTCTATATCCAGCGACTGTGTCGCCCAGTTAAGACTCGGTTTCCCTACGGCTCCCCTATACGGTTAACCTCGCCACTGAATATAAGTCGCTGACCCATTATACAAAAGGTACGCAGTCACAGAACAAGTCTGCTCCTACTGCTTGTACGCACACGGTTTCAGGATCTATTTCACTCCCCTCTCCGGGGTTCTTTTCGCCTTTCCCTCACGGTACTGGTTCACTATCGGTCAGCCAGGAGTATTTAGCCTTGGAGGATGGTCCCCCCGTCTTCAGTCAAGGTTTCTCGTGCCCCGACCTACTCGATTTCACATGATCAGATTTTCGACTACGGGGCTATCACCCGCTACGGCCACGCTTCCCAGCGTGTTCGCCTAATCAGTCTCATGCTTAAGGGCTGGTCCCCGTTCGCTCGCCGCTACTAGGGGAATCTCGGTTGATTTCTTTTCCTCAGGGTACTTAGATGTTTCAGTTCCCCTGGTTCGCCTCGTACACCTATGTATTCAGTGCACGATACTCATCTTGTGATGAGTGGGTTTCCCCATTCAGAAATGCCCGGGTCACAGGTTGTTGCCACCTCACCGAGCCTTATCGCAGGCTACCACGTCTTTCATCGCCTCTGGCTGCCTAGGCATCCACCGTGTGCGCTTCATTGCTTGACCCTATAACCCGAAGGAGTCTGGACTCGCAATGATCACGTTTCATTTTGCCGGATACGCTTGAGACGTATCACAATTTAAGAAGCACTTCTTGCGAAGTGTTCTTGTCAGCATGATATACATTGTTAAAGAGCGACTGCTATACGCAGTGATAAGGCAACGCCGTAGGCGGCTGGCTTATCACTGCGCATCAACAGCTATCTGATCAGGTAATTCATTGTGGACGCTTACTAACGCGTGACGCATCGTTTAAGGAGGTGATCCAGCCGCAGGTTCCCCTACGGCTACCTTGTTACGACTTCACCCCAGTCATGAACCACACCGTGGTGATCGCCCTCTTGCGTTAGGCTAACCACTTCTGGTGCAGTCCACTCCCATGGTGTGACGGGCGGTGTGTACAAGGCCCGGGAACGTATTCACCGTGACATTCTGATTCACGATTACTAGCGATTCCGACTTCACGGAGTCGAGTTGCAGACTCCGATCCGGACTGAGACCGGCTTTAAGGGATTCGCTGACTCTCGCGAGCTCGCAGCCCTTTGTACCGGCCATTGTAGCACGTGTGTAGCCCTACCCGTAAGGGCCATGATGACTTGACGTCGTCCCCACCTTCCTCCGGTTTGTCACCGGCAGTCTCCTTAGAGTTCCCGACATTACTCGCTGGCAAATAAGGACAAGGGTTGCGCTCGTTACGGGACTTAACCCAACATTTCACAACACGAGCTGACGACAGCCATGCAGCACCTGTCTTACAGTTCCCGAAGGCACACCAGAATCTCTTCCGGCTTCTGTAGATGTCAAGGGTAGGTAAGGTTCTTCGCGTTGCATCGAATTAAACCACATGCTCCACCGCTTGTGCGGGCCCCCGTCAATTCATTTGAGTTTTAACCTTGCGGCCGTACTCCCCAGGCGGTCGACTTATCGCGTTAACTTCGCCACAAAGTGCTCTAGGCACCCAACGGCTGGTCGACATCGTTTACGGCGTGGACTACCAGGGTATCTAATCCTGTTTGCTACCCACGCTTTCGCACCTCAGTGTCAGTGTCAGTCCAGAAGGCCGCCTTCGCCACTGGTATTCCTCCCGATCTCTACGCATTTCACCGCTACACCGGGAATTCTACCTTCCTCTCCTGCACTCTAGCCTGACAGTTCCGGATGCCGTTCCCAGGTTGAGCCCGGGGCTTTCACAACCGGCTTATCAAGCCACCTACGCGCGCTTTACGCCCAGTAATTCCGATTAACGCTTGCACCCTCCGTATTACCGCGGCTGCTGGCACGGAGTTAGCCGGTGCTTCTTCTGCGAGTGATGTCTTTCCTACCGGGTATTAACCGATAGGCGTTCTTCCTCGCTGAAAGTGCTTTACAACCCGAGGGCCTTCTTCACACACGCGGCATGGCTGGATCAGGGTTGCCCCCATTGTCCAATATTCCCCACTGCTGCCTCCCGTAGGAGTTCGGGCCGTGTCTCAGTCCCGATGTGGCTGATCATCCTCTCAGACCAGCTACGGATCGTTGCCTTGGTGAGCCATTACCTCACCAACTAGCTAATCCGACATAGGCTCATCCAATAGCGGGAGCCGAAGCCCCCTTTCTCCCGTAGGACGTATGCGGTATTAGCCTGGGTTTCCCCAGGTTATCCCCCACTATCGGGCAGATTCCTATGCATTACTCACCCGTCCGCCGCTCGTCAGCGGGTAGCAAGCTACCCCTGTTACCGCTCGACTTGCATGTGTTAGGCCTGCCGCCAGCGTTCAATCTGAGCCATGATCAAACTCTTCAGTTTAAGATCTATGTGATCCTTACATGTCACCCGAAGGCAACAAAAGCGGATCAAACTTGGCTCAAGGTTCAAACGAATTCATTCAAAACAGATCCCAAAGGACGAATCCTTTAAAACCTTATTGCTTGAGTCGCTTGCCTTGATATTGGGTGATTTGTCACCAACATCAGCAAGCGCCCACATGAATTACCTGATCAAATTGTTAAAGAGCTGTTTCGCTGCGGTGGCTAGCTAATAAACCAACTGGGCCACTCGGCTTGCCGTTGAACTGGCTTACCTCAGCGAGGAAGGCGTATTCTACGCATTTCCTGGTGGTTGTCAAGGGCGTTGTTTTCGATGCAAACCTGACCACATCCAAAACCGCTAACTCTTTGACAAACCGAAGCTTTTACACTTCATTCACCGCTGGTAACGCTTGGCGTCCCCGGCAGCGGATGCGTACTTTAAGGCCTGACTAATAAGATAGCAAGTAAAAGAAGTTATTGCGTATAAAAAAGCGGCAGAATGCTACCCTTCTGCCGCAAACCACCGATCAGAACGCCTGATCAGAGAGTGCTCTTTTCACATTTTAGCCGTTAATTAAATTTCAAATCCCAGACCAAAATCTTCGCTGGAGATGGCCATCAGGCTTGCAGCACCTGCTTGTATCATCTGCGCATGGGCCTTGGTACGCGGCAATAGACGCTGATAATAGAAGCGAGCAGTATTCAATTTTGCAGCGTAGAAGGCCTTATCGTCACCTTCTAAAGAAATAGACGCCTGTTTGGCCGCGCGTGCAAATAGGTACGCCAGGGTGACATAGCCTGAATACATTAGGTAATCAACACTCGCCGCACCTACTTCCTCACGGTCTTGCATTGCCTTCATCCCCACGCCCATAGTCAGTTCGCCCCACTCTGCATTCAGCTTGGCGAGCGGCCCAACAAACTCTTTGAGTGTAGGGTTGTCGGCTTCAGCTTTACAGAACTTATGGATCTCTTTGGTGAATACCTTCAGCGATTCACCCTGACTCATTAGTACTTTACGACCCAGCAGATCAAGCGCCTGGATACCGGTAGTACCTTCATAGAGTCGAGTAATGCGAGCATCGCGCACCAATTGCTCCATGCCCCACTCTTTAATGAAGCCATGACCACCGTAGATCTGTACGCCCTCGTTAGTGCTTTCAAAACCAACTTCGGTCAGGAAGGCTTTAACAATAGGCGTTAGCAAGCCAAGTAGGGTTTCAGCGTGATCTCGCTCTTCACCCGGCTCACCATGCTCCACCAAATCGAGCATTTGCGCGGTATAAAGCACCAACATACGCCCGCCTTCGGCGAAGGCTTTCTGGGTCAGCAGCATGCGGCGCACATCAGGGTGGACGATAATCGGATCAGCGGGCTTTTCAGGAGCCTGTTTGCCCGATAAGCCGCGCATCTGTAACCGGTCACGGGCATAGCTCAATGAATTCTGGAAACTGGCTTCAACCAACCCCAGCCCTTGAATCCCCACCCCAAGACGCGCAGCGTTCATCATGGTGAACATGCACGCCAGCCCTTTATTGGGCGGCCCTACCAAGTAGCCGGTTGCGTCGTCGAAGTTCATCACACAGGTGGCATTACCATGAATGCCCATTTTGTGCTCGAGCGAACCGCAGGTGACGCCATTACGCTCACCCACATTACCTTGGGCATCGGGCAAGAACTTAGGCACTACAAATAGCGAAATACCTTTAGAACCTTCCGGTGCGCCAGGCAGTTTTGCCAATACCAGGTGGACAATGTTTTCAGCCAGATTATGCTCACCGGCCGAGATAAAGATTTTGGTGCCAGTAATCGCATAGGCATCGCCATCAGCGGGCACTGCTCGCGTCTTGATCAATCCTAGGTCAGTGCCGCAGTGCGGTTCAGTTAGGCACATAGTGCCCGTCCATACCCCTTCTACCAGCTTGGTGAGATACGTCGCCTTCTGCTCATCGGTGCCATGATGGCGAAGTGCGTCTGCCGCACCATGAGAGAGCCCTGGGTACATGCCCCACGCCAAGTTAGTGGCGCAGATCATTTCCGACAACAGCATCGCCAATGAAGGCGGCAGCCCTTGACCACCATGAGCAGGATCGGCGGCCAGACTCGGCCACCCCCCCTCTACGTACTGCTGGTAGGCCTCTTTGAAACCGTTAGGCGCTTTGACCTCGCCCCCTTCCAGTAGGCACCCTTCTTCATCGCCACTCTGATTGATCGGCAGCAGTACATCGCGGGCGAAGCGTGCCCCCTCTTCCAAAATAGCGCTGACAACATCTGGCGATGCATCGTCACCGCTTGGCAGGCGCGCGTAGTGAGCAGGGTAGTCAAGCATCTCGTCCATAACGAAACGCATATCACGAATAGGGGCCTGATAGCTGGGCATCACACTTCTCCTAAGAAAGGGGGGGTTGAAAGCCAAGCAACTCTTAATGGCAGAGAGCTTTCAAACACATGTTTGAAAATTAGCGCGGGCGCCCCTCAGAGTCAAGCGAGCGTTTGAATTTAGCCCAAAAACACTCTAGAACTTTGGTCGCCCAACCAGTAAACCCCTGGTGCAAATAATAAAAAAACTCGCCAACCAAAAGCCGACGAGTCGTTTTATTTTTCTTTTACCTACTGACCATCTAGTTACTGCATGCGAATGCCACCGTCTAAGCGGATCAGTTCGCCATTGAGCATGGGGTTGGTAATAATCTGCTCGGCTAATTGAGCAAACTCATCTGGCTTACCTAAACGCTTAGGAAAAGGTACCGCCGCCGCTAGTGCCTGGGCCGCCTCGTCAGGAATTTCACTCATCATCGGCGTTTCAAATACGCCAGGGGCGATGGCCATCACCCGAATAGCATGGCGCGACAATTCCCGCGCCGCTGGCAAGCTCATACCCACAACACCCGCTTTAGAGGCACTATAAGCACACTGGCCTACCTGCCCATCAAAAGCAGCAATGGACGCAGTATTAATAATCACCCCGCGCTCACCACTCTCATTCGGCGCGTTTTTAGCCATGGCGGCAGCCGCAAGGCGCATGACGTTAAAAGTGCCGACCAGATTGATATTGATCGTTTTCATATAGCTTTCTAAATCAGCCGGGTTGCCTTCACGATCAACCAGCTTGGCCACGCTAACCACACCCGCGCAGTGAACTACGCCTGAAAGCCCGTGCTCGCCACCCAGCGCTACCGCCGCATCTACGGCCTGCTGCATCTGTTCGCCTGACGTAATATCCGCCAGAATGGCGCGTGCGCTTGCCCCCAGCTGCTGGGCATGGGCATTGACACTGTCGTTTAAGTCGCATAACACGACGCGAGCGCCTGCAGCGACTAAGCGCTCAGCGGTAGCCGCCCCAAGACCAGAGGCAGCCCCGGTAATTAAAAAGGTACTCTCCTTAACCTGCATTTCCGTATCCCTTTGGTCGTTATGTATGGTTGCTATATATCGTGGTGGGTTTATTCACTCGCTTTTTTATTCATTTGATTTGGCTACTCACTTGATGGGCTATTGACTTGCTTTGGCTTCTTCTACTGCCTGGGCACGTAATTTAAAGCGCTGAATCTTGCCGCTGGGGGTTTTAGGCAACTCATCGACAAACTCAATAATGCGCGGAAAAGCGTGGGTCGAAAGCCGCTCACGCACTCGCTGTTTGATTTCATCAGCCAGCTCGTCACTGGCTTCATAGCCTTCGCGGAGCACGATATACGACTTGATCACCTCGCCGCGGATCTCATCAGGCTGCCCCACTGCCGCCGATTCGGCGACTGCAGGATGCGTCATCACACTATTTTCAACGTCCGTTGGCCCCACCCGATAACCCGCGGTGGTAATAATATCGTCATCACGCCCGGCAAATTGAAAGGTACCGTCTTCATTGCGGATAACCACATCGCCCGTCAGGTAATAGCCTTCCACAAAGGGATTCTTCTCTTGCCAGGTGTAGCCCTGGAAGAAGTGTGCCGGGGAGTTCTTGATATCGACGGCGAGGACACCAGGCTCCCCGGCAGGCAGCTCTTTATACTCCGCGTCCAAAATTGCCAGTCGATAACCCGGCATCGGCACGCCCATTGCGCCCACATGCTTGAGATGGTCAAGGGCATGGTGGTTATTGCACGTCATGCCGGTTTCGGTCTGGCCGTAGTGATCCATAACCGGGCATCCCAACGACTTCTCAACCCAGGTCACTACTTCAGTATTTAGAGGTTCGCCCGCCGAGCTAGCCGCGCGCAGCTCAAGCGTTTCATGGGCGTCATCAAATAGCCCTGACGCTTTCATTAGGCGGTAAGCGGTCGGCGCGGCAGCAAAATTGGTAATGTGGTGGCGCTTCATAAACGCCAGCGCCCCCTCGGCGCTAAATCCTGCCTCACAAAAATGCGTCGTCACACCAAGCAGTAAAGGCCCGGCAATCGCATAGTAGAGACCATAAGCCCAACCGGGATCGGCCATATTCCAGAAGCGGTCATCGTCACGCAGATCAATGGCCAGCTCCATATAGATCGCAAAAGCGGTCATCCCTGCCAGTGGAACGGCAACGCCTTTCGGCTTGCCCACGGTGCCAGAGGTAAACATTTGCAGAAATGGTGCTTCAGGCGCAAGCCTCGGCGGCTTGTCGTTCATTGACGTATGCGTCAACGCCGCCTGCCAGTCGTGATCATCGGCATGCTCACTGGTCGCCCCGCCCACAGCCAGTACCGGAGGGCATTGGCTAAGGCCATCGAATTTATAGCGGTTAGCGTGATCAGTAATCACCAACTTGGTGCCTGCACGCCCTAGCCGATAGTCCACCGCATCGGGGCCAAAGGCGGTAAACAGCGGCTGGTAGACCGCACCAATACGCCAAGTGGCGAGCACTGCAATCAATAGCTGTGGTGACCGCGGCAGCATGCAGGCAATGCGGTCGCCTATACCCAACCCCTGGGCTTTAAACCACCCTGCCAACTTTGCGCTTTGCTCGTCTAGCTCGGCGTAGCTCAAGGTATGCATATCACCTTGAGAGTCCTCTTGAACCAGCGCCAGCACATCGCCGCGGCCAGCGCGCACATGACGACCACAGCAGGCCTCAAAGGCATTTAGCAGGCCGTCCCGGTGGTCATCCAGACGGGCAAGAACGCGATCAACGGAAAAGTTATCGAGGTAGTGGTAATAGTCGGGCAGTGATTGTGATGTCGCTGTCATGATGGCTCTCTTGTGTTATTGGAAATGAGCTCGTAGTGAGAATAAGCGCAAGCAGTGTTGTTATATTTATCCGTTGACGTTAACGTAAGCTAAAAGATAATAGCAACGCTAAAAGCAAACGACTCAGAGAGCAAGCACTGATATAAGCTGTAGCGTTAGACGTTGGTCGAGGCTGTTGTCAGAGTATTAAGCAGAGGTGGGCATAATCATGGCAACCAGCTCGTCAGCGAGGTCATCAGGCGAGCGTGGCCCGCTGGGGTCGTACCAGCGCACTGTCCAGTTCAGCGCCCCCAAAACAAAACGCGAGACAAGAAAGCGGTCGCCATGGATCAAGCCAGCTTCCAACGCATCGTCGATAACAGCGACCCACAGCGCCTCGTAAGCGTCACGCAAGTGGCTCAAATGAGCACTGGCCGCCGGGTCGAGTCGGCGCCACTCAAAGAGTGCCACCACATGGGCATTGCGGTCGGTAAAGAGGGTTTCGAGATGAGCACGCGCCATGGCACGCAGGCGTACTTCAGGCTCGGCGTCGCATTCGTCGAGCGCTTTACGCGCAATCATCAAGGCATTTTGAGTGCCCTCTTCAATGACCGCAGCAAGGATTTCCTGCTTATCTTTAAAATGATGAAACAGGCTACCGGACTTAATACCCATTTCCTGCGCCAGCATTCGCACCGTCGTGCGATCAAAGCCCTCTTGGACGAATAGCTGAGCAGCGAGGCGCGTCAGTTCCTTGCGGCGAGGGGATGCATTCATTACATTCATGTCATTTACACTAGCGCTTGCTTGGTTACTTTGGAGAGAACCACAGCACCGCCTACGGGTCAACGTATCAACTACCACTTGGCATGATAATCACAATAATCCTGAAGGAGATTGGCCATGAGCAACCCCACCGATGTTGTATTTCTCGCTGCCAAACGCACGCCAATGGGCGGCATGATGGGCAGCCTGGCAAGCATGACAGCCCCACAGCTTGGCGCAGCCGCCATCAAAGCGGCCATTGAAGAGGCGGGAATTGACCCGGCCCTGATCACCGAGGGCATTATGGGCTGTGTACTGCCCGCCGGTGTGAAGCAGGGCCCAGCGCGGCAGGCAATGCGCCAAGCCGGCATTCCGGATGCCAATGGCGCCACCACTATTAACAAGCTGTGCGGCTCGGGCATGAAATCCACCATGCTTGCCCACGATTTAATCAAGGCGGGTAGCGGCGATATTTTGCTGGCTGGCGGCATGGAGTCGATGTCTAACGCCCCCCACGTGCTTACCAAGGCGCGGGGCGGCTATCGGCTGGGGCACGGCGAGCTTAAAGACCATATGTTTTTGGATGGGCTGGAAGACGCCGAAACGGGCAAACTAATGGGCGTGTTTGCCCAGGATGTGGCTACTGAGCGAGGCTACACGCGGGAGCGCCTGGATGATTTTGCTATTGCGTCCCTTGAGCGCGCCATGGCCGCCACCAACTCAGGCCACCTAAGCGCAGAGATCGCACCGGTGATGGTCACCTCTCGTCAAGGCGAAACCCTTGTCGAACACGATGAGCAGCCCTTCCAAGCTAAGCTCGACAAAATCCGCCAGTTGCGCCCCGCTTTTGCCAAAGACGGTACGATTACCGCCGCCAACGCCAGCTCAATTTCCGACGGCGCTTCGGCACTTATCTTGGCGAGTCAGGAAGCTGCAGATCAACAAGGTATTAAGCCGCTAGCGCGTATGCTAGGCCACACGACTCACTCGCGACACCCTAGTGAGTTCACCATCGCGCCAGTGGGTGCGATTGAAAAGCTGATGAAAAAGCTCGATTGGGGCGTGAATGACGTAGACCTATTCGAGATTAACGAAGCCTTTGCGGTGGTGACACTGATGGCCATGGATGACTTGGGCCTGCCCCACGACAAAGTCAATGTGTTTGGCGGCGCCTGCGCCCAAGGCCACCCGATTGGCTCTACCGGCTCACGCATCATCGCTACGCTAATTCATGCCCTGCGCACTAAGGGCGGCAAACGAGGCATTGCCAGCTTATGCATTGGCGGTGGCGAAGCAACGGCTGTCGCCGTCGAGCTAGTTGATTAAGCTGCGCTATTACAAAATATAGCCTTTTGTGAAGCGCCCTGACCCTATTACCGCGTCAGGGCGCTAAGCCATACGGCGGCAAACAACCACCCCAGCCCCAACATGGGGAGCGACCAGCAATGAAACTCCTTCCAAATCCCAGGCTGGCGTGCCAAACGTAGCGCGATTAAATTCGCCATTGAGCCTACCGCCAAACCAAAGCCACCCACGCTAACGCCCCAAGCCAGCGGCTGCCACTCACTCTGCTGGGCAAGCAGTAGGGTCGCTGGCACGTTGGATACGACCTGTGAAAGGAGTACGCCAGCACTAACATCGCCACCCGGCCACTGGCGCATTGAATGTATAAACTGCTGAACAACGCTCAGCTCACCGATGACACTTAGATTTACGAACATCAATACAAACACTATCAGCAGTAGCCAATCAATACTGAATACCGCCCGTCGAGCCACCCATAGCATCGAAAGCAAAACGCCAGCCAGCGCCGATAGCACCCACCCCATGTCTACCGCGGCCAGAAAAAGTGGATAGCCAATAAGCGCCGCCCATAACGGCGCCTTTCGGCGCTCAGCCGTCATCGCAGAAACTGCTTCCAAGTGTATTGACGCTTTCGGAAATGCCAAGGGAATAAAAAGTAAGAGCAACAGCATCAAGCCCACCCCAAGCGGCAACATTACCCATAAAAAGTCGCCGAAGCGAATGCCTGAAAGCTGCCATAAATAGAGATTTTGCGGATTACCAATCGGGCTCAGCGATGAGCCTGCATTCACAGCCAGCGCCTCAAACACAATCAAGCGTTCAATCGGCAGTGTTGCCATTCCCGCCAGACTAAGCGTCAGTGGTACCACAATAAACAGCGCCACATCGTTAGTGACTATCGCCGAGAGAAGCCCCGAAAACAGAATCAAACCGACCGCAAGTCGGCGCTCACCACGCAGTAGAGCTAATAACTGACGACCCCAGAGCGTTAAATAACCACTCAGTTCTAACGCGCGACTGAGCAGCATTAGGCCGGTTAATACTACAAGGGTTGTCCAGTGAACCCGGTCAGCCATTTCACTCAGTGATTGAGGCTCCAGCCAACACAAAACAACCCATAGGATACTCATTGAGAGCAGCATAGGGTCGTTCAGAAAACGCTGAAAAAACAAGCTAAAGGGTGTCACTAACCACTTTGTTGCTAACACGCTACATGACGCTCAGAGAAAATCGCATAATAGCGTTGTAAGCTCAGGAGTAAAGCTAAATTCCTTCATCCAGAATGCTAAGCCGAAGCCAATAATCCCGCCTGACGACGGGCTTGCTCATGGTCATCCGGTAAGGCGCCCTCTTGATGACTGAGCTGCTCCCATTCGGGATAGTCAGTTTGATTTTTATCAATACCAGACAAGCCTGGTTCAATGGCACTCTCCACCACACTAAATTGACCGGCATATTCACGCATCTGCAAAGCTTCTTGGGACAGCACCTCCGCGCTCTGGGCCGCCTGATTGACTAAGCGCATGGTGTCTTGGGTAGTGGTATCGATCTGAGCAACCGCGTGGTTGACCTCCTCAATGCCTCGCCGCTGCTCTTCAGAGGCATGGGTGATTTGCGTCATCAGCGTGTCCACATTCCTCGCTGCTTGCATGATCGCCCGTGTATGTTCACCAGCCTGCTGAGACAATATGCTGCCTTGCTGGACGCTCGCACTCGACGCTTCAATGCGTGAACGAATATCACTGGCGGCACTGGCACTGCGCGTTGCCAGTGCACGCACCTCATTGGCGACCACCGCAAACCCACGCCCGTGCTCACCGGCACGCGCGGCTTCAACCGATGCATTGAGCGCTAAAATATTGGTTTGGAAAGCAATACTTTCAATCATGCGAATAATGCTTTGAATCTCTTCGGAGTGACTATTTATCGCCTCCATGGTGGCGATAAACTGGGTAATCACCTCATCACCCTGCTGCGCTTTTTGAGACACATCTGCCGTTGACTGGTTAACATGCGCCGCACTTTCAGCATTCTGATTCACCGTGGCGGTTAGCTGTTCCAAGCTCGCTGCCATTTGCTGCAAAGCTGACACTTGAGTGTCGGTTTGGCTCGCCAAAAGCTGGTTCTGCTCAGTCATCTCCTGACTATTGCTATATACCTGCTGGCTGCTCGTATTAAGACGATTAACCGTGGCCGTCAGCGAGTGCTGCATCTTATCCAGCTCACTAAATAGCTGACCAATTTCGTTACTTGAGTGCGCCGTTACTGGCGCCGACAGGTCACCGTTAGCAATGCGCTGGAAGTGCCCAGTGATTTTCTTTAATGGGCGAAGCACGTTTTTACGCACGCCCCATACCACTACCGTCACTACCAACAGCGCAGCGCCAAGCGCTGTAATCACGCCCCAAAAAAGTAGCGATGAGACCTGCTCAAAGCGCATAAGCAAGGCGTTACCCCGCTGAGTGGAAGCGCCAATAAAAGCCTCGGCGCTTGCCACAAAGTGCTCGCTACTATCATCCACTCGCGACTCACCCGAGAAAAAGCCTGATATGTCGCGCTCTTCAAGCATCATCATCTGAAGATTGAGATTATTGTTAACAAATGATTGAAAGTTTGACGCTAACTGTTCGACAAACGTCTGCTGATCTTGATCAAAATCACTCGCTGTAAATTGAGTGAAGTTCTCGGACGCCTCATCAAGCAACCGCTGGGCTTCTTCTATCAGAGGGTCAGGTCGATCAAACGAAGGGGTACGAATTAACTCCGCTGCACGGTTCATCTGAATACGCGCACGCAACAGCTGGGTATAGGCGCTATTGAGCTGACTAATTTGTGCCATGTCCCGTTCATGAAGCGACGTAAATGCCTCACGGCCAAAATGGTTGGCGAACAAACCCAGTGCGCCAATGACGACGACCAGGCCGCTAAAGGCCACTAATACAAGCGTCCAACTTGCCTTGACGCTTAAGTTATTAATCCATTTCATCTCGACCCGCCCCTTTCAGTAAGGTTAATCAGATGTGTGGAGAGGCAGCCAGAGCTGTAGGCGCCGACGAATCTCTAATAATGCCTGCTCATAAGCATCTGACTTGCCGATCAAGCGAGGGTCACGAATATCCCAGGATAGAACTTCGCCCGCCTCCCCTTGCCAATCGCGGCAGGCTTGCTGGGATTTGTCGCACAGCACAATGACAAAATCGAAGGTCTCGCTTTCAAACTCATCCAACGACTTACTGCGCAGGCCCTCGGTGGGGAGCCCGTGTTTACGCAACGCTTCAAGTGTCAATGCATGGGGCTCATCCGGTTCAGAACCGGCACTAAACGCTTCAAAACGATCATCTGCCAAATGGCGAAGCAACGCCTCCCCCATCAGAGACCGTGCAGAGTTAGCATTGCAGAGGAACAACACGCGGCGCTTCGTCATAAATAAACAGCCTCTTATGTAGTTAGTGGCTGTCACTCTACGCCGGGTTCATGACGGCAATATTGCAGGCACACAGTTGCCCTAGAAATATACGAAAAAACACATATGATGGAATCATCAAGCTATTAAGACCCAATCCGAGTAAACCGCGATGACCTCACTGACTGATTTTTCCGACCTGAATGATCTGCCTAATATAGACGCTGAATTCTTTGAACCGCCCAGCAGCGAACGGCTGAGGATTCCACATAGCACTGAACACGCACCTAAAATATTGCTGCTATACGGCTCTCTGCGTGAGCGCTCTTTCAGCCGGTTAGCGGTTGAGGAAGCCGCACATTTACTCAATGCCATGGGCGCAGAAACAAGAATCTTTGACCCCAGGGGGCTGCCGTTACCGGATGCAGAAGATGCCAGCCACCCCAAAGTCGATGAGCTACGCCAATTGGCCCAATGGGCAGAAGGGATGGTGTGGTGCTCCCCCGAACGTCACGGCGCAATGACCGGCATTATGAAGGCGCAAATAGATTGGATCCCCCTTGCCCTGGGTGGCGTCCGCCCTACTCAGGGCAAAACCTTGGCGGTAATGCAGGTCTGCGGCGGTTCGCAGTCCTTCAATACGGTCAATCAGCTACGCATCTTGGGGCGTTGGATGCGTATGCTGACGATTCCCAATCAGTCCTCGATACCCAAAGCCTTTATGGAGTTTGATGATAAAGACCGGATGAAGCCTTCACCGTTTTATGACCGTATCGTGGATGTCATGGAAGAGCTGGTGAAATTCACTCTACTAGTGCGTGATCGCAGTGACGTGCTGACGGATCGTTATTCGGAGCGCAAAGAGAGCGCCGAAGAAGTCTCAAAGCGGGTTAATCAACGCGCCATCTAATCAGGAGCTTCACATGCCAGCACTGCAAGACAACGCCTCACCCTCTACCGCCGAAGGCATGGGATTTTTTGAGCGCTACCTCACGCTATGGGTAGCACTCGCCATTGTGGTAGGCATCTTAGTTGGGCAATTTATTCCAGCGGTACCGGAAACGCTGTCACGCTTTGAAGTGGCGCAGGTATCGATTCCGGTGGCGGTGCTCATTTGGGCGATGATATTCCCCATGATGGCGCAAATTGACTTCACCTCGCTACTGGGTGTGCGTCGTCAGCCCAAAGGTTTGATCATTACTACATCAGTGAACTGGTTGATCAAACCTTTCACTATGTTCGCCATCTCCTGGCTATTTCTGATGGTGATCTTTCGACCGTTTATTCCCGCCGAGCTAGCCAGCCAGTATTTAGCCGGTGCAATTCTGCTGGGCGCCGCGCCGTGTACCGCCATGGTGTTTGTGTGGAGCTACCTGACCCGCGGCGATGCCGCCTACACTCTGGTGCAAGTGGCGCTTAATGATCTAATTATGCTGTTCGCGTTTGCCCCTATCGTGGTCTTCCTACTGGGCATCTCCAATATTCAGGTGCCCTGGGACACCGTCGCACTATCAGTGATCCTATATATAGTGATTCCCCTGGCGGCGGGCTATATCACCCGGCAGAGCTTGATTAAAAAACGCGGCGCCGAATGGTACGACAATGTCTTTATGAAGCGCGTTGGCCCGATCACGCCGATTGGTTTGATCATTACCCTAGTGCTGCTGTTTGCCTTCCAGGGCGAGGTCATTCTGAATAATCCGCTGCATATCGTATTGATCGCGATACCGCTGATTATTCAAACGTTCCTGATCTTCTTTATCGCCTATGGCTGGGCTAAAACCTGGCGATTGCCACATAACATTGCCGCACCGGGGGCGATGATCGGCGCCAGCAACTTCTTTGAACTGGCGGTGGCAGCGGCTATCGCACTGTTTGGCTTACAGTCGGGCGCTGCGCTAGCCACTGTTGTCGGCGTATTGGTCGAAGTACCGCTGATGCTCGCGCTGGTCAGGATTGCCAATAAAACTCGCCATCATTTTCCAGTGAACTAGTGGCTTAAATCACTACCCCGTGGCAACGCCAGCGCCATCAATGCACTGGCAGCCACTAAGGCCGCTGACACCCACAAGCAGGCACTCAGCCCGTAAGCCATATACAGCCAGCCCGACAGTAGCGTGCCCACTAAACGCCCCATGGCATTGGCCATATAATAGAAACCAACATCCATGGAGACGCCATCGGCGCGGGCATAATGCACAATCAAGTAACTGTGCCAGCTGGAGTTAATCGCAAACAATACGCCAAAGGCGAGCAAACCGACGACTAACCAGCCTACTTGCGCCAAGGGCAGCATCGCCAACAAAATCGCCAACACCGCCAGTGCCGCCGCCCAGCCGGCGGTAAGCGCCCGCGCATCGCCTTTGATCAACCGGGTTAATTTGGGTGCCTGGGTTTGCACCCCGCCATAACCGATCACCCATACCGCTAACAGCCCACCCACTGTCCAGTGTGTCCAACCGTGTTGATCGTATAAGAACACTGGCAGTGCTACCACAAACCACACATCCCGTGCCGAAAATAGGCAAAAGCGCGCCGCGGAGAGCACGTTAATCGCACGTGATTTTGAGAAGATTTCGGAGAACTTGGGCTTTACTTTTTGGCGGCCTAAATCCGCCTTAAGCCTCAACAGTGAAAGCAGTAACACGCCGCCAAGCATTACCGCCATCACCAACACTGCGGCCTGGAAGCCAATCAACGTTAGCAGCAACCCGCCAACAAAAAAGCCTAGCCCCTTTAACGCGTTTTTAGAGCCGGTCAGCATCGCCACCCACCGGTAGAGTGAACTATTGGCGTTAGCACTCTCTTTTGGCACCAGCACTTTAACGGCGCTTTTAGCGCTCATTTTGTTGAGGTCTTTAGCGATCCCCGACAGCGCCTGAGCAGCCATCACCCAAGCAACTGTCAGCAAGCTAGCGGGCACCATCAGCATAGCAAGCGCAATAATTTGCAGCCCAAGCCCCACATTCATGGTGCGGTTGAGACCCAACCGCGCGCCCAACCAGCCACCTATCAGGTTAGTCACCACACCAAAAGCTTCGTAAAACAGAAACAGCATGGCGATTTCTAACGGCGAGTAACCCAGTTGATGGAAGTGCATGACCACCAGCATACGCAGCGCGCCGTCGGTTACCGTGAACGCCCAGTAGTTGCCGGTAATCAGCATATATTGGCGCACCTCGAAAGGTAGCGCCTTTACCCGCTTTAACAACGATAAATCAGCCACGGCCCACCTGCTCACCGCCTACCTGCCCCCTACCTACCATCAGGGCCAACTCGGCCGTGCGGTTGGCGTAGCCCCACTCGTTGTCGTACCAGGCATAGAGTTTTAGCTGGGTGCCATTGATCACCATGGTGGAGAGCGCATCAATGATCGAGCTGCGCGGGTCGGTGCAGTAATCAATCGACACTAGCGGGCGCTCTTCATAGCCCAAAATACCGGCAAGCTCGCCATCAGCCGCGGCTTTTAGCGCCTGATTGACCTCTTCGACGGTCACTTCGCGCTCAAGCTCGAACACCATATCGGTAAGCGAAGCGTTAGCCAGCGGCACACGAATCGCGTGACCGTTTAGCCTGCCTTCCAGTTCGGGGAAAATAGCAGTGATGGCTTTGGCCGAGCCGGTGGTGGTGGGGATTAAGCTCATGCCGCAAGCCCGGGCGCGGCGCAGGTCTTTATGCGGGGCATCTAAAATGGTTTGAGTGTTGGTGATGTCGTGCACCGTGGTCATCGAGCCATGGCGGATACCAAAGGTTTCCTGAATGACTTTGACTACCGGTGCCAAGCAGTTGGTGGTGCAACTGGCAGCGGTAACGATCTTATGTTGAGCATGATCGTAAAGGTGGTCGTTCACCCCCACCACCACATTAAGCACGTTCGCCTCTTTCATAGGCGCACTCACCACCACACGACCGACGCCTTGATCAATGTACGCCTGCAGTTTATCGGTGGTTTTCATTACGCCCGAGCACTCGATAACGATATCGCAGTTCGACCAATCGCTATCGGCAATTGCTTTATTAGCGCTAAAGACGACAGTTTTTCCATCGAGAACGATAGCGTCATCGGTTGCCAAGATACCCTTCCCTGGTGTCCAGCGCCCGTGAACTGAATCAAACTCCAGCAGGTGGGCAAAGGTTGCCGCATCGCCGCCCGGGTCGTTAATGCGTGTTATTGCTACCGCGCCAGCGTCTACCTGCCCCCACAAACTGCGCAATGCCAAACGCCCAATCCGCCCAAAGCCGTTAATGCCAATACGTAGTGCCATGAGTGCCTCCTAAGCTAACGGTTACACAATCTATTAAGAGAAAGCATAACGGCTATATACGTTAAAACATATATAAACACTTAAAAAAACGCCTACTAACAAACAGGCCCACCACCGTGTAGTAGGCCTGCGTAGTAAGTATTAATTAGCAAGCATTAATTAACCATAACGACCAGAGATATAGTCCTCGGTCTTCTTCTGTGCCGGGGTTGAGAACATCACTTTGGTGTCGTTGTACTCAATGATTTCCCCCAGGTGGAAGAACGCCGTGTAGTCCGCCACCCGCGCCGCCTGCTGCATATTATGCGTCACGGTAATGATGGTGAATTTCTCTTTCAGCTTGTCCATCAGGTCTTCGATGGTGGCGGTGGAAATAGGATCAAGCGCTGAGGTTGGCTCATCCATCAAAATCACATCAGGCTGAACCGCAATAGCGCGGGCAATACACAACCGCTGTTGCTGACCACCGGACAGAGAGGTGCCTGGCTCATGCAGCTTGTCTTTCACCTCGTTCCACAACCCAGCGTCACGCAGCGCTTTTTCAACCAATTCTTCCTGCTCGGCTTTACGGCTGACCAAGTCGTGCATGCGTGGTGCGTAAGCGATATTTTCAAAGATCGACTTAGGAAACGGATTAGGCTTTTGGAAAACCATGCCCACCCGGCGACGGAGCGCCACTTCATCCATTTTAGGTGCGTTAACGTCCAACCCGTCCATCTCGACCAGGCCTTCGGTGCGTACGCTAGGAATCAGGTCGTTCATACGATTCAAGCAGCGTAAGAACGTCGACTTACCACACCCCGAAGGGCCAATCAGCGCCGTCACATTTTTCTGAAAAAGATCAATATTCAGATTCTTCAGCGCTTGGTTTTTGCCATACCACAGATTCAAATCGCGAACCCGGAAACTCAGGTCGTGGCACGCAGCTTCATTTCGTGTATAGGGTTGCCCAACCGCAGGTGTCTGCTGGCCGTTCATTACAGTTGCATGGCTATTCATAGAAATGTCCTCTATAACGCACTGGCCTACCAGCGACGCTCAAATTTCTTACGCATCACAACGGCAAAAGCGTTGAGTGAGATGAGTATGGTGAGTAGCACCAAAATACCGCCAGCAGTTTTTTCCACAAACGCCTGCTCAGGTTCACCAGCCCAGGTGAATATTTGCGCAGGCATCACTGTTGCCGCGTTGGTAAAGGAAACGCCCACATCGGGGATAAAGGCCACCATCCCTACAATAATCAGCGGCGCCGTTTCACCCATCGCTTGCGCCAGGCCGATAATAGAACCTGTCATAATACCCGGCATTGCCAAGGGTAGAACGTGATCCCGCACTACCTGCCAGCGTGAACAGCCCACCCCAAAGCCTGCGTGACGGATGGATTCAGGCACGCTACGCAGTGCGGTACGTGTCGAAATAATGATCACTGGCAGCGTCATCAATGCCAGCGTCATACCGCCCACTAATGGGGACGACCGCGGCACCCCGAAAAAGTTAATAAAGATCGCAAGACCCAGCAGACCAAATAGAATCGACGGGATCGCCGCTAGGTTATTGATGTTAATTTCAATAATCTGGGTTAAGCGGTTATCCGGCGCAAACTCTTCAAGATAAATAGCTGTCATCACGCCGATCGGGAAAGATATCGCCAGGGTGACGATCATGGTCATAATGGTGCCGACCACTGCCGATAAAATGCCCGCGTTCTCGGCAATTTTTGAATCACCCGAACCAAAGAAAGTGGTATTAAAGCGTAGATCCACCTGTCCAGATTCGACTCGGGCATCAAGGGCTTCCTGCTCCTCGTCACTCAAGCGATGCCGGTGTCCCTTCAAGTATTGATCGACATCACTATTCGCTAATACCCACTCCGCTTTACTGGTGCCGATCATGTCAGGATTGTTGCGCAACTCTAATGGAATTGTACGCACCGCCGTACGGCTAATTAACGGCAACAGCTCTTCATCAAACGCCCGCCGCCCATCGGTTTCGGCTTCTTGTGTGTAGCTAATCTCGGTTTGTATATAGGCCTGCTGGAAAGCGGGTAGACCTTTACTCAGCATATCGGCAAAAAACAGCACCAGAAAAAGGCCCGCGAGACCTAACGATCCCATGGTTATCCATTTAAGGCGGGTAGACTTTCGGTGACGCCGCTTAAGCTGCTGGCTGATTTCGTCAAAAGAGTGGCTCATCGAAACAGTTCCTCGGCGTTACAGGTTATTCACGCGGTATTTTTCACGGAAACGACGGATCATCAATACTGACACCAAGTTGAGTGCGAGTGTGATCACGAAGAGCACGAGTCCAAGGGCAAAAGCTGATAATGTTTCGGCACTTTCAAACTCTTGGTCGCCGGTGAGCGCCGCCACGATACGCACAGTCACCGTGGTCATATCTTCCAGCGGATTAGCGGTTAAATTAGGCCGCATACCCGCCGCCATAACCACGATCATGGTTTCACCCATGGCACGAGACATACCCAAGAGCGACGCTGAGATAATCCCCGGCATGGCAGCGGGTACTACCACATCACGAATCGTTTCCCCTTTGGTCATACCGAGTGCCAGCGACCCCTGGCGCATGCTATCGGGCACCGAATTGATCACATCATCAGATAGCGATGAGATAAACGGAATGATCATAATGCCCATCACAATGCCGGGTGCCAGCGCATTGTTATAAGACGCATCGAGCCCCAGAAAACCGGCAATATTGACAATGATCGGCGCCACGGTGATGGCGGCAAAAAAGCCATAAACGACGGTAGGAATACCTGCCAATACTTCTAACACCGGCTTGGCGACGGTACGCACTTTGCGCGGTGCAAATTCAGACATATAAATCGCTGAAAGCAAACCGATAGGCACCGCCACCAGCATAGCGATGGCGGTAATCATAAAGGTGCCAGCAAACAGCGGTACCGAGCCAAACTCAGCGCCGCTACCATCACCGCGACCCGCGGATGCTAAAAAGCTCGCGCCTGGATTCCAAGTGGTGCCGGTGATGAACTCCCAGAAGCTGTGCATTTGGAAAAAGCGCAGCGCCTCGGAAATAATCGAAATTAAAATACCAAAGGTCGTCAAAATGGAGATTAACGCTGCCCCAGCAAGGGTCATGCGAATGACCCGCTCAATGGCTTGACGGGCATGAAAATCGGGTTTTACTTGATTAAGACTCACCAGTAGCCCGATGGCTGCTATCACTAAGCTCGCCGCCAGCAGATAAAGCGTAGGAATGTCGGCGCCCATTAGAAGCAAAACGAAAGCGCCCAAGGCACTCACTACCACGGCTGGCCCGGCGGTGGAGAGTACTGTAAACCAAGCGTATTGGTCAGGCTGGGCGAACATCGCCGTACCCGCGCTACGTAACCGAGTGGCTTTTGAACGGCCAGCAAAAAAAGCCAGCAGCCCCAGCAGCAATAATGCACTGCAAAAAATCAGAAGAAGCTGGTTGGTCTGCATCGCATCTCTCTCACGTGGTCACCGGTTAAGAAACCTATCAACAATAACGGGTCGGCAGCTTGCGCTGCCGACCACTTTTAATCTGACCTACCAACTTACTTAAGAACGTCTGCTGTCATTGAAGTGCGATCTGCAACAGCCTGGCGCCACTCTTCGCGCTCTTCTTCTGGCAGAACGATCAAGCCGATATCACGCAAGTAGCCGTCATCGCCAATCATCATTTCGCTCATAAACATATCGACGTAATCGTACATCGGCGGGACGTCTTCAGCGTGCTGGTTCTTCACGTAGAACCACAGTGAACGCGCGATAGGATAGTCACCGGAGCTGATCGCCTCAGCCTCAGGATCGACGCCATCAATACTGGCGGCGCTGATCGTGTCAGTATTCTCTTCAAGGAAAGAGTAGCCGAAGATACCAAAGGCACCGGTGTCTTCTGAAAGGCGCTGAACGATCAGGTTGTCGTTTTCACCGGCATCGATGTAAACACCGTCAGAACGAATATCGGTGTAGCCTTCATCGCCGTAAACATCCATACCCTCAGACGCAGATTCCATTACCAGCTCTTCAAAAGCATCGCGGGTACCCGAAGTTGTCGGCGGCCCATAAATGGAGATTTCACGGTCTGGCAGCGAAGAATCGATCTCGCTCCAGTTGGTGTAGGGGTTTTCAACTAACTCGCCATCAACCGGCACCATGGCAGCTACCGCCATGAAGATCTGTTCGCGGGTTAAAGCAATGTCATCGTTTTCGCTTGATTGACCCAATACGATGCCGTCAGAACCGATTTTAGCCTCGGTGATATCGGTAACGCCGTTCTCTTCACAACGCTCAAACTCAGACACTTTCATGCGACGAGAAGCGTTAGTAATGTCGGGTGTGCCTTCACCAACACCATTACAGAACAGACGCAAACCGCCGCCCGAACCAGTCGATTCAATAACAGGCGTCGGGTTACCAGTAGTCGCACCGAACTCTTCCGTTACGTAGCTGGCAAACGGGTAAACGGTACTGGAACCAACGATTCGGATTTGATCACGGGCTTGAGCAACACCGGCAACGCTCATTACAGCAGCCGCGATAACGGTGGTTTTTAGAATACGGTTCATGCGAAATACTCCTGTTCATGTAGGGATCTGGCCTTCGCAAGGCATACCTTGCACTGGTTCCATGACAACTTCATGACAGCGAGCAAAACGTAGAAAATTTTTCGTTACATAGAGGCAACCCGACCTTACATCACCACAAAAGTCCTAGCGCCGCGAGGGTGCATAACGCCAGCGAGGCACCTTGCAGCATGCGTCGGTCTAAACGGTGGGCTACGGTATCTGCCAAGGCGTTACCTATTAATACTGCAGGTAGGAAGGTAAGCGCGACCTGGAAATGCCAAAGCTGAATCTGGTCAGCCAAGGCAAGGGTGATTAAGGTCAATAGAGAGGTCAAAATGAAAAAGGCGGCTAGATTGCCGCGCACACGATCAGTGGGTAAGCCGTGCATCAGCAGCACGATGGGTGGGCCACCAATAGCCGCAACGGTGCCAAAAATGCCAGAGAGCACCCCAGCGCCAAACAGCGTTATTCGGTTTACCGGCAACTGAAAGCGGCACAAGGTGACGAGTACCGCAAACAGGACGATGACCGCAATCAGCTTTTCTAACACAAACATGGGGGCGGCGAGTAGCAGCCAAATACCCAGCGCATTGCCGGGAAGGCGCCCCACTAGCGCCATGCCAATGGAATCCAGGCGCACCTCGTGCCAGTAATGACGCACCATCATCAGGGAGACGGTAAATCCGAACAGTACCAGAGTGACCGGCACCAGACGAGGCTCTAGCATCAACAGTAGCGGTGCGCCAATAATGGCCAAACCAAAGCCGGTAGCGCGCTGCACAAAAGCACCCATTAACAGTACGGCGGAGCAAGCTAACCAAGTGCCCATCGGCATATTGACCCAAGCCAGTATGCTATCCATTCAACTTATCCATTCAAACTATCCATACGCCCTATCCATTTGAAAACTATTCATCCGCAGCAGGTGCTTTAGTCAGTTTGCGCACACCGATATTGCCTAGCAACGCAGCGCCCAGCATGGTGAGGACCATGGGCCAAAGATGTTCTACCTCGAACAGCCCTACCATCACTCCCGCGAGGGCGCCGCAGGTAAACTGGATCCCGCCCAGTAGCGCCGTTGCCGTGGCGCTGATATGGCCAAAATGATCCAGTAACGACGAGATCGCGTTGGGCGTGATCAGCCCGATCATACCGGTAAACAGCATAATCAACGGCACCACGATCACTAGCGACGCGATGTCCAAGGCGGTCACCGCTACCAACCCAAGCGCGGCCACCAGCTGTATAAGCAACCCTAAACGCAAATTCTGCTGAGGAGTGCGCTTGCGGAGCAGATGAATATTGACCCGATTAGAGAGCGCAATAACGACCACGTTGACCCCAAACACTAGCGGATAAGTGCCGGGCGAGAGGCCAAAATAGTCGAGATAAAGAAACGGCGAAGCGGTCACAAAGGCAAACAGGCCCGCAAAGGAAGCCGCTACCGCACAGATATAGCCCATGCCTTCACGATGCTTAAGCACGCTGGCGTAGTTGCGTATTACTTGCCGTGGTGAAGCTGCAGGCAGCGACATATCGCGGGTTTCAGGTAACCGCGTTCCTAGCAGCCAGAGCAAAAAGCCCGCGTAGACGGCCAGAAATACAAAAATCAGCCACCAACCGGCAATATGCAACAATAAGCTGCCCACGGTAGGCGCCACCAATGGAGCCAGCATCATGATCATCGCCATGGTGGACATCACTTTGGCGGCCTCGCGCCCGCTAAAGCAGTCGCGCACAATCGCCGCCGAGTTGACCACACAGGCCCCGCCTCCCAACGCTTGAATAAACCGCCAAGCCAGCAGCGTGGGCAAACTGTCCGCCATCGTAATAGCAAGACTTGCCAGCATAAACACCACCAGTCCGCCCAGCAGCACAGGCTTTCTACCCATCCGATCCGAAAGCGGCCCAAAGCATAACTGGCCCAATGCAAAGCCGAACAGGAATACGCTGATGGAGAGTTCAGTACGGTGAATACTGGCGCCGATGCTTTCAGCAATGATACCCATGGCAGGCAAATAAGCGTCGATAGCAAAGGGCGCCAGAGCCGTATTGGCCGCAACCAACAGTGCTACCCGGCGAGGATTCAGATCCATGGGTCTCCTTAAGGCGATAATGTACGCACTGGAATAGATAGGCCGCTAATCATAGCTGATTTTAAGGCCTTTGTCGGGATTGGAGACTATCGGTAGATAGCCCTTGGGAGAGGCCAGGGGCTTATCAAGGAGAGGGGAGCTTAGTGATGCGTAGTGGCGTCTTGCGACTCAAGCATGTCAACCAGTGGCTGAAACTGCTCACGGTTATGCTCGTTCATATGCATTAAAATACGGTGGGCTTCCAGGATACGATCGCGCAGTCCCTCTTCGTCTGCCGGCTCTTGGGGCAGCTCTTCAAGCTCATTGTTGAGCGTACTCGTCTGTTGTAGCGGTGCTTCCATCAGCGTGAAGAAACGCGCAAAGCCCATCACGTCCAACATCTGCCGTACATCAGGATTATCGACAATAATCGTCGGCGGCTGCTCCAGGCGCCCTTTCACCGCCATCGCGACCTTGGCCAAAAAACCAAGCGCCGTCGAATCGACATTGGTGGCTTCACGCAGGTCAATCAATACGGCACGCAACCCCGGCGTCTCGGCAAGACGCTGGGCTTGAGTATCCAGCGTGGCGCAGAGCGTCAAACGCACATCACCACACAGTTTTAGAATAAAAACACCAGAATCGAACGCCGCTTTAATGCGGCCCTCTTCAATCAGCATGACCAAATCCGCTCACCATCATGATTGTTAGATCATCGGGTAAAGCATCGCGCTCTTGGTTGGCATCAAACTCTGCATCCCCTTCGGCAAGGAGTGCATTCGTTTCTGCTAGCCGGTCGCGCAACTGCTCAAGCGTTACACTCTCGCTTACTAATTGCTCAAGCTCCTTGAGCCGCGTGTCGAGCGTTTTACCCGGCAAGCATTCCAATACTCCATCTGAGCAGAGCCATAGACGAAATTTATTCGGCAATGCACAACTCAGCGAAGGATACTCCACATCGGGGAAAAGGCCTACCGGCATTCCCTCGCCTTCTAAACGGCGTAGCTCTCCCTCTGCTGCCAACAGGGGCATGGGAAGTTGCGCGCCGAGCGAATAGTGAAGAGTATGCGCCTCGTGGTCAATAACACCGACAAATAAGGTGGCATGTTTACCAATATCGGTGCCCTGCAGCTCGCGGTTCATCGCCTTTAACCAATCAGGCGGCAGATTTTCCGGATGCTGGCCATCCCACTCACTCAACCAGCGGTTGCATAAATATTTGAGCAGCACGGTAACAAATGCCGACGAGGCACCATGCCCCGATACATCGGCGAAATAGAAGGCACTGTAGCGCTCGTTATAGCGTTGGTAATCGAGAAAATCACCAGACAAATAGAGCGAAGGGGCAAATACGTAGTCGTAATACACCCCGTTAATCACCTTGGGCCGCAGCGGCAACAAACGCCGCTGGATATGCCCTCCGCTCTGCTGATCCATCCGCAGCAGCGCGAGGTGGGTCTCTAGGCTCTCGTTTAACTCCGCCAGACGCGCATGGTCACGCTCGCGCTCCAGCGCCAAATCGTTGAGCTTAATGGCCTTACGGATCATTCGTCGCAACAGCTCGGCGTGTCGCAGCGGATGGACAATATAGTCCACCAGCCCCACATCAATCGCTTTGATCAAGTCGGCGTCCTGACGCGAGTCACTGACTACCAGTGTCGGTAGGCGTCGCGTTAGGTGTGTCCATTGCTGCCGCGGAACTGCCCGAGCATGGGCAACAATGAGCGCCGTGTCAGCAGGCAAATGCGCGATATCCTCAGCGGCAAACACCCACATGCCATCGCAGGTAATCGCTTCAGCCAGCGCATCACGTTCACGACCAGGTTCGTCGATCACCGCGATCAACTGCTTAGAATGATCCATCATAAGCCTCAATCGGTGACTTCGTTGTCACCAAAGTCACTATCATCCTGACCGCTGTCATCAAAATCGCTGTCATCAAAGTCGAAGGTTTCGCTGGCAAAGGGGTCATCACCCAATTCTCCATCGCTCACCTCAAATTGGCGGTTCTGCAAGTAAGCGTCACGAATAAAACGGTAGCGATCACCACGAATTAATTCTTCCTGGTCAAGCAAACCCGCTCGAATATCGATCGCTTTGAGTGCGGTAAGGCCTACTCGAACAATATCGTCTTCTGCATAATTAACGGGGTTCGTTGCCATGTTCGCGGGCATACCGGTGGTATCCCGCAGCGTGCTGGGGCCAAAGAAAGGCAGCACCAGATAACGCGAATCTTCCCACCCCCACACCGCTAACGTTTGGCCAAAATCTTCTTCATCCGCAGTAATTTCCATTAGGGTGGCATAATCTAACAGTCCGCCAATGCCTACCGTGGAGTTAATTAAAAAACGTGACGTGGCGAGGCCCGCGTTTGACGGTTTGCCCTGCAGCACGCTGTTAAGCGCAGTACGCACTTCACCTAAGTTGGAGAAAAAATTACCTACGCCCGTTTCTACCGGGTCGGGGGTAATAGCACGATAGCCTGTTGCCACCGGCTTGAGCGCGTAGCGATCCAACACATCGTTAAACGCAAACACTTTGCGGTTAAAGCCTTCCCAAGGGTCTTCGGGAGCAGTATTTTCCGCCATTTGCGTACTGGCACAGCCTCCGGTTGCGAGTAACGTCACCAGTAGTAGTGGCAACCCTTTGCTACGCAGCGAAAGCGCAGGCTGCGCGTTATTAAACCACTGCCACATGACATTTTCCTTTTTCAATTCCCTTGCACCTTATACAGACATCTACAAACGACGAATAACCACACTGCCCGCGCTATAACCTGCTCCAAAGGAGCAAATCACGCCAATATCGCCCTCCACAAGCGCCTCGCGATGGAGGTGAAAGGCGATGATAGAACCCGCTGAACTGGTGTTGGCGTAACGATCCAAAATAATCGGCGCCTGTGTTTCACTCGGGTCATAGCCCAATACTTTGCGGGCAATCAAATCGTTCATATGCCGGTTAGCCTGGTGTAGCCACATGCGCTTCAGATCGCCACCGGCCAACTCTAAGGAGGCCAAATGATCGGTGATCAATTTAGCCACCATCGGGCAAACTTCTCTAAACACCCGACGCCCTTCCTGCACAAACAGCTTATCCAAGGCGAGTGGGTCACTGTCCGTTACGCGGTTAAGGAACCCTGCATTATTACGGATCGCGTTGGAAAACTGGGTAACCAGACGCGTGCCAAGAATTTCAAACTGCTCATCGGCCACCGCAATAGCGCTATTTTCTAGTACCACAGCGGTACAAGCATCGCCGAAAATGAAGTGGCTGTCACGGTCTCGAAAGTTGAGGTGCGCCGAGCAAATTTCCGGATTGACCACCAGGGCACGCTTCACACTGCCGGAGGCTATGGCGTTGGCAGCCGTTTCCAAAGCAAACGTCGCTGAACTACAGGCCACATTCATATCGAACCCGTAACCACTTGTGCCCAAGGCCTGCTGCACCTCGACCGCCATAGCGGGGTAGGCACGCTCCAGGTTTGAGCAGGCCACGATCACCAGCTCGATGTCAGCAGCTTCTACCTTGGCAGCGGCCAGCGCCTGCCGCGCGGCAGCGGTCGCCATCTCGCACTGAATAGAGGGTTCGTCATTGCCCCGCTGCGGAAGTTTAGGCCGCATACGCTGTGGGTCAAGGATCCCAGCTGCATCGAGCACATAGCGGCTCTTAATACCGGAGGCTTTTTCGATAAATTCGCTGCTTGAATGTGCCAGCGGTTCACGCTCGCCGCGCGCAATGGCTCCGGCATGCTGTTCATTCTCGCTGTCTACCCAAGCATTAAATGCCGCCACCAGGGCCGCATTATCAATGGCGTGTTCCGGTGTATAGAGACCTGTACCGGTAATCACCACATGTGTCATGCCAATCTCCTCTAAGCGGCTTGCCGACGTGACCGGCCATCAATGCTTACGGCGAACCCATCACGTTACTGTGTGCGTAAAATAGCGGTTTTTCCAGCAACTTTTTTCAACCCCTAGCTAAACGCTAGTGATCTCTTGCCAGCGTTTTTCCAATCGTTTTACCGACACCACCATGTTAGTCCCCAACTGCTGTGCAAATAGCGATACTCTAAGCTCCTGCAGCCACCAGCCAAAAGCGACCAATTCAGGATCTTCCACCCTTCCGCGTCGCTCGCTTTCGCGGCGGGCATCAAAGCGGGCCTCTAATGCCTGGACATCTTGCATCATCATTTGATCGCGACCGCGCTCACGGGCGGCTTTTTCAAGCCGAATGAGCGCCGCCTCGGTGTAGCGCGGGTATTCGTCCAGCCAAGCGCCCGCATCGCGAATAAAGCCTGGATAGACCAGACGTTGCATCTGCGCGCTAACATCGCTATACACCAGCGCCAGAGCAAAATTAAGCTTCCCTTTGAGCACCTTACTGACCGCCAGATGCCCTTTTAGCGCGGCCTCTACGCGTACCAGCAGTGCTTTCGCTTCGTCTACAAGCTGACCCTGAGTAGCGTTTAGTCGCTGGCTAAACTCGCCTTCCGAGCGCGGCAGGGGGTGCTGAGCAATCACCTGGGTAAACACCGCAAGCAGCAGATCGTCGATCAAAGCTTGTTTACTACCCACTTTGGCGAACAGTAGCGCGCACTTCTCAACACCCGGCAGTTGTTTAATCGCTTTAACCTGTTCAGGTAGCTTGGCAATTGCCAGCCGAGCGATGCCCTCCTGGTGGGCAGCGTCAGCTTTTGCAGGGTGATCAAACAACGCCACCTTGAACTCGCTGGCGTCAAGACCGCTGGTTTTCGCAATCCTGCTTTCAGCGACCAGGGCAGGATACGCCTCTACGCGAATACCTGCCTGGGTGGTAACGCGCGAAGCGGGCAGCGGCGTCTTGGGTAGCCCGGCCACAGCGGGCTCTTGGCTAACCTGTTCAGCCAGTGCCTGGGCGCCTGCGCTGGCTGCCGCTTCAAAGCGCTGCTCTAAAGCACGCAGATCGCGCCCCTGCCCTAAGGTTTCGCCCGCGTGATCGACCACGCGAATATTCATGATCAGATGCGGTTCGAGCACGTCGAGGCGCCAGTCGTCGGGATGCACCCGCGTCGATGTACGGCGGCGAATGAACTCCCCCAAGGCCTCGGTTAACGGGCGCTGATCGGGCACCAGGGTTTCCAGCGCCGCATCCACCCAATCAGGAATCGGCACCACCTGGCGGCGGATGCTTTTCGGCAGTGACTTCAGAAGCGCAATACACTTTTCACGCAGCAGCCCAGGTACCAACCACTCCAGAGCATGCACCGGCACCTGGGGCAACATTGCAGCGGGAACGGTCAGGGTAACACCGTCATCCTTGGCTTCGGGGTCAAAGTGGTAGCTTACCGGATACGCGACGCCCGCCAGAATCAAATGATCAGGATACTGCGCCTGGGTAACGTCCTCCGCGTCGCGCGCTTTAAGTGAATCAATATCGAAATGCAGTAATTGTGGCTCTTGCTGCTCGGCCTGCTTACGCCAGTGCTCAAAGCCCTTGCCGTTGACTATCTCCGCCGGGATCCGCTGGTCGTAAAAGTCATAGAGCGTGTCTTCATCGACCAGAATATCTCGCCGCCGAGCGCGATCTTCCAGCGCTTCGACTTCGTCGATCAACGCGCGGTTATGAGCAAAGAAGGCACCTTTGGTGTGAAATTCCCCTTCCACCAGCGCACGGCGAATAAACAGCTCCCGGGACTCCTGGGGCGCGATTGGCCCGTAATGTACCTTGCGCCGCGCCACAATCGGCAGACCAAACAGCGTGACCTGTTCAAAGGCCACTACCTGGGCGCGCTTCATTTCCCAATGCGGTTCGCTGTAGCTGCGTTTAACCAGGTGCTGCGCCTGGGGTTCAATCCACTGGGGATCGATTTTGGCCACGGTGCGGGCAAACAGCTTGGAGGTTTCCACCATCTCGAACGCCATGATCCACTTGGGCGACTTCTTGGCCAACCCTGAGCCTGGATGAATCATAAACTTGCGATTGCGGGCGCCGAGATACTCGCGGTTCTCCACCAACGTCCCCAGATTAGAGAGCAGCCCAGAGAGTAGCGCCTGATGCACCTTGCCCGACGTTTTACGCCGCGTTTGACGCGCCTGTTCTTCGCTCTCGTCTTCATTACGGGGCGGCGGCGCGGGCACGTCGATATCCATATCGCGCAGCAGTTGGCGCAGTTGGCGGAAGGTGTCGTGCCATTCGCGCATGCGCAGGTAGTTGATGTAGTGCTCGCGGCACCAGCGGCGCAGTTGATTACCTGAAAGCGCCTCACGGGCATTCTCAATGCCGTGCCAAAGGTTCAGCAAGGCGACAAAATCGGAATCCGGGTCATGCCAGCGCTGGTGAGCTTGGTCGGCCGCCTGGCGCTTATCCGCCGGTCGGTCGCGGGGGTCTTGGATGGCTAGCGCCGAGACGACGATCAGCACATCGCGAAGGCTGCCGAATTCGGCACCCGCCAACACCATTCGCGCCAAGCGCGGGTCAATCGGCAGCCGCGCCAGCTTACGCCCAAGCGGAGAAAGGCGCTGCTTGTCGTCCACCGCCCCCAGCTCGAACAGCAGTCGAAAGCCGTCTTTAACAAAGCGGCTATCCGGTGGATCAACAAACGGAAAGGCCTCGATATCGCCGAGCTTGAGCCCCAGCATCGAGAGAATCACCGAGGCAAGGTTGGTGCGCTGGATTTCCGGGTCGGTAAAGCCGGGCCGGGATAGGAAATCCTCTTCGCTGTAGAGGCGAATGCACACGCCTTCGGCAATCCGCCCACAGCGCCCTTTACGCTGGTTGGCGCTGGCCTGGCTAACCGCTTCTACCGGCAGTCGCTGGATCTTGGAACGGTAGCTATAGCGGCTGATACGTACGAGGCCAGGGTCAATCACGTAGCGAATCCCAGGCACGGTCAGCGACGTTTCCGCGACGTTGGTGGCGAGTACAATGCGCCTGCCACGGTGCGGAGCAAACACACGGTTCTGCTCTTCGTTGGAGAGTCTCGCGTAGAGTGGCAGGATTTCAGTGCCTTTCAGCTCGGCGCGGCGCAGGGTATCGGCGGTTTCACGAATTTCGCGCTCACCAGGTAAAAACACCAGCACATCACGAGGGCCATGCAACCAGCCTTTTTCACGCTCAACGGCTTCAATCTCTTCCACCGCGTGCAGAATGCCCTCTTGCAGCGTGCGGTCTTCTTCATCGTCCTCATCGCGCACCAGCGGCCGGTAGTGTACTTCAACGGGGTAGGTGCGCCCGGTGACTTCCACCACCGGTGCAGGCGTCTTGGTGGTGCCGAAGTGTTTGGCAAAGCGCTCCACGTCGATAGTCGCCGAGGTAATGATGACTTTTAGATCGGGCCGCTTGGGGAGCAAACGTTTGAGGTAGCCGAGTAGAAAGTCGATATTCAGGCTGCGCTCGTGGGCTTCATCAATAATGATGGTGTCGTAACGCAGCAGCAGCGGATCATGCTGGGTCTCGGCCAGCAAAATCCCGTCGGTCATCAGTTTGACCAGGGTCGTCGGGCTGCTCTGGTCGGTGAAGCGCACCTGATAGCCCACCTGCTCGCCCAGAGAGACTTCCAGCTCTTCCGCCAGGCGACTGGCGACACTGCGGGCAGCCAAGCGACGCGGTTGGGTGTGGCCAATTAAGCCACGGCGGCCTCGGCCCAGTTCCAAACACATTTTAGGCAGCTGGGTGGTTTTGCCTGAGCCGGTCTCCCCCGCCACCACCACGACCTGATGATCGCGGATGGCGTTGACAATATCCTCCCGGCGTTCGACCACCGGCAATTCTGGCGGGTAATTGAAGGCGACCTTTTGGCTTTCGCGCTGACTGAGCTGCTGCTGGGCACGACCAAGCTCGCGCTGCACCTCGTCCAAGCCACGGCTAATCGGTTTGCTATCACGTAGGCGACGGTTTAAACCAGCCAGCCGGCGCTCCAGCCGCTCTGCATCGCGCAGCATCACATCGCCCGCGGCCTGTTTCAGCGACGCAAGACGTTGACTATCGGTGGGGGCTGGGGATGTGTCGGTGGTCACGATTGAGTCGGCTTCCATTCGCTTGGGCATTTAACAAGAGATATTAATAACAGATATAAAAAATCAACCCGCTCAATTGAGCGGGTCGTATAGTGTAACGCTTTCAGCGCCGCGACGCCTAACCACAGCGCCGAGTCGTCATGTAACGGTTACGTTTTTGAGGGCTCTTCGTCGCGCAGCTGGCGGCGGAGCACTTTACCCACGTTGGTTTTGGGCAGCTCATCGCGAAACTCTATGAATTTCGGCACTTTGTAGCCAGTGAGCTCTTTTTTGCACCAGTCGCGTAGTGTTTTTTCATCTAGCTGGTCATTTTTACTTACCACAAACAGCTTGATGGCTTCGCCAGCATTTTCATCTGGCACACCGACCGCGGCAGACTCAAGCACATCCGGGTGGGCTGCCACCACATCTTCAACTTCGTTGGGATAAACATTAAAGCCAGAGACCAGGATCATATCTTTTTTGCGATCAACGATGCGGATATAGCCATCATCCTGCAGCACAGCGATGTCGCCGGTGCGAAACCAGCCATCCTCATCGATGGCGTCACGGGTTTCATCTTCACGCTGCCAGTAGCCTTTCATCACCTGTGGCCCTTGCACGCACAGTTCTCCCGGCTCGCCCAATGCCACGTCGTTGCCATCGGCGTCGACGACTTTTACCGCGGTGCCCGCCACGGGCTTACCGATAGTGCCCAGTTGGATCGAATCGGTCGGGTTGAAGCTAACAATGGGAGAAGTCTCGGTCAGACCATACCCCTCGGCAATTGGGCAACCGGTGGTTTTTTCCCAACGCTGCGCCGCTGCTTTGGTCAGCGCCATGCCGCCGGAGATCGTCAGCTTCAATTTGGAAAAATCGAGCTGCTTGAAATCGTCGCGATTACATAGCGCATTAAACAGCGTATTGAGGCCGATAAAAGCGCTAAAGGGCAGCCCCTTGAGCTCTTTGATAAAACCATCCAGGTCGCGAGGATTAGTGATCAGCAAAGAGTGGTTACCGGTTTCCATTAGGAACAGGCAGTTAACCGTAAAGGTATAGATGTGATAAACCGGTAGCGGTGCGATAACCAGCTCTTCGCCATCGGTCAGATGAGTACCAATCGCTTCCCGCGCTTGCAGCATATTGGCGATGAGATTGCGATGGGTCAGCATTGCGCCTTTTGGCATACCCGTGGTGCCACCGGTATATTGAAGCGCGGCTAAATCGTCGTGGCTCCTCTTGACCTCGGTATGACTTAGCGAGGCACCTTTTTTTAGCGCATCACGGAAGCCAACCGCACTGGGCAGTGAATAAGCAGGCACCATTTTCTTAACGTGCTTGACCACTGCATTGATTAACCAGCGCTTGGGCACATCGTGCAAGTCAGCTAGCTGGGTGACGAGCACATGCTTGATATCTGTTTTATCGAGCACTTTCTCCAGCTTGTCCGCCATATTGGCCAAAATCACAATGGCTTTAGCGTTGGAATCCTTGAACTGGTTGGCCATTTCCCGCTCGGTATATAGCGGGTTGGTGTTGACCACTACCAAGCCTGCGCGCAGTGCACCGAATACCGCCACAGGAAACTGCAGTACGTTGGGCAACTGGATGGCGATACGATCACCGGGAACGAGGTCGGTTTCATGCTGTAGCCATGCAGCAAAGTCTGCAGAGAGGCGGTCAAGATCAGCGAAAGAGAGCGTTTTTCCCATACAGGAAAAAGCTGGCTTGTCCTTAAAGCGTGTTACTGCGTTATGAAAAACATCCGTGACTGAATCGTACTGATCCAACCCTTCAAGCGCTGGGCCACGTAAAACGGCGGCGTTGGCGTGTTCGCTCATGGGCAATCTCCGCTATTGGCGTCGGCGTAAGTCACCGACCTTGTTGTTGTCGCTAGGCTCTATCTGAAAAAATAGGTTAAGAAGCCCAACGATATACGACCTCTAACAGGCTGTAAAACGATCGATTGAAACTGACGTTTCAACTTTAGCCCATAGTCGGGCTCACTTGATTTTCTGCTGCGTCCCTCATTCCAATTTAGTAGATCGTTTCTTTATGGACAGTAACGCGCCTGAATTTCTCCATCGCGCCAGACCAATAGCTCACCCGGCACCATGCGCTGCCAGGCTTCATTGTGCGTGAGCGGTTCAGTGGCAATCACTGAAACGATGTCGTCAGGCGTGGTATGTTCGGCAAAATTCACCGTCATCTCGGCGTCGGAGAGTTCCGCCTCGCCGAAGGGCGCGCAGCGGGTAATATGTGCAAGCTTCGTGGCGCAAAATGTATATAAATAGCCGCCATCGGAGAGCAGCATATTGAACACGCCCAGCGCTCTTAGCTGCTCACATAGCTGGTGCAAGCGCTCCCACAGCGTTGTGGGATCTGCTGGCGGGCAAGGAAATTCACGGCGAATCTCCCCCATTAACCAGCAGTAGGCGTACTCGCTATCGGTGCTGCCAACCGGGGTGTAGTTTCCTAACGCTAAACGCTCCCAGCCACTTAATTGCCCATTGTGAGCATAACACCAGGGTCGCCCCCACATTTCGCGCGTGAAAGGGTGGGTATTGGCAAGCTTTACGCCCCCCACGTTGGCCTGGCGAATGTGACTGATCACCACATTGGACTTAATCGGGTAATCGCAAATTAGCCGGGCGATAGGGGAATCGACGGAGGGATGGGGGTCGCGAAAATCGCGGTAACCGCCCTCTTCGTAGAAGGCAATTCCCCAACCATCGCGATGAGGGCCGGTGCCCCCACCGCGATGCAAAAAGCCCGAAAAGCTAAAACAGATATCGGTGGGCACATTGGCGCTCATACCCAGCAGTTCACACATACGCTTTACCAATACATAGACACCCGGCGCTCTCTGCAAAAGCATGGAACCTAAACACAGGCATTAACCAATCACCGGTTCGCGACGGCGTGGTGATTCGCTTTCATCGGCACTCTCTTCTTCCTGGGCGACATACTCATCGTCCCCAGGACGGCGCCACCACCACAGAGCAACGCCAATCAGCGCGCCTAATGCCATCCCCAACACCAGCCACATTAGCCCGCCACGAAGTGCTGCGCCGTTGTTTTCTAAAAACCCAACCGCCGCCACCATCGCCGAAGGTGCCCAACCGGTATAGAATTCACCCTCTTCTATTAACGGCAGCCGGAAAGTGGCGGGTGCCCATATTGCCCCTGCCACCATCCAGGTCAGCACAAGACGTGGCAAGCGAGGCAGAAAAGTGAACGCAAAATAGACCGCGACAATCACTAACAGCGACAGCCCGTAATAACTCAACCACAGTAGTGGCGTTGAATTTGCAAACAGCATAATACCCCTCATATGGGTGAACTCACCCGACGTTGATTTCCCGTTATGGTACCTATCAATTTATGAAAGCACAGCAAGGCATACCTTCAGGCTTACCCGCTGCACGCTATTATCGCGCTAATGACCCGCAATGGCACTGGTTAGAAGAGCGCGATGACCCACAGGTCAGTGCCTTTTTAGAGGCCGCCAACCAGCAACAAGCCGATTGGTTTGCCCCGCTTGCCCCGCTGGAGGAAGCGTTATACCAGAGCCACCTGGCGCGCCGCGAATTAGCCGTGACCAGCCTTAAGACAACGCTTGACCACTTCACGTTCTGGAACGAAACCAGTGCCGAGGATGATTACCCCTGCTGGTGGCGCCACCCCAATCGCCAGCCTGAACAACAGGAATGTTTTTTTGACGTTAGAGCCCGTGCCGCCGAGCACGACTTTTACGACATGGGCGATATGGCGCTGTCACCCGATGAGCAGTGGTTGGCCTGGACAGAAGATACTCAAGGCGACGAGCGTTTTACTCTGTGGCTGAAAGCGCTGCCTAATGGAACGCCCGTGCAACTATTAAGCGATATTGGTGCGGGGCTTTGCTGGGCAGAAGATCAAACTGCCACTACAGCGACGCTGCTGTTCACGCGGTTTGACGACACTCAGCGCCCAGACAGCGTTTGGCGGCTTGCGCTTTCACTGATGGAGCCTGATGCTGCAAATGAGCCAGTATTGGTGCTACGGGAAGAGGATCCTGAGTTTTGGCTCGGTATTGGCAAAACGCGCTCGCGGTCGTGGCTGCTGCTAGAAAGCGGCTCAAAAGACACCAGTGAAATTCACCTATTGGCCGCTCACTCTCCTGATTCAGCCCCGCTGTGTATTCAGCAGCGCCAGGCGGGGGTTGAGTACAGCATTGATCACCGACCAGGCAGCTTTTACCGCCTGCATAACCAGGCAGGTGCTCACTTCCAGCTCGACTTTCTGCCCGAAAGTCAGCTTGGTCAGCCCCAATTGAATTGGCAAACGTTAATCGCCCACCGTGAAGAAGCCACCCTGGAAGGCGTTGATGCGTTCTCTTGGGGGCTGATGCTGGCTGAGCGCGACCATGCCCAGGCGCAAGTGCGTTTGCGGCGTTTACTTTTCGATGCCCAGCATAGCTGCACCCTGGATGAGACCCTGGCACTGCCTGAACAACCCTGTTCGCAGATGCTTGAAGATGCCCCGCACTTCGATACCCAGGTAGTGCGCCTGCGCGAAGAGTCGTTTACCCAGCCGCCCAGCTGGTTTTCACTCGATCTAACCAGTGGCGAACGGACGCTACTGAAGCGGGTACCTGTTTACGGCAACTTACAGCCTGAACAGCTAGTCAGCCGCCGCCTTTGGGCAACCAGCAGCGATGGCGAGCAAGTGCCCGTATCGGTGGTGATGCGCGCCGACCTGGCGGATCAGCCCTTACCCACGCTGCTGTATGGCTACGGCGCTTACGGTGAGGCTCTCGACCCCTGGTTCTCGATCGCCCGGCTGGAACTGCTCGAGCGCGGTGCGGCCTTTGCCGTTGCTCATGTGCGTGGCGGCGGCGAGCGCGGCGAACCCTGGTATTTAAACGGCAAGATGGCCCACAAGGAGAACAGCTTTAACGATTTCCTGGCCGCCCGGGAAGCGCTTGTGGAGCAGGGTGTCAGTGATTCACAGCGCATAGCGGCCTATGGCGCCAGCGCTGGAGGGCTGCTGGTCGGCACCTGCATTAATCGTGCCCCGGAAAAGTTTTGCGCCGCTCTGCTAGACGTGCCCTTCTTAGACGTGCTGCGCACGATGCAGAACCCGGAGCTGCCTCTGACGACCGCGGAGTACAGCGAGTGGGGCAACCCTGAAGAACCAGAGGTCGCCGAGCGAATAGCCACTTACTCGCCTATCGATAATATTAAAGCGCAGTCATACCCCGCCCTGTGGATTGAGGGCAGTTGGTTCGATACCCGGGTCAGCTACTGGGAACCCGCCAAGTTCTATGCCCAGGTGTCCCAGCAGCAACAGGGATCAGCGCCAATTCTGATGCGTACCGATATGAGCAGTGGCCACGGCGGCGCATCCGGTCGGTTCCAAGCCTGGCGCGATACCGCCCGCCAAGACGCGTTTATCCTCTGGGCGCTGGGACTGCACTCGCCAGCACCTTCAACTGCTGAGTAAAGTGCTAAAAGGGAACTACATCGGCAGCACGGCAATAATATGCGACTCCAATTGCTGCTCGGGCACCTCATCTTGGGACACCGCAAAGCTGCGTACGCTGACGCCTTTGCGGTGAACCCGCTCGGCATCATTGCTTAACAGCGGATGCCAACCCGCCAACTTGCGCCCTTCAGCCACCCGCCGGTAACCACAGCTCTGCGGCAGCCAGGTGAACTCTTTAACCAAGGCAGGCGTCAGTTGGGTGCAGTCGGGAACGGTTTCAAAGCGGTTCGCATAATCGCTGCACTGACAGCTGTGAATATCCAGCAAGCGACAAGCAACGTTCAGTACTGCTAACTCCTGAGTATCCTCGTCGTGCAACTTTAGCAGGCAGCACTGCCCACAGCCATCGCATAACGCTTCCCACTCCTGGGGCGTCAACTCTTCGAGGGTAAAGCGCTCCCAAAAACGTTCGCGCATTGCGGTCTCCATCGTCTCCTGGCTCATTATTACGAAAAACTCATTATGATGGGGGTGTATCTTGGTGGCTTAATTCAGCCAATAGTTCGGGCCATAGGGTCTGGAAATCGGCCTCTAACGCTTGATAATCGTCGTACAGCCAAGGCACTAAAGCAGCCAACTGATTGGGGCCAGACAAACGCCGCCCAATCCCGGCAACGGCCCGGCAGGTAAACGCAAAATCAGCATAGCCTCTTAGCCAGTCCTGCTCGACGAGAATCGGCATCATACCGGCCAGTCGGTTCGGCGCGGTACGAGCGGAGAGCAGTCGATAACAGCGCTCAACAATTGCTTCTTGATCCGCCTGCCCTGCCGTATCACGGGCCAGGAAATGATCCCACACCATATCCAGGGCTATCCCCGCATAGCGCCGCTGCCCTGTTGGCGCACGCCGCCGTGCATTAACAACGCTAGGGTGGTTATCTACCCAGGCATCCACCCGACGGTGATGGCGAATGCCCAGTGCAGTAGCAGCAGACCAATCGGCCAAATTGCGCCCCTTAACGCCATCGGCAATTAAATTGCCGTAGAGGAAATCATCGCTACCAGCGCTCACCAACCACGCATGGGCAAGAAAATTCATAGCCGGATGGCGCTACTGTTCGTCAGAACGGGCATCAGAGCGCGAAGCCACATGGGCACGATGCACGTCGAGCAAATAAGCCTCTTTGGGCGGCGGCATTTGCAGGTAGAACCCTTTGTCTTTAATCCCTTCCACCACGTCTGCCGCATTAACCCGTGACAATTTTTTGTCTGCGGTCAACAGCATGGTAAACACCGGTACAGGCTTGCCGAAGGTTTCAAGTAATTGCGCAGGGACGTCTGCAAATCCTTGACGCTTATCGACATATAAATACATTTCATCTTTACGCGAGCTTTTAAAAACCTCGCAAATCAGCTTGTCGCTCATTATGCTCGCTCCTCAAGGGCCTGGGCCAACGCGCCATTCAGACATTCGCCACGCCAACCGGTCGGCCAGGTGAGAGGTTCCCCTGCCAAGTCCTGCATCACCAGTGTTTCAATATCACGGCGGCGCATGAGCATTTCCGGTGCCACACCCAAGTCATTAGCTTTAGCGGTTACCGCCTTCTTGAGTGCTTTAAAGCGTGATTTGAACGTCGGGTGCATGGGGTCTGGCCAACGCTTGGGCAGCGCCTCTTCATCACAGTGCTGGGCCTGTTTGACCATTGCCAGCAGTGCGTCGCCCTCTTTTTTGATCAGCATCGGTTTAACGCCTTCCACCTCAGCGAGCTCGAAGCGATTACTGGGCATCTTTTCGGCGATCGCAAATAGCAGCTTATCGCTAATCAACCAGTTGCGCGGCAAGTCACGACGGCGTGTCTCGCCTTCACGCCAAGTGGTCATTAGCCGATACGCTTCCATTTGCCGGGGCGTTAAGCGCCACAATTGGCGTTGACGGGTATACCACTGCTGGTCGTTATCGACGCTGCGGCCCGCCTGTTCAATTAAGCTAGCACACTCAGCGTCTACCCATTCACGCCGTCCCAGCATGGCGAGTTTTTCAGCCTGAAGCGTCCAGGCTTTTAACAAATAGATCACATCCAGAGCAGCGTACTGGCACTGCGCAGGCGACAGCGGGCGTAATAGCCAGTTTGAGCGGGTCTCTTCCTTAGGCAGGGTTTCGCCGACCCAAAATTCGACCAGCTTTTGATACCCCATTCCAGGATTTTCGCCTAAAAATCCTTGTACTACCTGAGTATCGATTAACGGTTCCGGCAATACACCTGCCCAGTGCTGGAAGACTTCTAGATCTTCGCTGCAGGCGTGCAGTAACTTGATAGCACTATTTTGCAGCAGGGCTCGGAATTTATCAGTACACGGGACGGCTACCGGATCAATCAGATAAGCCTCTTCCCCCGCGGTGAATTGAACCAACGCCGGCACTGGAAAGAACGTGTTCTCTCGGAAAAACTCGGTATCCAGAGCAATTACAGAAGCATCGGCTACTTGCTCACACGCTGCATCGAGCGCCTCTGGAGTATCAAGCCATTGATAAGAGGGGGTCAGAGAGGACAAAAGCATTCTTCCAGGTTGGCGCAAATACTAAAGCATTTGCGTTTTAGGTAGGCTTATTCACTGGCAAACGGCAAGCGACCATTAAATGCACGGCTCAAAGTGCCGCCATCTACGTACTCCAGCTCTCCACCCATGGGAACGCCATAGGCAAGCCGCGAGAGTTTGACACCGTGTTCTGCTAGTAGCGAAGCAATATAATGGGCGGTCGCTTCACCTTCGATGGTGGGGTTAGTCGCCAACACCACCTCTTCGATGAGCCCTTCTGCAACACGCGCTTCCAGTAAGTCTAAACCGATCGACTCAGGCCCCACGCCATCTAGCGGCGAAAGGTGCCCGTGGAGCACAAAATAGCGCCCCTTAAAACCACCGGCTTCTTCAATCGCCAATTGATCGGCAGGCGACTCCACCACGCAAAGTAGTGCATCATCGCGCCGCGGGCTTTCACACAGCATGCAGATCTCTGCTTCAGTGAGCGTGCGGCAGCGCTGGCAGTATCCAACTTCATCGATCGCTTGTTGAATAACCGCCGCCAGACGCTGCCCTCCAGGACGCTCACGCTCCAGCAAATGCATCGCCATGCGCTGAGCCGTTTTGGGCCCAACGCCTGGCAATACGCGAAACGCATCCATTAACTGCTCAACGAGAGGAGAAAAACGCATTGCTTAGAACGGCATCTTAAAGCCGGGCGGAAGGTTCAAACCTGCCGTCGCTTCTTCCATTTTCTGTTTAGAACTGACTTCCAATTTGCGCACTGCGTCATTGACCGCCGCGGCTAGCAAATCTTCCAGCAACTCTTTGTCCTCTTCCATGACGCTGGGGTCAATGGTCACGTTTGAAACGTCATGGCGACCGTTCATGGTGACCTTGACCATACCGGCACCCGCCTCACCCTGGACTTCGGCTTTGGCGACCTCTTCCTGGGCTTGCTGCATTTTTTCCTGCATCTCTTGGGCTTGCTTCATTAAGTTGCCCATTCCACCTTTAAGCATGGTCTGATCTCCAACATACGTAGTTAAAAGGTATAGCTAAAACGAGTGTTTCTATCACGCGTCTAGAAAATGAGCTTAGCGCATAGCGTTGGCAGGCTTTACGCTGGATTCTATCAGCTTTGCCCCAAACGCCTGCTGTAACTTTTGTACATGGGGGTCGTGATTGAGTAGATCAACCGCCTTGGCATGACGCTCTTTATTAAGACGCTCTTCGCGCTGCCGTGGCGTCTCAAGGCTATTAGACAACTCGGCAACGTAAAACGCTATTCGCCTTGGCATGCCCTGCTCTTTTAGCGCCCGCTCAATGCGGGTTTGATGTACTTCCGCCTGCATGGCCTCTTGGCTGGGGTCGAGGCGCAGCGTCAGCAGCGTACCGTCGTCACTCTCGACCAGGCAGTTGCCCGCCAAATTACGGGTTAAGCCACCCAAGCCAAGAGAATCAAAGCACTGCAACCACTGCGCATTATCCAGCTTGCCGGACTGAATGTCCGGCCGGCTTTCTGGCAAGGCTTCTGGCAGGGTTTCTAACAGGGCTCCTGGAACGACCTCTGGTTCAGCTTCTTGCGCTGCAGCCGTTGAGGGCTCCACCGTTTGGGGCGCGGCATCGGGTGAAGGCGCTGAGGCTGGCACTGGCTCAGTAACAGGCTTGGGCTCAGTAAGGAGTTCTGATTCAGACATAGCCTCTGGCTCAGGGGCTTGCTGGGGAGCTTCCACCTCAGACGCTTGCGTATCCGCTTCGACTGCCCAAGGCGGTGGCTCTTGCAGCGGCGGCTCCTCTTTAGCGGCAGACGCTGTCTGCTCAGGGCTTGGCTCTAATGGCGTTTCAGGCTGAGCGCCTGGTGTGGAATGGACTTCTGGCTTTGCATCAGCTGCTGGCGAGGGCTGCGGCGCCGGTGATGGCGTCTCTGCTACTTGGGCACTCGTTTCGGTCGCTGCCGATTGAGAAGGCTCGCGGCGAAGCGGTAGCGGGGTACGCGGCGGTTTCGGTACACCCTGAGGGCGAAATGCCAACATACGCAGCAACGTCATCTCTAACGCGCTGCGCAAATCAGGAGCGTGCACCATGTCCCCACGCCCCTGAATACCAATCTGGTAATAGAGCTGAATGTCTTCAGCAGTGAAGCGGCTTGCCAGCTGCAGGATAGCATCACGATCACCGTGGCTGTTATCCACGGCATCCGGCACCATCTGCGCCACTGCCAAGCGGTGCAGTATGCTCGATAGCTCATCCAACACCGCGGCAAAGTCCGGGCCTTGCTCGGCTAATTCGGCCACTTCGGAGAGCAGGCGCTGTACATCCACATCGGCCAGAGATTCTGCCAGCCCAAGAATATGGCGATGATCCAGGGTACCCAGCATGGCGGCCACATCCGCATGACGAACGACCCCCTGGCCAAACGCAATAGCCTGGTCGGTGAGGCTCATGGCATCGCGCATTGAGCCTTCCGCCGCCTTACCCAATAGCCACAAGGCGCTTTCATCAAAAGCGACGCCCTCTTCACCCAACACATAGGTGAGATGCTCCACCACGCGCTCTGGTGGCATATGTTTGAGGGTAAATTGAAGACAGCGTGAAAGTACCGTCGGCGGCAGTTTTTGCGGATCGGTGGTCGCCAACAGAAATTTAACGTGAGGGGGAGGCTCTTCCAGCGTTTTCAGCAGCGCATTGAAACTGCTGGTGGAAAGCATGTGCACCTCATCGATCAGGTACACCTTATAACGCCCTTGGGTAGGCGCATACTGGACATTGTCCAGCAGTTCCCGGGTATCTTCTACTTTGGTTCTTGACGCCGCATCGACCTCAATAAGATCAACAAAGCGCCCTTCATCAATTGCCTGACAGCTATCGCAATGCCCACACGGTGTAGAGGTAATGCCCTCATCACCACGTCCGTTAGCCGTGCAGTTCAAACACTTGGCAAGAATACGCGCCAAGGTGGTTTTGCCCACACCGCGAGTCCCCGTAAACAGGTAGGCATGATGCAAACGACCCTGATCCAGGGCATTGACCAAGGCGCGTTGAACATGGGCCTGGCCCACGAGTTCGTGGAATGTGCGAGGTCGCCACTTACGGGCCAGAACCTGATAACTCATGAAGCTGTACTTCCTTCGGCGGGCTGACTTGCCCCACGCTGTAGCCAGCGCGGGGCAAAGGCCACGATGCATAACAAAGACGATGCGAGAACAAACGCCATTCTAACGGTTGCACCGCAGCCCGCCAACCGCCTGAATAAAGCGGGCTATTTTAGACAACGCCTAGGCGTTATCACCACCTTCCGCCGCACCAGCACGCTCAGCAGCGGCTTTTACTAGCTTTTCCAGCTCGCCACTTTGATGCATCTCAACCACGATGTCGCAACCACCCACCAGCTCGCCTTCTACCCACAGTTGTGGGAAGGTCGGCCAGTTAGCAATCTTGGGCAGCTCGGCGCGAATATCCGGATTATCCAGAACGTTAACGAACGCAAAACGCTCGCCACAGCTCATAAGCGCTTGGACGGTCTGGGCAGAAAACCCACACTGAGGCAGTTGGGGCGAACCTTTCATGTAAATCAGGATCGGATTTTCGCTAATTTGACGCTGAATGTTTTCGGCAGTTGTGCTCATACTATTTCCTCGCTTATTGATGACCGATGCCCTCTCACTCATCTACTTGGCTTAGCCCTTGAACCAGGCCCTAGAACCTGGTTCTTAAACCTAGCCCTTGTAATGGGTACTTGAGACTAGTACTTAAGAAATCGTACTTAGAATAGTACCTGAGTAGAGCGCTCGGCTTTAACGTGTATATGGCATTCTACGCATGCCGTTCGCGTTGCGCATCCCCTGCAGCATAGCTAGGATAGTGTTTTTGCGCGGAGAGAAGCCCTTATGGCGACACGCCATTTCCTGACCTTGCTAGATTTGACCCCAGATGAGCTGGACTATTTGATCCAGCGTGCCATTACGATCAAAACTAATCTAAAAGCCCAAGGTCCTGTTTACACACCCTTCCCCAACCGTACCCTGGCGATGATCTTTGAAAAATCATCGACGCGTACACGGGTTTCGTTTGAAACGGGAATGGCACAGTTTGGCGGCCATGCACTCTTTCTCTCCCCCCGCGATACTCAGCTGGGTCGTGGCGAACCAATTGAAGACACCGCTCGCGTACTGTCTGAAATGGTCGATGCGGTGATGATTCGCACCTTCTCCCACGCTGGGCTGGAAACCTACGCCAGCGCCAGCAGCGTACCGGTGATTAACGCCTTAAGCGATGACTACCACCCCTGCCAGCTACTTGCCGACGTGATGACCTGGACTGAGCTACGCGGCAGCGTAAAGGGACGCACAGCAGTGTGGATTGGTGATGGTAACAACATGTGCCACTCCTGGATCAATGCCGCTCGCCAATTCGGTTTCCATCTGCGCATTTGCTGCCCGAAAGGCTACGAGCCCCGAGCCGATATTATGGCGGCCGCTGGCGATCAAGTAACGCTGCTGCACGACCCTCAGGAAGCGGTAAAGCACGTCGACCTGATCACCACCGACGTTTGGGCCTCCATGGGCCAAGAGGAGGAGCAGGCGAAACGTGAAGCCGACTTCGCAGGTTTCCAAGTTACTGAAGCCATGCTCGATCAGGCAGACCAAGACGTCCTCTTCCTGCACTGCCTGCCTGCCCATCGCGGAGAAGAGATCAGCCACACGCTGCTCGACGACCCACGTGCCGTGGTTTGGCAGGAAGCAGGCAACCGCCTGCATGCACAAAAAGCGTTGATCGAGTTTTTGCTTCTGGGTAAGGTCACTGAATAAACGATTTACTGCAAACAAAAAAAGCCTCGTTTAAACAACGAGGCTTTTTTCTAATATTGGGTGAAATTTTTGTTGGTGGAGCCTAGCGGGATCGAACCGCTGACCTCAACACTGCCAGTGTTGCGCTCTCCCAGCTGAGCTAAGGCCCCACGTGCTGTCTTTCCAACAGCGAGGCGGATACTACGGTGAACATTTACCGCGGTCAAGTTTTTACATCAGCAGCGGACAACTAATTCTCCTTTGTCGTTAGCTGTGGCACTCTATATGCACATATAGTTAACAAGATAGAGTAGTGTCCAAGGCCAACGCCTGAGTCCATGATGTTTCCAAGCAGGAGCCTGTCCATTGATCAGTGTACTTATCGCCGATGATCATCACCTAGTAAGAACTAGCATTGCTCACCTGCTAAATGAAGAGTGTGACATTAAAATTGTGGGCGAGGTCGACGATGGCGAAAGTGCAGTAACACAGTGTCGCCATTTAAAACCCGACATCGTGTTGATGGATATTCGCATGCCGGGCATAGGCGGGCTCGAAGCCACTCGACGCATTCACCGCAACATGGAAGACGTGAAGGTCTTGATCTTGACCGCGCATATGGAAGACAGCGTGCTGCGCCGCATGCTTGAAGCAGGTGCTTCAGGCTTTTTAAGCAAAGGTGCAGATGCGATAGAAATGACCGATGCCATTCGCCAAGTGTTTCATGGCCGCCGCTATGTCAGTCAGGAAATTGCCCAACGCCTGGCGCTTTCGCACTTCACCGAGGAAGATAATCCGTTTAGCCACCTCTCCCACCGTGAGCTACAGATTGCCCTGATGATCGTTAACTGCCAGCGAGTGCAAGATATCTCCGATCGCCTGCACTTAAGCCCTAAAACGGTAAACACCTATCGTTACCGACTCTTTGATAAACTACAGGTTGCCACCGACGTCGAGCTTACTCACTTAGCGCTCCGTCACGGGCTGGTCGAGGGGTTTGACGCCACCCAAATATAACCCCTATCTTCCCTGCTGTTATCGGGTACCGACACGCTAATATGACCTTTGATTCAAAACAGTTCTTGAGCTCGGTAAGCTCCTCGCCAGGGGTTTACCGCATGCTTGATGAGCAAAGCAATACGCTCTATGTGGGCAAAGCCAAGCGCTTAAAGGCACGCCTAGCCAGCTATTTCCGTGGTCAACTGAATACCAAAACCCAGGCCATGGTGGGGCGTATCGCCGACGTTCAGGTCACCGTCACCCGCACGGAAACTGAAGCCCTTCTGCTCGAACAGACGCTGATCAAACAATTACGTCCGCCTTATAACATTTTACTGCGCGACGATAAGTCCTACCCGTTTGTCTTTGTCACCGACCGCCATCCTTACCCGGCACTTGAGTATAAGCGCGCCCGTCAGCGCAGCGACGATGGTCGCTACCTAGGCCCCTACCCTAGCAGCGGAGCCGTGCGTGAAAGCTTGGCGCTGATGCAAAAGATATTTCATATTCGCAACTGCGAGGACAGCGTCTTTGCCCATCGCTCACGCCCCTGCTTGCAGTATCAGATTCATCGCTGTAGCGCTCCCTGCGTCGACTATATCTCCGCCGAAGACTACCGCCGCGACCTCGAACACGCAGTGATGTGCCTGGAAGGCAAAAGTGAGAGTGTTACTCAAGAACTGATGGAGGCGATGGAAAAGGCCAGCCAGGCACTCAACTTCGAGGAGGCCGCCCGTCTTCGCGACCAGGTTCAGCAACTGCGCCAGCTTCAGCAACGCCAGTTTGTCGACACCGGCGGCGGTGATGCGGATATTTTCGCCCTCGCCCAGCGCCCCGGTGCACTGGGCGTTTCGGTGTTGAGCGTGCGCGATGGTCGCCTGCTGGGGGCGCGTCATCACACGCCGAAAAACGATCTGGATCTACCGCTTGAAACGCTGCTCACCGAAGTAGTCAGCCAATACTATTTCGGTCAACCGCACAACGTGCCCAGCGAAGTGATTACCAGCCACCCGTTAGACGACAGCGAGCTGATTGCCGAAGCGCTGACCCAGCAGGCGGGCAAGCGCATTCGCGTTACCAGCCAAGTGCGCGGCCACCGCGCCCAGTGGCAACAGCTCGCCATTACCAACGCTGAGCAGCAGCTAGCCTCTCAACTGGCCAACCAAACCCAGCTCACTCAACGCTTTACCGCCCTGCAGAAAGCGCTGGGCTTAGCGGACACACCGCAACGCCTGGAGTGTTTCGACATCAGCCATAGCCACGGCGAGGCGACCGTTGCCTCCTGCGTGGTGTTTGATCATCAAGGCCCACGCAAAAGCGATTACCGCCATTTCCGCATTGAAGGGGTAGCCGCCGGTGATGACTACGCTGCCATGCAGCAGGCCCTAACCCGACGCCTTAAGCGCGTGAAAAGCGGTGAAGCAGTCGCCCCTGACATCCTGATCGTCGACGGTGGCAAGGGCCAGCTCAATATGGCCCGCGAGGTGTTTAAAGAACTCGACATCGTCAACATCATTCTATTGGGTGTCGCCAAAGGCACCACGCGTAAGGCGGGGCTTGAAAGCCTGTTTGTGGAAACAGCGGACAATCCGCTAGATTTGGACCCTGCCTCCCCCGCCCTACACTTGATCCAGCATATTCGTGATGAATCACACCGTTTTGCCATTGCTGGCCACCGCGCTCAGCGCGATAAAGCGCGACGCACTTCAACCCTACAAGATATCCCCGGCATTGGCCCCAAACGTCGACGGGAATTACTGCGCTTTTTCGGCGGCCTGCAGGGCGTGCAAAAGGCCAGCCGCGATGAACTCGCTCGCGTACCGGGCATTAATGCGTCGTTAGCCGAGAGTATTTATCGGGCGCTCAACGGATAAACGCCCGTTTGGCATGGATGCCATCGGCCAAGGGGGATAGAATGAGGCCAGACACTTCGAATCCTCTGATTTTCCGGCAAGGATCGCTCTCTGCGATGAATATACCCAACATACTGACACTGGCGAGAATCGCCTTTATTCCGCTGCTAGTGGTGCTGTTTTATCTACCCTTCAGTTGGAGCATGCCCGTGGCGGCCGGTCTATTTGGTCTGGCCTCCATTACCGACTGGCTGGATGGCTATTTAGCGCGACGCTGGAATCAGTCAACGCCTTTTGGCGCTTTTTTAGACCCAGTGGCTGACAAACTCATGGTGGTCGTCGCCCTAGCGCTATTGATCGAGCGTTACGACACCCTGGTGCTGACGCTCCCTGCACTGGTGATTATCGGCCGGGAAATTGTCATTTCGGCGCTGCGTGAGTGGATGGCTGAAATGGGCAAACGCGGCATGGTGGCGGTTTCTTGGATAGGCAAGCTTAAAACCACTCTGCAAATGGTGTCACTGCTGATCTTGCTGGCGCTTCCACCGACGCACGAATTTACGCTGTTAGGCGTTGTGGTACTATATACCGCCGCTATCCTAACGCTGTGGTCGATGATTCAGTACCTAAAAGCCGCCTGGCCGCATCTTAGCCGCTCCATGTAAGCTGCTGATAAGTAAATAAGGAACACACGCTAATTCATTGATTGACAACACGGTGGCGATCCGTATAATTCGCCCTCGAGTCGAGCGGGAATAGCTCAGTGGTAGAGCATCGCCTTGCCAAGGCGAGGGTCGGGAGTTCGAATCTCCTTTCCCGCTCCAACGACTTTTGAGGCTGGATGGCAGAGTGGTTATGCAGCGGACTGCAACTCCGTGTACGCCGGTTCGATTCCGACTCCAGCCTCCATCTTTGTGTAGCAGTGGTGTTTTAAGCAGCACGAAACAGCATTGCGATGTGATTTTTTGTGATGTATAGCCCGGATGGCGAAATCGGTAGACGCAAGAGACTTAAAATCTCTCGGGGGCAACCCCGTGCCGGTTCAAGTCCGGCTCCGGGCACCACTTCTGTTGTTTTACTTCCCCCCCAGCTTTTCTTCTTCAGTCATTTATTTCCTGTATCGGCTTTCTTTACGAAGCCTTTTACTGCGCCTATTCGCGTACTTGAACATCGCGCAATTGTCTCCCCGAGTATCACTCATTTCTTAAGCCAAAGCATCGCTAAACGCTAATCGCCGCGCTATGATGCCTGCCTTCTAACTTTTCGCGCGCGACGAAGCTAGTGACGTTTAGGGTTTGCAATATTTCGATCAGTATCAAGAGGGAGCGGGCACCATGAGCACGCCAACATCCGATGTACTTATCATTGGCGGCGGCGTCGCTGGGCTCACCCTTGCCTTGGAAGTGGCTGATCACAGGTCAGTGACGCTGGTTCGCCCTGCACAAGATGATCAAGGCGCCAGCCGCTGGGCTCAAGGCGGCATTGCCGCCGTGCTCTCGCCTGATGACGACCTCGACGCGCATATCAATGACACCTTGGTGGCTGGCGATGGTCTATGCGATATCGAGGCCGTTCGCTTTACCGTTACCCATGGGCCCGCTGCTATTCAGTGGTTGATTGATCAGGGCGTTCCCTTTACCCCCGAGAACGACCCTGCAGCACGTTACCCATATCATTTAACCCGAGAAGGCGGCCACAACGCACGTCGGATTATCCACGCGGATGATGCCACCGGCCGCGCCGTGGTGGATACGCTTGTAGCCAAAGTAGCACAGCACCCCAATATCACCCAGCGCAACGACCTAACGGTGGTTGGTCTGCTACAAGATTCCCAAGGTGCCTGCCGCGGCGCCTATGGCAGCGATGCCAACCACCAGTGGCACTCGCTCACTGCGCGCCAAACCGTATTGGCAACCGGCGGCGCAAGCGGCCTTTACCGCCACACCACTACGCCCGCTCCCAGTAGCGGCGAAGGCATGATGATGGCTGCAGAGCTGGGTGCTCGGTTAATGAATCTAGAGTTTCAACAGTTTCATCCAACCTGCCTGTTTGACCCCGAAGGCCCGGCGTTTTTGATAAGTGAGGCGGTTCGTGGTGAAGGCGGGCATCTGCTCAATGAGGCGGGAGAGCGTTTCATGTTGGCGCTGGATAAGCGTGCGGAGCTAGCCCCGCGGGATGTCGTCGCCCGCGCCATTGATGCCGAAATACAGTGCAGCGCTCTGGGCCACGTGTGGTTGGATATTCGCCATTTAGGTGAAAAGGCAATTCGCCACCACTTCCCCACTATTCTGGCGCACTGTGCCTGCCGGGGGATTGATATCACCCAGCAGGCTATCCCCGTGGTGCCTGCCGCCCATTATAGCTGCGGCGGTGTCGCCACCAACTTGCAAGGCGCCACGAGCGTTGCCAACCTCTATGCCATCGGTGAAACCGCCTGCACGGGGCTTCATGGCGCCAACCGTATGGCCAGCAACTCGCTGTTAGAGTGCTTGGTATTTGCCCGCAGCTGTGCACAAGCGCTGTTAGCCGACGTGGAACAGCACGGCCAAACGACCAGCGGTAGCGGATTTCAGCCCCCGGCGCAGGCTGCGGCGACTGTCTTACCCAAGGCAGTGCTCAGCGATATACGCCAACAAATGCGCACCACCATGAGCCAGCATGTCTCCATTGTGCGCAGCGCCACCGGGCTAAGTACTGCCCTGACGCACTTGAAGTCACTGCTAAACAGCGTGGAAGAGATTCAGGGAGCCCTAACAGCCCCGGAAGGCAAACGCCTGCACCAGGCCCTACAGCTAGCACTATTGACTGTTCTCGCCGCTCAGCAGCGGCATGAGTCACGCGGACTGCATTACTCCACCGACTGGCCTAGCCGGCAGCCTGAAGCCGTTGCTTCTTCACTTGCGATGAACGACTTAACAGACGCGTTAGCAACAAACCGCTAGCGGCCCGGACGATGAAAGAGCTTGCGCACCTCACGCAAGCTTTGTTGAGGCGCGCTATCAGGCCAGAGCCAAACCCGCTGCTTACCCACATAAAGCCCTATTAACCAGGGCCCTAGATAGTCACAGCGTACTCGATCCGTATCGCCCAGAGCCTCATTTCGCGTGAGAGCCCCCTCTTCAGACTGCGACTCGCGCAGCCAACGACCTTGAACTTGTGGCACCGTCGACGTAAGCGAGAGCACGCCTTTGGGTTGACGAAGATAGCCGCGCCATCCAAGGACAACGCCTAACACCGTTATCGCCACCGCCGCTGGCGTGCCCCCTATCCAATAGCTCAGCGCTACTATCCCGATCAACAGCCCACATTGGGCTAGTAGCCAATACTTAGAGGGTACGATAGGCAGAATTATCGGTGGTTTCAGCATGTTCAACGATCATTTGTACGATACGCCGCTGGCTAGGCTCCTCGGGCCACTCTCGGTGCATCAGCCAGACAAAAAGATCCTGATCCTCGCCTTCAATGAGCTGCTGGTAGGCCAGTTGATCCGCTTCGCCAAGATGGTCAAAACGCTGTTCAAGAAATGGAATAAGCAGCAGGTCAAGCTCCCACATACCGCGCCGGGAGTGCCAGTAAAGCCGTTTGCGCAAAATGGCTGCTGGGGAATTATCGTCGTTCAACGTCAGCCGCTCCAGTTATATAAATGAAAGGCCAGTATACCTAAGCTGTGGGGTCGCGCCAGCGCCCTCCATCGCCTATGCTATTAAAGAGTGTAGAACCTTGTTTTATCTGAATTGTTTTATACTGAATTGCGCAGTATGCTGAATTTGATGTTAGCGAGGTCGAGAGCGCGTCACGGCCTTCAATGTTCGCAGGGAGCCAACCGATGACTAAATCTGAATTAATCGAACAAATTGCGATGCGTCAGCCGGAGTTATCCGCCAAAGATGTTGAAACGGCGGTGCGTATTATCCTGGACGACATGACGGATTCTCTAGCTAGCGGCGGTCGCGTTGAAATCCGTGGTTTCGGCAGTTTTTCACTGCACTATCGGGAGCCGCGGGTAGGGCGCAACCCAAAAACAGGCGATGCAGTCGATTTGGAAGGTAAGTATGTGCCGCACTTCAAGCCTGGCAAGGAGCTACGCGAGCAGGTAGACGCAAGTAGAGCACTAGGCTACTAAAACGCGACTATTAATTTCTGTGGGATGACGTCGCTGCTTGAGTCGTACACAATAGCGCTACCGTGAACGTCACAGACTAGGAAACTCACATGCGTTGGATCAAAGGGCTGATTTTAGCCGTTATTTTGCTGATAGTAGTGCTGGTAGGCATTCTGTTTGCCGTTAATAATCAGCAAACCATTGCCTTAAACCTTATCTGGCTGGAGCTGCCAGCGGTATCACTCTCGGTTTGGCTACTCGCGACCCTGGTGTTTGGCGTCATACTCGGCATGCTCGCCATGCTAGGTGTCTACGTGCGGTTAAAAGCCACCCTGGCCCGCAGCCAGCGCCAGAATAAGCAGCAGCGTAAAGAGCTCGATAGCCTACGCACCCAGGAGTTTAAGGAACTGGCATAAATGCTGGATGTCGCGCTGCTAAGCGTACTGTTGGTCGCCATTGCCATTGGTTACGGGTTAGGTTATCGCCAAGCCTTACGCCGCCGACATCGCACCCATCCGCCTGCGGCCTCGTCTCAAGGCCTCTCCCGGGACTACTTCGTCGGGCTTAATTACCTGCTTAATGAGCAGCCCGACGAAGCGATCAATACTTTTATCAACGTGCTAGCGGTCAACAGTGACACGGTTCACACCCATATCGCCCTCGGCAAGCTTTTTCGTGCCCGCGGCGAGGCCGACAAAGCCGTTAGCATTCACCAAAACCTATTGGCTCGCCCAGCCCTTTCGCAGCACACCAACGAACAGATCCAGCTTGAACTTGCTCGGGATTTTATGGCGCTTGGTGTTCATGACCGCGCCCAGCGGCTACTCAATACCCTGCTGGAGCATAGCGGTGATGATGATCACCGCTATGCTGCCAAACAGCTGCTCGTCGACTTATTAGAGCGTGAAAAAGCGTGGCAGCAAGCCCTTGACGTTATTCAGCCGCTGCTTAAACAGTATCCTAAGATGCGTCGCCCCGCGGCGCACTGGCTATGCGAGCTGGCACTGGAAGAAATTAGTGAAGCCAGTCGACCTCTGGCGAAAAAGCATCTCAAAAAAGCCCTGCAGCTGGATGAGAAATGCGTTCGCGCCACCCTGATGCTGGCCGAACTAGAGATGGACAACGGGCACTATGCCCGCGCTATTGAGCGATTAGACAACATCCCCGGCCAGGAGATAGCGCATATCCCCACCATGCTGCCTGCCCTTAAGCACGCCTATATGCGCAATAATGATGACACCGGCTACGAAGCGCATCTCTATCGCCTGCTTGAGCTAGCGCCTTACACCAGTACCATTATTGCCCTAGGTCAGCTCGTTCATCAGCGTGACGGCGTCGACAAAGCGATTGAGTTGATTGGTGAGCGATTGCGCGCCGTGCCGAGTTTAGGCGGGCTGGATTATTTGATCGATCTGTATATTGAAAGCCAGCGCCTTAGTGGAAAACCTTCCCCGGATACGCGCCTACTGTTACTAAAACATCATACCGATGCGCTGCTGCTTAACCGCACGCGTCATCGCTGCCAGCGCTGCGGCTTTGCTAGCGACGCGTTACAGTGGCAGTGCCCCAGTTGCCGCTTCTGGGGCACGATTAAGCCGGTCATTGGCGTGGAGGGCGAATAGTGTTCGCAAAGCTAAGGTATGCAGAAATATTTAGTGCCCCTCTAGCTCCGCCTCAATCGCCTCAAGCGCTACCATGGGGTCGTCAGCCTGAGTGACGGGGCGACCAATGACCAGGTGGCTGCTTCCCGCAGCCATAGCTTCACTGGGGCCCATCGTCCGCTGTTGGTCATTAGCGACTGCAAAACTTGGCCGAATACCAGGGGTCACTTTCAAGAACGACTCACCGCATAGCGTTTTGATTCGCGCAGACTCCTGGGCCGAGCAGACCACTCCTTGTAAGCCACTCTGCTTCGCCAGCAGCGCTAAGCGCTCCACGTGATCGGCGAGTGGTGCCTTAATACCCAGCTCTGCCAAATCATCGGTCTGCATACTGGTCAATACGGTAACGGCGATTAGATGGGTCGTTAAGGCATTCTGATCCAGACGTTGCACGGCCGCTTCCATCATCCGCCGCCCACCGCTGGCATGTACGTTGACCATCCACACGCCCTGCTCCGCCGCCGCCTGCACAGCGCTGGCAACGGTATTGGGAATATCGTGGAATTTAAGATCCAAAAACACCTCAAACCCGCGCCCATGCAGCGCCTCAAGCACTGCCGGGCCGCTACGGGTGAACAGTTCTTTACCCACTTTCACACGGCATCGGGTGGGATCCAACTGATCAGCCATGCATAGCGCGGCGTCTAGCGACGGGTAATCAAGGGCAATAATAATCGGGGAATCGGTGACCACAACGTTACTCCAAGTACGTTTTTGACCATTATATCAGCCTCTCCCTACTCCTCGCGCCCTCATCATGTAAGCCATTTGCCATATATCCATAGCTAAAATCTTACAACTGCTGTCATATATCGCTGACATAAACACGCTTTAAATAAGGCTAAGTTAACAAGTGCAGCGGCGTTTATCTTGCCCACTGATAACGCGGGCACAGGTAGAAACCTCTACACGACGTCGCATGTGTAAACACAAAAAACCAACGCTATTAAAAGGATCATTGCATATGAAAATGACACTTAAAGGAATGCTGGCCGCACTACTGTTTAGCATTAGCTTAGGGCTTTCCAGTGGCGTGCTGGCACAAGATGTAGCCCCGATTAACGTCAATACTGCCGATGCTGAACTGCTGGCCGAACTACCAGGGATCGGCCCCAGCCGAGCCGACGCGATCATTGAAGAGCGCGAAACCAACGGCGTCTTTGAAAGCGCTGCAGATCTTGAGCGCGTCAGCGGCATTGGGCCTGCCACCGTTGACCGCATGCGCGATCAAGTGACATTTGAATAGCCTCATTGGAGAGCATGTCGCTCGTTAACACCACAGTGCCCGGTGTGTATAAGCACCGGGCACTGTGAATAGCGCACGTTAAATCATCCACATATCCATAAATTTGTGTACTGGCATCGTTTCAAGTGTTGTTTGATGGCTGCACAGCTCGGCGATTTTTTGGCAACGACTTGTCGGAAAGCGAGTTGCCAGATTGCGCTCAAACTTTTCAACCAATAGCGGCATCCCCTCTTCCCGACGACGTCGGTGGCCGACCGGATACTCCACTGTCACTTTATCGGTCGCACTCCCATCGCTAAAAAACACCTGCACTGCATTAGCGATAGAGCGCTTCTCAGGGTCGTGGTAATCCGCCGAATACTCGGCGTTTTCTTCTACCACCATTTTATTACGCAGCTCATCTATTAGCGGATGAGCTGCATGAAAGCTGTCTTCATAGTGCTCGGCGGTAAGCGCACCAAAGATAAGCGGCACCGCTGTCATGTATTGCAGGCAGTGGTCACGATCCGCCGGATTGGCGAGTGCGCCGGTTTTGGAAATAATCCGAATAGCCGAATCGTGGGTGGTGAGCACGATTTTCTCGATATCGGCCAAGCGGTCTTTCACCTGCGGATGGAGCGTCATGGCGGCTTCACAGGCGGTTTGAGCGTGAAACTCAGCGGGGAAGGAGATCTTAAACAGAATGTTCTCCATCACGTAGCTGCCAAACTCCCGCTGAAAGCGTAGGCGGCGGTCAGCTTCCGGTTTGAGGCTCAAATCTTTGTTGGCATGACTGAACAGCACATCGTAGAAGCCCCATTGGGGCGCCGAGAGCGCGCTGGGAATACCCATTTCACCGCGCAGGGCGATATCCGCTAAGCGCACGCCCCGTGAAGTGGCGTCCCCAGCGGCCCAGCTTTTACGTGAACCAGCATTTGGCGCATGACGATAGGTGCGCAGGCTCTGACCATCCACCCAGGCGTGTGAAAGCGCCGAGAGCAACTGTTCACGATTGGCGCCCAACAGCTTGGCGGCCACCGCCGTAGAGGCGACCTTCACCAGCACCACGTGATCGAGGCCAACCCGATTGAAGCTATTCTCCAGCGCCAGCCCCCCCTGAATCTCATGAGCCATGATCATGGCGTTGAGCACATCGCGCATCACTAGGGGTGCTTCGCCTTTAGCGACTCGTTGCTGAGACAGATGGTCAGCCACGGCGAGTATTCCACCAAGATTATCGGAAGGGTGCCCCCACTCGGCGGCAAGCCAAGTGTCGTTATAATCCAACCAGCGAATGATACAGCCGATATCCCACGCCGCCTTAACCGGGTCAAGGCGAAGCGAGGTGCCCGGTATCCGCGACCCAAACGGTACTACCGTGCCCTCCACTATCGGGCCTAAGTGCTTTGTGCACTCTGGAAAACGCAGCGCCAACAGCCCGCAGCCAAGCGTATCCATTAAGCAGTAGCGGGCGGTTTCCAATGCCTCATCGGACGCCACCTGATAATTGAGTACGTAATCGGCAATAGCCTGTAGCTCGGGGTCGTAATCGGGCCGCTCATTGGCTTCGGATGTGGCAGACATGGATCTATCTCCTACTGTTGAATCACCTACTCAGTATGGCCCAAGGAATGCGTCCTAAAAGCTGTCACCAGGAATTCTCACAAATCCTTCCATCAACACCCGCGCGCTGCGGCTCATCAGTGCCTGTTCGATATGCCAACGCCCTTCCACCAGGCTTGCCTCAGCTCCCACCCGCAGGCTGCCGGAAGGATGCCCGAAGGTGACCTCGTTTCGTTTACCGCCACCGGCGGCCAGGTTCACTAATGTGCCTTCAATGGCCGCCGCCGCAGCAATGGCAACGGCGGCGGTGCCCATCATGGCGTGGTGCAGCTTGCCCATGGAGAGCGCTCGCACCAGCAGGTCGATATTCGTCGCCAGTACGTTTTTACCGCTCGATGATACGTAATCCGCCGGCGGCGCTACGAAAGCCACTTTGGGCGTGTGCTGTCGTTTACCCGCTTCGCTGACATCACTGATTAGCCCCATGCGCACAGCACCATGGGCACGGATAGTTTCAAACATCTCAAGCGCCCGGCTGTCACCATTGATGGCATCCTGCAGCTCGGCGCCGGTATAGCCAATGTCGGCGGCGTTAATAAACACGGTGGGAATACCGGCATTAATCAGGGTTGCTTTCAATATCCCCACGCCTGGCACATCAAGCTGATCAATGAGATTACCGGTGGGAAAAATGGCTCCCTCACCATCGGCCGGATCCATAAAGGCCACCGGAATCTCGGCAGCAGGAAAGGTCACGCCATCCAGCTCAAAATCGCCAGTTTCCTGCACTTCGCCATTGACGATAGGCACCCGTGAGACGATGGTTTTCTGTATATTCACCTGCCAAATGCGTACCTCGGCCACCCCGTTTTCAGGAATACGTGCAGGGTCAACAAGACCATTGCTAATCGCAAAAGGGCCGACCGCCGCGGAGAGGTTGCCGCAGTTACCGCTCCAATCCACATAGGGCTTGTCGATGGAGACCTGACCGAACAGGTAATCCACATCGTGTTCTGCCGATTCACTTTCAGACAGAATCACCGTCTTGCTGGTACTTGAAGTGGCGCCCCCCATACCATCAATCTGCTTTTCGTAAGGGTCAGGGCTACCGATGACACGCAGTAGCAACTGATCCCGCGCCACGCCTGGCTGCTGGGCCGCTTCGGGTAGGTCGCTTAGTTTAAAAAACACGCCCTTACTGGTGCCGCCGCGCATATAGGTGGCTGGAATTTTTATCTGCGGCACACGGTTGTTTTGAACTGACTCGCTCATCATTACCACTCCTAAAAATAACCCGGTGCTCTAAGCCTGATTCGAAAAGCTAGGTTCGAAAAGCTAAAGGCACCGGGTTCTCTTCGCCAGCTAGGCCGTTTCAATTAAGCCGCCGTGGACTCAAGAAAGTCCTGAGCAAAACGCTGCAGTACACCACCAGCAGTGTAAATAGACACCTCCTCGGCGGTGTCCAAACGGCACTTCACCGTAACCCGCTCGCTTTCACCGTTTTGGCGGTGGATCACCAGGGTGAGCATCGCCCCTGGCGAAACGGCGCCTTCGACATCAAAGGTTTCAGTGCCGTCCAGGCCCAGTGTCATACGCGTAGTCCCGGGCTCAAACTCCAGCGGCATCACCCCCATCCCGATCAGGTTGGTGCGGTGAATACGCTCAAAGCCTTCGGCGGCGATCGCTTCCACGCCCGCCAGCGCCACGCCTTTAGCCGCCCAGTCCCGTGAGGAGCCCTGACCGTAATCCGCCCCGGCAATAATGATCAGCGGCTGCTTGCGGGCCATGTAGGTTTCAATCGCCTCCCACATGCGGGTGACTTGGCCCTCCGGCTCTACCCGCGCCAGCGAGCCCTGTTTAACGTTGCCGTCGGCATCGCGCACCATCTCGTTGAACAACTTCGGGTTGGCGAAGGTAGCGCGCTGGGCAGTCAGGTGGTCACCGCGGTGGGTGGCGTAGGAGTTGAAGTCTTCCTCCGGCAGGCCCATTTTGGCCAAGTACTCCCCTGCCGCGCTGTTCAACTGAATCGCGTTGGAGGGTGAAAGATGATCGGTGGTGATATTGTCCGGCAGTATCGCCAACGGCCGCATACCTTTCAGAGTGCGCACTTTAGCCATATTGCCCTCCCAGTAAGGCGGGCGACGAATATAGGTGCTCTGGGGCCGCCAGTCATATAGCGGGCTGACCTGAGCGCGGGCACTCTTGTCCAGATCGAACATGGGAATATAGGTCTGGCGGAACTGCTCCGGCTTCACCGACGATTTAACAATCGCATCGATCTCTTCATCCGCTGGCCAGATATCCTTCAAAGTGACGGGATTTCCCGCCTGATCCACGCCCAGGACGTCTTTTTCGATATCAAAGCGAATCGTACCCGCAATGGCGTAGGCGACCACCAGGGGCGGAGACGCCAAAAAGGCCTGTTGGGCATGGGGGTGGATACGGCCGTCGAAGTTACGGTTGCCGGAAAGCACGGCGGTCGCATAGAGATCACGCTCAATAATCTCCTGCTGGATTTTTGGATCCAGCGCCCCGGACATACCGTTACAGGTGGTACAGGCGTAGGCCACAACCCCAAAGCCGAGGTTTTCCAGCTCGCTCATCAACCCAGCTTCTTCCAGGTACATCTTGACGGTTTTCGAGCCCGGCGCCAGCGACGACTTCACCCACGGCTTACGCAGCAAACCCAACCGGTTGGCGTTACGGGCGATAAGCCCGGCGGCGACCATATTTCGTGGGTTAGAGGTATTGGTGCAGCTGGTAATGGCGGCGATGATAACCGCGCCGTCGGGCATTTTGCCCGCTTTCTCTTCCGCCTGTGCCGCCTCAAGCCCAACAGCAATACCACGTTGGGCAAGCTCTGAAGTTGGCAAATGGGCGTGGGGGTTGGAGGGCCCCGCCAGGGTGCGGGTTACCGACGAGAGGTTAAAGGTCAGTACCCGCTCGTACTCAACCTCGGTCAAGCTATCCGCCCACAGGCCGGTGTACTTGGCGTAGGTTTCGACCAGCGCCACCTGTTCATCTTCACGGCCGGTAATTTTCAGGTAGTCGATAGTTTGGCCATCGATGTAGAACATCGCCGCGGTCGCGCCGTATTCGGGGGTCATATTGGAGATAGTGGCGCGATCGCCGACCGTTAGCGCGTCGGCACCTTCACCGTAGAACTCCAGGTAAGCACCAACCACCCGCTCTTTACGCAGGAACTCGGTAATCGCCAGTACCATATCGGTGCCGGTAATGCCGGGCTGCAGCTTGCCGGTCAGCTCCACGCCGACGATATCCGGCAGGCGCATCATGGAGGCACGGCCCAGCATGACGCTTTCGGCCTCCAGACCACCCACACCTACGGAGATAACGCCAAGGGCATCGACCATGGGCGTATGGCTATCGGTACCCACACAGGTATCCGGATAGGCAATGCCGTCGCGGTTCTGCACCACCGGCGACATCTTCTCCAGATTAATCTGGTGCATGATGCCGTTGCCGGGGGGAATCACATCGACGTTCTCAAATGCCGTCTTAGTCCAGTTGATAAAGTGGAAGCGATCATCGTTGCGGCGATCTTCAATGGCGCGGTTTTTCTCGAAGGCGCCCTCTTCCGACCCTGCGTGCTCCACCGCCAGCGAGTGGTCAACGATTAGCTGGGTGGGCACTACCGGGTTGACCTTGGCGGGGTCGCCGCCCTTCTCAGCAATGGCGTCACGCAGCCCGGCCAAATCGACCAGCGCAGTCTGGCCTAGGATATCGTGGCAGACGACACGCGCAGGGTACCAGGGAAAATCCAGGTCACTCTTGCGCTCAATCAACTGTCTTAGCGCATCGGTGAGCAGTTCAGGATCGCAGCGGCGCACCAACTGCTCAGCCAGCACACGTGAGGTATAGGGCAGCTGCGCATAGGCACCGGGCTGGATATCTTCCACCGCCTCGCGAGCATCAAAAAACTCAAGCGCTGTGCCAGGCAGAGGTTTACGGTATTGGGTATTCATAGCAGGCAGACTCACAAGAAGGGGGCTGAAAAAAGCCCGGTGTCCAAGTCACCGGGCAGCAAGCGGTTCAGTCTCGCGCTTCTATCGGCACCCACTCGCTCTTCTCGGGGCCAGTGTAATCGGCGCTAGGGCGAATAATGCGGTTATTGGCGCGCTGCTCAAATACGTGCGCCGCCCAGCCAGTCAGCCGAGAGCAGACGAAAATCGGCGTAAACAGCTTGGTGGGTATATCCATGAAGTGGTATGCGCTGGCGTGGAAGAAGTCTGCGTTACAGAACAGCTTCTTCTCACGCCACATGACCTCTTCGACCCGCTCAGAAACCGGGTAAAGCACCTTATCACCCACATCGTCAGAGAGCTTCTTGGACCAGTGCTTGATAATCGCGTTGCGCGGGTCGGACTCGCGATAAATCGCATGCCCGAAGCCCATAATTTTATCCTTACGCTCCAGCATGCCCATGATCTTGCTTTCTGCTTCTTCCGGCGACTGCCAATCCTCGATCATCGCCATGGCCGCTTCGTTGGCGCCGCCATGCAGTGGGCCGCGCAGCGACCCAATCGCACCGGTCACGCAGGAGTGCATATCGGAAAGCGTCGAGGCGCATACCCTTGCGGTAAAGGTAGAGGCGTTAAACTCGTGCTCGGCGTAAAGAATCAGCGATACGTTCATGACCCGCGCATGCAGTTCAGAGGCGGGCTCGCCGCGCAGCATATTAAGGAAATGCCCGCCTACTGAGTCATCATCCGTTTCGGTATCGATGCGCACACCGTCGTGGGAGAAGCGGTACCAGTAACAAATAATCGAGGGCAGCACCGCCAGCAGCCGATCAGCAACGTCTTGCTGCTGATCAAAATTCTCCTCGGTTTCTAGATTGCCCAGCATTGAAGTGCCGGTGCGCATTACGTCCATCGGGTGAGCGTCTTTGGGGATCTGCTCAAGTACCGTTTTTAATGCATCGGGCAAGCCGCGCAGGCTTTTGAGCTTGCTGATGTAGTGGTCTAGCTCACCCTGATTAGGCAACTTGCCTTTTAACAGCAGGTAAGCGACCTCTTCGAATTTGGCTTTTTCAGCCAGCTCTTTAATATCAAATCCGCGGTAGGTCAGGCCTGAGCCTGTTTTACCTACCGTACACAGCGCGGTGGAACCAGCGCTCTGGCCACGCAGTCCTGCTCCTGTTGCGGGTTTATCAGCCATGGTGTGTCTCCTATTACTGCTTTTATTTTTACTATCGATTTATGAATAAGGTCGTTCATTAAACTTTCGGCAAAGCTATCTTGGTGAGAGGACAGGTTTCCGCGAGGGCGCTGTGAACCCCTCCCTGGGCGCTACTTTTGTCATCCATGACAAAAGACCCTCGCTTCAACCTGTCCTCTCACCAGTTTGCAGAAGAAATCATTTCCAACTGCGCTTCATCTTAACTGGCGGTTTATTGGTCATCGCCTTTCTCGGCAAACAGCGCGTCCAGCTTCTGCTCAAAGTCGTGGTAATTGAGAAAATCGTAGAGTTCGTCGCGGGTTTGCATCAGCGGCACCACGTCTTTTTGGTGGCCGTTGTCGAGGATGCTTTGATAGACCTGCAGTGCCGCAGCGTTCATGGCGCGGAAGGCCGAGAGCGGGTAAAGCACCATGCGGCAGCCAACCTCGCCAAGCTCCGTTTGAGTAAACAGCGGAGTAGCACCGAACTCGGTGATGTTAGCCAAAATGGGTGCATTGACCCGTTCACAGAAGGCTTTGTAATCATCCAGGGTATGAACCGCTTCAGCGAAGATGGCATCTGCACCGGCTTCAACGCAGGCGTTGGCACGCTCAATGGCAGCATCAAGCCCCTCTTTTTGAAACGCATCGGTGCGAGCAATCAAATAGAAGTCGGGGTCGATCTTGGCATCGGCGGCAGCTTTAATGCGGTCGACCATCTCCTGCTGAGAGACAATTGCTTTATTGGGGCGGTGTCCACAGCGCTTTTGAGCCACCTGGTCTTCCATATGTACCGCGGCCACGCCAGCGCGCTGCATTTCTTTTACCGTGCGTGCAATATTGAAGGCACCGCCCCAACCGGTATCGATATCCACCAGCAGGGGCAGCTCGGTAGCGCCGCAGATACGGTGGGCATCTTCCACCACATCATTCATGGTCGTCATGCCCAGATCCGGCAAGCCGAACGAGGCGTTAGCTACGCCGCCACCAGAGAGGTAAATGGCTTGATGGCCAACCTTGTCGGCCATTAGCGCTGTATAGGCATTAATGGTGCCTAAGATCGGCAGCGGACGGTTAGCCTCAAGCGCGGCTCGAAACCGGGCGCCGGGAGTCATCTGGGACATGGGGTGTTTCTCCTATTGCTAATTTCTAGTTATGTTTTAGCTGCGTGATTAAGAGCTTTGCGATTTAGATGCTGACTCTTCGAGGGTCGCTGCATAGCGATCCGCCACATTGGCGCGGGAGGCGCTGACATGGCGGCGCATGAGCAGCTCGGCCAGCTCCGCATCGCCAGCTTCAATGGCATCAACAATGCGATGGTGTTCCACAAAGGCGCGCTGCGGTCGCGTGCCGCTAGCACTGAACTGAGTGCGATAAAGGCGCACAAGGTAGTAAAGGTCATCACAGAGCAGGTTCATTAGCATTTTGTTGTGGCTGCCCTGAACGATGCAGTAGTGAAAATCGAGATCGCCTTCGCGCTGGTAGTAAGCTTCGCCACGCTTTAAATCCGCCTGACCTTCGTGCAGCGCCAGCACATCCCGCAAACCCTGAACCTCTGCCGGTGACATATGCTCAGCCGCCAAGCGCGCCGCCATACTTTCCAGGGCTTCACGCAGGTCAAACAGCTCTAAAAGCTCTTTCATTGAGAGCTTAACCACCCTTGCGCCCACATGGGGAACCCGCTCGATGAGGCGGTGTGCTTCCAGGCGGCGCATCGCCTCGCGCAGCGGCCCACGTGAAATACCGTAGGTTTTAGACAATCCCGGCTCGGTGATCTTACTGCCGGGAGCAAGCTCGCCGCGTACGATGGCATCCTGCAACTGATGAAATACCCGCTCGGCGAGCGTGCGTACTTCAGGGGTTGCCATTTCATGCGGCGAGGAATCGGAATAAGAAGAAGAAACAGGTAAGCTCATGGCGAATTGTCGACAATTAGAAATATAGCGAAACTTTAGCCCCGCGAACCACCGCCGTCAACCTGCTTATAAAGCGACTTTATACATCTTTCGTTGTAGGCAAAAAGTCTAGCTGCAAAAACAGTGTCAACAATCCTCTTCCGAGCGTGAGAAATGCGTCAATCGTGCGACTGGTGCCGATCTTCAACGACCTCTAACATATGCAGCCCTTTTACCGGCCAGGCGTTTGCTTAATGAACCAGGCGTTGACGATAACTGCCCTGCCCTATTCACCCGACCCATTGGGAATATTCGCCTGCCTACGTGCCAGGCCCGGCGCGGTGCTGCTCGATAGTGGCCGCCCTATCGCCACTGGTCGCTTTGATATTATCAGCAGCGACCCGCTTGCCACGCTTGAAGTTGCTCATCATGGCGAAGCAAGCATGGCGTCAGATCAGCTTAGCCCACCGGCGCACATAGCTAACGATGCGTTTGCCCTTCAGCAGTGGCTACTGGATCAACTGGATATTCCTAATGAAACCAGTGAACTCCCTTTTCTAGGCGGGCTAATAGGTTACTGGGGTTACGATTTAGGGCGTAAAACCTTATCGATCAAGAGTGCTCAGGCAAGCCCTGTCACGTTACCGCAAGCCCGTTTGGGGCTTTACGACTGGTGTATCACCCTGGATCACATGGCCCAGCAGGCGTGGTTGATCGCAACCCCTCAGCGCCGTGAGCAGGTGGAAAGCTGGCTTACCCAGACGCCAACGCCGAATAGCGCGTTTACATTGACGAATAGCTTTAAAGCAGAACTTAGCCACACCCAATACGTCGCACGCTTTAACGCTGTGCAGCGCTATATTCGCGCGGGTGACTGCTACCAAATCAATTTGGCTCAGCGCTTTTATGCCGATTACCAAGGGGATGAGTGGCAGGCGTACCTGCAGTTACGTAAAGCGACCCCCACACCCTATTCAGGTTTTATGGCCTGGGGCGATAAGGCCGTACTGTCACTTTCACCCGAGCGGTTTATTCAGTGCAGCAACGGCGAGGTCGAAACACGGCCGATTAAAGGTACCCGCCCGCGGGGGGCCACCCTTGAAGAGGATAAGGCGCTGGCGGAACAGCTATTGAGCAGCACTAAAGATCGCGCTGAAAATGTGATGATCGTTGACCTGCTGCGCAATGACCTGGGCCGCGTCTGCCAGCCAGGCTCCATTCGCGTTCCGCAGCTATGCCGCTTAGAGAGCTACCCTAACGTGCACCACCTAGTTAGCGTGGTGCAGGGAACGCTGGCCGGTAATTACACCCCGCTGGCACTGCTTAAGGCGGCCTTTCCTGGCGGCTCAATTACCGGCGCACCTAAAATTCGCGCGATGCAGATCATTGATGAACTAGAACCCTGCCAACGCAGTGTTTATTGCGGCAGCCTTGGCTATGTCGATGTACGTGGCAGCATGGATACCTCCATCGCTATTCGCACTATGGTTGCCGAGGCGGGAAGACTGCATGTATGGGGCGGAGGGGGCTTAGTAGCAGACTCTCAAGCGGACGAAGAGTACACCGAGACTCTGGATAAAATTCGCCACCTTATTGGCGCTTTGGAATAAGCAGCGCGAGCTCTATATCAAAAAGGAATATAAAAGCCAAACTAAACGGTATTGGGGTTCGCTGCCTCCTGTTTGGTAGCCTAGTCAGTATTATTTAACTTCCGATTAGGAGGCAGTATGTCCTCAGAGCTTGAAGCGATTAACAGAGATTTCGCAAATAATCCTCAAGGATTAGTTGAGTGGGCGCTGACCCAGGGTGCACGACCTATTTGCACCACCAACTTTCGCCCTTTTGAGGCGGTGATTCTTCATATGGTGACCCAGGTGCGCCCGGATATACCCATTGTGTGGATGGACAGCGGCTACAACACCGAAGCGACTTATCAATTCGCTGACGAAGTGATTCAACAACTCAACCTGAACATCGTGAGCTTTGTACCCCGGCGCACGCGCGCCCACCGCGAGGCGCTGGAAGGCCCCATGCCGGGTATCGACGACCCGCGCCACGCAGCCTTTACTCAGGAAGTTAAAATCGAGCCCTTCGAGCGTGCGCTGCGTGAAATGCAGCCCGACGTATGGTTCACCGCACTGCGCGCTGAGGACACCCCCGAGCGCGCAAAAATGCAGCCGGTTAGTCGCAACAGCGATGGCCTATTGAAAGTTGCCCCGTTGCTGCAGTGGAGCGCCAAAGATATGTACCAGTATCTACAGGCGCATAATCTGCCCAATAACTTCGATTACTTCGACCCTACCAAGGTGGAAGAGAAGCGCGAGTGCGGGCTACATTTGCAGCACTAACTCCACACTGCGGGTTAATACTCCGGCAGGTCCAGGTCGTCAAACAACGACTGCTCATGGCGCGGGCCTGCCGTTAATGCTTCATCAACCCGGTCGCGGGTTAAATGAGGCGCAAAGCGCTCCAAAAAATCATACATGTAACCGCGCATAAAGGTGCCACGACGGATACCAATTTTTGTCGTAGAGCTGGCAAACAGGTGGCTTGCATCCAGTGCCACCAAGTCATCATCAAGCGCCTCGTCCACAGCCATATGCGCCACAATGCCAACCCCCATGCCCAGCCGTACGTAGGTCTTGATCACGTCGGCATCGGCGGCGGTTAGCACCACATTGGGTGTTAACCCTTTCGCTTTGAAGGCGTCGTCTAACTGCGAGCGGCCGGTAAACCCAAACACGTAGGTGACCAGCGGATGTTCACCGAGCGCCTCCAGGGTCAACGGGCCCTGATGAGTGGCTAGCGGGTGCCCTTTAGGCACCAGTACGCAGCGGTTCCAACGATAGCAGGGCAGTAGCACTAAATCGGTAAATAGCTCCAGCGACTCGGTCGCGATGGCGAAATCGGCCTGGCCTTCACTGACCATCTGTGCAATCTGCTTGGGCGTACCCTGCTGCATATGCAGCGCCACATCAGGATATTTAAGGGTGAATTCGCTGATAATGGGCGGTAGCGCATAACGGGCCTGGGTATGGGTCGTAGCAATGGCCAGGCTACCGCGGCGCTCATCGCTATGCTCCTGAGCCACCTGCTTGATGTTTTCGGTGAGACGCAGTACCTGCCCGGCCAGGTCAATAATTGACTGCCCGGCAGGCGTCACACGTGTCAAGTGCTTACCACTGCGCGCAAAAATCTCGACGCCAAGCTCATCTTCTAACAAACGTATCTGTTTAGAGATCCCCGGCTGTGAGGTAAATAGACTTTGCGCTGTGGCCGAGACGTTCAGGTTATGTCGATTGACTTCCCAGATATAGCGGAGCTGTTGTAGCTTCATATCCTCACCTTATTTATTCTCTATACAGATCTATGTAGACCGTATCTTGATGTAGGCCGAATCTTTAAGCACACACAGGCGCTGATGCCACATCACGTCTGACGGATCGTGTCGTCACACTCGGCACTCTACAGCACCATATAGAATAAAAAACACCAAAATAATACTTTTATATTATAAAAAAAACGCCCTACCAGCACCCTTTAATTTCTGCTATTTAGTTAACTCACTGTGCAGGAAATTTGCCAGCAACCTTCGCGCCCGCTAACATCTGCCCACACTTGTCGCGATAGACACGAGGCGCACTGAAAGAGCACCAATGGATCGCGTAATGACCGTTGCTCCATTTGAGGCAACGAAACAGTAAGAGCAACGCAAACGGGAGAAGCAAATGGCTAATAATGTTGATGTCACCAACGCCAATTTTGAGCAAGAAGTCCTCAACGCTGAACAGCCTGTGCTAATGAAGTTCTGGGCGCCCTGGTGTGGCCCATGCAAGGTCATGGCCCCGGTCGTTGATGAAGTAGCTGCAGAACGTCAGGAAAGCCTGAAAGTTGTTAGTGTCAATGTAGACGACGCACCAGAAATTGCTGCCGAGCAAGGCGTCCGCGGTGTACCTACCGTCATGCTGTTTAAATCCGGCACCAAAGTCGCTTCACTGGTTGGCGCGCAATCTAAGTCACAACTGACGCAATTCATCGAACAAAACGCCTGATGAATGTGTAGCACTTGTAATAGCCGCCGACTCTGTCGGCGGTAACACGCCTTCGCTAAATTTCCTTCCTAATTTTTGCGTTTCCACGGCGGCAGACTCGCATCGCTTACCCGAATATCTTTTACACGACGCCTTCCAGGCCCTAACAGCCTAGCGATCCACCGTGTTTGTGGGTGACTATCAAGTGCGATCTTCAACGTCATCGTTAGTACCACCGAAAGTAGCATCCCCGCCGCACCAAAGATCCACCCCCATACCACCAGCGATAAAAACGCCACAAATGTAGAAAGCCCCAACGCCTGCCCCATTACCCGCGGTTCAATCAGATTGCCGAGCACAAAGTTGATGACCAAATAAGCAGAGGCTAGCAGTAACGCCTGAAAAGCACCGCCGTCTTGGGCGACCAACAGCAACAACACGGGGGGGATCGCCGCCAGCGCGGAGCCAATATTGGGAATAAAGTTGAGTGCAAAGGCCAACACGCCCCACAACAGCGGAAAATCCACGCCTACAATCATGCAAGAGAGCCATACCAGCGCCCCAGTGGCCAGGCTAATCATGGTTTTTACGGCTAGATAGCGCTTCAGCGTTAAGCTGAACTCACTAAAACGCTTCAAGCTAGGCGCCGGATTTTCCAATGCGCGGGAAATTTTATCGCGCACGTTCAACGTCTCGAACAGCATGAATATAACCAGCAGTCCAACAATGATGCCCTGCATAAAGAGGTTGCCTAGCTGACCCAGTAAGGCAGGCATCCAAGAGCCCTCATCCTCCATTTCAAACAGCGAGTTAATCTGGTCGGGATTAATTGCTAGCCCGCGTGAAGAGAGCGCATTAAGTAAATTCCAATACTGTTCATAAAGCCGCGACTCAATTTCCGGCAACGCTGCCACGAAGGTACTGAAGCTATTGACCACCAGCAGGCCAATCAGCGATATAAACGCCAGCAATACCATCAATGTTAGAAATGCCGACATTCGCATGCTTAAGCCACAGCGATGCAGCCATTGCACCGGTGAAGTACACACTACTGCGATAAATATCGCGAGCAGCAACGGCACTAACAAATCAGCACCTGCTTTCATTCCAGCGATGATCACTACCAACGCAGCGAGTGCCAAGGTGGCATTGAGGGGAATACTGCGGTAATCCTCGTCCGACAAGTTCGACATAATCCATCCCTAGCTTGTTGTCCATATATGATGGCTGCATTCGGCGTATTGCACAAACCGTGCAAATAATAAGCAACTGTTTTGCGTCCACTCTTCCGTACTGAACTTTCTTTTCTACTTCGCTTCAAAGCTGCGTCTACTTGAATGATTTATACCCGGTTTTAACTTGGCGGCGCCACTGCCCGCTCACTAAGGAAAACATTTATGCAAGCCATACCAGCTAACCTTCAAAAACCAGGCTCTAAACGTTTACGCAATGGCCTACTAGGCGGCGCTCTATTGGCACTCCTTAGCGCTCCTTTTGCACACGCTTCACCGTCAACACCGCCCCAGCCAAGCTTGCATGTTCAAGCGCAGTCTTGGGTTGAGGTAGAACCCGACAAGGCCACCCTGAATGCACGATTGTGGGAAAACACACCCGCCCTTTCCACCTTGGAAGAGAGCGATAGTAGCGCACTTAGCGATGCCCGCGAGCGCTTAGAGACCCGCGCCAGCGAATTAATCGAACAAATGGAAGCCACCGGCCTTGAACGCAATGCCATCAATGCAGGCTCGCTAAATGTCTATCCTGAGCATATTCAAGGGCCACGCAATGAAGATGGCGAGCATGAGACCCTGCAGCGCACACGTCTTGAGCGCCCGATCACCGTCGAACTCACCGACCTTGGTCAGTTAAGCGAGGTGTTAGACGCGCTAATAGCCGCTGGTGTTAACTCATTGGATGGCGTGCAGTTTGACCTACAAGACCGCGACGCTGCCACTGACGAAGCGCTGGTCAAAGCGCTGGAGAAAGCGCAACACAAAGCAAACCTGATGGCCGACAGCTTAGATGCTGAGCTTGGTCATGTGCAGCGCATTGAAGAGACGCAATCACCTATCTTCCAGCCGCGCATGATGGCGATGCGTGCAGAAAGCGATGCCGCTGGCGCCAGTCAATCCAGTGCCGCCAGCGATTACAGCCCCGGCACCATCCGCATTGATGCCGGGGTTAGCGTTGAGTGGGCGCTTAAAGGGCCAGACACTCCACGCCGCCCAGATAGCGACGTAGCGGCTCAGGAATAATCACCGAGCCATCTGCCTGCTGGTGGTTTTCAAGCACCGCCAGCAGGCAACGACCAACCGCCAGCCCTGAACCGTTCAGCGTATGTAGCAACTGCGGCTTTTTGGAATCCGGATGGCGATACCGCGCTTGCATACGCCGGGCCTGGAAATCCTCGCAGTTAGAGACAGACGAGATCTCCCGGTAAGTCTCCTGGCTGGGCAGCCACACTTCCAAGTCGTAGGTCTTCGTGGCCCCAAAGCCCATATCCCCAGTGCATAGCGTCACTACGCGATACGGCAACGCCAGTGCCTGCAGGATCGCCTCTGCATGACCACGCATCTCTTCCAACGCTTCGTAGCTCTTCTCCGGCTCCACAATCTGCACCATCTCGACTTTATCGAACTGATGCTGGCGGATCATTCCGCGGGTATCGCGCCCGTGCGAGCCCGCCTCGGAGCGGAAACAGGGCGTATGTGCGGTAAGCTTCATCGGCAGCGCTGCCTGCTCGACAATTTCATCGCGTACAAAGTTGGTCAGCGGTACTTCTGAAGTGGGAATCAGGTGGTACTCGCGCTCATCGTCCAACTTGAACAAATCTTCGCCAAACTTCGGCAGTTGGCCGGTGCCCATCAGCGAATCGCGGTTGACCATATACGGCACGTAGCACTCTTCGTAGCCGTGCTGTTCGGTTTGGGTATCCAGCATAAACTGCGCCAACGCCCGATGCAGGCGCGCTATGGGCCCACGCATGACCGCAAATCGAGCGCCAGTGATTTTAGCCGCCAGCTCAAAATCGAGATAACCCGACTGCTTACCCAGATCAACGTGATCCAACACCTCGAAATCAAACTCCCGCGGCGTGCCCCAGCGGTGCAGCTCGACATTCTCGTCTTCGCTTTTGCCTTCCGGCACGCTTTCATGGGGCAGGTTGGGAATACCGCTGATAGCGTCGTCCCATTCTTCCTGGACGTCGGCTAGCTCGCGCTTGGCTTTATCCAGGCGATCACCTAAATCGCTGACTTCATCCAGCAGCGGCTGAATATCTTCACCGTTGGCCTTGGCTTTACCAATCGCTTTGGAGCGCATATTGCGCTCATTTTGCAGCTGCTCGGTTTGCGTTTGCAGCTCGCGGCGACGCGACTCCAGCGCCTGCAATCCCGCTTTATCAAGCACAAAGCCCCGCCGGGCCAGTTGTTGAGCAACCGTGTCAAGATCACCGCGCAGCAGTTTCGGATCGAGCATGAATCCTGTCCCTTGGCCTGAAAACAATAAAAGCACCGCGCCAATGCGCGTGCATAAAGGGGTCTATTGTAGGCAAAAGCGCGGCGGGGGGCTATGGGTGGCCTCAGGGGCTAAGCAATAGCTTGTACAGTGTAAACATTTAGCTATAGAAAAAGGGGATACTTTAAGGCTAAGGTGACTAAATAATTAATCATGTTGAGCCATGCAAATGCCACCTAAATCGTCGCACTTTTACGCTCACTCACTCCCAGAAACAGACAAGCAAGCCTGGCAAACCCTAGATGATCACTTACAGTGTGTCGCCGAAATGGCAGCAACACGCGCTGAACGCTTTGGTATGGCAGATGCAGGATATGCAGCGGGTCTTTTGCATGATTTAGGCAAATACAGCGCGCCTTTTCAGCGGCGACTGGAAGGTTCTTCAGAACGTGTTGATCATTCCACTGCAGGCGCTATTGTCGCTAAACAACGCTTCAAAGGAGGAATCGGCGACTTGCTGGCCTACTGTGTTGCGGGCCATCATGCAGGGCTTGCCAATGGCCGTGATTCAGGCGAACGCTCCCCGCTTAGTGAACGCCTTAAAGCGGATGATATCCCTGCCATAGATAACGCTTGGCAAGATGCGCTTACGCTTCCACAGGAGCTACGTCCTCCTGGCACGTTTACCCAACGTTCAGAACGGGGTTTCTTTCAACTCGCGTTTCTCACCAGAATGCTTTTTTCATGTTTAGTTGATGCAGACTATATCGATACCGAAACCTTCTACGCCCAACATGAAAACGGCTTAGCACGGCAACGCGGTGGCGGCGCTTCGCTAACGCTGCTTCGAGATGTGCTCAATCAACACTTGGAAACCTTCGACACCGAAAAAGGCATTAACCAATTACGTGGGCATATCCTGCGTGAGGTACGTAACAAAGCGGGAATGAGACCCGGCTGTTTCAGCCTCACGGTACCCACTGGCGGTGGCAAAACCCTCGCTTCCCTCGCCTTCGCCCTGGATCACGCCATCACCCACGGCATGGATCGCGTTATTTATGTTATCCCCTTCACCAGTATCGTAGAACAGAACGCTGCCGTGTTTCGGAAGGCGCTGAGCAAATATGGCGCTGAAGCAGTGCTCGAACACCACAGCACCTTTGATGCTGAAAAAGCGTCAAAAGGCGATAAAGATAGTCTTGATAAACTCAGACGCGACAGTGAGAACTGGGACGCACCGATTGTCGTGACAACATCTGTGCAGTTCCTGGAAAGCCTATTTGCCGCTAAAACATCACGCTGCCGCAAATTACATAATATTGCCCATAGCGTCGTGATTCTGGATGAAGCACAGACAATGCCCCTGCCCTTGCTGCGCCCAAGCGTTGCCGCACTGGATGAACTCGCGCTGAATTATCACGCCAGCATTGTGCTCTGTACCGCGACCCAACCCGCCCTGCTTGAAACTAATGACGCAGCCCGCAGTTTCACAGGTGGCTTCAAAGACGTTGAGGAGCTGGCCCCCGATCCAAAAAACCTGTATCGAAAGTTAAAGCGGGTGACGGTAAAGCATATTGGCTGCTTAGATGACGACCAGCTGCGCCACGAGCTCCTAGACGTCGATCAGGTACTGTGCATCGTCAATAACCGCCGCCACGCCAAAGCCTTGTATGAATCTATCGCCGATCAGCCAGGGGCTTTTCACCTGACCACCGCCATGTGCGCTGTTCATCGGCGGCAGGTATTACATCATATTCGTGAAACACTAAAAGAAGGCAAACCATGCCGGGTGGTGTCTACGTCATTAATAGAAGCGGGCGTGGATGTAGACTTTCCGAGGGTGCTGCGCGCCGAGTCGGGGCTAGATTCCATCGCCCAGGCCGCAGGGCGCTGTAACCGGGAAGGTAAACGAACCGCTGAAGAAAGCGAAGTGCGTATTTTTGCAACTGCCAATGAGGAGTGGGCGCCGCCGCCCGAGCTAAAACAGTTCGCCCAAGCCACTCGCGAAGTACTACGCCAACACGGTCACGACCCGCTTTCGCTGGAAGCGATAGAGGCGTATTTCACGCTACTTTACTGGCAGCAAGGGCCTGACCAACTCGACAAGCACCAACTGCTCTCGCTGATTGAAAAAGGGCGGCTTGACGGTCTGCCCTTTGAAACCCTCGAGCAGGAATTTCGCCTCATCGACAACAATCAACGAAGTGTCATTATTCCCAGAGACACTGACGCACGCAAAGCGATTAAAGATCTCGCCTTTGCCACAAGCCCTGGCGGCATCGCCCGAAAAGTGCAGCTCTATACAGTGCAAGTGCCCCATAACGGCTTTAGAGCCCTGGAAAAAGTCGGTGCCATTGCGCCTATCGAACCGGATAAATTTAATGACCAATTCATGCTGCTGGTCAATGAAGACCTCTACGATGATGCGCTAGGGTTGAACTGGAGCGACCCAACCTTTATGCGAGCCGAAAGCTTACAGTGGTAAACATACAAAATTACATAGGGAGCTATTATGTCATACGGGGTTCGACTGCATATCTGGGGTGACAGGGCCTGCTTTACGCGGCCAGAGATGAAAGTAGAGCGTGTGTCCTATGATGTGATTACACCCTCGGCGGCACGTGGCATTCTGGAAGCCATCCACTGGAAACCCGCCATTCGCTGGTGCGTAGACCGTATCCACGTGCTCAAGCCCATTCAATTTGAGTCGCTGCGGCGAAATGAAGTCGGCGGCAAGCTCTCAGCTGCATCAGTAACAAAAGCTATGAAAGCGGGCCGCGTTGATGATGTGGCCTATTTTGTTGACCAGAACCGCCAACAGCGCGCCGCCACCATTTTACGCAATGTAGCTTACGTTATTGAGGCGCACTTTGAATTTACCCCACGTGCGGATGATAGCGACACGCCCGGCAAACACCTGGATATTTTCAATCGCCGCGCTCGCCAAGGCCAATGCTTCCACACTCCCTGCATGGGCACCCGCGAATTCCCGGCGAATTTTGCGCTCATTGAAATTGAGCAGCCTCTCCCTTCTTTTGACCCAGCATTAACCGGTGAAAAAGACCTTGGCTACATGCTGCACGATATTGACTTTGCAAACGGCAAAACATCGCGATTTTTTCGTGCCAAGATACAAGATGGCGTGATTGAAGTGCCTCCCTTCCAGGAGACACTCGCATGATACTGACCGCCCTCAATGACTACTACCAGCGGCTCTCCAAAGAAAGCAAAGTACCGCAGTCCGGCTTTAGTACAGAAAAAATCAGCTTTGCCTTGGCATTCGATCAAAATGGTGTGCCACAGCAGATTGATGATCTACGTGACACCTCAGGCAAAAAACCCCGTGCCCGCCCTTATCAGGTGCCTGTTGATAAACGTCGTACATCGGGTATTCACGCCTACCCACTTTGGGATAAAACTGCGTATGCATTAGGAGTAACAGCCGGAGAAGGCAAACGCTTAAACGATGAACATGCCGCCTTCAAAACCCGCCAGTTTGACCTTTTCCGTAACAGTGATGACAAATCACTCCTGGCTTTTTTGAAGTTCTTAGATCAATGGCACCCTGAAAAGCTATCCTCGCTGCCCGGTTACAGCGAGGAGGTACTAGATAGCAATATTATTTTTCGGCTAGATGGACAACGACAATACTTACATGAAAACGATGACGCTCGCCAAATTTGGAGCACTGCCCTCGAAGAAAATACCGGCATTTATGGGCAGTGCTTAATCACCGGTGAAAACGCCGTACTAGGTACGGATCACCCTGCCATTAAAGGCGTTAGAGACGCACAATCGTCGGGTGCCTCGCTAGTCTCATTTAACAGCGAGGCCTACGAGTCTTACGGCTTTCGTAAAAATCAAAACGCGGCTATTTCCACATCAGCAATTTTTGGCTACACAACGGCGCTTAACTATTTACTGCGTGGCGATGCAGACAACCAACAACGCCTGCAAATAGGCGATACCACGCTGGTTTTCTGGGCAACTGCGCAAACATCAAAGGCGGCGCAATCAGCGGAAAGCTTCTTCGCGGTACTCAACCACCCCCCCAGCGATGAGCAAGAAGCGAGCAAACTAGGCTCCCTACTTGCCCAGGTAGCTGATGGCCGCCCACTAAAGGAAGTCGCTCCAGAACTAGAACCCGAAACGCAATTTTACGTACTAGGCCTCGCTCCCAATGCCGCTCGTCTATCCGTTCGTTTTTGGTTGGTTGATAGCCTGGAACATTTAACTAAGCATTACGCACAGCATTACCGAGATCTAGATATCCAGCCTGCACCATGGAAAGGCATTGCCCCCAGCGTTTGGTGGTTAACCCTGCAAACAGCGCCTATTCATGGCGCACGGCCAAAATCAGAAGATGTTCTGCCCCAGCTTGCTGGCGAAATGATGCGCGCCATTATCACAGGGCAGCGTTATCCCCGACCGCTACTTACCAGTGTTGTTATGCGTTTTCGCAGTGATGGCAATATCAACGGCTTACGCGTCGCACTTTGCAAAGCGGTGTTAGCCCGAGAGGCTCGCTTAACCACGCACTTAAACTCGAACAATCAGGAGGTTTCCGTGAGCCTTGATAAAAGCTCCACCCATCCAGGTTACTTATTGGGCCGCTTATTTGCCGAATTAGAAAACGCCCAACGTGGCGCACTTGGTAGAGAGTTAAATGCCACCATTAAGGATCGCTACTACGGTGCCGCCTCGGCGGCGCCCGCCAGCGTTTTCCCTATGCTGCTGCGCAATGTGCAGAACCATCTTTCATCCATGCGTAAAAAAGACAAAAGCGGTATTGCATACACTATTGAAAGTGAAATCAGTCAAATTATTGACGGGCTAGGCGATACCTTCCCGCGCAGCCTAGGTATCGAAGAACAAGGGCGTTTTGCCATTGGTTACTACCATCAATCACAAACGCGATTCGCTAAGAAAGACAACGCGAATAGCGATGAACAATCTGAACAGGGAGACTCAGAATGAGCACCATTGCTAACCGCTACGAATTTGTCCTTTTATTTGATGTAACCAACGGCAACCCCAACGGCGACCCTGATGCAGGCAACCTGCCACGGCTCGACCCAGAGACCAACCAGGGGCTTATCACAGATGTTTGCCTAAAACGTAAAATTCGTAACTACGTCGCTCTCGAAAAAGAACACGACGCTGGCTATGCCATTTATATGCAAGAAAAGTCAGTGCTCAACAACCAGCATAAAAAAGCTTATGAAGCGCTGGATATTAAACCTGAATCTAAAAAGCTTCCCAAGGAAGCGGAAAAAGCGCGCCAAGTAACCAAATGGATGTGCAATAACTTTTTCGACGTGCGCACCTTCGGCGCAGTCATGACAACCGAGGTAAACTCCGGCCAAGTACGCGGCCCTGTCCAGATGGCCTTTGCCAGCTCTATCGATCCCGTCATACCCATGGAAGTCTCCATTACCCGTATGGCGGTTACCAACGAAAAGGATCTTGAAAAAGAGCGTACCATGGGGCGCAAGCACATAATTCCTTATGGCTTATACCGCGTACATGGCTACGTCTCTGCAAAACTAGCTGAACGTACCGGTTTTTCAGAGGACGATTTAGCTCTTTTATGGCGCTCTCTAATCAATATGTTTGAACACGACCGCTCTGCCGCGCGTGGTGAGATGTCCACCCGAAAACTTGTTGTTTTCAAGCATGATCACCCAATGGGTAACGCGCCCGCCCATGTGCTCTTCGATAGTGTTCAAGTGAAGCGTGTTGAGGGGAAAGAAGATACACCGGCACGCCACTACAGCGACTATCAAGTCAACATCGCCAGCGAGTCACTCCCGCCTGGTGTGACGGTAGAAGAACACCTATAGGTGAAACGCCATGGAAGAAGAGGCACGCCCCATTCCGCTTTCGGCCCTGCAACATACGCTGTTCTGCCCGCGCCAATGCGCGCTGATCCATGTAGAGCAACAATGGGCAGAAAACCGTTACACTGCTGAGGGCCGTTTATTACACGAACGCGCTGACCAGTTGGGGCATCAGCGTCGCCGGGGCGTACACACTTCCATGGCCTTGCCTTTGGCAAGTGAACAGCTGGGATTGAGTGGTATTGCCGATGTTGTAGAGTTTGATGAACGTCAATCACCTTTGACTGTACGCCCTATTGAGTACAAACGCGGGCGACCTAAAGCGCACCGTGCGGATGAGGTGCAGCTTTGCGCTCAGGCGCTCTGCCTGGAAGAGATGCTAGATATCCACATCGACTCTGGTGCCCTATTTTATGGCAAAACACGACGGCGCAAATAAGTCGTCTTTGATGACACTCTACGCACGTTAACTCATCGCATTATTGAGCAAACCCGCGCTATTTTTGATGAGCAGCAGACGCCGCCGGCTATTTACGATGCCAAGAAGTGTGATCACTGCTCCCTTGTCGATATTTGCCAACCTCAAGTGTTTGGCAAACAGCGCTCCGCAAGCCACTGGCTTAACCGTCAACTTGATGCCCTGGATGAGTGACGCCAATGCGACGACAATTAAACTCACTGTACATCACCACCGAAGGTGCTTGGCTTAAAAAGGAAGGCGCCAACATTGTCATGCAGGTAGAAGGGAAAGAGCGCGCCAGGCTTCCCATTCATATGCTGGAGTCCCTTGTATGCTTTGGGCGTGTACTGGTATCCCCGCCGTTAATGGGATTCTGCGCTGAACAAGGCGTTACCATCACCCACCTGTCACCGAACGGGAAATTCTTGGCGCGTATTGAAGGCCCCGTCTCTGGCAATGTATTACTCAGGCGCACTCAATATCGAGTCAGTGATAACGAAGACTCCTGTTCGAGCCTAGTTAGTAGCCTTTTGATTGGTAAAGTCCATAACCAGCGCGCTGTTCTCGCCCGGGGCATTCGCGATTATGGCAGCAAGTTGCCTCCTCATGATCGCCAGCGCCTGGAAGCGGCTCGTGACCGGCTAAGCCGCATCGCACGTAATTTACTGCAACCTGCCACAACCAATGAGCTACGGGGCCTAGAAGGCGAAGCCGCCCAAGTATATTTCAGCGTCTTCAATTTATTAGTGCGCCAAGAAGGTGGTGCTTTTGAGTTTAAAGGCCGTAATCGCCGCCCGCCGAGAGACCGCATTAATGCGTTATTATCGTTTTTGTATACGCTACTCACCCACGACTGCCGTTCAGCACTAGAAAGCGTCGGCTTAGACCCCGCCGTAGGCTTTTTACATCGGGATCGCCCAGGTCGTCCCAGCCTTGCATTAGACCTTGCTGAAGAGTTCCGCCCTTTATTAGGTGACCGCCTAGCCCTTTCGCTTATCAATCGACGCCAGCTACGCGAAAAGGACTTTAATATTACTGAAAGCAATGGCGTCGTTATGACCGATGATGCCCGCAAGCTGGTTCTAACTGCTTACCAAGAGCGAAAGCGTGAAGAGTTATTGCATACGTTTATTGATGAAAAAGCACCTATAGGCATGCTGCCCATACTGCAAGCTCAATTAATGGCGCGTCACCTGCGAGGTGACTTAGATGCTTACCCACCTTTCCTTTGGAAATAGCATACTGAGGGCAATATCATGATGGTACTGGTCAGTTACGATGTCAGCACCTCCTCAGAGGGTGGTGAAGGCAGGCTGCGGCGAGTAGCAAAAGCGTGTCGAGATGTAGGGCAGCGAGTACAATTTTCCGTGTTTGAAATTGAAGTCGATCCCGATCAATGGGTACGCTTCCGTCAACGCTTGATCGACTTGATTGATGACGAGGTGGACAGCTTACGCTTTTACTTCTTAGGCCGAAATTGGAAAAACCGCATCGAACATATTGGCGCCAAGCCCGCCTTAGATATGAATGGCCCTTTAGTTTTTTAATGTTTCTCTTGTTTGCGAACCGCAAGTGTTTTGCCAAACCCCGTCAGGTTCGCAGCTCTTTAATAAATTGATTTTAATAATAAATTCTTTCGCCAACTCCTTTGCACCAAGCAAGATCGTCTGATACTCAGCGTTTCGCAAAAGCATGTCTTTTTGCTTTTATTTTTCATGATGTTATAAACAGAACGGTCGCGCCCCGCCCGGGGCGTGCGGATAGAAACTCGCCGACCGACACGGACGCCGAGAGCTTTATGAAGTCGCGCCCCGCCCGGGGCGTGCGGATAGAAACATCCTAAATTAAGGTTACTTTGAAAACTAAAAAAGTCGCGCCCCGCCCGGGGCGTGCGGATAGAAACGTGTAGACAATCTGGGTCGCCCTACGCACTTTAACGGTCGCGCCCCGCCCGGGGCGTGCGGATAGAAACTTTAATCGTTGCGCCGCATTTTGTGCATTCGTACTCGTCGCGCCCCGCCCGGGGCGTGCGGATAGAAACTGTGGTTAAGGATTTACGTGAGCGCTTTGGCGTGGTCGCGCCCCGCCCGGGGCGTGCGGATAGAAACGCGAGGTTATCCGCTATGCCGATGCTTGGCAGAATGTCGCGCCCCGCCCGGGGCGTGCGGATAGAAACAAACACCTCGTTAAGCGTACCGGCTAACGGGAATGGTCGCGCCCCGCCCGGGGCGTGCGGATAGAAACTATCTACGCAAGAGGTGGCCGAGTTTTACAGCCAGTCGCGCCCCGCCCGGGGCGTGCGGATAGAAACTGTGCCGATTGGCAAGATCGTGTCAGAATACCGCGTCGCGCCCCGCCCGGGGCGTGCGGATAGAAACCAAGGTTATGGCAGCGCGAAACCGCGGCGGATCGGTCGCGCCCCGCCCGGGGCGTGCGGATAGAAACTTGCGTTGAGTTTGACAGGCGTTGCGCTGATATTGTCGCGCCCCGCCCGGGGCGTGCGGATAGAAACGTGCGTGATATCCGGTTCTGGCCCATTGATGAACGTCGCGCCCCGCCCGGGGCGTGCGGATAGAAACTGCTGCTTGCTGCACGTAAGCACCAGCCGCATTAAGTCGCGCCCCGCCCGGGGCGTGCGGATAGAAACCGCCAGTGCCGGGTGGCGAATATGAGGTCATGTGGTCGCGCCCCGCCCGGGGCGTGCGGATAGAAACACATAAAACAGCGTGGTGCTACTCCATGCGTACTGGTCGCGCCCCGCCCGGGGCGTGCGGATAGAAACACCGCCACCCTCGCGTATCCGGCGTGCAATGGCGTCGCGCCCCGCCCGGGGCGTGCGGATAGAAACGCCAACAGTTTCAAACGTAAGCGCATCGTAGCCCGGTCGCGCCCCGCCCGGGGCGTGCGGATAGAAACATCCAAGAGTCAGGTGGTGCGGCCAGCATCCTGGTCGCGCCCCGCCCGGGGCGTGCGGATAGAAACATCCAGAGAGGCAGCCACGTTGGAAAGCGGCGCATGTCGCGCCCCGCCCGGGGCGTGCGGATAGAAACGCTGGGGTAAAACACCCCCACGCGATATGCGGGCAGTCGCGCCCCGCCCGGGGCGTGCGGATAGAAACTAGCTTAGCAGTGCTTAGCAACGCAAACGCCGCTTGGTCGCGCCCCGCCCGGGGCGTGCGGATAGAAACCACCGCCGTCGCCCGGAGTTGATCTTCCAGCGAAGTCGCGCCCCGCCCGGGGCGTGCGGATAGAAACAACCATGCTCTTGAATGCGTGCGGTACTGGCACTGTCGCGCCCCGCCCGGGGCGTGCGGATAGAAACGCCGCCCATGGTTAGCGCGGCGTTTTGGCCGTCGATGTCGCGCCCCGCCCGGGGCGTGCGGATAGAAACGTTTACTTTGGCGTGGGCCCTTGGTGCGTTTGGATGTCGCGCCCCGCCCGGGGCGTGCGGATAGAAACTGTGGAGTCAATGTCGCCATTGAAATTACCTCAAGTCGCGCCCCGCCCGGGGCGTGCGGATAGAAACTGTACGTTACTGTCACTCCTGCGATGGAGCTTTGTCGCGCCCCGCCCGGGGCGTGCGGATAGAAACTTTGCAGCTAGTGAAGCCGTCCTCTTTTTGGCTGGGGTCGCGCCCCGCCCGGGGCGTGCGGATAGAAACATGCATATGTAGTGATTCATCCCAACCACCCCTCAAGTCGCGCCCCGCCCGGGGCGTGCGGATAGAAACTGTTGACGCCCGCTCGCCTTGTTGGTTGCCGATGTGTCGCGCCCCGCCCGGGGCGTGCGGATAGAAACCTGGGCTACCTGAATCAAACGGAGTTGCTTAAATGGTCGCGCCCCGCCCGGGGCGTGCGGATAGAAACCCTCGCTATGACGTTACTACTTCCACGCTAGGCGGGTCGCGCCCCGCCCGGGGCGTGCGGATAGAAACTGGCCTATCGATGAACTAGAGCCCGGCGGGCTGCCGTCGCGCCCCGCCCGGGGCGTGCGGATAGAAACCAATCGAAACATCGCCCCCCTGAACTCTTACTCCGGTCGCGCCCCGCCCGGGGCGTGCGGATAGAAACCTAGGTCGCGGACCACACCAAGCAAGACGCGCCGTCGCGCCCCGCCCGGGGCGTGCGGATAGAAACAACAACGTCATGCTTTGCGCGTACTGCTGAGTAGTCGCGCCCCGCCCGGGGCGTGCGGATAGAAACCAGCTCATCACAAATTAGGTCACGCAGCGGCAATAGTCGCGCCCCGCCCGGGGCGTGCGGATAGAAACCCAAGCTCCAACTTTGCGTATATAGACCAGGCCGGTCGCGCCCCGCCCGGGGCGTGCGGATAGAAACTGTCAGTAGAAAACCAGAACAATAAACTTTGCATGTCGCGCCCCGCCCGGGGCGTGCGGATAGAAACATTGCGCTAGCTCCTCTGCTGTGTAATCGCGTGACGCGTCGCGCCCCGCCCGGGGCGTGCGGATAGAAACTTAACAGCATTGCTGCCACTAAAATAGATAAAACGTCGCGCCCCGCCCGGGGCGTGCGGATAGAAACCACGCTAGGCGGCACGGGTACGGTAACTTTCAACGGTCGCGCCCCGCCCGGGGCGTGCGGATAGAAACCTGGCTATGCGGTGAAATACTTCCGCTGGACGGATGGTCGCGCCCCGCCCGGGGCGTGCGGATAGAAACAATGGCGACATTGACCCCACAGAAAGCGGACTTTGGTCGCGCCCCGCCCGGGGCGTGCGGATAGAAACATCTCAGTGGGCAGTCCGAATTAAGCAGGGTGTTAGGTCGCGCCCCGCCCGGGGCGTGCGGATAGAAACATGCGCAAGTTAGCAGGCTCGGCGCTTTTTTGACGGTCGCGCCCCGCCCGGGGCGTGCGGATAGAAACAGCATATCCAGGCTCGCTAAGTAGCGGGTAAGCGTGTCGCGCCCCGCCCGGGGCGTGCGGATAGAAACCACGTATACCTACACGGCCACACGAACGCCATAGAGTCGCGCCCCGCCCGGGGCGTGCGGATAGAAACCATGGGTGTGCGTATAGCTTTGCTGCATCCTCCAGCGTCGCGCCCCGCCCGGGGCGTGCGGATAGAAACACCGAATACGACTCAACCGAGCATGATGCTATCTGGTCGCGCCCCGCCCGGGGCGTGCGGATAGAAACAGGATTAGCCGAGTAAGCACAGTGTCGAAAACGTCAGTCGCGCCCCGCCCGGGGCGTGCGGATAGAAACTCGAAGCGCCCCGAGAAGAAGGCTCCAAAGCCTAAATGTCGCGCCCCGCCCGGGGCGTGCGGATAGAAACACCCTTCCGAATGCCGACTCTTGGCGAATCGGCAAGTCGCGCCCCGCCCGGGGCGTGCGGATAGAAACTCTGGCAGCGGCTCATCAAGCGTACCTGTATCAGTCGTCGCGCCCCGCCCGGGGCGTGCGGATAGAAACTGCATACACTCGCGGCAATCCTTCACCGCCACAGTCGCGCCCCGCCCGGGGCGTGCGGATAGAAACATTACTGTGTTTGCCGTGATGGCCACCTCCTGGCGGGTCGCGCCCCGCCCGGGGCGTGCGGATAGAAACAGTACGCTCTAGCTTTTCGGCAATCTGCCTAACGCGTCGCGCCCCGCCCGGGGCGTGCGGATAGAAACGGCAGCATCGACATTAGTGCTAACGATCTGATCGAGTCGCGCCCCGCCCGGGGCGTGCGGATAGAAACACAACAGCCATCACGCGAGCTGCCGGAACTACCTTGTCGCGCCCCGCCCGGGGCGTGCGGATAGAAACATCGGGTACCGTGCGCTTTTCCGCCGCCTTTGGCGTCGCGCCCCGCCCGGAGCGTGCGGATAGAAACAGCACTGGCAATCTGCTGAATATCGGCACCACGGCGTCGCGCCCCGCCCAGGGCGCGCGGAGAGAAACTCTAAATGGTGACTCATCGACGCGCCGGGGGCAAATGTCGCGCCCCCACGAGGCGTACGGATAGAAACCGCAAAGAGTAGCGACCTGAATAAAAACACCTGCGTAACTCACGTGGTAAGCCTATGGCGCATCCGCGAATACAGCGCGCAGCGCTGCTTAGATGATCGGCAACAGCGGCTAAAATTATGCATTATTTGTAGTGGCTCCAAAGCCGAAGCACTTTAATTACCCCTTCGTCTTCAAGTACCTGGCAAACCAAACGATGCTGAATATTGATGCGCCGTGAATAAGCCCCCGCAAGATCACCGATGAGCTTCTCAAACGGAGGTGGTTTCCGATACGGGTCTTCTGCGATCAGTGCTAGCAGCTCCTGTGCCTTTGGCTTCAATCCGCTGGAGGCTAACTTCTTCGCGTCTTTCTGAGCGTGTTTGGTGTAAACCAACTTCCATGTCACCAGTCCAACTCCTCGTCGCACTCATCCACTGGGGTCTCCATTCCCTCACGAACAGACTCTCGCATCCCTGGCACAGAAAGCAGGAAAAGCGTCTCCTGAATGGCAGACCAGTCCTCCTCCGCCACCAGAACGGCTTTATTCCGCTTGCCCATAATGACAATGGGCTGATGAGATTCGGCAGTCTCATCAATCAACCGATAAAGATTGCTGCGCGCCTCTGTTGCAGATATTCCGGTCATAACGCACCTCTAATTTATCCCGCATCACCTTGACTGTACGCTATCCAGTACGTACGTCAAAACGAACGTACTATTTAACCCTATTTAGGCTCGAATTAAATCACCACAATTCAGAGCTTTGTTCTGATCGTTGTATTTTCAAAATAGCTGTAGCGTGAGCCCTCAACCTCAAGTAGCGCGTGGTATGCCTGCGGCTGAGCAGCATTTAACTCTCGGACTTAACGCATGTGCTATGACCACTCGGTATATCCATCCCAGCCCGTTAGCCAAAAGTGATAGAGTGCCCGCCGATTCGTCTAACGAATCGATAAATAATAGGTTTTAACACTTTTGACAGGAGAAGCGCAGTGCAGGAGACAACACAGCAAGGAAAGTTTGCCTGGTGGCGACGAATTGCCCTATGGAAGAAGATTCTCGCCGGCTTGGCGTTGGGTATTTTGGCAGGCGCGCTATTAGGCGAGACCGCCAGCGTGTTTAAACCGCTGGGCGATATTTTTATTAACGCCATTATGATGCTGATTGTGCCACTAGTGTTCTCCACTCTGGTGGTGGGTATTACCTCAATGCGCGACCCCCAGAAAATGGGGCGTATTGGCGCGCGTACCATTACGCTCTATTTGGTCACCACCGCCTTTGCTATCTCCATTGGTCTGGTACTTTCCACCCTGCTGCAGCCGGGCGTGGGCGTTGATTTAAGTTTTGACTCTGAAGTGGCCGCTAACGAAGCGCCATCGCTGGTCTCTATTCTGGTTAACTTAGTGCCGCGTAACCCGTTGGACGCCCTGGCCAACGGCAACATTATGCAGATCATTGTGTTTGCCATTGGTTTAGGTATTTCGCTAACGTTGATTGGCGATAAAGGCGAGCCGGTCATGAAGGTCTTCGATAGCTTTGCCGAGGCAATGTACAAGCTCACCGGCATTGTGATGGCGTTTGCGCCCTTCGGCGTATTTGGCTTAATCGCCCACGTCTCCGGACAGTACGGTTTAGAGATATTGCTGCCGCTGGCCAAGTTGATTGGCGTGGCGTACCTGGCCAGCATTCTTCACGTGCTGGTGATCTACTCGGGTTTGATCTCGTTACTGGGGCGGCTAAACCCCATGCGCTATTTGCAGGGCAGTCTGGACGCTATTGTTGTGGCGTTCTCGTCCGCTTCTTCTGCGGGCACCCTGCCGGTCTCTATACGTTGCGCGCAGAAGAACCTGGGCGTTTCCGAAGGGGTTTCAGGGTTTGTGTTACCGGTAGGCGCCACCATCAATATGGATGGCACCGCGCTTTACCAGGGCGTGGTCGTGCTATTCATCGCCCAAATGACTGGCACTGATTTGAGCATGATGGATTACGGCATGATTGTCGCCACCGGCACACTGGCCTCCATTGGTACCGCAGGCGTACCAGGCGCTGGCCTGATTATGCTCTCGATTGTGATGGCCCAGGTTGGTCTGCCGCTGGAAGCTATCGCCGTGGTCGCGGGGATTGATAGGATCCTTGATATGGCACGCACCAGCGTCAACGTTGCCGGTGATTTGATGGTGACAACCCTGGTAGGTAAAAGCGAAGGGGAGCTCAATGAAGAGATCTACAACCGCCGCTAGTATGAACTCAGGCATTTATAGCGTGTAAAGAAGCGCAACTCATTATGCGATCAGCAAGCATCCCGTCACAGAAAAACACCCGGCAAATGCTAGGTGTAGGCAGGGATGCTTTGATACCGTCTCTCGATAGCAACTGCAAGGGGGATTTACCCTCCTTGCAGTTAATATTTACTTTGGGACTTCAACACGCCAAACGCAATATGCGCCAATTCCGCATAGCCGCTTCCAACACCAATAACGTTGGTTTGCCACGGGCTCAAACTTCAGTTTGCTGGCATCAATGCCGATACATGCCATCACGTTGTCTCGCGTTGTTCGTACAGCTTCTTTCGGAGTGCTAAAGACTTTGGATACCGTTCAAATTGACGTGATAAAGAACATCTACGAAGCAGGGCCAATGCCCTTGTTCATTTGGAGACTCAGTTGACGATGGACAGTTTCAAGCTCCAAACCCAGGAATAAAGAAAAATTCCAAGCATCAAAACAATCACGAAAACATCAATTCATATAAGTCCCACCGTTAACATTAATAGTTTCTCCAGTGAGAAAATCAGACATACTGGACGCAAGAAAAAGCACAACATCTGCTACATTTTTAGGTGTTCCTAATCTTTTCAAAGGCACATTAGATGTGACTTTTTCAAAGTAATCATCTGACCATTGTTTAATCATATCGGTTTCAACAGGACCAGGACTAACACCATTAACATTTATATTATACCTTGCCATCTCAAGAGCAAGATGCCTTGTTAAGTAATCAACACCAGCTTTAGATGCTCCATATGAAGGGGCAGCATTCTTATGCCCCGACTTAGCAGTACTAGAACTAACATTAACAATTTTACCGCACCCCCTCTCGACCATATGAGATAAAACTGCCTTGCTGAAATAAAAATTTCCATTCAGGTTAACATCGACTACATGATGCCAATCATCTAACTCAACATCTAAAGTAGCGCTGCGCATATTAATGCCAGCATTATTTACCAATATATCAATCTTCCCAAAAAGTCCTATTGTTTTCTTAGAAACCTCTTCTGCAGTTTCAGGATTAGTAACATCTCCAGCAAAAACCAGACACTCCCTTCCCATTTTTTCCACATCGCTGTAAACTTCATTTAACAGCTTTAAGTTTGTGCCAACAATAGTTAAAGAGGCTCCATTCTCAGCCAGCGTATTAGCAATACTCCTGCCTATACCTCTACTAGCACCCGTTACGATCGCTACCTTATCAGCTAACATCATCGCCATTAACCTCAAAAATGAATTCAATTACTAATTGATGGCTTATTACATCAACAAGTCCGGTAGGAATGTCACAATTTTCGGGAATACAATAATACTAAGTATAGACACAAGGTAAATAATGACAAAAATGACAATATGTTTCATCATTTTCAGTACGTTTGTACCGGCTATTTTTGCTGACAATAAAGTAGACAACCCATAAGGCGGCGTTACCGTCCCCAGCCGAATAGCCATCACCGTTACAATACCTGCAACAACCGGATCAACGCCTAATTCGCGTATAACAGGAACGGACATAGGCACAAAGATTAGCATGGCTGAATTTGGCTCCATAAAGGTACCAAGGATAAAATACAGCAACACCAGCACTAATAAAAAAGTAAAGGCGTTAAAATCATTTTCAATAATAAAACTAATGACTGGATCTAGCGCTTGATAATAAGATAAGACCCAAGATAAAAACGAAGCAGCGGCAATCAATATATAGATAGAGGCTGAATCCGTCACAGCCCTGTGCATAACTTCTTTATAATTTTTAAAGCTTCTTTCCTTTTTAATAAAGAAGGCCACAACAAATACATACACCACGGCAATCGCGGCGGCTTCCGTTGCGGTGAATACACCTGCCATTATCCCCACAATGACAATTAAAAACAAACTAACGGGAAAAATGCTTTTCTTGATCGCCAACCGCTTGGAAAGCTTATCATCCTCACTTAAACCAAGAAGTTCATTACTCACAGGCCCAACATTATTTTTATGAGCATAATAGTAGGCGTAAAACATTTGGGTTGCACCAATCAGAACCCCTGGAATAATCCCTGCTATAAACAACGAAGCGACAGAGGTCTGTGATAAAGCACCATACACTATTAATAAAATACTAGGAGGTATTATCGACCCTATGGTAGAAGATGCAGCGGTTATCGTTGCTGCAAACTCTTTGCTGTAACCTGCTTTTACCATGGCAGGTATTAAAATTCGGCCTAGCGATGCAACATCTGCTACTGAAGAGCCCGATATAGCCCCAAAAAACACACTCGTTACAATATTTATATGTGCCAGGCTGCCTTTCAAGTTACCCACTAAGGATTTAGATATATAAATTAAGTCATCTGTTACTTTTGTCAGGTTGAGCAACGCACCACAAAAAATAAATAGCGGGATCGCTAACAGTGTAAAGCTTGAAAAGGACTCGATCATAACAGAACTAGCTTGAGTCAAGCTTACGAGCGGCTCGAAGATGATAGGAATCGCTGCAGCGATAACTATACTGAACGCAACAGGAACGCCAATCAACAAGCAAACAAGGAAAACAGAAATGATTGTCAGCAAAATCATTTACTTTGAACCTCTTTCTTATGTTTCTTAAAAAACAAGCCCCTAGCATTGAGCAAATGAAAATAAACCATGAGTATCGAGCCCACCAAGAATGCTGAATAATAATAAATTAGGGAAGGCTGCGAAGAAAGAAATCGAATCGATACTAATTCCGACCTAACCAACCCTGACTTGAAAGCAGCAACGCCAATAAAAACCAGTATCACAATACCCACAAGAGTAAGAAAATAGACGATGGCATCTCTTATTTTAGTTCCTCTTTCGCTCAAATAATCCGAGAGTATGTCAATTTCCAAATGTGCCTTTTCCTTTACTGCTATAGCAGACCCCACAAAAACAAGCCACAGTAGAGAAAACTTCCTTAACACCTCTAGCTCCGGTATGGAATAAGAGAACACATACCTTGTGATCACCCCAGTAAACAACGTTACTGAAATTAGCACCAGCATGAACATACCTATCAATGATACCGATCTTAACAGTAAAGAATTAATTTTTTCATTCCACATGTCACAACCTCCAAAGAGGTACTACCCTCAAACCTTAGGGCAGTACAAACTCACTATCAGTTAAAGGTTTCGTTAACGACATCTTCCACATCATATTTTTCAGCCAATTCATTTAACTGAACCCGCGATCTTTCAATAAAACTCTCTCGATCAGGATCTGTAAAACTCACACCAAAATCATTTTCTAACGTTGCGATATCTTCTTCAGTTTTTTCAAAAGCTTTACTGATATATTCAGGCTGAACGACATCCCGTGCTCTTTCGATTGCGTCTTTATGTTCACCAGACAATGCTTCATATCGTTCGTTATTCATGACCACAAAACCAAGATCTAAACGGTGCTGTGTTCTAGCTATGTATTTGGCTACTTCGCCAAACCGCTGTTGAATCATTGCATCTAAACTATTTTGCGACCCATCTGCGACGCCTGTTTGTAGCGCAGAGTATACTTCGTTAAAGGCAATGCTCGTGGGGTCAGCCCCTAAGTTACGCCACCACTCAAGCTCAGTAGACCCTGTGCCACTGCGCATTGTTTGCCCTTCTAGGTCTTCAACAGAATTAATGGGGAAGGTACTAATGATATTTCTTTCCAGGCCGCCCTCATACATAACTGTCTTCAAACCAGGATTTTCTAGAAGCAAATCCTCGAAATATGAAAGTTCACCTTCTGTATTCACGATAGATTCGAAATGTTCTCTATCTTTAAACAGATAATAAGCACCCAGCACTTCAAACACGGGATTTTGTTCAGCGAACCAGCCTGAGTCTGAGTAGATCATATCAATATCACCAGAGATGACTGACTGATATAAGCTTGAGGCGTTGCCTAGGGTTCCATCAGTGTGAACGGTGACTTCGATCTCTCCGTTACTCTGACTTTCAATTTCTTCGCCAAATGCTGTAAGCGCTCTCGCTAGCAGTGAGTTCTTAGGTGTAATCGTCGCAGCTACCAACTTCACTGTTTCTTCGCTTGCGGAAGCTTGCTCAGAATCTTCATTCGAGCAACCACTAATGACGGTAAACAAAGCTCCTGACAACAATAGAACTGTTGTTTTGTGCAACATAGTCTTTTCTAAAATCATTGTTTGTTCTCCTTTAACACAAACTAAGCGTTTAACCCGCTCTTGTGTGATTGTATTAGCGGTCTGTAACGTTGGGCCTCAGGGCGACTTCGTAAAGGCGCCGCATACGATATCGACTGCGCAAAGATTCAACCGAAGTGAGGCAGTCGCATACAACAGCAATAAAAATCGAAGGCACTGAATCAGTGACCTGCAATTTATCAATGCTGTTGCTCCTCTTCACGCCTATTGACATCTATGATCTCTCTCAACGCTCAGCGTCCTACCACAATGGCTTCAGCCAACAATGTTGTCAATTACGGAAATACATAAAATTCATCTTAAGAAAATATATAAAAATAAGTCATTGTTAATAAAGAATTTTTAAAACAAATAACCCTTTAGTCTATACGCTTATTTTTACTCTATAACTTGACAACATCTTTTCCAATGATGATGCTCATCGTCATAAAGGCAGCGATAACACACCCATGCCGCTAAGGAGTGAGTACAAAAAATGACACCTGACGAAATCGCAGCAAAAATGAACGGGGCCTCCGTCTCGCGCCCTGGCGGGACCGAAGCTATTCTGCCGTCAGCAGCCGTACAAAATCATGCCGCTTTCCTATCCGCCCTTCCCGATGGCGCACTGCTCTGCACGTGGTTCGGGGGAACACTCGAAGGCAAGTCGGATATCTCCATTCACGCATCAGTGCTGTCGCCTAACGCAGATACCTGGGGACCCGCGCAACGCCTTACCGACGACGCGACCCGGTCTGAACAAAATCCAATCATCTTTATATCGCCCGAGGGCGAAATAATTCTGTTCAATACGGCTCAACCTTCGGGCAATCAGGATGAAGCCAGGGTGATCATGCGCCGACTTGAGGTAAAGGGCGCGCATGTAACCAGTGGCCCCAGCCGTGACCTGGGTTTGCCGGATGGAACCTTTATCCGCGCCCCACTGAGTGTTAGGCAGAACGGCGAGTGGTTGCTGCCACTATTTCGCTGTAACCCTCGCCCAGGCCAACGCTGGAATGGCAGCTACGATACGGCTGCAGTAGCGGTCTCGAAAGACCGAGGCGAAACATGGGCAATTGCAGACGTGCCTGATTCGCCAGGGGCTGTTCACATGTCAACGGTGACGCTCGAAAACGATAAGCTGGTAGCCTTCTATCGTCGCCGCCAAGCAGATTTCGTACACCGTTCAGAAAGCCTCGATGGCGGTCAAACCTGGACATCCCCCACGCCCACCAACGTACCTAACAACAACTCCTCAATTGGCGTGACACGGCTCGCCGATGGGCGAATCGCTATGGTCTGCAATCCAGTATCAGCAGCAATGTCTCAGGATCGCCGCGAGTCTCTGTATGACGAGCTAGGCGAGGAGGATGATCGGCCAAATGCTTCGGGCGGCTGCCAGCCGATCTGGGGTGTTCCACGCGCCCCCTTGGCGCTATGCCTTTCCGAAGACGATGGACGCACCTTCTCTTATCAAGTCGTTATCGAGGAGGCCACAGGCACATGCCTCTCCAACAACTCGGTGGACGGCCACAACAAAGAGTTGTCTTACCCCGTCATTCTGCAGCGAGACAATGGGCAGGTGGAAATCGCCTACACCTTATACCGCCGAGCTATCAAGCATGTTCGGCTCAGCCTTGATTGGATAAACGGAGCAGCCGTATGAGCGATATTCTCGGTATTACTATGGGCGACCCCGCTGGAGTCGGCCCCGAAATAACCATCAAGGCGCTGGCCGAGATGACGCCCGAAGAGCGAACGAAAACGCGCGTTTTTGGCAACCTGGCGACCTTAGAGGCAGCCCAAAAGGCAGTCGGCACATCCATTGACCTTTCAGGCTTAGTCGAGGATGTAGACATTCCGGGTGCTCCATTGCCCTGGGGCCAACTTAGCCACGCGGCTGGGGATGCCGCTTTTCGCTTTATTGAGACGGCGGTTCGGGCGGCTCAAGACGGCTCAATTGGCTGCATTGTCACAGCGCCGATTAACAAGGAGTCGCTGAACGCGGCTGGTCATCATTATGATGGCCATACAGGCATGCTACGCACTTTAACGGGATCGGATGCGGCCTACATGCTGCTGGCATCTGAGCGGCTGGAAGTGATCCACGTATCGACTCATGTCTCACTAAAAGATGCCATTGAGCGCGTGACTCCCGAGCAAGTACTCGTGACGATTCGCGCCGGCTACGAGCATATGCGCCGTATGGGTGTCGAGTCTCCCCGTATTGCCGTCGCAGGACTTAATCCTCACTGTGGCGAAAACGGCTTATTCGGCAATGAAGATATTGAAAAGATCAAGCCAGCTGTCGCCATGGCGCATGACGAAGGCATGAACGTTGAAGGGCCCATTTCAGCTGACACTGTCTATTATCGCGCCTACCAGGGTGAATTCGACTTAGTGATCGCCCAATACCACGATCAGGGCCATATTCCGATCAAGCTAATCGCCTTCGACTCGACGGTGAATGTCTCGGTGGGACTGCCGATCGATCGCACGTCAGTCGATCACGGCACGGCTTTCGATATCGCCGGCACTGGTAAGGCCAACCACACCAACATGAAAGCTGCCATTGCCTATGCGCGCAAACTGGTAGCAGGCAGGTACACATCATGACAACCAACGATTTCGGCGGCGTGTACTGTGCCGCCGCCACCCCCTTTACCCAGGACAGAAGCCCTGATCACGCCGCCTTTGCACAGCATTGTCATGCGCTTATCGAAGAAGGCTGCGACGGTATCGCCCTCCTTGGCACAACCGGTGAAGCAAACTCGTTGGGTCTGAAAGAACGACAGGAGCTCCTTGAGCGGGTGATTGAAGCCGGTATCGCGCCATCGCGGCTGATGCCAGGAACCGCACAAACCAGTGTGGCGGACACCGTAGCGCTGACGCGACACGCGGTCGAGGCTGGCGTAAAGGCGGTCGTGCTGCTGCCCCCCTTTTATTACAAGGGCGTCAGTGACGAAGGCCTCTTCCGCACCTATGCCGACATTATCGACCAGGTCGCCGATGACCGGCTGCGCGTGATCCTTTATCACATTCCTCAGGTCTCCGGGGTCGCGATTTCGCAGGCGCTCATTACTCGCTTGCAAGCCGCCTACCCCGGCATTGTGATCGGGATCAAAGACAGCTCAGGTGATCTTGACAACATGCGCCGCACCATCGCCGAGTGTCCAGATTGCGCTGTGATGGCCGGGGCCGACCCGCTGATGCTGCCGCTTTTGCAATCAGGAGGCGCTGGTTGCATTACGGCCAGCTCGAATTTGGTCGCGGCGGATTTACGCATCGTCTTCGATAAATGGAATGATCCCACGCACCAGGCTGAGGTTGAGTCGGCACAGGCGCGCATCAATGCATGGCGCGAACTCACCAACGCCTACGTTCAGCTACCCACCGTCAAGACGATGCTAGCCCGTCGCCGAGGCCTAGATAGTTGGACACGCGTTCGCCCGCCGTTCATTGAGCTTTCTGATGAGGAGCGTGCGTCGGTCTTGACGCGAATGGAACAACTTGAGCATGAGGACAAAGCATGAGCGCAATCGATAAACCGATCACTATTCACCAGCCTAAGCGGCTGGAAGTGGGGGCCGGAGCCTCTGCTCGTTTAGGCTCATGGGCGGCCGGGGTCGAGCGATCGCTCGTCATCGCTGACCAGCACACGGCCAGCTATGCCGACGCACTAGAGCTGCCGGGTAACGTCACCATATTCGCTGACGTTACACCCGAACCCGACACCAGTGTACTTGAACGGGCAATTGCTTTCGCCCGCGAATGCCAGCCTGATCTGGTCGTGGGCCTCGGCGGCGGTTCGGTGATGGATATCGCAAAATTGGTCGCCGCACTTTGGGACGGTGAACAAGCGCTTAAAGACGTTGCGGGTCCGAACCGCGTGCAGGGGCGCCGCACTCTCCTCGCCCAAGTGGCCACAACCGCCGGCACCGGGTCCGAGGCGGGTATTCGCGCCCTGGTCACTGATCCGGATTCGAAGTCGAAAATCGCAGTTGAAAGCCCATATTTGCTGGCCGATTTCGCCGTACTCGACCCCGTGCTTACTTACTCGGTACCGCCTGCTGTCACCGCGGCGAACGGAATCGACGCCATGGCGCACTGTGTCGAAGCATTCACCAACATCAACGCGCACGACCTGATCGACGGCTATGCACGAATGGGAATGTCCTTGATCGGCAAATACCTACCCCGTGCGGTTGCCGATGGTCAGGATACTGAAGCACGTGCCGGCATGATGCTCGCCTCATATTACGGCGGGATTTGTCTAGGGCCGGTAAATACCGCCGCTGGTCATGCCCTCGCCTATCCCCTGGGAACACGCCTCAGTCTTCCACATGGCCTATCCAATGCGATCATTTTTCCACACGTGCTTGCCTTTAATGAGTCTGTGCACTCAGAAAAGACGCGCGAAATCGCAGGTGCGCTGGGGCTTCACTTCGATGGCTCCGCTGGATCGCTGTTTGATTCGGCGTATGCCTTTTGTCGAGATCTCGGCGTCGAGATGCAGCTTGCCAAGCATGGGACTCAAGAAGAAGACCTGTCTACCTGGGCCGAAGAAGCACATGGTATCCGCCGCTTGATGGACAATAATCCACGCGACATGACCGTTGACGATGTGCTTGCGATATACCGAGCTGCGCTCTAATTCACGGCACTTAAAAACCACCAGGCCTTAGCCCCATCGCTTTGAATAGCCAAAGCTATCGCTTGGCCTGCAGGTGATTGGAAATAACGGTTCAGCGAAATAAAAAAGAGATCCCCAATGGCGCCCAAGATAGAAGCTTTGAGACTCATCATTATTGCTGACGACCTCACCGGTGCACTCGACTCTAGCGCAGCATTTGCACGGTATGGGTTTCGCACCTATGCCGTGACCTCACCAGAGGCCATCGCGCGCGCGTTGGCCGAACGACGCCCAGAGGTTTTGGCCATCTCGACACAAACGCGTGACGCCTCCCCAGAGGATGCTAAAGAGCGAGTCGCTCAAGTAATGCGGGCACTGCCTAGCGGCACACTCATTTTTAAGAAGGTTGACTCCCGGCTCAAAGGACCGATTGCCGCTGAGCTAGACGAAATCTCTTACCATAGGATCGTCGCCATGCCGGCAATCCCGCAATTCGAGCGGATCGTTGTCAACGGCTGCGTCAGCGGCTTTGGGGTGGACGCACCAATCTCGGTCGGCGATGCGCTCGGCCACCATGCCAGCAGCGCCTGTATACCTGATACGCTGCATGACGAAGAGATGGATCAGTGGATTGGCGCTCATACCACCGACACCCTATTTTTGGGTGCACGCGCGCTCGCAGAACGCTTGGCAATGCACATGGCCGATCATGCGACCCCGCAAGACCTGCCGTTGTCGTTCCCGCCAGCGCTGTGTATAACCGCAGGGTCAAGGGACCCGATTACATTGGCTCAGATTAACGCGCTGCTCTCAGCTAAACTTGATGTCGTACATATACCGGCGCCCAACGGCTGCTTAGACGCAGAGCTGCAGCAAAACGCCCGTATAACCGTGTTGCAGGCCACTCCCGGCGCCACATCAATACCGGCTGCAACGGTGGCAACGAATCTCGCTGCGTCGCTCAAAAAGCTAACCCCAGAGAATGACGTTACCTGGTTTCTCACGGGCGGAGCGACGGCTGAGGCTGTGCTGCTAAGTAACGATATACTGGAAATGCAAATACTCGGTGAAATTCTTCCCGGCCTTCCCGTCTGCCGAACCGAAAATACGGTATTTATTACTAAGTCAGGTGGCTTTGGCGCAGATGATACACTGGTAAGGGTCGCCGAAATGATTTGCAAAACTTAACGGAAAAGCCGCATGAGTGATCAACGAGAACCCACATCGGGACGCCGCAGTTTAGGCGAGATGGTCTACGACCAGATGCAACGTGCGATTAAGTCAGGGTCTTACCAAGCTGACGAGCGCTTACCGACTGAACATGAGCTTGCTGCAGAATTTCAGGTATCTCGCCCTATCGTGCGCGACGCACTGCAGAAACTACGCGAGCAAGGGCTGATCTATTCCCGGCGCGGCGCTGGCAGCTTCGTACGTAGCTTCGGCCTACGGCAACCATTGGGTTTCGGACAGATAGAAAACATTGCCGATTTAGAAGATTGCTATGATTTTCGCCTTAGTGTCGAGCCGGGAGCAGCAGCCAGGGCTGCGGAACGGCACAACGAGGAAGACCTTCAACACATTAAATCTGCCTTGAAAATATTGCGCGATGCAACCAACCGTCGCCGACATCATGAGGACGCAGATTTTCAGTTTCATTTGGCAATATCGCAGGCGTCGGGAAACCGCTATTACGCGACAGCAATGGAAGCACTGGAAGATCACATCGCCGTTGGCATGCAGTTTCACGGGCTCTCCCTCAAGGCAACGCCCGATGGCCTGCAACATGTGTTTGAAGAGCACCGCGCTATCGCTGAGGCGATCGAGCAGCGTCGCTCCGAGCTAGCACGGGATCTCATGCGTCAGCACTTGACCGGGTCGCGTGACCGCTTGTTCGAAGGAAAACGACGCGCCACGACTTCCAGCCCTATGACAGCGACAAAGTAATTCTTATGGTCTTGCCTGGGCAGCGACGTCACTACCGCTATGAGAAAGCCTCTGGCAGCTACTTTATTCCTACCAGCACAGCGCCATGGTTGTACTACACATAAAAAAAGCCTGATAAGTCGGATGCCTACAAGACCGGGTGAGCAGGCGCCCGCTGTGATTAGCAGCGGGCGCTGCGCTCCCCTATTCTCATAACCCTCCCTACAGCAGTTGTGATTCACACAGTTTCTCGGCAACCTATTAGCATCATTTCTAGCCGAGCACCGCTGCTATGCCTACCGCTTTTGATCAAACGCTCGCCGCCATCGATGCCTTGCATGCCGAGGATCCGCGTTCCACGACGCTTGCCGATGGCACGTCCATGCCCCAGGAATTGGCCTATGCCCAGCGCATGAGCGAATGGCTAGACCGCGTGCATGACGCGCCCGATGAGGTGCTGCGCTTAGCCGTACGCGCACAGCACTTACAGCGCTGGTTAGTGCCGCGTGAGGAGTACCCCGAAGGGCGCGTAGGCTACTTAACCTGGCGGCGCGACCAGGGCAAGCGCGCAGGCGATACCACCGCCCAGCTAATGCGCGACGCAGGCTACAGTGACAAAGAAGCCAAGCGCGCCGCAGCGATTATTGGCAAGAAAGGCCTGGGCCGCGACCCCGATGTGCAAGCGCTGGAGGATTGTGCCTGCCTGGTATTTCTAGAGAACTACTTTGCCGATTTTTCACGCAAGATCGAGCACGACCATATGGTGCGTATTGTGCAGATGACCTGGCGCAAAATGTCACCCCGCGCCCATGCACTAGCCTTGAAGCTACCGATGTCGGATGCCTCATTAGCGCTAGTAAAAGAGGCCCTGGGAGCAGAGTAAGGTGCAGTGCAAAGCGCGACAGTGAGATGCAGCGGGGCAGCCGCTGCGGTAAAGTAGCGGTCTTCTTTTAATGCGCCCCCGGCACTGACGGCTTGATCAACTATGATTGCATCCTTGGACACCCGTACCGCCCCGTTCGAACGCTTGGGCAATGAGTATGTACGTTTTCTGCAGGCGCTTAAAACGCGCGGCTTCGAAGGCGAAATCGCGCCCGATTACGCCAACCGTACGGTGCTGGCAACGGATAACTCGATTTACCAGCGTCTGCCCCAAGCGGCGGTCTACCCCAAGCATGCCGAAGACCTAGAGCGCCTTACCCGGTTGGTCGCGCAAACCACTCACCGCAGCATTGTATTAACGCCCAGAGGCGGCGGCACCGGCACCAACGGTCAGTCGCTCACCGATGGCATCGTGGTGGATGTCTCCCGCCATATGAATCAGATCCTAGAGATCGATGTGGAAGCACGGCGGGTGCGCGTTCAGGCGGGGGTGGTGAAAGATCAATTAAACGCCGCGCTCAAACCCCATGGGCTGTTTTTCGCCCCGGAGCTTTCGACCTCCAACCGCGCCACTATAGGCGGCATGATCTCTACCGATGCCAGCGGCCAGGGTAGCTGCGAATACGGCAAAACCCGTGATCATGTGCTGGAGCTCGATGCCATTTTGATCGGTGGAAAGCACCTGCACAGCCGCGCTTTAACATCGGACGAAGAGCAGGCTGAGTGCCAGCAGGAAGGCATTCTGGGCCGCGTACATGCCACCGCCGCCAATATTATCGACCAACAGCGCGAATTGATTGCAGCCAAGTTCCCGCCGCTCAACCGTTGCTTGACCGGCTACGATTTGGCCCACCTGCGCGATAGCGAGGGGCAGCTCAACCTCAACAGCCTGCTGTGCGGCTCGGAAGGCTCGCTGGGCTTTTTGAACGAGGCGGTGTTGAATGTGCTGCCGATTCCCAAGCACTCCACTCTGGTCAATGTGCGCTACACCAGTTTTATGGATGCACTGCGGGATGCCAAAGCGCTGATGGCCGCTAGCACCTCTTCACAACCTCAGCCGCAGGCGCTACAACCCCAGCCGCAGGCGCTGCGCCCTACTTCCATAGAGACCATCGACGACACCGTGCTGCAGTTGGCCATGGAAGACTTCGTCTGGGACAGCGTGGCGGAGTTCTTCCCGGCGACCGCTAACACGGTGATTCGTGGCATTAACCTGATCGAATTTAATGACGACGATGAGAGCGCCCTCGCCAAGCGGGTTCGCGCCTTCACCGACCACCTAAGCCAAGACACCACCGTTGAGCGCCTAGGCTACACCTTGGCCGAGGGGCGTGGGCAGATCCAGAAAGTCTACGCCATGCGCAAGCGCTCGGTGGGTTTGCTCGGCAATGTGCAGGGCGAGAAGCGGCCGATTCCGTTTGTGGAAGATACCGCCGTGCCGCCGGAGCACTTGGCGGACTTTATCACCGAGTTCCGCGCCGCGCTGGATGCCAGAGGGCTCGCCTACGGGATGTTTGGCCATGTCGACGCCGGTGTACTGCACGTGCGCCCCGCCATCGATATGAAAGATCCCGAACAGGAAAAACTGATTCGCGCGGTGTCCGATGAAGTGGCGGCGCTGACCCAGAAATATGGCGGCCTGCTGTGGGGCGAACACGGTAAGGGCGTGCGCTCGGAGTATTCACCTAAATTCTTTGGTGAGCTTTATCCCAGCCTACAGCGGGTAAAAGCCGCCTTTGACCCCTATAACCAGCTAAACCCTGGCAAGATCGCCTCGCCTCTCTCTAACCCGCCCGGGGCCGCGGGCATTTCCACCTCGCCCGACGCTGCGAGTAAGCCTCAAAGCAACGAGCTAATCGCCAAAGATAGCGACCCCGATCTGTTGACGGTGGATGGCGTGCCTATGCGCGGTCAGTTTGATCGCACCATCGACGAGCGTGCCTGGCAGGCCTATGACGCCGCGGTGTACTGCAACGGTAACGGCGCCTGCTACAACTACGATGTAGACGACCCAATGTGCCCGTCGTGGAAGGCGACGCGGGATCGCCGTCACTCGCCCAAAGGCCGCGCCAGCCTGATCCGCGAGTGGCTGCGCCTGCAGACCCAGGCGGGAATCGATGTTGTTGAGGAGTCGCGCAAGAAAAAAGCCGAAGGCGGCTGGGGCTTTATTAAACGCTTTCCGCTGCGGGTGGCGAATACTCTAAGCCGCAAGCAGCACCATGACTACTCCCATGAAGTTTATGACGCCATGGCGGGCTGTTTGGCGTGTAAGTCCTGCGCGAGTCAGTGCCCGATCAAGGTCAACGTTCCCCAGTTCCGCTCGCAGTTCTTGGAGGTCTACCACGGCCGCTACCTGCGCCCGATTCGCGACTACGTGATTGGCGGCACCGAGTTTATGCTGCCGACCCTGGCCAAAGCCGCACCGCTGTATAACGCCGTGATTGGCCAGCGCTGGGTAGAGCAACTGATGCGCCGTACGCTGGGCATGAGCGACTCCCCGGCGCTTTCACGGGCCAGTGTTAAAAAGCAACTGAACGCCTGGGGCGTTGCCGAGGCAACACCGCTCTCACTGGCCCTGTTAACCGAACAGCAGCGTGCCAATAGCGTGATTATTGTCCAGGATGCCTTCACCACCCACTTTGAAGCCAAGCTGGTGATGGACGTGGTGGAACTGCTCTCGCGCCTCAATCTACGCGTGTTTGTGATGCCCTATTCGGCGAACGGCAAACCACTCCAGGTGCAGGGCTTTCTGGGCGCCTTTGAACGCGCCGCCGCCAAGCAGGCCGAGCGGCTACGCACCTTGGCCCGCTTTGATATCCCCCTGGTGGGCATCGACCCGGCAATGACGCTCACCTACCGCCAGGAGTACGTCAAAGCGCTAGGTAATGAGGCGGTGCCGGAGGTGCTGATGCTGCAGGAGTGGCTCACGACCCGCATCAATACGCTAGCGCCCAACCAACTTAAGCTAACCGACCCCGGCTTTAAGCTGCTCTCCCACTGCACCGAGAAAACCAATGCACCGGGTAGCCCTAAAGCATGGCAGCAGGTATTTGCGGCGTTTGGGTTAGAGCTTGAGCTGGTGGCCACCGGTTGCTGTGGTATGTCTGGCACCTACGGCCACGAAACCCGCAACGCCGCTACGTCCAAAACGATCTACGCCCAGTCGTGGCAGCCCCAAGTAGAAGCCGAAAACAACGTAGGCAAGTTGCTGGCCACCGGTTACTCCTGCCGCAGCCAGGTAAAGCGCTACTCTGAACAAGTGCTGCTACATCCTTTACAGGCGTTACTCATTGCCCTAAAGCGCAGCTAAAGTTTGTACAAACACTAAACCTTGTATAACGTTGAGGGAGCTAACGGTGTGCGGTGCAGAAAACTGTCACGCTGTTTATTGACTGTTATTTTTTCAGGAGCTGCCTTGTTATCTCTATTTTCTTCCCTGACTCGCCTAGGCGCAGGCGCTGTTTTAACCCTGAGCCTGGGGGCCATGGCGGTCGCTCAGGAAAACCGTGTTGAGACGCAGGTAGTTGCTGACTCTCCCCGGATAGAGATATTGCCACTTACCGGCAGCGTCAGTGCCCCACGTACCTCGCTGCTATCAAGTACTGAAGCGGGTCAGGTCAGCGAGCTAACGGTTGAGATGGGCGACACAGTCACTCAAGGCCAGCCGCTGCTCTCCCTGGATACCCGCGATATTAGCCTGGAAAGCCAGCGCGCCCGCGCGGATCTGGCCCAGGCCGAAGCCGAGCGTGACGAAGCACAGCGCCTAGTAAGCGAAGCCAACCAGCTCTCGGCGCAAAACTTTGCCGCCAGCGACCGCCGCCAGCGTGAAAGCGCTTTAGCGGCGGCCCAGGCCACCCTTGAAGCGCGCCGAGCAGATTACGAGCTGGCTCAACTGCAGCTTGAGCGTCACCAGGTACGCGCCCCCTTCGACGGCATGGTCACCCACCGGGAGAGCAATATCGGTGAGTGGGTCAACCCTGGCGATACCCTGCTCACCTTGGTCGATTTAGCTTCACTTCGTTTAGATTTCTCGGTGCCACTCTCTGCCTTCCAACGCTTTGAGGGCTCTCAATTAGAGGTGCGCTTAGAAGGCAGCGATCAATGGCACCCGGCGCGCACCCTCGCGCGTATTCCTCTCGATGCCAGCTCAAGGCAGTTTCTGCTTCGCGCGGCGCCGGAAACACCGCTGGAGATGCTGCCAGGTATGGCGGTGGAAGGCCGTTTGCAACTTAACGGCGAAAGCGGGCCCAGCGTGCCGCGGGATGCCCTCATTCGCCGCCCGGATGGCAGCGTTAGCGTTTGGCTAGCCCGCCAGAGCGATGATACTTGGCAGGCGTTCGAACAGCGGGTTGAGATCGGCAGCAGCTACCAGGGAGAGGTCGCCGTCAATGAGGGCCTATCAGCGGGAGACCGCGTTATCGTCGTCGGTAATGAGCGGCTTGAAGAAGGACAAAACGTGTCCCTGAGCGACGACTAAAGGAGCCCGCCCCACCTATGTTTGCCGCCATTATTCGTCACGGCATCTTGGTTAGCGTCATTACGCTGATCCTGCTGATTCTGGGTATCGCCGCCATCTGGCGCATCCCTGTACAGATGATCCCTGACCTGGAAACCCGCGTGGTGGGTATCGAGACCCAGTGGCCGGGGGCTACGCCACAGGATATTGAAAAGGATATCCTGATCGAGCAGGAGGAGTTCCTGCGCAATGTGCCTAACCTGCAGCGCATGGAGTCGACAGCAAGCAGCGGTAGCGCCGAAATCGAGCTAGAGTTCCCTTTCGGCGTCGATCTCACCGAAACCTTGATTCGGGTTAACAACGCGCTAAGCCAGGTGCCCTCCTACCCCAACAACGTCGACCAGCCGCGCATCGTGGCCAACTCGTTCTCCGCCAACGCTTTTATGTACTTTAACGTTGGACCCCGGGAGGGCAATCCGCGCCAGCTCGATATGCCCGCCATGCGCGACTACCTGGAAGATAACGTCCGCCCGCGCCTGGAGAGTGTTGCTGGCGTATCAGAAGTCACGGTTTCCGGTGGCGCCGAACGGCAAATGCAGCTGTTGATCGACCCCGAAGCGCTAGCCGCCCGTGAACTGAGTATCGCTTATATTCAGGCCGCCCTTCAGGCCCGCAATCAGGATGTCTCCGGCGGTAACCTAGAGAGCGGCAAACGCCGCTACCTGCTGCGTACCGTAGGCCGTTTTGAGGATGTTGAAAGCCTTGAAGCGCTGATTCTCATCCGCGACGGCGACGCGGTTACCCGGCTAAGCGATGTGGCTGAGGTGCGCCAATCCTACGCCGAACTCACATCCCGCGCTTACAGCTCGGACGGTCAGCCGGTACTGAGCGTGCAGGTGCGCCGAGAACCGGGCGCCAATGTGATCGACATCAAGCGCGCCATGCTCGACGAAGTCGCGGCGCTTAATGAAGGTCTACTAGCCGAGCAGGGCATGCGCATGACGCTCTCCAGCGACGACGTGCGCTACGTGGAGTCATCGATTGCCAATGTTTGGGTTAACCTGGGCCTGGGCGCGCTGTTTGCCACCCTGGTGATGTACGCCTTCCTGCGCTCTGCCCGCGCCACCATGGCCGGGGTTATCGGCATCCCTATCTGCACCATCGCCGCCTTTCTAGGCCTGCTGCTAGCGGGCCGCACGCTCAACGTTATTTCGCTGGCGGGTGTTGCTTTCGCCATTGGCATGACGATAGACAACACCATCGTGGTGCTGGAGAGCATTGAGACCCAGCGCCGCCGAGGCTTGGCGCGTTTTGAAGCGGCTCTCGAGGGCGTTAAGCAAGTATGGCCTGCAGTGCTCGCTTCAACGTTGACCACTATTTTAGTCTTTGTGCCCATCTTCTTTATTCAGCAGGAAGCCGGGCAGCTCTACTCCGATATTGCAGTGGCCATCTCAACCTCGATTATTGTCTCAATGGTGGTTGCCATTACCGTTATTCCCACCCTGGGCGCGCATATCGATTTTCGTGGTAAGGAGAGTGCCTCAACGTCATCACCGCGCTGGGTACGCGGCTGCCTGTGGGTGGTTGATGGCATGATCCGCACTGCTTCCCGGCGCTTTCTCGCTATCGTGCTGGGCATCATGGGAGGTATCGGCATTTTTGTATTGTTGACACCCCCGGCCGAGTACCTGCCCGAAGGCGAAGAGGCCAAAACTTTTGCCAGTATGAACGCCCCGGCGAGTTACAACCTGGCCACCATGGATGCCATTGCGCAAACGCTGCAGCAAGAACTGGAGCCCCATGTAGGCGCTGCTCCAGAGGGCTTCGAACGCGGCGACACCGATATCCCGCCGATTCGCACCATGGGCATACAAGCCGAAGCTCAAAGCCTACGGATCATTGCAGAAACCATCGACCCCACCCATATTGAAGCCTTGATGGACGCCCTCACCCGGCGCTTTGAAAGGTACCCGGACATGCGCGCCTTTGCCGCCCGTGGCTCGATTATCTCCAGCAACGACGGCGGAACGCGCAGCATCACGCTGGATATTGCCGGCAACGATCTAAACGAACTCTACACCACCGCCAATGCGATTTATCAGCGCGCCGAGACAGTGTTCGACAACCCGCGCATTCAGTCGCGGCCCTCCGCCCTGGATCTTGGCCAGCCGCTGATTGAGGTGTATCCCGATTGGGAGCGCGCCGCAGAAGTCGGCCTGGATACCAACGCCCTGGGCACCACCGTCGCGGTGCTCACCAACGGCGCCTACCTGGATGACTTTTATCTCAACGACGAGAAAATCGACCTTTACGGCTATGGCCCCGAGGCGGGGGATATTGACCTGGATGCCCTTGCCACCCTGCCCATCTATACCCCTTCTGGTGTGAGCGTTCCACTCAATACCCTTGCCGAAATTCGCGAAACCGTGGGAACGGCCACCCTTCGGCGGGTGGATGGTCGCCGCAGTGTTACGCTGGACGTCATCCCACCTCGCAGCGTGGCGCTGGAAGCCGGTATCGACCGTATGCAGCGTGGGGTGATTGAACCACTGCGCAATGAGAGCACAATCCCTGCCAACATTAACGTCAGCGTGACCGGCGCGGGGGATCAGTTAGACGCCACCCGCCAGGCGCTTATCGGCAATGCGTTAATTGCATTAGCTATTGTGTATCTGCTGCTGGTGGCAATTTTTGCCCACTGGGGTTATCCGCTGCTTATCCTCGCCACTATTCCATTAGGCGCCGCTGGGGGAATTGTGGGGCTATGGCTAATGAATACCGTGGGAGCTCAGTTGCCAAAAATTGGCTTGAGTGCCATCAGCCAGCCGTTTGATATGATCACCATGCTGGGCTTTTTGATTTTGATGGGGACAGTGGTTAACAACCCGATATTGGTTGTTCATCAGGCGAGAGAGAATCTGCGCACGGCGAGCATGGGGGTTCGTGAAGCCGTTCAACAGGCGGTAGAGAGCCGTTTAAGGCCTATCGCCATGACGACTCTCACTACCCTTTGCGGCCTTTCGCCGCTGGTGTTTCTGCCTGGGGAAGGCACCGAGCTTTACCGCGGCGTTGGGGCCATTGTGCTATTCGGGCTGCTCGGCACGGCGATTGTCACCGTCACCTTCTTGCCAGCGCTTACCGTCGCCGTGCTCAGTTGGAAAACCAAACGACCGGCGAGCTAAAAGCGGGCTACTTAGAAGAACAAACGCTTAAGTGCCAACCCCGGGTCACTTTCGCGCATAAAAGCTTCGCCAACCAGAAAGCCGTTAACATTGTGGTCACGCATTAGCTCAACGTCATCGCGGGTATGAATACCCGATTCGGTAATCACCGTGACGCCCTCAGGAATGCGCGGCAACAGATCCAGGGTGGTATTCAGGCTGGTTTCAAAGGTATGCAGGTTGCGGTTGTTGATGCCGACCAGCTTTAGATCCAGTGCCAGGGCACGCTCAAGCTCGTTGGCGTCGTGCACCTCGACCAGCACATCCATACCCAACTGATTGGCCTGCTGGTGCAGGTCGCGTAGCTGTGCATCGTCCAGGGCAGCAACGATCAGCAGAATACAGTCAGAACCAATCGCCCGCGCTTCACAGACCTGATAGCCATGGGTGATAAAGTCCTTGCGAATCACCGGCAGTGTGCAGACGTCCCGAGCGGCAATTAGATAGTCTTCATGGCCCTGGAAGAAGTCGGCGTCGGTAAGCACGGAGAGACAGGCAGCGCCGCCCTGGGCATAGCTTTTGGCGATATCCGAGGGGTGAAATTCTTCGCGAATAACGCCTTTTGACGGTGAGGCTTTTTTCACCTCGGCGATAATCGCCGGATCACCCGTTGCGATGCGCATATTCAGCGCCTCAATAAAGCCACGCGGGGTGCTCTGCTGCTCTCCTAACGCGAGCAAATCCGCCTCTGGAACGGCCTGACGGCGCTCTGCCACCTCCTGGTCTTTGCGAGCAAGAATGCGCGTTAAAATAGTCGGCGTTGCCTGTTGAGTCATGGTGGTCTCTTCTTATTTAAGAACTTACTGCTTAAAAACGCTGGTGAAGTGCGAAAGCTCTCTAAGCTTCTCAAGCGGCAGTTTAGAAGCTTGCGCGTCCTGGGCTACCATCACACCCTCTTTTAACGTATCCGCGACGCCCGAACAGTAGAGCGCGGCCCCTGCGTTTAGTGCGACCATATCGGCAGCGGCACCTTCACCGGAAAGCGCTGCCTTGACCAAGCGCAGGCTGTCTTCGGCGCTGGCGGCTTTCAGCGTTGCCAAGCTCTGGCGCTCAATACCCAGCTCTTCGGGTGTAATGGTGTACTGGGTAATCTCACCCGCTTTAAGCTCGGCTACCAAGGTGGGGCTGGCCAGAGATATCTCATCCAGGCCGTCCTCGGAGTGAACGACCATCACGTGGCGGCTACCCAAGGTTTGCAACACTTCAGCCATCAGCGGCACCAGCTCCGGCGCGTAAACACCCAGTACCTGATTGGGAGCACCAGCGGGATTGGTCAGCGGGCCCAAAATATTAAACAGCGTGCGCACGCCCATTTCACGGCGGGGGCCAATGGCATAGCGCATGGCCGGATGATGATTAGGCGCAAACATAAAGCCTACACCCACCTGCTCGATACAGCGCGCTACCTGGTCAGGCTTGAGATCCAGGTAGATACCCGCCACATCGAACAGATCCGCACTACCCGATGAAGACGAAACGCTTCGGTTGCCATGTTTGGCCACATGGGCACCAGCGGCAGCGGCGACAAAACTGGCGGCGGTGGAAACGTTAAACAGGTTGGCACCATCGCCACCGGTGCCGACAATGTCCACAACGTTTTCAGCACTCAGTTCAACGCGCTTCATCAACTCGCGCATTACTTGAGCAGCGGCGCTAATTTCCGCGGCGCTTTCACCTTTCATGGCGAGGCCTACTAACAGGCCACCAATTTGTGCATCGCTTGCATCGCCGGTCATAATCTGACGCATCAAAGCGTGCATGGCATCGAAAGAGAGGTCTTCGCGGCGCATCACCGCATTAATCGCATCTCGCATTTGCATGAGCAGAAGGGCCCCTAAAAGCGTGTGAAACCGGCTATCAGCCGCGTTTTAAAAAGTTGGCCAACAGCTCATGGCCTTGGCGGGTAAGAATCGACTCGGGGTGAAACTGCACCCCTTCAATATCCAACTCGCGGTGACGAAACCCCATGACTAAACCGGGGGTTACGTCGTCATCACCTGTCCAGGCAGTGATTTGTAAACAGTCGGGCAGGCTCGCTTTATCGACCACCAGGGAGTGATAGCGGGTAACCTCAACCGGGTTATCCAGCCCTTCAAACACGCCTTGGTTAGCATGCAGCACAGCGGAGGTTTTACCATGCATCACCTGCGGCGCGTGCACGACCTTGCCGCCATACACTTGGCCAATCGCCTGATGGCCCAGGCAAACGCCTAAAATAGGCAGCTTGCCTGCAAAGTGTTTGATGGCGGTCATGGATATGCCCGCCTCGTTGGGCGTGCAGGGCCCAGGCGACACCACCAAGTGTGTCGGCGCCAGCGTTTCGATCTGCTCAATGGTGATTTCGTCATTGAGGTGAGTGATGACTTCGGCGCCAAGCTCCCCCAGGTACTGGACAATGTTGAACGTGAAACTGTCGTAATTGTCCAGCATCACCACTTTTTGCGCTGACTGTTCCTGTGATGGCTGTTTATGCACCGACTGAGCTTGCGCCATTGCCCCACTTACTCCGTTGTGTCATTTCGACCACAGATTAAACCGTTAATGGAGTGATGATACCGCAACCGAGCACTCCCTTGCAGGGGTTAAGTGTCAACCAGCCCCCTCCCCTTTAGACCACCAGCGCTATGGGCGATAAATCACAGCTTTGGGGATGCCACACCGATGCCGCGAATAAGAAACCGTTCAGCCAGTCATAAGGCACGCTATGCTTAGGAGTGTAATACTATTCAGCATAGTGGCACTTTTCACTTGAGGGAATCCTCCCTTGGGTAATACTTCTTGCGGCCTCGCATTGCAGTGGAACTGGCAACGGGCCACCGCAGTCTTTATTATCTGCCGTCTTTTTCGATAGTTTTTTTAGCCAGTTAGGAGCGTGGGATGTCAAAGTGGTTTACCTGGGTGTGGGCGCTCTTATTCGTCGCGCTGATAAGCGCTGCGCCAGCTTATGCCAACACAACGCTGCGCGTAATTGCCTCCTTTTCAGTCATGGAGGAGCTAGTCAAACGAGTGGCGGGTGACACTGTCAGCGTCAATGTCATTGTGCCACGGGGAGAAGATGTTCACCGTTGGGAGCTAACCCCACCCAACGTACTGGCGTTAGAAGAGACGCATATTGTGTTTTATAACGGGCTTGGACTAGAGCCTTGGATACGCCATGTTGAGGCGATGTCTGACGACCGGCTAACGCTAGTGGAAGTGGCTAAAAAGGCCGACTATACGCCGCTGACGATTTCCACCGGGCAGTATAAAGGCGAGCCAGACCCGCATATGTGGATGGATCCAGAGGGCGCTGCAGCCTACATCGATGTCATTGCTGAGACCCTGGCCGAGCATCTACCCGAGCAAGCCGATGCGTTTTATACCCGCGCTGATGAGGCACGCAAGGCGCTGAACAATCTTAACCAAGCGGTAAAAGAGCGGCTTGAAGGTATTCCACAAACTAACCGCACATTACTAACCAGTGAGGCAGGTTTTGGTTATTTTGCCCGCGCCTACGCCTTTGATGCTCAAGGGGTGTGGGGGGTTAACCACGAGACCCAAGGCAGCGCCCAGGCAATGGCCAAGATCAGCGAACAGCTTGCCGAGAAACGCCCCCCTGCGCTGTTTTTTGAAAGCACTACACCTAGTATCCATATGGACGCCCTGTCCCGGGAGGCTTCACTGCCCCTAGCAGGTCCGCTGTATGTCGACTCGCTGAGCGCTGAAGATGGCCCCGCTGCCAACTACGCGGACATGCTGCGCCATAACGCTGAAGTGATGCATACCGCGCTAGGGGGCGCCACGGCCGAGTAAGCGACCGACCAAGCCTAGTCAATGACCTTTGTCGGTCGAGGTGCGTTCAACAGCAACTCAGTTAACGAACTGAGTACTAGGTCGGGATGGCTATTCTCTATCGGCTCCCCATGGTTATAACCATAGGGCAGCGCCAGAGTAGTAAAGCCTGCCGCCTTTCCAGCCGCCATATCGTGACGTGAATCGCCGACCATCACACATTCAGTTGGCGGTATTTGGCAATAGTGCGCAGCGTGAAGCAGCGGCAATGGGTGGGGCTTCTTTTCGGCCAAAGAATCACCGCCGAGACATAGGGTAAAATAGTTCAGCAGCTCGAAGTGATTTAACAGCGGCTCAATGAAGCGTTCGGGCTTATTGGTAATCAGCACCAGGGTCAGACCTTGCTGGTACAGCGCCTCTAGGGCTTGCTTTACGCCAGGGTAGAGCGTTGTCAGGGCATTAGGTGCAGCGCCGTAGTGCCCCATAAACGCATCATAGGCGCGCTGTTGCAGGCTAGGTTCTGGCGGGGCTTGCAACGCCCAGGTCAGAGCTCGTTCCACTAATACCGGCGCGCCATTGCCCACCCAATCCCGCACCTTTGCCTCATTCGGCTCGGGTAAATCCAGCTCGCTTAACGTGCGTGCCACGGCGGCGGCAAGGTCGGGCACTGAATCGATCAGCGTTCCGTCCAAGTCGAAGGCAATTAGCCGTTTTCCCTGTAGCACTGGGTGTCGTTCTGAGTAGTGGCTTGGATGTATTTTCAATGCGCTCTGCCCCATTTTGATTTAAAAACCATTTTACCTACTCAAAGCAAACGTTCGCATTAGTCAGACGCATCAGAACCTTCTATGCTGGGGCTAATTTAGTTAAGGAGGTAGTGATATGCCCACTCCCAGAATCGTGATTGTCGGCGCCGGTGCGGGCGGCTTAGCCCTTGCCACACGATTAGGCCGCACCTTGGGTAAGCGCAAACGCGCAGAAATTGTGCTGCTAGACCGCAATACCACCCACGTATGGAAACCGCTGCTCCACGAACTGGCCACCGGTGTACTGAACTCCAGCATGGACGAGGTGGATCTTCGCGGGCATTCATCGGCTCACTTCTACCGTTATCAGCGCGGTTCGCTAACCGGCATTAATCGCGAGCAACAGACGCTGCAATTAGCGCCGATTCATGATGAAGATGGGCAAGAGGTACTACCCGCCCGCGAGCTTGCCTATGACTATCTGGTCATGGCCATAGGCAGCGTTTCCAACGATTTCGGCACGCCCGGCGTGGCGGAGCACTGCCACTTTATTGATTCGCCCGAGCAGGCCAAGGCGTTCCAGCGCGATATGATCAACACCTTTCTGCGCTATACCGACCCCAACCTACGCCAACATACTCAGTTAACCATTGGTATCGTCGGCGGCGGTGCAACAGGGGTAGAGCTTGCGGCCGAATTATTTGACGCTTCGCGCATGCTCAATGCCTATGGGGTGACGTCCGTTGACCACCAGCAAATCAGCGTACACCTACTGGAAGCGGCGCCGCGCTTGCTTCCAGGGCTTTCCGAGCGGGTCAGCCAAACTGTCAAAACAGAGCTTGAGAGCATGGGCGTAACCGTCCATACCGATACCGCCGTTAAAGAAGCTCAGGCGCATCAGTTGATCACCGGTGACGATGAAGTGATCAAAACCGATATCAACGTGTGGGCAGCGGGTATCAAAGCGCCGCCGTTTTTGGCGGAGCTAGGCCTGACAACGAATAAGAAAAACCAAATTGAAGTAAAAAGCACCCTACAAAGCGTCGATGATGAGAAAATTTTTGCTCTAGGCGACTGCGCCAGTTGCCCGATGGGTGAAAGCGGCACGGTGCCTCCTCGCGCCCAGGCTGCTCACCAGCAGGCTAAGCTGCTCTCCAAAAACCTGGTCAATAAACTGGAAGGCAAACCGCTAGCCGATTTCCGCTACCGCGATCACGGCTCACTGGTATCGCTGGCCCGCTACGATGCGGTAGGTAATTTGATGCGCAGCTCCGCCTCCCGCGGCCTGTTTTTAGAGGGCTGGCTGGCTCGCCAAGCCTATGCATCGCTCTACCGCATGCACCAGCTCTCTATTCATGGGGCGCCGAAGACGGGGCTGGCCTGGCTGGTCGATAAGCTTAATCGTTACTTAAAACCGCGCATGAAATTGCACTAAACGACACTCGACACTGACTTTTTACTTGGCCAGCGCCGCTCGCATCTGCTTGATCACCGTGTCATAGCCGTGCGGGTCGCTGGCTTGGTAGGCGCTGAAAATGGCGGATCCCGCCACAAAGGTATCGGCGCCTGCTGCGGCGATCTCGGCGATGTTATCCACTTTCACCCCACCGTCGATTTCCAAGCGCATATCAAATTTTGAGGCATCAATGCGCGCCCGTGCTTCGCGCAGCTTGTCCAGCGTGCCGGGGATAAAGGATTGCCCACCAAAACCTGGGTTGACGCTCATCAGCAGCACCATATCGACTTTATCCATCACATAGTCGAGATAGGAGAGCGGCGTGGCCGGATTAAATACCAGGCCGGCTTTACAGCCACCATCACGGATCAGCTGCAGCGAGCGATCAACGTGCTCAGACGCTTCCGGGTGAAAGGTGATATAGCTGGCGCCCGCCTCAATAAAGTCGCTGATCATGCGGTCTACCGGTTTAACCATTAGATGCACGTCGATGGGCGCCGTGACGCCATGCTTACGCAGCGCCTTACACACCATGGGCCCAATGGTCAGGTTGGGCACATAGTGATTATCCATGACGTCGAAGTGCACCACATCCGCGCCTGCAGCCAGCACGTTATCCACCTCCTCACCCAGCCTGGCAAAGTCAGCCGATAAAATAGAGGGGGCAATCAAGAAATCCTGCGCAGCGGTCATATTCCATTCCTGCTTATCAATCAGTAGACGAAGTGTAGACACTCGATATACCCGCGAGTGTGCAGGCAAGAGAGCAAAGCCAGGCTGCTATCTTATCAGAGCCGCTTAACAGAACCACGTATCCGCGTCGCGCATCTCATCACACACATATTCTTAAATAGAATATAAAGCATGATTGTAATTCCACATTGATAGATTTAACCTTGCCAATATCGCGATACTAAGCGCTTACTGTTTTTAAGGAGTTTCTCTATGGCACTGCCAACAATTTTCCGCCGCAGCCTGATTGCCATTGCATTAGGCGTTACGGTAAGTGGAACCGCCGCCGCCCAAGAGCGGGAGCTACTTAACTCATCTTACGATATCGCTCGCGAGCTGTTTGCTGCGATCAACCCCGAGTTTCAAGCCTGGTGGCAGGAAGAACACGGTGAAGAGATTGCCATTAGCCAGTCTCACGGCGGCTCTTCCGCACAAGCCCGTGCCATCCTTCAGGGTCTACGTGCCGATGTGGTGACCTTTAACCAGGTGACCGACGTGCAGGTACTTGCCGATGCTGGGCTGGTGGCCGAAGATTGGCAGGATGCCTTTGAGAACAATGCCTCCCCCTACTACTCCACCACCGCCTTCCTAGTACGTAAAGGCAACCCTAAAGGAATTGAGAGCTGGGACGACTTAGTCAAAGAAGATGTACAGATGGTCTTCCCCAACCCGAAAACCTCGGGTAATGGTCGTTATACTTACTTAGCCGCCTGGGGCTTTGCCGAGAACGAGTTCGATGGCGATGAAGAGCAAATCGAAGAGTTCATGCGCACCTTCTTAGCCAACGTAGCGGTGTTTGATACCGGCGGTCGTGGCGCAACCACCAGCTTTATCGAGCGTGAAATTGGCGATGTACTGATTAGTTTCGAGTCTGAAGTCAACAATATTCGCAAAGAGTATGGCAGTGACGACTACGAAGTCATCGTGCCACCCGTTAGCATTCTGGCAGAGTTCCCCGTTGCCGTTGTTGGTGAAAACGCAGAGCGCAACGGTAACAGCGATTTGGCCCAGAGCTATCTTGAGTACCTTTACACAGAAGAAACTCAACGCCTACTGGCAGGCTTCAACTACCGAGTGCATAACGAAGCCGTGGTCGAAGAGTTCGCCGACCAGTTCCCGGAAACCGAACTGCTTGAAGTAGATGAAGTGTTTGGTAGCTGGGATGAAGCCATGGAGACCCACTTTGAGGGTGGTGGCCTTCTCGACCAGTTACAGCGCCGCTAATATTCACTCATGAGCCAGCCTGAACTATGAGTCAACTTGCCTCCTGGCGAACCGGCAGCACCCGCGTGCTGCCGGGTTTTGGCCTTTCTATGGGTATCAGCGTGCTGTTTATCTCGCTGGTGCTGCTGCTCCCTATTACGGGCCTGTTCGGTCAGTTAGCGAAGCTTAGTTTTGCCGAATACTGGGCGATCATCACCGAAGGGCGCGTGGTTGCCAGCTATATGGTCACCATTGGCGCGGCAGCCGTTGCAGCGATTATCAACGCCATATTTGGCTTATTGCTGGCGTGGGTGTTAGTTCGCTACGACTTTCCTGGCAAGCGCTTACTCGATGCCTTAATGGATCTCCCCTTCGCGCTACCCACCGCAGTGGCAGGCATTACGCTGGCAACCCTTTATGCCAGTAGCGGCTGGATGGGTGGATTGCTGGAGCCGCTAGGGTTTCAAGTCGCTTACACCTGGGTGGGCATCGCCCTGGCTATGGCCTTTACCAGCATCCCGTTTGTAGTGCGCACAGTGCAGCCGGTGCTGGAAGATATGCCAGTGGAAGTCGATGAAGCCGCTATGTCATTGGGTGCTACCGACGGCGTGGCCTTTCGCCGCGTGATCTTGCCGCATATCTGGCCTGCCTTGGTGACCGGCACTGGGCTGGCGTTTGTTCGTTCGCTAGGCGAGTTCGGAGCGATCATTTTTATCGCCGGTAATATGCCTTATGAAACGGAAATCACCGCGCTGATGATTTTCGTCAAGCTGCAAGAGTATGACTATGCGGGGGCCTCGGCGATTGCTTCAGTGGTGCTGTTTGTCTCGCTGGCGCTGCTACTGGCCATTAATATTTGGCAGGGCCGCTTTGTGCGCCGTCTGCATGGAGGTAAGGGATAATGCGTCGAATTGGTGATGCGCCGCTTATCCGGCGCCTGCTGATAAGTGCCGCTCTGGTGCTGTCAGCACTGTTTTTACTGCTGCCGCTGGTGGCCATTTTTGCCCAGGCATTCTCCCAGGGCGTTATGGTTTTCTGGTCGAATGTCAGTAACACCTTCACCCTGCACGCGATTGGTCTGACGCTGATGATTGCGCTACTAACCATTCCCGTGTGCCTGGTATTTGGCGTTGCCCTGGCGTGGCTGGTCACGCGCTTCAGCTTTCCTGGGCGGCGCATTTTGCAAACGTTGATCGATATCCCCTTTGCGGTCTCTCCCGTTGTCGCGGGTCTGATTTACCTGCTGCTGTATGGCCGCAACGGCTGGATCGGCACTTGGCTGGACGGCCATGATATTCAGCTGATGTTTTCTTGGCCGGGCATCCTCATGGTGACTATTTTTGTTACCTGCCCCTTTGTGGCCCGGGAACTGATCCCGTTGATGCAGGCCCAAGGCTCCCGTGAAGAAGAAGCAGCCGTGACGCTTGGTGCTTCCGGATGGACGACCTTCCGGCGCGTCACGCTGCCCAACATCCGCTGGGCACTGCTGTACGGCGTTATCCTTACCAACGCCCGTGCGGTGGGGGAATTTGGGGCTGTTTCAGTGGTTTCCGGCGCTATACGCGGCAAGACCAATACGCTACCACTGCACCTTGAGCAGCTTTATCAGGATTATAATGCCGTAGGGGCGTTTGCCTGCGCGGCGCTACTCGCCTTTATTGCCCTACTGACGCTCGCCGCCAAGGCCGGGCTGGAATGGCGCGCAGCGCGCCGGGAGGCATTTGCATGAGCATTCACTTACATAACATCGCTAAGCACTTCGGCACTACCCAGGCGTTAGAGCCGATCAACCTGGATATTCACGAAGGCGAGCTAGTCGGCCTGCTTGGCCCTTCGGGCTCGGGCAAAACGACGCTGCTGCGGATTATTGCCGGCTTGGAAAATGCCGACCGCACCGCACAACCCAGCAAGATTTTGTTTGGCGACCGCGACGTGACCAATGTACATGTGCGCGACCGGCGAATTGGCTTTGTTTTCCAGCACTACGCGCTGTTTCGCCATATGAGCGTCTACGACAACGTGGCCTTTGGCCTGACCGTGTTGTCGCGTAAACGCCGCCCCAGCAGCGGTGAGATTCGCACCCGGGTGTTTAGGCTACTTGAAATGGTCAAGCTGGAGCACCTCGCCAACCGCTACCCTGCTCAGCTTTCCGGCGGCCAGCAGCAGCGAGTATCGCTAGCCCGCGCCTTGGCAGTGGAACCGGAAGTACTGCTGTTGGACGAGCCTTTTGGCGCACTTGATGCCAAAGTGCGCCAAGAGTTACGCCGCTGGCTGCGCCACCTGCATGACGAGTTCAATTTCACCAGCGTCTTTGTCACCCACGACCAGGAAGAGGCGCTGGAGCTTTCCGACCGCGTCGTAGTCATGAGCAACGGCCGTATTGAGCAAATTGATACTCCCGATGAGCTCTACCGGGAGCCCAAAAACCGCTTTGTGTTTGAGTTTTTAGGCGATGTGAACCATCTGGAAGGCAAAGTGACCAACGGCGTACTTACCTGTGGCGATGCCTATTGGCACGTGGATCTACCCGATGGCCATGAAGAGCTGCTGCTACGCCCCCATGAAGTGCGGCTAACCGAGCAACCCACCTCTGAGAGCCATCTACCGGTCACTATCACGGCGATCTCACCGGTGGGCGCGGAAGTGCGCGTGGAGCTAGAGGCGGATTGGCTCGCCCAGCCTTGGCTGGCTACCGTGCGCCATACTGACTTTGAGCACTTGGCGCTACGCCGCGGGCAACGCTTATTCGCCCACCCCCGCCACTGGCGACGCTTTCCCAAAGCTGAGTCGAAAGCGACGGAGCAAAGCCGCGTGGCATAAAGCTGCTGAAGCGCTAGCTGCCCTAAATGGAGCAGCTAGCGTTGACGTTTCATCGCATTAGCTCAAAAACGCATTTGCCTAAAGGTCAGGCTCACCCGTGGCTCAACATCTTTCTTGGTTTTAGGCAGGCTATGTAGCCAATTTTTCTGTGTGGTGCCTTTCATAATTAACAGACTGCCGTGCTCTAGATTAAGCGACACGCTCTCCCCTGTTGGCTTATGTTTAAACGAGAATTTCCTTGCGCCGCCTAGGCTCAACGCCCCGATTGATCCACTCTCAACAAGGTCTTTTTCGGCGTCACTGTGCCAGCTCATGCCTTCATCGCCTGAGCTATAAAAATTACCCAGACACGAATTAAACATCTCCCCGCAGTGGCTCTCCACCACCTGCTTAATCTCTCGTAAAAAATCAGGCCATACTAACGCCATCTTTGCATATCCTGAGTATGTATAGGAAACCGGCTTATCCGCATACCAGGCTATTTTCCTCTTTGTAACGATCTCTTTGCCGTAAATAAACGCACGATCATGCTCCCAGGTTAATTCGCTTAGGCACTTATCCAGATACATATCGGCGGTAACTGTATCCAAGACTTTACCGTGGTAGTAAACCTCACCATCCCTTGGAAGCAGATTAATCAACTTCATATCGTCGTTTTCAAACAGATCCATTTTCACCCCTCTAATGCCCGAAGCCGCGGAAAGCGGCGCCAGCCGCCCCGTGGCACGAAGCCAACCCCGACGCCTCAAACCATAAGCCTTCACATTCCGGTTTAAAAACACGTAACAAGAGCAAGAAACGGGTTTTTTCGATGCTATCAAAAGCCAATACTGCATTGCCATGGAGTAAAAAACCAAAAAACACCCTGACCACTCCAGATAAAAAACTTAAAAAAACCAACCATCACTTAGCGGCTTGAGGCTAAGAGAAAATCTTGCAAAGGGACATAAAATGAGAGCAATAGACTATATACGACTGCTGTCGCTAGCCGCTATCTGGGGAGCAAGCTTCCTTTTTATGAGAATCGCCTCACCGGCGATAGGTCCAATCAACACAGCATTTTTTAGAGTCTTTTTTGGCCTCATTGGTTTGGCTTTTATCATCGTTATCATACGTAAAAGCCTGGCGTTCAGAGGCAAACTAGGCAAAATTTTGATTTTGGGTGCTATAAATTCAGGCATCCCATTTCTTATGTACAGCATAGCAGCAACACTACTACCTACTGGCTATTCAGCGATTCTAAATGCGACAACGCCTTTAACAGGTGCCATGATTGGCTTTTTTATCTTTAGCGAGAGTTTAACTATAAAAAAATGGCTGGGCGTAACGCTAGGAATTGTTGGCATCACTGTTATCACCACTGTGGGTGACTCAAGTATCGTTGGCAACATCTATATTGGCGTGGCTGCCTGCATGATAGCCACTATTGGTTACGGCTTTGCTGGCTTTCTTACCCGCAAGTGGATAACCCAACAGGGTGGCCTGGATTCAACGCTGGTTGCGTTTGGCAGTCAAATAGGCGCTACCGCTTTTCTCAGCCCTTTTTTGCTTTGGAATATTTCATCTGGCCCCACTATCGACTGGCTTCAAGGTGATGTGTGGATCAGCCTGTTCGCAGTCGGCTTTTTATGCACCTCCCTCGCTTATATCCTTTATTTTAGATTGATTGCCGACATTGGGCCGTTACGGTCACTCACCGTTACATTCTTGGTGCCACCCTTCGCGGTGTTATGGGGCTTTTTAATCCTTGATGAAACAATTTCCAGCGGATTCTTACTTGGCTCTTTGATCGTTTTACTTTCCGTTTGGCTAATCGTGAGTCCCGATTCTCAAAAAAACAGCCTAACGGGCTAGCTTGTTTCACTGCTTTCGCATTCACAACGGTGTGCAAAGGCAATATACAGTGAGACATCGGAAGTGATTGAGCAAAGCCACATCGCCAGAACATACCGCCAACGCGCTACCCGCGTTATACTGGCGTTTTAGCCATAGCGGAGGAAGACCATGCTTCGGCGTCACTTTTTACGGATTTCGGGTGTACTGCTTGCCAGTGCATGGCTTGCTGGTTGCGCAAGCCCCCAATACTTACAGCTCAGCCCTGAACGCAGTACCCAGGTGCCGCAAGTTGGCTCAGGCCAGCAGGTGACTGTGATTGCCCAGGATGGACGCGAGAGCGACATTATTGGCAATCGAGCAGGTGGTGGTATGTCGACGGCGCACATTACCGTGAGCAGCCACGAGTTAATTCCCCGTCTCCAAGAAGAAGCTGAGCGCGCGGTACGCGATATGGGCTTTAGCCCCACCACCGAGCAGGCCGAAGGCCGCCCGAGCTTAACCCTGGAACTTGCCAGCCTGCACTACGCCCGTGGCGACAGCGGCCAGCCACTGGTAGATGAAGCACGTCTTGAAGGCGTTTTCCACGCTATTGCTAAAAACAAGGGCACTACCTATACGGGCACCTACACCTCGCGCCGTACCCAGGGCTACGCCCTTAAGCCCGATGCCGACAGCAACGCACGGATGCTTAGCGACCTACTTAGCGATGGCATGAACCGCGCCTTTAGCGATCCAGAACTGGCCAATTTACTCGCACGCTAAGATTACCCTTTATAGAAACACCTCTGACTCGGGCTGCGCCTCTTTACTCCTAGAGCCGCGGCCCGCGTCGTTCAAGTGCCCATACGCTTTCCGTTCGGCCACGCTCATCGGGGCTGCCCTCTTCCAGAAACGTCAGTATGAAGTTGGGGGTGAACAGGCTTTCGATTTCGCTGTTGGGCACGCTATAAGGCGGCCCAGCACTGCCCTCAGGATGCGACAAACTAATCAGCAACCCCTTGGCACCAGGCGGCACCAACTGAGCAAGGTGAAACGCATAGCGCTGCCTTGTTGCAGGTGGCAACGCTATCAGCGAGGCGCGATCATAAAACGCCCCGATCTCGGCGGCTTGCTGGATATGCAGGTGAAAAAAGTCCCCGCACCATAGCTCCACGCTGCCTTGGCGGGAAATCGTAAAATCTGCCTGACGGTAGCGGGATACCGATGTGCTGCGCTGAGCCAAAAACTGCTCAATGGCTTCCGGGGCAAACTCAATTCCCAGAACGGGATAACCCTCGTCTGCCAACCAGCGCATATCAAGGCTTTTACCGCACAGCGGCACCAATACCTTGGTGCCTTTAGCAACGCCGAGCGACGCCCAATGACGCAGCAACGCCGGGTGTGCCTGCTGCAGGTGAAAGCCTATACGCCCTTCTTGCCAGCGCTTGCGCCATTGATCGCTCATTATTTGGCCACCGTGAAGTCGATTGCACTAGCGAAGAGGAGGCTTATCGCGCCGTTAAAACCAGCGGTCACGCTTTTTACGCCGCCGCGGTAGGTGCGGCACAATCAGTCCCACCAACAAACCTGCGCCAGCCACACCGCCGCCATACATGAAGTAACGCATCAGCAGGTCTTCTTCCTGGGTTTCCAGCCGCGCTTGGAGCGCCCTAACTTGCCGGCGGGACTGCTCCGCTTGCGCATCCAGCTCTTGGTTGCTGGCCTCAAGCTCGGCAATGCGACGCTCACGCAACTCTAGAGTCTCAGTCATTGAGGCCGTACGCTGTTCCCAGGTTTCATTGATACCCTCAAGCTCGGCGGTGAGTTCCTCTACCTGGGCTTCTAACGCAGGTAGCTGTTCAACCGCACTGGGTGTTTCTTGAAGCTCATTGCTCAACACCCAGACCGCATTGCCATCACTGTTGCGCACTCGGGTGTAGTCACCGCTGGTTTCCAGCACCTCTACCTGCTCACCTGCGTTGAGCGTGCCAATAATGCGGTAACCATCAGTTGGGCCGCTGCGCACATAGGTGCTCAGTTCATCGGTCACCCAGGCTTGGTTAGCAGATTGGGCAGTGGCATTGAGGCTGGTAACACTGAGTAAAATGCCAGCCGCAGCGGCGTAATTTCGATAACGAGTTCTATTTACTAGCATGACATCATGTCCTGATTAAAAACGCTGCAAGGCGGACGAAGCCAACAGCGCTTATCGCCTAACTTAGCGGTGCGCTTGTCTCATACGCTTACCCTTCTCCGCGCGGGGGCAACGGAAAGGGACGGGGGAACTCCGCTACCCGAGTATCGGTTTTGACCGCTTTCAATGGTCCTTCGCGCTCTACTTCATCAATGCGCACAATCGCATTTAACGGTAGGTAGCTACGCTTGACGCCATCGAAGGTTCGTTGCAATTTTTCAGTTGCAGGGTCAACCACTACCCGTGAAGCATCGTCAAAGACAAACTCCTCGACTTCAATAAAGCCCCAGAGTTCGCTTTGAAAGATTTCTCGGACGTATAAATCCCAAATTTCACCCTGCTGGTGGACCACCACACGGTAGATCGGCTTGGCCGCCATCTTGGCCTAATCCTCTTGCCATTCGTACATTAAAAGTTGAACCGCCTAGCTTACCATATTCCCATCGCCGCGCCTTTAGGCTTAACCCTTAGCAAGCTTAGCGTTAATACGACGGACAAAGCGCTCATTAGCCGGGCATGCGCCTCTCATGTATGGTAGCTAGCGTGGTTTAGCAATAATATTTTTTCACCAAGTAGGAGTCATCAACATGCAGAAGGATCCAAATAAGGGCTATATCGCTCTGTTAGGCTGGAGCCTCAATGCGATTGAAGCGGCCGAAAATTATGACCGTCGCTACATTGTCGTTGCACCTGATTGGGCGGAAGAGTATTGCCAAAAACACGACATTCCCTACGTGCCTTGGAATTTCGAGCGACTCAATGACCGCTCAATGGAAATTGCCGAGACGCTTAAAGAGAAAGGCGTCGATGTCGCCATTCCGCTCTACGAAGAGACCGTTGAATGGGCCGGGGCCATCAACTCTGTGCTACTGGATAACCCGCGCCTTTACGGTCAGTCGTTGCTGCTACGCGATAAAGCGTTGATGAAGCGTCGCGCCCAACTCGGCGGCATCCGTGTGGGTATTTTTGAAGAAGCCCACGATAAAGAAGATGTCGTGCGCTTCCTAAAGCGCGTTAACCAGACACTGCTTAAGCTGGACGGCGACCCCAACGACCCGATTCACCTTAAAGCGTTTGATAAAGCAGGCTGTCTTGGTCACCGCGTCATTCGTACGCCAGATGAAGTCGATACCATCCCGGAAGAAGAGTTCCCGGTACTGATGGAATCGCACCTGGATGGCTGGGAATTTGCCGTTGAAGCATGGGTTCACGATGGCAAAATCGCTTTCTTGAACATCTCAGAGTACGTGACGCTGGGTTACTCAGTGTTTGTGCCCGCATCGCCTGAACTTGAGATTTACCGCGAGCAGATCACCCAACAGATCGAGAAGTTAATTAAAGCGTTCGACATTGAGTTTGGCTTGATCCATCCGGAATACTTTGTCACCAGCGATGGTGAGATGTACTTTGGCGAAGTAGCTTACCGTCCGCCCGGCTTTAAGGTATTCGAGCTGCTAGAGCGTGTTTACGGCTTCAATGCTTACCAGGCTTCCATGCTGGTGTTCGACCCGAAAACCACGAAAGAAGAAGTGGCCACGTTCTTTCCGAAAGAAGTGGTCGATGCCGATGGCTTTGCCGGTTGCTTTGGCGTTTACCCCCGCCGTCGTGTGGTCAGCCGCTTGGAAATTCCCGAAGAGACCGAAGATCACCCCTACTTCGAGTCTCATGAGCTAACCTCACCAGTAGAAGAAACCGTTACTAAACGCACCGCGTTTGGTACCCATTGGGGTCTGGTCTACTTCAAAGGCGAGGATGCGCATACGATTCGCGATCTGCTAAAACGCCAAGAAGACCTCGACTTCTATGTATAATCCCCGCTAACGCTGGGATAAGGAGTCACCGTGGAGACAGATCAAGTGACGTCTTCTCAAGAAGATAGCAAGCTCAATGGATTGTTGAGCAAATTTGATGACGCCGTTCGCCTGCTTACCCAGGCGCCCGCCTTCTCAAAACCCGCCAAGCTGCCGCGTGTGATGGACACTGCGCGTCGAGTACTGCTTCAGGACGGCGGTTGTGCAGCACTGGAGACCCGCGCGCAAGCGTTTGAGGACTCCGGTGTATTTTTGGGCTCCGATTGGGAAACACCCCAATATTTGGTGCCGACTCTGACAACCTTCTCGCTGAAAAGCGCGGATGCCAATGTTGTCGTCATTGAGGCGCTAAGCGAGCTTCGGCTCCTAGCTGTGGCTAAAGGCAATTTTGAGCATCCACTGGTGTCCGCAGAGCATGCTCACCATTACCTGACTCAGGTAATGGCGATCAATTTGTGGCTACTGTTTTTACCGCCCAGCGAAGCGGAGCGGGAAACCCAGGGGCGCCTGGCCACTATTCCCCGCCAGCTTTTCCAGCATTTAGCCGAGCGCATCGGCTACGAGCACATTGTTGATCGCCTGATCGATGAGATTTGGCGCATTTTAAAACAGCGCCCTATTCAGGTTGATTCGATCAAACAGATGATCACCCAAATTGCGCTGTGTCAGGCCAACCCGGAAATTGATCTTGGCGCCAGCGGCCAGGGCGCCGACCGCCTGGTGAGTTCGCTTTATGGCCCAACTCAAGCCTGTCGTGAAGACCCTGGGGTCGACGTTTACCGTGATCGGTTAGAACGTATGGATCAGGCTGCTTTGCAGGCTGAATCCACCGGTTTCGCCCGGGCGATGCACGACACCGGCCTGGTATCGCCATATCACGCCGTATTACTGCGTCATCTACTCGAAGAGGGGGATCACTTACTCTCCGAAGCACTGGGCCTTTCATCTACCGGCCGCGACTGCCTGCTCTGCTACCGCGAGCTTGTTCAAGCGCTAATTCGTGGCGGCGTTTACCCTGCTACCGCTCAAGCGGTTTACGGCCTGGCGCTGATGCTTGAACGCGGCATTCTCTATCAGCCGCCGGTAGCACCGGCAATGTGGCGTCAGCTTAATCTACCGCTATCAGAGTGGGCACAGTCGCGACTCTCCATGGCCTATGGCGACACTGTTTCTCCCCGGGCACGCTTGATTGAGGGCGTGCTCTGCATGCTGGGATTACCGCTAGGCGTTGGTCAGGGCAACAACCCTACCTGCCAGTCGGCACGGGCGCTCTCCATGTGGGCCTATAACGACCCAGATTACCTGCTGCAGATGGTGGCCTGGGCGGCCCGGGATGACGAAATCATTATGCATTTTGAAGGACAAGCCATTTCATCAATGGCGAGTCTCTCAGGTGTGGCGACCCAGTTACCCATCGATCTCGACCCGGTTTCGCTGATTGTCGTGCCGCACTTGGATCGAATTTATGCCGAAATGGGCCGGCGCTGCATTGGCCGTGAAGGTGACCCTCACCGCTGGGTGAATCCTGAATTTCACGGCTGGTGGTCTGGCCGCGGCTTTCGCATCAATGTCGACGTTGCCACAGGTCAACTAAGCGATGTGGACGACTTTATACGCCACTTCTTCGCTTACTATCACCCTTATTACAATGGCAACCAGCCGCTGATTCACCCTCAGCCAGCGGGCATTGCGGTCACCGATAGCGCGGCGCGTTTTATCGGCTGGCACGCGATTACTATTTTGCGGGCCTCTCTCGACCCCTCTGATGTTATGCGGATTTACTTCTATAATCCCAACAATGATAGCGGGCAGGATTGGGGCGATGGCGTCATTGTGAGTACATCGGGCAATGGTGAACGTTTTGGCGAAGCCTCGCTGCCTTTTGAGCGCTTTGCATCGCGGCTGTATATTTACCACTATGATCCCCTGGAGCGCGTTGACATCGCCGACGTCACCAGCGAAGAGGTGGAAAATGTCAGACACTTCCTGCATCGGAGCTGGGGAGCCTCGCGCCTTCCACCTACCGAGCTACAGGCGGATCAAGGCTCCAACTCAACCCTCCCCCATTCACCGCTACCCGAAACGCCTCGCGACGAAGGGTAACAAGTACGCTTAGCGACACTTTCAATCACTATGATGCGACTCGATCAATTGTTGGTCATCCAGGGGCTGGCCAACTCGCGTACCCGCGCCCAAAGGCTTATTCGGCACGGGCGGATACGGCTTGCCGAGAACGGTAAGCCGTTAACCAAAGCATCCGAAAAATGGCCCGACGATACCCGGTTTGAAGTAGAGGACGATCCCGAAGAGCGCTATGTGTCCCGAGCAGGGTTGAAATTAGAGGCGGTGCTCACAGCGCTTGAGCTGCGTTTTGATGACGCTGTTGTGCTCGACATTGGTCAATCAACCGGCGGCTTCAGCGACTGTGCGCTGCACTTTGGCGCCCACCATGTGATTGGTGTAGAGGTTGGCCACGGACAGCTTGCACCTGAGTTGCGCAGCGACCCACGCGTCACCTGTCTAGAGGGGATAAATGCGCGCTCAATGAGTAGTAGCGAAGCCCTCAATAGCGCGCTTGCTGCTTTCCCCATTGATAGCGCCATCATGGATGTGTCGTTTATATCGCAAACGCTGATTCTGCCCGAGATTGCTGCCCTGCTGCCAGCGGGCGGTCAGTTGATTTCGCTGGTGAAACCGCAGTTTGAGCTAAGCCCTGGCGCCCTGGATAAACGTGGCGTGGTACGCGACGCTAAACGCTTTGCAGAAGTGGAGGCCAACATTCGTCGCAGTTGCGACGCCTGCGGACTTACCATTCAACATTGGCAGGAGAGCCCGATCACCGGTGGCGACGGCAACCGAGAATTTCTCCTGCATGCAGTAAAAGAGCCTTAAAAAAGAGAGCTTAAAGTGCATTACGTAGACGCAGGGGGCAACTGATTCGCCGACTGCACTTTAACCTCGTCGCCTTGCTCAGGGTGTAGCCACACATCCATCTGCTCAAACGCCACGCGTATACCCGCTTCGCGAAACAGCGCATCTATACGGCAGTTGATTTCATCGGCAGCAAACAGCCGGTCGAGCAGATCATTGACGAAAATACGCAGTTCAAAATTGAGGCTGTGCTGTCCATAGCTTAAACAGAAAACCTGAGGTTCTGGGTCGGTTAGCACGCGGGGGTTTTCGTCCGCCACCTTACGTAATAGCTGGTGCACCTTGGCCATATCGGAGCCGTGGGCCACACCGTAGGTGAGCACAACACGGGTGATATTATCCGACAATGACCAGTTGATCAGTTGGTCAGTCACAAAGGTTTTATTGGGGATAATAATCTCTTTACGGTCGAAATCGGTGACAGTGGTCGCACGGATACGGATACGGCTGACGGTGCCGTGCAAATTTCCCAGGGTAATCGTATCGCCAATCCTAATCGGGCGCTCAAACAGGATGATCAAGCCCGATATAAAGTTGGCAAAAATTTCCTGCAAGCCAAACCCCAACCCCACACTCAAGGCGGCCACCAGCCACTGCAGCTTGTCCCAGGAAACGCCCAGGGTCGACAGCCCCATGACAACCCCCGTACCCACAATGGTGTAGGAGAGCAGCGAGCTAATGGCATAGGCGCTGCCCTGTTTCAATGACAGCCGGGATAGCACCATCACTTCTAACAGGCCGGGTAGATTGCCTGCCATGATAAAGGTAATAGCGACAATCAGCAGTGCAGCAAAGACGTCGGATATCGATAGAGCGTTATCGACCAGATCCCCTTCTTGCGCCTCCCACAATGACACGTTGTCCAAATAGCCGAGCACCGAGAGCAAGTCTGACCAGACCAAATAAAGCAGCGCACTGAAGCCGATCAAGACAATCAACTTGGAAAGCCGCAGCGACTGGTTATTGATCTGCTCCATATCCAGCGGCGGCTCTTCCACGACTTCGAGACCACCTTCCGCCCCTTCCTGCACCTGAGCACGACGGCGCGCCAGAGCACGGCGATAGGCAAGCCGCCTTGCAGCCACCGCAAGGCTTCTTACCAAGGTCGCCTCCACCACAACCCATAACCCCAGCAAGTAAAGCGTGATCGCGAATCGCCCCACTAGGTGCAACGCGGTGTATTCGTAGCCCCAAACTACCAATCCCAACAGCATCAGCGGCACCGAGGCCATCGCAAGCCCCAACAGCAAGCGAAACAGGCGCACGCCAAAAATAGGGATATGCGCCAGTATCAACTGCGCCAGCCACCAGCTCATCGCCAACAACCCAAGCGACAGCAACCCCAACGCAACGGGACGCAGTGCCAGCGGGGTTTCCATCTCTCCAGACATCGCCGCAATGGCTATGACAGGCACCAAGGAAATGCCGAGCCCACCTAACAGCTGGCGTAACCGAGCGTTGTAGTGCGCAGACCAGGTAAAGTGGCGCTCGGCCACGCCATCGGCGACCAATAGCCTGCGGCCCCAGGCGACCACCGCCCAACTTAACGCCAACTGAAGCAGCGCAGGGGCAACGCTATTAGCCAATGGCCCAGTTGCCCCCAAGAGCCCAACCCCAACCCCCGCCAAGGCCAGCGGGCCGGAGAGCGCTAGCAGCGCATTCAGCAGCACCGCTTTGGGGGTATGCAGCTGGGTATCGCTTTTTAACCGACCAATCTGCGAGTGCAGTTTATCCAATCGGGCTTTAATCTGGCGTCGTGACCCGATTAATACCAGGCTTAATACCATCAGGGGCGCCCCTCTGAGCACCTCCCAAGAGAGCCCTTTCCAGCGAGTGGGTAAAATGGCTCGCCACTCCCCTTCCTGCCACTCCAGCTGGAGGTTGCGGGGCAATTGACGCAGCCAATTGATATCTAAAGGGCGACTATTAGCAACCCAAAACAGCTGCTCATCAATGGTTTTACGCAGCTCACTGGTCGTTGTGACCAGCTGCTGCTGGTTGAGCTGAAGCTCAATCGCCGCACTTAATAAGCTGCCGTAAGACTGTTCCAACTGCTCGACCAGCTCACGGCGGGATTGATAAAGCTGCGAAAGGGAATCGATCAGTCCCGGCGTCGCCTCTATGCCCTCCTCGGACAACCGCGTAGCAGCATACTGTTCGCTTTGGCGTAGCTGATCGCGCTGGCGGACTAAATCAAACTGCTTTAAGCGCAGGTCGGCAATTTCGTCCTGCAAATCCCGGGGCGCAGACAACGGAGGCAGCGACTTGCGCTGTTCGCGCAGAATCCGCGACAGCAGTTGACTGCCGCGAATAGCCTCGATTTGCTCATTAAGGCTACGCTGTAGCTGACGCACGTTCTCCAACTGCCGCTGGGCTTCAATATTGTCACGCACAACAGTATTAGCACGGTCGGTTGCCCGTAGCAGCTCCAGGCTTAGGGTCTGGTTGGTTTGCTGCGCTTGCACCACCACCGGATGTCCCGCGGCGATCAGCGGGTTATCCCTGGCAGCGTCGGCAATGGCTTGTTCAGAGGCCAACCGACGCTGCCGATCAATCACCCCTTGTAACATCGTTAGCTGCTGCTCTTGATAATCGACCTGCAGCATCAGCACATCGCGCCGCTCCTGAGCTAATTCGCGCAGGCGGCTGTTAGCGCTTAGCTCGCGCTGATAAAAGCTTACTTCGCGTTCGGCCAGCGCCCGTTCAAGGCGTAATTGGATCAGTTGCGCATCGCTAAGGGCAGAAAGTTGACGATCCGCCAGCAAAGCCTCGCGCTCATCGTGCTGTCGGCGTAAACTTTCCGCGCGCTGAAGGGTTTCCGCAATGGATTGCTGGGCCCGCTCAGGGAGTGTTTGAGCGGCTAACAGTTGCGAGTTCACTTCCGCCAATTGGCTTTGCAACTGCTGCAGCTCGACCACGGCGTTAGTTTGCAACGTTTCCAGCTCGTCGAGTGGGCGGTCGCTCAAGTCGGCAACCGTTAGCTGCTGCGAAGCTTCTTCCGCTTCGCTCAACTCGCGCTGCAGGCGTGCTAACATTTCAGGGGCTTGTTCTACCCGGGTATCTAGCGCGGCAAGACGCTCGTCAACAGAAGCCAGCCGCTCATAAGCTTCGAGGGCCGCTTCCAGGGCCTCTTTATCGTTGGCCTGCTGGGCGGTCAAGGGTTCTTCAAGGGCTTCTAACTGAGCAAGCCTTGATGCCAATTCAGTCTGCTCGGGCACCCGCTCCAGCATATTGGTCTGAAGCGCAGCGTAGGCTGGATTAATAGCGACACTGCTCATGACAAGCAGCAGCAACAAACAGGTTATACTCCACTTACAGGCGCATCTCACCACGTTACGTATCAACACGTTACTTAGAGCCTCGCTGACATCAAATGCTCCGCAGAGACGGAGAATGAGGTTATTGTCAGGCGTTCTGATGGTCAGCGCAATCAGAGGTGTTGACTTCCACAGGCGGCGTGATAGAAACAAGCTTGGCGTTTACTTATTCCTTCATTTTGCGAGTCACCTTGATGGTCACCCGAAAATTGCCGTTGACGAAACTTATTGTTCTGCTGAGCCTTGCTACGTTTAGTGTGAATGCCGTTGCCGAGTCTCAGCAAGAGATTGAGGCGCGTATCCGTGCCCTCAATGCTGAACTGTATGATCTGCATCAACAGTTGCAGCAGATAGAAAACCCCGAAGACGCCGCGCTAGACATACCGTTTGAACAGTTGCCTGAAGAGGCTGCAAGGGAAGATTTAAGCGATCGCCGTGAACTTGAGCAGGAATCAACCCGGAATCCGTTTTCAATCACCACCCACCGCACCAACTATCTGTTCCCTGTTAGTTACAATGCTAACCAAAATCGTGAAAGTTTCCGCACGGTGGCTAACGGCACCCCCGCAGATCGCGTGGAGTTAAAATTCCAGTTCAGTGCCAAGGTTAATCTGGCTGAACAGGTATTCGGTAACTACGGCGACGTCTACTTTGGCTACACCCAGCGCAGTTGGTGGCAGGCTTATAATACCGACGCCTCATCACCCTTTAGGGAAACCAACTACGAGCCGGAAGTGTTTATCGACTTTGACAATGCCTGGGAAGCGCTTGGCTGGGTGAATACCCGCAACCGAGTATCTCTCAATCACCAGTCTAATGGTCGCTCAGATCCTCTCTCGCGCAGTTGGAACCGGGTATACCTTGAAAGCACCTTCCAGCGCGGCGACTGGGCGTTCACCCTGGCACCCCACTGGCGGGTACCGGAATCCTCAGAGGATGACGACAACCCGGATATCGAACGCTACATGGGATACGGCGATATTCGCCTCGCCAAGCGTCTCAATAATAACCATGAAGTGAGCGGTCAGTTACGCGGCAATCCCAGCGCTGGCAATATCGGCACCCAGATTGATTACAGCTGGCCCGCTTTCAACAGCTTGCGAGCGCATGTACAGTACTACTACGGATATGGTGAAAGCATGATCGATTATGATCATCGCGTGCACCGCTTGAGCCTTGGGTTTAGTTTAAATCCCTTATTTAGTGCGACAGGGCTGAACCGATAGACGCATTTGCTTGTCTGTTACTAGCTGACTGCTATGCTTGTAGTCAGCAGCAAAAATACAGTAACTAATAGTTAGTAGCCCAATCATTCACTCGTCAAAGGAAGACTCCATGGCTAAACGTCAACCCACCTACTCTACTCAAGCCGATCAACTCAAAGATGATCTGCGCCACTTGAGTGAAACCGTTGAAGAGCTGGTCAATGCGACCGCTAAAGATGCCAGCGGAGAGATGAACGATCTACGTACTCGCGCCGAACGTCGTTTGAAAGACACTCGTGCACGTCTTGAAGCTCGTGGCGAGCGTATTTATGACGAAACCCGCGACTCGCTGACTCATCAGGCCGATGCGTGTGATCGCTACGTCCATGAAAACCCCTGGACAAGTATTGGCATTGGTGCCGCAGTAGGTATGGTTGTGGGTATGCTGCTCGGTCGTCGCTAATGGCTTTGGGCCCCACCCAACGCGTCTTCTCTGCCGCCAAACGCTTGCTGAAATCGCTGATTGCGAATAGCGAAACCCGCCTGCGTTTGGCGGTGTTTGAGTTAGAAGAGGAGCGTGCTCGCTTACTGGTTCTACTTCTTCTGGCAGGAGCTAGCTTACTGCTGCTCTTGTTGGGTATTGCCACTTTGACGGCACTGGTAGTGGTTATATTCTGGGATACCTATCGCTTAACCGCCATTGCCATCAGTGCAGGTGTGCTGATCGGCGCCAGTTTGCTACTCGCGGTTATTGCGATTCGCCAGTCCAAGCAACACTCTCTGTTAAAAGAAACACTCAAACAGCTTGCTGCTGATCGAGCACTGCTTGAGGAGCCAAGTGATGAAACCATCCGCAGACACCGCTAAGCCACCAACCAAACCGCTCAGCCGCGCTGAACGCAAAGCGCTTTTGTTAGCCGAGCTAGAGCAGCAGCGCGTGGATATTTTGGTCGATAGCGAATTTTTACAGCAAGCCGCCTCACCACTGGATAGAAACTGGCAAAGCTTCAAGCTGCCGCTTTACGCCATTGGCGGCTTTGCTGCATTCAAGCTGATGCGCCACCCAGGTGGAGCAATGGCGGCAGGCAGAAAAGTCCTTGCGGGCTATATGCTACTCAAAAAACTTAAATTATTAGCCAAAGTGGCTAGTTAATTTGGACGGCTGTGCGGCTCGCTGACTGTACCTTAGAAGCCAGCGAGCGGAGATTAGCCAAACATCGTTTAAGGCGGCCACTCAGTGAAAAATTCTGGCCTGTCGGCCAACTTAATTTGATCACTTTCGTTAAATAGCTCGCTATTCGCTTTATACCCGACACATTTGGCCCGAAAGCTGAGCTTCTTGTGTGATTATCGGTATTTAGCGACTAACTGCTGAAAGATGCCGAAACATCAGGCGCCTGAGCACGCTTAACCAGAACTGCTGGTGCGGTCTCTTTGAGCCCCAAAGCCAGGACTCCAGCAATCACACAAATAGCGCTCATTAACCACAACGGTGCGGATTGGCCAACACTATCTGCCGCAGCGCCTGCTAGCGCCGGTAGAACCCCACCTCCCAATATCTCACCAATACCCATTACAAAACCCAGGGCTGTTGCAATATGGCGCGAATCGACGGTTTCAGAGGGAACGGTGGCCATAAAAAGCGGAAAGATGCCGTTCAATGCCCAACCAAAGAAAAACAACACTGCCAGAATAATAGCCGAGCCATCAAAATACATGGCGCTTAAGGTGAGGATGAGCCCCATAAATGGGGTAATTACCATTACTGGCTTACGACCAATTTTGTCAGAGATACCGCTGACGACGAAGCTTCCGACCGCTGCCGAGATGCCTAAAGTTCCCATCAGCCACCCCATGGTTTCAGCAGAATAACCACGTACACTGGTTAGGTAAATTGGCATGAAAGACCAGCAAGTTACTAAGTATCCAATCAATAACACCGCAATAAGCGAACATAGCAGCATATTTCGATGAGCGAAGACCTCTTTGAGACTTGGGCGCTGACAGGACTGATTCACACCCGTTGCGATAGGTACTGAAGATGCTGTCGGTTCACGCATTAACCACCAGAGGAGTCCAGCGGCTAGAAGACCTGGAAGCCCTGCAAGGAAAAACGCCTCTCGCCAGCCAAAAGCAGAAGCAACAGCCACAAGGACAACCGGCGCAGCAAAAGAACCCAATAAATTTGACCCGAAGTTCTGCATGATCCCCATAGCAATGCCCCGCCTTTCAGGAGTAACTTCTATTGCCGTTACTGATTGCGATATAGGCAGGATAGGGCCTTCTGCAACACCCATAAGCAATCTAGCACCGAGAAGCAATAAGAATGAGGTGGCAAGACCTGATAAAAAAGAGCAGAGAGAGAACACAATCGTCGCCATGATCAAAAATATCTTTCTTCGGCCACTTCGATCAGACATTGCACCAAATATTAAACCAGATATTGCCCAGGTGACTGATAACGCAGAGGCTGTTAGGCCTATCTGTAGGTTTGTCAAGGCCAACTCTGGCTGAACAAATGGCATCAGGAAGTTAAGTGCATTCCTGTCAAAAAATACAATGCCAAAGTTAAGGCTCAATAGAGTAACTAAAAGGATTTGATAACGAGTGTTATTGGGCGTGTTAGGCAGGGTAGCTGTATTATTGTTAGTCATGGCTTATTAACACCTTGCATTGATGGGTGCGCTTTTTTAACGCTTCAAATGCGGTTGGCACATTGTTAAGTGGCACGGTCTCGGTGATTAAATGGCGAGGCTCTACAACGCCAGAATCGAGAATATCCAACGCACTTTCGTATTCACGTCGTGAGAAGAAAACGGCAGTTTGAAGGGTAAACGATCCAATAACTACATCTAGCCAGTCATTGTTCAGACCGGTAATGTCTCTTTCCACTGCCAGGGCAGCAGCGTGTTCAGTTCGTCATCGTTTTTGAGGGTGGGCAGTGTCGCGAAGACGTGCTGCAAGTAGTCGTAAGGCGAGAGGCCATTGGCCTTGGCGGTTTCGATCAGGCTGTAGATCGCCGCGCTGGCCTGAGCACCGCTCGGGGTGTGGCTGAACAGCCAGTTCTTGCGTCCCACCACAAACGGGCGGATGGCGTTCTCTGCCAGATTGTTGTCCAGCGGGATAAGGCCATCGTCCAGGAAACGGGTCAGCCGGGGCCACTGATGATCCAGGTAGTGAAGGGCTTTCCCCAGTGCGCTTTTGGGCAGCACCTGGGCCAGTGACTTGTCGAGCCAGGTGCGAAGTTGATCGATTAACGGGCGGCTCTTCTGGTCACGCAGCGCATGGCGCGCGTCGGGCTCAAGCGCCTTGGCCTGCTTTTCCACGCCGTACAGCTTGCGGATCTGGTTGAGCGCCCAGTCGGCTTTACCGGTTTTGCCTTTGGGCTGCACTTTCTGGGCCTCGACGAACTTGCGCCGGGCATGCGCCCAACAGCCCGCCTGGGTGATCCCATTACGACGCACGACCTCGGCGTAGCCTTCATAGCCATCGGTGATCAAGCGGCCCGCATAGTCGCCCAGCAGGCGAACAGGTACCCGCCCGGCACGGCTAGCGTCATAATCGAACAAGACGACCTGTTGGCCCGGCGGCCCACCGCGCTGTACCCACATGTAGGACGTGGCACTCGCGTGACGATCCGCTTCTTGATTCACCTGGAGCGTCGTCTCGTCCATGTGGATCAGCGGGGCGTTTAAGAGGTGTTGGCGCAAAGTGTCGATCAACGGGATGATGCGTTCACCGGCCTGCACCATCCAGCGGGCCAAGGTATTACGGGGGATCTCAGCCCCATGGCGGGCTAAGAGCTGGCTTTGTCGATATAGCGGCAAGGCGTCCTGGTACTTGGCGGTCGCCACATACGCCAACAGCGTGGCGCTGGCATTGCTTTTGGGGAGTAGCTTAGCGGGTGCCGCGGCGATCTTAACGCCCTCTTCGCAGGTTCGGCACGCATACTTGCGCCGGACATGACGGATGACCTCGACCCGTGCGGGCACCACGTGAAGTTCCTCGCTAACCGCTTCACCCATGACCGTTAGCGCGGTGCCATCGTCCTGACAGTGGCGAGCTTCTTCGGGGAGTTCATGCACCACCTCAACCCGTGGAAGTTCGGGCGGCAACGCCACCCGGCCACCCCGGGTTCGATGTGTCGTCGGCGTGGCGAGCTTGACCGTGGTGTCATCCACGACATCGTTATCTGTCGCCTCGGTGGCGCCGTCTTCCTCGTCAACCGCCACTTCGGCTTCGTTGATCAGCAAGTCTTTCTGATCCACCTGATACTTCTCAGTGGAAGGGCCGAACTGGCGCTCCAGGGCCAACCGGAACTGTTCAAACAGCGATTGCTTGGTGGCTTCCCACTGGGCTTCCTTTTTCTCCATCAACGCCAACAGCCGCGCATTTTCAGCGTCGGCAGCGGCTAGCTTGCGCTCAAGCTGGGAGACCGTTGGCGAGGAGGAATCGGCGTTTTTCATATCGCCTAGTCTATCAAAAACGCCACTGAAGCGGGAGCAAAAAAGCTAACCAACCTGCTGAAAATCCAACGCTTTATGGGGTTGCATGGCCTTCAAGTTAACCCCGTCCAACAGCCAATTTAGTTCCTGGCCGGTCAGTGTCACCGTGTCGCCTTCCAGGTGCGTGGGCCATTTAAATCGTTCGCGCTCCAAGCGCTTGTACCACACCACAAAGCCGTTACGTTCCCAGAACAGCAGCTTCACTTTATCGCGTTGGCGATTGCCGAACACAAAGAGCGCCAGATCGAACGGATTCAAGTCCATGGCCTCCTGAACCAGCAAGGCCAAGCCATCGATTTGTTTACGCATGTCCACGGGATCCCGGCACAGGTACACCGTCAGATCGGTGCCGGGACGGATCATGTCACCACCTCCACCGACAAAAAGCGGGCAGGACGGCAGCGTGGTGGTACCGGCAAGCCTTGCACGCTTAAGCGCTTCTCCCATGTCAGCAGGTCAGTGAGGGGTAACGCCTGTGAGTCGGCGTAATCACTTAACGGTATGCTCAACGCTGAGGCACAGTAAAGATGGCCAAGCCAAAAGGCCTGGGTGGGGTTAAGTTCACAGCTCATGACGATCTCCAAAACCAAAGAGATCGTCAGTGTGATCAGCACGCGTTAGCTTGGGTAGATGGGGTTTATGGAGCGCTTACTTTGAAGGCGTATTTCCTTTGATAAAGCACTAAAGGGTATAAAGCTGTCAGGCTTAGTGCATAAACCAAGAAGCAGAATCGTACCGTGCGTGCGAACCTGCTCAATGGCTTGCGCAATGAGACCAGGAACGCCCGCACACTCGAATACTATGTCTGCTGAACCTCCAAGTGACCGCTCTGCAGCTTTAATGGGTTGATATGGATCACAAACAAAACCGGTCGCCCCCATGTCATAGGCACGTTGTTCTTGGTATCGGGTAATATCCTGTATGACAACCGTCTGAGCGCCAAAGCGGCGCGCCCAAAAAGCGACAGCTAACCCGATAGGCCCAGCACCAAGGATGAGGACACGGTCACCAGGTTTCATGCCGGATAGCTGGAGACCATGGAGAGCAACGGCTAAAGGCTCTACAATTGCACCGTCGTCCATGCTTGCATTGAGAGGAAGAGGTACGCACTGGCGCGCAGCGGTGACGGCATATTCACCATATCCCCCTCCCTCCAACGCCATATCTAGACACCAAGCAGGATTCCCAGAACGGCATGCAGCGCAATAACCGCAACTTCGGAAAGGTATAACGGATACAAGATCTCCTATAGATACATCACTGACTTTTCGACCTAAAGCGACTATCTCGCCTGCATATTCGTGACCCAGCACATCGCCAGGACAAATGCCGAAAATGGGATCCTCAGTCATATGGAGATCGGAGCCACAAATTCCACATCGTTTCACCTGGATGACAACCTCATCGTCTCCTGGTGTAGGGTCTGGAAGTTCGCAAACATCTAAAGGCTGGTGTAACCCCTGAAAGACGGCAGCACGCATCAGCCCACCCTCCCAAGAGAAGTGCCTCCGTCAATAACCAATTGAGCACCGGTCATATAGGAAGAGGCGTCAGAGGCTAGGTATAGCGCCAGTGCCTTGATCTGTTCAGGATCAGCGATTTCCCCTAGAGGTACCTTGGCGTTCCAGGCCTGGCGAACTGCTTCGTCTTTCAACCAGCCACCACCAATGTTGGTTACGAAACCGCCGGGCGCGATAGTGTTGACCCGGATCCGGAACTCTGCCAACTCTAAGGCAACTTGACGTACTAAATGGGACACTCCCGCTTTTGCAGGCATGTAAGCAAGCCCGACCACAGGCTCTGTAATAAAGGCAGCATTGGAGGACGTGACAACAATTGATCCTCGACGCCGTGGCTTCATGTATTTAGCTGCCACTCGCAGAGTATTAAAGACCCCCGTCAGATTAATAGAAATTGTTCTATCCCAGCGGGCTGGATCTAAAACGTCAATCTGACCATCTCTATTTCGCCCTCCTGAAGGGTTCCAAAACCCTGCCCCAGGATCGATCCCCGCATTAGCAAAAACAATATCCAAGTTGCCAAACTGGCGGACATGTTCTTCGAAGGCTCGACTGGTCTGCATTCGATCAGCGACATCTAGCTGGACAGCATGAACCTTGCAGCCTTCGTCACGGAGCCTTTGTGCCTCACATTCGGCTGCGTCGATGTTTATATCCGCTAGTGTCACGTTAGCGCCGTTTTCTGCCAACGCTTCGGCATAGGCAAGTCCTAAACCTGAGGCTCCCCCCGTGATCAGGGCTGAACGCCCTTCTACGCTGAATTGCTCTAATACACGCATACCCCACCTCATAGAAATAACTGCTCATTGATGGGGATATTGTGTTCTTCACAGTAAGTGACGTAGTGATTGATGAACCAGAAAACATCCAGCGTTTCTGCCCACTCCCCCTTCTCATCGAAGAACTCGTTAGCTCCCTGCATCCAAAATAGAGCTTTCATTCCATTAGCATCGTCGGTCACTAACGTGTGAGCCTGTCCGGGCATTTCCGTTATAAACTCTCCAGGCCCGCAAACCCAGTCGTATTCCAAATATCGGAAAGATCCCTCCATTCCTACAGCCCATACCATTCCTCGGTGCTTATGGGTACCAATCACACCAGGGCTTTTAATCCATAAAATATTGCAATAAACATTATTTCTTACATCAAAGGCCAGATGCCGTATAGCTGCATTATCACCAAAAGGAACCCATGGGCTTTCTACCTCAGAGAGCCCTACATAGCTTCCCTCACGCCCAAATCGGTCTTGCATTGCCTTCATTGGTTCAGGAACTTCTACGATACGATAAGCATTACTAGCGGGTGCATTAGCCATTATTGTTCTCACTTTATTTATGGAAACGATGTATTACAGAGAACTATTCAGCAATTGCTATGCCAACTACTCAAAACCTAGACCTTAGTATAAAAAATCAAGTAAAATTCTTATTATTCAAAGGAAGTTAAGAGACTAGACACGACTAAAGTACAACTGAAGGATTGAACAAGACTCGCCAGTATTTAATTAATTTAATATTTTTAATAAAAAAATGAGAAAGACATGACAAAAAAAATGATGCTTTCGAAAATGACAACGCAACCCAATCAAGCGAGTTCTTGTAAGATAGGCCTTGATGATGGAGACCCACCCACTTTACGTGATTTGACAGAGAGGCTGCGCCTTACCCCTAACGATGGAAAAATTTGGTTCGATGATCGCCGCATGGTGCTACTTGGGGCTAATGCATTTGGTGTGTTGCGCAGGGAAATCATTGAATCACTAGGCTTTTCTAGAGCATGCAGCTTGCTGATGCGCGTAGGTTTTTCAGCTGGATCTGCCGACGCAGCTTTTGTACGAAAACATTGGCCACTAAACGATGAAGCTGGTGCGTTGACCGCGGGGGAGCGGTTACATGCAGTCATGGGGATGGTTAAAGTCGAAACGGTACGACGCGACCACGACATCCCGAACGGTATTTTCAATGCCGAGTTCCTTTGGCATGGTTCAATCGAGGCCGCCGAACATATAAATGCGTACGGCCTATCACGTGAACCGGTTTGCTGGATGCAGCTAGGTTATGCCAGCGGCTACGCCAGTGCTTTCTACGGTAAGCGAGTGATATATCGTGAGTTGGAGTGTGCTGGCTGCGGCGGCTCTTTCTGCCGAATCGTAGGTGAGATGACAAACCAAGAAATAGGCAGTACCCATGACCTTAGCTGGCTCACTCCAGGAGAATACCTTGCGCCTAGAGCGCGTAAGTCGTCTCGACAAACCCCTGGCGTGACGACAGCGTCATCTCCTGCCTCTATCCGTGAGAAAATAGATACCCAAAAGATCGTGGGTATTTCAGCAGCCGTCAGTATTGCTTTGCAGAAGATCGAAAGAGTCGCGCCAACGCCAGCCACGGTACTGTTCAATGGAGAATCCGGTGTTGGGAAAGACTTGTTTGCTAACGAGCTTCACCGCAAAAGCAACTTGGCAAACGGCCCCTTTATCGCCCTTAACTGTGCTGCAATCCCTGACACATTGGTTGAGGCAGAGCTGTTTGGCGTAGAGAAAGGTGCGTTTACAGGTGCAGAAAAAAGTCGACCGGGTCGGTTCGAACGAGCCAATGGGGGCACACTATTTCTTGATGAAATTCCATCATTAAGTTATGAGGCACAAGGTAAGCTTCTGCGCACCCTGCAGAATGGCGAAATAGAAAGAGTCGGTGGAGCACACCCTATCCAAGTTAACGTCAGGGTTGTTGCCGCCTCAAATAAAGATCTTTTCAAGGAAGTGCAGAATGGACTATTCAGAGAGGATCTTTATTACCGCTTAAATGTTTTTCCTATTCGCCTTCCCCCTCTTAGAGAACGCCAGGATGATATCCCCTTATTGATCGAACATTTTTTATACCGCTACTCAAACGTTTATAAAAAAAATATTCCAGGACTCACCCGAAAGGCTAGTGAAGCACTTTTAGACTATAGTTACCCTGGAAATATTCGCGAGCTGCAGAATTTAATAGAACGTGGCGTGATTAACGCGCTAGATTCTGAATCGCTCAATGTGTTTCATATGTTTGATGACGTTGGCTTTGCCACAAAACTCAACCCCCCTGGTCAGTCAGGTCTCAATATTGATCCCACAGGGGAACTGGAGGCTGGCACAAGTGGGCCTGATCTATTGGGCCGGGGTAAGCTTGACGATACGCAGAAGAGCGCTAAATGTCACCGGAGAAGTGAGGCAGAAATTTTGTCAAATGCACTTTATAAAACAGATGGCAACGTGTCGAAGGCCGCCAGAGAACTAGGCGTAACGAGAGCTAAGCTAGCCTATCGAATTCAAAAAGCTGGATTAGATCCTAGTCTGTTTCGGCACTTGTAAGGAAGCGCCTGATCGACCTACCAGCCGACCTCTTGGCAGCATTGCCCTAGGCTCTGTTGACTTTTCAGCGCTGCCATAAGCGAAACGTCAACAGCCCCTAAACTTGAACCCATCGCCAAAACACAAGAGGCTTAATACAGCCAGTGTATCGGTTTACGGCACTTGCAAATCTTTGATCAGCTTATTAAACAGCCTGCCCGCAGGCTACGCCACTCGCCCACGCCCACTGAAAGTTATACCCGCCTAGCTCTCCCGTTACATCTAATACTTCTCCGATAAAGCGCAACTGTGGTAAGCCTTTAACCTCAAAGGTTTTGGACGAAATCGCGTCGGTATTGACCCCGCCCATGGTTACCTCTGCGGTACGCCAACCTTCTGTTCCTGCTGGTTTCAGTTGCCAAGCGTTGAGTCTTTGCGCCCACTCATCCAATGCGGCATTAGCATACTGGGCCAGGGGCCGCGCCAAGTCATGGTCGGGGTACCACTCCAGCAGTGCTTGCGCAAAGCGTTTCGGAAAGCGTTCGCCAAGCCAAGTCGAGAGCTGACGCTTAGGCGTTTCTTGGCGTGCCTCACGTAGGGATTCCGCCACGTTTTCATTGGGCAGTAGATCGATACTAATGCTCTCCCCTGGCTGCCAAACGCTGGATATCTGCAGCATCGCCGGCCCAGACAAGCCGCGGTGGGTAAACAGCATGGGTTCCACAAAGCGGCGACTGCCAGCACTAACAGCCACTGGCACGCTCAAACCAGAGAGCTCAGCTGCGCGCGCTTTCCAGCTATCGCTTAAGGTAAAGGGCACCAGCCCGGGTCGCGTAGCGAATACCTCTAGACCAAATTGACGGGCAATGTCGTAGCCAAAACCCGTCGCGCCCATGCTCGGAATGGAAAGCCCACCGCTCGCGATGACGACCACCCCGGCATCGATTTTACCTATCGAAGTCGTTAGACGCATGGCACTGCCCTGTTGCTCCACGCGGGTAACCTGGGTGCTGAGCCTGATTTCAGCCCCAGCCCACTCACACTCGGTTAGTAACGTATGGACAATATCTTTAGCCGAGGTTGCACAGAATAGCTGACCCGGCGTTTTCTCAACATGTTCAACGCCATGGCGCTCGACCAGCTCAACAAAGTGCTCAGGGCGGTAACGTTTGAGCGCCGAAATACAAAAGTAAGGGTTTGAAGAGTAAAAGTGCTGTGGCGTTGTGCCAAGATTGGTAAAGTTGCAGCGGCCACCCCCGGACATGAGAATCTTCTTGCCCGCTTTGTTAGCATGATCAAGCACTAAGACCCGCTTTCCGGCATAGCCCGCTTGCGCTGCGCACATTAAGCCTGCGGCGCCAGCACCGATGATGACAACGTCATAGATCATAATGGACAGCTCATATTGAGAGCGACTCCCGTCGTAAAAGGCAGGCATTCTAACAGGGTCGCACTTAAAAATTATTATGCGGATACAATTACCATATACAATAACTGTATAAATATTATCTAACGCTGAGAACACTATGCTTTTGCCCTTTCATCAACGACGGCTGTTGCAACTCGCACTCGTGCCTCTCACTCTTCTGCTTTCCAGCGTAGCGCTCGCCCAATCGGCGCCGTCAGTCATAGGCACCCGGGCGATCATGACTACCTGGTCGGATCCAATAGAAGCCTTGGGCACCCTCCGTGCCGATGAGAGCGTCACACTATCGGCTACCGTCACGGATATCGTTGCCGAGATCAATTTCCGTGACGGCGAACAGGTCGAAGAAGGCCAGTTGCTTATTCGTCTGGAGGATGCCGAGGAGCAGGCGCAGCTGAGGGCGTCCCAGGCACTTCGCGAAGAGCGGCGTAATGCGTCAAATCGCGCTTCCCAGTTGCAAGAGCGCAACCTGGCGGCTCGGGCCGATGTAGAAGATAGCCAATCACGGCTGCGCCAGGCAGATGCCGATATTCAAGCGATTGAAGCGGAGTTGGCCAATTACCAGATAAAAGCCCCCTTTAGTGGCCGTGTCGGCTTTCGCAATATCAGTGTTGGCGCCCTGGTCACTCCAGGCATGGATCTGGTGACGCTCGATAAATTGGATGTTATGCAGCTAGATTTCAGCGTCCCCGAAGTATTTCTCGACCGCCTCTCACCAGGCTTGATGCTCAATGCCACAACTGCCGCCTACCCTGACGCCCTCTTTAGCGGTGAAATTGCCACCATCGGCACACGGGTGGATCCAGTCACGCGCAGCGTAAGCGTCCGCGCTGATCTCGAGAATACCGATGGCCGCTTGCGGCCTGGCATGCTGATGGAAGTGATCGTTCAACAGCACGTACGCGATACGGTTGTTATCCCTGAGGCGGCCATTGAGCCTAGCGGTGACCGTCACTTCGTGATGTTAATTGAACAGAGTGGAGGCAGCACACGCTTGGCACGGCGTGAAGTGGTGATAGGCGAGCGCCGCAATGGCGAGGTGGAAATTCTCGAGGGACTCGCCGCCAACGATTTAATTGTCTTTCATGGCCTACAGCTGGCCCGTGACGGGCAAGAAGCCAGGTTAATCGGGATCGCCGATGACGAGACCGGTATACGAGCGCTGTTGGAGGCCGACCGCTAATGCGTTTATCGGATATCTCTGTTCAGCGGCCGGTATTGGCGATGGTAATCGCGGCGCTGATTATTGCCTTTGGCCTGCTGGCACTCAATCGTCTGCCGCTGCAAGAGTACCCCACCATCGACCCGCCAGTGGTCACCATCGATACCCGCTACCCCGGAGCCTCGGCCAGCGTCGTCGAAACACGGATTACCCAAGTATTAGAAGACCGCATTGCTGGCGTTGAAGGCATTGAGCTGATTACCTCGCAAAGCGAGGATGGTCGCTCTCAGATCGAGATCGAATTTGGCATTGATATGGATATCAATGCCGCCGCCAATGATATTCGCGACCGCATCTCCGGTGCGCTGCGCAACCTACCCGACGACGCTGACAACCCAGAGGTCACCAAAGCCGATAGCAGCGAAGAAGTGGTGGTTTGGTTAAGCCTTTCCGGAAACGACTATTCCATTACTGAGCTAACCGACTACGCTAACCGCTTTTTGGTCGACAGCCTCTCCGTTCAGCCAGGGGTAGCACGGGTGCGTGTCGGCGGCGGCAGTGACTACGCCATGCGCGTGTGGCTGGATCGCAATGCCTTGGCCGCACGGGGACTCACCGTTAGCGATATCGAAGACGCACTGCGGGCAGAGAACGTAGAGCTACCGGCAGGCTCGCTTGAATCCAAGGATCGGCAGTTTATTGTCCGCCTCCCCCGTAGTTTTGCCAGTGCCGAAGATTTTCAGCGCCTCGCCCTCAGCTCTCCTCAAAACCAGGAGGAAAACGGCTATCTGGTGCGCCTTGCTGACGTAGCAAGAGTAGAGGTCGGCGCGGTGGAGGATCGTTCTGTCTTCCGCTCTAACGGCATCCCCATGGTCGGCCTAGGTATGATCATGCAGTCGACGGCCAATGTGATAGAGCTCTCTGAAGCCGTTCAGGTCGAACTTGAACGCCTACAAGGTACCCTGCCTGAAGGGATGTCACTGAGCCTGAACTACGACGCCTCGCTGTTCGTCTCCGGGGCGATTGAGCAGGTCGTTATGACGCTGTTTATCGCCATGGGCTTGGTGGTGGTGGTGATCTTTATGTTTTTGGGCAATTTGCGCACCACCCTGGTACCCGCGGTGACCGTTCCGATTGCCGTTATTGGCGCCTTTACTGCTCTGGCAGCGATGAATTTCTCAATTAACCTGCTAACTCTGCTGGCGCTGGTGCTGGCGATCGGTCTGATTGTCGATGATGCCATCGTTGTGCTTGAAAATATTAACCGACGTATGCACGACTACGGCGAGACACCGCTAGTCGCCGCCTTTCGCGGAACCCGGCAAATCGCCTTTGCAGTCATTGCCACCACTCTGGTGTTGGTGGCGGTTTTCTTGCCACTCAGTATGTTGCAAGGCGATATTGGCCGACTATTTTCCGAGTTCGCGCTGACCATGGCCGCCGCGGTCGTAGTCTCTACGCTGCTGGCACTGACGCTTACGCCGATGATGGCGTCTAAAATTCTTAAGCCTAGTATGCACGACAGCCGGATTGGCAAAGCCGTGCAGTGGTTGCTCAGCGGCACACAACGCCGCTACCAGGCCACGTTAGAATGGATGCTCAAAATGCGTTGGCTGGTGGTCGCGGCGTTTGTATTATTGATTGGCGCCACCGCCTGGCTGGCCACGGTACTGCCCAACGAATACACGCCTCAAGAGGATCGCGGTAACTTTATCGTATTAGTGAATGGCCCTGAAGGCGCCACCTTCGACTACATGATGGATTATATGGATGAGATCGAAGCGCGGATGACGCCACTGGTGGAGAGCGGTGAGTTGGAGCGCGTAGTCGTTCGCGCCCCCCGTGGCTACGGCAACATAGAGAATTTCAATAGCGGCTTTATTATCGTCAATATGGCCGACTGGGGCAGTCGACGCAGTGCCTGGGAGATCATGGGCGAAGTACGCGAAAAGCTGCGTACGTTGCCGGGGGTACAAGCCTTCCCGGTGATGCGCCAGGGGTTTGGGCAGCGTACCCAGAAGCCGGTGCAGTTTGTGCTGGGCGGCGGGACTTACGAAGAGCTTGCCCGCTGGCGCGATACGCTGATCGATCATGTGCGTGAAAACAACCCGCGCTTGATGGCACTAGAGAGCAACTACAACGAAACCCAGCCGCAGCTAAGAGTCGATATTGACTACGAGCGTGCCGCTTCGCTAGGCGTTACGGTTACCGAGATCGGCAGAACGCTTGAAGTGCTGTTAGGTGGCCGTAACGTCACTCGCTATGTTGATGATGGTGAAGAGTACGACGTCATTTTGGAAGGTGACCGCGGCAGTCAAAACAGCCCGAGGGCGTTGGATAACATTCAGGTTCGATCCGCTCGCACAGGTGAGCTGATCCCTCTGGCCAGTTTGGTCACCCTCTCCGACTTTGCTGGCGCCAGCACTTTGAACCGCTTTGACCGTATACGGGCGATTACCATTGAAGCCAACCTGGCGGATGGCTACCCCCTTGGCGAAGCTTTGACCTATTTAGAGCAGAGCGCCGCGGAGCTACTGCCGGAAGAGGCGCAAACCAATGTGGCAGGCGCCTCAAGGGACTTCCAGCAAGCCAGTGGCGCCACCGCCTTCCTGCTAATACTGGGCGCGCTTGTGGTCTTTTTGGTGTTAGCAGCGCAGTTCGAAAGTCTGATTCACCCCTTTGTGATAATGCTTACGGTGCCGCTCGCAATGAGCGGCGCTTTGCTCGCCCTGCTGCTAAGCGGTCAATCGCTTAATATCTACAGCCAAGTAGGCTTGGTGCTGCTAATTGGCCTGGCGGCGAAAAACGGCATTTTGATTGTCGAGTTTGCCAATCAGTTGCGCGATGAGGGTAAAGCCTTCCGTTCGGCGTTGATTGAAGCCTCTGTAACGCGTTTAAGACCTATCTTAATGACCGCCGTGACCACCATGGCCGGCGCCATTCCGCTGATTGTCTCGACAGGGCCGGGGTCTGAGTCTCGCTTGGTTATCGGCACCGTGATTATGGCGGGGGTCGGCTCGGCCACGCTGTTTACGCTGTTTGTGGTGCCTGTGGCTTACGACTTGCTGGCGCGCCACACCGGTTCGCCCGGGGCAGTGAAAAGGCGATTAGAGGAGGAAATTGCTAATGCACCATCTGACTGATGTCATTGCCAACGCAGCGAAGCAATCTGGTTTTTAGAGGCCACCGCACGCTTGAGATTGCCGCGTCGCTGCGCTCCTCGCAATGACGACCTCAATGAAAAAGGGTGCCTGTTGGCACCCTTTGAAAAGAGAGCTAGCGATTACTCACACTCGCCAAGATACTCGCCTTCAATCACGGTATTCATGCTCAGCTCACCCATGGGGGACTGGGTAAGGATATCGACGCTGCCTTCGATACGCTCGCCCATAAAACGCATTTCGCCATCGATGGTAGCTTCGCCACCCTCAGCGCGACACACCATGCTGTAGCTTAGACCGTCCGCATTGAGCTCCTGGTCGAGCAGCTCGCAGCCTTCTTCTTCCTCGATGAAGCCAAATTCAGCTCCCTCAAGCTCTTCCTGACTAATACACTGGCGCTCGGTTTCCGTTTGATCCGGAATTTCCATTTCGCCGGTGACGCTGGTTTTGCTCACAAACTCCCACTCACCAGCGGTGACATTGGGGGTTTCAGCCAACGCGACCATCGGAAAGGCCACTAGGGCCGCTACTGCCATGTTACGTAACATCATCGCTACTCTCGCTGCGTTGCTTTGGGAACTTAAATCCTGGGATATCCTACCTGATTCAATCCTACGATGCCCTACCCGACGACCACACTGCTACACTCATTGGGTAAGAAACTGATTTAGCGCATCCGCTATACAAGGTAGCCAACAATGCAAGACGACGCCCTGGTCAATTATGACTTCCACTGCCCCTACTGCGATTCGCCGCTGACCTTCTTGATTGATACGTCACAGGGCAGCCATGATACCTGGGAGGATTGCCATCAATGCTGCGCGCCCATCCAGCTACAGATCATCGTCTCACCGGTGACCGGAGAACTCGATAGCGTCGTCGCCGGGCGCGACGACGACGTTCTATAGTTTGATTTAAACTTCTCGTAGAGCAGCCTTCCGCCGGGTCTCATTACGTCGCATAAGAAACCACGCCAACAGTGTCGCCAGCGATACCGTTAGGATGATCAATGTAGCAAGCGCATTAATCTTCGGCGACACCCCCATACGCACCGAAGAAAACACCACCATCGGCAGCGTATTGGCCCCTGGCCCGGAAACAAAGCTGGCGATCACCAGGTCATCCAGGGAGAGGGTAAACGCCAGCAGCCAGCCTGCAGCCAGCGCGGGGGTAATGATCGGCAGCGTGATAGAAAAAAAGGTTTTCACTGGAGGTGAACCCAAATCCATGGCGGCCTCTTCAATGGAGTGATCCACTTCCCGCAGCCGCGCAGCCACCACGACCGCCACATAGGCACTGCAAAAGGTGGTGTGAGCAATCCAAATGGTTGCCATACCCCGGTCGGCTGGCCAGCCGGTAATCTGCGCCATCTGCACAAATAGCAACAGCAGCGAAAGACCGGTGATGACTTCGGGCATCACCAGCGGCGCTGTGACCATACTCGACAGCGCCGTTTTGCCCCGGAAGTGACCATAGCGTGTCATTACAAAGGCTGCCACGGTGCCCAGGCAAACCGCCATGCTGGCCGCGAAAAACGCGATGCGCAGGCTCGTCCATACCGCCGACAAAATCTGCTGATCTCGAAACAGCTCGCCGTACCACTGGGTGGAAAACCCCGCCCACACCGTCACCAGCTTCGATGCGTTAAACGAATACACCACCAGCACAAACATCGGTAGGTAAAGAAACAGCAGACCAAGCACCAGCATGACCGTTGAGAAGCTCGGCCGTCGCATGCTCATTATTCAAGCTCCTTGGACTGGTAACGATGAAACCAGACTATCGGCACCAGTAATAGCAGTAGCATCACCATGGCCAGCGCCGACGCCACGGGCCAGTCGCGGTTGAGAAAGAACTCTTCCCACAGCACTTTGCCGATCATTAGCGTATCAGGGCCGCCCAGCAGTTCAGGAATCACAAACTCCCCTACCGCAGGTATAAACACCAGCATCGAACCGGCCACAATGCCGCCCGTAGAGAGCGGCAAGGTGACTTTGATAAAGGTATTGAACTTGCGCGAGCCAAGATCTGCAGCGGCCTCTAACAACGAGTTATCCATGCGCGTTAAGTGGGCATATAGCGGCAGCACCATGAACGGCAAGTAGGCATAAACAATGCCAATAGTTACTGAAAACTGGGTATTCATCATGCGCAGCGGCGAATCAATCAGGCCAATCCCGATCAACAGGTTATTGATTAACCCACTGTTGCTTAGAATTCCTATCCAGGCATAGACACGAATCAAAAACGACGTCCATGACGGCAACATGACCAGCAGCAGTAACAGCAGTTGCCAGCGTGCTGGGGCTCGGGCCATGGCATACGCCATCGGGTAACCGAGCAACAAACAGGCCAGCGTGGCAATAAACGCCGTTTTCACTGAGCCCCAATAGGCGGCGATATACAACGAATCTGAGAGCAGAAAGAGATAATTGCCCAGATTAAGAAAGACATGCAGCGTCTGATCGGCGTACTCAAGCAGCGGGCCATAGGGCGGAATCGCAATCGCCGCTTCGGAGAGGCTGATTTTGAGCACCAGCGCAAAGGGCAGTAAAAAAAACAGCATCAGCCACACGAGCGGAAACGCGATCACTGCTCGGCGCCCCAGCTGCAAGCGTTTGAGCAGTGCTGAAGAACGAGATAACTTCATTAAAGGCAGTCTCCTCGCGGTAAGGAATGCGCCACTATCGCAATTCAAAACGTTAGCAGCTCAAGACGCTAGCGGTTCAAAACAATCGTACTGTGATCTTCCCAGTAGACATACACACTGTCTTCCCAGGTGGGTCGATCACCGCGACGCTCGGTATTGGCCATACTGACTTTAATGATCTGGCCCGACTGGGTGCGCACGTAGTAGAGCGAGAAACCGCCTAAATAGGCAATATCATCCACCTTGCCTTCTGCCCAGTTATATTCTGTTGTGGGTTTCTCGCGGGTTAGCCAGATTTTTTCAGGGCGCAGCGCGACCCAAACCCACCGATTCGACGCCTGGGTGGTAATACCGTGGTCAATATAAATGGGCCGCTCGAGCGCGGGAGCGACGATGCGGCAGTGGTCAGCAGCATCTTCGCTAATCTCTCCTTCAAACAGATTCACCGTACCGACAAATTCCGCCACCATGCGGCTCACCGGGCTTTCATAAATATCGATCGGCGAGCCTATTTGTTCGATCCAGCCATCGGCCATGATCGCCACGCGGTCGGCCATGGTCATGGCCTCTTCCTGGTCGTGAGTGACCATAATGCAGGTAACACCCACCTGCTCGATGATCTCCACTACCTCTAGCTGCATTTCAGTGCGCAGTTTTTTATCCAGTGCGCCCATGGGCTCGTCTAACAGTAACAGTTTGGGCCGCTTGGCCAGCGAACGCGCCAGTGCTACACGCTGGCGCTGACCGCCAGAAAGTTGATGCGGTTTGCGCTTGGCAAAGCGCTCCATATGCACCAGCTTCAACATTTGCGCGACGCGAGCGTCGATATCCGCTTTGGGGAGCTTATCCTGCTTTAAACCAAAGGCAATATTCTGCGCCACCGTCATATGCGGAAATAGCGCATAGGACTGGAACATCATATTGATAGGCCGCTTGTGCGGAGGCATAGCGGTGATATTTTCACCGTCTAATAAAATACGGCCCTCAGAAGGAGTTTCAAACCCCGCCAACATCCTCAGCAGGGTTGATTTACCTGACCCGGAACCACCCAATAGCGCGAAAATTTCTCCGCGCTTAACCTGCAAATTGACATCATCCACCGCCAGCGCATCATCAAACCGCTTGCTTAAGCGTTTTACTTCCAGCACCACATCTTCAGCAAACCGCGGGGTTTTACCCTGGGGGCGCGACGAAGAAGGAGTGATTGGCGAAGCAGATGAAGGCTCGTTCGACAGGGGCGTAGTGACCATTCGCCACTCCCATCAAAAGGCCCGGCAATCCGGGCATTAAAAAAGACGAGCAGCGAGCCATAGAGAATTAACTCCAGGCTCGCCGTCGGATAAATGTCGGTTTAACGACCAGACTTTACGCGGTTCCAAATGCGCGTACGGGCACGCAGCACATCTTGAGGCTTTTCAGCCTGTACGTATAGGTTTTGCATGACCTCGGTTTCTGGGTAAATAGCCGGGTCATTGATGATTTCATCAGAGAGGTACTCATCGGCCGCCGCGTTAGGATTGGCATAACGCACGTACTCGGTAATTTCAGCAGCGATTTCCGGGTCAAGAATAAAGTTGATAAAGGCGTGAGCGTTTTCAGTATTAGGCGCATCGGCGGGTACTGCCATCATGTCGAACCAGAGCGCGGCGCCTTCTTTAGGAATGCTATAGGCGATGGTGAAATCTCGCCCTGCTTCTTCAGCACGATCGGCGGCCTGGAAAACATCACCCGAGTAACCAGCGGCCACGCAGATATCGCCATTCGCCAGATCGGACACATAGCGGGAAGAGTGAAAATAAGTCATGTCGTCGCGAACGTCGGCGATCAGTTCGCCAGCCGCTTCAATATCGTCCAGATTTTCACTCAGGGGATCAAACCCCAGGTACGCCATGGCGGGCGAGAGCATTTCATCGGCAGAGTCCAGCATCGACAAGCCGCAGCCCGCTTCGCTCAATGCAGCGGTTATTTCAGGATCAAACAGCAGTGCCCAACTATCTACCGGCGCGTCATCACCCAGAATTTCTTTTACCCGGTCAACGTTATAGCCGATTCCATTGGTGCCCCACATATAGGGAACCGAGTATTCGCTACCGGCGTCGATAGTTTCCAGGTTGGCCATCAGCTCGGGGTTGAGATTGTCTAAATTGGTTAGTAACTCATGGTTGAGCGGCTGAAAAACACCGGCTTTCACTTGGCGGGTAAAATAGTAGGTAGAAGGTACCACCACATCGTAGCCGGAACGCCCGGCGAGCAGTGCGGCATCCAAAATTTCATTGCTGTCATAAACGTCATAAGTCACTTCAATGCCGGTACGCTCGGTGAATTTTTCCAGCGTTTCCGGGGCAATGTAGTCTGACCAGTTAAATACCCGCACCTCTTCAGCGTGGGCAGCGCTAGCCGCTGCGGCGAATGAGATAGCCGCAACGGCCGCGGAAAGTTTGTGGATGTTCCCCATTATCACTGCTCCTGTTGTCTCAACTAGTCATTAAACAATTCAGCATTCACTAAACAATTCAGCCAAATGTTTTGCCAAGTGTCTTCATACCAAGTGCGCCCTGCTGCTGCCGGCAACAGCCCTCAGCGGCTAACAATAGCGTAGGCCATATTACTGACCGTGCGAATTTTGCGGTGCAGTGACGCCTACCGCAAGCCAATGTGAAAAATTCTTGTATTTTGCCCTACCGACCCCATTAAGTAGCTAGTAAAACAGGATCTTGTGGTACGCCAATAGGGCAATGCTATTGGCTAGATGGCTTTTTTTAATTTTAGACATTAGTCGCTAGCCGTTAGCATTAGCACTACTTTATAAACCCTTCGCTCATGACAACTGGAGATTATCTGAATGTCCTTGATCAACACTGAAGTAAAACCGTTTAAAGCCACTGCTTACCTGAATGGCGAATTCGTCGACGTAAGTGAAGCTGATCTGCAAGGCCAGTGGTCTATTTTCTTCTTCTACCCCGCCGATTTTACCTTTGTTTGCCCCACTGAGCTGGGCGATTTGGCCGATCACTATGCCGAGTTCAAGAAGCTGGGCGTTGAGATCTACAGCGTTTCGACCGATACCCACTTCACTCACAAAGCATGGCACGACAGCTCAGAGACCATCGGCAAGCTGCAGTACCCAATGATCGCCGATCCGACGCTACGGATTTCACGTAACTTCGAAGTGTTGATTGAAGAAGCGGGTCTTGCTGAGCGCGGCACATTCGTTGTCGACCCAGACGGTAAAATCCAAATTGTCGAAATCAACGCTGGCAATATCGGCCGTAACGCCGAAGAGCTGCTGCGTAAAGTGAAAGCCGCTCAATACGTTCGTGCCAACCCGAACGAAGTGTGCCCGGCTAAATGGAAAGAAGGCGAAGAAACGCTGGCACCTTCACTGGATCTTGTAGGCAAAATCTAAACCGCCTACGGCTTTCACGCGCTTGCTCTTATTTGCGTGGCGCAAGAGCGTGCAGGTTCAACGCCCGGGTTTCGCCCGGGCGTTCTGTTTTAAAACAGTTTTAAATTATTAATGATTAGTGCCGTCACACGCGTGTATTTAATACGTCTGTTACTTGCGAGGAAGCTACTGTCATGCTGGACGCCAATTTAAAATCCCAGTTAAAAGCGTATCTGGAAAAAGTGACTCAGCCGTTCGAGATCGTTGCCTCCCTCGATGACGGTGCCAAGTCACAAGAACTACTCGGCCTGCTTGAGGACATCAGCAGCCTGAGCGATCAGATTACCCTACACAGCGATGGCCAGGACGACCGCACGCCATCATTTGCGATTAACCGCCCGGGTGAAGAAACTGGCGTGGTGTTTGCCGGTATCCCCATGGGCCACGAGTTCACGTCGCTGGTGTTGGCACTGCTGCAAGTCGGCGGTCATCCGCCTAAAACGTCTGCTGAGCTACTCGACCAAATCAAAGCCCTCGACGGCGAGATGCTTTTCGAGACTTACTACTCGCTCTCGTGCCAGAACTGCCCTGACGTGGTTCAAGCGCTTAACCTCATGGCTATCTTCAACCCGAACGTTCGTCACGTCGCTATTGACGGGGCACTGTTTCAGGACGAAGTTGAGTCGCGGGAAATCATGTCAGTACCAAGCATCTATCTGAACGGTAAGCCGTTCGATCAAGGCCGTATGACCCTTGAGCAGATTTTGGCCAAAGTTGATACTGGTGCCGCCGAACGCGATGCCAAAAAGCTCAACGAGAAAGCCGCTTTCGATACGCTCGTCATTGGTGGTGGCCCGGCAGGCGCGGCGGCCGCCATTTACTCAGCACGCAAAGGCATTAACACCGGCATTGCCGCTGAGCGTTTCGGTGGTCAGGTGGCTGACACCATGGGAATTGAAAACTTTATCTCCGTTTCCCATACCGAAGGCCCCAAGCTAGTTAGCGCGCTTGAAGAGCACGTAAAAGATTACGAAGTCGATGTCATGAACCTGCAGCTTGCCACGGCGTTTAAAGCAGCCGAGGCGGAAGGTGGGCTGCACGGAGTCACCTTTGAGTCGGGTGCGACGCTTAAGAGCAAAACCCTGGTACTGGCGACGGGTGCCCGCTGGCGCGAAATGAACGTGCCCGGCGAACAGCAGTACCGCAACAAAGGGGTGGCTTACTGCCCTCACTGTGACGGCCCGCTGTTCAAAGGTAAGCGGGTAGCGGTGATTGGCGGCGGTAACTCTGGCGTTGAAGCGGCGATCGATCTGGCGGGTATTGTCGGCCATGTCACGCTCGTAGAGTTTATGGGTGAGATGCGTGCCGACGCAGTGCTGCAGAAAAAGCTCAAGAGTCTGCCTAACGTCGATATTATCCTCAACGCACAAACCACCGAAGTAACGGGCGATGGCAGCCGTGTGAATGGCTTGAACTATAAAGACCGCACGTCCGACGAGAGCAAATCCATCGCGCTGGAAGGCATTTTTGTTCAGATTGGTCTGGTGCCTAACACCGAGTGGTTGAAAGGCTCTCCGATTGAAATGACGCCCCGCGGTGAGATCATCGTCGATGCTCACGGTATGACATCCGTGCCCGGCGTCTTCGCCGCAGGCGATGTAACTACCGTGCCCTACAAGCAGATCATCATCGCCATGGGCGAAGGCGCCAAGGCATCGCTGGGTGCTTTCGACTATCTCATTCGAAACTGACAGTGGCGAAGAAAAGCCCGCTGACAAAAATGTCAGCGGGCTTTTTAGTGGGAGGGAGTTTCAGCTCGCGAAACCTTAGGCTATTCGCCTATGCCAATTACGAAGAAGACGGGATTTCCCCCAACACTTCGGGGATTGTCATCTTCACGTAGCGGCCCGGCGCAGGCTCAATAATGTTGAGTTCACCGTCCCCTGGTTGGCGCACGGGCACCATTTTTTCGCTATTGGCATAGCCATTGTCGGTCATCCATGCCTGCCAGTGAGGCCACCAGGAGCCTTCCTGAGCCGTAGCACCTGCAAGCCACTCCTCATGGCTTTCGGGCAGTGTGTCGTTAGTCCAGTAGCTATACTTGTTCTTATGGGGCGGGTTGACGATACCTGCGATATGCCCCGAGCCGCCGAGCACAAAGGTCACCGGCCCCTTGGGTAGCAACGCCCCATAGTAGGTGCTGTTCCATTTGGCGATGTGGTCTTCTTTGGTGGAGATAAAATAGCTGGGCGCCGACACCTTGCGCAGATCAATTTTCACGCCATCCAACTCAATGCCACCTGGCTCAACCAAGCGGTTCTCTAAATACATATGGCGTAAATACCAGGCATGGGTGCCTGCGGTTAAATTGGTACCATCAGTATTCCAGTAGAGTAGATCAAAGGCGGCAGGCGTCTCGCCCTTCAAATAGTTATTAATGTAGAACGACCAAAACAGATCATTCTCACGCAACAAATTGAAAGTGTAAGCCATCGAGCGGCCATCAAGGTAGCCCTTCGCTTCTAGCGTTTGTTCGATCCCTTCAACCACCCGCTCATTGAGAAATACGCCGATATCGCCAGGATCACGAAAATCCTGCAGCGTGGCCATATAGGTCACCGACTTTACTTTGCGCCCACGGCGGGTGCTGGTGAGGTACGCTACCGTAGATGCCGTTAACGTGCCGCCGACACAGTAGCTGAGGAGATTAACCGACTTCTCGCCGCAGGCCTGCTCGATAGCTTCTATCGCGCTGATCGGCCCCATCTGCATATAATCGGCCCAGGTAATATCGCGCTGCTCCGGGCCAGGATTACGCCAGGAGATCAGGAACACCGTATGGCCCTGATCCACCAGCCACTTCACCATGGAATTATCTTCACGCAGATCGAGAATGTAGTACTTATTGATCCACGGCGGCACCATTAGCAATGGCGTTTTAAAGGTCTTTTCCGTCGTTGGCGTGTATTGGATCAACTGAATCAGTTCGTTTTCATACACCACTGAACCGGGCGTTACCGCTATGTTTTCGCCCACGCCAAAGGCGGCGCGGTCTGTCATGCGGACATTAATGCCTTCACCAGAGTTACCTAAATCTTCACGTAGACGGGCCAGACCATCCACTAGGTTTTGACCACGGGTTTCAATGGTGCAGCGCATGACCTCTGGATTGGTAGTTATAAAGTTAGTGGGCGCCATCGCGTTGACCAACTGGCGCGCGTAAAACATCAAGTTACGCTTCTGGGTTTCATCCAACCCACTTAAGTTTTCAACCAGCTCTTCCACCATCTGCGAGAACAGTAAGTACTGCTGCATAATGGCCATATAGTGGGGGTTTTGAGTCCAGGCTTCATCTTTGAAGCGACGGTCACTTTTAGCCGGAGTAATCAGCGGCGTTATTTGCTCGCCAGCCATGCCACGCAGGGCCTGTTGCCACAATAGCCACTGGTCTTGAAGCAAACGGTTCTGGGTTTCCCACAGCAGCGTAGGGTTTTGCATTAATGACTGAGCACCCGCTTCAAAGCTTTCACGCATATCACTGTAAATTGAGTCGGCGGCTTCACTGGGCGCAATACGGGAAAGCAGATCCTGCATCAATCCTTGGTACTGTTCGCTAATCTCTTTAAGCTGGTTATTCCAGGCTTCAATTTCCTCTGGGGATAACCCTTCAGGCAGTCCTTGAGAAAGCCCTTCAGACAGGCTGTCAGATAGCCCTTGTGATATTGCCTGGAACGGATTGTGCCACGCTGACTGCATACTCATTCTCCCTACGCCTATCATCGGGCGCACCGACCACTTTGGCTATGTAAGCATATATAAATTAAAGCTTATAAATGCATCGCGGCGCCCTTGGGCGCCGCGATGAGGTCACTAATCAGCTTTTGCGCGATGACTGACTAGAGGCTTTGGCAGGTTGCTCGCTTTTTGTAGCCGCCTTGGCTTGCTCGGACATTTGCTGACCGGCTTCGCTGAACATTTTTTCCATTTCAGACTTAAACTGCAGGCTCATTTCGCTCATGACGCGCGCGTCTTCCTGCATCTGCTGGGAAAGCTCGTTCATCATTTCAGCTTGCTTGGTGCCGAAATCACGCAGGCTTTCTGCGTCTTGAATTTCAGTGGCGCTACGAATGCGCTCTGTACCCATCTGGCTGTAGCGCTTCATGGCTTCCAGCTGATACTGGGTCATTTTTTCCATGTTGTTGAGCATCAGCGAATTAATTTTACGCATGGGCTCAAACATTTGCTTAGTTTGGGCGTTGAAGGCGTCCATCATATTGTCTTGCATAGTGTCTGCTCCTGTTTAGTTCCTTGGCATGAGCCTTGGAGTGACTCATCGTGATGTAGCTTGTCTTGCCTTGATTTGCTGCACTGCAAAAAGAGTAGTCCCTGGCATGCTGCATTGCAACAGCGACACTGTTTTCAGTAGCTGCATTCAGTAACGCTGCAAAACGTCTCCGCATTGCCTCTCTCACATCGCCATTAGCGATCTTTCAATCCACTTCCCCACAATCTATTTTTGCCAGTCTATCGTTACTGATTTATGAATCACTGCGCTTGGATGTTGAACGTGTGCTTGAGCCGGAACGGGAGCGCGACGACGCTGTTGACTTGGCCTTACCACCACTACTGGTACTTTTATTGGCACTACTATTATTAGTACTGCTCGCCCTGGAACTCGCCGCACTGCTTTTAGAGCTGGTGTTACCACCCTGTTCAGCCGCACTGCCGTTAGACGAGGACGCACTAGTGGCATTAGTGCTGGCGCTGCCCGCTTGGCGCAACATATCCAGCATCATTTGCTGATAAGTGCCGAAGTTGGCTAGCCCTTGAGACAGTCCTTCAGATAGTCCCTGCGAGAGCCCTTGCTGCATCATCGGCTGCTGGAGAAAGGGCCTCATAAGACTCATGGGGTCGTAGCCCTCTACCCCAGACTCCATTTGCCGCTGGATATTTTCCAGCAGGTTTTTCTGGAAAGCTTCGACATCCGGCAGACCCAGAGATTGGCGAAATTCGTCCGGGGTAAGATCAAATTCAACGTTAATCTTCATAGGCGGCTCCTGCACTGTTTTGTTTGAGTGTAGCAGTGAACTGCAAACCTCACCGTATTGCGCTAGCGCTGGGTTAAACGCGGCGTATCAACGCTCACCTCACTATTTTGGCCGCGATGACGCAGCCAGTGATCCAGCAACGTAATCGCCATCATCGCCTCAGCGATGGGCGTTGCGCGAATACCCACACAGGGGTCGTGACGCCCTTTGGTAATCACTTCGACGGCCTGTCCATGGATATCGATAGAGCGGCCAGGCGTGGTAATGCTGGACGTCGGTTTTAGCGCCAAACGAGCCACAATGGGTTGGCCGCTGGAAATACCGCCCAGCACGCCACCAGCATGATTGGAGAGAAAGCCTTCAGGCGTCATCTCGTCACGGTGTTCACTGCCCCGCTGAGCGACACAACCAAACCCTGCGCCTATCTCCACACCTTTTACCGCATTAATACTCATCAAACCATGCGCCAGGTCAGCATCCAGGCGGTCAAACACCGGTTCGCCCAGCCCTACCGGCACCCCTTCGGCAATCACGGTGATCTCAGCACCTACCGAATCCTGATCGCGGCGCAGCTGATCCATGTAGGCTTCCAGTTCTGCTACGCGCTCCGGGTCAGGGCAGAAAAAGGCATTTTGACCCACCGCTTCCCACTGTTTGAAATCAATCTTGATGGGGCCTAGCTGGCTCATATAACCGCGAATCTGAACACCTTGGGCGGCCAAATATTTCTTGGCAATCGCCCCTGCCGCCACTCGCATAGCGGTTTCACGGGCGCTGGAGCGCCCACCGCCGCGGTAGTCACGGTGGCCATATTTATGGTGGTAGGTGTAATCCGCATGCGCTGGCCGAAACTGCTCTTTGATTTTTGAGTAGTCGTTAGAGCGCTGATCGGTATTTTCGATTAACAGGCCAATAGAGGTGCCGGTGGTCTTGCCTTCAAACACCCCTGACAGGATGCGCACCTGATCAGGTTCTTTGCGCTGGGTAGTATGCCGCGAACTGCCCGGCCGACGGCGATCCAGATCATGCTGTAAATCTGCTTCGCTTAACGGTAACCCAGGCGGGCAGCCATCAACGATCGCGCCGAGCGCAGGGCCGTGACTCTCACCAAAGGTAGTGACGGTAAATAGTTTGCCAAACGTATTGCCAGACATGGCGATTAGTTCCTCACTGGAAAGACGCCACATGGGCGTCGAGTTCAGCGGCGCTCAAGGCAAATACGCCCTGGCCGCCACGCTCGAATTCAAGCCATAGGAAAGGCACGTCGGGAAACGCCGCTTCCACATGGCGATCAGAGTTGCCGACTTCTACGATCAGCCAACCCTCATCGGTTAGGTGTTCCCGCGCTTCACGGAGTATGCGCCGCACGATATCCAAGCCATCGCTGCCTGCCCCCAGTGCCAAGGAGGGTTCATGGCGGAACTCAGCAGGCATGGTGGCCAAGTCGCGGGCATCAACATAGGGCGGGTTGGAGACGATGAGATCAAAACGTCGACCTTCCAAGCCGCTGAATACATCCGATTCCACCGCTCGCACCCGGTCTCCCACATCATGGCGGGTAATATTTTGCCGTGCCACAGCCAGGGCATCCTGGCTGATATCAGCAAGCGCCACTTCACAAGTGGGCAAATAGAGTGCCGTAGCAATGCCGATACAACCGGAGCCAGTGCATAGATCCAGCACGCTAGCAGGCGGCTCTTCGGGAAACCAGGCGGCAAAGCCGTCTTCAATCAACTCGGCAATCGGCGAGCGCGGAATCAGCACGCGCTCGTCAACGCTAAACGGGTGACCGGCAAAGAAGCTCTCGCCGAGCAGATAAGGCAGCGGGCGGCGGGTGGTAACACGCTCCCGCGCCAGGGCAATAATCCGCTGACGCTCCACGGGCAGCAGCCGCGCCTCTAGCACACTGGGGTCGATATTCCACGGCAGGTGCAGCGCGCCCAAGCAGAGTGCCACCGCCTCATCCCAGGCAGAATCGGTACCATGGCCATAGTGCAGGCCCGCCAGATAAAACTCGCTGGAGACCCAGCGCAGGTAGTCGCGCAGCGTAAAGAGCTGGCTCACCAGCAACGACTCCGACAGGGAAAGGGTTGAGTGAGAATGCTCAACATTTAGATGCGTGGTCACAGCGGCTCCTGGTTAACGATAATCATGACTGCAGGCAATAGAACCTGAGCCATATGACGAATAAAAGATTGTACCTTTCACGCCGCCCGGTTCACAGCAACGCTCAGCCCGCTATACTGTGCTTCTTTAACTGATTCACCCGTGCTACCCCCATTTTTCTACCACCCGAGCCTGACATGACGCGACACCGCCACCTGCCAAATGATGACGATATCAGTGCCTTCCGCGACGCCTTGAAGGCGGCGGGGGTACGCCCTATCGCCACCAATCAGGCCGACCCTGGCAAACCCAAGCGCGACGTTAAGGCCCATGAAGCACGGCGCAACGCGGCGGTTGAGAGCAGCGCCCCTCAATCCAGCGGGCGCACTTCGGATGGCCGGGTGGAAGCCGTGCGCCCCTCAGAGTACCTCGAGTTCAGCGTGCCCGACTTGCCATGGCGCACGTTTAGCCAGCTAAAGCGCGGCCAAACCGCATGGCAGGCGGGGCTTGATCTGCATGGCTATACGCTGGAGGAGGCCCGCACGGAGTTGGAGAGTTTTCTGCGTGATTCAGCGGGGCAAGGTCTGCGCTGTGTGCTGGTGGTGCATGGCAAAGCGTGGGGCACCACCTCTGATTTTCCTGTACTCAAAAGCCATACCAATACCTGGCTACGGGAGTGGCCGGGGGTGTTGGCGTTCTGCTCGGCCATCGATCTCGATGGTGGCACTGGGGCAGTGTACATCCTACTGCGCAAGCGGGGTCAGTAGCCGTTACTCGGTAGCATCGGAAGCGATACTGGGCATCCGGCGTTCCAGCGCTTCATCTGCCAAGTGGCGACCAAGGCGAATCAAATCTCGGCCCCGGTAAAATTCGTAAGTACTACACACCGTTTTGGGGATTTCGATCAGCACATCGGGTGGATATCCTGCCACTTTGTACTTGGCCAACGCCGCCTGGGTAATATCGAATGACTCCAAAATCATATCGAGCTTGCTCCACTCGCGCTTGCCGCGCGCTTCAGTGGTTTCTTCTAGCTCTTTGTCGTCGCTCTCCCCGTTTGCGCCATCACCATTGGCACCCAGCCCTGCCCACAGTTTTTGGGTAGCTGCGCGTACATCGCCTATCCAACTGCTCATGCGTTGATCGCGGTCGATCTCGCTTTGGGTGCGGCTATCGGCTTCTTCCTCCTCTTTAGGCAGTAACTCCTCCAAGGTCACCGGCAACGGGCTATGGGCAGTCACATTAACCGCTACCACAAAGTCTGCTTGGTGCGCGGCTACCATAGGCATAATCGGCAGCGGGTTGAGCAGCCCGCCATCCACCAGCACCTGCTCGCCCAGATGAACAGGGGTTATAACACCCGGCACGGCCATTGAGGCACGAATCGCCTGCAGCAAGGGGCCACTTTGAAACCACACTTCCCGTTGCCGCACCAGGTCTGTCGCTACCGTGGTGACGGGGATCGCTAGGTCTTCTATCAGAATATCGCCGACCAGAGCTTCCAGTTTGCTCATGACTTTGCTGGCACGCATCGCCCCCATTGAGCTCCAGGTTACGTCAACCAGTTTGAGCACATCCAGGTAGTCGAGTTGACACACCCAGTCACGGTATTCAGGCAGCTTACCCGCGGCATAAATACCGCCAATCACTGCGCCCATTGAACACCCTGATACGGCAATAATTTCGAATCCCCGCGCCTCCAGTGCTTCGATCACGCCGATATGCGCGTAGCCACGGGCACCACCGCTGCCCAATACCAGAGCGACTTTATTGCCACTGCTCACGTGAGCCAATTCATTCATGCTGCGTTCCCTCCCTTAAACGGCACCAGTGTTACCCCAGTGAGTGCCGATAACCGTGGCAACTTGCGCCACTGCTCTAGGCTCCAAGTGTAAATGGTGGCCCCCCTTGAGCACTTTTCGGGTTAATCCTTTGACCGCTTGCCGTGCCTCTTGAGCCCATTGGCGCTCGCCTAAAATTCCCTGCTCGCCTTCTATCAATAGCAGCGGTGCGTTAATTTCCGCCAGTAGCGATAGCACTTGCTGAGGGGTAAAGCGCACCAGGGACGGCTTCAGTAACCGGCTGTCGGTGCGCATTTGCACATGACCATCAGCAGTAGGCTGGGTGTTACGCTCTACTAGCGGCGTGGCCGTGATGCTATCCAGCGGCGTGACCCCGCCTGCAACACGCGCAGCAATGGCACTCTCGATATCGGGGTAACGCGGCGCTCGTGACAGCGGCCGACGGTAGGCTGTAAGCCCCTTACGCAGCTGGCTGGCGGTCTCTTCAATGGGTGTATTGAGCGCCCCAAGTCCATCAATCAGCGTTAGCCGCTCGACGCGTTCGGGTAACGAAGCGGCGAGCAAGCAGGCCACTGCCGCCCCCATGGAATGGGCCAGTAAGCTGGTTTGCTCCAGCCCCAAGGACTCCATGGCATCCAATACATCATGGCAATAGTCCCAAAGAGCATAGTCGCATAAGGCATAGTCACCGCCCTGTGGCGCGTGTGCCGAATGACCATGGCCGCGAAAATCCAGCGCCACAATACGAATATCCAACGCCTCGACCAACAGCGGGGCTAACCGGGTAAAGCTGGCCGCATTATCCAGCCAGCCGTGTAAGGCTAACCAGGTTGGGGCGTCAGCACGCCCCCAGCTCAGCGCCGCTAAGCGTCCTTGGGCAAGTGAAAGCGGCTTTGGCGCAACAGAGAGCGCTACCGGGGTGATTTGGGGCATAGAGTAACAGTCCTGAATAAACAGCTAATGATCCTGAACGAACGGTCGCGTCACTGGATCAGTAAGATGACGGCGCAGACGACAAACGTTACCATGCTAGGCATATTTTACTTCAACCTTGTACTTAACATTGTACTTAACACTGTATTGGTGCCGTTATGAAACCACGTCGTGATACCCGCGCCCGTAATCTGGTCTTTTTTGTAGCTGTCATCAGCGCCACCGTCGTCGGTTTTTGGCTGGCCCGCTGATTCATGAGTCGTCAAATCCTCACCGGATTAAGCTTCACCCAGTAGGCCGAGGCTGGCTGCCGGCGCTTGGCGACGCAACCCCCGCGAAAGCGCATGCCCAATGACACCGATCAATAGCGCCCCGCCAACGGGAAGGAAAACCCATAGTCCCAGGTGCAAACGCGGGGTGAGATCCAGCAGGTAAATATACAGTACGGCCGAGGTTAGCTCCGCAAGTATTGCGCCCATCAAACCACTGGCAAAACCCAACAGCGCGTACTCGGCCCCCTGTACCCGTGAAATCATTCTGCTGCCTGCGCCAAATACGCGCAGTAGGCCGCTTTCATGGGCACGCACCGGGCGGCTTGCGGTCAGCGCGGCATACAGCACGCTAATCCCTGCCAGTAGCACCAAGGCGAGCACCAACTCCACTGCCCGGGTGACCTGGGCAAGCACATCCCGCACCTGACCTAAAATCGCGTCCACATTAAGCAACGAGACGCCTGGGAAGTCGGTGATCAGCTCACGAATCAGTCCCTGTTCCGCGTCTGGCAGGTGAAAAGCGGTGATGTAACTATGGCCAAACTGCTCCAGCACGCCCGGCGGGAAAATAACGAAGAAATTAGGCTGGAAGCTATCCCAATTCAGACTGCGCAGGCTGGTAATTTGGGTAGTGATCTCGTCGCTACCCACCGAGAAGGTCATCTCATCACCAATGCTTAGCCCAAGCCTTTCGGCGAGCCCATCCTCCATTGAAATGGGCACAGGCCCCGACTGTGGTGTTGCCTCCACGGCACTCATCCAGCCTTGGCTTTCATCGCTGCTCTCACTGCCTGAGTTGCTACCCAGCTGCGCTGGCGTGAACCACTCGCCAGCCACCACTTGGTTGCCTTCTGGCACTTCAGATTGCCAAGTAAGGTTGAGCTCACGACGCAGTGAGTTGTCGCCACGGGCATCCGGTGGTACGGCATCGGTGGGAGGCTGATCGTTAATCGCAATGACGCGCCCGCGCACCATTGGATAGAGAGTGCTTTGGGTTTCTACACGCGGCGAAACGGCCGCTTCAAAAGGGTCGCGTTCTGAAGGTTGGATATTGATGGCAAAGTAGTTGGGCGTATTTTCAGGCAGTTGGTCTTGCCACGTGCTTAGCAGGTCGCCACGCACCAAGACAATCATTGCCATGGCAAAGAAGGTCACCGAGAAGGCCAGCAACTGCCCTAGACCCGCTTGACGACGCCTTGCCAATTGACGGCCACCCAAACGTAGCGCCTGTGACCATTCACTGCGCCCAGAAAAACGCTGAACAACGCGTAGTAAGCCGCTTAGCAACAAGGCGCTAATCATCCACAGCACACCCAGCAGCAGCGCCCCGCCGATTAACAGTCCGATCGCCAATGGTAGGCTACCTGAGTAGAGCCATAGCAGCCCGCCAAACACGATACTGGCCACGCCGACAACTAACCAAGCCGAAGGCGGCAATGGGTCGAGCTCACGGCGCAGCACTTTTAACGCGCTGACCCGTTTAATCCGTAGCAGCGTGGGGCCAGCAAACCCCACCAGCACGGCTAGGGCCGTAAACACGCCTAACCCCAACGGCATGAGACCAGGAGGCGGTAGCGTCATAGGTAGAAAGCTTACCAATAGCCAAATCAGTACCGCTTGACCAATGAGCCCAAGCAGCGCGCCAATGGCTGCTGCCACTAACGCAAGCCCCATTAACTGAAGGGTAAAGATGGTCACTAATTGGCGCTGACTTGCACCAAAGCAGCGCAGCAATGCCGCGGTATCCAAATGACGCTCGACATAGCGGCGAGTCGACATCGCAACCGCCACGCCCGCTAGCAATACCGCGGCTAAACCGGCTAACCCCAGATAACTTTCAGCTCGCTGTAAAGCATTGCCCAACTGTGGGCGGTCTACTCGTACGTCACGCACTTCTACCCCTTCGCGGCGTAGTTCGGCCAGCAGGCCTTGCACTTGATCAAGCGCCGCAGGTGAGCCCGCCGCTAAAATCTCAAACTCAATCCGCGAGCCTTCCTGCACTAGGCCAGTGGCTTCGACATCCGCAGTATTCAGCATTAAGCGTGGGTTAAAATTACCAAAACCGCCGGATTGATCCGCTTCACGCTCGATGATGCCCGTTACGGTGAGCTCGGTTTGTCCCACCTGGACGCGATCACCCAACTCGATCTCGACCAGTTCGATCAGCCGAGGGTCGGCCCATGCTTCTCCGGGCTGGGGGCCTGAGTCTATTTGCTCAGTGCCATTTCCAAAATCGACATGAGAAACACCGTAGTGAGGGTAGACGTCATCCACGGCCTTTAAACTAGCCGGTTGAAAACGCCCGTCGCGGCTAATCATCGACACCAAGTCGACTTGATCACTGAGTATAAAACCGGCGCTTTCAAGGCGCTCTCGCAGCTCGGCTGAAAACGGATCACGCTGTTCCAGCACCAGATCACCGCCCAGCATCTGCCCTGCCTGGCGCTCCAAGCCGCGCTCTAGACGATCCAGAAAAAACGCGATCATGGTGGAAGCTGCGACGGCCAATACCAGGGCAATAAAGAGCGCGCGTACATCGGCTGCACGCAGGTCTCGCTTAAGGCTGCGCATGGCTAAACGCCAATTCACATCACTCATTGCGCCCCCTCATCAATCGAAGCGGCAGTTGGTACGATGTTTTCAAGTACGGCTTCTAACTTGCCATGATCTAACCGCAAGCAGCGATCGCAGCGCCGCGCCAAGGCGTGGTCGTGAGTAACCAGAATAAGCGTAGTGCCCGCCTCATGGTTGAGCTGGAAGAGCAGATCTATGACTTGCCCACCGGTATCCGGATCCAGGTTGCCGGTGGGCTCATCAGCAAATACCAGCTCGGGGTCGGTCACGAAAGCACGCGCCACGGCAACGCGCTGCTGCTCGCCGCCGGAAAGCTGTTTGGGTAAGTGGTTCACTCGCTCACCAAGCCCAACACGCTCCAACCACTGAGCTGCAGTTTGCGTTTCCCCGGCGCGGGGCGATAATTCAAGGGGCAACATGACGTTTTCAAGCGCGCTCAAAGTGGGCAGCAATTGAAAGTTCTGGAACACAAAGCCTACTCGTCCGGCACGCAGCGCTGCTCGACCATCTTCATCCAAACGGCTTAATGCGTGTCCAAACAGCGTTAGTTCACCGTCGCTTGGCGTATCAAGACCCGCTAATAGCCCCAAAAGCGTTGATTTACCCGCACCGCTCTTACCCAGAATCGCTACGCTCTCTCCCGCCGCTACGCTCAGCGACAGGTCGTGTAAGATGGTGAGCGAGCGTTCACCGCTGGTGACTTTTTTAGAAAGTTTGTCAGCGTGCAGCACGGCTTGCCTAACAGTGCCGCGGGGAACATCGGCTACCGCTTGGTTGTCGGTAGTAGCTTGGCGCTCACCTTGGGATGCCTCGCTCGACATGGATATATCCGTAGCAGCATTGGCAGCTTTATCTAAGGAGCTTGAACTTGAAGAGTTTGAACTTGAGGAATAAGACATGAAGCGTGGCATCCCTATGGCATGGCATGGACTGAACCGCATGGTAACCGGATGGCTGGTGCTGCTGATAGTCACCTTTGCCTCATCGTCTATCAACGCAGAGCCTGTCAACGCAGACACAAACCCAGGCCCCACCCTGCTGGTGATGGGTGATAGCTTAAGCGCCGCTTACGGCATAGAGCGTGATCAGGGCTGGGTGAACCTACTGGAAGAACGCTTGGGAGATGATGCCCAAGTCATTAACGCCAGCATTAGTGGTGAAACGACGTCTGGAGGATTACAAAGGTTCACTGACCTTCTCGGACAGCGGCAGCCGGATATTGTTCTCATTGAGCTGGGCGGCAACGATGGTCTACGCGGCTTATCACCCAATCAAATGCAGGCAAACCTAGCCAGTATGATTGAGCAGAGCCAAGACGCTGGTGCTCAGGTGCTGCTACTGGGGATCGATATCCCGCCTAACTATGGCCAAGCGTACCGAGACGCCTTCACCGGGGTTTTCCACTCGCTGGCGGAAGAGTATGACGTTTCCCTAGTGCCTTTTTTATTGGAGGATATCGCCCTGAACGAGGCGTTAATGCAGAGCGATGGCATTCACCCTACCGCCGATGCTCAGCCGATTATCCTCGACAATGTATGGCCCGAACTTGAGCCGCTCATTGAACCCCTATTAGAAACAACGCATCAGGCAGCGGTTCAATAACCTCAGCCTTTTGACTGAGAGGTGTAGCACTTCCACTCGTCAGCTTGTAATCTTAAGCCCTATTTGGCGGTTACTAACGGCGACTCATGCCTGCATCCTCGCATCACACTCCTACATTCTCGCGTCGACAGTTCTTAGCAACAGTCGGCGCGCTTTGGTTAGGCGCAGGTCTTGGCATTCATCCAACGCCTGCCGCAGCGTTTGATCCACAACGCCTACGCCAAAGCATGCAGCAACAGTATGGGCAGGCTGGTTTGTCCGTATTAGAGGAGTGGTTTAACCTGCTTCAACAGCTACAAAACCAAGACGTTCAAGCCAAGCTGCGTGGGGTTAATGACTTCTTTAATCGCCGCATCCGGTGGATTGACGATATCCAGGTGTGGGGGCAAGAGGATTATTGGGCTACGCCTTTGGAAGCAATGGGTAAAGGCCAGGGAGATTGCGAGGATTACTCCATTGCCAAGTACATTACCCTTAAACAATTAGGCATTACTAGTCAGTACCTACGCATGATTTATGTCCGTGCGCGCATTGGGCGTAGTCAAATTACCCAAGCCCACATGGTGCTAGGCTATTACTCGACCCCAGATGCAGAACCGTTGGTGCTAGACAATATTGTACCGTCTATCACCCCTGCCTCTCAGCGTACTGATCTCGACCCACTGTTTAGTTTTAATAGCGATGGACTTTGGGCAGGTGGTTCTTCTGAATCCCGCGCAGACCCATTGGCTCGGCTATCACGCTGGCGCAGCGTCATTGAACGTATGCAAACCCAGGGTTTCATTTAAGAGGAATTGGCACGATGTCACTTATCAAACAACTTTGGATTGCCATTATCGCCCTGCTGCTGCTGTCGTTCATTGGTAGTCTTGCCATTAGTATTACCACTAGCCGCGATTATATCGAACAGGAAGTGCGCATTAAGAACGCTGACAATGCTACCGCTCTGGCGCTTTCAATGAGCCAGCTCGATAAAGACCTTGTCACCCTCGAACTGTTAATCGCAGCTCAATTTGACACCGGCTACTACCGCCGAATCACCCTGCGCGATACGGACGATAGCGTACTTATTGAACGCTCCGCCGAAGAGTATAGTGGCGATGTGCCCGCCTGGTTTCGTCAGCTTATTGAGTTTGATGTGCCCAACGGCACCGCGACGATTCAAGATGGCTGGCGACAGTACGGTACGTTGGAGCTTGAGAGCCAACACAGTTTTGCCTACGCTTCTTTATGGCGCAGCATGCTGGAACTCGCTGCTTGGTTTTTACTTGCCGGAGTAATTAGTTTAGCGATTGCTACCGTGATCGTTCGTGGTATTAAGCACCCCCTTTCCCGCGTCGTCACTCAGGCGCAAGATATCAGTGCGCGGCGGTTTACCACTATTAAGGAGCCACGCACGCTGGAGTTACGCCAAGTCACTCAAGCAATGAACGTGCTTTCTGCCAATGTCCATCAGATGCTCAGTCATGAAAGCCATAAGCTGGACGAGTTACGCCGCCATTTACAGCATGACCGAGTCACCGGTGCGCTGAATCGCGACGTGTTTATGGGTAAGCTTTCGTCTCAATTGGGCAGTGAAGATGCCCGCGCAACGGGCATGTTGATCATGGTTCGCGTACAGGCATTAGAGTCACTCAATGAGCAGCTCGGCTACGCTGCCACAGACCAACTATTAAATACGCTGGTTACCCAGTTGGGGCAATTGGACAGCGCGTCGGCAGAACCAATGGTAGGCCGCCTTAACGGCAGCGATTTTATCTTTATGCTGCCGCTTATGGATGATGTAGAGGAGCTTCGAATTCAGGTGATGGCAGCGTTAGCCGAGGTAGCCGCCACGCAGCCCGACGTGGAGATTTATCTACCAACGGCGATTGTTCCTTATGCTCCACATGATGATCGCGGCACACTGTTAGCCACCCTGGATGACGCTTTGGCACAAGCCGAAAGCCTAACGTCCTTTGAACAGGTAGTCGTGCGTCAGCGCAAGCGTATTTCACTCTACAGCAGCCATGCCGAATGGCGAAATGCACTGGAAGCAGCAATCCTGGTTGGCCCTGAGTTAGCGTACTTCCCGGTAGTAGACGCTCACGGAGACATCATCCATTACGAATGCCCGGCTCGCTTACTGCTAGGTGGGGAGTGGCAAACCGCCGGAGTCTTTATTCCCTGGATCACCCGCTTTGAGATGGAGCCTGCACTTGATTTAGCCGTGGTCAAAAAAGCGCTCGCTAATCTAGAAGATGATCTAAAGCCGGTAGGCATTAACCTCTCTGCGGCATCGATCACTAATACACAGTTCGTTAACGAGCTACGGACTCTGTTGGCAGCACACCCACTATTGGCCAAGCAGCTCTGCTTTGAAGTGCCCGCCACGCTTAGCACGCACGCGATTGGTAGCTTACGAGGGCTTTGTACCGCCTTACGGCCCCTTGGTTGCACGTTTGGTATAGAGCATGTGGGGGCAGAGTTCACCAAACTTGCAGATTTACACGATGTGGGTCTTGCTTACTTAAAAATGGATAGCAGTCTTATTCACCAACTGCATGCTTCGAATGAGCAGCAAACCATTGTCCGCGGCATGGCTACGCTCTGCCATTCATTGGGCATTCAGGTGATAGGGGAAGGCGTTGCAGACGATGAGGAAATAGCCTGCCTGTTCCGCGTGGGTGTCGATGGAGCCACCGGACCAGGCGTACGCCTTTAACGCATAAACGCAATCGACGACGACTAGATAGTGTCGTCGTCGCTTAGCAAACCTACATCATTTTTAACCCGCAAGGACTTACGCTCCATCACTTTCGCCTGTGCAGCTTCCGGAAGGTCAGTGAAAGTGATGACTCCCTTGTTTAGTAACACCTCAAGAATATCTTCTACCACCCTCACAAACGCTAAGTCAGACGCTATAAAGTGTGCTGAGGATCCTGGCTGATCAGCAAGGAAAGCCAGTACCTCAGGTGAATCAGGATCAATCGTTTCGTTGCACTCTGACGTTGGCTCTTTGCTGAGCATCAGGATCTCGCCGGATGTATTACGTTTGGTGTAGAGCATAGATCACTCCCATGCAGGTTCACTGGCTACTAATGAGAATAGGTTCGATTCTTTATTTTTTCGCTAAACGAGCATTTTTTTCAGTTGCTAGATTTGTAAGATAGCCCTCATAGGTTTCATTATGGGTAATCTTTCTTACTTCTTTTCCCACTTGGCATGCCCATTTATTTCCACCACATATCAAAGCAGCTTGCGTAATTAGATCTACATAGGAGGAGCGCAGTATAAATGCTATGCTCGTTTCGTAGTCTCCCCCCTCCCTTTCCAACTGGGTTGCAACTTGCCAGTTAGAGATAGCATTCATCAACACTGAATTCATGTGTTCAAAATTCTTACGATAAAAAGTATTCCTTGGAAGCTTAATCAATATATCAAAAAAAAGCTTATTAATATCGTCGTCGCTAAGCACTTTATCCTTATCAATCAAGTCATCCCATTTATGAGCAACATCACAAATAATTTCTATATACTCAACGGCTAATTTATCACCTTTCATCCAACGTAAAAGCTGTATCTCATCAAAATACATATTCCCCCCTCACAATTGAAAAAAGCCCCACACATAGCGTGCGGGGCATTTTTTATTGCCAAACAGTACTAATTACTGATCGATTTTAAGTTGACCATCATCCAGCATGCTTTGGATAAAGTCGGAAGAGCTACCACCCTGCGGAATTTCCACGCCCTTCAAGACGATACGTTGATCAGCATTACTGCCATCTGATGCTAAGCCTCCATCAGATTTAACATGCAATACCGCATCATCTCCCTGCTGTTCAGCCATTATATACTGATCTAGGTTATCTGCATTTTCTCCCTGAAGAAGGTCTGCGATGTCCAAGCGATCAGACTCTGAATCGGCTCCAAATTTACCCATATTAAACCCGGTTATCTGGTCTATAGCAGGAGCTTGCTCTGCATCCTGGTTTTGATCCCCAGACTCCCACATAAATGTATTGGCACCGGTACCACCATACATCATATCGTCACCAGCCCCCCCAATCAGAGTATCATTGCCACCTTGTCCAAATAGAATGTCATCGCCATCACCGCCGATGAGGATATCATTACCGCTTGTCTCCATAGAGTTATTAAACTCTTCATGATTGTCAGTGATGTACTGATGAATTTGCTCGGCAGAAACTTGGTTAGGATCTGCGATACCCAACTGCCCGGCAATGTAAGACTTTATGGATGGTAAGCCATTACCTTCAATACCTGCAAAGGTCACCTGATCTCCAAACAGGATATCATTGCCCTCACCCCCGGATACTGTGTCGTCGCCGGACAGCAATTGGACATTTTCGCCAAGAATAGCATCAGCAAGTTGTTCAGGGTCGATATTCGATTGGACAATGCCATCGGAGTCATAAGCCTGGAGGCTGCTTTCATTCAAGCTGCTGCCCAAGCCAATTGAATTAACCGACGACATACCGTCTAATAGCTCAAACGCTTCCGACGAGTTCTGGACAACCGTATTCGTGGTGCTTCTACCATCACCAGCAAGCGCAGAAATCTCGTATGCGCCATCTCCATCGGGCCTTATTTGACCGATAACACTGCTACTCCAACTTCCTCCGCCACAGCCAGAGCTATGAGTCCACTGATTTACGTTTCCGCTTGAGTCAATAACTTCACGAACATGTCCATCAATATTCATCGAGTAGGCTTGACCTGGGACATAGTCAATATCGTCGACTGTAAGATTCCAGCGGCTACCTCCTTTGGAGCCTATAACTACACTCTCCTGTTCATTGCCCTGATAATACGTTGGCAAACCGTCGGTAATAAAGTAAGTCAGGTTAGTACCAGAATTGGCTTGGACAGAATCTGTATTGAACCAGTTGGCCGTCGTCTTAAAAACGTCTTCGTAGTTGGTACCGCCACCTTTCTGGAATCCATCTAACACTGTCTGCAGTTTCGACAGCGCTTGTGGATCCGACAGATCAACACTGACATTGCTGCCTGCCTGAGTATCAAACTCTACCAAGAAGATGTTTACAGTGCCGGCATTATCCTCGCCTACACTCTCTTTAAGAGTATTGAACACCTCGGTCAGAGATGCCTTAGCATTGGCAATATCGGCATTCGACATACTGCCCGATGTATCCATCATGAATGCCAGGTTATAGTTTTCACCTGGCACCAACTGGAGACCAGCAACATCACCAATAATGATGTCATTCGCACTGCTACCTCCAATAGAGTCTCCGCCGGGTGAACCCACCACGATATTATATTGCTCCACTGCGGTGGTATCAGTGCTTGTTTCACTATCTATGACTTGCTGGTCTCCAGCGGCATCTTCGTATATCTCGCTAGAAGTTACCGTAGCCGTGATATCAAACGCTCCGGCACTCACAGGCACTTTCATCGTCAACATCAACTGTTCGATGCTATCCCCTGTAGGATTAGTCACCAGCCAACTGCCATCCGACTGGCTAACTACGCCCTCACCAGTCAGCTCCACGCCTGCTGGGATGTTCGTCAAAACAATATCTGAAAGTACCTCGCTACCGTCCTCATCCGCTAATAGCGTAGAGAGCTCGACTTCGATAACGTCATAGCCGGTTTGGGTAATAGTGGTAGTCGCATCAGAGGGCAACATAGTTGAGCCATCGCCATATATGACCCCACGAATGTTATTAACACTAATAGTCACGCCCGTTGCCAAATCGGTGATAGTACCGTCATAGCCTGAGTTTTGATGCTGCTCGCCCAGATTAACGGCATAGCTTGTCAATGGCTTGTTTAAGTAGACATAGTCTTTGTCATCACCATTGATCGAATTGACTGCCTGGCTGCCATTCACCAGCTTATCGAAGTCACCGGTAAGCGCAATGACATCCACACCGCTAGTATTATTGGCACTACCAGGATTTAGATTGCCGTCACTAAACGGTGGTTTGATAACCTCACCACTGATTCCTTCAGCACTGATGTCAGAGCCCTCAATAGTGATAGTAGAGCCGTTATGCTCAACCGTAATGACAGAGGCACGTACAGACTCTAGTGTGTCACCCAGCGACACTGAGATAGCGGGCGCATCGGCCACCGGCCTGATGTCAATTGTGAGGGTAGCTTCAGCCCCTTCATTGAGGGCATCAGTGGGCAGGAACTGCAACTGAGCATAGTCAGCTTCCTGGTTCCCTACCCCTTCACCGCCATAACTGTCGAAGCCCGACTCATTAGTGTCTGGCATAAAGCGCAGTTGCCCAGCATCTATTTCTGCTCTGGAGAAACTTGCATCTTCAGCCACAATCTGCCATTGCCCATCGGTATCTTGGAACTCCAATGTTCCAGAGGCTGGCAAATTGGTAATCACAATTCCCTGTTCATCAGCAGGTGAATCGTCAGTGATATTAAAGTCACTCCATTTCAATATTAAAGCAGTGTCTTCCTCACCTGTTACTTGTCCATCCGCAGTCTCTGGGGCTGCATCTATCGCATACTCACGGTCGGCCTCGGCGCTGTAGGCGTTGCCCGCGGCGTCTTCGCCGGTTACTTCGGCGCTGATGCTGTCGTTCTCGGCCAGCACCGATCCGGGCACGTCGATGGCGTAGTTGCCGTCGGCGTCCACTTGGCCGCTGTAGCTCTCGTCACCCACGCTCAGGGTGACGGTGTCGCCGGCTTGGGCGTCGCCGCCCACGCTGCCGGTGACGCTGATGGTCTGGGTGGCTTCTTCGCCGTTGATCACGTCGTCACCGGCGATGGTGTCGATGGTGATGGTGGCCGCGGCGTCGGTGTCCACGCCGTAGTCGCGCGCAGCATCGGCACTGTAGCCATTGCCCGCGGCGTCTTCGCCGGTCACTTCAGCGCTGATGCTGTCGTTCTCGACCAGCACGCTGCCGGGCACGTCGATGGCGTAGTTGCCGTCGGCGTCCACTTGGCCGCTGTAGCTCTCGTCACCCACGCTCAGGGTGACGGTGTCGCCGGCTTGGGCGTCGCCGCCCACGCTGCCGGTGACGCTGATGGTCTGGGTGGCTTCTTCGCCGTTGATCACGTCGTCACCGGCGATGGTGTCGATGGTGATGGTGGCGGAGGCGTCGGTGTCCACGCCGTAATCACGGTCGGCATCGGCGCTGTAGGTGTTGCCCGCGGCGTCTTCGCCGGTCACTTCAGCACTGATGCTGTCGTTCTCGGCCAGCACCGATCCGGGCACGTCGATGGCGTAGTTGCCGTCGGCGTCCACTTGGCCGCTGTAGCTCTCGTCGCCCACGCTCAGGGTGACGGTGTCGCCTTCGCCGGCGTCGCCGCCCACGCTGCCGGTGACGCTGATGGTCTGGGTGGCTTCGCCGCCGTTGATCACGTCGTCACCGGCAATGGTGTCGATGGTGATGGTGGCGGAGGCGTCGGTGTCCACGCCGTAGTCACGGTCGGCATCGGCACTGTAGGCGTTGCCTGCGGCGTCTTCGCCGGTCACTTCGGCGCTGATGCTGTCGTTCTCGGCCAGCACCGATCCGGGCACGTCGATGGCGTAGTTGCCGTCGGCGTCCACTTGGCCGCTGTAGCTCTCGTCACCCACGCTCAGGGTGACGGTGTCGCCGGCTTGGGCGTCGCCGCCCACGCTGCCGGTGACGCTGATGGTCTGGGTGGCTTCTTCGCCGTTGATCACGTCGTCACCGGCGATGGTGTCGATGGTGATGGTGGCGGAGGCGTCGGTGTCCACGCCGTAGTCACGGTCGGCATCGGCGCTGTAGGTGTTGCCCGCGGCGTCTTCGCCGGTCACTTCAGCACTGATGCTGTCGTTCTCGGCCAGCACCGATCCGGGCACGTCGATGGCGTAGTTGCCGTCGGCGTCCACTTGGCCGCTGTAGCTCTCGTCGCCCACGCTCAGGGTGACGGTGTCGCCTTCGCCGGCGTCGCCGCCCACGCTGCCGGTGACGCTGATGGTCTGGGTGGCTTCGTCGCCGTTGATCACGTCGTCACCGGCAATGGTGTCGATGGTGATGGTGGCCGCGGCGTCGGTGTCCACGCCGTAGTCGCGCGCAGCATCGGCACTGTAGCCATTGCCCGCGGCGTCTTCGCCGGTCACTTCAGCACTGATGCTGTCGTTCTCGGCCAGCACCGATCCGGGCACGTCGATGGCGTAGTTGCCGTCGGCGTCCACTTGGCCGCTGTAGCTCTCGTCGCCCACGCTCAGGGTGACGGTGTCGCCTTCGCCGGCGTCGCCGCCCACGCTGCCGGTGACGCTGATGGTCTGGGTGGCTTCTTCGCCGTTGATCACGTCGTCACCGGCGATGGTGTCGATGGTGATGGTGGCCGCGGCGTCGGTGTCCACGCCGTAGTCGCGCGCAGCATCGGCACTGTAGCCATTGCCCGCGGCGTCTTCGCCGGTCACTTCAGCACTGATGCTGTCGTTCTCGGCCAGCACCGATCCGGGCACGTCGATGGCGTAGTTGCCGTCGGCGTCCACTTGGCCGCTGTAGCTCTCGTCGCCCACGCTCAGGGTGACGGTGTCGCCTTTGCCGGCGTCGCCGCCCACGCTGCCGGTGACGCTGATGGTCTGGGTGGCTTCTTCGCCGTTGATCACGTCGTCACCGGCGATGGTGTCGATGGTGATGGTGGCCGCGGCGTCGGTGTCCACGCCGTAGTCGCGCGCAGCATCGGCACTGTAGCCATTGCCCGCGGCGTCTTCGCCGGTCACTTCAGCACTGATGCTGTCGTTCTCGGCCAGCACCGATCCGGGCACGTCGATGGCGTAGTTGCCGTCGGCGTCCACTTGGCCGCTGTAGCTCTCGTCGCCCACGCTCAGGGTGACGGTGTCGCCTTCGCCGGCGTCGCCGCCCACGCTGCCGGTGACGCTGATGGTCTGGGTGGCTTCTTCGCCGTTGATCACGTCGTCACCGGCGATGGTGTCGATGGTGATGGTGGCCGCGGCGTCGGTGTCCACGCCGTAGTCGCGCGCAGCATCGGCACTGTAGCCATTGCCCGCGGCGTCTTCGCCGGTCACTTCAGCGCTGATGCTGTCGTTCTCGACCAGCACGCTGCCGGGCACGTCGATGGCGTAGTTGCCGTCGGCGTCCACTTGGCCGCTGTAGCTCTCGTCGCCCACGCTCAGGGTGACGGTGTCGCCTTCGCCGGCGTCGCCGCCCACGCTGCCGGTGACGCTGATGGTCTGGGTGGCTTCTTCGCCGTTGATCACGTCGTCACCGGCGATGGTGTCGATGGTGATGGTGGCGGAGGCGTCGGTGTCCACGCCGTAGTCGCGCGCAGCATCGGCACTGTAGCCATTGCCCGCGGCGTCTTCGCCGGTCACTTCAGCGCTGATGCTGTCGTTCTCGACCAGCACGCTGCCGGGCACGTCGATGGCGTAGTTGCCGTCGGCGTCCACTTGGCCGCTGTAGCTCTCGTCGCCCACGCTCAGGGTGACGGTGTCGCCTTCGCCGGCGTCGCCGCCCACGCTGCCGGTGACGCTGATGGTCTGGGTGGCTTCGCCGCCGTTGATCACGTCGTCACCGGCAATGGTGTCGATGGTGATGGTGGCGGAGGCGTCGGTGTCCACGCCGTAGTCACGGTCGGCATCGGCACTGTAGGCGTTGCCTGCGGCGTCTTCGCCGGTCACTTCGGCGCTGATGCTGTCGTTCTCGGCCAGCACCGATCCGGGCACGTCGATGGCGTAGTTGCCGTCGGCGTCCACTTGGCCGCTGTAGCTCTCGTCACCCACGCTCAGGGTGACGGTGTCGCCGGCTTGGGCGTCGCCGCCCACGCTGCCGGTGACGCTGATGGTCTGGGTGGCTTCTTCGCCGTTGATCACGTCGTCACCGGCGATGGTGTCGATGGTGATGGTGGCCGCGGCGTCGGTGTCCACGCCGTAGTCGCGCGCAGCATCGGCACTGTAGCCATTGCCCGCGGCGTCTTCGCCGGTCACTTCAGCGCTGATGCTGTCGTTCTCGGCCAGCACCGATCCGGGCACGTCGATGGCGTAGTTGCCGTCGGCGTCCACTTGGCCGCTGTAGCTCTCGTCGCCCACGCTCAGGGTGACGGTGTCGCCTTCGCCGGCGTCGCCGCCCACGCTGCCGGTGACGCTGATGGTCTGGGTGGCTTCTTCGCCGTTGATCACGTCGTCACCGGCGATGGTGTCGATGGTGATGGTGGCGGAGGCGTCGGTGTCCACTCCGTAGTCACGCGCAGCATCGGCGCTGTAGCCATTGCCCGCGGCGTCTTCGCCGGTCACTTCAGCACTGATGCTGTCGTTCTCGGCCAGCACCGATCCGGGCACGTCGATGGCGTAGTTGCCGTCGGCGTCCACTTGGCCGCTGTAGCTCTCGTCGCCCACGCTCAGGGTGACGGTGTCGCCTTCGCCGGCGTCGCCGCCCACGCTGCCGGTGACGCTGATGGTCTGGGTGGCTTCTTCGCCGTTGATCACGTCGTCACCGGCGATGGTGTCGATGGTGATGGTGGCGGAGGCGTCGGTGTTGACCGTGATGTCACGTGTTTCGGTCGCGGTCTGGCTGTTACCCGCCGCGTCGGTGGCGGTCACGCTCGCTTCCACACTGTTGTCGGCGATCAGGTCGGCGGTTGCCACGGTAGTGCTGTAGCTCAGGTTGCCCGCACCGTCGTCGACCACGTTAGTGGTGTAGCTGTTGCCATTTACACTCAACGTGACTTGATCACCCGCTACCACGTCACCACTCACCGTGCCGCTGACAGCTGTGAAGTTCTGCTCAGCCTCGGCAGCGTTGATCACGTCGTCACCGGCGATGGTGTCGATGGTGATGGTGGCTTCTAAATCCGCATCAGCGTCTGCATCGGCATCCGCGTCTGCATCGGCGTCTGCATCGGCATCCGCGTCAGCGTCCGCATCTGCATCCGCGTCTGCATCGGCATCAGCGTCAGCGTCAGCATCCGCATCGGCATCCGCGTCTGCATCAGCATCGGCGTCTGCATCAGCATCGGCGTCTGCATCTGCATCAGCGTCCGCATCGGCATCCGCATCTGCATCGGCATCTGCGTCAGCATCAGAATCCGCGTCGGCGTCGGCATCTGCATCCGCATCAGCGTCCGCATCGGCATCTGAGTCAGCATCTGCATCTGCATCAGCGTCCGCATCGGCATCCGCGTCAGCGTCAGCATCTGCGTCGGCGTCGGCGTCGGCGTCGGCGTCGGCGTCGGCGTCGGCGTCGGCGTCGGCGTCGGCATCAGCATCCGCGTCTGCATCCGCATCGGCGTCCGCGTCAGCGTCCGCGTCAGCATCCGCATCTGCGTCAGCATCGGCATCCGCGTCGGCATCTGCATCAGCGTCCGCATCGGCATCCGCATCTGCATCAGCATCGGAATCCGCGTCGGCGTCGGCGTCGGCGTCGGCGTCGGCATCCGCGTCCGCATCAGCGTCCGCATCGGCATCTGAGTCAGCATCTGCATCTGAGTCAGCATCTGCATCTGCATCAGCGTCCGCATCGGCATCCGCGTCAGCGTCAGCATCCGCGTCTGCATCTGCGTCGGCGTCGGCGTCGGCATCAGCATCCGCGTCTGCATCGGCATCAGCGTCGGCATCTGCATCGGCGTCTGCATCCGCATCAGCATCGGCATCCGCGTCTGCATCAGCATCCGCATCGGCGTCTGCATCAGCGTCCGCGTCTGCATCGGCATCAGCGTCGGCATCTGCATCGGCGTCTGCATCCGCATCAGCATCGGCATCCGCGTCTGCATCAGCATCCGCATCGGCGTCTGCATCAGCGTCCGCATCGGCATCCGCATCTGCATCGGCATCTGCGTCAGCATCGGAATCCGCGTCGGCGTCGGCATCTGCATCGGCATCCGCATCAGCGTCCGCATCGGCATCTGAGTCAGCATCTGCATCAGCGTCCGCATCGGCATCTGCGTCGGCGTCGGCGTCGGCGTCGGCATCAGCATCCGCGTCTGCATCCGCATCGGCGTCAGCATCCGCATCGGCGTCAGCATCCGCATCTGCGTCAGCGTCAGCGTCAGCGTCAGCGTCAGCATCGGCATCCGCGTCGGCATCTGCATCCGCGTCGGCATCTGCATCGGCATCTGCATCCGCATCTGCATCCGCATCCGCGTCAGCGTCTGCATCCGCATCCGCATCCGCATCCGCATCAGCGTCAGCATCCGCATCGGCATCGGCGTCGGCGTCGGCATCAGCATCAGCATCAGCGTCTGCGTCTGCGTCAGCGTCTGCATCTGCGTCGGCGTCGGCGTCTGCATCCGCATCGGCGTCTGCATCCGCATCAGCATCTGCATCTGCATCTGCATCTGCGTCCGCATCCGCGTCGGCAGCCAACGCAACATCATCAAATTCAACAAGCTCAGCGGAGTCTAAACCGCCTTCAGCAGCCTCGAAACTTAATGGGTCGGTTTCTTCAGCAATACGTGCAACGCGAACGAAATCGCTACCGCCACCACCGCCGCCGGCGCCACCACCGGCAGCAGTCGCGTCAAGAAGATCGAGGAGATCTCCTTCTTCGTCGTCAAGAGCGGCAAGTAGCGCTTCAAGATCGTCGTCTTGGGCGCTGGCATCTGTGGCTACAATTGCGTCAACATCAAGCTCGGGCGTAACAGCAACTTCTTGGCCACCCTCGACAACGTTAGCGCCTGTTCCGTCGGCAAAGTCTAGCTCCACACGACCATCCTCAGATGTGATGAGCGTTTCGCCCTCCTGAAGAACGTCGCCAATGCGCAGTTCGCGCAAGTTGCCGTCTTCGTCACGTGCCCATGCCTGACCTGAAATCGCTGTAACCGTCGCCGTTGCCATGCGCTGTTCTCCACCCACCGTTTAATTAAAGAGGTCGCCGCTTTGCCAAGCCCTGTGAAAAATAGCTATTAGCGGCATTTTGGAACAAGGCTAGTCTTGATTAAGACAGTTGCATATTGTACCGGTGGACAATACGGGCAAAATAATAGGAAGAGTGTGTTGGTGAGGTTCGCAACTGTCGTGTCAGGGGGCACTTACAGCCAATTCACCGAACAAAAGAACAGAAATCGCTAACGCTAGCTGATCAAAGAAGCTGATACAGGAGCTGATGAACAGTAGCTACCCTTTCTCCTAATTTACACTATGGTGCAAGCTGGCAATATCACGCCGCAGGGTAGAGAAAGAATGGCTATGATTGACTGCCTCATAAGCTTTAATAAGACCAGCCATCATATTGAGTGCACCAGAATCGTTATTAGCATGACAACGCTGACAAAATTCGTGCGCGCGTGCAGCCAATGCAACGTAGTTCGCAGCAGTGGCCGGGGTATCAAATTCAAACCAGCGTGGCTGAGTATTTGAACCCTCCCACTGGTTGCCAATCACTTCAAGCACTTCGGCATGCAGTTTTGCAGATAATGGCCAGAAAGCCCCAACCGTGTCGTATACCCAACCAAACCAGTCCATCAGAAGCATATGACCATCTATATTCGCCATGCGTGCACTACTCGGATTTTGCACCGTCAGGCTCTTGGGAATCCTTTCCACCTCAGCCACCATAAGTGGCCATAACCGCATAAAATGATCAATTTGAAAGCTTTCTTTATCCTCTTGCGTCAAATACGCAAAATGCGAAGCGTCTATTTTCTTCATACGCTCGGGTAAAGAGGCAAAAGTTGCTGTGTATTGCGCAATAAGCCGGTTAGGCAAAGGGACATGAAGCAGACATTGACGCAGCTCACTCATCCAGGGTTTTCGTTCTTCTGAGTTTTTCCACTGAGGAAATTGGCCACCTATCTCCAACAATACAAAAGAGCACCACGGCAACCTACCACTCTCCAGCAAGATAGGCACAGCGGGAATGACACCATGGTAATGGCCATTTACTTCGTTCAGCAGCGCGGTTTCATGCAGAGCTTCATTTTCTCGCGCTGAGACATAACACTTGAGCAATATATAACGTGGGACATCGCTGGCATCAGTATCACGAATCAATACCTGTGCTATAGATCGCCCATGAATCAGGCGGCACTGTAAAACATCAATGTCGCTATTGCAGTGCTTACGCTCAACCAACCACGGCAACAGCCACTGTTTGAGAGTCCTTTGTTCAAAACGTTGAACAAAATCCGTGGTTGAAAAGAGAGATATCTGTTGAGAGCGCGGCAAAAGCAACATGTTAATCTGCTGAAAACGCTTGATGATGCTCAAAAAGCTTACTAGCCCATTGACACTCGCCGCCATTAATTGGCGTACCCCCAGCAGCAGTATGAATAGCGTCAACAGTGGCCGCATAGTGCCATTAAGATAATCCAGCACAATGATCAGAAAACCCAGTACAAAACTGATATTGATCACTGTGAGAACATTGCCTTGAAGCGTATCCTGGATTTTTTGCACCCTTTCAAAGCGGTAGTAAAAGCCCACCACCATCACCAACCCAAGCACACATAAAACAGCCAATAGTGCTAGAAGAGGATGTAGAAGAGCGATCATCAGACAGAACAGTATGGCAATAACTGCTGATGATAAGGCGCCTAACACAACACCCAGTACACGTTTACCAAGTAATCGATGGTTGGCAACTAGCCGAGTTTTATTCAAGTGCTGCAGTATTGAAGCTGAAAGGCTGGCAATGGCTTTTTTAACTAGCCATTTAAGCAAGGCATAGGCGCAAAAACAGAGTACTGCCAATGCGATCAGAACCGCTATTTTTTCACTGTTGGCATCCGTCCAGAAAACCCATCCGTCGATGCGGCTACGGCCAGTTATCAACATTTGGAGCAGTTGCCAGGGGAGTACCAAGCTTGCCAACAGCATTACTTGAGTTGCGATCTGCATCAACAGGATAGTGGCCACGCGCCAGCGAAATGGCCACAGCACCTCGCGAGCCAGCGCCATCATTAAGTCACGAACCTGATCGCCATGGATCTCATTCGTCTCAGTCACCAGATTGCTCATCAATCAGTCATTGGCTTAATAAGTTGCATGAATACACGTAACTCTTCCGGCTGATCTGCTACCGACATATACGTTGAAACTGCATGATGCACTGCAGATAGGATGGCCTCATTGTGGCGCAGACTGCGCTGCTGAGCCTCTGCCCAGCTGTACACTGGCCATTGTTCTTGGGTCGCAAGGGCCTTCCCGGCCTCGTTTAGTGAAGAGAATAGCAGCGGCAGAAACGCGCTCCCATAAAGCTCGGTCACCGCCACTACTTGGCTGCCATCGTGATAGCGTATATCTCGAAGCGCATCAGGAATGGATATATCCCCTTGGGGGTCAAGCAGGTAAAACAACCGCTGCCAAAATGGCGCTGCGCCGTAGCTCTCTTGCATCACCCTCTCAAGCGCCTCGATATTAGCGGGCAGGGACTCCCCCTGTTGTACATCCCCTCTCAACAGCGATTCCGACCAGCGAGCCAACCCTTCATGCACCCAACCTTGCTTGAACATCATGTGTGCGTTTTGGTATAGATGAAACAGTTCATGTGCAGGCGTTAAGCTCCGTGCTGCATTCACATGCCCACCCAGAGCCATGCGAATATGACAATCTGGCGAGGCAGCGCTGTGTACAACTTCGTCATAAGCCTGCCCGCTACGTGTTTGATCAGTACGTAAAACCACCATAATGAAGTGCGCACGCTGATAGCGTGGCATGAGCAAAGGTGGTGTGAGCCCCAGAACGTCGCGATAAAGCGCATCGGCAGCCGCCAACTGAAGCTCCAAGTCTTCAAGTTGCGTTGCGTTTAGCGCCGCACTCTGGTCAGGGCTCTCGACAAAGAAGTGAATGTCATCAAAACCCTTCGCAGGATTCGGCTCATTTGCCAACTCCTCGAGCGATCCATCACCCTGCAGGTAGTAGCATTCACCGGCTTCATGCTGCGGCTGAGCAACAGCAGGCGCTAGCTTGCCTATCGCACAAAGCAATAGCAGAGCGCCCCACCAGCGCCGGCTTGACGATAAGTATTTATCCACGGGTCAGGTGTGAAAAAAGCGCGTGTAACCCAATACCATGGGATGCCTTAACAAGTACGCTATCTTGCGACATCATGTGGTTAGGCAATGCTGCTTCAAGTGCTTTGACATCCGAGAAATGAAACACTCCGGCGGCCTCCCCTCCCAGTAGTGGCGCTAACGCTTGGCAATGTTGACCGCACAGCAGTATTTGCCTGGCCGATAACGCGTTAAGTATGGGAACAAGCTCCAGGTGCAGCACCTCTGATTCTGAGCCAAGCTCCAGCATATCGCCAATAATCAATAGCTTGTGATCCGCATCGACAGGTAGTGCGGAGAAAGCTTCCAGTGCCATACGCATCGATAACGGATTGGCATTATAAGCTTCATCGTACACAGTGATCGCCACTCCTTGGTAATCAATGGCCCGCACCTCCCCCCTCCCTGCCACAGCCTGAAAAGAGGCTAGGCGAGCCATAACGGTGTCTAAAGGAAGGTTATCGTGCCTGGCCACTGCCAGCACTGCCATAGCGTTAAGCAGCATATGACGCCCAACGGCGCTCATGCATAGTTCATACGAAGCGCCATCGAACGTAATGCGCCCGCTATTGCCTGAAAACTCAAGCATGCGTATGTCAGCGTCAGCATGCTCGCCAAAGCTGACTACTTTTAGGTGGTAGCTCCTTGCCTGCTCAGCAAGATAGGCATACTGCGGCATATCACGATAGAGAATTGCGACCCCATTGGCTGGCATACCCTGAAAAATAAGCGCTTTCTTACGAGCAATTTCGTCCAACGAGTGGTGATATTCCAGGTGCGACGCAGCGATATTCGTAACAATGGCGATATCAGGGCGAGCAATATCCGTATTGTGGGCCATGGAGCCGATGGCCATTTCAACAACCCAGTATGGCGCCTCTGGAGGCATTGAAGCGATGTTCCAGGCAATACCAATCGGCAGGTTGGCACTGCCTTGCGTTTGCCCTACTGAACTGTTGTAGCTCAGCACATGGGCTAGCATCGCCACCGCCGTTGTTTTGCCTGCGCTTCCGGTAATACCAACGACCCGACCTGCGTAGCAGCGCCGTTGCCACTGCCCTATGGCCAGTGTTGCTGCGCGAATATCGTCTACCTGTAACACGGGCACACCGATATCACGATATGCCTCGCCATCATCACAAAGCACTGAGGAAGCACCTTTAGTGACCAGTGATTTCACCGCCGCGAATGGCAAAAAACCTTTGCTCATCTCCTTGCCCCGAGCGACAACCACCTGCCCAGGTTGAAAGGATTTCGGCCAGCAGCATACTCCACTTGCCAACCATTTATCAGGAGGAGATGTTATCCATTCTCCCCCCGTTGCCGAGGCCATAGCCTCTGCATCAAGCTTATTTTCTAACGGTGGCTTGATACTGGCATATTTTCCCTTACACAGCAGTTGCTGATAGGCCACCAGCCCTGAAAGGTAGTGCTCTACATCATCAATCCTTACGCGAAAACCGTGATGGCGAATAAAAAAACCATCCAGGATAGTAGCGGGTGACTTAAAGTACATCGCTACTTCCGGCCAGAAAAAACCATTCAGAAGATAGTTCGCTCTGGCGTGCAGTGCCCGATAAAACGCATTGATATCAAAACCGTTCAGCACATCGATTAAATCAGGGCGTGTCTCCAGCTTGAGCAGCGTCTTGTGAAACGCCATTGACAGCTCAAGCAGTGTTGGAAAAGTGGTCAGCCGCTCGCGAATAAAATCGACATAACCTTCTATGTTGCGCACCGCAAACGCAAAATATTGTCGCTCTGGACAATGCGCCACCAATTCATTTGCGCAATAAGCAAGCCAATGGTCATGCGCCTTTTCGTGCCCGTTAGCGATAAAGTAGTCAAACGCTTTGACAACGCAGTCCAGCCAACGACTATTGCGGGTATGATCGTAAAGTCGCATCAGAGCAAAAGCGGCTTCACCATCGTAATAAATTATCCGGGTCTTTTCCTTAACCGATAAATCCGCAGCATTGAGTACGTGCACAAAGCTACCGTCAGCTTCCTGCATTCTTGAAATCCCTAGCGCCAGTGCATCCACCAAATCAGCATAACGATCATCTCCCATGACTTGGTGATACTTCACCAACGCAAGAATGGCGACCGCATTGGCTCCCAACTTGATGATATCGCCCCTATCCACCACATAGGCCGCCCCTTGGCGATGAACGACAAACTCGGAACATAAGCCCGAAAGCGCCCAAGATATCTGTTGGCGTACCAGCCCAAGCTGCTCATCACTTAAAAGCAGTTGATCAGAGCAAGCCTCATACCCCTCCAACAAAGCATAAGTACTGCTGGCGTGACGTAATACATTGTAAGTATTAATGAGGCGATCAAAACAAGGAAAATAGCCATATACGTATCGACCATCCTGGCCAACCTGTTTGCCTAAAAAGCGGGTCGAGCGGGCTATCAGTTCCCCTGTGGAAGCCACTGTCAGCGGTGGCATCTCCCGCCTACTCCAGCGCCTTGGTCGGGTTTCCAGTGCATGCACACTTGTTGTCTCACCGCTAACATCCACAAATATGCCGGTAGTGGAAAAACTCCACACCGTCATGTTGTCGGCAAAGTCCGGCATCTGGCTTGAGCCGTGACGCGCTTTCATGTAGCGCTCAAGGTGATGTTGGTTGACTTCAGCATGCTCAACATGCCCTCCTGCGTACAAACAGGCATTGGCGTTTAGCTCCATCTCAGTCAACAAAAGTCGCGGGAGCCTCTTACCAACAAAGGCTAGGCCGCTGCGAAAATAGCTGCGCTTATAGCGCTTCATCTCCTGTTTTAGCGCCTGCCACTGCCACTCTCGTACGGCAAAAGGCCATTCCAACCGACACCACACCAAAGGATGGGAGAACTTTCGCTCCAGTCTTGTCACTGCTTGCTTCAAAGTGGGTAATAACGCCGCCCAGTTGCCTGCCTGCAAGCTGCTCAAATCAAGTTGCATAGACGTGACTTGTGCACGCTCATAGCCATCGCTTACTGAAATCAACATTACCTGCGAAAATTCCGCAAACTCTGTGTGTCTGTCCAACCACATAGGCATCACGGTGTCGCCCATGCTATCCAACACATGCGAAATTTCCGCCGCTCGGGAGGAGTGTTCAGCACTCGACTTACTTAATGGAAGCGAGCAATACAGTGAAGAATCTTTAATACCCGGCATTAAGTTGCTCAATAATAGAGGCTAATGTGAGGGACAGAAATGTATTGAATAAGCGCTGCAACATATAGAGGCGCTGCTCGCGCTAAGTTATGAACATTAAAAGCGTTCTGGAATGCGTTCCACTACCGGTGCTAGCTTCAAAATAAGCTGTAAGCGGTCTCGAACAGCCAGCTTTTTGAAAATAGCGCTAAGATGCGCTTTTACTGTACGCTCCGTAATATCTAACTGACGCGCGACTTCCTTATTTGTAGCGCCGCGCACCACAGCAAGTGCAACGCCCCGTTCACGGTCGGTTAAATCTCCAAGCTGCTCTGTATTGAAAGAACTGCCACCTTCAGCCCTTTGCTGCAACGCTTTAAAAGAGCCTCCAAGCACTTTAGCAAGCAACTCTTGACCAACCCACACGCCTTGGTTAGTGACCACCAACGCCACTTGCTTAAGTACCTCGGGCGCAGCAAGCGTATGAACATATCCCCGCGCCCCCAGATCCAGTGACCTTAAAGCCTCACGGTCATCCGGCGAGTAACTTAGTACAACGACAACAGCTCCCTTGGCAGTTACGGTACCGATCAGCTCTGACCACCCTTCAACAGTCGTAGACAGCCAAACCACATCATTAGGCTGTGTTTTATTAATAAACACATCTGGTTTGGAGGCTACCATCTCGGGAAACGCTTTTTTCCAACGCGCTTTTAAGTTTCCATCCGTCGTAATGAACCAATGCTTCATCAGCGTTCCCCCATGGAATCACGCCACGCTCTTAAGACAGGTTTCAGCATAAACTGCATCACTGTGCGCTTGCCCGTTACTATGTCCACTTGCGCCGTCATGCCGGGAATTACTTGTAGTTTATCGGCGACATTTTCGTTTTCTAAACTGCGCACCCGCACCTGATAGAAGGTATTACCGTCATCATCAGTAATGGTATCGGCGCTAATACGATCAAGCTCGGCCTGTAAGCCACCATAAATGGCATAGTCATAGGCCGTCAGTTTGATAGTCGCAGGCTGCCCAGGATGCAAAAAGGCGATATCTTGCGGGGCGATGCGCGCCTCAACCAGCAGTTGGTCGTCAGTAGGCACGATTTCAACAACCTCTTCCCCTGGCTGAGCAACACCACCTATGGTGTTGATGTGTATGCGCTGAACAATACCATCAACCGGTGAGCGAATTTCGGTCAGTCGTACCCTATCCTGCAAACCAGTTCCCGATTGTTGCAATGCATTTAGGTCGCCCAACGTTTGAGCCAGATCATTCCGCCACTCACTCCGGCGTTCGGCACCCAGCTCCAGCAATTGCCCTTCTGCTTCTTCCACCCCGGCCTCTAAACGTGAAACAGCGGCATCCGCTTGGTTACGCTCCCCTGTGGCACTAGATACATCTCTCTCTAAGCGCAGCACTTCTACCTCAGACACAGCCCCCGAAGCCAACAGCGGGCGAGTCAAGTTAAGCTCTTGACTGGCCATATTGACTTCACGCTGGGCTGTATCACGGCGAGCTTGCGCCTCTCGCAGCTCTTCCTGACGCTGACGAATGCGGTCATTAAGCACATTTTCTTGTTCGCGCAACTCTTCACGACGGCTTTCATAAACCTCGCGCTCTTGCATCACAATGTCAGGCACTTCTTGACGGAGCTCTTCGGAAGGCTCAAACGCAGTGCCCGTTGCTAGCGCACGTAGCCTTTCAGCACGCGCCTGAAGCGCATAACGCTGGGCACGGTTTTCTCGAAAATCAGAAACAAAGCGCGTAGGGTCGATCTGCATCAGCACTTGACCTGCCTCGACGATCTGCCCTTCGCGAATAAAGATCTGTTCAACAACGCCACCATCAAAAGACTGGATACGCTGTAGTTGGCTTGCAGGGATCACTCGCCCTGCCCCACGGGTTACTTCATCGATAGAAGCAAAATACGCCCACACTAACAACGCAACCACAGTGAGCAGGACGGTATAGAGGAATAACCGTGCACGAATGGGCTCTTGCTGCATACGCGCCCAGTCGGTATCGCTTGCCCAATCGCGGTTTAGGTGGGCAGAGGTCACACGCTTGGCAAACAACCGATCCATAAAAGGGCGAAATGGTTTTTGGCCTTTTTCTGAGAAACGGCCAATGGCGTCAAAACCTTTTTGCTCGGTCGTGGAAGAGGGTTTACGCGCCATTACGATGCCCTCCCGATCTGGCCTTTACGCAATGCCTCTACCACTGTATCCCGCGGGCCATCCGCCACGACCTTGCCGGCATCCATGACAATAATTCGGTCGACCAATGAGAGGAGCGAGGTACGGTGCGTGACCACTAGGATGGTTTTGCCAGCAGCGACGTTTTTAAGGTTGGCTTTAAACGCTTCTTCGCTAGCATTATCCATAGAGCTTGTCGGTTCATCTAACAGCAAAATAGGCGGATCCTGCACTAGCGCACGGGCAATGGCGACAGACTGTTTTTGCCCGCCGGAAAGTGCTTGGCCGCGTTCACCTACTTGCAAATCCACGCCATGTGGATGGTTGTTGACGAGTGACTCTAGGCCGGCCAAGTCAATCGCTCTAAGCAATGCCTCATCCTCAACGCGGTCGCTACCGCCACCCGCCACAATATTGTCCCGCAGAGATCCTGAAAACAGGCTAACGTCTTGAGGAACATAGCCAATATGACGGCGCAACTGCAGTGGGTCTAACTGGCGAATATCCACGTTATCAACCAGCACGGCCCCCGAGGTTGGCTGATAAAACCCTAGCACTAGCTTGTTTAATGAAGATTTGCCGCAACCAATGCGGCCAAGTAGCGCAACTTTCTCACCGGCTTTGACAGTTATCGATACATCCTTTAGCGCCTCGCGCTCTTCATTGGGGTAACGAAGAGTGACTTTCTCAAGGCGTATATTGCCGGCGAAGCTGGGCTTTTCTACATAAGCCTTGCCTTCATGGCGCTCAACCTTCTTATCCATTACCGCATTGAGTGACTCAAGCGCCGTGGAGGATTGATGATATTGCGCCAGCAGCGCTGCAGCCTGACTTATAGGTGCCATCGCCCGGGAAGAGAGCATATAAGCGGCAATCAACCCACCCTGGGTGAGGTTACCTTCGATGATTTGATACACACCGACGATAATGACGCACACCGCCACACTGTGCTGCGCCCACTGGGCCACGCTGGAGACTGAGGTGCTCACCATCTTAAGCTGCGCGCCAGTACGGGAAAGGAAGGCCGATGATTTTTCCCAATGGCGCTGGATACGGCTTTCAGCCCGCAGGGCCTTAACATTTTCTAATTGGGAAATAGACTCCACCAACAGTGAGTTGCGCTGTGCGCCGATTTCCCAGGTAGTTTGAGAAAGTTCATGAAGCTTACCCTGAGCAGCCAGCGCGTAGAGCAGCACAAACACGATGCCCACCAATACCGGCAGCACTAGCCAGGGATTAATCAGCGCGATAATCGCCGCAAACATCAGTACGAACGGAAGATCGACAATCCCCAGAATGGTCGCAGAACCAATAAACGCGCGTACCGACTCAAAAGACTGGAGCGTCGAAGTGAACGAGCCGGTTGATGCGGGGCGCTCTTCTAAACGAAGGCCCAATGCTTTAGCCATGATTGAGGAAGAGAGCTTCACATCCGCACGGCTAGCAGCTAAGTCGACAAAGCTGCTGCGCATTAGCCTGAGTACCAAATCAAAGCACAGCACTATAAAGATGCCTATTGCCAGCACCCATAGCGTTTCCGTTGCCTGATTGGGCACTACTCGGTCATAGACGTTAAGCACGAACAGCGGCATGGCGATGGCGAACACATTGATCGCCACCGACCCCAACACGATATCGCGGTAGAGAGATCTATTTTCGCGAATGACGCCCCAAAACCAGTGCTGGTCGCGGCGCTTCTTGACGCCTGGTTCAGACGCGTTATCCACTAGAAACTTAGGACGAACGTATATAGCTTCACCGCTATAGCCCGCATAGAGTTCATCTAGGGGCAGTTCAACGTTTGATTCAGATAGTTCAGGAAAAATGACGTTCGCTTTTTGCTGTTTGAGATCAATTCCCAACAGCACGCACGCCCTACCTGGTTCCAACAATAGAATAGCGGGGAAGAGCGCTGGGTTAAGCGCCGACAGCTTGCTTTTAACAATTCGCGCCGTCAGTCCAGCACGGGAGGCAGCCCTACCAAATACGGAAGGCGTTAGCTTGCCCTGCTCCAAGGGCAAGCCAGCTCTAAGGGCCTCTGATGACACCTCATGCTGATGAAATGAGGCAACCGCTTTCAAACATTCGAGTAACTCATCGCCTACTGGCTGCTCGCTAGCATTTGCAGCGGCCGGCCTTTCCAGCTTGGTTTGTGTCACAGAGACCTCATTCCCCTAATGCCTATTTAGGCATCTATTTCCCCTATGATTAGCGAAAGCCGCTAACCCTTCGCCGCCAAACGACGAATAACTCTGTTTCTGCACAGCAAACTATTCGAACACGTTAGCCGTTAGTGACCAGCACATCCTCGTGGCCCAATTGCAGGTACTGGGAAATCATGACTGGCTGCTCATTGGCGGCGTAAGACGACGCTAGCGTATCAGCGTGAGCGGGTAACGAAGAAATACCGCGCGTAAAGTCTTCTAAATTAAAGCCACGAGGCCCTTCCGTTCCACAGGCCATCTCAGCGCTAAGTGTGGCGTCGTCGTACCCCAATTCGTCAAGAGTGGGGATATCGTCACGCACCACTTCAAGGGTGTGCATAAGTTGCCCCATTGCTGCTAGCGTACGCGCTTGAGCCAAAGTTAAGTCAAACTCTGCATTCGCGTAGGCTCGACTGGCTTCGAAGTACTCGTTTTCACTATCAAGCACGTCCAACAAAGTACGTTGACCAATATCAAACTGCTGCTGGTAAGCCCCACGAACCCGGTTGATCGATTGGCGATGATCATTCAGATAGCTCAATTGCTCACCCAAACGCTGGGTATCGTTATAAGCAATTTGCGTGGTTTGACGTACGTTTGTACAGGCCGTTTCGCGCTGGTTGACAGCTTGTTCAATACGCGTGGCCGCCGCATCAAAAGCTGCACTATCAGAACCACCGCGATAGAGGTTCATGCTGGCGACCAGTTGAATACTGTGCTCATCACTGCGCCCAGCTATCGAGTCGTCTTGATTATTGGTGCCCGTACGTCCCTGTATATCCAGGCGGGGCATAAAGGCGGCCTTCGCAGCCTCTTGTTCCGCACGTTGCACAGCAATATTTTCAATCGCGGCATGGAACTCAGGGTTCCCCTCAAATGCCATTTCGATCGCTTGGTTGACACCAGCGGGTAGTTCATCGGCCAAGCTAGGTGCAGGCGACATATTCTGAGGAGGAAGTTCGCCTACGATACGCTGATAGCGAGCCGTTACATCGTGCAGGTTCGACGCCTCGGTCATCAAGTTGGATTCGGCTAATGCCAAACGGCCGCTAATTTGCTCTAGGTCAACGCCACGGCCCGCCCCGGAAAGCGCACGCTCTTCAATTTGCGAGAACACACGTTGGTGTTCGCGGTAATTATCTTGAGCTAAACGCACCATCTCGCGGTAGCGAAGCACATCAAGGTAGGTGCGAAAAGCTTCAAGCGTCACCTCTTCACTTGCACCCAGCAGCTCAAAATAGGCAATCAGCCGAGTGCGATCCAAACGCTCTACTTCGCTACGGGTGGCAAACCCATCAAACACCATTTGGGTGAGCGTGAGCTCAGCAAAGTCACTGCTATAGCTTCCGCGCCCATCATTTTGCTGGTCTTGCCGACCCACGCCCGCAGAGATATCAATAGAAGGCAAATAATTACCCTTTGCGACTCTGACATCGCTCCCAGAAGCGCTAAAGTTCGCCCATGCAGCGTTTACATCGGGATTAGTAATGATCGTTTGTTGAATAGTACTGGGAAGATCAGTGGCACCTGGCGCGTAGAGGCTAGCGGGCAGCGACTGCGCTAATGCCGTAAGCGGGACACACGCTAACGTGGTCATTGTCAGCGGCTTAAAAACATGGTGACAGAAGGTTTTTTTTAGTCTCGATACGGCATTTTTTTTCATCGTCAGCGTTCCCTATGATGTGGCACTCATCGCACGCAGCTCATTATTCGTGTGACCCATTGAGCCATGCTGCACTATTGCTTCAAGCGTAAGCCCGCGAAGTCTCATCCCGAAGTGAGCCTGTGTCCCTCTACGAGCGCCCAATTTTTGAAGTAAACACATGGTAGATAAAACTTAATTAGCTGAGCTTAGCCTAATTTAGTTAATTTCCTACTCATCCTGAGGCTATAAAACCAAATGTCACAAAAAATTACAATAAGAACACCATTAAAACACAAAAAAATATTCAGAATTATTCGTTTTTCTGTGCTTGTTGCAGCCCGAGACCCAGCAGTATCAGCACTAGCCCAATCAACGTTGAAGGCAAAATAGGCTCTCCCACTACCAGGAAAAGTAACAGCAGTGATACAGGAGGTGAGAGAAAAATCAGGTTGGAGACTTTGGCCGTGCGCGACACTTTATGCACTGCCAACTGCCACAGAATGAAGGCCACCCCCATTTCAAATAGCCCCACATACACACCAGCACCAAAGGCAGGCCAACCGTGCCACTGGTAACCAGGGCCCAGTAATAGCAATAGGGTCAACACAGGTAGGCCAACGCTAAAGTTTTGCCACTGGCCAACAAGGGGTGGTCGGCTATCCCGCGCATTAAGCAGCCAATACAGCGCCCAAAGAAGAGTCGAAGCGAGTGCCAGCACGACCCCTAACGGGTCGGCAAAAGAGACATTTAAAACCGCGCCTCGTGTTGCTATCACCCATACGCCTGCGTAGGCGACCAGCCCAGCAACAATATCCATACGCGTTAAGCGCTGCCCGAGCAAAGGCACGGCCAAAAACGCCATCGCTAAGGCCCAGGTGTAATTTAGTGCCATCGCCTCTTGCCCTGGGAGACGGTCATAGGCGGCGAAGAGCACCAAATAATAAGCCACTGGGTTCATAAGCCCTGCCCACGCTGCTGTCTTCCAACCGGTGCGCAACGCTGTGGCGATATTTCCCTGCTTGATGACCAGCGCCCCCATCAGTGCCCAAGAAACAAGCGCTGCGAGCCACATCAGCTCTAGAGGGCTCATCCAAGCGAGTGCCACTTTGAAGGCCGTTGCCACCGTCGACCATAATGCGACGGCCCCTAAGCCAAACAGGATTGCTTGCCTATCCTGATTCATCGGTCGATATGCCCTAAATCTCGACCCGGCTCCAACTGGTCGCGTACACGCTGCTTAAGAAGCTTGATATCTGGGAAACCGCCATCGCGCTTGCGCTCCCATAACAGCAGATCATCACACCAGATCTCGAACGTACCGCCATGGGAAGGGGCTAATGAGACCTCGCTTAAATCTTCACCAAAGGTTGAGAGCAACTCCTGTGCATACCAACCACTGCGCAGCAGCCATTGGCATTGCGTGCAATAACGGATTTGAATACGTGACATCCCTGATCTCCCAGGCAAGTTAATGTGGCATTCTAAAAGGATATTCTGTCATTTTGAGATGGCTTGAGATAGCTCTCTTGAAATAGCTCTCTTGAGACAGGTCGCTTGAGATAGGTCGATTAAGAAGGAGTCCCAATGGCCGAACATAACGTTTCACAAACTCGCCTGTATGAGTGGCTAACGGGCGATGACGACAGCCGCATGTGCGACGACATACCTGAAAGCGCCTGCGACGAACAACCGCGTAATTTTTTTCTACATATATGGGCCTCTTTGGGCAATAAACTGGCTGACGAGCTGTCGAGCGCGCGTTTAGTCTTACCCTGGCTGATGGGCATTATTGGCGCTCCCATCTGGATGGTAGGTCTGCTGGTCCCCATCCGAGAATCGGGTGCCCTGCTGCCGCAAATCTTCGTAGCGGGGTTTATTCGCTTAAAACCTAAGCGCAAATGGGTGTGGGTGGTCGGCGCGCTGACCCAAGCCTTCGCTGCCTTAACGCTTGCCGTACTGGCGTTGTTCGCCACCGGCACCTTGGGCGGAGCGTTAGTGCTCACAGCATTAGTTCTGCTCTCACTGGCACGTGGCTTATCCTCAATTGCCACAAAAGATGTGCTGGGCAAAACCATTGCCAAGCGCCGCCGCGGTACGCTAATGGGCTGGAGCGGCAGCATTGCTGGTGGTGCAACGCTGGTCGCTGGGACACTGCTAATGTTGTTTGAGAGCCGACCCGGCCATTTAGTGGTGGCGATACTGCTGGCCATAGCTGCCTGCGGGTGGCTAATCAATGCCATCGCCGCCGCACGCATCAAAGAAGCCCCTGGGGCAGTAGAAGGCGGCGAAAACGGCTGGGACAGTATTAAACAGGGACTGTCGCTGTTAAAAGATGACCGTACTTTTTTACACTTCAACCTTGCCAGGGCGCTGCTGCTCTCAAGTGCACTCGCCCTACCCTACATCGCCCTGCTAGGGCAAAACCAAAGCGGCACCGACCTGGGAGGCCTGGGCATACTGATTGTGGTGTCGGGGCTGGCCGCGATGGTAGCTAGCCCGGTATGGGGGAAACGGGCGGATCAGTCGAGCCGTGGCGTGATGCGCGATGCGGCGATCGGTACCGCCATTTGCTGCATAATGGGCGCTAGTTTAGCTTGGTTACCCGGCGAGTGGACACACAGCATATGGCCCTATGCGGCAGTTTATGCACTACTCGTGATTGTTCACCACGGCGTACGCTTAGGGCGTAAAACCTACCTCGTCGATATGGCCAGCCAAGATAATCGTGCGCTTTACGTGGCGCTCTCGAATACCTTAACCGGCGTATTAATGTTGATTGTAGGTGGCCTTATTGGCGCCTTTGCCCAGTGGTTTGGTAGCGGCACATTACTCCTCATGCTAGCGGCTACCGCCGTGGGGGCCATACTTAGCACCCATCAATTACCTGAAGTCGAGTGACGCGCCACTGGTAACCACATGTATTCAAGCGTGCTATCGAGAGCTCTACCTACATTAGCGTAGCGTTCGCGATTGCAATGCGTGACAACGCTCGCCATGATAGGGCCGAATAGCAGTGATGTAGTGGCGCCTTTGCTATGCTGCCTATAATAAGTGATTGGAAACTCCGTTAGCTCATGGGCGAAAGCGACTGTGAACGACGGAAAGGATTGGAGCTGCAACAGGAACCCCTTGATGAAACGATCTCCATTGATCAGTCCAGAATTGCTCGAACGTATTGTTGACGCATCGGAAGACGGCATTGTCGTTGCCGAACAGGAAGGGGATGAAAATATCCTCATCTACGTCAACAAAGGCTTTGAGCGCTTGACGGGCTATAGTGCTGATGAAATTCTGTATCGCGATTGCCGCTTTTTACAGAACGAAGACCGCGACCAGGACGCGCTTGTCGCCATTCGAGATGCGCTAAACGAGGGCCGACCTTCTCGAGAAGTACTGCGTAATTATCGCAAAGACGGCACCATGTTTTGGAATGAACTTTCCATTACGCCGGTCTATGACGAAGCAGACAAGCTGATGTATTACATTGGCGTGCAAAAAGATGTAACGGAGCGTGTAGAAACACAGCTTGCGCTAGCGGAGTTACAAAAGCAGCGAGAAAACAGCTAATCATTAACTTTCTCACTAAAAAAAACTATAAAGCTTGAACTTCATCCCAACTGGCGTTATATAGCGGCAAGGCGCTTGAATTGCGCTAGGCGCTTCACTTTGCAGTTGGCATGTGTTTAATAAACTGCACATGTACTCGCGTGAAGCCGTTGTTACGCCGGCACGCCGGCTGGGTTGGAGGACATCACATGAGCCGTGATCCCCTAAGTCGTGAGACCCTAAGTCATGAAACCTTAGGCAACGAAACACTCGACTCAGATGAGTTCGAAAGCTTAGACGCCGTCAATGACGACCACTACAACAGAAGCAAACCGAGCAAAGCTGACAGCTTACGCGCGCGGCGCCAAGTCGAGGCGTGGTTGGAAGAGCGACGACTTCAGCGCGCCATCGAAGATGACTGGGACGAAGAAGAGTAATCCTTGAGCAGCTTGGCCTTCTCAGCAAATGAGCGGGCCTGGCTAGCCAACACCTCAAGTAGCCTAGCCTTTCCTGGTGCAGACCACTATCATCACGCTTCAGCCAGCAATAAGAGCCAGCAGTCTGCTGCTGTCGCTTTCTTCTTTTCAACAACTTAACGGATCTCCATGGCGCAATACGTTTTCACCATGAACCGGGTTGGCAAAGTAGTGCCGCCCAAAAAGCAAATTCTCAAGGATATTTCGCTCTCGTTTTTCCCTGGCGCCAAAATCGGCGTTCTGGGGCTTAACGGTTCGGGCAAATCCACACTGCTGCGCATTATGGCCGGTGTCGATAAAGAGTTTGAAGGTGAAGCTCGTCCGATGCCTGGCATCAATGTTGGCTACCTTCCACAGGAGCCGCAGCTAGATGACGAGAAAAACGTCCGCGACACCGTCGAAGAAGCACTGGGGGCGATCAAAGATGCCCAGGAGAAGTTGGATGGGGTGTATGCGGCCTACGCAGAGCCCGACGCCGACTTTGATGCGCTAGCCAGTGAGCAGGCCCGGCTTGAAAATATTATCGAAGCTGCTGATGCGCACAACCTGGAACGCAAACTTGACGTTGCTGCCGAAGCACTGCGACTCCCCCCCTGGGATGCCAAAGTGGGTAACCTCTCAGGTGGTGAGCGCCGTCGTGTAGCACTCTGCCGCTTACTGCTCTCCAGCCCCGATATGCTGCTGCTTGACGAGCCTACCAACCACCTGGATGCAGAATCGGTGGCTTGGCTTGAACGCTTCCTTCACGACTATAACGGTACAGTAGTGGCGATCACCCACGACCGCTACTTCCTGGACAATGTGGCGGGTTGGATTTTGGAGCTTGATCGTGGCCAAGGCATACCCTTCGAGGGTAACTACTCCCAGTGGCTGGAGCAGAAAGATCAGCGTTTGAACCAGGAAGCCAAGCAGGAAGCCTCGCGTCAGAAAGCCATCAAGCAAGAGCTTGAGTGGGTGCGCAGTAACGCCAAAGGCCGCCAGGCAAAAAGCAAAGCACGCCTCAACCGCTTTGAAGAGATGCAGTCTGGCGACTTCCAAAAGCGCAATGAAACCAATGAAATTTATATTCCGCCTGGCCCGCGCCTGGGCGATAACGTCATTGAGTTTCGTGATGTGGCTAAACGCTTCGATGACAAGCTGCTCTACCAGAACCTCTCCTTCACCATTCCCCAGGGTGCGATCGTTGGTATCGTCGGTGGTAACGGTGCGGGTAAATCGACGCTCTTTAAACTGATTACCGGTAAAGAGCAGCCGGACGAAGGCGAAGTCCTGGTGGGTGAAACGGTCGATATCGCTTACGTCGAACAGCTACGCGACGGCTTAGATGACAAGCAGAGCGTGTGGGAAGCCGTTTCGGATGGTCAGGATATCCTTAATATTAACGGCTACGAAGTCTCCTCGCGTGCCTATGTGGGTCGCTTCAACTTTAAGGGTAACGACCAGCAGAAGCGTTTGTCGGAGCTTTCCGGTGGTGAGCGCGGTCGCTTACAGCTTGCCCAAACGCTCAAGCAAGGCGCTAACGTGCTGCTGCTCGATGAGCCCTCCAACGACCTGGATATTGAAACCCTGCGGGCACTGGAGGACGCGCTTCTAGCCTTCCCAGGCTGCGCGATGGTGATCTCTCACGATCGTTGGTTCCTTGACCGTATCGCCACGCACATTATGGCCTTTGAAGGTGACTCTGAAGTGGTCTTATTTGAAGGCAACTACGCGGAGTACGAAGAGGATCATAGAAAGCGGGTCGGAAACGATACGCCTAAGCGCATGAAGTATAAGCGTATTGATGCTTAATCATTAGCATCACGCTGGCAGTCAATGCTGACAGCAAAAGGCCCCGCAGAGCGGGGCCTTTTAGTTTGTGTTTGCACTGACGCTAGCGCAAAGCCCTAACGTCTGCGGCCGGTAAAAAATGACACAAGAAACAAAATAAGAAACAGCACAAACAAAATTTGCGCAATGGTGGACGCCGCCCCGGCAATGCCAGAAAAACCGACCGCCCCAGCGATGATCGCAATAATTAAAAACAGCACTGCATTGCCTAGCATCTTCTTGCTCCTCTCCTTGGTAACGACTTCCCTACACCGCCACTTAACCCATTATGCAGCGTGAATATGTCTCAGAGATGATAGGCGCTTTTAGTCATTACCTTAGAGGCCAGCCGTATGCCCCACTTCACCGGTGCCGGAAAGCGAACGCCCCCCGCTTCTAAGGCAAGCTGAGCATGGTGAGCTTCATCAACTGCCATCTGGCGCAGTATGGCGCGGGAGCGGTTGTCGCCACGGGGTAGCGACTGTTGGTGTGAATCAAGATGCTTACCTACCTGCTCTTCGGTCGCGGCGACCAATCCCAAACTAATACGATCACTGACCGCCCCAGTGGCCACGCCAATGCCAAAGGAAGCGGCATAAAACAACGGGTTTAAGCAGCTTGTTCGGCTCTGCAACTGTTCTAGACGCTCATCACACCAGGCAAGATGGTCGATCTCCTCTAGCGCCGACTGCTCCATCTGGTGACGCACATGAGGAAGTTTAGCGGTCACGCCCTGCCCCTGATACAGCGCTTGAACACACACCTCACCAGTATGGTTGATACGCATCAAACCTGCTGCATGGCGGCGCTCTTGATCGTCGAACGTTCCCTCAGCCACACCTTCAGCGGGGCTGGTGCGCTGTGGTGAAGCAGCGTGTGGCATAAGCGTTCGTAAAACGGTATCGAACTGATGTATCAGGCGATCTGAACGACTCTGTTGACGATCCATGGCAACACTCCGTTGACTTGCGATAGCGATCTGCCGAACTCAACCGGCAGGCCATGTGAATGCACGCCCACCGAGTAGATGCATATGAATATGGTAGACCGTTTGTCCGCCCATTTCGTTGCAGTTCATCACCACGCGGTAGCCATCTTCAGCAAACCCCTGCTCGCGGGCAAGCTTGGCGGCGGTAAACTGAAGCCGCCCTACTGTGGCAATATCAGCCTCATCGATATCATTGAGCGTGGCGATATGCTTTTTAGGAATGATTAGCTGATGAGTAGGCGCCTGGGGGCCAATATCATTGAATGCCAACACGTGGTCATCTTCATAAACGATATCAGCGGGAATTTCACGGTTAATGATTTTACAAAACAGACAATCCATACAGCTCTCCTTTATTAACTACTTGCCACTTAAGTGTCGAATTATCTCTGCCAGTCTGATGATTGCACCGATGAATTGCACCGGTGAGAGGTAGCTTCAAGCCCGCTACCTTTTAACGAAAGCGTCTCTGGGAAAGAAGATGCCTAACCAAGGGGGCAAGAATCAACTCCATCGCCAGCGACATCCGCGCCCCCGGCACCACTAACGTGTGCGGACGGGTCATAAACGAGTCCTTAATCATCGCCAGCAGCCAAGGGAAATCAACGGTGGAGGGATCACGAAAACGGATGACCACGAACGACTCAGCGTCGGTGGGAATATCCTGAACTTCAAAGGGGTTAGAGGTGTCGACAGTGGGCACACGTTGAAAATTGATGTGAGTACGCGAAAACTGCGGTTGGATGTAGCGCACATAGTCATCCATCCGACCCAGGATAGTGTCAATGACCGCTTCTTGTGAGTAGCCCCGCAGCTTGGTATCACGGTCGATCTTTTGAATCCACTCAAGATTCATGGTTGGCGCCACACCAACCAACAGATCCACATGGCGGGCAATGTCATACTCCTCAGTGACCAGCCCACCATGTAAGCCTTCATAAAACAGCAGGTCGGTACCACAGGGCAGCGACTGCCACTCGGTGAAAGTACCTACCCGGCAGCCTGCTTCAATTTTCTGCTTATCCTCAGCATGGATATAGTGCCGAAAAGTACCCGAACCGTGTTCGCCATACTCACTAAACAACCCTTCCAGACGATCCAGCAAATTCGCCTCTACAGCAAAATGCGAAAGTTCGTCTTTGCGTTCTGGCTCTTCTCGGAAGATGCGGTGCAGGTCATCACGGGTATAGCGGTGAAAGGCATCGCCATCGACCATTGCTGCATGCACATCTTCGCGCAGAAACATGCGCTCAAAGCTGCGCTTCACGGTGGTGGTACCCGCCCCTGAGGAACCGGTTACCGCGATAATCGGATACTCCCGAGACATCAGCCATACCTCGCGTGGGAAAGCGCTTGTTTAACCTGCTCGGGTACTTCGACAGGACGCCCAGTAGCACGATCAATCAGTAGCTGATTGATCCGTGCGGTAGCAACTACCTGCTGAGAATCTGCCTGGTAGATGCGCTGATAGATCGTCAACGCTTTGCCTTGGGGCTCGGGTACAGCGGTGGCAATCGTTAGGCCATCGGGCCAGCGCGCTTCACTTTGATACTGAACGGCGAGATCAGCGACCACCGAAGGGTATCCCTGCATATCCCACTCAGGCAGATCCAGTGCAGCAAAGGCTTGAATGCGCGCCTCGTGGAGCAGTGATACCAGCGCATCATGCCCCAAGTGACGGCCGTAGTTCATATCGGTTACCCTCACGGTCAAGGGGTGACGATGTATGACCGCCTCAGCGGGAAAGTCCAGCTTGACACGCTCCATGCCCTGTTTCCTCGTCAGTATTAGCTTAGCGTAAGGCGTGCTTACTCCTCTCGGGCAATCGCCCTGAAGGCGATATCACGGCGACACTCGACGCCGTCCCAGTGAATAGCATTAACGCCTTGGTACGCTTGCTGCTGCGCCGCTGAGACGCTATTGCCCAATGCCGTTACACACAGCACACGGCCACCTGCCGTAATAATCTCGCCCTGGGAATCCTGCGCGGTACCGGCGTGGAACACTTTGCAGCCCGTTTCTTCAGCCGCAGCTAAACCGTGAATCACGTCACCCTTGCGGTAGCTGCCAGGGTAGCCTCCGGCCGCCAGCACCACGCCCACCGCTGCACGGGAATCCCATTCGCAGCGTTGCCCATCCAGCTTGCCCTGGGCACCCGCTAAGCAAAGCTCAGCGAAGTCAGAGGTTAAGCGCAGCATGATTGGCTGAGTTTCAGGATCACCAAAGCGGCAGTTGTACTCAATAACCTTGGGGTTACCCGCCGCGTCGATCATCAGGCCTGCATATAAGAACCCTGTATAAGCATTGCCTTCTGCAGCCATGCCCCTCACGGTGGGCAGAATGACCTGCTCCATGATACGTGCATCAACCTCGGGCGTGACCACAGGCGCTGGTGAATAGGCGCCCATACCGCCGGTATTAGGGCCGGTATCACCATCATAAGCGCGTTTGTGGTCTTGGCTGGTGGCCATGGGTACCACATGCTCGCCGTCCACCATGACAATAAAGCTCGCCTCTTCGCCCTCCAGAAACTCTTCGATAACCACGCGAGCGCCTGCACCGCCGAAGGCATTGGCCTCCAGCATATCGCGAATAGCAGCCTCAGCTTCGGCTTCACTCAGCGCCACGATGACGCCTTTGCCCGCTGCTAGGCCATCCGCCTTAATCACAATGGGTGCGCCCATTTTGCTTAAATAGGCAAGCGCAGAGTCTACGTCAGTAAACGTTTGGTAGTCAGCCGAAGGAATATCATGACGGGCCAGGAAGTCCTTGGTAAATGATTTTGAGCCTTCCAACTGAGCAGCCGCCTGAGTAGGGCCAAAGATAGTCAGACCGGCCGCTTGGAACCGGTCAACAACACCTTCAACCAAGGGAGCCTCCGGCCCCACCACGGTCAAGCCAATCTGCTCATCACGGGCAAAAGCGACCAGGCTGTCGAGATCCGTTGCGGCAATCGCTACGTTGGTCAGCTTCGCTTCCGCCGCGGTGCCGGCATTGCCGGGGGCGACAAAGACCTGCTCAACCTGGGTAGATTGCGCCAATTTCCAAGCCAGGGCGTGCTCGCGACCACCGCCGCCTATCATCAAAACCTTCATGTGCATCCTTCTCAAACGGGAGAGCGTATATCGGCGGCATTATGCCACAGCGCAGCACCAAGTGGGGTCAGGAGGAGGGTTTGTTATCTTTGCTGGTATCGTTGCTATCGCTCTCAGGCTGCTCAGCATCACTCGACTCATCGGCTTGACCCGGCTGATTCAAGGTATTTTGCCAAAAGCGCATGTTCTCTTCGGCAAGCTCACGCATAAATTCTAACGGCGTGTTGCGCATTGCCTGTTTCCACTGGCTCTGCAAACGTTTCTGCTGCTCCAACATCAGTTGCGTACCCTGTTCGAGGTAACGCGACAGCGGCAACGGTGAGGTCATATCGTAAACCCGGATAAGCTGCGCTAGAAGATCGTTTGAAAACACTTCCGCTTCGCTATCCGCTTGCTCCTGCTCAATAATGATAGAGAGCAGAATAGTCCGCGTCAGGTCTTCTCCGCTTTTGGCATCTTCCACCCTGAACGGCTCTTCTTCGATGATTAAACGACGCAGGTCTTCCAGCGTCACATAACGACTCTGCTGAGTATCGTACAACCTGCGGTTTGCATATTTGCGAATTACGCGCACGGCGCATCTCCTTAAACGCGATAGGGACTTTTTTATTCCCGTTACTGGTTCCGTTGCTGATATTGTGCCTGCACCACGCGCCTATGCAAGCCACCTTAATAGTTTAGCAAGGCGTACCGTGCCTGCTTTGTGACCAATAGACCATCATTATGAATTTGATTCTGCTCAATCCCAACGATCTCACCAATGACGGCCACGTCTGCATCACCGATCCACGCCGACTAAAACACCTTCGTGATGTCCATCGATCGGCACCTGGCGACCGGCTCACCGTGGGTGTGCAAGGCGGCGCCATGGGCAAAGCGATGCTAAAAGAGCTCAACGCTGAGCGCGCGTATTTCCAATTAGAAAACCTTGATGAGCCACCGCCGCCACCGTTACCCGTACATTTGGCATTGGCTCTGCCCCGTCCCCGTATGTTGGCGCGTACGTTAGAGCATGTGACGGCACTAGGCGTCAAAGAGATCACCCTGCTACATACTAAACGGGTTGAGAAGAGCTACTGGCAATCCCCTGAGTTACGCCCGGAGAAAATCCACCAGCACTTAGTACTCGGCTTAGAGCAAGCCCGCGACACCCAGCTACCATCGGTCACCCTGAGCAAAGGCTTTCGTCCTTTTTTGGAGCAGCAACTGCCTGGCTTACTCAGCGAACGCCGCGGACTCGTAGCCCATCCTGGCATGCCCAACGCCTGCCCAAGAGGCATAAGTGAACCTACCCTGCTATTGGTAGGCCCTGAGGGCGGTTTTATTGCTTGGGAGGTAGAGCAACTAATGCTAGCAGGTTGCGAGGGTATGCATCTAGGCCCGCGCATTTTACGCGTTGAAACAGCCGTGACCGCGCTTCTATCACGGCTGTTTTAAGCATTTATCGATAGGTAAGTTAGGACTGTTCATCTTCTGGGTCGTGGGGCACAACGGTGGCGTTTTCCCCACACTCGGGCTCCTGCAAGAAGGTTTCACGCACATCCAGCAAGCCAAGGTGGCTAATGGTACGACGACCGAGCAGCAGCGGATAGTTCATTTCTTCACGGTCACGTAGACTAAACTGCTCTTCGTAAATGGTGTCGCCCATACATACTTCCAACAACACCACGGGACGCTCGTCGCGGCCGCCTGCTCCGCGAACAGCCAATTCTCGATAAAGCGGCCGCTCAATTTGGTCGCTGAATACGTCTCCGCTTCCTTGATCTTCAAGCTTCAAACGAAAGCGCACCCACTCCTCGTCATCCTGCTCGAACATCTCTATATCGCGAGCGTCTAATGAAGAGGTTAATGCTCCGCTATCGAGCTTGGCTTTTACCTCGATATCCCAGGGTTGCAGGGTGGCTTTTTCAACCCAGCCGAATACCTGGTCATCATCTGCCATCGCCATGGAAGCAGACAGACCAGAACCTAACAACACGGCACCTAACATCACTCTGTTAAAAAACATCTTACCTATCAACTGCATAACATCATCCTTGGAAATTAGAAGCACCCTTTTAACACTGCTTACTGCGAACGCTGGCGTAGCTGTTCAAGTAGCTCCTGGGTCGCAAACCCATCCGGTATTAACCCTTGATCACGCTGAAAGTTCCGCAAACCTTGCCGAGTGTTGGGCCCCATAATGCCGTCCGCGCCGCCTACAGAGTATCCTACCCGGTTCAATGCGCGCTGCAGTTCTTGAACATTGTCACGGGTAAGTGGCGCTTGATCCCGGGGCCAGCTGTGCTGAATGCCCTCGCGTCCAGCGATCGCATCGCCTAAAGTCGCGACGGCCAGTGCATAACTGGTGGCATTGTTATAGCGTAAAATCGCACGGAAATTAGCACCTACCAAAAATGCAGGGCCATTAGCGCCAGCGGGTACCACGATGGCGGCGCTATCGAAGTTCGGTAATTCTCCCTGCTGCGCCTGTACGCCTTGGTTACGCCACTCAGCACTGCTGCGTCGTTCGGTCTGAGCGTAATCGAACCCTTCGGGCAGGCGTACCTCAACACCCCAGGGTTGACCAGTTTGCCATCCGGCTCGGTCAAGGTAGTTGGCCGTTGATGCCATGACATCGGGAATGCTGTCCCAAATATCGCGCCGACCGTCACCGTCGCCATCGATAGCATAGGCTTCGAAGCTACTGGGAATAAACTGAGTATGTCCCATCGCCCCAGCCCAGGAGCCCTTCATGTCTTCAGCAGCGATATCACCTTGCTCAATAATACGTAACGCCGCGAGCAGCTCACCTCGGGCAAAGTCACGGCGTCGACCATCGTAAGCCAGCGTGGCCAGAGACTCCAACGTCGAAAAATCGCCAAAATTGCTGCCATAGTTACTTTCGATGCCCCAAATGGCGACGATTATTTCTGCTGGCACCCCATAGCGCTGCTCCATTTGCTGAGCGGTGTCACGATGATTAGCCAGCTTTTCTTGACCGTTAGTAATACGCGTGGATGAAACCGCGGTATCCAGATACTCCCAAATAGGGCGAACAAATTCGGGCTGGTAGCCGTCGAGTTCAATCACACGCTCACGATAACGAACGCCATCCAGGGCGTTGCTTAGCGTGGCTTCGCTGATCCCCTGGCCTGCAGCGTACTGGCGAAAATCTCGAAGCCATTGTTGGAAATTAGCGTAGCTAACCTCAGAAGCAGCCTGGGTATCGACTTCTGACATTAGCTGAGGGTTAGCGACCGCTACGCTTGACGCGAAAGGAGCGCTTAACGCTGCGACTATGGAAACACACAAAAGAGGGCTGCAGCGCCGCCCAATAGAGAAATTACCAGACATTATATCGATCCTTAGGCAGTCCTTGGCATATCTGGAATGATGGCCTAGAAAAGAGGTAGATACTAGGGTCTGGCCGAAGGTGATAATTACTTTATAACGCTCTCCACGGCGGACGACTCAGCTAAAGTGCCTACTTCACAGCGAGGAATTAGCCATCGCTCCCACTGCTCGGGCACAACGCAGGGAGCATCAAACCTCAAGGGGTCTGCACGCCACGGCTGATGGCGCTCCAGGCCATTGGGCAGTGTTTCGAGCTGCTCCAGCCAGTGAGCAACATAGAGCCCCTGGGGATCGTAATGGCCCGCCTGTTTGAGCACATTAAAGTAACGATCTTGGCGAGGATCGCGCCCAACACCAGCAATATAGCGCCAATTGCCCCAGTTGCTGGCCACGTCATAATCAATCAGGCAGTGCTCGAACCATAACGCCCCCAAACGCCAATCTACCTTTAAGTCTTTAACTAAAAAGCTGGCCACGTTTTGCCGGGCACGATTGGATAGCCAGCCAGTGTGGCGAAGCTCCAGCATAGCGGCATCCACAAACGGCAACCCCGTGGTGCCGTTACGCCAGGCATCGAAAGCGGCACACGGCTGGTCAGTCTGGCGTGAGCCAAACATTTTCGTCCCTTCCAACTGAGCGGCACAGATAAAATACTCCCGCCAGAGCAGTTCGAAGCTAATCCAGTAGCTTGACTCATTACTGCCGTTTTCCGCTTCCCATGCTTTCACAGCCTCATAGACTTGACGAGCTGACAGGCAACCTCGCGCCAGCCAGGGTGAAACGCGGGTTGAAAAATTAGCCCCCAATAGCCCGTTGCGGGTTTTCTTGTAGGTTTCACCGCCCTGTTGACGCCACAAGTAATCCTTCAGACGCCCATGAGCCGCTGACTCTCCTCCCCTATAAGCGTAACCTTGGCGAGGATCGGGCTGCCAGGTAGCGCTCTGCTCACAGACGGCTTTTAGCGGCGGAAATCCCCTTGCCGCCTCGGGCCAAGGGGGCAACGTTATTGGAGCGCAGCGGCTGGCAGGCACAGCACATTCGCTCTCCACACTGCGCCTAAAGGCAGAAAAACTCCCAGGCAGCGCTTCCCGCTCAAAAGGCAGCGCCTTTCGATCAATGAGTCGCCCACTCTCTATGCAATTGAGGGCCGTTTGACTAGGCAGGCCTTGCTCAACCGCCTGAATATGCGCGAATTCCTCAACCCCTGCATGGTCAGCAACACGCACCTCTCGTGCGTTTAGCTTTGACGCCAACTCAATCACCACATCACTGGGCTTGCCAATGCGCACCAGCAGATCGCTGCCACGCTTTAGGAGCTCACCACGCAACTCCATTAAGCTTTGCCATAAAAAGCGCAACCGCGCAGGCCCAATACGCGGCGTTGATTCGCCGTCAAATAATGGCAAGAACCATCGCTCATCTAACACGTAGATACACATCAGATAACTAGGAGGAGAGGCAAAGTGTAAAAGAGGATTATCAGCAATACGCAGGTCGTCTTGCAGCCAGACAATATCAATCGTGCTGTACATGCTTGTGCCTCCTAGGGGTACATTCCTGCCCAGAACTTGGTGCTATCACCGTGGCTTGCTTGGCTACTTGGCACTACGACGGCACCGCTCACTGCAGTAGCGCACCTCGTCCCAGCAGCGTGCCCATTTTTTCCGCCAGAGAAACGGTCGCTGGCATTGAGCACAGTCTTTCTGTGGCAGGTGTTGTTTGCGTCGCATGGTCACGTTTAATCACATTTCTGCGGGGCATGGGGTAAAACATGAACGCATTATCTTATACAGTATAATTATTGTACATGATTTTTTTATTGTACATTATTTGTTAAGGGCGAACTAATTACTCGTGTCTTAATACACCCCATCTCCAGACGCAAAAAAAACCACCCGAAGGTGGCTTAGCAGCGGTTATTCAATGGCTACTACGCTGTGATTTGCTCTAGTCAAGCCTAGTCAGGGTCAGTCTCGCGGGGTTGGCGCTTGGCGTTTTCCTGGGTTTCCAGGCCGCTTTTAAGCTCATGGGTTAAGGGATCATAGTTCGGGCGCAACTCATCCTTTACGGTACCGCTCCACAGCTTCGAGCCAACAAAGTACCCGGCACGGCCAATCACGTGGGCCGCCACGGGGGCGGTCATCAGGATAAACACGATGATGGCAAATGAGCGGGCCACGATCCCCACTTCAGCAAAGTGCATGGCCGCTGCCAACATAATTAAGATAACGCCTAACGCCGCGGCCTTGGTAGTGGCATGCATGCGGGTTAACAAATCGGGCAACCGCAGCAATCCGACTGAGGCAAGCAGTATAAATAGTGCACCACCAATGATTAACGCGCCCTTTATGAAATCAATCATCCCTTGGGCCTCCCCTTTCCAAAAAGCGCGCAAACGCAATTGCCGCTAAGAACCCCATTAATGCGATCACAATGGCGGCATCCAGAAAGCTAGCCACGTCAGACTTGATGGCATAAACCCCGACCAATCCCACCACGGTGGTAGAAAAAAGCTCTAACGCCACCACCCGATCAGGCAAACTCGGCCCGCGCACTACACGCACAAAAGTAAAGATAAGCGCCAGGCTCATGATGACTTGGCTTATTAAAATGACGGTATCCATTAGCGAAATAGCTCCAAAGCCCGGTGCTCCATCTCTTTTAAGTTGCGCCGTAGCTCCTCTTCATTGTCTAAAAACATCGCGTGGATATACAAGACTTTACGGTCATCTGATACATCCAGGCTCAACGTTCCTGGTGTCAATGAAATCAGATTGGCTACCAGAGTAATTTCCATTTCGGTACGCGCGGAAAGCGGCATCGCAATGACCCCAGGCTTCATATGCCAAGGGGGGGTGACAATATCAAAAGCGACACGCAAGTTGGCTTGAACAAGTTCTTTTAGAAAAAAACCAATAAAGCCGATAAAACGCGGTACTCGCGCAGGATAGCCTTTTAGGGAATCAAGCTGAGGTTCGATGAGTATCAGCGTAATGTAGCCAAATATTAGCCCGACAAGGAGGTTTAAGCCGCTAAAATCACCGCTTAACAGTACCCAAGCAAGGCCTAGCAGTAGGTTCCAAATGGCTCCGGTCATTGCGCTGCCTCCCCGACATCCGCCTCAGGTTGATCTTCTGCTGCCCCCGTTGGCTGCAGCAGAACATCGTCTGCACTGGCTGAAGCACCCAATACGGCTTCGATGTACCCCGAAGGTTCAAACAGTTGATCACCAATACCCATCATCACCCACATAATAGGTTCTGCAAGCACACCAATGAGCAAAGAAAATAACGCCAACACCATAACGGGCGAATACATCATCCACAGGCTAGGCTTTAACAGACGACCGTCGTCACCAGTGGGCGTGGCAGTCGCAGGCACGTCGTTATCTTCGGGTAACGACTTCCAAAACACTTCATTCCAAATTTTCACCATGGAATAAAGCGTCATCAATCCCACCGCCAGTGCAATGCCGGTCACCACATAGGCTTCAACTTCCAGGCCTGCACGCACAATCACGAATTTGGCAAAAAAGCCTGACAGCGGCGGCACCCCCGCCAGCGAGAAGGCAGAAAGAAAGAACGCCACGGCAAGCCAAGGGCGATCTCGGTACAGCCCGCCCATTTTTTTAAGCTGGTAGGTTCCCTGCAAACGGTGGGTGATACCACTGATCAAGAAGAGATTGGTCTTCACCACCATGTTATGCACGATGGCAAACACGCCACCGGCGATCGCCAAAGGTGTGTAAAGAGCTAAGCCTAAGATCATATAGCCAATCTGGCTGACGATATGAAACGACAAGATTCGCCTAAACTCATGCTGGGCGGCGGCACCGAGAACGCCTGTTACCATGGTGAAGGCAGCACCCCAGAGCATAATCTCCTGGAGATAGCCCATGGTTTGATCGAACATCAGGGTGAAGACACGGAACATCGCATACACCCCCACCTTGGTGAGCAACCCGGCAAACAGCGCCGAAACAGCGACAGGCGGGGTGTGATACGAGGCTGGCAGCCAGAAAAATAGCGGAAAGGCGGCGGCTTTGATGCCGAAGGCCACCATAAACATGACCGCCAGCACTTCCACCATACCGGTGTGCTCTGCCTCATCCATGCGCAACGCAATGTCGGCCATGTTGAGTGTACCCACCATGCCATAGAGTAGCCCCACCGCGGTCAGGAAGATGACCGATGCCAACAGGTTCAAGGTGACGTACTTAATCGCCCCTTCCATCTGCGCGCGTTCTCCCCCCAGAATCAGCAGCGCAAAAGAGGCCACCAGCATTACCTCAAACCATACATAGAGGTTAAAGATATCGCCGGTTAAAAAGGCCCCCATCACCCCGGCGAGCAGCAGGTGCATTAACGGATAGTAGCCAAATTTTTCGTGGCCGCGGCCAGTGGTGGCCAGCGAGTAAACACCCATTGCCAAACCGATAAGAGCGGTCATTAACACCATCACCGCACTTAACAGATCGGCTATTAAGGTAATCCCGAAGGGAGCTGGCCAGCTACCCATTTGCATGGTGACATAGCCATCTGACAATGTAGATACAAACAGCCACAGGCTAACCATGAGTAGCGCAACATTACCTGCCACCGCCAAAAAGCGCTGCATGGGGCGCGCGCGCCAAAACAACAAGGAAACTGCCCCGGTTAGCAGGGGCAAGAGGACGGGAAGAGCAACTTCAGGCCTCACGTATCAGTATCCTTCATCTTATCGAGATCATCAGCCTTAACGACTTCGTAGGCGCGTCGAATCAATACCACGGCAAAGGCAAGCACCCCAAAGGCAATCACAATGGCCGTCAGCACAACCGCTTGGGGTAAGGGGTCGGCTACCCCGCTGGGCGGCAGCATCATCCCCTCAGGGATAAGCGGAGGTGCTCCACGGGTCATGCCCGCCGTGGTAAAAATCAGTAAATTGGCGGCATTAGAGAGCAGCATCAAGCCAATCACCAATTTGACGATAGAGCGGCGCAACATCATAAAAATAGCCGTCGCATACAGCAGGCCAATCGCCACTGCCATTAATGGTTCCATGCTGTGCCTCCTGTTAACTCAAGGTTCATCCTTGTCGACCTCCATAAGCGTCATCACCATGCCGGTGACCGAACCCAGCACAGCAAAATAGACGCCTACATCGAAAATCAGCGGCGTGGAAGCTTTAAAGTCGATAACCGGGATAGTCCACCACTGGGCTGTCAGAAATGGCTGCCCCATAAACCAGGCAGGCACTACCGAGATCATTCCCAGCAATAGCCCAACCCCAATCAGGTCTCGGGGGTCGACCATGCGCAGCACTTCTTTGGTGGCACTTACACCAAAGGCAAACAGATACAGCGTAAACGCCCCTGCCGCTACCAAGCCGGCAATAAATCCTCCGCCCGGCTCGTCATGCCCCCGCAGCAATAGGAAAATAGAAAACATCAGTTGCAGCGGCATTAAAAACCGTGCGGCGGTATTAAGAATAATCGTGCCTGACTTAACCATCGTAAGGCTCCTTGGCAGCTACTTTACTGCTGTCGGTGGTTTTGGTGTTATTGCGTAGCTTTAACATGGCGATCACGCCGATGGCGGCAAGCGCTAACACGAACATCTCACCTAAGGTATCCAGGGCACGGTAGTCGACCAAAATGACGTTAACGATGTTGCGGCCATACGCCAAAGGCGCGCTGTTCTCAATCATGTAGGTCGAAATGGGCTCAAACTGTTGAATGCTCCAGGAGGTCATAATCAGTAGGCAGATCAAGATACCCACCATAGCGGCCACCACGCCGTCGCGTATGCGCTCCAAGCTGGTGGAAAGATTCGAGAAGCGTGGCAGGCGAAACAGCACCAGTACCAGCAAAATAACCGTTAAGGTCTCTACCAGCAGTTGGGTAATCGCTAAATCTGGCGCACTGAACAGAACAAAAATCAATGCAATGGAAAAACCCATGATGCCCACGGAAACCACTGCCCCCAGCCGCGATCGAGAAATGGTCGCAAACAGTGCCCCCATCACCATAGTGCCAGCCACGACTACCTCGTGAAAACGCACATCCAGGTCAACGGCAAACACAGGCGAATGGCGTAATAGAATTGAATTACCGATCAGTGCAATAAGCGTCGCTAACATCACTAAAATGTAGTTACGCATATAGCCGTTTTGGAGCAGCCGAGTTTGCCACTCTGAGAAGTGCACAATGCCATTCATCATGCTTTCATACCCAGCCTCGGGGCCATGGCGCATCACCGGTGCCAATACAGAGAGCTTGCCACGCACGCTGTCCCAACGCCTAAACAGCAAAAAGCCTAAACCAAGGCTAACGATCGACATTATCAACGCGACGTTAATGCCATACCAAAGCGACAGCGCCACTTCTACTGTTTGCCCGGATATAGCAGTGGCGGTTGCCGTTAACAACGCATCAGCACCCAGCACAGCGGGCATCAAGCCTAACAGTAGCGACCCTAGTGCGAGCAACGCGGGCCCAAGCAGCATACCAGGCGGGGCTTCATGTGGTTCAAGCGGGGTTTGGTGACGCTTACCGTAAAAAGGACGTAGCGCCACAATGAAAGCAACGGCGATAGTTAAAATAGATGCCAGAAAGGCGAACAGCACCAGTAGTGTTCGGAAGCTATCGGCACCGAGAACTGATTCAAGCATCAGTTCTTTACCGATAAAACCGAGTAGCGGCGGCACACCGGCAAGCGAAAGCGCAGCCACCAACGCAATGGTGGCAGTCAGCGGCATCACTGAGCGTAACCCGCCCATCTGGGTGACATCTTTCGTGCCGGTCTCATGATCGAGAATACCGGCGACCATAAACAGCGCCCCTTTATACAGCGAGTGCGCGAGCAGGAAGGTAACAAACGCGGTCATCGCGTACTCGGTGCCGATGCCCAATAGCATCGTCAGCGTGCCCAGCGCCATAATGGTCGAGTAAGCGAGCAGCTTTTTGATATTGGTGTGATGAATCGCTAAAAACGCACCCACCAGCATCGTGGTTGCGCCGACCACGGAAAGAACGCCAACCCAAATCGCAGTGCCACCCAGCTCCGGGTGTAAGCGCGCCAGCAGATAAATACCCGCTTTCACCATGGTGGCCGAGTGCAGGTAAGCCGAAACCGGAGTCGGCGCGGCCATGGCGTTGGGTAACCAAAAGTGAAACGGAAACTGAGCCGATTTGGTGAAGGCGCCCAGCAGCAAACAGATCAACATAGGCGTGTAGAGTGCATGTTCACGCAGGTCAGCCTCCTGATCGAGAATCTCCGCCAGCGACCAGCTACCGCTGGCAATCCCTAGCAGCACCAACCCAGCCATTAATGCTAACCCACCCGCCACGGTAACGAATAAGCCCTGCCGCGCTGATTTACGTGCATTGATATCAGCGTGGTTAAAACCAATCAGCAAATAGGAGGTAATGCTGGTCAATTCCCAAAAAACGAATAGCGTTAATAGGCCGTCAGCTAGTACCAGCCCCAGCATCGACACCATGAAGGCGACCAAGGCGATGTGAAATCGGGCAAGATCAGGGTGATCTTTAAGGTAGCCGCCGGCATATACCAGCACGCAGGCCCCCATAACGGTAATCAATAACCCAAAGAGTAACGATAGACCGTCCAACAGGAAGGTAAGGCTGATTCCCAGAGAAGGCACCCACTGCCACTCTAAAAGCAGGCTACCGTTCTCAATGACCTCAGGGGCTTGAAGTGCCAACCACGCCGCCAATCCGGCAGGAAATAGAGCCAATACTAGGCTGGCACGCTGGCCGAACCAGTGGTTTAACATTGGCGATAGCGCCGCCAGTACGAACCCCATTAAAACGGCAAATTGTATCAAGCGAAACCTCCTGAAAAACGAAAGGCTCACCACCAAGACAGCCGCTAGCGGTTAGACACCTTACTTTGCCAATAATATGCCAGCGTTGAATAATAGTGATTCTAAAGTAGTACACCATATAACAGGCAGTTTTGACTGACCAGTCAAACGCTTAAACGCAAACAGCCGCACAGCGATTAATTTCGCAGGGCGGCTGCTATTAGCTTTCAGTTATGACGAGTAGCTAGCTAAACGCTAGGGTTTGGGGCCGATAGCCATCCTGCTAATTCATTGTTGATGACTGCTAACAGTGCCTCAATATGGTCATCGCGATCATTCAGGCAAGGTATATAGCTGAACGTTTCGCCACCCGCTTCCATAAAGCTATCGCGAATCTCCTCTTCGATCTCTTCCAAGGTTTCAACACAGTCGGAAGAGAAGGCAGGCGACATAATCGCAATGTGCTTATGCCCCTGCTCGGCGAGTTCTGCCACATGCTTAACGGTTTGTGGGCCGACCCATTTTTCAGGGCCAAACTGCGACTGGAAAGCGGTATCCACTTCCTCTTTGCTAAAACCGAGTTTCTCGCGGAGTAGGCGCGTCGTTTTCTGGCACTGGCAGTGGTAGGGATCACCCTCCATCAGGTAGCGCTCGGGAACGCCGTGGTAGCTGGCCACCAGCTTGGTCGGCCGGGTCGAGAAACCGTCATAGGCTTCTTGCACCGAATTGGCTAGCGCCTGAATGTAAGCAGGATGTTCAAAATATGCTGGCACCGTACGTATATAAGGCTGCCACTTCATCTTCATCAGGGTGCGAAACGCCTGATCATTCGCCGTCGCCGTGGTGGGCGAACCGTACTGAGGGTATAGCGGATAAAACACGATTCGCTCGCAGCCCTTCTCTTTTAATCGCGTCAGCACGCTTTCCGTCGAGGGATTACCGTAGCGCATGCAGAAATCGACCTCGACATCGTCACCATAAAGCGCCTTTAACCGTGCGGTCATCTTCTCGGTCTGGGCACGCGTCGTTGTTAGCAGCGGGCTTTCGTTTTTCTCGTTATTCCAGATTCCCCGGTAGGCCTTGCCCGATGAGAACGGACGCTTGGTCAAAATAATCAGCTGTAGCAACGGCTGCCATTTCCAACCGGCATAGTCGACCACACGCTTATCAGAAAGAAACTCATTAAGGTAACGACGCATTGACCAGTAGTCGGTGGCATCCGGGGTTCCCAGGTTTGCCAGCACAACACCCACCTTGGCGCGCGCTACTGGTGGATGATCGCTGGGTGCATGGGCCAAGCGGCCCTCGCCCGGCTGATCCTTGACGACATTCTCGGTCATTACTCATGCTCCTGAAAAATAACGATGGTGCTCAGTACCTCTATCAATTGATTAAATCCTATCACTTTTCGGCAAAGTGGCGGTATAAAGTTATACTATCGGCATCATTTGTATAATTACAGGCTAACTCATGTCCAAGCCTTTGCTTTTGGTGCTCGGCGACCAGCTCTCGTTTTCACTCACAACGCTGCAAGACGCGCCCGCCAATGCCGTGGTTGCCCTGTGCGAAGTTGGCGAGGAAGCGCGCTATGTTCCCCATCATATCCATAAAATTGGCCTCTTTTTGGCTGCCATGCGTCACTTTGCCCAGGCACTGCGCGAAAAAGGCTTTCAAGTGCACTACAGCGCGCTGGATGATGCAGATAACTGCCACTCCCTTATTGAAGAAGCTGAACGCATCGCACAACAGTATGGCTGCGATGAGATACGCGTTGCCCGACCTGGCGAATGGCGGCTTTGGGAGACGATGCAGCAGCGCGAAACCGCCATGATTCCGTGGAGGCTAGTTGAGGACGAGCGTTTTTTCACCACACCCGATGACTTTAGCCAGTGGGCAAAAGGCCGCAAACAGCTTCGCCTAGAGTACTTTTACCGAGAACAGCGCAAACGTACCGGGTACTTGATGGAGGGCGACGAGCCCGTTGGCGGCAAATGGAATTTTGATCACGACAATCGCCAGCCTATCAAAGCCAAACTGGATTTTCCTGAGCTACCTCAACACCGTCAGGATGCGATCACCCAAGAAGCGCTAAACGATGCCAAGCGCCATTTTGGCGACCATATGGGGTCTCTGGATAATTTCAACCTGCCAGTCACTCGTCGACAAGCGCTGGTGGATTTACACCATTTTATAGACCATGGATTGGCTGATTTTGGCCGCTATCAAGACGCAATCAGTGACTCTGCACCTTATTTGTATCACTCGCGCCTCTCAGCTGCGATGAACATCGGCCTGCTGTCGCCCCATGAAGTCTGCGAAGCCGCCGAGCAGCGTTACTATGGCGGTGACGTGTCGATCAACGCCGTGGAAGGGTTTATCCGCCAAATTCTTGGCTGGCGTGAGTATGTGCGAGGGCTCTACTGGACGCAGATGCCCAGCTACAAAGGGTCTAATCAGCTAGGTTTTGAGCGCGACCTGCCAGCGTTTTACTGGGACGCGGATACCGATATGCGCTGCTTGCAGCGCGCTATTCAGATGACCATCGACAATAGCTACGCCCACCATATTCAACGACTGATGGTGACAGGCAATTTCGCCTTACTATGCGGAGTTAAACCTGAGGCGCTATGCGACTGGTACTTAGCGGTTTATGCAGATGCCAGTGAGTGGGTAGAGCTGCCTAACACCCTAGGGATGGTGCTCCATGCCGACGGCGGCTTAATGGGCTCAAAGCCCTACTGTGCGTCGGGCAAGTATATCGACAAAATGTCCGACCATTGTCAGCACTGCCGTTACTCACCCAAGCAGGTCACGGGGCCAAAAGCCTGCCCTTTCAACAGCCTTTACTGGCACTTTCTCGAAACCAACGCTGAGCGCCTGAGTAAGACCCCTCGCATGAAGCTGATTTACGGCTCCCTCAACCGCATGGCCGACGAGAAGCGCGAGGCTATCCGCCAACAGGCTGAGCACTTTTTGGATCAATTGGAAACATCGCCTGGCTACGGGCAGCCCTGCCACACAGCAGGTTATTCGGCCAATACCAACCAGGAGTCACCATGAGCCGCTACACGCCACTACATGCTGCACCGCCAGTTACGCTATTTCACGATGGTCACTGCCCCTTTTGCCAACAGGAAGTCGCGTGGCTGGAAAAGCATCGCCATCGGGAACACATCGCGCTGATAGATATTCAGGCCCGTGATTTTAACGCTCAGGCGTATGGGCAAGAATTTAACGCCATGATGGGCCAGTTGCACCTGCGTGATAGTCAAGGGAGATGGTACATCGGCATGGATGCCAGCCGTGCCCTCTATGCAGTGTTGGGCTATCGGCGGCTGGTGAGGTTTTCGTGCTTACCGGGAGTACACGGCATAATGAATGCCGGTTACCGATTTTTTGCCCGTCGCCGAATTCGGCTTGGGCAGTGGTGGGAAAAGCGTCAGGCTAAACGTTGATGGGTGAGAGCAGCGTTAAAAAACAAGCGGCATACGCGATGTGAGCGGCTCACTATAGTGCGCGTCGCGGCCTATCACTTCATCGTGGGGCACATGCTGTACTAGGTAAGCGCGATGAATCCCGGCGCGCTTGAGATCCATATAGGCATCATCTAGCGAGCGAAACAGCATTGGCTTGGTACGCTGCGTCAGCATATGACGCTCGCCTTCAACGTCTTCCAGCTCAACCTGATAAAAACGGCTGCCCGAATGGGTAATCACGCGAATTTCAAAATTGTCGTGATTGGCGACAAACTGCTTAAGATCCTTAAGTTCCATGGTTCCCTCCTATTATTTGGCTATTTCATACGTTATGTCAGACGGCATGTCATCAGGGCACAGCATGACTGTACCCCATGACACTTCTGTTGCCCCGTCATTGCAATGTAATGACAACAAGCAATAACTAGACATTAATAGCTAGGAGGTCAATAGTGCAAGAGAGTTCCTGACCGGAAGGTCAAGATATCAATTGATTATTGATATTCAGAGGGGTCGATCGCTTTGCCAAGCGAATTGCGGTCAATCCAGTTGCCGCCTTTAGTCTCTTTGTAGCGGAACACGACCTTATCTCCCACCGTCACAGGCAGCTCACCATCTTCAGTCTGGTAACTATACTTCTCGCCTGCGACCACTAAATGGTAGCGATAAAGATCCGGCATACCTAGCCACTCTTTAAAAGGGCCTTCGCGCTCTATCGCCTCTAGCTCACCGCGACCTTCTAACTTAGGAAGACGCTGCCGGTTACCGCGCCGAAATCCACCTGCCATTTGCTGCTCCCGTTTTTACATATCGTGGGTGAGGCATTATACGAACTCGCCCCCCATCCTCAAGCTACTTATCACTAGCCTGTCATCACAAACCAGTCATCACAAACCAGTCATCATTAACTTAGTCGCCGAACTCTTGGCCGTAACTATCCGGGGCCAAATCCTCAAAGCGGGTATATTTGCCGATAAAGGCCATATGCACCGTGCCAATAGGACCATTACGCTGCTTACCGATAATTAACTCAGCAATCCCCTGATTGTCGGGATTATCTGGATTATAGACCTCATCACGATAAACGAAGGCAATGACGTCGGCATCCTGCTCGATCGCACCAGATTCCCTCAGATCCGACATAACCGGGCGTTTGTTGGGGCGCTGCTCCAAGGAGCGGTTCAACTGAGAAAGAGCTACCACAGGGCAGTTAAACTCTTTCGCCAACCCCTTCAAGGAGCGCGAAATCTCGGAAATCTCACCGGTGCGGTTTTCGCTAAAGCCAGGGATCTGCATCAACTGAAGATAATCGATCATGACCAGTGCGATATTGCCATGTTCACGCACCACACGGCGCAACCTTGAGCGCATTTCGTTAGGCGACAAGGCCGCGGTGTCGTCGATAAACAGCTGTTTGTCTTTGAGCAGATTAACCGCTGAGGTTAAACGCGGCCAATCCTCGTCCTCCAGTTGCCCGGTACGCACACGGGTTTGATCGATTCGGCCCAGGGAAGACAGCATCCTCAGCATGAGCGACTCTGCGGGCATCTCCATGGAGAACACCATGACTGGCTTGTCGCTGGAAATCACCGCATGTTCAACCAGGTTCATAGCGAAGGTCGTTTTACCCATCGAGGGTCGACCGGCGATGACCACCATATCGGATGGCTGCAACCCGGTGGTCATTTCATCCAGATCACGAAAACCAGTGGAAAGCCCGGTCATTTCACCTTTCAGATTAAACAGCTCATCAATACGATCCACCGCCTTGGTCAATAGATCGCTCATGCCAATGGGGCCGCCCGTTTTGGGGCGCTCCTCGGCAATCTGGAACACTAACCGCTCGGCTTCGTTAAGCAATTCATCAGCCGGGCGCCCCTGGGGAGTAAAGGCACTATCGGCAATTTGATTAGCCGCACGGATCAGCTTGCGCAGCGTTGCCCGCTCACGCACGATATCAGCATAGGCGCGAATATTACTGGCAGAGGGCGTGTTACGAGCAAGCTCTGCCAAAAACGCCAGGCCGCCTACGGTATCCAAGTGATCACGCGCTTCCAGCGCTTCAGAAAGCGTCACCACATCCAGCGGCTGACCGGCTTCAGCCAGATGAATCATCACGTTGAACACCAAACGGTGCTCATAGCGGTAGAAGTCATCAGCGACCAACCGCTCTGAAACGTTATCCCAGGCCTGGTTGTCTAGCATGAGCCCGCCTAGTACCGACTGCTCCGCCTCTAATGAATGCGGCGGCAGTTTTAGCGCTGCCGTTTCTGTATCAGCAGAAGGCTGGTCCTGCATAGCGAGCTCCTTTAAACACTACTGCGTAGCCGGTGAAGATGCTTATCTTAGCCGCATGCGGTGCGACTACCAACATGATCAAGGCGTTGTCTTAAAATACCCAGCGGGAGATGGGCTGGATAGTTTTGGCAACGCCCAAAAAATAGCGAATATCCAGAACTAGCGGATACCCGGAAAAACAAAAGGCGCGGGAGAAACCCCGCGCCTTTTGAGGCAGCTGTATTAGCTGCCGTTAGTAACGACTTTACGTCGTTACTAACTTAACTACTCGCTCAATTACTCTGCAACTACCACTACGCGTACAACGGCATCCACTTCAGCGTGCAAGTGAAGAGTGATGTCGTATTCGCCAGTTTGACGAATTGGGCCATTTGGCATGCGGACTTCGCTTTTGGCAATATCGATGCCAGCAGAGGAAATCGCGTCGGCCAGGTCACGCGGACCAATAGAACCAAACAGCTTGCCTTCATCGCCTGCTTTGGAAACCAAAGACAGTTCGATGTCGTTTAGCTGCTCAGCGCGCGCTTCGGCTTCTGCCTTACGCTCAGCGGCTTGCGCTTCGAGCTCAGCACGCTGTGCTTCAAACGCTTCGATGTTGTCTTTGGTGGCCGGTACGGCTAAGCCGTAAGGCACCAAGTAGTTACGACCATAACCAGGCTTCACGGTGACCTTGTCACCCAGGCCGCCCAGCTTACCAATGTTGTCGAGCAGAATGACTTCCATCTCGTAAACCTCTTGTCAGTTGCTGCGGGCAAGGCGTGCGCGAACGTTCGCGAATGTATCAATCAGCCCCAACAGCAGCACAATGAGAATCGTGGGCCAGGTCGTGATCAGTAGCACATAAAATGCTACCAGCCACAGCCCGTTCATCCCCTTTATTCCAATAAACCCGTGCACTAACGCAACGCCAGCTACCAACAGCGGAATCCAACCAAGCATCGCCAGCGCATGAGCGCCTAGCAGCATACCTATCACCCCAATGACGACCAGCACGGCCAGTTCTTTAGGGGTCAAGCGCAGTGCGTGAAACTCTTCGCGAAAGCCACCTGGGTTGTACAACCCAGCTTGCCAACTCCGCGCAAGTGCCAAGCACACTATGGCTGCCAACAGCACCACAAGCCCGGTTACTCCACCCACCACCAGTGCGGCAATGGTTTGAGTATCGTAGCCTTGATTGGCAAATTCCGTGAGCATGCGATCCACTTCTTCTGAACCTTCTCGCAACTGCTCAAGCATTAGCTCAGTGCCACCTGGCGGACTGAAGATGCCGAGTTGAACCATGACAGAGGCGACCAACGTCCCCACAATCAAGGTTTCTCCCCAACGCATCCTCTCGCGCAGGATAACGGCCATCAGCGTAACCAGCAGTATGCTAGCAAGCGGAATCACATCACCCTGAGCCCACCACCAACCGGCTGGTAGTGCTGCGGCGATGATGACCGGTAGCGCAGGGGCAAAACCTCTGCGCAGCGTCATCAACGCAGCGATGGCTGCTCCTAACCAGAACAGCCAAGGCACTAGCGTTGCCAAGGCCGCCCCGCCTGCAGCGTAAGGCGTGCCCCGCATTAGCCATCGGGCTAGTGCCAGCATCACGTTAAACGCTTACTGGTGGCTATCGGAGTAGGGCAGCAGTGCCAGATAACGCGAACGCTTGATAGCGGTCGCCAACTGACGCTGATAGCGTGCTTTGGTGCCGGTAATACGGCTTGGAACGATCTTGCCGGTTTCGGTGATGTAAGCCTTCAGCGTGTCCAGATCTTTGTAATCGATCTGCTTGATGCCTTCAGCGGTGAAGCGGCAAAACTTACGGCGACGGAAAAAACGTGCCATGGACTAGCTCCTTAAAACGTGCAGTGAATAAAATCAGGCAGTTTCTTCTTCTTCAGCGCGCGGTTTTTCTTCGCGACGCGGACGTTTTTCTTCTGCCGGTTTCATCATCGGGGAAGCTTCAGTAACAGCTTCTTTGCAGCGAACAACCAGGCTGCGGATAATGGCGTCGTTGTAACGGAAGATGTTCTCGATCTCGTCGAGAGTCTCGCCGCTACATTCAACGTTCATCAGCACGTAGTGGGCTTTGTGGATCTTGTTGATCGGGTAAGCCAAGTGACGACGGCCCCAATCTTCTAGACGATGCACAGTGCCGCTGTTTTCGGTAACGATGCTGGTGTAGCGCTCGACCATTGCCGGCACCTGCTCGCTTTGATCCGGGTGGACCATAAACACGATTTCGTAATGACGCATGGGATCTCCTTGCGGTTTGACAGCTTCCTTTGTGTGCCATTGCTTAACGCAATAAACGACGACAGGGAAGCAAGGAGTTAACTGAAGTGCTCCGCCACCGCGCTAGGCGGCCACAGGGGCATCAAACAGAACTTTTCATTTCAGCAAAAGCTAATACTTCAACGACAGCTAACACCCGCTTGCAGACAAACGGGCGCGTGTATCTTAGTAGCACGGCGGTTAACTTGCAAGCTGGCGCTGACGGACAGCCTCGAACAGGCAAATACCAGTAGCCACCGAGACATTAAGGCTAGAGACCTCCCCCGCCATGGGAAGCTTGGCAAGATTATCGCAGGCTTCGCGAGTCAAGCGCCGCATGCCCTTGCCTTCCGCCCCCATCACCAGCGCGGTGGGGCCGGTCATATCAATGTCAAAAACGCTGGCCTCAGCTTCACCAGCCGTACCGGTTATCCAGACACCGGCATCTTTTAGCTTGGCCAGGGTGCGAGCCAAGTTAGTCACTTGATAAACCGGCACCACTTCGGCGGCGCCACAAGCGACTTTACGCACCGTTGCATTGAGCGGTGCGGCTTTATCTTTCGCCACAATCACGCCGTGGGCACCGGCGGCATCCGCGCTACGCAGGCAGGCACCAAAGTTATGCACATCCGTCACGCCATCCAAAATCAGCAACAGCGGTGGTGTATTCGAGGGCCAGGCGCGTAGCTTAAGCCAGAGCGACTCTTCACCTTCAGGAGTTAACGGCGGACAAAACGCCACCACTCCCTGATGAGCCGCCCCCTGGGTTAGCTGATCAAGCAAATCCCGGGGCTGCTCTTTTACTCGAGCACCATGCGCCTGGGCCTGGGTAATCAGCTCTTTTAAGCGGCTCCCTGCCCCCTGCTGCACCCAAAGCTCTCGGGGCGCTTCGCCTCTGTCTAACAAGCTTTGCAATGCATGAACGCCATATACCTGATCCAAACCATCAGGGGTCTTGGGGCCCCGCCGTGAAGACGCCGACTTCATACTCAGCCCTTATTCGGTGATGGTTTGCGTGGGCCATTTCGCGTACGGCGTGGGCCGCGACGCGTAGCAGGCTTCTCGCTATTGGATGGTTTGTTACCAGATGCCTTAGCACCACCACCTTTAGCACCAGCGCCCCCTTCCCCACCGCGGCTCTTACGCGGCTGGCGGCGTGGGCGCGGCTTTTCATCACCCAGCCCAAAGTCAATCTTACGATCGTCCATATCGACACGCGCCACTTGGACGGTAAGACCATCGCCCAAACGGTAGGTCGTGCCGGTGCGCTCACCTTTAAGACGGTGCTTCTCAGCTTCGTAGTGGTAATAATCCGAAGGCAGCGACGTCACGTGAACCAAGCCTTCCACGAAGAACTCATCCAGACGCACAAACAGACCAAACTGAGTGACCGACGCGATGGTACCTTCGAACATCTCGCCAAGCTTGTCAGACATAAACTCACACTTCAGCCAACTCTCTACATCACGGGTGGCTTCATCGGCGCGGCGTTCAGTCATTGAGCAGTGTTCACCCAGTTCAAGCATCTGCTCGAAGGTATACGGACACCACTTGCTGGGCGGCTCAACTGGCGCACCCTCCACGCGCAACACCGTGTTGGTCTGGCGCGGACCGCGGATCACCGAACGAATAGCACGGTGTACCAGCAGATCGGGATAGCGGCGAATCGGCGAAGTAAAATGAGCGTAGGCTTGATAAGCTAGGCCAAAGTGACCTTCATTCTGTGGCGAATAGACCGCCTGATTCATCGAACGCAGCATGACTGTTTGGATGATATCGAAGTCAGGGCGATCAGCAATCGCCTCACGCAGCGCCTGATAATCCTGTGGCGTCGGCATATCACCACCGCCAACAGAAAGCCCCAGCTCGTTTAAGAAGAGGCGCAGCTTGTCTAGGCGTTCTGGCGTTGGCCGCTCATGAATTCGGTAGAGCGCAGGCAAATCATGTTTATCCAGAAAGCGAGCAGTCGCCACGTTGGCGGCCAGCATGCACTCTTCAATAAGCTTATGAGCATTGTTACGGCTACGTGGAACGATTTTTTCGATTTTGCGCTCGTCGTTGAAGATGATCGCCGTTTCAGTAGTATCAAAATCAATTGCGCCACGCTCAACACGCGCTTCTCGTAACAAATAGTAAAGCTCTTCCAGATTTTTCAGCGGCTTAACAAGCTCGCTGTGTTCTGCCCGAAGCGCTTCACCCTCTTCGCTCTCCTCATCAAGAATTGCGGCCACCTTGTTATAGGTCAGGCGAGCATGGGAGTTCATCACAGCTTCGTAGAAGCGGTAGCGGCTAATCGCGCCGGTTTGCGAGATATTCATCTCGCAAACCATGACCAAGCGATCCACATGAGGGTTAAGCGAACAGAGCCCGTTGGAGAGCAGCTCCGGCAGCATGGGCACCACTTGACCGGGGAAATAAACCGAGTTGCCCCGAGTCCGCGCCTCATCGTCAAGAGCCGTACCGGGGCGTACATAGTGGGAAACATCCGCGATGGCGACGAGCAGCTTCCAACTGCCGGATTTGGTTTTCCAGGCACACACGGCGTCATCAAAGTCTTTGGCAGACTCATCGTCGATGGTAACCAGCGGTACATCACGCAAATCAACGCGGTGTTGCTTATCCCCTTCTAACACTTCTGCCGAAATACCGGCGGTCTGATCAAGCACTTCAGGCGGGAATTCTGCAGGAATATCGTAACTGCGAATCGCAATATCAATTTCCATACCGGGGTCCATACGCTCACCCAGCACTTCGATCACTTCACCCACCGGCTGTACACGGGTGGCCGGCTGCTGAACGATTTTGGCCGAGATCACCTGGCCATCTTTAGCACCACCGCAGGCACTATGAGGAATAATCACCTCCTGAGTAATCCGCGGATTTTCCGGTATCAGAATGCCAAACTCAGGAGTATTACTACGGTAAACGCCGACGATAGTTTGCGTGTTGCGTGCAATCACATCGGCAATGGTCGCCTCATCACGACCACGGCGATCGCGGCCGCTAATGCGCGCCAGCACGTGGTCACCGTGAAAAACGCGGCGCATTTGGCGCGGGGGCAATACCAGATCTGGCTTTTTGCCATCATCGCGCAGCAGAAAACCAAAGCCGTCTCGGTGCCCCAGCACCTTGCCTTTGACCAGATCGAGCTTGTCGATCAGCGCATAGGCGCCACGACGGTCACGCAGCACCTGACCGTCGCGTTCCATCGCCGCCAAGCGGCGCCTGACGGCTTCTATAAGCTCTTCGTCTTCCAGCCCCAGCATGCGGCTCATATTTTCGTGAGTGATCGGCTTGCCATAGCTTTCTAAGGCTGCAAGCAAATACTCCCTGCTTGGTGCTGGGTTGCCATATTTATGCGCCTCGCGCTCGGCGTGCGGATCATCACTTAACGTCCAATACTTCATGCGATCAACATCCTTGATGGCGTCATTTGCGAGAGGCATAAAAAAGGCGCAAACGCGTTGCGTTGCGGGCTGGATATTTCAACGCTTGATAGGCTGAAATGAATAGGGTTTTGTTTAGTCATAGGCGCAGTATAGCGCTGCACGTTCAATCACCCAACCGTCTTAGACGTTGTTTATACAATTTGCGTTATAAAAAGCACGTTAGGGGTCTTGCATTTAACCATCACCCCGGTATTATACGCGCCACTTGCCCAGATGGCGGAATTGGTAGACGCGCTAGCTTCAGGTGCTAGTGTCCGTATGGACGTGGAGGTTCAAGTCCTCTTCTGGGCACCAAACTGCTTTTATGCTATCTATTGGTATAAGCAGTACGGTGTTAGGCAAGGTTTGTGTTCGCCCAGGTGGCGGAATTGGTAGACGCGCTAGCTTCAGGTGCTAGTGTCTGTATGGACGTGGAGGTTCAAGTCCTCTCCTGGGCACCATACGAACACAAACGGTAATGATAAAAGTCAGTTATCCAAGTTGTAAATGATGCGCCCAGGTGGCGGAATTGGTAGACGCGCTAGCTTCAGGTGCTAGTGTCCGTATGGACGTGGAGGTTCAAGTCCTCTCCTGGGCACCATGACTTACATGGGCCAGTCCGCATCATTGTTGATTAGTCACCTCGTTTTCATTCCTCTCTCGATCTTTAATTTAAAGACTTTCCTTAACACTGTTACTAGAAGCCCCCGGTAAATAATCATTACCGAGGCCTTTTTTATTGGCCTAAACTTGGCATGTAGCTCGCGCGCTCAATAACCGAGCTGAGCGCACCGCCAACAAGGGGCAGTGCACTCAGTCTATCCACGGTATTTAGGCAAACAAATAGGTTTCCAGGTCGGTTTCAACGCCTACCAAGCTACTCCTAATCGCCTCCTCGATGTAATCGCCTACCTCTGAACGACTTCGCTGCTGGTGCTCGTCGGATTCGGTAAACGCCAGCACCATATCGGTCAGACTTGCGTCACCGCTTTCGATTATCGCTTGCCAGTACTGTTCACCTTCAGCATCTGGCGCGCGGTCGAGTACCCGGGCATAAAGCGTATCGATTAGCCCTTCCTCATCGGTTAGTAAACCTTCACTTTCCAGCAGACGTTCCGCTAGTGCTTCTGGAGACTGACCACCCTCTAGCCATCCGCTAAACGCTGTTTCATCAGGCACTTCGCCCACAAGGCCAGTGTGAAGTCGCACTAACGGCTCCGCAAAACCCAACTCATCACCAAAACCAAGCGACAGCATATCCATCTGCTCAAGGTTCACCCCCCAGGTCAGCAGCTTGGTGGCCGTTACAAAAGGTGCGCTGGTGTCGATATACTCATCGGAATTGACAAACGACAGTGCAATATCAGCTCGCTTGGCACTGTCACCTTGCAGGTTTTCCAACCAGTATTCGCGGCCGCTTTCATCCCCTGCACGACCCAGTACGGATTGATACAATGTATCCACAAAGGCCACATCATCGCTGCCCATGGCTTGTATCACAGTGCTGACCTCTTCGGCCGACATAAATGCTCGCTCGATATCGTTTAAGCTGCTCCCCGCGTTGAGCTGGGATACCCAGTACTCCAACCCTTCCTTGTCAGCAGCACGATCCAGGATACCGCTGTACAGCCGGATGATGGGGTTAAGTGATTCGTTAAGCTCAGGGTAACGCTTAAATGAATCTTCTTCACTTAGTGCTTCCGTAAGCTCGCTGGGCCACTGCCAACCTTTCTCAGCCAGCACATCCATAAAGCTAGCTAGCGCACTCGGCATGGGAGCGGGCTGGGGCGCAGGCGTAGGTTGAGGTGTGGGAGCAGGCTCAGGTTGAGGCGTAGGCTCAGGTGTAGGATCAAACTCAGGTGCTGGAGCAGGCTCGGGCTCCGGGGCCGGTTGAGGCTGCGGTTCAGGAACTACCACTTCTGCCGGTTGATACTCTATAGTTGACCCATCACTGCCCGAAACAAGCTGGAAAGCGGTGATATCAAAGTCACCTTCGAGACGGATCACCGTTTCATGGCTTCCATCATCAGTACTATCGATCTTCAGTATTGCGGAGCCTTCTTCAACGATGAGGTTTTCATCTTTGAGTTGTGACTTAAGAATATGTAGCCTATCGCCTACAGAAAATCCTGATATCGTGTCGCCATTCAGGTCACGAGCCGATCCGATAACCGAATTTCCAGTTCCCTGTAACATCATTATGTCTTCGGACGGGCCTGCAATATAAAGACTGCCAGCACCTGTCATCAGTGTTGAACCATCCTCGTGGGCAACAGCGATTGAGTGTTTTTGAACATCAAGAACCGGCTGTTCGCTCTCCTGAGTTTTTTTAGGGAATTTGATAATCGGCGGTTTGACTCCATCAACCATCCACTCACCAATAAAATAGCTAGATTTTATCACATCACCTATATACGGCTCGTCACTGAGCTCTATAGCCATTTCTTTAGTAAGCTCATATGCCTCGATGCCAAATTCACCAACAGCCTTAAACTTGTCGGCCGACCATTCAATCGACTCCCTCAAGACTTGGATCGACCAGTCAGCGATTTCAGAGATCCGCTCAGCACTCCATTCTTTTACATTTTCCCATTGCTGAAGAGTCCAGTTGGCCACTTCTGCTACAGTCTCTGCCGTCCAGGAAGCCATTGCCTTCCATTGCCCTAATGTAAACTCTAGCGTGGCTTTAAAAGTCTCCACGGTCCAATATGATAGCGCAGCAATTTTCTCAGGAACCCATTCCTTAATATTATCCCATTGTTTGCTTGTCCAATCAGAAATTTGCTCAATGACCACTTCACTCCACTCTGCAGCTGCTTTTAAACCCTCCAATCCTAAACTAAAAAAGCCTTTAAATGTTTCAAACCTCCACTCTATAACCGCACGTGAATCATCTGACCAAGCTTTTAAGACTACTGCAATAGCCGCTGAAAAAAGAACACCTTCATTTTTCAGACTAATCGCTTCCGAATCAAAAAAATAATCAAAAATAGGCCCAATAAATTTTCGCGATTGTTCGACAGATTCACGCTCCAGCATTAACTCAGCAAGTATCGATGAAGAAGGCGACCCAGAAAAAGGCAATGGATTAAAATCCTTAATTACATCCCTTCCTTTCACCTCAATCATGGCAATATGCATGACAAAAGTCAAATACTCTAAATTAGGTTTATCACCTGCAGTTAGATAAGAAAAATCCGGCGCACTTAGCTCATCAGAGCTTATTGTTCCTGCTATGGAATAATCTTCGCCAACACCCACAAGGGGGTGGCTTATTTGCTCAAAATTTGTCAGATCAACCGCCTGGATACTACCGTGACCAACATGCGATTCGAGAGCATGTTCTAATGGTAGAGCTGGATCCGAAATTGTTTTAATATCATAAAAGTTAACTTCTCCTTCGACAAACCGCTCTCCAGTCAAACTAACAATATCTCCACTTGAAATATGATGTGTAACCCCTGCTGATAAGGAAGGTACAAATAAATTTGCATCTATAGCCGCAATCCCCGGTGAATTGAATGTTTCAACACGCCCAACTTCTATATTAGCGTTTGTTGCCCAAGCAGCAAACATTTGTGCTTGGGCGCCACCTTGGCTATGGCCGGTAATATGTGCACCTGGGTTAGCTTTTAGCCACTCGCGAATCGCAGACCAGTTATCAATTGCTTCTCGAAAACCAACAGCCTCAGGATAAAAATTCTCATACCAATCCACCAATCCATCCGACGTACCACGAATAGCCAAGATGGGCTCTTTGGTGTCAGATTTTAAAGCGACAGCGCGAAATGAGCCTTTCAAGAACTCTTTTTCAATTTCATACCCGCCAAGTAACCCTCTGTCATATGCCGTCAACTTAGCAGCAAACTCCAGATCCCTGCTGCCAGGCTCTTTGAGTTCTGGTTGTGGCTCTAGACTGGACGCTAAACCAATGTTCACCTTAGCGCCATCAAACCCACTATTGCTATCCGATACGTAGTATCGGAAGCTGTCGGTACCGTTGAAGCCAGCACCTGGTTTGTATGTAAGTGTCCCGTCACCATTGTCGGTCACTGAACCATGTTCCGGGTCACCCCAGGAATCAATAGTTAGGTCATCCCCGTCTTCATCTCGGTCATTGGCCAACGGATCGAAGGTGACAGCGCTTGCCGTATCAGCCATTTCCACCAAGTCGATAATTGCATTGGGATTACGATTAGTGCCTGGCGCCCAGAGCGCATCGCCTTCGATTTTCCAGCCATAATCGTTGATTAGCGCATCGCGAGCTTCCTGCGCATGACTTGAATAAAGCAGCCCCTCCGCGCCCAGCGTGACGTTTTCTTGTACGCCACCTTCCATAGCCTGCTGGTACCAGCCATACAGCGTTGCGTCGTAGTTGCTAACGGACAGGCCAGAGTAATTCAGCATATCCTCCATATCGGTCACATTCTGGATTTCAAGCCCCGATAGGCTCTGATTGAACGCATCGGCCCAGCTGAACATTCCACTCATATCGGTGACGCTAGAGGTGTCCCAACCGCCGATAGCCTGATCAAACGAAGCGGCATGTTGGAACATATAGGCCATACTGGTGACTTTAGAGACATCCCAGCCGCCGATAGCCTGATTGAACGCTTCGGCCCCGCTGAACATGAAAAACATATCGATGACGTTGGAGGTTTCCCAGCCTCCTATGTATTGATTAAAAGATCTAGAACCACTGAACATGCTGTGCATATCGGTGACGATGGAAGTTTCCCAGTCGCTTATATCCTGATTGAACGCTTCAGCACCGATGAACATGCCCCCCATACTGGTGACGCTATTAGTATCCCAGCTACCTATATCCTGATTAAATACATTAGCTTCATAGAACATGTTAGTCATGTCGGTGACACTTGACGTGTCCCAACGGGTTATATCAGGAATGGGATTACCATCCGGGTCTGTGCCGTTTTCAAACCAAAGACGCAAATCAGTGTTAGATGCCGTCATATCCATCTCCTCAAGCCATGTCATCGCGGGGGGGGCTGCCACCCAGGCAGATTTATTTTTTAACCTATCAATCGATGTGTCTAACCGGATGGACATTGCACAAAAAATCGCAATAAACGTCTCTATTAAGCCGAGTTAAGATTTTTGCCATAAAAAAAGCGGCTACCCTTCTCAAGATAACCCCGAGGAAGAGTAGCCGCTTATGTCACTGCCAAGACGGCGCTATCAGGCGAAGATAAAACCTTCCGCCAGATATTTAGTCTGCATTTCGTCGGACGAAGCGACGTAAGCCATTACATCACCTTGATCCACCTGCTCAGTTTCCAGCGCTTCAGACCAGTACTCCAGCCCTTCAGCATCGGGTGTACGATCAAAGGCGTTTTGATATAACAAGGTCAAGAAGTCATCGTCGCCCAGGCTACCGTCGCGCTCGCTGATAAATTCGTCAGACTCGAAAAAGAAATCAGCAATCTCGAACACGCTACTGCCACCTTCACGAATACCGGCCCAGTAATCGAGACCGCCAGCATCCGCCTCACGATCAAATGCTACCAGGTAAAGCGCCTCAATCACCGACACCTCGGCGCTATCCGTCACTTCGCCTAATTCGACAGATACCACTGCTGATGACGCCGCGCCTTGGTCATCCTCGATGGAATACTCGAAGGTATCCTCAGCAGCCTCACCGGCCGAGGCTTCAAACGCAGAACCCTGGTCGTAAACGAAATCACCGTTTTCTTGCACGATCACCGTTGCGCCGGACTCCAGCTCAATGGCGGTGTCAAAAACCACGTCTAGTCCATCAATAGCGGTAATGACAATCTCGTCACCATCAGCATCCTGATCAGCACCGTTACCGTTATCCGCCAACAGGTTACCGCTCACCAGCCAACCGAATCGCCCTACCAAGTCGTCGTTGTTCGCCACAGGTGTCGTATTTTGCTCTATATCAGGCTCTGGCTGCGGTTCTGGCTCAGGCTGCGGTTCTGGCTCAGGCTGTGGTTCTGGCTGTGGTTCTGGTTCAGGCTGCGGTTCTGGTTCTGGTTCTGGTTCTGGACTAGATGCCAAACCAATCTTCACTGTCGCGGTATCTGTCCCACCATTGCCATCGGAAATGGTATAGGTGAAGCTATCCTTGCCGCTGAAATCATCGGTAGGCGTGTAGGTCAGGGTACCATCACCATTATCAGTCACGGTGCCATTAGCCGGGCCACTCCAGGAGTCAATGCTGAGTTCATCCCCATCTTCATCGCGGTCATTGGCCAATGGGTCAAAGGTAACAGCGCTTGCCGTGCCAGCCATTTCCACAAAGTCGATAATCGCATTGGGATTACGATTGGTGCCTGGCGTCCAAAGCGCATCGCCCTGAATATCCCAACCAAAGTCGTTAATCAGCGCATCGCGGGCTTCCTGGGCGTCGCTTGAATAAAGCAACCCCTCCGCCCCAAGGGTTACATCACGTTGCACACCGCTTATCAGAGCTTGCTGCTGGCTTGAATAACTCAGCCCCTTTTCGCCCTGGGTGATATCACTTGAGGTAGCCCTTAGCGCACTGCTTGCCTGAGCCTGCTGATACCAACCATTCAGCGTAGCGTCGTAGTTGCTAACGGAAAGGCCCGAGTCATCTAGCATTCCCGCCATATTGGTCACATTCTGAATCTCAAGTCCCGACAGATCCTGGTCGAACGCATCGGCATCTTCGAACATGGAACTCATATTGGTAACGCTGGAAGTATCCCAACCACCAATATCCTGATTAAACCCATCTGCCTCACGGAACATGGCATACATATTTGTGGCGTCAGAGGTATCCCAGCCGCCGATATCCTGATTAAACGCATCTGCCTCGCTGAACATGGCAAACATATTTTTGACGCTAGAGATATCCCAGCCGCTGATATCCTGATTAAACGTGCCCGTTCTCCTGAACATGCTCTCCATAGTGGAGACGCTGGAGGTGTCCCAACCACCGATATCCTGATTAAATGCATCGGCGTCCCAGAACATTCCACCCATGTGGATAACGCTGGAGGTGTCCCAACCGCCGATATCTTGATTAAACGCATCTGCCTCGCTGAACATGGCAAACATATTTTTGACGCTAGAGATATCCCAGCCGCTGATATCCTGATTAAACGTGCCCGCTCCCCTGAACATGCTCCCCATAGTGGAGACGCTGGAGGTGTCCCAACCACCGATATCCTGATTAAACGCACCGGCGTCCCAGAACATTCCACCCATGTTGGTAACGCTGGAGGTGTCCCAACCGCCGATATCTTGATTAAACGCGCCCGCACCTCTCAAAATCTCGGCCATACTGGTGGCGCTAGAGGTATCCCAGCCACCGATATCCTGATTAAACGCATCAGCGCCCCAGAACATTCCCCCCATGTTGGTAACACTGGAAGTGTCCCAACCGCCGATATCCTTATTAAACGCGCCCGCTCCCCTGAACATCTCAACCATGCTGGTAACGCTGGAGGTGTCCCAACCACCGATATCCTGATTAAACGCGTCTGCCCCCCTGAACATGCTGCCCATAAAAGGTACACTGGAGGTGTCCCAGCTACCAATATCCTGATTAAACGCCCTAGCCCCCAAAAACATAGCGGTCATATTAGTGACACTGGAGGTATCCCAACTGCCGATATCTTGATTAAACACATCCGCACCATTGAACATACTATCCATATTGGTGACATTAGCTGTGTCCCAGTCGCCGATATCCTGATCAAACGAGTTGTTGCTAAGGAACATGAAAGACATATGAGTAACGCTGGAAGTGTCCCAGCGACCAATATCCTGATTAAACTCATCGGCATCCCAGAACATTCCAACCATGCTGGTAACGCTCGAAGTGTCCCACCCCCCGATGTCCTGATTAAACGCGCTCGCCCACCTGAACATGTAAAACATATGAGTAACGCTAGAGGTGTCCCAGTCACCGATATCCTGATTAAAGGCTCGGTTATTTTCGAACATGCGATTCATCCTGATGACACTGGACGTGTCCCAACCACCTATATCTTGATTGAACGAAGTTGGGGTGTCATAGCCATCTCCTTGGAACATACCATCCATATAGAGAACGTTGGCGGTATCCCAGCCACTAATATCCTGATTAAATGCTTCTGCTCTGGCGAACATAAGCCCCATATCAGTGACACTGGCGGTATCCCAACCGGTTATATCAGGAATAGGATTGCCATCCGGATCTGTGCCGTCATCGAACCAGTTACGCAAATTTTTGTCAGGTGCCGTCATATCCATCTCCTCAAGCCATGTCATCGCACTATGTATGCCATCAAGGCAAATTCATTTGATTCAGTCTTAATTCATGAGACTGCCAAATCTATTAACGAGAATTACAAAATAGTTCGGCATTAGAACGATTCAGTGGAATCCCTTTGAACTGATTGCCTAAAGCGAAACCAGCGCTGTCTTTCCACTGCCCAGCATCACTTTGATCATAAAAGACGCTATACCTCCCCTTACCTCGACATTCCAATATCATGATTTTATTTCCCGCACTACTTCTATAGCCACCATCATAAAAATTAACCAAAGAAGATGACGAGTTAGCATTTGAACTTAAACTGCTAGTACGATTACTGACACTACTTACTGATTCATCTTTTGAGTCATCTATGTACACTGGTCGCACATTACTAAATATGTAACGGCGTTCAGCTATAGATCGGTAGCCAAATCCATTAAGCCCTTTCTGTATCTGCTCAGTTTGTCCACGTGCAATCTGTTGCAGCACAAGCTTATCTCTCTCAGAAACGGCACACCGATGGCTCTGATAAGTAACTATTTTTTCAGACGCATACTGATTAGGATTTTCTAGTGACAAACCCAAACCTTCGAAGAAACCAACACGCTCCCTATTAGTCACCTGCTCCGCAGGCTCACATTGCACTTGTGCCGTTAACTCTATTGAAATGGAGTTTTTTCTTGAAGAAACAACCAAATTATATATATCTCCTTGATTATACTCACTGACCGTGTAGCCAAATCGATCAAAAAAGTGTCGGTATTCATCTGAAGACATAAAACTATTTAAGCTCAAATTTTTACCAAATTGGTCTGACCTAGAGATGGCTTCATAAAAATATTGATTATTACAATCCTGGCAAAGCTTAACATCATCAAAAAAACGTGAAATAGTAGAAAAATCTTTTATTGCAAATATAAAATATTCCTCAAAAAAACGCTTATCACCTTTAATACTCCCTTCCCTGACATCAGATAGGTGCGCATTAAAGTACGAAATATCACCTGACAAAAGGTAAAGCAAATAATTATTTTCCACTCTGCTTATTAACTCATCGCTTTGTCCTAAGAAACCAACCAAAGCATCATGAAATTCATAACCTTTGTAAAAATCATAATCCAAAAAGAAATAATTTAAAATATCGATCAACTCGTCATCACTTGCCGTCTCAACAATTAACCCAAAAATATTTTCTCTATTAGAAAACTCTAGATTGCTTATATTTTTAGCATAAAGCATATCAACACTTAATGCACGCAAAGCAATAACCGTAGACTTAAACTCTTGAGCCAATTCCATTAGCTTAGGCTTTAACATCTTATTAACCAGACGAATAGAATATACAGTATTCTCATTATAATTATTAGCCTGTGGATTTCTCACCCTTTGTTGACCAACATTATGAATATAGTTATAGAACCATTCACTTTCTGCAGCCTCTTTATCAAGAAGCTGAGCTATACGCTCAATTGTCACATAACTATACTTTTGGCTTGGGTATAAATCTATGTAATCAAGTACAGCTTGCAAGTCATTTGCGAGAACAAATGTGCGAAAATCTTTATAATCTACCCCATCAAATGCTGCGTATTGACCACTCCAGCCCCCAGTACCGTCCTCCCTATAAAGCTCAGGGTACATCATGCGACCACAAGAGCTTATAGAAAAACACAATAGTATTATGATAAAAATATGCATTATATAACCTTATAAGAAAGAACATTCATGCCAACATAGCGTAAGCATCATATAGTCGGTACATGAGTAATTTATCTTTTTGAAATGACTTGGAATTATTATTGAGTAACATGGCAGTGTGTCTCCCGGATATTTTTGTACTATTCGCTAAGTGTAAGCTATCAAGAAAAGTGTCTAACCGGCTGGACACTGCCGCAAAAAATTAAAAAATGCACTAGCATTAGCACTATTTGGTGGCACTAATGCGCAGCATACGGGGATCGCCAAAGCGTAGGAAATCATTGGCGGCGCGGTTGGTGACGTAGGTGAGATCGGTGAGGCGTTGAATGCTAGTCTGGATAGACGGGCCGTGTATGGGTTGCCCATGGGCGCCTGTGCAGTAAGTACAGCGCCTTTATCTACATAACACAGGAACAGACATCATCTCCGGCGGCTTCGAGCTGAGATGAGTCTGGATCAGATAAATTTCAATGACTCTGTCCCCATTGACCACGAAAGGGGGCGACATCCCCCCTTTCACCTTAGTGATTACTCTTCCAGTTAAAACGTATAAGTAATGCCAAACACAGCCACTGGGAACACAGGCAACTTATCAATGTCGTCTTTGAGTTTTTGTTCTTCTGCGCGGATATCTTGCTGAAGAACTGGGTCTACGGACTCCTGATTACTGCTCGTCCTTAGCGATACATCCGTATCGGTAGCCACTAGCCCAAGCTCAGAAAACAGCGCCAGACCCGCTTTATGGGAGCTACGCCAGCCAACGCCCACATACGGTTGAACACCGTCAGTAAGGGTAGCATTACCAATCACCGAGCCAATCTCGCTAGCGTTGTAGCTTCGGTTGTTAAGTTCATACACCGAGCCATCTTGCGGGTTACCTGTTACGCCGGCTTCAATATCCGGCATCATAATACCTGCTGAGAGAAAGAACCTGCCAGCGAAGGGAAAGTAATCCAACTTAACGCTAGAGGCTTTTAGGTCAAAGTCGGTATCGTAATTGACGCCATCCTGATTAAAATCGGTGTCATAGCTTAGGCCATCGGTATAACGCCCGGTCACCGCGAGATTTTCATTAAAGCGCCAGGAAACATCTGCCCCTAAGCCAGTCATACCCGCCAAAGCCCCCACAGATACCCGAGGCTCAAACGCATGAGCATTAGTCGCAGCGACCAGCGCTACGGTTGCAATAACGCTTGCGGTTCTTTTCATCATCATGTGTCCCTTGCTGTTTTATCATCGCCTGCTCAATGGCAGGCTTGTTGGATGTGACGAAAGGCTTGTCAGTATGTTTAGCGGCATAACGCCACTGCCAAAGCACCTACGTCACTTTTCTATCGCTTGGTGTAACCTGTGCATTCACACCATCAGTGTGAATTCGTTGACGGTTAAGAAAAACTACCAAGAAGAGTGTCTAACCAGTTGGACACTGCCGCTAAAAAGTTAAAACAAGCGGCAGTGCAGGCCTAAAACTGCTTGGTGGCACTAATGCGCAGCGTGCGTGAATCACCAAAGCGCAAGAAATCGTCGGCGGCGCTGCTAGTGACGTAGTCAATATCGGTGAGGTTTTGAATGCTGGCTTGTATTGAGAGGTCGGGCATCGCCTGCCAGTGGGCGCTTAGGTCGTAGCGGGTGTAGCTATCCACATAAAAGCTGTTAGCCCGGTCACCGGGGCGGCTGCCTTGGTAAACCACACCCGGCGTGAGGGTTAGCTGACTGATCGGCTGGTAATGCAGCAGCAAGGAGTGCTGGTGGGTGGGAACGCTGGGAAAGCGGTTGCCTTCATTGGCATCATTGGTTTTCTCCAGTCTGGCTTCCATATACGTCGTGGCGGCAGTGGCTTGCCATTGATCATTCAATTCAATGCTTAGATTGGCTTCAGCGCCTTTCACCGTTTTCTCGCCCGCCAGCACATAGCGTTCAGCTATTTCCAGGTCGCGTACCAGCAGGTTGTTCTGGCGAATGTTAAACAGCGCCATATCCAGCGTGGCGGAGGGAGTCGGCTGCCAGTTAAGCCCCAGCTCGTGCTGAACACCACGGCTGGGGTCAAAGTAATTAGCGTTTTTATCCTGACCTTGATTAGCCAGCCACGACTGACTATAGCTGGCGCGCAAAGTTAGCTGGTCATCAAGCGCCCAGGCCAAGCCAGCGGAATAACTCAACGCGCGGTTATCCGCTTCGCTTGTGCTGGAGTTTCCGCTCACATTGGTTAAACGATAATCCGTATAACGTGCGCCTAAAGAGAGGTCAAGCGTATCGGTTAGTTGACTTTTCTGACTCATTAATAGCGCAGATTCCTGCCAGTCGATATTGCCACTCAATGGGGTTAGTTGGTCTTGACTGGGTAGTGAGACGTCAAAATCCGGCTGATAAATATTCAGACTAAAATCGTATGATGAAACGGCGTCATCATAAGTTGACTGAGTTTCATGGTATGCCAGCCCCACGGCGGTTTCATGGCGCAGCCCGCCCAGTGCGTAGTCGTAATGCAAGCTAAGCTGACCGGTGTTTTGGGTAAAGTTTTCATCCACTTCCCGGTAGTAGCCTGGCAAGGGACTGTCTTCGTCGGCCATAAACCAAAAGCCAACCCGCTTCTCTTCACGTTGACCGGTAATGCGCCGGTAAATACCTTCTAAACGAAGGTGAGATGCAAGTTGAGTGTCACTTTGCAGCTCAAAGCGGTGGTATTCACTTTTCGCGAATGAGGCGGGATGTACATAGGAGACATCATAAACCGGCGAGCCCTGAGCATAGACATTGTCAAAATCGTAGGGATAGTTCTGGCGACTATATTCCCAGCTACCAGTAAGCTCGGTGCTCTCTCCCTGCCACGCTACGCTATTGAGCAACGTTACCGGGCTTGAGTCTACGTTTTGCTTATCGCTATTAAGATGACGAGCCGCCAGCACAGTGCGGTAAGCCCAAGCACTGTGTGGTGCTAGCGGGCCGGTAGAATCCACCACCAGCGCTTGATAATCATCGCTACCCAGGCCAGCAGTAACGCTAGTGCTTGGCTGGTATTGCGGCCTTTTGGGAATAAAATTGACCGAGCCCCCTGGCACCCCAGCGCCATACCATGCGCTGTTATGGCCCTTGATAAAGTCTACCTGCTCGTAAGTGGCCGGATCGCGCACATAATAGCTCTGGTTATCCAGTACTCCATCCAATAACAAACGTCCACCTAGCGGGAACCCCCGTATCGAGTAGTCTTCCCCCATCCCTGCACCATTGCGGCTGGCTTGAACGCCTGGCACATAGTCACTCAGGCTTACCACAGAATTTGCATTGAAACGGTCTAAAAAATCAATGCTTAGGGTATTTTGCGTTTGATGGAATGGAGTTTGAGTTGTAGTGAGGCCAACCTCTTGATTCACTAACACTGGGGCATAAACAATTTGGGTCGCTAGCTCGACGGGCTGCTGGTTGTCATTTGCGGACACGGCGAATACAACGAGAGTATTTCCAATGGTTAACAGCGCTTGCCTAGGCTTGACCATGGTGGGTTTATTTAATGTCACAATGAGCACACCTTAACAATGCAATAGAGCGGCAGTTTGCCTGGAAAACATAGCTTGCCGTTGGCATCAGTGGCTTTCCATTCCGATTTAACAGTACAAGGCAACCCAGGTGCGGTTAATGTAACGGACAGCAAAATTTTCTCGCCTGGTACCGTTTTAGGAATGGCTATCCGGGGTTGATCAGGTTGGAGCCCCATGGCCATGCCACCTACTTCGACAGGTGCATCCTGACAAACTAAAAATAAGTTTTCCCAAGGGACTTTGCCTGTATTCATGACCGCCCATGTTTTTACAAAGGTTTGATGCGGCATCACAGACGAGTAATCCGGGTAAGTAACATCCTCGATAAAGGCGGTGCCCGCTTGGTGAGTAGTCGCCAGCCTACCGCGCATGCTTTTATGAAAGTAGGGATGAATAATGTCGAGCGGGTGAACACCGAGTGCCGAAGAGAGACGAATTAACGTTGAAAGCTTGCTCTCTGCCACGTCCCCACTGAGCAAGTTATACAGGCTTGCACGAGAAATACCTGCCCGCTCGGCCAACTGGGTTTTGGTGAGATTAGACTGTTCAATTAGTTCATTTAACGATGTTGAAAACCGTCTCCCACTCATAAAGGATAGCCTTACAATTAGATGTGCTTGACCTTCCTGATCGCACACCCAAGAGGTTTTTTTGAAATCATCCTTTAAGCCATTATCATGATAATTAAAGCAAAATTCAATAAAAATTAATTTTAATTAAGTCTAAATTAGATGTCATTAATTTAGGGTGAGAAATAGAAAAGCGGAACAATATGGCTTGGATACAAAAGGCATTCGACAACTATTGATACCGCCCCGGCCGCTTTGCTACATCTTCCAGCGCCCACCCTTGTATACGCAGCTCACCTTCCAGTACAGCCTCAAGCTGTGGTGTCAGGTCGGGGAAGAAGTCAAGCCCTGTGCGTGCCTCAATCTCATCGATGGTCACCAAATAGTCATCCAGCGGCTCATTGCCCCGAACGTCTTGTGGCATGATGAACGCCAACGCCAATGGTGCCTCGCTGTGGGGCGCCACTATGATCTTGTAAAAAGCCGAAGGCACTTCGACCAGCCCCACCCGGTTGAACACGTTATCCATAAAGTGTTCTGGGTAAATGGGGCCGGTAATCACCTGCAACCTTTCAAAGCGTGGCGCAAAGTGATCCATCACCGTTTCTTCTAACCGCTGCCAGAGCTGTCGGTTCAGATTGGGCCGTTGCGGAGACATATTGCTCATTAGGAAGGTATCGACCTGAGCGCTGCGCCCATGCACCGCTGCAATGGCGTAGTTGGGTGCTAAATGGCCTCGGTCGTAACCGCTACCGGCGTAGCTGTCGGTGCCTATCGGCCATAGCGTGCGCCAATCGGCTTGAAAATTTGGCCTTGGGCCGATGCTCGAGTCGTCTACTGCTTCAACCTGATAACTTACCCATAGCGGATTGACCCGCACATCGGACCAGCCTACCAAGTAGCCATCATTGCGCAGCACTCGGTGCATCGTAGTGGGGCGAAACTCCTCCCACGTGGGCACCCCCATCCAGGTGTAAGCATCTTTATGCTGGCGCTCCTGAAACTCCCACAGCCCTGTGCCAACTACCACAAAAAGCACAGTAATGCCCAGGCGTCGCCCCTGTCGACGCCAGCTCAAAAGCGATGTTCCCAACAGACTTTCCCCTTGTTAAATGCTTACATTAGCGCTTTTTCATTTTCACTGCGTTCGTGAACGCTTTGTGTGTAACCAAATAATAAAGGGCTACCAACCCAAAGAGAACATGGTTTCAAGATCGTGGCGGGAGTGAACCTGCATGGCATTCAGGGTTTCTGTATCGCTGATACCTTCTACGGCGTTCAGGCGCTCAGTCACCAATTCAGCCAAGCTTTCAAAATCACGGGTGCGAGCAATGGCCACTAAGTCGTAGCGGCCGCAGGTGGAGTACACCTCGCTAATGCCCTCCACATCGGCCAAGCGCTCGGCCACGGCCTTGACCTGGCCTTTATCGGTATTGATTAAAATGACTGCGTTTTGCATGGCGCGCCCCTTAAGAGAAAATGGTCATAAAAGTAGTGTCAAAGCTGGGCAGAGTATAGCAGCGACGAGGAAGCGAGCGCAGCACCCGGCGACAGCGTGACCAATTGTCGCTATTCCAGCAGCACTATTCGCACAACCCTTATACATCCGCTAGCATGTAGTTTAAGAATAGGGTTGAAAACGGCTGGCCTAAATTGTAGTAGGTTGAAAAAAATAGTAGGTCGAAAATACAACTGATTGAAAGATGTAGCAGAGAGCTCCGGCTTATAAGACTACGCGGAGCACAAAGAGGTGGATAACCACCCAACAACGTGACCAAACGTCAGACCGTGACGATAAGGAGAAATCATGGCTAATAAGAGCCGTCGTGACTTTATGCGCAACAGCATGTTGGGTCTTGCAGCCCTTCCACTGGGAGCTGGCATTCTTTCTAAAACTGCTTTCGCCCAAGAGCTGCCGCGTCTTGATCCTTCCGCAAGCAACGCCCAAGCGCTTAACTATGTAGAAGACGCCAGTGAGGCCAGCGATCATCCCGCTTATGAAGAGGGCGAACGCTGCGATAACTGCATGTTCTTTAATGCAGACACTGAGGGTTGCCAGCTATTTCCGGAGAATAGCGTAGCACCCGCTGGCTGGTGCCAATCCTGGACTGCTCAGGCTTAAGCATTTAAAACTTGATAGTCGTATAAGCACCTCTACCCCGCCATTTGAGCGGGGTAGTTTTGTTTTAGTCACACTAGCAACTAAGAAGCCGGGCTTTCATCCTCTACCGGCCAATGAAAACGCCGCGTTACCCGTCCCTCTTCCAAAGAGACAAGATGAACAGGGAAGCCCCATAGCTGCTGTAGATGGCGAATCACCGGATAAACACTGCGGCCTAATGGGCGGCGACTATCCTGCACGTGATGGAGTGTTAGCGAGCGATCCCCACGAATAGCCGCTTCAACCACTTGAATATTGGGTTCGCGGACAGAGAGCGCGTACTGAGTGGCAAGCGCTTCCCGAACCTGGCGGTAGCCCTGTTCGTTATGAATTGCTGCGACTTCAAGGGTCTCCACCTGATCGTCATCCACCACCAAAAACAGCTTATGGTCGCGCATTACTTTCGGCGATAAAAACTGCTGAATAAACGACTCATCCTTGAAGTTGCGCATCGCAAACTCCAGCGTTTCCCGCCACGGAGTGCCTGCAATATCAGGGAACCACTCGCGATCCTCATCGGTGGGTGCTTCGCAGATCCGCTTAATATCCATAAAGATTGCAAAGCCAAGGGCATAGGGGTTAATCCCACTGAAGTGAGGATGATCAAACGCTGGCTGGTTAATGACCGCCGCATGAGACTGTAGAAACTCCAGCATTAATCCCTCATCGACATTGCCATCATCGTAGAGCCGGTTCATCAGCGTGTAGTGCCAAAAGCACGCCCAGCCCTCATTCATTACCTGGGTCTGCCGCTGAGGATAAAAATACTGCGCCAACTTGCGCACAATCCGCACGATCTCACGCTGCCAAGGCGCCAGCAGCGGCGCATTTTTTTCAATAAAGTAGAGCAGGTTCTCTTGAGGTTCCGGAGGATAGTGGCCGCCGCTGTGCAAGCCCAATGGGTCATCGTCAGCATGCAGGCCCCCCGTTGACAGCGGTGAATCGCTGATAGGTGCCTCAGGAATGGTACGCCAGAGCATATTCACCTGGGTTTGCAGGTAGCTTTCACGCTCCTCCTGGCGCTTCGCTTCTTCCTCGGCAGAGATCGGCGAGGGCCGCTTGTAACGGTCGACCCCATAGTTTTGTAGCGCATGGCAAGCATCCAGTAACTGCTCAACGGCCTGCACGCCGTGGCGTTCTTCACACTTGGCGATATATTTACGCGCAAACACCAGGTAATCAACAATTGAAGAGGCATCGGTCCAGGTGCGAAACAGGTAGTTACCCTTAAAAAAGGAGTTGTGGCCGTAGCAGGCGTGAGCCATCACCAACACCTGCATCATCAGCGTATTCTCCTCCATTAAATAAGCGATGCAGGGGTCGGAATTGATCACCAGTTCATAGGCTAAACCCATCTGGCCACGCTTGTACGCCTGCTCGACGGCTAGAAACTGCTTGCCGAACGACCAGTGGTGATAGCCCACCGGCATGCCTACACTCGCATAGGCATCCATCATCTGCTCGGTAGTGATGACTTCTATCTGATTAGGATAGGTATCTAGCCGATACTCATCAGCGAGCCTGGCCAGCTCCGCATCAAAACGCTCCAGTACACTGAAGTTCCAATCGGAGCCGGTGGCAATCGGCTTACGCTTGCGGGTCGCACTCATAGCCCCCTCCTCTACACGCGGTCACTAACCTGTATACAAGGTCACTAGGACTGGCTTAAGCGGCGCTTAAACAGTTCACGAAAGACCGGATAAATATCGCCCGCCTCCACAATTTGGCGCATGGCAAAGCGCTCGGGGAACTCTTTCACCACACTTTCGTACTCATGCCACAGGGACTGATGGTCATGGGGCGTGATCTCAACGTAGGCGTAGTATTGCAGCTGCGGCATCAACTGTTTGACCAGTAAGTCGCGGCAAATATTCGAGTCATCATCCCAGTTATCACCATCGGACGCCTGGGCCACATACAGATTCCATTGGCCAACGGGATAGCGCTTTTCGATGATTTTATTCACCAGGTTCAGCGCACTGGAAACAATCGTACCGCCGGTTTCCCTTGAGTAGAAAAACTCCTCCTCGCTAACCTCGCGGGCGGCCGTATGGTGGCGCACAAAAACCAGCTCGACTTTCTCGTAGTGCTTCTCCAAGAACAGATAGAGCAGCAGGAAAAACCGCTTGGCGATGTCTTTATGGTTTTGGGTCATCGAGCCGGAGACATCCATGACGCAAAACATCACTGCTTGATTGGAGGGCTGCGGCTGGGCGCTTAGTTGATGGTAGCGCAGGTCGTAGGTGTCAATAAACGGTACGCCCGCGATGCGCTTCTCCAGGCGCTCAATTTCGGCTTTCAGCTCGGCAATGCGGGTGGGATTACGCAGCACCGTGTCCTTGCGTTCTTCGGCCTCCAGGGCATCAATCGCCTCTCTTAACGCCCGTTTAATCGGTGCGCGCATAGCAATGCGCCGAGCATAGGCTTCGCGCATAGAGCGGGTAATGCTAATCCGCGACGGCACACCGTCCCGGGAGAGCCCCGCCCGCACCATTTTGACCTCTTCAAGCGATTTCAACGGTTTGCGCTGCAAATGGGGCAGCTCTAAACCGTCAAAAACAAACTCCAAAAACTCTTCGCGGCTCAGCGTAAAAGCGAACTCATCGACGCCTTCACCCTGATTAGAGGGGCCGCCCTCGCCTGCGCCACCACCGCCCCCCTGCCCACTGGGGCGGCGGATTTTATCACCGGCGACAAACTCTTTATTACCGGGTGAAACGATATTACGCGCCCCACCCGGGCCATGCTGGAAGACCGGCTCGGAGATATCCTTTGCCGGTATCGAAACGTTCTCACCACGCTCCATATCCGTAATCGAGCGGCGGTTAACGGCCTCTTCAACCGAGCGCTTGATATGCTTACGGTAGCGCTCCAAAAAGCGCTGCCGGTTCACCGCGCTTTTATGTTTCGCGTTCGGCCTTCGATCAATAAAGTAGGTCATACGACCTCCTTAAACGCTCATCTTAAGCACACCATCCATTACTGGGACTTGCGCACGCGCAGATACCACTCGGATAGCAACCGCACCTGTTTTTCGGTGTAGCCGCGATCGACCATCCGCGCCACAAAGTCTTCGTGCTTTTTCTGATCCGAGCGAGAAGCCTTGGCATTGAACGAAATCACCGGCAACAGCTCTTCGGTATTGGCGAACATTTTGTGCTCGATAACGCCCTTGAGCTTTTCATAGGACTGCCAGCTCGGGTTCATACCGTTGTTTTGCGCCCGCGCCCGCAGCACAAAATTGACCACCTCGTGGCGGAAGTCTTTGGGATTCGAGATACCCGCGGGTTTTTCGATTTTCTCCAGCTCTTCGTTGAGCGCCTGGCGGTCTAGCAACTCACCGGTCTCATGATCACGATACTCTTGATCCTGAATCCAGAAATCTGCGTAGGTCACATAGCGGTCAAAGATATTCTGGCCATACTCGCTGTAGGATTCGAGGTAAGCGGTCTGGATCTCCTTACCAATAAAGTCCACGTAACGAGGCGCCATATATTCTTTGATAAAGCCCAAGTAGCGCTCAAACACTTCCGATGGCAGCTGCTCACGCTCCAACGCCTGCTCAAGCACATAAAGTAAATGGACTGGGTTAGCGGCCACCTCGGTGCTGTCGAAGTTAAATACCTTAGAAAGAATCTTGAATGCAAAGCGGGTGGAAAGCCCCTGCATACCCTCGTCAACGCCTGCGGCGTCGCGGTACTCCTGAATCGACTTGGCGCGAGGGTCGGTGTCTTTCAGATTTTCACCGTCGTAAACGCGCATTTTCGAGTAAATATTGGAGTTTTCCGGCGCTTTTAGCCGTGACAGTACCGAGAACTGGGCCAGCATGCGCAGCGTGTCCGGTGCGCAGGGCGCGGCGTTAAGCGAGGAGTCTTCGAGCAGTTTCTGATAGATCTTGATCTCTTCAGTAACCCGCAAACAATAAGGCACCTTGACGATATAAACCCGGTCAAGGAACGCTTCGTTATTGCGGTTATTGCGAAACGCCTGCCATTCCGACTCGTTGGAGTGGGCCAGGATCACGCCATCAAAGGGAATCGCCCCCATGCCTTCGGTGGGGTTGTAATTACCCTCTTGCGTCGCGGTAAGCAGTGGATGCAGCACCTTGATCGGCGCTTTGAACATCTCCACAAACTCCATCAGCCCCTGGTTAGCACGGCATAAACCGCCGGAGAAGCTGTAGGCATCCGGATCATCCTGGGAGTAAAGCTCCAATTGGCGAATATCGACTTTACCCACCAGCGACGAGATATCCTGGTTGTTCTCATCCCCTGGCTCGGTTTTGGAAATAGCGATCTGGTTAAGCCGTGATGGGTACAAACGCACTACCCGGAACTGGGAGATATCGCCGCCGTACTCATTCAGCCGTTTTGCCGCCCAGGGCGACATTACGCTGCGCAAATAGCGCTGTGGGATACCGTACTCTTTCTCGAGCAGTTCGCCGTCCTCTTCGGGTGAGAACAAGCCAAGCGGCGACTCGTAGACCGGCGAGCCTTTAATGGCATAGAACGGAATCCGCTCCATCAGCAGCTTAAGACGCTCTGCCAGCGACGACTTACCGCCGCCCACAGGGCCAAGCAGATAGAGAATCTGTTTGCGCTCTTCAAGCCCTTGAGCCGCATGGCGGAAGTAGGAGACGATTTGCTCAATGGCCTCCTCCATACCGTGAAACTCGGCAAAGGCTGGATAGCGACGAATCACTTTATTGGAAAAAATACGTGATAGACGCGGGTCTTTCGCCGTGTCGATCACTTCAGGCTCGCCTACGGCTTCCAGCATGCGCTCGGCGGCGCTGGCATAAACCTTCGGATCACGGCGACAAAGCGCCAGATACTCCTCCAGGCTCATGTCCTCTTGCTGAACGCGGGAAAAACGGTCTTGAACGTGATCAAAGATGCTCATGAAACTCTCCTGTGGCCCATCCCCAGGCAGTCACCGTCAAGCCAAATGTTTCGCAACGGCGTGCCAAACGAGGTGTCGCTTTTTTAGCGTAGTCAGCATTAGCAAAAAGTGATGACTAAAACCTTCAACGCAGCAGCGATATAGATAAGAGAATTATTCAGACGAATAGTTGCGTTAGTCCAAGCATCTCAAATAAACGCAAAGCGCTAAAGCAGTGATGTAGCTGCTTTAGGCAGCGACATCACTAGGTCAAAAGCGCCCAACAGCGGCAAAAAAGAGAGTAACTGACGGCTTTAACGCTCAAGTACCGCGCGAATATCGGCCAATAGACCATCCAGCAATTCAACGGTGGTGTTCCACGCACATACAAAACGCGCGCCACCTGCGCCAATAAAGGTATAGAAGGTCCAGCCTTTAGCTTTCAACGCTTCAATAGCGTGGGGCGGCAATTCAACGAACACGCTATTGGCTTGGGTAGGGAACATTAGCGATACGCCGGGTAGCGCTTGCAGCCCTTCCGATAGGTAGCGCGCCATCTCGTTGGCGTGCTGTGCGTTGGTTAACCAGGCACCACTTTCTAGTAGCCCTAACCACGGCGCTGAGACAAAGCGCATCTTGGAAGCCAACTGCCCTGCCTGCTTGCAGCGGTAGGAAAAATCTTCGGCTAATTCACGGTTAAAGAACAGAATCGCTTCGCCAAACGCTAAGCCGTTTTTGGTACCCGAAAAACACAGCGCATCCACTCCCACCTGCCAGGTAATTTCTGCGGGAGTGGCATTTAGACTGGCGCAAGCGTTGGCAAAGCGGGCGCCGTCCATGTGCAAGCGCAAGTCATGTTTATCGGCAATGGCACGAATCGCCATGAGCTCTTCCCGGGAGTAGAGCGTGCCCACTTCGGTGGCTTGCGTGAGCGATACCACTTTAGGTTTTGGGTAGTGAATATCGCTGCGCTTGGTGACCAGCGCCTCAATGCCTTCCGGCGTTAGCTTGCCATTGGCACCCGGAGAGGTCAGCAGCTTCGCTCCGTTAGAGAAGAACTCTGGACCGCCGCACTCGTCGGTTTCGATATGCGCCAGCTCGTGGCAAATAACGCTGTGGTAGCTGCGTCCCATTGCAGAGAGTGCCAGGGAGTTAGCGGCGGTGCCGTTGAAAACGAAGAAGACATCGCAGTCGTAGTCAAACATCTCGCGAAAGCGATCCGCGGCACGGGCTGTCCAGAGATCGTTACCGTAGGCCAAGTCATCGCAACGATTGGCTTCTAGTAGATATTCCATCGCCTCCGGGCAGATACCGGAGGTGTTATCACTGGCTAAAAAACGCGGGCTACACTCCGAGGTCATGACGACAGTCCTTTTATCTGGCGATCGAACGGCGCGAGCTGGGTGCCACTCGCGCCTTTAATATCTAGCTATTCTTAATAACTAGATTAGTCATTTAGTCTATCGCCATTTATGGGCTAACGTCACCCGCTCAACTCACCTACACAGAACTATCTCGGGACACGTCGGTGGCCGAGGGCAGGTTTCCGCGAGGGCGCTGTGAATCCGTCCATGGACGCTACTTTCGCCATCCATGGCGAAAGACCCTCGCTTCAACCTGCCCTCGAACATGGTGAATGGGGATTTATGAAATTTACTCTATCCAGCCTATAGGCTAGCGGCCAATCGAGTGCCCTGCTCAATTGCCCGCTTGGCATCCAGTTCGCTAGCTTCATCCGCGCCGCCGATTATATGTACCACCGCCCGTGCGCGCTCCAACGACGCCAGTAGATCGCGCACTGACTCCTGCCCGGCGCACACCACAATGCTATCCACGGCAAGTACTTGGTCAACGCCATCGCGGCGAATATGCAGCCCCTCGTCGTCGATTTTGAGGTATTCGCAGCCGGTGAGAGTTTTCACTCCCCGCTGCTTAAGCGATGCGCGGTGAACCCAACCGGTGGTTTTCCCCAGATACTTGCCAGGCTTGGAAGTTTTACGCTGGAGCATGACAATTTCGCGGGGAACCACTGGAGCCGTCGGCGCTTTTAAACCGCCCCGCTCGCCGACTGCCAAATCAACGCCCCACTCGTCGCACCAGTCGGCAATGTCCAAGGCTGGGTGGCCTTGGTGGGCCAGCAGTTCGGACACATCAAAACCAATACCTCCCGCGCCAATCACCGCTACTTTACGCCCAACACGCTCGGGAGATTCAATCGCTTCGGCGTAGCTCAACACCTTGCCGTGGTCGTGACCTGGAAGATTGAGTTCCCGGGGCTTAACGCCGGTGGCCATGACCACCTCATCGAAAGCGGCGAGGGTTTCTGCGCTTGCCGTAGTGTTTAGACGTACTTCTACCGCATATTTCTCCAGCATCACCCGGTAGTAGCGCAGGGTTTCATTAAACTCCTCTTTGCCGGGGATCTTACGCGCGTAGTTAAACTGCCCGCCTAGCTCACTGCGCTGTTCGAACAGCACCACGCTGTGTCCGCGGCTAGCGGCTGTCACGGCCGTTGCCAGACCCGCGGGCCCACCGCCCACTACAGCGACGCGTTTAAGGGTTTGCGCGGGCTCTATCACAAGCTCGGTTTCATGACAGGCACGGGGATTGACCAAACAGGAGGTCAGCTTTCCGGCAAAGGTGTGATCCAGGCAGGCCTGGTTACAGGCGATACAGGTATTGATCTCTTCAGCCAGGCCCTCTTCGGCTTTGCGTACCCAGGCAGGATCCGCCAGGAAAGGCCGCGCCATGGAGACCATATCCGCGTGGCCCGCCGCTAGTACGCGCTCGGCTACCTCAGGCATATTGATACGGTTGGTGGTAATCAACGGAATCGACAACGCTGATTTGATCCGCCGGGTCACCTCGGTAAAGGCAGCGCGGGGCACGCTGGTCACAATGGTGGGCACCCGCGCTTCGTGCCAACCGATACCAGTGTTGATCACGTTCGCCCCGGCGGCTTCGATCGCCTGGCCCAGCGTGACGACCTCTTCCCAGGTGCTGCCCTCTTCGACCAAATCAATCATCGAGAGGCGGAAGATAATCACAAATCGTTCACCCACCGCTTCGCGAACACGGCGCACGATCTCAACGGCAAAACGCATCCGGTTTTCAAACGCCCCGCCCCACTTATCGTCACGCTGGTTGGTACGCTGACAGATAAACTGATTGATCAGATAACCTTCTGACCCCATGATCTCAACGCCATCGTAGCCCGCCTGTTTGGCTAAGCTTGCGCAGCGAACGTAGTCAGCAATTTGTTGCTCAACCTCATCGCTAGAAAGTGCTCTAGGCATAAAGGGATTGATCGGCGCCTGGATAGCCGAAGGTGCTACCAAATCCGGCGAGTAGGCGTAGCGCCCGGCATGAAGAATCTGCATGCACAGATGACCGCCCTCAGCATGCACCGCGTCTGCCACCTGGCGGTGTTCTGGCAACTGCGCCTCATCAACGAGCGCGTGGGCGCCCTGGAATACGGCGCCTTCCGCATTAGGGGCAATACCGCCGGTGACGATCAGGCTAACCCCCTCCCGCGCACGCTCGGCATAAAATGCCGCTAAGCGTTCAAAGCCATTGGGCGCCTCTTCCAAATTGGTATGCATAGAGCCCATCAAAACGCGGTTGGGCAGCGTCAAATGGCCAATGGTCAGCGGGCGAAAAAGGTGCGGATAGGCGGGCGCACGGGTCATCACGGTACTCCTTGGTATTATTAGTAACAGTGTTAAAACGCATTCAAACAAGCGTATGACATACTCGCCGCAACGTACAGACCTTTACCTATCTGAATATTGCCAGGTTTGCCGTTCTCCCCCTTGCCCAGTGTGCAAATTCGCGTCACATTACCCGGCTAACGATAAGGAACCGTTGCTATGCCCTTGATGTATTTTTTGCCGCCACTCGCCACCGTGCTTATCTGGTCGGGCAATATGACCATTAATCAGCTTAGCGTAGGCGCCATCGCGCCAAGCAGTATCGCTTTTTTACGCTGGCTGCTTGCCCTTGCGGTGATGACCCCGTTTGTACTCCCTGCAGCGTTACGCCACCGCGACGAAATTCGCCGCCAGTGGCCTAAGCTAGCGCTGCTTGGACTACTCGGCATGGGCCTATGGCAAGGGCTGGCCTATGTGGCGGCAGAAACGACGACCGCTACCAACATGGGGATTCTCGCCGCCATGGTGCCGTTGTTAACGGTACTGCTGAGCGCGCTGATTCTTCGCGAGCCGCCGACCCTGGGCGGCATTGTGGGCGGCGTGCTGGCCTTCGTGGGGGTTACCGTTCTGCTAGGGCGTGGTAATCCGCTCTCGCTGCTACAGCTAGAGGTTGCCCTTGGTGATGCGCTGATGGTGGTAGCAGCCACTTGCTACGCGCTATATGGGGTGATGCTCAAACGCTGGTCGATGAATTTACCGCCCTGGGTCATGCTTTACGCCCAGGTCTGTTTTGCGGTGCTGTTCTTGTTACCGCCTTATTTGATGGGGCCAATGACACCTATTGATAGTCAGAATATCGGCCTGATTGTCTACGCGGGCATTCCTGCCTCGATCATCACCACCTTTTTGTGGATGCGCGCGGTTCGCCAGATCGGTGCCAATCAATCGAGTATTTTCATCAACCTAATGCCACTGTTTAGCGCACTGATTGCGATGGCCTTCTTGGGTGAACAAGTGGCAGGGTTCCACTTTACCGGTGGGCTGCTGATACTGGCGGGTGTCATTATGGCGCAAACGCTGACACGCCCGTTAGCACGTGGTTTAACCTCGGATAAGCCGAGCAGCGCCCGATAATGCTAGAATGGCTGTCGATTTCTAACGCTGGGAAGCCCTGATATGTCCCTGGAAGAACTGCATCTTAATCTGCGCAACCTAATGAGCGATGACTACGATCAGCTCAAGGCATTGATGGACGCCGTCTATCACGATATCGGCGGAGCATGGCCAAAGCGCACCATTGACAAATTAATTCAGGAATTCCCCGACGGCCAAATCGCGATTGAAGACGATGGCCTTCTGGTGGGCGTAGCACTCACCGTTCAGGTGGATTACGACGAATTTTCCAACCCGCATAAGTACGATGACCTGATTGGCCATCGCGAGATCATCCTCAATGACGAGGATGGCGACGCCATGTACGGGCTGGATGTACTGATTCACCCAGATTACCGCGGTTATCGCCTGGGCCGCCGCCTTTACGAAGCGCGTAAAGAGCTATGTCGCTCAATGAACCTACGGGCGATTTTAGCCGGTGGGCGTATTCCTGAGTATCACCAGCACGCCGATGAACTCACGCCTGCCCAATACATCGATAAAGTCTCGCGCAAAGAGATCTACGACCCGATTCTCTCTTTCCAGCAGGCCAACGATTTTCAGGTAAAGCGCCTACTGCGCAAATACCTGCCTGAAGATGAGCAGTCTCGCGGTTACGCCACCCTGTTGGAGTGGAACAACATTTTGTTTGAGCCCGCTGCCAGTGTGCTCGACAACAAACCGACCCAAGTACGGGTGGGTGCGGTGCAGTGGCAGATGCGTGAGTTTTCGTCGGTGGAAGCCGCGCTTCAGCAGATCGAGTACTTCGTAGACGCGCTCTCCGACTATCAAAGTGACTTTGCCGTTTTCCCTGAGCTATTCAACGCGCCGTTGATGGGCCTCCAAGACCGCGCCGCCCAGCAGGATCAAATGGGCGCGATTCGCTTTTTAGCCGGTTTCACCGAGCGCTTTAAGTCTGAACTGTCGCGTATGGCGGTCTCTTACAATATCAATATTGTCGGCGGCTCGATGATTGAAGTGGGTGACGATGACCGACTCTACAACATCGCCTACCTCTTCCACCGTGACGGCACCGTTGAGCGCCAGGCCAAGCTGCATATTACGCCTCAAGAGCGTCGCGACTGGGTGATCGAGGGCGGCGATGAGCTACAGGTGTTCGATACCGACGCTGGCCGCGTGGGCATCCTGATCTGCTACGACGTGGAGTTTCCGGAACTGGGCCGACTGCTGGCCGACCAGGATATGGACATTCTGTTTGTGCCCTTCTGGACCGACACCAAAAACGGTTACCTGCGCGTGCGCCACTGCAGTCAGGCGCGGGCGATCGAAAATGAGTGCTACGTGGTGCTCTGCGGCAGCGTTGGCAACCTGCCTTCGATTGAAAACCTGGATATCCAGTACGCCCAATCAGCGGTGTTCTCGCCGTCTGACTTCGCGTTCCCCCACGATGCAGTGCTGGCGGAAACCACGCCCAATACCGAGATGATCTTCTTCTCGGACTTGGATCTCACTCGCCTCACGGTAGTACGTGCCGAAGGTTCGGTGACCAACCTTAAAGACCGCCGCAAGGATCTGTTTGACCTACGCTGGCGCGACTGGTCGTGGAAATCGGGTGCTAATTTGGAGGATTGAGGGGTTAAATGCGGGGAAAAAGTGAGGCGTTAAATGTGAGGAGTGAGGTGTAAAGCGCATCACCAACGCCCGTCACAGATACGCATTCATCAAAAGCATTCGTAAATACGATAATGCCGCCCAAGTTGGGCGGCATTATCGTTTCTAAAAGTGCCTTAAACGGTTAATCAGGCCAAACAAGGTGCGCGGGCACTCGTCCTTTGGCATCGAACAACACCCCCTCATCGCGTAATTTGCGGTGCTGGCGTTCGGCGCCGCCGTGATCGGCAAGCTTCAAAGACGATGCGATCACGCGGTGCCAGGGCAACTGATGGCCATCCGGCAGGTGGCGCATCGCCGAACCCACCATGCGCGGCGTGGCGCCTTCGGTCATGGCGGCAATGCGACCATAGGTGGTCACACGCCCCGGCGGAATTTGATCGACAATGGTGTAGATCTGTTCAAGTAATTCCGGCCGAGCCATGTGATTATCCTTCTATGCTTTGAGATATGCCTTGAGAGCGCTTCTAAACGCGCTTAAAGCCCCTCAACCAATTGATCGATCGCTTGGAAAGCTTCTTTTATTGCAGCTTCGCGCTGCTGCTCACCCAAATTCAGCCCTTCAGCATAGACCACGTCAACCTCTTTAATTCCCATCAGCCCCAGCATGGCTTTCAGGTGTGGTGTTTGGCTGTCAAATTCCGTACCCGCGTACTGACCACCCCGCGCTGCCAGAATAATCGCTCGCTTGCCTTCTACCAACCCTTGCGGGCCGTTTTCGGTATAGCGGAACGTTTCACCGGCACGCAGAACACGGTCAAACCACGCCTTCAGCTGTGAAGGAATACCCAGGTTATACATCGGTACCGCAATGACCAGCACATCATTGGTGCGCAGCTCAGTCAGCAGTTCGTCCGAGCGCGCGGCTAACGCCTGCTGCTCAGCGGTACGCTCTGCGGCCGCCACCTGCCAAGCCCCCAGTTCGCTAATATCCAAGTGAGGGAGCGAGGTTTTCACCACGTCACGCTGAGTAACGTTTACATCGTTGCGGGCGCTCGCCTGCTCGATAAAGCGATTAGCCAACGCAATGGATTGGCCGTTTTCAGCCAGAATAGAAGAGGTAATTACCAGGGCACGAGTCGTCATTGAAAGCTCCAAAATGTACAGGGAAGGATTGGAAGCTATTCTACGGCGCTTTCCAAGAAGCAAAAGCGCAACGTTTTACGACTTGTATTCGATTAAATCGAATCATGTGACGGCCAATAAAAAGCCCCGCGACGCAAAATGCGAGGCGGGGCACAGCCAGTGGTTTAAATGGCTATAGCTCGTTTTCTTAAGCTTGATTACTTCTTGGGCCAGGCCTTGGGATCGACTTTATTAACCAGCTTGGGAAAAAGGCTGGGATCAAACACAGGCTCTTTGCCCGCTTTCAACTGCGCTTCGTAGTCGCGGAAGAGTGCGAAAGCTACTGGCGAGAGAAGCAGAATAGCGACCAGGTTAATAATAGCCATCATACCCATAGAGAGGTCGGCGAAGTTCCAAATCGCCCCCAGGCTTGCCACCGAGCCAATCATAATCATCGCCAGCACCGCTAAGCGGTAAATAAACACGGCAACCGGGGCGCGGCGCCCGGCCAGATACTCAATGTTGGACTCGCCGTAGGAGTAGTTGGCAATCACCGAGGTAAACGCAAACAGCAGAATCGCCACCGCGATAAACATACCGCCCCAATCGCCCACATGGCTGGAAAGCGCCATTTGGGTCAACTGAATGCCGTTGTTCTCATCGCCCGCCATCAGCTCCGGCCCCGCCATAATGATGATCGCCGCCGTGGCTGTGCAGATCACTAGGGTATCCAGAAACACCCCGAGCATCTGAATAAAGCCCTGGGCAGCAGGATGATCTGGCCGCGTAGAGGCCGTGGCCGCGGCATTGGGCGCTGAGCCCATCCCCGCTTCATTGGAAAACAGCCCGCGCTGAATGCCGTTCATAATCGCCTGGGATACCGCGTAGCCTACTGCCCCACCGGCCGCCTGCTCAAAGCCAAATGCACTGCGCACAATGGTCATGATCGCTGCGGGCAAGTCACTGATATTCAACCCGACTACCACCAGCGCCAGAATTAAGTAGAGCAGCGCCATGAGCGGAACCACCAGTTCAGCCACCTTGGCAATCGACTTCAAACCGCCGAAGATGATCGGCGCCACAACAGCCATCAAAACTAACCCCATGGCCCAGGTGGGAATGGCGAACGCCTGTTCCATGGCCTGGGCGATAGAGTTGGCCTGAACGCTGTTGAACGCTAACCCAAAGGCAATGATCAAACAGATAGAGAACAGCACAGCCAGCCAGCGCAAGCCCAAACCACGCTCAATATAACGCGCAGGGCCGCCGCGGAAGGTGTTGTCGCCGTGGTCTGTTTTGTACGCCTGAGCCAGGGTGGACTCCACAAAACTGGTCGCCATCCCAACCATTGCGGTCATCCACATCCAGAAAATGGCCCCAGGGCCACCAAAATAAATAGCCACCGCGACACCCGCCAGGTTACCGGTACCGACTCGGGCCGCCAGACTGGTTGAGAGCGCTTGAAACGAAGAGATACCGCCGTTTGATTGTCGGGAGCTGCCCAGCAGCTTAAACATATGGCCGAAATAGCGCAGCTGAATACCGCGTGTCATCACAGTAAAATAGAGACCCGCGCCAATCAGCAGATAAATCAGCACGCTGCCCCAGAGCAAGCCGTTGCCGCGATCCACCAGCGATGTCAGCAACGGAGGGAGAGTAAAGTCCATGAAGATCACGCCTTTTTAAACAATGAAAGCGCATCATTTTTCACGGCTGCACCAAAATGGCAAGGAAATTGGTGAAAAGACTTTAAAACAGCAATAACCACTTATCACATTGAATCGCAAAGCCCCCGCCATACCAGCTCGGATTCGTCGCTAACGTGGCGCCGGCTAGGGCGAACCAACCAGAAGCGCTCATCGCTGGGCACACTGAGCTCAAAAGGCGCCACCAAATCGCTACGCTGCTCCATTAAGCGTCGGTGAGTTAACGCAACGCCACCGCCCTGGCTAGCAAGCGCCAGTGTCATCACCTGGTTATCGCAAGTGAGCGACCAGCACTGCGCTTCCAGGTGAGCAACCCCCGCTTCCTGCAGCCACCCCGGCCACCCCACGCCAAAACCGACAGCGTGCAGCAGCGTATGCCCAGCCAGATCGCTCGGCGCAGTAAGCGTGTCCGCTAACGCCTGCGAGCAAACGGGCAGCAGTTGCTCTTCGCCTAGCGGCTGCATTTCAACGCCCGTCCACTCCCCTTTGCCATAGCGAATCTCGATATCCGCCCCTTCGGGGCCAAAGTCATCGGGCCAGATAGCACTTACTACACGAATCGACACCTGGGGATGAGCCCGGTGGAAGGCAATTAAACGCGGCGCCAGCCACGACTGCTGAATAACCGGCGTGGCACGCAGCGTCACTGGCTGCTCAGAGGTGCTGCCAAAGACCTCCAGGGTGCCCTCACTAATACGCACAAACGCATCGTGAATGCTCGGCAGCCACGCCTGCCCAGCGGGGGTAAGCGTTAAGCTGCGTGCATGACGAACAAAGAGCTTTTGCCCCACCCGGTCTTCCAGCAGCCTGACGCGCTGGCTGATGGCCGCTTGGGTAACCCCAAGCTCATTGCCTGCAGCGGTAAAGCTTAAGGTACGCGCCGCAGATTCAAAGGCTTGTAGCCATAACAATGGCGGTAATTGGCTCATGAAAAAGAGACCTATAAATTAAATGATGTCTTAGGGGTCAGATTAATCGTTTGTCACTGCTGCGGCTACTCCGCATCCTGGTTGGCACAAACGCACACCCCTACGTAATGCCACAGAGGGAGCGAATCGGAGTTTTAATGAACAGCACAGCAGAGACCACCTTAACGCCCCCCCATGCAAACACCCCTGAGATGGGCGAATTAAGTCCTTATCAAGCGGGCCCGGTACTCACTCAAGCGACGCTTGCCCACAATGGCATTGCCCTTGAGTGGCTAGATGGTCAAAAAACCACTCTGCCCCTGCTCTGGCTGCGCGACCACTGCGCCTGCCCGGCCTGCCGGCATCCGCAGACCCGGGAAAGGCTCTACCTGCCGCTTGAACCCATCACTGAGCCACCCAGCGTTGCTCTGCTAGATGGGCACTTACACCTGCAATGGCAAGATGGTCATGTCAGTGCCTTTCATAGCGGCTGGCTTTACCAGCGCCGCCCGGAAGCCGAGCTGACTTCTGCGGTACCCAACGCTAAGCCTTGGGTCGATAACTTCACTCCCGAGCACATCAGCCATAGCGATTTTTTAACCCCTCTAGGCGAGAAAGCCTGGCTAACCGCCATGCTACGCGACGGGCTGGCACTGATTACCGACGGCCCATTGGTAGAAGAGGAAGTGAGCCGCTTAGCTGAACGTATTGGGCCCCTGCGCGCCACCAACTTTGGCGCCCGATTTGATGTGCGCTCCAAACCCAATCCCAACAACGCGGCTTATACCGCGGTAGGGTTGCCATTGCATATCGATTTACCCAACTGGCGCCAACCGCCAGACATTCAGTTGCTCTACTGCCTGCAAAACGGTGCCAGCGGCGGCGAATCGTTATTTGCTGATGGCGCTCGGGTCGTAGAAGCGCTACGCCAGGAGTCTCCAGAAGCGCTAACGATTCTTAGCGAAACACCGATTGATTTTCGCTTTCAGGATGAAACCCACGATATTTCAATGCGGGCACCGGTGATCACTCTGGATAGCGCAGGCAACCTGGTTGAGATGCGCCTGAATAACTGGATTCGCGACGCCCTTCACCTACCGGTAGAGCAGATGGACACCTGGTACAGCGCCTACGCGCTACTGTGGAAGCTGTTCCACAGCGAAGCGCACCAGCTAGAGTTTACCCTTCGCCCTGGTCAAATGGTCGCTTTTGATAATCGCCGGGTACTCCACGGGCGACGCGAGTTCGACCCTAACAGCGGCGCACGCCATTTACAGGGCACCTATTTAGACCGCGACATGCTGGCTTCACGCCTCCGCGTGCTGGCCCGTAACGTTTAGCGGTATTCAATAATCACTGTTTAACAACAACACCTATCAGACAAAAACCTAGCAAGGAGATCCTATGACACACCTCAAGCCTCTCGCCTCAGGCATTGCCCTCGCCACTACCGCGCTATTTGCCTCAGCGACTCACGCCGACGACCAAACCCTCGATTTCGGTGTGCCCGCCTGGCCCGGCATTACAGTAAAAACGGCCATCGCCGAACAGCTATTAAACCCACTCGGCTACGAAACCAGCACCCAGGAAATCGGCCTACAGGTGATTTACCAAGGTATTGAAAGCGGCGATATCGACGCCTTCCTAGGGGCTTGGCTGCCCGCCCAGCGTGAGATGTTCAATCCTCGCAAGGAGTCGGGTGTACTGATTGACGTGGCGAATAACGTCGATGGTGCGCAAATGACCCTGGCGGTGCCGGAATATCTGTATGAGAGTGGCATTCAGAGCTTTGCTGATCTAGACGAAAATCGCGAGCAGTTCGAGGGTGAAATCTATGGCTTCGGCGCAGGCTCTGCTGCCAGTGAGATTCTTCACAACGCCATTGACAACGACACCTGGGGGTTAGGTGATTGGCAGGTCGTCGATACCAGTGAAGTGGGCATGCTTTCCGCTGCACGTGACGCCATCTCCCGTGAGGAACCGATTGTCTGGGTAGGCTGGACGCCCCACTGGATGAACCTTGAACTGCCCATGCGCTACCTGGAAGATCCTGAAGACCTGTTCGGTGAGAACAACGGTGAAAGCGATGTGTTGACGCTGCTGCGCAGTGACTACGCTGAAGCCACCCCCAACGTAGTGACGTTCTTTGAGCAGTTTACCTTTTCGGCTGAAGAGCAGAGCTGGATGATTCAGGCGTTTGGCCAGGAAGAGCAGGATCTTACCGACGTCGCCGAACAGTGGATCAACGACCACCCAGAACGCATTGAAGCAATGTTGGCAGACGTCACCACCACTGACGGCGACCCCGCTTGGCCGGTCATTGAAGCCCAGCTCAACAACTAATAAACCGCTGATTAACAACTGCACTTAATGGAAAAGCGCCTTCATCCCATTGGACGGCTAGCGTATGCTAGCGCTTTTTTAGCCGATGGGAGTGGGCATGTCGCGGACATTGGGTAAGGGCGTAGGCCTGCTGGTAATCGTCGTGCTGCTGGGCGTCATGTGGCAGGTACTGCAGCGCTACGACCTACTCACCCAGGCGCGCCTTAGCGAGTTTATCGCTTACATTCGCCAGTGGCGTACCGCGCCCTGGATGTTTGCTGCGGTAATGGCCACTTATGCCAGTGCCTTGCTGGTGATGTTTCCACTTAGCCTACTGGTGGTGGTGACTGGCTTACTGTTTGGCCCGATATGGGGGCTGGTGTACGCCACGCTAGGCACATTGACCTCCTCGATTGTGTCTTACTGGGTAGGCCACTGGTTAGGCCGTGAGGCGCTTATGCGTTATGGCGGGCGTCATCTGCGTGGCCTATCGGGTTACTTATCCAAGCGCGGCATTCGCACCATGACGGTGATTAACCTGCTGCCACTCGCCCCGTTCACGCTCACCAATATGCTGGCGGGCGCTTTTCACCTTAAGTTTCGCGACTATATGATCGGCTCCACCCTGGGCATCGTACCGGGGCTGGCAGCGGTGATCTTATTGGGCAGCCAGCTAGGCGCACTGTTCACCGCTGCCTCGACCAAAGAAATCATCTTAGCGGCTGTCGGGCTAGCGGCTGGCGTTAGCTTGTTAATAGGCCTTAAACGCTATGCTAACCGCCGCCAAGCGGCAAAAAAACAGCCTCACCGCGAAGGCGAGTGATATTTGGCCAGCACTTCGGCGTAAAAGCCCGCCACCGCTGAGGCAAAGTTGGCAATATCAAACTCCTCAGCAAAGTGGCTGGCCTGCTTACCCAACTCCCGGCGTCGCTCAGCGTTATCTTTTAACTCAACCACCCTTTGCCCCCAGGCCTGACGATTTTGCGGTGTTTTGAACCCATTGACCCCTTGCCGCACCACATCATCGATACCGCTGGAGCGCACCGCCACGACGGGCAACCCCGCCGACATTGCTTCAAGAATCACCATACCCTGGGTTTCTGAGGTCGAAGCAAACACAAATATATCGCCTAGATGGTAATAAAGCGCCATGCGCTCCGGCGGTACCGCACCTACCAGGGTGACCTGCGAGGTCAGCTTCAAAGTATCGATTTGGTTTTGAATCGCCTCCCGGTCTGGCCCATCACCAATCAGTAGCAGATGAAGATCATCGTGCCCCTGTGACTGAAGCTCGGCGAGGGCTTCCAGCATAAAGCCAATGTTTTTCTCCTTACTAATCCGCGAGACGCTGATCAATATTTTACTTGCAGGGTCGATAGTTAATTGCTCGCGCAGCGCTTCCAACTCACTCTCCTCAACGTGTGAAAAGCGTGCTACATCAATGCCTGTGGGCTGTACCAGCGAGGGTGTTTTCACGCCAATCATGCGCAGATACTCCTCGGCGGAGTAAGTCGGCACAATCACTCCTTGGCAGCGATTAGAGAAGCGCTTGATCAGGGTATGGGAAATCAAATTACGGAACAGCGCACCGGGCAACGGCACGAAGTGGGCATAGTGCTCCAGGCGGGTGTGATAGGTGTAGATCACTGGCACCTTGAGCCGACGCCCCATAAACAGGCCCATGGAGCCGAGCCAAAAGGGATGATGAACGTGAATAACATCCGGCTTAAACCCACGCAGGCAACGACGAAAACGCGCACTGAACGGATTGGTTAACCGGAACTCGCCCTTCTGCCCAAATGCCATTAGCGTGGGGATGCGTTTTATTGAGCTGTCGTCCTGCCACGTTTCTCGGTAGCGCGGCACTAACAGTTGGATGGTGTGGCCTAGATCACATAAGCCATTGCGCAGGCGATCCACCGAGACCGATACCCCCGATACAAAAGGAAAGTAGTTATTAGAGATCATCGCTACGCGCAGAGATTTACCCAGGAAAGGCGTTGGGTCGATATCAAAATCAGGATAGTAGTCGCGATCTTCGAAAATTAGCCGATATAAGCGCAGTGCGAGCAGAGTCAACATACCCACAATCAGCAAAAACCGCGTATAGCTAACGTAGAAAAACGCATACACCGTGGAAGCCACACTACTCACCATCCGCCACCAGCCAGGGCTATCCACATTTAATCGCACCGGCGCAATAGCGACATTCTCACCCTCTACATTGACGATGACGTAGTGGTGAAAGCTACTATCGGCATCGATGAGGATGCCTCCCGCGCCTCCGGTGGTCACGTAATCCACGCCATTAATCGTCTGCTGGGAAAAGAGCGTTAAGTTGGCGGAAAATACGGTGTCAACGTCATGCTCCTCTGCCAGCGCCATAATGCCATCGGCTAAGCGAGAATCATTGAGATAATTGTCCGCTTCAAACAGCGGCGCGTCGCTCACTACGTTGTGCAGCGGCAAACCAACAAATAGAAACCGATGCTGTGTTTCTGAGGCCGTAAGCTCACGCTCCAACCAATCAAGCTGCCAGGAGGTAGAGGACTTGCCGGTACCGTCAAGAAAGATAAAGTGGCTATTGCCCGCTACAAACGAGTAAAAGTGCGGCCCAAAATATTCGTAAAACAGATAGCTACCGAAATCGCTATCTTCATTTTCACCGTAGGTGAGTAAGTAAGGGACATTGAGCTGCTCCAGACTCTGATAAATCGCCTGGTAGCTCTCCTGCTGCCCACTATTGACGGCATTCCCAGCGGAAATCAGGAAATCGATGCCGCTCTGATTGATGAGCGGCACAATCTCCTTTTGAAACACGCTCACCGAGTTATTGATATTGCCCACCACCGCAAAGCGATAGTCGGTTCGCTCCTTCAACACCTCGCGAATATTCGCCACTTCAAGGGTATGCACCGACTCAAATTTGGGTTCTGCTACATACAACCAAATTTGGTGAGCAATTAGCCCAGTCACCAGAGCAAGATTAAGAAAAAAGAACAGCCGCAACCTGCGCTGTCGGGAAAGGCGAAGAAAGGAGCGTCGTGGCATTTAAAAGCGCTTTTTCAAAGATAATATGAGGTTATTAACCACTATACAGCAACGCTGAGTCGAGGTGGCGCGCCAAGCTAGCGCGCTTCACACCCGTTTAGGGTGGCCAGTAATCGACGTGGCCCAGCCTGATTGCGGTGTTCTCCCAGCCATATGCCCTGCCAGGTACCTAAAGCCAGGCGTCCATCGCGCACCGCCAGCGTTAGCTGTGTACCCAGCAGGCTGGCGGCTACATGGGCTGGCATATCATCAGGCCCTTCCAGGGTGTGGCGGAAATAGGGTAAATCTTCGGGCACCAGTCGACGCAGAAAAGCATCTAAATCGTGGCGCACATCCGGATCAGTGTTCTCATTGAGCGTTAACGAGGCAGAAGTGTGCATCAGCTGTAAATGCAGCATGCCAGCCTGGCAGTCACTTAAACAAGGCAGTGCGCGGGCCACATCATCCGTAATCAAATGAAAGCCGCGCGCCATTTCGGGCAAATGAATCTCTTGTTGGCACCACATACACACTCCTTTATTTGTTATGTAAACGAAAACACTCCATCACTGCCTTCTCCTGCTGTATGGCAAAATAGCAACAGATAGCACTAACCATAGTCGATCACCCTCGAATCATCGCCAAGGAGCGCGTTAATGAAAACCCTGCTAGGAAGCAGCATCGTTAGTATGACCCTACTCACCGGCTGCACTGGCATTCCGGATGGCACGCAGCCAATAACAGACTTTGAGCTAGACCGCTACCTGGGCCAGTGGTTCGAAATTGCCCGCCTGGATCACTCCTTTGAACGCGGTCTTGATTGCGTGACCGCTACTTACAGCCTGCGCGATGATGGCGGTGTTCGAGTAATCAACCGTGGTTACAACCTTGAAGAGCAAGAGTGGGATGAGGCTGAAGGCCGCGCCTACTTTATTGACGATGAAAGCGTTGGGCGCTTAAAGGTAAGCTTCTTTGGCCCCTTTTACGGCGGCTATAACGTCCTTGAGCTGGATGAGGAGTACCAATGGGCGTTGGTGGCAGGCCCTAACCGCGACTACCTGTGGATACTTTCACGTACAGCGGAAATGGATAGCGCGACAGAAGGACGCCTGCGTCAGCGAGCAGCCGAGCTGGAGTTCCCTACTGAAGAGCTGATTGATGTTAACCAAGGCGAGGCTTGCCCTAGCCGATAAGCAGCTTCTGATTAGCTCCCATCAGGCAATATTGGTACCCGCCCCGCTATCTCTCGCTGAACATAGTCAATAAAAGCGCGCAGCCGGGCGGGCACATGGCGGCGTTGCTCAAACACCGCATAAAAATCTGCCCGCACCCCCTGCCAGCCTGGCAACAGCGCTACCAATGCGCCACTGGCAAGGTGCTCGTTAACGTCCCACCAGGAGCGCAGCATGACACCGTGGCCGTCCAAGGCCAGGCGGGTAATGACCTCGCCATCGTTGCTGGCTAATCGACCGCTGACCTTTATCGACTGTGTCTGCCCAGGCAGTCCTTTTGCAGACTGAGCGACTTGTTCAAAGCGCCAGAGGGGGAAATCACTGTCATTCTCGCGAATCACCAAACAAGCGTGCTGCTGTAAATCTGCCGGTACTTGCAAAGACGGTGCCTGGGCAATGTAAGCAGGCGACGCGCAGAGCACCCGCCGATTGGCCAGAATACGCCGGGCGACCAAGCGCGACTCCGGTGGCTCGCCCACGCGAATACCAATATCAAAGCCGTGATCGCTCAAATTAAGCGGAAAATTGGTTAACTCCAACCACCCTTCCACCCCGGGGTGATCGGCACAAAAGCGTGACAGCAGTGGCGCAATATGGCGGCGCCCAAAGCCAAAAGTAGCGTTTACCCGCAAACGTCCGCTAAGCGCCTGATCGACCCCCTCACCCAGTGAATTTTCCAACTCATCCAACTCATCTAAAATCAGCGCGCCACGGGCCAAGTAGCGCTCACCCTCTGCGGTCAGCGTCAACCGCCGCGTAGTGCGAGCAGCTAGCTCTACCCCCAGGCGCGCCTCCAATTGTTTTAGCCGCTTGCTTACCGCCGAGAGCGATAGCCCCAGCTCGCGAGCAGTCCCCGTCAGGCTTCCCGCCCGCGCCAAGTGCTGAAAAAACGCCAAATCATCCAGGTGCGCCATATCGCTCCTCAGTCATTCTGCACTTTCACGCAATAATAACTTGAATAGTAGCCTGATTATCTCCACCAAAATAGCCGCTACACTCTATTTACTATTCACGACTCACGACTCACAAGCATAAAAAGTAACTAACAAGGTAAGGAACCACTATGACCCACCGTATTGCCATTATCGCCGGTGACGGCATCGGCACCGAAGTCATGCCTGAAGGCATCCGCGCCCTTGAAGCGACCGCCAAGCGCTTTAATCTTGATCTTGAGTTCACCACCTTTGAGTTTGGCAGCTGCGACTATTACCTGGAACACGGCAAAATGCTGCCGGATGACTGGTTTGAGCAGTTAAAAGGTTTTGATGCGCTGTTTTATGGCGCGGTGGGCTGGCCCGACAAAGTACCCGACCATATTTCCCTGTGGGGCTCACTGCTGCAATTCCGGCGCCGCTTTGATCAGTACATCAACCTGCGCCCCTGCAAGCTCATGCCCGGCATTAAAAGCCCGCTAGCAGGCCGTAAACCCGGGGATATCGACTTTTACGTGGTGCGTGAGAACACTGAAGGCGAGTACTCAAGCGTTGGTGGCAAAATGTTTGAAGGCACCGACCGTGAAGTGGTCATTCAAGACACGGTCATGACCCGCACCGGCGTAGACCGCGTATTGAAATACGCCTTTGAACTGGCCCAAACTCGCCCGCGTAAAAAGCTCACCTCCGCGACCAAGTCCAACGGCATCTCAATCACTATGCCGTATTGGGATGAACGTGTGGTCGAAATGGCGAAGGGCTACCCTGAAATCGCGGTGGATAAATTTCATATCGATATTCTTACCGCCAACTTCGTTCTCCACCCGGATTGGTTTGATGTCGTCGTGGGCAGCAATCTGTTTGGCGATATTCTTTCTGATCTCGGCCCCGCCTGCACCGGCACGATAGGCATTGCCCCTTCAGCCAACATCAACCCTGAAGGCAACTTTCCGAGCTTGTTCGAGCCAGTACACGGCAGCGCGCCGGATATCGCCGGTATGGGTATTGCCAACCCTATCGGTCAAATTTGGTCAGGCGCCATGATGCTGGAGCACCTCGGTTACAAAGAAGCCGGTGACGCAATAGTCACGGCCATTGAGGAAGTATTGAGCGAAGGGGATGCCACCGTACTTACCCGCGATGTGGGTGGAGAAGGCACCACTGCAAGCCTAGGCAAGGCGATTGCCAACGCTATTTCGCACTGACACACATATGGCATAAAGATTGGCTGTCTGGTTGAATCCAACCGGGCAGCCAATGTATGTTTTTTAATCGCTTATGTTCTACATTTGTCCTGAGGGTGGAAGAAACATCAGTTTCACTTCGCTCATAACAACATCAACAAACAACCATCAGGACAATGCTATGAAACTTGGACGCCGTCAGTTCCTTTCGGCATCGGCCGCCCTGGCCGCTGTTGGCACATCGCCCCAGCTTTTTGCTTTGCAGAGCTCACAAGGTTCCACCCCGGAACGATACCCAATCGATGCCTGGAAAGTCGAAGATTCCCGCTTTAGTGATTACATGATTTTTAACAGTCCTCTAGAACGCCACTGGAGTGGAGGTCTGTGGACAGAGGGGCCAGCATGGAACGCCGTAGGTCGTTATGTTGTTTTCAGCGACATACCTCGTGCCAAGCAGATGCGCTGGGACGAATCCACTGGTCAAGTCAGCGTATTGAGAGACAATGTCGGCCACTCTAACGGTAATACCTTCGATCATCAGGGGCGGCTAATTGCTTGCGAGCACTATCCCTCACGCGTTTTACGCTACGAGTGGGACGGCAGCACAACGGTGCTCGCCGAGCGCTATCAGGGCAAACCGCTCAATGCCCCTAATGACGTGGTGGCACTGCCCTCGGGTGGAGTGATCTTCACTGATCCAGGCTATGGTGCTCACTTCGACTACGAGGGCAAAAAACGAGACCTGGAGCTAGAAACGGCCATCTATTACGTCGATGACAGCCTGGATGAGCCCATCATGCTGACCGACGATATTTATAAGCCAAACGGTATTGTATTAACGCCGGATGGCGAAGGGTTCTACGCCAGTGACAGTGCCCCCACCCATTTCGACGAACCCGCGCGAATTATTCGCTGGTCGCTGGGTGAAGATGGTCGCAGTGTCAGCGACCGGCAAGTTATCGTGACCAGCGAAGACACTATTTTCGACGGCATGGCCTGTGACGTGGATGGCAATATCTGGTCAAGCGCCAATGGTGGTGAAGGTATCGACGGAGTAGTGGTTTTCTCACCGGAAGGCACCTTGCTGGGCCGAGTATTGCTACCCGAAGTCTGCTCGAACGTGTGTTTTGCGGGCAAGAGCCGCAATCGACTATTTATGACGGCCAGTCAATCCGTCTACACAATTTACACGGCGGCACGCGGAGCATAGTAAAACTATAATCCCAGCCACAATATCCCAACCCCAAAAAAAGCCTCGCCGGATATATCCGGCGAGGCTTTTACTTGGCTGACTCGTATATGTCTTGGCTAGTAAACTAATTAACTGGCCAGTTTAGCCGCCGTTTTTGCGACCAACTCGCCTTGGAAACGGGCGATTTTCAGCTCACGCTCGTCAGGTTGGCGTGAGCCGTCACCACCAGCAATGGTTGCGGCGCCGTAAGGCGTACCGCCGCTCACTTTAGAAATATCAAACTGCTCTTCGAGACCGTAACCAATCGGCACAATCACCATACCGTGGTGGGCAAGTGTGGTCCAAGTAGAGGTGATGGTCATCTCATCACCGCCGCCAGTACCGGTAGAAGTGAACACGCTAGCGACTTTGCCACGCAGAGCACCGTTCGCCCACAGGCCACCGGTCTGATCCAGGAAGGTACGCATTTGACCGGCCATATTCCCAAAGCGGGTGGGCGTACCGAAAATGATCGCATCGTAATCGGCAAGCTCTTGAGGCGTCGCTTCCGGCGTGTCGTAATCCTGCTTACCGCCTGCATTCTTGAACGCCTCTTCAGGCATGGTTTCAGGAACGCGTTTCACCGCCACCTCAACACCGCTCACACCCTTTGCGCCTTCTGCCACGGCCTGAGCCAGCGTATCAATATGGCCATACATGGAATAATAAAGTACCAGTACCTTTGTCATTACTATCTCCTTCACTTATGAATAGTGCAGTTATGAGTAGTGCAGTGAGCGTCGCCTAAAGTGGGCGTCGCCTAATAAGTAGTAAACACAACATAGCGCACTCAAGCATAGAAAAAAGCGAATGTTTTCGTCCGTGGGCGTCGATTTCATCGACGAACGCCATCTTGCACTTTACGCCAACCACCACTAGCTTTTGACTTGCCTACATCAAACGTATCCAAGGAGTCTGGAATGACGATTTTTGAAGCCCTGCGCAAGGATCACGATATTCAGCGCGACCTGCTCGCCCGCTTAGTTGAAACACATGGAGACAGCGATGAGCGAGATAAACTGTATCAGCAGGTACGGGCAGAGCTGCATTATCACGCCGCTGCCGAAGAGCGGGCGCTCTATATCCCAATGATGTCAATCGACCTGACTCAGGAAAAAGCCCGCCATAGCGTTGCCGAACATCATGAAATTGATGAGCTTTTAGAACTGCTTGATGAAACTGACTACAGTGCAACCCACTGGTTGACCCACGCCAAACAGCTCCAGGATTTAGTCACTCACCACCTGGATGAAGAAGAGCAAGAGGTTTTCCAGCTGGCGGGCCGTGGCCTGCAAGATAAACAAAAGACATCGCTTGCTAGCGAGTACCAGGAAGAAATGCAGCGCCAGCGTTCAGCGTAACGTGATGAACAAATTGAAAAACGCTCATGCACCCCATGGGCGTTTTTTGCTGTTAGCGATTAAATAAAGCCACTTTTCAGCTTCCGCGTGTTTCATGAAGACGCTTTTTCACGAATACGCTAGGGTTTTACACGCGAACGACCTGCGGGCTTGTGGCATACGCCCAGCGTGGTAAACCTAGGCTCGCTTTTATACTGACAACGATACTCAAAACAGTTAACTGAGGAGCGACAATGCTAGGCCAATGGCTCGACTGGTCGCTTGATGGGCAACTCCCCACCGCCAGCCAAGGCGTCTTCGCCAGCGGCACTTATCATTTGCATGCGCCTGGTATTTTGGAGCTCACCCCTAACACGGTAAGCCAAAGCGCCCACACGTGCATTTTTTCAGCGGCGATCCATGGCAATGAAACCGCACCGGTTGAACTGGTGGGTGAATGGTTAAGCGGCGTAGAAGCGGGCAGCATATCGCTCGGCGCTCCTGTGCTGGTGATTTTAGGCAACCTGCCCGCGCTTAAGGCGCAGCAGCGTTTCCTTACCACCAATTTAAACCGGCTGTTTAGCCGCGAACTAGCCGCCAAGGGCGAGGAGCCAGATCGCGCCAGGCAATTAATGGCCGCGGTGGATAGTTTTTATGCCCGCCATGCCGGGCGCCCCAAACTGCACTACGACCTACATACCGCAATTCGGGATAGCCGCTACCCCTGTTTTGTAGTGGAGCCTTTTGCCGAATCCTCCACCGATGCTGAGCAGTGGGGCTGGCTGGCGGCGGCGGGTATGCAGGCGGTGCTGCACCAACATCAGCACAGCTGGACATTCTCCCACTACAGCAAGCACTATCACGCCGCTCAGGCATTTACCTTTGAGCTAGGGCGGGTAGCGCCTTTTGGCCACAACGATATGGCATCATTACAACCGATGCGTACACTACTCACCGCGCTTAGTGAAGGACATACGCCACCCAATCAGCCCGCCACGCAAATGCAGTTTTTCCAGGTTCAACACGAATTAATGCGTCACTCGGAGGACTTTACACTCTGTTTTGCCGAGGACACAGCCAACTTCAGCCGCTTTGAGCCCGGCACTCTGCTGGCCCAAGACGGTAAGTCGGGTGAGTTTCGGGTAGGCGATACGCCCCTTCATGTGGTGTTTCCTAACGCACAAGTAGAGGTGGGCGCCCGTGCCGCGCTGTTGGTGGCGCCTATCGTTTAACCCCCCAAGCAGGATCTACTTTAGCCAAGACAATAACAATGGTGAGGCGACAACAGAACCCTCGACGTCGATACGACTATCGTCGAGTGCATAATGTTAGAAGGAAAGCGCGCATAATGCGCCCAGCCTGATAGAATCGCCCCTTTTTCGCGCCAGCCGCATCAAACAAACCCACTTGTTGCTGCGGCAACTCTGTACTGGAGCCAATGATATGGCCGCTACGCCTACTCCCCTTGAAGTGCGTAATATTAAAAAACGCTTTGGCGATACGGAAGTTCTGAAAGGTCTTTCATTACAAGCCCAAAAGGGCGATGTGATTACCCTGATTGGTGCCTCTGGATCGGGTAAAAGTACTTTTTTGCGCTGCATGAACTTGCTTGAACAGCCCGACGATGGCGACCTCATTGTCCATGGCGAACCCATTCGCTTTAAGACCACGAAGCACGGCCGCGAACCTGAAGATTGGAAGCAGGTGGTACAAATGCGCGCCAAGCTCTCCATGGTGTTCCAGAGCTTTAACCTGTGGGCCCACATGACGCTGCTCGAAAACATCATCGAAGCGCCGATTCATGTGCTGAAAAAACCCAAAAAAGAAGCCTTGGAGCACGCCCATGCACTGCTCGATCGGGTTGGCTTAACGGCCCGCGCCAACGCCTACCCAGCACAGATGTCCGGCGGCCAACAGCAGCGCGGCGCTATTGCCCGCGCACTGGCGATGGATCCAGAAGTGATGCTGTTTGACGAACCCACCTCCGCTCTTGACCCGGAATTGGTCGGTGACGTATTGAAAGTCATGCACGACCTCGCTGAAGAGGGGCGCACCATGGTCGTGGTGACTCACGAGATGGGGTTTGCCCGTGATGTCTCCAGCCAAGTGATTTACCTTCACCAGGGCCTGGTGGAAGAAGCTGGCCCGCCCGATCAAGTGTTAGGCAACCCGCAATCACCGCGCCTGCAGCAATTCCTGGCACCTAATTACTGATCCGCGAGGCTGACCATGATTGATTTACAAGGGTATGGCCCCCGGCTGATCGAAGGGGCTGGCGTCACCATCCAATTAGCGGTGTTGTCGCTGATTTTAGCGATTATTTTAGGGCTCCTGACCGCCAGCGCGAAGATGTCGCGCAACTGGTTAGCTCATCGTCTTGCCACGCTTTACACCACACTTATTCGCGGTGTGCCCGACCTCGTGTTGATGATGCTGTTTTTTTTCGGCGGCCAAATTGGCGTCAACATGATCACCGACTGGATTTACTACTCGTTCGATATCGATATTTTTATCAATATTAATGCCTTCGTCGCGGGCGTTGTCACCATTGGGCTAATCTTCGGGGCCTATATGGGGGAAACCTTTCGCGGCGCTTTTATGGCGGTCGATAATGGGCAAATCGAAGCAGGTAAAGCCTATGGCATGAGCGATGGGCTGGTTTTTCGTCGCGTCCGTTTTCCGCAGATGATGCGCCATGCGCTGCCTGGCCTTTCCAACAACTGGATGGTATTGCTCAAAACCACAGCACTGGTCTCGGTAATCGGGCTTTCTGATATGGTGCGTGTCGCCTCAGAAGCCTCTAAAGCGACGCGCGAACCTTTCACTTTCATGATTATTGTCGCGCTTATCTATCTGCTCATCGCCAGCGTTTCGGAATGGATCTTTGCTCGTCTGCAAAAACGCTACAACATTGGCTATGGGGAGGCAGACTAATGACCGCTTTCATGACATGGCTCGAAAATCAGCTTGCCGAGAACAGTATTTTCACGCTGCAAACGCTTTCCTACTATGGCGATGGGTTGACCACCACGGTGCAACTGGTCTTTTTATCACTGGTCATTGGCTTAATCGCTGCGGTACCCCTTGCCATTGGGCGTGGTTCAAAACACGCCTGGATTAAGTGGCCTATTTTTGCTTACACCTATGTTTTTCGTGGCACACCGCTACTCATCCAACTCTACCTGATTTATTACGGCGTGGTGTTCGTGGACGGAATCCAAGAAAGTTGGCTATGGGTGATACTTGAAGAACCGTTCGTTCCCGCACTCATTGCATTTACCCTCAACACCGCCGCCTATACGACCGAGATTTTTCGCGGCGCGATTAAGTCTACCTCGAAAGGTGAAATTGAAGCGGCTCGTGCCTATGGCATGTCACCTCAGCAGACCATGCGGCGCATTATTATCCCCAGCGCTTTTCGTCGCGCACTGCCGGCCTACGGCAACGAAGTCATTTTCATGCTACATGCCAGCGCTATTGCCAGCGTAGTGACGATTATGGATCTGACCGGCGCGGCGCGCTTTGTCTATGCGCGTTTTTATGCACCTTTTGACGCATTCTTGTTTGTGGCAGCGATATACCTGTGTTTAACCTTCACCATCCTGTATCTCTTTCGTTATCTAGAGAAAAAGCTGCTCGCACATCTACAGCCACAGAACTCCTAGTGTGAAACAAACGTTGGTTTACGAATCATCAAGCGCTTTTCGTCAACGCCGAGTTAGGATAAGTTATCAATGATCATCACAACGCAACCTGTGACTAACGTGGTCAACGCCCTATAGGCAACGCCATCATTAGGCAGTGGTTGCTTAAATGAACTCTGCTTCCAAGGAGATACATAATGAAAAAACTGCTGTCTGTCTCACTGCTAGGCTTAGCCGTTGCAGTAAGCGCCGCCCAGGCGCAAGAAGACCAACTACGTATCGGGGTTGATGTGCCTTACGAGCCGATGGAATATCGCACGCCGGATGGCGAGCTGACCGGCTTTGATATCGACCTGGGCAACGCCCTCTGCGAGCGTATCGGCGTTGAATGTGAATGGGTTGTACAGGGCTGGGACGGCATTATCCCGGGTCTCATGGCACGTAAATACGACGCTATTATGTCCTCCATGACGATCAATGATGACCGTCGCGAGCAAGTGCTGTTCTCTGACCCCTACATCACCCCACCGTCCGCCTGGTTTGCTCCTGAAGGCACCGACCTTGATGCAACCAATGAAGAGTCGCTCGCCGGCATGACCATCGGCGTTCAGCGCGGCACTCTGCAGGACAATTACGTCACCGACATGTATGGCGATGTCGCCGACATCAACCGCTATTCTACCGCCGATGACATGGTGCTGGACATGGAGTCCGAGCGTTTGGACATCTTGTTCCTCGACTACCCAGTCGGTAAGTCCACGTTACTGGATAGCGAAGAAGGCAACTACGTTGTTGTCGGCGAGATGCTCACCGAACCTAAAGAGTATTTTGGTGATGGCTTTGGTATCGCGTTCCGTCAACGCGACGAAGCACTCGCTGAGCAGTTCAACGAAGCCCTGGCTGAAGTGAAAGAAGACGGCACTTACGACGAGATCTACAACCGTTATTTCGGTGGGCAAGAGTAAGCATCACAGCAAGCCCTAGGGCCTGTTGACGTTTCACTCGCGGCCGCGCTGGAGCCCGTTTTTATTCGCGGCAAGGCAGGAGGAGAGAAGTTTGGTGGTTCCAAATGAACGACGACTAACGCCGCCGCGGATAAAAACGGGCCCAGCCCTTCGGGTTGCCCCGCAAAGCGCGCCATACGGCGTTGCAAAACTTGAAAAGGGAACCACCCTTCCCAGCGTTTTGCGCCTTGTCTGACGCGCTTTGTGGGGCAACGCGGTTCGCGATGAAACGTCAACAGGCCCTAGTGTCCATCACCCCGGCAACCGCCGGGGTGATGCGTTTCTACCTAACGCTGAAAATTCAGTGAACTAGGTAAAGCTACCTCTGTCTGTGTATCATCGCGCATGTTCAACACGGAGGTTTTATGGCTCACCCGACTAGCCCACATGCAGGCACGCTACCTCGCCTCTCTTCTCACTGGACCGGCTGGGGGCAGTGGCTGGCCCTGATCACCATGACCGTGGATCACCTCACTCGCTATGTGCTGCCCGGCGATTGGGATCTAAGCTGGGCCGGGTCTTCCATTGGCCGTATCGCCTTCCCGCTGTTTGCCGCCATGGTGGCCTGGCACGGCCTGTTTAATACCCGCAACCCACTGCGCTACTCGCGCCGAATTCTAATTATCGGCTTGGTTGCCCAACTCCCCTACATGATGATGCCACGCTCATCAGACGCATTTATCCTCAACGTCTGCTTTACCCTGGCCAGTGGTTTAACCTTAGGTGCGCTAGTGCGCCAAGGCTGGCAGCACTACCAGCAGCAAACGTTAGGTTTGCCCTGGTTGTTAGCCGGTGCAGCGGTAGGTGTGACCGTGTGGTATCTGCTCGGTTTTTGGGTGGAGTACGGGCACAACGGGCTGCTGCTGATTCCACTATTAATGTTCGCGATGCACGCCTTGAGCCAAACTGAGAGCCATTTCCAAGCGCGCCTATGGGCAGGCCTAGCGGCATTTCCAGCACTCTGGATTTCCGGGCAAATGAATGCCTCTGACATGGCCAAATCGTTTACTGTAGGTACGTGCCTCATCGTGCTGGTACTTGCTGCAGGTGCAGCGCAACGAATCCCCCCCGTCTACTTAGTGATGCCGCGACGTTTATGGTTAGCGTGGTACCCCGGCCACTTTGCGTTAATCGCTTTATGGGTGCTGCTAATCGGTCAATTGGCTTAAGCGTTCGGATCACTGCATTTTATCGCGCATCCAGGGCTGGTAGCGGCAAAGCTGCGCCCGGCCTTCTGTTTTTGCACGATACATCGCAATATCCGCTTGTTTAAGTACTTCTTCGTAATCGCAAGCGACGGTTGTGAAGCAGGTATAGCCTATGCTGGGCGTTACGTTGGTATCGTTACTTGCCAGTCGGTAAGGCTGAGAGAGAGCCTGCTGAACCTTAAGCATATAAGTCTCAGCACGCGCCTCCAGGATCTCATCTGCCCCCTCGCCAAGCAGGGCCATTAGCACAAACTCATCCCCGCTGAGACGAGCAGCCATATCCTCCCCGTTCAAGCAGCTTTCAAGGCGGCGAGCCACTTGCACTAGTAGATTATCGCCCGCTGCATGTCCCAAAGTGTCGTTAATCAACTTAAAGCGATCCATATCCAAAAACATCAGTAACCCGCTCTGAGGCTCTGTTTGTTTCTCATCGCAAAGAGTTGCCAAACGCTCGATAAACAGCCGCCGATTGGGTAGATCGGTGAGAGAGTCATAAAAAGCCTGACGGTAAATAATCGCCTCAGCACGCTTACGCTCGGTGAAATCTTCAATAATGGCTACGCCGCCGACCATCTCATTACTGGCACTATGCACACCGTTGAAGAATGCCCGTAGCGGGGTGCCTGCGCTCGCTTTGGGCAAATAGTAAGTTCCCTCATAATAGCCAGTTCCTTTAGCGAGGGCATTGCGCACGGCCTTGGCAACCTCTGGATTCGCCGAGCTGGATAGCATCTTATAGCCGAGCAACTGAGCGCGGTTAACGTCCAGTATCTCCAACAGCTTACTATTACAATCAGTGATGAAACCCTGGCTATCAAAATGCAGCACTCCCAACGGCGAGCGTTGAAAGATAGAGCGGTAGCGATTTTCGCTCTCTTGCAACTGCGCCTCCCGGGCCGACATATTCACCCGCAGGGCAATGTTATCGTGAATAATTCTGCTTAAACGTCGACTAGTGGTAACAATCAGGCCAAGAAACAGGCTAAGCATGGCACCAATTAAAACTGCCAGCGGTGAACCTAATAGTAAAAACTGCACTAGCAGGGGAAGCAAAATCGGCAGCACAAAACCGAGTGCCACCCACCAAACGGCCGAAAGCGTTGTGACACCACCGGCAGCAATGCCCGCCAATACAATCGAAAGCGCAGCCACCTGACCGTGATTTTCGCCAGTAAACAGAACGACCCCGCCGACTCCCCAGACACAGCCAGCTAAAACTGCCCCGGCGCTAAACCGGTATAGCCAGCGGCGGCGCTGCTGTTGCTGTGCCGGTAAGCGGCGAAAATAGTAGGCCAAGGCAAGGCGAGCGAACGAAACAAAGGTCAATACTGCGAGCCAGGTGAGCAGTACCCAGCTTGCGACCACTGGCCACATGGCAGCGACTAGCAGCATGCCTGCCAACACGCTGCTTAGCACCGGTTGCCAAAGGTTGTCGTACAGCAGACGTACTTTTTCGCTATGCAGGCGCTTTACAGTGACATGGTGGTCGCGATGGAAACCACTGCGCAGCCCAGGGGCAGACCCAGTAGTTGAAGAGTGAGGCATACTAACTATCCGCCTAAAAGTCGCTATTAAGATCAGCATAATTTGCTGATTTTTTGTTGTGGCTCCTTTTTAGCGCATTTAGTCACTTTTAGCGATAAAAGTTGCATGATTGGACAACATTGGTAGAAAAAAGCCGCCTGAGCTAAGCAGGCGGCTGTAGAAACTACTGTTTGATGGTAAAGCTTAGCTGTGGCGGCGGCGCCTCCGGCAGTAACGCACTACAGGCGTTAACTTTTTCCAACAGTTCGGCATGGTTGGGCGCGAGAATATTGACGTGGGCGAGCTTACGGCCGGCACGCTCTGCTTTGTCGTAGCGATGCAGGTGCGTATTAGCAAGCGCTAGAATCGCCGCGTTATCGCCTTCACGACCAATCACGTTAATCATGCAGGTGGGGGCAATCGCCTGGGTATCGCCTAAGGGCAAGCCCTGTATCGCGCGCAGATGGTTTTCAAACTGGCTGGTCACTGCGCCGTCCATCGTCCAGTGGCCAGAGTTATGCACCCGGGGCGCCATTTCGTTGGCGAGCAGGCTGCCATCGCGGGTTTGAAACAGCTCTAGCGCTAGCACGCCCACGTAATCCAGCTCATCAAGCAGTGCACGAATATAGCCATCAGCGGTTTGCTGAACGCTGACATCCAGATCCGGCAGCGGCGCCACAGAGTAGCGCAGGATGCCATCCACATGCTGGTTTTCGGCCATGGGGTAGAACACCACCTCACCATCACGACCGCGCACGGCAATCATCGAGACTTCCCGCACGAAGTCGACGAAGGCCTCAACGACCAACTGCGAATGGCCAATTGCGCTCCACGCCTCGCCAGCCTGCTCAGGCTGTTTCAAGACGGCCTGGCCTTTACCGTCGTAGCCTTCAGTGACCGATTTTGCCACCACCGGGCAACCCAACTCACGGGCGGCGGCTTCAAGCTGCTCGGCGCTCTGCACTACCCGGTAAGCAGGGGTCGGAATGCCTAGACGATCAAACAGTGTCTTCTCTTCGACCCGGTTCTGGCACACTTCAATGGCACGACTGCTGGGATAAACCGGCTTGTGCTGCTCAATTTCGCGCAACAGTTGAACGGGCAGGTGTTCGAACTCGTAGGTCACTACATCAACCTTGGCCAAAAACTCAGCCAGGTGCTGGTTATTAGGATCGACAATTACATCGCCAATCCCAGCACTGGGATTACCCGTAGTATCTAAAAAAGTGAAACGATTACCCAGCGGATAACCCGCTAGCGCCAACATGCGGCCTAATTGACCTGCACCCAGTACGCCAATGTTTTTTGCAATACCAGAGTTCATAGCCAGACTCCTTATTCCGCTTCCGGCTCGGGGCGCGGGTCAGGGTTGTCGAGAACTTTCTGAGTCTGCTCGGCGCGAAACGCTTCAACCGCGCTGCGTACGGTCGCATCTTGCAGGCCAACGATCTGCGCTGCTAACAAACCAGCGTTAGTCGCGCCCGCTTTACCAATCGCCAGGGTGCCCACTGCGATGCCGCCGGGCATCTGCGCAATGGAGAGCAGCGAATCCAAACCTTTTAGCGCTTTCGACTCCACCGGCACACCCAGTACCGGTAGTGGCGTTTGCGAGGCCACCATACCTGGCAAGTGAGCAGCACCGCCCGCGCCTGCCACAATTACCTGCAAACCGCGCTCGGCAGCGCTCTTGGCATAGTCAAACAGCAGGTCAGGTGTACGGTGTGCTGACACCACGCGAGTTTCATAAGCCACGCCCAAACGCTCCAGCATGGAAACAGCGTGCTCCATGACTGGCCAGTCGGACTTGGATCCCATGATCACGCCCACCTTGGGTGCGCTGTTCGACGACATGCAAAACTCCTCGGCCCAACGGCCTATAAAAAGCGAAACTAAATTAAAAAACAGCGTGCGCCGGGTCAGGCACACATCAAAATAGGAAGGCGAATAGTCTACCAGAGCTAGCCCGTTTGCGGGCGTTGCCGAGGTCGTGAAATTTTCATCAAAATAGGCATTGAAATGCGCACCGGTTGGCGGCATTGTGTGTTTGTCATTTCAGACTGATGGAGCCACATGAGCACGGCACGCGCAACTGCCACTGCGGAACAGCTTGATCCTCCGCGAAGCAGCCCTGACCTCGACGTCAGGGAACTTGAAAAACGTACGCGATTAATGCGTATTATCACGCGTCTGATCGCCGTATCAGACCTAGGAAGCCGAGAAATTGCCCGCCGGGCAGGACTTCCCGTTCAGAAAATCAGCGACCTGCTCGCCGGAAGGCTTGAGCATCTGGGAGTGGATGAACTTCACGCCCTACGTCGCACCTTAGAGCTGGAGGCGCCATAGCAGACACTTTTTCTGCTGTTCCCACTTCTCCACTCCACGCAGGCCGCCTCCCGGCGGTCTGCCAAGAAAGTTTTTTTCACACTTACACCAATCCCGAGATTACTTCACTTCGTTCGTAATGACGGCTCATGGCGCAATCGCAATCCCCCCAAACGCTACAACCACCACCACGACCCAAGCGGGCAGCTTCCATACGGTTAATAGCAAGAAACCGGTAAGCGCCAGCGAAAACTCTTCTGCACCAATGATCGCACTCGTCCACACCGGCTGATAAAGCGCCGCGCCTAGAATACCGACCACTGCTGCATTGGCACCGCGCATTAGCGCCTGGGCACTGCCCCACTGACGAAATTGATTCCAAAACGGCAGCACGCCCACTAACAGCAAAAAGCCGGGGATAAAGATTGCCAGCAGCGCCAGCAAAGCACCGACTAAACCATTGATACCGGGCAGCAGCGCGCCTAAATAAGCCGCAAAGGTAAATAGCGGCCCTGGCACCGCCTGAGCGGCCCCGTAACCGGCCAAAAACTCACCCGGCGTAAGCCAACCCGACTGCACCACTTCCGCTTCCAACAGCGGAAGCACTACGTGCCCGCCACCAAACACTAATGCGCCTGAACGGTAAAACGCATCGGCGATATCCAGCCAAACCGCCATCCCCGCCAATAACGGCAGCAGAATCAACAGCCCTGCGAATACCCCCAGCGCCACCATGCCTGCCTTACGCGTCACCGGAAAATGCAGCGACTCACTTGCTGTAGCGGCAGCGCTATCGCGACACAGTGTTAGCCCGGCTAAGCCCCCCAACACAATCGCCGACACCTGACCCAGTGGGCCACTGACCAGCACCACCGTCAATACCGCCGCAAGCGCGATTCCCGTGCGGGTTTTATCCGGGCAGAGATTACGCGCCATGCCCCACACCGCGTGGGCAACAATCGCCACCGCCACCACTTTTAAGCCATGGATAATGCCACTGCCAATAGGGCCATCCAGCACCGCCGCGCCAAACGCAAACAGCACCAGGATAATCGCCGAGGGCAGTGTAAACGCCAGCCACGCCATGGCAGCCCCCCAAGGCCCCGCGCGCAATAGGCCAAGAGCAAAGCCCACCTGGCTGCTAGCGGGCCCCGGTAAGAACTGACACAGCGCCACTAGATCAGCGTAGGCCTGCTCAGAGAGCCACTGGCGCCGTTCCACAAAGGCCGTGCGAAAATACCCCAGGTGCGCTACCGGGCCGCCAAAGGACGTTAAGCCGAGTGCTAAAAATACCCAAAACACCTCACCTATGCGCCCACGTGCCTGCGTTTGCTCCACCATTTCGGCCACCTGTTATTCCAATAAAAAAGCGCAAGGCTTTTATACTAAGCCTTACGCTTTAATTCTTTATGACAGCGTGCTCATGAGGATACGCTCATAACGGCAACGCAGATTACTCCTGGTCGGTCACCGCGCCGGTGCTGGCCGAGCTAACCAAACGCGCATACTTAGCCAGCACACCGCGTGTATAGCGGGGTTCTGGCTGCTGCCAGGCGGCGCGGCGGCGCATCAGCTCTTCATCGGAGAGGTCAACATCGATAGTATCCGCTTCAGCATCGATGGTGATGGTATCGCCATCTTTCACCAGCGCCAACGGGCCGCCGTCAAAAGCTTCCGGTGACACATGGCCGACCACAAAACCGTGGCTGCCACCGGAGAAGCGCCCATCGGTAATGAGCGCCACGTCGTTACCCAAACCACGACCCATAATCGCCGAGGTCGGTGTGAGCATTTCGCGCATACCGGGGCCACCTTTCGGCCCTTCATAGCGAATCACCACCACATCGCCGGCAACGACGGTGCCATCGTTAATACGCGCCTGGGCTTCTTCTTCCGAGCCAAATACCCGCGCTGAACCAGAGAAGCGAGTGCCCTCCTTCCCGGTAATCTTCGCTACCGCGCCTTCCGGTGCCAGGTTGCCGTAGAGCATGCGCAGATGGCTTTCCGTTTTAATCGGATTACCCAGCGATGCAATAATCGGCGGCTCAGCAGGGTAAGGCTCAACCTCAGCAAGGTTCTCTTCCAACGTTTTGCCGGTGACGGTCAAGCAGTTGCCGTTGAGCAAGCCCGCATCCAACAGCATTCTCATCAGCGGCTGAATACCGCCAATCGCCACCAGCTCACTCATCATGTAGTGGCCGCTGGGGCGCAGGTCGGCAAGCACCGGTACGCGCTTACCTATTTCAGTGAAATCGGACAGCGACAGTTCAACGCCGATAGTGCGCGCCATGGCGATAAGGTGCAGCACCGCATTGGTAGAGCCACCCAAAGCAATGACGACAGTTATCGCGTTCTCGAACGCCTCGCGGGTCATAATATCGGAGGGTTTGATATCGTCGGCTAACAGCGCCAGCACCGCCTCGCCCGCCGCTTTGCAGTCGTCGCGCTTCTCTTGGGAGATGGCGTTTTGCGCCGAGCTACCCGGCAGGCTCATGCCCAAGGCTTCAATCGCCGACGCCATGGTGTTGGCGGTGTACATCCCCCCACAGGAGCCAGGGCCAGGGATCGCCGTTTCTTCGATGTTCTTAAGCTCGATCAGGTCGATATCACCACGGGAGTGCGCGCCCATGGCCTCGAAGACCGAAACAATATCGGTATGCCCCTTGCCAGGCATAATGGTGCCGCCATAAACAAACACGCTGGGGCGGTTCAGGCGCGCCAGGCCCATCAGACAGCCCGGCATGTTCTTATCACAGCCGCCAATGGCCACGAGGCCATCAAAGCCTTCACAACCGGCGACGGTTTCGATGGAGTCGGCGATCACCTCCCGCGACACCAACGAGTACTTCATCCCTTCGGTGCCGTTGGCAATACCATCGGAAATGGTAATAGTATTGAAAATAACACCTTTACCACCGCCTGCATCGGCACCGTCACGGGCAAACTCAGCCAGCTCGTTAATATGACTGTTGCAGGGCGTCACCATGCTCCAGGTAGAGGCAATACCCACCTGAGGCTTCTTGAAATCGGCATCCGTAAAGCCCACGGCGCGCAGCATGGCACGGCTAGCGGCTTTGCCTGGGCCATCGACTACTTGGGAAGAGTGGCGGCGGGAGTTTTGCGATGAATCAGACATTAGAAATCTCTCTTAGCGTTGTTCACGGTATCCGCATAGCTTGGCGATATATATCGCATCCCGCAAGATGATTAACTCCTGACACCATAGCGTTCCCCCCATCGTTTCTTTGCTTTTGATTAGACGTCAACCAAAGTTGACACTCTCAGAACTGCCAACTATAGTTATCACCATGATCGAGTTGATTAAAACCGATGTTTTCGATAGATGGCTACGCGAGCTTCGCGATATCCGTGCCCGCGCCAAGGTTGAAGCCCGCATCCGACGTTTGAGTCTGGGCAACCCTGGAGATGTGAAGCCGGTCGGTAAAGGCGTTTCTGAACTGCGAATTCCTTATGGGCCAGGCTACCGCGTCTATTATATTACCAAAGGGCCAGTAATCGTGGTTCTGCTGTGCGGTGGTGATAAAGCCACCCAATCCCACGATATCGAACTAGCCAAAGCCATTGCCGCGCAATGGAAGGAGTAACACCATGACCGTTCCTAATGTCACTTTCAGTCACTACGATACTGCTGATTACCTTCAAACTGAGGAGGATATTGCGGCCTATCTTGATGCAGTAATGGAAGAAAATGATCCTGCTCTTCTTGCCGCCGCACTTGGTGATATCGCCCGTGCCCGCAACATGAGCCAACTCGCCAAAGACGTAGGCATGAGCCGTGAAGGGCTTTACAAAGCCCTATCGGGGGAAGGAAACCCGGCTTTTGCGACCATTAGCAAAGTAGCCAACTCCTTGGGGTTGCGCCTATCTATTAAACCGCTATCGCGGCCAGAAGCGGGCAGCTAAGACGGCCTAGCGAGCATCGCAGAAAACGATTAACTTATGATACCTAGCTCTACAACATGACCTCTGTCTTAAAAGAAGATCAAAATAAAAACAATTACTGCCAAGAGCGCGCGTTGTGCGGCAAATCACCTTTGGGATCATAAACCTCGAGCATATCGTTTTCTGTTAACGTTTCGGTATAGAGAACGAGGTTGGTGCCTGAGTCTCTTGCCAACGAAGGAAAAAGTATCCCCTTGGCCCCCTGCTCCAACGCCATATCGCCTAATATCCAGCTAGGCGGCTCAATGCGCTGATTAAACCAATACTTACGCCAGTCACAGTTAAGCTCTTGCCAAAGGCTATCCCATTTCGAGTTATAACCTGATCGAAAATCGACAATAGTCGTCACGCTGACCGTATAGCTAACAATCAGTCCAGGTGGCATTAATGCAGAAAGCTGCTTGTACTCCGCTAACGCCGTTTGCTCCTCTAGCGACAGGTATAATGCATCTACACCAACTCGGTTTAGCCTTCCTCCATGCTCTCTCGCTCCGGCCCCACTAGTAGGCGAAAATGCCCAGCGCGGAACATGTACACGGTATGCCTGAGTTTTCAGCTCCGGCAGCACTATCATCCCACTACACCTGCTTGTAGCGCCTGAACATAGCGCAACAAGTCTTCTGCGCGCCCTTCACTTACGAGTTGCTCGGGTGTTTTATAGTCAAATGCGCTAAGCGGCTCGTTGCGAAACCAAAACAGAGCGTCATGAAAGTCACCATTAATATCCGCCGCTGCGCCGAGCACACGAAGTGCATCACGAAGATAACGTTGAAGTTTTTCCGCTCCCTGAGCACGGGATATCGTCGTACGATGAACATGTGCTTGGTTGGCCAGCGTTTGGATATCAATGCTCAATGCACTGGCAAACAACTTCGGGTTAATCAATGGGTGGCGATCTTTACGAGCAGCTCCCTTCAAATCAGCTAAAAACCGCTCGAATGAATCAGGAACCAAATACCCGGATGACTCATTAAGGGATTCTTTTACAGTGTCAATTGCCATGGGCAACCTCCTGCTACGCTCATACAGCTAATATCCAACTTATATGCATCATATTTCCATCATAGCAGTTCTCAAACAGGACGCTAGGGTTTCAAGCTTCAGAACTAAACTTATGGCACCATACACTTAGCCGCTCCGCCCCTGCCGTGAAGGAACCATCCATTAAGGAATCGTGCATGTCTGCAAACTCGCTGCTCTCGCAAACGCCGTTAACGCCGGGCTTTATGGTGGTACATGCCAATCGCCTGGAAGATTTGCGCGGCTTGGCGGTGGAGTGGATGCGCCGACATCCGCTCTCGCCGCTAGAGAACGAGACCATTCTGGTACAGAGCAACGGCATTGGGCAGTGGCTAAAACTGGCGCTGGCGGAAGGCCCGGCCCAAGGCGGTGCGGGCATAGCGGCGGCATTGAACGTCACCCTGCCCGCGCGCTTTCTATGGCAGGCCTACCGCACGGTGCTGACTCACTTAACGCACGACGCCCACGCGGTGCCTGAAACCTCGCCGTTTGATAAATCGCGGTTGATATGGCGCTTATTGCGCCTGCTGCCCAGCCTTGCCGAGCAGGAAGCTTTTGCTCCGCTGGCACGCTTTTTAGAAGTGGATCGCGACCAGCGCAAGCACTACCAACTGGCCGAGCGGCTGGCGGATCTATTCGACCAGTACCAAGTGTATCGCGCCGACTGGCTGGACGCCTGGGCCAAGGGCAACGATGTACTCATCACCGCCCGGGGCGAAGCCCGCCCGCTGGAAGCACACCAGCTGTGGCAGCCAGAGCTATGGCGCGCGCTGCGCGATGATGTGGCTAATAATCTAGGCGAGGCAGGCCTTAACAGCAGCCGTGCCCAGGTGCACAGCCGCTTTCTAGAAGCCGCCGTTCAGCTTGAAGGCCAAGCGTGCCCACCCGGCCTGCCCCGGCGATTGATTATTTTCGGCATCTCATCGCTGCCGCAACAGACGTTAGAAGCCCTGGCGGCGCTGTCGCGCTGCTGCCAAATCGTGCTCTGCGTGCACAACCCCTGCCAGTACTACTGGGCGGATATCATCGAGCACAAAGACCTGCTCCGCGCCAGCCGCTACCGCCAGCGGCGCAAGGCAGGCATGCCCGACGCCCTGGACGTACTCGGCACCGGTGATGCCGACGACGCCCTGCATCTGCACGCCCAACCGCTGCTGGCCGCCTGGGGCAAACAGGGGCGCGACTACCTGCGCCTGCTCGACGAACACGACGACGCGGGCAACTACCAAACGCTATTCGAGCAGCAGGCGCTGCGCATCGACATGTTCGAGCCGTTCAGCGGCGAAGAGCGCAACTGCCTGCTCAGCCAGCTACAAGACGATATCCGTGAGCTGCGCCCAGTGGCGGAAACCCAAACCCACTGGCCCGCGCTCGCCCCCGCCAGCGACGACTCCATCGTGTTCCATATCGCCCACGGCCCCCAGCGGGAAGTGGAGATCCTTCACGACCAGCTGCTGGCGGCCTTCAGCGCCGACCCGGATTTGCGACCGCGGGATATCATCGTCATGGTGCCGGATATCGACCGCTACGCGCCGCACATAGAAGCGGTGTTCGGCCAGTACCGCTCCACCTTCGGTGGCTATAATGCGAACGCGAGACCCGACGACCCGCGCTACATCCCTTACACCCTTTCGGATCAGGCCAGCCGCCACCGCTTGCCGCTGATGATTGCGCTGGAAAAACTACTGCGCCTGCCAGAACTTCGCCTTTCAGTGAGCGACCTGCTGGATCTACTGGAAGTCCCCGCGCTGCGCACACGCTTTGGCATCGACGAGCACGACCTGCCGACCCTCAGCCGCTGGATCGAGGGTGCAGGCATCCGCTGGGGGCTCAATGCCGAGCAGCGCACCCGGCTGGATCTACCCGAAGGGCTAACTCAGAACACCTGGGCCTTTGGCCTGCGCCGGTTGCTACTGGGGTATACGGTGGGAAGTGCAGAGGCGTGGCAAGGCATCGAACCATTCGATGATATTGGCGGGCTGGAAGCCTCTTTGGCAGGCCCGCTGGCAAATCTGCTGGAAAAACTGGAAAGCACCTGGGAAACCTTCTGCCAGCCCACCGACGCCGCCAGCTGGGTGGCCCGGCTGCGTGAACTGCTGGAAACCTACTTCTTGACCGACGACGCTCAAGAGAGCGTCATGCTCACCAAGCTGGAAACCGCGCTACAGCAGTTGTTGGACAGCACCGAAGAAGCCGAGCTTTTTGACCTGCTGCCGCTCTCCATGGTGCGTGAACACTGGCTAGGGCAAATCGACGAACATAGTCTTTCCCAGCGCTTCCTGGCGGGCGCGGTCAACTTCGCCACCCTCATGCCGATGCGCGCCATTCCGTTTAAGCGGGTGTGTTTATTGGGCATGAACGACGGCGAGTACCCCCGTTCCCAGCCGCCGCTGGACTTTGACTTAATGGGCAGCGACTACCGCCCCGGCGACCGCTCACGGCGGGAAGACGACCGCTACCTGTTTCTGGAAGCGCTGCTCTCCGCCCGCCAACAGCTCTACATTAGTTGGGTGGGGCGCAGCCAGATCGACAACAACCCCATGCCGCCCTCGGTGCTGGTCGGCCAGTTGCGCGACCACCTGGAGGCGGGCTGGCACACGCAAAACGGCGAGCCGCTGCTGGAAGCGTTAACCACCGAGCACCCGCTGCAGCCGTTTAGCCGCCGCTACTTCTCTTCCCACGCCAACGACTCCCCCGCCCAGGCGCGGCTATTCACGTATGCACATGAATGGCACGCCCTGCACACCCCAAGTGGCGAAAGCAATAAAGGCTCAAAATCACCAGAGCTTAAGGCGGACAGCGAACAGCAGAGCACGCTAACCCTGAACCAGCTAGGCAGCTTTCTACGCGAACCCGCCAAGGCGTTTTTCAACACCCGCCTGGGAGTCTATTTCGAGCAGGAGGAGCTTACCCAGCTGGACGTTGAACCCTTCACCCTGGACGGGCTACAGAACTGGCAGTTGCAGGATCAGCTAATCGCCGCCCAGCGCCAAGCGGTGGATAACGGCCTGCCGCGAGTGGAAGCACTGCACGCAGCACTGGAACGCTTTAAAGGCCAGGGCGTGCTAGCCGTGGGTGCCTTTGGAGAGAGGATGCGCGAAGCGCTGGCAGAACCAATGGACGCCCTGTTTGGCGCCTACGAAGAAGCGTTGCAAGAGTGGCCGCAAGTAGTGGCGGTGCCCCAGGCAGTGCATGTTGAAAGAGTTGAAGGAAAGGTAACGCTGGAAGATTGGCTGGGAGAACTTCGCCAGGATGACGCAGGCAATCGCTGCCGTCTGCTACTGCTCAGCAGTAGTTTAATCAGCCAGGGGCGTGGCCGCGGTCAATATCGCTGGCAGCACCTGCTACGCCCTTGGGTCGCCCACTTAGCGGGCAATGCCAAACACCCGATGACCACCCAGCTACTCTCAAAAGCAGGCCATGTGCGCTTGGAACCGTTAGAAGCCGAGAATGCCCGCTACCAGCTACAAAACCTGCTAAGCGCCTGGTGTGATGGCATGCAGGCCCCGCTACCGCTGGCTCCGCAAGCCGCTTTCGCCTGGCTGGCCAAACAAGGCACGCCGGAATTGGAAGCCGATAGCGCAAAGGAGAGCGACGCCTACGCCGCCGCCGAAACCGCCTACGAAGGCGGCCGCTTTCAAACCGGCGAAGTCGCCCAAAGCGCCTACCTCTTCCACCAATGGCCAAGCTTTGAAAAGCTATTCAACGAGCGTGCCCTTGGCCACAGCTTCGCCACGCTGACCGATGCGCTCTATGCGCCACTGCACCGATCAGTGAAAAATTAGGGCTTACCTTATTCAGCGTGGTTTTGAAGGCGCTTAACATCATCAATAGGCAACCCCGTCACCTTGGCTACAAACTGGGGATCAGCCCCCTCTTGCAAGAGGTTCCGAGCGGTTTCGATTTTACCCTCGATTTTGCCTTTGGCTTCACCTCGCGCTTCACCTCGGGCTTCCAACTGGGTGGCAATGGTCATAAAGGTATCTCCTATAGGCTGGGGCAAGCGATGGCTCTCTTCAATCAACTGATCAAGGTCAATCACGTTGCCTGTTCCTACCACATAGTTTAGCAAGGTAGCGATGAAATCCAACTGCTGGCGACTGTGCTCGTCAAAGCTCGCGCAGTCACGCAGCCATTCCATCAGGTAAGGATCGATGTGCGGTTCGCGAATGTGCTTTAGTACCCGAGCAACCAAGCCTATCCACTGCTGTTGTTTTAGCGCTTTGTCATCAAGCTGATTTACATCCACTAATGGTATTGGCCCCTGGAACAGCGTCTCCATTAGCCCCAGCGGATCTTCAAAGCAGTCAGCAAGATCCATTGAGTAGGGGTAGGGTGTTTGACGGCCGTGGTAGAACACCAGTGCATGAACCGGTGCCAGGGGTTCCTTGGGGCGCTGCTTCAACTGCTTGGTCAGCATCCCAAACAGATAATGCCCGATACGCACGGGCATGTGCGGGTCGGGGCTTGACTGATGTTCGACCAATACAGCTAGATACGCCGGTTGCCCCGCTAATTGACAACGGTACACCAGGTCGGAGACGGTTTCTCGCAGGGCTGAATCGAGGTGGCTATCATGCTCCAGCTTAAGACTGCCTAAATCCAGGGCGGCGCTAATTTTCTTGGGTAAATAATGTTGCATGAACCCCTGCGCGACGGCGTGGTTTTCCATCGCGCTACGAAAGAACCGATCATGAGGATTATGGGGTGGTTTGGAGGTATCAGCCACAAGCGGTTTCCATGTTTCGAACAGATTAGAGGCTAAGCATTCTTCCCATTCAGCGACAAGATGCGCTTCGCCAGCGAGATCATCTCCGGGTCGCCGGTGTTTTTTTCCGCCACGTCGGAAAGCTTGATCACCGGCAGCCAGCCCTGCCCTTCCGGGCGCGCCTCGACCATCTTGATCACCATGTTCATCGGTTCAGCGCCTACATCGTTGGTGAAGTTGGTGCCGATACCAAACGCCATGCCGATGCGACCTTTGCAGAAGGCATGTATCCGCTCGACCTTCTCCGGTGTTAGCGCGTCGGAGAAGATAATCGTCTTGCTTAGCGGGTTGATGCCCAAGCGCTCGTAGTGCTCGATGGTCTGGGAAGCAAACTCGATAGGATCGCCGCTGTCGTGGCGAACGCCATCGAACAGCTTGGCAAATTTCTTATCGAAGCTGTCGTAAAAGGCCCGCGAGGTAAAGGTATCCGTTAAGGCAATCCCAAGATCCCCCCGGTACACATCCACCCAATGCTCCAGGGCCAGACTATTGGCCATTTTGAAGCCGAAGCGGGCACCGTGGAACATAAACCACTCGTGGGCGTGGGTGCCGATCGGCTTAACGCCGTGGCGCATGGCCATCAGCACATTGCTGGTGCCGCTGAAGGCCTCACCGCCATGATGGCTAAGCGCACCGACCACCCGGTCGTGAACGTCAGAAGAGAAGCGCCGCCGGGTGCCAAACTCAGCGATTTTCAGCCCTAAACGGCGGTACAGTTCGATCTTCTCCTGGGCGTGCTGCTCAATCATCGCATCAGCGTCAGGCGTTATCGTCACGCCACGCAGCCGATACCAGAGCTCGCTGATCAGCGCCATCAGCGGCACTTCCCAGAGAATGGTGCGGTACCAGGGCCCTTCAATGATCACCGAAAGATCACTCCCCTGCTGCTCTACAATCACCTCGCTGGGGTTGTAATGAAACCCGGCAAGGAAATCGAGATACGTAGGGTCGAGATAAGGGCACGTTATTTCGAGATAGCGCTTCTCCTCATCGCTCAACCGTAGCGATGCCATCTTATCGACTTCGCGGCGAAGTTCGGCGCCAAAACCATCAGGAAACGCGTGCTCGCCACGATTGATAAAGGCGTAGCGCGCATGGGCATAAGGAAAGCGTTTGATCACGGCATTCTGCATCGTGATCTTATAGAAGTCATTATCCAGCAGCGATGTCAGCATGAGATCCCATCGTTAGAGTGAACCGAAGCCGCCGGTAGCGTAAACTAAAATGCACCTAAAGTGGCTCGGCGATAAGATTATCAGGTGGCGGGGCTGTCATACAGTTAAGGAGCTGACTTCATGCGTATTACCCAAACACATCGCGCAATCATTCTTTCTGGTGTGAGCGAGTTTATTGGTGATTCGGTGGAAACTCATGTGTTTGGTTCAAGGCTAGATGATTCAAAGCGAGGCGGCGGCGTTGATCTACTGTTGATCTCCCAGACAGCGATACCGCCACAGCCGTGTGCTGAACTCAAACAAATACTCGAAGAATACCTCAAACTGCCGGTGGAAATTGTCACCTATGTATCGACTGATGAGCCAAGCCCCACCCAAGCGAGAGTCTTAGCCGAAGCGCGCCCGATTGGCTAGGAAGCGTAAACTGAATATTCCAAGAGTGACTTAGCGTTAGGTTATTAGGTGGCGGGGCTGTCATATAGTCAGTGCTAGACTTTAACAAGCAAGGAGCTGTCTTCATGCGTCTTACTCAAGCACAGCGCACCGCCATTCTTTCAGGCGTGCACGAATTCATGGGCACAGATGTCAACGTTCATGTGTTTGGCTCGCGTCTTGATGATACAAAGCGAGGGGGCGATGTGGATCTACTGTTGATCTCCCAGACAACGATTCCGCTGCTTGCTTGTGCCGAACTCAAAATGGCACTCGAACAACGCCTCCAACTGCCTGTAGATATCGTGACCTATGTCTCGACGGCTGAACCCACACCCTTCCAAGCAATAGCCTTGGCACAGTCGAGCCCGATTGAAAATGAGGAAGCGGCATGAGTCAGTTGTTCACCGCTAGGCAAGATTTTTCCGCTGAAATTGACAGTATCTTCTTATGAGCCAGCCCGCACCCCTCAATCCATTGAGCCTCCCGCTCCACGGCAGCCGACTAATAGAGGCCAGCGCAGGCACCGGCAAAACCTTCACCATCGCCCTACTCTACGTGCGGCTAGTACTCGGCGGTCACAGCGTTGACGACGACACCGCGTTTATCCGCCCGCTCACGCCACCGGAAATCCTGGTCGTCACCTTCACCAACGCCGCCACCCAAGAGCTACGCGAACGCATCCGCAACCGGCTGGTAGAAGCAGCAGAAGTATTTCGAGCTGAGGACGTAGAAGGAGGGGCGCCGGGGGCAAGCCGTAGTGGAGGTCATTCAACAGGGATGTTGAATGTAGCGCCCACGGATGGGTTCACAGCGCCTCCACGTAGGCTTGCCGCCGGGGAAGCCCCGGTTGCACTAGATCCGTTGCTCCTAGAACTCCGCGACCAATACGCCCCTGCCACCTGGCCCGCCTGCTCACGGCGCCTGGCGCTGGCCGCCGAGTGGATGGACGAAGCCGCAGTTTCCACCATCCACAGCTGGTGCTACCGCATGCTGCGCGAACACGCCTTCGACAGCGGCAGCCTGTTCTCCCTCAACCTGGAAAACGACCAGCGCGAACTGGAACAGGAAGTGGTGCGCGACTACTGGCGCAGCTTCTACTACCCGCTGGACAGCGACGCCCTCGGCATTGTCACCCGCTACTGGAAATCACCGGACGACCTGCACGCCCCGCTGCAACGGCTACTGCCCGAAAGCGAAGCGCTAGGCGACGCAAAGCCCGCGCCCAGCGAGACCCTGGCCGCCACCCAGGCCGAACGCGCCGCCCAGCTCAGCGAACTCAAAGCCCCCTGGGCCGCCTGGCTGGACGAACTGGTGCCCGCCCTGGAAGACGCAGCCACGCGCAAAGCCTTCAAGGGCCAGAGCTTCAATGCCAAAAGCCGCGCCAACTGGCTAGGCGCCCTACGCGAGTGGTGCGAAACGGATGCCGACCGCCCTGCGCTCACCGACGCCGCCTGGAAACGCATGACGCCCGACGGCATGGCCGACATCTGGAAAGACGGCGCACCGCCTTGCCCGCAAGCATGGGAAGCGCTGGCACAGCTACCGGCGGCACTGGATGCCCTGCCCGAGCCGCGCAACGACCTGCTGATTCACGCCGTACAGTGGTGCCGCGCCCGGCTAGAGCGCGAACAGGAACGCCGCGCCGAGATGGGCCCCAACGACCTGCTTATCCATCTGGATCGCGCCCTGAAAGGCCCCAACAAAGCGGCCCTGGCCGCGCAGATTCAGCGCCAGTTCCCCGTGGCACTGATCGACGAGTTCCAGGATACCGACCCGATCCAGTACCGTATTTTCAACGCCGTGTATGACGTCGCAACGCCCCGCCGCGACAGCGCTATCCTGCTGATCGGCGACCCCAAACAGGCGATCTACGCCTTCCGCGGCGCGGATATCTTCACCTACCTGCAGGCCCGTCATGACACCGATGGCCGACACGTCACGCTGGGCACCAATTTCCGCTCCAGCCGCGACATGGTGGCAGCGGTCAACCACTGCTTCAGCTACGCCGACCAGCATGATGCCGGCGCCTTCCTGTTCCGTGCCGATGGCGGCGACAACCCACTGCCTTTCAACCCCGTTAACGCCAAAGGCACCAAGGAGACGCTGGTACTCAACGGCAAGCCCGTAGCAGCAATGACCCTGTGGCCACTGGAAAGCGAAGAGCCGCTCTCCAAAACCGCCTACCAAACGGAGATGGCCGAGCTCTGCGCCTCGCACATGGCCGCCCTTTTGGAAGCAGGCCGCCATCATCAAGCGGGCTTCGCTACTGAAGACGATAACGGAGAACAATCACTCACTCCGCTGGCCCCCTCGGACATGGCCGTGCTGGTCAACGGCCTACAGGAAGCGCGGGCGATTCGACTGGCGCTGGCCAGCCGAGGCATCAAGAGTGTCTACCTTTCCGATCACGACAAGGTGTTCAGTTCCCCCATTGCCCCGCAGCTGGCCATTTGGCTGCGCGCCTGCGCCGAGCCCCAAGCCAACTCCCGCCAGGCGGAAGCCAAGCTGCGCGCCGCCCTGGCAACATCAGTACTTGGGCTGAGCCTTGAAGAACTCGACCACCTCAACCAGAGCGAGCTGGCCTGGGAAGCGCGGGTCGAGCAGTTCAGCGACTACCACCGCCTGTGGCAGCGCCAAGGCGTACTGCCGCTGGTGCGCCGATTAATGGTCGATTTTGATATCGCCGCACGGCTGCTGGGCGAGTTCGCCGAGGGTGAGCGTTTGCTAACCGACCTGCTCCACCTGGGTGAAATGCTGCAGCACGCCAGTCAGGAACTGGATGGCGAACACGCGTTGATTCGCTTTCTAGCCGAAGCCATTGCCGACCCGGATAGCCACGGCGACAGCCACAAGCTGCGCCTGGAGAGCGACGCCGACTTGGTCAAGGTAGTGACCATTCACAAATCCAAGGGGCTGGAGTACCCGCTGGTGTTCCTGCCGTTTATCGCCAACCACCGCCCGGTCAGCGACACCGACCTGCCGCTGCGCTGGCACGATAGCGAAGGCACGCTGCAACTCAGCCTGAGCGCCGATGAAGCAACGCTAGCCACCGCCGACCGAGAACGCCTGGGTGAAGACCTGCGCAAGCTTTACGTCGCGCTCACTCGCGCCCGCCACGCCACTTGGCTGGGGCTGGCGCCGCTAAAAGGTAGCGAGAACAGCGCCATCGGCCACCTAATCAACGGCGGCAAGGCCATTGCTCCCAGCGCGTTTACTCAAGCGCTAGGTGAACTGGTGGAAGGCAGCGATATCGCGCTAAGTGCCGCCCCGGAACCCACCGCGCTGCGTTTCACCCCGGCGCCGGAACAGCAGGCGCTGGGCCATGCCCGCACCCCGCTGCGCCCCGCCCGTGAACAGTGGTGGATCGCCAGCTACTCAGCGCTGCGCACCTCAGGGGCTGTCTCGGAAGCGATGCCCGGCGCGGCCCTGCCAACGCCCACGCCGGAACCCACCACCCCCCAGGAAGCCACCACCCTGGAAGTGCTGGACGAGCCCCACGACAACGCCATCAACACAGAAGCGTTTCACCTGCACCGGTTTCCGCGAGGGCCTGGCCCCGGTACCTTCCTGCATGGATTGCTAGAGTGGGCGGGCCAACTGGGCTTTAACACAGCGCTAGAAGACCCCGCCGCCCGGGAAGACATGCTGCGGCGGCGCGTGCAGCTGCGCGGCTGGCAGGCGTGGCACGACACCCTGGCGGGCTGGCTAGAAGAACTGCTCGCCACGCCGCTTCCCTTGCCTCTATCTCTGTCACTGGCCCCGTCACAATCCAGCGAGGGCAGCCAGGTGGCGCTATGTGAACTCGAAAGCTATCAGGTAGAACTGGAGTTCTGGTTTGCCGCGCACCAGGTACTAACGCGCAAGCTGGATGAGCTGGTCAGTGACCACTTACTGCCAGGGGTATCACGCCCCGTATTGGATGCCGATACCCTCAACGGCATGCTCAAGGGCTTTATCGACCTCGCCTTTGAGCATGAAGGCCGCTTCTATGTGCTCGACTGGAAATCCAACTACCTGGGTAGCGACGACAGCGCCTACACCACCGACTCCCTGCGCGATGCAATGCTCGAAAAACGCTACGACCTGCAAGCGGCGCTGTATATGCTCGCCCTCCACCGGCTATTGAAAGCGCGCCTGCCCGACTACGACCCGCACCAACATTTGGGAGGCTCGATGACAGTATTTCTACGCGGCAGCCGCACCGCCGCCCGTGGCGTACACGCCGTGCCTGCGCCGGTCGCGCTGATCGAAGCGCTGGATGCCCTCTTTACCGGCACAGCGGCAGAAACTGCAGCACCCCATCAGGAGGCAGTCGTATGAGTAAGCGTGACTTAGCCTCCAAGAACGGGCCTATGAACCTCGACCTGTTCGCCGATGACGCACCGCCCGCAGCGGTTGATCCAACGGCATCGGCAGCACCACCGACAGAATCAGCCGCCAGAGCTACCCAACCGCACCCCGCGCTAAGCGATACCGCCGCGCTATTCCTACTGTGTGAACGCTGGGTTTCCCGTGGCTGGCTGCGGGACCTGGATCAGGCCCTGGTGCGCTTTCTCGACCGTGAAACCCAAAACGCCCCGCCGCTGCTACTGCTCGGCGCAGCGCTAGCCAGCCACCAGCTCGGCCGTGGCCATGTTTGCCTGGATTTAGCCACCACCTTGGAAGCGCCGGATTTTGCGCTTTCGCTGCCGCCGGAAGGCGACGACCTGAACGACCCGCCGCCGCTGCCCAGCCAAGTGCTAGCCACGCTAACGCTGCCCGAATGGCAGGCCGCGCTCAACCACCCCACGCTGATCAGCGACGGCCCCGGCAATACGCCGCTTGTAGTAAGCCACAGCGTCAACACCAGCAAACTCTACCTGCGACGCTACTGGCAGTTCGAGCAAACGCTACACCAGGAAATCGCCGCTCGACTTAGCGTGGATAGCTCTGTACATAGCTCTAGGAATAGCTCAGAGGAATCACCGCTACTCAAAAGCGCGCTGGATGCGTTATTCCCCGCTACCGGCACCCTGAATTGGCAAAAGAACGCCTGCGCCCTGGCAGCCCGCAGCCCCTTCGCGATCATCACCGGCGGCCCCGGCACCGGCAAAACCACCACCGTGATGCGCCTGCTGGCCTTGCTACAAACCCTGCAACTGGCCCAGCCCCACGCCCACCCGTTGCGCATTCGCCTAGCCGCCCCCACCGGCAAAGCCGCCGCACGGCTGAATGAATCCATCGCCGGGCAGGTGAAAGACCTCCCCCTAAGCGGGTTGGAATCTCTATTAGATGGGCACTCAGCCGCTGACTCCTCGAACGCAATCGACATTCCGACGGAAGTGACTACGATCCACAGGCTACTTGGCGCCCGCGCCGACACCCGCCATTTCCGCCACAACGCCGCCAACCCGCTGGCGCTGGATGTGCTGGTGGTGGATGAAGCCTCGATGGTGGATATCGAAATGATGACGGCGCTGCTCAGCGCCCTACCCGCCAGCGCCAAGCTGGTGCTGCTGGGGGATAAAGACCAGTTGGCATCCGTAGAAGCAGGTGCCGTGCTGGGCGACCTGTGCCGTCGCGCCGACGCCGCCCACTACACACCCGCCACGGCGCAGTGGCTAGCCGAACTCACCGGCCACCCGCTGCCGGAAACATTAATCGACCCCAACGGCCAGCCGCTGGATCAAGCCATTACCATGCTGCGGGTAAGCCACCGCTTTAATGCCCAAAGCGGCATCGGCCAACTCGCTCAAGCCATTAACCAACCGCTAAGCGAATCACAGAGTGAACGGGAGAAGCACCAAGCCGTGCATGGCGTGCTGAATAACGGCTATGCCGACCTGCACCACTTAGTGTTAAAGCCAGATGCACAAAACGAAGACAGCGCCCTGGAGCGCCTAGTAATCACCGGCAGCCCGGAACGTTTCCCCAACGCAGGCGAAGGCCGCACCAATTTCAAGGGCGAGCCGATTGCACCGCCCACCGGCTACCAGCACTACCTGAGCACCCTAGCGAGTGAACGGCCCGGTACGGCGCTAGCGTTTGAAGAGAACGGCGACGCTTACGATGGCTGGGCGAAGCAAGTACTAAAGGCTTACAGCCGCTTTCAGCTGCTGTGCGCGCTACGCAAAGGCCCCTGGGGGGTAGAAGGCTTAAACCTCCGAATCGCCAAAACCCTGCGCCGCGAAAAGCTGTTGTTTGGCAACGACCACTCGTTAGAAAAAGGCTGGTTTGAAGGCCGCCCGGTACTGGTCACCCAAAACGACTACGGCCTGAAACTAATGAACGGCGATATCGGCATTACCCTCGCCGTGCCTGATCCCCGCACTCCTGGTAGGTCGCTTTTACGTGTAGCCTTCCCAACCAGTGACGTAGACAACCCGATTCACTGGGTGCTGCCATCCCGCCTCCATGCGGTAGAAACCGTGTTCGCAATGACGGTACACAAATCCCAAGGCTCTGAGTTTCAGCACACCGCCTTGCTGCTACCACAAACACCCAACCCAATCCTCACCCGCGAGCTGGTCTACACCGGCATCACCCGTGCCCGCGATTGGCTAACAGTGATCGAAGCCAAACGCGGGATATTGAATGATGCGGTGACGAGGGAGGTTATGAGAGTTAGTGGGGTGGACATCACAAGGGGTTGCATAAATGAATAGTTTTGTTATGTCAACCTTATCAACTGTGGTAGGTGGCATAGCACTTGCGCTATTATTCTTTATTATAAAAGAGAAATTATTTCCATTAATTGAAATATCAGATCACTGGGAATTAACAACAACCACGCAAAAAACAAAGAGAAATCCTTTTAAAAACATGAAGATAAAATATGACCTTATTCTATGGCGCGAAGACAAAGTAATAAGAGGGACTGCAGAAAAATTCTTTGAAATATCGCAAACAGGGCATAAAACGTATTATGGAAAAAACAGAAAAAGAGGTAGAATTGAAGGTTATATAGAGAAGAACTATTTTTCTAAAGACAGGATAATTATAAATATGACTCTTGCTGACTTTGGCCGTGAATCAGACTACCTTTTTATGCTAACTGTAAAAAACAAAAATCTCGCTCAAGGTCGATTTTACTCAATGGTGGCAGAACAACATGGCCACGTGGAACTCACAAGAAAGGGCGAAGCATAGAATTATGAATAAAGACATATCCGAAACAATTGGCGGAAAACCAAAACTATTAATTGACATTAAAGGCTGGCTGATATATTTCAATCTAATTGTTGATATAATTATATCTCACTCAAGAAAAACTCAAAACACAACTAGTTTATGGATTGAAAATGATCTCACGAAATTTGAGAAAGCGGTGTTAACCATAGAGGATAAGCGCTATTTTAAACACGCTGGCATTGATTTTTATTGCGCGCCTAGAATACTCAAGCAGCTCATAATGAAGAAAAGATTAGGTGGTATAAGTACAATAGAACAGCAATATGTAAGAACTGTTATAAATATAAAAGAGCGTACTATCAAAAGAAAATCTCACGAAATGATTTTATCATGGCTTATAACTAAAAGATTAACAAAAAAAGCTGTGCTAAGAAGCTATCTCAGCTCTGCCTATTTTGGCTATAAACTAAATAGCTGCGATGACGCTTCACTACTAATTTTTCGCCGGTCAGCAGTAGAATTAGATCAAGAGCAATCTGCAATTTTGGCTAGCCTATTAGTTTATCCCCTACCCAAACAAATAGTAAATACTATAAAAAACGAAGAAGCCTATAAATACAAATATGCAGATGATTTTTTTAATTTTACAGCACAAGAAGCGCCCAACTGGACAAAAAAGATAAGAGTACGTAAAGAATATACCCAAAGATTAATCCAGGCCAAAAAGACGTAAAACCAGATATTCACAAGTCAATTTAGACCTATTACCAAAGGACACTTTTTTATTAAGGGTAAGAGTTGAATAGTCTTTCCTTCTTACTTTCCCCATAAGCCTTCGCACAAAATAAACCACTTCACTACCTAAGCGATTAAGCTCTTCCTCTAATTGGGATAGACTAAGAGTATTGGCTTTACTCTCTTTTATTAAAACCATTTCACAATGTATTCGATAAAATTTTCTGTGAATAAAATTTTCAAAAAAAGACACCTCCTCTCTAGAAAAACTATAATCAAGTTTAGACATAAAACCTCCAATTTTCTCATTCCATGATACAACCGCTTTCCTATACTCTTGCTCAACCTCCTGGCTATAGTTATTATTTCTAATATTCCAAACCTGCTCTCTTTGCTTATGAATTCTCATATGAGCCAGCTCAGAAATTTCGTTCACTAAAGTCAATGCTATATCTTCTTCTTTGGACTCAAACTTAAAACGTTCTTTTTTAAACCAACTATAATATTGGATCCAAGCAGTAAAAATAGCCAATAACACAGCAATCAAAAAACTAATTAAATAACCCATAAAAATCTCGCCGCATTAAATGTAATAACAATCAATACTTATATATAAAGTGATCATAATCACCATCAACAAAACCACAATCAATATTAAAATAACCACCTATCTCCTTGATAGCAAGGTAAATATCGCGTTTTATTTTAATCATATTATTTTTTGAAAACTCATGCTGAAATTTTGTAGCAAAACTAAACCCAGTATAAGTAATGGCTTCTTTATAATGCATAAGATAGTTTCTCATAGCAAATAATTTCTCAACACCACTTTTCCACTTTGAGTCCCCGTATAATAAATCTTCTATCTGATATAAACGTTTTATTTTAGCTATAGTACTTGAATAATTCCTTTCCTCTTCCTGGCTCGAAATTTTATTTCCCAACCATACTAGATTTACAAATGATTCAAGCGAGGCCGCCCATTCAATAATACACTCTATACAAAGTGCGATAGTTTCATCGTCCTCTAAACCAGGCCCTTCAAAATAATAGAGCTTACCTGTCTCAGGTATAGAGTCAGGCACATCGACCATTTTAGACAATGCTTTTTCATAATTATAACTTGCTCTCTTATACATCAACTGCTCAACATTTAGTCTATACCCGAATGTCATACTTACTCACCATTTAAAGAAATAGAAAACCATCTAACTATTTTAAAACATTAACGGAATTAAAACACTCAAGCTCAAGACTGTCCAACATAGCTATAAAAACCACATCTTAAAACTCAAATCAATAGAAAAAACTATTAGGTTAAAAAACGTACTAGATAATTTTATTAAGAATAAAAAAATGGCAATAACTTTGAAAAAACCAAGGTGCAGTATGCTAAAAAAAGGCTATAGTCTCTAAAAATGCTATACCAGCCAATTATATTTCCAGAACGCTCTAACTCTAACTTTAGACTGGGAAGCCATCTTTTCAACGCTGCTGCTTTTAAAGCAGAGTCACTTGGATTCAATATCTCTCCACTTTCTTCATTTATTGCGACTCCACCTTCAATAACATTTCGAGAGTATCCTGCCAAATGCTCCGCCAAATCCAAATACTTCCCATTTTTCTCTAAAAATTTATTATGGCGCTCTATTTTTTTCAAACCACTGACGACTGATATAGCCAGGAGGAATAGGCTTATAACAATTAGAGAGTTTTCATTAATACCAAACTCTCCAACTGCCTCATAATCTTTAGCAAAATAACCGAAGGTTGCAGCGCCAATTCCAACAACAAAATAATCATATTTATTTGAACCACTAATACTTTGCTTTGCTATTTCAACTGAACGCTCTGACATTTATCACCTTTAGTATATATTTTATATGACAATAAGATCATTCTAACTCCAAGCATCATACCAAATACTATCCGGCAACAACACACCGTATTTCATTTAATATGGAAAACAAGTGGTGGTTACTGAATGGAGAAGAATATCTATATACATATCTTCACGAGAAAAGTAGTGGCATTGCAAGTCTCCGTATTTGCGGGAATGGAGTGCACGCGTTGGCTAACGAGGTAAAGCTCACTGCGTGAGACATTTTGCATTTAGATTGTCCCTGAGGCGTTTATCGCTCTAATAATTTCAGACTAGCAGCAAAGCCTGTTTAAACCCATGCTAAATTCATTAAACTTTAGGCTACGGACATGACCTGGATCATGTTTATGTCGCATCTATTTCATACGTCCGCCCTACCACTGCCTTTGGCTGTCGCGATGGAGCACTGCACTGCGCAGAGCTCAGTATTGTCAGCTAACTCTTCCTTACACTCCAGTTTGCCTGGGTGGTGAGGAGCAGGCCGCTCACAATCAGCCCAGCCCCAATAAAATCCGCCATGCGCAACGGCTCCCCAAGTACAAGATAAGCGAGTAGTACGCCGAAGAACGGATTAAGAAGGTGATAGCTCGATGCCGTCGAGGCGCCGCTGATGCGGATCAGTACAAGCCAGAGGCTCATTCCTCCGATGGTGTCAACGTCAATGAAGGATGTCCGCATTTCATCACTCTAGATTGTCCCGTTTTTATCAGTGCTCTTTTATCGGAACAGCGTCAGGTTCGTTTGAGGTGGTGTCCTCCTTCGTCGTCGGTGTCGTCACTAAGCCAGCACGTCGTTTGTCCTTCAGTCGATAGCTCTCGCCTTTGATGTTCAGGGTGGTCGAGTGATGCAGTAGCCGATCCAAGATAGCCGTGGCAATGACCTGGTCGCCAAAGATCTCGCCCCAGTCCATGAACGATTTGTTCGAGGTTAGGATCGTACTGGCCCGCTCATAACGCCGGTTGATCAAGCGGAAGAACAGACTGGCTTCTTCGCGTGTCATCGGCAGGTAGCCCATCTCGTCCAGTACCAGCACCTTCGGGTACGTCAGTTGCTGGAGCTGTCGATCCAGGCGGTTTTCCTGTCGGGCACGCATCAGCGTGCTGACCAGCCGGTCTAACGTCATGAACAGCACCCGGTGGCCGGCTTCTGCCGCTTTCACCGCCAACGCCACGGCGAGGTGCGTCTTCCCGACGCCAGGCGGCCCGAGTAGCACGACGTTGTCACTACGCTCGACGAAGCCCAGGCCTGCCAGCTCACGCACGATCTTGTGGTCGATGCTGGGCTGGAAGCTAAAGTCGAACTGCTCCAGGGTCTTGATCCACGGCAGTCGGGCCTGCTTCAGGCGGGATTCCAGGCCCTTCTGATGACGCCCGCCCCATTCCTGCAACAGGGCCTGTTCCAAGAACTCGCGGTAGTTCAGGTCTTGCTTACTGGCGTGCTCACAGAGGCTGTCGAGCGACGCCTGAAGGTGCTCCATCTTCAGGCGATCAAGTAGCTGTTCCAGGGCCATCACAGCACCTCCTCGTAGACGCTCAGGTCACGCTGCTGCACGGAGAGCGTCTGCTGCCACAGGGCAGCATGATGTTCCGGCACGGTGTGCCAACCTGCTTGCGGGGCCTGTAGGCGGTGATAGGCGATGGTGTCACCGGCGGCGGTGTACACCGTTAGCTCATCGTCCAGGCTGAGCCGGATCACCACCGCCTGGCCGCAATAGCCGTCGGGCACGCTGTAGCGGTTGCCACGGACTTCGATGTAGCCGTCCCAGCCGACCTGGCGAAGGTCATGGTAGCGGGTATCGAAGTCGGTGGCCGGTAGCCCCTGAAGGGCCGTCGCTTCAGCCATAAAGCGCTCCAGCGGGATTTGCCGGAACTGCCGCAGTGGCCGCTGATCGGCCACGCGCTCCAGCCACAGCTGGAGCAGCTGGTTCAAGTGGGCGTAGCTCTCGAACGCCCGATAGCGCTGGAAGAAGTGCTGCTTTACGTAGCCCACCATGCGCTCGGTCTTGCCCTTGGTGCGCGGGCGTTGCGGGCGGCACGCCTTGGGCGCGAAGCTGTAATGGTTGGCCAGTTGCAGGAAGCCAGCGTTGAAGATCACGCGGTGGTCCCGGTCATGCTTGAGCACAGCAGCCTTCTGATTATCGACCAGTACGGTGCGCGGTACGCCGCCAAAATAACGGAAGGCCTGTACCAGCGCCTCGTAGGTATGCTCGGCATCTTGGCTAGGGGCCGCCCAGGCATGGAACCGCCGTGAGTAGCCCAAGGTATTAACCGCAAAATTGACCTTGCAGCGCTGACTAGCCACAACGGTCTCGGTCTCGCCCCAGTCATGTTGGAGCTGGAAACCAGGCGGGGTCTCGAAGCGGACGGTCTGCTTGCTGGGCCGCAACGACCGCTTGGGCTGGATATAGCGTCGCACCATGGTGCTGCCACCGGTGTAGCCCTGTTCACGGATCAGTTGGAAGATCACTTCGGCGTTCCAGACATTATCGGCCAGCAACTGATCGATGACGGGTTTGAAGGGATCCAGCTTGCTTGCTCGCAGCTTGGTCGGCCGCCCGGTGTGCGCCTCCTCACGGGCTAGATGGCGCCGCACGGTGCGTTCACAACAGCCAATCTGGTGCGCAATGTCCACGAGATGGGCGCCTCGCTGGTGAAGTTGCTTTATCATGAGAAAGTCCTCTCGGCTTAGCATGGCGCGATCTCTTGTGGTTTGGTCACCAACAAGGAAAGGTCATGCGGGTCGGGGGGACAATCTATTTTGATGATTTACGGACTTATAGCACCGGCGTCGACAATGGTGACGACAACTACCAGATATCGCTATCATCGTAGCGGTAGAAGGCACGGCAAGCGGCTGCCCAAATACCATGGCCATGGGTAGAAGAGCGACTGCGCCAGCAATGGATTGCCAGAAATTGGCCTGTAAGATGGGAAGGCCAGCGCCTTGGCCGCGGAAGAAATCAGTGTCACTGGCAAAGGCTAGATATCATGATCATCTATCAACGATAAACTAGTACAAATAAATATTTGATCGGTACGCGTAACCTTTATTCGCCCAAAATTTTCTGACGGTTTCACTCTAGATGTAGATCCATCAATGGTGATCTCATAAGCTCCTCTAGCAAAAGCTTACCAGCTGCATCTTAATTATTCTGGTAGAAGACTGTTACCTAAAAGTACTGAATATACACACCTTTATCACCGTTATTCATTATAAACATCTTATATTAATTAAAGCGTCACTTAGTTAACCATCAGTTTAGCTTTTTAGTAGCTATAAAAATTAATAATTAATTTTATTCAACCAAAACCTTCCTAGCTTGAGCAATGATTTTTTCACGAAACTTTATCAATTTAGGCAACTGAGTTTCCCAATAATGTAAATACAATGAGATATCTGTTTTTTCTGTTGGCATCAAATCAATCAAATCAGCCGATATGATTTTTTCTTCATATTTGGGTAGTGGCATCATGCCATAACCTATACCAAATAAAACTGCCTCATAATATGCTTCAGATGAAGGAATATAATGACAAGAACAAATATCTTGCATTAACCCAAAATTATTTTTTAAAAAATCTTCTTGCAATCTATCTTTTTCACAAAAAACAAGTAGTGGAGAATTTTTCAACGAGGTAAAATTAACTCCATTTTTAAACCATTTTTTATAAAAGACACTAGAGCAAGCTAGCTTATATCTCAACTTACCTAAGTAAACCGACTTACAGGAATTAAATGTTTTTTTCTTAGAAGTAACTGCCATTATCGTTAGTCCAGACTCTAATGCTAGATGGGTATAATCTTGATCGTCAATATAAACATCTAACATCACCTCTCCCGATTGAAGATATTCAGCTAGAACAGGCATTAACCAATTAGATAATGAATCATTATTAACAGCTATAGAAAATCTTAATTTGTTTTTTTTAACATCAATGAATTCATTCATGAATTCATTATCTAGATACTCTATATTTTTAAGATGACGGATTAATTTTTTTCCTTCCTCAGTAGGTCTACAGGGCCTGTCTCTTATTAAGAGTGACATCCCCATTTCAACCTCTAAAGCCCTCACTCTCTGAGAAACAGCAGAAGTTGTAATGTTCAGCTTACGAGCAGCTCGTTCGAACGAACCTGATGCGACAACTTCAATTAACGCCATCTTTTTTTTAGGATCAAACATATAACCTCCAGGAATAAAAAAATATCACCTAGGACTAACCAATAAATTCACAATGTGCAAAATAAATATAAAATCCAATAAAAACAACTAATTACATAAAGACATAACTCTATGTCTCCTATTTAAATGTCATGGCTATTTAACAATCTAAAAAGCGATCCTAACAAGGTTTTTGTTAAGAAAAAATTCACCCCATCAACTTATTCTTAACATAATTTACAAACCAACCATGAGATACGAAAGTGAAGCTGCCAAACAAACAGGAGGCGTATCATGAAAGCATCTGATTTAAAAGGAAAAACTATTGGATTTGCAGCATCTGGAGGCCTGGATAGCTGTACTATTACCCACTGGCTGTCTTCACAAGGAGTAAAAGTTATTTGTTTTACAGCCGATCTTGGCCAACCTGATGAAGATAATTTTTCTGATATTAAAGAGAGGATGCTAGCGTCAGGGGCCTTAGATTTTATTTCAATCGATTTAAAAAAAGAAATAGCCGAAATTGGTTTGGAACTAATTCAGTGCAATGCTCGGTATGAATTTGAGTATTGGAATTTAACAGGCGCCGCTAGGCAGGTGATAGTTAATGGTATCGTTAGAAATCTAAAACCTTACAATTTAAATATATTTAGCCATGGAGCGACAGGAAGAGGCAATGATCAAATCAGATTTCAAATAATAGCTTCCATGCTAAACCCAAATTTAGATTTTTATGCTGCATGGAGAGACGAAGAATTTCTAAAAAACTTCAAGGGTAGAAAAGAAATGATTGATTACTGTATTACACATAAAATACCCATTAAAGCTTCCAGTGAAAAGCCTTATTCAACTGACTCTAACCTATTAGGCCTTACTCATGAAGGTGGATTACTTGAAGATTTAAAAAACTCAGTATATGAAGTTGAACCTGAATTAGGATTTTGGCCAAAAAATTGCCTAGATGAAGCATTAACCATCAAGTTGACTTTCGAAAATGGAATTCCAAAAAAACTTAATAACGACACAGTAAGTTTAATTGATTTATTTTCTAAATTAAACCATATAGGTGGTGTACATGGAGTTGGGATAGCTAAGAACTTAGTTGAGAACAGAATTATTGGCGTTAAATCAAGAGGTGTATATGAATCTCCTGCCATTGAGATCTTAGGCAATTGTTATCAATACTTATTAAGCATAATTGTTGATAAAAGAACCCTAGAAACTTACAAGTACATGTCAAATGAGTTAGGCAATAGACTTTATGAAGGATACTGGATAGATCTAAATAGCACCATGATTAAATCAGCAATTAAAAAAATCACCAATCTTGTAAATGGAGAAATCACAATCGAGTTGTATAAAGGAAAAATACAAATTATATCAGTTAAAAATGTAAAAAACTCTTTATATACTTTAGATGGATCAATGGAAAACGAGGGTAATTTTGATCACGCTGATTCCGAAGGCCTTGCTAAAATTCTTACCCTTAGTGCTAGAAATATTTCTAATGCTCAACAAGTGGAGGAAACCGATAATGATTAACAAACGAGCACTGTATATAGGTGATTCTTCCATATGGTCAATAAAAGCTGAAAATTATTTAAGATGTATTTTTTTAAATGTTGATTCTATTCAGTATAATTACGACAAAGATAAACCCCCGAGTAGTATCAATTGGTTTGGTGATTGGATTTTCTCTTTCAAGTCTGACTTGATCTTACCTATAAAAACTTTAAATTCTGCAAAAGAAGCAGCAATAAATTTTCATCCCGCCCCGCCAAAATATAGAGGAATTGGAGGTTATAACTATGCATTACAAAATAAAGACTTAACTTATGGCAGTACTTGTCATTATATGGATGAAAAAATTGATCATGGTGAAATAATAGATGTTTCGTTTTTCTCAATATCTTCAAAAGAAAGCATAGATTCTTTAAAAGATAAAACTGCTGCATATTGCCTTACACAATTCATGTCGCTAGTTACTACTATAAGTAACGAAGATGACTTTCCACACAGTAATTATACCTGGTCAAAAAAATTGCATACTCGGAAAATGTTGAGCGAAGTATATTGATTTCAAAAAAAAGGAGTATTAAATGAAAATTTGGGCTGGTCGTCTTAGCAAAGAAATAAATGATAAAGTACTAAATTACACTGAAACAACCAACGCTGACTTAAGACTTATTAAGTATGACATTTTAGGATCTATAGCTCATGTTAAGATGTTACATAAGCAGAAAATAATAACTGAAAATTGTGAAAAAAATCTTTTATCTGCTCTTATCGAAATATACAGATTGAACGAAAATGAACTTTTCACCCTTGAGAAAGAGTACGAAGATGTACATCTAAACATCGAAAATAAAATAAACTGTATTATTGGAGATGAATTAGGTGGAATGCTCCATACAGCAAGATCTAGAAATGATCAAGTAGTAAATGACACACGGTTATATTTGAGGTCATATATATTAGAAATAAAAAAATCCTTAGAGGAATTCAGCGATAATTTATTATTAAAATCAACCGAAAACATGAATTCTTTAGCAGTAGGATATACGCATGTACAACCAGCTCAGCCAATATCTTTGGCTTTCTGGTATACAGCTTATGTAAGTATTTTTAACAGGGATATCACTAGATTAGAAAATACATTCAATAGTACAAACTGCAGCGTTCTAGGATCTTGTGCACTTTCTGGCACATCATTCAATATCGACCGATCCTACACACAAGAGTTACTCGGATTTGACAATATTATTGGTCACGCGCTTGATGCTACAAGTTCAAGAGATTTTATAATTGAGTGCTTAAGTACACTTTCGATAATAATGAGCAATTTATCCAGATTAGCAGAAGAAATTATTACTTGGAACTCTTTTGAATATGGCACTCTTAATATTGATGATAGCTTTACTACAGGAAGTTCTATAATGCCTCAGAAGAAAAACCCTGTAGTAGCTGAATTAGCAAAAGGAAAGGTAAGTAGGGTATATGGTGCATTAATGCAATCTCTTGCTATGGTTAAAGGTGTTGGCCTTGGATATAATTGTGACCTACAAGAAGACAAACCGTTACTTTGGGATGCATTAGATACTACAATTCAAACCATTAAGATACTTGATGAGCATATTAAAACATCATCATATGACTCACAACGCGCATATGATATATGTTGGGGTAGTTTTTCAACAATAACAGAGTTAGCAAATTGGCTAGTCACTAATAAAGGCCTGCCCTTCAGAAAATCTCATTTAATAGCTGGTCAATTAACTAATTTTTTAATTTCAAAAAAAGCCACTTTGAAAAGTTCAAATATTGCACTAGATTTTTTGAAATCTAAAGATATTGAATTATCTGAAGAAGAATACTTCGAAATACTTGACCCCAAAAATGTCATGAACAGACAAGTAAGTCTCGGCTCTACCTCACCTACCAGCGTTAAAATCATTATAGAAGAACTTGAAGAAAGCTTATTAGCACATAAGGAATTTACATTTAGGAAAAGCCTAGTTATTGAAAAAGCAGAATCTTCACTGTTAAAAATCAAACGAGGCTAATGTGTTGTCATATTTACAGGTGGGCCTTTATGCTTTTTTATTTGCCACTAGCATAATAATAGCTATAGGCCCGCAGAATATTTTCATAATAAAACAATCTATTTATCAAAAAAAACCATACCTAGCTGCTTTTATATGCGCTAGCTGTGATTTCTCTCTTATTACACTGGGCGTATATATTTTATCATCACATATAAATGATAGCTTATTAAGCATGTTGAAGTGGATAGGGATTTTATTTTTAATTATTTACGCTATTACAAACATAAAAGAAGCTATAAACCCTAAAAAAAACGTAAAAATTGAAAGTAACAAGGAAGAAAAAAAATCATTTTCCGCAAAAAACACAATAAGATTATCCTTTGCATTCTCTTTATTAAACCCTCACGTATACATTGACACAGTCCTGATCTTAGGGAGTCTTGGTGCCAAACATGAAGGATACGAGCGTTTATTTTTTATAATTGGTGCTAGCTTTGCATCATATTTATGGTTTTTTTTAAATGCTTACATTGGCACAAAAATGATCTATATTTTCTCAAAACCAGCTGTATCACGTAGCTTCGATATTCTAGTTTCATTAATAATGCTAGCTATGGCATATACTATATATAAGTTATAATTTAAGCCATCAGCCTACCCCTGCATTTACCGTTTCAGGTGATGAGCTCATTGCTGGTAGTTAACTCTGTCTTACCCTCCCGCTTGCCTGGGTGGTCATGAGCAGGCCGATCACAATCAGACCAGCCCCAACAAAATCCGCCATGCGCAACGGCTCCCCTAGTATTAGATAAGCGAGTAGTACGCCGAAGAACGGATTAAGAAGGTGGTAGCTCGATGCCGTCGAGGCGCCGCTGATGCGAATCAGCACTAGCCAGAGACTCATTCCGCCGATGGTGACGACAAGTACCAGATGTGTCATCGCTATCATCGTAGCGGTAGAAGGCACGGCAAGCGGCTGCCCGAACAGCATTGCCATTGGAAGAAGCGCGACAGCGCCAGCAATGGATTGCCAGAAATTGGCCTGCAAGACGGGAAGGCCTGCGCCTTGGCCGCGGAAGAACACGGTGCCACTGGCAAAGGCGAGCATGCCCCCAGTTGCCATAAGCACTCCCCAAATATCGACATTCATCCCGCTAGCAACGCCTGAGATGACCACCACTCCCACTAATCCCAGCGCCGCGCCGAGTAACTTCATTGGGGAAAGGGGTTCTACGCCCCACCATGCTGATAGCAAACTGGTTGCCAGCGGTGCGCAGCTAACAATAACAATAACGACCTGGGGGCGAACCGTCTGCAAGGCAGCAAAGCTCAGCCCCAGGTAAAGGGCGTTGTTAAGAACGCCAAGCAGCAATCCGCGCCTGATAGCGATGCGATCACCATGAGTTGATAACCGGAAACCGCCGCAGCTAAGGCAAATGGGCAGCATCAGTAACGCACTCAATAAAAACCGGATGGTGAGCAGCGTAAAGGGGTCGAAATCAGTCAGTGCAATGGCACCAGCTATAAATGCCGAACTCCAAACGATACTGAAAATGATCACCAAGACAGTTAATACGAAATTGTTCATGCAGCCCCCTAAAAGCGCCAGCTTGCTTTTGCTTCATCGCCATAAAACTGATGGTGCATGGGAGTTACGTGTAGTGGAAATTAATTATTAAACGGCCATAATTAGATGAATTAATATTAAGTACGGAGAGATAGTGTGTTTAATTGCCAACCTTCCCCCTTGGGCGATAGGCGAGTCACGCTGGAACACCTGCGCGCTTTCGTTCTGTTGGCCGAAGGCAATGGTTTTCAGCAGGCAGGTCTTCAGTTGTACCGCAGCCAGTCTGCGGTCACGCAAAGTCTGAAGCGGCTGGAGGAAATACTCGGCTGTAAGTTACTTGAGCGTCGCCAAGGTCATATCCTTGGCTTGACGGAAGACGGAGAGCGGTTTCTTCCCGCCGTCAATGAGATACTTGCCCGTACGTCTGAGGCGGTGAGTGCCATGCAACAACCGGAAATTTCCGGACGCTTGCTGATTGGTGTTCCCGATGATTTCAAGGTGGTGGATCTACATGGCGCTATTTCTCGGTGCGCCGAGCTAAACCGCAATCTGCGTCTGGAAGTTGTCTCTGCGCTCTCCTCGCAACTGCTCCACCAGCTCGATAACAGCGGCCTTGATCTCGCCATCTTTAAGTGTGTGGGAGACTTCACGCCAAGCGACCCGCGCTGGCAGTGTCATCTGCTGCGGCGAGAACCTCTCCACTGGGTGGCCGCGCAACGGCATGATTTTGACCGTATGTCTGATATACCGCTTGTTATCTTTCCTGACGGCTGTTGCTACCGAAGCGTAGCGCTCGCTGCATTGGATCAGCCCGGGAAGCACGGCTATAGCGCCTATGTCAGTGCCTCTTATGACAATATTCGTGCCGCTGTGTCGGCCGGTCTCGGCATCGGTGTGCTGCCCGCCAGTGCGCTTGCTGGAGACCACATTATTCTAGGCAAGCGGGAGGGATTTCCGGAGCTGCCGATGGTGGAACTCTTAATGGTTCAGGCGTCACAGAAGCGTGCCACCCAGCAACTGGCGGACTTCCTTAAGCTTTCGTCGGCAATGAAATCTCAAAAGGTTAGTGAATATCGTTAATCTGGAACCTCAGGTAGAGGGCAATTCCCCTGTTTCATAAGCGTTGCGCTGGAAAGCTGTGACTGTCTTTCCAATATCCGCTGGTAATCAACCCGCAACAGTGCCCCCGATGCGGGCGCCCTTTTTAGCTCGCTTTTGGACAAACCCAGTCGTGCCGAGGTAACGAAAAGATGTTGACCCGTAGCATCAAAGGCACAGCTCGTAGGGCGTGGAACAGGGAGCGCAATCGTACTAGCGATATATCCCTCTGGAGATATCCGGGCGATAGCAGCGCCATCAAACAGAACACTGAGCAGGAACCCCTCCCTATCTACCGTCAGCCCATCAGGCTTGCCTTTATTGGGGCTGATAAGGATGAGGGATCGTCGGTTTTTAACCTCACCGGATAAGGGGTCGTGATCATAGGCGTAGATGACACCTTGCCGGGAGTCTGTCACATAGAGCGTGCTCCTATCACGACTCCAGTCAATTCCATTAATGAGCGTGAATCCCGAATCAACAGTGTGCCACGCGCCATCAGGATCAAGTCGGTAGAGATAGCCCGAGCCTTCTTTTAGCTCTTCATTCATCAAGCCCACCCACAGGCGGCCTGAAGGGTCGAGGCTAGCATCATTGAACCGATACCCTTCTTGGTCATGCGGCACGGTCGCTATTCGATGCCTCTCACCTGACCTACTGACTCGCTCAACATGGCAAGCGGTGCCAATGATCCACTGACCAGCCGGTGTCTCCGCGACAAAGCCCAACGGGCTGGGCATAGCATGCGCGACATTTTGGCCCGTTATTGGGTCGAATATATTGAGCGAGGCCCCCAGGGTATCTACCCATAAAAGCCGAGCGATGGATGGGCTCCAAACAGGCGACTCCCCCAGCACTGCTTGGCTTGAGAATGCCACGGTCACCTCATTCATGAGCGAGGCTCCACACTAGGAACAGCAATCAGCGGCCAGTTCGCCGCCATTTCATCCGCCATTGAGACACGTACTGCACGCAGATCACGCGGATAATCCACACCCTCGGCTTCCATCGCCCTGGTGGCATGAAACTGCCCGTTCGCGGCACGGAGTATCCAGCCACTTTCGGCGCACTGCGAAGATGCAAGATACGCCACGCCTGGCGCGACATCGGTAGGACGCAGTTCATCTGGTTCACCCTCTATTCCCCACATGCGTGTCTTGGCAACGGGCGAAATCGCATTAACGATAATCCTATCCTTTTTGCCTTCAGCTGCAAGCACATGCATGATTCCCACCACCGCCATCTTGGCAGCCGCGTAGGAAGCGAGCCCGTTCTGAACATACTGTGGGTAGAGCGCCCGGCAAGAAGTGGTCATGACGATGCGGCCATAGCCCGCTGCTTTCATTGCAGGCCAGGCTGCCTGGGCGAGCCAAAGAGGTGCCTTGGCAGCGATGTCCATCATATGGTCAAAGGCGCTTTCCTCTATAGCGTCAATGTTTTCATAGGCTACCCACCCTGCATTATGAATCAGCGCATCCAACCGCCCGTTGATTGTCAGAGCACTGCGGACCAGTGCATGGCAGCCTTCACGCGTGCCAATATCTGCTGATACTGCTTTTGCATCCAGACCTTCCAACCGAAGTTGCTCTGCTGCAAGCTGCGCAACCTGTGGATCCGAGCCATTACCATCAGAACCGGCACCGTTATCCTGGATCAGAACTGTTGCACCAAGTCGTGCAACGCATTGGGCATACGAAAAACCAAGCCCGCGACCTGATCCAGTGATAAGTACCACCTGCCCTTTAAAATTCACCATTTCACACTCCCTCCTTTCTGAGAACACGAATGAAAGTATGAAATGGGCAATACAATACATAAAATACTAATAATATGGTTATTTGATATATTTTAAATATCATAAGAGTATTGAATTACTAATGGCATATTCGGAGTTGCCGCATGACGTCAGACACCAAAGCTCGTATCACCTTGCGTGCCATGGAGCAATTTGTGGCTGTGGCGGAAGAATTACACTTTCACCGTGCTGCTGCGCGATTGAATATGTCGCAGCCCCCTCTTACCAGCGCGATCCGCAAACTGGAGGGCGATATCAATGTCACCCTTATTGAGCGTGGCAACCGTGTTCTTGGCTTAACCCCTGCGGGAAAGAAATTCCTTGATGAAGCATACGAAACGCTTCGACGAGCAGAACAAGCCATTACCGCAACACAGGATGTCGCAGCAGGCAGAACAGGCTTGGTGCGCTTAGGCTATGTGGGAAGTTCACTTTATGGGCGACTACCTGATGTCATTCGTGAATTTCGGACAAGCCATCCTGAGGTTCGTCTTGAGCTACGTGAGGCAACGACTGCTGCACAGATTGGCGCGTTACGCGACGGAACACTGGACGTGGGCGTTTTGATCCCACCGCTTGTGAATGCTGAAGATATCGAGCAAACACACTTCGATAGTGACCGCTTATGCATGGCCATCCCGAAAGATCATCCTCTCTGCAGGCGGCCAACATTAACGCTTGCTGACCTCTCTGACGAACCTTTCATTCTATGGCCGATGGTGGAGGGGCGTGGTTTTCACCTGCAGGTTATCCGCCTTTGCGCCAATGCAGGCTTTGTACCCAAGGTGGCGCAAGAGGCACACGGGATGCATGCAGTGTTGTCTCTGGTAGCAGTCGGAGGCGGCGTATCTATTGTTCCCGAAAGCATGAGTGGCTTTCAGAGAGACCGAATCGGCTATCGTTCGTTCCCGGGTTCTGAAGCTCAATTCAATCTCACGTTGGGTTACCGTCATTTATCTCCTTCAGTTAAAGCCTTTATTCGTTCGACTGAATGACAGCACCTTAACCTGGCAAGGCATTGGCTGGTTGGAGCTAACGCCATCCAGGTAGTCAATGACGACACCGCATTGAATAAGCTGGTATGAAGGCCGCCAGGTACTGGTGACGCAAAATGACTGCGGCCTGAAACTGATGAACGGCGACATTAGCATTACCCTAGCGGTGCCGGACATGCGCACGCCGGGTAAATCATTACTCAGCGTCGTATTCCCAGCCAGCGACCCGGAAAACCCCATCAACTGAGTACTGCCCTCCCACCTGCACGCGGTAGCAGCCGTATTCGCGATGACGATACACAAATCCCAGGGCTCGGAGTTCCTGCATACCGCCTGCTGCTAACGCCCAACCCTATCCTCACCCGCGAGCGGGTCTACACCGGTATCACCCGCGCCCGCGAATGGCTCACTTTAATTGAGGCCAAACGGGGGATTTTGAATGATGCGGTGGCTAGGGAGGTTATGAGGGTTAGTGGTATGGGGAGGTTGTAATCAAAGCCGACATTACCGCTAGTGGTGTCGGTTTTCGGCCAAGAGCGGTCTTCCAGGCGTCACTAATGTAGCGCTTTAACGCTCGCATTTGTGGCTGGCTTGAAGCGCAGCGGATAACCAGTCCGACAACATGCGCTTGTTAAATGACTTTACGGACCAACCCATCGGCCATAGTTAATTGCATATTGACGCAACCGCGCAGCGCGATGCACAGGATGACCGTAAATCCACCACTTTATACTACTCCAACCATTTTTGAATAAATTGTAAGCAGCCAGTATTTCATGAGGGTGAGCATTCGCGGCCGCCCACTCATCGGCTTGCGCCTCTCTTTGAGCAGGATAAGCACCAGGATGCATAAACTGATGGCCTAATGTAATGTGTCCATGTTCATGGGCCCGGAAAAAACCACAAGCCGCTCCAATTTGTTGGCAGATTATAGGGTTATATATGATTACAGCCTCATACTGTGGATGAGGCTGAACCATGGCAATATCATTAAGGTTTGGATCTGCAATTTCAGGTACTTGCGCCCAAGAAGTTAACGGTATAAGCACTAACACCAATGAAACTATTTTACGTAGAGTTATCATGTGACCCCCTATTATCATCTAACAGTTTATTAGTGTGCATGTGTATTTCCCTGGCAACCAGCATCCTAGCTATCTATCCGTAATGCATTGGAATTTTATAAAAATAAAACTCACCTGCGCGATACGCTCTGCCAGGAAAATGTGCACCCACAGTAACACTATCGCCATACTTTAAAAGCTGCGCATAAACACAAAAAATTACTCATAAGCCATTGATTTTATTTTATTTAAAATTATTCTTATCATAAATATGAGCACTCATCTTACAAGCTCTGCCGAAAACGCGCATTGTGAGCTAATGGCTCCGTGAATATGTGATTTCGTTGATGACCGCTTAGGGCGTCATCTGCCTCACTATTAAGATAGGTCGAGATTCTTAATTCGGCCAGAAGAAGTCATGAGGTTTTCCTAATATAAAAAACCTTAAACAAGTCGCCGATTTGGAGCGGCAGCGGGAAATTTATCACATTTATTCACTGGCTAAATACTTATACCTGGACCTCATAATCCTCACCAGCTTTGACCAACTCCAGCAAATCTATTGCTGCCTGCGAATATTTGTGTGTTTGCATAACTTGTCCCGCCATTATTGCTACGTGATATTTATTATCACTTTGTTTTATATTCACGCCCTTATCTTGCTCAACTATCATAATTAGTTGATTTGCGTGATGCCAGCTTTTATATCCCAGAGCTTTTGCCGCCTGAGTTAAAGAGAAAGGATACATTGCATTTACGGCGGTGGGGTCGTCGAGCGTTGTTATCCCATAAAGCTTTGCTAACTGACCCTCTTCGGAAACGGCATGCTCAAGAGTTTGATAGTTGACCTCCACAGTCCGTTTTGGAATATCATGCCTAACTAGCGAGTAAGTCCGAGCAAGTAGCGCTCTCAGTATTTTTGGATTAATAGCAGTAATAGCATCTGATGAGCCAAATGCCTGATATACCCAAGTAAAATCGTCTGCGACTATACTTTTTACACGAACGCTTCGCTCATGGTCGATGGCAATGAGCTTCTCTCTTGGGTAGGACGTCATATTGGAAACATTATTATTCCATTCCACAATGTAGATATTTGGTATCAAGTCATTATCCGGAGCAAGAATTTCATCGATATCAGACAAGATAGACCTAATATTCGGATCTTCGGCGCTGTAACCAAGAAAGACGAGTGGGTGCTCGGCAAAGAAGGTTAATAATTTAGCGCTTAAATATTTTTTCTTAGCTTTAAAGTCCTCATAATCTGAAGACGTGATAACAATGCTTTCAGGTTCCGAAGAACAGCCATGAATTTTGAGAATTTCCCCAACATCAGTGTAATTTGCTTTTAGTATAGACTGGCCAATTATACTTGAATAATCAGAAAAAACTTGCTCAAAAAACCGATCATAATTAGTCGTGATCAACGCATGCGGCCTAATACTTTTCAGCGCCTCGATCTCTTCAGCAAAATCACCTGCAAAAACCTGATCAAAATCTGGCTTTATAACCTCTTCAAAGTATTCTGAAACCTTGTGCTTAAAGTAAATATCGGGCGGTTGAGAATCTGTGAACAGCTCTTCGGGAAACTGATCGTTTCCTTCACCCCATGCCCACTCCCGGTAAGCTTCTGAAAACTCAGCACCCACCTCAATTAAAGAATTATTCTTTTGCTTGTAGTAAGCGTAGCTTTTATCGAGGATAGGGCACTCCTCTGCTAGAGCTTTAAGCAAATCATTCCAATTCGGTCCGCCAAAGTAACGCTGAGACATCCCTGAGCCAACGAATAGAATCGGTTGAACGCCCATGCTATCTAGGCACGTTGCGATGTCGTCGGTCATATCCTCTTTATATTTTTCGAAATTACCTTCCATAATTCACTTCCGTTTCCTTATAGCTAACAATTGAGTTCAGAGGCGCTTGAGGCGACGCGTACTTTTTGGCAGCAAAAGTACGTGGCAGGTCAAACGTCCGCTGCGATGAATTGTTACGCATCCAAACCATCACCCTCTGAAGAGGTCGCCCTGAGCTACTGCCGACAACGAGTTCACTCCTGAGTCTTTTACCTCTCTCTCTACTGAGATCTTCTCGATAGGGCGGCTCAACAGAAAGAAATCCTTGATATTCGGCACTTGAACAGTTAAAAAATCGTCGGAAGACCGCTCCTTGAACCCTTCCCTTAGCTCCATCAAGAGCCGCCCTAATACGTTATAACCGACAAGCGTGTCGTCGCCTTCTGGTTTTGCACCCCAGAAGCTGTCCTTGCGTGACTCTTCAACAATTGGCTTTTCTTTAGTTGCAAGCAAGAGCCTTCCAAACGAATCCGGGTGATACGCGAGCTTTACCCTTAGGCACCATCGCATTACAGAGACTCTTACGCGCTCCCAATCAGGACGACTGTCTTTGCGAAATGGCTTACTTTTCATCTTTGCCGTCATCGGGCTAGTCTGCTGAAGAATCATCTCTTGAGCGTCAGGTAGGTGCGGGAACCTACAAGCTTGGTAAAGTGCCTCAGCTGATCGAACGCAAATGCCATTGACTCTCACTGGATAGCGCCCTGCCATATTCGACAGGCCACCATACAGCTCGTTGGTCTTAAGGAAGACTACACAGTCATCCCGGTGGTAAGTTCTAAGGTACTCAGACCGGCCCGAAGCCATCGGCTGTAATCCTTGCGATAAGGTTTTGCATCGCTGTCTGTGAGTTCGTGGTACGTTGGAACAATGGATACCAAGGGTCTCCGGCCCAAAGGGCTAAAGGCGCGTTGTTGGGACAGTTGCGAAAAGTCACGATCATGGAGCCAAATCCCAAGGATTCCAGAGTCATGTGCCCCAAAGGCCTCTGTGTATCGCCCAAATTGGGACACATGCCGCGGATTCTGACGCCCGCGACCAAGAACTCCTGTTCCAAGAGTGCACGCCCCTCCTCACTAGAAAAAATTTTCTGATTGCCTACACTCCCAGCTGCCCGAAGTGTTGGCGAGTATCGCAACTCTGCGACATATTCTTGGACCTCGGAATCATCAGGCACTAATGTGGGCCGAAGCACGTCGCTAGAATACGAATAAGCCCTCCTATCCTCGAGCTCGATCCTTCTCCACCAATCTATATCGATCTCTTTTCCTACCTCGGCAATCTTTTTTTCAATTCGCTGCTTGGCGTAGTACTGGCCACCACTATGGAGAGCTATGCAAATTACGTGAAGATGGCAGAGATTTGGAGCATGATTTTCTATCCAAGCCTCAAGGTCTCTACGCACTCGATTTCCAGTAAAGATTCCGTCGTCTAAATATACGAAAGTGTTAGGATGTTCATCGCCACGGTGAAATTCAACGCCACACTCGGCCCGAAGAATTTCTCTGAATAGGGCGTTCATTTCTCTCTGACTATTCCCTCCGCCCTGAACTTCCAATAGTTCCACTTGCGGCCAAAAACTGCATGGGTCATCGCCAGCAAGCTTCTTTGTTTTTAGGGCTCCACGCAAGAAGCGAGCAACAACATCTGCTGAGAAATAAGTGTTTTTCAGCACATGGTCGATCTCGGCGAGTATTGGCAACTGAACGGCCACACCAAATTGATTGACCCATCTATCAACATGATCAGGCGTCGGCGGAGCAAGATCGCCCGCTCTATAGTCCATTGTCGTGTTGCAAATGCTCTGCAACAATTCTTGTCTGCTCATGCTATCAGGATACTCCTTCGCCACATACTAGACGCATAACAGGAATTAGGCCCATGCTCGACAACTAAACTGAACGCGCGTTCAATAATATTATTCTGCGCGTTCGACCATCTTGCGTTCTATTGAAATCCTTAGACTTAAGTATAAATTGGTAGTACAACACAAAATATTGTGCATATTGCATATACCCAACGAACTTGCTATACGCCTTTTCCGGCATGTCAGCTTTGGGTCGTCAACTGCCGCTCCACTATCAGCGTAGCTTGAAGCTCTGTACTCGGCCATAAGCGGACGTTGGCTACCATCACTATTAACACTATTATTTAGATGCAATTAGCGTTCTAAAATTAGAAAATAAGACTTCATTAGCCTCAGATGGAGCCATATCCCATATACGGCTTAGGCCTACGACTGCCAATTCAACATCCCAAGGCATTAGAGGCTTTCCAGAAATTTTGGCGAAGGGCCCATCACTCTCCGTTAATATTCTATCTTTAGGTATATATTCCACCATTTCTATCGACCTTTTTGAATTCAACATGGCAGGACCAACGCTAAACCAAGCGTTTCTCTGAATTGCTCTTTTAAGATCGCCTTTCCCACCTGTAAACCAATGAAAAACCGGAATCCCAGCATCTGGATACTTATCAAGAATATCTATTACATCACTGGCTGCTCGCCTGCTATGTAAAGAAATTATCTTGCCTCCAGAATTACCACAGGATTTTAAGATATGTTTTAAGACTGCCAACTGAGATTTTTTATACTTTACAAACTCTGGAGATCCATCTAAACCAACTTCTCCGACATAATCAGTTTCATTGATAAAAGTATCAAACAACGGAAGCTCTGAAATCCGTTCATGAGCTATCTGAGGGTGAAGGCCAAGAGCTGTTTTAATGCGTGAATAGTGCTTTGCAATAGAGTATGTGCCTGTCCAAGCACTAGGGGTCGTTGTAACTGACAAGACATACATTTTTCGCCTCTCAATTTCTTTAACAACTTCACTTGGCTCAGGGCACAAATCTATATGGGCGTGCAAATCGATCATTTAACACCTTGAGAATTGAGAAACCCTTCAATTTCCCCAAGCCCTCTTTCAACCATTGCAGCTAGCTTGTCTTTATCTTCAACCAAAGACGAACTTATTGATGCCCCAAGCCACCTTTGAATTCCTTGCTCCTTAGCATCAGCTATTGCTAACAGCATTGATCGAACATCATCAAAACCAGCATGCTTTGCATCTTGAATACTTAAATCGTCATAGAAATACGTTGTCGAGTCGCCATCAGCTCCCCATGCTAGAAATGATGCACGCCTAACCATACAAGGGACACATCTGCCACAGTGTGCATATTTCTCGTCAACTTTATTCACGAGTATTCGGCCACAACTAGTCGTCATCCCTATCAAGGATGACATCAGTTTTTGGTTTTTACAGTCTTTTAGCATTTCACCTTTTGTTTTATGCCGATAAGGATTAACAATATTTACATTAATATTGGCGTTATTCAAAATTTTCTGCAATAGCCCTATAACTACTGGATGTGTAGTTCTAGTACTTAAACTGCCAACACGATTTGTGGTTAATGAGGGGTTTATAGAGATAAAACCATTTTCACAAACATACAGCGGAACATTATTACCTTCTTTATAGGACTTCAATGACGTGGCTACAAGAACTCCATAGGCCATGAAAATAATTGATCTTGCTCTTTGGGATTGAGGCCGCTCTTTGTTAGGTATTCTTACATTATGATTTGCTTGGAAACTGTTTAAACCTTTACCCATTGAGCCTCTATTCACTTCCTTAGCAAAATAGCTTTGTACGCTTGTATCTGGGGCTACTCTTTGACTAACGACATATGGTTTTTTACCCTCCGCAACCAGATCAATCACTCCGATGAGGCTATCGACCCCGCCAGAGAGTAACGCTGCACTATCTTCATTTGGAAAAACAGGTGATTTGGGAGGGGGTGGTAATATACCCCCGCCAATAAATTTCAGCTTCCATCTATCTGTTGTCAAAAAGGCCAACAAATCTTGCAAGATAGACACATTATTCTGCCAGAACTCTGTGTCACTTACTGAAACAGTTAATTCAAAAGATCTAGTCCAACCATCAGGACTAAGCTGTCTATGACCAGCTGAATCTGCACTAATAACAGCCAGAGCGATAGATAAAAAGTCCCAAGCTCTTGGTTCGGGAACAAGCTTTTTACGCTGTACTTCACGTTTAAGCGAGCCTCCAATAGATCCTTGAGACCCCTTGTTGGTCGGACCATAGAGGATGACATCAAGATCAGATTCCCTTGCATCAAAATTGAAATCCGAAAGAGCACAAGTAATCTTCATTCTGCGTACCCCTCAAAGACTTCGCATGTTTCCTTTATCGCATTTTGTACAATACTAATAACAGTGTTGTTGATAATTACTTGACCTGTTTCTTTTAGCTTTCTAAATGACGATGATACTGTTTCTCGGACATAATTCTTTACTTCCTTTAATCGCCCAAGAGCAGATGAAGTGTTAGGAGCTTTTTCTCGGATACATTTCCCTAAGTCTAAATCTATACGTCTAAACACATCTCCCGCTACATACCGCTCTATCGCTAGCTCTTTTTGCTCCGCTGAGAGATCATTTAAATCCGCATCAGGGTGTGCATTTAGCAAATCCGCCAATGCATCTTTGATCGACTCGCGACTTGCTTCGGTATCCTGTGTGCCATCTATGGGAGCTACGGCTTCAACAATGATATCCATAACCTCATACGCTGTTTTTCCTGACAGAGCGGCAGGATCGAGTGCGCCACCTTTTTGGGAATAGCTATTATCATCTCCAGTAGAAAGTGCTGAGAATAGTGACTGAGCGGTTGTTGCTGTACTTGCAAGCCTTTTTGTCGCTGTTGCACTTCCCCCGTACCCTTTTCGGACATATTGTCCCAGTCCTTTTTTCATGCTGGAACTATCGCCAGTTCGAGCATAGTCACCCATATTTCTTCTTGCTCCACCAAAACGAGAGGGTGGTGCTATAGGAGAACCTTTATTACCATTTTGATCTGGTGAGCCATCATTGCCATCCGCAGGAGGAGTTAAGACCGCGCCAGATGCATCATCTACCCCCCCATCAACACCTGTTTCAGGTTGTTGAGACGAAGGTATATCGGGAGTCCATGGTGGAACCATAGGAGTCCCGGAAGGAGAGCCGTTACTTGATTGAGACGTTCCCATTTTTCCTCCTTGAATTAATTGAATTTTTTACAGGGCGAGCGATATCTTCATCTGCTAGCCAGTAATCGAATAATCCAGTAGCCCAAGTTTCACCATCAAGCTTTGGAACAATGCTTGCTTTTATTTGCGCTGCTGGTCGATCTTTCAAAAAACCTCCCAAACGTTGCGCTTGAGTAGAATCAGCTTGTGCAATCAAAATGAGCGGATCTAGTATTGGCGGAGTTCCCCATTCCTGCTGTTGATTTGCCTTACCGAATAAACGATCCATAATGACAGACAGCTCAGGTTTCTGAATTTTCTGTAACTGCTCTTTCGAACTTGACGCCATGTCAGGGTGCTCAAGATATGCTTGAAGAAGTTCAGCTGCTTCTGGCGACAAACGATCTTCCGGTGTAATCAAAGGCGCATGTTCTCGACTTACATACAATGCTCCGCGTAAGTCTTGAGACCCTAAAGGAGGAGATAATCTGAGCCATTCTAAAGCAAATGCATCATCCCAAGGAGCATTAAGTTCAGGAGTATTTCCAGCGCTTACAATTTCTTCCCATTCGGATATGAATAGTGCCGTGCCGTCATTGCTTTCCGTAACTGCCTTGATCAACTCGGCATAAGCTTTAGTGTCTCCACATCTTTCGAACAAAAGTATTTTCGCAAGTGATGCCTCATCTACAGTAACGCCTTGTGACTTCGCCATGGCCATACGTATTGAAAGAGCATTCATGAAGCGTTTTATTAGCCTTGGATTTCCAGAAATTCCTGTCGCACTGGTCATAATGGGAGCTAGCCTATCAGCGACATCTAATCTGGCAACAAGCTCATCAGGTAACTCCCCGTTCAATTCACGCAGAAATTTTAGATCAACTCTTTTCCCCTGCCATGTTTTGCTTAATTGCTGACATACCCCTGAACGTAAGCTTTCTTTTTGAGCACTGCTTAAGTTGCTGTTTTCTACATGTAGCAACATCATGTAAGCGCGAACTTCTTGCGTACCTAAGGGGGGTACACGAATAGGCACTTGAATTAGCTTGTCAAAATAGTTGGTGACAAGCTCGTCTTCAACACCTTGAAAATGACGTTTAACGGCATGTTTTATCATTTGATCATCAGCGGCTATAACAAAAGCTGTGTGTTTGAGAAATAGTAGTAGGCGGATAGCTTCGAGAGTGGATATGGTGGTCTCAGGCAAGCATCTATCTAGATCATCGATTAGAACTACTAGTGTAACGCCCATATCCTTTAATGTTTCTTCGAAACTCTGCCTAAGAGCTTCTATTTGTTTTGGAGGAGTATTTACCTTTTTAGGAGTTATTAAACCCTTAGTCTTAGCCGATATATTTTCCGCGACGCTCTCTATATTTTCAATATCCGATTGATTTACGCCTCCATAAGCTAAGCCTTTGCCAGTATCAATAAGTTCATTTACCAATCCAACAGGGGGTAACCCTAATCCCAACGAAATAGCAGAACTCGCTGACATTTTTATCGCACGAAACCAATCTACTCTGGCGCAAAGGTCTTTTGCTTTATCTAGTCCAGTTTCCCTTGACTCAGCCTCTTTCAGTAAAGTTGAAGCAACAACTTCGATTAACGCTGCCCTCGCATCGTCATAGCCCTGATATAACCAAGCATTAAATTCGACAAAAACATATTTATTTTCCGTAGATAATTGGGAATCATCAGATTTCTTTAGTTCATTTCGGATAAGCTTAATCATTGAGGATTTTCCGATTCCCCATGCACCCGACACGCCTATTGATACTGGCTTTTCATTCGCATCTTCAATAACTTGAGAAACAGTTTTTGCAACACTACCAAAGTTTAAAAAGTCATATTCAGTTTCATTATCTGTCCACATTAGAACTCTACCCTTAAACTACTACAATCACGACATCTTGATTTGGTGTTGTTGTTAAAGCTGTATTTATTCATTGCGCGCACCATTTTGGTTAACTTCTTTAATAACAAATCTAATATTTTAATCATGGATATGCTTACTACGTCCGCTTCGGGTCGAAAGGCGTCATTTGCTAATTTGCTCATAAAACACCACCCTACCCGCTATTATTTCCATCCCTTCAATCGGCTGTTCGTAGCTCCAGGCAATATCTTTATTTTCGCCTAGCGAGAAATACACCGTACTGCCCTTAAACGGGCAGTGGGTAGTCGTTTCTGAGGTGGTAAGCAAATCCATCCGCACGTCATCGCGTGGGAAATAATGGCGTGGCGGGTAGCCGCGCTCGCGGAGTTCGAGAGCGTTGGTCGAGTCAGCAAGCAGCTTGCCATCAACATGCACCTGCACGCGTTGGCTAACGGGGTGAAGCTCGATGCGAGGTGCCTGTGGCATTAGATTGTTCCCTGCGGCTTTTTTAGCTCTAGTAAAATTAGCCTAGCAGCAAAGCTCGTTGAATCCCATGCTCTCCTCATCACACTTTAGGCTACGGCCATGACCTGTGTCATGTTTTTGCCACTGCTCTCTAATTCACTACGACTGTCCTAACGCTGCCGTGCTCTAGCCCTTGCCTGGGTGGTCATGAGCAGGGCGATGACAATCAGCCCAGCCCCAATGAAATCCGTCATGCGCAACGGCTCCCCAAGTACTAGATAAGCGAGTAGTACGCCGAAGAACGGATTAAGAAGGTGATAGCTCGATGCCGTCGAGGCGCCGCTGATGCGAATCAGCACAAGCCAGAGGCTCATTCCGCCGATGGTGACGACAAGTACCAGATGTGTCATCGCCATTATCGTAGCGGCAGAAGGTACGGCCAACGGCTGTTGTTAGAACTCGTGATGGTTCAGGCGTCACAGAAGCGTGCCACCCAGCAACTGGCGGACTTCCTTACGCTTTCGTCGGCAATGAAATCGCAACATATTAACGCCACTCAGGCCGATGTCGCCCTGCCCACCGGTATCAGTTGATGCCAACCAGCCAGTGGTTAGCCCACTTGGCGTATTTCCTCCACCGTTTTGGGCAATGGCCGTGAGGCTTAACTAATGATGCTACTAGAGTTTTCTTACTATCGCGTCATCCGGGGCCAGTACATCGCCATCACCGGTCTGAGGGGCCATATAGGGCACCGGCTGCCCTGTTGACTTGTCGATAAGCAGGGAGTGCTGCTCGCTGTGTGAAAACAAGTTACGTTCCCCCCACTGTCGCAGTGCAACCACCACAGGAAATAGACTCTCGCCCTTGGCTGTCAGCACGTATTCCTGATAGGCCGTGCCATCAGATGCAGGCCGAGTTTCCAGGATATCCGCTTCAACTAACCGACGCAGGCGTTCGGCCAGAATATTGCGAGCCATGCCCAGGCTGCGCTGAAAGTCACCGAATCGACTCATGCCGTCAAACGCGTCTCGTACAATAAGCAGCGACCATCGATCTCCGATAACGTCGACAGAGCGTGCCACCGGGCAGGTTTCAGTATGTGTGGATTTGCGGCGGGGCATGATATTTGCCTTCCATGTGTTTATGGCAATCTATGTAGTTGCATTTTAAAACCAGGTTACCTACCATCCAACTAGTTTTTATTTGAAACCAGCTGAATGAGAGGTGGCTATGAAGGCGTCTTCGGTACTGCCTGTATCGCTTCGTGATAACAGTACACCGGTCAACCAAACGGATATGCCACGCGGCTTAGTGCTACTTTTCGCCGCGGCCAGCGGCTTAAGTGTCGCCAACGTCTATTACGCACAGCCACTGTTAGATGCTCTGGCCTTGGATTTCGGTATCAGTCATGCAGCCGTTGGCGGTGTGATCACGGCCACTCAGGTCGGCTGCGCCTTGGCCTTGCTACTGCTCGTTCCACTAGGGGATCGGGTGAATCGTCGTCGCCTAATGGCGCTGCAATTGTTGGCGTTGGTGGCCTCTTTAGTGGTTGTAGCATTGTCGCAATCCACCTTAATGCTGCTGGCAGGAATGCTCGGTGTTGGCTTGCTCGGCACAGCGATGACGCAAGGGTTAATCGCCTACGCGGCTAGCGCTGCCGCCCCTCATGAACGGGGTCGTGTCGTCGGTGTAGCGCAAGGAGGTGTTTTTATTGGCTTGTTGCTTGCCCGCGTATTCGCTGGTGGTGTAAGCGACCTAGCCGGCTGGCGAGGCGTCTATTTGTGTTCTGCGGTCATAATGCTGGTAGTGGCACTACCGCTGTGGCGTCGACTGCCAACGCTAAAAGCTGCATCAGGTTCCATGAGCTATCCACACCTGATTGTCTCTATGTTGGTGTTATTGCGGGAAGAACGGGTGCTGCAAATTCGCGGCGTGCTGGCGATGCTAATGTTTGCTGCCTTCAACGTTTTCTGGAGCGCCCTGGTATTGCCACTTAGCGCACCACCCTATGAGTTTTCTCATACGGCCATTGGCGCATTTGGCTTGGCTGGCGTAGTGGGAGCCCTCGCAGCCGCTCGCGCCGGAAAATGGGCAGATCGAGGACTCGGTCAGCGTACCAGTGCAGCTGCGCTGGTGTTGCTGCTACTAGCGTGGGGGCCACTATCATTGATGGAGTGGTCGCTATGGGCGCTGATCATCGGGATTGTGCTGCTTGATATGGGTGGGCAGGCTCTTCACGTCACTAATCAGAGCATGATTTTTCACACACGTCCTGAGGCACATAGCCGCTTATTAGGCTTGTATATGCTGTTCTATTCAATCGGCAGTGGCCTAGGCGCCATCAGCACGACAACCGCCTATGCTCATGCAGGTTGGCAAGGTGTGTGCATTTTAGGCGCTTCGCTAAGCCTATTGGCGCTAGCGTTCTGGGCCACGACCCGGCGTTATATGCCGAATGATATATCACGAGGTTGAGAACCATTAGGAGCCACAGAGGAACGACATAGACTTGCAAGCTGACGCCGATGCAAGAGGACGACGCTACCTTTCCCAAAATGCCACCCAGCGAGTATTTCCCTCGGAAGCAGCTATCTCTGCACTGGAACTATTTGATGAACCGTTACCGTTGCAGGGTCTCTCGGCTGAGGACACGCTGGCACTCCTTGACGACACCGGATCCCCAGCGACAACAGCCTCCAATAGTCCACGCTATTTTGGCTTTGTGATAGGCGCTTCGTTGCCCGGTGCTAGTCACCCCAAACAACTACGGCCTTAAGCTGATGAACGGCGATTCATGGTTACTTTGTACTCATAAACAAAACCGACTCTGTTCTAATGCCAAAAAAGCCAAGGCTTAAACATAGAGAATGTACTGCTTGATGGGCCCGCCTGAGCTATGAACTTGATACGCGATACTTATTTACCTAACTCGCGACACTAACTAGCCAAAAATAAAGGGCTCAATGTCACCAGTATTCAATACTACCAACGGTTGCTCCTCGGGTTTGAACCTGTGCGAATCTAAGAATATGTTCAACGAGAGCATCAGGTAATGCACCATGGCCGCACGTACGCGAACCTCCAAGCACCACTCTGCACTCATCCCGTAATCCAAAGCCACCATTCGCTGCTGGGCTTCAGTAAGAGCTGGATTTGGAATTAACAGAAGAGCAATCTGGCGATTCCAGCTTTCATCTAATCCCGGGTCAGCCTCCGGCAACGCCTCGCCAATTATTTCCGCACCGGGCTCAATACGGGTGAGGACAAAATCCCGAAAACTCCGGTGTTTTTCACACCAAGCCCGAGCATGCCAGCGCAACCCTGAATAAACCAAGGTGTGAGGTGCGATTATGCGATCCTCCCCTTCAGGGGTTGAATGGGATCGATAAATCAGTTCCAGCCTGGCCCCTTTTTGGGTTGCTAGGACAACTTGCCTGACAATCGAGGGCGCAACAGCTCGATGAGGAAGAGAGACTGCCTCGGTCGGTGCCGGTATATCTTTAATACCTGAAAAAGAAGGGTTCAACGTACTGTGCTGAGTCATGAGCGATAAGTACTCGCCAAGATCACCTTTGCTAAACTGAAACTGAAAATCATCGCTTGGAGCGTAACCTCGAAGGCTCGAAGAATAGCTCAGATTCCCGTGTGTCAGACTATTATATGTCTGGAAAAGCCCAGCCCCCGTAGTACGACTATGTATGTCAAAGGCCCGCTTGAGGTGGTCATTCGTCACTCGGCCTTCCCAATAAGCAACTACCTCAATTAAATGGAATTTTCTCTTCTTATCCCACGCAACTTCCTCGATAGACATTGCTACCTCAGCTACACCTGTTCAAAAAGTGGACGCATTGTAGACCCATCCAGTATCGCGATTGTCAGTGAAATACGGCAGCCTAGTGGACGATGATTAGACGAAAAGGCGTCGAGAATGATAACAGAGCATCGATCCGAAAAAGCTAACCGTAGACAGCGACTTTCCCCGTTGGATGAGATACTGCAAAACGATCTTAGCGAGTTCCTCGGAGCTGAGAATGACCAAGGCTGCTTAGTGCCAATACCAGCACCAACGGGAATAGGGAAAACCCACAGCATCAAGATCGCAATCCTGGAAGAACTCATCAATTCTCGACACTCTGACCCGAGCAATCAACGTACGATCTACTATATCACCAACTCGGTAGACAACGTCCGACACACTTATGAGGAGCTGCTGCAACTAATTGATTCACAGCACATCAATGGAGAGCCCGGTCTATCTGAGCAGGAAAAAGCTCTACTCAAGAAGCGCATCGTCTATTTACCTGGGCAAGATACTCAACTGCTAGACACAAAAGAGGCTGTTGTTGAGCATGTGATGAACCGCTTCGAACTCTACTCAGATCCGCGAATACGCCACTGTTGGCAGTCACTGCAGAAACTCCGCCAATCGGTAGCCGCTCATCCTTCTATGAAACCTGGTTTACAAGAGGTGCTAAAGGAGAAGGCTGCGGAAACCTATCGTCTCATGCTCAACAGGATTCATAGCCTTCAGCGAAGTGAAAAAGGCATATGCCTATCAGTGGCAGATTACGAAGCTCTTGACCAATTGGTTCCGGGCGACCGCCTACAGCGCAATGTAGCCAATGTCTGCTTTATGACTACTCGAAAATTTCTTGGAGGCTACCAATCACTAAAATCAAGGATCCACCCTATTCGAGAACTGAATGGGACGCTGCTGATTATTGACGAGTTCGATCGACAAAACGAAGTTATCTTGAAGTACATGGCTGAACAAAGAGCGATGGATCTGATTCAAATAACGCGGACAATACATGCAAACCTTCAACAGCATGAACTGGAACGGTCTGAGCGCTACGAAGGCATTGAGGATATCTTCGACGACTTGAAAAAAAGCCTCGCAGAATTTGCCGAGCGATGGAATATACAATTCGCTTTCAATACCGTCGGCACCACACTGGAAACCGAAAAAGTTAGGCTGTTCTCCGATCGCACCATTACACATGCCCACAGTGCTGAGCATATACTCAGGTTGCGAACAGATACCAAGCGCCGGAAAAACTTGATACATAGTGAGCCACGAGACAGCGATACCGAACTACTCAAACAATTGCCCAACCGATTGAGTCGCTTCGTCAACGAAGCAGATTGGCAATACCGACGTTTTATCTGGACAATGAGGGCGTCGGTTTGGCGTTACCTCAGCAATACGGCCTCTTCTTTACACCTCAACACCGGTCAGCAGAGCGCAACTTATCAAGAGGCTGTGATATCCATTCTGCGGCACTTTAACCTACAAGATCTCAGTAATGCAGTTTTTGCTGCTTTCGACGCTCAGGTCAGTTTTGCTGGAAGGCGCTCAAAATTCCTGCAATCTCCAAGCCGTATAGCCTCCCGAACATATCATGACAATGGTCTCAAACTCACCGATGTTCGTCGAAATGAGGGGACAAGCGACACTGTGAGCTGCTTTTATACTGGCTTCACGATTACACCATCGGGGCTTATGGCACGATTAGTTGAATCTGGGGCTAAAGTTCTTGGCATCAGTGCAACTGCGACTTCTCCAACCGTAATCAAGAATTTTGACCTGGACTATCTGAGAAAAAGGCTTGGTTCCAGATTCGTTGAGCTATCTGACGTCCAAACAGCGAAGATAAGTGAGTACTACCATTCCCGGAGACGATACAACGCTTGCAGCATTAACGTTAATGCACGCTTTCTGAATGTTGACCGCGCTCTGGTAGCCGATGAATTGAAAACTCAATTCGGAAAGCCAGTACGGAAACCAGCTATGGTGATTAATAATTGGCTCCAGCTGGATCAGGGCCGTGAGTACACGTTGAAGTGGGTATCCAAGCTTCTGAAAGCCCTCCATCATTTCATAAATGCTCGACACAACCGCTATATGCTAGTGATGTTGAACCGGACTATTGATTCGGTACGCTACCCAGACTTTGTTCAGTTTCTCCAAAGATTTCTCGATAATAGGAACGAGCACAGCAGCAGATCAGTTCGGTTATTTTCGGGAATGAACTCCCAGTCGATGCGGCTCGGAGAGTTCAACGAAGTCCGCTCTTATCTCAGCCAAAGCAGTAACAAGGTGGTTCTATTGTCGACTTACGCATCAATGGGTGAGGGTAAGAACCCAGACTACCCGGTGATGCACCACAAAGACAGGAAGAGCCTGATTTGGGTCGGTGATGGGCCTGAAGCAGAGAATGTTAAAACCGATATTGATACTTTATATTTGGAAAAACCCTCTCATCAGTGGCTTTCGGATACAGACAACCACCAAGTCAACCAGTTACTTCTTTGCCATCAAGTTATGGCTTTACAAGAGTCAAACTGGATATCACACAGAGAGGCTCGGCACTGGATTAAGAAGGCATTGCTGGGCTCCAGTCATGAGCAAAATCTGAATAGTTATCACCAGACCGGCGATTACATTTGGTTAATCAGAAAGATTATTGAGCAGGCTGTTGGGCGTACCGCGCGGACAGCATTTAAAAGACCCAATATCGAATTGATGGCTGACTGTGATCTTCGGGAAGCCCTTGCCTCAGACCCCCGCCCTGATGAAGGACTCTCCATTGAATATATCGCTCTTACCCAGGAAGCCAAAGCTTTAGGAGACGCACATTTTGTGGATAGGGAATCCACTCGCATGCACAATCGCGCTGCCTTCTATACCGTTGACACACTCTCGTTAATAAAAGAACTAATGTCCGGATTCCGTGGTGCTGACCCGGAATCCGCTATCAGAGACTGGGAATCCCTGCGCAGGCAGCTTCTAACTGAACCCACAAGAGCTACAGCATCGGGCAACTGCCCTCGTCTATATCTTCAATCGCCTACTCTTGGCGGCTATCTTTTCTCGGGAAGTCTTGAGACACAAACGGATGCCCCTGGGCCTAACAATGAGCTCCGCTTTTTTGATCGAGCAGAAAAGGGGCGTTGGGTAAGTGAGATGGAGAGCGGCCTACCTGAACTGATGAGAAACGTACATGTTCGCAAGCATTTTGAAGAACAAGGCTTTGCAACAGAATGGCAGCCACACCCCTACATTATTAACCCAGCAGCTTTCTTTAACCTATACAAAGGCGCCCTTGGGGAAGAGGGAATTCGAGTAATCCTACGCCATTTCGGTCTACAGGTATCCGACCTTCCCAATAATACTTACGAAAACTTTGATTTTCTGATCAGAACTTCACCGGAAGCCCCCTGGATTGCCGTTGACGCAAAACATTGGCGCAGCGAAGGAACAGTAGATAATCATCAACAAAAAGCCATTACTATGGAACAGAAAGTTGGTGCTCGACACTTCGCCTACATAAACCTATTTGATTCACAAGGTAGCCAATGCCGATTCCTGAGCAACGAGTTTAGACCTACAAACCAACGTGAAAGCTCTGTGATCGAAATACCGGGAGTCCTTGGATGGGCGACAGGTAGCGTTATTGAGCGACATATAATCACCCTGCTGGAATGGATGGGGGAACATCAATGAATCCAGTTCTAACAAATTTTATGACAATGACCCCATGTGACCTCCCAGCTCTTGCCGCCAGGTTTTCAGTGGCATCGGTGTCATATCGAAGTTGGAATAAAGAAGAGAGGGAGATCCGTTTCCCGAACCTTCCCAAGAATATCTATAGCTCGGGGCCAGTACTTTCAATAATAAAGGACGGAAAGGAGTCGCGATTCTTGGTGTTACTGCCTGTAGATCAAGAAATTCACCTCAATGACTACGCACTAGCCGTCAGGTCAGAACCGCTAGATAAAATACCACAGTGGGCTTTACGTGCGCTTCTTGTCAGAGCTATTCCTAGAGTTTTAGAGCCAGACAACAAACCAGCACGCTTCGAAGCAGATGGCCTTTACTACGTCATCAGACGGCGACTATTCGCTGCCAAATGGAATGTAATTACCGCAGTTCGCATCGACCCCAAGTGGAGTCCAATTGCAAAGCGCTGGTATTTAGATATCCAGACAACCACTTTTACACCCACCAAAATGTACGAAAATGAAGGGGGGACGTTACAAAAAAAGATTGCCAAACTGTCACGATATGATCTGGATATTCTAGGCCAGGAATTGCACAAAAACACTGGAGGCGCCTACGTTAAGAGAGCTCCGACTACAAAAAAGAAAAATCGCGTCTCAGCAATAGATCTACAAGGGCAGCCTACTTTGGAATCCTACTACCAAACAAGGCTCGGTGTTTTGTCCATGTTCCTGGATGACCTTAAAAGAGCCTATGGCAGCACAATCGATTTTAGTCAGGAATCAATCTCCCCGAACGTTCACAAGCAAGTTAATCCCCGGCAAGTCAACAACGCCTACATCACACTGAATAATTGGATGAGGCAATATCCCATCTGTATCACTAACCGTTGTAATGATGCAGATGCAGATGCAGGACGGCGGCTGGCTTCGGAACTTAGCCGTCTAGGAATTCAATCAGTGCTCACTGATGAGATCGAACCCGATGAGCTGAACATTCTCGTAGTGAATAACAAAGACAGTTACGAGAACCGGGACGTTGATCCTTATTTGGTAACACGCCGACAGTACCCCGATTCAGTTATACAATCCTGTTATCCTGAGCGACTTCAAGGGGAAAGTAAATCACATGTCGTTCAGGTTCTGGTCAAAGAGCTCCTGATCAAGATGGAAGTGAAAGAAAGAACCCTGGTGCTAGACTACCCAGAACTTCCAAACGAAGCTTGGTTTATCACCTCTATTAGGCCGCAACAAGAGAAATTTTCGCCCAAGGCTGTTTGGCCGATGTATTACTGCCAAAAAGATGGTGACCGGTTAATATTCGACAGCCTCCCAGACGCGGTAAGGGAGGAGCTATGGATGGATCTTGATGATAAACAACAACGGCAGATTTTTGAAGGATATGATCGTGCCGATCTCATCTACTGGCCAGACCAAGGCAAAGTCATCATTGCCGCCGACACTAACGCGATTTGTCTACCGAACGAGAAGCAGATACATAAGTGGGTTCAGGAAATTGACAGCACGCTATCGAGCGGCATTCCCTCTGAACTCATTGCCCAGTATTGTGATCAAAATCCTGGTAGCAAGCTAGTTCATGGACTCGCAGAGATCATCTCGAACAGTAAAGAGACTGTAGCCGCTCAAAATCTGATTGGGATTGATTACAAGAGCAAAGAAAAACAAGATTTCCATAACTTTTTGGCCGAGCAGGGATACCGCCTTAAAGCACCCTTTGCCTCCTGGGAACGAGGTGTATTTCAAGCTACAACAGGAATCTGGATTGATCGCGAATCAGGCTTATATGCAGCAGGTTCAGTTGGATCACCCGCAAGAAAGCAAGATAATTTCAATCACATCTATCGCGCAGACGCCGGATCAGATGCCGTACCCGAATGGTTTTGGGATAGTCTTGATGTCTGGCACGTACGCCATAAAGGGCCCACTGTTTTCCCATTCATTTTTAAGCATTTAAGAGAGTATGGTGAGCGGAGAATACAGGCTGTCGGATAGAATTTTTTAAGGGTCAGTACCAATATCGACTCTGAATCGCTTTCGTGGGCATAGAAGCTGATATTGAGAAGAGTATCACTGGTGGCTGGAGTAACCTATGACACCTTTATCCCATGCCAAATACAGAGATCCGTGCACTTTGGTAAGATATGGACTTTGAACAAGGAGTGCGCGCATGGCGGACACCGTCCACAAATACCACGATACCGGCTACAAGGAGTTGTTTAGCTACCCCGAGTTTGTGCAGCAGTTGATCGAAGGCTTTGCGCCCGCAGAGATCGCCAAGCTAATGGATTTCTCCACGCTGAAGAGCCATAGCGGCAACTACATTACTCCGCTGTTTGAAGAGAAGATTGAGGATGTGGTGTGGTCGGTTGAAGTGACCTGGGAAGGCGTCACCCAAGAGGTGTACCTGTACATCTTGTTGGAGTTTCAATCCTCGGTGGATCGCACCATGCCCATTCGGCTGCTGCACTATGCTGCTTGTTTCTATAGTGAGCTACTCAAGCAGAAGGTCATCACGCCCGGCCAAGGCTTGCCACCCGTGTTTCCGGTGGTGTTGTATAACGGCTCGGAGCGCTGGACGGCTCCGTTAGACATCTTCGAGATGATCACCCCGGAACCGCCCGACTTTCTACAGATTTATCAGCCCCACCTACGCTATTACCTGGTCGATGAAGGGCGCTATACTGATAAACAGCTAGGCTTGGTTCAGACACCGTTAAGCGGCGTGTTCAGCGTCGAAAACGCAGGGGAGAGTTGGGAAACCTTGCAGCGAGCCGTTGATCGTATTGTGGCCATCATTCAAGCGGATCCGAACAAAGAGCGCATTGATAAGGTCATTACACGTTGGATCAAGCGCCACCTGCAACGTCTTGGGGCAGAGGTGAATCTGGAGCAGCTCAACAGTTTGGTGGAGGATAAAGATATGTTGGCAGAAAACTTAGAAAATCTGGTGCAAAAAGAGCGTCAGGAAGGACGCCAGGAGGGGCTTCAGGAAGCCGAGAAACGGGCTTTGGAAAGCAAGCGCGATACTGTTCGCCATCTGTTAGCGTTTGGTGTGCTTACTGATGAGCAGATTGCTCAGGCAACGGGGTTATCGGTTGACGATATCGCTAAGCTGCGTCTCGAAGATAAGCACTGAAAACGAGCGATTCCTCCAGTAGCGCTCAATTTTGTCAGTCGACACTATAAAAATCGATAGTCAGATTATGGGGGACATCGAAGAGATGTCCGCCGTAGAGTTGCCCTTCAAAGAAATAGAAAAGTTTCGGGCAGAGAATCAGCATTAAAGCCTAAATAACCTAGCGCGACCTCCGCCACTCAGCCAGCGCTTGAATATCTTCCGGTGTCGTCCGGCAGCAACCGCCAATGCCTGACGCGCCTGCTGCAAGCCAATGCTCAACCCCTTGAGCCAGCCCGGAAATATCCGCAGCTGTATGATCGCATTGGGCCGGGTGCCAGGTTTTGGTCACTGCGTTGTAGACTTCCCCAGAGTTGGGGTAGACCAATATAGGCAGATCGCACTGACGCCGGATCGCCTGAATCAGCGATTTGATATGGGCCAACGCCGTGCAGTTCACACCAATCGCCGCTACGCCTGGGCAGTTGGCCAGGGCCCTCGCACATTCTGCGATCGGCGTGCCATCGCTGATATGTTGGCCATCCTTCGCCGAGAAGGTTATCCAGGCTTGGGCACCTGGATGCTCGGCTAGTAAATCGGTGATCGCCAGCGCTTCCTCCAAGGAGGGCAAGGTTTCAGCGGCGAGTAGCTCCGCCCCCGCCGCCAGCAGGAGTTCAAACCGCTCACGGTGAAACTCAACCAGCCCGGCGCGATCCAGGTCATAGCCACCTCGGTACTCACTGCCGTCCGCCAGATATGCGCCATAAGGGCCAACGGATGCGGCTACCAGCGGTTTGGGGCGGTCGGTTTGGTCGGGCTGCCAGACCGCATCCCGCGCCTGCTGCGCCAGGGTGACCGATAACTGAATCAGCGCCCGCGCCTCTTCCGCCGTCATCCCCGCCTGCATAAAACCGGGCACCGTGGCTTGATAGCTGGCGGTAATCGCACAGTCGGCACCGGCTTCAAAGTAGGCCTGATGCACCTGACGAATCTTCTCCGGGGCTTGCGTCAACAAGCGCGCCGACCAGAGGGCGTCATTGAGGTCACAGCCGAGCGCTTCCAGCTCGGTGGCCATGGCGCCGTCGATGACCATAAAGGGTACGTCGGCCAACAGGGCTTTGATCGGGTTCAACTCATTCATACGGTGTTTTCCTCAACGGCGTCGGGCGAAGGTTCAGAACGTTGGGAGGCCGAGCGGTGGCGCACATAGTGCACCAGGTAGCACAGGCCAATGAAAGGCACACCGAAATAGAGCGCCACGCGTTGATGCGGGTCGAAGGCAATGCCAATGCACGCGGCCAGACAGGCTGCAAAGGCAATAATCGGCACCCAGGGGTAGAACGGCGTGCGATAAACCAGATCCTTCAGTTGCCCGCCTTCACGCAGGTAGTGGCGCCGGAAGTTAAACTGGCTAAGCGCAATCGCCATCCAGACCACCACCACGGCCAAACCGGAAATCGAGACCAGCACCAGATAGACAGTTTCAGGGGCATACACGCTGGAGAACAGCGCGCCCAGGCCGCCGACCATGCTGAGTAGCAGGGCATTCATCGGAATGCCACGCTTGTTGAGGCGGCCAAGCGACTTGGGCAAGGTGCCCTGGTCAGCGAGCGTCCATAGCATGCGCGACGAGGCATAAAGACCGGAATTGGCCGCCGAAAGCAGCGCGGTGATGATCACAAAATTCATGATATCGGCTGCACCCGGTACGCCAAGGCGTTGGAATACAGCCACGAAGGGGCTTTGACTGAGCCCGGCTTGATCCTGAGGTAACAGCGCCGCAATCACGACGATGGTGCCGACGAAAAACAGGATCAATCGCCACAGGGTCGCGCGGATCGCTTTGGGCACATTGCGGGCCGGGTCTACCGTTTCTCCGGCGGCGATCCCAATCAGCTCGGTGCCGGAAAAGGCAAACATCACAGCCAGTAAGGCGGTACCAATGGCCATCAGGTTGGGCGGCATGGCGCTCTCTCCCCATAGTGCCGATAGCCCCGGTGAGGCGACCTCAGCGCCAGCGGCATCATGCAACGGCACCCAGCCAATAATCGCCACGGCGCCCACCAGCACAAACACCACCACCGCGATCACTTTGATCAATGAGAGCCAGAATTCAGATTCGGCAAAGAAGCGTGAGGTAAACGCATTAACGCCAAAAACAATCGCCGCAAACATGCCGCTCCAGTACCAGCCGGGGATATCGGGAAACCAGCGCCCCATAAAGACCGCCGCCGCGGTGAACTCTGACCCTAGCGCCACCGTCCAGGTGAGCCAGTACATCCAGGCCACCATATAGCCGGTTCCTGGGCCGATATAGCGGCTGGCATGCGCACTGAAGGCGCCTGAATTCGGCATATGCACCGCCAGCTCGCCCAGGCACATCATCACCAGCCAAGCAACAATGCCACCTACCAGATAGGCCAACACTGCCCCAATAGGCCCGGCCTGCTGCACGGTATAACCGGAACTCAAAAACAGCCCGGTGCCAATCACGCCGCCCAACGAGAGCATCACCAAATGGCGCGTCTGCATACTGCGCTTGAAGTGCGCCCCCTCTTGATCACTTGCTGGCTCACTCATGGTGATATCCCTATCTTTGGCCTAACACGGCGCCAGGCGTCCAGCGGCCTGGCTCAGAAAGGGCACCATTTTAGTGCATCCTTAATTTACTAAAAAGTATAAAAGAAATTTTTGATATTCTTATTTTGAATATGCAGTCTGGCATGGGTGATAAGGGCTGGATATATCAAATGCAGGCAGTGTCTAACGCCAACCCGACAACAGTTGCTTGCCAAGCCCCGCTATTTATTCTTAGGTATATTGTTTTTTGCGATGCACTCGCTTAGGCACATTGAATAAGGAGCACTCATGGTGGGCACCATTCACAAACATCATGATACCGGCTACAAGGAGCTGTTTAGCTACCCCGAATTCGTGCAACAGTTGATCGAAGGCTTTACGCCTGCTGAGATTGCTAAGCTGATGGATTTCTCCACCCTAAAGAGCCACAGCGGCAACTACATTACGCCGCTTTTTGAAGAGAAGATTGAAGATGTGGTGTGGTCGGTTGAAGTGAAATGGAAAGGCCTCACCCAACGAGTATTTCTGTATATTCTGCTGGAATTTCAGTCCTCGGTGGATCGCACTATGCCCATTCGACTACTGCACTACGTCGCCTGTTTCTATAGCGAACTATTCAAACAGAAGATCATCACGCCCAGCCAAGGGTTGCCGCCCGTGCTCCCTGTCGTGTTGTATAACGGCTCAGAGCGATGGACGGCACCGCTAGATATCTTCGAGATGATCACCCCAGAACCGCCCGACTTTCTTCAGATTTATCAGCCCCACCTACGCTATTACCTAGTCGATGAAGGGCGCTATACTGATGAACAGCTAGGCTTAGTTCAGACACCATTAAGCGGTGTGTTCAGCGTCGAAAACGCCGGTGAGAGTTGGGAAGCCCTGCAACTAGCCGTTGATCGTATTGTGGCCATTATCAAAGCGGATCCGAACAAAGAACGCATTGATAAGGTCATCACGCGCTGGATTAAACGTCATCTGCAGCGGCTTGGTGCAGAAGTTAATCTAGAGCGGCTCAACAGTTTGGTGGAGGATAAAGACATGTTGGCAGAAAACTTAGAAAATCTGGTGCAAAAAGAGCGTCAGGAAGGGCGTCTGGAAGGGCGTCAGGAAGCCGAGCAACGTGCCTTGGAAGGCAAACGCAACGCGGCCCGAAAGCTGATCGCTCGCACCGAAATGGATGATCAAATGATCGCAGATATTGAAGAACTGCCGGTTGAAGAAGTGGAAAAGTTGCGGGCTGAGATCCAGCACTGAGCTCGCTTTCTCCCCCACTTCTCCTAATAGAAAGTCCTAACAGAAAGCCGTCTGCTGAAAGCTCTCTCGCGCAGTAACGCTAGCGTGCCATGCCAGAAGCAGCGGGTAGTCTTTTTTCCAGTTCACCTCTGGCAGCCTAAAGGCGAGATAATCCAGCGCCACTGAGGTGGCAATGTGACCCAGATTGATAGTTGAGGTCTGTTGTATTTCGCCAAGCTCACCGTCCAGCTGCTTTAAGAGCCGCTGAATGGCCCGCGAACGCCTCTGCCCCAGCTCGCTATCATCAATTCCATTGCCGTAATGCTTTCTGGCAATCACGGTATTGAACGCGGCATCCATCAGGTTTTGACCCAACCCCGCCAGGTGCAGCACCTCACCTAAACCAGCCTTGGGAATCATCGGCTTGTTGGGGCTAACGCTATCCAGGTAAACGGCAATCAGCATTGATTCGCTTAGCGTGGTGCCCTCCTCCGTTACCAGCACGGGAATACGCCCGGCGGGGTTGGCTTTTAACAGATCTACATCATCTGCCCAGGGGTCGCACCACTTTAGCGTCACGGCGTCCATCAGGCCTTTTTCCAGTAATACGATGCGCACTAGGCGCGCATAGGGCGAGGTTGCGTTTAGGTAGAGTTCCATTATTGCCTCCCTTGGTTTGAAGATTGCTGTGTAGGTTGCTGGGCAGAAAGATGCGAGTGACGCTGCTGTACGCCACGGCTAAGCAGCACCAGCAAAAAGCCAGCGACGAGGATGAGGCCGCTGATGGCAAACAGTGGCGTGTAGCTGCCCCAAGCGCCATAAAGCGCCGACATGGCATAGCCCGCCACCGCCTGGGCGGCTGCAAAGGCGGCGGTGGCTTGCCCCCAGAGCTTCTTGTGGGCGGTTGGCCCTACCAACTCAGCAAGGCGGCCAGAAGTGAGTGCCACAATACCGGGGATCATTGCCCCTACCATGAAGGAGGAAACCGACTGGCTGAGCAGTGCAAGCGAGAACACCGGCAGCAAGACAGCGGCGGCCTTCGCCGCAAAGGCGATCATCAAGCCCCCCTGCCAGCCCACTCGCTGCGCCAGTGCGCCTACCATGAACGGCCCACACAAGGCGCCCAACCCGAAGATTCCCCACTGCAGGGAAGCCGCTTGGTTACCCAGAGCGTTTTCCCTGGCGAGATAGTCCACCCAGAACACGGTATGGGGCACAAAGCCAATTGCATCCAGGGCATAAGCGCCAATGACAAGCAGCACAACGACCTTTACACCCGCATACCCTGTGGAACTATTACCCACCGAGCTAGCCGTTATGGGTGAGGTTAAGTGCGCTACTCCCTGTTGTTGCAAAAAATAGTCGCACAAAAGGCCAGCGGCAATACAGAGCAGCCCCAGCGTGCCCCAGGTGACTGTCAGGCTTAACCCAAGAAGTAACGGTACGATGAAGGCCGAAAGCAGTGCCCCAAAGCCAATACCGGTAAACACCATGGCACCAACACGCGTTCGCCTTTCAGGTGGTGTGGCCGCCAACGCCAGCGAGGGACCAACGACCATTAAGATGGCCCCGGCAATGCCCGACACCAACCGCCAGAAGAAGAACCAGAGGAAACCACCTGCCCCGGCGCAGAGCACAAAGCTTAGCGCGATACCCGCAAAGCTTGCGGCCATCACCAAGCGAGGAGAAAAGCGCTCACTCAGCGAGTGAGCTACGAGTGCACCGATAAAATACCCCAGCAGGTTGGCGGCCCCCAGGTAGGCGCCTTGGCTCGCGGTAAACCAACCCTCTTGAATAATCGCAGGCAATAGCGGCGTATAGGCGAAGCGCGCAATGCCAATCCCCGCCAGGGTCGCCATTATCCCTGTCATCAGGGCGGGCAGATCGTGAGTAGTGAGTGATCGATTCATCATGTTGTGTCCTTTTCGTGCCGCCTTTCGGGCAAGGTGGGCAGCGCGTTAGTGCACAGTCAGACTACGCGCGAGGAACTATTTCTAGAAACGATTAGTTTTGATCGCTACTATCTTGTTTAAAGATAGCCTGACAGGGAGATGGCGCGTGCAATTGAAATCACTTCGACTATTCATGGCCGTAGCCGAAACCGGCAGCTTCGTGACGGCGGCTAAGCAGCTGCACACGGTGCAATCCAATGTGACGGCCCACATCAAGAAACTTGAGGAAGAGTTAGGCGTACAGCTGATTCACCGTGCAGGACACGTTCGCCCTACGAGTGCCGGATCGGCGCTGGTGGAGTACGCCGAGCGCATGCTGACAGCCCACGACGAAGCGGTATCGCTGTTCAAAGGCCAAGAGAAGGCGTGTGGGCGGCTGCGTATAGGCGCCATGGAGACCACGACGGCGTTGCGCCTTCCGCCGATACTGGCGGCGTACCACGCAGCGCAGCCTGACGTTGATATCCAGATAAAGACCGGGCCCACGGCTGAGCTGGTCGAGTTGTTGCTTAACGGGCAGGTGGACTGTGTCTTCGTGGCCGGGCGACTCGAGCATGGCCGCTACCACTTGCTCAAAGCATTTAGCGAGCAGCTTGTCTTAGTCGGCTCAACACCTATGACGAGAATGCCCTCTTCACAAGAACTGCTGACGTCTGCTTTCTTGGCGTTTCGCCAGGGGTGCAGCTACCGCCAGCGTATTGAGCTGTTGCTGGCTTCCTACGGCGTCAATGCAGGCCGGATTTTTGAGTTCGGCTCCCTGGACGCGATGCTTGGCTGCGTTGCTGCCGGGATGGGTTACACGGTGCTACCCCGTGGGACGGTTGAAGCCCACCAGCACCGGTTCGGGATTCATACGCTGGAACTGCCCACGTCCATCGCCAATGTCGATACCTATTTTGTCGCCCCCGAACCAGAGTCCTGGACACCCGCCCTGGCAAGCTTCGCTGAAACGTTGCGTGACGCGGTGGTGGTGGATGAGCCTCAGCTTACTGTGTCGTGAAGTGGGTATCCTATGGTGGCGTTTTGTGATTTGCTACGTGTTGCCAGAAAGTCTCGACAAGTTTCAAGACCGGTGTGGCCGTTGCAGGGACGAGCCCAAACCTTCGATAAATCGGCTGTGTCAGCGATAACACGCGTAAACCACGCTGATCTTCGGGTAGTGTTGATTCCGGCACGATGGCGACTCCCATTCCTCCACGAACCAGTACACAGGCACTGACCCAGTCACGTACCGTCACACGGATATTGCTCAACGCTACTCCCCTCTCTTGAGCCAAATGCTGGGCATTCACCGCGCAGCCCCCCGTTGCGAGAATGAACGGCTGGGTAGCGAGTTCTGCAAAGTCGACACCTCGTGCGGATGCACGGCGCGCCATGGGGTGAGCCGTTGGCACCACGGCTACCCAAGCATCGCAGCCGAGTATCAAGGCTTGGCGTTCCGGCGTAGGATTCAGCACCACGCCAAGGTCGATGGCGCCACTAGCTAACCATGTCTCGACTTCTTCATCGGTACCTTCCAGAGCGACGATGTCGATACCGGGATGGCGCTGTCGAAAGGAGCCGAGCAGTGCAGGGAGACGAGTCGAGATTACAGACGGGAAACTAGCTAATCGAAGACGGCCACTCCCTATACCTTTCTGCTCATCGGCCAAACCACCAATCGCGTTGAGGCTCGCCAACATACCACGCGCGTGCTCGACAACCGCATCTCCAAAGGCCGTCATGCTGACGTCTCGTCGCGAACGGGCAAATAGCGGTGCCCCCAGCGTTTCCTCCATTTGTGCGAGCGCCTGGCTGGCGCCGGATTGAGTCATGCCAACACGCTCGGCACCTCGTGTGATAGTGCCAGTGTCCGCGATGGCGACAATCAAGCGCCAATGGGAGAGATTCATCATGTCAGTAGCTCAGCTAATGGCTAACTCGTGAGATATTAATTTTACGGTGATTAAAAGGATCTGCACACTTTTGAATTGTTAGCGGTAGCTAATCTCTTTTTTATCACTATAAAGGAATCCCATGAAGCTGTATTACGCCCCCGATACCTGTTCGTTATCGCCTCATATTGTCCTGCGTGAATTGGCGCTGCCTTTCACGTTAGTGCGTGTCGACAACCAAACAAAAACAACAGAGGATGGCCGAGACTTCCTCACCATCAATCCCAAGGGCTATGTAGCGGCTTTGGAGCTAAAGGATGGGCAGATCCTGACCGAGGGGCCTGCCATACTCCAGTACCTAGCTGATCTATCGCCGGAAGCGAACCTTGCTCCACCACTAGGAAGCTGGGGGAGAGTTCGTCTTCAAGAGTGGCTGGCTTTCATTAATAGCGAGATTCACGCTGGATTAGCGCCACTGTTTAACACCAGCCTGGCCGAAGAGGCCAAGCGTGTGTTTCACGATAAGTCCTTCAAGCGCTTTGACTATCTCGACAGTGTTCTTGAGTACAACGCTTACCTGATGGGCAAAAACTTTTCTGTCGCGGATGCCTATCTATTCACAGTGTTAGGTTGGTGTCGGTTTTTCGACATTGACCTGGGTCATTGGCCGACGCTGACAAATTATGTATCACGTGTGGGTGAACGACCGTCGGTTCAGGCTGCTCAGAAGGCAGAATGGCAGAGGTGAAAAACTGGGAGTGGCGATAATTTGCATCACGGCCAACAAGCACCAGTATCTCGCTGAACTTATGATGGCCTATTCCTTGAAAGTGCCACGACTGAACAGTCTAATCATATCCATTGGTATAGGACAGTCGCAGCCCACCAACACCGGGGTGGGATTCCCACCCTGGAGTTGTCCACGTCCATCGCCATGATCGCTACCTATTTTGCGAACCAGAGTCCTGGACACCCGCCCTGGCAAGCTTCGCTGAGACGTTGCGTGATGCGGTGGTGGTCGGTGAGCCTCAGTTGACTGCGTCGTGAGGTGGGCGTCGACACTACGCTATAACGTTGCCCTATTCGCTTTTCAGTCGGTTCATAGATGCGTGTAAAACGGCGAGAACGTCAATTTGATCTGGTTTGATGTAGTAAATAATGCGGTAAGCGCCACACAAGACTTCCCTTATTTGAGCGATATCGTACTCCGGCACCTTACGTCCTGAAGCGGGGAAATCACCAATCTGTTGTGACCTTCGGGTGATTTTATCAACGGTGCTCAACGCATAAGCTTCTGAGTCCTGCGCGATATAAGCATAAATCGCGTCCAAATGGGCTTCTGCTGTTGCTGTCCAAAACACATTCATTCAGGCAAGCCGTATTTCTTGCGAATATCCGCCACACTCGTAATGTTACCCGCTTGGCTATCTGCCATGCCCTTTTCGATGGTCTCCCGAACGTAGATCTCATGCATAAGGTCTTCCCACGTGGCATTCACGGGAAGTTGCTCAATTAGCTTGTGCGCGTCGTCTTTGCTCATCGTAGCTGACATGGTGACTACCTTTTTTAGGTACGTAGAAAATGCTGCTGGAGGATACCCTAGGTTACCGAGAGTGTTGCGGTTTATGCCATTCTCTGCAAATACATCGCCAAGGTCGATACCAATTTTGTCGCCTCCGAATCGGAAACCTGGATACCCGCCCTGGCAAGCTTCGCTGAAACGTTTCGTGATGCAATGGTGGATGCAGGGCCTTAATAGTACTAACCCCTGCCCTGCGCTTACGCTACTTATTGTTGGCTCACTCTATTAGCCGCTCGCTCAACGCGACGAGGTCTTCAGCCACAAAATCCCATGCTTCCTCTGCTTCTAAATCTTTGCTCTGTTGAGGGCCATATTCTGTGCGTCGGGGTATAAACGCTGTTTTCATTCCTAATGCACGGGCAGCACGCAGGTCAGCATTATGCGCCGCACACAGCATTACCTCTTCAGGCGGTAGGCGTAGCAGACGGCAAGCTCCTAAATAAACCTCCGAATCAGGTTTGTAGTGCTCGAATAACTCGGCGCAAAAAATCATATCCCACGGTAGCTTGGCGTGACGGGCAACATCGACCATTAATGAGACATTACCATTGGTCAGCGTTGCGATGATGGTGTGCTCTTTCAAGCGCTGTAGGCCATGTGGGACATCGGACCAGGGCTCTAATTGGTGCCAAAAGTAATTGACGCGATCAATGGTCGCTTCGTCTAGCGCAATCCCATGTTGATTGAGTAGTTTGACTAAGCTTTCTCGATGCAGATCATCTAATACCGTCCAGGGGATTTCCCCTCTGCGTACCCTGTCCATGGAAGGCGCATAAAGCTGACGCCATTGATCAGCCAGCACTTCACTAGGCAGTTCAATCCCCAACTCTTTCTCTAGCTCATTGAACTGATGAATCAAACTGGAGCGCCAATCAACAATAGTGCCAAATACGTCAAACACGATGGCTTTCATTATTTTCTCCTTGCCGCTGGATGGTCATTAATAGCCCCAATAACGTCATGGCGATCAGCAGACTCCAGCCGAGCATAAAACTGTCACTTATATCTAACAGCCACCCAAGGAGTGGTGGTATCGATACAATCGCCAGTTGGTTAATCGCCATAGCCAATCCCAGTACAAAACCGGTTTTATCAGCAGGTGCAGACTCAGCCACATAAGCTACCCAAGGGCCGTACCAACCAAAACCAAAAAAGCCCAACCAAGCCATCAAACCGCTCAGCATGAGCGTTGAGTGAAGCGGCAGCCAAACCAATACCAGCAGCCCTACTATCACCGCCACCATGCACACCATGACCGGGAAATAGCGCGAGCGACAGCGATCACTCCAGGCCGCCAACAAAATACGCCCGGCTATCCCAGCCCCCTGGGCTACGAATAGCAACGTCGCCGCCTGCAGTACCTCCATCTGCAAACGACTATGCAGATAGAGCACGGTAAAAATCAAAATGCCGTACTGAACCGAGATCAAACTAATACCGGACGCCATGATCTGTTTCATGGCCGGCTCACGAATCATCGCCAGTCGCGATAAGACGACTTTTTTTACGCTACCTTCAGAGGCTCTTGCAACCGGCACCACGCCACCCGGGGCACGGTAAAAGAGCATAAAGACCAACGCCCCGAAGATCGCAATCAGCCCACCCACCAGAAAAGAGGCGCGCCACCCCCAGGTGATCGCAACTGTTGGCAGTATAATCGCCGCCAGCGCACCACCCAGCGGCAATCCCGCCTGACGAATCCCCATGGCAAAGCCGCGCTGGGATTTATCAAACCAAGCAGCTACCGATTTGCTACCGCCGGGTTGGGCGGTACTGTAGCCTGCCCCTACGATGACCAAAAACAGCAGCATGGCCCAGTAACTCTCTGCCAGCACGGCAGCGCTAAGCGCAATGCCCACAACGAGGGTTCCCACTCCCACCACCAAACGCTCACTGAATCTGTCTAGCAACTCTCCAGCAACCAACAGCCCAACCAACGGCACCAGCTGAGCCGCCGAGACCAGCGTCCCAATCTGAAATGCAGAGAGCGCCATATCTGCCTGTATATAAACGCTGATGGCGCCGATGCCTTGAACGAAAAAGCATGCCGCTGCTTGAGCCAGGGTGGCTATCAGCAAAATGATCCAGCGGTAATGTCGGCTAGCAGTCATCGGCGGCACGGTTGTCATGTAAGTTCAGATTTTAGTCAGGCCTTCTTCACAAAATGGGCGGTCACCATCATGTCGCCGACGCCGTCGACCTTGCAGTCCAGTTGGTGATCCTTGCTATCCAAGAGCCGCTTGATAACGGCTTTGGTGCCCACCTTGAGTACCAGTGAGCTGCCTTTGACCTTGAGGTCTTTGATCATCGTTACCTTATCGCCTTCCGCTAACAGCGTGCCATGGGCATCTTTTACCGTCACGGTGTCTTCCACCTCAGTCTCAGAAGGGTTCCATTCGTGGGCGCACTCGGGGCAGATGAACAGGCTTTGATCCTGATAGACAAATTCGGATTGGCAATGGGGGCAAGGTGGGCACGACATGAATGATGACTTTTGTGGCTTGGTTTAGGCTGCTTATGATACTGAGCCTGTGTACCCTTGGCGAATGCCTTCACGCCAGCCCATGAAAGGAGAACCAGGATGAACAAACGTGACCTGGAAGCGACATACCGTGATTACATCACCTGCCTCAATAATCAGAACTGGACGAACCTTGACCAGTTCGTGCATAACGATGTCCACCACAACAGCAGGCGCCTAGGCGTTGATGGCTATCGCGCCATGCTGGAAGCCGATTATGAACAGATACCAGATCTTCACTTCAACATTGAGCTTTTGACCGTTGATCCACCCTATGTCGCGTGCAGGTTGCGATTCGATGTCACACCCAAAGGTAGCTTCCTCGGCCTTGCGGTGGACGGCAAAAAAGTGACGTTTTGCGAGAACGCGTTCTACCTCTTCCGTGATAATAAGATTCAGGAAGTCTGGTCGGTGATCGACAAGACAGCAATAGAAGCTCAGCTGGATTGAGGCTCCAAATGCCACCCTTGTTCGGTTGCCAGCAGGCGGTCTGTCAGGGCGAGGTTTTCCAGAAACGCATCATCATGGGATACCACTACTAACGCGCCTTGGTAACTGCGCAACAGCGTTTCCAGCGCTTGTGCCGATGGCAGGTCGAGGTGGTTATTTGGCTCATCCAGCAGCAATAGTTGCGGTGGCGAGTCGGCGTAGAGGAGGCAGGCCAGTGCTCCTTTCAGACGTTCACCTCCGCTTAATAGTCCGCTGGGTGTGGTGATCTTCTGCGCGTCCAGGCCTAGTTGGGCCAGTAGCATACGCAACTCGCCTTCCGTCGTTGAGCGGTTAGCCATTTGCAACTGTTCGAGCACAGTTTTATCCGGCTCAAGATTCGCTAGTCGCTGGTCGAGATAGACGCTTTTAGAGGTTACTTTGCAGGTTCCGGATAATGGCTCAATTTGACCTGCAAGCACACGAAGCAGCGTGGATTTACCGCAGCCGTTGGGGCCGACAACCCCTATGCGCTGTTGCCCTCTCAGCTGTAGGCGAATGTGACGAGTGGCTCCCATGACGAACGGTAGCTCTACCCTCTCCAATTCTGCCAAACTGCGCTTTGTGGCCTGATTAACGGGTATCCCATGCAGGGTGATGTGCGCTTCGTTTTCAACCTGCTTTGCCGCTTCCCGCACGCGCTGGTTAAGCTGATCACGGCTGGCTGCCTGCTTTTGGCGCAATGCGCCGGTGGAGTTCTCGCTGCGCTCTTTCTGACCATCCAGCAGTATCTTGGCCTGGTTGGCTTCCTTGCCCTGCCGATTTCCGCGGGCCTGCCGTTTCTCCTGGCGTTCACGCTGCTTACGCATCGCCCTTTCTTGGCGTTGGCGCTCTAGCTTGTGTCTATTGAGTTGGTCAATCGCATTTTGCTGCTCGTGTGCTTTCGCCTCTGCATAGAAGGTGTAGTTGCCGCCATAACTGTGCAGCCCTGAGGGGGTCAGTTCTACGATACGCTCCATGGCTTCCAGCAATTGCCGGTCATGACTTACCACAATCAGCCCACGCGGCCAGCGTTGCAGTTGTTCAATGAGTGCTTGGCGGTTTGGTCGGTCGAGATGGTTGCTTGGCTCATCAAGAATCAGGAAATCAGCATTCGAGAGCATGGCGCCCATTAAGGCAACCCGCATGGCTTCCCCACCGCTCAGTGTGTTGGCCGGTGTTGTGACTTCAAGATAGCCCAAACCGTTGCGTTCAAGTTCATGGCGAAACCGCTGGGGCATATCCCAGCGGTCATCGACTGCTTCAAAATCCTCTGGTGCGGTGCTGCCAGCTTCAATGCGCGCCAATGCGTCCAGGGTTGTTCGAATGCCTGCGAGATCGGCGACAGAAGCCCCCTTCGACTGGGCCACTTGCTGGGCAAGGTAATGCACGCTATTGGGGCAGTGACAATAGCCAGCGGTTGGTTGCAACAGACCCGCGAGAATTTGGGCTAAAACTGTTTTACCCACACCATTGCGACCCACCAGCCCCGTGGGGCGTGTGTCGAACTGCTCGTGAAGGTCGGTGAAAAGCGGTCTGCCATCCTGCAAAACGTAGGAGACACCTTTTAAGGTGAGATGGGTAGTGGTCATAGTTGATTCCAGCGATGCCAAGTACTCCCCCTGCTTTAGGGGCTAATGGAGACTGGCCGTTATTGCAACGGCGGGCATCAATGGCTCATTGGACAACTACCTCTGCTTAACGTGGAAAGACGTACCATCATACAAATAATGACGGCGAACCAACAAGGTTATGACAGTCCTGGTCTAGATATTTGAATTATCCCCATTAACAAACGAGTAAAGAAAATATCAGATCGGTAGGCTCAGAATTTTCTTGCGGAGGCTTTCGGCTCACAAAAAAGCGCCCTGGCTGGGCGCTTCATGGTTGCTTCAGGCGTTTAGAAAGATGCCCATTCTTCGGTCTCTTTTTTACTACCGAGAACATGAGTCGGCAAGCCTTTACTAGCCCGAGGCTGGCTGTCGCGCGGTCTTGGCGTAGCGGGTAGCGCGCGTTGGTTTTGGCCATTGGTCGCTCCTCTAAAGAACGACACCTCGTTCAACAACGCCTCTGCTTGGCTTTGCAGTGAACGCCCCGCCGAGCTGGACTCTTCCACCAGACTCGCGTTCTGCTGGGTGACACTGTCCATTTGCGAGACGGCGGTGTTGACCTGATCGATACCCTGGGCCTGCTCGCGGCTGGCGGTGGCAATCTCACCCATCAACACCGAGACACGCTTAACGCCATGAACGATACCTTCAAGCGACTTACCTGCTTGGTTGACCAGGTTTGAGCCGGTGTCCACTTGGCCGATACTCTCTTCGACGAGCTTTTTGATGTCTTTGGCGGCGTCAGCACTGCGCCCTGCTAGGTTGCGCACTTCGTTGGCCACCACCGCAAAGCCGCGCCCTTGCTCGCCCGCACGGGCGGCTTCTACCGAGGCGTTCAGCGCCAGCAAATTGGTCTGGAAGGCAATTTGATCGATCAACCCGACGATACCGGAGATCTTACGGCTTGAGATGTTGATGTCTTCCATCGCTTTGACGGCTTGCTCGGCGATCTCCCCCCCGGCGTTGGCTTGCTGGCTGACGTCATATACGAGTTTATCGGCTTCGGCAGCATTGTCTGCGTTCTGACGCACGGTCGAGGTAATTTCATCCATCGAGGCCGCGGTCTCTTCGATGTTTGAGGCCTGCTCCTGAGTACGGCGGCTAAGATCGTCGGTGCCTAGCACGATTTCGTCAGCGGCCACATTCACAGACTCGGCGTTATGACGAACGGACATGACCACCTGCGAGAACTTGCTTTCCATGCTCTTTAACGCCCGAAGCATCACACCAAACTCATCTTTGCATGTGACGTCAATCTCGTTATCAAGCCTTCCTTCAGCCATGGCGTTGGCGAGTGCTTGTGCCTTGCCCAGCGGCGTCATGATGCCGCGGATCAACCATATAGCGAGCAGAATTCCGAAGATGACAGCCGCCGCCATCACCCCAATAACGAAATTGCGCGTCCAAACATAATCACTTGAGGATTGTTGGTTATTTGCAGCGGCTTGAGTGCTGTTACGGTCGATGAGCCCCTGGATCGCCGTTAGCACCTTTGGATATTCTGCGCGTAGCGTGGTGGTGGCAATCTCTCTTGCAGCATCGAAATCATTGCCGATCATTGCCGCGTTAATGTCGTCAATACCGGCGCGAAGACTGGTCAGCGACGCAATAAACTCATTAGCGATGGCACGTTCTTGATCATCGGAGACACGATCAGGAAAGTAATCATTCCAGGCAGCATCGATAATAGCGTCGTTCTCAGCGACCTCCTGCTTCGTGGTAATGGCAGATGCTGGATTCCGATCACGCTGTTCGGCCGTTACTTTCACCCGGTTGCCGAGCAGGGCTTGGTTGATCTGAGTAAGGTTACCCAAGGTGAGCACGTTCCCCTCATAGGTTCTATTGAGGGCATCGTTGGTGTTGCTGAGGCTGTAGAGACCGATAGTACCGACGACGATTAACATCAGGATGCACGCGCCTAAACTCACGGCAAGCCGCAGTTTGACGCTTCGATTCAGAAGTAGCATGGAAAGATCTCGTAGAAGCCCGCAGCACTTTTCTTTGGGCAGGTGGAAGCCATCTCGGTAACTGCAAGTGTTCATACAGAACGTATCCTGCTAGTCACCGTTTAGCATTATCGGCTCACGTTCAGAAACATTGAGTATTTATCTTAAAAATCGCCAATACCTTGTGCGACCCCATGCCAACCGACCCGGTGTAGTCTCACGTGCGTCAACCCAACCCCATAACGTATAAAGCGCTACTAAAACTAAACGTTATGGTTATCTCCATTCACGAACGAATAGAGCAAAATATCAGATCGGTAGGCCCAGCCTTGATGAGCCCAGAACTTCTGGGCGGCTTCGTTCTCGGGAAGAATCATCAAGTGCGATTTCAGGATGCCTTCGCTCTCCAGCGCTTCCAGGCAGAGGTTTACCAGCCGTGTGGCGATACCTAACCGACGGTGAGAATTCGCTACCGATAAGTGCTGAACATAGCCGCGCTTGCCATCGTGGCCCGCCATGATCGTGCCCACCAGTTCCCCTTCCACTTCTGCCACAAAGCTCAGGCCAGGATTGCGCAGCAGGTATTTTTCGATGCCTGCCCGTGAATCGGCATCGCGCAGCCGCACGCCTTCACTTTCGCTCCACAGAGCAATGGCGGCTTCATAGTCGTTGATGGTCATGGTGCGGTAGTGCATCAGGCGGTTCTCATTGGGTGGCGGCATCATTTTGTTCGTTCTGCTCGTCAGGGTTGTTGAAGTGATCCTTCTGCTCTGCCCATTTCAATAAGGCATCCAGCGCCGGGCAGAGCGTTTGCCCCCATTCGGTAAGGCGGTATTCCACTTTCGGCGGCACCTGGGGATAGACCTTTCGGGCCACAATGCCATCCGCTTCCAGTTGGCGCAGCTGTTGGGCGAGCATTTTCTGGGAGATGTCAGGGATGAGTTTTCCGAAATCGGAGTAGCGCTGCACTTTTCCATCGAACAGATGAAAGAGAATAATGAGCTTCCAGCGCCCTTCCAGCATTTTTAATACATTTTCCACATCGCTTGCGGCGGTAGTGGGCGTATAAATCTTTCTCATGGGTAAGCCACTTACCTTTTTGTGCGTTCTTGATAACGCGTCAGCCTGGGCAGAATATTCTCTCACATTACCTTGTAAGAGATGACCACCATGAGCTTGTCACTGCCAGACGCAATCACCACTTATTTCAGCATCAGCAACGGTGCGGATGACACCCACATTGCGGATTGCTTTACCCAAGATGCCTGTGTGTTTGATGAAGGAGAGACACACCGCGGGCAAACCGCTATTCAAGCCTGGCTGCGCGCCACCCGTGCCAAGATTGAGTATCGCGTCGAGCCGGTCAGTGTTTCCCAACAAGGCAACACGATGGTGGTTACCGCGACCGTGACCGGTAACTTCCCCGGCAGCCCGGTGCAACTTGATCACGCTTTTGAGCTTGCCGAGTCGCAAATCCAGTCATTGGAGACCCACTAATGAACCTGAACTTGAACGGGCGACGTGTATTGATCACCGGGGGCAGCAAAGGGGTTGGCGCGGCCGCGGTGGCACTCTTTCGCGAAGAAGGTGCGCAAGTGCTAACAACCGCCCGTACTCGCCCCGCTGACCTGCCCGATGAGCTGTTTGTAACCGCTGACCTGACGACGGCCGAAGGCTGTGCCACGGTGGCCAATGCGGTCAACGAACGTTTGGGCGGCGTGGATATTATCGTGCATGTCCTGGGTGGCTCATCCGCCCCCGGTGGCGGTTTCGCGGCCCTTGGAGAGGAGGAGTGGCAGCGAGAGCTCGACATCAACCTGTTTCCCGCCGTGCGGCTGGATCGCGCCCTGCTGCCCGGCATGCTGGCCCAAGGCGATGGGGTGATTATCCACGTGACCTCCATTCAGCGTGAACTCCCTCTGCCCGAGTCGACCACGGCTTATGCGGCTGCCAAGTCGTCGCTCTCCACCTATAGCAAGAGCTTGTCCAAGGAAGTGTCACCCAAAGGGGTGCGTGTGGTTCGGGTGTCGCCGGGCTGGATCGAGACGGAAGCCGCCGTTACGCTGGCCGAGCGAATCGCCCAACAGGCCGGCACCGATTACGCAGGCGGCAAGCAGATCATCATGGAATCGCTGGGTGGCATCCCGATTGGCCGTCCTTCGAAGCCTGCAGAAGTGGCCAACCTGATTGCGTTTCTGGCATCACCGCTGGCAGCCACTATTACGGGCACGGAGTACGTGATTGATGGCGGCACCGTGCCCGTCGCTTGAGGATGGCGGTGAAATGGCGCTTGCCTATCTTATGGCGCGAATATCGTCGATATCGACGGGTCTTGAGAGCACAGACTTATAACGAATCAAGTCTTCCTTCAACATCAAGGGAAGCTCCAGGCCCAGTAAACTGGCAGTTTCATAGCGGTCAAACGCTATATTTAGTGGCACCCAGGCCTGGCTGGCTGCATCAAAAATTTGCGCGCCGTCGGCGTTGCCAACCTCCACCTTGATGCCTTCATACTTGAACTGGACATAGGTTAAATCCCAGCCCTCCTCGCAGTAGTGCGTAGCGGGTTTGGATATGTTCGCTTGGCCAGCCTGCACCACCGTCAAAAAATGCTCGCTGGGTACGAACAGATCAATATCGTTCAACGCTCGTTCAGAGCCATACCCCTTTGCTGCGAGCCCTCCGCAGATTTGAAAAGGGATACTTCTATCTCTCAGTACCCCCACTATCCATTGAGCCGCTAACTGATGCACGTCTTCTCCTTCTTTTTACATATAGCACCAAGGTTATCACGCCGGTTTTGCACAACCGCAAAGGCTCGCGAGGTTAGCTCCCCCCATCATAATCTACCTGGTCACTAACCTGACACTGAGCGCTTATTCTCACAGCCGATTAGCAATTATGTACAAGCATTGAGAGGTAGCGATGGCATAAGCTAGGTGGCGTGACTAATCAGGAGGGGCGGCATGAATAACGCAAGCCGGTTTCAATTCATCAAGAGCCAGCACTAACGGTGCTATTTGCGTTGGGAGCGCAACTCATTAGCCTGCGCATGGCGGCGTTGTGACTAAACTCAAGTCAACCTCAATGCGACGAGACGTAATCCGACTTGGTGAAAGCAGGCGGTAGCGCGAAGTTCTCCCGCATTCGCTTCGTTTCGGCAGCTGGCGTCAATCCGAAAAGCCGTTTGAACTCCCGATTGAATTGCGAAGCACTCAGGTAGCCGACGGCGTGGCAAGCGGCCTCTGCCGTCATGCTCTGACGAACCATCAGCAGTCGTGCTTGATGCAGTCGCGTGGATTTAACGTACTGCATGGGTGAAGTGTGCGTAATGGCTTTGAAGTGATTAAGAAACGTCGGAACGCTCATACCAGCCTCGCTAGCCAGTTGCGACAGGTTAAGCGGCTGAGCGTAGGTCGCGTGGATGTGGCGTAACGCCTTGCCGATTTTCCCGAACTGCCCCTGCATTGCCAGCGCCGCACGCATGGCATTGCCCTGCGCACCGGTGAGCACGCGAAAATACAGTTCTCTCACCAGCGCGGGGCCGAGAATCTCCGCCTCAAGCGGCTGACTCATCGTTTCGAGAAAACGTGTCACGGACACCCGCAACGCAGCATCCATGGGACTGGACATTAGGCTTTGGGCCACGTTTTTCTGGGTAGGAGACTGATGGCGGTCGATCTGGATCATCAGCTCCGCGGCGAGCTGAAAGTCCAGATGCATATATATGGCTAGCAGTGGGTGTTCTGGCGTCGCCTCGGTTTCCATCGTGAAGGGTACCGGCACCGCGACCGCCAGATAGTGCTGCTCGTCGTAAAGATAAACCTGATGGCCGAAATACCCCCGCTTTCGCCCCTGGCAAACAATCACGATACCGGGGTCGTACAGCACGGGGGTACGAGACAAGGGACGATCCGAACGCAGAATGCGTACGTCGGGCAGAGCCGTGAGGTTGTATCCTTCTTCCGGCGCCAGCGCCTGAAGCAGCGTCACCATGTGCCGCTGTTCAGCCGTCTGCGGAGTGGAAAGTGTCTTTTTCACGTGATACCGACTGGAATTATCAGAATAGGCAATAATATAAGAATTTTATGCCTGAAAGAAGGCAATACAAAGAGGTAATGTGCATCTTCCACTGATACACAGGAGCTATTTGCATGTCTACCAGCAAACTTTTACTCATCACGGGCGTCAGTAGCGGCTTTGGCCGGGCGCTGGCTCAGGAAGCACTTACTACCGGCCATCAGGTGGTCGGCACGGTACGTAGCGAACGGGCCAAGCAGGCATTTGAAGCACTCGATCCGGCGAAAGCGGTGGGCCGTGTGCTCGATGTGACCGACTTCGATGCCATCGATGGGGTAGTGGCCGAGATAGAGGCAAACGTCGGAGAAATCGATGTTCTCGTCAACAACGCCGGTTATGGCCATGAAGGTATCCTGGAGGAATCCTCATTGGCCGAAATGCGTCGGCAGTTTGACGTGAACGTATTCGGAGCTGTTGCCGTCACAAAGGCTGTGTTGCCATACATGCGCTCACGTCGGCGCGGACATATCCTCAACATCACGTCTATGGGTGGTTTCATCACGATGCCAGGCATCGCTTATTACTGTGGTAGTAAATTTGCACTGGAAGGTATTTCGGAGGTGCTTGGCAAAGAAGTGAAATCGTTCAATGTTCATGTCACTGCCGTGGCACCCGGCTCGTTTCGTACCGACTGGGCTGGTCGCTCGATGTCCCGCTCGCCGCGCTCGATCTCCGACTACGACGCGCTATTTGATCCGATTCGTAATGCCCGCGTCGAGAAAAGCGGTCAGCAACTTGGCGATCCGGCAAAGGCAGCTCGCGCAATGCTGGACGCAATAGCCAGCGACACGCCGCCGGAGCATCTGCTGCTGGGAAGCGATGCACTAGCGCTGGTGCGCAGCAAGTTGTCGGCTCTTGCCGACGAAATCAGTGAATGGGAGACACTCACGCGTTCGACCGATGGCTGAAGGTTCAACTGCTAAATCCCTTCGCATGGCTACCTTTCGATAGCGCAATAGATGCCAATGCATCGTTGTCGGTTATCTCGCCTCCTTCCCCCGCAGACGATTAGCAATTATGTACAAGCATCCGGGCGCGGGGTTGGCATAAGCTAGGTGGTGTGACTAATCAGGAGGGGGCGGCATGAGTAACGCAAGCCGGTTTCAATTCATCAAGAGCCAGCACGTGCCAACGCTGACGGTGCTTCATGCGGCCATTGAAGATTTCAGCTACGACCGCCATGCCCACGAGGAGTATGCCTTCGGCGTAACGCTGGCGGGACGTCAGGATTTCTTCAGCGGCGGGCAGTTTCATCGTAGCCCGCCGGGCAACGTTATTTTGTTCAATCCAGAGGAAGTTCACGACGGCCAACCGGGCGGAGAGCGCTCACTGGATTACCTGATGGTATATGCGCATCCCGAGCAGGTTAATGCCCTGTTTGCTGATGCTCTGGGCCACGAGCGCACGGCGGACTTTCGCTCAAATAACACTCTTGTTCAGGACATTCGGCTACGCAATGCCATTTTGGAACTGGCGCGCTTAGTCACTTCTCACTCTGGTAGCTGTATCGATCAGGAGAATGCGCTTTATCAGGTAATCGAGCGAACTGTGCAACTCGGCGGGATTTCTCAGCCCAACCAGGTGCTCACCCGCCCCGATGCGCTGCTGGGCCTGGCGAAAGATTATATTCACGCCCACTTGGATACGGATATCTCCCTGGATGACATCAGCCAAGCGGCGCATATCTCCAAGTACCACTTCTTACGCCTGTTTCGTCAGCATTACGGCATTACGCCGCATCAGTATGTGATTAATTGCCGAATCAATGCGGCCCGTTCGGCGCTAGACCTAGGCGCTTCCCTAACAGAGGTCGCTTTGCGCTATGGGTTTGCCGATCTCAGCCATTTCAATCGCCGCTTTAAGCGAATTTATGGCATGACGCCCCATCAGTACCAGCGTGATATCGCACGCTAGGCTCTGCACGAAAACTGCCTGCGCTCGCCGACTTTTCGTACAGGCTCTTACACCTAAATACCAGCATAGAGGTTTAACCATGTTAGGAATTGTCGCCTATGCCCTAGGCGCTATGTATTCGCCTGGGCCTGTGAATCTGCTTGGCTTGAATATTGGCATCAATGGGCAAGCCAGGCAGTCGGTTGGGTTTTGCCTTGGCGTGGGTACTGCGATGCTGGCGTACTTATTAGTATTGGGTTGGGCGGGTGCTGCATGGATCGATGATGAAGCACTCATCGTGGTGAGTGCCTTGGGCTGCGGCTATATTGTTTATCTCGCGAGCAAGATTGCCCGTTCAAGTGTTGATATAAGCGAGCCAGACAACGCCCCACGGCTAGTCAGTTATCGTGATGGGCTGGTCATGCAGTTGCTTAATCCCAAAGCCATTTTGGCCACCCTGCCCATTGCCACACTGCAGTTTCCTGCCGCTGACATTCATGGGCTTAGCTTAGTGTTTTGGGCATTCGGGCTGGCGATGTTAGCCGCGGGCGCACCCGGTAGCTATATCGTGATTGGCAGCGCCGTAGGCAGCCGTATTAAAAGCCCTGCTATCGTTAAGGGCTTTAATTGGCTGATGGCAGCTTTGCTGGTGGCCGTGGCGCTTTCGATTGGTGTTGAGCATGTGTGGGTACCACTTACTGCCCGAAATTGATCCCCAGTCGCAGGGCTTGTAAGCCGTCGAATTCGACACTTACTTCATCAGAGAATAAGGGATGGCCCTGCACTATCAAATCCAGCGTCGCCTGAGAGCCGCGATAAGTGACGCTCACTTCAATATTCGCAGTCGTGTTAATGGGCGCCAGCACACCATACTCAATGTTATCCACGCTAACTGCGGTGAGGCCACGCTCATCCAACTGCTGCTGAACTTCCCGTTCAACGACAACGCCGTAATAGAAGTAAATACCGGCATAGCCAAGCGCTAACAATACAACCAGTGAAAAGAGCTTTCCCATTATTTCTCTCAGTTTTATAGAATCTTAGAGGGTTACAGCGGCTTGTCGGGCTGAAACCGGTGGCGTGCTCTGCGGTGCGAGCATTGCCCACAGCAACTTCTCCCCTTGGGCGCTGAAGACGATAACGCGAGAGTTTTTTTCTCGCCTCGCCCAGCCAAGCGCCTGAATTCGGGTAAGCAGTGCACTGCCGAGCGCGCCCGCTAGATGATGCCTGCGCTCGCTCCAATCGAGACACTCCCTACAAAATGAGCGTTTTGAAGAAGCAAGCGCGTCTGTATCGATGCCAAATTGATTAAACCACACCCTTCCCTGCTCAGTGAGCTGTAGCCCTCCTGGGTGCTGATGAAGGATATCCGTTCGCAGCATCTGTTCATACACTGAAACACCCAACTCTCCGGCAAGGTGGTCGTAACAAATACGGGCCTTGCGCAGGGCGGGATCACGTGGCCCTGTAACAAGGCGGTTCCCCTCATTGCGGCAAGCGAGGCCCATCAGCGACTCCAGGAGACTGGCCACCTCCGGACCCATCAGCCGGAAATAGCGGTGACGGCCCTGCTGCTGCTCCGTGATCAGCCCTGCACCCAGTAGCTTGCCAAGATGAAAACTGATGGTTTGCTTGGTAACACCGGCCGTGTCCGCCAGTTCGGTCGCCGTCAGCGCACGACCAGACATCAGGGCGGAGAGAACCTCCGCCCGAGCATTATCGCCGATAAGCGCTGCAACGCGCACAATGTTAGGGCCTTCACTCATGGTTCGATTCTAGTCGAACCACCTGGGGCCGACAACGCGGTATCGTCCTAGCTACCGTTCAAAGGAGATACCCCTATGAGCATTACCTGCTTTATCCGCTACGAGATCGACCCTTTCCAACGCGACGCCTTCAAGGCGTATGCCGAAAACTGGGGGCAAATCATACCCCGGTGCGGTGGCCACCTTATCGGTTATTTTCTTCCCTACGAGGGCACTAACAATGTTGCCTGGGGGCTAATCGCATTCGATAGCCTGGCTACCTATGAGGCCTACCGCGCCCGGCTGAAGTCTGACGAAGGCGGGCACGCGAACTTCACCATGGCTCAAGAGAAGAAGTTTATTCTCAAGGAGGAGCGCAGCTTCGTTGAGGTGGTGGACGGCACACTGGGCGTTGAATCTGTCTATCCGTGGAGTGTTTTATGATCGCCGTGATATTTGAAGTTCTACCGCATTCGGAGCGGAAACAGGACTACCTGGACGCTGCCAGCGGGCTGAGCCAACACCTGGAAGGCGTCGACGGTTTTATCTCGATTGAGCGCTTCGAGAGCCTCACACATCCTGGAAAGATCCTGTCGCTCTCCTTCTGGCGGGACGAAGAAGCCGTGAAGCAGTGGCGCACGTTCGAACCTCACCGTTCCGTCCAGAAAGCGGGCCGGCAGGATATCTTTGCCGACTACCGGCTTCGCGTCGCTTCCGTCATCCGGGACTATGGAATGAATGACCGCCGCGAGGCACCGAAGGATTCGCTTGACGCACACCCATCATAGAGCGGGCGGGCTAGCCCAATGGGCAGCTGTCTTCGATAGGTAAATTGGTCACTAGCGAGGCGCCGAGTGCGCCTCCGTTTATAGCGCAAATCACAATGCAGGCTTCAGTGCCGTCAGCCGTGATCGCGAGTTCACCATCCACATTCCAAGCGCCGCTTTTACCGCAGGTTTGCCAGCCACCTGTGTTGGAAATGTGGTTAGCAAGTAGCACCGGGAACTGGTGGCGTTTCGCCATGGCAGCTAGTAGCTGCGCATCGACCTCGTACCCTGCTTCAGATATCAGCGCGCTGGCAATATATACCTCCGCTTGCTGGGCGGATGCCGCTTCTGCATGGGAGGGATTGGCGAAGTCTGCACAAATGGCCAAGGCTATTCGAGTACCGTTAACCGTACATAGATAACTTTCGTTACCAGTCGAACAGTAAACCGCTTCCCCTTCGTGCAGGTACTGCTTTGCGTAGAATGCTCGCTCGCCGCTCGGGAAGCAGATAACTGCCCCTATCTGCGGCTTTCTGCCTTCACTAATGAGCGGACAGCCTGCTATCACGACGATATTATGGGCAACAGCGGCTGTGGAAAGTGTGTCGAACACCTCTGAATCTTTCAGCAACGCTAGCTGCTCTAATAGCTCAAGCTCATAGCCGGTCAGCGAAAGCTCAGGGAACACTACTAGATCGGCCCCTCGCACGGCGGCGTTCTGAATATAGGCAAGGTGCATTTCAAGGTTCTCGGCCACTGCACCTTTTACTACGGGTAGTTGAGCGAGTGCGATAGTGGTGCCGCGTGTGCCTCTGGGTTTCATTTCAACACGCCTCGCCTTTAAATATTTTGTTCACTTCAGCCACAAAATATTTAGTTAGCGGCAAAAAGGCTATTTTTATTAATCCGTCATTGCGGAAGTGGAAACCTAACTTATAGCTGATTACTTCCCGTAATTTGGCTCACAATGTAAATGCATTCTAGCGCGCAAATTAGCAAACTCTTGCTCACTTGAAACAGTAGCTACTTTACGCGCCCGAATGTCGTCTAAACGACTTTGGGCAACATCGACCCACTGCTTGTCGATACTTGATTCTGGAGAATTGAGGCTACGCAGCAGCGCATCGACTACTCTTACGCGCTCTTCAACGGGTAATGACTCTGCTTCACTAACAAGCTCTTGAATGTTCATAGCGCTACCTTATTAATGCATCAAGTTGAAGGTATATCACCTATTATCTTTTCGCTATCCCAACGTCTATAGACAGCCTGGGAAGGTCACGAGCTAAAGCTCTCTCCCATGTTAAAGCTTGCTCACTCTTTTTTAGCAAGCAATAGCCCTACTCCTGCGCTGGCCAATAAGCCTGCGCAGCCGCGGTTGAATAAACGCCGCATGGCGGGGCGTGAAAACCAGTGGCTTAAAAAGCTGCCTGCATAGGCGTAACCTGCAATCGCTACCCATTCCAGCAGCAAAAACAGCGCACCTAGCACTATAAATTGCTGCCCTACATTGCCGCTGGGCTCCACAAACTGCGGCAGGAATGCAGTAAAAATCAGGATGGCTTTTGGGTTACCGGCGGCAAGCAGAAACTCTTGTCGCGCCAGCTCAAACAGGCTCTTGGGCTGGGTGTCTCCGTCATCGCTTTCAGTGCTGTCGGCACCCCATAATTGATACGCCAGCCATATCAGATAGAGGCCACCTACTACCTTGATGACCAGGAAAATCTTTTCAGAGGTGTAAAGCAGCGTCGCCAAACCGGTAGCAGCCAGCGTAATCATGCCAACAAACGCTGCCAACCGCCCAATACCTGCTAGACAAGCAGCCCTAACGCCATAACGCTTGGAATTGGTCAGTGACAGCAGATTGTTAGGCCCAGGTGCCATATTGAGGGCAAAACAGGCAGGGATAAAAAGCAGCAATGTGGTTAGATTCATAAAAATCGCCTCTATCAGCTCAAATTGAGACCCCTCATGCGCATTAGGCTCACTGCCTAAGTGTTTAGATTAATCGCTCGCAAAGGTTTGGCTCAATCCTGGATACCCAAAGCACTGATAATTGATTTTCAAACTACTCTCACGGGCTTTTGTGCTCTTCAAGTGCATCTTGCGCTTCTGCTTCAATGGCATCCAACACCTCGTCAGGAACTTGGTAGCGGAACTGTTTACGCCGATTGTTTGAGAGGCGTCCTTGATTACTTAAACACATCATCACCAGGCGTGCTAAATCGCTTCCACGTATATCGAACGTTGCATCCACCACTGCATAGACGCGATCGAAACATGCGAGGTAGCGCGTTTCTGCTTTCAGCTCATCTTCCAGCGCTACTTTTGCCATTTTCAGGGTAAAAGCCACGGCGTTAGTGGCATCCCAATAACGATAGAGCGCATCAATACCCAGATACTCAAACTCGTATTGGTCGGCATCGATCCAGCTTACTCGCCAATGCTCACGGGCAGGTTTTGAAAATGCTTCTAACGCTGCCAGGTAATCAGCTTCATAACGCTTCATGGCAACCGAAATAGGCAGAAGATTATCGTGAAGAAGCCCATTCATTCGGCATAGCGTATGGTGCATAAGAAAACGGGAGATGCGCCCATTTCCATCCATAAAAGGGTGCAAAAAAACAAACCCAAAAGAAAGTACCGCTGCTGCGACCAGCGCGGGAACTGCTGCTGAATCACTTTCCGACAGTTGATTGGCCCAACCCATCAGTGCATCCATTAACGCGTCACAAAGCTCTGGCGGTGGCGGTAAATAGCTGACCCCTAACGCGCCACGCAATCCGTTATGCAAGTAATTCTGTTCGTGGCGAAATGCTGCGGCTTTGTCGAAAGGATTGCTGATAGTGCTATTTTGCAGTTCGACAAGATACGCTTGCGTTAGCGGCTTACGCTCATGGGCTTGGTGCAATAGCTGCATAAAACGCTGCTGCTTATCAGGCGATGGTGACTCTTGTTCAATGGCAAACGAGGACTGGGTTTCGCTGAGATAGGCCCATTGAATCGCTCGATCGAGCATTCCAGGGGGCAACGAGGCCATAAAGGTGGTGGCCTGGGTTAGGATATCTTCTTCAAGTAGTGCGGCGATTTCCGCTGTACGCCGAACGGTTGCACAATACGTCAGCGTTCCCAACCCGTTGAAGTCTATTCGCCAGCGGCTATCACGTACTGCGGGGCCGGTGATATAGCGGTCAGGGTCGAATAACGGTACCGCTCGACCACTGACGGCTATATCGAACGGTAGGCGCTTTACCAACGCTTCGTATAGATAACCCAATTTTCTTAGATAAATGCCATTTGGCGAGGCTTGCAGGGCGTCCTGTAGTGCTGATTCAGGCAAGTGCGGCAAAACGCCAGCCAGAATGGCAAGGTCAATCCCCTCATGTTTAAGGGCAAAAAGCAGATGGCCGAGCAGTGACGCGTCTGGTGCTCGCCCGGCAGGTACTGCAATCTCCCGCTCCATAAACATAATGCGAGTGACGGGGCGCACCCGCGCAGGGTAAACGGGCGCACATACCCCCAAGGCTAAATGCTCATGCAGGTACGCATAGCCTACCGATTTCATCACGAAGTGCCTCGAATCTAAATATTTTGTTCACTTGAACAAGAAAATATTCAGTAAGCAACCAAAACACGTTTTTTTATTAACCTGGAAGAGCCAACGGGATGGCTAGCAGCCAATACCGTCACAAACTAAAGCAGCTTCACACTGCGGCTTTCGCTGGTTGGCTCACCTCTCTACACCCCCTGACGCTTTCAGCCAATTCGCTGACCAAACCATGTACTCGATCAACGGCGTCATCAGGCGTGTTGGCATGCTCGATACAATCGACTAGTGCGGAGCCGACGACGACCGCATCACTATAGCGGCCAATGGTGGCAGCTTGTTCGGCGGTGCGAACACCAAAGCCTACCGCAATGGGTAGATCAGTGTGGTGGCGCAGCCGTGCAACCGAGTTTTCCAGTTTCTCAGGCGTCGGCGCATTACCACCGGTAACACCCGCCACGGAGACGTAGTAGATAAACCCGGAAGTGTTCGCCAGCACCTTGGGCAGGCGTTTGGCATCGGTGGTCGGCGTGGCCAGGCGAATAAAATCAATGCCGTGTTGTGCCGCTGGCTGGCAGAGCTCTTCGTCGTGCTCGGGCGGCAGGTCTACCACGATTAGGCCATCGACCCCGGCCTTGGCGGCATCGGTCAAGAAGCGTTCGACGCCGTAACAGTAAATGGGGTTGTAGTAGCCCATCAGCACAATGGGCGTAGTGCTGTCTTCTTCACGGAAACGGCGCACCATTTCCAGCGTTTTGGCTTGTGTCTGGCCGTTATTCAAGGCACGCAGCGCGGCTTTCTGGATGGCGGGACCATCGGCCATTGGATCGCTGAACGGCATACCGAGTTCGATGATATCCACCCCCGCTTTTGGCAACCCGTGCAACAGGCGGCGGGAGGTCTCGGCATCCGGGTCGCCAGCGGTAAGGTAGCTGACCAGCGCCGGGCGGTTTTGCTGCTTGAGGGAAGCAAAGCAGTATTCAAGACGAGAGGTATGGGTCATGACGTTCTCCTGTGTCGCGCTCATAGCTGTTCAACCCCGAATTTTTCACCAAGGTGATGGGCCACGCTCATCATGTCCTTGTCACCCCGGCCGCTGAGGTTCACCACCATTAAGTGCTCGCGGGGCAGGCTGGGGGCACGCTTGGCCACTTCGGCCAGGGCATGGGCGGTCTCCAGGGCGGGAATAATGCCCTCCTGGCGGCAGCAGACCTGAAAAGCTTCCAGCGCTTCATCGTCAGTGGCAGAGACGTACTCGACCCGCCCCTGCTCGTGCAACCATGCGTGCTCCGGCCCGATACCGGGGTAATCCAGCCCGGCGGAAATCGAGTGAGCGTCGATAATCTGGCCATCTTCGCTTTGCAGCAAGTAAGTGCGGTTGCCGTGCAGCACGCCGGGGGTGCCGCCGTTCAGGCTGGCCGCATGTAGGCCGCTTTTAACGCCCTTGCCACCCGCTTCTACGCCAATCATCTTCACATCAAGGTCATCAAGGAACGGGTGAAACAGCCCCATGGCGTTTGAACCGCCGCCAATGCAGGCCACTAGCGAGTCCGGCAGGCGCCCTTTCTTTTCCAGCATTTGCGCACGGGTTTCATGACCGATCACGGCCTGAAAATCACGTACCATGGCCGGGTACGGGTGTGGCCCCGCTACGGTGCCAATGATGTAGAAGGTGTCGTCGACATTCGTTACCCAGTCGCGCAACGCTTCGTTCATGGCATCTTTTAGCGTGCCTGTGCCCGAGGTAACGGGGATGACTTCCGCGCCCAGCAGCTTCATGCGGAATACGTTGGGCTGCTGACGTTCGATATCGGTTGCGCCCATGTAAATGACACAAGGCAAGCCAAAGCGCGCCGCAACGGTAGCGGTGGCAACGCCGTGCATGCCTGCACCGGTTTCCGCGATGATGCGCTTTTTGCCCATCTGCTTGGCCAACAATACCTGACCGATGCAGTTGTTGATCTTGTGCGCGCCGGTGTGATTCAGCTCTTCGCGCTTCAAGTAAATACTCGCCCCGCCAAAGTGCTCGGTCAGCCGCTCGGCAAAGTAGAGCGGGCTTGGCCGCCCCACGTAGTCGCCCTGGAAATAGGCCAACTGGCGCTGGAATTCGGGGTCGTTCTTAGCGATGGTGTATTCATCTTGCAGCTCTAGAATTAGTGGCATCAGCGTTTCGGCGACAAAGCGACCACCGAAGCTGCCAAATAATCCGTTGGCGTCGGGCAGGCTCTTGGATACGTCTACAGGTTGATTCATCGCGACCTCTGAATGCGTTATCGAACATTGCAGTGAAAATAGCGCAAGCAGGTGGGGATAAAAATCGATAAGATGTCAGCAACATGTGAGTTTAAATCAACAGTCAGCAGGATATCTCATGCAACACAGCATGCCCCCGCTTAGCGCCCTGCGCGCCTTTGAAGCCACTGCCCGTTTGGGTAGCGTGACCGCCGCTGCCGATGAGCTAAGCGTGACTCACGGTGCTGTCAGCCGCCAGCTAAAGAGCCTGGATGACCATTTTGGAGTAGCACTTTTTGCCAAAGCGGGCCGAGGTATTGTACTGACCTCGCACGGGGAGCGACTGCAGAGTGGTGTGGGTGAAGCGTTCTTAAGATTGAAAGATAGTTGCGCCGCGCTCAAGCGTGAGGTGGAAGACGTTCCCTTCACGCTCGCCTGCCCCGGCAGCCTGCTAGCACGCTGGTTGATTCCCAGGCTGGATCGTCTGCACCGCGATTTGCCCGAGTTCAAGCTTAAAGTGGTGGTGAGTGAAAGCGAACAGCCCGGCAAGCAAACGGATGCCAGTGCCACCCTGGCGTTTTCCGAGCCGCCCTGGCCTGCGGATGTGGACGTCGTTGAACTTATCCCAGAGCAGATATGCGCGGTGGTTAGCCCGCAACTGGCCGCGCAGTGCGACCCCGGCGCCCCGGCTACGCTATTCGACAACACGTTGCTATACACCGCCTCGCGCCCTCAGGCATGGCCGCAGTGGGCCAACGCCCAAAGGCTTGCGCTGGCGCAACTTGAAGCATCACTCAGCGAGGGCCAGGGATTTGAACATCTTTACTACTTGATGGAAGCGGCCGTGGCGGGTCTGGGCGTGGCGATTGCGCCCACACTATTGGTAGAAGACGACTTGAGGAGCGGGCGGCTAGTGGCGCCCTGGGGAAGTATCGAAACCCCCGCCCGGCTGTGCCTGTGGTTGCCCAGCCAAGCCGACTTACTCACCCACCCTCGCCGCAGCGAGCCACTGGCAGAGTGGCTCAAGCAGGAGTTGGAGGCTGACCGCTGCTAATATGACTGTTTGATCAACGTTTATTTCGCGCAAAGGGTGCGTGCTATTTGCTCACGCACCCAACGATGCGCACTATGACCATGATTGCGCTCATGCCACACCATACCGACTTTGAATCCCAGTGATTTAATGGGGGATTCAACAATTTTAAGGTCGGAACGCTGGGCAACTAAACGCCGCGGCACCAGTGCTACAAAACGTGAGTGAGCAACAATCTCAAGGACGAACAGGAATGAAGATGTCGACAGAACAACATTGCGTCTATAGCCCAATGTTTGTAAGACCTGATCCACCTGAGTGGAAAAATCGCCTCCGCTGAGCGAAACGATTACGTGCTCAAGCTGGACATACTCTTCAATCGTCATTTCTTCACTTAGCTGTGAGTGATTCCAGCACCCAACCAGCACATAGTTCTCATCATACAGCGGCCTGATTCGTAAAACCTTGGGCGCCTCTTCGGGTGTCATGAGTGCAAGATCCACTTCACCCCGTGCCATTTGAGCTTCCAGCCTGGGTGGCTCCAGACTACGTATGGCGATTCTAATGCCAGGTGCTTGACGCCTTAATTCGTTCATGACCGCCAATCCAATGACCGCTTGAAGGTAATCGGTGCATGCAATCGTAATGGTCAGCGACGCTTGGGCAGGTTCAAAGTCCTGGTGCGTTATCAGCGTCTCTCGCACCTGATCCAGTGCAATACGTAGTGGGGTAAGTAACTCCAACGCTTTGGTGGTAGGCATCATCCCGCGGTGAGCCGGAATGAGCAGCGGGTCGTTGAACATATCCCTAAGGCGGCTCAGCTGAGCGCTGACGGCAGGCTGACTAAGATGCAGCCGTGCGGCGGCTCTCGTGACATTTTGCTCTTCAAGCAAAGCCTCTAAGGTCACCAACAAATTAAGATCCAGCCTTTTATTATCCATATTTTATATAGTAGATCATAAAACTATTAATTTCATTGATAGCTTATTCTTGCCCACAATCTCTAGCGTATCCACCAAGTAAATTCGCCTGTAGGAGCATTAGAGTGTCCAAGACCATATTGATTGTGTATGCGCACCCAGAACCCACATCATTGACCCGCCGGTTCGTAACTGAAACGGTACAAATACTGGAGCGACAAGGCCAAACCGTGCTGCAGTCAGACCTATATGGCATGGGTTGGAAAGCGACGTTTGATGAGCACGATTTCCCCAACCGTATAAACAATGACCGGCTAGGCTTTATTCAAGAGTCGCAGCACGCCTATGCCACTCACCAGCAGACGCAGGATGTCGCCGCAGAGCAGGACAAGCTGCTTGCCGCCGACGCCGTCATATTCCACTTTCCCTTGTGGTGGTTTGGTATGCCCGCCATTCTCAAAGGCTGGATTGACCGGGTGTACGCCTATGGATTTGCTTACGGATACAAAGGTGAAGGCAATCGTTATCGCTATGGAGACGGTATTCTCAAAGGCAAACGGGCATTACTGTCGGTAATGGTGGGTGGCCCAGCGGAGGACTATTCACCCCGAGGTATTAATGGCCCCTTGGAGGAATTGCTATTCCCCATCACCCACGGCGCCCTGTTTTTCCCAGGTATGGATGTACTGCCAACCCATGCCGTGTATGGCACCGGCAAACTTTCGAAAGTCAGCGTAGCGAAGGAGCTAGCCGCTTGGCGTCTACGCCTCGAAAATCTTTTTAATGAATCCCCTATTCCATTCCGGCGGCAAAATGGTGGGGAGTATCAGCAAAATATACTCGCTGACCATATTGCTATGGGGAAAGAGGGACTGACCATTCACATCGACCATTAGCAGATTTTTAGACAGCAACATCATGCAGACAAAGTATTATTAGCTGCACAATATTACCAGCACGTGCAACTATGAATTCAGAAAATCTAGGCCAAGCGCAGCGATAAAGCTATCGCTGCGCTTGGCCTTGTCGGAGCTAGTGAGATATAGTTGTACGGAATTTCCGTACATTATGGTGACGTTATGGATATTATCAGTGTTAACAAATTCAGAGACAACCTGAAAAGCGTAGTAGAACAAGTGATTAGCCAGCACGAACCCTTAAAAGTAACCCGTCGTGCCGGAGAGGCGTTTGTGGTGATTAGCGCTGAGGACTGGGAAAGAGAGCAAGAAACACTGCATGTGCTTCAGAACCGAGACCTCATGCAACAAATTGCGGCTTCTCTAGATACCCATAGTCGTGGTCAAGGATACCAACCTGATAATGAGCAGATGAATGAGATCACTGGTATTTGAGGGCCGTACGTGGGAAGCCTATGAAAAAATGCGTGAAACAGATAAGAAGCTGCATAAAGCGCTCTGCAAACTCTTAAAAGAAATGCTCCGCTCTGACGATCCAACGGCTGGTATCGGAAAACCCGAGCCACTCAGACACAATCTTTCTGGCTTGTGGTCAAGGCGCATTTCACAAAGAGATCGGCTGATCTACCGGTTCGATGACAAAGCTATTTATATTTTTGCCATCGGCGGACATTACGATCAGTCCTGATAATAGTTAATTGATGAAAAGCACGACGCTACCTTTTCTGCACTATCAAATAAGTATGCAACTCCGGGTGCTGATCGTACTCCAGATGTCTGCACACCGCGCCTAACTTCATCAATAAGGATACGAAGCCGTTTGTGCCAAGCGTAGAGTAGTAGACCTCGGGCCCCATAAAACTATCGGTATGCTCACCAGGTTCGTCGGTACCGCCGAAAGAGAAGATCAGTACCCCACCCTTATTTAGGCTTCCGATAAGTTTGGTCATCACACTTTCCTGCTGCACTAGCGGAATATGCCAAATGCTGTCCCAGGCGGTGATAAAGTCGTATTTTTCCAGCGGCTGCCACTGGCAAATATCCTGGTGGTGAAAGGTCACGTCAGGGTGCTTCTGCTTAGCGAGGCGCAGCATTTCATCGGAAATATCCACGCCTTCAGGCGTAAAGCCTTCTTGTTGCAAGAAGTCGATAAAGCGGCCGGTACACCCACAACCGATATCGAGTGCCTTTCCTCGGCCTTTCACAAACGAAAGCGCTCTCTTGTGCGCCTCCAAACCGTTAGCGAGATTGAATTTCTCGCTTTGCCAAAGGTGAGTGATCTGATTGTAGGCGCTGCCAATATCAGTAGGTGTCATGGGTGGCCTATAGGATAAAAAGTGAAAATTTAGTGACTATACCACCCACTCAAGCGCTCGCAGTTATTGGCCACCAGCTCAGCCAGAAAATCCGCCACGGCACGGGTACGGCCTGATTGGGTAAGATCCGTCTGGATGACCAAGTAGATGGGTTGATCCACGCCAATATCCGCAGCGACACAGACCAGTCCAGCCTCCAACGCCAGAAAATGCGGCAACACCGCTATCCCCAGCCCCGCTTTTGCCGCCGCTAGCTGGGTTGCCAGCGAGGTGGTGGTTAGCGCCGGTTCGCGCCCCTGCAGAACACGCTCAACCCACTGAGCGGCAGGCAAGTGCGCCTGCGTTTCGCCCCAGGTAACAAAGGCATCGGTGTCGTAATCGCCAGCATCGCGGTGAGCCTCACGCTGCGCTACATAATCGGGGCTGGCGTAAAGCCCGAAACCTAGAGTACCGAGGCGACGAAGGGTGACATTACCCCGCTCGGGCTTGACCATTCTGAGCGCCAAATCGGCGTCGCGACGGTGCAGATTGACGGTGGTGATATCGGTCACCAGCTCAAGTGTGATGCCGGGGTACTGAGCATAAAATTGTGGCAATGCAGGCAGAATCAACGACGTAGCCAGGTTTTCAGCGGTGGCCAAGCGCACCCTGCCGCTCAGTTGCGTAGCGAGTGCGCCGCCGCTAGAGAAGGCCGCTGCGGCGGCTTCCAGCGCTTCGGCTTTTTCGATTAACCCGGCACCTTCCTCGGTAAGCTGATAGCCCGACTGCTGGCGAACAAACAGCGGCAGCTTCAAGGCTTTTTCCAGCCGCTCGATACGCCGGGAGAGCGTCGCGATACCTAGATGGAGTTCCGCTGCCGCGCCGCTCAAAGTGCCATGGCGGGCCACCGCCAGAAAGGTGCGTGTGTCATCCCAGACCCACCCGCGGGGCATCTCGTTTTCAAAACTGGAAAACGGCTTACCGAACTCGTTCATTTTTTTCATTATTGGATAGTGCCACGCTGTTATTGCGCGTTTCAACAAGCGCTCGAAAACGGCTCACGCTCTCTTGATGGGCCATGGTTTCGTAAGTCATTACAGGAGACATAGCATGCAAAAACGTACGCTAGGCACCGACCTGACCCTCTCTGCCATTGGCTTAGGCTGCATGGGAATGAGCGAGTTCTACGGCCCCCGAGACGATAGCGAGTCGCTTCGGGTGTTGGCTCAGGCGGTGGAGCTGGGAATCGACTTTTTTGACACGGCGGATATGTACGGGCCACACCATAACGAGGAGCTGATTGGCCGTTTTCTTGCCAGCCATAAGCCAAACGTACGTATCGCCACCAAATTCGGCATTGTTCGCAACCCTGGTGAGTATCAGCGTAGCCTGGATAGCAGCGCCCATTATGCCCGCCAAGCTTGCGAGGCGTCGCTGAAGCGGCTGGGCATCGAACAAATCGATCTCTACTACGTTCACCGCGTTAACCCGGAAACTCCTATCGAAGAGACCATGGAGGGCTTGGCACAACTGGTTAAAGAGGGAAAAATTGCCCACATTGGCCTCTGCGAGGTTAGCGACGAGACCCTGCACCGCGCACACGCCGTGCACCCGGTGACGGCGGTTCAAACCGAATACTCGCTCTGGACACGGGACGTGGAGCAAGCGGTACTCCCCACCTGCAAGGAGCTCGGCATCGGCTTTGTGCCCTACTCTCCTCTTGGCCGAGGATTTTTAACGGGTAGGTTTCAAGAAAACGCTGATTTCGGCGAAGACGATTTTCGTTCTAACCTGCCGCGCTTCTCTGAACAGGCCATGGACACTAACCGCCGAATCGCGGAGGTGATTGGTGACATGGCAGCACTCAAAGGCTGCACCCCTGCGCAGCTCTCGCTGGCCTGGCTGCTATCCAAAGGCGACAACATTGTGCCGATTCCCGGCACCAAGCGGCTGCGCTATCTTGAAGAGAATGCGGCAGCTGCATCCATCACCATGACCGCTAATGAGCAGCAACAGCTTGAGGCGGCCACTGCTCGCCTTCCTGTCATCGGCGAGCGCTATACACCGGAGGGCATGAAGGGGGTGAATGCGTGAGTGAACTATCGCCTATCGTTGCACCCAGCCAATGGCGCGGCTAATGCAGCTTTAACCCAGTACGCCAAACGTGGGGCGAAAAACCTGGACGACTTTCGCCCGGCTGCTGCCAAAGCCGCCTTTGAAGGATAAAACCTCATTCCTTCATTTCATGCGTCGCTAAGGATTCAGTTTCTGCAATTTCGATTAGGCGGCGTACTGCTGACAGCCCCGAATCTCGCCGCCAAACCAGCATCAGAGGCAAAGTCAGATTGAGGTCTTCTAAGCGATGGCTCACTACGCCTTCTGGCGCTCCAGCCATGGTCATTGCCGGTAGGATACTGCAGCCCATACCGGCAGCCACCAAGCATAGCATCGTCGCATTGTCGGTTCCCTCTTGCACCACATGTGGCGTGAAGCCCTCTCGCTGAAAGGCATGAATTAGCTTGTCGTGATAGACCGGGGTAGCACTGCGGTCAAACCAAATAAAATTCTCGTCGTTAAGATCAGCAAGAAACTTTGGAGGGTGATGCGCTAGGTGTGAGGTCGCACTGGTGACCAGTACAAGATGATCTTCATAAAGGCAATGACAACACAGGCTACTATCGTCCTCTGGCGGAAAGAACAACATGCCTGCATCAAGCCGGCCACGCCGAATGGCTTCAACCTGAGGCCCGGAAAGCAATGATTCTACCTTCAGTGTGACCTCTGGATAACGCTCACGAAAGCGATTGAGCAAACCGATGATCTGCGGCACCCATAAATGCATGACGGTTACTCCCAGTCGCAGTTGACCGAACTGACCATCTGCTATGCGTCGTGCATTACGCTTAGCCTGCTCAAACTCGCCCAGCAAGCGCCGGGTATCACGATAGAACGCTTCACCAGCGGCAGTCAGCCGAATGCCGTGCCGCGAACGGATCAGCAACGTCGTACCAACCTCGTCTTCAAGCAACTGCAATTGACGCGACAGTGCCGGCTGAGCAAGAGGTACCCGACGGGCCGCCGATGATATGGCGCCTTCCTCCACAACCACTTGGAAATATTTTAAACGCTTGAAATCCATCTGGTGCCCCTAGCCATAACATCTACCGCAATCCATCCAATATTAGTATGGAAAGCTAATAAAAAAACTATTTTCTCTATATCACCGAAACAACCAAGATGAAAAAGGCCATCTTCAACCATGCGAATTGACTATGACAGAACTCATTGATCCAAACTTCTTCGAGCGCCATCACGCTGAACTGATCCAGATAAGACACGAGTTACATCGCCACCCGGAGCTGGGGTTTCAGGAACACGAAACGGCCAAGCTCATCGAGACAGAACTAGAACGTCTCGGCTTGCCTTTTGAAGCCGGCATCGGTAAGACCGGCATCGTTGCGACCGTGACGGGAAAACGACCTGACAACGGACGACATATTGGTCTTCGTGCTGATATGGACGCACTGCCTATCCAGGAGCTAAACGAACACAGCTATACCTCAGCAGTGCCCGGCCGGATGCATGCTTGTGGTCATGACGGCCACACCACTCTACTGCTCGGTGTAGCTCGCTACCTAGCTGAACATCGTGACTTCGCGGGTACTCTTCATCTCGTCTTCCAGCCAGCCGAAGAGGGCCTGGGTGGCGGCCGAGCAATGGTTGAAGAGGGCCTATTTGAGCGCTTTCCTATGCAGGCGATTTATGCCCTACATAACTGGCCTTCGCTACCTGCAGGCCAAGTGGCTATTCGACCCGGCGCGATCATGGCGGCCACCGACCGTCTAGATATCCGTGTACGTGGCAAAGGAGGCCATGGTGGCGTCAACCCTCATCTATCGACGGATCCTGTTCGTATGGCGGGCGCCCTTATTCAAAGCCTGCACTCCGTGGTCGCACGTGATATTAATCCGCTCTCGCCCGCCGCCTTGAGTCTATGCGGTTTGCAGGGTGGCGACCTGGACGGCTTCGCCATCATTCCTGATGAGGTGCACATCAGCGGTACAGCGAGAAGCCTTGATGTTGATACTCAGGATCGCATGGAGCATATGGTTCGCCGTGTTTGTGAAGGGGTAGCAATCGCCCATGGCGGTGACATTGACGTCGATTACCAGCGCATATTTCCGGCGACGATCAATACCGAGGCAGAAACCCGTCATGTGGAAGCCTGCATTGTGCAAACACTCAGCGAGTCGGCCCTAATACGCGACGTTGCTCCCAGCCTCGGCGGTGAGGATTTTTCCTTCATGTTGCAACGCTGCCCTGGGGCTTACTTCTTTCTCGGCACAGCGAAGAGCGACACTACACCGCCACTTCATAACGCTCGTTATGACTTTAATGACGACATTATTCCCACCGGCTGCCGGTTGCTTTTAGCGATAGGCCTTAACGCGCTCGTTGCGAACTGACTAAGGCTAACGCAACTACTTATAACTCTACAAAAGCATAACGAAACAACCATACAACTTCATAAAAACGAGGTATGCACATGAAAACTCAGCCCTCGCTCCCTTCTAGGGGAATGCTGATTTACTTTACTGTCTGTGCCCTGGCCATGATCTGGCCCGGTGCACTGGTAGCGAATCGTATTGAACCGATGATAATCGGTTTGCCCTTTTTCCTGTTCTGGTATGTAGCCTGGGTGTTTGCCCTGTTCGTGGGACTGGTCATTGCCTATCGTAGTGATGCCGCGCAGGAGGTGGACGATGAGTGATTCACTGCTGATCACCACCATTACCCTGGCCTACCTACTGATTGTGCTAACAGTGGGACTAAGCGCACGCCACAATCAAAACTCCTCTCTGGAAGGGTATGTGGCCGGTGGACGACACATGGGTTTACTGGTGCTGTTCTTTATTCTCGGAGCGGAGATATTCTCTGCTTTCGCCTTCTTGGGTGCGCCTGGCTGGGCCTACAGCAAAGGAGCGCCAGCACTCTATATCATCGCCTACCTGGCACTGGCCGTGATCGTGTGGTGGTTGATCGCCCCCTACATCTCGCGACTCGGCCGCCTCCATGGTTTCCTGACTCAAGCGGAGTTCCTCTCTGCCTGTTACCCAACCCGCGGCAACTTGCTGGGCCTATTTATCGGCGTGGTTAGCGTGCTAGCAATGATTCCCTATTTGACCATTCAGATCGCCGGTGCAGGACTTCTCTTCGAGGCTGCTACCTCTGGCACCATTCCCTTCTGGCTCGGCAGTTTACTCGCCTGTGGCGTGGTAGCTGCCTATGTCTATGCAAGCGGCTTGCAAGGTATCGGTTGGACCAACCTACTTCAGGGCGTGATGATGGTGGGCGTGGCGTGGTTTCTGGGCTTGGCGACGGCTGACCAATTCTTTGGTGGGGTCGGCGAGATGTTCCGCGAACTACAGCGAGAAGCCCCTGAATACCTAACCATGCCCGGCGCAGGCGGCATGGGCTGGGGCGCTTTCTCTACGGCTATTCTGGTAAGTGCTCTAGGCTGCGTAATGTGGCCGCACATTTTCATGAAATTCTATAGTGCTCGCAGTGAGCGAACCCTCAAGCGGGTATTCGTGCTCTACCCTCTTTACAGCTATCTGTTGATACCATTACTAATTATTGGTTTTGCTGGGGTTCTACTGTTGGAGGATAGCCCGCTTGACTCCGCCGATCGAGTATTGCTAACGCTGGTAGTTGAGCTAGCTGACTTCCCGGCTTGGCTGATAGGCGTAGCTCTCTCCGGCGCCCTGGCCGCTGCCATGTCTACTGCTGCAAACCTAGCTCATACCTCCGCTACTATTCTGGTACGCGACGTGGGCCAGCACTTACCAGCACTTCGCAACATGCCAGACAATAAGGCGCTCAAATTGACTCGCTACGGCGTGGTGCTAATCTCACTTGCGGCTTACCTACTTGCCCTTGTCAATCCCGGCTCATTGGTTGACCTACTGCTCGGCGCCTATGGCATCGTGGTGCAGTTACTACCCATGCTACTGGGCGCATTGTTCTGGCGCCGCGCTTCCCGTGCTGGCGCTTTCGCTGGCTTGGCAATAGGTGCTGCACTGACCCTATTATTTCAATTTGGTGTTAGCACCCCATTCGGCTGGCATGCTGGCTTCTGCGGCTTAGTAGTCAATACAGCCGTATTCATTAGCGTGAGTTTAGCAATGCGAAGCGCATCATCGTGTTCGCCAGCTCAAGCTCTCGGCACTAACACTTGATCTGTGAAATAAAATGCAGTCAACATCAAGAGGTGGCAGCAGCCACCTCTTGATGCATAAGAGTATTTCTACTTAATTGAAGCGTGGGCAAATAAGTACGCAAATGTGCATTGAGTAGTGACCACCACACCAATTATTGAATAATCTCGCCTATCGAACGCTTACCGTCCAATAGTAGGTACTCTTGGTTGGTCACACCTGAAGTTTGCACCACATGCAGCAGTGCATGGGCGACATTGGCTCGTGAGATTTGGTTGTCGCCTGCTTCATCCAATGAACTGGCAAACTGCTGGCTGGCGGTTTCGTCGGTCAAACGCCCTGGCTTGAGAATAACGTAGGGCATACCGCTGTTGCGAAGGTGGGCATCGGCGGCAAATTTAGCAGCCATATAGGGGCGCAGCTTTTCGGGCGCTTCCATAGGGTTTTCTGCCCGCATAGCGCTGATCATAATGTAGCGGGAGAGACCTTTTTGCTTGGCGATATCGACGGTACGAATGGCGCCAAAAAGGTCAATCATCAGGGTTTTATCCGGCCCGGTGTGGGGCCCTGACCCCGCAGTGAAGACCACTTGGTCGCAGCCGTCAAAGGCGTGCTCAAACTCACCTTCTAGATCGGCTAGCACGCTGTCAATGCCGCGCTCTTTGAACCAGGCTGCCTGCTCTTCACTGCGGATCATCGCCTTGATAGGCGTGCCCGCTTTTTGGGCCAGTTCGCAAAACTGCTTGCCAATCTGTCCATTCGCGCCAATCACTAACGTTGTCATAACGGCTCCTTGTGAATTACTTGCTCATCTAATGCGTGTAGGCACTTAGACGAAATTCAACCCCGGGTGCAGGCACTGTCAGCCATTTTGCCTTTAAGCCATCACTCCAAACACATGTCCGATGGCGGAGGTTAATGCCATCGCAAGAGCGCCCCAAAACATCACTCTTGCTGCAGCTTTTAGGATTGGTGCTCCACCCACTCGGGCGGCTATGCCGCCCAACAAGGCTAAAAAAAGCAGGGAGAACACCGCTACCAGTGGGATCAACAGTGAAGGTGGCGCCCACCAAGCGACCAGTAGCGGTAGCAGTGCGCCGATAGTGAAAGTGGCGGCTGAAGAGAGTGCTGCTTGGAGCGGGCGCGCTTGGCTGGTGTCGGTGATGCCGATCTCATCTCGCGCATGTGCGCCTAAGGCGTCTTTGGTCATTAATTGTTCGGCGACTTGTCGTGCCAATTCGGGTGCCAAGCCGCGCGTTTCATAGATAGCGGCAAGCTCTTCCTGCTCTAGTTCATAGTGCTCCGCCAATGCTTTGCGTTCGATATCGAGATCAGCATTTTCAGTGTCCGATTGAGAGCTTACCGAAACATACTCCCCCGCTGCCATCGACATTGCGCCAGCCACCAGGCCCGCAATACCCGCCAGCATAATACCGCTTTGAGTGGTATTGGCTGCGGCTACCCCCAGTATTAAACTGCTAGTAGAAACGATGCCATCGTTGGCGCCCATCACAGCGGCACGCAGCCAGCCGGAACGGTGAGATCGATGGTGCTCTGAATGGATCATGGGCTTTCCTTTCTGTGAGGCGCATCCAAGTCAACAATAGCATCTAAGGTCATGAACTATTTTGCTGGCACTACTCGAAGTAGCCTGCCCTCGGAGCTGTCGGTAAGTAGGTACACTTCACCTTCTGGGCCTACCCGCACATCTCTTATACGCTCGTCTAGCTCACCAAACAGGCCTTCGACATCGCTGGCATTGTTAGATAAACGTACCCGGCGCACTTCGTTATTTACCAGCGCTCCTATCAGTATATCGCCCTGCCACTGCGGGAACAGCTCGCCGCTGTAAAGCGCTATCCCCGAGGGGCAATAGAGGGCGTCCATTCTAAAAGTGGTGGTACGGTACCAGGGTACTCATTGACGCCGTATGGTGCGCTTGCTGCCTCTTTGAGCACTTATTAAAATGTCGCGCCACCTAAAGAGAACTCCCATGAAAATTAATGTGGTTGGTACGAGTGGCAGTGGCAAAAGTACCCTTGCAAAGCAGCTCGCAGATGCCTTGAACGCCCCATGCGTCCAGCTTGATCAATTATTCTGGCGCGCTAACTGGCAAGGAGCACCGGACGATGAGTTCTTCGCCGAGCTGGAAGAGGCTTTAGCAGCCTCACCTCAAGAGTGGATACTGGACGGTAATTTTGACCGTACTCGGCATATAAAGTGGCGCGAAGTGGATATGGTGGTGTGGATCGACTACCCCTTTTGGCGAGTATTTAGCCAAGCCCTCACCCGTGCTGTTAAACGCATCATCAGCCAAGAGGAGCTTTGGCCCGGTACAGGTAATCACGAAAGCTTCCGCAAAACATTTCTAAGCCGTGATTCGGTTCTGCTATGGTCACTAAAAACGTGGCGGCAAAACCGTAAACGCTACTTTGCCGATATGGTGAATCCACGCTATGCGCCTATTCAATTTGTACGTTTGACCTCTATAAAAGAAGCGCAAGCGTTGGTGAAAAGTCTCAACGTGGGTACCTAGCCCTTAGGTGACTATATAGCCCCACTGCGTATTCGCTTGATGGCTGCTCTCTTCGGCTCTCGATGAATCACCGAACAGTTCTCGTCACTTGGCTTTAACGCTCCAGGCCATGTACGCTTATTGAACGAACATTCAATTAAGGTGCTTTAATGCAACGTCATTCGCTATTCGCCGCAATGTCACTGGGGCTTTTTGCTGGTGCTGCCACAACCACCGCGCTGGCGGAGTCCACACCGTTGGAGGAGCAGCTCAAAGAGCTTGAGTCATTCCAAGTGATCGCCCACCGCGGGGCCAGCGGCCACGCGCCGGAAAGCACCATGGCGGCCTATGAATTGGCCCATGAGTGGAATGTCGACTACTTAGAGCTGGACGCCCAAATCACCGCCGATGGTGAAGTCGTGGTATTTCATGATGACGCCATTGACCGCACCAGCGATGGTGAAGGCAAGATTAACGACTACACCATGGAAGAGCTGAAAGCGCTGGATACCGGCTCTTGGTTCAATGAAGCCAATGCTGATAAAGCAGACGCGGACTTTGCAGGGGCACAGATCCTCACGCTGGATGAGCTTTTCGAGCGTTTCGGTCACGATGCTCGCTACTACATTGAGACCAAGTCACCGCAGCTAAACCCAGGCTTGGAAGAAGCCCTGGTAAAAACGCTGGAAGAGTACGACATGGTCGAGAGTGGCCGAGTATTAGTGCAGTCTTTCGAGCAGGAGAGCCTGTTAAAAGTGCAGGAACTAAACGATGACATTCCGCTAATCCAGCTCGTTTGGTACTACCCCAGTGAAGAGGACGAATCGCGTTTAGTGGAGTGGACTGGTGTGACACCGGGCCCAGCAGAGATTAATGATGAAGACTTCCAGGCGGTAGCGGAATACGCGTCAGGAATCGGAACTAACTATATCTACGAAGGCCAAGAAGTCATCGATGCCGACTTTATTCGTCAAGCAAATGAAAATGGCCTGCCGGTGCACGTTTACACCGTCAATGAAACCGATGAGATGGAGCGTTTGATGGAAATGGGCGCAAACGGCCTGTTCACAAATTATCCAGATCGCTTGCTTAAGCTCGTTGAGTAACCATCGTTTAATGGCATATTACGCCCGGCCTTGGCCGGGCGTTTTTATAATAAGGTTTTACTCAAGCCCAAGCTGCCCCAGTACCTGCTCTACTCTTTTACGATCGCCCGCTTGCAGCGTTTTAAGCGGCTGGGGCAAGCAGGGCTGACTCACCTTCCCGGTGATTTCTGCAATGGTAGCCGCCACTCGCAGGCTACCGCCGTATTCACGGTAGAGTGCCCACAGCGGCTCAAGGCCGTCTGAAAGCGCCTTGGCCTGTTGAACATCCCCCGCCTGAGCAGCTCGGGTTATCGCCAGCGCTGCTCTAGGGTATAACCCGCCGATAACGGAATACCAGGCATCACATCCTGCATTTAGACCGGTGGCTGCTGCCGCGTCGCCGCTGATGCCGATAGTGACATCAGCGGGGATCAGCTTGCGCAACCCAGTCACTCGCTCCTTTGCAGAGTCAATATCATTGTTCACCGGCGGAATTTTGATAGAGCGAACCTGGGGCAGTTGGGCGATTCGCCCATGCAGCTCATCGCTAAATTCAAAATGGGTTGTGCCAGGGTTATCGTACACGCAGAGCGGCACACTCAGCGATTGGCAAACCGTGGCGTATAGATCGAAGACCTCGTCGTCGGTGAGCTTTTGGTAGGAGACCGGCGCTAGCAGCACGCCGCTGGCACCTGCCTGCTGAGCGCGTTCTGCATTAGCCAGCACATCACGAGTACGTAGCGCCCCAATGCCTGCAATGACAGGCGCGCCAACTGCATTTTCAACGCTAAGCTGAATAACACGGGCGCGCTCATCACGGTTTAAATAGGCGTAGCTACCGGTCGAGCCCAGCACGCCAATGGAATCCACCGCTGCCTCAGCTAAATAAGCAACTAAACGGACAAACTCATACTCATTAATGCCCTGCTCGTTCATGGGGGTTAGCGGGAATGCACTTAGGCCGGTGAACATGGTGGATGATCCTTTTAAGATGGATGGCATTCGCAGTGTCGCACAGACGATTAGCTATTATGTACAAGCATACGGTAATGGAATAGCCACAGCTTATCCTCGTTATTCGTTGACATAACTTTCTGTTATTTTTCTTGAATTGATGTAGTGTTTGCGTATACGCCGTATCGATACGGCACAGTTGCTTTAGATGTGTATCTTTCAGTCATACCATCATGACTGAATATAAAAACAGTCTCGTTAGTGCTGCGAGGGAGAACACGTCATCAATACATACACATTTTCAGCGCAGAGCAGAACGGCACCGCGGGTGAACCTGGCGTTCATCAATCAACCAGTAAGCCACTACCAATGCCATTACCCATTATAAGCGGCTCTCTAATGCGATTGGCCTTACTGGCAGCGACTACTTTTATTGTGTTGGTGGGGCTCGCTTTCGCAACAACGAATGCCATCGCTCGAGAAGCGCCGCTTTTTTTAGTGGCTCACCCTGACGTCACTACCCACTGGCTGAACCGTGATACTACCCGCGCGATTTTCGCCATGCGCCAACGCACCTGGCCGGATGGTCAAGCGGTTAGGGTTTTCGTTTTAAGTAACAACAACCCAGTACATGCTCGCTTTACCAAAGAGCAGTTGGCGGTTTACCCGCACCAACTTCAATTAGCCTGGGATCGCATGGTTTTTTCAGGTACCGGTCAAGCCCCCGACCGAGTAAATGACCAGGAAGAGATGCGCGAGCGCGTCGCCTCAACGCCGGGTGCCATTGGGTATCTTGAAAGGGAGTATCTGGATGATAGAGTCCAAGTCATTTCGATGGAATGAATGCAGAGCCCTTGCCGCTTTGCTAGGCACCGTTGTAATGGGTTTATCTGCTCCCGCCCAAAGCGACGAACACGCTCTGGATACTTTACAGGTACATGGCTTTCTTAGTCAGGCGCTGGTCGTGACTGACAATAACAACTTTTTTGGTCAGAGCAGCCAGGATGAAGGCAGCATAGAATTTACCGAAATTGGCCTCAACGTCTCCTTACGCCCCCATCAGGATGTACTCGTTGCTGCTCAGGTGCTAAGTCGTCGAGCTGGAGGCAATAGCAGCGACGCAGAACCTAAACTGGATTACGGTCTCATTGATTACCAAATGATTTCTGACCAAGGGCGTACGTTTGGTGTTCAGCTTGGTCGGATTAAAAATCCTTTTGGATTTTATAATCAAACCCGCGATGTGGCATTTACCCGTCCCAGCATCTTACTGCCTCAGTCTATCTATTTTGACCGAACACGCTCAATGGCTCTCACAGGTGACGGCCTAACGTTCTATTTGGAACAGAGATTAAGCAACGGAGTACTACGAGGACAGTTTGGCTTAGGAAAGCCTCAGGCTGGTGACGATTTAAGCGATACGCTTCAACTTCAGCGTATATCAGGCACCTTCGATCCTCAGCAGTCTACGATTGCCCAAGTTCGTTATGAACATGATGGAGGTCGTGTCGTTGCAGCGATTAGCAATGCCAACGTGAGATCCCAAATAGAGTCACATCAATCAGGTGTCAGCGACGGAGATTTTTATTTTACACCCTGGGTATTTTCACTCCAATACAATCAAGAACTCTGGAGTGTAACGACTGAATACGCACTGCGCCGTTCAGGGTTAAAAAACTTCAATCAGTCTTCTGTAAACTTCGACACGACAGGGGAAAGTTGGTATATCCAATACGCTCGGCGTTTTGCAAATGACTGGCAGTGGTTAATGCGTTATGACAGCCTTACCAGCAACCGCGCAGACCGCAACGGTAAATCTTTCGAGGCGAGTACAGGGGGAAGCGTTCCAGCCCATACCCAATTCGCAGATGACCTAACCGTTGGCCTGCAGTGGACGCCGCACCCTCAAGTCATGCTGGCAGGTGAATACCACCATGTCGATGGCACGGGTTGGCTGCCTATTCAGGATAATCCAGATTCATCAGCGACCAGCAGAAGATGGAGCATGTGGTTGTTTCAATTATCGCTGCGCTTCTGACGTTTACCTCGATCCTGGCTAGGACGCTACCGCGATGAAACCATTTACCCTTTTCCGAACGCCCCAACGCCTTAGCCTGACATGGCGGGTCATCGCGTTAAGTAGCCTGCTGCTGCTGGCGCTGGTAACGCTCTTTACCTGGCTAGGCCACGACAATCTTACCCGTCAGTTTCAAGAAAGCCGAAGCCAGCACTATGAACGCCAACAGCGAGAAATTCGTTTAGCGCTAGTTCGCTCATCGGAAAATTTACGTCAGTTGGCAGGGTTAACCGCGGCCTCGGCAAGCTTAGGCTCGCCCTTGCAAGCAGGTAATACCGCCGCAGTTGAGCAAGCACTAGACTCCCAGTGGCCCGCTCTACAGCTTGAGGCGGGTATCGATGAAATATTAATTATTAATACCCAGGGGCAAATCTTGGGTAATTGGGGCACCGGCAATACACAAACGCAGCTTCCCATTCTGAGTTGGATCAGGCGGGTGATGCACACCGAGCAGCCACTCACTACATTGCGTTGTTCAGCTAGCTGCCAACAGTTCGCTGCCGTGCCGGTGCTAGTGGCGGGAGAAAGCGTTGGTATGGTCGTACTGACCCGCTCGCTAGCCGATGTCACTCGGCAGGCCAAGGAGGTATCTGGCAGTGAAGTCGCACTACTTGTCACCGGGCCCACTGAAGATAGCGGGATGACAGCAACTCGAGAGCTAAAATCATGGAATGGTCAACTGCTAGCCCTCACAAGCGAAGAGCAAACCCTAGCACCTTTGCAGCGAGCGTCAGATACAGCTCCTGTTCGCCGTTTAATGGAAACACCATTAAATCTTGAACATGATGGCAGACATTTAGAACTCAGCGCAGTACGCATGGAAGAGGATAATGAACGTAGCAATATCGGATACTTGCTGCTGATATCAGACATTACCGAGCAAATTAAGGCAATTAACCAGGATACTCGCACACTCTTGTTCGTAGGCGTACTCGGCTGGATTGCCGCTGAACTACTGCTATTGGTCATACTGCTGGGCCCAATGGCTCGACTGCGTAGAGTCGCTGGATTGCTTCCTGCCCTAGCTGACGGAAAATTTAGCGATATACACGCCGCCATTCCCAACCACCGCCGCCGCATTCCCGACGAGATCGATGTACTTGAGAGCATTACCCTTGAGCTTTCACGCCAACTTGAATTGTTAGAGAGTGAAGTACAAGAGCGCGGTGACCAACTAGCCGTGCGCATTGGGGAGCTAGCCAAAGAGCGAGATTTCGTTAATGGCCTGCTGGATACGGCCCAGGTATTTATCATTGCCCAGGATGACACTGGACGAATTAGCTTGGTCAATGAGTATACCCAGTTGATGCTAGGACTTAATGAAGCTTCGCTACTCGGGCGTCATTTTGTTGATGTATTCGAGGCAGGTGCCTCTACCAAGGTGAATACGTTCTCCCATCCCCAGCAAGAGGAGAAAACACTCCGTACGCCCGATCACAGGACTCATACTATCGCTTGGTACCATGCACCGTTACAAACGGGTAATGACGGCAAGGTGTCACGTATATCGGTTGGTCTGGATATTACCGAACGTAAGGCTGCCGAAGCTCGGCTAACGTGGCTGGCCGAACGTGACCCGCTAACGGAACTTTACAACCGGCGCTTCTTCCAACATGCACTGCAAACCGCCCTTGAACGCCCATCGAAGACAAAAGGGGCAGTATTGCTACTGGATTTGAATCAGTTCAAGGAGGTTAACGAGCTAAGTGGCCACCATGTAGGCGATAAATTGCTTCGTGAAGTGGCTGACACCCTCTTCCGCAACCTTGGCCCCCGCGGCGTTATTGCACGCCTAGGTGGCGACGAATTCTCTCTCCTATTAGAAGATACCAACGCCGATCAAGCCATCAGTGTCGCGCAATATATTGTCCAACTATTAGACGGTATCGGCTTCGTTGTGGGTGAGCGGCGGCATCGAGTAACGGCCAGTATTGGTATTGCCCTGTTTCCAACCCATGGCAATACGCCTGCTGACCTAATGGCTAGCGCTGATGTGGCAATGTACAAAGCGAAGGAGAGTGGCCTTCAGCACTGGCATTTACTTTCCAAGTCGGAGAATGCCAAAGACGAACTGCAAGCACGAGTCTACTGGGTTGAACGCATACACAATGCGCTTGAGGAGGATAGCTTCGAGTTGATGGTGCAGCCCATCATGCGTTTGGAAGATCAGGACGTAAAACACCACGAGGTGTTGCTAAGAATGCGCGACGCAGACGGGAGCCTAATTTCTCCCGCGCACTTTATTCCTATTGCCGAACAAAGCGGGCAGATTATTTTAATCGACCGTTGGGTATTGCGACACAGTTTAAAAGCACTTAGCCAATTGCAGGATCGAGGTATCACTCTGGCAGTTAACCTTTCGGGTCAGTCTCTTCACGACGGAGGGTTGAAGCAATACTTGGCAGACGAGCTGACGGCTAGCGGCGCTGATCCTCACCACCTTATATTGGAAGTAACGGAAACTGCCGCGGTAACCGATTTTTCTACCGCCCGTGGCGTACTACAAGCAGTACGTGACCTGGGTTGCCGTACCGCACTGGACGACTTTGGAGTAGGCTTCAGTAGTTTTCACTACCTTGGGCAGTTACCCGTCGACTATATTAAAATAGATGGTTCCTTTATTCGCAGCCTGCTGATTAGCCCTGACAGCCGCGTCATTGTTCGTGCTATTGCCGACATCGCTAAAGGTTTTGGCAAGCAAACCATTGCTGAATTCGTTGATCAAGAAGCGCTATTGCCAATACTAAAGGCCTATGGGATAACTTATGGTCAGGGGTTTCATTTAGGCAGGCCTATAAAAATCATCGAAGCATTTAGTGGAATTAGTGCTCAAGAATGGATACCGTTTATACTTAACTCTGGATTTAAATAGGGATAGTACATGAGCGCTTTACCACTGCAAGTGAAGAACAAGGATGCGTCAGCGGTATTTATTACAAGATTCATACAAGAGTTCAAATTCAAACTCTGCATAACTGAGCATGAGAAACAACTGGCTTATCGTTTAAGACATGATGTTTACTGCGAAGAACTTGAGTACGAAGAAGCCAGCGACCCCATAAAAAAACTCGAATTTGATATCCATGACCAAAACTCTATTCATTGTTTGATAGAACACCGCAGAACAGGACTAGTGGCAGGCTGCGTGCGGGTGGTTATGCCTCAGGCCTCCAGACCTCATCCACTTAACCAGCTCCCATTACAATCTTATGGCAGCCAAAGCCTTACACACGCAGAGCTGCATCCCGACAAACTTGCCCAAGGCAGTTACTATGAAATTTCACGACTGGCTGTGAATCGCCTTTTCAGAATAAAACTTAAAGATAGCTCTACTTCTTTAGAAAGCTCGACTACCAATCACAATGCTACTTTTTTTTCTACTGAAGAGAGGCAGCTCTTCCCACTACTAGCCACAGGCCTATTTGTCACCGGCTATGCTTTAGGGAGGCAGCTAGGTAAAATTCAAGTTTTTGCAATGATGGAACCTAGCTTGCCCCGACTTCTTGCTCTGACAGGCTTTCACTTCACCAAAGTCGGCGAAACAATCAACTTCCATGGAAGAAGAAGTGCTTACTACATCAATAAGCAACAAGCAGAGAGTGGATTAAAGAAATCATTGCTCCCCCTCTACTTGCACATACAGCAAACGCTGGCCCTCCAGCTAGAAGAAATGCTAGCTCAAGATGTTAGTACCTCACTAATAACTTGAATATTTTATCTATACCGTGGCCGCGGCGCTTTCTCGATCATCCAACGAAGCAGAACATCTAAAATCATCAACCGTTACGCTGGTGAATTTCTCTAAGAAAAACACGAGCGTTTCAGGATATTGGAAACGCTCCTCGAAGCGCTCTTGGCCCTCTTGCGAACGCCGAGTCACGCTTGCTCTATAGCCGCCATTAGATTTAGTCACTTTTACGCTATTTTCGCGGCTTCCATCACGCTTAATGGCCGTTAATGGAGAGCTATCGCTTAATAAAACGTCTAGCTGTCGAGCGGCAGTGCGCTCTTCATCAGATGCCCAGAGAGGTTGATCTCGGTCACCATAACGGTAGAGCATAATCACCAGCATGACCGAAAAAATACTGCTGGTCAGCATCCAGGTTAATAAAACGCTCGAAAGCGCCGTTGTCAGCATGATGAACATTTGAATCACGATACCCACCGCCAGCACACCGGCCAGAGGCCTCCACATACGCGGGTTCATAAACCCGCGCTTGAGGATATACCCCCAAAGCCCAATCACCGACAATGCCCCTAACAACAAATGAATGGGGGCAAGCAGCGTTCCTCCTCCAGCCAATATAGCAATTACCCCAATAATCACTATTAAACTGTAGAAAGCAGCTAGCAGGTAGTAAGCACGATCAAGAGTCATATGCAGTCTCCATGCGGGTTAGCCGATAACCTAATCGCCATCGGTTTTATTGTTATTGGTATACGGAAAAATCCTTAAACTGCAGTATAGGTTATGACGAAAATTCTTCACTATTGCCGACGTAGCCAATACAGGTCATAACCCCTGCGCCCCTCGGCGTAGCCAATCATGCACGAAAGCGAGCTTATGTCGGGCAGTCTCTGAGAGGACAAAGGGATAAAGATCCGGCAAGCCCATTGAGCGATTAACATGATTAACGCCCACGGTGAGTGAAGCTGCCACGTAGATCAAGCGCTCTGCATCAGGCTCTGCATACGGCTCCCATTGATGGCTAGGCAGCTCTGGTGAAGAGAGATCTGATGCCGCAAAGCTATCGGCAATATCGGTTAAATGCAGCAGGTGAGCAGCAGTCTCGGCCCAATCTTCATGAGGGTGCGCAGAGGCATAAGTGGTTAAATAGCGCTCTTTCCAATCGGGCGGCGGGCCATCGGTATAGTGGCGCTGAAGTGCTGCGGTGTAATCCTGACGTTCGTCTCCAAACATCTCACGAAAAGCATCAAGAAAGTCTTCCCGCAGGCTTAACCGCCACCACAGCATATGCGATATTTCGTGGCGCATATGGCCAATCATCGTTCGGTAGGGTTCTTCAAGCGCTTCACGACGGGTCGTGACTAGTACGGGGTCTACTTCGGCTACACTAATGGTCACCACCCCTTCAATGTGCCCCATCGGCACAGGCGTACGGCCTTCGGCGAGCAAATGGAAAACCGGCGGCGCGCCTGGATCTTCCGGGCGGAACCAGTGCCAACGCCCGAGGTTATCAAGCACCCAGCGTTTGGCTGCTTCAGTCTTGGCCCAATTAGGAATCGCATTAGGAAGGCTAGGATCTGGAGCCAGCGCTGTCATGGCACAAGCACGACAAAAAGCTCCCTCTTCAGGTGCAATCCAGTTGCAACCGATAATGTCGCGGTTAATACAGAAAGGAGGCATTGGCACAAAGGCCCGGGCCTGAGGGTCGTAGGCAACGGGGGTACCATCTGCGGTTGCGAGATTATCGAACCATAGAGAGCCGGAACCGACGGGATTTGAAAATACGCGCATACGGTAAAGCTCCTGAAAGCGAGGAAAATAGAACCTCAACCGATTGACTGAGCGTTCTCTTTTCCAAAAATCCTATTAAAAATAGTGTGCAGCGCACTTTATTTCATTTCAAAACTATTTCATTTCAAAACCCTGCTTGATTAAAAAATCGCGCATATGGGGGCGCAGCTTGTTATCGAACAAAGGCTTGAGATTGCGAGACCAGTCGGTGTCTTTATTACTGCTACTGCGAGCCCGGTAGTAAGCCTGCATGGTCGTATCGAAGGACTCTACCTGTTCGCCGTCTTCAGTGTAGTAGTCTTCTTTCAGAACCGCCTCCACGGGTAAGCGCGGCTTCACTTCAGGCTCTTGATCCGGATAGCCGAGGCACATACCAAACACTGGGTACACGTGCTTGGGGAGGCGTAGCAGGTCGCTAACCTCCTGGGGATTATTGCGGATACCACCAATATAACAGATCCCCAACCCTTCGGACTCAGCCGCCACTGCCACATTTTGCGCCATCAACGCCGTATCCACTGTTGCTACCAACAGTTGCTCGGTCATGCCCCGCACAACGTTTGCACCGGTGCGCTCTGAAGCCTCCGTGGGACGCTTCATATCGGCACAGAAAACTAGAAAGTCTGCACAGGTGGCAATATAACCTTGCCCACCGGCCAGTTCTGCTATCTGCTCACGGTTCGCCTGGTCTTTTACATGGATAACCGTATACGCCTGAACGTGGCTGGAGGTCGCTGCCCCCTGCCCGGCTTGGATAAGCTCCAGCAGCAATTCTTTCGGGATCGGCCGGTCGCTAAATTTACGGATCGAACGGTGGGATTTCAGCAGCTTAATAACGTCGTTCATGGAACCTCGCTTATCTTGATAACGCTTATTTAAAACAGCTAACTAACAGGGTAACAGATTTGTACAACATGACAGGATTGCGGATGGCGTTAAACATGGCTATAGCAAATGCATGATCGCGCCCCGTACGCCATATTGATCTATCCATAATTTGCCTAGGGTAATCGGCAGTTTGAATCGCCGCTTTCCCGCCGCACCTGGGTTGAAAAGCAGCATTCCCTCCTGGTATTCATTGCGGGGCTTATGGGAGTGGCCATGCAGAAGTGCATCGCAAGCCAACCTCGGGTCGTAATCCTCTAAGCGGTGCACAAGGCGCAGGTGCTTCTCGTTCACAATGATGTCCTGATGTATCGGTAAACTCGTCGCCCACGCCGCCGTATCGATATTGCCCTTAACGCAATGCACCGGCGCCAGTGTCTCCAAACGCTGCAAAATCGTTTTATCTGCCTCTTTGCTACCTACATCCCCCAAGTGAAGAATGAGCTCGCACCCCTGCAGCAGACAAAGTGCCTCATCACGCAGCAAACCGTGGGTATCGGCAATCACTCCAACGGGAGAATTAACCCTATAGCAAGGCATAGATGGGCTCATTAACAACCTCTTCCAGCGGCTAAATGGTGTCATTCTAGCTTTTTTTACTAGACCACTATTAAAAGTTGCTTATCAAGGCCGATATCTAAGTTATCAAATAGATAGTGCTGGCGAGTCATTTATTATGATTTTCATTGGCTATCTAATAAGTTAGGCACCAGCAAGCTATACTGATATGGCTATACGTTGATAACTGAATTTTGACGGAATAATAACGACGCCAGGAAGCCGATATGACCCATACCCCTCAAAATGCACCCGGGCAAGAGTGGAATGCCAGCGACTACGCCCAGAATGCTAATTTTGTACCTAAGCTAGGCAGCGAAGTGGTCAAGCTGTTAGCGCCTCAACCCGGCGAACGTATTTTGGATCTTGGCTGCGGCGACGGCTCTTTGACAGAGCGCCTTGTACAACTGGGCGCTGACGTTCTCGGTGTTGACGCTTCAGAAGAGATGGTAAATGCCGCCCGCCAACGGGGCATTACCGCTCGCGTTGTTGATGGCCACCAATTGCCCTTCGACCATGAGTTTGATGCGGTATTTAGCAATGCGGCGCTGCACTGGATGCTTGACCCTCAGTCGGTACTCGCAGGCGTTAAGCGTGCATTGAAGCCGGGAGGCCGGTTTGTGGCTGAGTTCGGTGGTCATGGCAATGTCGCCGCTATTTGCACCGCGCTGATTGCCGCTCTCCAGTTTCGGGGCATTAGCGCCCGCGGCCGTCATCCGTGGTATTTCCCGACCACCCATGAATATGGCCATCTGCTGGAAACCGTCGGTTTCAAAGTAGAAAGCATTGAGCTGATTCCACGCCCGACTCCGCTGCCCACCGGCATGATTGGATGGCTTGAGACGTTTGCTAGCCCGTTCTTACATGGGCTCGACGAGGATGTGCGCGATGCCGTGCTTGAGAATACCTTGACGCTGCTGGGCCACAGCCTACGCGATGAGCAAGGAAACTGGACGGCAGATTATGTGCGTCTGCGCGTTTCCGCCCGCGCGTAAGCGATAGCTGCCTCTGAGGTGTGCTGAGATGTAAAAAAGCTGCCGATGATAAGTGCGCTTGTCACCGGCAGCTTGTAGTTAATTCAGACCTAGAACTCATCCCATTCATCGACGGCCTCTTTTTTACTTTGCGTCGCCTGCTGGCGTGGCGCTGGCTCAATACGACCGTCAACTTGTTGCTGCTGAGTAGTGTCCTTATGCGTCAGCGCAACAGCGCTGGTAGCACTCTCATCAATGCGGAAGGTAGCCATCAAGTCGGCCAGCTCACGGGCCTGCCCCTCTAGAGCGCTAGCAGCCGAGCTGGTTTGTTGCACCAGCGCTGCGTTTTGCTGAGTGACCGAATCCATTTCAGTAAGAGCAGCGTTAATCTGCTCAATGCCACTATTCTGCTCCCGCGTCGCGGTCGAAATTTCGCCCATCAGAGTGGTGACTTGACGAATCGCATCCACTGTTTGATAAATCGTCTGTCCACTGCGCTCCGCTTGTTCAGCGCCGCCGTTAATCTTCGTGGTGGTCTGCTCGATCAGGCTACGAATCTCTTTGGCCGAGTCAGCACTTCGCGTCGCTAGTGAGCGAACTTCACTGGCCACCACGGCAAAGCCACGACCTTGTTCGCCTGCACGTGCGGCTTCAACCGATGCATTGAGCGCTAAAATATTGGTTTGGAAGGCAATAGAGTCAATCACACCGATAATATCGTTTACCTGGCTCGCACTGGCTGCAATCTCACGCATGAGTTGCACCGTGCGCTCCACCTCTTCACCACCTGTCTCCGCCGACTGTGACGCCGCCACCGAGAGCTGATCCGCTTCTTCGGCCGTTTCAGCATTTTTACTTACCGTCGTCGACATCTCCTCCATGCTGGAAGCGGTTTGCTGAAGCGCGGAGGCCTGCTGCTCGGTTCGTGAAGAGAGATCCTGGCTTCCCGCAGAGATATCACCCGCCCCGCTGAAGACCTGTTCGCTACTGCCTCTCAATGCTATCACCAGCTGTTTTAACTTCTCCTGCATGGCCGCCAGGCCACCGAACAACTGACCAATTTCATTACGGCCCCGATCTTCAATTTGACCTGTCAGATCACCATCAGCAATCCGTGCAAAATGCTCACTGGCACGCCGAAGGGGCCTTACAACGCTACGCATCATTGCCCACCGAATGACCACCACGGCCACCAGTGAAATCACTAAAAGGGTAATCGCAATGACGCCAATAGTCGTCGCCAAGCGATTGACCTGCTGAAGAACGCTAGCGCCACGCTCTTCGGTATAAGCAATAAAACCGCTCATGGCCAGATCCAGCTCGGCGCTTAATACTCCCAGTTCCTCTTGCCTGCGCTGGATTTGGAAAGGGGCGGCCTCGAGCAGTGGCGAAATGCCCTCTGTCACAAAGGCATTGTAAGCGCTGATAATCGCATCACGGTGGGGTGCAAGTGTGCCTTCAGGATTGATTGGCACAGCACGAAACTCATTAAAACGTGCCTCTGCCTCAGCTACCGCCTCTGCAGCCATGGCAAGGCTCTCCTGCCCCTTTTCTGGATTACCCTGAGTGCTAAAACTTGCCGAGCGGTCTAAAAACGTTTGTGCTCTGAGTGCGTTGACTTGCGTGCGGTTGGCTAAATTCGTCAGCCGCACGTTGGTAGCCGTCAGTTCTTCAAGCGCCTGAGAGCTATTGTGATTAGCAAAAAAACCAAGACCACTGATCAACCCAATCATAAGCACCAGCAAGGCTAACGCAGCAGTCAGGCTCCATTTAATAGAGAGGTGCTTCATCCCGTTGATCCCTTTTTCGTTTATAAGTCATTTAATTAGGTATCGGCCAGGTTAAAACCAACTGAAGCACTGCAGAGCGAATCTAGACGTTGGTATAATAAATAGCGTGACAGATGTAGCAGCTAGCGGTTAAGACACCATGGCAATTTTGTGTAGGTTGGCCTTCTTAGCCACATCCACCTGGAGCCAAGCTCCCGCCATGCACTCTAGGCTAGGCGCCTCGACTATCCCCTGAATACGCGCCCGAGACAGCAGTGTGGCTTTAGTGTTGGCTTTAAGCGTACCGACCATTTTTCCGTCAATATCGACACTGTTGCCTTCAAGATACGATGCGACGCGGCCAGAGGCAGTCACAGAGACAGGATGATTAGGCGCAATAAGAGTCCCCTCCAAACGGCCCTTAATGAGCACAGGCTCATCGGCGATCACTTTGCCTAAAATATGAGTGGCTGACCCAATTCGGCTGCCACCTGGCATGCACTGGATGGCGGGAGACGTCACAGCGGAGGCTTCTTCAGGTGGCGACATTGCTTCAAAGGGGTGTTCTGAGATGGAAGCGGAATCCACTGCAGGCGCTTTGTGTGGTCTCCCTGCGGCGCTTAAAGCGCGCTGTTTTAGCTTACGGCGCTTGCCATCCCATACGATCAGCGTCATTACGCCAACGCCCAGCACAATAAACCATACTTGAATGCCCATACCGCTTCCTGCCGCTTTAGATGTGGTTGCCCCAGCTAACGTTATACTCGCTCTTTTATATTGCGGCGGCGTGAATAAGCCCACTCACTTGGCTTAACTCCAGGCTTTGAGACAGTAACAAGCCGATTAAGGTATTCAATGCTCAATACCACGCACCCCAAAGGCGCTCTGGCGTCATTCACTAGGAGCCACCCTATGTTTAACAAAGCCAAGAATGCCCCACCTGAGAATAAGGCTGCGGCGCTAACGCCACCTGATACACGCTCATCAGCAACACTAGGCACGCCAACCAGCAGTGCACGACCAAGCCTCTCCGTTATTGGGGGTCATACGCAAGTGGAGGGAGACATTAATAGCGATGAGGATTTGACAGTAGAGGGACGCGTAAGCGGCATTATCACCTGTAAACAACACACCGTGACGCTAGGTGCCAATGGCTATATCAACGGCGATGTATTTGCTCACACACTGCATATATCAGGCGAGGTAACCGGAAACCTGGTGGCACACCACCGCGCAACCATTCATAAGGGAGCCCAGGTTTCAGGCACTATTGTTGCCCCCTGCCTGGTACTTGAAGATGGCAGCGTTTTCCACGGCAGTATCGATATGAACCCCGACAACGATGTGCTGAAAAGTGCCTTTAGCGACGCTATCGGCAGCATGACTAAAACCTCGCCAAAAGCAACCGTTGAAAAGCATTCAACCACGAGTGCGAACGCCGCAGAGCATGACACAACAGAAGCAAAAGCTAACGATTAAGTCGCTTTCAGCACATCAGAGGCGCTGAGCGCACACAGGGCAAGCGGGATCGCGAGGCACTAGAAAGTGCCGCCATTGGCCGCTTAAACCATCAAAGGTAGAGAGGCCTTGGTGGGCAGAACCTGCGCCACTAAGCAGCTTAAAGGCTTCAACCGCCTGAAAGCAGCCGATCAAGCCCACCAGTGGCGCCATGACGCCACTTTCTGAGCAGCTTAGCGCTTCATCGCCACTTTCGTCGGGCGGATAGAGGCAGGCGTAGCAGGGACACTCGGCATTGCGTGGGTCAAAGACTGCCAACTGACCTGAAAAGCGAATTGCCGCACCCGATACCAGCGGCACACCTGCTTTTTGGGACGCCGCATTCACCGCATAGCGGCTTGAGAAACGGTCGGTACAGTCGAGCACCACATCCGCCGAAGCGACTAACCGCTCAAGCGATTCGCCCTCAACATGTTGGTCTAACGCAACCACTTGGCAGTGGGGATTGAGTGCGCACATGCTGGCCTGGGCAGAGTGCGCTTTATTTAAACCAATACTGGACTGCTGATGGGCAATTTGCCGTTGAAGATTGGAAAGTTCAACATGATCGGCATCGGCAATGGTGATGCGCCCGACCCCAGCAGCAGCTAAATAGAGCGCTGCCGGAGAGCCCAAACCGCCGGCCCCAATAATCACTGCATGGGCAGATTGCAGGCGCTCTTGGCCCTCGAAATCCACCTCGGGCAGCATGATCTGACGGCTATAGCGCAGCAGCGCCTGGTCATCCATCATCGGCTTACTTATCCTCAAATTCCTCAAAGGCAGGAAGGTGTAAATTGAAGCTCTCTTTGACCTCTTCCATCACCACGTAGCTTTTCGACTCTTTCACACCCGGTAGCGTTAACACCACATCGCCCAATAGCTGGCGGTAAGCGGCCATTTCGGGAATGCGGCACTTCAAGATGTAGTCGAACTGACCCGAGACAAGGTGGCACTCCTGAATCTGCGGTAACTTCTCCACAGCACGGCGAAACTCATCAAAGACCGCTGGCGACTGCGTTTCTAAGCTGATCTCGACAAAAACTAATAAATTGGCCTTCAAAGCCCGCGGATCAAGAATGGCTTGGTAACCACGAATAATACCCGCTTTCTCCAAACGCTTAACGCGTTCAAGGCAAGGGGTTGTGGATAAACCCACTTCCGAAGCTAAATCGACGTAAGAAATACGCGCATTTTCCTGCAAGCAGCGCAGGATTTTAAGGTCGATACGGTCCAGCGTTCTATTTTTTGGTTTCATGGCAGGATCCAATACTGATGAATCAGGCAGTTATTAAAGGTGCCCCAGGGTAACCCGTTCATGCCCCCCCAGGTCACGAGCACTTTCAACGTTTTTATAGCCAGCGCGCTCAAGCGCCTCGCGCACCATTTCGGCCTGTTTATAGCCGTGCTCTAGCAGCAACCAACCAGAAGCCGTTAGATAGCGCTGCGCGGAGTTTACCAAATGCAGCAAATCCGCCATGCCGCAGGCGTTAGCAACCAGCGCTGAGCGTGGCTCAAAACGCACATCGCCTTCGGCTAGATGAGGATCATCGGCGGCAATATACGGGGGATTACTGACGATAATATCGAACTGCTTATCTGCATCCGCACACGTTTCCAAAGCAGCAAACCAATCACTCTGTAAAAACCTAGCATTGGATATGCCTAACGAGCGCGCGTTACGGTTTGCCAACGCGACCGCCTCAAAGCGCAGATCCACCCCCACTACCTGCCAGTGAGGTTGTTCGCTGGCAAATGCCAGGGCAATGGCACCCGTTCCCGTGCCAAGATCGAGCAGCCGGCCTGAGGGGAGCGTCGCCCGCTTTAGGGCAAGCTCAACCAGGGTTTCAGTATCAGGCCTGGGTATCAACGTATCAGGTGAGGTGGCTAAGCGCAGCCCCCAAAATTCGCGTTCCCCGGTAAGGTAGGCAACCGGAGTGCCCTGGGCACGTGCAGCGATGAGCGCATCGAAACGGGCCTGCTCCCATAAGGGGCATATTTTATCCCCCCAGGTGTAGAGCCAAGTGCGATCACGCCCGAGCACGTGGCATAACAGCACTTCAGCGTCGATACGCGGCGAGCTGGAACCCGCCGCCTGCAAACGTTGGGCAGCCTGTTTCATCAGCGCATCAAGGGTCATTAGACATCCTGAAGGGCTGAGAGCTGTTCCGCTTGATACTCGTGAATCAACGGGCTAATTACATCATCCAACTGCTCGCCGCTGACCACTTCATTGAGTTTATAGAGGGTCAGATTAATACGGTGGTCGGTAATCCGTCCCTGGGGGAAGTTATAGGTGCGGATGCGTTCACTGCGATCCCCCGACCCCACTAGCGAACGGCGTGCATCCGCTTGCGTCTGACGCTGGCTATCGACGGCGTTACGCTTCAACTTCGCGGCCAGTAGCGACATCGCCTTGGCACGGTTTTTATGCTGGCTGCGCTCTTCCTGGCACTCCACCACCACGCCGGTGGGTAGGTGAGTAATGCGGATCGCAGAGTCCGTGGTGTTAACGTGCTGACCACCGGCGCCGCTGGAGCGGTAGGTATCCACACGCAGATCCGAAGGGTTGATATCGATATCGCCCACGTCATCGACTTCAGGCATCACTGCGACGGTGCAAGCAGAGGTGTGAATGCGGCCCTGGGATTCAGTCGCGGGGACGCGCTGTACGCGGTGGGCGCCGGATTCAAATTTCAGCTGGGCGTAAACACCATCGCCTTTGACGCGGGAAATGATCTCTTTGTAGCCGCCCTGCTCGCCGTGACTGGCGCTCACCACCTCGACCCGCCAACCACGTTTTTCAGCGTAGCGGGAGTACATGCGAAACAGGTCACCGGCAAAAATTGCCGCTTCGTCGCCGCCGGTACCAGCACGTACTTCCAGAAACACCCCACGGCCATCATCAGGGTCTTTAGGCACCAGCAGGCGCTTCAGCTCGATATCCAGCTCGGCTAACCGCTCCCGCCCTTCGCTTAGCTCCATCTCCGCCAACTCGCGCATGTCCGCGTCGCTATCGCGGCTAAGCTGCTCGGCTTCGTGCATATTGGTTTCAATATCACGATAGCGCTGCCAGGCCGCCACCAGCTCCTCTAACTCAGCATACTCACGCGAATAATCGCGAAAGCGTTGCTGGTTATTGATCACGTCGGGATCCGACAGCAGCATCGCCAGCTCTTCAAAGCGTTCGGTAAAGCTGTCTAAGCGTTGGCGCAGAGTCTCTTTCATGCGGGCGTATCATCCTTCTGGCGGTTAACCGGGGGCGCTGGTGTAGTCTCAAAGGCAGGCTTAGTGGGCAACAGCAGGCGCGGAGCGGCGTTGAGTAAATCGTGGTGCTCTTCAGACGCTGCATCGCGTATGGCCTGGGTGGGCTGGTGGAGCAAACGGTTAGTCAATTGATGCGCCAAGCGCTCAATGACTTTAGCCGGATCTTCACCTCGTGCCAGCCGCTCCAACGCTTGGTCGCGGGAAAGATCGCGCAGCGCTTCACCATGCTGGCGGTAGTCGCGGATCAGTTCACCACCATTACGAATACGCCGCTCATGCTGCCAACTACCCACCCCGTGTTCGATCAGCGACTCGGCTTGGTCAGCGGCAACCTGGCGATGACGGCGATTTTCCTGGATAACCTCTTCCAAGTCATCCACGGTGTAAAGAAACACATCCGCTAATTCACCCACTTCGGGCTCAATATCCCGAGGCACCGCGATATCAACCATAAATACCGGCCGATGGCGGCGTTTTTTGAGCGCGCGCTCAACCATGCCTTTACCAAGTATAGGCAGCGGGGACGCGGTGGAAGAGATCACAATATCGGCGTTCTCGAGAGCGTTAGGAATCTCTTGCAGGGTAATCGCCGTTCCTCCCAGAGGGCCGGCGACCAACTCAGCGCGTTCTCGGGTGCGGTTAGCAACCGTAAGCTCTCGGACACCCGCCTCATTTAGATGGCGCGCAACTAATTCAATAGTTTCACCAGCGCCGATGAGCAGCGCCCGAGAACGGCTAAAGTCATCGAAAATGCGGCTGGCCATGCTGACGGCAGCGTAAGCCACTGAAACGGGGTTTTTACCGATGCCGGTTTCGGTGCGCACCTGCTTGGCCACCGCGAAGGTGTGCTGGAATAAGCGTTCAAGCTCGCCACCCAAGCCCTTGGATTGGCGCGCCTGCTGATAGGCATCCTTCAACTGCCCCAGAATCTGCGGCTCGCCCAGCACCATGGAATCCAGGCCAACCGCTACGCGCATTAAATGGCGCGCTGCATCGTTGTCTAGATAGTGGTAGGCACAGCGCATCAGCTCATCGACGCGTAAGTTATGAAAGCGTCCGAGCCAATTGAGTACTGCCTGCTCGCCAGCCGCATCCGTGACACAGTAAAGCTCCGTGCGGTTGCAGGTAGAGAGCACCGCCGCTTCACTGATTTGTGGCAGGTTACGCAATTCAGCCAATGCGGTTTCAAGCTGCGTTGGCGTAAAAGCCACCTGCTCACGCACGGCCACGCTGGCGGTACGATGATTTATTCCCAGGGCAAGAAGCGTCATGCGTTATGCGTCTTCGCTAGTGTGTCGGACTTTTTGGCAGCCGTCGTGATGATAAGCGGCTGCACCGTCAATTAGGGCTTGCTAAAACAAGTCTTTAGCGTGGTTCGGCGCTGCCTACAAATATCTGTAAGCTGCCTACAATGGTCTTTAATAAGTAGGCATAAAGTTTGCTGACCACTTTTTCAAGGAGGAACATTCTATCACAGCAGGCTATCATCTGGCCCACACCACTTTGCCGCAGGCAGGCAAGCCGCTATGCTGGGCATCTGGCCACTTAATCGAGAGACGCATGCGACCTCGCTTTTCTTTATCGGGCTCTGGTTTAAAGGGCTCTACCTGTTCGGGCTTCTCACTAGTGAGCGCTATGTTCCGGCATTCGATGCGATTACCTTTGGCCGCTTCTGCTGCTCTGCTGCTGAGCGCCTGCCAATCTACGCCCAGCCCTCAGGATAGCCACCTCGGCACCTGGGCCGATGACCCAATGCGCAATGCGCCGCCAATAACCCGCGGGCTGGATGCCGCAGGGCTCAGTACGCTGCTGGGCGCGGAGCTTGCTGGCCAGCGTGGTGACTATCGCTACGCGAGCCAGGGCTACCTGGAAGCGGCTAAGCGCTATCGCGAGCCAGCGCTTGCCGAGCGTGCCACCTTCGCGGCCCGCTTTGGCGATGAAGCTTCATTAGTCGAAGCCTCGGCACTGCACTGGCGAGAGCTTGCCCCCCAGGCAGAAGCACCCAATCGTCTGCTGGCGGCCTTTTCACTGCAGCGTGGTGATTGGCTCGACAGCCTTGAGCAGCGCATTGCGATTGTTGAAGCTGGCGGCCATGGCGATATCACCGCCTTTGCAGAGATCGCGGTGGCTGAAGAGGCACCATTAACGTTGATCGCCCAGCAGCTGCGTGAGCATTTAGCCCGCCCAAACGCTGACCAACTGCCCCATCACAGCGATGTACTACTGGGCACGGCACTGATTGAGGCCGCCCTGGGTGATACAACGCTTGCCCAGAGGCGGCTTGATCAAGTCGAGTTGCTCGACCCCGAATCTGCTGCGTTATGGTTGGTGAAAGCTCGCTTGGCATTGGAGGTTGAGGATTACCCGGCCGCTCAACGCGCTGCCCAACAGGGCCTTGAACTCGCCCCTGACGATGTGCGGTTTATCCTGCTACTGGCTCAAGCAGAAATCCGCCTTAACAATATTAGCGCGGCTGAAGTGCAAACCAACGCTCTGCTAGAGAGCCATGCAGGCAATGAAGATCTGCGCTTATCGCTAGCCCAGCTTTATCTGGAAGAGGGGCACCCCGAACCCGCGCAACGCTTGCTGCAGCCGCTGATTGGACAACCTAACGTGCCAGATTTAGCCTATTACCTACTTGGCGCCATCACCCAAGAGCAAGGCGATATCGATAATGCGCTGCTCTATTATCGCCAAGTCAGCGAGGGCAGTGAATTTTTGCCCGCTCGCGCGGCGGCCGCGCAAATGCTGATTGAGGAAGATCGCCTGCTGGATGCTCGCGCCTTCCTACGCATTGAACGGATGCGCTTTGATAATTACTTTACTGAATTGGTGATGCTCGAAGTGCAGTTGCTGGACGAAATAAATCAGCCTGCGGATGCTGATGCGCTATTAGACCGCGAAATTAGCCGTACACCTGATGACGCATCGCTGCTTTATATGCGTGCCATGCGGCGCTGGGAAGCAGGCGACATCGCGGGTATGGAGCAGGATTTACGTCAGATACTGCGCACCGACCCAGACAATGCCGAAGCGCTCAATGCGCTGGGCTACACACTGGCCGATCTTAACTTGCCAGGGCGCTTGCAAGAGGCATTTGAACTGATTGAGCGTGCCTACGAGGCTGATCCGGACAACCCTGCCGTGCTCGATAGCATGGGCTGGGTCTACTTCCGCCTTGGCGAACCTGAAGAAGCGCTGCCCTGGCTTGAAAGCGCCTATATGCAGCTACCTGACCAGGAGGTCGCTGCGCATCTGGCCGAAGTGCTAAATGCACTGGGGCGTGATGAAGAAGCGCGCCAGTTGATTCAGCAAATCATGCAGCGGACGAACCAACACCCACTGATCGACGGGCTACTCGAGCGTTATCCTGAGCTAAGCCCTGAGCTCAGTCCTTAAATAAGTCCTGAACTAACGCCGCCAGAGACACCCTAACCCTGCGAACCCCATTTTAAGCGCCCCCATCATGTTACCCTTGCGCTATAACCACCTGACATGGAGCCTGTTTATGTTGACACTGACGTCCCCCTCGCCCCGCTGGCCATTGACACGTCAAACTTCGCGCCTCTGGCTTGCCGGCTTCGCGCTTCTCTTGCTCGCCGGCTGTGCCTCCCAGGCTCCCATGGATGAAAGTGGCCGCCAGGCAGGTCAGTGGGAACGCCAGCAGGCCGATGTAGAAGCATTCGATACCTGGACGCTGGTCGGCAAGGCAGGATTGCGCACCTCAGAAGAGAACGTCAGCGCCAACCTGGACTGGAATCAAACCCCCTACTATTTCCGTATGCTGATCAGCGGGCCCTTTGGCGGCGGACGCAACGTGCTTGAGGGGCGCGAGGGACGTTTCTCCCTCTCCAATAGCGACGGCCGCTTTGAGGCAGAAACCCCAGAAGCGCTTATGGAAGAGCAGTTGGGCTGGTCACTCCCCGTCACCGCTATGCCCAACTGGGTGCGCGGCCTGCCCGGTGATCCTGATAATGACAATACCGGCAGTTATCAGCTAGAAACCGACGAACTGGGCTTTCCTAGCCATCTTGCCCAAGACGGCTGGGAAATCGACTACCGCGACTGGGAGAAAGTCGACGATTTATGGCTGCCACGGCGCATGGTCATGCACTACGATGATGTGCGTATTACGCTGGTCGTCAACCAGTGGCAAGCTAGCGAAGAGTAAAGGTAACCGTTTCAATGAACGCGCCATTAACGCTTCCCGCGCCGGCCAAGCTTAACCGCATGCTGCATATAGTGGGCCGTCGTGAAGACGGCTACCACGCACTGCAAACGCTATTTCAGTTTATCGACCTGTGCGACCACCTTACGCTGGCCCCCCGCGATGACAGGAAAATTCAGTTAACCAGTGAAGTTAGCGGCGTTAGCCACGATGACAATTTGATCGTACGCGCCGCACGGTTATTGCAACAGCATAGCGGCACGGCACTAGGCGCTACGCTTACGATCGATAAGCAGTTGCCGATGGGAGGCGGTTTAGGGGGTGGCAGTTCCAACGCAGCCACCGCATTAGTGGGGCTCAACCACCTCTGGCAGCTCAATCTACCGTTAGTCGAACTAGCTCGTCTGGGGCTTCAGCTGGGGGCCGATGTGCCGGTATTCGTCCATGGCCATAGCGCCTGGGGCGAAGGCGTTGGCGAACGGCTTACCCCGGTGACGCTTGATACCCCTTGGTTTGTGATTATTCACCCGGGTATTAGTGTGTCTACGTCAGGCGTCTTCCAAGACCCGCAATTGACACGTGACAGCCGCCCCATTACTATGGCGCGCGCACTGCAGGGGGGAGCGCCGGAGTGGCGCAATGACTGTGAGGCCGTGGTAAAGGAACGCTATCCGCCAATTGCGGAAGCCCTGAACTGGCTTGCACAGCACGCACCTAGTCGGTTGACCGGCACGGGGGCTTGTCTGTTTGCTGCTTTCGATACACAGCAATCGGCACAAGCAATCGCGCAATTAGCGGGACAACATTGGCCGGCATGGGTAGCACGCGGACTCAACACCTCTCCCCTACATGATGCTCTGGGCTGTTTATAATCCCGCTCTGGGCTATTTACAGTCCCGCTCTGGGCAGTTAAAAGCGCCCGGTCAGCGCGTTAGGTTATTGCTGGGGTATCGCCAAGTGGTAAGGCACCGCTTTTTGGTAGCGGCATTCCCAGGTTCGAATCCTGGTACCCCAGCCAACCCAACAATGGCCTGCGTTTTTACCCCTGATCCCCAACACTGCAAAGGTGGCTGCGCGTGTCAAAATTGATGGTTTTCGCCGGGAACGCCAATCCCGCACTCGCTCAAAAAATTGCCGAGAGCTTAGACAGCCGTATGGGTAACGCTACGGTGGGTCAATTCAGCGACGGCGAAATCGCAGTCGAGATCAATGAGAACGTGCGCGGTAAGGATGTCTTCATTCTACAATCCACCTGTGCACCGACAAACGACAATCTAATGGAGTTGATCCTGATGGTCGACGCACTGCGTCGCGCCTCGGCAACTCGCATCACGGCGGTACTTCCCTACTTTGGCTATGCTCGCCAGGATCGCCGCGTGCGCTCCGCACGGGTGCCGATTTCCGCTAAAGTAGTGGCGGATATGATGGTTAAAGCGGGCGTTGACCGTGTGATGACCATGGATCTACACGCTGACCAGATCCAAGGCTTCTTTGATGTTCCTGTCGACAACGTCTACGGCTCGCCCATCCTGCTGGATGATATCGAACGTCAGAATTACAGCGACCTCGTCGTTGTTTCCCCTGACGTGGGCGGCGTTGTTCGCGCCCGTGCCATCGCCAAACAGCTGAATGCCGATCTCGCCATTATCGATAAGCGTCGCCCTCAGGCCAACCAGGCCCAGGTGATGCATATCATCGGCGAGATTGAGGGCCGCACCTGTGTCGTAGTCGACGACATGATCGACACCGCTGGCACGCTGTGTAAAGCCGGTGAAGCGTTAAAAGATCACGGCGCCAAGCGCGTGGTGGCCTATGCGACACACCCGATCCTGTCCGGCCCTGCGGTCGATAATATTACCAACTCCGTACTGGATGAAGTGGTGGTGACCGACACCATCCCGCTATCTGACGTTGCCCGTCGTAGCGGAAAAATTCGCCAGTTGAGCGTTGCTGGACTGATCGCAGAAGCGATTCGCCGGGTCAGCAACGAAGAATCTGTCAGCGCGATGTTCCACTAATCCGCTGACGATACAGCCCCCTTTTGGGGCCACGGAAACGTCATCGTCTGGTCGCGGTCGGCGGCGTCTTCCTTACTTAAACTAAGAGGCAATTCCATGTCTGATTTTATCCTGAAAGCCAGCGTTCGTAACGACCTGGGGAAAGGTGCGAGCCGCCGCCTGCGTCGTGCGAACCAGCAAGTGCCGGCCGTTGTATACGGTGGCGAAAAAGGCGCGCAGTCCATCGCTGTTGAAAAAACCGCTTTCTACAAAGCGATTGAAGATGAGTCTTTCTTCTCTTCCGTCATCAAACTGATGATCGAAGGTAAAGAAGAGCAAGTCGTTGTTCGTGACCTGCAGCGTCACCCTTTCAAGCCGTTGCTGACCCACGCCGACTTCCTGCGCGTTGATGCGACTCACGAAATCACCATCAACGTGCCACTGCACGTGACGGGCGAAGAGAAGTGTGTCGGTATCAAAGACCAAGGCGGCGAACTGCACGTACTGGCCAACGAAGTGGCGATCAGCTGCTTGCCGAAAGACCTGCCTGACTTTATCGAAGTCGACATCGCTGCCGTTGAGCTTGGCACGACACTGCACTTGTCTGACCTTACCCTACCGGCCGGCGTCACCTCAGTTGACCTGTCCCACGGTGAAGAGCACGACAATGCAGTACTCAGCATCACGAAAGTAAAAGTGCGTGCTGATGCAGAAGATGAAGATGGTGAAAGCGAAGGCGAAGAAGACAGCAGCGCCGAGTAAGTATCCCGTTAAGCATCTTATGGGGGCCATGCCTGCATGGCCCTTGTGATGCTGACACGATGTTAGAATCAAGCGCCTCGGCGCTTGATTTTTTTTAGGGCCGTCGCTGGCGCGGCGTCAACCATGTTTTCTGGATTGTTTTAGTCTTCTGGATAGTTTTGGTCTTCTGAATATTTTGTGCGAGGTGGGAAGATGAGCCAGGTAACAGCCATTATTGGATTAGGCAACCCCGGAGCGGAATATGAAGCCACGCGCCATAACGCCGGTTTCTGGCTGGTAGAGGCTATTACGCAGAGCGCCCATGCAGAGCTACGACCGGAAAAGAAATTTTTCGGCCACTACGCCAAGGTACGCCTAGGCGACCATGAACTGCACCTGCTCAACCCTGCCACCTTTATGAATCGCAGTGGCGCCGCGGTGGCAGCCTTGTGCCAGTTTTTCAAACTTGCCCCTGAAAACCTACTGGTCGCCCACGACGAGCTCGACCTCCCCCCCGGCCAAGCACGCTACAAAACCGGTGGCGGGCATGGAGGCCACAATGGCCTGCGCGATATTATTAGCGCACTAGGCGGCCAGAAGCAGTTTCACCGGGTACGAATTGGCATTGGTCACCCCGGCGAGGCACGCCAAGTCACTAATTATGTACTGGGGCGTCCCGGCAAGGCCGAACACGAGGCCATTGTTCGCGCCATGGACGAGTGTGTCACCACCCTGCCGCTAGCGCTCGCGGGAGACTGGGCCAAAGCCATGAACCAGCTGCACAGCCTCAAGCCAGCATAGACGCCGCCAAAAGCTGTTCAGTTACGCCGGTAGCTGACGGCTAGCGCATCTCGTAGAATGGCGATTACTTTTACGCCCTACCACCTTATTCTCAGGAACATTTTATGGGTTTCAATTGCGGCATCGTCGGCCTGCCTAACGTCGGCAAGTCCACACTATTCAATGCACTGACCAAGTCAGGCATCGATGCAGAAAACTTCCCCTTCTGTACCATTGAGCCGAACGTGGGTATCGTGCCGATGCCGGATCCGCGCCTTGATAAGCTTGCCGAGATCGTCAAGCCACAAAAAACACTGCCGACCACCATGGAGTTCGTCGACATTGCTGGCTTGGTCGCCGGGGCCTCCAAAGGTGAGGGCTTAGGCAACAAGTTTCTGGCTAACATTCGTGAAACCCAGGCAATTGCCCATGTGGTGCGCTGCTTCGACAACGACAACGTTATCCACGTAGCCAACCAGGTCGACCCGCGCGCCGATATCGAAACGATCAATTTAGAGCTGGCGCTGGCCGACCTGGATACTGTCGAAAAAGCCAGCCAGCGTCTGGTTCGTTCGGTGAAAGGCGGTGATAAAGAGGCCATTGCCACTAAGGCGATTCTTGATCGTATTCAGCCCCACGTTGCGGAAGGCTTACCGCTACGCAGCTTTGGCTTAAGCGAGGAAGAGCAGCGCCAGGTGAAGAGCTTCGGCTTTTTGACTCTGAAGCCAACTATGTACATCGCTAACGTCAATGAAGATGGTTTTGAGAACAATCCTTACCTGGATATTGTTAACGAAATCGCCGCTGAAGAAGGCGCGCTTGTGGTGCCTGTTTGCAATCAGCTGGAAGCCGAAATTGCCGAGCTGGATGATGAAGAGCGCTCGATGTTCTTAAGTGAGATGGGCATGGATGAACCAGGCCTTGATCGTGTCATTCGCGCGGGCTACTCACTGCTGGGTCTGCAAACCTACTTCACTGCCGGTGTTAAAGAAGTGCGCGCCTGGACAGTGAAAGAAGGCGCAACAGCCCCCGAAGCCGCTGGCGTGATTCACACCGACTTCCAGAAAGGCTTTATCCGTGCAGAAGTAGTTGCCTATGAGGACTTCGTATCGTTAGGCGGCGAGCAGGCAGCCAAAGACGCCGGAAAATGGCGCCTGGAAGGCAAAGAGTACATTGTCAAAGATGGCGATGTGGTGCACTTCCGCTTTAATGTGTAAGCGGCAACACCCATACGACCAGCAATAAAACATTGACTGAAGGCGGGGTTATCAGTATCATTCGCCCCCGTTGAAAGGCTACGTAGCTCAGCTGGTTAGAGCACATCACTCATAATGATGGGGTCCCCTGTTCAAATCAGGGCGTAGCCACCAAGCATATTAAAAGCCCGCTAATTTTATTTAGCGGGCTTTTTTTGTGTTGCAAAGCTGTTATTGCTAAGCAAAACTCAGCTATTTACTTGGACTAGCTTAACGCAGGACGGTTTAGAAATAGCGTTAGGGCGCGGGTTAGATACTCGACATCTTTAGTACCCGCGGTTTCCCGAATCGAATGCATCGCCCATTGAGGCACCCCCACATCAATAGTGGGCACACCCAGCTCGGTGGCGGTAATCGGGCCAATCGTACTGCCACAGCCCATATCCGCCCGGGTAACAAACGACTGCACGGGTACGTCAGCCTCACGACAGACATCGCGAAACAGCGCACCAGTGACACTATTGGTGGCGTAACGCTGGCTGGAGTTCACCTTGATGACCGGGCCACCATTAATCGCTGGACCATGGCGCTCATCGTGCTTGTCGCGAAAGTTAGGATGCAGTGCGTGGGCATTATCGCAAGAAATCATCAGCGACGACTGAATCAGTTGAATCAGCGACTCGTCGTCTCCCTTGCCCACCTGGCCATTAATGCGCTTTAGCACATCCGCCAAGAATGGGCCTTGGGCACCACAGGCACTGGCACTGCCGACTTCCTCGTGATCGTTGGCCACCAACAAAGCGCCTTGACTGCCATCGCAAGCCAAGAGTGCCTCTAAACCGATGAAGCAGGAGAGCAAGTTATCCAACCGGGCGCTGGCCACCAGTTCTTGCTTAACACCGACCAGGGACGGTGGCTGAACATCGTAAAAGCCTAATTCAAAGTCCACTACTTCCACTGCACGCAGGCCGTGCTGCTCTTCTAACCACTGCGCCACTAGCTCGCCTAGCGTAGCCGTATCGCTCTGCATCAATACTGGCGCCATTTGCGTCTGCGGGTTAATCGGCCGTCCTGCGTTGACATCACGATCCAGGTGAATCGCCAGGCTCGGCACCATGGCAATTGCCTGATCGACATTAAGCAATACGCTTTCCAAGCGACCATCGGCATGGCGCACATGCACACGCCCTGCCAGCCCCAGGTCACGGTCAAACCACGGCGCCAACAAAACACCGCCATACACCTGCACTCCCAACTGTAGCCAGCCTGCAGAGCACTGCGTGGCGTTAGGCTTTAGATGCAGCCCAGGGCTATCGGTGTGGGCACCGATCATACGCAGCGCCGTCACTTCAGACTCAGGCAACTGAAAAGCAATAATCGCCGAATCATTACGGGTGACATAGTAGCGCTTGCCCGGGGTTAGCTGCCAATTGGCCTTCTCTTCCAGCCGCTGAAAACCAGCTTGCTCCAATCGCTCAGCCATATTGCCTGCAGCGTGCCACGGGGTCGGTGATTGGCGCAGAAAATCGCATAACCGCGTTAAACGATCAGCGTTGAAAGTCTCGGACATGGAAATCCTCATAACAGTAATGATTGAGTCTCATCGCGCAGGCGACCTGCTACAATACCCCTTCGACCTACGCAACTCATGGGTCATATGCGAGTCTAGGGAAGAATGAGTGTACACAAATCCGGGAGAGCTTGACTGATGAGCTTGTTTGCAACGCTTTCGCGTTCGGTCGCCCTGGCTGTCATGCTGGTTGTTACCAGCCCAGCCGCCTTGGCGCAACTTGAGCCGACCGACGAACAACGCCAGGCGGCAGTGGAAATTGCGGACTCGCTCCGCTACGGCCATTATGCTGATATTACATTTGATGAAGCGTGGTCGCAGGATGCTTTCCAACGCTATTTGGATATTCTGGACGGCCAGCGCGCCTACCTGCTGCGCAGTGATATCGAGCCCTATCGTCACTTAGAGACGGGCATGGCAGACGCTCTTTTCAATGGTGAGCTGGATGATGCGTTTGATCTCTATAACACCTTTAGTGATCGGCAACGGTCGCGCCTTGAGTCTTTGTTGGCAAAGCTGGACGAAGGCCTTGATTTCGATTTTGAAAGCAACGAGCGTTTAGAAATTGATCGTGAAGAGGCGCCCTGGGCATCCCGGCAAAGCGAGCTTGACGAGCTATGGCGCAAGCGGCTTAAAAACGACGCCTTAACGCTCGCCCTGACCGATCAGGATAGCGAACAGATTGAAGACAACCTGCGCCAGCGCTATGAAGGCCAACTAACGCGGCTGGAGCAAACCGAGTCTGAAGATGTATTTGGCGTACTGATGGCAGCCGTTACTAGCAGTATCGACCCACATACTGGCTACCTCTCCCCTCGCCAGGGCGAATCCTTCGATATTCAGATGAGCCTCTCCCTTGAGGGCATTGGCGCCCTACTTCAGTCCGATGGTGAATATGTCAAAGTTTCCAGCCTTGTGCCCGGCGGCCCAGCGGAGCGCGCCGGCGTACTTGAGCCAGCGGATCGCATCATCGCCGTAGGCCAGGAAGAGGGTGAGATGGTCAATGTGGTCGGCATGCGCCTGGACAACGTGGTGGATCTGATTCGTGGCCCCAAAGGCTCCGTTGTTCGCTTGGACGTGGTACCTGCCCAAGCGGTGGATATGACCCGCTCGCAAACCGTTGAGATTACCCGTGACACCGTTAGCCTTGAAGACCAAGCCGCCCATGGCGAAGTGATTGAAGTCGAGCGTGATGGAGAACCTCACCGCTTAGGGGTGATTAACATCCCGACGTTCTACGTCGATTTTGACGCCTGGCAAGCGGGTGAAGAGGAGTATCGCAGCACTACTCGCGATGTTGCCAAAGAAGTCGAACGCCTTAAAGAAGAGGGCGTGGAAGGTATCGTGCTTGACCTACGCAACAACGGCGGCGGTGCGCTCCAGGAAGCCAACTCGCTTATTGGCCTGTTTATCGACCGCGGCCCCACCGTACAAGTGCGCGATGCCCAGGGGCGCATTCAACTGTATGGCGACAGCGAAGCAGGGACACTTTATGACGGCCCGCTAGGGGTGCTGGTGAATCGCCTCTCCGCCTCTGCCTCGGAAATCTTTGCCGGTGCGATTCAGGATTATGGTCGCGGCTTAGTACTGGGCACGCCGACGTTTGGCAAAGGCACCGTGCAGACGCTCAACGAGCTGAGCCATGGTCAGATCAAACTGACTCGCGCCAAGTTCTACCGCATTTCCGGCGACAGCACCCAGAATCGCGGCGTTGAGCCGGATATCGACTTCCCCAGTTTGATTGATCCCGAGCGTATTGGTGAAAGCAGTTTGGATAATGCCTTGGCCTGGGACACCGTTCAGAATGTCCAGTATCGCCGCTATGGCGAACCTGAAACCATGCTAGACAAGCTGATAGCCCAGCACGACGCACGCGCTGAGGACAACGCCAACTTCCGCTATTTAGAGCGCCAGTCCACGCTGGCCCGCCAGTTACGCGAGCAGCACACCAGCGTGAGCTTAAATCGTGAGCAGCGTCAGCGTGAAATGGAAGCCCAGGAAGCCGAACAGCTTTCGCTGGAAAACCAACGCCGTCGTGCACTGGGCCTGGAAGAGCTGGATGAGTGGATGGATGCTCGTACGGATGCCACCGAAAGCGTCACAGAAGGAATTGAGGACGCAGAGGCAACCCAAGACAGTGAAGGGGAAAGCGACGAAGATGACGCACTGGCTGTTGATCGCGCCTATGTGCTCGAATCGGCTGAAATCCTGCTCGACTACGCCCGCCTGCAAGACACTCAGCGGCTAGCCGCTAAGCGCTAAGCAAGCCGAGTTAAAGAAGCAAACGCCGCCCCTTAGCAAGGGGCGGCGTTTTGGTTTTAACGTTTTGGCTTTAACCCTGGTTTCAACAGAGCGCCGCCAGGCGGGCTGGCCGGTCACCCATTTTGGTTAAGCGCCGAGTCAGCGCAGCTAACTGGGCGGCACTGCCCTGGCCACCCGCGCGAATCACCTCATGAGCCCAGGCAGGTAACTGGGGGGCAAGCCGGTAATAGACCCACTGCCCCTCACGCTGATCACTCAGCAACCCACACTGACGCAGCTGAGCCAAATGACGCGATACTTTAGGCTGGGACTCCTGCAGCGCATAAGTCATTTCGCACACGCAAAGCTCCTGCTCTTGAGCCACCAGCAGTACCAGCATCAAACGCGTCTCATCGCTTAAACATTTAAACACCTGCAAGGCTTGCGGTGTATTCACATTGCCCACCATAAACTTCCCAGACTGATTGACTATGTGTAGTTTACGCCACAAGAACCGTTAGCAGTAAGCACCGCGCGAATGCGCGGCATTCAGGCACAGAAAAACACCCAGATGCCATTAAGCAGCGGGTATTAAAGAAACAGTGAGACTTAAACTAACAGGGGAAATTAAATGGCTCCTCGAGCAGGACTCGAACCTGCGACCCAATGATTAACAGTCATTTGCTCTACCAACTGAGCTATCGAGGAACAGTGCACTACCTGTTATATGAAGATATCCCCGTATCGGCATATCTTAAACAGCTAGCTAATGCGCAGTACCTGTGAAGTACTGATGTGATAACTTGGCTCCTCGAGCAGGACTCGAACCTGCGACCCAATGATTAACAGTCATTTGCTCTACCAACTGAGCTATCGAGGAACATCTTAAGCTATTTTTTCATAAGCGCTGTCTTTTCAAACACTATCGTGTTTAAAGCGAAACCAAAATTGCTAATAACTTCCAGCAATTGATTGGCTCCTCGAGCAGGACTCGAACCTGCGACCCAATGATTAACAGTCATTTGCTCTACCAACTGAGCTATCGAGGAACTGCTCAAACACGGTGCGTAGTATACCCATAGAATCGTGAGGGTCAAGTATCGATTATGGATGAACGCTAGCCGCTGGTTTCTTGTATCCGTATAATGCGCCAACTAACGATAGCGGTTCGGGCACCATCACTGCCGACCGCACGACGACACTCCATTCATCCTCGTCCCCCGACGACTCATAGATGACAGGTACCGATGGCGAAGAAGCTCTTCATCAAAACGCACGGCTGCCAAATGAACGAGTACGACTCCTCCCGCATGGCGGATCTACTCGGCGAATCTCACCAGCTCGAACTCACTGATAATGAGCGTGAAGCCGATGTCATTCTGTTAAACACCTGCTCGATTCGCGAAAAAGCGCAGGAAAAAGTTTTTCATCAGCTGGGACGCTGGAAAAAACTTAAAGACGCCAATCCCAACCTGGTGATTGGCGTGGGCGGCTGCGTGGCAAGCCAGGAAGGCGAAGCCATTCGCAAGCGCGCGCCTCACGTGGACATGGTGTTCGGGCCGCAAACCCTGCACCGCGTACCCTCAATGCTGGATGCCCGTGGCAATAATCAGATTGCGGCGGTAGATGTCACCTTTCCAGAGATCGAAAAATTCGACCACCTGCCCAAGCCCTCTTCTGATGGCGCAACGGCGTTTGTGTCGATCATGGAAGGTTGCTCAAAGTACTGCACCTTCTGCGTGGTGCCCTACACCCGCGGTGAAGAAGTCTCGCGCCCCTTTGAGGCGGTAATGGATGAAGTCATTCACCTTTCCGACCAGGGCGTGCGCGAGATCAACCTGTTGGGCCAGAACGTCAATGCCTACCGCGGTGAAAACCAGCTTGGCGATGAAATCGACCTGGCCGAACTGATTGCCTGCGTTGCGGCGGTTGAGGGCATTGACCGCATCCGCTTTACCACCTCACACCCGGTGGAGTTTACCGACAGCCTAGTTGACGCCTTTGCCGATATCCCTGAGCTGGTGAGCCACCTTCACCTGCCGGTACAGTCGGGTTCAGACCGTATTCTTACTGCCATGAAGCGCGGGCATACGGCGGCCGAATACATTGAAAAGATGGAGCGCATCCGCGCCAATCGCCCGGACATCAGCTTCTCTTCTGACTTCATCATCGGCTTCCCCGGCGAAACAGAAGAAGATTTTGAAGCGACGATGAATTTAATTCATCAAATCGGCTTCGATCATTCGTTCAGCTTCGTTTACTCCGCACGCCCCGGCACACCTGCTTCTGGCCTGCCGGATGAAACACCGGAGAGTGTCAAAAAGCAGCGTCTGGCGATTCTGCAGGAGCGGATCATTCAGCAAACCGCGCAAATTAGCCGCCGCATGGTCGGCAGCACACAGCGTGTACTGGTTAACGGCTTTTCGCCCCGCGACCCCGGCCAGCTCTCAGGGCGTACCGAGAATAACCGAGTGGTTAACTTCCGCGCTGCCAACCCCACCGAACTAATCGGCTACTTTGTCGATGTAGAGATCACCGAGGCATTTCCCAATTCGCTACGCGGTGAGCTTGCCTCACCTGAGCGCTATTGATTGTTTAACGCATTTATAAATGCCCGATAACGAGTGCGAGAACAGGTTGTAGCGAGGGTCTTTTGCCAGGGATGGCAAAAGTAGCGCCCAAGGAAGGGTTCACAGCGCCCTCGCGGAAACCTGCTCTCGGCACCGTACTGTATAAAGTACCTTTCAGTTAGCATAGATCATTGCCCCGCTTCTGGCGGGGCAGTAAGCTGAACGATACACACACTAACGAGGGGTTTCCCACTCTTGAGCCAGCCAACACCTCAGGCCAATCGCATCATCACCTTAAGCCTTGAACCCAATGATCCGCAGCGCCTTGCTAGCCTTTGCGGCCAGCAGGACGAGCATTTGAAGCTGATTGAAAGCCGCCTAGATGTGACGCTGCGCAACCGGGGCAATGTGTTCCAACTGGCGGGCCCAGCCAACCGCATCAAAGCAGCGGCGAACGTGTTGGAACACCTCTATCGCGAAACAGCGGCGAGCGAACTTGAGGCCGACACTGTGCACCTGTTCCTGCAAGAGTCTGGGCTTGAAGCGCTGGAAGAGGAAGCTGACGGCGTCGGCAGCAGCGATGAAGTGATCATGCGCACCCCACGCACCATGATCAAACCGCGCGGGCTCAACCAGCAGCGCTACGTATCCAGTATCCGCGAACACGATATCAATTTCGGCATTGGCCCTGCGGGTACCGGTAAAACCTACCTCGCTGTTGCCGCCGCGGTTGAGGCACTCAACCAACAGGAAGTACGCCGCATCCTGCTCGTGCGCCCGGCGGTGGAAGCGGGTGAAAAACTTGGCTTCTTGCCCGGCGACCTGGCCCAGAAAATCGATCCCTACCTGCGGCCCCTTTACGATGCCCTGTATGAAATGATTGGCTTCGAGCAGGTGGCAAAACTGATTGAGCGTCAGGTGATTGAGATTGCCCCGCTGGCCTATATGCGTGGCCGCACACTCAATAACTCCTACATCATTCTGGATGAGAGCCAGAACACCACCCCGGAGCAGATGAAAATGTTCCTGACCCGGATTGGCTTTGGCTCCACCGCCGTGATTACCGGCGACGTGACCCAGGTCGATCTCCCCAAAGGCCAGCGTTCAGGGCTGATTCAGGTGCTCGACGTGTTGAAAGACACTCAAGGCATCGGCGTCACCCACTTTGCCGCCAAGGATGTGGTACGCCACCCGCTGGTACAGCGCATTATCGAAGCCTACGATATGTTCGAATCCCAGCAGGAAGTGGAAGAGCGTGCTCGCCGCGAGGCACGCCAGCAAGAGCGTGACGCACGTATGCAGGCACGCGAAGACGCATGGGATAGTTCGCGATGAGCGAGGCCATTGAAGTCATCGTTGATCGTCAGGCGGCGATTGACGAACCACTGCTACCCAGCCTGCCACAGCTCACCCAATGGGTGGGCTGTGTGTTTGCCCACCACCCTGACGATCAGCGTCTTGAAGTGACTATTCGCTTTGTGGATGAGCTTGAAAGCCAAACGCTCAACCGTGATTACCGCGGCAAAGACAAAACCACCAACGTGCTGTCATTCCCTTTTGAGAGCCCGCCGGGTGTGGATTTACCGTTACTCGGCGACCTGGTGATTTGCCATGCCGTGGTGGCCAAAGAAGCCAACGAGCAAAACAAGTCGATCGAGCACCACTACGCCCATATGGTCGTGCATGGCATCTTGCATTTAATGGGCTACGATCATATTGATGATCACGAGGCCGAGGAAATGGAGCAGTTTGAGCGCGAGCTGTTAGCCGAGCTAAGCATTCCTGATCCGTATGCTGACAGCCCCCCCGCTCAATAGGGAACACGCTTAGCCCCTTACCTCTTTATTATTTAGCGGTGAGTGCGTTAAATCACGTAACAACTAATCTGGTACTATCCCCCGTTTCAGTGATAAAACAGCTACCTGACGACATGGTTTATATAACGATGTCGTCAACGAGATAGCAACTGTCTGCCCGCAAACGAGAGAATTGACGCATGAGCGAAGACCGATCGAGCAACCCCAATCAAAAATCCTGGCTCGAGAAACTCTTTGGCGCCCTTTCCGGAGACAATGACGAACCCAGCTCACGCGATGAGCTGATGACGTTTTTACGCCATACCGCAGGGAAATTAAAGCTGGATCAAGACGCCATTATGATCATCGAAGGGGCGCTTGATATCAGCGATCAGCAGGTTCGTGAAGTGCTAATACCTCGCTCCCAGGTCTCAGCCATCGCTCTGGATCAAACCAGCGACGGCTACCTACCACTGATTCAGGAAACCGGCCACTCCCGCTACCCGGTGATTGGCGAAAATCTGGACGATGTAAAAGGCATTCTGCTGGTAAAAGATTTACTCCCCCTGCTCTCCCAGACACAGGCCCAGCGTGATGCGTTCAAGTTAGATGACATTTTGCGCCCCGCGATGTTTATCCCTGAATCAAAACGGCTAAACAGCCTACTCAAAGAGTTTCGGGATACCCACAATCACATGGCAGTGGTGGTGGATGAATACGGCGGCACCGCGGGCATTATCACCATCGAAGATATTCTTGAGCAGATCGTTGGCGACATCGAAGATGAGCACGATACCGATGAAGAGGACGATATCCGCGAAATAGAGAATGGCCGCTACGCCATTCGCGCACTGACCCCCATCGAAGATTTCAACGAACGCTTTGACACCGAGTTCTCTGACGATGAGTTCGATACCGTTGGCGGCCTGGTAATGCAGCAGTTTGGCCATCTACCGCGGCGCGGTGAACACACCATTCTGGGCGGCTGGCGGTTTGTGATTCTCAATGCCGACACCCGACGCATCCGTCTACTCGAAGCCTATCGCGACACCCGCCGCGATGACGAAGAGGATGATGACCAGGAGAACAAGCCAGCCTAGGCGCTTGTTGTCGCGCTGTTTTCTCTCCACTCCCTCGCACTTTACCGTAGATAGGTTATCGCTATGGGTTTACCCCCCGCGTTTTTGTTACAGCTGCTTGCCGCCCTGGTGGCGGGCGGTTTCACCACCCTAACGGCTTCCCCTTTTGAGCTTTGGTGGCTTGGCCCGGTGGCCATTGGCTTACTCTATGTGGGCCTGCACACTTTAACCCCCGCCCAGGCGGCCCTGAAGGGCTGGTTATACGGTGTGGCACTGTTCGCCAGCGGCACCTCTTGGGTGTATGTCTCTATCCACGACTATGGCTACACCGGTGTACCGCTAGCTGTTTTCCTAACAGCGCTGTTTGTGACGATTCTGGCGCTGTTTTTTGCCGGCACTTTCTGGCTCTACCGGCGCTTCACCTCCGCCCGGCTTGCGTTTATCAGCTTTGCTGGCGCCTGGGTACTGGGCGAGGTGCTACGCACCTACTTGTTTACCGGCTTTCCCTGGCTGTTGCTGGGCTCTGGCTACGTCGACTCGCCGCTGGCTGCCTGGGCACCCGTTGGCGGCGTCTACCTGCTCTCGCTGCTGGTCGCACTTAGCGGTGCGCTTGGCGCTGAACTACTGCTGCGCCGTCAGTGGTGGACACTTGCGCCACTGGCGGCTATTTGGCTAATTCCCTTGGCACTCCCCCATCAGTGGACCACGCCTGTGGACGAGCCCACGCGCGTGGCACTGCTACAGGGCAACCTGCCGCAGTTGCTGAAGTGGACGCCCGAAGGGCAGCGCACGGCGGCGAATACCTATAGCAACCTCACCCGCGAAGTCGCCGATGAGGTTGACCTGATCATCTGGCCAGAAACCGCCCTGCCAATGATGGAGACCCAGGCTCGCCCGGTGCTGGAGCGGGTGCAAGCGAACCTACCGCCCGACGTCGCTCTGCTCACCGGCATCGTTCAGCGCGACGAGCAGGAGCGTTACTTCAATAGCGTGATTGGCGTCGGCGACGTAGAGGGCAGCTACCAGAAAGAACACCTGGTGCCTTTTGGTGAGTACCTGCCGCTGGAGAGTGTACTCCGCGGGGCGATTGATTTTTTTGACCTGCCCATGTCGACCTTTACCAAAGGTGAGCATGAGCAAACACCGATGCAGGCCGCCGGGATTCATATTGGTAACGCTATTTGCTATGAGATCATCTACCCACAGCTAGTCGCCCGCCGAGCCCAAGACAGCGGTGTCATCATGACGGTGTCTAACGACACCTGGTTTGGCGCCTCAATTGGCCCCCACCAGCATCTGCAGATGGCACGCCTACGCGCGCTAGAGAATGGACGCTATGTGATCCGCGCCACCAGCAATGGCATTACCGCTATTATCGATTCCAGTGGGCGCATTGTTGAACGCGCGCCGCAGTTTGAGACAACCACGCTCACCGGTGAGTTTTACGCCATGGAGGGTCTAACGCCTTTCACCCGCTTGGGTAGCTGGCCAGCTTGGCTGTTAGCAGGCTTGATGCTCTTGCCCGGCGTGGTGGCAGCAAGAGTCACACGCCAACCACGAAGTTGAAACGCCTCAGGCGCTAAAGTGGCTAGCTAGAAAAACGGCCCGAGTCCTCTGCAGGACTCGGGCCGTTTTGTTTTGCTCCAGCTACCTACCTGAGTGGATAGATAGGCAGCTAGACAATCCGTTATTTAGGCTGCACTGTTTTTTAGCGTGGCCATATCAATCACGAAACGATAGCGCACATCGCCTTTTTCCATGCGCTCAAAACCTTCGTTAATGTTATTGATATCGAGCATCTCGATATCACAGGTAATGCCCTGATCGGCGCACAGCTTGAGCAGCTCTTCAGTCTCCGCAATGCCACCAATTAGTGAACCGGCAACCACACGACGCTTAAAGACCAAATTGAACGCTTCAATAGCAGGCTCAATGGGCTCTAACAAGCCGACAATGATATGGGTACCGTCATACTTCAACGACGTTAGGTAGGGGTTTAGATCGTGTTGGACAGGTACGGTGTCGAGCATGAAGTCGAAGGTTTCAGCCACCGCATCCATTTGTGCCTGGTCGCTGGAAACCACCACGTGGTCTGCACCGTTACGCTTGGCTTCTTCAACCTTGGCGTCGGAACGGGTGAACACCGTGACTTCAGCGCCCAACGCTTTGGCCAATTTAACGCCCATGTGGCCTAAGCCACCCATACCGATCACACCGACTTTATGGCCTTTGCCCACGCCGTGATGCTTGAGCGGTGAGTAAGTCGTTACACCGGCGCATAGAATCGGCGCCGCTGAGGCCAGATCAATACCATCAGGCATCTGTAGCACAAAGTGCTCGCTCACCACGATGGAATCGGAGTAGCCACCCTGGGTTAGGGTGCCATCCTGACGATCTTCGCTGCCGTAGGTCATGGTGAAGCCTTCCAGGCAGTACTGTTCTACGCCATCTTTACAGGCAGCACAGGTACGGCATGAATCGACCATGCAACCGACACCCACCAGGTCACCGGCTTTAAAACGCGATACTTTATCGCCCACAGAGGTCACGCGTCCGACAATTTCATGGCCAGGTACGACGGGATACTGGCTCATGCCCCAGTCATTGCGAGCAAAATGCAGATCGCTGTGGCAGACACCACAGTAGAGAATTTCGATGGCTACGTCATCGGGGCGCGGCTGACGACGATCAAAAGTAAACGGTGCTAAGGGCTTATCGTTGGCAAATGCGGCGTAGGATAATGCTTGGCTCATCGGTGAAACTCCTTATCAGCAAAAGACTGCCGTATAAATCAGCAGACATTTCCCTCGCATGCGAGGCATGCCAATAGTATTGGCCTATTCAGTGGTGATAGCGATGAACGAAGCTACGTCATTTTTGCCAAATACTCCGACAAAACGTAATAAAATAACAAAAAATAGCCATAAATCGTTATGATTATACAAAAACCACCAGAAACCCGAGATAAACCCTCATGACCTCCACCGCTCAGGCTGGCAATGCGCTGGCTGCCGTTATCGCGCCACTGGTTAAAAGCGACGGAATCAATAACACGCAGCTACCCGGCGTGTCGTTACTCTGTTTAAGCCGCCATCAGGTACGTACGCCACTGCTCTATGAGCCGAGCCTGACCATCATTGCCCAAGGGCGCAAAATGGGTTATCTGGGTGATCGCGAAATCCACTACGACCCCGGCCACTACTTAGTGCAAACGCTACCACTGCCCTTTGAGTGCGAAACTCACGGCTCACCGGAAGCCCCGTTACTGGGTATATCGGTACGCCTGGATCCGGCGCTGTTAAGCGAGATGGTGACGGCCATGGGCGATGCCGGTCATAACGCATTGGCTCCGCTGCCGATGGCCTCGGTGGCCATGACAGAGGGCATGCAGGAGGCCGTATTGCGCTTGGCCAACGCGCTACATGCTGACATTGAGCGCAACACAATGGGCAACGCTCGCATTCGCGATGTGGTGTTTGAAGCGCTGAAGGGAGAACAGGGTCCCGCTTTACGGGCGCTCGTACTGGGGCATGGTAACTATTCACGCATTGTGCAGGTGCTGTCTAAGCTCCACACCCATTTTGCCGACGACTTTAGCGTGGAGCAGTTGGCGGCACAGGCCCATATGAGCCCCTCGACTTTTCACCAGCACTTTAAGCAAATTACCCGCTCATCACCGGCTCAGTACTTAAAGCGGTTGCGCCTAATCAAAGCGCAGCAGTTGCTGCTGCAGGATAATCACAACGTCAATCAGGCCGCTGCGGCGGTGGGTTACCGCAGCGTGCCTCAGTTTAGCCGTGACTATAAGCGCTACTTTGGCGAGCCCCCGCTTCAGCATCGCCGCCAGGAGCAAGCGTTACGCGCTTAAAACGAGATTTAATGCAGGGCTTATTTAGCAAACACCTGACTCATATCTTTAAACGCCTTGAACTCCAGGGCATTTCCGCAGGGGTCGAGCAGAAACATGGTGGCCTGCTCACCTACTTCGCCTTTAAAGCGAATATACGGCTCGATCACAAACTGCGTATCGCGCGATTTCAAGCGCTCGGCCAGGGCTTCCCACTCGTCCCACGCTAATATGACGCCAAAGTGCGGCACCGGGACGTTGTGCCCATCTACCGGATTAGTGTGGGCGCTCTCTTGCCCCGGCGTTTTGGGCTGCTCATGAATGACCAGTTGGTGGCCAAAGAAATTAAAGTCGACCCACTGCTCGCTGGAACGCCCCTCTTCCAGGCCAAACACATCATTATAAAACGCCCGCGCCAGCGCCACATCGTAAACGGGAATCGCCAGATGGAAGGGTGAAAGGCTCATGGTCATTCTCCACATTATTGGGTTTTATGAGGGTTAGCGGGCACTTTATGCAGCCCCGCTGTATTAATCCTAGGGCCGCTCATGGGAAAATAAAATCAATAACTATTTAGCTGATTCACAAAAAGGATTGATCAATGATCCGTGAGCTAAAAACGCTGATTGCGGTAGCACAGGAAGGCACCTTTGCCGCAGCGGGCAATAAAATTGGCCTGACTCAAGCGGCGGTAAGCGCACAAATGAAACGCCTCGAGGAAGAGTTGGGTATCCCACTGTTTGAGCGTAAAGGGCGTACCGCCATCTTGACGCAGCGTGGGCAGGAAACGTTAAAGCAAGCTCATGCACTGCTCACCCTCTACAGCGCGCTGGGTGCGACGACTGCAGGCCAAGCCACCACTCAACGGGTCAACATTGGGGCCATCGCGTCCATACAGCGTTCGCTACTGCCCGATGCGCTGGCGCGCTTTCATCACGCCTATAGCGAATGCCGCACCCGCGTGGTGCCTGGGCTCTCCATGGAGCTGGTGAATCAAGTCGACGCTGGGGAGCTGGATATGGCGGTGATTATTCGCCCGCCCTTTTCACTGCACAGCGATTTACGCTGGACGCCCCTTGCCCACGAGCCATTTCGTTTAATCGTGCCGCGCCATATTGAGGGCGATCACTGGCAGGAGCTGATCGCCCACCAGCCGTTTGTCCGCTACGACCGTGCTTCCTTTGGGGGACGGCAGGTCGAACGCTTTCTGCGTGACAATCACTGCAATGTACGTGAAGTATGCGAAGTGGATGAACTAGAGGCCATCGTTAAACTGGTCGCCAAAGGGGTAGGCGTTGCTCTGGTGCCCCAAGCGATTGCGCAGCAACCCTGGCCAGCGAAAGTGCGTGCGATTGATTTAGGCGAACGCACCTTTCACCGCGACATAGGGCTGATACATCCCAGTAGCGGCCATTTGAGCGAACCCGCCCGGGCGCTGGCCCAATTGATTGGCGAAATCGCTCAGCGGCCTGATAATGGCGCCTAAAATGTTTCGTTCAATATCAAAGGAGTAACTGCATGAAACCAGAGGATCTGGAAAAGCTAGTGACGCGTACCATGCCCTTTGGCAAGTACGAGGGTCGGCTTATCGCTGACCTTCCCGGCCCTTATTTAAACTGGTTCGCTCGGGAGGGGTTTCCCTCCGGGGAAATTGGCCAACTGCTGCATCTGATGCACGAAATTGATCATAATGGGCTTGGCCCGTTGCTTGACCCACTGCGAAAAACGCCTAGCCAGCGTGGCGAAACTTAAGGCTGAGCGTTTTTATCTGCGTTCTCACGCTCGTCAAGAGCACCCTGAAACTCAGCGCGGTAAGCGGCCTCGTGCTGTGCGGTATCCGCAGGAAAGCGGCCTAAGGTGACGGCTAGTTCAAAAAAGCCAGCCGCAGGTAAATCGCCGCCCCGCCGGCTGACCACCAGTGCTGCGATGAAAGGCTTCTGCTGTGCGGCGTCTTCGCGCATTAACTGCTCTAACGCCTGAGTGACTTGAGCGATAGTCCGCGGCGGTGTTAGCGCTAGCGCGCTAGCCACCTGCTGATATGTCATTGGCAGGGCGTCACGCGGTGCGCTGAGCAGTAGCTGGCGAAGAGCGGCTACGTTATCGGTCATATATATCCTATCGTCAGGTTTTAACACGTTCACATTGCCCATTGACCCAGTGTTTGTGCTAAGAAATAGTTGTGCTAAGAATAGCGAAATACGCTGTGATAAGGAGAGAACATGGTAACGCGACTAACAACGGTACGCCCTCGTGGAGGCCGTTGGCCAGGCGTGCTAGCTGGCTTAGCCATTTTGCTGCTAGCGGTGGCGACCCTAATGATGGCGGGCTCCGGGCCTGCTTATCGGGGCGAATTTATCAGCCTAGGCGAGGCGTTCAACTTACTCCGTAACGGCGTTTATGCCGCTGGAGGAGCAGTCGCGGTCAGTATTGTCACGCTACTGTTTAGCCTGCTGGTTCATCGCTCTAGGCCCGCCTTAATAGCCACGCTGGTTATCGTCGCTGCTGCTGCACTGCTTTACGTACCCTGGCAGCATTGGCAACGCGCTCAACAAGTGCCCGCGATTCACGACATCACCACCGATACGCAGAACCCTCCTGTCTTTGAAGCGTTAGCTGACGCACGAGAAGCGGCGCCTAACGCGGTTGACTACCCGGGCGATGCCACCGCTCAGCAGCAGCAAGCAGCCTACCCTTATATCAAGCCGCTGGTCTTGGACGAGGCCCCACAAATGGTACTCGCTGCTGCACAAGCTGAGGCCGAAGAGGCTGGCTGGCGGATCGCGCGAATTACCGACAATCACATAGAAGCCACCGCGACCACGCGCTGGTTTGGCTTTGAGGATGATGTGGTCATTCGCCTAACCGAGCTTGAGAACGGAGTACAGGTGGATATGCGCTCGGCATCACGTCTGGGTGCCAGCGACGTGGGCACCAACGCAGCGCGTATTGAAAAATTTTTAACGGCGCTGGAAGCGCGACTTGAGTGACCGTTTCAATAATCGCCCTACTCTCTCTTATTAATGCAATGGGTCGCGCGTTTTGCCGCCCTCACGCGCTAAAATTTGCTCAGCATCCAGGGTGGCGATAGGCACTTGATGCTGGGTAGGAATATCACCCGTCAATTGAAGCGCTTGATAACGCAGAGCGCAAACGCGTAAAAACGAGGTAAAGTTACCCAAGTCGTGCCCGGCGTCGATAGATTCATGATAAAGCCGGGTAATCATTTGGGCCGTGTTCATTCCATCACGCTGGGCAATCTCTTCGAGAATGTGCCAGAAGTAATTTTCCATTCGCACGCTGGTAACCATGCCATCGATACGCAGCGAGTGTGTCGCGCTGCGCCACAGCTCTGGGTCGGCTTGAATAAACAGTTTACACATAGGCGCTGTCTCTCGGGGTGTTCGTAACCACACGCATTATCAGGAATCCTCTGATTAGAGCATAGCGGCAATTATTGGCACAGCAAACAAGAGCGCCCAGCGGGTGCTGGGCGCAAATTTCGTTAGGTTAGTGGGCCAAGCTCACTTATTCAGTAGCGCCATAAACTGCGCCAGCCAGGCTGGGTGGGCAGGCCATGCGGGGGCGGTGACCAGGTTGCCATCGGTTACCGCATCGGTCACTTCCAGGTTGGCAAAGTGGCCACCCGCAAGCTCTACTTCCGGCTGGCAGGCCGGGTAAGCGGAGCACTGCTTCCCTTCCAGTACTTTTGCAGCGGCTAATAGCTGAGCGCCGTGGCAAATCGCCGCCACGGGTTTATTGGTCTCAAAAAAGTGCTGAACCATGGTTAGCACCTCTTTGTTCAAACGAAGATATTCAGGTGCACGTCCACCAGGCACTACCAAGGCATCGTAATCGGCGGGATTAATGCTGGCAAAATCGGCATTCAGGGCAAAACGGTGGCCGGGCTTTTCGGAATAGGTTTGATCGCCTTCGAAGTCATGAATCGCCGTCGCCACAGTATCGCCCGAGGCTTTCCCGGGGCAAACTGCATCGACACGATGGCCGACTGCCATAAGTGCCTGAAATGGCACCATGGTTTCATAATCTTCAGTGAAATCGCCGGTGATCATTAAAATGCGCTTGCTGCTCATCTCAGTGCTCCTCTTGGTTATCTTATGGTTATTGATCGAGTGTTTGAGCACACGCAGGGCGTGTTAGATGAGACTAGCAAGCGCTTTCCGACAATAGGTAGTAATTGCTTACTACTGAGTCACTTTCTCCTGCTGCGGAAGCGCTAGATGCCGTTGCCCTGCCGCGTCGCCGACCCGAAAGCGCCCTACCAGTGAATGCATATCACCGGCACGATCATCCAGCGTATGGCTGGCAGTCGTCGCTTCTTGCACCAAGCGGGCGTTCTGGTGTGTCACCTGATCCAGCTGCGAAATTGCCTGGTTGATCTGATCAATACCAGCAGATTGCTCATGGGTCGCCCCAGCAATCTCGGTAACATAGCGCGTCACCTCTCCCAGGCTATCAATGATTTCCTGCAGGTGTTTGCTTGAGGCGTTTACCAGTTGCTCACCCTCGCTTACCTTGGCGACACTGTCGTCTACCAAATGACGAATTTGGGCCGCTTCGTCGGCGCTACGTCCCGCTAATTTGCGCACTTCTTGGGCCACTACGGCAAACCCACGGCCCTGCTCACCCGCTCGCGCCGCTTCAACAGAAGCGTTGAGCGCCAGCAAGTTGGTTTGAAAAGCGATATCGTCAATGGCTTTGATGATCGAGGTAATCTTTTCGCTCGCCTCGCGGATATCACCCATTGCCGCCGTGGTGCGCGTTGATACCTCACCAGCGGCACGGGCGCGCTGATCAACATTACCGCTAGCGTCTTTGGCTTGGTCAGCGTAATCAGCGGTCTGTTTCACCGTGGCCGTGATCTGCTCGAGGCTTGAAGCCGTTTCCGCCAACGATGCTGCCTGCTGGTCAGTACGCTGGGAGAGGTTTTCATTACCGGCGGCAATTTGTCGGCTGCTGGCCGCGATGGCTTCGGCACTTTCACGAATTTGTGCCACCATGCCTTCAAAAGTATTCATCATGTTGTTAAACGCTTGGGCAGTTTGGCCCACTTCATCATTGCGCTTAAGCTCAAGTCGCTTAGAAAGGTCAGCGTTTTCCCCTGCGGCTCCGCTGATGTTTTCCATTTGCTGGCGCATCGCCACTAGCGGGCCCAATACACGCACCATGGTACGCCAGCCAAAGATGGCAAGCAGCGCGATGACGGTCAGTGTGACCATGATCAGTAACGAGCGACCAGCGTTGGCTAAGGTCTCTGCTTGCGTTGCCGCACTACCTGCCTGGGCAACGGTGTAAGCTTCGACATCACTTAGCGCCGTTCGCATCTGCGCCATGGCCTGGGCAACATTAGTGAGTGCCGCTTGCACCTGGGCATTTAACTCTAGCTGCTGTAAACGCAGCTCATAGACAGCGTTGTCATCGGATACCATCAACCCATCCAACTCTACGATGACAGCATCCAAATCACTGATTAGCGCGCGCTGATCTACTTCGGTGCTTGGCGCGTCGGCGATCGCCGCCAGAGATTGGCGAGCAAGCCCCACCTGCTGGGCAATTTCATTGTGGCGCAAGTTAACCAGCGCATCGGCGCTATCCGTTTGCATCATCTGGCGGCCAAGATCTGACAATTGCGCTAATGCCATGCGTGCATTACCACTCAGGCGCCCAATATCCGCTTGCGCGGTAAACATATTGTCGAGCAATTGGGTCGGTAACGTGGTCATGCCATCTTCGCGCCAGGCTTCCATTAACTCGCGCTGTTCGCGGTCACTGCGAACCTGTGCCAGCGCCGTACGGCCGGCAATATCTTCAGCACTCAGCATCACTTGAGAAATAAGCGCCTGCATCGCACTGATGCGTTCGGCCATCTGGGTTTGTAGGCTCAGCTCTTCACGGCGCACTGCTTCCAGCGCCGTATCGCCTTCTAGTAACGTCTCATAATGGCTATCCAGGTCACTCAGCCCTTGCGCTTGATCGACCCCCTGAAGGCCTTTCCGTGCATCACGAAAACGTGCATCCAATGCCGATTGAGTCGTGACCTCGTTGAGGTCATTCACGCTCCCTGCGGCCAGCAAATCCGCATGGCGTTGACCAAATGCCCCCATGGTTAACACCATGCCCATGCTGGCATCCTGAAGCGGCAACACATCATTGGTAATATAACGCTGGGAGTTGATTAGCCGTTGGTTGGTCGCCCAACCGGTTGCCGCCAGCACCACAGCGCCTAGTACTGCAGCCAAAAACAGGCTGATCAACATCGCTCGAATACTTAAGGTCTTTTTCATTATCTGTTTTCACTTGTGTCAGGGGACAGACAGGTAACGTAAGCTTTAGGGCAACAGGCTTGCCCATTCCACCGACTCGAAACGGCCGTTTTTAATAATGGTTGGCCATACCGCATCACTGGCTTGATGGTCATTTGGCCCCAAGCTCAACGGCTCTTCCAAACCAATATCAACCGAGCCCAACCCAAGCAGACCATCCACAATCGCCTCACGGTCAGGGTTAGCACCGGCCGCTCTTACGCCCTCAACAAAGAGTTTTGCCGCCAAATAACCTTCCAGGGAAATAAAGTCAGGCTCACTACCACGGGCATGGGTTTCCAGCGCTTTGCGGTAGGCCTCAACGGCGGGTAGGTCAGCATTTAGCGGAGGGACGACTTGGGTAATAATGACGCCTTCGGCCAGATCGCCCAGTTCTTCCATAAGGGCTTGGCTGCCCACAAAGGAGACGTTCAGAAATACCGTATCTGGCAAGTCATTTTTCGCTTCACGAATGAAGTCCGCTGCGGGGCCGTAAGTACCGACGATGATAACAGCGCGAGGTGTTACTGGTGCTTCCAGAATCGTCGCTAAGCCCTGGTGAATATTGCGTGTACCGCGCGTAAAGCGACCATGGGCCAGTGCCGCGATATTGTCGACGCCATGGGCAGTTAATGCCTGGGTGGCGCCATTGTATCCTGCATCGCCAAAGCTATCGTTCTGCGTAAAGAAGGCGATCTCCTCGGGCAAAACACCTGCCTCCAACAGCCCGCTCACCATGGCGGCGGTTTCTTGTACATAGCTTGCCCGGTAGTTAATCACGTAGCGGTCAGGCGGCGTTTTGCGCAGCACACCCGCGCCAGTAAAAGCGCCATACAGCAGCGTTTCATATTCGTTAAAGATGGGAATAGTAACGGTGGCCGTCGGAGTGCCGACATTTCCGATCGCCGCGAGCACTTCATCCTCTTGAATCAACTGTCGGGTATTACTGGCGGCCTGCAGCGGTTTGTACTGATCATCCCGGGCAATTAACGCCAGGGTTTCACCATTAACCCCGCCTGCCTCGTTGACTTCGGCAAAGTAGGTCTCGATACCTTTTTGCATACCCAATCCTAGCGGTGCGGCCCCACCGCTGGAAGGAGCAACAATACCGAAACTCAGCTCTGCCTGCGCAAGAAGTGGAACAAACATTCCCACTGCTAATGCTATATTCAATAAGTATTTTCTTAATAAGACCTTTTGTGACAAGGCTTTTATTAACAACCCGATTCCCAATCGTTGCATTGATCTGCTCCTTGCTGGCTAGATCACTTCCCCACTACATAAATGGCAATATCGAATACGTGCAATGGTTAACACCGCACGCGTTCGAAATCACCAACCAGTTCTTATCTCTATCGGCGGGAGGATATACGACTAAAGATTAATTATCGTCGGTTGCTAAGTAACAAATATTACTTAGATTGTAACAGTTGATATCACGCCCGCCATTAGCGCAAAATTATGCTTTTAAGCAGGTCTTTCGATGGCGAAACGGTCACTGATACGGATGTAATCACTGCCTGCAAGCCGGCCAACAGGTTTGAGTCGATCCATATCGACATGGCGACCGTCCCACAGCGAATCGTCAATATGGATGGAGACAACCTGAGCCAGCACCAAAGTACCTGCTAGCGGCTGGTCACCAAAGCTAATCATATCGAATAGTTTGCAACCAAATGCCACGGGAGCGTTGGCAATGCGTGGCACGCTGACCCCAGGCATCTCAGCTTTTTCAAGGTCGGCCAGCGCAAACTCATCCTCTCCTGGCGGCAAGCTGGCGCTAGTGGTATTGAGCGCTTCTATCAACCCTTCACTACCCACATGTACGACACATTCAGGTACTTCTTTTAAATTGCGCACGGTATCTTTAAGTTCACCGCTACCATTCAGCAGTGGAGAAAACGCCAGCACCGGTGGATTCACGCTGACCACGTTAAAAAAGGAAAATGGCGCCAAATTGGTATTTCCTTGCTTATTCTGGGTAGACACCCAGGCAATAGGCCGGGGGCAAACAGTGCCCGACAGCAACCGATAAATAACCCCTGGGCTTAGTGGGGAATCATCCAATAGGTAGTCGCTCATTTTTGACTCCTGAGTAATGGGTTTAAGCGTATTATCAACCTATAACAGCTATCACTTTACAACAGCATTGCCAGCATAGACGCGTTTTACAAACATATGCTGCCCAGCAAGGAACCGATTCAATGAAGATTGTCATTGCCGATGATTATCAGGACTGTGTGCGCAGTTTAGACGCTTTCAAGCAGCTAGAAGGCCAAGAGGTAACGGTTTATCACGATACGCTTACCGACCTGGACGCATTGAGCGCGCGCTTTCAGGATGCCGAGGCGTTGATACTCATCCGTGAACGCACGCCTATCACGGCCGCCCTGCTTGAACGCTTGCCCAACCTGAAAGTCATTAGCCAAACGGGTGGCGGTGCAGCGCACGTGGATATGGAGGCTTGCCGCCGCCATGGCATCACTGTCATGACGGGAACTGGCTCGCCCTATGCAGCGGCAGAATTAACCTGGGGCTTAGTGCTTGCCGCGATGCGCCATATACCCGCAGAGGTCGAGAACCTGAAAGCGGGCCGTTGGCAGCGTACCTTAGGCACGGGCCTTAAAGGCCGCACCCTAGGCATTTTTGGCTATGGCAAAATCGGCAGCTTAGTAGCGCGCTATGGTCAGGCATTTGAAATGAACGTTTTGGTGTGGGGAAGAGAAGGCACCCGCCAGCGCGCTTCAGATGCTGGACTAGAGGTAGCCAAAAATCAGGCTGATTTGTTCCAGCGTGCGGATGTGCTCAGCCTACACCTTCGTTTAAACGACGATACTCGCGGTATCGTCAACGCTGAAACCCTAGACCAGATGAAGCCCACATCTCTGTTGGTGAATACCAGCCGTTCTCAGCTAGTGGCACCTGGGGCGCTGGAACAAGCACTAAAAGCCGGGCGACCCGGTCAAGCCGCAGTCGACGTTTTTGATACGGAACCCCTGTTGGGGGATCCGTTACTTGAGCTGCCCAAACTTATCGCCACGCCTCACCTTGGCTATGTGGAAAAGGATAGCTACGAACTCTACTTTGGCGATGCGTTTAGTAACCTGCTGGCCTACATCAATGGTCAGCCAGTCAACAATCTAGCTGACTAATAGGGCGCGCTAAAACGTGGGCTAAACATCAGGGCTGCAAGCGCCCCATAGTCTCATCAGGCTGGTAGCTCACACATTCGCGAGCTGAAGCTCCCTACCACAAGTGCTGAAAGCCCTCCTTCGTCTCAGGTGTGCCAATTGTGCTAGCCTTATGGGTTAACGAGTAACACAGGGGCCATTAATGCTCACCATTTCTAGCAACGTTACCCTGGCTGATTGGGAGATTGATATTAGCCAGATTCGCGCCCAAGGCGCGGGCGGCCAGAACGTCAATAAAGTCGCTTCAGCGGTACATCTGCGCTTCGATATTCTTAGCTCAACACTGCCACCGCTGTACAAAGAGCGCTTAATGGCGCTGTCCGATCAGCGCATCAGCAAAGAGGGCGTGGTGATTATTAAAGCCCAGAGCCATCGTAAGCTTGAGCTGAATAAAGAGGATGCGTTGGCACGCTTAAAAGAGCTGATACAGAGTGCCACCAAGCAGCAAAAAGCACGCCGCGCCACTAAGCCCACCAAAGGTTCACAGCGCCGCCGCGTCGATCACAAAACGCGTAAGGGCAAAATTAAATCGCTGCGCGGTAAGGTGTCGGCCTCTTAATGACTAAAGACGCCGCACCTCCTGCTCAGCGCCCCCTTTCGCCCTGCATACAAATCTGTCAGATTGAACCAACAACATCGGTGTGCGAAGGGTGTGGTCGCACGCTGGATGAAATTGCGGTTTGGGGCAGCATGACCGAGGCCGAAAAGACCCCGGTATGGGAACGCTTAATAGCCGAAGGCTATGTTTCTAGGGGCTATGTTTCTAGGGGCTATGTTTCTAAAGGCAGGGCTTCCGGCGAGTGACGGTCGCGCAAGATATGGTGTAGCTCGCCACACGCGACCATCGGGTCATCACAGTTAATCACAATATCCGAGTGGGCCAATACATAGCTGCGGCCAGTAATGGTATTTTCCACTACCTGGTAAGCCCCTTCCTGATGGGTGCCAATGAAGGTGCCGATAAACCCCGTCTCACGCAGTGACACCGTCTCTAGCTTATCACCTACATTCAAACGCCCTTCGTAGTTCATTAGCGCTAGACGTGCCGAGGTGCCGGTGCCCGTTGTGCTGCGGCAAATAACGCCTGGATGAACGTAGGTCGTTGACCGTGAACGTGTATACCCCTCCCCTATCTGCTCTTCAGGCCCCATAAAGTGCAAAAATGGCAGAGGCCCCACATCGCCCAGAGTGTAGTGAGAAAAGCCCCGCTGCGCTTTTATTGCCTCAACAATTTTGTAGGCACACTCTGAAAGTGCGCGCTCCTCATCACGCACCAACTTAAAGCCCAGCTCGGTTGCATCGACCAAGGCGTAAAAGCCACCGCTATAGGCGATCGAATAGGTGACTTCGCCAATCCCCGGCACTTGAATCGTATCGCGATAGGTATCGATATAGCTGGGAAGGCCGCCACAAGTAACCGACTCCACCACACCGTTATGCACCTTCGCTTCGATTTGCACTAGCCCCGCCGGCGCTTCAAGCTTAAAGCGCTGTATGCCTTCCTGCTTGGGCACAATGCCGCTCTCCAGCACGGCCGTGGCGGTACACAGCGTGTTGGAGCCAGAGTAAATAGGGTACCCCATCACTTCCATAATGATGTAACCCGCCACCGCCTCAGGGTGAGTGGCCGGCACCAACAAGTCGACCGACATTTCCGGGATGCCGTAGGGCTCTTCGAGCAGCAGGCGGCGCAAACCGTCGGCGTCATCACGCAGGTACTCCATCTGCTCGCGAACGGTGGCGCCAGGCAGAACATCAATCCCCCCTGTGACGATACGGCTAACGTCACCACCGGCATGAGTGTCCATTAGCTGGATGGTATGAAGGTTATGCACTAGCGGCGCTCCTAAACGGCAGAAGAAGGATTTTCAAGGGCGAACGGCGCACCGTGAGATGCCCACTGAGCATCGGGAACAAGCACAATTTTGCCCAGATAATTGCTACCCCGGTTAACAAAATAGCACTCGGCGGCATGCAGGTCAGAAAGCTTAAAAGCGGCGTGAAGTACCGGCTTTAATTCCCCACTGCGAATCCACGCCACCAGTTGTTCGGCCTCTTCGCGGGTGCCATGGGAAACGCCAAATATCTGTACTTGGTAAAGGTACACGCGGGTCCACATCATTTCGCTAAGGTTGCCACCGCTGGCACCAGCAATGGAGAGACGGGGGTAGCTCTTACGCCCCTGCATATCGACAATCATGGTGTCAATAAACAGGTTGGTCATCTCACCGCCGACTAAGTCCATCACCGCATCGATTGGTTTGCCGCCAGTGGTTTCCAGCACCCGGTCAACAAACGTCGGTAGGTCGCCACGATCAATGACCGCTTCTGCGCCTAGTGCTTTGAGCGCCTCGGCTTTATCTAACTGGCTAACGGCATACGGAACCGCTCCCACAATACGGCAGAGCTGAATGAGCGCGGTGCCCACACCGCCACTAGCACCACTGACCAGCACACGCTCGCCAGCACTCACCTTGGCGGCAGTCATCATGTGGTAAGCCGTTTGATAAGAGCACATGCCCATTGAGGCCAATTCAGCGTCGTGAAGCTCGGGGTTGGGCACGTGATAAAACTGATCAGCAGGCACAGCGATATACTCAGCAAAGCCGCCGTCGGCTCCATGGCCATAGTAATCCGGGGTTAGATTAATATCACGGCGTTCATCGGCGTAAATATTAAAATCCAGCAAACCTCGCTGACCAATGCGCTCAGCGTCAACGCCCTCTCCCACCGCCACTATGCGGCCAGCGACGTCGGCGCCTTGAATACGCGGGAAAGTTAAGGTTGGCGTACCTCCCATGGCAAAGGACGTGACATCGCCTTTGTCCTTGGTAGGGTACAGCCCTTCACGCGCTTTGCGATCCGTGTTGTTCTTCGCCGTGGCGGTCACCTGCACCAGCACTTCGCCCGCCTTGGGCTGCGGCGTGGCGACATCCTGATGGTATTCCAGCTTTTCGATACCGCCATGTCCGATCAAAAGCATAGCAGCCATTGTGGTGGGCACCGTGTGTGTTGTCTCGGCCATGGAGTGACTCCTAGGTTGGGCTAACGTCAAACTGCTAAAAATAGATTAGCTAAAAACAGGGACGCCAATCAGTACTGTGTGCAAGTAAAAGGCAAACACCACATACGCTACCAAGCCGACGAGTACGGTAACAATGGTGGCCATTTTATGGGTGCTGACGGGCGCGGGCGGTGCAAGACGGCCACGTTTTTTGGCGGCTTTGAACGCCAGGATAGCCCAGATAAGAAAGGCAGCAAAAAAGATAATATCACCCAAGCGACCGTTGGCCAGCAGGTGAGCAAAAGCCCAGACTTTCACCGCCAGCATCATCGGATGGCCAAGTTTGGCCTTAATCGCGTTATGCGGAATGTATGCCGCCACCAGCATAATAAAGGCCGGCACCATCAGCAGCGCCACCGCATGGCGCATTCCCATTGGCGGGTACCAGATATAGATGGGATCAAGGCGCATCTGGCCAAAACCGTATATAGCAATGGCCAGGCCAACGATGGATACCGCCGAATAGGCGACTTTCCAAGTGGTTTCGCCATGTTTCGCAATCTGCTGCTGACGCCAGTTTTCAGCAAAGATACGTACAGAGTGGCTGCCTAAAAAAATCAGCAGCCCGATAATCATAATCGTCATGGAACAACTCCCAGTGAAAACCCTAGTCGACGGCTTTATGCCTTATAGTCTTGGTCGCTGGAGAGGATGCCACACTCAGCCACCGACCACCTATGCATGGGTCAACTTTTTGTTTCCTGGAGTCGTTCTATGGGGAGACTAAACCCCGTCCTTAAAACCTGTCCTTAAAACCAATGCTTGCGCTTAAATAGCCAAATCATGACACCCGCAATACCCAACATGGCTCCCCAGACAAAAAAGTAGCCATACTGATAACGCAGCTCGGGCATATTTTCGAAGTTCATACCGTAAATCCCGGCAATAAACGTGAGCGGCACAAAAATCGCGGTAATCACCGTGAGCACCCGCATGGTGATATTTAGCTGGTGGGAGGAAATAGAGATATAGCCATCGATTAGGTCACCGCAAATGTCGTAGTACATTTGGGTCAATGTGTAGAGGCGTTCGAAGCGATCCGCTACATCGTTGATGGCGTGCAGGGTTTCGCTCTCTTCCCGCGGTAAATGCTCATAGTCATAAGCGGTGAGTTCTTGGGTAATCCCCTGGTGGTAGCTAAAGATGCGGCGCATTTTAACCAGCCGGGAACGGTAAGTGATGATCTTGCGCATTAGCACATCATTACCATTTTCCAGCAGCTCGTCTTCCAGATCGCTTAACGCCGTTTCGAACTCAAGCAGGCTATCGATATAAAAGCCCGCAGAAATATACATCACCCGCAGCGCGACATGTTCCGGCGAATGGGCCAGCAAGGCTTTACCGTGCTCGTTGAATAGCCGTTCTATGGAGAGCGCTTGGCCGGGGTGGAGGGTGACCAGAAATCGCTCCCCCACAAAGAAACAGACCTGTTGAGGCAGATAGTTTAGTTCGGCATCAAAGGAGGAGATGCCACGATAAATAATCAAGGTGTGATTATCAAACTCTTCAATTTTTGGCGGATGGCGCTCTTTGTGGGCATCTTGAATCGCCATGGGGTGAAACTCAAACGCCTCTAAAATCGCCCGCTCGCTTTGTTGGGACTCGCCCTGCATATCGATCCAGATATGGCTGCCAGGCGTCGCCTGCCAGACAGCCAACAGGCTTTCATCCCCCTCGTGGGTCTCACCTTCAGGGGTAGTCAGAAGAGTTCGAATCATGGATGTCCTTGCGAATAGCTAGCGTTAAGTAGGCTAACAGCACACTCACCAGCGTTGAGGCGATTAACGCCCCGACGAATGGCCCCAAGGTAGGGACACTGCCCGGAAAACTGGCGGCCACCATCCCGGCGACCAAGCTTCCTTGGCTTAACCACCCTGGGAGAATGGCACCCAGCAGCCCCGCGATGCCACCTACAATGGCGGCCAGTGGCGTCATTCGTTGCCACAGGCCCAACAGCACAGGTACCACAATGGCAGCACACAGCAGGTCGGCAATCAAAAACAGACGCAGTACTGACAACCCCTGCAAGGCAATTAATACCACCGGTACCATTACTACCACTGTCACCCAGCGGGCAGCCACCAGTGATACGCCCTGCTGCTCGCTGCGCGCGACCACCAACGAGGCAATACCATTTTGCAGCGTATCAACGCTGGAGGCCACCAAGGTCACCGCTAATACCAAGGCGGGTAGCGTCAGCCAAACAGGAGCATCACTTAACAGGGCAAAAAATGGCATCGGCGGCTCGCCTAATGGCACACCACTCATCGCGGCCAATACACCCAGACCACCAATCACCATGACGACGACTACCGTCATTGCGCCACCTAACCATGCCCCGCGCCCCAGGCTTTGATCGTCTTGAGCGGCCCACACGCGCTGCCAATAGCCTTGATGGAAGAGATTGGCCGCGGTAACCGCGATCACTAGCGTTAACGCTACGCTGAGCGCACTGGTGATGGGAATGGCAGGAAGCGCAGCCTCGTTGGGAATAGTGGGAAGCCGCCATAGGGCCATGCCACCGACCACACACAGCAGTACCAGTAACAACCACGCCTGCCAACGGTCAGTGGCAAGGCTGGCCCGTAGACCACCTGCCGCAGTATAGATGAGCGTGGTAAGCGCCACGCCAATAATCACCAGTGCGGGGGGCACATCGGAAAGCAGCGCGGTAATGGCGCCAATAGCGGTTAGCTCGGCAGCTAAAAAGCACGCCATATAGGCGATTGATACCAGCGTTACCCAGCGCCTTACACCAGGGCCATAGCACGCTTCGGCAAACTCGGCGATGCTGCGCCCCTCGGGCAGCGCCCGGCGAATCTTCGGCCCATACAGCCCCAAGACGATAAACGGCAGCGCAGAGCCTAATGCATAGCCTGCCAGGGCCAGCGGGCCAACAAAGGCGCCGATTTCAGGAGGAGCAAAGAGAATCCATGCGCCCATGCCGGAGGCAAGGAAGGAGAGCCCCAGGGTAGATGCCGTTTGCGAGTTACGGGCGGTGACATAGTCATCAAGTGGGCCATTCACCCAGCGAGCCCGGAGGCCTAAGTAAGCAAAGCAGCACAGCGCCGCACCAAGCACGGCTAACGTTAGGTAAAGCATGTCGCACTTCCTCCGCCGGTACGAACCGGATCAGGTTCCAGGGTCTGCGTAGCCGCATCTCAGCCCTTTTATGCAGGGCTCCCCTGGCGACAGTGAATGTAGGTGTTTTGCTAAGCGCTTTTTCTAAGTACGTTTTTGGGTACTGTTCGAAGCGCTGTCTCAAGAACTATTCTCAATCAAAATCATAGCTTAGTAAAGTTAAGGTGCGCTGGTCGCCTCTTAGCGAGGCACTCGCCCCATCAGGTAGAACTCCTCATTGGGTGGCGTACCTGCCAGGGTAACCAACCGATTCGACAAGCCAAAAAACGCCGCGATCGCGCCTATATCCCAGCAATCCTCTTGACTAAAGCCTACTTCCAGCAGGCGGGCAAGCCATTCATCAGTCATTTCACCCACATCGATGGCACAGTGCATGGCGAAATCGAGCATCACCCGGTGGCGCTCGCTAATCGGCGCCACCCGATGGTTGATCGCCACTTGGTCAGCGAGTAGCGGGTCTTTACTGTAAATGCGCACCAGTGCCCCGTGAGCAACCACACAATATAGGCAGCGATTACGTGCGCTGGTAGCCACTACAATCATCTCTTTTTCGGCTTTGGTGAGGGTATCTGATTCGCGCTCCATCAACGCATCGTGATAGGCAAAAAAAGCACGAAATTCAGCAGGGCGATGGGCCAACATCAGAAAGACATTGGGCACAAAACCCGCTTTACCCTGAACGGTCAAAATGGTACTGCGAATATCGTCAGGCAGGTCATCCAATGTTTCAGGCACGTTAAAACGACTTAATGATGAAGACATGCTCACCTCTTTCTTGTTAAGTTTAGCCATCTCATAAAAACGGCTTAGCGGTTGTGTAACAAAAAGCTGAATTAAGAGGCTTTTATTCAGCCGCCCTACTCGCCATACTGAAGATTCGTTCTGTGACAAAAAAACATGCGCTACTCTTAATAAACAGTTCGTTCAAAGGGACACTGTCATGAGCCATAACGAAGCCAAGGAACATACCCCCGGTCGTCTAAACGAGCTGTTTACTGACCCTTACCGAGCATTTGAAAATGATACCGATGAGCGTCAGCTGCACATTCGTATAATGCTACATATGCTGCTTGCCCGCCCAATGACACGGGGTCAAATGACACTTCGCGTCATTCATGGCTGGGAAAATGGCGGCTGTGAGCCCGAAGACCTCCAGCATGTCGACTATACTCTTGATGGCGTTCCTGACTTTAAGCGCGCTGTACAAGATTTTGAACACGCTTCTAAGCACAACACGCCGTTACCTGCCGACAACAGCGCCATTCTTGCCGCCCCGCTTGCCAATGCAATTGCAGACGCCGAAGCCGAAGGGCAAGACCTTACCAACGATATTCGCGAGACCCCTGCGCGCTGGCCAGCCTTTGAGGGTGGTTTGGCACTATATACGCTGTTTAAAATGTACCATCGGCTGATTTATGGCGAAGATGACACCTACCGCTGCACGCAGTGTGTAACTCCGCTGGGAATGCGCGAAATACATGAGTTTCACCTTGAAGAGGGTGAGTTTGCTCTGCTCGTCCCCCCCGCTGAACACTTTATGGGTAAGGAGTCGCTGTTAGTATTGCATGAAAGCCAGCTCGGCCCCATTGAACAGCTGCTTGAAGAGAGCCTTCCGCTGTTTGACAACTTTTAAGCCAGCCACCTGGCTTGATCTGCCAAGCGGTTAACCGACCTCGTTAGCAACTGGCCCCGCTTAAGCGGAGCCAGTTAGCGCCACTTTTTTAACCCAGCGAAATCGTGCTATTAATACCGCTGGAAACATTCTCGGGTTCAAACCAACGTGCCGTTACGGTTTTTGTTTGTGTCCAGAATGCAATCGCCTGCTTACCATTGGGCCCTAAATCGCCCAGCTTTGAAGCCCTTGACCCGGTGAAACTAAAGTAAGCGACCGGTACGGGGATTGGCACGTTAATACCAATTTGTCCAACATCGATATCGGTTTCAAACCGGCGCGCTACCCAGCCTGAGTTAGTAAAGATGGAGGTACCGTTGCCGTTGGGATTGGCATTGATAAAGGCAATCGCCTCATCCAGGGTTTCAACACTGACCACACACAGCACGGGGCCAAAAATCTCTTCGCGATAAATGGTCATATCGGCGGTTACATCGGCAAACAGGGTCGGCCCCACGAAGTTACCGTTGGGGTAACCCTCTACCTGAACCTTGCGACCATCAACCATCAGTTTGGCGCCCTCTTTCTCCCCTGCATCGATTAAACGTAGTACACGATCACGGGCAGCAGGTGACACCAGCGGGCCCAAGTCCGCATCAAGCTGAGTGCCTGGGCCTACTTTCATTGCTCGCGCCGCATCTACTATATCGCTTAGCCACTCGCGTGCCTCGCCGACAAGCACCACTACCGAGTTCGCCATGCAGCGTTGGCCCGCAGCGCCAAAAGCTGAGCCCAGCAGGTTGTTGATCGCTTGACTACGGTTAGCATCAGGCATAACCACACAGTGATTCTTGGCGCCCATCATCGCCTGCATGCGCTTGCCCGCCGCTGCTGCACGGTTATACAGCAGCGACCCCACATGGGTAGAGCCGATGAACGAGAGCGCTTTGATATCCTGATGATCGGCAATTTGATTGGCCACGTCCGGGCCACCGTGCACTACGTTGAGCACGCCCGCTGGGATACCCGCTTCATGGGCTAGCTCCACTAAGCGCATGGTGGAGCTGGGATCCTGTTCGGAGGGCTTAAGCACAAAGGTATTTCCGGTGGCAATCGCCAGCGGGAACATAAAGCAGGGCAACATAATCGGGAAGTTAAAGGCGGTAATCCCAGCCCCCACCCCCAGCGGCTGGTGCATGGTGTAAACGTCTACCTCGTTGGCAGCGTTTTCGGCTAATTCACCCAACTGCAACGAAGTAATCGAACAAGCGTGCTCTACCACTTCCAGACCACGACCCACTTCGCCTTCCGCATCGGGCAGGGTTTTACCGTGCTCTTCAGTAATCAGTGCCGCGAGTTCAGCGGTATTGTCGCGAATCAGCGCTTGCAGCTTGAGCATAATGCGCATGCGCTTCCCCAGCGGCACTTTACGCCACTCCTTGAACGCTTCTTTGGCACTACTGATAGCGCGTTCTACTTCGTCAGCGGTACAGAACGGCACTCGAGCCACTACTTCTTGCGTCGCAGGGTTGACCACGTCGCGCCACTCCTGGCTCTGTGACTGGACGGGCTGGCCATCGATATACATGGGAATTTCGCGAACGGACATAGCGTTGCTCCTATTTATGGTTGTGGTTGTTATGGTTGCGAGTATTAAAAAAAGCTGTTTTTAAAACGCATCGCGGTAAGACAAGTACACAGGGTATAGCAGCAAGTTGACGTTAACGTCAACCAAGTATCTCATGAGTAAACAAAATCTACGCCAGAACGTCAATTAGCCTTTCCATTGTGATACCGCGCTGGCTATGCTTCGGCTAATCAGTGTGCCGCAGGCTTGCGGATCGCCCACGGCGAAAGCGCGTGTTTAAACACAGGGAATTATCTATGCAGACCTTTCACTGCCGCTGTGGCAATCCGCTGTTCTACGAAAACACCCACTGCCTTGCCTGTCAGTCAGAAGTAGGCTGGTGCCCTGCTTGTAGCAATATCGTGGCTATTGAGCCCTTGGATAACGGCGGCTATCGCTGTACCCACCCGGGTTGCGATACAGCGCTAATGAAGTGCCACAACTACGCTGTTGAAAACGTATGTAATCGGCTGGTGGTGATGGAACACGGCCAAGCGGACACGCTCTGCGACTGCTGTCGTTACAACGAAGTAATACCCGACCTCAATATTGCAGGCCACCGTGAGCGTTGGGCGGCACTAGAGGCTGCTAAACGGCGCCTTTTTCATACTCTGGATCTACTTAAACTTCCCCACGGTACCAAAGACGACGACATTGCTGTGCCGTTAAGCTTCTCATTTATGGCTGATGCCCTCCCCGACCAGGGCTTATGGCGTTCCACCGCCAAGCCAGAGAAGGTGTATACCGGCCATGCAGCAGGGCATATCACCATCAACATCAAAGAAGCCGACGACGTTGAACGCGAGCGTTTGCGGGTCGACATGAACGAATCCCATCGCACATTAATTGGTCATTTCCGCCATGAAATCGGCCACTACTATTGGGATGTATTGGTTAAGGATCGCGATGAAGAAAATTGCCGTGCGGTATTTGGCAATCACCACCGGCCAACCTATGCCGAAGCGTTAGAGCGCTACTACCAGCAGGGGGCGCCCAGCGACTGGCCTAATCGCTTCATCTCTGCTTACGCCACCATGCACCCCTGGGAAGATTTTGCTGAAACATTTGCCTACTACTTGGATATGGTCGCCGTGCTGGATACCGCACTGCACATGGGCATTACCCCCGTTGAGTACGACGGCAGTCTGGAGAGCATGCTGATTGCCTTTCATCAGGTAGGGATGGCAGTGAATGAGCTCAACCGGGATATGGGCCTGCTCGATTTGGCCCCAGGAGTGCTTGCCCCAGCGGTGCGCGAGAAGCTGGCGTACCTGCATCGAATCGTGCAGGCCGCCAGCCCGCTAGAGCGCGACTCCCCCACTGGTTAGTCGTTATCGTTATCCCCTGCGTGGCTTTGACTCTGGCTCTGACTCTGGTTTTGGGTAACGCGGGGCACGCTGTCGTCATTCACAAAGTAGGTTGCGCTAAGCGTATCGTGGATAGCGGCAAAGCCGATCTGCAGTTCGTCGATAAACAGGTGCAGCTTGCTGGGTGAGTGGGCCAGCGCTTGAATATCGGCATCCACCACATCGGCGCGCACCAGTGAAACGGTCGCTGCCGGTCGATCCTGTCTTGGCAGTAGCGTCAGCTCATGGCCCAGCGTCTCCAAGCTGCAGGCAATGGAGCGTGGCAGATTAGGATCTTGCAGCAAAAAGCGCAGCACATCCGGGCCCCGAACGCGTAAGCGTACCTGCTGACGGTACATTTGGTAGGCGGTGAGCGATTTGAGTACGCTCATCCACTGCAGGTTTTCAAACGGCAGCAGCTCTTCAGGGTTTTGCGGCAGCAGGCTGGCAGAGCGCACATCCACGATGCGAGTAGTCATATCGGCCCGCTCTAACTGACGCCCCAGCTCAATAAAGGTACGCGCAGGGCCATGGCTTAACGTGCCTTCAATCAGGCCCGTCAACGCCTGGCAGCTACGGATGACGCTTTTGAGAAAGCTATCGCGACGGCGTGGACTAACACCGTTTTCGGCATGATCGGCCACGCTCAGATAGAGCTGGTTAACCTCTTCCCAAATCTCCCGGGGCACCACATCCCGAGTGGTTCTGAGGTTCTCACGGGCACTGGCAAGCGCAGAGATAATCGAAATATCATTGTCAGTATCAGCGCATAAAAAGTGCACCACATTGCGTTCATCAAAGTCTTTATGGCGTGCGGTAAAGGCTTCCAGACTGCCGGTCATTTCGATAAGCGGTGCCCAACCTAACGGCAGGCGCCCCGGCAAATCGAGCATAAGGTGGCTATTGACACTCAGCAAACGGGCAGTGTCTTCCGCACGTTCAATATAGCGCGCCATCCAGTAGAGGTTCTCTGCAACGCGTGACAGCATGGCGTTAGGCTCCTTTCACCGCGGCCGCTGCCGCCTTGTCGTCGGTTTCTACAATCCAGGTGTCTTTACTACCGCCACCTTGAGAAGAGTTCACCACCAACGAACCTTCTATCAATGCCACTCGGGTCAGACCACCGGTGGTGACATGGATTTCTGGCCCCGACAGAATGAAGGGGCGTAAATCCACATGGCGCGGCTGCGGTAATCCATTCGCCAGCGTAGGCGTGGTCGACAGTGCCAGGGTAGGCTGAGCCATATAGTTTCGCGGGTTCGCCTTAATCAAACGGGCAAACTCTTCGCGGGTCTCTTTGGTTGAGCGTGGGCCAATGAGCATACCGTAGCCCCCCGACTCATTGGCCGGTTTCACTACCAATTCATCCAGGTGGTCGAGGACATAGCGGCGGTCGTCCTCGAACATACACAAGTAGCTGGGCACGTTAGGGATCAGCGGCTCTTGATCGAGGTAGTAGCGAATCAACGCGGGAACAAAGGCGTAAACGACCTTATCGTCCGCCACGCCAGCCCCCGGCGCATTGGCAAGTGCTACTTTCCCCGCCCGCCAGGCGCGCATTAGGCCCGCCACCCCCAGCATGGATTCCGGGTTAAATGCTTCCGGGTCGAGAAACTCATCGTCTACACGGCGGTAAATAACATCGACCCGGCGTAGCCCTTCCACGGTGCGCATGTACACCACATCATCGTCATCAACGAGTAGGTCACTTCCCTGCACCAGCTCGACGCCCATTTGCTGGGCAAGATAGGCGTGCTCAAAATAGGCAGAGTTGTAGATCCCGGGGGTCAGTACCACTACCTGGGGGTCATCACCTGGCCTTGGCGACATCGCCGCCAGCATGTCGTAAAGCTGAGCCACATAGTCATCAACGGGCAAAATCTTGCCTGAGGCGAACAACTCCGGCAGTACCCGCTTGGTGACATTGCGGTTTTCCAGCATGTAGGAGACACCGGAAGGAATGCGTAAGTTATCCTCCAGCACGTAGAGCGTCCCGTCGCCATCGCGCACCAGGTCAGAGCCACATACATGAGCCCATACGCCGTGAGGGGGGTTAATGCCAACACACTGGGGGCGGAAATTAACCGATTGTGCCAGCACCTCGGCGGGCAGTACTTTGTCCTTAATGACTTTTTGATCATGGTAAAGGTCATCGATAAATAGATTCAGCGCCTGCACGCGCTGCTTAAGGCCTGCCTCGGTTTTACGCCACTCACTGGCGGGAATGATTCGCGGCACAATATCAAAGGGCCAGGCACGGTCAATCATCGCTCCTTCAGAGTAGACGGTGAAGGTAATCCCCATGGTACGAATAGCGATCTCCGCCGCGGTTTTTCGCTCCGCTAACTCCTCGGCGCTAAACCTTGCCAACATGTTGCACAATTCACCCGCTGACTCGCGTGGCTGACCGGGAGCGGCCATCAGCTCATCGTAGTAATCACGACACGCATAGTTATTCCAATTCACTTGGCTCATGGGCGCTCTCCTGGCGCGGGGGTGGAAGCGGCAACTTCCTCAATGCTCAGTGTAGGCCTGCCGCGTGCAAAACAATCAAACAAATGAGAGCAAAATGCGTACCATCTTTTGCGATATTTCAACGTTCACTTACTTAAACGCCGCTTGACAGAGAGCACGAGGAAATTAAAACGCCTTTACGCCCTATCTTGGTGCGCGCAAGTGGCATCAAGTTGGTGCATAACGCGATTTCCACTTTAGTTAAACGTCTTAGTTAAGATAGCGGCTGCAAAAAAGTAAAAGTGGAACGATACTTGCGAAACGTTCGGTTATTCCTTAACCCAACCGACCAGCCGGTTAATAACGGTTCTTTTGAGGGTGGCTCATGACCATTCGCGTTGCCTTGTATCATCGTACGACTTACCACTTTGACCGCCCGGTGCGTCTTTCGCCCCATGTTATTCGACTGCGCCCAGCGCCCCACTGCCGTACTCATATCGAAGCGTACTCGCTCAAACTCTCCGGCGATGACCACTTTTTAAACTGGCAACAGGATCCGTTCGGCAACTTCAATGCTCGCGTGGTGTTCCCTGAACCGCGCCAAGAGTTAACCATTGCCGTCGAGCTAATCGTCCCGATGACGGTGATTAACCCGTTCGATTTCTTCTTGGACGACATTGCGCAAACGATTCCCTTTGCTTACCCAGAAGCGCTGCGCCAAGAACTAAGCCCCTATCTTGAAATAACCGAATCAGGGCCACGGCTGATGGAGTGGCTCAAAGCCGTTCCCCGTGAACCGACTACCACCGTCGATTTTCTGGTCGCGCTTAATCAACGTCTGCAGAATGACATCGGTTACCTAGTGCGCCTGGAGCCCGGTGTTCAGAGCTGCGAAGAGACGCTGACACTCGCCAGCGGCTCCTGCCGCGACAGTGCCTGGCTGCTGGTGCAAATTTTCCGCCATCTGGGCCTCGCCGCTCGTTTTGTGTCCGGCTATCTCATTCAGCTCAAGTCAGATGTTAAAGCGCTGGACGGCCCGAGCGGCAGCGAGGTGGACTTCACCGACCTGCACGCCTGGACCGAAGTCTTCCTGCCCGGCGCCGGCTGGGTAGGCCTTGACCCCACCTCAGGTCTATTCGCTGGCGAAGGACACATTCCCCTCGCCGCCACTCCGACGACGGGTAGCGCCGCGGCCATAACCGGATTTTCGGATAAGTGTGAAGTCACCTTTGATGTGACCATGGAGGTCGAGCGCATCCATGAAGACCCACGGGTCACCAAGCCCTATAGCGATGAACAGTGGCACCGTATCTGCACGCTGGGCGACCAAGTGGACGCTGAACTCTTACAGCAGGACGTTCGCCTTACTATGGGGGGCGAACCCACGTTTGTATCCGTCGACGATATGGAGAGCCCACAGTGGAATACCGAAGCGTTAGGTGAGCACAAGCGCGAGCGCGCCGAGGCACTGCTAACCCGGCTGCAAGCCGCCTATGCGCCCGGCAGCGCTATTCAGCAACAGCAGGGCAAATGGTACCCCGGTGAACCGTTACCGCGCTGGGCGCTGGCCTGCTATTGGCGGAAAGATGGCGTGCCGCTATGGCGAGATCCAAAATGGCTAGCTTGTATGGAAGGCGCCCCCAAGGTAGCCGTGGATGACACCACTGCCCAACGCTTTACCAAAGCACTTAGCGAACGCCTGGGCGTGGCTGAGCGCTACTGGATTCCGGCGTATGAAGATGCCTACTACTACCTCTGGAAAGAGCAATCGCTGCCGGTCAATGTCGACCCACGCGAAGCCAATCTAAAAGATGACGCCGAACGCCACCGTTTAGCTCGCTTATTGGAGCAGGGGTTAGACGAAGTCGTGGGCTACGCCCTGCCGCTGCGCCACTCGATCAGCCAAGCCCACCGCTGGGAGAGCGGCCGCTGGCCGCTCAAGCGCGACCACTTATTTCTGGTGCCCGGCGATTCGCCCATGGGCCTACGCTTACCCCTTTCAACGCTTCCCTGGGCTGACCCAGAGGAGCAGCCGCAGCCTGAATCGCTGTTCGCTCCTCGGCCTGAACTGGGTGATATTCACGGTGAAGTTGCCCGCCGCAACGCCGAACAGCTGCATATCAGTGATGCCGAACGCTTGGGGCGCTCAAGCCACCCGAGCCCATCACACCCCGAGGGCGAATCCGTTCAACAGCAGCCCCAGGCAAACAGCGATAGGGAAAGTAATGTTATTCACACCAGCCTATGTGTGGAGCCACGGGATGGTCGCCTAAATATTTTCCTGCCCCCGCTGACCGGCTTAGAGCACTACCTGGATCTACTTAGCACCGTTGAGGAGTGCGCCAAGGAACTCGCTTGCCCGGTCATGATAGAGGGCTACTCGCCCCCTCGGGATCCGCGTCTGGAAAATTTTATGATCACCCCCGACCCAGGCGTGATCGAAGTGAATATTATGCCTGCGGCCAGTTGGCAAACCCTGGTGGCACAAACCGAACGGCTTTACGCTGAAGCACGGGAAACCCGCCTGGGCACTGAAAAATTTATGCTCGATGGCCGCCACACCGGTACCGGCGGTGGCAACCATGTCACCCTGGGCGGGTTGACGCCTGACGATTCACCGTTTTTGCGTCGTCCGGACCTGCTCGCCAGTTTAGTCACCTACTGGCAGCACCACCCGAGTCTCTCTTACCTGTTTTCGGGTCTGTTTATTGGCCCCACCAGCCAGGCGCCGCGGGTGGATGAAGCGCGCCATGAAGCCCTCTATGAGCTGGAGATCGCCCTACAGCAAATGCCCGAAGGCGAAGTGGTGCAGCCCTGGCTGGTCGATCGCTTATTGCGCCACCTGCTCACCGACTTAACCGGCAATACTCACCGCGCCGAATTCTGTATCGACAAACTCTACTCGCCGGATAGCGACAGCGGTCGCCTCGGCTTACTGGAACTACGCGGCTTTGAGATGCCACCCCATGCCCGCATGGGGCTGATGCAGATGCTGCTGATCCGCGCACTGGTAGCCCGCTGCTGGAAAACGCCCTACCGAGCCAAACCGGTGCGCTGGGGCAGCGCCTTGCAGGATCGCTGGATGCTTCCCCACTACCTCTGGAGCGACCTTGACGACGTGCTGGGTGACTTGCGCCACCACGGCTTCGATTTTGATCTAGAGTGGTTCGCCCCCTTCCTGGAGTTTCGCTTCCCGCTGCACGGACGCTTGCACACCCCCATGCTGGATATTGAGCTGCGCCAAGCCATCGAACCCTGGCATGTATTGGGCGAAGAGGCCTCAGCTGGCGGCACTGCCCGCTACGTGGATTCCTCAGTGGAGCGCCTGGAAGTCAAAGTCAGCGGCATGAGTGGTGACCGCTATGTGGTAACCTGCAACGGCCGCCGGGTGCCCCTTTCAGCTACCGGCAGAAACGGCGAAGCGGTGGCCGGGGTGCGTTACCGCGCTTGGCAGCCGCCCTCGGCGCTGCATCCGCAGATCCCCATTCACGCGCCGCTGGTGTTTGATGTGATCGACACCTGGAACCAGCGCTCAGTCGCGGGCTGTACTTACTACGTAGTGCACCCCACAGGGCGTAATTTCGATACCTTCCCGGTCAATGCGTTTGAAGCCGAAGCGCGAAGACTGGGGCGTTTTAGTGACAGCGGCCATAGTCATGGCCATCAGGTTCCCAAGCTGGAAACCCCCAGCCTGGAACTGCCGCAGACCCTCGACCTGCGCTGGACGCCTAGCTAATGCTTTTCTCTTAGCGACTAGTGCAGGATAATCCGCCTCCTACTGCTTAGGATTACAAGGATAATGACGGCCCCTGTCTCTCCCTCACTTCTCGCGCCCGTGGCTAACGGGCTCGTTGAGGATTACTTACACCAGCTAGGCAAGGGACAGCCCGGCACGTTCGACGCCATGCTCGATGGCCAGGGGCAGTTACGCCCTGGCTGGCAGAGCTTACTCGGCTCATTGGAGGGCCTGGGCCCGACGGGTCGTCACCAGCAGCATGACGAGATTCAGCGCCTACTGGCTGAAAACGGCGTAATTTTCAATATGCATGATGAAACCCAGGGGCGTTCGTGGCGGCTCGACCCGCTACCCTGGGTGATTGATGAACCACAGTGGCAAGCATTAGAAGCGGGGCTAATCCAGCGCAGTCGTCTGCTGAGCGCCCTCTACGACGATATCTATGGGCCCAAAACGCTCTTTGAGGCTGGACTACTCCCCACCCAAGAGCTGCTTGCCTCAGCGCATTTATTACTGCCCTGCCACCAGTCGCTGCCCAATGACCGCGCGCCGATTATTTTCCACGGTGTGGATGTGATTCAGGATACTCAGGGCCAGTGGCGGGTGTTGGCAGACCGCCTACAGGCGCCATCCGGTACTGGGCTTGCGCTCGAAAACCGTATACTGATGGCCCGCGCCCTGCCGGATATGTATCGCAATGCGCCCTTAAAGCGGCTAGCGGGGTTTCTTGACCTACACCACCGCACGCTGATCGCCATGGCCTATCAGCATCGCGATAACCCCACGCTTATCTTATTAACGCCGGGGCCGGGGAGCCCACGCTATTTTGAGCACGCCTATTTAGCCAATTACCTCAATATTGCACTGGTAGAAGGCCAGGATTTAGTCGTACGCGATACCCAAGTATGGCTGCGCACCCTGGGCGGTCTACAGCCAGTCGATGTGATACTGCGCCACTGCGACGACGCTTACTGCGACCCGCTGGAACTGCGCGGCGATTCGCAGCTGGGCGTACCCGGGCTACTCCAGGCCATGCGCTCAGGCGGCGTGGCGCTATCTAACGCCTTGGGGGTAGGCATTTTGGAAGCCCCGGTGTTAGCGGACTACTTACCGATGCTGTGCGAGCATCTTCTGGGTGAGACCCTGCTGCTGCCCAACGTCAATGCCACGACGCAGCCAGCCACCGCGCCGGTTTTTGATAGCCACCTACAGCGCCTGGAGCCCACCACGCTCAACCTACGCTGCTTTGTAACACGCACCCCCAATGCCACTGCCAAAAGCAGCACTGCTGCTAAAAATAGTGCGGCTGGCGAGTACCAAGTAATGCCCGGTGGTTTAGCTTGGGTTGGCGAACCTGGCTTGCCATCACTCAGCAGCACCATCGTTAAAGATGTCTGGGTTACGGCAGCCTCTCCTCAGCCCCATGTCAGCCAGCTCCGCCAGGCCCGCGGCCCGGTGGTGGCCACCCGTGACGGCACCGACCTACCCAGCCGAGTAGCCGAAAGCCTGTTTTGGTTAGGCCGCTACGGCGAGCGCTTAGACACCCGCGCGCGACTGCTGCGTGAAGCGCTAATGAGGCTAATGGAGTACGACCAGGATGAGATCGCCGATCAGCTGCTCGATGAACTTCTGTTGGCACTGGATATCACTACGCTAAACGAAGAGGATCAACAGCGTCTACAGGCACCGCTGATTGGCTTTGATCTAAAGCGCACTGCGCTGCTGGCCCAGTTTGATGACGTAGACCCTCAGGCCTTACAGCCCCTTTTTGCACAGCTAATGCGCAACGCACGCAGCGTGCGCGACCATTTAGGCGACGACTCCTGGCGGGTGGTGCACCAGCTGCGTCAGCGCATGGCCACCTTCAACCCAAGCTTGGGGGCCAGCGCGGCACGGCGCGCTTGCGAGGGGCTGTCTGCTCAGCTAGCCGCCTTCTTCGGGCTGTGTAACGAAACCATGCCCCATCACTACGGCTGGCGGTTTATGGATATTGGTCGCTTCCTGGATCGCGTACTGGGACTGCTCTCGCTGCTCAAGCTCACCCTCAATGCGCCGCACTCGCCGGGGCTGGCGTTGTGGGAAGTCGTGCTCGCCACCACCGATAACTTTACCGCCTATCGCCGCCGCTACCGCAGTGAGCTTCACCCTGCGGCGATTCTCGATCTACTGCTGTTCGATGAAACCAATCCTCGCTCGGTGGGCTATATGCTCAAGCGTATTGAACGACAGATGGATCGCCTGCCGGGCAGCTCATCGCCCTACCGTAACGCCGAACGGCGGCTATTAATTCAGGCCAATGCGGCACTGCACCTGGCCGACATTGATCGCTTAAGTCATCTAGCCGATACACCGGAGGCACAGGATGCCTTAGAGCAACTGCTGGATGCTTTAATTGACCCCTTAAGCGCGCTTTCTGAAGCCATCAGTCAGAGTCATTTCAGCCACGTGGAGCGGCCACGCCAGTTAGTCAGCATGGAGCCTGATGCATGAACTACACGCTGCGCCATACCACCCGCTACCACTACAGCGCCCCCGTGACGCTGTGCCATAGTGAAGCTCGGGTGCTACCACGTAAAACGCCGCATCAGCACTGTGGTGCCTCGGAACTGCAGATCAGCCCCACGCCGCAGGTACAGATGGAGCGCCGCGATGTATTCGGCAATCGAGTGCTCTATTTCGCCATGGAGGAAGTTCATCAAACCTTGGATGTCACGGTGGTAACGCAGTTGAGTACACACCCCTTAGCAGCGCTACCCACCACCTCAACGACGTGGGAACAAGTCGCTCAGCAGCTTAGCCAGAACAACAGTTTTGACATTCAACTTTACCGCCTCGACTCACCGTTTATTCGCCGTAATGATGAGCTGGCCACCTTTGCCCACAGCTGCTTTACCCCAGGCAGGCCAATAGTCGAGGCGACTCTCGCGCTCAATGAACTGATTCATCAAACCTTCGAGTACGACCCCAGCTTTACCACACTCGCAACGCCGCTAAGCGAAGTACTCGCCAACCGGCGTGGTGTCTGCCAGGATTTTGCTCATCTCGCGATTGGTGCATTGCGTTCGGTAGGTCTTGCTGCGCGCTATGTCAGTGGCTATTTGGAAACCCAGCCCCCGCCCGGGCAGCCACGCCTGATCGGCGCAGATGCTTCCCATGCATGGTTGGCGACCTGGATTCCCGAATGGGGGTGGCTGGCGCTTGACCCCACCAATGGCACCGTGGCCAGTGAACAGCACCCTGTACTGGCCTGGGGGCGAGATTACGCCGACGTAGCCCCGCTAAAAGGCGTCATGAACGGGGGCGGCGAACACCGCCTGGAAGTCGAAGTGGATGTCATGCCACTGGTGGGCTGATGCAAACCAACCCCACCTAAGGTATAACAGATACATAGCTGGCTTGTTCAAGGAAGACCCGATGCAGCAAAGGGATGGTGATGGTAAAAACGTCGGGCATGCGCCTCTCTGGGCATCCCAGATCCTGCTTTTGGGCTGTTTTCTGGTCTTGCTATCGGGTGCCGTCGAACAGTTTTACAAGCCACATTTCACCGAGCTGCAACAGACCGATGAAAGCCTGAAAAGTCTTTCGAGTCACTACGCTTTCGCGCCACTCCCCACCAAGCTACGAATAAGAAACGCTGCCACCAAGCGGCAGGTAGATAAAGAGCTTTTGAAGGCCATCGAATGGTCAGCCGACGATCCCCCTCCCGTTAGCTTTTTCGCCTCGCTGCATTCAGCTATCTCCCACCAGGCAATTCTTGGCCGTGTCGTTTCAAACGACACCAGCGGCTGTGCCCTCCTTCTTCCTCCTGGTCGGGCACCGCCTATCCTCGCAAAGAGCTAACTACGTAGTTGTTCAGTTATTCATTAGTGGCACCGCTTTAGAGACACGCTGCCACTCAAACTATCAGCACCTTTTTAGAAGGGTTCTCCGTTTATGTTTCCCGTTGACAAGCTCATTTTACTTGCTGCGATTTTGATATTGGTGGGCATTGTATCGAGCAAATTATCTGCCCGCCTTGGCTTACCTGTCCTGGTTCTGTTCTTGGTCATTGGCATGCTGGCCGGTGAGAGTGGTATTGGAGGGATCGCCTTCGACAACCCAGCGGGGGCACATGCCCTAGGCACGCTGGCGCTGGCAATGATCCTCTTTGACGGCGGGCTTCAAACGCCTACCTCATCGATTCGAAAAGTCTGGAAACCCGCCTCCCTGCTCGCCACTTTCGGGGTGTTGATCACGGCTCTAATCACCGGCGTGGCAGCCGCCTACATTCTCGACTTACCGCTGCTGGAAGGCCTGCTACTAGGGGCTATCGTGGGCTCCACAGATGCCGCAGCGGTATTTTCGCTGTTAAGAAACGCCGGCATACATATCAATAAAAAACTGAAATCCACGCTAGAGATCGAAAGCGCCTCAAACGACCCGATGGCTATTTTCCTTACCGTCGGGTTGCTGGAAGTGCTGGTCAATGGCATGAAACCAGGCACGGGGCTGCTTGAGCTTTTCGTCATGCAGATGGGCGTAGGGGGCCTGGTAGGGCTTGGCGTAGGATGGGCATCGGTCAAGATCATTAACCGCATCCATCTGGTGGCCTCGGGCCTTTACCCGGTAATGGTGGCCGCGTGTGGCTTCCTTTCCTTTGGTATCTCAGCCAACGCAGGGGGGAGCGGATTCCTGGCCATTTTCCTGACCGGGGTGTTCATTGGCAACCACCGTATCGCCTTTCAGCGCAGCACATTCCTGTTTCATGATGGGCTCGCCTGGCTAAGCCAGATCGTGATGTTCGTGGTATTGGGGCTGCTGATAAACCCGGTGTCTCTGCTGGATGTATGGCTGGAAGGGCTGGTGATTGCTGCGGTACTGATTTTGGTTGCCCGGCCAATCGCCGTGTTGCCGGTCATGAAACTGTTCGGCTTCAATGCCCGTGAAGCCAGTTTAGTGGCCTGGGTAGGCCTACGTGGCTCCGTCCCTATTATCCTGGCTATTTTTCCGCTGATGTTTGGGCTGGAGGGTGCAGAATTAATCTTCAATGTGGTGTTTTTCGTGGTGCTGATCTCGGCAACCATTCAGGGCACCACTCTGCCAGTGGTGGCCCGCAAGCTGGGATTGACTGAAAAACCGCCAGCGGTACCAGCGGCCAGCCTTGAGATTACCGCGCTGGAAGAGGTAGATGCCGATATTGTGGAGTACACCCTGAGCGACCATCCACGCGCAGCGGGTCGGCGGCTTTCACAAATGGCACTACCCGATACGACGGTCGTCGCAATGATTACCCGGGGTAAGGACGTAATTCCCCCGCGAGGCTCGACAGAGCTAATGGCTGGCGATCACCTGTTCGTGGTGCTGCGTCCAGAGACGAGACCGTTTATCGACTGTGTCTTTTCAGATGCGGTGGGCGTGGTCAGTGACGAGCTGCCCGATCAGGAGCTGAAGCTCAAGGGCAGTACCAGGATAGACGATTTACGCCACTCGTATGGCGTGTTGATCGAAGGGGAGGATGGCCAGACGACTCTCGATGCGCTGCTGCGCAATACACTCTCCAGCCAACCGGAGATAGGCGACTCACTTCAGCTCGATGGCATCATGCTGGCGGTACTGGCGACACTCGGTGGCCGTATTACCACGGTTGGCTTGACGGTGCAGGACAAGCCTGACCAATAAGCGTCTTATCCATACTTAGCCTCGCAAGAGGCTAAGTACCAGTGTTCAAGTCGAGGCCGTCTCGTAAGCGGCCTTGAGACGATAGAACTCTTCTACAATAGCGGCCATTTCATCGGCGTCATAGTCACAAAGGCCGCTCACTACGAGCTTTTTGGAACCCACCCCTACGGCCTCTCCGGCGGACTCAATAGAGAACTCCAGCAGTGCATCGGCGCGTTTACCGTGAACCTCCAGCGAAGAGTGGTTCAGCGTCAAGCCCGGTGCAAAACCATCCAAGCGCTCGAGTGAAAACCCCATGCTATCGTAGATCACCAGTGGACGTTTGGGGTTAAACATGACCCCGTGCTCTTCCATCAGCGGTTTGAGATAGTGCGGAAAGTTTTTGCCTGAAAACGCGACATAGCAACGCGCAAAGGCTTCCACCACCGCAGGATCGTGGGTAATGTCACCACTACGCACCACCTGTAAGTAACATTTTCCGCTCTCATCGCAGACATGAAGTGCACCGTTGTCTGCTTCGCTAAACTTAAGCGGTGTATCAGCGCCCACCATGTTGGTGAAGCGAAATTCCATTTGCCGCGACAACCCAAACTTTGTGAGTATCAGTACAAACAGTAGATCACCGGGCACACAAAAACGGCGTGCATCCGGATTATGAATAGGGTTGTAGTCACCCGCCACGCCTTTGGCGAAGCGACTGGCCTGCTCTGCGGAGATCACTACATACTCTCCGCGCTGCGCGTAAAAATCCTTGAACATGGCGTTTGTTGCCTGCCTAGCGTTGAAATCGAAAACCCGTCACTGCCCAACGCCGCGCATAATGCCATAAAACACGCCCCAACAGGAGTTATCTGCTAGGGAAGCCACTATGTCAGACGCGAACACTCGTAAAAATCGCCTACCTCGCCTGCTGCGAAGGGCGTTGGTTGGCCTACTGTTTATCCTCTTTACCTGGGTGGCGGGCAGCTATTGGCTGCTTAACAGCCAGTGGCTGCCCGAGCGCATTTCACAATTCGAGGGCATCGACATCCGCTGGGAGCAAGGCGTTAGCCGCCACCCAGGCCGCTGGGAAGTAGAGGGACTCTATCTCGCTCGTGAAGATGAAGCACTGCCCATCTCAATTGAAGCCGAACGCGCCACCCTTTCGCTCTCGCTAATGGCTCTATTACGCGGCGAACTGCATATCGCCACACTCGATGCCGAGGGTATTCGCCGCCTGACCGTTGGTGACATCGCGCTTGAAGCTGACGGCCAGCTGCAGGTAACGGAGACCACGCTAAGTCGCGACACCCTAGCGATTCCTAACGTTTCCCTCGCCATTACCAATGGTCGTTTAGTTCGCTTGAGTGATCAAGAGACCTTAGTGCGTGATATTAACCTTAACGCTGATGCAACGCTCAATTCGATAACTCCTGTCGACGCTACCAGCGGCGAGCTGAACCCCAACCTACTAGCAGCGCTCTCAGCGCAGCTTCAGTTGGATGCCCAGGCGGATGCCTGGAATGTCTTTATGCCCTACCTAGGCACCCTGCCCTGGCTAACCATTGAAGGGCGCGGGGCGCTAACTGGAGCACTGGAGCTCACCGCAGGAGAATTACAGCCCGGCAGCAAGCTTATACTGAACGCGCCCCTGCTACGCTTAGCGATTGATGAGCAACGTTTACATGCGCCGACTGACTCGCCGCGCTGGATACTGGCGGATACCCCTCCGCCTCGTCACACGGCTACGGGCGAGGGCCAAGTGCGCTTGTCGGTTGAGAACGATCAACTGCATTTTTCAACGCAGCTGGCCGATGTTGAGCTAGCCGACACGCACCCTTACGCAGAGCATACCGAGCTACGCCTTGCTACCCAAATTCCTAATCAGCGACTGGATCAACTCGACCTTCCCACCTCAGCGACACTCGCCTTGCAAGGTGATATCACCCGCCTGGATATGCTGGATCGATATCTTTCGCCCGGTATAGGAGAACGGGGGTCTGAAGGAGAGAGTTCTGAAGGACAGGATTCTGAAGAAGAGAACTCTGAACTGGAAGGCATCAGTCTTTCCGGCCATGGGCAAATTGAGGCCTCTGCCAGCATTCGCCAATCGCGCCTTTTTGATGCCCAACTAAGTATTCAAGCAACTGAGTTGATGGCAGATACGCGTGGTTTCATTGCCCGAGGTGGCGGCTCACTAGATGCCCAGCTAACGCCACAAGAAATAATCGAAGCAACGCTTAACTTTGCCAACGCCACGCTGCACCACCAAAAGCGTCTGCTGCTTGACGATGCCGCTATCAACGTCTCGGTATTGAGCCCAGCTGATCCAGACAAAGCCCGCGAAGAAGCATCCGCGACATTGAGCTGGCAATCCGCGCAACTGCCTAATATCAGCGTTTTACAAACCTACTTAGGCGCCATTTTACCTGACCCCGCGCCACTGCAGTTGCTTAGCGGGAAAGCCGCAAGCCACGGCCAGCTCACCATGGCGTCAAAACAGCTCAGCGGAGAGATACATTTAGCCGGAAACGGGCTTACCACACGCTGGCAACATGGCGAACAAGTCGGCACGTTAACCAGTGATATGCAGCTTTTCCTGCCTATTCAGCAGGCAGCAATGGATGGCTCAACGCTGAACATCAGCGGCACCCGGTTGAGCTGGCAAGTGGCCGATATCGACCAACCGAGCGAACGCTTAGAGAGCATATTGGTGCTAAATGATGGCCGCTTTCAACGCAGAGGTGACGTACCAAGCGGGCAATTTTCACTCGAGGGAAGCGTGCAACGGCTAGGCTTTTTAAATGCGTTTTTGCCTGACGCCCACGGTTTAGCCATCGCGGGTGAAGGACAACTCTTTTCTCAGGGCGCCTTTCGCGATAACCGCTTGCTGGCACCCACTCGGCTTCGGGTCAACGCCGACCAGTTAGAAGTCACGTTTTTAGATTATCTCGCCACCGGACGCGGCGAGCTCACCGCCCAGTTGGATAGCACCGAGCGGGCCCAGCTCTCGCTTGGCATCCCCCGCTTTGCCTTGAGTCGCCAAGGCGATGATAGCCCGCACCTGGAAGGACGCCACTTTGCTCTCACCACGCAAACCGAGCGCTTTAGCGATGTGCTTGAATCTCCACAGCCCGAGCACTTCACCACGCGCATCGCGCTGCCGATTACCGAGGTACCCGACTTCACCCGTTACAACCGCTACCTGCCCGAAGGCGCGGGTGTTAGGTTGCTGGATGGGCAAGCCAGCCTGGAAAGCGAGTGGCAGTTGGAAGGATTAAATGCACAGGGCGAACTAACCCTGCGCGCCTTCGGCGCAGAGTTAGCGCTGTTGGATCAGCAGCTTCGCGGCGACGTTCATCTCGACTTACACCTAACCGACGGCGACCTGGAAACGCGTCGTTTTAACGCAGATGACTCATTCTTACGCTTGGAGAACGTTAGCCGACAAAGTGAAAATGGCTCTGCCGATGCCGGTTGGTGGGTAACGCTTTCCATGTTGGATGCGCAATTGGCGTGGGAAGATCCTATTCGTCTCGTCAGCCAGCTCCGCCTTGAGATGCGCGATACCGGTTTACTCGCCCGGCTATTTCTCGCACGCGCAAGGGATAGCGACTGGTTAGGGCGACTGCTAAATGTGCACGACATCGAGGGCACGGCGCAGCTAGAGATCAGCGGCAAGCAGATCAGCCTTAGCGACTTGACGCTCACTGGTGGCCCGCTGCTGCTGCTTTCCGATGTCGCTCTGGCAGACCGCAGCGCAAACGGCGCGCTCTATGCCCGCCTTGGCGCGCTTGGATTAGGGGTTGAACTTGAGGACAGCGAACCAACCTTGCGCGTTATTCAACCTCGCCGCTGGTTTGACCGCTGGCGGGAGACGAACCGTTCCCTAAGCCCTAATAATTAGCCTCTAATGATTAGCCCTTAGCGTTTTCTGCGCTCACGGCGAATTATCCTCACTCGCTCTTTAGCCTTTTGCGGTGTAGAGAGCGGTGCTGCCGCCTCATCATGGGTTTTCGGCGGCACCGTGACCCAGGCAAACACCGGCAGCGCCAAGTGCCAATGGATCGCCGCCAAACGCAGCCCGAGGGTAACGCTTAGTGAGGCGCCAATAGCCATGGTTAGCGGCGCCTCCAGGGCATGCAGCGCCACATAAACAACCCCACCCGCCATCGCTGCCGTCGCATAAACTTCTTCGCGAAGCACCATGGGCACTCGTTGGGCCAATACATCACGTATCATGCCACCTGCGACACCGGTCATCATGCCCATCAAGACCGCCACCATGCCCGAGGTACCCAGTAGAAGCGCTTTATGGGCACCAATAACCGTGAACAGCGCCAGCCCAAACGCATCGGCAATCGGCAAAAAGCCTCGCGACAGCCGGTGGATATAGTGGAAGCCCATCAACGACACACTTACGGTGGCTAAAATCACCCACAGGTAGGTTGGATCCGTCACCCAGAACACCGGCCTTACACCGAGCACTAAATCACGCAGCGTGCCTCCACCAATGCCGGTCACCGCTGCCAGCACCAGCATACCTATAGGATCCATGCGCGACCGGCACGCCAAAATCACGCCCGAAAGCGCGAACACGATGACACCCGCCATATCCAGCCAATAGACCACGCCCGACAACACGCCCTTCTCCTTTATGCTCACTACCTTTAAAGGCAGGCAGGATAGCACCCTTCAGAGGATATGCTCGCACCAAAAAACACGCTTGCGACCTAAGCAAGATAAGTTCACATAATTAGGTTACGCTGACCTAATTGTCATTAACACTTGCATTCACGACGGAGTAACACTGCTATGGACTGGAGCCCGGCTTATAGCTGGCTGGTACTCGCCTTACTATTAAGTTTGGCAGAGCTGACTTCTGGCGCGATGGTGCTGCTAGCGCTGGGTATTGCAGCTGCGCTAACAGCGGCCGTTACAGCGCTAGGATTAACGCTTCCTTGGCAACTGCTTAGCATGGCTATTTTTACCGGGGTACTGCTGCCAATATGCATTATGGTCATTCGCCCGCGCTTCTCCCCCCGCGGCGTTGCTTATGGCACAACAGGCACAGGTGTGGAAAAAGGTAATCGCTACACTACTCTACGCCGGGATTTTGATGATGCCACGGGCATTAAAGTCAACGGCGATTTCTACCGCCTGCGCGTACTTGAAAGCGGTGAAACCGAGCTACCCAGCGGTACGCTGGTCATATTTAAACGATTTGAAGGCACCACTGCGCTAGTCGCATTACATCAGCCTGAAGACACAGCCTTTCAAGATGACAATTCCCAACGCAAGGAGCCTTAACCATGGATCTACCTATAAGCCCCGGCTTATTAATAAGCCTCATTATTGTCGTGATCGCAGTACTGATCATCTCTAAAGGTCTGATTATTATTCGCCAATCGGAAGTCATGGTGGTTGAGCGCCTAGGGTCTTTTCACCGCGTTTTAGAGAGCGGCATTAACATCATTATTCCATTTATCGAACAGCCCCGAGCGATCACTATGCTGCGTTATCGCAAAATGGGCGAGGAGTACACCGCTATCACCTCCGACGAAACCCGCATTGACCGCCGCGAAACGGTGATGGATTTCCCCGGTCAACCGGTCGTCACCACCGATAACGTCACCGTTCGTATCAACGGCGCGCTCTACTACCAAATCATCGACCCCAAGCGGGCCGTCTATGAGGTAGAGAATATGAGCCAGGCCGTCGAAGTACTGGCGAAAACCACGCTACGTTCAGTGGTTGGTAAAATGGAACTGGATAAACTCTTTGAATCCCGTGCGGAAGTGAATAATGAGATTCAGGCCGCGATGGAAGAGCCTGCGTCCAAGTGGGGGGTCAAAATCTCCCGTGTCGAAGTACAGGATATTGCCATGCCGGAAGAGGTGGAAACCGCAATGCGCTTGCAAATGGCCGCCGAGCGTAAACGCCGTGCCACCGTCACCGAGGCCGAGGGGGAAAAATCAGCGGCGATTGCCATGGCCCAGGGCCAACGTGAATCCTCGATCCTCAACGCTCAAGGTGACAAAGAGTCGGCCATTCTACGTGCCCAGGGTGAGCAGGAGTCTATTAAACTGGTGCTTAGTGCCATTGGCGATAGTGAAGAGAATAAGCGCACCGTAGTGGGCTACCTGCTGGGCCAGAGCTATATCAAGGTACTACCCAATATGGCGAAAAATGGTGAGCGAGTATTCGTACCCTACGAGTCCTCTGCTCTGCTTGGCTCAATGGGCATGTTCCGCGAAATGGCCGGCTCACCAGAAGATACTGTCGCAAATCACCTTAAAAGCCGTAATCACGGTGACAGTGATTTTCGCAGTGGGCTGGTAGGCGGAGCCGCTAGCGGTAACTAAAAGCGTACTTGAGTATTTATATGCTTTGCAAAGCCTGGCCCGAGTAGCCAGGCTTTTGGGTTAAGTGCAGGAAGCTAACCGCTAGCAACCGTTGAAGAAAACATCACCTAATTAAGGCTCATATTCGTTAGACTCTACGCTTAATGCTCAACCTCACTTTTATTGTGCACGTAGCGTCGTTAGTGATGGCCCCTATGTGGCACTTATTAATAGCAAGATCGCGACCAAGAGATTAGGACGTTCACCATGCCGCCTAGTGGGTTCGCCATTCGCCGAAGCACTCTACTGCTCTTAACGCTTGCGTTACTGTTGGCATATTCAGGCTACCTACTAGCTGATACCTCTCCCAAACCGCTCCATAATTGGGAGTATCGCTGGGGCGACTCTCCTTACGATGCCGATAGCCATCCTCAATGGTTGCAAAGCGACTCGACAGAGTGGCAGTCGATTGACTCTCCTTCGAACCCGCCTGGCCGCAACGGGCACGAACACCTCTGGTTACGCACGACAGTGCCCGCCGGTGATTGGAACGATCCAGTACTTTTTATCACCAGTATCAATTTGATTGGGCAAGTTTATCTAGGCAATGAACTGATCTATCAATATGGTGAATTTGACGAACAGGGAAAAGGCGATTTTGCGGGCTGGCCCTGGCACATGATTGACCTACCAGAAAATGCCGCCGGTCAGACGCTCACCTTTCGCTTTTACTCTTACTACACCAGTATTGGCTTATGGGGCCAAGTCCAGGTAATGGAACGCATTGAGGTTTTAAAGCAAATTATCCATGAATCTGCTCAGGATCTCGGTGTGAGTGCTTTGGTATTGGTGCTCGCTATCCTGGCCACCATTTTCGCGTTAATAGGCCCCGAACGCCGAGGTTTCGGGTCTATTGCGTTGTTTGCCTATGCTTCAGGGCTAATGCTGCTTGCGGAGACCCCAGCCCGTCAACTCATTGCCGATGGGCCATTGGCCTGGGACACACTCCGAGCAGCCAGCTACTACACCCTGCCGGTGGCACTGGGGTTGTTACTCAGCTATTGGTTGGAGGGCACCGCTAAGCTCTGGATAACTCTCCTTTGGGTTATTCACTTGGTGTATCTGGTGCTGGCGATTGGTTTGGTTCAATTGGGCGTGCTTAGCCTGTCATTAACCTTCCCCATTTTTGATGTCATGCTGGCCTTAACGCTCCCCGTAATGCTGGCACTTGCGCTCATGCGCTTTCAAAAACTCACCCTTGAACAACGGCTTCTGGTAGTAAGTTTTACTTTTTTTGCCCCGCTGCTACTCGCCGATATGGTGGTCGCCCACGGCTTTGTGAGCTGGCGCATCGTACCCTTGAGCTACGGCACACTGGCTTTTTCTTTAGCGAACGCGGCTATTTTTCTGTGGCACTACCGGCATACACAGCAACAGCTTGCCATGGCCAATGAGACTCTAGAGCAGCAGGTGGCAGCGCGAACCGCCGACCTCGACCGGTTAGTTCAAGAACTGGAAGGGCTATCACGCAAAGACCCGTTAACAGGCTTGCACAACCGACGCCATTTCGACACGACATTCGAGCACCATTGCCAGGGAGTTAAGCAGCATGACAGTCAACTCTCTGTGCTAATGCTGGATGTGGATCACTTCAAACAGATTAACGATGATTTTGGTCATGATGCAGGAGATGCCGTGCTGGTCGAAATCGCCCTGTTATTGCGGCACCACCTAAGAGATTTGGATGTGATCTGTCGCTTTGGGGGCGAAGAATTTGTTGCCTTGCTACCGGCTACCTCCCGAATCGCTGCCGAGACGCGCGCAAAGGCGCTGTTAACATCCATTGCTCATCAGGCATTTATTCATCAAGGCTCTTCTCTGCGGAAAATCACGCTTTCCTGCGGTGTCGCAACATATCCTGATCACACTCAAGACCCTAAGAAATTGCTGCGCCTTGCCGATGAAGCGCTTTATCAAGCCAAGCACAGCGGCCGTAACCGCTGTGTAGTATGGGAAGAGACACTTGAAGAGCAGGGATTTATGCTCGGTAGGCAACAGCCGCAATAACCACTCATGGTATTGGTTAATTAAGCAGCCCTCGACGCCAGAAAGTGATCAATAAACACAGCGTAATCCTGCTCTGTGCAGTCGGCGTAAGCCACCGCCAGTGTTGTAACCACCTCAACAAACAGGTCTTCACGTCCTTTTAATCGTTGGCAAACAGCCTTGGCAAAGCGTGTTGAGTCACCCTGGTTAAGCGCCTGGGCACCGCGCAGGTGTTCACGGGCGAGAATTTCCCCCCACTGCTTTGCCAATTTTCGATATGACTTATCGCCAGAAAGCTTATGGGTCGGAAAGTCTTTCTTGAACGGCGAGCGCTCACGCACCGAAAACACCTTTCCGTTCATGGTTAGCCAGCCGAGATAGGCATCTGGGTGCTCAGCAATGGCGTGGAAGGCAGCTGCATGACGGATGGCTTCGTTAGGAAACAGCTTACGCCACGCCTGCTGCTGTTTTTTATCCATTAATCGAAATGCTTCTGGAGGTACCTGCTCTTTAACGTCCAGGATGATGTCATCGTGCTCGTGCTCGACACCGCCTTCAATCAAGACGTAATAGCGTTCGACACCCAACGAACCGGTGCCTGCATCCAAACGCCGTGCCGTATCTTTGACGCGAAAATGGTGGGGATCGCTCTCTTTAATAGCGTGTTGCAGCGTTTGCTGATACTCCTGCTCAATTAAGCGGCGTAGTTGGCTGGCCACATCTGCAGGCAGGTTAGCGAGCTTGCCAGGCCGTTCGGAGAACTGGCGGCCTTTCTGCTCATCTAGGGTCGTCCACTTTTCGAGCATCCGCGCACGACTCTGCTTATCGGCGACTTTACTCATAAAAGGCTTAAGCAGGCCCTTTGCACTATCAAGGGTCACGGCGTGCACGGGCTTACTATCAACGTGATCGACCAGCGTTTGGTAATAGCCCTCTATTAACTTTTTAAGCGCTTTATCAATCGCTTTGGGATCCAGCTCAGCATTTTCACGAGCATCTAATACGACGCTGATAGCCAGCCGCCACAGATCATATTGGTAATCGCCAATCAGCGCATCATCGAAGTCATCCATGCCGTAGCGCACTTGGTCGTCGTGGTGACCATAAGCGCCAAAGTTATAGACGTGAGCGTCGCCCTGCAACCAGGTTTGGGTCTCCGGCCAGCCGCCAAACAGGGCAAACCGCCAATCGTGCCATACATCATTCCAGTACAGATGATTACTGCCGCGATAAAAGCGGTAGGGCGACGCAGCCATTTTGGCGTACTTGGCTTGGCGGGTGGCCGTTGGTAAGGTGTTATTCGCCTGGTGGGTAGCCTCAATCACCTGCTGAGGGCGGTTATGTCCAGTCAATGCATGACTCATCGAATTGCCTTTATTGATGCAAAAAACGTTGATGCAAAAAACACTTTAGTACAAAGGTAGTCGATAACCATGAATAGATTAAGTCAGCACTCACACCGCAGCTCGACGTCCCCGTTGGGTAAAACCTCGTGGAGCGGCAATACGAAAGAAGCGCTCCACCACCTCAGCATGGGTAGCAGGGGTCATCAATGAGACGGCGACAAATACCGGCAGATTGAGCATCAATCCCCAGAAGCCCGCGTGAATACCCATTGGGTGTGGCCAAAGAGTCGTAAACGCCACGGTAATCAGAAAGCCCGCTACGATACCCGCCATTACACCCAAGCGAGAAGCCCGCGGCCAGAAGAACATGCCGATAAAGGCAGGCAGCACCTGGGAGGCAAACCCGAGCCCCACTAACAGAATCATTACCAAACTGCCGGGCTCGGCAATTGCGAGCGGCGCGACCACGAAGAACATAATGGGCAGGATCAGCAGCCGCGCAAGTTTTCCAGTAACGCCATCCGAGAGTTTTAACACCGGCTGAAGCACATCTTTGCTGAGTGACAGCGATACCGAATGAATAAACGGCTCGCTGGAAGACATTGAGGCTGCCAGGGTTCCTGCGCCAAGCAATCCTACTAATACCACCGGCAAGTGCTGCATGGCGTACTCAAGTACCACGGTATCGGCCCGAGCCAGCTCAGGCAGCGAAAAAATGCCGATGAAGCCTACAACAACCATAGGCAGAATAACCACGTAATACGTGGGTAGCCACGTTGCGCTGCGACGAATAGTACGTGCCGAGGAGGCGCTCATCCACTGCGTCCACACCGGCGGCATAAACGAAAACATCGAAACGATGATCGAGGTCGTCCAGAAGCTAAAGCTCATATCGCCGCCTGCGCCTGGCAGAGTGAGAAACTCGCTATGCTCCGTTTGAATGCGTTCGAATACCCCGGCAAAGCTCAGCCCGCCGGTAGCGCTGTGCACAGCCCAGAGACCGACCGCCCAGGCAACAATCAGCATTAACACGCCCTGAAACGCATTGGTACGCCCAATCGCCCGCTGCCCGCTGGCGTAGAGATAAACGGCTATGCAAGCCAGTACCAGCACGACCCCCAACCAAATCGGAATCAAACCGCCGCTCATCACAAACAGAATATAAGCCGAACCTATGGTCTGCAGCACCGCATAAGCAATGGAGCCAATCGCCATGACAATTGCCGCCAGTGCGCCCAGGGCGGGGCTCTGGTAGCGGTCAGCAATGGCGCTTGCCTGAGTTACGTGACCAAACTGCTCACCGAACTGCCACACTTTAGGGCCGAAATACCAAGCGACCAGCGCTAGATACGAGAGGTAAATCGCCACATAAAACACCGCCACCCCTTTGGAATAAGCCCACCCGGGCGCTCCCATAAAGGTGTAAGCACTCACACTACCGGCGGCAATAAGCAAGTAAAGCGTCACCGGCCCCATGCTGCGGCCCGCTACACCCCACTCCTCCAAGCTATTCATGGAGCGCCCTGCTCTGGCGCGTAGGCCAATCACCATGGCAATAGCGACATAGGTCAAGGTAATCAATAGTGGCCAAGGGCTATTCATGGTCGTCTCGCTCCACAATACGATTGCCGATCAGCATCACCACTACGCAGGCAAAAATCACCAGGTAGCTCCACACTACTAACAGAGGCAAGCCCATCACTAAGGTGGCTCTGTTTACCCAACCAATCACCGGCCACGTTCCCGCCAGCACCAGCACCACAAACGCAATTAACAGCCCCCAGCCCGCCCGGGAGGTAGGCAGTACCAATAAACGTTCCATGAGTGTTCCTCTTATTTAACTGCAGAGTTAATCACTGGCAGCATCGGCCAGCGCGTGGGCAACGCCAAACGCGTTTCTAGCTGCCTTGCCAGTTTCAGCACAAAGTGATCTCCAAAGCGCGGGCCAACCAACTGCACACCTATCGGCATATTGACGGAACTAGCGGAACGGCTAAACCCAGCATTAAGCGAGATCGCAGGCTGCTCGCCCATATTCCACGGCACGGTGTAAGCAATGTGCTCAAAGGGCCGACGCGGATCATTGGTAGGCGATGGCCACTCAGCTGGGAAGGCGATATTGGGTGTGGTGGGTGAAATCACCGCATCGACCTCATCAAATACGGCTTCGGTGGCGCGTCGCATCGCCATGGTTTGCTGAAAACCGTGCACTGCTTCTACGCCACTTAAGTGTGCACCACCATCGGCCCAGGCTAAAATGGCAGGCAACACTTGCTCACGCTCGTTAGCCGAGAGCTTTAACAGCTCGCCCCACTGACGGGCCTGCCAGAAGTGATCCAGTCCCTCTAACATTTCGCGGGTCAGCACTGGCGCCATCGGCACCAGCGTTGCCCCAGCGGCTTCCAACTGCTTTGCAGCCTGTTCCACGTGGTGGCGAATCTCATCATCCAAAGGTAACCCGCAGCCCGCCTCCATCATCACACCCACTCGCAAACCTTTAACGTCGAGCTCCAGATCCATCCAGTCAATCGTGTCCGGCGGCAGACGCATCGCATCGCGTCGATCTGTGCGGGCAAGCGCCGTCATCATCAGCGCGGCATCCGCTACGCTTCGGGTCATTGGCCCGGCACAGCGGCCTACATAATAAGGGTCTATCGGTACCCGGCCCAAAGTGGGCTTAAAGCCGACGACGCCGCACCACGCCGCAGGAAGGCGTATCGAGCCACCAATATCGGTGCCCACATGCAGTGGCCCAAGCCCAGCAGCGGCGGCAGCGCCCGCGCCCGCACTTGAACCGCCGGTATTACAAGCTAAATCCCATGGATTGCGGGTCAAACCATGAAACGACGAGAGCCCGGATGAGAGCATGCCAAAGTCGGGGCAGGTCGTTTTCGCCAGTAGCAGAGCGTTATCTTCTGCTAAACGCGCCGCCGGAGGCGCATCTTCGCTGGCAGCGGCCTGCTCACCAAGCCCCGTTCCCACCGGCACTGGCATGCCTTGGGTGGCAATCAACTCTTTGAGGGTGACCGGCACACCATCTAAAGCACTGCTTGGCTGCCCCCTAGCCCAACGCTGGGTGGAGGCTTCGGCTGCTTTAATGAACGCATCAGGTTGATAGGCATACAGCGCATTGATGTGCGGCTCCCAGGCGTCGATATGCTCAACCAAGGCGCTGGCTACTTCAGTTGGCGAGAACCTATAAGCTCGGTAGCCATCTATTAATTGGGTGGCGGTGAGTTGGTGTAGTTCAGGCATCACATTACCTTTTGCTGTTGTTATCAGGCTGACGTTATCAACAGGCTCAGCATGAACCCACACCGTGTCTTCTGCTATTTCAATCTTGACCGCAGCGTGTCCACTTTTTGTGTGCACTCTATTCTTTCAGGTTCTTCTTTCAATATCTTTCAAGATGACGGAGATTGCAGTGTTTGTAGGGCACTTGCCAGCAGCGAAAGGCACGCCTCGGTGGCAAAGCTACGCTGGCGATGGCGATAAACGCAGAGATCTACCCGCGCTGCTTCAAGCTCTGAAGAAGCCAAGGGAATGCTAACGAGTTGACCTAATTGGCACTCCCGAGCTACCGCCATCGGTGGCAATACCAGAACACCTGCACCGTTAAGGGCGAGTGCTTTTTGAGTTTCCAGTGAAGCGGTTCTAAAGGTGGGGGCCAGAACTATCCCGGCCTGATGAGCGGCGCGCTCCAGCGCTTGGCGCACGCCATAAGATTCATCAGGCAGGATCAGCCGGTGCGTTGCCAGGGAGTGAAGACTCACCTCAGAAGCTGCGGTCAATGGATGGCTTGGAGCCATCACTGCATGGTGGTGCAACTCGGCGCTAGCAAAGGGCACAATGTCATCATGGCGGGGCATAAAGAAGGACAAGCCAATATCGGCATCGCCTCGGCGCAGCGCCTCCACCATTTGGCTAGCGCTGACGATCCCGATATCAAAACTCAAATGGGGATAGCGCTGCCCCATCTTGGCTAACGTAGGCGCTAGCAAGCCAGCGACAACGCCTTCCGCCACCTGCAAACTGACCCGCCCAGTTCGCAAGCCCTTCAAATCGGCAATATGTTCCTGCACCCGCTCTAGGTCACGGAGGGTACGCTGCGCCTGGGCAGCCAACAACTCCCCCGCCGCCGTCAGGCTAATGCCGTTGGGGCCACGCTCGATGAGTGGTGCGCCAAGCTGGTGTTCCAGTAAATCGATCTGGCGGCTAATCGCTGTGGGGGCAATATGCAGTTGGGCGGCAGCTTGGCGCAGCGAACGACACCGGGCCACAGTATCGAAATAGCGTAATGCGCGGCCACTGATCATAAGCGCCCCTTAAAGCCCCAGCTGCCGCGATTAGGGGCGTCGGGTCTTAGCCACTGGAGGGTGATATCGCTTTGCATGAATGGCGCCCTATCTTATTTAGCACAGGCGAATACAGTAGCGATATATGGGTAGGCTGGCCAGCGCCGATACCTTCCGCACACGCCGCTAGCCAGAGGCTTTACCGCTATTATCTGTAGCAAAAACTGCAACCAGATAGGGTTCATCTACCTTGAAAGCAATTGCCAACTTAATACAAAAGCGGCAATGCAATTAAGCCATCAGACGGACAAAGGCTTCATTTTCTTAGCCAGTTCATCGTCCAACTCATTGGCCCGCTTGGCTGCTGGCCTGCTTTCCATACGCTCTATGTAATGCTTAAACACCTCTTTTGGTGGGATATTCTCCTGCATTGTTTCCCACCAGAGATAACTGCTAACCAATATATCTGCGGCAGTAAACTGATCGCCGCAAATATAAGCGTTTTCACTGAGTACTTTTTCAAGCGTATTGATACTGTCTTCCACTTGGCCACAACCAACGGCCTGTATGTTGCTGCTGTCGATTTTCCAATTGTAGGCCTTTGCACTAGTAGCCATTTCAAACGGACCCGCCATAAAAAAAAGCCAGCGATAATAAACTCCACGTTCGGGAGATTGCGGGGGTGGTGAAAGCTTTTTATCCGAAACCTGATCCGCCAGGTACGCGCAGATAGCCGCCACTTCCGTCACAACAGTGTTGCCATGTTTGATGGCAGGCACCTTGCCCATGGGGTTTATGGCCAAGTAGTCCTCAGATTTCATCTCTGAATCGAACTCCATCGCCTTTACCGAGTAGTCTATGCCTATTTCTTCCAACATCCAGCGCACAACGCGCCCGCGGGACATAGGGTGGGTGTAAAACGTTAGCTCTGACATATTAGGCTCCTTTTTCAGTCAATTTTCCGGTGACACAAGGTACTGCCAGATCAGATTAGTTTGTTAATAGGTGAGAATCCGCCCTAAATAAAAGCAACAATGCATTTTTCTGCAAGACTTTAACGATGGCTTCAGTAGGGAGGCAGTAATGGCAGGCCCCACAACACGCGTACTTGCGGTGCTTGAGTTGCTGCAAGCTAATGGCCAAATGGGCGGCGCTGAATTGGCCGAACGCCTGGGCGTGGATCGGCGCACTATACGGCGATACATTACGGCGCTGGAAGATATAGGCGTGCCGATAGTGACCGAGCAAGGGCGCTACGGTGGCTACCGATTGGTGGCTGGCTTCAAGCTGCCACCCATGATGTTTACCGACGAAGAGACATTCGCCGTTTCGTTAGGCTTATTGGCCGCTAGCCAGCTGGGACTAACAAACGCAGCGCCCGCCATTGCCAGCGTACAAGCGAAGCTCGAGCGAGTGATGCCAGCTAATTTAAAAAGCCGTGTTCGCGGTATCAGTGAGACCACTCAGGTGATCTTACCCCGGCGCGAACCCAGCCGTGATGACCGCGCCCTTGAGACGCTGACTAAAGCCACAGAGACCATGCGAACCGTGGGGCTTACCTACCACTCCCCGCAGCATGATCCGATTGAGCGTCAGATCGACCCCTACGGGCTAGTTTTCCAACAAGGTAGGTGGTATGCCGTCGGTTTTTGCCATCTACGGGGAGCCATGCGCTCATTTCGGTTAGATCGTATCAGCGGCGTGCACCTACTCTCAGGCACCTTCATACGCCCCACCCGCTTTGATGCAGCCGATTTTTTGAGCGAAAGCCTCATGTCCTGGGGCCCCACTCATGAAGTATCACTGGTGCTACACATTGATCATGCCGCGTCCGCTGACTTTGAGAACCAATTTTTCTGTACAGGTCAGTTCGAACAGGTTGAAGGTGGACTAATGCTCCATACACGCACGGATAATTTCGAGTGGTTTGCCTATTGGCTGGCACAGCTCCCATTTCAATTTACCATCCTCGAACCAGACGGCCTCAAAGAGGCGCTTCGCAAACACGCAAACCGTTTACTAACAAGTTGCGAGTGCGCTTTATCAAATCCAGTAGATGTGCCCTGACACTGTCTAAAACCTAAGAGCAAGTAAGGCTCTATTCGCCTGACTTGAGGATAAGGCTTCTTAACCTCTTAGATGCTAGTCTGTTACTCAAACAACTCAGAATACAGACTCACGAATGCAATCTTCTTTGAGACGCATACACCGTCTTGCATTGGCGACAATTGCCCCGCGAATTTTTGCCTTTTGCCATACCTTCGGACTCACCGTATGGATCGCCGTGGTAGAAGGCAGCGGCTGGACACTTATTCTGCCCGGGATTTTGCTGCTGCTATGGCCCGGCATTGCCTATGCGCTTGCTGTAAGCGCCCAGAACTCCAAGCGTGCCGAGTTCAGAAATCTTCTCTATGACAGCCTGCTATTTGGTTTTTGGTGCAGCGTGCTGGATTTTTACGCTTTAGGCACCATCACCATTGGGCTTGCCTGTTTGATGAACAATTTAGTGGTCGGCGGGGTACGGAAGATGCTTATTTCAGCCGTACTTTTCACAACCGCAGCCTTAATTGGAAGCGCCTTAACGGGATTCAAGTTTCGCCCCTATGTGAGCAACAATTTAGACATCTACCAATGGACGGGGGCAATCGTCTATTTTCTAACCATAGGCCGCATAACTTACAGTCAGAATCGTCAGATCGGCCGCAGCATTGGCGAGATTCAGTTTCAGAACCGAGTCTTTCACGCGCTGCTTGATCTCGGGACGGTGGCAAACCGTGCGACCAATATCCATACCCTGCTGGATGACTCCTTAAACCACCTACACTCCCATTTCCCCGACTACGGTTTTGCTGTTTTTGTACAAGAACGACAACGTTGTGAAGTAACACGCTACGCGGCTGTTGCGGGACTAAGCCCAAAGGATGAACAGCGTCTAAAGCATCTATTGGCCAGCGTTCATAGGCAAAGAGTACAGCCGGGCACACTGCCACAAACAGACGAAGGCGAGAACCTATATGTCATGTCCATGGAAGGCCGTCTAAGCTTGTACGAAGGCTGGCTGATCATGAAAGCTCCCAGCCGAGAAGACGGCTTAGAGCAAATACTTTCCCTCTTTGCCGACCAACTGGCGGCCGCTACCGAAAATAAATTGCTACATTTGGAATTGAAGAAAACGGCTGAGCGTGACGGACTCACCGGCCTTTATAACCGCGGTTTCTTGGAAGCCGCGCTACAAATGAGCATTCAGGGCAAGGCGCAGACGCCGAGCCTGGATTTTGCTGTATTGATGATGGACGTCGACAAGCTTAAGGAAGTGAACGACCATTATGGCCATGTTGCAGGCGATCAACTGATTTCCAGCGTTGCCAAGTACCTGCAACTTCACTGCAGGGACAGCGACATACTTGCACGCTGCGGTGGCGATGAATTCGTCATTCTATTTCCTTCTGCCGACTTGACGGCAGCCAAGCGTATGGCCAACTTGATCAGAGACAATTTGCCTGAACAGCGTTGCATTATCGACACCGCTAGCGGTGAACGTGAAGAACTGACGCTTCATTTGAGCTTGGGATTCGCCAGCTCCAGCGAAGTGCCTGCCTTACAGGTATTTGCTCTGGCAGACCAGCGCATGTACGAAGACAAGAACCAGCGCCGCAAGCAAAGAGTAGATGACTTGGGCACAGCGAGCTGGCCCCCCTTATAAAAACTTCCTCACAAACCACTGGCAAGCGGTTGCCCCCACTTATCGCCATGTACTAGTTCACTTAATGGCAAGCGAGAGCGCCAGCCTTTGGCTTCAAGTTCTGGCTGGTCTAAAAAATCGCTCACATAGCCAAGGCAGAGATACGCCAAGGGATAAACGTGCTCAGGCAGGTTCAACGCTGCGCTTAGCTGTTCTTGGTCGAGAATACTCACCCAACCAACGCCAATACCTTCTGCCCGCGCAGCCAACCAGAGATTTTGTACCGCGAGACAAGTGCTGAAAAGATCGGTATCCACAATACTATTCCGCCCCAGCACGTGAGGGCCGCCCCGGCTTCGGTCACAGGTAATACAGAGATTAAGCGGGCTCTCCATAATACCTTGCAGCTTAAGGCTGCGATAATGCGCTTGACGCTCGCCTTCAAAGCGTTCGGCGGCCTTCTGATTCTCCTGCTCGAACATCGCCAGCACTGCTTCTCTGACGCTGCGACTTTCAATCACGATGAAATCCCAGGGCTGCATAAATCCCACTGAAGGCGCATGATGCGCAGCCTCCAAAAGGCAGGCCAGTACATCAAGAGGTATCCTGTCGGGCAGAAATTGCGAGCGCACGTCGCGCCGCTCATGTATGGCGCGGTAGAGCCCACGGCGCTCAGCATCGGAAAAACGGTAGTTCGAGGTAGTCATGGCGCTGATTGGGCCTTTTGCTGATCTGTTTTATAGACAGTACGAGTCTACACGAGCTCAGCCTAGCCGCCATCTCAGCGGGTTTGTTTGGCGTAAAACGCCATCTTCGTCCCAGTCATCCCATCCGGTAAAGGGGATGGGCAGTTCGCTGTCCAAGTTTCTCAGACGAGCTACCCAGGCCGCTTTGCAGGCCTCTAGGTGACCAATGATGTCAGCTTCCTCTTGGTAACGAATACCGCCACCTTGAACGCCGTAACCCACCTGAGGCGTCAGCACGTCAAAGCCAACATAATACAACGATGCGTGTATGGGCCACAGCCAGTGCACCATATTGCCAGCTCGGCCAAAAGGCTGAAATGCTTTCTCCGGTGAGCCCGTGGTGACTGATAGCATCGCCTTCCTACCGCGATAGTAGCCTCTGTCGTAACGCATGCGGCTTGTATAGCGCCCGCCATACACCAACACCCGATCAAACCAGCCTTTCAAAATGGCAGGCTGGGCGTGCCACCATAAGGGAAACTGGAAGATCACCAAGTCAGCCCACTCCAACCGCGCCAACTCCCGCTGGACATCCTGCGGTAATGTGTTTTTCTCGTAGTGAGCCCGCTGCTCATTGAGGGGATAGAAGTAGTCCGACGCCACGGCGCTATGCGGATATTGCTCAGGGCGCTCCACCGGATCAAACTGCTCAGCATAGAGATCATCCACTTCCACTGTATGCCCCTCGCCCACCAGCTGTTCTACCACCTCATCCACTAGGCCGCCATTAAACGACTTGCGTTCAGGATGAGCCAAGACGATCAACACATTCATTCTTCGCTTCCCCTATTGATTGGTTCAACGACAGACTAGCCTGTTCAAATACGCTCAAACATTCGCGGAAAATGACAACTCAGTTTGCATGAATGAACAGCAAATAAGGTGGGACGAGCTAGCGATTGCAGAGGCGGGGTCGCTATCCGGCGCCAGCCGAGCGCTGTGTATCAGCCATGCCAACGTATTCAAGTGTTTAAGCGAGATGGAACAAAGTCTAGGCGTGACTCTTTTCAATAGTGGCTAAGTTGCCGCTACGACACACATCACTCCTGCTCCAATCCCGCCAAGAACTGCTTAAGCAGCTCATCGAGTTGCGCTCGTTGCTCTTCAGTTAGGCCGCTCACCAGCTGCGCCTGGGTTTCCACATGAGCAGCAACGGCTTCATCGATTAACTCGAATCCACGCTGGGAAAGAGAGATGAGAAAACCACGACCATCGTCGGGGTTTTTGACCCGCTTGATCAAACCCGCCTTTTCCAGTTGATTGATGCGGTGAGTCATGGTGCCTGAAGTCACCATGGTGGATGCCATCAAATCCCCCGGCGATAGCGCGTAAGGCTCCCCCTCACGGCGAAGAGTTGCCAGAACGTCAAAGCTCGCGTCAGTCAGACCGTATTTCGCCCAGGTCTTCTCCATTGCGCGCATTAAGGTGTGATTCAGCCGTTTGACCCGCCCGATGGTAGCCATCGGCGCTACATCGAGGTCAGGCCGCTCCTGCCGCCACTGTTTGAGAATGTTGTCTACATGATCCATGAGCGTATTTTGCGCTTAATTATCTTGACGTCAAGATTAATCACACATATCTTGACATCAAGACACTTCGAAACGGTACCAATGAGAACTACGCGAATGACATCATTAAGCACTACCCGCACACACTCACGCAAAAGAGCTTGGCTTGCCCCACTGGTGTATCTGTTATCCGGCGGCGCCTTGCTGGGTCTATCGACTAATTTGGCAAAACTTGCCGGTGACATTCAGCTACCGGCGCTCGCTTTTCTGTTTTGGTCAATTTCAGGGGCGGCGCTTATTCTATTGGTTCTCGCGGCCTTCCGCGGCAATCTTCCGCCGGTCAACGTTCGCACCGTTGAGTATTACGCTATTTCAGGCCTGCTGGGCGTAGCGGGTGCCAACCTGCTTTTTTTCTCAGCTATCCCCCATGTGGGTGCGGGGTTCGTGGCATTAATCATCACTCTGCCACCGCTACTCACCTACATCGGCGCATTAGCGTTAAAAATGGAGCGGTTTCAGGTGTTGCGTGCGGCGGGGGTTATATCAGCCCTCGCGGGGGCCGTCACCCTGGCCTTCCATAAGCTTTCGGCGCCGGATGCCAATTACCTCTGGATTCTCCTCGCTTTAATTGGCCCCGTGCTGCTGGCCATCGGCAATCTTTATAGAACCTTGCGCTGGCCAGAAGGCGTATCCAGCGATGCGTTGGCGCCGGGGATGCTTATCGCCGCGGCCATCATTCTCCTCAGCGTGGGGTTTCTGCCGGGCTTCTCACTGAGCGTTCCGACAGAACGCTCCCTGCCGTTCTTGCTGATTGCACTCCAGGCGATGGTCTTCGCAGGCCAGTTCTTACTGCTCTTCCTGCTACAGAAAAGCGGCGGCCCGGTGTTTCTGAGCCTATTGGGTTCCGTCGGCGCCGTGGTGGGCGTTCCGGTCGCCATATTGCTGCAAGGAGAAACCGCTCCCGAAGGCTTACTGCTTGGCACCCTATTAATTGGAGCCGGAATTACCCTGCTCAATATTGGCAAAGCCAAACAACTTAACTAATGAACCCAAGAGAGATATATCATGAAGATTGCAATATTTGGTGCCGCTGGCGACGTTGGCAAACGCATTATGAATGAAGCATTAGCACGTGGCCATAACGTAACCGGCGTGGTGAGAACAGAGAGTCAGCTTAACAAACTGCCCACTGAAGCAAGCCGCTGTGTCGCGGATATAGCAGACTCACACCAGCTAGCTCATGTTATTCAAGGACAAGACGTGCTGATCAGCGCCGTTCGCCCACCCGATGGAAAAGAAGCGACGTTGGTAGCGCTAACCCGTTCTCTAATGGCGAGTGCCCTCCCGAGTCAGCGAGTGCTCTTGGTAGGCGGAGCCGCGCGATTGCTAATCCCCGGGCGCGCCGGTGATACGGTCTTAACAGCCCCCGATTTCCTTCCTGCCTCTGCGCTAGAAATTGCCAAGGCATGCCAAGCTCAGTATGAACTCTGCTTGGGTGAAACCAGCACAGCGTGGACTTACTTCTCCCCTGCCGCCATGCTCATGCCTGGAGAGCGTACGGGACGATATCGTCTTGGCACCGATACCCTCGTCGTGGACAATAACGGAGAATCTCGCATTTCAATGGAGGATTTCGCGGTAGCGATGCTTGATGAAGCCGAGACGCCCCAGCATATTCAGAAAGCCTTTACGGTAGGTTATTAATACAAAAATCGGCAAACTACCCCGTCATCCAACCTAAAAAAGTAAAGCGAGCGTCGGTTGGTTCCAGCAGCAGCACCGGCGCAATCTCTTGTAGTACTTAACAGTAAAGCCCCATTAATTTAACGGGTTAGAGTATGCTCCGCTCCATATAGTGAGTCCCGCCCTCTGTTTTTCGCACGCGAAACCCCATACGCTCGTATAGCGCTATTGCTGGGTTGATACAAAACACACGCAGCCGAAGTAAGCGGATGCCCGACTGTTGGGCAGTTTCCTCCGTGTAGCGAATAGCCGTTGTGCCTAAGCCTTGACGTTGCCACTTCGGATCAATTTGTAGCTCTCGAATATAGTAAGCGGCTTCATCGTGATTTATGCATAACAACCCAACTGGGCTAGCGTTAATAACTAATTCGTAACTGTCTAACTCATCCCATTGTTTATCAAACAGGGCTGTATTCCAGCGCATATCCAACTGTTCGTAGTAAGCAGACATATTTTGGCGAATTAATTTTTCCGCGAACGCCTTGTCGTTAGTAAACCGAATAATAGGCGTCATATCTCGAATCCTAGTACTGCTTTCACGAACTTGTAGCAAGAAGTGCAGTATTAGCTCGGGCTATTTCATACTGACTAAACACGTGCACACCATGTTCCCGGAGCAGTGCGGCTGTTACTCCCATACCCGGTACTTTTTTACCAGAGAAACTGCCGTCATAAATAGCGGTGCTTCCGCATGAAGGACTGAACTCAGCAAGCACTGCGATATCGATATCGAATTTACGGCACAGGTTCAAAGCGATAGAGGCACCTGCTAAAAATTCATTGGTCACCTTGCCCCCATCGTTTTCGATAACATCGACCTCACCGTTTAAAACGCCCTTACCACTGCCCTTGAAAATCTCCGCGGGCGGCCTGGGAATACTCATCCCCGCCTCAACTTCGGGGCAAACAGAAACGATTCGGCCTTCAGAACGCCACTGCTCAACGATCTGATCATCCACGGAAAGGGCGCCACCATCATAGCGAACCTTTTTACCCAAGAGACAGGCGCTCATTAATACTTTTCTCAAATCACCAATCTCCAATACGGTGATGAACTCAAGAGTGACGCGTTCACTGAATCGACCCAACTAGGAAAGCTCTTCTTGTCAGCCATTTAACTTTAGCTGCTTTCGGAAATACACTCGATTAAACCCCGCTTCATGCCGACACTCGACCCTGACGTATCCCAGTTTGGGGTACATGGCGAGATTTTCTGTCATGGCTTCATTCGTATAAAGTTCCACGGCTTCATACCCCTTTTCCTCGGCAGAACGTTCCACGTGATCGATCAATCGCTTCCCAATGCCGAGGCCGCCATACTCGGGCAGTATGGCAACGTTTTCGAGGTGAAAATGATCGCCTTCGGGGTAGAACACAACATAGCCCACAAAATGTGAATCAAGGATGGCAACATCTATGTAGCCGTAGTCGATTAGGCTTGCGAAGTCTGCATGCATGGGCGCGGGTTCACGACCAATGCGACTGATGTACTTTGAATAGGCCAGTCGTGCGCAGGATTGAATGTCCGGAACATCAGTTTCGAGTGCAGCACGGATGTCGATTAAGGGCATATTGACGTAATCCTAGTGCTAGGTGTGAGAACCATAAGTGTTTCCACCATCCCATACACATGAGATTTTCGCTCTTATAACGCTTGAAGCCAATGGTAAGCTGTCTTGATGCCCTCTTTGTTCACAACAAGGCTCAGATGTGATGCATTAGGCACCGTGACGATATCAGCGTGTGGAACGATGGGCCGCAAAGTGGGCTCGAAGCGCTCCGCAAAAAATGCTTCGTCATCAGATCCAGTAATAAGAAGGACTGGAGCCGCCATAGAACTGAGATCGTTCTGCCAATTGGCGGGAGCAAAGCCCTTCATAAGCCGGTACGAATACGCTAGCGTTTCTGAGCCCTGGCGGTGTTCGGGCGGCAAATTAAAGTGCAGCACCGGTAGCTTATTGAAGTGGGTAATACCGAGTTCATTCAAAATGGATATAGCAATGATCCTGGTCACTTTGGGGTCTGCCCACCCGCCCGAGTTTTTCCGAACAGTAGGTGCGTCGTATCCCAGGTAAGGCGCTAGCAGCAGATAGGCGTTGGCACGGTGCCCATGCGTGCCACCAGCAAAACGTATTACTAACCCGCCACCTGACGAATGCCCACCGACGACGATACGCGTTAATTGAGGATTGACCACTTCGATGTGGGCAATAAGATCGGCAAGATCATCCTCAAGCTGCTTGATATAGTCGATATCGCCGCGCCGAACGGGAGATGGCCCATGCCCTCGAATATCCGGGGTGTAAACAGCGGCGGCGCCTGAAGCTGCCAATCCGCGAGCAAAGGTTGCCAGATATCGACTGTCGGTCCCTGAGCCGTGCACGAGCACCAGCGCCGTGTCGGATTCACTTGGATAATGCCGATATGAAAGTGTGGTGCCATCCCTTGCTTCAAACGGCTGAAGTGCTGGCAGTGGGCCTGCTGCGCCTTGCTCAGACACTAACGCTTCGAAATCCAAGCCGCTCGCATTAGTGCCTGTCGACATTATTAAAAATACTCCTATCACCAAGGCCAGCATATATTGTCGCACTGCTCCCTCCTAATCGCATACACCGGGCAAAGCGACGGCTAAGCTTTCGCTGCAAACTTTAAACCAAAACGCCAAGGCACTGCCCTGGCGTTTATTATTTTCCCTCACTACATCACACCCTACCCCAGTTGGAAGGGATAAACCGGGCCGATTTTCAGCAGTTGAGTGAGTTCATCCAGTGCTGCAAGTGACTCTCCCGCCAGCTGTGGATCGGCCAAATCGTCCGGAGCGAGGCGATCGCGATAGTGGCGCTCCACCCACGCGGTCAGATCAGTGTACAGTGCATTGGTGAGCAGCACGCGGCCAGAGAGCGCTGCACGTTCGGCCTCCGTTAGCACCACGCGCAGGCGCAGGCAAGCGGGGCCGCCGCCGTTGCGCATGCTTTGTTTGACGTCTTTAACGACCACTTCACTGATCGGATTATTGCCCGCCAGCAGATAATCCTGAATGGTGCGCCATACCGCCTCGCGCTCCTGGCATTCGCCGGGCACTACCAGTGTCATGGTGCCATCCGGATTGGAGAGCAACTGCGAATTAAATAGATACGAGGCTACCGCATCCTCCATGCTTACCGCTTCCAAGGGCACGCGCACGGGAATCAGCGGGCTGGCCATTTTGGCGCGCAGCTCATCGAGCGTGCCTTCTTCATCCAGAAAGGCCATTTCGTGGTAGAGCAGCACAGGGCCGTTACCCACCGCAATGACGTCGTTATGGAAAACACCCGCGTCGATGGCATCCGGGTGCTGCTGGGAAAATACCGTTTGCGCTTCCGTTAGCCCATGCTGGCGAGCTACCGCCTGGCTGGCTTCCAGCGTTTGCCGGGCGGGGTAGCGCTTGGGTTCGCGCTCACCGCTACGCACGTCACCAAACGCCTGGCGACCATATACAAATAGGTGAACACCGGGTTCGCCGTGCTCACCGCATAGACGGGTGTGATTGGCCGCACCCTCATCGGAAAAGGCTGGAGTAGCGGGCAGCACCGGGTGGTGGCAGAAGTGCTGTTCGTCACGGAAGATCGCTTTCAGCACACGTCCCGTGGTTTGTGGCTCCAGGTAGCGGTGAAAGCTGGACTGTAGGTTCGCTGGTGTGAAGTGTACCCGACTATCGGGTGCATCAATGCTGGGGGTAATAGTGCCCGCGTTAGCCGTCCACATACTCGAAGCCGAGCACACCGCCCGAAGCAGTTGCGGCGCTTCTTTAGAAGCACGAGCCAGCACCTCACCATTACTACCGCTAAAACCTAAATCGCGCAGTGCGCCAATATCGGGGCGCTGTTGGGGTGGCAGAACGCCCTGGGCATAGCCCGCGTCCATCAGCGACTTCATCTTAAGCAGCCCCTGCAGCGCGCCCTCCTTGGGATTGGAGACTAAGCCGCCGTGACTCATGGACGCGACATTGCCCACGGCCAACCCAGAGTAGTTATGGGTTGGGCCGACTAGGCCGTCAAAATTGACTTCCCTAACGCTGCTGATGTCGGCGGCACTCACAGGCTCACTCCCGGCGGCAGGGTCTCGGGCATCTCCAGGCTGTCAGCTTCCATGGAGGCGACTGGGTAGGCGCAGTAGTCCGCCGCGTAAAACGCGCTGGGACGGTGGTTGCCGCTGTCACCCACACCACCAAAAGGTGCATCGCCGGATGCACCGGTGGTTTGGCGGTTCCAGTTGACGATTCCGGCACGAATACGCAGCAGGAAGTCATCCCAATCGGCTCGATCGCCGCCAATTAAACCGGCGGAGAGCCCGTAGCGGGTGTTATTGGCAAGCTGTAGCGCTTTATCCCAATCGCGATAGCGGTGGATTTTCAGCAGCGGGCCGAAGTGCTCCTCGTCCGGCACGTCAAGACCGGTCACATCAATTAGCGCGGGACCTAACAGGCTGGTGTTCTCTTTCAGGCGCTGCATGCGATTGATCACTATGCCCCCCATGGCCTCCAGCTCATCTTGAGCCTTGAGCAGGCCGTCCGCCGCCGCTACGCTGACCAAACCACCATAGAACGGCGCAGGATTTTCTTCGAACTGGCCCGCCACGTGTAACTTGGCGATCGCCTCAGAAAGCGCATCGATCAATCGATCGCCTACTGCACCCTCCGGCACCATTAAGCGCCGCGCGCAGGTGCAGCGCTGGCCGCCGGAGAGGTACGCCGACTGCAGAATGGTCAATACCGCGGCACGCTCGTCGTCGACATCCTTCACTACCAGGGGGTTATTGCCGCCTAGTTCCAGCGCCAGAATTTTATCCAGTTGTCCGGCAAACTGCTGGTGCAGCATACCGCCCACTTTGGCGCTACCGGTAAACAGCAGGCCATCAATATCAGGGTTACCTGCCAGCGCCTGACCTACCGGCACACCACCCTGCACCAGGTTAATGACGCCTGCCGGAAGCCCGGCCTCTAGCCAGCACTGCAGAGTCAAATCCGCGGTAAGTGGAGTTTGGTCGCTGGGCTTGAAGACCACACAGTTACCCGCCAATAGCGCAGGCACCATATGGCCGTTGGGCAGGTGGCCAGGGAAGTTGTAAGGGCCAAACACCGCCATCACGCCATGAGGACGATGGCGCAGCACAGCGTTTGCACTGCCCACCGCTTTTTCCCGTTCACCGGTGCGCTCGTTATACGCCTTAACCGAAAGCGCCACCTTACCCACCATGGCACCCGCTTCGGTGCGCGCTTCCCAGAGCGGTTTACCGGTTTCAGAGGCAATCGCCACGGCCAGGTCTTCACCACGTGTTTTTAGCACCTCGGCAAATCGCTCGACAAGCGCCTGGCGCTCGGCAAAGGGTGTGCGCGCCCAGCCGGGGAAGGCACCGCGGGCGGCTTTCACAGCGGCCGTGACCTGTTCTGAGCTAGCCGTCGCTGCTTGCCATAGCGACTTGCCAGAAACGGGATCGTGCTTGCTCAACGGCTCGGCGTCGCCTGCGACCCAGGCGCCATTGATCAGTTGCTGCTGTTGGGCGTGCATAAAACTCTCCTGTAAACGTCGCCTAGGTCTCGAGTAGCCGTAGGGTATCGCCGGTGGCAACGCCTAAGCGCTTCGCTTCTTGTTCGCTAAGCACGATGGTGTTGTCATCAGCAGGCGCGCGGCCTACCCAACTGGCGGTAAAGTGCAGCATCTGGGTGGTGGCGGCCAGCCAGCGGCTGACACTCTCTTCGCTGGCAGCGACAGAAACTTCCACCTGGCAGAGCCGTGAGTTGCGAATGGCACGCACGTCATCAATGTACGCCTCCACCGTCGGGCCACCGTCGAAAATATCGATATAGCCTTCCCAGCGCAGCCCCTCTTTCTTAAGCATCTCCAGCGCCGGGCGGGTATGGCGATGCACCTGACCAATACAGGCCCGCGCCTCTTCGGCCATAAAGGTGGTGTAAATGGGGAACTTGGGCATCAGCTCGCCAATAAAGCTCTTCTGCCCCAGGCCGGTTAAGCGGTCAGCTTCGCTGAAATCCATGGGAAAGAAGTGCTTCCCTAAGCTCTCCCAGAAAGGGCTGGTGTTGTTCTCGTCGAACACGCCGCGCATCTCCGCCAGCACTTTATCGGGGAAACGGTCGCGAAACTGGGCGATAAACAGCCAGCGCGCCTTGGAGAGCAGCGCGCCGTTGCGCAAGTGGCGATTGGCTTCACCGCGATACTCGGGGCGCAGAAACAGCGAGCACACCTCGGCATCACCGGTGTGGTCGGAGCTTAAAAACAGCGTATCGATGGTGCGGTGCAGATCCAGCTGAACCGAGGAGTGGGCCAAAGTGCCCAGCCGGTAATTGTAGAACGGCACTTCGCGCCCGACTTGGCCCTCAATGGCGCAGCAGCCCGCCAACTCGCCGCTTACTTCATCCTCTAGCACAAAGAAATAAAGCCGATCATCCACCGGAGTGCGCTCTTCAAAGGCACTGGCAGCCGCTTCAATCTTACCGGCTAGAAACTCGCGATTATCCGGCAGCGAGGTAAAGCCAACGCCCGCCTGCTGCGCAAGCGCCTGAAGCCCATCCAGATCATCACGGGCAATGGGTCGAATGCGCATTACATTTCTCCTTCATCGAGCGCGTCTACCACGGTGGGTAGCGTCAGCGGCGCAGCAAGCACCGCTCGCCCTTCCGTGACACCCAGCCGCTCAGCATGCTCCGCTGAGAGCATCAACTGGCCCGTGGGTGACAGCGCGTAGCGGGCGACGATGCAGCGAAACTCGCCCAGCTTTTGATTGGCAACCAGCGCGGGTTCAGCATCCGGCAAAGCGTGTTCAGGGCGAATGCGCACTGGGTGCCAGGCAGCACTGCGGAAGGTTTCCAACCGCTCGCGCTCGGCTTTGACAATCGGCCCGGCGTCGAAAATATCCACATGGCGCGAACGCACGAAGCCCTCCGCCAGCATCTCCTCCAACGCCTCTTCATGAGCAGGGTGCTCACGACCTATCGCCGCCCGCGCCTGGGGTGTTAGCAGCGGCAAATAGAGCGGGAACTGGGGCATTACTTCGGCGATAAAGCTTTTCGAGCGCACCCCGGCAATGTGGTTAATATCCTGGAAACTGCGGGCAAAAAAGTGCCGCCCTACGCTCTCCCAGAACGGCGACTCATTGCGAGCATCCAAGTAACCGGGAAACGCCACCGCCAGAATACGCGAAAACCGCTCTGGGTATTGGGCGATAAACATCAACCGCGCCCGGCGCAGCAGGCTCTCCGCGCTGGTGCCTTTATAACGCGGGTTAAGCGAAAAGGCGCACAGCAGGGTAGCGTCAGAAACTTCATGGGAGAGCGCTAGCGTCTGCACTTCACGACGTACGTTCAACTGCTGGGAGGCGTGAATCAGCGTTTCCTGGCGGTAGGTGTAGTAGGCCTCATTGGCACCCGCCTGGGCACGTATGGTGGCGGTACCGAGCACTTCCTCGCGTGTGTCATCGGCGAGAACAAACGTATAGTGCTCGTTTTCTGGAAACTCGACGTCACCATTAAAGGCGTCTTGAGAGCGCGCAATGCGCTCCTGAAGTCGCTCACGGTTAGCAGGCAAGTTAGTAAGCTTAGGTACTGCATGCTCGGCTAATTGCTCAAGCGCCGTGAGATCAGACGCTTTAACGGGTCGAACTACCAGCATCCTCGATGCCTCCCCTTCAGTTAACACGATTGACGCAGCCTGTTGTTCACTCATGCTGCCGCAACTAATCGCTCAATCGCGCGCTCTAAGCGGGCCATGCCCTCGGCGATATCCGCTTCAGGAATGACCAGAGAAGGCGCCATGCGCAGTACGTTCGGCCCGGCGATCAGCGCCATCAAGCCCTCTTCAATCGCCAGCGGTAGTATGTCTTTGGCACGCCCTTCATAGGCATCCGACATCTGGGCACCTATTAATAAGCCTATACCGCGAATCTCTTTAAACACGCCATGCTTGCGGTTGATAGTTTCTAAATGCTCGCGGAACAGATCGTGGCGATGCTTAACGCCTTCGAGCACCTCGGGCGTATCGATAAGCTCCACCGCCGCCAAGGCAACGGCAGATGCCAGCGCATTGCCGCCGTAAGTAGAACCGTGGGTGCCAACAACCAGCGATTTAGCCACCGAGTCGATAGCCAGCATGGCGCCAATGGGGAAACCGCCGCCCAAGGATTTGGCACTGGTAAGAATATCCGGCGTAATGCCGTAGTTCTTATAAGCGTAGAGTTCTCCGCTACGACCAACGCCGGTTTGCACTTCGTCAAAAATCAATAGCGCATTGTGCTCGTCGCAGAGATCGCGCAGCCCTTGGAGGAATTCCTGCGTGCCGGGCACGATACCGCCCTCGCCCTGCATGGGTTCAACCATAATCGCGCAGGTGTCGTCGCCCACCAGCTCGCGAACGCTATCCAGGTCATTGTAATTAGCGTGCAGAATTCCGCCCGGCACCGGCCCAAAGCCCTGGGAGTATTTGGGCTGGCCACCCACGCTGACGGTAAAGAAGGTGCGGCCATGAAAAGATTGGTAGAACGAGATGATTTTATCTTTCTGCTCACCGTGATTATCCACCGCCCAGCGGCGTGCCAGCTTAAGCGCAGCTTCGTTGGCTTCACCGCCGGAGGAGCATAAGAACACCTTATCGGCGAAGGTGCGCTCGACCAGCGTCTTGGCCAAGTTCAGCGCTGGCTCGTTGGTATATACGTTGGAAAGGTGCCACAGCTTCTCGCCCTGCTCTTTGAGCGCATTGACCAGTACTGGATGGCAATGACCAAGGGAGTTAACCGCGATGCCCCCGGCAAAGTCGATATATTCACGGCCCTGTTGATCCCACAAGCGGCTACCTTCACCACGCACGGGAATGACCTGCTGTGGTGAGTAGTTGGGCGTCATGTAGTGGTCGTAATCTTGACGGCTTGGGGTATGGCTCATGGGTCGCTAGCTCCAGTGGAGGAAAGTAGTAACAACAGTATAAGGTGGTAAAGAGTCCAAGCGCTTTCAGCAATGGGACGGCAAATTATGAATAGCGGCGTCTCGGCGTATCACTGAACCGCCTTGAAGAACTCTAAAAGAGCCCCATACTTATTAGCAAGCTATGCGGTTATTCGCTGAGCTGCGTTGCATAGTGATGAGCACCGACACTCAGGATGAGAGGAGACCAGCATATGCAGATTGATCTAAGCGGCAAACACGCCATTATCACGGGTTCTACAGCGGGCATCGGTTTTGCAATTGCTCAAGGGCTCGCCAAGGCAGGCGCTGACGTGGTTATAACAGGGCGTACCCAAGCACGTGTTGATGGTGCCATCAGCGCACTTAAAAAAGACACTCCCAATGCCAAGGTAGAAGGCGTGGCGGCTGATCTCGGCACCGCTGAAGGTTGCCAAACGCTTATTAAACAGCAGCCCAGCGCGGATATCCTGATCAATAACGTAGGCATTTTCGCCCCGCAGGACTTTTTCGATGTAGATGACGCTACGTGGCAGCAATTTTTCGATATTAATATCATGAGCGCGGTGAGGCTTTCCCGTCACTACGCCCAGGGCATGCGCGAGCGCGACTGGGGCCGCATACAGTTTATCTCCAGCGAGTCGGGGATCAACATCCCTAGTGAAATGGTGCATTACGGCATGACCAAATCGGCGCTGCTCTCCGTCTCTCGCGGGCTGGCCAAAGTGCTCAGCGGCACCCAGGTCACCGTGAATGCCATTCTACCTGGGCCGACCCGTTCAGAAGGCGTGATCAAGATGATGGGGGAAATGGCGGAAAAAGAGGGCATTTCTCAGCAAGAGATGGAAGAACGCTTTGTTAAAGAGAACCGCCCCTCTTCAATTATCCAGCGCTTAGCAACACCCGAAGAAGTCGCGAGTATGAGCGTCTACGCCGCTTCTCCCCAAGCCAGTGCAACCAGCGGGGCGGCACTGCGTGTGGAAGGTGGCATTGTGGATACATTAACCTGAATCTTTCTAACCCAGGCGCTCTTCTCTCGGCGTCATGCCGAAATGGTGACGGTAGGCGGTAGAAAAGTGCGCGCCTGAGGAAAATCCCGTGGCAAACGCAATATCGCCTACCGGCCGGTCACTATCGCGAAGCTGTTTGCGCGCCTCTTGTAAGCGTAAATCCAGGTAGTAGCGACTAGGGACCGCCTGCAGATACTTCTTAAATAGCCGCTCCAACTGACGCCGAGAGATACCCAGATGTTCGGCCAGTTCCAGGGTCGAGAGCGGCTCCTCAATATTGGCTTCCATAAGCGTGACAGCCTCCACCAGACTTTGCGGCGCATGCCCCAGGCGGCTACGCAGCGGCACATGCTGGCGCTCATCTGCCAAGCGGATGCGGTCGCAGACAAACTGCTCAGACACCTGCTCCGCCAAGCGCGCACCGTGATGCTGGCCAATCAGCGTGAGCATCAAATCCATGGCCGCGGTTCCCCCCGCGCAGGTCAGCCTGTCGCGATCAATTTCAAACAGCTGTTGAGAAAGCGTCACTTGCGGATAGGCTTGAGAAAAGGCCTCAAAACGCTGCCAGGGCAGCGTCGCACGATAGCCTTCAAGCAACCCACAGCGTGCCAACACTTCAGTGCCCCCTGCCAACCCACCCAGTGCCACACCGCGCCCCTGGTGCCCACGCAGCCACTCATTCAACTTTGCGGGTAACGTATAGGGCAGCGGTGTTGGTGCGCATATCAACAGCAGGTCAAGCGGGCCTAATGCAGTACTTAAGGCGTGCTGAGCAATGAGCGAAAGCTGAGCACCGCTGCGCACGGGCTCGTCATTGAGACTTAATGTGACGGTGTGGTAAAGCATCTGCCCACTCAGCTGGTTAGCCATTTGTAGCGGCTCCAGCGCGCTGGCGTGGGTCAATAACGAAAAACCTGGTAGCAGCAGAAAGGCCACCCGCCGACGCGGTAGCGCTGCCTGTGAGGCTAACGGGTTGGGCTGCATGATAACTGATTGAGTTGCATGAAAAGATGCATGAAAGACCGCCATCGACATAGATAAACGATCATCTTACCCAATTGCGTAGAGGATGGCAGCGTTATGACCACTGCAACAAAAACGTGACGCATGAATGCAAATTGCCGGGCGCAAGGCCCGGCAAAAAAGAGAGAATGGTTAAGTACTAATTACCGCGGTTAATAATGCCTAACACGACGATACTAACCACAATCACGCCGACAATGATCACCACTATCGGGAGTAACTTATACAGCCCGCCTGGCCGCTTCTTGGCTTCAGGCTGTAGATGCGGTTTTGAGGTTTCATAATCCTCAGGTATTCGCTCATTGATAATATGCTGCTTCTCTTCTTCCGGGGTTTTGCTTTCCCTAGTGTCCATAAACACCTCCAGCGTTCCGGTCGAATTGGGCGGCGCTACCGCCTCTGTGAATGGCTTACAGATTCACGACATCAAACGTAACCTCTGGATTGACGTCGGCATCGTAATCGACATCGTCACGCTCAAAGCCAAATAGCTTCAAGAATTCGTGCTTATAACCAGCATAGTCGGTAATCTCGAATAAGTTTTCGGTCGTCACTTCCGGCCACAGATCCTGGCACGCTTGCTGAACGTCATCGCGCAACTCCCAGTCATCCAAACGCAGGCGCCCTACCTCATCAGTTACCATTTCACCGCGCTTGCCTTGGGCTGAGTAGAGCTGCTCACCGAATAGACGGTTCAATTGATCGATCGTGCCTTCGTGCAGACCCTGCTCTTTCATGATGCGATAGACCATGGCGATATACAGCGGCATTACCGGAATGGCCGCGCTCGCCTGGGTGACCACCGACTTGAGTACCGCCACATTGGCACCGCCACCGGTCTCTTTCAGCTTGGCGTCGATAGCCGCGGCAGCGCGGTCAAGGTCTTCCTTGGCTTTACCCAGCGCACCGTGCCAGTAGATCGGCCAGGTGATTTCAGTGCCGATATAACTAAACGCCACGCTACGCGCACCTTTTGCCAGCACACCTGCTTGGTCAAGCGCTTCCATCCACAGTTCCCAATCTTCGCCACCCATTACCGTAATGGTGTCGTCGATTTCCTGCTGGGTGGCTGGCTCTACTTCTGCTTCGATAATCGCGTCTTTATTGGTATCGATAGCAGTAGCGCGGTAGGTTTCGCCAATTGGCTTGAGGCTCGAACGCTTAAGTTCGCCGCTATCCGGCAGCTTGCGAACGGGTGATGCCAGCGAGTACACCACCAGATCGATCTCGCCCATGTCCTGCTTGATCAGTTCAATGGCTTTTTCCCGCGCTTCATGGGAGAACGCATCGCCGTTAATCGATTTGCTGTACAGCCCTTCCTGCTTGGCAAACTTATCGAAGGCGGCACTGTTGTACCAGCCTGCGGTGCCGGGTTTCTTATCGGTGGCAGGCTTTTCAAAGAAAACGCCCAGGGTGTCGGCGCCGTAGCCAAACGCTGCGGTAATACGGGCTGCCAACCCATAGCCACTTGAAGCCCCAATGACGAGTACTTTTTTTGGGCCAGCCTGCTTATCCAAACCGCGAGCACGGGTCGCTTCAATCTGTTCGCGAACGTTCTGCTCGCAGCCGATGGGATGAGTAGTGGTACAAATAAAGCCGCGTACTTTGGGTTTAATAATCACAGAGAACCTCTTTATCAGATTGATTTAGCTTTTAATATCGTAACTGGCAACATCATAACTAGCGACATCGTTTTGCCATAGTTTTTGACATAGCTTTTGGCATAGTTTTTGAATTTGAAATAGCAGTGTCATGACTCATAGAGGCTATTCTAGCTCTCTCCGTGCGCTCTGTCCGCTCCTGAGCTATCGTCCGCCCATAAGCGACTGTCCATCCTTGGCTCCTGCCCGCCCTTGAGCTCGGGGGGCATTCGCGTCACGATAGCTGCCAAAGTACTTATATCGGCAACGACTTCCCACGAGGCGATCATGAATGCACAGCAGCTAGTAGATGAACGCGGCGATCTATGGCTAGCGCTAGCCCCGCTGTGGCTGGACCGTGAACCCAGCGAGCGCGACTACGCGCGTATGGTCGAGGTCATAGAGCGCTATGATATGACGCTTAACGAGCTCGAATGGATGTTTCGCCTGGAAATGGCACCGGTGATGTCACGCCATCAGCTTTCAATCGCCAGCGAATGGCGACAATTTGACGACTATAAGCTGATGAAGCAGTTGGTCAATCACAATATGCGCTTGAAGGGCTGGCGACGCAAAAGCTGGGCGCTGTTTTCAGGCTTAACGACCATGATGGTGCGTCACCGCTGGAACGCGCTCATGAATCGTGTAGCAGTCGCGCGGGGCGAGCAGGTATAGAGGGATAGTGCCTTGTGGGGCTATGGGTATGTTTGATCCAAGGCTTCTTCTAATGCCAGACGTAGCGGGCGCCCATGATAGCGCGGCCCAAAGCGGGCTATCACCTTACCATCACGGCCCACTAGGAACTTGGTAAAATTCCATTTAATCAGCTGTGTGCCTAGGATTCCAGGCGCCTCGCGCTTGAGCAGCACAAACAGTGGGTGGGCATCACTGCCATTGACATTGACCTTTTCCAGTAGCGGAAAACTGACTCCAAACTGCTGCTCGCCAAACTGGCAAAACGCTTGAGCACTTTCCGGCGACTGGCGGCCAAACTGATTACACGGGAAACCGAGCACGGTGAAACCACGATCCCGATAACGCTGAAAAAGGGTTTCGAGTTCGCTTAGCTGCGGGGTAAAACCACACTGGCTGGCAACGTTAACCACCAGCAGCACTTGGCCGCGTAGCGCACGTAAATTGAACGGCAGCCCTTGGTGGGTATAGCAGTCTTGGTCGTATATTTGCATCAATCGGCCCCACAAAACCCCAAACGGCATGGGTATCACCATGCCACGGCTATGCTTTTTACACCAGCGGTCCGGCGACCACTCGTAGCGCCAGCGCGATTAACAGTACGCCCGTGATGCGGTTAATCCAATGGGCACGCCGCTGTAGCCAGGGCAGAATCTGCGAGTGGGAAAGCACCACCGCCACCAGCACGTACCAGCCGCCATCAATAATCATCGCCGTTAACACAATGATAGCTTTAGCTACCCCACTCATCTCCGGGGTCACAAACTGGCTCAGTAGCGCAACAAAAAACAGAATCAGCTTCGGGTTGCCTAATGCCACCAGCACGCCCTCTTTGGCCGCCTGCCCTCGGCTAGTGACAATCGCATTAGGCTCTAAGGCACCGGCTTTCCCGGCACGCAGCGCTTTAACCCCTAGCCACGCCAAATAAGCCGCGCCGAACCAGGTAATCAGCTGGAACAGCAGCGGAAAACCGGCGATTATCGCGCCTAGCCCCCAAACGGTAAGGAGCGCATAAAAGCCTACACCAAAGGCATGGAAAACTGCCGCGGTCACTCCAGTAAAACGCCCGCCGCCTAACGTATGGCGCAGCACCAGTGCCAAGCTCGGCCCCGGCGACATAGCGCCCATGGCACAAATCGCGGCGAGCGATAGCCAGAGTGTTAACGGCATGTCTTTTCCTCCTTGAGGGGTCAAAATCAAAATATGAGCAATGATGGCCAGTATACGCCAAGCCAAGCAACACTTCGGTAAGCGTCTTAAATAACGCTGTTAGCATGGTACGCTGTTGGGTAAAATTTAATCTTTTTGCTCTATGCGATTTTTTCGCTCATTTGAAAACATCCGCCCCGCCGCTCATTGCGCGGGGCATATAGCAAACATAGGTCTAGAAAACATAGGACGGCAACATGGGTAGGGCTTTTCAGAACCGTAAGGAATCCATGGCCAAAACGGCCGATGCAAAGACCAAGGTCTACAGCAAATATGGACGCGAGATTTACGTTTGCGCTAAAGCGGGCGGCACCGACCCTAATGGCAATCTGGCGCTGCGCGGCTTAATGGAGCGGGCCAAAAAAGATCAGGTGCCCTCTCACGTTATTGATAAAGCACTCGACAAAGCCAGCGGTGCCGGTGGCGAGGATTTCTCGCCCGCACGTTACGAAGGCTTCGGCCCTGGCAATGTGATGGTGATTGTCGACTGCCTTACCGACAACCCCAACCGCACCTTTGGCGATGTGCGCGGCTGCTTCACCAAAACCAAGAGCAAAATTGGCACTCCCGGTAGCGTCAGCCATATGTTCGATCACTGCGCGATTTTTTCCTTCGCCGGAAGCGATGAAGAGGCCGTGCTTGAAGCATTAATGGAAGCCGATGTGGATGTCACCGATATTGAGCAAGAGGGTGAGCGGATCACCGTTTTTGCCCCACATACCGACTACGCCAAAGCCAAACAGGCATTATTAGATGCCTTCGGTGAGATTGACTTTGAGGCAGACGAGATTCAGTTCCTGCCGCAAACCACCACCCCGGTGGAAGGCGATGATGTAGCGATGTTCGAAAAATTCCTAGGCATGCTCAACGAACTGGACGATGTGCAAAACGTCTATCACAGCGGTGAGCTGCCCGAGTCTACAGACGCCTAAGGCCTGTTAGTAAGAAGATTCTGCCGCGTTGCGTGCATCCAGGGCAGCATCCGGTGGCAACATCGCTGACTGTACGCCTGCGGCACTCAGCACTGTTTTACCGCGCACAGTTAGATCGGTAATAAACAAAAACTGCTGGCGCGGATCCACCGGGTAAGCGCGTATGCGGTAGTGGGTGCCCCAGGGTTTCTCTTCGGCCACCACAATAATTGGCTTATCGAACTTCAGATAGGCGCTGGTTAACGCCACATCGCGCAGCGCTTTACGTACCCAGCCTGCTTCGTGCTCGGGGTGAAGGTAAAAACTCGCCACGCACTGCAGGCTGGTACCGCCGTTGTTGGCATTATAGACGGCGTGATCCCACAGCTTTAAATGCGGTACATAGACCAAATCATCGTCAGGGGTTTGGATATCTACGGTGCGTAAGCCAACGTGTTTGACCTCGCCGTAGGTATCTTCAATTTGAACCCAGTCGCCTGGCCGATAAGGCAGCTCTATCGCTGAAACAACGCCTGCTATCAAGCTGCTCACGTAATCTTTCATGGCAAAGCCAATGGCTAAGCCCAGTGCACCCAACAGGGTCACCATGTTGCGCAGCGACGGCTCAATAATAACCGGTACGATGATGGCGAGTGCAGTAATCAATATCAGTAAGCGCGTCATCGGCACCAGAGCAAAAATACGAAAGCGAACTTGACCATGCATTCGGTTGCCGATCCAGTTAAGCCCCCGTTGGCTGAAAATAATCAGCACAATGGTTGATAGCAGCACTACGCCCAACGTAATCAGCGCTTGGCTATCGATATCGTTAAAAAGCCGCGCATACTTCTGTTGCTCTTCCATGGGTTGCCCTCCGCGGGCCTGTCGCTGATACCGGTGCTACTTACAGAGGATCGACCAGATAATTACGCGACTCTAGTAACTGGCGAACGCTCGCGTAGCTTAACGGTGTGATCTGCCAACGTCCTTCGCAGCTTGAAACAATGCCTTTGCGCTGCAGGGCTAAACGGGCATTGAGTGCTTCATGGTGAGAGAACGGCAGCACTTCCCCCAAAGAGTCGTCATCCAGACCGCCATGAACCAATAACGCATGCATCACCAGCGTGGCGATATCGCCGGTATCAACGGCAAGCTCCGCCTCTGCTAGGGCATCGACCAGCCAGAGGGCCTCTTCATTGTCTGCTTTTGGCTCACGTAACCGCTCGCGCCAGTAGTGCCATGCAAGACCTATATGACCGCGGCAGTGAGCCGCTAAGCGCTGCAGTTCTTTATTAGGCGCTTTACTCTTTTGCTCAGATGCTGAGTCGAACAATACCTGCTTACCGGTTCGCGTGCTGTAAACAGGCGGCGGCTGCCCCGAATGGGCCGCAATTTGTGCAAAATAGCGTGCCAGTTGCTCGCCCTCCATGGATTGAAGGGTAAACACCGGTGCCCCATCGATACCGATCACCCGATGAAGGAAAGCGTAAGTCCAGCTGTCGCAACCAATCACACCTTTACCCAAACGGCCACTTAAAGCACGCTCAAGAAACTCTCGAACGCCCTGAATACCCTGAGTGTGGCGTAAAAAATAACGTTCCAGAGCGGGAATGGCCCATTCTCGTTGATTGACACACTGCTCTATCCACTGAGTGCTACCCTCGGCTATTTCGCTAAGCGTGGGCGGCGCTAAGCAGGCAACATGATGCTTTTCAGCCCAATGAGTTACCACCGAAGCATGACCACTGTAGGGCGTGGTAATAAAGAACGTTACAGGCGCATCCTGGCCTTCTAGCTGTTGCCCCAACGCTCTCGCCGCGGGAGCCCAATCAATAGACGGCACTAAATGTGCTAGCCTAACCCCGGGTAGCGCACGTAGCTCACTTTCGTCTTTTACCTGCTGCTCAGCGTCGTTTTTGCCCCCCAGCCACGACGAGATCGAACGGAACGAACGTCGCCATTGGCTTGCCTGGGTCTGCTCAGGGGTACGAAACTGATCGAGCTCGACGACCGCCCACAGCGGCGTGTCGGCTGATGATGAATGCTCCCCCATGACCTTGTCCCTATGGTTAGCAATAAGCGTTCACTTTAGCACGGTGCGCGCAGCTTCTAACCTCATAGACGAACTTATGGTCTAAAATAAAGTCTTTATAGACAGTCGTTAGCGCACATAACGGATTATTATTTTATTGCGAGAGCAATGGCAAAAGCTAAAGGAGAAAGCAATGAGTGTTGTCCACGTTAGCGAAACAGAACTCCACGCCAAGCTCGAGAAGTGTATTGCCGGTGAGCGGCTACTGATTGAGCATGAGGGCAATCGCTTTAGCGCCAGAATCCAGCACGTTGGGCTAATGGGCGTAAAGGTGATACCTGAAACCGAGATTAAGAACAGCCATCGCACACCGGGTGACGTTGAAGGCGTGATGGTGCCCTACGATGAGATATTGGAGCTTGAAGTAAAAGGCGTGGTCTACAGCCGCTTGCCAGATTAGTCTGCACTTGCACGCCCGGCAAGTGCGCAAGGCGTGCAAACTGTTTGTCTATGACTCACTTCCTCGAAAGTAAGCCAACTGTTTTAAAACGTCAGGCAGATCTTGCCGAAGTGCTGGCCAGATTCCTGATGGCGGAAAGCGTCGGCGATCTCGGCAAGCGGGAATTCGCGGTCAATGATCGGGTGCATATCGAATGTTTCCAGCGCACGAATCATCTCGATCTGGTTGCGACGACTGCCCACAATCAAGCCTTTCAAACTCGCCTGCTTGGCCATTAATTTAGCTGTCGGTATTTCACCCTCACGCCCAGTGAGGATACCAATCAAGGCGATATGCCCACCGATTTTGATCGCATCAAAGGATTGCGGCAGCGTACCTGGCCCGCCCACTTCGACGATATGATCAACGCCTTCGCCGTTGGTCAGCTCTTTCACCCGCTTACCCCAATCAGGCGTCTCTTTATAGTTGATGGTGTGCTCGGCGCCCATCTCACGCAGCCGCGCCAGCTTTTCGTTAGATGAAGAAGTAGCGATTACCCGCGCGCCCATTAATCGGGCAAACTGCAGGGCAAAAATAGATACCCCGCCGGTGCCCAGCACCAGCACGCTGTCGCCCGCTTTAATGCCACCATCGACGACCAGTGCTCGCCAAGCGGTTAAGCCAGCGGTGGTTAAGGTAGCGGATTCCGCATGGCTATAGCCCTTGGGCTGATGGGTAAACCACTCAGCCGGGCGTACAACCTGCTCACGAGCGTAGCCATCCACGCCGTCACCTGGCGTGGTGCGAAAATCACCGACACGCGCCGGGCCTTCCAACCAGTGGGGAAAGAAGGTCGATACCACGTGGTCGCCCACCGCGAACTCACTGACACCATCGCCCACGGCTTCGACAACGCCCGCGCCGTCAGACATGGGAATACGCCCATCGTCGGTGGGAATCATCCCAGCGACCACGGCGTAGTCGTGGAAATTCAGAGAACTGGCGTGTAGACGTACTCGGATTTCACCAGGGCCCGGCTCCCCAGGCGCTTCCATGTCGACAACGTCCAACTTGTCCAAACCGCCGGGCTGATTCAGCTTGATCGCTTTCATCGTTACCTCATTATGTACAGTTCGAATATGTACATTGATGTATGTATCTACTGTTGGTTGGGGCCGTTGCCGTCGATATCAAGGCCCAGGAAGCCACCTGACTGGCGCTGCCAAAGGCTGGCATAAATGCCGTTGCGTGCAAGCAGTTCCTGGTGCGTGCCACTTTCCACCATGCGCCCTTCATCCACCACAATTAACCGATCGAGCATGGCAATGGTCGACAGCCGATGCGCGATGGCAATCACCGTTTTGCCTTCCATCAGCGTATCCAGCTGCTCTTGAATGGCGGCCTCCACTTCCGAGTCTAGCGCCGAGGTGGCCTCGTCCAGAACCAGAATAGGGGCATTTTTGAGCAGCACCCGGGCGATCGCGATCCGCTGGCGCTGCCCACCGGAAAGCTTCACTCCGCGCTCGCCCACATGGGCATCCAGGCCGCGACGCCCTTTCGGGTCGACCAGATCATTGATAAAGGTATCTGCATGGGCGCGGCACACCGCGTTCCAAACATCTTCGTCACTGGCGTGGGGACTGCCGTAACGGATGTTGTCACGCAGCGAGCGGTGCAGCAGCGAGGTGTCTTGGGTGACCATGCCAATCTGGTGGCGCAAAGAGGTTTGAGTCACCTCGGCAATGTTTTGCCCATCGATCAATATCTGCCCACCTTGCAAGTCATAAAAACGCAGCAGCAGATTGGCCAGGGTGGATTTACCCGCCCCGGAACGGCCGATCAGGCCGATTTTCTCGCCGGGCTTGATGGTCAGGCTGAGTCCATCAAAGACGTTTTTACTCTCCCCTTTCGCCTGGGCGTATTGAAAGCGCAGCGCATCAAACACAATTTCGCCATGGGGAACCTGAAGCGCTTTAGCATTGGGCGCATCGTTGATCGTGGGCTTCTGAGCGATGGTGTTCATGCCATCTTGAACCGTGCCGATATTTTCAAACAACCCGGCGACTTCCCACAATATCCAGTCAGACATAAAACGGATACGCATGACCAGCGCGATGGCAATCGCCAAAACGCCCAGGGAAATCGCCTCCGTGTACCAGGCGCTGATCGCCATGGCCGCAGTGCCCACCAACAGCGCCGTGTTGAGCAGCGTCAAACCCACGCTCATGATCGTCACCAAGCGCATCTGGCGGTGAACGGTGACCATAAAGCCTTCCATAGCATCTTTGGCGTAGCGCTGCTCGCGCTCGGTGTCGGCAAACAGCTTGATGGTCTGGATATTGCTGTAGCTGTCCACCACGCGGCCGGTCATTTGGGCACGGGCGTCCGCCTGTGCCATGGAGACATCGCGCAGGCGCGGTACGAAGTAGCGCATGATCGACAGGTAGCCCACCAGCCACAGTCCCAGTGGGATCAGCAGCAAAAGATCCGCCCGGCCCAGCAGGTAGGCCGCGCCAGTGAAATAGACGATGGCGTAGACCAATAAATCCATCACCTTGGTGACGGTCTCGCGGATCGCCAGCGCCGTTTGCATCACCTTTTGCGACACCCGCCCGGCAAATTCGTCCTGATAAAATGCCAGGCTCTGGCTAAGCATATGGCGGTGGGATAGCCAGCGGCCGATCATCGGGTAGTTACCGAAAATACTCTGATGGGTGACCAATGACTGCATCAGCACCAACAGCGGCAAACCGATCAGCAGCAATAGCCCCAGGCCAGCAAGCCACAGGCCGTTTTCAGCCCAAAAGCCTGCACGTTCAACGTTGCCCAGCCAATCGACCAGTTGCCCCATGTAGCTAAAGAAAACCACTTCAGCCGCCGAGACCAGCGCCGTGAACAGCGTCATTAGCAGCAACAGCGGCAGCATCGGACGGGAAAAGTGCACAATAAACGGCATTAAGCCCTTAGGCGGCGTTTTAACCTCGCCTTCCGGATAAGGGTTTACCCGCGTTTCGAAGTAACGAAATAGCGGCTGTAAAACACGCGATAGCATGAGGCTTCCTTACGTGACTGGCATTGGTGTGTCTGGAATTGGTGTGTCTGAAATTGATGTGACAGACGTTAACTTATTTATGTAACAGTTTGATTGTTTAAGATTTAAGAAGTGGCGTGGCGCAGCAGCCAACGCGCCCAAAAAGGCGCAATGATCATCAGCGTGACCATGCGCAGCAGGTGGTGAAAGGCAACAAACACCGGGTCGATATTGAGCGCGACGGCCAAAATAGCCATTTCGCCAATGCCCCCCGGCGCCAGCGCCAACAGCGCCACATCGCGCCCTACCCCTAACAGTTGGTGAATCAGCTCAGCAAAGAGTGCCAGTACCAGCAACGCTAACAGCGTCGCCACACCAGACTGCCATAAATAGCGGCCAAAAAGCTTTCGCGTCATGCCCTGAAAGCGCGAACCAATGGCACTGCCCAGCACCCACAGCATCAGGTTCATCCCCCATTCCGGGAGAGCGAAACTGGCAATATCAACACCGGATAATAGAGCAGCGGCTAGCAGTGGTGCCAGCAGTGCAGGGCTGGGAATTCGCAGCCAGCGTCCTAGCGGCAACAGCAGCGGGATCATCAGTAGCATCCAGCCGTGTTCAAAACTGCTATGAACAGGGCCGATGCCCTCGCCTCCGCCCTCATAGGCCCAAAATAGCGGCGGCAAAAAAAGAATCACTAAAATGATGCGCAGCGACTGCGCGACTGCAATACGCTGGGGGTCGCCACCGCACTTTTCGCCCAACAGAATCATCGCCGTCATCGCGCCGGGCGAGGCACCAAACCAGGCACTGACGGGGTCGAAACCACAGCGCCGGTACCAGGCAGCGGCTACGGCGGTGGAGGCGGCTACTCCCAGCAGCAAGAGAGCAGCAGAAACCGGCCAATCCAGTACGCGATGAGCCAGCTGCGGCGTCACCTGGCTACCCAACACCAACCCCATGACGGCTAGAAATACGTTACGCAGTGGCTCAGGCACTTCGACCTTCACACCTTGTGAAGAGACCACGAGGTTGGCAATAAGAGGGCCAAGCATCCATGCAAGGGGCAGACCGGACAGTTGAAACAGCGTACCGCCAACGGCGCCAACGGTTAGTGATATTGTCAGCGCTTTTGCGCTCCCTGCATTCAACACGACGCCCTTCACATCGACTCCCTAAATCTTAAAATCTGTCCCTACTGACGCAATAATTAACCTGCTAATTACATCCAATAGTTTAGCACTGAACCAGCGGCTTGGGCTTCAATGATGGCGAAGATATATGGTTTTGGTTGCTAAGCTCACCTTTCAAGACGTCATCCATCATCTTAATTTTTTGGTCATGCTATCTGTATCTCCCGGCCAGCCAGCGTATAATGTCTTCCGCCAGTAATGGCGAACTTTCTCAGGGCGGGGTGTAAGTCCCCACCGGTGGTGATGCCATATCTTTATTGATGCGGATAAGCCCACGAGCGCTCAACCAGAGGTGTCACCTAACGGTTGAGGACAGCAGATTCGGTGAGATTCCGAAGCCGACGGTAATAGTCCGGATAAAAGAGAAGGTTTCCTAGTGATATTACCCGTAGCGTTCCAACGCATGCGGGTGCTGTGCTATTGGATGCCTCATGCCCTGGTTCTGGTAACCAATCCCCTTAGGATGACCATGAATCAGACCCAACTTTCTTCATTCCCTCGCGTTGCCTTTATCGAAGCGTCTTGGCATCACGATATTGTTGCCCAAGCCAGAGAAGCATTTATTGCTCAACTTGCCAGCGAGCATGGCTTTTCCGCTGATCAAATAGAAATATTCCAAGTCGCGGGGGCGTATGAAGTGCCTCTTCAAGCTAAGTTGCTAGCCAAAACAGGTCGTTACAGCGCCATTGTGGGTGCGGGCTTTGTTATTGATGGAGGCATCTATCGCCACGACTTCGTGGCTCAAGCAGTGGTTGAAGGCATGATGCAGGTGCAACTGGAAACAGAAATTCCCATACTTTCTGTCGTGCTGACGCCGCATCATTTCCATGAACACAGCACGCATCATGATTTTTTCTATGACCATTTCCGTGCCAAAGGCAAGGAAGCGGCTGAAGCGTTGGTAATGACTTTGGAAAACCATCGACGGATTCAAGGACTAAGATAAACCACTGCCAAAGTTGTGGAGATGCTTAGGTAGCGGGCAATCTGAATGTTAGCTCGCTACCTGAGTCAATTCATAGACGTTTGACGCTTAAATAGCCGTTTAGGCTCTTTGCTGCAAAGTAGTAGCACTTACTCGGCAAAAAGACTTGAATCCTCAGCTTTGGGAAAGCTGCGCATCGTCTGCTGGTTCCATGTTTCAAAGTGATCATGCATAGCTTGACGCGCGAGCTCCCGGTCGCGGGTTTTAACTGCTGCGACAATAGCAATATGCGTCTCGTTAGTTTTCTTTTGTGCCTCTTTAGACTGCCGGGCCAAAATCCTGCGCTGGTGAAGCACCTTTTTCAATACCGATGATAACCCTTGGAAAATAATCAATATGGCAGGGTTTTTGGCCATAATGGCCAACAGTTCATGGAATTCATAATCCGCCTGAATCCCTTCAAGAACATCGGATGACGTCACGATTTTTTCGCAAAGCAACTCAAGCCTTCTCAGCTCATGAGGCTGATGGTTGACTGCTGCCGCCTGTACGATCTCTTTTTCAAACATCTCTCTAGCCGTTTCAAGATGGTCTACTGAGATGTAGTTGAGCTTAAGTGCCAGCTCAAAATAGAGCTGGATAAAGACAGGTTCGGGCATTTTAAGAAAGGTGCCACTGCCCTGCTTACGTTCGATGAAGCCAAGACTTTGCAATAACGAAAGGACGTTCCTAACCGACGAACGATGCATATCAAAATGTTCACACAGCGCTCTTTCTGCCGGAAGCTTTAACCGGCCATCCTTAGACAGTTCGGAGACCGACACAAACTCCTTAAGTCTATCCAAAAGATTCGGATCGATCTGACTCATAACATCATCCAAGCGCCACCCCTATACCGTATCGTAAGTATAGGGGCAGCTTAGCATAATCAATGAATGTGCATACCGCCGTTAACATCCAGGGTGGCCCCTGTAATGTAGCTGGAAAGGTCACTCGCCAAGAACAGGAAGGCCTTGGCTACATCTTCAGGAGTGCCCATTCGTGCCAGCGGGATGCCCTCTAAAATCTTGGCTTTCATCTGTTCGTCCAGCTTGCCAGCGGTAATATCGGTAGCAATTAATCCCGGCGTGACGGAGTTAATACGAATACCAAAAGCACCAAGCTCGCGTGCCATAGCCTTGCCCAGCCCTAACATACCTGCCTTGGCAGCACTGTAGTGCGGCCCCCCAAAGATACCGCCACCCCGCTGCGCAGAAACCGAAGAGGTATTAATAATTGAGCCTGATTTCGCCGTTTTCATATGTGGCACGACAGCCTGAGACATATAGAGCATGCCCCGGAGGTTAACGTCCAGAATGCGATCATAGTCTTCTGGCAAAATCTCTTCGAACTTTACCGGCTGAGTAATACCAGCGTTATTGATGAGCACGTCAATGCGGCCGAATTTATCCATGACGGCCTTCGCTAAATTGAAGCAATCATCACGGTTCACCACGTTTCCAACCACTATTAGCGAGCGCTCAGGGTCAAACTCGCTGCGCACTTTCTCGCAGGCTTGCTCGTTGATATCGGAAATGACGACTGAAGCTCCGTGCTCATAGAAGAGCTTGGCAGTTCTCAAGCCAATGCCTTTTTCACCTGCGGCGCCAGTGACGATACATACCTTGTCTTTAAGTAACATAGCGTTTTCCTTTTATTGGTTTGTAGTAAGTTGTTTGTGGAGTGATGACAGCTCCATAAGAGAGCAGGAAATGCGCGACTCGATTACGTCGAGTGGCAGTGGTTGCTCATCACGCCAAGGTTGAGCATTGGCATCGCGATGTAGGCGGAATGGAAGCTCGAGTGAAAACGGCTTATTCTGGCGAAGAAGCTCCAACGCCAGAGCAGTGTCATTCACATCTCCTGCTCCCAATGGGACGAAATCGATGCCGCCCTCACGGCGCGCACAGGGTTTAAGATGAAAATGATCGGCAATATTCATTGCCGCACGTGCATCTTCAAGCGGTTCTCGGGCTGGGCGGTGGGCTAACAGGTTGCCGATATCGTAATTAATACCGAAGGCCTGGGAGTCCAGCCGCTCAAGCAAGAGGGGTGCGTCACTGGCGTGGTCGAGTAAATTGGGAACACCATTACCGGGATTCTCCAGCAGAATGCGCACACCATAGTTGTGAGCAATCGCAGCCAGGGTATCGGCCTGTGCAAAGAAGGTGTCTGCGCGCTCGCGCGTGGCGGCGTTAGTAATTACACAGGAGGCCCCTAAAGACGCAGCAAAACGACAGCGTGCTTCAAGCCGGGCGGCTGCGTTCTCAATGCCCAAATCAATATGGCCGGAAAAATAGCGGCACTGTTGGCCATGGCGCTGCATTTCACTTTTTAGCTCAGCTGCGAAAGCGGCAGTAAAATCGCTGTCGGTGAAGGCCTCTACATAGCCATCAATAAAGGCAAACTCCACATTCCTTATGCCACACCGCGCTAGCGATGGCAGAATCACATCGAAATCATAGCCGTCGTAAGCCGCGGTACTGACAGATATAAAACTGGGCATTGTATCCCCTTAGGCCGTTCCATTAAGCAGTCGGTAAGTGCGAATCAGCTGGCTGTCATCTAACTTGCCCTCTCCTCGCTCAGCGCTGGAAACAAATAGCTGACGCGCGGTTTCAGCCAATGGCGTAAACGCCTTGGAGGCCTTGGCTGAGTCGCAGACAATTCCCATGTCTTTGCAGAAAATATCGATCACACTGGTAATATCACTGGGCTCGGCGATCATCCGAGGGCCACGATCCTTCAGCATCCAACTGGAAGCTGATGAGCCCTGTAACAGGGTTAGTATTGTTGAGGCCTCTATACCGCTCTTCTCTGCCAGTGCCAGCGCTTCTGCAGCAGCGGCAATGTGCACACCGCACAGCAGTTGATTGACTGCTTTCATCGCCGCGCCCTGTCCTGGCTGCTCTCCGGCTTCAAATACAACTTTGCTCAACACTTCAAACGCTTGACGGCATTTCGACAAAGCATCTTGGGTGCCCGCTGCCATAATCGTGAGTTCACCCGCCTCGGCGCCTACCACTCCGCCTGACACTGGGGCATCTATGAAGTTAAGGTCAGGCCTAATCGCCGCGACTTCTTGTGAGATAGCCGCCGCATCGTCCGGGGCAATGGTCGACATTTGGACAACACAAGCACCTTGCCTAAGCGACTCAATACTGTTGGTACCCAACAGTACAGAACGCACCTGACCTGCATTTACCACCATGATAAAAAGCGCTTCGCAACGGGTCAGTCCGCGCTGTTTTTGCTCGGGAGACATCACCTGGTCGTTGAAAGCCGTTTCCGTTGACTCAACGGCATCCATACCCAGCACCTTGAAACCACCTTTTTTCAACCGGGTTGCCATAGGCCACCCCATGGCGCCAAGCCCTGCAAATGCGATAGTTTGCATAACCACCTCAGTAAATAATCAGAGCTGGCACGTAGGACACCAGCAGCAACACGACAATGGCCACCAAATAGAAAGGCCCCAGCTCCTTTACCACGGCGCCAATACGTTCACGGGCAATAGCAGAAGAGACAAACAGAGTGGTACCAATGGGGGGCGTGAACAGACCAATACTGAGGTTCACGCACATGATGATGCCAAGTTGCACCAGATCTAGCCCAATCGCGTTGGCGATGGAGACCAGCGTTGGCCCTAACAGCAAGATGGCAGCGGGCAAATCGAGAAACATGCCGATAAATAGCATCAGCAAGTTGATCGCCAAAATGATTAAGATAGGGTGTTTCAGATACTCCACCGCCCATTGGGCGACAGCCTGCGGGACACCGCCTGACGTCAGAATATAAGCAATGATGTTGGCCGCCGCGATGATGAGCATCACAATGCCAGTGGTAATCACTGTATTTGTCAGCGCACTCATGACGCGTTCAGCCGTCAGATCCCGATAAATAACCGTACTGACCACCAGCGCATAGGCAACGGCAATGACACTTACCTCAGTGGGTGTGGCAATTCCCGCACGCAGTAGCACAACGATAAATACCGGCATCAACAACGCTGGCAAAGCGGTGAACAGCGTGTTTCTTATTTCAGCGCCCGTATACTTGAGCGTAAGACGGGGGAACCCACGACGTCTGCCAATGATATTGCAGGCCAGCATCATGCCACCCGCGAGCATCAGTGCGGGAATCACTGCGGCAATGAACAGTGATGCGATGGAGGTGTTCGAGACAGTAGCAAACAGGATGAGTGGGATAGAAGGCGGCATCAGGCCAGCAATCACAGAAGAGGCTGAGGTAACAGCAGCACCGAAAGCGCCAGGATACCCCTCTCTCTTTTGCCAAGGGATAAGCATGGAACCCAGTGCGGACGCCTCCGCTACCGAAGACCCTGAGACCCCTCCAAATACAGTGGAGCCCACCACGGTGACCTGGCCGAGCCCGCCGTGATATTTACCCACCAACATGGAGGCTAAACTCACTAGCTTCTGTCCTAGCTTGCCGGACATCATCAGCCCACCAGAGAGTATAAAAAAGGGTATCGCCAGCAGAGGGAAACTTTGCGTCGGTTGAAAGATCTTCATAACCGCCATACTGGATGGCATAGGGCCAAAAACGGATAGTGCCGCCCATCCGCTTATAACCAGCGAGTAACCAACCGGCATCGCCATTAACAGCAACAAGACAAAGCCAATGAGCATCTGGGCCGTCATATCCCTTCCTCCCCGTGAGAAACTTGAGGTTCAGAGGATTGATCTCCCCCGGTAAGCACCATTGCGATGTTGATGAACGAAATAACAGCTAACCCCATAAAACCAACGACGACTGACCAATAAGCCCAGGACATACCAATCCGGGTTATCGGCAATCGCTGGGAGCCTGCAATTTCAACGACATCCAATCCGTTAACGGCCATGAAGCTAAAAGCGATCATTGCTATTAGGTTGACGGCCAATACCACTAAGTTCTTCGGTAGTCTTGGCAGCTTTTCGACTACCAGCTCGACGCCAATATGCTCGTTTCTTGCCGCAGCGGCGACGATGGCGCACATGGTTAACCAGGGAAAAACCAAGTTGGGCACTTCCGCTACCCAGCCCAAGTTGGTAGAAAACACATAGCGAACCACCACACCCAGTAATAGCGACACGAAGATAGCCACAACGGCGACGATGGATACCCATTTGAAGATGTGATAAATCACACGCTTTGAGCTCGCTAACAGTGAAGTGGGCCCGCCCACTCCACTGTCGCGGCTCTCTATTGAGAGCGTCATGAAAAGCCCCTTCCGTTATTGCGCTTCACGCTGAGCCGCATTGACGACCATCTCGACCAATTCTGGGTACTCTTCTGCCCACTGGTCATAAACGGATGAAGTGGCTTCGACGAAAGGTTCAGGATTTACTTCGTTAAAAGCGACACCCGCCTCTTCCATCTTACTTCTCAGCGCATCGTCGGCCTCAAGTGACGCTTGACGATTGAACTCACCCGCCTCGACGGCCGCTTGCTGAATCACTTCTTGGTATTCGGGTGAAAGCGTATCCCAGACCATCTTGCTCATAAGCAGCGGGGTTGACTCATACTTGTGGCCGGTTAAGGAAATATAGTCCTGCACCTCGTGAAGCTTGGATGAGTAAATATTCATTAATGGATTTTCCTGACCATCAACGACCCCTTGTTCAAGAGCAATATAGAGTTCAGAGAAATTCATTGGGGTGGGGTTTGCGCCAAGCGCCTCAAAGATATCAACCGTCATCTCATCGGGAGGGGTTCGAATCTTAAGGCCTTCCAAGTCATCAGGGGTCTCAATAGGGCGAACATTATTGCTGACATGACGAATGCCGTTATCCCACAGCGCCAGTAGTACAAGCCCCTTCTCTTCAGAAAGCCTTTTCAGTTCATCGCCGACTTCGCCGTCCATAACCTCCCAAGCGCTGGGAAGAGAGTTGAACAGAAACGGTAGTCCCAGAATGGAGAACTGCGGTACAACGCTGGATGTCGAGCCCTGGCTATTGGTACTAAACGCTAAGGTACCCATTCTCATCTGGGTGATGGCTTCCATATCGTCGCCATACTGCGCATTACCACCAACATCGACTATTAATTCCCCATTGGTTCCTTCTTCGACGAGCTCTGCGAAGAGTTCTGAAGCATCCCACTTGGGGTTACCTTCCGCCGCATTGTGGGCGAGTTGCAGGGTTTGCTGAGCGGCGGCATTACCACTAATGAAGAAGGCGCTGGCAATGACAGAAGCAAGAACTGTTTTTTTCATGACGTTTCTCTCTATTAAAATATTTGTTGTTAGAAATAGCGGTTATCAAACGTAGCTGGAGTCTTAGTTTTTTGATTTAGTTAGTAGATTCATGCAACGTGCTGCTTTAGCGTTTTGATCACCTCCTTGGTGGAAATACCGTAACGATCATGCAGAGTGGGTAAAGCACCGGCATCCAGAAACTCATCGGGAAGGCCGATCTGATTAAATTTGACAGATACACCCTCTTTCATCAGCAGCGATGCGATGCTTTCGCCCAGACCACCAATGATTGAGTGGTTTTCGGCCACGAAGACGGGACGTTCAGGATAGCGACGAACCTCCTCCAGAATGGTATCGGTGTCTAGCGGCTTGATTGTGGCGCAGTGTAAAACCGCCACGTTGGTGCCTTTCTCTCTCAGCTCATCGGCAGCCTCAATCGCACGCATCGTCATCAGCCCAGAAGAGATAATTAGGGCATCTTCTCCATCTAGCAGCCTTTTAGCCTTGCCGATCTCGAATTGGTAACCTTCAAAGCGATCTAAAACACGGGGCACCTTGCCACGCAGTAGGCGTAAGTAGACGGGGCCATCAAACTCGACCATCGCTTGAACTGACTGCTCGATATCAACCGCATCACAAGGGTCGATGATGGTCAGGTTCGGCATGCCGCGGAAGATTGCGATATCTTCGGTAGCCTGGTGGCTCGGGCCATAGCCCGTGGTAAGCCCAGGAAGTGCGCTAACAATTTTGACGTTGAGTTTCTCTTCGGCAATAGCTAGGCAAATAAAGTCGTAAGCACGACGTGAGGCGAAAACGCTATAGGTCGTCACGAAAGGGATAAAGCCTTCGCGTGCCATACCCGCACCGGCCATCATGAGTAGCTGCTCAGCCATGCCCATCTGGTAGTAGCGATCCGGGTAGGCCTGGGCGAAGATGTGCAGGTCGGTATATTTGCCCAGATCTGCAGTCATACCAACAATCTTGGGATTTTTCCCAGCAGCCTCTACCAACGCATGGCCGAAGGGCGCAGCGGTCGTTGGCTGGTCTTCGCCCGCGATGGACGCAATCATTGCCGAGGTCTTTAGCTTCTTCTTGGCGCTCATTTCATTTCCTCCTTACTGGACACCGTAAACTTCATCGAGCTGTTTGAGCGCCACACTCCACTCATTCTCATCAACACGAATAAAGTGGTTCTTGTCACGTTCTTCGAGGAAAGGCACACCGCGCCCCATCAGGGTGTCGCAGATAATCACCCGGGGCTTATTTGAGTCACTTGCTAGCGCACTGTCGAAGGCTTCGACTAGCGCTTCAAGATCATTGCCATCAACACGGTAGGTTTCCCACCCAAACGCAACCCACTTATCGGCGATCGGCTCGTAGTTGAGTACGGTGGAGGACCTGTCGTCGGCCTGCTGATCGTTGACATCGACAATGGCAATCAGGTTATCCAACTTCCAGTGGGCTGCGGATGCGACAGCTTCCCAGGTCGAGCCTTCATTTAGCTCACCATCTGAAAGCAGGTTAAAAATCCGTGAAGTACTCTCTTTGCGCTTGAGGCCCAGCGCCATTCCTACGCCGATACCCAGACCGTGACCTAGCGAGCCACCGGTGATTTCCATGCCCGGCGTGTAGTCGGCCATACCTGACATGGGCAGAATACTGTCATCGCTGCCGTAGTCTTCGATCTCTTCCTCGCTGATAACACCAGCCTCGATCAAAGCGGCGTACAAGGCGATGGCGTAATGCCCGATAGAGAGCAAGAAACGATCTCGTCCTTCCCAGTCAGGGTTCTTGGGATCCAGCTTCAGGGCATGGAAGTAAGACACCGCCAAAACATCGGCAATCCCGAGCGCTTGACCAACGTACCCCTGCCCTTGCACCTCACCCATCCGCAGAGCGTGGCGGCGAATTTTGTAAGCTCGCTGCCGAAGCACCTCAATAACACCAGCCCTCGACGCGGTAGCTGTTTGACTCATTCCAGTCACCTCCAAATGGTTGACCATTTTAAGATAGAGATAATTGCGGCGGCTTGAAACGAAACTTTAGTCTAAACAATAACGGAATCGCGCATTAAACATCAGTAAAATCGCTCAAAGCCAATGCGCATTCATAAAAATAGTGTTTAAAAACATAAACATGTAATTATTTAAAAAACCATCACTGCCCAGTGAAATAAACCACAATCACTGACTTTGAATACCAGAGGAAAAATAAAAACACCTCAACACTCAAAATGGTCAACCATTTTGAAACATTTGAAAAATAGCTGGATAGATCCTCACGACAGGACAAGCACTGATGTATCGAATGCTGCTGCTAAAAGAATTCCATACCGGGTAGACCAAACAATGATGCCGACACCTACGTTCTTGTACGGCCAAAGTGACGCCCTAACGCTGATAACGTGGGCATCATGGGTGTAGGTTTAGGTAGGTTGGGTTGGGTTGGGTTGGGTTGGGTAGCGCAGGATCGGATCGATAGGCGTCCATTTCAGGACGTTCAGTTACCATCACCGCTATCTTCGCCATAGCAGAGGTCAGGTGAGTGCGAAACTCATGCTACCGGCCCGGTACTCGCCCGCACCACCAGCTCGGGCGGCACCACCTTCCGAACCGGCGGAAATTGCTCCCCCGCCATACGAGAAAGCAGCAACTCACTGGCACACTGGCCAATTAGGTCAGTGCGCACCCGCACACTGGTCAATGCTGGTGCCGAGTAGGCGGCCGCAGCCATATCATCGAAACCGGTGACAGAAATATCCACACCTGGGCGCACCCCATGCCGGTAGCACGCCGCCAGCACACCAAAGGCGATAATGTCCGAAAAACACATAATTGCGGTCGGTGGTTCCGGCATCGCAAGCAGCCGCTTTAGCATGGCGTCACCGAATTCCAGTGTCGTTGGCCCGTGGTGAACCGAATCACTGGTGACAGGCAAACCGGTAGCATCCATCTGCTGCCGGAAGGAGCATTCTCGATCACGGGCAGTGGACGTATCACCGCCACCACCCAACCAAGCAAAGCGCCTATGCCCTGCTTCATATAAGTGTTCGAATAAAAGACGGATGCCTAGCACATCGTCGTTGATGACTCGATCGAAACTTGTATCAGCGACATCCCGGGAAATCAGCACCAGCGGAAAATCCTGTAGATGCCTTACCTGCGGCCCATCAAGATCTTCTCGGGTGGTACCGGCGACAGGCACTAAAATCAGCCCCGCGGCACCATGCTCGGCCATCTGACGAATGAAGCGCGCCTGGATCGATGGTGTTTCATGGGCATGGCAGAACAGCATCATGCGATCCGCCTCGCGGAAGCGCGCTTCCATATGCCCAAGGAATTCGGTGAAAAAGGGGTTGCTCAGATCATTAAGGCATACCGCTACAGTGCCGCTATCGCCTCTCCGCAACCCCGCCGCATGCCGGTTATAGACGTAACCCAGCTCCTTCGCAGCCTGTTGGATACGCTCCCGCGTCGCTTGGGAAATTCGCAGATCATTACGCAGGGCTAATGATACTGCGGAAACGGTGACGCCTACCTGATCGGCGATAGTTTTAAGTGTCGGACGACTTGCCATATAAAAAACTCAACTCCCATGATTTATAGGCGACGGAACGCGATCTAGTACGCCAGCCTCCTTTTGGAATTATGAGCAACATACTCTCATAGCGGCTTTTTTAGTGATATCGCAAGCCTCGTAAACACGGAATTCCAATTCTATAACGACCAAAGTTGTATTTATTCAATCGATTGAACTAGGTAAAAAATGACAATGAAGGCATCCCAACAACTATCAAAAAACGCCGTCAATATCCCTCGCCACTGCCAGGAGCACACAGCATGACACGCACAAACTCGACAACAATAATGACTATCTCACTGGCCCTATGGGCCTCGTTGGCAGCCACTTCCGCCTCAGCCGATAACACTGAAACCTGTCACTGGCAGCCCGAACGAGCCGTTACCTTCATCGTTCCCTGGGGTACTGGTGGCGGCACCGACGCCAATGCACGTCGGTTGGCCAGCCTGCTTGAGGAACAAATGGGTGTGCCCTTCAACGTCATCAACCGTACCGGTGGAAACGGCGTTGTAGGCCACACCTCGCTCGCGCGTGGCAGACCTGACGGCTATACCATTGGTGCCGCCACTGTCGAGATCGACACCATGCACTGGCTCGGCCTAACGCCGCTGACTTACCAGGACATCACGCCCATCGCATTGATTAACCGCAGCTCGCCTGGGGTAGTGGTACAAAATAATTCGCCCTACGAAACGCTTGAGGATCTACTCGACGAGGCACGCCAGACCCCCGGAGAATTGACCGCATCGGGAACCGCCCAGGGCGGCATCTGGCATCTCGCCCTAGCCGGTATGCTCAAGGCCGAAGGACTGGCTCCCGACGCCATTCGCTGGATCCCCAGCCAAGGTGCTGGGCCTGCACTCAAGGAACTGATGGCAGGGGGCATTGATGTTGCGACACCTTCACTCGCTGAGGCCCGCAACCTGATCGAACAGGAGGAACTAAAGGCGCTGGGCTACATGAGCGATACTCCGATGGCACAGATGCCTGAAGTCCCTTTGACAGCTGACACACTGGAGAGTGGATGGACACTGAGTGCCTTTGTGACGGTCAGCGGCCCTGACGGTCTACCGGACGAGATCTCCTGCACCTACGAGCAAGCAATCGAGACAGCTATCAACAGTGAAGCCTGGGCCGAGTTCAAGCGCAGCAGTGGCACTCAGGTAGTGTTCGAAAATCGTCACGAGACCGCTCAACTCCTCGCTGAGGCTGATCGTCAATTGGGCGAAGTGGTCGAAGCGATCGGCCTCGCCAAATAAGCGAGGCCGATTGATAAGCAGGAGGTGTTCATGTGCAATGATCGATTGTCGGGGAGCCTACTGGTTCTCTTCGGCGCACTGGTGCTCTGGCGCGCCTCAACCTTCCCGTCCCTGGCCGGGCTGGAGTACGGCCCCGGCCTGTTTCCCTCTATCGCGGCGATTGGCCTGATAGTTTGCGGAGCGCTAATCGGCTTTGGGTCGCGGGGGCGGCGGAAGGCGCCGAGCACTTCGACAATGCCACCTCGGCAAACAGGCTGGAGGATGGCAGCACGCCCCATGGCCCTGCTGATCGTGATACTCGGCTATGGCCTATTGCTCGATCTCCTGGGCTTTCATATTGCTTCCTTCATGGCAGTCTCCGCCACAGCCCTGATCTTCGGGATGCGTGCTGGGGGCGCAGTGCTGCTAGCACTCCCTCTGGTGATCGGCGTGCATCTGCTGTTCTATTCACTGCTGCGCGTCCCGCTCCCCTGGGGCCTGCTGACGCCAATGGCATGGTGATTGTATGAGCGCCTCTACTCTCGCCGCCCTGTTCAGCCCAACGTCCTTAGCGGTCATCCTCGCCTGCACGCTCTACGGCACTTTCATCGGCGCCATGCCGGGCCTAACCGCTACCATGGCGGTGGCCCTTCTGGTGCCCTTTACCTACTTCATGGATCCGTTGATCGCCATCAGCGCCATTGTCGCCACAACTACCACAGCGATTTTCGCTGGCGACGTACCCGGCACCTTGATGCGTATCCCCGGCACGCCCGCCTCCGCGGCCTACGTCGAGGACGCTTACCGCCTGTCACGCGCAGGACGCTCCCGCTCGACGCTGATGGTGTCATTGTTCGCCGCCTGCATTGGAGGCCTGGTTGGTGTCGCCCTTCTAGCGCTCATTGCCCCTCAGTTGGCCCGTGTCGCAGTGCAGTTTTCCAGCTTCGAAACCTTCTGGCTGGCCTGCCTAGGACTGAGTTGCGCGGTACTAACTAGTAACGGTAGCGTCGCCAAGAGCTTTTCCAGCCTCTTCCTCGGCCTATTTATCGCCACTATCGGCATCGATGTCGCCGTCGGCCATCCACGCTTCACCTTCGGCAATTACGAACTGTTCGATGGCATTAGCTTTATTCCCGCCATCATCGGCCTGTTTGCGCTCAGCGAGATTCTGCGCAGTGCACAGATAGGACATCGCGACCAACCTGCCAATGCAGTACAAGAGTCATTTTCCAAAGCGCTGCGTGAGGCAGCGCTCGTACTGCGCCGCTTCAAGCGCAACATCGCCCGCTCCAGCGTACTTGGCACCCTGATCGGCGCGCTGCCCGGCGCCGGGGCAGATATCGCCGCTTGGATCTGTTATGCGATTTCACGGCGCTTCTCGCGCCATCCCGAACGCTACGGTACGGGGTACATTGAGGGCGTAACCGATGGTGGCTCCGCCAACAATGCCGCTATCGGTGGCGCCTGGACGCCAGCATTGGTGTTCGGTATCCCCGGCGATAGCGTCACGGCTATTGCCATCGGCATCCTGCTACTCAACGGGATGTCACCTGGGCCGCAGATATTTACCGAGTCACCAGAACTGGTACATACCCTTTACGGCGCCTTCGCACTAAGCAATCTCGCGATGATCCCTGCTGGCCTGTTGGTGATCATGGCTTCCAGTCAGGTGGTACGTATCCCGCGTCGGGTCCTCATGCCCTGTGTACTACTGTTCTCGTTGGTGGGAGCTTACGCCATTACCAACTCGGTCATTGCCATCTGGACAGTATTGGCGCTGGGTGTCCTGGGTTACGCCATGGAGGCCAATGGCTTTCCACTGGCACCCGCCATACTGGGTATCGTTCTCGGCACAATCGTCGAGGAAAACTTCATGACATCGATGATGAAGGCCCAAGGCGACTTGCTGGCCTTCTTCGATCGCCCCTGGGCGGCGGCGCTAGGCACACTCACCCTGCTGCTCTGGGCGTTGCTGCTGACTCGCGGTATCTATGAGAGTGTTCAGCGTCGTCGCCATCCTAGCCCCTCTGCGGAAACGGAAACCTATCCATGAGCCATCGCAACCGTACCAAACTTGCCCTTAAGCAGGGTCGAGCCATTAGCGCCCTGTGGTTGGAAAGCGCCAGCCCCGAACTAGCCGAAATTGCCGTTTGGGCCGGTTGGAAAACCATTCTGATCGACAACGAGCACGGTGTCTCCAGCCTCGAGCATACCGCGCATCTAGTTCGCGCCATCGAAGCAGCAGGTGGTGAAGCGGTTTTACGCATTCCCGCCAACGACCCCACCTACCTGAAGAAGATCCTGGATATGGGGGTACGCTCGATCATGGTGCCGATGGTCAATAGCGCTGCACAGGCTCAAGCTATCGTCGATGCCTGCCGCTACCCTCCTCATGGACAGCGTGGCTATGCGGCTCCTATCGTACGCGCCTCAGGCTACGGCGCTTTCAGTGATTACGCCAGTCAAGCCAACGATGACCTGCTGTTGATCACCCAGATCGAGCATACTGAAGGGGCAGATAACGTCGAGGCGATCGCCGAGGTCGATGGCATAGACATGCTGTTCATCGGCCCCAACGACCTGGCGGGCTCAATGGGCTTGCTCGAACGTCTCGAGGCACCCGAGGTACGCAGTCTGATTGAGGATCTTGAGCGCCGCATCGCCAATAGCGGGCGCTGGATGGGCACCATCACCGGGCCCGGTCGCGATGTCACCACTCTGACCAATAGTGGCTACCGCTTCGTGGCCGGCCCCAACGACATCGCACTGCTCGCCAGCACCCTACGCCACGAGGCGGCACTATGGCGTGAACAATCCGCTGATTTCGGAGGATCCTGATTCGGATATGGTCCTTAGTGGCCGGGGCGTCACTGCCGCCGGCCTTCTGAAGACGCTAAGATAAAGTGATTAAGATAATGCTGAAAACAAATCGCTGCCGCACTCTATAGCGCTTCTTGTTGACACATCAATCTATCAACCTCTTCCGCCATTGGAATACTACTGGCAGCGCCGCGTTTTTGAACCGCCAGGGCAGCCGCCGCTGTTGCTCTTTGCAAACACTGTGAAGGCTTTAGGCCAGCTTGCCTAGCGGCAAGGAAGTAACCCACAAAGGTATCGCCTGCGGCCGTTGTATCGATGGCCTTTACCTTTAAAGCCGATTGAAAAAGAGTCTCACTGCTGCGCTGATACCAAGCCCCCTCGCTACCTAGGGTAAGAACCACCTCGACATCGCCAAGCGATTCTTTACAACGCCTTAGCAAATCTGCGGCGCTCGACTCTACCGGCATCTCTAATAAAGCGGCGGCCTCTGTACGGTTAAAAAAAAGCAGTTCACATTGGTCTAGAGGGAGTGATGATACCTTCGAGGTCATTGGTGCTGGGTTAAATATCACCTTGCAGCCGTGGCTCACTGCTAATGGAATAAGCTGATCAAGCCCGTTACATTCGTTCTGAATAAGTATTGTGTCGCCAGGAGCGGTGTGCGCAATAAGAGCCGTCATTTTCTCCTGCGTAAAACCATGATTGGCGCCAGAGAACAAAAGAATAGCGTTTTCACCCAGTGCGTCAATTTGAATAATGGCATGCCCACTTGGCTCTGAGGTCAATTCGACATCTTTCACACCAACACCCGCAGACTCAAGCTCACTGGTCACCCAGGCATCTATCGATGAAACTCGCCCCCAGTGACTCACCCTTCCTTTGGCACGCGCTATTGCCAGTGACTGATTGACGCCTTTTCCACCTAACCCAATATTATAATCACCGCTTTCCAAGGTTTCGCCAGGGCGGACAAAATAGGGTACACGGTAAGTATAATCGATATTGATGGAACCAAAATTAAAGATCATTGACACCCCCTCTTATTCAAAAAGCCAGCCAGCTTTAAAGCTGACTGGCCTCTAGGCAAGTTCCTCTAACACCTACTCTTCTAACGCTTACTCTTCTAAAACCTATTATTCCAACACAAAGGGGGAGGTATAGCTATCTACATTATCTTGAGTAATAAGGAAACAGTCATAAAGCTGTTTTTCACTATCCAACCCTGTTTCTCCGGTATTAATATAATGATCAGCAATTTTTACTGCATGTTCTGCAAATACGGCCACCGGCTGTAGAACGGTATAGGCCAGTTCACCCGAGCGAACCGCATCAACAGCATCTGGTGAACCGTCAAAACCACCTACTATTACATCGTCTAGCCGCCCCTCCTGTTTTAGAGCCACAATGGCACCTAAGGCCATTTCGTCGTTACCACTAATGACGCCTCGAATATCAGGATGAGAACGGAGCATGCTCTGCATTTTATTGCGCCCTTCCGTCCGATCCCAGTTAGCGATGTCAGACGCAGCAAGGCTAAGATCGGGGTATTGGCTAAGCACCGTCTCATAGCCATTGGATCTTGTCGCAGCATTATTATCAGAAGGGGGTCCCTTTAACTCTATATAGGATCCCTCGCCATCTAGTTGCATTGCCCACTGTTGCGCTCCTAACGCGGCTCCTTGCGCATTATTGGAAACCAGTTGCGCTTTGGCCAATCCCTGCTGGTTAATCTCAGCGTTAATAATAAATACCGGAATTCCCGCCTCGATTGCTCTTCGCACAGCGCCAATGGAACCGTCCGCATTAGCAGGGTCGAGAATGATTGCTTTAGCCCCATTGGTAATTGCCGTATCGACCTGATTGCTTTCAGTGTTGGTGTCACCCACATGGGAACTTACATTTGCATCATAGCCCAATTCTTCTGCTGTACGCTCAGCAATTGTTCCTTCCGTTTGCCAATAGGGGTTTGACATATCATTGACAATAATTGAGATCAGTCCCTTGTCCTGAGCAACTATAGAGCTACTAAAGAGCATCGAGACACTGGCGAGAGCTGTAAAAAGCACTTTTTTACTTTTTGGAAGCATGATTATTACCTCATAGTTATGATTGTTGGTCTTTGAATCGGTAGACCTGAGCAGGCCACACTTCTAAGCAATGCTACGTTAAGTAGCACTTGCTCTAGAACCTTCACGCTTACTTTCTGTCGTTTTCTCGGCTTGTTGAGAGGACTTGTGTTTAGCACTGTATTGGACATTATTTAACATGACAGCAAAGACAATCACGCTACCCGTGAAGACCATTTGCCAATAAGCAGACACACCGATGATGACCAGACCGTCGGCGAGAAAGCCAATTACAAATGCGCCCAATAAAGTATTTCGAACCGTGCCACGTCCCCCCATCAGTGAGGCGCCACCGATAACAACAGCAGCAATCGCTGTCAGCTCATAGGTAGTACCTGCCGTAGGCCCAGCAGAGGTCAACTGTGAGGCAAGCACAATCCCAGCCAGGGCTGCGCACACGCCGGAAATAATGTAGACGGAGAGCTTAACGCGATTGACGGGCACCCCTGATAGCTCTGCAGCACGCGCATTGCCACCGGTAGAGTAAATCCACCGGCCAAACGGCGTACGACTGAGCGCCAACATGCAAATAACCGCAGCACAAAAGAGAATCAAAACACCTACAGGTATACCGAATAGTTTATTAAACCCAAGCCATTCAAACCCAGTATTACCTAATGTAGGGTCACCACTTAAACTATTGAACGTTAACCCATCGGTTAGCAGCAGTGCGGCTCCACGCGCGACATACAACATGCCCAGTGTGGCCACGAAAGCAGGCACTTTGAAGTAGGCAACTAATACGCCATTGATAGCCCCCACGAGGCCGCCCAGTAAGCAGGTAAGGACCACGACGACCCACACTGAAGGAAAGAAAGCCAAATTAAACGCTTCAATCTCCACCCCTTCTAACAACATACCCGCGAACACTCCGCAAAGTGCCAACGTAGAGCCAACCGATAAATCGATACCGCCAGTCAGAATGACAAACAGCATGCCAATGCCTAGCAAGCCAAAAACAGCCACATGCGAAGACATGGTTAAAAAATTACCCGTTGAAAAATAAACAGGCGAGAGTATGGAAAAGACAATAATGATCACGATTAATGCAAAAAAAGCCCTACCTTCCAGCAAAATCTTGACGATATCGATACTGTCTTTTTCAACTTGTAACGCGTTATTGTTGTGATGAGACATAGTCATTACCTATCCGATTGAATAATCATGCAGCAACTGATTCGCCCGAAGCAGCCATAATTTCATCTTTCGTTACACCCGGTTTGAATTCAGCGGAGATCCGTCCTTTGCTCATCACCAGCACTCTGTGTGGAATACTCAAGCACTCGCTCACTTCAGATGTTGTAAAGACAACCGCCAACCCCCGCCGAGCCCCTTGGCTCAATAACTTGAACACTTCGGCCTTGGCACCCACGTCGATACCACGGCTTGGCTCATCAAGTATGATGACGTCTGGATGGGTAGCCAACATCTTACCGATCACCACTTTTTGCTGGTTACCGCCAGACAATGAACCAATGGAAGCCTCCCCGCCGTCTGTTTTAATGTGCACCTTATCGATAGCTGAATTAATCATTTCTGCCTCCAAGCTGGAAGAAGTAAGCCCCTTGCGAGTAAACGCATGAATACTGGCTAGCGACAGATTTCTACCGACTGACAGGGTGGGTACTAACCCATCACGCTGGCGATCCTCAGGCACTAACACCAACCCTCTCTCGATTCGCTGTGCAATGTTGTAATGGGATACGTCAGTTGAGTTGAGCAAGATATCTCCCTTGGACTGCCGGGTTCGCCCTGCCACACACTCCAATAACTCAGTTCTTCCAGCGCCCATTAGCCCATAAATGCAGACAATCTCGCCTGCGCGCACATCAAGAGAAAGATCCTCAACAACATAGCGACCTGCCACTTTATCGTCGCTTATGTAAAGGTTCTGAATAGAGAGCGCGGTGGAGCCCTGCTCATACCCTGTGGGCGGTGAGCCAAGGTCGAAACTCTCTCCTACCATATGCCTGACGATCCACTGCAGGTCGATATCACTACGTGGGGCATAAGCAGTCATGACCCCATCACGGAGAACAACGGCATGATCGGTAATCTGCAGCGCCTCCTCCAAATGGTGAGAAATATAAACAATCGACACACCCTTGTTTTTGAGATCCTGGACGACTTTGAATAACGTCTCGACTTCCGTGGCACTCAATGCGGAAGTCGGTTCATCCATAATCAAAATGCGAGAGTTCTTAGACAGCGCTCTCGCGATTTCAACGATTTGTTGCTGCCCCACCCGTAGATCTTCGACCAGGGTAAGAGGGTGGATCGGTTCATCCAGCTCCTCCATTAACAATTCAGCCTGACGTGCCTCTTCTTTATAGTCGACGCTGCCTCTTCCTTTAGTCAGCTCACGCCCCATAAAAATGTTGTCACGCACATTCAGGTTAGGGGCCAAGCTCAACTCCTGATGAATAATGGTAATCCCCAGCGCTTCAGCATCCGACGGTGAAGAAAAGCTGACGCTCTCTCCTTCCAATACAATCTCCCCAGCCGTCTGAGCAATGACACCAGACAAAATTTTCATCAGCGTAGATTTACCCGCTCCATTTTCGCCAAAGAGCGTTGTCACCTGTCCTCGATATATATCGAAGTTCACTTCTTTGAGGGCTTGCACGGCACCGAAACGCTTTTCGATATTGCGTGCAGAAAGAATCACCGGAGCCACTTCCACTGTTGATGTATCGATACTCATAGCCGCCCCTCACTCAATGATCGCTATACTCACCGGCGTAATTAGCCAGTTTTTGGGATTTATCATGGTAAAAGAGCCAACTACCTCTAACGTTTTTCCGGTTAACTCTTGTCCGGAAATATCCGCAAGCACTTGACGCTTCATTTCATCATTGAGCGCTGCGCCGACATCTTGGTACTCAATCTGATTGGTAAAGTCGCCAAATTGAATATTGCCGGTTGTATCTCTCAGCGTAGTGCCATTAATGGCTGGGCCTGTTTGCACACGAATGACGATATCTGAAGGCACATCGGCAACCTCTAGGGTGTAAACGCCCCCCCGGCTTTCTACAGCAACTCCGGATAAAGAGACCGGCACAATATGGCCAATGCCGGCAGCGACGCCGTATTTCTCACCTGCCGCTCCGGCATCCTGGAGAACCTCTGGCGCCAATACCGATGCATTTACAGCGTTATTCTCGACATACGCTTGGATCTCTGGAAATGTTTCCTGAGCAAATTGCTGTGGTGAAAACCCCACCGCGCTCTCAAGTTCAGTAAGACTAATGACTTTAGTATCAAGCGCCATGAGTGCAACCAGCGCTAAAGCAAAAGCAGCTGCCACATAGGCCCTGATACGCTTATCACCGGGCACCGAATTTAATGTCGCCGACATAATCACTCCGGTTATCATTGTAGTTATAAATAAGTTATAAATAAGTTATAAATAAGAAACTTCCACTACCTACTTCCCGCCAGGTATAAGCACAACCTTTAACGCGTTAGGGTCATTGCGCATTAGATCTAGCCCTTGATGAAATTCGGCTAACGGCAGCTTATGGGTCACCACATGGTCCGTTGGGAAATCACCATTACCAATGCCTTCAATGACAGGTGGGTAACAATAAGGGCCTAGATGCGCACCCAGTACATCCAGCTCTTTACGATCGCTAATAATGCTCCAGTCAACAGTCACTGGCTCTTTGAATACACTAAATTCGACAAAGCGACCCAATTTACGGATCATATAAAGACCTTGCTCTACCGACTGTACCGCACCGCTCGCCTCAATATAGATATCGCAACCATAGCCTTCCGTTATGCCTTTAACGTAGTCAATAACATCGACTTCAGCGGGATTCAGGACAATGTCAGCACCAAACTGTTTAGCAAGTTCTAAGCGCTTGTTATTGAGATCCAGTACGACCAGCTTGGAAGGCCCGGACTTTTTGATCGCACCGATCATTCCTAGCCCTAAGGTGCCTGCCCCGGAGAGGACAACCACATCTCCCAGTTCAATCTGCGCACGCTTAACGGCATGTAACGAACAAGCATAGGGTTCAATAAGAACCGCTTTCTCCATCGGAATCTCATCTGGCAACTTGTGATTAATGGCTTCTTTGGGAAAGACCATATATTCAGCCATACCGCCATTTACGTTGTGCTGAAATCCATACACATCGTGCTTTTCGCACATCCAGTACTGCCCACGGTTACAGAAACGGCACTCCCAGCAAGGCACGATTTGCTCGGAAATAACGCGATCACCGACCTCAAGGTTTTTAACGCCCTCTCCTAAAGCCATCACATGACCAATAAACTCATGGCCTGGAATCATCGGTGCTTTGATATAAGCGGGCTGGGTTTCGTCTCCCCAAAAGCTGGGGGCGCCTTCATAGGCTTTGAGATCGCCTGCGCAGATTCCGCACGCTTCAACCTTTATCAGGACTTCACCCTCTCCCACCTTCGGCACGCCCACCTCTTCAAGACGATAATCACCAGGCGCGTAGGCTACGACGGCTTGCATGGTCAGAGGCAGTTCGGTGTGATTGTTGTTATCGGCGTTATGCATTACTCACTCCTAATATATCTTGTATTGCTTGGCTAGCGGCGCACGCTTTACAAAAGATCTTGTTGTGTACATATGAATTAACTGCTTTAAGCATAGCTGAGTCAATCCATAATGGAATTTTCTAATCTTATACTTTAGACCAATAGCATAATTGGCTGTTTTTTATATTTAAATTTTAAAAATGGAAACTATTTATTATTACGGCCATGCGAAAGCATCACTTAAAGCCATGCTATATGTTCCAGCATCGTACAAATGTACAAGCACCCGCCAAATATCACTGACATCGGAGCGAGGGACAAGGGGGAAACCAAGCATGCCAAAGAGTGCCCACATGCCCAAGAAAAGCCAATAAATGCAACAGAGGAAGTTGGGCCGACCTAAGCGTAAGGTGCCGAGAAATCCTAGATTTTGAATACAAATCAAGCGCGCACTTACCCGGTAGTCGCTTCATCGAGACGCAGAATGGTGTGCGCGTTAGTGACACTAGTCGCCAAGGTATCGATAACCCCGGTACGCAGCGCCCCCAGTATCCCAACCGCTTTAGTATTTTCACTGGCGATAGCAATAACGTCTGGAATACGCGTGAGATCCTGTATATTAAGTCCCACCACACGCCCCTGCATCTGCGTTGCGGAAGGCTTCCCATGGATATCGATAAAGTCATAGCCCATCATATCGCCCACGGTTCCAGAGAGCCGTGCTTCTGCAATTTCCTGGGCCGAAAACCACCCCATACGCACCATATTACTGTCTTCACTTACGTCACCCACGCCAATCAAAGCGGTATCCGCACGGCGAGCCCGGTCTAGCGTCTGGCGCACGGTAGAGTTTTCATACAATGCATCCCTAAGTTCACCGCTCTGTACCAGCGCAGGGGCATAAAGCGTCTCACTATCACCTCCAAACCTACTCGCCAAACGTCGACAAATATGATCGGGATTCATATGCTCGCCTGCGCGCAGCGAGCCACCAATTGCGCACACAAATGAAACCTTCAACGACTCCGCCAGGAAAACGTTATCCGCCACGGCGGCCACGTTACGACCCATGCCAACGGCTACGATCTGGCCATCGGTCAAACTACGCGACAGATGGTCTGCCACTAGGCTAGCGACTGACGAGCGCTGCACATCCGGGTCGGCATTATCCAGAGCAATCAACGCTCGCTTCAGGCCAAAGCGCCGTTTGAGCTCCTGCTCAATCTCAACACTAACGGCGGGATGCAGGCGCACTCGGACATCGACAATTCCTTCTGCCTGGGCACGCTTGAGCAGCCGCCCTATTCGCACACGCGAATGCCCGAGCCTATTTGCGATCGCTTCCTGCGTCTCCCCCTGCACATAGTAGAGCGTTGAAATCTCTGTCATTAAGTCTATATCTGCAGCGTCTTGACCATTCATCCTCGGCATCCAGGGGTTATTGAAGGGCATGTATCATGTCAGCTTGCTTGACACTTTTTCAACACAGGAATCAGCGCCTGAATAATCAGCGCCAATGAAACAGAGCCGGCATCAGGCGTACCCACGCTTTTTTCAGCCAATGGGCGTGCGCGGCCAACACGGGGAATTAATTGCCTGGTAGCCTCAGCAGCCTCACTCGCTATGCGTGCAGCGGATTCCCAGCAAGCCAAAGCTCCCTGGCCTTTCTCAGCCTCCCACGACAGGGCATCGGCAAAAGGCACCAGCACGTCGACAAGCGTTTTATCGCCCAATTCAGCCTTACCAAATGCCATGACTTGCTGGCGAGCATTGACCACGCCAGCAGCAAGACGCTGTCCTGATAACGGCTTCTCATTACCAAGCGACTCCCCCATCGCTTTTAAGATAACCCGCCAGATAGCACCAGAGGTACCGCCCGCTTCGTCTGACCAGCGCTGCCCAGCCCACTGCAGCACTGTCTCCGCGCCCGCGCCGCCATCAAGAGCCTCTTTGGCCGCTTCAAGCGCAGCCCTGCTGCCCCGCTGCATACCAATACCGTGATCACCATCCCCAGCCACAGCATCAATCTGGCCCAGCATCTCGCAGTTTTCATTGACCGTATTTGCGAGCACTTCGAGCGATTCAACGACGCCGCACGCTAATTTTCGCGAGGCATCGCTAGCCTCGGGAATCTCATCTTGCGTCACCACCTCTACCTCGGCAGGATCCAGCGCCTGCGCTGGCGTCACGCTGCCTTTTCGATAGCCCGGCGCATCCGCAGCGGCGGTCCACAGCGGCTCCATGTCTTTATCAAGCCAGAACAACGTCAGCGAAACCCCGGCCATATCAAGACTGGTCACCAGCTCGCCCACATCAGGCTCCACAATGCTTAATCCAGCTTCCTGCAGCAACTCGTCAACCTTGCGATAAATAACGAACAGCTCTTCATACTTAATAGTACCCAGGCCATTGAGTATCGGTGCCACCCGAGCTCCTTGGAGTCTGATACCGTCAGGAACTTCTTCCAATAATCGGGCAACGAGGATTTCTGCCAAGCCATCTGCGGAAGGAATATCCGTCTCACTAATACCCGGCTCGCCGTGAATCCCCAGCCCTATGGCCATCCTGCCTTCGGGCACATGAAAGAGCGAATCGGCTGCACCCGGTAACGTGCATCCCTCAAACGCCACTCCAAAAGAGCGCGTGCAGCGATTTGCCTCTTTCGCCACTTGAACTACTTCTTCCAGTGATAATCCCTTTTCTGCTGCAGCGGCGGCGGCCTTGAAAACGGTTAGATCACCTGCGATGCCCCGGCGCTTATCAATCTCCGCCAAGGGTGCACTGGCGACATCATCAGTGACCAGCACGATTTCACAGGGAATACCGTCCGCAATCAAACGCTCGCGCGCCTCACCAAAATGCAGCACGTCCCCCGCATAATTCCCAAAAGAGAGCAGCACACCACCGCCGTTGTTGGCGGCTTTGGCGACGGAATAAACTTGCTGTGCAGAAGGCGAGCAAAACAGATTTCCCATGACCGCCCCATGGGCCAACCCTTGCCCTACCAACCCCGCAAAGGTGGGGTAATGGCCGCTACCACCACCAACCACGACCGCAACACTATCTGGCTGGCTGCGCGTACTGCGTACGACACCTCCCGGCACAGCCATCAGCTTATCGCGATGAGCAGCTACTAAACCTAAACGAGCTTCTTCAGGGAAATCATTTGGATCATTAAATAGGCGTGTCATTATTATATCCTCTGGAGTGAGGCCAAACTGCGTGATCACAGCTTGCATGCTGTTGTTATTAATCAGCGTCGACGAATATGAGCGATACCACGGTTACGGAGTATTCAATCGAGACTCATATTCGTCAATCTTTGCTATTTTTAATTCGGAATTTCCACCCGAAAAGTTGCTGCCCAAAAAGGTTGCCACTATTGATTTAGCCAACTCTGGCCCAATCACTCTGGATCCCAGCGTGACAATCTGTGCATTATTACTGGTGCGCGCCTTTGCTGCTGAGTAAGTATCGTGCGCCTGCGCAGCGCGGATACCGGGCACCTTATTGGCAGAAATAGCCACTCCGATTCCCGTGCCGCATACCAGTACTGCACGATCGAAGCGCCCCTCCTTAATCGCCGTAGCCACCTCAAAGGCAACATCGGGGTACAGCACCGGCTGGGCATTAAAAGTGCCAAAATCTTCAACCTCGTAGCCTAACTCTCGGATATAACCAATGAGAATCTCTTTCAAGTCGTAAGCGGCCTCATCACCGCCAATGGCGACTCTGAGAGAAGACGTCGCACTAGACATTCATGCTCTCCCTTTCTAGGAAATAGAAACGCGGACGACTAACAACGATGAAAACCACCACGCAGTTGCCAGCCGTCTACTGACGCTATTCAATCTATCACTAACCGAGCATTTGTAAACACACCGATCATAAGATCTAGTTGTATTTTTTTGGAGGATTCAGGATAAAAACCAAGAAACAATCAATAATATATTGATAATAAAAGAATTATATGGATATAAAGCATTATCTACCAAGCACTATACTTTGTTCAATGACCTTAAAATCGATTTCAGTGGCACGCTGATTTGACTAAATCGGTCTAAATGGACAATCATTTGAACACAGAATGTTCATTTTTAAGGAGAGTAGGCAATGTCGCTTCTGGATGGATTACGCGAACACTCACTGGTCGTGGCCGACACGGGCGACTTGGATGCCATAAAGCGCTATCAACCGCAGGACGCTACCACTAACCCCTCATTGATTCTCAAGGCCTTCGAACTGCCTCGTTATCAAGAGTTGATCGACAAGGTGCTTGCTGAATCATGTAGTGATGAGAGCGACCTGAGCCGAATAGTTGACCAACTTTCGGTTGCGATTGGCGGGCAAATTGCCAATGTGGTACCTGGACGAATATCGACAGAAGTGTCCGCACACCTCTCTTTTAATACCCAAGCCAGTATTCACAAGGCCTACGAACTGATTGAGCGCTACGAAAAAATGGGCATTAACCGCAGCCGTGTGCTGATCAAGCTCGCGTCTACCTGGGAAGGGATCCGTGCGGCTCAGCAATTAGAGCGTGAAGGCATCAACTGCAACTTAACGCTCTTGTTCAGCGATGCTCAGGCACAGGCCTGCTTTGATGCTGGGGTGTACCTGATATCGCCCTTCGTTGGCCGCGTTAGCGATTGGTATCAAAAGACAACAGGTGAACAGTTCACACCAGAAGAAGACCCTGGCGTGCTATTTGTAAAGGGGATTTGCGAGAGGGCTGCCGCTGGTCATTATGACACTGTCGTCATGGGGGCAAGTTTTCGTACCACCGATCAAGTATTAGCGTTGGCGGGCTGCCATCGCCTGACCATCTCTCCCGCACTGCTAGAACAGCTTGATAGCATGGAAGGAGAGGTGGCCTCAAAAATCCAGCAGAAAACCGTCACTCGTAAAGCATTCACACCGCTATCAGAAGCTGGCTTTCGTTGGCAGCATAACCAAGATGCAATGGCCAACGAGATGCTGGCTGACGGGATCCGACGCTTCGCCAGCGACCAACAAACATTAGAGTCGCTGATTGCTCAACGCTTGACTGCTCGCGCCTAACGACACGCTACTCAATATAACAACTAAGGTATCACTGCTATGAATAACCGTTTTGAGCTGGCCAATGCCATTCGCGCCCTGTCCATGGATGCCGTTCAGAAGGCCAAATCCGGCCACCCGGGCGCCCCCATGGGTATGGCTGATATCGCCGAGGTGCTATGGAATGACTACCTCAAGCACAACCCCGAAGACCCCAAGTGGGCCGATCGTGACCGCTTTGTGCTCTCCAATGGCCACGGCTCCATGCTGCTTTACTCGCTGCTCCACCTCAGCGGCTACGAGCTGAGCCTGGAACAGCTGCAGAATTTCCGCCAGCTGCATTCGCCCACCGCGGGCCACCCGGAATTCGGCTACGCGCCGGGCATTGAGACCACCACTGGCCCGCTGGGTCAGGGCTTTGCTAACGCCGTGGGTTTTGCCATCGCGGAAAAAACCCTGGCGGCGCAGTTTAACCGTCCCGGTCACACCATCGTCGATCACCACACCTGGTGTTTCCTGGGTGACGGCTGCTTAATGGAAGGTATCTCCCACGAAGCGGCCTCGCTGGCCGGTACCCAGCAGTTGGGTAAATTGATCGCCCTTTATGACGACAACGGCATCTCTATCGATGGCGAAGTGGAAGGCTGGTTCACCGACGATACCGCCAAGCGTTTTGAAGCTTACGGCTGGCACGTGGTGCCCAATGTGGATGGCCACAAGCCTGAAGAGGTTAAAGCCGCTATTGAGCTGGCCAAGAGCCACGACGATAAGCCGAGCCTGATTATCTGCAAGACCATCATTGGCTTTGGTGCCCCCAACAAGCAGGGCAAGGAAGACGCCCACGGCGCCCCCTTAGGCGATGACGAAGTGGCTCTGGCGCGCACTCAGCTCGACTGGCCCCATGCGCCCTTCCATATTCCCGAGCCGATCTACTCCGCCTGGGATGCCCGTGAAGCGGGCAAAGCGGCTCAGCAGGCGTGGGACGCGCGGTTTGCCCGCTACGCGGAAGCCTTCCCCACAGAAGCGCGGGAGTTCACCCGCCGGATGAAACGTCAGTTGCCCGCGGAACTGCCCACCGAAGCCTTGATCGAGCAGGCCCAAGAGCGCGGCGAGACCATTGCGTCACGCAAAGCCTCGTTTGAAGCACTCAATGTGATCGGCCCGCAAATGCCGGAACTGCTGGGCGGCAGTGCCGACCTGGCGCCGTCTAACCTGACCTTCTGGAAAGGCGCCAAAGCGATCACCCCGGAAGACGCCAGCGGCAACTACCTGCACTACGGTGTCCGTGAGTTTGGCATGGGGGCGGTCATGAACGGCATCGCCCTGCACGGCGGTCTGGTACCTTACGGTGCAACCTTCCTGATCTTTATGGAGTACATGCGTAACTCGATCCGCATGGCGTCTCTGATGGGCCAGCAGGTGATTTACGTGTTTACCCATGACTCCATCGGCCTGGGTGAAGATGGCCCGACTCACCAGCCCATTGAGCAGCTCACCAGCCTGCGTACCACGCCGAACCTCAATACCTGGCGCCCCTGTGATGCGGTGGAAACCGCCGCCGCCTGGGATGCGGCCATCAAGCGTCACTCCGGCCCCACGGCGCTCGTACTGTCACGCCAGAACCTGCCTCACCAGCAGCGCACGAAGGCGCAGTTGGCAGCGATTCAAAACGGGGCTTATGTTCTTAAAGACCCGGTTCTGAAAGATAGCGAAGGCACGCCCAAAAAGCCGGAGTTGATTCTGATTGCCACTGGTTCTGAAGTCGGCCTGGCCATGGACGCCGCCGCCGAGCTCGAGCAGCAAGGCAAAGCGGTACGCGTGGTCTCCATGCCTTCGGCCTATCGCTTTAACGGCCAGGACGCCGAGTACCGTGAGAGCGTACTGCCTAAGGCGGTCACCAAGCGTATCGCCATCGAAGCCGCCCATGCCGACTACTGGTACAAGTATGTGGGTCTTGACGGCCGCGTGATCGGCATGACCACCTACGGTGAATCCGCACCAGCGGGGGATCTGTTCAAGCACTTCGGCTTTACCGTCGACAATGTGGTCAAGCAAGCGAATGAACTACTGGGTTAAATCTTAAAAGCAGGCAAAAGCTCGAACCTGGCTCCTCACTTTGCTATCAAACGAGAGGAGCCAGCTTTATTGAGGCTTTTCAGTAAGGCTGCGGAATCTCGCCGTCGTCATCATCGTCGCGCATACGCGCCTGGCGTTCCGCCTCTTCCTCTTTGGCATCGTCGATGACTTCCATCAACTCATCGACGTTAGCAATATGGGTATCGGCATCGAAGTGGCCGGTGAGCTTGCTATCCGGATGCAGTTCACCGGTTTCATACAGCGCCCACATCTCTCTGCCATATTCGGTATTCAGAAGCTCTGGCGCGAACTGGCCGAAGTAATTGCGCATGTTATCCACATCGCGATACAGCATCGCGGCCGCGCTGTTATTACCGGCAGCGTCAACGGCCTGGGGCAGATCGATAATCACCGGGCCAGAGGCATCGACCAGCACGTTAAATTCCGACAAATCGCCGTGAATCAGGCCCGCGCACAGCATCTTAACCACGTCTTGAATAACCTTGGCGTAGTAGGTCTCGGCCTGCTCTGGGGTAAGCGTGACTTCGTCCAAGCGCGGCGCGACGTTGCCTTCGGCGTCGCTGATCATCTCCATCAACAGTACGCCGTCCACAAAGCCATGAGGCTCAGGTACCCGCACACCCGCCGAGGCAAGACGGTAGAGCGCGTCGACTTCGGCATTCAGCCACGCCTGCTCCTGCTCTTTCTGGCCGTAACGGGTTTTTTTGGCCATCGCCCGTGAACGGCGGCTGTTGCGCTCTTTACGCCCCTCTTGATATTGAACGGCCTGTTTAAAGCTACGCTGTTTGGCCTCCTTAAATACCTTGGCACAGCGTACTTCTTCACCGCAGCGCACCACGTAGACCTGCGCTTCCTTGCCACTCATTAACTGCACCAACACCTCGTCGATCATTCCATCATCGACCAGGGGTTGTAATCGCTTAGGGATTTTCATGGTTAGCTGCGTCGGCTCCTCTTTGGTACGCGTTCAATAACGGATACGGCGAACACGGAAAGCCCGCCCTTTTAATTTATCACGCTCGAGCTTGGCCTGAGCCTGCTGAATCACATCGCGGTCAACGGCCACATAGGCACTGCGGGCGAGCACTTTAATTTTACCCACTTGATCGCCGCGCAAGCCGCCTTCACTGGTCAGTGCGCCAAGAATATCGCCGGGGCGCAGCTTGTCTTTTTTGCCACCGGCTAACTGCAATGTCGCCATTAGCGGCTCGAACGGCACCGAGTGCTGCGGTTTAGGCAAGGGCTCAGTTTTAATCGCCTGCTCCAGCAACCCTTCCAGTCGCTCCAGCCGGTAACTCTCTTTAGGGGTTACCAGCGTACAGGCAATGCCACTGGCCCCGGCACGCCCGGTGCGACCTACCCGGTGCACGTGAACATCAAGCTCGCGGGCAATTTGGTAGTTAAATACCGCGTCCAGCTGGGCAATATCAAGGCCGCGGGCGGCAACGTCCGTGGCCACCAGAATAGACGCACTCTGATTAGAGAACAGAATCAGAATGCGATCACGATCCTTCTGCTCTAAATCGCCATTGAGCGCCACGGCGCTAAAACCAGCATCGGTCAGTTGCTCAGCCACTGCCTGGGTTTCGCGTTTAGTGTTGCAGAATACCACGCTGGTCGCGGGCCGATAGACCAGCAGCAGTTGGCGCAGGGCGTCAAATCGCGCCTCTTCATTGGCGACACTGTAGAAGTGCTGTTGAATCGTCGTGGCGTCGTGCACCTCGGCGATTTTCACCATCACCGGTTCACGCATGACGCCACGGGTCATCTCGGTTAGACCGCCCGATGTCTGCTCGTCTGGGAAGGTCGCGCTGAACAGCAGCGTTTGACGGTCAGTTGGGGTCTCGGCAATGATGTCATCAATGGTTGCCTGGAAGCCCATATCCAGCATGCGATCCGCTTCATCTAACACCAGCATCGCGAGGGATTCCAGAGTGAGCGAGCCTTTGCGCAAGTGCTCGTCAATACGCCCTGGTGTGCCTACGACAATGTGTGCCCCGTGCTCCAAAGAGCCGAGCTGCGGGCCAAAGGGTGCACCGCCGCAGAGGGTCAGTATTTTTACATTGGCCATGCCGCGGGCTAAACGGCGCAGCTCTTCAGCCACCTGGTCAGCGAGCTCCCGGGTAGGACACAGCACTAGGCCTTGCACCGCAAAGCTCTCGACTCTCAATTTAGCCAGCAGTGCCAAACCAAACGCCGCCGTTTTGCCTGAACCGGTTTTCGCCTGCGCCAGCACATCGCGCCCGGCCAGCATCGGCGGCAGGCTCTCTGCCTGCACCGGCGACATTTCGTGGTAGCCAAGGGACGCAAGGTTGCTCAGCAGAGCTTTTGGCAACGCTAACGAGGAGAAAGAGGAGTCAGACACGATATTACCTTGCTTGGGCCACAGGTAGATGGCCATCGGAAAACAGCGCACGCAGCCTAAAAGACAAACGACACACGCAAATATTACCGCACCATACCAGAAAGTGCCTGGGGCTGCGCCGCCATCACAGTGACATCAGGTTGCCAGGGGCACAAAGGTAGCCTGACTCAGCGTGGCTAAATCCCCCGGGGCCAGCTCGATTTCAAGTCCACGACGCCCGGCGCTTACATAGATACTGGCAAAGCTTTCGGCAGAATGATCAATAAAAGTGGCCAAGCGCTTTTTCTGACCCAGCGGGCTAACACCGCCCAGCACATAACCGGTTGTGCGCTCTACTTCCGACGGTTCCGCCATGGTCGCTTTCTTTGCGCCGGCGGCTTTAGCGATCTGCTTTAACCCCAGCAGGCCATTCACCGGCACAATGCCTACCGCCAGCTGTTTGCCATCCAGCTTGACCACTAAGGTTTTAAATACCTGCTCCACCGCGACGCCGAGTTTTTCAGCCGCCTCCAATCCATAGGAGTGCGCGGTGGCGTCGTGATCGTACTCATGGATTTGAAAGGCAATGCCTGCGTGTTTTGCACTATTGATAGCCGGTGTCATGGCGTTCTCTTCATTAATAGCGTTGATACGATGACTTTACTGAATGGCACACTTCGCCCGATAGGTTAATAGCGCGACAGGCAAATGGAAGTCAACCGGTGGCTGAGCATGAATGTTAGCACGCTATAAATGGAAAGCTGAGCGCCAGCTACTATGCTTAAAGATGCAATGCTCAATAGTGCAGTAGGTAAACGGAAGCTAAATGAAAGGAGTTCAACAATGCCAGCAACCTCCAAGGCGCAACAGAAAGCGGCGGGCGCGGCACTATCCGCTAAGCGCGGAGAAACCAAGCCCAGTGAACTTTATGGTTCGTCTAAAGAGATGTATGACTCCATGAGCGAGGAGGAGCTAGAAGATTTCGCGAGTACAAAGCGCAAAGGCAAACCGGAAAAGAAACAGGATTAACTATCCTCTTTGATATAAAACCGCCAGCTTATCGAAGCTGGCGGTTTTGGTTTTGCTAACGACTACTGCTTGCAAGGCACCACTTTACGCAGGGTGTCTTTTGCCCATAGCGTTTGGCCATCCGGCGTACGGCCATGCTCATTCCAGCGTTCGGCGGTTTCCAGGCAGAACGATCCAGCGCTTTCAACGCTCGCATCGCGATTAGCCGGGCGCTCACCGCCAATCCGCATAACATCAGGATTGTCGGTGGTATAACTTGGCGCAATGGTAGAACTTGCACAGCCAGCGACCAGTGCGGTCAGTAGCAGTACGGGTAAACAGCGGCGCAGTGGCATGTTTTTACAACCCTCAACGTAGCACTATTAAGCCGACACCTATTGTCGGTAGCGCTAAATAGCACTGCCTGTAACAGAACGTCAATCTTTTTTCACCCTTCTCAGCCAGCGACTAAGGTTAGACTGGTAATAGGGCGCAGGTTTAGCCGTTTACAGCGCTTCTCTACACTCTCCACTATCTCTTGAGCGTCGTCGAACTGCTGCTTGTCGAGCTGGATATCGACCATTAAAAAGCTGCCCACCTGGGCCAGGCGCACATCGTCGGCAGAGACATCAAAGTCAGCTATATCCTCCACCACATCGCGTCGCACGCTGCTGCATGAACCGCCAAACATCAGCTCACGCAGTGCTCCCTTCACCATGCGAACCGGCGTGGGCAAGAAGTAGCCTGCAATGATCAGCACCATCACCGGGTCGGCAAAGCGCGCGTAGCTGGCCCATGGCGACTGGGTTAACACCCAGGTAAGCCCAAACCCCAACATGACAGCGGCACTTAGCCAGGTATCCATCTGCCACTGTCGTAGCTCGGCGGTCAACAGCGAAGAGCGCGCTACACCGGCGTAGCGCGCCAGCCACCACCAAGTTAATAAACAACCCGTGACGTTGACCACACCAAACATCAGCGCCAAATCCAGCGTGACCAACCGCCCACCATCGAGCAGGCTCCATAGCGCGGAGACCAATGACACGATACACACTATCGCGATCACTACGCCTTTGAGCAGCACTGCAAGCGGCTCTACCGTCAGCCGCCCAAAGGGGTAGTGTTCATCCGCAGGTTTACGCGCCTGCTGAAGTGCAAACAGAGACAACGATGCCAGCACAAGGCTCAGCAGCGAGTAGCCGCTGTCAAAAAGAATCGTTATAGAACCGCTGGACAGCCCTAGCGTAAGCCCGGCAAACGCAAATAGGCTGGCTGAAATGGCTGAAAATCTTAGCGCACGGCGCTCGGCAACAAAGGGGGTCACGCGGATAACTCCATCACTTTAAGCGAATTATGCGCCATAATAGAGAAGAGTTATGACAATCACGAATCGCTCAGCGCCAAGTTAACTGGCGCTCAAGGCGTTAAACGAGGCGACTATGCGTGCAGAACAGGTACAGGCCTTTATTGATGTCACCGAGCATGGCTCCTTTGCCGCAGCAGCAAGACATACCGGCCTTAAACGGAGCACACTGAGTGCCGCCGTCAATGCGCTTGAGGATAGCCTGGGCGTGGCGCTATTTGAGCGTTCGGGCAATAGCCTAACGCTCACCGCCGTGGGCGATAGCGTGCTTCCTGACTGCTACCGCCTGCTGACCAGCGCAAGCCGAATCAAAAAACACTGCCACCAGCATTTGCAGGGCGTTGAAAGCCAACTCGGCATCGCCCGTGATGACGCCCTGCCCGAGGTGTTTTGGCGTCAGGTAATGCATGATTTAAAACAGCAGTTTCCGCTAACCGCGATTTCAGTGTACCTAGTGCCACCCCAGGAACACACCCAGTTTGTGCAGCGCCAAACGGTGGATATTGCCTTCGGTCTGTATACCGCTGAAGGCATTGATACCAACGCGGCCAACCTTGCTCCCGTCAGCATGCGTTTAGTGGCAGCGCCCCATCACCCTTTAAGTCGCCTCCCTAGCGTTAACCGCGACGACTTGGCCCAGTACACCCAAGTGTGTTTGACCTACGTACAGGATGACAAGCTGATCAGCGAGGCGCTGTTTTCAGGTAATTATCTGGGTTTAACCATGTTTGAGGTGATCCGCGATGCCGTCATCAACGCGACCGGCTGGGCGCTGCTGCCTTACCCGCTGGTTAAAGGCGCCCTAGAGGCAGGCACGCTCTGCACGCTAAATCACGATCTAGTGCTAGACAGCCACTATTACCGCTATGTGGAGAGCGATAACCGCGGCGTGGTGGCCACCGCCTTGTTAAACAAAGTGGCGCACTTCTTAGCTTCCCAGAACTGAGCCCTGGGCGAATACCAGGCTAACACTCAGGACTTGCTGACATATCGTTGAAATCTTTTTATGGAAAAAAACACCAAAGCCTTCCACGCTATTACAAAGAGCTAAATAAGGAGCCGCCAGGACACGCCACGTGAGGAACACTGGCGAGTGTCATCTGGGCGTAATACGCACCTGCCAGTGTCGATGTTGCCGTCAACCAAGGAGTGATTCCAACGATGGTACGACTCGATAAGAAAGCCACTCGGCTGTATGTGTTGGACACCAATGTCCTGATTCATGACCCCACCGCGCTCTACCACTTCGATGAGCACGATGTCGTTATCCCCATGACCGTCCTGGAGGAACTTGATAAGCACAAAAATGGTGTACGTGAAATTGCCCGCACGGCTCGCCAAATCAGCCGTACGCTCTCCGACCTTACCAGCCAAGTCACCTTTGATGAGATCCAACGCGGTATTCCGATTCCCCGTATCAGCGGCGACACAGGACGCCTGCACTTTTTATGCTACAACGATTTAAAGCTCTTTGACGCCCTCGACGATAGCCCCGATAACCGCATACTGGCGGAGACCTGCCGCCTTCGCGAAGAACGCCCCGACGCCTCGGTCATCCTGATTACCAAAGATATCAACCTCCGCGTTAAAGCCGCCGCGCTGAAAGTGCCCGTTGAGGATTACCTCAACGATCGCGCCTTCTCCGACAGCGACGCCATGATTGAGGGCGCCCAGGTCTACGCCTCCGCTGGCCAGCATGGCGCTTCACTGTGGGAAGCGTTGAATGTTGATGTCACAGTGGAACGACTCGATCACCACACTTTCTACCAACTCACCGGCACTATGCCCCGCCACTGGCACGTGGGCATGCTGGTCTCGGATAGCGAAAACGGGGCGGAGTTCGAAGCAATCGTTCGTGAACTGGGGCCCTCTTCGGCGCGCCTGCAATTGCTGACGAACTATCGCCACCACGCGGGCGTTTGGGGCGTTCACGCCCACGACAGCCGGCAAAACTTCACATTAAATCTACTCATGGATCCCGATATTGATCTGGTTACCATTGCGGGTAATGCCGGTACGGGTAAAACTTTTATGACCCTGGCCGCCGCCTTTCAGCAAACCCTGGATGCCAAGCTGTTTGAGCGTATTGTGTTTACCCGCGCGCCAATCCCCATGGGGGAAGACATTGGTTTTCTACCCGGCACCGAGGAGGAGAAGATGTCACCGTGGATGGGTGCCTTCCACGACAATATGGATAACCTGCTGCGCAACGAGGAGGGAGAAACCAGTTGGGATAACGGCGCCACGCGGCAGTTGATTGGTTCACGGGTACAAATCCGCTCGCCGAGCTTTATGCGCGGTCGTACCCTAAACGACACCTTTTTAATCATTGATGAGGCGCAAAACTTCACCCCCAAACAGCTTAAATCGCTAGTAACACGGGCGGGGCGCAATACCAAAATCGTCTGCCTGGGCAATGTCGGGCAGATTGACACCCCCTACCTTACCGCCAACACCTGCGGCATGGCCGCAGTGGTGGAGCGCTTCCGTGATTGGCCCCATGCCGGGCATATTACGCTGAAAAGTGTTGAACGCTCGCGCTTGGCCCTGGCGGCGGAAGAACTGCTTTAAGCTTTCTTCTTTAAATCTGCTTTTGTTAAAACCAACTGCCTCCCACCGCTGGTGGGAGGTGCTTTTCTACACCCTCAGGTATCGTTACTCTCCTCAATGTCCTTCCATGGCCGGGGGGCGCCAATGGTGTCCGCGGCAAACGCCTCGCGCTCCCCTAACGGACGCGCCTCGCCAATGGTGGTGTCGGTGAAGGTTTGGCGCTCCATCTCACAGTTGATCTCCGCACCCAACAGCACCACAAAGGCGGAAAGCCAGAACCAGATCATGAGCGCCACCACCGCCCCCAACGAACCGTACAGCTCACTAAACATAGAAAAGTAGCGTACATAGAGCGAAAGTCCGCCGGAGCCCAACAACCACATCACCGTCGCCAGCAGCGTCCCATAGCTTAACCAACTCCACTGAGCTGAGCGCCGATAAGGGGCGTAACGGTAGAGCAGCGCAATTAGCATACTCATTACCACCAACAGCGCTGGCCAGCGTAGCCACTGAAGGATCTGGTTCAATGGAGGATCAATCGCCAAAGAGTTGACGACTACTGGCACGATGGCGATAAAACCCAACGAGATCAGCGTCATAATAATCAAGCCAAAGGTCAGCGCGATCAGTACCGTACTGCGGTGTAGCAGGCTGCGCTTTTCAGTTTCTCCGTACACCACGTTAAGGCCAATGACCAACACCGCCACCCCTTTGGAAGCGATAAACATCGCAATCAGCAGACCAGCTAAAGCACCCAGGAAATTACCCGATTCCGCACTCTCCACGACCTTTTGAGCCTGCTGATCAATCAGCTTGGCAGCATCCGGCGGCATAAAGCGGCTGATTTCATACAACTGCTGACCGGCTTCATAAGGGTCAAACAGTAATCCCCAGAGAGAAATGACCGCCGCGATAGTGGGAAACAGTGCCAGCAAGGCGTAGAACGCCACACCGGCGGCCAACATGGTAATGCGGTTACGACGAGCGGCGCGCACTACCCGCCAGGTAATATCTTGCCAACCCCGCTGGGGAATATCACCGGGTACCTGCGCACGGCGACCGCGCGGGAGCTTACCCATAGCAAGCTCCTGACAAGCACAGTCCACACAACCATCTCATTACTGACCTTCCCACATCATTAGTGCCACAAGTAGTACGGCAAGCAACATCATCAACCCACTGACATGGTGACGCAACCAGGACTCCGTCGACAACAGGCGAGTTAAATGGCCCATCAACACCTCTTCTGTTTTTTGTGCGCTTGCCACGCTTGTCGCTTTAAGCTCGGCGCAGCAGTGCCCAAGTCGACGTATCGGCACCAATGCAGCGCCGACAATCCCCGCATAGAGCCACCATAGATCTCCCGCGGGGAGGGATTTACCCTTAAGCGGGCGCGTTAATAGCCAGCCCACCCCGGCGAAAAGTACCCCCACCGGGAATGGCCACATAATCCCCAACCACTCTTTCAGCGGCGGCATCTCAATACTGCCCGCAGGGAGGGGAAGCCAAAGTGGCGTGAACAGCGCTGCCGCTATGGCAACTAACCAGGCGCCCCACTGCTCTCGGTTACTGCCTCCTTTATGGCGCTGCTGCCACTGACGCCATAAAGCAACGCTTACCAGAGCCGCCGTGCCAACAGCCGCCCAGCTGAGCAGTTTGATTAACGATTCATGGTGCATTTCGTAGAGTGGACTCTTCACCCCCCACTTGCTGATCATGCCCGCCCCAATGGCACCCGCAAGCGAGATACCCGGCAGTGCCAGCAAACCCCAGACCAACGGCAGCGGCCACCGGGGGAGATGTTCACTGATACTGGTGCCCATAAACAGTGAGCCTTTAGCCAGCGCGTGGTGGGCAGCAAACAGTACCAAGCCTGGCCACAGCAGCGACCATACGTCTGGCGCGACTAACCCCATGGCCACCAAAGCGGTCATCATGCCCATCTGGCTGATACTGGAGTAGGCTAAAACGGCTTTAGGGTGGCGCTGAAAAACGCCATACAGCGCGGCGCCAAACGCTGCCGCCAGCCCTGCCATTAGCATGATGTTGCCAAACTGGGCTAAGGAAGCTGAAATCTGCTCATCACCTAACGGCAGCACACTGATCCAGCCCAGTAGCCCTGCTTTAATCATCGCGCCGCTAAGCACCGCGCTGGCAGGGGCCGGTGCCACCGGGTGAGCTAACGGTAGCCATACGTGTAAGCCAATAACCCCTGCTTTCACGCCAAAGCCCAAGCACAACAAGGCGGCCATCCATGCGCCTTGCTCTGCGACTAAAATGCCTTCACGCAGGCCTTGCAACGTTAATGTGTCAGCTTCACCGGCTGCCCATAGAAAGCCGCCTATAATAAGCCCTTCACCCACCACGGCTAACATCAAATAGGCCTTGGCCCCCAGCCGGGCCTCTGCGGTACCGCTATGCACTACCAGTGCGTAGGCGGCGAAGGTCATCAGCGCAAAGCCTAGATAAAAACTGGCGATATCCTGGGCAATAATCAGTAGTACGTTGCCCAGCAGTGTCAGCGGCCAAAGCAGCGCTAAGCGCAACAGGCGTCGCTGAGAATCCTGATCACCCTCCTGGGCCTTCGCCTGTTCCGTCGCAAAATAGCCCCTCGCGTGGATGGCTGCCAACCCCCAGAGCAGCGCGGTAAACGCAAGCCAGGGGCGGCTTAGCGAGTTAAGCGCCCATTCGCCGCCCAGCATCCAGGCATCCATCGTCCACTGCGCTTCACCGCCATAGGCTAGCAGCAGCGCTGGCCAAGCGGCGCTTAGCCATAGTGCTGAAAAATAGCTTTGATGAGCAGCGGGAGCGCGGTAGGCGCTCCATAGCGTCCAGCCGATGACGACCAGCGGCCAAAGTAGCGCCAGGGCAAGCAGCATGGTCATCATGGCAGATACTCCCCGTTGGCTACCCGAGTCGCCCAATCCAAGGGGCTAAAGGGGAGCCCGGCAAACAGCCCGGCCCCCAAACTCACCAAGGCGGTAAACACCATCGGTAACAGCAGCCAACTATGAGTTTCAAAACGGCCTAGACGCTGCTCTTTGGGCCAACTGCCTTTGCCATGGGCGGGCCCTGAACGGAACCACAAGCGGTGCACAATGGGCAAAAAGTACATGGCATTGAGGGTACTGCTCGCCACTAGCACGGCGACGACCCAGTACATCTCGGCCTGAATCGCGCCAACGCCGAGGTACCACTTGGTAATAAACCCCGCAACGGGCGGAAGGCCAATCATGCCAAACGCGCCGATAGTAAACGCGATGCTGGTCAACGGCATACGTTTACCGGCGCCATCCATTTCATCAATACGATGGATCCCCAGCTCTTCGGCATAGTTGCCCGCACAGAAGAATAGCGTGACCTTCATTAAGCCCTGATGCAGCAAGTGCGCTAAAGCACCGACGGTGCCGAAAGGGCCAAACAGGCCTATACCGAGAATGACATAGGAGACCTGACTGACGGTGGAGAACGCTAGGCGGGGCTTGAGCTCCTCTTGGGCAATGGCCCTTAATGAACCATAAATAATCGTAAATGAGGCAGCTACCGCTAGCGCGGTAATAACGCCGAGCTCCACGCTCAGCTCAATGCCAAACAGGTCGTAAACTACCCGCAGAATCCCGAAAGCCCCCGCCTTCACCACCGCTACCGCGTGTAGCAGCGCACTCACCGGCGCGGGGGCGACCATCGCCCTGGGTAGCCACCCATGCAGCGGTACCATGGCCGTTTTTACCGCTAACCCACCCACTAGCAGGGCAAATATTAGCGTTAGCAAACCGCGATGATCGTTTAAATAGTCGCCCAACCCCTCTTCTGAGGAGAATGACTGATCCCCGGTCAAGCTATATAGCAACACGGTGCCAAGCAGCAGTACCACTCCAGCGCTTAAGGTGTAGCGCAAATAGACACGCCCTGCATCGAGTGCTTGCTGGGTACCGTTGTGAACCACCAAGGGGTAGGTGGAGAGCGTCAACATTTCGTAGAAAATCAGGAAGGTAAACAGGTTATCAGCCAGCGCAATGCCGATCGTGCTCGCAACGCAGAGGCTAAAAAAGCCAAAAAAGCACTTCCGGTTAGCTGAACCTTCCAAGTAGCCAATGGCGTAGATGGTGGTGCATAGCCACAACAGTGACGATAGTCCAGCAAACATCACCCCCAGTGCATCGCTGCGCAGTACAAAATCAACGCCACCGATCACTTGAAAGCTAAAAATATCCTCATGCCCCGCGGCGACCCGCCTGACCATAAGAGTAACCAGAATAATCTTAACCACTGCCGCCGCTAGGTTAATCGTCGTGCGCAGCCGCCGGGCGTCTTCCGGCAGCGCAAAGATAATCACCACCACCAATAGCGAAGTGGCCAGAGCCGTTAGCGGTAACCAGGCGGCGTTCATGGGCTACCTCCATGCATCAATTCCAGCGGGAAATGCGCCAATAACCCTAGAGCGAACGCAATCAGAGCAAGCGTTAGTGCGATCAGATCCATGCCCGGCGCCAAGGGTTGATAACGATGCCGTGGGTCCGTCTCATCAAAGCAGTAGCGAAACATGCGAAATATATAGGCAGCAGTGAGTAGCGTACCGGTTAAAAGCGCGGCCACCGCCCACCACTGCTGGGATATCACCATCGCCTGTAGCAGCATCCACTTGGCGGTAAACCCCGAGCTGGGCGGCAGCCCCATCAAAGTAATGGAGGCAATACCAAACACTAATAGCGAAAGCGGCAAGCGGCGGCTGGTACCGGCCAGGCCTTTGAGCGTACTCTCCCCGGTGGCCAGTATCAGGTTGCCTGCGGCCATAAACATGGCGGCTTTAGCAAAGGCATGGCCCATTAGCTGCAGCCAGAATCCTTCCCAAGCCAAAGCGCGGGGTAGCGGGGCAATATCCGGCCCCAGTAGTAGCGGAAAAGCCACCATCAGGTAACCCAGCTGACCTACGGTAGAAGAAGCGACCAGGGTTTTAAGTGAATCGGTACGCCACGCAAGTAACCCGCCCCATACAATCGCCAGCAGGCCTAACCAAGCGATAACACGCGGGGCGTAGAACGTATCGGGGAGCAGAATGCTCCACAGCTGCAGCAATATAAACAGCGACGCCTTGATCACCAGCGCCGCATGCAGCGCGCTCACCGGTGTCCAGGCATTCTCGTGGACAGGAGTCAGCCAGGCATGCAGTGGAAACAGCGCGGCTTTCAAGGCCAGCCCGGCGCCTATCAATGCGGCGGCAAACCACGCCACCGGCCCAGGCTCGACGACCTCAGCCAAGCCCTGCAAATCCAACCGCCCCCAGTGGCCCAAAATCAGCGCGACCCCGAGTAAATAGGTTAACGAGCCCATCAGGGCCAAGAGCAAATAGCGCATTCCCGCCACCAACGCGGCTACCTTGCCCGATAGCATCAGCATGCCGACCGCCGCAAGGCCCAACAGCTCCAGCCCGGCATAGAGGGTCAACAGGTCAGTGGCCAACCAAATTAACGAAAGCGCACTCAGCACTACGCCCATCAGCGGCCACAGCCAGCGTGCCAACGGCCCGGTTTCGCTTAAGCGCAGATACCCTGGCGTATAGATCGCTGCCGCAACGCCAATCATCTGAGTCATTAATAGCAACAGCGCGCTCAGCCCGTTTAAGCGCAGCGACAGCTGAACGCCTGCTATGTCCCAATGCCAGCGCAGTAGTCCCGCTTGATCGTAAGCAGATAGCAGCATTAGCCCAGAAGCCAACACCGGAACACTCGCCAGCACCACGGGCCATGCCCGCTTAGGGGGGAATAGTGCCGCCAGCATGCCCAGCAGCAGGGGTAAGCCAAGCGCAACTAACAGCGCCCAGTGGGTAGGGAGAAGGGGTTCAAAGGTGCTATCGAAAAGGCCAAAGCGCCAAATCATGTGGCGCCCTCTTCAGTTCGACCGTCACGCCCCAAAGCCTCGACCCCTTCGATATGCAAAAGCTGCCGAATCAACAGCGCACCCAGCATTGAACCCAGCCAAGCGACTAGCAGCCCTAAACTAATTAGTGCCTGAGCAGTCGCCGAGGTGCCTGCCACGCCAGCCAGTAGTATAAATACCGCCGAGCCGAGCAGATTAAACGCCAGCAGCCGACGCAGCAGATGACGGTGTAGCGCAAACGCCCCTAAGGCGGTAGCGGCAATCACTACTCCAGCAACAAGCAGCGGATGCTCTGACGGTGCATACGCCATATCGGCGACGACATAGCGAATCGCGGCGCCGACCATGACAAACCAAGCCAGTGCCAACAACACCCGCATCGCCACCCGCGACCAAGGCTCGCTGAATTTATCGCGCTCTAAAGGTGAGGAAGCGCCGGGTAAGACATGGCCCAGGGCATAAAAAAAGCAGGGCCCGGTTAACCCTACCCCTAGCACCAGCTCGACAGCCGCCAGCCAGGGGGCACCGAGCTGCCACCAGGCCGCAGTCATTGCGGCCGTAAAAGCCACAAAAAAGTAGCAGGCGCGCACCAGGTGGCGGTCAAACAGGCATACTAGCGCTGATGCCGTGAGGAACAGCGCCAGCAGCACTTCTATTGCGTCAAAAGATTCTATTGCATCTAAGGAGGCTGTCATTCGTTTTCGCTACATCCTTGCATCGGTCACGAATAGGCGCTTAGTGTAGGCGAGAACTCAGCCACTTGCCGATATCATTCACTTGCTGGGGGCAGAGCGCATGGGCCATGGGGTATTGACGGTAGTTGACCGCGTAACCCATCTCTTTCAAGCGGTCGGCTCCGCTACGACCCAGGCTTTCAGGCACAATGGGGTCAAAGTTACCGTGCTGCACTTCTATAGGGATTTGACGATTGGCTTCCGCCAGGTCGATATTGTCCGCGGTCGCGAAGTAGGTCGACATGGCCAATAAGCCCCCTAGCGGCGCTGGGAAAGTCAGCGCGGCGTGGTAGGCAACAGCACCACCCTGCGAAAAGCCCGCCACAATAATACGTTGGCTATCGATACCCTGGTCGATCTGCTCTTGAATCAGTGTTTGGATTCGCTCAGCAGATTTCTTGAGCTGGATCTCATCGACCCGACGCCCCAAATCCATGGCCAAAATATCGTACCAAGCGGGCATCACCATACCGCCATTAATCGTCACCGGCAGCCGTGGCGCATGGGGCATGATAAAGCGTACGTGGGAATCTTTAGGCAGCGCTAACGCGGGCACCAAGGGTTCAAAATCGTGCCCATCCGCGCCTAAGCCGTGAATAATAAACACACAGGCATCGGCGGGTTGACCATCTTTCGGCTCAATAATCAGTTCGCCAGGAGCAGTCATGACATCGTATTCCTTATTCAAAAAGGGCCACCCTAGCGCAAACCCGCGTTAACAGCGAGCCATGGCATGCTTAAAAAGGTCACGCCACGCTCAAAAGGGCCACACGAGGGGAATCAAAACGAGCGCTATGGCACCCGTCAGTATATTTAATCCACCGCCCAACCGTAGAAAATCACTCACCCGGTAACCACCCGGGCCATATACCATCAGGTTGGTTTGGTAGCCGATGGGGGTTAGAAAGCTCGCTGAGGCGGCAAACATTACCGCCACCACATAGGGCATCGGGCTCGCGCCCAAGCTTTCGGCTGCGCTCATCACCACCGGAAAAATAATCACTGCCGCTGCATTGTTGGTCACCAGCTCGGTGAGTAGCGCCACCACGCAGTAAGTGCCTACTAACAGTAGCAAAGGGTTCCCGGCCACTAAGGTGAGCACTCCGCCGGCCATTACCTCGGCAGCACCAGAGCTTTGCAGCGCGGCCCCCACCCCAAACGACGCGGCAATGGTGAGCAACACCTGGGTATCCAAGCCACGCTTGGCGGCGCCCACCGAACAGCAGCCCGTGAGTAGCGCCAATGCCGCCCCCAACATGGCAGCGTTGAGCATACTCAGCACCCCGAAGGCGGCGAGCAGCACGGCGCCTAACAGCACTCCCCACGCTAGCGGCGCTTTCTCATGGATCGGCCGCGCCGCGCCATTCAACTCACTAATCAGCAAAAAATCCCGCGACTGGCGGTGCCGCTCAATAAAAGGCGGCCGCGCCTCCAGCAGCAGCACATCGGCAGGCTGCAGCCGCACTTGGCCAAGATTACCCTTAACCCGTTCACCGCCACGGCAGATCGCCAGCACTGCTGCCCCATAAAGGGTTCTAAAGTGACCATCGCGAATACGCTGGCCAATAAACTGGCACTGATTTGAGACCACCGCCTCGACCAAGCGACGCTCTTTAAACTCTTTCTCCAAACTGGAAGTACCATCCCGGGAAGGGATTAAGCCACGAATTTGCTGCAACTCCACCGCCGCATCAGAGGTACCTGCAAACACCAGCCGATCGCCACCTTTTAGCTGCTCGCCAGGACCAACAACGCTAACCACGTTGCCTGCGCGCTCAATCTCAACCAGAAACAACTCCTGCAGGTGGCGTAGTCCCGCCTCTTCGACAGTGCGATCCACCAACACGCCTGACGGGTCGACTTCCATTTCGATAGTGAATTCGCGTGGGTTGGCAAACGCATTGGCCAGCCCTTCCCTGGCAGGCAACAACCGCGGCCCGAGCAAAATAAGATAGCCAAGCCCTACGACGGCGACGGGAACACCGACCCAGGCCAAATCCAACAGGCCCATACCGAGTTCTGGGTAACGCTCCAGCAATAGCCCGTGCACCACCAAGTTCGTGCTGGTACCAAAGAGCGTGATGGTGCCGCCGAGGATAGAGGCGAAACTGAGCGGCATCAGCAGCCGCTGGGGAGACAAGCGCAGCCGACGGCTCCAGCTCATGACCGCGGGAATATAGGTAGCAACGACGGGGGTATTATTGACAAAACCGCTAAGCGTGGCCACGGGGAGCAGCAGGCGAACCAACGCGCCTCGCTCGCTTTTTGGCCGTTTGAGCACATAGCGAATGATCAGGTCGATGCCGCCGGTTTCGCGAATGCTGGCCACCAGCACATACATAAACGCCACGGTAAACAGGCCGCTATTGGAGAAGCCCCCCAGCGCCTGCTGTGGGTCAATCACCCCCAGCGTCATTAGCAAAATCACCGCGCCCAGCAAAATAATATCCGGCCCCAGGCGTGAAAAGGCCATCAACGGGAAGATGGTGAGCACCACCCCGACCGCTATCCAAGCATCCAGCGACATAACCACGACATCCTTAACAAATAAGCATGGCGGTATTGTGAAGCCAATCGCATATTCTAAAAAGTTATTTTTAGAAACATTTAAAGATCAAAATGGAATATGAGGTGTGAGGAAAGCATAAGGATTGCCTTAATTATACAGATACAAAAAACCCCGCGCTCGGCGGGGTTTTCTGGTCAATCAACGCTAGGCGGTGATTGTTAACACCTTAGTAAAGGAATTAACCTTCTACTTTGATGTTAGAAGCCTGAAGGCCTTTTTTACCCTGGGTGACGTCGAAGGAAACCTTCTGGCCGTCTTGCAGGGATTTGAAGCCTTCTGCCTGAATTTCTGAGAAATGCGCGAACAGATCGTCGCCATTGTCGTCAGGAGAAATGAAGCCGAAACCTTTAGTGTCGTTGAACCACTTAACGGTACCAGTTGCCATGATCGAAATCCTCGATGTTGCTAATTAAACCGGGAAATACCCGAATTGCAGTGGGTATAACAAGAGACTTTCACCAGATTTAACGCTAGAGGCGCTTCTATACTGCTGACAACGTTCGACTTGCTAACCAACTGTAACTATTCTGCGCTCAACCACCCTCCTGCGTCAACACCTCCATAAAACGCTGCTTAGTAGATTTTGTCGCTAGTAAACCTCACGCCTCTCAGCCAGTATCCAACCGGCGGCCTTCTCTGCAATCATCAGCGTCGGAGAATTGGTGTTGCCACTGGTGATGGTCGGCATAACGCTGGCGTCAGCCACTCTTAGCCCGCTAATACCGCGCACTCTCAGCCGTGCATCGACCACTGCCATCGCATCATCTTCCTGGCCCATACGTGCGGTGCCCACCGGGTGGAAAATAGTCGTGCCGATATCACCAGCCAGCCGGGCTAGTTCATCGTCGCTTTGGTACTCAAGGCCGGGCTTCACCTCTTCCGGCGCGTATTTGGCAAACGCAGGCTGCTCGGCGATACGCCTCGTCACCCGCAGAGAATCCGCCGCCACTTTGCGATCTTCAGGGGTGCTCAAGTAATTGGGAGAAATCGCCGGTGCCTGGCGCGGGTCGCTGCTTTTAAGTCGCACGGTGCCCCGGCTGGTAGGGTTCAAATTGCATACGCTGGCGGTAATCGCTGGGTAGGGATGCAGCGGCTGACCAAAGGCTTCCAGGCTTAGCGGCTGCACGTGGTACTCAATATTGGGGTGCGGCTGATCCTTCGTGCTGCGGGTAAAAGCCCCCAGCTGCGAAGGTGCCATGCTCATCGGCCCAGAGCGCTTAAACAGGTACTCAAGGCCAATTCCCGCTTTACCCCACAGCGTGCTGGCTATGGCATTGAGGGTTTTGCCATTAGTAATCCGATATATCGAACGAATCTGCAGGTGATCCTGCAAGTTCTCGCCGACGCCCGGCAGCTCATGCACTACCTCAACGCCATGCTTACGCAACGACTCTGCGGGCCCCACACCGGAAAGCTGCAGCAGATGCGGCGTACCAATCGCGCCTGCGCAGAGCACTACTTCCCTGTTCGCCATGACGCGAAGCGGGCTGCCCTCACGCTCCACCTCCACCCCTGTGCATCGCAGCATGTTGGCACTTTTTTCGAACAGCAGCCGATTGACTTGAGTGGAGTGCCATAGTGTGAGGTTTTTGCGCTTAAGCGCGGGGCGCAAAAACGCTTTGGCGGTATTCCAGCGCCAGCCCGAGCGCTGATTGACCTCAAAGTAGGCCACGCCTTCGTTAGAGCCACGGTTAAAATCGTCGGTACGCGGGATGCCCGCCTGCACGGCAGCTTCGGCGAAATCATCCAGCACCTGCCACTTGAGGCGCTGCTTTTCGATCCTCCACTCCCCACCGTGGCCGTGAAAATCCCGGTGCTGGGCGTCTGCATCTCCGCCCTCGTCCAGACGGTAGTGGTCTTCATGTTTGATAAAGTCGGGTAGGCAGTTCTCCCAGCGCCAGGCATCGTCGCCGGTGACTTCCGCCCAGTGGTCGTAGTCACGCGCTTGGCCGCGCATATAGATCATGCCGTTGATGCTAGAGCAGCCGCCCAGGGTTTTCCCCCGTGGGTAGATCAGCGAACGGCCATTGAGGCCTTTATCGGGCTCGGTGCGAAACAGCCAGTCGGTACGTGGATTATTAATGCAGTAGAGGTAGCCCACCGGAATATGAATCCAGTGGTAGTTATCGCGACCGCCCGCCTCTATCAGCAGTACCTTATTATTGGGATTGGCACTCAAACGATTAGCCATCAGGCACCCCGCGGTGCCTGCGCCGATCACGATATAGTCGAAGTAACTGATATGGTCGATATTGTTATGGGTAGATTCTGACATTGGTTGGCTCCGGTAACGTTTAGTCGCTACTTCGCCGTGGGCATTACAAATTCAGCCCCGGCATCAATCGAATCCGACCAACGCTGCATAATCGATTTCTGCTTGGTGTAGAAACGCACGCCTTCTTCCCCATAGGCGTGGGTGTCACCAAACAGCGAGCGCTTCCAGCCACCAAAGCCGTGCCATGCCATAGGTACCGGAATGGGCACATTGATACCCACCATGCCGACCTGAATACGGCGGCCAAACTCCCGCGCCACCGTACCGCTTTCGGTAAAGCAGCTAACGCCGTTGCCAAACTCATGGTCGTTAATCAACTGGATTGCAGTGGCGATATCCGGCACCCGCACGCAAACCAGCACCGGGCCAAAAATTTCTTCTTTATAGATCGTCATCTCGGGAGTGACATTGTCAAAAAGCGTGCCGCCCATCCAGAACCCGTCGGCGCAGTCCTCGCCTGCCGATGAAGCATTAAAGTTGCGTCCATCAACCACCAGTTCAGCACCTTCAGCCACGCCTTTTTCGATATACCCAGTAATCCGCTGGTGGGCTTGACGAGTCACAATGGGGCCCATTTCCGCATCCAGCTGCATACCATCTTTTACTTTCAGCGCTTTAGCCCGCTCAGCCAATGCTGGCACGACTTTATCCGCCACATCACCTACCAACACCGCCACGCTAATCGCCATGCAGCGCTCGCCGGCGGAGCCATAGGCGGCGCCAATCAGTGCGTCGACGGCTTTATCCAAATGTGCATCCGGCATCACTACCATATGGTTTTTGGCCCCGCCCAAGGCTTGAATGCGCTTGCCGTTGAGCGCGCCGCGCTCGTAGATCAGGTTGGCAATTGGCGTTGAGCCTACAAACGACAGCGCCTTAACATGCGGATGGTCGATCAGCGCTTCCACAGAGTCTTTATCACCCTGCACAACGTTAAACACGCCGTCGGGCAGGCCCGCCTGCTTCAACAGGTCGGCCATTAGCAGCGAAGCACTGGGATCAAGAGGGCTGGGTTTCAAAATAAACGTATTACCAGCGGCAATCGCCAGGGGGAACATCCACATCGGCACCATGGCCGGGAAATTAAATGGCGTTATACCAGCGACGACACCTAACGGCTGGCGCATCGTCCAGTTATCGATCCCGGTACTCACCTGCTCGGTGTAGTCACCCTTTAACAACTGCGGGATACCACAGGCAAATTCAACAATATCGATACCACGGGCCACTTCACCCTGGGCGTCGGTGAACACCTTGCCATGCTCTTTGGTAATTGCTTCGGCTAGCTCATCTTTATGAGCGTTTAACAGCTCTAAAAACTTGAACATCACCCGGGCGCGGCGGATCGGCGGGGTATCGGCCCAGGCAGGGAAAGCGGCTTGTGCGGCCTCTACCGCCGCATTGACGTCCGCCGGGGAAGCGAGCGACACACGACCGGTAACACGGCCAGTGGCGGGGTTAAAAACGTCCTGGGATTGAGCAGACTCACCAGCGGTGACCTGACCATTAATAAAGTGCTGAATCGCTGTTGTTGTCATGGGAGTACCTAGTTAAGAACGCATGTTTAAAGCGTGTGCAAAAAGCTTACTTTCAGCCTAGCCTACTGGGCCTAACGAACGGGTCAATTGAGTTATTTAAAAGCCAGTTATAAGATTTTCTAATATCACAACGAGTATTTGAGGCTAATCATGCAAGAGTACGCCACCCTGCGCGCCTTCGTGGCCGTTGCACGAACAGGCAGCGTGTCACGCGCCGCAGAACAGCTGCACCTGACTCAGCCGGCCATTAGCCTAAAGTTGAAGCAACTGCAGTCGAATTTAGGCCTCACGCTGTTTAGTCGCCGTCCTCAAGGCCTTGCTCTGACGCCCGACGGCCATGCACTGCTACCTGCCGCTGAAAAGGCCCTGGCCAGCGCCCTGTCGTTTGAGCAAACCGCCGGGACATTACACAGCACGCTGTGCGGCAAGCTCTCAATTGGCACCATTGTCGACCCCGAATTTCTCCGTCTAGGCGCCTTTTTGAGCCGCTTGATGGCTCGTACGCCGCAGTTAGAAACCGAACTTCACCATGGTATGAGCGGCAGCGTGCTTAATCGTATTGAACAAGGCGACTTAGATGTTGGGTTTTACCTGGCGCCGCCCGCTCAAGGCCCTGGAAAAGGCCATGAGACGCTTGCTTGGCGTGAGCTAACCCATTTTGATTATCACGTGATTGCCCCAGCAGGCTGGGAAAATCGACTCATTGATACTCGTTGGGAGCACTTAGCCACGCTGCCCTGGATTGTTACGCCACAGGATTCCGCCCACCACCGGCTGTTAAAACAGGCGCTGGCACCGAGCGGCGCAGTTCCCAACCGGGTGGCCCAAGTTGACCAGGAGGCCTGCATGCTTGACCTGGTGCGCGCAGGCGTTGGCTTAAGCCTGGCCCGGGACGCCCTGGCGATGACCGAGCGCCAGGAAAGCGGCTTGGCAGTGGCAGAGAATATTCGCCTGCCCTGCGCGTTAAGCTTTATCTGGCGTCATGAAAGCACCAACGAATCGACCGTTAACGCTGCGCTAAGTACGCTGGATGAGGTATGGCCCCATCGTCTAGGCTAAGTCATAAAAAAAGGGTTGTGACAAAGGGGCTGTAAGGAAAGGGAACACCAAGCGACTAATCAACTTCATAATGAACAGTAACTCGCCCTGCTACTGGAGTGCTTGCAATGATCCGTCTGTCCCCTCTTCGTCCATTTACGCTTGGCGTATTGGCGGCCGCTGGCCTAGCCAGCCCTTCGCTTCAAGCCCAAAGCAGTGCAGAAGCCACGTTTGCAGGCGGCTGCTTCTGGTGTATGGAACCCCCTTACGACAACCAGCCCGGTGTTAGCGCCACCATTTCCGGCTATATCGGCGGCGAACTAGAGAACCCCACCTACGAAGAAATCTCCCAGGGCGGTACTGGCCATGCTGAAGTCGTGCAAATCGAATACGACTCCGAGCAGATCAGTTACGAGCAGCTATTAGAAATCTTCTGGCGCAACATCGACCCCTTTGCGGTCGACCGTCAGTTCTGTGATGTAGGCGATCAATACCGCTCGGCGATCTTCTATCATGACGAAGCCCAGCGTGAACTGGCCGAAGCGTCCAAAGCCGAAATGGAAGCACGCTTCGACCGGGAGATCGCCACCCAAATAGTACCAGCCACCACGTTCTGGCCTGCTGAGGAGTACCACCAGAACTATTATCAAAAGAACCCTGTGCGTTATAAGTTCTACCGCTACAGCTGTGGTCGCGACGGACGCCTGGAAGAAGTGTGGGGCGAAGAAGCCGGTGGACCTTCGTTTGAGTAACAAGCGGTACACCATGAACACATTGATTGAATGTGATGGGTTGAACTGTTTGCTTTAATCACTGCCGGAAAGGTAACGCCAATGTTATGCATGGTCGTTCTTTTTGTACTACAGTGACCGTGCACCAGTAATAGACCGGTCGATTAGGCGCCCTGGAGCTAGGCGCTTTGACCCCACGTTGATCTATAGATAGGAGATCTTATGAGCAACAGTATCAAGACGATTAATCCCACCAATGGTGAAACCCTCGAATCCTATACGCTAATGAGCAGCGCGGAAGCCAAGCAGATAGTGGACGCCTGCTACGAGGCGTTTCTCGATTGGCGCCTAGAATCGCTGGAAAGCCGCGCTAAAACGGTTAAAGCCATTGGCCAAGCGATGCAAAAGCATAAAGAAGAGCTTGCCGACCTGATGGTCAATGAGATGGGTAAACTGCCTTCTCAGGCCCGCCAGGAAGTCGATCTTTGCACCGGCATCTGTGATTACACCGCTGAACATGGCCCCAAAAAGCTAGCCGACGAAGAGCGTCAGCCTGGCAATGGTGAACGCGGTTTCGTGACCTACTCACCGATGGGTGTAATCTACGGCATTCAGCCCTGGAACTTCCCCGCGTATCAGGTTGTACGTTACTCCATCGCCAATATCATGGCGGGTAACGGCGTGCTGCTAAAACACGCTGAAAACGTGACCGGTAGCGGCTTGCTGTTGGAAAAAATCTACCGCGAAGCGGGTCTTCCGGAAAACGTCTTCCGTACGCTGGTGATCTCTCACGATGTTTCTGATGAGGTGATTGCTCACTCTGCAGTGCGGGGCGTAACGCTAACGGGTAGCGATGGTGCGGGCCGCAAAGTGGCCGGCAAGGCCGCGGAGCACCTTAAAAAGACCGTGCTTGAGCTGGGCTCCAACGACGCTTACCTGGTACTCGATGACGCCGACATGGATGTGGCCATCGACACCTGCGTGCAGGGGCGCGTCTACAACGGTGGGCAAACCTGCGTTGCCGCCAAGCGTTTTGTAGTGACTGAAAAGAACTACGAAACGTTTAAACAGCGCTACGTAGAACGTATGCAGGCGCTGAAAGCAGGCGACCCAACTCAAGAAGGCAGCGACCTTGGTCCCATGGCTCGCGTTGATCTGCGCGATGGTCTCCACGACCAAGTGGAAGAGAGCGTGCGCAAAGGCGCGAAAATTCTCTGCGGTGGCGAAAAGCCATCCGGTAAGGGCGCGTTTTACCCAGTCACCGTGCTGGACAACGTCACCCCCGGCCAGCCCGCTTACGACGATGAGCTATTTGGCCCTGTCGCTGCGCTGATTCGTGCCAAAGACGACGAAGATGCCATGCGCATTGCCAACGATAGCCGTTACGGCCTGGGCGGCGGAATCATCTCTAAAGATGTGAAACGCGCTACCGAGCTTGCCAGCAAGTACTTTGATACCGGCATGGTGTTTATCAATGGCTTTGGTGTTGCGACACCGGAAATGCCTTTCGGTGGCGTTAAAAACTCCGGTTACGGTCGCGAACACGGCGGTTTCGGCATGCACGAGTTCGTCAATGCCAAGTCGGTGATTGTCGTTCAAGAGTAAGCCTGTAAGCGCTCAAAATCATGAGCGATAAGATAGAGCGCCGCTAGCTTTTTATTAAGCTAGCGGCGCTTTTTTCGTTGCGTGTTCTATTACGAGTTTAACTGTTGCCCAGAGGTTCGACGCTGCCAAAGCTTGAGCCCAATAGCAATCACCACCCAGGTCACCAACGCCGCGATAACATCATCCAAAACAATGCCAAAACCGCCATGAACATACTCTGCCAGATGAATCGGCGGCGGCTTCAGCGCATCGAAAAAGCGGTAGACAACGAATGCCAACGCCATAACCAGCGGGTGACGCGCAGCTTGCAACCCGATGACCGCCAGCGGGAACGCAAAGTACTCATCAGCGACGATGCTGCCATGATCCAAACCGTCATAGTGCCAGGCGGCGATGTGGCAAACCGGTATCGCAAGTAGCAGCAGAGCTGCCATGATAGCGCCTTGTTGACCTAGCGGGCGGCTTAACAGCCACCACGCCAGGGGGATGCCCAGCAGCGAGCCGAAGGTACCCGGCGCCATCGGCGCTAGCCCCAGGCCAAAGCCGGTAGCTAGCCAAAAATTAACCGTATCCAGCATTAACCCGCCTGCTGCGCTTGACGCTCAAGTTCGTCAGTCATCTCTTTGGGTAAGTTAAGTGCATTGCCCAACTGATCAAGCCAGGCACGCTCCATGGGGTTTTGATCATCGGTCACGGCCACGCTGATCAGGTACATTTCACGGGCCGCTTGAGGGGAGTCCGCTTCGCGGGCCAGTGCCTGGGCATCCAGCGGTGCTTTTAGCTGCTGCTCCACCCAGTTATGCATCTCTTGATCAGCACCTAGGGCGTCAATCTGTTCAGTAATCAGCGCCTGCTCCTGCTCATCAATATGGCCATCGGCCCGGGCGGCCATAATCATCGCCTGCAGCAGTTCCAGGCTGCGACGCTCTTGGTACTCGCCACTAAGCGCTTCTACCCGCTCGCCCTCTGTCGCATTCTGGGTCGTATTTTGCTGGGCATTGCCATTTTTCGCCGCCTGAGAACTCTGCCACGCTTTCCATGCCAGCACGCCCACCCCAGCAATGGCGCCGTATTTTAGTGCTTTGCCGCCCATGCTACGGCCACGTTTGGAACCCACCAGTAAACCCATGGCACCGCCACCAAGCAGGCTTTTCATATCAAAGCTACTGGAGGAGCCGCCACCTTGACCGCTGCTACTGCCACCGCCTAGCTGCTTAGAAAGCCCGCTCAGCATGCCTTTAACATCGACACCACTGCTACTGCCGCCCTTCTGGCTTCCGCCGGCTTGCTGCATCAGCTGCTGTAAAATTTTGCTTGCGTTCATCCTTGTACTCCTAAGTAGATAGTATCTTTAGGGCTCGTTTGACGATTCATTTACTTTATAAAACATTCTATATGAACCCAGCATGAACCAGGCCTTGTAAGAAAACTGCTTGCACTCGGCCATGCGGCGTTAGAGAAGTACGCCCTTTACTTCCACCGTGCTCCCGTGGCGGCTGGCACTTACGTCTATACGAACTGGCATTTGCTCTTTGAGTTCGCTGACATGGGAGATCACTCCAATCATGCGCCCGCCCATTTGCAGTTCGCTGAGCATGGCAATCGCTTGATCCAGCGCATCCTGATCCAGGCTGCCAAACCCCTCATCAATGAATAGCGTATCCAGTTGAATACCGCCAGCGTAAGCCTGCACTACATCCGAGAGCCCTAGCGCCAGCGAGAGCGCGGCCATAAAAGACTCCCCGCCGGAGAGTGTCGCTACCGAACGGTTCTTGCCGGTGTAGGTGTCGGCCACATCAAGCTCCAGACCCGACGCTCTGTTACCTTTGGAGGGATCTTCCCGACGCACCAACTGATAACGCCCGCGGCTCATGCGCACCAAACGCTCCGAAGCTTGAATCAATACGTCATCCAGCAGCACACCCAGCACAAAGCGCTGCAGGCTAATACGGTGCCCCGTACGACCATTAGCGACCTCGCTGAGCGTGCCCCACAGCTGATACTGGGCTTCGAGCTCTGCCTGCGCCCTGTGGGCAGTCGCAAGCTTTTGACGAATACCGCGCAGCGTGGTCAGCCTCCCATCCAGCCCCCGCCACGCCTCTAGCTGGGTGTTCTCTTCGACCTGGGCCGCCTCGGTTAGGCTGGTCAACGCGGCCATATTCGGCGGCGTTTTTTCCGCAAGCTGAGTTTGGTAGTTCTCCAGCGCGCCTTCAAGCTCGGCCAGGCGGCGTTGGTACGCCTCTACTTGGCGAGTCAACTCTTGCCGCTGGGTATCATCCAACTGCGCAGCCTGAAACGCTGCTTCATCTTCAAAGGGGCTGGCCTGCAGGGCGGCTTGCCACTCAGCTTGCACCTGCTGAAGCGTCTGCTCGCTACGTTCGATTCGCTCGTTCGCACCGCGTAGCTGCTCTTCCGCCCGCGCCAGTTGGGTTTGGCTGGTCGAGAGCATCTGCTGGGCGCTCTCCCAGGCTTTTTCGAGCTGTGCGATCTGGTGTTCAAGCTCAGTGAGGGTTCGGCGCATTGCCTCAGGGTCGCGGGCATCTTCCGGCAGCGATTGGCTCAGTTGATCGCGCTGACTCTCTAGGCGCAACGCGTCCTCTTTTGCCTTCTCCACCGCGGGCCGTTGGGTTTTAAGCTGCTTATCCAGCGCGCCCCACTCGCGGCGCAGCGCTTCGCGAGCAACGGTTTGCTGGCTAATCTCACGTTCAACGCTTTCCCGGCGCTGCACTTGGCGGCGCAAGCCTTCGCAGGCATTTTGCAGTTCAAGCAGCGGTTGGCTAGCCCACTCGCCCAGCTGTTGGGTAAGCCGCTGGGCCTGCTCTGTATTGTAGTTAATCTGCTGAGTGAGCTGATGATGGTAACGCTCGGCGCTCTGTTGTGCTTGACGAGCCTGCTCTTGCGCCGCCCTGGCTTCTTCAACCTGCGCTTGGCTGACCACGTCGGCACTGTTAACCGCTGGGGCTGGATGCTCCAGGCTGCCGCACACCGGGCAAGGGACATCCTGTTCAAGGGTGAGCGCTAACAGCGCGGCCTGCCCCTGGTGCCAACGCATCTCCTGCTCAGTGGCGTGGCGTTGCGCTCGTTCTGCTTCGCTTTGCTGGCGGTTGAGTGCCTCCGTCGCCTGCTGCTGTTGGCTGGTTAACTCATGCGCTTGCCGGGTGAGTTCATCCAGCTCTTGGCGCTGGGTCAGCAGGTCGTTATGTCGGCTGAGCTCAGCGGGGGCGCTGGCCAGTTGCTGAAACTCTGTCTGTAAGCGTTCCAGGTTAACGCTAATCGCTTCGCCCTGCTGGCGAATGTTATCTAGCTGCGCCTCATCACGCTTGAGCGCACTATCGGCTTGTTGCCAGGTGGCCTGCGCCGTTTTAAAACGCGCCTGCAACTCGCTTAACTGCTGGCTTTTATGAATAAATTCGCCCAATTGGCGATGCCGTTCACGGAGCGCGGGGAGCTCTGCCTGACGCTGGCGTGCCACTTCTGACGCCTGCTGCGCCTGTTCGGCGTTAGTACGTTGAGTGGCTAATTCGGCTTGCGCCTGTCGCTGATCGGCCTGGGCGGTGATCAACGCCTGCAGCGCTTGGTCTAAGGCAGCTCTCTGTGGGCGCAGCGCCTGGGCGTGGGTGCTTTGCGCTAAGCGCTCCTTAGTGCTTTCTATCTGTGTGTGCTGCTCAAGATGACGGGCTTTATCCGCCGCCAGCCGATCGCGGGCCTCAAATTGACGCTGCAGCGCCAGCGCCTCATCGCGCTGCTTTTCGGCGCTACGGCGCTGCTGCTGCGCGGTTTCAAAACGTTGCCGCGCTTGGTCTACCTGGGGTGTCAGCGCTTCAAGCTCTTGCGCTAACGCGGCTTCGCTCTCAAGCTCCCCCCCGGCGAGGATGCCGCTGATATGCTGGCGATGATCACTCACTGCCCGCTCGATTTGATTGGCCTGGGTGCGCAGGCGCTCTTCGATGCGCTGAAAAATCTGGGTTTGAAACAGCTGGGAAAAAATCACTTCACGCTCTTTGGAGCCTGCCAGCAGCAATTCGCGGAACTTGCCCTGGGGTAGCACCATCACCTGACGAAACTGGTTGGCATCCAGGCCGATCAGGGTTTGCAACTCCGCGGTGGCATCATTGACCTTGCGTGCTACCAGGCAGGATTCCACTTCACCCTCTGCCTTTAATCGCCACAGCTGGGCTTCTGCATTATGGGTGGTCGTGCCTTCGCCGCGCGCCTTGGGACGCTCCTGCTGGGGCACGCGGCGAACCCGGTAATCCACGCCGCGCAGGCGAAAATCCAGCGTCACTTCCGTTAGCAGCGAAGCGTCAGCCTGGTCGCAACGCATCTGCGCCGGATCGCGTTCATTGCCCGCGGTTTGGCCGTAAAGCGCAAAACAGATGGCATCAAGAATCGAGCTTTTACCGGCGCCGGTAGGGCCATTAATCAAAAACAGTGGGCTTCTTCCCAGCGCGGTGAAGTCGATGGTCTCACTGCCCGCAAAGGGCCCGAACGCCTGCATGGTAAGGGTTAGAGGTGTCATCCCTGAGCCTCTTCGTCACGACTAAGCTCGCCTATCAGTTCGCTTATCGCCTCGGCTTGTTGGTCGGTCATGGGCTCACCGCTGGTTTGGGCGAAAAAGTCACTGAACATATCCAGTGCGCTGAACTTCAGCCGCTCACGGTCAAGCTGCTGATTACCCTGGGCATCCAGCATGCCGGGCTTCTCGAGATGCAGCACGTTAGGATACACCTCACGCAACTTGCCCATGGGGTCGAGAATGGCGTGGCGATCGGTTAACCGCACCAGCAGGTAGTCGTCGGCATTGGCGTCTGTTCGCCCCTGGGCAATCAACGCATCGATCTCGCCCTCTAATACGCGAACTTCACGACTGGGTATAAGGGGTATCTGCTCGATCTTGGTGACGCCGCTCGCATCAAGATCCACCAGCGTCACGCCTTTACGCTGGCTGGCTTCGGAAAAGCTATATTTGAGCAGCGAGCCGCTGTAACGAATATGCTCGCCGCCGCGGTACTGGGGGCCGTGAAGGTGGCCAAGCGCCACATAGTCAAAGCCTTGCATAGGCTCCCAGGCGACGCTTTCGGCACCGCCCAGGGTCAGCGGGCGTTCAGAGTCCGAGGCGCTGCCGCCATCCACAAAGCAGTGGCTCATCAATATGCACGGGCGTGTCGGGTGACGCTGCTCTTCGATGCGCTCAACCAAATAGCGGTGGGCGCCGTCAAAATCGCGCACCTCCACGTTAAACTGGCTGCGAACATGTTCGGGGTCGGCGTAGGGAATGCCGAACACATCCATCTCAGCGCCCTTAATCGTCAGCGTTACAGGTGTGTCAAAATCAGCTAAGTCGGAAAGAATATGCAGACCGGCCTGACGCAGGTGGCGCGCGCCGAAACGAAGCCGCTCAGCACCATCGTGGTTACCTGAAATCATGATCACCGGCAGCTTGCGCTCCTCGCAGAGCGCGTGGAGCACCTCATCCAGCAGCGTTACCGCCGCCGCAGGCGGCACCGAACGGTCGTAGATATCGCCCGCAATCAGCACCGCATCGACGTTTTCCCGGTCGACAATCTCGATAAGCTGGTCGAGCACATAGCGCTGATCATCTAGCAACGACAGGTTGTGGAACAGCCGCCCCAGGTGCCAATCGGCGGTGTGAAGTAGACGCATAACAGGCTCAGCAAAAAATAGTGTAGCGGCATGATAACAACCCGATACTCAATCTACCCACAAAACTCCTCTCCTACATAAACGACCGACAAAAAGCCCCGCTCAATGGCGGGGCTAATCGTTTCTCTAAAGGCTCTAGGCTCAACCAGCGCTAGCGACGGAAGGCGTCTGGATAGCTGGTGAGATCAACTCCCCACATGACCGGCAGTAGGAAGTAAACCGCCGCCACAATCAGCAGCATGGCGATGATGTTGATCCAGAAGCCGGTGCGCACCATCTCGATAATTTTCAGTTTGCCAGTGGCGAAGATGATGGCGTTGGGCGGCGTACCAACAGGTAGCATAAAGGCACAGTTGGCAGCCATGGCGGCGGGCACCATCAGCACGAAGGGGTGGATATCCAGCGCCAGCGCCAGCGACGCCAACACCGGCAGAATCATGGTGGCCGTGGCGGTATTCGAGGTGATTTCGGTCAAGAACAGCACCATGCCGGTCGCCAGCAGGATGACCAGCAAGAAGTTGGCGCCTTCCAGCACGCTCATTTGCCCACCGATCCACTCCGCCAGGCCGGAAGAGCCGAAGCCTGCGGCAATCGCCAAACCGCCCCCGAACAACAGCAGAATGCCCCAGGGTACGTCTTTCGCCACGTCCCAACCCAGCAGGCAGCCACCTTTGTTTTTTGAGGGAATCAAAAACAGCAGCAGCGCAGCGACAATCGCGATCATGGTGTCATTGATGCCGGGGATATTGATGATCTGCCCCTGCCACAAGAACGAGCGGGTGATCCACATAAAGGCAGCGAACAAAAACACCACTAGCACCGCTTTCTCTTCGAAGCTGGTGTTACCCAGCGCCGCTTTTTCTTTGTTAATCAGCTCTCGGCCACCTGGTAGGTGACTAAAGTCAATGCGGAAAAACACCCGCGTAAGTAGCAGCCAGGTGATAAAAAGCAGTACACACACAATGGGAAATGCAAACATGAGCCAACCGGCAAAGGAGATCTCGATGCCAAACAGCTGATTTACAATTGCGGCGAGTATGATATTCGGTGGGGTTCCAATGAGCGTGCCCAGCCCCCCAATGGTACCGCCATAACCGATACCAAAAATCAGCGCTTTGCTGAACTTATCGATTTCAGCACTGTGATCGCCGTCACTTTTCGCCAGCTCTTGGCTCACCTGATACACGATAGCGGTACCGATCGGCAGCATCATCATGACCGATGCGGTGTTGGAGACCCACATGGACAAAAAGCCCGTCGCGGCCATAAAACCAAACACGATGCTATTAATACTGGTGCCCAACACGGCAATAATCGACAGCGCGATACGCTTGTGAAGATCCCATCGCTCCATTGCCAGCGCGATCATAAAACCGCCCAGAAACAGGAAAATAATCGGGTTACCGTAGGCGGCCGTGACGGTATTGCCATCCAACGCGCCGGTAATCGGTAAAAGCACAATGGGTAGCAACGAGGTCGCGGGAATAGGAATAGCTTCGGTGATCCACCATACGGCCACCCACAGAGTGGTAGCGAGCACCATACGCCCTTCAAAGCTTAAGTCTTCAGGGTGAAAAAACATCACCACAAAAGCGAACAGCAGCGGACCAAGCAACAGGCCAATCTTCTGCGGCGTGGTGTAGGCAGGCGGCTTAGGTTGAGGGGAAGGATTACGCTTGGTATTCGAAGCCGCGGCGTTGGCGGCCCCGCCCGTAGGTAGCGCGCACATCAATAGTTTTTTGGCTTGGTAGTGGGAGTGCCATAGCTGATCCCATACCGTCATCAGGGCAGTTTTATGCATACAATTTGCGCCACTTACGGTCAGAGTGAAAAGAACAAATCGAGGATCAACATTCCGATATATATGCCGCACGATGGGCGACACGGAACCTCCTTTGGCGCCCTTTATTAACTGCAATAGGCAATTAGTCCAGTGATTTGCCATTAATTACAACCAAAGTCTAACAACTTTAGTTTAACTATGCGCAAATACTAACAGTGACATAAGCGCAATGTGCGCTAGCGCACGGACGAAATCTCACATCACGACCATTGTTCTGGTAAGGAAGCATCGTTGGTGCACCGAGGTGCATTCTCACCAGGATGGAATCTGTGAAACAACTTCTCCGTTTTGTGCGTCCGCACCCTACGTTTGCAGCGCCGTGGAACTCGACTAGCCCCGTCAGGGAAGAGCTCTTCAGCGCAGAGCGACTTGAACAGCACGCAGGAAGCTTGGCGCTTAACCAAGCAGTGACCAGCACGCCACTCAAAGTAGTATCGTTAACACGACGGCTCAACGATAACGCGCGCGCCCTGCTGGACGTTTACCGCGCCAGCGCCACAGCGCTGGCAGGTGGGCGAGAAATTGTGCCCGCTGCCGCCTGGCTGCTCGATAATTACCACCTAATTGAAGCGCAAATTCGTGAAATACGCAGCGACCTTCCCCCCGGTTATTACCGCCGGCTACCGAAGTTAGCCAACGGGCCTTTTGCAGGCTACCCGCGGGTATTCGGTATTGCCTGGGCCTTTGTGGCGCACACCGACAGCCATATCGACCAGGATAATTTGCAGAACTTTATCACCGCGTATCAACGCGTTCAGCCACTGACCATTGGCGAACTATGGGCAGTGGCAATCACGCTTCGCATTGTGCTGATCGAGAACCTGCGCCGACTTGCCGACCAAATTATCAGCGAACAAACCGCAAGGGACGAAGCCGATGCATTGGCCGCTAAATGGCTAACGCCCACGGATCGGCAAACCTCCCAGGAACGTCATACCTTTCACTTGGAAACCAGCACGCTCAATATTCATAAAGGGCCATTAGCAGAGCCCTTCACCGCTCAGCTCGCTAAGCGGCTACGCGGCTTAGACCCCCGCTGCAGCCCGCTGGTAGGTTGGCTAAACGAGCAACTTAGCCAGCAGGGTGAAAGCATTGACGACATGGTTCAGCACGCTCAGCAGCGCCAAGGCGCCGCCAACGTAACCGTGCGCAATATCATCACCAGCATGCGCTTCGTTTCCAGCATCGACTGGGCGGAGCTGTTTGAGAACGTTAGTTTAGTGGATAGCCGGTTACGCCAGCAAAGCCACTTCAGCCAGCTCGATTTCCCCACCCGCAATCAGTATCGCAGCGCCATAGAACAACTCGCCCGTGGCTCTCGTTTCAGCGAGTTTGAGGTAGTCGAAGCGGCGCTCTCACTCTCCCAGCAGGCAGGGGACGCCACCAGCGACCCGGCCGAAGCTGCACGCCGGGGAGACCCTGGCTACTTCTTGGTGGGCTCAGGGCGGATAACCCTTGAGCGGCAGATACGATTTACCCCCTCCTCACGCCAATGGCTGCGCCGGACACTCATTCACCACGGCATTCGCAGCTATATCGTACTGATGGCCGTGGTGACATTGGGCCTGATGACGCTGGCCGGTGGACTGCTGCTTTCGTTACCGCTGGCGATGGGTGATGTACCGTTACCCTGGCTTATGCTGCTAGGGGCGTTCGGTTTCCTGCCCATTATGGAAGTCGCGACGCTGATCGTGAACCGCCTGATTATCTACTCTATCGACGCTCAACCGCTGCCTGGGCTCGACCTTGCCAAAGGCATTCCGCCACAGTTAAGAACCCTTGTGGCGGTGCCTACGCTGCTGACCAGCGAAGAAGATCTGCGCGAACAGATTGAGCGTCTTGAAGTGCACCACTTGTCCAGCGGTGAGGGGGCGCTTGGCTATGCGCTGCTGCTTGACGGCGTGGATGCCCCCCAAGCGGAACTCCCCCATGAGGCCGCGCTGTTAACGGCTGCCCAAGCAGCGGTGGAGCAGTTAAATAAGCGTTATTGTCCTCTCGCCCTGGATAGCGATAAACGCTTCTTTTTGCTTCATCGGCGGCGGGTATTTAACGCAAGCGAGAATACCTGGATGGGGTGGGAGCGTAAGCGAGGCAAGCTACACGAGCTAAACCGCCTACTACGTGGCGCCACGGACACCACCTTTATCGAGCCGCCGCCACTGCCCAGTGACGTGCGCTACGTCATCACTCTAGATGCCGACACTCGCCTGCCTCGGGGCGCAGCCAGCCGGTTGATCGGTAAAATGGCGCATCCGTTAAACCAGCCACGAATGGATCAACAGTTACGCCGGGTCGTGGAGGGGTATGCAATATTGCAGCCTCGAGTGACGCCGTCGCTGCCCACAGGGGGCGAAGGTTCTATCTACCAGCGGCTATTCTCCGCGCCTGGGGGCATCGACCCTTACGCCGCCGCTATTTCAGATCTCTATCAGGATCTGGTCGGTGAAGGCTCGTTCGCCGGTAAAGGTATTTACGCGATCGATGCCTTTGAAGCCTCGCTGGCTGGCCGGGTGCCCGACAATAGCCTGCTCAGCCACGATTTGTTCGAAGGTGTATTTGCCCGTGCGGGACTCGCCTCCGATATCGAAGTGATTGAAGACTTCCCGGCCCGCTATGATGTAGCCGCCAAGCGCCAGCACCGCTGGACACGCGGTGATTGGCAACTGCTCCCTTGGCTAATCGCCTCGGCGCTGCCGCTCACTGGGCGAATGAAAATGCTCGGCAACCTGCGCCGCTCGGTAACGCCACTATTAGTGTTGGCAAGCCTTGCGGTTAGCTGGCAGTTGCCGCTGAGCATGGCTATTACCAGTACACTGCTACTACTGGCCGTTGTCGGGGCACCGGTGTTGCTCTCCCTAACGGCCTCATTCGTTCCCTTCCGGGCGTGGTCTAGACTACGCCACCACTACCACCTTTGGTTTGACGAGCTAAAGCTGGGTAGCGCACAAATGCTGCTACTGATCCTGTTTTTACCTGACCAAGCATGGCGCATGCTGGATGCCATCGCCAGAACGCTCGCCCGCGTACTGGTCACCCACCGGCGTCTACTGGAGTGGACATCTGCCGCCCAGTCGATGAAAAGCCCGCCGCTGACCGTACTGGGATTCTATCAGCGCATGGCCCCAGGCACCGCACTGGGGCTAGCGGTGGTGATCAGTGCACTCTGGACAGCCAGCCACACATGGCCAATCACACTTCCCATGGCACTGCTTTGGTTGGCGGCACCAGCAGTGGCTTCTTGGTTAAGCAGCAGCACAAGCGCCGTTGTCCAACCCACCATCTCAGAAGAAGAAGCCCTTGAGCTACGGGTTATTGCTCGGCGAACCTGGCGCTTTTTCGAAACCTTCGTGACTGCCACCGATAACCGCTTACCGCCGGATAACTTTCAGGAGGATCCTCAGCCCGCCCTCGCCCAGCGCACCTCGCCGACCAATATGGGGCTCTATCTACTCTCCACCCTGGCGGCACGGGATTTCGGCTGGACAGGTACCCATGAGACGCTTGAGCGACTCGAAGCCACCCTGGGCGTGATGCTGGGACTACCCCGCTACCGGGGGCACTTCTATAACTGGTACGCCACCCACGACCTGCGCCCGCTTAACCCCCGGTATGTGTCAACGGTGGATAGCGGCAACCTTGCAGGGCACCTTATCGCTATCGCCAATGCCTGCGAAACCTGGCAGACGGCAGGCTATCTAGCTGACCCACGCGAAGGCATTGCCGACACCCTAAACCTGGCCCGTCAGACACTTAAACAAGCATCCACTTTGTCGAAAGAGTTCACGGCTCAGCTTAGCGTGCAGTTGGAGGCCATAGACGCTCAGTTGAAAGGCAAAGTGATGTCGACGGGATGCTTGGCAACTATCGCCGCATTGACGGATAGTACGTTAACGCTTTCGCGCACTCCTCTCAGCGAGCATAACGACCCATACAGCGAAGACCTGCTGTTTTGGTTGCAAGCACTGCACGCCTCAGTGGCGCAACACCGCCATGACAGGGAATCCCAGCCAAACCTTGAAGAGGGTGCACTCGCCCTACGCCTGCAGCAGCTTGCGGACTCGGCGCGACGCCTGGCACTGGGCATGGATTTCGCCTTTCTACTCGATAGCGAGCGTCAACTGCTGTCGATTGGTTATTCGCTGGATGACAACTGCCTGGATACCAGCTGCTACGACCTGCTGGCCTCTGAGGCGCGCCTGGCTAGCCTGTTTGCAATTGCCAAAGGCGATATTCCCACCCGCCACTGGTTCAAACTCGGCCGTGCTGCCACCCCGGTCACCTTTGGCTCGGCATTGATCTCCTGGTCGGGATCGATGTTTGAATACCTGATGCCCTCGCTGGTGATGCGCGCCCCTGGGGGCAGCCTGCTGGAGCAAACCAACCGGCTAGTGGTAAAGCGTCAAGAGACCTACGCTGCCCAGCTCTCCGCCCCTTGGGGTATTTCCGAATCCGCTTATAATGCCCGTGATCGGGAGTTCACCTATCAATACTCTAATTTTGGGGTGCCGGGGCTGGGGCTCAAGCGAGGGCTCTCTGCTGATCTGGTGATCGCACCCTACGCCACCGGATTAGCCGCCATGGTTGACCCCAACGGCGCCTGTCGTAATTTCAAACGCTTGGCGGAGATGGGTGCAGTAGGCCGCTATGGCTTCTATGAAGCACTCGATTTCACTCGCTCGCGGCTACCCGCAGGTGAGAAAGTGGTGATTGTGCGCAGCTTTATGGCCCACCATCAGGGCATGACCATCGCGGCTATTGCTAACACCCTGCATCACGGCCAGATGCGCGCTCGCTTTCACCGCGAACCGATGATTCAAGCCAGCGAACTGCTGCTTCAAGAGCGGGTTCCGCGTAACGTGGCGATTGCCCACCCCCGCGCTGAAGAGGTGAAGTCAAACGCGAGCCAAATGATTAACGAAGCACAAACTATTCGCCGTGCTTCAACAACAGCCAGTGGCGCACCCGTTACCCATTTACTCTCCAACGGCTGCTACTCGGTGATGCTAACGGCCACCGGCGGTGGTTACAGCAGATGGCGCAACGTAGCCATTAGCCGCTGGCAGCCGGATGCCACCCGCGACCACTTAGGCAGCTTTATTTTTCTGCGCGATGCCAAGCACCCCGGCGTGTGGACAGCCACAGGGCAAACGGCGGCGCACCCGGCCGGCGCTAACGATGAACATAGCCATGCGATATTTGCCGAGGATTATGCTCGCTACAGCCATCGTCATGACGACATCACCAGCCACATGGAGGTGCTGGTTTCAGGCGAGGACGACAGCGAAGTTCGCCACCTTTCGCTCACCAACAGCGGTCGTCACGCCCGGGACATCACGATCACCTCCTATCTAGAATTAGTCTTGACCGCTCCCAGTACCGACAATGCACACCCCGCTTTCGCCAAAATGTTTGTGGTGACCGAGTACCTTGAAGCCTTCAACGCCTTGATCGCCACAAGGCGGCGGCGCTCACCCGATGAAGAGCAGGTGTGGGCGGCTCACTTTGCGGTGGTAGAGGGCGACACCGTGGGCGAGCTGGAGTTCGAGACTGACCGGGCCCGGTTTTTAGGCCGCGGCCGAAGTACGCTGCATGCCTCAGCGCTGGCAGAGGGCCAGCACCTTTCAAGCAGTGTTGGTAGCGTACTGGATCCTATTTTTGCACTGCGCTACTGCCTGCGCGTAGTCCCCGGCAAAGCGGCCCGAATCGCTTACTGGACTGTGGTCGCCTCCTCCCGTGAGGCGCTGATGGATCTAATTGATAAACACCACGACCGCAGCGCCTTTGAGCGCGCCAAAACCCTCGCCTGGACTCAGGCACAGGTGCAGCTTCGCCATTTGGGCATTCAGCCTGAAGAAGCCGCCGACTTTCAGCGTCTTGCCGCGCCAATTCTTTACCCTGATACCCGCTTTAGAGCGCCTGCCGAAGCCATTGAGCGTGGTGCCGGGCCGCAGTCGCGACTCTGGCAACACGGCATTTCCGGTGACCTGCCGATAATTTTAATGCGCATTGATAGCATTGATGACATTGGCCAGGTACGCCAACTGCTCCGTGCCCACGAATATTGGCGCATGAAGCGGCTGGGCGTGGATGTGGTGATTATCAATGAGCGCTCCTCCTCCTATATTCAGGATCTGCAGCAGGCCATTGAAACAGCGGTGCTTAGCAGCCAAACACAACCTCGTCTTAAAAAAGATTTCGCTCAGGGCGCCGTGATTGCATTGCGTGCCGACCTAATAAGTCTGGAAGTACGTATGCAGCTTCAGTCGATCGCCTGCGTTGCATTAATGGCCCATCGCGGCAGCATAGCGAATCAATTAGCCTTGACGCTGCCCACACGCCTTGCCACAACACCGCCCCAAGCGTTGGTCAAACGTCCCCTACCCAGGCACACCCCGCTCAATGCCAGCGAAACGCCACTCCCAACGCTTGAGTTTTTTAATGGCCTGGGCGGCTTTGCTCAGGATGGTCGTGAGTACGTCACGGTACTTGAGACAGGGAGCTCCACGCCCGCGCCGTGGATCAACGTGATCGCCAACTCAGGCTTCGGCTTTCAGGTATCAGCAGAAGGCGCAGGCTATGTATGGGCGGATAACAGCCGCGAAAACCAGCTCACAGCCTGGTCAAACGACCCCGTGATGGATCCAAGTGGCGATGTGATCTATGTTCGCGATGAAGAGACGATGGCGCTCTTCACCGCGACTGCCCGACCTTTGCGGGATCATGGCCGCTACATGGCACGACACGGCTTCGGCTATAGCCAGTTCGAGCACCAAGTGGATGGGATCGCTCTGGAGCTTCTGCACTTCGTGCCCCTAGAGACCCCGCTAAGGATTTCACGGCTACGCCTTAGCAATCACTCCGGGCGACCACGCAAGCTCTCGGTGACGGCTTATGCCGAGTGGGTGCTAGGGACTTCACGTAGCGGCTCGGCGCCTTTTCTGATCTCGCACCCAGACGCCGACAGCGGCGCGCTGCTGGTGGAGAATCCCTGGAATATAAATTTCCCTGGCCGGGTAGCGTTTCTGGATATCGGCACCCAACCAACTTCCTGGACGGCTGACCGCTGTGAATTTATCGGCCACGGCGGTAGCCTGGGGGCGCCCGCGGGGCTGCGCAGCCAGGCTCCGCTTTCCGGCACCCACGGTGCGGGGTTGGATCCCTGTGCCGCGCTTAACCGCAGCGTAACGCTAGGGGCAGGAGAAAGCGTCGATATCGTTGTACTGATGGGGCAAAGCAGCTCAACCGCTGAAGCCAAATCGCTGATCGCGCGGTATCGCCAGGCGGACATTGACGCGGAGCTCGCACTGGTCACTGCGCACTGGCAAACGCAGCTTAACGCGGTACAAGTGGCCACCCCTGACCGCGCCATGGACATCATGCTTAACGGCTGGCTGATGTACCAAACCATTGCCTGCCGAATCACCGCGCGCTCAGGGTTTTACCAAGCCAGCGGCGCCTATGGTTTCCGCGACCAGTTACAGGATGGCATGGCGTTAACCTTCACTAGCCCCGAAGCCACTCGCCAACACCTGCTGCGCGCCGCCTCACGCCAGTTTGTCGAAGGCGATGTCCAGCACTGGTGGCTGCCCCATTCCGGCCAAGGGGTACGTACGCGCATTTCCGATGACCGGGTATGGCTGGCCTATGCCTGCGCCCGCTATATCGCCACCTCCCACGACGCCGCCGTGCTCGACGAGCCGGTGAGTTTTCTGGAAGGTGCCGAATTAGCGCCTGAAGAGCACGACTGTTTTTTTCAGCCGATGATCGCAGGGGAAACCGCCTCGCTGTTTGAGCACTGCGCCCGAGGCTTGGATCAAAGCATTGATCTAACCGGCGAGCACGGCTTACCGTTGATCGGTGGCGGCGATTGGAACGATGGCATGAACCGCGTTGGCGAAGCGGGCGAAGGCGAAAGCGTGTGGCTTGGCTGGCTGCTGGTGCATACCCTGGAGCTGTTTCTACCCTTTGCCCAGCAGCGCGAAAAGCAAGCGCCTTCAGCGGCTAAGGACTCAACCACACTGGACTCAACCACACTGGACTCAGCCACAATGGACACTCCACGCGCCGAGCGTTGGCGCGCCCATATCACCGCGCTGCGTAGTGCGCTGGAAAGCAACGCCTGGGACGGCCAGTGGTACCGCCGGGCGACCTTTGATGACGGCAGCTGGCTGGGCAGTAAAGGGAGCGACGCCTGCCAAATTGATTCGATTGCCCAGACCTGGGCGGTACTCTCGGGGGCAGCAGACCCCCACCGCGCAGCCCTCGCCATGGCGTCACTGGAACGTGAGCTGATCAGGCCCGATGAGCAGCTTGCGCTACTGTTCTGGCCCCCCTTCGATCAGCCCCAGCGCGACCCAGGCTATATCGGCGGCTACCCGCCCGGTATGCGCGAGAACGGTGGGCAATATAGCCACGCCGCAATGTGGGCAATTCTCGCCTTTGCAAAGCTCGGCGAGGGCAGTAAAGCACATGGGCTTTTTGCGCTACTCAACCCGATCAATCATGCCCGCACCACCGAAGAGGTCGCTCGTTATCACGTAGAACCCTATGTGGTGGCTGCAGATGTCTATTCGGTTGCGCCTCATACCGGACGCGGCGGCTGGACATGGTACACAGGCTCAGCGGGCTGGATGTACCGCGCCGGAGTGGAGGGCATTATGGGCATTCGCCGAGAAGGTGGCTGGCTGGTGATTGCCCCCTGCCTTCCCCACGACTGGCCAGGTTTTAGCGCAACGCTAACCATTGCCTCCACCCACTACGCGGTTAAGGTTACCACCACCGATGAGGCACCCAGCGCGCAGCTCGATGGCCGAATACTGACCCGTCAACAAGGTGAAGTACGCATTCCGCTGGATGGCAAACAGCATCAGTTAGAGGTATTTATCAAGCCAAACACAGTCGCTGAAAAGTAACGGAGGCAGGTCGTAGCTGATAGAATACCGCCCCTTTCAGGCGCGTTAGCGGCTAAACGCCGATACGCCACCCACCTTTTACTACCTGAGAGTTGCGCAATGATCGCCACCGCCCGCACCGTTTTCCGGCCACTTATTCGGCTGGGCCTTATCCCGCAGATTTTAATCGGTATCGTTGCCGGGGTAGTGCTCGCCCTGTTTTCACCGGGCATTGCAAGCGACGTGGCCCTACTTGGCCAGCTCTTTATCGCCGCATTGCAGGCAGTGGCGCCCATTTTGGTGTTTGTACTGGTAGCCGCTGCGATCTCTGCTCATCAAAAAGGTCAACCCACCCATATTCGCCCCGTGCTGGTGCTCTATGTGGTGGGCACGCTGATCGCCGCGCTCATTGCAGTGGCAGCCAGCTTCCTGTTTCCCACGGAGCTTACGTTAGATTTGGGGCAAGTTGACGGCAACCCGCCCGGGGATATTTTTAGCGTTCTACGCGACCTGCTGCTAAACGCGGTTGCCAACCCGGTTAGTGCGCTGATGGAGGCTAACTTTATCGCTATTTTGGCCTGGGCTATCGGTTTGGGTTTAATGCTGCGCCAAGCCAGCGATACCACCCGCCAAGCATTGAGCGATTTATCCGCAGCGATCACCCGCATTGTGACACTGGTGATTCGTTTAGCGCCGCTGGGTATCTTTGGTTTAGTGGCAGGCACGCTGGCAGAATCCGGCGTTGAGTCGCTGCTCAACTACGCCCAACTGCTGGGTGTGATCGTGGGCTGTATGCTGTTTGTCGCGCTGGTTAGCAACCCGCTGCTGGTTTACTTCACCACCAGGCAAAACCCTTATCCCCTGGTGTTTACGTGCCTGCGCGGTAGTGCGATTACTGCCTTTTTCACCCGCAGTTCGGCCGCGAATATCCCCGTGAACCTGGAGCTTTGCCGCCGCCTAAAGCTCGACCCTGACACCTACTCCATTTCCATTCCGCTGGGTGCAACGATCAATATGTGTGGCGCAGCCATCACCATTACTGTCATCACTCTGGCGACCACTCATACGCTAGGCATTAGCGTCGACTTTCCCACGGCGCTGCTACTTTGCGTGGTTTCAGCGCTGGCGGCCTGCGGCGTTTCAGGCGTGGCGGGCGGTTCACTGATGCTGATTCCCATGGCCGCCAACCTGTTCGGTATTCCCACGGAAGTGGCCATGCAGGCGGTGGCGATTGGCTTTGTGATCAGCGTGGTACAGGACTCCACCGAAACTGCGCTCAATTCCTCTACCGATGTGCTGTTTACTGCAGCGGCCTGCCGCTCCAAGGAAGCGAACAACTAGCACTGCCCGGGGCATAGTGCCCCATTAGGCATACTCCCAGCGCGCCGCCGCTAGAGGGTGCCACTTCCGAATAAGGCTATTGTTGCCGAGCGAGGCCATTGACAGACGAACGTTCCTTATATAGAACGTTCTATATAAAGAACAGCGGACAGCCTTATGGATAAGCTCTCACTCAACACGTTGGGCCAGCACCTTCAAGCACTTCGCCTGGAGCGGGGCTGGTCACTGTCGCAGTTAGCCAATGAGGCGGGGATTGCCAAATCCAACCTGTGTCGCCTTGAACAAGGCAACGGCAATCCGACCCTGGATACCATTTGGCGGCTGGCGGTGCAGCTCAATGTGCCTTTCGGCACTCTGGTAGCGCCAATCAGCGTGCCGCTGGGTGAAGATGGCGTACAGGTGCGTTTAATCGATCAAGGCAAGGATTCCCCTCAGGTGGACGCCTACTGGATGCGCTGCGCACCGCATACATTGCGTCATGCTGAAGCCCATACACCCGGCACCCGTGAATCACTCACACTGATCAGCGGCTGGCTGGAAGCGGGGCCCGAAGGGGCAACCACGGTACTGACACCGGGAGAGGCCATCACCTTCGCCGCCGATCAACCGCACCTTTACCGTACCCACGAAGCGGAGGCCACGTTGATGATGACCATCACCTATGGTTTGGAAGGCCAAACATCATGAGCCAAGCTGCCAGCCACTCTCCTGTTCGTAGCGCGCTGCAGGGCGTGCGAGAAGCCATCCCACTATTGGGCGGCTACATTCCCGTGGCGCTGTCATTTGGCTTAGTCGCCACCCAGGCCGGCTTTAGCACGCTGGAGGCCACGGCTATTTCAGCGCTGATTTACGCCGGTGCTTCGCAATTTCTATTTGTCGGTATGATCGCTACAGGCGCCCCGCTGTGGCTGGTGGTAGCGATGACGCTGCTGATTAACGTGCGCCATGTGGTGTACGGCCCTAACCTGGCGGGACTACTGCCGCGCAGTCGCCACTGGCCCTGGTTAATGCACGGCCTCACCGACCAGGTGTTTGCACTGGCCCTAACCCGACTGCCCCAACTGCCTGAGGTAAAGCGTTTTAGTTGGTTTTTGGGCGCATCACTGCTGGCCTGGGGCGCCTGGATAATTGGCACCGCGGTGGGGGCTACCGCCGGTGAGGCCTTTACCGCCCGCTGGCCGCTGCTGGGTGAGATTATGCCCTTCGCGCTGCCCGCGCTGTTTTTGACCATGGTGGCGCCGCGCTTTACCGACAAGCGTTGGGCAGTCGCCATGGGCTGCACCATTTTAGCGGCGCTGTGTTTGACCCTGGTCGGCTGGGGCAACGTGGCGATTCCCTTAGCCGCCGCCTGCGGCGCGCTGTGCTTCTACTCCACGCAGTTCTATACGCAAAGATTCGCCACCAACAGGAGGCGTGAATCATGAGCACTGCACTTTGGATAGCGGTCGCGGTTTCTGCCATTGGCACGTTGCTGATGCGGGTTGTGCCGTTTTTATGGATGCAGCGCCGCCTCAACAGCGAAAGTGGCCTTAATAACATGCCCCAGTGGCTGGGTATTCTTGGCCCACTGATGATTGCCGCCGTGCTGGGGGTATCCATTGTACCGGTTAACCCAAGCGCTGTTTCCTGGATCGCCACCGCCATCGGGCTTTCTGTCACGCTGCTGGTGTGGTCGCGGGTACGCTCACTTGGCTGGCCGGTCGCGGCCGGCGTCGCGGTATTTGGGATAGTTGAGGTCGCGGCCTTCATTTGGTAATGCTTTGCATTAGCTTTTACGTCATGCCATCATCCTGGCTCTTAAGTCCGAGCCAATCGTAAAGTGACATTAATGTTAAAAGCACACACCCATCGCAAGAAGGTTTTTATGAGTGTGTTGCTGTTAACGCAGGCGGCGCTAATGCCCTTTATGGCAGCCGCTGACACGCCGAGCAGCCCCCCGGAACCGCCAAGCATTGTGACGCTTTACCAGGGGGCTACCGACAGCGCCGTAGCCCTTGGACTGACGCCTATTGGCGTAGTCGATTCCTGGCTGGAAAAGCCCATGTACCGCTATCTGCGCGATGCGCTTGATAGCGTCGAGCATGTGGGGCTGGAAACCCAACCCAATCTGGAAAAGATTGCCTGGCTTAATCCTGACTTGGTCATTGCCAGCGACTTTCGCCATGCGCGAATAGCGCCGCTATTGGAGGCCATCGCCCCCACTGTATCTGCCCCGACAGTGTTTAACTTCAAGACCACGCTGAACATGGTGGCCAATGCTACTGGCCGCGAAGCGCAGGCAAATGAGCTGCTTGAGCAATGGGATGATCGTGTCGCCGACTTTCGCCAGCAGATCGCCGCCAAGTTGAGCAGCGAGTGGCCGCAAAAAGTGGCCGTGGTGCGGTTTAAAAGCGACCACGTGCGCATCTATACCAGCGGCTTTACAGGCTCGATTCTTGATGAGCTGGGCTTTAATCAGCCGGATACACTGCAAAGCCAGAGTTGGGGAATGAAGCTTTCCAGTACTGAAAACATTCCGGTGCTGGATGCCGACGCCCTCTTTATTCTGCTTGAGCCCGATGACCCCGCTATTGCAGATAATTACCAACACTGGGCCTCCCACCCACTCTGGCAACAGCTGTCAGCGGTACAAAGCGGGCGCGTATTTGAAGTTGAGCCGGTGAGTTGGATGATGGGTGGTGGCATACTGGCGGCCAACGCCATGCTGGATGATCTGTATAGTCACTACGGGCTGTTGCAACCCGAAGCGGCGCCGCATCAGGCTTGCCTGCCTCGCTCTTCTGGCCACGGGGAACCTATTTCATGCTAAGCAGTGCTGCCGCAAAAAGTATTGGCCTGCTACTTGGCGTGCTGGTGGCACTAGGCGCCTTTTTCGCCAGCGTGATGTTAGGCACAACGGAGATCGCCCTCTCCGCTCTGTTCGGTTCGCTCTCCCATTACGACCCTAGCAACATCGCCCACATCATTCTTTTAACTGAGCGCTTACCCCGCGCGGTGATTGCCGCTCTGGTAGGCGCCAGCCTCGCGATTGCCGGAGCATTGATGCAGACCATGACACGCAACCCGCTGGCATCGCCAGGCATTCTCGGCATTAACGCTGGCGCGATGTTTTTTGTGGTGGTGGCAGTTTCGCTATTGCCGCTGCACACGCCCGCTCACTACGTATGGGCCGCGCTATTAGGGGCACTCGTTGCGGCCGTACTGGTGGTAGTACTTAGCCGCGGCCGCCACGGTGAGCTCTCCCCGCTGCGGGTCGTGCTGGCAGGTGTAGCAGTGACGGCAATGTTTGTGTCGTTCAGCCAAGGGCTGTTGGTGATTGATCAGCAGAGTTTTGAAAGCGTGCTTTACTGGCTGGCGGGCTCAGTGTCGGGGCGCGACCTCTCTTTGGTAGCGCCCTTACTGCCGCTCTTCGGCGGAGCACTGCTGCTCAGCGCACTGCTGGTACGTCACGCCAATGCACTGTTACTGGGCGATGACATGGTCACCGGGCTGGGCATGCAGGCCACCACCATCAAGCTGCTGCTCGGGCTTATTGTGATTGTGCTGGCAGGTAGCTCAGTGGCGCTGGCGGGCATGATCGGTTTTGTCGGTCTAATTGTGCCCCATATGGCGCGAGGGCTGTTCGGTATTGACCACCGCTGGCTGCTACCTGCCTGCGCCCTACTGGGGGCCTGTTTGCTGCTACTGGCCGATCTTGGCTCGCGCTTTTTAATTCCACCCCAGGAGATCCCGGTCGGTGTGATGACCGCGTTGATCGGCACGCCCTTCTTTATCTATCTGGCACGACGCAAGATGGCTGGCCAATGAGAGCAGACGCCACGTTACCCCTTAACAGCGAAGCAAAAAGCGACAGTCATCACTTACTACGTCGCCTGCTGATGCTAAGCCTTTTATTGCTAGCAAGCGCCGGGCTATCGCTCTGTTTAGGCAGTTTTCCCACACCACCGCTGCAGGTGCTAAATGCACTAGCAGCCCCGCTAAGTAGTGATATTACCTTTATTATTTGGGAGCTGCGCCTTCCGCGCATCGCTCTAGCGGTATTGGTCGGCGCCGCCCTGGCAATCGCGGGAGCGATTCTGCAAAGCATTGTGCGTAACCCGCTGGCCTCCCCGGATGTCATCGGCATTACCAGCGGTGCGGCGCTGGCGGCGGTGGTGTTCTTATCCCTATTGAGTTCGACCCTTAGCATTCACTGGCTGCCCGTTGCCGCCATGCTGGGAGCACTGGTTTCTGCACTGCTGGTGGTGAGCTTGGCCTGGAAAAACGGTGTTAGCCCATCGCGCATGGTACTGGTCGGCATTGGCCTGGCCGCGGCCATGGGCGCTGGCACCACCCTGTTAATCGTGATCAGCGATGACTCTGCCGCCATGACCGCCTATGTATGGCTAACCGGCAGCCTTTACGCGGCGCAATGGGACGATGTGTGGAGCCTATTGCCGTGGTTAGTCGTCGCGGTGCCTATCAGCCTACTCTTCGCCCGCCATGCGGATGCCATGGCCCTGGGTGATAGCGTTGCCGAAGGGCTTGGGGTGGCGATTCTGCGCAGCAGATTGGTATTGCTGGCCTGCAGCGTGGCGCTGGCAGGTGCCGCTGTGGCTTTTGCCGGTGGCTTAAGCTTTGTGGGATTAATTGCCCCCCACCTGGCCGCTAGGCTGGTGGGGCGGAACATGGCACGCCTGGTGCCTACATCAGCGTTGGTCGGCGCCTTGATAGTGCTTTACGCCGACCTGCTGGGCCGGGTAGCGTTTTTGCCCAAAGATTTACCTGCGGGCATCTTTGTTGCCGGAATAGGCGCGCCCTTCTTCGTTTATTTACTGCATAGATCGCGAACTCGCTTTTAGAGCGAATTGACGAAAAAAAGCGGCGCCCCAAAGGCGCCGCCAAACAGTATCGAGCACAAAACATAGAAAATAGAAAGCGGCTGACTAGAAATCCAGCTGGTACCCCAGAGTGAAAGTGCGGCCCCGCCCAGTGAAGTAGTACTCATCGCTGATGCGTGCGGCTTGAGAGTAGTAAGTGAGGTAATCCTCATCGGTGAGGTTTTCGATACCTACTGACACCCTGCCGGTGGGCAGGCGATAAGCTAGAGAAGCATCCACTAAGCCGTAGCCGTCAAAATCAAGTTCAGGATTATCGACGCTTCGATCGAAGTAGTAACTACCCTGCAAGCGCGTGGAGATACGGTCGTTCCAGGTAGCGCTCCAGCCCAGTTTGAGCGTATCCGGGGCGATATTGATACCGGTGAGTTTGGTATCCACACTGCCATCGCCATCCTGATCAGACTTGCCCTCAGTGTGGGCATAGGAGAGCGATAGATCGTGCTTGTCTGCCACCTGCATGTCGCCGGTAATCTCAACGCCTTGGATCTCGGTCTTCTCCCGGCTGCCTACCCAGGTACCATTCTGCTCGGTAAGCCGCTGGCCGTAATCCGAATTGGACTCATAGTAGCTAATCTCTAGCCCGTAGCCATCCCAGTCAAAACGCGCGCCGATTTCCCGGTTATCGGTAACAATAGGCTGAAGTTGCAGCAGGGTATCCACATCCTGGCCCGCCGTGCCAATACCGCGCAGCACTCGGCCCACGTCGGGCATGCCAAACCCTTCCGAGTAGTTGGCATACAGCTGAGCCCAATCAGTGGCTTGATAGGTTAAGCCGACGTTGTAAAGCGTCTCATCGAAGCTGGGATTGCCGCCATCAACGGTAACGTTGTCTTGAGTGACATTGCTGCGATCAATTGTTTGGAAGGTATCCACATCAAGTTCGGCATACTCGTGACGCACCCCGGCGTGCAGCGTGAGCGGATCCGCGAGCTTAAACTGGCCCTGCAGAAAAGGAGCCAAATTACGATAACGGCTTTCCGGCACGTAGGTACGCCCGGTATGCACCAGCATCTGGCTTGTTTCGTCTTCCAGCACGTCCAAACCAACCGTCACCCCCAAACGGTCGTCCAGCATGCCGTCACGGTTCAAGGTGAATTTGGCGCCTGTTTTATCAGATTCATTTCGCGTTTGGTCGTATTGGGTATCCCCCGCACTATCCACATAGGGGAAAAACGGCGTGGTGGCAAAGCGTGCACGAAAGCGCTGGTGATAGACCTGGGCATCCAGCTCGTTGCCAAACCAATCCGCGTGGGAATAGGAAAGCCGAGCGGAGGTCACTTCATTAAATCCAGGCTCGCCGTCACGACTGCCTTTGCGTGCCGTAGTGGGAACACCTGCGGAGCGGTCTCCTGTTACCGGTACGTAGTCGTTGCCCTCTTCCAAATCGAAGTGGTTCAGCGAGAACTCAATATTCTGATTGTCGTCGATCCAGTAGCCCAGCTTGCCGAAAAGGTCGTAGCTTTCCGAGTTTTGCAGCTCGCCTGGGTAGGCGATACCGACCACCTCATCGTTGCCATCGTAAAAAACCCCGCGCTCCTGACGCGTCGCCGCGGCAACGAAATCCCAGTCGCCTTGCTGACCGCTAATGCGGTAGTCCAGCTTGTGGCCTAGCCCACCGGATTGAAAATCATCGTCCGTGGTCAGGCTAATGCCTGCGTGCTGGCTAATGCCTCCGCCTTCGGCACGCCGGGTCACCAGGTTGATCAAGCCCCCCGTAGCACCTAATCCGTGCTCGGCGCTGGCGCCATGGATGACTTCAATACGCTCTACCATGGAAAGGTCAATGGTATAGCTATCCCGGGAGCTGTCCCGCAGGGGATTGGACTGCGGCACTCCGTCAATCAGGAACAGGGCATCGCGGCCGCGGAATGTCTCGCCCGCGTTGGAGAGCTTTTGGCGGCTGGGGGAGTAAGAGGGAATAAGATTACTGAGCACCTGGCCCGGGTCATCAGTAATCGCTAGCTGCTGCTCAATCTGCTCACGGGTAATGACCGTTACCCGCTGCGGCGTTTGGCCCGCTTCTCTATGGCTGCGGGTGGCCGTCACCACCATGGTCGAGTCGGCATCACTGGCGCCGCTTTGCGATCCTGTGGAAGCAGACTCCTGTCCATAAGCGTGGCTGGCAGCTACCAAACCGGCAAGCGTTACCGTAGGCCAAAATACCTGGCGTTTCTTAGTGTACATCTAGTTTTTATCCCCCTGCTTTTGAGTGAACCCTACTCTTAAAACGCAATCTACATCTAAATAATAATGATTATTTTATGCATATAAGTCACAAAGGTCTACTTAAGCGGAACGAACCGTTCAGGATAACGACACTATTTCTCCCCTTTCTTACCCCCTCTTTCCTCTACGGCCGACGTTTAAAGCAGTGAGCAATTGCTTGCTGAGCAATGGCAAGTATTGAAAATGAGAATATTTTGGCTTACGGTTCTGCCTGCTTAAACAACCCCAATGAGCACATTCATGACTCAACCTTCTCATCAGCCACCTCGCTTGACGGGCGAAGCCCTGCACGCGGGCTATGACACTCGGCGTGTACTGGATGGTGTCGATATTGCGATTGAGGAAGGCAAGCTCACGGTGCTTTTGGGGCCGAATGGAAGTGGCAAGTCGACGCTGCTAAAAACTCTTGCCCGCACGCTTACGCCTAGTGGCGGGCATGTGTATTTGGACGGCAAGGATATCCATCGCAGCAAAACGCGGGAGGTCGCCAAGCGCCTGGGAATTCTGCCTCAAGGCCCGGTAGCGCCCGAGGGGCTGAGCGTAAAGCAGTTAGTGGGGATGGGCCGTTTTCCACATCAGGGGTTATGGCAGAAAAATGCTCAGCAAGACGCCGCTGCTATTCGTGAAGCCATGGCTTATACCCACGTGACTGAGTTTGCCGAGCGCAATGTCGATGCGCTCTCCGGCGGCCAGCGCCAGCGCTGCTGGATTGCCATGGTGCTGGCTCAACAAACCGATCTGATTCTGCTTGATGAGCCCACTACTTTTCTGGATCTGAAGGTACAGGTGGATTTGCTGGAACTGCTTTCGCGCCTGGCCCATGAGAAAGGCCGCACCCTGCTACTGGTGCTCCACGATCTAAACCTGGCCGCCGCCTACGCTGATCATTTAGTAATGATGTGCGATGGCCGTATCGTTACCAGCGGCGCACCCAGCAAGGTCTTTACCGCCACCAACCTTAAGCGCGTGTTCGACCTGGATGCCCATGTGATCCACGACCCCGAAAGCGGCAGCCCGATTTGTGTGCCACGGAAACGCAGCCAATCCATTGCGAAAACGGAGACAGTTGTGCAATAACGCTGCGGATCATAAAAGTATAAGCCACCTTACGCAGGAGGAGGCGATAGCTAGTTGACACGTTTTGGCAACGCTAATTCCAGCCCGCCCTCAGTGGCAAAACGCTGATGAATACGACTTCCCAACCCACCCTTTTGCGGCTTTACTAGCGTATTGCGAAGAATATCTTCTTCCATAGAGAGCCCCTGGCTCGCCGCCTAAATGCGGAGCTGCGCTTTGAGGTCACCCTCTAAATTATGCACCGTAATAGTCACCATCATTTAATTACCCCACAAAGAAAAACTGGCAACTCTAGCCTACGGTGCATTCTCCAACAAATACTCAGCCACTGCTTGATAAGCTGGGAGCGAGGAGGGGTCGTTAGCAGCATTGCCTGCCACCGGGTGAGAGGCAAAGCGCACTATTACCATCTCCGCGGTGGGGTCGATATATATCGTTTGCCCATGCACGCCGCGGGCAGCGAAAGCACCATGATCATTATGCAGTGACCACCACATGCCACGGTAGCTGCCGCCGGGTAAAGTGCGGTAGCCTGCAGCGGAAAACGCTTGCCTGTTGCCCCCTTGACGAATGCGCTTTACCGCGGCAGCGGGAAAGAGCCGTTCGCCATTTATAACGCCTTCATTCAGCACCAACTGCCCTACTCTAACCATATCTCTTAGGCCTGCACTTAAGCCACCACCAGCAAAGGGTGTTCCGATGGAGTCAACGGTAAAGTAGCCATCCTGCTCGGCGCCTATGCGTTGCCAAATTCGCGACGACAGTAACGACGTCACCGACTCGCCCGTGGTGCGCGCAATTACCCAACCGAGCGCATCGGTATTGATTGTTTTGTAGCCAAACACCTGACCATGCTCACCTTCCGGCTGCACGGTGGCTAAATACTCATAGTAAGTGCGTGGCCCAGAGTAGCCTTCTGGCTTAGGAAGTGGGCTTGCCGCTGCGTTGTACGCCCATATTTCCGCACTGGGGTCGCTGTAATCTTCGCTATAGGCAAGGCCTGTAGTCATTTCTAACAGCTGCTGCACGGTGGCATTGCCAAAAGCGCTATTGGCCAGCTCTGGCAATATATCGCCGACGAGCGCCTCTTCATCCAACGCTCCTTCCGCTACCAGTATTTCCCCCAACAGGCCGGTCATCGACTTAGTCACCGACATTGCCCCATGCTGGCCCGCCTCATCTAAACAGCCTGCATAGTACTCATACACCACTTGCCCCTGATGCAGAATCAGCAAGCCATCGGTGTAATTCTCGTTCAAGGATGCCTGCCATGACATGGGTTCACTGCCGTCAAGCGGGGTAAACATCACATCATTGATAGCGTCATCCAGCGCGTAGGTAAGCGGCGAAGGTGATCCTAACCCACGGCTTACCTGTTTAGTGGGCAGCAATTCGCGGAAGTGGCACACCGTCCAACGCATTTTAGGAAAGCTAAAGTAATTGGAGTCAGGTTGGCCAATTACCCGTTCAGAAACAGGCGGAAATCCCTGCATCCAACCCAAACGGTTGGGGTCTGACTCCTCGGCGCTTAACATGCCACTGTCATGTGTATGCGCGACGGCGGAGGAAGCCCAACCAACTAGTATCGCGTGCAGCGCAAGCGGAAAAACACTGTTAAATCGACGGATTAAACGTGGCATAACTGACTCCTGAGTTAGCTGTTCTGCATAGAAGAAGAGCAGTCAGCGTCCTCAGTATAGCTAGAAACACACGATACCGTACCTAGATATACCTCAAGCCCCTAAGACATAACCCAGATGCGCAAACGCCCGACCTATATGGCCGGGCGCTGTGGTTTGCAATGGGCTTTACCAACTATATTTCACGCTGCCAATCACACTGCGGGATTCACCGTAATAGCACCAGTACTCACAGCTGGCCACGTACTCTTTATCGGTGAGGTTGTTGACGTTGACCTGGGCCTGCCAGCCGTCAGCAAACTCATAGCCCACCATGGCATCAACCAGAGTGTAGCTATCCACGGCTGTGTTGTCGGCGACGCTAGTATCAACGGTGCTGCCCACATAACGTACACCGCCACCTAGCGTCACACCATTTAACGCGCCGCCGGTGAAGGAGTAATCCAACCATGTAGAAGCCTGGTGGCGCGGGATTAACGGCGCACGCTCATCGCCTTCTAGGCGAGCGTCGGTGTAGGTGTAAGCCGCGGTGACTTTTAACGCATCGGTAATATAACCAACACCTTCCAGCTCAAAGCCTTGAGAGGTACGCTTACCCTCTTGTACCTGGAAGCCTGCTGGAGAGGTCACTAGAGTATTGGTCTCTTCCAAATCAAAAACCGCCGCCGTTACATAGCCATCCCAGTCGAACGGCGCCAACTTAGCGCCTATTTCCCACTGACGACCTTCACGGGGATCATACAGGTCGCCCGCATCGTCAACTCGGCCCACTGGATCAAATGACTCGGTGTAGCTAACGTAAGGATTAACGCCGTTATCACCCAGATACATTGCGCCACCTGACCAAGACACTTGGTCGTCATCTGAGCGCTGAGTGGTTCCTGCGGTTTGATTACGGTTATCAGTTTCCGCTTGGTCGTAGCGTACGCCGCCCAGCAGCACCCAGCGGTCATCAATACGCAGCTGGTTTTGGGCATACAGACCGGTCTGCTCTTTATCGATTTCCCGAGTTAGCAGATCTTCTTCTGCAATCGGCGTAAAGTTGCCGTAGGTTGGGTTAAAGATATCAATCGGCTCGCCGAACGCATAGTTATCCCCTTCCTGACCACTAAGGCTCAAGTTTTGATAATCAACCCCCAGCAACAGCGTATTTTCGGTGCGATCACCGTACCAAGTACCCACCATGCGGTTATCAATCGTCCAGCTATCAATAGAGCCATCGCGATAAACCAATCCACGGGATGCGCGTCGATCATCTACCATGGAAAGTGCGTAGGTGCTACGCAGCTCTAAGTCCAGTTCGCTATAGCGCAGATCTTGCTCAAACGACCAGGTGTCGTTAATAGCATGGCGCAGCTCATAACCAAGCCCCCACTGAGTGCGTTTATCCTGGTCGTAACCAGGCTCGCTCAAGTTGGTTTGCGGGTCGATGTGGCCAAAAGGGGTGTTTTCTACAGTGCCATAGGGCAGCTTAAAGCCATTAACGGGAACGCCATCATCTTTTTGCACGCTGGCTAAAAAGGTAACGGTAGTGTCTTCACTAAGATCAACCGCCAGGCTCGGCGCAAAGTAGTAGCGCTCGTTATCGGTGGCGTTTAAATCGCCGTCACGCTCTTTATATAACCCCACCAAACGATAGCGCACATCGTCTGACTCTCCCAGCGGCCCGCTGGTATCAATGCCGACTTGGCGGTGGTTGCGGTTGCCGAGCTGTAAATTAACCTCGCCTTGCGGCGTATCAGTCGGACGCTTACTGACCGCATTAATCAAGCCCCCAGGAGGTGCTTCACCGTAAAGAATCGATGAAGGCCCTTTAAATACCTCGATACTCTCCAAACCATAAGGCTCGGGTAGCCACTGATAAAACCCTTCGCGGTAGATACGCAGACCATCTTGGTAAGTCGATTGATCAAAACCGCGCACCTTGAGCCAATCGGTATTGTTATCGCTACCGTAATGGCCCGACAACACGCCCGCACGATAGCGGAACGTTTCATCTAGCTGTTGGACGTTACGGACTTCCAGTTCTTCACGGTCAACGCTTGAGACCGGACGTGGCGTCTCTACTAGCGGGGTATCGACTTTCAGCGCTGTGGCTGTGACCACAACGGTATCGTTGGAAGTGGTTTCTTCCTGGGCATAGGCAGATGCGCAAAAGAGCGCCGCAGTGACAGGGATCAGTGCGGAAATTGAGCGCGCCAAAGGACGACGAGCAAACGGCAGACGAGGCATGATAGGATCTCAGTAGGAATTAGGAGCAAAGAGAAAACAGAGCAACAAACATCATGATAATCGTTGTTATTAGTATTCATGATAGTGCTTTTGGATAGCTGCTTTCAATTGCTTAGTGCGGGGATTTTCAACGCTACTCGATAGCGGGCAGATACTCAAAAGGGCTTGGAGCGTGGCTTATTACACTGGTTTATCGCTGGAAGATAACAGACATCTTGGTGCAACAATGCCGAAAGGTATAAGTGGATCTTTATTCAGGGGGAGTTAACTTAGAGCTTAAAGTATTACTAGGCGCTGCAGAGCTGTGTTTCAACCGGAGATCGCCAGCTACGAGTAACGCTTGGTAATCGTTGGCCGAAAGGGGTTTACTGAATAAAAAGCCCTGGGCACCATCGCAACCTTGCAATATAAGCTGATCCAGCTGTGTCTGGGCCTCAACTCCTTTGGCGATGACACGCAAAGCTAAACTCTGTCCAAAATTGATAAGGGCTTTGATAAAATTGAGGTTCTCTAAACTTTCTAGCATGTCATGGACAAAGCAGGGCGCAATGTTGATCGTGTTGATTGGAAAGCACTTCAATCGCTTCAGGCTCTCGCTCCCGGCACCAAAGTCGTCAATGGCAATACGTATTCCTAAATTATTCAACTCAACCAGGGTCGCTATTACGGCCTCGTCCTGGTGATACATGAGGCTACTTTCGGTGACCTCTATCTCTAAAAAATGTGCGTCTAACCTCGTTTCAGACAGCATCTCAGTAATACGAGCGGGTAACGACCTATCGCGCAGTTCCATGGCCGACATATTCACTGCAATAGGCACGATTTCAAGGCCCTGCTCACGCCAACGCTGTAACTGGTGACAAGCCTCAAACAGTATCCAGTGCCCTATCGGTCGAATAAGCCCACAAGCTTCTGCGACAGGCAAAAACGCCGAAGGCTGTACAAGCCCCAGCGCCGGATTGCGCCAGCGAACCAACGCTTCGGTACTGCACAAGTAGCCGTTGGCAATGTCTATTCTGGGCTGGAATTCAAGAAAGAGCGCTTTTTCCTTCAGCGCCCTATGCAGTTGAAGCTCGATTTGGCTACGTTGCTCTCTCAGCTCATTCATGTCTGCTCTGAACAACTGGAAATGGTTAGAACCGCTACCCTTCGCATGGTACATAGCCGTATCAGCATTATTGAGCAAAGTTCGCGCATCGATGCCATGATCGGGATAGAGACTGATGCCGATACTGGTCGTAATATGCAACTCATGGTTATCAATTCGATAGGGCACCGCTAAGGCACTAAGGATTTTCTGCGCAATCCTGGCAGCATCCTCCGGTTCTTCAATCTCACTTAGCAACACTACGAATTCATCGCCGCCCTGGCGGCATATTGTATCTGTATCCCGGACACATTCGCTAAGTCGACCAGCAACCAATTTTAAGAGCGCATCGCCTACCGCATGGCCTAGCGAGTCGTTGATAGGCTTGAAAGCATCAAGATCCAAGTATATCAGCGCGACCTGATGCTGATGCCGTTTTGCCAGACCTATAGCCCTAGAGAGGCGTTCTGCGAGCAGGACACGGTTGGGCAACCCGGTGAGAGAGTCATGTTGTGCCTGGTGGGCCAGCTTCAACGATTGGGCAGGCGATTGGCAGGCATCATGGAACACAATGACCGCCCCCTTAGTGCAACCGGCTCGATCATGGATGGGCGCCGCTGAGTCTTCAATGTTCAACTGGCTCCCGTCTTTGCGAATCAGCACACAATCCATAGCGAGCCCGACTGTTCGGTTTTCTTCCATGGCACGCTGCGCAGGATTAGGGGCTGCCAGGAACGTATGACCATCAACGAGTGTGAGTACCTGCGACAAGGGCTTGCCAAACGCATCAATACTCATCCAGCCAGTCAGGTTTTCAGCAACGCGGTTGAGGTAGGTAACGTGACACTCTAGATCCGTCGTTATGACGGCATCGCCAATTGAGTTTAGCGTCGACTGAGCCCACTCTCTAGTGTCCTGTAAAGCGGCTTCAGCGTCACGCAATCGGGCTTCAGCATGTTCCAGATCGATGGGATGATTGTTTTGACAAATATCTCCTATATGGCAGTTAGCGATTAGCATGTACTTTTTCAACGCCATCGATCCGCTCCTTATTCTCTAGAACGCCAGTCTCCTACTTTTAAACAAACGGAGGGCATCTTTTTTTACCGATGAAAAAGCCATTTAAATTTTGCAAATTAAACAGATAGCGCTGCGCTCCTTGCAGCGCATAGTGGAACATCCTGCATTGGCATTTCCGTTGCCTCACCCAGTTTAACGTTACAGGATAACGCCCTAGCCGAATGTGCGCTTGCGTACATAGGTGATGGAGTGACTCAAAATTCACCTTTTAGACTACCCTATTGGTGTGGTAGAGGTATGCTTAAACACGCCTAGGTTCGGTAGCGTACAGACTTTATTTGCCAGCCTTCTACAATCAAAGTCTATTGCTCTATATTTTTGAAATATATGCATATTTATGCATACACGAGGAAGTGCCGCAGGTATTAGCTAATCAGAACATGCGCTACAGCCAACCATAGGGGGAGAGATTTCTATGCATGAAACTGAAGGTTTGCGCAAGAATGCTCTACTTGGCCTGCTATCAGAAGAAGAGCTAACCCCTTTACTGCCGCATTTCGAGAGGGTGGAGCTGACGTTAGGGCAATCACTGTCTGAGTCAGGCATGCAAATGAGTCACGTCTACTTTCCACTTGATGCCATCGTTTCGCTGCTCTGTGTAATGGAAGATGGCGCCTCGACAGAAATTGCAGTAGTGGGCTATGAAGGGATCGTTGGCGTTTCTCTGTTCATGGGCGGAGAGACCACGCCAAGCCGAGCGATTGTGCAAAGTGCGGGCGCTGCTTATCGCCTAAAGGGGCAATTACTCAAAAACGAATTCTATCGCGCTGGCCCCATGCAGAAAATACTTCTGCGCTATACCCAAGCCTTGCTGACGCAAATGGCACAGACAGCGGTATGCAATCGCCATCACAGCGTCGATCAGCAGCTATGCCGCTGGCTGTTGCTCAGCCTTGACCGGCTGCAGGGTGATAAACTGATTATGACCCAGGAGCTCATTGCCAATATGCTGGGCGTGCGCCGCGAAGGCGTGACCGAATCCGCTGGGAAACTCCAGCGAGCAGGGCTCATCTCCTACAACCGCGGGCATATCACTGTCCTTGACAGGCCAGGGCTAGAGAAGCGAGTCTGCGAATGCTATGCGGTGGTTAAGCGTGAGTATGACCGTCTACTCAACCACCATAACGTAATGTAATCCTTCAGCCCGCACCATCAACCTCCCTGTAACCAACATTCCCATGCTATGTACGCTAGCGTGCCGACGCTTGATTTACTGAATGTTAATATGCACATAGCCCGTCACTTCACTCATGACAGCTCATCTGCAGCCGACATCAAAATGATTTAATCCTTCATTGTGCCGTTTGCCAGGTTCTTTCAACCGGAGAGGCACATGGCGTATATTTTAAGCGTTTCCGCTGCCAATCAGCTGCTTGCTAAGCTGCCGGAAATCGAACAACGAGCTTTTATGGCGGAGTGTCAAACAGTGCAGCTTGCTTTTGGAGAAGTACTGCTCCAGCCCGCCGAGATTTTTACCCACGTCTATTTCCCCATCGACAGTTTTATTTCGTTGATTACCGTCATTGACACTGACAACCGGCTTGAAGTGGCAATGGCAGGCCGGGAGGGTATGTTAGGTATACCCCTGGTACTCAATGTCAAAGAATCTCAATCGATCGCTTTGGTTCAAGGCGCGGGGTCGGCCCTTCGCATGACTGCTGAAAGCTTTCAGCGTCTACTACTCTACAGCCCCGTATTACATCAGCGCCTGAAGCGCTATACCTATGTTGCGATGAGCCAATTGGCGACATCAGCGGCGTGTAACCACTTCCATCGGATTGAAGAGCGCCTCGCCCGCTGGTTGCTGATGACTCAGGATCGTGCGGGGACTGATCAGTTGAATCTGACCCACGAGTTTCTGGCCATGATGCTCGGGGTTCGGCGCGCAGGCATTACCCTGGCGGCGATCGCCCTGCAGGCTCGTGGCCTAATCTGTTATCAGCGTGGAACCATCACGGTGCTTGATCGGCTAGGTCTGATCGAGGCGTCCTGCGAGTGCTATAGCAAAGACTGCGCGTTGTACGCCAAAATGTTGCCGGTGTTATAAAGATTGGAAGCGTAACGCTTGAGCAAGCGTTTAATAAGCCCCCTCTGCAACGCCAACGGGCTACGTAAAGAGGCCATTGGCTAGCCTCTTCATTACGCAGCGTTTTATTAAGCAGCATTAAGCCTGACTACAGAACATTTTTGTAAGCTACTCCCCCTTTCATAATTAGCATGAGCTGCTCATCGGGCTGAGTAAGAACATTAATATCGTCCAAAGGATTGTCTTTAAGCACGATTACGTCTCCCCTTGCGCCTGGGATAATCTCGCCAAAATCGCCGGTGTGACCATAAGCGTCGGCGGCGTGGCTAGTGGCTGCACGAATCAGCTCGTCGGTGGGCACTACATCTTTGCGTAAATGAAATTCGTTGAGTTGATGGCGTTGCATCCGGCCAAGAAGATCAGAGCCGTATAGCATCTTGACACCGTATTGTTGAGCCATTTCCAGTGCCTTACCGCCAGCATCCAGCACATCATAAACCTTGCGCTGTAGGTGCTCGGCCATCCCGGCCTCGACGCCCTCCTTCGCTAAGGCATCGTAAGTGCAGAGAGTCGGCGTTAGGTAAGCGTCGTACTCAAGGAATAGCCGACAGCTCTCCTCATCCATTAGGTTGCCGTGCTCTATAGTCTTGACGCCTCTTGGGATAAGCCGGTTGATAGCCCGAGCCGTATAAGCATGTGCCATGGTGTGAATATTGGCGGCGGTAGCCTCTTCCACAATGGCATCAATTTCCTCAAGCGAAAACTGAGTGCTGTCGATACGGTCGGTAGGTGAAGAAACGCCGCCAGACGCCATAATTTTGATCTGAGTGGCCCCTTTTCTAATCTCGTCCCGGGCGGCCCGGCGTACTTCGCTGACACCGTCGCAAACACGACCTAGACCCGCGCAGCAGAAGCAGCCTTCAAAGGTTTGTTGACCTGGGCCGCGCATATCGGCGTGGCCGCCGGTCTGGGAGAGCGCATTCCCTGCGTACATGATGCGCGGGCCAACCAGAGCACCTTCATCGACAGCCTTGGCTAGACCGTAATCTGCACCGCCAGCGTCGCGCACGGTAGTGAATCCGCGCATCAACATGGCTTCCAATAGTTCACTTGATTTGGCACCGACATAGAAAGGAGAAAGCGTCTCAAGCAGAGCAAAATTGGGTGTAATTGCTGTGACGTGCACATGTGAATCAACCAGACCGGGCATCAGGAAGTGGCCTTGAATATCGATGACTTGATCATCACTGCCCTCTAGCGGCGAATCGCTCACATCGACGATACGGCCATTCTGAATACGCACCTGCTGGTTGGCGAGTACCTTTCCGTTGCGCGTGTCGATGACGTTGGCATTAATAAAACGTGTCGTTGTCATGAGTATTCCTTGTGAGTGTTCTTGTGAGAGTGGCGTTAAAACATTTTTTGAGGGAGGTAGAGCGAAAGTGCTGGAATCAGCACGATTAGCAATAGGGCAACAATATCCATAACGATGAACCAGGCGACGCCCTTAAAGACTTCAGACAGTGTGACGCTATTGCCCAAGGCACCTTTGATGACATACACATTGAGCCCGATAGGCGGGGTAACCAGACCCACTTCAAGCAGCTTGACGACGATGATGCCGAACCAGATCAAGTTGAGGTCTGCACCTTCTACTAAGGGCAGGATTAGCGGCAGAGTGAGTAGTAGTAAGCCGATGGAGTCGATGAACATACCCAGCACAAGGTAGATCACTGCCACAGCAAGAATGATCCACCAGGTCTCGGTACTGACGCCGAGGATTATTTCGGAGAAAGCAGCAGGCACGCCACTCATGGCTAGAAAGCGGGTGAAAAACAGCGACCCAATGAGAATAATAAAGATGCTTGCCGTGCTCACCGCAGTGCGAATCAGCGCTTCCCGAATGGCTGAAAAGGTGAGCGTGCGCCGTGCCAATGCAATCAGAGCTGCAATGGTTGTACCCACGGCCCCCGCTTCGGTAGGTGAGAAAATACCTAGGAAAATCCCGCCAAGAACTGAGCCGATCAGCAGCGGCAACGGCCAGATATGCTTAAAGGCATCCCATTTTTCGTCCCAGCTAGAGCGGACATCGGTGTTGCCCGCCAGGCTGGGATTCAGCTTGGTTCGCACCATAATCATGGCGATGTAAAGCAGCGCCGAAAGCACACCGGGGATGAATCCCGCCATAAACAGTTGACCCACCGACACCTGGGCATAAACACCATAGAGCACCAGCAACACGCTTGGGGGAATCAGCGAGCCGAGTGTTCCAGAGGCGGCGACGGTACCGGTGGCCAGCCCCTTGTCGTAGTTATGCTTGAGCATTTCGGGCACGGCAATCCGCGACATGGCCGCCGATGTTGCGACGCTAGAGCCGGAGGCTGCAGCAAAGAAGGCAGAGGCCATAACACTGGAAACAGCCAGGCCGCCTGGCAAGCGCGCCAGATAAAGGCGCATGGCATGAAACAGGCCTTGAGTCATATTGGTGCTGGTACACAAATAGCCCATAAACAGGAACATAGGTGCCGCGGTCAGTTCCCAGGTGCCTGCAAAGTCGAACGGAGTGGCCGAAATCATCCCCCAGGCCACACGCATGCTGGTCATTTCGCCAATGCCGATAATCGACACCAACCCCAGTGCCACGCCGATTGGTACGCGCAGGGCGATCAGGGCCAAGGCGATGGCAATGCCTGCCACACCTATCTCGATATTACTCATTAGGAAACTCCTACAGGGCTTGGCGTTGTTGCAGCGCCTTAATCATGTTGGCGATGATGGCCAGGCACATGGCTGCGAAGCCAACCGGTAACGCCCAGCGACTGGGCCATAGATAGAAGGTGAAATTGGCCATGGCCGTTTCCATTCGAACCGTAGCGCGCACTGCATCTAGATAGCTCTGGTAACAGAGCATGCCGAAATAGAGGAGCCCAAGGGTGCTGGCGAACAGGTAGAGTGTCAGTTGGGCTACCGGCGGGAGCCTTCCCACAAGCACATCCACGCTGATGTGTTCGCGCTGAAGTTCGACATAGGCGAGCGGCAGAAAGACGACGGCGACCATGTAGTAAAAAGACACAAACTCCAAGGTGCCGGTAAACGACTTTCCGAATAAGTAGCGCAGCCCAACATCGAGTGAGACATGCAGTGCCATAAGCACCAGAAAGAGGGCCGCCAGCACCATGGCACTTTTGGCAACCCACTGGCTCAGTGATTCGAAGTGTTTGGCCATCATGCGGGCTCACTCCTCTGCGCATCCGGGGCAGAAAAGCCCAGTTCTAACAGGGTCTCTTTCCAGAACAGCAGCATATCGCGGTAGAGTTCGGGGTCATCTCGCCAGATGCTTTGCGCCCCCATACCCCGCATCATGCACAAGGTGGCATTCAGGGCGACGCGATTCTGATGTGACGTGTGCTTGGCGCTGGCGACCAGTTGCTCCCAAATCTGCTCCAAAGAGTCATTGAACTTTGCTGCCAGCGGTATCAGCACTTTCATGATATCGGGGTCGGTTCGCGCATTAGTGAGGTATTCGAGAGTCACCATATAAAGGTCACCCTTGAAGTGCTCATGCAGCGCTTTAAGCAGGCTGTCAAAGTTAAGCTCACCCGCTTTAACCTTTACGGCCATCTCCCTTACGCTTTCCACTTCGCGACTAAGCAAGTCCTCAAGCGCCGCCTGCATCAATAATGTCTTAGAGGGGTAATGGTGAACTAAAGCGCCACGGGAAACGCCCGCCAGACGTGCAACATCTACCGTTGAAGTGGCACGAATGCCCTTCTCAAGAATGCATTCGATAGTCGCTTGCGTCACCCGAGCCTGGGTTTGGCGTGAGCGTTCTTCTTGATTCTGTCGCTTCGTCATAGCGAACCCTTATTTGGCCTAGGCCGCCTCAATGCGGCGGCCTCAGTGTTGCAGCGTTAATAGATTCCGTAGTCAGCAGGAAGCTTATTGTAGATTTCTTGCATGGCCAGTTCGGCCAGGGCCTCTTCGTCTTGGCGATCAACTTCGCTGATTAAGGCATCCCACTTTTCGTAGGTCGCGATAAAATCATCAATCAGCGCCTCGGGGTCTTCAACGCCATACTCATCGCGGGCCTTATCGTAGACATTGGCCAAGGCCTCATCGCGGAAAGCCTCCACGGAAGCCATCAGATCCTCTTCGGGCTCGTAGATGTTGTTGCCGTGAGAAGCGGCTTCTTCCAGTGCGGCTTCAGAAGCGCCCAGATACTGGACAATCATGCGGGTCATTGCCTTGGCAGTCGCTTCTTTGAAGACATCACGTTCCTCATCGTTGAGGCTAGCCCAGAAGCCCGAATTGAAGCCCCACTGAGGGCCAGACCAATACATGCCGGTAGGCAGCAGCGTGGTGTGCTCGGCAACCTCCCACAATGACCGGTCAATCAAGTCGTTAGCCGCATTAGAGGCGCAGTCCAACGAGCCACGATCGAGGCCGCTATACATCTCACTGGAAGGCACATTGACGGGCGTTCCCCCGGCTTGCTCGACCCAGGCGGAAACAGTCGAGCCAGCCGTACGAATACGTTTACCGCGTAGCTCTTCCAGGTTTCGGACTGGCTCGCGGCAGAACAGCACATAGGAAGGCGTGTTATAGGCGCCCAGGTAGACAATATCCAGCTCCTCCCACTCGGCTAGCTGAGTGGGATTATTAAGGCTGAAGTCTGTCACCGCCAGTATGCCAATCAGCGGGTCATCATAGTTAAACCCCAACTCCTGCACGGCATTCGCGACCGGCATTTCAGAAGGCGTGTAGATAGCCGCATGGTGAGCAACCTGAACCACGTTATCCTGGATACCCTGCAGGTTAGCGCGTGGTGCCAGCAGTACGGTGCCGGTATAAACCTCGGGTTGCAGTTCGCCGTTCGAGAGTTCCTTGACCATTTCTGCCCACTCGATGTAACCGTAACGGGAGTGGGGATGTTGTTGGTCGTAGAACGAATTGGCAATAAAGGAAGTTGCGGCATGGGCCGAAGAAGCAACAACAGGCAAGACCAGCGCTCCAACGGCGAGTGTCAGCGTATTACGAGTGAAGTTCATATAGTTTCCTGGGCCGATTTAATCGGCTGTTTTTTTCTGTTGTATTGTTTCATCTTGTTGACACGTCACCAGCTGTGGCGCGTGCACATAATTCAATCTAGACTTCAAATAATAAAAAAACAAGCAGGTCTGTTTGTTTTTGATACGACCTGCTTCGCATAGAAAGGTTAAGCAATGAAAATAAAAGAAAATCCTACTCGGCTGGATATTGCGGGCACTTGGCGAGGGATTCGCATGATGCTGCCTTTAGCGGTTTTTACGATCGCGTTTGGATTGGCGTTTGGCGTAGCCGCCGTGCACCAAGGGTTGGCCGGCTGGGAAGCGATGCTAATGAGCCTGTTTGTCTTCGCGGCTCCATCGCAATTTGCTGCCCTAGAGATGTGGCATTCGCCTCTGCCACTGCTTGCTCTGGCGGCGGTCACACTCGCGATTCATACCCGGCATATGCTGATGAGTGCGGCGCTTTATCCCTGGCTCAAGGCGTTACCTCAACGCCAGCAATTCGCTATGGTGATTTTGCTAACCGACTCCAACTGGGCAATGGCGCTGGGAGAGTATCAGCGCGGCGAGCGAAACCTGGGCATTCTTCTAGGTGGCGGGATCGCGCTGTGGGGCGCCTGGGTCGGAGGCACTGCGATAGGGCTAGCCTTTGGTGGAGGCATTACCGAGCCTGAACGCTTCGGCCTTGATGTGATCATGCTGTGCTTTCTGTTGATGATCGTTGTAGGTGGAAACCCAAGAGCGGCAATGGCCCTGCCCTGGCTGGCAGCAGCGACCAGCGCACTAATGGCGTACTGGTGGCTGCCGCCTTACCTACATGTGATGGTGGGTGCCATTACTGGTGGCGTGGTGGCCGTATTGTTGCCGGGACGCTGGTTCAGGGAAAGCGCCTTATGAGCTCATCATCAGTGTGGCAGTCGTTGATAGCCATCATGCTAATGGTAGTCATTGCTTATGGCTCCAGAGTGCTGGGGCTTCTGGTCATGTCGCATGTACCGCTAAGCCCACGCGTCCGACGATTCGTCGATGCCATGTCTAGCTCAGTCCTGATTGCCGTTATTACGCCTATCATCGTGTATGGGGATGGTGGCGTTCGGCTTGCGGCCATTGCGGCGGGTACGGTGGCGATAGTATTGAGAAGCCCGCTGGTGTCGATTGCCATGGGTATGCTTTGCGCTGCGGGTTGGCGCTGGTGGGTTGGGTAATATCGTAAAAAAACGGCGGAATTTAATACCTCGGACGCGCGCATGTCATAACTAGAATCAGGTTGTAAAGCTTGGTCGAATAGTTGATGACTCACAATGTACTATGTACACTTAAAGACGCGCTGGCTAGCTAAAGGAAGTGCTCCAACGTGAGTAATGCGATTGAATTTATCGAAACCCCAACGTTCACACGCCAGATCCAGGCCATTGCAACAGACGATGAATTGAAGGAGCTGCAGCGTACCCTGATAGCTCAACCTGACAAAGGTGACCTTATTCAAGGGACGGGTGGCTTAAGAAAGATCCGTATGGCGTTGGGCAACCAAGGTAAAAGCGGCGGCGCTCGGGTTATTTACTTTTTGGCAACGGCAGAAAAAATCTACCTGATACTGGCCTACCCCAAGAGCGTGAAGGACAGCTTAACGCCCGCTGAAAAGGCCGCTCTGAAAACACTGACCCACCAACTGAAGGCAGAGGTTTCCGAATGAGCATTTTTGACGAACTGCAAACATCGCTGCAGGAAGCCGTTGAGATCAAACAAGGCAAAGCTCAGGCTAGCCGCATCACACGCCATGAGGTGGCTGATGTAAAAGCTATTCGCGCCCAGCTACACGTCTCTCAGGCTGAATTTGCCGAGGCTATGGGAACCAGCGTGGACACCATCAAAAGCTGGGAAACCAAGCGCCGTAACCCGACGGGGCTCGCCGCGAAGGTACTGGCTACGATTCAGGACAACCCCGCTTTTTTCAATGAGCTTGCTTCGCACTAACACTTAATTCATTAGCATGGGAAGAGGGTAATTCAACGTCGTACTGGTACGTACGGAAGACATAGCTTGAGCTGGTATTGACCGCCACACTTGCGGCTTCAAAGCGGCTTGCTTACCAACGCTATAAATAAACAATTAAAGACCAATATCATACACGCCCATCAACTGGCGATAAGCCATCAAGCGCAAGCATGCGAGACGTAAACGCGGAGGAAGGGGAAATCGAGCAGCTTATTACCACAGAGAACCAAGGGACTCATAATCCCTTACTTGAACAAGCAAGAATGGTGGGCCCAGTAGGACTTGAACCTACGACCAAGGGATTATGAGTCCCCTGCTCTAACCAACTGAGCTATAGGCCCGAAAAGCGTGCATATCATAGCGAATGTGGCCGGGTGAGGCTAGCCCCTTTGCGCTATCTTGATGTCATTACGGCACTTTATGTGGATTGGGCAGTCTGGTGAGTAGTTCTTTATGCGGAGACGCGCTGTGAAAGCATTGATTGCTCTATTTCCCTTATTGTTGGCGCTGCCCGTGCACGCTGACTGGCAGCTTGATCCTGGCCAGTCGCGGGTGCAGGCGTCGATTACGCAGTTAAACGGCGAAGCACCGCAAACTCATCACCATCAGGTGCGCGATCTGCAGGGTGATATCTCCAGCGATGGCACCCTGCGCTTGCCGTTAAAGCTCAGCCAAACGGATGTGCTGGAACGCTTTGGTGAGCTGCCGCCGTGGATAGGCTTGCTGGCGAACACCACCTTGGTGACGCTAGAGGCGCAAATGCCGCCAGAGCGGTTGGACGGTTTGGATATTGGCGAATCCCTGGTTGAGACGCTGACCTTTAGCGTTCAATCAGACATGGTAAACCAACAGGAATCCGTGCCACTGCGGTTCACCCGTGAAGGCTTGAACGAGATACGTGTGACACACGCCGAGCCGATGGCGATGGACGGCAGAGCGCTGATGGCCAACACCACGGTGCGCACCGTACTATCGTTGCTGGGCTATAAGGAGATTGACGAGCATGTGCCCGTCACCCTCAATGCGCTGTTAGTTAATCGGTAGTCATTAACTGTTAAAGATTAACGACTGAGTACTTCCATATCCCCCACCTGGGCCTCTCCGGTTTGTACCCGCCACTGGGCGGCATAGTGGCCGTTAGCTGCCAACAGGCTGGAATGGGTGCCTCGCTCGGCCACTTGGCCCTTCTCAATCACCACGATCTCATCGGCATGCACAATGGTAGAAAGTCGGTGAGCAATCATAATCACCGTGCGGCCATGGGCAATACGCTTGAGCGAACGCTGAATAGCCGCTTCGGTTTCATTGTCCACTGCGCTAGTGGCTTCATCCAGTACCAAAATAGGCGGGTCTTTAAGTAGCGCCCGCGCTAAAGAAAGCCGCTGGCGTTGGCCGCCGGAAAGCCGCACGCCCCGCTCCCCTACCGGCGTATCCAACCCTTGGGGCAGCGTTTCGATAAAGCTCCACGCCTCGGCGGTTTTTGCCGCGTCGATAATCGCGGCTTCGTCGGCATCGGGCTTACCGTAGGCGATGTTGTCGCGAATGCTGCCTTCAAACAGGTAAACATCCTGGCTGACCAGGCCAATCGACTGGCGTAGCGAATTCATGCTGACGTCGGTAATCGGCTGGCCATCGATGAGTACTCGTCCGTTTTCAGGATCGTAAAAGCGCAGCAGCAGCTTGATGAGGGTCGATTTTCCCGAGCCGGTCGCGCCTACTAATGCTAGAGTGTTGCCTGCCGGTGCGTGTAAATGAATGTTTTCCACGCCAACGCCACTGGTGGCATAGTGAAAGCTCACATTGTCGATGGTCACTTCGCCGCGCACCGGCTGAGCGAGCGGAGTGGTGCTATCGTCTTTAACGGTAATCGGCACTTCAAGCAGATCAAGAATCCGCCGCGTGCTGGCCATGGCGCGTTCGAACAGGTCGATCACCTGGGCCAGGCCAGTGAGCGGCCAGAGCAGCCGCTGCGTCAGGAATACCAACACACCGTACGCACCCACATTCAGCGAGCCGTTGAGCGCCATCATGCCGCCCACAGTAAAGGTGGCCAGAAAGCCCGCCAAAATCGCCATGCGGATCACGGGAATAAACGCGGAGCTAACCTTGATCGCCCTTCTGTTGGCGTCTACGTAGGCTTCGCTAGCCTGGCGCAGGCGTTCAGCTTCGCGGTCTTCACTGGTAAAGCTTTTAATCGTCGCGATACCGCTTAGGTTGTTGGATAAACGGCTGGCTAAATCGCCCACCTTTTCACGCACGTCGCTGTAGAGCGGCCCAGCTTTACGCTGGAAGAAGAACGCGCCCCAAATGATCAACGGAATCGGTGTAAACGCCAGCAGCGCAATCAGCGGCGAAAGCACAAAGAATACCGCGCCAATCACCACTACCGTCACCACTACCTGAACCATCGCGTTGGCGCCACCATCCAGAAAACGCTCAAGCTGGTTGACGTCATCGTTCATGGTGGCCACCAACTGGCCAGAGCTTTTCGACTCGAAAAACGCCATATCCAGCCGCTGAGCGTGCTCGTAGGTATCTTGGCGCATATCCGCTTGTAAGCGTTGGGCTAAGTTACGCCAGAGAATCTGGAACAAGTACTCAAACAGCGATTCCCCCGCCCAGATAACAAACGTCAGCACCGCCAGCATGGTGATCTGCTGCTGGGGCGTTTCAAACCCGAGGCTGGCCACAAAGCTTTGCTCTTGGTTGACCACTACATCGATGGCGACACCAATCAGAATCTCTGGAGCAATATCAAACAGCTTATTGATAATCGAGCAGGCGGTGGCGGCAATGATGCGCCGCCGGTAGCCTTTGGCGTAGCGCAGTAGCCGCAGCAACGCTTGAAAACTGTGTGCAGGAGAAGACACGAGTGTTCCTTACTGAGGTTGTTATAGCTGAAATAGGTTTAGAGACGATAGAGTAATGAAATCGCCCCGCTATCTCTAGCAGGGCATCAACTTAATGCAACTTTAGCAAGCGGCGAAAGGCTGGAGACTGCCTAGTAAGCAGGCGCCGTGGAGCGGCGAACATTGGCCAGCAACGGGCTGCCGGTATCAGGGTCGGTGAGTAACGTGCACTCCACTTGATAGAGCGTTCGCACTAGGTCAGGCGTAACCACCGTAGCCGGAGCCCCTGCCGCGATAGTCTGACCTTCACGCATGGCGATGAGATGGTCAGCGTAGCGGCAGGCGCTGGCGAGATCGTGCAGCACCATCACCACCGTACGGCCTTGGTGGGCAAGATGCTTCACCAGCTCGAACACTTCAATCTGGTGGCCAAGATCCAGCGCGGAGGTGGGTTCATCCAGCAGCAGCAGCGGAGTTTGTTGGGCGATGGTCATGGCAATCCAGGCGCGTTGGCGTTGGCCGCCGGAAAGCGCATCAATTGGCCTGTCAGCGAGTTGTTCCAGCCCTGCCGCCGCTAGCGCATGCTGCACCACGCGCTGGTCTTCTGCTGACCACTGGCGCAGCCAGCCTTGGTGGGGCTGGCGACCAAAACGAATCAGTTCGGTCACGGTTAGCCCCTCCGGTGCGACGGCCTCCTGGGGCAGTAGCGCCAGCTGAGTGGCCAACTGGCGCGTGGGCAGGCGCTGAATATCGGCGCCATTGAGCAATACGGCACCGCTATCAGGTTTGTGTAACCGAGCAAGCCCGGCCAACAACGTCGATTTTCCGCAGCCGTTAGGGCCCACAATGGCGGTAACTTGGCCGCTGGGCAGGGTGATATCCAAGCCATCAATCACCTGCCGGGTGCCATAACTCATGCCGAGCGACTGAGTGGCAAGAGAAGGCATGGTGGGTGTTGGAGATTGTCTCATGTGAAACTCCGTTGCGGACGCATTAATATCCCAAGTAACCAGGGCCCGCCGACCACGGCGGTAACGATACCCACCGGAATCTCGATAGGTGCCAGCAGCGTACGCCCGGCCAGGTCGGCGAGTACCATCACCAACGCCCCCGCCAGGGTTGCCGCCAAAATAGGCACGCTGCGCGAACTCGCAAGCGACCGGGCAATCTCCGGGCCAATCAACCCCACCATGCCCACCGGCCCGGCAACAGCGACCGCCAACCCCGTCAAGGCGACAGATAGCAGCAGCACTTCCACCCGGCGTCGCTTGACGTTTACGCCTAGCCCGCTAGCGGTAGCATCCTTGAAACGCAGTAGCGTTAGCGAACGGGCTAACGCCATGGCAGTGGCCAGCCCTAACACCAACCCGAGCATGAGTAATTGCAGTGCGCCGCTGGGGCGGGCATTGAGCGAACCCACTGTCCATGGATAAGCAGCATTGGCGGTATCAATGGCGACTCGTGCCAGCATCAATTGCGTTATCGCGCCAAACACCGCGCCCACGCCAATCCCCGCCACGATAAAGCGATACCCCTGGGTGCCGTTGCCCGCAGCTAAACCAAAGGTGAGTACCGCGGCGGTGGTCGCCCCGGCTAGCGCCATGGCAGGCGGCGCGATAGAAACGCCAATACCCACGATGGAGGCCACTGCAAATGCCGTCGCGCCATTATCAATACCGATAATACCCGGCGTCGCCAAGCGATTGCGGGCCAGGGTTTGCATCAGTATGCCCGCTAACGCGAAGGCCGCCCCGGTACTAGCGGCTGCGGCTAAACGCGGCAAACGTAGCTCCTGCACTACAAAGCTCGCCATCATGTCTGCATTGCCAAACAGCGCCTGCAGCACCGCCCCAGGGGCGACCTTAACGCTGCCCAGGCTTAGGTAAATAGCGCTGGCAAGCAGTAACGCGCCAAACAGGCCCAGGTTAACGGCCACCGCACGCTGTTCAAACAACAGGCTGTTCGCACTGTTCCCGCTTCGCCAGGCGAATCGCCAGTAACCTTGCGGTGGAATTACGCTGTCATTGCCGCCCGCGCGGAACTGGTCTTCCGAAGAGAAAGGCATAGCCGAGCTTTTTATCTGCGTGGTTTTCATTAGCGAATTCATAGCATTGGTAGGCGGCGCGCACGTACAACCGCTATCAGTACGGGGGCGCCGCACAGCGCCGTGAGTACGCCCAACGGTAGTTCCGATGGAGCGACCACCACCCGAGAAATGATATCGGCCGCGAGGACGATCAGCGGCCCGATGGGCAGACAAAACCATAGCGTGCGACGAATATCAGGCCCGGCAAAGGCCCGTGCGACAAACGGCACCACCAACCCAACAAAGGCAATGGGCCCGGCGATAGCGGTGGCAGCCCCCACCAACAGCGCCACGCAGGCGATGACCAACCAACGAATGAGGTTGGGGTGGTGGCCCAAACCAGAGGCCACTCGTTCGCCTAGCGCCAGGGCGGCTAACGGCCGAGCAATCAGTGCAACCATCACTGACGCGACCAGCATACTGGGCAGCACGGCAAGCAGGTCGTCCAAGCGGCGGCCTGCCAAGCTGCCAATCACCCAGAAACGAATTTCATCAGCAGCACGCTGGTCATAAAGCAGTATCAATGAGGTTAAAGACGCCAGCAGACCAGAAAATGCGGCTCCGGCAAGCACGAGCCGGATGGGGTCGTTACCCACACCGCGAAAGCGCGCCACGCTCAATACGCACACGCAGCCCACCAGCGCACCTAACTGCGCAACTGAAATGCGTAACGTGGCGGCGCTGGCACCCAGAACCAAGGCCAGCGCCACGGCAAACGCCGCCCCCGCGCTAACCCCTAAAAGCCCCGGTTCAGCCAGCGGGTTGCGTGCCACCGCTTGCAACAAGGCTCCAGCAACGCCTAGTGCCATGCCCACGACAATACCAATTAAGGTGCGCGGTGCGCGCAGTTCCCAGACGATGAAGCGTGCTTCATCGTCCTGGGCGCCGCTGAGTAGCGCCAGGGCCCTGCCGGGGCCAACGCTACCTGCGCCGATTAATAAACTAACGAGACTCACCGCCACAAGGGCGGTGAGTAGCAGCAGCATTAGCGTTCGGGGAGTAGCACGCCTAACGTTAGGCGTTGCAAAACGTGGAACCGTCACGGCAACAGCGCTGCCTCTATATCGTCAAGAATCGCCTGGGCAGCCAGCGGGCCATTGGCACTTGTCCATAGCTGGCCATCTACCGGCACTACGTGGTCTTGCTGCACCACGTTTAGGCGCGTAAAGGCACTGCTCTGCTTGGCTGCGTCCACCGCCGCTTGGCCATCTTCGTTGAGCGTTGCCAGGAACAGCCAGTCGCCGTCCACTTGGGAAAGGTTTTCCAGGCTCAGCACATCGCTATGCACGCCGCGCTCGCCCACTAGGCCAGCGTCCTGAACATCCAGCCCCGCTTGGGCTAACAAACCTGCAGCGAAAAGGTTTTCCGACATCACCATAGGGCCACCGGGCATCCAGCGCACCAAGAAGGCGCTACCACCGACACCGGCCTCTTCCACTGCCTCGGCGACCTCGGCGGCGCGTTGCTCAACGGCCTCAATCGCTTCTGCGATGGCGGCTTGGCGATTAAGCGCTTCGCCGTAAAGGCGGGCTTCGTCTTTCCAGTTATCCGGCGCAAGTGGCTGAGTGGGTGGCACCACCGTAGGCGCAATACGTGACAGCAGTTGATACTGCTCATCAGAAAGCTGGGCGGGCGCCAAAATCAGATCCGGCTGCTGCGCTAGCACGGCTTCGATATTGATCTCGCGCACCACGCCCATAATGGCAGGCGTGTTCTCGCCAAGGTGCGCTTCAATATAGCTTGCCACGTTGTCGCCACCACGCGTCGTCACAGCGCCTAGCGGGTTCACGCCTGCCGCTACGGCAGCGTCCAAAGCGCCTTCGTAGAGTGTTACGACGCGCTCTGGGGTTCCCTCAACGTCTACGTCGCCAAAGGCGGTTTCCAGCGTGCGCGCTTGCGCAGTGCCTGCCACAAAAATACTTAGCAATACGCCGACCATACCTAAACGCCCGCTCTTAGCGAGGATGGCGGCCATTGATGTCGTTTTAACCAGCATAAGTTTCTCTCAATACGGTACCTTGGCAAGGATAATAACGATTCTCAAAAGCGCTTGCACTACTATTCCAGCGAATGGCGTGTTCCATTTCCTGCAACTCCTCCACCCTCTCACTGTTTCAGTATGCGCAACGCAACGTTCCTCAATCATTCCCTCGCGTTTGGGAACTTTTCTTTTTAGACTCCCGCCTTTATTTGATAATTAATATCATTGGCTAATAATTATCGTAACCAAGAGGGAATGACATGCCACGCTTTACTCGCTCTGTTCTGGCTAGTGCCGTCACGTTTGCTGTTTCTGCAGGCACAGCCACCGCTCAAGAAGAGCAACAGCTGGACAATATCGTTGTCTCGGCCAGCGGGTTTGAACAGGCGATGGTCGATGCCCCCGCCAGCATTTCGGTGATCTCTCGCGAGGAGCTTTCGCGTCAACGGGTTACCAGTATTGCTGATGCCCTGCGCAACGTTGAGGGGGTGGATATCGGCGGCTCAGTGGGCAAAACCGGTGGTAGCAACATTAGTATTCGTGGCATGCCCAGCGACTACACGCTGATCCTGATTGACGGCCGCCGCCAGAATACCGCCGGCAGCGTGACGCCCAATGGGTTTGGCGAAACCTCCACCAGCTTCTTTCCCCCCATTTCCAGCATTGAACGAATTGAAGTTATCCGTGGGCCGATGTCGACACTATATGGCTCTGACGCCATGGGTGGGGTAATCAACATTATTACCCGCCGGGTTGGCCGCGAGTGGACTGGCTCTATCGGGGTCGAAAACACCTTTAACGAAGATCGCGATTTTGGCGATCGTCGCGAGATCAACCTGTATACCAGCGGCCCTTTGGTGGAAGATACCCTTGGCCTTCAACTGCGTGGCCGGGTTTATGAGCGCGATGCTTCTGAACTCACCTACACCGACGGTGACGGCAATCCTATTGAGGTCAGCCAGCGCGGCCCCAGCCCGGTGGAAGGCGATACCTACAACATCGGCGGCAAGCTAGCCTGGACACCCTCTGATAGCCATGACCTGTGGCTAGATGGTGAAGTCAATCGTCAACGCTATAACAACGACGAGTGCCAGCTAGGCACCCTGGATGGACGCACCCGCAGCTGCGCGCCCGACCCTGGCAGCGCCACCGGCTATTCGGATGAACTCCGTTTTGAGCGCGAGCAAATCGCCATTGGCCACACTGGACGTTTTGCCTCGGGTACGTTGGAATCCAGCCTGATGCGCAATACCACCGAAACCAAAGGACGCACGATTCCTGGTGATGTGGGCGTCGCTTACGAAGGCTTTCCTAGCATTGTCGGCGGTGCGCCGCGGGAGCTGGAAACCACCAATACCGTGCTCGACAGCAAATTCATCATGCCGCTGGGCAACCACATGACCACGTTGGGCCTGCAGTGGTGGGATGCCGAGCTGGACGACGGCTTGGCCGGTGAGACCTTTGCCCAAACCACCTGGTCGCTGTTTGCTGAAGATGAATGGATGCTGCGGGACGATTTGGCCCTGACCCTAGGCGGCCGTTACGATCACCACGACGCCTTTGGCAGCCAGTTCAGCCCGCGCGGCTACTTGGTGTGGAACACGACGCCCAACTGGACATTAAAAGGTGGCGTGAGCCGCGGCTATAAAACGCCCACGCTTAATGATTTGCACGATGGCATCAACGGCGTTACCGGCCAAGGCACCGTGCTGACCATTGGCAACCCGGATCTTGAGCCTGAAACCAGCACCAGCAGCGAGATAGGCGCCCATTACGACAACCAGCAAGGCTTTACCGCCAGCGCCACGCTGTTCCACAACCAGTTTGACGATAAGATTGCCAGCGGCAGCGATATCCTGGTGGAAAACGACCCGCTGATTCCTGACGGCCTGTATAGCCAGGATATCAATATCGATGAAGCGATCACCCAAGGGGTTGAGCTCTCTACCAGCTACCAGTTCGCTCCCGATTGGCACGTTAACGCTAACTACACCTATACCGATAGCGAGCAGAAGAGTGGCGATAACGAGGGTGAGCCACTGACGGATACCCCCGAACACGCCATCAACGCCACCCTGCACTGGCAGGCAACGGCAAAGCTGGACACCTGGCTCTCCGCTGAGTACCGCAGCGAACGCTACCGTAACCGCGAAAGCGTTCGCGGCGCACCCTCGTTTGATGACCTGGGCGACTTTAAAGCCTATTCACTATTTCACTTAGGCGGAAATTACGCGGTCACCGATCAGCTTAATCTGAGCGCGACGATCTATAACCTGTTTGACAAAGACTTTGTCGACTACCGCGCCTACGGCGATGGCACCAGCTTTGGCAATGTATACGCCAACAGCGAAGAAGGCCGCCGCCTGTGGCTGTCCGCCCGCTACGAGTTCTAATCGGTTTCAGCTCGCTACTGTTTCAATGCTGACTTCTGCCCCGGCCATGCGCTGGGGCTTTTTTTGTTTACTAACCTCTCCTTTTCTAACAACCAAAAAAGCGGCTATCGCTGGATAGCCGCTGCTGTATTGCGTTTATAACGGGAACCTAGCGTTTAGAAGGCGACGTTGAGACCTAGCCAAACCCGGCGGCCATCTTCCACATAGCCGTACTCATCGTAGTCAATCGCTTCGTCGAAGAGATTGTAGATACCCGCGTTCAGTTGAGTCGATTCATTTAGCTGGTAGCCAACGCCTGCATCTACAAAGGAGTAGGAAGGGGCCACAATAGAGCTCTGAGAAGGGCCGGTAGTCGGTTGGCTCTCTTCGCCGCGGTAGGTCACTTTTGTCCACTGGCTGAGCTTGGCCGAGGCTTGCCAATTCAGCGTGGCCGATACTTGGTGGCGTGGCAGTTGAGTTAGCGGCTCGCCGGCATACTCACCGCTTTTTTGCTCGCTATCAGTAAAGGTGTAACTGGCCGTTAGCTCAACGGTATCGGTTAAAGGCGCAGCCACACTCGCCTCTACGCCCTGGGTCACCGCTTCATCAACGTTAACGCGATAAGTCGGGTCGCTGCCAAACTGGTTAGCGCCATCCGTACAGATATCGATGGGGCAAGCTATTCGGGTAATTTTATCGTCAAAGTCGTTATGGAATAGCGTGACGCTGCCGCTCAGGCCAGAGTCGTTGGCATAAAGCAGGGCCAGCTCTTTATTGAGCGAGGTCTCTGGCTCAAGGTCAGGATTACCGTAAATATTGCCACCACGACTGACCTGCCCCCAGTCGGGGGTGATCTCGCGCAGGTTGGGCGCTCGATAACCGGTTGAAACGCCGCCTTTCAACGTCCAGTCAGGCGTCATATTCCACACGCTATAAAGACGCGGGCTTAAATGACTACCGTAGTTGTCGTCATCATCAACACGTAAACCGCCGGTCAATGCCCAGGAATCGGTAAGCATCCATTCATCTTCAACAAAAATTGCCCATTGGCTATTCTCAATCTCACTACGATCAGAGTCAGGCAGTCTGTTCGTTGTACTATCTTCAAGCGACTCTTCCTCGTAGTTAGCGCCTAGCGTCACCATATGCATGCCTAGCGGAATGACAGCGCTGGTTTTGGCGGTAGTGTTGGTGATTTCAATATCCCGCGATTTATTTTCGCTGCGCTCACGTTGCAGGTAAATTTCGCTGGTACCCCAATCGAAGCGGCCACTGTGGGTTAACGCAACGTGCTGATGGGTAAAGTCATTGAAGCTATCGGAACAGCCCCCCTTACAGCCCTCTGATGGCGCTGAGTTGCCCATCAGCGATTCGCGCTCCTGCTCGGTAATACCCGCCTCAAAAGTGAAGTCATGGTTACCAGTCGCCGCAAAACTCAGCCGTGCAGTAAGACTTTGCAGGCTTTTATCTTCGTAGCCGTTAAGAATAGTGTCTTCATCGCGCTGAGAGGCGCGACCATAGAGCTGAAGACCTAAACGATCCCCTACCAGCGGGCCACTGAGGTAAAAATTAGCCTGACGGCTATCGCCGGAGTCGCTGTCTTCCTGAAGCACGGTGTCGAGTTGAACATTACCGTGCCACTCCTGCGCAACCTTGCGGGTAATCACGTTAATGACCCCGCCGATGGCATCGGAGCCGTAAAGCGTCGACATTGGCCCACGCACTACTTCAATACGCTCAATGGCCTGTAGTGGCGGTAGCCAGTCTTGCTCAAACCCGGCGCTACCGTTGGGACGGGACTCGCGGGAATTCTGCGGGCGCCCATCGACCAATATCAGGGTGTACTGGGAGGGCATGCCGCGAATAGAGATATCCTGGCCGTTATCCCCTCTCCCACCGCCGGTGACAATCACACCGGGCACATCGCGCAGCGCATCGGTAACACTCTGATAGTGGCCTTGTTCCAACTCTTCGCGGGAAACCACGCTGATAGACGCGGGGGCATTGGTAATCTGCTGTTCAAAACCTGACGCAGTTACCACCAGATCGTCTAAGCGGGGCGCGTCTTGTGCCCAAAGAGCACTACTGGCAAGCGAAGAGATAGCGCTGGCCAGCAGCGTACGGCGCAAACAGGGAGACATAACTTCGTCCTTCATAGTGTGTTAACAATATGTGTGAGAATTTGCCACATTAAATGCGAATTATTAGCATTAATATTTTTACACACTCTTTGCACACTGGGGTGAGACAGCACGTTCAACTCTACGGAACACAAATGCCTATTATTTTCATTCGCACCGAAAAATGGCACAATTAGCGTTCACCCTTTTCCGTGGGCCTGACCATGTATGACTTTGACGAACTTACCGCCTTTGCCGATGTGATGAGCACAGGCAGTTTGACTCGCAGCGCTCAAAAGCTCGGATTAGCCAAATCGACCCTTAGTCGCCGTATCAGCCAGCTAGAAACCCGGCTTAACCAGCCGCTGCTGCGCCGCCAGGCCAACCGCTTAATTCCTACCGAAGCAGGGCTGCTGTTTCACAACTACTGCACCGAGCTGTTGGCAATGGCGGCTCATAGCCAGGAGGCGCTGGCAGAGCTGCGTGAGGAGATTAGCGGAGAAATTACCCTTGAAGTGCACGGTGCCCTGGCCCGCAGCTGGTTAGCCAGTGCCATTGATGCGTTCTTAAATCGCCACCCTAAGGTAGAGCTAACGCTACACACTCGGGAAACGCCGCCTACTAAAATGCACAGCAATAGCGTGCATGTCTGGCTTGGGCCGACTCATGAGTGCGGGCTAAACCAGGAGCGCCTGGGCCACCTATCCCGCGGGCTTTATGCTAGCCCACGCTATTTAGCAGCCGCTGGCACGCCGCACCATCCCGATGAGCTAAACCAACACGCCTGGATAGACCTGCTGGGCACGGCTTCTGACGGGCTACTGCTCACTCATCCAGAGCATGGCGAATACACCTTTAACCCGCCCCGTTCACGGCTGCGGGTAGATCTCACTACCCTGCATATAGATGCCATTGCGCGCAGCCAGGGTATCGGCTTGCTCTCACACTGGTTAACCGCAAAACGCGAACAGCATCATCCAGGCGAGCTGATTAACTGCCTGTCCGGCTGGGAGCCGGTGCCACTTCCTATCACACTGCTTTATGCTTACGGTCACCAGACCCGCCGTACCCACGCGCTGTTAGAGTTTTTACGTGGCCAAGTGCCCGCACCGTGGCGCACGTCAGCCGCGACCGTGTAAGTTAATTCGAGTGTTTACCTTGCCAGTTAGCCCGCTTATTAACGACAATAGGCGGCTACCGATTAGCCAAGGACTGTAAATGCTCGCCGAACTCTTTGCTGTCATGGCGCCCGTGCTGGCGGGTGCAGGGCTCGGCTACTTGTGGGTACGCCTAGGCCATCCCTACCCGGTCGACTTTATTACCCGGCTGGTGTTTAACATTGGCACGCCTTCGCTGGTATTGGCCTCCCTGGCGGGTGCTGATATTGATGCCACCACCTTTGGCCAGACGATGTTAGCCGCCGCGCTGGTCATTCTCACCATGGGGGCGGCGACCTTTGGCGTGGCAAAACTGCTGCGCCGCAGTTGGCGGGTACTGCTTGCGCCCATGATGTACCCCAACACCGGCAACATGGGCTTACCCGTGGTGCTTTACGCCTTTGGTAGTGCCGGGTTTGCCTACGGCATCACCGTGATGGTGACCGTCTCGCTGTTTCAGTTCACCCTAGGCGCTGTGCTTAATAGCCAAGGCAACCCGCTTAAAACCCTTGCCAAAACGCCTACGGTGTATGCCATTGCGATTTCCATGGCGCTACTGCTAACGGGCACCTCCCTGCCCCCCTGGCTGGCGAATACGGTGGACTTAATGTCGGGGTTCACGGTACCGCTCATGCTCATTACTCTGGGCGTATCGCTAGCCAGCATTCAGGTGAAGAACCTGCGTTCAGGGCTCGGATTTAGTCTGGTGCGCGTGCCCCTCGCTGCCGTGGTCGCCTGGTTGATCGCTGGCTGGGTGGGCCTTCCGCCACTGGCCCAAAGCATTTTAGTGGTGCAGATGTGCATGCCAGTGGCGGTCTTCAACTATCTCTTTGCTCAGCGCGCCCAGCGCGAACCCGTCTATGTAGCCAGTTTGGTCTTCTGCTCGACGTTGTTAGCGCTGTTTTACCTGCCCGTGCTACTCGCCCTGCTCATGTAATAGTGGAACCCACACGTGACTAAAAGGTCACTGCTAGACTACTGGCAAGGATGCCAATGATTAACGTCACCAGAGGGCACGCTATGCTTCACATGAACAACCATACCCAACGCCCACTGCCCCCTGGGGCTTGGGCAAGGATCAGTGGACTAGTGCTGGCGGGCGCTATTAACACGGCAAATGCGGAAATCGTCCAGGAATCGCTGGAAACCGACCATTTAAACCTTTCCATTGAGCGTATCGCCGATGGTTTTGAGCACCCTTGGGCGGTGGCGTTTTTACCCGATGGCCGCTACTTGGTGAGCGAACGCAGCGGGCAACTGAAACTTGTCGACCCCGAGAGCGGTGAAGCCAGTACGTTGGAAGGCATGCCCGAAGTGAGTACTCAGGGCCAGGGCGGTTTGCTAGACGTAGCGTTACATCCTGATTTTGAAGGCGGAAATGGCGAGGGTGATAACGACTGGATCTATTTCACCTGGAGCAAGCCCGAGGGCAATAACAGCCGTTCAGCATTATCGCGAATAAAATGGCACAATGACCAGCTAGGAGAGGTCGAACACTTGTTTGAACAAGATCGCGCCTCTGGGCCGGGCCGCCATTACGGCTCGCGGTTGGCGTGGCTGCCCGACGGTACCCTGCTAATGAGTATTGGGGATCGCGGCAGTGAACCGCCCCGCGCCCAGGCAAGCGATGACCATGCGGGCTCTACCCTGCGTCTTACCGCTACTGGCGGCGTTCCCGATGACAACCCTTTCGTTGGTGATGACACCACCCTGGATGAAATTTACTCCATGGGTAATCGCAATATTCAAGGCATGGTCGTGCTCAGTAACGGCGAAGCCTGGGCGTCAGAGCATGGCCCCCGCACCGGCGACGAGCTGAATCATATCGAAGCGGGCAATAATTACGGCTGGCCAAAGGTCAGCCAGGGCAATGACTATGCAACCAACGAGCCGATTGGCGAAGATTCGCTCCCCGGCATGGTTGATCCAGTGTATGTATTTGAAGGCCGCTTCGCCCCCGCTGGGCTTGCCGAAGTGACTAGCGACGCCTTTAGTGAGTGGCAAGGCAACTTATTAGCCGGTGGGCTAGGTAGCGAGAAGCTGTTGCGCCTGCGCTTGGAAGAGGGCCGTGTCACCGAGGAAGAGCTGATTTTACAAGGCGAAGTGGGTCGCATTCGCGATGTTCGCCAAGGCCCTGATGATGCCATTTACTTACTCACTGACGCCCCCCAGGGCGGCTTGTACCGCCTAGCGCCAACGAACCAGTAGCGCTTCATTCACTGGCTGATATTAAAACGTATTAAAACCACCATGGATGCCCCATGCGACTACGCAATTTGATTATTTTGACCGTGATTGTGCCGCTGTTTGTCATCCTGGTGGTTTTTAGCTTAGTGGCGATCAAGTCGCTCGAAGATAACGTACGCTCAAAGTTACAAACGGAAGTTGAGATTATTACCCGTACGCTGAGTTCGTCGCTCAGCTACGCGGTTACGCCAGATAGCAACACGCCGCTTGAAGAAGCGCTACAGTCAGCATTCTCGTTCCATCGAATTTACGGCGCCTATGTATTCGATACCCAGGGTCGCGATATTTACGGGCTAGGCCTTGGCAAAGATATTTTCAGCCGTGAAGAGATTCAGCAAATCATCGAGCGCGATGATTTATATAGCAACTATCGCCAACACGATGGGTGGAATTACTACTCTGCATTGACACCCTTGCGCTCACAAGATGGCACTGTATATGGGGTACTGCAGGTTAATCGGCTAAATACCGGTATTGAGAACTACACGGGTTTTATCAGTATTGTGGCCGTGTTGGTGTTTGTGATTGGCGCCGCCGGAATCGTGTTTAGTATTTGGTGGGGGTTTCGCCGCCATATCGAGCGCCCGCTTAACCGGCTGCTGCACGTAATGCAGTTGGTAGAAAAAGGTGACCGCAGCCAACGCGCCACCGAAGACGGCCCTATCGAATATCGCCACCTTGCCTCCGGTTTGAATGGCATGCTGGATGCGATGGCCGAAAAAGACCAAGAGATCGAAAATCGCCAACGGCGCGAAATTGAGCTTGAAAAGCGCCTGCGCAAATCGAAAAAGCTGGCTGAACTGGGCGTATTGGCAGCCGGCGTTGCCCATGAGATAGGTGCGCCGTTAACGGTGATCAATGGCCAGGCCCAGCGTTTGGCTCGCCGCGATGTGATTGGCGATGACGAACGCGCACGACTAGGGCGTATTCGTGGCGAAGTCGAGCGCATCGTTGAAATTGTGCGCCAGTTGATGGAATTAGGCCGCCAACATAACGTAGAGAAAGGTGAACTGGCGCTTGATCAGCTTATTATGAATGCCAGCGATTTGGTTGAAGACGAGCTGGAGCCACGCAATATTCGTTTAGACATTGAATTACCGTCGCCGACACCCAACTTACTCGCCAACGGCCAACAAATTGTGCAGGTGCTGACCAATTTGCTGCGCAATGCAGCGCAAGCCCCCGAAGTGAACAGAATTCGAGTGCGCGCCCAGCAGCAAGAGCACGAATTAATACTGTGGGTGGAAGATGATGGCCCAGGGATACCCAGTGCCCATCATCACAAAGTGTTCGACCCATTTTTCACCACCAAACCGGTCGGTCAAGGCAGCGGTTTGGGACTCTCTATGGTACATCGCATTATTAACGACCACGGCGGTACGATCGGCGTGTTTGACAGCGCCCTTGGCGGCGCTGGATTTGAAATCACACTACCTATTAGTGAAACCGCATCCGCGTGAGGACAACGTTTGTGACCCAACAGGATCCCCTTTTACCTTTGTTGGTGGTTGAAGATGACGCCGCTATACGTGAGTTATTAGAAGAAGAACTGCAGGATGCAGGCTACACGACGCTCGGCGTACCTAGCGCTGAAGAGGCTATCGCCTTACTAAGCCACACCACCGTCTCACTGGTAATTACCGACGTGCGACTGCCGGGTATGACCGGCATTCAGCTACTCCAGCAGCTCCGCCAAGCAGGCAGTGAGCTGGGCATTATTGTGATTACCGCTTTCGGTACCATCGATCAGGCGGTTGAGGCACTTAAGCTAGGGGCTGACGACTTTTTAACCAAGCCGTTAGACCTTGATGCCATCCGCGATGCCGTATTTCGTGTGCTGGAACGCCAACGCCTGGCGGTTTTCCACGACACGGATATCAGCCATTTCCACGGCATTGTGGGTAAAAGCCAGGTCATGCAGACACTGTTTCATGACGCCTCCCGCCTTGCCAAAAGCGATGCCCCCATTTTGATCTTAGGGGAAAGCGGTACCGGCAAAGAGTTACTCGCCCGCGCCATTCACCAGGAAAGCCCTCGCAATGACCAACCCTTTGTGCCGGTTAACTGTGCGAGCATTCCCGCAGATTTGATGGAGAGTGAGTTCTTTGGTCATGTAAAAGGCGCCTTTACCGGGGCTAATGAGGCGCGCAAAGGGCTCTTTCAAAGCGCTCAGGGCGGCAGCCTATTTTTAGATGAGATTGGTGAAATGCCCATCAATCTGCAGGCTAAACTACTGCGGGCCTTGCAGGAGAAAACCGTGCGCCCGGTGGGCGGCGAGCGCGAAGAGCCAGTAGATGTCCGCATCATCGCTGCGACTCACCGCAACCTGGAGAAGGAAATCGAGCAGGAGAATTTCCGCAGCGACTTGTTCTACCGTTTGGAAACGTTCTCGCTGCGCATTCCCCCGCTACGCGAGCGCGGTACCGATATTGAGCACCTTGTTTTTGCCCTTATCGACAAGCACTCCGAGGCCCAGGGCAAGCAGATCGAGCAAATCGAGCCAGAAGCGCTCAACAACCTGCTCAACTATGCCTATCCCGGTAACGTTCGCGAACTGGAAAACGCCATCATGCGGGCAGTTACCCTGAGCGAAGATGGCTCGCTCAGCCATAAAGATCTGCCCGAACGGCTGCGCGAACAATCAACGGTGGAAAGCGGTACCCCACTGGTGCCTACCGTCAGTGGCGAAGTGCTGGCAGGGAGCCAGGTGCCCTCGGCAACGCCAATCCGCTGGCCTAGCCTAGAAGAAGTTGAAAAGCGCTATATTAACAAGGTATTAGAAGCAACGGGTGGCAACAAACGACGCACCGCAGAAGTGCTGGGCATTGCTCGTCGGACACTCTATCGCCGCCTGGAAGACAGTGAAGAGTAACTACCAGGATACTGATAAGGCGGGATGCGCTAGCTAGAAAGCAAACAAAAAAACCCCCGCGGGCGCGGGGGCGGAAAGGATGGCAAATCGTGTGGAGCAGCCGCAGGGAACAAACAGCTGAGGCGATTTACCATCGTAGGGAGCGGTACACTTGCTAAAGACTAGTTACTGGTCGAATTTTCATCCTCTTCCTCAGCGCCAGGCATAGGTTCGGTTCCTTCACCAAAGCCAGGCTCGTCGTCAGGGTTCATAGTGCCCTCTGCGGGCTCGTCCATGGTGTCATCCGGCATGGACTCTTCTGGCATAGGATCTTCTGCCATCGTTTCTTCAGATTGCGTCATGCTGTTTTCTGCTGCTGGCTCTTCACTTAAGCCTGGATCCTGCTCCATCGCTGACTCTTCACTCATACCCGGTTCCGGCTGAGTGGTGGCATCCTGCTCTAATGGTGAAGGCTCTTCAGCAGGTGGCGCTGTTTCTTCGTTATCACCGCAACCAGCTAACACAATTACACTTGCCGCTGTCGCCATCATGCACAGCGTTAACCAGCGTGGGCGATTGGAAATTTGCTTGCTCTCAATGTGGTCGTGTTGCTTATCCATAATACCCACCTCCATTACTTACGCTGCTTGTTTCTAAACATTTCACTGGAAAAATCGACAGTCAGCTTTCCGTACACGTATACAAGTTATTCACAACACTCTACTTAGATTACAATCACTTTACGTGCCAAAAACATAAAAAACCAATATAAACAATTAATAATCAATATCTTATAAAACATTAGCAATGCCATTATGTACTTATAGGCAGCCCGCGCGAGTGGGTAAAAAATGACACATGTAGCGTTAATTGCCCCGTTGAGCGAGCCGTTGTGACACACAGGCCCCACCTATGTATAATAATTTTTAATAAATTATCCGACTCAAGCTCTTATTTCTTTATGAATGGCGCAATAACGACACACGCCCATTCAGCTCAACAAAAAGGCATCGCCGATGGACGAGACACGACCCGTCAAAATTAAAGTGCGCGGATTAAGCAAAGTCTTTGGTAAGCACCCACAAAAAGCCATTGAGCTACGTGATCAAGGAATGAAGCGCCCCGAAATTCTGGAGAAATCCGGCCAGACGCTGGGGCTATCCAATATTTCGTTTGATGTCTATGAAGGCGAACTGCTGGTCATCATGGGACTCTCGGGGTCAGGCAAATCGACCTTGATCCGTTGTCTTAACCGTCTAATTGAGACCACCGAAGGTGAGATCATTATCGACGGCGAAAACATCCCGACGCTAAAAGAGAAAGCGTTACTGGAGTGCCGCCGCCGTCACTTCTCTATGGTATTTCAAAATTTCGCGCTATTTCCCCACCGCACTGTGCAGCAAAATGCCGAGTTCGGTTTGGAAATTCGCGGCGTAGAGAAAACAGAGCGCCATAAAATTGCCCATGATGCGCTTAAGCAAGTGGGCCTGGAGGGCTGGGAAGACGCCTACCCGAATCAACTTTCCGGCGGTATGCAGCAGCGCGTTGGCCTCGCCCGTGCTCTGGCAAACGATGCCACCGTACTGTTAATGGATGAAGCTTTCTCAGCACTTGACCCGCTAATTCGCAAAGACATGCAGCAAGAGCTTTTGCAGCTGCAATCCAAAATGCAAAAAACCACGGTCTTCATCACCCACGATCTGGATGAGGCGCTCAACATTGGCGACCGTATCGTGTTGCTGAAAGATGGCGAAGTGGTGCAGATCGGCACGCCGGAAGAGATTCTGACCAAGCCTGCGGATGACTACGTGCGTCGCTTTATCGAAGGCGTTGACCGGGCACGTATCTTGACCGCCGAGAGCGCCATGCGGCCACTGCGCTCCACCGCTCGGGAAAGCGATGGCCCACGCACGGCGCTACACCGCATGCGCGACCATGCTATCGACTCTATTTATGTGGTTGATCGCAACCGCCGCCTTATCGGGCTACTCGAGGCCGATACCGCCAGCCGGGCCATTGAAGAGAGTGCCGATTCGATTATTCCCTACTTAACCCAGGATTTCCGCAAAGTCCCCATGGATGAGCCACTGCATAACCTGTTTGCCATGTTTAGTGAAAAGAGTTTCCCTATCGCCGTTATTGATAAGCAAGAGCAACTGCTAGGCGTGGTGGTTAAAGGCGCAGTACTCGACGAACTGGCACGAGCAGGAGAGCAATAATGGATATCCCACGCATCCCGCTAGGTGATTGGATTGAAGGCGGCCTGACTTGGTTGACCAGCGAATACTCTTTGGTTACCCGCGGCATCTCTCGTTTCACTCAAACCGGTATCGATGTTTTAAATGACGGCTTGATGTGGTTACCCGAGTGGGCGCTGCTTGGCTTGATCGCCCTGCTCTGCTGGAAGCTGGCGGGCACTCGCCTAGCCATAGGAGCTGCTGCGGGCTTGGCACTGATCTGGAACCTGGGGCTTTGGAACCCGATGATTGAAACGCTCACGCTGGTAGTGTTCGCTACCATGGTGGCAGTCGTCATCGCGTTACCTGTGGGTATTGCCGCGGCGCTGTCTAACCGGCTTTACCGGGTCATTATGCCAATTCTCGACTTTATGCAGACCATGCCAGCATTCGTCTATTTGATCCCGGCTATTCCATTTTTCGGTATTGGCTCGGTGTCGGCGATTTTTGCTACGGTGATCTTCTCGATGCCTCCGGCCATTCGCTTTACCACCCTGGGTATTCGTCAAGTACCGGTGGAGCTGATTGAGGCCGCCGATGCCTACGGCGCTACCCGTGGTCAAAAGCTATTCAAAGTGCAGCTACCGCTGTCACTGCCCACAGTAATGGCAGGTATCAACCAAACGATAATGCTCGCTCTCTCTATGGTAGTCATCGCCGCCATGATTGGTGCAGATGGTTTGGGCAGCGAAGTATGGCGCGCAATTCAACGCTTGCGCCCTGGCGACGGCTTTGAAGCAGGCATCGCGGTGGTCATCCTGGCCATGCTGCTTGACCGCCTGACGCAATCGCTTAGAAAAACCCGGCAATAGCGAAAACGCGCGATAGAGTAAAACAGCAGAAGCGGCTGCGTTGAGCCATTAGCTTGCTAAGTCGCTCTTTGCTTACCATGCTGTGTTTTGCAGCAACCGTGCTCGTTAAGCATCATGCACGTTAATAACCAGTACATTTATATTTTAATACACAAGGGAGAAAGTGAATGAAACATCGCACATTGAACCTCCGTATCCGTCTTGCTTCGCTGGCACTGCTAGCAGGTGCTGGTGTGACCGTCAGCAGCGCGGCGCAGGCTGAAGAAGAGAAAGGCATGGTTAACCTGGCCTACGTAGAGTGGTCTTCCGAAGTCGCTTCAACTAACGTGGTCGCTGCAGTACTTGAGCAAGCGGGCTATGACGTCGAGCTAACCTCACTCTCAGCGGCGGCTATGTTCCAGGCGCTCTCCACTGGCGATGCGGATGCCATTGTCGCTGCTTGGCTGCCAACCACTCACGCCGATTACATGGAACGCCTGGGCGATAGTATTGAAGACCTTGGCCCCAACCTGGATGGCACCAAGCTGGGCCTTGTGGTTCCAGAGTATACCGACGTCGACTCGATTGCAGACCTTAACGATAACGCCGACAGCTTTAACGGCGAGATCATCGGTATTGACCCCGGTGCAGGCTTAATGAGCCTCACCGAAGAGGTTGTGGATACCTATGACCTTGAGCTGAATCTGCGTAGTGGCAGCGGTGCCACCATGACAGCGGCACTGTCGAGTGCAATTAATAACGAGGAAGATGTCGTTGTTACTGGCTGGACGCCCCACTGGATGTTTGCCCGCTTTGATCTCAAATATCTAGAAGACCCTGAAAACGTCTATGGCGGTGCAGAGCAGATTCACACCGCAGTTCGCCAAGGCCTGGAAGATGACATGCCAGAAGCTTATGCCATTCTCGATGCTTTCGAGTGGACGCCAGAGCAGATGGGCGAAGTCATGCTGATGAACCAGGAAGATGGCAGCGACCCCTATGAGAACGCGAAGCAGTGGGTTGAAGATAACCAAGACGTAGTCACAGAGTGGCTCGATAGCTAAACGAGCCAAGCAGTTACGGTAGCAGGGGGCGGGTGGCCCTCTGTTGTCGTTTTAAGAACTGTTTTAAGCCCTGCTATTAAGTACTGTTTAAGCGCCAAGGTTCACATTACGTTGAATACTCTCATAATAGATTTGCTACTGTGAGCACCTAAGCGCGCACCATGCAATGTGGGTTGATGACCACATTTTGGTTTCTGTTCACCCTTTTGATCGACACTTCTTGATCGAAATAGAGAGGTTCCTGTGGATAACCACGACGATAAACGCCCCCCTAAAGAGCCCGCCTCTGAGGGCATACCCGCCCCAGACGGTCCGGCTAACCTGATCGATACCGATTATGTCATCGGCCAAGACAACATCACTACTAACACCATGGGTCTCAATCTTGACCTGCACGGCAAGGTGTTTAGCATTTCGGCAATCATCGTGCTGCTGTTTGTGGTGCTAACCCTGGCGCTGCAAGATACGATTGCGCCTATTTATGATGCTATTTTTGGTTTTTTGACCGGCAACCTTGCGTGGTTCTTTATTTTAGCGGCGAATATATTCGTCATCTTGTGTATTGGTCTGATCTTCTCTCCTCTAGGTAAAATCCGCATTGGTGGCGCCGATGCCAAGCCTGATTTTACCTATATGGGTTGGTTTTCAATGCTGTTCGCCGCGGGCATGGGCATTGGCCTAATGTTCTTCGGTGTTAACGAACCGCTGACACACTTTGGCACTTCATTTGACGGTGGCAGTTGGGCGCCGCTTGCGGGTGCGGAAGGCAATGCTGCCGGTGCTGAAGCGTTAGCTATGGCCGCAACCATCTTCCACTGGGGCCTGCACCCCTGGGCGATTTACGCGGTGGTCGCGCTTTCCCTGGCGCTGTTCTCTTTCAATAAGGGCCTACCGCTATCCATGCGTTCAGTGTTCTACCCCCTTTTGGGTGAGCGCGTATGGGGCTGGCCAGGCCACGTGATTGATATTTTGGCAGTGTTTGCCACTTTATTTGGTTTGGCTACGTCCCTTGGTTTAGGGGCAACCCAAGCAGCAGCAGGCCTCACTTACCTGTTTGGTGCGCCGGAAAGTGATATCACCATGATCCTGTTGATCATCGGTATTACGATGATCGCCATCGGCTCAATCGTGGCAGGCGTTGATAAGGGCGTACAGCTGCTCTCCAAAATCAATATTATTCTTGCGGCAATGCTACTTTTCTTTGTGATTGCTGTTGGCCCTACCCTGATGATTGCCACGGGCTTCTTTGAAAACCTTTGGAACTATGCGGTTCATCTACCTGCGTTATCGAATCCTTTTGGTCGTGAAGATGCCAACTTCAGCCAGGGCTGGACAGCCTTCTACTGGGCCTGGTGGATCTCCTGGTCTCCGTATGTCGGTATGTTTATTGCGCGGGTATCCCGCGGTCGTACAGTACGTGAATTTCTGGTCTCGGTGATGCTGGTGCCGTCCACTGTATCAGTACTATGGATGACCACGTTTGGTGGCACAGCCATTGATCAGTACATCAGCCAAGGCATTGAGGCCGTTCGCGATGCAGGCGTTGATCTGCAGCTATTCATAATGCTCGAGCAGCTGCCGTTATCACAAATCACCTCATTCGTAGCCATTGTGCTAGTCATCGTGTTCTTCGTGACGTCGTCTGACTCTGGCTCGTTGGTGATTGACTCCATCACCGCTGGCGGTAAGGTCGATGCACCGACGCCACAGCGCGTTTTCTGGGCGATCATCGAAGGCGCGATTGCCATTGCGCTACTGCTAGGCGGTGGCCTGACAGCGCTGCAAACCATGGCTGTTTCTACCGGCTTCCCGTTCACCATCATTCTGCTAGTGGCCTGCTATGCCATTATCAAGGGGTTGATGAGCGAACCTAAAGCCGTCTAGCGATGCTTTGAACCGACCATGGTTTTAAACCAATCATAAGTTTAAAGCTTGCTGGTACTGTTCAAATTTAGCTAGTAAACGGGCAACCCAATGAACTGACCCCATAAACTTGGACAGTGAAAAACTAAGCAGCCAAGGCCTGATTTCGGTACTGCACCGGACTCAGGCCTTTTAATTTGGTCTTAATCCGCTCGTGATTGTAGTAATGGATATAGTGCCGAATGCCCGCCTGTAATTGCTCAATGGTGTCAAAGCGGTTCAGGTAAAAATATTCTGACTTCAGCGTACCAAAGAAGCTCTCCATTGCGGCATTATCCAGGCAATTGCCTTTACGTGACATGCTCTGAATCACGCCATGCTCGCTGAGCTTACGCCGGTAAGCTGACATCTGATATTGCCAGCCTTGATCAGAATGCAGTAAAGGCGCGTCTTGGTCGGCCAACTTAGCCAAGGCTTTCTTGAGCATCCCCCCTACCAGCGAGTACTGCGGCTGTTTCTGCATTGAGTAGGACACGATTTCCCCGTTGTAGAGATCCATCACAGGCGACAAGTACAGCTTTTCGCCTCGGATATTAAACTCCGTGACGTCGGTTACCCACTTTTGGTTGGGTCGTTCAGCATGAAACTGGCGGGCAAGAAGATTGGGAACACTGGCCTGTTGTCCACGATAGGAGCGGTATTTCTTCGGGCGTACCAGCGACTTCAAGCCTAGATGCTGCATTAGGCGCTGGACTGTCTTATGGTTGACCTGCTCGCCCGACTGACGCAACGCTGCTGTGATTCGGCGATAACCGTAGCGGCCTTTGTGATGCTCGTAGAGGACGTGAATGCGTCGCTTCAGACCAGCATGCCGATCTTCCAACTGCTGAGCCCTTGCCTGATAATAGAACGTACTACGCGACAATTCTGCTACTTTTAGCAGCACCGCCAAAGGGTGGCCTTGCTTCAGCTCAAGGACTATCTGCGCTTTTTCTGCGCGGCTTGTTCTTTTGCCTGACGCAAGGCCCTCAACTTTTTTAGGTAGGCCACCTCAGCACGCAAGTACTCATTCTCTTGGAGCAGCTGCTCCAGCGAGCTCTTATCCGTCAGTGGAAGTGGGGGCTTTGGGGGCTCTGTTGTAGGCATCTTCGTCGGACGTCCTCGGGCTTTAGGCTCCAACGCTTGGAAGCCTCCTTCATGATACTGGCTTTCCCACTGCCGTACGACGCTCGTACCACCTCGAATATCGAACAGAGTCGTCGCTTGTAAGGCTGATAGCTCCTCTTGCCTCATCTGTTGCAACACCGCTAATTTGAACTCAGCGCTGTAGTGGGTAAACTTTTTCTGCAAGCCACTTAGACCATGCTGTTCAAAGTGTTTAACCCAACGCCTGACGGTTGTAGGGCCAAGACCGTACTGTCTGGCCAGACTCTTGTAACCCTGCTGTCCTTCTGCGTAGCGTTGCACTACTAGTAACTTGAACGCTTCATTATGTTTCGTCATGAAAAACACCCCAATCGTTGGATGAGCGTCCAACTTTTGGGGGGCAGTTCACCAATGGGTTGCCCGTTTTTGTTGGTATGTCGACAGCTAAGCATCAACACCAAATATCTTTCAATGGCGTTTCAGGTCGATAATGGGTGGCTATTTGCGCCTGCAATAGCTCTGCGGTGGCCAATGCATCCACTAGGGCATGATGTCCTTGATAAGGGGGCAAGCCATAGCGCTCACGACTCGCATGCATACGGATGGAAACCGGTGGGCGACCCAGCCAGCGGCGGAACCGCGCCCATAGGGTTTGGCGGTGCATCCGCGCTTCCAGCGACATGGTATCAATCATCGGAAACAGCACCCCTTCCCCACGTCGGGCTTTGACAGCTGCATTCAAAAAGGGCCGTTCAATATTGCGAAAATGAACGACCACTAGGCGACCTGCTAGCTGGGCCAGCAGTTCGTCCAGTATCGCATCTAAGTCCGGCGCCTGGGCGATCTCTGAATGGGTAATGTGGTGGTAGGTAATTGAGGCTTCTGCTAGCGGCCGCGAAGGGTTCACTACCCAATAGCGCCGCTCAGCCAATTTGATACGATTTAACGTGAAGGGCACGAGGCCAATACTAACAATCGCATGGCGCCTCTCATCCAGCCCAGTGGTTTCCATATCCAGCGCCACCATGGGCACCTCAGAAATGGGCGTTTCAGGATCAGGCAACGGCGTACCAAAGAATTGCTGAAGGGCAGGATTTTTCGCTTGTTGCGCTCGTTGGGCCATATAGCCCTTCCAATCGGCCTGGACGATTTTTTGACGTGGACGTATACCGCGCATCTTAGCGCCCCTGCCGTTGTGCAGGCATGGGATAGCGGAACTTGAGGAATTTTTGCGCGTTGCTAAGCACCTGGAAGGCGTCTTTCAGGGTGTGGCGTTCGCTGTCCGCCACGTTTTCGGGCTCGATATTGTTATCCGGCAGGCGATCCTCTTGTAGGTCAATCATTTGATGGCGAATCCGCGACATGCATAAAAACTCAAACGCATAACTTAGCTTGTCGCTCATGCCGGTCGCCAATAGTTGGGTCTTACTGATGTCATTCAAGCGCTGAAAGGAGTTCTGCGCTTTGGAACCGCAGGCCAAAGCGTGAATACGCACCAAATCCACCATCGGCGCAGTTCCCCGGCGCTTCAAGTTGATCGAGTTGTTGTGCTTGCCATCTTGCTCCATCACAAAGGTACGGAAAAACCCTAGCGGTGGCGTACGGTTTAAGGCATTGCGCGCCATGGCAGCTAAAAACAGCGGTGATTTTGGCGCTGTCTCGGCAATCAAATCTTGCAGCGTTTCCACATAAAGGTCTTCGCCATAGCAACTATCCAGGTCAAAGAAAATCGAGCTGTGCAGCAGCCGTTCAGGCGTGGGATTGGCCATCCAATCCTGAAAATACCCCTTCCAAACGCTGAGCGGCTGACGCCACTGAACGTTGGTCGCCATAACGTCACCTTTGCAGTAGGTGTAACCGCAGGCATCTAAGCCATCGCTAACAATTTTTGCCAGGGCGTAAAAGTAGTCGTCATGCTCTTCGGAATTAAACTCGTCGGAGAGGATCAGCGCATTATCCTGGTCAGTGACGATGCTCTGCTCATTGCGGGCCATTGAGCCATTCACCATAAAACAATAAGGCACCGGCGGGGGGCCAAGTTCTGCTTCAGCCATTTCCAGCAACCGTCGAGTAAAGCTGCGTCCGATCGTGGAAAGGGCGCTACCCACCATCTGCGAGTTAGCGCCCTCTTGCACCATACGCACAAACGCCGCGCTCACATCCGGCGCCAAGCGTGCCAGCCCCTGGGCGCTGGACTGATTAAAAATATTGCTGACCAGATAGAGACCACTGTGGGTCTCGTAGCGAATAATGTCGGAGAGATGCACTACGCCCACAGGGCGCTGACGATAGAGCACAGGCAGGTGATGCACGTTACTGCGCAACATCGTCAGCATCGCTTCATAAACAGAGGCGTCAGACTGGATAGTAATTAGCCGCGAGGAAATCACTTCACCGACGGAGGTTTGTGGCGATAGCCCCTCGGCCACAATGCGGGTACGAAAATCACTATCGGTTAAAATACCGCACATCTGCCAAGTTTGGCCTTCGCTATCTTTAAAACTGTAGCGCGGGTTATCGCTCCCCTCTTTTATTACCAGCAGGGCGGAGGCTTGAGCCTCGCTCATTTGCTGCGCAGCGTGCTGAACGCTGGTAGACGTTTCCACCATGACTGGATAGCGGGTTAGCAGCTTGCGTATCCGCGTCACCATCATGTCGTTGGATTTCTTTTGCTGCTCGGCAGCGCTCTCAAGCCGCGGTCGCTCCAACTCGACAAAATCCGCAAAATGGTCATCCTCCTCGCACAATCGCAGGAAGACCGCCTTGGGAATAAAATAGATCAGGGTATCTTCGATCGCCTGGGCTGGGAAACGCACCTTATGGTTACGCAAGAGGCTGAAGTGACCGAAAATATCGCCTTCGCCCAGGCGGTTATACAGCTCGCCCTGACTACGATAAACCTCCACAGCGCCACTGCGGATATAGCAAAGATCATTGAGCATCTCGTTAAGCGTTAATATGCTGCTACCTGTTTTGAAGTAGCTCACTTCCACCTGCTCAGCAATGGCATCAAGGAGATCATCCGACAGCCCATCAAAAGGGGGAAACCGTCCCATATGTTGGCGTATTTCTAACAGTTCGACATCCATACGGGGACTCCTTGGTGTTGCCGGTCAATAGGCTGGATAATCAACGCATAATCTAAAGTGTGGCGGGAAGGCTAAGTTAGGTAAACCCCACTAAGGATAATAAAACTAACTGTAGGCCAATCGGCTCACAAAAAAAGCCCGGTGCAGTTATGCACCGGGCTTTGGTGGCCGAAACCATACTAATATTAACGTTGCTAAATAAAGGTTGCTATATTAGCCAGACCCAATTAGCAAAAACACATCAGCCACTTTTAGCAGTATGACTTATGACTGGTTAGCCATTTCCTGCACACGCTGCATCATTTCCGGATCTTGCTGAATGGATTGACCAATAGCGTTGAAAGTATCAACATCTAGGCCGCTGTCTTCGACCACTTCGATCATGCGGTCGTTAGCTTCGGTACGCACTTCCTGTTGCGCTGATTCATCTTCCGCTTCCTGCAGACGCTGGGTATATTCCTGAGAAATAACCGCAATTTCTTGAGAAGCATCGGCAAACTGCTGGAGCTGGTCGTCAGAAAAATCCTGGGCAGGAGCTTGCTGGGTTGCCATTGGATCTTGTGCAGCGCCTTGTTGCTCTTCCTGGGCGTGGGCGGTGGCCGTCATCAAACCGGTCGCGAGCAGGGCAGCGGAGAACAGAGCAGTCATACGTTGCATAGAAGAAACCTCAATATTGCGTTGTGTATGTGCCCTCTGTGACGCGCCATGCTCAAGCAGGTTCAATCTTTTATGTAAAAGTTAGTAACAAAAAGAACCAAACGTATCTAAAAGACGAATTAAACACGCCACCTCGGAAATAATATGTCTAGCATATTCAGAAAGTTACATAAAAACGACTTATCTTCAGCAGGGCTTGCTGCCATGCCCGCACTTTTTGTTCTGCTTTGGAGCACTGGCTTTATTGGTGCGAAGTTCGGCCTGCCTTACGCAGAACCTTTTACGTTTCTGTTTATTCGCTTTGTACTCACGCTACTGCTACTGACTCCGCTGGTCGTCGTGATGCGGATACCTTGGCCCTCATCACCCAGGCTATGGACACATATCGCCATATCAGGCTTTCTAGTCCATGGTGCTTACTTAGGTGGCGTCTTCTATGGCATTTACCTGGGCATGCCCGCCGGTTTAGCGGCCTTACTGGTGGGGCTGCAGCCACTTCTGACCGCCGCCTTCGCTGGCCCACTGCTGGGTGAGCAGCTCTCTTGGCGCCAATGGACAGGGCTAGCGCTGGGCCTGATAGGTATCAGTTTAGTCCTCGGCAGTAAGCTTGAGCTGGGTGAGTCGCTGTTTGACGGCTTCGGGATTAGTGCTCTGCTGTGTGTCACCGCCGCGTTAATGGGGATTTCGCTGGGTACGCTCTATCAGAAAAGATACTGCACCAGCATGCCGCTGCTTTCCGGGGCGGTTATTCAGTATTTGGCAGCAGGCGCTCTGCTAGGCGTTGGTGCCCTGCTTTTTGAGACGCGCCAAGTGGAGTGGAGCAGCACCTTTGTGCTGACCCTGGGCTGGTTGGTGTTGATTCTCTCAATTGCCGCTATTCTGTTACTCATGGCCTTGATTAAAAAGGGGGAAGCCTCGCGTGTAGCGAGTCTTTTTTATCTTGTGCCGCCAGTCACGGCGCTTCAGGCGTGGTGGCTCTTTGACGAACGCCTTCCCTTGTTAGGGCTTGTGGGTATGTTGGTGGCCATCACTGGGGTAGTGATGGTGATACGGAAACCCGGCCCTAAGGCGATTAGACGATGACCCGATTTTTATAATGGTCGATAATTTTATTCCAGGGCTTGGCTAAACATGTCAGCACAACACCACTGCGCCAGGGTGAACGGACACTGTAACCGTTGCGATTCTCCGGTACCTTTTATTCCCATGCAGCATGGGTTATTACTTCTCCTATCCCAATCTAGAGGCACTGGGAAAATTGACGTCGCTAAATACGGCTAGCGTGGCTAAAAATAGCTATAGATGTTGCAAATAATCAGCCCCACCTAAGTTACGCATCTGCTGGCGAATCCACTGGCTTCGCCGCTCAACCTGGGCATCGGGGCGTGCGGCGCTGCGCGTCAGCGGGCTGGGTAAGATAGCCGCGAGAAGACTTGCCTGGCGCTCAGTTAACGAAGCTGAAGAAACGCCAAAATAGTGCTGAGCAGCGGCTTCTAGGCCAAACACACCGCGATCCCACTCGGCGACGTTGAGATAGACCTCTAAAATACGCTGCTTGCTCCAGAGTATCTCGATCAGTAGCGTAAACCACGCTTCTAGCCCCTTCCGCGTCCAGCTGCGACCTGTCCACAGAAAAACGTTTTTAGCCGTTTGTTGGCTCAAGGTACTGGCACCGCGCAGTCGTCCGCCGTCCCGGCTAGCCTGCAATGCGCGGCGCAGTTCGACCAGATCAAACCCGCCGTGATGTGGAAAGCGCTGATCCTCCGCGGCAATCACTGCCAGCTTAGCGTTCACCGAGAGCGAGTCCCAACCTCGCCACTCGCGCTGTATACGAATCGGATCGCTGTGGATCCAGCTCTGAATTTTGCGCTCGACCATCACCATCGATCCCGGTGGTGGAACGACCCGAAACAACAAGACCAGCGCGACCGACAACAGTACAAACGCTAAAACGCCGCGCCATACAATCCGCCATAGCAGACGCATAAAACGGCGCAGCAAGCGATTGAGCATCCCGTTATCCTTAACGCTTCATGAGGTGATCTGCATGATAGCGCAGATGATCCTCGATGAACGAGGCAATGAAGAAGTAACTGTGATCGTAGCCCGGCTGGCGGCGCAGCGTTAACGGATGATCATGCTCTTCGCAAACGGCTTCTAAACGCTCTGGCTGAAGCTGCTCTTCCAGGAATTGATCCGCTTCGCCCTGGTCGATAAACAGCCTCTGGCGTGATGCGCCGTTGGCCACCAGCTCACAGGCATCGTACTGACGCCAGCGGGACTGATCGTCCCCCAAGTAGGCGTTAAACGCCTGCTGCCCCCAAGGGCAGTTCATCGGGTTCACCACCGGTGAGAAGGCCGACACAGAGCGGAAACGACCTGGATGACGCAGCGCCAGGATCAATGCTCCGTGCCCACCCATCGAGTGTCCGCTAATCGATTCGCGCCCATTGACCGGGAAGTGCTGACGCACTACAGAAGGCAACTCCTCAATCACATAGTCGTACATGCGATAGTGGGGCTTCCAGGGTGACTCGGTGGCATTGACGTAAAACCCAGCCCCAGAGCCTAAATAATAGCTTTCATGCTCGCCGGGCAAGTCGGTGCCCCGTGGGCTGGTATCAGGGCAAACAATCGCCACGCCCAGCTCAGCGGCAATACGGTGAGCGCCCGCTTTCTGCATGAAATTTTCGTCATTACAGGTCAGCCCCGAGAGCCACCACAGCAGCGGTACGCGCTCGTTTTCCGCTTGGGGCGGCAAGTAAACGGCGAAGATCATGTCGCAATCCAGCGCACGGGAGTAGTGGCGGTAGCGCTTATGCCAGCCACCGAAACTACGGTTGGCAGACACCAGTTCTAGAGTTTCACTCATGCTCATGGGCAGGTTCCTTTAAATGCAGCAAACGCGGCAGGTCTACCCTACCGCGTTTTAGCGTTTCAAACGTGCTTCCTATACTACTTAATAATGCTAGGCCTAGTAATGCACAGGGCAAATGACTGTCTATAAAGCTCCCGATAACGCAGTGTCAGGGCAGGTTGGAGTGAGGGTCTTTTGACAGGGCCGGAAAATATTCCCGACAATTCCGGCATTTCCGCCATCCATGGCGGTCAGATGTCAAAAGTAGCGCCCACGGATGGGTTCACAGCGCCCTCACGGAAACCTGCTCTGACACTTAGTTGTGCAGACCTTAGTAATGCAGCACTGTACGAATGCTCTTGCCCGCATGCAGTAACTCAAACGCTTCATTGATCTTTTCGAACGGCATATCGTGGGTAATGAAATCGTCGATATTGATTTCGCCGTTCATATAACGATCAACGTAGCCCGGCAGCTCGCTGCGTCCTTTTACGCCACCAAAGGCGGAGCCTTTCCAGACCCGCCCGGTGACCAACTGGAATGGCCGTGTGGAGATCTCTTCACCGGCTCCAGCAACACCAATGATGATCGATTCACCCCAGCCTTTGTGGCAGCACTCCAGCGCTGAGCGCATCACATTGACGTTGCCGATACACTCAAAGGAGTAGTCAACGCCGCCATCGGTCAAATCGACAATGACCTGCTGGATTGGATCTGAGTACTCTTTGGGGTTCACAAAATCAGTGGCGCCAAACTGCTTGGCCAGCTCAAATTTATCAGCGTTGACGTCGATAGCAATAATACGCCCCGCCTTGGCCATTACCGCGCCTTGAATGACGGCCAAACCGATAGCTCCGAGACCAAACACCGCCACCGTGGCGCCCGGCTCTACTTTTGCGGTATTCAGCACTGCACCGATGCCGGTGGTCACGCCGCAGCCCAGTAGGCAGATTTTATCCATGGGTGCTTCTTTAGAAACCACCGCTAGGGAGACTTCAGGCAACACGGTGTACTCGCTGAACGTGGAGGTGCCCATATAGTGATGAAGCATTTTGCCCTCGAGTGAAAAACGCGAGGTACCGTCAGGCATGACCCCTTTACCTTGGGTAGCACGCACGCTGCCACACAGGTTGGTTTTGCCCGACAAACAGAATTTACACTTTCCACACTCAGCGGTGTAAAGCGGAATAACATGGTCGCCTGGCTTAAGGCTGGTAACGCCCTCGCCGACTTCCTGTACAACGCCGGCACCTTCATGGCCCAACACGGCAGGGAAGTTACCTTCGGGATCAGCACCGGAGAGCGTGTAAGCATCGGTATGGCAAACGCTTGTCGCGGCCATTTTAACCAGCACTTCCCCCGCCTTCGGGCCTTCAACATCGATCTCAACCAGTTCAAGCGGCTTACCCGCTTCCAGTGCAACAGCTGCGCGTGATTTCATATTGACTCCTAAATGTTCATTACTTCAACAACAGACACTAAGCCGTTACTCGTCAACTGCCACTGGGCCAAACTCAATCGGCAGCCAGCGATAGCCCTCTTCATCCTCTACGATATGACCAATGCCAGGGAAAGGCATATGGGCACCAGCTATCCAGTGCTTATCTTCAACCGCGCTTTCGAGCACGCTTTCCCGGGTGCGAATGGCCTGCTCGGGGTCAGAATCAAACTCAATGGCCACAGTAGGGTCAGCAAATTGAACACCGTAGCTGTGCACCACATCACCCCATACCAGCATGGCGTCATCATCGCTGTTGAGCATAAAGCTTGAGTGTCCGGCGGTGTGGCCATGGGTATCTTGGGCAACGATACCCATCAGCACTTCATCACCGGCCGTAAAAGGGTTGAAACGGTCAGCTTCCTGATAAGGCGCTACCGCCTCTTGAGCCATGGTAAAGAAGGGTTGATTGGCTTCAGGCGCCGCAGCCGCACGCTCTTCATCCAGCCAAAAATCGGCATCGGCTTGACTCGCTCGCAGCTCAGCATTGGGATAAACCGCTTCGCCCTCCTCATTGGCCAAACCACACACGTGGTCAGGATGCAGATGGGTCATCAGCACCGTGTCGACATCCTCCGGCGAGTAGCCAGAAGCGCGCAGGTTACTCTCCACCTGACCTAACGAGGGGCCAAAGCAGGCAGCTGAGCCGGCATCAACCAGCACAAGGTTCTCGCCAGTGTGAATAAGAAAGGCATTGACCGCAGTTTGCATGCCACTCTCTGCATCGATAAATAGCGCATCCAAGTGGCGGAGAATCTCTTCTTGCTCCATGCCTTTTAACAAGGAGGTATCAATAGCCGTATGGCCATCGTACAGCGCGGTTACCTCATACTCCCCAACCATCATGCGAAACCAGCCTGGCGCCTGCTCCTGCTGCTGGGCGGGTAGCTCTGCCTGAGCACTAACTGCCCAGCCAGCGCCCACGGCCACTGCTAGCGCACCGCGAGACCACTGAGATAAAGATATAGACATAAGCACAAGGCTCCATTGATAGGCTAGCGATGCTAGCAGTGTAGGCCAGCTAGGCGCTCTTGATAAACCGGGATACACTCATAAGATTATTGCCACACAGCAACAATTACTATCAACCCAGGGAGTTAGCATGCAGCACTGGAGCCGTATCGAAGCCTTTGTCGAGGTGGTGCGTTTAGGCACGTTCTCTGCTGCGGCCCGCCACCTGAAGGTATCGACCTCGCATATCAGCCGTTTGGTCAGCCAGCTCGAAAATCAGCTAGGTGTTCAGTTGCTATATCGCACCACCCGTCAAATTCGCTTAACCGACGCGGGGACTACCTACGTGGAACACTGCCGCCATCTATTTGATGGGCTGCGGGATGCCGAGCAGGCGCTTAGCGAACTCCAGGCCAAGCCTAGCGGGCTACTTAAACTGACCTCGGCCACGACCTTTGGCGAGCGCTTTATCGCCCCACTGGTGAATGACTTTCAGTGTTTGCATCCGCAGCTGGATGTTCACATGCACTTCACTAACCGACCAGTAGAACTCATTGAAGAGGGCTACGATATTGCCATTCGGATGGGCGTATTAAAGGATTCCAGCCTGATCGCCAGACGGTTATGCGACCGCCGCGAGTATATCGTCGGCTCACACAGCTACTTTCGCCAAGCGCCACGCCCGCATACGTTGAGCGAGCTTAGCCAGCACCGCTGCTTGATTGGCTCACGGCCCAACTGGCTGTTTGAAGTCAACGGTCAACGACGCGAGGTGCGCGTAGAAGGGCGCTGGAGCGGTAATTCTGGCCCTGCTTTATTAGATGCCGCACTTAAAGGGCTCGGCCTTGCACAACTGCCCGACTATTACGTAGCGCCCTACTTGGCCAACGGTGAGCTGGTGGCCGTGCTTGAGCCTTTTCAGCACCACGATACCGCTGTCTGGGCGGTATACCCTCGCCACCGTCACCTGTCGCCCAAAATCCGCCAGCTGGTCGACTACCTAGTCACCAATATTGACAGCTTACTGCCTCCTAATCCGCTGGCCTAGCACTTGATGACCTAGCACTCAATGGCATTGACGGCGAGCCCGCCCTTGGATGTCTCTTTATACTTATCCTGCATGTCACGGCCAGTATCGCGCATGGTGCGGATCACTTTATCCAGCGATATAAAGTGTTCTCCATCGCCGTGCAGCGCCATTCTTGCAGCGTTTATAGCTTTGACGGAGGCGATCGCATTGCGCTCGATGCAGGGCACTTGGACAAGCCCGCCGACCGGGTCGCAGGTCAAACCAAGGTTATGTTCCAAGCCGATCTCAGCGGCATTTTCCACCTGCCCAGGTGAGCCGCCTAGCACTTCGGCAAGCCCTGCGGCTGCCATAGCACAAGCGGAGCCAACTTCGCCCTGACAGCCCACTTCAGCACCAGAAATGGAGGCGTTCTTTTTGCATAAAATGCCTACGGCCCCGGCGGTAAGCAGAAAATCCACCACATCAGCTTCGCTAGCGTCGGGTTCAAACTTCAAGTAGTACGCTAATACGGCGGGCACGATGCCTGCTGCGCCGTTGGTCGGCGCAGTGACCATCCGCCGCCCGGCGGCGTTCTCTTCATTTACTGCCAACGCAAACACGTTAACCCAATCCATTACGGTAAAACTCGACACGATCAGACGCTGATTTTCCGGTGGATGAAGCAACTGCTGGTGGAGCAGTTGCGCACGGCGGCGCACATTTAATCCACCGGGCAAATGGCCTGTAGCGCGTAGGCCATTCTCAATGCTATCGCTCATGGCGTGCCAGATGGTCAGCAGCTCTTCACGAATGGCCGATTCGCTACGCCAGGCTTTCTCGTTTTCTAACATAAGCTGGCTAATACGCAGTTGATACTGCCGGCATAGTGCGAGTAGTTCGGCCGCCGTATTGAAGGGGTAAGTCAGTTCAGTAGCATCTTCACCGACCTCGCCTTGATCTGCCTTCGCTTGATCGACATAAAAACCGCCGCCGAGGGAGTAAAACGTATTGGTCGCCACTAGCGCGTCATCACAATAGGCGCTCAGCACCATGGCATTGGGATGGAACGGCAAACAGGCCTCATCCCATTCGACATCGTTATGAGCGTCAAAAGCGATCTGTTGGCCATTGGCCAACAACAGCGGCTCGCCTTCGGCAAGTTGTTTTAACCGCGACGTAATCGTGTCTGGATCGATACTTTCTGGTGCTTCGCCCATCAGCCCCATGATGACGGCTTGATCGGTACCGTGGCCCACCCCGGTGGCGGCAAGTGACCCATGAAGCCTTACCACCAGCCGGGTAACGCGGGTATCGCCAAGCGCCAAGGCAAAATCTCGCGACGCGCGCATCGGGCCCACAGTATGGGAACTCGATGGCCCGATGCCAATTCGGAAAAGATCAAACACACTAATAGCCATGCCTGTTACGCCTCACAACGCTGTTATTCCCTGCGGTATGTTGATTGTGATGGATTCACAGTTCGCAGGTCGAGCAAAATGTCAGCAAGTTATAACGTCTTAAAGACTTATTCTGCAGCCCCAATTTTAGGCTATTTCAGCCGACTGTATGCTATCACTAGCCTCCAAAATCACTCTTTACAAAATGCGCCCCCTCCTTTGCATCTTACCCACAACCGCTGGGTTGGTCGGACAACACTCGAAACGGGGAGATAACCGGTTCGGTGTCGCTCCACCCAGGAAAAAAGCAGGAAATAGAGCGTAATAAAAGGCCACTTAATTTAGTACGAGGTAGAGAACCCACTTAATCGTCAGAGATATTCACAACCAACTGAAAGAGTAAGCCAGGTTCCATCCTTTGGGCAAAAATTGACCAATCATGAACATGTGCTATTTCCTGACATATAGACAAGCCTAAACCTGCCCCAATATCCCGCCGGTGATCTCCTCGCCAAAAACGAGTAAATAAGAGTGGTAGCTGGCTTTCATCAATGCCACTCCCCCAATCTCTCACCTGAATTTTATTAGAATAAATTGCTATCAGAATAGACGTACCAGCAGGAGCATGTTGTATAGAGTTTTCTAATAAATTTTTCAACAAGGTAAATAGTGCCCCCCTGTCGGCGCGCCATTGGCTTCCGTTACTATAATCCTTTACAACAAAGTTAACTTTCACAGCTTCAGCCATCCGCTGCAAATAACATACTACCTCATTGACTACATATTCAATATCGACAACAATAAAGTTATAGTTATTAAACTCACTCGTTTCAGCCAATAAAAGCAATTGCTGAACCTGGCGAGACATGTAATTAGCGTCATTTAGCAACCAGTTACGCTCTTCTGTTTCTTCCATTAACTCCAGCTGTGTGCGAATTAGCGCCAGCGGTGTCTTTAATTCATGAGCTGCTGTGGAAAGAAATTCTTGTTGTGTGCGATAGCCATGTTCAAGCCTTTCAAGCGTATGGTTAAAACTGATTACTAAAGGAGCAATTTCTGTCGGCAAATTGTTATTTTCAAGCCGAGCCTGCAAAGATCGTGGAGAAATTAACGCAGCCGATTCGGATAGTTCACGTAACGGTTTAAGTGTATGCCGAACAATAAAATGGGCACAGAAAAAAAAGACTAAAAGTAGTACTAAAGAAAATATTACCACCCCACTCCTTACAAAGCGAAAACCAAATGTATCGTGAGAAAAAAACATAAACCGTCTACTTACAGCAAGCTGAACAAACCAGCTTTTCCCTCCATTTTCTGCCTTTGCTGTGGCAGCATCCATTAACACACCTTCATGTTCAAACTTAAAAGGTCCAGTAGTTATTGGATGGGCAATATCAACGGAAGACCAAAATGAAGCTCCTGCAGCAGAATATAATACCACTTTTCCAGATTGATCAATGACTCTGTAAGCTGCTTCCTGCACTAAACTTTCAAACAGCCAAGGATATTCCAGCTCAAGTCCCATTCTTTCTGGAATACCCTCTTTATTGTATAGGATCTCTTGAGCAAAATTCTTAGCAAAATCATTTACATCAGTTTCTGAAAAGATACTATTCTTGAAAAAATATACAGCATCCAGCACGAAAACAATGAGACTAATGCTCAGTATCATGCTAACAAAAAAAGCCAGCAAAGTTTTAAAACTGATACTATTTAGTTTTTTTTCTATCCTGAAGCGCATAGCCGATGCCTCTTCTATTCACTATCCATTGCTGTGAACCAATGGCTAGCAATTTACGCCGAATCCGGTGCAAAGTAACATCCAGCGCATTGGGTGTAACGGCTTCGCTTAACCCCCAGCCAGCAGCTTCCAGTGCACTGTGGCGTACCGACTCTTTATACCTATGCACCAGCAGTAACATTATTTGCATTTCAGCCTGGGCCAAAATTTTGCATTTATCTCCACAACAAATAAGGCTATCAGCCGGTCGTAACGTTAAATCGCCGCACTGAGGCTCCAGTGTGCGGGTTTCTACAGGGCGGCGCAGCAGCGCTCGCACCCTTGCGACCAGCTCTTCCATTGCAAATGGTTTGGCAAGGTAATCATCCGCTCCGGCGTCTAGGCCCTCCACTCGGTCATGTAATTCTGTGCGTGCTGTCAGCACCAAGCAGGGAATGGCATTGCCTGCCGCGCGCAAATGCTGCAACAACGATAAGCCATCACCGTCTGGGACGCCTCGATCGATCACCAATGCTTGATAAGGAACTTGCTGTAAAGCAGCAATCGCGTGATCAATGCGGCTGAATACATCAGCGACGATACCGGCCATTGCTAGCCCTTTACATATCAACCGCGCCAAGCGCTCATGATCTTCAAGCAGAAGTATACGGTTCATCAGAAACGGTAGAGATAACCAAGCGCTATAGAACTCTCGGTTGAACTATCAACCAAAGGGCTGTCTTTAATTTCTGAGGCTAGGCTTGTTATGCCAACATCAAGAAGCACAAAATGTTTTTGCTCGAACACATAACCTCCAAGTACGCCTACTTCGACATTGAAACCGGTTTTACCATTGTAGTAGCCACGACCAACTGTCACTTCATTTTTACGCACGCCATAGTAGTAGTCGATATAATGACTATCTAGCCAATTAGCAGTTAGACGAGGTGTCAACATAAAATTTTCTTTAAAAAGCCACGTTTTTTCTATAGCTAAATTAAAGCTGCTGCCTTTACTATCACCAGCGGCTTCAGTGGCAAATTCAGCGCTAATATCAGCAAAGCTATTTTGCCACTCTGTTTTAAAGCCTGCCCAGAAGCCACCATCACGACCTTCCATACCATCCAGAATGTGTGCATCTCCTTCTTCGTAACCAAGGAAATCATACCTTCCGAAAATACTGAAATTAAACTCATTTGAATCACTAAACTCATAACTGGGCAGCTTAAGCGCAAGTTCAGGCCCTGAAAGCTGAATATACCTATTTTCAAATGCCACTATCGGCAATGGCATAATATCACTATCCATACCAGTATAAGCCTCTTGGCTACTGACGACTCCCAATCCGATCTCCCAGAATGAATCGTCATCTGCCTGTTTGCCAGTAGCGAGCGCCGTCAGAGGTAGGGCTAGGCCAATAATAGTTAGCGTAGAAGCTGCACGACGGATAGCTGCTGTATCGAGACAACGCGCTGCTGTGAATGATGACTGCATAAGGAGCCTCTTTGCATTTTTCTCTGTTCCCCAAAAGGCAGTATTCATCATCTGACTTACATGAAACTTACTGAAAAAAAACTCCTCATTTAAGCCAGGCTTGTCGTCGCCACTCATGTGCATTTTTATGCCAATGTGCCAAAAGCCAGTTTTTTAGTCAGGTGCATCTCCATATCGCACTCGATTTTGGTGAAGTTGGACGCAGAAATGATTGTGGCATCGACGATGCTGCCTTCGCGCAGCATCACGTCATTTTTCTCCAATTGCTCCCAATGGAATTGCTTGCCCTTCCGCTCCAGAAAAATTCGAGGCCAATCTTTCTTTTTGGTTATGGTGATCGGCCTCGTAGACATTGGCTTTACCCATGGTAGCACTGAAACCTATGCAGTTGATGATGGCCGTATTATCGCTGATGTCAGAGATTTACCTGGCATAGAACAATCTGTTGTAGATCACTTCTATTGATAAAACCAGGCACCTAAGACAAATAAAATTAGGTATAGGTACTATCCATAAGTAAGTTTCAGGTAAGTTTCGGGTAAGTGGCTGGTAAGTTTAGTGTTCTATTGTGAATAGCCTAACGGACTGATGAGAGCACTACCATGTATCTCCCTCCCCAAGCTAAAACTAATGGAAAAGGAATAAAGCGCATATATCGTGCTTCCGTGAACGCTATTGATGGACTCTATGCTTGCTGGAAAAGTGAAGCAGCGTTTAGACAGGAAGTTGTCGCTAGCCTTTTTCTTTACCCTCTTATCTTTATCTTAGACACAACGCCAGTTGAAAAGGCAGTCCTATTTCTGTCGCTGACATTAGTTCTTATAGTTGAATTAATTAATTCTGCAATCGAGTCAACTGTAGATCGAATAAGTTTTGAGCACCACCCTCTTAGTGGCCGTGCAAAAGATATCGGCTCTGCTGCAGTTTTATTAAGTATAACTTTGATGATAGGAGTTTGGCTTTTCGTGCTAGTAGGTTAAGGCTATAAAACCATAGCCGATACCAGTTATTTAATAACACACTACACCGAAAACAAATCCCCCCTATTTTTTCATTAAAAATTGGTAGCAGCCATCATGAATAGATATATATTTTTTTATTACAAGCTAACCTCTAAAGCTATAATTTATCGTCCACGCATAAGTTCTGAACTACTTACATTGCTGGTCACAATACTATTTACCATTATGTATAACAATGCCTTCTGGCATGAAGCTTTATTTGGGTATGACATAAGTGAACCCCGGTCAGCAGGCATAGTAACACTTATGCTTTTAATTATCACCAGCCTTCATTTTGTTGTATTTTTATTATTTTCTTTTTACTGGTCTGCCAAGATTTTACTGACAATCTTACTCCTCTTAGCTTCTGTTGTAAGTTACTTTACTGGCTCTTACGGGGTCTATTTTGATACGACCATGCTGGACAATTTTTTGCAGACAGATACCAGTGAGGCTCGGGAACTTTTGACATTCGGTCTGCTTCTCCACTTATTGCTCTATTTTATTGTGCCTTCGATTGCATTATGGCGAGTCAAGCTCAAGAAAACATCCTGGTCTAAAGCAGCGATACGTCGCCTTACCTATTGGCTGAGCGGAGTGGCTGTACTCCTTGTCTCGACAATTCTGTCTTATCAAGATATGTCATCACTAATGCGCAACAACAAGGAGCTTCGCCACCTTATAACACCAGGTAACTACTTGGTCTCCATGGTAAAAGTGCTTGCTAGCGAAGCCCCTTCTGCTAATACACCACGTTTGTCCGTTGGAGAGGATGCCTTTATAGAACCAGATGAGGGAGCAAAACCCAAACTTCTCGTCATCATTGTGGGCGAAACTGTACGTGCCGCAAACTGGGGGCTTAATGATTATCAACGCCAGACAACACCTGAACTGGCCAATCTGTCGTCTGTCATTAATTTTAAACAGGTAACATCTTGCGGTACGAGTACAGCAGTTTCCTTACCTTGCATGTTTTCGCTGCCTGGCCGTCGAGACTACGATAAAACCTATGCCCAGCAGCATGAATCTTTACTTGACGTATTGAAACGTGCTGGTCTGAATGTCATTTGGGTAGAAAACCAGTCAGGCTGTAAAGGCGTCTGTGACCGAGTGGAAACCGTGAAGATAACGGCTGAAGAGTATCCCCAACTTTGTCAAGAAGGACGCTGCTTAGATGAAGCACTTGTGCACGAGCTTAGTAGCCAGATAAGGCAGCCAGACCCACGTGACACGGTTATTATTCTGCACCAACTCGGCAATCATGGCCCAAGTTATTTTCAGCGCTATCCCAGCAATTTCGAACGGTTCATTCCAACCTGTAAAACTGCCGATTTATCACAGTGCTCTCAAGAAGAAATTACTAATAGTTACGATAACGCTATTCTTTATACAGATCATATTTTGAGTCAGATCATTGAAATGCTAGCCAATCAATCAAACTATGATGCCTCAATGATCTATCTATCTGATCACGGAGAATCGCTTGGTGAGAAAGGGCTTTATCTACATGGCATTCCTTATGCCATTGCACCGGATGAACAAACTCATATCCCTATGTTGTGGTGGCTTTCACACGATTTTTCTCAACGTGAAAATATAGATATTGAATGTCTAAACGAAACTGCTGAAACCCCCGCATCGCATGACAACTTATTCCACAGCGTACTGGGATTACTGAATGTATCAACAATGATTTACCAGGACGAATTGGATATCAGCCAACGATGTTCCAGCTAAGTCTGCGTTGCTTCGTTGTAGAGCTGATCCTTTAGTCACTTCGTAGCGCCGACGACTAAACACCGAGAGATTAACTGCAATATCGACGTGCGAACACATAAGTGTGACGATATAATGAACATTCACCCATGCATGTTTTAAAATGCGAACAGCAAAACTGCTTACCCACAGAGGATGTTGGTATGTCTTTCCCCCCTGTCTGGCCCATCGGGTTTCAAACCATCTTAGTGCGTGCGGTGCTGTACGTATTTTTTATTGGCGCGATTGCCCAAGGCGCCTATTTAGAAGCGCTTTATCTCCCCTCAGTACGCTTTTCTGAGCTGGGTTTTACCGAATTTACCCAAACACTGGTGCTGGCCACCTGCTGTGCAATGCTGATTTACATTCGTCATGTACTTAAAGTGTGGCCCACCGTTACACTGTTGCTGCTGGCATTTGTGGCCGCCTCCTTGGTACGCGAACAGGATCACTTTTTAGATAACTATGTGGCTCATAACACCTGGAAGGTACTCGTTGCACTGATTATTCTCCCATCGCTTTTTTGGGTGGTGAAGCAGCGCCAACGCTTTCTTGCGGAGTTCGCTCATTACAGCAACACCTTCGCCTTTGGTTTGTTTACGGCAGGCGTGCTGACCACTTATATATTCTCGCGCCTGTATGGGCGACAAGAGTTCTGGCAAGCCGTTCTTGAAGACAGCTATTCAGGAACCTTTAAGAGTGTTGCTGAAGAAGTCGTCGAACTACTCGGTTATAGCCTAATTCTGATCGCCACCCTGGAATTGCTACTACTGGCTCGCCGCATTTATAAAGCCCGGCAGATACCCAATTAAGCGCGGCACACATCGTCTTCAACATTAGTCCCTATAAAAAAGCCCGCCGTTCAGAGAACGGCGGGCTTTTTGGTCTTAGCGGCGACTACTTTCTATTCACCACTTACTACTTTCTATTTACCACTCACAACTTACGACATTCACTCGTCGAGGAACGAACGCAGCGGCTCAGAGCGGCTGGGGTGACGCAGCTTACGCAGCGCTTTGGCTTCAATCTGACGAATTCGCTCACGGGTTACGTCAAACTGTTTGCCCACCTCTTCCAGGGTATGGTCGGTGTTCATATCGATACCGAAACGCATGCGCAGTACCTTCGCTTCGCGGGCGGTCAAGCCGCCTAACACGTTGCGCGTTGCTTCGATAAGACCTTCACCGGTAGCCATGTCAATGGGCAGCAGCATGGTGCCGTCTTCGATAAAGTCACCCAGGTGTGAATCATCATCGTCACCAATCGGCGTCTCCATGGAGATCGGCTCTTTGGCGATTTTGAGCACTTTGCGTACTTTATCTTCCGGCATTTCCAAACGCTCGCCGAGTTCTTCCGGCGTTGGCTCACGGCCCATTTCCTGCAACATCTGGCGCGAGACGCGATTGAGCTTGTTGATCGTCTCAATCATATGTACCGGGATACGGATGGTGCGTGCCTGGTCGGCAATCGAGCGGGTAATTGCCTGACGAATCCACCAGGTGGCGTAAGTCGAGAACTTATAACCACGGCGGTATTCGAACTTATCGACCGCTTTCATCAAGCCGATGTTGCCTTCCTGGATGAGATCCAAGAACTGCAAACCACGGTTGGTATACTTCTTGGCGATCGAAATCACCAAGCGCAGGTTAGCCTCAACCATCTCTTTCTTGGCACGGCGAGCTTTCGCCTCACCAATCGAGAGCTTGCGATTCACCTCTTTAAGGTCGGCAACCGAGAGCTGCACCATATCCTCTTCGAAGGCGATCTTGCGCTGAGCACGAGCAATATCGGCGCGCAACGGCTCAAGGCGGTCTGCGTACTTGCTCTGCGCTGCCTGGAATTCATCCAGCCATGTTTTGCTCGACTCATTACCAGGAAACGACTTGATAAACGTCTTACGCGGCACCTTGGCTTTTTTCACGCACAGCTGCATGACCGCTTTCTCTTGGGCACGCACTTGCTCAACACTGATACGCACCTGACCGACCAAGCGCTCGAAGTGCTTAGGCACCAGCTTGATAGGCGAGAAAAGCACCGCCAAGCGGGCTTGCTCGGCCTTTAACTCAGCACTGCCGCGGCCATGCTTGGCAAACGCCTCTTCCACCAAGGCGTTCTGCTCGCGAATCTGCTCGAAACGTGCACGCGCCTCTTCGGGATCTGGGCCGCCCTCGCTGGCCGTAGAATCCTCGTCCTCATCGTCGCCGTCGCTCTCAACGTCGTCGTCAATCTCGGCTTCAGGCTCCGGTTCGGGCACCTCTGCTTCGGCAACGCCGGGGATACCCTCATCGGGATCGATGAAACCAGAAAACAGATCCGAAAGACGCCCCGGCGCTTCTTCATCCTGGGTAGCGTCATAGGCGTCCAAAATAGACGCGACGGCACCCGGCAAATAGGCCAGAGACGACATCACTTCACGGGTACCCTCTTCGATCCGTTTGGCGATTTCGATTTCGCCTTCACGGGTCAAAAGCTCAACCGTGCCCATTTCACGCATATACATGCGTACGGGGTCAGTGGTGCGGCCTACATCGCTTTCCACGGCGGCAAGGGCCGCTACGGCCTCTTCCGCAGCGGACTCGTCCGTGGATTGATCCGACATCATCAAAGTGTCTTCATCTGGCGCTTCTTCAGCGACACTTATACCCATGTCGTTGATCATGCCAATGATGTCTTCCACTTGATCCGGGTCGGCGATATCCTCAGGTAGATGGTCGTTGACCTCGGCATAGGTCAGGTAACCCTGTTCCTTGCCTCGAGCGATCAACTCCTTCAGACGCGACTGCTGCTGCGCATTTCCAGCCATAGAAACCCTATCTCGACGAAGAAGAATGAAACACCTGGAGCGCTGAATCGATTAAACTCAACAAGCCGTACAGTATAGCGTAAAAAGCAAGAAATTTTCCAGCTCGACGTATTTGCGCGGTAATTCAGGTGTGTTAGTTTGTTCGGTTAGGCCAACGCTCGGTGGCTGACCCTATATCTGGTGCTGAAACGCTAGGAATTCAACCCCCATCGCCCAAGACACCGCCTCATTGGCGCTGAGCAAGCTCCATTACCAAGCTTGCCAAACGCTGGCGCTGCTCCTTATCCAACTTTTGCCCGGCGCGCTCCTGCGCCAGCAACGCCGTGTACTCCTCTTGAGGAGAACGCTGGCGCTGAACGTACTGCAAGTGTTCCACCAATCCCTTCAGCTCTGCTTCCCGATCTGCCTTGGGAATCAACAGCTCGCGCTTGGCGAAAGCCGCCAAGGCATGCCCCTGCTGGCTGCCTTGAAAATGCGCCAACACCACTTGTGGGCTGCGGTAGCGCCCTGCCTTGAGCAGTTCAATCAGCTCGCGGCATAGCGGCGCATCGCCATCTTCCGGCAACCACTCCAAATGATCAGGGAGCGTGACCACCAGATTGGGCTCATGCAATAACAGCTGCACGATACGCCCAACCGGGGAGAGCGCCTGAGAACGTGAGCGCGATGAGCGGGCTGGCGCTGCCAAAACAGCGCCGTTCATGGCGGATGAGGCCGATTCGGACTCCAACTGCTCTGCCGGCTCCTGCGAAACATCACCTTGGGTGACGGATCGCTGCGACGCCTGGGAACGCTTTTCGAGCAGCACTTTCAACTGCTCTTGCGCCAGCCCACTACGCTTTGCCAATGACTCCAGCAGTAGCGATTTGAGCATGCCTTCAGGCACTTTGTTCAATGCTTCGAGCACCTGACTGGCAAACCGCTCGCGCCCTTCCACGGTATTCAAGTCGCGCCCTTGGGCCGCCTGTTCGAATAGAAACTCCGACAGAGGCATGGCACAGGTCACGCGATCCTGAAATGCCTGGGTGCCTTCACGGCGCACCAGGGTGTCCGGGTCATCACCTTCGGGCAGAAACAGAAAGCGCGCTTCACGGCCATCAATCATTTGCGGCAGTGCGGTTTCCAATGCCCGGCTAGCCGCCTGCCTCCCGGCACGATCACCGTCGAAACAGAACACTACGCGACTCACCAGTCGAAACAGGCGGGTCAAATGGTCTTCTGTGGTGGCGGTACCCAGCGTCGCCACAGCATTATGAATACCGTATTGCGCCAGTGCCACCACATCCATATAGCCTTCGACCATGACCAGTTGCTCAAGCTTGTTCGAGGCTTGGCGCGCCTCATACAAGCCGTAAAGCTCACGACCTTTATGGAATACGGGTGTTTCCGGAGAGTTGAGATATTTGGGCTGGTCATCGCCCATCACTCGACCACCAAAGGCAATCGTACGACCGCGCAAATCGCGAATGGGGAACATTACCCGATCACGAAAACGGTCGTAGGTACGCCCGGTATCCTCACGGTGAATCAGCAGGCCGTACTCCACCTGCACTGGCTCACCAATACCGCGCTCGCTGAGGTGCTGTTTTAGCGCCTCCCAACCCGCCGGGGCATAGCCAATGCCGTAGGTCTTGATCACCTCGTCCGAGAGCCCACGACCCGACAAATAGCGTTGGGCAGGCTGGCCCTCCTGCATCTTTAATCGCTCGCGATAAAAACTGGCGGCGAGTTCGAGCAGGTTAACACCCTCTTTGCGCTTCTTTTCACGCTGCTGGGCACGCGGGTCATCAGCGCCTTCACGCGGCACTTCAATACCCAGGCGACCGGCCAACTGCTCTACCGCCTCAGGAAACGGTAGTTTGTCGTACTCCATCAAGAAGCGTAGTGCATTACCATTAGCTCCGCAGCCAAAGCAGTGATAAAACTGCTTATCAGCACTGACGGTAAACGATGGGGTTTTCTCTTGATGGAAGGGACACAGCCCAGAGTAGTTACGACCAGCCTTTTTAAGCTGCACGCGCTCACCAACCACCTCGACCACGTCAACGCGGCCTAACAGATCATCAATGAAACGCTGTGGAATTTGGCCTGCCATGAACTACGGGCATCCTCGCGCAAAGCGCTAACTTTCGAGACTGTTTTTAAAAGCCCTGTTTTTTAAAACACTGCCTAAGGTCATCAGACCCATTGCCAGATCAGATCATCATAAACAGCGACGGCCTTTAGCAACGACAGCTTTGAAGAACAACAGTCAAAAACAAACGGCCACCTAGTGGCGGCCGCTTGGCATCCCTCTTGAGACGACCAGCTAACTGCTCCGGCCCCCTCGGGTACGGATCAATAGAGCCGTTCGAAACGCTTTTGCTCACGCTGAACTTTCTTAGCGTGGCGTTTTACGGCAGCTGCCGCTTTGCGTTTACGCTCAGCAGTCGGCTTCTCATAGTGCTCGCGGCGGCGTACTTCAGAAAGAACACCGGCTTTTTCGCAAGAACGCTTGAAGCGACGCAGGGCGACGTCAAACGGCTCGTTATCACGTACTTTTACAGAAGGCATTAAGCACTCACCTACCTTAAGGAGTCTTGAGTTCGGATAGTACGTACACTGCGATATTACATTTTAGAACACGGTGTACGACCCAGTTTTACAGCGCACAGTAGTTTAGTCGCCGTTGACCATCTTTGCAAATGCTTACGCTGATCCACGGCGATAATGCTAGACTAGCGCCCTTCTGTTTTCACCTTTACATCTTTTGAATAGCCTTTGAGAGTCCCTTTTTATGCGAGTTCTGGGCATTGAAACATCCTGCGACGAAACGGGTGTCGCGCTTTACGACACCTCGTTAACCGGCGGCCAGGGGCTGCTTGCCGATGCGCTGTATAGCCAAATCGCCATGCATGCAGAATTTGGCGGCGTAGTGCCCGAACTCGCCTCTCGCGATCACACCCGCAAACTGCTGCCGCTGATCGAGCAAGTGCTCGGCGACGCCAAGCTAACGCGCCGCGACCTGGATGGCATCACTTACACCGCAGGCCCCGGCTTAGTCGGCGCATTAATGGTGGGTGCCAGTACCGCCCATGGCATGGCACGGGCCTTGAACATCCCCGTGCTCGGCGTACACCATATGGAAGGCCATTTACTGGCACCGATGCTGGAAGACGAGCCACCCGAGTTCCCTTTCGTGGCGCTGCTGGTCTCCGGCGGCCATACCCAGCTCGTCGAAGTTCAGGGGCTGGGTCGCTATCAACTGCTCGGCGAATCGGTGGATGACGCGGCTGGTGAAGCGTTTGATAAAGCTGCCAAGATGCTCGGACTGGCCTACCCAGGCGGCCCTCAGGTCGCCAAGCTGGCGGAACAGGGTGACCCCAAGCGCTTTCGCTTCCCGCGCCCCATGACCGACCGGCCAGGGCTAGACTTCAGTTTTTCGGGCCTAAAAACCCACACCATGACGGCCATTCGCCAGTTGGAAACAGCCGACGAATTCGACGCCCAGGCCCGCGCCGACGTTGCCCGCGCCTTTGAAGAGGCCGTTGTCGATACGCTGGTGATTAAGTGCCGTCGAGCGCTGGATCAAACCGGCTTGAAGCGCTTAGTGGTGGCGGGCGGAGTCAGCGCCAACCATCGCCTGCGCGAACGACTGCAGACTGAGTGCGAAAAACGCCAAGCCCGCGCCTACTACCCGCGCGGGCGATTCTGTACCGACAATGGCGCCATGATTGCCTATGTGGGTGCTCAACGCCTGGCAGCGGGAGAGTGCGACACTTCTGGCATGATGCAGGCGACGCCCCGCTGGCCGCTGAATCAGCTGACACCGCCTGTCTCACGCTAAGAACCACGAAACGGCGGCTCTTCACCGCGTCGCAGTCGGCGAATATTAAGCCCGTGACGGGCCAGCACCAGCAGGCTGAATCCACCCACCACCATGACGTACTCCGGCGCCAGCCAGCCACAGGCCAGCGGCGCCACGAGCGCACTCACTAACGAAGCCAATGCCGCCGTTTTTAATCGCCACGCCAGCAGTGCCCATATCGCTGCACTCAGTAGCGCCACCTGGGGCACCAACACCAACAACACACCGAAGGCACTGGCGACCGCTTTACCGCCACGAAAGCCATGCCACAGTGGAAAGCTGTGACCTAATAATACTGCCAACCCCACTACTCCCTGCAGCCAGACCGGGCAGCTCATCAGCTTTGCACCCAAAACAGCAGGCATGGCTTTTAAGGCGTCTAACAGCAGTGTCGCTGCCGCCAAGCGGGGGCCATATAGGCGCAGTACGTTGGAAAAGCCGGGATTAAATGAGCCGTGTTGGCGGGGGTCGCCCACGCCCGCCAGACGGCAGACGCTTAGCGCTGCCAGCCAACTACCGCTTAAATACCCCACCACTATCCATACCATGGCGCTCTACTCGCGTTGAAGACCGTCTCGTTAGCCCGGCCCGCTGTCGTTTAGCCCCATCCTAACGTACAATCGCCCGCTTGTTACCGTAGGGGGAAGCTGGATGGATCGTATTTTGATTGAAGCGTTAAGCGTCGACACCGTGATTGGTGTCTACGACTGGGAGCGCTCGATTCAACAGTCGCTAAGCTTAGACTTGGTGTTGGCGACCGATATTCGCTCGGCGGCAGCCACCGACGATCTGCGCCTCACCCTGGATTACGCTGCTATCTGCCAGCGCATTCAGCAGTTTGCCGATGCCCATCAGTTCGCCCTGGTAGAGACTTTTGCCGAACGCCTCGCTGAGTGCCTGCGTACGGAATTCCCTATCACTTGGCTGCGCTTGACGGTACGTAAACCGGGCGCGGTTGCCAACGCCGTTAGCGTCGGCCTGGAAATCACCCGCGGCAACCTGCCGGAGGCAACCCAGGAGATCAGCGCATGAACCTGGTGACCGTCAGCTTAGGCAGCAATATTCACCCTACTCGGCATATTCGCTGCTGCCTGGATGCGCTTGCTGATACCTTCGGCCCCCTGCAGATCTCCCGTGTGTTTGAAAGCGAGCCGGTCGGTTTCGCCGACAGCCGCAATTTCTACAACCTGGTGGTGGCGTTTCACAGTGCTTGGACACCCGGCGAACTTCAGGCATGGGGGAAGCAACTGGAAATAGAGCATGGCCGCCTGCCTGGTCTTGCCAAATTTAGCCCCCGCGCGCTGGATATCGACTTGCTCACCGTAGGCAGCCTTTGCGGCACGGTTGACGAAATCGCCTTACCGCGTAGCGAAATTACCCATAATGCGTTCGTGCTACAGCCGCTTGCTGAGCTGCTCCCCAATCAGTGCCACCCCCGCTGCGGCACGCCCTATGCCGCGCTATGGAGCGCCTTCGAGCTAGGCAGCCAGCGCCTTTGGGCGGTGGATTTCAGCTGGCGCGGCCGCTGGATCTCCCAAGCGGATGAACAGCCCCTGCTGGCGGCGGCACGCCGGTAAATTACTTGGTTAGCGCCGCCTCCACGGCCTGCCCGCGGCGCGCTCGCAAGGCCTCGCCCAGCGCTGCGCCTTGATATCCCTCAGCTATCAGTGCCTGGGGGCTTACCTCCCGAGCAGCCTGCCAGGCGTTTTCGAGCGGGCTAACCTGCTCAGGCGCCAACACTTTGACTAACGCCAGCTGTCCCTCGACCTGCTCAGGCTTACGCCAACCATCCAAACGTTCCAGCCAACGTAGCACGCTGGGGCCCTCTAATGCGTCGGAAGGCAGCGCATGGTTGGTTAATGGATGGTTTGTTAGCGAATGGTTTATTAAAGAATAGGTAAGCGCGGTATGGCGAGCCAATTGGGCAACGGCATTGGGCAGTTTGAGTCGTTCCGACAAGGCATCGCGCCGCTCAGCGCTGAGCGGCGATACCAGCTGCGCATAGCGCCAATGAGCCAATGCGAACATGTCGCTATCAGGCACCTGAGCCATCGCTGCCAAGCCCTTCACTAACGCTTCACCCGCCAATTCTGGCCACCAGACGTTGAGCGCGTCGCAACGTTCAAGAGTGGTGAAATAGACCTCTGGGCTTGGTTCACCCAGCGCTTTTTCCGTTTCGACCCACACCCGCTCGGCGGCCAGGTGCTCAAGTTCGCCGCTGTGGCTCACCTTACGCATTAGTGCCTGGGTTTCAGGGGCAATGGTGAAGCCCAGTGACGCATAGCGGGCCAGAAAACGTGCGGTACGCAGCACTCGCAGCGGGTCTTCGCTAAACGCCGCGGAGATATGCCGCAACACGCGCCGTTCGATATCGCCTTGACCATTAAACGGGTCGGTTAATTCGCCCTCAGTACTCTGGGCAATGGCATTAATGGTTAAATCACGCCGCAATAGATCCTCTTCCAGGCTGACATCGGGGCTGGCATGCACTTCAAACCCGCCATAGCCGTGGCCAGACTTGCGTTCGGTGCGGGCCAGGGCGTATTCCTCAGCGGTTTCGGGATGCAGAAAAACTGGAAAGTCGCGCCCCACGGGCTTAAATCCGCGCTTGCGCATGGCGTCTGGCGTAGTGCCCACCACGACCCAGTCATTGTCATATACCGGCCAGCCGAGTAACTCATCGCGCACGGCGCCGCCTACCCGATACACGTTCAAGCCTGCTAAGCGGGGATCACTGTTTGTTTCTTTCACTGTCGTTTTTCCTGCTGAAGGCTAGCTACACTGGTTCGCTCGCCGCTGTCCAGATTGAGCGCGGTTAGACGTCCGCCCCACACGCAGCCCGTATCCAACGCCTCAACGGGTACCCGCGCCTGGGGGGTACTCCCCTCCAGCGCCGCCCAGTGGCCGAAGAGTAGGCGAGTGTCATCGTCACGCGGGTATTGAAACCAGGGCAGAAAGCCCTCTGGGGCACTGTCCAATCCCTCTTTGGCCGCAAAGTCCAAACGGCCCTGGGCATCAATAAAGCGCATCCGAGTCAGCACATTGACAGTCAGGCGCAGCCGATCCATGCCGTCTAAATCATCGTGCCAGCTATCCGGCTGGTTACCAAACAGCCGGGTTAAAAACTTACCGGATGCTTCACTGCCTAGCGCCATCTGCACTTCACGCCCCAGAGACTCGGTCTGGGCTACGCTCCATTGGGGAAGCAGCCCGGCGTGGGTCATTAGCGTACTGTTTTCAAACACGCTAAGCGGTTGGCTCTGTAGCCAATCCAGCAACACTTCGCGATCAGGCGCGCCCAGAATATCGCCCAGGGTATCGTTTTTTTTCAGCTTGCCGCCGCCGCGCGCTACGACCAGCAAATGAAAATCGTGGTTGCCCAATACGCTGCGTGCCGAGCTACCCAGTGCGCGCACTTCTCGCAGACACTCCAATGAACCAGGCCCACGATTAATCAAATCGCCCACCAGCCATAGCGTATCCCGCGCGGGGTTGAAGCTAAGCTTTTCAAGAAGGGCTACAAATTCGGCGTGACAGCCGTGCAGATCGCCGATCGCATAGGTGCTCATGCACGAGACCTTTTTAATAAAATGAGTAGGCTGAATACTACCACTTCACCGACATCCTATGCCTGTCGTTGGTGGCTTATGTTGATGATTAGCACTGGTGAAAATTACAAACCTGGATCACTATAAAAGTACGCTTTGGCGCTCTTGAGCCTCTTGCTAGCTTAGCCGCTCAATCGCGCAGTTAGTCAATTGAGTAGCTAGTCACTCGAGTAGCCGCCTCAACAACTGTTAAGGAAAACGGTACGCTTATGACAATGGATTACTCTCGACGCGGGCTACTGAAAGCGGCAACGCTGGCAGGTATTGGCGCACTCATACTCCCCGGCACAATGCTTCTTCCAGCCGCACGAGCCGCCGCGCCCAAACTTGGCCCACCGCCCGCTGCGGTGACGGTTAATGGTTGGCTCCTGCGCAGCAGTGACTGCTGATGTATATCGCTTTTGAGGACATTAGCGAACACAGCCATGCAGTGGATGTCTGCATTATCGGCGCGGGTGCGGCGGGCATTTCCATGGCCGTTACCCTGGCCGAGCGGGGCCACCGCGTACTGCTCTGCGAAGGTGGCGATGCGGACTACAGCGAACGCTCCCAGGAGTGCTACCGGGGCGAAGTCGTCGGCGACCCTTATATTCCCCTCTATGGCGCTCGCCTGCGCTATTTGGGCGGGTCGACCAACCACTGGGGCGGCATCTGCCGACCACTCGATCACTATGACTTTACCGCCAAAAGTGCTGCCAGTGAGACGGCCTGGCCTATTGGCCGGGATGCGTTATCGCCCTACTACCGCGCCGCGGCCAGCGTGCTCGACTTGGCGCCTACGCCTGCTGATCAGCCGATCACGGATTCTGGGCTCAAGCGCATCTATTTCTCACTGGGCCACCCGACGCGTCTGAAGGAGAAATATGCCACCACGCTAAGCGAATCGAACACGTTGGAGTGCTGCCTAACGGCCAACTTGGTGGCGCTGGAAAGCCAGAATGGCAAAGTCACCGGCGCTATCTTCAAAAACTATCAAGGCGATTACCGAAAGGTTCAGGCGCGCTACTTTGTGCTGGCCTGTGGCGGCATCGAAAACTCGCGCTTGCTGCTGTGGTGCAACCAACAGTTAAATGGCCAGCTTATACCTCAAGCCGACACCCTAGGGCATTACTGGATGGAGCACCCCCACGCCACGGTGGGTCAGGCGCTAATTTTTGAGCCAGCGGCACTGGGGCTGGACGAGGATTACAACGTGTTCCTCTCCCCCACCGCTCAATCCATCAGCTCACGCCAAATACTGAATTGTGGGCTGCGCTTGCACCGCATGAGCGCTGAAGCCACCCAGGAACTGATTGACGAGCTCGCGAATCAGGCCCCCACGCTGGCGGGACGGCTGCGTATCTGGCAGGCCCAGGGGCGGGTGATACACGGCGCGGTGCTAAGAGCTGCCTGGGAGCAAGAACCTCGCTTTGACAATCGCATAGAGTTAAGCGAAGAGCTGGATGAGCTGGGCGTACCCCGCGGCCGATTGATGTGGCAGCAGTCCGAGCTGGATCGTCATACTATCCGCGAGAGCATGCTGCTATTGGGGGAGTATCTGCGCGACAATGAGGTAGGTAGGCTACAACTGGCTGACTGGCTCGCCGATACGCCGGTACAACTGCCTACCGAGGGCGAGTTGGCTGGCCGTCACCATATGGGCGGCACGCGTATGAGTCTTAATGCCGAGGAGGGCATTGTTAACCCCGACTGCCGACTGTTTGCCCAGGATAACTTCTATGTGGCGGGTTCCAGCGTTTTTGCCAGCGCCGGGCACGCCAACCCGACGTTAACGCTAGTACAGCTGGCCCTGCGGCTTTGCGATCACCTGGAGAGCAGGCTAACCCAAACTGTCTAATGGAGCTGAAGCGGTACGGCTAACCTAAAAGGAGTAATGGCTACCTCAAAAACACGCTGAGTAGAGGTATCCAACAGCGTATAGGCACCCTCCATCACCCCCACCGGGGTTTGCAGAATGGCGCGACTGGTGTAACGAAAACTCTGGCCGGGGCCAATTAGCGGCTGTTGGCCGACGACGCCTTTGCCGCGGACTTCCTGGCAGTCGCCGCTGCCCTGGGTGATTTTCCAGTAGCGCGCCATCAGCTGAACGCTATGGGGGCTCTGATTGTGGACAGTCACGGTGTAGCTAAACACATAGCGCGACTCTCCATCGTTAGACTCATCAGCGCGATAGCTAGGGACGACGCTCACTTTGATTGCTAGGCCACTCACGTTTGGCTGCCCCGCTCACCGCTTGCCTGCTCATCGGCGGCGACACGGTTGGCAATCGCCACGTACTCCGCCACGGTCAACGTTTGCGGACGGCGGATGGGGTCAATGCCCAGATCTTCCAGGGTGTCGGCACTCACCCGCCCTTTGAAGTTATTGCGCAGCGTTTTGCGCCGCTGACCAAAGGCGAGCTTCACCAGCTCAAACAGCATCGCTGGGTCATCCGCCGTATGGGGCAGCGTTTCATGGGGGGTTAAGCGCACAATGGCGGAGTCGACTTTGGGTCGTGGCACAAAGGCTTCCGGCGGCACGATAAACAGCTGTTCGACCTGGCAGTAGTACTGAGCCATAACCGACAGACGCCCCCAATCAGCACCGCCGGGTTCTGCGGCTAAGCGTTCAACCACCTCTTTTTGCAGCATAAAGTGCATATCTTGTATGGCACTTCCTGCAGCCAGCAGATGTATTATCAGTGGTGTGGAGATGTTGTAGGGTAGGTTGCCTACCACGCGTAGCGCGGGCCCATCGCCTTTCAGCGCAGCAAAATCGAACTTCAGTGCGTCGCCTTCATGAATCACAAAATCGGGATAGTTGAAAAACTGTACCCGCAAACCGGGAATCAGATCGCGGTCGAGTTCGATCACCTCCAAGTGCCCCGCGGCTTCCAGCAGCGGCTCGGTCAGCGCCCCCTGGCCTGGGCCAATTTCGACGAGGCGATCCGTCGAGCGCGGGCCAACGGCGCGAACGATCCGCGAGATAATGCCAAGGTCGCGTAAAAAATTCTGACCAAAGCGTTTACGAGCGCGGTGTTGGGGCACAGTAGACATCAAACGGTGTTCCTTGGGGTGCGGATTCAATCGGGAGTATGTAGTAGCCAGCACTGTTGCAACTGGTCGTTTGCACGAATCGGTGCCAGAGCAGGTTATATCTCAGCAGACAACCGCCTTGCAGCTAGACGGCGCGCAAGGGCGATAGCGACGTTTAGGCTGCCGGGATCTGCCACGCCTTTGCCTGCCAGATCCAGCGCGGTGCCATGGTCGACCGAAGTGCGTACCAATGGCAAGCCCAGAGTAATGTTAGCGGCCTGACCAAAGCCTGCGTATTTTAACACCGCTAAACCCTGGTCGTGGTACATCGCCAGCACCGCATCGACACCAGCCAAATGCCTGGGGGTAAACAGTGTGTCGGCGGGCAAGGGGCCAAGTATATCCATTCCCTCAGCGCGCAGTGCATCAAGGGCGGGAATAATAACATCCAGCTCCTCGCGCCCCAGGTGACCATCCTCTCCAGCGTGAGGGTTTAAACCGCACACTGCGATGCGTGGCTTGGCGATACCAAACTGGCGCTGCAAATCAGCCGCTAGCAGTCGGCTAATACGGGTTACCCGCTCAAAGGTGATAGCGTCGGCAACATTGCGCAGCGGCAAGTGGGTGGTCACCAGCGCCACACGCAGATCGCCACTACCCTGCCAGCTTGGTGACGCCGCATGCAGCGCCGTATCGGTGGCGAGCATCATTACCACCTCATCGACGCCGCAGGCATCGCGCAACCACTCAGTGTGGCCGGTAAAGGCTGGGTGACCACCTTCGATGATGACGCCTTTATGAAGTGGCGCCGTAACCATAGCGGCCGCCTGACCTTTTTGGCAGGCATCCACCGCCAGCGCCAAGGTAGCCAGCACATAATCAGCGTTGGCCGGATTGAGAACGCCCGGCGTGGCCGGTTCGTTCAGCGCAACCGGCCAGACCGGCAAACCATGGGTGCCACTTGGGTACTCGCCAGGCGAACATTCAATCACCGTGACACTTAATCCCAGCGCTGCTGCACGCTGGCGCAGCATATCCGGGTCGCCAATCGCTACTGTACCCGCGGGGAGGATGCCCTGGGCCGCTAGCATCAGCATTAGCTCGGGGCCAATGCCCGCTGGCTCGCCGGTAGTTACCACCACCGGCAGCGCGCTATCGGATGATAAAGTATCCACTAACATTAGAGTCGAATATCAACAAAGGCCTGGGAGCGAATCTCTTGTTGCCAGGTCTCTAACTCTTCGTTCGCGCGACGCTGGAAGATCGCTTGGCGCACCTGCTCACGCTGGCTCTCTTGGGTAACGTTTTGACGACGGCGCTCCTCTACTTCAATGACGTGGTAGCCAAACTGAGAGCGAACCGGCTGAGATACCTGGTTAACATCCAGGTCGCGCATCGCCTCTTCAAAGGCGGGTACGGTTTGCCCTGGGCGAACCCAGCCCAGTTCGCCGCCGTTGAGGGCAGTGCCACTGTCGTCACTCATCTCACGCGCCACCGAAGCAAAATCCTCGCCTTGTGAAAGGCGCTGACGTACCTCTTCCGCTCGCGTGCGGGCCTGGTTTTCATCGCGATTAGGGGTCAGTGCAATCAGCACGTGGCGGGCACGGATCTCTTCAATAAAGTTCTGCTCGCCAGACTGGCCGGGCTGCTGGTTTAGAAAGCGCTCAACGTCGCGGTCGCTGACCGATACGCGGTTGCTAATTTGGCGCTGCTGCACCTGACGCATCAGCATTTCGCGGCGAATATCTTCGCGCACGCTGGCCAGCGTCATACCATCAGCTTCCACGGCATCGGCAAACTGATCAAGCGTCATGCCATTGGATTCGGCAATCGAGCGCACCTGCCCATTGAGCTCGGTATCATCGACGCTCAAGTTGGCATCTTTCGCCATCTGCAGTTGAATCTCTTCCATCACCATGCGCTCAAGCACCTGACGCTCCAACTGGGAGCGCGGAGGGAGATTACCACCCTGGGCCTGCGCCTGCTGCTCGATTTGCGTCATGCGATCATCTAATTCGCTGCGCATAATCACATCGTTATTGACCACGGCCACGACGCTGTCCAGCACTTGACGCTGGGGAGACTGGAAGTTCTGCGCCTGAAGGGCTAGCGGGGCCAATGCAAGGCCTGCGCCTACACACAAAGCGAGCAGGCTACCAGCGGATAGCTGTTTCATACGGCCTAGCAGGGGCTTTCTCATTTTCATAACAAACGTCTCTTTCATTAGCCATTCTATGGAAGTCATTTACAGGGCAGTCGGACGATAGCCAGGAATGGTCTGTTCAAAATAGCTATCCGCATCCTGGCCAACGCCGCCTAAGCCACGGAATACGAAGCGTAAAAATAGCCCGCGATCATTAAAGTCATCATTAATGGGTGCGGTGTCATTGTCATCTACCCATTCGCGCCACACCAACTGCAGACCGTAACAGCAGTTGTTCCACTGCACGCCTGCCAATTGCTCCAGTGAGCGTTCATTGGTTTGATCGTGCAGGTAGCGGCCAATCAAATCAATGTTGGTGCTGGCTTTCCAGGCAAATGAGAGATCCCACTCTTCGCGGTTATAGTCGCGAAAGCCGTTATCGCCCGGCAATACGCCTGGATCGAACCCTTCGATCTCCCAACGGTAGCCAAGGTTCACTACGTGCCCTTCGGGATGCCGGTAACTAACATCAACACTTGATCGTTCGGTGCGTTCCCGGTGGTCATCGTAGAGCCATTCTGCTCCGCTGCTCCAGCGATCATTAATCTGCCAGTCAAGGCGGGTGACCAAAGGCGAACGATCCCGCGTAGCCTGATAGCGGCTTTCCGGATTGACGCTTGGGTTGTCTTCCGGCCGATCCGGCAACGTATCGGCGTCGCCCTCACTATCGATACGGCGGTCATCAAAGTAAACGCTCTGACCTACCCCGAACGAGAGCCGGTCACGACCGGAGGCATCTTCCAATAAGCGTGACTGCACGCCGTAAGAGAGCCGGTTGAGATCGCCAACGCGGTCAGTGCCGGAAAAGCGCTGGGCTGACCAAAGCTGATCCCAGGAGAAAGCGCGTTCGCGACTGTCAAAGTCAGGCAGTTCGCTCTGATCGGTACGCGGCACATAAGCGTAGTTAAGACGTGGCTCCAGGGTTTGGCGGTAGTCCCGCCCCCCCAGTGCAAGCTCACGTTCAAAGACGAGCCCACTGTCGATGGAGGTCAGCACAACACTGCGGCTGGGTGAGTCGCTACGCTGTGTATCGCGCTCGCCGTAATCCAGCTCGTAAGCAGTGTTCCATAGCTCGGTACGCGGCTCCAGGTAGCCCCAAGGGCGCTCGAAACGCCAGCCAACCGCAGGCATTAGGTGCAAACGGCTACCGGTGGCCGCTTCGCGCTCCGGCACGCGGCGCTCATCCACGTCGCGCCAAAAATAGGTCGCGTTTGATCGCCACTGGGTATATAGCCCGTTGTCGAACTGCCAGTTGGCATTCGCGCTCAGGCTCGGCAGTTGATAAAAAGGTTTATCGCTATCGCTAAGCGGGTCTTCCAAGCGCTGGAAACCCTGGGCGCGGGCATCCAACTGCCAGCGCTGGCCGCGGTAATCGACCTGGGCCAAACGCTCCATACTGGCGCGCTCGCTCTCGCCAAACTCACCGCCGAAGTCATCGAAATAGCGACCGTCGCTGGCGGCCCCGTAGCGCAGCCGATAATTACTGCGCTCATTTACCCGCCCCGCATGGCGGGCATCCACATACCAGCGATCATCACCCTCAAAGCGATTTTCTCCGCCGCCAGAGCCACCGTTATCACTGTTTAAATAGCCGCCTTCAACGATGCCCGAGCTCTCCTCAAACAGGTAGCGGTATTCACCGTTCATCAACAGCCCGCGGTCACTCATCCAGCGCGGCGTGATCGTCGCATCGTGGTTTGCGGCAATATTCCAATAAAACGGCTGGGCGTAGTCAAAACCGTCCGTTGAAAAGCCAATCGACGGAGACAGCAAGCCTGTATGGCGGCGATCGTCGATGGGAAAGCGCAGCCATGGCCAGTAAAATACCGGCACATCTTTCACTTCCAGGCGCGCATGACGCGCTGTGCCAAAGCCTTCGGCTTGGTTCAAACGAATATCGCTGCTGACCAGTTGCCAGCTATTGGCGCCTGGATCACAGGTGGTGAAGCTTGCGTCTTGCAGGCGGTACTCGCCCTCCCCAGTCTGCTCTAGCTGACTAGCCTGACCGCGCAGATGCTGCTCGTAGAGCACATAGTGGCTGTCACCCAGGGTGGCCCGATCTTCGTTTAGCCGGAGCATCGCCTGTTCGCCACGCACCAAAGCGCGCCCATCGCGGATGGCGATATTACCTTCTGCGTCGACCTGCTGACGGTCAGCGGGTAAAAAGATACGCTCCGCTTCCACTTCTTCATTGCCGCGGCGCAGTACCACATCGCCGCGTAGCAATGCTTCGCCATCGGCAGCGTAATCGACTTCCCGGGCCTCCAACGAGACGGTTTCCGGGTTATCTTCCGCTGGCAAGCGGTAGCTGGGCATTACATAGCGGCCCCGGCACAGTTGGTTAGCCGCTTCCTCTTCCCCCCAGGGTTGCCAATCCAACGCTTCAGCGGACATGGTTTGACCCTGAGCCACCGCTGTAAACGAGGCGCCAGCAAGCAAACTGCCCATCAGCGTATGCGCAACCGGCAACGTGCGCGAAAATCGCTTGCCCATGTTCGTTATCCTTGGCATCCAGAATCGGTATTATACAGCCCGCATGATGCCCGACCAGCAAGGAGCTTGCATGTCCTCATATCGGATTAACGCCCTCACCATGTGGGCCGCCCAACAAAACGGTCTCTCTGAGACCGATATTTCGCTTTCATCCGCCGTGGGCGATGCGAGTTTTCGGCGCTATTTTCGCCTAACACTACCCGACGGCACCACCCAGGTGGTCATGGATGCCCCGCCTGAGCAAGAGGACTCCCAGCCGTTTGTAACCATTGCCAAGCGCTGGCGAAGCGCCGGACTGCCGGTACCCAAGGTGCACGCCACCAACCTGGCGGACGGCTTTCTGCTGCTTGAAGACTTGGGTAACACCCCCCTACAGTGTTTGTTTAGCGACGACGCTAGCATACAGGCTTACCATCAGCAGGCTCTCACGCTGATCGCCGAGCTGCAAAATCGCGCAGGCCCTGACTCGCTGCCCGTGTATGATACGGCGTTGTTGGGCCGCGAACTCGACCTGTTTCCCGAGTGGTGTCTCAGCGCTTGGTTAACGCTGCCATCGCCAGAGAGCTGGCACGTTGTTCGTGAACAGCTTATCCAGCATGCCTTAGCGCAGCCGGTAGTGACTGTGCACCGTGATTTTGATGCCATGAACCTGATGCTGCACGATCAGCGTCTGTTTATGATCGACTTTCAGGACGCCGTGGCTGGCCCGCTCAGCTACGATGTGATCTCGCTGTTACGGGGGCGATACTGCCGCTTTAGCAATGAGCAGTTCGCTGGCTTTGTCGAGGCTTTTTATCACCAGGCCCGCCATGATGGTCGACTGCCCAGCAGTGTCGATTTTGCCACTTTTCTGCTCCAGTGCCACGCGATGGCTGCCCAGCGCTCACTAAAAGTGCTGGGGATTTTCTGCCGCTTAACCCTGCGCGATCAAAAAAGTGGCTATCTCGAGCGCTTACCCCACTTTCTGGATCATCTGGAAGATAGCTTTTCGTTTCTGACCGAGCAGGCTGAGTTCGCTGAGTGGCTCCAACTCACCTTAAGACCTGCCATTATGAAACGACTAGCGGAAATACCGTCATGAAAGCGATGATTTTAGCCGCAGGCCTAGGCAAGCGAATGCGTCCGCTCACCGACCACTGCCCCAAGCCGCTGCTGCCCGTGGCGGGCAAGCCGCTAATCGTGCACCACCTGGCTCGTCTTCGCCAGGCAGGTATTCATGAGGTCGTCATCAATGTCAGCTACCGTGCAGAGCAGATTATCGCAGCGCTCGGCGATGGTGACGCCTATGGACTGCACATTCACTGGAGTCGCGAAACCGAACCGTTGGAAACCGGAGGCGGTATTCAGCAAGCGCTGCCGATGCTTGGCGAGGCGCCGTTTCTGTTGATTAACGGCGATGTTTGGTGCGCAGCGCTCCCCACCCAGCACGCGCTGCAAGGCAATGATCTGGCTCACCTGATGCTGGTGGAAAACCCTTCTCATCACGCCAGTGGGGATTTTGGACTAGCAGGAGGGCGCGTGAATCAAACCAGCACTAAGCGTTTGACCTACTCAGGTATCAGCGTGATTCACCCAGGGCTGCTCGCCGGGCAACCCCAGGGCGCCTTTGCCTTGGCGCCACTGCTGAGAACTGCTATCGATAACAACCAGGTAAGCGGCGAGCGCTATAAAGGGCATTGGGTCGACGTTGGAACCCCTGAACGCCTGGCGGCGCTGGAACGCCAGCTACAGAGCGAAAGGGGTTAGCCTATGCATCCGCACCACTTACGTGAGGCAATCGCCAACACTCCACGGGTAGCGGTCTACGGCACGCTCAAGCAAGGTTTCAACAATGCCCACTGGCTAAACGGAGCCACTCTGCTCGGGAGCGACGTTACTAAAGCGCTCACGCTTTACGATATTGGCCCCTACCCCGGTGCCAAATGGCAGCTGTCAAAAGGGGTGACGATTGAAGTCTATCAGATCAGTATTGACCATCTGGCCCAGCTAGACTGGCTAGAGGACTACCGCATCGATGCGCCGTCAGAGGGTGAGTATGACCGCCAGCAGATAACCACCTGTTTTGGTCTCGCCTGGGTGTATCTTTACAATCCGAGTGTGACAGGTAAAACAGCTATTTATGAGAGTGGCTGGCGCATGCCGAACATTAGCAATGTTCAACAGCGGCGCTGAGAAGAGGCGCGCAGGCCAAGAAATGTTATGCTGCGCGACTTACCTTTCGTCGCCTAGATGAGGAGAGCAACGTGAAAGCACGGGTAAAATGGACAGAAGGCCGCCAATTCGTGGCGGAATCCGGTAGCGGGCACAGCGTTGTGATCGACGGCCCGCCCGACCACGGTGGTCGCAACACAGGGCCTCGCCCAATGGAAATGCTGCTAATGGGCATGGGCAGCTGCACCGCTTTTGATATCTTGAATATTCTTGATAAAGCGCGTGCCAATGTGACCGACTGCGTTGCTGAGCTAGACGCCGAACGCGCCGATGAAGTGCCCGCCGTTTTTACCAAGATCCACGTCCATTTCGTGGTGACCGGTCGCGCGCTGAAAGAGAAGCAGGTGGCCCGCGCGGTTGAGCTCTCCGCTGAAAAATACTGCAGTGCCTCGATCATGCTCGTTAACGGCGGCGTTGAGATCACCCATTCCTTTGAGATTATGGAGGAGGCTCGGACGTGACAGACAATCTCCGACTCCACGGGTTTAACAACCTGACCAGCTCGCTGAGCTTCAACATTTACGATATCTGTTATGCCAAAACCGAAGAGCAGACGGCGGCTTACATCGACTATATCGATGAGCTGTATAACGCCGAACGTTTGACGCAGATTCTTAAAGACGTCACCAATATCATCGGCGCCCATGTGCTCAATATCGCCCGCCAGGACTACGAGCCCCACGGCGCGAGCGTGACGATTTTGATTGCCGAACATGAGCTTGATGAGGCGGCGCCTGAGCAAATTGAGCCAGGTCCCGGCCCGCTACCGGAGACGGTGGTTGGCCACCTGGATAAAAGCCACGTGACGGTGCACAGCTACCCCGAGTCGCACCCCGACAACGGTATTAGCACCTTCCGCCTGGATATTGATGTCTCCACCTGTGGTCATATCAGCCCATTAAAAGCGCTGAACTACCTGATCCACAGCTTCGACTCCGATATCGTCACCATGGATTACCGGGTGCGTGGCTTTACTCGCGATGTGGATGGCAAAAAACTGTTTATCGATCACGGTATTACTTCCATCCAAGACTACCTCGCTGAAGACACCAAGAATGCGTATCAGATGATGGACGTCAACGTGTATCAGGAGAACATGTTCCACACCAAGATGCTGCTCAAAGACTTCGAACTGGATAACTACCTGTTCGGCACGTCGCGTCGCGATATTACCTTTGAAGAAGCCCGGGATATCGAGGGCCGTTTGCGTAAAGAGATGCTGGAAATTTTCTACTCCCGCAATCTGGATTAAGCCCCCAAACGGGTCTCAACGGAGCACCGAAACACCAAAAAGCCAGCGAACGCTGGCTTTTTTTTCATATCAACTAAATATACTGGCTTATCCTGTCATTGCGAGGAGCCTGCGACGAAGCAATCTCTACCCGCGGTGGCACTCAAGTCGAGATCGCCGCGCTTCGCTCGCGATGACAGGAAGGGCATTAGGAGCCTGGCTTATCTGTCATTGCGAGGAGCCTGCGACGAAGCAATCTCTACCTACGGTGGGCACTCAAGTCGAGATCGCCGCGCTTCGCTCGCGATGACATGAAGGGCATTAGGGGCCTGGCTTATCTGTCATTGCGAGGAGCCTGCGACGAAGCAATCTCTACCTACGGTGGGCACTCAAGCCGAGATCGCCGCGCTTCGCTCGCGATGACAGGAAGGGCTATCGCCGTTTAATAAACGCTTGGCTCGCCTTCAGGGCGAGTCTTAAAACGTCGGTGTAGCCAGAGGTACTGCTCGGGATGCTTGCGAATGGCCAGTTCAATAAACTGGTTGATCCGTGTGGCATCGGCAACTTCATCGCCGCTGGGAAAACCTTCCAGGGCAGGCAGGCTTTCAATGGTATAGGTGGCGTTATCCGGGTTGCGGTGAAACATCATCGGCACCACTGACGCGCCGGTCATACGCGCAAGCTTGGCCGTTAAGCGAATAGTCGCGGCCTGCTGACCAAATAGCGGCGCAAATACGCTCACATCGCGGCCAAAATCCTGATCCGGTGAGTACCACACCATACGTCCATCCTTGAGCTGACGCACCGCGCCACGCAAGTCATAACGGTCGAGGGCAACACCAAAATTGCGCCCGCGGGCGCGGGTCATAAAACGCTCAAACAGCGGGTTATTATGCGGTCGATAGACCGCATCGGCAGAGAAAAACAGCGCGTGCAGGGCACCCCCTAAATCGAGGGAAGAGAAGTGAACCCCCACAATGATCACGCCTTTACCCCGGGCCTCGGCGCGGGCCATATGCTCTTCGCCGATGTAAGCGACCCGGTGGCGTAGGCTTTCGCCATCGCGACACCAGCCGGTTGCGGTTTCAATCAGACCAATGCCATTGGCAATAAAGGTATCTTTAACGAGCTGATACTGTTGCTGGGGACTCTTTTCGGGAAAACAGAGCGCTATATTGGTTTCGGTAATATGGCGCCGCCGTTTGGCAAAGCGCCAGGCGAGCAGTCCAAGCCCTTTGCCAATGGCCATTTTTAATCGCCAAGGCAACCAGGCAGCGATATACATGGCACCAATAGCCAGCCATGTGGGCCAGTAACGCGGGTGGGCGAATGAGCGCGGGTAACGTGATTTCGACATGCAAACAACCGTTTAAGCAGAACGCCCATGATAACGCCGCGGCGCCCGAGGCAGTACCCCTGTTAGCAGCGTATAGCTGATGGTATCGCAGTAGCGGGCCACTTCATCCACCGACAGCACCTCGCCGTTGCTGGCCCTGCCCCACAATACAACGTCGCTGCCAATCGCGGCGTCGGGTACGTCCGTCACATCAACGGTCAACATATCCATGGAGACTTTTCCGGCAATCGCACAGCGCTGGCCGTTGACCAGTACCGGCGTGCCATCGCGGGCATGACGGTCATAGCCATCACCGTAGCCGCAGGCGACCACGGCAATGCGTGAACGCCGCGGTGCGCGCCAGCGCCCGCTATAGCCAACGGGCTCGCCCTCTTCCAGCTCCCTCAGGGCAATTATTTCCGAGCGTAGGGTCATCACCGGCTGCAGTTGCTGAGTGATTTCGTTGGCAACTTCCAAGGGGTCGCTGCCGTAGAGCATCACACCTGGCCGGTTCCAGTCACCATGGGCCACCGGCCACGCCAGGGTAGCCGGTGAGTTGGCCAGGCACAGCGGCGCTTCTAGCTCGCTAGCAAGACCTTGCAGCCGGGTCATTTGCTGGTTGAAATAGCGGTTATCGCGGGAATCGGCGCTGGCAAAATGACTCATAAGGTGGAGCGAAGCCACGCTTGGCGCGGCACTTAGCTGACGCCAGATAGCGGCGGCCTCGTCGATGGCAAAGCCCAGGCGGTGCATGCCGGAGTCAACTTTCAACCAGACAGGAATTGGCTTTTTAGGTGAAGCGGCTAACAAAGCATCAACCTGCCATTGGCTGTGTACCGCAATCCAGAAGCCGTGGGAATCCACCAGCGCCAGCTCGTCGGCGCTGAAGATACCTTCCAACAGGATGATGGGTTGGGTAATGCCGCCCTGGCGCAGGGTAAGCGCCTCTTCGATACAGGCAACGGCAAACGCGGGAGCCTGGCCTTCCAGCGCCTGAGCGCAGGCCAGCGCGCCATGCCCATACCCATCGGCTTTGATAACTGCCACTGAGCGGCTTTGCGGCGCGCAGCGGCACGCCAATTGATAGTTGTGACGCAGAGCGTCCAGATCAATATCGGCCACAAGAGGGCGCATGTGCTTTCTCACTTACCTGATTTAGCAATAAAAGTTTATTAATAAAACTGCCAGCAATAAAAAGCCGAGTAAGCGCTCACTGGCACTCGCCCGGCTTAGAGAGATAACGCGATTTACGTTCGCCTAAGTTTCACTCAGGTTTCAAACAGCGCCTCTAAAGAAAGGCCCTGTTTTTCCAATGCACGGCGTAGTTTCTTGAGTGCTTCGACCTGAATCTGGCGAACTCGCTCGCGGGTTAAACCGATTTCGGCGCCCACCTCTTCCAGAGTGGCCGACTCGTGGCCGCGTAAGCCAAAACGGCGCACCACCACTTCGCGCTGTTTTTCGCTCAGCTCATCCAACCAAAGATCCACATGCTCTTTAACGTCGCCATCCACTAGCCGCGCCTCAGGCCCCTGCACTTCATCGTCAGCCAATGTATCGATCAGCGGTTTATCACTTTCACCACCCATGGGGTAATCGACAGATGATACGCGCTCATTAAGACCGAGCATCTTTTTGACCACATCGACCGGTTTATCAAGGTGATCAGCGATCTCTTCGGCGGTGGCTTCATGGTCAAACTTTTGAGTCAATTCACGCGCCGCACGCAGGTAAATATTGAGCTCTTTGACCACGTGAATGGGCAAGCGGATCGTCCGCGTCTGGTTCATCAGCGCCCGCTCAATGGTTTGACGAATCCACCAGGTGGCGTAGGTCGAGAAACGAAAGCCCCGTTCGGGGTCAAACTTCTCTACCGCGCGAATCAAACCTAAATTGCCCTCTTCGATCAAATCCAGCAACGTCAAGCCACGGTTTAGGTAGCGGCGGGCAATTTTCACTACCAGCCGCAGGTTGGATTCAATCATTCGTGAGCGACCCAAGGGGTCGCCTTTACGCGCTAAGCGGCCGTAGTAAACTTCCTCTTCTGGCGTTAACAGTGGCGAAAAGCCGATTTCGTTGAGGTAGATTTGCGTCGCATCCAAGCTTTGGGTCGATTGACGATCCTCACGCCCTAGCGCTTTCTCAAAGGCATCTTCTTCTATCGTGACATCGTCATCGGTATCATCAAGTGCCTCCTCAGCAGCGTCCAGGTCAACCTCCTGTAGATCTTTCTCCAACATACTCATGGCCTTACCCCTCGTTTGTCGCCTACCCGCCATTTAGAAAGTCAAAGGGTGCGTTCTAAGACGCACACCATATTGTTATGTGACGATTGTTATATGACGCTCGAATGCTGCGATTCGGGCAACGTCCAAGTTATGCGCTGACTGCTCACTATCCCGGTGAGTGCATTAGCGAGAAGGCAGGAAGTCCATGGGATCTTGCGGCTGCCCATCACGGCGAACTTCAAAGTGTAATCTGACGTTTTCAGCATCGCTATCCCCCATTGTGGCAATCACCTCACCAGCCTCTACTACGTCATTTTCACTGACCCGTAAGCTGTCGTTATGAGCATACGCGCTCAGGAACTGATCGTTGTGCTTGAGAAGGATGAGGTTGCCGTACCCCCTGACGCCACTGCCCGCATAAACCACAATGCCGGGGCCTGCTGCTTTAACAGGTTGCCCCTTTTCACCAGCGATATCAATCCCGGCGGTGATGCTATCACCCTGACCAAATGCCCCGACCACATTACCATCGGCAGGCCACTGCCAGTCGATGTTTTCGGCGGGCGTATAGGTACGCGATGAACGGTCTACGCTGGCACTTTGTGTGGCAGACGCTGCTTCAGGCTGTGGTTCGGGCTCAGATTCGGCCTCAGATTCGGGCTGCGGTGCCGGCGCTTGCTGTGGCTCAGCTTGTTCGGGTTCTGATGATGGCTGTGGTTCAGGTTGCTCGGCGGGCTCAGGCTCAGCCGCCGCGACGACTTCAGGCTGAGGTGTTGAGGACGATTCATCAGCCTCTTGCTCTGCTGCATTGCGTTCAGCGGTAAGGCGCTGGTTGCGTTGAATCGCGGATTCATCGGGCAGTAGCCAATCCAACTCCTGGTCGTCGCTGGCCACTGAGGCCGTCTGTGGGCTCAGCCCGGTCGCCACTGCGCCACTTGAGGTATTCGTCGTGGGCTGGTTACTGGCCGTTGATGCCGACCCAGCGCCTTCACGCAGGGCAATCGTTTGCCCTGGCCGAATTTGGTAGGGCGGATCAATGTTATTGATTGCCGCGAGCTGGCGATAATCCAAATTGTGCTGCCAAGCAATGCCATACAAAGTATCACCCGCTTTCACCGTGTACTGGGGCGAGTTTTCCACCGCCTGGCGTGCTTGGCTTAAATCGCGCACCTGGGGGCTTCCGCCTTGCTGGCTGGCACAGCCAGCAATGGCTAATGCCAGCGCCGACATCATGAGTACTTTAGGTATATGACCTTTACGCATTCAAACCTACTCCTTTTCAGCGCCAAGCTGGGTATCGATTGGCCGACGATCTGCATGTCGGTTGAGTAACACGACAATGAGGGCACCCACGGCCATTAGCGCAACAACACCGGCCACTTGTGCCGAAGCGCCGGTCAATACGGCATAGTCAGCGGGCAATAAATAGCGGTACTCCAGAGGAATCATTTGCCCTTCTGGCCCGATTTGGTAGCGTAACAGCTCGCGCCATGGCCAGAGAACCGGCAGCGAACCGGCAATAAACCCCAATAGCAGTTGCATCGTTGGGGTATGGTGACGCCGTAACAGCCAGGACAGAAGTCGTGAAAACAGCGCTAAGCCGACTATGCAGCCCATGCCAAACAGCACGATAATGCCCAGATCCAAACTGCGAATTGCACCCATAATGGTGCCGTAGAGGCCCATAGTCAGCAATAGAAAGCTACCTGACACGCCCGGTAACAGCATGGCGCTAATCGCGATGCAGCCTGCCACCATGACTACCAGCGCTTCATTACCAATTAATAACACCAGCGGCATCATGCCCGGTAACGCCTGGGCGAGCACTAGCCCCACCAGTAGCGGCAATAGATACCAAAGCTTCCAGCCGCTACTCGCCTGCCCGACCACCAGAGCAGAGGCTGCCACCAGGCCAAAAAAGAAGCCATCCAGCAGCAACGGGTGCGCTTCCATCAACCAGAGCGCTAAATGCGCTACGCTAAACAGGCTAACCGCAACCCCCGCCAATAGCGGCACCAGAAAGGCGAGATTCAAATGGTTGCTAAGAGCCCGCCAGCCACCGCGGTGCCAAGCGCCGATGGCACCGGGGCCAAACTGTTTGATCGTATTGATCAGCTCTTCATAGATACCGCTAATAAATGCAATCGTTCCTCCCGACACGCCAGGCACTGCGTCGGCGGCGCCCATCCCTGCGCCTCGTAAAAATATTCCCAAGGGTTGCCGCTTCAATCCACTACTCCTTGCAGTAAGGGTACAAAACGCACGGGCTCAAGCCGACGTTTTTCAAAGGCACTGCCAATGCGCTTTACTTGAGTAAGCCACTGGTTGCCATCGGGCTCTTCCAACGGAGCAATCAGCACCCCGTCGTGGCTCAATTGCTCTAGTAGCGGTGTGGGTAGCGTCTGGGCACAGGCGGTTAGCAAAATAACGTCAAACGGCGCAACGTCTGGCCAACCATAGCCGCCGTCCGCCACCGCCAGTCTGGCAGGTGCTGCTAGCCGTCTTAACCGCTCCGCCGCACGCTCGTGTAGCGCACTGATGCGCTCAATGGAGTAGAGCTCTTCGACCAAGCGCGACAGTATTAACGTCTGATAGCCAGACCCTGTCCCCAGTTCCAATACCCTGCGCGGCTCGGCGCGCAACACAAGCTCCGTCATGCGCGCCACGATGAACGGCTGCGACAGCGTTTGGCTAAAGCCAATCGGTAGCGCGGTATCTTCGTAAGCGCGATGGGCCAGCGCTTCATCAACAAATAGATGACGCGGCTCTCTGGCCATGACTTCCAGCACCCGGGCATCACTGATGCCCTGCTGCATGAGGCGCTCGACCATGCGGTCACGAGTACGCTGGGAGGTCATGCCGCGACCGCGCAGCTCTCCTGGAGAGATATCAGGCAAAAACATCCAACCATTCCTGCACATCGTTAAGCGCGGGGTGCCGCGTTAGGTCTGTTTGTAAGGGAGTAATCGACACATAGCCCGCCTCGACGGCAGCAAAATCGGTATCATCACCGTCATCGGCATTGGCCGCTACCGGCGCAATCCAGTAGCGCGTACGCCCCCGCGGGTCTTTTACCGCTAACGGTTTCTCGGCTGGCCCACGATAGCCTAAGCGAGTCACTTTTACGCCTTTAACCTCCTCCCAGGGCACATCGGGCACATTGACATTCAGCAGCGTTCTCGGCGGCAGAGAGAGCTGATCAGCAGCACCAATCAAGGTGGCAGCGACCCTGGCAGCGGTGGCGAAATGACGCTCGCCACACAGCGACATGGCAATCGCCGTCATACCTAAATTACGCCCCTCCATCGCCGCCGCGACAGTGCCTGAATAGAGCACGTCATCGCCCAGATTACTGCCGTGATTGATGCCGGAGATGACTAAATCGGGTTTTTCATCCCATACGCCGTGAACGCCCAAATAAACGCAGTCCGCGGGAGTACCATCGACGCTATAAAAGCCGTTATCCAGAGGCGTCAACGAGAGAGGCCGTGACAGAGTAAGCGAGTTGCTAGCACCACTGCGGTCTCGATCAGGCGCCACTACGCGAATATTGGCATGGGCCAACAGCGCATCGTGCAGCGCACGCAGTCCGGGCGCGTACACACCATCATCATTGGAAAGCAGCAGTCGCCGCATAGTGGGTCTCCCTGTTCTTAACCACAAAAGTTATAAGCACAAGAGTCGTAAGCCAAGAGTGATAGCCACAAGAGACGTGAGCGCAAAAGCATATGCACGAAACGCGGCCGCTCATATCCCTCTCTTTTACTAACTTTTCTGTATGCTAATCTCAAATCTAATAGCTAAATCAGTTCGCTAACATCAGCTCACCCAGCACAGCGGTGGCAAAGCTGCCCCGCGGCAGCGAAAACGAAAGCCGGACAGCACCTGACTCCCAAGCATACTGGGGTTCCAGCAGCCGCATACGAAGTGCACGGCGTGCCTGCTTTACTCCGCTGCGTTGTAAGCCACTGCATAGCCCAGGGTAGTGCTCCAGCAAACGGGCTTCATAGCCAGCGGCGTCGCCCTGGTCAGCTTCACCAACGCCCCAAAGCACCCCAGTGGGATGCACATCCAGTTCAGCGGCGCGGGCCTGAAGCGTATGGTCGGAGGCGTCGATACGAAACACACTTTGGGTGCCGTCCAGCATCAACGTGTCTCCCGCCAGCGGCTGCGACCAGGTGCCATCCGCAATGCGCGCGCTGAGCAGTTCGTTAAACAAAAAACTGCGCGCAGTGGAGAGCATCATACCCTGGCGATCGTCGCGTTTTCGCCAACCTCGGTTAAGTAATGCTTCGGCACGCTGAAGATTACGTCCTTCGGGCCCAAAGCGCTGGGGGCCAAAATAGTTAGGCACGCCATGCTGACAAAGGGCTTCCCAGCGGCTGACAAAATCTTCGCTTTCAATGGCCTCACCGCTAAGGCGCAATACAAAACGGTTAGTGCGGTGAACGCCACGCTTCAGCTTACGTGGGTGGCGCGCCTGCTCAACGACAGTGATCCCCAGCGCATTAAGCGACTGCTCAAGCTCCGTGGGCGCGTCGCGGCCGGGCAGATGCACGCTCAGCCACTGACGCGTGACGGCAATGCGGTCTTTCATGCCAGAGTAACCGATATCACGGGGCGTTACGCCACAAAGCCGACTTAATGTATTGACGACATCTAACGTGGTTTGATTGCGCTTTTCAACTCGCAGCCACAAATGTTCCCCGTGTGCTTCAGGGGTGAAATCCAGCTGCTCATCGACCCAAAAATCTTCCGGCTGGGCACGGTACTGGCCCGGTTTGGGAGAGCCAAATTGAGCATCGAGACAGCGCTGCCACTCAGGCATATTAATCATTAAGCGCCTCAGCACGGTTAAGCAGCACCACCGCCTCCGCGGCGATACCTTCACCGCGCCCGGTGAAACCTAATCGTTCGGTGGTGGTGGCTTTAACGTTGACTTGACCAAGCGCGACGCCTAGATCGGCAGCAATGACTTCTCGCATTGCCTCGATATGCGGTGCCATTTTAGGTGCTTGAGCCATTAGCGTGGCATCGATATTGACCACCCCATAGCCCTGACCTTGAATCAGCGTGACTACATGACGCAGCAGCTCACGGCTATTAGCCCCCGCCCACGCCGGGTCAGTATCGGGGAAGTGGCGGCCAATATCGCCCAGCGCACAGGCACCCAACAGTGCATCACTAATCGCGTGAAGCAGCACATCGCCGTCGGAGTGGGCTACGAAACCGTGTTCAAACGGCAGCTTAACGCCGCCGATCATTAAATGATCGCCGGGGCCGAAGCGGTGTACATCGAATCCGTGGCCGATACGCATTATAAGCTCCTAGTGATTAAAGCCCGTCAGGCGTGTTAGCGGTTTGTGCCGCCATAATCGCGGCTGCCAGCGCTAAGTCATCCGGGTGGGTAATTTTCAGGTTATCGCGCCGCCCGCTTACCAACTGTGGGCATTCGCCCAAGGCTTCAACCGCCGAGGCTTCATCGGTTACCAGGGTTCGCTGTTGGCGGGCGGTTTCTAAGGCTCGCCGCAGTAGCACATAGCGAAACCCTTGAGGCGTTAGCGCGTGCCACAAGTCATCCCGCGGTTCGGTTCGCGCGCTTTGGCACTGCTCATCGGCACGCTTCATGGTATCCGCCACCGGCATCGCCAAAAGCGCGCCTGCGGGGTGGGCCGCGGCGGCTTGGTACAGCGCCTGGAGATCGCTCGCGGTAATACAGGGGCGGGCCACATCATGCACCATCACTACGTCATTATCATCGGCGGCCATCGCGTGTAGGGCATTTAAGACGCTGTCCATTCGCTCATCGCCCCCGGTCACGCGCTGCCAGTCAGTAAAAGGCACCCAGCGGGGCGAGAACCAGCGGTCGTCGGCATCTAAACAGAGCACCAAGCGAGCGCTAGGAAAGGCGCTATGAAGGCGTGCCAAAGTATGCGCCAACACCGGCTGCTCATCGGCCAAGGTTAAGTACTGTTTGGGCTTATCGGCCCCCATACGGCGCCCTTGACCCGCCGCGGGCACAATTAACCAGGTTTGGCTCACTGTGGCGGCTCCTGGGGAGCGACCAGACCTGCATTAATACCGATAAGCTCCTTCTCAATCGCTACACCAGGCACCCAGAAGAACTGCTCGTCGGTGCGCACCATGCCCATATCGCTACGTGCCCGCTCCTCAATGGCGTCTAAACCGTTTTTTAAATCCGTCACTTCGGCCGCCAGCCGCGCATTGCGCTCGCGCATGGGCACATTGGCCGCCTCTTGCACCGCGACCCGCTGCTCCACTTGCTGCAAATCGTGCCAGCCACCGTTGCCTAACCACAGCTCGTACTGAAGCAGCGCCAAGACAGCGAGCAATGTCATCACTAACCATTTACGCATCACGGCACTCCTTGGAAATATCGACTGGATTTTATTCAAAGCCCTGGTTTGATCAAAAGCGGCGTTGATACACTAAAGAGTGCTTATCGGCGCGCATTATGCCATTAAGGGGCAGCACCAGCGAGCCGCACGTCGTTATAATGACAGCTTAAATAACTACTTAAATGGCAGCGCTTGATGGGCCGCATCGCGGTAGGCGCTGACATGCTCGCCTTCTTCATGACAAAACTGGGCAACACCTGCGGCAAGCCCAGGGTGGCTAATATAGTGCAGCGAGCGCACACGCTGGGGCTCAAACCCGCGTACCAGCTTGTGCTCGCCCTGGGTGCCCGGATCAAACAGCGTTAAGCCGCGCTGCAAACAGTACTCGATACCTTGGTAGTAACATGCCTCAAAATGCAGGCAATCGGCGACGACTTCACTCCCCCAGTAGCGCCCATAGAGCGTGCTACTGCCACGAAAATAGAGCGCTGACGCCACCGGGCGCCCTTCAACGTAAGCCTGCACCAGCACCAGCGCCTCTGGCATGGTTTGGCGCAGGCGCTCAAAAAAGTCATAGTTTAAGTAAGGCGGCCTGCCGCGCTCATGGTAGGTAATTGCATAGCAGCGATAGAAATGCACCATGTCCGCTGATGTAATTGCATCACCCTCAAGGTGCGCTACCTGTAGCCCCTGCTCGGCGACCAAGCGACGCTCGCGCTTGATCATCTTGCGCCGTTTCGATGTCATGCTGGCTAGAAAGCCCTCAAAATCGCCGAAGCCGCGATCGCGCCACTGAAACTGTACGCCTTCACGCGTAATAAGCTCAGGACACTGCGCCTGCCAGGCGGTGACATCGGCCTCGTCGGCAAATAGCAAGTGCCAGCTAGACAGACCGAGACTTTCACACTGCTCGCGCCAGGCGTCGGCCAGCAGCCCACGGACGGCGCGGGCATCGACATTCTTGGCGATTAACGTGCGCGCGCCAGGCACTGGCGTAAAAGGTACCGCACTGAGGGCTTTTGGATAGTAGCGACCACCGGCACGCTCTAGCGCTTCCGCCCAACCCCAATCAAACACATACTCACCGTAAGAGTGGTACTTGCGGTACATCGGCAGCGCCGCTACCAACTGCTCGCCTTGCCATACACTCAGATGGCATGGTTCCCAGCCCGTGGCCTCACTGACCGAGCCGCTTGCCTCCAGGGCGTGTAAAAACGCGTGACGCAAAAAGGGTTGATCATTATCGACCAGTGAATCCCACTGGCTTGCCGTAATGGCCTCAATGGTGGGTAGAATGGTGATCGATAGTGGGGGTAACGGCATAGCACCTTCCCGAACGTGTGGGGGCTAAAAGGTCACTTTACACTAACTGTTTATATAAACCGTTTACACTAACCATCTACACCGATGTCTAAATCAACTGGCTAAATCAACGAGCTATGCCATCGGGCTATGCCAACGAAAGCAGATACGGCTATTGAACTGCAGTATTTAACGTTAACGCCACGCCGGTAACGGCATATGAGGAGAGTCCATGACGCGCGATATGACGGGTGACTTTCAAACGCAGCGCCACGCTGTCGATCAAATGCCCTACCCGACGCTAACGGTGCGTCGTGACCGGCTGGCCCGCCTCGCGCGTATGACCAAGCATCACCAGCTTGAGATTATCCGCGCGATTCAAACGGATTTTGGTCAGCGCAGCGAGGTGGAAATACGCATGGCTGAAATCAGCGCGGTGCTCCACGCCATTCGCCATGCCAGACTGCATCTATGGCGCTGGATGCGCCCTTGGTCGGTCAGCATGCCGTGGCGATTGATGCCTGCCCGGGCACGCATCGCGCCGCAGCCGCTGGGCGTTGTCGGCGTGATGTCACCCTGGAATTACCCCTGGAGTTTGGCGCTAATGCCGATAGTGGATGCATTTGCTGCGGGCAATGTGGTGATGCTTAAACCCAGCGAGCACTCCCCCGCTACCAGCGCCCTACTGCAGCGACTGGTGCCGCAATACTTCACCCCTGAAGAACTCAAGGTAGTAGAAGGCGATGTAGAGGTGGCGCGTCGTTTTAGCAGTTTGCCGTTCGATCACCTAGTGTTCACCGGCTCCAGCGCGGTAGGTCGGCAAGTGGCCCAAGCAGCCGCGGCGAATTTGACCCCAACGACGCTTGAACTGGGCGGCAAGTCGCCCGCCATCGTGGCAGGCGATGCGGATTTCGACAAAGCGGCAGCAGATATTATTTTTGGAAAAGGCATGAACGGCGGGCAAACCTGTATCGCCCCCGACTACGTGCTGGTTGAGAGCCGCCATATTAATGCCTTGGTTAAAGCGTTGAGCGAGGCTATTCAACGGCAGCGCCCCGACGATCATGCGGCCACCCACGCGATTAACGCGGCCCACCAGCAGCGGCTAGATGCCATGCTGCAAGAAGCCCAAGACCACGGCTGCAGAGTCATCGATCACGGCACTCATGCCCCAGCGCTGATTATCGACCCCCACCAGGGGCTACAGGTGATGCGCGAAGAGATTTTTGGCCGCTGCCTACCGGTAATTGGCATTAGCGATATGTCGGCCGCAATACGTTATGTGAATGCCCGCCCTCACCCGCTGGCACTGTATGCCTTCACACATGATAAGGGCTTACAGCAGCAGTTGCTGCAAACGACACGCTCTGGCGCACTGGTGTTTAATGCCACGCTTCTTCATCACGCCGTTCCTTCACTGCCCTTTGGCGGCGTCGGCGAGAGTGGCATGGGCGCCTACCATGGCCGTCACGGCTTTGAGCGTTTTAGCCACTTACGCAGCGTTTTTTATCAATCAAAACGCACCTCGAGCCACTTGCTTTATCCACCTTATCGGCGCTGGTTAATGAAATTGTTAGGAGTCGGTTAAAGCTTAAGAACTGATGATCGTTTGCTAATAACAAATTTTCACAATGCCCTTATGATATATTTCACATACGCTCTACGTTGGAATTATCTACAAAGCCCACGTAAGCACAGCAGAAACTGCCCTGAGCATTTGCAACAGCTTACTGAAACTCGTGGGAAAACTTTTGTAAGCATAGGAAATTTGCTGCTTTCCATACACGACACGGAGACCGTTAATGGCTCATGACTTACTTGACCGCTTACGCGAACGTTTAGAAGAACTCAACCGATCGGAGCGTAAAGTCGCCAATGTAATTCTTGAAGACCCAACGGTCGCCACCAGCCTAAGCATTGCCAGCCTGGCCCAGGCAGCTAGCGTCAGCGAACCCACGGTTAACCGGTTTTGCCGTAACTTTGGCGCCAAGGGGTATCCCGATTTTAAAATCAAATTGGCCCAGAGCTTAGCTGGCGGCACACCCTATGTGACCCGTGCAGTGGAGCCTGGCGACTCCGCCACCCAGTACACCCACAAAATCTTTGGCGCCACCATCGCCGCCCTCGATGAAGCCCAGCGCGACATCGATATGGGTGCTGTCGAGCGCATGGTCGACTACCTTACCCAGGCCAAGCAGATCCATATTTTTGGCTTGGGTGCCTCTGGCGCGGTGGCCCAGGATGCCCAGCACAAGTTCTTCCGCTTCAACCTGCCGGTGATGGCCTACATTGATGTGCTGATGCAGCGTATGGTCGCCGCCGCTTGCCATACGGGGGATGTGGTGGTGATTATCTCCTACACCGGGCGCACCCGGGAGCTGGTGGATATCGCCCGTTTGGCGAGGGATGCAGGGGCCGTCGTTCTTGGTATAACCGCGCCAAACTCGCCACTGGCCAACGAATGCACCGCCACCCTGGATGTCGCTACCCCCGAAGACACCGACCACTACATGCCGATGACCTCGCGGGTAATTCAATTAACGCTGATTGATGCGCTGGCCACTGGGGTAACCTTGAGGCGTGGTGAAGACTTCTTACCCCACCTCAAGAAAATCAAAGACAGCCTGCGCGACACCCGCTTTCCGGTAGAAAAGCCCGGTAAGTGAATGATAAATAGCAAGTGAATGGAAAATAGTGAAGGGTGAATGGTGAGTAGCGAATAGAAAGCAGTTAGCTCACTGCGGCAGTCACCGTAATTTCCACTTTAAGCTCATCGGCGGGCATGGGCGCGCAGACGCAGGTGCGCGCCGGTGCGTAGCCTGCGGGCATCCAGGCATCCCATACCCCGTTCATAGCGGCAAAGTCACTGCCCTCTTTCAGGTAGATCGTCGCGCTAAGCAGCTGCTCACGGCTTGAACCAATCTCTTTCAGTAGCGCATCCACCCGCGCCAGCATGCTTTCCGTTTGGGCAGTAATGTCGCCCTCGCGGGCCTCCGGGCCAGCCACTTGGCCGCACAAATAGGCCACGCCCTGGTGAATCACCGCACGGCTCATGCGGGCTTTTGTATCGTGGCGTTGAATGGTCATAGGGAAAACTCCTAGTGGGTTTAAGAAAAGCAGTCTAAACCGCTTGGCTTATCCTTGACTATGCCTTCTTATCAAAGCCGATCCGTAGGTACCGGCCGATGCTCAAAGACCCGCCGCAGCACAAAGCTGGTATGCGCGCCGGTAACACCCTCGATGCGGTTAATCACATGCAACAGCAGGTGTTGGTAGTCATCCATGTCCCGCACCAGGATTTTGAGCTGAAAATCCGCCGCCTGACCGGTAATGATCAGGCACTCGATAACGTTGGGTATCTCACGAATATGGCGCTCAAAATTATCGAAGCGCTCCGGCGTATGCTGATCCATGGAAATATGCAGCAGCGCCATTAACTGATAGCCCAGTTGGCGGGAATCGACCTCCGCACGGTAGCGCAGTATTAGGCCGTGCTCCTCCAGAGCCCGCACCCGGCGCAAGCAGGGCGAAGGCGAAAGCCCGATTCGATCAGCCAACTCCTGATTACTGATGCGCCCCTCCTGCTGCACAATATCCAGAATATGGCGATCAAATCGATCAAGCGACAGCGGCATTACGGCCATAGAAAGCAGCTCCTACCAATAAAAGCAAATTATGCGATATTTAATGTCAATTATTGGCGATAACACTACATTTTCGCAATAACCTTTCGTCGCTCTCCGCATACACTATGTCAAGTACGAGATAGCTAGTAAAAGATAGTCCAGTAAGAGATAGCTCAGTACCACAAGAGTCATTGCCACAAGCAGCCCCTTAAAGTGCCTCACCCTGGCACTGCAGCAATGCGGCATACGCCACAAGCGGCCGCTTTTAACAACTCACCGCCTTTAGGAAACTCACCATGTCTGCTTTTGATCATCGCAAATATCGCCCTGCGCCCCGCGTACCTGCCTTCAATCGCCAATGGCCAGATCGTGACCTGGATCATGCCCCGATCTGGGTGAGCGAAGACCTACGCGACGGCAATCAGGCGCTGCTTGAGCCGATGACCGTTGAGCAAAAGCAACGCTTCTGGCAGCAGATCGTTAAAGTGGGCATTAAAGAAGTCATGGTAGGCTTTCCTTCGGCCAGCCAGCCCGACTACGACTTTGTGCGTTGGCTGATCGAAGAGAATCAAATTCCCGATGACGTCACCATAGCGGTACTAGTGCAGTGCCGTGAACACCTGATTGAGAAGACCTTTGCCTCGCTGGTGGGTGCCAAGCGCGCCATTGTTCACCTATATAATTCCACCTCCACCATTCAGCGCGAGCGGGTGTTTGAGATGGATCGTGCCGGGATTGTCGATATTGCGGTACAAGGGGCCACCTGGGTCAAAACCTACGCCGACCAATACCCCGAGATTGAGTGGTGTTTCGAGTACACCCCGGAAAGTTTCTCCAGCACCGAGATCGATTTTTCGCTGGAAATCTGCGAAGCGGTGATGGATGTGTGGCAGCCGACGCCAGAGAATAAATGCATTCTCAACCTGCCCACCACGGTGGAAGTGGCCGGGCCGCACCATCACGCCGATCAGATTGAGTACTTTTGCCAGCACATTAGCCGCCGCGACAGCGTGATTATCTCGGTGCACACCCACAATGACCGCGGTGGTGCGGTAGCCTCTGCTGAACTCGCCCTGCTGGCCGGCGCCGAGCGGGTAGAAGGCACCCTGCTGGGCAATGGCGAGCGCACGGGCAATATGGATATCGTCACCCTGGCGATGAATCTCTACAGCCAGGGCATCGATCCTGAACTGGATCTATCCAACCCTGATGAAATCATTCAGGTGGTCAACGAGTGCACCGGTATCGCTATACACCCGCGTCACCCCTGGGTGGGCGAGATGGTCTACACCGCTTTCTCGGGCAGCCACCAGGATGCGATTCGTAAATCCCTCAAGCACCAAAAACCCGACGAGCCTTGGCAAGTGGCTTATCTGCCCATCGACCCCCATGATATCGGCCGCGATTATCAGGCGGTAATTCGCGTCAATAGTCAGTCCGGCAAGGGCGGTATGGCTTTCCTGCTTGAGCGGGATTACGGCATTAACCTGCCGCGCTGGATGATGCTGGCTTTGGCCCCCTTTGTTCAGCAAGAGAGCGAGCGGCGCGCCAGCGAACTCTCCAGTGAAATGATTCGCCAGGTGATGTTCGACAATTTCACCCAGGAAGCGCCCCTATCTCTTGTGGATTATCAGCTCTCCAAAGGCCAGCAGGAAGGCATTGAGCTGACACTGAAACAGGGTGACGAAACGCTGCGCCTTTCTGGCAAGGGCAACGGCGCGATGTCGGCATTTACCGATGCGTGGCAACGCCACTCCGGCAGCAGTGTAGGGATTATCGATTACAGCGAGCATTCGCTGGGTGCCAGCAGTGAAGCCAATGCCATCGCCTTCGTTCAGCTCAATATCGATGGCCAACGGCTTTGCGCAGTGGCCGAAGATAGCGACACCGTGAGTGCATCGCTCAAGGCACTGTTGTCAGGTATTAACGCAACGATTAATCCTGGTCAGACAACTGAGCAGCAGCAAGAAGCTGCCGCCGAAGCGTAAACGGCTTGGCTCTAAGGAGCAGGGTCTAATCAGCACACTCAATACACTTCAGCACTAATGGGTCCCAGGTGAGGCGTTTGGCCCCAATCCATTCGCCGCACTCTATACACTCACCAAAGCTTTCACTCTCAATGCGTTGCAGGGCAGCGGCAATCTGCTTCAACTTTAGCTGACGTCGCTGCTCGCCTGCTTTGGCCATCGCTTGCCCTTGCATTGCATCCATACGCGACAGCCGACCTACCGACGTTTGATCCAGCATCACCGTATCCCGGGACTCTTCACTGCTGGCGCTCTCCTCGCGGAGCGTGGCGTCAAGAGCAAGTAATTTCTCACGGATAACGACTATATCCACCTCAGGGTGATTCATCTGCACCTCCCACTAGCCTACAATCATTTACCAACAATCGTTAACCTACTAATTATTTGATCGCGAAGGGAACGTTACGATGGGCTATCGCACCCTGCTGCGCGATCACCGCAGCGTACTCAGTATCGCTTTTCTAGCGATGTTTAGCTCAAGCCTTGGGCAGAGCTACTTTATTGGTCTTTTTCAAGCGCCCCTTTCAGACCACCTGGGTCTTAGCGTCGGCCAGTTTGGCACCGCCTATGCCGTGGTTACCCTGATAGCGGGTTTCTGCATGCTGCGCTTTGGGCCCTCCATCGACTGGATTAACCCACAGCGCTTTGCGGCAATCGTCTTGTCACTGCTGTTAACCGGCGTTGTACTGCTTACCTTATCGCCCTGGTGGTGGCTGGGGATAGTCGGCCTTGGCATAGTGCGGCTATGCGGCCAGGGCATGTTGACCCATTTGGGTAACACCCTCGCTGCCCGAGAGTTTTCCACCATGCGCGGCCGTGCCATTGGCCTGGCTAACCTAGGGATACCGCTGGGAGAAGCGCTGCTGCCCCCGTTAGTGGCGGCTGCGCTTATCTGGAGCAGTTGGCAAACCTTCTGGTGGCTACTGTGTGGCGTCATCGCCTTGCCTTGGCTGTGGCTACTGTTAAAAGCACCTTGGCCCGACGCACCGGGCGTTAAACCAACCAGGCAGACGCCCCATGGCCCTCGTCCCTTTCGCGAAAAACGCTTTTGGCTGCTAATGCCACTATTAATGGCCCTCCCCATCACCATGACGGGGCTGTTTATCTATCAAGCGCAATTAACGGAGTCTCTGGAGAGCTCCCTGGCGGTTTACGCCCTGGCGCTGACCGGCATGGGAATCGCCAAACTGCCGGGGGCCTTATTAGGAGGCCGCTGGGTGGATAAACTGGGCCCCGTAAAGCTAGCCCGCCTTTACCTACTCCCCTACGCCTTTGCCATGGTGATGGCACTCACCATTGGCGGGCATATCAGCATTTGGGCATTGATGGTAGGGGGTGGCTTGGCCATGGGCGCGCAAGAGCTGATCGCCTCAGGCCTGCTAATTAAGCTATGGGGAGCTGAGCACCTAGGCCGGGTACGCTCTGCGCTTAGCGCTGCCATGGTGTTCTCCACCGGCGTCGCGCCTGCGGTGCTGGGGTTAGCCCTTGGGGCAGGCGCTCCGTTCCATGTGCTTCTGTTGGGCATGCTGGTGTTTATCATCGCCGGTTGGCTACTGGCTCAGCGTGTACTGCGGGAAGCCTCCACTATCCCGGCTGAGCCATAAAAGTGCAGAAATCAGCGCAAAATCAGCACCGGCAACTGGGCATTACGCAACATTGTGGTGGTAGTACTGCCGACCAGCAGGTGACGGATCCGCGAGTGGCCGTAGGCGCCCATCACCAGCATGTCGATATCATGCTCTTGCTTATAGGTACGCAGGGTCTCTTCCACCTCGCCCGCGCGTATCGCCCCTTCGGCGGTGTGCCCGGCCTCGCGTAAGGTTTCCAGCGCCCAGTTCAGTTGCGAGCGGTTTTCAGCGGTTTCAGCGCCCACAATCACCACGTGGCAGGTAGCACCCTCAAACAGCGGGCTTTTGGCCAGCATTTCCACGCCTTTACGAGCCGTTTTACTGCCGTCAAACGCCATCATCACATTGTGCGGTTGAGTAAACTCTTTCGGCACCATGAGAATCGGGCGATGCATTTCCCGCACCACGCGCTCTAGGTTGGAACCTAAATGACCACTGGCTTGGTGCGCCGTCTCGCCCCGCTTGCCTACCACTAACAGCCTTACATCTTTTTCATTCTCGACCAGGGTTTCCACCAGAGTGCCGTTGCGCTGCAAACACTGCGGGTCGGCAATACCGGCGTTGGCCGCGCGCTCCTTAGCGGCGTCGAGTAGCAGGCGGCCCCGCTCGCGGGAAACTTTGGCATGCTGCTCTTCAATAGCTGACAGCTTTTCCAGCAGGTGCTCTCTAGTACCTAGTCCCAGGTTACCGGTTAAATCCGGCTCGGCTACCTGGGCATGGTTATCCACGGTATGAATAAAACTGAGCGGAGCATCCAGGGCTTGGGCGGCCCAAGCCGCATAATCACACACGCCTTCTGAAAACTGAGAACTATCAATAGCTGCCAACACGCGATCTGACATGAGGTACTTCTCCTTGAGCATCAACATTATTTTTATATTCTCACCCTTTTCTACACGAACTCATTGACCCGCGACACCCTAGGCTTTGTTCGAAAACTGCTACGCTCGCCTATACGGCGTTAAAAATCATCTCAAAATGCTCATTTACACCCCGTAAATTCGCACGCGAATCCGATCCTTTTTTCGTTGATTTTTGCCTTGTCTAGCCTTCGCTCGCCGACTTTTCGTACAAACCCTAAAACGTTCTTACGTGCTTCGGACGCTATAAAACGCACATGCTAAACTTAGCAGCCTATTGAAGTTGGCGACTCGGAGGAAAGCATGGGGCATGGCTTAACAAGCGTACTGTTAGTCGCACTAGGCGGCGCGCTGGGCGGGATGGGACGATTTGCGGTTTCAAATCTACTCGCCCGCTATCTCGGCAAGGCCTTCCCCTGGGGAACCCTGGCGGTTAACGCCAGCGGAGCCTTTCTAGCGGGCTGGCTGCTCGGCAGCTTAGGTATCGCTAGCGCCCCCTCTTCTGTATGGCTGTTCACCGTCGGAGGTGTGTTAGGTGGCTACACCACTGTCTCCTCTTTTAGCTTGCAGACCATTGAGCTATGGCAGGGCGGCCAGCAACTCCGCGCAGGCATTAATGTGGGCACCACGCTGCTGCTTGGTTTAGTCATGGTCACCCTGGGCTGGTTGTTATCAGGGGCTTCTCTGTCAGGAGCGACCTTATGAGCGCCTGGAAGGCTTACCTTGCGGTAGGTGTCGGTAGCGGCGTGGGCAGCGCGCTGCGCTACGGCGTTTCGCTATTATCCCAGGCAGCACTAGGGGGCTATTTCCCCTGGGGAACACTCATTGTTAACGTACTGGGTTCGTGCTTAATCGGTTGGTTGGCCGCCACCCTCTCGCGCTCCCCCCACAGCCAGCTAGCGCGTTTTCAGCCATTATTGGTGGCCGGTTTTTGCGGCGGTTTTACCACCTTTTCGCTATTTAGCTTAGAGACACTGCATCTGGTGCAGTTAGGCCGCCCGGGGATTGCGCTGGTTTACATTGTGGTTAGCCTTCCCCTTTGGCTGGGCGCTGCCGTGGTGGGTGAGCGCATGGCGCTTTTTCGTTAGCAAAACAGCCCCGATTGCAAAACCGTTAGCGACAGGATGTGCCAGCATGCGCGATCAGATGGAAAAGCATCAGTCTTGGCTCTACCTGATTTTCATTGGCTTAGGCCTAACGTTAGGCATCAGAGCACCGCAATTCGCTGAGCCGCTAGCGCATTTTTTATGGCCGCTGTTAGCGGTGCTGCTTTACGCCACCTTTACGCAAATTCCTTTGCTGCATATTGCCCGAAGCTTCGCTGACACACGCTTTATGGCCGCGTTGATGGTCGGTAACTTTATTGCCATTCCAGCCTTTTTAGCCCTTACCGTTATTTGGCTACCACTCTCCCCCGCCGTGCTGGCAGGCGTTTTACTGGTACTGCTGGTGCCCTGCACCGATTGGTTTATCACCTTCACGCATTTAGGCAAGGGCGATAGCGCGCGGGCCGTTGCCGCCGCCCCACTACTGCTGCTGGTGCAGTTAGTCGCGTTACCCGTTTATTTGTGGCTGTTCCTGGGCAGTGAGTGGTTTCAGCTAACGCTCTCTAAAGAACTATTGAGCGCTTTTGCAGGGCTTATTCTCACGCCTTTAGCACTCGCCTGGTTAACCGAGTACATAGCCCAGCGTCACAAGGCAGTTAAACGCACCGTGTATTACCTGGGAATACTGCCAGTGCCCTTACTGGCCTTAGTGGTGTTTATGATCGCCGCTTCCCAGGTCAACACTGTGTTCGGCCTTAGCCAAGTGTTGGTTCAGGTGGTGTTTATTTTTATTGGTTTTTTACTCTTTGCAGCTCTATTGGGTAAGGGGCTTGGCAAGTTGTTTAAGCTACCCACCGCCAGCGCTAGAACGCTAGCGTTTAGCTTTGGTACACGTAACTCTTTTATGATGTTGCCCATCGCCCTGACGCTACCCAGCGCTTGGCAGGCGGCGGTTGTGGTGGTGGTGTTTCAATCACTGGTAGAGCTATTTGGTATGGTGACACTCTTACGCTGGGTGCCCAATAAGCTACTGCCAGATCCCTAGCTTGTGTTAGATAGCGATTAGCTAACGCGGGAATAACCGCCCAGTACCCCCTGCTTACTCATCACCAGTTGCCAAAGATGAATTTCTCTGGCTCGGAAAGCACCGGCGCAACTCAGCAGGTAGTAGCGCCACATGCGATAGAAACGCTCGCCATACTGGCTTTCGAATGTGGGCCAGTGCCTCTCGAAATTATTGTGCCATGCCATCAGAGTACGGTCGTAATCAGCCCCAAAGTTATGCACATCCTCCACCACAAACAGTGCTTCGGCGGCATCAGCTATTTGCCCCAAGGTGGGCAGTTCGCCATTGGGGAAAATATATTTATCAATCCAGGGGTCAGTCACCGTGTTGCTTAAGTTTTTGCCGATGGTATGTAGCAAAAACAGGCCGTCATCCTTTAAGCAGCGGCTAACCACGTTCATATACTCGCGATAATTTTTATGCCCCACATGCTCAAACATGCCGATGCTGACAATACGGTCAAACTGCTCGCTTTCATTGCGGTAATCCTGCAGTCGAAACTCTACCGGCAAGCCCTTTTTGATCAATCGTTGCCCAAACTCCGCTTGCTCTTTGGAGATAGTCAGGCCCACGCACTCAACACCATAGTGCTCAGCCGCGTAGGCCATGAAGCTTCCCCAGCCGCAGCCAATATCCAGTACGCGCATGCCTGGCTTTAATTGCAATTTACGGCAGACGAGATCGAGCTTGGCTTCCTGGGCCTCGTCCAGGGTTTTGGCATCTTTCCAGTAGCCGCAGGTGTAGGTCATGCGCTGATCGAGCATGGCCGCGTAGAAGTCATTACCCAGATCGTAATGCTTTTCGCCCACTTCCCAGGCACGCTTCACCGTTTGCCGATTCAGCAGGCGCGAACGCAGAGAGTGATAAATCAATTGAGTGGGCTTGATACGCTGCCCGAGCTGGGCACGCATTAAGCGGTAAAACAGCTCATCAAGCCGATCGGCGTTCCAGTCCCCCTTCATGTAGCTTTCGCCAAACCCAAGATTGCCTCGCGAAAGAGCGCTATCAATAACGCCGGGGGCATTCAATTGGATATCCCAGGGGCGGTGCCCGTCGAAATGAATATCGGCTTGGGCCAGTAGCTCAGCAACAAAACGGTGGGAAGTAGAGGCTTCGTCGAAGCCAACAGGCTTTTTTTCCAACATAGGCATGTTCACAGCAGGCTCCTTACGCTATTCCAGTGGGTGAATAGGTTACAACCTGACTACTAGCATAGAAGCGCATGGCAACATTAGCATCATTTGATGGAGATCATTTATGCACTGCAGAGACTAAAAAGCCGGCTCACTCAAGAAAGAGGGCCGGCTGCGAAGGTAATACGCAAAGCGAGCTAAACGGTTATGCGCTGCTGCTTTTTTTGAGTTTTAGCTTATTGAGCCTTAGCGCAAAATCAGCACCGGTATGCGGCTACCACGTAGCATAGCCGTTGTGGTGCTACCTACCAGCAAGTGGCGAATACGCGAGTGCCCATAAGCGCCCATCACCAGCAGGTCAATACCATGCTCTTTTTCGTAAGCTTGCAGGGCTTCATCTACCTCGCCTGCACGAATGGCGCCTTCGGCTTGGTGGCCCGCATCGCGCAATATGCCTAACGCCCACTCAAGCTCGGAACGGCGTTCAGCCGTTTCCGCACCCACGATCAGCACATGGCACTCAGTGCCAGCAAAAAGCGGCGAACGAGCCAGCATCTCGACGCCTTTACGGGCGGTTTTGCTGCCGTCAAAGGCCATCAATATCTTTTCAGGTCGCTTGAAGGTTTTCGGCACCATCAGGATCGGACGGTGCAATTCACGCGCCACCCGTTCAAGGTTAGAGCCAAGGTGGCCACTGGCCTGGTGGGCGGTTTCACCGCGCTTACCCACCACCAGCAAACGCACCTCGTTTTCAAGCTCTAACAGGCTCTCTACCAGGGTGCCATTGCGCTGGCGAGTAACGGGGTCAATGACCCCATCCTCAATTGCCCGCTCTTTAGCTGCTTCCAGCATCAGCTTGCCATGCTCGCGATTCACTTTAGCGCGCTGCTCATCAAGCTCGGAAAGCTCTTTCATCAGCCTTTCGCGGGCACCGAAACGCAGGTTGCCGGAAAGGTTCTGCTCTTCGGGTACTGCTGAGTGGTTGTCGACCACATGCACAAAGGTTAACGGTGCATCCATAGCCAAGCTTGCCCAGGCAGCATAATCGCAGACGCCTTCAGAAAACTGGGAGCCGTCAATAGCGGCTAATACTTGATCTGTCATGTCGCTCTCCTTGCGTTGGTTAGTGGCCGCCCATCAGCTTTTCAACCGCTTCGGGGTCGTTGTGTACCGCATAGCGATCCACGACCGTCGCACTGGCCTCGCTCAAGCCCACAAGCTCTACCTCGGTCCCTTCACGGCGGAATTTAATCACCACGCGATCCAGCGCCTGCACGGCGGTAATATCCCAGAAATGCGCCCGGGAGAGGTTGATAGTGACTTTATCGATACTCTCTTTGAAATCGAACGCGCCGATAAAGCGTTCGGAGGAAGCAAAAAATACCTGACCGACGACTTCGTATTCACGCTCTTTCCCCGGCTCTATTTCTTTGGAGCCGATATACATGATGTTGCCGACTTTGTTGGCAAAGAACATCGCCGCCAACAGCACACCAACGAACACGCCAATCGCCAAGTTGTGAGTACCTACCGTAACGATAACGGTGGCCACCATGACGATATTGGTGCTCATGGGGTGCTTTTTCAGATCGCGAATCGATTCCCAACTAAAGGTACCGATAGAGACCATAATCATTACCGCCACCAGCGCGGCCATGGGGATCTGGGATACCCAATCCGCCAGGAAGACCACCATCAGCAGTAGTGCGATACCGGCAATTAACGTCGAGGTACGACGACGACCACCGGATTTAATGTTGATCACCGATTGGCCAATCATGGCGCAGCCCGCCATACCGCCAATCAAACCCGCGCCAATGTTGGCAATACCCTGGCCTTTACACTCGCGGTTTTTATCGCTCTTGGTATCAGTTAAGTCATCAATAATGGTCGCCGTCATCATCGATTCAAGCAGGCCCACCACGGTTAACATTAGCGAATAGGGCAGGATGATCATTAGGGTTTCAACGTTCAGCGGCACATCAGGCCACAAAAACATCGGCAGGCTATCGGGCAGCTCGCCCATATCGCCAACGCTGCGAATATCCATGCCAGTCAGCATGTACACAGCGGTGAGCACGACAATACATACCAGTGGCGAAGGAATGGCTTTACCAACTACCGGCACATAGGGGAAGCCGTAAATGATGGCTAAGCCCGCAACGGTCATGGCATAAACGTGCCAAGTGACGCCCGTCAGTTCAGGCAACTGGGCCATAAAGATCAGGATAGCGAGCGCGTTGACAAACCCAGTCACCACCGAGCGCGATACGAATCGCATCAACTCAGCAAGCTTTAGATATCCTGCCACAATCTGCAGCACACCGGTCAACAGCGTGGCGGCCAGCAGGTACTCTAAACCGTGCTCTTTCACCAGGGTAATCATGAGTAGCGCCATGGCGCCGGTTGCCGCTGAAATCATGCCGGAGCGGCCGCCAGTAAAGGCGATAATCACACAGATAGCGAAGGAGGCGTAAAGGCCGACTTTCGGGTCAACGCCAGCGATGATCGAGAACGCAATGGCCTCGGGGATTAGCGCAAGAGCCACGACAATCCCCGCAAGGGTGTCGCCCTTGAGGTTGGAGAGCCAGGATTGTTTAAACTTTTCGTACATGCAAGGGATCCATGGTTTTAGGTTCATAACAGGCCAAAAGCGGTCAAACAGCGCAGCCAACAAGAGGAAGCACCGCCAACACATTGGCACGCTGGGATAATCAGCTTTTTATTTTAAATAGTGGTGAGCTAGCGTTAGGTGCCGCTAAATTCAGGTACTGAAAACTTGAGTACTGAAAACATAAGCACTTTAAAAGAAGGCACTAGAAACAAGTACCAGAAAGCGATGACAGCACAATGAATGCACTATCAGCACCTTTAGGGGAAGCGAGGGGCTAGGGCGGAGTCATCAGCCCTGAAAAGCAATGTTTGAATACATTCATTGGCAGAGATTCTTTTACAGTTGCGAAAAGAAAGAGTCGTGCATAAAACGTGTCGCAAAAAAGCATATTGTAGGCAAGCAAGGTGCGACAAAGTGCCGTATCCTACCAGGAATTCTGCTGCATTGCACCTCACGTCTAACACCGCTAGTCAGGTTCTACCACTACGTAATAGACCACTACGATAGGTAAAGTGACCTCTGCCCCCTTTCTGAAGTACCATTGCGCCGCTAACTAACAGGATATTAAATCCCAACTTTGCACGTTGAAGCGGCACGCTATTCTTTACTGAACACGCCTGCCGATTTAAAGAGGAGCAGTCAATGAGCCAATCTATTGCAGTCATCAAGGGCGACGGTATCGGCCCCGAAATTATGGAGGCCACGCTGCGAGTACTCGACGCCTTGGATTGTGGCTTAACCTACCAGCACATCGATGCTGGCTTAGGTGCCCTTGAAAAGCATGGCACGCTGATTCCTCAAGAGTCGTTGGATGCCATCGAAAAATACGGCATCGCGCTGAAAGGCCCGCTAACCACGCCGATTGGCAAGGGCTTCTCCTCGATTAACGTACAGCTACGTCGTCACTTTGACCTTTATGCCAACGTGCGCCCGGCAATTAGCTTCCCCGGTACTCGTTCGCGCTACGACGATATTGATATGATCACCGTGCGCGAAAACACCGAAGGCGCGTATCTTTCCGACGGCCAGGAGATGATCGACGACGGCGATACTGGCATTTCGGTGATCAAAGTGACTCGCAAAGGCTCCGAGCGCATTGTGCGCTACGCCTTTGAGCTGGCCAAAAACAACGGTCGCAAAAAAGTCACCGCGGTACACAAAGCCAACATTATCAAAACCAGCTCGGGTTTATTTCTGGACGTAGCGCGGGAGATTGCCAAAGAGTACCCCGAGATCGAATTCCAAGAGATGATCGTCGATAACGCCTGCATGCAGCTGGTAATGAACCCACATCAGTTTGATGTGGTGGTCACTACCAACCTGTTTGGCGATATTCTCTCTGACCTTTGCGCTGGCTTAGTCGGCGGTTTGGGTTTGGCTCCAGGGGCGAACATCGGCGAAAAAGCAGCGATCTTTGAAGCTGTGCATGGCTCAGCGCCGGATATCGAAGGCAAAAACATCGCTAACCCCTGCGCCTTGCTGCTCGCCGCAGCACAAATGCTTGATCACCTGGGCATGACAGAGAAAGGCACCGCCATCCGCCAGGGTATCCGTACCGTGCTGGAAACCCGCCGCGATATGGTCACCCCCGATATGGGCGGCACTGGCTCTACCGACTCCTTCGCCCAGGCGTTGGTTGAGTACGTACAGAGCCACTAGTCGACTCTTTCTAGCTGATCGCTTTCTAGCCAATTTCATTAAAGCGGTAACGCAATAAGTACAATGCATTGAGGGTGACCAGCACGGTCGCCCCAGTGTCAGCCATTACCGCGACCCACATCCCTGTAATCCCCAGCACCGTAGAGACCAAAAACAGCGCCTTGAAGCCAAGCGCCAAGGCCACGTTGGTTTTTACATTGCGCATGGTCGCCCGGGAAAGTGCGATCATCTCGGCTATCCCACCTACGCGGTTTTTAAGCAGCGCGGCGTCGGCGGTTTCAAGCGCCACATCGGTACCGCTACCCATGGCAATACCCACTTCTGCCGCTGCGAGTGCCGGTGCATCGTTAATACCATCGCCCACTTTACCCACTGGCCCAAGCCCTTGCGCCTGCCACTCGCGCACGCGCTGGGCTTTATCTTCCGGCATCAGCTCGCCTTCTGCTTCAATGCCCAACTGTTCACCAATGGCCGCCACGGTGCGGGCATTATCACCGCTGAGCATCACGGCTTGCACACCTAGGCGCTCTAACGCTTGAAGACCTTCGCGAGCATCTTCACGGGGTTCATCACGCAGAGCGATTAGTCCTAATAGGCGCTCACTTTCTATCCCGTCCTCTCCTTCTATCCCTATTTCTATCAGTACGGCCAGGCTTTTGCCCTGCGCTTCCAACGCCGCAATACGGGCTTTTATCTCACCGGTGTGCTGGGTGAAAGATTGTAAATAGCGCGGGCTCACCAGCATTAACTCACGTCCTTCGACATGTCCGGCAACGCCCTGCCCTGCTAGCGCACGAGCACCTTGCACAGTAGGTACCGAAGCCCCCTCCTGCCGGTCATAATAGTCACTGATCGCCACAGCGAGGGGGTGGCTCGAGCCCTGCTCCAGAGCGGCAGCAAGACGCACTATCTCAGCGCAACGGCTTTTATCAAGACGGCTACCAGCTTCAAGGCTCTCTACATCCGTCACGGTGGGTTTGCCCGCGGTTAGCGTGCCGGTTTTATCCAGCGCGACCCGCTTGAGTTTGCCTAACTGCTCTAATACCGCACCGCCTTTCATCAGCAGACCGTTGCGAGCGCCCACCGATAACCCGGCTGCAATGGCCGCGGGCGTCGAAATCACCAGCGCACAGGGGCAAGCAATAAGCAGTAGCGCTAGGGCGCGATAGATGGATTCCGACCACAGCATCGTCGATACCAGCGGCGGTACGATAGCGACCAGCAGCGCCACCCCGACGACCGCCGGCATATAGTAAAACGCAAAGCGGTCAATAAAACGCGCCACTGGTGCTTTGGCCGCCTGAGCCTCCTCCACGAGCTTAATCACTCGGGCGATGGTGTTGTTTTCAGCGCTGCGGGTTACCTCAACTTCAAGCACGCCATCCAGATTGACGGTGCCAGCAAATACTGACTCGCCTTCGCTACGCTCCCGTGGCACCGACTCACCATTCACAGGCGATTCATCAATCGAGGAGTGACCGGCAATAATTTGCCCGTCACAGGGCAGACGGTCGCCAGGGCGTACCTGCACTCGTTGCCCCGGCACCAGAGACGCGGCAGCAACTGCCCGAGCTTCGCCCTGCTCCATCAACCGCGCAGTAGAGGGAGTCAGCTTGGAAAGCGCCGAAATACTGCGGCGCGCCTGAGCGGCGGCAACGCCTTCCAGCATCTCCCCCACTGCAAATAGAAACACCACCACTGCCGCTTCAGCGGCGGCGTTTATCGCCAGTGCCCCTAGGGCTGCGATGCTCATCAGCATTTCAATGGTGAAAGGGTTACCCATCTTAAGCGCCTGCCAAGCACGCTGAATAACCGGCACAAGACCAACGACCGTTGCGGCGATGAACGGCCAACTGCCCAGGGTGGGCCAGGCGAATTTAAGCCCCCAGGCAAGCGCCAGCAATACACCACTGACAATCACCAAACGCCCTTTAGGCGACTGCCACCATGAGGACGACTTTTCCGATTCAGTTGTGTTCACCGACTCATCGATTACCTGGTAGCCCAGAGCCGTGATCGTTGACTCAATATCGGAATGTGGCAGGGTCTTACCGGGCAGTGCGGTTAATCGCACCGAGCCGGTGACAGAACTCGCGGAAACATGTTCAACATGGTTTAAACGATTTAGCGCCGCCTCAACTTTACGTTCGCAGCCACCGCAGTCCATACCTTGCACGCGCAGGGTGGTCGGCGACGGAGAAACTGCAGAGGTTTTAGCCGGTGTGGTCGTACTCATCGCTCTTTGCTCCAAGTTAGTCTATCTTAGGAGCAGCGTAATACCTGTAGTCACTAGAGGTTCAAGTAATGAAAGATCAAACCCCTGAGCCAACTGCCACTGAGCGTTATATCGGCATTGGTGAGCTGGCACGCGAGTCCGGCTGCAAGCCAGAAACGGTGCGCTACTACGAACAGATTGGGTTACTGCCTTCAGCACCGCGCAACGAAGGCAATCAGCGGCGCTACACTACTGCTGCTATCCGCCGTTTGACGTTTATTCGCCATGCGCGGGATTTTGGCTTTTCGGTGGAGGCAGTCCGGGAGCTGTTACAAATGGCGGATTACCCCACTATGCCCTGCGAAGAGGTAGACACGCTAGCGAAGCGTCACCTAGCCGAGGTCGAGGCACGACTTGCACGACTCACCTCGGTACGCGATGAGCTCAAACGCATGATCAATCAATGTGCGGGGGGCAATGTTGGCCAGTGCCATATTATTGACGTACTCAGCGACCACCGGTTGTGCCATCAAACGGGGCCTCACGGTGGCGCGGATGTCATAGGTTAACGCGCAATTAACCCAGCCACACATCCAAGAACAGCATAATCACCAGCCCCATCGCCAAGCCAAAGGTGGCTTTTTTCTGGTGCCCGCAGCGGTGGGTTTCGGGGATGATTTCGTGGCTGATCACGTACAGCATCGCGCCGGCGGCAAAGGCCAGGCCCCAGGGCAGCAGTATTTGGGAAACGCTGACAATACTGGCACCAAATAGCCCGCCAACGGGCTCGATTAGGCCGGTTAGCGCAGCAATCGACCAGGAGCGCCACTTTGAGTAGCCCTCGCCCATTAAGGCGACCGCAACGGCGAGTCCTTCTGGCATGTTCTGTAAGCCAATACCGATCGCCAGGGGCATACCGCCCTCTAACCCATTGGCCCCAAAGCCAACGCCCACTGCCATGCCTTCCGGCAGGTTGTGGATAGTAATCGCAAACACAAACAGCCACACCCGGCGAAGCGATGCAGCCTCCGGCCCTTCACGGCCCTGGGCAAAATGCTCATGGGGCAGATGCTCGTTAAGCAGCGCAATCGCGCCCATTCCTAACAAAATAGCCGCACAAACAATCGCGGCAGGCACGGGGCCACCGGGATAATAGATTTCCGCAGCGTCAAGCGCTGGAATAATCAGCGAAAAGAATGACGCTGCCAGCATTACCCCCGCCGCAAAACCTAACGCCAAATCACGAAAGCCACGGCTAGGCGTTTTACCTAGCAGCACCGGTAGCGCACCTACCGCCGTCAACAATCCAGCAATTAAGCTGCCCAAAAACCCTAATAACAACGTATTTTCCATGGACAGCATAAACTCGGTTGGCATTCAGAAAGGCATCAAAGAGAACGACACGTTGTTGTCTAACGTGGTATCAACACGTACTTTAACGCATTAATGCCTAATGAATAAATAACGATGGTTTTCATTAGCGCGATGTCAGTAGTGCGCCTTGGGAACATTAAAAGGGGATTCTCGTGCCTCATTCCGCTACGTTCGCCGCCGCCCACTTTACCCAGCTACGACCCCGCTTAGTGGCCTTTGCGCGCCTGCAGTTACGCGACTCTACCGCCGCTGAAGATGCTGTACAGGAGACCCTGCTCACCGCCTTTGAGAAAAGCGCCACCTTTGAAGGGCGCTCCGAGTTCGAGACCTGGGTATTTGGCATATTAAAATACAAAATTCTGGATCAACTGCGTCAACAGCGCCGTCAAGGTACTTGGCAACCGTTAGGCCTGGACTTAGATGACGACACCCTTGACCGTCTATTTCAACAGGATGGTCACTGGCAAAGCGCTGCCCGCCCCAGCCACTGGGGAGAGCCTGAGCAGGTGTTAGAAAACCAGCGTTTTTGGCAAGTATTTGATGCCTGCTTGATAGCCTTACCGGAGAATATCGCACGCGTATTTACCTTGCGTGAACTCATGGGGCTCTCCACCACAGAGATCTGTAAGGAAACCGGCATTACTGAAACCAACTGCTGGGTCATCTTACACCGTGCGCGTTTACGGCTAAGAGAGTGCTTGGATCATGGTTGGTTAAATTAGCTGAGGGGAACCTGATATGCTTATGTGCCGCGAAGCCACGAGGTTGATGTCTTTAAAACAGGACAAAATATTAACATTGCGTGAAAAGATGGCTCTTCGTCTTCACCTGTCGATGTGCCGGGATTGCCGTCACTGCGCCCGCCAATTTGATCTGTTGCACAACATTAGCGACCACCACCCCGCCTCGCGAATCTCTTCCCGCAAAACGCTAGACGATTAGCTTTTTCGGCTAAGTGCTGCAAACCACTACTCTCTCCTGCTTCGCTTCTCCGTCAGCGAACTCCTACGTACGCCCGACAAAAACATTGTATAGAGTCCACTTGATGGCCCATGCAAAAGCCAGCGCATAGGCGCTGGCTTTTCGCTTTTTACACTATTCTACTAACGCAATTAACGCAGTGGCGTCTTACGCAGGTAAGGCAGAACCGTTTCATACTCGCCATACTTCTGCTTGGCATCGGCGTCAGAAACGCTAGGCGGAATAATCACGTCCTGACCTATCGTCCAATCAGCTGGGGTGGCAACGCCGTGTTTCGTCGTGGTTTGCAATGCATCCAGGGCGCGTAGGATTTCCGCAAAGTTACGCCCTACGGTCATTGGATAGGTCATGGAAAGCTTCAACTGCTTATCCGGCCCGATAATAAACACCGAGCGCACCGTTGCGCTGTCTGCTGGCGTGCGGCCATCGGGCAGGTAGGCATCTTCCGGCAGCATGTCATACAGCTTTGACACCGTAAGACCGTCGTCGGCGATGATCGGAAAATCGACTTCGCTGCCGCTGACGGTTTGGATGTCATTGCCCCAGCGTTTGTGGTCTTCAACACCATCCACGGAAACACCGATTACTTTGGTGCCACGTTTCTTCCACTCTGCGCTCAGCTGCGCGACGGCACCGAATTCTGTCGTGCAAACCGGGGTAAAGTCTTTAGGATGCGAAAACAGGATCGCCCAGCTGTCGCCAATCCAGTCATGAAAACGAATCGGCCCTTGGCTCGTCTCCGCTTCGAAATCGGGCACGACTGCATTAATACGTAATGACATGCTTTCCTCCTTAATGGGCGTTAGACGCCCTAATAGCTTATTTGACTTTCAACACCTTCACTATAGATCATTTAGCGCTAAGACAGCGAGTCGTAGTACAACGTTCCCTCGCTCTGCCAAGCGTAGTCTAACGGCGTAAAAGCCTGAATATAAATGCCTGTAAAAGCAGAACGGCGCCCCAAGGCGCCGCTTTAAATCAACAACAGAGAGCACCTTCTTTGGGATTACTCGGCTGCTTTGGCAGCTTTATCTTCCCGTTTAACCCGCTTGATCCACTGCTGTTTAGCATAGTGGCGTAGATTGGCCACATTGTCGGTCTCATCGACAATATCTTGCCCCAGAATGGTTTCGATAATGTCTTCTAACGTGATTAAACCTACAAAGGTGCCATGCTCGTCGTAGACAACCCGCATGTGCAGGTGATCTTTTAGCATAGAGGTGAATACCTGCTCGATGTTATGTGAGACGTCCACGCTGCCAATCGGATGCATCAACTCGCGCATCGTTTTGGCATCGTCAGCGTGGTACATATCTGCTTTATGCACATAACCAAAGGCCTGCTCACCGTTGTCCATCACTGGGAAGCGCGTAAACGGTGCTTTGCCATACTGCTCATCGAACGTTTTCACGGTCATGTCAGGCAAAACGGTTTCACACACCGTGCGCGGCGTCATCGCTTTGCTGACGACGATATCGTGCAAGTTGAGCATATTGATAATGGTGCGCGACTCGTCCTCGTCCAGCACCTTCTCTTCCAGGCCGACGCGGGCAAGTACTTTAATTTCATCACGCAGATCGACATCATGCTCTGACTTACCTAGCCGGCGGGTGATCTGCTCCGACATCCAGATAAAAGGCAGCAGACCTATAATCATCGGGTTTAACAGACGTGGCAAATACGGGGACAAGCCGCGCCAGTACGTCGCGCCTATGGTCTTCGGAATAATTTCCGACAGTATTAAAATCGCCATGGTCATTACCGCCGAAACGATGGCAATAGAGGCTTCGCCAAACACGACCGCCGCCTGAGCACCCACTGCAGTTGCACCCACGGTATGAGCAATCGTATTGAGCGTCAAAATAGCGGCTAGGGGCCGGTCGATATTCGCCTTCAGGCGCGTAAGCGAGGCATGCAGTTTGGGGCTATCTTCTTTCTGCTTAGCAATGTAGCTGGGTGTAATTGAAAGAAGCGCCGCTTCAAGGATGGAACATAAAAACGAAAACGCGATTGAAAGGGTAGCAATCGTGATTAGGAGGAACATGAGGGCCTAGAGTGATGGATTGTATCCGGTTTATAGGGGCATCATAAGCGGAAGTCAATGGTTCCCTATCGTGCGCTCGCCACCGCGCAAAGCTGAATTCATGGGCGCAGCGGCAACGCAGCCCCGATGGCAACGAAGATGCCGCCGCAAGTGCGATTGAATCCGCGGCCAACGCGCTTCAGCCAGTGGCGAATGCGGTTAGCCATATTGGCAAGTAGGCCTTCCACCACACATTCGATAGCCACAAAGGTGCCTGCCAGCACGAAATATTGCAGCATCAAGCTGCGCTGTGGGTCGATAAACTGAGGTAGAAAAGCGCTGAAAAACAGCAGTACCTTGGGATTGGTAATCGATGCCAGTACCCCTTGGCGATACAGGTACCACCCGCTCGCTTGGCTTGCACTCACATCCACCTCACCTGTAATCGGCGGCGAGCGCCATACCTGGATACCCAGCCAAATAAGATACCCCCCGCCGACCCATTTCAGCACTGTCAGCCACACCACCGACGATTTAAGCAGCGCACCAATGCCAAACATGCACAGGGCAATAATCAGCATAAATCCTGTGGCGCCGCCTACGATGGTAAACAGGGTTCTACGGCTGCCATGTAGCGCGCCGTGGGTCAGCGCTAGCAGGCCGTTTGGCCCAGGCGAAAGCGAAAGGCCAAGGCAGGCGATTAGGTATAAAAGCCAAGTGTCTAACAGCATAGTAACCCCTCACCCATGAAAAAATGCCCTCAATGCGCCAGCATGTCACTGTTGGTCGGCGTTTTCCATTCGTTAAAGCACGCTCAATAAAAACGCCTTCCCCTTGTACTATATGTAACACGGGGAAGGCGCCGTCTAACGACCCTTTTACTGCCACATAATGCTTAGGCGAACACTTCAGTCCACTCGCTACGCTTGGCCAGTAGGCCTTTGGCCAATTCTTTAGCGCCTTCCAGGCTGTGGCTGGCGGCCCAGCCGCACTGCATTTCGTTGCAGGCGGGAACCTCAGTGGCTTCGAGCACATCGTTCAGGGTTTGTTCGATGATAGTGATCACGCCGTCGTAGTCGTCGTGATTGATCATCGCGATGTAGAAGCCGGTTTGGCAGCCCATGGGGCTGATATCGACCACTTTATCGGTGTGATTGCGGGACAGCTCAGCCATCAAGTGCTCAAGGGAGTGCAACGCCGGCATCTCCATATGCTCTTTATTGGGCTGGCAGATACGCAGGTCATATTTATGAATACGGTCGCCGTTCTGGCCTTCTTTAATATCGGCTAACCGAACGTACGGGGCTTTTACCTTGGTGTGATCCAAGTTAAAGCTCTCGACGTTCATCTTTTGATCGGTCATGTTCGCTCCTTTTTCGCTTAAACCTTGGGCGCGTCAAAATTCCATGGTTCGTCGGTATAAACACACACGTTGGCATCTTCGATATCGCCATCCGGCGCTTCAACGTGCTTGGCAAAGAAGTCCTGAATCTCTTTGCGCTGACAATGGGCTTCAAACTCTTCGCGACTGGCCCAGATTTCATGAAAAACAATCGGATAACTGGTGCCCTGGGCGAAGGGATTATCGATCTGCCGGGTCACGGTGTAGTGAATACACGCATCTTCCCGGTGGGTGTTCGGCTCTAACGACTGAAGCGCTTTGAATACCGCTTCTTCTTTGCCGGGTTTGGGCTTAAAACCGGCAATACAGTAAATTTTTTCTGACATGGTCATCTCCTAAGTCGTTAAGCGTACGTCATTATGCGGCTTGTCGACGTAGGTTAACAACCTAGCGGATTATGCGCTCTGCCAATGCTTCTAGATCGGTAACCGTCATATCCGGCTCGACACCCCAAGGGTCGAAAGGGGCGTCGGAACTGCGCCGTATCCAGGCACTACGTAGGCCTGCATGGGTGGCGCCAATCACATCAAAAGGGTTACTGGAAACCAGCCATGTATGTTCGGGGCGTGCCTCTAAGCGGCTACGCAAATGCGCGTACACTGCTGGGTCTGGCTTAAAGCGTTTTACCTCATCGGCGCTGATTACATCGTCCATATGGCTCTCAACGCCTGCTCGGGTAAGTAACTTGGACACGGCATCTGCTGTGCCGTTCGAAAACGCCACGCAGCGTATGCCCGCTTCGCGAAGCTGATCGAGCGCAGGCACTACATCGTCAAACGCGGGCAGTTCACCGTACACCGTCATCAGATGATCTTGGTCATTATCCGAAAGCCCGGTTTGCAGTGCACGGTCAATAAAAACCAGCGCTTCGCGGGTGCACTCCGAGAACGGCACGTAAGCCCCCATCAGGCCGTGGCGAAAGCTGTACTCAAGCTGCTTATCGCGCCAGCGGCGGGCAAACTCAGCCGCTTGAGACGCATCCGTTAGGCGGCACTCTAACTCTACCGTAACGCCTTGAGTATCAATCAGCGTACCGTATACATCGAAAGCTAATACCGGTTGCATCGTTGGCTACTCCTTAACTTTCAATTAATTGTGACCTGAGTTCAGCTTATATCTTTAGCATAGACGACACCTTCAATAACAAAAGCGCCGCTGCACAGGCAGCGGCGCTTAGAAGGCTACGACACTCGATCAGACCGTAAACGCGGCCTCTTTTTCACCGCTTTTCAGGTCGCCAGAGCGCGTAAGCTCATCGGTAACCCGGTCAATGGCGCGCTTGGCGCGGCCAATCATCTCGTCCACTTCACCACGATTAATGGTCAGCGGTGGCGCAAAGCCGAGAATATCGCCTTGCGGCATGGCCCGGGCAATCAGGTTCTCTTCCATAGCGGCAGCCGCCACGCGGGGGCCGACTTTGAGTGCCGGGTCGAAGTGCAGGCGCTGCTTGGCATCCGGGGAGAACTCCAGTGCCGCCATCAGACCTACACCACGAACGTCGCCCAGCAACGGATGACCTTCGAAATTGGCTTTTAGCTGCTGCTGGAAGTAAGCACCGGTTTCCGACGCGTTACCCACCAGGTTTTCACGCTCGATGATATCCAGGTTAGCAAGCCCTGCCGCACAGCCCAGAGCGTGGCCAGAGTAGGTCCAGCCGTGGCCGATGGGGCCGTACTCACCGGTGCCCTGCTCCAGCACCTGCCAGACTTTCTCACCCACAATCACGCCGGAGAGCGGCTGGTAGGCGCTAGTTAAGCCCTTGGCGATGGTGACCAGGTCAGGCTTCATATTGTAGTGGTGGCTACCGAAGTCAGAGCCGGTACGGCCAAAGCCACAGACCACTTCATCGGCAATCAGCAGCACGTCATACTTCGCCAGCACGCTTTGAATGGCATCCCAGTAGCCTTCCGGCGGCGGTACGATACCGCCAGTACCCAGTACCGGCTCACCGATAAAGGCGGCCACGGTATCCGGGCCTTCTTCCAGAATCATCGCTTCCAGTTTCTCAGCGCAATACGCAGAGAACTCCAGCTCGGTCATGCCGTGCTGTTCGGCGGCACGCAGGTAGTAATGCGGCGCTTCGGTATGGCGAATGGTATCGATGGGCAGATCGAAGTGGTCGTGGAACGCTTTCAGGCCGGTCAGCGAGCCCGAGGCAATGCCCGAACCATGGTAACCACGCATACGTGAGATAACCTTTTTCTTCTGCGGACGGCCCAGCACGTTGTTGTAGTAGCGTACGATCTTGAGCTGGGTTTCGTTGGCATCAGAACCCGACATGCCGTAGTAAACCTTGGACATATTCATCCCGGCGATTTTTAGAATACGCTCGGAAAGCTCGATCTGCGGCTCGTTGGAGTGACCTACGTAGGTATGGTAGTAAGAGAGTTCAAGTGCCTGCTTATAGATCGCCTCGGCGACTTCGGTGCGCCCGTAGCCGATGTTGACGCAGTAAAGCCCGGCAAAGCCGTCGATAAATTCGCGGCCGTCCTTATCCACGATATTGATGCCTTTGCCGCCGGTAATCACGCGGCCCGGCGCATCGCCATGGGCGAAATCGCGCAAGTGGGTAGAGGCGTGGAAAGTGACTTTACGGTCGCGTTCGATCAAATCCTGATGCAAGCTCATAGTGTTCTCTCTGTACGGTAAACCTCCCCAGTCAGCGGGGAGGTGCTTTATTCATTAATGATGAACTTATTTTTGGGCACCTAACGGTGCCTTCGCCCGGCCGAGCCGGCCTCCCACAAGGCCAACTCAAGTTCCCGGACTTAACTACCCGACACCGAACCCAGCGCGCCCAGGCAGTAATACTTCGTTTCCAGGTATTCATCGATACCCGTGGCACCGCCTTCACGGCCAAGGCCAGACTGCTTCACGCCACCAAAGGGAACCGGCGGGCCGGTCATCTTAACCGAGTTAACGCTGACCATGCCGTACTCCAGGGCGCGCATCAGCTTCCAGATGCGGCGAATATCGTGGGTATAGATATACGCCGCCAGGCCGTACTCGGTGTCGTTGGCCATTTCAATCACTTCGTCGTCGGTGCTGTAGGCGGTGATCCCGGCCACAGGCGCGAAGTTCTCTTCCCGCCACACTTTCATCTGCGCCGTCACGCCGGTCAGCATCACCGGCATAAAGAAGTTTTCCCCCGGTGCTTGGCTTTGATCACCCCCCACCATCTTGGCGCCTTTGGAAATGGCGTCATCGACAATCGCGGCCGCCTTTTCTACCGCCTGACGGTGAATCAACGGGCCAAGGTCTATCTCACTCTGGAGGCCATTGCCCACGGTAAGCGCCGCCATACGCTCGCTGAAATGCTCTACGAATTCATCATGGATAGATTCGTGCACCAGGATGCGATTAGCAGCCAAGCAGTCCTGCCCAGCGGTTTGGAACTTGGCGTCAATGGCTGCAAAGGCCGCCTCTTTGGGATCCATATCGGGCCCAACGATAAACGGTGCATTGCCCCCCAACTCCAGGGAGAGCCGCTTGACGGTATTAGCGCTCTGCTCAATCAGCAGACGGCCCACGCGGGTGGAACCGGTGAACGACAACGCCCGAATACGCGATTCGGCGCAGAGAATCTTTGAGACTTCCGCAGGATCGCCCAGCACCACATTGAAAATCCCCGCGGGAATCCCAGCACGCTCGGCCAGCTCCGCCAGCGCCAACGCCGAGAAGGGCGTTTCATTGGCGGGTTTGACGATCACCGGGCAGCCCGCTGCCAGCGCCGCCGCAGCTTTGCGGGTAATCATCGCCAACGGAAAGTTCCATGGCGTAATCATCGCCGCGATTCCCACCGGCTCTTTAATGGTACCAAGTGATGCGTTGGGAATATGGCTGGGGATGGTTTCGCCATAGGTACGCTTACCCTCTTCGGCGAACCAGCGCACGAAACTGGCACCGTACTGCACCTCCCCACGGGCATCGGGCAGCGGCTTACCCTGCTCCAGCGTCATGATGGTCGCAAGGTCTTCACGGTTAGCTTGAATCAGGTCATACCAGGCCAGCAGGCGCTCGCAGCGCTCATCGGCGCGTAGCGCCCGCCACTGTACAAAAGCGGCTTCAGCGGCATCTACAGCGGCGGTTATCTGCTCGGCTTCCAGCAACGGGATATGACCAATGGCTTCATTGGTAGCGGGGTCATAGACAGCCTCTTCGCGACCGCCTTCCCCGTGAGTCCACTTACCGTTCACGTAGGCGTACTGCCGGAACAGACGCGGATCTTCCAGGCGCTTGGCGAGCGTGGTCGATAGTGTGGTCATGGGAACCTCCCCCTCAAATGCAGTCTGGCTAACCGAGCGCTGCAGTCACTGTGTGGCATTGTCAGCAAGTGCTGATTAGCCTTGCCGTCGAATGCCCACAGGTTAACGGAGAGGAGCCACGAAGTGTTTTTGAAAACCGAGACTTATCACGCGACTTTTTTTGTCAGAGAGCGTTTGGCAGTGCTTTTTTTTGGTGGGCTTACGATAGGGGGCCAAAACTACATTAAAGAATGTCGTCGGTATCAATGCCTATAGGAACGCGCTTGACGGTTTTGGTCACGATATAGGTGAAGTAGCGCTCGATACCGGCTTCAGAGACCAGCCACTTATCCATCAAACGCTGGTAGCTATCGATGGTGCGCGCTTCAAACTTCACTAAGTAATCCACCCCACCGCCCACCGCCACACACTCGGTAACTTCCGGGGTTTGCATCACTAGCGCTTCAAAACGAGTGAAGCTTTCGGCGTTGTGCTGCTTGAGCTCAATCTGCACCCAGACAGGATTGCGCGGCACCAACACGTCCGCGTTGATGCGCGCGGTATACCCTTCAATGATGCCAGCCTTTTCCAGGCGCTTTACCCGCTCCCAGCAGGGGCTGACCGAGAGATTGATCGCCTCGGCTAGCTTCGACTTGGTGATTCGCCCATCGCGGGAGAGGATATCGAGAATTTTCAGATCGTAACGGTCAAGTTTCATCATGCCGAGGATTACGCCTCCAGGCGTTCAACAACATCGGCAATCACCGCCAGGGTATCCCCCATATTGATCAGTGAGGGGGCACGGCGAGCCATTAGAATGCCGTCGCGCTCTGCTTTATAGGCAACCGGATCGGTGCCGCTGCGGGTCATGTCGTACACGTAGGCGATGGTTTGGCCTTTTTTCACTTCATCACCCAGGGCCACCAATAGCTCTAACACGCCGGAGTGCTGGCTCTGCACGTAGCAACTGGCGTCGGGCATATCGAGATACAGTTGCCCACCTGTGGGCATTTCCACTTCGCCTTCTACAAGGCCGTAGTGAATCAGGAAATTGCGCACGCCGCGCTCGGCAATGGCAATGCTTTGTGGGGTGGAAGTACCGCCGCCGCCAAGCTCGGTGGCCACAAAGACTTTGCCCTGGCGCTCGCAGGCAGTGTCGAAGAGTTTTTCCGCATCCAACTCAAACATCACCATGGCATAGGGGGCGCCGAACGCTTTGGCACCTTCCAGAGCGGCCTGCTGCTGCTCTTTATTATCCAGCACGTGAGACGCGCCGAAGGGCAGAATATCCAGCGTGCGGCCGCCCGAGTGAAGGTCGAGCACCACGTCCGCCATGGGTACCAACACACGGGTGAAGTAGTCGGCAATTTGCGGTGTGACGCTGCCATTGGGGTCGCCGGGAAAGCTGCGATTGAGGTTGCCCTTGTCCATCGGAGAGGTACGCTTGCCTGCCATAACCGCTGGAGTATTCATGCACGGCACGATAATCACCCGCCCTGTCACGTCCTCTGCCTTCAGCGTTGAAGAGAGTTTCAGTAGCGAGGTGATGCCCTCATATTCATCGCCGTGGTTGCCGCCGGTCAGCAGTGCCGTGGGGCCTTCGCCGTTTTTTACCACGGTCACAGGAATCATCACCGCGCCCCAGGCAGACTCATCGGTAGAGATCGGTAGCTTTAAAAAGCCGTGCTGCACGCCATCGGCATCAAAATCAACGGTGGCGGAAATGGGACTTGGTCGCATCGTCGTCATGAAAAAATTCCTTTATGTTACGGGCAGCTATATCAGCACTACTTCACAAACAGCTGGCGCGGGAAATTGGCCAGCGTCTCACAGCCATCGTCGGTAATCAGAATGCTTTCGGTAATTTCCAGACCCCAGTCATCGACCCATAGCCCAGGCATGAAGTGGAACGTCATGCCTGGCTGGAGAATGGTTTCATCCGAGGGGCGCAGACTCATGGTGCGCTCGCCCCAGTCGGGCGGATAGGAGATACCGATAGGGTAACCACAGCGGGCGCCGCCACGGTCAAAACCGTATTTATCCATCGCCGCACCCAGTGCCATGGCGATATCCGCCGTACGGTTACCAGGTTTGGCCACTGCCAAACCATTTTCGATGCCTTCTAGCAGGGCTGATTCCGCGCGAATAAAATCCGTCGGCGGTGTGCCCAGAAATACGGTGCGCGACATCGGCGCATGATAGCGTTTAAACACCCCGGCAATCTCAAAGAAAGTACCTTCACCTTTGCGGAACGGCGTGTCGTCCCAGGTTAGGTGTGGCGCGGCGGCGTCTTTACCAGTAGGCAGCATGGGCACGATGGCGGGATAGTCGCCGCCAAATACTTTGCCGTTCTCATCCACAAAACCTTCGATGCCAACGCGGTAAATCTCTGACACCAGCTTGCTCTTGGGCAAGCCAGGCTCAATCACTTCAAGAATACGCGTATGCATGCCTTCCACAATCTTGGCGGCAATGCGCATATAGGCCACTTCTTGCGGCGATTTGATCGCCCGGCACCAGTTAACCAGCGCATTGGCATCCATAAAACGCGCATGGGGGAGTTCGCGCAGTAGGCTTAGATAGGCCTTGGCGGAGAAGTAGTAGTTATCCATCTCCATACCCACCACCCCCAGATGCCAGCCGCGATCCGGCATGATCGACTGAGCCAGATACTCCATCGGGTGCATGTCGGGATTCTGTACGTAGTAATCCGGATAGTAGGTAATGTTTTCGGGATCGATCCAACAGGTGAGCAGAGCACCGTTGGCATCCATGCGCCGCCCGAACCATACCGGCTCGCCTTCAAGGCCCACCAGCACACACTGATGCACATAAAACGACCAGCCGTCGTAGCCGGTCAGCCAAGCCATATTGGAAGGGTCACTGACGATCAGTACGTCAATACCACGACTGGCCATTTCAGCACGCACTTTCCACAGGCGGTTAGCGTACTCTTCGCGCGTGAAAGGCAGGGAAACCTGAGTCATCGGGCAACTCGCCATTAAAGATCACCAAGAACCAGCGCACTGCCTACTATTAGGCACGCAACGCTGGGCCACAGGATCGACCTGGCCACCACCGATCAGGCGTCGGGGTTGCATCTGCCGCGCTTGCAGCAGGCCCGCCAATGTCGTCTTAAGCCGATACTAGCACCGACCCTTGGTTAGCGGTCAAAGGCTTTATGACAAAAAGTGCATACGGCATCGTTATTTGCACTATGCGAGCTTGCAACGGCCCCTATCGCTCACCATGATAACCTGCATTGGAAACACGTTTAGCGAGAGGAAACGAAATGAAAATTGTCGTGCATATTGATGAGGCGGCACAGTGGCAAGCGGCGCTTGCGGAAGCGTTGCCCCAAGCCACCGTACTCACCAGCGAGGCACCAGCGGATGAGCGTAAAGATGCTGACTATCTCGCCATCTGGAAAGCCCCCGCCCATTTACTGCAAGAGCAGACCCAGCTCAAAGGCATCATCAATTTAGGCGCAGGGGTGGATTATCTGCTGAAAACCCCAGGCCTACCCAGCGACGTGCCAATTGTAAAATTACGCGATGCTGGCATGGGCGAGCTGATGGCCGATTACGCCCTCTATGGCGTACTGCACTTTTACCGCAGCATGGATCGTTACTCAGAGCAGCAGCAAAGCGCCACTTGGGAGCCGCAAGAGGTGGTGGAAAAATCCCAGTGGCCGGTGGGTGTATTAGGCCTGGGCGCTATTGGCAGCTTTGTGGCCAGCGCCTTGGAGCAAGCAGGTTTCCCAGTACTGGGTTGGAGCCGCTCCCCCAAGCAGATCCGTGGTGTGCACTGCTTTCATGGCGACGATGGATTAAGCGAACTGCTCGGCCAAGTGCAGAGCCTGATCACCATTTTGCCCGATACGGCCGCCACTCAACATATTCTCAACGCCGAGCGGCTGGCCCAGCTGCCCCAAGGGGCTAGTGTGATTAATCCTGGCCGGGGTAGTTTGATTGATGAGCAGGCGCTATTGGAAGCACTGGGTAGCGGTCACCAGCCGGGGCACCTGCGGGGTGCGCTATTGGATGTATTCCAGGAAGAGCCGCTGCCCGCTGACAACCCGCTCTGGCAGCATCCTAAGGTAATCGTCACACCCCATATGGCGGCACCTACTCCGCTGAATGATGCCATCGACCAAGTGATCGCCTACTTGCATGCCTTTGAATCGGGTGAAAAACTCTCCACCATCAACCCGGAGGCAGGTTACTGACGCCCCCCACCCAGGCTATACTGGCGCACTGGGAACCAAGCAGTGGCTAAAGGCTCTTAGGAAGATACCCTTTATGGAGGAAAGGCCCTTGGTCAATGTTTTTGCACGACTACCTGGCCGCGCGCTCAGGTGTGTGGGGTTGGGGTTGGGTTTTGCTATTTCCTGCTCAAGTGGAATGGCATTAGCAACTGAGACGTTCAAAGAGCCGCAGCCTTTTGAAGCCCCTCGGCCCTTTGAAGCACAGTACCGGCTTGAAGTTCGCGGTTGGCCTGGGGCTACCATTACCCATCGCCTCTCTAACGAAGGGAATCACTGGTTAAGCGATATGCGCTTTTCAATCACCGTGGCGCGCGGCCAGGAGTTCAGCCGTTTTTCGCTCAATGGCAATGACACCAACGCTCTGCTCTTTAGCAGCAGCTATTCGGTGCTGGGCGTGGGTGATAGCTATCAACTGAACGAAGGTGAGATCCCCACTTTAGATCGCCAAGCGGCGCTATTTGATCTCTCCCGTCGGGCGGGACACGAAAACTGTACACAGAGTACGCCCTGCGCGATTGAGTTTGTCGATCAAAAAGGCCGCGATGAGCACTTTCAATATTATGTTACCGCCCCAGGCAGCATTGAGGTTCCCGCAGGAGAGTTTGAAGCACTGAACGTATCGCTCATCGATATCGAGAAGCCCGACCGCCTGCTAACCATTAGCTTTCACCCTGACTGGCCCGGGCTGATTCTTTCTGCGGTGTATCGAAAAGAGGGTCGCCGCGAAACGCAGCTGACATTAACTAACTTCAACCCAAACGGTGGCGCGACGCCCTAAATGTTTTCCGGTTTATTGATTGTTCTACTACCGCTTTTTCTTGGCTATCTGGTTCGCGTCCGTTCCATACAGTTACAGAACCTGATCAACCGAGCGGTTAATGGCTCGGTTTACCTGATTCTGCTCTTCATGGGCATAAGCCTTGCCGGGCTTGAAAACCTGACTAGCCAGCTTTCGCGCCTGGGTGGCAACGCCTTGCTGTTATTTAGCATTACCACGCTGTTTAACTTAGCAGCACTATGGTGGCTATCGCGCCGTTTAACGCTTAAGGCCGGTAGCTCACCGGTGGTGAAAAATGCTCCGACCAGTAAGCTGGCGGCCATGCAGGGGTCGCTGTTATTGGTCGCCGTGGTGGCTGGGGGCGTTATCGCTGGCCTGCTGCTGGGGCCACACCTGGGTGAAAGGCTTTTCAACAGCGCAGATTTATTGGCCGAATGGGTACTCTACCTGCTGCTGGCACTGATTGGCTGCCAGCTGCGTAACTCCGGCATGCCCCTCAGGCAGATCTTACTTAACCGCATGGGGCTGGCGATTGCGGTGACGCTAGCAATAAGTTCGCTGCTGGCAGGCTTGGCTGCCGCCCCGCTGCTCTCATTAAGCTGGAACGAAGGCCTGGCGATGGCGTCAGGCTTTGGCTGGTACTCTCTTTCGGCCATCTTGATCGGCGACCAGCTAGGCCCACTGATGGGCGGTGTGGCGTTCTTCAACGACCTGACCCGGGAGCTGCTGGCGTTTATATTGATTCCACTAGTGATTCACCGCCATACCGCACTGGCGATTGGTTACGGCGGCGCCACCTCCATGGATTTCACCCTGCCCGTCATTCAGCAGCACGGCGGTGTGGCCTGCGTACCCATTGCCGTGGTCAGCGGGTTTATCCTTTCACTGCTCTCCCCGCCGCTGATTCTGTTTTTTCTTTCGCTGTCGGGTTAGCGGTGACGGGCGCTCATTGGTTAGGATAAGTGGCATTGCTGGAGATATAAAAACTCTTAACACCCAGGATGCCCACTCCCCATGCTCAACGGAATTTGGTTAAGCTTCTTTATTGCTGCCTTCGCGGCCTCACTCTGGCAGTGGTTGGTTGGCGGCGATAGCGAGGTATTTGCCCGCTTGGTGCAGTCGCTGTTCGACATGGCGGAAGTGAGCGTTGATATTATCCTGGTGCTGCTGGGCACCATGACGCTGTGGCTGGGGTTTCTTTCGATTGCCGAAAAGGCAGGCTTGATTCGCCTGCTTGGACGGGTGCTCGACCCGCTGTTCTGCCGCTTGATGCCAGAGGTTCCCCGCGGCCACCCTGCTATGGGGCTGATCAGCATGAACTTCGCGGCGAATATCCTGGGTCTGGATAACGCCGCCACACCGATTGGCATCAAGGCGATGCACTCGCTGCAGAGCCTTAACCCCAGCAGTGAGACCGCCAGCAACGCACAAATTCTGTTTCTGGTGCTCAATACCTCTTCTCTCACGCTATTGCCGGTAACGATTTTTATGTATCGCGCCCAGCAAGGCGCCGCCGACCCCACGCTGGTCTTTTTACCTATTTTGCTGGCCACAACCGCCTCCAGCCTGGTAGGGCTTTTGGCGGTGGCACTGATGCAGCGCTTAAAACTCTGGCAGCCCGTGGTGCTAGCCTATTTAGCGATTGCTGCACTTGCGTTGGGGCTACTGATAACCACGCTGGCAGGCATGTCCGCCCAGGCGCTAGCCGCGGCCTCTACGCTAGTCGGTAACCTGACGCTATTTAGCATCGTGATGATGTTTTTAGTGGTCGGGGCGTTACGTGGGGTGAGGGTGTACGACGCCTTTATTGAAGGCGCAAAAGAGGGGCTGAGCTTTACCATCACGTTGCTGCCTTACTTGATCGCCATGCTGGTGGCAGTCGGCGTACTGCGCGCCAGCGGCGTTTTAGACGCTGGCTTAGGCGGTATCCGCTGGATAGTAGAAGGCTTTGGCTGGGACACCCGCTTTGTCGATGCTCTCCCCACCGCCTTTGTGAAACCGCTTTCTGGCAGCGGCGCCCGCGCCATGATGATCGAAACCATGGATACTTTCGGCGTAGACAGCTTCGCCGGGCTACTCGCGGCCACTATGCAAGGTAGCACTGAAACCACCTTCTATGTGCTGGCTGTCTACTTTGGCGCCGTGGGTATCACTCGCATTCGCCACGGGTTGGGCTGTGCGTTGGTCGCCGATGTGGCGGGAGTAACCACTGCGATTGCGGTGTGTTACTGGTTTTTTGGATAGCTGGTGTTAGCTGGCTTTCGTTCACTGGGCTCAGCGTCTACCTTTCAGGGGAGCCGCATTAAGGTCTACAGGCAGTAGATCAGGAGCCATCGCTAAGCAGTAGAAATGCGTTTAAACATTCGTTGCTCCCGAGTGTTTACCGCTCAAGGACGATAGGTGAAATATGGCAGGCGCAAGCAGTTTATTGATAGCGCTGGCGGCCTTCTGCTGGGGGATATCTGGGGGAATCGCAGGCATTTTGTTAGACGACGGCTGGGATGCAGCCGTCGTGTCATTTTATCGAGGGTTTATAGGGCTTCTCTTCGCACTTGGGTGGCTGCTGCTTCAACGTCGGCATAGCGGCCTAAACAGCAAGCGGCTTTGGTTCTGGTCAGTGGTTGCAGGCCTGGGCGTCGCTGGCAATTTTACGTTCTATTTTCTTAGTATTGAGTATGGCAACGTTGCGGTCGCTGCCACCCTGATGTACTGCGCCCCTGTTTTTGTCTACCTCGTCTCATTTTCCCTCAAACTAGAGCGCCCCACCGCTGCCAAGTGGCTGGCCATTGCGCTGGTCATGGTGGGTATTGTGCTGTTAACCAAGCTGTATGCCATCAGCGCCAGTGGTCTCTCGTTAATTGGCGTAGGCACCGGGCTGCTTGCCGGGCTCTCTTATACAGCGTTCATTTTTGGTTTCAAGTATGCCGCGCCCCATGGCAGTCCTCAGGCAATTCTTTCGGTCGCCTTCACCGTGCTAGCCATCGCACTGCTGTTTCCAACGGACATTAACCAGGCTGTCAGCGTTATCAGCGCTCCGGAGCTGCCGCTGTTTGTGGCGCTGGGCATTCTCGGCGCTGGACTATCTTTTCTGCTGTACGTGGTAGGTATCAAGCATGCGGCACCTGCGCTAGCCTCCATGGTTGCCATGGTCGAGCCGATTACCGCCACCCTGTTTGGTGTAGCGGTGTTAAACGAAAGCCTGGGCGTTATTCAAATGGTCGGTATGGGGATCATCTTGCTAACCGTCACCGCGCTGAGCGTTTCTTCCCGCTGATAAGCTTAACGGCTACACTCACCGCGCATGGGCGCACTCAATGCCTTGCTCAGCATTGACCCCACCAGCCCTTGCCCAATGAGTACGGTTAGTTTCGCGATAGCGGCTTCCAGGGTAATATCACTTCCGGCAATCACGCCCGCTTGATTGAGTGCGGCACCGGTGGCGTAGGCGCCCTGCACTACCTCGCCTTGGGCACACTGGGTGACGTTAAGCAGCGCTACGCCTCTCTCGCTGGCCGCCTTCAAGGCGTCAAGCAGCTCGCCTTCAAAGCTAAGCGGGTTGCCAACCCCGTAGCTATAAAGCACCAGCCCTTTTAGCGTTTTATCCGCCAGCAACGCCTTTGCGCGGCGCAGCGACATTCCTGGATGCAGCGGCAGTACCGCCACCGCCTCGTCGTCCACCTCAATAGGTGCAAAATTCGGTTTACCGCTTAGCAGCGCCGAGGGCTGAGGGAAGTTTATACCAATGCCAAGCTCGGCAAGCCAGGGGAAGTTGGGTGAGTCGAAGGCATCCAAGCCTTGAGTGCGCACCTTGCGGGCTCGGTTACCGCGCAACAGCCGGTCGTGAAACACCAGGCTTACTTCACAAGGTGTTGCGGGGTGAACCGCAAGCTGCAGCGCGCTGAACACATTATTCAGCGCATCGCTTCTTGGCTCACCCAGGGGAATTTGGGAGCCGGTGAAGATCACCGGCTTATTCAACGCACCGAGCATAAACGAAAGCGCCGCGGCGCTGTACGCCATGGTATCGGTGCCATGGAGTATCACAAACGCTTCATAGCACGACCAGTGGATTTCCAGCTGTGCCACCAAACGGTTCCAGGCCTCTGGCATTAGCTCGGCGCTATCAATCAACGGCTGCATTTCCAGCACATCAAACGCTGGCAGCCGGTAAAGATCGTCCAATGCCAAATGCGCCGCTAGGCGTTCGGCCAGCCCCGCGCAAGGTATATAACCCTGTGACGATGGCTGCATACCAATAGTCCCACCGGTATAGAGCATCAGTACGCGGGGCATGGCCACTCCTTTCCTAATCAGTACAGTCGTCTAAATAAATACTTACTTCGCAGGCACGCCTTCCAGGCGCTGCTTTAACGCTTCGGCCTCTTCAGGCTCTAGCTCCCAGGCTTTTGGATCCAGGTCAAGATCTGGGTGCTGGTTAGCGTCAAAAATCGGCTGTTTGATGCCCTGCCGACGCTGACCATCGAAGTCTTTCAAAATGCGCAGGCCGCACTTGAACAGCATGATCAGCGCAATCAGGTTGACCACGGCGAGCAGCCCCATGGTGACATCAGCAAAGCCGAACACGGTGCCCAAATCAGTGGTCGCGCCCCAGCAAACCAACAGCACGATGGCAACGCGGAAGGCGTTAAACAGGTTCTGGTTGTCGCGGCTAAAGAAGTTGAGGCTGTTCTCACCCAAGTAGTAGTTGTAGAGAATGGTGCTAAACGCAAACAGCAACAGTGCCAAACTGACAAAAGTGCGGCCCCATTCGCCCACATGGTCGGCCAGCGCTGCCTGGGTCAGGGCGATGCCTTCAACACCAGCACCTACGGTCGGGTCATAAGCACCGCTGAGCAGAATCACAAACGCCGTGGCGGAACAGATAATCACGGTATCGATAAATACCGAAAACGCCTGCACGATGCCCTGGTTGGCAGGGTGCGGCACATAGGCCACCGCCGCGACGTTTGGCGCACTACCCAAGCCCGCTTCATTAGAGAACAGGCCACGCTTCAGGCCCATCATAATTGCCGCGCCAATACCGCCACCAATCAGTGGTTCAAGGCCGAAAGCGCTCTTTACAATCAGCACAATCACGCTAGGTATTTCCGTAATATTCATGGCGATGACCAGCAGCGCAATGGCGATATAGCTCACCGCCATAAAGGGCACCAAAACCTCGGAAATACGTGCAATACGCTTAATACCGCCGAAAATAATCAGCCCTACCAGCATCGCCAGGGCAATACCGCTATAAAGCACCGGTACGCCAAAAGCATCGCCGAAAGAGGTTGCCACCGCATAGGATTGCAGTGCGGTAAAGGCAAAACCGAAGGTCAACAGCAGCAGTACCGAGTAGAACGCTGCCAGCCAGCGCCACTGCTTACCCAGCCCTTTAACAATGTAGTACGCGGGGCCGCCGCGATAGGTGCCGTCACCTTCGGCTTCTTTATAGGTCTGTGCCAGGGTGCATTCCAAAAAGCTGGTGGCCATACCCATTAAACCCACCAACCACATCCAAAAAATCGCCCCTGGGCCACCCAAGGTAATCGCAACCGCTACGCCGGCGATGTTGCCACCACCAACGCGCCCAGCCACTGAGAGCACCAGCGCCTGAAACGAGCTTAAATGGCCGTGTTTATTGCGCTTAAAGGCTTGGCCGGAACCGAGGATGCGAAACATCTCACCGAAATAACGAAACTGCACAAAGCGGGACGCAACGGTAAAACCGATGCCAACGCCCACCAGCAGCACTAGTAGAACCTTCCCCCACAGGAGGTCATTGAGCATATCGAGCATGTGATTCTCTCCGCGTTTTTGTATTAGCGTTATGTTTGAATTCGCGTCGTTTGTTATCGCGCTTGTGGAATTCGCGCCGCGGAGAACGTTTTACCAAGTGTGGGGCAGGATTAAATTTGGCGCAGCGGTGCAGTTGTGTGCACTCGCTGCATCAGTGGGTGCACCATAGTGCATCAGGCAAGCCGTCAGACCTTCTCGGCAATGCGGTGGGCTAACTTATGGATAAAGGGGCCGCTGATAAACGCAATGATCCCAGCGGCTGGCCAGGCAAGAAACCAAGCGTGCATCCAGATGCCAACAAAATCAGCATGCATGCCGATATTCACGTAGGTCACCCAGGCAGACATAATTAGCGATAGCGTAAACGACATGAGAATAGCGAAGATAATTCTATGTTTCATGAGAGTACCTAAGGATGATGTATAAGTGCAGGTAGATTAACAAACATCTATAACGGTAATATATGCCAATATATGAGAATCAATTTTACAGAATTGCAAAATGCGAAAACCCTCGTTAGATGACCTAAATATCTTTATCGTGGCCGCTAATCAACGCAGTCTCACGGCTGCGGCGGCATCGTTGAAGATGACTATTGCCACCGTGTCGAGGCGTATAAGCGCATTAGAAGCAACGCTAGGCGTTGAGTTGCTCTATCGCTCAACCAAGGGGTTGACGTTGACGCCTCACGGCGAATCCTACTACCGCGAATGTGAGGAATTGGTGCTCGCACTAGATCAGCGCATTTTGGATCTGGATCAAACGCTGCATAGCCTAAGCGGGCCGTTGAACATTATGGCGCCGGTCAATTTGGGCAGCGGGCCGCTAGATGCATTTTGGCGTCACTTTATCCATCGCTACCCTGAGATTTCGCTGACCATCGAGCTGGACAACAACGTAGCCGACATTCGCGGCCAACAAGCGGATATTGCACTACGCTCTGGGCCACAAAAAGACGATACGCTGATCCAGAAATACCTGGGCTATATAGAGTTCATATTGGTGGCATCACCCACCATGATGCATCCTCTTCCCAGTAAGATTGATGAGTTAGAAGCGTGCCCCAGCGTGGCCGCCAAAATGTTTAGCGACTGGCATCTCACGCACAGGGAAGGCAGTCAGTACACTTGCCGCAAAAGCCATTTTCACATCAGTAACGACATGAGTATTGTGCTGAATCTCACCCAATCGGGCGCCGGCGTTTCCTTGATGCCTACCAGCATGGTGGCCAACAGCCTACAAACGGGGGAGTTAATCCGAGTACTGCCTGAGTGGCAGGGGCTCAACAGGGAAATTTTCCTGGTATGGCCCTACCGGCGAAGCCTTTCAGCGCGGGCCAAGCTGTTTCGCAGCGAGTTAATCGAATTCCTCAGTCACCAATCCTGGTTCCACTCTGCTGATTAGACCGACTGTACGGAGCAAACTGGCTTCTCTACTGGCGCCGTAACGCCAGCAGTTAACGACCATCATTTTTGGATAATGCTTAGATGCCCGCTTTTGCCGCCCGAGCAGCGTGGAGCTTTTTATAGCTTTCAATCAAGCGCTGGTGGCGCTCTAGGCCTTCTAACTGCATGTTAGTGGGCGTTAGGCCGTGGAAACGTACCTCGCCACTCACTGAACCAACCACCGCCACCATGGTGGCTTCGCCGAACATGCGCTGGAAGTTATGCAGATAATCTTCAAGCTCCAGCTCATCATCCAGCACAATTTCCAGCACCGCGTTCACTGCTTGATAGAACAGGCCGCGCTCGACGGTGTTGTCGTTGTACTGCAGGAACATCTGCACACAGTCCAGCGCCTCTTCATGGCGCTGTAGCGCCAGGTAGACCAGCAATTTCAGTTCTAGAATGGTCAGTTGGCCCCACTCGGTGTTTTCATCAAACTCGATACCAATCAGGGTGATGATATCGGCGTGGTCATCCATCTGGCTCTCTTCCAGCCGTTCGACAAGGTCGGTGAGCTGATCGTCGTCGAGGCGGTGCAGGTTGAGAATATCTTCGCGGTAATCCAGCGCCTTATTGGTGTTATCCCAGATCAGATCTTCGATGGGGTAAACTTCGGAGTAGCCCGGCACAAGGATACGGCACACCGGTGCTCCCAGGTCTTCGTGTACCGCCATATACACTTCGGCACCCAGCTCTTCAAAGATACCGAACAGCGTCTCGGCTTCTTCCTCGTTGCTGCCGGAGAAGTCCCACTCGCTGAACTCAAAATCAGACTTGGCGCTAAAGAAGCGCCATGAGACCACGCCCACCGAGTCGATAAAGTGCTCAACGAAGTTGTTCGGCTCAGCAACCGTTTGCGAATTAAAGGTGGGTAGCGGCAGATCATTCAAGCCCTCGAAGCTGCGGCCTTGGAGCAGCTCGGTCAAGCTGCGCTCCAGCGCTACTTCAAAGCTTGGGTGGGCGCCAAAGGAAGCAAACACGCCGCCGGTGCGCGGGTTCATCAAGGTCACGCACATGACCGGGAACTGCCCGCCCATGGAGGCATCTTTCACCAACACCGGAAAGCCTTGAGCTTCCAAAGCGTTAATACCTTCGACAATGCTGGGGTATTTCGCCAGCACCTCCTGCGGCACATCCGGCAGAGCCAACTCCTGCTCGAGGATTTCCCGTTTTACCGCCCGCTCAAAGATTTCCGAGAGGCACTGTACCTGAGCTTCTACTAGGGTATTGCCCGCGCTCATGCCGTTACTCAGGAACAGGTTTTCGATCAGGTTGGAAGGAAAGTAAACCGTTTCGCCATCGGATTGACGCACATAAGGCAGCGAGACAATGCCCCGGTCTTCGCGACCCGAGTTGGTATCGATCAGGTTTGAGCCGCACAGCTCGCCTTCCGGGTTATAGATCGCCAAGCAGTGCTCGTCGAGGATTTCCGCAGGCAGTTCATCGTTCGGGCCCGGCTTGAACCACTTCTCATTGGAGTAGTGAACAAAGGCGCTGCCCGCCATCTCTTCGCCAAAGAACTGGTCGTTATAGAAGAAGTTGCAGCTCAGACGTTCGATAAACTCGCCCAACGCCGAACACAGCGCACTCTCTTTGGTCGCGCCTTTGCCGTTGGTAAAGCACATGGGGGAGGCCGCATCGCGAATATGCAGTGACCAAACATGAGGCACGATATTACGCCAGGAGGCGATTTCGATCTTCATGCCCAGGTCAGCAAGGATCGCGCTCATATTGGCAATGGTCTGCTCCAGCGGCAGGTCTTTACCTTCGATGTAGGTACTGCCGCCTTCCGGTGCGCCCATCAGCAGCGCCTGGGCGTCCTCATCGATGTTTTCTACCGTCTCGATTTGGAAATCAGGGCCAGTTTGCACCACTTTCTTGACCGTGCAGCGGTCAATGGAGCGCAGAATGCCCTGGCGGTCTTTTTCAGAAATATCTTCAGGCAGCTCGACCTGGATTTTGAAAATCTGCTTATAGCGATCTTCCGGATCGACGATATTATTCTGGGAAAGACGAATATTTTCGGTAGGAATATCACGGGCGTTGCAGTACACCTTTACAAAGTAGGCCGCACACATGGCAGACGATGCCAGGAAGTAGTCAAACGGCCCCGGTGCCGAGCCGTCACCTTTATAGCGAATCGGCTGGTCGGAGATAACCGTAAAATCATCGAACTTGGCCTCCAGGCGGAGGTTGTCGAGATAGTTAACTTTGATTTCCATGAGCGGGCATCCGGAGCAATGAGTTTGCCTAGCAGTGGGCAGTAGGCGAATTGCGGCCCATTATCCAGTTTTTTACCCGCTTCGTCTTGGTCAGTCTCCCAAATCATCTACCACATGTCGTGCAAAAATGGTTGTTCTTACTACAGCAGCAACTCGGGGTTCTCTTCACGCACTATTGAGCTTGCATCATACGCTCCGCCTCAGCTTCGCTGACCCCGAGCATCAGCAAAATCTGGCGTTGTGTGGCTACCAACACCTGCTTTCGCTCCACCTCCCCCGGCAAACTTTTGGCAATGGCGACGGCCCCTACCAAGGAGGCCAATATGACCCGGGATTTATCAGCAATCGCTTTGCGGTCATCGGCAAAGGGAAGTTGTTTCAGCTTACTCAGCGCTATCAATCGCGTTTCAAGCATCTTTTTCATACTCATATATGACGCTTCAAACAGGGTGCGGATTTCTGCTTTTTCACTGCCTATTTCGTTGAACAGTACCGCTTCAGGCCCCGGCTTATGCTTAGCTTCCAGCTCCTGGAGATTGCAGTAGTTGGCGACTAATTCGGTCAGGTGTTGTAACGAAAGCGGCCCTTTTACCAGCCTAGCCGCCCGGCTGTTATCAATGGTCAGGCGAACAGACTCATTGTAAAGGGCCTCTTTGGAAGCGAAATGTGCATAAAAAGCGCCATGCGTCATCTTGGCTAGCTTCATGATCTGGCCAATCGATACCTTTTGAAACCCATTGCGGCTGAATAGCTCCGTCGCCGAAGCCAAAATGCGCTCTTTGGTTTTCGATTTATGGCTCTTGGGATAAGGCATATCTACCTCGTCATACGTCAGCTAGGGTTTGTACGAAAAGTCGGCGAGCGAAGACTAGACAAGGCAAAAATCAACGAGAAAGCAGAGTTTACGGGGTGTAAATGAGCATTTCGAGGCGATTTTTAACGCAGTATTGTCGAGCGCAGGCAGTTTTCGTACAAAGCCTAAATATTATCTTGATCATATATTGCCCATTGCTAGGGTGACCATATCAATAACTCAGGAGTCACTATGCACTCACCTATCGTGATTACTGGCATGGGTATGGTCAGCCCGCTAGGCAACAGCGTCAACACAAGTTGGCAGCGACTGGTTAACGGTCAGTCTGGCATCAGCACCATTGACCGCTTTGACACAAGTAATATCCCGATCAAAATTGCCGGGGTGGTGCCGAGCATTAGCCATGACCCCAGCGGCGGTATTGACCTGGATGAGATAGCCGATCCCAAAGAGCAGCGCAAAATGGACTTGTTCAGCCTCTACGCATTGGCGGCAGCCAAAGAGGCACTGTCACAGGCCAACTGGTTTCCCGTTGAGCAGGCTCAGAAACGCAGAACGGCCACCATTATTGGTTCCGGCATTGGCGGCTTCCCTACCATTACTCAAGCCCAAAAAACCCTTGCCGAGCGAGGCTATCGCAAACTTTCCCCCTTCACGGTGCCCGCCTTTCTAGCCAATTTGGCGGCTGGCAATCTCTCCATTCGCTATGGCTTTCAAGGCCCTCTGGGATGCCCGGTTACAGCTTGCGCGGCAGGGCTACAGGCCATTGGCGACGGTATGCGCATCATACGCAATGGAGAAGCTGATGTAGCCCTCGTCGGCGGCGCCGAGGCGTGTATTGACCCGCTTTCACTGGCCAGCTTTAACGCTCTAAAGGCCGTTTCCACAGAAGCAGACAACCCTGAACGCGCGTCCAGACCCTTTGATAAAGCCCGTAACGGTTTTGTGATGGGAGAAGGCGCTGGCGTTATGGTGATCGAAACGCTTGAGCATGCGGTCGCGCGGGGTGCAACGCCGTTAGCGGTGATTAGCGGCTACGGCACCAGCGCAGATGCCTATCATCTAACGGCAGGCCCAAAAGATGGGGCTGGCGCAGCAGCAGCGATTCAAGCAGCGCTAGGCATGGCGAACCTTACCACTGATGCTATTGACCATATCAATGCCCACGCTACCTCGACCCCCGTTGGCGACCGGGCTGAAATTGCCTCATTGCGTAATGTATTCGGCGAGCGCTTGCCCGCCATCCCGATTTCGGCAACGAAAGCCGCCACAGGCCATCTCTTAGGCGCAGCAGGGGGCATAGAGAGTATTTTCTCTGTATTGGCAGCCAATACGCAGCAACTTCCGCCTACCATCAATCTTGAGCACTGCGATGATGATATGCAGGATTTAACCTTCGTCACGGCGACTCATCATAAGCACATCACTAAGCATGTATTGTGCAACGGATTCGGTTTTGGTGGCGTCAATGCGGCGCTTATTGTTAGCAGTATCGAGCGTTAAAGACGGAAATAAATAAACCGATCTGCCGCCAGGCTATGATCGGTTTATCTAAACACTATTGTCATCCTTTCTTGCATAGAAACGACAGCGCTTCCTCAAGCAGCATTTCAGGAACTTCCTCAGCGATGTAGTGGCCGCAAGGCAGCGCTTTGCCGTCTACATCGGTGGCGACTTTTTGCCACTCGCTTAAAGTATCGAAGCAGGCTTCAATAGCGCCTTCAGCGCCCCACATCACTTTTATCGGGCAGGTGAGTTTTACACCCGCGTCGATATCTGCCTGATCGTGCGCTAAATCAATCGTGGCGCTGGCGCGGTAGTCGCCGCAAATGCCGGTGGCGGTACCGGGGAGCGACAAGCAGCGCTCATATTCGGCCAGGGCTTCTGAGGAGAAAGGCGCCATACCGGCACTGCGGGCACCCATTACGCTTTTCAGATATTGGGCGGGATCGCTCTGGATCAGCATTTCCGGCAGCGGCTGAGGCCGAATCAAGAAGAACCAGTGCCAGTAACTGCGTGCAAAGGCCTCGTTGGTGCCGCGATACATGGCAAGCGTCGGGGCGATATCCAATAGCACCATGCGCTCTACGCGTTCAGCGTGGTCAACACCTAAACGGTGGGCGACCCGCGCGCCGCGATCATGGGCCAGCACTTTAAAACGCTCGAAACCCAGCGCGCTCATTAGCTCAGCCATATCCTGCGCCATAGCGCGCTTGGAGTAATTTAGATGCTCAGGATCATCGTCGGGTTTACTGCTGTCACCGTATCCGCGCAGATCCGCGGCGATAATGGTGAAATATGGGGCAAGTTCTTCTGCCACTTTGTGCCAAATCACGTGGGTCTGAGGGTGGCCATGAAGCAGTAGCAGTGCTGGGCCTCTGCCACCCATTCGAAAAGCGATCTCGACGCCATTAACGTGGCGTGTTTGTTTTTCAAACCCATGAAACATGGTGTTCTCCTGGTCTGCTGGCAATGTAACTAACACAACGTAATCGCGTAACCCTTTTATAAACGCCTATATCAGTGATTCGCAATACAAGTTGATGTTAAACCCTGACCTCAGTCGCTAGCGGCTGTAACCTTTTAACTGCTGAATAAGAAAGTCTTTTAACGCTATCACGGCAGGCGTCAATGAAAGGCGATGAGGGCACACAAGGTAAAGCGGCGTTGGCTCGCAGGGAAACTCCTCCAGCATTGCCACTAGGCGACCATTGCGAAGATCTTCTTCAACGTCTAGCCGTGACTTGTAAGCAATGCCCTCGCCAGCCAATGCCCAGCGCCGCACACAATCGGCATCGTCGCTCACCCGATTGCCTTTTACGTTGATGTTGTCACTCCCGAACTTCCACTGGTTATGAACACGTTCGCCAAGCACGAAACACAGACAGTTGTGCTGGTGTAAATCGTCGGGGTAAGCAGGACTGCCATGACGCGTAATATAGTCTGGAGAGGCACATACCACGCGATAGTTATCGCTTTTAAGCGGCAATGCGACGAGGCTGGAGTCTTCCGGAACGCCGTATCGCAGGGCGATTTCTACGGGTTGGCGGAACAGATCACTCACGCGGTCACTTACTCGCAGGCGTAAATGCAACTGCGGGTGCTGGGCCATAAAGGTGTCCAACCAGCCCAGCAGCACATTGCGACCCAGGTCGGAAGGCATGGCAAGACTGAGCTCTCCAGCGATCTCTTGGCGCTCGCGGTGAAGTTCTTTCTCGCCTTGGTTGAGAGCATTGAGCGCCGCTTTAGCGTGCACAAGGTAGTGTGCGCCCGCGGTGGTTAGCCGCAAACTGCGGGTAGAGCGCACCAATAGCCGCGTGCCTAGCGCATCTTCCAAACGTTTGATGGCCACACTGGCCACCGCTGGAGTAATCGCTAACTCCCGCGCAGCGGCAGAAAGGCTGCCGTGCTCGGCGGCATAGGTCAGCACTTTTAGATCATCGACACGCATTAGACCCCCTGGCGCCTGCTATCTTCAAAATTTATTAGAAACTGTTAGCAAGATTACCCCTCTTTTTAGCAAAACAACATCCAGGCATGATGGCGCAACGACAACTCACGAGACTCCCCATTATGAAAGCGATTGCCTTTACCCAAAGTCTGCCTATTGATCATCCTGATGCACTTCAAGAGATTGAGTTACCGATCCCAACACCAGAAGCCCACGATATTCGTGTTGCGGTTAGCGCCATTTCCGTAAACCCCGTTGATGCCAAAGTGCGCAACAGCGCCTTGCCGAAAACCGGCGAGCCGCGCGTACTTGGGTACGATGCTGTGGGCATTGTGGATGCCGTTGGCAGCGCCGTTACGCGTTTTCAGCCAGGTGACCGGGTGTGGTATGCGGGTAACGTTGCTCGCCAAGGCTCTAACGCCGAGTTTCAACTGGTCGATGAGCGCATCGCCAGCCTAGCGCCAAAAAGCCTTTCTGACACTGAAGCCGCTGCGCTTCCATTAACCGCCATTACCGCTTGGGAACTGCTGTTTGACCGGCTAGAGCTGGGCATGCGCGATACCCAAGGCAAAAGCCTGTTGGTGATTGGCGCAGCGGGGGGCGTGGGCTCAATCCTTGTGCAACTTGCCAAACAGCTCACCGATATTACTGTTATTGGTACGGCGTCTCGGCCCGAAAGCCAATCCTGGGTGAAGTCGCTAGGCGCGGACGCAGTGATTGACCACCACCAACCACTTGATCAGGCGCTTAAAGTGGCAGGCTTTGACGGGGTGGATATGGTGATCAGCCTTAACCAAACCGATCACCACTTTGAGGCCATTGTTGAAGCCCTTAAGCCTCAGGGCAAATTGGCACTGATTGATGACCCGGAACTGATCGATGTGCGGAAGCTCAAAGTGAAAAGCCTTTCGCTGCATTGGGAGCTGATGTTTACCCGCCCGTTATTCACCACCGACGATCTTGCCAAGCAGCACGATCTGCTCACAGAAGTGGCAGCCATGGTCGATGATGGAAGGCTAACAACCACCTTAGGCGAGGTGTTAGGCCCCATTAATGCTGAGAATCTAAAACGCGCGCACGCACTTATTGAGAGCAACCGCACGATCGGCAAACTGGTCTTGGAAGGTTTTTAAACAAAAAATTGCTTAATGGGCGCGACGGCCCTGGCACAAGGCCGTTGCACTCTGAGGCGTGAACCATCACATTAGGCAGCCACGACACCAAGAGAATCGAGTCACCCCATGCATGACGATTTTGTGGCCAACCTGCGCCTGCTCTGCAGCTACTACCCGTCTATTGCAGAGGTTTGTCGGCGTTTAACGATCAACCGTGCTCAGTTTAACCGCTACCTGAGTGGGCGCTACCGCCCCAGCCACGCCGCTCTTCAGCGCATTTGCCACTTTTTCGGCGTCACCACTGAGGATATCGCGCTACCCCATCATGATTTTCGTGCTCTGGTACAAACCGGCCAGCTCAATAGAGAAGCAACTCCAGCAACGCTGCCTTGGCCTAACGCGCTGGTTCAGCGCGGCAGCGAAGGCATGGAGCGCTATATTGGCCGTTACTTTGAGCTTTATCACTCAATGTCGCGACCGGGGCAGTTAATGCGAACTTTGGTGTGCCTGGAAGCACGGGAAGGTGGCGTGGTCTATCAGCGCACCGAGCGGATGCAGACCACGCCCGGCTCCCGCCCGTGTCACAATCGTTATGTAGGTACCGCGGTTAAGCTTGCTGATCGACTCTTTTTGGTCGACCACGAAACCCTTAACGGCCATGAAATCACTCAGACGATTCTGTTTCCGAGTTTTCAGAGCCAAGTGACGCGTTTGACCGGCTTAAAAATAGGCGTGGCGGATAACAGTGAACGCATGCCCTGTTGTGTGCGGGTGGTGTATCAACGCCTGGATGAACAGGTCAGCCTGCGCGAAGCGCTGGCACAGTGCGGTTTAATAACACTGGACGACCCTTCACTTGATGACGCTCTAATAGCCGCCACTCGAAACGATGTGGCCGCTGATGAGCATCACTTCAGAGCTCGTCACTAGAGCACGGATGTTTAAGTAGGTAAGCGTTAAGAGGAAGGCACCAGCACTTGCTGGAACAGAATCTTTTCAAAGTGTTCCATGGGCTCGACGGATTTCAACGTCTTGGCGCGTAGTATAGCGCCTTCCCAGCCGGTAAGAATAAAGCTGGCGAGCGCTTCTGGGGGCGAATGGGTGGCAATATCTCCCCGCGCCTGGGCATCTTCCAGGCAGCGCACAAAACGCTGCTCCCAGCGCTGAAAGACTAGATTTAGCGCATCGCGGAAGGTATCGCTCTGCCCCGAAAGCTCTTGGCCAAGGTTGCCAATCAAACAGCCCGTGGCGTGGTCGCACTCGTGCATATGCTCACGGCCAGCCGCGAAGTAACGTTTTAGACGCTCAAGCGGCGGCGTGTCATTATCTTCCAGCAGCGCCATCAACGTTTCATCATAGCTGGCGGCAAAACGCTCGATCACCGCCAACCCGAAATCTTCTTTGCTGGAAAAGTAGTGATAGAAAGAGCCTTTAGGCACACCGCAGGTTTTTAAAACGGCATTAATGCCCGTTGCGTTGTAGCCTTGCTGACTAATCAGCTGGGCGCCGCTATCGATTAATTTGTCGCGCGTTGCAGTATTTTTCATATGCCTAAAGTAGACCAGTCAGTCTATTGCTTTCAAGTGAGAGAAAGCCAAGTGAATGAAAGCCAATTTGTAAGAGAACCCAATTGTAAGAAAATCTAGCTGTAAGAAAGCCTGGTTAAGTGGCAGTTGCATGTTATTTGCACATTTTTTGACTAATGGCTGCTTAACAATGCGCGATGCTGGGCTTTGTACGAAAACTGCCTGCGCTCGCCAATACGGCGTTAAAAATCAACTCGTGCGCGAGTCCGATCAAAATGTTCATTTACACCCGTAAATTCGCACGCGAATCCGATCCTTTTTTCGTTGATTTTTGCCTTATCTAGCCTTCGCTCGGCGACTTTTCGTACAAACCCTAGCATCATACGCTTATTTTTCTGGAATTTTCGCTCCCAATGGATGACGCGCGGTAATGACTCTTTCTCGCTATTACGCTACGAATCAACATGGCCGCATTCGTTTGGGTGCTGTGGTCGCATTATTGATTCTTATTACCACATTGGCCCTTGCTTGGTGGATCATTACTCAACCACCGCGTATAGAGCGTACCCCACCGCCAGAGCCTCTGCCTAGTGTGGTAGACGTTGTCACGGTGAATGCCAGTTCCCAGGCACCCAACCTGTACGCTTTTGGGCGTGTTGAAGCAGAGCAGGAGACGATGCTGGCCAGCCGAGTAGCGGGCCAATTGGAGCGTTTTGCTGATAACGTTGTGCCCGGTCAGGTGGTCGAGCAGCAGGCCCCTGTAGCCTATATAGACCAAGCCGACTTGGCCCTGAGCCTTGAAGATGCTGAGGCGCAGTTGTCCAATGCTCAAGCGCAGCTGGCGCTAGAGCAGGCGGAGCAGCAACGCGCCCGCAGCGAGTACGAATCTTTTGGTCGTCAGCTCTCAGCAGAGCGGCGGTCACTGGTACTACGTGAACCGCAGCTGCGCCAAGCACAGGCCCAAGTCACCCAAGCACGGGTGGCCCGCGACCAAGCGGCGCTGAATGTGGAACGCGCCACTCTCACTGCTCCCTGGCGGGCCATGGTGCAAGAGCGCCTGGTCGGCGCCGGCAGCCTGCTCAGTCAGGGTACAGAAGTAGTCCACTTGGTGGGCGTTGAGCAGTTTTGGGTGCGCGCCTCGCTTCCCAGCGAGTGGACGGAGTGGCTGGAAGCGGGTAGCAGCGTTACGTTAACCAGCCGCGGCTGGCCCGAAGGCGCCACACGCGAAGGACTCCTGGTCTCAATGCTACCCAGCCTTGAAGAGAATGGCCTGCAGGCGCAGCTGTTGATTGCGGTTAACGACCCACTCGCCCTAGAGACCGACGGCCCTGCCCTGCGCCTGGGCGATGTCCTGCGCGCCTCTTTTCAACCGGCTATTCAGGAGCAGCTTATTTCACTACCTTCTGCGGCTCTCCGCCCGGGTGACGTAGCGTGGCGGGTAGATGAAGAGAATCGTTTACGCCGAACGCCGGTCACCCTGGCTTATCGCGGGGAAGATGATGCTTTGATTCGTGGCGGCTTGGAAACCGGCCAGCAGGTCGTCACTGCGGGCTTGGCCCAGCCCAGAGAAGGCCAGCTAGTGCGCATTCGTCACCCCAACGACACCCCGGCTCAAGCAGGAGATGGACCGGGAGATGAATCATGAAGGTACCACGCGGCCCATTGGCTTGGATGGTAGATCACGGGGTAGCCCCCAACTTATTGATGGTGCTGTTTATCGTCGGCGGCCTAATGGCGTCGCTAGCGATTAAGAAGGAAGTGTTCCCTGAATTCGACATCGAAGTCGTGCAAGTCACTATCAGCTACCCTGGCGCCACGCCGGAGGATGTGGAACAGAGCCTGCTGCTACCGGTGGAAGCCGCGATTGCCGATGTAGAGGGCATCGACGAGCTGACCGCGACGGCCAGCGAAGGCAGTGCCAGCGTCAACGCAACGCTGATTGATGGTGTGGATGTGATGCGCGCCTATCAGGATATCCAGCAGGCGGTGAACGCCATCACAACTCTCCCCAGCGCTGCCGATCCACCGCACTTTACCCTCGCGGGGCGCTCCCGCAGCGTGTTGAGCCTACAGGTTTACGGCCAAGTCGGTCTGGAAGCACTGCACAACGCGGCCGAAGACGTGCGCGGTGAACTGCAAGCCACTCCCGGCATCTCCCGTGCGGAGCTATCCGGCAACCGCGAGCGAGAGATTCAAGTCCACTTGGACGAAGAGGCCATCGAGCGCTATGGCCTTGATCACCAGGAACTTGCCAACCGCATTGCCGAAGAAGCCCTTGATCTTGCTAGTGGCCAGCTCACAACGGAAGAAGGTGAGTGGCTGATTCGCTATCAGGGGCGGCGTAACAGCGCCGAGGCCTTTGCCGAGCTGCCGATTCTGACCAGCACCCAGGGGGCGCCGATTACCCTGGGAGAGATCGCCAGAGTCAGCGATGGCTTTGCCGAAACCGACCGAGAGGAGTTTTATAACGGCCAGCCCGGTCTCTCTGTGGATGTTTACCAGATTGGTGATCAAACCCCGACCAGTATTTCGGAAGCGGTCAACGGTGAGCTTGAGCGCCTACGCGCAGGTATGCCAGAAGGCGTCAGCCTGGATATTTCCCGCGACAGCTCAGAAGTTTACGAAGATCGTCTTAGCCTGCTGTTAAAAAACGCCTGGATGGGGCTAGCGCTGGTATTGGTACTCATGGCGCTATTTTTGGAAGCGCGGTTGGCGTTCTGGGTCACCCTGGGCATTCCAACGGCGTTCCTGGGTGCCATGCTGTTTCTGCCCTGGATCGGCGTCTCGCTCAATATGATGTCGATGTTCGCCTTTATTATCGCCCTGGGGATCGTGGTAGATGACGCCATTATCGTTGGTGAGAATATCTACAGCTACCGGGAAGAGGGTTACTCACTGCGCGATGCGGCGGTCAAAGGTGCCAGCGAAATTGCCACGCCGCTAACCTTTGCGATTCTGTCCAATATCGTCGCCTTCCTGCCGCTGCTATTTTTACCCGGCTTTTTGGGGCTAATTTTTGCCACCGTGCCGGTAGTGGTGGTGACGGTATTCTTGATTTCCTGGCTGGAAGCCTTGGTGATTCTACCCGCTCACCTGGCGCATAGTCGCAAACCGCGCCAAACCCCGGCGTGGCAGCGTCCCCTTGAAGCACTGCGCCAGCGCCTTCAGGGGGGCCTGCACCACTTTACTTATCACCAGTTCGAACCGTTCCTGCAACGCGCCCTCAATCAGCGCCTGCTCAGTGTTTCGCTGGGCATCGCGATTCTGTTGATCGCGCTCTCCTGGGCGATGAGTGGGCGTTTGGGCTTTTCCCTGATGCCACGGGTCGAATCGGATCAGGTGCAGGCCACGGTCACCCTGCCCATTGGTAGCAATATCAACGTTAGCCGCGAGCTTAGCCAACAGTTGCTCGACGCCGCCGATGCCCTCAGCGAGCGCGAAGAGACACTTAGCTTCAGCAGCTCACGCAGCCGCTTAGATGGCGAAAGTTTGGAAGTGCGTTTGGATATTGCCAGCGAGAGCCTGGAAGCGTGGCCACCCTCGCGTATCGCCCGGGAGTGGCGTGATCTCACCGGCGATTTACTCGGCGCCCAGTCGGTTCGTTTTGAAGCCGATGTCGGCGGGCCCGGTAGCGGCGCGGCACTCAGCCTACGTCTTTCGCACCCGGATACTCAGGTGCTGGAAGCCGCCGCCGAACGCTTAGCGGAAACGCTGGGCGGCTATGGCCTCACAGATATCGACAGCGGCCTTGGTGACGGTAAACCGCAGTTAGAAATGCGTCTTTCTGCCGAAGGCCGCGCCTTGGGGCTCACGGGTAATAATCTAGCCCAAGCCCTGCGCGGGCCACTCCAGGGCGCCACCGCGCTTGAACAGTACGTGGGGCGCAGCGAAATCAGCGTTGAGGTACGTTTACCCACCGACACCCGCGACAGTTTGAATGAGCTCTACCGCATGCCGGTGCGCACACCTGATGGGCTGAGTGTACCGCTATCGCGAGTGGCCGACATTACCATCAGCCAAGCCTCTAGCAGCCTTGAACGCATTAACGGGCGGCGGATTATTACCGTTACCGCTGACTCGGAAAACGATGTGGCCATCAATCAAGTGCTCGCCACGCTCCAGGAAGAGGAGTTTCCCAGTCTGGAAGCGACCTGGCCGGGGTTGGAAGTCAGCATGGGTGGCCGTCAGCAGGATACCGCCGACAATTTAGCCACGCTAAGAACTTCCATGTGGTTAATGATTGCCGCGCTCTATGCACTGCTGGCGATCCCTTTTAGAAGCTACCTACAACCACTGCTGGTGCTGGCCGCGATCCCCTTTGGCATTGTTGGTGCCGTCGCTGGACATATGATCATGGGCTTCGGGCTATCCATCATTAGCCTGCTGGGTATGCTGGCGCTCTCAGGCGTGGTCATTAACGACGCCTTGGTGCTGATTGATTACGCCAACCGCAAACGCCGTGAGGGCATGGCCGCCCGGGAAGCCATTGTGGCAGCAGCCACCCGCCGCTTACGCCCGATAATGATGACCACGCTGACGACCTTTCTAGGTCTGGCACCGATGATCTTGGAAACGTCCAGACAAGCGCGCTTTATGATCCCCATGGCGATCTCGCTCGGCTTCGGTATGCTTTTCGCCACAGTGATACTGCTGATCCTGGTGCCCTGCCTCTATTTAGGCATGGAGAATGTTCGCGAGCGGCTCAGCGCGCCACGCCAACCGACACTAGATAAAAACCCTAGCCAAGAAGAAGGAGCCCACTGATGGCCTTGCTCACAGCCATACGTCAATGGCGCCCCTCTCGGCTGGGGCTCAAGCTGTTCGTGATTATTCTCAGCGTCAATGTAGCGATCTCAGCGAGTATGTTTCTTGCTGTCTCGTACAGTATTGACCGCGGCTTTCTCGACTACCTCAACCAGGCCCAGGAACGCCGTGCCACACTGCTGGCTGACGGCCTCGTGACTCGCTGGGAAACCCAGCAGAGCTGGGGATGGCTGGAGCAGTCACCGGAACGCTGGCCGTATATTGTCCGCTTTGAACTGGGTCAGGAGCATAGTGACCGCCCTTCGCCACTCGGTGAGGCGCGGGACTTCACCCTGCGCGCAGCGGATGGCCGTTTTGTGGTGCTCCCCAGGAGCGGGCGCGAAGGTTCGGGCAGTTGGCATTGGCTAACCCTTCGCAGCGGCGATACCGATATCGGCTCGTTGGGTTTTCGGCCCCCCCGAGAAATGATGGAGCGTATGGAGAGCCGCTTCCTTGAGCGCCAACAGCGTAACTTGGTGCTTATCGTGATATCACTCTGCGTTGCCTCACTGCTACTGGCAGGCGGGCTCTCCTGGTGGCTGGGGCGACGCACTCGGGCACTGGCGGGCGCCACGCTGCGGCTTACCGAGGGCGACTATCGCACTCGACTGCCTGAACGCGGTCGCGATGAGCTATCGCGCCTGGCACGCGACTTCAACGTATTGGCGGCAACGCTGGAGGCCAGCCGCGATGCCCGCGCCCGCTGGGTTTCTGATACCGCCCACGAGCTGCGCACGCCGCTGGCGGTGCTGCGCGGCGAAATCGAAGCCATGCAGGATGGGATTCGTCCATTGAATCAGGAGAACCTTAGCTCCCTCGCCCAGGAAGTGGGGCAGCTAGAGCGTTTAGTGGCGGATTTACGCTTGCTATCGCAAAGCGATGCTGGCGCGCTGGATATTCAGCTGGCGCCGATGGATCTTAGCGACTGCCTTGCCAGCCGCCTGTCCGACGCCGACCGCTGGTTAGTCGAAAGCGGTTTAACGCTGACCGAACAGATCGAGCCTGGCATTATGATTCGTGGCGATGCCCAACGCCTGCGCCAGCTGTGGAACAACCTGTTGGATAACAGCTGCGCTTATACCCAGCCGCCGGGAGAGCTACGCGTCACGCTTACCGCTCAGCAGGGAATGGCCGTAGTCATCTGGGAAGACAGTACGCCAGGCGTGCCGGAAGGTGAATTAGCCCGCTTGACCGAGCGGCTCTATCGCGTTGAAGGCTCGCGCAGCCGTGCCAGTGGCGGCAGCGGTTTAGGACTCTCAATTGCCAGCGCCCTGGTTAATGCCCACGGCGCAACGCTGACGCCCTCTAGCTCAACGCTAGGTGGGCTACGCTGGACGCTACGTTTTCCGCTGTTGGCTGCTGATTAATATTTCCGGGATTAGTGTCACCAAAACTGATAGTACAAGAACCGTTACGCCCTGCTTTTACGTTCACTGTTAAGCGAGTCTACCGCTATGTCTGATGCTGCCTCTTTACTGATTGTTGAGGATGAACCGAAGATTGCCCGCCTAATGACGGACTACTTAACCACTCATGGTTTTGAGGTGACGACCTTAGGCCATGGCGATGAGGTAATGCCGTGGCTGGAGCAACACTCCCCCGCTTTGGTGCTGCTCGATATCATGCTACCAGGCAAAGATGGCCTCACCCTAAGCCGGGAAATTCGTCAAAAGTGGCCGACCATTGCGATCATTATGGTCACCGCCAAGGTAGAAGAGGTGGATCGCTTGCTGGGGCTAGAGCTGGGTGCCGATGACTACATCTGCAAGCCATTCAGCCCCCGGGAAGTCGTCGCACGGGTCAAAGCGGTACTACGCCGTAGCCAAGCGGCGGCCGATGCCCCAGCCGAGGTGCAAAACGCAGCGGTGGTATTAAACGAAGATGGCTGGCAGGCGCTCGCCCACGGGCAGGATTTAGGCCTAACGGCGGTGGAGTTTCAACTGCTGCGGGTGATGATGCAGGCGCCAGGACGTATCTTCAGCCGCGAACAGCTGATGGATCACATGTATCGCGACAACCGCATCGTCTCGGAGCGCACCGTAGACAGCCACATCAAAAAGCTGCGCAAGAAGATCCACGAAGCGCTTCCGGAGCTGGAGATCATCCGTTCTGTCTATGGCGTAGGGTATAAGTACCAGCCGGAGGGATAACAACAGGACTGCTTATGAAGGCGCTTGTAGTAGAAGACAACGTTAATTTAGCCAACTCTATTGCAGCCACACTTAGCGAGGCTGCCTTTAGCATTGATGTCGCCGACGATGGCAGAAAAGCACTCCATATGCTTGAACAGGGCGGATACGACCTGTTGGTGTTGGATCTTGGCCTGCCTGAATTGGATGGCATCTCCCTACTACGCACATTACGCCACCAGCAGGATACGATCCCTGTCTTGATTATTTCGGCACGCGACAGCCTGGATCAGCGCATACATGGTCTTGAAGTGGGCGCAGACGACTATCTATGCAAGCCTTTTTCGTTGGAAGAAGTTACTGCACGTGCCCGTGCGTTAGTGCGGCGTGCCAAGCACTTTGGCGGAGAAACGCTGCAGTGTGGGCGCTTAGAGTTTTTACCTGATGCCATGGAGCTTCGGCTTGATGGCAAACCCTTGCTGTTGCATCGCCGCGAGTTAGAAGTCATGGAGTACCTGCTGATAAACCAAAATCGCCTCGTTAATAAGGATCAAATTATCGACCGACTATCTACCTCCGATGAGTCGGTCAGCTACGCCGCAGTGGAAACTTACATCTCCCGGATTCGTAAAAAAATTGGCTACGATTTCGGCTTAAAAACGGTACGCGGCCTGGGCTATTACCTGGAATCTAAAGAAGTGAAAGCCCCTGATTATGAATAAACGCCAATCGATCCGCAGTCGGCTGCTTTTATGGATTGGACTGCCTTTCACCGCCCTCGCGATCTTGGCATTGATCTCTAGTCACCTGCTGCTGTCTCGCCAAATTAATGCCACCTTTGATGACCTGCTACTTAATGCAGCTCAGCGGCTGGAGCGTCGAATTTACACAGCGGATGGTGAGCTACGCATCAATATGCACTATTTCAGCATCAGTACACTTGGCAGCAGAGGTGAAGGAAAAATTTTCTATCGAATTAAAGAAAATGACGGAGACATAATCGCAGGCTTTAGCGGTTTGACAGATCCACCCCAAACGTCGCATGAGCCAATTTTTTATGATGTAGATTATGCGGGCAATGCTTTAAGAGCTGTTGCGCTCACCCTTCCGTTCCGGCGCGGAGGCGAACCGGTAGACATTGAAGTCGTCGTCGCCGAATCAAAGGAAGCCCGCCACACCCTTACCAACGACTTCATGATAACGCTCACAGGATTAATGGTCGTTACAGGATTACTAGCAATTTCAATTGCACTTTTAGCCATTCACCTTGGGTTAGCACCTCTTAACGCGGTTAGCCAAGCCTTGCGACAACGTTCACCGAATGACTTGCATGCATTGGATGATGCAGCCCCAAAAGAGATCCTGCCGCTAATCCAGAGTATTAATCATTTAATGCAGCGTATGCGGCGCAGTATTGAAAGCACTCAGCAGCTCAATGCTGATGTCTCGCATCAGCTTAGAACACCGGTCTCAGAGATTCGCGCTTTAACGGAAATGTCGCTTAAAGACCCCTCGCAATCACCCGCTCATACTAGCCTGCGAGAGATTCAACGCATCGCTGAACATGCCAGTCATACCGTTAAGCAACTGCTTAAATACGCCAAGACACGCAGCGAATTAGTCGATACGTCTCATCTCGAAAGTGTCGATTTAATCGCCATTTGCCATGATGCCTGTGCCCAGACTGCCCCTAATATTTATAAACAAAGCCAAGAACTCGCCTTTGATCAACATAAAGCAATACCTAACATTTTGGGCGACCCCATTATGCTGCGCTGGTTGGTGACCAATCTCATCGAAAATGCCAGCGTGCATGCGGGTGGCAGCATGGCCTATAGAGGCGTTATAACCGTTGCACTAACGGCTGACACGCGCCAAGTAACGTTAACGGTTAGCGATGAGGGTACCGGCGTGGAGGAAGCGCAGCTTTCCAAATTGACGGAGCGCTTTTTCCGCCACAACAAACATACGCCTGGAAGCGGATTAGGGCTGGCCATTGTGGAACAAATTGCAACGACGCACTCTGCCCGACTGGCGTTAACGAATCGACCCCAGGGCGGCTTTGAGGTCACGGTGACTTTCCCCGCTATTTAAGCGGCTGATTGACTATTCGCAGCATTAGCGGGGTCATAAAGATCAATAGCAGTAGGCGCAGTATGTGGTGAGAAACAACATAGACTGGGTCGATACCCATCACCATGGCGATCACCGCCATTTCTCCTACTCCACCAGGAATTAACGCAAGCAGGACAGCAACGAAGGCTAGTTGGGTAAAACTTGAAACCAACCACGCCATGAGCGCCGCTAACACCAACGCAAATAGGGCAAAAGTAATCCCATAGCGCCCCATGCTGACTACCTGCGACCACTGAGTCCCTGAAAAACGCGAGCCTACAGAAGCCCCCAGCACCAGAAAGGCTGCAAGCACTACCCCGGTCGGCAGGGAGTAATCAAATCCAAGATTAGCAATAATGGCCCCTGCGGCCATGGGCCCTAAAAACTCAGGCAGAGGAATTCTTAATAAGCGCGCTAACCACCAACACAGTGGTGCCAATAACAGAGGCAAAATATCGACTAAGGCTAGCGCTGATGGTGAACTGGCAAGCGCTACATCATCAACAAAAAAACTCGCCACGAAAGCCGCACCCGAGACCACGGTGACTAAGCGTAGTGAGTGAGAGATGGCGATCCAACGTAAATCTCCATTTGCACGTTCAGCCAGCACCAGCGCTGAATTCATACTCCCTGGGTACGAGCAAAAAATAGCATTCATCCGCCCTACTCTTGCTCGGTTAAAAATCCAGAACCCGCCGATCAGCATTAGTCCCATATAAACCAGCATTGCCAGCACACTGGGGTACCACAAAACCAATCCTACGAGCTCATCTGCTTGGATTCGACTCCCGATAAATAGCCCTAGCAGTGCGATGGCGGTGCGGTGTACGCGCTTATCGACACCTGTTTTCACCCCCACCAGTGATAAGCCCATCACCATAAACAGAGAACCAAGCATCCAAGCCAAGGGCAATGAAAAAAGGGTGGCAAACCAGCCACCCACAAAACCCAAGCCAACGGTAATGACAGTTTTTTTCAACATTTCAAATTCTGAATTCAGGAATCATAGTTGAGCAGCCTCTTGACGCGCTTTAAGGCGCTTCATTAGTGGCTGGCTAAATAGTGAGATAAGCAGTAAGGCAAAAATAGCCAGCGTTACTGGGCGCTCAAAAACGTACGTGATGTCGCCACCACTGATTTGGTAGGAGTGAAGTAGCGATTTTTCAGCCAGCGAGCCCAGTAGCATGCCGATCACGGCAGCGGGTACGGAGTAGCCATAGTGGCGAAATATCCAACCGATCACCGCAAACACCAGCACCGTAGCGGGCCCAGTCATATTGCCGGTTAGCCCGAAGGATCCCATTATCGCCAGCACCAACACAGAAGGAATCAAGTAGCGCATGGGCACTTTGACGATATTGGCCAAGAGAGGAATAAACAGTAAACCGATGATCACCAGTAGAAACACCTGGGCAAAGTTAGCGAAGATAATCGCGTAAACCACATCGGTTTGTTGGCGAATAAACTGCGGGCCGCCAGTGATATTATGCATAGCAAACGCCGCTAACATTACCGCTGTAGCGCCACCGCCGGGAATCCCTAGCGCCAGCAGTGTTGCCATCGAGCCCCCTTCGGAGCTGCTGTTAGCCGCCTCAGAGGCCACGACCCCTTTCGGGTTGCCCTTCCCAAATGAATCGGGATCCCGATCACGGCGCTTGGTTTCTATGTAAGAGAGCAGGTTAGACACGGAGGAGCCCACACCAGGAACCGCCCCGACCAACACCCCGATCAAACCACCCCGAATCATCACAACAGGGTAGCGCATCGCCATTCTGCAACCTTCGAAGATCTCACTCACCTTGACCTTGCGGGCATCGGCAGATTCAACGATGAAGCCTTTATTAGCTAGCTTAAATAGCTCTGAAGCGGCAAACATACCCATCATGGCAGGAATGACGGGGACACCGTCCAACAGGTAAGTCTGCCCCATCGTACCGCGTGCCAAGCCGATTTCGCTAAACCCAATCGTGCCGACTAAAAGCCCGACAAACCCGGCCACTAACCCTTTGAGAACCTGTTCACCTTTTAAACTCGCAATCAGCGTCATGCCCCAGAGAATCACTACAAACATCTCTGCTGGCCCCAATCTCAGCACCATGTAAGAAAGCGGCTGTATCATAAAGAACAGCACCACGTAGCCCATCAGCGCGCCAATCACCGAGGAGGCTAACGCGACACCTAACGCCTGGTTATGCTGCCCCTTCCGCGCCATTGGGTAACCATCAAACGCGGTAGCGATGGCCGAAGAGGTACCCGGTATATTCATCAGAATGGCAGGGATACCAGCACCAAATGAGCCACCCGTAAAAATAGCGGTAAGAAACAGCATGGCTTGAATAAAGTCCATGTACATGGTCATCGGCAGGAAAATGGCCATCGCCATTGATATCTGCAGGCCTGGCGTTGCGCCAAAAATAAGCCCCAGTACGATACCCGGCACTACCACCAACCAAGGGCCAAAATTAGAAAAAAGCAGATCCAAACTCTGCCCTACTGCGCCAAAATCAATCATGGTATCTCCTCAGCTTGGAAGCAGCAGCAGTGTCATCGGGTACGGCAGCATCTGTGAGAAAAAGAACGCGACACTCAGCCCAAAAGCGATGCTATAGCCACCTACCAGCAGCCAATTGCGCTCCCCTTTAAGGATCAGGAAAAGCGCCAGAAACGCTACGGTGGCAATATCAAAGCCTATCGCTTCAAGCGACAGCACATAGACGGCGAAGAGACCCACAACAGGTAATGTTTTATGCAGCGGTTCTTCTTCAGAGGAGCGAAACAGCGAGCCGTGTTTAATACGCAGGATCAATTCAAGTGCAATAATCGCTAACACGATAACGGCAAGTGGCAATATAAGTAGCAGGTTTTGCGGTGTGGCGGATACACTAATGGCGTCTAATAAATACCATAGTGTAAAGCCAGCCAAACCCATGAGAACGATAAAGTCCCCATAGTCACGTTTACATTCAGACATGGTAAAACCCCATACTGGCCCCTCATTAATGTGAAGGGCCAGCTATGATGGAAGGATTAGTTCGGAAAATCTGGTCGTGAAAATTAGTTAAGTAGGTGAGCGTACTTTTCAAACACCTGATAGTTTTCGCGCATCAGCTCGTTGGAGCGCTCTGGGCCTACCCAAACACCGCCCATTTCGTTGCGCTCAAGCTGCTCTTGAACATCTTTGCGGGCAAGCGCACTTTGAATAGCCGAGGAGATCTTCTCGAAACGCTCAGGATGCTGACGCTCCATTTCACTGGTCACTGCAAAGCCGCGCATTGAGCCCTGAAGAACGGGCACCTCAAGATTCATCGGCGCCAGCGCTTCATTGATCGGGAGTGCATCCCACTGTTCAATGCGCTCATCATTGACGATCGCCAACGGGGTTAAGAACTCACGGATTCCCTCACTGCCCTGGGCACTAATAGAGACGAAATCCACCTGCCCACCCGCTACCGCTGAACGGGCTTCACCGCCGCTGTTATAGGTCACCAAGTTGAGGTTATCTTGGGGAATGCCTGCCTCATCAAGCAGCAAGCGCACCATTAAGTGACCAGCAGAACCTTGAACCACCGCGCCGCGTACTTGACCCTCTTCTTCGCGGATCGCTTCAAGCAGGCTTGGCAGGTCTTCATAACCGCTGTCTTTATTGGCAGCGATTAGATCCAAATCAAACCACTGGAAGTTGATATAAGAAAAGTCGTCGACACTAAACTCTGCATCACCAGTCAGGATCGAGTTGGTTAAGTAAGGAGCAAACGTCGAGGCATAGACGGTATAACCATCATCAGGCACGTTAAGAACGTAATTAGAAGCAACCTGAGTGCCCGCACCGGGGCGATTAGTTACTTGTACCGGCACACCTAGCTCTTCGGAAATAGGCCCTGACATCATGCGGGCCATACGATCCGCACTTCCGCCGGTGCCAAAACCTACCACCATGTTGAGCGGTCGAGAAGGAAAGTCGTCAGCTACAGCAGGAAGCGCCATTGATAGAGAGGCAATGGCGGCCGTTGCCCCTACCAATATCGATTTGATATTAAACGATAAGGACGCACTGGAAGTGTTAAGCATAGCGTGGCTCTCTTTTTATAAGTTTGCTTGGTTTTCGACACAGATCTTAACCTGCGTGCTTAAGACGCTACTCCCCGAAACTGTCACCAACCTTGCATAAAGTAAGAACGCAACTAAAGTCTAACCCCTGCTGACTACCTGCCGATTAAGAAACGCGATGCCTGCATCAATGGTAATGCAGCAATGATGGCTATCCCTATTTCACTGACTTCCAGGTCACCAGAGTGTTTCTTAGCGTATGCTAAAGTATGGTCTCAGACTGTCGATAACTCTATTAGCCTGCTTTAGAACCTATTTCCCTAAGCAGGCCTGCGTAGTCGCTGTTGCGCCTGCTTAAAATAGCCCTTAACTCTAACGAGAGATTGCCATGACCCTCTCTTTACCTACCGGGAGTGCCCCTTTAGACGCACATCCTTTACGTAGTGAGCCGTTAAACGTCGATAAGGTAACAACTACACCGATCACTTCTAACGCCGCAACGACGGATTCCAACACCAGCATTCACTTGGATCTTTCTCCCGTGGCTAGAGGCATCGCCTCAGCTTCAGAAAAGGCTGGTAACACACAGGAAGCGAAGAACACCAAAATCGATGAAAGCAATCTCCCGCAGGAGATTAAAGAACTACTAAAGCGAATTGTTGAATATAGAGAAGAATTAAAGGAGAAACAGCAGGAACTGGAAGATGTCATGCGCGACCAGTCCCTAAACGATGAACAACGCCAAGCAAAACTCGACGCCCTGCAACAGGAAATCAGTAGCCTCAATAATTCGCTTCAAGAGGCTATGAGCCAACTAAGCAAACTCGTCTCTCAGATGGATGTTGATGATGACGCTGTTGTCGGAATGATGTCATTGGCCATGTCTTGATGACGTATAACCGTTAAGGATTGACCTGCCGATTAAGAAACGCAATGCCTGCATCAATGGCGCCGCCACGGAATAGAAAGCTGGCGAAGTGGCCGCGCCAGCGCTGCAGATACAGCTCGCTCTCGATGTTGTTCTCCTTCAGAGCTTGATAAAAGTCCGTGGCGTGATCCACCGGTACCAGTTGATCCCACTGACCGTGGAACAGGAAGAACGGCGGTGAGTCAGGCGTAAGTTGCCGTGCGGGAGAGGCTAGGCGATACGCTTCGTTTTCTTCCGCGCGGGTACCGCCGATAAAGTCGACGACTAAGCGCCCATCATCAAATTTGAGTAAATCACTGGGTAGTCCCCCAGCCAATACTGCAGCCAAACGGCTCTGCTCGCCGCCGTAGGGTTCGGCCAGCGGCCCTTCTACTCCCGCCACCGCCAATAAACTGACTAGATGCGCGCCAGATGAGAATCCAACGCCTACAATGCGGTTTGTATCCACTTGCCACTCGTCCGCATTGGCGTGAATCCAGGCCATCGCCTGCTGCAAGTCATGTAATTGGCTAGGGAAGCGATATTCAGGCGCAAAACGGTACTCAATATTCACCGCTACGTAGCCCTGACCCGCTAGCTGTTCAGCGATGCCCTGCATATCTTCCGGTGTGCGGTTGCGCCAGCCGCCGCCATGAACCACCAGGGCAGCAGGACGCAATGCATCGCCGGGCTCATCGGGCAGGTAAACATCAGCTGTTAGTGCCTGGGGCCACTCGTCGGGGGTATAGGTTCTTGGGGTCAACCGGGTGAAGGGCAGAGGTTCACGCAGCCCACTACGCTCAATAGCGGGCTCCCCTTGGCTAACGTGTTGAGCAGCGCTACAGCCACTCAGCAATAAGGCAATTGCCCCCAGGCCGGTAACACGGCGTAGGGTGGTAAGTGCTCCATGCTGTTGCCACTCGCGAATTAGCTTGGTACGCGACATTATGCTTCTCCTGGATAAATAGGTGACCCCTCACCTACCCACTACGACCTGCAACAAGCCAATAAGATCATGATTGTTGCACACTATCTGCAAACGGTTTGCACCCCGCCTAGCGATACTGTCATTGTCAACTCACCAGGAGAGAACTTATGAACGTTACAAGTGCTAGGAAAATGTCAATTCGCCAACTGTTTGCCCCCGCCCTGCTGGCTATCGCCATTGCTCCATTAGCGTTTAACGCTCAAGCGCATAGCCACGGCGACCATGATGGGCAAGGCCCTGATCGGGAACGTATGGAAGAGCGCATGGAGGAGCGTCGCCAAGAGGTGTACGAGCGCGCTGATATTTCAGCCGAGAAACAGGCCGAGCTTAACGAAGCACACGCCGAACATCGTGAAGCCATGCAGGCACTGCGCGAAGAACACCACGAGCGGGTAGCTGAAATTCTCACCGAAGAAGAGCAGGAAGCGCTGCGCAACGCCATGCAGGAAGCCCATGAAGAGTATCGTGACAAGCACGGTAAACGTGGTCATCACGATGGTAACAGTGACGATAGCGCCGATAGCGAATAAACGCAGGACAAGCCTTAAACCAAGATCCAACGCCCGGTTTTTCCGGGCGTTTTTGTGTCTGCACTTTCATCAGCGCGCTACTAACTCCACGCTAATTCAACTCATATAGGGGAGGTTAACTTGAAGGGGGAGAGTTAATCGCGTATTTTATTTGAACGTTCATTCAAAATAAAAATTCATCTTTCAACAACAGGAGTCCGCCTGCATGGCGAAAGACAACCCCATCCTCCCCTCCCGCGACCGCCTCAATCCCGTGGTTTTCCACGGCAGTGTGGCGGGTATCGTTATCTTTTTAGTACTCACCATGCTGTTCACCGAGCAAGCCGGCGCTTTTTTTGATGCCGGGCTTGCCTGGGTCAGCAAAACCTTTGGTTGGTACTACATGCTCGCCATTGTGGCGTATCTGGTCTTTGTCATTGCGATTGGCATGTCACGCTTTGGCAGTATTCGCCTGGGGCCCGATCACTCACGACCCGAGTTCTCGCTGCTCTCCTGGTCGGCCATGCTGTTTGCCGCGGGTATCGGTATCGACCTGCTGTTCTTCAGCGTTGCCGAGCCAGTGGCCCACTATTTGGCACCGCCGGACTTGACCCCGGAAAGCCAGGAAGCGATGCGGAATGCCGTCGTTCAAACCTATCTGCACTGGGGGCTCTCTGGTTGGGGGCTGTACGTGTTGATGGGTATGGCGTTGGCCTACTTCAGCTACCGTCACCGCTTGCCGCTGGCAATCCGTAGCGCGCTCTATCCCATCCTGGGCAAGCGCATTCACGGCCCTATCGGTAACGCGGTAGACATTACCGCCGTCATCTCCACCGTGTTCGGCATTGCTACCAGCCTGGGTATTGGGGTGATGCAACTTAACTACGGCCTCACCTATATGTTCGGCGTGCCGGAAACGCTCACCGTGCAGGTGATCTTGATCGTCCTGGTTGTTGTGTTGGCAACGATTTCTGTAGTGACTGGCGTTGAGAAAGGCATTCGCCGACTTTCCGAGTTCAACATGCTATTGGCACTGGCGCTGATGCTGTTTGTGCTCTTTTCCGGCGACACCCTGGTGCTACTGGATAAAGTGGTTAACAACGCCGGTGACTATCTATCGGGTTTTGTCGGTGCAAGCTTTGATACCTACGCCTTTGCCGATGAGGGCGCCCAAGAGTGGAAGATGTGGTGGACGATCTTCTTCTGGGGCTGGTGGATTGCCTGGACACCGTTCGTCGGCCTGTTCCTGGCGCGCATTTCTCGTGGCCGTACCATTCGTGAGTTTGTCGCCGGCGCCTTGTTTATTCCGCTGGCCTTTATGATGGTGTGGATGTCGGTATTTGGTAATAGCGGCATTGAGTTGGTCGCCAACCAAGGCGTGGCCGAGCTGGGTGAGCAGGCCCTTAACACCCCGCAAACCACACTCTATACGCTGCTTGAGTACTACCCTTACGTTGGCCTAACCGCAGCAGTGGTCACCGTGCTAGGCATCGTGTTCTTCATTACCTCAGCGGACTCAGGCGCGCTGGTTCTGGCCAACTTCACCTCTATTTTGAGCGACGTGAACCATGATGCGCCGGTTAAACTGCGTATTTTCTGGTCTGCAACGATCGGCTTGATCACTATCGCCCTGCTAATGGCCGGTGGCTTGAACGCGCTTCAGAGCGCCGTCGTCATCACCGCCCTGCCCTTCTCATTAGTTATTTTCGCCGTGATGGTGGGTATGTATAAAGCGCTGAAACTGGAAGGCAAAAAAGCCGATGCACGCCGCATGATTGCTGGTGGCGCCCCCGGTGGTGACTGGCGAGAGCGCCTGGATCGCGCCCTGGACACCTCCACGCGTGCGGGTGCAGCGGCCACCCTTGAGCACTCTATTCGCCCGGCGATGACCCAGTTTGCTCAAGAGCTCGAAAGCAGAGGTCAAACCACCAATGTGACCGAAGAGCACGTTGAGGGTGAATCGCTACCGAACCTGATGCTCCAGGTCGACTTCGGCGAAGCGACCAGTTTTGTCTACCAGGTCTGCCCGCACCGCATGCGCACACCGAGCTTTATCCCAGCGGATGATGATTTTTATGTGCGTCTGGATGTGTACTTAGCCGAAGGTGGTCAGGATAAAGACCTTAACGGCTACACCCGTGGTCAAGTAATTGGTGATTTGGTGGCCGAGTATGAACGCCACCTTCACTTCCTCACCCTGGCCGGCGAGCAGATGGGCCACGTGCAGGCAATGCCCGGCACCATCGGAGAGCCGCCGGAAGATTCGCAGATATAACGGCGCAAGCGTTTAAGCCCACAGATCAATCCCGGCCTGCGTGCCGGGATTTTTGTGCGCGAACGACTCCACGACTAACGCCTTGTTGTGCAAATTTCACCGCAGGCGTAGCGTAATGGCTTGTTTTCCCTGTTCTTAGGAGACTGGTCTCATGTCCCGCGCCCATCGATCTTCGGGTTACGTTTTCCCGCTGCCTGGCAGCGCGCTGGTCAGCGCTTGGCGTGAAGGGTATACGCTGGCCAGATTAAAGCGCGATGTGATGGCGGGGCTGACGATTGGCGTGGTGGCGGTACCGCTTTCCATGGCGCTGGCAATCGCCACTGGCGTACCGCCCCAACACGGGCTCTACACTGCTATCGTGGCGGGCGCGGTGATCGCCTTAACCGGCGGTTCACGGTTTAACATCTCCGGCCCCACCGCCGCCTTTGTGGTCATTCTGTTTCCCATTGTGGCCAGCCACGGTCTGGGTGGGCTGCTGATTGCCACACTGATGGCTGGCGCTATTTTGGTGGCGCTGGGGCTTTCGCGGTTGGGCAGTCTTATTCAGTACATCCCCTACCCGGTAATACTTGGCTTTACCGCAGGTATCGGCGTTGTCATTGCACTGCTGCAGTTACCTGACTTTCTGGGCCTAGCTGGCGTGGAGCTAGGTGATAGCACTCTGAATAACCTAGTGCTGATTGGCCGAGCACTGCCCAGCCTTTCACCGGCGGAAATCAGCGTGGGGGTTGTGACCTTGGCCGCGCTGCTGATCTGGCCCCGCTTGAATACGCCAATTCCTGCCCCGCTGGTGGGTTTGGCGGTGGGCACACTGGCTGCAGCACTACTGCTGATGAGTGGCGTTGAAGTCGATACCATCGCCTCACGCTTTAGCTGGGAGTTCGAAGGTGAGAGCGGCAGCGGCATTCCCCCTTTCGCGCCTGGCTTTACCGCCCCTTGGCATTTTCCCGGCGCTGATGGAAACCCGCTTGAGATCAACTTTGCGCTGATACAAGCACTGCTTGGCCCGGCGCTGGCCATTGCACTGCTGGCGGCCATTGAGTCGCTGCTATGCGCCGTGGTGGCAGATGGTTTAACCCGCACTCGCCATGATCCTAACGCCGAGCTAATTGGCCAGGGGCTGGGCAACCTGGTAGTGCCCTTCTTTGGCGGCATTACCGCAACAGCAGCCCTTGCTCGCACCGCGACCAATATCAAAAGCGGTGCCTTTTCACCTGTCGCTGCCGTGGTGCACTCTGTCGTGGTGCTACTTGCGGTGGTGGCCCTGGCGGGGGTGCTGGGGTTTGTCCCCATGGCTGCACTCGCCGCCCTGCTGTTTATCATCGCCTGGAACATGAGCGAGGCGCGTCACTTTGTGCATACGCTAAAAAGCGCTCCCGCCAGCGATGTCTCAGTGCTGGTGATCTGCTTTGCCCTAACGGTGATTTTCGACATGGTGATTGCCGTGGCCGTGGGTATTGGCCTGGCTGCCGCACTGTTTATCCGTCGTATGGCACAGCTCACTCATACCCGGCGCTTGGCTGCACCCGACACCGGCGAACACTTCCCGCCAGAAGTAACACTTTATAAAATCACCGGCCCGCTGTTTTTCGGTGCGGCAGAAAAGGCCATTGCCACGCTGCGGGTGATAGATCACGGTGTTCGGGTGGTCGTTCTGGATATGCGTGATGTGCCCAGCCTGGACACCACCGCCATGGTGGCGCTGGAGTCACTGCGCCGGGAGCTTGGCGAGCAAGGCGTTGGCGTTATATTTGTTGGGCTGCCGCCACGCATGGCGCTGAAGATAAAGCGTGCCGGCATTAAACGCGAAGTAGGTACATTAGCGGTCGTCAGTAACCTAGCCCACGCCGAGCGTATGGCACGCCGTTGGTTAGGTGGTAGCAGATAGGAAGTGGGTTGGCGTGAAGTTCATGGGTAAAATTAAAAAAGGGGAAGTCGCCTTCCCCTGATGGAACACTAGCCAGGCATTATCTAGCTAGCCATATCCAACACGATGCGACCTTCGATCTTGCCGTCGATCATGCGCTGGAAAACGTCGTTGATATTGTCCAGCGTATCGGTTGCGACCGTGGCTTTCACCTTGCCTTCGGCGGCAAAATCCAGCGCTTCCTGCAGGTCGCTGCGGGTACCAACGATGGAGCCACGAATGGTAATACCGTTGAGCACCGTGCTGAAGATCGGCAGTGGGAAGTCGCCGGGGGGTAAGCCATTGAGCACTAATGTGCCGCCGCGGCGTAACATATTCTGCGCTTGATCAAACGCCTTCGGCGACACCGCTGTCACCAAGGCACCGTGAGCGCCACCAATGGTTTTCTTCAGGTAGGCCGCTGGGTCGGTCTTCATGGCATTGACGGTTACCGTGGCGCCTAAGCGCTCGGCCAGGGCTAGCTTACCGTCATCGATATCCACAGCCGCTACGTTCAGCCCCATGGCTTTGGCGTACTGCACCGCCATATGGCCCAGGCCACCAATGCCCGAGATCACCACCCACTGGCCAGGGCGGGTATCGGTCATCTTCAAGCCTTTATAAACCGTTACCCCTGCACACAGCACTGGGGCTATTTCAATAAAATCAACGGCATCCGGCAATCGCCCGACATAGCCTGCATCCGCTAAGGTGTAGTCCGCAAACCCACCGTTAACGCTGTAGCCGGTATTCTGCTGAGACTCGCACAGGGTTTCCCAGCCACCTAAGCAGTGTTCGCAGTAGCCGCAGGCTGAATAGAGCCAGGGCACACCGATACGATCGCCCTCTTTGACGTGGGAGACACCTTCACCCACCGCCACAATATGCCCAACGCCTTCATGCCCGGGAATAAACGGCGGTGAGGGTTTTACCGGCCAATCGCCGTGAGCAGCGTGTAAATCGGTATGGCAAACGCCAGAGGCTGCCACTTTCATCAACACCTCGCCCTGCTTGGGGCGAGGTACGTCAACTTCTTCGATAACCAACGGCTGGCCAAACTCACGAACGACCGCCGCGCGCATTGTGCTATCCATGATGCAACTCCTAATAGTTTACGATACGGCCATTGAACAACGGCTCTTATCGGTAGAGTCAGCGCCAGGGGAACTGACATACCGCCCGACTAGCGCCGGGCGGTGTGGCTAGCTATACATAGGAAAACGGGGCAGGTTAGAAGAAGCCCAGCGGGTTGATATCGTAGCTGACCAGCAGGTTTTTGGTTTGCTGATAGTGCTCAAGGGCAACTTTATGGGTTTCACGGCCAACACCGGATTTTTTGTAACCACCGAAGGCCGCGTGGGCGGGGTACTGATGGTAGCAGTTAGTCCACACACGACCAGCCTGAATGCCACGACCCATGCGGAAGGCGACATTGATATCACGGCTCCACACGCCTGCGCCCAAGCCAAACTCGGTGTCATTGGCAATCGCCAGCGCTTCCTCTTCATCTTTGAAGGTGGTCACCGCCACCACCGGGCCAAAGATCTCCTCCTGGAAAACGCGCATCTGGTTGTTACCCTTCAGCAGCGTAGGCTGAATGTAGTAACCGCTGTTGATGCTGTCATCCATGGTCTCTTTATTACCGCCAGTGAGGAATTCCGCGCCTTCATCCCGGGCGATATCCATATAGGACATGATTTTATCGAACTGCTCTTGAGATGCCTGGGCCCCCACCTGCACGTCGGTATCGAGTGGATTGCCGCGTTTGATGGTTTTGGTGCGCTCGATGACCTTGGCCATGAACTCCTCGTACATGCTCTCTTGGATCAGCGCACGTGATGGGCAAGTGCACACTTCGCCCTGGTTAAAGAACGCCAGTACCAAGCCTTCGACTGCTTTATCAATAAAGGTCGGTTCGGCGTTCATGATGTCGGCAAAGTAGATGTTGGGGGATTTGCCGCCTAGCTCCACGGTAGAGGGAATGATGTTTTCCGCCGCGCATTTCAAGATATGCGAGCCAACAGGGGTAGAGCCGGTAAAGGCGATCTTGGCAATGCGCTTGCTGCTTGCCAACGCCTGCCCTGCCTCAGCGCCAAAGCCGTTGACGATATTGAGCACGCCAGGCGGCAGCAGATCACCGATCACTTCCATCACCTTCAGAATCGAGGCAGGCGTTTGCTCTGCAGGCTTCAAGACCACGCAGTTACCCGCCGCCAGTGCAGGTGCCAGCTTCCAGGCAGCCATAAGGATTGGGAAGTTCCAGGGAATAATCTGCCCCACCACGCCCAGCGGCTCGTGAAAATGGTAGGAGACAGTATTGGCGTCAATATCTGCCGCGGTGCCCTCTTGGGAGCGTAAACAGCCCGCAAAGTAGCGGAAGTGGTCAACGGCCAGCGGTATATCCGCATTGAGGGTTTCGCGTACGGCTTTACCGTTATCCCAGGTTTCAGCCACCGCGAGGGCTTCAAGGTTTTGCTCAATACGATCGGCGATTTTCAGCAGGATATTACTGCGCTCTTGGGCGGATGTTTTCCCCCAGGTAGGTGCCGCTTTGTGGGCCGCATCCAGCGCTTTATCGATATCCTCTGCCGTTGAGCGGGGGATTTCGCAGAAGACATGGCCATTGACGGGGCTAATATTATCGAAGTATTGGCCTTTCACCGGGGCAACAAATTCGCCGCCGATATAGTTGCCATAGCGTTTTTCAAATGACACCACAGAACCGGTATCACCAGGGTTGGCGTAGATCATTGTATTGCTCCTGAGTATTATGATTATTAAAGGTGCATTGACAGTGTTGTTCACTAAAGCAAATGGCGATATAGCCCGATGGCAGGATTAGCCCTCATCCCTTGGTAGGAGACGCCATGTATTCCCTGTTGGTGGCGGATGACCATCCGCTGTTCCGAGACGCGCTACAAACCGTGATTAGCGGGGGCTTGGCAGGCAGCCTGCTATTGGAAGCAGAGAGCCTTGCTGATGCAATAACGCTGATTGAAGCGCAAACAGAGTTAGATCTATTGCTGCTGGATTTAAGCCTTCCGGATGCGGAAGGCTTAGAGGGGCTGACAGCACTGCGGGAGGCATTTCCCTGGTTGCCGGTGGCGATTGTTTCTGCACATCAAGAGCGCCAGCTGGTACTCGATGCCATTACCCTCGGCGCGGTGGGCTATATTCCCAAATCCACACCCCGGGAAGCGCTGCTGGCGGCGTTAACGCAGATTCTTGAAGGCCAGCTCTACCTACCGCCCGATATCATGCGTCGCCCAGCACCGCGCACTTCTGCGGTGCCACCCATTGCAAATGCTTCATCGACCAGCGAGCGGTTGGCGCGTTTAACCGATAAGCAGTTAGAGGTGTTGGCGTGCATGACGACAGGCATGTCGAACAAGCACATTGCCCGGGAGTTGTTGATTGCCGAAACGACCGTCAAAACCCATGTCTCGGCGATTCTGCGCAAGCTGAATGCCACGAGTCGGGTTCACGCCATTGTGATCGCAGGCGAGGAGGATCTAAGCTTTCACCGGGCCAACCGCACGCGTTAGGCGGCATCCGTTAGGCTTTATTGAGCAGTGTGGCTAGCAGCATGCGCAGCCGCAGGGGCTTTAACGGTTTGAGCAAGCAGTACATGCCCGCTTCGCGGGTCGCACGCTTAATCTCCGCCTCGTGATTGGCAGTAATCACCACCGCTGCCAAGCCTGGATAACGGCGCTGCAGTCGCGCGGCCAACTCAATGCCGGTTTCGCGGTGATCGCCCAAATGATAATCCACCAGCAATACTGACGGTCGCTCACCGTCGCTGGCAGCCTCCAACGCACTCACCGTGGTGGCGGCGCGCACTCGGCACCCCCAACTGCCCAGCAGCGCCTGCATACCTTCTATAATCGCCAGGTCATCATCAATCACCCAAATGACACAGCCGCTTAGCGGATCCTCTGCAACGTCAGGCAGCGGCGTATAATGAGTGCTCGCCACTGCAGGCGGCGCGGCCGTCGCGTAGGGCACGGTGATCGAAAATAGCGCACCCGCGCCAGGGCTAGAGGCGAGCGAGATCGGTTGTCCCAGCATGGCGCTGATCCGGTCAACGATGGCTAGACCCAACCCCAAACCGCGGCTGTGGGAGCTATTGGGCTGATTAGCGCGGCGAAACTCCAGAAAGATCGCTTCCCGCTGCTGCTCAGGGATCCCGGGGCCGGTATCGCCCACCATAATTTCCAGGCCATCTCGTCTCCGCCGACAGCCCAGCAGCACGCGCCCCTGCTCGGTATAGCGCACCGCGTTGCTTAAGAAGTTGCGGATCACTCGCGCCAGCAACGCTAGATCCGACTCGACCACCGCACTGGAAGGCACGTAGTGCAGTGTCAGCCCCCGCACCCCGGCCACTTGGCGATACTCCTCTGCCAGCGCATCTAGCAGCGTGCTCACCGCGAAGGGCGCTTTATCGGCGTGGAGTACGCCTGCGTCCAAACGCGAGATATCCACTAGCGTTCCTATCAAGCCTTCAACATCTTTCAGCGAACGGCCAATATGGCCGACCAGAGCTTGTGAGGTATCAGGAAGCGAGTGGGTTTCTAACGCACTGGCAAACAGCCGGGCGGCATTGAGTGGCTGAAGCAAATCGTGACTGACCGCCGCCAGAAATTTCGTTTTGGAGAGGTTAGCGGCTTCGGCTTCGGCCTTCGCGGCCAGTAGGCGCGTATTGACCTGGCTCAGTTCGTCTAAGGTGCGGTGCAGCGCATCAGTGCGCTCACGCACCTGTTCGGCAAGTAACACTGAGCGTTCAAACGCGGCATAGGGCGCGGGGTCGGCACCGCTTCCCGTTTCCACCCGCTCCATCAGCGCTTGGCACACTTTACGCAAGCGACGGTTCTCTTCCCGCAGCGCCGCGACATCCGCCGCGTCAGTGTTTGTGGTTAGTTGGAAGAGATCCAAACGCCACCCCCGTAAACGTTTGATTCACATGCATACCATGATGCTGTTCACCGTACGTATTGAACCCCACTACGCCTGCCTGGCGCAGCAACTGCGATGCCTGATCCAACTGTTGTAACGCCTCGAGCTCCATCCTGCGTAGAAAACAGTCGCAGCCAATAATCATGCTCGGCGCGCCTAGGCGGGCACCTACTCCAGCAAGCATCACGCTGAGATTATCCAGTAGCGGCGTGGGCTGCATGGCGGTCAGTACAATGCCGTTTTCCACCGCGCAGTAAAAGCTCAAACTACTGTCGCTATTAACACGCTGAATAGAGCGCACGTAGTGCTGGCCGCCGATGCGTACGGCTAATGGATGACGGGCAAAAATGCCAGCGTTGAGCTGCGCAGGCGCACTACCTACCAGTTCGGCATATACCTGGGCGGCAGGCAACCCGTTGAGTTCTATCACCCGCCGCTGTTCGCGGTCAGCCTCGGTCACTACGAGTTTGTGGGCCAATGGTATTAAGTGGTGGGTTGAAAATACTTCAAAAGGCAGCCGAGTGTTGATCATCACCACCACTGCTGCACGGGTATAAAAGCGCCCAGCGGTATACACATGGGTATGGCTAAGGTGATTGTCGTCACCCGCCGAGCCGCCAAAACTGGGGATACGGCCTAGGGCGGCATCTAAGGTAGCGAGCACCTGCTCTTCACGGCTGGATAAGCCATCCAATAGCGTCAGCGCAAAGCTGTGTTCGTTAATCGGCGCGATGGTTTGTTGGCGGCACTGCTCCAACAGCGTATCGACCAGCGGTTGAGCGTTGGCTAGTTCAAAATGCTCCAGGTCGTCGATCAGCGCCGTTTCAATGGCAAACAGTCGGCGATCAAACCCAATCGCCACGATGGAACCGCGGTCATAGCCTCCAGGGGTTATTTCCCCAGCCGTCGTACAGCCACTTAGCGGCGTGGTGGGAAAACTACTTTCCAGCGCGTCTGCTAGGGCAGTTAAATCATACTCCGCGCTGCAGAAGAACAGCACGAACCCCAAGTGTTCGTGCTGTAAAGCGTCGGCTAACTCCGCCGCTGCCTGGCAAGCATTAGCCTGCTGACTGGCCGCAGTAAGAATACCCTGCTCAACCTGATAAGTGGTCACGGCACCACCTCTCTAGTGCGGCATATGTATGCGCCGCTGCAAGTCTTAACGCGCAGAACGCATCATCAAACTGCTTGGATGTCGCATGTTGCGTTTCAGCTAATTTTTCAAGCTGCTTCGCCAATTCGGCAAGCTGGTCGGCGCCCATACTCAATGACTCGCCGCGCAGTTGGTGGGCAAGCCGCTCAACCTGCTGTGTCTGCTCTGACGTTAGGGGAGTAGCGGCCAAACACGCAGCCAACTGAGCGGAGTAATCGCTTACTTGCTGATGATATAGCATGATCAGTTGTGTAACGCTCGCCTCCCCTAGCGTCGTTTTCAGCATGCCAAGGGTATCGCTGTTAAGGAGTGATTGCTGCTTGGTTAACGGAGGAGAGACCGCTAATGCCTGTAAAGGCGTTGCGTCTGGGGTTGCAAAAAGTTGTAATGCCAACACGTTACTTAACGCCGCAAGCGACAGTGGCTTAGTGATGTAATCATCCATGCCCGCCGCCAGGCAGCGTTTACGGTCATCTTCAGCCCCCCCGGCCGTCATGGCAACAATCGGCACACTGGCCAGCCAGCCACCCTGTTCCCGCAAACGCTGGGTGACTGCCAGGCCATCCATATCGGGCAGTTGAATATCCATAAAGATCAAATGCACTTGTTGGGATTCGGCCATGGCCAAGGCATCATGGCCGTTCTCGGCCCAGACGACATCGCAACCTAAGCGCGCCAACAAGCCCATCGCGACTTTGCGATTAACGGCATTGTCCTCTACCAGCAGCAGTGTTGTGCCGGTAAAGTCCCGTTTGGGGGATGGGGGCAGCGTACTGGATACGGGGTCGGCGGCGATCAAGGGCAACTCACACCAGAAAGTGCTACCTTGGCCTAATTGGCTTTTTACCCCTAATCGCCCTTGCATGGCTTCGCTTAACCGTTTGCAAATTGCCAGCCCTAGCCCGGTACCCCCAAATCGACGTGCCACCGATTCATCCGCTTGCTGAAAAGGCTCAAATAGACGCTGCTGTTGCTGTTCGCTTAGACCACAGCCCGTATCACTGACCTCAAACAGTAACTGCTCCACCGTCGAAGAGACTCGTACGCTGACATCACCGTGATCAGTGAATTTAATCGCATTGGCAATTAGGTTAAGCAAAATTTGCCTCAACCGACCTGCATCGACAAGCACCCAGGCAGGCACCAGTGCATCGACATTGACCGATAGCGTTAACCCTTTCATTTTTGCTCGGGGCGCAAATAGCACGACAACACTATCGACCAGCGGCTTGAGTTCCGTAGGCGATGTTTCAAGGGTTAAGTGCCCTGCTTCGATTTTTGAGAAATCGAGAATTTCATTGATCATCGCCAGCAATTGGTTGGCGCTGTCGTGGATCGTATGAGCGTAATCTTCTACCTGAGCGGGGCTGGCGGATTCACGCAGCAGCTCACTCATGCCGATAACACCGTTCAGCGGCGTGCGAATTTCATGGCTGACCATGGCTAAAAAGTCTGACTTTGCCTGATTCGCCGCCTGAGCCTGTTTGGCGGTGACTTCCAACTGCCGACCAAGCTGCTCCTGGCTCCGCCTTATCGCCGCACTCTCACGCATTTCACGCACCAAAAAAGCAATCACCAGAAACGCCGCTAAGCTCATGCCAATAATCAGGCTCATCAGCAACTTGTAAAGCAGGCTGAGCTGGGCACGCTCCTCCGTCGCCGATTCGGCTAAATAGCCGTTAATAGCAATAACCAGGCGTTCAGTCAGTTGCGTTAGTACCTGTAGCTCATCTTCCAGCGCTGCTATCGGCAGTTGATCAAACACGCCGTAGGGTTCGAATATGATATCCAGCACATCAAGCTGCTGCTGAATTTCTTCCAGTAGCTCACGGGCGGTATCGATCTGCTGCAACAAGTTGCTGACTTCGCCGTCGTTAAGCAGCGTTATACGGCTATAAAGTAGCTCAAAGCGAAGATTTAGCTCCTCGTGAGCCGTCGGAGTTATCGGCTCGCGGGTTGCCGCCAATAAATGATTAAGTAGCTGTACCGCATCACGATCCAGCTTATAAACAACCCAGGCGGTATCTTCCCTCAGGCTTTGGGTTAGATTTTCCTGCCGCCAAGCGGCCAAGGTAGCGACGACCAACGCCGCAGCGAACAGTAACACCGCGACAATGGCAACGAGCTTAAAACGGCGAGGATAACGCAGTAGGTTGGAAGCCTGCGCACTAGGAGCGCTAGAGAACATTAATATGCATAACCTGCCATACCGCTCTAAAGCGGATTTTTTCGCTTAACAGCACTTCATCTTGATCAAAGGGGTAGAGCACCCACAAAGGGCCATATTCGCGAATCGGAATCGCCTCACCGTTTTTTTCGATGGCTAAGATGACATCGTGCTCAATAAAATCACTGACCGGTATTTCGGCTTCGTAACCGTTCAGCGCGGAAACGTGAACCGCATCACTGTCGGAGCTTAATAGCGCCAAAAGATCACGCATTAAAGGGCCACTATAGTGGCTTCGGCCCTCTGTCCACGGCGTGCTGGTATCAAATTCATACTGTGGTAAAGCCGCTAACATGGCCCGGTCAAACTGCGCTTCACTCCCCACATTGGTAAGGTCTATGTTACCACTGACGGTCAAAATAACGGGCCCGTTAGGCACGTCTAGTTCATCGACTGAATCAGCAAGCCCCACCAGGGGAGCGCTGAACATCAGCACGGCCCACCCCATTAACCACGCTTTCACAGTAAACACCTCACGCAAGGTTGCCCGCTGGTTATAGCTCCCAGGAACAATAAAAGAAGACAGCGTAAAGGTTACGCCATCTCCTTAAGCAGGTCAGGGCAAATACTGTTTTTTTCGTCACTGAAACGTTATTTACTGTTCACACTAGGGTTACGATTTGATTTTCTCGAAGGGTTCAAAGCGCACCAAATCTTCGTAGGCGTGCCAACTGGCATGTCCTAGCACAGGCAAAATAAGTGCAAGACCAATGTAAAACGTCATAACGCCAACCAGAACGCACAGGGTAAGAATCACCGCCCATAACAGCATCACGCGAAAGTTACGCGCGACACAGCGTACGCTAGCTTCTATCCCCTCCATAAAGGTTAGGTCTTGATCCATCAAGGTAGGAATCGCTACAACGCTTATGGCGAAGGCGCCAAAGGCTAAAATCCCGCCTGCAACTGTGCCCACTGCCAACATGCCCAGGCCCTCTGAGGTGGTCAGCAGCGCAGTATAGAGCGACGCGGGACTAGGCACTTCAAAACCGAAAAATAGTGCGAACAGCAGCGTGGCCAAACGAATCCAAGCGAGGAAGAAGATCATCATCATGACGCCCATCATCGCCAGCTGACCAGCATGGGGCTTCCAGCTTCCAAACGCATCACCTAGGTTAGGTACTTGTCCACGTTCCAACGCTCGGCTAATACCATAAGAGCCTACTGCCACCAGCGGGCCAATAAACATAAACCCGGCAATCATGGGCAGCAGCCAGTACCAGTAGCCCATGGTGAAGGCGCCAAGAGTAATGGCAATACTCAACCCCACCCAAAACATGCCATAAGAGAGGCTCACTACCGTTGCCCGACGAAAATCCTCTACGCCAGCAGCCAACCACGCCCTGGGTCGATCCAATCCAACCTTGTTAATAGTGATTTTAACGCTGGGTTGATCCGCATGGTGGTTTGTTTTTGTTGTAGCCGCATTCATGGCATCACTCCTGTTGTTCCTGATATAGACCCTGGATTCAGGATTTACCTCTAAGGCATCAACACTCATTACCCGTTGACGGTATTAACACTAAATTAATGGCTTAACATTATTTGTTAATACCCTCTTAATGTAGCTGACCAACGCTGTTTGGGGTGACGCTTTGAGATGCGCGTACAAAAAATCCACGAAACAGCTGTCAACCGCCAATTAAATTGCTGCGTTAGTAAAAACCGATATAGTCAAGACGCGCGACGGACGGCCATAAAAACTCCGAGCAACTGCCCGGAGTTTTGGGTTTTCCGTACGTGACGCTCTGAATGTCTAGCGCACAATCATTACCGACATTTTGGCATGGTGCACAACGTGCTCTGCATTGGGGCCGAGCACATAATCGACAAACTTACGCTTATTGTGGGAAGCCATGACGATTAGATCGACGTCCAGTTTCTTACCGGCTTTGATAATGGCCTCCCAAGGTGAGCCATCCACAATGACACTTTGTACCTGAATGTCGTCGGGCACATTCGTCTTGATAAAGTCATGGAGCGCATCAGTGATCGCTGTATGCGCTTTTTTGGAGAAGTCCTTGGGGAAGTAGGAGCCCACCATGGGCATACGATAGTCCGGCAGTACCGTCACCACATGAAGCGAGGCGCCAAAAGTTCGACATAGCGTCAGGGCTGTGGGCAGCGCCTTCGACCAGGAAGACTCCTCGTTCAAATCCACCGGCAACATGATCTTGCTATACATGGCACTCTCCTTCATGCGGTGGCGGCAGCTTGCGTGTTATCGCGACGCCGACGCTGCATCAATACGATCAACCCAAAGACCAAGAAGGCAGGAATCCACATTAGCTCCTTAGTCCAGCGGTCGACGGGGGCCAGAACTTCGATGATTTCTTGATCGAAGTCGAAACCGAGCTCTGCCGCTTGGCTGCCGTAGGTCACCATATCAACGGTTGCCGTGCCATCCTCAATAAATAGCTCCATGCCCAGGTTATTGAGCCGCTCCTGACCTGTTTCGCCTTCAGGTACCGGTAATGTCATGTAAGTGGTCATGGGATCGCCATAATCATCAAGACCCGCAATCTGCAAACGCAAAGTGGAGTCTTCATCCACATCACCCAGCGCTTCGACGAATTGCGCGGGTGGGATGGATTCGTAGGGATCATGAATCATGTCCATCCAGAAACCAGGCCGGAACAGCGTGAACGCAATCAGCAGCAGCACGATAGACTCATACCAGCGGTTGCGCGTAATCATAAAGCCCTGGGTCGCGGCAGCGAAGATCAACATGGCGATGGTCGACACCACAAAGATCAACACCCCCTGAAGGAAGGTCACATCGATGAGTAGCAGATCGGTATTGAAGATAAACAGAAACGGCAGCGCCGCTGTACGAAGGCTGTAATAGAACGCCTGGAAACCGGTTCGAATGGGATCGCCACCGGATACTGCCGCCGCCGCAAAGGAGGCCAGCCCCACCGGTGGGGTAACGTCGGCCATGATGCCGAAGTAGAACACGAACAGGTGTACCGCAATCAATGGTACCAGCAAGCCATTTTGAGCGCCCAGGTTGACGATGACCGGTGCCAGTAGTGCCGATACGACGATGTAGTTTGCTGTCGTAGGCAGCCCCATGCCGAGGATCAAGCTAAGCACAGCGGTAAGCAGCAAGATTAGCATCAAGTTGCCCATGGCCAGCGTTTCCACCACTTCGGCTAGCACCAGACCCACCCCGGTCTGGGAGACGGCACCGACGATGATACCGGCGGTGGCCGTGGCAATGCCAATGCCGATCATGTTGCGGGCACCAGTGACCAGGCCATTCCAAAGATCCATCGCGCCTTCACGCAGATCCGCCCTCATATCGCTGCGTCCGCGAAAGATTGACGTAATGGGGCGCTGGGTCAGAATAATGAGAATCATGAAAACGGTGGCCCAGAAAGCCGACAGTCCTGGCGATAAACGTTCCACCATCAGACACCACACCAGCACAATAACCGGCAGGATGTACTGCAAGCCAACCAGCACCGTCGGTTTGGTCTGGGGCAGTGTAAAGATCGGTTGGTTAGGGTTATCGAGCTCGAGCTCTGGGTAACCGGCCGCCAGTTTGAGCAGGGCGATATAAATGACCGAAAGTCCAACGGCTACCACCCAGGGGGTCGCATCCCCCAGTACCGGCTTGAGCCAGCCAAGGCCGTAATAAACAGCCAGGGCGGTGCCCATCATCAGTAGCAAGCCACCGAGAAAGCCAATCACTTTATTGACCAGCGGCTTAGGTGGGTTACTGCTTTGCAGCCCCTTCATGTTGGCCTTGAGGGCCTCAAGGTGAACGATGTAGACCAGCGCAATATAGGAGATCAGCGCGGGAAGGAAGGCATGCTTGATCACCTCGACATAAGAGATGCCCACATACTCGACCATCAAGAAAGCGGCCGCCCCCATCACCGGAGGCATAATCTGTCCATTGACCGATGACGCCACTTCAACAGCGCCCGCCTTTTCCGCGGAAAATCCGACACGTTTCATCATCGGCACGGTAAAGGTGCCGGTGGTCACCACATTGGCAATCGAGGAGCCGGAAATCAGACCGGTCATGGCCGAGGCCACCACGGCAGCTTTCGCTGGTCCGCCGCGATAGTGGCCCAATAGTGAGAACGCCACCTTGATAAAGTAATTGCCAGCGCCGGCCTTATCGAGCAGAGCACCGAATAACACAAACAGAAACACGAAGCTGGTTGATACCCCCAGAGCGATACCGAAGACCCCCTGCGTAGTCAACCACTGGTGATTAATCAAGCCAAAGAGGCTCACCCCACCATGGGAAAGAATACCCGGCATCCAAGGGCCAGCCAGGCTATAGAGAAGAAAAACCGACGCTACAATCATTAACGGCGGGCCAAGCGCTCGACGTGTCGCCTCGAGCAGCAGCAGTATCCCTGCGATGCCAATAATAACGTCCTGCAGTATCGGTGCGCCGGGGCGCTGGGATAACTGCTCGTAAAACATAAACATGTAAGCGCCACAGAAGGCCGCCGCCGCTGCAAGCACCCAATCCTGAATCGGAACACGGTCGCGCGGGGAGCGCTTGAGTGCCGGATAAGCCATATACGCCAAAAAAAGCGCAAAGGCCAAGTGAATAGAACGCGCCTCAGTGGCACTAAATACACCAAACCCAAGGACGAAGGGCACTGGCGAAGCGATCCACAATTGAAAAAGAGACCACACTGCCGCAATGCTTACCAAAAGCTTTCCGGGCATGCCGGCTGGCTTGCGGGCTCCTGTGTCGCTAGAGGCGACCATATCCTCCAAGTCTACTCCGGCTCCCGAAGGCCTGTTCTTATCGTCTGTCATCTGCCTGCCCCGCTCCGAGTCGATTGACGCATCATTGCCATATCGAAATGCCCTATCAACATTTTAAACGCCCTATCAACATTCTAAACCAAAATGCGCGGCACCCTGAGGTAACCGCGCATTTCTTACTAAGGTAGTATCACCTTAGGCGTCTGGATTACTCAATCCAGCCTTGTTCACGGTAGTAACGCGCTGCCCCATCGTGCAACGGTGCGGAAAGCCCTTCACTCACCATCTCTTCTGGATCAAGATTTTCGAAGGCCGGATGCAGACGCTTGAAACGATCGAAGTTGTCAAAAACCGCCTTGACGGTCTGATAGATCACTTCTTCGTCAGCCTCAGCGGTGGTGACAAAGGTCGCTGCCACGCCGAAGGTTTCGACATCTTCGTCATTGCCGCGATACAGACCACCCGGAATTACCGATGCGGCGTAGTAAGGATATTCATCGACGATGCCTTGAATGTCTTCGTCGTTCAACGGAATCAGACGAGCATCAACGGTGGTGGTGGCTTCCTGGATGGAGCCATTGGGGTGGCCAACCACGTATACCATGGCATCGACGTTATTATCAGCGAGTGCCGCCGCTTGCTCGGCAGCATCAAGCTGAGATGCCAACGAGAAGGTGTCTTCAGTCCAGCCCTTGGCTTCCATCACCACTTCCATGGTGTTGCGCTGGCCCGAACCTGGATTACCAATGTTGACACGCTTGCCTTCCAAGTCATCGAGCGTCTCGATGCCAGAATCAGCCCGCGCAAGCAGCGTCAACGGCTCACCGTGGACACGGAACACCGCACGCAGCTCTTCGTAGGGCTCGCCTTCGAAATTCCCAGTGCCGTTGTAGGCTTGATACTGAACATCGGATTGAGCGACACCCATGTCCAATTCGCCGGACTTGATGCCATTGATATTGGCGACAGAACCACCGGTGGAAGGTGCATTACACTTAATATCGGCGTCTTCGAGACGATTAACCAAACGACAGATCGACTGACCCACGACGTAGTAAACGCCGGTTTGGCCACCGGTGCCAATGGTGATGAATTGCTCGTCATCCTGTGCCATTGCCGGTGAGGCGAAAGCAGCGGCGGCAAGTAGCGCACCGGAGAAAGCAGTAGTGGAAAATACATGGCGTTTCATGAACACACCTCTTTGTATTGATGTTGTGAGCGTATTTGATGTTACGAGCATCGCACGCTTTGGTCTCACCTGATGAACCGTTCCCTCAGGTGCCCTTGTTCCAAAACGTTTTCAAGACATTCTATTTTCTAGACAAACGGTTACAGGCGACCCATAAGCTGCCTGCTAGCATTACTTTAGCGAAAAAAACCTAATTAGCGAAATGTAATACGCTAAATAATGAATTTCGCTGTCGTCTAATACTCAGTGTAGCGGTCTTCATCGTTTAGGGAACGTTAACTGCTATACCGCCTTTGCATAAGGTACGCAAAAGGGTAAGCAAAATTAGTCAACGTTATAGCCCAAAACGCGCGGCAGCCATAGCGCGATAGCGGGGAAGATTGCCACTAGCGCTAGCGCACAGCCCATTGCAACGACAAACAGCAGCGCCCATCCGATGGTCTGCTCCAAGCGAATTTTGGCCACTTCGGTGGTCACCATCAAATTCACCGCCACCGGCGGGGTAAATTGGCCAATGGCAATATTCATCGCCAACAGAATCCCAAACCACACCGGGTTCCACTCAAAATGCTGCATCACGGGGATCAAAATCGGCATCATGATCAAATAAATCGAGATCGCATCCAACAGCATCCCAGCGACCAACACTGCTAACATCACCAGGATTAGCAGCAAAACGCCGTTATCGGTCAGGCTAATAATCCATTCCGCCAAGTGGCGGAAGGTGCCCAGCATGGTGCCTGCCCAGGCAAAAATCCCCGCCAGAGCGATAATCAGCATCACCACGCCGGAAATAATCGCCGCCTCACCCAATAGCTCCCATAAATCACGCAGCGACAGCTCGCGGGTTAGAAACAAACCGACAATCGCACCATAAGCAACGGCTACCACGGCCGCTTCGGTGGGTGTAAACAGCCCTGAACGCAACCCCCCCAAAATCAGCACCGGGGCAAACAGCGCCGGTATCGCCTGTTTAAAAGTGGATCGCACACTTAGCCTTTCAGCCCCCTCTATGGGTGTGCCGCCCTCCCAACCGTAGCGTTTGGAAACGAGCATAGCGGGCACCAGTAGCGCCAGCCCCGCCAGAATACCGGGAAATAAACCTGCTGCGAAAAGTGCGCGTAAATCGACGCCCGGCACCACGATCGAGTAAAGAATCAGCGCCACTGAAGGGGGAATGAGAATCGCCGTCGAGGCAGAGGCGGCAATCAGCGTGGCGGAAAACGGCTTGGGGTAGCCCGCTTTGGTCATACTCGGCAGCATCACCATCGCAACCGCCGCGGCATCAGCAGGGCCTGAGCCACTCATTCCGCCCATAATCATACACACCAGCACCGCCACCAAGGCTAAGCCACCGTGGCGCGGGCCAATCAAAGCCTGGGCAAAACGCACTAAACGCAGCGCTACACCGGAACGTTCAAAAATAAGCCCGGTTAAGATAAACAGCGGAATCGCAATCAAAGGGTACTTGGCAATACTGTTATAGGTATTGGTACCCATCGTTGCGAGCATGTCCGGTGACAAACCCAGCACGATGCCAACGGCCCCGGAGAGCGCCAGCGAAAACGCTACCGGCACCCCCGCTATCAGCAGCCCCGCAAACGCCAGTATCATCCACACATCAGGGCTCATCGGTGAGCCTCCCCGTTAAACGGTCGGCGGTTTGCTGGCATAAGCGCCACACCATGGCCGCAGAAAGCACGGGCAGCCAGACTAAATACCACCACTGAGGCAAGCCAAGCCCTGGTGACAGCGACTCCCACTGATACTCTTGCCAGGCCATCTTGCCGCCATACCAAGTGATCAAACCCAGCACGGCGGCACCGCAAAGCGCTTGAAAAAGGATCAGTGCACGACGGTACTTGAGCGGCAATGCCCGTTCCAAAAAGCCAATACGAATATGGCGGTTACGCCGCAGCGCCACCGAGGCACCGGCAAAGGTCAGGACTACCAACAAAAACACAGAAAACTCTTCGGTAAATGAAAAAGAGCCGCCGGTTAAGTAGCGAGTAATCACATTACCAAGACTAATCAATGAGATAATGATTAATGCCAGCGCGCCCAGCCAACGTTCAGGGCGCGCATCAGGAAAGCCTTTCATGGCAGCCTCACAGCAAAAAACTCCCAGCCTTCAAGGCCGGGAGTTTGAACATCAAAAGTAATTAACGCGCGTCGATAGCGGCTTGTGCGGCCTCTACCACCTCTTCACCAATCCGCGGCGCCCATTTTTCGTAAACGGACTGGGTGGCATCGACAAACGCCTGGTACTGCTCATCGGAAAGCTCGGTTACTGTGACGCCGCGCTCTTGAATCGCCGCAAGCCGCTCGCCCTCTTCTTCACGGGTCATGGTGATTTCCCACTCACCCGCTTCTACCGCGGTTTCGCGCAGCAGGGTTTGCTGCTCTTCGCTCAATGTTTGCCATACCTGCTGATTGACCGCAAAAATCAGTGGGTCATTCATGTAGTTCCAGAGTGTCAAATGCTCCTGGCCGACTTGATCAATGCGCGCGACGTCAAACACAGAGAGTGGGTTTTCCTGGCCATCAACGGCGCCGGTGGTCAGCGCAGGCTGAGCGTCTGTCCAGCTCATTTGGGTGGGGTCGGCGCCCAATGCCGAGAAGGTATCCTGGAACAGCGGCGAGCCAACAACGCGGATTTTCAGGCCGTCCAAGTCGTCTGGCTGGCTAATCGGCCCGCGAGAATTGGAAACCTGGCGGAAACCGTTTTCACCCCAGGCTAACGGGATAACGCCACGAGATTCGATTGCTTCAAAAACCAACTCCCCTGCTTCACCACCGGTAACCGCATCAACGGCGGCTTCATCGGGAATGAAGAACGGTAAAGAGAATAGATTAAGTTCCGGCACCTGGGGCGACCAGTTGATGGTCGAGCCCACAGCGGCATCAATCAACCCGGAGCGCATTGCGGAGAATTCGCGGGTTTGGTCACCGGAAACCAGTTGAGAGTTGGGGTAAACGCGCAGCGTTAACTCGCCGTCGCTACGCTCCTCAACTAGTTCGGCCCACTTCTCAGCCGCCTGCCCCCAGGGGAAAGCGTCAGACAAAACCGTAGAAACCGAGAGTTCGCGTGCTTGTGCAGAAAGGGAGGCGGTCAGCAGAGCCGCACCGGCCAAGCCAGCGGTTAAACGAGCCATTGGGCGTGTCAGCGTCATGGTAGATCCTTTTTTAGCTATTTTTATGATGTGCGTTTAGTGGTGTGCGTGGACAGCAGTTGTGAAGCTTTTCGAGAAAGCCCCACTTATTGTATGCACTTAGGGCGCGAAAGGAAGTCGCCTAAGGTCGGCATGTTGCAGTACTGGCCCTTGAGACCAGGGTATATGGCAACACCAAATTGTCTACTTGCCTTCCTTCCAGCACCTCGATCAACATCGCAACAGCTTCGCGTCCGAAGGCTTCCGCCGGTTGGGCAATCGTCGTCAACGGCGGGTCGCTGTAAGAAGCAAACGCAATATCATCAAAGCCTGCCACCGAAATATCCTCCGGCACCCGCAGGCCCGCTTCTTTGATACGGCTTATAGCGCCTATGGCCATTTCATCGCTTTCACAAAAAATGGCGGAGGGGCGCTCCGCTAAAGCCATAAGCGTTTCAGCCGCCTGATAACCAGAACGTGGCGTGAAATCGCCAGGACAAAGCAGGCACTCATCTAACGGAATGCCCGCTGCGCTCAACGCATCCTGGTAGCCTTGTTGGCGGTCACGGGTCAAGGGGCTGCGACGAGGCCCTTTAATCATGCCAATTCGACGATGCCCCAGGGAGATCAAGTGCTCGGTGGCCTCCCGGGCTGCCGCGCGGTTATCGAGTTTGACGGTGGGACAGGGCGCATCGTCCAGCACCTCGCAGGCATTGATCATGGGCAATACCGCCCCAGCAGGAAACGCCTTTTCAGAAAAAGGGTTAAAAGCACGCAGTTGAATCACGCCATCCGCCTGGCGGGTACTGACTAAACTGGCGTATTGGGTTTCCATCGCCTCATTACCAAGCGTATTACACAGCAGAACGCCGTAGCCGCGTTCTTGGGCAGCTTCCTGAATACCGCTGATTACCCGCGCAAAAAAGGTGTTTGCGATCGTGGGTACCAATACCACTAAGTTATAAGTACGTTGAGAGCGAAACTGAACCGCCATCAAATTAGGCTTGTAGCCCGCTTGATCAACGGCCTTCAGCACTTTTTCCCGGGTGGCCGGTGAGACGATATCCGGCGACTTTAACGCGCGTGATACGGTCGCTACCGATACCCCCGCCAACTCGGCGACCTTACGTATATTGGTCATGGCCTCCCTTATCACTAGGTAATCGCCGTAAGCAGATGGTTGCGCGGCATTATTCATCTCAGCTTAACGTATCCCAGCGTTAAACTCAGCGCGCGATTTCCCAACCCTTCGCGCGCACCGATAGACCTTTGTCGCATTGACGCTTATAGCGTGAAGCCCTAATTTCAAGCCAAATGTAACCGGTTACATTGCCGACTATACCCGCACAGCCTGACCAAGCGCCACCTGAAAAATCAAACGCTTTATTAAAGCAGGAGCCTCTCTATGCCGCGACCCAATCAACCCCGCATCCGCTTAGGCATGATCGGCGGCGGACAAGGGGCGTTTATCGGCCAAGTTCACCGCTTAGCTGCTCGCCTCGACGATACCTGCGAGCTGGTATGTGGAGCCTTTAGCCGCTCGGCGGATAACAACCAACTGACTGGCGAAGCGTGCCACCTCCCCGACGAGCGTATTTACGCTGACTGGCAGCAATTACTGGAAGGCGAGCAGCAACTTCCCGCCGAACAACGCATGCAGTTATTGGTGATCGTAACGCCTAATCATCTTCACGTGCCGATCGCGGAAGCGGCCATGCAGGCAGGCTTTCATGTGTTCTGCGAAAAACCGGCGGCAGTATCACTCCAAGAAGCTCAGCGCTTAGCAGCAAGCTGGCATGCCAGCGGCTGCCTGTATGGCTTGGCGCATACCTACTTAGGCTACCCCATGGTATGGCAAGCCCGAGAAATGGTGAGCGAGGGCCAAATAGGTAGCATTCGCAAAATTCATGTGGAGTATCCCCAGGGCTGGCTAGGCGAGCGTTTAGAACAGCAGGGTAATAAACAAGCCGCGTGGCGCACCGACCCTTCGCTCGCAGGTATCAGCGGCTGCATGGCCGACATTGGCACCCATGCTTTCGGCCTCGCCGAGTTTATTTCCGGACATCGTGTTAGCGCTCTCTGCGCCTCGCTTGCCAGCCACGCCGATGGCCGCCAATTAGACGATGATGGCGATGTACTGCTGCGCACTGAACAAGGCGCCAGCGGAACCCTCATTGCCAGCCAGATCTGCAGCGGGGAAGAAAACGCACTTAAAATACGTATTTACGGCGACAAAGGGGCGTTGGAGTGGCACCAAATGGAGCCCAACAGCCTGTTCTACCGCCCGCTTCAAGCACCGATGCGCACCCTCCGTGCGGGCATCGACCAACCCGACCTTTTCCCCAGCGCGATGCAGCGCTTGCGCCTACCCGGCGGCCACCCAGAGGGGTATCTGGAAGCACTCGGCAACCTTTACCGCGACTTTGCCCACGCCATTCATCAAGGCAAGCAAGGCGACGTTGAGGGCGTTCCCGGTATGGCCTCCGGGCTACGTGGCATGGCGTTTATCGAGGCCGTCACCACCAGCGCCAAAAGCGAACAGAAATGGACGCCACTGCCTGCCACTCAACTAACGGGAGCCTAATCATGCCCAACACCCATCAAGGCATCCGCGGGCCCGCCATTTTCCTGGCCCAGTTTATCGGCGACGAAGCGCCTTTCGATAGCCTCGACGGTATCGCTCGTTGGGCGGCCGAACAGGGCTATCAAGCCATTCAGCTACCCACTGCAGACAGTCGTTTTATCGACCTGCACAAGGCCGCTGAAAGCCAAAGTTACTGTGATGAGTTAAACGCCCGCTGTGAAAAAGCCGGCGTTGTGATCAGTGAACTCTCTACCCACTTACAGGGCCAACTGGTCGCCGTGCATCCCGCTTGCGACGACTTATTCGATGATTTTGCGCCTGTTGAGCTACACGGCAAGCCTCAGGAGCGTACCGAGTGGGCCATTGAGCAGCTAAAGCTGGCTGCCAAAGCCAGCCAACGGCTTGGTTTAACGGCTCACGCGACGTTTTCCGGGGCGCTGCTATGGCCCTTTGTTTACCCCTGGCCCCAACGTCCTGAGGGGCTAGTCGAAGAAGGGTTCAACGAGCTGGCCCGGCGGTGGCGGCCAATTCTGGATGCCTTTGATGAGGCAGGTGTTGATCTGTGCTTTGAGATTCACCCTGGCGAGGATCTTCACGACGGTGCGTCTTTCGAGCGGTTCCTGGCGGCAGTGGACAACCATCCACGGGCGAAAATTCTTTATGACCCCAGTCACTTACTGCTGCAGCAGTTGGATTATCTCGAGTTTATCGACCGCTACCACGAGCGTATTGGCATGTTCCACGTTAAAGACGCTGAATTTAACCCCAATGGCCGCAGCGGCGTTTATGGCGGTTACCAGGGTTGGGTAGAGCGCCCTGGACGCTTCCGTTCATTAGGCGATGGGCAGATCGATTTCAGCGGGATTTTTAGCCGCCTGACGCAGTACGGATTTGATGGCTGGGCGGTGCTTGAGTGGGAGTGCTGCATTAAAGACGCCGCCCAAGGCGCTGCAGAGGGCGCACCTTTTATCGAAGCCCATCTGATTCAACCCGCCGATCGCGCTTTTGATGATTTTGCCGGTGTCACTACCAGTGTTTCGCGCAACCGTCGAATTCTTGGTCTTCCTTCACACCGTTAATTGACTGTTTTTTTAATCACAACCACAACAAAGGATCACGTCATGGCTATGATACGCACACGACTCAGCATCATGATGTTTTTGCAGTTCTTTATCTGGGGCGGCTGGTTTGTCACCCTGGGCACCTTCCTGGCCAATAATCTCAACGCTAGCGGTGGCCAGATTGGCATGGCCTTCTCCACCCAATCCTGGGGAGCGATTATTGCCCCTTTCATTATTGGCTTGATCGCTGACCGTTATTTCAACGCCGAGCGTATTCTCGGTGTTCTGCACTTGGCGGGCGCTGCTTTAATGTACGGCCTGTATGTCGCCAGCGATTTCAGTACGTTTTACCCGTTGGTGTTGATGTATATGATTATCTATATGCCGACACTGGCGCTGGTTAACTCGGTCTCCTTCCGCCAAATGAGCGACCCAAGCCAGGAGTTCGCTAAAATCCGCGTGTGGGGAACCATTGGCTGGATTATCGCGGGCTTGGGTATCAGTTACTTATTCGCCTGGGACTCTTCGCAAGGCATCGCCGACGGCATGCTGCGTAACACCTTTTTGATGTGCGCTATCGCATCATTAGCCCTAGGCCTATACAGCTTTAGCCTGCCCGCCACGCCGCCTAAAGCAAACGGCCCGGTTGGCTTAAAAGAAGTACTAGGGCTAGATGCACTGGCCCTGCTAAAAGACCGCAACTACGCCATCTTCTTTATCGCCTCTATTCTGATTTGTATTCCGCTGGCATTTTATTACCAAAACGCCAACCCTTTTCTGGCAGAGATCGGCGTGACCAATCCAACCGGCAAAATGACCCTGGGCCAGGTATCGGAAGTGCTGTTTATGCTGTTGCTACCGGTCTTTATTCATCGCTTTGGTATCAAGAAAACCTTGCTGATCGGTATGCTGGCGTGGGCGCTACGCTATGCGCTGTTTGCGTTCGGTAACGCCGATGAGATGGTGTTTATGCTCTTGATTGGTATTGCACTGCATGGCGTGTGCTACGACTTCTTCTTCGTGACCGGCCAAATCTACACCGATGCCCGCGCAGGGGAGAAGTTTAAAAGCTCTGCCCAGGGCATGATCACGCTGGCCACTTACGGGGTAGGCATGCTAATAGGCTTCTGGGTAGCCGGTCAGATTACCGATCACTTCTCCACCAACGGCGCGCATGACTGGCAAGGCATCTGGATGTTCCCAGCGGTATTTGCTATCGCGGTTCTGGTGTTGTTCTACCTCACCTTTAAAAACGATAAAAGCGTAACGGCTAAGTCTAACGTGTAAGGGTATAGAGCATAAAAACAGTCGGGTGCATTGGCGGTGCCCGGCTTACTAAGCTTTGTACGAAAACTGTCCTAACAGATACAGAGCCAACACAATCAACGCAAGCAAACCCACTACTGCACACAAAGCGCCGTCGGCTCGACTCCTATGCTCATTGAGATATATCACTTCAGACGCCGAAGGATATTTTCCCAAAGTAACTAGCTTGCAGATTGGCCAACCAACCCAGTAACAAATTGTTCTAAAGAATATCTCTGCCAGTATGTAACCTATTACCCTAAAAAAACCCCCTGCCTATCTCTTCAACAAAGCCGTCCATAAAACTCCCTTTCGGTTAAACGTAAATACATAACCAAATCCGCTTTCTTTTCACTTCTATTTTGCCATAGCCGGGAATCGCAGCTGGCTTAATGGCTAACGCTCACCTTCCAGTTCGTGCCATACGCGCAGAATAATGATGACGCTCGGATGTACTGAATAGCGGATAACGTACTTACCAAAGACCATGTCACGAACAGAATCCGGTGCCATTTCAACCGGCGTTCCCATTTTAGGGAAGTCTGGCAGTAAGTCGATTTTGCCGACCAGCTCAGCTGCTATCCGGCCTGCTGCTGATGGATTATGGATGGCGATGAACTCTCTAAGGCGCTGCAAATCTTCAATGGCTTCATCCGTGTAAACCAGTTTCACCTACCCGACCTCGGTGCATCCTGCTCATTTTCGGTTCCCCAGCTATTGAGCCAACGATGAACCTCGCTGCTATCAACCACCTTCCCCTGTGCGGCAGACTCCATTGCCTCCAGCGTTTGCCTCCAACGCTCTTGCTCAAGCTGTTGCTTCTCGATGTATTCCGACAACGCCTGGTTGATCACCCAGCCTTTGCTCCGGTGGAGCCTGCTCGCGATAGCTTCCAGATGCTGTTCAACGTCTGTCTGAAGACGAACTGTAGTGACACCCATATCTATATCCTCACCCCAACGACTACAATGTATTACAGCATAGTCAATGAGGGCGATACAAAAAAGCCCAGTCCCCGATATATCTAGCATCAGAAGACTGGGCTTGCTCGCTGAGGGTGCTTAAAAGCGCCTGACTATAACTCTCTCACCCAAACGTTTCGAAAGCTAACGTCCGCATCGTGATCCTGCAGGTAAATGGGTGCGCAGCCGTGGGCTTCTTCGTAATTGGGTTCGCCAATCCACTCGGTGGTGCCTTGCACTTCAGCATGGTGCTGAACCACTACGCCGTTATGCAGAACGGTGATGTAGGCAGGCGATTCAAGGGCGCCTTCATCATCAAAACGTGGCGCGGTGTAGAGGATATTATAGCTCTGCCACTCACCGGGCGGGCGGGATGCGTTGACTAACGGAATATGCTGTTTGTAGATAGATGCCGCTTGGCCGTTGGGATAGGTCGGGTTGTCATAGGAGTCCAGCACTTGCACTTCATAACGCTCCTGCAGGAAGACGCCGCTATTGCCACGATCTTGACCCTCCATGCCATCGATATCGGCCGGTGCTCGCCACTCCAGGTAGAGCTGCACGTCGCAGAAATCCTGGCGTGTGCGTATTCCTCCCGCGCCGCGATTCACCGTCATCACGTCCTCTTCCACGTGCCACTCGGCTGGCCCGCCCTCTTCAGATTCCCATGCGTCTAAATCGGCGCCATCGAATAGCACGATGGCATCGGAGGGAACGCCCGTCTCAGGCACTGAAACCAAAGGAGGCACAGGCTCCCACACTTCGGTTTTGGTAGATTGCTGCTCGGGTGTCAGCGCCTCTTTCGAGGCGTCTTCTTGTGCCGCGCTGTCGAATGCCAACAAACTGCCGCAGACCAGTAAGCAAAGCGCTAGGGCATAGGCGCGACTTTGTAAATCGTAGGTTTGCTGATTTTTCATCAATGCTCTCCGCTCCATTAAGTAGCCCAAGCAGGCTCGCCGTTATAAGGCGCGCAGCCCTCGTAGCGGCCTGGCACCGCTTCGTAGCGCAAGACTTCAGTCGCGCCAACTTCTGAGGTGAAGAAGCCGAACAGCGTTAGCTGCTTCATCATAGTGAAGTAGTGTGGAAACGCTTCCTCGCTATCCGCGTGCTCCTGGGATGACTGGGTTTCCGCCGTTTGATTTTGCGCAGTCTGGGTCTCTGCAGTCAGTGCCTCAGCAGGGGTTGGCTGCTTTCTGCGGGCCTGTTGCTGGGCGTGCGCCATCGCTTCGCGATCCAACTCGTTTACGAGTTCTATGCGCTGCTCGCCACTCAGCGCTATAAAATCACGTTCGTAAGCCGCTCGGCTACGCGCCTCAAGCTGCGCTAAACCAAAATAGAACACCTCTCTTTCTGAGGGCGTATAGCAGTCGCTGACGAACAGGGCCATAAACTCCCCGACGCCAGCGTCTTTAGCACCTGGGGTATCGGTTCTCGGCAGAATGGTTTCGGCAAGCTCGTCCAGTCGCTCTACATCACGGCTGCTAAAGGGATGGTCTGACTGGCCAGCATCGCTAAAGGCAAATAGGGATTTGCCTCCAATCATCGCTGTACCGGTCGTCAGGGCGATCATTTTGAGTAATTCGCGACGATTCATGACAGGTTCCCCCGCTTCAGCTCTTCCACCGCATAGTCCACCGCCCGAGCGGTAAGCGCCATATAGGTTAGAGAAGGATTTACACAAGAGGATGACGTCATGCAGGCGCCATCCGTAACAAACACATTGGGCGCATCCCACACCTGGTTGTGGCTATTGAGCACTGAGGTTTTCGGGTCACGGCCCATACGCGCGGTGCCCATCTCATGGATCCCCATGCCTGGCGCGTAATCGCCTACGTCACCTGTGACGTTCTTCACGCCCGCGGCCTCAAGTAAGTCGACCGCATCTTGAACCATGTCCCGACGCATATCGCGCTCGTTTTGCTTGAGTTCAACGTCGATCGACAGCACCGGCAGCCCCCATTTATCGCGAACGCTGTGGTCAAGGGAGATGCGGTTATCGTGATCGGGCAGCATTTCGCCGAAGCCCGTCATACCGATCGTCCAACCGCCTGGCTGGCTAAGTGCTTGCTTTAAATCAGTGCCGATATTGAGCTCTGCAATTTCGCGATCCCAGCCCTCGCGGCTCGCCGCGCCTTGATAACCAAACCCGCGCACGTAGTTTCGCTGCTCATCGCCTACGTTGCGAAAGCGCGGAATGTAAAAGCCCGCAGGACGGCGTCCGAAGTAGTATTTGTCGAGATAGCCTTCCACTTCGCCACTGGCACCGCAGCGGAAGTGGTGATCCATCACGTTGTGACCCAGTTCGCCGCTGCTACTGCCCAAGCCCCCTTCCCAGACATCGGTGGCGGAGTTCATCAAAATCCAGGTAGTGTTGAACGTAGACGCATTGAGGAAGATGACATCAGCGGTGTACTCATGGACTTCATGGGTCTCAGCGTCAATCACCTCAACGCCCCGCGCCCGCTGACGGTCTTTGTCGTACAGCACCTGGCTGACAATCGAGAATGGCCGTAACGTTAGATTACCTGTGGCCACCGCCGCGGGAAGCGTGGCGGACTGGGTGCTGAAATAGGCACCATAAGGGCAACCCAGCCAGCATTTATTGCGGTATTGGCAGTTGACGCGATTTTGTTCCGGCTTTGGCTGGGTAATATTGGCGACTCGGCTGTGGATAAGATGGCGCTGCCCACCAAAGGCCTCTTTAATACGCTTGGCGGCATCTTTTTCCACGCAGTTAAGCGGTATTGGCGGCAGAAACTCGCCATCGGGAAGAATATCTAGCCCTTCCTGAGTACCTGCAATACCGGCAAAGCGCTCCACATAGTCATACCACGGGGCGATATCTTCATAGCGAATCGGCCAATCAATGGCGATGCCTTCACGCTGGTTGGCCTCGAAGTCCATAGGGCTGAGCCGATAGCTTTGCCGCCCCCAAAGCAGTGAGCGCCCCCCTACGTGATAGCCGCGAAACCAGTCAAAGCGCTTCTCTTCCACGTAGGGATTGGCCTGTTCATCCGCCCACATGCCCATGGTGGCTTCGTTAAGGGGGTAGTCGCGCCTGAGCACGGGGTGTTTAGCGATCATCTCCTGGGTCGGCTCATTGCGGTGGGGATAATCCCACGCCTCTTTATGGGCATTGTGGTAATCCTTCACGTGTTCAATGTTGCGCCCACGCTCAAGCAGTAAAACCTTCAAGCCTTTCTCTGTAAGTTCTTTAGCGGCCCAGCCGCCGCTAATGCCTGAGCCAACCACGATGGCATCGTAGTGATTATCTGGCATGGTCATCTTCCTTATTGTGTTGTTGTTCGCGTCGAATCACACATCGCAGCGCTGAATAGCTGCCTGGAGTGATTCTATTTTTGCCTGTTGGCTAGTACGGTCAGGGAGAAATTCTTGGGCGATATAGCCCTGAAAGCCGGTATCTCGAATAGCGCGGCAAATTGCGGGGTAGTTAAGCTCTTGGGTGTCGTCTATTTCATGGCGCCCAGGCACCCCGGCAGTATGGTAATGGCCGAAAAAGTGATGATTTTCGCGGATAGTGCGAATGACATCGCCCTCACTAATCTGCATGTGATAGATGTCATAGAGCAGCTTGAAGTTGGGCGAATCAAGCCGTCGACTAAGCTCGATCCCCCATGCAGAGTTGTCACAAAGGTAATCGGGGTGGTCGATTTTGCTGTTGAACAGCTCCATCTGTAGCACCACGCCTTTTGCCTCTGCCTGGGTAAGAATCTGCTTCAGTCCCGTTTCGGCATTTTGCAAACCCTGCTCAGGGCTCATACCCCGGGCATTGCCGCTAAAACAAATGAGATTGGTGTAGCCCGCCTGGCTGACCAGATCGATATGCTGAAGGTATCGCTCAATCAGCTCTGAGTGAAAGCGGGTATCGCCCCAGCCATCCTCAAGGCTCAACTCAGCGCCATTACACATGGAAGAGTCGAGCCCATACCGCTGAAGCACAGGCCACTCTTCTGGCCCCACCAGATCAATCGCCGTAATACCCAACTCAGTTGAAAGCTGGCAAAGCTCTTCCAGAGACAGAAAATCGAATGTCCAACGAGCGACTGAATGGTGGATATTGCCTTTTAGTGCTCGCTGAGAAGGCATATCGTCAGCTAGGGCTTGAGATCCAAGCTGAGGTAGCGCCGCCAGCCCAATAGCACCGGTAACGCTGTGGCGCAGCAGGCTACGCCGATCAATAAGGTAGCGCTTCATAAAACATCCTCGCGTTCGTCATCTAAATGAGATGGCCTAGGCGTGCATTACTCTTCTCGAAGCGCTGTCAGTTTTTCCTGTAAGAAGCTGTTTCCCTCGGTAATCACCGCTTCTGCGTCGAGTGGCATATCGTGTTCGATGATGTACCACTCAACACCAGCGGCCTCGATGGCAGGCAAGATTGCATCCCAATCCAGTACACCTTCCCCGAGTGTGGCGAAACCGCCCTCTTCTTCGGCGGTGCCTTCTGGAGCATTATCTTTGGCGTGAACAGCAAACAGTTGGCCATCGAAACGCGAGACATACTCAACCGGGTCAAACCCGCCACGTGCCACCCAGGCGATATCCAATTCCGCCAGCAGATCAGATCCAGCAGCATCAAACAGATGCTCTAACGCGGTTTTACCGTCATACACTTCCATCTCGAAATCATGGTTGTGGTACGCCAACCGGACACCTTCGGCATCTAGCTCAGCGGCAATATCACCTAGCTCTTTACCCAGCGCCTGCCAGCCTTCGGCATCGCTAGGGCGTGCGTCCTCGGCTAGATAAGGCATTGTTAAGGTGTCGTTACTCACCGCCTGATTGAAAGCCACCGTTTCGTCCAAGCGATTGCGCAGGTCATCTAGTTGCACATGGCTTGAGATCACCTCAAGCGCGTGCTCTTCTAACAAAGCGTTGAGTTCTTCGGCTGTCACGTCCTGGGTGCCCACCGTCTCAATGGCAGAGATTCCCGCCCGATTTACGGCGGCTAACTGCTCCTCCAAATTGCCAAAATCACGCAGCGTATACATTTGAACAGCAATGGGTAATTCTGCTGTGCTACTTTGTTGAGCCTGAACAACGCCAGGTACACTCAGCACCGACAGCGCCACTGCACTAGCAGCCAGCAGAGCCTGTGAACTCAAACGCTTTGGGCGTAGCGGGGTATCCATATCCACCTCATTGTTGTTGGATTGTTATATATTGTGAAAGCGCCGACGCAAAAATGTAATCGGTTACATTTTTTTAGAACATCTCAGTAAAATGTGCAAGTCAGCCGCTTTGTTTACCGCTTTTAAGGGGGACAAAAAGGACTTAATACTCACACAAGTCAATTCATAACCAATTTATTATCAACAACATATAGACTATTAAAGAAAAGCCTAATACTTTGGTATCAAGCAGTAGCGGCGCTTACCAACGGCTCATTTCACTATTATTTTTGCCGTCTCCCAAGCTGATACAATGGCTATCGTTTCCATCCACCAACGGACATCAACGTGCCACTACGCGACCTGCTGCTCGGCCTCTTTGTTATCGCCATTTGGGCGCTGAATATCATTGTTATCAAGGTCGGTGTAGCGGAGCTACCGCCGCTATTGATGACCACCCTACGTTTTATGCTGGTCGCAGTTCTGCTGGTGCCCTTCTACCCGGTGGCGCGAGTGCAATTGCCGTTTTTGCTACTGTTATCCATCACCTTCGGCAGCCTCCACTTCGCTCTTCTGTTTATTGGTTTGGAGCATGCAGAAGCAGGTACCGGCGCGCTTTTAGTACAGATGGGCACGCCCTTTGCCACATTGCTAGCGGTCATCTTTCTAAAAGAGAAGCTAGGCCCCAAACGGATTGTCGGGCTGCTACTCTCTTTTGCTGGGGTAGTCGTACTGGCCGGTGGGCCAACGCTGCCCTCTCCTTTACCACTGGCGATTCTGTTGTGCAGTGCCATGGGCTGGGCGGTGTCGCAGCTGTTGATCAAGCGTGGCCCGCCCATTGCGCCGATGGCGTTGGCAGGCTGGGTGGCGCTGTTCGCGGTGCCTCAGGTAGGGTTGGGGTCATGGCTATTTGAGAGCGGTCAGTGGCAGGCGATGCAGCAAGCAACTTGGTTAGGCTGGGGGGCGATGATTTACACCGCCGTAATGTCGTCGATTGTCGCTTACGGGATTTGGTATGCGCTTTTACTCCGTCACCCGGTTAATCGCGTGGTACCCATGACGCTACTCGTACCGGTATTGGCAGTCGGCCTAGGCGCGCTGTTAATGGGCGACAGCCTAGGCGTGCATAAACTAGTGGGCGGCGGCTTAGTGGTCGCGGGTATAGCCCTGATTGTGATCAGATTTCGCCGCCGCCGATAAAGGTCATATCGAGGGAAATCAGCGTAGCGACATCGGCAGCAGCGCCGTCATCGAAACGTCACATATCCACTCAGGCCAATCAGTTAGACTGAACAGTCACCAAGCCGGGAGTTCCCTATGCAGATGCTGGCGCTTTACAGTATCAAGGGGGGCGTGGGCAAGACCGCCTCCGCCGTCAACCTCGCCGCCGAAGCGGCACGCGACGGCAGGCGAGTATTGCTGTGGGATCTCGATCCGCAGGCCGCCACCACCTTCTATCTACGCAGCAAACCCAAAGTGCGTGGTGGCGTCGGCAAACTGGTCAAGGGCAAGGCCGATCTCGACCGGGCGATCCGCGAGACCGACATCGAAGGGCTCGACCTGCTGCCAGCGGCGCTGGGCTCGCGTGACCTGGAAGCGTCGATGGAAACCCGCAAACCCAGCCGGCTGCGTAAGATCCTCAAGCCGGTGATGAGCAGTTACGACCTGGTGATACTCGACTGCCCGCCGAGCCTGTCGGCACTCGCCGAGCAGATCTTTTCAAGCGTCGATGCCCTGCTAGTGCCGATGGTACCGACCACCCTGTCGTTGCGCACTCTTGAGCAACTGGACGGTCATCTCGACGCGGTCGACCATGCCTGCCCGATCTGGCCATTCGTGACCCTCGCCGACCGTCGCAAGACCCTGCACCGCCAGGTGATGGAGAGTCTCAGCGAACGCTGGCCGAGGCGCCTATCGACGACCGTGCCCAACGCCAGTGAGGTCGAGCGTATGGGTATCGAACGCGCTCCGGTCGGGCATTTCGCCCGCAGCAGTCGGGGCAGTCGCGCCTACACCGCGCTGTGGCGAGAGATCGCGCAGCGTATGCAATGACCTTCTGAGCTTCGCTCTGCTGTTAATTGGCTTGCAGCAGGCGGAAGAGGTACCGGCGCGCTGTTAATGGACGACAGCCTAGGCGTGCATAAACGAGTCGGCGGCGGCTTAGTGGTCGAGGGTATAGCTCTGATCGTGGTCAGGTTTCGCCGCCGCCCAGTTTAATCTCCAGGCTGGCAGAAACCGGCTTCTTCAGGAATAGAAACACAGTCCCCTACTTTGATACCGCGCTCAGCAAAGTAGCCGCCATTAACCTCTAGCGCTGAATGATAAGCCGCACCTGCTGGATAAGAGGGGCAGTCGCTCGGCGACGAGGATTCACAGGGCTGCATGGTATTAATCGCCACAATCCGCCCATCGCTATCGATAAAGGCAATATCCAGAGGGATTAGCGTGCGATACATCCAAAAGGCATTGTTGGCCGACTGCTCGTTCTCAAAGCGAAACAGCATGCCACTTTTTTCGGGCAAGCTCTCACGCCCCATTAACCCGCGCTGACGCTGCGAAGCCGTTTCCGCCACTTCAACCTCTAGACGATGTGGGCCGCCCTCGCTGTGAATAGCCAGCGCCAGCGTCTGCATCTTTTGCGCAGATGCCTGCCCCCAAGCAAACGAGCTGAGTAGCGACATCGGCAGCAGTGCCGCCATCGGTAACAGTAAAGACGCCTTAAGCAGCGTGCGACGCGTGGGATCCATGCTTACTTCCTTTTGTCATGCGCATCTGCGCGAACTCGGTGGCCTGGCAAAAGGTAAATGCCTGCTGCCAGCAGCGAAACCTTCACCACGGCGCCGCTGGTTAACTGATTACGCCGGGCGGCATGGGTAGCAATATCAAAACGTAACATATCGCCGTGATCGACGCTTAGCGAAACTGAAGTGATGCCGCCCAGTACGACCAGTTCGCTAACGGTGGCAACGACCGGGTTCTCCCGCTCGCCGTGTGAAGGACGGCCGCGACGGTGAAGCACAATATCGGAGGGCGGCAAGTACCAGGTGACTGTTTCACCCAGCGTCAGATTATCTAACCCCTCGGCTACCTCTAGATAATTTTCGCCCCACCGCAGCCGACGCTTGCCCTCCTCATCCACCACTACCCCTTCAAACAGATTATGGCGGTCTAACAAGCGCGCCACCAGCGGCGACAACGGCCGACGAAAAAGCACATCAGGAGCATCTTGCTGCAGGCTGACGCCGTTATGCAACACGCAGATTTGGTCGGCCAGCGCGGCGGCTTCTTCCAGGTCGTGGGTCACCAGTACAATAGGGATGTCGATCTGCTGACGCAACAGCGCCAGCTCGCGCTGCAACCGCCGCCGGGTCACTTGATCCACCGCCGAAAACGGCTCATCGAGTAACAGCACTTTGGGGTCGCGGGCCAAGGCACGGGCCAGCGCCACACGTTGGCGCTGCCCCCCCGAAAGCGCGTTGGGGTAGCGCTTGCCCAGCCCGTCTAAACGCACCTTGGCTAGCCACTGCTCGGCCTGTTCACGGCGTTGCGGTTGGGGCAGGTGGCGCAGAGGAAGTTGAATATTTTGCGAGGCGGTTAGGTGCGGAAATAGCGCATAGTCCTGAAACACTATGCCGACCTGTCTACGCTGGGGCGAGAGTGAATGCTTACATTCGGCGTCAAACCAAACCTCTCCAGCGCACTCCACTCGCCCGCCCTGGGGTCGATAAAGCCCGGCAATGATGCGCAACAGCGTGGTTTTGCCGCTGCCCGATGGCCCTACCAGCGCCAGCAGTTCACCGGGTTGGCAAACAAACTCGGCGGCCAGTGGAATCGGCCCCGTTTGATTGACCGCCACGCTCAACCCTGCAATCGGCCCAGAGACCGGCTCTGTGATGCGCGAATCAGCCACGTACCCACCGCCTGCGCCCGGCCAGACCATAGACGAGCCCCAAGGTAATAAACGATACCAACAGCAACAGCGCCGACATCTGTGCAGCGCCCTGTTCATCGAAGGCCTGGACGCGATCATAGATGGCAATGGCGAGAGTGCGGGTTTCACCATCAATGGCGCCACCCACCATCAAGATGACGCCAAATTCGCCCAGCGTATGGGCAAAGGTAAGCGCTGCCGCTGACATAATGCCTGGCCACACCAAGGGCAGCTCGATGCGCAGCAGCGTCTGCCAAGGGCTTAGCCCACTGCACCAAGCCGCTTCACGCAGGTTGTGGGGCACATGTTCAAAGGCACGCTGAATGGGCTGCACGGCAAACGGCAAATTGGCGATCAGGGAGGCCAATAGTATGCCAGTGAAAGTGAAATTCAGCCCGCTACCGGTCATTGCTGCCCAAAACGAGCCCACTGGCGCGTCGCGGCCAAAGCTCAACAGCAGATAAAAGCCCAGTACGGTAGGCGGCAATACCAGCGGTAATGCGATCAGCGCTTCACATAGCCCTTTGCCGCGGAAACGCGCATAGGCCAGAGAGCGACCTAGCCAAATAGCGATGGGTAGCAGGATAAGACAGGTGAACGCTGCTAGGCGTAATGAGACAGAAAGCGCCGACCAATCCATTATGCTCCTTCCATTATTCGACGCTAAACCCGTAGGTACGCAAAATGGATTGTCCCTCGTCCTCTTGCAACCACTGATAGAAGGCCGTGGCAATATCTCCAGCCTGATTGGTCAGTACCATTCGCTGGCGTAGTGGGCTATGCCACTCTTCAGGGATAAGTACGTACTCACTTCGCTCACCTAGTGTGGGAGCCAGCGCCAAGGAGTAAGCCACCAGCCCACCGCGCGCATCGTCGGAGAGCGCAAACTGCGCCGCCTGGGAGACATTTTCGCCCAGTATCCGCAGCGGCTCTGTTTGCTCCCAAAGCCCGGCGTACTCAAGCGCCTGCCGCGCCGCCACGCCATAGGGGGCGTGTTCGGGGTTGGCCAGGGCGATGCGCTCAGTAGTCCCCGCCTCTAACGCGGTTTTAACCGCTTCAAGCGGCGTCTCCTCGTTAGGTAAATCACCACGCCCTGCGCGCTGCAGCCACACTAAACGACCAATGGCGTAAATCACGCCCTCATCTTGTGTGTAGCCCTCCTCATAAAGCGCTTGAACGTAGCTCTCGTCAGCAGAGAGATAGAGCTCAAAGGGCGCGCCCTGGGCAATTTGACGCCGGAAGTTGCCTGACGAGCCAAAGTTTAGCCGTAGGGCGTGGCCGGTTTCCTGCTGAAACTGCTCGGCGGCTTCTGTCAGCGCAAACTGTAGATCAGAGGCCGCCGCCACGATAGGCGCCTCCGCCTGCGCAGGGGAACCTATCAGAAGCAAGCAGGCGAGCAGCAACCCATGCGCTAATTTAGCTTTTAGCATGCTCGTCAGTAATCTCCATTACCTTCATGGTATTGGTGCCGCCATGGGCGTTCATATGGTCGCCGCGAGTTAGGATTACATGGTCGCCAGGTTTGGAGATACCGGTCTTAACCAGCATCTCGAGGGCCCGGTCGTTTAGCTCGGTGGCGCTCATTTCGGAGGTATCGAACGGTAGCGAAACAACACCGCGGTAGAGCGCCATGCGGCGTTGGGCAATGGGATTATGCGCCAAGCCGACAATCGGCAGGCCCGAACGAATGCGCGAAGCGATCAGCGGTGTATAGCCCGATGAGGTCATACAGGCAATCGCGGTAATGCCGGTCATATGGTTGGCCGCGTACATGGCGGAGAGCGCAATGGTCTCGTCAGGGCGGGAAAAGCCTTCATGAATACGGTGACCGGACTCCTGGGCAGTTTTTTCCCGCTCAGCCCCCAAGCAAACACGTGACATGGCTTCTACGGTTTCCAGCGGGTAGTCGCCCGCCGCGGTTTCCGCCGAGAGCATGACCGCATCGCTGCCATCCAGCACCGCGTTGGCCACGTCAAACACCTCAGCGCGGGTGGGAAGAGGCGCTGAAATCATGCTCTCCATCATTTGCGTGGCGGTAATGACCGCACGATTTAGCGAACGTGCTCGTTTGATCATGCGCTTTTGCACGCCGACCAACTTGGCATCGCCAATTTCTACGCCTAGATCACCGCGCGCCACCATGACCGCCTCAGAAGCTTCGATAATGCCATCCAGGGTGGCATCATCCGCTACGGCTTCGGCACGTTCGACTTTGGCCACCAGGCCAATCTCTTTACCCGCCTCACCTAATAAGCGGCGTGCTTCGAGCATATCTTCAGCATGGCGGGGAAAAGAAATGGCCAGGTAATCGACGCCAATCTCGACGGCGGTCTTAAGGTCTTCTTTATCTTTTTCGGTCAATGCCGGAGCCGAGAGTCCGCCGCCCTGCTTATTGATGCCTTTATGGTTAGAGAGCTTGCCACCCACGACCACGGTGGTATGCACCTGTTGGCCGTCAACACGGGCCACATCCAGCACTAAGCGCCCGTCATCTAACAGCAGGCGGTCACCGGCGGTAACGTCTTGGGACAAGGTTTTATAGTCGCAGCCGACTTGATGCATATCGCCCGCATCGCCATCCAGAGCCATATCAAGAATAAACGGCTGGCCCTCTTTAAGCACCACGGCCCCATCTCTAAACCGCGCAATACGAATTTTGGGCCCCTGTAGATCACCCAACACCGCGACGCTGCGGCCTAGCTTGGCGGCTATTTCACGTACCTCGGTTAGTCGGCGGCGGTGATCATCCGCTGTGCCATGGGAGAAGTTAAGACGCACCACATCGACACCCGCCTTGAGCATGGCTTCCAATACGCCTTCCCGGTCGCTGGCAGGCCCAAGGGTGGCGACAATTTTGGTACGACGGATCGAGGAGAAGTGCAGTGCGTTCATAATGTTCCAACCATGCAATTTAGCGTGTAGTGACTTTTATTAAGTAATTCTACTCAGTAACCCTAGGCTCTGTCTGAAAACTGGCTGCGCTCGACCATACGGCGTTAAAAATCGGCTCAAAGTACTCATTTACAACACGTAAACTCCGTCTTTTCGCCAATTTTTGCCTTGTCTGGCCTTCGCTCGCCGACTTTTCAGACAAAGCCTAGCTTACCAGTTTAACGCGCTCTATATGACAGCAGTGCAACGCAGGAGGTTGGTTTAAGTCAACGTCACGGTGATCGTGAGAGGAAACTCATCGCAGTTATTGCCATCACCGCCCCGATCCACTACCAAAAACTCGCCTTCACGCTCCAGCACCGATTGAATGGCGTGCCAGGTGCCTGCTCGGTAGTTCACCCCTTGGCGGCCATCGGTGACAAAAGCTCGCACGTCTGCAGGGTTAATATGTTCCCCCGGTGGGGCTACCACCACAATAAAGCGCTCCTGGTGCAGCGGCATAAACGCCTGACTGCCCTGGGGGTGACGCTCTAAAAACGTTAGCTCCAACGGCAGTGTAATCGGCTGGCTCACGAAGATATTAATCAGCGTGTGAGCGTTTTCACCCAGTGTTTCCACCTTGGCAAGATCATGGTGGCGCTGCGTGCGCCCGGCGTTGATGGGAAACGACGCTGAGGTGCGCGCATCAATCACATCGCCAAAAGGGGCGAAGGCCTCTGCGGTCAACGGCTCGGCTTTTAGCTCTAGCATTGTTGTATCCTTCTAAAGTTCTTTGTTACTCAGCGTGGCATGGCTACTTCCAGCCTGATAAATGCACTAGTGGGAGGCAGCTTTAGCTCGCGACCCTTTAAAGCTGCCTGCTTGAAAAGCTGGAGCAACCAGTTTTAACGAGCCCCCAGACGAAGAGCAGGATGGCGATTAACATCTTTATACAGCAGATATCGGAACGGCCCTGGGCCAGCGGCGTAGCAAGCCTGGGGGCAGAAGGCGCGTAACCACATGAAATCGCCCGCTTCCACTTCTACCCAGTTTTGATTCAGGTGATAAACCGCTTTGCCTTCGAGCACGTAAAGGCCGTGTTCCATGACATGGGTTTCATCGAAAGGAATTACGCCGCCGGGCTGAAAGGTAACGATATTCACATGCATATCGTGGCGAACGTCCGCAGGGTCGACAAAGCGTGTGGTGGCCCAGCGTCCTTCGGTGCCCGGCATTTCGATAGGCGCAATGTCCTGCTCGTTGGTGACAAACGCCGTTGGCACCTCGAGCCCTTCCACAAACTCATAGGCCTTGCGTACCCAGTGGAAACGTACCGGCGCGTTGGATTCGTTGCGCACCTGCCACGAGCTGCCAGGGGGAATAAACGCATAGCCGCCGGGCTGCAGGGTGTGGCGCTCACCCGACAAAGTAAGCGTTAACTCACCTTCCACAATAAACAGTACGCCTTCCGCCTGGGAGTCTGGCTCAGGCTTATCGCTGCCCCCTTGGGGCTGGACTTCCATAATGTACTGGGAGAACGTCTCGGCGAACCCCGACAGCGGCCGCGCCAGCACCCACAGCCGGGTGCCTTCCCAAAAGGGAAGATTGCTGGTGACGATGTCGCGCATCACGCCTTTGGGGATCAGCGCATACGCTTCAGTGAACACGGCGCGATCAGCGGTGATTTGCGTTTGCGGCGGGTGCCCGCCGGTGGGAGCGTAGTAAGTAGCTGGCATTTTTAAACCTATTTGACTTAGTAAAAACACAAGTTATTCATCTTGTATACAAGATTAGCTAACCACAATAAAGCAATCTTTAACAAAGCTCTTGTGAAACACTCCTCCCAATAGTAACTTCTTTAGAAACTTTCGTTTCATAATTCTAAGATCATACGAGCATGTCCAAAAACAGCAACCTCAGCGCGGCGTGACGCCCGCTAACCGCTGCTCAGGTCAGCTACTTATAACAAACGCGAGGCATAGCATGTCCCAAAACACCCCCTCTTCGTCTTCCTCAGATCGCCCCACGCCCAAGAAAAGCTGGTGCCGGATCCCTGACATTTACGCGGTTCTGTTCATATTTATCGCCCTGGCCGCGATAGCAACGCACTTTGTGCCGGCCGGGCAGTTCGAGCGTGTTCCTGGCCCGAATGGGCGCATCACTATCGACCCGAACTCTTATGAGCAGATCGCTTCGTCACCAGTTGGCATCGTCGACTTTATGCTGGCGATCCCCAATGGCTTAATGAGTGCCGGTGAAGTTGTCTTTTTCACCTTCATGATCGGCGGTATGTTCATGGTGCTAAGGCGCACCGGCATTATTGAAATAGGTGTGGACAAGCTAACGCGCCGCTTTGCGCGACAGAACCTGCTCACTATCCCCGTGTTGATGACGGTTTTTGCCCTCATAGCGACGGTTATCGGTACCCAAGAGTTGGCGCTGGTCTATGTGCCGGTCATCTTGCCGCTGATGATTGCCTTGCGCTTTGATTCAGTCACGGCCGCGGCGGTGGCACTTTGTGCTACCACGGTCGGTTTCACGACGGGTGTGCTCAACCCCATCAATACCGGCCTAGGGCAGCAACTCTCAGATCTTCCTCTCTACTCCGGCTATGGCTTGCGCGTTGTGGCATTTGTGGTGATGTTAGCCGCGGCCATTTTCTTCGTTATGCGTTACGCCCGTATGGTGCATCAAACACCTTCACTTAGCCTGCTGAGCAGTGACACTAGCGAATCCGAAAAACGCTCGCTTTATCAACATGCTGACAATAGCCCAGCCTTAATCGCCAGCGCTCGCCAGAAGCTCGCGGCCATCGCCACCTTCGCCTTCTTCGCGGTACTCGTCTATGGCGTACTGCAGCAAGGCTGGTTCATGATGGAAATGGCAGGCCTGTTTATCATCATGGGCATTGTTGTGGGCCTAATAGCAGGCCTCGACACCGACGAAATATGCGCAGGCTTCAACCAAGGCTTCCGAGACGTGCTGGTCGGCGCCATGATCGCCGGCGTCGCACGCGGTGTTGCCGTGATGCTGGAAGATGGCCACATCATGGACACGCTGGTGTTTGGGCTTGGCAACCTCGTCGGAGGCCTGCCCACCCTGCTTTCGGCGATTGGCATGTTCTTCGCCCAGCTAGGCTTCAATTTCATTGTCCCCTCCGGTAGCGGCCAGGCCCTGGTCACCATGCCGCTGATGGCACCGCTCTCCGACATCATCGGCGTTACCCGCCAAACGGCGGTGCTGGCGTTCCAGCTGGGTGACGGTATCGGCAATATTTTATACCCGACCTCAGGCTACTTTATGGCGACCCTGGCACTGGCAGGTGTGCCATGGCAAAAGTGGGTCAAATTCTTCTTCCCACTTTTTTGCGTCTGGATAGCGATTGCCCTGGGCTTTCTTATTTTCGCCCAGGCAACCCAGTGGACCGGCTAGAAGTGGATCGACTAGAGCACGGCAGAGATAAACTGCTTTAGCTCCGGCGTTTGTGGGTTGCTGAATAGCTCGCTGGGGGCGCCCTCTTCATGGATGCGCCCCTGGTGCATAAACACCACGCGGTCGGCCACATCACGTGCAAAGCTCATTTCATGGGTGACCAGAATCAGCGTCATGCCCTCGGCCGCCAACGCTTCCAATACGCGCAGCACTTCCCCGACCAGCTCAGGGTCAAGTGCTGAAGTCACCTCATCGCAGAGCATCACTTTGGGGCGCATGGCCAGTGCCCGAGCGATGGCGACCCTCTGCTGCTGCCCACCGGAAAGCTGCGCCGGGTAGGCATCGTATTTGTCGGAGAGCCCCACTTTCTCGAGCACTTCGCGGGCGACTTTCTCGACCTCGGCTTTCTCCTCGCCACGCACCACCAGCGGCGCCAAACAGACGTTCTCACCCACGGTTTTATGAGGAAACAGGTTGAAGCTTTGAAATACCATGCCGACGTTTTCACTCAGCTCTTTGGGCGACATTGACGCCGCATCAAGCTGCTTATCGGCAATGGTGATCTCGCCGCTGTCATGTTTTTCCAGCTGATTCAGGCAGCGCAGCAGGGTACTTTTACCCGAGCCACTGCGGCCAATAATCGCCACCACTTCGCCTTGCGCAACTGAAAGGTTAATACCTTTAAGCACTTCCAGGTCGCCAAAGGCTTTATGAACGTTATCAACGTAAACCAGCGTCATAGAGCTTTTTCTCCAGATAGCGCGCGTAGCAGGAAAGTGGGTAGCACAGCGCGAAGTAAAGCAGAGCCACAAGGGCAAAAATGGTGAAGGGTTCGAAGGTGGCGTTATTGAGCATGGTGCCCGCCTTGGTCAGCTCGACAAAGCCGATGATGGAGGCCAGCGCCGTGCCTTTGATGACCTGTACCGAGAAACCCACCGTGGGCGGAATCGAAAGCCGCAGCGCCTGAGGTAGAATCACATGGCGCATGGTCTGGAAGTAGTTCATGCCCAGCACCCGCGCCGCGTGCCACTGCCCTTTGGCAACCGCCTCTAAACAGCCGCGCCAGATGTCACATAGAAAAGCACTGGTGAATAGTGTCAGTGCGATGGAAGCCGCCAACCAGGCAGAGATCGGATGCCCCATGGCAGCAGCGCCAAAGAAGATCAAAAACAGTTGCATCAACAGCGGCGTACCTTGGAACAGGTCAACATAAAGAGACGTTAAGCGCTGCAGCCAGCGGTTGCTGGAGAGGCGCATAAAGGTCAGTAGCAGTCCCACCGTCGCACCGCCCACAAAGGCAATCAACGACAGCACAATGGTCCAGCGGGTTGCCAGCAGCAGGTTGCGCAGAATGTCCCAGAAGGTGAACTCAATCATCGTTGTTCTCCTTGCTGATAGGCGAATACCCGCTTGCCAACCAGCATAAAGCTGCGCCGCATGCCGAAGGCGAGGAGCAAATAGACCAGCGTGATCAGCAGGTAGACTTCAAAGCTGCGAAAGTTGCGCGATTGGATAAAGTTAGCGGCATAGGTCAGGTCAAATACCGATATTTGCGACACCACCGCCGAACCCAGCATCACAATGATCGACTGACTGATCAGCGCGGGGTATACCCTGGCAAACGCGGGCACCAGCACGATATGGCGATAGCTTTGCAGTGTGGTCATGCCCAGTGCACGCCCAGCTTCTAACTGCCCTTTCGCCGTGGCGCTAATACCGGCGCGTAGAATCTCGGCGCTGTAAGCGGCCAGGTTGAGCGTCATGGCAATAAACGCCGCGGTAATGGCATCAATTTTAATGCCGAGCCCCGGCAGTCCAAAGAAGATAAAGAACAGTTGCACAATGAAGGGCGTATTGCGGGTTACTTCGACGTAGCCGCCTAGCCCCCAGCGCACCCATGGCTGCGCGTTGACGCGTAAATACGCCACTGCCACCGCCAGCGCTAGCCCCGTCAAGGTGGTCACCACGGTCAAAACGACCGTGGTGGTAAGACCTTTGAGGAGCTCACTGGCGTAGGGCAACAGGGTAAGAAAATCGAGTGTTGGCCCCATGCTAAACCTCAGCTACCGAAGTTTTCAGGCAGGTCGGCACTGAACCAGCGCTGAGATAGCTCATTCAGGGTGCCATCTTCCAGGCCTTGTGCGATCAGGCGATTCACTTCTTCCATTAACGCTGGCTCGTTTTTATTCATGCCCACGTAGCAGGGTGAATCTTTGAGCTGATAAATCAGCGAGGGCGCACGGTCGCTGTTTCGTTCGGCGATTTCGGCGGCGACTACGTTACCGGTGGCTACGTAATCGACCTGACCGGAAAGAAACGCAGAAATGGTGGTGGCGTTATCTTCAAAGCGCTGCACCGTCGTGGAGTCCGGGGCAATATTGGAAAGCTCCATATCTTCCACGGCACCGCGGGTTACCCCAATGGTTTTATCAGCCAGGCCTTCTGGGCCTTCCACGCTTTCATCTTCATCAGCACTGAACACGCCTAGAAAGAACGGCGCGTAGGCATCAGAGAAATCAATTGCCGCTTCACGCTCCGGGTTCTTACCCAGGCTAGAGATCACCAGGTCCGCCTGGCCGGTCTGTAAGTAAGGGATACGGTTAGCGCTAGTCACGGTAATCAGTTCTAGCTGAACGCCCATTTCGTCAGCGAGGTATTGGGCCATATCAATATCGTAGCCGCGCGGCTGCAAGTCGGTGCCTACCGAGCCAAACGGTGGGAAATCTTGCGGGACAGCTACCCGGATGGTGCCGCGTGATTCGATATCTTCTAGCGCATCCGCCTGAACGTTTGGGCTAGTGGTAATAGCACCAAGGGCAACGACGGCACTCAGCCCTGTGGCTAAAACACCGGACTGTAGGCGTTTGAATTGGTTAGAGAAAGAGTGATTGAAGCGGTGCGATAGCGATTTCATGGTGTTCTCCTGATAAGAGCAGCCTGACAAGGGCATGTCGGTCAGTCAGTAGCCGTAGCGGTATTAGTAAGGGATGCAGAGCGAGTGAAAGCTTTGTTGCATAAAATCTAACAAAGAAACTTTCGTTTCACCTGATCACCTAATAGCAACAGTGATACCAGAAGTGGCTAACGTTTTTTAGAACAGCAGCTTAGCAGGCACGCGAAGCCACAACGCAGCGATTGCCGCATTGAGAGGAAGGTATAAAAGGAGAGAGATGCAACGTTCTGGTGCAGTTTTCATCCAGTAACAGGACGGTATGCACCATGAAAGGAGGTTTAGCTTATTGAGCGCTCCAATCCACGCTCATGGTAGGCGCTTCCAGCTCACTAAGATCAGCGTAAACATCGCTGATCGCGCTGATTCGCTCTCGACCTTCTGCAAGGCGACGGTGCAGCACGCCGTTGGCAATCAGGCAGATCAGGCTATTGGCGGCAGCGTAGCTATCGAAGGCGGAGAGGCTTTCCAGCGGCGTTTCAAAAAACCACGTTACTTGTGAGGCGAAATTGACCGCGGTGGGGTCAGCCAGTAAGGCTACCTTGGCAGGTGAGCGCTCAAGTGCGTCAATTAGCGAAGCAAAGGCCGCTGGGCGGCGGCGAAAACCAAACAGCACCACCACGTCCTGGTCGGTGAGATCGACGATCTCTTCCGCTAACGACTGGTTTGGGTGAGGAACCACTCGCACCTGGGTGCGCGCCTGAATCAGCTGCTGACGAAAATGCAGCGCTAGCGGGTAGCTGTTACGAAAACCGATCACGACCACATGACGCGCGCTATCCAACCGCTCTACCAGTGCCGCAAATTGATCCGCCGCAATGCCATTTAAGCAGCGCTGCAGATTATCCTGCTCCCGCTGCAGATGGCGCTGAAACGGCGCCCCGGCCTCTTCCTGCATGGCGTTGGCGTCGATCACCAAAGGCACACCCAGGTTACGTAGCTGGCGGGCGTGGTCTTTAACGGTGCGGTAGCTCTCGAACCCCAGCCGCTTGAATAGGCGGCTAACCGTCGATTTGGATACCCCGGTCAAACGCGCCAAATCAGCGGCGCTATACACCGCCAGATCATCAAAGTGATCGAGAATAAAGCTCGCCACCCGCTGCTCCTGGGCAGTTAGCGCGTCAAACTGGGCGGTAATTCGCTGTCCGATATGCGGCGTCATAGCATCCTATTAAACTGCTTAATTAACGAGTTGCAGGGTGGTGCTCTGCCCAGTGACGGGCAATATCAACCCGCCGGGCCACCCACACACGGTCGTGAGTTTCGATATAATCCAAAAAGCGCTGCAGGGCGCGAAAGCGCCCAGGGCGACCCAATAAACGGCAATGCATGCCCACCGAGAGCATTTTGGGCGCCTCCTCCCCTTCTGCGTAAAGTACATCAAAGGCATCGCGCAGGTAGGTAAAGAAGTGATCCGCCGTATTGAAACCTTGCGGCGCGGCAAAACGCATATCGTTGCTGTCCAGCGTGTAGGGCACAATCAGATGGTTGTGGTCACCGCCCTGACTATCGGTCACCTGCGTCCAGAAAGGCAAGTCGTCGCCGTAGTAGTCGCTATCGTAAAGGAAACCGCCTTCGTCTAGCACTAAGCGCCGGGTATTGGGACTATCGCGACCGGTGTACCAGCCTTGGGGTTTTTCGCCATAGAGGCGTTGAAAAATCTCCATGGCCTGCTGTAGATGCTCGCGCTCAACGTGCTCGGGCACTTCCTGATAGTGAATCCAGCGATAGCCATGGCAAGCAATCTCGTGGCCCAGCTCTTTAAATGCCAGGGCGACATCCGGGTTGCGCTCCAGCGCCATGGCAACGCCAAACACCGTGAGCGGCAAATCGCGTTTTTCAAACTCGCGCAGAATGCGCCATACCCCGGCGCGGGAGCCGTACTCGTAGATCGACTCCATGCTCAAGTGGCGATCCGGATAAGCCGGTGCGCCGATAATTTCCGATAGGAACTGCTCGGAGCCTGAGTCGCCGTGCAACACGCAGTTTTCGCCGCCCTCCTCGTAGTTGAGCACAAACTGAACGGCAATTTTGGCCTTGTTTGGCCAGTTGGCGTGGGGCGGGTTGCGTCCATAACCGATCAAATCGCGGGGATAGTGGCCCTTAGGTGACGACGACATAGCTAGCTCCTTGATTCATACAAACCATTCATACAAACCCGGGCAGATCATTGGCAAATAGCCGCCCAGCAATACAGAAAATTATTTGTATACAAAATAGCGACATTCATAACCAACCGCAACGCGGTCGACCGCTAATCCACTGACGCTAATAGCGTTTCTCAGTTTAAAAGGCGTTAAGCCATTGAATCCTGAACAAATGGTCAAGTTTTATCAGCTGTCTTTTTATTGCCGATTGCTCATTAGTCCCTTGCGTCACGTAGAAAACCGCCCTATTTTTGTATACAAGAAATACCATATTGTTTACACACGGAATATCTATCGTGCATATACGCATTATTAACCCCAACACAACGGCCTCCATGACCGCTGCTATTCATCAGGCAGCGCAGCAGCAGGCGGGCACTGGCACCACGGTGAGCGCTTCACAGCCGGACGCTGGCCCGGTTTCTATCGAGAGCCATTTCGACGAAGTGATCAGTGCGGTAGGAGTGGCCGAAGAAGTTCTAAAAGGCGAACGCGAAGGCGGCATCGATGCCTATGTGGTGGCCTGTTTTGGTGACCCAGGCCTGCTCGCAGCGCGGGAGCTAACCCGTGCGCCGGTGATTGGTATCGCTGAAGCGGCCTTTCATCTTGCCACTCTGGTGAGCACGCGCTTTTCCATTGTTACCACCCTGGGCCGCACCGGCATTATCGCCGAGCACTTGCTACAGCAGTACGGCTTTAGCCACCACTGCCGCCGCATTCGCGCTGCGGAAATTCCGGTGTTGGATCTTGAGCACCACCCTGAAGTGGCGTTTACCCGCATTGTTGAAGAGTGCTGCCGCGCCCGGGATGAGGACGGTATCGGCGCCATCGTTTTAGGCTGTGGTGGCATGGCTAATTTGACCCAGCAGATCAGCCGCGAAGTGGGCCTGCCAGTCGTAGAAGGTGTTACCGCCGCGCTGAAACTGGCGGAATCACTGGTGAGTTTGGGGCTGCATACCAGTAAATATGGAGACCTTGCCTACCCACGGCCAAAGACCTTTACCGGTAAGTTTTCTGAGCTCTCGGATCTTGCGCTACCGCTTAAATAACAGTTCCAAAAAATAATAGTGACTCAACAACACCTAATAACAATAGCTTAAATAGAGTTTTAAAAAGTACGTCCATTAGCACGCCACGCCGCAAGCGTTTCCCGATACCTAATCGGGGATTAATAAAAACCGACAATCTTGCGAGGACGACAACATGAGCGCTTCAACCTCGGCTCTTGCGTCAGAAGAACGATCCGATGCTGGATCAAAAGCACTCGGGGCAGAAAGCCTGGCCCCACAACACACCCGGATAATGGGGCGCGGCTCCTATTTTCTGGCGTGGTTCGGCGGCTGCGTTTCCATTGGCACCTTTGCCATGGGCTCAAGCGTAGTCGGCACCCTGAACCTGTTACAAGCCACCCTGGCGATTGCCATCGGCTGCTTTGTGATCGGTATTGCCCTGGCCATTAACGGGGCCGCGGGCTACAAGTACGGCATTCCGTTTATGGTGCAGGCGCGCAGCGCGTTCGGCTTTACCGGCACGCGCTTACCGGGCTTGGTACGCGCAGTGCCAGCGGTAGTGTGGTACGGCTTTCAAAGCTGGATTGGCGCCGGGGCACTCAATATGGTGTCGGCTACCCTGTTCGGCTTCGACAACCTTATCTTCTACTTCATTACCTTCCAGTTTCTGCAAATTGGTCTTTCGGTAATGGGTTTCCAGGGCATCAAGTGGTTAGAGAATATCGGCAGCGCCTTTATCCTCGCCTCGCTGGTGTATATGTTCTACGCCACGGTGCAGCGCTATGGCGATGAGCTTTCCGCCAGCCTGCTGACCATGGAAGGCTCCTGGGGCATGCCGTTCTGGGGCGCGACCATGCTCTTCCTGGGCATCTACAGCACCATGATGCTCAACGTCAGCGACTACTCCCGCGAGCATAAAAAGGGCACCGCCCAAAGCCTGCTGACCACCATCTACGCCATGTCGATTCTGCCCTGCACGCTGTTTATGGGCTTGATCGGCTATATGGTCTCGCAAGCTACTGGCACCGCCGACCCTATCCAGGTGTTTGCCAACGCCGTCGACAACACCCCGCTGCTGATGACTACCCTTCTGTTCATCGCCTTCGCCCAGGTCACCACCAACGTACTCAACAACGTGGTACCGCCGACCTATGTATTGATGGACATCTTCAAGATCAAGTTCTCGGTCGCCACGGTGATCGTTGGCTTGCTGGCCTTCGCCACCTTCCCCTGGAAACTGGTTCAGCCGGGTTCTGCGGCAGGCCTCCAGCTGTTTGTGCAGACTTATTCCGCCTTTTTGGGTCCTATCTTCGCCATTCTGGTGGTCGATTATTATGTGATTCGCCGCCGCACGCTGGATATCAATAAGCTCTATGACACCACCGGCCCCTACCAAGGCGTGAACTTAGCCGCTTTCATCGCCACGGCGGTGGGCATTGTTGCGGCGCTCTCTTTCTCGGCGATCTCGTGGTACGCCAGCCTGATACCCGCAGGTGTTACCTACTACCTGCTCATGAAGTACTGGGCTCCCTGCCAGCGCTTTAGCCAGTAACTCCCTTTGCTAACCGAAGAGCGAATAAGATGAAAGAGAGTAACGACGTTAGTGACCTGGATATTAAGCACATAGATCCCACACTCTATAACGAGGATCTCGCGCCGCTTAAACCCCAGGATCGTAACTGGGGCGCCTTTGAGATATTTAACGTTTGGTCTAACGATATCCAGAGCCTGTTTGGTTACACCCTGGCGGCCTCGCTGTTTTTAACCTACGGCCTGAACGGCTGGGCGGTGATGGCGGCGATTATTCTGGCGGGCGTGATCGTGATGTTTCTGGTCAACCTCACCGGTAAGCCCAGCGTTAAATACGGCATCCCTTTCCCAGTGATGGTACGCGCCAGCATGGGGGTACGGGGCGCAAACCTACCCGCGATGCTGCGCGCCATCGTGGGAATTTTCTGGTATGGCGTGCAAACCTACTTCGCCTCTACCGCCGTCACCCTGCTGATTACGGCCTTTTTTGGCGCAGGCAATGGCAGCACCTTCCTGGGGCTTTCCGGCGTGGCCTGGGTGTCTTTTGTGATTGTGTGGCTATTCCAGATCGCGATCTTCTGGCAAGGCATTGAGCGCATTAAGCACTTCCTCAACTGGGCGGGCCCGTTGGTCTACGTGGTGATGTTGGCGCTGATGATCATTGTCTGGTATCAGGCGGGAAGCGAGCTAATCCCCGCCATTGGCACCATTTTCAGCGGTGGCAGTGAAACCAGCGGAAGCTCGATCGCGGCCTTTATGGCGATTGTGGGCACCATGGTGGCGTACTTTGCAGCGGTGGTAATCAACTTCGGTGATTTCACCCGCTTTGTAAAAACCGAGCGCCAGATGAAGCTAGGCAACCTGCTGGGCTTGCCGTTGAACGTGGCGTTTTTCTCGTTTATCGCACTGATTATTACCGCGGGGACTTTGGTGCTGTTTGGCGAGGCGCTGACCAACCCCGCCGATATCGTTGAGCGGGTGGATTCACTACCGCTGACCATTATCGCCGCGCTGACCTTCTTTGCCGCCACAGTGGGCATCAATCTGGTCGCCAACTTCATTCCGCCCGCCTACGACCTCGCCAACCTGTTTCCCAGCAAAATCAGCTTTAAGATGGGTGGACTGATCACTGCGGTAATTGCGTTCTTTGTCGGCGCACTATGGCTTTCGGTGATCAGCCAGATTGGCGTTCCCGGTTTTGTAAACGCGCTAGGCGCCATCGTCGCGCCCTTCTACGGCATTATCGTGGTCGACTACTACCTGATTAAGCGTCAGCACTTGAACATGCAGGAACTGTTCTCATCAGCACCGGGCAGCGCCTACTACTTCGTAAACGGCTGGAACACCCGCGCCCTTCTCGCCTTTGGCGTGGCGGCACTGTTCTCTCTCTCTACCGTGTTAGTACCCGCCCTTTCCGCGCTTGGCGGCTATGGCTGGCTAATCGGTGCAGGCTTAGGTGGGTTGTTCTACTACGGTTTGATGCGTCAGTTTAAGGCTGCGCCTGCTTATGCTGAACAGAAGGTAAGTTAAGACGGCCTTAACTAGAAGCTCATATAAGCGCCATCGGCACTAAGCTGATGGCGCTTTTTTATGGTCGCAGCCTAACTCAGGCTTTTTGGAACATATGAGGAGACTTACGTGGATCTGGAAGGTAAAGTGTTATACGGTATGGAAATTCAGCGAAATGAGATATTTCCGATCCTCAATACGTATTTTCTGGTATGCTCGATAGAATACATGATCATATTTCTGAGAAGTATCTAGTCAAAAAGTTAAAAATTTAAATTTTGAAAAGAAACAGAGGCCAATAACATGGACATATCTAAAACCGAAACCAAATCGCCTCTATTATTATCTTTACAGCATCTAAAAAAAAAGGATTTAAAATCTTCAACTGAGATTCTTGGAATAACAGATAGTCAAGCACAAGAAATTGATTTTATAAATCGCATGATGGCTCTAGAAGAAGGGCTTAACTTATTATTTTCTGGTCATCACTCCCAGTCAGTCTTACTACTTCGCAAAGCAATACCCCTAATCAATATAACGAATGATGAAGAAGCAAAAATCTTAGTTCCAACTCTTGCAAACTTTGCGGAGGGCATAGCTTTTCTTTTACAAGGGAATGCACATGATGCTGTAAAATTATTAAGAATAAGTAGCGACGAAATCCAAAGATTAAATTTTTTCATACCAGGAATGAAGAAAAGCTTACTTAGCTTTAAAGCGGCCGCAGAATTGGCAGTAGCACGAACCCATATGAATATAGGAGACATACCTGAAGTAGAAGCAACATTCGGAAAAGTAATACAAATACATGAAGAATTGCTTTCAATATTAGATGAAACGAATATTGAAGATTTCCCATTATTTAATGAAGTTTTTGGAACTCGACTTGAAATCTCCCTGGTATTTATGCGCTTTGACCTTGAAGCTCTTGATTTTGACTCTCTTATCAATCGCGTTGATTTCACTAAACACAACTTAGAAAAACTAAGCAATTTTATAGAAAAAACCCCTGAAAGCCCTATAAAAATAGCATTAGAAATAGTTCAGACTTTATATGTTATTTTCGAAATATACAGTCGAATAGGGAAAAACATTATCATAGAACGACTTCCATTGAAAAAAACAGAAATGGAAGAGTTATTAATAGCTGATAAGAAAATATTTGAAGCTCGCCAAAAGGCAAATAACGCGGGTGACAGGGGAAAAATGTTTCTTTACACCATCAATCAGTTAAAAAGACTGAACGATAGTTTCTTTACTATTGGAAAAGTACAAAAAAATGATTTTGGAAGAATGAGTGGTCTAATTGCACTAGGCGCTCTTATTCTGCAGGTAATAATTGTCCACTTGACTATAAGGCCAACTGGCAATGCCGCTATATTATTCTTTTTAGGAGAAATAATAGTGTCTCTTATCGCAGGCTACGGATATGAGGCTTTAAAGTTCAAACCTCTGCTCCAACTTTACTCAGATTCCATTAGAAAGAAATCTAATGGTAATAAAAATGATGCTTAAAAATTGTATCTATCAGAGTGAGAGAAGTACAGTGGCGACAACGGGGAAAGTCCATTGGTGCCACTGGTAAAGCGGCGCAGTAAGCATTTGAAGCACCCGCAAATATATATTGGATTCAGGATTAAAATGTAAGCAAGGGCTACCCCCCAAATATCTGCTGCAAATCCGGCACGTTCTCCACCTCTTCGACCATAGAGAGCGAGGCTTCAATCGCTTTCAAGTGACGGCTCATAAAGGCTTTGGCGCGTTCGCCGTTGCCTGCTTCCAGGTAGCCGATCAGATCATCGTGGTCATGGGATTCGCAGCCTAGGTGGCCGCGATGGCCGTAGACGGCGAGTATCAGCGATGAGCGGGAGCAAAGGCGTTCGACAAACTCCGCCAGGGTGGCGTTGCCTGAGAGTTGCGCTAGGCGCACGTGAAAATCGGCGGATAGGCGAATAGCCACGCTCTGCTGGCCGCTGCGCAGCGCTTGGCGCTCCTGGCGGGCCATTTCGCGCAATTCTGCCGCTTCTTTTTCGCCCATACGCCGCGCAACATCGGGCATTAATCCGCACTCGATCAACTGGCGGGCATCGAATACGTCTTTGGCTTCATCGGCGGTGGGTCGAGTAACACTGGCGCCACGGCGCGGTGTTAGCGTGACTAACTGCTCCAGCGCCAGGCGCTGCAGAATTTTACGAATACCAGTGCGACTAATGCCAAAGACTTCCGCCAGCGCATCTTCGCGCAACCGTGCGCCGGGCTTTAAGCGCTGCTCGACAATGGCATCGCTCACGGAGCGATAGATGGCATCGTGGCGTTCATCGCCCTCTTTGCTATTTTTCGTTTCTTTAGCAGGAGCGCGCCGTTTTTCCGGCGCCTGCGCATCACTCATAGCTATCCTCTCAAGGCCTTAGGGTTTGTACGAAAAGTCGGCGAGCGAAGACTAGACAAGGCAAAAATCGACGAGAAAGCGGAGTTTACGGGGTGTAAATGAGCATTTCGAGGCGATTTTTAACGCAGTATTGTCGAGCGCAGGCAGTTTTCGTACAAAGCCTGATCATTCCTCCCAAGCGGCAATCATATCGCGCTCTTCATCGCTCATGTTGGTCATATTGCCTAACGGCATATAGCGGCTGGCCACTACTTGCTGAATTTGTGCCTTTTGCCCGAGGATTTCATCCCAGCTATCGAAAGCAATCCCCGCGGGCGGTGCTGAAAAACCAGCATGCTCAGGGTTGCGAGCATGACACTGAACACAGTGCTGCTCAATCAAACCGGTGATTTGTGCCTGATCCGGCCCTTGTGCGCCGTCATTACCACTAGGCGACGATGAACTTGGTGCGGCCACCCAAAACGCTAACAGAATAAGCCCTACCCCAACGGCGGGATACGCTGGCTGGGTTTTGCCTGCATGCATCAACACAAAGAATTGACGGATTAAAGCACCGGCAAAGATAAACAGCACCATCACCACCCAGGCAAGCTCGTGGGAGTAGATAAAGGAGTAGTGATTACTCACCATCAACAACACGACCGGTAGCGTGAAGTAGGTATTATGCACCGAGCGCTGCTTGCCGCGTTTGCCATCCAAAGGATTGGGGGCATCGCCCGCCTTCATGGCTTTTACCATGCGGCGCTGGCCGGGAATGATCCAGAAGAAGACATTGGCTGACATTGCCGTCGCCATCACCGCACCTGTGAGCAGGAAGGCGGCGCGACCGGTGAACATCTGCGTGCTGAGGTAGGCAACGACCACCATCATTACGGCAACAGCGACACTGAGCAGGCCGTCGCGATCCATATTGGGGCTAATGCGTTTACATAACTCATTATAAACCACCCAACCGCCCAGCAAAAATGCCAGCGCCAGCACGTTGGCCTGCCAGCCCGTCATGCTGGCTGCCCACTCCCAGGGACTATTGGGGTTTACCAGATAGAAGCCCGGATTGACCATGTAGAGAATCACAAACAGCGCAAAGCCGGAAAGCCAGGTGGTGTAAGCTTTCCAGAATGACCAGTGCAGATCATTGGGTAACTTGGCAGGTGCGGTAGCGTACTTCTGGTTGTGGTAAAAACCACCACCATGCACCGACCACATTTCGCCAAACACACCCTTCTGGCGGTCTTCCTCAGCTTTCGGTGTGCGCAGGCTATTATCCAGCATTACAAAATAGATCGACTCGCCGATCCAGGCGATGGCCGCAATCACATGCAGCCAGCGCAGCAGCAAATTAACAAAATCGATTAGATACGCTTGCATAACGGAAGTCCCTTATCAGCTACCGCGGTAAGTTGAGTAGCCATAGGGCGAGAGAAGTAGCGGCACATGGTAGTGCTGGCTGGCATCCGCAACGCCAAAGCGTAGCGGGATAACATCTAGAAAGCGCGGCTCGGCCGCTTCAACACCTTGGGCACGCAGGTAGTCACCGGCATGAAACACCAGTTCGTACTCGCCTGGCGTGAGCGCATCACCTTCTAAAATGGGCGCATCGCAACGCCCGTCACTGTTGGTGATCACGGTACTCAGATGCTGGCGCTCACTGCCGGCAAGGCGAAACACCTCAATGGTAATCCCCTGACCGGGCTGACCTTTGGCGGTATCCAGTACGTGGGTGGTTAAACGTCCCATAGCCGCTCCTTGTTGATTATTGATGACGTTGCTTGACCTATTGGTCAAAGAGTACCGTTACTGATATTTATTGTATACAGTAATTCCAACCCTGCACGTTTAGATCCACGTTTGCTTTGAATCACGTATGTTGTAAAAACTTAAACCGCTTAGGAGAGTTCCAGTGCCCACACCACAACCGTTGCTACTTTCACCCGCGCCTAGCAAGTGCAGCCTTGAAATGCTGACTCATCACTATGGGGATGTTTATGAACACTCCCCCTGGGTGGCCGAAGCTGCCTGGCAGCACGGCCTGGCTGAAGCCCACGACGAGCCTGACGCATTAGCCGAGCTGATGGGGCTTATGTTGCAGCAGGCGAGCAACGAACATCAAATTAAGGTAATTCAGGCGCACCCTGACCTGGCAGGCAAAGCCGCTATGGCAGGTGAATTAACCCAAGACTCAACCAGCGAACAAGCAGGTGCGGGGCTTGATCAGTGCAGCCCTGAGGAGTTTGCGCGCTTTGAATACCTTAATGTGGCGTACAAGGAGAAGTTTGGCTTTCCGTTTGTGATTGCCGTTAAAGGGCTGGATCGACATGCCATATTAGCAGCCTTCGAGGAGCGCCTGAACAACGATGCGGCTACCGAGCGCCAAACGGCGATTGAGCAAATTATTCGCATTGCGCGCTTTCGGTTAAGGGCTCGGGCCGAGCAATAAAACGAAGCGTTGAAGACTATTCGTTGACCGGGCTATTGCATTTATTTCTTGTATACACTTTTATTAGCTAATGGATGCAAGAAGAAAACAATGTCACCCACAGCGAATAAAGGCTCTCTATGTCCACACTGCCCGATGCCAAAACGCGGCCTTCGCGTACCATTAATCAAAACCCCGATGCGATGCCGCCGTTATCAAAAGCGATCCCGCTAGGCCTCCAGCACATCATGGCCATGTTCGCTGGCAACGTGACACCGCCGATTATTATTGCTGGCGTGATCGGCGCTAATCCGGCGGAGCAGATCTTTTTAATTCAGGTGGCACTGTTTGTTGCGGGGGTATCCACGCTGGTACAAACCATCGGCATCGGCCCGATAGGCGCACGCCTACCGATTGTGCAGGGCACTAGCTTTGGCTTCTTGCCGGTGGCGCTGCCGCTGGCGAAAGCGTTTGGCCTACCCGCCGTTCTGGGCGCTTCCTTTGTAGCAGGGCTGCTGCAAATTGTGCTCGGTGCGTTTTTAAAGAAGATTCGCCACTGGTTCTCTCCTGTAGTCACCGGCATTGTGGTGCTATTGATCGGGATTACATTGATGCCGGTCGGCCTCAATTACGCCGCGGGCGGTGTGGGGGCGGATGACTTTGCATCACCCAGCAACTTGTTGCTGGCGCTCTTTGTACTCAGCGTGACGATTGCCGTTCATCAATATGGGCGGGGCTTTATCAAAGCATCCTCTATTCTATTTGGCTTATTGGCTGGCTACATAGTGGCCATTGCCCTTGGAATAGTTGATTTTACGTCACTGAGTAACGCTGCCTGGTTTGCACTCCCCAAGCCGCTGGAATACGGCATGACGTTTTCGGGCACCGCAATCATTGGCATGACGCTGATTATGTTCGTGGTTGGGTTAGAAACGATCGGCAATATCTCTGCGATTACGACCACAGGGGCAGGCCGCCCGGCGAAGGATCGCGAGCTTTCCGGCGGCGTGATGGCCGATGGTGTGGCCACTTCATTGGCAGCGGTTTTCAATACCCTGCCCAACACCGCTTACGCTCAAAATGTTGGTTTGATTACCCTCACCGGCGTGGTGAGTCGCCATGTGGTTACCATCGGTGGGTTGCTATTAATTGCCATGGGCCTATTTCCCAAGCTGGGAGGACTGGTGGCCGCCATGCCGCCTGCGGTTCTTGGCGGTGCGGGCGTCGTCATGTTCGGCATGATCGCATCGGCGGGTCTTAAAATTATCAAAGAGTGCGAGCTGGATCAGCGCAACATGCTGATAATTGCTGTCTCGCTAAGCCTGGGTATCGGTCTACCAGCCGTCGAGGCAATTTCAGAAACCATGCCGGGGCAGCTAGGGCTGCTGCTTAAGTCGGGCTTAGTGCCTGCCGCCCTCGCCGCTTTATTACTAGACGCCATTTTACCGGGCAAACCTGACAGGCGTGCCAAACTGGCCAAGGCCGAAGCGGAGTATCAAAACCGTTAATCATGCGGTGATAAGCGGGTGCAAATAAAAAACGCCGCACCCTCGGGGCGCGGCGTTTTAAAGCGGTGGTACAGTTAAATTACTGCTTGGCGGTCTCTACCGCTTTCTTAGTGGTCTCTTCTGCCATTTTTTGGCTGTCTTGAGCGAAGCTTTGGCCGATGGAAGTTACTTTTTCCGTGTCGCCCTTCACTCGTTCCATAAATTCGCCAGCCGTTTTTTGCTGGGTTTCCATGGCTTTTTTGAAGCTGTCGGGGTCTTTGACATCAAGCCAAGTGCGCGCTTGCGCAATCGCCATGTCCGAGTAGGCACGGGCTGCATCTAACTGTGCACTCACCAGCTGATCATAGTAATCGAGCGCTGTCAGCGTGTAAGAACGCATCGGTGAAACAAAAACGGACTCAAACTGCTGCGTGGTTTTCTCAGTCGCTTTGTTCATAATAGTACCTCCAAGAGTGAGCTAGCACATAAACACGCCTTGATTAGGCGGTTCTTAGCCAGGCTTTTGCCTCTGCTGTCCTTAAAGCTAGCAGTGCTTTTTGTGCAGCGCAACATGATTTTTCCTCATGCTGCGCCTGCTCACTCACAAATAGTTAGAACGGCTGACAGCAGCCTGCTACTAGCGGTTACCGAACAAGTGCTTACGCGCCTGCTCATCCATTTCCACGCCAGCTTGGGGATTGACGTCTTCGACCAATGCATAAGCTCGACGTACGGCCGGGCGTGCTTTGATCATGTCAAACCAGCGCTCCAAGTCGGGAAACTCGTCCAGGGTTTGACGCTGTTTTTCCCAGGGAACAATCCAGGGATAGATCGCCATGTCAGCAATCGAGTAGTCATCGCCACCGACATAAGTGTGATGCGCCAAGCGTTGGTCTAGCACGCTATAAAGCCGATTGGTTTCGCGCACGTAGCGCTCAATGGCGTAATCGATCTTTTGCGGCGCATAGTGGCAAAAGTGATGGTTTTGGCCTGCCATGGGCCCTAGCCCACCCATTTGCCAGTGCAACCACTGCAATACGATATAGCGCTCGCGGCCTGCAGAGGGTAAGAAGAGGCCACTCTTATCGGCCAGGTACTCGAGGATAGCGCCCGACTCAAACATCGATAGCGGCTGGCCACCATCCTGCGGGGAGTGATCGACAATGGCAGGAATTCGGTTATTGGGGGCGATAGTGAGAAATTCAGGATCAAACTGCTCGCCTCGGCCAATGTTAATCGGCTTCACTCGGTACGCCAGATTGGCTTCTTCGAGCATGATGGAGATTTTATGGCCGTTAGGTGTTGTCCAATAATACAGGTCAATCATTGCCATCTCCTTGATGAAAACCTTGATTCACTCGCAATGAGCCACCAAGATTTCAAAATTTATCGAGCGGTACTTTAGCGTACCGCCCTGTTAGCCATATCGCGCCGTTGGCGTTATATATCGCGTACGGTCAGGGCATTACTGGCAGCCCCATTGTGCACGTTGAGCATACGCTTGAACCACTCATCCACCGGGTCGCTAGGCTCTACTACCGCCTGTGTCGATACAACGTGAGCCCACATCATGCTGCCAAACAGCAGGTAATCTGAGCCGCTAGGTGCGTCACCGTCTAAAAAGGCGCTCTCCCGCAGCAGGTCACGCACCGGTGCCAGCGCCTGCTTGAGCTGCTGCTTACCCTGCTCGGGCTGATGGAACTCTTCCAGCGTGCAACCAAACCGCGCTTCGCGTGTTTCGCGGAAATAGCTACGGTCGTCTGGGTGGACGGCTGCAAATAAATCCATGGCGATAATGCGGAATAGCGCAGGGTTTATGCTGCGCTCAACAAAGTATTTGAACAGTAATACCCGCTGATAGCTGACGCCCTCACCCAACACGGGTGCCTCGGGATACGCCTTATCCAGGTAGCGCATAATCTCGAAACTGTCGGTAACGACCTGATCATCGTCGCAGAGCACCGGCACTTTGTCGTAGTCGGCAAACGCCAGCGCTTTCTTATCGAGGAATCGCCACGCTACGAAGGTGAACTCCAGCCCTTTGTGGGCGAGTGCCATACGTACGCGCCAGCAGTAAGGTGAGAAGCGGAGCCGTTCGTCCCGGCCGCACAGATCATAAAGAGTCATTGCCACTGCCATAACCTCCGTGTGGTTGATCATAGTGAGTACACAGCATTTCAGCCGATAACAATGAGCGTAAGACAACTACGACGCAACTAGCGAGTTCTGTACTCATCCTTTCGCTGGCAACTGTACTGTCTATTAGTCTAATGACTCAGCGCCTTTAGACTTACCCCCGACTACCAAAAAACCATTTAAAAACATATATATAAGAAAATAAAAGCCGTGCAAAACCAGCTATCAAACAAGCACTTAAGTGGTAAGACCAATTTTCCAATGTAGTCATATGATTAGCCTAATCGTATCTTTCACCTACACCCGACTGGCGGTACGACTGCCAGACGGTTATTGCGGAGCATACCAAATCAATAACAAGGGGCAGTTCCTTCCATGAATGAAACGATACTTGCACTTCTGGCCTTCCTGCCGCTGTTGCTGGCCGGTATTTTGCTCATAGGGTTTAAAATACCTGCCAAGATAGCGATGCCGATTGTTTTCCTGACCGCGGCCATCATTGGCTTAACCGCTTGGGATATGTCCTTTAGCCGCGTGGCGGCGTCGACCATTCAAGGCCTGATTCAAACTGCGGGTCTCCTATGGATCATCTTTGGCGCCATACTGCTGCTTAATACGCTTAAGCACTCCGGCGGTATTACGGCTATCCGTAATGGTTTTTCAGGCATTAGCCCTGACCGCCGCGTACAGGCGTTGATTGTTGCCTGGCTGTTCGGCTGCTTTATCGAAGGGGCTTCGGGCTTCGGTACGCCCGCCGCGGTAGCTGCACCGCTAATGGTCGCTCTTGGCTTCCCGGCGCTTGCTGCTGTGGTCGTGGGTATGATGATTCAATCAACGCCGGTCTCGTTTGGCGCGGTGGGCACGCCTATTGTGGTCGGCGTGGGCAGCGGCCTGGATCGTGCAGGTATTAGCGCCGAACTCGACTCGGTAGGCTCCAGCTGGGATGTGTTCTTCCAGCTAGTCACCAGCGAAGTGGCGATTACTCACGGTATCGTGGGCATTTTGATGCCGCTAATTCTCGTCACGGTGATGGTGCGCTTCTTCGGTGCCAACCGCTCCTGGAAAGAGGGGCTATCGATTACTCCTTTCGCCATCTTTACCGGCGTTTGCTTCGTGGTACCTTACATGCTGGTAGGCGTACTACTGGGCCCAGAGTTCCCGTCAATGATCGGCGCCATGGTCGGCTTGGCGATTGTGGTACCTGCCGCCAAACGTGGTTTCCTGTTGCCTAAAGACACCTGGGACTTCCCCGAGTCTTCATCTTGGCCAGACGAGTGGATCGGCAACCTGCAGATCAAGCTTGACGACGTTGTCGGCAGAGCGCCGATGTCCACCTTTAAAGGCTGGGTACCCTATGTGCTGCTCGCACTGTTTTTGGTGGCCTCTCGCATTATTGAGCCCCTCAAAACAGCACTTACCTCTATTAACCTCAGTTGGAACAATATTCTTGGTGAAGCGGGCATCAGCGGTGGGGTTCAGCCGCTCTACTTGCCCGGCGGTATTATAATTGCCGTGGTCATTGTGACCTATTTCCTGCACCGCATGAATCCGCAAAAGATTAGCGCTGCGGTGTCTGAATCTACCAAAACGATTTTTGGGGCGGGTTTCGTTTTGATCTTTACCGTGCCGATGGTGCGCATCTTGATCAACTCCGGCGTTAATGGCGCAGACCTTGTTTCAATGCCGGTAATGATGGCCCAGGCAGTGGCAAGTAGCGTAGGCGGCATTTATCCCTTCTTTGCCCCAGCGGTAGGGGCGCTGGGCGCCTTTATTGCAGGTTCCAACACGGTATCCAATCTAATGCTGGCGGAGTTCCAGTTTAGTGTTGCTGAAACCCTGGGCCTCTCTACGGCCATGATGGTAGCGCTGCAGGCCGTGGGTGCGGCGGCAGGTAATATGATTGCCATCCATAACGTGGTTGCGGCGTCAGCAACGGTCGGGCTGTTAGGCCGTGAAGGCGCCACGCTGCGTAAGACGATTCTGCCCACCATCTACTACCTCATCTTTGCCGGTACCATCGCACTGATTGCGTTCTACGTTATTGGCGTCACGGACCCATTGATGTGATGTAGTGGTCGTATACGCTACGCTAGAAACACAAACCCCCAGGCCTAAACCTGGGGGTTTTGTCGTTTTGGTGAGATCAATCTAGCCAGCTAGCGTCAGTCTATTCGCTTTAGCTCCTGGCTGTGGCGTTTACCGCGCTCGACATAGCCCTGGGCATTCTTTTTCATACCCGCAACGGCCTCATCAGAAAGCTCCCGCACCACCCTGGCAGGCGAGCCAACGATTAACGAGTTAGGCGGAAACACCGCGCCCTCCTTAATAAAGGCACCGGCACCCACCAGGCTATTCTCACCAATCACCGCGCCATTGAGTACTACCGCCTGTATACCGATTAAGCAGCCATCGCCTACAGTGCAGCCATGCAGCATAGCCTGATGCCCGACCGTCACCCCTTTGCCTACTTTAAGCGGAAAGCCTGGGTCAGCATGGAGAACCGCACCATCCTGAACATTGCTCTCTTCGCCTATCTCCAGATGGTCACTGTCGCCGCGCAATACGGCCTGATACCAGACGCTTGAATGTGCCTTTAAGGTCACTTGGCCGATAACATCGGCGGTTTCCGCAACATATACGTCGTCCTGAATATCAGGCCGATACTCACCGTATTGATAAATGGCCACATTGATCTCCTGGGTTGTTGTTGATGTATTAATGATTGAACTACTGCCAATCTTCAAGTCGCATGGAGGAGCGTTCTAGCCGTTCGTGCTCCTCTTCTAAATCACGCAGCAGTTGGCTAATGCTGGAGAGGTGCTCTAGCGCCACCTGTTCTGCCTGCTCCGCCTCGCCGTTGACTACGGCCTCATGCAACTGCGCATGCTGCTGATTGATCATCGTCCTGGGGGCTGGCAAGTGATAAAGGTGCTTGACCGAGGCAAACACCGAGCTGAGCAGTAAATCGGTCAGGCTCTGCAGTGTATGCACCAACACCGGGTTGTGGGACGCCTGGGAGACCGCCAGGTGAAAGGCGTGATCAAGTCGCGCTAGACGCTCGACATCAATGCTTTCTGCACTTTCCGCGTAGTCGGCCATTTCGCGATAGCGCCGAGTGATCAGCACCCGATCGGCGGATGTGCCGCGGCTCGCGGCTAACCGCGCCGACTCCCCTTCCAGCAGGGCGCGCACTTCTAACAGATCAAACAGCGTGCGCGGGTGATCTTTAAACAGATGCATCAATGGGCTTTGGTTACCCACTGGTAAAAGTGTGGCGACCGTAGAGCCATGGCCCTGGCGGGTATCGATAATTCCTTTACTGCGCAGAATTCTCAACCCCTCACGCAGCGAAGCACGTGAGACGCCCAGCCGATCACACAGCCGCCTCTCAGAAGGAAGCAGTTGGCCGGGCCGAAAAACGCCATCAAGAATTAAACGCTCAAGCCGGGTAGCCACCTGATCCGGCATTCGCAGCCCGGGTGACAAGGCTTGATTCTCCTCTGGCATGTTAGCTCTCCTGATGGGCTTTATGTCCAGCTTGCCAGTACTTAACCCAGTACTAAACAAAGAAGACAACACAGTCGACTAATTACTGGTCAGACCAATGCACCACAGCCTAGACAGGCGGGTAAAAAAAGCCCAAATTGAGGCCATGTTATCTACAGACCGTTTTAGCATTTACCTTTAACGATAATAAGCATGGGATGTCTTAATGAATATCCTCTTTGATGAGCGCCTGGACGGTGCACTGGTTCGGCGCGATAAAAGCGAAGTCTTAACCGACCTGCAGCAAGCCGTTCCTGATATGACGCTGCTGCATCGCGAAGAAGACCTGCGCCCCTTTGAGTGCGATGGGCTGGCGGCCTATCGCGTGCTGCCGATGCTGGTGGCGCTGCCTGAAACCTTTGATCAGGTGAAAGAGCTGCTCAAGCGCTGCCATGCGCTTGGCGTGCCTGTGGTCACTCGTGGCGCGGGTACTGGACTTTCCGGCGGTGCGCTGCCGCTGGAACAGGGCGTACTTTTAGTAATGTCGCGTTTTAACCAAATTCTCAAAGTCGACCCTGAGGCCCGCTTGGCGCGAGTTCAACCCGGTGTGCGCAACTTGGCGATTTCCGAAGCAGCTGCGCCTTATGGCCTTTACTACGCGCCGGATCCCTCCTCACAAATTGCCTGCTCTATCGGTGGTAACGTGGCCGAAAACGCCGGCGGCGTACACTGCTTAAAATATGGCCTAACGGTGCATAACGTGATGCGCGTCGATGTGCTCACGATCGAGGGCGAGCACATGACGCTGGGCGCTGAGTCTTTTGATGCGCCAGGCTTTGACCTACTGGCATTGATGAACGGCTCTGAGGGCATGCTCGGCGTGGTCACCGAAATTACCGTCAAGCTACTGCCCAAGCCGGAAACCGCCAAAGTACTGATGGCAAGCTTCGACGATGTCGAGAAAGCCGGTCGCGCCGTCGGCGATATCATTGCCGCAGGCATTATTCCTGGTGGCCTGGAGATGATGGACAAACTCGCCATCAAAGCCGCCGAGGATTTTGTCAAAGCTGGCTACCCCCTCGATGCCGAGGCGATTCTACTCTGCGAACTGGATGGCGTTGAAGCCGACGTGGACGACGACTGCGACACCGTTCGCCGCGTACTGGAAGCCGCCGGGGCCACCAATATCCAACAGGCCCGGGATGAAGCCGAGCGCGCCAAGTTCTGGGCTGGGCGTAAGAATGCCTTCCCTGCAGTGGGCCGTATGTCACCTGATTACTACTGCATGGATGGCACCATCCCCCGCCGAGAGCTCCCCCGCGTGCTGAAAGGCATTGCCGCACTTTCAGAAGAGAGTGGCCTGGCGGTGGCCAACGTGTTCCACGCCGGCGATGGCAATATGCACCCGCTGATCCTGTTTGATGCCAATAAAGAAGGCCAGTTGGCGCTTGCCGAAGAGGTGGGCGGCAAGATTCTTGAGCTATGCGTGGCCGCGGGCGGTTCGATCACTGGCGAACATGGCGTTGGGCGCGAAAAGATCAATCAAATGTGCAGCCAATTCCAGGCGGATGAAATCAGCGTTTTTCATGCCTTGAAGGCTGCCTTTGATCCACAGCGACTGCTTAACCCCGGCAAGAATATTCCGACGCTGGCCCGCTGCGCCGAGTTTGGTGCTATGCATGTGCATAACAACGAACTACCGCATCCGGAGCTACCGCGCTTCTAGCAGCGAGACAAGCCGAAGCTAAGACAATAATTAGCCAAAACGAATAATGGAAAAGACCAATAGTGGGAAAGACCATGACCGAACGAGCGATTGCTGACCGCGATATCGCTGATGCCCTGTGTGAACAGGTACGCAGCGCCTATGACGCACGCACACCGCTTCGCATTGTAGGCGGAGATACCCGCGCCTTTTATGGCCGACCGGTGGAAGGCCAAGCACTGCAGATGGCCGAACATAGTGGCATTGTGAGCTATGACCCAGTGGAACTGGTAGTGACCGTGCGCGCTGGCACTCGGCTTAGCGACCTGCAGGAAGTACTGGCAGAGAAACACCAAATGCTGGGCTTTGAGCCGCCCATGTTTGGTGAAGCGTCTACCATTGGTGGTGCCGTGGCCACCGGCCTCTCTGGCCCACGCCGTCCCTGGGCAGGCGCAGCCCGTGACTTTGTGCTGGGCACGCGAATAATCACCCAAGAGGGTAAACTCCTCCGCTTTGGCGGCGAAGTGATGAAAAATGTCGCCGGTTACGACCTGTCGCGCCTGATGGCAGGCGCTCAGGGCACGCTCGGCGTATTGACCGACATCTCCTTTAAAGTGCTGCCTATTCCCACCGCGACTCACAGCCTGCGCTTAACCATTGGGCTGGGAGAGGCGCTTAAAAAACTCGCCGAGCTGGGCCGAAAACCGCTACCGATTACCGCCGCCGCTTGGCATCACGGCGAGCTGTTTTTGCGCTTGGAAGGCGGCAAAAGCTCTGTGGCCGCAACCCAGGCAAGTCTAGGTGGCGAGCCACTTGATGCTGGCTTCTGGCAAGAGTTGCGCGACCATACTCACGCATTTTTCACCTGTAGCGCTGACCAATCGCTGTGGCGGCTGTCACTACCGCCCAACACCGCGCCGCTGGCGCTGGATATTCCCGAGGCCGACATTTTTTACGACTGGGCGGGCAGCCAGCGCTGGCTGAAAACCACCCTGGATGCCAGCACCCTGCGCGATGCCTGTCGCGCAGTAGGTGGCCACGCCACTTGCTACACACCTCAGCTCCAGGGCGGCGCCGCAGATCCATTCACACCGCTCAATGCAGTGGTGGAGAAATATCATCGCAATCTAAAGGCGGAGCTGGATGCCCATGGCATTTTTAACCCCGGTCGTCTTTATGCGGCGTTTTAATCAGGAGAGCTGACATGCAGACGCACTTTACCGATGCCGACCTTCAGAAGCCGCATATTCAAGAAGCAGATCGCATACTGCGCACCTGCGTGCACTGCGGTTTTTGTAACGCCACCTGCCCGACGTACCAGTTGTTAGGCGATGAGCGCGATGGCCCTCGTGGGCGTATCTATCTAATGAAAGAGCTGCTGGAGAGCCGCGACGATGACGATCAGGTAACCGATGAGACGCGCCTTCATCTTGATCGCTGCCTTACCTGTCTTAACTGTGAAACCACCTGCCCTTCCGGCGTGGAGTACCACAAGCTGCTCAACATTGGCCGTGCCGAAATTGAGCGGCGCGTTCCTCGCCCGGCAGGTGAGCGGGCCCAGCGCTATGCGCTGCGAAAAATGATGGTCGAGCCCAAACGTTTCCAAGCGCTGCTAAAGCTGGGGCAAACCTTTAAACCACTGGTGCCTAGCAAGCTGCGTAATAAAATGCCCGCAGCGCCGATAGATGCAGGCGCACGCCCGGATGCCAACCGCCATACCCGGCGGGTATTGATACTGGAAGGCTGCGTTCAGCCGGGGCTATCACCCAATACCAATGCTGCCACCACGCGGATTCTTGATCGGCTTGGTATAAGCGTAACGCCGGTGGCTGAAGCGGGCTGCTGTGGCGCCGTTGATTTCCACCTTAATGCCCAGGACGATGGCCGTGCACGCATGCGCGCCAATATTGATGCCTGGTGGCCGTACATTGAGCAAGGCACCGAAGCCATCGTTCAAACCGCCAGTGGCTGCGGCGCCTTTGTCAAAGAGTATGGTTACATGCTCAAGGATGACCCTGACTACGCCGTTAAAGCGCAAAAGGTGAGCACTCTAGCCAAAGATATTGTAGAAATCCTACGCGATGAGCCGCTGGACGCCTTGAACGTTAACGCATCGCAACGACTGGCGTTCCACTGCCCCTGTACGCTGCAGCATGCCCAAAAACTTAACGGTGCGGTCGAAGGCGTGCTGGGCAAGCTTGGCTTCGCGCTAACTCCGGTGCAGGATGCGCATCTTTGCTGCGGTTCGGCGGGTACCTATTCAATCACCCAACCCGAACTGGCCACCCAACTGCGCGACAATAAGCTCAATGCGCTGGAGGCCGGAGACCCAGAGATGATCGTGACGGCTAATATCGGTTGCCAAACCCACTTAGCGGGCGCCAATCGCACTCCGGTACGCCACTGGGTTGAGATCGTCGATGCAGCGCTCACTTAACGCTTCACCACTAACCCTTAACCCCAAGCCGCGCAGGTTTTAACAGCGCGGCTATTTTCACTCCTCCCTTAACAAGGATTTAAACATGCAAACAAAAGCCATTCTCGCTCAGAGCAATGTGATCAACGTACTCGACGCCGCTCAGAAAGAGGCTGACAGCAACAGCTGGCCGGTGACCATCGCTGTAACCGACGACGGCGGCCACCTGTTAGCGCTGCGGCGTTTGGATGGCGCAGCCCCTTTCAGCGCCGAAGTCGCTACGCAAAAAGCGCGCAGTGCGGCGTTAGGTCGTAAAGAGACCCAGGTGTTTGAAGAGATGATTAATGGCGGCCGCACTGCGTTCGTCACCGCACCGCTGCAAGGCCTGCTTTCAGGTGGGGTGCCGATTACTGTTGACGGTCATGTGGTAGGTGCCGTGGGCATTTCCGGCGTAAAACCCGACCAGGATGTGCAGGTTGCCAAAGCAGGCGTTGCCGCAATTACAGGCTAAAAAACTACAAATTAACACTCAGAAATGCAAAAAGCCCGGATCAATGATTCGGGCTTTTTTTGAATTCGTTCGGCAGATGCCGATAGGTTGCTAACAACACAAATGGCTAACAACAAAATGCTTAATGGCGGACCGGACGAGACTCGAACTCGCGACCTCCGGCGTGACAGGCCGGCATTCTAACCGACTGAACTACCGGTCCACGTTAAAGCACTTTTAAAACAACCATCGAAGCTAACATTTATAAGCGGTTCAGAGGCGCTTCCAAAGGGTAGACGATGGTGGGTGGTACTGGGTTCGAACCAGTGACCCCCAGCTTGTAAGGCTGGTGCTCTCCCAACTGAGCTAACCACCCAATCCATTGGTAAGTAATTGCTGTGCTTACCAACTTAGCTTAGCAGTTATCGTGGCGGACCGGACGAGACTCGAACTCGCGACCTCCGGCGTGACAGGCCGGCATTCTAACCGACTGAACTACCGGTCCGAATTGCGATAACAACTATTAGCAGACGTTGATTTGATGATGGCGGACCGGACGAGACTCGAACTCGCGACCTCCGGCGTGACAGGCCGGCATTCTAACCGACTGAACTACCGGTCCGTTATGCACATCAAATACAGGTCGTACTAGGTACTACTTTCACACTTCCAGACCATCTTTCAAAAACTTAAGATGGTGGGTGGTACTGGGTTCGAACCAGTGACCCCCAGCTTGTAAGGCTGGTGCTCTCCCAACTGAGCTAACCACCCGCTGGTCACGTGGCGCTGCATTCTACAGAAGGCTTACCGAATGTCAACATGCCGCGTTTAAAAATCGTATTCTAAACCAGCGCGTTACTCTCTTGCGTAAGGCCTGTGCCATGAGCGCGGACGAAGGATGCCGCAACTTGGGTAGCCTCGTCAATCAAAACCGTTTGGGTCAGGCCAGAAAATCGCCGCGGCTTAAAGTCATGGTCGCCATCCGTCAGCCAAGCAAGCTGCGCGTTTGGCGGCAGTGTATAGCCGGCTACCTCGTATCGAGTACCGAAAGGATCACGCTCACCCTGTAAAATCAGCATGGGGCAGGCAATCTTGGGCCAGTGATCCAAACGAAGCTTGTCAGGCGCTTTAGTAGGATGAAATGGGTAACCTGCTATCACTACACCCGGCGCAGTGCCCTTGCATGGCTGTTCACTGGCAAATAGGGTCGCCACTCGGCCGCCCATCGATTTGCCTCCAATCCATAGCGGTTCGTCAAATAGGTCAGCAAGTAGCGCATACCATTGGGCAAACTGATCAAGGGTCTGGGCGATAGGCGGCGGCGGTCGACGTTTGCCGGTTTCCTGCATCTGCTGCATATAGGGGAAATCAATACATAAAACCTGAACACCCTGAGCCGCCAGCGAGGTGACAAATTGACGCATGAAGGGTGACTGCTGACCAGCCCCTGCGCCATGGGCAAACAGCAACCGACCTAGCTTGGCGTGACCATGAACAGTTAACGGCCCCATGCCCTGCACCAGAAAGGCGCCATTTGGCTGGCGCTTAAGCGCCTCTTTTAACCCCTCGGGAGGCACCTCGATATACCCAGACAAAACGTAATGTGACACCTATCGCTCCTGATAATTCAGTCTTTAACCAATTGGTGTGTTCAGGTTAAGCCCTGGCTGCGCTAGAATCTTGGTCGGATCTTGACCTGCATCATCAAGCGGGTGGTCGCACCCGTGCAAAATGCCACGGGTTACCCCCTAACCGCGTTCGATGGGAACATGACATGAGCACAGCATTTGAACACCCGACCTACAACTACAAGGTGGTTCGGCAGTTCGCGATTATGACCGTTGTGTGGGGCATTGTGGGAATGACAGTGGGTGTCATCCTCGCCTCGCAACTGGTTTGGCCGCAACTGAACCTTGGCCTACCTTGGACTAGCTTTGGGCGCCTGCGTCCGTTACACACTAACGCCGTAATTTTCGCCTTTGGCGGTTCGGCGCTCTTTGCCACGTCGTACTACGTTGTCCAGCGTACCTGTCAGACACGGCTTTTCTCTGACAAGTTAGCGGCCTTTACCTTTTGGGGCTGGCAAGCGGTCATTATCTCAGCGATAGTGTCCCTGCCCATGGGCTACACCACGACCAAGGAGTACGCTGAGCTTGAGTGGCCGATCAATATTTTGATCGCGGTCGTATGGATCAGCTACGCCATTGTGTTCCTAATGACGATCAAAAAACGCACCACGTCGCACATTTATGTGGCGAACTGGTTCTTCGCGGCGTTTATTTTGACCGTTGCGGTGCTGCATATCGTCAACAACGCGGCCATCCCAGTGACCCCCATGTACTCCACCTCGATCTATGCCGGAGCAGTGGATGCGATGGTGCAGTGGTGGTATGGACACAATGCGGTAGGCTTCTTCCTGACTGCAGGCTTCCTGGGCATGATGTACTACTTCGTGCCGAAGCAGGCTGAGCGTCCGATCTACTCCTACCGCCTTTCAATCGTCCACTTTTGGGCATTGATCATGATCTACATGTGGGCAGGCCCTCACCACCTGCACTACACAGCGCTGCCGAACTGGGCACAGTCGCTGGGTATGATTATGTCGATCATCCTGTTGGCTCCCTCCTGGGGTGGCATGATCAACGGCATGATGACCCTATCAGGGGCTTGGCATAAGCTGCGCACGGATCCCACGCTACGCTTCTTGGTGGTTGCTCTGTCGTTCTACGGCATGTCTACCTTTGAAGGCCCGATGATGGCGATTAAGACCGTCAACGCGCTTTCGCACTACACTGATTGGACCATTGGTCACGTTCACTCCGGCGCGCTTGGCTGGGTAGCGATGATCACCATCGGCTCAATGTATCACCTGATTCCGCGCGTCTTTGGTCGCACTGAAATGTACTCGGTCAACCTGATCGCCGTGCACTTCTGGCTGGCCACGATCGGCACCGTGCTATACATCGCCTCCATGTGGGTTAACGGTATTCTGCAAGGCTTGATGTGGCGGGCGATCAACCCTGACGGCACCTTGATGTACACCTTTGTTGAAGCCGTTGAAGCCAGCGCGCCGGGCTACTTTGTTCGCTTAATCGGCGGCCTCTTCTGGGTCACCGGCATGCTGATCATGGCGTTCAACGTTTACATGACCGTTAAGCGTCGTGAGGCCATCAGCCATTCAGCGCCACAAGCTGCTTAAACCGGGGAAGTTGAGACCAATGAAACACGAGATTGTCGAAAAGAACGTTGGCCTGCTTGCCGTGTTGATCCTTGTCGTGATCAGTTTCGGCGGCTTGGCTGAGGTGGTTCCACTGTTTTTCCAGAAGCAGACCACCGAGCCGGTTGAAGGCCTGGAGCCGCTGTCAGCCCTGGAGCTGGAAGGCCGTGACATCTATCGCCGCGAAGGTTGTGTGGGCTGTCACTCGCAAATGGTGCGCCCGTTCCGTGCGGAAACCGAGCGCTATGGTCACTACAATGTGGCGGGCGAGCAGGTGTATGAGCACAACTTCCTATGGGGCTCCAAGCGCACCGGGCCAGACCTAGCGCGTGTTGGCGGCCGCTATAGCGACGACTGGCACCGCGCTCACCTCTACAACCCCCGGGATGTAGTCCCTGAATCGGTAATGCCGGCTTACCCCTGGCTGTTTGAAAACACCCTCGATGGTGATGCCACTCCCCAAAAGATGCGTACGCTGCGTCAACTGGGCGTGCCCTATACCGACGAAGATATCGCCAACGCTACTGACGACGTACGCGGCACCCAGGAAATCACGGCCCTGGTCGCGTACTTACAGCAGCTCGGAACCGTGCTCGAGGGCACTCGCTAAGTTATGGATACGGGAACTTTTCGCGGTCTCATCACGCTGATCTTGATTTTCGCGTTTATCGGCATTGCCCTCTGGGCGTACTCCAAGCGACGCAAGCCAGATTTCGACGAAGCGGCTAATTTGCCCTTTGCAGACGACGATGAGCAACCGACCAGTGACAAGCACGCTTCGCGTGAACGCGACAGCGAAGCGCATTCCCGCGACGACAGGGGAGATAAGAATATATGAGTAATCTATGGGGTGACTCCCTATCCGGCTTCTGGAGCGCCTGGATCATTATCATTACGCTGGGCACGATTGCGTTGAGCGTATGGATACTGCTGGCCAACCGCCGTACCGATAAAACGCCTGACGCGGACGGGAACGTTGAAACCACCGGCCACGCCGCCGATGGCATCGAAGAGTATGACAACCCGCTGCCAAAGTGGTGGTTCCAGCTATTCGTTTTAACGGTGGTCTTTGCACTGGGTTACTTGGTGCTTTATCCCGGCCTGGGCAACTACGCGGGGATATTGGGCTGGTCGCAAGAGGGGCAGTGGGAAGAGGAAGTGGCTCAAGCCGAAGAGCGCTTCACGCCGATTTTTGCCCAGTATCAGGAGGTGCCCATTCCTGAGCTTGCCGAAGATCCGGAGGCGATGCAGGTCGCTGAACGTATCTACCAAAACAACTGCGCAGTGTGTCACGGGTCAAACGCTCAGGGTGGCTACGGCTTCCCTAACCTGACCGACGACGATTGGCTATACGGTGGTGAGCCAGAAAATATTTTGGCCACTCTCAATAATGGCCGTAACGGCCTAATGCCCTCCTGGCAGCAACTGGGGCAGGAGAATATTGAGAACCTGACGCAATACGTACTTTCGCTGTCTAATGAAGAGCATGACGAGGCGCAGGCTGAACAGGGCGAAAGCACCTTTATGGCGGTGTGTGCTGCCTGCCACGGCCCCAGCGGCACGGGTAACACGGCTCTCGGCGCACCCAACCTGACCGATAACACTTGGCTTTATCTGGCACCCGGCCAGGAAGTCGGTGACTCTATCCGTCAAACGCTGCGTAACGGTCGTAACGGTCATATGCCTGCGCAAGCGGCCTATATTGGTGAAGAGCGTGTTCACCTGGTTGCCGCCTATGTGTATAGCCTGCGCTTAGCGGACTGATTGACCGCTGACAGATAGCAGTTACCGTCAGCAACGCTAGCCAAGCAAGGGTGCGGCCCCAAACCGCACCCTTTCTTTATACCCAACCCGATACAATATTAACGAAACACCTAGACCGCGACTAAGCATCATATTTAACAAAGCACATGATTTAACTGAGCATTTCGTTTAGTTGAAGAAAGGTGCCACCTCTCCTGCCTTCTGAGCCGGGAATATCGCCATGGAAAAGATACCAAGCCAAGACGTCACGCCGAATCCGGTGGGACATCACGTTCCCTCTGAAACGGTTACCCAAGAAATGTACGCCAAGCGGCGACACATTTACGTGCGCGAAATTAAAGGCGTTTTCCAAAAGCTACGGCGCAGTGCCAACTGGGCGTTAATGCTGGCATTTTTTCTTTTACCGTGGATTAACATTGGTGGTCGGCCGTTAATTCTATTCGACCTGCCTAACCGTGAATTCCATATTTTTAGCGCCACGTTTTACCCGCAGGAGTTCATCCTGCTGTCATGGCTGCTGATTATCTGCGCCTTTGGGCTATTTTTTATTACCGTTTTTGCGGGTCGGGTCTGGTGTGGCTACACCTGTCCGCAAAGCGTTTGGACATTTCTATTCATTTGGCTTGAACACCGTATCGAGGGCTCGCGCAATCGGCGCATCAAACTCGATAACCAACCGATGACCGCCGACAAAGCTTGGCGCAAGGGGGCTAAACACACGGCCTGGCTGCTCATTGCCCTCGCCACCGGCATTACCTTTGTGGGTTACTTCACGCCGATTCGTGATTTAGTGACAGAGCTCCCCACCCTTGAAGCTCACGGCTGGTCCTACTTCTGGGTTGGTTTTTTCCTGGTATTTACTTACCTCAACGCGGGCTGGCTGCGCGAACAGGTGTGCATCTACATGTGCCCCTATGCGCGTTTCCAATCGGTCATGTTTGACCGCGACACATTGATCGTCTCCTACGATGAATCACGTGGCGAACCCCGTGGTCATCGCAAAAAAAACCTAAGCCATTTAGAAGCCCGCGAGGCAGGCTATGGCGACTGTATCGATTGTGACCTTTGCGTGCAGGTCTGTCCTACCGGCATCGATATCCGCGATGGACTGCAGTACGAGTGTATTACCTGCGCCGCCTGTATCGATGCCTGCGATAGCGTGATGGATAAAATGGGCTACCCGCGGGGCTTGGTGCGCTACACCACCGAAAATGCTCTGGAAGGCAAAAAGAGCCATATCATGCGCCCGCGCCTGCTCGGCTACTTCGCCGCTCTGGTGCTGATGGTGGGCACCTTTGCCTGGGCCATTAACGACCGCATGCCGCTCAATTTTGACGCTGAACGCGAGCGTACCCAGCTCTACCAAATGACCCGCGACGGTCAGATTAGCAATGTATTTAGCCTGACCATTCGCAACCTGGATGATCAAGACCACACCTACCAGCTAAGCGTTGCTGGATTGCCCAGCCTCACTCTAGACAGCAGTACTATTAGCGTACCCGCGGGGGAGTCGCGCTTCGAAGCCGTCACCGTGACCGCCGATCCCGACGATTTACAGCAACCCAGCCACCCCATTGTATTCACGCTGCAGGCTAAACAGGATGCGGATATTCGTATCGAGCGCGAAACCAGCTTCCTGGGCAATATTAGGAGATAAGCAACTATGTCATCCCTACCCTCTGGCGATAAGGTGACGCCTTGGTATAAGCAGTTTTGGCCGTGGTTTTTAATCGGCATTCTGCTCTCATCCATTATGTTTAGTATTACCTTTGCCGTTATGTCGGTTAAAAGCTTCGATGGCATGGTTGTTCAGGAGGATTATTACAAGCATGGCAAAGCCATCAATATGGTGCTTGCCAAGCAAGACCGTGCCAGAGAGTTAAACCTAAGCGCAGATTTACGCCTTGATCCGCTTACCAGCGATATTGTGATTGATTTAAGCGGCGATGCGCGTCCCGACAAACTCTATTTGGATTTTATCTTCCCTACCGAAGATGATCGTGATCAATCCTTCGTACTTGAGCATGTCCGTGACGGCCGCTATATCACACAAGGCCCTGACAACCTGCGTTACCGCTGGTATCTGCAGATTCAGCCCGCGCTGGAAAATGCCGATTGGCGCCTTACCGGTGAAGCCACATTCCCCGATGAAGACAGCGTCACACTACTGCCGGGAGGACGCAAAGCAAGCGAATGAGCGACGTAACGACTGCCGCGCCCTGCTACCACTGTGGTAACCCGGTGCCCGCTGGGGCGCCCTGGTCGATTACCCTTGATGATCATGCCCATCCGCTCTGCTGCCCTGGCTGCGAAGCGGTGGCCCATGCCATCGTCGATGGGGGCCTTGAAAGCTACTACCGCTACCGTACCGAACTGCCCGAACGCCCTGATGAGCACCAGGCTGCCAAAGCCGATACCTGGTCGGTGTTTGACGACCCCGGACTTCAGGCACAGTTTGTTCACCCCGACGGCGATGAGGGCAACGTCAAAGCGACCCTCGCCATCGAAGGCATTACCTGTGCTGCCTGCGCCTGGCTGATCGAGCACCGCCTGAATGCCTTAACGGGAATTGCCACCAGCGCCGTGAACTTAACTCACCACCGCCTGCGGGTGAGCTGGGATCCTCAGCAGCTGAAGCTCTCGCAACTGCTGGCCGAACTGGCCGCGATTGGCTACGAGGCCCAGCCCTACGAGCCAGACCAGGCCCAGGCGCGCCTGCAGCATGAAGAGCGCATGAACGTACGTCGGCTGATTATTGCCGCCGTCGGCATGATGCAGGTGATGATGTTCTCGATCCCGATCTATGTCTCCGGCTCCGGTGAAATCAGCGAAGACTTCTACGCACTGTTCCACTGGCTCTCCTTTGCCCTGGCCACGCCAGTGGTGTTTTTCTCCGCCCAGCCGTTTTTCCGCAACGCCCTGCGCGACCTGCGCACCGGCGTACTGGGCATGGATGTGCCGGTGTCACTGGCAATCGGCGGGGCGTATCTTGCCAGCAGCTATGCGGTGCTGTTTGACGTGGGCGAGGTCTATTTTGACTCGGTGACCATGTTCACCTTCTTTTTGCTGTTTGGCCGCTACGTGGAGAGTCGCGCCAGGCGCCGCAGCGGGCATAGCGGCAATGCGCTGAGCGGCGTGCTGCCGATTTCGGCCACACGGCTGGACAGTGACGGCAGCGAGCGCATTTTGCCCGCCAGCGAACTCACTCCCGGCGATCGCGTATTGATCAAGCCCGGCCATGGCGTGCCTGCCGATGGCATCATCGAGGAGGGTGAATCGAGCCTGGACGAATCAATGCTGACCGGCGAATACCTACCAGTAACCCGCCGAGTGGGCGACCGCATTACCGGCGGTAGCCAAAACATGGAAAACCCGCTGGTGATAAGGGTTACCCACACAGGGCGCGATGCCCGTGTAGCGGGTATCGTCGATCTGACCGACCGTGCCTTTGCCAGCCGCCCACGGCTGGCCCAGATGGCTGCGCGCATGGCACACCTATTCGTGCTGCGCCTGCTGGTAGTAACGGCTTGCGTGACCCTCGCCTGGTGGTTTATCGACCCTTCACGGATGCTCTGGGTACTACTTTCGGTGCTAGTGGTGACCTGCCCCTGTGCCTTGGCGCTGGCCACTCCCGCGGCACTGGCAGCTGGTCATGGCCAACTGCGAAAGCGCGGCGTCTTGATCACCCGCGCCGATGCCATGGAGACGCTCTCTAACGTTACCCGGGTGATTTTTGATAAAACCGGCACCCTAACCCGCGGCGAAATGCACCTTACCCAAACCCAGCCCTTTGGTGAATTAACCGCCGAGCATGCACGGGCCATTGCCGCCGCCCTTGAAGCCCACTCGGAACACCCGATCGCCCGCGCCTTTCGGCCGTTCCGAGAGGCTACCCTGCAAGCCAAAGATATTCACAGCCACACCGGGCAAGGGCTCGAAGGGACCCTAAACGGCGCTCGTTGGCGGTTGGGCAAGCCCAGGTTTGCAATAAATGGCGCAATGGCTAGCTCAATAGATAGCGCCGTGGATAACGTCATGGCGGCGCCTGCCAAAGGCCAATGGCTGCTGCTTAGTGAAAACGGTGCACCCCGCGCCTGGTTTGGCCTGCACGATGGCGTTCGCGACGACGCTGCCGCCACGATCAAAGCCCTCCAGGCTCTGGGCTTAAGCGTGGAGCTGCTATCTGGTGACACCGAGGATGCAGTGGAAAGCCTGGCCGATCAGCTCAATATTGCCATCTGGCATGCGGGCACCAGCCCAGAAGGCAAGCTGGCCCGGATGAAAGAGCTTCAAGCCGCAGGCGAAACCGTGGCGATGATTGGTGACGGCATTAACGACGTGCCGGTGTTAGCCGGTGCCGATGTGGCGATTGCCATGAATGGCGCAACGGATCTAGCCCGCACCCGCGCCGACGCAGTGCTGCTCAGCCCACGTCTGATGCGGATTTTTGAGGCCATCGAGATTTCCCGCGCCACCCGGCGTATCATGCGCCAGAACATGATTTGGTCAGTGTGCTACAACGTTTCGGCGCTGCCGCTGGCGGCAATGGGTCTGGTGCCGCCCTGGCTAGCCGCAATTGGAATGTCGCTTAGCTCGCTAGTAGTGGTGGGTAATGCCCTGCGACTGTCGCGCTGGCGACCTCAGCCCGCGCCAACGCTAGACACTTCAACACCGGTGGCCGCATGACGATTCTTTATCTGCTGATCCCGCTTTCCCTGATTTTGCTGGGCCTCGCCGTCTGGGCGTTTTTCTGGGCGGTGAAAAATGATCAGTTCGATGACCTAGAAGGCCCAGCGCACCGCATTCTATTTGATGAGGATGAAAACGATCTTAGCCCTGAGCAGCGCCGCCAGCATCAGCAGGCAAAGCAAAAATCTTCCGAACCATCAGCGGCAGACACACCCGACGACCAAGAGCCTCGGCCATGAATCCAACGGGGCTTGATCTGCCGCCGCTAATGGCGGCGTTTGTGTTTGGCTTGATGGGCGGCGCCCACTGCATTGGTATGTGTGGCGGCATTATGAGCGCGCTCACCTTTGCAGTTCCCCCCAGCATGCGTCATCCGGCGCGCATGGGAGGCCTGCTGCTCAGCTACAACACAGGCCGCATTGTTAGCTATATGAGCGCAGGCGCGCTGGTGGCACTGCTAGGCACGCTGTTTTCGCTTTCCGCCACGGCACGAATGCTGCTTCAGGTGTTTGCCGCGCTGATGCTGATCCTGATGGCACTGTATATCGCCAACTGGTGGAAAGGGCTGCTCAAAGTGGAGGCGGTTGGCCGCCGTCTATGGCGCTTTATCGAGCCTGTGGGGCGGCGCTTAATGCCGGTGGTGTATATCCCTCAAGCCTTCGCGCTGGGCGCACTTTGGGGCTGGCTACCCTGTGGGCTGGTCTACTCCATGCTGGCCTGGAGCTTGGCGATTGCCGACCCGTTCCAGGGCGCGCTGCTAATGGGCGCATTTGGGCTAGGCACCCTGCCGGCGCTGCTCGCCACTGGCCTCGCTGCGCGCCAGCTAAACCACTTGATTCGCCACCCGGCGACGCGCAGCGTGGCGGCACTAACGATTATCGCGTTTGCGCTGTGGCAGCTCTGGACTCTTACGGCACACAACCTCTAATAGCATGACGTGGCTCAACATTTACCTCCTCACCACGGGTTAGGCTAGCGGCATATCCTAACGTCGGAGCGCCCCTTCATGCCCGTTCATACCCCTGCTGCCTTGCCTCTTGCACCCGCTGCTGCCGCAGCCCCTATGCAGCCGGTGTGGGACGAAGCGTTACTGCGTCGCTACGACACCAACGGCCCACGCTACACCTCCTACCCAACAGCGCTATCGTTTCACGACCAATTTACCCCTGGCGACCTGACCCAGGCGCTGGAGCGTAGCAATGCCAGTAAGCGTCCGCTCTCGCTGTACGTTCATGTGCCCTTCTGCCGCAAGATCTGCTTCTACTGCGCGTGTAATAAAATCGCTACCAAAAACACTGCCCTTGCCGAGCCCTATATAGCCCGGCTTGACCGTGAAATGGTGCTGACCGCACGCCATTTGGATACATCACGACCGGTGGAGCAGTTGCATTGGGGCGGCGGCACGCCGACATTTCTCAGTTTGAACCAAATGGGCGACCTGATTGATCGGCTGGATGCACGTTTTGGTCTTTCATCGTCTGCTGATCGCGATTACGCAATTGAAATAGATCCTCGCGAAGCGGATGTGTTTACGCTGCGCCATCTCGAATCCCTCGGCTTTAATCGCATCAGCTTGGGCGTTCAGGATTTAAGTCCACTGGTGCAAAAAGCGATTAATCGTATCCAGCCTCGGGTACTTACCGAAACGCTGATGGATGAGGCGCATCGCCTGGGCTTTCGCTCGCTCAATCTCGACCTAATTTATGGCTTGCCATTTCAGACTGAAAAGAGCTTTGCCAACACCCTACGCCAGGTGATTGAGCTCAACCCGGCGCGCCTTTCTGTGTTTAATTACGCGCATATGCCCGAGCGTTTTGCCCCGCAGCGGCGCATTAATGTCGATGACTTGCCAGGCGGAGAAGAGAAGCTAGCGATTCTGCGCACCACCATCGAAATGCTCACCGCAGCTGGCTATGTGCATATCGGTATGGATCACTTTGCCCGCCCTGACGATAGCCTGGCTATTGCCCAGCGCGAAGGCTCGCTGCAGCGCAACTTCCAGGGCTACTCCAGCCATGCTCAGTGCGACTTAATCGGGCTTGGCGTATCGGCGATTTCCCGTATTGATGACGTCTATGCGCAGAATCCTAGCGATCTGGCCCGCTACGAAGCGGCGCTGGATCAGGGGCAGCTTGCCACCGTGCGTGGCATACGCTTAAGTGATGACGACCTGATCCGCCGGGATGTAATTGAGCGGCTGATGTGCGATATGGGCATTGACCTGGCCGCCGTTAGTCAACGCTGGAACATCGATGCCCCCCGCTACTTTGCGCCAGCGCTTGAGCGCCTGCAGAGCGCCGAACAGGATGGCCTGCTGACCCGCAGCGCTGATCAGCTTAACGCCACGCCGATGGGGCGGCTGCTGATTCGCCATATAGCGATGGCGTTTGATACCCACCTTTCCGGGCAAACGGGACAACGGTATTCTAAGATTGTTTAATCACCTTATTGCAGGCATGCTAAAGCGACTATAATAAGTAAGGATTTTCTAATTGATAAGTGTGACCCACTCAAGGAGCAACGCATGTTGGAACCCATGAGCCGTCGTCGCTCACTACTCCACGAAACTCGCTGCCAAACCTGCAGCTTGAGTTCTCTGTGCTTGCCGCTTGCCCTTGAGCTGGACGATATGGGGCAGTTCGACGCTATTATTCGTCGCCGTGCACCACTCAAAAAAGGCGAGCCGCTGTTTCGTCAGGGCGACACCTTTACCAGCGTTTACGCAGTCCGTTCGGGCAGTTTGAAACAGGTCACCGCCGAAGGTAACGGCAGCGAGCAGCTAACCAATTTCTACCTGCCCAGTGAATTGGTGGGGTTGGATGGCATTGACGAAGAGCATTACCCCGGTAGCGTTATCGCCCTGGAAACGACCACCGTCTGCGAGATTCCTTTTGACCGCCTGGACTTACTCTCGGAGGAGCTACCCGAACTGCGTGGCCAGCTTTATCGTAGCATGAGCAAAGAGTTGCGCGATGACCGGCGTATGATGCGGCTACTTTCGCGTAAAACCGCCGATCAGCGGCTGGCAAGTTTTTTGATTACCCTCTCGGATCGTTTTCGTCGCCGGGGCTACTCGCCTTACAGCTTTCGCCTCTCAATGCCCAGGGCTGATATCGGCAACTACCTGGGCTTAGCGGTGGAAACGGTCAGCCGCATACTAAGCCGCTTTCAGCAGCAGAGTGTGGTGGCGGTCTCCGGGCGAGAGGTCAACATTCTCGATATGCCGCGCTTGATTACCCTCGCCGAAGAGGAAGAGCAAACAGTTAGCTGACGTTAAAGGCTTGGATACGCCCCGCCAGTAGCTCTGCTTGCTTGGCCTCAAGGCCTTCAAAATCGAACAGGCTGCGGTCGGCCAACTGGGAAGGGGCAATGTTGGTGACAGCCTTGAACATGCTCTCCAGGCGGCCAGGAAACTTTTTGTCCCACTCGGCGAGCATCTCTTTGACCACCTGACGCTGCATATTAGGCTGTGAACCGCACAGGTTGCAGGGAATAATCGGAAACGCCATCAGCCGCGAAAACTCGGCGATATCAGCCTCTTTGCAGTAGGCCAACGGCCGAATAACGATATTCTTCCCATCATCGGATAGCAGCTTTGGCGGCATCGCTTTCAGGTTGCCGCCAAAGAACATATTGAGAAACAGTGTTTCGAGAATATCTTCCCGGTGATGGCCCAGGGCTATCTTATTGGCGCCAATCTCTTCGGCAAAGCCATACAACGAGCCGCGCCGCAGCCGTGAACAAAGCGTGCAGGTGGTTTTACCTTCCGGGGTTTTCTCTTTTACCACCGAGTAAGTATCGCGCTCGACAATGTGGTACTCCACGCCCTGCTTATCCAGATACGCAGGCAATACGTGCTCGGGAAAACCCGGCTGTTTTTGATCCAGATTGACCGCTACCAGCGAAAAATTGACCGGCGCATTGCGCTGCAAATTGCGCAAAATCTCCAGCATCGTGTAGCTGTCCTTTCCACCGGAGAGGCAGACCATTACGCGATCACCTTCATTGATCATTTGATAATCAATGATCGCATTGCCCACTTCTCGGCGCAGACGCTTTTGCAGCTTGTTAAATTCACGCTTCTGCTTCGCATCAGCCAGCTCAGGCTGGTCGTGCTCAGCGTCAGCTGGGGTGGCTCCAACCGTATCAAGGTGAGCAGGATCAAAGTGATCAAGAGTTTGCATGGTATAAGCACTGCCGAGGGTAGAAGGCGTGAGAGAAAAAAGTAATAACTATTCTAACAACACTCACCGCCTGACCCAACTAATCAGACGTAGCCACACAAGATATCGCAATTGGAAGTGACTATTTTGACCGCTGCACCATACCTCGGTGCGAGGGCAGCTTGGAGCGAGGGTCTTTTGTCATGGATGACAAAAGTAGCGCCCAGGGAGGGGTTCACAGCGCCCTCGCGGAAAGCTGTCCTCGCCACGACGAAAGAGACTACTATGCCACCTGCGCCATAATACGCTGCAGGCGCATATACAGCAGTGCGCTGGCGGTGGCCTCTCCAAGCACACTCTGCATGCCCATGACGGGTACTTGCCAGCATGCCAACGCCTGGGCGAAGCTGCTGGGCGCTTCGACCTCCGGGTGCAAACGGCGCAGTTGGCGCTGATGCAGTTTTGCCACATCGACCTGGGCGTTGGGCAGGGCAAAATTCAGCCGCTTACTGAGTAGTGCATTCAATGCTCCAATGCGCCTCTCTAACTGCCAGCCAACGATGGGCCGATTGCCGATAAATTCTACTAGCGCGCTCAAGTTATCACTATTTGGTGGCAGTATCTCCCCCGCCTCGCACAGCAAGTGATGACGGCGCAGCGTTGCGCTCTCGGGCTGCTTTGCGCTACCAAGGGTGATCACAAAAGCACGACTGGTATGCACCTGCTGATGGCTCAGCACCACTGCCGCCACGCTGATCACAGGTGATGATTGCGTGGGCGTTGCTGTGCAGGCGAGCGCCACCAGCTCTTCGCCCATATAGGGCTGAAACAGCCAGGCATAGGGGGAGTCTGCACAACGACGCCGGTCACTTTCACGCCTTAACAAGGTGCGCAGCGAGCCGCTAAATAGCGTCACATGTCGATCTAACAGCCGCATTCCGCTCACGAATACTCCAAATGGTAACGGTGGGAAAGCCGCTGCTTAAAGTCTTTGACAATATGCATCGCTTCGCGCAGTAGGTCGCGCTCCAGGGAAGAGAGGTTCTGCACCACGACACGGTTAGCGCGTCTGCTGCTTTGGGCGTTAGTTTCTTTCGCATCCGCAGAAGTTTCCAGCGTACTTAGCTGCTGCTTGAGGCGCAGCTCAGAAAAGAGCGCCAACGCTTCGCCCAGGTCATCGGCAAAACGGCGATCCAACCGGCCGTCAGTAACCAGGGCATCCAAGCGATCAAACGTCGAGGTGGCTTTGATGCGCCGCTCAAGCGCCATGGTGCGGACACCGTGCACGATAGGGAAAATACCGCCTTTCTTGATATCGATACCGTGCTGAGGCTTTTTCAGCGAACCAAACAGCGTCAGCGGCGTCGAAAAGCGCAGCGCCGTGCGGGCAAAATAGGAAAGCAGCAGCTCATCGCCCGAGCAGCGTTCAAACAGCTCATCGCGCACGCTCTCAAGCAAGCTCGGGTTGCCCGCCACGCCATGAGCATCGAGCATAATGGCCAGCTTCATCAGGCTATCGCCATCACGCTCCCTGGCCCACTTGGCAATATTACCTTTCCATTGGGATACCGTGGCCACCCACTCGGGGTTAGACACCATAATGTTGCCGGGGCACGGCGGGTAACCAAGCTGAATCAGGGTATCGGTGAGCGTTTGCATATGGCTGGCAAGATCAGGCCACTGGGTTTCATCGGCAAGAATCAAGCCGTTATCCTGATCCGTTTTTAGAATCTGCTCACCGCGCCCTTCGCTGCCCATCACCATCATGCAGCTCTGCTCGTGATAGCGCTTATCGACAGTGAACTCCCAGGCCTTGCTAATAATACGGCCGTTTAGTGCCGCAAGCAGATCCATCGCAAAGCGCAGCTTAACGCCCTGGGCCATCAGCGCTTTGACCAGCTCCGGGGTGCGCTGACTGGCAGCTGAAAGCGACTCTAAGTTGGTCGCCTGCTCGATCTGCAGGCTCACCACATAGCTGCGGCTTGAGAAGTAGCTAAGCACGTCGGTGAGCTCTACAACGCCTTTCAAGACGTTTTGCTCCATCACTACCACCCGCGCCACTTTATGGCGGGTCATCAGCACCAATACTTCAAATAAGTACTGATCCGGTGCGACGGTCACCAAGTTAAAATGGGCGATCTTATCCACCGATGATGTTACCGCGCTGCCCTTTAGCACTAAGGCGTTGAGCAGATCGGTTTTGGTCACCATGCCGAGGGTGTCGTCCTGGGTCGACACCAGCAGGCTGTCGGCGTGACTTTCGTTGAGCTGTTTTACAGCGCTAGCGATATCGGTCGTCGCTGCCATCAGCAGTGGCGCACGCATGCACTCGCTTACCTTGGCCAGCATAAAGCCTGCCATGGTGACGCCACCTTCGGCGCGCTTTTCGGTCATCAGGCGCGCCTTATGGGTCAGCGATTGGCGAAAAAAACTGCTGAAATCAGGATAGTGGCGACACAGCTGCTGAAACAGTGCTTTAGGCATTAGGTAACACAGGCACTCCTGTTCAGCCTTAAAGCGGTAGCGGCTTTTACCGTTGAGAATACTGATCGCGCCAAACAGGTCCCCTGCCGTGTAGTGACCAATACGCGCGGTAGATGAGGGCAATGTAGGATCGATTTCCGCCACTTCGCCTTTATGGATCAGATAAACGAACTCACCCGCTTGGCCAGTCTCTAAAATGATTTCGTCACGATCAAAATAGGCCAGGTCAATGCCACGACGAATGTGGTCACGCCCCTCATCGTCAAGAAGCGTAAACGGCAGTTGGGATAGATCCACATCGACCATGGGGTATAACCTCATTAAACGGGCTGCGACTAACCGGGTTGTGTCTTAAGGCGCGCTAGCAGACATAAGCAAAAATAAATAAACGTCGTGACTCGATACTGGCCCACATAAATTGGCCCACACCAGCGCTTCAAAAAAAATGTTATCGATTATTATATGAAGGTGGCTGTACGGGTATAAAGGATTCACTTCCCAAGTAGCAAGTATAACCTTGTTATACCTTTAGCTATCACGCTAAAGTCGAAGCGACTTTTGATACACGACCAAAGTATCGACACTTACTAACCGTGCTTCCGGCAAAACCCAGGACATGTATTTAAAGTAGCCAATAACTGCTTTTATTTGCTCACTAGACTATCGTCCTATAGCTCTTCAAACGCCTACAAAATTCGCTTAAACAGCCTCTAAAAACTCGTATTTTCAATAACATGCATCTTACCAAAAGCCAATTCGTCGTTTATTGATACCAAAGTCTGGGATTTATTTTTTGACGTTTATTGCCCAGTATTAACAATGAGTCATGCAGGGTAATCGCACGTCACTAACTAACTCGACATTTCATATCGAATAATAAGGTGATGTACTAACAGAAGCTGACTCACCACTCCTATCGATAGGGTGGCTTTAGACGTGCGATTGCCCTGATGGGTCACACGCTATTCCTCGTGAACTTTCCCAACCTTAAAAATCACAAGTGGAGAGCAACACAATGGCAGATGACAAAACCAACGCTGCTGAATACTGGAAAGCAAACGTCCGCTTAATTTTCGGATGCTTGGCTGTTTGGGCATTTGTTTCTTACGGATGCGCTATCCTTTTTCGCCCGCTGCTCGCCGGTATTCCGGTTGGCGGTACCGATCTTGGCTTCTGGTTTGCACAACAGGGCTCAATCCTAACGTTTATCGTGCTGATCTTCTTCTATGCCTGGAAGATGAACAAGCTCGATCAAAAATTTGGCCTTGGGGAGTAAGCCGGTATGAGCCAGTTTGCAATTAACTTACTGTTCGTCGGCGCCTCTTTTGCCTTGTATATAGGCATTGCGATTTGGGCGCGCGCCGGCTCAACGAAAGACTTCTATGTCGCGGGGGGCGGGGTTCACCCGATCACCAATGGCATGGCCACCGCAGCGGACTGGATGTCAGCTGCATCGTTCATTTCCATGGCGGGCCTGCTAGCCTCAGGCGGCTACGCCAACTCTACTTTCCTGATGGGCTGGACTGGTGGCTACGTTATCCTCGCGATGCTGCTAGCACCTTACCTGCGTAAGTTTGGTAAGTTCACCGTGCCTGACTTTATCGGCGACCGCTTCTACAGCAACACCGCTCGCTTAGTGGCTATCGTCTGCTTGATTGTGGCGTCGGTTACCTACGTTATCGGTCAAATGACCGGTGCGGGCGTAGCGTTCTCTCGCTTCCTTGAAGTCAGCAACACCTGGGGTATTTGGTTAGCCGCGCTGATCGTTTTCCTCTACGCCGTATTTGGTGGTATGAAAGGCATTACCTATACCCAGGTAGCCCAGTACATCGTTCTAATCATCGCTTACACCATTCCTGCGGTGTTTATTGCCTTCCAACTAACCGGCAACCCGATTCCGATGTTCGGTATGTTCAGCACGCATACTGAATCCGGCATTCCGCTGCTGGCTAAATTGGATGACGTGGTTAGCGCACTTGGCTTCCGCGACTACACCGCCGATGTGGACAACAAACTCAACATGGTGCTGTTTACCCTGTCGCTGATGGTCGGTACTGCCGGTCTACCCCACGTTATCATTCGCTTCTTCACCGTCCCGAAAGTAGCCGATGCTCGCTGGTCTGCTGGCTGGGCGCTGGTGTTCATTGCCCTGCTTTACCTCACGGCTCCTGCGGTCGGTTCAATGGCACGTCTGAATCTGGCGACCACCGTGTACCCAGAGATGGCGGGGCAGGTTGAAAACTACGAAGAGGCTGCGCAAAACCCGATTCTGTACGAAGAACGCCCTGATTGGGTTCGTACATGGGAAGAAACAGGCCTTATCACCTTCAACGATCTCAACAATGACGGCCGTATCCAAATGTATAATGATGCTGCCGACTACTCTGATCGTGGCTGGGAAGGCAACGAGCTAACCGTCAATAATGACATACTGGTACTCGCCAACCCGGAAATTGCCAATCTTCCCGGCTGGGTTATTGGTTTGATTGCAGCGGGTGGTATCGCCGCAGCACTCTCGACAGCTGCAGGCTTGCTGCTGGCGATCTCGTCGGCGATCAGCCACGACTTGATCAAGACCATGATCAATCCCAAGATCACCGAGAAAGGCGAGATGTTGGCAGCGCGAATCTCCATGGGTGGTGCCATCCTGTTGGCCACTTACCTGGGGCTTAATCCGCCGGGGTTTGCAGCACAAACGGTGGCATTAGCCTTTGGTATCGCCGGTGCATCACTGTTCCCCGCGCTGATGATGGGTATCTTCTCCACGCGGATGAACAGCTCAGGCGCGGTCGCCGGTATGCTGGCGGGCTTGATTTGCACCCTGCTTTACATCTTTACCTACCTGGGCTGGTTCTTCGTGCCGGATACCAATATGCTGGCAAACACGCCGGATAACTGGATCTTTGGCATCTCGCCGCTCTCCTTCGGTGCCGTAGGCGCGATGATCAACTTCGCCGTTGCCTTTGCGGTTTCCAGAGTGACAGCTGCACCGCCGCAGGAAATTCAGGATCTGGTGGAAAGCGTTCGCTATCCGAAAGGTGCTGGCATGGCGATAGACCACTAAGTCATACTCCTTCCTGATGCGTTATCGCCATACGGCGATAACGCTTTGGAATCGACCTCATCATCGGGCTTCCTTAGGGAGGCCCGATGGCTTTTATAGATAGCTTTTATAGACGGCTTTTTGAAAGGATAAATTATGATTTGGCACTTGATCGCCGCCGTTTTTGCAGGCCTTGCGGCAGCCGGGATTGGCCTGATACTGCGCAATTTGAGCGGCAAACGTTTACCCAAATGGATAGTCCCGGTGTGTGGCGGACTGGGTATGCTGGGTTATCAAGTTCAGGTGGAGTACAGCTGGTTTGACCACAAGCAGGCACAACTGCCCGAGACCGCCACGGTCATTTCAACCGAAAGCAGCACGGCGGTATGGCGCCCATGGACTTTTGCCATTCCGATGATCACCAAATTCAGCATGGTGGATAGCGAGAACATCCGTATTACCGAGCAGGATGACACCCGTTTAGCGGAATTTATCCTTTATCAGTTTGAGCGCCATCACACCGATATTTTGATCACCCAGCCCTATCTACTCAACTGCGAGAGCCGTGAGCTAGTGCCCCTGGATAAAGACTCCCGCGACCCTATCCTCGAAGAGATACGCACGCTGCGCGAAACATCACCGCTACTCAACAACGTATGCGCCTAGACAAATAAACAGCCCGTGGTACAAACGGTCGTACACGACCCGTTGTTTCGCCTAGAATGAAGCCTTTTGACTGGCGCACGTTAAACACTCTGGCGGGGAGAAAGGCATGTTTCACGGCGGGCTACTGGTAGCGGTTTCGTTACTCTACATTGCCGTTCTATTTGGCATCGCTTGGTACGGTGATCGCCGCGCGCGTACCCACGGCGCCACCCGTCGGCGTCCGATCATCTATAGCTTGGCACTGGCCATTTACTGCACCTCGTGGACGTTTTACGGCGCGGTTGGCCAGGCAGCCACCGCGGGATGGTCGTTTGCGAGCATCTTCGTCGGACCGATTTTAACGTTTTTACTCTTCTGGCCGGTGCTGGCCAAAATGATCCGCGTTGCCAAACATCAAAACGTCACCTCGATTGCCGATTTTATTGCCTCCCGTTACGGCAAAACCCAGTCGCTGGCCGCCTTTGCCAGTCTGGTTGCCCTGGTCGGTACCCTGCCCTACATTGCCCTGCAGCTAAAAGCAGTTTCCACTACTTTTAGCGTGCTTACCGATGCCACCGATGTGACCCATACGCCGTTGTTTGGCGACACGGCCTTCTATGTGGCCATTGTGATGGCAATTTTCGCGATTCTATTCGGCACCCGCCACACCGATGCCACCGAACACCACGAAGGCTTAATCCACGCCGTGGCATTCGAATCGCTGGTCAAGCTGCTCGCCTTCGTGGTGCTTGGCGCCTTTGTTACCTGGGGTATGTTTGATGGCCTGGGTGAGCTGATGGGGCATGCCGAAAGCCAGCTCGAACTCCAGCGCCAGCTGGCCAACCAGGATTTTGGCCAAAGTTTCTGGGCCCAAACGCTGCTCGCGATGCTGGCGATTCTGTGTCTTCCCCGCCAGTTCCATGTGGCAGTGGTGGAAAACATTCACCCTGACGACGCCACGAAAGCGCGCTGGCTGTTTCCACTTTACCTGTTGGCCATTGCCTTTTTTGTGGTGCCCTTAGCCGCCGCTGGTCTGCTGCTGTTTTCCGAAAGCGGCGTAGAGCCCGATACCTACGTACTGGCTCTATCCATGGCCTCGGGCCACCAATGGTTAACGCTACTCACCTTTATCGGCGGTTTCTCGGCGGCCACGGGCATGGTAATTGTCGCCGCCGTGGCCGTGTCGATCATGATCTCCAACGAAATCGTTATCCCGGCGCTGTTCCGGCTGCGCTGGTTTGATACCAAGGCACGGGATTATGGGCGCTTGGTGCTACGTGCGCGGCGTTTAACCATTGTTGCCGTACTGGCCATGGCCTACGGCTTCTACCAGCTGATTGCCGAATTTACCTCGCTGGCCTCGATTGGCATGCTCTCGTTTGCCGCTGCCTCGCAATTTGCCCCAGCGCTGATTGGCGGCCTCTACTGGAAGCGCGGCAACCGGCTTGGGGTGATTGTCGGTATGAATGCGGGCTTCGCCATCTGGGCCTATAGCCTGCTTATGCCCGCGATGATCAATGCTGGTGTGCTGCCGACTGGCTGGCTTGACGGCGGCCCGTTGGGGCTCAATTGGCTATCGCCCACGACGCTATTCGGCCTCAACTTAGGTGACAGCTTTACCCACGGAGTGATGCTGTCACTCGGGGTAAACCTGTTCTGCTACATTTTCGTTTCCCAAGTTACCTCACAGCGAGTGGTCGAGCGTATTCAGGCCTCACTGTTCGTGGATAGCGTGGAAACACGCCAGACCTCGGTCAACCGCCCCTGGACCGGGGCGACCACCGTGGGCGATTTAAAAGTTCTGTGTGAACGTTTTCTAGGCGCGGGCCAGGTCGATCGCGCCTTTGAAGACTACGCCCGCCGGGTGGGTAAACCGCTGGACGACGGCACTCGCGCCTCAATCGATATTATTCAGTTCACTGAACGCTTTCTGGCTTCAGTGCTTGGCGCTTCATCGGCACGCATCGTGGTCAACTCGGCACTTCAGGGGCGCGGTATCGGCATCTCGGATGTGATTTCGATTGTCGATGAAGCCTCCCAAGTGCTGGAGTTCAACCGGGCGCTGCTCCAGGCCACCATTGAAAACATTAACCAGGGCATCAGCGTGGTCGATCAGAACCTTCGCCTGGTGGTGTGGAACCAGCGCTATCTTGAGCTTTTCCGCTTCCCTGACCACCTGATTCGCGTTGGCGCCCCCATAGACCGTATCTTTCGCTATAACGCCCACAACGGCGAGTATGGTCCGGGTGACCCGGAAGAGCACGTGCAGCTACTGCTCGACAATATTCGCGAAGGCCAACCCCACCGCTATGTGCGCTACCGCCAGGACGGCAGCGTGCTGGAAGTGCAGGGCAACCCAATGCCTGGCGGCGGTTTTGTGTATACCTACCAGGATATTACCCAACAAAAGCGCATCGAAGAGGCTTTGATTCGCTCGGAAAACAATATCCGTATCTATACCGATAACGTGCCCGCGTTGATTGCCTACTTCGACAAAGAGTGCCGCTACCTATTTACTAACCGAGCCTACGAGCAGGCGTTCAATATTGACCGCAACGCGGTCATTGGTCGCCGCTTTGAAGACGTGCTGCCAATTAAGCAGGCGGAGGAGCGCGCGCCATGGGTCGCACGCGCCTTGAACGGCGAACGGGTCAGCTTTGAAGTCTCGCTGCGGGTGAATGAGGCCATGCGCTATATGCTGGTCACTTACACGCCGCACTTTGGTGACAGCCAGGCGATCCTGGGCTTCTTTGCGCTCTATCAGGATATTACCGAACGCCGTCAGGCTGAAATTGCCCTTAAAGAGACCAATGAAACCCTGGAAGAGCGCGTGCGTGAGCGTACCCAGGCGCTCTCTGAAGCCAACGCGGCGTTGCGCCAGGAGAACCGGGTACGCGCCGAGGCAGAGCTCGCCCTGCGCCAGGCTAAGCAGCTCGCAGAAGATGCCAACGCTTCCAAAACGCGCTTTTTGGCCGCGGCCAGCCACGACTTGCTGCAGCCGCTTAACGCGGCACGGCTATTTACCTCTGCGCTGATGCAGAACGTGACCACTACCGACACCCAGCGCATCGTTGGCCATATCGATAACTCGCTGCAGGCCGCCGAGGAACTGCTAAGCACCCTGCTGGATATCTCCAAGCTGGACGCAGGCGCCCTAACGCCCCGCCGCAGTCACTTTGCCCTAGCGGATATCTTCCGCCCGTTACGCGCCGAATTTGAGGTGATGGCGGACGATCGCGGATTAGATTTGGAAGTCGTGCCTACCCAGCTTTGGGTGGACTCAGATCCTCAAATGCTGCGCCGTATCGTACAAAACTTCTTATCCAATGCGATTCGCTACACTCAAGAGGGGCGCGTGCTGTTGGGCTGCCGTCGCCAAAACGGTTGGCTCTCTATTGAAGTTTGGGACAGCGGCCCTGGCATTCCCGAGTCTAAATTGAGCGAAATTTTTCAGGAATTCCGCCGATTGGATCAGGTCTCCCGCCACAAAGAGAGCGAGAAAGGGCTGGGGCTAGGGCTCTCCATTGCCGACCGTATGAGCCGGGTGCTGGATCATCCTATCAAGGTACGCTCGACGGTAGGCAAAGGCGCGGTTTTCTCGGTTAGCGTACCGATTGTCACCGCCCACGAGTCAACCAGCACCGAGCTTGAGCCGCATGCACGGCGCGGCAGCCATAAGCTGAGCGGTACGCGGATTGTATGCATCGACAACGAGACGCTGATTCTGGAAGGCATGACCGCCATGCTTAGCGGCTGGGGCTGCGAGGTGTTTACCGCCACCAGTATCGGCGGGGCCAAATCGATCCTACGCAATATGGATGGCGACCCTGACGCTATTCTGGCGGACTACCACCTGGATAACGAAGTCACCGGCTTAATGGCGCTGGAAGCACTCAGCGAACGTTTTGAGGGGGCGGTACCGGGGATTGTGATTACCGCTGACCGTACCGAAGCGGTAGCTGAAGAGATCAAGCGGGCGGGCTATCAACTGCTGCTGAAGCCCGTTAAACCGGCGGCACTACGGGCGCTACTAACGCGCACGCTGCAGGCCAATCGTGCGGCGCGCTAAGCGCGCCGCGGTTAACACAGTCGTTGTTTGCTACTTGCTTAGGAAACGACTTTCGGCGGCTCGACTTCAAGCTTCTGAGCCGCGATAACCGCCTGGGTACGTGAGTGTACGCCCAGCTTGCGTAGAATCGCAGTCACGTGGGCTTTGATCGTGGCTTCAGAGACGCTCAGTTCATAAGCGATCTGTTTATTCAGCAGGCCTTCGGTCAGCATATTCAAGACGCGGAATTGCTGGGGCGTTAGCGAAGCAATCGCCTCGGCAAAACGCGACTCCTCTTCGCTGGTCTCTTCCAGCACGTTGGCCAACGCCTCAGGTAACCACACCTCGCCCTGCAGAATTTCGCCGACGGCTTCAGCAATTAGTTGTAGAGACGATGATTTAGGGATAAAACCCGACGCGCCGTAGTCAATAGCACGACGAACCACGTAGGGTTCATCACTACCAGACACTACCGCAACGGGGATATCAGGCATTTGACCACGCAGTTGGATCAAACCAGAGAAGCCATGGGCTCCCGGCATATGCAGATCCAGCAGAATCAAATCGGCATCTGGGTGGCGATTCACCACGTCAGTGGTGGCTTCCATGGTGTCCGCTTCGACAATTTCCGCCTGGGGGGCCAACTGGCGTAACGCTTGGGTCAGCGCTGCACGAAACAGCGGGTGATCGTCAGCGACGATAAACTTATGAGCTACTGCCATGGATATTCCTCCGGTTCCTCGAGCAGCGGGGTTGTCTGCCGCCGCGACGCTAGGCTCTTACGGTTGTGAAGCATGGTACCCCATGGGCTTCATCATGCCCAAGCATCACATGCACAATTTATAATAGATCGTTCACACAAGCGAAACATGTGTCTATAAACGCTTATCTATAAACGCGCCTCTATAAACACAACCGTGCCGACCTACTCAGGTCGGCACGGCTTTGAGTCGGCAAACAAGCTCTATTGGGCTAAACAGCCTATCGCGTTGTCGCCATTATTGGTTGGCGCGATGCTCAATCAGCTCATCGACCACCGACGGGTCGGCCAGCGTACTGGTATCACCCAAACCATCACACTCATTGGCGGCAATCTTGCGCAAAATGCGGCGCATGATTTTACCCGAGCGGGTTTTCGGCAAACCTGGCGCCCACTGGATGACATCCGGCGAAGCAATCGGGCCAATATCTTTGCGCACCCACTGGGTCAGCTCTTTTTTGAGTTCGTCTGTCGCCTCGATACCGTCACTCAGGGTGACATAGATATAGATGCCTTGTCCCTTAATATCGTGCGGGAAACCAACAACGGCTGCTTCTGCAACGGCGCTGTGCGCTACCAGAGAGGACTCTATCTCGGCGGTGCCCATGCGGTGACCCGAAACGTTCAGCACGTCGTCCACACGCCCGGTGATCCAGTAGTAGCCATCCTCATCGCGGCGACAGCCGTCACCCGTGAAGTACATACCGTCGTAGGTCGAGAAATAAGTCTGAACATAGCGCTCGTGGTCACCCCAAATAGAGCGCGCCTGTCCCGGCCAGGCGTCAAGGATCACCAGGTTGCCTTCAGTGGCGCCTTCCAGTTGATTGCCTTCGTTATCGACCAGCGCGGGCTTCACACCGAAGAACGGTACGGTCGCAGAGCCAGGTTTAAGCGGCGTAGCGCCCGGCAGCGGCGCAATCATGATGCCGCCGGTTTCGGTTTGCCACCAGGTATCCACAATCGGGCATTTTTCGTTGCCGATAACGCGGTAGAACCACTCCCAGGCTTCCGGGTTAATCGGTTCGCCCACGGAGCCCAACAGCCGCAGGCTATCGCGCTTGCTGGAGTCCATGACGTTTTCGCCATGGGCCATCAGAGCACGCACCGCGGTGGGCGCAGTATAGAGAATATTAACGTTGTGCTTATCAACGATATCACCCATACGGCCATGGGTGGGATAGCTGGGAACACCCTCAAACATCAGGGTAGTCGCACCGTTGGCCAAGGGGCCATAAACGATATAGCTGTGCCCGGTAACCCAGCCAACGTCCGCGGTGCACCAGTAGATTTCACCCTCTTGATAGTCAAACACGTACTGGTGGGTCATGGCGGCGTAGGTCAGGTAGCCGCCGGTGGTGTGCTTCAAGCCTTTAGGCGCACCGGTAGAACCCGAGGTGTAGAGAATGAATAGCGGGTCTTCGGCGCCCATGGCTTCCGGTTCACACTCGTTGGACTGCTTGTCGACCAGCTCGTCCAACCAGACATCGCGACCCTCTTTCCACTCGATCTCACCGCCGGTGCGCTTCACCACCAGGACGTTTTTGCACACATCAGTGCCGTCACGGGTCAGCGCGGCGTCCACGTTCTCTTTCAGCGGTACGTGCTTACCACCGCGCACCGACTCATCAGCGGTAATCACCAGCTTGGAGTCGGCGCCAATAACCCGCTGGGCAACGGCGTCCGGCGAGAAGCCACCAAAGACAACCGAGTGAACGGCCCCGATGCGCGAACAGGCCAACATAGCCATGGCGGCTTCGGGAATCATCGGCATATACAGCGTAACGGTATCGCCTTTACCGATACCCAGCTCTTTCAGCGCGTTGGCTAGCTGGTTCGTGCGTGCATAGAGTTCGCGATAAGTAATGTGTTTGGACTCATCGGGGTTGTCGCCTTCCCAAATGATCGCTGTCTGGTCACCGCGCTTATCCAGATGGCGGTCAAGGCAGTTGGCGCTGACGTTAAGCAGGCCATCCTCAAACCAACGAATATCGACATTGTCACGCGCAAAGGAGGTGTTTTTGATTTTGCTGGGCGCTTTAATCCAGTCGAGGCGTTTGGCTTGCTCAGCCCAGAAGCCTTCCGGGTCGTCTATCGACTGCTGATACATGGCCTCATATTTGGCTTTATCGGCCCAGGCATTGGCGGCGAAATCGTCGCGCACCGGATAGACCTTCTGTTGATCGCTCATAAAATTGCCTCTGTCCGTGAAAATGCACTCTCTAAGAAACTGTAGTCGATACGATTATTTATGGGCTTATTGACCATTATCGGGCGTATCGGCTGCCATTAATGTTCCCCTAGCATAAACCTCCTCGCGCAGGCTTCCCTTTAGACATTGGTATTATCATTTTTTATTTAAAAAACAAACATTTATAAACAAATCACGAGACGACTTCCGGCCTGTAGACCAAGGTCTTAGCGCAGTGTCGGCAACGATAATGACGCCCGTTTACCACTAAAGCATGACGTCTTGGGGTAAATTGATGAAAGCGGCAATCGCATTGGTAACGATAAGGTGCGGACTGCGCCTGCTTAATATCAAACCGATGGGTAACACTGGGAACTAAACCAAAAAGGTCGCGCATGACCGTTTTCCACTCGCGGCCGTGGGGTTTTAAACGCGGGCCGTTGTCCAAATGAAACACCAGCCAGTGAGCCATTTCGTGGGGAATCACCTCATCAAAAAACGCCGTGCGGTTCTCTCTCAGTAACACCGGGTTCAAGCGTAACCCGCCGTGGCCAAGATGCGCCTGGCCGGCCGAAGCGCCGCGCAGGTTAAACCACACATTTGGGGCTGGCAGCGCTGGGCACACTTCACAGCAGCGCTGCCACGCTTGTTCGACGCGAACTCGCGCGGCCTGATGCAACTCTGTTTCCGACATAGCCGCCAATTCAGTGGCAGGCCAAGGAGGCAGTGGTGACGTCTTCATTAGTGATAAACTAGCCGTTATAGGTAACCATTGATGAACGTTTGTATTAACGAGGCTTTACTCATGGCAGAGCGCAGCGATACGCCTGAAACGAACACGCCACCGCAGCCACTGCTCGAGGATGAGCAGTTGGATAGACTGGACGATTTCCTCGACTCGGATCAAGTCGATGAAGACGCCCTGGATCTTATTTCCGCCCATGGCTTTTTAGTGGCCCTTGCCGTGGCACCCAGCGAAGTACCGGCGACCCAGTGGCTGACTGAGCTGTTTCAGGGTGAGCCTCGCTACGCCGATGACGCCGAGCGTGATGAGATTATTACCCTGCTCACACTGTTACGCGACAACGCGGTGGCGATACTCGAGCAAGGCGGCTTACCGGAACTGCCGTTTGAGCTAACCCTGGGAGGAGAACCCGCCGAGGAAACCCCCATAGGCGACTGGTGTGCGGGCTTTATGGAAGGCGTCTTCAGCGACGAGAGCGCTTGGTTCCAGGACGATGAAGAGGCCGCCGCCGCCCTGCTGCTACCGTTTATGCTGCTCTCTGGACTGTTCGACGATGAGCCGGACTTGGCCGAGCTGGCTAAAGATCAAGAACGCCAGGAGTCGCTGGTAGTGCAGTTGCCGGAACTGGTTTTGGATCTTTACCTGCATTACCGCGTGCCACCGGAAACGCCCAAACCCAAACCGCGTAAAAAAACGCCTGCAAAAGGTAAAAAGCGCTAGGTGCTTAGGCTAAATACTTAGCGTAGACACTATTTAAGCCGCGTTACCATGGCATCCAGCACGCCATAGATCCACTCACGGGCGCGCTGCCTCCAGGGGCGCGCCGCCCAAGCCGCGGCGTCTACCTCCTGGCTGGCGGCAAAGTTTCGCTCGAACAGTTCGCGCACGTCCGCCGCGAGCTTCGGATCCATTGCTTCCTGGTTTGCCTCTAGGTTCCAGTGCAGATTCCAGTGGTCAAAGTTACACGAACCAATGCTCACCCACTCATCGGCGAGCACAAATTTGGCGTGGATAAAGGTCGGCTGAAACTCAAAAATGCGCACCCCAGCCTTGAGCATGGTGTGATAAAAGCGCTGACCGGCAAAGCGAACGCTGGGATGATCATGCTTTGCCCCCGGTAGCAGTAAGCGTACGTCTATCCCTCTGCGAGCCGCCCGAACCAAACGCCGACGCAAGGCAAAGGTGGGCACAAAATAGGGTGTGCATAACCAGAGTCGTTCATTTACCTGGCTGACCCGATAATGCAATGAGTGGCGAATCGCTTGATAACGATAGCCACGCGCCGACATCGCCCGCCCAGGCACGCCATTGGCAAGCGCCTGAGGCTCACGACGCTCAGGGAGAGCCGCCGCGCGTCTATCGCCCTTCTCGACGCGGGTCAGCCGCGAATGCCATAGGCGCCGAAACAGCAGTTCCCAATCGGCCACCACCGGCCCTTCAATACGCAGGGCAATTTCGTACCAGGCATTCAAAAACTCATCCACCGCGCCAAAGCCACCGGTGAACGCCAGCTCGCCGTCAATAACCATTATTTTGCGATGGTCACGGCTCAGGTTCAGCGCTAAAGAGTGGAAACCGATGGGGTTAAAAAAGCGCAGCTGAACATCGCCCTGCTTCAGGCGCTGGCGATCACTCCCGGAGAGGCCCATCGAGCCATAGCCATCCAGCAGTAAACAGACGCGAACACCGCGCTGCGCTGCATCAGTCAATACCTCAATAACTTGATCTGCAAGCTCCCCTGATTCCATCAAGTAGAGCTCTACCAGCACATAGTGCCGCGCATTATGCACCGCTTCAAACATAGCGGGCAGAAAGCGTGAGGCCTCCGGCAGCAGCGTAAATCGATTACCTTCTCGCCACGCGTTCTGCATGGGTGCTCCTTGCTTAGCCACTGATAAGTACACTAACGAGCTACCGTGCTAATGAGCGATGTACATACAGATCGTAGCGGCTGGTTTTACCCTCAAGGGTATGTTGCGGCACTGGCCCCGCAATAGGCGGCGCCTTACGGGGGCGCTTAACCACCACGCGATGAGTGGCCACATCCAACGCCGCTTCTAGTAATCGCGGGGCATCGTTATCATCACCAGCCAACTCGCGGAACAGACGCATCTCTTTTTTCACCAACGCTGATTTCTCACGATGGGGAAACATCGGATCCAGGTGTATCACCTGCGGTGAAAAGTGAGCACTGGCAACCAATTCAGCCAGGGATTGAGCCGCATCCCCATGACGCAGTGTCATGCGGGCAACAATATCCACTGTATCGCTATGCCTGGAGGCACGTTTCAGGCCATCCTCCAGCAGCGCTGCAATCGCTGCAACCCGCTCAATTAACAACACCTGGGCACCTAGGCTGGCCAATACAAACGCATCCCGCCCCAACCCTGCCGTAGCATCAACGATGCAGGGCGTCACGCCCTTGGAAAGCCCACAGGCCTTTGCGACCAGCTGACCACGCCCACCACCAAAGCGGCGCCGATGGGCCGCTTTGCCCGCCACAAAATCAACCCTGAGCGGCTTGCCGTAGCGTTTTTCATCACCGACCAGCGCCAACCCCTCATCGCCCTGCACCAAGCGCAGGCCGTCAGGCAGAACGATGCTCTCAACATCGGCCTCAACATCGCTCATGCGGGCTTTTTCCAGGCAACGTCGTTGCGCAGATAAACCGGCTGAACCAAGTGCGCGGCCTGCCCCAACCCAGCGGCAAAATCACGCGCCGCCAGCCACGCCATCTCTTCGGCGCGGGGCTCTAAATCATCCAAATGTTGGGGCATGCTGAGCTGTACATCGACAGTGAAGCGCTCCCACAGCGTAAAGCCGCTGCCTACACCTACCCAGTCGGTTTCGTCGCCTGGCAGGCGAAGTGCTTCAGGGGCCAGCACCGCCTCGGCGCTCATCGGTGTGATGGTATCTTTAAGGCAGTGCCACGTCGCGGCGTATACCTCGCCCATGCGGGCATCTAAGGCAGTCACCATGTGGCGGAGGTGATAGCGACGATGGGCCTGAAGGGCCAGCGCCTCCAAAGTAGACACCCCCAGCAACGGGCAATCCAAACCAAACGCCAACCCCTGGGCTGCCCCCGCCGCGATACGCAGTCCGGTAAACGAACCCGGCCCTCGGCCAAACGCTACGGCATCAAGCTGGGAAGGGGTTACCTGCGCTTCGGCAAGCACTTCGTCCACCATAGGTAACAACCGACGGGTATGGGCGCGAGGCGTCATCTCGAAGCGCGCCAGGCACTCAGTGCCCGAATCACCCTGGCGCAGTAAGGCTGCAGAGCAGGCGCTTGAAGAGGCGTCCAGGGCAAGCAGATGTAACGGCATAGCAAGTGGCCACTCGAAAGAAAGGTTGCGGCATTATACCTTTGTCACACCAATACGACGATGACCCGCATTAGGCGGGCCATCGGCAAAGGCGTAAAATCAGCTAAGGATTATTATCAGTTGGGGGCTCTTATCAGCTAAGGGCTTCTTTAACCTGGCGGGTAATATCCGTCACACTGCCAACGCCTTCAATGCGATGGTACTGGGGCGCGCTCTGGGGATCCTGTTTGGCCCACTGCTGATAGTAATCGACCAGCGGGGCCGTTTGATCGTGGTAAACGGATAGGCGATTACGCACCGTGGACTCTTGATCGTCTTCACGCTGAATAAGCGTTTCACCGGTCACATCATCTTTGCCTGGTTCTTTGGGCGGATTGTGCTCAACGTGATAAACCCGGCCCGATGCCTGATGCACACGGCGTCCCGCCAAGCGACTAACGATCTCTTCATCGGGTACGGCAATTTCCACCACGTGATCCAGCTTAACGCCGCCCTCTTTCATGGCGTCGGCCTGGGGGATCGTGCGTGGGAAACCATCGAACAGAAAGCCGTTCTCGCAGTCGGGCTGACTGATGCGCTCTTTGACCAAGTCAATGATGATGTCATCAGACACCAGGCCACCACTGTTCATGATCTCTTTTACTTTCAAGCCCAGCTCTGTGCCATCTTTAATGGCCGTGCGCAGCATATCCCCGGTGGAAATCTGAGGAATCTTAAATTGCTCACAAATAAACTGAGCTTGAGTCCCCTTCCCCGCGCCGGGGGCACCCAACAGGATTAAACGCATGGCACTGCTCCTTGAAGTTCTTGGTATGAAAAAAGAGTTCGAAAAATGAGTATGTGAATTCTGTTAACTGACAATAACCGCGCCTCTCAAGCGACACAACTCCCCAAAAGCCTGAGAAACCCGCTTTTATTTCAATTTTTTTAAATTAAAACAGCCAAATGCCCTAAATCTACCACTTTGGTCGCCCTGCTAGAGGTTTAGGCAGCATTTACGTTTAGGAAACCTCTGATTAACTAGAGCGCTCGACCATACGGCGTTAAAAATCGCCTCGTGCGCGAGTCCGATCAAAATGCTCATTTACACCCCGTAAATTCGCGCGCGAATCCGATCCTTTTTTCGTTGATTTTTGCCTTGCCTGACCTTCGCTCATTACGTTAATCAGAGGCTCCTAGTAAACACAAGCGGCGCCCCTAGGGGCGCCGCTTGTGAAAGCACATCGCTACCAATTACAGCAGTAAGCGACGAATGTCGGTCAGCACATCGGCCAGGAAGGCAGTAAAGCGTGCCGCATCAGCGCCGTTGATCGCACGGTGATCGTAGGAGAGCGACAGCGGCATCATCAGGCGCGGCTGGAAGGCGCTGCCATCCCAAACCGGCTTCATCTGCGCTTTGGACACGCCCAGAATAGCCACTTCCGGCGCGTTAACGATCGGTGTAAACGCCGTGCCACCAATCGAACCGAGGCTCGAAATGGTGAAGCAGCCACCGGTCATCTCGTCGCGCTTGAGCTTTTTGGTCTGGGCTTTCTTGCCTAGCTCCGCCATCTCCTTGGCAATCTCGATCAAGGATTTGTTATCGGCGTTGCGCACTACTGGCACCATCAGACCGTCAGGCGTATCCACGGCAATACCGATATGGACGTAGTTCTTCCATACCAGGGTTTCACCGTCACCCTTCAGACTGACATTGAACTGCGGGAATTTACGCAGCGCAAAGGCACAGGCTTTGACCATAAACGGCAGCGGCGTTAGCTTGGCGCCCTGGGCTTCCGCTTCCGCCTTCATCGCCTTGCGGAAAGCTTCCAGCTCGGTGATGTCCGCTTCGTCGAATTGCGTAACGTGGGGCACATTGAGCCAGCTACGATGCAGGTTGGTCGCGCCCATCTTGAGCAGACGCCCCATCGGCTTCTCTTCCACTTCACCAAACTGGCTGAAGTCGACTTCCGGAATGGGCGGAATACCCGCGCCGCCAGTAGCCGCGGCTGCCGCACCTGGCTGGGCTTTACCCTGATTGGCAATCGCCTGCTTCACGTAGGACTGTACGTCCTCTTTGAGCACGCGATCTTTCGGGCCGCTGGGTTTAACGAGTCCCAAGTCGACGCCTAGTTCACGAGCCAGCATGCGTACCGCAGGGCCGGCGTGCACCAGCTTGCCATCCCGGGGCTTATGGGCAGCCATCTGTGCTTCCGGGCTGGGGGTACCGGCCGGAGATTCAGACGGTTTAGCGCTGTCCTTGCTGTCACTGCTCTGCGAGGCTTTTTCTGGTGCGGCCTTTTTCGGTGCCGCTTTTTTGGCACCCGCCACTTCCATATAGCCGATCACATCGCCTTCAGAGACGGTGTCGCCCTCTTTAACGGTCAGCTCAAGAAGCTTGCCTTTGTAGGGGCTGGGCACGTCCATAGAGGCTTTATCAGACTCTAGGGTGATCAACGGGTCTTCTTCGTTGACTTCGTCACCTGCCGCTACGCCGATCTCGATAATCGGCACATCAGAGGAGCCAGAAAGATCCGGTACGCGAATTTCTTTGCGCTCCGGCTCGCCGCTAGCGGCCTCTTCCTGATCATCTTCAGCCGTTTCTTCCGGCTCGCTACTGGCTTGGCTAGAGGACGGTTCTGGAGAAGAGCTCTCTTCCGATGCGTCTTCGCTGTCGCCGCCTTCGCCGACGATCTCCATCTGACCGATCACATCGCCTTCCGAGACCGTGTCGCCCTCTTTCACGGTAAAACTGACGATCTTACCGCTGTGGGGGCTGGGCACGTCCATGGAGGCTTTGTCAGACTCCAACGTGATCAAGGTGTCTTCGGCCTCAACCTCATCGCCTTCGCTGACCGCGACTTCGATAATTTCGACGCTGTCCGAGCCGCCGAGATCGGGCACTTTGATATCCACCGTCTGCTTACCGCCGGCTGACTTTTTAGCCGCGGGCGTCTGCTCTTGAGACGGCTCTTTGGGTTTCTCTTGCTTCGCTGGGGCCTCTTCAGGCTGGCTGTCAGACGAGCTCTCTTGCTTCTTCTCTTGCTGCTCGTCGCCACCACCTTCGACTTCCAGCTCAACGATATCGTCCCCTTCCGAGACGCTATCGCCTTCTTTGACCAGCACTTTGAGTACCTTGCCGCCTTTCGGGGCCGGTACGTCCATGCTGGCTTTGTCGGATTCCAGCGTGATTAGGGTGTCTTCCGCTTCAATGACATCGCCTTCTGACACCGCAATCTCGATGATTTCGACATCGGTATCGCCACCGATATCGGGAACTTTGATGATTTCGCTACTCAAGGTCGCGCTCCTTCCAAATCGGATCGAGCCGGTGGGCCACCGCCCACCGGTCAGCGGTTTAGCTAGTCAGCGGGTTAGGCTTATGGGCATCAATGCCGTACTTCTTAAGCGCTTCACCAACCTGCTTGCGATCAATCTCGCCACGCTCAGCCAGCGCACGTAGCGCCGCCACGGTCACGAAGTAGCGATCTACTTCGAAGAAGTAGCGCAGCTTCTCGCGGGTGTCTGAACGGCCAAAGCCATCGGTACCCAGTACAGTGTAGTCACCCGGTACCCAGGCGCGCACTTGATCGGCATACAGCTTCATGTAGTCGGTCGACGCGATTACAGGGCCGTCGCGCCCTTCCAGGCACTGTGTGACGTGAGGCTTGTTGGCCTCGGCGTCTGGGTTCAGGAAGGCTTCACGATCCAGCAGCAGCGCTTCACGACGCAGCTCGTTAAAGCTGGTCACGCTCCAGATGTCGGCGCCGATGCCCCAATCGTTCTCAAGCAACTCAGCGGCAGCTTCCACTTCGCGCAGAATGGTGCCAGAGCCCAGCAGTTGAACGCGGCCCTTGTCACCCTTGGTTTCGCGCAGTAGGTACATGCCTTTAACGATATCGTCGGCGGGCACGTTTTCCAGCGCAGGGTGCTCGTAGTTCTCGTTCATCACCGTCAGGTAGTAGAAGCAGTTCTCCTTGTCGGTGAACATGCGCTTCAGGCCATCCTGCAGAATCACGGCGACTTCATGGGCGTAGGTCGGGTCGTAGCTGCGGCAGTTGGGGATGGTGGAGGCCTGAATCAGGCTGTGGCCATCCTGGTGCTGCAGGCCTTCGCCGTTGAGCGTGGTGCGCCCGGCGGTGCCGCCGACCATAAAGCCACGGGCTTGCAGGTCACCCGCCGCCCAGGCCAGATCGCCGATACGCTGGAAGCCAAACATCGAGTAGTAGATGTAGAACGGCAGCAGCGTGACGTTGTTGTTGCTGTAGGAGGTCGCCGCGGCGATCCAGGCCGACATGGCGCCTGCTTCGGTAATGCCCTCTTCGAGAATCTGACCTTTCTGATCCTCGCGGTAGAACATGATCTGGCCTTTATCCACCGGCTCGTACTTCTGACCTTCCGAGGTGTAGATACCCAACTGACGGAACATGCCTTCCATACCGAAGGTACGTGCTTCGTCAGGGATAATCGGCACCACCTTCTTGCCCAGCGTCTTATCTTTGACCAGGCCGTTAAGCACCCGCACAAACGCCATGGTGGTCGAGACTTCACGCCCTTTCGAGCCGCCCATTTGCGAGGCAAAGGTCTTGTCTTCGAGGCTGGGGATTTCCAGCGCCTCGAAGTCGCTTTGACGGCTGGGTAGGTAGCCGCCCAGACGCTCGCGCTGCAGGTGCATGTACTTGAGCTCGGGAGAGTCGTCTTCCGGCTTGTAGTACGGCACGTCTTTGAGCTGCTCGTCGGTTAACGGAATACCGAAGCGGTCGCGGAAGGTCTTGAGCGCTTCATACTCCATGCTCTTGACCTGGTGCGCTTCGTTGGCCGCTTCGCCATCACCGCTACCCATACCGTAACCTTTAACGGTGTGCGCCAGGATGACCGTGGGCTTGCCGTTGGAGGTGTTAACCGCCTCGTTATACGCCGCGTAAACCTTGAACGGATCGTGGCCACCGCGGTTGAGCTTCCAGATATCTTCGTCGGAGAGGTCTTTGACCATCGCCTCGGTTTCTGGATATTTGCCAAAGAAGTGCTCACGGGTGTAAGCGCCGCCGTTGGCTTTGTAGTTCTGGTACTCGCCGTCGACCGCTTCGTCCATGCGTTTCTGAAGGATGCCTTTCTTATCCTTCTCGAACAGCGGATCCCAGTGACGCCCCCAGACGACCTTGATCACGTTCCAGCCCGCACCACGGAAGACGCCTTCGAACTCGTCCATCACCCGCGAGTTGCCGCGCACAGGGCCGTCAAGGCGCTGCAGGTTACAGTTGATGACGAAGATCAGGTTGTCGAGGTTTTCGCGACCAGCCAGTGAAATGGCGCCCAGGGATTCCGGCTCGTCACACTCGCCGTCGCCCATGAAGCACCAGATCTTGCGGTCATACATATCCTTCAGCTCACGGTGATGCAGGTACTTCATCACGTGCGCTTGATAGATAGCCTGAATCGGGCCCAGCCCCATGGAGACCGTGGGGAACTGCCAGTAGTCCGGCATTAACCACGGGTGCGGGTAGGACGAGAGACCATCGCCATCGACTTCCTGGCGGAACCTGTCCATCTGCTCTTCCGATAGACGCCCTTCCAAATAGGAACGTGCGTAGATGCCCGGTGCTACGTGGCCCTGAATATAAATCAGGTCACCGGCAAAATCGCCCTGAGGCGCGCGGAAGAAGTGGTTAAAGCCCACGTCATACAGGGTAGCCGAGGACATAAAACTAGCAATGTGGCCACCCAGGCCCGGCTTGGCGCGGTTATTACGAATCACCTGGGCAATGGCGTTGTAACGGATCAAGGAGCGGATACGGCGCTCCATGAACAGGTCACCAGGCATCGGTGCTTCGCGGTGAACCGGGATCGTATTACGGTGCGGGGTCGTCACCGAGAAGGGCACCTTCATGCCGTCCCGGCGCAGGCGATCCGCCAGGCGGGTCATCAGGTAGCGGGCACGATCTTCGCCCTCACGATCCAATACCGATTCCAGGGAATCAATCCATTCCGTGGTTTCGATCGGATCGAGATCTTCTCTTGTCTCCAGACTCATAGAGGTCTCTCCGAATGACGATAAATGACAAAAATCCCCGCTACCCTGAAGGGCCTGGGGCGGCGGCGTGGCACTACACCACGCGCCAACATTCAGCCGGTGATTAAACGCCGGATAGGGGTTTTAGCTCTACATTCAACAAGCTACGTAACTATTGATGTAGTAAAGCTACACAATTCTCTTAGAAGTTAGCCTTTTGTATAGGCGAAGATACCTCAAAGTCGCCACGCTGCCAATTCCGTCGCAGCGGAAAAGCCTATCGAAAACAAACTATTGCACTGCAACATAAGCAATTCATAGAGCATTTGCCATTGCGACCAAATAGTCATCCGATGTAATTAAACTACCGTTTTATTGCGTTATTAGTGAAATACTTAGCACACGGGGGAAAACGTAATCGAACCGCTAACGCTCAACACGCGATGTCAGCAGTTGCTGGAAATACGCCCAATCAAACGCCGGACCAGGATCCGTTTTGCGCAGCGGCGCCACATGGGCATGGCTGGTAATACGACTGCTATCTAGCTGAGGGTTGCGCGCCATTAGCCACACCACTGCTTCCACCAGAGTGTCATACTGTGCTTTGCGATAGGGGGTAACGTCATCCCCTTCAAGTTCAATCCCCACCGAGAAATCGTTGAGCGCCTTTCGCCAGCTTAGCTGGCGAGCATCCCACCAGTTGGAGCGCCCAGCATGCCAAGCACGCTGATCTGTATCAACAAACTGCACGCACTCACCATCGCGACGGATAAGCAGGTGTGCGGAGACTCTTAAGTGGGCAATTTCGGCGAAAAATGGATGTTCGTCTACCGCCAATTGATTGGTAAATAGCGCTTCAATAGCATTACCACTAAACTGACCAGGCGGAAGACTGATCGCATGAATCACTAGCAACGACACCTCACCGGTGGGCCGAGGGTCACAGTTCGGTGAAACGACTTTACGCGCGCTTTCCCACCACCCGTCAAGGGGTTGTTTATTTTCCACTGGCAAGGGCTCCTTTACGTTAGCGCTTTCTTTCTCTGTTCTCTTTCACCTTCACCGCTGTTTTTCACTACAATGCCCGTCATCGAAGACGACGTTCAGGGAATCCACGGCCATGCATTATCAATCCGCTCTTGCTGAAGAAATCCGCGCCAGCGCCGCCCGCTTGCTGTCAGAAGACGTTGGCCCAGGTGATATTACCGCGCAATTGATCCCTGAACACCAGTGGGCCTGCGCCGACGTAATTACCCGTGAAACCGCAGTGCTGTGTGGCGCACCCTGGGTAGATGAGCTGTTTCGCCGCCTGGATAGTCGGGTAAGCCTGACCTGGCACGCCGCTGACGGCGATAAGCTAGAGGCTGAACAGTGTTTCTTAACCCTGGAGGGCCCCGCCCGTGTCCTGCTTACCGGCGAGCGGGCGGCGCTTAACGTATTGCAAACGCTGTCTGCCACCGCCACCGCCACCCGCGCATATGTCGACCTGATTGAAGACACCGGCGTTCGCCTGCTTGATACGCGTAAAACGCTGCCCGGCATGCGCTTGGCGCAGAAATATGCGGTCACCTGCGGCGGCGGCCACAACCACCGCATTGGCCTATGGGACGCGTTTTTGATCAAAGAGAACCATATTGCCGCCTGTGGAGGCATTCAAGCGGCGGTTGCGCAAGCGCGCAAGTTAGCCAACGACCTGCCCGTGGAAGTCGAGGTAGAAACCTTTGAAGAGCTGGATCAGGCATTGGCCGCGGGAGCTGATATTGTCATGCTCGACAATTTCGCCATCGAAGACCTGCACGTTGCCGTGGAAATTAACGGCGGCCGAGCCACCCTGGAAGCTTCAGGCAATGTGGATGCTGCCACCCTGCGGGCAATTGCCGATACCGGTGTTGACTGTATATCGAGCGGCGCACTGACCAAGGACATCGCCTCGATCGATCTTTCCATGCGCATTACCCGCAGCTATAGCGTTTGATGATTAGGTTTCGACAGCATTAAGCGATTTGGAAAGTTTATAACGCAGCAGTCGCTCCCCGCTTCGCTCGACCCACTCCTTGCCGTGGTTTTTCCAACCACGGCGCAGCAGGCGCTCATAGAGCATTGAACTCGCCTCTATCTCGATTTGCCCCTTTCCCTGCTCAAGCAGCAGCCGTTCGGCATGTACCAGCAGCGTGGTACCGATACCGCGACCGGCTAATGAGGGCCATACGTAGAGTGTTTCAACCCGCCCAGCGACTAAATCCAACTCCAGGAACCCCACGCAGCGACCATCACAGGTAGCCACTAGGGTTGTGTAGAGCGCTTGGCGCACTCCCCATGCACTGCCTTCGCGGGGCAACGCATTGGCCCACGCACGCCGCTCATCCAGCGTGTAATGCGTGGCCGCTCCCTGCATAACAGCGTGATAAAACACTTCCGCTTGGTCGGCGGCATCCCGTGCTAGCGCCGCGCGATAGGTTATTCGCGTACTGGTTGGCGCTTGCTGCTCCTCGGTATTGGTCATGCGTCACCTCTGAGCTGTTCAGCTATCATTTGATCAAGACACATTCGATCACGCCCCATTTGGTCACGCTTAAGCCATTGGCCTGCTTTATACTACTTGGATCAATTCTACGCGAATCAACCCCAGCAGAAGGCAGTGTGATGGACGATGCCCCTAACAGCGAGCACTTTACGCTGACGCCCATTGGTCATGTGGTTAGCGACTACCCCGATAAATTCGGTATTCCCCGCCAGCCGGGGCTCGCCCCCGCGGCCGATGCCCGGCTTGTACTCACTGCGCCCTACAACGACCCACTCGCGGTGCGCGGTTTGGAAGACTTCAGCCACCTGTGGCTGAGCTTTATTTTTCATCAAAGCCCTGAGCGCTGGTCGCCGCTGGTAAGGCCGCCGCGCTTGGGGGGCAATAAAAAGGTGGGGGTTTTTGCCAGTCGCAGCACCCACCGCCCTAACCGCCTGGGGCTCTCACTGGTGAGATTAGTCGGTATCGACACCCAGCACGGCGTTACGCTGCAGCTCCAGGGCTGCGATTTAGTCAGCGGCACCCCAGTGATTGATATCAAACCCTACCTGCCCTGGGCCGAATCCGAGCCTAACGCACTGGCCGGTTTCGCCCCTGAAACACCGCCACTCATGGACGTCACCTTTCATCAAGCGGCACTGGATACGCTTGCTCAGCGCCAGGACAGCGCCACACTGCTGGCATTAATTGAGCAGGTACTCAGCCAAGACCCCAGGCCCGCCTATAAACAAAAGGACAGGGATTCTGAGCGTCTTTACGGCGTACGCCTGCGCGACGTGGACGTTAAGTTTTGCCCTCGCCAAAATGGCGAAGCCACCACCTTGGAGGTGATGGCTATCGAACCTTACGCCGAGCAATAAATCTGACGCGCCGGCTTAAGCAGGAAAGGTAATGCCCAAACGGCGGCCAACTTCCTCATACGCTTCAATCACACCGCCCAACCCCTGACGGAAGCGGTCTTTATCGAGCTTCTCACGGGTGTTGGCGTCCCAAAGACGGCAACCATCCGGAGAGAACTCATCCCCCAGCACCACCTCGCCTTTGAATACACCAAACTCAAGTTTGTAATCCACCAGTAGCATATCGCCCTCAGCAAACAGCGCTTTGAGGATATGGTTAACCTTGAAGGTCAGCACCTTCATCTTGGCTAACTGCTCAGGCGTTGCCCAACCGAAAGTCTCCGCCAGCGACTCATTGATCATCGGGTCGCCCTTCTCGTCGTTCTTCAGAAACAACTCGAAGGTGGGTGGCGTCAGCGCAATCCCCTCTTCAACGCCGAGACGTTTTACCAACCCACCCGCAGCGATATTGCGCACCACACACTCCACCGGGATCATCTGCATCTTTTTGACCAGACTCTCAGTGTTGGAGAGCTGTTTTTCAAAGTGGGTGGGGATGCCCGCTTCCTGCAGCCGCTCCATAATGAAGGCGTTAAAGATGTTATTGACCATTCCCTTGCGGGCCAGCGACTCGACTTTTTTGCCATCGAAGGCGCTGGTGTCATCACGAAAATTGAGCACCAACAAATCCGGATCGTCGGTGGTGTACACAGATTTCGCCTTACCGGCGTAGAGTTCTTGGCGCTTTTCCATGGGGGCTCCGTAAGGGGTCAAGGATCAACAAATTAACGTAAATAGCCGGAGACACGCTCAAGCAGCTCGCGCTGATCATCGGCGCTGAATGCCCGCTCGCTGGCATTGATGGCACGCAGAATCGTCTGGTCGCCGTTAGGCTGCAGGGCAAGACGAATCTGCTGGGACATTTTGCGCACATCCGGGCTGAAGACGATTTGCAACGGGTTGCGGTTGCGCTCGGTTTCAGTCATGTACTCAACCATAAACTCATGACTGGCAGGGTCGACGGCCAGCAAATCACGCTGACCTTCCTGAGCAAAATCCAGCTCAAGATAGTGGTTCAACTCTGCCCATACCCGATCGACCGGCTGCGGGATCACCACTTCCCACTCGTCGTCCTGCTGGCGGATTTGCAGCGTTTGCTCACCGGTGAGGCGCTGAGCGGTCCAGGAAGAAGAGACACTGGCAGATGCACTGCGCGCGCTTAAATGGCTCTCTAACGCATCGAGGCAGCTCGCCATGGTTTGCCCGCCGCGTTCGCAGCGAACTTCGCTACTGCCTGCGCGTAGTGCACTTTGCAGGCGAATTTCCGCCTGGGGCGTGACGATAACGCCCTGAGAAGCACTGCTCTGCAGCACCTCCAACTGACGACTACGTACAAACTCTTCCAACTGCGGCCAGACCGTACCGGTGTCGGCGGCCACTACTAGCCAGGTTTGATCGCCCACTTCGCGACGCTCGACATACTCAGGTTCCATCCCACTGCCAATCGCCAATGACTGTGGCGGGCGAATCTCTGCTGCTTCGTCAAGCCGTGCACCTTGGGTGGCGGCTTGAGGAACCGGCAGCGCATCGCGATAGCGCTGGGTGTTGCGGGTCTCTGGCAGCACCAAAGGCGGCGCCGGAGCGGCCTCGGTGTAGTCCAAATTACGGTCGTGGTAAAAACCATCCCGCGCACAACCAGAGAGCGCGACAGCCGCTGCGAGTGCCAGCGGAACCCATTTAAGCGCACGTATTTCAAGCACAGAGCTCATCAAGCCACCTTAAGTCAACAATTCGGGTACCCAGCTCAACGGTAAGCGAGCTGGGTAGCAAAGAGTATTGCGTCGGACTACTCCTCTACGACACCCGCCAACTGCAGCGCTTCGCTCACCGTGGCGTGGTACTTTTCCGACAGCCAGGTTAGCGGTAAGCGAATACCCGCATCCGCGTACCCCATACGGTTCAGCGCCCACTTCACTGGAATAGGGTTCGACTCTATACCCAGGTTGGTATGCAGCGGCATCAAAAGCGTATTAATCTGATGCGCCTTATCGGAGTCGCCGGCCACCGCTGCCGAGCAAAGCTCATGCATCGCCCGGGGGGCAACGTTGGCGGTGACGGAGATATCCCCATGACCACCCATCAACATAAAGTCGCAGGCGGTCGCATCATCACCGGAGTAGAGCATAAAACCACTGCCCTTCAGGCGAGTGATTAGATCTTCCGCACGCTCCAGGTTCCCCGTGGCGTCTTTTAAACCGATAATATTATCGACTTCGGCCAGGCGTAATACGGTCTCGTTGTAGATATCCGAGCAGGTGCGACCGGGCACATTGTAAAGAATAACCGGCAGGTCGCTGGCCTCGGCTGTGGCCTTGAAGTGCTGAAACAGGCCTTCCTGAGTAGGCTTGTTGTAGTAGGGAGCCACCGTCAGACAGTAATCTGCACCCACCTCTTTCGCGTAGCGGGTCAACTCCACTGCTTCGGTGGTGTTGTTCGAGCCGGTACCGGCTATGACCGGTATACGGCCATTGACCTCTTCCACCACGCTGCGAATCACGTCAAAGTGCTCCGCAAACGACATGGTAGTCGGTTCGCCCGTGGTGCCAGCGGCGACAATGGCATCGGTGCCATTTTCGAGATGGAAGTTCACCAGACGACGAAGCGCCTCCCAGTCGATGTCGCCATTGACCTTCATAGGCGTCGCCAGGGCGACGATGCTGCCTGTGATCATCCGTTTATTCCTCACCAGCCAAATTGTGATATCAACTATCTGTGTTTTTGAATACGAGAGTTTTTTTCAAAACCGAGCGCGATCACGCTATTTTGCATCAAGCGCCGACACCGCACAGAGGCCAAATGGTACTCAGGCGATTCGAGCCTGTACAGCGTAAAGCGGTGTGAGTTTGTCGTCACCCTGTTTTGAGCTTTGACAACGGCCGCTGGCTTACGTGTAATCACGCGTAACAAGCAATATTAACACCCACCCTTAAAAGGATGCCTTATGCCTGTTGAAATTGGTCAACCCGTTGCTGACTTCTCCGCCACTGCCACGGGTGATACCACCGTGACACTGTCGGAAATGCGTGGCAAACAAGTGGTCATATACTTTTATCCCAAAGCCAGTACACCTGGCTGCACCACCGAGGGCGGTGACTTCCGTGACCGCAAACCCGCCTTCGATGCCGCTAATACGGTCATTCTTGGTGTTTCTCGAGATGGCTTGCGCGCCCAGGAGAATTTTAAGGCCAAACAGGATTTTAATTTCGACCTTATTTCAGATAAGGACGAAAACATCTGCACGCTATTTGATGTTATCAAGCTCAAGAAAATGTACGGCAAGGAGCACCTGGGCATCGAACGCAGCACCTTCCTGATTGATAAGGAGGGCAAGCTAGCCAACGAATGGCGCGGCGTTAAAGTACCTGGCCACGCGGAAGAAGTACTTGCTGCGGCTGAAAAGCTGAACGCTTCCAACTAACTCAACCAGAGCTCTATCTCAACCAGGGCTCTATTTCAGTTCAGCCCACTGCCCGTACTGATTCACTTGCGCGGGCAGTGGGTGAGCGCTATTCGGCTTCCTGGCTAGCCGTGGCTGGTATACTCCGACGCTCCTCCCGCTCATGCATGCTACGTGGCCAGGCGTAAATCAATGCCTTGAGCAGTGTTGCCAAGGGAATCGCAAAGAAGATCCCCCAGAAGCCCCAAATCCCACCGAAGAACAGTACCGCCACAATAATCGAAACCGGATGAATATTATTGGTCTCAGAGAACAATACCGGTGCCAATACGTTGCCATCCAGGGCTTGAATCACGCCATAAGCCACCAGCACATAGACAAAATCTTCACTAAGACCAAAATAGAACCCCGCTACCGCGGCGACCGGTAGTGTAGCCACCGCAGCGCCGATATAAGGCACTAACACAGAAAGGCCGACCAACACCGCTAGCAGCGCTGTATACGGTAAGCCAAAGAACGCAAAGGTAAAGAACGCCACGGTGCCAACGATGATGATTTCAATAAATTTGCCGCGGATATAGTTGGCAATCTGATCGTCCATTTCGCGCCAAATACGCGATAGCAGCGTACGCTTTTGGGGCAGCAGCGAAAGCATAAAACCGACCAACACGTCGCGATCCTTGAGCATAAAGAACACCAGAATCGGCACCAGTACCAGGTAGATAATCAGCGACATAATATTGCCGAGCGAAGCCAGCGAAAGCGTTAAGGCGCGCTGGCCTAGCTGGCTAATCTCACGGCTCGCCACGCCTATCCAGCTTTGCATCTGATCCGGCGTAATAATATTCGGGTAGCGCGCCTGCAGTTCATCCAACCAGCCCTGGCCACTGGCGAACATCCGCGGTGTCTCTTGCACCAGCCCCACTAGCTGATTCCAGATCAACGGCATCAGAATAAACGCCAGAGTGAGCAGCACGCTGATAAAGGCCAAAAAGACCAGGATGACCGCTAGTAGGTGCGGTACCCCTCGCCGGGTAAACGCACTCACTACGCCTTGCAAAAGAAACGCAATCACCAGTGCAGTAAAAAACGGCGCCAGCATGCGTCCAAACCAGATAATCGCGGCAAAGCCCGCCACCAGCACTATCAGCAGGATGAGCGCCTCCTCATCCGAGAAATAGCGTTCAACCCAGCTTTTTAAAATCGTGCGCAGGGTCATGAGTGCGCATCCCCAGCTTTTCTAATCCAATAAACATACACCTCGTCGCGCTGCTCACGACCTTCCAGCGTATGTGCACTTTGGTCGGTAAACGACGCCATATCACGCCACGAACCCGCATCGGTGGAACGCACTTCCAGTAACTGACCAGCCGCCAAACCTGCCAAGGCCTGCTTAGCCTTCAGCAAAGGCAGCGGGCAATGCAGCCCGCAAGCGTCAAGCACCGTGTCGGGTTGAAAGCCCTCGGATTGCTCAGACATATACACTCCCTCAAAATGACCTACATACTCACGGCATTGTTACATAAACTATCTTTTTAGCGATTGATTTCACTAGGCAGTCGATTTAACGGCACTTCCCTGTGTTTATCAATGTCACACTCTTCACCAATGCCATACCCTGACCACTGTACTTATTCATTATTTATGAGGATGCCATGCCAACCCTTCGTATCGCTTACCCAGGCTGGATATGTGCGTTTGCTTGTGCCTGTGGCAGCCTACTGTTTAGCCCACCAAGCATTGCCTCCAGCGATTACGGCTTGCCGAGCTTAGGGGCGGCGTCTACCTCTGTCAGCAACGAAGAGTACCGCTTGGGCCGCGCCTGGTTGCGCCAGTTTCGTGCCCAAGCCCCCCAGTGGCAAGACCCCATAACCAATGATTATTTGCAAAGCCTGATTGCCCGGCTGGCCCCGCATAGTGATATTAACGGTCTGCGCACGATCACCGTCATGGTCGATAACGCTTCATTGAACGCCTTTGCCGTCCCTGGCGGCGTAGTAGGGATCAATTCAGGACTTTTCGCGTTTGCCGAAGATGAAGGCGCTTTTGTCTCGGTGCTAGCTCACGAACTGGGCCACCTCTCTCAACGCCACTATGCCCGAGGCAGTGCCCGCGCGGCTCAGACCCAACTGCCCGCCATGGCAGCCATGCTGGCGGGTATGCTGATTGCCGCCAGTGGCGGCGGCGACGCTGGAATGGCGGCCGCCATGGGCTCACAGGCGGCGCTGATCCAGGATCAGCTCAGCTACTCACGGCTGTTTGAACAGGAAGCCGATAACATCGGCCTTCAGGCCATGGCCGATGCAGGCTATGACCCCGAGGCAATGGTGCGCATGTTCTCAGCCATGCAGCGTATGGCGCGCCTTCAGGGCGATACCCCACCCGAGTTCCTGCTGACCCACCCGGTCACCGACAATCGTTTAAGCGCCGCACAAGCCCGCGCTGCCCAGCTCAATGTTGCCGATGCATATACCAGCGACACCCTCTACGACATGATGCGCGCCCGGGCGCTGCTAAGCATTTACACTAATACGCCGCAGCAAGCTGCTTCGCGCCTTGCTCAGGAAGGCGCCGAACAAGCCGCTCAGGACTACTTAGCGGCACTGATCGATGCTCGCAACGGCCAAACCGATAGCGCCCTGGAGCAACTGGATAGGCTTGCCAACGAGCATCCCGACTTTGCCATGCTGCCCGCCTCTTCGGCTAGCGTCGCCCTGGAAGCTGGCCGCTACGATCAGGCCATTCAGCGCAGTCAGCAATTGCTACGTTTTATGCCCAACTACCTACCTGCCCAACTGATCTTGGCCGAAGCACAGCTGCAGCGCGACCCGCAGGCGGCCTATGACCTGCTGCGCGACATCACTTCCCAAAACCTGGAAAACCCGCAGGTCTTTAACCTGCTGGCCGAAGCCGCCGGGCGCAGTGGGCATGATAGCTGGGGGCACTTAGCCCGCGCAGAGTATCTTCAACTGACCGGCCGCGTCGATCGCGGCATTCGCCAACTTTCTATCGCTCGGGATGCCGCTGAGCGGGAAAATGATCAGCAGGCGCTGGCAAGAATCGAGCAGCGCCGCGAGGACTTCATTGAGTATCGCGAAGCGCTGGATGATTTTAACTAAACCTGTGTCATTGCGAGGAGCGCAGCGACGCGGCAATCTCAGCCAGCGGTGGCAGTAACCCCGAGATTACTTCACTTCGTTCGCAATGACACACCACATGTCATTGCTAGGAGCGCAGCGACGCGGCAATCTCAACCTGCGGTGGCAGTACCCCCGAGATTGCTTCACTTCGTTCGCAATGACACACCACATGTCATTGCGAGGAGCGCAGCGACGCGGCAATCTCAGCCAGCGGTGGCAGTACCCCCGAGATTGCTTCACTTCGTTCGCAATGACACACCACATGTCATTGCGAGGAGCGCAGCGACGCGGCAATCTTAACCAGCGGTGGCAGTCACCCCGAGATTGCTTCACTTTGTTCGCAATGACATTCGGTTAATCTTTTCTCGCTAAGCATTGAAGTTAAGCATGCGCTCAAGGGGCTTTAAAGCCTGCAGACGCAGCGCTTCATCCACCTGAATTTCTCCACTTCCCTCACGCAACGCACCGGCTAGATTATCCAGCGCGTTCATGGCCATCCAGGGGCAGTGTGCACAGCTACGACAAGTGGCGCCGTTGCCTGCCGTCGGCGCTTCAAACAGCGTTTTATCCGGCACTGCCTGCTGCATCTTGAAGAAGATGCCACGATCAGTTGCCACGATCAGCTTATCGTTGGGCAGCTCTTTCGCGGCCTTGATCAACTGCGAGGTGGAGCCTGCCACGTCCGCCAGCTTCACTACTGGCTCAGGCGATTCGGGATGCACCAGTACTGCGGCATCTGGATAGATGCGCTTCAGATCTTCAACGCCCTTGGCCTTAAACTCTTCATGAACGATACAGGCGCCGTCCCACATCAGCATATCGGCGCCGGTTTTGTTCTGGATATAGCCGCCCAAATGCTTATCGGGCGCCCAGAGAATTTTCTCGCCTTTGGCCTGCAGGTGCTCAATCACCTCGACTGCAATCGACGAAGTCACCACCCAGTCTGCCCGCGCCTTAACGGCTGCAGAGGTGTTGGCATACACCACTACGGTGCGGTCAGGATGGGCATCACAGAAGGCGCTGAACTCATCGGCGGGGCAGCCAATATCCAGCGAGCAGGTGGCTTCCAAGGTGGGCATCAGCACGCGTTTTTCAGGCGAAAGGATCTTGGCGGTTTCGCCCATAAAGCGGACACCGGCGACGACCAGCGTGGTGGCTTCGTGGCGAGCACCAAAGCGTGCCATCTCCAGCGAGTCAGCGACACAGCCACCGGTCTCTTCCGCCAGTTGCTGAATGGCATCATCGGTGTAGTAGTGTGCGACCAAAACGGCGTTATGGGCCTTCAACAGTCGTTTGATCTCTTCAACCCGTGCCTGATCTTCCGCCGGAATGCGGGTCGGGCAGTAGGCTGTGGGTAGCGGGGCCTCAAGCTTCGCTTGAGTAGTCATAATAGTCATTGTGTCTACCACTGTGACGAACAGGGAATCCCCCTGTTAAACACTGGGCTACGGCGCAGTGCGTCTTGCACATGCACCGCTCGTTGGAGCGATGAGCCGCTGCGTCTCTCGCGATGGCCATCGCTTAAAATCTATTCTAGACAGATTTATTCTAAACCATTTTGGCGGGAAATAGCGTTTGACTGCAAACAGATTGTCACACATAGAGTTCTTTCTAGACACATAGCAAAACGCCCCTGGCAGCTAAACTGCCAGGGGCGTTGAATTTGGTGGGTCGTGCAGGATTCGAACCTGCGACCAATTGATTAAAAGTCAACTGCTCTACCAACTGAGCTAACGACCCAAACTTGCTGTGCTGATCACTTTCCAGCGTTACTACACATACTGTTACTACACATACTTTAAACGTTCACCACTGCATTCAAACTGACTTTATTCAAACTGATCAGTCGTTTGAATGGTGGGTCGTGCAGGATTCGAACCTGCGACCAATTGATTAAAAGTCAACTGCTCTACCAACTGAGCTAACGACCCGCCTGAACGGATGCATATCCTACGCTTACACCTTATTGATAGCAAGCGTTTTTTCGCTTTCACTCTACAATAATGAACCATTTGCGTGCCCGCTGGCGTCACTCAATGCTGACAGGCACGCTTATCAGCCTAACCGCTAACGACTGAGCACCAAGAGGTTCAACGGGCTCTGCAAGCCGCGCTTAGCGAGCCTTGCTTTTCGGTTTGCGCAGTGCCTGTACCGGCTTACGCTTGTGCTTATCGCGGTTCCAGCGATTCTTCTCATCCGGTGTCAACGCGGGCACTTTACGTGTTTCCAAGTTAGCCAGCGTGGCTAAGTCATCCACCTCATCCTGGGTAAGTTCGACCCATTCGCCGGCTTTCGCCCGCTTATCGAGGAAGATATTGCCGTAGCGCACGCGTTTAAGACGACTAACCGTCAGCGCCTGGGATTCCCAAAGACGACGCACTTCACGGTTGCGCCCTTCGAGAATCACCACGTGGAACCAGGTGTTGATGCCTTCGCCACCAAACTCCTGAACATCGGTAAAGCGCGCCGGGCCATCTTCAAGCATGACCCCATCGACCATGGCCAGGATATGCTCGCGCTTCACTTCACCCATCACGCGAACCGCGTACTCGCGCTCCACCTGGGTAGAGGGGTGCATCAAACGGTTGGCCAGCTCACCGTCGGTAGTGAACAGCAGCAAACCACTGGTGTTGATATCCAGGCGACCGATCGCAATCCAACGTTCGCCTTTCAGGCGCGGCAAGCGGTCAAACACCGTGCGGCGACCTTCTGGATCCTTACGGGTGCATAGCTCGCCTTCCGGCTTGTTATACATAATCACCCGGCGTGGCACTTCTTCTTCTGGGCGCAATGCCACCGGACGGTCATCAAAACTGACTTTATCCCGCGCTTCAACGCGGTCGCCCAGCTTAGCCACCTGGCTATTCACTTTAACACGGCCGGCGGAAATCGCCGTTTCCATCTCACGACGCGAGCCAAGGCCTGCACGGGCCAAGACTTTTTGCAGCTTTTCGCTGGTGGGGGGCGTGGTGTTATTACTCTGACTCATGGTCGTCTGACCTCACATCGGTAGTCTCCGTGCTTTCGCGCTCATCTTGTTGGCGCTTGGCACGTGCCGCGAGCCGAGCCTGTAGGTCGGCAAAACTCAGCGGCTGGGTTAACGCCGTCTCGGCGTGCGTGTCGGCTATCTCAGCCGAGGTTATCTGTTCTTTCTGAGGTGGCGCATCCTGCACCGTTTTGATCGTTTCGTCCAGTGCTTCATGGTCTGTACCGGGGCCATTTTCTTCCTGAATGTCAGTATCCATCGTCATCCCCGGTTCTTCAGATATCTCGTTTTCATCCCAGCTTGCCAGGGTGTGCATGGGCGGCAATGCATCGAGGGTTTTTAACCCAAAATCGTCTAAAAAGCTGCGTGTGGTGGCGTATACCGCTGGTCGGCCAGGCACATCACGATGACCGACCACCCGAATCCAGCCGCGCTCAGCCAAGGTGCGCATAATGGAACTACTCACGCTGACACCGCGCACTTCCTCAATGTCCCCACGAGTAACCGGCTGCCGATAGGCAATTAATGCCAGTGTCTCCAGCAGCGCCCGCGAGTAGCGCTGGGGGCGTTCATCCCATAACCGCGACACCCACTGGGAAAGCCGCGGACGAATGCGCAGTTGGTAGCCTGAGACCGTTTCCAGGAGCTCCAGTGCACCGCCAGAATGTCGCTGCTGCAAACGTTCCAGGACGTCACGAAGCTCTTTGCGCGGGGGGCATTCGCCCTCAAGAAAGAGTGTCTCCAACCGCTCAAGGGGCAAGGGTTCGCCAGCGGCCAGCAGTGCGGCTTCAACAATATCATCTAAAACAATGTCATCTAACGCGGTGACGGTGTTACTCATGGCGTCTCCTCGTCAGGTTCAAAAGCGGACTCGCCATAGGCATCATCTTCTATCTCGCCCTCATCAAAAGCGCTCTCCTCGCCGTCAGCAAGGGCAGCGCGTCGCGCGCGCACGTGAATTGGCGACAGCGGCGCATTTTGGACAATTTCAATCATGGCTTCTTTGGCCAGCTCAAGAATCGCCATAAACGTGACCACCACGCCTGCGCGCCCCTCCTCTAAAGTAAATAGCGCTTCAAAGGGGGTATAGCGCTGATGGGCGTCGTCGTAACTTAGCTGCTCCATGATCTTGAGCATGCGCTCGCGGGTAGAGAGAACCTCGCGGCTGATCTGGTGGGCCTGCACCAGCTCGGCACGCTTGAGGATATCGGAGAGCGCGCTGAGCAATTCATCCAATTCCACCTCGGGGTGAATCACACGGGATTCCAGTGGCGGTAAGCCCGCCTGCACGCTGAACCAGTCACGCCCCATACGCGGTAATGTGTCCAGCGTCTCTGCTGCCTCTTTAAGGCGTTCGTACTCTTGCAGACGGCGGATAAGCTCAGCGCGGGGATCCTCCTCGTCATCGCCCTCAGCCTTCGGCGGGCGGGGCAACAAGGTGCGCGACTTGATCTCAGCCAGCATAGCGGCCATCAACAGGTATTCCCCCGCCAGCTCGATCTCCATGGCCTTCATCAGCTCCACGTACTCGATGTACTGGTGGGTGATGGTCGCCACGTTGATGGTCAGAATATCCAGGTTTTGGCGGCGAATCAGATAGAGCAGCAGATCCAGCGGGCCTTCAAAGGTCTCTAAAAAGACACGCAGTGCTTCCGGGGGAATATACAAATCCTCCGGCATTTGCGTAATCGGCTCATTAAACAGACGCCCAAGCGAAGCTGCCACTGGCTCGGTGGGTTCGGAATCAGGGCTTGCTAAATCAACAGTAACGCTTGGCGTCTCGCTCACGCGGGTCGGCTCTCTTGGAAAATGGAAATCGGCACAAGCGAACAGTTTAGCAAAGTCGTTAGCATTCGCGTTGCTCTATTAGAGAGTAAGCACAAGCGTACTACCCCGCCTCCACCGCTTTGCGGTAGCGGCCAGTATAGTCAAACAGCTTGTCACTGATTTGGAAATGGCGCCTCACTTTGCGGCCTACGACAAAATCCGGGTGGCGTAGGCGGCGCTGTTCGGCGACGACGTCCTCGGCGCTTAGCGGCTGCCATTTACCTCCCGGTGCGCGCAGATGGTAGCGCAGAAAGGCGGCATAAAAAGCGCGCCGTTGAGCGGGGGTTTCCAGCGCGTACCACTCGGAAAGATGGGTGCCATCTTCGTCATGATAGGTGACTTTTAAGCGCGGCAGGCCACGGCCGTTAGTGGTCGCTTCCAGCTGCATACCGCTTACCCGCAATACCTTGGCGTCTTTCAGCTTTAGGGCGTCCTTGAGTTTATCATCCGCGTCCACCAGTAGTTTTTCGCAGCCGTGGCAGCGGCGGGCGGCAATATCATTCTCGGCGCCACACTCCTCGCAAACTTTAAAACGGAACCGAAACTCACACTGGCGCCGCTTTCCTTCATCATCTTCAATTAGCCCCTGACAGCGGCGGCCAAAGTGCTCAATCACTAAATCACCGTCGCGCTTACCCCAGTAAAGATTGGCATGACCGCAGTCGGGGCACTCTATCTGAACCGGTTCGCTGTCACTATCGGGCTTCGGCTTCCCCACTTCCGGCGCGAAGATATCCCAGGGGTTGCCGGCATAATCCAGAATCAGGCAGTCGCTCTTGCCCGGCGACAGGCGCAGCCCTCTGCCCACCATCTGCTGGTAGAGGCTCACCGATTCGGTAGGCCGCAAAATAGCGATCAAATCCACGTGGGGAGCATCGAAACCGGTGGTCAGCACCGCGACGTTCACCAGGTATTTTAGTTTCCGCGCTTTAAAAGCATCGATCAGCGCAGTGCGCTCTTGGGAAGGTGTTGCACCGGTAATTAAAGCCGCCTCTGCTCGAGGTAAATAACCGATAATTTCTTCAGCGTGGGCCACGGTGGCGGCAAAAATCATCACGCCCTGGCGATCAACCGCACGTTCGACGATTTGCCCGATAATGCCCGGCGTCGCTCGACTGCCCGCCACCACGCGATTCAGCTCTTCCTCTTGGAACAGACCGTTTGAAGAGGGTTTGAGTGCGGAGAAGTCATAGCCCTCAATCGCCATATCCAGGCGCTTGGGCGCAGCCAGATAGCCCTGCTTCACCATCAGACGCAGCGGCTGCTCGAAGACGCAGTCACGAAAAAAACTCTCTTCACTGCCCCGCACCATGCCGTGATGGTGGCGGTAATAAATAAACCCCTGCCCCAAACGGTACGGCGTCGCGGTGAGGCCGAGTATTTTAAGCTGTGGATTGTGCTGGCGCAGGTGCTCAATCACCTGACGATAGCTAGCGTCTTCGTTGAGTGATACACGATGGCTCTCGTCGATGACCAGCAAGGTAAAATTAGCGTCGTTAAAGCTCTCCAGGTTACGCACCACCGACTGCACCGAGCCAAATACCACTTGGCGACTCGCCTCTTTGCGCTTTAAACCGGCGCTAAAAATATCCGCCTCAAGTCCATAAGCCTGGTACTTGGCATGGTTCTGCTCCACCAGCTCACGCACATGGGCCAGCACCAATACCCGCCCACGGGCCAAGCGCGCTAGCTCAGCTATCACCAGGGATTTACCACTGCCCGTGGGCAGCACCACCAGCGCAGGCTCGCTTGAGGCTCGGAAATGGCCCACCACGCGCTTGACCGCTTCCTGCTGATAGGGGCGAAGCTGGGGCGTTGGTGAGTTAGCTAGTGAGGAGCTAGGTATCGACAAATTAATTAGCCCGCTATTGAACTATTACGACTTTCGTCGCGTCGTAGTAGTGATGGTTTAAATAATCCCAGAAATCGCAACGTTTATCAGCGAGAAGATACTAGTGAGGTGAGCAATGACAACCAACCATTTCAGCCCAGAGTGCCCGGAATGCGGCAGTCGTTTAAAACGCCTTCCCGCCACGCGGCGTGGTAAAGCCCATGTGTTCTGCATGGATTGCGGACATGATTTTGGGCGCTTCGAATACCTCGTTGAGCGCTACCGGTTAGAGCTTGAAACGCTGGAGGCCAAACTAGGATTGCCACCCGAAGGGGCTGATAAAACACCGGCTAGCGCTCCCGAGCGGCACTCTTAATAACTGTTGTCACGACTCGCGTAACTGTTAACGGCGGAAAAAAATCCGCCGTTAACATGGGCGCTATGCCCAACGCACTATCTGGAGCATTACTGGAATCAGTTGAGCCAAACCCGAGCGTTGCGGAATAGTCGCAGCCAGGCGCCATCTTCAGTCCACTCTGCCGGGCGCCAGGAGTTGGTAACCGCCCGAGCAACGCGCTCAGGGTGGGGCATCATAATGGTCACCCGGCCATCCGGCGTGGTCAGACCGGTAATGCCCGCCGGTGAGCCGTTGGGATTTGCCGGGTAGCGCGTGGTCGCCTGGCCGTAGTTATCGATATAGCGCAGAGCAATTTGGTTGCTCGATTGCATGCTGCGCAGATGAGCGCTGTCTCGGAACTCCGCCTGCCCTTCACCATGAGCAACGGCGATGGGCAGTTTTGAGCCCTCCATACCGGCGAGCAGAATCGAGGGGCTCTTTTCAACCCGCACCATGGAAACGCGGGCCTCAAATTGCTCGGACTCATTGCGCACAAAGGTCGGCCAGTTTTCAGCGCCAGGAATCAGCGATTTCAACTGCGAGAGCATTTGGCAACCGTTACATACGCCCAGCGAGAAACTATCGTCGCGGGCGAAGAACGCCGCAAACTGCTCCTGGGCGCGCTCATTAAACAGCACCGACTTGGCCCAGCCACCGCCAGCACCAAGCACGTCGCCGTAGGAGAAGCCACCGCAGGCCACAAGCCCTTTGAACTCTTCCAGCGAAACACGCCCCGCCAGGATGTCGCTCATATGCACATCCACCGCCTCAAACCCGGCCTTATCGAAAGCCCAGGCCATTTCTACCTGGCCATTGACGCCCTGTTCACGCAGCACCGCCATGGCAGGCTTAGCTGTGTTGACATAAGGCGCGCTGATATCTTCATTAATATCAAAGGTGGGCGTGGCAGATAGCCCCGGGTCGCGGCCATCGAGCAGATTGTCGTATTCGTTCTTGGCGCATTCGGGGTTGTCGCGCAGCGCCTGCATACGGTAACTGGTTTCTGTCCAGGTACGCTGGGTAAGCTGACGAGTGGTTTCCAGCAAAGGCTCTTCAAACAGCGTGACGCGCACCTGGTCATCGTAACGCGGGCGGGCGATGACGCCACAGGTTTCGATACCCGCCACGGCAAACTGCGCCAGCACTTCTTCAGTGTGTTCACGATTGACCTGAATCACGGCACCCAGCTCTTCCGAGAACAGCGCGTTCAACGCCTCCACTGGCTCGTCGATCATCCAGTCGAGCTTGATCTCAAGCCCGGCATGGGCAGCAAAAGCCATTTCCAGCAGTGTGACCAGCAGACCACCATCGCTACGATCGTGATATGCCAGCAGCTTGCCGTCGCGGTTCAGGCCTTGAATCACTTCGAAGAACGCTTTGATATCTTCCGGGTCGTCCACATCGGGGCAGTCATTGCCCACCTGGCCATACACCTGCGCCAAAGCGGAGCCGCCCAACCGATTCTGACCGTTGCCCAGGTCGACCAAAATCAAATCCGACTCGTCTTGATCCAGATTGATCTGCGGCGTGAGCGTCGCCAGGGCGTTGGTCACCGGAGCAAAACCGGTCACCACCAGTGAAAGGGGCGACGTCACGCTCTTATCTTCGTATTCGCCCTGCTCGTTCTCATCCTGCCAGGCGGTACGCATCGACATCGAGTCTTTGCCCACCGGAATCGCAATGCCCAGCGCCGGGCACATTTCCATACCTACCGCATAAACCGCATCGTAAAGCGCCTGATTTTCACCTGGGTGATCCGCCGCGCTCATCCAGTTAGCGGAGAGCTTGATATCGCTCAGTTTGGCAATCGGTGCTGCCGCCAAATTGGTAATCGCTTCGGCCACCGCTAAGCGAGCACTAGCGGCAGGGTTGATTAGCGCCACCGGCGGACGCTCCCCCATGGCCATGGCTTCACCGGTGAGGGTATCAAAGCTTGCCGTGGTCACCGCTACATCGGCCACCGGCACTTGCCAGGGGCCGACCATCTGGTCGCGAGCCACCTGGCCGGTGATCGAGCGGTCACCAATGGTGATCAGGAAGCTTTTGGAGGCCACGGTAGGTAAGCGCAGTACGCGATCAAGTGCTTCGCGCAGGTCAAGATTATCCAGCATCATGCCGGAGAGCTCCGGATTGCGACGCTCAAATTCGCGCTGCATCTTGGGTGCTTTGCCGAATAGCACGCTCATCGGTAGGTCAACCGGCTTACTCTCAAAATGGCCGTCGCGCACTTCAAGATGGTGCTCTTCCAAGGCTTCGCCGACTACCGCATAGGGGCAGCGCTCGCGCTTGCACAGGGCATCAAATGTATCCAAATCCTCTGGTGCAACCGCAAGCACGTAACGCTCCTGGGCTTCATTACACCAAATCTCCAGCGGGCTCATACCCGGCTCGGCGTTGGGCACCGCGCGCAGATCAAAGCGGCCACCACGGTTGCCATCTTTTACCAGCTCGGGCAACGCATTGGAGAGCCCACCCGCGCCAACATCGTGGATAAAGCGAATCGGGTTGTGCTCCCCCAGCGCCCAGCAGCGGTCGATCACCTCTTGAGCACGGCGTTCAATCTCAGGGTTTTCACGCTGCACCGAAGCGAAATCCAAATCGGCGCTGGAAGTGCCGGAAGCCATGCTGGAGGCTGCGCCGCCACCCAGGCCAATCAACATCGCCGGGCCACCCATCACAATCAGCTTGCCGCCGACAGGGATATCACCCTTCTGAACATGGTGGGCACGGATATTGCCATAACCACCGGCGAGCATAATCGGCTTATGGAAACCGCGCCGCTCGATACCGCCGTCGTTAAGTGACTCCTGCTCGTAGGTGCGGAAATAGCCGGTTAGATTGGGGCGGCCAAATTCATTGTTGAACGCGGCGCCCCCAATGGGGCCCTCGAGCATAATGTTGAGCGCCGACTCCATACGCCCTGGCTTGCCGTAATCAAAGGCTTCCCAGGGCTGTACGAATTCTGGAATACGCAGGTTGGAAACCGTAAAACCTGAAAGCCCCGCTTTGGGCTTGCCACCAATGCCGGTAGCACCTTCGTCACGGATTTCTCCACCGGAGCCGGTCGCCGCGCCTGGGAAAGGGGCAATCGCGGTGGGGTGGTTATGGGTCTCTACCTTCATCAGGATATGAATGGGTTCCTGATGAGTGGCGTAGAGTGCGCGCTCGTCGTCAACGCCTGTCAGCGGCGTGGCAAAGAAGCGTCCAGCCTGACTGCCCTTGATCACAGCGGCATTGTCGCTGTAAGCCGAGAGAACATTGTCCGGCGACGACGCAAAGGTATTCTTGATCATCTTAAACAGCGAGTGGCTCTGCAGCTCGCCGTCGATCATCCAATCGGCGTTGAAGATTTTGTGACGGCAGTGCTCAGAGTTGGCCTGAGCAAACATCATCAGCTCAACGTCGCTGGGGTTACGCCCCAACTCATTGAAAGCATCGACAAGATAGTCGATTTCATCTTCTGCCAGCGCCAGCCCCAGCGCCTGGTTGGCCGTTGCCAACGCATCCCGGCCACCCTCAAGAATATCCACACTGCCCAGCGGTGCCGGGTCGTGTTGAGCAAACAGCTTAGCGGCGTCCGAGGCATCGGCTAGCACGGTTTCGGTCATACGGTCGTGTAGCAGTGCCGCCAGCGCGCTCAAACTCTCTTCGTCCGGCATCGCGGTGAAGCTGACCCGGTAATCGATGCCGCGCTCGATGCGGCTAATTTGGCGCAAGCCGCAGTTGTGGGCGATATCAGTCGCCTTGGATGACCAGGGCGACTGGGTGCCTAGGCGCGGCACCACCAAAAAGCGCTGGGCGCGCTCAGGAACCTCTACGCTCGAGTGAGTACCGTAATCAAGTAACTGCACCAAACGTTCGCGGGCAGCGTCATCCAGTTCCTCGCGGCGCTCATGGGAGTGAACATCGATAAAATGAACATAGTGGGCAGACAGCGCTTCCACCTCGGGAACACGTTCACGCAGCACCGTTAACAGCCGAGCATGACGGAAGGCAGAAAGGGCGGGCGCGCCTCGCAGTTCGAGCATATCCTGAAGCCTCTAGAGCAGGGAAATTCGAGCAGGGAAATCACCGGGCCGCTAGGCGGCCGTGCTTTTATGGTGCCGGAAAACACAGATAATGTGGTACCGGAAAACGCCTATGATACTGGAAACCAGCCGTCACACGAAATCAACAAGGTGACAGCCTGCCCCTGGCTGGGTATCGTGGCAGCTTGTTTCATGCCGACAAGACGCCATGCTGACGTTGATTTGCCGACATTTTGTAGCCCGTGCCAGCGCTTATTATGCGCTAATAGCGATTACGCTTCTGACTCTGGTGCCCACCCTCTCCCTGGTTCCTCCCGGCGAGCATCTGACTCAGATCACTGCAAAAGATTTTATTACCGTTCACACCCGTAATACACCCACCACTTATTACCAAGGTCGCCAGGGCCCTACCGGCTTTGAGTACGAGCTAATGCACCGCTTTGCCGACTATCTAGGGGTGAGTCTTAACCTTAACGCCCGCCATCACCCTGAAAGCGTGCTGCCGGCGGTACGTGAGAGCGGCGACCTGGGCGCGGCAGCGCTACCCCTGCTGCCTAATCCCTCTGGTGTTTACTACACCCGTCCGATTATCAAGATGCAGCCGCTGGTAGTATACCGGCGCGGGCTTAATGGTATTAGTGAACCAAGCGACCTTGTCGGCCTGGAGCTTGGTACGCTTAGCGAAGCGGGTACCAGCGAAGCACTGCGCGATCTCCAGAAACGCCACCCCACCCTAAGCTGGAAAGAGTCCCATGAGTTGGAGGTCGCCGAACTGCTGGCCCGGGTTGAAAACGGCACCCTGGACGCAGCGGTTATTTTTGAGCATCAATTTCGGTTAAACCGGCTGTTTTTCCCCAACGTTGAGCGTGGCTTTATCCTCGGCGACCCGCTCTCCATGGCATGGGCAGTGCCCAGCGGTCGCGGTTTGGGGTTACTCGAAGCTGCTAATCGCTTCCTCCAAGACCTGCAGGAGAGCGGCACGCTAGATCAGCTAGTCAGCCGCTACTTCGGTCATGACGACTACTTGGAGTATGTCGGTACCCGCACCTTTCTTGACCATCTGGATGCACGCCTGCCTCGCTATACTGAATTATTCCAGCAATCCGCCCAGGAAACAGGTTTTGATTGGAAGCTACTCGCGGCCGTGGGCTACCAGGAGTCGCACTGGGATCCAGATGCGGTCTCGCCGACCGGGGTGCGTGGTTTAATGATGCTAACCAACCCCACTGCCAGCGAGATGGGCATCAGCGACCGCACCGACCCGGCCCAAAGCATTGATGGCGGTGCCCGTTATTTGCGCAGCATCAAAGACCGCCTACCGGAAAGCATTACCGGTGATGACCGGCTTTTTATGGCCATGGCTGCCTATAATGTGGGGCTAGGGCATTTATACGACGCCCGTAAGATTGCCGAGATGCGAGGCGGTGACCCCGACAGCTGGACGGATGTACGCGCCGCACTGCCCCTGCTACAGCAGCGTGAATGGCACAGCCAAACGCGGCATGGCTACGCCCGTGGTGGCGAGCCAGTAATATACGTACGCAATATCCGTCGCTACTACGAAATGATTGAGTATGTTGAACGTAGCCGCCAGCAGTTTTTCCAACTAGAACAAACGTCAGTCAACGATGATCCACTGCTATTGTTCGAACTTGTGCCGCCGCTTGATTAACACTTCTTAACTATTTCTGGCTAAGTTGATCGCGTCGCGCGGTGAAAAAACGCTTCAGTAATTTTTGCGAGGGTGCTGCTAATACACCGCCAGTCACCGCGACCTGATGGTTGAACCACGGCTGCGCCAGTAGGTTAGCCTTTGATTCAACCATGCCAGCCCGAGGCTCAGCAGCACCGTAAACCAAACGGGCTAGGCGAGCATGTATCATCGCCCCTGCGCACATCATGCACGGCTCTAAGGTGACAAACAGCGTGCAGCCCTCAAGCCGATAGTTCCCCTGCTGCTGCCCCGCCTCGCGCAGCGCACGAACTTCCGCATGGCCGCTGGGGTCGCAACTGGCTACCGGGGCGTTGCAGCCAGCGCCTATGATCTCCCCCTGCGCATCGACGACAACCGCCCCCACGGGCACCTCACCTGCCGCAGCGGCCAAGTGTGCTTGGTCAAGCGCCCGGTGCATGTAAAATTCATCGCTGCGCATAAACGTAAACTCCGCTAAGGTAGCTAAACGATCGTATGAAAGGGTTGTCCCCCGTCGTAGCAACTCACTTTCATCGACAGCATTCGATTGAGACAGCCGCAAGGATACCGAGAATGACAGACGCGCTGAACAAACTGGTAGCGTTACTGGAGCTAGAAACGCTGGAAGAGACGCTATATCGTGGCCAGAGTCAGGATCTAGGCTTTCCTCAGCTCTATGGTGGTCAGGTACTCGGCCAAGCGCTTGCAGCCGCTGCGCGCACAGTGCCCATTGAGCGCCGCCCGCACTCTCAGCACGGCTACTTTCTGCGTCCTGGTGACCCACATCGCCCCGTTGTCTACCAAGTGGATACCATCCGCGATGGCGGCAGCTTCACGACCCGTCGTGTCACTGCCATTCAAAAAGGCCGGCCAATCTTCTTCTGCAGCGCCTCCTTTCAAAGCGCTGAGGCGAGCTTTAGCCATCAGCGCACCATGCCGGATGTGCCGACACCCGAAGCGTTAATCGAGAACGGCGAGGCCAAGCATGACCGCTTTCCCGGTCACCCGATTGAGTTTGTGCATCTACCCGGCAACCCCGACAACGGTACACCTGCTGGCCAATGCTTATGGTTTCGTCTTTCCGGCACGCTGCCAGACGACCCGGCGTTGCACCGCCACTTGCTCTCTTACGCCTCTGACTTCAATCTGCTGACCACCAGCCTGATTCCCCATGGCATTGAGTACCGAGACCCCAAGCTACGCATTGCCAGCCTTGACCATGCCCTGTGGCTCCACCAGGACACCCGCCTTGACGATTGGCTGTTATACGTCATCGACTCACCCTGGACAGGCGGCGCTCGCGGGCTGGCGCGGGGGCATATTTACAGCCGCGATGGCCGCTTAGTGGCCTCCACCGCTCAGGAAGGGTTAACACGCTATTCTCAAAGCTAAATAAATAATCTCTCAAAACATTTACGCCCGCTAAGCAGCGGGCGTAAATCGACTAACCAGGGCGCAGTGCCTTAGCCGCCATAAACATCATTAATTGACTGCAGCGGGTAGTGCGCCGGGAAAGGCTTACGGGCGACACCAGAATCAACCGCAGCTTGCGCCACCGCCGAGGAAACCCGCGCCAGCAGGCGAATATCGACCGGCGTGGGAATGATGTACTCGCGGCCAAAACTCATCTCGGTGCGCTCGTAGGCGTCCAGCACTTCCTGAGGAACCGGCTCGCGGGCCAAGTCTTTCAAGGCATGCACCGCGGCCAGCTTCATCTCTTCATTAATGCGCGTGGCGCGAACATCCAAAGCGCCGCGGAAGATAAACGGGAAGCCCAGCACGTTGTTGACCTGGTTCGGGAAGTCCGAACGGCCGGTGGCCATGATCACATCCGGGCGCGCTTCCCGGGCAACGTCAGGATGGATCTCCGGATCCGGATTGGTGCAGGCAAAAATCACCGGATCTGGCGCCATTTTCTTCACCTGATCAGCGGACAGCAGCCCCGGGCCTGACAGGCCGATAAAGACGTCAGCATTGTCGATGGCATCGTCCAAGGTGCGCATCTCGGTATCACGGGCGAATTCAGCCTTATATTCGTTGATACCTTCGCGATCAGTATGAATAACGCCACGCCGATCCAGCATTACCAAGTTCTCTTTACTCGCACCACAGGAGACCAGCAACCGCATGCAGGCAATCGCCGCCGCCCCTGCGCCCATGCAAACGATCTTGACGTTCTCAATTTTTTTGCCCGCGATATCCAAGGCATTAAGCATACCGGCCGCTGTCACAATTGCGGTGCCGTGCTGGTCATCGTGGAAGACCGGGATGCTGCAGCGCTCAACCAGTGCTTTCTCAATTTCAAAACACTCCGGCGCCTTGATGTCTTCAAGGTTAATCCCGCCCCAGGTATCGGCAATGCGCGCGACGGTATCGATAAACGCCTGGGGGCTTTCCGCATCCACTTCGATATCCACCGAATTGATGCCTGCAAAGCACTTAAACAGCACGCCCTTGCCTTCCATCACTGGCTTGCTCGCCAGCGGGCCCAGATTACCCAAACCCAGAATAGCGCTGCCATCGGTAATCACGGCGACCAGATTGCCCTTGCCGGTATAGCGGTAGGCATTTTCCGCATCCCGGGCAATTTCAAGTACTGGCTCAGCCACGCCTGGACTATACGCCAGTGCCAAATCCCGTGCTGTCGCGGTGGGTTTGGTCAACTCCACCGAAAGCTTACCGGGAATCGGTTTCGCGTGATAATCCAAAGCAGCCTGCTTATTTGCATCCGTCATGGTCAGAGTCCAGTTAACATAAAGTAGATAAGTCGTTTCAGAATATAGAAAAAACCATAGCGCCTCAAGCGCGCCGTCAACTTACGACAAAACGCTCGTTTAACCGAATTTTATCTTCACATTCGTCACTTTTAGCCACTATTTGCAGAAACTTATGCAAACAGGCTTTACTCATAATGCTTTACTTATTGCTGCATAACAGAATTTATGGAAATTTTTTTCACATAAAATTCATGCAGCAAGCATATCCAGCTCACAAAAAACCCACGCCGAGGCGTGGGTTTTGCGCGAGCATAGCCTTATAGGAATAGCCTGATATGAACAGGCATGCTGGCGATATGGCTATCCGACTGGGATTAGCCGCGCTTAACAGCAGCGCCGAAACGCTTGTTGAAACGCTCTACGCGGCCACCAGTGGTCGCTTGCTTCTGCTTACCAGTGTAGAACGGGTGGCAGTTAGAGCACACATCCAAGGAGAAGTCCTGACCAGAGGTCGTACCTACCTGGAAAGTGGCGCCGCAAGAACAGCTGGCGGTGACCGTGTTGTAATTCGGGTGAATACCTTGTCTCATTTCGAGCCTCACGAAGCTATATGCCGCCACCTGATCTCGTGCCAGGTACCGCATACGGGTTTGGAAAAAACGACTAACCGGTTAGCCGCTCTGTCGTTACGATAGGTCTTTACAAATAGATCGATAAAGATCGTTAGGATTCAGAGCGGTCGCATATTCTAGCAAAACTAACGCCGGAGGCCAATTGGCTGACTCTTTTTCTTCGCAGGCATATTCTCAAGGGCAGTCTCAAAGACCGTCCCAAAGATCTTCCCAAGCACTCGATCAAGTGCTCAAGGTAGCGCTGCCTTCGCCGCTGCGCCGCCTGTTCGACTACCTGCCTTCCAGGGAAACGCCTCCCTGCGGCTGGCAGCCGGGGCTGCGAGTGCGAGTGCCCTTTGGGCGCCGCGAAGTCGTCGGCGTGGTCGTCGAATTGGCTGACCACAGCGACCTTCCGCGCAGCCAACTGCGTAGCATCAGCGAAGCGCTGGATGATGCCCCGTTGCCGGAGGATTGGCTATGGCTATGCCGTTTTGCCGCCCGTTATTATCAGCACAGCCTAGGCGACACCCTGCACCACGCCATGCCTGCACGGCTACGCCAGGGGCACCCCATGGCTGGGCGCACCCAGACTCTCTGGCTTGCCCAAGGCGAAGGCGCAGAAGAAATACTCAGCCGAGCGCCCAAGCAAGCCGAGCTGCATGCGCTGCTGCGCCAACACCCTCATGGGTTGCCTGGCCGTGCGGTTAGCGCCCACGGCTTTGCCCGCGACCAGCTATTAGCGCTGGAGAAGAAAGGCCTCGCATCCAGCCAGGAACACATCCTCACTGCCCCAACGCCACCCAGCGGCAACTTACTGGCAACACCGGCCCTGCCGCTTAACCGTGAACAGGCGACGGCGCTAGCCACACTGCATGAAAAACTCGATGGCTATCACCCCTGCTTACTCGAGGGTGTCACCGGCAGCGGCAAAACAGAAGTCTACCTGCAGCTTATTGAAGCCGTCGCCGCCAAGGGGAAACAGTCGCTGGTACTGGTACCGGAAATTGGCTTAACCCCACAGACACTCGCCCGCTTTAGAAGCCGCTTTCGGGTACCCGTGGTGGCGCTGCATTCAGGCCTCACCGACCCCGAACGGCTAGATGTGTGGGAAGCCGCCGCCAGCGGCCGGGCGCTCATTATCATCGGTACCCGCTCGGCGATTTTCACCCCGCTGGCCAACCCCGGCGCGATTATTGTCGATGAAGAGCACGACGGCTCCTACAAGCAGCACGACGGTTTGCGCTACCACGCCCGCGACTTAGCCGTGGCTCGGGCCCACTACCATAAAATCCCGCTGCTGATGGGCAGTGCCACACCCTCCCTGGAGAGTCTGCACCAAGCACTTAGCGGCACCTACCGCCACCTACGCCTGACCCAGCGCCCCAGCCAGCACCCGCCAGCCAAGCTGGAGCTGATTGATCTACGCCACCAGCGCCGCCAGGGCGGCCTGCTGCCCGGTGCCATCAAAGCGATTAAAAGCACCTTGAGCACTGGCAAGCAGGTGCTGATTTTTATCAACCGGCGCGGCTTTGCACCAACACTTGCCTGCCACGCCTGCGGCTGGATGGCCGATTGCCACCAGTGCGATGCGCGCATGACGCTACACCGCCAGCCCCCCCTACTGGCTTGCCACCACTGCGATAGCCGCCGCGCCCTGCCGGACGCCTGCCCCGAGTGTGGCAGCGGCGACCTGCGCGCCTTGGGTAGCGGCACAGAACGCACTGAAGAAACGCTGCAAACGCTGTTCCCGAAAACCACTATCCACCGCATCGATCGCGACAGTACTAGGCGCAGGGACAGTTTTGAACAGGTACTAAAAGAGATTCAGCGCGGCGAACCCTGCGTGTTGGTCGGTACTCAAATGCTCGCCAAAGGGCACCACCTACCCCACGTCACACTTGTCGTGGTCGTCAATGCCGACGGCGGCCTCTACGCCGCTGATTTTCGCGCTCTGGAGCACAGCGCCCAACTACTTGAACAAGTAGCGGGCCGTGCCGGTCGCGCCGCCCACCCAGGCCGAGTGCTGGTGCAAACCCTCCACCCCGACGACCCACACTTGGGCCAATTGGCTGAACATGGCTACGGGGCCCTTGCGCGCAATATGTTGGAAGAAAGGCGCATTTCCCAGCTGCCCCCGTTCTGTTTTATGGCACTGCTACGCATCGAAAGCCCCAAAGAGGAGGCCGCTTTGGCCATGGCGCAACAGGCCGCTCAAGCCCTGCGCCAATGGTTAAAAGAGACCGGCGTAGCCACCCGCTGCCTGGGGCCTGTGCCCGCGCCGATGGAAAGACGCCAGAACCGCTACCATTTACACGTTATGCTGGCAGCCGATAAACGCAGCCAACTACACCCGGCCGTTAGCTGGCTGGTGCAGTGGCTTGAAGCCAATCGAGAGGCCCGCAAGGTACGCTGGTCGATTGATATCGACCCACAAACCCTCGCTTAGTACTTGTATATAACAGTTAAAACAGCGATTTACATAACTGGTGTCAGGGCAGGTTGTAGTGAGGGTCTTTTTCCATGGACGGAAAAAGTAGCGCCCAGGGAGGGGTCAACAGCGCCCTCGCGGAAACCTGTCCTCGACACCAATACATATACAGAACCGTTTGTTTAGCAACACGCCTTTGAAACTGCGGCTCAATTGCCGATAATAGCCGCTTTGCCGACGCACCTTTACTGCTGCGCGTTAGCACACGCCGCCACAGACGTAACCGGATACCCACATGAAAGATACGATAGTTTCTCTGCTCGAAGGCGCGATCACCGCGCTCAAGCACCAAGGCGTGCTGCCAAACGACCTTCAGCCCACCATCAAAGTGGATCCTACCAAAGACAAGGCCCACGGCGATTACGCCACCAACTTGGCGCTGATGTTAGCCAAGCCGGCAGGCAAAAATCCGCGTGAATTAGCCAACGCGCTGGTTGCAGCGCTACCCGAAAGCGACGCTATCCAAAAAACCGAGATTGCGGGCCCCGGCTTTATCAACTTTTTCGCCGCCGCCGATGCCGCAGCGCAAATCGTTGCCCAGGTACTCGACTGCGGCGACACCTTTGGCCGCAGCATGGTCGGCAAAGGCGAGAAAGTGCAGGTCGAGTTCGTTTCCGCCAACCCCACCGGCCCGCTGCACGTAGGTCACGGTCGGGGCGCAGCGATTGGCGACTGCCTATGCCGCCTTCTCGAAGCCACCGGTTTTGATGTCACCCGCGAGTTCTACTACAACGACGCTGGCGCCCAGATCGCCAACTTGGCGCGTTCGGTACAAGCGCGGGTGAAAGGCTTAGGCCCTGACGACGATAGCTGGCCCGAAGACGGCTATCGCGGCGAGTATATCGTCGATGTGGCCAACGACTACCTGGCAGGCAAAACGGTCAGTGCCGATGACCGCGAAGTCACTGCCAAAAAAGACCCGGATGATTTAGACGCCATTCAAGAGTTTGCCGTGGCGTGGCTGCGTCGCGAACAGGATCTGGATCTAAAAGCCTTCGGTGTGGAGTTTGACGTCTATTTCCTAGAGTCCTCACTCTATGAAGATGGCAAGGTGGACGCCACTGTTGAAAAACTGGTGAGCGCAGGCCACACCTATGAAGAAGATGGTGCCATGTGGCTACGCACCACCGACTTCGGTGATGACAAAGACCGCGTGATGCGCAAACGCGAGGGTGGCTACACCTACTTCCTGCCTGATGTGGCCTACCACCTGGACAAGTGGCAGCGCGGTTTCAAAACCGTGATCAACGAGCAGGGTGCCGACCACCACTCCACCGTCACCCGCGTACGCGCCGGTTTACAGGCACTGGAAGTAGGCATTCCCAAAGGCTGGCCCGACTACGTGCTCCACCAGATGGTCATGGTTACCCGCTCAGGCGTCGAGGTAAAACTCTCCAAGCGCGCCGGCAGCTATGTCACTGTGCGCGACTTGATCGACGAAGTGGGCCGCGACGCCACGCGCTTCTTCCTCGCCGCCCGCCGCGCCGACTCGCAGCTCACCTTTGATATCGACCTGGCCCGCTCCCAGTCGAATGACAACCCGGTCTACTACATCCAGTACGCCCACGCCCGGGTCTGCAGCATGCTGCGCAAAGCCCAGGATGCCGACCAGCCGTTTGATCACGCCTTGGCACTGGCCAACCTAGCGCTGCTGGACAGCGACCAGGAGAAAGCCGTACTTAACCGGCTAGCGCGCTTCCCTGAAGTAGTGGAAACCGCCGCCAGAAACCGCGAGCCACAGCAGGTTGCCCAGTATTTGCTCGACCTTTCCGGCGATTTCCACACCTGCTACAACGCCGTCAAAGTAATGGTCGAAGACGACACCCTGCGCAATACGCGCCTGGCACTAGGCCTCGCCACCCGTCAAGTGCTGCGCAACGGGCTTGACTTAATGGGGGTTAGCGCCCCAGAGGAGATGTAAGCAATGGCTAGCCCGCGCAAAAAGCCCGCCCCCCGCCGCGGAGCCACATCGCAGCGCAATTCCAAACGCAGCTCAGGCGGCGGCTTCCGCCTACCCGGCTGGCTGTGGGGCCTTGCCGGTATGGCGGCGGGCTTCTTTTTGGCTCAGCACCAGCACGGCACCGCCCCCTGGCAAGAGCAGAACGAAGCGCCTCAAGCCACGGTACTGCCCAAGCCCTCGGGTAGCGAAGAGCGCGCCGCCGCTCGGGAAACCGAGGAAGCCGCTGAACCGTCGATGCCGACGTTTGAATTTTATACCCTGCTGCCGGAAACCGAGGTCATTGCCCCCGGCGTCTCTCTGCCTTCAAGCGTTGTGCGCCCGGAGGCTCCCGAACCGACAGCCGATAGTGCTGCGGCCTCTGGCGCTGCAGGCGACGACCCCATCGCCCAGGTGATTGCCGCCAACACCCGACCTGAAGATCAGGTATCGGCGGCTCAGGAGAATGAAGCGGCCACCAATACCCCAGGGCGCTATATGCTTCAGGCGGCCTCGTTTCGTGAAGCCAGCGACGCCGAACAGTTGCGTGGCCGACTGCGCAATTTAAGCCTGCTGGCGGAAATCAGCGAAGTAAAGGCGGATGGCAATACCTGGCACCGGGTACAAGTGGGACCTTACGAGGACACCCGTGAGTTGAACCGGGCCCAGGATTTAATGAATACCCAAGGAATTGAGCCGCTGCTTATCCAACTGCAAAACTAATAATCCCTCCTGGATTACCCTGCGGGCGGTTGATTTTTTATCAGCCGCCCGCATTTTGTTGTGAACGCTTAAACAATGGTCGCTTATTGAGTGGCCTGCCAGTCATCGGGAGCTCGCCTCCCCCAAGGAGTTATCTCCATGACCACTATTGTCTCCGTTCGTCGTGGTAATCAGGTCGCCCTCGCTGGCGACGGCCAAGTATCGCTGGGCAATACCGTAATGAAAGGTAACGCCAGCAAAGTACGCCGCCTCTACCGCGGTAAGGTACTGGCCGGGTTTGCAGGTGGCACGGCGGATGCGTTCACGCTGTTTGAGCGCTTTGAAGCGCAGTTGGAAAAGTACCAGGGCCATTTGACCAAGGCAGCGGTTGAGCTTGCCAAAGATTGGCGCACTGACCGGGCGCTGCGCCGCCTGGAAGCGCTGCTCGCCGTTGCGGATCACAGCGCCTCGCTCATCATTACCGGTAACGGTGATGTAGTCGAACCCGAGCGCGGCATTATTGCCATTGGCTCTGGCGGCAACTTCGCCCAAGCCAGCGCCCGAGCGCTACTGGAAAATACCGAGCTGTCGGCGCGTGAAATCACCGAGAAGTCGCTTTCGATCGCTGGTGATATCTGTGTATTCACCAACCACCACGTGACCCTCGAAGAGCTGTCGATTGACGATCGCTAATCAACTCACGCGATCCCCAAGCGCCGCTCACTGCACACTAAGGTTACTTATATGACTCAGATGACACCCCGCGAAATTGTTCACGCTCTAGACCAGTACATTATTGGCCAGCAGGATGCCAAACGCGCCGTGGCAATTGCTTTGCGTAACCGCTGGCGCCGTATGCAGCTCGATGACGACCTGCGCCCAGAAGTCACTCCTAAAAATATTTTGATGATCGGCCCCACGGGTGTGGGTAAAACCGAGATTGCCCGCCGCCTGGCCAAACTGGCTAAAGCGCCGTTTATTAAAGTCGAGGCGACCAAGTTTACTGAAGTTGGTTATGTAGGCCGTGATGTAGAGTCGATTATCCGCGACTTAATGGAAGCGGCGATCAAGATGGTGCGCGAACAGGCCAAAGAAGAAGTTAGCCACCGCGCCGAAGATGCTGCAGAAGACCGCGTACTGGATGCCCTTCTGCCGCCGCCTCGAGGTCAGGAAGATAAACCCCGTGAAGACAGCGGCACCCGCCAGACCTTCCGCAAGAAGCTTCGCGAAGGGCAGTTGGACGATAAAGAGATCGATATCGAAATCTCTTCCCAGGGCCAAGGCATCGATATCATGACGCCACCAGGTATGGAAGAGATGACCAGCCAGCTGCAGAGCATGTTCTCCAACATGGGCCAGCAGAAGCGTGAAAACCGCCGCGTAACAGTCAAAGAGGCGCTGGTACTGCTGCGCGATGAAGAAGCGGGCAAGCTGGTCAACGAGGAAGAGATCAAATCCCGCGCGGTCTACTCGGTCGAGCAACACGGCATCGTATTCCTGGATGAGATCGATAAAGTCGCCAAGGGTAGCGGCCAGTCCAGCGGTGGCGAAGTCTCCCGTGAGGGCGTCCAACGAGACCTGCTGCCGCTGATAGAGGGTTCCACCGTCTCGACCAAGTACGGCATGGTTAAAACCGATCACATCCTGTTTATCGCCTCCGGTGCTTTCCACCTGTCGCGCCCATCGGATCTGATCCCTGAACTACAGGGCCGCTTGCCGATCCGGGTTGAGCTTGACGCGCTAACGCCCAACGACTTTAAGCGCATTCTCACCGAGCCCTCCGCCTCGCTGACCAAGCAGTACCAAGCGCTGCTGGCCACCGAAGGGCTGGACGTAGAGTTTACTCCCGACGGTATCGAGCGCATCGCTCAGATCTCCTGGCAGGTCAACGAAGGCACTGAAAATATCGGCGCCCGCCGCCTACACACAGTGATGGAGCGGCTATTGGAAGAAGCCTCTTTCCGAGGCGGCGATATGGAGAGCCCGCTGGTAATTGACGGCGACTATGTCAATGCTCAGCTTGGCGAACTGGCGGTCGACGAAGACCTGTCGCGGTATATTTTGTAAGCTGCGTCTGCTGTTATCATCAGCATTGGTATCGTCAGCAACAGCAAGCCCGCTCTTTGCGGGCTTGCTGCTATGTTCATAAGCCATGGACACTTAGCGATGAGGTTTCATCATGAATGCGCCCCCCCCCACTAGGGTTCACTACCATAAACAGGCCCGCGAGCTGGAGCTTGGCTACGCCAATGGGGAGAGTTTTCACCTCCCGGTTGAGTTTTTACGCGTCTATTCGCCTTCCGCCGAAGTGCGTGGCCACGGCGGCGACACCGCGGTACTGCAAGTGGGTAAAAAAGATGTCGGCCTGCAAAATATTACTCAGGCGGGCAACTATGCACTGAAACTGCACTTCGATGATGGCCATGACAGCGGGCTATTTAGCTGGAACTACCTGTATGACCTCGCGACCCACCAAGAAGCCTACTGGAACAACTACTTGCAGCGTTTAAAAGAGGCCGGTGCCTCGCGAGAGCCCGCCAGCATTCAATTCAAGCAACTGTGACTACCTGACTCATATCCTATACAAGAAGCCAGGCAGACAAGCCAGGGTGGACAAGGCTACAATGGCGTTAACTTTTAATCGCGTCGATCTCAGGGTCAAAAGACCTAAGGTCGATTTGCCATCGCCTCGAATTCGGGAGCTACTGCCCAATGAGCCCCACAGAAAAACGCACCACTGACTTTGGTTTTCAGGAAGTCCCAGTTGATGAAAAAGCTTCACGAGTGGCCGATGTTTTCCACTCCGTGGCTGCCCGCTACGATGTGATGAACGACCTGATGTCCATGGGCATCCACCGAGTCTGGAAGCGTCTTACCATTGAACGCGCAGGGGTTCGGCCTGGTCACCACGTGCTGGATATCGCGGGCGGCACAGGGGATTTAACGCTTAAGTTCTCCCGTTTGGTTGGCCCCCGGGGCAAAGTCGTACTTGCCGACATCAACGCCTCCATGCTCAAAGTGGGCCGCGACAAACTGATGGATAACGGTGTAGGCGGCAACGTCGAGTATGTTCAAGCCAATGCCGAAAGTCTGCCGTTTCCCGACAACAGCTTCGACTGCATCACCATTGCCTTTGGCCTACGTAACGTCACCGACAAAGACGCCGCGCTGCGCTCCATGGCCCGTGTGCTCAAGCCCGGTGGCCGTCTTTTGGTGCTGGAGTTCTCCAAACCCAACAACCCGCTGCTCTCCAAGGCCTACGATGAGTACTCTTTTCGCCTGCTGCCCAAAATGGGTGAACTGGTGGCGGGGGACGGCGACAGCTACCGCTACCTGGCGGAGTCGATTCGCATGCACCCAGATCAGGAAACGCTTAAAGCCATGATGGAAGAGGCGGGACTTGAGCGGGTTGAGTACACCAACCTGACCGGTGGTATCGTTGCGCTGCACCGCGGCATTAAGTTATGACATTTCAAAGCAGTACGACATTGCAAAACAGCATGACGTCCAAAAGCCAGACAACGTCCCTGCGGCCGATGACGCTATCTACCAAGAGGTCAGCATGCTGGTAACCCCGACCCTGCTGCTGGCCGGTTGTGAACGCACGCTCAACGCCCTGCTCGCCCGTGACCCGGCGGCCCCCGCACGGCTAGCGGCACTGGCGGGCAGCCGTCTACTGGTGCGCCTTGAGCAGCCTCACTTAGCGTTGGTCATTCACTACCATCACGCCGGGCTCGACCTGATGCGCGGCGATGACGTTGATGAAACCGACGTAGACGCAGTGGTAGAGCTCACTCCGGAAACGTTTTCCGAGTGGATCAGCGGCGCCTCGATTGAACGCCTTATGTTTGACGGCAAGCTGGCGGTGCGCGGGCGTATCCATCTGCTTGAAGCCACTCGAGACCTGCTCTTCGACCTGGACATCGACTGGGAGAGCGAGCTGGCCCGCTGGCTGGGCGATATGCCCGCCCACTCCCTGGCCGAGGGACTGCGCCGCGCTGCCCGCTGGGGGCTGCGTGCCAAAGACGAGCTGATGCAGGATGTTTCTGAATATGTCTTTGAAGAGGCACGCCTGCTGCCAGGGCGGCAGCAGCGTAGCCTACTGCGCGAGCATCTGACCGAGTTAGAGGTGGCGACCGATCGCCTGGAAGCGCGACTAAACCGCTTACAGCGACGTCTAGAACAGCTACAGCCTGCGCCACAGGAGTCGCGCCCATGAGCCTGCGTCTGCTGCGGATAAGCTGGGTGATCAGCCGCCACCGGCTTGACACACTGCTGCCGCTAGAGCGGCTGCCCTGGTGGCTCCGGGCACTGCTATGGTTTTCTCCGCTACGTTTGATCCCCGTTGGCAATCGCTCACGGGGCGAACGTCTGCGCTTGTCGCTGGAAGCACTGGGGCCGATTTTTATTAAGTTCGGCCAAATGCTCTCGACCCGTCGCGACCTGCTGCCAGCGGATATCGCCGATGAGCTGAAACGCCTGCAGGATCAAGTGCCGCCTTTTCCAGGTGATCAAGCCGCCGACCGGGTCGAGAAAGCGCTGGAAATGTCGTTGGAAGAGGCCTTTGCTGAGTTTGACCGAGTGCCATTGGCCTCGGCGTCGATTGCCCAGGTGCACGCGGCAAGACTGCACGGCGGTGAAGACGTGGTGGTGAAAATTATTCGCCCCGGCATTGATCGCGTGATGCGTCAGGATATGGCGCTGATGTACCAAGTCGCCAAGCTATTCTCCAAAATCCCCGAGGCGCGTCGCCTGCGTCCGGTGGAAGTCATTCGCGACTACGAAGCCACGCTGTTTGACGAGCTGGATCTCTACAAAGAGGCCGCCAACACCTCGCAGCTCAAGCGCAACTTCAAAGACTCACCGCTGCTGTTTGTGCCCACCATCTACTGGCCCTTCACTCGCCGCCATGTGATGGTACAGGAGCGCATTCGCGGCATTCCGGTCGCCGATTTAGATACCCTGGTTGCTCGTGGCACTAATTTGAAGAAGCTTGCAGAGCGCGGCGTCGAGCTGTTCTTTACTCAGGTATTCCGTGACAACTTCTTTCACGCGGATATGCACCCAGGCAATATTTTCGTCAACTGTGACAACCCCGAAGATCCCCAATACATTGCCATCGATTGCGGCATTGTCGGCAGCCTGACCCGGGAAGATCAGGACTACTTAGCGCGTAACCTACTGGCGTTTTTCCACCAGGACTATTATGAAGTCGCTGCGCTGCACATCGAATCCGGCTGGGTGGGCGAAAACACCCGCGCTAACGAATTCGCAGCGGCGATTCGCACCGTTTGTGAGCCCATTTTAGAGAAGCCGTTGAAAGATATCTCCTTCGGCCAGGTGCTATTGGGGCTGTTTCAAACCGCGCGGCGCTTTAATATGGAAGTACAGCCGCAGCTGGTACTGTTGCAGAAAACGCTGCTCAATATTGAAGGCCTGGGGCGCCAACTCTATCCGGATCTAGATCTGTGGAGTACCGCCAAGCCCTATTTAGAGCAGTGGATGAAAGAGCGTGCCGGGGTCAGCGGTTTATGGGAGTCGCTGAAGCGCCAGGCGCCGGAGCTTTCGCACCAGTTGCCCGAACTGCCCGTACTGGCTCACCAGGCGCTAAGCCGTATGGAGCACGAGCATCGCCAGCGCCACCAGCAAGTCGAATCGATCAACGACATGCGGGTGCAGATGGCGCGCCAGGGCAAACGCCTCTACCGCCTTCGGCTTGGCTTGATTCTGCTGGCGCTGGCACTGGCGTGGCAGCCATTAAGCGGTTGGATTGCACTTCAGGAGTGGCCGATACTAGCGGCCGCCGCCATTGGCCTACTGCTGCTGGTATGGCAATAGAGTGACGCACTAAACGTTTACGAGGATTCCCATGGACAGCAACGCATTATCGCCTAACAATTCGACTACCCATACTGATGTGCTGGATACGCTCAATGAGGTGCTAAAGCAGCGACGCCATGCAGCGGCAGAAGAATCTTATGTTGCCTCCTTGCATCATAAGGGTTTGAACAAGATACTCGAAAAGGTAGGCGAGGAAGCAACAGAAACAGTGCTTGCGGCAAAAGATGCCGAGCATGGTAGCGAGGCTGAACGCCAAGCATTGATTTCTGAAACCGCCGACCTGTGGTTTCATAGCCTGGTGATGCTGTCACACCTGGGGATGGATCATCAGGCCGTTTTAGACGAACTGGCACGGCGTTTCGGCATTTCCGGACACGAGGAAAAAGCCGCCCGCCAGCCATAGTTGCCACATAGGGCTGTCGCATAGTGGTAACGCGCGTACTGTAGTACTGCTCCTAGCCATAGGGCTCGTATTCATTGGCTCAGTGGTAAAAGAGATAGCGCTAAAATAGGTAGCACTCACTAAAATAGATAGCACTCAATCGATAGTTAACCTGCTCGCAAGAGGACACGCATATGTTAGGTGGTATTAGTATTTGGCAGTTGCTGATTGTGCTGGGCATCATCATTCTGGTTTTCGGCACCAAAAAACTGCGTAACGTGGGCACCGACCTAGGCGGGGCGGTCAAGGGCTTCAAGAAAGCCATGCACGACGAGGAGAAAAATAAAGAGGCGGACAAAGAGGACGCCGACCAACCCCATGCCAAAGTGAGCCATGAAGAGCCGGGCAACACTTACGACGTTCAAGCCGAAGAGAAACAGGCCGCCCACGACCGCAACGAAGAGCGCAAATAAACCATGCTGGATATCGGCTTTCTTGAACTGATGCTGATTGGCGTCGTCGGGCTGTTGGTGCTTGGCCCGGAGCGGCTGCCCCGCGCCGCCCGTACGACGGGCATGTGGATTGGTAAAATCAAGCGTACGGTATCCGGTATGCAGCGTGAAATCAGCGCCCAACTGGAAGCAGAAGAGCTGCGCCAAAAGCTCAATGAACAGCAAAAGAAGCTCGATGACAGCTTGAAGAAAGCGAAGCTGGACGTAGAGAGCATTGCCGATAGCCCGTCAGACGCTGCACCAGCGCAGCAGAGTGACACTGAGCAGCGCGTTGCCCAGGCCAGCTCTCGATTGGATGACGCCCTGCAAACGGTGCGAGAGGAAACGGTGCGTGAAGAAACACCTCCGTCATCATCTGCCTCGGCTGCGCCCACCCGCGAGGCCGAACCTGAAACGCCTAACCCTGAGTCGGCTGCACTTAATAAGGATCGTAATCACCAATGAGCATGTCTGGCGATTCAAAGGAGCCGCGGGAAGAGCAGAGCCAAGCCCCCCTGATTGAGCACCTGATCGAGCTGCGCTCACGGCTAATGCGCGCCGTGATCGTTATCCTGGTGGTCTTTTTGGGCCTCTACTCCTTTGCCAATGATATCTACACCTTTGTTGCCGAGCCGTTGATGGCGCTGCTGCCCGAAGGCTCGCAGATGATCGCTACGGAAGTCGCTTCGCCATTCTTAGCGCCGTTCAAGCTCACTCTGGTAGTCGCGGTATTTATCGCTATTCCGTTTGTGCTACACCAAGCCTGGGCGTTTATCGCCCCGGGGCTTTACGACAATGAGAAAGCGCTGGCGATTCCGATTCTGGTTTCGAGCATTGCGCTTTTCTACGGCGGCGCGGCGTTTGCCTATTACGTTGTTTTTCCGCTGCTGTTTGAGTTTTTCACCCAAACCGGGCCGGAAAACGTCGCCGTGATGACCGACATTAACCAATATCTGAACTTCGTTCTTAAGCTGTTCTTTGCCTTCGGTGTAGCGTTTGAGATTCCTATTGCGACCTTTTTGCTTATCTTATCTGGCGCTACGTCGGTGGAAAGCTTGTCTAAAAAGCGCCCGTATATCCTACTAGGCTGCTTTGTTGTCGGCATGCTGCTAACGCCCCCGGATGTGATTTCACAGAGCCTACTGGCGGTACCGATGTATCTGCTTTATGAAGTCGGGCTGTTGTTTGGTCGCCTGGTGCGCAAGCGCAAAGAGGAGAAAGAGACTGCCGAAGAGCAAGAAGCAGACCTCTAAGCACTGGGATCAACGTCCAGATATTTAAAAGCCGCCGCCATGATCAATGGCGGCGGCTTTTGTATCAGCACAGTGGCGAGCTTAATCCATCATTTCTGCAATGCGATCCACCAGTTTAAAAATACCAGTTGCGGCTTCGCTGATCCGCGTTGCCAGCATATAAGCGGGTGTGGTGACCACCCGGTGCTCAAAATCCACCACGATATCTTCTACGCTACAGGTGCGGTGTAGCCCACCCATGGCGCTTATCGCCCCGGAAACCGCCGGGTCATTGCCCACCGTTACCGCAATGCCCTCATCCAATAGGCGTGGCACAAGTACGGGGGAAATACACATCAAACCAATCGGCTTGGCCTCTTGGTGAAAGCCCGTCAGCGCCTCTTTTAGCGCTTCTAACACCTGCATATTGTCGCTGGCACTGGCAAAGTCCGAAAGGTTCTTGGCAACGCCAAAACCACCGGGCACAATCACTGCGTCAAAATCATTAGCCACTAATTCACTCAGTGGGCTGATCTCCCCTCGCGCCAAGCGAGCGGACTCCAGCAACACGTTACGCTGCTCGCCCTCCACTACTTCTTGGGTGAGGTGGTTAACCACATGGTGCTGCTCAATATCGGGGGCAAAACAGCGGTATCCAATGCCCAACTGATCCAAGCGCAGCAGGGTTAGCGTGGTCTCATATATTTCCGAGCCATCGTAAACGCCGCAGCCAGCTAAAATCACTGCCACCTGTTTGGTCATGCCTATCTCCTTATCCCAGGGTCTGCCGAACGCAATACAGCAAAGCTGTCGCTCACTTTAGTCAGTCTGCCGTGTCGCCACAAGACGGCTTTCGCCGCAGGGCATGGCTGATATACTGATTCCAGGCCTTCGGGCATGTTGATTTGCGATCCTTAATGTTCACGATCACTGATTTTTACGACCTCTAATGGAGAGCCCTCTTGAGTACACCCACTGCCCGCCACTTTCCCGCCACGCGCATGCGCCGTATGCGCCGCGACGATTTCTCACGCCGATTGATGCAGGAAAACAGCCTGAGTCCATCCGACCTGATTCTGCCCGTTTTTGTGTTGGAAGGTATCAATCAGCGCGAAGCCGTCGCCTCCATGCCCGGCGTTGAACGGCTGTCTATTGATCTGCTGATCGAGCAAGCTCGCGAAGCGTATGAACTGGGCATTCCAGCACTGGCACTCTTTCCTGTGGTTGGCTCCGAGCACAAGAGTGAGTTTGCTGAAGAGGCCTATAGCGCTAGCGGTTTAGTTCAGCGCAGCGTGCGTGCCCTTAAAGAAGCGCTACCCGAATTAGGCATTATCACGGACGTGGCGCTGGATCCTTATACCAGCCACGGTCAAGACGGCATTCTTGACGAACACGGCTATGTCCAGAATGACCGCACAGTGGATACCCTGCTCAAGCAGGCGCTCTCCCATGCCGAAGCGGGGGCCGATGTGGTCGCCCCTTCCGATATGATGGATGGCCGGATTGGTGCGATTCGCCAGGTGTTGGAGCAGGAACATTTACATAATGTGCGTATTATGGCCTACAGCGCCAAGTACGCCTCGCACTACTACGGGCCTTTTCGCGATGCGGTCGGTTCGGCTGCTAACTTGGGCAAAGCGGACAAGCGCACCTATCAAATGGATCCCGCTAACAGCGATGAAGCGCTCCACGAAGTGGCCATGGATATCGCCGAGGGCGCCGACATGGTGATGGTCAAGCCCGGCATGCCCTACCTAGATATCGTGCGGCGGGTAAAAAGCGAACTACAGGTACCCACCTTCGCCTACCAAGTCAGCGGCGAGTACGCCATGCACCGCGCGGCCTTCGACAACGGCTGGTTAGAAGCGGAGCCGGTAATACTGGAGTCGTTGATGTGTTTCAAACGGGCAGGCGCAGATGGCATTCTGACCTACTTCGCCCTAGATGCAGCGCGGTTACTTCAGCAACGCTAAGATGACAACCTGGTGACACCTTTTTGTCATCTTCTCCCCGCATACTGCACTGATATACAAGTATCAGGCTATGATACCTTCGAGCTATCAACGCGGGGAGATCCACTATGGACGAGCAAGCTTCAGATTCCTTACCACTGTCGTCTACCGATCACACCAGCAGCGACGGCGATACGCCGCTACGGATTAACCGTACCCCAACCGGCGTCCAGGCACGTGAAGCACAGCCTGAAACCGACCTCGACGATACCCAGCTCTACTTCAACCGCGAGCTGTCGCATCTACAGTTCAATATCCGCGTCTTGGAGCAGGCTTTAGATGACGCCCACCCACTGCTCAATCGGCTAATGTTCCTGCTGATCTTCTCCTCCAACATGGATGAGTTTTTCGAGATTCGAGTGGCGGGTTTGAAGCATCAAATTGCCCTGGGCGACGACACCACCGCCGCCGATGGCCGCCTGCCCAAAGCGGTGTTGGCGGAGATCTCGCAGCTTGCCCACGCGCAAATTGATCGCCAGTATCAGATACTCAACGACACTTTGTTACCCGCGCTGGAAACCCATGGGCTGCGTTTTCGTCGCCGCGATCAGTGGACTGATGAGCAGAAAGCCTGGGTTAAGGCGTTTTTCGATAATGAAATTATGCCGGTCATTAGCCCAATTGGGCTCGATCCCTCGCACCCCTTCCCGCGGTTAGTGAATAAAAGCCTCAACTTTATCGTTGAGCTGGAAGGCAAAGATGCGTTTGGTCGCGCCGGGGGGATGGCGATTCTTCCCGCGCCGCGCTCGCTACCGCGTCTGATGGCACTGCCCAAGGAGCTCTGCGAGGAGGGATTCTCGGAATATGTTTTCCTCTCTTCGATGATTCATGCCCATGCCGAGGAGCTGTTTCCTGGCATGAGCGTATGCGGCTGCTATCAATTCCGGCTGACCCGCAACGCGGATATGAGCGTTGACCCAGAGGAGGTTTCGGATCTCGCCTCTGCGCTGCGCGGTGAGCTGCTGGCACGCCGCTACGGCAGCGGTGTGCGCCTGGAAGTTGCCGACAGTTGCCCTGATGACTTGACCAACTTTTTACTGCGCCAGTTTGAACTGGAAAGTGACGACTTATATCGCGTCAAAGGGCCGGTTAATTTAACCCGTATGATGTCGGTACTGGGGGACGTGGATCGCCCCGAACTACTCTATCGGCCGTTTACCCCCAGCATTCCCAAAGCGCTCAAAGCGGGTAGCCTGTTTGAAGCCATCGCCAAGAACGACATTCTACTCCATCACCCTTTCCAGTCGTTTACGCCGATTGAAGACCTGCTGCGCGAAGCCGCCCGGGATCCAAATGTACTGGCAGTGAAGCAGACCCTTTACCGTACCGGCGCAGACTCGGCCATTGTTAACGCACTGGTGGAAGCGGCCAGCCAAGGCAAAGAAGTCACTGTGGTCATTGAACTGCGCGCGCGCTTTGATGAGGCCGACAACCTACAGCTGGCTTCACGCTTGCAAGAAGCGGGGGCAATCGTTGTCTACGGCATTATGGCGTACAAAACCCACGCCAAAATGCTGCACATCGTTCGTCGCGAAAAAGGTGAACTTTGCTACTACGCGCACCTGGGCACCGGTAACTATCACTCTAAAACCGCCAAGCTATATACCGACTACAGCCTGCTGACTGCCAACAAAGCGTTGTGTGCCGATGTTCATAAAGTGTTCCAACAGTTGTCTGGAATGGGCCGCGCACGCAAAATCGACACGCTGTTGCACGCGCCATTTACGCTGCATGAACGGTTGGTGGCAATGATCGATCGGGAAGCGCAGATAGCGCGTAAGGGTAAGCGCGGGCACATCATTATTAAGTGCAACTCGTTAACCGAGCCCAAGCTTATCAAAGCGCTCTACCGGGCCTCACAGGCGGGGGTAGAGTGCGATTTGATTATTCGCGGTATGTGCTGTTTGAAGCCAGGAGTACCGGGCGTTTCCGACAACATTCGCGTGCGCTCGATTATTGGCCGTCTGCTGGAGCATACCCGGGTATTCCACTTCCACAATGACGGCAAGTCGGAGACCTGGTGCTCAAGCGCGGACTTTATGGCGCGCAATATGTTCCACCGTGTAGAGACTTGCTTCCCGCTGCTGGATAAGAAGCTCGCCACCCGGGTACGCAAAGATCTGGAGACCTACCTGGTGGATAACTGCCAGAGCTGGCTGCTCCAGACCGACGGCAGCTACCTACTCCAGAATCCGGGCGACAGCGATGCCATTAGTGCCCAGGAAACCCTGCTCTACGCCTATGCATCAAAAAGCTAGGCATCGAAAAGTCAGCACTCCCCCGCTGCTTAGGGCAGCGGGAGGGATTCTGCCCTCTGCCCGTTTACGCATAGCGTTGGCGTAACACCTTAGCTGCTTCCACCATATTGGCCAGCGCTGGCTCTACTTCCGCCCAACCACGGGTTTTTAAGCCGCAGTCCGGGTTTACCCACAGCCGTTCGGCGGGGATTTTTTCCAGGGCTTTCTCCATCAAATCGACCATCCAGCTCACCTCGGGAATATTGGGGGTGTGGATATCGTAAACCCCTGGGCCGATTTCATTGGGATAAGCGAAGTCCTGGAAGGCATCCAGCAGGTGCATATCCGAACGCGACGTTTCAATGGTGATGACATCGGCATCAAGTGCTGCAATCGCGCCAATGATGTCGTTGAATTCCGAGTAGCACATATGGGTATGAATCTGGGTGGTGTTGGCCACACCTGCAGCGCTTAGCTGGAAGCTCTCTACCGCCCAATCAAGGTATGATTGCCACTCATCTTGGCGCAGCGGTAACCCTTCGCGTAGCGCTGGCTCATCGATTTGAATAATTTTGATCCCGGCTTTTTCCAGATCCAACACCTCATCGCGCAGTGCCAAAGCAATCTGGCGGCAGGTGGTTTCCCGCGGCTGGTCATCACGCACAAACGACCACTGTAAAATCGTCACCGGCCCTGTCAACATGCCCTTCATGGGCTTATCGGTCAGGGTTTGGGCGTACTCGCTCCAGCGCACCGTCATCGGGGCGGGGCGCGATACGTCACCGAAGATCACCGGCGGCTTCACGCAGCGTGAACCGTAACTTTGTACCCAGCCAAAACGGGTAAACGCAAAGCCTTCCAACTGCTCGCCGAAGTACTCCACCATATCGTTACGTTCGGCTTCGCCATGCACTGGCACATCGATCCCCAGCGCCTGCTGGCGTTCAACGGCGTAGGCAATTTCAACCTGCATACGGGCTTCGTAGTCGGCCAACGCCAGCTCACCAGCCTTAAAAGCGCGCCGGGCGGCACGAATCGCATCGGTTTGCGGGAAAGAACCAATCGTCGTGGTGGGGAATAGCGGCAGCTTAAGCGCGCGACGCTGAGCCTCAGAACGCACTCCATAAAGCGCCCGGCGCTGGCTATCGACGGGGCTAACCGCCGCCAAACGCTCACTGACCTCAGCTTGGTGGATACGCGTTGATTCACGCCGGGCATCCAGCGCCCGTGTGGCCTGATCCAGTCGCTGCTCATCGGCAGGCGTGGCGCGGTTATCGATCAAGCGCGCCAAGGTGACCACCTCGTCAAGTTTCTGCCGCGCGAAAGCCAGCCAGCTGATCAGCTCATCACCAAGCTCCGTCTCCTGGGCCAAATCCACCGGCACATGCAGCAGCGAGCAGCTGGGTGCCAACCAAAGCCGCTGCCCCAGGCGCACTTTCAACGGCAGCAGGCGTTCTCGCAAGGCAGCCAAATCGGCCCGCCAGATATTGCGACCATCGACAAACCCCACCGATAGCACCTGATGGGGGCCAAGGCGGTCAATCACACCCTCGACTTGCTGGGGGGCGCGCACGGCATCAATGTGCAACCCTGCCACGGGCAAACGGGTCGCCAATGATAGGTTATCGCCCAAGCCGCCGAAGTAAGTGGCTAGCAATAGTTTTAGCGGCGCAGACTGAAGGCGATGATAGGCACGCTCATAGGCCTGCTGCCATGCCAGCGGCAGATCCTGCACCAGCGCAGGCTCATCCAGTTGCACCCACTCAATGCCTTGGGTGGCAAGCCGCGCTAATATTTCGCTATACACGTCGAGTGCGCTGTCGAGCAGCGTCAGGCGGTCAAAATCACCGCCCTTGGTTTTGCCAAGCCATAGCCAAGTCAGCGGCCCCGTCAGCGTTACTTTCGGGGTAAAACCCGCACGTAACGCTTCATCCACTTCGTCAAACAGCCGGTTGGATGCCAGAGTAAAGGTTTGCCCTTCGTGCAGTTCGGGGACGAGGTAGTGGTAGTTGGTATCGAAGTATTTGGTCATTTCACAGGCTGCGGCGGGCTCACCGCTGGGGGCTCTACCGCGGGCCATACGAAAGGTGGTGTCGAGATCGATATCGCCACCTGCCACTTCATTATTGGCGTTAAAGCGGGCAGGCACCGCTCCCAGCGCCACTGAAACGTTCAACACTTGGTCGTAAAATGCGAAATCGCCCACGCTAACGAAATCCAAACCCACGTCCTGCTGCGCCTGCCAGTGACGTAAGCGCAACGCACGGCCGGTGCTTTCCAGCTCGCTACGCGTACACTCGCCTCTCCAGTATGCTTCAGTGGCTTTTTTTAGCTCGCGCTGAGCGCCGATGCGGGGATAGCCGAGAATATGAGAAACTGTCATGATGAACCCTACCAACGTGAAATAATTCACACAGTCTGGGCACCAGCCCTTGATGAATCAAACTAAAGTTTCTAATAGCAAAGATGAAAAACACTCACGATGATTGAGCCACTACATGATTGAGTTACGACACCTACGCACGCTGCTGGCTCTGCGCGAAACCGGCTCCCTGGTCGATGCTGCCGATCGCGTGCATTTGACCCAATCGGCGCTTTCGCACCAGCTTAAAGATCTTGAGAGCCGCGTGGACAGCGCGCTTTTTGTGCGTAAAACCCGCCCGGTGGAATTCACCCGCGCGGGGCTGCGGCTGCTCGCCCTAGCCGACCAGGTACTGCCTGAAGTACGCAAGGCGGAGCGTGATTTGGCGCGCCTGGCAGGCACCGAGCAGGGGCGTTTGCATATGGCCATTGAGTGCCACAGCTGCTTTCAGTGGCTAATGCCCACAGTGGACTATTTTCGCGATCACTGGCCGGAAGTGGAAATCGACATTCCCAGTGGACACCACTTTGACCCGCTTCCGGCGCTTGCCCGAGAGCAGCTGGATCTGGTGATCACCGCTGACCCCCAGCCCCTTGAGGGCATTCACTACGCCCCGCTGTTTCGCTATGAAGGGTTACTGGCCGTCGCCCGCCAGCACCCTTTTGCTGGCCGGGGGTTTATAGAGCCCCAGGCACTGGCTGAGGAAACGTTGATTACCTACCCCGTTGAGCAGTCGCGATTGGATATTTTCACCCAGTTTTTGCAACCGGCGAACGTGCGTCCTCAGGAGATTCGTACCGCCGAATTGACGATTATGATGATGCAGCTGGTGGCCAGCGGGCGTGGCGTGTGTGCACTACCCAACTGGGCACTCACCGAGTATTTAGAGCGCGATTACGTTAGCGCGGTGAAGCTAGGCGAGCATGGGGTATGGAGCACGCTGTATGCGGCGATTCGCGAAGAGACCCGCGAAGCGCCATGGATGCAGGATTTTTTACGCACGGCGCGGGAGACCTCCTTTGCAGTGCTATCCGGGGTCAAGCCTGCGGATCGCGACGCGGAACCAGCAGCGTAAAGCGCGCGCCGCCCAAAGAGGGACTGGTATCGATGGTCACGCTACCACCGTGCCCGGCCATGATTTTCTGCACAATCGAAAGCCCTAACCCGTAGCCACCAGAGCTGCGAGCACGGCTATCGTCCAGACGGGCAAACGGCTTGAAAATATCCGCCCGCGCTTCCGGCGGAATGCCGGGGCCGTCGTCTTCAACGTCAATACGCACCAGATTGGGTTCATCCCAGAGGTGAATCATCACCTGGGACTTAGCATGGCGGCAGGCGTTGCCGACTAAATTCTGCACCGCACGCTGAAGATAGCGCGGCTCCGCCAGCAGCTCGATTTCAGGACCAGGCGCAAGCGCCAACGCTAAGCCCCTATGCAGCGGCGACAGCGTATCAATCACCCGTTCCGCCATGGCCCGACACTCTACCAGCGCCGTTTCAAGCTCAGCGCCATTAACCGTTTCTCCACCCAGTCGTGCATAGGTGAGAATTTCATCAACTAACTCATCGAGCTCGGCAATGTCCGCATCGATCCCCTGAAGCTGGCGGCGAATGGCGGGTTGGTCGGTCATATCCTCGACCATCTGCACGGCAAAGCGAATACGCGCGACCGGGGTGCGCAGCTCGTGGGAAACCGCCCGAATCATCTCCTGTTGACCGCGCAGCAGGCTCTGCACCTGATTGGCCATGCCATTAAAGGCCATCCCCAGGCGGCCTAAAAAATCACCGCTCTCTACCTTTACCCGGGTTTCCAGGCGGCCACTGGCAATCCGCGTGGCAGCCAGCTCCAGCCGCGCCATGCGGGCTTCGATACTGCGCATAATCAAATAAATAATCAGGCTGAGAACGATCATCAGCCCCATCAAAAGGGGTAAGTGCAAATTCAGCGGTAAGGTGTCGCCGCGGGAAATAGGCCCCGCTTGCAGCCATTGTGACTCGCCTGGCAACTGATAGAGCAGTGTAATTGAAAGCTTATCAGAAACGAGTTGGGTGATGACGTTGCCCCTGGCCAGCTGAGCCTGCTGCGCCGCCGTTAGTCCCGCAGGCAACGAAGGCAAAAGCTGCAACGGCCAACTCCCTGGGCGCAATTGGGCAATGCGGCCATCACGCTCTTCCGCGGGCGCTGCCGCGAGCCACCCACCAAGCAACTCAATGCTGCCATGCCACTGGTGCTCACTCCAGTCATCGAGTCGTGCTTGCAGCAGCCAGGTGTCGCCGGGCAAACGCTGTTGCAGTAGCCAGGGGCTTTCAGCGACCAGTATTTTGCCCTGCTCCAGGCGCGACCGTTCGAAAAATCCCAAATCCGCATCGCCGATAGGCTGCAGGGTCAGCTGTAAATCAAGCTGTTCCGAAAAATGCTCAAGCAGAGCATTTCGCTGTTCAACCGGTGCGTCGGCGAGCTGTTGCGTCATCAACGACATAGGCAGCGCGGCGAGCTGCTCACGATAGTCTTCACGGCGCACCTGTTCGATAAAGGAGCGCCCCGCTAAGGCGATCACAAAAACCACTAATAGCGCGATGCCCAACAGCAAATAGAAGCGTAAAAACGAGCCGTTACTGAGCACCCGCCGCATGATGCCATCCCTCTGAATGATCAACTGTCTTTGACGAAAAGATAACCTTTGCTGCGCACGGTTTTGATCCGGTGAGGCTGATTCGGATCATCGCCAATTTTGGGTCGAATGCGCGATACGCGTACATCAATCGAGCGGTCTTGGCCGTCGTACTTAATGCCCCGTAAGTCGCTGAATATCTCTTCGCGGGTGAGTACTCGGCCAGCGTTACGGCCCAGTAACCAAAGTAGGTCAAACTCAGCGCTGGTTAAGTCAATTCGCTCGCCTGAAAGCCAGGCTTCACGAGTGGCGTTATCGATCTCCAGGTTTTCAAAACGCAGCCGCATTTCGCCGTCTGGTGCCGGCCCGTCGGCACGGCGCAGCAGCGCGCGCATACGCGCCAATAGCACCCGCGGTTGAACCGGCTTCGGCACGTAGTCGTCGGCGCCCATTTCGAGCCCCAAGACCTGATCAAGATCATCGGTGCGAGCGGTCAGCATCATGATCGGGCCGGCAAAATTGGGTCTAACACGACGACAAATCGCCAGGCCGTCCTCCCCCGGCAGCATTAAGTCTAAAATCACCAGATCGGGCTGTAGGGTTAAAATACGGTCGACCCCTTTCGCACCGTCAGCTTCCAGCGTTACTTGGAAGCCGTTCGCTTCCAAGTAATCACGGGTCAGCTCGGCTAAACGCTGGTCATCCTCAATGATCAGGACATGATCTTGATCAGGATAGTCAGGCATTACAGACTCTTGCGACTCAAGCGCCTGAAATTGCTGTTCCAAATGATCTACCATCCTCTTTATGCACTCCGCTTAGGCTGTTTATTTTTTCACCCGCTCACCCAATACCAACGCAGGCGCCCTATGATTGGCACTCAGGATAACTCAAAACTATCAAAACACCCGCTTCTGTCGTTACAATCATGCGCATTGATCGGTAGACAAGGCCCGATACTTGATTCTCGCACCTGCGGAAGCTACTGTTAAGGCGCGAACTGTCGACAATTTGACAGGAGGAACCTGCCATGGGAAGTAGCAAAACGAAAAGTGTCATTAAGCGTGTTTACGTTCCAGCCCAAGTGCGCGACCTGCCCAATGGGGAGAAGTTAAAAATCCCAGGGCATTACAAGGCGCCGCCAGGGGAAGAAAACGACACCATTGAGTAATGTTTGGTTAAGTACATCTATTGCTAAAGCATACTTAAAAAGGCAGACCACCAGTGGCCTGCCTTTTTTTACTTAGCTACTTTTTTACAACTACTTTTTTCGACTACACATTTTGACGCAATTGCACGAGGCGGGCTTTTCAACAACTTTGCTTTTCAGCGGCTACCCTTTGGGCCCAAACAGAAACCATGCAATTAAGCCGACTAACGGGAAAAACAGCAGCACCAGGATCCATATCAGCTTAGCAAGACCACCCGCGCCGCTTTTGGCTACTTTCACAATGGCCCAGATCACAATGATGAGCCAAATTAGCCCTAATAAACCACCTACTTCAATGCCCATAGCAACTCCTTAGCATGTTGGCACTCGTATTAATTTAGACAATCATATCAGTGGCACATTCACAAGCCGAACTCACTGCTCGGGAAGGCTCAACACCATCTCACCCGACTGTATTTCAATCGACAATAAATTTAAAAAGCTCATGCCGAGTAGAACGGTGTCACGCTCCATGCCGGGGCTGATAGACCCCTGCACATTCTGCACTTTTAGACCGCCCAGAGAAACCTCATCGAGTTCGGTTAAAGTACCTTCAACTCGACCATTGGCGGTATTGAACCAAGCGCGGCGTCCCGGTTTTAGGCCTAACTCGCTAGCCAAATCGACCGGTATGGCGACATAGGTGGCGCCAGTATCGAGCAAAAAGGTCACCGGCGTGCCGTTGATGCGTCCCGGCGCTTCAAAGTGCCCTGCCCGGTTACGTTTTAAGGTAACCGGCTCACCTGCAGGTAGCGTATGCACAATATTCGCGTTCGGGCGCATCATCTCTTCGAGACCACCGTGAATCCACCAAGTGCCCACCGCCATTAACAGCACCCAAAACAGCAGCATCATAACGATACCACCGCGTTGCGCTGTTTGACCTGCCAGGTGCGTTGCCATGCTCCACCTCACCGAGGTAAGGATGCCTCGTTAGCGTTATTAGTGTTGCTATAGCTGTTGGCTTCCCAGGCGAGCGCCGCCTCCCGACCACGGCGCTCGTTGACCCTGGCGCAAATCAGCATCGCGATAACGAACAGGGCAACACATAATAGAATAGACGCTTGCAAACCAACCAGCGTCTGCAACACCCCCAGCATGACGATCCCCAACACCCCTGCCAACTTATTCGCCAGCCCCCAGAAGCCGAAGAACTCGGCTGATTTCTCCAAGGGTGAAAATAGCCCCACCAGAGCCCTGCTGGCAGATTGGCTGGAACCCAGGCTAAGCCCCGCCAGGCAGCCGACTATCAAAAATACGTACTGTGCCTGCCACTGCAGGTCAAACTGCCCGTTTACCCACTGCGTCATCTCCGGCGTTGCCCAGATAGCAATAATCGCCAACACCCATAGCGCCAGGGTCATTTGGTACGTTCGCTTGGCACCTAGCTGATCCTGTATCCAGCCAAACCCCAGAGCCCCTGCTGCAGCGGTCACTTGGACAATAATAAACATGATATTACGTACGCTTTCATCCCAGCCGATCACTTGAGCACCATAAATAAAGGCGAACGCGATGATGATGTAGACGCCGGCCATCGAGAACAGCAGTGAAATCAAAAATACCGTCAGATCTTTAAAATAGCGCAGCTCGTGAAGGGTGGTGGTGACGCGGTTCAGGGCAATATGCCGATAAGAGACGCCACGGGGCTGAGGGGTGCCTCGCTCTTTTAGCCATAAAAACGTAGGAATAGCGGTAATCAGAAAAAAGCCGGCCGCAAAGGGCCCCACCCAGCGTATGCGCTCAAAGTTTTCCGCGCTGGCCTCGCCTAGCACCACCAGGGTAAAACCTGCCGCAAACAGTCCACCGATGTAGCCGAGCGCCCAACCAAAGCCAGAAATTTTGCCCAGCGACTGCGGCGGCCCAAGTTCAGGTAAAAATGCAGCAATAAATGACTCCCCCATGGAGTACGCGTAGTTAGACAGCACGATCAATAACAAGCCGATAACGACATAGCCCGGCTCAACGAAGTAGAGCATGCCCGTAGTGACCACGGTGGCGAGATAACTAATCAGCAGAAAGCGTTTTTTCTCCGCCCGGTAATCCATCACCGCTCCGCACAACGGCGCGGTAATCACCACCATTAGATAACTAATCGCCAGGGCCAGGCTCCACAAAAAGTTGGCCAACCGGAAATTATCGCCCCGATCCCCCACAATGACTGTGGTGAAAAGCTCGCCAAATACCACGGTAATAATCAAAAGCGTGTAGGCCTGGTTGGCAAAATCAAACATCGCCCAGCCGAAAATTTCTCGACGCGATGCGTAGCCATCCGTCGCCTTAGCAGTGTTAGCAGGCAGCATTAGTTTTCTCTCACAGGGGAAGCCGTAAGGCTAGCAGATAGAACCGCCAAGGCGCCACGGCTTGCGTTGGCAGATTAGAGATGACAGCCGACCAGCGTTGCTCTAAGTTTGATTGATTGATCAGTAATACGGATAGAACTGCGATGGGATTAGCCCAGCCATCTCTACGGCCAGTGTACCGACAACCCTTAACCAGGTTGATGGCCACGCTATGCCTCTGGCTGGCAATCGTCGCAAGCGGACAGGCTGATGAGCCCGACACCTTGGCGGCATTAACCTTTATTACTGAAGAGTACCCGCCCTATAACTATATCGATAATCAGCAATTAACCGGGATATCGATTGATTTGTTGGAGGCTATTTTTGCAGCGACAGAAACACCATTAAGCCGTAATGACGTCCGTCACTACCCTTGGATTCGCGGCTATGAGCTGGCGCGCAGCCAACCTAATACGGTGCTATTTTCCACTACGCGTACGCCCTCAAGAGAGGTCAATTTCCACTGGGTGGGGCCGATTGCTCAAGACCGGGTCGTACTGCTAGCCCACCGCGACGCACCGATTGTGGTTGATTCTTTGGCTCAAGCGATTGATCGCGGCCTGACCGTAGCGGTCATTCGGGAAGATATCGGTGCCCAGGCACTGTTGGAAGCTGGCTATCCTGAGCACTTACTCGTATCCGCTATTGATAACCGAAGCGCACTCAATATGCTAACCCGCGGGCGAGTTGACCTATGGGCTTACAGTCAGAATGTGGCTGGCTGGATAGCGGAGTCAGAAGGTTATCCTAAAGATATTTTAACCCCCACACACACCCTCAGCGAATCTTCGCTATACTTTGCCATCAACAAAGCCACGGATCCACGTCTGGTAGCGCTGATGCAGCAGGCCTTAAACAGGGTGCAAGCGGGACGAGTCGAGAGGTAGTTGACGATGGCTAACGACCTAACTCGCCGATGGCAATACTGCATGGGCGTTGCCCTGATCACCGTTATCGGTAGCTGCAGTCTGCCACTTCATGCGATGCCGCTGACGATCAATACCGAAGAGTATCCACCGTTCAATTATTCGGACGACCAAGGGCAAATAATCGGTAGTGCGACGCGACTGCTACGTGATGCGCTTCGCCAAGCTGACATAGAGGCTAATTTTCGGCTGCTGCCTTGGGCACGCGCTTACACCGAAGCACGCTTAAGGGAGAACCATTGCGTCTACTCCACCACCCGCACCCTTGAGCGTGAAGCGCTGTTTCACTGGGTGGGGCCACTGGTCGACAATGAATGGGCAGCGTTCAGTTTAGCCGAGCGTGGGCTCAATGTTGATTCACTTTCCGGGCTGAACGCTTGGCGAGTGGGCAGTTTTAGGGAAGATGCCATAGGCGATTACGTCGCTGATAGCGGCATTAATGTGCTACTTGCTCCTTCGGAGCGAGAAAATATCGCGCGTTTAAAGGCGGGGCTACTAGATGTGATTGTGACAGGCAAAGCAACCGGTGAATTTATGGCACATGAACAGGACATCGCGCTAGCGCATTTATTTACTTTTTATCGCGCACCGCTTTATCTCGCCTGCCACCTCAACGTTTCGAAAGCACTGCTGGAGCGACTGCAAGCCCAGCTGGATGCCCTGCAGGGGGAGAGCCAGTGATAAGTCCCCGCCCTCGCTTTCCTATGTTGACCACTGGCGTCGCGCCTAAAAAAGGCAGCCTGACCACTAAGCAAGCGCTACTCACCCTGCTCATTGCTATGCTGATTAGTGGTGTAGCAGGAAGTATTGAACTTCTCAGCCACGCTACCAATATGCGCCAGGAAACCGAGCAACGCATTACTCAACAGTTGGCGGTCGTTAACGGCGCCGCAGCAGAGGCCGCTTTCCAGCTTAACCCCGACCTCGCCCACCAAATCGCCTATGGGCTATTTAATGCTGACGAGGTCGCATGGGTGTCGATTCGTGACGATTTTGGGCGCGCTCTGGCTGAATTTGAGAGGCCAAAACAGGCTGATTCGACTTGGCTCAGCCAATATTTATTTGGCGATATACTGCACCACCAAACCGACCTCGCCTACTACATGGGCAGCGACATGCCGGAAGCGGTCGTCGGCGAGATTGAGCTGATGCTGGCAGAAGGCTACTTAACCCAGCAGTTCCTCGCGCGTATTTACACGGTGGTCGGGGTGAGTATTTTAGAGGCGTTTATTTTAAGCCTAGTGGTGATCGCTTTTTTTCATCTATTTATTACTCGCCCATTGCTCAAGGTACACGCAGCTATTGCCCAAACCGATCCCAATCGTCCCGGCCAGTGGCCCAAGCCAATGTTGCGAGGACATCAGCATGATGAGTTAGGGCATCTGGTGGATAGTTTGGATCATTTGTTAAACGCGTTTCAGCAAGGCTTGGAGCAGCGCGACCAGCTCCATCATCTCTCTAATATGGATGGCTTGACGGGCGTGGCGAACCGACGCCACTTCGATGAGTTTTATCAACAACACTGGCACTTGGCGCAGCAAACCCAGCAGCCGCTATCGGTGATTTTTATCGATATCGATAACTTTAAGGAGTTTAACGATCATTATGGGCACGCCATGGGCGACGACACCCTGCGCGCCGTAGCAAAAGCGCTCAATCAGTGCATTGCCCCCGCCAGGGATTTACTCGCCCGCTACGGCGGCGAAGAATTTGTCTGTGTACTGCCAGGTCAGGATCATGACGACGCTGTGGGCGTTGCCAACTGCTTGCGCGAAGCAGTGCTGTCACTGGCCATTCCTCATGCTTTTTCAAGCACCCATTCAGAGCTTACCGTTAGCATGGGTGTTGCCAGCATGTCGCCCGGCTTATCAATTAGTGCTGAAGCGCTGATTGAGCGTGCCGACCAGCACCTTTACCACGCCAAACGGCTGGGCCGAAACCGGGTCGAAACACGCAAACGCCCGGCATAAAGCCGGGCGTTAAGCCGGGCGTTAAGCACACATATTGCACAGAGCTGGTACTTTAAAGCAGCCAGTGAGCGGCCACAGCAGCCAGACCAATGATCATCGCCGTTAGCACCGCTACTGTGACTACCCTATCTAGCCAGCGATCGAAAGCAACTCCTTTAGCCTGCCGTCGTGTCGCTCCATGGCGCCCTTGCCGCGCCATCAGCATTTTCGCTTCATGTGTCGCTGCTCCCCAACTACCTTGCCCCGCAATCGAAAGCTTGGTTACTTTTTATTAGTGCTGATGACTGATGCTAACTATTAATGCGCCGATTGACCACACTCGGTGCACGGCGCAAGCGCTCTTCTTCACCTAACAGCTCGGCTTCAAAGGCGTCCGCACCCACCGGCGTTTCGCCATGGCGGCGATAAAGCTGCGTTAGCATCGCCTTGCGGTCGGCGCGTAGTTCCTGAACTAATACGAACACCATCATATACAAGATAAAGGTGAACGGCAGTGCCGACAGCACCGAAGCCGATTGCAGCCCCGTTAAGCCACCTGAGGCAATTAACGTCAGGCAAATAGCGGCGATCAGCACACCCCAAATGACGCGCTTATAGAGCGGCGGATTGATCGAACCATTATCGGTCATTTGCGCCACGATATACGAGGCCGAGTCAGCGGAGGTGACCAGGAAAATAAAGATCAGCAGCATCGCAACGACCGACAGCACGCCGGTAAAGGGCATCAACTCAAACATCTCGAACAGTGCGACGGTTATATTATCCTGGGTTGCGGCAGCAAGACCGATATCGGTACCGTTCAACTCCATGTGCAGCGCCGCGCCACCGAATACGCCAATCCATAAACAGGCCAGCAGCGGCGGTACGAACAGCACCCCAAACACATACTCTTTGATGGTACGACCCCTTGATACCCGGGCAATAAAGGTACCTACAAACGGCGACCAGGCAATCACCCAGGCCCAATAGAAAATCGTCCAGTTGCTTGCCCACTCATTATCACCATAGGGAGAAATGCGCAGGCTCATGCCGATAAAATTCTGCAGATAATCGCCAATCCCCACCGTGATGGTCTCTAATATCGCCACGGTGGGGCCAGTGAACAGCACATACAGCATCAACCCGATACATAAAATCATATTAAGGTTAGAGAGGCGTTTAATGCCTTTATCCAAACCCGACCAGGTAGAAGCCATATAGGCGCAGAACATCACGAAAAGAATCACAAACTGCCAGAAACCGTTCTCCGGCAGGCCAAACACAGCGTTTAAACCGCCATTCATCTGCAGCACGCCTAACCCTAACGAGGTAGCCACCCCCATTACGGTGGCGACCACGGCAAATACATCCAGCCAGGAAGCGTAAGGACGAATTTTAGGATTCTTAGCCGTTATCGATGACAGTACGGACGACACCAGTCCTGCCTGCCCTTTTCGGAACTGAAAATAGGCAATGATCAAACCGACAATCGAGAAAGCTGCCCACTGGTGTATCCCCCAGTTAAAGTAGCTGTATTGAATAGCGTAGCGGGCGGCCGCTTCGGTTTCGGCGGTTCTGTCGCCATAGGGCGGCTCAATGAAGTGAAACATGGGTTCCGCCATGCCATAGAAGACCAGTCCGACACCAAAGCCTGCGGCCAGCAGCATGCTGATCCACGAAAAGAATGTATAGTTGGGTCGACTGTCCTGGGGGCCTAAGCGCACCTTGCCATACTTGCTTAGCGCCAGACCAAACAGAAAAATGACAAAACCAAAAACCGAAAATAGATAAAACCACCCGAATAGCCCGGTAACAGTAGTCAGTGCGCCCTCTGCAACGTTGGCAAATCCTTCAGGAAATGACGCCCCCACAACTACCAAGCCAAAAATAATCACCACCGATGCGATGAATACCGACTTGCCTCCATGATTCGCCATATAACCGTCCTGTTAAATGAGCTCTGTTTAGGTAAGCACTGCGTATTAAGCGCATGCTTGTACAACTAAACTTGCCTTGTACAGCTTAATGGTAACAGTTGAAAAATCTAATCGCACTGTGGCCAAGCAGTGAACTTGCTAGAGCTACTGTGTTCCAATGGGTGCGAATAACCGATGGAGGCTCTCATGCCACAGATGAATCGCGACCAACGCAACGCTGCATGGCAAGCGGCTAACCAATGGCGCGCCCGTGCTGCGCAAACTCAACCCAGCGGAGTGGCGGGCAGCTTGAAGCTGCTGCTCACGTGGCTGGCGTTTGGCGCGTTAATGATAGTCGGCGTGGTACTCGGCCTGTTTTTCCTGCTGATTGGCTGGGCAATGATGCCGTTTATGCGCCATAAAATGAAAAAGCGTATGGAGCAGATGCGCGCCCAGCAGGCACAGGATATAGGTGGGGGATATTCTCAAGGGCATTCTCACGGACATGCTTCCCCGCATACGTCTGCGCAAAACCGTCCTGGTCATCAGGATGTCTTGGAAGGCAGCTATGAAGTTAAAGATGATCGTTAATTAACCCGTTAGTCACTTTTTCGCGCCACCTAGTGCCGTATACTTTGTTACAGCGGCGCGTAAACCCAGGTAAATGCCGCGGCCAAGGTCAGCGGCATAACGACCAGACTGCCCAGGTTACCAATCAGCACCAGCGAAGCCACTTTTTGTGGCGCCAGCTTATACTGCTCTGCGACCAAGTAATTCAACACCGCAGGCGGCAGTGCCGCAAATACCAGCAGCACCGCCGCCTGAAGCGCATTTAGTGGCAGTAGCCACATCAACGGCAAAGCAATTACTAATCCGGAAAGCGGACACAGCACCGCCCCCAGTATCCCCATACGCCAATCGCTAAAGTCGATCTCCAAGAGCCGCACCCCTAACGCAAACAGCATTAGCGGAATACATACCCCGCCTAGCATATGCATCGCCTCCAGCAGCCAGCCAGGCAGCGGCAGGCCACTGATATTCACCGCTAAACCCGCCAGACTCGCGAGTACAATTGGCATGCGCAGCATTCGCCATAGCGAAGTGCGCGGGTTAAGCATGTAAAGCCCCACCGAAAAGTGCAGCAGCATTTCAACGATAAACACCACCACCGCCGCAGGAAGCGCCTCAGCACCAAATGCCAACACCAGCAGCGGTACGCCCATATTGCCCGCATTGTTGAACATCATCGGCGGAAGGAAGATTTTGCTATCCAGCTTTAGCCACTTTGCCAGCGGCCAAAGTACAAGCCCCGACCCCAGCACTACTGCTATCGCTGCCGTGGCCAGCCAGGCGTACTCAGCTAACGGCGCTTGCCGGTCAGCCAGCACGGCGAACACCAATAGCGGAACGAACAGCTCCATGTTGAGGGTATTGAGACTGCGAATATCCGGTGTACGGTAGCGCCCATAGGCTGCGCCACAGCCAGCGATTAAAAATACTGGCAATAGCGTGGCCAGAATATGTCCAATCATACGGACCGCCCAGCCCTATTCCTTGTTATCACTGTTGCGTCCTGGTTACCGTCTGACTAGCGGTTATCGGCGGTGGAAGGTTCAAGAAAGCGCTGCCAGAGCGCGGTGACTATATCGCGATGCGCACGGAATTCCTCACCATCGCTGAGTGCTTTCTGACCGGTGAGCGCCGCTCGGTGCGTAGCGCTGCGATAAGCCAGATAAGCCTCGCGAAGACGCTCTGCCTCTTCAGCTGGTAAGTGCCCACTCTCGGTCAGGCTCTCTAGAATGCGGATATTATCGCTGTAGGTAAGTAACGCAGGCGTTTGGTGAGCAAGCGCTAACACCGCGTATTGGCAGAGAAACTCGATATCCACCATACCGCCCGCATCGTGTTTGACGTTAAAGGTATTGCTGGTGGTTTTACTGCCCAGATGGTCGCGCATTTTCTGACGCATCTTGACCACCTCTTCGCGCAGTGCAGCTTTATCTCGCTCACCACCTAGAATATCGCCCCGTAACTGACTGAATTTCTCGGCCAGCGAATCGCTACCCGCCACCACCCGGGCGCGCACCAATGCCTGGTGCTCCCAGGTCCAGGCATTCTGACGCTGATACTCGGCAAAGGCTTTAAGCGATGTCACCAATAGTCCTGAATTACCCGAAGGCCGCAGGCGCATATCCACTTCATACAGCGTGCCGGTGGGCGTTACCGCGGTGAGCAGGTGAATAATACGCTGTCCCAGACGGGTAAAAAACACTGGCGTATCAATGGGTCGTGGACCATCAGTTGTGCCCTGACCATCGCTATCGTGAAGGAAAACAAGATCTAAATCGGAGCTGTAGCCCAGCTCAATGCCGCCCAGTTTGCCGTAACCAACGATCAGAAAAGCCGCTTCCCCGGCATTCAGCCCCTCAGGAACACCGTGCTTGCGGGTAATATGCTTCCACGCCATCGCCAACACGGCATCGAGAATGACTTCGGCGATATAGGTTAAGTAATCGCTTACTTTCATTAGATGCCGAGTACCCACGATATCCGACGCCGCTACGTGCAGGGTTTGAGCGTGTTTAAAAACGCGCAATGCCTCTAGCTGGGCCTCTTCATCATCCTCTGGCAAACGATTCAGCGTTTGGCGCAGCTCATCGGCAAGGCGCGCTTTATCGGCGGGGGTATACAGCGTTTCTGGCGTCAGCAGCTCGTCGAGCAGAATGGGATAACGCGACAGCTGTTCAGCTATCCAGGGGCTCGCGGCGCACAAGCGCATCAGGTGTTCGAGCGCCTGGGGGTTTTCGCGCAGCAGCGCAAGGTAAGCTGTACGCCGCAGTACGGCCTCAATCAGCGGCTGTACCCGTTCAAGCGCGGTATCCGGTGCTTCATTGCCCGCCACCGCATCCAACAGCAGCGGCATTAACGCATCCAAGCGCTCGAAGCCAATCCGCTGCATGCTTTGCACTTGCCGAGAATGATAAAGGCTATGCAGCCGCTTCAAGGCTTTTTCTGGCTCGTTAAAACCCGCCTCGGCCAGGTACGCGCTGGCCTCCTGCACTTCTAACTCGCCGCGCCAAATAAGCCGCCACTGAGCCAAGCCAAGCTGGCTATCATCGTTGGCCTCATCGACATCCTCTTCGGGGTCGGCAATCACGGCATCAAAGTGTTGGCGCACCCGCTCGCGCACTTCGTCAAGCTGGGCTATCAACCCCGGCCAATCTTCATGCCCCATGGCGAAGGCTACCCGTTCACGATCAGCATCATCGCTGGGCAAGGTCTGTGTCTGACGGTCTTCCAGTGCTTGGAGAGCGTGTTCGACATCGCGCAGAAAAGCATAATCAGGCAGCAGCTCATCGACCACTTCCTGCGGCAACAGGCCCAGCTCGGGCAAACGATTGAGCGCCGTTTTTAGCGATGTCACCTGCAGCTCCGTATCGCGGCCGCCGCGAATCAGTTGGAACGCCTGCACGACGAACTCAACCTCACGAATGCCGCCGGAGCCAAGTTTGATATTGCTCTGCATGCCTTTGCGCTTCACTTCGCGGTTGATCATCGCTTTCAGTTCACGCAGCGACTCAATGGCGCCAAAATCCAGGTATTTGCGATACACAAAGGGGCGCAGCCCGGCCAACAGCTCATCGCCCGCGTCCAGATCCCCCGCGACCGGGCGCGCCTTGAGCATGGCGTAACGCTCCCATTCGCGGCCTTGATCCTGGTAGTAGCTAGAGAGCATGGCAAAACAGCCCACCAGCGGCCCGCCGTCGCCCAAAGGCCGCAAGCGCATATCGACACGGAAGGCGAAGCCATCGGCGGTCATGGCATCCAGGGCGGCAATCAGCTTTTGCCCCAGCTTGGTAAAGTATTCCTGGTGCTCTAACGGTTTGCGCCCACCTTGCGTCTCACCTTTTTCAGGGAAGGCAAAGATCAGATCGATATCGGAAGAGAGGTTCAGCTCCCCAGCACCTAGTTTGCCCATACCCAGAATCACCAGACGCTGGGGCGTGCCGTCTTTACGTGGGGCAGGTAAGCCCCAACGCGGCGCGTAAAAACGTTCAAGCCAGGTTAATGCCGCTTCCAAGCATATTTCGGCAAGCTCAGACACCGCCGTGGCGGTACTCCACATGCTATGGCCAGAGGCACGGTTAAGGTCACGCCAGATAATCCCCAGCATACGCTTGCGACGAAAACGGCGGATTACCCGCTGCATCGCCTCTTCGTCTTCGGCACTCTCAAGTGACTCACTCAGCCAGCTAGCCAGCTCATCTCGACCTGGGTTTACGTCCAACTCACCGGCAATATCCAACTCGGCCAACCACTGGGGGTAGCGAACCAAGGTATCCAGCGCGAAGGTCGAGATGGTCAATACTTTAGCAAGCGCCTCGCGACGCTGCTCCGAAAGCCCTTGCCAATTACTGGAAGGCAATTCCTGCTTGGTCATCTCGGCGACATTATCGGCTTGAGCAAGCGCCTCGCGTAGCCGCTTCCAGGCGGATTGGGTGGCGGTATGTAACGACGCTGGCAGCGTCGACAACGGTAAGAAATCGTCGTTCACTTGCATAACTACCTCGCTGACAGCGCGTCAAAAACGTTCGCTTTCAATTACCTGCTTAGCTAAAGAATTTTTCCCAGCCCAATAGCCCCCAGGTAAGCCCGGCCATGATCAGCGACAGCATCACCGCCGCCGAACCAATATCCTTGGCCCGCCCTGAAAGCTCATGGTGCTCGGTACCAATCCGATCCACCACGTTCTCAATCGCACTATTAAGCAGCTCCACTATCAGTACAAAAAACAGACTACCCACTAGCAGTAGCCAACTGATAGGTCCTTCACCGATCCACCAGGCAAGCGGCAGCAGTACTACCGTAATGCCGACCTCTTGACGGAAAGCCGCCTCGTTTCTGAACGCCGCTTTCAGGCCTTTCCACGAATAGCGTGTGGAGTGAACCAAATGTGTTAAACCGGTATGCCCAGGTTTCATGCAGATCGCCTCACCTTGTGAGCGTAGAGTTTGTTCAATTCGCTAACATCATTGCTTCTAGATCCTGTGACAACGGATCCAGCACTTCAGTCCAGCTTAAATAAGGCGTACTGCCGTTACCATTGACCATGACACTAAACACCCCCCAGCGCCCTTGCGCAGTGCGAAAATAGCCCGCCGCGGCGCGTACTGCAAAAGGTTGGTTAAGCGTGCCGGTTTTGATCATGACATTGTTTTGAAACGTGGAGGAACCTCGCCGAATGAAGCGCATTACCCCGTTAGCGGGTGACTGAAAGGCCGCCACAAAGCTGGGAAACAGGCTACTTTGACGAAACATGTCCTCCAGCATTACGTTAACGCCCTGGGCCGATGTGCGGTTTTCAGTGGTCAGTCCGCTACCACTATACAATGTTAACGGCCCGTGCCCGGGCAGGCTGTGGGCGTAAGTTTCAATCGCCTGGCCCGCCTGGCGTAGCTGTGCCTGGGGTGTCTCGACGAGATCCAGCGCCAGCACATCGGCCATATAGTTATTGGAGTAGTTCATGATGCGCAGCAATAGCTCTTGCAGTGGCTGGCTGTCCACCGCCGCCAGACGCTGGGCGCTGCTAGGCGGCTGAGACGAGCTAACGCGCCACGCTTCGCGCACCTGTATACCCGCCTGGTTCAACATGCCCATTAGGACTTGCGCGGTTGTTTCGGCGGCATCCCCTGCGCCACGGTAGACATCGCGTGCAGTGGCATTGGTGGAGATCTGCCCCGTCAAGCGCATCACGTCGCCACGCTCATCGGTAATTCGTTCAGCGCTAATCTCAGTACCGCTATTGGCGGGGCGGGTGATTACTTGGTTATCAATGGTGATCAGCGACGTCTGGCTATCGCATAGCCCCACTTGGGCGGGCTCACCCGCGTTCGTCGCTGGTGCGACATTAACGCACCAGCTACCAAAGTTAACGCCAGCTGAGGAGAGCGGCGCGCTATAGGCATTGGCAACCCGAGTCAGGGCATTACAGCGATCCGTGGTAATACAGTCCACTGACCCAAAGCGCCACTGGCTGACCACCAACGCCCCCTCTACCTCACGCACCCCGGCTAAGTGCAAACGCTGCACCAAGCGCCAAAGGTTCTCAGTGGTTAGGCCCGGGTCCCCGCCGCCCTCAAACACCAAGTCACCGCGTAACACCCCATTTTCAATGCTAGCGGAGCTGACCAGTTGGCTGGTAAAGCGGTGCTGGGGGCCAAAACGGTTTAGCGCCGCCGCCGACAAGTAGGCTTTAGTGACCGAAGCGGGCGACAGCTGTCGATCCGGGGTGATGCTGCCCAACAACGCATTGGCGCCTGCATCGGCATCCAAAAGGCGTGCTTCCGCGCTAATCGAAAAGCCTTTGCTCTGCAGTTGGCCCAGGCGATTGAAATCGGCGAACAGACTGGTGCTGGCACACAGCGCCAGTGTGGCTACACCTGTCACCAGCGACCAGCGCTGCATGCGCTTAACAGCAAAAAAACACCCCATTACAGCTCCTCAATGCACATTCATTTTTGAAAACATTTGCAGCATGACCACGCCTGCTACTATCAAACTAATTCCTATCACCGCCGGCAAATCAGGCTTTTCACCGAATACCACTATGCCGACCAAGGTGACCAGCACAATGCCCAGGCCTGCCCAAATCGCATAGGCAACCCCTACCGGCAGCGTGCGCAGCACCAGGCTGAGCAAATAAAAAGCTAACCCGTAACCCACTACCACCACCACGCTGGGTAGCGGGCGCGTGAAGCCCATGGAGGCTTTTAAGGCGCTCGTGGCGATCACTTCGGCCACAATCGCCAACACCAAATAGACAAACGTCATGTTCGCTCCAACTCAACGCATAAACGCCACAGAACCTGGCCACTCTGAGCATACTTAGCTTCGAAAGGGGTTAAATAGTCCCCTTTAGGCGCAATTTCAGTCACCGCTGCTTGTTTGCCGGTTACCTGTGCCACTGCCAAAGCAAACTCTTCAACGTAGAGGGACCAGTTGGAGCGCAACTCAAGATACCCGCCAAGCGCCAACAGTGTGGGTAAAACCGCATGGCCATGCCAGCGCATTTTTAGGTGCCCCGCCTTGGGATAAGGGTTCGGATAAAGGAGAAAGTGATACTCTGGCGCCCAGCCAGCCTGATAGGCCAAGCGCCAAAAGTCGACCAGATCCGCTCTTACCAGCAGCGCATTGTCAGGCAACTGGCCGTGGTCGCGCCCCAAACGATCCTCGCTGCGATCCACGCCGATTACCGCATGGGCAGGGAACTGCACCGCCAGTTGGCGGGTCGATATCCCCACGCCACAGCCCGAATCGAGTATCAACGGTGCCTGACGGCCCACGAACCACTCTGCCGCCAGGGCGAAACTGCGCTGCGTGTGTTCGGCGATTGGTTTACGTAGCGGATGCGTTAACGCTCGGCTCACTCGTCGGGCGAGATCCTGATGTGGGCCTGGCTGATTAGAAACCACTGGTCGAGAAGTATGCTGCATGCCATTACTCGGCTGAAAAGCGTGATTCTATCAGTCTCGAACGCTCGCGGCATGACGCCGTTGCTCAGCCGGTGCTATGATCACGCATAACGTGCTTCTTAGCGTACTTATTAAGCGCATGGTACTAGGCATCATATACCGAGTACTTTTGCCGATAATTGTTATTACCACCACCGCACCACGAGGAACCCGGCTTGTCACACTTACCGGTGATTGTCGGCATGGGCGGCATCAATCCCGCTGGCAGAACCTCTGGCCATCAGGCCTTCCGCCGCACCGTGCTTGATGCCCTTCCTGCTGACCAGCAACGCCAGACACTGGAAGGCTTGGCCGCGCTTATGCGTCTAGTCGAGCACTCCGAAGAGGGGTGGCACGATAGTCAAGGTCAGCCCGTAGAGGCCCCAGCGCAGTCGCTGCGCGATCAGGTGCTGAACCACACCCTGATCCGACGCAACGAAGACCCACGCTTTCTCGACCCTGGCATGCCGTCAAACCGGCAAGCCAGTATGCAGTTGGCCGAGCCGCTACGCTTTACCCTGCGCCGCCGCCAGTTACCCGAACACCTGCCGGAGGATTGGCAGGTGCGCGACATTGATGTCCGCGAGGTAGAGGTGAGCGTACCTGCAGGGGTGTTAGAGGTACTGCTTCCCGACGCGCAGTTACCCAAGGTACGCGCGGCGGCCCAGCTACCCAGCGGCTTTGACCCCGCAAACCTCTACCGCAGCGTGCACCACCCCCGCGGGCTATCGCTGGCGGTATTTGGTGCCAGCGACTGCCTGGGCGCCAGCGGTCTTTCTTGGGAGACGCTGCGCCAACAGTTAAATCCGGATCATATTGCCGTGTACGCCGGGAACTCCATTGGACAGCTAGACGATCAAGGCTGGGGCGGCTTACTGAAAAGCCTGGTGAGTGGTCAACGCGCCACCTCCAAGCAAATGCCTCTGGGCTATGGTCAGATGCCCGCCGACTTTTTGAATGCCTATGTACTGGGTAGCGTAGGTGGCACAGGCGCAGCGTTAGGCGCCTGTGCCAGCTTTCTCTATAACCTGCGCCTGGGTATTGATGACATTCGCGCCGGACGCCGTCGTGTGGTGATGGTGGGTACTGCAGACGCTCCCATCACCCCGGAAATCATCGAGGGTTTCCGGGCCATGGGTGCGCTAGCTGACGACGCTGGTCTGAAAGCCCTGGATGCTCTGGAGCTGCTCACCGACAGCGATTATCAGCGCGCCTGCCGTCCGTTTGCGCGCAACTGTGGCTTTACCATGGCGGAAGCCAGCCAGTTCGTGCTGCTGATGGACGATGCCCTAGCGTTGGAAGTCGGCGCGGATATTCTCGGAGCGGTGCCTGATGTGTTCGTTAATGCCGATGGCTACAAGCGCTCGATTTCGGCGCCGGGCATCGGCAACTACATCACCCTCGGCAAAGCGACTGCGTTGGTGCGCGATATGCTGGGAGAAAAATCCCTTAAAGAGCGCAGCTTTTTGCACGCTCACGGCACCAGCACACCCAAAAACCGCATTACCGAATCCCATGTGTTCGACGAAATTGCCCGCGCCAACGGCATTAGCGACTGGCCCGTAGTGGCGATTAAAGCCTTTATTGGCCACTCACAAGGCTCCGCGGCGGGCGACCAGTTGGCGAGCGCACTGGGTAGTTTTGCCCACGACTTGCTGCCGGGCATTCCCACGCTGGATACGGTGGCTGACGATGTCTATGCTGAGCGGCTGCGCTTTTCTCAAACGGCACAAACTTTTCGCGCGGACGCTGCTTTTATTAACGCCAAGGGCTTCGGCGGCAACAACGCCACCGGCGTGGTGCTTTCACCTGCGGTGACCGAACGCCTGCTGACGCAGCGCCACGGCGCGGCGGCGGTGAACTCCTGGAAAACCCGTCGCGAAACCACCCGCGAAGCGGCAGCGGCCTACTTGGCCCAGGCAGACCGTGGCCACTACGCTCCACGCTATCAGTTTGGTGAAGCGGTGCTGGAGGGCCCAGAGCTGGATATTCACGCTGACCGGATTCATATCCCCGGTTACGACCACGCCGTCTCCTTAACCAGCGATAACCCGTTTGGCTGCCTGGACGAGGAGAGCGAGGAATGACCACGCGCAAACTGAATATCGCCGTCTACCCCGGCACCTTCGACCCTATCACCAATGGCCATTTTGACCTGATCGAGCGCGGCGCACGGATGTTCGACAAAGTGGTCATCGCGGTGGCGGCAAGCCCTGGCAAAAGCCCCCACCTCGACTTGGAAACGCGCATGAGCTTAGTGAAAGCGGTCTGCGCGCCGCTGCCCAACGTTGAGGTGATCGGCTTCTCGACCCTGCTCACAACCATGATGCACGAACAGGGTGCGACAATCATTCTGCGCGGCCTGCGCGCGGTCTCTGACTTTGAGTACGAGCTGCAGTTGGCCAATATGAACCGCGCACAAAACCCGGAGCTGGAGAGCGTGTTTTTAACCCCCGCGGTAGAAAATTCGTATATCTCTTCAACCATCGTGCGCGAAATTGCCAAGCTTGGCGGCGATATTTCCCCCCTGGTGCATCCTCAGGTCGCCGAAGCGCTGCGTAACCACTACACTAGCTAACCAACGCCATTGTTGAGTAAAACACTCAGGTATTGCTATTGATACCTTAGGGGTTTGTACGAAAAGTCGCTGAGCGAAGGCCAGACTAGGCAAAAATCGGCGAAAAAACGGAGTTTACAGGGTGTAAATGAGTATTTTGAGCCGATTTTTAACAACGTATGGACGAGCGCAAGCAGTTTTCGTGCAAAGCCCGAGTGTTAATGCCATCTGCGAGGTATGCCCATGGCCCTGATGATTACCGACGAGTGCATTAACTGCGACGTCTGCGAGCCCGAATGCCCCAATGATGCGATCTCCCCCGGTGAGGAGATCTACGTCATTGACCCTAACCTATGCACCGAGTGCGTGGGTCACTATGACGAACCTCAATGCCAACAGGTCTGCCCGGTGGACTGCATTCCACTTGACCCTGAACGCCACGAAAGCCAAGAACAGTTGATGAAGAAGTACCGCATCATCACTGCCGCCTAAACCCAATGCGGATTTGGGCCCTTGCTTGGCCAATCATCCTCTCCAATATCACCGTCCCACTGCTCGGGTTGGTGGATACCGCTGTTGTCGGGCACTTGCCCGACTCCCGCTACTTAGCCGGCGTTACCCTCGGCGCCACACTGTTTAGCTTCCTCTATTGGGGGTTTGGCTTTTTGCGCATGGGTACTACGGGGCTAGTCGCCCAAGCCATGGGGCGCGAGAGCGATACAGACGTGCGCAACCTGCTGGGGCAGTCGCTGATCATGGCGCTGGTGATTGGTAGCCTGCTGATTGTGTTTGCCTCGCCGCTGATTACGCTCGGTTTATGGCTCTTAGATGGTAGTGAAGTAGCGACCGATTTAGCCCGCGAGTACGCCCATATACGCCTCTGGTCTGCACCGGCGGTGCTCGCCAACTACGCCATTCTGGGCTGGTTTTTGGGCCAACAGAACTCCCGCGTTACGCTAATGATTCTACTGCTCACCAACAGCGTTAATATCGTGCTGGATTTATGGTTTGTGGTGGGTCTGGGAATGACCAGCAACGGCGTGGCCTGGGCGAGCGTAATCGCTGACTACAGTGCCCTAGCGTTTGGCAGCTACCTGGTGCTTCGCCAGCTAACCCGACTGGATGGCCATTTTTTGCGCGAGCGTCTGCTGGCACTCGCAGCTTACACAGCCCTGTTTAACGTCAACGCCAACCTATTTGTGCGCACCCTCGGCCTGCTGTTTGCCATGGCGTTCTTTACCGCTCAAGGCGCTCGCCAGGGCGACACAGTGCTTGCTGCCAACGCTGTGCTGCTACAATTTATCATGCTCACCAGCTACGCCCTGGACGGCTTTGCCCACGCTGCCGAATCACTGATTGGGCGCGCCTATGGCCGTCAGGATTGGCAGGAATTTGCCGCCACTGTGCGCGCCGCCGCGCGATTTTCATTATGGACGGCTGGCGCTGCCGCCCTGCTGTTCGCGCTGGGCGGCAATGCGCTCATAGCGCTGCTCACCGGCCTTGAAGAGGTGCGTGCAACTGCGGCGCAGTACTTGCCCTGGATGGTCGTCATGCCGCTGATTGCGGTATGGAGCTACCTCCTTGATGGGGTGTTTATTGGCACCACTGCGGTACGTGAAATGCGTAACAGTATCTTTATTGGCCTAGCCGCCTACCTGCCCATTTGGTGGTTAACCCAGGGATTGGGCAATCATGGGCTCTGGCTGGCGTTTATGCTGTTCACGCTGGTGCGCTCGGCGGTGCTGATCGTCTACTACTATTTTCACTACCATCGCCCCTACCGGTTAAACCATTAGCGTTAAAACAGGCGCAATTAACCTCAACTACGCTAACGTAAGATTAAGCGGGCAGCTTCAACGTGAAAATTTCCGTACTCACCCGTATATTAGCTATGCCGTTACACTTCCAAGACCTTGCTTAGCCACTTCCTAATAATGAATAAAGAGAGCATCCCATGCTTAAAATGATCTCAAAACCGGCGGTAAAGCTGGTGGAGCGCTATCTCCCCGACCCGTATATTTTCGTACTATTGCTGACGTTAATTGCCTCGGCCGCCGCAATCGCCATTGAGCGGCAAACACCGCTGGCAGTACTGCGCTTCTGGGGTGATGGCTTCTGGGGCTTGCTGACGTTCTCTATGCAGATGCTGCTGGTGCTGGTCACCGGTTTTATGCTGGCAAGCTCACCGCCAGTAAAACGCATTCTGCAGAAAATAGCCGGTACTGCTAAATCCCCTGGCGGTGCAATCATCCTAGTGACGCTGGTCTCATTGGCGGCCAGCTGGATTAACTGGGGGTTTGGCCTTGTGGTCGGCGCGCTATTTGCCAAAGAGCTGGCTCGGCTGATCCGCGTTGACTATCGGCTATTAGTGGCCAGTGCTTACTCAGGCTTTGTGGTGTGGCACGGCGGTTTGGCAGGCTCAATACCGCTAACCATCGCTACCGAAGGGCATTTTTCCGCCGATCAAATTGGAGTGATTGGTACCGGCTCTACGATTTTCGCCTTCTTCAACCTCGCTATTGTGGCCTGCCTATTTATTGCCATCCCACTGGTAAACCGCATGATGCTGCCGGATGAGAAGGATAGTGTCTATGTCGACCCAAATGTTCTGAATGAAGAGCCAGAGCCGGTTGGCCGCATTACTCGTCCTGCTGAACGCCTGGAAAATAGCTTTACCCTCGCCCTGCTGGTCGGTGTGCCGGGGCTGCTGTTCTTGCTTGATCACTTCCTGCTAAGGGGTGGTGGCTTAAACCTTAACGTCGTTAACTTTATGTTTCTGTTCCTAGCCATTGTGTTGCACCGCACGCCGCGTAATCTGCTCAATAGCCTGCACGAAGCGATTAAAGGCGGCGCAGGGATTGTCATCCAATTCCCATTTTACGCTGGCATCATGGCCATTATGGTGCAGTCCGGGCTAGCAGAGAGCATGTCCGAGTGGCTGGTCTCCTTTGCCACCACCAATACACTGCCGTTCTGGTCGTTTATCAGCGCGGGTATTGTCAACCTATTCGTCCCTTCCGGCGGCGGCCAGTGGGCAGTTCAGGCACCGGTGATGCTACCGGCTGCTCAGGCCTTAGGAGCTGATATTCCGCGGGTTGCCATGGCGGTGGCTTGGGGCGATGCCTGGACTAACCTGCTACAGCCCTTCTGGGCACTCCCGGTGCTCGCCATTGCGGGCCTAAAGGCGAAAGATATTATGGGCTTCTGCCTGATTCAGCTTTTTATCACCGGCATTATTATTTCCGTCGGTCTGGTATGGTTTTAAACAACCGCCAATGACTGCCCGTCGCTCAGTTTGCCAAGCATATGAGTAACGGGCAGCCGTTATTGGTCTCACGTAGGAGCAGGAGCACCGAATGACAGACGCCGAAATCAGCGCTAACGCTGCCCTGCCTGGGCAGCATGAACTCTCCATGACCGTATTGATGACGCCCGATATGGCGAATTTCAGCGGCAAAGTCCATGGTGGTGCAATTCTTAAAAAGCTCGATGAAGTCGCTTTTGCTTGCGCCAGCCGCTATTCGGGCCACTATGTGGTGACGCTGTCAGTGGATCAGGTGTTGTTTAAGCAGCCGATTCATGTCGGTGAGCTGGTCACCTTTCTAGCCAGCGTTAATCATGTTGGTCGCTCGTCGATGGAAGTGGGCATCAAGGTCGTGGCTGAAGATATTCGTAATAAGCTGATCCGTCATACCAACAGTTGCTACCTCACCATGGTAGCAGTGGACGCTGATGGTAAACCCGCTAGCGTACCGCCGCTCAAGTTGGCCACACCGCTCCAGGAACTGCGTTTTGAAAAGGCGGCACTGCGCAAAAAATTACGCAAACAGGCAGAAAAAGAGGAACTGCTGACCCAGCAGCATTACCAGTCCCAGGCCCATTAAAGACCCAACGACAAGGAGTTCGTATGCCCGCCAGGGAACGCTATCCACACCTGCCTAAAGCGGTTGAATACGCCCATATTGGTTGGGATTTTTTTATCCTGACGCTAGTGGTGATTAATCTATCGCTACTGCTGTTTGATTCGCTGTTTCTGCTTGACCCTATTAACCAGGGCATCGCCAACCTCGCCCCCGGTTTTCACACCTTCTACGATGACGTGATTCATAGCCGTTTTATCACCATCGACCTGGTATTTGTCAGCTTTTTTATCGCCGACGTACTGCTGGGCTGGTCAATCGCGATTGCCGAGCGGCGCTACCACCGCTGGTTTTTCTACCCCTTCGTGCACTGGTACGATGTGCTGGGCTGCATTCCCCTCGCGGGCTTTCGACTACTGCGTATTTTACGCGTTATATCGTTAATCAATCGGCTGCATCGCCTCGGCCTTATTGATGTTACCCACTGGTACATCTATCAATTTGTGGCCAAGTATTACGACATTCTGCTTGAGGAGCTTTCCGACCGCATCGCCCTGCGTCTATTGGGCAATGTACAGCAGCAGATACGCGCCAGCGATTCGCTGACCGAGCGCGTGATTGAACGTGTGATCATGCCCCGCAAAGCTCAGCTGATTCATGAGATCGCTCAGCGGCTGGAGAGCACTATCGGCAAAGCCTACCAGCACAACCGCCAATCCATTATGGCGGCAATCAGTGATTTAGTTAGCCGCACGCTACGGGAAAGCCCCGAGATTCAGCGCCTTAATCGCCTGCCCATGGGGCAGCAGGCCACCAGCGCGATGGAAGCATCACTCAGCGGCGTTGCTCAACGGCTAGTCGATGAGCTGCTGCTAGGCATGCATTCGGATGAGTTTAGGCAGTTAGTGGAGCGCACCGCCGACAGCGGCTTCGACACCTGGCTGACGGTTGACGAAGGCAGCAATCGGGTCACCGAGCAGGTGCTGTACGACGTCCTCGAAATGCTTAAAGACCAGGTGCGCCACCAGGGCTGGAAAGACCGCTACGAGTAATTCACAAAGTGACAGGGGCTAATGGGCGCTCGGTTAAACAGGCGGCGACGATACTCAATGCCTGAATCAGTTCACTGCGATCCGCCGCGGCCCCAACACACAGCCGAATCGCTTGGGGCGCTGGCGTGCTCCCGACACAAAAGGGCTCTGCGCTGCTGACCTTAACGCCCCGCTGCAGTAGCCGTTCACACAGCTCTACGGCCCGGCTCCCCTCTGGCAGCGCAAGCCATACATTGCTGCTGTGCGAACGCCCGCTTAAGGAAAAATCTTTTAGCCATTCGGCAGCCAACTGCTGACGCTCCGCGAGCTCTTGAGTTTGCCAGGTAAGTAATTTTTCCGCCGCGGGCTGATTAATCCAATGGCAAACCACATCGACCATTAGCGGTGGCACCATCCAACTCTGAGCGCGAAGGCCTGTCGCTAACCGCTCGTGCAAGCTTTTAGGCGCACGCAGTACGCCAATTCGTAGCCCCCCCGCCAGCACTTTAGCGGTACTAAACACAAACAGCGTGCGCTCCGGCGCAAGCCTGTAAAGGGGTGTACCGCGCTGCTCAGCGGGTAGATACTGCACGCCATCTTCAATCAGCCAGATATCGTAGCGCCGTGCCAACGTTACCAGTCGCTCGCGGCGCGATTCGCTTAAACACGCGCCGGTGGGGTTGTTCTGTTCCGGCGTTAGATAAATCGCTCTAGGTGGCTGCCGGGCACACTGCGCCTCAAGCAGATCCATGCGCATCCCTTCACTGTCTTGACCAATGCCTACCAACTTTAGATGCCCCTGCTGCGCAGCGCTGATGGCACCGGGATAGGTCAAGGCATCAGCGGCCAACAGCTCGCCCGGCCTTAGCAAGGTGCTGAGCGCCAAACTAAGGCCATGCTGCCCACCCTGGGTAATGAGCAGCTCATCGGCCATCAGCGGCATACCCAAAGTATTTAACCAGCGAGCGAGTACTTCACGATGCTCATGACGCCCCTGGGCCTGTTGGTAAGTAACACCACGTGCTAATGCTGCCCCGGATTGACTTAAAGCGACCAGCGCTTCGCTCAACAGCGTCTGCCGCAACGGGTGGGGCGGTGGCAGGCTAAGGCTTAAATCGATCACACCGGCCGTTTCGTCAGCGGGAAACGTCAGGCTAAAAGCATTGTTTTGGTCTTGGCTCTTCACATAGGTGCCGCTACCCACCCGTGCCGACACCCAGCCATTGCGTTCAGCCTCAGCGTACCCCCGGGTTACCGTGCCAATGGTCACACCTAGCGCATCCGCCAAGCGGCGCTGGGGCGGCAATCGCTCCCCTGGCAGTAGTGTTCCCGCCTGGATAGCGGCTTCAATGGCACTGGCAATAGCGCGGTAACGTGAACCAGAAAATTCAGCTAGCGAAGGCACCCACATTGTCATGGTGACAATAAAACCTTTGACGTCAATTTAAACCCCATTATGCTAGCAAAAGCGGCAACAAAACAACCCTTATCACCAAATTGTATGGATACAATAAATGAATAGCGAATGGGTAATCCTCGGTCCGGCCGCGCTCTATATGATGTCGATGACGCTTACCCCAGGGCCGAACAACGTTATGCTTACCGCCTCTGGCGCTAACTTCGGCTTTAGGCGTACGCTGCCGCATATGTGGGGGATTTTAGGCGGCTGCTTTTTGTTGTTTGCAGGTATAGCACTGGGCTTGGGCGTGCTGTTTGAACGCTACCCGGCGATTCAAACGGCACTGCGCTGGATAGGCAGCGCGTATTTGCTCTATTTGGCTTGGAAAATTGCCAGCGCCCCGCCGCCCAATCTTAAGGCGCAGACCCATAGCGTACCCTTTACATTTTGGCAGGCAGCGGCGTTTCAGTTTGCCAATCCTAAAGCGTGGGTAATGGGGCTGGCGCTGATGGCGGGTTTTCTGCCCGAAAGCGGTCAGCCGATAGTCAACGCGCTAGTGCTGGCGGGCTTTGCTGAACTAGTGGGACTACCGTGCATCGCTTTGTGGGCCGCCTTTGGCACGGCGATTGGGCAGTGGATCAAAACGGAGGCCGCGTGGCGGGCGTTCAATATCACCATGGGGGCATTGACCGCCGCCTGCGTCGTGCTGATTTTAGGTTAGCCTGAAAACGAGCTGTGCTCGGCTACCGTTAGCCGCAGCGCAGCGCTTCAATGCCGTCTTGATCATCAAGATGGATATTTAAGCGATCCGGACGGTGATCCATGGTGGCCATACTACCAGGGCGCAGCACGCGTACTTGCCGAGCGCCGCTATCGCTTTGTAACTGCGCAACGTTAGCCTCGTCGAAGGGCTCACCGATAGCGGATTGGATAGCGTCTAGATCACAGCTGGCAGCCTGCTCACCACTGGAACCGTTCGGCGCTACCGTTGGCGGCGGTGGCGCTGCGTCTACGTCGTCGTTGGCAGGGGAAATCGGCATTTGGGAACTAACGCAGGCCGTTAACAACAGTGCACAAGCGCTAACAGCAGCGAACTTAGCCAGAGTAATACGGGGTTTCATCCTTGAATCTCCAAAAATAGGGGCATGGAAACCGGTTATAAAAACCAACGGGCCGGGCGTTAGCCTAGCCCGTAGGATACCACTTGCTTTAAAACACAGTCTTACTTAATTATTCAGCGGCATCTTGGACGGCTTTACCGCCCTCTTGCACATCCTGACCAGCGCCAGAGATGGTGTTACAACCAGTTAGAACACCCGCTGTCATCAGCAGCAAAAAGCTCATGGCCAATAATTTTTTCATTTTCCGTTCTCCTTAACGAGTCATTCAACATCGGGAAACTCCACTGGCAACGTCATTTGCCTCTTGGGAGTTTTTTCAGGGTAACAGCGTTTTGGCAATCGCGCTCGCTTTCCCTACGTCGCTTCGAGGCGACTATACTAGCAATTACCTAAACCCTTGCCCGGAGCCTATCCTTTGATCAAATTCGAGCTGGATGAACGCCTTGCCGCCGACACCTTCCCCATCGCAGACCTTCCGCTAAGCCGCGTGCTATTAATGAATGACGCACGCTATCCCTGGGTGATTCTAGTACCGCGCCACGCCTCTATTAGCGAAGTATTTGAGCTTCCTGCTGACGACCAGCAGCAGCTGTGGCGGGAAGCCACTCAGCTAGGTGAAGCAATGAAAACAGCGCTTGAGGGGGACAAAATCAATATTGCCTCGCTAGGCAATGTGGTTAGCCAACTGCATGTACACGTTGTGCTTAGACGGCACAGCGATGCGACCTGGCCGGCACCGGTATGGGGCAATGGCAGCCCCGAACCCTACGACCTGGATGGCCAGGCGCAGTTACGGGATCAGTTACTGGCACTTATCGACGGGCTTGATATATAGACGACTTTTACCCCGTTAATGGGTGGCCTTGACGAGCAGGTGGCTCATTGAGGAGCGGCCCACTGGCAGGCTGTGCGACGCCCGCAACACTAAGCGAAATCCCTAGTACTACTATCAGCGCACCACCGGCCAAGGCCACCCAGCCGGAGGCTTTTTGTACGCTGCGCTGGCTGTACTGCTGCTTGGATAAGCGCCGCTGCGCCCAGCCACGGGCAAAAATGCTCGCCAGGGCAAGCGCTGATACGGTTATCCCAGTGCCGATCGACATGGCCACTACCGATGCTACCCCCACCTCAAACTGACCCAGCAAGCTGGCTGCCCCCAGCATTAATACCGCCCCACTACAGGGACGCATACCAATGGCGCCGACCGTCATCATCGCCGTACGCCAATCTAACGTCTGATGCGGTTCAATATGGTGAGCACCACCGCAACAGTGGCTGTGGTCATGACCATGGCTATGTTCGTGGTTTGGATTATGTTCATGGTCTTGATTATGTTCATGGCCTGGGCTGTGCGAATGAGCCGCTCGCTCCGGCTGATAGGCTCGCCGCAACTGCTTGACGGCCCGCCAGCATAGCCACGCCCCTAACGCCGCCACCAGCAGAAAACTAGCCTGCTCGACCCAGGCAACGCTACCCATGGCCTGCCGGGTTATCCAGCCTAGGCCGTAAACCAGCACAACGACCAGCGCAATGGCGGTCACGCCTTGCAGTAAGGAGGCAGCAAAAGAGAGCCCCAAGGCGCGCTTTACCGCACCGCCGTGGGAGGCTAAGTAGGTCGCCAAGACGGCTTTACCGTGCCCCGGCCCGGCGGCATGAAAGACGCCATAAGCGAAGCTAATGCCTAGCAGGCTCACCCAGGTCGCCATGGTGGGGGTGCGCGACAGTTCGGTAATCGCCAGCGTTAGCGAACGGTGCAGATCACGCTGCCAACCAAGTAGCTGATAGCTCACGCTCTGAAACCCGCCTTGCCAAACGATGATGAGCACTGCTGCGGCTAGCAGCAGACCCAGCATTAACCCTAATTGACGTGTAAAGGGCCGTGTTAAAAACATTTAACCGCTCCACCGAAAAAGCTGTTATAAAGTAACAAGGCCATAAAATAGCACGGCTCTGCCTGTTTTCGAACAGCGCCTAGCGACAATCAACTTGGCCGGTTTCGGCAAAATAGCGCCCCAAGCCGGGCTCACCACTCTCATCTTTATCGAGCAGCGCTGCTTGCATCACCAACTCAGGGTCGGGATCAGCGGGGAGAATAGACAACTCACAGACAGGCTCACCGTGAAGTATCAGTGCATCATCCCGTGGCTGGCCACCCTCCTCCTCGTGCACCACTTCGATGTAGTAGGTGGGGTCAAACACTTGGTAGCTAAGCATGGCATCTGTCAGCGGTTGGGGCGCTTCCAGCGGCAGGATAAACATAAAGGTAAGCCGCCCATCCCGCTCCATGGCGGTATATTCGCTTACCTCACCCAACGCCTGGCGTTCACCATTAATACTCACTTCGGTTAAATAGTGCTGCGCGGCGAGATTATCGCGAATCTCTTTGCCAAGCTGATCCAGCCCCTCCTCTAGACTGGCGTTTTCCAACTGCTGTAGTTCTTCAAAAACGACCAGGCTGTAGAAGGGATCCATCCGCCAGGTTTGATGCAGGCCACTCACCATGCCTTGATCATCGGTGATGACCCGCACACTCAGGTCGATCCAGCCGTGAGGGTGGGCACGGGCATCGGGGCTGACCACAAAGCTACTCATACCCAAGCAAACGGCTACTGCGGTACCCGCCCACTTCATGGCGCGACACCTAATTTATGTTGCAAGGCGACAAGCCAAGGGTCGAGCAAATAGGGCGGCAAGGGCTGACTTCCCTTCAGCGCCGAAACACGTACGCGGCTGCCCCTGCCCTCTTCGCTTACCTGCAGTTGCAGGCGATACTCCGGCCAGCGGGCAAGGGATGCCTCGGCGCGCCCCAACGACAGATCCGCATGGCGTACCACATAGCCCTGCTCCACCATCAATTCCACGGCTTCGCGGAAGGTTTCCTCTGAAGAGGTAGCGTAAACCAGTTCACGGGGTTCCAAAGGCGTTGTCGTCGCGCAGCCAACCAATCCCCCCAGTAGCCCGATTAACAACCAGTGGCGCATTTTCATAACGGCCTCCCGGTCGCAGGGGCGGTTTGCGTAAAACTGGTTTGAAAGCGCTGACAGAAATCGTCGTTGCTAGCACTGTAGGATTCACGCAGATCACCCCAGTGATCGAAGCGGCGAATATCTCGGGATATACGTATATGCGCGTCATCCACCAGTAGCGACACACGCTCCACCTCCACCGGCTGCTGGCCCACGCCACCGCCATAACCAATCCCTCCGATGCCAAAACCGACACCGGAACCACCGCGCCCTATGCCCACACCACCAAACAGGCGCATTCCACGCCCATAGCTGTAGGCATCATCGTAAGGATCATAATAGCCGTGCAGTGGCCGTTCGCGGCTGGCGCTGATCAAGCCCAGGGAAGTATCGGTAGAGTTCAGGGTAAACCCCCACTCGGTGAGCACCTCAACGCTGGTTTCCAGCGCCTGCTCATGGATGGCGGGGAAATAGCACGAAGCCGCTGGCGCTGGTTCCGCTTGGGGCAGACGGTCAGGAACCACTTGGCAGCCAGCAAGTACCAGCAGACAGGTTAAGCTTATGGGTATCGACTTCATATTAGTCCCTCTAAATGGGCGAGGCCGCTGGTTTGGCGCAGGCTAGCGCGCTAAGCTCGCCAAAGGTGGTCATACTTAACTGACATTGTAGGGTAATGAAGACACCGTATTGAAGACACCGTTTTGCGGAGATCGTGCTAATGAATGTTTTGCTTTGCCCCGACAGCTTCAAAGATGCACTAAGCGCCCAAGACGCCGCAACTGCCATGGCGCGGGGCGTGCAGCGCGCTGCACCTGAGGCGCACATTCAAGTCTGCCCTTTAGCGGACGGCGGCGAAGGCAGTCTAGACGCACTCATCGCCGCGACTGGTGCCGAGCGGCGCCAGCTAAACGTTCAAGATGCCCTGGGTCGCCCTCGTCAAGCAGCCTGGGGATGGCTGAGCGACCAGCGTACCGCGTTTATTGAGCTGGCTGAAGCCAGCGGATTACAGCACTTAGCGGCCGACGAGCGTAATGCGCTACACACCTCTACCTTTGGGGTGGGTGAACTACTGCTGGCGGCACTGGATCAAGGTGCAGAAAAAGCGCTGCTGCTGCTTGGCGGCAGCGCCACCAATGACGGCGGCGCAGGCATGCTGCAGGCACTGGGCGCGCGCTTTTTAGATCAACACGGCGAACCGCTTCCCCCCGGCGGCGCGGCGCTTAACCAATTGGCTAGCTTAGAACTCGATGGGCTAGACCCGCGGTTAGCCAAGTTTAGCCTGGAAGCCGCCGTTGATGTGGACAACCCGCTGCTAGGCGAACGTGGTGCCAGCGCGGTATTTGGCCCGCAAAAAGGTGCATCACCTGAAGAAGTCGAGCAGTTGGATCGTGCGCTGGGTCACTTCGGCGATATCAGCGCTCATGCATTAGGCGATGATTATCGAACGCTGCCGGGTGCAGGGGCCGCGGGCGGCATGGGGTTTGCGGCCAAGGCTTTTTTAAATGCCACACTAAAGCCCGGCATTGAGATGATTATGCAGCAGGCCGACATGGCGATGCTCTTGGCCAAAGCAGATCTAGTGATTACCGGCGAAGGCCGTTTGGATGGGCAGAGCCTGGCGGGAAAAACGCCCATTGGCGTTTCCCGTGCCGCCAAACGTCTCCACAAACCCGTTATCGTGCTGGCGGGCAGCCTAGGCGATGGTTGGCAAGCCTGTTTTGATGAAGGCGTCACCGCCGCTTTCGCGTTAGCCGATGGCCCCATGACGTTAGCTGACGCACTACCGCGCACCGCTGAACTACTGGAAGCGCGCTGTGAAAGCCTGCTTCGGCTGTGGGCGCACAGACCTTGAAATGTATGTAGACCTTGAAAAAAGCGCTCAACGCCAGCATCTAATAAATCAGCAAAGGGTAACGGCAGTGGCTTAATGTCGAAGCATCAATGACAAAGCGCTAATTTCAAAGATCTAATGCCCAAGCTCTATGGCAGCGATGCAAAAAACTTGTTTTGCACCGCCCCAAAGACACCCTATTCTGGAAGCACGCATCAACCGCCGCCTACTGTGGCATAAAGAGGAAGCAGGATATGACTGACACCAACAGCATTGGCCTACACGAAGGTAGCGCTAGTCAACTCGCCGAAAAGCTAAACCACCTGCTGGCCAACTACCAAATTTTCTATATGAACGTGCGCGGCTACCACTGGAATGTTCGTGGTAACGATTTTTTTGAACTGCACGCCAAGTTTGAAGAGTTTTACACCGACCTGCTGACCAAAGTGGACGAGGTTGCCGAGCGCATCCTGACCCTGGGTCACAAGCCGGTACACGCCTACAGCGACTACGTAACGCTGTCGCGCATTCAGGAAGATAAAGACGTTCACGATGGCACCACCTGCGTCAAAGGTGTGCTGAAAGGCTACCAGACCATCATTGAGCTTCAGCGTGAACTGCTGGCACTCGCCTCTGACGCCGACGATGAAGGCACCGCGGCGCAAGCCGGTGACTACATTCGCGAGCAGGAAAAAACCATCTGGATGCTCAACGCCTATTTAAGCAAGTAAGCGTCATCTTTTGATGTAAGAACGGCACCGTCTATGAACTGCACCCCAAAAGTTGGACACTCATCCAACGATTGGGGTGTTTTTCATGACGAAACATAATGAAGCGTTCAAGTTACTAGTAGTGCAACGCTACGCAGAAGGACAGCAGGGTTACAAGAGTCTGGCCAGACAGTACGGTCTTGGCCCTACAACCGTCAGGCGTTGGGTTAAACACTTTGAACAGCATGGTCTAAGTGGCTTGCAGAAAAAGTTCACCCACTACAGCGCTGAGTTCAAATTAGCGGTGTTGCAACAGATGAGGCAAGAGGAGCTATCAGCCTTACAAGCGACGACTCTGTTCGATATTCGAGGTGGTACGAGCATCGTACGGCAGTGGGAAAGCCAGTATCATGAAGGAGGCTTCCAAGCGTTGGAGCCTAAAGCCCGAGGACGTCCGACGAAGATGCCTACAACAGAGCCCCCAAAGCCCCCACTTCCACTGACTGATAAGAGCTCGCTGGAGCAGCTGCTCCAAGAGAATGAGTACTTGCGTGCTGAGGTGACCTACCTAAAAAAGTTGAGGGCCTTGCGTCAGGCAAAAGAACAAGCCGCGCAGAAAAAGCGCAGATAGTCCTTGAGCTGAAGCAAGGCCACCCTTTGGCGGTGCTGCTAAAAGTAGCAGAATTGTCGCGTAGTACGTTCTATTATCAGGCAAGGGCTCAGCAGTTGGAAGATCGGCATGCTGGTCTGAAGCGACGCATTCACGTCCTCTACGAGCATCACAAAGGCCGCTACGGTTATCGCCGAATCACAGCAGCGTTGCGTCAGTCGGGCGAGCAGGTCAACCATAAGACAGTCCAGCGCCTAATGCAGCATCTAGGCTTGAAGTCGTTGGTACGCCCGAAGAAATACCGCTCCTATCGTGGACAACAGGCCAGTGTTCCCAATCTTCTTGCCCGCCAGTTTCATGCTGAACGACCCAACCAAAAGTGGGTAACCGACGTCACGGAGTTTAATATCCGAGGCGAAAAGCTGTACTTGTCGCCTGTGATGGATCTCTACAACGGGGAAATCGTGTCCTACTCAATGCAGAAACAGCCGCAGTACTCGCTGGTAGGGGGGATGCTCAAGAAAGCCTTGGCTAAGTTGGCCGACCAAGACGCGCCTTTACTGCATTCTGATCAAGGCTGGCAATATCAGATGTCAGCTTACCGGCGTAAGCTCAGCGAGCATGGCGTGATTCAGAGCATGTCACGCAAAGGCAATTGCCTGGATAATGCCGCAATGGAGAGCTTCTTTGGTACGCTGAAGTCAGAATATTTTTACCTGAACCGCTTTGACACCATTGAGCAATTACAGGCGGGCATTCGGCACTATATCCATTACTACAATCACGAGCGGATTAAGACCAAATTAAAAGGCCTGAGTCCGGTGCAGTACCGAAATCAGGCCTTGGCCGCTTAGTTTTTCACTGTCCAAGTTTATGGGGTCAGTTCATCTAGGTGCCGTTTTTGTATTTGCGTAGGAGAACTAGCGCTGTCCAGCAAGATCTTCGATCAGCGCCCGCAGCATTGACCAAAACTCCTCCACAGAGGCGATCTCCACCCGCTCATCCGGCGAATGGGCGCCGCGAATCAGCGGGCCAAAAGAGATCATATCCAAATGCGGGTATTTGCCGCCAAGAATGCCACACTCGAGCCCCGCATGAATCACCTTCACCTCCGGCTCACGGCCCAGCAGCGCCGCATGGCGGGCTTTAAAGGTCGCTAGAAGCTCGCCATTCGGATTCGGCGCCCAACCTGGGTAGCTGTTCTCAACTTTTACCCGTGCGCCAATCAATCCAAACAGCGCTTGAAAGCGATCCGCCATGGCCACCACCGCACTGTCGTGGAGTGAGCGTACCAGTGCGCAGAGATGTAACCGGCCATTTTCCAGGCTTAGCACGCCCAGGTTATTGGAGGTTTCCACTACGCCTGGCACATCCGCGCTCATCCGCTCGACGCCACAGGGGGCAGCGTGAAGCGCGGCCAGCAGCATAACGCTGGCGTCCAAGGTTAGCGGCTCCGCGTCGGGTATCTCAGTCAGACGTTGGGCGCTAATTTTAAGGCCGCTGTCGCCACTGCCTAACTCTCTTAACAGAATCGTTTCCAACCCGGCGATAGACACCATGGCCGCATCCACTTCATCGGCGGGCAGCGCCACCTGGGCAAAGGCTTCCCGGGGAATCGCATTGCGCAAGGTGCCGCCTTGGTAGCTAATCAAGCGCGCACCAAACGCCTCAAGGGAGCGCAGCACTCTAACCAACAACCGGTTGGCGTTACCCAGCGGCTTATGGATATCCGCGCCGGAGTGGCCACCCTTCAGGCCGGTCAAGACGATTTCGATCACCCGTTCGTGGTCACCAGCGGCGGCACTGGGCAGCTGGGCATCCACTTCAACGTCGGCCCCACCCGCGCAGCCAATATAGACCTGACCACGATCTTCGCTATCCAGGTTGAGCAGCAGCGAGCCTTCAAGCCAGTTCTCCGCTAGGTTCAGCGCACCGCCCATGGAGGTCTCTTCCTCCAGGGTAAACAGCGCCTCCAGTGGCCCGTGGCGAAGATCAGGGTCTTCCAGCACGGCGAGAATCGCCGCCACACCCAGCCCGTTATCAGCCCCTAGGGTGGTGCCATCGGCGTGCAGCCAGCCGTCGGCCACATAGGTGCTGATCGGGTCACGGGTGAAATCGTGGGCGTGACCGCTATTGGCTTGCGCAACCATATCCAGGTGCCCCTGGAGCACCACGCCGGGTGCCTGCTCGCAGCCGGGAGAGGCCGATTTACGAAGGCGTAAATTACCGAAGCTATCCCGGTCGTGGGCGAGGCCCTGGGCATCGGCCCAGCTTTCGAGGGTAGCCACCAGTGCCGCCTCATGCCCAGAGGGGCGCGGCGTATTACACAGCGTTCGAAAATGGCGCCAAACCAAGCAGGGTTCAAGCGCGTCAAGATGTGCGTTCATAAAGACTCTTCATTATCGGTAACCGAGCTACTTTACCTCAATGAGGCTATTCACAGCGAGGCGTAGGGCTTTTAAGGCGTCATTATGGGCATTCGCCAGGGCACTATTTTGAAACGCCCAGGCAGATAACTGTTGATGCGCCAGTTGCTGTGGCTCGGTTAAAGTGCGCTGGCTTGTTTCGCGGGCCAAGGCTTGCAGCGCCGTGCGAGCAAGCGCGGGGTCGCGATGGGCGGTGGCTACATCGTCAATATCCTGCCACTCGCGGTCACTCAGTGGCATGCTCGGCAGTTGAGCGAGCAGCAATACGAGCACTGGAGCGGGTAGCGCCTTGAGTTCAAACGCCAGCAGACTAGGCAAGCCTGCCTGGAAGCGCTCGCTAAGATCAGCAAGCACCGCCTCGCCTTCTGAATTCAGCGCTTTCGCCACCATTACAGCGAACTCACCGGTGGATACCTCCCGGGTAATGCCTAAGCGCACCGGGGTAAAACCCTGCGCCAGCCAAAAGCGTAGCAGTGACGCCTCAGCGCCAAAAGTCGCCCCATAGAGCGCAACACCCTGCTGCGTGGCGGCGGCCATATCCTCGTCCAACAACGCTTGCCCCAAACCTTGGCGACGCCGTTCAGGGTGGCTAGCAATACGCACCACCCGCCGCCAGCGCGCCGTTAGCGCCGCGCGACTACCGGCGTGGGTCGCCAGCGATTGGGCCAACAAATGCCCCTGGCGACGCCGCTTACCACGGGCCACCTGGTCGGCTAGGGCTGGCTCAAAGCCGCCCTCTTCCCGGGTGACCAACACCGCCTGAGGCTCACCGGCCTGCTCTATCGTGCGTAGCTGAGTGCCTGGACCGTCAAGTAGTTGGCGCAGGTCGTTGGGAGAGGTGCGGTAGTGGGACTGCACCAGCAGTCCAAACAGCTTTTCCAACCCCGCGTCTTGCTGGGCAAGCAAGCCCTGATCAACCACCTGCGCTGCCACTGCGCTGCCACCCGGCTGCGCGATGGGCAGCGGTGCTTTTAACAACAGCAGTTGATTGACCAGGGTTTCCAGCGGGTCGCCGCTATGCCAGCGGATGGGGGCGTTCAGCGTTAGCGCTTTCCATTGGGGCGTCAGCCGCTCCAGGGTCGCGCGAAAGCGCAGCGCAAACCCTCTTCCCGAGCCCTCATAGCCGTGCACCGTGGTGGCAAAAGCAATACGCGGAAAGACCGCGAGCCACTGGCCCAACAGTGCAGCGGGAATCGCCGCCGCCTCATCGACCATTAGATAACTGCCATCACCGCCCTGCTGCTGAGCGTTAACCTGCTCGGTGAGCACATCCGGGGGTAAAAAAATCAGTTCGCTGCCCTCGGCCAACACAAAGTGGCCGGTAGCGACACGACGGCCGTCCGGGCAGAGTGCCGCTACCCGCTCGAACACGCTCTCCACCGCACTCAGCCGCGGCGCGGTGAGCACTACTCGTTGGGCTTTGTGGGTCAGCAGCCGAGCACAAGCAATGCCCAGCGCGGCGCTTTTGCCGCGCCCACGATCAGCGGTTATTACCAACGGGCGGCGGCGCTTTAAGCCAACCAGCTGTGTCACTGCGTAGGCTTGGTCTGAGGTCAGGCAGTCGCTATCGCCACTTGCGGCTTCATCTGCTTTGCGCACAGGCAGTCGAGGTAGATACAGAGTCTGGTCAGCGCGCCAGCGCACTACCTGAGGCGAGGCCTGCAACTGACGCGCCAAGCGCGCCAGGTAGTGGCAGCTCAGCTCTGACCAGTGCCAGGGATGATCAGCAAAACGTGCGTAGTCTGGATCTGGTGACTCTCCCCACGGCTGCGGGGTGAGCAATACCAGCAAACCACCGGCGGTGAGCGTTCCCGCCAGCGCCCCCAAGGCTTCGGGATCAAACCCGGTGCTGTGGGTGTCGAGCACTACCAATTGGTGCTCTGCGCCCAGGCGCGTGCGCGCCTTGCGTGGCGAAAGGTGTTCGCTCCCCACCCATAACGGCGCACTCCAGGGGTGGGCTTGCCATAAAGCCTGCGCAAGGGATTGGCACTGCTCGGCATCGCCGCTTAGCCACACAAGCTGGCGCCAGCGGCGGCGGGCCAAACGCTGCGCATGATGAACCAACGCCGCCACCATCCGCGCTTGCGGTTTATTTTCTAGCACATGGATATTTAACAAATGATTTCCTGCTCCAGCGCGACTGCTTCCCATCACGTTATCCTATTAAGTGTGTAAGTGTGCCGCTAAGCCTCTTATGGAGCACCTTATGCTTACAACTTTGGTTGAACAATTTAACTCCTTTCAACGTTCTTGAGCGACGCAACTACTCGTCCCGACGCCGAAAAAACAACATAACTATTTGTTTTAATTAAACCAACAGGGTTTTCCCATAAAAACCAACGGCTGAAATCTCTTACATTACTGATATTGCACTGCAGCGGGGTTGTTGTGCTAATTTAGCTCTGCAGCGCTAAAACCCATGTTTACGTAAACGTAACCCAGCAGCGCTGCACTTTCCTGCATCCAGGTACCCAACACTAATAACGCCACGCGCCAAACCAGGAAATACATCATGAAAACAATGAACAAATTTGCCCTCACCGGCCTTGCCGCTGGTATTGCCTTCGCTGCCTTAACGACCACCGCCCAAGCACAAGAAGAGTGGACAATGACCAGCACCTGGCCGGAAAACCTTGACCTGATCAAGATTGACCAGCACTGGGTGGAACTGGTCAATCAATTGGCGGGAGAAGAGCTACAGATCAATTTCCGCGCAGGCGGTACGCTGATGCCCGGCACAGAAGTATTTGACGCCACCGAAACGGGCAGCATTGAAGCCGCAGGCGACTGGCCGGGCTATTGGGCCGGCTTGAACCCCGCTTTTTCACCACTGGCCACGACCACCAGCCTGTTTAATGGCGTTGATTACCTTAACTGGATTCAGCAGTGGGGCGGCCGCGAGCTGTACGAAGAGATCTACGGCCAGTTCAACATGGTTTATCTGCCTTACGGCATTACCAACAATGAGTCGGGCTTTATGGGCCGCACCCCGATTGAAAGCATTGCCGACCTGGAAGGCAAGCGTCTGCGCCTTTCGGGCCGCGACCAGGGCCGCGTACTCGAAGAGCTGGGCGGCTCGCAAGTCACTCTGGCGGGTGGTGAAGTCTACCAAGCCATTGAACGCGGCGTTATCGATGCGGGTGAATTCTCCACCCCTGGCGTTGATTTCAATGCCGGTTTTGCCGAAGTGGCGGACTACTGGGCAACCCCCGGTTGGCACCAGTCTGCCAGCGTATTTGGCGTAATGATCAATAAAGACGCCTGGGACGCCCTCTCAGAAGAGACCCAAGAGACTCTGCGTATTGCGGCGGATGCCACCATGGCATGGTCACTAGCCTGGTCTGAGCGCCAGTCGACCGAAGCCACACAGAAGTTCATCGACGCAGGCGTCACGATCAATCAGTTCTCTGAAGAAGATTTGGCGCGCATTCAGGAAGTCACCAACGAAGTGATTCTGCGCGGTGCTTGCGAATCTGCTGACCACGCTAAAGTCTACCAGTCGATGATTGCCTACCTTGAGCACTACGCAACCTGGCGCGATGTTTCCGCTCCTTTCAACATGAGTCGCGTGATGGATAACCTGCCCTCACTGGAAGAGATCGAAGCCTGCCTGTAAGGCGCTTCTGTGCCGCCTTGGTGTTTGCCAGGGCGGTTTTTTTGTGCTGACCGCGGAGATCTTCCATGAATGCGATTGCCAAGGCGATCGATGCCATCAATGAAGCTTTTGGGCGTGTCATCGCTCCATTGATTGCCATCATTACCCTGATTGTTCTTTATGACATTGCGTCACGTTTTCTGTTTGGGCGCCCTAGCGACTGGGCATTTGACGTGACCAAAATGCTGTTTGGCGCCCACTTTATGCTAATGGCGGCCTATGGGCTCAAACATCATGCCCACGTGGAAGTCGATATATTAAAACGTCTGCTGTCGCGCAAAAAGCAAGCGGTGCTTGAAGTGCTTGGTTACCTGATTTTCTTTGTCCCCTTTATCTGGATGCTGATCACCCTGGGCTGGAGCTTCTTTGAACGCGCCTGGAGCCGCGGTGAAACCACCTATGGCATGGTCTCAATCCCGGTCTACCCGATCAAAGGGGTGATTGTGGTCGCCGCTATCCTGATTCTGCTGCAGGCAATTGCCATTGTGCTGCGTGCCATCATGCAGCTTCGTGAGGAGGCATCAGCATGAACCTAAGTCCTGAAGTACTCACGCTGGTGATGTTTGGCGGCCTGATGGTGGGGCTGTTTATGGGCCACCCGTTGGCGTTTGTGCTAGGAGGTGTAGCCGTTATCGGTGCCTTTCTTGGCCCCGGCGAGCGCATTCTCGGCACCCTGATCAACAATATTTTCGGTAACGCCATGGATAACTATGTCCTGGTCGCGATACCGCTATTCATATTGATGGCGAGGTTCTTAAACGACTCTGGTGTTACTGAGAAGATGTTTGACGCCATGCGCCTATTGCTGGCCAACCTGCGCGGTGGCTTGGCGCTTACCGTGGTCATTGTGTCGGTGCTGCTAGCGGCTACCACCGGTATTGTTGGCGCTTCAATTGCGGTAATGGGCATGATTGCTCTGGTGCCGATGCTCAAGTATGGCTACAACAAAGAGCTGAGCGCAGGCGTTATTATGGCCAGCGGCTGCTTAGGCATCTTGATTCCGCCCAGCATCATGCTCATTCTGATGGCCAGCTACTCACCGGTTTCCGTGGGCGCACTGTTTGCTGGCGCGCTGATTCCCGGCCTGCTACTTGGGGTCATGTATGCACTCTACGTACTGATCATCTGCTACATCAAACCGCACTATGGCCCTAAGGTACCAGCCGAAGAACGCGCCGAAGTCAGCACTAAACAACTGCTGATCATGCTGGCCAAGTATGTGCTTCCCCCCATGTCGTTGATCCTGGGCGTGCTGGGCGCGTTATTTACCGGCGTCGCCACCGCCACTGAAGCATCCGCTATCGGCGTCTTTATCGCCTTTATCCTGTTTATGATCTTCGGCGACCGCAAAATCAGCACCTGCTTCTGGACGATGATAGAGGCGGGCAAGACCACCACCATGGTCATGCTGGTACTCGTCGGTGCCACGGCCTTTACCGGTGTGTTCTCGCGTGGTGGCGGCATGACCGTGATTAGCGACCTTGTGCTGGCAATGCCTGGCGGCACCATTGGGGCACTGATCCTGATGCTGTTCCTGGTATTTATCCTGGGCATGTTCCTGGATTGGACCGGCATCGTACTACTGAGCTTCCCGATCATGCTGCCCATCGTCGAAACCATGGGCGTGGATATGCTCTGGTTCGTGGTGATGGTGGCGGTAGTACTGCAGACATCGTTCCTGACCCCGCCCTTTGGCTATGCGCTGTTCTACTTAAAAGGCGTGGCACCACCTGGGGTCGAAATCGTCGATCTGTACAAAGCGGTCGTGCCTTTCGTCGCCTTGATTCTGCTGGCCTGTACGCTAATGGCGTTCTTCCCGTGGTTGATTACCGGCCTGCCTAGAATGCTGTTGGGCGGTTACTAGGCCCTCTGAACTTAAAGCTTAACGTCCAACCATTATGGCCCGCTTCGGCGGGCTTTTTTGCACCACCTACCCGCCTGCAAAGCTGCAGCAGCGCAGCGCCAGTGCTACTATTCACGCCCGTCACTATTTCGTATTGAGTTTCGCATTAAGTGTGCTGCGCTACTTTCCGGCTTTCTATTACTGCTTTTAGTCAAGGCAAGGAGTGTTCGCTTGCTCAGATCCAGCTATCGCGGGCTATTCGCCTTCTCCTCTTCACTTAGCCGTCGCGCTAGCCCCTGGTCGATTGCCCTGATAGCAGTGGCATTCGTAGTGGCGCTGCCTGTGCTGGTGGTATTTGCCCATATCGCAATGCCCACCGATGGCGTTTGGCAACACTTGGCCAGCACCGTACTTGGCCGTTATTTGAACAACACCTTCTGGCTCGTTGTGACCGTAGGACTCGGCACGCTTATCATCGGTACCGGGACGGCCTGGCTGGTGGTCATGTGCCGCTTTCCCGGCAAGCGGCTATTCGAGTGGGCGCTACTGCTGCCGTTAGCAGTACCCACCTACGTTATCGCCTACGCTTACACCGACTTTCTCCAATTTGCTGGGCCGTTACAAAGCCTACTACGCGAGACATTTGGCTGGGAGTATGGCGACTACTACTTTCCCAATATTCGCTCCCTTGGTGGCGCCGCGACGGTGATTACCCTGGTGCTTTACCCCTATGTCTACCTGCTGGCCCGCGCCTCGTTTTTAGAGCAGTCGGTCTGCGTGTTGGATGTGGGCCGCACTCTTGGCCGCGGCCCCTGGAAACTGTTTGCCAGTATCGCCGTACCGTTGGCACGCCCGGCGCTGGTGGGTGGGGTATCGCTGGTTCTGATGGAAACACTTAACGAGTTTGGGGCGGTTCAGTTCTTCGGCGTGGATACCTTTACCACCGGCATCTACCGCACCTGGTTTGGCATGGGTGAACAAGTAGCGGCGGCGCAGCTGGCGGCGTGCCTGCTCACCTTCGTGATTGTGCTAGTGCTGCTGGAACGCTGGTCACGGGGTAAGCGCCGCTACTTCCACACCACCAATCGCTATCAGCAGTTGCCCGAGTACGCGCTGCACGGCTGGCGCGCTGCTGCGGCGACACTAGCCTGCTTGGTGCCGGTGCTGGTGGGTTTTTTACTGCCCAGCGGCATTCTGCTCAATCTAGCCCTGCAAGGGGGCGATTCGCTCTGGGGCTCGCGATTTATTGGCTACGCCTGGAACAGTCTGGGGTTGGCAACAGTGGCTGCGCTAATCGCCGTGGGCTTGGCCGTTGTGCTGAGCTACGGCGTACGCATGCACGATACGACGTTTGCGCGGGTGGCTTCTCGCGTAGCCTCTATGGGCTACGCGATTCCCGGTTCAGTAGTCGCGGTGGGTATTCTGATTCCGTTTGCCTGGTTGGATAACGCCCTCAACACCTGGCTGAATAATCACTATGGCTACATCGTTGGCCTGGTCTTCAGTGGGTCGGCGTTTATTTTGCTATACGCCTACGTCGTGCGCTTTTTAGCTGTCTCGTTCAATGCCGTTGAGGCGAGCTTAGGCAAAGTGACCCCCAGCATGGATGCCGCCTCGCGCACCCTGGGTCAAACGGCGGGGGGCACGCTGCGCCATATTCATACACCAATGATGCGCAGCAGCCTGTTGGCGGCGGGAATTTTAGTCTTCGTTGACGTCATGAAGGAACTGCCCGCGACGATTATTCTGCGCCCCTTCAACTTCGACACCCTGGCCGTGCGGGCGCATAATCTCGCCTCTGACGAGCGATTGGCCGAAGCATCGACCTCGTCATTGGCAATTGTGGTAGTGGGCATCCTGCCGGTCATTCTGCTTAGCATGGCCATGCGCCGCTCACGTCCCGGCGCTCAGTCGTAAAAGCTAAATGCCAAGCACTAATTGCTAGGCCACAAGGGGAAAAACAAATACCTGTGAAAGGTCGAGGTGGATATCCACCGGCTGCCCCTCCGCGGGTAAAAACACCCCAGGTACGCGGGCGTGCAGGTGGGCCTCAAGGCCGTTTCCACCATGGGCACACAGGTGTAGCAGGCTGGTGCGCCCCAGCAGCTTCGCCATTACCACATGGCTATGGCGGTGCTCATCCGCAGGCAGTTCACGCTCAACAATACGCAGCGCCTCAGGGCGAATCATGACCTGGGCGTCGCTGCCTTCCGCTAGCCCACCGGCCGGCACCCGCCCCACGGGCGTGTTAACCGCGCCGTTATGCACCTTGCCCTGTAGTTCATTGACGTCGCCAAAAAAGGTCACGACAAAAGGGTCTTGAGGTGAGCAGTAAAGCTCTCGCGGCGTTCCCGTTTGCACGATCCGGCCATCCCGCATTAGCGCGATGCGATCGGCCATAAACATGGCCTCTTCGGGGTCATGGGTCACCAGCAACGTCGCCGCGCCGACTTTTTTAAGCACGTGCAGCGTATCGTCGCGGATTCGGTCTCGCAGCCGCGCATCAAGGCTTGAAAACGGTTCATCCAACAGCATTAAGCGCGGAGATGGCGCCAGCGCCCGTGCCAGGGCCACCCGCTGCTGCTGCCCCCCTGAAAGCATATGCGGGTAAACATCGATATACGCAGCCATACCCAACTGCTCAAGCAGTTTGGCCGCCCGCTCCCGACGCTCGCGAGAAGCTAAATGTTTAAGTCCAAAGGTGACATTTTCCAAAACGGTTAAGTGGGGGAAAAGTGCCGAGTCTTGAAACGCCAGCCCGACATTGCGTTTCTCAGGCGGCACGTGACGCTGGCCCGGGCCTGCAATATAAATATCCTCTAAGGAAACGCTGCCCTCTTGCAGCACTTCAAGGCCCGCAGCGATACGCAGCAGCGTTGTTTTGCCACAACCAGAGGGCCCCAATAGGCAGACCACCTCGCCTGGAGCAACGCTTAAATCCACCCCTTTTACAACCGTATGGCCATCATAAGCGTGGCGTACATTACGCAGGGTTAACGCCGAAGAGCCAGGCGCTGCCTCAGCAGCCCTTCTTTCAGTTACCTTTAGAGTTGCCGTCATAAATCACCGCTATTAATTAGCACTGTCTGAATAGCACTTTCCAGGTGAGCAAACCGCACCTCTAAAAGACTAAACGCGGATTCAGTACATTTGAAAGTTGTTTGCATTCTATTTTTAATTGCCCCGATATGCACGTACCACCTTTTGGGTAGGCATTTGCTCTTGACTGAAGGCATACGAAACGCTTCAATAAAAATGTTAATAATGTAACTTATTATCATTCAATAAATAAGGATGTGCTTGATGAAAACCGTACGCTTTGTTGCTCCGATGGCAGCGATGATGGTGGGCGCTACGTTTGCCGGTCAGGTCGTGGCAGACGAGCTCAACCTTTACTCCGCACGCCACTACGACTCTGACGAGCGCCTCTACGATGCGTTCACCGAAGAGACAGGCATCGAAGTCAACATCCTTGAAGGCGACTCCGATCAACTGATCGAGCGCATTCAGCGCGAAGGTGTGGCCAGCCCTGCAGACATCATGCTCACCGTCGATGCTGGCCGCCTCTGGCGCGCTGAAGATGAAGGCATCTTCCAAAGCGTCGAGTCGGACGTTCTCAACGAGCGCCTGCCCGAAGCCATGCGCCACCCTGACGGCCTGTGGTTCGGTTTTAGTCAGCGCGCACGGGTTATTTTCTATAACCGTGAAAACTTCGATCCGAGCCAGATCACTAGCTACGAAGACCTTGCCGACCCGCAGTTTGAAGGCAAGGTGTGCATTCGCTCTTCCAACAACATTTACAACCAGTCGCTGCTGGCCGCAATGATCGAGCACCACGGTGAAGAGGGTGCTGAAGAGTGGGCCCAGGGCGTGGTCAATAACATGGCGCGGGATCCGGAAGGTGGCGATACCGACCAGATTCTGGGCGTGGCCAGCGGCGAGTGTGACATCGCTGTGGCTAACCACTACTACTATGTTCGCCTGCTAAAATCCGACGACGACGCCGAGCGTGAAGCGGCTCGCAAAGTGGGTATTATTTTCCCCAACCAGGGTGACCGCGGCACTCACGTGAACGTTGGCGGTGCCGGTGTGGTGGAAGGTGCGCCTAACCGCGAAAACGCCATTCGCTTCCTCGAATACCTGTCTTCAGACACTGCTCAGGAAATTTTCGCCTCCGGCAACAATGAGTTCCCGGTAGTTGACGGCATCAAGAAAGACCCGGTGCTGGAATCCTGGGGCAACTTCAAAACGGATGACGTGAACATCAGCGTACTGGGTGAGAACAACCCTGAAGCGATCCGCATTTTTGATCGCGTCGGCTGGCGTTAAGCCCCCCTGCCCGCATTGAAGGAAGAACCTCGCTAGGCAAAAATCACCTAAGTAGAGGCTAGAAACACCCGCAACTGCGGGTGTTTTGCGTTATAGCGCTTCTAAACATGCTGGCACTGGCGGAAAGCGCCGGGGACGACCATCTTCCTGCATATAGAGGGTACGCACCTGACTTTCAGGCAGCTCTAATGGCACGTGGCTGGAAATAACCAGAATCCCATGCTGTGCGCGGCGCACAAGGCTGGTGACGACATGACGCCGAGTTACCGCGTCAAGCCCGGCTAACGGCTCGTCGAGCAGCAGAATGGGCCGTCGCGCCAGCAGCACGCGTCCCAGGGCGATACGTCTCGCCTGACCTCCAGAGACGGCTGCTCCATACTCGCCCAAAGGTGTCTCAAGCCCCAGGGGCAACCCTCGCGCCCAGGTGCCTAGCGCCAAATCATCAAGAACGCTCCACAGCTCACTATCACCGGCACGGCGGGCACCAAGGCGTAGATTTTCCGCCAGGCTCATGTCAAACAAATCCCACTGTTGGGGCAGATAGCCGACGGCGTTGTGCATTGACCACTGCTCAATGGGATAGCCGTTAAGACAACACTCCCCGGACAGCGGCAGCAACTCGCCGGCCAATACCTGCAACAAGGTCGATTTGCCACACCCCGAGGGGCCACGTAAACAGAGTATTTCACCGCTCTTCAACGCCAGGTTGATACGTTGCGGCCCCACCAATGCTCCAGGCAGGCGTGCTGTTAATTGGCTGACATTTAGCTGCCAGCTGGGCGGTGTGATTTCAACCTCCTCAATAGCGGCTTGCGCCCTCGGCGTCCCTTCCGACAGGGCATTGAGGCGATTCCGTGCGGCAAGGCTCGCGCCCAAGGCAAGAAAACTATGGGTCAGTGGTGCCAATATTTCCCCTAATGCCAGAATCGCCAAGACGGCGGCTAACAGCATTGGCACCGTCAAATAGCTGGCCGCTAACAGCGCTTCTGCCTGCCATAGCACACTAACGATGGCAGCTCCCAGCGCCACCTGCTGCAACGCGGTGGTCAGGCTGGCAAGCAGTTGCTGGCGCTCCTGATGCGCCAAGTAGTCGGCGTCCCATTGTTTCACTCGTTGGGCCATCTCTGGCCATCGCCCCCACAGCACTAATGAGGTAATGGCTGCCAAGGGCTCAATCAGTGCCACCCGACGACGCTCAGCAAGTTCGGCACTCTGGCGTGCCTGATCAATACCACGCCATAACGCCAGTAACGGCAACCCCAGCCAGGCTAACAGCACTCCCGGCAAAGCAGCCCACATCAGGGTGCCACTCAGCCAGTAAAGCCCTGCCATGACAACCACCACCATTAGCCCGGCCCAGCCCCAGGGCAGGAGCGCCCGTAATACCACCTGATCAAGCTGGTCTATATCGGTCACAAGGCGATGCATAGCGTTGGCCGTGCCGTGGTGAGAAGGACTGGAAGCCGCCTGCAGTAATGGCTTTTTCCCCAATGCCCTGAACAATCGACAACGCAGATCCTTCAGCAACCCTAGCGCGGCATCATGGGACGCTAGGCGTTCACCGTAGCGCCCGGCCGTGCGCACAATGGCGCACAGACGAATCAGCGCTGCGGGGCGAAAATAGTCGAAACCGAAGGCGGTCGCCGTCATCGTACCGGCAACCGCCGCCGCGGTAATAAACCAACCCGAGATAGCCAGCAAGCCAATCACAGCCAGCAGCGTGGCGGCGCCTAGCAAGAACGCCAGCGACCAGCCGCCACGCCGAAGCAACAGCAAATCACGCAGCCGGATAGTGGGAGGTTTTTCTACAGAGGGGGTCTTGTTTAATCGCAGCATGTCATGACCTCTTTCGATGACAGCTCAATTTGCCGATCGACCCACTCCAGCCCCGCCGACTCGTGACTGACGATAAGCACGCTACGCCCACGGCTAAGCTTTCCGATCAATGCATTGAGTTGCCAGGCGGCATCCGGATCAAGGTGGGCCGTGGGCTCATCGAATAGCCATAGCGCTGCATCGCGAAGCAGCAACTGCGCCAATCCCAAACGTTGCAGCTGGCCACCGGATAGCCCCTGTCCGCGCTCGCCCAGCTGCGTGGCAAGCCCATTACCGCGAAGCAGAATCGGCCACAGGCCAACCAGGGTCAGAACCTCAATAAGCTCTTGATCTGTTTTATCCGGGGCCGCCAAACGCAGGTTATCTGCAATGCTGCCGGACTGGATCGGTGGTTGCTGACTAAGGTAGCCAAGCTGGCGTTGCCAGGTGGCGCGGGACCACCGGGCAAGTTCGCAACCCTTCGCCTTCAGGCTGCCCTGGTAAGCGCTAAATCCCAACAACGCATGCAAAAGGCTCGACTTGCCCACTCCGCTTTCGCCCTGTACCAATACCCTTTCCCGCGCCGCCAGCGTGAGGTTAAGCGGCGCCAGGCGAAGCCGACCGCCTTCACCCCGAACACTCAGCTCGTTACACTCCACGGTGAAAGACTCGACGTTTCCCGCTACCGGGGGTAGCGGTGCCTCTTGAGGCTGCCAAGTGTCAGCTTCCAGCAGAGGCGTCAACGCCTGCATGGCACCGATTGCTTCCGCCCGGGCATGATAGTCTGTGCCCAATTGGCGAAGCGGCGCATAGAACTCGGGCGCCAGCAGTAAAATAAACAACGCCCCCTGATAGGGCACCGGCACCTCGGCTTTCGCCCAGGGCAAAAGGCCAAGCAGCCCTAAGCCGAGATAAAGCGCCACCAAGGCAATCGCCAGCGCGGCAAAAAACTCCAATACCGCGCTGGATAGAAAGGCAAGTCTGAGCACCCGCATGGTACGCACGCGGTAGGCGTCACTTGCCTGGGCGACCTTGGCCTCTGCTTGGTCAGTTGCTCCCATGCGCTGTAGCGTCGCCATCCCACGAACCAGGTCGAGGAAGCGGCCCCCCATACGCGCCAAGGCGACGAACTGCTGCTGACTGGCACCCGCAGCAGCACGTCCCACCAGGATCATAAATAGTGGCACCAACGGCGCGGTCATTAGCATCAATCCAGCGGCCAAGGGGCTGTGCAGCGCTACCACCGCCGCTATCAGGCAGGGCACTAGTACCGCCAGCAAGCTCTGTACCCGATAGCGGCTAACGTAGCCGTCCAAGGCATCCACCTGCTCCAGCACCTGAGTGGCCAAGGCGCCATCACTGCCAAATTGGCGCCTAACCGGCCCAAGGTGGCCAAGCTGCGTTAATAACTGGCTGCGTAAGGCGTCACGAGCACGCAGGCTGGCCTGACGAGACAGCCACTCCCGGCCAGCGTGGAGAAAAGGGCGTAGCACCATGCAAATGGCCAGCCCTGCTAGCCAAACCGTCGGATGGCCCGGCGACTCCCTACCCTGCCAAAGCAGTAACCAATGGTGAAAAATAGTGGCCAATAGCCAACTCTGGGCAATCAGCAATACCACGCCGATCATCGCTAGCAGCGTGGCGCCCCACAACCACCAGCGTTGTGGGGCAAGGCAGCGGTTCAGCCGCTGCCGCGGGTCATTGGCTTCAGTCGCTCCGCTCATGCTCGGATTCGCCTTCATAGCCATTCACTTCAAGCCACATGGCGTTAAGAATGCTGACGGCAGCCGCCAGCGTGACACCCAAAATCCAGGCGAAATACCACATACGATACCCTCCTCAGTAAAGCGCTTTGTCGTTATCACGAATAAATTGCTCGTTCAGGCGTCCGCGCATGACCCAGTAACTCCAGGCGGTATACAGCAGCACCAACGGCACGAAGATACACACCACCACAAACATGATCTTGAGCGTCAACTCGCTCGCCGTGGCATCCCACATGGTCAGGCTATGGTTGGGGTTCAGCGACGACGGCATCACGAAGGGAAACATCGTAATGCCCGTTGTGACCACCACCATGGCCATGGCGACAGCCGAACTGGTAAATGCCAGCGCATGGCGTCCCAGCTTCATGGTCAGCGCGCAGAGCACAAAACCTAAGACGCCCAGTACTGGCAGTAGCCACAACAGCGGGAAGCGGCTGTAGTTGGTCATCCAGCCGCCAGCACTGACCGCCACGATTTTACCGGTGGTATCGTTGTACCCCTGGGTGTCGATTACGCTAGTCACTTGGTAGCCATCAACGCCCAGGAGCAGCCACACCCCACCCAGTACGAACAGTGCCGCGCATATCAGTGCTGTCAGGCTGCCGATGGCCGCACTACGGCTGCGCAGTTCGCCCTCGGTTTTAAGCTGCAACCAAGCCGCTCCGTGGGTGACGAACATCAGCAGGCTCAACAGCCCGGCCAATAGCGCAAAGGGGTTCAATAGGCCCAGCAATCCGCCCTGATACTCCAGGCGCAGATAGTCATCGAACTGGAAGGGAACGCCTTGCAAGAGATTGCCAAAAGCGACACCAAAGATCAGCGCGGGAACGGCGGAGCCGATCGTCAACCCCCAATCCCAACGACGGCGCCATGTGGGGTTTTCCAACTTGGAGCGATAATCGAATGCCAAGGGGCGAAGAAAAAGCGCGAACAGTGTCAGCATCAAGGCGAGATAGAAGCCGTTGAAGGCCGTTGCGTAAACTGGAGGCCAAGCGGCAAACAGTGCGCCCCCTGCGGTGACCAGCCAGACCTGATTACCGTCCCAATGAGGCGCCATGGAGTTGATCATCACCCGGCGCTCCTCATCGCCGCGCCCGACAACGTTGAGCAAGGCGGCAACGCCCATATCAAAACCATCGGTGACCGCGAAGCCCACCAATAGCACGCCGATCAGCACCCACCAGACAAACCTAAGGGTTTCGTAGTCCATCATCATGCCTCCCGTGCTGGGGTTGAGATTGGATAGTCAGACTCAGCGTCATCATCCAGGTAACCGCTACCGGAGGGCCCTTTGCGGGCAAAGTGTTGCATCAGCCACATTTCGATGATGACGAAGGTGGTGTAGAGGACGCCAATAGAAATCAGGGTAAACAGCACCTGCTCAGCAGTCAGGCTGGAAATGGCCAAGTGCACCGGCAATATCTCGCCGATTGCCCACGGCTGACGCCCATATTCGGCCACGAACCAGCCCGCTTCACAGGCAATCCAAGGCAGCGGTAGGCTGAACAGCGCGAAGCGAAGTAGCCACCGGGACTTCTCTGGCTGACGACGTACGCTATGCCAGAAGGCCAGCGCAAACAGCAACAGCATGCTAAAGCCCGCGGCGACCATGGCCCGAAAAGACCAGAAAAGCGGCCAAACCTTAGGAATCGACGCTTCAACGGCTTGATCAATTTCGGCTGTGGTCGCATTGGCTACATCGTCGCTATAGGCACTGAGCAGTAGCCCATAACCAAGATCGCTGCGCACTTCCTCGAACCGAGCCATATCCCCTTCGCGCTCTTCATCACTGCGCAGGCGCTGCATGAGTGCGTAGGCTTCCTGGCCATTGACGATGCGCTCGCGGTGCTCTTCCTTAAGCTCCCGAATACCCATCACTTCGGTATTCAGCGAGCGCGTGGCGATCAAGCCCATCACACCAGGTATGCGGATGGCAAAGTCGGTGTGCTGTTCCGCCTCGTTGGGGAGCCCAAATAGCGTGAAAGCCGCAGGTGCGGGATGGGTTTGCCACTCTGCTTCGATGGCGGCCAGCTTGACCTTCTGCACATCCCCCAGCTCATAGCCAGACTCATCGCCCAGTACAATGACCGATAGCGCGCTGGCCAACCCGAAGGCAGAAGCAATCGCAAAGCTGCGCCGCGCAAAGGCAATCTCACGCCCCTTGAGCAGGTACCAGCTTGAAATCGCCAACACGAAAATCGCCCCGGTGACGTACCCCGCTGACACGGTATGCACAAATTTGACTTGGGCGACGGGGTTGAGCAGTACCTCTGTAAAGCTGACCAACTCCATACGCATGGTGGCTAGGTTGAGCTCCGACCCTACGGGGTGCTGCATCCAGCCATTGGCTACCAGAATCCACAGGGCTGACATATTGGTCGCCAAGGCCATGAACCAGGTAACCGCCAGGTGCTTCTCTTTTGACAGGCGATCCCAGCCGAAGAAGAATAGCCCGACCAGCGTCGACTCAAGGAAGAACGCCATCAAGGCTTCTATCGCCAGGGGCGCTCCGAAAATATCGCCGACATAGTGAGAGTAGTACGACCAGTTAGTGCCGAACTGGAACTCCATGGCGATACCGGTCGTTACCCCTAACGCAAAGTTAATACCAAACAGCTTGCCCCAGAATTTGGTCATCTGACGATAAATGGTTTTACCGGTCATGACATAGACCGACTCCATGATCGCCAGAAGTATCGACAGCCCTAGCGTTAAGGGTACAAACAGGAAATGCACCATCGCCGTAAAGGCGAACTGCAACCTGGATAATTCAACAATGTCCATGAGTGACTCCCGATGGATAGCTTAAACACACCTTTCGCCCCACCGGGAAACCACAGACAGGTGCTAACCCAGGCAAAGCGATGTGTATAGGCTATTCCTCCACCCGAGCCAACAATTTGATCTTGATCAATTCCTTACTTAAGCATTGCACTGTTGCGACAATATGCCATCCACCCCCTTCCTCATTCAGAGACGCAGGCGTAAACGAACGAGGCTTGCGGTGTTGGTAGTAGGCATTAGTGCGCTTCATCCCAATTGGCACCGCTCTCCGCTTCTACAATCAGCGGTACTTTCAGCTCAGCCGCGCCCTGCATGCGTTTTTGCACCTGCTCGATAAAGGCCTCGACCTGCTTCTCGGCGACTTCAAACACCAGTTCATCGTGCACCTGCATCACCATCAGCGCATCGAACTCGCCTTCCGCTAACCACGCATCCACATCGATCATCGCCTGCTTGATAATATCGGCGGCAGTGCCCTGCATCGGCGCGTTAATCGCGGTGCGCTCAGCGCCTTGGCGGCGGTTGCGGTTTTGCGACTGAATTTCCGGTAGGTAGAGCCGCCGACCCAGCACGGTTTCGACAAAGCCATCTTCAGCTGCCTGGGAGCGAATACGCTCCATATAACGGGCCACGCCAGGATAGCGGTCAAAGTAACGATCAATGTAGGTTTGCGCCTGGTTGCGCTCGATATGCAACTGACGCGACAACCCCCAGGCACTCATGCCGTAGATCAAGCCGAAGTTAATCGCTTTGGCGCTGCGGCGCTGATCGCCAGAGACCTTCTCAAGAGAGGTGCCGAAGACTTCTGCCGCCGTGGCGGTGTGAATATCACGCCCTTCGGCAAACGCTTCCAGCAGCCCTTTATCTTCAGATAAATGCGCCATAATGCGCAGCTCAATTTGCGAGTAATCGGCGGCAACAATACGGTAGCCAGGGCGGGCAATAAACGCCTGACGAATTTTGCGCCCCTCTTCGGTACGGATGGGAATGTTCTGTAAGTTGGGATCCGACGACGACAGCCGCCCGGTCGCAGTGACCGCCTGATGATAGCTGGTGTGTACCCGGCCAGTGGCTTTATTGAGCAAACGCGGTAGCTTATCGGTGTAGGTGGACTTCAGCTTGGCCAGCCCCCGGTGCTGCATAATCACCTTGGGCAGCGGGTAATCCAGCGCCAACTCTTCCAGCACACCTTCCGCGGTAGAAGGTGCGCCTTTAGGGGTTTTCTTGAGCACCGGAATTTTCTGCTCTTCAAACAGAATCTGCCCTAACTGCTTGGGTGAGCCGAGATTAAATTCGCGCCCGGCCAGTTCAAACGCCTCGCGTTCTAATTCGCCAATGCGCTGCTCTAACTGCTGGCTCTGTTTGTGCAGTAGCTCAGCATCCACGGCGACACCGTTGCGCTCGATGCGCGAGAGCACTTTGATCAGCGGCAGCTCAATATTATCCAGCACCTCCGCCAGACGCCCTTCGCTTTCGACCTGGGGACGCAGCGCTTGCTGCAGCCGCAGGGTGATATCGACATCTTCACAGGCGTATGGCGCCGCTTGCTCCAGGGCAATCTGGTTAAAGGTCAACTGCTTGGCGCCCTTACCGGCAATCTCTTCAAAGGAGATGGTCTTTTCACCCAAATACTTGAGCGCCAGCGAATCCATATCGTGCCGGGTAGCGGTGGAGTTGAGCACATACGACGCCAGCATGGTGTCAGCAAAAGGGCCTGCCACGGAAATCGCATAGTTGGCCAGCACGGAAATATCGTACTTGAGGTTTTGGCCAATCTTGGTTTTTGTCGGGTCTTCCAGCAGCGGTTTTAACGCCGCCAACACCGTTTTGCGGTCAAGCTGCTTAGGCGCATCCAGGTAGTCGTGGGCAAGCGGGATATAGGCCGCCTCCCCCGCTTCCAGCGAAAAGCCAACCCCGACGATTTCTGCGTCCATATAATTAAGGCTGGTGGTTTCCAGATCGAAACAGAAGCGCTCGGCGTTTTGCAGCCGATCCAGCCAGCGCTCGAAGTCTGCCTGTTCGAGGATGACCTGATCTTCACGAACAGAGGCTTGCACAGAAGTGCTCGCCCCCTCGGACTCGCTACCACCTTCTTCAGCGCTTGCGGGCGCAGGCTCGCCGCCCTTAACGTCATCCACGCCTTCGTCTTTGCCTTCCAGCAGCTCGCCCAGCCACTGGCGGAATTCCATCTCTTTATACAGGATGACCAGCGCTTCGCGGTCCGGATGAGCAATATCCAAATCATCCAAGCCCACCGGCAACTCGCAGTCGACTTTAATGGTGGCCAGCTGATAGGAGAGAAACGCCTGATCGCGATGCTCCTCAAGCTTCTTGGGCAGTGTTTTGGCGCCCCGGAAAGTGAGCGTTTTCACTCGCTCTAAGTCGCCATAAATGGTCTCCAGCCCGCCGCCCATGCCTTGCAGCAGGCCAATGGCGGTCTTCTCACCTACGCCGGGCACACCGGGAATGTTATCGACCTTGTCACCCATCAGAGCGAGAAAATCGATAATCAATGCGGGCGGCAGGCCGAATTTTTCTTCTACGCCCGCCTCATCCAGGGTTTCATCCTTCATGGTGTTCACCAGAGTGATATGGGCATTAACCAGTTGCGCCATATCCTTATCGCCGGTGGAGATCACTGCATCGCGTCCCGCCTGGGTGGCGTGATGGGCCAGGGTGCCAATCACATCGTCCGCCTCTACGCCGTCAACGCAAAGCAGCGGCAGGCCCAGCGCCTTCACGCAGGCGTGCAGCGGAGCGATCTGGCTGCGTAGGTCATCGGGCATCGGCGGGCGGTGCGCTTTATAGTCGCTGTACAGCTCATCACGGAAGGTTTTGCCCGGCGCGTCAAACACCACCGCCATGGGGCTTTCGGGATAATCCTTAATCAGCCGTTTGAGCATGTTTAACACGCCTTTCACCGCGCCCGTTGGCTGACCATTGGAGGTCGTTAGCGGCGGCAGCGCATGAAAGGCACGGTACAGATAAGAAGAGCCATCGACGAGGACGATCGGAGCGCGAGCCATAACCAAGTTCCATTGTTAAATAAGATTGCTTAAAAAGAATTGCCAATAAGAGTGCCTCACATGATACGCGTTGCACAGGCAGCCTGTAGAGCCAAACTCGACTCTCTTATCACAACAACGCTGCCAACTGAGCGACCAAGCCGCTACAATAATGGGCTTAGCAACCTGGGCGAGACTCTCATGGCTGTATTTACTCCGCTTAGCGACGCACAGGTCGCCGCGTTTTTAGAAAAATTTGATGTGGGCAGTTTTGTTTCCCTTAAGGGAGTCGCGAACGGCACCGAAAATTCGACTTTTTTTGTGACTACCGACCGCCGCGAACTGGTATTAACCCTGTTCGAACAGGGCGAACACGCAGAACTGCCGTTCTTTGTCGAACTGCTGGACTATTTGGACGAGCACCGCTTACCGGTGCCCGGCACCATTCATGACCGCGAAGGTATCGCGCTGCATAGCCTGGAGGGCAAGCCGGCGTTGCTATTCCCGCGCCTGCCTGGCCGCCATCCCGAGGCGCCCAATGTAGCCCAGTGCCATGCCTTAGGCGATACTTTGGGTCACCTGCACGTGGTGTCAAAGCGTTTCCCCGGCCACCGCCCCAACCCGCGGGATCTCAACTGGCTGCAGGTGATGCACCATAAAGTATTGAGTTACCTAAGCCCCGCGGATCAAACGTTGATGAAGGATGAAGTCGACGATTTCGAGAGCGCCTTTATGCGACACGGTGAGCTGCCCCAAGGCGCCCTGCACGGTGATCTGTTTCGTGACAACACCCTGTTTGAGGGTGACCAGCTTGGCGGTATTATCGACTTTTATAATGGCTGCACTGGGGATCTCCTGTTTGATCTGGCGATTGTGATCAACGACTGGGCCTCTAACGACGATGGCACGCTCAACGCTGAGCGCTACAATACGCTGTTGAGCGCCTATCTGGCGCGCCGGCCGTTAACGGCGGATGAACGGGAGCTGTGGCCCACCATGCTGCGCATGACGGCGCTGCGCTACTGGCTGTCACGCCTGCTGGTGGTCTATGTTGATCCCCCGGCCCACGATTTGACGCCTCACGACCCCGAACGTTTTCGAACCATATTAACTGCGCGCATTGCCCACGGTGCATTGCCGCTACCTGAGGTTTCTGCATGAGTGTGATGGCGACGACTAGCCCTGCCCTTCGCGCACGGCGCACCTGGAATATCGATCAATGGGGTAGCGGTTACTTCGACGTGGATGATCAAGGTCAGGCCCTGGTGCGGCCGCTGGGTAGTGATGCGGAAGGCCCGGCGCTACCGCTGAGCGGCTTGGTTCGCCAGTTGCAGAGCGCTGGGCTGCGGTTGCCTGTACTGGTACGCTTTAGCGATATTCTTCACGACCGGGTGGAGCAGCTGTGTGGTGCTTTTGATGCCGCCATGAGCGACTGCGACTACCAGGGCGGCTACACCGCCGTTTACCCGATTAAAGTGAACCAGCAGCGCAGAGTGGTGGAAGAGATTCTGGCCACCGCCGAGCGCGGCAACGGCCGTGTGGGTCTGGAAGCGGGCAGCAAGCCCGAGTTGCTGGCAGTGCTGGCTTTGTCTGACGGCGGCTCCTCGCTGATTGTCTGCAACGGTTACAAAGACCGCGAGTATGTGCGCTTGGCGCTGCTGGGTGAAAAACTCGGGCACAAGGTCTATTTAGTGGTCGAAAAGCTCTCCGAGCTGCAGTTGATTTTGGAAGAGGCGCGAGAACTGGACGTAACACCGCGTATTGGCCTGCGCGCTCGTCTTGCTTCAGTGGGTAAAGGCAAGTGGCAGAATACCGGCGGTGAGAAGTCTAAGTTCGGCCTCACCGCCAGCCAAATTCTCAAGGTGGTAGACACGCTGCGTCGCGAGGAGGCGCTGGAAAGCCTGCAGCTCGTGCACTTCCACCTGGGTTCCCAGATCGCCAATATTCGCGATATTCAGCGCGGTCTGCGTGAGTGCGCGCGCTTCTACCAGAACCTGATGCAGTTGGGTGCGCCAATTGACACCGTCGATGTAGGTGGCGGCCTGGGTATCGATTACGAAGGCACTCGCTCGCGCAGCTTCTGCTCAGCTAACTATTCGATGCGTGAATACGCCCGCAACGTCGTCAGCGCCTTTGCCCAGCTCTGCCAAGAGGCGAACCTGCCACAGCCTCATCTCATTAGCGAATCCGGCCGTGCGCTAACTGCCCACCACGCGGTGCTGATCACTAACGTGATTGGCGAAGAGCGCATCGACGACACGCCGCCTGAACGGCATTCGGCAGGCGAGAGCCAAGAAGATGCCCAAGTAGAGCTGCTGTGGCGGGTGTTCGAGCAGTTAGCGACCGCCCAAGAGCCGCGCATGCTGGTGGAAGCGTGGCACGATCTGCTTCAAGCGGTTAGCGAACTGCAGGAACGTTTTGTGATGGGTTTGAGTAACATTACCGCCCGCGCTGAAGGTGAGCGGGTGTATATGGCTGCCTGCACACGGCTGCGCACTCAGTTGGATACTCGTAACCGTGCCCATCGCGAAATCATGGATGAACTGGCGGAGAAACTCGCCGATAAACTGTTCGTCAACTTCTCGCTATTCCAGTCGGTGCCTGATGTTTGGGGCATCGAGCAGATATTTCCGGTACTGCCCCTTAGCGGGCTGGATCAAGCGCCCACCCGGCGGGCAGTGATTCAGGATATCACCTGCGACTCCGACGGCCGCATCGACAGCTACGTCGACGGCCAGGGGGTCGAGAGCACCCTACCGCTTCCCGAGTGGGCTTCAGACGATGAACGCTGGCTAGGGTTCTTTCTAGTGGGCGCCTATCAGGAAATTCTTGGCGATCTACACAACCTGTTTGGCGACACCGACTCCGTTGATGCTGCGCTCAATGCCGACGGCGAGTGGACACTATCTAACCCGCTGGCCGGGGACTCAGTGGCCCAGGTACTTGCCTACGTCAACTTCAATGCCAATGTGCTCAAGCAGAAGCTCACCGACCAGCTAGCCGCCAGCGGCTTTACTGCCGACGAGCAAGCGCGCTTTGCGGCGAGCTTAAGCGAAGGTCTGGAAGGCTATACCTATCTTGAATAACCGATCTTGAAAACCAATCTTGAATAGCCCGTACTGAATGGCACGTATTGGGTTACGCCAAACAGAAGCGCCACCCTGATTTTGGGGTGGCGCTTCTTCACAATCCAACACTGTCCAGCAATACTCTGCTTTTTTCGCTACTCGACTACGCTGGTTTCAACTACCAAACCACCGGTCAAGGTTAAACGCAGTGATGAACCGCGAACCAGCTCTCCAACGCCTGATGGCGTGCCGGTCAAAATTACATCGCCCGGCTCTAGAGTGAAGTGACGGCTCATTTCGGCTACCAAAGTCGGTATGGCGAAGATCATATCGGAGCCTTCACCGTGCTGGCGCTCTTCACCATCAATCTCAAGCGTGAAAGCCAGCGCGTTCCAGTTGGGAACACGGCTTAGCGGCAGAAACGACGAAAGCGGGCAAGCGCCATCAAAAGCTTTGGCGATTTCCCAGGGATGCCCTTTCTCTTTTAGCTTCGTCTGTACATCACGCAGCGTTAAATCCATCGCCAACCCGATACCGACAATCGCACGCTCGGCTTCATCCAGGGTGGCGTGGGTTAACGTTTCACCCACTAACAGCGCAAGCTCGGCTTCATAATGCACATCACCGCGTGAAAACGGCGGATCCAACGGTTTGGTTAGATCCACAACGCTGGTCGATGGCTTTATGAACAGCAGCGGCTCAGTGGGAACTGGATTATCCAGCTCTTTCGCATGGTCGGCATAATTACGGCCGATGCAGACAACCTTGCCCAGCGGGTGGGGAAACTCCTGGCCATCGGTAAACTGTGGAACAAAACGCATGGCGGGTATTCTCCTTCTCATTATGCGTGCCGCTTTCGCAACGACAGGCGCAACAGTTTACCCCACCTATACGAAGGTTCCACACCCTTCGGCCATGAATTTGTTTCCCCACTGCACGTTAGCGATATTGCTGGGCCTGTTGATCAGGGCTATGAGCCAGGAAATCAGGCCGTTGCTTAGCCGCGGCATAAGGCGCTTGGCAGCGATTATCCTGGCGGTTAAACACGAAGAACACGTTGCTACGCGGGTCAGGCGACAGGTTGGCGTTAGAAGCATGCAGCGTATTGCAATCGAACAGCAGCAAACCACCCGCCTTGCCTTTTGGCGCTTCAATACCGTGTTCCGCCACTAGCTCGGTAAGTGCCTCTGGGCTTGGCACGCCCACGTCCTGCGCTTTCAGCGAGCTTTTGTGGTTATCCTCCGGTGTTTCCCCCACGCACGGTACAAACTTTTTGTGCGAACCGGGGATCAGCATCAACGGACCATTGAACTCATGGTTGTCAGTTAAGATCAGCGATGCGCTAACCGCGTGCATCGCAGGCATGCCATCTTCCGCGTGCCACGTCTCAAAGTCGGAGTGCCAGTTAAAGCCCTTACCGGCAAATCCAGGCTTATAGTTAATACGCGACTGATGCACATAAGGGTCGTCGCCTATGATTTGACGAGCAGCGCCCGCGACACGCTCATCGCTGGCCAGCTTTCCCAACCGCTCAGAGAGGAAGTGCACCGCAAATAGCGAGCGGATTTCCTGGCTCTCTGGCTCAGTGACGCTGAAGTCTTGATTGAGGTACTTATCGTTACTCATCAACGCCTTCATTTCCTGACGCAGCCCCTCAAGCTCTGCGCCTTCAATGAGGTTAGGAATAAACAGAAACCCTTTACGTTCAAACTCATCAAGCTGCGCCTGGCTTAACGGGCCGGAAAGTTGACGGCCTTTGACAACCGCATCTTGGCGTGGCAGCCAGGTTTTCTCAGGAGGGGTGGTTAAGCGCGACGGGTAGGCATCCTGTACCTGTTGGCGCTGAACCTGAGTAGTGTGAACGTTAGGCGTATCGGCCATTTCGCTATATTGCTTATGGGCGGTTACAGCATTTAGTGGTGTGCTTTTGACTGTCATCTAATCCACTCCTTGTATGATTAGGTTTCAGATCGAACATATTGCACGTATAAAGATTAGCGTACATATAAATAAAACAGCACGATTCTAACATCGTGCAGGGAGTAGCCTAGACCACTAAAATTTCCTCGCAAGGCATGATTTCTGGTTTGATAACGTAGGTTACGTGAAAAAAATTGAACAGTGGCTTTTTAGGCAATAAGTCACCTAAAAAGCTCACTCCAAGCCACAATGTTTGCGGTTAATGTTGCTCATCTTTTTATCTAACTGAATGGGGAGTCATACTTTGAAAAGGCAGCTACCGATTTATGGATTTATCAGCGCGCTATTAATAACCGCTGGGTGTTCTTCAGCAACAATGGATACCCACGAGACAGCGCATCGCCCTAATGAAGCTTTGATCAACACCTACTGGAAGCTGGTGACGCTTGATGGCGCGCCGGTCGTCCCCCATGAGAATTTCCGTGAAGCACATTTGGTTCTTCATCAAGAGGCTTCTCGCTTAGCCGGCGCTACCGGCTGTAATACCCTGATGGGCAGCTACCGCGTGGAAAACGAGCGCATAGAGTTTGGGCAAATCGCCAGCACTAAAATAGCCTGCCCAAAACCCCAAATGAAAACTGAGCAAGATTTTCTAGCCGCACTCAAGCAGGTAACGGCATGGAGCGTGAATGGCGCGAGGCTTGTACTGCTGGGCGATAACAGTGAACCATTGGCGGTCTTCGAGGCGGTGCATCTTTATTAATCACAAAGAGCGCATCTAAAGGACGCATTTTAAACTCACCAAGCCTAGAAGAATCAGGCCGGGGAGCGCGAAATCAAGAGGCGACCGCCGATCAGAAGAAAGACTAAACCAGAGATGCCTTGGATCGACTTCCATACCCATGGTTTCCTTAACCACTCAGCGACTCTATGCAATGTGACGACAACCATACCGTAGAAGAACAGAGCGATCAGGGCATGGCTGGCTCCCAAACCGAGCCCTCCCAGCCAGTAGTCCGTTCCACCGGCACTCAGGAACTGGGGAAAGGCCGCAACGTAGAAGATAGCGGGCTTGGGGTTGAGAATATTGGTGAGATAGCCCCGCACAAAGGCCTGTTTTTGGCTTATCCTCGGCAATGTTTGACAATCTTTCGCCTGCGACGCGATGGGCGTTTTCGTTAGTGCTGCTCGAAATGCCTTAACGCCAAGCCAAATAAGATATGCAGCGCCCACACATTTTATAATAGTGAATAACGTGACAGAGGCTGCGACGAGTGCCCCAACACCAATGAGCGCCAACGTGGCATGAGATATGATCGCCGCACAGAAGCCCAGGGTCATCAACACCCCCGTAACACGGCCTTGCGCCGGCGTCGCCTGAAGCAGCAGGATCAGGTTGGCTCCTGGAGAGACTACGATGAGCGTAACGATGGAGAGAAATGCCAAGTAATCATGAAGTGGAATCATCGAGATTCACCCTGAAATGATAAGCCCTGAATTCAACTAATAAGTGCAGCATCTGCGGTTTCTAGTGCTCTTTGCCGAGACGGCCTTGGCAACCTTTCTGTGCTCGGCGAATTCCGATCCAGAATCCAGGGTGATGGCGTGCGCTGCCCCTCGGCGTGGCATCAATAACCGCGCCTGCTGAGCTAACTGATATGTTGGGTCTGAGCCAGTTACCAGTATTCCATGCTCTGCTTCACTCTGATAGGTAAGGCAGAAAGGGTACCAGCGCTGGCCCTACTGCCTCTACCTTGTGAACCAAAGTGCTGAGCTTATTCTATGAATCCAGGCCCGCTCGTCTTAAGTTTTATCGAAGATAATCGGGTTACTACTGCATCAATGCTCGCCGTATACCACTAGCCAATAGCGACCTGATAAGCATGGGCGACTTTAAGCACGGTCGCTTCATCCCAGCGTCTACCAACCAACTGCATACCTACGGGCAAGCCCTCCGAAAAGCCAACCGGGACGCTCATGGCTGGGTGACCACTGACATCAAACGGGGCCGTGTTGTGCAGGTTGCCAAGCGCACCGGCCAGTGTGCTATTGAGACTTTTATCAGCCGGCCTCTTTACCGCTTTCATGGCGGTGGTAGGCATGATTAACAAGTCATATTCCTGCAGAGCGTTGTCATAATCGCGCGCGAGACGCCTACCGATATTCTGGGCTTTACCATAGTAGTGGCGATTGTACTGCTCTGACATGTAGTGCCCGGCGAGCACCGTCATCTTCACCGTGTCGCTAAAGTCATGACCGCGAGCGCGGCGAGCCCGCCCATAAAAGTCCATAAGCTGCGTACTGTAATGGCCGCGCCAGTTTGTGCCGTAGCCATCGCCCCTAACCATCAGTTCGGTGGCCCCCTCAAAGGCGATCGCACTCCACAGTGCAAGCCCGTCGTTATGCATGGGCACCGACACCTCCGAAGCACGGGCGCCCACTTTTTCCAGCACGCTGATAGCCTCCCGTACAGCGGCATCCACATCGGGCTCACTGGCACCGGCAATACCAAACCCTTCACGTAGGATGCCAATGCGTATACCAGTAAGATCTTCACTTAGCGTTTCGGTGTATTTCGCCGTGCGTACGTCGTATTGGCGTGGATCTAAGCCATCCGAGCCCACCAGCACTTCCAGCATTCGGGCGCAATCTTCCGCGGTGCGCGCCATAGGGCCTACGTGGTCAAGAGTCAGCTCAATGGGAAAGATACCTGTGTAAGGCACAAGGCCATGCGTTCCTTTGATCCCGTAGCAACCGCTCCATGAGGCGGGTAGCCGAATGGAACCGCCCTGGTCGCCCCCTAGGGCCATATCGACTTCACCGTTGGTCACCACCACGGCGCTGCCGTTGGAGGATGCACCGGCCAGTCGATCATGATCGTGAGGATTGACCGGCTGGGGCTCGGGGTAGCCAGTACAGCCGCCACCGTCAAAGCAGAACGCAGTAACGGCCGTCTTGCCGATGATGTGCGCGCCAGCGTCGAGCAGCCGGGTGACAACGGTGGCGTCCTCGCGGGGCACAAAACCTTCCATGATCGGTGAGCCATTCATCATGGGAATGCCTGCCAGAGCGATATTGTCCTTTAGCGCGACCGTTCGACCCGCGAGCGGCCCCTCCTCGGCGCCAGGCACCGAACATTTCCAAGCCCAGCCATTAAGCGGATTGTCGTCACCTACGGGGCGATAGCCCAATTCCGCCCGTGGGTAATTGACAGGCAGCGATTCATCCGCCAGTTCGTCCAGGCGATCATAAATGGCCATTGAGCCAGCAACGGCGGACTGGAACTCACTCAGTTCATCAAAGGAAAGGTCAAAACCATAATAATCGGAAATGGCGGCCAACGTATCAATGTCAGGTCGTTTCACACTCATAGTCAACTACTCCTATACACAGACGATTGCCTGAAAAGGCATCTAGTGAGGGAAATACGAACTATCGCTCCAACAATTTTGGATAGTGGTGTGGCAGTCGCATCGCCACTAAGTCCTTGCGACGTACCGCGCTGTTTGGGTAAGACGATTGCAGATTGCTCGTGTCGACAGTAAGCCCAACGCAGCCAGTAGCGCTGGTTAATAGAGCCTCCTGGCGAGGAAAATAAAACGTATCCGGCCCGAATATACCGCTTAGCCCGGGTAATCCAGCCTCGGGCATATGCACGTTGGCGAAAGCGAAATAGCAGTTGTTCTCGCCACCACGTACTCGGTAATGGTGCCAATGGTGTTCGTCCGGGCCGGTGGGGATAGGCGCCGACTGATGAATACGAGTCCCCGGATGTGAACAATGAAAGGGGCCCGGTAAGGCAGCAGGGCAAGCGATGACGTCACAGCCCCGCAGGGCCAGGATGCGCCCTGCTTCGGGAAAATCGGCATCATGGCCAATCAGTATTCCAACGCGACCTAGCGGCAGGTCGCAGCTTACCCAACGCTCGCCAGGCGTCGCCCATTCGCGGTCAGCCTCGCTTAAGTGAATTTTACGATAAACCGCCATAACGCCCCGCGACCCAACCAGAGCAGCCGCATTGTAGAGATTGCCATCCGCCTGCTCCGCAAATCCGACCACGTAATACTGTTGACGCTCTTCAGCGACTCGACGCAGTGTGTCAAAAATAGCGTGATGTTGTGAAATGGGGTTGATAGCGCCAGCGTCCAGCCCCGTAAGGGCTAACTCGGGCAGAACAACCAGCTCGGCATTCTCTGCCTGGTCAATCAGCGCCATACAGTGGTCAAGGTTATCGTCGAGATTGTTCGATGGAGCAAAGTGAGCAACGGCGATGCGGCTTACTTTGCCCTTGGGCAGTGGCTGATGACCATAAAGCCGGAAAAAGTCCAGCGGATTCCAGGCGTAGGTTTGATGCAGAAGCTCATGATAGAGTTCTGGTTGACGCTCACTGCCCAACGGCCCCGTGACACGGTCAGTATCAATCTCACCCAGCACGATGCCATCCCCATCATCTCGGCGGGCTTGGACATGACCATCCGGTTCAATCACGCAGCTACCCCCACTGAATTGCACACCACGCTCACGTCCCCAGCGGTTACTTTCGATAAGATAGCAGCCATTTTCCCTGGCACGGCTCATCCAGTAAGGTGCCGGCGCACGCTCAGCGAGCCAGTTACTAAGATGGCAAATGACATCGGCGCCTTGCAACGCCACCAGTCGCGCGGTTTCGAGAAAATGAATATCCATACAGATGAGCAAAGCAATACGGCCCATCGATGTCTCGAACACTTGATGGCCGCTGTCGCCTGAAGCCGCCCATTTTGGCTCGGCAATATAAGGGTGGCTCTTGCGGTGCTTGCCCAGATAACCGTCAGGGCCAATCAATACCGCGGTGTTATAGTAAAGTCCATTGGCAGGCTCTACTTCTGGCAGGCCAATAACAATATAGCAGTCAAGCTTCGCCGCCAGAGCGGCGAAGCATTCGGTTGAAGGGCCAGGTACCGGTTCTACATAAGGAGCGACCTCCTCTCTGTCATGCCAGCAGTAACCGGTAAGCCCCATCTCCGGGGTGATGATTAGCCGCGCACCAGACGCGACCGCCTCTTCCACCAAACGCTTCAAAGCATCAATATTGCGCTCTTTGGCAAACATTTCAGGCTCAAACTGCACTGCGGCGGCAAAATATTTCATATTGTCCTCCCCGCTCGCTAGCGTGCCTGGCCAACGATGGACTTGAGAATGGAAGCACCCAAGGTATACTTTGGATCCACCATATTACCCAGCCGCACACGGCCTGCCTGGGTAAGCAGCATGTAAGCCTCGATTTCATCAAAATCGAACTCTGCCGCTAGCCAGCGAACCAGCTCTCGGTAGGCGATGCGCGTGGCATCTTCCATGGGGCGCGCGGAACCAATGGTCATATAAAACTGTTCGTTTTCCAGGCGCGGCCACTTGAACGTCCAATCTTTGATCAAGTCGACCTGTACAGTGGTCACGGTAGGATGCTCAATCGCCACGCCGCACAACTCACCATCACCCTGCGCCGCATGACAGTCGCCTAGATAAAGATAGGCGCCTTTGGTATGCACCGGCAGATAGATCACCGCGCCAGGCGCCACATCAGGCAAGTCCATATTGCCGCCGTAATAATCAGGCACCAGCGAGCTAATCGATTCAATCTCTGGCGACACCCCAATGGTGCCAATAAAAGGCTGATACGGAAGGGTAATTTTGTCAGTCCACTTCACGCCGGTTTCCGCATCAACGTCCACCTTCTTTACCCGTTCCGGTAGCGGTGTGTTGAGTAGCGCGGTATCACCGGTCGCCACCAAGCCACCAAATTCGGTAATCAGCGCCGTCGTGCCACAAGGCTGCGGGCCACGAGGTTTCATGTCACGGATATACACCGCCAGGCAATCACCCTTCTCCGCCCCCTCTACGTAAATCGGCCCGTTCTGCGGATTGAGATAAGGTAAATTAAGTAGCTCGCTTGGCTTATCGCTTTCCGAGCGCAGTTTTCCCTCGAAAGCATCATGGGTTTCCGCACTGACTACATCGCCAGGTTGGATATGCAGCACAGGCTTGGGGTTAGGTCCAAGCGTATAGTGGTATTGACCTTGAGCCACCTCAGTGAGTTGGTGGGTAGTACCCGGCTTACCCTTGGCGACGGCGCGACGGGCCATGATGGACTGATCAAACCAGTTCATTGTTCGACTCCTTTTTGAGTACTGTTTAAGTACGTTCAATCATCGCTCCGGCAACTACGGGCTGGAGCGTGCATCGCTGTTAAATGGCAAAACGTTTTCCGTGACCCCTTACGTGTCACGCCCTCAAACCGCCAGAATGCGCCGCATGGCGTCACGGTCACGAAGTTGTTCCGTCGCGAGCTCATGGGTAATCTGCCCCTTGTCCATGACGTAGCAGCGCTGCGCCATGGTCATGATCATGTCCAGGTTCTGTTCAACGAGAAGAACGGTCACGCCCAGCTCGCGATTGAGCTTTAGGATGTTGCGCGAGATGTCCTTGACGATGTTCGGCTGGATACCTTCCGAAGGTTCATCGAGCAGCATCAGCTTCGGCTTGCCTACCATGGCCCGGCCGATAGCAAGCTGTTGCTGCTGTCCGCCGCTGAAAGTGCCGGCCCGCTGATTGGCCCGCTCGCGCAAGATAGGGAAGAACTCGTAGACCCGCTCGTAGTCGACACCCTCGCCGGGCTGTTGGAGCATCTCGCCGACCTTGAGGTTTTCCCAGACGGTCATGCGCGAGAAGACCTCGCGCCCTTGCGGGATATAACCAATGCCCAAGCGCGCACGTTGGTGCGATTCGAGCGCGCCGATATCCTGACCGTCGAAGCGGATAGCGCCCTGTCGATGCTTAAGAAGACCGATTAGCGTCTTCATTAACGTTGTCTTGCCAACGCCATTTCGGCCGATGACGGCAACCACCTCGCCGCGGCCCACACTCAAGCTGACCTCTTGCAGAACGGCGGTGGTACCGTAGCCAGACGTAACGCCTTCCAAGCTCAACAGATGTGTATTATTCGTCGTCATCGGCTGTCCCCAGGTAAATGCGTGCGACCTCTTCGTTAGCCTCGATGTCGTTGATCGTGCCTTCCGCAAAGATCTCACCGAAGTTCAGTACGGTGACCTTATGGGCAATCTGGCGTACGAACTCCATGTCGTGTTCAACCGCCAAAATGGACATACCCTGGCGATTGAGCGCCTGGATCATCTCGCCGGTGCGCGCCGTTTCTTCCGGCGTCATGCCAGCCGTTGGCTCATCGAGCAGTAGCAAACGCGGCTCCGTGCTCACCGCCATGCCGATCTCAAGCCACTGTTGCTCGCCGTGGGAGAGTTCTCCGGCAAGCTCTTCGGCCTTGTCGGTAAGCCTTACGAAGGCGAGTGCCTTGTCGATCGCCGCCGTCATCGAATCGCCATGCAGATGGTTCTGAACCGCGATCTGCATGTTTTGCCAAACGGACAGCTCAGCGAAGATACCCGGCACCTGGAACTTGACAGCGATTCCCTGTTTCACGCGCTCAAAGGAACGCAGCTTGGTGATTTCCTTATCTGAGAAGTAGATCTTGCCAGCGCTGGGTTGATGCTCACCGAGCACAAGCTTGAAAAACGTGCTCTTCCCCGCGCCATTCGGGCCAATCAAGCAGCGGATTTCACCGGACGCCATTGAGAAGTTCACGTCCTGCGCCACTTTTACGCCGTCGAAATGCTTATATAAGTTCTCGGTTCGCAATATGGTCACGACATGCCCTCCTTACGCTTGCGGAGACGGCTTACAAGCCTGACCAGCCCCGGGATCAACCCTTCCGGCAAATAGACCACGATGACGACCAGCAGCAAGCCCATGATGACGAAGGCGTAGTAGCTGCCGTAGATCGTGAGATTCTGGAAAATGCCCAGCACCACCAAGGTGCCCACTAGCGTCGCGGTGAGGTCTTTACGCCCGCCCACCGCCACCCAGATAATGGGTAATGCGGCGGCCGCCAAATCCATGTTGGACGGGCTGATGTACTGCCCCCAGGCGGTATACAGCACACCAGACAGACCCGCTAAACCACTGCCAATCACAAAGGCAATTAACTGGTAGCGGCGAATGTCGTAACCGAGCATTTCAGCGCGGTGCGGGTTCTCACGAATCGCCACCAGCACATTGCCGAACCTCGAATTAACCAGCACCCGTAAGCCCAGATAGCAAAGCACCAGCATGGCGAGAAGCAGGTAATAAAGCGGCACGCCCGAGTACAGCGCTATATCGCCTCCCGCCCAGGGGATGGTCAGCGGCGGCATACCGGTCATGCCATTGTCACCACCCATCCGGGCATCGCCGATCGCCCACTGTGAGCCCGCCGTCTGCGCCATGAAAGTTGCAAAAACCAGCGTGGTCGACAGCGTGACAATCCCCAGGAAGACGCCGCTGATGCGTCCGTAAAAAAGCATGTAACCCAGCAGAGCCGCCCCCAGACACGACATCCCAACGCCGAGCAGCACTCCGACGATGGTCATACCGTAAGCCGCGCCAAAGTTGATCGTGACGACACCGTACGTATACCCGGCAAGCCCGAAGAAAGCGGTCTGGCCAAAGCTGAGCGCGCCCGTGTATCCCCAGATCAGCGATAGCCCAAGAGCCATAAACACCCAGCAAAAAAAGTAGGCCGTATTACCGACACTCCAGCCATCTGCAAAGGCGGGGTAAACGGCGGCCGCGCCAATCGCCAAGGCAAAGCCAACCCAAAACAGCGATCCGCGACCCAGTGTTTGCGGACCGTTAACGAGCCGCATCCAGTTTGGCACGCGAGACGCTGACCGCGCCGTCAGCGGGTCTTCTCGTTGCAACATAGCCATTTATGAACGCCCCTTGAGTAACCAGCCAGACAGGCCTTGCGGGAGAATGCGGATAACCACCATGACGGTTATTAACAGCCCCACCTGGCCCATGAGCTGCCCCTGCCACCCGGTCAGGAACGCCTTGATAACCGCGAGCGTGGCCGCGGCTGGCGCCGTACCCAGGAACACATCCGCCCCGCCCACAACCACCGTTACGAAGCTCTCGACCAGGAAGTTGGCGCCCAGCGTCGGGACGATGGAGATCGTGGGGGCATAAAGCGCGCCGGCCAAACCGGCCAGTGCAGCCCCGAGACCAAAGGTGAGGGAGTACATACGCCCGGTGTCGATCCCCGCGGCTTTAGCCATGTGCGGTGCTTGAATCGTTGCCCGCGAATGGATACCGAACGTCGTATGGTGAAACAGCACATACAAGCCAATAAGCAGTAGCACGGCGACCCCAAGCAGCACCATTCGATAGGTCGAGTAGGTGTAATCGCCCACCGAAAAGCTACCCAGCGGCGTGCTGATACCCGACATGCTGGAGCCAAACACGATCAGTGTGCCTTGAGTGAGAACCAGGCTGATCCCCCAGGTGGCCACAATGGAGTCCAATGGCCGGTGATAGAGGCGATGAATAATCGTGCGTTCAAGCACAATGCCAAGAATCCCGGCGGCAAGGCTGCCGCATAACATAGCGATGGGCAGTGGAACCCCCATGCGCGCCGTTGCCACCGTTACGTAGGCGCCGCACATGATAAATTCACCGTGAGCCAGGTTGATGATACCCATCATCCCGAAGATCACCGCAAGCCCCATGGCAGATAGCACCAGGAAGGCAAACGCATCCCCAAACTGATAAAACGCTGTAAACGCGAAATGTATATATTCCATATCCAGGCTCCTGGGCAGGAAACGCCAGCGAGGTTTCCCGCTTAATGCAAACTCACAGGTCAGGCAGGGTGAATTTCATCACCCTGCCGGGACGATGCGTGATATTTACTCGTTGGGAGGGCTAGAAGGGGTGTACTGGGCACTTGGGTCGTTCTGGGTCAGATCGCAACCATTTTCACCCAGCCAGTACGGCTCGATATTTTCCCAAGTTTCGGGGAAAGATATCTCGTGGTTCTCATCCACTTTCGCCAGAAAGATATTGTGAGACATATGCTGGCTCTTAGGGTCGAGACACACGGGGCCAGAAGGGCCATCGAAGCAGACATCGCCCTCGGCGATCACTTCGCGAAGGTCTTCTTTGTCGGTCGAACCGCCGGCACGCTCAACCATCTGCTTATAAAGGTACATAGCAATGTAAGAGTTCGCGGCTTCCTGATTCACATAGGGCGTATCAGGGAAGCGCTCATAGAACTTCTCAACAAACGCGTTAGCCTCAGGGGTATCCACTTCTTCGATAAAGTTCGTGGTAACAAACATGTTTGCAAGGCTTGGGGGCGCGAAGCGCTTATGCTCGTAGCCCTGTCCGACATTTACTGACGATGCCATGGGCAGCCCCAGATTTGCCGATGCCGCTTGCTCGTAGTAAGACGCCTGGTTGGAACCGACAAGTAGGGTTACTACAAAGTCTGGATCCTCACCCTGAATATCTTGAATTGTCTGTGAAAATTGTGAAACACTCAGTGGAATGAACGCCTCGCCTACAATTTTCCCGCCTTCCTCTTCCACAATCTGTCTAACCCACTCCGCCGAGATCTGGCCAAAGTTATAGTCCGCGGCGATCGTATAGACCTTAGGGCCATACTCTTCCATCATCCAGGGAATCAGCGTCGAGAACTGCTGCTCCGGAACAGCGCCAGTGACAATCATGTTGGCGTCACATACGCCGCCTTCATACTGATTGTTATAAAACGCCAACCCATCAAACTGGTTAACAATCGGTCGATATGCTTCCCTTGATGAAGAAGCAAACCCCGCAAAGACGGTATCCACTTGATCACGCTGGAGAACCCGCCGCATTAACTCTTGATAACGACGATCATCAGACTGAGTGTCGTAAACGACGAGTTCCACCTCGCGACCCGCGATACCGCCTGCGCCATTGATTTCCTCAGCCGCTAATTCAATGGCACTCACCTTCGCCTGAGTGACTGCCGCAAAGTTGCCGGACTGATCCTCTAACACACCGATCCGGATAGGATCATCTGCCGAAGCGCTGGCCACAAAAGCGCCAGCCATCAGAGTTGATAAGGTTATCGTTCTCTGAATTGTTGAGTATTTCATTTGTATACTCCCAGTTTAGTTTTTACTGTTTCCTGCAACGCTTTAACGCCTTCCTGCGGCAATACAGCTTCCTACATCGCCTCTACATGAAATGAGAAACGACGCTCTGCTCTTAAACGCAATGACGGCTAAAATCGTGTGGTTAGGTGTTAGAGTTCAATGATGTGCCCCACTTTTGCCTCGCTTGTTGTCTCGCTTATTGTTAGTTAGGCCACTACAAGTAGCGATTGAACCGGGCTTCCCCGAGACCATCGGTGACATCGAAATCTCCCTTCAGCGCTGCCATAGCAATCTCGCCGGAGACGATCATCGCCGAGAGGTCTTCCAGTGATAGACGTCGGTTCATGCTCGCCGAGCGCAACAGGGCAAAAGCGTCATTGACGGAAACGCCCATATCCTCAATGAGCTTGATCGCCGCCGTACAAACGACTCGGCGTGCACGCACCTGCTGTTCCAGACGTTGAAGTCTCTGCTCAGTCTCGTAGCGCTCATTAAACTTTTGGTTAGCGAGAATTAGGCTCGCGAGAATACCGGCCTTACGTAACGGCTTGGTGAGATAGCCGCAAACTCGGCGCTCGATGAACCAATTGACCGAGCTCGGCGCATCCGAACCGATCAGGGCAATCGCCGGCCCCTGGACACTGTCGATCATGCGAGTGATGCTGCCGAACTGGCGTCCCAATTCATCATCGAAGAACACCAAGTCAAACGGCCTATCAGCCCCCACTTCATCGTGGATTTCATAAACGACCGGGGTAACTCCCAGTTCTACAAGGAACTGGCTCAGCACCGCCCGATCCTTTTCGGCGGCACACACAACCAATGCACGGTGGCCCCTGAAGTTACGTCGTGTGGTAACAGTCATCGCACGATCCTCAAGCCAATATTGTTTTGAGCAATGGGCGTTTCCGTCTGAGCAGAGCTTCCACCACATGCTTCAGCCCAAACGAGATAAGGATCCGGGCGAACGGGGGCGTTTGCTTCTGAAATCACCTTGAACGTCGCGTCTTCGCGGGATATTCCTAGCCGGACGGTCAAGTAGCTGTGATTGCTCTCAGGATCGACATGAACCATGCCCTGCGGGGCTTGGAACGACGTTTTATGCAAGGCTTTTTTCACCCGTTCGATATCAACTGAATCGGCGCCAGCCAGCGCCAGGGCAAGAAGATGAACGGTGTTATAAGAAGCCTCTGCATCTGCACTCGGTAAAGCATTGTGGCCATATCGCTTGCGGTAACTTTTAACGAACTGCTTGTTAACATCCGTCTCAATGGTCGAGAAGTAGACACTCGATGCAAGATGCCCACTACATGCCTGCGAACCGATCTGGGCGAGTTCCGGCTCACAAAGTGTGCAGCTACCAATGACCGTTTCTTGTAGTGCCGCATTCTCAGCGCGAGCTTTTGCAAACGCCCGGTAGAACGCGTAGCTAGACTCACCGATCAGCATGTTCATGATGAAGGCGGGGCGCTTTTCGTGGATTTCTTCGATGATGCGTGCCACATCCAAATCACCTACCTGCAAGTACCGCTCGGCGATCATCTCTCCACCGTGTGCTTTGGTAAGTTCCCTAATGATGCGGCCGTTTTCCCAGGCCCATACATAGTTGGAGCCTACGAAGTACACATCTCGTGTGATATGGGCAAGCACATAGTCCATCAGCGGCAGAACATGTTGGTTCTGCACGGCGCCCGTATAAACGACGTTGTTATTGGTCTCGAACCCCTCGTAATGAGAGGGATACCACAACAAACCGTCGTATTTTTCGAAAATCGGGATAACTTCTTTTCGGCTGGAAGACGTATAGCAACCAATCACGTGCTTCACGCCCTCATGGCGAAGCAAACTCCTCACGAGTGTGCTGTAGGCAGCGATGTCACCGGCTGGCTCACACTCGATGGGCACAAGCTCAAAGGGATATCGTTTGTCCTGGTTGACCTCTTCCAGCGCCAGCATCGCCCCATCGCGCATTGAGCGGCCAACGGTGGCGTAGGGGCCTTGGGTGGAGAAGAGTATGCCAACCGGGATACGACTGTTCATTGACTGACCTTCCTATTTTCAGACATAAAAAAAGGGCTCACAACGCTACCTGACGGTAACGATGGGAGCCCTATTGCTCTGTGCCTTTTCGGTGTATGCCGACGCACAATATGTCAATTACTAAACTTAGTATTGTGACCCCTAATCGACTTTGTCAACTCATTGACGCTATTCTTAAGTCGAAGGCCATTACCACTAAACAACTATAAACAAACTAAAGCAACAAACGTGCCAATTAAACAACATGCCACAATAGCGGCTTTTGAACACCTTTAATGTAGGTGCTTCGCCTCTTTTTGATACACACATAAGAATTTATGCTGCACGAAGGTGCACTCAGGCTTCCCATGCTTGTATAGCCGTGAAAACCAGACAGTCGAGGATGAAGGATTTTATAGAATCTGCTGAAGGCCGCCAACAAATCAGGTCATTTCGACTACTCAGATACGATTTGCCAATCTGATAAGAACAGGCAGAAGTGGTCTTGAAAGAAACAGTACGCAGATGCAGAATTTGGGGAATAAAACAAAAAAGGCCACCTTTGAAGGTAGCCTTTTTGAGTCTCTAACATGTTGCTTTTAACCACTTTTCAGTGGTGCCGACACCAGGAGTCGAACCCGGGACCTACTGATTACAAGTCAGTTGCTCTACCAACTGAGCTATGTCGGCGCTTCACGTTTCCTTGAGAACTTGATTGCTTCGCTGTTAGGCTCTGCAATCAACAAGAAATCTTGTTGGCAATGGCTGGGGTACCAGGATTCGAACCTGGGAATGCCGCTACCAAAAAGCGGTGCCTTACCACTTGGCGATACCCCAGCAGTGTGGTGGCCAGAGACGGAATCGAACCGCCGACACGGGGATTTTCAATCCCCTGCTCTACCAACTGAGCTATCTGGCCGCTGCCAACGGTGCGTATTAAACTAAAAACGCCGCTTTCCGTCAACACCTTTGTGAAACTTTCTTGCGATACCGATGCTTAGAGGTCTTTTTTACTACGCCATCTCTGGCTCGGCCTTCGATACACCCATACCTAGAGCCACTGATTACAAGCCAGTTGCTCGACCAAACCACCCGCCACTAGAAGTAGCCTCCTCTCTCTTTATGCCAGCTATTCATGCCTGCGAGGGCGGTACATAGCCTTCGGCTTGGTCGGTTTCCTGGTTGTCCAGGAAGCGCTGCATCTGCTCCATTAGATACGCACGGGATTCGGGGTCGAGCATGTTGAGGTGCTTTTCATTGATCAGGCGGGTTTGCAACGCCTGCCAGGCTTCCCAAGCGGGCTTGGAAACGGTGGCCTGAATCTCCTGCCCCTGTTTACCCGGCAAAGGTGGGAATGGCAGTGCTTCCAACTCTTTTTGGTACTTGCGGCAAAAAACGGTATTGCTCATAACGTGCTCCTGGTTCTGCAACTTCATTCAATGATCTCATCCAATCAGCTAGCAAACGCTTAAGCGTGCCCTGGTGTCGGATTGAGGCTAAAGGGCGTTAGCTGGCTGAGCAGCGCTTTAACGGGAGCAGCAAGGCCCAGTTCAGGCGGATGGTTAACGTCGTACCATACGCCGCTTTCACGAACACCGCCCAGCCTATCGCAGCTCACCGGCTGCGGGGTAATCTCTAAGCGAAAATGGCTGAAGGTGTGGTAAAAGCTAGGCGATGTAGTTCCCCGCTTAGGGTTAACGGCGTTGTCTTCAAGCCAGTCATTGAGCTCGCTGTACTTCTCAAACTGCGGCAAACTCCATAACCCGCCCCACAGACCGCTGGGAGGGCGTTTCTCAAGCCATATCCGGCCTTCCGGGTCACGCAGCATCAGCATGATCGTTTGTCGTGTGGGCAGCGCCTTTTTGGGTTTGGATTCTGGGTAGCGCTTTGGTTCGCCTTGGGCGTAGGCCAAACAGACATCGTTAAATGGGCAGCTAAGGCAGTCCGGTTTGCTGCGTTTACATAGCGTGGCGCCAAAATCCATCATCGCCTGGGTGTAATCCGCCAGGCGCTCTGCTGGGGTGTAATACTCCGCCAGCGCCCACAGCTTTCTCTCCACATCGGGCTTGCCCGGCCAGCCGGGCAGCGCATGCAAACGAGTGAGCGAGCGCTTTACATTGCCATCTAAAATAGCCGCCCGCTGCCCTGTGCTTTGGGCAATGATAGCGCCAGCGGTGGAGCGGCCAATACCAGGCAAAGCGACTAATGCGTCGATACTCTCCGTCGGCAGCTCGCCATTGTGCTCCGCTAACGCAACCTGGGCAGCTTTATGCAAGTTGCGCGCACGGGCATAGTAACCAAGGCCCGTCCAGAGGTGCAGCACTTCATCCTGCGGGGCCTTAGCGAGACTCTCCAGGGTAGGAAAGCGCGCCATAAAACGCTCAAAATAGCCGATAACGGTGGCAACCTGGGTTTGCTGCAGCATGATTTCCGACACCCACACACGGTAGGCGCTACGCGGCGACTGCCACGGTAAGTCGTGACGGCCGTAGCGGTCAAACCAATCCAGTAAGCGTTGTTGGAATTCGTTTGCCGCTAGCCGCGGCGTGGGCATATCTGCCATGCACGCTCCTTAAACAGAAATGGGTATATGAAACAGAAATGGGCAGGCACCAGTGCCAATAAAAAAGCGCCGGCGTTTAGGCCGGCGCAGCACTTACTGTTTCGATAAATGCGTCACTTCACATCCTGCGTCGATGCTCAGTTAAACAGGCTGCGTAGACCATCACGAAGTTCTTGAGCAGCACCTTCGCCAAGGCGTTCATCTAGCTCATCTAAAGAGTCGCCTAGACGCTCCTCCAGCTCTTCATTAACACGATCACCCGCCTCGTTGCGCAGCAGGTCAACCACGGCGGTCTGGAACATCTCACGGTCGAACCGGCACCACTCGGTGCGTTCATCGCCAAGATTACCTTCACAGCGTACGGGCAGCGGCAGTTGTTCTAGGCGCGGGTTAACTTCACAGGCCGCGTCGGCGGTGTCGACCAAGCGGGCATTCGCACGGGTATCAAAGTTCAAGCTGGCAAGATCCAGTTCGCCTTCTCCACGCACATCGATGCCGGGCAGGGTGATCAGCAGGTCGTCACTCTCCACTAAGCCGTTACTGATTTGGAAGGTAGCATCAAAACGCTCAAAGCGAGTATCGGTGTGCCAATCCCGCAAAGTGCCCTGCCCCTCTAACTGGGCAACCAGTTCACACATTTGCTTGGAAATGTTGGTATTTAAAATGGCGCCTTCGTTTAGACGAGCATTAAGCGCGCCATTGAGGTTGCCGATAAGCGCTTCACGGGTATTGCCCTGACTGGTGACATCCCCGGTTAAATTAAAGCGACCGCGCAGTGGTGATGCCTCCTCTTTTTCACTGATCGCTTCAATCAACGGCGCCACCTGAACGTTGTTAATAGTCGGCGATAGCGCCCACTCAAGGATGGAATCCGTAGCATCAACCTGGCCGGTAGCGCTGAGTTCACCCTCATAGAAGCCTGACTCAAACGCCGTTAGCCGATGAACGCCGTCGTCGCCACGCAGTTGCAAGCGTGGATTGTTGAAGGTCAGGCCCGCAAAAATAAGCGTATCGACACTCAGGTCGCCCTCTAGCGCCAACCCGCTGAGTAATGATTGCGGCACTAGTGTGTTGTTTTCCTGAGCAAAAGCTTTACGCAGTAAACCGCGACTCGCCTGTTTGGCGGTGGCCTCACCGGGTAGATAGCGATCAAGGTCTAGTTGGTCACCGGCTAAATCAAACGCCAGGCGTGAGCCATTCAGCGCCGCCGTCAGCTCGCCGGTAAAGGTGCTGTCGTCGACGACCAACGAGAGGCTAGGCAAAGAGAATTGCTCGGCATCACCTTCGATAGGACTGGTCATGGCTACATCGCTGAGCGCAGCCTCGCCCGCGGTGGTTAGGGTAACGCCAGCACGGGCAAGCCAGGGGCGTAGCGTAAAGGGGGCAGCGGTTAGCTGACCACGATAACGGGGAGCATCGCGCAACTGCTCAATATTAAGGTGGCCGCTCACCCTTAAGCCATCCGGCCCGGTAAGCTGCAAGTCTTTCAACTGCGCCGTTTGTGCCTGCCAGTCGCCCTCCAGGCCAAAGGCGAGCGCCAACGCCAAGCTGCCCTGCCAGTTATCCGCCTTACGCAGGCCCGTTTCGAGCAGCCCCTCTTTAATGGTGAGCTGCTGCTCGCCCATACGGGCAACCAACTCGGCGGCCTTCAAACTCAGCTGCTGTGGCTCGCTCTCTGCCCCCTTGGTGGTTCGAGTGGTCAGTGCCATATTTTCCAGGGCGAAAAGCTTATCTGCCAACCCAAGCCGCACGCGTGTTTCAAGATTGATATCGCTGGTCAGATCAGGGGCACGCTCCAATACCTCGGCATCGAGCCGGTTATGCTTGGTCAGTGTGAACATAGCCTTCAGCGGAAAGGCGCGCAGCGGGTTAACGTTACTACCCGAGATATTCAGTTGCTGCATACGCCACAGTGCTTGGGTTTGCGCATCGCGGAAGCGAATGTCGGCGTTTTTCACTTCAACGCTGGCAATACTCAACACCACGGCTAAGCTACCGGCGTCCGCATTGGGGCCAGCACTGGCGGGCGCCAGCACCGTTTCAGCCGCGCTTTCATTGTGCTCAGAAAGGCGCTCTAACAAGGGCTCCCAGTTACCCTCACCCTGTTCATCGCGCTCTAAGTTAAGGCGCATACCGTCCAGGGTTAGGCCGTCAACGGCAATTTCCCCGCGCAGTAGCGGGCCGAATGCCACGCTCACCTCGGCGCGGTCAATAGCCGCAAAGGCAGCGCTCTCTTCAGCCTGCTCGGGCAACCAGGCGCGGGCTTTCTCTACACTGACGCCGATACGCGGGTAGAATGACCAGGTAATCGGGCCTTCCAACGCCAAGTTGAGTCCCGTTTGCTCCTCCACGACAGCAGTTAAACGGGGCTTGAAGTCTTCTGGATCCAGAAAGGTGGTCACGTAGACCACGGCGGCGACCGCAACGATGGCGAGAATGCCGACTGCTGCCAGCAAGATACGTAATAGCTGTTTCATTACCCTTTCCCTTGTGGGTCTAACTCAACAAAATCACTGGTGGCGGGCATACCCGCTGCCGGCGTTTCTGGATTGGCCATTGGCCGGTAACCTAGCTTGGAGAGCAGCACGCGGTCGGCCAGTGGTAAAGTGGACGTTTCAATGCGCAGGACACGGCCTTCCTGCTTGGCTTGCTCGCCAAGCAGCGCCATCAAGCGCGAACCGACGCCACGGCGACGGGTGGTTTTGCGCACGCAGAGCTCAGATAGCCACCACGCCCGGTCTGCGCCCTCCTGAACGGCGACGGCCCCCAGCAGCCGATCGTTGAAGAGTGCACAGGCAAAAAAGTGCTGGCCTGCAAAATGTTGCTCAATAAATGGCTCAACCGTTGGGGTGGGCATACGCTCTTGGGGCGCATCCTGATAGATGCGCATAAGATCAAGGCGCACCTGCTCATCGGCTTCCCAACGGGCCTGGTCGACATGGTGCAGTGTCACCGGCATGGTGAAATCCTCTTCGCCAAAGCAGCCTGGCTGCTATTTCTGCCGCAATTGATTGCGGCTACATTTCGCGCATTGTAGCGGATGAGGGCGCCGATTCACTATAATGGTCGCTTCGCCACAGGCCGATCAAATCAGTGGTAAGTTGATGATCGCCACCAGCCATCCCTCAGAGTGCGCTTCAGCGCAGGAGATGCAACATGTCAGCGCGTATTGCCACGGTTAGCCGTGACACCAACGAAACGCAGATCAAGGTCAGCGTCAATCTCGACGGCGAAGGCCATCTTAGCTGCCAAACCGGCGTTCCGTTTCTGGATCATATGCTTGATCAAGTTGCTCGCCACGGGATGATCGATCTCGACATCAATGCCACTGGCGACCTGCATATTGACGACCACCATACCGTAGAAGACCTGGGTATTACGCTAGGCCAAGCTTTTTTTGAAGCAATTGGCGATAAACGCGGCATTTACCGTTATGGTCACGCCTATGTTCCTCTTGATGAAGCACTCTCCCGGGTAGTGATCGACTTTTCCGGTCGGCCAGGTCTGTTTATGGATGTTGAATTCACCCGCGACACTATCGGTAGCCTGGACACTCAGTTGTTCTGGGAGTTTTTCCAGGGCTTTGTCAATCACGCCCGCGTGACGCTGCATATCGACAACATCAAAGGCTTTAATGCTCACCATCAGGCAGAAACGATCTTCAAGGCCTTTGGTAGAGCACTCCGCATGGCCGTGATGGAAGACCCGCGCATGGCAGGCCAAATGCCCTCCACCAAAGGGAGCTTATGATGCTGCGCTGTAGCCTGCGCGATGCCACGGGCTGTGCCGTTAGCCCTATTTTGTCCACTTCTCCAAGGAGCGCTTCATGACCATTGCTGTGATCGACTATGGAATGGGCAATCTTCATTCTGTAGCCAAAGCGCTGGAGCATGTGACCCATGAGAATGTCGTCATTACCCGCGACCCGCGCCGTATCCTCGGCGCAACACGTTTAGTGCTACCGGGCCAAGGGGCCATTCGTGACTGCGTTGGCGAACTTGAGCGCACCGAATTACGCGGGTTGGTGGAGGATATCTTAACCCGCCAGGCCAAACCGCTGCTGGGTATCTGCGTGGGCCAGCAGATGCTACTGGAGCGCAGCGAAGAGAATGGCGGCGTAGAGTGCCTGGGGTTCTTTAAAGGCAGTGTAGATCGTTTCCCTGGCGATATGCGCGACGCCCACGAGCAGCGCTTGAAAGTACCGCACATGGGCTGGAACGTGGTAGAGCAGCACCATGAACACCCACTCTGGGCAGGTATTGATAATCACGAACACTTCTACTTCGTGCATAGCTACTACGTTAATGCCGATGAAGATGCACAAGTATTTGGTACGACCCAATACGGCAAGGTAACCGCCCACGTGGCCATTGGCCGTGACGCGACCTTCGCGGTGCAGTTTCACCCCGAAAAAAGCTCCCGCGCGGGCCTTCGCCTGCTTGAAAACTTTGTCACCTGGACGCCCTGAGAGGATTTTGTATGTTGGTAATTCCCGCTATTGATCTCAAAGACGGCCAGTGTGTCCGATTGAAGCAGGGCCGCATGGAAGACGCGACGTCTTACGGCGATGACCCGGTGGCCATGGCGGCGCGCTGGGTAGAAGCAGGCGCCCGTCGCCTGCACCTGGTAGATTTGAACGGCGCCTTTGAAGGCAAACCGGTGAACGGTGACGCCGTGACGGCTATCGCCCGCGCTTACCCGGATCTGCCGATTCAAATTGGTGGCGGCATTCGCAGTGCGGAAACCATCGAGCACTACTTAAGCGCCGGTGTCTCTTATGTGATTATCGGCACCAAGGCAGTTAAAGAACCCGCTTTTGTGGGCGAGATGTGCCGCGCTTTTCCCGGCCATGTGATCGTTGGACTTGATGCCAAAGATGGCTATGTCGCCACCGACGGCTGGGCAGAGGTCTCCACGGTAAAAGCCACTGAGCTTGCCAAGCGTTTCGCCAACGACGGCGTCTCCAGCATTGTCTACACCGACATTGCCCGCGACGGCATGATGCAAGGCGTCAATGTGGAAGCCACCGCGGCGCTTGCCCGCGAAGGCGGTTTGCCGGTGATCGCCTCCGGTGGAGTGACCAACCTGGACGATATCAAAGCACTCTGCGAGGTTGCTGATAGCGGTATCCTGGGCGCTATTACCGGTCGGGCAATTTACGAAGGCAGCCTGGATGTTGCCGAAGCTCAGCGGCTGAGCGACCAACTGACGGGAGGCAGTTCATGAGCCTTACCAAACGCATTATCCCCTGCCTGGACGTAGACGCCGGGCGCGTGGTCAAAGGCGTTAATTTTGTCGGTATTCGCGATGCCGGTGATCCGGTGGAGATTGCCCAGCGCTATAACCAGCAGGGCGCCGATGAAATCACCTTTCTCGACATTACCGCTAGCCACGAAGACCGCGACACGACGGTGGAGATGGTTGAACGCATTGCTGGCGAAGTGTTTATTCCGCTAACCGTCGGCGGCGGCATTCGCAGCTGTGACGACATTCGCACTATGCTGAACGCCGGAGCGGACAAAGTATCGATCAACACCGCAGCGGTCACTAACCCTGAGTTTGTTCGCGAAGCCGCCGAGCGTTTTGGTAGCCAGTGCATTGTGGTGGCGATTGACGCTAAACGGGTCTCTAAAGAGGGAGAAACGCCCCGTTGGGAGATTTTCACTCACGGCGGCCGCCGCCCAACAGGCCTTGACGCCGTTGAATGGGCGAAGAAGATGGTTGAGTTCGGGGCGGGCGAACTACTGCTCACCAGCATGGATCGCGACGGCACCAAGATTGGCTTTGACCTGGGCGTGACCCACGCGATTTCCGAAGCGGTGAGCGTTCCGGTGATAGCCTCAGGGGGTGTGGGCAACCTGGATCACCTGGTGGATGGCGTACTCAAAGGTGGTGCCGATGCAGTGCTGGCCGCCAGTATTTTCCATTTTGGCGAATACACCATCCCTGAAGCTAAGCGCTATATGGCCGAACGCGGTATCGAAATGCGGCTTTAAAATGCCCTCTATCAACCAGGAGCTTCGAATGTTTCGTTTACACCCATGGATGGGATGGCTCGCAGGCCTGCTATTAAGCACGCCTGCTACTGCCTTCACGCTACCTGATTGGCCACCGTCGTTGGAGTGGGATCACACCCTGGTGCAAACCAGCCTTTATACCCGCCACTTCAGCCCCGACCCGGAACACACTAACCAACAAGACCTGGTTAGCATTGAACTGCATAATCCGAATCACTGGTTAGCGGGCGGGGCTTGGTTCAAAAACTCCTTCGATCAGCCCTCTTGGTACTTCTATGCGGGGCGGGAGTTCCCTCTTTGGCAAACCGATCAGGGGATAAACGTGCGCGCCAAACTCACTGGCGGACTCCTGCGCGGCTATAAAGGCGAGTATCGCGACAAAATTCCGCTCAATCACTTGGAAATCGCCCCGGCCGCACTCCCCAGTATCGGTGTGCAATGGGGCCGGTTTGAATCAGACCTGATCATTTTCGGCACCGCAGGCATGATGATAACCGCAGGGATGCGCTTTTAGTCGCTACTCCTCAACGTCGTCTAGCGATAAACCCAGATTGCTGATGCCACCATTGCGACCTAATTCACGCACCTCTTTCAGCGACGCCTTATCCAGCGGTTCGCTGACGGCTTCCAATACGGCATCCTGAAAATCGTTTTCGTCGTCCATCAACGGATGGTCGCGAATAATCAGCGCTAGCTTCTGCGCGTCAACCTCGCCTTCAGTAAGCTCTATAAAGGCGCGTACGCCCGCTCGGGATGTGCGGCTAACATCCAGCACGGCCTCTGGGGAGTCGCCTTGCAGGGTGTCCAGCAGCGCTGAGACCGACACTACTGCATCCAGGGCGCGCCGGGCACCAAAGCTGTCATCCTCTTCGGGCGGCTCACACTCGGCTAGCTTTTCCGCTTGGCGGGCAAAGTCGATACTGGCATTGGGCACATTAAGCCGCTCCCAGACCAAGCTCAGCACGGTGCCTAGCGTATGGCTATCGCCGTGGCCGGTGGTTTGCTGATAAAGCATATAGTTAGGCAGCAAACGTTCACACAACGCCGCCATGAAGGCTTGCTGGGCAGGTAGTGGGAGTTCTTGTAACCGTTTGTAAAAGCCCTGGGGTTTCGACACCATACTGATTTCCTGGATCGCCTGCTGTGGGATATTGGTGAAAGTTAGCGGGTACGTTATCGTCTCTCTACGCTTGGGGCGATCCCCAGCGCTTTGATGATTGTACGGCCGGCGAGGAGATTACCATGCATATTCATCTGCTACAGCACGGCCCTGACCATGGCCCCGCCCGATTAACCGATTGGCTAACCAGTATGGGCCATAGTTACACCGTTTTTCATCTCTACGCAGGCGAGCTAACGCCCCGCCCAAACGAGTCTGATGCACTGATTATACTTGATGGCCCAGAAGAGCTACTCAGCCATCCTCCGGCGTGGTTTAAAGCCGAAGATAAGCTCATCAACCGCTATTTGGATGGTCAAAAACCGCTGCTGGGTATTGGCGTAGGCGCCCACTGGATAGCCCAGGCACTGGGCTCGGTGGTAGCGCCTGGTACCTATACTGAAACAGGCTGGCATACAGTCACCCTAGCGCCGGAAAGCTTGCTGGATTTACCCGAAACATTCAGCGCTTTTATGTGGCATCGCTATGTCTTCAGTTTACCCGACGATGCGCTGCCCCTAGGCGGTAGCGAAGCTGCACCGCTGCAAGGGTTTGCATGGGACAGAGGTCGTGTCATCGGCCTGCTGTGCCACCTGGAAGCCACTGCGGCTAGCGTGAAACAGCTACTGGGCACAGCCGAGTGGCCTGGAGCGTCGCCTTCCACTACCCGCTATGTTCAGGATGCGGCCCAAATATTAGAAGACCCCAACCGCTTTATTCACCTCGCGCCACAGCTCGACCGACTGATGACCCAGTGGCTTAAAGCAGCGTAACAGTAGCAAGCGTCAGCGGTTCCACTGCCTGGCGGCCTCTAGGCAGCTATCCCAATCGCCCACATGAATCTCTGGCGGCGCAGCGTCGCGCTGCTTCTCTAAATGGTAGCGGTAGAGCGGGTCGTAGTACTCGGTGAGCAGCGGCGCAAGCCAGGCTTCATGGGCTTGGAGGTTGCCCTGGGCATGCTCTTTGAATGCCAGCGCCTGCAGCCGCTGTAAGCGCTGAAGGCGCGCGTTACCCAAGCGTTTTCCTAGTCGGATAAGGGAATTACTTAACTGCGCCTGCATTAATTGCCAGCCCTGGTAGGCCCCATGACGAGCGGCATAGGCCTGCTCCAGGTCGATAATATAGTCCTGCTGAATCTGAGCAAGGCGCCAATCCAGCGGCATTTCGATACGCACCCGCGGCGCTTGCTGCAGTGCTCGCCAGAAAGTCAGCGGAATATTGGCGTTGCCAATCTGACGGGACTCATCTTCGATGACCAGCCCTCCCGTCAGCCCGATTAGCCGCTTGGCCAGCGCATGCTCGAAGTTGATTTGAGTAGCAGGCTCTTCGGGCCTGCGCCCAAAGGCCGAGCCTTTGTGGTGCGCATAAGCTTCCAGGTCGACGCCATTATCGAGCTGATTAATCAGCGCTGTTTTTGCACACCCGGTGAGCCCAGCAACAACCAGCATTGGCTGAAGCGCGGCCGTATCAATGCGCTCACACAGCGCTTGGCGCATAGCTTTCCAGCCACCCTCCAGCCGTGGCCTTGAGATACCGGCCTCGTCCAGCCACTGCTGAGCAATTTGCGAGCGCAGTCCACCGCGAAAGCAGTAAATCAATGCATCTGGGTATTCGGCTAAGTACTTCTGCCACGCTGCGACCCGAGCCTGCTTGACCTCGCCGCTGACTAAACGCTCACCTAGCTCAATCGCCGCGGCTTGACCATGCTTCTTATAAGCGATGCCCACCTGATGACGCTCGTCATCGACCATTAAGGGCAGATTGACGGCACCGGGCAGCGCGCCCTGGGCAAACTCCACCGGGGCACGCACATCTATTAGCGGTCGCTCTTCTCTAATTAAACCCAATACCGCCGGTGTGGTGGCTGGAGTTGTGGCCAGTATCACCCGACCACCTCGATGGAGACTTTACCCTGGCGCGCCTTCATGACGCCGAATGACTGTAACGACAGGCCGAATTCGCGACCAATACGCTCAACGTCATCCTCCCAGGCGGGGTCAACGCTGAGCAGCAGGCCGCCGGAAGTCTGGGGGTCGCACAACCACTGCCAGTGGGCTTCATCCATGGCCGGCAGGCTTTCCCCCAGCGCATCACGATTGCGCAGCGTACCACCGGGCACAGCGCCTTGGCGGCGGTAGGACTCTGCCTCGGCCAGACGAGGCAACTTACGGAAATCAATCTGGGCCATGACGTTACTGGCCTGGCACATTTCAGCAAGGTGGCCCGCCAATCCAAAACCGGTGATATCAGTCATGGCATTCACCCCTTTTACATTGGCAAGCTTCACACCAATACTATTGGGCTTGAGCATCGTTTCACGGGCAAGACCATGGTGGCCCATTTCCAGCAAGCCACGTTTCTCTGCTGTGGTTAGCATGCCCACGCCTAACGGCTTGGTTAAAAACAGTAGATCACCCGGCTTGGCGGTGCTGTTTAGCTTGAGCTTATCCAGGTCGACTAAGCCGTTTACCGCGAGTCCGAAAATCGGCTCGGGCGCATCAATGGAGTGACCGCCCGCCAGGGCAACGCCTAATTCGCGACATACCGCCTGGGCGCCGGCCATTACGTCACCAGCCACTTCAGCGCTTAGCTTATCCAGCGGCCAACCAAGAATACCCAATGCCATCACCGGCGTGCCGCCCATGGCGTAAACATCGCTGATGGCATTGGTCGCCGCGATACGGCCAAAATCGAAGGGATCATCGACAATGGGCATAAAGAAGTCCGTGGTGGCAATCATGCCCCGCCCATCGCCCAGATCGTAGACAGCCGCATCTTCGCGTCCCTGATTGCCGACGATAAGCCGCTTATGGCCCGCCGCTGGCCCCGCCTTGGCAAGAATGCCATCCAGCACGTCTGGGGCGATTTTGCAGCCACAGCCCGCGCCGTGGCTATATTGGGTCAAGCGAATCGAACTCATCGTGTCTCTCCTTGGCACTTGGGGAATATCATCAGTTTAACCCAGTATCGTCCAGGCTACAGGGCGTCCAGCGCATCGCTGAGTTTATCAACAGCGATCACTTCCATACCCTTAGGCGCCTGCTTGGGTGCGTTAGCGCGCGGTACAATGGCGCGGAGAAAACCGTGCTTGGCCGCTTCGGCAATGCGTTCTTGACCACTGGGCACCGGGCGTATCTCGCCCGATAGCCCAACCTCACCAAACACCACTAGCTCTTTGGGTAGCGCGCGATTTTGCAGGCTAGAAACCACGGCTAGCAACACCGCCAAGTCGGCGCTGGTTTCGAGCACTTTGACACCGCCGACGACATTCAAGAACACATCCTGGTCACCGGTAAACAATCCACCGTGGCGATTAAGTACTGCCAGCAGCATAGCCAGGCGGTTTTGATCAACGCCGACGGCGACACGGCGAGGGTTACCCAGCGCGGACTCATCCACCAGCGCCTGTACCTCCACCAGAATCGGCCGTGTGCCTTCCCAGACCACCATGACTAAACTACCTGGCGCCTGCTCCTCCTGGCGAGAAAGAAAGATTGCGCTGGGGTTTTTAACTTCTTTAAGGCCCTGTTCAAGCATGGCGAAAACACCTAGCTCGTTGACGGCGCCAAAGCGGTTTTTCTGCCCTCGCAGGGTACGAAAGCGTGAGTCGGCGCCCCCCTCTAATAGCAGCGAGGCATCAATCATATGCTCAAGCACTTTAGGGCCCGCCAGCGAACCGTCCTTAGTGACGTGGCCTACCAGTAGCAAAACCGTATTAGTCTTTTTGGCGAAGCGCGTTAGCGCCGCGGCTGACTCGCGCACCTGGGCAACGCCACCGGGTGCAGAACTGATATCTTCCAGATGCATGGTTTGGATGGAGTCAATCACCAGAATCTCTGGCTTCTCCCGCTCAGACACCGCCAAGATGGTTTCCACGCTGGTCTCGGCCAACATTTTCAAGCCATTGGTAGGCAACTGTAGGCGGTGCGCACGCATCGCTACCTGGGAGAGCGACTCCTCACCGGTTACATAGAGGATACGCCGCTGCTGGGCCAACTTGCAGGCCGTTTGCAATAGCAGGGTCGATTTACCCGCGCCAGGATTGCCACCCAAAAGCACCGCCGAGCCGGGCACAAGCCCACCGCCCAGCACGCGATCAAACTCTGCGAAAGTGGAGCTCATGCGGGGTACTTCGCTAAGATCCACATTGCCCAGGTCGATCACTTCGCGTGACAGATCACCCGCGTAACCAGATCGACTGGGGGCTGCACCGCCGCCAGGGCGAGCGCTCGCCAAGTGCACTTCACTAAGCGTGTTCCACTCTTGGCAACTGCTACATTGCCCCTGCCACTTACGGTATTCGGCGCCGCACTCGGTACACACAAAGGCGCTTTTGGCTTTGGCCACTGCCATTACACTCCTACTGTTGCTGTCACTAAGTGGCAACTTACGCTTGGCTGCCGCTAGTATTCATCACTTACTGTCGCGTACTTTATATTCATGAGTGCCAGCAAACACAAAAGGCGGCCAGTGGCCGCCTTTTGTACTACTGGCTAACGTCTTATTGACGCTTTAGCTGCAGCATTTCACCATTTTCAAAGCGGCGACGCTCTGGGTCAATCAACTCCAACGTGCTCTCATCAATACGCATGAAGTAGTAGATTTGACCATCGCCATCTGGCGTCAGTTCGTAAACAGTGGCGTCAGGATCGGAAGGCGTACCGGTTAGCACTTCCCAGTTACCCGCGTAGTTTTCATCCGGCGGTGTTTGAGGGTGGTTACGGTAAGAAGCGTTCAGTGTGAAGGTACGCTCTTCAGCCGCGCTCATTTCTTCACCCACCATCGTGACATCCAGATCGATACCATCGCAATTGCGGCAAGGTAATGAACCTTGGTAATTTTGCTGTGCGGCAGCTGCCTCTTCTTGCTGCTGCTCCATGGGGCTGCTTGCACAGCCAGCCAGCAGTGCCAACATGGCCGAACCGGCCAGCAAACTCTTAAGTTGCATAGAGTGTCTCCTTAATCTCGTGTTGGACATCACATTTATTTACGCGCACTTATGACAGCATAACCGCTACAAGGTGCGACGCACACCCCTAGTGATGCGAATGCTTGCGCTTAGTTAGCCTTCAAGCGACCATGGTGTACCTTGCTAGGATAATCAGGTTACCCACATGAGCCAATACTGGAGTCCGGCCGTTCGCGAACTTACGCCTTACGTGCCCGGCGAGCAGCCACGCGAGCAGCTTGTAAAGCTCAATACCAATGAAAACCCTTACCCACCTGCGCCAGGTGTCGGTGAGGCACTGCGTGACTACGCGACCGATCATCTACGCCTCTACCCTGACCCAACCTCTGCAGCGCTGCGTGAAGCGTTAGCGGAGACGTTTCAGGTAGCGCGTAGCCAAGTGTTTGTCGGTAATGGTTCCGATGAGGTGCTAGCGTTTGCCTTTCAGGCATTTTTCCGCCATGGCGCACCACTAGACGTACCCACGATCACCTATAGCTTCTACCCCGTGTACGCCAATCTTTATGGCGTTGAGCTGCGAAAGCATCCGCTCAATAAGCAGTGGGAAGTCGATATTGATGCGCTTGGAGCGGATACTAGCCGCAGCGGCGTTATTTTCGCTAACCCCAACGCCCCTACTGGCCACGCGCATTCGCTTGCGACTATCGAGGCGCTGCTAAAGCGCGTCACTGATCGAGTAGTGCTTGTGGACGAGGCGTATGTCGATTTCGGCGCAGAGAGTGCTGTTTCGCTGATTGATCGCTACCCTAACCTTCTCGTCACCGGTACGTTTTCTAAATCACGCAGTTTGGCAGGCTTGCGGCTAGGCTATGCGGTGGGCTCAGAGGAGTTGATTGATGGCCTGCTGCGGGTAAAAGACTCCTTTAACTCCTTTCCAGTGGATAGTTTGGCAAGCTTAGTAGGCATCGCCGCACTCAAAGATGTCGAGCATTTTGAAGCCTGCCGCGAGCGTGTTATCACCACCCGTGAACGCACTCACCGGCGCCTTGAAGCGTTGGGATTTGAAGTATTGCCCTCTAAGGCTAACTTTGTGCTCGCCCAGCACCCTAACCACGAAGGTGCGCAGCTATTTGCTGGCCTACGCGAGCGGGGCATTCTGGTGCGCCATTTTAATACCTCAGACCTCAACAACTTCCTACGCATCACTATCGGCACCGATGATGAGATGGATAGTTTGATTGAAGCGTTAGAGATGCTTCTCTAGTAAAGGGTGAGGCGTGAGGCGTGAGGCGTGAGGCGTGAGGCGTGAGGCGTGAGGCGTGAGGCGTGAGGCGTGAGGCGTGAGGCGTGAGGCGTGAGGTGGAACAGGATATTCGTTAGATACCCCTACACCAACGTTTTCTACTCACTATTCCCCTCACTCCTCACTATTTACCCCTCACGACCATGCAAAAAAAATCCCCCAAGGCATCAGCCCTGGGGGATTTTTCATAATAAGTGCCTGACGATGACCTACTCTCGCATGGGGAGACCCCACACTACCATCGGCGCTAAGCGGTTTCACTTCTGAGTTCGGCAAGGGATCAGGTGGTTCACGCGTGCTATGGTCGTCAGGCGTAACTGTTAATGTACATCATGCTGACTCTAGCGTTGCTTGCTAATTGTGTGCGTCTCATCGCCTGTCGCCCTGGCGTTATGTCGCTTGGGCCACACGCTGCGTATCCGGTTTTCATTGACGTCATCATCGCGACCAGACCCCTTGGGTGTTATAGGGTCAAGCCTCACGGGCCATTAGTACACGTTAGCTCAACGCCTTGCAGCGCTTCCACACCGTGCCTATCAACCAGCTGGTCTCGCTGGGCCCTTCAGGAGGCTCTAGGCCTCAGGGATGTCTCATCTTGAAGGGGGCTTCCCGCTTAGATGCTTTCAGCGGTTATCCCGTCCGACCATAGCTACCCGGCAATGCCACTGGCGTGACAACCGGAACACCAGAGGGTCGTCCACTCCGGTCCTCTCGTACTAGGAGCAGCCCTTCTCAAACATCCAACGCCCACGGCAGATAGGGACCGAACTGTCTCACGACGTTCTAAACCCAGCTCGCGTACCACTTTAAATGGCGAACAGCCATACCCTTGGGACCGACTTCAGCCCCAGGATGTGATGAGCCGACATCGAGGTGCCAAACACCGCCGTCGATGTGAACTCTTGGGCGGTATCAGCCTGTTATCCCCGGAGTACCTTTTATCCGTTGAGCGATGGCCCTTCCATACAGAACCACCGGATCACTAGAACCTGCTTTCGCACCTGCTCGACGTGTCTGTCTCGCAGTCAAGCACCCTTATGCTCTTGCACTCATTGCACGATGTCCGACCGTGCTGAGGGTACCTTCGTGCTCCTCCGTTACTCTTTAGGAGGAGACCGCCCCAGTCAAACTACCCACCACACACTGTCCTCGATCCGGATAACGGACCTGAGTGAGAACGCCAATGATGCCAGGCTGGTATTTCAAGGTTGGCTCCCTCCGAACTGGCGTCCAGAGTTCTAAGCCTCCCAGCTATCCTACACAGGCAACATCAGCGTCCAGTGTGAAGCTATAGTAAAGGTTCACGGGGTCTTTCCGTCTAGCCGCGGGTACACCGCATCTTCACGGCGATTTCAATTTCACTGAGTCTCGGGTGGAGACAGCGTGGCCATCATTACGCCATTCGTGCAGGTCGGAACTTACCCGACAAGGAATTTCGCTACCTTAGGACCGTTATAGTTACGGCCGCCGTTTACCGGGGCTTCAATCAAGAGCTTCGCCTTGCGGCTAACACCATCATTTAACCTTCCGGCACCGGGCAGGCGTCACACCCTATACGTCCGCTTGCGCGTTAGCAGAGTGCTGTGTTTTTAATAAACAGTTGCAGCCACCTGGTATCTTCGACCGGTTCGGGCTAGGAGAGCAAGTCTCTTCACCCTACGCCGGCGTGCCTTCTCCCGAAGTTACGGCACCATTTTGCCTAGTTCCTTCACCCGAGTTCTCTCAAGCGCCTTGGGATTCTCACCCTGACCACCTGTGTCGGTTTGGGGTACGGTCGCACATGATCTGAAGCTTAGAGGCTTTTCCTGGAAGCGTGGCATCAGTGACTTCCTGACCGTGGTCAGTTCGTCTCGTGTCTCGGCTTTAAGACCCCGGATTTACCTAAGGTCTCGGCCTACTCACTTTCACCAGGACTACCAACGCCTGGCTCACCTAGCCTTCTTCGTCCCCCCATCGCAACCATGTCCGGTACGGGAATATTGACCCGTTTCCCATCGACTACGCCTTTCGGCCTCGCCTTAGGGGCCGACTCACTCTGCTCCGATTAGCGTCGAACAGAAACCCTTGGTCTTCCGGCGAGGGAGTTTTTCACTCCCTTTATCGTTACTCATGTCAGCATTCGCACTCGTGATACCTCCAGCGAACTTCTCAATTCACCTTCATTGGCTTACACGACGCTCCTCTACCGCGAATTCCTATCGAAATAGAAACTCACCCGTAGCTTCGGTACCTGGTTTAGCCCCGTTACATCTTCCGCGCAGGCCGACTCGACTAGTGAGCTATTACGCTTTCTTTAAAGGATGGCTGCTTCTAAGCCAACCTCCTAGCTGTCTGAGCCTTCCCACATCGTTTCCCACTTAACCAGGATTTCGGGACCTTAGCTGACGGTCTGGGTTGTTTCCCTTTTCACGACGGACGTTAGCACCCGCCGTGTGTCTCCCACGCTCTACTCACCGGTATTCGGAGTTTGCCTCGGGTTGGTAAGTCGGGATGACCCCCTAGCCGAAACAGTGCTCTACCCCCGGCGGTACTACGTGAGGCGCTACCTAAATAGCTTTCGAGGAGAACCAGCTATCTCCGAGCTTGATTAGCCTTTCACTCCGATCCACAAGTCATCCAAATCTTTTTCAACAGATCCTGGTTCGGGCCTCCAATTGATGTTACTCAATCTTCACCCTGCTCATGGATAGATCGCTCGGTTTCGGGTCTATATCCAGCGACTGTGTCGCCCAGTTAAGACTCGGTTTCCCTACGGCTCCCCTATACGGTTAACCTCGCCACTGAATATAAGTCGCTGACCCATTATACAAAAGGTACGCAGTCACAGAACAAGTCTGCTCCTACTGCTTGTACGCACACGGTTTCAGGATCTATTTCACTCCCCTCTCCGGGGTTCTTTTCGCCTTTCCCTCACGGTACTGGTTCACTATCGGTCAGCCAGGAGTATTTAGCCTTGGAGGATGGTCCCCCCGTCTTCAGTCAAGGTTTCTCGTGCCCCGACCTACTCGATTTCACATGATCAGATTTTCGACTACGGGGCTATCACCCGCTACGGCCACGCTTCCCAGCGTGTTCGCCTAATCAGTCTCATGCTTAAGGGCTGGTCCCCGTTCGCTCGCCGCTACTAGGGGAATCTCGGTTGATTTCTTTTCCTCAGGGTACTTAGATGTTTCAGTTCCCCTGGTTCGCCTCGTACACCTATGTATTCAGTGCACGATACTCATCTTGTGATGAGTGGGTTTCCCCATTCAGAAATGCCCGGGTCACAGGTTGTTGCCACCTCACCGAGCCTTATCGCAGGCTACCACGTCTTTCATCGCCTCTGGCTGCCTAGGCATCCACCGTGTGCGCTTCATTGCTTGACCCTATAACCCGAAGGAGTCTGGCATCTCGCAATGATCACGTTTCATTTTGCCGGATACGCTTGAGACGTATCACAATTTAAGACCACTTCTTACGAAGTGTTCTTGTCAGCATGATATACATTGTTAAAGAGCGACTGCTATAAGCAGTGATAAGCGTTCTTTCATATTAAAAAAGAAAAAGACCTTTAAGACCTTAAAAGCTATTTTTTCTTTTTAACGTGAAAAAAACAGAGCCACTTATCACTGCGTATCAACAGTATTCTGATCAGGTAATTCATTGTGGACGCTTACCGACTGTGACGCATCGTTTAAGGAGGTGATCCAGCCGCAGGTTCCCCTACGGCTACCTTGTTACGACTTCACCCCAGTCATGAACCACACCGTGGTGATCGCCCTCTTGCGTTAGGCTAACCACTTCTGGTGCAGTCCACTCCCATGGTGTGACGGGCGGTGTGTACAAGGCCCGGGAACGTATTCACCGTGACATTCTGATTCACGATTACTAGCGATTCCGACTTCACGGAGTCGAGTTGCAGACTCCGATCCGGACTGAGACCGGCTTTAAGGGATTCGCTGACTCTCGCGAGCTCGCAGCCCTTTGTACCGGCCATTGTAGCACGTGTGTAGCCCTACCCGTAAGGGCCATGATGACTTGACGTCGTCCCCACCTTCCTCCGGTTTGTCACCGGCAGTCTCCTTAGAGTTCCCGACATTACTCGCTGGCAAATAAGGACAAGGGTTGCGCTCGTTACGGGACTTAACCCAACATTTCACAACACGAGCTGACGACAGCCATGCAGCACCTGTCTTACAGTTCCCGAAGGCACACCAGAATCTCTTCCGGCTTCTGTAGATGTCAAGGGTAGGTAAGGTTCTTCGCGTTGCATCGAATTAAACCACATGCTCCACCGCTTGTGCGGGCCCCCGTCAATTCATTTGAGTTTTAACCTTGCGGCCGTACTCCCCAGGCGGTCGACTTATCGCGTTAACTTCGCCACAAAGTGCTCTAGGCACCCAACGGCTGGTCGACATCGTTTACGGCGTGGACTACCAGGGTATCTAATCCTGTTTGCTACCCACGCTTTCGCACCTCAGTGTCAGTGTCAGTCCAGAAGGCCGCCTTCGCCACTGGTATTCCTCCCGATCTCTACGCATTTCACCGCTACACCGGGAATTCTACCTTCCTCTCCTGCACTCTAGCCTGACAGTTCCGGATGCCGTTCCCAGGTTGAGCCCGGGGCTTTCACAACCGGCTTATCAAGCCACCTACGCGCGCTTTACGCCCAGTAATTCCGATTAACGCTTGCACCCTCCGTATTACCGCGGCTGCTGGCACGGAGTTAGCCGGTGCTTCTTCTGCGAGTGATGTCTTTCCTACCGGGTATTAACCGATAGGCGTTCTTCCTCGCTGAAAGTGCTTTACAACCCGAGGGCCTTCTTCACACACGCGGCATGGCTGGATCAGGGTTGCCCCCATTGTCCAATATTCCCCACTGCTGCCTCCCGTAGGAGTTCGGGCCGTGTCTCAGTCCCGATGTGGCTGATCATCCTCTCAGACCAGCTACGGATCGTTGCCTTGGTGAGCCATTACCTCACCAACTAGCTAATCCGACATAGGCTCATCCAATAGCGGGAGCCGAAGCCCCCTTTCTCCCGTAGGACGTATGCGGTATTAGCCTGGGTTTCCCCAGGTTATCCCCCACTATCGGGCAGATTCCTATGCATTACTCACCCGTCCGCCGCTCGTCAGCGGGTAGCAAGCTACCCCTGTTACCGCTCGACTTGCATGTGTTAGGCCTGCCGCCAGCGTTCAATCTGAGCCATGATCAAACTCTTCAGTTTAAGATCTATGTGATCCTTACATGTCACCCGAAGGCAACAAAAGCGGATCAAACTTGGCTCAAGGTTCAAACGAATTCATTCAAAACAGATCCCAAAGGACGAATCCTTTAAAACCTTATTGCTTGAGTCGCTTGCCTTGATATTGGGTGATTTGTCACCAACATCAGCAAGCGCCCACATGAATTACCTGATCAAATTGTTAAAGAGCTGTTTCGCTGTTAGGTTGCTGTGAAAGCAACCGGGCTGCCGTTGACTTGGCTTGCCTCAGCGAGGAAGGCGTATTCTACGCATTTCCTGGTGTTTGTCAATCGCTGTTTTTTTAGCGAGCGAGGCGAGCGATACAACCTGCTCTAACCTCCTGACAAACCGAAGGTTTTCACCTTCATTCACCGCTGGTAACGCTTGGCGTCCCCGGCAGCGGATGCGTACTTTACGGATTCGCTGACGGGTTGGCAAGGGCTGTTTTGAAATAACTGTCAAAAAAGTGGAGAAAAGTACTATCTACTCGCTTTAGCCTTACGCATAACGGCTAATACAGGGCCTGAAGCCACGTAGGTACCAAACAGCAATAACAGCATCACTGAAGGCTCGACCGAGATCAACACAAACGCCAGCACTATGGCTAGCAGCACAACAAAAGGTACCGGCTTTTTAAAATCGAGATCCTTGAAGCTGTAGTAACGGATATTACTCACCATCAACACACCCGCCGCAGCTACTACTACTAACATCAATAGTTTGAAACCAAAGGCATCAGCATCAAAGCTATGGAACGTCCATACACTGGCCGCCACTAGCGCGGCTGCAGAAGGGCTCGGCAAACCGATAAACCACTTTTTATCAACACTACCAATTTGTACGTTAAAGCGCGCAAGGCGAAGCGCCGCGCAGGCAACATAGAGAAAGGCCACTACCCACCCCGTCTTACCGATGTCCTGAAGAATCCAGGTAAAGGCAACTAAAGCGGGCGCCATACCAAAGGAGACCATGTCAGCCAAGCTGTCGTACTCAGCGCCGAATTCACTTTGCGTATTGGTCATACGGGCGACGCGGCCATCCAGGCCATCCAGTACCATGGCAATAAAGATCGCAACGGCAGCCGAGGTAAACTCACCATTAATGCCTGCCACTACTGCAAAAAAACCGGCAAAAAGCGCCGAAGTGGTAAATAGGTTGGGCAGCAAATAGATGCCTCGACGGCGAATCTTTTTACCGTCCTCTACGGCCTCTTCGACTACTTCGGTTTCACGCAAGAAGGCAGCCGCCAAATCTTCATTGTCGCCCACTTCTGACTGATGAGCACTGTCTGGCTGCTCAGCTTTATCAGACGGAGCCGAGTCTGGCTGGCCTGGGTTTGACTGATCAGAGTTTGAGTGCTTTTGGTCGCGAGCGTCCTGTGTCATAGTTTTCATCCATTAAAAGAGAAGTCACGGGAACCGTAGTCGCTTTCATTCTACACGGTGAGTGCCACTCAGCCAGCCAATTGCTGCATTGATACCCTGCGCGGTCTGCATCAGCGAGCGCTAACAGGTTAATAACTAAAAAGCGCCGCTCCGGGAAAGAAGCGACGCTTATGTTTACATTTAAGTGCTGACTGTAAAGGCTAAGTACTTTCGTGCTTAAAGCGACAACACCTTATCGCCCCGGGCAATACCCGAGACCCCAGTACGGGCGACCTCAAGAATACCCACCGGCGCCATGGCCTGAAGGAAAGCATCAAGCTTGCCCGCATCACCGGTGATCTGCACGGTATACAGGCTTGGCGTTACGTCGACGATCTGCGCGCGGAAGATATCCACCGTGCGCTTCACTTCATCGCGGGCCGCGCCTAGCGCTTTCACTTTAACCAACATCAGCTCGCGCTCGATATGGTTACCTTCGGTGAGATCCACCAGTTTAACCACATCGATCAGCTTATTGAGGTGCTTGGTGATCTGCTCGATGACCCGGTCATCGCCTATGGTGGTGACCGTTAAGCGCGACAGCGACGGGTCTTCAGTAGGCGCCACGTTAAGCGTTTCGATGTTGAAGTTACGCTGGGAGAACAACCCGACTACACGTGACAGCGCACCCGGTTCGTTTTCTAACAGAATCGAGATGATATGACGCATCAGGTACGCTCCGTTTTAGACAGCAGCATGTCGCGCATGGCACCTAACGGCACCTGCATCGGATAGACGTGCTCAAAAGGGTCGACCTTCACGTCAAGAAAGACCAGCTCGTGCTTATCAGCAAACGCACGCTCCAGTGCAGGCTCCAATTCATCAAGGGTATTGACGGTAATGGCGGTAAACCCATACGCCTCAATCAGCATATGGAAGTCCGGCAGCGACTCCATATAGGAGTGCGCGTGGCGTGACTTATAGTTCAAGTCCTGCCACTGACGTACCATACCCAACGACGCATTGTTAAGGTTGACGATCTTAACGCCCACCCCGTACTGCTTACAGGTGGAGAGCTCCTGCATCATCATCTGGAAGCTTCCTTCACCGGTGACGCACACTACGTCATCATCCGGGTAGTTCTGCTTGATACCCATGGCGGCGGGGAAACCAAAGCCCATGGTGCCCAAACCACCTGAGGTGATCAGTCGGTTGGGTTTATCAAACTTGTAGTACTGCGCTGCGAACATCTGGTGCTGACCAACATCGGTAGTCACGTAGGCTTCGCCTCGGGTTACCCGACAAAGCGCTTCAATAACTTCCTGTGGCTTAAGCGCTTCACCCACCTTGGAAGGCTCATAAAGCTTGCCTTCACGGTCGGCACGCCAGCCATCAATCTTTTCCCACCACTCAGTCAGTGCTTCAGGATGGGCAATTTTATGCCCCTGCACCAAACTGATCATCTCATTGATAACGCTGGAGGCCGGACCCACGATAGGTACATCGGCACGCACCGTTTTAGAGATCGAGCTCGGATCAACGTCGACGTGAATGATCTTTGCTGTGGGACAGAACTTCGATGTGCTGTTGGTCACGCGGTCGTCAAAGCGCGCCCCAATGGCAATGATCAGATCGGCGTGGTGCATGGCCATGTTCGACTCATAAGAGCCATGCATGCCCAGCCAACCCAAACACTGCCGGTCACTTTGCGGATACGCGCCAATGCCCATCAGCGTGGTGGTAATCGGGTAGCCCAACTGCTTGACCAGATCAGTCAAGCCTTCGCTGGCTTTGCCCGTGACCACGCCGCCACCGGTATAGAACACCGGGCGCTTGGCTTTGAGTATCATCTCAACGGCTTTTTTGATCTGCCCTGTGTGGCCACGCGTGACGGGGTTGTACGAGCGCATCTTGACCTTTTTCGGATAGATGTACTCATAACGCTCAGTGGGAGCCGTCATATCTTTTGGGATATCGACCACCACCGGGCCCGGACGCCCTGTAGCGGCTAAATAAAACGCCTTTTTGAGCACTTCCGGGATTTCAGACGGGTGACGAATCGAGAAGCTGTGCTTCACGATGGGCCGCGTCACGCCGACGATATCGGTTTCCTGGAAGGCGTCTTCACCGATCAGATGACTTGCCACCTGGCCACACAGCACTACCATGGGAATGGAGTCCATGTAGGCGGTGGCGATGCCGGTGACGGCGTTGGTGGCACCGGGGCCTGAGGTAACCAGTACGCAGCCGGGCTTGCCTGATGCACGGGCATAGCCATCGGCGGCGTGGGTAGCCGCTTGTTCGTGACGCACCAGAATGTGCTTCACTTTGTCCTGGCGGAAGAGTGCATCGTAAATATGCAGCGCTGCACCGCCGGGGTAACCATAAATGTATTCGATGCCCTCATCTTGCAAGAAGCGGGCGATCATATCTGCGCCGGAAAGCAGTTCCACTGTATTTCTCCCCTGGAGGTCTCGAGTGCGATCCGCAGGACATCCTGCGGTGTCGAGTGCGGCGGTATGCCGCTGCCGGCCCTTGCCGGCACCTGATGCCAAACCCTGGCAGATGGCCCGGTTAGGGCCTGCACTCTTGTCGGGAGAGGGTGCCTTATGTCGACATAAATCACCCGCTCCCTTACACGGCAGTTCGCCGTGTCGGGGCGTTGGCCAGGTTGGGCGGTTAGCCCAAGCCCGGAAGTCCTTCGGCGGGTAGAGGCTCTCGCCTACCCTTCGCGCGGGAATTAGGGGTTGCCCGTTGGATCCGCGCCCGCAAATCAGGAACTGACAAGATTCCATTAGCAGCCCCACCCTGTCAACCGCCATTACTCGCTGAATGCGCCCATGAGCCCCTTTTCGGCTCAGAGTTGCGGTAATCCAAATACGATTCTCGACGCACGAGACCAATGTCTAAGCCGAGAAATTCGCATATCGTCTGTGCGGCTGTGTAATATTTTAGGTGACACGATTCATCTAAAGTTTATTTCTGATACTCACAGCATTACCTGGAAGTGCAACTCCGAGGAAACATCGCCAGCATTTCCTTGCTTCTCATAGGCTTTCTAAATTCAGCCTATTTGGAGACAGTTAGCACTTATTAGGTGAATCGATTCATCAAACAACGAAGGGTCAGCCAACTGACCTACTACAGCAACAAGTAGCGCGAGGAAAAGCTCATGTCACGCATTGTGCAATGGTCCGTTACCGTGGCACTAGCCGGCTTCCTGTTCGGCTTTGATACGGCAGTAATTTCTGGGGCCGACAAGCCCATTCAAGCACTCTGGGGCCTCAGTGATCTGCAGCATGGTCTGTTGATCATGTCGATGGCTTTATGGGGCACTGTACTTGGCGCCATCTTCGGTAACTGGCCTACCGACCACCTTGGTCGACGCATGACTCTGCTGTTGATTGGTGTTCTGTACTTGGTATCGGCGATAGGATCCGCCGTGGCCACCGACCCCTGGGTCTTCGCCCTCTTCCGCCTCATCGGTGGCATTGGTGTGGGCGTCTCTTCAGTCGCCGCCCCGATTTATATTTCCGAGATTGCCCCACCTCGACATCGGGGTGTGCTGGTGGCCATGTACCAGTTCAATATCGTCTTCGGTATCCTCATGGCGTTCGTTTCCAACTATGTCATCGGCAGTATGATAGAGGGGGATATCGCCTGGCGCTGGATGCTCGGCATCGAGGCCATTCCGGCTCTGATTTACACTCTGATGATTACCCGTGTTCCGCGTAGCCCACGCTGGCTCATCCTCAAGCGCAATGACGTCAAAGAAGCAAGTCGCGTGCTGCGGATGATCGACCCAGACGTGGATGTTGATGCGGAAATTGCCACCATGCGAGCCGCCGAGAACGAGGAGCGCTCCGCTAATGCACGCTTCTTCTCTCGCCGCTATCGGCTGCCGATCCTACTTGCCTTTCTGATCGCCTTCTTCAATCAGTTGTCGGGTATCAACTTCATCATCTACTACGCGCCACGCGTGCTTGAGGCCGCTCAGCTCGGCAGCCAAGCGGCACTGCTGTCCACCGCGGGCATTGGTTTAGTCAATCTGGTCTTCACCATGATCGGGATGTCGCTGATCGACCGGTTCGGACGGCGCACACTCCTATTCATCGGTTCCGCAGGGTACCTGTTGTCATTAGTTCTGATCTCACGTGCCTTCTTTACCGATTCCCTGGGCGGTATCGAGGTGCCGCTGCTACTGGCCCTGTTTATTGCTGCCCATGCTATCAGTCAGGGGGCGGTGATCTGGGTCTTCATTGCAGAGGTGTTCCCCAACCATGTGCGTGCTCGCGGTCAATCCTTTGGCAGCTCAATCCACTGGGTCTTCGCAGCTTTGATTACCCTGGTCATGCCTTGGGTACTGGGCACTTTTAGTGGTGGCCCGGTGTTCGCCTTCTTCGCCATCATGATGTTGCTGCAATTAGTATTCGTGCTGATCCTGATGCCGGAAACACGCAATGTTTCTCTTGAAGAACTGCAAAAACACTTGGTAGGTAACGACGTCAAACTACGTAGGGTTCATCTATCAGGTGCCAGAGTTAAAGTCTGACCCACCCACAAGAAGCCAATAAAAAAGCCTCGCCAGCAAAGCTAGCGAGGCTTTTTACCTACTCAATTAGCCGAAGTGGCAGCTCAATTATGAGCTAAACACCAACTTACCCTCTTCTGCGTTGATATGGATAGTATCGCCAGGGGCAAATTTGCCACCCAGCAGGTCTTGCGCCAGCGGGTTCTCGATACGGCTCTGAATCGCCCGCTTGAGTGGCCGCGCCCCGTACACAGGGTCGAAGCCCACCACCGCCAGTTGCTCCATGGCCTCTGGGCTGACCTCAAGCTTCAGGTCGTGCTCGGCAAGGCGCACTTTCAAACGCTCCAACTGAATACCGGCAATGGCTTGAATCTGCTCTTGGCCCAGGGCGTGGAACACCACCACTTCATCGATGCGGTTGATGAGCTCAGGCCGGAAGTGGTTACCCACCACCTCCATGACCATGTTTTTCATCGACTCATAGTCGCTGTCTTTATCAGCACTGACGTCACCACCCATGCGCTGGATAATGTCAGAGGCCATGTTCGAGGTCATCACGATCACGGTGTTGCGGAAATCCACCGTGCGGCCCTGGCCGTCGGTTAAGCGGCCATCTTCCAATACCTGCAGCAGGATGTTGAAGACATCCGGGTGGGCTTTCTCCACCTCATCCAGCAGCAGCACCGAGTAAGGCTTGCGGCGCACGGCTTCGGTCAGGTAACCACCCTCTTCGTATCCGACGTAGCCAGGAGGCGCACCGATCAAGCGGGCCACGGAGTGCTTCTCCATAAACTCCGACATATCGATACGCACCATCGCCTCTTCGGTATCGAAGAGGAAGTTCGCCAGCGACTTACACAGTTCGGTTTTACCCACCCCGGTGGGGCCGAGGAACAGAAACGAACCGTTGGGGCGGTTAGGGTCAGAAAGCCCGGCCCTGGAGCGGCGTACCGCATTGGCCACTGCCTCGACGGCCTCATCCTGGCCAATCACCCGCTGGTGCAACGCTTCTTCCATACGCAGGAGCTTATCGCGCTCGCCTTCCAGCATTTTGGAGACCGGAATGCCCGTCCAGCGGGAAACCACCTCGGCGATCTCTTCTTCAGTGACGTTAGAACGCAGCAACTGATGGCTTGAGGTGTCCGCTTCACCTTCCCCGCTTTCGGCAATCTTCTTCTCCAGTTCTGGAATCTTACCGTACTGAATTTCCGACATCCGACCTAAGTCGCCCTGACGACGGGCCTGTTCAAGGTCAATGCGTGCCTGCTCAAGCTCAGCTTTAAACTGAGCAGCCCCTTGAATACTGGCTTTCTCAGCTTTCCAGATTTCATCAAGATCCGCGTATTCGCGCTCTAGCTCGTGAATCTGGGTATTGAGTGCCTCCAGGCGTTTTTTGGTGGCCTCGTCGGTCTCTTTCTTAAGCGCCTCACGCTCCATTTTGAGCTGGATCAGACGGCGATCAAGGCGATCCATCGCCTCTGGCTTGGAGTCCAGCTCCATACGAATCCGCGAGGCGGCTTCGTCGATCAGGTCAATGGCCTTATCGGGCAACTGACGATCAGTGATATAGCGGGTCGAGAGCTTGGCTGCGGCAATAATCGCCGAGTCGGTAATATCCACGCCGTGGTGCACTTCGTAGCGCTCTTTCAAGCCGCGCAGGATCGCCACGGTGTCCTCTTCAGAAGGCTCATCAACCAGCACTTTCTGGAAGCGGCGCTCCAAGGCGGCGTCTTTCTCAATGTACTTGCGGTACTCATCAAGGGTGGTCGCACCCACGCAGTGCAGCTCGCCGCGGGCCAAGGCGGGCTTGAGCATATTGCCCGCGTCCATCGCACCTTCGGCTTTGCCTGCGCCGACCATGGTGTGCAGCTCGTCAATAAACAGGATCACCCGGCCTTCTTCCTGGGAAAGCTCCTTAAGTACCGCTTTCAAGCGCTCTTCAAACTCGCCACGGAATTTGGCACCCGCCAATAGCGAGCCCATATCCAGCGAGAGCACGCGCTTCTCTTTTAAGCCTTCCGGCACTTCGCCGTTAACGATGCGCTGGGCCAACCCCTCGACAATGGCGGTTTTACCCACCCCCGGCTCACCGATTAACACCGGGTTGTTCTTGGTACGCCGCTGCAGCACTTGAATGGTACGGCGAATTTCGTCGTCGCGGCCGATCACCGGGTCGAGCTTGCCGTCCAGCGCGCGCTGGGTAAGATCCATGGTGTATTTATTGAGCGCTTCGCGCTGATCTTCGGCGTTGGCATCGTCGACGGTAGCACCGCCACGCAGGCTATTAATGGCGGCTTCAAGAGATTTACGGTTAATCCCCGCGTCTTTAAGCAGCTTGGTAATCGCTGAATTCATTTCCAGCGCTGCCAATAGAACGAGTTCACTGGCGATAAACTGATCACCGCGCTTCTGCGCTTCGCGATCGGTTAAGTTAAAAAGCTTGATGAAGTCCCGCGATGGCTGCACTTCGCCGTCGAACTGCCCCACCTTGGGTAGGTTATCCAACTGCTGCACCAACCCATCGCGCAGACGCGAAGGATTGCCCTCGGCTTTTTCAATCAGGGCTTTAATACCGGTGTCTTTGGTGTCAAGCAGGGCCAGCAGCAAGTGCGCTGGGTCTAGCTGATTATGACCGCGGCCAACGGCCAGCGACTGCGCTTCGGCAATCGCACTTTGAAGCTTGGCGGTAAATTTATCAAAACGCATGGAATTCCTCCTGGGGTAGCCGTGCGTTTGGACGCACCGCGTGACCCGATAACGTGTCATTAGACGTGCTAAATCACTATTAGCTTGACAAGTTAAATGGCGTCAGTTCCATGCTTTTCAAGAGGTGGCAGTGTAAACCGCTGACTTATGGAAGCTTTAATTCACATTAATTGATCCAGATCACGCTTGCCATTCGCCCGGTTTTGCCACCATCACGACGGAAGGAGTAGAAGCGCGACTCGCAGGCAGTACAGAAGTGGCCGCCGCTTATGTGATTGACGCCCAGTGCCTCTAACCGAAAGCGCGCCAGCCGGTATAAGTCGGCCATATAATGCCCCAACCGGTAAGGGCTATGGTCAAAGGCGTCAGCGGTATCCGGGTGAACGGCAACAAAGGCGCCGTAAACCTCAGGGCCAACCTCAAATTGAGCGTTGGAGATAGCAGGCCCTAACCACACCAGAATATCGTCTGGGTCAGTGTTCATCGCGGCAATGGTTGCTTCCAGCACACCGCCCGCCAAACCGCGCCAACCGGCATGAGCAACCGCCACCTGGGTACCCGCTCGATTGCAGAACATCACCGGCAGGCAGTCTGCCGTCAGTACGACGCATGCGTACTCATTGGAGGTCGCAAGGGCTGCATCCGCGTCGGCAGCCTCGGGCTGATAACACTGCTGCACACGGGCGCCGTGGGTCTGGTTCAGCCACAACAGAGGCCGCTCATCGCCAATTTCCTTTTGCAGCAAACGACGACACAACGCCACATGGTCAGCATTATCGCCGACATGGGAGGCGGGGTTAAAGGCAGCGAAATCACCCTGGCTAGGCCCCGATTCACGGGTCGTCACAAAGGCACGCACATTGGTCGGCGCTGGCCAGTCGGGCACTAAAAGCGTTGGCCGTAAATTAATGGCATCGCTCATCGCATAGTCTCATTATCTTCGCGCAGGTAATCCAACAACATTAACAAATCATCAGGGAGGTCTGCCTGAAACGTTAATGTTTCGCCGCTTACCGGATGTTTGAAAATCAACTTACGCGCGTGAAGGGCCTGACGAGGGAACTCACGCAGGATCTCTTTCAGCGGCTCAGCAGCCCCCGGTGGTAATTTGGCACGACCACCATACATGGGGTCACCAATTAACGGATAGCGAGCATGGGCCATGTGCACGCGAATTTGGTGGGTACGTCCCGTTTCCAACTTACAGCGCACATGAGTGTGAGCACGGAAGCGCTCAACCACGCGAAAATGGGTAATGGCAGGTTTACCCGAAGCCGTCACGGCCTGGCGTTTACGGTCTTTAGGGTGACGACCAATGGGTGCGTCAATGGTACTACCCGACACCGGCTTACCAATCACCACAGCATCGTACTGACGCGACACACTGCGCGCCTGCAACTGTTCAACCAGAGCCGTTTGGGCGGGCAGCGTTTTCGCTACCATCATCAAACCGGTCGTATCTTTATCCAAACGGTGAACAATGCCAGCCCGGGGCACTTCGGCAAGCGACGGCTGGTGATGCAGTAGTGCATTCAATAGTGTGCCATCCGGGTTGCCTGCGGCAGGATGCACCACCATACCGGCAGCTTTGTTGATGACCATCACCGTGTCGTCTTCGTAAACGATATCCAGCGCAATGTCCTGGGCTTCAAAGCGCGTATCGTCTTCGATGGTGGCCTGAAGCGCCAACACTTCATGGCCATGCAGCTTGGCTTTCGGCTTGGCTTGCGCGCCGTCCACCGTCAACTCACCAGCGTTAATCCACGCTTTTAAGCGTTCGCGGGAGTAATCGCTGAACAACTCAGCCGCCGCTTGGTCTAATCGCGCACCGGCCAACGTAGCGGGCACGCGCTGCGTGTCTTCAACTGTTCGAGACATGAAAAACCTCTTTTAGACGCAAAAACCCCCAGCCCCGACATGGAAAAATAAGCTGTGACGACACCCGACGAAACGTCGCTAAGCCTGCGTTTTGAGCCGAGGTGTTTTATAGTGGGCGGACTGCGACCTATTCTACCATTTCTACTTATGGCCATCGTCGCTTTTTGGTGATCGAGGCTTGTTTGCAACGAGGATGATGATGCGCGTTATTTCAGCTGCCAACCGCTTTGGTGCTCTAGCCCTAAGCCTTGCCCTTCTAGCGGGCTGTGCGAGTAACGATACAAGTGAAGAAGAGGACGATGAATTTGCTGGGGTTCAGGAGCGTGAGCTCTATGAGCTGGCCCGCACAGCCCTCGACAGCAACCGCTACCCGATTGCGATAGAGCGTTTAGAAGCACTCGATACCCGCTACCCGTTTGGTGTCCATGCTGAGCAAGCACAGCTCGAGCTGATCTATGCCTACTATGAAAACAGCGATTGGGAAGAAGCCCGGGCAGCGGCTAGCCGCTTTATTCGCCTTCATCCTGACCATCCCCAGGTGGATTACGCGTACTACCTGCGTGGTCTTTCCGCCTGGCAAGCAGGCCGCTTCAGCCTGGAGCGCCTACGCCTGATTGATATTTCCAAGCGTGATTTGGGCGCTTCCCGTGATGCCTACAATGACTTCCGCGAGCTGATTCAGCGTTATCCGCAGAGTGAATACGCTGCTGATGCCCAGCAACGTATCGTCTACTTACGTGAGTTGATGGCCCGCCATGAACTGCACGTTGCCGATTACTACCTGCGCCGCGGCGCTTATCTAGCAGCGGTTGAACGCGGCCGCTGGGTAATCGAAAACTACCCAGAGTCGAACGCTACCCGGGATGCCCTAGCCACCATGGTGGAAGGCTATCAAGGCCTAGACATGGATGACCGCGCCAATGAAGTCCTCGCAGTACTGCGCGAGAACGCGCCTGATCATGAGCAATTGCAGGGCAGCCGCTTTGTTCCCAAGCATTTAGGTCAAAATGATTAAACCATTGCGAGCTTTCAATCGCTAAAAGCTGTACAACACTTACCTACCAAACCACGCCTCGGCGTGGTTTTTTTATTCAAAAAGAACAGTAAGCGAATAACTTTAAAGGGGAAAATACAAACAGAATGGTAATATTATACAGATAACACTATTTTCTATACAAACATTGTACAACAGGGTATAATTAGCTCGTCTTACATGATAAAGCGTCTTAACGGCGCCTAAGGGAGCAATCAATGCCACTTCTTAACGCCGGTTCCAGCAACACCAAAATAAGCACGCGTTTAACGCTCGGTTTTTCTGCCTTACTCGGGCTGTTGGTTTTGCTAACAGCCGTAGGTATTTACCAAGTCAATCAAATTGATCGCGACTTAACGACCATTAATGATGTTAACGGTACCAAGCTTGGGTTTGCAGTAGATATGCGCGGCAGCGTGCATGATAGAGCCATTGCCCTGCGCGATGTGGTACTCACCCAAGACGATACTCGGTTAGATGCTTTACGCAGTGAAATGGAGCGCCTAAGCAGTGACTACGTGACGGCATCCGAAGGCGAACATCAAGTGTCTAGCGAGTACCCCAGCGGCCAAGAAGAGCGAAACATTCTAGACAGCATTGACGCCCAAGCCGCCACAACCCTGTCACTCACCCAGCAAGTCATGGAGTTTCGCCAAAAGGATCAATTTGCCGATGCACAGACACTGTTACTCGAAGAAGCGGGGCCTGCTTACGCCGAGTGGCTTAATCGCATTAATCAGTTTATCGAGCTTCAGCAAGCACTGAACGACACCACCACGGTAACAGCCCGCGATACCGCCTCCGGCTTCCAGATGCAGATGCTGGGGCTAACACTGTTCGCTTTACTGGTTGGCGGCTTGATTGCAGTGTTTTTATCCCGCCAGCTACTGCGTTAACTGGGCGCAGAGCCCCACGAAGTCAAAGCGTTTGCGGAAGCGATTGGCCGCGGCGAGCTAACCAGTCATGGGCAGCTTAAGAAGGGCGACACCCGCAGCATCATGGCGTCACAGGTCGCGATGGCGCATCAGCTACAAACCATTGTGACCCAGGTGCGCGCCTCAGCGGAGGCGGTGGCCAGCAACAGCGAGCAAATTGCTGAAGGCAATAACGACCTCTCTTCACGCACCGAGCAGCAGGCAAGTGCACTAGCGGAAACGGCCTCGGCAATGGAGCAACTCAACAGCACGGTAAAACTGAATGCTGATAATTCCGAGCAGGCCAGCCAACAGGCTACCAGCGCGTCCAGTACAGCCAAGCAAGGTGGTGAAGCGGTTAGTCAGGTCGTTGCTACCATGAATGATCTCAACAAAAGCTCACAGGAAATTGCCGGTATCATCTCCACTATCGATGCAATTGCTTTCCAAACCAACATTCTGGCGCTTAACGCCTCGGTCGAAGCCGCCCGTGCAGGCGAGCACGGCCGGGGGTTCGCAGTAGTCGCGGAAGAGGTACGCAGGCTCGCCCAGCGCAGTGCCGATGCGGCACGCGAAATTAACGCTCTGATTTCCAGCAACCTTGAGCGGGTAAACCACGGCAATGAGCGCGCTGAAGAAGCCAGTAAATCGACTGAAGAGATTGTCGCGGCTATCGAGCGGGTAACCAGTATCATGAAGGAGATTAGTTACGCCAGTGCTGAGCAGAGTACCGGTGTACAAGAAGTGGGCCGGGCGGTGACCGAGATGGATCAAGTCACTCAGCAGAACGCCGCACTCGTACAAGAGAGCGCCACCTCCGCCAATAACCTACGTCAGAATGCCCACTCTCTACTGCATGCCATGGAAGTCTTCAAGCTGCCGAAGACCCTTCAAAATGCACAGCCGCAGCACACTGCATTGGCACCTGCACCTGCACGCATTCCAGGCACTAACAAACCTACACTCGCGGCTGCGAAACCTCAGCCAAGCGAACCTAAGTGGGAAAACTTCTAAACTAATAACGATTTTGGCCGTTTATAGTGTAGAGAGAAATGGCTCCTAAGGGTTAGGAGCCGTTCTTTATTGCCTTGCCCGAGGTTGTAATGAAATCCACCCAAAGCCTTTTAATGGTTTTTTTGTTACCTATTTTAATGGTGGTACTACCTGCCCTGCTGATGCTGACAATCGCCATGAAGGTGCTGGAAGAACAGTCGCAGCAAAGCAACCTTTTACAGACCAATGATTTAGACACTTTGGTTCAAATGGCGACCTTTGATCGCCAGCTTAGCGACTTACACCAACGTATCACTGCTTTATTGATCGACACTGAAGTAACAAAGCTAAGTACTTCGCAACGCTATACGGCCTACAGTCAGATTGCGCAAGAGCTTAACCAGATCGGCCAAAGCGTGGACACCCTGGCGACCTCCCCCCTGCTTATCGACTTAAGCCAGGACAGTACCGCCGCCCTTCAAAGTGCGTTCCGGCAATATCAGCGTTTTGTCAGTATGGCCAATGAGTCAGCAGCACGAGAACTGGGCGACCCCGCCCTCTTCCTCAAAGAAGCGCAAAACCACTTCAACACCTTTACGCTATTCTCCCAGCAAATATTCGAAGCCTTAACCCTGCGTGCCAAGGAGCGTCATGACCTTTCATTTGATGCACTTACACGCTCTCATAGCACCACCATCTGGCTGGGCATTGCCATGATGGGTGTGCTTATCAGCGCAGCATTTTTTGCTTCCTGGCGCATCAATAAACGGTTGATGGTAGTGGGAGACGCTATTTTATCGCTTTCTAAGCGCCGACAGCCGTTGCCGGACTTCCACGCTATTGAGCAGATGAGACAGCAGCATAGCGGCCCCTTGAAGCGGATTGCCACCGCATTGATCGCGCTCAAGGATTCCGAGCAGCAGCGCCGTGAAGCCGAGCAAAAGATTCACCGGCTCGCCTATTACGATACGCTAACTAAACTACCTAACTGGCGCTTGATGAAAGAGCATCTACAGCATTCGTTGGATACCAACCAACAGGCCAGCACATTTGGCGCGCTAGTGTATCTGGGGATGGATAACTTCAAGCGCATCAACGATAGCAGCGGCCATCGCGTGGGCGATAACCTCCTCAAGCTTATTGCCCAGCGCCTTACCGACCTACAAGTCGAAGGCGCCACCATTGGCCGCCTTGGCGGCGATGAGTTCATGGTCATATTAGACGGCCTGGCTGGAGAACACCTAAAAGCGGCCGAAAAAGCCGAGGCATTGGCCGAACAGATACAGCACAAACTCAATCAGCCTTTCCAGCTAGAAGGGCAAGAACATTTTCTTAGTTTGAGCATGGGTATTGCATTGTTTAACGGGCCACAGCACACGGTCGACAACTTGTTTCAATATACCAACGCTGCCGTTCACTTAGCCCAAAAATCAGGCCCCAATAACATTCGTTTTTACGACCCAAAGGTACAAGCCGATTTAGAAGCCCGCATTGAGTTAGAGCATGATATGCGGCTGGCTATTGAGCGAGATGAATTTATACTCGTCTATCAAATGCAGGTAGACAGCCTTGGGCGGGCGATTGGCGCAGAAGCATTGATCCGCTGGCAACACCCGCGTCATGGGTTTGTCTCGCCGGGTACTTTTATCCCCCTAGCTGAGGAAACGGGTCTAATCATGCCGATTGGCAACTGGGTACTCGAAACAGCCTGTGAACAGTTAGTCATCTGGGCAAATGACGAAAACACGCAGCATCTAACATTAGCAGTCAACGTCAGCGCCAAACAGTTTCAACAGCCCGACTTCGTGGACACCGTTTGCGGCGTGCTAACCAAAAGCGGTGCTCCGGCCCACCGGCTAAAGCTGGAGCTGACAGAAAGTACTATGATTGGCGAAATAGATGACATCATTGCCCGCATGCACCAGCTCAAAGCGCTGGGAGTTAGCTTTTCCTTGGACGATTTCGGCACTGGCTACTCGTCGTTGCAGTACCTCAAACGGCTCCCTTTAGATCAAATCAAAATCGATCAATCGTTTGTGCGCAACCTGCATAAAGACACGGACGATAAGGCCATCGTACAAACCATTATTGCCATGGGGCGTTCGCTCGGGTTGCAGGTTATCGCCGAAGGTGTCGAAAACCAAGAGCACTGGCGCCACCTAAACGAACACCAGTGTCATGCCTTCCAAGGATATTATTTTTGCAAGCCGGTATCCGCTGCAGAGATGGTACAGCGCAGTTTGGCTGCACCACCAATGCTCGCCTAATACGGAGGTAGCCCCCGTCATAAAGGCTTACTCGCCGGGCTGCCAGCCGTTGACGATCGGATAGCGGCGGTCGCGACCAAAGCCCCGCGGCGTCACCCGGACACCAATGGGCGCCTGGCGGCGCTTATACTCGCAGCGGTCAACCAGCTTCACCACTTTATAGACGTCCTCAGCGTCAAAGCCACCAGCGATGATCGCTTCAGCGCTCATGTCGCCTTCGATATAGCTTAATAAGATAGCGTCGAGCACGTCGTAATCGGGTAAAGAGTCGCTATCCTGCTGATCCGGCGCCAGCTCCGCACTGGGTGGGCGCTCAATGACCCGCTCGGGGATCGCAGGTGATTGCGTATTGCGCCAGCGAGCCAAGCGATACACCCAGGTTTTATACACGTCTTTGATGGCATTAAAACCGCCCACCATATCGCCATACAGCGTGGCGTAGCCCACCGCCATTTCGCTCTTGTTACCAGTCGTCAGTACCATCAAGCCTTTTTTATTGGAGATCGCCATCAGCAGTACGCCGCGACAGCGGGACTGTAGGTTCTCTTCGGTGGTATCTCGCTCAGTTCCCGCGAAGCTCTCTGCCAGCGTGCCCATAAAGGCTTCTACCATGGGCTCGATCGGCATGATCTCATAGTGGACGCCGAGCATTTTGGCCTGTTCTGCAGCATCCTGCTTGGAGATATCCGCGGTGTAGTGGTACGGCATCATCACCGCCTGCACCCGTTGAGGGCCCAGTGCGTCAACCGCAATCGCCAGCGAAAGCGCTGAGTCGATACCGCCGGAAAGCCCCAACACCACGCCCTCAAAACCGCTCTTGTTGACGTAATCGCGCAGCCCGGTAACTAACGCACAGTAAAGGCTCTCTTCCGGTTCTACCTCGGGGTCAACCTCTCCGGCTTGGGGTTCCCAGACCGTCGCGCTAGTTTGCAAAAACTGAACCGGCATCAGGCCCGCCTGCCAATACGGTGCCAGCACCTGCAGCTCACCGCTGGCGTTAACGCAGCAAGAGCCGCCATCAAAGACCAGTTCATCTTGGCCACCGATGGTGTTCACATACACAATTGGAAGCTGCGTATCCTGAGCGTGTTTCTCCAACAGGCGCAGCCGTTCCGCGGGCTTGTCCTGGTGATAGGGAGAGGCGTGCAAGGAAACCAGTACCTCAGCACCCGCTTGTGCAGCGGCCTTAACCGGCGCGCCATCCCATAGGTCTTCGCAGATCACGATGCCCAGTTTGGCGCCTTTATGCTCATACACCAGCGTTTCAGTGCCGGGCGTGAAATAGCGCTGCTCATCGAACACTTGGTAGTTAGGCAGCGCCTGCTTGGCGTACTCAGCTTCCCACTGACCGTTGTAAAGCAGGCCCGCCAAGTTGTAACAGCGGCCTTCCCGCACGCCGGGATAGCCAATGATCACCAACACATCACTGGCAACCTTCGATGCCATTAGCGCACGAGCTTCACGCAGGCGGGTTTCCATTGAGGGGCGCAGCAGCAGGTCTTCCGGTGGGTAGCCTGACAAAAAAAGCTCTGGAAAGACAACAATATCCGCCCCATGCTCAATCCGCGCTTCGCGCACTGCTTCAATCGCGCGTGCGGCATTGCCGGGAATATCCCCGACCAGAGGATCGAGTTGGGCCATTACCAGCGTTAAGTCTTGCATGGGCGTCAAAATCTCTTGAGAATCTTTAAAATAGGGTTACACCAACATAGTCGTATTGTCCCGCAAGGGCCGCCAACTGGCAAAGGCTGCGGGTCTATCCTAACGCCTTGTGCCTAGATTCCCACTTTGGGAGACACAAAAGGATGAACCTCTTGATCATTCGGCTGATTATCTTCGCCGTTATATTCTATGCCGGTTTAAAGCTATACGGCATATACCGGCAACGTAAGCTTGAGCATGAAGCGCAGCATAAAAAAGTCAACCGCCACGAGGGTGGCAAAATGGTGCGCTGCCGCTGGTGTGAGGTCCACGTTCCTGAAGACGAAGCACTGCGTGACCAGGAGCAATGGTTCTGCTCCAGCGCCCATCGCGACCGCTACCTGCAGGAGCAGCAGGATAAAGACGGCACACCTTAAGCCTGTATTAGTCGCTCTGGCGTAAGTTGGTAAGGCGCGGGGTCAATTAGTGGCTCGCGCCCCAGCAGTTGATCCACCAGTAAATGGGTCGAGGCAGGCGCCAGCACCAAACCGTTGCGATAGTGCCCGGCATTGACGAAGACGTTACTCCATTCAGGCAGCGCGCCGATAAAGGGAATGCCCGTTGGGGATCCAGGCCGCAGGCCGGCCCACTGGTGCGCTACCGGGCACGTTGCCAAAACGGGCAGGATAGCTTCAGCACTCTGTTTTAGCGACGCCAATGCCGCCTCATCGGTGCTCTTGTCAAACCCCGCCTCTTCCAATGTAGAACCGACCAATAGCAAGCCATCTGCACGCGGAATAATATAGCGCCCATCTTTTAACACCACGCGCTGCACCAACCCTTTGGGTGCTTGGTAAGCGATCATCTGACCTTTAACGGGTCTTACCGGCAACTGCACATTCAACTGCGACAAGAGCTGCGCAGCCCAAGCGCCGCCGCAAACAATAATGCGTTCAGCCGTTATCAGCCCCTGAGACGTCACCACGCCTTCAACGATGCCCTCTACTTTGCCACCCTGTTGAATAAAACCACTAACCTCGCACTGCTCTTTCAGCGTTACCTGGGGCATCGCCGCTAACCGCGCCTTCAACGCCTTGGCTAAACGCGGATTGCGCACACTGCCCAGCGTCGGCATCCATAGCGCGCTATCGTCAGCCATTGCCACACCAGGTTCTTTAGCGTGAACAAAGTCTGCCCCTACCCGCTCTAGCGGTTTCCCCAGCTGGCGTGCCCATTGCAGCGCTTGGTCGGCATCGTCCACATTTAGGTAGAGCAGCCCTTTTTGACGATATTCGGGGTCAATACCGGTCTCTTCCAATAAGCGAAGGACCAAAGAGGGGTAAACGCCTTCCGACCAGCGGGAAAGTTGCGATACCGCAGAGTCGTAGCGCCAGGGATAGAGCGGCGAAACGATACCACCACCCGCCCAGGATGCCTCTTTACCGCACTCACCACGATCAACCAGTGTGACCTGGTGACCGGCATCGGCTAACTGCAGCGCTGTCATCATACCGATCACGCCGCCGCCAATAATTAAGAAATCGCTCACAAAATTGTCCGTTTTGGCTTACATAAAAAAAGCGTAGCGCCGCCTAGGATGACCTATTAACGACGATATGTTCGCTACTGGTAAAGGAGAGTGAGCATAGCGCGGGCGATAACAAGGTCAAGTGAGGAGAGGCGATGAGCAGTTTTTACGTCAAGACGCACACCACACCTGAAAGCGGGTTTACACTGATCGAGCTACTGATCACCCTGCTGTTGGTTGGAATCATCGCCGCCTGGGGGCTACCCAATTTTCAAGCATTGGGGGAGCGTACCGCACAGACTAGCGAGGTCAATCGATTCCAGAGTGCGTTTTCGTTCGCGCGTAATACAGCGATTAGCCAACGCCGCCAGCTGACGCTTTGCCCAGCCTCGCAGAACCGTGAGGCTTGCGCTAATGACTGGGGTGGAGAGCTTATGATTGTGTGGGGCAATAAAACCGATAGCATCACTGAAGAAGACATTTTGCGCATTGTGCCCGCGCAACAAGGCACACAAGTGACCTACAACCGGGGCTGGTCGCGTATCCGTTACAGCCCGCTGGGCTATACCAGCGGTTATAACGGCAGTTTTGCTATTTGCTCAACCAGCGGCGCCGTGGGCTCTAAGGGTAAAAAGCTGGTACTTAGCCAATTAGGGCGGCTAAGGATTGATGAAGCGCCTATCGACTGTTAATCATTAGGCGCTTCAACTCATTCACGGCGTTGTGACAATGGTTTTAAGCAATACCGTCTAAATAGCGCTCGGCATCCAGCGCTGCCATGCAGCCGCTGCCAGCTGAAGTGATTGCTTGACGATAAATGTGATCCATCACGTCGCCGCAGGCAAATACGCCCGGTACGCTAGTCGCGGTTGCATTCCCTTCAAGGCCTGAATGCACTTTGATATAGCCGCCGTTCATGTCCAGCTGGCCTTCAAAGATCCCTGTGTTGGGGCTATGGCCAATGGCAATAAACAGTCCAGGCGCATGAATCTCTTTGCTTGAACCATCTTTAGTGGATTTAACCCGAACGCCTGTAACACCGGAGTTATCGCCGAGCACTTCTTCGACTTCCTGGAACCACTCAAGAACGATTTTGCCCGCCTCAGCTTTCTCGAAAAGCTTATCTTGGAGGATTTTTTCCGCCCGCAGTGTGTCACGGCGGTGTACCAGGGTCACTTTGGAAGCGATGTTAGAGAGATAGAGCGCCTCTTCCACGGCGGTATTGCCGCCGCCAACCACAATGACTTCCTGATTGCGGTAGAAAAAACCGTCGCAGGTAGCGCAGGCCGACACCCCTTGGCCCATAAACTGCTGCTCAGTGGGCAGACCCAGGTAACGGGCACTGGCGCCGGTGGCCACGATCAGCGCATCGCAGGTATAAATGCCGCTATCGCCTTTTAAGGTAAACGGTTTTTCGCTTAAGCTAACCTCATTGATATGATCAAACAGCACCTCTGTATTGAAACGTTCGGCATGCTGCTTCATACGCTCCATCAATTCCGGCCCCTGCACGCCTTGAGCGTCGCCGGGCCAGTTATCCACATCGGTTGTGGTGGTCAGTTGGCCACCCGCCTGAATACCGGTAATTAGCAGCGGCTTCAGGTTGGCCCGAGCAGCATAGACGGCAGCCGTATAGCCTGCGGGACCGGATCCAAGAATAATCAAACGCTCATGACGAGTTTCCATGACACCACCTTGTAAATATCTGACTGATAGCTTTGTCGCTAGCTGTGTTAATAGCTTTGAAAAAATTAGCCACAGAGTCTGCCTGAAATGGTGCCAAGTACAAGCTATTGCAAGGTTTCATCTACGCTATTAGGCGAAGAAACCTTGAAAGCCTCTGTGCAAAGACCCATGTGTTATTACTAAATCAACGCCATACTGGGGGGAAATCTATACTAAAGAAAGATCGTGACCGTCATGCTGAGCGCTGCGCTCAGCAACCAGAGGAGAGAGATATGAGCAAGATACCCGATACGCTAAACACCCTAGAGGTTGGTAGTAAAACCTATCACTACTACAGCCTGCCCCACGCGGCCGAGACCCTGGGCAGCATTGACCGGCTACCCAAGACGCTCAAGATTCTACTCGAAAACCAGCTGCGCTTCGCCGACGACGAAAGCGTAGATCAGGAAGATATGCAGGCCCTGGTCGACTGGCAGGCCGAGGGCAAATCCAGCCGCGAAATCGGCTACCGCCCGGCGCGGGTACTCATGCAGGACTTTACCGGCGTGCCCGGCGTGGTGGATTTAGCCTCCATGCGCGCCGCAGTAGAAAAGCTGGGCGAAGACCCGGCGAAGATCAACCCGCTTTCCCCCGTCGATCTCGTTATCGACCACTCGGTAATGGTCGATAAGTTCGGCAACCCGGCTGCATTTCAAGAGAACGTCGATATCGAAATGCAGCGCAACCGCGAGCGCTATGAGTTTCTGCGCTGGGGCCAGCAGGCGTTTGATAACTTTAGCGTCGTTCCCCCCGGTACCGGTATTTGTCACCAGGTCAACCTGGAGTACCTAGGCAGAACGGTATGGACAAAGGACGAAGACGGCAAGACCTTTGCCTACCCCGACACCCTCGTGGGCACTGACTCTCACACCACCATGATCAACGGCCTGGGCGTGCTTGGCTGGGGCGTGGGCGGTATTGAAGCCGAAGCGGCCATGCTCGGTCAGCCGGTGTCGATGCTGATCCCCGAAGTGATTGGCTTTAAATTAACCGGCAAGCTACGCGAAGGTATTACCGCCACTGACCTGGTACTCACCGTTACCGAGATGCTGCGTAAAAAAGGCGTGGTGGGTAAATTTGTCGAGTTCTACGGCGATGGTTTGAAAGACCTGCCGCTGGCGGATCGTGCCACGATCGCCAATATGGCCCCCGAGTATGGTGCTACCTGTGGTTTCTTCCCAGTGGATGAAGAAACCCTGAACTATATGCGCCTGACGGGGCGTGAAGATGAGCAAGTCGCCCTGGTGGAAGCCTATAGCAAGGCCCAAGGGCTGTGGCGTGAACCTAATGACGAGCCGATCTTCACCGACGCCCTAGCACTGGACATGACCGAGGTAGAGGCCAGCCTGGCCGGCCCCAAACGTCCGCAGGATCGCGTGGCGCTGAAAGACATGGCGGCGGCCTTTGACAAGTTCATGCAGGAAGACGTCAACGCGGATGCCAACGCAAAGGGGGAACTCTCTTCTGAAGGCGGCCAAACCGCCGTGGGGGTGAGGCGCAGCTTCGAGCATGACACCAGCCAGGCCGTTACGCTTGATGACCATGATTTCAGCCTTGACCCCGGGGCGGTGGTGATTGCGGCGATTACCTCGTGCACCAACACCTCCAACCCCAGCGTGATGATGGCCGCTGGGCTGCTGGCACGTAAAGCGCGTGAAAAGGGGTTAACCACGAAGCCCTGGGTGAAAACCTCCTTAGCACCAGGTTCCAAAGTGGTCACCGATTATCTGGAAGCCGCTGAATTAAACGATGACTTGGATGCACTGGGCTTCAACCTCGTCGGCTACGGCTGCACCACCTGTATCGGTAACTCCGGCCCGCTGCCTGATGAGATCGAAAAAGCGATCAACAGCGGCGATCTTGCCGTGGCCTCGGTGCTCTCCGGTAACCGTAACTTTGAGGGCCGTGTACACCCGTTGGTCAAAACCAACTGGCTGGCCTCGCCGCCCCTGGTGGTGGCTTACGCCCTGGCGGGTAATGTCCAGCTTGACCTTACCCAGGCGCCGTTGGGCAAAGATAGCAACGGCGACCCGGTCTACCTCAAAGATATCTGGCCCAGTCAGGCCGAGATTGCCAGCGCCGTCGAGCAGGTCAACACCGCCATGTTCCGTAAAGAATACGGCGCAGTGTTTGAGGGTGACGATGTCTGGAAAGCCATCGACGTGTCAGAAAGCAAGGTCTATCAGTGGCCTGAATCCACCTACATTCAGCACCCGCCCTTCTTTGAAGGCATGGGCCGCGAGCCGGATGCCATCGAAGATGTGCACAGTGCCCGCGTGCTTGCCATGCTGGGTGATTCGGTGACCACCGACCATATCTCCCCTGCCGGTGCCATCAAGCCTGACAGCCCCGCCGGGCGCTATCTGCAAGAACACGGCGTCAGGCCGGTCGACTTCAACTCCTACGGCTCACGCCGGGGTAACCATGAAGTCATGATGCGCGGCACCTTCGCCAACGTGCGGATCAAAAACGAGATGCTCGACGGTGTGGTCGGCGGTGAAACACGCCACGTACCCAGCGGCGAGCAGATGGCCATTTACGATGCGGCCATGAAGTACAAAGAGGAAGGCAAACCGCTCGTCGTGATCGCCGGTAAAGAGTACGGCACCGGCTCCTCACGGGATTGGGCGGCCAAAGGCACCCGTTTGCTGGGCGTTCGCGCGGTGATTGCTGAATCCTTCGAGCGTATTCACCGCTCTAACCTGATCGGCATGGGCGTTGTACCGCTGCAGTTTGCCGAAGGCGAAAGCCGTACAACGCTGGGATTAACCGGCGATGAAGAGATTTCGATTGCCGGCTTAAGCGACCTGACGCCAGGTGGTACGGTCAACATCGTGATCAAAAATGCCGACGGGGAACGTAGCGTTGATGCCAAGTGCCGAATTGATACGGTAAACGAGCTGGCTTACTACCGCCACGGTGGTATCCTTCACTACGTGTTGCGCAAGATGATCGGCGCAGCCTAAAGGGTAAAACCTACCAATGCTTGCATGCCCCCACCTCGGTGGGGGCTTTTTTTTAGCCAAACGTTTAAAAAGCGCGGCGGCGATATGTGCGATAATCTGGCGACCAGGACGCCTTTTCAATCAGTTCCCGTAGCGTCGTACCACTGGTTTTCAGTGCCACGCCATTCTGCTGTGCCTGGGCAGCCACTTCAAAAGCAATCGACTTGCTGATATCGCGAATACGCGATAGCGGCGGCAGCAAAGCACCCTTGCCCTCTTTAACCAGCGGCGCTTCACGGGCCAGCGCCCGCGAGGCGCTCATCAGCATCTCGTCGGTGACTCGATTGGCACTGGCAGCAATCACGCCCAACCCAATGCCTGGGAAGATATAGGCATTGTTGCACTGGGCAATCGGATAAGTACGGCCGTTGTAAACCACCGGCGCAAAGGGGCTACCGGTGGCTACCAAGGCTTGGCCGTCGGTCCAGCGAATAACATCCTCTGGCACGGCCTCTGCCTGGGAAGTAGGGTTAGAGAGCGGCATGATGACCGGGTGCTCACAACCCGCGTGCATGGTGCGCACCACCTGCTCGGTGAAGATACCGCGCTGGCCGCAGACACCGATCAGCACTGTTGGTTTGATCTGAGCAATCGTCTCTTCCAGACCCTGGCCATTCCACTCGGCGACTAGCGAAGGGTCGTGGGCTAACCGGCGCTGGAAGTCGCGCTGCCACTCTTGATCGCTGGTCATCAAGCCGTCGCGATCGACAATGTAAATACGCGACCGTGCTTCGCTTTCGGTCAAGCCCTCCGCTTCCATCGCTACGACCACCTGCTCGGCGATTCCACACCCCGCGGAACCGCCACCTACAAACACCACACGCTGCTGGGCAATGGTCTCTTCCCGGGCCTGACAAGCCGCCATTAGCGTACCCACCACCACAGAGGCAGTCCCCTGCACATCGTCGTTGAAGCAGCAAAGCTCGTTGCGATAGCGCTCTAGCAGCGGCACCGCATTGGCCTGGGCAAAGTCCTCAAACTGCAGCAGCACGTTCGGCCAGCGGCGCTTCACAGCAGCGATAAATTCTGCCATGAAAGCATCGTACTCTTCCTGCCCTACCCGCTCGTGGCGCCAGCCCATGTACATGGGATCATCCAGCAGCGCTTTGTTGTTAGTGCCCACATCAATCATGATCGGCAGCGTGTAGGCGGGGCTAATACCGCCACAGGCGGTATACAACGCCAGTTTACCAATCGGGATACCCATGCCCCCGATGCCCTGGTCGCCGAGGCCTAGAATGCGCTCACCATCCGTCACTACGATCACTTTGACATTATCTTTGGTGGCGCTGCGCAGGATATCATCCATATGTTCGCGGTCAGGATAGCTAATAAACAGGCCGCGGTGGTTACGGTAAATGTTGGAAAATTCCTGACACGCCTGCCCTACCGTGGGGGTGTAAATAATCGGCAGCATCTCTTCAAGATGCTGGGAAACCATACGGAAATAGAGTGTTTCGTTGTCGTCTTGAATGGCGCGCAGGTGGATGTGCTTTTCGAGGTCGCTATGGCATTGTTGGTACTGGCGGTAGACCCGCTCTAGCTGATCCTCAATAGTTTCTACCTTCTGCGGCAGCAAACCAATCAGGTTAAACGCCAAGCGCTCCTGCTGAGTAAACGCGCTGCCTTTGTTCAATAGCGGCATTTCGAGCAAAGAAGGACCGGCGTAAGGAAGGTATAGGGGGCGTCTACTCTCGGTAGTCATAAGCACTCTCTTTTTTATGTCAATCACTGCTGCAATGCAGCAACATCGGGCGTTTGCGGCGTTTGAGCGTAATGTAACATGCTCCTGCGACAAAGGTGGAAGAGAGCGACCATGTTGATAAAAAAACGCCTCGGTTTAGGAAGCCTAAACCGAGGCGTGATGGCGCGATTAACTAGTGATCTAACGATGCCCTAGCAAGTTTTAGCGGTGGGTTTGCGCCCCTCCACGCCAGCGAAGAAGAACGGCCGCAGCTTAACGCCAAACATGTTGCCCGCAAACGCCGCTACCAGCCATACCCAACCGTGAAGGCTGCCAGAGGCAATGCCGCTGAAGTAAGCACCAATATTGCAACCAAACGCCAAACGCGCGCCATAACCTAGCAAGATGCCGCCGATGACCGCGGCCAAGATAGATTTCAACGGGATTCTGAAGTTAGGTGCAAAGCGACCCGCCAAGCTGGCGGCAGCCAGCGCGCCCAGCATAATACCGACATTCATTACCGTAGTGATGTCGCTCCATACGCTGGCTTTAAGGGCCGCTGCGTTGCCAGGGGACTGCCAATAGCCCCACTGGCTGACATCGCCGCCCACCAGTTCAAAGCCTTTAGCACCCCACAGCGCAAACGCAGAGGTAATTCCCCAAGGGCGGCCTGCCAGTGCCAAGGTGGCAAAGTTGAGCAGCGCCAACGCCACCGCGCCCGCCACTAACGGCCAAGGCCCAGTCAACCAACGCTCATAGCCATGCTTATCGACCATGGGCGCCTGTTCTAACTGACCATGACGACGCTTCTCCATCACCCAGGTAAACGCCGCAATAGCCGCAAACAGCACCAGGCTAATGGCGATCCCCCCACTGACCCCGGCGACGTTAACCAGCGATACCGGTTGAAAAGCCGGTAAGCTCTGCCACCAGGCAAAATGCGCCGAGCCAATCACCGAGCCGACAATAAAGAACACCAAAGTGATCAGCATGCGTGCGTTACCACCGCCCGCGGTAAACAGCGTGCCAGAGGCACAGCCGCCGCCTAACTGCATGCCCACACCGAACAGGAACGCCCCTACAAGCACGGAGATACCAATAGGCGCCACAAAGCCCGACACCTCGTTACCAAACAGCGTGCCCGCCCCCAGGGCAGGGAAAAACAGCACCACGGCAATGGCCAGCATCACCATTTGGGCACGCAGGCCACGCCCCCGCCGCTCAGTAATAAATACCCGCCACGCTGAGGTAAAACCAAACGCAGCGTGATACAGCACCATGCCAAATAGCCCGCCGACAATCATCAACAGGCCAATGTTGGCGTCAAAGACAACCCCAATAAGCAACGCACCCAGCACAATCGCCGCTGTGGCTATCAGCGGCACGCGATAGCTCTGCGGCGCAGCAACCGTCGTTGTAGACATACATTCACCTTTAGCAGCACCAAAAAGCGCCTGTTTACAAACAGGCGCTTTTTGGTAGACATGGACAATAGTTATAAGCCTAACGATAGCTGTAGAGTGCGGGAAATTCTTTGTTGAGAGGTGCTTATGTCTTTATGGAATATATGGATACTGGAGCCACACAGCAGCTTGGCACTATGTCCTACTCCACCTCTTAAACTGGTAAATCGGATGCCAGTGTGAGTTTTTTTGGCGCAAGCGGGTAAGACGGTGTATTGGACGCATGGTAGGTGCGCCCGCTGATCAGCGGCTGGCCCGGCCCAGCCTCCAAATGTGATATTATAACCTCATGACCAATCCTGTGGGTCGCCATGCTGCCATAGTCGCCGCTTAGGCAACCCTCACCCAGGGCGTATCGAACGAAAAAAGAACTACTCGAAGTTTTCCCTCTTAGAATAAAGTGCTTAACAATTTGTAGAAATCTCCCTTGTTTAATCTATATCGACCTTCACCCCGGAGAACGGGATCTCCGGCGGGGCCATCTGGCGCAGGATGGTCAGATGGATATCTAGGTTCAGTTTGGCCAGGTTGTTAACGGACCATTCACCGCCTGCAACTAGGGCAGGCTCAAAGCCATAAACTTCGTCCGGCCTCAGCGGGCCCAGCTTCTTCAGGGCCTGGGTGAACAGCGGCTTTTCGCTCATGTCGGTGAGGATCATCAGTTCGTCACCACGCAAGTAGTCGGGGGCGATCAGATCCGCCGGGGCGCTGTGGTGAAAGCGATAGTCGAAGTCTTCGGGCCAGTAGGGCAAACGCTGGGTTTTCCAGTGGTTGTCGAAGGTGCCTTGATAACTGACCCGGGGCTCCCACCAGGGGGCGATGGGGCCAAAACTCGCTGGAGGAAGACGGTCAAAGGGCGAAGTGACCAGGGCATCGGGATCTTCAAGCTGGGGAGCGGGTAGCCGCGTGACGTCGTTAAGGTCGGGTTTTAGGTATCGGGCGACCTCGCTGGACACCCGCTTATAGTCAGCGCGTGATGGCAACCAGCCCCGCCCAGCGGGGTTGTCGGGGTAGTAGAGCGTGTTGGTGAGGGTGTCCCCTTCGGGCAGGCTGTAATGCCCGCCGAAGGCGTAGCGGTAGTCCAGCGGCACTTCGCTCACCGGTGAGGGGTCAGTGACCCGCCAGCCACCGAGCAGTTGCCAGCGGAACTCCCGTGGCCCACGCACGATCAGGCGTTTATCTACCGGGCCTACCTGAACCCTGACTTGCCATTAGTTACGGTATAAAAAAGCTGTCACTCCCATACAGTTCCCACTTCTTCCTCAAGCTCAGCTTTTAGAGTTTCCCCTTCAACCGCTAGACCTGTTCGAAAATTATCATAAAATATTCCGAAATAAACTCCGTCCGAGACCATATCTGGAATACAGTTTCGAATAAAAGATTCTAAACCAATCGGTTGTGGTTTAGCTCCCATCTTTTTATGCTCGTCAAAACAGCAAGCTTCCGCCAAATCATGATGTGGCCATAGAGGAAAAATTTCATCTCCATCAGCATCCTTGAAAATCACCCAATTGTCGTCTCCTACAACCAAGCCCCATACTTGTTCGAAGTCTGAACAGTAGCGAATGAAGTAGTCATGACGTTGTTCCGGGGTCTGCTGAAGCAAATTCTCAATTTGCTTTCTGTGCATTTTTTTAATGTTTTTCATCTCAGTACCTATGCCTATGCAAGCGAGTCTCAACCTTGTGATCTGCGTGGTTCTTAAGTTTTGAGCCTGCATAATTATTACCTTTACTTGCTGGAGCATTATGCGGATGAGCAAGCTCATAACCTTTGTCTACAGCTTTACGACCAGGAGAGTTCCTTCCATTTCTCGGGATACGCAAACCGGATTTGTTTCCATACTCAATGTGACGAGCATCATTTTTTAACCAGCCTCTATCTGCGGATCCTACCTTAGGATCATTCATCATTTCCTTCAGTCTTGCTTGTTTTCCAGAGCGTCCACCAGATTTACGTACTCTCTTTGGAGCAGTTTTTCCTTGCATCGAAGTAGCATCAGAATTCTTGTTTCGAACTTCCGTACCACTGTTTTTACCTTCAATACTAGTGGAATTTTGCTCCACCCGCAGCCCTTCGTTGCTTCCTGACGTCCCGCCCCTATTAGCACTTCCCGCCGCATCTCCTGCCCTATCAGTATTCCGGGCAATGTCCACGACATCATCCGCCTTACGTAAAAGCCCTACCCCCGGAATAACCGATACAGCCGTCAGCAGGGTCATGCCCGACGCGGCGAGTACTCTACCTTCGCCCCACAATGCCATTGTGTCTTGTATATCCACAATGGTGCCATATGGCGTCGCGGCTTCGGCCATAAACACCCCTGCCGCTCGGATATTGCGACCACTTTCGGAGGTGTAGCGCACTTGGCGCTCGGCTTCTTGCTGCATACCGGCAGCACGATTAGCAGCCTCGTCAACCTCAAAACTACTCTCGATATAGTCGTTACCGCTGATACGCCCTTCCCTTAGCGCATCCATAAGGGCGTCTTGTTGAGCTCGGGTCTCGCTGGCTAATTGCTGAACCTCCGCATAGAGCGCTTCGGCCTCGGCAGCGGTTTTGCCGTTGGGGTTATCGTGCAGGGCGTCGCGTAGCTCGCCAACTCGCTCTAGGTTGGCTTCGCCTTGTTGCTGAAACAGTTCAGCCTCGGTGAGCGGTTCACTGCTCTCTTCGGGCTGGCTGTTGACGCTTTCGGTGTTGGTGTGGACGTAACCCTTGGCGCCGCCTGCCCCGGCGGCGTTGCAGTTGACCATGCATTCGCTGCCGTCGCGGACGACCGGTTGCCCGTTGGCTTTGACATTGTCGTGCCCGGTTAAAAACAACACGTGGCCGCTGCCCTGGGAGGTGCCGGAGCCCACCCCCGAACCGGCGTTGCTCTCGGTGCCTTGGCACAGGTCGCCGACCCGGTAGGTGCGCTGCCCGGCGGTGATCACGTTGGGGGAGTAGTTCACAGGGTTGCCAAGCGGCCCCGAGGAGTCGAAACCCACGATCTTGTCGCCCACTTGGCAAAAATCAGGGTAGCTGGTCAACGCTCTCCATCGGGTCTCCGCATTACCGGCATGGCGAGCCTGGCCGTTAAGGGCTTCGCCTTGGGGTGACTCACCCTGGGTATCGCGCGGGGTGCTGCTGTCAGCGCCGGGTGGGCCGTCGCCCTCTTCGCACCGTCCGTCAGGTGTCACACACATGGGGGGCAGTTCGTACGTATCATCCGACATGACGTGCCCCTCCGGTAGATGATAATGCCGCCAGCGGCGTGCGCCGGATGCGTACCTGCTTGAGCGGGTCATCCAGCGGGAACAGTGCCCGCCAGGTGAGGGTGACGTCTTCCCGATCCAGGTCGATCACCACGCTGTCGAGGGCCAGCGGGGTATTGCCACGCTGGCCACTGGCGTGTTCGGTAAGAGCTTGCAGGGCAATGCCGGGTAACCGAGTGCGGTGGCGAAAGCGTTGGCGGTCTCCCACCATAATCGCCCGGCTATTGGGTAGGCAGTTGGTGAGGATCATCAGTTCGTCGCCGCGCAAGTAGTCGGGGGCGATCAGATCCGCCGGGGCGCTGTGGTGAAAGCGATAGTCGAAGTCTTCGGGCCAGTAGGGCAACCGCTGGGTTTTCCAGTGGTCGTCGAAGGTGCCTTGATAACTCACCCGGGGCTCCCACCAGGGGGCGATGGGGCCAAAGCCTGCCGGGGCCGGGCGGTCGAAGGGTGAGGTGACCAGCCAATCCGGGTCTTCCAGTTGGGGGGCGGGTAGCCGTGTCACAGCGTTAAGGTCGGGTTTGAGGTACCGGATGACCTCGCTGGATACCCGTTTATAGTCAGCGCGGGAGGGCAACCAGCCCCGCCCAGCGGGGTTGTCGGGGTAGTAGAGCGTGTTAGCGAGGGCGTCCCCGTCGGGCAGGCTGTAGTGGCCGCCGAAGGCGTAGCGGTAGTCCAGCGGGACTTCGCTGACCGGTGTGGGGTCAGTGACCCGCCAGCCACCGAGCAGTTGCCAGCGGAACTCCCGTGGCCCACGCACGATCAGGCGTTTGTCCACCGGGCCTACCTGTACCCGCACCTGCCAGGTGCTGCGCGGTTGCCCGGTGGGCGAGCGCAGGGTGCCATGCACGTGCACTTCGGTGCTGAGTTTGCCGAGCAGCACGTCGCGGTCATCGGTGATGACCTGGGCATACAGGTTGTCGCTGTCGCCCTCAAGCGTGGGCTGCCAGCGAATCGGCTGCTGGTGGCTGGACTCGAACAGCGGCCAGTTGTCTTCGGTGAAGCGGTAGGTGGCGCGGACCACCACCACATCATACTCTTGGTCGCCCGGGCCGAGCTTGCGATACAGCGCATGGGGGAACGACGTTGGATTAATCACTTGCGCCATGTACTACCACCCCGGCGACTTAGCGTCGCTTGGTTCAGGGCCATCGCTTTCCTCGGCACTTCCCGGTGCGGGTTGGGCCGTGCCGGTGTTGAGCAGTACGTCATCGGGGCCGTCGACATGCACCTTGGTGCCCGCCTTGACGTGGATCTCACCCGCATCCAGGTAGATGGCGTCCTCAGTGAGCACCAGCCGGCTGTTGCCTACCTGCAGGGTGAGCTGGTTACCGGCCTTGAGGGTGATGTTGCGCCCGACATTGAGCGAGTGGTTAAGCCCCACCTGGGTGCTCTTGCTGAGCCCGACCAGGGTATTCATTATCGCCCCGACGTTGAGGCTGTAGCCCAGGCCGACGTTTTCCATGCGGCCCATGCCGACGTTCTGCAGGTACGCCTTGCCAACGGTTTCGGTTTTGTTCTTACCGACTTTGCTCGACCAGTTTTTGCCGATGCGGTCGGTTTCGTTGCCATCCACCGTTTTGCGACGGTTCTTGTGCACGGTAAAGGTTTCGTTACCGTCGACGGTATGGGTCTCGTTGCCATGCACCGTGTGGACTTCATGGCGGTGGACAGTGCGGGTTTCGTCGCGGTCGATGTCGGTGGTGCGATCACGAAAGACGTGCAGGGTGCTATCGCGCTTGATGTCCTCGGTGCGGTCGTTAAGGGTTAGCAGATCGAGGTCTTTCTGGGCGTGCACCCAAATTTGCTCTTCGCCCGCTTCGTCTTCAAAGCGCAGCTCGTTAAAGCCCTCCGCCTTGTGGCTTTGGGTGCGGATGACCGTGCGGGTTTTGTAGGCAGGGAGCGGATAAGGCGGCCGGTTAACCGCGTGGTAGGTGCGCCCCGTGATGAGCGGCTGATCTGGGTCTCCCTCCAAGAACGACAAAATGACCTCATGCCCGATCCTGGGGATCGCCATGCTGCCATAACCGCCGCCTGCCCAGCCCTGGGCAACGCGCACCCAGCAGCTGGCGGTTTCGTTAGAGGCGGAGTAGCGATCCCAAGGAAACTGTACTTTGACCCGGCCATATTTGTCGCAGTAGATCTCTTCGCCCGCTGGCCCGACTACAAAGGCCACCTGGGGGCCATCGACCCGGGGTTTGGGGTTGGGCACCGGGCGGAAGGTCTGGTCCCGGGGCATGATCACCACTTCATTGTGGTAGCGGGTCATCAGCTCGCCTGCTTGCGCAGCGCTGCTCCCCCCATTGTTACTGTCATAGCCACCCCGCGCCATGCCGTCCTCTTCTAATGCCTGGGGTTGCTCGCCGTGGTGCACCACCGATACCACCTGCCAAGCACGGTTGAGGCTATCGATATCGTGGTCGGTGAGAGTAAAGCAGGTGCCGGGGGCGAGTTCAGGCAGGTCACTTTCGGCTTCGGCGGTGGTGGCGTCAGCGCGCAGCGATTCTAGGCGATGGCGGGTGAAGGGCTTGCCGGAGGCATCCTTTTTATAGCGCCCTGGGTAGTCGTAGTGTTCGTAATCCTCTCGCTGAGCGTGCTCCCCTAGATTGGGCGCCTGGTGTTCGTGTAGCTGGGCGTAAGGCGGGTTCTTGAAGCTGTAATCCTTGAGTGTGGCCGAGGCGGGGCGTACCCGGCTGACCTGGCGTAACTTGCGCAAGTGACGTCGGGGCGGCGTGCCACCGGCGCGGCCGTGGTAGGTACGCTCGCCGATGTTAGGCAGTACCACCGTGGCATCGGCAAACACCAACTGATGGGCTCCGCCTTCGGCGTTCTCAAACTCATGGAAATAGAAGCAGCCCTCTTCGGCGGCCAGGCGCTCGATAAAGGCCAGATCGGTCTCGCGATATTGCACCAAGAACTCACGGTTGGGCGGAGTACGCGTAGTGGCAAACTCGATATCGGTGAGGCCGCGCTCGCTGGCTAACGTTTTGATTGCATCATGAGGGATGGTGTCTTGAAAGATACGCGAGTTATGCCGTAGCGATAGTCGCCACAGGGCGGGGCGAATTTCCACGCGGTAAAAGCTGCGCCGGTGCCCGCGATCGCCGCGATGCAGCTCAGCGATAATGCCATGCACCCGGCGCAGCGGCTCGCCATCCTGCCAAATGGTCAGCGTGGCATTTTGATCCAAACAGTCGCTGGGCGACAGGTCGTGGGTGCGGCTGGCGAACTCAACGGTGAGCGCAAACGTCTCCGACAGCGCTTCGCGGTGGGTAAAGCTCACCACCGCCGTGTCAGAAGCCCCGGGAAGGGTCAGGGTAAACTGAAGACCCGTATTATCAGCCATTGTAAGATCCCTCTCTGCTGCCACTGCTCGTTAAAAGATCACCGCAGACCGTTGCCTGATCGGTCAATACAACCGGCTTAGTGTCCCGGGTGATGATTAAGCGACTCTCCACTCCCCTATTTCGCCCCATTACTGTTCCTCCGCTGCTGTTTTATTCATCCCACTGCGCTGGCGCTTCGTAGCTCGCCACCTCAAAAGCATCGACGTACATGCGTTGAAACCCCGCCGCTTCCAGGCTTTGAATCGCCGTATGGCACACCAGTGGTAGCCGCGTTTGTAGCGGTACACCGCTTAGACTCAGCCGAGCAGCGGTCAGCAGGCGTGCACCATGGCCGCTGCCCTTCCACTCTTGGCTGATAAAGAAGAAACGCAGTTGCCAGGCGGCTTCGTCATCGGGTCGGCACGCCAGCACCATCCCCAGGGGCGGGCCATCCCCATGGCGCAGGGCGAGTAAACGCCCCTGCCAGTGTTCAACGTGCTCTTGCTCGCGCTGCAACCACACCTGGCGATGGAGGGTAAATTCCAGAGCACGGCGCAGCGTATCCAGGTAGGCCTTATCACGCAGTACCCAGGGCGAATGCCCTTTTGCATCGGCACGCTGGACGGCTTCGATAAAACTATCGATATCCCCTTCCCGGGCGTTCTCAAGCGCGCGCGAAGATGCTTGGCCATTAACATCAGGGCCACTATTCACATGGCCACCTGGGAGGCCATGGGTCGCGCTAGCTGAGGGGGAGAGCCACTGCTTAAGTTTCGTCAGCATAGGGCCCTCGTTCTGCATAGAGTGCCGACGGTAACTGGAAGCCTGCGGCGGGCGAACGGGTAAAGGGGTTGGGGGCGCTATCGGTAAATAGGCGATAACGCATAGCCCCACCGTCAACATTAAAACGTAGCTCTAACTCACGCTCATTAACGCTGGTGATGTTTGCCTCTTCCAACAGGCGGAACCAGGCCCAGGCGCCATCGCGGGTCATACTCCGCGGCGAGCGGTTTACCTGGCTGGGCACCATGGTGATGCGGCTATCAGTGCCGCCACGCAGCGTATTCGGCCAAATCATCGATACCCGGCTGCTGGCACTGTGTGTGTATTCGATGAGCTGGCCATCGGCGCTGATCACACTGCGCCGCTTGTCGGGGCTTAAGCTGATCGGCTCAAGAGAGAACTCGACGTCTAGTGCGCCATCAGGGCCAAAGTAGGCACGGCGAATTTGTTCCGCCTGTGACACGGCGGCAAACACGCTTTCACGCAGTAGCGAATTACCCTGGGTATCCACCAGTTGCTCAGGCGCACCTTCGATAAAGGGCTGCAAGTTATCCTGATAGAAGTTGTCGAGGATACCTTCAGGAGCAAAGAAGGCTTCAAAGTCGCTTAGCGAAGCATCCCGGCTTGCACTGGGCACCAGAGGATAGCGCCCGGCTAAACGCTCTTGATAGGGTGCCACTACCTCATCTATCCAGATATTTTCCAGGTGACTGATAGCGCTTGCCATGATGAGCTGCCAGCTTTGATCCGCCAGGCTTTTCAACATGCTTGCGACAGGCTCGGGCGAGCTGTCAGCAATACGCTGCAGGCGATAAATTGGGTCATCACCGCGCAGCGATAAGCGGTCACGCGCGCCGATGAAAGCGGCGCGCCCTGGGTCGCTGGCTTCTTCTATATCAAGCAGGTAATCGCGCAGCTCCGTTACCGCCGATTTGATCTCTTCCAGGGAGGAGGGATCCCCCTCTTGAGGATTGGAGAGCTTGTTAATCGCGGTAAACTGCTGCTCGATATCGTGAGCAAGCTGATAGCGCGGTGAGCGCTGTAGCGCTTCACGGGCTTCCTCGTCATCTTCAGGCAGTTCCGGATAGAGACGGGTATTCTGCTCGACCGCTGCTAACAGACGGTCTAACGGGCGCTCTGCGCTGACCAGCGCATCGGCGACCACCGCTGCCTGATGAATGTCCGGCAGGGGCACAAGCTGGGTGTTGCGCAGGGCATCACGCCAACTCACGCGATAATCATTGACATAATAGTCACGCAGGGCATTTTGCAGTTGCTGACGGTCAGCGTTGCTGAAGTTGATGTCTTCGCGCTGATCCAATACCCACAAGTCGATAAGCGCTAGCTCGGTTGCCCTATCAAGCTGTTGCAGGAAGTGATTTTCGAAGCCACCCCGGGTAACCAGATACGGCAGTTGCACATACGAGGGCTCATCGTTACGCGCCATAAACACCGTGTTGAACATCGACCCCACCTGACGGCGCAGGTCGAGAGGGTCTCCGCGACGGCTACTGTCAGCTTTCATGGTGGCGTAGACCCGCTCATCCATCGGCAGGCGTGATAGGTCGTCAATCGCGGCGACTAAGCTGCCGCGTAGTGGCGCCATGGCATATTCAGCGCGCCGATTACCAGCGGCAACCCGGCTTTCCAAATCGCTGTGCTGCAGGGCGTAATCTAAATGAGCCAGTAAGCGGTCTTGGATTTCACCACGCTGGGGGAAATCCGACTGCCAACGCTGCGCCATAAAGTCGTGTACGCGTTCGGGCTGGCGGCCACTGGCGTCAGACATCATGCGCAAAATGCGCAGCAGCGCCAGCTTGGCGTTACTGCCCTCTTCTTCGCGGTTCATGTCATCCATGATGCCCACCATCAACGCCGGCAGGAATTGGTACTCCAACATGGCGAGGTAAGCATTCTCTAACTGGCCACCAATAATGTGGCCTTGATAAAGTCCCATATCAGCAAGGAAAGGTGTGTGTGTACGGTAGCCCTCGAAGGTTTGCATCGCATCGCGTAGGCGATCCAACGGCGCCAGCATTTCGTAGCCCGTTGGGTCGTCGCTCTGAAACTCTTCGGGATGGGTGGCCAGGAAAGTTTCCGCCCGATGCTCGACGGTGGAAAGCGAGGTCGCGTTTTTCTGGTAGAAATGACTCCACCCACCGATCATTACCGCACTCACTAACATGCAACCGACGATGCACGCCTGGCGAGTGCGCTGGCGGCGGCGGGCTACTTTGGCGTTGTCACCGGCCAGGCCAGCTTCTGGATAAATGACTTTTTCAAACAGCTCTTCGGTGAAATACAGGGCGCTGCGCGTGGCACGGTGCGCTGGCTGAACACTTTCGGGCATGCCATAACGGCGGGCCGCGGCATCAACGAAAGGATCTTCAGGCACCCCCTGCTGATAAACCGAGGTGAAATAAGTGCCGCGTACAATCGCCGCGGTGGAAAAGCGGTCGCTGGAAAGCGCCTCGTTGAGGAAACCGAGCAGCACATCGCGCAGCCCTGCTAGCTGGCGCACAAAGCGAAATACCGATTCCCGTTCTTCCCGGTCGCGGCACTCTGCCAGCATGGTGGGCATTGCGCGGTTAAGGCGTTCCAGCATGTTGTCGTAAGCGGCGGCGAACTCTTCTTCCCACTGTCCCGGTGTATCAATGGATTTAGCCGAGAAGGTAAAGCCTAACGGCGCCCGCCGTGCAGCACGGGAGTAATGGCGGAAGAAATCGTCAAAACCGTGCAGCAAATCCATTTTGCTGAAGGTGACGTAAACCGGTAGTCGGCTGCCGTGGCGCTCCATCAACTCGCGCAGGCGGCTACGTAACAGCGTCGCGTACGCTTTACGAACGGCTACCTGGGCGTGGCTAAGACGGGCTAGATCCAACACCAGCACAACGCCGTCCAGCGGGCGGCGTGGGCGGTTACGCTCTAGCCACTCGGTGAAGTGATCCCATAGGCGGCTATTCAGTTCGTCAGGCTCGCCAGTTTCCAGTGCGCCTTGGGTCAATAACTCGCCATCAGGGTCGATGAGTATCGCTTTATCGCCAATCCACCAGTCAAAACCAAAGCGGTTTTTCTTGCTGCTGATGCCAGAGGCTTTCATGACATTGGACAACGCAAAATTTTGCCCCGAGCGATTGACCAAGCTGGTTTTGCCCGCATTTTCGACCCCCATGACCAAATACCAGGGAAGGCGATAGCGGCTGCTGTCCCCACCGCCAACACTATCAATAATTTCGGATAGCACGCTGTTCAGCGAAGTTTCCTGCTGGTCGATACTCTCCTGTATGGGGTCTGACTGCTGCGACTCCATATCCTGCGCGAGCTCATCGGCTTCGCGCAGTCGACGGGAAAGCCGAACGCCCCAAATCACCGCCACTAACGTTACCAGCGCCAAGGTGGCCAGTAACCGATTGACCCAGGGGCCTAATGGGTAGCTGTCTCGCACTTCCCAACTAGGTCCTAACCACCAGATAGCCACTAATAGGAGCACGATTAATACGCCCCACATGGCCATGGAAAGCCGCCCTAACCCCTTGACTCTGTTAGCTTGCGCTTTGGCGCGATTGTGAGTGCTCTGTGCACGTGAAAAGCCGGGCACCCAGCGGCTCAGCTTTGATTTCAATGTTCCCCACATGAGCCTTTAATCCTCGTCCCTAGTGATAAAGTCGATCATCGTTGTCATGTCCTAAGCGATGCCTGAAGCCGCGAAACCAGCGCTGGTTCCCACTGCTCTAAATCAAGTTCATTAACAGTTTGGTGCAGCGTGCTGTAGTGCTGCTGGGCGAGCGTTTCTAGCCCCGCCTCCTGCAGCAAATCAGCGCTGGCCAAGCGCCAGTACGTGCTCTCGCGCAAGGAGCGTGCCGACGCTAACCCCTGGTCAAGCACCTGCAAGGCAGGTCCTAACCCTTCACTCCCCATATAGCTACGCGCTTCCTCTAACCCCGCGTGCCATGCTTCACCGCCACCGGCGCCGTCATTTGCGCCGCTGCCCGCGCCGCTATACAGCCACTGCTGCGTTTCTTTATCTAAAAAAGGCGAGCCATCGTTAAACGTTAACGACTCAATACCGGGGAGCCTTTCCACGAACCGCACCGACTCATCACGAATAGCCTCAGCGCAGCGCGGCCGCCCTAGGCGCTTGGCCAGCTCGGCACTCAAGCGGTGTCCTTCTAGCCAGTAGGGGCTGACCGCAACGCTTTTCTCTATGCGCTGCCAAAGCGCTTCGTCACCGCCCCGGGAAAGCGCCTCTCGATAATCCGCCACACGGTCAGCAGCCACAGGGGCTAACTCGGTACGCCCCCCTTCCCTTGCAGCAGGTAACGCCTGGATGGCGCTCCAGATGGCATAGCGACGCAAGCGGTATGCCAGCGGCTCGCCCGGGTTTTGCTCGTTTAGAAAATCGGCCATTTTGAGCAGAGACTGGCGGTTGGCGCGCTCATTGCCCGCCTCCAGACGCAGTTCGGGGACTTTTGCCCCACCGGGCTGCTCAACCTTTTCAGCCCCGCTGGAGGAAGAAGACGCGGCCGTCCGTGCATCGCCACCGGACGCGTTGCCGCCTTGAGAGTCCGATGCAGCACGGTTTTGATTAGGCTGTTTTTCATCCAGCAGGCGCATCAGCTCGTCAAGTGAGTCAGCGGGCAACTGCTTGTCCGCGGCTAACGTTTGCAGGTTTTCCAACGAGTGGCGGCAGGCCAGAAACTCATCCTCGGCATTATGAAAGTCGAGGCCCGCGGCAAGCTTCAGCGTGCGTTGGGTAAATTGCTGGAACAGCCTGGGCCGCAACTTAGCCCCACGTGCGCCATTGAAGGGGTATGCCAACGCCCACCAGGCTTCAAGACAACCGGCCAGCAGCCTTAGGGAAAGCGCGAAACGCACGCCATTGCCTTCATGCTGCAGGCAGTGCAGCAAGTGTCCCAACACCTTTAGGTCTTTGCCCTTATGGCTAAGCATAGTGATTGCTAATGCTTCTGCCGTATCCCAATCAACGTCTTGGTGCTGCAATGAGCCGACCTTCATCATTTCAGCCTCAAGGCGCAGGTAGTCGGCGCTGTCCTCCAGCACAACGCCGATCTCCTCGCCCTGCTCATTGGCAGGCAGAGGCGCTAGCAGGGGTTCAAGGTGACTATCCGCCGTTATACGCATCACGAACTCCTATACCCACTACCAGCGACAGGCGCTGCGAAGCGGTTGAATTTGCTGACGCAGTCCTGATACATCAAAACGCAGCCCGTCCAGAGCCGCTGCGTCGCTACTCAACACAAGCTCGTTGGCGCTCAATAATTGCCGCAGCGTTTCAATGGCGGGCAGGCCGCGCCCACCGCTTACCACGTGGCCGTCATCGCGCACTCGCCATTGTTGAGAGACATCACGTCCATCCGCGACGACCCGCAACGACACGCGGGGGGTATCCAAGGCATTGGGCAGGTGCACCTGGAAGCGGGTAATTAACTTCTCGCAGGCCAGTACTAATACGGGCCGCGGAGGCGTTGTGCCCCGCGCGGGCACCGTCATTAATACTTGGCTTCCCTCGGCGCTGACTATCAGGCCAAAGTCATCGGGATTGCGTTTCTCCTCTTGGCTGACAACTGCGTGCCAAAGTGGCGGCAATTCAGCGCTATCACTTGGCGTGCTCTGCTCGTCCAGGAACAGACTGTCGTAGCACCCCAGGCGATCCAAACGGGAGCTTTCTTGGCCACACTGATGCGCCTGTTCCAATACCGCCGCGCTATCCTCTGCTTGTAGTGCGCTGCTCATGCTTAGTAGCCAGAGGCAAATCAATAGCCTGTGCTGCCATCGGCAACTTACGAATGTCACTTTCATTTAGCATCCAGTTCTAGCAATTGGCATTTGTGGGAGAGCGTTCGCTTGGGTATTCCCAGGCTCTCTGCTGCAAGGGCACGATTCCCGCCGTAGTAAAGCAATCGCTGGCTAATCAATTGCGCTTCATAATCGCGAACCGCTTGGCGCAGATCATGGATCTTATTCAGCGTGCCGCTGGCTTCTGATGTCGCTGAATCAGCGCCACTGGCGGTATCGCTGGGCAGGAGCAAGGCTTCAATATCGCCACCGGCGGGGGTCATGGCGCAGGCATAATCGATCAAGTTTTTGAGCTCACGCACGTTGCCGGGGTAATCACGCTCTTTTAGCTGCCGCAACGCGGCGGGTGTGATGCCCATCTCACTGCGTTCTTCCCGTGCACAGAAATCAGCAACAAAGTGCTCGGCCAGAAAACCGATGTCTTCACGCCGTGCCGACAGCGATGGCAGCGAAAGCGGGAATTGGCCTAAGCGATAGTAGAGGTCAGCGCGAAACCGCTGCTGTTTGATCTGCTCGCGTAGCGGCTGATGGGTAGCCGCAATAAGACGTAGGTCTGCACAGCGTTCTTCATTCGACCCTAGGGGCCGATAGCGGCCGCTCTCCAGCACCCTGAGCAGTTTGGCTTGCAGCGCTAGCGGCATATCGCCGATTTCATCCAGAAACAGCGTACCGCCGTCGGCTTGGGCGATGAGCCCTTCCCTGGCCTGGTCAGCGCCTGAAAACGCCCCTTTGGAGTGGCCGAACAGCTCCGACTCCAGCAGCGATTCGGGGATCGCGGCACAGTTAATCGCCATGAACGGCGCCTTGGCGCGCGCCGAGAAACGGTGAATCGCTCTCGCCACGAGGTCTTTGCCGGTACCGGTTTCGCCCTGGAGCAGCACCGCTAAATTGGTTTCGGCCGCACGAATCACCTGCTGCCGAAGCTCTTGCATGGCGATGGAGTTACCCAGCAAATCACTCGCAAGCTTGGCCGCTAACCCCTGCCGCCGAGTGTTGTCGTTGAGCTTGGCTAACGAGTCACGCAATACCGCTGATTTCTGACGCTCTCCCTGACTGCTTGCCAGGCGCGACCACAACCGACACAGCAGGGCCTCAAAAGCGACAAAATCGCTACACTCCATGAGGTTCGTCAAGGTTGCCGCTTCCGTGACGAAGGCCAGCACGCCTAGCCACTCCCGCGAACTGTCCTGGAGTCGTAACGGCCTCACGTGTAGCCGCAAGTCGCCACTGAGGGAGGCTATTTGGGCTTGAAAACCGGGATGATCAAGCCGGGTACGCGCTTCCCCCACGCCCAGTGTCACCGGTTTACCGCTGCGGATGGCATGGGCGTAGGGGTGACTAAACTCATCACAGTTGAAGCGCGCCTCACTATTATCACGGCCCACCCAGCGGCCGCTGCTGTCTAGATAGAGGCACTCCACCCACGCCAAGCCCAGGCTATTACCCAGCAGTTGCCGACTGCGTAAGCGCAGCTCCCGTGGTGTGGTACTTTCAACCAACGCAAGCGCCATGGGCATAGCCGCCAGCCCAGCTAAAGGCTGCGCTTCGCTAGCATTGCGCTGGTCAAGAGCCTTTACCTGCATGGCGCTATGCCACCTCCGCAGTAAAGACACCGCTGTCGGCATCCGTGCCCAACACTACCCGGCTAACGTTCTCGCGCCGTGCCATACGCTCAAGCAGGGCACGGGAAAGCGGCGGCAGCAGTTCACCGTCGATCACCGACTCCAGCATGCGTGCGCCGTTTTCACTCCGCGTCGCACGTTTACAAATTGCCTCGGCCAGGCTGTCATCCAGCACCACCTCGGCATGGCGATGGCGCTCACGGATGCGTGTTGCCAAGGTATCCAGCTTGGCCTTGACGATGTCACGCAGGGTATCGCCGTCCAGCGGCAAGTAAGGCACCACTTCCATACGCGCTAATAGCGCCGGTTTAAAGAACTCAGCCAGCACCGGGTAGAGCGCGGCATCCAGCGCTGCTGGGTCATCGCCATAGCTAACGATGGCTTCGTAGCCCAGGTTAGAGGTCAGGAAGAACAGCACGTTTTTGCAATCGATAACGCGCCCTTCCCCGTCGGCCAGTTCGCCTTTATCAAACGCCTGGTAGAAGAGGTTAAGCACATCGGGATGGGCTTTTTCGACTTCGTCCAGCAGCACCACCGAATAAGGGCGCTGACGGATCGCTTCGGTGAGTAGCCCGCCCTCGCCAAACCCGACATACCCCGGCGGCGAACCAATCAGACGTGAAACCGTGTGCTTCTCTTGGTATTCCGACATATTGATCGTGGTAAGAAACTGACGACCGCCATACAGCTGGTCGGCAATTTGCACCACGGTTTCGGTTTTACCCACGCCGCTGGGGCCTACCAGCAGAAATGCGCCCAATGGCCGCCCCGGGCGACGGAGATCCGCACGCGCGGTTAGCAAGTGGCGATGGATACGCTCAATCGCACTGCCCTGCCCCTGGATTAGCGCATCCAGATGGGTCGGCAGTTCGGTGAGGCGGGTTAGCTCGTCGCTGGTCATACGCTCGACCGGTACGCCGGTCCAGTCGCCAATCACCTGGGCAATTTGCGCCTCTTCAACGCTGGGATTAACCAGCGCAAACGTCTCTTGCAGTTGGGCCAGCTGCTGCTCCCGTTCGGCGAGTTCTTGATGCACGCCCTCGGGAAGTTGATCAACGGCATCATTATCCGTTGCCTCTAGCAGTTGGCGGTGTAGCGCCACAATGGCATCGACGCATTCGCGCTGCGCTTGCCAGGCAGTTTCCAGGCTTGCCAACTCCTCTTCCAGCTTGGCTAAGCGTTCGGTTAAGTCGTGGTGGCGTTCACTATCCGGTTCGCGCCCCAGCAGACGTTCACGCTCGACCTGATCGCGCTCACGTAGCGCGGCGATATGTTCACTCTGTAAGTGGCTTAGCTTGCGGGGCGGGGTATCCAGAGCCTGCGCCAATCGGGTACAGGCGGTATCCAGCACATCAATGGCTTTGTCAGGCAATTGCCGTCCGGCCAGGTAACGGGCAGAAAGCGCAGCGGCAGCACGCAGGCCGCTGTCGCCGATCAGCACGCCGTGGGCGCGCTCATACACATCCCGCAAACCGCGCAGGATGACCAGTGCCTGTTCTACGCTTGGCTCGGAAAGCGCAATGGGCTGGAAGCGCCGCGACAGCGCCGGATCTTTTTCAAAGTACTTTTTGTACTCACGCCAGGTAGTGGCGGCGATAGTACGCAACTCGCCCCGGGCCAGGGCGGGCTTGAGCAAGTTGGCCGCGTCACCGCCGCCTTCCTGGTTACCAGCACCGATCAGCGTGTGCGCTTCATCTATAAATAGCAGCGTGGGACGAGGGGCGTTTTTGACTTCGTCAATCACCGCTTTAAGGCGCTTTTCAAACTCGCCTTTCACCGCGGCACCGGCTTGTAGCGCACCTAGATCAAGGGTCAGCAACTCAACACCTGCCAGCGCAGCGGGTACTTGTCCCGCCACAATGCGTGCTGCTAAACCTTCTACCACAGCACTTTTACCCACCCCGGCATCGCCAATCACAATGGGGTTGTTTTTGCGCCGACGCCCCAGGATATCGAGCATTTGGTCGATTTCCGGGTCACGCCCCAGCACAGGGTCAAGCTCACCCTTGCGCGCCTGTTCGGTCAGCGAGGTAGCAAAACGGGCGAGTGCGCTGTCATCGCCAGCAGGATGAGCAGCCTGGCGTTGTTTAGCGTCGGCACCCTCCCGAGGTGCTTCGGCTGAATCGGCCGTAAGACGCTCCAAGTGGCGGCGTAGATTTTCGCGATTGATATCTTCCAGTAGCGCCGTGCTCTTCGGACCTAAATAGCGCGGGGCGTTGTGCAGTAGCGCCGTGAAAAGCACGCCGCTGCGAAGCGCTTGATGTCCATACTCGGTGGCTGCCAGTAACCACGCGTCCTGCAGCAGCTCTACCAATAACGGCGAAAAGCTGGGTGTCGACACCTCAAGATCACGAGGCGGACGGCTCTCCTCAGCCATTCGTGCGCGCAGCTCCTCGACATCAATATCAAGCGTTTCCAGCAGTAAGCGCACATCACATAGCGGCTGGTCGACCAGCGCCAGCAGCAGGTGCCCGGTGGTCACCTCCGGTGCTTGCTGCTCTGCGCACAGCACGGCGGCCTGCTCGAGGCCATGACGAGAAATTCCATTCAGTCGACTAATAAGCGCCGGTAGCTCTACCCTAAGCATGCTATCTCCTAACGATAAATCTGATCGAGTAAAGCTCTGACTTGCTCAGCCTGCTGATCCAGAGACCAAGAAAGCCCCAAATAAATACCCACCAACGTAACGCCGAACAGGGCAAAGATGGCCCACAGCGGTAACCCCTCGTGCATCCCTTTGCCACGCCCTTTCACCACATGCCTAAGTGGCTGGGTCAGCATCTCATCTGGCGGCTCATCAAGTGACGCCAGTTGATCGCCCAGCGCGCGTACAATCTGGTCGTACTCTTCACGACCATGGGTTTTCACCCGGTAACGCCCCTCAAACCCAAGGCACAGGCACAAATAGATAAAGGCCAGCATGTCGCGATAGCGATGAGGCTCTTGCTGCAGCCGCGCGAGGATAGAGAAAACTTTTTCGCCCCCCCAGGTCTCGTTATGAAACCTCGCTAGCAGCGAGTGCTCAGCCCACACGCTCTGGCGACCCCAGGGCATGCCCATCACGGTTTCATCGATAAACGAGCAGAGCACATACCGGTAGGCGAGCAGTGTCGGGCGGTCATACCCCTGCTCGGTTAGCTCAATTTCGATAGAGGCAATTTCGTCCACCACCTGACGATATAAGCGCTCGAGATCATCAGCGCCGTCCACCTGTCGGACGCGCACCGCCATGCCCAGCAGGCTGCTCGATGCATCGACCAGCGGGTTTAAGTTGTGCCCGCGCAGCCGAAACCAGTAGTCCTCGTCAGCATTGAGGTGTTGGGCATGGCTATGCACCAACTGCTCAACGCCGCTGTCTTTTATGTGGTCTTCATGGCGAACCGGCTCACCCATCGGGTAGTCGTTTTTGGCGTCATCTTGATGCGTGGCAATATCTTGCATGGCTTAACTCCTGATCGCCCAAAACTGCATCTCCAACCCGGGAAATTCGCCCGCCACGTGGAAGGCAAAACCGCTTGCGCCATCCAGCATTCCCCAGGCTTCGCTTTGTCGGCTGAGTTGGAAGTAGGTATAGCCCGCGTGATAAGGCAACTCGCGAGGGGCCACCGGTAACGGCTCCAAGGGCACACCCGGTAATTGCAGACTAATAAGGTCGCGAATACGCTCGACGCTGGCCACTTTGGTTTGCTGTAGAAACTGCTTACGCAGGCGCTCGTTGGGCATGTCGGCACGCACTGCCAAAATGAATTCGGCTGTTTCAAACAGGCTGGTATCCGAGAGCGGCGCCACCAGTAAGCCAAATTTCCGTGCCTGTATCTGAATGGCGATCGCGCGGGGTTCAAGCACGGTGGAGAGCGCTTGGCGCATCATCTGCATCAAGGGCCGGAATCCGCGTTCGGGATGCTCATGGTCATAAGCAGGGCACTCAGGCGGCAAACGCGACTCATCGGTAAACGTCACCAACTCACTAGCGATTTCATACATGGTGTCGTAGAGCCGCTCCGGGTGAACTTGCCCCAAGCGTGACAGATGCTGAAACCGTGGCTGGGCGCGGTTCAGTAGTTGTAACAGCATGAAATCGGTCACATCGGCAACACCTGCCTGATTAGGCGTCGACAGCCGCTGAGCAATATTGCGCGCCCGCTCTCGCATCAAACCGGCCATCTCACCCACAAACCGCTGCAGGCTTGGCGCTGCTTGCACGTTCATTAAGGTGGGAATAAATTGCTCATCCAGTACCAAGCTGCCGTCGGGGCGGCGCTCTAGAATGCGCGTAACGGCCAAGCAGGCATAACCACTGCGGTCTTCTTGCTCTAATAACAAGCGCGGTGAAACGCGCGCGACGTCCAGGTCGGCCATATCACCGTCGCGGGAGTGCAGGTCACGCACGCTGCGCGGCGAAAGGCGATAACGTGCGGGCAGTTCGTCATCGGGCCAGCGCACTTCCCCGACGCTATCCGTGGCCAATGGCAAGCCTAAGTACACCACTTGATTGGTAATGCCCGAGTCTGCAACTTCCAGCGCAGAAGGCTCTAAATCATCCTCAGGCAATTGGAAGGCAACGCCATCGGGCATGACGCCACTCGCCCGGCTAATCGCAATCCGGCCAAAGCTTAAAAACTCGTTGTTCAACTCCAGGGTTAAAAATCCGTATAGATAGTGACTAACCCCTTTAAGCCGCGTATCAATCAACCCTTCAAGGCTGCGCTGCTGCTGTTGAAAGTGCTGCGGCTTGATAAATAGCCCTTCACTCCATACCACGCGATTGCGACTGGCCATCACTCTTCCTTCCTTAGTTCTACTTCACTGTTGCGCAGATGAACCAGCAAGTGATAATTCTCTGAACTGGCCTTCACTTTGACGACTTTCTTCCACTCCGCCTCGTTTGGCTCAGCGTAGAACGCAATCAAACCGATATAGCGCGTGTCCTCTTCAATGGCGAAGGGTTCGTAGAATTTCCACTGGCCAGGTAGCAAGGTGAAGTCGTCATGGGCCAGATAGTTCGTGCCCAATGCCGCCTCCATATCCTCACTTAACTGATCCATGTCGGCCGCCATTAGCATGGAGTCATCTTTAAGCTGCAAAATTTGAAAGCGCAGCGGCGTCCCCTCGCCATCAATATTCGGGTTCACATCGGGCTCTGCGACCATGCTTAAATCGACCAGCGTGGGCTGATCTTCTGGATAGCCCACCGGTATCGAGGGGTCTAGCATGACTTCCCAGGCTTTACCGGCTGCCTCACGGGTCGAAGCACAGCCCGTGATTGACAGCAGCACGATAAGCACACCTACAAGCCCGAGGCTCTTGGTCTTGCTCATGCGTCCTCCCGCTGCTGGCGACGAACAGACTGGTCATACGCCTGCTCGAAAACCTCCCAGAACAGTTTTTGGAAGCCTAGCTGGCGGCCTGAGTTAAGCTCATGGTAGTAGTGGCGGTACATTTCCCAGGCCCAGCCGTTTTCATCTTCAATGCGGGTGCCTGCCCCCCGGTATGCATGGAAACGTTTGAGCAGCGCTTCCGGTGAAAAGGCATCCAAAATAGCGGTTAGTGCGTACTCAATGGCTTCTTCTACTGCCGCTTGGTGGTGGCCTTGATGACGCAGGCACTCCCCCACCGCTTCCGGCGCCGAAAGGTGAACCGGGCTACGTTGGGCCGAAAACATCGTCTCGACAGTGGCCTCGTAAGCTTGGCCAAGGCGCAGGGGGTTATCTTCGATAGGCTGTAAACGACGATCCCGGAGGGGGTATTTGCTATCGTTTTGGGTTTGCTGCAGAGCACGTAAGCCATTAATAGCAGCCCGTAACGTATGGCCCGCTTCTTCAAGAAACGCCTGCTGCTCTTCGCTATCACGGAAGGGTATGTCGATATCCAACCCCCTTAATAGCGGGTCGGCCCCCACATGGCCAAGGGAACGGCCACTAGGCTTTTGCCAGCGATCCTCTAACTGCTCGCCAACGGAACGTTCGAGGTCATCTATTGCCCGCTCATCCATGCTACTGCTCCTCTCTGTCTGGTTGCCTGCTGTATAGCCGTTTGGCGAATGACTGCTTGGTGAATAACCGCTTGGTGAATAGCTGTCCGGTGAATGGCTGCCTAGCTTGCGTTTGATCGCTGGCATGCGAACAGCGCCTTCGCGCCGCTCTTGCTGGTCACGCCCCACACTTCCTTCAACGCGCCGCTCGGAACCCAGCAACTCCGACATGTCTTCAACGGATTCGGAAAGCTGGGCATTGGCAGAACGGGGGTCGAGAGCAGCCATTGGGTCTTCATGCCCCACTCCACGCGCTACCCCGCCAAGAGCCTCCATGGGATCTTCTTTTTTTGCGGCTTCCGCACGTAGCGGCTGGTCTTCTTGAACCAACGGGCGGCCATACGCATCTACCGCCTCCTGCTCTTCATTGACTAACGAGGCCAGAGGTTGAGCACCGGGTTGAGTACTCTGCCGATCACCCAAATGCACTTTAAGACGGTACTCGCCGACTAGCACTTCATCGCCCTCGCTCAAAGCGACCTTACGGTTTCGCCCAATCGGCAGGGTGGCGCGATTGATAAAGGTGTGCCCGCTGCTATCAATCAGGCAGAACTTGCCGTCAATTTTGCTCACTTGGGCATGCTGCGGGCGAATTCGGCCGGCGTGATCGTGCAATAACCAGTCATCATCGGTTGAGCAGCCTAGGGTGCCGCCGACTTCATGAAAGACATGACTACTTGTCGAACGGCCTTCTAGGCGCTCACTATTGGCAATGACCAGCGTTACAGCGGAAATTGGGTTGGCGTTCATTGTTTAACCTGTCATCTGAATACGCACTCGGCGGCGTTTTGAGGCGCTGCCGGACTCGGGATTAACAAAGGTGGTCCAGCCGAGCTGGCAGGTGCCAGCATCGCCTAACCGCATCGGTTTTACGGCGCTGGGTAACAGCTCTAGCTCGAGGTCGTAGGCCAACGGCTCGCGTAGCACAAACTCAACCAAAGTGCGCAATGGGGCATGCTCCCTGCCGTCGGGTAGGAAGTCGCGAAAACGCTCCAAAGTAAGGCCAAATAGACCCAGCACAAATTTGCCGTTAACATCAGCAACGCGCTCACCGGCCACCACATCGCTGCCTAACGTCATTGCTGCCATACCGCTTCGGCTGCGTTGATCCATCGGAATCTGAACCCAGCGATGTACCCACTCTTCAATCTGCACATCATCAAGGTCAAAGCAGTGCCCTACGATGCTGCAGACGACCTCGGGTGAACGCGAACGGCCTGCCAGCAAACCGGCATAAGCCAGCATCTTGCTCCAGTTGATAGGCGTCTCAACGCGCAGGTCACTGTCCGCCAACCCCACCAAAGCAAAAATGGCCGCCGAGAACCCATCGCTAGCACCATCCTGATAGCGGATGTAGTGGCGATATTTACGCCAACTGCGGTGCACTAACGCCAGTAAGCGATTATTGAAAAAATCCAGGAAATCGCCTGCAACACCGTCGTGGTGGGCTGCCTCATGTGCCAATGTTTCAAGGTAATAGCTGGGCAGCGGCGACTGAGACCCCTGCAGACCCAAGAAGCTAACTTCCAGCTCATAATGGCCCTCAGGCTGAAAAGCCAGTGAGAGCACATCACTGCTGGGAAAGCCTAGTGACGCTGAAGCGCTATAGCGCACGCGCTCAAAAGCGGGCGCACCTCGCTGAGCGCACTCTAGGTCATCGCCATGATGACGATGCAGAAGCTCTACTAGCTGATAAAAATCGTAACGCCGCGCCTTTGCCATCAAAGGGGCAAGCGCTACATCAGAGGCTGTTGCCCCGACTGTAAGGTCCATTTGTAGCGCTCGTGATTTTGACGGTTAATAACATGCAGCTCATGAAACGAGTTGATGCTGGCGTACAAGGAGAAGAACCGCGCCAGCACACTGCCAAATAAATACAGACTCCCTTCGTCGCCAAAGGCATCTTGATCTAGCGTCATGACCGAACGCAGACCACGAATGGGCAGCCCTCTTTTCAGCCGATCAATGGGCTGGGTTTCAATGCTAACAATGCCTGCCAGCCGTTTTTGAGCCACTCGCTCGGCCTGCCTATCGACCAAGGCACGGAAATCGTAGGCACGCAGCACAGAACACAGCGCATCACGCTCCAGTAGCGATAAGTAGTTAAGCGATAGATTAGAAATCAGTGTCCATAGCAAGCTGCCATCCAGCGTGGGGCGCAACACTGGCGTGGGGCGGGTGATATTTTGAAACATGGCATACGAGGGGCTCTCTTCCGTTGAGTAGCAAATATCGCCTACCGTCAAACGCTCAGGCAGCTCTCGGTTACTACACGTCAATCCGAGCGAGACGGTTTCGGACATGCCTATGTAGCTGCGCTCATCGCCACGCACAAAGGAGATGTCGTGATCAAACCCATCCCCACGCAAGCTGTCGCGCACGCGTAGCCTGTAATAGGAGGCATCGTTACCACGGTCTCTCTTGACTTGGTGCTGAAAGCTTTCAAAAGGCACATATTCACGCGGCGTACCACGCCCCTTACCGTTCTCGCTCTCTAACCAGCCCTCCACTTTATCGACGCTAAAAATTTCATAGTGGCCGGGAGATCGACTATTGGGGTGAATGCGGTACTCACTGCGTTCACCGCTAACATCGACAGGCTCTGCATCATGAGAGAACAGGTTGATCGCCGGCGAGCAATACAGAGCAAAATGCTCGTCTTTCACCCTCGCGTCGGTCGGTAAGGTACGCTCAAATTCTAGGCGCAGAATAATTTTGTCTGCGGGAATAGCAGGCAAGTGTTGGCTCAGGGCTGTTACATCAAAGAAGTGGAAAGCCTCAGGAAAACACAAGTATTCCTGCAGTATCCGATACCCTTGATACACATTCCTCGGGTAGGGCAGTAGTGCATGATGGCGATCAAAACCAACCGGCTGCAGCAACTGCTTGGGCAGAGGCAGCCGTTTGCCATCAATTTCCAGCTCTACGCGCGCTAGGTAGTGGCTCATCCACAGGTAAAGCGTGCGCGCTGTATAAGCGTCTCCACCCAGGTGCAGACGCAATGTATCAATCCCCATCGCGCTGAGGGGCTGATCACTATGTACATCAAGCGCCAACTCAACAATGGAGGCATCACGTGTATGGCGTGCCTCAACCCCCGCATGCTCCAGCGGATAGAGCGTCACGTCATGACAAGTGCGGAACATGCAGGTAGTGCCGTCCACCGGCTTACTGGCTAATTCCGTACCCCGTTCTAGGAGCTGATGGGTACTCAGCGCATGCCACGTAGGGGTAAACTGCACCACGGTCATGCTAGGCACCGGGCGCAAGTAGTTCGGCCATAGCATGCTGATCAGCGAATGGGTAAGTTCAGGGAACTCATCCTCCACCTTTTCGCGCATACGGCCGGTTAGAAAGGCAAAGCCTTCTAATAGACGTTCAACATCAGGATCGGTACTGCGCTCTGACAAGAAGCGACTCAGGCCGGGGTTGCCCTCCGCAAATTCTCGCCCTTGGCGCTTCAGAAAATTGAGCTCGTCCCGGTAATAGCGATTTAGCATTCGGGCCTCGCAAGCCTATCAGTTAAGACACTGATAGCGCTTATTATTGAGCAATAAGTCGATCGTGGCGTGGGCGTTATCTCGCCCCAACGCCACGGTGGCATGTACTTGAAAATGCAGTTGTAAGGGATCGCCATTATTGGGTAATGACTCAACTTCAACGTGCTGAACCCGCGGCTCAAAGCGTTCGATGCATTGCCGAATGGCGCGCTGGATATTCAGCTCTAAATCCAGCACGCCGATCGTTGCATCATTGAAGTCCAGCAACCCCAACTCAGGCTCACAGGCGCTATTGCCCGGATGACTGTTGAGCAACTCCACTAAGTGTCGTTTGATCGACTCAACAGTTTCCGCCAGCCTCTCATCCTCCCCATGCGCTAACGGCTGTTCCGGCATCGCAAGACGCTCAAACAGACGGCTACCTAGCAGGCTGCCATGGTTAATAGCCATGATGGAGAGGTTCCCTTATTCCTTGTCGAGACGCCCGACTAACGACAGCTCAAAGTTGGCACCCATGTACTTAAAGTGCGGGCGCACCGACATAGACACCTGGTACCAACCCGGATCGCCTTCGACATCCGACACCTGAATAGAGGCGGCACGCAGCGGGCGGCGGCTGCGTACATCGGAGGGCGGGTTCTCTTGGTCGGCCACGTATTGGCGGATCCAGGTATTCAGCTCACGCTCAAGGTCTTGACGCTCTTTCCATGAACCGATCTGTTCACGCTGGAGCACTTTAATGTAGTGAGCCAGGCGGTTGATGATGAACATATACGGCAGTTGAGTACCCAGTTTGTAGTTGGTCTCAGCGTCTTTGCCTTCGGGCGTGTTCGGAAATACCTTGGGCTTTTGTACGGAGTTAGCCGAGAAGAAAGCAGCGTTATCGCTGCCCTTACGCATCGTTAACGAAATAAAGCCTTCTTCAGCCATTTCGAACTCGCGGCGATCCGTTACCAGCACCTCGGTGGGGATTTTAGCCTGCAACTGACCTAGCGCTTCGTAGGTGTGGACAGGCAAGTTTTCAACCGCACCGCCGCTTTGGGGGCCAATAATGTTCGGGCACCAGCGGTATTTTGCAAAGCTGTCGGTCAAGCGCTCGGCCAGCAGGTACGCCGTATTACCCCAAAGATAATGGTCGTGATCTTCGCTGACGGTTTCACGATAGTTAAATGTCTTGATGGGGTTTTCGACCGGGTCGTAGGGCATCCGCAGCAAGAAACGAGGCGCAGTCAGACCTAAATAGCGCGCGTCTTCTGACTCGCGCAGACTACGCCAGCGCGCGTACTTGGGCCCTTCAAAGATGGCTTTAAAATCTTTGATATTGGGTAGCTCTTCAAAGCTATCGATGCCGAAGAAGGAAGGCGCCACCGCTGACAGGAACGGCGCATGGGCCATCGCCCCTACAGCAGCCGTGTGCTGCAGTAGTTTCATATCAGGGGTCGAGGGGGTGAAATCATAATGCCCGATAATCCCTGCTACCGGCTCACCGCCAAACTGACCATACCCGCCAGCATAAACGTGTTGGTAGAGCCCGCTTTGGGTAATTTCCGGGGCAAACTCAAAGTCATCCAGCAGTTCTTCTTTGGTGGCGTGAAGCACATCAAGCTTAATATTTTCGCGGAAATCGGTGCGGTCGACCAACAGCTTCAAGCCACGCCACGCAGACTCCAGCTGCTGAAAGCTATTGTCGTGAAGAATCTCATCAACTTGCCGACTAATTTTCCGGTCAAGTTCAACGATCATGCTATCTACAACGGCTTTATTAACCTGCGGGGCAGCGTTCTCGCCGCTTAACAGTTCGGAAATAAAAGCGGCAACGCCTTGCTTGGCAACGTCGTAGCCCTCATCCGCTGGAGCCATACGCGTCTGCGCCATCACTTGGTCAAGTAAAGAAACCTCTTCCTGGGCTTCCACCGTTTGGCTTTTCTTTTGCGCCGTATCACTCATAGAGATGCCTCGAATACAATCCGGTTACTGGACTAGCACGAAAATAAGAATGCTTAATCGTTACGATTAGGGTCAGAATCAAGCAGCTCTAGCTCCGCCAACAGCTGCTGACGCGTTTCGTCACTTTCGAGTAGCTTCTGCAAACGATCACGAAAAGCAGGTACGTTGCCCAGCGGCCCCTTCAATGCCACCAACGCCTCCCTTAATTCGACTAGCTTACGCAGCTCCGGCACCTGCCGAGCGATACTGTCGGGCGCAAAATCATGGAGTGATTTAAACTCCAAATTGACGGCCAAGTCGCTTGCTTCACCCTCTTCTTGCAATCGATTGGGAACCGCAGCCTGCAAGCCAAGGTTCGCTTCGCGCATAACAGACTGGAAGTTATTCTTATCAACAGAAACAGCCTCACGCTCCTCAATGGAGGTATCTTCCTCGCCTCCCTTGAAGTCACCGACCACCAATAATTTCAACGGCAGTTCAGTCTCGGCCTGCTGATCACCTGTAGCGGGTACATACTTGATATTGATGCGCTCTTTCGGCGCGACCGTTCCTTGCTTAGCCATGGTTTTCGCCCGTAAAAATTAGAACATTTTCGATTCAAAGAAGAATGCTTATTAATTGCGGGAAAGTACCGGATTTACACCGAAAGTACCAAATGGCTCTAAGCAGGTATTGCGACAATCTGAGAGAAGAAGACTTTCAAGAAGACGTGTTTTACGACCTTTTTCGCGAATTTTAGCAGCACAATAAAAGAAGCTAATTAAAACTAATTCTTAAAAACCGCATTTGTAAGAGATCTCTTACAAAAACTGTCAGTGATTTCTTACAAAACGGAGAGCAAAATTCATACAAGAGAGGCGCTTAAATGGGCAGCGACGTCATTTTCTAGCGGTAAAAATATTGCTCCCATGGCCCTATTTCTGCTTAAAATCCCAAGAAATACTTTAGCCATAAAGCAAGGTAACGGTAGATGCAACCCAGCGTTACTAAGCGCTTGTAGATGTAACGAGCAAGCAAGCAAGTTCTTGCCCTGCCAGGCAATATCTTGCCCAGCACAGGCAACTTTTTGCCCCGCAGAAAGAAGCGTCCTACACAACAAAAACATAAAATATTGATATATAACAAATTTAAAAACTTGGCCCTGAAGTTGCTCTATTGTCTGAGTCCACGTGACATTTCTTTAATTTTTCAGTCAAGGAGCAGACCATGCCAACACCATGTTATATCAGCATCGAAGGCCAAACTCAGGGCAACATCACAGCAGGCGCTTTTACCCCTGACTCCGTAGGCAACATCTACGTTGAGGGCCATGAAGACCAAATGCTGGTACAAGAATTTAAGCATGTCGTTACCGTACCCACTGATCCGCAGTCTGGTCAGCCATCCGGTCAGCGTGCACACAAGCCCTTTATCTTTACCGTTGCCCTGAACAAATCAGTACCGCTGATGTACAACGCACTAGCGTCTGGTGAAATGCTGCCCAACGTTGAGCTGAAGTGGTACCGCACCTCTGTTGAAGGTAAGCAGGAGCACTTCTTCACGACCACGCTGACCGATGCCACTATCGTTGACATCAACCTGCGTATGCCACACGCCCAAGACATCACCAAGTCTGAATTCACCCAGTTGATGGACGTGTCACTGGCTTACCGTAAAATTGATTGGGAACACACTGTTGCTGGCACCTCTGGTTCCGACGACTGGCGCGCCCCGATCGAAGGTTAAGCTGTTGCTAATAGCCTAGCCCTGGCCTGAAAAACAAGGCCTGAAACAAGCGAAGCCCCTTCCACTTGGAAGGGGCTTCATCGTTTCTGCTCTATTGCTGCAGGTGTTTCGCTATTGGTATTGCGCCAAGGCTCTGGGATTAAACAAACCGCCCCAAACCTACCGTTGAACGGAGACGATCCATCGTTACAACAGCTTCTTCCCGCGCCCGTTCGGCGCCTTTTTGCAACACAGCCTCAATGTGGGCCGGGTCTTCCATCAGCGCATTATAGCGTTCACGCGGCGCGCTCAAGTGTGCATTCAAGTACTCAAACACTTGATCCTTAGCCGCGCCCCAGCCAATACCGTTCACGTACTGCTCACGTAGACTAGCGGTCTCTTCAGGTGTCGCAAAAGCGGAGTAGATTTGAAACAGCGTGCAGGTGTCTGGATCTTTCGGCTCACCGGGCTCCAGCGAGTTGGTCTTAATCTTACGTACCAGCTTCTGCAGTTTTTTCTCAGCGGAAAAGAGCGGGATCGTATTATCGTAGCTTTTGGACATCTTGCGCCCATCCAAGCCATTCAACAGCTGTACTTTGTCGTCTACCACGGCCTCAGGGAGGGTAAAGTGCTGCCCTTTATAAAGATGGTTAAAGCGCCCGGCGATATCGCGCGCCATTTCAATATGCTGAATCTGATCGCGCCCTACCGGCACCTTGTTGGCGTTAAACATTAAAATATCCGCCGCCATCAGCACAGGGTAACCAAAAAGGCCCATCGTAATGCCTTTATCAGGATCCTGGTTTTCTGCCTCTTCGTTTTCAGCCACCGCTGCTTTGTAAGCATGGGCGCGATTCATCAAACCTTTGGCACATACGCAGGAGAGCATCCACATCAGCTCGGGAATTTCGCCAATATCAGACTGGCGATAGAAAATGGCGTTATCGGTATCCAGCCCTAGCGCAAGCCAAGTCGCGGCAATCTCCAGGCGAGACTGCTGCACCCGCTTAGGGTCTTGGCACTTGATGAGGGAGTGATAGTCAGCCAGAAAATAGAACGACTGCACGTTGGGATCCTGGCTTGCCTCAATGGCGGGCTTGATCGCTCCAACATAGTTGCCCAAATGGGGCGTGCCGGTGGTGTTGATACCGGTGAGGACGCGGGTTTTTGCGGTCTGGCTCATGGTTTTTAGGCTCATCATTGAACGTACATTGTCGTATGATACTTGTATGAACCTGGGGATGCGACAGGCAGAATTTGGTTTTACAATATCCGCAGAGAGTGGTGAGGATTTACAAGAGCATTATGCCGTTATCATTCTGAAAGAAATGCTCAATCGATGAAAAGAAAATAGGGGTCACTAAAGGCAAGCGGCTCTTCCTGATCATCATATACAGCTCCAAACGCGACGAAGCACTTTTCTCCATCAACAAGCAAAGGAAAATAAAAACACAGGAAGGCCTCCCCCTCACACTGATCTACGACCTGCCCAAGCCCTTTGATACTCTCCCAATTCATCTTTTCAATATAATTTTGGTCATAAGACTCACTACCCCAGTTTATTGTTTCGAGATTCTCCTCAACCGCTTTTGCGTAAGCCGACTCTGCATTCATATTGGCTTGCGCCACTATCCGGTAGTTACCTGCCAAATGCTCATTTATGATTGCTGACTGCATGCCGGCAGTCCCCAGTAGCAGTGCCCCGGCTAGTAGCGCCATGACGATGACCAATGCAGCGCCTTTCTGACGATTTTGCAGAGTCATCAGTCGTCACCAAAATCGATATTTTCTGACAAACCCTCTAATGCTTGACGCATAGAGAACTCATAATCATATACTGACAGTAACTCCCAAACACTCAGGTCAGCATTAATACTATTGACATTATTGAATACAACAGAGCCATTGGAGATAACACTACCAACAAACTCAACGCCAGACATGCTTAAATTGACACTACCCGCTCCCCAGATAAGTCCTCGAAACAGTGCATTGGTATTATTGCCATTAAAATTAATTTCGCCACCAGCGACAATGGCGACATCAGTGACTGAGGAGTTATCATTCTGCTGTATTGAAATGTCTTGCTCTACTACGACCACCTTTCCACTAAATTCAGTCACGTTTAACTTATTTATATTTCCATCGCAATAAAAGACCTTGCCCGATGAAAACATGATTTCGTTTTCGGTACAGGTAGCAATCACGCCGTCCAGATTTTTAATGTTATTGATATAGCCTGTGTAGTAATCATGCGAGTCGCTTGATTGCGGAGAAGGGATAATCGATGGATCTAAATTTGAGTTAACCATTGATTCACTTACCAGGATATTTTCCGCACCGCTCACGGCACTTCCCGCAATCACTGCATCGCCCTTCCCCTTCTGACTGGTAGGAGTATCAAAGAAGCTGGCATATATGCCCTGTCGCTCCATGACATGAAATACAATCGCCTCACCATTGTTCTCTAAGGGCAGTTCCACCCGGTAAAGCGGCGCATCACCCGGCACAAGTTCGCCTAACACGTGCTCGTCCTCATTACACTGGCTTGGCGAATCATGATTCGGTACATCTTTCAGAAAACTTACCAGCGGCTGCCCATTCTCTTCCTGATCCGCCACCGTACAGCTACAGGCATCCTGATTCCGTTCACACCGTAACGTATAGCGACCCGGCCCACTTTGACGAATTTCACTGGTAAGCCTCTGGGCAATAAAAATCAGGTTCTCTTGCTTACGGCTTACCTTGTCAACATTTTGAAAGGTCTGAAAGGTCGTTAGAAACAGTTGGCCAGCCCCAAGGATAATGACCGTGCCGATCGCCAACGCCACCATCAACTCCACCAGTGTAAAGCCCTGCTGACGCTGCCTCATGGTGAGCTCTCGACCTTGGGAAGAAGAAAGAAGTAGCTAAATTGATCGTCATTGTTCTCGCCCAAGGCCACAGTCACGTCAATGCGACAATCACTTCCACTGTCATCTTTTGCAATATAGCTGTGGGAAGAAGAGGCTCCCCGTAGCGGTGTCGCATCACTATTTTGAAACCAATGTTCCTTCCATGCACTCTGCACGCCGGAGATGTAGACATCCTCGCAGGTCTGGCCTGTTTCGAGCGTGGCTAGCTGAGCCCAAAGCCGCTCCTGAGCATCCACAGCCGCAACACTTGCCACCGAACGCTGATAGCCTGCATTGGCACTTTGCAGTGCTTTAAGCTGCATGGCGGCAACGCCGATCAGGCCAATCGAGAGAACCACCAGTGCGATTAGCGCTTCCAATAAGCTAAAGCCGCGCTGAGAATTCATGATTCACTCTCCTTCCTGCGAAGGCTGTCCGATGTGCTAATCACCAGCGTTACAGAAGGAGCTGAAGCACTTTGATGGGTGGGGTTTAACGTCATTTCGCAGGGAGAGTCAGGACAGTTGGAAGTGGCAGCGTTGCCCACACTTTGAAAGCGTTGTCGCCTTAACTCACCAACAGGCATTGGGTAACCTTTCGCCACTCGAACTTAAGGTTATATCCTCTTCACAGCCATCATCTTGAACGGTGCTCGCAGTCAGTAGGTAGCCGTCACCGTTAATACTCTCAGCAATCTCATAATTTTTTTCGGGGGATAACTCGCTGATGGTGCAATCGCTATAGCTGTAAGAGCGCGTGTAACAGCGCTCAAGCTCTGAAGCGGCTTGCATAAGGCCTGCGTGGGCGTCGGTTCGCACTGATTTTTGCACGTAGCGGGTATAGCTGGGGTAGGCAATGGAGGCGACGATGCCGATGATCACCAGCACAATCATCAATTCAATGAGGGTGAAGCCGCGCTGGCCATTCAGTAAAGAACGGCCAGTCGAAAGATGAGAGGTATAAGACACGCGGCTTCGCTCCTGTATTAGTGGGCTCATACCGTTTTAGTATGTCGCAAACCAATACGCATTGCATTGCGAGGCCTATGGTTAGCTGCTGGCGATCACCTTTTCACGCAACTCCTTTGGCATAGAGAAAGTAATGGTCTCCTCGCGGCCCTGTAGCTCTTCAGGTAATGCAGCCCCCATAGTCTGCAACTTGGCAATCACACCTTTCACCAATACTTCAGGGGCACTGGCGCCTGCGGTGACGCCTACACGCGCTACGTTCTCAAGCCACTTGGGGTCGATCTGGTCAGCGTTATCGATCAAGTAGGCGGGCGTGCCCATGCGCTCAGAAAGTTCTCGCAAGCGGTTAGAGTTGGAGCTATTGGGGCTGCCCACCACCAGCAATAGATCGCTCTGGGACGCTAGCTCACGTACTGCATCCTGACGGTTCTGCGTGGCGTAGCAAATATCGTCATTGCGTGGCCCCTGAATCTCGGCAAACTTATCGCGCAGCGCGTCGATCACCTTAGCGGTATCATCCATCGACAGCGTAGTTTGAGTCACGAAGGCCAGCTTTGAGGGATCATTCACCTCCAGCTTAGCGACGTCTTCTTCATCCTCTACCAAGTAGATACGCCCACCGTGGGAGGTGTCATAACGCCCCATAGTGCCTTCAACTTCCGGATGGCCTTCATGACCAATGAGAATGCACTCTTGACCACGCTTGGCGTAGCGCAATACTTCCAAGTGCACTTTGGTGACCAGCGGGCAGGTGGCGTCGAATACCTTCAAGCCCCGCCGCTCAGCATCGGCTTGCACCGCACGGGAAACGCCATGGGCAGAGAAAATGACGATGACATCGTCCGGCACTTCATCCAGTTCTTCAACAAACACTGCCCCACGAGCGCGCAGCGTTTCGACCACAAAGCGGTTATGCACAACCTCATGGCGCACGTAAATCGGCGGGCCAAACACATCCAACGCGCGATTAACGATATCAATCGCGCGATCCACACCGGCACAAAAACCACGCGGATTGGCTAACTTGATCTGTATGGGCTGTGCTTGCGTCGTTTGCATAGTAGCGCCTTGATGCGTAAGCGGCATCGCTTAGTGAATTAATGCGTTGTCACCGGTTTGACGTCGAGCACTTCGACCTCAAAGGTGAGCGTGCGGCCTGCTAACGGGTGATTGAAATCCACCTCGATACGATCACCGTCAATGGTTTTGACCACACCTGGCAATTCCGTTCCCGCTTTATCGGCAAACGACATTACCATACCAATTTCCGGGGCTTCATCGCCAAAATCTGCCCGCTTCAGGGTTTGAATATTTTGCGGGTTGTGCTGGCCGAATGCATGCTCAGGGGTTATCTGAAAGGTACCCTCCTGCCCCGCAGCCAAGCCTTTAATCGGATGCTCAAAACCGGGCGGCAAATTTCCGTCGCCAAACTCGAAGGTAGCCGGTGCTTTGTCTTTGGTGGAGTCCACCAAAGTGCCATCTTCCAGCTTTAAGGTGAAGTGTAGCGTCACCTCCATGCCTTCATCGATCAGATAGTCGCTCATAGCAGTTCTCAATATACGTTGTTCTCAACGTTCAATTAATGGGAAGTCTTGGCCGCTTTTTTGCGCCGCCGCTCGCCCATAATGGATTCCCAGATTAAAGCGACCGCCCCCAGGGTAATCGCTATATCCGCCACGTTAAACGCCGGGTAGTACCACCCAGCGACGTGAAACGATAAAAAGTCGACCACATAGCCATGCACCAGGCGGTCGTAGAGATTCCCCAGCGCCCCGCCAATAATCAGCGGCAGCGCTATCGCCAGTAACTTTTCATCGTGTTTGATGCGTGAAAGCCACACCGTCAACGCCACGCTGGCTCCCACAGCAATCAACGCAAAGAACCAGCGCTGCCAGCCAGGATGCGTGGCTAAAAAGCTGAACGCTGCGCCAGTATTGTGCAGCAGCGTCAGGTTAAAGAACGGCAGTATTTCGACCGGCTGGGCATAGCCCAACTGACTACTGGCCACGTATTTGGTGACCAAATCCAAGGCAATTACTGCCACAGCTAGCCACAGCCAGCGCAGCGGCCGCTGCATTGGCGGCCGTGTGTCGACATCGTCAGACGGTGTTTTAGTTTCTTTAGCTATGTTTTTATCAAGCATAGTAACGAATCTCACCGCTACCTTCGGGAAGATTGCTGATACAGCGTCCACACAGATCCGGGTGGTCCGCATAGGTGCCTACATCGGGACGATGGTGCCAGCAACGTTCGCACTTGGTGTTGTCGCTGGCTTTAACCGCGACTTTCAAGCTATCCAGCTCGGTCGCTTCTGCATCACTCGCAGCAGACAAGGGCTTAAGCGTCACTTCACTGGTTAGCATCACAAAGCGCAGTTCATCACCCAGTTTAGCCAGAGTCGCCTGCAGGTCATCGCTGACATACAGCGTGACTTCAGCTGCCAAGCTGCCTTTAATGACTTTGGCATTACGGGCATCTTCAAGACACTTGTTGACCGAGTGCTTGACTTCCAGCACTTGCTCCCAGAAAGCACGACCCAGTTCAGCATTTTCTTCCAGGCTGCCAAGGTTAGTGTAGTAAGTCTCCAGCAGCACGCTGTCGCCTCGCTTACCGGGGATGTTTTCGTGAATCTCCTCAGCGGTAAAGGAGAGAATCGGCGCAATCCAACGACTCAGCGCTTCCACCACGTGATAGAGCGCGGTTTGTGCACTGCGCCGCGCCAGCGAATCGGTTTGCGTGGTGTACTGGCGGTCTTTAATCACATCCAGATAGAAGCCACCCAGTTCCCGGGCGCAGAAACCATGCACCTGTTGGTAAACATCCAGGAAGCGGTACTCTTCGTAGGCTTTTTCGATCCGCGCCTGCAATTGGTGCGCTCGATCCACCACCCACTGATCCAGTGCCAGCATATCGTCAAACGCTACCTGGTTTTTCTCTGGATCAAACCCGTTAAGGTTCGACAGCAGGAAGCGAGCGGTGTTACGAATCCGCCGATACACATCAGAGGTGCGTTTCAAAATTTCGTCAGAAACGGCCATTTCGCCAGAGTAGTCGGTGGAGGCGACCCACAGGCGCAGAATATCGCCGCCCAGCTTGTCCATCACTTCCTGGGGCGCGACCACATTGCCCAGCGACTTGGACTGCTTGCGGCCCTGGGAATCGACGGTAAAGCCGTGGGTCAGCAGCTGACGATACGGCGGATGGCCATCAATCGCTGAACCGGTGAGCAGCGATGAGTGGAACCAACCACGGTGCTGGTCGGAGCCTTCCAGGTAGAGATCCGCCCGCGGGCCGCTTTCGTGGCCATGGGGGTGCGAGCCGCGAAGTACGTGGCGGTGGGTGGTGCCAGAGTCGAACCAGACATCCAGGGTATCGGTGACTTTATCGTAATCCGCCGCTTCAGCACCCAGCAGCTCTGCCGGGTCGAGTTTGAACCAGGCATCGATGCCTTCCAGCTCAACGCGCTTGGCCGCCTCTTCCATCAACCCAACGGTGCGCGGATGCAGCTCACCGGTTTGCTTGTGTAGGAAGAACGGGATCGGCACGCCCCAGTTACGCTGGCGCGAGATACACCAATCCGGGCGGTTGGCGATCATGCTGTGCAGGCGCGCCTGGCCCCAGGCAGGCGTAAACGCCGTGGCTTCAATACCTTCAAGGGCACGTTCACGCAGGGTTTTGCCATCTTTGCCTTTGATGTCCATTCCCACAAACCACTGCGCCGTGGCACGGTAGATCACCGGCGTTTTATGGCGCCAGCAATGCATGTAGCTATGCTTGATCGGGATATACGCCATTAGCGCACCCACTTCGCGCAGTTTTTCGACGATATGCGGGTTGGCCTTCCAAATCATCTGGCCGCCGAAGAACGGCAGGTCGTCAACGTAAACGCCATTTCCCTGCACCGGGTTGAGCATGTCATCAAACTCCATGCCATGCTCGCGGCAGGTGATAAAGTCATCCATACCGTAAGAGGGCGCGGAGTGAACGATACCGGTGCTACCCACCTCAGACTCGACGTACTCTGCCAGGTAGACTGGCGAGAGCCGATCGTAGAATGGGTGACGGAAATTGATCAGGTCGAGGTTTTTGCCCTGGGTCGTAGCAATTACCTCGCCTTGCAGGCCAAAGCGCTCCAGGCAGCTCTCCACCAACTCTTCCGCCAGCAGCAGCAAACGCTCGCCAGTATCGACCAGTGCATAGGTGAACTCAGGGTGAACGTTGAGCGCCTGGTTGGCCGGAATGGTCCACGGCGTGGTAGTCCAGATCACCACTGCCGCAGGCTTGGCCAGTTCGCTTAAGCCAAAGGCGGCGGCGAGCTTGTCGGCATCTTCTACCGGGAAAGCGACGTCGATGGCGTCGGATTTCTTATCAGCGTACTCGACTTCGGCTTCCGCCAGCGCCGAACCACAGTCAAAGCACCAGTTGACCGGCTTCAAACCTTTAAACACGTAACCCGCGTCGACCATCTCGGCCAAAGCACGAATCTCGCTCGCTTCGTTGGCGAAATCCATAGTGCGGTATGGGTGATCCCAATCGCCAATAATGCCCAAACGAACAAAGTCGGCCAGTTGTGTTTCAACTTGGGCGCCAGCGTATTCACGGCAAAGCTCACGGGCATGTTCCGGCGCCAGGTTCTTGCCGTGAGTGGTTTCTACTTTGTGCTCAATGGGCAAGCCGTGGCAGTCCCAGCCGGGCACATAAGGCGCATCAAAGCCGGCTAAATTCTTCGATTTAACGATAATATCTTTAAGGATCTTATTAACGGCGTGACCAATATGAATACTGCCGTTGGCGTAGGGAGGGCCATCGTGCAGCACAAACAGCGGCGCGCCCGCGCGCGCTTCCCGCAGGCGCTGGTAAATGTTCATATCCTGCCACTGGGAAACCCGCCCTGGTTCCTGCTTTGGCAGCATGCCGCGCATGGGGAAATCAGTTTCAGGCAAATTCAGCGTGTGCTTATAATCCATGGTCTGGTCAGCCGTTGTTAGCATCGGCGGCATCATCCGCCGAAGAAGAATCAGAAGGAATCGTGTTTGAAGACACCGCATTTGAAGACATTGCACTTGAAGACATGGCCTCACGCCCAAGCGGGGCCGAGGCCAGCGGAAGCGAATAGTCCTGTTCAGCGTTCTCTTGGTCAGCGCTGTTTTGCCCACCTATTGCCGCCATTAAATAGTGGCGAGCGCGGGCCTGGTCACGTTCAATTTGCGCTTTAAGTGCCTCAAGGTTGTCAAACTTCACCTCGCCCCGCAGGCGCGCGCAGGGAAACACCGTCATGCGTTGGCCGTAGAGATCACCTTTAAAATCCAGCAGGTGCACTTCCAGCGTTGGCCGTTCCGAACCCACCGTAGGGCGGAAGCCCACATTCGCCACTGCTGGGTAGCGCTCGCCATTTTCAAGCTCAGCCACCACCGCATAAACCCCACGCAGCGTTAATGGCTGGGGCATCAGCGGCAAATTGGCAGTCGGTACACCAATGGTGCGCCCCAACTGCTGGTCGCGCACCACTCGGCCATGTAACGAATAGGCGCGGCCCAGCAAACGCGCAGCAGCAGAAAAATTGCCGCTGGCAAGCAGCGTACGCACCCGAGAACTGGAAACCCGCTCGTCATCCACGGTAAAAGTACGCGTGTGCTCTACGCCAAACCCCTGTTCGCTCCCGACCTCCGCCAGCAGAGCAAAATCACCGCGGCGGTCGCAGCCGAAGCGAAAATCATCGCCCACGACCAAGTGCTTAACGCCTAGCCCATCAATCAACACCTGATCGATAAACTCACGCCCGGTAAGGCTGCGCAGCGCATCGTTAAACGGCAAGCAGAGAACCTGTTCAGCGCCAAAATCGCGGAGCAGCCGGACTTTCTCGCGCAACCGGGTTAAACGCGGTGGTGCTTGATCACCGGCAAAAAATTCACGCGGCTGGGGCTCGAACACCACCACTGTTAACGGCACACTCCAGCGCGCCGCATGCTCTCGGCACTGCTGCAGGATGGCTTGATGGCCGCGATGCACCCCATCAAAATTACCGATGGTGGCAACGCAGCCACGATGAGCCGCTCTCAAGTTGTGCAGACCTCGAATGACGCGCATGGCACCTCAGCCGTTGGAGGACATAAAGCCTCTGATTATAACGAACCCACACCCCAGGATGCAGTGTTATGAGTGCATTTTTAAATGACGAACGCGCAAACCCAGTGCCGCCAGCCACGCAAAGTACAGCGAGCCGCCCAGTATCACTAGCCCAGTGACCCAGCTTATCCGTTGCCAAAGGCCAAACGCGAGCCAAGCCTGCCAGTCGGGCGCAATAAAATAGAGGGCCGCGCACATTAGCCCGCTGCCACCTAGTAACTGCACCGAATAGCGCTTCCAGCCCGGCTGAAAGACCAACACTCCCTGCTTATGCAGTAAGTAACCCAGCAGGCCCGCGTTCAAGAACGCAGAAAGCGCGGTGGCTAACGCCAATCCGGCATGGGCCAGCGGCCAAATCAGCAGTAGGTTAAACACCATATTAGCGACCATGGCGATAATGCCTACCTTCACCGGGGTTTTGGTGTCTTGGCGAGCAAAAAATCCCGGTGCCAATACTTTGATCAGCATAAAGGCTACCAAGCCAAAGGCATAAGCACGCAGACTCATGGCCGCCATCTGGATGTCGTTGTCGGTCATCGCTCCGTAATGAAACAGCGTGATTAACAGCGGCTCGGCCAGCACCGCCAGCGCCAGTGCCGCAGGCAAGCCTAACAGCAATACAATGCGGATCGCCCAATCAAGCATCGCAGCAAAGTGCTCCTTGGACTGGTCAGCATGGCGTTTAGAAAGTGCCGGTAAAATCACGGTACCAATGGCCACCCCAAACACGCCCAGCGGCAGTTCCACTAAACGATCCGAGTAGTAAAGCCACGACACGCTGCCCGCCGCCAGCAATGACGCCAAAACGGTATCCAACAGCAGGTTAATTTGCGACACAGATACCCCAAACAGCGCAGGCCCCATGAGTTTCAGTATGCGTCGCACGCCCTCATGAGCAAAATTAGGCCAGGGAGTAGGCATCAATCCCAATCGCAGCAAAAACGGCACCTGAAAAACCAACTGGGCCGCTCCGGCGATCAACACGCCCCAGGCGAGCGCCATGGCGGGCTCTTCCATTAGCGGCATTAAAAACAGCGCCGCACCAATCAGCGAAAGGTTAAGCAGCACCGGGGTAAACGCGGGAACCGCAAAGCGGTTCCAGGTATTCAGTACGCTACCGGAAAACGCGGTGAGCGAAATCAGCAGTAAATAGGGAAAGGTTAAGCGCAGCATATCCGCGGTCAGCGCCAGCTTGTCCGGCTCACTGCCAAACCCAGGGGCAAATACCCAAATCAGCCACGGCGCACAGAGCATCGCCACGGCGGTAATTAGCGCCAGCACCGCCGTTAAGCTACCGGCAGTGGCATTCAGCAGCGCGCGTATCTCCTCCCGACTACGCTGGGTGGAGTACTCTGAGAGCACGGGTACGAAAGCCTGGTTGAAAGCCCCTTCGGCAAATAGACGGCGCAGAAAGTTAGGGATCTTAAACGCCACGAAAAACGCATCAGCGCCATCCCCTGCCCCTAAGTAGGTAGCGATAACCACATCACGCGCCAGCCCCATCACTCTCGACAGCATGGTCATGGCACTGACTACAAGCCCCGAGCGCATTAGCCCGCGACGCACGACTGTGGTGCCTGGGGATGTGTTGGGTGCTTTCTTCGCTGTCATAAGCTATCCAGAAAAATCATCTAGAAAAATCATCCAGACACAAAAAAACCGGCCGCAGCCGGTTTTTTTATGGCGCCTGCCGGCTTACGCCGCCAGTGCCTTAATACGCTTGTTCAAACGGCTCTTCAGGCGAGCTGCTTTCTTCTTAGACAGCACGTCTTTGTCTGCAATACGGTCAACGACCGGTTGCATTGCCTTGAACTCTTCCATTGCCTTAGCGTGGTCGCCGGTGCCGATCGCTTTCACTACACGCTTGATGTAGGTGCGGACCATGCTGCGCTGGCTGGATTTCAGGACGCGACGGTTCTCGGCCTGGCGGGCGCGCTTGCGAGCTTGCTTGCTGTTCGCCACAGGGTATCTCCTTGGAGAATAAAGGTTGCCGGTAAAACGGCAACGAAATTAAATATGTGTTCGTCTGCTGTGCTGCCACAGCACGACGTTTCCGCAACAACCAATTGATTTGGCAGGCGTATCACCCTACCAAAGTGTGTAGCAGGCAGTCGAAATAAGCTGCCCGCTCACGGGACTTGTCTGAGAGGATGGCGTAGTCTATCACGCGCTTGGCGAGCTTGCTAGCTACGCCTTTACAAGTACAACGTATAACTTTAAAAGCAGGCTGCCCGGCGCAGACCTACTCAAAGGAAACATGTCAGTGTCATTGCGACGTTTACACACTCGCTTACTACTAGCCATTTGCATACCGTTGATCCTCGTATCGACAACGTTGCTGCCTGTGCTCCATGTCCATATGGAGTCCCGACTAGATAGCCTGCATACCGAAGCAGATGCCTTATTGAAAGCTGGCCAGGAGGCACTAACCCGCGATATTAATGAAAGCCTAAATTACGCGCTGGCGATTGCCGAAATGCCTGCGTTAAGGCGGTACCTGGCAGCACAGGACAACTCGTCGATATCAGCCCAGCCTTATTCGCTTAGCGACTTATCGCAACTTTCAACCTTTCTAAACACGTTGATCAGCCACAACCCTCGCTATACCAAGCTGGTACTCATTGATAATCATGGCAGCGAAGTACTCCGTGCACCTAAAAGTATTCAAACGGGGCCCCGCGTGAATGCCAATCATCATGCCTATACCGACTATTTCAAAGGAGCCTGTTCACTACAGCCACGCGATCTTTATATCTCGCCACCGGGCCGTAACCTCCACTTTGAGCTAATGGGTCGCGACGTGATTCCTGTGGTCAATGTATCTACCCCTGTTTTTGATGCAGCAGGGGAACGCCGCGGCGTGGTGCTTTTGAGCCTCAATTGGGATTACCTTACCAGCGCCCTACATCAGGCCATGTTGCTTGACCAAGATGCCAATGCGATTTTAATCGACGCCCAAGGACGATGGCTGCTCGATGAAGGCTTCCCGCCATTAAATACGACGAGCTTTGGCAGCGACTTTGCCGCCCTTTCACCTCTCTATTGGCAAGCCATGCAGCAGCGCAACACAGGTCATGCCAAGGTCGATGGTCAGCTATTACGCTTTCAGACTGAAGATATACGCACTCAGCGCTACCGTAGCCTAGCGGGTACTGTTTTCAGCGAAAACGCTTACTACCCTTGGAAGCTGGGCGTGACATTACCACTGCCTACTTGGCGATCCTTAATAGAAGAAGAGACCACCGTGCTCTGGTTTCTACTGTTGACCTACGGTGTCGCCGTCGCCTTTGGAATATTCTGGGCTCTCAGCAGCCAGCGTCAGCGCCAACTACGTAGGGCGGCTCAGCGCCACGCTCATGAAGTCAGCGATCTTTATGAAAACGCCCCCTGCGGCTACCACTCGCTCGATGCCACAGGGCGAGTGATCAAAATGAACCGCACCGAGCTCGCTTGGCTAGGCTACACCGACGAAGAAGTTATTGGTCACATCACTTATCGAGAATTGATCACGCCAGAAACCCGTGATCAGTTTGATAAAGCTTTCGCAAACGTAAAACAAAATCAACCCAGTAGCGCTGAATGCAGCCTGCTAACCCGAAACGGCGAGCAGCGTCACGTCATGATTCAAGCCTCAGCCTTCTGCCGCAATGGTCAGTTTGTGCATTCGCGCGCTACCGTCTTTGACCTTACCGAGCGCAAAGAGCTGGAAGAGAAACTACGCGCCCAAGCCATGACCGACCCCTTAACGGGGGTCTTCAATCGGCGCTATTTACAGGCCCAAGCAACGACTGAAATATCCCGGGCGCGAAGGCAAAATCTCCCAATCGCGCTCATCGCCATTGATATTGACCACTTTAAGCACATTAACGATACGTACGGACATGATGCAGGCGATGACGTACTGAAAAACTTCACCAAAATAGTAACCAAACTGCTTCGACAGGAAGACTTGCTATGCCGAGTGGGCGGCGAAGAGTTTGCTATTTTGCTTCCCAACACCTCACTTTCTCAAGCGGAACAGGTGGCCGAGCGAATACGCAGAACAACGGCAGCTACCCCCATTAACGTCACAGCTGAGCACGCCGAACAGGCACTTTGGCTGACTGCTTCGCTAGGGGTAACGACTATTCTAGACAACGAAAAAGCACTTAAGCCTGCCCTAAAACGTGCTGATATAGGGTTATATCAGGCTAAAGAAAACGGCCGTAATCAAGTAGTCGTTAACGCGGCGTAGCAGGATTACGTGCTCGAAGGTACAGCTTACACAGCCAAAACACTGCTGTAATTGCCAATTATGGGTACTTCGATATAGTGCGCAGAATAAACATGACCACTAGCGCTTACTATCCAGTGCTTGAACTATAATATGATAGCAAGATACAAGCAACGAGGTGAGCCCATGGCGATTAAACCTGATTAAGAACAACGACTTGCAGCCCAATCGACGCGTCACACGCGACGCGCTTATCAGGTCTCGTTGAGCAGCGGTCAACACATAGTGGAAATCATCGACGGTGAACTTGTTGAAACACGTCCCGATGGCAGCACGCAGGTTCTGAAGAAAGCGCCTGCTAAGCATAAAGCTCCCATAGGAATGAAGCTCAAGGTTACCTAATGGATGAGACATCCCCGCTTGCGGATGTTTGCTGGGCCCAATGGCCTGAACTCAACCAACAAGTGCAGCACGGGCGTGCCACCAGTCCAAAATCGCCAGCGCGTATTGCAAATCGACCCAGCATGTTCGTCGTCCAGAGTGCCTGATAGCAGCTCAAGCCCGGCTCGTAGATAGGCGCAACTCCACACCCAACCATTGACATCTACAATCAACCCTACTATATTTCATCTATGAAATAGGGAAGGAGCGTATGGATGATCAAGGGCTAGATACTTTATTAGCGCTCGATGGAACTCAGTACGGCATCCAAGGTGATTTTTGGGTCAAGTTTGAGGTGCGGCGAGTCGAGGCAACACCGAACATCCCCCATGGAATAAAATATAGCTTGACCTTGCATCATAAGAGCGGGACACAGCTACTTGGCTTTGACAACGCACATGCTCCAAAAATCAAACGCAGAAAGTTTGCGGGACGACGCGAAGAGTGGGATCACCGCCATTATCGCAGCGTTGTCAGTGATTACTTCTTTGATTCTGCGGCTCACTTGATTGAAGACTTTTGGAAGCATGTCGACGAAATACTCCGAGAGGAAGGAATATGACAACCGTCAAGATCGGCATCATGAACCGTGATGAATTCCGTGAGCGCACAATCTCAATTGCCAAAGGTTTCTATAAACCTGCTCCTGATGAGCCTAAGGTATGGTTTGATAGTGTCGAGTCCATGTCTCGTCTGTTAAACACGAAAAACCTTGAACTTCTCAAAACGATTCGGCGCTGCAAGCCGCAATCATTAGGGGAGCTTGCTGAGATAACCGGGCGTCGAAAAGAAAGTTTGAGTCGCACCATTAAAAAGATGGGCGATTATGGCTTAGTGGAAATCCAAGAAGGCCCACGACATGCCAAGACCCCTGTGGTTACTGCCGATAGCTTTGAAGTCACGTTAATGTAAAAAGTGCAAAACAGGCATTTTTCTTAGCGGTGCACCGCGGATAGTAACTGTATTCAGCATTTAAGGCACGGCCTGCCCGGTAGGCGCTAAAATTTTGCGCAAGAAATGGCGCGTTCGCTCATCTTTGGGTGCAGTGAACAACTCTTCAGGAGGCGCTTCCTCGACGATGCCGCCCTCGTCCATGAAGACAACCCGATCCGCTACTTCCCGGGCGAACTGCATCTCGTGGGTGACCACGATCATCGTCTGGCGCTCTACCGCTAACTGTTTCATCAGGCTCAATACTTCCTCTACCCATTGAGGGTCAAGTGAAGAGGTGGGCTCGTCAAAAAGAATCACGTCGGCGTTGGCGGCCATGGCACGGCCAATACCCACCCGCTGCTGCTGACCGCCGGAGAGAGAAGCGGGATAAGCATCTGCTTTGTCTGCCAGACCGATGCGCTCAAGGATCTCTCTTGCCCGTGCATGGGCCTTCGCTTTCGGCAACTTATCCACCACGATCATCCCCTCGCTGATATTCTCCAGCGCGGTTTTGTTGGCGAACAGGCCGTAGTTCTGAAATACAAAGGCGGTACGCCGGCGCAATGCCAGGATATCTGCCCGGCTGGCACGCTGGGTATCAACGCTCAAATCACCCACCTGCAAACGGCCTGCATCAGGGCGTTCAAGAAAGTTGATACAGCGCAGCAACGTCGATTTACCTGTACCCGAAGGCCCAATGATCACAATGATCTCGCCCTGAGCAAGACTCAAGTCGATATCTTTAAACACCGTATGGCCACTAAAACGCTTGGTAATGCCTTGCAGCGAAATCATCGTTGGTAGGCCTTATTCAAGTAAATTTCTAACCGACGCTGCCCCCAGGAAAGCACTTCCACAATCGTCCAATAAATCAGCGCCACCAGCAGGAATGCTTCTAAATAGAGGAAGCTGCCCGCAGCTTCTTTTTGGGTAGCGCCCATCAACTCGGTCACCCCCAGCGTAAAGGCCAACGAGGTCGCTTTAATCATATCGATGAAATAGTTCATCAGCGTCGGCGTTGCCACGCGGGTTGCCTGGGGCAGAATGATGCGGCGCATCAATTGCGACTGGGTCATCCCGATGGAAAGCGCGGCTTCAGTCTGGCTGCGATCAATCCCGACAATCGCCGCACGAATAGATTCGGCCATATAGGCAGAGAAGTGTAGCGTTAGCCCTAGCACGGCGGCGGTAACGCCGGTAATCGAGATCAGTGCGCTGATGAGTTGCGGCAGTCCATAATAGAAAAGGAACAGCTGAACCAGCAGCGGCGTACCTCGAAAAAACGAGATAAACAGCAGCGAGAAGCCGTTCAAGAATGGCACTTTTGATACGCGAACTACCGCCAGCAGGCACGCCAGAATCAGCGCAAAGAACATGGCGATCGTTGCCATTTGAAGGGTGAGCGGCAAGTAGCGCAACAGAACCGGCAACAGCCCCCACATATATTCGAGGTTAAGCATGATAATTAAACATAGGCCAAATCGCTTATAAGCAAACGGCCGTGGCAATGCCACGGCCGCGTTGAACGGATCAGTTCAGCGTTTAGGGCTGGGTGATATCAGTATTGAACCACTTTTCCGATATCTCACGCAGCTCACCATTCTCACGCAGCTCACTCAGCGCTGCATCGACACGGTCGCGCTGCTCACGGCCCGCTTCATCATCACGGAACGGCAATGCGTTCTCAATGGTCGAGAACGGCTGCCCCGCCAGCTCTAACGGTAGGCCTTTCTCTTTAATGACCTGCGTAGCACTCACGCGATCCATCACAAAGGCTTCTACCCGGCCCAGCGCCACATCCTGTTCGATATTGGACTCATAGGTGCGAATGTCGATTTCATCGGCATTGGGCTGCTCACGCAATAACTGCTCGTAGTTCGAGCCCAGGTTGACGGCCACGCTTTTACCGGACAAATCTTCAACACCTTCAATGGTGTCATTGCCTGCCCGCACCACGACCTGCGCGCCGTCATACACGTAAGGCGAAGTGAACACATACTTCGCTTCACGCTCTGGGGTAATGGTGATCTGATTGGCAATGGTGTCGATACGGCCAGATTCAAGCATCCCCGCCAAGCCCGAGAAGCTCGCCGTGACGAACTCGATATCATCACCGGTGATCTCACCCACGGCATTCATGACATCAACTTCAAAGCCTTTGAGCTCGTCTTGCTCAACGAAGGTAAAGGGGAAATAACCGCCGGACATGCCCACCCGGAGCGTATCGGCTTGGGCAGAAGCGGCGAAAAACCCACTGGCAACACTCAACGAAAGCGCCGCAAGGGTAGTAGTTAACTTAGCTGGTAGTGGCATGAGTCTGTTTCCTCGTTAGTCGATATCCCGACGATCCGAATAGCCACACAAATAATCATGAGGCATTGATGGCTGCTAGTTTACCTCTACGACAAAAGCATACAAAAGAATATTAAAGATAATTTTTATTCTTTTATTGAATATGCAGTCACACCGTGATGTATGGCTATTTGTGGCGAATGGCCTGAAACGTTTTAAAGGTAGCGGCTTGGCGATCGGCATCTAGCACGCCTCCACCCAGCGCTGCCAACTCCTGAGCAAACGTAACCAGTTTTTCCAACTGTACCTTATCAAACCCGCGCCTGCGCTTTGGCTTTTTGAGGATGACACTTACGCCACCGATCAAATGTTCTTCTTGCTGAAAGGCTTCTGGAGATGGCATCAATCCAGGCGGGTAGGCATTGGTAACCCGCAATGGGTTTTGCGGGGTAACGCCTGGCACGCTATAAACCTGAAAGGCCTCATCGTAGTGGGCCTCCCACTTTTGCAGGCTCGAGAACAGCTTTTTGTTGAGTGCGATATCCGGTTGATCAAACATCACAAACAGTACATGAGTGCTCTCTTCTGCCTCTACAGGTGCCACCTCCTCTACGCTATCTTCATTCTCGGGTAACGTAGAGGAGGTATTCACCTGTTTAGCAACAGCAGGGGGCTGAGCGGCCAGTTCATTGCTCTCATCGGCTGACACTGACTGCCCGAGCCTTAGCCACTCTCCGCCTCGCCACATTCCCCCTTCCAGCACGCCTCTGCCACTCAATAGGAAATACATGCAAATGATAAGGCTGTTAAAACTTAACCAACCTGCAGCAATCGCTAAGGTTACCGCCAGTTTTTGCGGATCCATGGGGTGTTTTCCTGCCCGGTTAGGAACGTACAATTTGAGCACCCACAAGGTGACGAGTGCCGAAGATAACTACTCATTATCGAGCAAACGCCAGGAAGATCAATTTTGAAGGCTAAGTAATTAGTGGCAGAGGTTTTAGAAGAAGCAAGCTGGTCGGTGAGGCACTTAGATACACTCAAGAAAAATATAGCGACTATTGAGCAACCGGCAATACACTATTTTTGGTGCGCTGTCGCTTTAAAAGACGTATTGAACGCCAGCTTCACTTATCGATAGAGGAGCGGACCCTTGCCGATATCGCCCGCGAAGACGTTGCACGAGGCTGATTGAAACGAATCTATTTACAGATGCTCAAATCGCTAGCGCAACGGTTGAAACAGGAAATGCTATCAAAAACTCTAGCTGACAAAACATACAACAAAGCAGCTCATCACCAAGACCCCAATACACTGCTACTCACTGGCGTGTTGGCTTTCACATCTACCACAACCTTTCTACCCAAAATATCTTTCAGCATCTTGGGCGGCAGTCCATACCCTGGCCTAACACTCCTGACGACATCTTCCATAATGATGTCGCCCGCTTTTAAGTCCTTGACGAAGTATAGAGAACGGCGAAACTGCACATTACTCTGCTCGCTGGATTTTCTACCATAGTCTACTCTGCCTAGCGCCTGCCAAGCAGTTTTGGTATCACGACATAATGCTGCTAGTTCACGGGGTTCAAGTGAGAAGCTATCATCAGGCCCTCCACCACTTCGATTAAGGGTGAAATGCTTTTCGACGATTGAAGCACCAAGCGCCACACTAGTGATCGCAGTAGTATTGTCGAGGGTATGGTCAGACAACCCCGTTACTAAACCGTGGTGCGAGATCATATCGGGGATGGTACGCAGATTGTAGTCCGAGGCGGGAGCTGGGTAGCCACTGACGCAGTGCAATACCGCCAACTCTTTACAGCCACCATCTCGGGCAGCTTCGATGGCCTCAGCAATCTCATCTACATTGGCCATGCCAGTAGAAATAATCATCGGCTTGCCGGTGCTGGCCACGTATTTGATTAGAGGCAAATCCACTGCTTCGAACGAAGCAATTTTGTAGGCTGGTGCGTTGAGACTCTCTAGAAGATCGACCGCTGTATTGTCGAAAGGGGAGCTGAAGATAGTTATCCCTAGCTTGCGAGCATGCTCAAAGAGAGTAGCATGCCATTCCCAGGGCATGTGCGCCTCCTGGTAGAGTTCATAAAGTGTACGGCCGTCCCAAAGGCCACCTTTGATCTTGAACTCTTCGTTATCACAATCCAGCGTGATGGTGTCAGGTCGATAAGTCTGTATTTTAACCGCATCAGCACCCGCCTTCATTGCCTCTTCAATTATTCTCTTGGCATTCTCAATGCTACCGTTATGGTTGGCTGACAACTCGGCGATAATATAAGGAAAACAAGAGGGGCCAATTACACGTCCAGCAATCTTTATCGTCATCTAAAAGTGAACTCCTTAAAATGCTTGCCATTCCCTGTAGAGAAGTGCATAGCCAATGACATCATGATAGGCCTGACCATCAAAGTGATGATCGCGTAGATAAGACTCTTGTTTAAAACCTAAACGTTCATGAAATTTTCTTGAGCGCGTGTTATTTGCAAGCGCTTCGCCACATAGCTTATGCAACTTCAGCTCAATGAAGGCGTATTTTAAGGCGGCGATACCTAATGAATGGCCTCTGCCTTTTGGTATCTTTGGGGAAAGGTAAAAGCCCCACTCTCCTCTCTTCGCCATTGGGTCTATAAGTTGGATATTGACGAAGCCAAACGGTTGACCATCTTGCTCAGCCATCAGTAAGTGGCGTTGAGGGTTTTGTTGTGCACGCTGAAACCACTGACGGTGCTCACTCTCACTGATTTTGTGTTGCGTATACATATTGCAGCGCACTTCAGGTGCGTTGCGCCACTGCAACAACATGGCAAGATCCGCTTCTGTCAGGGGACGTAAGCTCACTGAGTAAGTCATGCATTTTCACTTTGTTGTAACAGGACATGGCAAAGCAAATCAACCCCTTGACCTGTAGTGAGACTGGCAGCAGCCTTGCTCATTTTCCACACTCCCCCCCTCTCTAATAGGGCATTCACGTTCCTCGAAATGTCTCTTGTATTTACACTATCAAGAAAAACCGCCGCCCCAGCTCTATTAAGAGCCTCAGCAATCGCTCTCTGGTTATCCGCTAATACCAGCATTAGGGTAGGCAACCCCAGACAGCAGCGCTCCCAGGAGGTGCTACCCGCTGCACCGATAGCTAGATCCGCCTCCGACATACGTCGCGCCATATCACTGACGTTAACCACCACCTCAGTCGGCCAAGGCAATGTGCTTGCCTGTACTTTGACCTCATTCAACCAGGGAGCCGTTGCGCCCATAATTACGCTGATCTTGCAACCGTCAGGCAGGTCACAATGCTTGAGAGCTTCCAATACCTGCCCCGTTACGTTGTCTTTATCGACACCGCCCAGACTAATCAGCAACTTTCGTAGCTCCATTGACTGACAACGACGAGCAAGACTTACATCGCGCCATTGGGCAAACTCTGGCCGTAACAAAGCAAATTCAGAGCCGATAAAAGAGCGGCAGCACATGGGCACCAAAGCCATATAGTCCTCCGCCTCTCGTCCAAGATTCTGATCTAGCAACATATCTGAAAGATGCTTCCGGTCAGCTAGATCATCAATAACAAGCAGTCGAGTATTATGGGGGCAAACAAAAGCTTCCCAACGAGAATCTATCGCGTAGTGATCAACCACCAACCAGTCAGGTGAAAGGGCTTCAATATACGCTCTGCATGCCTCAGCGTCTGTTTGCCAAGAAACACCTAACCAATGAGCGTGAGACGGCTCATTTATTTCCTCAGACGATAAGGATTTACTTCCATCATCAGGCATTGGCAAACGGTGGACAATAAAATCTTGTGTCTTTATAAAATCAATCAGATTCCCACGATGCTCTCGACAGACAAAGTGGCATTCCGCACCAATGTGTCGAAGTGCTTGAGCAAGCGTAAGACACCGCATCACATGCCCAGTGCCTATCTCTAAGGAAGCATCAACTCTGAATACAATGCAACTCATTAGCTTTTTTGCAAAAGAAACCATGTGATGTCATCTTGAGGAAAGTTTGGATCTTTATGATAGACAAATCCATAGTCAATCAATTTCATTTCAGGATACTGGTTCATAATTTCACCTACAAAATCACGCTTGAATAACTTTTCTTTATGTCCACGGTAATCTATAACCACCGGCGTTGGGTTATAATATTCAGCCACAAGCAGATAGTTTCTTGTCGAACTGACAAGCTTTTCATATACCAAACCAAGCTCTGTAGGATTAATGTGTATCAACACTCCTTTAATTAATGAAAGGTCACATTGTTTTTGAGGTGAAAAATTCAAAATACTTGTATTTGATATATTTCCTTCAGGAATAATTTTTTTTAATTCCTTAGCTGCACTACTATTTATTTCAACTGCAAACATATCACTTTCCGGCAGTAGTAGGCTGAGAGCTTTCAGGTTCATCCCAATATTTGCACCGAACTCAATGACACTTTTCACCCCAGAGGTCTGCGCTATAGCCCTTGAGAAAAAATTTATATTACTCGCAAGCAGCTGCTCACTTTGATTACGCTGAATGTATTGATCACCAAAGGTTCCAGCCCAGAATTTTTCTTGATCAGTTTTAAATTCCATAGAATACTCTTAATATTTTAATGAGTTAAATAACGACTGCGCTCTCTCCCAATCTTCTGGAGTGTCGATATCTTGAACTCGATAACGGGGTAGTTGGAGAGGTATAGCTCCGTCGCTGAAAATCGCTCTCTCCTCTCGCCAAGCCTGTGCTGTGCCCCAATAGAATTGCCCGGCATCGTGCCAAGCTTCTTCCAAATCTTGAGAGCGAGTGTTGAAATACTCTGGACTGAACATGGCTACGCGACCATTTTCAGTAATCCGTATTGCCCGCTGTATTGGGAACGCATAACTGGTGACAGAGAAGACATAACTACAAGACTGCTGTTGAATTATTTCCCAGCCTTTTCGAAGGTCATTAGGGCAAACAAAAGGAGCAGTAGCATACAAGCAACAGGCATAACCCACTTGAGCCTGATACTCGCTGACCCACTCCACTGCATGGCGAATAACCGGTAAGGTTCCAGTGTAATCGTCGGAGAGCTCTGCCGGGCGTATGAAAGGAACATTTGCGCCATACTCTTTAGCAACCTCAGCAATTTCAGCGTCATCGGTTGAAACAATGACTTGATCAAAACATTGGCTTTCTAGCGCAGCTTCAATTGACCATGCAATCATCGGCTTGCCACAAAAAAGTTTGATGTTCTTACGTGGAATACGTTTGCTTCCGCCTCGAGCAGGTATAATAGCTACTCTCATGATTGCAAGGCTCGTTCAATAGACGCGACAACCTTCTCCTGCTGATCTAGCGTCATGTTCGGAAACATCGGCAGGCTGATGGCCTCGGCATAGTAACCTTCAGCCTCAGGAAAATCGCCTTTGGCAAACCCCATCTGCTGATAATAAGGCTGCATATGAACCGGAATGTAATGCAGGTTAACGCCTATATCCTGTTTCCGCAGCAACTCAAATACTTCTCTATGGCTAACACCAAGCTTACCTAGCTGAAGGCGAATTACATACAGATGTAATCCAGAATAGCTATCTTTATGCTGCCAAGGCGTGATTAACGGCAGGCCAGCCAGTAATTGATCATAGCGTGCAGCTAACTCATGGCGACGGGCAACATACTGATTCAGGCGCTCTAATTGGCTAAGCCCTAGCGCAGCCTGAAGCTCGGTCATCCGATAATTAAAACCTAGCTCAATCTGCTGGTAATACCAGGGGCCATCGGCCTCGTGAGTCATTTGTGCGGGGTCTCGGGTAACGCCGTGACTACGCAGCAATGCCATCTTATGAGCTAATTCATCATTGTTAGTCACCGCCATGCCGCCTTCAGCAGTAGTGATGATCTTCACCGGGTGAAAACTAAACACCGTAATATCGCTGTAGCGGCCATTGCCAATGAACTCATCTTGGTATTTCCCGCCAATTGCGTGGGAGGCGTCTTCAATTAGGTGAAAGCCGTAGTGCTGGCTTAGCGCGCTAATCGCCTGCATATCGCAGGGTTGGCCGCATAGATGCACAGCAACAACTATCTTTGGCAAGCGTCCTTCTTTCCCCGCTTTCTCTAACTTATCTGCTAGCGCTTCCGGGCATAAATTGTAAGTACGTGGATCGATATCAACAAAATCGACCTGTGCACCGCAATACAGCCCGCAATTGGCTGAAGCAACAAAAGTGATTGGTGAAGTCCACAGCCAATCGCCTTTGCCAAGCCCTAGCGCCAAGCAGGCAATATGTAACGCAGAGGTAGCACTACTGACTGCCAAGGCGTGTTTTGCCCCTACATGTGCGGCTACTGCCTGCTCAAAACGTGGAACTTGCGGGCCCTGGGTGAGGAAGTCAGACTCAAGCACTGCTACTACAGCATCAATATCTGCCTGAGTAATTTCTTGACGGCCATAAGGAATCATTGTTTTATTCATGGAACATCAAAATGGCGTCTTTACTTCTCAAAAGAGAAATATTGTTAATTTTGGGGTACGCATGTGCTCCCTCCTTGCTCCACAAATAGCTTCCGCGATCTTTTAATTCAGCATTAGAGAGTGGACATCTGAAATTGACCTCGCTTAGCTCAAAAGAAGAGCTTACATCTTTTTTCTCTACTACATAACAATAAGTGGGATTAAGTTTATTAGCCACACAATTAAGAGGAAACTTATCAACAAGCTCTCCTCCCGCCATCTCTATCCATTTGGGAAGATTTCTAACATATCCTAGCTTTTTCATGCGCGACTGCCCTTCTTCAGAATTATCTTCGAAAGAAGGTTCAAAAAGCAGCATTTTTTTTCGACTTACTCTTAAAAGCTCTTTCAATATTGGTAATTCGCGACCATAGTTTGGCTCAATAGCATGATTGGTAAAAACAACATCAATTGAATTGTCATGTAGTGGAACATTATCCATAGATGCTGAAAACGACACTAAACTATTAAACAAATCATATCGCATAGCACGCGAAGCGAACCTTAGACCTGCATTTAATCTACTTATCGATAAGTCAAAAGCAAACATTTTAATATTCACAGGAAGATAATGACTAACACCAGATAGTGTTGTCAGCTCTCCGGCACCACAATCTAAGAACGTATCTAAGGACGATACATGCGAAGCCAGTATCTCTCCAATCTCACCAGCCCTTTTTTCAAAGACACTTTTATCTTTAAGAAGCCCATTTACATACGTTCCAGCTTGGAGATCATATGCCACCTCAATGACTTCAATTGAATTATAACTAGCATCTTTATCTCTAAGTAGCTCGGTTATATTTTCCCCACGATCATACGCGGCTCGTATAGCATCAAGGTTCAACGTTTTCATTTAAAAATTCCCGATATTCTTATGAGCATCGAGCCAATGCTTTAACTCACTATCGCTCATCCATTCGCTATTATTATCACTAGAATATATAAAGCCCTCTACAACCTTTTTGCCATCTTTAATACGATTAGCATCTTTATCCCAAAAATTTATTTGAGGTAATATCTTAAAATGCTCAGCGTACTCATAGGTGCAATATGAGTCTTCAGCACTGATCATCTGTTCATGAAGTTTTTCACCAGGACGAATGCCTACTATTTCATGCTTGGCGCCAGGTGCTACAACCCTTGCCAAGTCGGTTACCTTCATGGAAGGGATTTTCTTAACATAAATCTCTCCCCCTTCCATGTCTTCAAAAGCATGCCAAACCAACTCCACCCCCTCTTCAAGCGAGATCATAAAACGCGTCATACGTTCATCGGTAATTGGCAACACGCCTTTATCACGTAATGACATGAAAAAGGGTATAACTGATCCACGGGATCCCATGACATTGCCATAACGAACCACGGCAAATCGGGTATGGGTATGGCTAGCATAATGATTGCCCGCCACAAAAAGCTTGTCAGAGGTAAGCTTAGTAGCGCCATACAGATTAACAGGACTGCTGGCTTTATCGGTGGAAAGCGCTACCAGTTTTTTGACTCCCTTATCAATACAGGCATCGACAAGATTCATAGCTCCCATGACATTCGTTTTGACGCACTCAAACGGATTGTACTCTGCCGTTGGAACAATTTTAGTTGCTGCAGCATGGACGACATAGTCAACACCATCCAAAGCACGGTAAAGACGATCACGGTCACGAACGTCACCAATAAAGAACCGTACTCGTGGATCGTCGTGGAATTTTTTCGCCATTTCCCACTGCTTCATTTCATCACGAGAGAATATAATGACTTTCTTGGGGTCATAGCGAGCCAGCAGCATGGGGATAAAAGTGTGGCCGAAAGAGCCTGTGCCACCAGTGATGAGTATTGTTGCTTGATTAAACATCATTCGTATGTCTCAGGAATAAATGGGGGAATTTGCATTAACTCGTCACTTGGCTGAATCAACACACGATAAGGGATACCAAGATACTCGCATTCGGAAGCTGAAGTGCTATAAGGCATCACTATGACCACTTCCTTTGCATTAGCATAAGCATGCTCAATAGAACGCTGCTGGTTATCTACTCTAACGCCGGGCATCAAGTCCAATAGCTTTTTCTCTACTTCTTCACTGTAACCATGCTGACGCCTCAACCTTACTACAACACGCTTTTTCTCTTCACTACTTAGCGAATCATAATAAAACTTTAATGCATTATCATTATAGCAATCCAAATCCGTTCCAGAAAAAAAATCAGGCACGATAGTTTTATGAGGCAATATAACCAATATCTCTTCCTTTGACTTTTCTAACTTAACAAATCGTTTTTTAAGATCAATTAAACGATGTGGCTTTTCTGGAACTGCTTTGCCAGCTTCATCTTTCCAACCCCACGTAAAAAAGATATCTGAAATTCTTTTTTCAAACGAGACTGCAAAATATAAAGGATACTCACCATACGCCGGGCCATGCTGATGCAGATATAACGGCACATTTCTCTCAGTGAAAATAGCCGCTATTAGTCGAGAAGTAATCGTGGGTAGCATCGATGAAAAAACAAACTCAGGTTTCCGACCTTCTAAAACTTTTTCAATCATTTGGTAAAGAGACTTAAAATCTTCTAGCAACTCTGTAGGCAAACATAGCGCTAAGCTAGCCCAAAATCCCTCATAACCTTCGGCTGGCTTAACTTCATCTAACCTAGCAAGCCTATAGCGAGTTTCCCAATCAACTTCATCTGCCAAGAAAGTATCAAAAGCGGGAACGTCTACAAAATCAACACCATTTGACTTATACTTAGCCTTCCAATATTTCGGATTATGCACACCTAGATTATAAGCTATGGTTTTATTTTTCACCTCATAGCTATCTAGTAACTCATTAACTTTAACTTCCCTAATTTTTATAGATTCAGAGCTATCTGCACCCTTTAATTTTCTACTTTTCGCATCAAAAGGGATAACATTACTCACTACATAAGGAGACTCAGTCCCTACAAGGGTCTCTGTTTTATTCATGTAGTCCCTAAACGTTCTACAAGGAAAATTCGTTAATATAGCCTCTGAATCTGGAGCGGAATTCAGTAATCCATTATTCCAGCGGGCAATATATCTTGAGACAAAACGTTGTCCCAAGAAATAATGCAATACAATCTCCCAGAATCTCTCACTTTTATCTAAACCATGAATAGCATTTAGTTCTTCTGTTAACACCTTACGAGAAAATTCGTAAAGCTTACCTAATTCCTGTGTAATTTGATAAGTTGATTTCACCCTTGGGCTTCCCAGTTCCTTCGGGCGGGACACATCGTTAACTACAACTTCACCTTTATCAGTAGACAGGGAAGCTTTTTTCACTGCCAAAGTATCCAGAACACTGTAGTTATATAATTCGTAATTCAGACCTGAAAGATAAACACACAAGTCTCTGTATGCTTGTTGCGACAAATGAGCTCTTTCAAAGTTTATCAGCTTTGGCTGAGTCACTTCGATATTACAGGAATAAATGACTTTATCGTCCATACCTTCAGCATCAACCTGCAAAATGTCTATTTTTTGCTCTTCCCAAGATGTGGTATCTAGAATAGTCAAAAGATCCCGTGAAGGTACTTCAAGCTTTTCTATAGCATTATCTATTTTAGTATTTTTAGGAAAATTTCCTTGTGCATGCTTTATAACATGTTTTTTATCAAATGAAGAAAAACCGCTAGGCACTCGGTAATTAGGAGAATCGTGTAGATATCTCTTTGTGAACAAACCATAATAAGCTGGTTTAATACGATAAAGGGTCAGCAGTGAATCCGGGCCAACAGCATAATTAGCGATGTGTGCTTCGGGATGAAAAGCATAATTCTTCTCTAAATGCTCGAGGATATTACTTTGTGGCTCAATGAGAAGAACTTTGGTTTTATCTTTGTTACGCATAACAACTTCATAGATCGGGTCATTAATGCACCCATCATTTGCACCAACCTGAACCACTTTTGTGTAGTTTTTATTATCAATAATAGCTTGCATACTCCGTACATACAGACCTGCATCGCTCACTTCTTTAACATTAACTTTGACATCATTATTATTGCCCGGGTACTGAGATAACAACTGGCTTTGACCGTCACTATCCTGCTGCTGCTTTGAGATACGCGGGAGTAAACCTTGTGCTTCTAGAAACTCCAGTGCCTTCTCCTGACTAACATCGGCTATCAGTTCAAAAGCAACATCATGCGCAGCAAAGCCTGCACTCAGTATAAAAGCAAGTTTGGTCTTATTTTCATCGTTTAGAACGCCCATACGCTCATGGCTGGGGAGAAATAGCACATCGGCACTTTCTTGCTCAGTGGCACAAGGTGTGCGGGCGTTCAGTTCTTTTGGCAAATGGCTGTAATGGCGAATATTATGGAAGCGATAAAAGCGAAAGCCATTTCGGCTGGCCCAGTGCTGTAGTTCAGCCAAACTGGGTTGCTTTTCATGTGTAAGCTGGAAGGGGACACGCGCCTGAATCAGCAGGGTGCCCGTAAGCGACTTTTTACCATTCTCCAGTACAGCCATGGCATCGCTTAGCTCATCAAGAATAAGCCAATCCAGGCTTCCCAGTCCTTCAATACTATCAAGCGCCACAGTATTAATGGGAAGCTCAGCCAAAGGCCTTGCAGCTAGATGGTGGCGCTTTGGAAGCTTCTCGGCTGGTAGCGGTGTAAGCGTGCTGGTCATTTCTGGGGCGACACAGGCATGCAGCGCTGTCGCCTTACCATCGCCGAGCAGGGCGTGCTGGAATAACTGAATATAGTCGCTGCCTTCGTACTGCTTGGCATCTTTTATTTCGCTGGCGGGATCAAAAGCGACAATGCCAAAGGCTTTCGTCGCCGCCATCTGGTCGGCAAGGCCACTTTTGATCAAGCTGGCGCGGTTGTCGAGCACCATGATTTTACCTTTAATTTGCCAAGTAAAATCATCGGTAAGCCACAAACGATTAGCCTGTGACTTGCTGTTCTTGGTTCCAGCTTTAGGGCTAATCAACTGCTGTAGAGAGTTATCGACCTTAAATTCCGGCTTGGTTGCTCGGCTGGCTAAGCGCTGGCGGTGGCGCTTCTTCTGGGTAATGGCGAAGTCCTTGTTGCCAGAGCGTAACCCTACTAAAGGCGCCAAAGCGTTCAGTAATCGATCAGTAGCGCGATCAAGGTGATGCTTTTCTTTGCCTACCTGCCAGGCGCGATCTACGTAATCTTGATAAAGCACTTCGTCATCAAACAAGCTAATAACTGCATCCACCAGCGGCTGAAGCTCATCGTCGCTGAGCAAATGTTGGTAGGGTTCTTCATAGCAGGCATCTGGGAAGTCAAAGGCGACACCGGCGTTGCCAATCATCTCGGGCATGCCGCCGCGGTTAGTAATCAGTGCCGGAATGCCGTTTAGCATAGCCTCGGCCAGCATACGCCCGGAGCTTTCCCACCATAGGCTAGGAGCTACTACCACGCGGGCCCGACTGTAAGGGCCGCGCATATCGCTGGTATTGGGGGTCACCACAACATTACTTAACGCGCTACGCTGTTCCCCCATTTTGCGGGTGGTTTCCCGCAGCACGGCTGGCCAGTCGGCTCGGGCTTCCACTACCTCAAGCTTAATATCGGGCCTTTCGCGCTCCAGCTTCTCTGCCAACTGCACAAATACGCTGGCGCCCTTTTGCAAACTAGGGTTAACAAACAGTAAACGCTTACGTTCATGATGTTCAGCAACAAAGTTCCCCGGGGCTATAAACTTGCCCACGGGCTTGGCGGTATAGCCGACCTCTTTGCGGTACATATCCGCTGTGGCCTGGCTGTCGGTAAGGATTAAATCCACATCACGGCACCAGCGCGGTGCCTTGTAACTGCCGTTTGCCAGATAGAAAGCGACAGGGATGCCGCGATCACGGGCTTCATCGGCAATTAGCAAGTCCAGCGTTTGGCCGCCATAGAACCACACTACATCCGGCTTAAAGGAATCCAGCATATAAAGGTACTGGCTATACCAAAGCCCTTCTTCATGCGTAGTAAAGTGATTACGGTTGTGGCTAAAACTGACCACCAATTGATGCGATAGCGGTCCATCTTCGGCTTGAATCAATTGGTGCTGATGAGCACTTAAGTCGGGAAATTGCTCCTTGAGCCGCCCCATCCCCTTAGGATTATCAAATACAGTGGCACCCAACACCTGCACGTCATAGCCGTGGGCCGCTAGCTGCAACAGCATTTGCCGCACAGTCATGCTGGCCCCACTGGAAGTATCAAGCAGGCAGTAAGGATTGGCCCAAAGCAAACGGGGTTTGCGCTTTTGAGTAGCAGATAAGGAGGTGTTCTTAACCATGAAGCGGCTCACAGGGAAAAATGGCAATATGCCTAGCTTACTGTGCTAGTGCGGCAATCAAAGGCGCGAATGCGCCGGTATTTAAGTAGGTGTTCACGCGATCAAGCTCGACAAGAGGCTGGAACATGCTTAAGAAGCTAATTTTTAACGAAACACTTAACGACAAAAAACGGGGCCAATTGGCCCCGTCGTTACTTTCATGTGAAGCTTAGCGGCTAAGCTATTAGCCCAGCAGAGACAGTACAGACTGTGGCGTCTGGTTAGCCTGTGCCAGCATGGAAGTACCCGCCTGCTGTAGAATATTCGCACGCGTCATATTCGACACTTCCACCGCGTAATCGGCATCTTCGATACGTGAACGAGCTTCGGAGAGGTTGGTAGACGTCGTTGCCAGGTTATCGATCACCGAATCGAAGCGATTAAGCGTAGCACCTAAAGTCGCGCGGCTGGTATCCAGTGACTCTGTAGATGCATCGACGGCATCAATTATGTTCTGGAAATCATCATGCGTAACTGCACCAGAAGCTCCAGAACCGTCAATTACTGTAGCACCACCAGAGACCGCAAGAGAGCCGCTTGATCCCGATACTAGGCCAAGACCCACTGTAGTCGCATTAACTGTGTCCACGGTAATAACATCTTCAGCGTTAGTATTAGAACCAACCTGAATACTTAAGCTAGCGCCACCAGAGTTCAGCAGGCTAGTGCCGTTGAAGTTATTGCTACCAGCCACACGATCGATTTCAGCTAAACGCTCATTGATTTCGGTTTCAATGGCTGCGCGATCATCTGCAGTGTTGGTGTCGTTGGCACCCTGTACCGCTAGCTCACGAATACGCTGCATATTGTCGTTGACTTGGTCAAGGCCGCCTTCCATGGTCTGTACCAGAGAGATACCGTCGCTTGCATTACGGCTAGCCTGATCCATGCCTTTAATCTGAGCAGTCATTTTGTTGGCGATGGCCTGGCCAGCAGCATCGTCAGCGGCGCTGTTAATACGCAAGCCTGAAGACAAACGCTCTTGCGCTTTAGCCAGCATAGACTGAGAGTTGGAAAGGTTGTTCTGGCCAATCAGGGCCGTAATGTTAGTGTTGATTACAGACATGTGAGTGCTCCTCGAAGATTAACTGGCCTTGTGGCCTGCTTAGCGGCGCTTGCGTCGCCGTTATATTAATTAACGGCAGGCCCGCCAAATTCTTTAGAAAAAATACGCTTTTTTATGTAATTCACTGTAACTATTTCAACTGCCCTTTCAACTGCGCTCTGAACTACTCTCTTAATTGCTGTTCTGCATATTACCCAGCATGCTGAACTGCTGGGAGAGGTAGCTGCTCATTGAGTTCATTTGGGCGATCAAGCCATCCAATTGCCCAAACTGCTTGCGGTAACGCTCTGTGCTTCGCTCGATACTTGCCTCCATACGCAGCTTGCGCACATCTAGGCTGTCAACCCGCTGCTCAGCACTAGTCACTGAGCTTTGAATGATGCCGTTTTCTGCCGTAATGCCTTCAAGCGTGGCGTTTAAGCGCCCCGCAAAGCCGCCTTCTTCGGTTTCGCCCGCAAAGAAGGCAGATAGCCCCTCTGGGTTGTTGGCCACCGCATCGTCCAACTTATCCTCATCGACCTTTAATCGCCCCTTCTCATCAATGGCGATGCCCAGTTGTGAAAGGCGTGAAATATCGCCGGTGCCGAGGTTGTCAGTAATATCCCGGCGTAGTCGGTCTTCAATGGTACGCACGGTGCGGTCGCCAATTAGTTCGCCAGACGTTTCGCCTTCGCCGTTGTAGGCGGTCATTCGACCAACGGTGGATTTCATTTCGTTGTAGTTACTAACGAAGTCGTCAATAGCTTCTCTCAGCGATGCTTCATCACGCTCGATTACCAGCGTAACGGGGTCTCCAGAGGCCTCTGTGAGATCAAGCGTTACGCCCTGAATGGCCTCTTCAACCCGGTTGGTTTTACTGGTGATAGCAATGCCATTAACATTCAGCTCAGCGTCCTGACCTGAACGCTGGGTGGCTGCATCCATGGTCAGCGATGCTAAGCCTGAGAAACCCTCCAGTGAAGCATTTTGGCCCGTCTCTTTTGAGCTCAGCGCTAAGCGGTATCCAGTGCCATCATTAACGATAGAAGCAGTGACACCAGACTCTTTATCCGCATTGATCTGGTCACGGACATCCGCCAGCGTACTGCCCGCTGAAATAGCAACATCGTAGCTTGTTTGTGTTCCGCCAGCACCAAAGTTAAGCGTTAGTGTCGCATCGGCGGCTGTTAGCTCTTGGTCTAGCGCTACACTGTTGGAAGCAGCGCTGCCTGCGCGTGCCAATTGGGTAACGGTGACTTCATAGCGCCCTGCGTTAGCGGTTTCGCCTGTGGTCGCCAATACGCCATCGCCCATCACGGTGCTTTTTTGCTGCTTAAATGTAGCGGCATCGTTCAGCGCAGCAATAGAGGTTTGCACCCTATCCATTGCTGACTCTAGGCGCCCATAGGCAGAAATCTTGGTTTGCTGAGCGCTTTTCTGCTCTAGAATAGGCACAAGCTTTTGCTGTTCGGCCGCTTTTAGCTGATCCACCAAACCTGAAAGATCCAATCCAGAACCTACACCGAGTGCTGTGATCGATGCCATGGGGCTCATTCCTTATAAGAAGTAGAGAAAGGTGTCTAGGTAATCTATCGGCTGCGGAGGAACAAACTTTAGAGGTAATGCCTTTTTTTAAGCTGTTTTTAAAGCATTGCAAAGAAAAATGCCCAGCACATAGTGCAGGGCATCTTGTAATCTATTAATTTAGCTGGTTTATCAGGCTAATTTTAACTTTGCTGATCAAGCGCTGCAAACTGCTGGGTCAGATAAGCACTGGTTGAGTTCATTTGAGCTACCATGCTGTCCATCGCTTGAAACTGCGTGCGATAACGCTCAACGGTTTGTTCGATACGGCTTTCCGTTGTCGCATATCGGTCTTCTAACGAAGCAAAGCGACTCTCAGACGAATCAACGGCACTTTCAAGACGGCCACCTGTTCCAACCAAGCTTTCAAGCGATGAGGCTATTTGCCCTGCCATGCCACCCTCTTCGCTATCGCCTGCAAAAAAATTGGCTAGCTGATCTGGCTGATTAGCAACAATGCTATCTAATTTATCTTCGTCAATCTCCAGCTTGCCGTCTACTTGAAGCGAAATTCCTACATCCGACAACACGCTAAAGCCATCGCCGCCGACAACACTGCTAATTGTTTGACGAAGCTCTCGTTCAACCGCACGAGTCGTGGCATCGGCGTTCAACCCCGCCGCCTGCCCAGTCTCTTCGTCAAACGCTGTCAAGCTGGTAATGGTGTCCTTGAGCGTGTTGAAGTCATCAACAAAGGCCGTGACCTGCTCGCGGATAGCTTCACTATCTTGCTCAACGCTGACTGTGCTTGTTGCACCCGCCTCAGATAAGTTCAGGGTAATGCCTTGAATAGCGCCTTCCACTTGATTGGTAGGGCTGACAATGTCAATTCCATTGACGTTAAACTCTGCATCCTGACCCGCTTGAACTACCTGGGCATCAGTCGTTTGTACATCGCCAGCAAGAATGTCTGAAAAGTTTGTGCTTTCAATACTCGCGTCCGCACCCGTTTCCGTCGAATTTACTGCAAGACGATACCCTTCACCGTCGTTGATAATAGAGGCGCTTAAGCGGCCATCACTCTGTTGATTGATAGCATCACGCATATCTTCAAGGGAACTGCCATCGGCAATGGTAATGGGATCCATAGCTCCGTCAGCAAGAGTAAAGGTTAATGACTGCTCCCCAGTCACTATGCTTTCGTCTGCTGTTTCCAAACGCTCTGTTACTAGGCTACTGGCTGTAGCTAACTGGCCGACCTGTACTTCGTACTGACCTGGCTGGGCCTCATTGCTGCTAACAGCGCCAACAGCACTGCCTTCTACATTGGTTGTTAGGCTCTCGAATGACGCCCCATCATTGAGTGCTTCGGCTGAGCTTTGAAACTGCTCAAGCGCGCTTTGCAACTTACCATAGGCAGATATTTTCGTATCTTCAGACTGGAGCTGTTCCGCAATAGGCTCAAGCTTTGCTTGTTCTGCCGTTTTTAATTGCTCCAGCAAGCCATTCAGATCCAAACCAGAACCGATGCCTAGTGATGTAATAGCAGCCATAAACCAATGCCTTTTTTGAATACATGTAGCTACGATTCGCGTTCCTTCATTAAGCAATACGTAGCACTGTTTTTAATACGATTACCTTAAAACCTCGGCTAGGTGAAGAATAACTTAAATATTCTTCTTCTTTTTTCGTGTCAAGACGTTATTAAAAGTAATGAAACGTAACAGCCATCGCCAATTAATAAGAAAAATCAAAATAATAGATTCCCCTTTTAGCTGTTCTTCCGCCCAACCCCAATGTAACGCAGCCCCGCTTCTTTAACGGCGCTTGGCGCATACAAATTACGTCCATCGATGACGACTTTTTCAGCCAACTGGTCGGCTAGCCAATCAAAATCGACACTGCGAAACTCTTTCCATTCGGTGCAGATAACCAAAGCATCGGCACCTTTCACTGCCTGAATCCGGTCGCCTGCTAGCATCAGGTCATCCCGCTCCCCGTAAATGCGTCGGCATTCTGCTATGGCTTCGGGATCAAACGCCTGCACCTTAGCGCCCGCTTGCCAGAGTGCTTCCATTAACGTGCGGCTTGGGGCTTCACGCATATCATCCGTGTTGGGTTTAAAGGCCAAGCCCCATACTGCAATGGTCTTACCGCTTAGATTGCCTAAACTATCTTGCAGTTTTGTGAACAGGGTTTGCTTTTGGCGTAAATTCACTGACTCGACAGCGCTGAGCAGTTCCGGCGTATAGCCTAATTGGCGCGCGGCACGCTCTAACGCCTGGACATCTTTGGGGAAGCAGGAGCCGCCGTAGCCGCAGCCAGGGTATATAAAGTGGTAGCCAATGCGTGGGTCGCTGCCAATCCCTCGGCGCACGTCTTCAACGTCCACTTCGAGTCGTTCAGCAAGATTGGCGATCTCGTTCATAAAGCTGATTTTGGTGGCGAGCATGGCATTGGCGGCGTATTTGGTCAGCTCTGCGGCCCGCACGCTCATAAACATCAGCTTTTCGTGGTTGCGGTTATAGGGGGCGTAGCACTCTTGCATATGCGCTTTTACCCGCTCGCTTTCCGTGCCAACGATAATCCGCGCGCCACGGGTAAAGTCTTCGATCGCCGCCCCCTCCTTCATAAACTCAGGGTTCGAACACACATCGAATTCGAGTGATGCACCGCGCTGTTCGAGCACATCGCTGATAACGGCGTGGACTTTTTCCGCGGTGCCCACCGGCACGGTAGATTTATCAATCACCAGCTTATAGCTATCCATATGCTGGCCGATCGTGCGCGCCACCTCTAGCACATAGCGCAAGTCGGCACTGCCATCTTCATCGGGCGGCGTTCCCACGGCGATAAACAGCAATTCGCCATCGGTTACCGCTTGGGCAGCGTCGGTAGTAAAGCGTAAACGGCCAGCTGCCACGTTGTGGGCAACGATAGTGCTTAGCCCTGGCTCAAAAATCGGCACCTCTCCGCCATTAAGCTGATCAATCCGATCAGCGTTAACATCCATACAGGTGACTTGATGCCCAACATCGGCTAAACAGGCGCCTGCGACAAGGCCGACATAACCGGTTCCGAATACACTGATATGCATGACTTATTAACTCGCTAAAATACGTGGTAGCGAGCGTAGCACATTGACCTACCGTTGATGAGTTCAATAGCGGGAGATCTTCTCTAAATTATAGACCTTGGTCTAACATCGACCTTGGTTTATAATGCGCTGCAACAAGCCCGACTTGGTGCTGACCGCAGGAGAACACACGATGCCTCCAGAAACTACACATCCAGACACTACGCCTCCGGGCTTTATGACGCCCGAGCTGACTAAAGAACGCCCTTTAAAAGCGCCTTATGGGCCATCGACCGCTGCAAACGTTCAACGTAGCCTTCGCCAGTGTTTATCGATTGCCGCTGAGCTGCTCTACGACAATGGTCATGTGCTCGAAACCATTACCCTTCCCCAGCGTGGCTTAGCCCGCCGTGAATTATCGGCACTTAGTTCTACCGCGCCCACCTGGGCATCCTGCCAACAGGTGATGGAAGCCAGTGAAGCAGCAACCTTTAATGAGTATGGTCGTTTCGTATTAACCTGCCTTGGCCGCGAATTGATGTTTGATATGTTTGGTCAAGGGGCCGCTGACTGCGCCTAATCCCTTAGTCGCCAAGCATTACCGCCCTAAACAGCTGGTCAAAAAAAAACGCCCATAAGCGAAAGCTTTGGGCGTTTTTTGCTTGGTCTTATGTTCCTCAGGCTCATTTTTAAAGCCTGGCCCTATAAGACCTAGTTCTATGTAGCTTAGCGTAGGCCTAGCATTGACAGAATGAACAGCACAACCACGATAAGGCCAATAATGTAGATAATATTACGCATAGGGCACTCCTTGCTTATTGCGTTTTAGGGAAATCAAAGGCTTGCTTACCCATTAGCCAACACCTCCAGCCTAGCAGGCTTTTCCTGCTTTTGCGTAATGTCGCTGCATTTCCCTCTTAGAAAGTGGCTGTGCTTATGCTGTGGAACCTCTGCTACTTCTAAACCTCGAACCTTTGCCACTTATACCGAAGGTGTTGCGATGCGCGCTACTGCTTTGCTTGTTTCGTTTGCTGTTACTTCGTTGTTACCCACCGCCTATGCAGCCGCTAATGAACCTTCTGCAAACACACTCCAAACGCTAGAGCGGCAAACCCGCCAGCTTAACCGCGTGCACAGCGTGGTAGTGGCCTACGACGGTGAGATTATCCACGAGCTTCACCAAGGTGGGCCAGGGGTGGCGTCGCCTGCCAATATTAAGTCGCTGTCCAAAACGGTGCTGGCTGCCATTACGGGTGCGGCGATTGAAGCAGGCATCATTGAATCAACTGATCAACCCATGATGGAGCTGTTTGGCGAACATCTACCTAGCGGTATTGATCCACAAGTTGGTGACATTACCGTGGCGCACCTGCTCGCCCAGCAGGCGGGGCTTGAGCGCACTTCTGGCAGCAACTATGGCGCCTGGGTGGCCAGCGCCAACTGGGTGAACGATGCGATGACGCGCCCATTCGTGGATGAGCCGGGTGGGCAGATGCTCTACTCCACCGGCACCAGCCATCTACTTTCCGCCGCACTCACCCACGCCAGCGGCGAGACGACCCATTCCCTTGCCCAGCGCCTATTGGGTGATCCGCTTAATATCACCATTCGCCCCTGGCTACGCGACCCCCAAGGGATCTACTTTGGCGGCAATGATATGCAGCTCTCGCCACGAGCACTGATAGAGGTGGGCGAGCTGTATCGAAATGATGGCATCGTGGTTAATGAGGCAGGAGACAAGCACCGCGTTCTGCCGGAAGGTTGGGTGGAAGAATCATGGCAGCCGCGCGGTACATCGCGCTGGACTGGCGACGGATACGGCTATGGTTGGTTTATTACGCAGTTGGCAGGCGAAGACGTGTACTACGGGCGTGGCTATGGCGGTCAGGCGCTTTACGTTATTCCAGAACGTGAGATGACTGTAGTGATCACCTCAGACCCTAACCCACCCTCGCCGGGCGGGCAGTTCCAGCAGCGGTTAAACAGGCTGGTAGAAGGTTTGTTAGCTGAAAATGACGAGTAGCACAGCCAAGTCGCGGGTGCGCTTACTCGCCTTTATGGCCTAGGCTCATCAAGTAGAGCGCGGCGGCCAGCGCCAGCACTGAAAGCGCTAAGTAGATGGCTTCCAGGGGCGTGGCAAAACGGATATCCACCACGGCGCGGAAAAACTCAATGATCACCGCTAGAATCACCACCCGGGCGATTTTATCTTTCAGTTGGTCTAATGAAGCGACGTTAAACGGGTGGCGCAGATTACTCGCTTCGGCTTGGTCAATACGGGAGACAAACAGTCGGTAAACGCCTAAGCCGAAAATCAGCAATACGATGGCAATCAGATAGATGTCCACCGCAATGATGATATCGGGCACCAGGCTGTCGTGAATGTCCTGGGTGCCACCCAATAGGTAGTAACCCATCACGTCGGCGACTACCTTGAAAATATCCACGGTACCGACGATAAACAGCATCAATGAACCCAATAAGCTGGGCACGACCGCCAGCATGACCAAAAAGCGCGAATTCCACAGCGCCGTTTCAATGCGTCGCTCCCAGCGATTCTGGCTCTCGGGGGGGTTAGGCGGCGGCGTTGAAACCGGATCAGTCATGGCATACTCCTGTTGTTATATAAAAGTTGTTATATAACGCTGCTATATCAGACTCATCGTGATCAATACGCAGGTGGCGACGAACAGCACGAACCCCAGCAGTAGCACGATACCATCACGGGCAACCAAGCCTAACCCCAGCAGGGTAAGCGCAAGCCCCGCCCCATTGGCCGAAAAGGGGATAAACTCCATCGGCGGCATGGCCAAGGCAATCAATAAGCACATCAAGGCAGTTACCCGGATACCGATGTAGCCCGTCAGCCAAGGTAACCGCACCCGCAATAGTCCATCTATCCAGCGGGCAGGCTTTTTCATCAGCTGAATGCCTTTATCAAACTTTTGACGGGAGAGAGAGCGTTTTAGCAACCAACGGGGCAGCCAAAACGCCTCACTTCCCGCTAGTAACTGTACGGAAACCAGCAATACCAATGCGGCCATTAAGGTCGGCATGCCGGGTATATCGCCAATGATCGGGGTGAGCGTAATCAGCCCGGCAACTAACAGCAGCGGCCCAAACGAGCGCCGCCCAACGGCGTGAACAACATCGTCAACGCTGACCCGCGAAGCATCCTGCTCCATACGCTCAATCGAGCTGATTAGATCCATTAAATTCGAGTCTTCGTTGCGGTTATGCATCGGGTTTATTGCGCTCCTCTACGTGCAGTTTGGTACGGATAAAATCGCTATGGCTAACATACAGTAAATCCGCCAAGCGACGAATACGGTGCTCTTCAAGCGGGTCAACGCTGCCATCGGCCCAGGCCAGCTGCCACATTTGCGCGACCAGCTCACAGCGCTGGTCGTAGTTATAGTGCTCTTTGATCAGGCTAACAAACTGGTAATGATCGACGGCCTCATCCACTTCTGCTTGTGCCAACGCCATCAGCTCTTCCACATCGCTTGCGCTTAGCCGGTAGCGCTCGGTAAGCATAAGGCGCAGCGCGGCAAGCTCTTCATTGGTGGTGTCGTAATCGGCGCGGACGATTTCACACAGCAGTGCTGCGGTGGCCAGTTCCAGGGTAAGCGTTTGATTTTCGCGCTGCTCGGGTTGCGCCAGCGAGCGCTGGAAGAAATCACTAATGGCGTTCAGCATAGGGGGCTCCTAGGTAGCTACAGCGTCGTCCTTACCTCAATCCTTCTTGGTAAGCTGCTCTCTTAACTGCTTGGGCACTTGCTTGATAATCAGGCGATCCTGAGTGGCATCGTACTCGATGCTTGAGCCCAGCAGGTGCGAATCAAAGCTAATCGAAACGCCACCCGCTCGGCCGGTAAAGCGGCGGAACTGGCTCAAGGTGCGCTTATCGGGAGGGATCTCCGGCGAGAGCCCGTAATCGGCGTTGCGAATATGGTCGTAAAAGGCTTTCGGCTGCTGTTCGTCCACCAGCCCAGAAAGCTCTTCCAAGGTCATTGGCTCGCCACGGCGAAGCTGTTCATTGGCGTAGTCCACCAGCGTGTCGGTTTTTTCTCGGCTCACCTCGTCGTCGTAATCCTCTTTCTCGACGTAGTCGCTAAACGCTTTTAGCAGCGTGCGGGTTTCGGCCGGGGCATCGACGCCCTCTTCCATACCCAGCAATGCGACCAAACCCTCAGCGAGTTTTTTACCGCCGCGATCTTTGAGGAACGAGACATACTGGGCATTCGGTGCCTCGCTCTGCCATTGGGTAAGATTGATACGCGCCGCCAGGGTAAGCTGGCTGGTGTTGAGCTGGGCAGCAGGCACCGCGTGGTGGTCATCATTAATGCCAATCCCTTCGCGCTGGTGCACCAATGCCATCAGCAGCGTTTCAGTATCACCTTGGCGCTGGTGGCTGAACACTAAGTAACCACTTACTGACAACTGCTCCTGAAGCTGCTTGGCGAGCCGTTCAGCCAGTGCAACAGAAAGCTCAGCAAAGCTTTTATCGCCAGCAAAATAGTCGCGCAGCCACATGGCAAGCGGCCCTGCCTGTTCGCCCTCTTCGACAAAGCGCCCCCAGCCTTTGGGCTTGGTGTTGTAGGTGTCATTGAGCGCACCCACCAGGCTCGCCATCACCGAATCGTCACTGGGCGCTGCCTGCTCTGATTGAGGCGCAGCGGTTAGGGTTAGGCGCTCACCGTCAAGCGTCGGATCGAGGCGGTGCACAATACTTTGCAGTAGTGGCATAAAGGTCTACTAGCTTCCAGGGTTTAAAAAAAGAGTCAGGGTTTGAGGCGGTAACCGGTACGGAAAATCCAGCCAATGGCGACCAGGCAGGCCGCGAGAAAGAGGGCAATCATGCCCACACTCGCGGCAAGGCTTACATCGCTGATACCGTAAAAGCTCCAGCGAAAGCCGCTCACCAGATACACCACGGGGTTTGCCAGGGTAATGGTTTGCCAAAACGGCGGCAGCATATCAATGGAGTAGAAGCTGCCGCCCAAAAAGGTCAGCGGGGTGATCACTAACAGCGGCACCAGCTGCAGTCGGTCAAAGCCATCGGCCCAAATGCCGATGATAAAACCCAGCAGGCTAAAGGTGACAGCCGTCAGCACCAGAAAGAACAACATCCAAAACGGGTGGGCGATTTCCAACGGTACAAACAAGCCCGAGGTCGCCAAAATAATCGCCCCCAGCAGAATCGATTTCGAGGCCGCCGCCCCCACGTAGCCAATGACAATCTCTAAATGCGAGATAGGCGCCGAAAGCAGCTCGTAAATACTCCCGGAAAACTTGGGAAAAAAGATGCCGAAAGAGGCGTTTGAGACGCTTTGGGTCAACAGCATCAACATAATCAGACCCGGTACAATAAAAGCGCCGTAACTAACGCCGTTGACCTCGCTGATGCGTGAGCCGATCGCGGCACCAAACACCACAAAATAGAGTGATGTGGAGATCACCGGCGAGACGATGCTTTGCAGCAACGTGCGGCGCGTGCGGGCCATTTCCGCCATGTAGATAGCGCGAACAGGGTGAAGGTTCATGCACGCTCCTTTGGGTTAACCAGGTCGACAAAAATATCTTCAAGCGAACTCTGCCGGGTATTCAGGTCTTTAAAGGTGATACCTTCCCGCTCTAAGACAGTTAACAGTTCTGAAATCGCGTGGCCGTCTTCCTCCTGGCTGCCGTCGTAGGTATAAATCAACTCATACCCCTCCGCCGCAAGACTAAGCTCAAAGCGCTGCAGTGTGGCGGGCATCTCGGTTAACGGGCTGTGCAGATTAAGCGTCAGCTGTTTACTGCCCAGCTTACTCATCAGGGCGGCTTTCTCTTCCACCAGCACCAGCTCACCACGATTGATAACGCCGATGCGATCAGCCATCTCTTCGGCTTCTTCGATGTAGTGGGTGGTCAAGATAATGGTGACACCGTTATCGCGCAGCTGACGCACTACCTCCCACATCTCGCGGCGCAGTTCTACATCAACCCCAGCGGTGGGCTCATCAAGAAACAGAATGCGCGGTTCGTGGGAGAGCGCTTTGGCGATCAGCACGCGCCGCTTCATACCGCCCGAGAGCGTCATTAAGCGATTGTTGCGCTTATCCCAAAGCGTTAACGACTTGAGCACTTTTTCGATATGCGCTGGGTTAGGGGCTTTGCCAAACAAGCCACGGCTGAAACTAACGGTATTCCAGACAGTTTCAAACGCTTCATTGGTTAGCTCTTGAGGCACTAAACCAATAAGCTCCCGGGCCTGGCGGTAGTGGGTAATATTGTCGAAACCATCTACCAGCACATGGCCAGCGGTGGGATTGACCAAACCGCATACCACACTAATGAGCGTGGTTTTGCCCGCCCCGTTGGGGCCAAGCAGAGCAAATATCTCGCCGCGCTGAATCGTTAAATCAACATGGGTTAACGCCTGAAAGCCACCTTCGTAGGTTTTATTCAGGCCGTTAATGGTAATAATCGGGTCGTTCAAGGCGTACTCCTCACGCCGCGGTCTAACAACCGCGACGCTTGACGGCCTTCTTAGGCAGAATTAAGAGCGTTTTGTTAGGAAAAGTTAAGAGCGTTCGGTAACTTCCAGTAGATGGTAACCAAACTGGGTTTTCACCGGGCCGTGTACCTGACCTACTTCGTCGTTGAAGACAACCTTATCGAACTCGGGCACCATCTGGCCGGGGCCAAAACTACCGAGATCGCCACCTTGACGACTAGAGGGGCAGCTGGAGTGCTCTTTAGCGACTTCGGCAAAGTCGCGGCCATTTTGAATCTCTTCTTTGAGTGCTAGGCACTGCTCTTCACTGCTGACCAGAATGTGGCGGGCGCTGGCGCGTGTCATAGGTTACTCCTAACTAATGATGTTCTGAGGGGTCATTCGGGGCGATAGTTTACCACGGCTTACCCAGGGCTCCGCTATAACGCAACGCTTCGCCCACACGGGCCAAGGTACGTTCGTGAGCGCTTACCGCCTCTGGCCCGCGAGTACAGGTGACAATCACCCAGGGCCCTTGTGTTGCAGTATCCGCGTTAGTGCGCTGGGCTATACCGGCATCGCAGCTGCGCCGCTGCTGAGTGCCGGTTTTGTGGGCGAAGCTTATGCCGCTCCCCATACCTGCCTTAAGGCGCTGTTTGCCGGAACGGGTTCGCTGCATAAGCGCCAGCAACGTTTGCCGCTGCTCGTCATTTAAATCATCCATGGCACTTCCTTGTTGAACAGGGTGCAGGCTGGCGAGCAGGTCGCCAAAGGCGCTTAGGGTGCCCACGTTTTCACCACTGGCTTCGTAAGCATCAAACGCATGGTCGTAATCAGGCTGGGTGAAGGACGCCGTACTAACGTCTAGAACGCGGGCTAACGCCTGCCCACGCTGGCTCACCGAGTGCTGACGCAGGGCGATAAAGTCCATTCCGCCAAGCTCTCGCGCATCAGGGTGGAGTTCACCGTAAACGCCTTGGCGTACGCCGACCAGTTTAGATATAGGGCCTATCTCATCGGGGTTACCGCCGCTTGCGGCGATCATCGCACGGGCGCGTGCGTTAACTGCCGCCAGCCCCACACGGTCAATCAGCATATCGGTGGCGGTGTTATCGCTGACGGTAAGCATCTGCTCCATCAAGTAACGGATAGAGATAGGCGTGCCGGGGTCGTGCCAATTAGTGGGGCCCGCGCCATCGACAAAGTCACTACGCGCAAGCGTTAACCGATCATCCAACGTCAGCGTACCCATCTGGCGCTCTGCAAGCACCTGCGCTGCCACCGGTATTTTAATCAGCGAGGCTAAATACCAAGAGTCATCGGCGCGCCATGAAAACGCTTCACCACTGGCGAGGTTTTGTACATAAACACCCAGCCGTCCCTCAAAGATGTCTTCGATAGCCTTCAAGCGCGCGATTAAATCGCCCTGCCAGGCGCTCTTTTTATCGACTTCATAGTACCAATGAGCATCGTACCAATTTGTATCGTACTCATCTGCATGAGCAGGGAGCGCTATAATCAGCGCTACTGCCACCAGCCCACGTTGTATCCAGTGTCGCAATTCGTCACTCCAGCAGTTATTGATCGTTTTTAACGGTATTTAGCCATCCAACGGGGCAACCAAATCCACGCTGCAGCGCCAAGTATCAACAGGCCGCCCACGCCAAGCGCCTGTGGATAGGTGTACATTCCCTCGCCTTCCCACAAAAAGCGCAGCACTAAGAAAATCATCACAATGTGGAAAATAAACGCTTTAAGGGCATTTGAACCGACCATCGTCAGCGGCAAAAGTGCCTTGGCGGCTTTGGCGCCACCGGCTAAAGCGAGGGCTAACAGCACCAGCGCACCGCCCAGGCTAAACAGCATAAACTCAAGGCCTGGGGGGTGTTTGCCGACATTGTTGGCCACCGCCAGCATTGCCGCTTGTACATCGCCACTAATAAACGCCAGCGCATAAAAACTCGCCACCATTAGCGCTCCCAGGCTTAACAGAGTGAGCACTAAGCGGTGCCGTTTGGCGGAGTCGAAGTAGCAGCGCAGCAACGCTTCGCCGATGAGTAGGCCCACCAAAATCAACGGCGCGCGACTGATCTGCCCCCAGGTGTAATGGTCTTCATGATCCACCAGCAGCGCCTTCAGAATATCGTTGCCACCAAACGTAAGGCTTTGCAGCCAAATAGTGAGTGCGGTTAATGCACCAATGGTGGCGAGTCGACTCCAGAGCGGCGCCCGCGCCCAGAGCGGCAGAATCAGCGGCACCCAAAGCAGCGCGATGGCGTAGAAGCCTAAGATTTCGACCCAAATGGCAAATCGGCCATAGAGCAACGCATCGACGATCTCGCTGGGCGAGTAGAACGGCAGCATCTCAATGACAAGGAGCGCTTTGTACCAGAACCACACTTCTACAGCGCGCAGCCATAGCTTTAACCGGCGCTTAGGCCAGTCATCGCTTTGAGTGTGGGAAAGAAACGCCACCGCCAGGGCAATACCAAACACCACAATAAACAGCGAAGAGGAGAATTTAGTCAGCAAATGAACCGGCACCATCCCCCAATCAGGTACATTGCGAATGCCGACTAACCCACTGACTGAGTGGCTAATAATCATCAAGCCGATGGCGATACCACGAGCCAGGTCAATCGCCGCTATACGGCCCTCGGCCTTGGGCAGTTGGGGCTTGTCTGTCCATTTTAGGGGCGACCAGTTCAGGGGCATCGAGACATCCTTGTGGGTAGCGTTCTCAAATTGTTAAGCGCGCCGATGCTTAACACCTTAGCGCGAAATTATATCGTGCGCTTTGGTTGATACTGTTAACGGCCACACACAAAGATGCCCCGCAGTTGGCGGGGCATCTGTCGACTCATCCTTGAGCCCGAGAAAAGTTATTCCTTAAAGATTGCAATTACCAGCCGGAATCATCCTCCTCTTCATCGGTGGCGGGTACTTCTTGCTCCTCTTCCTCTTCTTCGTAAGTGAATTCTTGCTCTTCCTCTTCATACTCAGTGCCTACATCCGAACCTTTATCTTGCTCAGTGTCGTAGCTGTTGTAGGTACCTTGATCATCCTGCGTCGTTTCTTCTTGCGGGGTCGGTTCTTCGTACTCGTCACTGCTGTCCACTTGAGCAAACGCAAGTGGGCTGGCCATCAGGCCAAATGATACACCTAGGATGCCAAGTTTCTTGAGAGATTCCGTCTTCATCATGATACTGCTCCTATCAAACGTTGCTACTTAAACATCTGTGCGAGCATCGCACTGGGTTTAATGAGTAAGAGCGTCAGATCGTCCTACCTGTTCCACTCTTACCTACTGCATTGCAGTGCACGTGCCAGCCTGTGCCAATAGTTAACAAAAAGCATTGTTAAACAATTGCTTATATGTTTTAAACACACACCAACCCTTTGATTTTATTAATAAAAACTAGCCTTATACTGTTTAAAATAGACACATGATCCCCGGTTAATCATGCAATCGGGGCAACAAAGTGAAAGTGACTTACTCGTAAGCCATCTCTTCGAGCTCTTTCCCCCGTGTCTCTTTGACGAAGTAGATAACGAAAAAGACCGAGGCAACGGCACTGATCGCATAGAAGCCGTAAGCCCCGAACAGCCCGATAGAGGCCAGTATGATAGGAAACGTCATGGTGATACCGAAGTTGGCCAGCCACTGGAAAAGGCCTGCAATCGCCAGCCCCGAGCCGCGCATTTGATTGGGGAACATTTCACCCAGCATGACCCACATCACCGGCCCCCAAGAGGCGTTAAAAAACAGCACATAAAGGTTGGCGCACAGCAGCGCAAATACGCCCATGTCACTCGATAACTGTAAGCTGCCATCCACCATCGCCGCCGTAGAAAACGCATAGGAAAGGCACGCCAGTGTCCCCGCCATGCCAACCGAACCACCCCAAAGCAGCGGCTTGCGACCAATTTTGTCGATCAGCGCAATGGCGAGCAGGCAGGCACCAATACTCACGGCGCCAGAGATCACATTGATGAGTAGCGCATCGCCTTCGGAGAAACCCACTGACTGCCATAGCACTGCGCCATAGTAGAAAACGACGTTAATGCCCACCAACTGCTGGAAAACCGCCAAGCCAATACCCACCCAGACGATGCCATGTATCTTGCCCGTGGAACGGTTGATTACATCTTTCAACCGTGGCTTGTGATCTTGATCCAGGGTGGTATTAATTTCATCAATTTTGCTGCTGACATCACGCTCAGGCATTACTAACCCAAGCACACGGCGGGCTTCGCCCTGCTTACCGGTGCTGATCAGGTAGCGCGGGCTTTCAGGAATAAACAGCAATGCCACCAGGAAAACAGAAGCCGGTATCAATTCAATCCAGAACATCCAGCGCCAGGTTGCGAAGCCAAACCATAGCTCTGACATGGCCGAGCCCGCCACATAGGCCAAGACGTAATTACTCAGAAAGGCCATAAACAGGCCAGAGATAATCGCCACCTGCTGAATGGTTGCTAGTCGCCCACGGTAAGCAGACGGCGCTACTTCACTGATATAAGCCGGGGTCATCACGCTGGCGGCGCCTACGGCAAGCCCACCGAGGATGCGATACAACACAAACTCCATAGAACTACCGGCAACGCCTGAGCCCCAGGCACTAATCAGGAAGAACACCGCCGCCACGATCAGTAGCGTGCGACGGCCAAAGCGATCCGCCAGACGACCAGCAAAAAAAGCACCGATCGCGCAGCCCAGCAGCATCGACGCCACATTGAAACCAGTGCCTGCGCTATCGGAGTTAAAAGAGGCCTGTAGGCCATCCACCGTGCCATTGATCACGCCACTGTCGAAACCAAACAGGAAACCGCCGATGGCGGCAATACAACAGATCACCAAGATATACGATGAGCGGCTTAGCGTTCTTTGTGTTGTCATTGTCTAGCTCCTTGGCTTTGTTATTGAGCGTTTTTGTGCCTATTGATGGCTGGAAAATTGGTAGTAGCTAATGGTGTAGCGTGCTCTCGCGACTGGTTGAGCGTTGGTGAACCGCGTCGTCAGGCAGCCGCTGTCCGCCGGCATCGAACGCGTGAAGCTGGGTCTGTTGCGGAGTAATGAACAGCGTGTCGCCATTACTCAGTTCGACATCGCCGGAGAGACGCACGGTGAGCGGGCCGGCCTGCTCGCTGTCCACATAGGCAAAGGCGTCAGCGCCGAGCTTCTCGATGAACCGCACACGCCCTTTCCACTCACCCTGATCACGGCTTACCTCTAGATGCTCGGGCCGTATGCCTAGCGTGGTGGCACCGTAAGCCGCCGCTAGGGAACCTTCGATCAAATTCATTTTCGGTGAGCCAATAAAACCCGCCACAAACAGCGTTTCGGGGCGTTGATAAAGCGCCATGGGCTTGCCCATTTGCTCAATCTGCCCGGCGTTCATTACCACGATGCAGTCGGCCAGGGTCATCGCCTCGACCTGATCGTGGGTGACATACATCATGGTGGTATCGAGCCGTTGATGCAGTTCGGCCAACTCGACCCGCATGCGGTTGCGTAACGAAGCGTCCAGATTAGAGAGCGGCTCGTCGAACAGAAATACGCCGGGGCTGCGCACAATGGCACGGCCAATGGCCACCCGCTGGCGCTGCCCCCCAGAGAGCTCAGCAGGTTTACGCTCGAGCAGATCCTCAAGATTGAGCAAGCGCGCGGCCTCGGCCACTTTGGCTTCCCGTTCTTTGCTGGGCACTTTTGCCAGCCGCATGCCGAAGTCGATATTGCGAGCAACCGTCATGTGCGGGTAAAGCGCGTAGGACTGGAAAACCATGGCAATGTCCCGGTCACTCGGTTCGGCGGTGGTAACGTCTTCCCCGCCGATAGTGATCGTGCCCTGAGTCACGGTCTCCAGGCCCGCAATCATGCGCAGCAAAGTGGATTTTCCGCAGCCAGAAGGCCCAACCAGCACAGTGAAAGAGCCATCTTCGATATGCAGATTTAAATCAGGGATTACCGTGGTTTTGCCATGAAACGTCTTTTCGATGTCGCGTAGTGTTACTTCAGCCATGAGCTTATCTCGTCTCTGAAAGAGGGGCGCGGCGATAGCAAAACGCCTGGAAATCGGCGGGGGTGCCGCGTCCACTAATATCGTGGGCGGCCATGCCTAGAAAATTGCCGGTGAAATAGCCGTGGGCACGACCACTGCCTTCGTCGGAAAGCAGGCCAGCATCTAACGCAGGACCAATCGATTGCCAGGGCTGATCTCCCTGGGCATAGCGAAAGCGCAGCTCCCGGGCGTGGATATCCAGCCCAAGCCGAATCGTGGCATCAGGTTCAATGCGGATGCCTTGTTCGGCGATACTCAAGTTGCCGTTCGGCCAATCATCCAGGCAACTGATAATGCTGAGCACCTTGTCGCCTGCACCGTTCAAGGTCACCGCTAAATAATGGAACTTGAAGCGGTTGTAGTAGGCGATAAGCCCGGCAAACTGCTGAATATCCTCGGGTTCAAAGGTGAGTGTCGTTTCGGCACTGCAGTGGATGCTGTCCTGACGGCGCGCCACTAGCGCCTGCTCAAACCAGGAACCTACCGATTCACGGCCAAAAAGACGTAAGTAGCCAGGCCGTTCAGTGAGCGAAAACAGCCGTTCCGGGTAGGGGGTACGCAGCCACTGAAACACATCGGGCAGCGTTGCTGGTTTGAAATCGTAATGCTCCGTATGAGCAGGTGGCTTCTGCATCACCCCACTCATCGCCACCTCTAACGCGGGTGCACTGTCCTCATCAGCGAGCCGTAGCCAGCCATCTTCACCCCACTCCACGCGCTGAATAGCGGTCTCGCGCCCCATCGGCGATAGCCGGGTGCCTGTCAGAGGTCTACTGCATAAATGCACCAGATAAGTGTCACCTTCAGGGGAGTCGACCAAATCTGCATGGCCAGCCCGCTGTAGCGGGTTTTCAGGATCATGTTGACTCGTCAGAAGTGGATTGTTGGGATGTACCTCGTAAGGGCCTGTCAGTGTTTTTGAACGCGCCATGGTCACCGCATGCTGGTAGCCGGTGCCGCCCTCGGCCACCAAGAGGTGGTACCAACCATCGCGCCGGTAGAGATGCGAACCTTCTGTGAGCTTCAGTTCGGTACCGGCGAAAATATTGGTGATGTCGCCCACCAAGCGGCGTTGCTCAGGATCGTACTGTTGCAGCACTATTCCGCCGAAACGATCCCGCCCTTCGTGCTGGCGATAATCCCACTGCAGGTTGATCAACCACTTTCGACCATCGGTATCGTGAAACAGAGAAGGGTCAAAGCCACTTGAATTCAGGTAGACCGGATCGCTCCAGGGCCCCTCGATACGCGGCGCTGTCACCACGTAATTATGTCCATCCTTGAAGTTCCCCTCATAACGCTTCATGTCGGTATAGACCAGCCAGAACAGCCCGTCGGCGTAGCTTAAGCAGGGCGCCCAGATGCCGCATGAGTCTGGATTACCGCGCATATCTAGTTGGCTGGCACGGTTCAAGGGCCTCGTCACCAGCGCCCAGTTAGCCAAATCGCGGGAGTGATGAATCTGAACGCCTGGGTACCACTCAAAGGTCGATGTGGCCAAGTAATAGTCGTCGCCTACCCGACAAATAGAGGGGTCAGGATTAAACCCGGCCAGAATCGGGTTATGAATAACATCGTTCATTATGGATTCTCCTTTATCCCTTAACCGAGCCGCCGGTCAGGCCAGCCACGATGTACTTCTGGGCGGCGAGAAAGAAAATAACCGCCGGTATGATGGTCAAGGTCACGAAGGCTAAAATCATGTTCCACTGGGTCAGGTACTCCCCTTGGAACTGCATCATGCCCAGCGGCCAGGTGTAGATAGAGCGGTCGTTGAGCACCACTAACGGCAGTAGAAAGTTGTTCCAGCTCTGCACAAAGACAAACACGCCCACCGTGGCCAGAATGGGGGTCGAGAGGGGCAGCGTGAACGACCAGAAGAAGCGTAAATAGCTACAACCATCGACGTAGGCCGCTTCAAAAAGCTCTTTGGGCAGTTGGTCGAAGAAAGCCTTAAAGAGCAGGATGGCTAACGACAAACCAAAAGCCGTCTGGGGCAGGATCACCGCCCAGTAGGTATCCAGCAGGCCCAAATCCCGCACCTTGATAAACAGCGGCAGAATGGCCGCCGCAAAGGGAAACATCAGGCCGAGCAGCAGATAGGAGAGGATCATCTTGGCGCCGAAGAAGCGGATCTGCGAAAACACATAAGCCGCTGCGGCCCCCACCACCAGGGTTAAAAACACCGTCATTAACGAGATGAAAAAAGAGTTACCCAAATAGCGCCAGAAATTGCCGTCCAGCAGGATGCCGATGTAATTGCCGGCATCCCAACTATCAGGCAGCCACAGCGGATTGGTACGCAGCTCTGAATTCCCCTTGAAGCCACCGAAAAACGCCGCTAACAGGGGGCCGATCACCACGCTGGCTACCACGATCAGAATGATCACGCGCAGGGTGTTACGGGTAGTGATACTTTTCATGCCTTACTCCCCTTGCCGGTGGTGCGTTGGTAGAAGAAAGCAATTCCGATAGCGAGCACAAACAGCACAACCGCAGCGGCGCTACCAAAGCCAATATTGAGCCGTGAGAGACCGAAGCTGTACAGGTAGGTAACGATGGTGTGGGTCGAGTTAGAGGGGCCGCCGTTGGTCATCGGGATGATAATGTCGAAGATCTGTAGCGAACCGATAATGGCAAAGAAACCACTCACCACGATGGCATGCTTAATCAGCGGGATTTGTACAAAAAGCGCCACTTGGCGGGGTTTAGCCCCTTCAAGCTTGGCGGCTTCAACCAGATCCTTGGGCACGCCCTGCAGGGCGGCAATGTAGATCATCATATGGAAGCCAAAGTACTTCCAAACGATCACGGTCATAATCGCCGGAAACGCCCACTGGTGATCGGCCAACACATACACCGACTCCTGGCCCATAGCATGCAACAGCGAACTGGTAATGCCGTAGTCGCCGTCAAAAACAAAGCTCCAAATGAGCCCCGCGGCCACCTCCGCCAAGATGTAGGGCAGGAAAAATACCAGCCTAAACAGGGTGTTGGTGGGCGTTTTACGGTACACCAACAGTGCTAACCCCAGCGCCAGGGGCATCTGAATCAGTAGCGATACCAGTATCAGTTTGGCGGTATTCCATAGCGCGGTATGAAACACCGAGTGATCGAGCAGGCGCTGATAATTTTGCGCGCCGACAAAGTCACTGGGCGCACCGTAGCCATTCCAGGAGAAACCGCTGTAATAGACGGCATCCGCTAGCGGCAGAATGACGAACAGCGAAAAAAGGATTAACGCCGGTGGAAGCAGGATTAATAGCGCGGTGAATTTACCGCTCACCAAGCCTTTCTTCACCCGGTCAGCATTCCCTCTCCGCGGCACGGCGGTTCGGTCAAGCGTGGTCATGGCAAACTCCGAGCCAGAGCGTGGACGAGCACGGGCGGTATCGCGCGTGCTCTTTTAGCGGGCGGATCATCTAAACTGCCAGGCTTCTTCGACCCGGGCAGCGGCCTCTTCGGGCGTCACGACGCCTTGCGCTAAATCTCCGCTGATATCATTAATCGTCGCACCGACAGACGTACCCAGCGCTTGATCCAGAAACACCTGATGAAACTCGGATTCATCAAGAATTTCTGCAACGCGGCGAGCATAGGGCGTTTCAAGGGCTTCCGCTGAGCCCTCGGCAACCGGTACAAAGATGCCTGTTGCGGCAGCTTTACGCTGGTTGTCGGCATTGAGCAGAAAACGCAGGAAGTCGACCGCTTCATCGGGCGCATCACGGGTGACAGCAAAACCGTTCATCCCGCCAAAACTCTGTGCGTTGCCCTCACCACCTTCGACCTCTGGAAAAGGGACAAACAGCAAGTCGTCATCCGGGACACCCTCTCCACTCACTGAGCGCTGCTTGGAAGGAAGATAATCCCAGTCGCCCATCACGTGGAAGGCGGCCTCGCCATCGCCAAACATGCCGCTGGCACGCTCGTAGGAAGTGGCCATAAAGCCGGGTTGAAATGGGTCAAGCTCAACCAGCGACTGCAGCATCTCGCCAGCGCGTACAAAGGGCTCGCCTTCAAAGCCGCCGTTTTCACCACTTTTGGCCGCTTCAATGCCCTCGCCACCGGCTAGGCGGGTGACTAAAGAGCCCCAATAGAAGTGCAGCGGCCAACCATCCTGGCCACCGACCACCAGCGGCGTTATGCCCTCTTCCCGTAGCGCCACCACGGCGTTTTCAAAATCCTCCCAGGTCTTGATCGCTTGCGCATCAACTCCCGCCTTTTCTGTCAGGGCAGTGTTCGCCCAGATACCCACCACCGTGGCGTAGAGCGGCGCGCCATAGACGCGATCATCCAGGGTGAAGGCGCGCACTGCAGATTCTGGGTAGATATCCTGCCAGCCATCGCGCATCGGCTCGCTCAGGTCGCGGACAAACCCCGCGTCCACCTGATCGCGCAACCCCTCACCGCCCCAGGTGTAATAGATATCCGGGCGCTGGCTGGACTGCAGCATGGTGGGCAGGCGCGTTTTGTACGCCTCGTTGGCAAGGTATTCGAATTCGACATTAACGTCGGGGTGCTCCGACTCATAGGCGGCAACCACTTCCTCGTAGTAACGCTTTTCAGCGCTACTGCTCTCAATCCTTAGCACCGTCACCGTGGTATCAGCGGCTGCGGTTACTGACCCCAAAGCAGCAACAGCGGCAACAACCAGCGCTAAGTGACGAGGGCGTGAACAGGGCACGTTGTATTTGTTAGATACGTGCATGAAATTCTCCTAATGTTATTTTAAAGCTTGCTGTTGAATCATCCATCAAGCCCAGCCCGCGTCCACCGCCAACTCCTGAGCGGTGATGGCCTGGCTTTCGGCACTGGCTAAAAACAGCACCGCGGGGGCGACATGCTGGGGTTCAAGGCGCATTTTTAGGCACTGGCGTTGTTGAATGGCGACTTCGTCGCCGGGGCTAATCCACTTTTCGAGCTGCCGCTCGGTCATCACCGAGCCGGGCACCAGTGTATTAACGCGAATATTGTGCTCACCCAACTCCCGGGCCAGGCTGCGGGTCAAACCGTGCACGGCCGCTTTGGCAGTCACATAAGCGGGCAAACCGCCTAACGCCATCTGCACGCTGACCGAGCCAAAATTAATGATCGAGCCACCGCCCGCTTGCATCATCTGTTCAGCCGCTGCCTGGGCAGCAAAGAACATCGGCCGCAGGTTGAGCGACATACGTTCATCCCAATAAGCAACATCCACATCCTGCCAGGCGTGACGATCATCGCTGGCAGCATTGTTGACCAGGGTATGGATTGGCCCGAGATGCTGGCCGGTCTCGGCGATAACCTGCTGTAGGCTGGCCACATCGCGAATGTCGCAGTGGTGGTAGTGCGGTGCCTCGCCGGTCTCGGCGCGGAGCTCTTCGACCAGCGCTTCGCTGGCCTCATCGTTAATATCGACGAACACCACCCGCGCGCCCTGAAGGTGAAAGGCTCGGGTAAGCGAGGCGCCAATGCCGCTGCCGCCGCCGGTAATAAAGACCACACGCTGTTCAAGGCTTGTATAGCGCGCTGAGTGCTGATTCATATTGTTTCCCACCTTTCTCTTTTAGGCGTGCTTTAACCGCGTTTTAAATATCCACCCACTGCCCACCGGCAGCGGACGAGGCCAGCGCGCGGGTAATAAACGTAAGACCATCGACACCGTCGGCGACTCCCGGGGTTTGCAACGCCAGCCCATCGGCGCGCTCACCCCGTTGATGAGCGTGAATTTGCACAGCGAAATCGCGATAGAGCTGGGCAAAGGCTTCGAGATAGCCTTCCGGATGCCCCGGTGGAATGCGTGCAGCCGCCATGGCAGCTTCGCCCAGGCCAGGGCCGTTGCGGGTCAATATCCGTGGCGGCTCTCCCAGTGGCGAATGCACTAGCTGATTGGGCGTTTCCTGGCGCCAGACAAGGCCACCCTTGCTGCCATAAACGCGTAGCTGCAGACCGTTTTCGTTGCCCGGCGCGACTTGGCTAGACCACAGCATGCCCCGCGCGCCGCCCTTGAAGCGCAGCAGCATATGTACGTTGTCATCCAACGCTCGCCCTTCGACAAAGGTGTGCATATCGGCGGCGAGTGACTCCAGTTCCAGGCCGGTCACATAGCGCGCCAGGTGGTAGGCGTGAGTGCCGATATCACCCAAACAACCTGCCGGGCCGCTGCGTTTGGGATCGGTGCGCCACTCAGCTTGCTTGACGCCGCTCTCTTCCAGGCGGGTGGAGAGCCAATCTTGCGGGTACTCCACCTGGACGACGCGAAGATCACCCAGCTCACCGTTGGCCACCATCTCTCGCGCCTGGCGAACCAGCGAGTAGCCGGAATAGTTATGGGTTAAGCCGAAAAACAGCCCCGCCCGTTCCACCAGCTCGGCGAGGGTTTGCGCCTCGTCCAGGGTGATCGTCATCGGCTTGTCGCAGATGACGTGAAAACCCGCTTCTAAAAAGGTGCGCGCTACGTCGAAGTGAACATGGTTGGGGGTCACAATGGCGACCACATCGATGCCATCCGGCCGCTGCTGCTCCGCTTCGGCCATGGTCTGGTAGTCGGGGTAAGCGCGTTCGGCGTCAACGTGCAGCTCCGCGGCGGCGGCCCGGCTGCGATCAGGGTCAGAGGCAAAGGCCCCGGCAACCAGTTCGAAATGGTCATCCAACCGCGCGGCGATGCGGTGCACCCCGCCGATAAACGCTCCTTGGCCACCGCCGACCATGCCCAGGCGCAGCCGACGCGGCGTGTCGTGTTGATTGCTCATGTCGTATTGCCCTCCCCTTTGGTTAATTAAGACCCAAAATGCGGCGATTGGCGGCCTCGTCGGAGCCGCCGTCAGCGAAGTCATCAAACGCCCGCTCGGTGACCTCAATAATGTGGTCGCAAATAAAGGCTGCGCCTTCACGGGCGCCGACTTCCGGATGCTTCAAGCAGCACTCCCACTCCAGCACCGCCCAGCCGTGATAGTCGTTGGCCGCCATCCAGGAAAAGATCGACTTGAAGTCGATTTGGCCATCGCCCAGGGAGCGAAAGCGCCCCGCGCGCTCTGTCCATGACTGATAGCCGGAATAAACGCCCTGCTTGGGGCTGGGGTTAAACTCGGCGTCCTTAACGTGAAACATCTGAATATGGTCGCGATACACGTCCAGAAAGCCGCGGTAGTCGAGCTGCTGCAGGATCAGGTGGCTGGGATCGTAAAGGATGTGGCAGCGGGGGTGGTTACCGACCCGCTCAAGGAACATCTCAAAGGTGATGCCGTCGTGCAGGTCTTCGCCGGGATGAATCTCGTAGCAGAGGTTCACGCCCGCTTCATCAAATGCATCCAGAATCGGCCGCCAGCGATTCGCCAACTCGTCGAACGCCGTCTCGACCAAACCCGCCGGACGCTGGGGCCAGGGATAGATGAACGGCCACGCCAGCGACCCGGAAAAGGTGCCGTGGTCGGTGAGTCCCAGATTTTGCGATGCCTTGGCGGCCAGCTTTAGTTGATCAACCGCCCAGGCCTGGCGCGCCTTGGGATTTCCGCGCACTTCGGGCACCGCGAAGCCGTCGAACATCTCGTCATAAACGGGATGCACGGCGACCAACTGGCCCTGAAGATGGGTGGAGAGTTCGGTGAGCGCCAAGCCGTGTTCGGCCAGTGTGCCTTTGATCTCATCGCAGTAGGTGCGGCTCTCGGCAGCACGTTTGAGATCGATCATGCGTGCATCCCAGCTGGGAATCTGCACGCCCTGATACCCAAGCCCCGCCGCCCAAGCAGCAATGCTGTCGAGGCTATTAAAGGGGGCTTCATCACCGGCGAACTGGGCGAGAAAGAGCGCTGGCCCTTTGATTGTTTTCATAGGACTCTCTCAATATCGTTTGGATTAAGTGCTTGGGTAGGCGCGGGAAGGAGTGGTGCTTTTACCCGCGCCTATTAATCACTACGCAATCAATACGCGGTCAGAACGGCGAATCGGGGAAGTAGTACTGCTCGGCATTCTCCTGGGTAATCAGCGGCGAGCCTAGAATGTACTCACCCAACACCGGGCCATTGGAGACAAAGTGCTGTACGGTCAGGTCCATGGCGGTGGCGATCATGGCAGGTGGGTACAACACGTCCACTGGCACCAGCTCATCACCATCCATCACCCGTTTAATAATGTCCTTCATGCCCGCCCCGCCGACGATAAACAGCTCGTCTTCACGATCCGCTTGGCGCACTGCTTCAATTACCCCTAGCGCGATATCGTCATCCTGGGCCCAGACGGCGTCGATATTGTCGAAGCGCGATAGGTAGTCCTGCATCACTTCAAAGCCATCATCACGGTTCCAGTTGGCATGCTGCATATCGAGGATGTTGACCTCGGAGCCTTCGATCGCTTCCTGGAAGCCCTGCACCCGCTCATCGTCGATCACCGTGGGAATACCGCGCAGCACCACAATGTCGCCCTGATCATCAAGGCGTTCGCGGATGTACTCACCGGAAACGCGGCCTAGTTCATGGTTATTCCCCGCTACATAGAGATCCTGGATCCCCTCTTCCGTCAGGCCTCGATCTACCACGGTGACGAACACCCCAGACTCTTTAACCCGGCGCACCGGATCGGTCAGTGGCCCAGACTCAAACGGCAGCACCACCAGCGCGTCGATGTTGCGCAGCGACACCAAGTCTTCTAGATCATTGGCCTGCTCTCCCGCCGTGCCCGCTGTGGAGATGGTGATCTCAATGTCAGGATAGAGCGCCTCGAGGCGTTTTTTGGCCTCTTCGGCATGGTAGTTAACGCCCCCCGTCCAACCATGGGTGGCGGCGGGAATGGAGACACCGATGGTGTACTCCTGGGCAACCGCGGCGCCGGAGAGCCCTATTGCTGAAGTGAGTGCTGCAGTAGTGACGCAGGCCTTCACTGCTGTCTTGATGGTTCGCATAGTGATGCTCCTTTCGTGTTTGTAATTGTTTTGCTGTTTTTACTTGCTGTTTTTACTTGCTGCGTTGCGAGCTGCTAAGGGTTGATGTTGCGAACGTTTTTCTGGTTTTTACATTCGTTTCAGTGCCTTAAGGCGCTGCTTTTCTCCACGAGGCACGCTGCAGGTAGACCGCCACAATGATGATGATCCCCTGCACCGTCCCGTTGAGATAGTTAGAAATGGCATCGGTCAAGTTGAGAATATTGCCAATCATGGTGAGCATGATGGCGCCCACCACCGTGCCCCAGATACGCCCATGCCCGCCCTTGAGCATGGTGCCGCCGATGATCACCGCGGCAATCGCCTCCAGCTCCCAGAGTACCCCGGTGGCACCCGATGCAGAGCCCAGCCGGGGCACATAGATAATTGTCGCCAAGGCCACGCACACACCCTGCAGCATGTAGGTCATGGTTTTGATGCGATCGACGTGAATAGCGCTGTATTCGGCCACTTTTTCATTGGAGCCGATGGCAAAGCAGTAGCGCCCGAAGCGGGTGTAGTTGAGCAGGATGTAGCCAACAATGGCGACAAATAGAAACACCCAGACCGGAATGGTGATGCCCAGGAAGCTGCCGTAATACATCGGCCGATAGATATCACGCACTGCCCAGTCCAGGGTGAGGGTGCCGCCATCGGCGAGGTACGTGACCAGTGAGCGGTAAATCCCCATGGTGCCGAGGGTGACAATAAACGCCTCAATTTTGCCTTTGGTAGTCACCATGCCGTTGATAAAGCCAGCGCACAGCCCCAGCAGCAGCGAGGCACCCACGCCGAACAGCACGGTGGTCAGCCCGGCGCCAAACTGCTCGACGAGGCTGTTCATCAAAATAATCATCACCCCGGCAATAAAGGCCGCCATCGCCCCTACCGAAAGATCCAACCCGCCGGCGGTAATCACGAAGGTGGCGCCGATGGCAATAATGCCGATAAAGGCACTGCGGGTGAGCATGTTCGAGAGATTATCCAGCCCCAAAAAAGCCGGATTAATCAGCACGCCCAGTAGCGCCAGAACCACCAGTGCTACAAAGGGCCCCCAGGTTTTCAGGTCTATGGCGAAGCCTTTTTGCTTGATCATTTGGTTAGCTGCTTTATTAGTCGTTTTGTTATTAGCCATGACGCTGCTCATCGACCTCTGCTCCCTTAATGCCGGATGCGTACTGCATGATTTCGTGTTCGTTTATTTGCTCGCCTTCAAGCACCCCGGTAAGTACCCCGGCGCACATTACCGCCACCCGGTGGGAAAGGCCGATCAGCTCGCCCATTTCTGAAGAGATCAATATCACCGAGCAGCCCGCCTCGGTTAATTCATGGATAAAGTGATAGATCTGGTGCTTGGTTCCTACATCGATGCCCCGGGTCGGTTCGTTGATAATCACGACTTCAGGGGCAATGGACATCACCTTGGCGAGCAGCAGCTTCTGCTGGTTACCGCCGGAGAGTTCGGCAGCGGTGCGCGCTGCCGTCCGCAGGCGGATATCAAAGCGCTGGATGGCCTGCTGGAAGGCTTGCTCCTCGCGGCGGCGGTCGATCAAGGGGTGACAGTGAGCGCGCAAATTGAGCAGCGTAACGTTGGAACGCAAATCCATATTGAGCACCAGGCCTTTGCCTTTTCGATCCTCAGTCAAATAGGCAATCCGCTGATGCACCGCATCACGCAGGTGGCGCAACACCACCGGCTGGCCGTTGCGCAGCACTTGGCCTGCACTTTTGCCGCGTAGGCCCAGCACCGCTTCGATCAGCGCAGTGCGTCCGGCGCCCACGATGCCACCAAACCCCAACACTTCCCCCTGGCGCAGGGTAAAGCTGGCCTGTTTAACGGCCCCGGGCACCACCATATCCCGCGCTTCCAGCACCACCGGCGCATCGGAGGGGAGATGCGTACGCGGTGGGTACATTTCAGTGATCTCACGCCCCACCATCAGCCGTGCCAACTCCTCCTTGCTGCGTCCAGTCATGGAGCCGCTATCGACCAAATGTCCGTCGCGCAATACCGTCACGCGGTCGGCAATCTGCTCAATTTCACGCAGCTTGTGGGAGATATACAGAATCGCCACACCACGTTGGCGCAAACGGTCGATGAGTGCGAATAGCACCGATACTTCGTTTTCCGTCAGTGTGGCGGTGGGCTCGTCCATAATCAGCACGCGCACATCCCGGGTGATCGCCTTGGCGATCTCCACCATCTGCTGATCAGAGGTGCTAAGGTCTTTCACTCGAGCACGTGGATCAACGTCGGTTTCGAGCTCCAACAGTGCCGTCCGGCTGCGTTCCCGCATGGCTCGTCGATCCAGAAACACTCCACGGCGCAGTTCGCGGCCCAAGAAGATGTTCTCCTCTACGCTGAGCTGTTCCGCCAGTGCCAACTCCTGGTGAATCATCACCACGCCGTCGGCCTCTGCCTCACCGCTGGAGCGATAGTGCCGTTGGCTGCCGTCCACCAGGACCTCACCGGAGGTGGGGCGAAGGTAACCGGCCAGGATTTTTACCAGGGTCGATTTACCGGCGCCGTTCTCACCCAGCAAGGCGTGCACTTCGCCCGCCTGCAGGTCGAGATCAACGTCGAATAACACTTGGTTTTCGCCAAACGAGCGGCAGAGTTTGCGCGCTGATAACAGCATGAGGCCACCTGATGAAGTCTGTTGTTATTGTGTTGGGGGCTTATCAACATCGATTGATTTAGGTTGATGCTTGATTTACTTTAGGTGCTAAAATAAATATTTGCATATGCAACTTAGGTCGTATTTTGACAATTGCGCTCACACCCCACGATGAGAGCGCTCAGCAATGTGCAGCACTGCTTTTTTTCAACACGAACTATAACGGCGACCCTATGGCCCTTCCGTCGACTGATACTAGCCGCCTCGACAACACCCTGGCGGTGATACGCACTCTGCGTGACCAAGGATCGGTGGCACGCATCGACCTAGGCGCACTCAATGGCATTAGCTCTGCCACCGTCACCTCGATCAGCGCCGAACTACTCCAGCAGGGGTTGATCACGGAACGGCCACCCGAAACACCCCGCCCCACCGGGCGTGGCCGACCAAAAACCTTGATTGAACTCGACCCTAATGCCGCCTGCGTGGTGTGTATCAAGCTATCGATCAATGAGATCCAGTTGGTGGTGGGCGATTTTTCGGGTCAGGTACGCCAAAGCGAACACCACGCAGTGCCCACCCTGACGCTGAGCGCCGACGACCTGGAAGCGCTGCTGGAAGAGAAGATCAGCACTGTTTGCGCGCAACAGCTAAAGGGATTTCAACGCTTGGCGGGGATCTGTTTGGCAGTGCAGGGGGTAGTCTCGTCGCAAAGCGGTACGATTATCTGGTCCCCCGCTTTAAGCTTTCGTAACGCACCGATATCGACGCGATTAGCGGAGCGTTTTCACTGCAGCGTACTGCTGGAAAACGATGCCAACTGCATCGCCAGCGTTCTAGCGGCACAGCCCGCCTATGCAGACTGCCCCAACTTGGTGGTCATTATGCTGGGCTACGGTATCGGTATGTCGGTATTGATTAACGGCGTGCCCTTTCTAGGTGCCAATGGCTCAGCGGCGGAGTTTGGGCACAGCAAATACCAACCCGATGGCGCCCTGTGCGCCTGCGGGCGACGGGGCTGCATTGAAGCTTACACTAGCGATTATGCGCTCTATCGCGCCGCCGCGGATCATTTAGCGCTTCCCTCCGGCGACAGCGCACACCCCTCAGAGCAGCAGATGCAGGCGCTGACACAGTTAGCATTAAAAGGCGACCCGACAGCCCAGCGTATTTACGCCGAGGCTGGGCGGGCGCTGGGGTTCGGCATTGCCAATGTGCTGGCGCTCTTCAACCCCGATCTAGTGCTGATTACCGGCTCCGGCGTGCGCGGCTTTGACGCCATGCAAGCCGCCATGCACACCGCCATTGACGATGCCCTAGTGGCCGAACTGATGGGCACCACCCGCATCGAACACTGCGCCTGGGATCGCGACATGACCTGCATGGGAGGCATCACCATGGCGCTAAATGCCACCGATGGCGAGACGCTGTTAGATAGCCAGGCTAAGTCTGGATCAGCTACTTGCCTGTAGCCAAAAGGTCGATTAGCATGAAAATGTACAAGGGAGTATTTTATGTCTATTCATCAATTGACACAAAAAGTTAAGGCAGCTGGGCAGAACCGCACTCATGAGCAAAGAATGAAATTGCTTAAAGATGCGCACATCCTTGATTCACAAGGACGTCTTGATAAGCGTTTTTTCAGTCCATCTAAGTCTAAAGGCAACCATACGGCACACGTTAAGACCTAATGTATTCATCAAAACCGACAATTGTTTATGGTTTTCATGGGTTAGATAAAGATATTGCCATCAGTATCCTGAACCAAAAATCTGAATTCAAACACAGTAATAATAAGTATGATTGGCTGGGCAATGGCGTTTACTTTTGGGAAAATAATCTTGAAAGAGCGCATCAGTATGCCCTTCAAGATAGCCAGCGGGCTGCTTCTAATGTTAAAGATCCCTTTGTACTGGGCGCAGTAATTGAGCTCGGCAACTGTCTGGATTTGCTTGACCAAAAATATAATGATTTTCTTAAAGAAGCTTATCAGCAGCTAAAAGACGATTTAGAGGCAGAAGGTACACCACTGCCTGAGAATAGATCGTTTGGAAAAACAGATTTTGATTTTAAAGCCCGTGAGCTTGACTGTGCTGTAATCCGTTATGCATGTGCATTAGCCAAGGAACAGGGTGAACCCTTTGACTCTGTTAGAGCCGCGTTTATCGAAGGCGATCCACTATACGATGGAGCCAAGTTTTTTTCTGAAAACCATATTCAACTTGCCATCATTAATCCAGATTGTATAAAAGGAATATTTCTTCCAAGACAATCTACTCAAGAGATTGAGCTCGCTGAAGGAAAATTAAGCACTAACGTTTAAACCCGTGGATACAGCCTAAACTCTATTCACGCCACTAATATCCAGATATTCCTTGCAAGCACTCAACGACCATAACAACTGTCAGTCGTGATAAACCACGCTGCGGCCTCCGTCGATAGTCAGGCAACTGGCGTTGATAAAGGGGGCCTCATCTGAAGCCAGGAAGACCACCGTCATGGCGACTTCCTCGGGTTGCCCTAACCGCCCTGGTGGCAGCAAGGCTTCGATGCGTGCCTTAGCCGCGACGGGGTCATCGAAGGACTGCCAATGCGCCTCTACCGCCGAGGTGGCAATATAGCCCGGCGCGATGGCATTGACCCGCACGCCCCGCGGTGCGTATTCAATGCCGAGCGATCGGGTTAAGCCAATCAAGCCGTGCTTGGCTACCGAGTAGGGAAAACAACCGGGAATAATCGAGAAGCTGTGGGTGGAGGCGATGTTGATAATGGCACCGTCGCCCTGCGCCAACATGTCCGGCAACACCGCCCGGCTACAGAACCAGGCACCTTCCAGATCGACCGCTAGGCAAAGTTGCCAGGCGTCATCCGGCATGGCGAGTGGATCATGGAAGACATTCATTCCGGCGTTATTAACCAAGGTGGTCAAGGGCCCGTTAATCTCCCGTGCCTTCGCCACGGCGGCGTCCACCATTGCGCGATCAGCAATATCTGCCACCAACGCCTGAGCATTGTGTCCTTCGCTGCGCAGTTGCGCTGCCAGCCTCTCGACGTTATCACCGTCTCTATCCAGCAAGGCGACCGTGGCACCCTCGCGGACGCAGGCCTCGGCAATGGCGCGGCCGATGCCGGTGGCAGCACCGGTTACCAGAATATGCTTGTCGGTCAACCTGGCGGTCATTGCGCGTCCTCTTTTTTAAGCTCTTCGTCACTCTGCGTGGAGCTATCTCTGCCAGGCTGATAATTGCCCCCGAGGGAGGTAGCTTTAGCTCGCGACCCTTTTGGCGCTACCTCAGGATCTTCGAATGACCATCAATGCGAGTGCCGCGGCACATCAGCCCCCCGACAGCCGACCAGGAAGTCGAAGTCGCAGCCTTCGTCGGCTTGAAGCACCCGCTCGATATACAGCTGGCGGTAGCCGCCCTGGCTGGCAATCAGCGTTGAGGCGGCAGTGGGGTCACTTTCGGCCAGGCGCGAGGCCAGTTCTTCGTCGCTGAGTTCCAGATGCAGCCGGCCACTTTCGCAGTCGAGCTCGATCCAGTCACCGTTGCGTACCGCGGCCAACGGGCCACCGGCAGCGGCTTCGGGCGCTACGTGCAGTACCACGGTGCCGTAGGCGGTGCCGCTCATGCGGGCGTCGGAGATGCGCACCATGTCGGTAATGCCCTGGGCGAGGATCTTGGGCGGCAGGCCCATATTGCCCACCTCCGCCATGCCGTGATAACCACGTGGGCCGCAGTGCTTCATGACCAGTATGTCGTTGGCTTCCACGTCCAAGTCCGGGTCGTTGATGCGCGCCTTGTAGTCGTCGAAGTCCTCGAACACCACCGCACGACCTCGGTGCTGCATGAGTTCGGCCGTGGCTGCCGAGGGCTTTAACACCGCGCCATTAGGGGCGAGGTTGCCGCGCACCACGCAGATGCCGCCGTCCGCGGTGAGCGGATTATCCAGCGGGCGAATCACTTCGTCGTTGTACAGCGGGGCGTCCTGGACGTTTTCCCACAGGGTTTTGCCGTTGACGGTCAAGGCGTCTTTGAAGGGCAGCCGGTCGGCCTCACCCAGACGCCTGAGCACCGCGGGCAGGCCACCGGCGTAGTAGAACTCTTCCATCAGAAAACGCCCCGAGGGCTGCAGGTCGACCACCGTGGGCGTGCCGCGCCCCACTCGGCTCCAGTCGTCCAGGGTCAAATCCACACCAATCCGCCCAGCAATGGCCTTGAGATGAATCACTGCGTTGGTGGAGCCGCCGATGGCGGCGTTGGTACGGATGGCGTTATCGAAGGCTTCCTTGGTGAGGATTTTGGAGAGCCGCAGGTCTTCGTTGACCATCTCGACAATCCGGTTACCCGAAAGGTGCGCCAGCACGTAGCGGCGGGAGTCCACCGCAGGGATGGCGGCATTATGGGGTAGCGAGGTGCCCAGCGACTCGGCCATGCAGGCCATGGTGGAGGCGGTGCCCATGGTGTTGCAGGTGCCTGCAGAACGGGACATGCCCGCCTCGGCGGCCATAAAGTCGTGAAGTGAAATCTCACCCGCCTTGACCTGCTCGGAGAGCTTCCAGACCACGGTGCCGGAGCCGATATCCTTACCTTTGTGCTTACCGTTGAGCATCGGCCCGCCAGTGACCACGATGGTGGGAATATCGCAGCTCGCCGCGCCCATCAGTAGCGCCGGGGTAGTTTTGTCGCAGCCCACCAGCAGCACCACCGCATCGATGGGGTTGCCGCGAATCGCTTCTTCCACGTCCATGCTAGCCAGGTTGCGGGTAAACATCGCCGTGGGGCGCAGGTTGGATTCGCCGTTGGAGAACACCGGGAACTCCACCGGGTAGCCCCCCGCCTCCAGCACGCCCTGCTTCACGTGCTCCGCCAACTTACGAAAGTGCGCATTGCAAGGTGTGAGCTCCGACCAGGTGTTGCAGATACCGATGATCGGTTTGCCCTGAAACTCATGGTCGGGAATGCCCTGGTTTTTCATCCAACTGCGGTACATAAAGCCGTTCTTGTCGGCGGTGCCGAACCACTGGGCAGAGCGTAATGGGCGCTGACGATCAGACATAACAAAGCCTCCGTACAAACCGGAAAGAAAGTGACCAACTAATAAAGGGGTAACGGCTTAAGCGTCAGGCCCGCTGACGACGGGTCTGTTTCCAGCGGTCAAACATCACCGCCAGCAGCAGAATCGCGCCACGCACCAGGTACTGGTAAAAGGTGGGGACGTTGAGCAGCCCCATGGCGTTCTGGACGCAGCCCATAATCAGCACACCGACCACCACACCGGTAATGGTGGCAACGCCACCGGATAGCGCCACACCGCCCAGCACACAGGCGGAAATCACCGCCAGTTCCAGGCCCATGGAGGTATTGGGGTCGCCCAGCCCCATGCGTGAAGCTAGCAGTACACCGACGACACCCGCCACTACGCCCTGGAGGCCGAAAACAATAATCTTGAGGCGGCGAACATTAACCCCGGCAAGCGCGGCGGCTTCCGAGTTCCCCCCAGTGGCCAGCACATTGCGCCCGAAAGCGGTCATGTTGAGCACCACACCAAAGATCACGAAACAGGCCAGCATGGTCCAGACCGGCAGGGTTAGGCCGAGGAACGAGGCACTGCCCAGGTCAAAGAAACCCGGCACGGTGATCATTACCGCGTCGCCGCCGGAGGTGATATAGGCCAGCCCGCGTACAAACTCCATTGCTGCCAGGGTGGCAATCAGCGAGTTAATACCGAACTTGGCAATTACCAGGCCGTTAAAAGCGCCCACCGCGCCCCCAGCGACAATGCCACCGATCACGCCGATAAACACGCTACCGGTACTGGAGGTCACCACCGCTGCGACTACCCCCGCAAAGGCCACCGTAGAGGCCACGGAGAGATCCACCTCACCCAGTGCCAGCACCAGCATCATGGTGGTGGCCAAACTGCCGATCAGGGTGATCGAAAGCAGTAGCCCGACCATGTTGCGGCCGGTCAGAAAATCAGGGATGAGTACCGCTAGAGCGATAAACAGGAGCAGAAAAATCGCGATCAATCCCGAGGTATCCAGCAGCGTGCGCAGCGGTTTGATCAGCCCCTGGCGCCCCGCTGGGCGGGCAGGTGTCGTCTCACCTTGGGTTGCGTTGTTCGTTGTCATGATGTTTGTCCTGAATTTGTTCTCTAAGAACGAAATATCTTGGAAACCTTAAAAAAGCTGACACTTAGGCGGGTAGCGCCAAGCCCAACAGACGTTCCGGCGTAGCCGATTCCCGCGGCACTACTTCCACCAGCTCACCATCGCGCATCACGGCGATGCGGTCGCAAATCGAGCTGACTTCCGCCAGGTCACTGGAGATCACCACCACGCTTTTGCCCTGTTCGGCCAGGTCGTAGAGCAGCGAGTAAATATCCCGCCGCGCGCCGACGTCGATGCCGCGGGTTGGCTCGTCCATCACAAATAGATCGATCTCCTCGGCGAGCCAGCGGGCCAGAATCACCTTCTGCTGGTTACCGCCGGAAAGTTTGCCGATCGGCGTACGTGGGCCCGGTGTCTTGACGCTGAGTTGCTGGATATACGACTCGGCATTGCGCCGTTCACGACCGGGGTGGCGGAACATACCCCAGCGTTTGAAAAAGCGCCGACAGCTGATATTGAGGTTGTCGGCCACACTCGCCACCGGAAAGATACCCTGGGACTTACGATCCTCCGGGCACATGGCGATACCAGCGCGAATGGCATCTTGCGGGCTTTTGAAACGTCGCGATTCGCCGTTGAACTGCACGCTGCCAGCCTTGGGAGACTCGACCCCACAGACCAGCCGCAGTAGTTCACTACGCCCGGCGCCCACCAGGCCGAACAACCCGAACACTTCACCGCGCTTGACGGAAAAGCTCACCGGCGCATTGAGACCGCGCCCCTGTATGTTCTCGACGTTTAGGATCAAATCGCCATGCTCGCGGGGTCGATAGCCATAAACATCGTCGATATCCCGGCCCACCATTTCACTCACTAACAGGTCGTGATTGAGCGCCGACATATCCTCATGGGTGCGTATATGCTGGCCATCGCGGAAGATGGTGACCGCATCGCACATCTCAAACACCTCCTCCATGCGATGCGTCACGTAGAGCACCACCCGCCCTTCATCACGCAGTCGTTGGACGATACGTTTTAGCTGGCGAATCTCCTGAATAGAGAGACTACTGGTGGGCTCATCGAACGCGATAACCTTGGCGTCTCGCAGCAGCGCACGGCCAATCTCGATCATCTGCTGCTGGCCGATGGAGAGCTCGCGCACCTTGGTCGAGGGGTGGATCTCCCCCTCGCCAAGATCAGCCAGTATCGCCAACGCTTTTTCCTTCAACCGGCGACGGTCAACAAACCCCTGCCGCGTGGGCAGTTGACCCAGCAGCAGGTTTTCGGCCACCGACATATTGGGTGAGAGCGTCAACTCCTGGTAAATAATCGCAATGCCTTCCCGCAGCGCCTCTCGGGCATTGTTGAATACATAGCGCTGGCCATCGATCCACAGTGCCCCTTCGGCCACCCGGTTAACGCCGCTTAGCACCTTGAGCAAGGTGGATTTACCCGCGCCGTTCTCGCCCATTAAGGCATGCACTTGACCGGCGTGGGCGGAGAAACTCACCCCATCCAGCGCGCGCACGCCAGGGAAAACGACACTAATCGCGTCGAACCGTAGATAAGCATCAGACATGCTTCATTACTCCCGCAGAGACTTACCGTTACAGACCAAGCGCGGCGCGCACTTCCTGCCAGTTTTCCCGCGTCATTAGCGTGCCGGAGGTTTCGGTATTGGCCGGTGGTTCTTGATCCTCGCTAATCCAGCGGTAGAGATCTTCAGCAGTCTGACGGCCGTGCATGGTGGAGCTCACCGCTACCGTACCGTGGAAACCGGTGGGGTTATCCCGGGAGAATTCCGCAAAGGCGGCGCCGGAGCCATTGATACCCACGCCGATCACATCTTCAGGCGCTAAGCCATACTGCTCGGTAGCCCTAACACCACCCAGCACGCTCTCTTCGTTAAGGGCATAGATCACCCAGTGCTCATAATCGCCGCGCTGGGAAAGCACCGGAGAGGCGGCAGAGAAAGCCCCACTGGTGTCGGTGCTCTGCTGAGGCGCGTCGAAAATATTATCTTCTGGGAATCCCGCGGCTATCAGCGCCTCGGTGGCGCCGTCGGTACGCTCAACGGCGGTCGGTAGTTCATTGTTGGTGATCCGCAGCGCGGCTACCTCTTCGGGGTTCCAGCCGCGCGCTTCCATTTCGGCATTAATGGCTTCGCCCACCTGACGCCCAATTTTGGTGCCCGACATACCCAGGTGCGGCACGCCCTCCATGGGCTCACCGCTTGAGTTAACAAACTGGTCATCCACAGTGACTACTTTCATGCCGTACTGGTTAGCACGGTTCATAATCGCTGGCCCCAAGCGTACGTCTGGCGGGCAGATTACGAACCCTTCAGCGCCTTGGGAGTAGAGGTTATCAATAGCGCTAAGCACCTCTTGGCCATCTTCGCCGCCAAGGCGTACCACTTCGAAGCCGAGCTCTTCGCCTACTTCAGTAGCCGCCTCCTGTTCGTTAATGAACCACGCCTGCTCCGGCTTTTTAACGATAAAGCCAATCTTCACCTCGTCTTCCTGGGCCTGTACTGACCCTAGTGAGGCCAGCATAATCGCGCTACCAAGTGCTAAACGGGTAAATGTTGTCGTCAATTTCATTGTTGTACTCCTGCTATTTTGAGAGTTGTTTTTATTGATATTTTTGATTACTAACCACTGACGGTTGGTAATAGTAATGATGAATCGAGATTACGAGCCCAGGTCTTGCTGCGCGGAAAAGCGATAGACCGTGCGTGAGCGATAAGTCTCGCCCGGCTCTAGGATCGTGCTGGGAAACGCCTCTTGATTGGGAGAGTCAGGGTAGTGCTGAGTTTCCAGCGCAAAGCCGGAGCGGTGCCCGTAGGCCTGGCCCTGCTTGCCGGTCAGGTCGCCGTTAAGGAAGTTGCCGGAATAGAATTGGATCGCGGGTTCGGTGGTGGTGATTTCCACCAGGCGTCCGCTTTGGGGCTCCCATACTTTGGCAGCCAAGACCAGCTCATCTGATGCAGCGTTATCGCGGGCAAGCACAAAGTTGTGGTCATAACCGCCACCAAAGGCAAGCTGCTCGTTCTCCTGCTCGATCCGTTCGCCAATGGGCGTCGCCTGGGTGAAGTCAAACGGCGTGCCCTCCACCGAGCGGATCTCACCGGTTGGAATCAAGGTGTCATTGACCGGGGTAAACTCAGGGGCATTGATCATCAGCTGATGATCGAGAATGGTGTCGCTACCCTCACCCTTTAGGTTGAAGTAGCTGTGCTGGGTTAGGTTAATCGGGGTGGCTTTATCGGTTACCGCCCGATAATCCACCATCAGCTCGTCATTATCGGTCAGCGTATAGGTAACTTCGCTCTCCAACTTACCGGGGTAGCCCTCTTCGCCATCCTCACTGGTATAGCGCAGTACCAATCCATTGCCTGCGTCACTCTCGAATGGTTCGGCCTGCCATAGCACTTTATCGAATCCCTGGTCGCCGCCATGCAGGTGGTTGCTGCCATCGTTGGTAGCCAATGAATAGGTTTCTCCATCGAGGGAGAATTGCCCACCCGCAATACGGTTGCCGTAACGACCAATAATGGCACCGAAGTAAGGATTGGCCTGACGGTACTCATCGGAGAGGTAGGCTTCCAAAGAGTCAAAGCCCAGCGCTATATCGTCAAACTTACCGTCCATATCAGGGGTTTTCAGCGACAGAATGATGCCACCGTAATTGGTCACCCGCAGCTCGATACCATTGGCGTTGGTAAGTTGATAGACATCCACCTGGCGACCATCGGGTAGATGACCAAACACCGACGTTTGGATACCACTGCTGACGCTGCTGCTCGCGCTGGCTTCAGAACTGCTCTGGGCTTGTGCAGTGTTTGCCAACAGTACCGCGGCAATTGCACCGAGCAGAAAAGGTGAACCATTTCTTAATCGTTGGCTGTACATGAGAGGCATGAGCTTCCTCCTGGAGGCATACTTTGTTGCTAAATTATTGTTGTTAGGCTTGGTCAGAAAACTCAGTGAGTTACCACAGTTCATCATGACCGATACAGACACTACAGTAGCCATGTCTGGCATAACCAACCAATATACAAATGCCTCACTATCGATATACTTCTAAGTATCAATAACAACACGAGGCTTATGCCATGGGCATTCTCGGCGAAAACTGGTTTTTAGACGTGCGACTAAAGTTGCGTCATTTTCAGCTATTTTTAGCCCTGGACGAGCAGCGCAACCTGCACCGCGCGGCGGCTCAGCTCAATATGAGCCAACCCGCCGCCTCAAAACTGCTCAGCGACCTGGAAGCCAACCTGGGTATTCGGCTGTTCGATCGCCACCCCCGTGGGCTAACGCCTAACTGGTATGGCGAAATTATGATTCGCCACGCCCACAGCATGCTCTCAGCGCTACGCCACACCGGTGAGGAGCTAAACGCTCTCGGCGAGGGCAGTGCCGGCACGGTAGCCGTCGGCACGGTAATGGCGCCAGCGGTTACGCTGCTCACCAGCGCCATCGAACGGGTGCACCGCGACCGGCCAGGGCTAAAAATCAGCGTAGATGTGGATGTCAGCAAAGTGCTGGTACCACGCCTACTGGAAGGCGAACTGGATTTCGCGATTACTCGCATACCCGCAGGCGTCGATGCCGAGCGCTTTGTCTTCGAGGAGATTGGCGAGGAGGAACTCTGCTTTGTGTGCCGCCAAGGGCATCCATTAGCCGATAAACAAACGCTGAGCCTTGCTGATATGGCGTGCTTCCCTTGGTCGCTGCAGCCCGCTGGCGCGTTGATGCGCCAGCGGGTGGATAGCCTATTTCTGCACCATCAGGTCGCGCCGCCCCGCCAGATCGTCGATACCGCTGACCTGCTGCTGTCGCTGGCCCTCGTCGACAAATCCGATACCATCACGGTGACTACACGGGAAGCCGCTGACCTGCTCTGCCCACCGCAGCGTTTTCATCTACTGCCATTTAGCGAGGCGCTAAGCGTTCAGCCCTATGGGCTGGTGAGCTTACGCCACCAGCGACTCTCCCCCGGTGCCGCCGCATTAATGAGCACTCTGCGGGAAGTGATTGCTCAGTCCAGTTAATGCGAGTGCCGCGGCACATCAGCCCCCCGACAGCCGACCAGGAAGTCGAAGTCGCAGCCTTCGTCGGCTTGAAGCACCCGCTCGATATACAGCTGGCGGTAGCCGCCCTGGCTGGCAATCAGCGTTGAGGCGGCAGTGGGGTCACTTTCGGCCAGGCGCGAGGCCAGTTCTTCGTCGCTGAGTTCCAGATGCAGCCGGCCACTTTCGCAGTCGAGCTCGATCCAGTCACCGTTACGCACGGCGGCTAGCGGGCCACCGGCAGCGGCTTCGGGGGCGACGTGTAGTACCACAGTGCCGTAGGCGGTACCGCTCATGCGGGCGTCGGAGATGCGCACCATGTCGGTAATGCCCTGGGCGAGGATCTTGGGCGGCAGGCCCATATTGCCCACCTCGGCCATGCCGTGATAACCACGTGGGCCGCAGTGCTTCATGACCAGTATGTCGTTGGCTTCCACGTCCAAGTCCGGGTCGTTGATGCGCGCCTTGTAGTCGTCGAAGTCCTCGAACACCACCGCACGACCTCGGTGCTGCATGAGTTCGGCCGTGGCTGCCGAGGGCTTTAACACCGCGCCATTAGGGGCGAGGTTGCCGCGCACCACGCAGATGCCGCCGTCCGCGGTGAGCGGATTATCCAGCGGGCGAATCACTTCGTCGTTATACAGTGGCGCGTCTTGGACGTTTTCCCACAGGGTTTTGCCGTTGACGGTCAAGGCGTCTTTGAAGGGCAGCCGGTCGGCCTCACCCAGGCGTCTAAGCACCGCGGGCAGGCCACCGGCGTAGTAGAACTCCTCCATCAAGAACCGCCCCGAGGGCTGTAGATCGACCACCGTGGGCGTGCCGCGCCCCACTCGGCTCCAGTCGTCCAGGGTCAGATCCACACCAATCCGTCCGGCAATCGCCTTGAGGTGAATCACCGCATTGGTGGAGCCGCCAATGGCGGCGTTGGTACGGATGGCGTTGTCGAAAGCTTCCTTGGTAAGGATCTTGGAGAGCCGCAGGTCTTCGTTGACCATCTCGACAATCCGGTTACCCGAAAGGTGCGCCAGCACGTAGCGGCGGGAGTCCACCGCCGGAATCGCTGCATTGTGCGGCAGCGAGGTGCCCAGCGACTCGGCCATGCAGGCCATGGTGGAGGCGGTGCCCATGGTGTTGCAGGTACCGGCGGAGCGGGACATGCCGGCTTCCGCGGCCATAAAGTCGTGCAGCGAAATCTCACCCGCCTTGACCTGCTCGGAGAGCTTCCAGACCACGGTGCCGGAACCAATGTCCTTGCCCTTGTGCTTGCCGTTGAGCATTGGTCCGCCGGTGACCACGATGGTGGGAATATCGCAGCTCGCCGCACCCATCAGTAGCGCCGGGGTAGTTTTGTCGCAGCCCACCAGCAGCACCACCGCATCGATGGGGTTGCCGCGAATCGCTTCCTCCACGTCCATGCTGGCCAGGTTGCGGGTAAACATCGCGGTGGGGCGCAGGTTGGATTCGCCGTTGGAGAACACCGGGAACTCCACCGGGTAGCCCCCCGCTTCCAGCACGCCCTGCTTCACGTGCTCCGCCAACTTACGAAAGTGCGCATTGCAAGGTGTGAGCTCCGACCAGGTGTTGCAGATACCGATGATCGGTTTGCCCTGAAACTCATGGTCGGGAATGCCCTGGTTTTTCATCCAACTGCGGTACATAAAACCGTTCTTATCAGCCGTGCCAAACCATTCAGCACTGCGCAGCGGACGTTGACGTTGGCCCATGAGGTTAACTCCTTGTTTTAGTTCGGTGACGGCTGACGACCTGAGAGTTGGCGTCGAGAGTGGGTGCCGAATGCGCAAGACACTAAACTACCCCGTCAATCTAGTCGACCATACAAAAGTATATGTTGAACAATTGCTCTTAATGTTCAACATTACCCTCCCACGTGGGTCATTGGCCCGTTGCATTACAGCGTTAACCACCACGCTCTCCACAACAAAAAACTTGAGGAATAGTGCTATGCTCAAATCGAAATACAGCTCGCTACTCACTGGTTCCGTGCTACTGCTGGGCCTCTCTGCGGCCCAGGCAGCCGAGTACGAATGGAAATTTCAGGCGTCAGAAACCTCGGGCGAACCCAGCTTTAAGATCAAACAAGAGTGGGCCGAGCGCATTACGGCAATGACTGATGGCCGTGTTGAAATCGAGGTAATGCCGATTAATTCCGTGGTTGGCCCTACTGAGACATTGACCGCCGTTAGCTCAGGGATTCTGCAGGGTCATATGACCGACCCAAGCTACTTCTCTGGCCAGGATCCGGCTTTTGGTATGCTCGGCAACCTTGTCGGTGCCTGGCAGAACCCCTACGATTTCCTGGAGTACATGAAATACGGCGGCGGTGAAGAGCTTTACAACGAACTGGTCGAACCCTATGGCGCCCATTTGATCAGCGCAGCGACCTTTCCGCTGGAGTCGGTACCCTCCACGGTGCCCATCGAATCCATCGCCGACTTTGAAGGGTTAAAAATCCGTGCCCCTCAAGGCATGGTGTACAACATCTTCGAGCGCATTGGCGCCACGCCCGTCAACCTGCCGGGCTCTGAGGTGTATACCGGTCTGGAAAAAGGCGTGATCGACGCCGCGGACTCCACGGTGCTCTCGAATAACGACGCCATGGGTCTGCACGCTTTCGCCCCCTACCCGCTCTACCCTGGCTTTCACTCCATGCCCATGATCGCTGTGTCGATCAATAAAGACATCTGGGATGGCTTGCCCGAGGAGCTACAGACGACCCTCAATACCGCCTTTGATGGCATGGCCTACGACCTGATTGCCCGCCTCAAGGAGCAGGATATTGAGACCCTGCAGCGGCTTCAGGATGACCCAGACGTTCACCCCTTCAACTTGCCCGAAGAAGAGCGTCAGAAATTCCGCACCGCGGCTGAGCAGGAGTGGCAAGAGTGGGCGGGTGAAAATGAGATGACTCAGAAGATTTATGACTCGGCGACCGCCTTTTTGCGCTCGCGCAATCTGCTCTAACTCTGTGCTCTCAACTCTCTGCTCACAACCGGCCTCATTAATCTAACCAACGCAGCGCTCGGGCAAACACCCCGAGCGTTGCGCGTAGAGTCGCGCCATGTCCCAAAAAACGCCTGACAATCAAACCCCTGCGCCGAATACCCAGGATCTCCCCGAGATCCTCGAAACGGTGGAGGAGGTGTCTCCCGAACGTAATGCTTTAGACCGCTTAATTGCACGGGGCGGCCGTGCCGTTTCCTGGCTCGTGCTGGTCGCGATGGGCATCAGCGTCGTCGAAGTCTTTATGCGCTACGGTTTCAACAACCCCACCTCCTGGGTACACGAAACCGTCGTGTTTCTGATCGCCGTTATCTTTGTATTGGGCGGTCCAGCGGCCATGGCGCGCAATAGCCATATCCGCGTCAAGGTGCTTTACGACAGCGCCGGGCCCAGGTTGAAATGCTGGATGGACCGTTTCAACGACCTGCTCACCCTGATTTTCTGCCTGACAATGAGCTATGCCGCCTTTCATATGTTCTGGGGAGCTTCGCATAACCCGCTCGGTGAGTGGTCGCTGGAGCGCTCCGGCACCTCTTGGAATCCGCCCTTTCCCGCCATGGTCAAGGGCATGATTCTGTTTGCCCTGGTGTTGATGACGCTACAGGCCTGCCTGCATCTGTGGGAATCGATTAAAGCGAAACCCGCTGCCAACATCGAGGAGGCGCGCTGATGGATATTTCAACCGCAACGATCCTCATGGTCGGGGCCATTTTCGCGCTACTGGTCACCGGTCTGCCGCTGGCGTTTATCACCGGCCTGGTAGCGATGGCGTTCACCTTCGGCTGGTTCGGTGAGGCGGCGCTACCCCTGGTCACCAGCCGCGTTTATGGGTTTATCACCGAGTATTCGCTGGTGGCGGTGCCCATGTTCGTGTTGATGGCATCACTGCTGGATCGCTCCGGAATCGCCAAAGACCTGTTCAACGCCATGCGCGTCTTCGCCGGCCGCCTGCCGGGTGGCGTGGCGGTGCAGACCATCGTGGTAGCGTTCTTCCTGGCCGCTCTTTCGGGCATTATCGGTGGTGAGATCGTGCTGCTGGGGATTCTGGCGCTGCCCCAAATGCTCCGCCTGGGCTACGACAAACACCTCTCTATTGGGGTGGTGTGTGCCGGGGGCGCCCTGGGCACCATGATGCCGCCCTCAATCGTGCTGATTATCTACGGTCTGATCGCCAGCGTATCGATTGCCGACCTGTTCGCCGCAGCCGTGACGCCAGCGGTGATTTTGATGGGTTGCTACATTGCCTATGTGCTGGTGCGCTGCCTGAGAAATCCCGCACTGGGCCCGCCGTTAGATAGAGATACCCAAGATAACCCTTTCGCCACTAAGCTGGACGCGGTTAAGGCCATTCTGTTGCCAGGGCTGATCGCTTTTTTAGTGCTGGGCACTATCTACGGTGGTATCGCCTCGGTCACCGAAGCCGCGGCCATGGGTGTTTTCGGTGTACTCCTCGCCACTATTGTTCGCGGCGAATTCACCCCGGGCATGTTGCACCATAGCCTTGGGCAGACCATGAATACCTGCGGCATGATCATCTGGATCGGCATCGGCGCCGCCGCCCTGGTGGGCGTCTATAATTTAATGGGCGGCAACCGCTTTGTTTCGAGCTTGATCCTGGGACTCGATGTAGCGCCCATTGTGATCATTCTGGTGATGATGGCGATTATGCTCGTGCTGGGGCTATTCCTAGACTGGATCGGGATCGCCATGCTGGCTCTGCCGATCTTTCTACCCATCGTTATTCAGCTCGGTTTCGATCCGATCTGGTTCGGCATTCTATTCGCCGTGAATATGCAGGTATCGTTCCTGTCGCCACCCTTTGGGCCCGCCGCCTTCTACCTTAAAAGCGTGGCACCGCCGGATATCAGCCTCAAGGATATTTACCTGTCCGTACTACCCTTTATGGCCATTCAGCTGTGCGTACTCGCGGCGCTATTGATGTGGCCGCAACTGGCCATTTGGCCACTATGATGACCGCTACACTATTGACTGACTCTGCATAAGGAGACCGCCATGCGACTGATTCAGTGTGACCACCAGGGCCAGGTTCGCGCCGCCCTGGTCGAAAGCGAAGAGCAGGTCAGACTGCTCGACTGCGACACCTACACCCTGGCCAATCGGGCCATTGCCGCCGGCAAGCCACTTAGCGACATGCTGACGGAAGCATTGACCGACACACGCCTGGATTATCAAGCGCTGGTCGACACTAAACAGTTGCTACCCCCGCTGACCCATACCGACCCGGCCCACTGCCTGGTCACCGGCACCGGCCTTACCCACCTGGGCAGTGCCGACACCCGCTCGGCGATGCACGCTAAAGCCCAAGCTGCTGAAGAAGATATGACCGACTCCATGCGCATGTTCAAGCTGGGTGTGGAGGGCGGCAAACCCGATGCAGGCCAGGTAGGTGCACAGCCGGAGTGGTTCTACAAAGGCGATGGCCAGTGTGTGGTGGCGCCAGAAGCAGAGATTCCATCCCCCGCCTTCGCCGAAGATGCGGGCGAGGAGCCTGAGTTGGCGGGCCTCTATGTGATTGGTGATGACGGCCAGCCCTGGCGGGTCGGCTACGCTCTCGGCAACGAATTTTCTGATCACGTGACCGAGCGCTTCAACTACTTGTGGTTAGCTCACTCCAAGCTACGCGCCTGCAGCTTTGGTCCCGAACTGTTGATCGGCGAACTGCCTGCTCATCTGGAAGGCACCAGCGCTATTCATCGCAGTGGTGAAACAGTGTGGGAGAAGCCCTTTCTCACCGGCGAGGCCAACATGGCCCATAGCCTGGCCAACCTGGAGTATCACCACTTTAAATACCCGGGCTTCCGCCGCCCCGGCGATGTGCATGTGCACTTTTTCGGTACCGCGACACTGAGCTTCGCCGACGGCATCAAGGTGCGCGAGGGTGATCGCTTTGAAATCAAAATCAATGAGTTTGGTCGCGCCCTGCGCAACCCTCTACGGGTGGAAGCAGACGCACCGCCCATCAGCGTAAAGTCGCTTTAACGTACTCTAACCACCCCAGCAGGAGGAAGTATGACTCTGGAAGGTAAACTACTGATCGGTCAGCAGGCCATTAGCGGCCAACAGGCTGACATTCATGCGGTAAATCCCGCCACCGGCGAAACGCTGGCGCCCGCCTACCCCGGCGGCAGCAAGACTGAGGTCGAACAGGCCTGTGCATTAGCCGAGGCGGCTTTTGATAGCTATCGCGAGACCTCCTTAGAGGCGCGGGCCAGCTTTCTTGAAGCCATTGCCGCCGAGATCGAAGGGATCGGCGATGAGCTGATCGAGCGTGCCATGGCCGAAACCGGCCTGCCCCGCCCGCGTTTAGAGGGCGAACGTGGACGTACCTGCGGCCAGTTGCGGCTGTTCGCCTCGGTAGTGCGCGCAGGTGAATGGCTGGATGTACGTATCGATCCGGCCATGCCCGATCGTCAGCCGCTGCCCCGCGCCGACCTGCGTCAGCGCCATATCGGCCTGGGCCCGGTGGCGGTGTTTGGTGCCAGCAACTTCCCGCTCGCCTTTAGCGTTGCCGGTGGCGATACCGCCTCCGCACTGGCCGCCGGCTGCCCGGTAGTGGTCAAGGGCCACTCTGCCCACCCCGGCACTTCTGAGCTGGTGGGGCGCGCCATTCAACGCGCGGTTGCCAAGTGCGAACTCCCTGAGGGCGTTTTCTCGCTGCTGTTTGGCTCGGGCCGCGAAATCGGTCAGGCGCTGGTTGCCGACCCTCGCATCCAGGCAGTAGGCTTTACCGGTTCACGTAACGGCGGCACGGCGCTCATGGCTACCGCCCAGGCGCGGCCGCAGCCGATCCCGGTTTACGCCGAGATGAGCTCCATTAACCCGGTGTTTCTACTTCCGGAAGCCCTCAAGGCACGCGGTAAAGCGATTGCGGAGGGATTTGTCGGTTCACTCAACATGGGTGCCGGGCAGTTCTGCACCAACCCGGGGCTAGTCATTGCGGTTCAGGGCCCTGAACTGGACGCCTTTGTTGCGGCGGCCGGTGAAGCAGTTAAGGGCAGTGCTGCCCAGACCATGCTGACGCCGGGTATCCATGATGCCTACCAACAGGGCGTAGGCCGACTCGCCAGCCACGCCAAGGTGACCGAGGTGGCACGCGGCCAGGCAGGTGAGACAGCTCACCCCTGCCAGGCCGGGCTGTTCGTTACCCAAGCCGAGGCATTTCTGAGTGACCCCGCGTTACAGGAAGAGGTGTTCGGTTCGACTTCATTGGTGATCGCCTGTGCTGACACCCAGGAAGTGGCCCGCGTTGCGGCTCAGTTGGAAGGCCAGCTCACCATTACGCTGCAGATGGATGACGGTGACTTGGCGACTGCCAAGCAACTGCTGCCGACGCTGGAGCGCAAGGCTGGACGTATCCTGGCCAACGGCTGGCCAACGGGTGTAGAAGTGTGCCACGCCATGGTTCATGGCGGCCCTTATCCTGCCACCTCGGATTCACGCACGACCTCAGTAGGTAGCGCTGCGATTTTCCGCTTCCTGCGCCCAGTGTGCTATCAGGCGCTGCCGGAAGGGCTACTGCCCGACGCTATTCGTGATGGCAATCCTGCAGGAGTATCGCGCCTGGTCGATGGCAAGCGTGAATAACGTAATAAAGCCAGCGATGGCTTCACGATAGTCTTCTAAAACAGACTTACGATCTAGCGCAGCGAGGCCATATTTGCCTCGCTGCGCTTATTTCATAGTAACTGACAGGCTATCCTAATTTATGCTGCTGATAGCGATAAGCTTTAATCAAAAGCGGCGAGCACCATAGTAGAATCACCGCAATGCCAAGCCCCGCACTGATTGGTCTTGCAAAGAAGCTCGTTAAGTCACCACCGGTACGCAACATTGCGCTCATGAAATTATTTTCAACAACGGAACCCAACACTAACCCAAGAATGGCTGGTGCCATTGGAAAGTCATTCACAGCCAATACATAAGCCACTAGCCCTACAATAAGCATTAACCAAATATCCACAACGCTATTATTGATAGCGAAAGCCCCTACAATGCAAAAGCATAATATTATGGGCATCAGTACCCGGCTGGGTGTTAGGATGAAAAACTTTGAAAGTCGGATAGCCATATAGCCAATAGGTAGCATCATCAAGTTAGCTAAAATAAACACCATAAACAGCGCATAGATCAACCCACTCCCATCCATAAAAATAGTGGGCCCAGGATTCATCCCTTTCATGTATAAAACGCCAATGACGATGGCCGTAATAGAGTCACCAGGAATCCCAAAGACTAAAGCGGGCACCCACGCACCACTGATGCCGGAATTATTAGCGGAGCTTGCATCCATGATGCCTTCTATATTACCGGTGCCATATTTGGCACTCTCTTTTGACCTACCCTTTCCCACACCATACGAGATCCAGGCCGCAATATCTGCACCCGCGCCCGGCAGTGCACCAATCAACGTGCCGATTGAGCTACCACGGATCATGTTACGCCAGTAACGTTTAATATGCCCAGTTACATTGTGGAAGACACTATCGTTATCGACGATACTGATTGTTTTCTTCTCAGATTTTGAAGCGTAGTAGCTCATCAGTTCATTTAGAGCAAACATACCGATCATAACGGGTATAAAGTTAATACCGGCCATAAGGTCGGGCACTCCAAATGTAAAACGTGGAGCACCACTCATCATATCAAGCCCGACGGTTGAAAGCAGAATGCCAAAAAGAAGTGAGAGGAATGCTTTTGTTCTAGAACCAACTGAAATAAAAATTGAACAGCTTAACCCAAGCACCGCAAGCCAAAAGTACTCAAATGCACTGAACTGCAGCGCTACCTCAGCAAGGGATTGAGCCACAACAATTAAAACGATGGTGCCAAAAATACCGCCAAAAACGGAACAGACTAAATTAATACCTAAGGCCTCTCTTGCCCTGCCTTTTTTCGCTAATGCGTAGGACTCCCCTACATAAGCAGCCGATGCAGGCGTGCCCGGTATATTTAGATAGGTGCCCGGGATATCACCCGCAAAGATCGCCATCGCCGATGTCGTTACAATGGCAGCAATAGCCGGGATGGTATCCATGTAGAAAGTCAAAGGTACTAATAGTGCTACTGCCATTGTCGCAGTAAGACCGGGGACTGCACCTACAAATATACCAAACAGTGACGCCGCTAAAATAACCAGCAAGGTTTCAAAATTTAAAACCAGCCCAACCCCATTCATTAAGATATCCATGGCAGGCTACCCCCTAATAGAAGACCTTGCGGCAATGGAACGAGCAAGTAGCGCGAGAAGATAAAATAAATAGCCGACGACACTGCCAGAGACGTTGCCAATGCTATGTAGGGTGATGTTTTTCTTAATAACATCAGCAAAAACATAATGATCATTATCGTCAACATTGCACCAAGGTAGTCGCTTGCCAGGATATAAAAGACAATAGATATTGGTGGCAACAACATTGCCCAATTCTTTTTCTCAGGCAGTGAGCCAGCTAGGGATGGATTACCGTGTGCTTCTTGCGCGACAGCTTTTTTTCTAAGCCATAATGCATTTAAGGCAAGTACAGCCCCACCGAGGCAAAATCCCCCCCCTATGAGGGAGGGGAAAAGCGAAGGTCCATACTGCAGGCTTGGTAGAGTAGGAAACTGCTGGGCAGTAATGATCGTAACAATCCCAGCAATAACGAACGCTATTCCGGCGAAAAAATCCCGCATTGTCATTCCTCAGTTAGCTAAGCCAACTTGTTCAACAATTTCACCGAATACGCTATCCATATCTTCCATGAGTTGGCCGAACTCTTCCGCGTTACGCCACTCGGTACCAAACCCTTGCTGACTCATAAACCCTTGATAGGTATCGCTGTTGTAAGCAGCCTCTAGTGCTGATTCAAGTGTTGCTACTACCTCTGGATCCATGCCTTTAGGCCCTGCAATTCCACGCCACTCGCCCACTTGATAGCTACTACCGATTAATTCATTAGTGGTGGGAACATCAGGGAAGCTGGGTATACGCTCTGGAGACATTACCGCAAAGCTCTTAACGCGGCCGGCCTCGATCATTGAGCGGGCTTCAGGCACCGAGCTTGGTACGATATCAATCCCCCCAGACACCAGCTCAGTCATCGCTGGTGCAGCTCCTTCACTAGGAATCCAAATCACTTGGTCGGCGGGAATACCTTGATCCATCAAAAAGCCAGCAAAGGCTAGATGCCACACACCGCCTTGGCCAGTACCCGAAGCGGTAAACGTGCCTTTAGGTTCAGAGCGTATCGCTTCAAGGAGCTCTTCAAGGGTTTCATAAGGAGAGTCGGCTGCTACCTGTATGCCTGGAAAGTCGTAGTTGATTTGAGCAATAGGCGTAAAATCTTCATACGTAAGGTTAGTTAAACCCAACCAATGCATCATGTTAACTTCGCCAGTAGCCAAGCCAATCGTATAACCATCCGGCTCAGCATTAATCATGGCGGTATGACCAACAACGCCACTGCCCCCTGTTCGGTTGACAACATTGACGTTCTGCCCCAGCTCTTCTTCCAGAGCACGGGCGATAGTTCGCGCCGTCGCATCAGTGCCACCACCAGCAGCCCAAGGCACAATCAACGTAAGGGGGCGTTCGGGGTAATCCGCAAGGGCAGAGCCAGACGCTGTCATAACAGCTGCGGCTATACTTGAAGCAAAAATAGTTTTAAGGGAATGGTTTGTAATTATCATATTCATTTTCCTTTAGTAATGTATTGCTTACAATTAATTATCATTTTTGGAACTGCATGCTTTATTACTTTACGTTTTTCTTGTCAAAGACCTCCTTTACGGACTATTAAGTGGACAGAACTCTATTTATCAGAAAGCTTCTTTGAGCATGTCATAAAAGTCTGCCTTAGAGGGCGCGCGCGGATTGGTCGCCGTGGAATGATCTTCCAATGCCCACTGAGCCAGTTGATCCAAGTGCTCTTCCATGACGCCCATTTCGCTCAAGCTAGCAGGCATCCCCAATTTCACATTGAGCTTTTCAAATGCTTCAGCTAAATCGTCGTTAGGATTGAGACCCATCGCGTCTTTGAGGCAAGCATATTTTTCCTCACAGCCGGGCTGGTTAAATCTAAGCACAGTCGGCATCAACACAGCATTGAGCGTACCGTGATGAAGTTTTAACTCGTGCAGGCCGCCTAATGCATGGGATAAGGAGTGCACCGCTCCCAGCCCCTTCTGAAAAGCCATGGCGCCTTCAAGGGCCGCCATCATCATTTCATTTCTAGCCGTTAAGTTTTCGCCGTTTTCAACTGCCTCTACTAGATATTTGCTAGCGCGCGTCAGCCCATCTAAAGCAATCGCTTCAGCCGGAGGATTCACTTTGGGGCTTAAAAAGGTTTCAACGCAGTGAGCAATCGCATCCATACCCGTGGCGGCGGTCAAAAAAGGTGGTAGACCTAGCGTCAAACGAGGGTCACAAATAGCGACCGAAGGAATCAGGTAAGGAGAGAGAAAGCCAAGTTTGCGGTTGTCTTTCATGGTAATCAATGAGGCTCTTCCCACCTCACTACCGGTTCCTGCCGTTGTCGGTATTGCTATTAATGGCAGCACATCGGCTTTAATTTTTGTTACGCCGCCTTCAATCGCAGCGTATTGGCGTAACGGCCCAGGATGATTAAAAAGTAAGGCGACCGCTTTAGCTAAATCAATGCTGGAACCACCGCCAACGGCAATAATGCCGTCACATTTGCTTTCACGCAGGTAAGTAAGCGCTTGCTCTACCGCTACTTCCGTAGGGTTGGACGGCGTATCATCGAAAACACATGCGCCATCATCAAGCTGAGCAGACTCAATAACGTGTGTGATAAGAGGGGTAGCACTGAGCCCCTTATCAGTCACAAACAACGGTCGTTTTATCTTCAGCAATTGCAGCTCATTGGCTAATTCAGCAATAGCGCTTTCACCGAACTGAATTTTTGTTAAATAATTGATTATGTGGGGCATTGTCATTTCTCATTATTGTTTTGCTCGTGAACCCAGCAATCTCTTCACTCAAGGTGTCATACAGTATGACTGCGTGATAACAGTCTAGTAATGTATTTTGCAGCTGCCAAGGCCTTTACAAAAAACGCCTAGCAAAACTGTGAACGGCGGCTCAAATATGGGCATGTTCACGCTGCCCATCCACCAAGCGGATTACCTTCAGGGGATTGCTCTCCTTCAGCGCCTCCGGCAGCAAGGCCATGGGGAGATCTTGGTAACACACAGGCCGTAAGAAGCGATGGATGGCCGCGCCGTATCCAAATCACATCATCCATCTGCGGCGTAATCGTGAGCTGGCCTTCCAACTGAGCCGCAATCGGCAATTAGCTTTGTGCGCCGCGTGTATGAAAGCAATCTAGACTAGATGACCATTGCGCTCAATGAACATTATATAGAACAATAGTCTAATCGACGTACGCGGCCGGCTTGCTAGAGTGCACCCACAATGATCGCTTTTAAGCTTGCGCCTGACCCTTGCAACAAAAGCCCAATAATCAGCTTGAGGTAAACGATGAATCTCATTAATTCCCCGTCAGTTATTATTCATCTCAATCCGCGGGATAACGTAGGCGTTGCCTCAAAAGCAGTTCCAAAAGATCTTCCCATTGATAAAAAGGGCACGCTTGCTCAAGAAAATATTGATGCGGGACATAAAGTTGCGCTCACGCATATCAAAAATGGTGAGGCCGTTTTTAAATATGGCCAACTGATTGGGCTGGCTGCACGGGATATTGATCCTGGTGAGCATGTGCACACCCACAACCTCACCATGATTGAACTCAGCTCTTCTTTAGAAGATTTTCAGCCCCATCAAAAAACCGTCACCGTTAGCCATTCACGGACGTTTCAGGGCTACCAACGGGCTGATGGTAGCGTGGGAACGCGTAACTATATTGGTATTCTCTCTACCGTGAACTGTTCTGCCACGGTGGCTAAAGCCGCTGCGGACGCGCTCAATCAGTCTGGGGAATTAAGCCAAATGGGGTTCGATGGTGTAGTGGCCATTACCCATGGTTCTGGTTGCGCCATGAATACTGACTCAGAAGGTTTTGCCTTTCTTGAGCGTGTTATCGCAGGATATGCCCAGCACCCCAACTTTGCCTTTGTACTCATCATTGGCCTGGGCTGTGAGACCAACCAGGTCAAAACATTAGTCAAAAGAAAGGGGTTGGAAGATGCCTCGCGGCTGGCTTACTTTAATATTCAAGACGCGGGAGGGACACGCACTAGTATCAAAACGGCCTGTGATCACATCATGCAAATGGCCACCCAACACGGCCAACAGCAGCGTGCACCTGCGCCCCTTGAGCACTTAGTGGTTGCATTGCAGTGTGGCGGGTCAGACGGCTACTCAGGTATTACCGCAAACCCAGCTTTGGGCCATGCCGCCGACCTTATCGTGCAACATGGTGGCAGCGTTATACTCGCCGAAACCCCCGAAATCTATGGCGCTGAAAACCTCCTGATAGACCGCTCCATTAATGAGAACGTCGCCCAGAAACTACTCGACCGGATTACCTGGTGGAAACATTACACTGAGATAAATGGTGCTGAGCTAAACAACAACCCTTCCCCAGGCAATAAAGCGGGTGGGCTATCAACTATCCTTGAGAAATCATTGGGCGCAGTAGCTAAAGGCGGAACGTCGAGCCTTAACGACGTGCTGCTGTATGCTGAGAAGATGACCACGCGCGGTTTTAACTTTATGGATAGCCCTGGCTATGACCCGATTTCGGTCACGGGTCAAATCGCCTCCGGTTCTAACGTAGTTTGCTTTACCACTGGACGAGGTTCAGTCTCAGGCTTCAAACCCGCCCCCTGCCTTAAGCTCGCAACGAATACCTCCATGTATGAGAAAATGCATGAAGACATGGATATAAACTGTGGCGTTATTGTTGATGGCACTGACAGTGTAGAAAGTGTTGGAAAGCAGATTTTTGAGCGCATTATTGCCATCGCTTCGGGCGATATGAGCGCCAGCGAATCACTGGGTTACGGTAATAATGAATTCGTTCCCTGGCTGGTAGGTGCCGTCACCTAAATTTCCATTAGAGAGCCATTAACTGACTATGACAAAAACGCTGCGCGACCAACTCTACACGGCTCTTAAGCAGAGTATTGTTGGGAAACGTCTTGAACCCGGTTTAGTACTGCTTGAGGGAAATATAGCGGAGCTGTTTGGTATTAGTCGCTCGCCCGTTCGGCAAACATTAAGCCGGTTGCACGAAGAGCAGTATATCTGCCGTTTCGAGGGGCGCGGCTATTTAGTAGGCTCATCGCCAGGTGAGGTAGTGCGACGTGCGCTCAGTGAGCATGATTTCAAACAACTTGGCCATGCCCCAAAAGTAGATCGTATCGTTTCTTGGCGGGCGCATATCGACAGCGTTGAACATGACATCGTTTTATGTTCGATTAAGGGTGCGTTTGAACTCAATGAGCTGCAGCTTTCCAAAACGCTCAATGTCAGCCGTACGGTCACTCACCAAATCTTGCTCTATTTACAGTCTATCGGTTTAGTCGAGAAGATTAAATATAATAGCTGGAGCGTGGTGCCCCTGAATGATCAGCGGTTACATAATCTTTATGAAGCACGTCGCCAATTAGAACCTTATATGATTGCGCGAGCTACAGAACATATGCCAGAAAGTGCCATTAAAGGCTATATAACCAAACTCAAACACGCTGCTGAGAGCTATCCTGATATAAAGGGGGAGCTACTGGATGAGTTAGAAAATGATCTCCATCATACCGCCGTTAGTTTAGGTGATAACCAGGAGGTCATGAATATGCTCCGGCGCACGCATCCTATCTTATTAGTCAGTAAACACCTGCTTGGACGAGTACTAAAGCTTCCCGATCAAGATCCTTTCTTCGATGAACATTTATGGATATTTGAAAAAATGCGCCTGCAACAACCTGCACAAGCAGGCAAAGCCTTGGCAACCCATTTAGAGCGTTCAGAATCCAAGGTGCTCGACCGGCTAATTAACTTCCGAGAATCAGGTGATATCGATATACCGCTTTACCTACGCTAATAATCAAATAACGAACGTGGATGCCCCATCTCTCAATTGAAGCAATGTATCGACCTGCTAAACAAGGATTACGGGAAGCCTTGACGGGCTCATCTAGATAGAGGAACGAATAATGACAACGTCACGTACTATCGGATTTATTGGCACGGGCATTATGGGTGCGCCGATGGCAGCACGCTTGGCACATGCAGGACACCAAGTGCTTGTCTGGAATCGAACAAAAAGCAAAGCCAACCGTTTAGAGTCGGTGGGTGCCACCATCGTAGAAAAGCCCGAAGAAGCCGTTGCCGAAAGCGATGTCGTTATCGTTATGCTTAGCTCTGGGCCTGTGTGTGATGAAATGCTGTTGGGCCCTAGCGGCCTACTCAATGCCATGCAGCGTGACGCCACACTTATTGTCATGAGTTCAATACCTGTCGAAACCGCTCGCCGTCAAGCAGAAGAAGCCGCCAAGAGCCAGATTAATTACCTTGATGCGCCGGTTTCCGGTGGTGAGCAGGGAGCGATCGACGGCACGCTGGCCATTATGGTGGGTGGCGATGCCGTAAGTTTTAAAGCAGTAGAACCCATTCTCTTATCTCTCGGCAGGCCCGTCCATGTTGGCCCTGCAGGTAGCGGGGAACTTGCTAAGCTCGCCAATCAAATGATTGTGGCCAACACCATTGCTACCGTGGCAGAAGCCATACTATTGGCAGAACAGGGCGGGGCAAACCCCGAGCGAATGCTCAGTGCGCTTGAAGGTGGGTTTGCTGACTCGACCATTTTGCGTATACACGGGCAGCGTATGATTCAGGAAAACTTTACCCCGGGTGGGCCAGCGAAATGGCAATTGAAAGATACTCAGACCGCGATGGCTTTTGCCGACACGCTACATCTTAAGCTACCGGTTTCGTCATTGGTCAACACACTTTTTGAAGAGCTCGTCGATCAAGGGGATGGCGAGTTAGACCATAGCGCCTTAATCAATCAACTCAGACGGCGTAATGATTAAGAGAGCCTGACAACAACAAATTTAGGAGAATAAATACAATGAGCCACCATTACGACGTTCAGGAAATGACTCAATTCAGCACCGCTTTACTTGTGGCAGCCGGGCTCGATGAAGAAAAGGCTCAAGCAGTTGCCGAGATACTCGTCGAAGGCGATTTGATGGGACACACGACTCACGGGCTTCAGCTACTATCCCCTTACCTTGGCGAGATTCAGTCTGGCCGGATGCCTGTGTCAGGTGAGTATGAGGTAATCTCCAAACGCGCTGCCGTGCAGACATGGGATGGTCGTTATCTTCCCGGCCCCTGGTTGATCATTAAAGCAATGGAAACCGCCGAATTGATGGCTCGCTCCTGCGGCACGGGGACAGTCGTGATTCGATGCTCAAATCATATCGCCTGCTTGGCGGCCTATCTGAAACGTGCCACTGATCAAGACCTCGTGGTGGTGATCGAATCATCCGATCCGGCGACTAAGTCGGTTGCCCCGTATGGCGGTTTGCAAGCGACCCACACCCCTAACCCTATCGCTGTGGGCTATCCGACGGCTTCGGGCCCGGTTCTGTTAGATGTCAGCACATCCATTACCACTAATGGCATGGTCGGCCGACTTCACAAACAAAACAGCCAACTGCCGTATCCGTGGCTTAAGGATCACCAGGGCAACGCGACCGATCAACCTAGCGTGCTGTTCGATGAGCCTAAGGGGAGCATCATGCCAATTGGTGGGCTTGACCACGGCCACAAGGGATATGCGCTGGGGCTAATGGTGGAAGCCTTAACGTCTGGGCTCGCTGGATTTGGCCGTGTGCAGGCGCCTGCACAATGGGGTGCCTCGGTCATGGTGCAGATCATGGATCCCGAAGCCTTTGGTGGGCTTGACGCCTTCAAACGCGAAACCGGCGCTTTGGTGGATGCTTGCCATAACAATCCTGTTGCGGAAGGTAGCCCTCCAGTACGAATTCCTGGCGAGCGCGGGCTTGCCCTCCATAAGCGTTATGCGCAGGAGGGCGTGCCTCTTCCAGACGGTGTTCCCGAAGCTCTAGCCGATTGGTCGGAACGTCTGGGGGTTACTTTCCCTCAGGCGCTGCAATAACAGCCGCTCATGCATAGGTCTAGTGGGCGATATTTCAGGTGTGGTGAACCAACTCATCAGAGGCGACTATGAAACAAGAACGCATCGGATTCATTGGGCTCGGCTTAATGGGCAAGGAAATGGCCAGACATATCGTACGAAACGATTATCCGCTAACGGTTATGGCCCATAGGAATCGATCCCCCCTTGAAGCGCTATGCAAGGAAGGCGCGACGGAAGTTAGCACTCCCGCAGAGATGGCAAGAAATAGTGATATTGTTTTTATCTGCGTAAAGACATCCGAACAGGTCAACGAAATCGTCAGCGGGGCTGACGGTTTAATGGCCGGAAGCCACGAAGGGCTTATTATCGTCGACTGCTCTACAGCTCATCCCGAATCAACTGAGCGCCTTGCGAAAAACGTAGAACATCAAGGGGGGGTACTCGTTGACGCGCCTTTAGCACGCACGCCTCGTGAAGCCAGAGATGGACGACTAAATGTCATGGTGGGTGGCGATGCCTCCACAGTGGCGCGTATTACGCCGGTCATGGAAAGTTTCGCGGAAAACATCTTTCATGTGGGTCAGGTTGGTTCAGCGCATAAACTGAAACTGATTAATAATTTTCTCTCGTTAGGGGCTGCTGCCCTAGTCAGTGAGGCGGCCACTATGGCGGCCGGCATGGACGTTTCACAAGACAAACTCCTGGAAATTTGCTCACAAGGGGGAGCCAACAGCGCGATGCTCGCTCCCGTTATGGAATGGGTACTGCAGAAGGAGTGCACAAAGTTACAGTTCAGTCTTGGTAATGCTGAAAAAGATATGCGCTACCTGACTGAAACGTTAAACGCCTATCAGCTAGCCCCCCATATGCTGCCACCGCTTTGCGAGTTTCTTACGTTAGCTCGAGACGACGTGGGGGAAGATAGTTTCGTTCCCCAAGCGTATGACAGCTGTATAAAACGCAATAAGATCGTATCCGATTAAGGCCACTTAGATAGCTTCTTGGCTACCTCATATTTCCATATAAAGCCTTCACTCGATAAACGCTTCGGTAGGCTCACGATGGCCGTATAGAAACGCATCGGCGACCTGGCGCAGCGGGGCAACATCCACCTCGCTGCGCTTGTTTGCGATCAGCTCGGCAAAGCGCGCATATAAACCTTGATACTCGCGCTCCTCCTCTTCAATGATCAGTTCATCGTCGATGACCAATCGACAGCCGCCTTGGGTGAGACTCAAGCGGCTGCCATCGCTGTGGATATGCATATTCCAGGTGGGCGGGCCGCTCTGGCGAAAATCAAACGCCGCCTCAATGGACGCGCCTTGTGGGTCGGTAAAGGTGAGATCCGCTGCAATCGGAGTTTGCGCATTGCTCGGCACCAGCAGTCGCGCCTGTTGCAGAAAAAACGGCTGGGGCAAGATGGCGGTCGCAATCGACAGCGCATTAATACCGGGATCAAACACTCCCATGCCACCCGGCTGCCAGATCCACGCTTGGCCTGGGTGCCATACCCGCACGTCCTCTTTCCACTCGATCTCTACCCGCTGCACCTGCCGTTCGGCTAACCACTGCTGGGCCTGGGCAACGCCAGGGGCAAACCGCGAGTGCCAGGCGGCAAACAGGCTAACGCCCTGTTCTTTGGCACAGGCAATCAAGTCCTCCACTTCGCTTAACGTTGCCCCCGGTGGCTTCTCAAGCAGCACGTGCTTGCCACGCATCAGTGCGGCCCGCGCCTGGGAGTAGCGCAGATGGGTCGGCGTGCAGATTGAGACAGCGGTAATTTCAGGGTGGGCGTCTAGCATCGCTTCCAGGTTTTGATAGGCGGGTAGTTCCGGCAGCGAGGCGTGAGGATCCGCCGTAGCGACAAGATGGCAGTTTGGAGTAGCGGCGATTGCCGGTAGGTGCTGGTCGCGGACAATTTTACCCACGCCCACTAGGCCTAACTTAAAGCCAGAGCTAAAGCCAGAGTTGAAGTCAGACATACGCTTGCCTTTGTTTTTAACCATTGAAAATGGGTTCAGGGGGTGGTGTGGGGCAGCTCAACGCTGCGCCCTAATGAGCTAACGCTGTGCTCAAGCCCTAGCGCTGCGGCGGTACCTGCCAACACCGCTTGGGACGCTAAAAACGCCTCCCGGGGGCGGCGCAGCCGGATGCTCTCCATCAGTTGACGGTGACGCTCCAGGCTCTCTTCAGGATCTGGGGCGTTCTCGTTGGACATGGAGATCAGCATGTAGATGGAGGGTCGCAGGATATGTGATAGCTGCGCCCAGACAATATTGTGGGTCGCCTTGAAAATCGCTTCGTGAAAAGCGACATCACACTCGCTGTGCAGCCGCCGCTCCTCTTCGCAGGTGGCATTGCGTAGATTCTGTCCCAGCCCTTCAAACGCCTCTTCGATAGCAACCAGATCCCGCGCCTTGGCCCGCTTGGCGGCGGTCATCGCCACATAGGGTTCAACGTCTAATCGAAAGGCAAGAATTTCACGTTGAATATCCGGGTTGGGTGCGGCGTAGCGGGTTAACCAGTCGGTCACCTGGGCATCGAGAATATGCCACTCTGAGTATTCGCGCACCTTGGAACCATGACCAGAAATCCGCTCAATAATCCCGGCATCGACCAGTTGGCGAAGATCGCTACGCACCGCTGAGCGATTGATCGCAAAGCGTTCGCATAGATCCATTTCTCGGGGTACTAAGTCACCGGGGTGATAGTGCCCACCAAAGATCTCCTCGGCGAGATGTTCGGCAATACTGGGGCGAGCTACTGGCTTACTAGGAGATGACGTCACTGCGATAAGGCCCTATTTCGATTCCTGTCAATCATACCGTACTTGACCGGTCGACTGTTATCGACGGCGTAGCATCGAGCCCCGCCCGCTGTTTCAGTTCCAGCCGCCGTTCATAGAGGCCTTTAGCACCCAGTGTGCCCAGCACCAGAACGCCGCCAACCATGGCCATTGGCGCGGGCTGTTCGGCCAGAATCCACCAGGCCAACAGCGTGCCTATCACCACTTCCAGCAGTATTAGCAGGCCCACTTCGGCAGAGGGCAGATAGAGCGGCCCACGCTGCAGTAGCGTCACGCCGCAAGGCACAATAATCAGGCAGAGCAGGATAACGACAGCAAGCTGGTTGGCTGCAGGCAGGGTTGGTTCGCTGCCCGCCAGCCAAAACAGCCCTGCAGTGCTACCCACAATAAGGCCGTTGAACACCAGCATCGGGCTCATATCCACCCCCGGCCGCGTACGGCAGAGGGTAAAGTTAATCGCCAGGGTCGTTGCCGCCATCAAAGCGAAAGCGTTTCCGACCCAAGAACCTGCGCCCGCGTCATCGAGGGCGATCATGGCGACACCCACCATGCACAGCAATATCGCTAACCAGGTACGCCTTGGCAGACGCTCCTTGAGGATGATCCAGGAGAGCACGGCAGCGATTAACGGCGAACTGGCCAGTATCATCAGTACGTTGCCCGCCTTGGTGTACTGGTTGCCCAGCACGAAACCGCAGGTGGTCAGGCTGAACAGCAGCGCCACGGCGATACCCGTCCAGCCGCAGCGACGGTAGGCTGCCAGCGTGCCACGGCCATAGCGCATCAGGGCGATCAGTAGAAAACCTAAGCCCGAAAGAAAGCCACGCCACATCAATATCTCGGCATCGGGCAGATCGGCCACTTTAATCAGCAGGGCATCCGGGGCCATGATCAGCGCCCCGCCAGCGGTTAATAGTAGTCCCTGCTGGCGATGCGATAAGGTACTCCAACGACTCATCTTTAGTATTCGCCTCTTCAGTGATTATCCCTGGGCGGATGCTGGCGAGCCACATCGCGGTACTTGGTGGCGGGTTCCAATGTCATACCGCGATCCAGCGGTTCGACCATGCTGCGCTGGATCTCCTGCCAAGGCGTCTGGTGGCCAGGGTAGCGGTAACCGCCCTGCTGGGCTAAACGCTCCCGGCGGGCTTCCAGTTCACTGGGTTCGATCAGCAGCTGCACCTCACCGCGCTTGAGATCGACCCGCAGACGGTCGCCACTCTCCAGCAGCGCCAAGCCACCCCCGGTAGCGGCTTCCGGGGAAGCATTGAGAATCGACGGTGAGCCGGAAGTGCCCGACTGGCGGCCGTCGCCCAAGCAGGGCAGTGATTCGATGCCCTGCTTGATCAGCGCCTCCGGCGGCTGCATATTAACCACTTCGGCACCACCGGGATGCCCTACCGGCCCTGCACCGCGCATTACCAGAATGGTGCGTGCATCAATGTTGAGCGCTGGGTCATCAATACGGGCGTGATAATCCTCGGAGCCATCGAATACCACCACCTTGCCTTCAAAGGCTTCCGGGTCGCTGGGGTCATTCAGAAAGCGCTCGCGGAAATCCCGGGAAATCACGCTGGTTTTCATCAGTGCCGAATCAAAAAGATTGCCCTTGAGATTGAGGAAGCCCGCATGATCCACCAAGGGGTCGTTATAGCGACAGATCACATCGGGGTCTTGGGTTTCGCGGCCCTGCAGATTATCGCCGATGGAGCGGCCATTGACCGTCAGCGCATCGCCGTGCAGCTTACCGGCAGTGTGTAGCTCATGAAGGATCGCGGGCACACCACCGGCGCGGTAGAACTCTTCGCACAGGAAAGCACCGGCAGGCATTACGTTGGCCAGCAGTGGAATTTCATGGCCCAGGCGCTGCCAGTCATCGTTATCCAGCTCGATGCCTGCATGGCGGGCAATCGCATTGATATGTACCGGCGCATTGGATGAACCGCCCAGTGCCGAGCATGCCACGATGGCGTTCTCAAACGCTTCCCGGGTCAGAATATCCAGCGGGCGCAGGTCTTCCCACACCATATCGACAATCCGCGTACCCGTGTCGTAGGCCACCATTGCGCGCTCTTTATAGGGCGCAGGAATCACCGCCGACCCCGGCAGGCTCATGCCCAGGACTTCCGCCATGGAATTCATGGTAGAGGCGGTGCCCATGGTGTTGCAGTGGCCTATCGAAGGCGCTGAATCGCTGGCGCGGGAAAGGAACTCTGCGTAGTCGATATCCCCAGCTGCCAGCCGCTTGCGAAGCTCCCAGATAATCGTGCCTGAGCCCACCCGCTCGGCACCGCGCCAGCCGTTTAGCATCGGACCACCGGAGAGCACAATGGCCGGAATATTCACCGTTGCTGCGGCCATCAGCGCAGCCGGGGTGGTTTTATCACAGCCGGTGGTCAATACCACGCCATCTAGCGGGTAGCCATGGAGCACTTCCACGATGCCCAAGTAAGCAAGGTTCCGATCCAGCGCAGCAGTGGGTCGGCGCACGTTCTCATGAATAGGATGCATGGGAAATTCAAACGGCACGCCACCTGCGGCGCGAATACCGTCTTTAACCCGCTTGACCAAGTCAATGTGGTGGCGGTTGCACGGGGTTAAATCAGAGCCCGACTGGCAAATACCAATGATCGGCTTACCGCTGGTCAGCTCATCCAGAGTAATACCGTAATTGAGGTAGCGCTCAATACATAGCGCCGTGGTTCCGGGGTGATCAGGGTTATCGAACCAGTAGCGTGAACGCAACTGCTCAGGAGTTATTCGCTGAAAATTGGCCATGGTTCCGCTCCACGCCTAAAGTAAATATACAAGTCGGCAGGCGCGCTTTAGGCACTCAAACTGCCCACCAACACTAACGATGAAGAAAGCTTCCTAAAATGTAGGGAAGAGTTGCCATGACGGTACGCGTTCTTACCCGCGGCGTCGATACATACAAAAGTATATGTTGAACATATACTAAAAACGTTAGACATTCACCTAAGGGAGCGGCACTTACACCTCTATAAGCGAGTGCCGCTTACACACAACAACAATCAACCACGCTGCAGCTCGCTAGGAATATCCCCCTTAGCGTAGCGACCTGCAGCACGCCAGGAGAGTGACGACTATGCACCATCTTTGGAAACGCACCCTATTAATGACCGGCGCTACACTGCTCAGCTCAGGCATTGCCTACGCGCAAACGCCTGACCTTTCCGATCCGCCAGAGATAGAGGGTGGCACCGTGGGTGACCACGGCAGCGTCACTCTGCGCATGGGATTGGGCTTGGCGGAAAGCTCGCCTCAATATATCTCTAGCCAATACTTTGCGGATATTCTCGACCAGCGCAGCGAAGGGCGTATCAGCGTTAATATCTTTCCCAACAGCCAGCTTGGCGATGACGTGCAGATGATGGAAATGCTGCAAACCGGTACGCTGGATATGACCTACCCTTCCTCTTCACCCGCCACAGGTTATGTCGAGGAGCTGGCAGTCTTTGACCTTCCTTTCCTACTGCCTACTCGGGAAGCGGCTATAAAGGCCATGCGTAGCGATGCTGCCCAGGAGATGCTTGATGCCTTCGATGGCACTGGTCTAAAAGCCCTGGCATTCTCTGAAAACGGCTTCCGCCAGCTCTCCAATAGTGCTCGTGAAGTCGCTTCACCAGAAGATGTGGCGGGCCTGGACGTTCGTGGCTTGTCTATTCGCACCATGGAGAACCCAGTGCACCTGGCTATTTGGGAAGCGCTGGGCGCCAACCCGACCCCGATGGCATTTGGTGAACTCTTCTCCGCCATGGAACAAGGCGTTGTCGATGGCCAGGAAAACCCTTGGAGCACCATCCTGACCTCCAACTTCTATGAGGTGCAGGATTACGGCTCCGAAACCCGTCACGTTTATACACCCTTCATCAAGATGATCTCTCAGCGTACCTGGGATCGCCTCGATCCAGAGTATCAGGAACTTGTTCAGGAAGCCGCGCTGCAAGCAGCGGATTACGAAATCCAGCTTTCCAGCGAGTACGACGACTGGGCACGAGATCAGCTTGAAGAGCGCGGCATGCAAATTACCCGTCTTAATGACGAGCAGATTGCCGCTTTCCAGGAAGCCGTGCAGCCGGTTTACGAAGAGTGGGCACCACGCATCGGCGAAGATCTCGTGACTGAATTCCAAGAGATTGCTGAATCGACAATGGCCGAGTGATCCCATCCCTGCCGCCGAATAAAAAAGGCGGCAGGATTAATTGGGTAGCATGAGAATTAAGAAGCGTCCGAGAGGCGCTTTTTAAGCTGCATATAGGTGCCGTAGTGACGGTCTAGGTGGCGCCGCATGGCTGCTTCGGCCGCATCTGGGTCACGAGACTCTATCGCTGCGATGATTTCGGTATGCGCAGCGGTAGCCGCTTTGTCTTCGTCCTTCTGTTGCAGTACCAGCGCGCGGCGATCGTCCAACCACTCAGAGAGCGCCACATGGATAGCATCGAAAATGGGGTTACGGCCAATGCTGGCCAACACGCCATGGAAGTCATTATCAGAGCGTTTAAAGCGTGCTTCATCACCTATTGCATCGCGATTATCCGCTAATGCATCGCGCAGCCTCGCTAGATCCTCTTCACTGGCATTACGCGCCGCGTAGCGAGCCAAAGATATCTCGAACATGGCCCGCGCTTCCTGGAAATACTGTTGACCATCGGGCTTAGAAAGTAGCTGTCGGGTTACCCCAGAAAGCCTGGCCATCACCGCCTCAGCGGTGGGACGAATTACCCTGGCACGGGTACCACTGTTGATGGCGATAAGTCCTAGCTGTTGCAGGTGGAACAATGCTTCACGCACCGCGGGTCTGCCAACACCAAACTGCTCCATCAACTCCCTCTCTGAAGGCAGTTGATCGTTTTCACTCAGCCGCCCCTCGAGAATCTCCGCCTCAAGCTGCTCAGCGACCTGTTCCGATAGCGTTTTACGCTCGATCCGGTATCTGCTCATAGGCAGTCACCCCTGGTTAACCTGGAATTTTCCGCCATTTTACTGCATTTCTGGTCATTATCCTTCAAACCAGCCGAGAGAGCGGCGCTATTTGGTACTGCTCGGCGATCTCGGCATAGGCTACTTGATTGGCAGAATCAAGCGGAATGCCTTCGGCGTCGCGCTGGGCCTGGCAGCGCCATTCGCGATCACCTGGTGCCATTACCTGGGCATTGGGTGCAGCAGGCTGGGCGCGCAGGTCGGCTAGATACTCGGCCATTCCTTGCGCAAAAGTGCCTGCATCCACAAACGCATCCGGTTGCATGACCAGAAAGAAGTGCCCTACCCCGCGTGGCGTCGCCATGTCTGGCCCACCCATGGGCAGCAGCTTAAAGCCATGCTGCATGCCCGACAGCATCGAACTCAGAACCTCAACCATGCCACCCAATCCCGCGCCCTTGAAGCCGAAGCCGCTACCACCCAGCGGTAACAGTGCGGCCACTTCACCAGGAACGCGGCTTACCTGCCCGGCAGCATCCGCCGCGACCTGGTCAGGCAGTTCACGCCCAATCGCCCCGTACTGCTGCACGCGATTCCAGGGCACCGAGCTGGTCGCCATATCCAGCAGGTATGGCGCCTCACCCTCTACAGGTGCCGCAAAGGCGATGGGATTAGTACCGTGAAAGGGCTTGGCGCCCTCATGCAACAGCACGAAAGGATCCGAATTGCAGAACGCCATGCCGAGATAACCGCGCTCAGCCGCTGCCAACGCATAGCACCCCGCCGCACCGAAGTGCGACGAGTTGCCCACCGCAACGGCGCCCATCCCCACCGTTTCGGCCATCGCCATGGCGTGCTCCATGGCGGTATAACCCGCGAGGTGCCCCAACCCGTCGTCAGCATCCAGAAAACCGGTCGCCGCCAGGCGCTGGTGGAACTGCATGTCGGGCGCGCCGTTGATCCGCCCGCCCTTGAGCGCCTGCAGATAGTGGGGCAGCAGACGCAGGCCATGGCTGTCGGTGCCCATACGTGAGGCGGTAATCAGCGCGCGAGTGACCGCGTTTGCTGATGCCTGATCAGCACCTGCCGCCTTCAGAACGGCTTGCATGAAGCGGGCAAGGTCTTCGCGAGCGACGCGAAAATTTGACGACGTATCTCTCATTAATCGATAGCTCCTGGTTTCAGTCGGGCTACTGGCTGACCATTGGCCAGCCCCGGTAATGCTTAACGATAAATCAGTGTTGGCAGCCACAGCGAGATAGCTGGAATGAAGGTAACCAATAGCAATGCGATGACCAGCGGCACCAGGAACGGCAGCGTGCCACGCATGCATTTCTCGAAGGAAATTCCGGACACTCGCGACAGTACATACAGCACCATGCCTACCGGCGGCGTTAACAAGCCGATCATCAGGTTTAGCACCATGATCACGCCAAAGTGCACCGGATCGACACCCGCAGTAATGGCCACCGGCAACAATACCGGCACCAGGATGGTGATCGCCGCGATGGTCTCCATAAAACAGCCCACCAGAATCAGCACCAGGTTGATGATGATCAGCGTGGCTATGGGGTTATCGGCAAATGGCCCGAGCAGGGTCACGACATGCTGCGTGACTTGGTTGCTGGTCAGGATCCAGGCAAATATCGAGGCACCAGCGACGATCAGCAGGATCACGGCAGTGGTTTCAATAGTTTCCATGCTCACCTTGAGCAGGCGGCGCCAGGTCAGGCTACGATAAACCACTCCCCCCAGCACCAAGGCGTAGACCACCGCAGCAATCGCCGCTTCGGTAGGCGTGAAGGCCCCCGACATTATGCCGCCGACGATGATGACCGGTGTTAATAGTGACAGGAAGGCGCGCTTGAACGTATGACCAAGCACCGGAAGCGAGAACACCGCATCGCGGGTATAGCCGCGCCGCCGTGAAATGATCGTGATCATGGTCATGAGTACCAGCCCCATTAACAGGCCCGGTACCAGGCCGGCGACGAACAACTGGCCGACCGACACCGAGGCCATTACACCATAGATAACCATCGGCAGACTCGGCGGAATAATCGGGCCAATGGTCGAAGATGCCGCGGTGATACCCACCGAGAACTCCTCGTCGTAACCGGCATCTTTCATGGCCTTGATTTCAATGGTACCTAGCCCCCCAGCATCGGCGACTGCGGCTCCTGACATGCCGGAAAAAACAATGCTGGCGCCTACATTGACGTGCCCCAGACCGCCACGCATCCAGCCCATCAATGCCTTGGCAAAGTCAAATATCCGCACGGTAATGCCACCATTGTTCATTAGGTTACCGGCGAGTATAAAAAACGGAATCGCCAACAGGGGAAAGCTGTCGACGCCGTTGATCATGCGATGCATCACGACAACATCGGGGACTCTGCCGGTCAGCAGCACATACAGCAGGCACGAGCCGGCAAGACTAATGGCGATCGGCACCCCCATCACCAGCAGGGTAAAGAGCGCCGCAAACAGGAACAGTAAATAGTGCTGGGTGGCGGCCAATGCGATACAGCCGAGTATCGCGACAGCCGCAACCAATGGCGGTACTATCGCACCGCCGCGCCTCACAGCCAGAATGTTGGGCATTGGGGTGATCTCCGAGAGAGTAGCGTGTTGGCGTGTTGTTATTGGGTATTGAGCAGTTCACTGGTGCCCGAGCGCCAGTGACGAATAGCCACCTCCACCCCTCTCACCAGCATGATGATAAAGCCCACCATCACCAAGTAGTAAAGCCAGCTTTTAGGAATATCCACAGAGGTCATCATGGCACTGGTACGATCAGCCAGTTTGAAGGTGATCCAGGCCATGCTGGCGAAGAAGGCAATATTGATCAGGTCTACCAGCGTCGACATCACGCGCCCCAGCCACCCCGGCATGTAGCGATAGAAAAATTCCACTGCGATATGCGATCCCTTTCGCACGGCCATGGTGCTGCCCATAAAGCCCACCATAACCAATAGATAGCGCGCCATCTCCTCCGTCCAGGCGATGGAATTACCCAGCACATAGCGGCTGAAAAACTGCATAAAGACATCCAGTGCCAGTAGCCAGAAGATCCCAAGCGTCAGGAAATCCTCCAGGGCATAGTCGTGAATGTTGAAGGAATCATCGTCGAGACCTGCAAGGCTGGTCTCGTCAGTAGAGTCAGTTTGGCTCATGGAAGGCTCCCGCTTCGCCCCACCCGAGGCTTGGGCGGGGCGAGTCTTGGTCTACGAAAAAAACGATCCCGGAAACGTACGGATTCTGGAAAACTCAGGCCTCACGGCATTACCGTCCGATAGTCTGATTACTGGCCGATAGCCTGCAGACGATCATAGGTTTCCTGATCCCAAGTCGCCGCTTCACCGTTATGGGCAGGAATCGTGGCTTCGCGGAAGGGTTCTATATCGACTTCGTTGACGGTCACACCCTGCTCTTCGAACCAAGCCACCAGCTCTTCCTCGGATTTCAAGATATCTTGAGTGATGCGCTCGCCGGCTTCGGTGTAGACCTCACGGAAAACCTCACGATCCTCCTCGGAGAGGCGATTCCACAATGGGCCACCGGCGATGGTGATTAGCGAATCGGTGATATGCCCGGTCAGATTGATATAGTCCTGCACCTCATGAAACGCTTTGGCGCGAATGGTCGGCAGTGGGTTTTCTTGAGCATCCACCACACCTTGCTGCAGCGCCAGATAAACCTCGGAGAAAGCGATCGGAGTGGGGTTGGCGCCCACCGCTTCGGGGAACATCATGTACATTGGCGCATTGGGCGTACGAATTTTCAGGTCTTGCATGTCCTCCGGCGTATTGATCGGTTCGTTGGAGGTTACATGGCGACGCCCGTAGTAGTTCATGGCCAGCGGTACGTTACCGGTTTCATCCTGGTAGCCCTGGGCGATTTCCTTGAACAGGTCGCTATCAGCATAGGCCTGCCAATGGTCAAAATCGCGGAACATATAGGGCGCGCCAGCGATCCCCACCGGGCCATAGAAACGACCGGCAAATTGGTTGCCGGTGTAGATCAGATCAACCGTGCCAAGCTGTAGGCCTTCGTTGATGTCCGACTCCTTACCCAGTGATGACGCCGGGTGGACACTGATCGAATAACGGCCATCAGTACGCTCCTCGATTTCATCTGCCGCCCACAGTGCCCACTCGTGGTAGGGCTCGGATGTCTCATAGACGTGAGCAAAGGTGAGTTCTTCTTGCGCATGCACAGCACCGGTCACTGAGAGACCACCGGCGATAAGCGTAGCGGTCAGCAGGCGGGCCATCTTAAGCGAGTGTTGGCGTTTGTGACTCATCGTGTACTCCTCACAACCATTGGATTTGTTGTTGGATAGTGTGATTTGCTGCTATTTATTGTGATGTATTGGTTATTTTTTAAGCGGCGGCAACCAACGTAACCGATCACAGTACTGTATACGTGTCATACCACCAGCTTCAAACTTAGTTGGCTGCCCGCAATCGCGCAACTATCCAGGTAACGATTTTAGTAGTGCCTATGATGTTACAAGCCGTGGAGCAAACTGATGGTGTAAGCGCACAAGCAACTGAGGATCGCCAAAGCCACCTGCTTTAGTCATCACTCGCTTTCGCCTATCGCCATCCATACTCCCTAGCGCCACCCCGGGTGACCACTCCGTTTCGACACAGATATAACTCACCCCCAGTTGAGTCAGCACGGCCATGGCGATATCCCCACCGGTTAAGAATAGCAAACACGGATCATCGTCCCGCCAGGCAGACGTAAGGTCGGCCACTTTGGAAGCCATCGACTCGGCGACTTGGTTTGCCGTGCGTTCCTCACTCTCTCCGGGCACGACCACATAGGCCCCTAAGACAGGGCTACTATTACAGGGTGTAGCAGAGGGCTCGGTACACGCTTTAATCACGGCCAAACCGGGCACGTATTGTCGCAACTGTTGGAGCTGTTCGGCAGCACGAGAGCTTCTAGAACCGATGGCATAAAGCACTGCATTGACGCTATTCAACGCTCGAAATGGTGCATCAGGCCGCCCGAAAAAGCGCTGGGCGATAGCCGTTGCCAGCCCCGCAGCCCCGCCATTGCTCGGCGGCAGCCAGCACTCGACACGAGCTGATAGAGCGCAGCAAGCTCCTCGTCGCTTTGGGCATCGGCGATACAGTCCCCGTTAGGGAGTTGAGCGCCCTGACCAGAGCGATAGCGCTGCAGCGGTTGTCCGCTGACGGCAAATGCCTGATCAATGGGGCCGATCAGAGGTGTTGAGAGGGCATCCTGTTGGTAGGTGGTATCAGCCAGTGGAATGCCGTCCACCCACACTTCGGCATTACGCACTGCTCGCCCCTGGGCCGGTACCGCGGGAGCCAACAGCAGGGGAAAGCCAAGCGCTTCCCGCAGTGCTGTGCACTCTGCGACTACTTGGCCACGCAGGGTTGAATCGACTTTCTTGAACCACTCCTGCGGCGCGACTCGCGTGAGCAAACGCACTGCTTCGCTTACCCGAAGCGCCGCCTCCTCAGATTGCAGATGGCGGGACTGGGTATTCACGGCGATGACCTCTGGCCACTGGCCTTGCCATGCCTCTAGCGTTGTCGCTAATGCCTCCAGGCTAATCACCACGCGGACATCTGCGCCTCGCGCGGCAAAGGGTGCTGAAGTGTCCAGCGCGCCCGAAAGATCATCGGCAATAATCGCCAATCGGCAGCCGCTCATGCCTTGGCGCCACTGGCTAACCGTCGCGCATAGGCAATCGCTGACCCCATGTTGGTGGCATCGGCTTTGCCCTGCCAGGCAATATCAAAGGCGGTGCCGTGATCCACCGAGGTACGCTGCAGCGGCAAGCCAAGGCTGACATTGACCGTGGTATCAAAAGCAATCAGTTTGACGGGAATATGGCCCTGGTCGTGATACTGGGCGATGACCAAATCGAACTCGCCTTTCGAAGCGCGGTAAAACACCGTATCCGCAGAGATCGGCCCGCTCACATCAAAACCCCGTTCCCGCAAGCGTTCCACCGCTGGGGCGATACAGCGACTATCTTCGTCGCCAAAAATCCCCCCTTCACCGCAGTGCGGGTTGAGGCCTGCCACGGCAATGCGCGGGGCATTCATACCCAACGCGAGCAAGTGCGCGTGTCCTGCTTCAACGGTGGCAATGATGCGTTCAGGGGTCACCCGGTCGATCGCATCACGTAGCGACACGTGAGTGGAAACATGCAGCGTCGAAAGCGTCTCAGATGCCAGCAGCATAAACGACGAGGGCGCACCGGTCAGCGATGCCAGCATCCCGGTGTGGCCATCGTAATGGTGCCCAGATTCATGCAACGCCGCCTTGTTCAGCGGGGCGGTGACAATCACCTGCGCCCGCCCCGCCTGCACCAATTCCACGGCTTTATGAACGCAGCGAAACGCCATATCACCCGCACCGGCGCTAATTTGACCATCAGCAATCTCAACGCCTTTCGGCACCTCGACCACACCGACCGCCACACAATCCTTATCGCTCTCTGCCTGCTCCAATGGCACGAACTCAAGCACAACACCAACACTTGCCGCCGCACGGCGATAAATAGCCGGGTCACCGATGACCATCGCCGTGGCACGTTCGGTGGCGGACATAGCACTCAGCGCGCGGCAAATAATCTCAGGGCCGATGCCAGCAGGGTCGCCCATGGTGATAGCAATTTCATAACAGCGTGGGGAGCTATTCATGGCATTAACTGCCCGCCGTTGACCTCAATGATTTGACCAGTGACATAGCCACTGAGCGTATCGGTCGCCAGAAAAACGTACGCGCCCACGCACTCTTCCGCCGTGCCCAAACGCCCCATGGGAATCGATGCCCGAGCTGCGTTTAGATGAGCATCGCTTGAGTGGCGCTCATGAAAATCGGTCGCAATCGTACCGGGGGCCACAGCATTCACGCGGATATTATCCCCGGCAAGTTCCTTGGCCATATTTCGCGTTATCGTGCTCACAAAGCCTTTTGCTGAGGCGTATAGGCCAGCGCCTCCCCCGCCGCCATTACGTGCGGCAATCGAGGTAGTGTGAATAATATTGCCGCCACCTGCGCGACGAAAATGCGGTAGCGCCGCCCGACTAGCCATAATCACTGAACGGACATTGAGATCCATGACCCGGTCATATTGGTCATCGTCCATCTCACCTAAGCCAACCCGGCCCAGCATGTCCCCCGCGTTATTGATCAACAGGTCTAAACCGCCCAGACGCTCGGCGGCATCGTCGACGAGTTTTTGGGTCTCGCTGGTGTGGCTGACGTCTGCTTTAACGGTAAAGGCTTCCCCACCCGCATCGCGAATCGCCTTAGCCACTGCTTCAGCGGGCGCTTCACTGTTGTGATAGTGCACCGCTACATGCGCTCCCAGCGCCCCCAATTGCTTCGCCACAGCCGCGCCAATGCCACGGCTAGCACCGGTGATAAGTGCTCGCTTACCGTTCCACTCGTCTAACATGAAATTCTCCTTAACACTTTTGCTTTTATTGTGAGAGCCACACTTAGCGAAACCGTCGTCCTCTAGATAGATTTAACTATCGACCCGAAATGGAGCGGTGCGCTAAAGTAAGCAATGAACTGGCATACCTGTCATACAAAGCGACATCTATAACATGATAGGCGATGGCGTGTTTAGCGCCAGTCTCCTACCACTGCCAACGATTAAAACTAATTCTAAGAGCGAATGGAGAAGTACATGAATCCACTTTCATCGACGGACACACTTCCCGCCGACCTGGGTAACGCGCTGCTGGTTGGCCGCGTTTGGCTGGAGGGCAGTCATCCTGGCCCCGCGCTAGTGACCGTCAACAACGGTCAGGTGATCGACATTACCGCCTATGGGCCCACCATGGCTGACCTGCTGGAACGCGACGACCTACAAGCGGTAGTGCAGCGAGCGGAAGGCCCCAACCTAGGTAGTGTCGAGGCACTGCTGGAAAACTCTCAGTTACCCCTACCACAAGCGCCCTACCTGCTAGCCCCCTGCGATGTTCAGGCCGTTAAAGCCTGCGGCGTCACCTTCGCTGTGAGTTTGTTAGAGCGAGTGATCGAAGAGCAAGCGGGCGGCGACCCTGCACGAGCGGTGGAGCTGCGCAACGACCTGCAGGCACTGATCGGCACCGACCTTTCCAAGATTGCGCCGGGTTCTGAAGAGGCGATGTCGCTTAAAAAAGCGCTACAGGCCCGCGGCGGCTGGTCGCAATATATGGAAGTTGGCATCGGCCCCGACGCGGAGGTATTTACCAAAGCCCAGCCGCTCTCCTCGGTAGGTTTTGGCACCCCGGTAGGTTTACACCCATCATCTCAATGGAATAATCCCGAGCCGGAAATTGTCCTGGCAGTAGATAGCCGCGGCCAAGTGCGCGGCGCGACTCTGGGTAACGACGTTAATCTGCGCGATGTGGAAGGTCGCAGCGCTTTGCTGTTAGGTAAGGCAAAAGATAACAACGCCTCCTGCTCCATTGGCCCCTTCATTCGCCTGTTTGATGACCACTTCGATATCGACAGCGTGCGCAACTGCCAGGTATCGCTGCGTATTGAGGGTGAAGATGATGACTTTCTACTCCAGGGTGAGAGCGATATGCGCGAAATCAGCCGCGACCCGCTGGACTTGGTAAGCCAAACCATCGGCGACCACCACCAATATCCGGATGGTTTTATGCTGTTCCTCGGTACCATGTTTTCGCCCATTCAGGATCGCGACGGGGAAGGCCAGGGCTTTACCCATCACCTGGGTGATCGCGTCACCATCACCACCCCGGCCCTGGGCGCCCTGGTCAACCGGGTAGGCAGAAGCGATCAATTGCCGCCCTGGACCTACGGTATTCGCGAACTGATGCGCCACTTAGCGCGCCGCTGATTCTAACAATCAATACGCCACTCATATCACAGCCTAGGAGCGCACAATGACAACCATCACTCGCGTCGAGATCCAGGATATTCGTTTTCCCACCTCGCGTTCTCTGGATGGCTCGGATGCCATGAATGCCGCGCCGGACTACTCCGCCGCCTACGTCATCCTGCACACCGATGACAGCAGCCCCGAGGGGCACGGCTTAACTTTTACCATTGGCCGCGGCAACGAGATTGTGGTGACCGCTTTGCACTCCCTAGCGCCGCTGATCGAGGGACGAACGCTTGAGTCGATAACCGACAACATGGGCACGTTCTGGCGAGAAATTACTGGCGACAGCCAGCTGCGTTGGATCGGCCCCGATAAAGGCGCAATTCACCTAGCCACCGCCGCTATCGTTAACGCCGTGTGGGATATGTGGGCGAAAAACGAAGGTAAGCCGGTCTGGAAGTTGCTGGTGGACATGACGCCGGAACAGCTGGTTCGCTGTCTCGACTTCCGCTTTGTGGCTGATGCACTAACGCCGGAAGAAGCGATCTGCCTGCTACGCCGCCAAGCCCCCGGCAAGGCCGCACGGGAAGCCGAAATGCGCAGTGACGGCTACCCCGGCTACACCACATCAGCGGGCTGGCTGGGTTACAGCGACGAGAAAGTGCGCGGTCTGGCGCGTGAAGCGCTGGCCGAAGGCTGGACTCACTTCAAACAGAAGATTGGCGGCGACATCGAAGAGGATGCCCGCCGAGCGGCGCTGCTGCGCGAAGAGATCGGCTGGGACAACGTGCTGATGATGGACGCCAACCAGGTGTGGGAAGTCGACGAGACGATCACCAAGATGCGTCGGCTGGCCGAATTTGACCCGCTATGGATAGAAGAGCCCACTAGCCCTGACGACATTCTCGGCCACGCCGAAATCCGCCACCGGGTTGCGCCTATCGGCGTCGCCACTGGCGAGCACTGTCACAATAAAGTGATGTTCAAGCAGTTCTTCCAGGCGGATGCCATCGACTATTGCCAGCTCGATGCGGCACGTTTGGGCGGGCTTAACGAAGTGATTTTAGTAACGCTGATGGCCGCCAAGTTCGGCGTGCCAATTTGCCCCCACGGCGGTGGCGTCGGGCTGTGTGAGTACACCCAGCATATCTCCCTGTTCGACTATATCGCGGTATCCGGCAGCCTTGAAGGTCGCGTGCTTGAATATGTGGATCACCTGCACGAACACTTTATTGACCCGGTAGTAATCAACCGTGGCCGCTACCAAGTGCCTGAAGCGCCAGGTTACAGTATCGCCATGCACGCAGAATCCCAAGCACAGCACCGCTTCCCCGAGGGCGCGGCCTGGAAGGAAGAGAAGTAATGACAGACACCACCTCCTTTCTAAATGAGCTAACCAGCCTGCTCGGCGAGCGAGGCTTGCTGCGCGAGCCAGACGCCATAGCGCGCTACATTAGCGACTGGGCGGGAGATACGCTGGGCACACCACTGGCGGTGGCTCGTCCGGCTAACACGGAAGAAGTCGCCGAGGTGGTAAAGCGCTGCTATGCCCAAGGAATCGCGATGACGCCCCAGGGCGGCCATAGCGGCCTGGTGGCAGGCGCCTTGCCCGCCGCCAATGGTCAGGAGTTGGTGATCAGTCTTGAGCGCTTAAATAGCGTGCGTGCCATTGATCCGATTAACTTCACCATTACCGTAGACGCTGGCTGCATCCTTGAGAACGTCAAGCTGGCGGCTTTTGATCATGACTGTGACTTTCCGCTCTCGCTGGGCGCCCAAGGCAGTTGTCAGATTGGTGGAAATATTGCCACCAATGCGGGCGGGCTTAACGTACTCCGCTACGGCATGATGCGCGAGCTGGTGCTGGGGCTTGAAGTGGTGCTGCCCGATGGGCGCGTCTGGGAAAGCCTGAATGCGCTGCACAAAGACAACCGCGGTTACGACCTTCAGCAATTGTTTCTGGGTAGTGAAGGTACGCTGGGTATTGTTACGGGCGCAGTGTTAAAGCTTTCACCACGCACTACCCAGAACCGGACTGCTCTACTGGGCCTACCCTCCATCCAGGCGGTCATCGACCTGTATGGTCTGGCGCGCCGGGAGTGCTGCGACCTGATGACGGCTTTTGAGCTGATTCCTCGCCGCTGTATCGAGCTGGCGATTGAAGCAACGCCAGAGCTGCGTGACCCGCTTGAAGACGCGTACCCCTGGTACGTGCTGATGGAAGTCGCGGCCACGGGACCAGTGGATCTGGGTTCGATGCTGGAAGCGCTGCTGGAAACCGGCATAGAGCGCGAGCTGGTGCAGGATGGCGCATTGGCATCCAGCGACACCCAATCCGCCCAGCTATGGCAGTTCCGTGAAAGCATGCTGGAAGGCCAGCGGCGACGCGGTGAGCACCTGCGCACCGATATCTCGGTGCCTATCTCGGCGATACCCGACTTCGTTACCCGGGCAAGCGAGGTGGTGATGGCGGCGTCGCCTGAGTGCGAAATTATTGCCTACGGGCATGTGGGCGACGGCAATCTGCACTTCAACATTCTACCGCCCACGGCAATGGCGGATAGCGATAAGAAAGCCCACCTGCACGACCTGGAAGAGCGGCTGTTTGAGGTACTTGACGGTTTCAACGGCAGCATCAGCGCCGAGCACGGCATTGGCCGCACCAAGCAGGCACCCTACCTGGCACGGCTATCGCCTGTTGAGCGGGAACTGGTCAGCGGCGTTAAGGCGCTGTTCGACCCCAAGGGGCTGATGAATCCAGGCAGGATCTTGCCTGCCGTAGAGTAACCCCGACGCTTTGTTCATTCGTGCCTGAACCGCTCCGCCAGACCGCGCAGGGCATTGGCATAGAGCAGGGCATCGATACCCACCCCAATAAAGGTGCAGCCCGCTGCAAGATAGCCGCGGGCTGCCTGCTCATCCACCGTCACGATACCTGCGGCCTTTCCTGCCGCACGTATTGTGGTGATGGCATCGTTGATCGCCGCAGTGACGTCAGGATGACTGGCGTTGCCCAGGTGCCCCATTGAGGCCGATAAATCCGCCGGGCCAATGAACACCCCATCGACACCTTCTACTGCGGCGATTGCCTCCAGATTGGCAAGTGCTTGGGGGCTCTCTACCTGCAGCATTAGGCAGATTTCGTCATCGGCGCGGGAGAGGTAGTCTTCTGCCTGCCCCCAGCGCGAGGCGCGTGCCAGCACATGACCAACACCGCGACTACCGCGGGGTGGATAGCGTGTGGCCGCCACCAGCTGGGCAGCCTGCTCAGCCGTTTCCACCATGGGGATTAACAGGTTCTGAACGCCAATATCCAGGTAGCGCTTGATCAGCACCGTATCCCCGGTGGGCGGGCGCACCACCGGGTGGCTGCCATAGGGGGCCAGTGCCTGTAGTTGGGCAAGCAGGCTCGATACATCGTTGGGAGCATGCTCGGCATCAAGCAGCAGCCAATCAAAGCCTGCCGTGGCGGCAATCTCCGCGGTGTAGGCGCTCGCCAAGCCGAGCCAAATCCCCGTTTGGGGCTGTCCCGCCAGCAGTTGCTGCTTAAACGTGTTGTGCGGCATTTTCATTCGCTTTCCTTTTACATCAATACCCCATAACGTCTGGCAGCCAAGTAGCCAGCCCCGGCACAGCGATGAGCAGTAGAATGGTGGCGATAATCGGCAGTAAGAACGGCATGATCGCCATGACGACCTGGCCGTAGCGTAATCGCGTGATCCCGACCATCAGGAACAGCACCGTGCCAAAGGGCGGGGTGATAACCCCTACTGAAAGCGTGATCACCATCACAATACCGAAATGAACGGGATCTAATCCGGCGCTTAGCGCTGCGGGAACCACAATCGGGGTGAAAATCAGGATGCTTTCAATCACCGACATAAAGCAGCCGATAAGCAGGAAGAACAGCGCAAAGCAGAGCAACAGCAGGATCGTTGGCATATCGATGCTGGCCACCTGCCCCGCCAACGCCTGAGGGATCCCCATACGCACCAGGATCCAGCCATAAAAGCTGGAGACCGCAATAATCAGCAGGATCACTGCACTGAACATCAGGGTACGGCGGAAAGCGTTATAGAGGTCTCGCCAGCTCAAGTCCCGATAGACCAGGCCACCCAAGATCACCGCGTAAAGCGACGCAATCGCGCCAGCCTCGGTAGGCGTGAAGAAACCGCCCCAGATACCGCCCACAATTATTGCCGGCATCATTAACGGCAAAATAGCGCGCTTGCCGGTACGTACCACTTCGCAGGCATCAAAGGGTGTGGGCTTGGGCATCACCACCTTGCCACTGGCAGCCAGTAGCATGGTCATCCCCATCAGCAGCAGTGCCATCAAAATACCCGGTAGCAGTCCCGCCATAAACAGCCCGCCGATGCTCACATTGGCCAGCCAGCCGTAAACCACCAGCGCAATACTCGGCGGCAGAATGGGGCCGATAACGCTGGAAGCAGCGGTAACACCGGTGGAGTAATCCAGCGCATAGCCACGCTCTTTCATGGCTTTGATTTCAATGCTGCCAAGCCCTGCGGCATCGGCAACGGCAGTGCCTGACATAGTGGCAAAAATGGAGCTGGCCACCACATTCGCGTGACCCAGGCCGCCCTTGGTAAAGCCCACCAGCGCGGTGGCGAAGTCGAAAATACGCGTGGTAGTGGAGCCAATATTCATGATGTTGGCGGCCAGAATAAACAACGGTATCGCCAGCAGGGTAAAGTTATTGAGCGTTTGCACCATGCGCAGCGGCAGTAACTCAACGGGCAGCCCACCGGTACCAGTAGCCACCAGGGCGATAAAGGAGGTCACGCCAATGGCGACCACCACAGGCAAACCAATGGCCATCAGTACTAACAGGCCACCGACGAAAATCAGTAGTTCGGTCATGGTTGAGAAGCCTCCTCTTCATGGGACGTTTCCAACCACGCCACCGGGCCGCGCAAAGTTTGCCAAAGGGCAATCAGCGCCATGCCCACAAAGCTGAAAAAGATGCCGTAATATAGATAGCTGAAGCTGATACTTAACGAGACGGTTTTATTGTTGGCGCTCATGTCCGACATGATCCATGCACCCCAAGCAGCAAGCGCAAAAAAACCGCAGGAAACCAGTGCAGTAAACCGATACTGAATATTCTTACCCAGCCCGGAAAGCTTGTGGCTAAACAGATCGACCACCAGGTGTTCACTGCGCACCCACGCCGATAGCGAGCCAAAGCCAATCGCGTAGATGGCCAACATAGACGCTACTTCTTCGGTCCAGGGCATGCCCAGCCCCAACAAGTCGCGGGCAATGACCGCCGCCACGATCAATAGCAGGATGGCCGCCATTAACGCCACGCCTACCCCATCGCACAGGCGGGTGACGCCGCGCAGCGTATAGAAAGCGATTCGATCCGGCCCTTGGCTGGGCGCTACAGCGTCTTCCACAGCAGAACTCCTTACCCTGACGTCTTTTTTTTGGTTATGAAAACTTATTTGTCATGAAAAACTGGCTTGTCTTGTAAAACAGCGACGGCCCAATGGGCCGCCGCTGTTTTTGCCAAAGGTGTGTTACTCGCTCTGGTTACCCAGGGCATCTTCACGAACACCGTCGGCCATTTCGGCCATGACACGATCAATCGCCGGTAACGCGGCTTCGCGGAAAGCGGCAATATCAGGCTCAATAACCGTCATGCCTTCATCCTGCAGCGCTTCCAGGTAGTACTCATCGAGTTCGCGCTCACGCTCGGTACCGTGCTGACGCGCCACATGAATGGCCTCTTCGATCAGTTCCTGATCCTCGGCTTCAAGACCTTCCCACCAGCGCGCACTCGCCACCCAGTTCCACGGGAACTGCACATGGCTGGTCATAATGATGTGATCCTGCACTTCCCACAGGCGGCGGGTATAGGGCGATGAGAGCGAGTTCTCATGGCCGTCAACCTGACCGGTCTGCATGGCAAGGTAAATTTCGGGAGCGGGCACATTGACGACCTGGGCGCCGATCTCTTCCCACACTTCCATCCATACTGGCAGCGCAGGAAGGCGCATGCGGAAACCATCAAGATCTTCCGGGGTTTCGATGGCTTTATTGGCGGTCATGTGGCGCGGGCCGCGGTGCTGGGTGCCGAAGTATTTAAGGCCGCCCTGACTCTCCGCCTTTTCAATCAGTGCCTGGCCAGAGGGGCTCTCCATATAGGCATCGACTTCGTCCCAGGTTGAGAACACAAAGGGCACAGTAATGGCATCGTATTCAGGCGCGTACTGCTGGCGCCAGTTACCGCCAGTGATAGAGATCTGGGTTTGACCAAGGTTCAGTAGTTCCAAAACGGCATTTTCGCCGCCCAATGAACCCGCCAGGAAGGGACGAACATCGAAACGACCCGGTGCCTGTTCTTCTAAGTACTCAGCAAAGCGCTCCACCGCTGCGCTTTCCGAACCGCCCTCACTCATGGTGTTGTTAACTTGGATTTCGATAGGATTCGCCAAGACGAACGGCGCCGTCGTTAGCATGCCTAGGGTAGCCAGCGTGGCAAGCAGTTGTTTCCGCATGGGATAGACTCTCTACGGTTGTCGTTATTGGGTGTGGTTCTTGTAACTTTCAGGTAACGCTTACGTGATCTTGAAACATGCATCCCAAGGGCTCAAATCGACGTTCAAGAAGGCTGACTTCGTAAAACACGATGGCTAGAAACGCTGCTATAACGGGCTTTTAAATCCATTCCATCACGGCCGTACGACCAAAGATGAATACCTAGCTCCTTTAATCAACCACTGTTTAGCTTGCTTTAGGCCACTGAAAGGGTAGCTATTGGTGCTTTGCTTTCTCAAACCACGAAGCCATAAGGAGCATTTATTGAGCTATTGCTCATCCTCTTTCTGGGTAAGGTGATCCACCAAATGCCGGGCAGTCACATGCAACGAGGCATAGCGACGCATGCCAATCACCAGTTCGCGCTGAGCCCATGGATCGCTAAGCGGGATACTTTTAAGCTGTAAGTCTCCCAGATCACGATAGATGGTTTGCTCAGGCAGTACGCCAACACCCATACCATGGTGGATCATGCGGCAAATGGCATCGAAGCTGCGTACCTGAATACGCATTCGCAGCGCTTTACCCGCTAGGTTAGCCTGCTCGTTCAACAGCGACTGCAGCGAGGCATCCTGCTGCAAGCCGATAAAATCGAAAGCTAGCGCTTCATTAAAGGCGATGCTTTCACGCCCAGCCAAAGGATGATCGATAGGAGTCATTAACACGAGTCGATCTTGTCGATAGGAGAGCTGTTGAAGGTCGGGCGCCGCGACATGTCCAGCAAAGATACCGATATCGGTCAGTCCGTCGCGAACGGCAGCGATAATTTCGCTGCTGACCCGCTCCTGAAGATCAATTTTGATTTCCGGGTAGAGGCGTGAGAAGGCGCTGAGATCCTGGGGAAGAAAGGCAATGATCGCCGAAGTATTGGAGTGGATACGCACATGGCCGCGGACGCCTTCGCCATACTCGCTGAGCTCGGCCTGCAGGCGTTCAATGTTATCCATAATACGTCGGGCATGATGCAAAAACGCCTGACCTGCGGGAGTCAGTTCTACACCTCTGGGGCGACGATAGAGCAGCGTGGTGCCGACCAACGTTTCCAGGTCACTTATGCGTTTGCTCACCGCGGCGAGAGCTAAGTGTTCACGCTCCGCCGCCGCCGTCAGTCGACCTTCATCCGCCACGGAGATAAACAGTTTAAGGGTGACAAAATCAAAGCGGCGCATCCTACGAACTCCTTGAAAGCAAGCTCCCTATGGTAGCCCACACCTTCGCCAGCCACGAACCCTTTGTTACCCATTGCCTAATTGTCGCCCCTGATTAGCTCACGCATGCTGGCTAATAGTGAACACTCAATGATAAGAGAGAGCCTTAATGAATGCTTCCGAAGCGCGCCAGCTTCCGCTACAGGGCTTAAAAGTACTTGAGCTTGGCCAACTGATTGCAGGGCCTTTCGCCACCAAACTGCTGGGCGAATTCGGTGCCGACGTGATTAAAATCGAGCCCCCCGGCACCGGCGACCCACTTCGCAAATGGCGAATGATTGAAGACGGCACCTCGCTGTGGTGGCACGTCCAAACCCGCAACAAGCGCTCGGTCGCGTTAGATTTACGCAGCGAAGAGGGGCAAGGCCTGGTGCGCCAGCTCGCAGCCGAGGCCGATGTAGTGGTGGAAAACTTCCGCCCCGGCACCTTAGACAACTGGGGGCTAGGCTGGGAAGCGCTCTCCCAACTCAACCCACGCTTAATCATGGTGCATATTTCCGGCTACGGGCAAACGGGGCCTTACCGCGATAAGCCCGGCTTTGGGGTGATTGGCGAAGCCATGGGCGGGCTGCGTTACCTCACCGGCCAGCCGGGAGAACCCTCGGTACGCGTGGGGGTGAGCATCGGCGACTCGCTTTCCGCGCTCTACGCGGTGATTGGCACGCTACTGGCGCTCCAGGAGCGCAACCGCAGCGGCCTGGGCCAAGAGATCGACGTCGCGCTATATGAGTCGGTATTTGCAATGATGGAGAGCCTACTGCCGGAGTTCGATGCCAGCGGCCAGGTTCGCGAACCCAGCGGCAGCGCCCTGCCCGGCATTACCCCCTCAAACGCCTACCGCTGCCAGGGCGGCGATTACGTGCTGATTGCTGGTAACGGCGACAGCATCTTCAAACGCTTAATGGGCGTGATTGGTCGTGATGATCTCGCCAACGACCCGGCACTGGCCCACAACGATGGGCGCAGCCAGCAAGCCGAGGTGATTGATACCGCGATTCAGTCCTGGACAGAAGAGCGCCCACGGGATGCCATTTTACAGGCGCTGGATGAAGCCCGTGTGCCCGCAGGCTACCCCTACACGGCGGAAGATATCGCCTTTGATCCCCACTATTTGGCGCGGGAGATGATTCAAACCTTTACTCGCCCCAACGGTAAACCGCTAAAAGTACCCGGCGTACTGCCCAAGCTAAGCGCTACCCCTGGGCGAATCGGCGACGGCGGCCCCACGCTTGGCCAACATACCGACGACGTATTGGATGAGCTGGGCATTGATCACGAAACCCGCGCCAAGCTTCGCCAAGCGGGCATTATTTAAGGAACGCATCATGAACCAGCCAACCCCATGCCCCACTAAGATCGAAATCAACGAAGTCGCCCCCCGGGACGGCCTGCAGATTGAGGCACGCTTTGTGCCCACCGAAGAGAAAATCCGCTGGATCGATGCACTCTCCACCACTGGCCTACGACGCATCGAAGCAACCTCGTTCACTTCACCTAAAGCGATTCCCAATCTACGCGATGCCGCCGACGTAGTAACCGGCATTCAGCGTCGGGAAGGGGTCGATATCACCGTGCTGGTGCCCAATGTAAAGGGCACCGAGCGGGCGCTTGCCTGCCAGGTGGATGAAATCAATCTGGTGATGTCCGCTAGCAACAGCCACGGGCTGGCCAACCTGCGCATGACGCCGAAACAATCCCTTGAGCAGTTCGCGGCTATCTTAGAAGCGACACAGGGTAGCGGCGTGTTTATCAACGCTTCTCTATCCACGGCCTTTGGCTGCCCGTTTGAGGGCGACATCCCCGCAGCGCGGGTGCTGGAACTGGTTGAGAAGCTTATTGGCCTTGGCATTCAGGGCGTCACGCTCTGCGATACCACCGGCATGGCCAACCCCGCCCAGGTCAAATACCTATGCGAAGCAGCACTGGAGCGCTGGCCGGAAACGCCGTTCACGCTGCACTTCCACGACACTCGCGGCATGGGGCTGGCCAACGCCCTGGCGGCGTGGCAAGCAGGTATTAGCCGCTTTGATGCCTCACTAGGTGGGCTGGGCGGCTGCCCCTTCGCCCCCGGCGCCAGCGGCAATGTATGCACCGAAGATTTGGTGCATATGTTTGAAGCCATGGGCGTGGATACCGGCGTCAATTTGGATACCCTACTTGAGGTCGCCGCCACCCTCCCCAACCTCATCGGCCACGATGTGCCAGGGCAGGTGGTAAAAGCCGGGAAATCGACGCGGCGTTATGCGATGCCATAAGTTCATGCCAAAAGCACATGCCTTAACGTCAATCAGCAGGCCCAATCACGTGTTTCACTTCGAGATAAGCGCTTAGCCCCCATGGGCCCAATTCCCGGCCAATACCACTGCGCTTGAAGCCGCCCCAACCGGTTTCGGGTAGTACTAGCTGCTCGCTGTTGTACCAGATGCTTCCGGCTTTGAGCTGGCGGCCTATGCGCTTGGCCCGCTCGGGGTCGCCGCTGATCACCGTGGCTGCCAGACCAAAGACGCTGTCGTTGGCAAGCTGAACCGCCTCAGCTTCGCTGCCCACGCTGTGTCCGCAGAGCACCGGGCCAAAAATCTCTTCCTGCCACAGGCGGCTTTCCACCGGCACATCGCGGTAAAGCGTGGGCGCCAGGAAGTAGCCTTTTTCGGGCAGCGTGCAGTGTTTGCCATCGCGCACGGCTGTGAGCCCTTCCTGCTCGGCCAGATCCAGATAGCGCTGAACGGCGTCGCGCTGCTTGGCGCTGGTCAGCGGCCCTAAATCCGTACCTTCGGCGAGCGGGTCGCCCAGCGTCAGCGCATCCATACGTTCGGCAAGCGCGGAATAAAGGGCTTCGGCTACGTCTTCATGCACCAATAAACGCGAGGTCGCCGAGCAGATCTGGCCGGCATTGAAGTAGATACCCGCCATTACCCAGTCAGCGGCCTGGCCGGGATCGGCATCTTCCATCACCAGAATCGGCGACTTTCCGCCCAGTTCCAGAGAAACGCTGGCGGTACGGGCGCTTGCCGCCTGCATCACCGCTTCACCGACGCGATTGCTGCCGGTAAAGGAAATTTTATCCACATCAGGATGATGGGACAGCGGTGCACCGATACCCTCACCGTCGCCGTTTAGAAGGTTAAGCACCCCCGCGGGCAGGCCAATCTCCAGCGCGATCTCCGCCAGCACCCGTTCGGGGAGCGGCGTGACTTCCGACGGTTTGAGCACCGCGGTACAACCCGCCGCCAAGGCGGGCGCCAGCTTCCAGGCGCTGGTTACCAGCGGAAAATTCCACGGCGCAATCAGCCCTACCACGCCCACGGGGTCGTGATAAGTGCGCGCTTCAACGCCCGCCATCTCCACACTGACCAACTCGCCCTGGCGAGCATCCAGCGCCCTGGCCTGCCCGGCGTAGTAGCGATAGCAGGCAATCGCGTCGTCGAGGTCAATACCCGCTTCCGCCAGCGGCTTGCCGTTGTTGGTCGCCGAAAGCGTGATAATCGAGTCTCGGTGGGCTACCAGTGCATCGGCGAACCCGTCAAGGTATTTTGCCCGTGCACTGCCGCCCAGCGCCTGCCAGGCGGGCTGCGCCTGCTTGGCGGCTTTGACGGCAGTATCGACATCCGCCGCATCCCCGGCGGTTACCTGGGCAATCCGCACTTCGCGGTAGGGGTTCATCACATCGAGCAGGCGAGTGCCCGCCGAGGGCACCCACTGGTTGTTGATAAATTGTTGATTGATAAGTTGCTGGCTGAATGACTGCATGGAAATATCCTAGTCAGAAAATGCGCACGCACGCTGCCAGGCAGCAGCGTCAATTTCGATCAGTAGAGGCCCGGTGGCTTCATGGTTGGCGAGCGCTCTGGCAAGTTCGGCGGGGCTTTCTACCAGCACACCGGGGCAACCAAAGCCTTCGGCCAGGGTGAGGAAGTTGGGCGCCTGAATATCCACGCCCAGGCGCGCCACACCGTTGGCATCCATATAGCGACGGATCTCTTCGTAACCGGCGTTGTGCCACAGCACAATCACCACGGGCAGGCGCTCTTCTACGGCGGTTGCGATTTCCGAGAGCGTAAGCATCACCCCGCCATCGCCCACCAGTGCCACCACCGGCAGATCCGCTCGCGCCAACTGTGCGCCCAGTGCCGCCGGTAGCCCATAGCCCAGGGTGCCGTAGCCGGTAGAGGCATTGAAATAACGCCTCGGGGCCGGCTGGCTGACCAAGTGGTTACCGGCATACACCGGCGCGGTGGAATCGCCTACCAAAATGGCCTCGGGTAGATGCTCGGCAAGCGTTGCATACAGAGGCACAAAGTCGCTAAAGGCCGAGTCGTTGTGAAGGTTCAGCGCGCTCAATACGGCAGCGGTTCGCTCCGCGCCGTGGTGGTTTAGTGGCTCGGGGAAGTGATTAAGCAGAAGTCCAAGGCTACGCCCAGCATCGCCCACCAGTCCAAGCGTGGTGCGCTGGTTGCGCACCAGTTGCTCTGGATCGAGATCGATACGAATCAGCGTGCCGTCGAGGTGAAAGCCGCCATCAAACACCACATCATAATCGGTCTCACCTAGCTCGGTGCCTATGGCCAGAATCACATCGGCATTGGCCGCCAATTCACGCACTTCGGGCAGGGCTGCATTAGCCCCCAAATCCAGCGGATGGTCGCGGCCTAGCAGCCCTTTGGCGTTAATGGTCGTTACCGTGGGAGCATCGAGCTTTTCTACCAGCGCTCGGGCCGCCTCTGGTGATCCCACACAGCCACCGCCTAATAGCACCAGAGGCTGCTTCGCCGCGTGTAACAAGCGGGCGGCTTCGGCAAGCCCTTCTGGATCAGGCGCGGCGCGGTAAAGCCTAGGCGCCTGCCAACTCACCGGCACGTTCACTGGAGCATTGAACAGATCGATGGGGATTTCGATATGCACCGGGCCCGGGCGCGCGCCTTTGAACACGGCAAAGGCCCGGGCCAGCACCTCGGGTAGCGTATTGGCGTCCAACAGCGTGTGGCTGAATCGCGCTACGCCGCTGATCATCTGCTGCTGGCTGGGCAGCTCATGCAGCCGCCCTTGGCCCATGCCCAGCGTATCGCGACGGTTAACGCTGGAGATCACCAGCATAGGGATCGAGTCCGCCAGGGCCTGGCCCATGGCGGTCGCTATATTGGTCATCCCCGGGCCGGTGATAATCAGGCACACCCCCGGCTGGCCGCTTGCCCGGGCATAGCCGTCGGCCATAAACCCGGCGCCCTGCTCATGGCGTGGCGTAACGTGTCTCACATTGCTGCCTTCCAGCCCGCGATAAAGCTCCACCGTATGCACACCGGGGATGCCGAACAGGGCACGTACCCCGTAAGTATCGCGCAGTAGGCGGATCAATAACTCGGCACAGGTCATCGCCGCTTGATTGCTCGTTGCATCAGTATTCGTTGCATCAGCGTTCATTGAAGGCCCCTTAGAAGAAAAACGTATGGGCCATAAAGGCAATGATCGGCAGCGTAATGGCGGTACGCAGCAGGAAGATGGCGACCAGCTCCCAGAGTCTGATGGGGATTTTCGACTTGAGCAGCAACGCGCCGATTTCCGACATGTAGATCAACTGGGTGAGCGACAGGCAGGCAATCACAAAGCGGGTGAGTTCGCTTTCGATATTGGTCGCCAGCACCGCAGGCAGGAACATATCTGCAAAGCCCACCAGGGTGGCAGGCGCCGCCGCTTCTGCCTCGGGAATCCGTAGCAGCTCAAGCACCGGCACCATGGGGTAGGAAAGCCAGGTAAATAGCGGGGTAAATTCCGCCAGAATCAGCGCCACCGTGCCAATGGCAAATACCAGAGGAAGCAAACCGAGGAAAATATCCATTACGTTGAGGAGCGCCAAACGTGCCAGCTCACGGGGCCCAGGAGCGCCAGCGGCACGATTGGTGGCCTGAATCAAGCTATAACGGAACAGACCCACTTTTTCAGTGCGCTCCTCGTTCAGTTGGCAGCCCACTGGCTCATAGTAGTCATTGGATTTGCGCGACAGGGGCGGCAGGCGTGGCACGATGACCGCGGCGATCAAGCCGGACACCACCACCGTGAAGTAGAACTGCACAAACAGGTGGTTGATATCGACAAAGCTGGCGACCAATAGCGCAAACGCGATCGACACCACGGAAAAGTTGGTGGCAATCACCGAAGCTTCACGACCATTATAATAGCCCTGCTCGTACTGCTGCGTGGTGATAAGCACACCGACGGTACCCGATCCCATCCATGAGGCGGTGGCGTCGATAGCGCTGCGTCCCGGCAAATTAAAAATCACCCGAAACGGCTTACGTACCATACTGCCGATAAACTCCATAAAGCCAAACTCGACCAGAAATGGCAGTAGGAGTGCGGCAAAGAAGAAGAATGTTAATAGTACCGGCGCCAGATCATTGAGCATCACTCCACCGGTAAAGGACGCAGTGACGAACTCAGGCCCAAACTGAAAATAGGTCATCACAGCAAACAGTGCGCCTAAAACGCGCATCACCAACCACACTGAACCGACATGAAACATTTCATGTAGCATGCCTTTTTTGGCCCAGGCAGGGTTAGCTAGCTTGGCGTAAATCGTCGCTACCACCGACAGGCAGAGTACGACTACCGCAATAGCTGGCAGCGCCGAGCCCAGCAGAGTTTGCAGGCTATCGGCCATTAGGCCCATGCCGATGTTAATGGTATCGCCGACTTGAAAAGGGACGAGAAACAGCAGCACCCCAATTAGCGATGGAATGATAAATTTCAGTAAGTGCGCGCGGGGTATCGGTGCCGACGAAGTCGGCTGTTCCGATTTAACGTTGCTATACGACATAGGGTTCACCCATTGGAAGTGATTATTGGAGGTGGACTGGCGGCGTGGCTAGGTCAGTACTTTTTTATTTAGTCGCTATTTCTTTGATATCTATTCGGTCGGCGTCACTCGCTGTGTTTAACGCCCGGTAGTACGCAAAGCATTTCATACAGCAGTGTGGCGCCCATCAGCGCGGTGTTGCCGCTGGGGTCATAAGGTGGAGATACTTCCACCAGGTCGCCGCCGACAATATTCAGCCCGGCGGCACCGCGAACCAGCTCCAATCCTTGGCTAGAGGTCAGTCCACCCATCTCCACCGTGCCGGTACCGGGGGCAACAGAAGGATCCAGGCCGTCGATGTCGAAACTGATGTACACCGGGATATCGCCCATCTGCTCGCGCACTTCCTGCATCAACGGCGCTAGAGAGCGATACCAGCACTCTTCGGCGGGAACGACGCGAAAACCCTGACCACGGCACCAGTCAAAATCTTCAGCGGCATAGCCGGTACCACGCAGGCCGATTTGCACTACCTTGCCATGGGCCAATAAGCCCTCCTCCTGGGCGCGGCGAAACGGCGTGCCGTGGGCAATTGGCTCACCGAACATGTGCTCATTGACATCGGCGTGAGCATCGATATGAATCAATCCCACCGGGCCGTGCTTTTTGGCCATGGCGCGAAGGATAGGCAGCGTGAGCGTATGTTCCCCCCCCAGAGTCAGCGGAATGCAGTTATGTTTCAGCACGTCATCGTAAAAGGCGGTGATGATGTCGACGCTTTTCGGCAGGTGGAACGTATTGATGGGTACGTCACCGATATCGGCCACTTGCAAGCTTTCAAAGGGCGCGGCACGGGTCGCCATATTGTAGGGGCGCAGCATGCGCGACTCATCACGAATCTGGCGTGGTCCAAGCCGCGTGCCGGGGCGGTTTGAAGTGCCGATATCCATGGGAATTCCAATAAATGCCGCATCCAAACCCTCGGCTGTCTCTTGGGTGGGCAGGCGCATCATGGTGGCAGGGCCTGCAAAGCGCGGCATGGTGTTTCCGCCCAAGGGCTGATTAAACTCCGACATACACATCTCCTTATATTTTTTGGCGGTGAGCACGGTGTAGGTATTGGCCTAGCTCTTTTCACTACTCTTCTAAAGTCATTGCACAGACCATGCCAAGTCGTAGATGCCTATAAAGTGGTGGGATTAGCGACCAAACGATGCAAAAATGAATCAACTAGAGGCTTTTTTAATTCATTTTTGTATCAAAGATTCATAAATGAATCACTCAGAGGAGTTGGCTGCGATGAGTGAAATAGACAGGCGTGTGCTGCGAACCATTGTGGAGACCGCAAACGACCACTTCTTTATCGTCAGTGGCGATGGGCAAATAGTGGATATTAGCCCAGGAGCAGAAGCGGTTTACGGGGTATCCAGAGAAGAGCTGCTCTCCAGCAGTGTGCAGCAACTGCAAGCGGCCGGGGTGCTCAAACCCTCCATCACCATGGAAGTGATGCGCACCCGTCGGCCTGCGCAGATTATGCAAGTCACCGGAACAGGCCGCCGGGTGATTGCCGAAGCCTACCCAGTGTTCGTCGACGGCAAGCTGGAGCGCATTATCAGCCGCTCGCGGGATTTAACCGACTTGCAGTTACTGCAGGACGAATATGCGCTGCTGCAAAAACGCTTTAGCGAACACTTAAAGCGCAGTCAGGCAGCGCCAGACGCGGAAGAGCAGGCGTTGGATGACGCCCTGGACAATTTGCAGGTGCGTAGCAGCGTGATGCGTGAAATTGCGCTGCTGCTTAAGCGGGTCGCCCCTTCGGATGCCAATGTGCTGATGCTGGGTGAATCAGGTGTGGGTAAAACCGCCTTTGCCAAGCAGCTACACCGCTGGAGCCAGCGCTGTGACGGCCCCTTTATCGACGTTAACTGCGCGGCGATTCCAGAGAATCTGTTTGAGTCCGAGATGTTTGGCTACCAGCCCGGCGCTTTCAGCGGTGCCGCCCGCCAGGGCAAAGCCGGGCTGTTAGAGCAGGCCGAGGGCGGTACGCTGTTTTTGGATGAAATAGGCGAGCTGCCGCTGCTAATGCAAACCAAACTGCTCAAGGTGATTCAGGACGGTAGCTTGACCCGACTGGGTGACACCCGCTCTCGCAAGGTCAATTTTCGCTTGGTCGTGGCGACCAACCAGGATTTGGGCAAGCAAGTAGAAGCAGGACTTTTTCGTCTGGATCTTTACTACCGCCTCAATGTGATCCCGGTCACCCTGCCGCCACTGCGTGACCGCCGGGAGGATATCCCCGACCTGGTTGAAGCGTGTTTAAACCGGCTCAACCAGCGCTACGGGCGGCAAAAAATTCTTGATACCCGCGTTTGGTCGACACTGATGGGCAGCGAATGGCCGGGTAACGTCCGCGAGCTGGAGAACTGGCTAGAGAGAGCTTGGCTTTCCAGCCCCACCGATCAAATCGAGGAGCCCACCGCACTCCCTCACGCCGAACAGTTCCCGGCCAACTTGCCGAGCGCCTCGCCAGCAAGGTCGGCAGTAGCACTCGAGCCCCAGGAAACCCTCAAGCAGTACCTAGCGCGGCTGGAGCGTGAAACGCTTGAAGAGCTGTGCAACACACTCCCCAGCACCTATGCCATTGCCGAGCGGCTGGGCATCAGCCAATCCAGCGTGGTGCGCAGGCTTCAGCGCTATGGCATTACAGTGACCAAGTGAATTTTTATCTTGACACAGCGGGTGTCATCAACCATCCATGTAAGTGTCATGAAACGGCAACACCTTCAACACAAGCTGAACCAATAACAACCAACAGCCGGTGATGTGTGTGCTATGTCAAACCAATCGCGTATTCGCCTGGAGCGCGTCACTAAACGTTGGGACGCGACCACTGCCGTCGATGAAATCTCCTTCGATGTCACGCCTGGGCAATTTGTTATTCTGCTGGGCCCTTCAGGCTGCGGTAAATCCACCACGCTACGTATGATCGCGGGCCTGGAAGAGGCCAGCAACGGACGTATACATATCGGCGAGCGCGACGTCACACACCTGCCGCCCGGCGACCGTGGGCTGAGCATGGTGTTTCAGTCCTACGCGCTGTTTCCGCATTTGAGTGTGGCTGACAATATCGTGTTTGGCCTGCGCAGCCGCAAGGTACCCAAAGCCGAGCAGCGCCAGCGGCTGGCCAAGGTGGCCGAACTGGTCGATTTAACCGATTACCTATACCGCAAACCCGCCCAACTTTCCGGCGGCCAACGCCAGCGGGTTGCTTTGGCGCGCTCGGTTATTTCCGAACACCCGATCTGCCTGATGGATGAACCGCTATCCAACCTGGACGCCCGGCTGCGCAGCGACATGCGCCGGGAAATCAAAGCACTACAAAGTCGCCTGGATATGACGGTTATCTACGTCACCCACGATCAGGTGGAAGCCATGAGCATGGGTGATCGTGTGATTCTGATGCAGCACGGCAAAATCGTGCAGGACGGCACCCCGGACGAGCTTTATAACCGCCCCGCTAGCGCTTTTGCCGCCAGTTTTATTGGCAGCCCCGCCATGAACCTGCTGCCCCTAGTGGCCGGAGAGAATGGCGCCGTTATCGAAGGCGAACCAAGTACCCCCGTAGCCCCCCTGGGTGCCATTGGTGGGCACTTGGGCATCCGCCCGGAAGATATCGAACTGCGAATCGCAACCGGTTCCGGCGTGCCCGCTAACGTATTAAGTGAAGAGTATCTGGGAGCGGACACCATTGCTTATGTCGCGGTGGGGTCGCACACCCTACGCGTGCGGCTTAGCGGCAAGCAAGCACTGACAGGCCAGCCATGCAGCCTCTATTGGACTCCACAGAATACACACCTTTTCGATGCCGAAGGCCTGCGGCGTGATGACCTGACGCCGCCCCCATTTCCCAACTCATCTCGAAGCGTTCCTCGTCCACCGGCAGTGGGCTCTTTCCAACACTGACAGCAGTATTGACACTTGCGGAGTCTCTTATGCGTTTGCGTACCCCTTTTGCAATGACCGCCCTGGCAGCGGGCTTGTTAAGCGCCGCCCAGGTAAACGCGGATAGCGTCGATCTGACCATGTACTACCCGGTCGCGGTGGGCGGTGCACTCACCGATGTCGTTGACACTCTGGTGGAAGAGTTTGAGAGCGAATACCCCGATATCAATGTGGAAGCAATCTACGCCGGTAACTACGACGACACCCGCGTGCGCGCCATGTCGGCGATGGAAGCGGGTGAAACGCCACAACTGTCGGTCATGTTCTCCATCGATCTGTACGAGCTGATTGAGCAGAACGCCATCGTCGCATTTGACGACCTGGTCGAAACCGATGAAGAGCGCGAATGGCTCGATGGCTTCTATCCAGGACTGATGGAAAATGGCCAACTGGATGGCAAAACCTACGGCATCCCCTTCCAGCGCTCCACCATCGTACTGTTCTGGAACAAAGACGCCTTTGAAGCCGCCGGCCTAGACCCCGAAACACCCCCAGAAAACTGGGAAGAGATGGCCGAGATGGCGGCGACCGTGCGCGAAGCCTCCAACGGCGAGCAGTGGGGCGTGATGGTGCCGTCGACTGGCTACCCCTACTGGATGTTCCAAGCCTTCGCCTTTCAGAACGGCCACCGGCTAATGAGCGAAGATGGCACCGAGGTCTACTTCGACGACCCCGCAGCGGTTGAAGCGCTGGAGTACTGGGTATCACTGGCCACCGAGCACAATGCCATGCCCGACGGCACCATTGAGTGGGGCACCCTGCGCCAGAACTTCCTGGAAGAGTCCACAGCGATGATGTGGCACACCACGGGCAACCTGACCGCCGTACGCAGCGAAGCCAATTTTGATTTTGGCGTCGCCATGCTGCCGATGAAAACCCAGCGCGGCAGCCCTACCGGCGGCGGCAACTTCTACATTTTTGAAGACGCCACTGAAGAAGAGCAGCGCGCGGCGATGACCTTTATTCGCTGGATGACCGCTCCCGAGAGAGCCGCTGCCTGGTCGATTGAGACCGGCTACATGGGCGTTAGCCCCGCTGCCTACGAAACCGACGCGCTACAAGGCTATGTGGAAGAGTTCCCACCCGCCGCGGTTGCCCGCGACCAGCTCGAACACGGCACGGCGGAGCTTTCCACTTACCAGGGTGGCCGCATTCGCCGCGCTTTGGATAACGCCGTGCAAGCGGCGCTGACCGGTCAAATGACGCCGCAAGAAGCGCTTAGCCAGGCGCAGCAAGAAGCCGACAGCGTGTTGCGCCGCTACGCCCGCTAATCGTTAGCCATTTCACTGTTCGCCGGGGCATGCCCCGGCTTTTCCAACTTGCGGTACGTCTCTATGTCATTCACCAACCACCGCAAAATGCAGCTCTATGGCGCGCTTCTGCTGCTGCCCGCTGCGCTACTGCTGACGACTTTTGCTTATTTACCAACCGTGACAACGGTCATTAACAGCCTGTTTTTACCCGGCTTTCGCGGTGCACCCACTGAATTCGTAGGCCTTGAAAATTATCAGGTGTTGTTCGATGACCCGACTTTTTGGAAAGTAGCTCTTAACAACTTAATCTATGCCGTCGGTACGATTCCTACGTCTATCGCGCTGGCCTTGGGTATGGCGCTATTCGTCAATAGAAAGCTTCGCGGGCGGGGCTTTGTGCGCATGGCCTACTTTACGCCGACGATTCTACCCATGATCGCCGCGGCCAATATCTGGATGTTTTTCTACGCGCCGCAGATTGGCCTATTCAATAAACTGCTCGGCATGCTGGGCTTTTCCGGGGTGAACTGGCTGGGCGATCCAAGCGTTGCGTTAAGCTCGGTGATCGTGATGTCGGTGTGGAAAGAAGCCGGTTTTTTTATGATCTTCTACTTGGCGGCGCTACAGAGCATGCCACCCGAGTTAAAAGAGGCAGCTGACTTAGAAGGCACTAGCCGCTGGAGCTTCTTTTGGCGAGTCACCTTTCCGCTACTCATGCCCACCACACTGTTTGTGCTCATCAATGCGCTGATTAACTCGGTGCGGGTCGTGGATCACCTGTTTATCTTGACCAAGGGCGGGCCCAATAACGCCACCAACCTGCTGCTCTACTACGTTTACGAGAATGCATTCTCGTTCTTTGACCGCACCACGGCAGCCACCATTACGGTGGTTATTCTGCTGGTGCTTGCGGTAGTGGCCACGCTTAAGTTCACGATTTTAGATCGCAGGACGCACTATCAATGAATACGAACACTACCTATGCGCCCCGCTCCCGTTTCGTCTCAATTCCAGCGCTGGAAACAGTGGCCGCGTGGCTACTGGCGATTATTTGGATTTTTCCGCTGCTGTATGCCTTTTGGGCCGCCTTCCACCCCAGCGAGTTTATGGTGAACTTTGAGCTCTTCGCCCCGCTGACGTTGGAGAACTTCACTAACGCCTGGTCTCAAGCGCCCTTTGCCCGCTACTACCTGAACACCTTTGCGCTGGTGACAGGGGTGGTGATCGGTCAGTTTGTGGTCTGTACCCTGGCGGCGTTTGCCTTTGCGCGCTTTCCGATTCCCGGCAAAAACGTTCTGTTTATGCTGGTGCTGATTCAGCTGTTTGTGTTTCCCGAAGTGCTGATTGTCGAGAACTACCGTATTGCAAGCGAGTTGGGGTTGATCAACACAATCACCGGTATTGGCCTCCCCTATGTGGCCAGCGCCCTGGGTATTTTTCTGCTCCGCCAAACGTTCAAAACCATTCCCCGTGAGTTGGAAGACGCCGCCCGCATCGAAGGCTGCAACTGGCTGGAAATTTTGTGGAAAGTGTATGTACCGCTCGCCAAGCCTACCTACCTTGCTTACGGGCTGGTCTCGATTAGCCACCACTGGAACAACTTTATCTGGCCACTGGTGGTTACCAACTCGGTAGAGAGCCGCCCGTTAACGGTCGGCCTTGGGGTTTTCTCCGCCCCGGAAACCGGCGTTAACTGGGCCACCGTCAGCGCCGCAACACTGCTCAGTATCGCCCCGCTGCTGGTCGCCTTCCTGCTGTTCCAGCGCCAGTTTGTGCAGTCGTTTTTACGGGCGGGGATTAGGTAAACCTACTTTATTCACGGCGGCAAGCTAGCAACGAAGCAGGTGAGCATTTTTAACCTTTATAATCAGCAAGTACCACTACAGCTTGGCTCAAAAGAACCACTTACACTGGGTTAAAGCGCATCTCCCTGCCCCCTCCTCTGCAACGACCCCATCAACGCCCCGTTCAACGGCCATGTTACGACCAACGATGGGGGCGCCTTACCCAGTAAGGCGGCCTGTCTCATTCGACCAAGGTCTCGCCACTAATGTCGCATTGCCTCCTGCGGGGATATCTTGTGCTATTAAAACACTCGAATGATACGAGTGTTTTAATCAGTCATTTCATACCTCGAGTTGCCCTTGGCACACTCGTAGATGCAGTGACTTCAGCATCATGGATCAACAATAACAACCATATAGCACGAGATACGGAGGTATCTTAATGGCAATGCTCGACTACAAAAACTATACCAGTGAAGCATCCATCGAATTGCTGCTGACATCCCACAAGCTCGCCACCTACGCCAGCCTGTCGGGCGCCCTTGGCATTCCGCAGACTCGGGAAATAGTACAAGGATTCACAGACCTGTTCCCCGATGGTGCCTACCCCAATGAGATAGATACCGGACTGCCCGGGGGATGGCGGGAACTGACGCCGACCGAGCTTGGCCTACCCGCGAGCGCCCTCGATGGGGCCGGCCACTACATCATCGAGAGCCCGATTACCGGCACCCTGCCGACTGGCCCCCAAGCCAAGCTGCTGGGTGAGTTCGATGAACAGGGACAACTGACCCGGGTATCGCTGACCTACACCGGCACCAACTCTCCGGTGGATATTGTCGACTACCTGCAACTCAATGCTGGCACCATAGCACCCAACCTTGAGCCGCTGCTCGTTGCGCTCAAGAATTACAGCCAGGCCAACGGCCTGGAGGCTGAGGACGCACTGATCACCGGCTACAGCCTGGGGGGCGGGATGGTGAACATTATGGCGCGCTTTCGCGAGGAGTTGGCCGACGGCTTCTTCGCTGAGGCCAACTATATCGGTCACGAGTCGCCACTGATCTATGACGACCCCGAGGTGGTGTACAACTACGGCTACGAGAATGATGCGGTGTATCGTGTGGCAGGAGACGCAGATACCTTCCTCGAGGCGCTGCAGGAACAAGGGCCACTGCTGACCCACCCCAACACCTCTTACGAGTCGAGCGGGGACAATGTCGTACTGTTCAACGATATGTATGGTTCACCATTGTGGCCATTACCAGCTTTCTCACTGCTGAACATTCCGGTGAGCTGGTATGCCCATGTCGATGGCATAATCACGGATGCCATTCAGCGTATCGCTGATTCGCCCTTCTATGAATACACCGACCGTGACAGCGCGGTGGTTGTTTCCAGTCTTTCCTCTCTATCACGCTCGTCGGTCTGGGTAGAGGACAAGCAGACCTCAAGCTCGAACCATTTCGGCCAACCCGCGTTTCTAATTGGCACCGAACATGCTGACAAGGTTCGCAGCGGTGAGAATAGCGACTACATCTACACTGGTGGGGGAGATGACTTGATTCGGCTATCCAGCGGTGCCGATCGCGTCGATGGCGGCTCGGGAGTCAACACTCTGCGCCTCAAAGGCGATGGGGCGGATTGGGATGCCTATCAACTCTCGGACGGCACGCTGTTCCTCAATTCCAAGCAGGATCTTGGATTGAAGCAAGTGGAAAATGTCAGTTACGTGGAGTTCGAGGGCCTGTCGCTACTCGACATTTCACTGACCCAGCAACGCTACAGTGTCGGCGAGCGCGGACTCGAGGACGAACGCTTCGACCCATTCGGTCTATTCAGCCAAGACCTGGAGTATGGCGAACATATAGAAGGCAGCGCTGGCGACGACGAACTCACTGGAACAGTGGCCTTCGGCGGTGTAGGAAACGACACCCTGACGGCGCTGGAGAGCGGTAGCTTGCTACATGGCGGCGAGGGAGATGACACGCTGGTAGGCGGCCTGGGCGATGATCAACTCTATGGTGGTGAGGGCGACGATACCTTGATTGTGCGTGGCGGCAACGATGTACTCTATGGAGGAGTGGGCGACGACCTGTTCATGTTCGACGAGGGGTATCAAGGCAGTGCCGTGATCAAGGACTTCAACCAGCATGCGGGGGATCAGGACTGGTTGGTGTTCATGGGTGAGTTGTTCGCGGATCAGGAAGATCTGCTCGGCAGCGCCAATCAGATGGACAATGACGTGGTCATCGCCCGGGACGGCCTCTATGTCACGGTGGAGAGCATTGGCATCGCCGAACTGGTCGAGAGCAGCCAGTTCCTGGCCTGAGTCTTGGCTATCCGCGCGCTCGCCTGCTGGCGAGCGCGGTTCCCTCTCGTACTGGCTGGAAATTTTGTGGAAGGTGTATGTACCGCTCGCCAAGCCCACCTACCTTGCTTACGGGCTGGTCTCGATTAGTCACCACTGGAACAACTTTATCCGGCCATTATAGGTCACCAACTCGGTAGAGATTTTGCTCTTCCAGCGCCAGTTTGTGCAGTCGTTATCTGCGCGCAGGGATTCGCTAGGCAAAATCCCTTGAGTTTTCGTGCGACAATTCTTCCTCAAGCACGAGATAAGGAGAGCATTGATGCACGGCGACCCTCACCCGGCAGCCCTCAAGGTGTTGCAGGAAGTATTTGGTTACGACAGCTTTCGCGGCCCACAGCAGGCCATCATCGAGCATGTAATGGCCGGTGGCGATGCGCTGGTGCTGATGCCTACCGGCGGAGGCAAGTCGCTGTGCTATCAGATCCCTGCACTGCTGCGCGAAGGCACCGCGATTGTGGTCTCGCCGCTGATCGCGCTGATGCAGGATCAGGTGGCGGCGCTTGAGCAGAACGGGGTCAGGGCGGCTTACCTGAACTCCAGCCTCGATTATCACGAGGCGGTCGAGGTGGAGAACCGCCTGCGGTCGGGCGAGCTGGATCTGTTATATGTCGCGCCCGAGCGACTGGCCACTGCGCGTATGCAGATGCTGCTGGAGCAGACTAAGATTGCGCTGTTCGCCATTGATGAAGCCCACTGCGTCTCCCAGTGGGGCCACGATTTTCGCCCCGAGTATCGCCAGCTCTCCCAGCTTCATCAGCGCTTTCCCCAGGTGCCCCGCATCGCCCTCACTGCCACTGCCGATGTGCCCACCCGGGGCGATATCATGGAGCATCTGCAGCTCCAGGAGGCGGCGCTTTACAACAGCGGCTTTGACCGGCCCAACATTCGCTACCATATCGCCGAAAATCAGGGTAACGCCAAGGAACAGCTGCTGCGCTTTATTCGCGAGCACCACGACGGCGAGGCGGGTATCGTCTACTGCCTTTCCCGGCGCAAGGTGGAGGAGACCGCCGCCTGGCTGGAGCGCCAGGGGCTGACGGCACTGCCCTACCACGCGGGGCTTCCCCCAGAGCAGCGCCAGCAGCACCAGACCCGCTTTTTGCGTGAAGATGGCGTGGTCGTCGTGGCCACCATCGCCTTTGGCATGGGCATCGACAAGCCGGACGTGCGCTTTGTGGCCCACCTCAACCTGCCCAAGAGTATCGAAGCCTACTACCAAGAGACCGGCCGCGCCGGGCGTGACGGCCTGCCCGCCGATGCCTGGATGGCGTTTGGTCTTCAGGATGTGATCACGCTGCGCCAGATGCAGCAGGACTCCAGCGCCGCCGACCATCAAAAGCGCATCGAACAGCAGAAGCTCGACGCCATGCTCGGGCTGTGTGAAATCATCAGCTGCCGCCGCCAGGCGCTGTTGCACTATTTTGGCGATCATCTGGACGCCCCCTGCGGCAACTGCGACAACTGCCTGACCCCGCCCGAGACCTGGGAGGCCACCGTGGCGGCACAAAAGGCGCTCTCCTGTGTTTACCGCACTGAGCAGCGCTTCGGCGTGACCTACCTTGTGGATGTGCTGCTAGGTAAAAGCAACGAGCGCATCACCCGCTTTGGTCACGACAGGCTCAGCACCTACGGCATAGGCAAAGACCTCTCCGCCAACGAATGGAAGGCGCTCTTTCGCCAGATGATTGCCAGCGGCTTTTTGAGTGTGGATATGGAGGGCCACGGCGGCATCAAGCTCACTGCCAATGCCAAACCGGTGCTGCGCGGCGAGCAGAACCTCACTCTGCGCAAGCCAAGCAACAAACCCAGCAAAGCCAAAACCGCTCGACGAGGAAGCAAAAGAGCCTCTGCTCCGCAGGGCCACGGCCCGCTGTGGGAAGCCCTGCGACAGCACCGTCGGGAACTGGCCGAAGCACAGGGCGTGCCTGCCTATGTGATCTTCCACGACGCCACCCTGGCTGAAATGATCGAGCAGAAACCCCAAAGCCTAGCGGCACTAGGCGCGATCTCCGGCATCGGCGCGCGCAAATTGGCGGATTACGGCGAGGGCTTTCTGGACGTCATTCTGGCGCATCAGGAAACCGAGTAAAACAGTTAAGCCCGCGTAATCGCGCCATGGAGTCCACCGACCTGCTTTTCCAGCGCCCGCTTGTGTAGTCATTTTTACGAACCGGGCTTCATTAAGCTCAAATGGCCAATATTTTCAAAAATCGCTCACTTGGCGTAATCTATACATAAGTGAGGAGGAAAATAGATGGCTATTCAGCACAAAACCGCCGACAAGCGCCGCGAAATAGGGGCCGCTGCGATGCGCACCTACCCCAACATTTCACACGCATGGGGTTTGAAAGAGAGTGAAGCTGCCCTTCTGCTCGGGGTGCCTGATTCCACCTATCGGCGTTGGAAGCAGGCACCAGGGAATGCCCGCCTGGATGCTAACCACCTGGAGCGGATGTCGTTGATTCTCGGCATCTACAAAGCACTGCATATACTATTGCCCAACAAAGAAGCGGCTAACAGTTGGTTGCAGCGAGCCAACCGCAACCCTCTTTTTGCCGGTCATACACCAATGGAGCGTCTGTTGAATGGACAAGTCTCCGACCTCTACGTTGTTCGCCAGCATTTAGATGCAGCGCGTGGTGGGGGGCATGCGTGACATTCCCGTTGAGCAATGTCACTTGGCGGCCCAGTTACCGCGTTATCCCCTCGCGTTTCCCTCCCATTGATTTATTCGAAGGCGTCAATAGCAACGCTGATGATTGGGACTTACTTAATGAGCTGGAGGGTGAAACCTCCGCAAGGCTGCGTGAGGAAGCGGGCGCCATTCACTTGGTTCGTGACGACGACCGTCGTTACGGCCCCGGCTGGACGCCCGTCATGGCGGCCTTCTGCCACTTCCCCGCGACCGGTTCGCGTTTTAGCGATGGCACCTTTGGGGCCTACTACTGCGCACTGACCGAAGCCACCGCCATTGCCGAAACCGTGTACCACACAGAACGCTTTATGGGAGAGTCAAACGAACCGCCCGTGATGCTTCAGCAGCGTGTTTATCTGTCGGATTTAACGGGCCAACTCATTGATTTACGTCAACAGGATGCAGCCCAAACGCTTCTCAGACCGGATTGCTGGGCGTCCGGGCAAATCTTGGGGAGAAAAGCCTGGGAGGAGCAAACCGATGGCATCGTCTACCCCAGCGTTCGAGATCCGGAAGGCGAATGTGCCGCGGTGCTTCGCCCGCCCGTGCTATCTACCACAAGGCAAGGGCGGCATCTTGGCTACGACTGGGATGGTCAGCACATCCGCCATGTCTATGAGCTAACGCTATTGGGTTAGCGATTAACTTTCGCCCCGCCCCAGGCAGTGTTCGCCGCGTGCGATCGCGGCGGCATCAAATACGCCGGTGTCCAATACCCAAGCCGTCACGAGCTTGGCGGGAGTGACGTCAAAGGCGGGGTTCCATACCGGTGCATTATCGGGTGCCCAGGTCACCTCACCAAAGGCACCGGCGACGCCGCGGATCTCGGCGGGATCACGCTGCTCAATAGGAATCTCGGCACCCGTGGCACAAGCGGGATCAACAGTAGTGTAGGGAGCCACCACATAGAACGGCACCTGGTGGTAGTGAGCGATCACCGCCAGCATGTAAGTACCCACTTTATTGGCAAAGTCGCCGTTGGCGCAGATACGGTCGGCGCCCACCATCACTTTATCCACCTTGCCTAAAGCCATCAGGCTCGCGGCCATGCTGTCGGTAATTAGCTGGTAGGGAATGCCCAGGTCGGCCATTTCCCAGGCGGTTAAGCGGCCGCCTTGCAGCAGCGGGCGGGTTTCATCCACAAACACATGCAGCTCTACACCGCGCTGCTTGGCCACTGCCAGCGCACCAATGGCCGTACCCACCCCGGCGGTGGCCAGGGCGCCAGTGTTGCAGTGGGTCAGCACACGGTCACCCGTTTTCAGCAAGTCAGCCCCCCGCTCAGCCATGCGTTGGCACAGCGCACGGTCTTCTGCAAACAGTTCAGCGGCACGTTCGGCCAGGGCGCTGACGCCTTGCTCAAAGCAGGCTTCCATGGCATCCAGGCAGTACATTAAGTTAACTGCAGTGGGACGCGTGGCGCGTAAGCGATCACTTACCAACTGCCAATCATTTTGTGGATGGCGAGCGGCGTATTGGGCCAGCACGAAAGCGGCGCTCAAACCAATCAACGGCGCGCCGCGAATCGCTAGGGTTTTCACCGCATGCTGCCACTCTTCTGGCGAGTCACAGCGCACCCACTGCTCCACCTGGGGCAGTTGGGTTTGATCCAAATACTCAAGGTGGTCGGCATAGATCCGCAAACTGCGTGATTGAAGATGAGGCATCGATGGACTCCTTGAGCACTTGATCGGAACAGCTACACGGCTTATCAGCCGCGAAGCTTATCATATAGAATGGCTGCCACTAGAAGAGGCGACGCAGATCCTATGATGACGCTACAAACTGAACTGCTGGACGCCATTTCATGGGCGGCGCAGCAAGGCTGGACGCCAGCCACTGGCGGTAACTTTTCCGCCCGTACCGAGGCGGGCTATCTTGTCACCGCTTCTGGCCGGGATAAAACCCGCATTCAGGCCGATGACCTCTTGCTCTGCAACCTGGATGGCAAGGTGCTATCCGGCGATGGTAAGCCTAGCGCGGAAAGCGATCTACATGCCGCGCTCTATCGCCTGGATGCGTCGATTAACTGCGTGCTGCACACTCACACCGTGGCCAGCACGGTGCTGTCGCGACGATTTCCTAAGGGCATAGAGCTCAGCGGCCTTGAAATGCAAAAAGCCTTAGCAGGCAACGAGACCCACGAGGCTACCATCTGGTTACCGGTGGTGCCCAACTCCCAGGATATGGAAGAACTGGCCGAGTACGTACGCAGCGGCTGGCCGATGCCCTGGGGCTTTTTGGTCGCAGGGCATGGCATTTATGCCGTGGGCGATAGCATTGCCAGCTGTCGCCGCCACCTGGAAGCGATTGAGTTTTTACTTGCCTGTGTTCTTGAAGAGAGTCGCTGGTCTTAAATGAGTAGCCTTAAATGAGTAATTCAACTGTTCGCGCCATTGTGACCGATATTGAAGGCACCACCACGGACATTAACTTCGTCCATAAGGTGCTTTTTCCCTACGCCCACGCCAAGTTGCCCGACTTTCTACGTGCGAATGCAGACACACCTGCAGTTGCCGAGCAAATTGATGCCGTACGCAGCGAAATGGGCTCCCCTAACGCCCCACTTGAGGCAGTGATCGACCAGTTGCTGCACTGGATCGAGACTGACCAAAAAGTTACTCCGCTGAAAGCACTGCAAGGTATGGTGTGGGCCGATGGCTACCAGCGCGGCGACTTTAAAGGCCATCTCTATAGCGATGTAGCCCCTGCCCTGCGTCAGTGGAAGGACTCGGGCAAGGCGCTGTACGTTTATTCGTCGGGCTCAGTACAGGCCCAAAAACTGCTGTTTGGTTACAGCGATGAGGGTGATTTAACGCCGCTGTTTAGCGGCTACTTTGATACCCATATTGGCCATAAACGTGAGGCTGCCGCTTACCATCGCATTGTCGCCGAGCTTGACCTGCCGCCGGCAGCGGTGCTGTTCTTGTCTGACGTGGTCGAAGAACTGGACGCCGCCAAACAGGCAGGCATGCAAACCCTGCAGTTGGTGCGCGAAGGCACACAGGCGGGCAACACCCATGCCTGCGTTACTCGCTTTGATGAAATTGCGCTTTAGGAGACCCTACGATGTCGCAACTAAAAGTATTTGCTGATCAGAACCCTAACGATGCCCTGATCGACACCACCGACGGCGAGCAGATTAGCGCTGAGCTAAACAAGGTGGGCGTGCTGTTTGAGCGGTGGGCAGCGCCGGGCGAAATTGCCGACGACGCCACCCAGGAAGATATTTTGGCGCTTTATCAAGACGACATCGACCGCGTCAAAGCCATAGGCGGCTATCAAACCGTTGATGTGTTGCATATGGTACCCACGCACCCAGACAAAGACGCCATGCGGCAGAAGTTCCTAAACGAGCACCGCCACCATGAAGATGAAGTGCGTTTCTTCGTCAAAGGACAAGGGCTATTTTGTCTGCACATCGATGACAAGGTGTATCAGGTGCTGTGCACCCGCAATGACCTGATCAGCGTACCCGCCAACACGCCCCATTGGTTCGATATGGGCCCAGCGCCAGAATTCACCGCGCTGCGCTTCTTCGATAATGTGGAAGGCTGGGTGCCCCACTGGACCGAAAGCGATATCGCCGGGAAGTTTGATCGCCTGGATCAGTTGTAAATGGTGAGGAGTGAGGGGTAAATCGTAAGGTGAAAGGTGGGAAGCAGCTGTAGCGCGTATATGGACTCCTCCTCGTCTGCAAGCACAAAAGGTCATAGCGGCACGGTCGACTGCTAGCGTATATCCGGTCTCGTAAAAGATGCCTAACGTGTGGGCATCGGACCTTAATGGGCTATTCGCACGTCGGGTACCCTCAGCGTAAACGAGCTCTATGGCTCTACGCGCTACACGGTATGGCCCGACGTCGGTTCGACCTGTTCGCCATCTCTCTTTTGGTGGTGCAGTCGGGGCGGTAGGAACACCGGTTAAAGGTTCAACATTGATGGTCGCGTCGCCTGCTTAAGCGGCGGCGGACAACTCAGGGTTATACGGGACCTCGTAACGTGTGACGGCCCACGCCATACGCGCTGTCTTATTGGCGAGAGCCACGATCGCCACGTTGCGATGTTTGCGCACGGCAAGGTGCTTGATCCACTGGCTGAGTCCGTCGTCTTTTTTCACCGCATAACGAAGGACGGCGCGGGCGCCATGTACCAGCAGCTTGCGTAAGTAACTATTGCCACGTTTACTGATCCCCAACAGGCGCTCTCGTCCGCCCGTGCTATGTTGACGCGGGGTCAGCCCTAACGAGGCGGCAAAGTCGCGTCCACGCTTGTATATAGCGCCGTCACCCAGCACACCCGATAAGGCACTGGCGGTGATGGGGCCAATGCCGCGGAGGGTCATCAAGCGCTTGGCAACCGGGTCGGTGTTGGCATGCGTTTCAATGGCGGACGTTAACTGCGCAACACGCTCGTCTAAATAACGTAAGTCATCCGCTAAGTCGGCCAATAGGCGGCGAAAGCGGTCACTGAGCCCGTTGGTGGCATCCTCCAGCCAAAGAGGCAGCGCCCGCCGTAACTGCTGAATACCGGTGGGGGCAATAAACCCATACTCACTGATGAGGCCACGGATTTGATTGGCCTTCGCTGTGCGCTGGCTAATCAGCTCTTCACGGATCCGGTGGGTGGCCTGGCTGTCCTGTTGATCAACGGTTTTTACGGCCACGAAGCGCATCGTGGGACGGCCTAATGCTTCACAAATCGCTTCAGCATCTGCCCGATCATTTTTATTCGTTTTAACGTAAGGCTTCACGAATTGGGCCGCAATGAGCTTCACATGGTAGCCACGCGCTTGAAGTTCGCGCGCCCAATAATGCGCCGCTGCACATGCTTCCATGCCGATGGTGGCGCCTTGAGGAACGCGCCGACAGACAGCCTCCAGCCACTTGGCCCGGGTATATTTACCTCGCCATTGAGGCTTCTCATGCCGGTCAACGCCATGTACGTGAAAGACAGACTTTGCGATATCCACACCAACTCGGCTAATGTTCATATGGGCTTCTCCTGACTCTCAAGCTGATAGTTTTCCAACCACCTACCAGTATGGCGCACTGACGCCGGAGTAGGGTGAGGAGGAGTCCATCCCATTGCGTAAGCGCCAGCGCACCCGCGAAGCAACGCGCGAGCGTTACCGAAGATGACACCCAGGCCGGATGAAGCCCGGTGGCATCATCCAGGCGGCTGGGCCGCCGTCGCGGGTGCCTCATACGCTCGTTCCTCGCGAGATTCGTTACGCCGCGCTACGGGGCAGGCGTTTACAACACCTCTTGCTGGTTATACGCCCTGGCTAAATCCGCCAGCGCGGTAAGGTCACTATAGGCTTCCGGCTCCATAATCAGCGTTTGGCCCATCAGCACATTGCGCGCTTCAAGCTTGGCGCGCAGCGCGGTGTCTTCAATCTCTTCGAAATCGGCGTTGTGGGCCAGTGATAAAACACGGCGATGCATTTCGATGCCGCAGTAGGCCAGCGCATCCAGGCGTATCTCTTCAAGCAGTGCATCACAGGCATCATCTGCGCTGTTGCCCTGCTCTTCAAATAGCGACTTGGGAAACAGAATGCCCGTCCGCTCGGTTTGCCACAGGTGGCGGAACTCGGCATCAAAGTGGCTAAAGCACGCATCGACCACATCAAGGATCCACGCCTGATACTCATCAAGCTCACCTTCTTGACGGTGAGCGGGCTGGCTGAAGTAGGCCATCAGGAAGTTGGCCACCGCCATTCCCAGGTCAAAAGCCATCGGCCCGTACTGGGAAAACTCGGGGTCAATGACCCGCACGTCGGTATCCGTGGCCATGATCGAGCCGGAGTGCAGATCACCGTGCAGCATGGTTTCGGTGTTCGCGGTGAACTTCATCAACAGCCGCTGTACTTTGGCCTTTAAACGCGCGTTACGACGCAATTTGTCCACCACCGGTGAAAGCTCCGGGGTGTGGTGATTCATTTCAGCGCCGTAATAAGGGTCGGTAAATACCAGTGATTCGGTAATGGCAGGAATCGCCACATTGCCGGAAAACAGCCCCACATCCGCCTTTTTCTCTGGGCTACTCAGCGAAAGCTCTGAGCCACGAAACGCCGTGCGGGCGCAAAACTTGCCGATGGTTTCGCCAAGTCGAGCGACTCGCTCACCGTTGATCAACTTACGGCGCAAGATAGTGTGGGGGTGCAGATACTCCATCACAAACAGCGCCTGGGGCTTGTCGAAGTAGTAGACTTCAGGGGCAATGCCCGGTGCACGCTTGGCCTGACGCACCAAGGCGTAGTACTCAAAGTGGGCACGATAGACCGGCAACGGCCAACTCTCGCCGACCATACGTACATAGGGAAGCGCCTGCTTAACCACTACACTGCCCGCGTCACCGGAGACGATAAACACTAGGTTGAGGTTGCCGTCACCCACCTCGCGAATGTCCCAGCTCGCGGGTTCTTCGCCCACGCGCCTAACTACCGCCTCAACATCACCAAGCCGCTGGGATAGAGTGTCAACGCTTAGCGCGCGGTAATGTTGATCAATCTCCACAGTTCTCTCCTCACAAACGTTTACGTGTTTGGCTAGCCGCCAGTTGGCCCGTTAATCTCCGCGACTAGGCTGATACGCTTAAGCCATCAATAGCATTATCGCCAGATGATGAATCAATCGCACTAGCCACCCATACACGGTTGCGGCCTTGCCGCTTGGCTTCATAAAGCGCGTCATCTGCCTGGGATAATAGTTCGGCTGGGGCAAGGCTAACTTTCGGGTAGAGTACTGCAACGCCAACGCTAACGGTAACAACGCTTTGCGCCGAGACACCGTGATTAGGAATTTCCAAGGCCTCCACGTTGCACCGGATACGCTCGGCCGCCGGTTTTGCCGCCTCAGGCGATGCATTGGCTATTAGCACTACAAACTCTTCACCGCCAAAACGCACCACTAAATCGGCATCACGGCTATTGGCCTGCATGGCAGTAGCGACTTGGCGCAAGCACTCGTCACCCTGAGGATGCCCATAGTAGTCGTTGTAAGCTTTGAAATGGTCGATATCGATCACCATCAGCCCTAAACAAAGGCCTTTATCGGTAGCCTCCTGCCAGCGCACAGGAAAAACCGTATCGAACTGGCGCCGGTTGGCAAGATTGGTTAAAGGATCAGTCACCGACATGCGCGACAGTTCCTGGTTATCTTTTAAGTAATAGCCAGCGCGGAGCTTTTCTTTCAATACATGCAAGTAGGAGGTTCGCTCGCTCTGCTCGAAACGATAGTTGGCCACTAACGTAAACAGCGTCTGAGCGATAATAGTAAATATTGCTAGCCGCTTCGCCTCTGGCGGCATGGGGTCATAAGATAGAACAAAAAGCAGTATTATAAATATACAAATGGCAGATGAGACGCAGGCATAGTTAAACCGCAGTGAGTAAACAATATTACCCACCAGCAAAATAAGGCCGAAAGAGAAAACATCCAGGTAAGAGTAAGGAACGGTGGATTCCACCAAAATCAAACATGAAATCACCGTAGCAACGATCACCGTACTCGCCATTAACGTTTCACGTTGGGCTGGAGACACGCCACGGTAAACCCACCACAGAATTGGCATACCAAAAGGCAGCATTACCCCCACCCTTAACGCCAGCGCGGTGGTGAAAGTATCCGGTCGAAAGCTGTGGTCGTTGATCAAAAACAAGCAGTAGATGATCGCCGATATCAACCCTGCCATGACCATGCTACGGCTACGTTGGCGCTGAGTATCTTCTTCAAACCTTGCTTCCACTTCATCAGCAAAACGTAACCGCCAAGGCCCTCTACGCAACTCATCTTCCACCGCTGTCAGCAGCGTGTCATTGATCATTACTCGCCCTCAATGCCTCACCCGGTTACTTGTGGCTTTCATGTATCATCAATGAACATCAGAAGCCTAATACTACCTTTGAGTACGACGATAGTGTGCCACAATAGCGTTTAGTTAAAATGAATATTGGTACACATGTTAAACGAAACTCATCCCAATTTTCATTAATTGAACATTCAACCAGGAGACTAATGATGCAGCGCCAACAGGATCCGGTGACTAACGACTGGACTTTCATCATTGGGCATCGCGAACTCGTTGTGCACCAACGCTATGAGGTGCTTAGCATGATCAACGACTTTATGCTGGGCATTTGGTTTACGATCGGCAGTGTCTGCTTTTTTTACCAGGGTGCGGTTCAAACTGTCGGCGTGTGGCTGTTTGTGATAGGTAGCATCCAACTGCTGATTCGCCCAGCGATTCGCCTTCACCGCTATGTCTATTTTAAGCAGTTGCCGGACACCGACCAGGACGCTTAGACACAAGCCCGTTCAACGCAGTTGGCTATCTTTACTACCACGACGGTTGTAGCCACTATAGGCCGACTGCTTTTTGTCCAATTCACCCTGACACACCACACACAGTCTAACGCCCGGAATCGCTTTACGGCGCGGTTCAGGAATGGGATTGCCACACTCTTCGCAAACCTCAAGACTTTCGCCGCGGGGCAACTGGCTACGCGCACGCTGCACCGCATCCTCTAGCGTGCTTTCCATCTGCTCTTGTTCGGCGCCATCTTTTGCCCATCCACCTGCCATAATCGCACTCCTCGCTTCGGCACTAGCAATCTATCAGCATAGCAGTAACGAGAAGCGTGCACCGTTAGCCCAAAAACCGAACGCCTTGGGCAGCCAAGGGGCTGCGTAGTTTGTCTGGCAGCGGTACATCGGTCACTACGGCATCATAATCACCCAGTTGACCCGCGGCGCAGCGTAGTGGCAGGTCGAACTTGGTTTTATCCAGCACTAACACGCGATAACCGGCATGGGCCAACAGCGCCTCACGGGCCATCACTTCGTCGTCGTTGTAGTCATAAAGCTGGCCATGGCTATCCATTCCCCCCACCGACACAATCCCCACATCGGCACGGTAGCGTTGAAAAAAGCGCCAGGCATCGCCGCCAATCACATCCTGGTCGCGACGACGCACTCGCCCACCGGCTACTACTAACTCACACTTCAACTGGCACAGCTTAATCAGCGCATGCAGGTTATTGGTCATGATATGCAGGCCTTGCTTATCACTCAGCGCATCGGCCAACTGCTCAACCGTGGTGCCCGTGCCTAAGAACAGTGCTTGATGATCCTGTACCAAGCTCGCTGCCCGCGCCGCGATCTGCCGTTTACCCGCCACGTTAACGATCTGACGCTGGTCGTAGCCGATATTTTCCTGCTCGGGAAACGGCAGCACCTCCCCTTGGCGGCGCAGCACCAGGCCTTTATCGGCTAGGTGGCGAATATCCCCACGCAGGGTTTGCACAGAAACCCCAAACTCGCCTGCCAGGCTGTCTACCGACTGGCGCCCTTGTGAGTGGATTCGCTGTAACAGCTGTTGTCGACGTTCGAACTGGCGCATAACCCCTCTCGGCACAACGAAAGCAAAAAGTGCAGCAAACGAAAGCCACAAAATGTTGAACGAAAGCATAGTGTCACTTTGTTGTAAGCAGATGACAGTAGCTTAGGTGGGGTTCACTCACTGGAGGTTTACCCATGTTGAAGCGCCCCCTGTTATCTATTCCGACATCTGCCCTTACTACTGCCATCGCGGTAGCCAGCTTTTCCCTTTCGGCTCAGGTAGCGGCGAACGAAACGCTAACGCTCTACACCAGCCAGCCCAATAGCGATGCACAGCAAACCGTTGACGCCTTTGAAGCAGCCTATCCCGATATTGAAGTGGAGTGGGTACGCGACGGTACCACACGCTTGATGACCCGGCTGCGCTCGGAGCTTTCAGCCGGGGTGAGCAACCCTGACGTGCTGCTGATTGCCGACAGCATGACCATGGAATCACTTAAGCAAGAGGGCCATTTACAGCCTTACCTAAGCGATGAGCGCCAGGCCTATGACGCCGACCTGTATGACCCAGAAGGCTATTACTACGGCACCAAGCTGATCACCACCGGGATTGTCTATAACACCGGCGCCGAGCATCAGCCGCAGAGCTGGCAAGACCTGCTGGGGCCTGACTACGAAGGGTTGGTCACCATGCCTAGTCCGCTTTACTCCGGCGCGGCACTGATCCATATGGCGGCGATCACTGCCAACCCTGACCTTGGCATGGCGTATTACGAAGCGCTTCATGAAAACCGCACCGAAGCCCAGGGCGGCAATGGCGGCGTATTTAACGCCGTGGCCGCGGGCACCAAGCCCTACGGCATCGTGGTGGATTTCCTGCCAATTCGTGAAGCAGCCAAAGGCTCGCCGGTCGAATTCGTGTTCCCGGAAGAGGGCGTAAGCGCGGTGACCGAGCCGGTCGCCATTATGCAAGGCGCAGAGAATGTCGATGCCGCGCAAAAGTTTGTTGATTTTGTGCTTTCCCAGCAGGGTCAGGAGCTGGTCAGCCAGCAAGGCTATCTGCCTGCTCACAACGACGTTACCCCACCGGAAGGCTTCCCCGAGCGCGATAGTATTACCCTGATGCCGGTTGATACCGAGCAGGCATTGGCGCAGGAAGAAGAGCTTAAACAGCGTTTTAGTGACCTCTTCGGCGGGTAATCATGACGTCCGCTCTCAACTATGACAATAAGTACGGCAGCGACAACAAGTACGGCAGCCAGCACCGCTGGCTGCTTTCAAGCCTGCTGATCGCCATTGTACTGTTGAGCCTGGCACCCAGCCTGCGTCTGCTGATGGAGGCGTTGAGCGATCTTGCTCAGGGCCGCCAGTCACCGCTGTGGCAGGTGCTCAGCAGTGCCAGCACTTGGCGAGCACTCTGGCATAGCCTGTATACATCGGGGCTCGGCATGCTGATCGCCCTGATCCTGGGTAGCCTGTTCGCCTTTGCCATCACGCTCACCAATGTGCGCGGAAAATCGTGGCTGGTGTTCTGCTTTATGCTGCCAATGATGATTCCGCCCCAGGTTACCGCCTTGAGCTGGCTGCAGCTCTTTGGTCCGGCCAGCCCGCTACTGAAAAGCATAGGCTTGGCGCCCCCACTGGGCAGCCCGCAACCACTCTACTCCGCTGAAGGTATCGCCTTACTGCTGGGCATCCAGAGCGCACCGCTGGTGTTTTTAGCCCTGCGCACCAGCCTGCTTTCGCTACCCCGAGAGCTTATTGAAGCCGCTCGCATTAGCGGCGCCAAACAAACCCAAGTGTGGGGTCATATTATTCTACCCGTGACCCGTAGCGGCTTGATCGCCGGGGGCGCGATGGCGTTTATCTCGAGTCTCGGCAACTTCGGCATCCCCGCCATGCTGGGTATTCCCGCAGGCTATTACGTGCTGCCCACACTGATCTACCAGCGTATGGCCAACTTTGGCACCGGGGTGTTGGCAGAGATGGCTGCGCTCTCCTTGCTGATTGGTTTACTGGCATTGGCCGGGGTGGCGTTGCAGCAGCAATTGATGAATCGCAGCCGCTTCGGGCTGGGCGGCCATAGTGGGCGCTCCCATGATTTCACCCTGGGAAGCTGGCGCTCGCTGGTGACCGCCACGCTCGTCGGGATCTTACTGATTATTCTGGTCGCGCCGCTGCTTGCCCTGATCATCAGCTCGCTGGTACCCGCCATGGGCGTGCCATTAAACGCCGAGACCGCCACCCTGAACGCTTACGCCGAAGTGGTGGGTCGCCAAGGCGCCACATGGCGAGCGGTGAACAACAGTCTGTGGCTGGCGGGCAGCGCGGCTGTGGTGCTGATGCTGCTCAGTCTGCCATTGGCTTACCGGCTACAGCGCCTGCCGGAACGTTGGCGGGGTGTGGTACTCAGTGCCATTGAGATTCCCTATGCGCTTCCCGGCGTGGTATTGGCCATTGCCTGCATCCTGCTCTTTGTTCGCCCGCTGCCGATTATCAATGTGGCGCTCTACGGCACCCTGGGGCTGATTTTTATCGCTTACCTGGCGCGCTTTCTGGTGGTCTGCGTTAAGCCCGTCGCCGCCAGCCTGGCGCAGCTGGATCCTTCCCTTGAAGAGGCGGCACAGCTCGCGGGTGCAGGCCCCTGGCGGCGCCTGGGCAGCATTATTTTACCCCTGGTCGCACCCGCGCTGTTTGCAGGCGGCCTGCTGGTGTTTCTGCTGGCGGTCAACGAACTGACCGTGTCAGCCCTGCTATGGAGCGCCGGTAACGAAACCCTCGGCGTGCTGATTTTCAACCTCGACGAAGGCGGCGAAAGCGTGCTGGCCTCTGCGGTGTCAGTGCTGGTGGTGATCATGGTCGCCTCGCTGATGCTGACACTCAGTTTACTGGCGCCGCGTTTACCCAAAGGAGTCATTCCATGGCAGAGCTAGACACATCAGGGTTAAACACAGCAGGGCTAACGATCGACCGTGTCACCAAGCGCTTTGGCGAGCAGACGGCAGTTGATGCGCTGTCGCTGACGATCAATCCAGGCGAGTTTGTCGCTCTGCTCGGCCCCAGTGGCTGTGGCAAAACCACCATGCTACGCATGCTGGCAGGCTTTGAAACGATCAACGATGGTACGATTCAATTAGCCAATCGCACCCTGGCCAGCGCCGATACCCATGTGCCGCCTGAACAGCGCAATATGGCCATGGTGTTCCAATCCTATGCGCTATGGCCGCATATGAGCGTGGCTGACAACGTCGGCTACCCGGTCAAGCTACGCGGCCTGCGCGGGGCAGCGTACCACCACAGGGTGCAGCAGGCCCTGGCCCTGGTGGAGCTCGATGCCTACGCCGATCGCATGCCCCAGGCCCTCAGTGGAGGCCAGCGCCAACGCGTCGCTCTCGCGCGCTGCCTGGTCAGCGACCCTTCGGTGGTGCTGCTGGATGAGCCGCTGGCCAACCTTGACCGGCACCTGCGCGCCACCATGGAGCACAGCTTCCGCGATTTTCATCAGCGCACTGGCGCCACGCTGGTCTATGTCACCCACGACCAAACCGAAGCCATGGCGCTGGCAGACAAAATCGCCGTGATGAAAGCGGGCAAGCTGGTTCAATGGGGCGCCCCTGAAACCCTTTACAGGCAGCCGAGAACCGCCTGGGTAGCAGGCTTTATCGGCCAGGGCAGCCAATTAAAGGTCGCCGCCGGTCACCCTGGAAAGCGCCTTGAGAGCGCGGCCCTAATGCGCGGGCTCAACGCCATCGAGCCCGAGCGCACCCAAACGGTACTGGTTCGCCCGGAACATATTCAGATCAGCGCGGCACTCGCATCCTCCGCAGCTCCCACTCATAACCAGCTTGCCGCACGGGTGGAAAGCGTGATTTTCCGCGGCGAGCGCTATGAGCTCGCACTGCGCCTGCCCAGCGGGGAAACACTGCTGGCCTACCACCACACCGCGCCTGACCTGGGTAGCCAGGTTGTCGTCGACCTTCAGCAGGGTTGGTGCCTGGAGCCCGACCAATGAGTGTCAATATCGAGATTCTCAGTGGTTTAGGCGCCAAAGGGCCTGCTGCGATAGTGGTAGAAGCCCAGGGAAAACGCCTACTGCTAGATGCAGGCGGTGCACTCCACTCGGATGACACCATTACTTGGACGAACAACCTGGATGTGGATGCCGTACTGATCAGCCATGACCATATCGACCATATCGGCGGCGTGGCCGAGCTAGCGGAGAACGTGCCACTTTATTGCACACCACTGGTAGCCAATGCCTTGCCTCACAACCGCCCCTGGCACCCACTGCCCGAACGCGGCACGCTAGAGGTGGAAGGCATCATTGTTACCACCGGCCAAGCGGGGCACTCGCTAGGCGGTGTGTGGCTACATTTAGCGGTAGGGGGCGGTGTTTACTATAGCGGCGACGCCTGTTTTGAGTCGCGACTGTTTCCTTTTGATACTCCGCCGAAAGCGGTTATTGCGCTACTGGATGCCTCCTACGGCAGCTACGACCAACCCCAAGCACATTGTGTACAGGCCATTAGTGAGTATCTTTATCAGCCGCTGGCATTTCCAGTGCCGGAAACCGGCCGTGCCCTGGAAATGGCACTATGGCTGGCGGAAGAAGCTGACCAGCGGCAGTTAACGCTCTCCATCGACCCGGTGATTCGCGACAACCTGGCCGCGCTATTGGCACTGCCTGCAACACTGCGTCGACCTGGGCTCGACCACTCGATTCGCTCGCTTTTAGCGCGGCAAAACGCTTGCCCGCCAACCCTTATGTTGATGTGCGATCGGAGCGATACGCCGGAACAGTGGCCCGACCACCACCTGCTCCACACCGGTTATCTGACCCCTGATCGCCGCGCCGAGCTAGCGGCAGACCAAATCAGCTGGCAGCGCTGGAATGTTCACCTACGCGCGTCGCACCTGGTGGCGCTTGCCGATCAGTTGGGCGCCACTCAAGTGGTGCCGCTATTTACCCAGCTGGCCAATAACGAATTGAATGCCTGGCATGGACTACTAGGCGAGCGCCTCTGCACTGCCCAGCGTTTATCTGCTCATTCACGTCTAGTCACCCTTTCCAGCTTAGGGAGTTTTGCATGTCCGCAGTAATTGTTGATGTTGACGGCACCTTAGCCGAGTTTCACCCCCACCAGGTCAGTGACTGGGTGCTGGGAAGCCAAAAACAGTGGGAGCCCTTCTTTGCCCATATGGCCGAAGCGCCGGTGATCGAAGCGGTGGCCAAGCTGGTCAAGATACTGAAAGCCCAAGGCCAGCAGATCGTGATTTGTAGCGGTCGCCCCGACAGCCATCGTGAGCATACCCAACGCTGGCTAGAGCACCACACTATCCCCTTTGATGCCATGTACCTGCGCCCTGAGGGCGATGACCATGTAGATGATGAAGAAGTAAAAGCCGCGCTACTCAATCAAATGCGCAGCGACGGCTTTACTCCTTGGCTGGTGCTGGATGACCGTGATGCCGTGGTCGCCCAGTGGCGCGCGCTCGGGCTTACTTGCCTGCAGTGCGCGCCGGGGGATTTTTAAGCGTTTGCCAGCTTGGTTCGGTGCTGCCACACCAGCACCGCCAAGGGCACCAGCGAGATAGGGATCAACAGTAGGTTAAGTGTCGCCCAGCCTAAGCCGCTGACCAAGGGCCCAGCGAGCAACGCAGTGATCGCAGCGGTGCCAAAGACTAAAAACTCGTTGGCGGCCTGGGTGCGCGCTTTATCCACCGGGCGGTAGCTCTCAGTGAGCAGCCCGGTAGCGGGCAGAAAGGTAAAATTCCAGCCCAAGCCCAGCAAAATCAGCGCCACGTTGAAACCGGCTAAACCGATACCCAACTGAGCGACCAAGGCACTTGCCACCAGCAGCAGGCAGCCTGCCACAATGACTTGTTTGGCACCGAAGCGGGTGACCAAATGGCCAGTAAAGAACGAGGGTAAAAACATCGCTACCACGTGCCACTGAATGGTCATTGAAACATGGTTAAAGTGGTGTCCAGCCCCCGCCATGGCGAGCGGCGTGGCGGTCATAGCCAGATTCATCACGCCGTATCCGACCATCGCCGCGCTCACCGCCACAATAAATCCAGGCTGGCGGAGTATCTTACCCAGCGGCAGTGCATTGCCTTCGCCGTGGGTGCGGGAAGCAGGCGGTAGTTGCGTCAGCATCAGCACCACTAACGCCAGTGCGTAGAGCGCTGCCAAGCCCACAAAGCTGCCCAGAAACGGCACCTCACCCAGCTCACGGCTCACCCTGGCCAGCCATGGCCCGGCAAACGCGGCTAACACACCGCCACCCATCACCAAACCAATCGCCCGGTCACGCATCGGCGTGGGGGCGGCTTCCACCGCGGCAAAGCGATAGAGCTGGCCAAAGCCAATGCCGATTCCGATTAGCCAGGTCGACAGCAAGAACAGCCCAAAGCGCTCGCCAATCAGCGCCTGCACGGCAACCAGTGCGCCCACCAATCCCAAAATATTGCCCAGTATAAAGCCGCGCTTTCGGCCCAGCCTGGCCATAATTAACGAGGCGGGAATGGTGGCACACATCAGCCCCAGCCACTGGGTGGCGACCGGCGCGGTCGACCATGACGCACTTGGCGCCAAAGACGCCCCAATCAGCGGCGAGACGGCAATCAGCAAAACATTACCGGTAACCAGTAGCGCCTGGCAGAGCGACAATAGGGTGACGGTTAAAGGCATGAAACTCTCTCCTGAATAGAATCATCTGTATGGGTAGACGCAAAGCGCTGGCGATATACCGAGGGTGATACGCCGTAGTAGCGCTGAAACTGGCGGCGCAGTTGCTCCGCGCCGCCCAGCCGCCAGCGTTGTGCCAGGCGCTCGAGGGATACGTTTTCGCGCCCGTTGAGCAGCGCCAAGCGCGCTTGCTCGAGGCGTAGTTGGGTTAGATAAGCAGCGGGGGTGGTATTTAAGTAGCGCCTAAATAACCGGGTTAAATGGCGCGGGGAGACCGCCATCAGATCGGCCATGCTCTCAAGCCCGTGATCTACGCTGGGGTCGGCGTGGAGCTGATCCAGCAGGCGGCGGAGCGGCCCCGCCTCTTGTTGGTGTCGCAGTATCTCGCTGAACTGCGACTGCCCACCAGGGCGCTGCAAAAACACCACTAGCTCACGGGCCACTCGACCGGCCAGATCAGCACCGTGATCGGCTTCTACCAGCGAAAGCGCCAAATCAATCCCCGCCGTTACACCGGCGCTGGTGTAGCGGCCGTTACTTTCGATATAGAGTGCATCGGGCTCGACGCTTAGTGCGGGGTACTCATCTGCCAGTTGAGGTGCATGGCGCCAATGAGTGGTGACGCGGCAGCCATCCAGCAACCCTGCAGCGGCTAACAAAAATGCCCCGGAGCAGATAGAGCCGAGCCTCCTCACCTCTGGGGCGACCTCACAAAGCACCCGCATTACTGCGGCTATTTCACGCTGCTGCATCACGCCACTGCCGCCCGCCACCAACAGCGTATCCAGGGGCAGTAAATGAGTAAGTTGATGGTAGGTGTGCGTAGCATGTACGGCTAGGCCGCCGTTGGTGACAACCGGGCCGACGGCATCGGCGACCAGGGTCAACTGATACAACGGCTGGGGGCTTAGCGCATTGGCGCTGGCGAACACCTGCCAGGGGCCGCTGACATCCAGCAGTTGGCAGTCGGGGTAGGCAAATAGAGCAACATGGCGAGTCACAGTCTCTCTCCGCTAACGGGGAATCGAAGCATTAGAGAGAGTGTCAGCGCTGCACCCAATGTCGGCAAGGACTATTACCCCACCGATATGGACATCTTTATAAAAATCTATAAAAGCTGACGGATCCCCACGAACTCTGTGCTGTTCATCGCATAACGCCTGCTATCAGGCCTCTTCACTAAGACATGCTTGAAGAAAACTCCAAGATAGTCAGGGCACAACGCCGGCCAGGTGACGTATTCAATAGCCCCAACCTTATAACTCAAAGGTTAACTAACAAGCTAACTATTCACCAACCTGAAAGTCCAAAGCCAAAAATCAATAACTTAATACCATGCAGATAAAATCCCATACCGAAAAAATATTAAGTTGTTGATTATCACGATCTTTCAATCACCAGCATGTTTCACTTATTATTAACAAAAACAAAATTCAAACAAAATTCAAACAAAATCAACAGCATATATGAAAAAACCAAATAAAATAGTAAAAAATAATACTTTTTAATTGGATTGACGTTGACACTTTTCATCCCATGAACCAATACTTACTTAGACCACTAAAGTAGTGCGTCGCCCTGCATATAAATGATCTTTAACTTATGCCTATATTAGGGAGAAAATACCATGAGCGATACTCTGACAGCTGAACTGATGACAAGCGCGCCGCTGAAATTCAGCTATTCAATCACCCCAGAAGTATCTATCGACACCACCGTGAGCGGTGATTCCCGTCAGAACGCAACAGTATCGATTATTTATGGATCGATGACGCTATGGTCGGGCACCATGACTCAGTTTGCTCCAGAGATTACAACCCCTTTCGAAATTAAGGCAGGCTCTATCACCATCGAAGAAGGCGGCACCTTTACGCTGACGATACCAACATCAATGCAGAACGGGGCGGTAGCGGCAAACTTAAAGATCAAGACGGCCACGAGTACAGTGCCTTTCAACGCCCTTGTTGCGAGCTGGCCGCTTTCCTCAGCGAATTAATCCTAACCACAACGCCTACGCTTTGGCTCAAATGCCAGAGCGTAGTCTTTGCGCAGTCTCTGCGTAGCGCTGTCGTCACCTTGGCGCACGGACTGGGTTTATCGACCTATGATCGGATCTGCAGTCATGACGCAAGCCGAAAAACTGCTGAATGGGCGTCCTCGTGCACTCAGCACAGATGAGGTGATTGAATTTTTCAACGCCCTAGCCCCGTATCAAGCCACCGCGGGGCCTCTCACCATTGAAGCAAAAGTCGCCCCTGGTATGGGCCAGGTCGTTGTTAAGCTAGCACTGGCTGGCCGAGAAATGGGCAAGCGCCTGCTCGGTTATACGGAGCCGGAGCTGATCCTGAATCTCGCCAACGATGAAGCCACTGCAACGGGAAAAATCAAGCTTGAGCTTAAGGCCGCGCCGCATTTCTCTTCTTTGGAGGCCGACGTCAGCGCCACGCAGTCGGGGCAAACTTTTTGCTTTAAAGGCGATATCGCTTCTTGGCAGGCCAAAGGTCTGCCGGTAGTCGGCCACTATGTTACCCAGCTCGACGCTACTCTCACCGCCAATACCACTGTGCGGGGAGTCTCCGCCAACACGGCAAATTTCGAACTCCTCTTCCAAGGCAGCGCGGTTGCCGCCATGACGACAACCCAACTCGCACCGGTGCAGGTCTACCCGGATGAGATCAGCGCCGGCAACCTGCACATAGCCAAGGGCGCGAAGATCACCCTGGCTGTGCCAACCGAGATAGGGCCCGGCATGCTGTTCCTGCAATGTTTCTTTAAGACCGCCACCACCCCGGAAACACAGGTCTCAGCCTCGGTGGCTAACATCGCCTGGCCTCAAGTCGCCGCCCCTCAAAGGGTGTCCGATGAAGCGCGCGAAGGAGATCCGCATGACTGATGAGCCATTTTTTGCCCAAGACTTCACTAGCGCGCTCTATACGCTAAAACCAACTAGAGAGACAGTTGGATGGGTTGGCTTTATTTACCGCGGCGATAGCAGTCCCCCTGCCACCTTGGGCTTGCCGGAAGCCTTCAACGCGGGCTATTTCCTATTTTCGACCGACTCGCCACCGCTAAAAAACAAAGCTGAAGCTGAGACCTTTATCACTGCCGTACAGGAGTGGCTGAATGACAAGTTCGGCATCGGTAATCCGCAACGCTTTACCGGATCAGCGGTGTTGTGGATGCCCGACACGGCAACGCCGACATTTGGAGCGCCAAACGAGACCACAATCACATTTTTCCAGGGCCTCAGCACCACTTCCACAGCCAGCAATTACAATTTACATTTCGGCCAACTTACCCTATCGATCCCTCGCCAAGTCACGCTAACGATGCGAGACGAAGGGCTGCTATTCCGGCAATCCGGAGCGCAGCAGATTGCATTTAACACAGACGATGGCTTCGGCGCACCGGAGGCCGAGAGCGATCTGGTCATTCCATTTCAGGGAGATCTCGCTGGCTGTCTAACCGTTAAGGGATTAATGACACGGACAAATAAGTGGAGTCCGATCAGCTATTTCGAGACGGGCTTTCACTATCTCTATGCTGATGGCAAGGGCGCTGAACAGCGGCAAATATATCCATTATTCGAGGTTACCAAGGAACTGCCCGCGCTCAGCTTTTCCGCCGCACTCGACCCCCTGGATAAGCTAAATACTGGCGCACTCTCTGACCCCAGCATTGGCCTTTACCGTAGCCTGTTTGGCTTTGCCGACGGTACCGATATCGCCAGCTGGTTTCGTGATAAACATGGCAACCCGGTCGGGCTGGTGGCACAAGGTGGTTACGGTGAAGATGACTTACCCGTGAGAAACTGCGGGGCGCTGGTATTCCAAACGCGGGATAGAGCTAATGGCCCATTTGCAAAGGTCTATTTCGCGCCAGCCGGCGACTATGCTCTCAGCACTAACGGAAGTGGCCTGGTACTGCCTGGACTGTTCGGTTCGGAGCTGCTCCAAATCACCCCCTACAAGGCCGGAGCCTCCTACGACCGGGTACAGTTCCAACCCAATTGCTCAGCCTACGCGCCGGTTTTCCCCTTCCCCAGTGCCAGTCTCGACGATCCGGGCGCGGCCGTTCCCAAGCAGCGGCTCATCACAGACTACACCACTAGCCATGGCGCTATTATCAATGGCCCGAGAGGTGCAGCAGCCTATCTAGCGCAGCCACAAGGCAGCCCGCTATATGCTCCGGGTGCAAGTGCTAAAGCAGGCACCCTTGCGGTACTTCCACCGCTGCCAACCCCGTCGCCAATCGCTCAGCCAGCGAATGCAAAGTTACTGCTGCCCTTCGCACCTTATGCCGGGCTGACCAAGGACAACGACGGTTTCCCTGACGACCTGGTCGGTACTTTCGAAAGCCAGATTCTGAGTGCAGAGCGCAAAGCCCTACTAGGGGTGTCCAGTATCCGCGCCGTGGTCGAGCTTAGGGCGGCGAAGGACAACAGCGCAATACCGAACACCCACGATGTGACACATCAATCGACTACCCCCCAGGGGCTTTACGCCGAGATCGCCACAGCCTCAGCGGGAGGGGCCGAGGCGCTCTACCAGAAGATATTTTTGGCCAAGTCGAACGCGAAGAAGCCAGCAACCGACGAAGTAGATTTTGGCTTTATCGAGCCCGATGCCGATTTACAGAACCTTTTCCAAACCAACCAACTGTTGGCCGTCATCGTCAATCCAAAGCACCTTGGTGAACCTTCTCCAGCCAATGCCACCGCTATCTTTGAGCGTGATGTGGTCATCGCAGATTGGGGCATGACGGCAGCGGTTGGCGATAGCCTCAATACTACCGCCTACAGCAATATCCTGATTCTAAAATACTGCGATGGGGCATTGACCGAAAGGGTCAAAAATCCTAATCAGTGGGTCGGAGTGGATGACTTCTCGCTAACTGGACAGGGGGATGCCGCTACTGCACTGGCTGGGCTTTCGTCCTATCTGCAAACCTATCTAAACGAAGGAATCAAAGAGGCAGAAGAAAGGAGCAACACGCTTTACGCTAACTTCGCCCGGATTGTGCAGGATCCAAACTGGCAAGGCTTTATCGTCCTCAAGGCAAAGGTGGATCCATCAGGCTTTCCCGACCAAATCAAGGGACTAACGGCAGGCATCGATTTTTCTCGCTTCGAAGCGCATCACTTCGGCGCAACTGCCAGCCGGGTGAGCGTCGACGGCACCCAGGTGACCATGCAGGTGCCAAGCAGCCTGTTCGGCCTGATCGATTATCAACTGCCCCAGTACCAAGCTTATGTTGCTGCGGGTGGCAATCCGGAGATGCCCCAGGCGCTCGCTACCCAAGGTGACTTTGGCTTCACCGTGCTGCAGCTGCAGACGCTGTTCGAGAATGCCGCGCAGACTGACTTTCGTAGCCGTATTCAGCTCACCATGAATCAGTTGTTTATGTCGCCGGTTACCAAAGGTTACGGCTCAATTGGTAAACTGCCTGCGACGGCGGTGGTGCTACGTGGCAGCTACCAGCGCCAAGGGGCAACTCCCGTCTATGTGTTCGAACAAAACAACACCAATGTGTTCGAGCTGAACAACAGCGCATTGCCAAGCCTGGCGCTACAGCGGGTGGTATTCAATACTTTATCGACGGATAAAAGCGGCACTATCCGCAGCCGCTTTATAATGAACGGTATTTTCGAGTTCGCCCAGCTTTCAGTGGCCGACAACGATACCACTCGTCACGTCGACCTCCTCTCCTTCGGCCTGCCTGAGGGTGCCAAGGTCAACGACCCACCGAGCGGCCTCGCCTTCTCGGGCCTGGAAATCGCTATGAGCTCGCCGATTGATGCGCCCAATGCGGTGACCTTTACCTTTGAGACCGAACGGCTCGGGTTGGATGCGGGTGCTAGCAAGGCGCGCGACCATAGCCTGTTCAAGGATCTTGCCCTCAGCGTCTCAGGCTTTATCGCCGGTGCGGAAGACAAGCGGCCAATCGACTTTGGCTACCTTCCCGTGGGCATTGAGCCGAAAGTTCAGGCAATCTCCGGCCCCTGGTACGGCATCAGCTATACGGTAAGTATGGGTACGCCGGGAGCTCTAGTCTCCGCTGCCGGTTTCTCCTCAAAGATGCTACTGGCCTGGGCGCCGAGCTCGGGCAAGGGTGCGGCGGCCCCTGCGGTCTTCGTCGGTCTGCAACTGCCGGGCGCAGCGCCCGGTGCCAAGCTTCTCTCCATTCAGGGAGTCATGAAGCTTTCCATCGATAGCTTACTGCTGCGTCAGGAGGCCATAACCGCTGACCAACGGGCTTTCGTATTGCGGCTCAACAATATCGCACTCTCCTTCCTCGGGTTGGCGAAGTTGCCCTCCAGCCCAATTAACTTCTTCCTATTCGGTGACCCAACAGGCAGCGGTGCCTTGGGGTGGTACGCCGCCTATATCGACAAGGATGCGGCTCAGAAAAAATTGTTGGCTCCAGCAAAGCAAATAGGTCACGCACCTGATCAGCCGCAGGACAAGGAGACATCGTCATGACCCGGGTAATGGTCTGGAATATCGACAAGTTTGATATTCACAAAATCAACCAGTTAAGCTTAAGTGCAAACCCGGCGTTCGGGCTGAGCGAGTGGGAAGTTTCCACGGGGATATTCGGCTACATTATCGACAACCTGTCGCTGACACTTCCCGATGGAAGCCGCATCTTTCCCGACATCTTCGTTGTCATTGAAGTGTCGACTGAGTTCAACGCAAACAACCTGACACCAGGCCTTCTCGACACTGGGCTCGGTGGCGAAGGTTGCCTCTATTTACTGGAGGGCCTGCGCGAGGCCAGTGGCAATCCGAACTGGATGTTGGTACCTCCCCTCCAGACTGGTGCCTTCGATTCCGTCGCTGTGTTCTACGACAGCAGTAATCTCGTCTTCACAGGCCCTAGGGTCTGGCCCGGAGCTCAGGGCCCTGCCACAGATCCAAACCAAGTACCGGCTCCAGCCACTGCAGCCTACCCAGGTATGTTTGCTGGTGTGTTACCCAGCCGGCAAGTCCCCGCAGGATTGCCAAACGCAGGTACTCAGGAAGACATCTGTGCTGCGAACACTGTCTTTCACATGAAGGTTGGAGCTCCCTATGCAGGGCACGAAATGGATTTCGACAGTCAGCGAACACCCTATCAAGTGACCTTTGGCGAGATAGATGGCAGTGGCGCGGTTGTGCGCATGCTTAACTTCTTCATCGTGCATTCTCCAGCCAATACGAACGATGCCATTCAGTTCATGAGGACTATGGCTGGAACTGAGGAAATTTCTTCCGCTCCCGCTATAAACGAAGTCAAAGCGGTGCTGGGGGACTTCAACCTGAATCTGACCGATTATGATCAGACCAGGGATCCTGCTGTGCTGGTGCAAACCGACGCCTATGAGCCGTTGACTGATCTAGGCTACGACATGGCGCTCACCTCGCCAACTCCGGTTCCGTTTGGCTCTCTTAATCCGGCAACATTTAACGGCTATACCGGTTATCTGGCGACACACCTCAAACCGGTGAGAAGAGCCACCTATCGCTATGCGGGAACAATCGCTGATTACTACCCCTGCTTCGGTATAACCGGGTCCTCCCAGTCCTCGGTCAAGAACTACAGTCTCGACAATATCCTGGCTCGCTATGGCACCGCTGCTAATGGTCCAATGGCCGAAATCAGCATCATGAACGGTACAGTTCCCCAGCCCTATGATGTGGTTCCGGCACCACCGTACAATCCGCCCAAAGGTTTCTACACCTGGCCGATGCAGATGGCAGCGCCAGAATATCAGGCACCACCGCCGCAAATCACGAATACCAATCGAAATGGAAACGATGCTCCACTGCCAGCATTGGATGTGTTTCGCCAGTGGAACAACTACGGCCGCATCTTCACCACCTCCGACCACATGGCGCTGATCGCGACGATTTAGGAGCTCCCCCATGGCTGATCCAACTCCGATCCAAAAGCTGCGCGACGCCTTCGCCAATGCGCCAGACGGCCCAGTGATTCTCAACGACACCTTCTGGGTCAACGCCGGATTGGTGCCACCGGAGAACTTTACGGCTGACATAAAAGCTGCCTTCCGACTTAGCGACGATACCAACGGGTTGGAGATCACCTACAGCCGCGCCTCGGTCAGCGAAGTAACCAGCGGGAGCTTCTCTATCCCGGAGGTCTCCCTGACTTTCCTTAACGCGCCGACCAGTCAGACTTATATCATAGGCAAGGATAACGACAGCGATACACCGATTCTCGGTATCGATGTCGCGCCACAAGAATGGCAGTTGAAGGATTTCTTCACCGCTATGAGTGGCTACCCCTACAGCGTATTGGAGCAGATCGAACAACGGTTTTTCTATACCACGGCGGAACAGTCCTTAGACTTCAACGGGGCATCGGTACCCATGGCCACGGGCCAGAACCTGTATGGCAACTTTGTGGTGCCCAGCACGGTCAAGCTTATCCTCAACCTGATCCAGGGCCTGCCGAACCCGTCCGACCTAGTGCTATCGGGACCAGTCAGGCTTAGTTCGGCTGATCTTAAAAACACCTTCGTTCCAGAAATGGATGTCTCAGCTGGCATTCCTTCGGCAGGCGACCTCAAGCTGTTTTTCATTGATGTGTCACTGCCCCGCATCGGCTTTGTCGTCAAAACAGTGGAAGGCGAGCTGCCGGCAGAAGAAGGGGAAGCTGCCGAAAAGACCTACAACCAGAATCCGCAATATTTTGTCGAAGCCGTCGTCACGCTGCAGTCCGTCGACGAGGGGACAGAGATTCCTGTGCTGCTGCGTAGCCTGATTCCCAAAGCCGCCGAATCACCGTCAGGAACCAGCGCCCGTTACAGTTACGCCTTCTCGATTGCGGCTGCCGACAGTGACAAGCCGATTACGCCGAGCGCAGTCATCGCGCTGATGGCCGGCCAGAGCTATTTCCGCTCGGTGCCGCCGGTACTGCAGGAATATCTCGCCAGCGTGCAAATGCAGGGCTTTCAGATTGCCGGACCAGCCAGCCCGACAATGGGGGTGACGAGCCTCGCCGCCCAGCTTGGTTCGGTACAGGGCAAACCGATTCCGCTGTTCATTGATCCAACATCCGGCGAGCAATTCGAGATCCAAGCATTCTCGTTCAACTGGCGTATGCAGATGGCGGGCGATAAACCCAGCAAGACCTTCGCCAATTTTTCCGCCCTCTTTACGTTATTCCCCGACATTTTCCGCCAGAAGGATGGCTCGCCGGGTGGTGAATTCCGCATTCAGATCGACCAGGATCTTAATTTTAACGGCAACTTCGATGGCAAGGCGTCCATGAATGACGTCCTGATGGGTGTCACCGGCGGCGCCATCGGTATGCCACAAGGCGTAGAAGTAGAATTTTCCGATATTATTATCGCCGTTCAGACCAGTGAAAAAGCCTACCAGTTAGGCTTTACCGTAGATGCCTCGCTGGACGTGCCTTTTATCCAGACACCGGATGGGCAGAAGCTGGTCGAAATCAGCAACATGGCCTTTAAACTCGGCGCCAGCACACCGAACCGCACGGATAATCAAAAGGGGGCGACCGTCTACACCGGTTCCATCGACGGCCAGGTTAAGGTTGGGCCGCTCTCTGCTTCTATGCGCGTCGACTACGACGGTACTGCACAACCGCCGGTCTGGAGTCTCGACACTGCTCTTTTGGAGCCGGTCTCAATCAGCGATTTGCTGAGGCAATTTTTTGATGCCTACCAACTGCCAGATTTTATCCCCGGTGATCTGACCGTCGAGGCATTTGCACTGAATGCAGAAATCCCAGTGGTCTCTTCCAATCCCAAAGACAACAAGGCTAGCACTGCGCTTATTCGTCCAGCCAGGCATGTGGCGGGCCGCCACCTGGGCGCTGGCTGGACAAGCCCCGTGCGCCCGGTCGGGGCACTGACCAATGCCCAGTATCGTGCAGCGCTTCCCATACTTGCCGAAAAGCAGCAGCAATCGTCTTACAAAATCTCTGGAAAACTTAGCTGGAACTTCCAACTGACCCCAGACTTCCCGGTGGCAACGCTGGCAGACATCGGCTTGCAATATGATGGCAACCGTCAGGCGGGAACGGAGTTTTCCGGCCAGATCATTGGCACCATTACCCTCGACACCATCGGCGCCACGGTCGAGATCGGCTACCGTTTCGGCCCAGCCAAAAATGATGTCCAGAGCCTTGTGATGCCAATGACCCAGGCAATGCGTGACACCGTCGCGGCCGAACAGTACAGTCAAGTACTGTGGATGGCTTGGAAGGGCTTTCGCGCCGAATATTCATTCACTGAAGAGACCATCACCTTCTCGATGAACGGCTGGACCGTCGGCGGTCTCGTTACGGCGCTGATGGAGATGTTGGGCGATCCCTATTTCACCCTGTCGAGCCCCTGGGATATGCTCAATACGATCTCACTCGATGGGCTGTCGATCAGCTTTGATCTGAAGAGTGGCGTCAAAAACCGGATTAGCGCTCATTATAAGCTACCATCATCGATCAACCTGGGCTTCCTTACTGTCCATGGTCTCGTCTTCCGCCAGGTCGACGGCAAGACCACACTGGTGATCGATGGTAAGACGCAGATCCCCGGTCTTGAGAATGAACCGCTGTTTAACAAAGAGAGCGAAGGACAGGACGTCAAGAACATGCCGGATGTTCCCGGGCGCGGGAACAGCTACTTCCATCTTTACATGATGGCACTCGGTCAGCGGGTGGCCATCTATGACCCGGGTGCTTTCGATTCCACCAAAGCCGTGATTAAAGCACTGGCAGATATTCCGCCCTCCGACGGCCCTGGTATACCGTTCGATCCGAGCCAGCAAAAGAGTGGACAGCCCTACTACAACCCCTCCTCTAACTGGTTGGCAGCGCTGCATTTCGGTGTGCTTAAGATTCCGGCCACGAACACCTATTCGGTTGATATGCAGATCGTCTTTAACGATCCCAATCTTTACGGCCTGCGCATTGCTCTCAACGGGGAAAAGGTCAAGGTCTTAGATGGTCTTGAGATCGACGTTCTCTACAAACGTATCACCGACGATATCGGGCTTTATCAAATTGAGTTCACGCTGCCAGGGGTTCTGCGTAACCTCGATTTTGGCGCCTTTAAGGTCACCCTGCCAGTTATCGGCATCCAGATCTACACCAATGGTGATTTCCTAATCGACTTCGGTTTCCCGAAAAATATGGACTTCAGCCGATCTTTCAGAGTTGAAGCAATCATCTATGGTGTTCCGGTGTTGGGTTCTGCTGGCTTTTATTTCGGCAAGCTGTCCAACGCTACCGCACCGAACCTACCGGTAACGACGAGAGGTACCTTCCACCCGGTCATCGTCTTCGGCTTCGGTGCAGAAATTGGTCTCGGGCGCTCGGTTGAGTACGGCATTCTGAAGGCCGGTTTCTCAATCACTATCTTCGGCATCATTGAGGGCACGCTTGCGGCCTGGCACCCCTATCAACTAACCCACCCCTATCAACTAACCCGCTCCAGCAGCTCAAACGAGGTGCAGGGTGACTATTATTTCAAGCTGACAGGCACCTTCGGATTAATCGGCCGGCTCTATGGGTCGATCAACTTTGCAATTATCAAGGCTGATTTGGATATCACGGTGAAAGTGTATATCCAGATCACCTACGAAAGCTTCCGTAAGATCCCCTTGATGTTGGCCGCCGAGGTTAACGTCTCGGTCAAAGTTAAAATCGACCTCGGGCTCTTCTCTATCTCTATCAGCCTGTCATTTGCGGCTACGATTCGCGAAGAGCTGACAATTGGCAGTGATAGCCAGGCGCCATGGGACGATCCATCACGCCAACTGCCCGAGGCAGTGTTTATTGGCGTGACTGCAGATGGCGCTTATCAGCGCCAGCGTTGTTTGCCTGTGCCCCGCACGCTATTCGACTACGGCATTTATCACCGAGCTTTCCGCCTCGATGCCACGCAAGGGTTGGCGCGTATGAAGCGCCAGCAAAGCCTCACCGCAAGCCCGGACACTCTGGAGATCACCCTAGCGACCCAGATGACGGTTCTCGGTGCGGAAAATGCTGGCTACGCTCAGCAAGAAGGTGCCCTTGTAGTACTGTTCTCAATGGATGCACCAGAGCAACCCACTGAAGGTACATCCCCAGCGGGAGATGGCGCCGACACCTCCTTTGGTAAGCTCTGTGCCCAACTATTGCCATGGATCCTGCATAGCGTAACGCATGAGACCGGACTGCCACTGCCGAGCACGGCCACCGGCACCCTGTCACGTGCGGCGGTTGAGGGTATCCTGCAAACCCTGTCAGATCCTGACATTGAACCCTTCACTCCTGCACAGATTGAGGCCTTTCTGGCAGAAAACTTCACCGTGAAGATCAGTTTGCCCGACGCCAATCTAAGCGAGGAGCGACGAGCGGCACTCAATGCTGGCGCTACGCTGTTCCCGGCGTTGCCATTTTTGCGCCTCAGCGTGCCGGATCCTACCCAGGACACTGGCGAAGTAACGATCGACCTAAGTGCCTATGTTAGTGCTGACACCGATTATCAGATGTTAGTACGCCAAATTTTTGCCGAAACGGCCGCCAATGTTGATAGCGAGACCGATGGCGATGGCACACAAACACTCGACCAGAGCGCTAGCCCTTCAGTGCCGATGGCAGCCACGATACTCACCGACTACATTGTCTTGCTGGCCAGGCAGCTGGTTCAGCGGGCACTCGACGTCTTCGATGACTACCCCTATCCGCTGACCGACGAGACCTCGATCAATACAATTGTAAACTGGGCGAATAATATGCTGGCTGATCAACTCAATGCCGCAGACTTGATCGCGTCCAATATGACCTATCCACTGACGGCGGGACTGACACTTAAGCTGGCGAGTATCCCATATATGGTGCAGTCGGGTGACACGCTGCAAGCCATTGCTGGCCGTTATGGCATTGAGCCGGCGAGCCTGATCACTAAGAACCGGAGCCAAAATAACCTGATCGCCTCCGGAATCACTGTCGAGCTCAACGATAAGGTCTATAACACTCAGCCCGGCGACGACTTCAATACTATCGCTGCTGGCGTGAATCTAACTCTTGAGGCACTTGCTCAGGAGACGCAGCTTTACACCCAAGCAGGACTGCTCGCCGCAGCCGTACAGACTTGTGTTCCCGATGTTGCCTATACGACCAGGGATGAAGATACCATCGCGACGATCCTGGCACGCTACCATGTGCCGAAGGAAAGCTTCTTGACCGCCAGTACCATGGCCAAAGCGAATCTGTTCCGAACCGACACGGATCTAGCCTTCTCCGTACCGCGGCTCTCTGTGCTCCCCGAGGACAGCCTTTGGCCGTCCATCGTCGCCACCGGCTCACTCGGCCAAACCGCCGGCATGGCTGCGCGCTATATGTTGCACGGTATGCGGCTTCCGGTGGCACCAGGACTCACGTTACCAAAAGATTTTCTCTACGGCGCACCCTATTGGGATACTCAAACCGCTTACAGCCTCTATCAGTTGACCGGCCAGCAGGTACCACTGGCGAACCGCAGTGACGACTATACGATCACCCTTAGCCGCCCCGATACGCCAGATTACGATTGGATCAGTATTGGCAGCAGCACGTCAGCAAGTTTCGATAACATTTCCCAAGCCGGTTTGCTAACCCAGGTAGTCGATACCGCCCGCACCAATGGCTACAAGCCACGCGTCGAGGCGCTGATGATAACACCGGAGACAGAACTGGAACCGCGCAGCTATGGTATGGCGACCTATGTACCATGGAAGACCGCCGATAGCGCGGGGCTTGCAGCGGTTTGTGCGCCTCCGGCGGGACAAAGCAAAGTCGCCGACCAAGCCAGTGCGCCCCAGGCAAGCCCGATCCTTTTCGAACTGTCACCAGCGCTACAACAGATCATTGAGGCAAACCAGGCCGCGCTCGCAGCCCAGGGCTTGTCCTTCAGCGAGATGCAACCTTATCTGCCGCCGCTGATTCCGGAAGTCGGCACCACAGACCCGGCCACGCAGAAGACCGCCTTCCAACCGATTGATGACTACAGTTTCGCGACACGGATCGACTTCCGCATCAAGGCATTAGCACAAACAGCTGATCAGGCACCGCAGCGGCCTGACGCCAATGACATCGTACCGCCGGGGCCGGGGAATAGCGGCTCGCCAGCACAGGACTTCGCGCCTTATGCCTATGAGATTATTGGCCCCAACCCAGGGGAGTCGGTACTGCTGGAGCGATTGCTGACCTCCATGGCAAGCATCGGCGAAGACCTTGTCAGTGGCTTGTTCCTGACCTATGCCGACATCAATAACGGCGTACCGGGGCTAACCAGCCAGGCGCCGTCTGACTTCCTGTCTTACATCGTACAGTCGAACCTTTCCACCGAGACCAACCCTCCGGCAGGTGCATTTCGTGCCAATGCCCAGTTGGCCGAGGAACCACCGACGGGGATCGCTATGGCCCCAGCGGAGTTCATCAAGCTGCTGTGGGAACTAAGTACCGTCAATTCAGGTGGTAGTTTCCTGTTCTATCAAAACCTCGTCACCGGCTCTGGCCTGCCAACGGGCTTATTCGATAACGACGGTACAGCAACGCTGACACTGGTGATCACCTTGCGCCGTGACGCTGCGTTGCAATCGGCGACAAGGGTCTTCAACGCAGTGAACGCCCTAGTCACCTCGGCACCAATCGATCCAAAATCCTCGGTGGTGCAGCTAACCGGCACTTCGGCACCAGCCCCCAGCGGCGATGTCTCCGGCCTGACACCCTCCGAGATTACTGCGGCCTATGGGCTCGACTTGGCGGGTCTGGCTAAGGCCAACCCCAGGGAGACGCTCACCGCAGGTGCTCATGTCCCTATCTCCGGCCTCATTGCCCAATTGACACCGCAACAGGCGTCCACAGCCGACCCGCTACAGACGCTTGCCGACTATTACTCTGCTGGCTGCGTACCAGGCCAAGGCGTGACCAAGGCCGACATTACGGCCTGGAATCCAGGCGTTCCGGTAGCCCCCCTTTCGATTTTCCGCATTCCGCCTTTCACTTACCAGATTGGTGGTGCCCCAGGGTCAACGCTCACCGACATAGCGCGCTATTTCAACACTTCATTGGCCTTATTGATTTACGGCGCGCGCAATACGGCGGGGCTCTTTGGAAATGTGGTTAACATCGACCCTCTAGCCTTAGCGGCCAAACCCAACCTTGGTCTCGGTAATGCTGGCTTCAGTCTACAACGCGAGCGCGGTGCGATACCGCAACTGCCGGAAAACCCTACAACAGCAGACTTGAAAACCTATACCCAAGACACGTTGCTGCAACTTTATCAGTTGCTCAGTGCGCAGATCGTCGCTACGCCCTATTTCGATGCCAGTCAGATGGGAGCCTCCTTCGGCCCGAAGGATCCACCGGCCGAACCGAGTTCTACGCCACGCTCGCGGATTTTAAAGCGACAAGCGCTGGCAGAGGATACGCCTTATCACTACAGCCAGACCCTCGGCTTCACCGGTAAGGCATTGACCAATGCCGTACCGGTCGACACCAGCCTGCTTGACCCCACTGGCAATCCCTACCTTGGCGTCGGAACGCCGCTAACGTTGGCGTTAGACTGGCTGGATCTGTTCGGCAACCGGATTCCCAATCCCTTCAGCACGGTTGAGCAAACAACGCTACCACCTTATGGAACACTGGGGACAATGCTGACCTGCTCCGATGCGCTGATCCCTATCGATGCCTGGCCCTCGACTACCCGGGCCTATACTTACTCCGGCGACGCTGGAGCGCCCCAACTTAGCGTCGAACTGGTATTCGACCCGACGCCTTATGAGCCAGATACCCAACTCAGCCGCGCAAGTGACCTGCATATAGTCCGTGCTGGAGACACACTACCAGTATGGCAACGTACCGCTCGCTGTGATCTCTCCCAACTGACGCGGGTCTACTTTCAACTTATCCAGGACTATACATCACTCGGGATGATGGGGTTGGACGGCCCGGTGGTCACCATGGCCTTCGAAAATTCGCTGATGGCCGAGAAGACGCAACCGCTGACGTCAGCCGAACGTGAACAGATCCTAGCCTATCTGAGCGCGGCGATTACCTATCTGACCGCACGTGCGGATGGTCACACGGCAACGCCACCTGACAAAACGACGATTACCCGCAGCATCGACCTCAACGAGATCGACACCACGGCAGACATTCATCAGCTTGAACTCGGCCTCAGCTTTACCCGACAGGCCGAATGGGTAGCACCTAACCTGCGCACCGTGCGTGGAGGATTGCGAGCGGTCTCCAACATTCCCGCCAATGGGCTTATCGAACTGCCGCAGCCAAACCTCAAGGCAACGGACGAGACTCAAACCTATCCAGTGGCACTGACCGAGTTCGCACTGCGTTTTGAAAAGACCTTCCAGACTGAGAACTGGCAGATGCGAGTCGGTACAGGTTCACCTGACCCAAGTACGTCCAGCACCAGTAACGGCTCGACCGTCTGGGCGGTGCGCATGGCCAAGCCAGATGCAGCAACGCCGGCAGGTATCGGCTACAAGATTGGCAACACGGCGAGCTATTTTGCACCGTTACCTATCGCGTCGAACTTGGTCACCATCGAGGTCGACTTGCGCCCTTACGAAACAGGCACGCCCTATCCAGCTTCCGATTCAGGCACACTCACCACCTTCACCAGCGTTGATCCAAATGTTTGGCTGGAGGAGGTGTTAACAGCGGTCGATGATGTACTGGCAGCGTCCTTTTCAACGCCGCTCTACCAGCTCGACCGGCTACTCGGTTTGACCGACGAGCCCGAGACCAAGCAAGATGGCCTGCCCATCGAGCCCGAAAAAACGGGGTATCTGTGGCGCCTGCTTGAGCACAAGAAGGCCCTTGCTCACGCCATTTCATCAACCGCCACCTCGGTACTTGTTGGCGGTGACGACAGCTTGCAACCGGCTGCAATTGAGAAACTAAAACAGGCTCTTTTGAACCGGCTCAGCAGCGCAAACTCGCTGACGGCAGTGGCGGTTCTACCAGTAACGGGTACTTCATACGCCCCTCCGCTGGGACGCGCCGATGTGCCACCGCGCTTGTTCGGCCAACCCAGTGCAACACTGACAGGAGCCAGCACAGAGCTACCTAACGACAACTTCTCCCTAACCACCGGCAAGATCCCGCTGACCCAGGGTGAAGACACCAGCACTCTGGCCTTTCTTGCCACCTCCCGGTCAGCCGACTCAGAGAGCTATGTAGAGTTGAAACTCGATTACACCCTCACTCACATTGAGTATGACATCCGCGGCGTCGCAGGGATCGAAAACTACGAACAGTCGAACTGGATCTCTCTGCTCACCGGGCCGATCACCACACCCATTAAACCTGCCAAGGGCGATAGCTTTTCCATTCCAGTAGCGTTACGTGCCTTGCCACAACCCGCTACGGTTGAAGCGCAGACCGGCATCCCGAGTATGGCTACGCCGCAAAGCCCAGCCGAACTCAAATCCTGGCGCTACGATTTCACGTATTTGCTACAGCAGGCGGCCCAGGATTCAGTCATGGCCGATGTCGTCTTTAACCAAGATGCCAGCATCTCCGACGATGATCTGGTAGGCGCAAGCAAGGATAAGGCACTTTTCGATGCCCTGGCCCAATTTGTAGCGATTTATCCAGCGGTAGCGCGCGATCTGGAGTCCTACCTGCGGCCAGTCAGCGGCAAGACTTCTGCCGCGGATCCATCGGTCGCCTTAGCCAAGGACGCCATTGCGGCCTTCGAAGCCGTGACGTCGAATGTCGCCACGGCCTACGATGAGTGGGCCAGGGACAAACTGACCGCCCAGTTCGCCAAGGCCGCACCGCGCGTTGAATACACCTTCGAGATACTGCTGACACCTTCCGACGAAGGCCACGCCCAGGTCGAGATCATTCCGCAGCGTTTTGAGATCAGCCAGGAGAGCAAAGACAATTTCCTCTCCCTGGCCCAAGTACTTATCAACTCGCAGAGCTACGAGCCACACGAAATCCACAGCACGCCCGCAACGGGAGCCGTAGTGTGGCAGTACAAGCGACGCGAAGGGGCAAACCCAGACCTGCCCGAATGGCTTGCCTACGAAACCGCCCGCACCGACTCCGAACGTCAGGTCGGCTTCAACGACCTCGACCTGTTCGCATTGCAAAGCGGGTGGGCTTCAATCCAAGTCATGCGCAACCGACATCTGTCACCAGACCTTGATGTTAAAACCACGCCAGCGTTCGAATTCACCACAGCACCGGCGAAATTCGCCAACCCTCTGGTACCACTGATCAGTATTCCGAACTACACCCTGGACGGGGATACTCCGCGCACAGTGACCCAATGGCTTGAGCCTTTTTTCAATCAACTGCTCGCGCCGCTACCCCAAGTACCTATTCAGGAGCCGTTACTGGTACGGATTGAGACCACCTACCGCTACAATCTGGTTGGCGAACAACATATCCCAGACACGGTCTTGCCGCTGTCGCTTTTGGCGCCAACCTCGACCGAAGGAAAGACCGACCCGAGTTTCATCGCTACGGTCGGAGACTATGCTCAAAGCTGGTTCAACGACACAAAGCCACTAGTCAACGCAAGCGCTGGTTTCAGCTTCGATATTACCGTTTTCTCAGCGGCCAGCAGCGCTAGCCTGCCATTGTTGAGAATTTCTAACCTATCGCTGGCAGCAAGCCTCGTGAAACCCAACAAATGATTAACGGCACACAGATAAAAGTTGGCTAGCCCTTGCGCAAGCAGGAGAGCTACTGCCGAGGCTGGTTAGCAACCCAAATCAGCCCGTTCTCTCTAACGGTGACTCCATCCTGCGTACGCTGGAAACGAAATCGCTAAAGCGCTCGCCTTGAATCAATACATGGTCGCTCAGTGCTTGCTGGGCCGCCACAGAGTCACCCCGCTCAATAGCCTCGACGATGGTTTGGTGCTCGCTAAGGGAATTATTGACCCGCTGGCGCACTTGGAGCTGCAGGCGCCGGTAAGGCTTTAAACGTTGTTTAAGTTGGCGCGCTTCGCTGGCCAAAAAAGTGTTGTGGCTAGCGGTGTAGATACAGTCGTGAAAGCCTTCGTTTTCGTAGTAATACTCGTCGCTGTCGCCGGCCAGGGCCGCTGCTTCGCAGCGCTGATGCGCTTCGCGTAACGCGGCCAGCTCTGATTCGGTAATCCGGCGCGCCGCCAAGCGGCCACACATGCCTTCAAGCTCCGCCATCACCTCAAACATCTCGATCAGTTGATCAATCCCCACTTTCGCAACGAAGGTGCCCTTCTTCGGGGAAACGGTGACCAAGCCGCTGGCGACCAACTGTTGAAAGGCTTCGCGCACAGGCGTTCGCGAAACCTGAAACTCGCGCCCCAAGGCCTCTGGATCCAGGCGCTCTCCCGGTAAACGGCGGCCATTGATGATGTCATCCTCAAGAGAATCTCTTAATCGCTGAGCATTGGATCGCTTGGTGCCGGTCATCTTTTACCTCCTTGGATCGCGGCTCGTCTTAGCCGTTTTAATGCTGTCATACAGTTGACATTAGCATACATAGCGCCTATTGATATATATATCAGCTCGACTGATAGATACATATAGCCCATCCAAACACACAACAACAACTGTTGGAGACGCCTCATGCAACGCTATTTGATCTCAACTGCTGCCGCTCTCGGTCTCGCCATTGCCGCTTCCCACGCCTCTGCCGATACCGTGCTACGCGCGTCGCATCAATTCCCCGGGGGGCAGGGAGATGTTCGCGACGAAATGGTGCAAATGATGGCCCGCAAAGTAGCCGATGCGGATGTAGGGCTGACCATAGAAGTTTATCCGGGCCAATCGCTGTTCAAAGCGCGTGAACAGTGGGGCGCTATCGCTCGTGGTCGCCTCGATATCACCTCTCTACCGCTGGACTACGCCAGTGGTCGGCATCCGGAATTTTCAGCTACGCTGATGCCGGGCTTAGTGCGTAATCAGGCCCATGCCCAACGTCTGAATGACTCTGAATATATGGACATGATTAAAGAAGTCATTCGCGAAGGCGGCGCTCGAGTACTTGCAGATGCCTGGTTATCCGGTGGCTTTGCATCTAGCGAACAGTGCGTTACCTCCCCGGATACCGTCGAGGGCCAAAATTTCCGTGCTGCAGGACCTGCGTTTGAACAAATGCTTGAGGCCGCTGGCGCCTCCATTGCCTCCATGCCCTCTTCCGAGGTGTATACCGCCATGCAAACAGGTGTGCTGGATGCCGCCAATACCTCGTCGATGTCGTTTATCTCTTTCCGGCTTTATGAACAGGTTGAATGCTTGACCGAGCCGGGTGACTTCGCGCTCTGGTACATGTACGAACCCATTCTTATTTCTGAGCAGGTATGGCAAGAGCTTAACGAGGAACAGCAAGCAGCGCTGATAGAAGCCGGTGAAGCCGCAGAAGCCTTCTTTGCTGAAGAGGCCGCCGCCATTGATCAAGAAATGGTCGATCTTTACGAGGAGAACGGCGTTGAGGTGGTCAGCATGAGCGAAGACGACTACAACGCCTGGCTCGATATCGCCAAGGAAACCTCCTACAAAAACTTTGCCGACAATGTTCCCAATGGCCAGGCCATTATCGATGCAGCGCTGGCCGTCGAGTAAGCAACCTATAAACGCCTAACGGCTCGGCTGCCCTTCGGGGTGGCCGTTTTCAACTGATGCTTGCTTAGCTTGGCGAAATAACCAGCTTGACGAGGGAAATATGGCACCTGCAACGACTCACAATGCCCTGACGCGTGGGGGCATCATCGGCGGCTACATTCGCGTCATGGATAAGCTTTCGCGGCTTTCCGCCTATTTAGCCTGCGCCATGTTTATCGCTGGCGTATTAGTGATTTGCCAGATGGTATTTATTCGTTACTTGCTTGGAATGAGCACCAGTTGGCAGACCGAATTCACCATCTTTTCAGTAACGGCAGCGATGTTGATGGGTAGCCCTTATGTACTGATGACCGGCGGGCACGTGGCTATCACTATTGTGCCCGATGCGCTGGGTGGTATTACCCGCACCATCATGCGTTTGATCGCTTCGCTGTTTGGATTAGGTTTCTGTGCCGCCCTGGCGTATGCCAGCTGGGTCTATGTTTTTGAGGCACTTCACGGTGAGTGGACGACGGGTTCCGTCTGGAATCCACCGCTGTGGCCCGCCCTGCTGCCCATGGCCGTCGGCGCTACCCTGCTGTCGCTGCAGTATGTGGCTGAAATTTTGCGTGGGGAGAACTAAGCATGGATCCCATTACCTTAGGCATTATTGTCGCCATCGCGCTGATTGCGCTGATGGCCATTGGCACCCCTATCGCTTTCGCCCTGGGCGGTGTATCGCTGCTGGCGCTGATCTACGACCGCGGCCTTGCTGAGCTCACCTACTTCGGGGAAACCTTTTTTGACCGCATCGCCGAGTTTGGTTTTGTCGCCATTCCGATGTTTATTCTGATGGGCGCCGCGGTGGCCTCCTCCCCCACCGGGCGCGATCTGTATCGCTCGCTGGATCTATGGATGGGCAAGCTGCCCGGCGGCTTGGCGGTTTCCAATATCGGCGCCTGCTCTATCTTTGCTGCGCTCTCGGGATCGTCACCAGCCACCTGTGCGGCAATTGGTAAAATGGGCATTCCCGAAATGCGCATGCGCGGCTACCCGGATGGCGTGGCGGCGGGCTGTATTGCCGCGGGTGGCACCCTGGGCATCCTGATTCCGCCGTCGGTCACCATGATTATCTACGGCATCTCCACCGAGACCTCTATTGGTCGACTGTTTATTGCCGGGGTGGTGCCAGGCTTTATGCTTGCAGGCCTGTTTATGATCTGGACGATGATCGCCTGCAAGATGGCCGGTGGCTATAACAACCCGATGGCGGAGTCCGTCGAACGGCTAAAGCAGAATGTTAAGCAGAATGTTGATACCAACCTGAAAGCGCTAGTGCGTGTTCTGCCTTTCCTGGGCGTGGTCGCGGGTATCCTGTTTGCCTTGTACGGTGGGGTGGCAACACCGTCAGAGGCGGCGGGTGTGGGTGCATTTCTGTGTTTGGCGCTGGCTATTTTGATCTACCGCATGTGGCAGTTGGGCCCGATAAAACTGATTATGCGCGACTCGCTGCGCGAAAGCGTGATGATCATGCTGGTGATCGCCACCGCCGAAGTGTTCGCCTATGCGCTCTCCTCGATGTTTATCACCCAAACCGTCGCCGCCGCGATTGCTGATCTGGAGATCAACCGCTGGGCGCTGATGGGGGTGATTAACCTCTTTCTGCTGGTGGCGGGTTTCTTCCTGCCCCCCGTGGCCGTGATCGTGATGACCGCGCCCATTCTGTTACCTATCATCCTGGCGGCTAATTTCGACCCCTACTGGTTTGCGGTGATTTTGACCATCAACCTGGAGATAGGTCTGATCACACCGCCAGTGGGTCTCAATTTGTTCATTATTAAAGGTATCGCACCGGATATTTCGCTGCGCGACATTCTGATGGGAAGCTTGCCCTACGCGCTATGTATGGTGCTGGGTATCTTGCTGCTGTGTCTCTTCCCAGGCATCGCGCTTTGGCTACCTAACTTGATCATGGGTTAAGGAGTTCGACCATGAACATGCTGTTTTTGCAGGAGCTGTTCAACAACATCACTCAGCGCGATGCACTGTTGCGGCGCCGCCATCCCGAGACTTTAACGCCCGACCATGGGCAGTTGGTTAACGCCTGCCACAAGCTGTTGGAAAGCGATGGCGAAGCCTCCAGCATCGCGCTGGCAAGCCGCGCCTTGGCGATTTATCAGCGCCTTTCGGCAGCTGAAAAAAGCAGCTTTTTTGCCCGCCTAATGGCTGACTTTGCGGCTGAACCTGGCCCCATTGACGCGGCCTACCTGGCATATCAAGAGGTTCGCGACAACCAATCGCTACAGCGCCTGTTTGAAGCCTGCGAGCCCCGGCGCCAAGAGCTTTTTCGGCGTTTAAACCTGGCCAGCGACGGCACCTATGAGCTGGTTAAAATGCGTGAAGACCTGCTGGGGCTACTACGCGAACAGCCGGAATTAGCGCCCATCGACGACGATTTCGCCCATCTGTTCGGCTCCTGGTTCAACCGCGGCTTTTTGATGCTCAAGCGCATTGACTGGAACACTCCCGCTTCGATTCTAGAGAAGATCATCCGCTACGAAGCGGTACACGAAATACAGGATTGGGATGATCTGCGCCGGCGCCTGGATGCCCGCGATCGCCGCTGTTTCGCCTTCTTCCACCCCGCCATTGGCGACGAGCCGCTGATCTTTGTGGAAGTGGCCCTCCACAAGGGCTTGCCAAGCCGTATACAGCCCATCTTATCGGGGGAAAGTTCTGGAGAGGGTTCTGGAGAGAGTCGTCATACTAAAAAAGCCATCGATGAGCCCGAGGATGCCGATACTGCGGCGTTCTTTGGTATCAGCAACTGCCAGACCGGCCTGCGCGGCATCTCCTTCGGTAATTTTTTGATCAAGCAGGTGGTGCAAGAGCTCTCCCAGGAGCTGCCGCAGCTTAAATACTTCGTCACCCTCTCGCCGGTACCTGGCTTCGCCCAGTGGCTGCAGGAGCAGCGTGAGGATGAGCAGCTTCCCTCGTCGCTGCGTAAATCACTCAAAGGGCTTGAAACCCCAGGATGGCATCAGGACAAAGCGCTTGAAGAGCAGCTTAAAGCCGCGATTCGCCCACTGGCCGCCCGTTACTTGGTCGAAGAGAAGAACCGCCACGGCCTGCCGCTCAACCCGGTGGCCCGCTTTCACCTCGGCAACGGCGCTGAACTCCACCGTATTAATTGGTTGGGCGATATCTCCGAGAAGGGCTTTAAACAAGCCGCTGGACTGATGGTTAACTATCTGTATGTGCTGGACGATATCGAGCGCAATCACGAAAACTATACCGCCAAGGCGACCGTTGCTTGCTCGAATGAGGTGCGCGACCTCGCCAAACGCGCTCGCAAGCTGGCCAAAGGAGAGACCACCAAATGAGCCACAACCTATTTGAAACCTTTGCTGCCAAAATGCGCGAGCGCGCAGAGGCCGATTTTATTACTACCCGCGATGGCCGCCGCTATCGCTACACCGATGCGCTGACCATCAGTGCACAGCTTGCCGGCGCACTAACCGAGCTAGGCGTTAAGCAAGGCGACCGCGTTGCCGTGCAGGTGGATAAAAGTCCTGAGGCGATACTGCTTTACCTGGCCTGCCTGCGCATCGGCGGCGTCTATTTGCCCCTCAATACGGGCTATACCGGCGATGAGATTCGCTACTTTTTAAATGACGCCGAGCCCGCGCTGTTCGTTTGTCGCCCCAAGATAGAAGAGCAAGCACTGTCGCTTGCTGCTGAAACCGGCTGTCCGGCGGTGGTCACCCTGGGCAGCGCCGCCGATGGTAGCCTGATGGAAACCGCCCAAGCGGCAGTACCAAGAGAAGACATCGTGGCACTTGGCGAACGCGACCTGGCCGCGATTCTCTATACCTCAGGCACCACTGGGCGCTCCAAAGGCGCCATGCTAACGCACAAAAACCTCGCCTCTAACGCCAAGACCCTGGCCAGAGCGTGGCACTTCAGCGCTGATGACCGGCTGATTCATGCGCTGCCGATCTTCCACACCCACGGCTTATTCGTCGCCTGCAACGTCACTTTGATGGCGGGCGCCAGCATGCTCTTCCTGCCTAAGTTCGATGCCGATGTCATTTTTGAAGAGTTGCCCCGTGGCACTGTGATGATGGGCGTTCCTACCTTCTATACGCGCTTGGTTCAGGACGAACGACTGACCCCAGAAGCTACCGCCAACATGCGGCTGTTCGTTTCCGGCTCCGCTCCGCTCACCGCCGAGACCCACGAGGCATTTGAAGCCAAAACGGGGCATGCGATTCTTGAGCGCTACGGCATGACTGAAACCAATATGAACCTCTCCAACCCCTATGACGGTGCCCGCCGAGCAGGCACTGTGGGCATGCCACTACCCGGTGTGGAGATGCGCATTACCAACCGAGAAACTGGCGCGGAGGTACCGTTTGGTGAGATTGGCATGCTGCAGATTCGCGGCCCGAATGTCTTTATCGGCTACTGGCGAATGCCCGAAAAGACCCGCGAAGAGCTGTTAGACGACGGCTTTTTCATTACCGGCGATCTCGCCATGGTCGACGAGCAGGGCTATGTGCATATTGTTGGCCGTGACAAGGATCTGGTGATTTCCGGCGGCTACAACGTTTACCCCAAAGAGGTGGAGCAGGTGATCGACGAGCTTGATCAAGTCGCCGAATCCGCAGTGATCGGTCTACCGCACCCTGACTTTGGCGAGGGCGTTACCGCAGTGGTGGTTCGCCAGCAAGGCGCTGATCTTGGAGAAAACCAGCTTGAAGAGGAGAAAGTAATCACCCATTTAGATGGGCGACTAGCTAAGTATAAGCAGCCCAAGCGGGTCTTCTTTGTCGATGAACTGCCGCGCAATACGATGGGCAAAGTACAGAAAAATGAACTGCGCAAACGGTTCAACGACACCTACCAAACGCCTTAGTCGCCATTCCTAAGCGTTACCCACCCCTAAATGTTTGCCCCAACTCTTTCACCTGACACGATAAGGGAAAGAGGCGGGGCGTTTTTTTGCGAAAAGGAACCATTTGCTCTACTAAATGTTAAGGTAAGGTCACTTAACAAACGATGGAGCAGATCGCCTTGACTACGCCTACCGTTACCAACGGCATCACCGCCAGCGAGCTATATAAATTAGTCCGCCAGCCGGCATCCAACAACGCTACAGAGGCCCCCCTTGAGTGGCCCGAGGGCACGATCAGCCTGGATGAGACGAATCAGACCCTGATCTGGGAGCTTAACGACTACGGCAACTTGCCGATTACCCTCTCGCGCAGCGAAAATGAGTGGGTCGCCATGGCACCTATCGTTGCCGTGGAGAGCGTTAAAAACACCGCTGAGCTCAACGAAGTACTGCTGCGCCAAGGCATTGCGTTACCGCTGGCCTCCGTGGGGATTGTCGAGATCGACGGTCACGACTTTTATGTGGCTTACGGACAGCTGTTTGGCGACTCAAAGCTTGAATCGATTTGTGCCGAGCTACACGCCACGGCCAGCGCGGCCATGGACGTCGCCGAACTGATTCAAACGCACTTTGCCTAAGCCTAACAGGGGTTATCGAAAACAGAGTTAATCGGTCATCGCCACTGACATGCACACTGAAACAGTGGCGCTTTATTTAAAGATATTCTTAAAGAAGAGACACTTATATGTTAAGCAAAATTATGACTGCCCTGCGTGGCAAAGCGAATGAAACCGGTCAAGCCGTGGTGGATTCCCAAGCACTGCGCATTTTAGACCAGGAAATCCGCGACTCGGAAAATCACCTGAGCCAATCTAAAACCGAACTCACCCGCCTGATGGGCCAGCGCCAGCTAAACAGCAATAAAGCTGACGCCCTGGAAAGCAAAATCGCCGAACTGGAAAAAAGCGCTGAGGCCGCGCTGGATAAAGGTGAAGAAGCGCTAGCCGTGGAAGTGGCTGAACGCATGGTGGCGCTGCAGGATGACCTGGAAGCGGAGCGCGCTATTGTCAGCGAGTACGACGCCAGCATCGAAAAACTACGCGGCGCGATTCGCGGCACCGACAATCAGCTTCGCCAACTCAAGCAGCAGGTGAGCGTCGTTAAGGCGACTGAGTCAGCACAAAAAGCCCAATCTGCCGTTGCGGCTCGCCACTCAGGCCAGAACAGCGCCATGAGCAGCGCCATGGAGTCACTGGAGCGCATCAAAGAGCGCCAGCAGCTTAATTCAGCGCAAATGCAAGCCGCTGACGACATGGCCGCAGAAGAGAGCGGCAGCTCGCTGGAAGCCCGCCTGAAAGCAGCCGGGGTGGGTGGCCAGAATCGCAAAGCTGACGACGTGTTAGCGCGCCTGAAAGCGAAGAAAAACGCCGCACAGGAATAAGCGTTAAGAGCAAATCAGCGTTTAAATTTATTAGGGAGCCAGGCCATGTTTAACACCCTCAAGGCACTTTTTCGCGCTACTACGGAGAAGCCACCCGAGCCTAACGAAGGCCGCCCGGTGGCCGCTGGCCTGCCTATGAGTATCAGCCAGGAAGACCTTGAGGGCCTACGCCTGGATGGGCGCGTCAATATTAAGCTGATCGGCCTGCGCGCCCACCCCGATGCACTGTTTCGCTGGAACGACGATGCCTACCATCATATAGCTGCCGTGGGGCACGTCGATCTTGGTCAAGGAGCGCACTTGGTGCGCTTCTATCTGGATAACGACACCTGGCTGCAGGCCAATATTGAGAACGGTCAGGTGCTTGAATATAAGCTGTTCGACTTTTACCGTGTTGCCCATCTCTCGGATGCCGAATTTGATAATTTGATAAACGGTGAAGATAAACAGCCCGACAGCATCGGCGCCCAAACCATCGCGCTCACCTCAACCACTGAGGAGGCGCGCAGTTGCACCTATCAGCGAGTGTGGGGGAATGGTGACAGCCTGTGGTCGCCGCCGGTGGTTTTCGAAGAGCAGGTAATGACCACCGAGAGCGTGTCGGCGCGCCATGTGACCCACCATGCCATGCTCTATGAGCGTACCATCGAAGGCGCTGAGCGTATGGAGTACTTACTGCTGAGCGCAGAAAGCGATGGCGAAGGCAGCTTTATGGTGGTGCACAACGTGGGGGTAGATGTGGCCTCCGTCGATATCGACGCTGTTTGACCCGCAAGTCTATTTTTAAGCTACTGAAAAGGAAGCAACCACCATGGTGAATTACCTCTACGGCCTGCCATCATTTATCGCCTATCTAGTCACGGCGATTATCCTGCTCGCCGCCTTTATGTACTGCTACAGCCGGATTACCCCGCACCACGAGTGGACGCTGATTCGCGAAGGTAATGCGGCCGCTGCTTCTGCCTATGGCGGCTCCATTTTAGGCTTCACCATTCCGCTGTACAGCGCGATGGCAAACTCCATTAGCTTCATCGATTTTGTGCTCTGGGGCATTGTCGCCTTTATCGTTCAGCTGGCCACCTTCTTTGGCGTTAAGTTGTTTCTGCGCAAGCAGGGCGAAAGCCTGTCTCAGCACATTACCGAAGGCCACCAGGCCTACGGCATTTTAATGGCCAGCGTGGCCGTGGCAGTCGGCTTACTCAACGCCGCTTCGATGACTTGGTAACGACGTGGTAAAGGAGAGCCTGCATGTCAAAACACGATAGTACCCCTCATTTGCCGCGCCGCAAGCGCAGCGGGCGCTTGTCACTGGCAATGATGGGCGCCAGCGCCTTTGGTCTTACCGCCTGTGGCCAACCGCCCCAGGAAGAGCAAATCACCGATATAGAGTTCGACCAGCCGCGCAGCTTTCAAAGCGTTGAGGATTGTGTTGCAGAGAATGTCTATACCCGTAGCGCCTGTGAAGATGCTTACGAAGCCTCATTAAAAGAGGTGCCGCGCTATAGCACGCTGGAGGAGTGCGAAGCGGAGAATGGTGAAGGCGCTTGTACCGCGCCGACCGAAGAGCAGTCTCAAGCGGCTACGGGTAACACCGGCGGCAGCTGGTTCATGCCTGCCATGATGGGTTATATGGTCGGCAGCATGATGTCCAACACCAATCGTGGACGCTCCTTCGAGCGGGTGTATCAGGAGCCGGTGTACCGCAATCGCCAGAACCAGGGCAACTGGAACACGGCCTCTAGCCAGGCGACTCAGCGCGTCACTCAGCGTAACGATGCCATGCGTAGCTCAGTGGCTCAGAACCGCCAAGCCGCGTCTCAGCGCCGAGGCTTTGGCTCACGCTCTTCTGCCCGCGGCGGCTGGGGCTCATAACCCCCAGGCAAACATTACTATGCTGCGAATCGATATCCCTGAAAGGAAAGAGTGGAAAGCCCTGGCCCACGAGCTGGGCTTTCATTTTCATACCATCGACGGGGAGCCTTACTGGAAAGAGGATGCCTACTACCAGTTCAGCCTAGAGCAGGTAGAGCGAGATATCGAAGCACCTACCGAGGAAGTGCATGAAATGTGCATGGAGCTGGTGGACAAGGTTTGCCACTCCAATGCGCTTATGCAGCGTCTGGCGTTGCCTGAACACATGTGGGACAGCATCCACAACTCCTGGAAGTCGGGTCAGCCGCACCTCTACGGGCGGATGGATTTTGCCTATTCAGGCGATGGTCCGGCGAAACTGCTGGAACTCAACTACGACACCCCTACCTCACTCTACGAAGCAGGCTTCTTTCAGTGGGTGTGGCTTGAGCAAGCTATCCAACAAGGCATTCTGCCGCGCCATGCGGATCAGTACAACTCGATTCAAGAGCGCTTGATCAATGCTATGGCGCACCTTGGCGATCGCATTGAAGCGCGTACGCTCTACTTCTCCTGTATCAAAGATAATGCCGAAGAGCGCGCCACCGTGCATTATTTACAAGACGTGGCGGTGCAGGCAGGCCTCAATGCGCCCTTTATCTTCACCGAAGATATTGGTCTACGCCCAGGGACGGAACACTTTGTTGACCTTGATGACCAGCCTATCCACGCCCTGTTCAAACTCTACCCCTGGGAAGAGATGGCCGACGATGCGTTTGGCGAATATATCCCGCAGCTAAACACCCACTGGTTTGAGCCGCCCTGGAAAGCCATTCTCTCCAACAAGGGGATTCTGCCCCTTTTATGGGAGCACTTTAAGGGCCACCCCAATCTGTTACCGGCGTTTTTTGAGGATGCCAATAGCCCACCACTGCCTGCGGGCTGGGTGCGTAAACCGTTCTTCTCCCGGGAAGGCAGCAATGTGGAGCTAATCACTCCAACTGGCCAGCGGGAGGCCGTGGACGGCCCCTATACCGACAGCCCATGGATTCGGCAGGCTTACCACCCGATGCCGCGCTTTGGTAATAACCACGCCTTAATTGGCAGTTGGGTAGTGGGCGACCGTGCCTGCGGCATGGGCATTCGTGAAGACGTTGGTCGCATCACCAAAGACTCCTCCTGCTTTGTGCCCCACGCGATCGTGTAAGCGCAAGTACCAAAATACACTTATTACAGGCTAGCCAGTCCTCACAAAAAAAGCTGAAATCGTTGCCACTACCCTAAGTAGAATGGTAAGTATCACTCTACTTCTAACCCTGAGCGCTATTGAGCAGCGCCGTTAGGGCCACCGTTTACTTTGGAGCAACGGCGAACATGATGGCGCGCTGGAAATCCCTACCTTTACGGCTTCGTCTATTTCTCTCTTTTGGGACAGTCTTAGCATTCGCGATGCTTTTGGCGCTCTATCTTCAAGCGCGTTCACACAGCCAAGCGCGGCTGGATAACCTGCTTAATCAAGAGCTACCGGCACAGGTCAAAGGGCTGGCAGCGCATATAAACCTCAGCCTTAGCCAGGATCTTGCCATTTCCGAAAGCTTGGCCAATAGCTACTTTATTGAGCAGTGGGTTCGCGAAGGCCTACCGGAAGAGCGACAAAACGACATTGCGGCGTATCTAGCGCGTCTTATGGAGCAGTTAGACACCGAGCTGCTGTTTATCGCCGCTCAACACCAGGGTCGGGGCTACTATTTCCAGCTGCGCAACGGTGAATTTCTGCAGCGCATTATCCAGCCCCCCGGCAGCGAAGATGACTGGTACTACCACTTTACTGACAGCGACAACGCTTACGAGCTAAATTTAGATAGCGACACCTTTTCACCCGACGATGCCTTTGTGTACGTCAATTATCGCAGCACGGTAAATGCCGCCAACGGTCGACCGCTGGTCGTGGCCGGTGCAGGGCTTGATCTCTCCCAAATGGCCAGTTTGATTGATGACTTTCGCTTAGGCGGTAGCGGACACGCCTCGCTGCTCAGCGCCGAGGGTGAGCCGCTTGTTCGCAGCGGCGAAGCCAATCGTAGTGATGAATCAGCTCCTACTGTCGCAACAGCCACCGAGGCCTCACCAGAGCAAGCGTCGCAGCGTTTGCTGCAAAACGAGCAGCTACAGGTGCATGAAGCGACCCGTGACGGTCAAGAAGTGTTGGTCAGCACGATCTGGCTCCCCGAGCTGCAGCGCTACCTGATGGTGGAAGTCGATAAAAAGGCGTACCTGGCATCCACCCACGAGCGCTTCCTGGAATCCAGCGGTATCGGACTGCTCATTCTGCTCGTTGGGCTGCTGGTACTCTACCCGCTGACTGGCAGCCTCATCCGCCCGCTGATTGATTTCCAGCGCCAGTTGAAAGACATCACCCACAGCCTGGATCTTTCGCGGCGGGTCAACACCGATGACAAAGCCGAACTTGGCGACTTAGCCAACCAAACCAACGAGCTCCTTGAGCGCCTCTCCCGCGCTATTGCGGCAGTGGCCAAAAACGCTCAGGCACTAACGCAAGTCGCTGACCGGCTGGCGAAAACCGCCGGGCTTTCCGGTGTGCACGGCAGCGATATCGATCATGAAGCAAGCCAAACCATGGCCGCAGCGGTCGAGGAGATGGCCTCTTCGGTAGCGGAAATCACTTCCACCATGGAGGAGCTCTCTACCTCATCAACCCAAATCGCCGACCACTCTCAATCGGTGGTCGATGTTGCCAATCAGACCCTGGAGCGCAGCCGGAAAGGCAGTTCGGCCATGCAGCTGCTACAGTCCAAAATGCAGGATATCCGTAGCGACAGCGAGCAGAGCCTGACAGAGATCATGACGCTGGGAGCGAAATCCAAACAGATCAACAAGGTTATGGAGCTGATCAACACCCTAGCCGCTCAGACCAAACTGATCGCATTTAATGCCGCCTTGGAAGCTTCAAGCGCAGGGGAATCGGGCCGACGCTTTTCGGTTGTCGCCAGCGAGATACGCCGCTTGGCTGACAGCGTGACCGACTCAACTCAAGAGATTGAAGCGCATACCGATGATATTCAGACGGCGATTAATCGCTTGGTGGTGGCCTCTGAAAAAGGCGCCTCCTCAATCGAGCAGGGCGTTGAGGCAAGCATGAGTACCGCCCAGGATCTGGAGGCGCTGCTCAAGGCGGCGAGTCAAACCAGCAGCGCGGCCCAGCAGATATCGCTCTCCACACAGCAGCAAAAAACCGCCAGCAGCCAGGTGGTGATGGCGCTACGCGATATCGATACGGCCAGTTCTCGCAACGCACACTCAGTGCGCAGTATTACCGATATTAGCCAGGACATGATCCATATGTCGGCTGAGCTTAACGCGCTGGTGCAGGAGTTCACCCTAACAAATAAAGATCGCTGATAAGGATACCGGATGAGTGTAATTCGGGTAGTCATTGCCGACGACAGCCAAGTAGCCCGCGACGTGCTACGCGATATCCTCAGCCGGGACGATGATATTGAGATCGTGGGTGAAGCCACGAATGGCCGCGAAGCGGTGGAACTGGCCAAGCGCCTTGCGCCGCAGCTGATCACCATGGATCTCAACATGCCGGTGATGGACGGCTTGTCCGCGATCGAAGAGATCATGTACAGCAAAGGAGTGCCCATTCTGGTAGTCAGCGACCGCTCCGATGCGCAAACGGCTTATCAAGCCCTTGAGGTAGGCGCGTTGGAGGTCATGCCTAAACCCACTCTGGAAGGAGCCGATGCCGAACGCTTGCTGGAGCGTGTACGCCTGCTTTCCGGCGTGGCAGTCATCACTCGTCTACGTCGACGCGGCTTAGCACCTCCCCCCACTCCTCCAATAGCGACGTTTACTGTAACGCCACGGGGGGTGCCGCGTAACTTCCAGCACGTGGTCGCGATCGCCTGCTCAACCGGTGGCCCGCAAGCCTTAGTGCGGGTGCTGCGGAGGCTACCCAGCGGGTTTCCAGCCCCCATTGTGATCGCCCAGCACATCAGTCATGGATTTATTGATGGCATGGCGCAATGGCTGGCATCCCTTTGCACTATGCCGGTTAGCGTGGGCCAAGAGGGCGAACGGCTACGCCCTGGGCATATTTACCTATCACCTTCCGAGCGTGATTTATGCGTATCCTCCCGCCACCGCTTCCAGCTTCAACCCAGTCCTGAATGCTCCCTGTACCACCCCAGTTGCGATGTGCTGCTGCAAAGTGTCGCGGCGGTCTACGGCAGCGATGCGATTGGTATTATTTTGACCGGCATGGGCCGCGATGGAGTGAATGGCATGCGAGCGATACATCGCGCAGGCGGAACCACTTTCGCGCAAGATGAAGCCAGCTCGGTGATTTATGGCATGAATCAGGAAGCCGTCAAAGCAGGCGTCATACAGTATGAATTACCGCTCGATAGCCTTCCGGATCGACTGCTACGCGATGTCCATGGCTGCATGGATAGCCGACCGGAGCCTCTGGCATGAGTGCGTTTGCTCCCTTCAAAGCTCTGGTGCATCAACGCTGCGGTTTACACCTAGATGGCTTGGCCGAAGCCCGGCTATTCCGAGCAGTAGCCAGCTTACAGGCCTCCACGGGGCTAACCGACATCACTCAGCTCCTCAAGCAATTAAGCTGTGACACGGCGCTATTCGATCAATTTGTCAGCCAGTTAACGGTCAACGAAACCTATTTTTTTCGCGAACCTGACGCCCTGGACTGGCTGGTCAACACCTATTTACCGCAACGCCTAACAACAGAGCAGCCGCCGCTCTCTATCTTCAGCGCGGGCTGCTCTTCCGGTGAAGAGCCCTATAGCGTAGCGATGATGCTATTTGAGTGCTTTGGCGAGCGGGCCAAAGCACTGTTTACTATTACCGGCGGCGACCTGGATCACCAAGTCCTCGCCAAGGCACGCCAGGCAGTTTATGGCGGCATGGCGTTTCGCGCCCTCTCCCCCGCCTTCAAAAAGCGTTACTTCAGCCCCCACAAGGGGCGTTACAAGCTTCACGAACCGCTGCGCCAATGGGTAACCTTTCGGCCGTTTAACCTGTTAAACGCCAACGAAGACAGCCCCGTCGGCCCCTTTGATGTAATTCTGTTTCGCAATGTCTCGATCTACTTTGACCAGCAGACGCGGCGCCATATCCATCAGCAACTTAGCCAGTTGCTGGCCCCCAATGGCATTTTACTCTGCGGCGTCACCGAAACCCTGGGTAACGATCTCGGCGTGTTTGAATTGACCGAAGCTCAGGGCGTATTTTACTTTCGCCATGTAGAGCAACCCGCGATAGTGCCAGAGACGCCCCTTCAGCCCTCATTACTTGCGATGGACAACATGGCTGAAGACAGTATTACTGAAGACAGTCTTAGCGTTGCTGAGAGCGCAAATAAACAGCTAGCGTTAGACAACTGCACTGACGTGGCACCCCAGGCGCCACGTCAGCATGCAACGGAAAAAGAGCCAACGGACAGCATTAGCCACCAACTGCACACCGCCCATCGGTTGCTCAACCAAAATGCGTTTGACGACGCCGCTACGCTGCTTGAGGCGCTACTTGAGCAACAGCCGTGGTCGATCGATGCGCTGGTGCTGGCCGGGTTGGTCGCCCGCTGGCAGCAGCGGCCCCAGCTCGCCTACGAGCATTTTAAGCGGGCCATTTACGCTGCCCCGGAGTGTTGGCCGGCCCATTTCTATTTAGCTGAACTTTATCGCCAAGGTGAACTGGCCGACAAGCCATTACAGCGCAAGCAGCGCTATGCTGCGGTGGTTCGTTTGCTGACCACCGCGCCCACCTCTGATGGAGGGCTAGACACCATCACCCCACCACTACCGCCAGGCGATGCGCGCTTTCTAGCCGAACGTTATTTAGACGCGGTGAACCTAACACTGGCATCAACCAGTACCACCCAGGGAGTGGGTTAATTATGGCGCTGGATATTCGCCGCTTTATACAACGCTTTGTGGAAGAGGCAGCCGACCACCTGCCCCGCTTGCGAGAAGGAATTAGCGCACTGGAGCAGGGCCATGCTGATCGCGAACAGATCAACGACCTGTTCCGCGCAGCGCATACGCTGAAAGGCTCGTCGCGAATGCTTAAACTGGTGCCAATTACGGCGCTGGCACATAGCACTGAAGAGCTGCTCAGCGCTCTGCGCGACGGCACCCTAACCGCAACGCCAACGGTGACCAGCCTGCTCAGCCAGGCGGTTGACGGTCTTTCTGACTTAGTCAGTCGACTCGCCGAAGGAGCGACAGGTAACGACCTACCCGCGGCTGATGAGGCGCTATGTAGCGCCCTGGAAGCAGCTGCCCTCGGTCAGGCCCCACCCCCGCCCATTACTCTCGCTGAGGCGGCGCCATCCTCTGTGCCTGCGCTACCGTCCTCCTCAACACCGCCTTCCTCCGCTGCGCTGGTGGCGGAGAGCGAACTGCGGCTCAGCGATACTGTGCGGGTTCGCTTGGATCGACTGGACGATGTTATTCGTTTGATGGGCGAAGTGCTTTCCGGCCATCATCATTTACATACCCTGGTTGACCAAGCCCGTGAGCTAAGCATCACACCTCCTGCCGAACAGCAGGGGCCTTTTCACGCCTTTCACCGTGAGCTGAAAGATAGCGTGTTAAGCCACGATTCGCTGATGAGCGACCTACACGACCGCGCACTGCAAATGCGCATGCTGCCGCTAAGCGTGGTGTTTGATCCACTCGCGCATATGTCCCGGGAATTGGCCCAGTCACTCGGCAAACAGGTCGACTGCCGGGTGCGAGGCAGCGAAATCGAACTTGATCGCCAGATGATTGATCGCCTGTCGGATCCGCTTATTCACCTGCTGCGCAATGCCTTGGATCACGGCTTAGAGCTGCCTGCCGAGCGCCAGGTAGCGGGTAAACCTCCCCGTGGGCAGTTGATTATCGAAGCCTGGCAGGATGCTGGCTGGGTGGTGGTAGAGATGCGTGACGACGGCGCGGGTATTTCGCTTGAAGCGGTACGTCAAAAAGCGCTCGCCAAGCAGTTGGTGAGCGAAGAGCAGCTCCATGCACTGAGCGTACAGGAAACGCTAGAGCTTATATTCCTGCCGGGCTTCTCTACCAAGAGCATGATTACCGACTTTTCTGGCCGCGGTGTGGGCATGGATGTAGTCAAGCGCACCGTGGTGGATGAGCTTAACGGCGACCTGCAGCTTGCCAGCGAACGCGGTAGCGGCACCCGCTTTACTCTGCGCCTGCCACTCTCGTTGGCGATGATGCGGGTACTGCTGGTCAGCGTCGGCGGCGTCAACCTAGGGGTAACGGCGCCTTACGTATCAGAGTTGGTAGAGTGCTCATCACAATCATTTATTGATGCTGCGGGTCAGCGCACGCTGATTTTACGCAATGAATTTGTGCCGGTGGTATCGCTAGCCCAACTGCTTGAGCTACCAGAGACGGCGTCCGGTACTGATACTACCCTACTGCTGGTCGTCCACCAGCGGCACCAGAAGCTTGCTCTGATTATTGACTCCCTGATTGATGAACGCGATATGATCATCAAGCCACTGCCCGTACATCTGCGTTATTTACCGCTGGTCTCGGGCATGGTTTCCATGGGACGCAATGCGCTGGTAAGCCTACTCCACGTACCCGCTTTACTGGAAGTCACCCGACACAGTGCCCAACGTGCTAACGAAGAGCGTGCATCCTCCGCTCTCGCGAAACGCATTTTGGTGGTCGACGACTCACTGAATACCCGCGAAATAGAGAAAGATGTACTCGAAGCGTGGGGCTACCACGTTACCCTGGCCGAAAATGGTCGCGACGGATTAGCCAAAGCACTGGCAGAGCCGTTTGATGCCGTACTTACCGACGTTGAGATGCCGGTAATGGATGGCTTTGCGCTGACTGCCCGACTGCGCGAAAATGAGGTTTATCGTTATCGGCCAATTATTATTATCACCTCGCGGGAAAAGGAGGCTGATCGGCGACGCGGTATTGAAGTCGGTGCTGACGCTTATATCGTCAAAGGTAGCTTTGACCAAAACAATTTAGTTGAGACACTCCAGGCCCTACTGGGTTAATCACGAGTGATACTGACACGACTGTTAATGACATAGCCATCAAAGACACAACTACCATGAGGTCATGGAATGCCTATCCTGGTCGTAGACGACGATCCGCTTGCCGGGGAAATGACGGCGGCACTGCTTGAGCATCAGGGCCATGAGACGCTGCTGGCCATTGACGCGATGGAAGCCGTCGAGCAGCTAGATAATCGCAGCGATATCAAGCTGATTGTCAGCGATATGCATATGCCCCTCATCAGTGGGGTAGCACTGCTGGCGATGCTGCGCGAGCAGGCTAATCACCTACCGTTTATTTTACTCACCGGAGACACGCCGGACACAACGCTTCAGCAAACACCAGGCCTGCATGCCTGTTTGCGTAAAGATGCCGAGCTGGCATCCAACCTAGAGGCCGCAGTAAAACAGGCGCTTGATGAGTAACCATCGCTAGAGGGAATGGATCACTGATGGAATGGATCGCCGCTTTCGTTCACTTACGTAGGTAGTTTGATGTCTAAGCCCGCCCCTTCGCTGCACGATAAGCTGAACCAGCTGCGTGAGCGTTTTATTGAGCAGCTTCCGTCCCGCTTAGCGCAAACCGCCGAGCTGTGGCAGCAGAGTCGCACGACGAGCGAAGAACAGGCGCGGCTCGCGCCAGAGCTGCACCGTTTCTTTCATAGTTTGAAAGGAACCGGGAGGTCGCTGGGGTTTGAGCGGCTTGCCCTGCTGGCGGATCAGGCGCAGGAGGCGCTCACTACCTCCCCCGCCCGCGCCGATATCGATACGTTTATCAGTCAATTGCTTCTCCAGATGGGTCACGAGCAGCAGCACCTGCGCTCCCACCACGGTCAACAGCAAGCGCTGGCGGCCGTAAACAGCTTCGAGCTTTCCAGCCAGGTTGAGCCACTGCGCAATAAGCGCCAGCGGTTAATTTATCTGTGCGACGATGAACCCGAGCAGGTCGATCAATTAATCCATCACCTACGCTGCTTTGGTCACGAAGTCGTTCAGTTTATCGATACAGACACATTCTTTAACGCCGTGCTCACTCGTCGCCCTGACGCGGTCATCATGGATGTGCAGTTCCCCCAAGGCCAGACGGCAGGCACTGAAACCCTGACCAGCTTGAACAAACTGACAGGCCAACCGCTTCCCGCCATCGTTTTGTCGGCCCACAGCGACTTTCATTCGCGCCTGAGTGCCGTTCGTGCAGGCTGCGGCGGCTACTTTACCAAACCGGTAAAACCGCTGGATCTGATGCTGGCAGTGGATGAACTGACCGCTCCGGCGGCAGAAGAGCCACTCAAGGTGCTAGTGGTGGATGATGAGCTCGAAGCAGCCGCTTACCACGCTCTGTTGCTTGAAGAGAGCGGAATGCTGACTCATCAGGTTCACCATCCCGCCGATGCGCTCACGGTAATGGAGCGCTTTAGCCCCGATTTACTGTTGGTCGATGTGTATATGCCGGTGTGTTCTGGGGAAGAGCTGGCATCGATTATTCGCCAGCAGCCGGAACACCTGGGTCTACCGATTATCTATCTCTCCAGTGAAACCGACAGCCAAAAGCAGATATCCGCTATGTCTGCGGGGGTTGAAGCCTTTCTCACCAAACCCGTTCAGCCCGAAGAGCTGGTCTCTGCCGTGCAACTGCGCGCCGAACGCCTGCGTCTGCTGCGCTCATTAATGACCCGCGACAGCATGACCGGGCTGTATAACCACAGCACCACCACTGAACTGATCAATAAAAACCTCGCTCAGGCGCACCGTGATAATAGCCAGCACGCCATGGCGATGATCGACATTGATCACTTCAAGCATGTCAACGACACCCACGGTCATTTGGCGGGTGACCAGGTAATTATCACCCTGGCAAGACTATTAAAGAGTCGCCTGCGTCTCTCCGATATTATCGGCCGCTACGGCGGAGAAGAGTTTGTTGTGCTGTTAAAGGGCATTAATGCCGAGAAAGCCGCCACATTAATCGATAGCCTGCGCGAGGATTTTGCACTGGTCGATTTTCACGCCGGTGAGGTTCGCTTTCGCTGCACCTTCAGTGCAGGCATTAGCAGCTTCCCCGCACAACCTTCTACCGAGCCGCTGCGTTTAAGCGCCGACCAAGCGCTCTATCGCGCCAAACACCAAGGTCGCAATCAGGTAGTGATATCGCCGGAGCTGGCCGATGACCGCTGAATTTCCCCGCAACGGCGAGGCAAATGACCAGCCGCCCGCTACCCAAACCCTTGACGAGGCATTAGCAGCACACGGCGATGCTGAGGCGGTGGTAGATATTGATGAGCCTACCCAACAGCTAGTGCTCTTCCGGCTCAACGGCCAGCCTTTTGCACTACCCGGCAGCGCGGTGAGTGAAATTCTATCCAGCGACCAACCCGTCTATTACGTGCCGGGACTGCCTTTCTCTACCGAAGGTGTGCTGCACCTGCGGGGCACTATCGAGTCCGTCATTAGCCTGCATCAACTACTCGGTTTACCTGCACCGGAAGGTAACAGTAAGGGGATGATTCTGTTAGTGAGCGCGGCAGGGATTACTAGCGGTGTGCGTATTGAACAGCTTGATGATGTGTGCGAGGTCACTCAAAGTATGCTGCAAGCGCCGCCAGAGACGCTTTCCGGCACGTTGCGCCCTTATGTCAGCGCGCTATGGCAGATAGATGAGCAAGAAGCGCTTGCCCTGCTTGACCCAGAGGCGCTCTTCGACGCCTACCAGCAGGGGCTTGGTTAAAGTGCCCTTGCATCGCGGCCATCATGAACAGGCCCAGGTTGCCTTGGTGCTGTTTTGCGTAGGGCCTTACCGTACCGCCTTGGAAGCGCGCCATGTGCTGGCCATGACCGATCATCCCATGGCACCGCGCACTGCCAATGCTCAAACGCTGCTCTATGAAGGTGGAGACCATGACTCCCCACCTAACCGCTGGCTCACCCTGCGCGACGCTCAAGCAGCCAGCGACAACAACAGCACTTGGCAACTGGGCGTGAGCGGTGACATAACGCTTCAGCAACTGCCGGCCAACACGCTCTACCCGCTGCCTAAACTGCTGCTTTCCCGCCGATTTTCCACGGCGCTATGCGGGTTAACCTTCGTCCAGCAACAGCTAGTACTGCTACTGGATGCCCGCAAGCTTAATCCTTAGCTTTCTCAGCCCCTGCTCTTAGCCAGCCAACCACAAACAGCTAATGGCATCGCCCTCGGCTATGTCGCTATTGGCCGGAATCACTGCAAAAGCATCGGCGTTAATACAGGATGAAAGCACCCCGGAATTCTGATCCTCAAAGGCCGTCGCCGTCACCCCGCTTGGCGTGAACTCAAGCGTTACACGCATATAGTGTTCACGTGGGCCGGTGGAGGTAGCAAACCCCGCTTTCGCGGTCACCGCTGGCAGCGATGTTAGCGCTGGACAACCAAGCATTGCGCCCAGTAAGGGACGTAAAAACAGCCAAGCACCCACAAACCCCGAGACCGGATTGCCTGGCAAACCGACAAACCGCGCCTGGCTGCCGTCATCGCGAGGCAAACGACCCAGTGCTAGCGGCTTACCGGGGCGGATCGCCAGCTTCCACATATCGAGCTGGCCAATCGCTTCCAGCGCAGCTTTGACATGATCCTCTTCGCCGACGCTGACGCCGCCAGTGGTGACCACCAGGTCTGCCTCAGCAGCGGCGGCCGTTAACAGTGCCACGGTGCGGGCATAGTCATCCGGCACACTAACGGTACTCACCACCTCGGCGCCAAAGTTCTCTAACAGGCGCCTAAGCATCGGCCGGTTGGAGTTGTAGAGTTGACCTGGCTTTAGCGGCGTTCCCGGATCAATAATCTCATCGCCCGTCGAAAGCAGCGCCACACGGGGGCGCCGGCGCACGCTGACCTGAGTAATTCCCTGACCTGCCAAGTGGCCAAGGGCCGCTGCTTCGAGCCGCTCACCAGCATCTAATAGTATGCTGCCCTGGTGCACGTCACGCCCTTGGCGGCGGACATTATCACCTGCGGGAATGTCCGCAGGCATCAGCGCACGATCACCGTCAACTTGTACGCGCTCCTGCATCACCACGCAGTCGGCACCGGGAGGAATCTCACCGCCGGTAAAAATACGTGCGCAGCTTCCAGGTGCAAGCGCTTTCGCCTGCGTGCCGGCAGCAATGCGTTGGCTCACCGGCAGCCACTGCCCCGCATCGGCAGCGCGCAAAACGTATCCGTCCATTGCGCTGTTATCGAACGGCGGCACATCCAGCTGTGCGGTGACGGCTTCGGCCAACACACGCCCGGCAGCGGCTTCCAGCGGAACACTCTCTACGTCTATTACGTTGATGTCTGCCAGTAGCGCTTCAAGCGCGGCTGATATCGGCTGCAAGTCACTCATGCTGACCTCGGCCAGGGATGACCAGGTTGGCGAGCATGAACCGGGTATTATGAAGTGATGGCATAGTCGTCTCTAAAACAGAAAAACCGGAGTCGTTAACCCCAACGAGTAGATTACCGATGTAGATAGAATGCCACGATCAAAGGTCAGAAACAGCCCGTAGTGGTGGTTACATCTAGCTAGACGACTAGTCAGTTTTATATAAGCTGGTTAAGGCGTTACTGTCGCACCTCGTTGAGAATTTCTTCTGCTACATCGACCCTTACCTTACCAAGCTTTACCAACGCGTCGGCTACTTTCTCAATCTCGTCACCAACCGCACCTGCCATGACCGCAATATTTTTCGCATGGAGTGCCATATGACCCTTTTGGATGCCCGTCGTCGCTAGTGCTTTGAGTGCAGCGAAGTTCTGAGCCAAACCGACTGCAGCAATAGTGCAGGCAAGCCGTTCGGCAGTCGTTATGTTCATTATATCCAGCGCAATACGCGCTGTAGGGTGAGAGCGCGTGGCTCCACCAATTAAGCCTACCGCCAAAGGCATTTCAATAGTGCCGGTCAGGTTTCCGTCAGCATCGGCTTCCCATCGTGTTAATGAGCTGTACTGCCCTGTACGGGCAGCATAAGCATGGGCTCCCGCCTCTACGGCCCGACAATCATTTCCAGTTGCCAGTACCACAGCACTTACCCCATTCATGATGCCTTTGTTATGCGTGGCTGCGCGATAAGGGTCAATATCGGCGAAGTCATAGGCGGCCAATATGCCATCACGAACCTCTGCACCACCAATTTCGTCCAAAGCCCAAGTAGCCCGTGCTCTCGCTAACCGACGATCCGCCAAGTTGGACAAAATACGCAGATAGGTCTTCCCTCCCGTCCATTTTGCAATATGGGGGGCTACGGCTTCCGCCATGGAATTCACTGCGTTAGCGCCCATTGCATCACGAGTATCGACAATCAGATGGGTGACCACCATTGGCCCAGTGCGTCCTTTCAGAACACGCACCTCCATATCACGGAACCCGCCGCCGTGTTTAAGCAAGACCGGATCTGTTTCATCACATATCAACTGAACGTGCGACTTATGCTCTAGTATCTGCAAACGAGCGAATTCAGGATTCGGAACACCCAGCAACTGAACCTGGGCAATCATGTGAGAATTCGACATGTCTGTCTTAAAACCGCCGGTTGAACGGCACTGACGGGCTGCGTTACAGACAGCAGCTACCACCGAAGACTCCTCTGTCGCCATGGGCACTAGGACATCATGCCCATCTACCAGCATATTGGTCGCCACCCCCAAAGGAATGTTCATGGTGCCAATGACATTCTCGATCATGGAGTCGGCTGTGGCTGAATCCAGGTTGCCCGTGTTACCCAGGTGCCTGACAACATCCTCGCTCAACCCAGTGACTTCCACTACCTTTTGTAGCCGCTCTTCAGGTGACATTTTGTGCAACCCTGGAATACGAGAAGTCGTTGTAGTCATTGTTTTTATCTCCTTTTTTAAGAGCGTACTTTCTGTGAAAGTTGTTCAGGCAGCCAAGTAACGATTTCGGGAAAAAGCATAAATAAAATTAATGCAATGAGCTGCAAAACCAAGAAGGGTACGATGGCCCGGTATACAGTTCCCATACCAATATCAGGTGGCAGTACTCCCTTTATGTAAAAAAGCGTGTAGCCAAAAGGAGGGGTGATATAACCCATCTGAGCAGTAATAAGGAAAAGCACTCCGAACCAGACCGGATCAAATTGAAAGGCGTTTATGATAGGTAAGAAGACAGGCACACATAAAAGGATGATGCCAATTTCATCCAGGAATAACCCAAGGAAGACTAAAACCAGCATCATGGAAAGCAGTACTAACCAGCGATTCATTTCAAGGTCTTGAATGAATTGTAGAAGCGAGTCCGCCCCGCCAGTGCCGGTGAAGATGGATACAAATATCTTCGCCCCAATCGTGATCCACATAATCATAGTGGTCACACGCAAGGTATCCATAGATGCAGCAGATAAGTTTTTAAATGTCAGCTGCTTCTGAAAGGCCGCTGAAATCAACGCCCCAACAACACCCACTGCTGCTGCCTCGGTGGGCGTGGCAATACCTGCATAGATACTACCCAGCACGGATAAAACAATCAGTACTGGTAGTATCAGAGCTTTAAGAGAACTCAACATCTCCCCTAGGTTTGTCTGCTCTCCAGACTGCCGAGGAGCTAGGTTTGGCTGGATAATTGCTCTCAGAATAATATAAAAAATATACAGTCCTGCCAGTATTATTCCTGGAACAATACCGGCAGCAAACATTTTGCCAACTGATATCTGGGCAGTAGAAGCATATACTATCGTAATAATTGAGGGAGGAATCAGAATGCCTAATGTACCTCCTGCACAGATTGTGCCCAGTGCTAATCGCTGGTCATAACCGCGCTGTAGCATAGATGGCAATGCGAGGATGCCCATTGCCGCAACAGCCGCCCCAACAATGCCGGTCATCGCCGCCATCACCGTACAGATCGCCACGGTACCGACGGCCAATCCTCCCGGCAAACGTCGGAACCAGAGCTCCATTGCACGATATAACGCTTCAATAATACCTGAGCGCTGAAGCACGCTTGCCATCAGCACATAGAGTGGGATAGCCAGCAAGATGTCTGATGTCATTGCATCAAAGGTTTGGAGAACGGTCAGCACTAGTGCATCAGCTCCCCACAGTATGACTGTGAATAAAATTGCCAAAAATGCCAGTACAAATGCTAAAGGCATCCCGCTGAGCAACAATACCAACAGTGAGACAAACATCATTGAAAGGACAAGAGTAGAACTCATGCTTTCACCTCTTGACCTTGAAAACGCTTAACTGCCCAAATAATTTCAGCCAGCGCTTGCATGAGAAGCAATAAAAAAGCGATCGGAATAAGCGCTTTCACCGGCCAGACGGGGGGATTCCAAGAGGTAAATGAAGTTTCACCACTTGCGTAGGCATTCAGCGCTATAGGTAGGCTCTGATCTATAAAAATCACCGTTACTACAACAATCAGCGCATATGTTAGACAGTCTACTAAGCCTGCCAACTTAAACGGCAGTTTACGGTAAAGTATGTCAACGTTGACGTGTCCAGCAGTATGTAGAATATAAGGGCCAGCCAGTAAGAAGTAAGGGCCAAATAATAGTGTCGCAAGCTCCATAGCCCAGGTAGTGGGTGCATTGAAAAAATAGCGGGACACTACTTCGTAGCTGATGACGGCCACCATAATGAAGACAAAAGCCGATACAACCGTGGCCACCCAACGGTTAAGAGCCGTTATAAGGCGGCAGTAGCCAAGAAGAACAGCCATAATTGAACCTCGATGGGAAGGCAATCCGGCCTATTACCGGATTGCCAGCGCGCGGAACCGTAAGGTAGGAACTCAGTCAATCAAGCCAAGTTCTTGCATGAATTCGATTTGGCTATTGAGAATTTCGTTAGCCAATTCGTCATCTCCAGCCGCTCTCCTCCATGCATTCATCGCGGTCGGGCGCCCTTCTGCAATGAGGTCGGGGCTCAAATGGGTGATCTGTACGCCTTGCGCTTCGAACTCTTCGAGAGCAACAGTATCCTGGGCAAGGATGTGCTGCCGTAAAGAAGACGAAATCTCACGGGCAGCCACTTCCAAGGCCGCTTTGTAAGAGTCAGGTAAACTATCGTAAGCCGCTTGGTTCGCTACATAACTGGTAGCTGTCGTGGGTTGGTGAAAGCCAGGTACAGCTATATATCCGGCCACTTCTCCCAAGCCTGCTTCAAAATTAGCGGTCAGGTCGCCGCGATCGGCAAGATCAATGACCCCTTTTTCAAGTGCTTGATACACCTCTGCCGTAGGCAATCCTGTCGTAGACACACCAAATTCGCTCATCACCGTGCTGGCCAAGCCAACGAAACGGCCTTTTTTGCCATCCAGATCATCCAGAGATTCGATAGGAAATTTAGAATGGATGGGTTCTTGCCCATAAACCGTAGGTGCAATGTAGTAGAGACCAGCTGACGCATAGGCCTGACGAGCCAGCTCAATTCCCCCTTTCTCATAGAACCAAGCTTCGTACTGGTCAGACTCAGGAAAACCAAACGGTACTGTGCTGGTGAACGCGAAAGCAGGTATAGAACCTGCTTCATAGCCGTCAAATGTCTTCATCATCTGGAAGGCACCTGCACGTACAGCTTCAAATGCTTGGGCCGCTGGCACTAATTGTCCACCGGCAAACAATCGAATTTCAAACTTCCCATCAGTTAATTCGGACACCCTCTCTACAAATTTTTCTTCGTATTCATAGGGCGTCGTCCCCGCATCCCAAAGCGCCTGCATTCGCCAGTTTACGCTGGGCAGATCCTCGGCAATAGCAATAGAAGGAGCCACACAGGCTGTCACAGTGGACACAGCTGCGACCGTTTTTAAAAAGAACCAGCTTTTATTTATGGTTGTTAAGTTCACGATGCTCTCCATGGTGAATGGCAGTGCTATTAGCGCGAACTAGAGACCGCTGCATCACCGATTATTGTTAGAAATAAAACATACTCTTATCTTAAGTTAGGGTGATAGAGAAAGCTGGACAAGGTACAATATTCAAAATTGACCCATGTACTGTACCCTTTCCTTAATGGGTACAATTGAGCCTTTTATGAAGCAAAAACCACCTCGAGCACAACAAGTCGCCAATACAGTTATTGAGCGCATTGAGCAGGGACAGCTAACGGCGGGGACAAGATTACCCTCCATTCGCAATGCAACCCTGAGCTTTGGGGTTTCAAAAAATACTATAATTGATGCTTATGACCGCTTAGTCGCGACTGGATATATCAGCCCTCGGCGCGGTTCTGGCTTTTATGTGGAAGCAACCAGACCAGCTCACCCAGCTATCAAGCCTGAACATTTTACTGAAGCGGTCGACTTGGTTTCTCTATTAAGAGAACAATTGAATCAGCATTATGAAGTCAGAGCCGGAGATGGACGCCTGCCGGCAAGTTGGATGGAAAGCTCGGACATACGCCGCTATTTCAAACGCAGCAATCAGGATAATGACGCCAGAGATGAGTTCGAATACGGCAACCCTCAGGGATTGATCGGCCTGCGAGAAGATATCGCCAGAACGCTAAACGATCGTGCAATTAGCGTTCATCCAAATCAAATCTTGATGACGTTCGGCGCCAACCATGCACTCGACCTGATTGTTAGGCATTTTGTAGAGCCCGGTGAAGTGGTGCTAGTTGAAAGCCCTGGTTATTACCCAATGTTTGGTAAATTACGCCTACAGCGTGCCAAAACCATCGGCATCACTAGAGGACCTCAAGGGCTGGATCTCGATATGCTGGAACAGAGTATCCGGGAATACCGGCCAAGGCTTTTGTTTGTTCAGCCTATGGCTCACAACCCTACCGGCACATCCATGTCTCTCCAGAATATGCATGCCTTATTACGTATCGCTGAACAGCATGATTTAACCATCATTGAAGACGATCCTTTTGGTGATATTCTCCCCCGATCAACGCCTCACCTTGCTTCGCTCGATGGCCTTAACCGAGTCATATACGTTGGCACTTTTTCCAAAACGCTATCTGCCAGTATGCGTTGTGGCTACATTGCAGCTAATCAGACGCTGGTTCGGTCACTGATTGATATTAAAATGCTCACGGTGGTTACCAGTTCAAGCATTATTGAAAGGATGATCCATGAAATGATCATTCATGGTCGCTATCGTCGCCAAATGACTCGTTTACGCGAGAGAGTGGCCAAGGCTAGCGCAGCAGCGATCTCCTCGTTGAAAAATATTGGTTTCAAGCAAATTCAGCCACCCACCGGGAGTTACTACATTTGGTGCCCTTTACCAAAAAGCGTAGACGGCCTTGAGCTAGCAAAAAAAGCCTCTGCACAGGGGATTTTCCTAGCACCTGGAAATTTGTTTACTTTAGGCAATGACGAGTCAGGGTCAGCTCTTCGAATCAATATTGCTCTAGCGAATCACCCTTTATTACTAAACTTTCTAAAGGAAGAAGCACTGAGCTAGCCGGTTAAAACCAATGCAGCTATTGCATTGACACTAACTTTCAAGAGCGCGACGACAGCGCAACCCCAATACAAGTCGCCACGCAAACTTGTTGCTACAGCAAGCGGCAGCCTGGAAAATATGCCACTCATTCAACCATGCTGGCCTCGACCTGGGATGACCAGATTAGCGAAGTTGCAGGGTTTGTGGCGGCTATCCAATTGCTCTGCCAGAATGCCGTCCCAGCCGGTGCGGCAGGCGCCGGTTGAGCCAGGCAGGCAGAACACTACCGTGGCGTTGGCTAAGCCGCCGAGGCAGCGGCTCTGGATGGTGGAACTGCCAATTTCCTCACCACTTAGCTGACGAAAGCGTTCTCCAAAGCCTTCGATGCGCTTATCCAGCAGCACCGAGATGGCTTCAGGGGTAGAGTCACGCCCAGTGAAGCCAGTGCCTCCGGTGGTGATGACTACCTGCACATCCGCCTCGGCGATCCAGTTCGCGACCACCGCACGAATACGATAGACATCGTCAGGCACTATGCGCTTTTCAACGAGAGTATGACCGGCGTTGGTTAGCCGCTCGACCAAGGCTTGACCGCTCCGATCCGTCTCTTCCGTGCGGGTATCCGAGACCGTGAGTACGGCTATGTTGAGGGGCACCATTGGCTCACTCATTGACGTCACCCTTGTTTGGCTGCTTTCTTTTTGGCGTGGTGAGCTTCCCAGGCCGCCATTTGCTCAGGCGTAGCGGGCGGCTGGTAAAGCTCCTTCCACTCGCTGTAAGGCATACCGTAAACGTACTCGCGGGCCTCTTCGTAGTTGAGGCTTTCATCCCGCGCTTCAGCAGCGCTAACCAGCCATTTCGATAAGCAGTTGCGGCAAAAGTCCGCCAGAATCATCAGATCGATATTCTGGACATCTTTGTTATCGTCCAGATGCTGTAGCAAACGCCGAAACGCGGCGGCTTCAAGCTCGGTGCGCGTGGTTGGGTCTAACTCATCAAACGCTGACATAACCGTTCCTCTCATACATGGCTTGGGTTATTTAATAACTTAAGGTGAAGCATAACAAAAGACACCGCCGAAAGGCGGTGTCTTAGCGACCATTAAATGCTTATTAACTGGTTCGCGTTGCCGACGGTTCACTGCTGCCGCCAGATGACTTGCGGGCCGCCACCTCTTGTTCCGATAGCGTTTGGTCTTTGACCTCTTCGTACCAAAGATTATGGTGCTCTTTGGCCCAGGTCTCATCCACATAGCCCGTGGTCATACCTTCTAGCGCGCCTTCGGTACCCAACGTGCCGATATAGATATGGCCGAGGGAAACCGCCGTAAGCCCCAATGCGCCCACTGCGTGGATAATATTGGCCCACTGCATGGTGTCACGGCCCTGGTCGAAGTTGGGGAAGTCGAGCACGAAGCCACTGGCAACCACTAAGATTCCCACCGTCGCTAACAGCCAGTACCAGGCTTTTTCACCACCGTTGGCAAAACCAGCATCCACATGCTTTTTGCCAATCATACCGCCGCCTTTCTTGAACCATACCCAGTCGTGCTTTTTGGGAATATTGTCTTTGATCAAGCTGACCAGCAGGATCACCAGCAGAATGCCAAAGATCGGCCCCAGGTAGTTATGCAGCACTTTTGTCGCCGCAATCATCCAGGCCCAAATCCCATCGCCAAACAGTGGGCGGAACACGAATTTACCGAACAGCAGCGTCATCCCGGTCAGCGCCAGAATGATAAACAGCGTTGCTACCGTCCAGTGCAGCGCGCGTTTCATCAGCGTCCAACGCAAAAGTAGACGCCCCGTGCGCGGCGCCTCAAGCTCTTTACGCCCGACAATGAAGTAGAACAGCGCGATCAGCGCCGCCATGCCAAATACCGCAATCAAACCAAACGGCGACACCCAGCGGTTGCGAATCTGCCGCCAGGTTTCACCGCTTGCATTGATCAAGCTGTAGTCGCTTTCATAACGCGAGTCACGGTAGTTAGGCCCGGTCTCTCCACTGCGTACCTGACGCCACTGGTCGGCGGTAATGCCGGGGGCAGCGGTGTTCATTTCACGGTCAGGATCCGCTTGAGCCAACGCCACTTGCGTGAAGCCGAGGCTAAGCACCAGAGCAAACGCCACCAACATAAAGCGCCAAATACCCAGGGCGAGCCCTTTACCTGAGCGTGGCACCCCACCGGATGCCTGTGCAGTCAACAGGTTCATGACACGCCTCCTTACCCTTTATGGGCAGCATCATAGGCTAGGTTGTCGGCACTGGCCTGAGGGTTATTAGACCAGGCGCCATCTTTGTGCCCGCGATGGACAACACGCTGACGGAAGATATCGGCCACGTCTTGGGCATCACCGGCAAGCAGCGCTTTGGTGGAGCACATCTCAGCACACAGCGGCAGTTTACCTTCGGCAATACGGTTGGAACCGTACTTCTCGTACTCCTCTTCTTTGCTTTCGGCCGGGCCGCCCGCGCAGAAGGTACATTTGTCCATCTTGCCGCGCTCACCAAAGGCATCCTGCTGGGGAAACTGCGGGGCGCCAAACGGGCAGGCGTAAAGGCAGTAACCACAGCCGATGCAGAGGTCTTTGTCGTGCAGCACGATGCCGTCATCGGTTTTGTAGAAGCAGTCGGTGGGGCACACCGCCATGCAAGGGGCGTCGTCACAGTGCATGCAGGCGACGGAGATGGACATTTCATCCGCTTCACCGTCGTTGAGCGTGACCACGCGACGGCGCTGAATGCCCCACTCGACATCGTTGGCATTTTTACAGGCGGTGACGCAGCCGTTGCACTCAATGCAGCGTTCGGCGTCACACATAAATTTCATTTGAGCCATGGTGTTCTCCTCATGCCGGTGCGGGATGGCTCCCGCACCGCCGTGCTGTCAGGTCGGTCGAAGCTTAAGCCCGCTCAATGCGGCAGATGGTGCACTTGGTCTCTTGCATCAGTGTCACCGGGTCATAGCCGTAGGTGGTGGCGGTATTGGCCGCCTCACCAATGATGTACGGATCAGACCCATCCGGGTAACGGTCACGCAGGCTTTCGCCCTGGAACATGCCGCCAAAGTGGAACGGCATAAACGCTACGTTACGATCGACGCGAGGAGTGACCAGGGCTTTGACCTTCACACGGCCCCCTTCTGCCCCTTCTACCCAAACATCGTCACCATCTTTGATGCTGAGGTCGTTGGCGTCCGCCGGGTTAATTTCGACAAACATCTCCTGCTGCAGCTCGGCAAGCCACGACATGGAGCGCGTCTCTTCACCGCCACCTTCATACTCAACCAGGCGCCCAGAGGTGAGAATCATTGGATACTCGCCAGTGTTGTCGCGATCCTGAATGGTTTTGTACATGGTCGGCAGGCGCATGATGGAGTCGAAGTCGTCCCAAGTAGGGAAGCGTTCAACCAAATCGCGACGCGTGGTGTAGAGCGGCTCACGGTGCTTCGGCACTTGGTCGGGGAAAGTCCAGACCACAGCGCGTGCCTTGGCGTTGCCGTAAGGCGCGCAGCCATGCTCAATGGTGACACGCTGGATACCGCCAGAGAGGTCGGTTTTCCAGTTTTTGCCTTCCGCCGCCTGTTTCTCTTCGGCGGTCAGGTCGTCCCACCAGCCTAGGTCTTTGAGCAGTTGGTCGTTGAACTCTGGATAGCCGTCGTCGATATCGCCACCTACCGGCGCTGACCCTTCCGCCAGAAGGTTGACGCCGTCACGCTCGATACCAAAACGGGCACGGAAGCCCATGCCACCTTCCATCACCGGCACGCTGGTGTCGTAAAGGTTAGGCGAGCCTGGGTGGCCGAACTCTGGCGTGCCCCAGCAGGGCCACGGCAAGCCGTAGTAATCACCGTCCGCCGGGCCGCCCTCTGCGCGCAGATTCTCGAAGCTGAACGTGTGCCAGTTTTTCTGGTGCTCTTTGAGGCGTTCGGGGCTTTGCCCGGTGTAACCGACCGTCCACATACCGCTGTTGATTTCGCGCAGAATGTCATCGATGAGCGGCTCGTCGCCGTTCATCTGGTAGTTCTTGACCAACTCATTACCGAAGCCCAGCTTACGAGCAAACAGGTACATGATTTCGTGGTCGGGCTTGGACTCAAACAGCGGCTCAATCACGCGGTCACGCCACTGAATCGAGCGGTTAGTCGCGGTGACACTGCCTGTGGTTTCGAACTGGGTGGCCGCTGGCAGCAGATACACGCCGTCGCTGCGGTCATGCATAACCGAAGCAACGGTAGGATAAGGGTCAACGATGACCATCATCTCAAGCTTCTGCATCGCTTTTTGCATCTCGACGCCGCGAGTCTGGGAGTTAACCGCGTGGCCCCAGTAGAACATTGCTTTCAGCGCGGTACGCTGGGAGATATTCTCGTCCTCTTCGAGCACGCCATCGACCCAGCGCGATACGGTAATACCGGCAGTGTACATGGGCTTACCATCGGCATACTCGGTATCGTCATAGCGGCCTTTAAGCCACTCGTAGTCGAGATCCCACACCTGCGCCCAGTGCTGCCAGGCACCTTCCGCCAAACCGTAGTAACCCGGCAATGAATCGCAGCCAAGGCCCAGGTCGGTCGCCCCCTGTACGTTATCATGGCCACGCAGGATGTTAGCGCCGCCGCCCGCCACACCGATATTCCCCAGCGCTAGCTCAAGAATGCAGTAAGCGCGGGTATTGTTGTTGCCGGTGGTGTGCTGGGTGCCGCCCATACACCAGACCACACAGCCAGGCCGGTTGTCGGAGAGGCGTTTAGCGACATCGTACATCTCGGCTTCGGGGACACCGGTGACTTCTTCTACAACGCTGGGCGGGAAGTTGGCGACTTCAGCGCGCACTTCATCCATACCGTAAACGCGCTGATTGATGTACTCGTTGTCTTCCCAGCCATTTTCAAAAATGTGCCATAACAAGCCCCAAATATAGGCGACGTCCGAACCGGGACGTAGACGCACGTATTTGTTGGCCTTGGCGGCAGTACGGGTAAAGCGAGGGTCAGCGACGATAATGTCGCAATTGTTGCGCTCTTTAGCGATCAGGATATGCTGCATCGCCACCGGGTGCGCTTCACTGGGGTTGGAGCCAATGAACAGAATCGCCTTGCTGTTATGCATGTCGTTGAGCGAGTTGGTCATCGCTCCATAACCCCAGGTATTCGCCACGCCGGCCACGGTGGTGGAGTGGCAGATACGCGCCTGGTGGTCGGTATTGTTGGTGCCCCACAGCGAGGCAAGCTTGCGCATTAAATACGCCTGCTCGTTGCTGAACTTAGCCGAGCCCAACCAGTAAACGCTGTCCGGGCCGTGCTCTTCGCGCAGCTCAAGCAGTTTGTCGCCAATCTCGTTAATGGCGTCATCCCAGCTCATACGCTCCCACTCACCCGCGACTAACTTCATTGGGTACTTGAGACGCCGCGTGGAGTGGCCGTGCTGCCGCAGCGAAGCACCTTTCGCACAGTGCGCGCCACGGTTGATAGGGTGATCAAAAGCGGGTTCCTGCTTAGTCCAAATGCCCTCTTGAACTTCGGCATACACGCCACAACCTACTGAACAGTGGGAGCAGATGGTGCGTTTGGTCTCGACCGGCGAGTCCAGCACGGGGGTTTTATCGGCTGCTTCTGAGCGCTGCATCATGGGCGCACTCATAAAGCCAACGGCGGCCATACCGCCAGTGGCTGCACCGCTGCGTTTGAGGAACTGGCGACGGGAAATACCCAGCCCTGAGGCCTTGGGGGTGTCTGTTTTGCGAGTTAAGCGCATGGCAAATCTCCTGGCATTCCGCCGTCAGTCACGCAGCGAGGCGTAATAAGCACGGACGTGATCAGTCTCACGGTAGTTAACCGTTGGTTTTTCGTTTTTCACCGGGGCAGTGTCAGCCTGTGCCAGAGTGACATGACCGACTGCCGCCGCGGCGCCAGCAGCGGCGGTTCCCAACCCAACGGTTTTCATAAACCGACGGCGCTCAGCGTTGTGTGACGGTTGCATGGGTTTCTCCTCTTGCATGCTTTTTTATGCGGGTCTTTTTTTGCTGTTTCTTTTATGAAGCCTGCGTTAAGGCTCAAGAATACGCACTGGCGTATGGCCCGCATCAACCCTCAAGCGAGCCTGTTCGCTCTCCATAAAAGCGCTACCCAACTGCCCCAGCGCTGCATAGAAAGCGGTGTCTACCTGCCCCAGGTCGGCAAAACAGCTGGCCGCCCAGGGGGCTAAATGTTGGCTAAAGAAATAACCCTGCTCAGAGCTTTCGGCGTCGATCAGCATCGCCATCACTTCACACAGAGCCGCCAGATGATCTTCCGGATCCCGGGTATGCTCACTGCGTTCAAAGCCAAGCACTTTTAGGTCTTGGCGCAGCGCCACCAGCGCCGCCTCCATCAATTCGCCGTTGCGGTACCAGGAGGCGTAGGGCACCACCTCACCTTGAATCACACCGACCAAGTGGCGAAAGTGAGCTCGCTGCAGTCTCTCAGCATCCGCACCGTTGGCCGCTACCGCCAACGACTGCCAGCACTCTGCCAGGCGGCTACCATCTTGCTCGATAGTTAGCTCAGCCAACCAGTCGAGTAGTTCTGGATCTGGCGCTTGGCGCAGTAGCGTGGCTAACAGCCGGTAGATATCGGCGCGTAGCGCATCCGCTTCTTTGAGCGTGGGCAGTGCATCCGTCATCGGCTTATACCTTCAGTTGCGCGTCAGGGTCGCGAATCATGGTTTTCCAGACATCTTTTACCCGGCAGTCTTCGCACATTTCCAGGCGGATCATCGCCTCGCCGGCGAAGTAGGGGTGGTTAGCCAATTTCTGTTTAATAGTAGCGACCGTGCTGACAGTGGCAAACGGCTTACCGCAGTTGATGCACTCAAAGGCCGCTTCTTCGTGACAGATGTGGCGCGTTTCTCGGGCATTGGATGCCAGAAAGCCTGGCATCAGAGTAATCGCATTTTCCGGGCAAGCCTGCTCACACAAACCACACTGCACACAGTCCGCTTCAAGGAAGCTCAGCGCGGGCGTTTTGCCGCCTGATTTTAATGCCGGGGTCGGGCAGTTGCTGACACAGGCGTGGCAGAGCGTGCAGGCATCGCTATCGACTTGAATGGCGCCGTAGGCAGCGCCTGCTGGCATAGCAGCCCGCTCGCCGTTGGGGTTGCCCAATTCAGCCAACCGCGCTAGCACACGGTTAAAGCGCGCACGCTTTTCTGGCTCAGGCAGGCTTAGCGGTGACTCTGTCAACGGCGTGAGTGCCGGTAGCGCATCCCTGCCTGCATCATCGGCTATCTCGATCAGCTTTATGCGAGCACGGTCATGGCCTAGGGCGTCCAATAGGGCATGCGCTTGAGTGAGCTGATCGGTCAAAAAGGCGCTTAAGCGGGCGGGCATATTGGGGTGCAGTTGGATACGCACTTCGGCGGCACCGGCGGCCAGAGCGGTTAGCCACTGGTCATGGCCCGCTGCGCCCAGCTCTTCTAGCGGTGCGTCGATGACATGACCTGCGGGCACTACGCCCGCTGCGCGCTCAGCGTCTTGGGAATCATGGGTAATAAAACGCAGCACCGGCGCTTGACCACCCGCTTCGCGGTAGGCGCCCAGCCAAGCAGAGAGCGTATCCTGCTGACGGCGCGTTTCCGGTAGGCGAAATTCGATAGCGCCAGTGGGACAGGCACTGGTGCAACTGCCCACGCCTTGGCAGAGAAAGGGATCAATCTCGATGTGAGATTCAATCCGCCCCTGAATGCTGGAGATGGCATCCGCAGGGCAAACATCCAAACAGCGGGTACAGCCAATGTTGCCGCTGGTAGAGTGGGCACATAAGTCGCTATTGACCTGAAAATAACGCGGCTTGTCGAATTCGCCCACCAGCCCCACAAAATCGTCGAGGATGTCGTTGCGCTGCTCGACATTCTGCCACTGCATTACCACATAGCCAGGCGGTGGTAATTCCACCGGTAGGCAAGGAGAGGCATTTAAATCCAGGACTAGGTCAAACGCCTCTCGCTCGATCAGCGCACGGGCAAGATCAAGCGGCTCATCGCCATCAAGCAGCGTTTTGAACATGCCCAAATGGCCGCTAATGCGCAGCTTTTCTGCCTGGGCGCGGGTTAGCGCCTGGGTGGTGAGGATCTCGGTGGCAGCGAGCAAGTCACTATCATTAACTCCGTCGTCAACGCCTTCGGCGTTGGGCGCGGTAAAAACCAGCGTCAATGAAGCCAAACCACGCCCTTGCAGAATACGCGCGGCTTGTCGGGTATCGCGCTCACTGCCGAGCAGCAGCGCATGACCACGGCTGTGATAGGTCACATTGGCAGGCGTTAGGTTAGCGGGCCACGAGATACGCTGGCGTACCGTCTCCCGAGCCTCGGCATTGCGCTGGTCGTCTAGCGACGCCAGTTGGATTCGTTGATTCATGCGCTCTCACGGTCAGTGAATAATTCTTATTATAATTTTGAGTTATACTATCTAACTATTGTGGCATAACAATGCATAGAAGCTAAGTTCAGCCTATGGCGAAATACGTATTTTGCCAAATTAATTACCGTCAACGCTGGCGACTGTTAACACACCCAATAATTTGATTTTTATAATTTTATCACTAATCTCATGTTTTCGTCTTAGGATCAGATAAATAATCAGACTGGTCGTCTAGTAAGGTGTTTTCTACAGTTTTGACACCATCATCGCGAGGTGTTGAGGAGTCGTCCTCTAGCGCGACCGGTTTCTCACTTGTTTGCTCGTTCTCTGCCAACTCTTTTGGGGACTCGGGCTCGTCTAGCGACTTATCAACCGCCTCTTCCACTTTATGCGTCCAGCGGCGCAGTTTGCTGGCGAGCTCGGAGTCCATGGGCTTTAACAGCTGATTGTAGTCGGCATCATAGTCATCCAGGCCGTCGCGAACGTTGTAGTTGCCGGTGGCCCACAGGCGCTTCAAAGCACGCCGCCGCAGGGCTCCGCTTACTCCTGGCACCATAAAGGCGCTGAAGTCGCTGCCCGCTTCCAGCGTTTCAGGGTCGGGCAAGGTGTGGTCTAAGCTGCCGGGCTTAGGTGCTGGTTCTGAAGGCGATTGTTCTGCAGGAGACTGTTCTAGTGATGTCTGCTCTGGCGCTTCCTGCGCGGCATCAGGTGAAATATCCGATTTGGCCGCCAGTTCCTCAACGGGCTCTGTAACCGGCGGCGCATCTTGCTCTTGGGGAACGTTGCGTTTTAGGCGCGACCAGCGCTCTAGGCGGCTCATTGCGGCTGCTCCTTGGTGGGGGTCTCTTTGGCGCGCCCCGCTCCTTTGCGTTTTTTCTTGCGCATCTCCATCGGCGCTTCGCCGTGGCGTGCGAGGTAGCTCTCAATCCAGACCTGAATGGCCATGGGCATTGGTGCTTCGAGCACCTGCTGCTCACCGTCCATCCAACCGGCTGCCACGTCCTGACTAGCGGTAATCGCATCAGGTTTGGGTGTTTGCCCAGTAAAACCCGCTCGCACAAATAGCCGTGGGGTGGCAGACGTCAGGTTGAAACGGTAGGCAGCACGCTCGGTCATCGACAACTGCAGGTTAAGCACATTGGGGCCCTGATCACTCAGGGTAAGCTCTGCAATACGCCACTGGGTTAGCGTAAAGCTTTTCACCTGCTTAGCCTCGGCGACCAGGGTGATACTCAGTGAACGTAAATTATCAGACATCGCGTTAAACCCCTTAGCGAAGTATCTAAGCACAGCACTTGAGCACAGTACTTAAGCGAAGCACCTAGACTTTGAACGGATAGCAGTCGAACAGGTAGACAAGTAAGCCTCTCCAGCGCCATCATCGTCAACTCTGACCTTTTTACTCAGGTATTTTATCAGGCTCAGATGCTTTCATATCAGCAGCGAGGATTGCGGATGCACGCCCTTCAGTTAAGCCGAGCCCGCTTACCGGCCACTACCGAGATCAGCATCGTTGACGAGTATGGCGATGCACGCCAGCAGGCGATTGCCGCTGAAAGAGCGTTGACGGTCTACCTCAACAAGCGTGAAATTGTCACTTTGATGACCTTGGGTGACGACCCGGAGGCTCTGGTGGTCGGCTATCTGCGCAATCAGGGGCTGCTGAACGCCGCGGCTGATTTAGAGGCCGTGCAAGTCGATTGGGAAGTAGAAGCCGCGGTAGTGATTACTCGCCATCTGCCCGAGGATTTAGAAATACGCTTAAGCACCCGTACGGTCACCACCGGCTGCGGCCAGGGCACGGTATTTGGTAAACTGCTCGACCAAACCGCTCTCACGGCGCTGCCCGATACTCAATTGGCACAATCCACGCTTTATCAGCTGCTGCAAAACCTTAACGCCTACAACGAGACCTACCGCAGCGCTGGCGCCGTTCATGGCTGCGCGCTGTGCCAGCAAACCGACGTACTCGACTTTGTTGAAGACGTAGGACGGCATAACGCGGTGGATACCTTGGCGGGGCGCCAATGGCTACAACAGGCCGACAGCGCCAATGCGGATATTTTCTACACCACCGGGAGACTGACTTCCGAAATGGTACTCAAAGTGGCACAAATGGGCATTAGCGTGCTGGTTTCTCGCTCAGGCGTCACCCAAAAAGGCGTCGAACTGGCCGAACGCTTCGGCGTGATGTTAATTGCCCGCGCCAAAGGGCGCCATTTCCAAGCGATCAACACCCAAAACCGTTTAGCCCTGGACGCTATTCCACCGCGCCCATCCCATGCCCGTTCATCGCAAGAATACCGCTCATCAAAAAAGGCAAGCTCATGATCCCTACTCACGACCTCACTGGCATGGTTCTCGCGGGCGGCGAAGGGCGCCGAATGGGCGGTCGTGACAAAGGGCTGGAGCCTTTTGCGGGCCTGCCACTCGTCGGCCATGTGGTGAAGCGCCTTGAAGGTCAGGTGGCCGAGCTACTGATTAACGCCAACCGCAATGCTGACGCCTATCGCTTTTTCGCCGATCGCGTTATAGCGGATGTTGTAATGGACGGTGCCGAAGGCGGCTTTAAAGGCCCTTTGATGGGGATCTATAGCGGCCTGCAGGCGGCAAAAACGCCGTGGCTACTGGTCGTTCCCTGCGACTCCCCCGCCCTACCTGACGATTTAGTGGCGCGCATGGTACAAGGTATTGGCCAGCATGATATCGCTGTGGCTTTTGATGGCGAACGGCTGCACCCGGTAGTTGCACTACTGCGTACCTCGCTGGCCGATGATTTGGCCGCCACCTTGGCCGAGGGCGAGCGTAAGATCGATCGTTGGTATGCTCGCCATGCTTGGTGCAAGGTTGATATGTCGGACTGCCCTGATGCCTTTGCTAACCTTAATACTGAGGAAGAGAAGCTGCACCTGGAAAAAGTACTCATGGGTTCTTCGAGCAAGGAGGTGAAATGACCCTCTCCTGCTTTGATCTTGGCGAGCAGATGCTCAGCGTGGACGAAGCGCGTCAGGCGCTCGCCACCTTGATTGAACGCCCGCTGGGCAGCGAACGGATTCCGCTGGCGCAGGCTCATGGTCGCCGATTGGCCACAACCGTGAAAGCCCCCATTAACGTGCCGCAAAATACCAATGCGGCCATGGACGGCGTAGCGCTAGCCTTGCCCAGAGAAGGTGTTGGAGCCAAGCAGACCCGCTGGCCGTTGGCTGGAGAGGTGTTGGCCGGTCAGTATCGCCGCGAATTAGTACCTGCCGGTCACTGTGTACGCATCACCACCGGTGCCCCACTGCCGCCGGGCACCGATACCGTGGTGATGAGTGAACAGCTCCGCGAACCGTTAGATGAGCAGCCTGGGCATGTGATCATCGCGTCGCCAGAACTCCTCAAACACGGCCAACATGTTCGCCAGGCCGGTGAGGATATTGGTCTCGGCGACACGGCACTGCCTGCGGGAGCACGGCTCGATGCGGCGGCCCTAGGGCTTTTAGCGTCGTTAGGTTACGCAGATGTTGCCGTATGTCAGCGCCCAAGGGTGGCGATCTTTTCCACTGGCAATGAAGTCGCTGCTCCCGGTGAGCCGCTGCCTAAAGCAGGTATATACGATGCCAATCGCTTCACCCTGATGGGCTTGCTTGCCGAACACGGCGCCGATGTCATTGACCTGGGCATTCTCCCAGACGATTTAAACGCCATTAAAACGGCCCTTGAAGACGCTGCAGAGCAGAGCGATTTGGTAATCACCAGCGGCGGTGTTTCCGTTGGCCAGGCTGACTTTACCCGTGAGGCTCTGGAACAGTTAGGCCGCCTAGCCTTCTGGCGGGTAGCGCTGCGACCTGGGCGCCCCATGGCTTGCGGCTGGCTGGGTGAAAAGCGCACGCCGTTTGTTGGCTTGCCCGGCAATCCGGTGGCGGTCATGGTAACCTTTCTACAGTTTGTCTCGCCGCTGCTGGATCGGCTGTATGGGCAGCCGACATCAACACCCCATCGCCTTACTGCGATTGCCGACACCGCCATAAAAAGTCGCTTGAAGCGCACTGACTTTATCCGTGGCGTTTACCATACTGATAGCGAAGGACGGTTACTCGTGCGTAGTACCGGCGCCCAGGGTTCGGGCATTTTAACCTCGATGGTGGCTGCTAACTGCTTGATTGAGCTTGCCGACGACCAGGCAGGCGCCCAGCCAGGCGAGGTAGTCAGCATACAACCACTAACGGGATGGCTATGACCGAGCAACGACCCGCACAACCACAAGCTAATCAGCAGCGATCTGTCCAGCCAGACGCTGACCAGCAACTGATCGACGACTTTGGTCGGCGCATTAGCTACGTGCGCATCTCGGTCACCGATCGCTGCGATTTCCGCTGCGTGTACTGCATGAGCGAGGAGATGACGTTTCTGCCCCGCGCCCAGGTACTGACGCTGGAAGAGATCGCTATGGTGGCGCGCGCTTTCACTGAGTTGGGGGTCGAGAAAATTCGCCTTACCGGCGGCGAACCGCTGGTACGCCGCGGCATTGAGCAACTGGTCGATGAGATCGGCGCCATGCCAGGCCTTAACGACTTCACCATGACCACTAACGGCGCCAGCCTACGCAAGCACGCCAAGCAGCTTTACTCAAGCGGTCTGCGGCGGCTGAACATTAGTCTGGACTCGCTAAATGCGGAGCGCTTTAAGCAGCTCACCCGCACCGGCGATTTAGCCAAAGTGATCGACGGCATTCATGCCGCCCAGGAAGCGGGCTTTAAACGCATCAAGCTCAACGCGGTGATCTTAAAAGGTCGCAATGACGACGAAGTAATAGACCTGGTCACCTTTGCACGCCAGGAAAACCTCGATATTAGCTTTATCGAAGAGATGCCGCTGGGCGATGTTTCTGACCACTCACGGGCGGAAACCTTCTACTCCAGCGATGACGTTCAAGACTTGATCGAAACGCGCTATCCGCTGATCCCCACGACCGAAACCACACCCGGCCCATCGCGCTACTTCAAGATGGCCGATAGCGACAGCCGGGTTGGGTTTATTTCCCCCCATAGCCACAACTTTTGCGATACCTGTAACCGGGTGCGCGTGACCGTGGAAGGCCGTTTGCTGCTGTGCTTAGGCAACGAACACTCGGTCGATCTTCGCGCCGTGCTGCGCCGCCACCCCGGCAATATGCAGGCGCTAAAAGAGGCGATCATCAACGCCCTGCCGCTTAAACCGGAACGCCATCACTTCACCACCGATGGCGATGTGCAGGTAGTACGCTTTATGAATATGACAGGGGGCTAGGCGTTGGCAGCGTCAGAGCGGTTGGCAAAAGTGCCGGTGCATATCATTACCGGCTTTCTAGGCAGCGGTAAAACAACGCTTATACACAGCCTCATCGAACAGAAGCCTGTGGATGAAACCTGGGCCATTTTGGTCAACGAGTTTGGCCAAATCGGCATCGACCAGGCGATGTTTGATGCCCGTGACGATGTGGTGGTGAAAGGCCTTCCCGGCGGCTGCCTTTGCTGCCAGCTCGCCTTTGTACTGCAAGCGGCGCTGGTGAATTTACTCGCACGCAGCAAGCCTGATCGCGTCATCATCGAGCCTTCAGGCCTTGGCCACCCGGCAGGTCTGTTGGATCTACTGCGAGGGGAAGCCTTCCAGGAAGTGGTCGAGGTACGCGATATTATTGCTACTCTCGACCCACGCCGATTAGATGACGCCCGCTCCCGAACGCACGACACCTTCCGCGACCAGCTCGATATGGCCGATGCCGTGGCACTCACCATGCTCGACCAGAGCACGCCCGAGCAGCTCGGCGCCGCTCATGCGTTTGTGGCACAGCGCTGGCCGCCGCGTAAATGGGTGCAGGAAGCTCCCCAAGGCGAACTACCCATAGGACTGTTGACCCAGAGCGGACGCGCCGAAGGGAGCGATATCAGCGTACCCGCCAACCATCAACAGTTGGCGGCAACACCCAGCTTAGCCGGGTCTTTTTTTGATTTTCCGCCCCCGCCCGGCAAGCCCCAGCGTGAAACCGGCACTTCGCTGGGCTACACCAGTACGGGGTTACGTTGGCACCCAAGCGAGCGCTTCGACCTGGATAGCTTGGCCACCTGTTTGGGAGAACTCCCCAGAGAGGCACGCATTAAAGGCGTGTTTCATACCGATAGCGGCTGGAAACGCTTTAACCGCGCCGGAGGTACGCTGAGCGTTGAAAGCAGCGCGTGGCGGCAAGACTCCCGGCTGGAAGTTATTCTTCCCGATACGAGCCCCGCTCTCGATATCGAAGGCCAACTCCGCTTACTGACGCTGGGTTAAGCGCCCGTAATCAATCTCTCGATGGCCTCTGCAGTAACCGGCCGCCCAAACAGATAGCCTTGATAAGCGTGACAGTCGTGCGCCAGTAGCCACGCCTGCTGCGCTTTGGTCTCTACGCCTTCTGCAATGACCTCTAGATTGAGGCTCTCTGCCAGGGCAATGGTACTCTCGACAATCGCTGCGTTGGCTTGGCTTTCGAGCACCTGCTGCACAAAGGATTGGTCGATTTTTAGTTGATCCAGCGGCAGTTGCGCTAAATAGGCCAGGGACGAGTAGCCGGTACCAAAATCATCCAGAGAGAAGCGTACACCGCGCGCTTTAAGGGCAAGCATTTTATCTCTGGCGTCGTCTCGCGCTTCCACAAACAGTGACTCGGTCACCTCCAGTTTTAGCCGCTGAAGCGGCGCCTGAGTGCGCGCAAACACCCCCTCTACACGAGCCAGAAACTGCTCATCGCGAAACTGAAGCGGACTAATATTCACCGATATGGTCAGTTTGCTTAGCCGTGGATGCTGCGCCCAACGCGCTAATTGATAGCAGGCATCTTCCAATACCCATTCGCCTACATCATTTATCAGCTCATTGCTTTCCAGCAGCGGAATGAAATCGCCTGGTGAAACAATGCCGCGTTCAGGATGATGCCAGCGCAGCAGCGCCTCAACGCCAGTGATCACGCCATGGTGATCCACTTGGGGCTGATAATAGAGCTGCCACTGCTGGCTGGCCTGCGCTTGGCGCAGATCCGCTTCTAATTTCACATGGGCCAGAAGCGCAGCCTGCATCGAGGGGTCAAAAAAGCACACGCCATGGCGGCCGTTGTTCTTAGCCTGAAAGAGCGCCATATCTACCTGCTGCAGGTAGTCATCCACGCCGTACTCATTGCTGGCCATGATCGCAATACCAATACTCCCCGTCACCGTGATGCTCTCTTCGGCCAGAGTGATTGATTCGTTAAGAGTTGCCAGCAGCTTGTGCGCAATACGCTCTGCCAGCCGGGTGGTTTGAGCGTAATTGCTATCCACGCCTTCGATTAATACCGCAAATTCATCGCTTCCCAGCCGCGCCAAGGTATCGGTATCGCGCAACATCTGCCCCATTCGCCGAGCAACGCTCTGCAATACTTGATCCCCCGCATAGTGCCCCAGAGTGTCATTGATTTGCTTAAAGTTATCGATATCGATAAATAGCAGTGCGCCGCAACGCTGATGGCGCTGAAGCTCTTTAAGGGCATTACCTATGCGATCCATAAACAGCCGCCGGTTGGCCAACCCGGTTAAGGTGTCATAAAATGCTAGCTGATGAATCTCTTGTTCAGCGGCTTTACGCTCGCTGATATCGCTCATGGTGGCCACGTAGTGAGTTAAGGTGCCCTCAACGCTGTAGACAGCGCTAATGGTTAGCCACTCGGGAAACAGTTCACCATTCTTACGCTGGTTCCATATCTCGCCTTCCCAGTTGCCGGTTTTGATAACACGCTTCCATAAACGGCGGTAAAAGGCGGCGTTTTGTAGCCCAGAGCTAAACATGCGCGGATTGTTACCCACTATCTCCGCTTCGCTATAGCCGGTAATGCGGCTGAAGGTCTCATTCACCTTAAGAATGATGCCCTGTGGATCGGTAATAAGGATGCCTAAGTGCGTCTGGAAGGCGGCAGCGGCGATTTGGGCCTCGGCACGGGCCTGTTCACGCTCCTCAATACGCTGACGTAGTTGATGCGACAACGCTAAACGATTCAGGTAGTGGCGCGCCCCCCAAGCACCCAGCAGGGCAATCACTGCCGTCACCAACATTAAAATCAAAGCACGCTGCCGCCAGGCCGAGAGCAATTCGTGAAGATCAACGCCAACCACAGCCAGCATCGGATACTCGCCTACTCTCAGCATGCGAAACAGCCGTTTGCGGCCATCAATAGGTGAGTCAATGTTGATTGACCATGTGGACTCACCACGGGTAAGCCACTCGGCCGTTTCTGGGCTCTCAATTTGACTGCCAATCGAAAATGGCTTTTCGGGGGTCGGGTAGCGAGCAATAAATTTTAATCCGGGGTCGACCAGGGCAATGCTCTCGCCGTCATAGACACTCATCTGCTCCAGGGCGTCGGCAAACACTTCAGGTACAATGCTAGAGATGACCACCCCAGCAAACTCGCCGGACGAGGTTTCTAATCGTCGACCATGGTACAAATAGTAGCGTTGGTCACTGATAGACCAGTAAAGCGGGGTAATCAGTTCTTCTTGTCCTGCTTGCTTAAAGGCATTAAACAACGTCGTATCGCTGATATCAGCACCTGCTCTTCGGCTGCTGCGGCCACTCGCCATTACTCGACCTTCAGCGCTCAACACAGCGATTTCGTCCACCATGGGCACATACAGGGTCAGGTTTTCTAGCGAGCGCTGAAGGGCCTGGGCATTATCGCTATCTGGCATGCCTTGCAGGGTTAGCATCTCAGCAAGCCCAAAAAGCGCTTGCCCGCTTTGTGCAAATACGCCTTTTGCCCACTCAGCAACCACATTAGCGCGGGCGGTAATCCGCGACTCGGCGGCCTCAATTTCTTGCCGATACTGTTCACTCAGCAGCCAGCCGAAAAGCACCATCATGACAAGCAGTGCTAGCAGATATAGCGCAATCACATGGCGGCGCTGTTGGCGATAAGTCTTGGTGGCTTTCAATACATCATCATTTACATCATTGGAGGTAGCGGACATCGCGCAGAAGCCTTATTCAGGTAACCCAGGGGGACACCTGATACAGTGTAAAAAGTAACTAAAAATGATACATAACACGCGCTGACACGTGGCTTTATCCGATAGTGCCGCGGTGCTTTTAGGATGTATATCAGTTTTTATCACCGTTAATGCCCTGAAAAGCGTGACGTTATGCATGGATAGCCAATCTACCAGGAAATTGTTATGGCATCGCTGGGCCAAATGAGCGACTACGAGATACGCCTAATCCGTATTTTTAAGACGGTCGTTGAGTGCGGTGGCTTTACCGCGGCGGAAACCACGCTGGGCATTAGTCGTTCGGCGATTAGCCAACACATGAACGACTTGGAGGGGAGGCTGGGGTTTTCGCTCTGCCAGCGGGGGCGTGGCGGGTTTAGTTTAACCGAAGAGGGTAAAGAGATTTATCAGGCAGGGTTAACGCTACTGACCGCGCTTGAAACGTTTAAAAGCGACGTTAACGCGCTGCATCAAACGATCAAAGGCGAGCTGAATATCGGCATCACCGACAACCTGGTAACGCTACCCGCCATGCACGTGACCAACGCCCTGGCAGAGCTTAGCGCGCCGGAGCATGAGGTAACGCTGCACATTCATATGGAGCCTTCTGACGCGGTCATTAGAGGCGTCATGGATGGCCACTTGCACGTCGGCGTAGTGCCTGCAGTGAACCTGCCCACCAGCTTAGAAGCGCGGCACCTTTACGACGAGCCATCGTATCTTTACTGCGCGGCTGGCCATCCGCTGTTTACTGAGGATGATGATACGCTTAGCTGTGCAGATATCGCCCAACACTCGGCTATTTCACCCCGCTATCCGCTACCGATTGAGGCCCGGCAGGCGCATGACGCGCTAAGCCTGCGAGCTTCGGCATCCGACCGCGAAGGCGCAGCCTTTTTGATTCTTACCGGGCGCTTTATCGGCTTTCTGCCTGAACACGTCGCAGCACAGTGGGTGGCAGCGGGCAAGATGCGAGCGTTGCATGCCAACACGCAGCACTACCGCATCCCCTTTGTGCTGATCACCCGCCACGACCGCCGCCCCAACCGAGTGGTCGATGCGTTTCTACGCTTAATCAAAAGCAGCTAAACCCGGCAGTATGTTTAACGCTGCTCGGTTGCCTCATTGGCCATTATCGGCGCTGGCCCCGCCTGGGGCGATGACGCCAACACTTGGCTTGCCACATAGTAAACAATTGCCCCCAGCGCCGAGCCGGTAAACCAGCCGTAGTCGTAGAACCAATTCATGGTGCCAGTTAACAGCGATAGCAACGTAAGCGCCACCGGCACGCCAAAGGCGATAAAACCCGCGATGTTCACCGCAGGATAAGCATGGTTATCCATATACAGGCTGGGCACATCCAAACGCTGCTTTTTGATCAGGAAGTAGTCCACCGCCATGATGCCCGCGATGGGCCCCAGCAGGCTGGAGTAACCCAGCAGCCAGTTGGAGTACATCTGCTCCAGAGAAACCCCTGGCGGAATAACGCCCGCTTTTTGCAGCAGATCGTAGCCCATCAACAACACGCCCACCGCGCCAGTCATCAGCACGCCGCGCGTCTGGTTAATCAATTTGGGCGCAATGTTCTGAAAATCGTTGGTAGGCGACACGATGTTAGAAGCCGTATTGGTAGAGATCGTGGCGATAATGATCAACAGCATCGCCAGTACCACCCAGAAGGGGCTGTCGATATAGCCAATCAAACGTACCGGGTCGGCAACGGTTTCCCCTACCAGCGTTTCGGAAGCAGCGGTTAACACGACACCGAGTGCGGCAAAGAAAAACATCGTTAGCGGCAGCCCAATCACCTGACCAACGATCTGATCTTTTTGGCTTTTGGCAAAGCGACTGAAATCGGGAATATTCAGCGACAGCGTGGCCCAAAAACCCACCATGGCGGTTAAGCCCGCGAAGAAGTAGCCGTATACCGATGCCCCTTCAGGCCGCGACGGCGGCTGTGCCAGTAGTTCGGACATCGACATATTTGGCCACGCCCATATCATCAGCCCAACACCAACGGCTAACAGCAGCGGTGCGGCGAAGGTTTCCAACCATTTAATCGACTCTGCACCACGAATCACCACATAGAGATTCATCGCACCAAAGACAAAAAAGCCGATGACTTCACCAACACCGCCCATCGCAGCCCAAGCGGGAATCAACTCGGAGAGCAACAGATGAATGGCCAAACCGCCAAACATGGTTTGAATACCAAACCAGCCGCAGCCGACCAGGGCGCGCACCAGACAGGGTACGTTGGAACCTAAAATACCGAACGAAGAGCGTAAAACCACCGGAAAAGGAATACCAAACTTCGTACCGGGAAAGGCGTTTAAGGTAAGAGGAATCAGCACGATCACGTTGGCCAACAAAATGGCAAACAACGCCTCCCCCACGCTCAGCCCGAAGTAGGCGGTTAATACCCCGCCTAGGGTGTAGGTGGGCACGCAGATCGACATGCCTACCCAGAGTGCCGCAATATTCCACTTACTCCAGGTGCGCTCGCTGGCCTGGGTAGGCGCAATATCCTCATTAAAGCGCGAACTACTGCGTACATCGTCCCCTACATCTAGCTCTATCAGCCCACCTCGATCCACCATCTGAGAGGTTGTTTCGGTCATTTTTTATCTCCTCAGCATTGCGTTATTGCGCTGCCTAGCTCCCACGGCCAGTGGAGCTTTTCAAAAAGGCGCTTAGAAATCATGGCTTTTAGAAACCATTGTTTTTCAAAACCATCGTTCTTAGAAACCATAGCTTTTAGAAAACAAGCAATAAGCATGCCTACTTGAAAAAGCAGGTCAATTAACTCATTGATTAAAAAGCTGCCTTCCTGGACAACATTATTATTGTTAGCTTGTTATCTTTATATTTTCCCCACCTAAAACAAAAACCAACTAAACAAAGCTAGATCAAAAAAAATATTTGCACCAATTTCAAACAGAAAAAAACCAAACACACTCGCTAGAAACATACCAAACCAATGATTTTAAAAGAATAAAAAAACCATCCAAAACAGTGCAAGACCTCACCAAAAAAGTGAATATCACCAAATGGAACAATAAAAATAAGCAAACTCAATGAGTTAAAGACGATTTAACAAATCTCCTTTAAAGACTTGCTAAAACCACCTACCCAGCGCTACTTTCAACAAAAGCTGTCTATTTCGTCAGCTTTACAAAACTAGTTTCAAGAACACTACAAACATACGCTACACATCAACAATCAGAGGGAGCGTCTCATGCAGAAGATGAAAATCGGGTTGATTCAGATGGGCCTGAAAACCAGCACCGATCTTGAACCAGAAGCTATTCGCGACGCCATGAACGAGGCACATCTGCCAATGATTCAGCAAGCGGCTGACCAGGGCGTGCAGGTGCTTTGCTTCCAGGAAGTGTTTAACCAGCCCTACTTTTGCCCCAGCCAGGACGGCAAGTGGTACGCCGCCGCCGAGCGGGTACCGGAAGGCCCTACCTGCCAGATGATGCAGAAGCTCGCCGCCGAGCACCGCATGGTGATCATCGTGCCGGTGTATGAAGAGACTGAAACCGGTGTTTACTACAACACCGCAGCGGTATTCGACGCTGACGGCAGTTACTTAGGCAAGTACCACAAAACCCATATTCCCCAAGTAGCCGGTTTTTGGGAAAAATTCTTCTTCAAGCCGGGAAAATCCAACTGGCCAGTGTTCGATACTGCCTACGGCAAAATCGGCGTGTATATCTGCTACGACCGTCACTTCCCCGAAGGCTGGCGGGCGCTTGCTCTCAACGGCGCTGAGGTGATTTTCAACCCTTCCGCCACCGTGGCCGGTCTTTCCCAATACCTGTGGGAGTTAGAGCAACCTGCCTCTGCCGCCGCCAATGGCTGCTTTATCGCTGCGATCAATCGAGTTGGAACCGAGGCGCCGTGGAACATCGGCGACTTTTACGGCTCCAGCTATATCGTTAACCCCCGCGGCAAAATCGAAGCTCAGGCCAGCGAAACAGAAGACGAGCTGCTGGTGCACGAGATCGATTTGGACATGGTGCGGGAGGTACGCAACAACTGGCAGTTCTTCCGCGACCGTCGCCCGGAAACCTATACCCGCCTGACCGACGGTGAATGATTCTGCTGGTAAAAAACAGGTTGCTGGTTAAGTTTTCTATTTAAAAATAACAGGAGCGAACGATGAGCTTATTAATCAAGGGCGGCACCGTGGTCACCCACGCCGATACCTACCGCGCAGACGTACTGTGTGTCGACGGTAAAATCCATGCGATTGGCACCGATCTAGATGTCCCTGAAAGGTGTGAAATTGTCGATGCCAGCGATCAACTGGTGATGCCCGGCGGTATCGATCCCCATACGCACATGCAACTGCCGTTCATGGGCACCGTGGCCAGCGAAGATTTCTATACCGGCACCGCCGCGGCCTTGGCCGGGGGCACCACTTCGATCATCGACTTCGTGATCCCACAGCCAGGTCAGTCGCTCCTTGAGGCCTTCGAAACCTGGCAAGGCTGGGCGGAAAAAGCCGCCACCGATTTTGCCTTCCACGTGGCGATTACCTGGTGGGACGATAGCGTGCGAGAGGAAATGGGCACCCTGGTTCATGAACACGGGGTGAACAGCTTCAAACACTTTATGGCCTACAAGGGCGCGATCATGGCCACTGATGACATTCTGGTGGAAAGCTTCTCGCGCTGTCTGGAGCTAGGCGCGGTGCCTACGGTTCACGCCGAAAACGGTGAGCTGGTCTACCACATGCAGCAAAAACTGCTCGCCCAGGGCATGACCGGGCCGGAAGCCCATCCGCTTTCGCGCCCACCCCAGGTGGAAGGCGAAGCGGCCAGCCGGGCGATTCGCATTGCCAGCACCCTGGGCGCACCGATCTATCTGGTTCACGTGTCCACCAAAGATGCCGTGGATGAAATTGCCTACGCCCGCCAGCAGGGTCATCCGGTTTATGGCGAATGCTTAGCCGGGCACCTGCTCATCGACGATAGCGTCTACCAGGATACCGACTGGGGCCGCGCCGCTGCCCACGTGATGAGCCCGCCCTTCCGGCCCAAGGGCCACCAGGAAGCGCTCTGGCACGGCTTGCAGTCGGGCAATCTGCAAACCACCGCCACCGACCACTGCTGTTTCTGTGCCGATCAGAAAGCCGCGGGCAAGGATGACTTTACTAAAATCCCCAACGGCACCGCTGGCGTGGAAGACCGCCTCGCCGTGTTGTGGGATGAAGGCGTCAACACCGGCAAGCTGTCGCCCCAGGAGTTTGTCGCGCTGACATCGACCAACACCGCCAAGATTTTCAACCTCTACCCGCGCAAAGGGGCGATTCAAGTAGGTTCCGATGCAGATATCGTGGTGTGGGATCCCAACGGCACCCGGACGATTTCTGCCAAAACCCACCACCAGAACGTCGATTTCAACATTTTCGAGGGCAAAACGGTGCGCGGCATTGCCCGTCACACCATTAGCAAGGGCAAATGGGTGTGGCGGGATGGTGAGCTGCGTGCCGAGCGCGGTGCGGGCCGCTATTTGGAGCGCCCCGCCTACCCCGGTGTCTTCGAATTGCTGGCCAAGCGCGCCGAGCTGAATGCGCCGATGGCCGTAAAAAGATAACAGCTGTGCCCATAACAACAGCGGAGGCTTTACTGTGACTAGCCCACTGAACCACCTACCCAGCGCAAAAGAGGTCGGCACCTACGACCCGGATACGCTGGCAAGCAACTTTAGCGATCTACATCCGCCGCTGACCCATCGCCAGGCGATGATCGAAAGTCAGCGTTGTCTCTATTGCTTTGATGCGCCCTGCGTCGAAGCTTGCCCGTCGGATATTGATATTCCCAGCTTTATTCGCCAGATCAGCGAGAACAATATCAACGGCGCGGCGGAAACCATTCTGGAAGCCAACATTTTAGGCGGCAGCTGCGCCCGGGTGTGCCCCACGGAAATTCTTTGCGAGCGCAGCTGCGTGCGCAACCACGACGCCGAATGCCAGCCGGTGCTGATCGGTTTGCTGCAGCGTCATGCCACCGACCACATGCAGTTCGACGGCCACCCCTTCAAACGCGCCACTTCTACCGGCAGTCATGTGGCCGTGGTCGGCGCCGGACCTGCCGGGCTCTCCTGCGCGCACCGACTGGCGATGCTCGGTCATCAGGTGACCATCTTTGAAGCCGAACAAAAGCCTGGCGGGCTGAACGAGCACGGCATCGCCCGCTACAAAATGACCGACGACTTCGCCCGCAAGGAAGTGGAATTCTTGCTTGAGATCGGTGGCATCGAGATCCAGTACGACCAACGGCTGGGCGCAAACCTGGAGCTTGCTACGCTCCATAATCAGTACGATAGCGTGTTTCTCAGCTTGGGCCTGGGCGCTAGCCGTGCCCTGGGTTTAACCGGGGAGCAAGCACCCGGTCTGATGCCTGCGGTGGACTACATCAAGGTTCTCCGCCAGACCGACGATCTGGGCAGCCTTGCGGTGGCCAAACGCTGTATCGTGATTGGCGCGGGCAATACCGCTATCGATATGGCCACCCAAATGGCCCGCTTGGGCGCTACGGAGGTAACGCTGGTTTACCGTCGCGGCATTGAAGCCATGTCCGCCACCGACCATGAACAAGAGATTGCCAAAGCCAACGGCGTGCGGATGGTGACCTGGGCCCAGCCCGACGAGATTCTGCTGGATGATCAAGGCCGCGTGACGGGCATGCGCTTTGCCAAGACCCATGATCAAGCGGGCCGCTTAACCCCTACTGGAGAAACTTTTGAGATCGCCGCCGATGCTGTCTTCACCGCCATCGGCCAAGGCTTCGAAGGCGCGAGCCTAAGCGATACCACCGCCGCTGAGCTTGCCCGGGACGGCGAGCGCATTCACGTTAATGAGATGTTCCAAACCTCACTGCCCAATGTGTATGCCGGTGGCGACTGTGTGAAGCCCGGTCAAGACCTTACCGTTCAGGCCGTGCAACACGGCAAACTGGCGGCTCACGCCATTCATCAGGCGCTTGTCGCCAAGCAGGAGGCCGCATGAACACACTCACTTTTACACCACCGGGTAAGAAAGACAGCGGTGACAGCGTGGTCAATGGCGTTGACCTATCGGTTAACTTTGCCGGTATTAAAGCCCCCAATCCATTCTGGCTGGCCTCTGCACCGCCCACCGATAAAGCCTACAACGTGGTACGCGCCTATGAAGCTGGCTGGGGCGGCGTGGTATGGAAAACCCTTGGCGAAGAGCCGCCTGCGGTGAATGTCTCCTCCCGCTACTCAGCCCACTACGGAAAAAACCGCGAGGTGATCGGCTTTAACAATATCGAGCTGATTACCGACCGCTCGCTGGAGATCAACCTTAAAGAAATCACTCAGGTGAAAAAGGACTGGCCCGATCGTGCGCTGATCGTTTCCATTATGGTGCCCTGTAATGAAGAAGCCTGGGCCTACATTCTGCCGCTAGTGGAAGCCACTGGCGCGGACGGCATCGAGCTCAACCTGGGTTGCCCCCACGGAATGCCGGAGCGCGGCATGGGCGCGGCGGTGGGCCAAAACCCCGACCTGATCGAGAAAGTCACCTACTGGTGCAAGAAGCACTACTCCAAACCAGTCATCGTCAAACTCACACCTAATATCACCGATATTCGCGTCGGTGCCCAGGCGGCGCTGCGCGGCGGGGCCGACGCGGTATCGCTGATCAATACCATCAACTCGATTACCAGTATCGACCTGGACAATATGGTCGCCAAGCCCACCGTGGGCCACCAGAGCACTCACGGCGGCTACTGTGGCAGCGCCGTGAAGCCTATCGCGATGAACATGGTGGCAGAAATTGCCCGTGATCCGTCCACTCCAACGCTACCCATTTCCGGCATTGGCGGCATTTCCACCTGGCGGGATGCGGCGGAGTTTATCGCCCTAGGTGCCGGCAGCGTGCAGGTGTGTACGGCAGCGATGCTCAACGGCTTTAGGATTGTGGAGGAGATGAAAGACGGCCTCTCTCGCTGGATGGCGGAAAAAGGCTACGACTCCATCGAGGCGTTCTCCCGTAAGGCGATACCGCAAACCACCGACTGGAAACACCTCGACATCAACTTCAAAACCATCGCCAAGATCGATCAGGATTTGTGCATCGAGTGCGGCCGCTGTTATATCGCCTGCGAGGATACCTCCCACCAGTCGATTGCCAAGCTCACCGAGCAGGACGGCGCGCGACGCTATGAAGTGATCGAAGAGGAGTGTGTGGGCTGTAACCTTTGCCAGATCACTTGCCCAGTAGATAACTGCATCACCATGGTGCCCCAGGAGACCGGCCAACCCTTCCTGGCCTGGGATAACGACCCACGCAATCCTTTCCGGGTCGCCTCTTAACCTCTTTACCCTCTTTTTTTTAAACAGCCGTTAGCGCTACCCACCGCCCTCAGTTTGTGAGGGCGGTCGCGTTTTCTGCAACATACTGTTCCATCACCCAGTAGCGACAAAAGTCAGCATCCTTGAGAACATGAGAAAATATCGCATATAAAATTCTTTCTCACAAAAAGGAAACCCAATGAAGTTCGCTACCACTACCACCGCTATACTCTTAGCAACTGCCAGCGCCACCGCGAGCGCCGACCAGCGAATCGCCACCTTCGACTTAGGCAGCCTGGATACGCTGGATGCACTAGGTTTAAACGAGCAGGTAGTGGGTGTACCGAAAGCCAGCCTGCCTGGCTATCTTGAGCAGTATGCAGCCGATGACGTCACCGATATTGGCGGCCTGCGCTCACCGGATATGGATGCCCTTGGCGAAAGCGAGCCTAGCCTGATTCTTTACACTGGCCGCCAGGGTGAGTGGGAAGAGGGGCTTGGCGAAATCGCCCCGCTGCTCAACACCAGCCTACAGGGTGACGACTACCTGGCTACTTTTGACGCCAATGTACGCGAACTAGCGAGTCGTTTAGCAGTGGAAAGCAAAGCCGAAGAGGCGCTTGGTACACTGCATGCCGAGATTGAGACCCAGCGCGAAGCGCTAAGCAACGCTCCTCGCACGCTGGTGGTAACCCACAACGGCGGCAATCTGATGCTGAATCAGCACCCGGTCGTTCACGACGTACTGGGCATTGCAGCATTAGCGATGCCCGAAAGTGTCACTTCTGAAACCCGCGGTACCCGTACCTTTACCCCGCTTTCTCCTGAGGCGATTAGCGAAATTGATCCGCAGGTCGTACTGGTGATTGATCGCAGCGCCGCGATTGGCGATGAACCCGCCGACGCGGATGCCTTAGCGCAAACGCTCTTAGATGCGGGAGCTGAGAAAGCGCGGGTCATTATGCTAACGCCCGCGCTGTGGTACCTCTCCGGCGGCGGCCTGCAGAGTCTGGCGCTACAGGTTGAAGAAGTTGCAGTAGCACTAAACTCGTCAGGTAACTAAGCGCTCACTACCCCCCCTCTTACAGCAATGGCGGAGGGGGAACGCAGCCTAAGCGGCGAGAAACGCTGGCTTAAAAAGCTTCCCAATCATCTTCAGCGCTAGCCGCGGTTTTGCTACTGGTTTGTCTACGCGTCGCTGGCCGCATCAGCGCTGGTGTCTGTTGAGATGAGTGTTGTGGCGTGTGCTGGGGCGAGGTAAGCGGGGCGTGTTGCGTACGGCTCTCCCCCTCAGTTAAACGAAAAGCCGAGACAACGCTTTCAAGCCGCGCCGCCTGTTCTTCCAACGAGCTGGCCGCTGACGACGCCTGTTGAACCAGGGCCGCGTTCTGCTGGGTTACTTCATCCATTTGGGCAACCGCTTGGTTGACCTGCTCAATGCCCGAACTCTGCTCCTGAGAAGCCGCGGAGATTTCATCCATAATATCGGTCACCCGGCGCACAGAGGAGACCACATCCCGCATCGTAGCACCGGCGCTTTCGACTAATGCTGAGCCCTCTTTCACCTGGGTGGATGACGCCTCAATCAGTGCTTTGATCTCTTTGGCGGCATCGGCACTGCGGCTGGCCAGGTTACGCACTTCACTCGCCACCACGGCAAAACCACGACCCTGTTCGCCTGCCCGCGCTGCTTCCACAGAAGCATTGAGTGCCAAGATATTGGTTTGAAAGGCGATAGAGTCGATAACGGTAATAATATCCGCCACTTTTTGCGAGCTGCTAGAAATACCGTGCATGGTGGTAATCACCTGCTCAACCACTTCACCACCGTTGCTTGCAGTGCTTGAGGCATCGTTCGCCAACTGGCTGGCCTGGCGGGCGTTATCGGCATTCTGTTTAACGGTAGCGGTTAACTGCTCCATGCTGGCGGCGGTTTCCTGCAGGGAAGACGCCTGCTGCTCGGTACGCGAGGATAGATCCGAGTTACCACTGGCAATCTCACGCGCCCCGATATGAATCGAACCGCTGCTATCGCGTACCTCAGAAACGGTTTTAACCAAATTACTTTGCATATGCTGCATAGCACTAAACAGCTTGCCGATCTCATTGCTACCACGGTCATCTACTTTACCAGAGAGATCATTTTGGGCAATACGCTCAAAATGCTCCACTGCTTCGTTTAGTGGTTTTACAATAGAGCCCACCATCGCGATGCGAACAAACAGAACGATTAACGCGGCAATCAAAAGTACAGCGATATCAATATAAGTAAGAAACTGCATGCCGCTCTCATAATCGGCAATCATCGACTTGTTTCGTTCAGCCCGATGATCATTGTAAGCACTAACAGCCTCAATTAACTGCTGATTTAAGTCACTCACCATTTCCCTTGCGGTATTAAACTGACTGCTGTTACCCGTATTTAATGCCTCCTCTAAGGGGATAATCCCCCGTTGGATCAAGCTCTCATAGGTGGCAGTCACGGTATCAGAAAGTGCCGACTCAGGCTTGGTGGCTTCAAACTCTGTAAAGTAATCTTGCGCAACTCGCTGAGCATCTTGGGCCCGAGCCAGGTAGTCACGGAATGAACTGGCATCACCTTTCTCAAACGCATCGAAGCTACTAACGTAGAAAAGCTGAGCGTAAGCTATGGATCGTTGACTGCGGCTAAGCGCTAAAGTGCGATCACCTGATAGGTCAAGCTCTTTTAACGAAGTACTGCCCTCTTCGCCTGCCTGATAGCCTAGAAAAGCAATGGTTATTATTAATAATGAAAAGATGGCCAAAACAAGGGTTAAACCCAGTTTGACGGATAGATTACTAAGTACACGATTCATATGCGGAATGCCTCCAGGCCAGATCCATTAGCTTTTGGCAATTTATATAATCTAGCTAGAGCACTTCCAGCGGCTTTAGATTAACTTAAATCGACCAATATCTTTTACGAGGTACTGCTATCGGCCTGGGCAGCATAGACTTTAGTCTAGTTTGAAAATTATTTTCACAAATTAAAATGGAAACGATTTGCAAACAGCAGTGAGCGAAGTGGTAGGCGCATTGAATATCGGTGCAGAGGCTATCTTAGCCGTGGATTGGTCAAGGCCACGGCTAAGATGAAAGAAGTCTGCTCGAGTTATTGATCAGGATGTATGCGAATCCGGTAGAGCACGCAGTAAACTACCGGCAGTACGATTAAGGTTAATAGCGTGGCGACACCCAGGCCACCGATCAGCGCGACCGCCATGCTGGCGAAAAAGGCATCGCTAATTAGCGGGATCATGCCCAACATGGTGGTCAGCGCGGCCATGGCGACCGGACGCACGCGGCTGACCGCAGCTCGCACCACAGCGTGGTAGCGGTCTTGATGCAACGGCAGTTGCACGTTGATCTCCTCTACCAACACGATGGCATTTTTGATTACCATGCCGATCAAGCTCAGCGTACCCAGCAGAGCCATAAACGAGAAAGGTAACCCGGTAACCAACAACGCGCCCACTACGCCAATAATCGTCAGCGGTACCAGCGACCAGATAGCCAACGGCTGGCGGAAGTTATTGAACAGCACCACAGTGAGAATAAACATCATCACTATGCCCAGCGGCAGCGAGGAAAATAACCCACTCTGCGCTTCGCCAGCGGTCTCAAACTCACCACCCCACTCCAACCGGTAACCTGCTGGTAGATCCAAGGCCTCCACCCTTGGTCGAATGTCGGCCAATACGCTGGCTGCGGTCACCCCGCTTAGCGGATCCGGCTCACCGTACACCGCCAGCATGCGTTCGCGATTGCGGCGCATAATCAGCGGATCCGCCACCTGTGTTGTGATATCGCCGATGACTTGATCGGCGGAGATATAGCGGTTTTGCTCTGCGCTCCAGACGTTAAGTGAGCCTAGGTTATCCACATCGTGACGCTGTTCGGGGATTGCCCGCGCCACTATCGGAATCAGGTCGCTGCCGTCGCGGTAAATGCCCACCTGGCTGCCACTGGTACTTAGCGCCAGGGTGCTGGACAGGTCTTCACGGGTCACACCCAGCCTACGTGCAGTATCTTCAAGAAAAACGGGCTCAATCGCCTGCACGCGGTTACGCCAACTGGTGCGCACGCTGGTCAAATTCGGTGTATCAAGGAACATGGCCTCAACCTGATCGCCCAACTGGCGAAGCACCGCTGGATCGCTGCCGTAGAAGCGCGCCTCTAGCTTGGCTTTGGGAGCGGGGCCGACCTCCAACGGGGCGATTTTGTAGTCGATATCGCTATGATCCCGCTCCAACACTTGCTCTACGTCAGCCATGCGGTCGTGTTGAGTCGCTTTATCGTCGGTTTCGACAATCAACTGCGCATAGCTTGCATAGCGGTCTTCCGGTGAATAGGTGAGGGTAAAGCGCTGCGCTCCGCCGCCCACGGTGGTGGTCAGGTGGCGAACGCCGTCCATCTCCATCACGCTCTTTTCAAGCTCGCTAACGCGGCGTTGGGTTTCGAGAATATCGGTACCTTCCGGCGTGCGATAATCGACAAAAAAGATCGGCGTATTAGAGGCCGGAAAGAAGGCATTTTTAACCGAACCAAAGCCGACCACCGCGCCAGCCAATATCGCTACCATCAGCGCCAAGGTTAACCAGCGCCAACGAATACCGGTGATAATGACACGGCCTACAAAACGATAAACCACGCCTTTATAGGGGTCTTCCTGTCCATCGCCGGGGGCAACATTGCGGAAAAACAGCTTGAAGTAGAACGGCGTTAACGTCAGCGCCGTGATCCAGCTCAGCAGTAGCGAGTAGAGCAGCACGAAAAATAACGAGCCGATAAACTCACCGGTGGTGTCTGGCGATAAACCGATGGGCGCAAAGGCTGCAATCGCGATCAGCGTTGCGGCCAGCAAGGGCCAGGCATTTTGGCGAACCACTTGATGCGCCGAATCACGAATCGTGCTGCCGCGCTTTAACCCCACCAGCATGCCTTCGGTGACCACAATGGCGTTATCTACCAGCATTCCCAGGGCGATAATTAACGCACCCAGCGAGATTTTTTCCAGCTGCAAACCATGAAAGCGCATCAACATAAAGGTGCCAATAATGGTGATCAGCAGGATAAAGCCCATTAACAGACCACTGCGCCAGCCCATAAACAGCATCAGCACCACGATCACGATAGCCACCGCCTGGATCAAGCTGACCAGGAAACCGGATACTGCGTCATCGACCACCTGGGGCTGGTTATAAACGACATTCAGCTCCATACCCAGTGGTGTGCGGGTTTGCAGTTCATCCAGACGCTGCTGTAGCCGTTCTCCCACCTCGACAACATTCACTCCGCTTTCAAAGGAGACGCCCAACGAGATCGCCGGCCTGCCCATATCGCGGTAAAGCTGCTGGGGCTGCTCCGCCAGCTCGCGGCTCACATCGGCAATATCGCTCAGCCGCACCAGTTCACCGCCGCCCTCACTGACAATCAGGGCGCGCAGAGCTTCAATATCTGCCGCACTGCCCGTGGGGGTGATACGAAAACGGCGGCCATCCTGTTTAAGATGCCCTGAGTCTGCCACTGCATTTTGGGTCTCAAGCAGTTGCTGTAATCGTGTTAACGGAATATTCAGTGCGCGCAGGCGTTCGCGATCAACTTCGATATAGATGCGCTCTTCGTGCTCACCGCTTAGCGACACCTTCGCGACGCCCTTCACCAAAGCGAGCTCGCGCTTGAGAAAATCAGCATGGTCAGCCAGATCCGGCATGCTATAGCCATCGCCCGTCAGGTTGACCATGAAACCAAATACATCGCCAAAGTCGTCATTTACGCGAGATTGACTCGCACCCGGCGGAAGCGCGGCCTGGGCATCCTGTACTTTACGGCGCAGCGAATCCCATAATTGCTCCAACTCCTCGTTCTGCACCGTACTTTCGAGTTCAACGGTGATCTGCGATAGGCCATCAGAACTCACCGAGCTAACCCGTTTGATCGATGACATCTCCTGAATTGACTCTTCGAGTGTCGAAGTGACTTCCTGCTCTACCTCTTCAGGCGTCGCACCAGGGTACTGCGTGGTGATCAGCGCATTGCGAATGGTAAATTCGGGGAACTCCAACTGGCCCATGCCCAAAAACGACAGCGCGCCACCCGCCAGCAGCACCACGGTCATTAAATAGCTGGTCGCCCGGTGGCGTAGAAAGTAGTCGACCATGTTAAAGCCCCTGCTCTTTTTCCCACGGGGTCACCCTGGTGTCCTCGGTTAAACGGTGGGCTCCGGCCGCCACAACGCGATCGCCCGCTGCCAACTTTCCGCTAACTTCCAGGCCGTTTGAGGTTAACCGACCGACCTCCACCGGCACCGCTTCCACGTTTTCTGGCTCGATGAAGCGCCATACCTGAGCCTGGTCGGGATCATCACCGGCATAGCTCACCGCATCAGTGGGCAGTAGCCACAGCGGGGTGCTATTTTCGGTTTGCAGCGAACTCAAATCGAGCCGCACATTGGCACTCATACCGTCTAACAGGGTGATATCGTCCGGCTGGGGCAGCGTTAGGGTGACTTCATAAGCCAAACTCTGTGCGCTGGCTTGGGTGGTGTAAGAGGCTAGCTGGGCAAGATAGGGTTTATCGCTATTACCAAAGCGCACTTCAAACGCCAACGCATCACCGAAGGGCGTTCCATTATTTCGCGGTATGCGCTGCACGATCTGCTCGGGCAGATGAAACACCACGTCTAGCTGCCCTGGCTGCTGGATCACCGCGACCGTTTCTTGAACTTGAACTATCTGGCGGTTATCCACTGGCACCTGGGCAATCACACCATCGTAAGGGGCGCGTAGCTTTGTATGCTCGACCTGCTCTTGTGCCTGTTCGAAGGTGGCCCGGGCGGCCCGCCACTCGCTTTCCGACTCATCAAACTGGGATTGGCTAACCGCCCCACGCTGCAGGGTATAGCGCATGCGTTCTAGCGTTGCCTCGGCGAGCTCCAAGCGCGAGCGGGCGCTGTCCAGCTCGCTTTGCACATTGCGATCATCAATGCGCGCAATCACCTCGCCTTCGCTCACCTGTTGGCCGGGGCTCACATTGAGCTCCAATAATTCCCCGGCCATACGAAATGACAAATTGCTGCGCGTAGAGGCTTCCACCCGCGCGGGAAACTGCCGTAAGGCCGTAGCATTTGCCGACTGCAGTGTCATCAATTTTACCGGTCGTGTGGCATCAGTCGACTGCGCCAGGGGTTGCTCACAGCCCGTTAGCACAAGCAGAGCCAGTATGATGGGCAGTGAACGGAGAAGAGTAACGGGCACGAGTAGCTCCTTGATGGCGGTCAGTGATGATTTTCAAACCTGCATTCAGGGTACAAGTTGAATAATATAGTCACCTCACTGACATTCATGAATGTCAGTGAGGTGTATAATAATCACCCACCCGCGACTTTGCTATCCATCACTGCCAAAATACCGCTTATTTTAATAATAGGAGCCGCTATGTCCCGTCGTAAGGCCGACGCCGAACGTACCCGAGAAATCATTCTGGACGCGGCAGAGACCACCTTTTTAGCCCAAGGCGTTTCGCGTACCACCTTGGCGCACATCGCCCAGGCAGCAGGCGTGACACGAGGGGCCATTTATTGGCACTTTGAAGACAAAGCTGCATTGTTCGATGCACTCTTGGAGCGCGTGCGTGTCCCTCTGGATGAAATTGTCGATGAGGTGGTGGAACGCCTAGGCTCAGCACCGGCAGACTGCTTACGCGACATTGCTCTACGCTCGCTGGCAGCCATTTCCCACGACCTGCCACTGCAGAGAGCAGCCACTATCGTGTTGCACCGCTGCGAGAAACTGGAAGAGGAGCACCCGCGGATTTGCATGATCACTCGACTCTCTGAGCACGCAGAGGCGCGAGTAGAGCAATTGTTTGAACAGGCCCAAATCGCTGGCACTTTACGCGCTGACTTAACCCCAGCCAGCGCCCGGCGCCAATTTCATGGCTTTTTGATTGGCGTCTGTTTCGACTGGCTGCAGGATCCCCAGCAGCATTCTCTGGCGGATGAGAGCAGTGGTATCGTGGAAACGTTAATGCGTGGTTTATTTAACACTCAAACCGTATGAACCTGCGCTAAATCTTAATCTATATTTATCTAATGCACTTAATCTGCGTTTATCTCGCGAGGGGTGGCAAAGTGCTCAGCCAAGACGGCACTCATTGGTACATTAAGCGTAATGTCTTTGCCAGGGAGAGGTTGCTGAAACCACCGTTCGTAAAGCAACGGCATTTCCGGACTGGTATAAATATGTTCGAGGGCTTTATTTACCTCTGCTGCAAAGGCATCGTCGCCCAATTGCATTAAAAAACCGAGAGGCTCTATCGACGTAATGGCTTCTTCGGAAAGCGCGTACGCGTCAGGGTGATCGGACTCAGCAATCATTGTGCTTAGTAATATATCATCCATTGCAAAAGCCGCTACGCGCCCATCAGCAACTAAATCAAACGCTTCCTGCAATGTACCTACGGGCACCACCGATAAATTCAGTTGGCGTTCTCGATTTACCTGATTAATCTGGCTGACATTGACGGTGCCACGCGCCACGCTCACGCTACGCCCGGCCAAGTCCTCCAAGGTGGTAAAGCCATTTTCCTTCAGGGCCACATAACGCACCGAGACAAAGAAATGGCTAAGTGCAAACTGCGCGCTCTGCCGCCGCTGTTGTGTATTAGTACTGGCATTACACTCAATATCGATATCGCCACTATTGAGCAGTTGCACCCGGTTACTGGGTGTACGATACACATAGGCTATCTCAAGAGAAGGCAGACCTAACTGCACTTGCAGCTGTTTCGCTAAGCGTTGGCAAATATCGATAGAGTAACCGACGACGTTACCCTGACTATCTAAATAAGAGAATGGCGCTGTATCACCATAGCCAACCCTTAACACGCCGGTTGCTTCTATGCGTTCAAGCGAATCGATAGGTGTCGTTGCATGTGCTGCTTCTCCACCAGACATCATTACCAGCAAACTACACCACCCAAGCAATAAACTTCGGCGCATAACACACCTCCTCTACTCTATGTACTGCTCAGGATTGGCGAAAATAGCGGCAAGCGCTGGCGCTAGCGGCAAGTTCAATACTCGGTTATCGGGAGGGAGAGGCTGCAAAAACCATTTTTCATAAAGAGTGTGAATAGTTTCACTCTGATAAATGTTACGCAGTTCCTTATTGACCAGCTCAACAAAAACAGGATCATCAGGCGGCATCATTAAGCCATAGGGCTCGGCACTACTCAGTGTTGCTTGAGAAATATGAAAAGCGGCAGGGTCAACGGCAGACGAAACCAAACCTGCTAACAAAACCTCATCCATCACAAACGCGGAAGCCTGTCCTGAAGCCACCATATCAAAGGCTTCTTCATGATTACGGCTTAGCATTACCGATATTGCTAGCCCCTCGGTGCGATTGAGTTCGTTGAGCTGGGCAATATTGATAGTGCCCGTTGTTGATACCACGCTGCGGCCCGCCAAATCCTGCAAACTGTCCATATGCTGCTCGGCGAGGGATACATAGCGCGTTGCGGTCAGAAAATGAGGGTATGAAAAAGCGGCCTGACGGCGACGTTCAGGGGTATTGGTGGTCACTCCACACTCGATATCCACTTCACCATTACGTACTAATATGAACCGATTTGCAGGCGTTACCGGCACATAATTTACCTTGAGATCACCTAAGCCCAATGTTTCCTCCAGACCTTCGATGACGTTTAGGCACAGGTCAATCGCATAGCCTGTTGGCTGGTCGTTAACCAGGTAGGAGAAGGGGGCTTCGCTGGTACGATGGCCGATAGTAATCTCACCAGCAGACGCAATACGCGACAATGTCGGCGAGGAGTCGATCTCCTCACCAGCAGCGGCACCTTGCCACATCGCACTGGTCATTAATAACGCTACTAGCCACTTCATAGGCTTACCTTTGTTCAATGATCCCGGAATCCATTGTCATCCCTGCGGCATAGAGCATATAACGGTCGCGCCCTTTCGCCTTGGCCGCATAGAGCGCCAGATCTGCGTGACGCAGCAGATCGTGGCTATTGCGGCCATCAGCGGGCGCGGTTGCAATGCCAACACTCACTCCAATGTTAATTTCCTGGTTATTAAACTGATACGGTTCACGTAGAACAGACACAATTGCTTCTGCCAGTACTTTTGCCTCATTGGTGGCACTACGCACAACGCGTTGAATGATGGCAAACTCATCGCCACCAAGGCGCGCCACCAAATCATCGTCGGTCAGCAGCCCCTGCACCCGCTGACTAACTTCAACGAGCAAAGCATCACCCGCCGCGTGCCCCAGACTATCGTTAACTGCTTTAAAATGGTCAAGATCAAATAGCATGACATTAAATACGTCGCCTTGAAGCAGTGAGTGCACAGCGGTTTTTAAAGCATTATTTAATTGCACGCGGTTGGGCAATTTGGTCAGCTCATCATGATGAGCAAGATGCTGAAAGCGCAGCGCTTCGTCTTTAACTTCAAGTAAGTGTTCACGCTCAATGACTTTCTTACGAAGCGCATCTATGGCCTTTGCCATCCGGCCAATTTCATCGTTACGGTCGGTATAAGGCGTGCTGTCAGCAGTCTGGTTTTTAGCGATTTCGGTGAGCGACTTAATTAATACTGGCACGGGTGTAAATAACTGACGCATCAAAACAGTGACTAGCAGGGCTGTTGCGACCAATACCACCAGTAGCGCTACAAATGCTTTACTGATCAGATCATTACGCATCTGATACAGCCCACCTTTCTGGCCTATAGTGGCTACCAGCACGCCTAACAGTTGACCATCAGGAGTAACAATGGGCAGCGAACTAATGAAGTGCTCTTCATTGCCAATGCTGGCAAATCCAACATAAAAATCAACGGCATCCGCTTTTGTTTGCCATGTATCTACCGCCAAGTTGGCAGGTGAGTCTGATGGTGTGTTAAGCGCATCAGCCACTACGGTGAGAGAACCTTCTGATGACTTAGTGAACAGCCATACGTTGTTACGTGTTTGTGCACTTGCTAACGCTAATACATCAATCGGGCTAAACCCAGTTTCCAGAACCGACTCTTCATCGCCAATTGGGCGCTGGGAAATGATATGCGTGACTTGACCCGTGCCATCGGTCTTAACCGCCACGGACGTATAAATACGCCTAATAGTCGCGCTCACTATCTGGGCATTCACCTGCGCTTCGCGCAACCACTGCTCCCGAGCCCCACGCTCAACCATAAAAAAACCTGACAGCGCCCCCGTTACATACGCAAACAGCACGCCCATCAGCATAAACATCACCACCTTACCCACCAGGGTATGATGCCAAGGAAGTTTAGCCGCAGGCAGTGAAGCACTCCTATGCTGGGGTTCTGGCATCTACTCCGGTTCCTTCATGGCTATAGCTGCAGCGGGCGTGTCTGGCCGTAATCACAATGAGCGATCATTTTTTTAACAAACAAGCTTTTTTGACCACTATTTTATTCGGCAAACGTACACAAACAATTAGGTTTTATTTACTAAAGTATCATTAAAATGAGTGGGCATGTCTTAAAAAATGACAAGCGTAATCATTCTTATTGACATACCCTTTTGGCATATCTCTTGCTTTATAAATAGCTAACAGGTTCGCTGATTTATATTAGGAGGGCGTGATGCATCATTCTGACTATCCACTCAGTGAAGTCCCTACCAGCGCCCGCAAGGGCCTGCTATCTACCTCGGCAGTACTGCTTGGGTTTACGTTTTTCACCGCCACCATGTGGGCGGGCGGCACGTTAGGCCAAGCCTTTCCGATTGGCCAACTGCTATGGATCATAGCGATTGGTAACTTGCTGCTGGGGGTGTATGCGACAGCCCTCGCCTATATTGCTTGTAAAAGCGGGCTCAATTCGGTGCTGATGGGACGCTTCTGCTTCGGCGAAAAAGGCAGCAAACTCTCCGACTTTATTCTCGGTTTTACCCAGATCGGCTGGTACGCCTGGGGCACTGCCACGATTGCCCTAGTGTTAGTACGCACCACCGGGATGCCTGAATGGCTGGAAATCCCCTTAATGGTGCTATTTGGGTTTGGTTTCTGCGTGACCGCCATGATTGGCTACAGAGGTATGGACTGGCTATCGCGCTTTGCCGTCCCCGCCATGATGCTATTTATCGTCATCAGCCTGTTTACCGGCCTGGTGGATGTGCGCGGCTTTGCGGGACTGAGCCAGCAGACGCCCACGGAAAGCATGAGCGTAGCAGCGGCGATTACTGTGATTATCGGTACCTTTATTAGCGGCGGCACTCAAGCGACTAACTGGAGCCGCTTCGCCAAAACGCCGAAAATTGCCGTGATCGCGACCCTGGCGGCCTTTTTTGTCGGTAACGGCTTAATGGTTCTGACCGGCGCTCTTGGCACCATGATTTACCAGCAGGCGGATATCGTGGATGTATTGATCGCTCAGGGCTTTGTCACCATCGCCGTGCTGATGCTGTTCCTGAATATCTGGACAACCCAGGACAACACTATCTACAACTTCGCCGTGGCGGGCTGTAATTTGCTGCGCACCGAAAAGCGCCGCCTGGTCACTGTGGGCGGCGCGGCGATTGGCACGGTGCTGGCGGTAGGCGGCATGTATAACCTACTCATCCCATTTCTGGTGTTACTCGGCACCTTTATACCGCCCATGGGCGGGGTGATCATGGTGGACTTTTGGCTCAAGCATAAAGGCCGCTACCCCACATTGGATAAAGCACAACTACCCGACTTCAACCGCCGAGGGTTAGCTGCGTATGCGCTGGGCGCCGGAGCCGCTTACTTTTCCCCGTTACTGCCACCACTGATAGGTGTTGTAGTGGCAGCAGGAAGCTACGCCGTGCTGCTGCGCCTAAATCACGCTACGCTGGGTGATAGCCTTCCATCCACTGCCAAACAATAAGCGAGCAGTTTTTTATATGAGCATGCAAATTATCAACGCCCGCCTACGCCAGCGCCCTGAGCTTTACCGACTTGAGATTGAGAACGGCACATTCACGTCAATTACCGTGCAAGACGCACCACAAACAGCGAGCGAAGGGCAGATCGATGCGGGCGCTAAGCTCGTTTGTGCGCCTTTTATTGAGCCACACATTCATCTGGACGCCGCCCTCACCGCCGGTGAACCAAGCTGGAACCAGAGCGGCACGCTGTTTGAAGGCATTGAGCGCTGGGGCGAGCGTAAGCCTATGCTCACCGAAGCGGATATTCGCGAGCGCGCGCTTAAAACCCTAAACCTGCTAATCGGCAACGGCGTTCAGTTTGTGCGCACCCACGCCGACACCAGCGACCCTAGCCTGATTGGGCTTAAAACCCTGTGCGCCTTGCGCGACGAGTTAAAAGATAAAATTGATATTCAGGTAGTCGCCTTCCCTCAAGATGGCCTGCTCTCTTACCCAGGCGGCGATCGGCTGATGGAGGAGGCACTAGAGATCGGCGCCGATGTGGTGGGCGGCATCCCCCACTTCGAATACACCCGTGAGCTGGGCGTGGCCTCCATGAAGCGAGTGATCGAATTGGCGATCAAGTACGACCGCCTGGTGGATGTGCACTGTGACGAGATTGACGACCCCAACTCGCGCTTTCTCGAAGTATTGGCCTGCGAGGCACTGTTTAATGACTTGGGCAGCCGCGTGACCGCTAGCCACACCACAGCAATGCACTCCTACGACAACGCTTACTGCTCCAAGCTGTTTCTGCTGCTAAAACGCTCGGGTATTAACTTTGTCTCCTGCCCCACCGAAAGTATTCACCTGCAGGGGCGCTTTGACACTTACCCCAAGCGGCGTGGCGTGACACGTGTGAAGGAGCTCAACGCAGCGGGCATTAACGTCTGTTTTGCCGAGGACTCCATCTTCGATCCCTGGTACTCCTTGGGGAATGGCAAGCTGTTGCGAACGCTGGATTTTGGCCTGCATATCTGCCAAATGATGGGCTATCAGGACTTCAGCCAGGCGCTTTCACTAATTACCGATAACAGCGCCCGCACGCTCAATATTGAAGAGCGTTATGGTATCGCGGTCGGCAAACCCGCCAGCTTCAACCTGTTGGAGGGCGAGGATGACTACAGTGTGCTGCGCACTCAAGGCGAAGTGCTGCTTTCCGTACGTCACGGCGAGATCATCATGCAGCGCGAGCCTGCCAAAATCACCACGCCCCAGTGGCTTGGCTAATCTACCAAAGGCACGTTAGATTAGTCATTGAACCGTCTAATGTTACCGACGAATGTTAATGACCGAGGAAATCCAAGATGGGCATCGAAACCGTTCGCCAGTTTTTTGCCGAGCACGCGCCGGATGTAAACATCGAAGAGCTTGAAACCAGTACTGCCACGGTACAACTTGCCGCTGATGCCCATGGCGTAGCACCAGGCCAAATTGCCAAAACCCTAGCGTTCAAAGTCGGTGACAAACCGCTACTCATTGTGGCCAGTGGCGATGCGCGTATCGACAACCGCAAAATTCTCGATACCTTCGGCGGCAAGGCCAAAATGCTTGACGCCGAGACGGTGATGGAACTCACCAGCCACCCGGTTGGCGGCGTTTGTCCCTTTGGCCTCGCCACCGACCTGCCGGTTTACTGCGATGAATCGCTCCACGCCTATGACGAAGTGCTGCCCGCCGCTGGTTCGCCCACTAGCGCCGTACGCCTAAGCCCCAAGCGATTGGCCGAGCTGGTCAATGCCAAGTGGGTGGATGTGTGCAAGCTGCCGGAGAAGGTGGAGTAACCCACAAGCATCTCACTACTCAAGATGTCTTTAATACTGTACATATTGAAGTAGAGCGCTATACTTGTACCACTCACTGTACAGGATATAAAATATGCGTGTTATATCGTTTACCGAAGCGCGTAATGGTCTAAAAGGCGTACTGGACGGTGTGGTCAATGATGCCGATACCACGATTATCACCCGCCGCGACGCAGAAGATGCAGTGGTCATGTCACTTGACTACTATAACAGCCTTATGGAAACCGTTTACTTGATGCGCTCACCTGCTAACGCAGAGCACTTAAACAAGTCCATTGCTCAATACCGTGCAGGGCAAGCTCAACCAAGAGAGCTAATGGATGAGTAACCGCTTACTATGTTGGACTAACGAAGCTTGGAGCGACTACCTCTATTGGCAGGGGCAGGATAAAAAGACCTTAAAGCGCATCAATAAACTTATCTTAGATACGCAGCGTTCTCCCTTTGAGGGCATTGGAAAACCTGAGCCCCTAAGGGAAAACCTCTCTGGCTTCTGGTCACGACGCATCGACGACTCGCATCGTCTGATTTATGCCGTCGATGAATCCACTCTCACTATCATTGCCTGTCGCTACCATTACTAAGCTAACACCCACATGCCACAGGCTCTGCATTTATTAAACTTCCCTGTTGTTCACCTGTTTCGATGAGGTGTTGATCACGACGCCAAAAATCCAACCCTCCGAGCAATTCTTTTACCTGCAGCCCTGCGCTCGCTAGTTTCCAGGCGCCTTTAGTTGAGCCGTTACAGCCAATACCGTCGCAGTAAGTGATGTAAACAAGGGTATTATCCAGCCCAGCTAAGCGTTCCGGCGTCATCTCCTTATGCGGCAAGCTTATTGCCCCTGGAATATGCCCGGCGCAGTAGTGTTCAAAGCTGCGGGTATCGATCACCACAATACCTGCAATACCATTGGCCAAGTCCTGCGCCACATCCCAGGCATCCGTGTGATAGCAGAGCTTATCGTACATCGCGGCGGCCATTGTGGCGGGTTTAGCAGGCGGAAACTCCAGCACCGCAGACTGATGCTCGTTAGTCATCGTTTGCCCCTTATTTGATATCCAACAAATAACCGTAAAACGCCGTATTACGCTGCCAGCCCAATGATTCATAAAGGTGTTGGGCGCGTTCGTTCTCTACCTGGGTCATTAATATCAAACGTACAACGCCGTGATCATGGGCAAGCTGGGTGGCGGCTTCCATTAATGCCCTTCCGGTGCCTTTATCACGGTAATTGGGCAGCACAAAGAGGTCATTTAGCGTCCAGCGGGCATTTAAGCCCACCGTGGAAACACCTGGGTAAAGTTGCACAAACCCCGTGAGCATGCCTTCGCTATTCTCGCTAACCAGAATGAATGAATCCCCTAGCCCCATGCGCTGATCTAAAAAATCACGCGCCGCCTGAATATCACTCGGTTGCTTATAAAACTGACGATAGCCATCAAGTAATGCGCTAAGAGGCTCTAAGTCATTGAGTACCGCCGAACGAACATTAACCATAACGACTGCTCCCTTTGAGTGGTGATTCAACACAGCTTGCCGTCATAGTGGTCTATGATAAAGAGCCACTTATCGCTAAATTGAGGGAACCAGTGAAAAGACGTGACGCTGCCAGCGACTGGATTGCGGAGGCGCTAGCGCTAAGGCTAACTGCGAATGAAGCAGCCACACTTGTTCAGCAGCTTTACTGCTCGCTTAAGGAGTGGATTCAACACGGTGAGCTGACGGCTGGCGATACGCTTCCCTCTTCCCGCTACTTGGCTCGCGCTTTGGGTATTAGCCGTAATACGGTGCTGGCCACCATGGATCGGCTACTGGCGGAAGGGTTACTGATTGCCCGCCAGGGAGCGGGGCTCTATGTGGCGAACCTCCCCGCGCTGTTAACCCGAGCAGAGCTTCCACCACCTTTGCCTGTTCGCTACTCAAGCCGGGGTAACAAGCTATTAACACTCAGCGGAACGTTGAGCCACGACCATCGCGCCTTTGCCCCAGGCGTCCCGGCGCTCGACCTGTTTCCCCGCGAGCAGTGGCAGCGCCTTTTACGGCGTCACTATTATCACGCGGAAATGGCATGGATGGATTATCAAACCAGCGGTGGTCTACCTGTACTCAAAGCGGCTCTTTGTGACTATCTAAGACTCTCCCGCGCGGTGCGCTGCCAACCAGAACAGATTGTGATTACCCAAGGCGCCCAGCAGGCATTTGAACTGATTACCCAACTACTCACCGATCATGGGGATTCGGTTTGGATGGAGGAGCCGGGTTACGGTGGCGCCCAGGCCTGTTTTCTGGCGTCAGGATTAACGGTAACGCCCATCCCCGTCGATAAAGAAGGGTTAAACCCTTCACTTGCCCCTGAGAATGCGCCAGCACCTCGGCTAATTTACGCGACACCCTCCCACCAATATCCCAGCGGCGTGACCATGCCAGTGCCCAGGCGACTGGCATTACTTGAGCATGCTTCTCGCACCGGCAGTTGGATCATTGAAGACGATTACGACAGCGAATTTCGTTACGGCACGCCACCAACGCCCTCTCTACAGGGCCTTGCGGAACAGGCATCGGTTATTTATGTAGGTACCTTTAGTAAAGTGCTCTATCCCGGCTTACGCTTAGGCTATTTGGTGCTGCCTGATACACTTGCCCATGACTTCAGACGTGCCCATGCCCGACTGCACCGTGAAGGTAACTATCCCGTGCAATCGGCGCTTGCTGAATTCATTACCAGCGGGCATTTTACCCGCCACATCGCCCGTATGCGGACCGCTTATCGTCAGCGACAAGCGTGTTTACGCACGGCATTAACGCCTGCAGTGGCCGCTGGGCTTCGGCTTTCTGACGGCCATGCGGGTATGCATCTATTAGCTGAACTCGATACTATCGAGGAAGAAGAGATGCTCGTTAAGCGTGCCAGTGAAGCAGGCATTACGCTTTCTCCACTTTCCCGCTATTACCTTTCCAAAAATAAGCGCCCTGGGTTAGTGCTTGGCTATGCGGGCTCGACTGAAAGCGAACTAATGAACGCAGGTGAGTGGTTAAGTGAGGCATGGCGGCGCTTACACCATTAGTGAATGCATAGCGTGTGAAGTCCAGTATCAATCACGTCATCACAGGATAGGCTTCCGACATATTCTCTGGAAGCATTCTTGTAGTAGTGTATCTTTCTTTACAGGCTTATTTATAAATTCAATTTAAAGGGGACCCACGTTCCCAATGGGGTTAATGTGGTTCAATTTCTCTCTTCGCACACAGAATCCCGCACCTCGATATGGAAGGCATGGAGCGTGCACATATTTACCGCCAGCGGCGTGCTACTCGGCACCATGGCGCTGCTCGCTCTGGTCGACAATAATCCAGTCGCCTGCCTGCTCTGGTTAGGGGCCGCGATGATGATCGATGGAATCGATGGCACTCTGGCCCGCAAGTATGAAGTGAAGGCCATACTGCCCCATTTCGATGGTTCAACACTCGATATGGTGATTGATTACCTGACCTGGGCCTTTATCCCTGCCCTTTTCATCTACTACTTTATTGAGTTGCCGCCCAATTTTGCACTGCTCTCAGTATTCATTATTTTGCTTTCATCGATGTTCTGTTTCTGCAATGTTGATATGAAAAGCCAGGATAATTACTTCGTTGGCTTTCCTGCCGCCTGGAATATCGCCGCAGCCTATTTCTATATTCTCGATTTCCCGCCTTTTATCACCTTTGCCGCTATCACCTTTCTGGCCATCCTCACCGTGACTAATATGAAATTCCTCCACCCCTTTCGGGTGCGCCAGTTCATGCCGCTCAATATCACCGTCACACTCGTATGGTGCGCATGTATAACATCGTTAGTACTCTCAAGCCCCGAGCACGCCGCCTGGGCATTATGGGGGTGGGGGATTACATCGATTTATTTCATCGGCATATGCCTGTGGCGTACTGCCCAAGAGTGGTTCAATTAATAGGTGAGCAGTTGATGGACAACGATTTTATCGCCCCCGATGGGCATCCCCGCTGCAAGTGGTGTGGCGGCGCGGCAGAGTTTCTGCCCTATCACGATAATGAGTGGGGCTTCCCGGTAGACGATGATCAGCGGCTATTCGAGAAGCTCTGCTTAGAGAGCTTTCAATCGGGCTTAAGCTGGCGCACGATTCTTAATAAACGCGACAACTTTCGCGCCGCTTTTCACCGCTTCGACTTCCATCAAGTCGCCAGCTTTAATGAAGATGATGTGCAGCGTTTACTCCAAGATGCAGGCATTATTCGCCACCGCGGAAAAATCGAAGCGACCATCAACAACGCCCAACGTGCAAAGGAAATGGTTGAGCAAGAAGGCTCTTTGGCCGCTTTTTTCTGGCGCTATGAGCCGACCGAATTAGCGACACCACAGACTCAGACCACCTCGCCCGAATCCGTAGCAATGGCGAAAGAACTGAAAAAGCGCGGTTGGAAATTCTTCGGCCCCACCACCGCTTTTGCCTTTATGCAGGCAATGGGGCTGCTCAACGACCACTCGCTAAACTGCATTACACGCGAACGCGTAGAGCAGTCGCGGCAGCAGTTTCAGCGACCCGGCTAAAGCTATCTATTAGGAGCACCTCATGAAGCCGAAAATCAGTCTGATCACCCTTGGTGTACATGACCTGCAACGCGCCATCCGTTTTTATCGTGAAGGTCTGGGCCTGCCGGAGCATGAAACGGACAGCGAGGAAGTTGCCTTTTTCAAAATGGAGGGGGCCTGGCTATCACTTTTCCCACGTGAAGCGCTGTCCAGAGATATCGGCATTGCTGATGATGCACCGAGCGGTTTCAGCGGTATAACGTTGGCTCATAATGTCGCCAGCCAAGCGGCCGTTGACCAAGTGCTTGAACAAGCGGTTGCCGCCGGCGCAGAGCTTATAAAGCCTGGGGAAGAGGTATTCTGGGGTGGTTATTCCGGTTACTTTCGCGACCCAGAAGGTCATTACTGGGAAGTCGCCTACAATCCGTTTATGGATCTGACATAAAGCAGCTTTCATTGCCCAAGAGTGGACAAGTCCAGAAGCACTTTCTGGCCACTCGGGCAAAGCGCCCTCTCGACAGCTTGCCGCCAGTCCTGACCTGGAAACACTTGATAATCAAGCATCGCTGACTGGTCTAAAAGCCCCCAGATAGCCAAGAATTTTTGCTGCCAAGCTTCCGCGGACATCCTGGACAAAGGGTCGCGCAAATGAAACTTCCTATAGAGAGCCCTGGGTTTCGAATCCACTTGAATCGCCTGTCCCGTCAATAACCCGTAGGCGATAAATGTCGTTTCCGGTGCCATGAGTTGCAATATATTTGCCGCAACTGGCCCCCCTAAAGCGTCGAACACCACGTCAGACTTACGGGCCACACGCGAGGTCAGGGACATATCCTGAATCGATACCGGTTTAATACCGAGCTTTTCCAGCCGGGCAACTCTACTCTCGGAGCGGTATATGCCGATAACCTCCCTGGCGCCGTGCTGATATGCCCACGCCCCAAGATAGTCAGCGCAATTGGAACCCGCTCCACTGAGAAGAACACGTTTTCCCTCGACAGGCCAAGTCTCAAGCATGGTCAGGGCAGCCAAGGGATTAATGTAGGCCCGTGCGGCAACGGCGTCAGAAATGGTATCGGGGACAGGTACTGCGAGTGCAGCATCACAATCTAGAATCGTCTGCCAAGTGCCCTCGCCTCGTAATGGGAGCACTCGCTTTCCGATCAGAGAGGCATACTGTATAGGTGCCTCAATAACGCGCCCCACTCCTTCGTAGCCGGCGACCGCGGGAAGCGTTATACGGTGCGAGTAAGCACCGCTGATGGGTATCAGATCAGACGGGTTCACTGGAGCACATAACATTCTCACCCTGAGCTTGCCCTCAACCAAACGTGGAACTTCCGCGGTTTCCACGTTCAATGTTTCAAGCGGCCTTCCGAACGCGCGATAGGTGAGAGCATGACGACGCATGGGTACCTCGAATCTAGGGAGTCAATTCCGCTTACCTGCATATAAATAAGGCTGAATGATTAAGGTGTCACCTGGTCGCCGAGTCAATTGAAGGTGACGGGGCTGCGCAATGATCACTCGCTCACTTGTATCACGCGCGAACGCGCTGAGCGGGCGCGGCAGGCATTTCAACGGCCTGTTAAATAAAGGCGTCGTTACATCATTTTCTTACAAAGACAGTATATAAACTTTTGTTCACTGCCATCAGGCGTTTGATGTGACTCTCTTTCGTGACCGATAAGCTCGAACGGCTCGCCAAACTCTGAGTGCAACGCGCCAGCGCTGTAGCGCACCACGGGGAGCCCACTGCATTGAGTTGGGCCATCTTCGGCAAAGGTAGCCACCATCACAAGCCCACCCGGTTTAACAGCCCCCATCACTTGTTGTACATAACGATGACGCTCTTCTGCACTCGTGAGGAAATGGAAAACGGCGCGATCATGCCAAACATCATAGCCATGCTCAGTAAACTCAGCCTCCAGCACATTTTCTTCACGCCATATGACGTGTGATGCACGCTTGCCAAGCCGTTCTTTGGCTGTGGCCAGCGCGGATGACGATAAATCCAGCACGGTTATCTTTTCATAATCAAGCGCTAACAGGTCATCCACCAGCGTTGAGGCACCACCGCCCACGTCAATTATTGATGCTGATGCGGGAACGGTAGCATTGCGAATAAGCTTTACGGAAAGTGCCGCATGTTCCTGAAACCAGCTGACCTCTGTGGGTGCTTTCTTGGTGTAGACCTTCTCCCAGTGTTCTTTGGATTGCATGATGGCTCTCCCATAGCATTAAACAGCTAAAATGTTGCTCCATCACTCTACCTCCACCGCATGCGCCTGCGCTTCTTCCACCATTTCAGTGGCAATTGCTCCCACGGTGCGCACGGCGTCTTCGATGGTGGGTGTTAGCGTAAACGCATAGTTCAAGCGTAGGCACTGGCGAAACTTACCCGAGGCTGAAAACAGCGACCCCGGCGCAACATGGATAGCATGCTGCGCTATGCGCTGATTGAGATTCACACAGTCCACCGCTTCGGGTAGCTCTACCCATAGCAAAAAGCCCCCTTGCGGGTAGCTAATGCCCGCGCCCTTGGGGAAGTAGCGCTGAACCCAACTGATCATGATATCGCGCTGGCGCTGATATTGGCGGGTGGCGTAACGGATGTGGCGCTCGTAGTGACCTTTGGCGACGAATTCCGCCACTGCCAACTGCGGCAGCGTGGCTGAAGCACCGGTGGAGACATACTTCATATGCAGTGCCTGATCACGATAGCGCCCTGGCGCCAGCCAACCCACCCGTAACCCAGGCCCCACGGTTTTAGAAAAGCCACTGCACAGCATTACGCGCCCGTCGTCATCGAATGATTTCACGGTGCGCGGCCTGGGCAGGGTAAATGACAAATCGCCATAGATATCGTCTTCAATAATCGCCACATCAAAGCGTTGAGCGAGCTGAAATAGCGCCCGTTTGCGTGCCTCGGGCATGGTGTAGCCCAACGGATTATTGTAGGTAGGTGTGACCTGTATCGCGCGGATCGGCCATTGCTCCAACGCCAGCTCCAGGGCTTCAAGGCTGATACCCGCCTGTGGATCGGTGGGGATTTCCAGCGCTTTTAAGCCGTTGGCTTTAAGGATTTGCATGGTGCCATAAAAACTGGGCGAGTCCACGGCCACCACATCACCAGGCTGTGTGAGGGTGTGCAGCGAAATGGACAGCGCTTCCTGGCAGCCAGTGGTCACCATAATGTCGTCAGGGTGCAGCAAGCAGCCGGAGGCAATCGCCAGCCGCGCCACCTGTTGGCGAAGCTCAAGTCGCCCGCTCAGTTTGTCGTAATTAAACCCAACCAGGTCATGACTGCGGTGTAGGCCTGCAAGAATTTTCGACAGCGGGCGAAGCGTCTCATACTCAAGATTCGGCGCGCCACGCCCCAATAAAAGTCGGCTTTCATCCCGATGTGTTGCCACCAATTCCAGTACTTGATCCCACTGGGAAACATCCAATGGCCGCTGGGCCGGGCGCGAGACCGATGGAAGCACCGATGGTGCCCGGCTAGGAAGCACGAAGTAGCCCGATTTTGGTCGAGACTCGATCAATGCAACGTCCATCAGTTGGCGGTAGGCCTCCTGAGCCGTCGAAATGCTAACGTCCAGCTCCTGGCACACCGCGCGAATAGACGGCAGCCGATCGCCTACACGGTAAATACCGTGCTCGATACGCTCCCGCAAAATGCCAGCGACCTCTTCATAGCGTGTCATGACACGTATCCCCTATACAGCCTGATAACGATACAGATGCCCTAGCCAGCGACCATACAGAGGTATAACACGCCTATCTGTATCCTAAAAACAGTAAACTCTATATCTGTATTCAAATGATAGCACTGAGTAATCTGGTTGGGCATATAACACGGAGGATTAGCCATGCCACGCTTCAGCCTCACCCAGCTTCGTTACCAGTTGCGCTATCAACTACAGCAGTACCGTCACTACCGTCGTAGCCGCCGCCACCTGCTGGCATTGGATGATCGGCTACTTGATGATATCGGCATCACCCGCGAACAGGCGAGAAAAGAGGGCCGTAAACCGTTTTGGCATCATTCACTACGTGAAGGAGGAAATTGTGACAACCGCTGAGTATTACCTACTCGATGTCTTTACCGACCAGCCGTTTACCGGCAACCCATTGGCCGTCTTTCTAGAGGCTGATGGGTTGGCAGCCAGTACCATGCAGGCGCTGGCAAATGAGCTTAACCTAGCCGAAACGGTGTTTTTAAGTTCTGCCACTGAACCGAATCACTACCCGATGCGGATCTTTACGCCTACTCGTGAACTACCTTTTGCAGGCCACCCCACGGTCGGCACTGCGCATCTGCTCAGGGAACTGGATTTAGTGAACCGCGAGCAAGGTGTTGTGCTCCACCCTTCCATCGGAAAGCTAGTGGTTAAGTATGAACAAGATAGGGCAACGTTTAAGACCGCCCAACCCGCCATGATCACAGACAGCACTATTGACCGCACCACTGCCGTTGAGCTGCTGGGATTGGACATCCATCAGGTGAAGGGTGATCCGGTGATTGCCTCCTTCGGGCTCCCCTTTCATTTGATCGAACTCACTGACGTGGCAGCGTTAGAGAGCGTGCGTATTTCTACGACGGCTTGGGCAAGTGCTGTTATGTCTAGCAGTGCCGTCCAGATTTACCTGTATGTGATTGAACAACAAGGCGGGGCAGAAACGGTAGTTCACAGCCGCATGTTTTGTATGCATTCCAGCATTTGCGAAGACCCCGCTACCGGCAGCGCTGCAGCGGCCTTAACCGGCTATTTGGCATCACTGCAACCAGGCACCTTGCACTGCAAAATTCATCAGGGTGTCGAAATGGGGCGGCCCAGCGTTATCCATACCGCTGCCAATGGCGAGGTCAAGCCCGGCCTTGTGACGGTGGGCGGTAACGCAAAAGTGGTGGGCAAAGGCGAGTTTTACCTGGAACGATAGCCAACCGCCTCACAAAAAAGAGTGCCCGCTATTTAGCGGACACTCGGCTTTTCGCTCAGTTTGTACTCGGAGACCAGGCCTCAAGCCGCCTGCACTTCTATACGGCGCGTGCGGTGGCTGTCTTTCTTGGGCAGCGTTAGCGTCAATACGCCGTTGACGAGAGTGGCGGTAATGGCATCACTGTCCACTTCGTGACTGAGGTTAAAACGCCGCGCAAAACGCTGGCCGCGAACCTCGGCGTGCAGCGCGCTCAGCCCTTCGGGCATATTTAGCGCTATCTCACCTTCCAGGCTCAGTACGTTGTTGTCGAGCTCTATTTTCAGCGTTTCATTAGTAACGCCAGGCATATCTGCCACCAGTTTGAGCGCATTGGACTCTTCAATGATATCCACCGCTGGCAGCAGGGTTTCTTGAGAAGGTTGCTCCTCGCCACGCTGTAAAAGCGGGGAGTGGTTGGATGAACGAACAACGTTATTCATGATTTATCCCTCCTTATGCAAGGTTAACAAACATGATTTACGCCGCCTGAACATCAATACGCCGCGGCTTGAGTTCTTCGCGTTTAGGCAACACGATCTCGAACACACCATGGGCATGGCGTGCCTCTGCCCGCTCGGCATCTAAGCCATCGGGGAGTGCAATCGCCCTTACAAACTCACCGCTGGCGCGCTCTCGGCGAAATACCGGGCGCGAGCTGCCATCCTCATTGCCACTCGTCACAGAGTCTCGCTTGCCACGTAGCGTCAGCACATTGTCTTGAATATCAATGGTCAGATCAGAGTGTGCCAACCCCGCAGCAAACACATACACACGCACGGCATCATCGCTACGCGCCACATTGATCATCGGGAAACTACCCCGCGGCACCGCACGAATATCCATCGCATTGCCATCGGGGAAGAAGCCGTCCAACAGTTGACTAAACCAGTCAAACTGCCGAGGCGAGCCGGTTTCAAAACGCTTGAGATCATCGAACATATCGAACACCTCCTACGTTAAGCAGACTGTGAGAATTGTCATAAGAGGCAGCCTCTTACGCAACCCACAGAAGCAGCCTCTACGATGTAAAAAATAGGAGCGGTCAGTCGATTTTCAAGGGTCTGGATGGCAATTTTTGAGGCTTTTTTACGGTCGTCAGCGCCCCGATCAATGGAGGCAGACACCACTACTTACCGATAATGACCGTCCCCGATCCGGTGATGACTTCATTACCGTGGGCACCCACACTGCTCAGGACAGCGGCTGGCTTACCGTTGACGAATACGGTGGACGAGACTTCGTGAGTAATAGGACTGCCGCAAGCAGATTTATCGTCTAACCTTGCGGCAGACAAGCTATCGTAAAAAACATCAGGCGAGCCACTGACTAGTGGGTTTGTACCGTGCCCTGGGATAGGGCACGCGGTAAGATCAGTAATACGTGCTGCTGGCTTTCCACTCATGATATAGCTCCTTTAAGCGTATGCCGTTTTAAACATCTCAATAGGACGATTATTTAATATTAATTAATATTCATCAAGTTTGTTAGTGCTCACTTAAGGGCCTACGCTTAGCCAACTGCCAGCCATCAGGCAACCGTAATATCGGTAGAGAGATAGACATCCTGAATCGCATGCAGCAGCTCAACGCCTTCCTGCATGGGTTTCTGGAAGGCCTTACGCCCTGAGATCAAGCCCATACCACCGGCACGTTTATTGATCACCGCCGTGCGCACCGCTTCACCGAGATCAGAATGCCCCTTGGAGCCCCCGCCGGAATTAATCAAACCCGCGCGGCCCATGAAGCAGTTGGCAACCTGGTAGCGAGCCAAATCAATGGGGTGGTCAGTGGTTAGCTCGCTGTAGACATTGTCGTGAGTATGGCCAAACCCTACTGCACGGTAACCGCCGTTGTTCTCAGGCAGTTTCTGCTTAACGATATCCGCCTTGAGGGTTGCGGCCATATGGTTAGCTTGGCTGGTGAGGTCGGCTGCGACATGATAATCAGTACCGTCCTGCTTGAAGGCTGGATTGCGTAAATAAGCCCACAAGACCGTTACCATTCCCAATTGGTGAGCGCGCTCGAAGGCCTCGCTAATCTCCATGATTTGCCGACGGCTCTCATGGGAGCCAAAGTAAATCGTCGCCCCCACCGCCACGCACCCCATGTCGTGGGCCTGGTCTACATCAGCAAATAGCGTCTGATCGTATATCGCCGGATGGCTCAACGTTTCGTTATGGTTAAGCTTGAGCATCATCGGGATTTTGTGGGCATAACGCCGCGCCACCGATGACAACACGCCCAGCGTCGATGCCACGCCGTTACAACCACCTTCGAGTGCCAGCTCAACGATATTGGCCGGGTCGAAGTAGCGTGGGTTAGGAGCAAAAGAGGCGCCTGCCGAATGTTCAATGCCCTGATCTACCGGCAATAGGCTAAGGTAGCCAGTACCCGCCAAACGACCGTGATTAAACAAACTCTGCATATTGCGCAGCACCGCTGGGCTGCGGTCGCTATCCGCCATAACACGGTCAATAAAGTCTGGGCCCGGCAGGTGCAAGCTCTCACGGGGTACGCCCTGGCACGTGTGATTAAGCAAACTCTCGGCGTCACTGCCAAGCAAAGCGGCTATATCAGTCATGATGAGCTCCTTTATATTTGTATGTAACAAAAAGTAAGTGTATGCCAAAAACTGCTTAAATAAAGCGTATCGATTTAATAAAGCCTAGCGCTTCAATAGAGCATAGGGAAAGCACCACCGCAATCAGGTGGCGCTAGGTCTCCCGACAGTTGACAAGACTACGACTAAAAGATGAAAACACAATCAAGAATGAGTGTTAGTCGCAAATAAGACTCCTCTTGTTTCCTTCGCTTCACACTTGGAATCACCTTTATAATGCCCGCCTCTTCGCCACTTATTGCGCCGTTGGCATCCAGCTATCGGCGCTTTATCGTTCTCCGTTTGCTGATTGTCGCGGGTTTAGCCATCGCCTTGGTCATCTCCCTGCTGGCTGATATCGCCAGTGGCCCTGCACATATCCCAATGGCTGATTTAATCGCGCTGTTGTTTGATGCCCATGCTCAAGGCCCGATTCAGCAGGCCATTGTCTGGGAGATCCGCATGCCTGCAGCGCTAATGGCGGTACTGGTAGGCGCCACCCTGGGCCTGGCCGGTGCGGAAATGCAAACGGTGCTGAATAACCCCCTGGCCAGTCCGTTTACCCTCGGTGTGGGCGCAGCGGCCACCCTCGGCGCATCGCTGGTGATTGTCTTCAACTTTTCCCTGTTTGGCTTGAATGCCCACTACGCCACCGCCTTGATGGCGTTTGTGTTTGCGGCTGCATCGATTTTGACCATCAATGCGCTGTCGCGCCTCTACGGGGCCAGTCGTGAGATTATCGTTCTGTTTGGTATTGCGCTGGTCTTTGTACTCAATGCACTGGTTGCACTTTTGCAGCTCATCGCCAGTCCCGATGCGTTACAGCAATTAGTGTTCTGGACGATGGGTAGCCTGTCCCGTGCCTCCTGGGAGACGGTGGGCATCGTGGCAGCAGTACTGGCAGTGTGCTTGCCCTTCTCACTGCGCAGCGCCTGGGCGATGACGGCACTGCGCTCGGGTGATGAGCACGCACGCAGCTTCGGCATTGCGGTTGAACGCCTGCGGCTTATCTCGCTACTGCGGGTGAGTTTACTTGCCGCTGCGGCGGTCGCGTTTGTGGGCACTATCGGCTTTATAGGGTTAGTCGGCCCACATATGGCCCGGCTGGCGCTGGGTGAAGATCACCGCTTTTACTTACCGGGCAGCGCCCTGGCCGGGGCGTTGGTGCTTTCGCTTGCCTCTATCGCCAGTAAAACGCTGGTCGATGGGTTGGTGCTTCCCGTGGGTCTGGTGACCTCGCTGGTGGGTATCCCCTTCTTTATGGCATTGATCATGATGCAGGGGCGAGCACGATGAAGGCAGGTTTTACGCTCAGCAACTTCACGACCGGTTATCGCAAACGGCGCGTCTTCGACCAGCTAAGCCTGCCCACACTGCCCCCCGGTTCGCTGGTCGCGGTGCTGGGGCCCAATGCGGTGGGTAAATCGACCCTGTTAAAAGCTATCGCGGGCTTACAACCGGCCAGCGGGCGAATGCAGCTCAACGATATCGACCTCGCCAGCCTCAGCGGCGCAGCGCGGATGCGCCATGTGGGCTATTTGCCGCAAATGCTCCCTCAGGCCACCACGTTAGTCGCTTATGAAGCGGTGCTCAGCGCCTGCCGTGCGGTGCGCCCCGATTTAAGCCGCGCGGCGATTGAGGCATTGATTGAGCGTGTGTTCGATGCGCTGGCCATTCGACCGCTAGCCTTACGCCCGCTAAGCGAACTCTCCGGCGGTCAGCGCCAGATGGTGGGTCTGGCCCAGGCGATTGCCCGTCAACCGGCGCTGTTACTGCTGGATGAGCCCACCAGTGCGCTGGATTTGCGTTGGCAGCTGGCACTGATCGATACCGTGCGCACAGTGATTGCGGAACGGCAGTCGGTCTGCCTGATGGCTATCCACGATATCAATCTGGCCCTGCGCTTCTGCGACCAAGTGCTGCTGTTTGGCAACGGTGGTCTGTTGGCTGCCGGCGACCCTCACACGGTGATTACCCCCGACGTACTGCACGCCGCCTACGGAGTCGAGTCACGGGTCGAGCAATGCTCGTTGGGGCGGCCAATTGTGCTTAGCGATCGCGTCAGTGAGCAAACTGCGCACTCCATTTAGCGACGTCAATCCAGGATAACCCAATGCGCCACCTGGCTATCAATCTGTTGTGTTGGATCAGTCTGTTAAGCACTACCGCTTGTTGGGCAGCCGGTTCACAGGCGGGCTTTCCCAAACAACTTACCGATCTCGCCGGGCGCCAGGTAACGCTTTCAGCACCGCCATCACGGCTATTTCTTACCCAGCCGCGCCAGCTCTATGCGCTAGCCAGCTTACTGGATAACCCGACCGAACACTTGGCGGGCTGGGTCTATCCGTTGGCCGTGTTCGACCCTTCCATGGCCCAGCGTTTTACTACCCAGTGGCCCGCGCTTGCCCAGCTGCCCACGCTTTCACACGCACCAACCCCCCAGCTCGATAGCGAAGCGCTACTGAATCTGGCTCCGGATCTGGTGCTGTTTGATCTCTCACGTGCCAGCAGCGTTGAAGGCTCCCCTTTGACGCAGCTACTCGACGAGTTGGGCATTGCCTACCTGTTTATCGACTTTAACCGCCACCCGTTGGAAAACACGCCCAAAAGCCTGGCTCTTTTAGGCGAGGCATTGAACGCGACGCCACGGGCCAACCGTATGATCTCTCTGATTGAACAGCGCTTGGCGCGTATCGACCAGGGTTTGGCAGAGCTGAGGTTGACAGAACATCCCACTGAACCGCCCAGGGTACTGATCAATGTCGCCCCTGGAGTAAAAGTTGACTGCTGCCGTACCAATTTAAGAAACGGGCTGGCCGACCTGGTCGCACGGGCAGGCGGCGAGAATATCGCCGATGCATTAACCCCCGGCGCTTCGGCGACGCTAAGCAACGAATGGGTACTGAGCCACCCGCCCGACGTCATTATCAATACCGCGGGGCAGTGGGCCGCGGGGGATGGCATCAGCGTGGGGCTTGGGGTTAGCGATGCAGAGATTGCCCAAGACCTGCGCTCGCTTAGTCAAGAACTGCCCGGCTGGCAACATCTCGACGCCGTTCAGCAAGGGCAACTCTATGCGCTTTGGCACGGGTTCCACCAAGGCCCCTTCGCCATCGTGGCACTGGAGCGTATTGCCCAGTGGTTGCACCCCGCGCTTTTTAGTGACCTCGACCCGGCCGCCACCTTCGACGCCCTGCTCCCCACCACGCCAGAGCTAAGCCGCGAGGGCCACTTCTGGGGTGCCCTCAGCGCTCAATAACGCTTGCTCATTCCACCCACTGACGACCAAAAGGATCAATACCACCCATGTTCCGCTCACGAACCATTGCGCTGTTTTCGCCGCTGCTACTGCTGAACCCGCTGCCCTATGCCTATGCTCAACAAACCGATGAGACCGTTTCAGAAACAGTTTCAGAAACACTGATCGTCACCTCAGATCGCCTCACTGACGTGGCCCCGCAGAGCTATCGTGCCCAGCGCTCCAGCTTGGCCAGCAAACAGCCGGTATCGTTTCTGGAAGAAGCCCGCACCGTAGAGACGGTCACCGCCCAGGTGATGGCCGATCATAATATCGACAGCCTCACCGAGGCGATGGCGATGGTCGCAGGGGTCACCGAAGGCAACAATATGGGTGGCACCGAAGACGGCTTTATCAAACGCGGTTTCGGCAGCAACAGCGATGGTTCGACGTTGATCGACGGCATTCGCCAGCCCCGGGGCACCTTCTCCATGGCGACGGTAGACCATGTAGAAGTACTCAAGGGGCCAGCCTCACTCTTTCAAGGCCAGCAGGATCCTGGCGGGGTAATCAATTTGGTGACCAAACGCCCTGAGTACGAGTGGCAGCGCGAAATCAGCGCCGAAGCCACCTCCTTGGGCGGCGGCAATGCCAGCGTCGATGTCACTGGCCCGCTTGCCGATACCGGCCTGGCGTTCCGCTTTATCGTCCACCATGAAGATGAAGACTCCTTTCGAGCCTTCGGTAACAATCGACGCACTATCGTTGCCCCCTCGCTACGCTGGGAAGGCAGCGACAGTCGCGCGCAGATCTCCTATGAGTATCGCGACTACGACCTGGACCTGGATCGCGGCACGGTGATTGTCGACGGTGAGCCCGCCAAGGTACCCAATGACCGCCGTTTCGATGAACCCTGGTCGCGGGTATTTGGTCACGACGAAGCGGTCACCGCCTGGTGGGAGCAGGATATCAACGACGACTGGTCGACAAGATTGACCTACGGCTGGAACCGCCGCCAGTACAGCGATGGCCAACCGCGGGTATTGCGTGTGAATGAAGACACCGGCGCACTAACCCGCCGTGCAGACGCCAACTACGGCTTTGACCGCCGTGTGCAATACACCGCCTGGGATACCACCGGTACCGCCACTCTGGCTGGCATGCGCCACGACCTGACTGTCGGGATTGATCACGAACGCCGCCGGGACTACGTGGGCGATGTGTATCGCGGTTCGGCGGTCACCGACCAGAATATTTATGATATGAGCTACGGCGGTCTTAATCTGGATAGCGATCGCCTTAACACCTCGCGAAGCAACCGCTTGGATGAGATTAATACGACCGGCGTTTATCTCAATGACCGTTGGCACTTCAACGACCGCTGGACGCTGGGGCTAGGCGGGCGCTATACCCGCTATGAGCAGTTTGGTGGCCGTGGCCGCCCCTTCGTGACCGCCACCGATATCAGCGACGATATTTTCCTGCCGTCGGTCAGCCTGCTGCATCGCCTGACTCCGGATACGTCGGTTTATGCCAGCTATAGCGAAGCCTTTGTGCCCAATGGCGCCGACAGCGATACGGGCAAGACGCTGGATCCTGAGCACAGTATGGGCAGTGAGATCGGCGTCAAACACCTATGGAACGACCAGCTCTCGTTAGCCGCTGCGCTATTTGATATCCGCAAGGAGAATGTCGCCGTCTCCGACAACGGCGTCACCCGCACGGTAGGCGAAGCGGGCTCCCGGGGTGTGGAGCTAACGGTTTCCGGCCAGTTGACCGATCAGCTTTCGCTGTTAGGCGCTTACGCCTATACCGATACCGAGGTGTTGAAAGATACCGAAGGTACCGAAGGTAACCGGCTAACCAACGCCGCACGCCACACCGCAAGCCTTTACTTGGCTCACGACCTGAATACCGGCCCGGAAATGGGCAACTGGCGCTTGGGCGGCGGGGTACGCTACGTGGGTGAGCGCGAAGGCGATGCCGACAATAGTTTCCAGCTAGACGCCTACACCGTCGCCGATGCGTTTATCGGCTGGGATACCCCTTGGCTAGGCGACAACCTGCACCTGCAGCTCAACGCCAAGAACCTGTTCGATACTACTTACTACCCCTCAAGCGGTGGAAGCACACGGGTAGTGGTCGGCGACCCGCTGGAAGTCAGCCTTCAGGCGTCGGTTAAGTTTTGAACAACTCATCGCCTTTGTAGGCTTCAACCAAATGTGACTGCTGCCAAAGCCGGAAGACTAGTGCTTGAATACGCCCGATACAGTACGTCGGGCGTTACATTATCCCTCCGATCCCCCACAACAAACGCATCGAAAAGGCGATGAGCAGCACTCCCATTAACCGCTCGAACCAGTGACCAATACGCAGAAAACGCTCGCGAACAGGCGGGCTGGTGAACACAAGGCTGACCAACACGAACCAACCGGCATTGACCAGGCACATCCAGCCGCCATAAAACATTTGAATGCGCAATGGCGTCGAATCACTGACCACAGTCGTGAACACGGCCAGGAAAAACAGCGTCGCCTTGGGGTTGGTAGCATTAGTCAGAAACCCCAACGCGAACGACTGTCGAAAGCTCCTTGCCCCTCTCTCGGCTGCGGCATCCAGCGCCAACTCGGCTGTGTGCTTGCCTGCCTGCCGGATGAACATGATGCCGAGATATAACAGGTAGGCTCCGCCCACTAACTCGGCCGCACTCAGTAACCAGGGGGTTGTGTGCATCAACGCGCCAACCCCCAGCAAGGTATAGATCACATGTACCGAGATACCGGCACCAATGCCAACCGCCGTAGCGATGCCTAGACGCCTCCCATAGAGCACGCTCTGGCGAATCGTAACGGCGAAATCCGGCCCCGGCGCCACGACTGCAAGAAAGTGGATGGCGGCCAGGGCGAGAAATTCCGCCAGATAATCCGGTGTCATATATCCGCTCCTCTCTCATCGACTATCAATTGTATTGATAAAGAGCAGCTGCGATAATCCAGCGTAAATTCAAATATTTTTTGCCTCATGAGCACAAATAAGATGGTCGCCCTGTTGGGCGAAATGGCAGTCTTCGTCAAGGTGGTCGAAACCGGCAGCTTTTCAGAAGCGGCACGCCAGTTGGGCGCAACACCCTCGGCAATCAGCCGCTCGGTTGCCCGCCTGGAGAAGGCGCTGGGTACCCGGCTGCTCCAGCGCACGACCCGCAAACTGCGGCTGAGCGAAAGCGGGCATGAGGTTCATAGACGTTGCGTCGATATGGTGAGCGCAGCGCAAGCCGTGATGGCCGTTTCCGGGCAGTTCGACCCAGAACCACAAGGTCTAATACGAGTCAGTGTGCCGAAGGCGGTAGGACGTTTTGTCATCCACCCCCACATTCCTGACTTCCTGGCGCGTTATCCCAAAATCGATGTTCTGTTACAGCTCAAGGATAGCTATGTGGACTTGATCGATGATCAGGTGGATCTGGCAATCCGCATTACTGATCGCCCTTCACCAGGTCTTATGGGGCGAAAGCTCATTGACATCGACCACATGCTTTGCGCGACGCCGGACTATCTCAAGCGTCAAGGCACACCAGCGCACCCGCACGATCTGAAAGTGCACAATTGCATTTTTCTGGGCGAGGAGCCCGGTGATTCCCGTTGGAAATTCCAGCGCAACGGCAAGAACGTGAGCGTCAATGTGCATGGCCGCTATGCGGTCAATCACACTGGTGCAAGGCTGGATACGGTGTTGCAACACCTTGGCATTGGCAGCTTGCCGTACTTCACCGCTCGCTATGCGTTGCAGCAGGGGCATATCGTCCAAGTACTTCCGGAATGGGAGTTCAAGACCAGCTATTATTGTGGTGAGGCCTGGGTGCTTTATCCACCGACTCGGTACCTGCCGCCGAAGCTTAGTGCTTTTATCAGTTTTATGGCCGAGCGATTGGATCAGGAGCCCACTTTGTATAATAAGTCACCCCATAAGCTGGAGCTGTTGGCTCCTCCCTACGAATCGCCTGAGACCTCCTTTTAGTGGTCGGCGACCCGCTGGAAGTTAGCTTTCAGGCGTCGGTGAGGTTTTAAAAAGCTCATCCCCCTTATATGCCTCAACCAAATGTGACTGCTGCCAAAGCCTTGCTACCAGTTCCTGAATAAAGGTTCGCACGATAAGCGAGGGGCGTCGCCCCGCTCGGGTAACGACACAAAACGGCGACGCGATTTCGACCTGATCTGGCAGCAGCGCTTTGAGCTCGCCCCGCTCCACCCAGTGGTTGGCATAGTAGCGGGGCAAGTTACCGATAAAGTGGCCACTCAATATCAGCAGAGCCTGGGCTTCCATATTGGAGGCATGGGCGCCCACCTGGGCATTGGGAAAACTCTTAAGCTCTTGCAGGTTGGCATAGGGCCGCACCACAAAGGGGTGATTGATCACTTCTTCTATCGTTAGCTGATCGCTATCACGGGCAAACAACGGATGCCGTTTTGCGCAGTAGATGCCATGCACTTCGGTGTAAACCTGACGATGCTGCAGGCCTTCAATTTGTGCCATTTCCGGTAAGATGCCGAGCTGTACTTCACCATTGGCAATCTCACCAATCAGGCGATCAGGACTGCCTACCGTAATGTTGAGACGCGCTTTAGGGTTCTTGCGCAGAAATTCGCCAATCACCCCCTGCAGATCAAGATCCACATCCATAATGGTGTTATCGACAACACCTAAACGCAGCGTGCCGTAAACGGAGCTGCGCAGCTCGCTCATCTCGCTATCAAAATCATCAACGGAGGCAAGCAACACCTTGGCACGCTCATACACCATTGTGCCCCGCTCAGTGAGCTCAAACCCCTGTCGCCCTCGTCGGCATACAGTGAAGCCTACCCGCTCTTCAAGTGCCCGGATATGAAAACTCACAGCGGACTGACTCATATGCAGCGCCGTTTGCGCGCCCGCAAAACCGCGATGCTCAGTCACGGCAAGGAATACAGAGAGGCTTTTAAGATCGGCAGCTGAGAGTTTCATTAGAGTGCTCTACGTTAGTGCAATTCACATCAATAAAACGGGTACAAACATCGAAAGATAGCAGTTTTATTGTTGCATAACGCCTGCTTTACTCAAGGGGTTGTTGTTCAACGGGCCTTCGCCTTTTGATTCGAGTATCACCACTCCGAGGAGCATCCCCATGCAACGCATCCCGACGATTACCGCAGGCCTCTTACTTGGCGTTAGCTTTGCCTCTACTGCGCACAGTGATTTGCTTGACGATATTCGCTCAGACGGCACCTTTACTGTCGGCACTGAAGCGCGCTTCGCCCCGTTTGAATACATTGAAGAGGGTGAGATTGTTGGCTACTCCGCCGATATCATGGAATACATCATGCCCGAGCTTGAGGGGGTCGAGCTGATCCGTATGGATCTTCCCTGGCAAGGTATTCTGCCGGGCCTTGAGCGCGAGCGCTTTGATTACGTGATCACCTCGGTCACCGCCACACCTGAGCGCATGGAGCGGTATCACCTCAGCGCACCGATTGCCGATGCCACTATGGCGATTCTAAAACGCGCGGGCGAAGAGGGTATCAACTCACCTGAGGATATCGCCGGCAAAGTAGCCGCCGCTCAAGCGGGTTCTGCTCAACTTGAGGCGCTAGAAGCCTTGGCCGCCGAGCTTGAGGAAGCGGGCACCCCTGTTGAAGATATCCGCACTTACACAGGCGTTGACGAGGCATACGCCGAGCTGGGTACCGGCCGCGTTGATGTGGTGATTAACAGCCTGCCCAATTTGCTCGAAGCCGAGCGCACCCGCCCCGAGGTATTTGAAGTGGTCGGCACCTTTGGTGACCCGGTTTACTTTAGTTGGGCAGGTCGTAATGACGAAGAGAGCGCCTCGCTAAATGCCTTTATGGATGAGCAAATTCAACGCCTCAATGAAGACGGCACTCTGAAAGAGCTACAAGAGAAATGGTTCGGCGGCCCGATGGATCTGCCTTTAGAACTGCCAGCGGCCGAGTAACACGCCGCGCAGTTCGCTAAGACGATTCTCTTCTCTCTAAGGGTGCACCATGTTTGAGATTTTACTCAACCACTACCCTGTGCTGCTTAAGGGCTTGACCACCACCTTGGTGGTCTCGCTTTGCGCCATCGCACTGGGCTTGGTATTAGGCGTGTTGCTGGCCTTTGGCTTAACCAGTCGCTACCGTCTGGTGCGCTGGCCCTGTGGGCTTTACCGCAGCTTTTGGCGTGGCACCCCCATCTTGCTGCAACTACTGCTGGTCTACTATTTGCTGCCCGAGATAGGCATTGAGATCGCGCCTATTTCAGCCGCCATTTTGACCTTAACGCTGAATACCACCGCCTTTCAGGCAGAAATTTTCCGCAGTGGCATCAGCCATATTCCCGCTGGGCAAATAGAAGCGGCGCGTATGGCGGGTATTTCGGCGTGGCAAACCAGGCGGCGCATCATCATGCCCCAGGTATTGCGTCTTACCTTGCCGCCGCTAACCAACGAGATCATTACCATTCTCAAAAATTCATCGCTGATCTCGGTGATTGCGGTCACTGAGCTTATGCGGGTGAGTGAGCAAATCGCTTCGCGCACTTTTCAGCCACTGGAAACCTATCTTGCCGCTGCCGTGCTTTATCTTGCCGTCAATCTTGTGCTGGCGCGAATCAGCGCTTACTTAGAACGCCGCATGACCGGCGGCCTAGCCACCGAATAGGGGAGTGTCCGCTATGTTAGATATTGCCCTGCTATGGGAAGCGCGTGGCCTGATTCTGCAAGGCTTGTGGAATACGCTATGGATCTGTTTTTTAGGCTGCCTGCTGGCACTTTCGCTCGGCCTGGTACTCGCAGCGCTACGCTTAGCTAACCCTCGCCTTTTCGGCTACCCGGTGGCCTGTTATGTGGAGGTTTGCCGCGGCACGCCGCTGCTGATCCTGCTGTTTTTACTTTATTACGGTGGCCCCAGTATTGGCCTGCGGTTGGATGCCGAGATTGCTGGAGTCGCCGGCATTGGCTTGTATGGCGCAGGATACTTTGCGGAAATTTATCGTGGTGGCTTCAAGTCGATTGCTAAGGGCCAACTTGAGGCAGCACGCATGCTGGGGATCTCCCCTTGGCACACGCTAATTCGTATTCAGATTCCCCAAATGGCTCGTTTAATCGTTCCTCCGAGTACCAACCAGCTGATTATTTTGGTGAAAGAGTCCGCCCTGATTTCAATCATCTCAGTGGACGACCTCACCAAAAACGCTACCACCATCGTTAACCAAACCTTTCAGGTGATCGAGCCCTATCTGGCGGTCGCCCTACTCTACTGGTTAATGATTGAACTGATTGCCCGGGGAGGCTATGCGCTGGAAAAACGCTTAGCCAATCGTCAACCGCGCCAAGCTGCCCAACCAGGAGCGATCCATGCCAACGGCTGAAACACACTTGCCCGCATCCTCTTCCCGTCAAAAAGCGATGGTTGAAGCACACGGCATCAGCAAACAGTTCGGCGACTTGGAAGTGCTGACCAACATCGACTTCAGCCTTGCGCCCTCCGAGGTGGTCTGCGTCATTGGCCCTTTCGGTTCCGGCAAATCAACGCTGCTGCGCTGCCTGGCATTTTTAGAGCCCTACGATCACGGCAGCGTCTACATCGACGGCCAGCTGTTGGGCTATGAAGACCGCGCCGGTAAACGCGTTCGTACCAGTGAAAAACGCGTCGATGAAGTGCGCGCCCCGGTGGGCATGGTATTCCAACACTTTCATCTCTGGCCCCATCGTACCGCGCTGGAGAACGTCACCGAAGCGCTGCGCTTGGTGAATGGCCTGTCACGCCAAGATGCAGACATTGAAGGCATGGCCATGCTCGAGCAGGTTGGGCTTGCCGATCGCGCGGGTCACTTTCCTGAGAGCCTTTCCGGTGGCCAGAAACAACGTGTGGCCATCGCCCGGGCACTCGCTATGAAACCCCGAGTGATGTTCTTTGATGAACCCACCTCGGCGCTTGACCCAGAACTAGTGGGCGAAGTGCTTGATGTAATGAAAGCGCTGGCCAGCGACGGCATGACCATGGTGATCGTTACTCACGAAATGGGCTTCGCCGCCAAAGTGGCCGACCGAGTGATCTTTATGGATCAAGGTCGGATAGTCGAAAGCGGCTCGCCCGCCACGCTGTTTCGCCAGCCGAAAAGTGAGCGCCTGCAACAGTTTTTGAATACCTGGCGCGAGCGTCATATCGACTGATTCGACTTACATGTACCGATTAGCTAACACCACGACAACACACCTGGAGATTCAAATGAGTACTGACACACGCTTTGACCACGCTCGCATTGAGCAACTACCGCGCAGTAACAGCGAGCCCTGCGGTCACAACCACAGCTTAGACAACCCCATCTCCCCCGACGGCACACCAGTGCTCGGCGAGCGCTACGAAGTCGCCGCCCGTGGCGGCCGAGCGGTGCGTCTAAAAGCCGGCCAAACCATCCGCATTATTAATACCCACGGTACCCAAGTGTGCGACACCTGGGCGTTTAGCACCGATAACATCAACGAGTTCATGTCTTGGGAGCACGGGCGTGCCTGGTTGAGCGCCCTGATTCCCCAGGTAGGTGACCCACTGATAAGTAACCGCCGCCGCCCGATCATGACCCTCACCGCCGACACGTCGCCGGGTATCCACGACACGCTAATGGCCGCCTGCGACCTGTTCCGTTATATGACGCTGGGCGTTGAGGGCTACCACGACAGCTGCGCCGACAACCTGCGGTTAGCGATGAAAGCGATAGGCGTTGTCACTCCCGAGGTACCCCAGCCACTCAACCTATGGATGAACATTCCGGTCAATGACCAGATGAAAGTCGACTGGTGCCCACCCGTTTCCAAACCCGGTGACTATGTGGAACTACGCGCCGAGATGGACTGTATCGTCGCCATGTCCGCCTGCCCCCAAGACATTATTCCCATCAATGGAGCAGACTGTGTACCTGTCGAGGTACATTTCGAAGTCTACGAATAAACATCGCCCAGGAGAGCCTGATGACAAGCCGCCTTAATGAGCCAACCGACAAGCCCGCTATCGACCTGGCGACTATCGCCGCAGCGGTAAGTCCAGAACGCCTGGCCAATGACCTGGCAAACGTAGCGATGATAGGCGGCCGTTCAGATGGCGGCGTGGCGCGTTTGGCGCTTGATGATAACGACACCCGCGCCCGGCTTTGGTTGATCGAGCAGGCAAGCGCCCTGGGTGCAAAAGCCAGCGTAGACGCTATCGGTAACGTTTTTATTGATGTACCTGGCAGTGATCCCTCGCTTGAACCTGTCGTCACCGGTAGTCATTTGGATAGCCAACCGGCGGGTGGCAAGTACGATGGCGCGCTGGGCGTGCTGGCAGGACTCGAGGCACTACGTGCACTGAAACAGGTTGGTTTTACACCGCGCCGCCCGCTATCGCTGGTGAGCTGGACCAATGAAGAGGGGGCGCGGTTTTCCCCTGGCACCTCGGGTTCGGCGGTATTCTGTGGTGTACGTAGTTTGGAGGAAACCCGCCAGATCGAAGACAGCGACGGCGTCAGTCTGGGACACGCCCTGGATATTTGCTTGGCCGAACTGGACGCTGCAGGCGTTCCCCGCCGCCCGCTGGCAACGCCGATGCACGCCTTTCTTGAGCTGCATATTGAACAAGGCCCGATTCTGGAACGTGAAGGGCCTGCCGTGGGCGTGGTCGAAGGTATTCAGGGGGTCAGTTGGTTTGAAGTCACCGTTTCCGGAAGCGCCAACCATGCAGGCACCACCCCGAGCGCCATGCGCCGCGATGCATTAGAAGGCGCCTGTGCGCTGGCAACCGCGCTGCGGGAGGCCGCCCGGGATAGCGAAGACCGCGTGCGTTTTACCATTGGCAAGTTTGCCGTCAGCCCTGGCTCGGTGAACACCATTCCCGACCATGTCACCTTCACTATTGATTTACGTCACCCGGGAGCCGCGACGCTAAAAGCGCTGGAAGCCGAATTCAACGCTCTCGCCCAGCAGACCTGGGCAGGCTGTAAAGCAACACTGACATCACTCTCGCGCGTTGAGCCCGTCACGTTTCCCGCTACCTTCACCGCCCTGCTGGATGACACCGCCCACGAACTGGGGATTACGGCACCCCGATTAGTATCCGGCGCCTTTCACGATTCGATTCACCTCGCCAACCACTGCCCAACGGCGATGCTTTTTGTGCCCTGCAGCGATGGCCTGAGTCACCACCCCGATGAGCATACCGAACTCAGTGATGCCATCGCAGGTACTCAGCTACTGGCCGCCAGCCTGGCGAGCTTAACCCGATAAGGAGAGCCACATGGCCAAGGGCACCGACGGCACTCGCCGCAATGCCGCCTCCGGCGAAAGTTACCTACCGCATCAGGAGCCACGCTATCGTGAAATAGCCAGCTTCTTGCGTGCGCCGCTAGCCGAATCGTTAGAGGAACTCGATATTGCCCTGGTCGGCATTCCGTTTGATGGCGGCGTTAGTAATCGCCCGGGCGCTCGCCACGGCCCGCGGGAGATTCGCAACCAGTCAAGCATGATGCGCAGCCTGCATCATGTTACCCGTCTAGACCCTTTTGCTCAGGCACGCATTGCCGACATAGGTGATGTTCGCTTTTCATCGATCTACGACCTTGAGCAGGTCTCTAATGATATTGCCGCTTATTACTCAGCTATTCGCCGAGCAGGCGTTATCCCGCTAAGCGTTGGTGGAGACCATTCGATTACCTATCCCATCCTGCGCGGCTTGGCAGCCGATGGCCCGGTGGGCTTGATCCATATTGATGCTCATACCGACACCTGGGACGAGTTTCAGGGCTCAAAATTTCACCACGGCGGCCCCTTCCGGCTTGCCTGTGGACATGGATTGATTGATGCCAAACGCACGGTACAAATTGGTATTCGTGGCGCCCAAAACACCACTCAAGGCTGGGACTACTCCGATGCCAGTGGCATGCGGGTGATGTTTATGGAGGAAGTGGATACGCTTGGCATTGAAGCGACGGTCGCCGAAGCACGCCGCGTTGTAGGCAGTGGCCCAGTATATCTATCCTTCGATATCGACAGCATCGACCCCGCCTTCGCCCCTGGCACCGGCACCCCTGAAGTAGGTGGCCTCACCAGCCTGCAAGCACTTCAACTAGTGCGCGGCTTTCGAGGTTTACCGCTTATCGGCGCTGATGTAGTGGAAGTCTCCCCACCCTTCGACCCCAGCGGTAACACGGCCCTGCTTGGCGCTACCGTTATGTACGAGCTTTTGTGCTTAATGGCAGAGCAGGTAGGCAGTGAGAGGCAATAAACTTACCAATGGTTGATAAGGAGTCGTCTACACGGGTGTTATCCATTAGGATTAATGCGATGAGTCACTTCAACCCCGTCAGGAGATGCGCCCATGCTGCTTTCCACTTGGTTGCTTTTTGTTGCCGTGGCACTGGTCAGCATTGCCAGCCCCGGGCCCGCTTTTCTAGTCGCGGTGCGCAATGGCATGGCAGGAGGAGCCAAGCGCGTGGCGCTTTCGTCGCTGGGGAATATCACTGGCCTACTCATACTGGCCAGTGCAGCAGTCTTGGGGCTGGGGGTGGTGTTGAACGCCTCGGAAGTGCTGTTCAACCTGCTTAAACTGGGCGGCGCAGCCTACTTGATCTACCTGGGCATTCGTCAGTGGCGGAGCAAAACCTCCCTTGCGGTCTCAACCAGCCCGGCAAACCCCACTCCCAGATGGCGCACTGTCAGTGAAGGTGTACTGGTCGCCATGAGCAACCCTAAGGCGATCCTGTTCTTCACTGCCCTGTTTCCACAGTTTTTGGATACGCAGCGCGCCTTGCTTCCTCAGTTCTCCATCATGGTAGGTACCTTCATGGCACTCTCCTTTGTCACCTTGATGACCTACGGCACCCTTGCCAAGCATCTCGCCCGCTGGCTGAGCAGTCGCTCGCGGGTGACATGGGTCAATCGCCTGATGGGTAGTGCTTTTATCGGATTGGGCCTATCCATTTTACGCTTACGGCAGCCGGTGTAGCGCCCTATTGATTGTAGTTGCGGGCCAACGGGCAATCATCGCGGTGACAATAACAGCAAAGAGTAGCCGTGCCCATAAAATGCCCGCTATATCGGCCCCGAGCATCAAGATCAGCAGCGTGTCTTCTATAACGCTATGGCAGAGGCCGAGAAAGCATAGTGCAAGCGTGCTATCGCGCTTGCTGAGGACGCCATTTTGCACATCCCGAATCAGCAGCCCTGCGCCATAGCTTAATCCCAACGTAAAACCAATCACCGTTACATTCGCTGCCGAACGGCCAATACCTAATAGCTTGAGTAGCGGTAGCAAGCCAAGATGAATCCAGCGCTCCAGGCCGAGCTTTTTCAGAAGTTTTAGGAGCACAATCAGCGTTAAAATAATCACAAAGATAAGCGCTAGCGTTTCAAGCTGTGCAATAGCCCAACTGCTTAGCGTTGGCGCTGTCGACAAGCTTGGTTGCCATACCAATGCTACTGGCGCTTGCAACAAACCAAAATACGAATAGAAGCAGTGCAAGAGCCAAGCAAGCAGCAAAGCCCCACCTACGCGCAGGACTAACGTAGCCCACCAAGGTACGCCAGCGCGCTTGGCAACGGCCCCCTCAACAGGAATTGAGTGCCCTACCAGCATTAATGCACCCAGCACTGTCACTTGCTCGGCACTCAAGTGCATATCACCAGCTACTTGAAGAAATACCGCAATGGCGGTGTACAAGTTGGTAAAGAGCGCCGCCGCCCACACAACGCCCAACTGCTCGGGCAAACCGAGTATGCTCATTAAGGGAGCTAATACCTTTCCCAGCCAGCCGATAACACCCAAGAGCTCTAATGCTTTGACGATAAGCAATGCTGGAATCAGGATTTTGAGCAGCGTCAGGTACACGCGCAGCGCGTCTTGTAATAGGTGAGTTACCCAAGCCCATAGATGATGAATTTTTATCTGCATCAAGCCCCCGTTGCCATCATTTGAACAACGGTTATGATAATGGGGCAGATGCAGAATATTCTTTTCAATTCCGCACTAACAATCACTATTCGTTCTTTATGAGCTCAGAAAGGACATTTTATTTCATGGACGCCATTGATCGACGAATCCTTGACCAGCTTCAGCGTAACTCCAGCCTGACCAACCAGGCGCTAGCGGATGCGATAGGGCTTTCGCCCTCGGCCTGTTTAAAGCGCGTTAATCGATTACGCGACGCTGGAATCATTGAACGGGAGGTAGCACTACTCAACCCTGACGCCTTGGGGCAGTGCTTGCACATGGTGGTAGAAGTCACCATGGAGAGGGATAACAAATCACTCTACCAGCGTTTTTTAACAACAGCGCTGAGCGCCCCTGAAGTGAAGCAGTGCTATCAGGTAACCGGCGAGTGTGATTTTGTATTGATAGTGACAGTCGCTGATTTAGATGAGTACGACAGCTTTTGTGATCGCGTGCTCTATGGCGATGATAATCTGCGCAAGTTCCGCACGCTACTGTCGCGTAAGCGGCATAAGTTTGATACGTCTGTGCCGATGGAAAGCTTGCGCTCTACATAGCAAAACTCACTCTGCTTGAGCGATAGGATATGTCTCCCAGCCGCTTGGCGACTCATCGCCAAGCCAATATGACAATACCGCCTGACTTGCCGCGAATAACGGCGAGGGAAGAGCGCCGGAGCTAAACCAGCGCCATTGAGTAAACACCTCTGGCTCAAGCAATGCTGCTTCGGCATCCTGCTTCACCGTAACTAACACTGCACCGGTAACTGTAGAGACTGAGCTACTCAGGTGTTGGGTTATCGCCAGTATCTTCACACGTTGCAGCTCGGAAATCCCCGTTTCTTCTGCAATTTCGCGAACAGCAGCCATCTCAAATGACTCCCCCGCATCAACATGGCCACCTGGTAAGCACCAGCTTGGCGATTCACCGAGCTTATCGCGGTACCCAAGCAGTACTGATCCGTCAGGCCGGACAAGAATAGCGCCAACACCGATAATAGGCTGTCCGATACTGTCCATCATTCGCTCCTTTTCAGATTAGCGAGGCCACTTTCTTGATGTTGTTTTTTTATTTGAGTAATTTCATATCAATACGCACCTTATCTCCACGATAAAGTCCATTAGCCACCAAAATCAGAACACCCTGATCATCGATTGCCAAGCGCTGAACAACCGCAATAGGAGCGCCCAATGAAATCTCTAAATATGATGCTGTTTCTGGGTCCGCCTCCCCAATAGACAGAATCTGTCGTGCATCAACAATTTTTACGCCTGGCAGTTCCGATACTAAGCGCATCGCTGTCGTTGTGGTGTACCTCTCCTCTGGAATTAATGAGCGTAGCCTTTCATCGATGTAGACATCGGCAATCAAAAAGGGAGTTTCTTCCCGAGTATGCAGTCGCCTTAAGTGCCTATAAGCAGGCGCAACACTACCGTACTCAAGTAGCGATTGATCAAGCGTTGTCCCATGTTGATCAGACAAAACGGAAATTTTTGCGTTTGCACGCGACATCAACATACCGTTCCAGTCTGTCTGTACTTCACACCAAAGATCCTGCCCAGGGCGCTTGCGGACAAAAGTACCTTTGGCTCGAAAGCGCTCAATCAGCCCTTCTCTTTCCAGCTGGGTTAAAGCTTGTCGAATGGTCATATTCGCGACTTGATACTCACTGGAGAGCTCCGCAACCGTAGGAATTTGACTTCCAACTCGCCACTCGCCGGCTACAATTAGGCGTCGAAACAATCCTGCTAACTGTATATAACGAGCCACTGCACTTTTACCCAAAAGCTCAGCTGTGCTTCCAGACTTCTGCATGACAAATGTCTCCCATCAGCGTTATGAGCAAATTATCATCTATAAAGCTATTCTATAGACTCATGATCAGGATGGAAGATTATTTGATCTGGCTCTACATCATCAACCGTTAGAAAATTCAAACAAATGGTCACTCGCGATAGGCAGATCTGTTTCCGTCCATTGGCGGGCGTTTGATGGTAATAGTGGAAATATAATCTGCCACATTCAAGATAAGACTTTCATAATTGCTCATGCGTGCTCATTTAGGGTTCGCGTTTTGGATGCGCCTGATGCCGAGACTTAATCCAGTACGGGCCGCAGCATCTCAAAAGAGCGCGGTGGAACTGTATATTCGCGATAACCCATCCGGCCAAGTGGTCGTAAGAGCTCTACATCGACAAGCCCTTCACGCAGAATCGACTCGTCTATATGAATACCGATCACCTCGCCGATAACAACACGGTTGGTGCACTGCTCGCCGGTCGAGGGCGTCAAGGTAATCAGTTGTGACAGGCGACATTCGATACTCACTGGGGACTCTTTGACCCGGACGCAAGGAATGTTTCGACAGGGCTCGGCGGTGAGGCCTGAAGCTTCAAATTCATCGACCTCTGATGGGTAGGCGGCTGCACTTTGATTCATCGCCTCACGCAACGCATAGGTGGCGATGTTGATACAAAAGACGCCTGTTTTCTCAGCATTGGTCGCGCTGTCTTTGGGGCTATCGGACGAAAACATGACGAAAGGTGGCTTCGAAGAAATCGCATTGAAGCAGCTGTAGGGCGCAAGGTTGGGCGTGCCGTCCACCGATAAGGTCGAAACCCAACCAATTGGCCGAGGCACGATCAGGGCAAGCCAAGGGTTGTGGGGCAATCCGTGGGATTCGGTACGAGGGTCGTAGAACATCGTATCTATGTTCCCTTTCGCTTAGTCAGATCGGCGGCAGAACCAGCCGATCCGACCGGTTCATGTGCAGGAAAAGCTGCCTGCGCTATTAGTATTACCTGAGCCATCATAAAAGGCAGTGGTCGGATAGGGGCAGAGAGGCCACGTTATGCTTGGCATCTCGGTGCTACTAGCCGTCAAGGTTTCGGGGGCGTCATTTTCCTCAACCCAGGCAACGATGGCGGCCAGTGCATCGAACTCATCGAGACCTGTGCCGCCCCGGCAATGCCCCATACTGGGAACCAAGAACAGCCTTGCGAAGTCTGTCGTGGCTGCGAGCCCACCCGACTCTTGCGTCAATTTATCGTAGTAGCGTGCTGTGTCGAAGGCTGATGTGGCTGGATCGCTCGCGCCATGATATATCAGGATCTTGCCTCCCCTATCGCGAAAGGCTGACAAGTCGGCAGACACGGCGTCAGCAAAGTCGGCAGAGGCCTCCATCCTCAGGGGATCGGTATCAAAGTCAAAATTCTGGATGTCAAAATCGCCATCGGCCGGCGTGATGAAGACGTGTTTAATCCCGTTGTTGCTGAGACCCGCCTTGATCGCATTGGGCTCTTTCGTTTCGGAATCACCAAGACGCCATCTGCGCCAGCCTTCATCGGCGATACCCGGGTCAAAGGGCCATGGCACGTACCACGCATGGCCTGCGCTATCGTGGGAGCCAGAATGGATGGTCTGCATCACCCGCACTTGATCCGTTGAAAGACAACTCTCGTTCTTGTCGCCGTTACATTGTAGGCGGGCAGGATCGTAGTCACACTGCCCTACGTCCGAGACCAGTCCGTCCTCGAGCCCGTCAAGCCCGTCGCAGGCTGCGAGGATGTCATCCGACAGCAGCGCAAGATTGGCGTCGCTATAAGCTCGGGCAAGAATAGGGTCGCCGTCATCATTCTCGGGCGCGATCGCCGTGAGGTTCTGGAGCCCCCAGGCTGTGTCGATATGGGATCGACTCAGACGGAAGACCGGAGCACCCGCGACAATGCCGTCGTATAGGTCCGGATAGCGCTGGCTGGCCATCATGCCTTGCCGTCCGCCGTTCGAGCAGCCGACAAGATAAGAATGATGCGGATCCTCGCCAAAATACGCGCTGACCAGCGATTTGCCGGCCAGGGTCACATCCTCAATCGCTCGGTAACCCCAGACCTCTCGTGCTTCCGTGTCGAATCCGAAGGAACCGTCTGGATAGTCGTGGCCCGCATTGGTTGAGATAACCGTGTAACCTTCGGCCAAAGCAGGCGTGTTCCCGTCAGGCTGCCCGCTGCCGATAGCAGGGCGAACTCGCCCGTCGAGCCCCCCGCCACCTTGAAAGTAGAACCGACCGTTCCAATTATCCGGCATCCGCAGGTCAAATTTTTGGCCGAGCGGGCGGTCTCCTGCACCGAGATGAGCGTCTATAATTCTATCGACTCTGCAGTAAGCGGGTAGATCGGCATTGGTGTCATGGTCGGCTCCAGCCTCAACCCAGGTCGTCGCAACGATCTCCAACCGGTCAGTGGACTGAACAACCAAACTGGCGCAGGCATCAGAATTCGCCACTGCAATTTGCGGCAACATCGCGACACAGACGGTCGACGTCGACAGCACCCAGCGTGTCGTGCACTTCATTATGACCTCCTGCTCGCTGCTCAGAATATCTCGGTTGGCTAGATGCTCAAAGCCGCGCCTCACTGACACTGCGACTTTAAAACGTTAAACAGCTGTATCTGCTGCCGGCATTTGTGCCAGCGTCATCGGTGAGCCGGGCAGCGATGCGGTGACGCCGTCTGGTAAAGGAATGCGATGCACGTTCAGTGTCATCGCAACCATCGAGTAATAGCCAATTACTGCGGTCAACTCGACAGCCCCCACCTCTCCCCAGCGCACGACGATGGCCTGATAGACATCGTCCTCGATGTCGCCCTGCTGCAGGACTTGGCGAGAAAATTCGTAGATCTCCCGCGCCGCGTCGTCCTCGCCAAAATCGGGCAACGAGCAGGTACGGATAGCGGCGGCGATCTCAGAGGATAAGCCCGCGCGATCTGCATCGCCGGCGTGTATCGCCCACTCCAATTCGCTGTTCCAGCGGCGAGCGGTTACTAAGATGGCCAACTCGTTCAGATGCGTCGGGATCGAGGTTTCGAAACGCAGCACCTGACCCAATCGTTGCCAGCGATCTGCCAGGACTGGATTATGCAGCGCAGCTCGAAGCGGCCCGACCAGCGTACGACGCGGGCCAGAGACGATTTGTTCATAAACTTCAAGCTGAGCTTCGGTCATCGTTTCCGGTGTCGGAAAGCTTATTCGTTTAGCACCGTTCATTTATTCTCCTTACCAATACCAAGCGGCTTCAGAATTTCATCATTGTGTTCGCCCAGCAGAGGTGGCGCGTTATCAAACGATAAAGGTGATGCCTTGAAACGCATGGGAGAGACCACTTGAGGCACTTTGCCAGCCAGCGGATGAGGTAGATAGCGCAGCATCTGGCGGTGCTTGATTTGTGGCTCGTCCAGCACCATCGGCACCGTATTAATCGGGCCGCAGGGAACCTTGAGCTCCTGAAACGCGGCCAGCCAATCCGCTAGATCCTTCTCGCGAAGACGCTCACTGATCAAAGGATGCAGCGCATCAAGGTTATTCACACGCTCTGCATTGGTGGCATAGCGTGGGTCTTCCGAGAGTTCGGGCTTACCGATAGCCTTGGCGAAGCGCACGAACTGCTCGTCGTTGCCAACCGCCAACACGAGATAACCATCGCGTACCGGAAATACATCCTGCGGCTGAATATTGGGATGTTTATTCCCCTTGCGGGTTGGCGTGTTGCCAGATACTAGGTGGTTCATCGCCTGGTTCGCCAGCATCGCTGTGGCGACGTCGAGCATGGCGATATCGACCTGCTCTCCTCCCCCGTTCTGACTGCGATTAGCTAGCGCTGCCAGTACCGAAATGACGCTGTACATCCCGGTCATGATGTCGACGATTGGCACACCGACTTTCTGCGGCCCCTCGCCCGGCTCGCCATCTGGCACGCCGGTGACACTCATAAGCCCGCCCATCGCCTGGATCATGAAATCGTAAGCGACATCATTGGCCCTGGGGCCATCCTGGCCAAAACCGGTAATAGAGCAGTAGATCAGATCGGGGTTGACCTCGTGCAGCTGCTCAGCGCCCAAGCCATAACGCTCCAACGTTCCCACCTTGAAGTTCTCGAGTAAAATGTCCGAGGTGCGGGCGAGTTCACGAATATTTGCCTGGCCAGTCTCAGACGTGATATCCACCTCGACAGATTTTTTGCCGCGATTTACCGACAGATAGTAGCCGGACTCCTGAGTTTCTTCCCCGGACTCAGACTTCAGAAAGGGAGGGCCCCAGCGACGCGTATCATCGCCTACCCCGGCGCGCTCGACCTTGATGACTTCAGCCCCCAGGTCGGCAAGAATCTGTCCGGCCCATGGGCCTGCCATGATGCGGCTCAGATCAAGCACGCGAATATGTGAAAGCGGTCCTGACATATCGAACTCCTATTAAAATTGCAGAACGCTGACGTCATCTCCCGCGGGAGCATCGTCAACGATAGGGTGAGCCGCGACAGATGGGCGCTGACAAAGATCCTGATACACCGTAAACAGGGCCGGAAAACGCTGCTCCCAACCACTGCCAGACCACCGGAAGTCAAGCTGACCCAAGGCGCAGACCAGTGCCACATGGCCAATACCAAAGCCCGTTGCACTCAGCGCCTTGGCTTCTTGGTCGAGTTGCGCCATCGTCGCTTTTACCTTGGTCTCGTAGCCATCGCAGACAACCTGCCATGGACCGCCATCTCGGTGTAGCTCGTTGCGCCAAAGCAGCAGAATATCGGTCAACCCATCGGCCAATGCCTGCCAGCGCAACTGTTGGATACGCACATCCATGGCGTCAGGAAAGAGTCCTGCGTGTGACTGATGATCGAGATACTCACAGATGACTCGACTATCGAACAGCGCCATGCCCTGCTCGGTGACCAGCGTAGGAATTTTCGCTAACGGATTGTCTGACAACACATCCGGATTAGGCGGAGAGGCCATGGCGACGACCGAGCGCACCCGCTCGACCTGCTCATCAAGGCCTGCTTCATCCAAAACGATCATCACCTTGCGCACGAATGGCGAGCGCGGCGACCAATGCAGCTTCATGCTCATTGCCAAGCTCCCACACGCTGTAGAAAGCCAGTCAGCACACGATTGACCGCCGCTGGCTGTTCGAAACAAGGAACATGACCGGCATTATCAATAGCCTCAAAATCCGCGCCTTCCAGTTGAGCGGCCAAGCCACGCAAGTTCTCCGGCATTTTGCCGTCCTCAGCACCGGCGATGCATTGCACGGGGCAATCGATCTGCTTAATTACCTCGGCATAGTCATACTTCTGGAGGGCTGTCGCGCCAGCAACAAATCCTTCCAGTGGCGTCGCTGAAATCATGCGTTCAAGCGGGCCCAGTCGTTCAGCGTGACTATCAGGCGTTAGCCAGCGCTGTGCCGTTGCTTGAGCGAAATTCAACATTCCTTTTTCTTGGGCGAAGTCGATACGCTCACCCCAAGTCTCAATCGCATTGGGTGCCGAGCTCGCCTGCCCGTCCATAAAGACCAGTGCTTCAAAACGTTCCGGCGCCTCGCTATAAGCTGCCAAGCCAGTCGGAACCCCCATGGATAACCCAACGTAAACACAACGTTGGATACCGCATTGGTCAAGCAGCCTCAGCAGATCGCTTCCCAACAGATTAAAATCGACAGGTACTGGCGATAATGCCGAATCACCATGCCCGCGCTGATCGTAGCGCAGCACGTTGCAGTGACCCCTTAAGGCTTCTGCCTGGGCTCCCCAAACGGACAAATTGGTCACTAGGGAGTTACCGAATACGATCCAAGGGGCGTCGGGTGAAACTTCTTCAACCTGGTAAGCAAGCTGTGTACCGTTGATATTTGCCGTTAGCATTAGCGCCCCCTGAATTCCGGTTTGCGTTTTTCAACAACCGAGCGTGTCGCTTCGCGGGCATCTTCGGTCGCCATCAATAGAGTGCTGAAGCGTTGTTCGATGGCATACCCTTCATCCACGGGCAGAAATTCGATCTGATTGAGCGCCTGCTTGCCATAACGCAGCCCAAGAGGCGCTTTGGCGGCGATTTTCATTGCCAAAGCACGGGCGGTTTCCATCAGGTCTTCTGGCGACGTAACCTCTTGTACGAAACCCAAACGCCAGGCTTCCTGGGCATCAATCGGCTCGCCAGTGAAGAACATCTTCCGCAACATTCCTTGCGGAAGATGCCGACCCATGTGTGCCGCACCACCACAGCGCCCTACATTGATTTCCGGCATTCCGAAGCGAGCCGTTTCAGCGGCAATGCGAATGTCACAAACTGATGCCAGTACCGTTCCAGCCCCTAGTGCTGGCCCGTTCACTGCTGCAATCGTTGGGATGGCTGCCTCGCGAATCGAGGCAAAGCAGCGACGTACGATCCGTGCTCGCGCCGGATCTTCTTCAATCGTGGCAGCGAGAAACTCGTTGAGATCCAAGCCTGCGCAGAAAGCGCGAGTACCCGCGCCGGTGAAAACGATACAGTGGATATTTTGCCAAGTTTCAGCGACCTCAAAGGCTTCACCGATCTGCTGATATATATCCAGCGTAATAGCGTTGACAGGCGGGCAATTGATGGTGATTTCGGCCACACCGTTGTTAAACGCAATATCCAGTCCCATGCGGTATTCCTATTCGTCAAAATTATTGGCTGATTTAAAAAGCTCAAACCGCTTCGAGCGCGATTGAAATTCCCTGACCGACCCCAATACACATCGTAGCCAGCGCTCTCTTTCCGCCATTTTCCGCCAGTCTGCGTGCTGCGGTTCCGGTGATCCGTGCTCCGGACATGCCCAGCGGGTGACCCAGCGCAATCGCACCGCCGTATGCATTAACGTGCTCCGCATCGTCGGGCAGGCCTAATCGACGCAGTACGGCCAGCGCCTGGCTAGCAAAGGCTTCGTTGAGTTCGATGACATCGAAATCACGGGGCGTTAGTTTCAATCGTTCGCATAATTTTTCCGTCGCTGGCGCAGGCCCCATACCCATGATGCGGGGTGGTACGCCAGCGGTAGCACCGCCAACGATTCGCGCCAGTGGCTTTAAACCGTGACGCGCGATACCGGCTTCACTGGCCAACACCAGCGCCGCGGCACCATCGTTAACGCCGGAGGCATTACCAGCGGTGACGCTGCCATCGCTGCGAAAGGGCGTCGACAATGCCGCCAGTTTTTCGATTGAGGTTTGCCGAGGATGCTCATCGGAGTCGATAATCAGCGGGTCACCCTTGCGCTGCGGTACGCTTACTGGAATGATCTCGTTGGCATGCCAGCCTTCACGCATCGCGACCGCCGTACGCTGTTGACTGCGTAGGGCAAAAGCATCTTGATCTGCACGTGAGATGGCGAAGTCCGCCGCCACGTTCTCGGCCGTTTCCGGCATGGCATCAGTACCGAAACGCTTCTGCATCAGTGGGTTAATGAAACGCCAACCGATGGTGGTATCTTCAATTGAGGCCTGACGTGAAAATGGTGACATCGCTTTAGGCATCACGAATGGCGCACGGCTCATGCTCTCTACGCCCCCGGCAATAGCCAAATCGCTCTCGCCTAAGGCAATCTGGCGGTACCCTGCGAGTACGGCATCCATTCCAGAGCCACAGAGCCGATTGATGGTGGTACCCGATACGCTCTCCGGCAGCCCCGCTAACAACAGCGCCATGCGTGCCACCGAACGGTTATCTTCGCCAGCTTGATTGGCACACCCGTAGATGACATCACCCAGCGAGCCCCAATCCATTGATGAATAACGTGACATCAAGGCCTTTAACGGTAGAGCCGCCAGATCGTCTGTTCGAATCGACGACAGTGCACCGCCGTAGCGGCCAATCGGTGTTCGAATGTAATCGCAAATAAAGACATCCTGCATCAGGTGCTCTCCTCTGTTTCTGCCTTAAGTGACTCGAGCACTGCGCGTACCGGGCCCGCACGATATTCGTGGCCGATACCCGCCGCCAATTTATCGAAATCGATAGCCAGCGCATCGCTTGGCTGTCGGCTGGCCCAATACAGAGGCCCACCGCGCCAGCGTGGAAATCCGTAACCGTTGGCCAGCGTGACATCGATATCGGAGGGGCGCTGGGCAACGTCCTCTTCTAAAAGGCAGGCCGCTTCGTTGACCATTGCCGCCAGCAGTTGCCGCTGGATCATTTCGCTGTCGAAGGTTGTGGGAGTAACCCCCGCCTCTCGGCGTGCTTCGTCAATGATGTTAGTGACCATAGGATCCGGCTTGCCCCGGCCATCGCTATAGTCGTACCAGCCTTTACCGGTCTTGCGCCCTAGGCGGCCTGCTTCGCAAAGACGATCAGCAATGGTCACATAGCGAGCTGAGGGATCTCGATCAGCGGCTTGGCGTTTACGCATGGCCCAGGCAATATCCAGCCCAGACATGTCGGAAACCGCAAACGGGCCCATGGCGAAACCGAACGCTTCTACTGCCGTATCAACATCTTCAGGGCGCGCACCATCAAGCACTAACAATTCAGCTCGGCGGCGATAGGCGGCGTAGATACGATTGCCGATAAAACCTTCAGCAACTCGCGAGACGACGGGCTGCTTGCCCAACCGCCGTGCCAGCTTCAAAGCAGAGGCCAAAGCCCAATCTGCCGTTGCGTTAGCTCGCACAATTTCCAGCAGCGGCATGACGTTAGCTGGACTGAAAAAGTGAAGCCCCAATAGTCGCTGCGGGTGATCGAGCGTCTGCGCCATAGCATCAATATCAAGGTAGGACGTGTTGGTCGCGATCAAAGTCTCGGCCGGTAGCACGGTTTCAAGTGCGTTGAGCACCATTCTCTTGGCATCCAGATCTTCAAACACTGCCTCGATGACAAGATCGCAATCCGCCATGGCATCCAGTTCCGTCACACCAGATAGACGCGCCAACTGCTCATCGCGCTGGGCGTTGTTAAGCCGGCCCTTATCGACTTGGCGCTGAAGAGTGTCACGCAGGCGGTTCAGCGCCGCACCCAAGACCTCTGCATCACGCTCGGCAATCACGACGTGATGCTGCTTGGCCAGAAACGCCAATGCGATGCCTTGGCCCATGGTGCCCCCGCCCACAACCCCCACGCCGGAAACATTGCGGGCTAGCGTACTATCAAGACCGTCGACGGCAGCCGCCCGCCGCTCAGCGAAAAACAGATAACGCAGCGCGAAGGCGTCGTCGCTCAATCGCAGCTGTTGGAAAACGCGACGTTCTTCGGCAAGCGTTTTATCAACACCACCATCAGCGGTACTTTCCACCAAGCGGATGGCCTCAGCAATATTTGGACGGTGCTTGCCGCGCTTAAGAGCACGCTCAGCACTAGTGCTGAGCCGTTCGGCGGACTCTTCAGGTACCCGAATCGCTTTGGCCAGACGTTTGGTGCGAAGCTCAGCTTTCAGCCACTGTTTCGCCGTAGCCAGCAGATCCTCTTCGGCTAAGGCATCGATTAGCCCCAGCGCCAGGGCTTCATCGGCTTCAATTCTCTGCGCACCGCAGATCATTTCCATAGCGCGGCTTCGCCCGATCAGTCGCGGCAGGCGCTGCGTGCCGCCAGCGCCGGGCACCATACCCAGCGAGACTTCCGGAAGCCCCAGCTTGGTACCTACAGACGCGATGCGATAATCACAGCCAAGCGCCAACTCTAGCCCCCCACCAAGCGCGACCCCATGGAGTGCCGCCACAACCGGCAACTCCAGTGTTTCGATGGCGGTGATGACATCCGGCAGTTCCGGCGGACCAAGCGGCTTACCGAATTCTTTCAAGTCGGAACCAGCAATGAAGCTACGCCCCTCACCGATAATCACGACACCTGCCAGCGTATGGTTTGCCGTCTGGGCTAGAGCTTTAATCAAGCCTGAGCGCACCGCATGCGAGCCAGCATTAACCGGTGGATTATTGATACGGATGATGGCGACATCGCCTTCCACGCTAAATGAAACTTTATCCAGCATTGGTGCAGTCTGTAATGACGTATGCGGCATTAGATACTCCTCCGTTGCGGTATGTGAGAAAAGTCGTCTTTCATTGATTGACCGATTTCAACGCTTCCGAAGGGTTTCGCTTATGCAACATACGAGTAGTCATGGCGACGCCCATTAGCACCACGAAAGCGCCAGCATCCGTGATGTATCCCGGCATCACTAAGCCGATTGCCGCGAGACAGAGCAATATCCGCGAAAGTACTGAAAGACGCCCTACGCCGTGCAGCCAACCTTCAGCACTGCATGCCATTAACCAAACGGCAATTAACGCCGTGCCAACGTTATGAATGATGTCGCCCATATCCCCACGCAGAACAAGGGTGGGGTTCAGCACAAAAAGAAAAGGCAATACAAAATTAATGGCACCCAGACGCATAGCGAGAAAGCCGGTGCGCATTCCTTCTGATTTGGCGATTACTGAGGCGGCAAAAGCAGCCAGAGCGACGGGAGGCGTGATGTAAGACAGCATGCCCCAGTAGAGAATGAACAGGTGCGCGGCCACTGGGTCTAATCCGACATCTGTCAATGCAGGCCCTAATACAATGGCCAGGAAGATGTAGCAGGCACTGACGGTCATCCCCATACCCAGTATGAAGGATGCCAGAGCACCCAGTATCAAAAGCAAGACAGTGCTATCGCCTGCCAGCTGTACCAATCCGCCGGAAAAAGCACCACCTACGCCGGTATAAGACAACGCGCCGACAATTAAACCGATACCCGCAAGGATGCCGACGATATTGGCGATATTACGAATACTGTCTTCCAACAGGGCGCTGAAGTGAGTCAGCGTGATGCGATCTTTGCCGGTTACCCAACCCTTTATAATGCTGGTCAAAAACAGCATCGCAGCGGCGTAATAGGGTGCCTGAGCTTCAATACCAGTGCTAACAATCAAGTAAACCAGAACAACCAGCGATAGCAGAAAATGCCAGCCAGACTTGAGAACTGCACCGACCTTGGGAATCTCTGCTTCATCCTGACCAGCGAGCTGGTTGCGTGCAGCATAGCAGTCTGCCTGCAATAGCAAGGCGAGGTAGAAGAGTACTGCCGGTACAATCGCAGCAACCATAACGGTGGCATAAGAGACGTTGAGATTTTCGGCCATGATGAATGCCACCGTGCCCATGACCGGTGGCATTAGCGCTCCTCCAGTGGAGGCGCAGGCCTCAATGGCCGCAGCGTAACGCGCTGGGTAGCCAACCCGCTTCATGGTAGGAATCGTCATTTGCCCCGTAGTCACTACGTTGGAAATCACGCTGCCCGAAAGCGATCCAAAAAAGCCACTGGAAAGGATGGCAACTTTGGAGGGACCACCACGGGTTCGGCCTAGTAACGCCGAGGCAAAATTCATAAAGAACTCTCCACCACCGGTCACGACCAGCGCAGAGCCAAACACCAAAAAGCCGATCAACAGCCCAGCGACTACCCTCATGGGTACGCCAATGATGCTCTCTGTACCTAATGCATGCATCATGACTAGGCCGGATAAATCTGTAGAAGGCCCCCACAGAAAGCCTGGCATTTTCTCGGAAAATAACGGATAGACGAAAAACACAAAGCAGATAGCCAACAGCACTAGGCCACCGGTCCGACGCAATGCCTCAAGCACGAGTAAACACAGTAATCCGGCAATGGCCTGAGCCAGCGGAGGCGCGATAATATCCCAGCCTTCCATCAGGATACGCTCACCGCTCCACGCCAAATACCCGGCGGCGATTAGCGTGGTAAGCGTCAGGCTCCAATCAATCGCGGCACTCGCCCTCCCCGCTCCCAACGGATATACCTGAAAGACCAATGCAAGAAAAATCCCCAACAACAGATAGAAGTAGGAGGTATCCAGCATTACAAAGCCGACAAACATTTGGGTATTAAATAAACGATCAATATTGAGAAGTATGCCTATCAGACCAAGGCTGAGCACTACTCCCCGCGCCACTTTATGTTGTGCCGTGACCATATTGTTAGCTGGTTTTTCAGATAGTTGCGTCATAGCGTTTAAATTCCTGAAGCTAGCATCCGTCGCCACCTTAAAGAAGGCAGACCTTCATGAAACAACGATGCTCAGCTGAACCTATTGTTCAGCTGAGCATGGGCCTCAAGTGGACACGTGCTGATTGCGATAGCTGTCCCAGAAAGTCGGCCACTCATCCTCGGGTTGACCAGACTGCTCAAATGCCTCGCGCGCTTCAGACCAGGCCTGTTGAATTTGCTCAAAGCGGCTTAGCCTTGCTTCCTGCCACTGTTGAGCTTCTTCAGTCCAATATCCCTGCTCTTTTGCATAACGGATGGCACCTTCATGCCAGGGTGCATCAGCAGGCGGAACAATAGACTTTGAGACATCCCAGTTACTTGCTTGCGAGGTAGCATCTTTAAATAATCCATAACTTTCATCGATCGCTTTCACTAAGTTATAAACTTCTTCTTCAGATGTATCTGCGTAAGTCGTCAGCATGGGGTAGCGATAGCCAAGCATCCATACGGGCTCTTCTTCAGAGATGCCCGCCCCCACCGCCTGTTGAATGGGCTCAGCAAAGCTTATCAGCGACCTGGCTGCCTCCCACCCAGCGGTATCTTCGGGCGGGAATTCCAACCACGTCATGCCGCGAGAGGATGATTCAATTTCGCGAGCTAAAGAGGAGGTTGGTACCATTCCCATGGCGTCCAGCTGTCCCGCGATGATGGCATCCTTAAGAGCGCCATAGCTGCCATACCACACGACATCGACATCGTCGCGGGTTAATCCACCAAACGCTAAATAGGCGTCGGTTTTGAGATTAAGCGCGGGGTTGCCTCGCACAAAGCCAACCCGATGTCCTCTTAGGTCTTCGACTTCCTCAGCGCCCAAATCACCAGCAGCAATCAAGCCGACTGAGGCGGGCCGCCCCAACATGACTCGAATCTCTTGCGGCCCCCATGTTGGATCCGCAAACTCGTGTGTCCCCTCAGAAGCGAAGAAAACTTCATTGGAAAGAAATCCAAATTGTGCTCTGCCTGTTTTGATGGGTAGTAACCGACCTATCGACGTACCAGAAGGCAATACGCGCACTCTCGTATCAAACTTATTCTGAACCGCATTGGCGATAGCTGACGCCTCAGAATATCCAGCTGAACCTAGGTCGTAAGAACTCCATACCATGGATTGAGGTAAATTATTGGTCTCTTGCGCCACTGCCACCGCAGTTGATGCAGCCATCGCTAGAACTGATACAAAACATACATTTTTCAAAGTATTGAACATGCCAACACCCCCTTTGAGCCACACGTTAGGTCAAAACCACTTACCTGCGGCTGATTATTTTGGCGTACCACGCACCCGGTCTAGCTGTGCAACACAAAACAACTATAAGCTATATATATAGCTTTTATCTTTAAGCCTTTCGTCGAACAGCCGGATTTTTAGAATGCGTACTTAACCATTCCCTGAATTCTTACAGCATCTCCAGCGGCCCCATTTACCGTTTCTCGACGATGCCAACCAACTTCTACCCCATAGGTAATGGGAGAGGCTGGCGACCAGATATAGTTCAGCCACGCCTCTTCAAATGACTCATTACGATTTAGATAAGCCGGATTACTATCCAGGTCAGCACTAACCAAACTGTAAGCTGCATTAATGTTCCCTGGGCCTGCTTCAAGACTAGCCCCCAACGTCCCCCCCGAGGTGCGAATCGTTTCAAGATCGCCCCCCTCGTTTACATACGCAGGGCTTGGATTAACGCCACCATTTATATAGCCACCAATACCATCCCCCTCGGCGTATCCAGCGCGCAGTGTTAGCGCACTCGTTACGTCCCACGCGGCCTCTGCGGCTAATCCCCAGCCAAACGCACTATCGCTGGAAGACCCTGCACTCGTGCCCTCACTGTCATATTCTAGTGAACGCGCTACAGTAGACAAGGAGTACCCGAACCGGCCGGACCGGTCGGTATAGCGTGCGGTAACGTCTGGCAACGAGCTTTTAGTCCCCGGCGCATCTTCTAAACCACCAATTTCCTCAGGGTCTTCCAATGAGAAAGAAAAATTATCCATCGTGTAACGTAGCTGTGCCTGTCGAGCAGCGCGTGGCCGCCCCCCTGGTCCCGTAAAATCGACAAGCGGCGTTACTGCTACTAAGCCCGTAAAGTTGGTCCAGGTCTTACCCGCCAATAATCCTTGCCACTCACCGTATGCATGACGTAACCGAAAGTCGCCTCCACCATTACCATAGAAGTCCCCTTCCAGCTTTGTCTTGAGCAGACTTCCTTCAACAAGCGTTGCGGTACTGAAGCCCACTCTGCTCTCGTAAGCATGTAGACGCGTATGCCCATCACTTCCAGGAGCACCCGAGAGTCTCGCCCCTCCTCGATTGGTACTGTTACCTAAATCATCATTAACATCATAGATAACGTCCAACTTGGCATAGCCATAAACAGACACATCCGTTTCATCCACCTTGAAGTCTAAAGCACTTACATAAGGTGATATAAAACCCGATAAAAACAGCATTTTAACTATTGTTTTTCGTTTATCTTTAAGCATCTAAACACGCTCTTTTAATTATTAAATCAGCTAAGATAGTCACATCACTAACTTGCGCGATGCATCTATCTGTTATGAGTATTTTAAGTATTGATTACACTTATTGGCTTGGCAGTTGATCTGCCCATTCGGCTATAGCGTCAGCGGTTTCGATCGGCTTTTCCGCAGGCAGTGCATGACTCGCCTCAGGAATAATCACAACACTCACACGACTGCCAAATTCATCTGCCAGTTCTTGGCGAGATGCATCAGGACGGAAAGGGTCCTCTCCACCTTGCAGGTCAAGAATAGGAGCAGAGCCCGCGACCCACCAACTATCACGGTCAGTTAACTTGCGTGCAGCACGCTGACTGACCGTGACGTCCGGATGCCATCCTTCCAACCAAGCCGTTGGATCACTACTGTTGGCAAAAAAAGCAAGCCGTAGCCCAGCAAGTCTTTGATCTTGGGTCGAATCTGGATCATTAATCATCGTAATGGCATCGCTAAGCTCAGAAGGCCAATTTTTGGCTCCTGCCGCGACGAGAGCAACACCGCGCACAAGCTCCGGATGATCAGAAGCTATCGTTCTTGCGATCCAATTTCCGTATGCATGGCCTGCTACAATAGCGCTGCCGCCTTCAGCATTAATCACCGCTGCAAAGTCATCTGCAAAGTCGTGAAAGTCGACCTCACTCATTGGCCCGTAACTAGGCTCAATACCCCTAGGCTCAGGCAGGGCAACGCGATAACCCAATTCTACAAGACGATCTGCTAAAGGCGAAAACTCTGCAGTACCACGTCCAGTCGATGCAATCACAACAATTAGGGGTCCCTCTCCCTGAACGCTATAACCAATAGAGGCCTCACCATTACTGGCGTGATGCATTGAGGTTGGATTTGCACTGGATAACGAGATACTCCCAAACGTTAAAGCAATGGCGATAGCGGTGTAGGCTGCCGCATTTCCAAAAGCTATTTTTTGTTTAAGCTTCATCATAAATTCCTCTATTTATTGTTTATTGAGCTTGATGCATCAACTATTAATGAGAAAATTAAGCATCTTTAGCTTAACTAATATAGGTCATGCCAAAGATGAAAACACAATAAGCTATATATATAGCTTTTTAACTTATACTTTAGTCACAATTTTTGTTTCTATAACCGTGTTGGATGAACTAAGCCGTCAGCCCAATGCCCCTCAAGATCACCGAGGTGACCGACTGCACAGCTTTTTCGAACTGTAAGTCGTCCAGCGGTTGGTCGTCGTTGAGCAGGTAGATCTGGTAGTCAAAATCAGCGTAGTGCTGGGTGGAGGCCCAAATCATATAAAGGAGGTATGAAGGCTCGACGGGGTTGATTTGACCTGACTCGACCCACTCGCGAATTTTCGACTCTTTGAGCTTGGCCCATTCATAGAGGTTGTCGCGCAGGCGCTCTTTAAGGATCGGCGCGCCCTGCATGACTTCGGCTGCCCATACTTTCGAGCCGTGGGCGCGGTTACGGGAGTGGTTCATCTTGGCGCGAATGTAGGTGGAAAGCACGACGCGAGGATCATCGTAGAGCTCGAAGCAGAGAGCATCCTGTTTCCACACCTCAAGAAGCTCTAACAGAACATCTTGATACAGCGCATTTTTGGTCGAGAAATAGTAGTGCACGTTGGACTTGGGAATCTCTGCCAGTTGTGCGATTTCGCCCATGGAAGCACCTGCATAGCCCTTTTCGGCAAACAACTGCTCTGCCGCCTGGAGAATCTTTTTTACGTTGGTTTGCCGAATTTCGTCCTGGGTTCTCGCCACGCTGTTCTCGTCCCTATACGTCTGAAGTACGCACCAAAAAAAGCACCATCGCAGAGCGACGGTGCTGAGAAGATGTCCTAGTTACTCTAAGACGTCAACTTTGATTGTTGGGGAACGAGAACTCGGCCCGGGTGGCCTCGCTCACCGACGGCCAGCGCTGGGAGACCGCCTTGCGGCGAGTATAGAAGCGCACCGAGTCCGGCCCGTAGGCGTGAAGATCCCCAAACAGCGAGCGCTTCCAACCACCAAAGCTGTGGTACGCCACGGGCACCGGGAGCGGCACATTCACGCCCACCATGCCAACCTCGATACCATCGGTAAAGCGGCGGGCGGCTTCGCCATCGCGGGTGAACAGGCAGGTGCCGTTGCCATACTCGTGGTCGTTGATCAGTTGCATGGCGTCATCCAGGCTACCCACGCGCACCACGCAAAGCACCGGCCCAAAGATCTCTTCCTGGTAGATGCGCATTTCGGCGGTGACGTTATCGAACAAGCAGCCGCCCACGAAATAGCCCTCTTCATAGCCTGAGACTTGAAGGTCGCGACCATCGGCAACCAGTGTCGCGCCAGCCTTTACGCCATCTTCGATGTAGCCGAGGACTTTATCCCGGTGCTCAGCGGTCACCAGCGGCCCCATATCCAGATCCCGCTTGGTGCCGGGGCCAACTTTTAATTGAGCGATTTTAGGAAGTAGGGTTTCAACCAAACGGTCTGCGGTCTCGTCGCCCACGCATACCGCTACCGAGATCGCCATGCAGCGCTCGCCGCAACTACCAAACGCTGCGCCCATTAATGTGTTGGCGGCGTTTTCCAGGTCGGCATCCGGCAGCACCACGGCGTGGTTCTTCGCCCCACCTAACGCCTGAACGCGCTTACCCGCGGCGGAACCACGAGAGTAGATCGCCTCAGCCACTGGCGTTGAGCCGACAAAGGAAATGGCTTTAACGGCCTTGGCATCCAGCAGCGTTTCCACCGCTTCGCGACCGCCGTGGACTACATTCATTACACCTTTGGGTAGCCCCGCTTCTTGAAGCAGTTCGGCTACTGCCATGGCCGCCGAAGGGTCTTTCTCCGAAGGCTTCAATATAAACGTATTACCGCAGGCAATCGCCATGGGGTACATCCACAGCGGCACCATGGCGGGGAAGTTAAACGGGGTGATACCTGCCACCACACCCAATGGCTGGAAGTTTGACCAGGCATCAATGCCCGGCCCTACATTGTGGGAATACTCTCCTTTGAGCAGCTCTGGCACCCCACAGGCGTACTCGACGTTCTCAATGCCGCGCTTGAGTTCGCCCATGGCGTCTTCGGGAGTTTTGCCGTGCTCTTCACTGACCAGTTGCACCAAGCGGTTAGCGTTATCTTCGAGCAACTGCTTAAAGCGGTACATCACCTGGGCGCGCTTGGCGGGCGGTGTATCGCGCCAAGCGGGAAATGCCGCCTGGGCGGCGGCAATTGCACGCTCTACGTCAGCGGCATCAGCGTCAGCCACTTGGCGAACCACCTTGCCCGTTGAGGGGTTGGTGACATCCAGCGTGCGTTGGCTTTGCACTAATTCACCGTTAATCAGATGGGAAACATTACTCATATTCAAACTCTCTGAAGTTTAGATCAGTCACTTATGCCAACGAATCCAAGGTGGTCGCCACCGCGTCGAACAGCCGCTCTAGCTCGGCCTCGGTGGTGCCAAAGGGCGGGCCAAACTGTAGGGTGTCGCCGCCGTAGCGCACGTAGAAGCCAGACTCCCAAAGCACCATATGCGCATCCCGGGGGCGAATCGTTGGGTCGCCATCGCGGGGTGTTAACTGAATAGCGCCAGCCAAGCCGTAGTTACGAATATCGACGATATGATTGCGACCTTTCAGGGCGTGCAGCTTCTGTTCAAAGGCGGGCGCAATGGCGCTAACCTGGGCGGGGAAGTTTTCACGCTCCATCATCTCAAGCGCCGCCAAACCTGCCGCGCAGGCCACCGGGTGAGCGCTGTAGGTATAGCCATGGGAAAATTCAATGGCGTGTTGGGGGCCACCGGCGTGCATAAAGGTATCGAAAATCTCGCTAGAGGCGATCACTGCGCCCATGGGGATGGCGCCGTTGGTGATCTGCTTGGCCACGTTCATGATATCCGGCGTGACGCCAAAGGCTTCGGCGCCGGTGGTCGCACCACTGCGGCCAAAGGCGGTGATCACTTCGTCAAAGATCAGCAGAATATCGTGGGCACTGCAGATCTCACGCAGCCGATCCAGATAGCCTTTAGGTGGCACGATCACCCCCGCCGAGCCGGACATCGGCTCAACGATCACCGCTGCAATGGTTGAAGCGTCGTGCAGGGCGATTTGATCCAACAGCGCATCGGCAAGCTCGGCACCGGTTTCCGCTTGACCACGGGTGTAAGCATGGCCCGCTTGTAACGTATGCGGCAGATGCGATACATCCAGCAACTGACCGTAGTGTTTACGATTACCACCGATACCGCCCAGGCTGGTGCCGCCAATATTCACCCCATGATAGCCCTTGGCGCGGCCGATCATACGAGTCTTCTCCGGCTTGCCTTTTAAACGCCAGTAGGCTTTGGCCATCTTGACTGAGGTATCGGCGGCTTCAGATCCTGAGTTGGTGAAAAATACATGATCCAGCCCGGCAGGCGTGAGGCTAGCCACCTTTTCCGCCAGCTTGAACGCCAGCGGATGGCCAATTTGAAAACCGGGGGCAAAATCGAGACTGCCGAGCTGCGCCGCCACGGCTTTCTGTATCTCTTCACGGTTATGGCCAGCGCCGCAGGTCCAAAGCCCGGAAAGGGAATCAAACAGCTTACGGCCCTGATCATCAATGTAGTAACGCCCTTCCGCCCCGGCGATAACGCGCGGGTTAGCACGAAAATCGCGGTTGGCGCTAAACGGCATCCAATAGTGCTGGTTAAGCGCCGTTTTTGAGGGCGTCTCTGCTGACGGGGCACTCGAGGTTTCAGCGGGGGTTTTGCTTTTTATTCCAAACATGCTGTCCAGCTCCATCGCTATAAGACTTGGTCTCAGCATGCGCCAGCAAACACGTTTATAAAATTATGCTTTTCTTTTGTTCACGTTAGAGAATCTATACGTAACAAGGCATCTTGACGTGCTTCTTGAACTTGACGCCGGTTAAAAAAGCACCTAATCATTATATTTATACGAATAAATACAATAAATCTATGGAGCACTCCCAACCAGTAATTGGCACCTATAACGATGCTTCCAAGAAGCTCGCTGTTGGTGGCTGCGTACTGAAAATACCGTTCACAAACTCAATATAAACAATTCACTATGGACATAGGGCAAACTCGCTATGAAGTATTTAACTCCCCTCAAGCTGTCGATTTACAGCGTCATGCTTTTCAGTTTCTTTATGCTGGAAAGCCCCGTCATTATGCTGGCTAACCGGATAGAGCCCCTGTTGATGGGTATCCCTTTCCTGTTGGTGTGGAACTTGTTTTGGTGGTTTGTGCTAACGGCGCTTTTTTTGGTGGCCTATTTCACCAACTGGGGCAGCCCAACATCGACACCGGAAAGCGCCACTAAACAACACTAAGACGGGGGATTAAACATGACCGGCAGTCTATTAATTATTGCGGCATTTATGATTATCCCCTTGATGGTGGGGGTTCTATCAGCACGCCAATCGCAAGAAACCAGTGAAGACTTTTTTGTTCAAGGTCGCGCCATGGGCAGTATTGCGGTATTTTTCACCGTGGCGGCAACCTGGTGGAGTGCCTTTGCGTTCCTTGGTTCTAACGCCACCTTTTATACCAATGGGCCGGTATTTCTTACCGCGCTAGCCTGGAACCTGCTGTTTGGTTTTATGTACTACTGGATCGGTAAGCGGGTTTGGTATTTAGGCAAACGATTTAACTATTTAACGCCCTCAGACTTAATAGGTGACTTTTATAACAGCGAAGCGCTGCGTATTACCGTTGCCGCTATCACACTGATTTTTACCGTACCCTATCTACAAATACAGCTAACTGGCGGTGCCTACTTAATCGAAGTCGCCTCGGGTGGGCTGATTCCTTTCTGGCTCGCCGCGCTGCTGTTCTACTTCATTATTATTATCTACGTATGGATTGGCGGCATCCGCGCCATCGCCTGGACTGACGTTATTTATGGCGCGCTGCTGTTCTTCGGCATGCTGTACGCGGGTTACTACATTTCCAACCAAGTAGGCGGGCCAGCAGCGCTATTTAGCCAGCTTCAGCAAACATCTCCTGAACACCTCACCATGCCAGGGCCTAACGGCACGATGGGATACCCCATGTGGTTCTCGCTGTTTGCCATTACCGCGATTGGTGCTTTTATGGGCCCACAAATCTGGTTGCGCATGTACTCGGTCAAACATGGCAAGCTGTTTAACTTAATGCCCTTTTTGCTTGGCTTAGCCGCCTTTGCCTATGTGGGTTCGGTGCTATCTGGCTACTCCGGCGTGCTGCTTGAGCCCAATGTAGAAAATCCCGATCAAATTCTGCCCATCATGCTGATGGAGTATGCCCCCTACCTGCTTGCCTCGCTGATTATGGCGGCGGGCGCGTCTGCTGCCATGTCTACAGCGAATTCGCAGATTCATGCGGTTTCCACCGTAGTGACGATGGATATCTATAAGCGCTATGTGAACCGTGAAGCAAGCCAGGCACGGATCGTTTATATCGGTCGTTTATCGTTAGTAGGCTTCTCTCTGGCAGCTTATATCATGGCACTAACCGTTCCCGGCGTATTGGTGACTATCGGCATTGCTGCGCTGGCAGGCACCGCACAACTGGTTATTCCTACCATTGGTGCTATCACCTGGAAAAAAGCCCACCCCACTGCAGCGCTCGCTGGGCTTTGGGCCGGTGTTGCCTGTGTACTACTGATGACCTTTGGCCCGCTAAGCGCCCCCTTTGGTTACCACGCGGGCATTTGGGGGCTGTTGCTGAATGCTGTGCTGTTTGTGGGCCTAAGCCATGGGCTGCATCGTCGCGATACAGCGGTAGTAGAGCGCTTTACCCAGGCACGCTACGACTATGATGCCGAGTACCACCCCGAACGTTTGCCTGCTTACACCCAAGAAACGACCAACGCCGCTAACTACAAATAAGGAGTGAGTTGATGGCTCAAGCCCCTGTTTCAAAGACAGTTTCAACCACTGGTTCAGCCGCTAAGCGCCGCCCCAAGCTTGCCGAGCTGATTAGCGATGATATCAAGCGCTGGATTGCCGCCGAGTCATTAGGGGAAGGTGATCGGCTGCCGAACGAAAAAGCGCTGATGGAGCTTTACGGTAGCGCCAAGGCCACTGTGCGCGAAGCGCTCAAGATCCTTGAGGTTGAGGGGCTGATCACCTTAAAAACCGGGCCTAAAGGGGGCGCGGTGATTAATCAGCCAGGCATGGAACCCGCCAGCCGTATGCTGCGTAACTTTCTGCATTTCCAGCAACTGGATGGCAAGCAAGTTTACCAGTTGCGCAAACTGTTGGAAGTAGAGCTGGCGGCATCAGTCGTGGGAAAGCTCACCGAGCACGACTTCCAGCAGTTGGAAGCCAATATGTCGGCCTGCGCCTGTTGCGCGAGCGATGCAGAGGATCACCGACACCAGCGCTTTTTGGAGCTCGAATTTCACCAACTGCTGGCCCGTGTCTGCCCTAACCCGTTGCTCACGTTTATGTGCCAGTTTTTAAACGACATGTTGCGCGACTTGGTGGTGATCAAAAAAGCTTACGTTCCCGAACGTAAGCAGTTCGATCACGCCAATCAGGATTACCACCGCCAGTTGGTGGACGCCTACCGCGCTGAAGATATCCAGCGTGTGCGTCAGGTAATGGCCGAACACATGGCCGATGCCGAGCACCATATGAGCGCGCTGGAAGCGGAAATGGCCGCGCAAATGCTGATCAGCAATGATTCTCCCAATATTCAGAACCATCGCTCCAAGCTACATGATTTACCAACGGAAAACCTGTCCGTTTAACCTTGCGAGGATACTGAGATGAACACCTACGTTTCGCCAACACCTGATATCACCAGCCTACGTACAGACAGTGACCGCCTCTGGGAAGCATTAATGGAGATGGCCAAGCTGGGCGCCACCCCTAAAGGCGGTGTCAATCGTCAGGCGCTTACCGATCTAGAACGCCAGGGGCGCGACCTGTTTATCCAGTGGTGTCGCGCCGAAGGCTGCACAATTCGCATTGATAATATCGGCAATATCTTTGCCCGCCGTGAAGGCAGCGACCCCAACGCCAAAACGGTGATGGCGGGCAGCCACCTGGATAGCCAACCCACCGGCGGTAAGTATGATGGCTGCTTTGGGGTACTCTCCGGTCTGGAAGTGATTCGCACCCTTAACCAGCACAACATCACCACGCAATCCCCTATCGAAGTCGTCGCCTGGACTAACGAAGAGGGTTGCCGCTTTCCCCCTTGCATGATGGGTTCCGGAGTATTTAGCGGCGAGCTGGAATTTGACGCTATGATGGCGCGCACCGACGCCGATGGCGTCACGGTCAGCGATGCCCTGGACGCCATTCACTACCGCGGTAGCGATGAGGTCTCGCCAAGCGAAATAAAAGCCTACTTTGAACCGCATATCGAGCAAGGCCCTATTCTCGAAGACACCGACACTACCATTGGTGTGGTCATTGGTGGTCTTGGCCAGAAGTGGTTCGATTTAACCCTGACCGGGCTTGAAGCCCACGCTGGCCCTACACCGATGAACCTACGTCGGGATGCCATGATGGGCGCAGCCGAAGTCACCCAAGCGCTCAACCGTATCGCCTTTGAACATCAGCCCCACGGGCGTGGCACGGTAGGCTGTATGACACTGCACCCCGGTTCGCGCAATGTGATTCCCGGCCAGGTCAAAATGACCCTGGATATGCGCCACTGGGAGCCAGAAGCGCTTGAGACAATGGGTCAGGCAGTCACCGCCGCTGTTGAGGAGATTTGTCAGCGCCATGGCCTTGAATACCACCTGGAACCCACTGCCAATTTCGCCCCTGAATACTTCGACAAAGCGTGCGTGGACGCAGTACGCCAAAGTGCAGAGCACCTCGAACTTTCCCATATGGATATCATTAGCGGTGCAGGCCACGATGCGATGTTTGTCGGCCGTGTTGCTCCCGCCGCGATGATCTTTATTCCCTGCAAGGATGGCATCAGTCACAACGAGATCGAAAGTGCGACACCAGAGCATGTCCACGCAGGCTGCAATGTGTTGCTCCACGCCATGCTGAATGCCGCTGGCATCGTCAGCAGCGTTGGCGGAACAGGGGAGTAACGATGGCCGAGACGTTTGAAACACTCACGGCAGTCGACGCATTGGCGCGCTTTGGCGAGGGTTCTCTCTCGCCAGAAACGCTGATTGATGACTGCTTGGCACGGATTACCCGCGATAACCCCAAGGTAAATGCGTTTACCTGTGTGAACGAGGTAGAAGCCCGGCGTTTGGCAGCAGAATCTGCACAGCGCTGGCAGGCAGGTACGCCGCTTGGCCCGCTGGACGGAATACCTGTCACCATCAAGGATTTAACCTTAACCAAAGACCTGCCTACACGGCTGGGCTCGACAACCACGCCACCGGATGGCCCTTGGGAGGTGGATGCACCGATCAGCCGCCATCTACGCAACGCCGGGGCTATCATGATCGGCAAGACCACCTCGCCGGAGTTTGGCTGGAAAGGCGTCACCGATAACCCGCTACACGGCATTACCCGCAACCCCTGGAATATCCAACTAACGCCAGGAGGATCATCAGGCGGTGCAGGGGCTGCCGCTGCACTTAACCTTGGTATGCTTCACCAGGGCAGCGACGCGGGGGGCTCTATTCGCATCCCATGCAGCTTCACCGGTACCTTTGGTATTAAACCCACCTTTGGCTGGGTGCCTCAGTGGCCCGCCAGCACCATGAGTACGCTTTCTCATTTAGGCCCTATGACCCGCACCGCCGCTGACAGCGCGCTTATGCTTAGCGTGATAGCGCAGCCGGATGTGCGGGATGGCTATTCCGGCAACCCACTCGGGCCAGACTGGCTAACGCCACCCCCTGTTGACCTACGCGGCTGGCGCATCGCCTTTAGCGCTGACTTTGGCTATGTAGAAGTAGCCCCGGATATTGCGCAGCGGGTTGAGGAAGCCGTGGCCCATTTAGAAGCATTGGGCGCGACGGTAGATCGAATTGACCCTGGCTTTAGTGATCCGCTTAAGACGTTTAATACGCTCTGGTTTTCGGGCGCCACCCAAGCGCTCGAAAAACTCAACGAACAACAGCAGGCAGCACTCGACCCTGGGTTTCTGGATATCGCACGGCGCGGGCAGGATGTATCGCTTTCCGCCTACCTCGCCGCCCGACGTGAGCGCAGCGAATTAACGGCGCAGATGGCGGCGTTTCATCAGCGCTATGATTTGCTGGTCACGCCTACGATGCCCATTGCGCCCTTTGCCGCGGGCCACAACGTGCCACCGGGCGAGCGCTATAAAGACTGGATGGACTGGACGCCGTTTAGCTATCCCTTCAACCTTACCCAACAGCCCGCCGCATCACTGCCTTGCGGGCTGGATAACCAGGGGCTGCCGGTAGGGTTGCATCTTGTGGCAGGCAAATACCAAGATCTAAAAATACTGCATGCCGCTCAGCTGCTGGAGCGCTATTTGCCACCGCTGACGCCGCCAGTTATTGCCTAGATTAATGAAGCATGACTTACAGCACGACTTCATAACCTTCAAACTTAGGTGGGCCAAGATAAATACCTTCGGGTGACTTGGCATTGGCATGGGCTTTCCGGAACGCATCTGACTTGGTCCAGGCGCGGAAGGCTTCTTCCGACTCCCACACGCTGTGGGAGATAAACACGGTGTGATCTTCCTGGCTTTCGCCCTGCAGCATCTTGAACTGTTTGAAGCCCGGCACTTCATCCAGGTGAGAGTCGCGGTTACGCCACACCTCTAAAAAGTCCTCTTCGCGGCCTGGGGCAATCCGAAAACGGTTCATGGCAATATACATCGTTACTCTCCTAGGGGGTTGTTCCTGCAGAGTTGACCCTGCTGGGTTGGTCCTGTTGGGTTGATTTGGCAAACGGTAGCTTGATGGTAACGTCACATTTCAGTGGCGAATAGACTTAGCGGCGTAAAGCCGCTCAACCGCAAGGTACGGCATGGCTAAGGCATCTATCCAGGTTGTTTGGTTCAAACGCGATTTACGTATTCATGATCATGCGCCGCTTGCCAACGCCGCCATGGCAGGCCCAGTACTGCCCGTATTTGCCATTGAACCCGGCCAGTGGCAAGCGCCGGATAGTGCCCTGCGCCATTGGCAGTTTGCCGCTGACTCACTTGTCGATCTTTCTCACGCTCTGAAGACACTTGGCCTACCGCTGTGTATTTGGCAGGGCGATATTATCGATTTGCTGAATGCCCTGAAAACCCATTACGGCGAGTTTGCTCTTCACTCCCATGAAGAGACCGGCAACGCCTGGAGCTTTGCCCGCGATCTTAGCGTCAAGGCATGGTGCCAACAGCAAGGCGCGCTATGGCATGAAGCACGCCAGCACGGCGTAATACGCGGCCTGAAATCCCGGGTGGCAAAGCGCGTTGCATGGGAAAAGCAGTGGGAAACGTTAATGACCGCTCCTACCTGCCCAGCACCGCAAAACGCTCAAGCGGCAGAGGGGTGGCAATACTTTCACCACATTGACGTTGGTCAGCTTCACAGCCTGACGCTGGGGTTTGATACCACGCCCTGCCCCGAGCGGCAGTCAGGTGGCCGCAGCGAAGGCCGCGCAGTGTGGCGTAGCTTTATCAACCAACGCGGGCGGCGCTATCGCGGCTCGCTGTCTAAACCGCTGCTGGCCTGGGAGTTTGGCTCACGGCTTTCTCCCCACTTGGCTTGGGGCACGCTCTCCATGCGCGAAGTGGTGCAGTCGCTGCGCCGCCAGCGAAAAAAGCATGCTGAAGACACCGCTTGGTCGCGCTCGCTGCGCGCCTTTGCTTCTCGGCTTCACTGGCACTGCCATTTTATTCAAAAGCTCGAAAGTGAGCCGATCATAGAGTTGCAAACGCTGCACCCAGCGCTGCGCGGCCTGCGGGAGCGCGACCCCGAACACCCCAACCTGATCGCCTGGAAGCGTGGGCAAACCGGCGTGCCGTTAGTAGATGCCTGTATGCGCAGCCTGATCGCCACCGGTTGGATTAACTTCCGCATGCGTGCCATGCTGATCTCTCACGCCACCTTTGGTCTTGGGCTGCATTGGTACGAACCTGCCCTGCACTTGGCGCGGCTATTTACCGACTTCGAGCCCGGCATTCACTACCCCCAGGTGCAAATGCAGGCAGGCGCCACGGGCACCAATGCCCTTCGGGTGTATAACCCCATCAAACAGGCAGAGGATAACGACCCCAGCGGTGAGTTTGTCGCCCGCTGGGTGCCGGAATTAACCGCCCTGCCGTTAGAGTGGCGCACCAGGCCCTGGGCACTGCCGGAAAGCCTGCGACAACGATTCGGTTTTCAGCCTGGCGAGCACTACCCACTACCCAACGACTTTGAATGTGAGGCGCGCCACTGGAAGAAGATGCTGTATGAGCTTCGCCGCACCCCGGATGCCAGAGAAGCCAGCAAAGCCATTGTGGATAAGCTTGCCAGCCAGCGCCGACCGCCCGCTAAGCGCGCTAAAAAAGCAAAACCCGCTAACCGCCAGCAGCTTTCGCTGTTTGATGAGGGCGGGTTGGAGGATAGGTAGCGGTTATCGGAAGGCGCGATCGTTTTGGCGCTGACTTTGCGCAGCTGATGATGCCACTAAGTGCCAGTTTTATTCTATTTAACTATGCCATCACGGGCACCAGCCACATCGGGTAAAGCCCCGGGGAAGGCGAAGTGTGACCAAATCCTACAGAATTAGCGGTAAAATCATCGAGCCATTCTATTTGTAAATTTTTCTTTTCATACAGCTATCTACGTGCTTTTTCAGTTGCTCTTTACTTGTAGTCATACTTTCATCAGTGTTAATCACACAACTAATTTCACTGCTAATAACTCCAGTCGAATATTTCCACGGAGCTGTAAAGTCGTCATCCTCTAGTGGCCGCGTAAACTTACAACTACCATCTTCAGCTCCATTTAATATTTTCAAAGCGGAAGTAACGTTATTGATAGACATTGATACCAACTGCAGCAACAACGCAGTTTTTTCGAATCTCCAATTTAGAGACTGCTGCCTTGAACGATAACTTCGCTCCCCCTGATTAGAGCTTATTGCTTCTAGCTTTATAATTGTCGTCCCATGCTCAGAATGGCCTATATGTGTCAGTTCATCTTGTGGTGGAGGTATCCCATACTCATGTTCAAGACCAAAAGCTAGAGAAAAACCTCCTGATCGAATCCTAAAACCATGCTTTATACTATTGTATTCATCAATATGGGCATTATTTAAAAACTCATATGCTAATCTAGACCACAACTCTGCAAACAAACTAACAGAGCGCTCATTTTTTTTCGTACCTGGAAGATAGCTTGCAAATACGCACCTAGATATTGCACCCCACGTCACGTTGTCGATATTCAACTTTGTGAACAATGAACCTCCGTCCTTATTCACATTATTGACAAAGTTCCTCAGTTGATTATTTGAACACTTTGCGATCCAAGCATAAGTACAATCAGGGGCTTGAACATAAGCTCCAATTAAAGAAAACAAAGTTTCTAAAGCGTGATGAAAGGCCGCTCTTAATGCTATAGCGGCTCTTCCCTCATCATCAGAGTTTAAATTTATTTCAGCTAAATATGAAAAATAGCCTGGATCGATTCCGTTCAAAAACCCCATATTACGTTCGCTAACATCCACTTCCCAAATGCAATATGGCTCTTTATTAACTACAAAAACTGAGTTTTGCACAGATTCTCCCTGGTAATTTTAATGCCGCGAAACGCGCCAGCATGTTTGATCGAAAAGTGCAGCCTACAAAAACTCTTACAACCCTATGATTCTTTTAAATATTAACAGGCGGCATTTCAAAAATGCGCGCCACTGCTGCTTTTCCCAGCACCTCCACCTTGGGGGTTACCGTACTAAATCCAGCTTAGCACAGGGCGTTTAGGGCGACTGACTATCTCAGCGTTGTACTTTCAACGCCCATAAAAAACCCGCCATCGCCAGCAGCTTTCGCTGTTTGACGATGGCGGGCTAGATGAGACTTAGAAAAGAGTATTAGCTAAGCGCCTCCAAAGATTGCTCGATAATACCCAAGCCCTCTTCCAATACCGCAGAAGAAACCGTCAGCGGCACCAAAATCCGAATGCTGTTGCCGTAGAAGCCGCAGGAGAGCAGGATCAAGCCTTTCTCGCGGGCTTTGGCACAGAGCGCGCCGGTCATTTGTGCATCTGGCTTGCCGTCGCTATCGAGTAGTTCAAACGCCGCCATGGCGCCGAGCTGGCGGCCGTGGGCCACGGCGGGGAAACGCTCTTCCCATACCGCAAAGCGTTCTGCCAGCATCTTGCCCATCTGCTCGCTGCGCTCAAGAATATTTTCCTCTTCGATCACCTCGATCACCGCCAGCGCTGCCGCGCAGGAGAGCGGATTGCCGCTGTAGGTGCCGCCTAGCGAGTTGGGGCCGGAGGCGTCCATTACCTTGGCGGTACCCACAACAGCCGACAGCGGCATGCCGTTAGCGAGGCTTTTGGCGGTGGTGAGAATATCCGCTTCGATGTCGCTATGTTCGAGGGCAAATAGCTTGCCGGTGCGGGCGAAGCCGGACTGCACTTCATCGGCGATCAGTAGAATGCCGTGCTCGTCGCACAGCGCGCGCAGCGCTTTAAGGTAATCCGGTGACGCAATATAGAAGCCGCCTTCACCTTGAACCGGCTCAATCACGATGGCCGCTGTACGGTGCGGGGCGATATCGGTTTTGAACAGCGTGCGAATGGCATCCAAAGACGCTTCTTCGCTGATGCCGTGCAGCGGATTCGGGAATGGGGCGCGGAACACGTCGCCCGGCATCGGGCCGAAGTCGTTCTTGTACGGTAGCACCTTGCCGGTCATGGCCAGGGTCATCATGGTGCGTCCGTGGAAAGCGCCGTCGAAGGTAATAATGCCGGTGCGGCCAGTGGCAGCGCGGGCAATCTTCACGGCGTTTTCCAGCGCTTCGGCACCGGTGTTGACCAGCATCGCTTTGCGCTCAGGGCCGCGCACCGGGCTTAGTTCGCAAAGCTTTTGGCACAGCTGCACATAGGGCGCGTAGGAAATGACCGCGGCGCTGGTGTGCATAACTTTCTTGAGCTGCGCTTCAACGGCGGCGACGATTTTCGGGTGGCGGTGGCCCAAGTTCAGCACACCAATACCGCCCGCGAAGTCGATCCAGCGGTTGCCGTCGGCATCCCACAGCTCAGCATTTTCAGCGCGCTCGGCAAACTGGGTTGTCGGCGTGGCAGCACCGTTAGCCACGTAGCGGTTTTTCAGGTCGTTCAATTCTTGGTTAGTCATCATAGCTTTCCTTATAAACCGCCAACGCAGACATATTTAAGTTCAGTAAATTCATCAAGACCGTGGTGGGAGCCTTCGCGACCCAACCCGGACTCTTTAACGCCGCCAAACGGCGCCAACTCGGTGGAGATCAACCCTTCATTCACACCGACCATGCCGTACTCCAGCTGCTCCATGGTGCGCCAGATGCGGCGGTAATCCGTAGCGTAGAAGTAAGCCGCCAGGCCAAAGGGTGTATCGTTGGCCATGGCAATGGCTTCTTCATCGCGCTGGAAGCGAAACACCGGCGCGACCGGGCCGAAGGTCTCTTCGTCGGCCACGGCCATCTTGGTGGTCACATCCGCCAGCACCGTGGGAGTGAAGAAGCGCTCGCCTGCGGCGTGAGGCTTACCACCGCAGAGCAGCCGCGCGCCTTGGTTCAACGCGTCATCGACATGGCGCTGAACCTTGTCTACCGCCGCTTGATTGATCAGCGGGCCGATGATGCTGCCTTCCGCCAGGCCATCGCCAACCTTCAGTGCGTTCACTCGCTCGGTGAGCTTGCTGACAAACGTATCGTAAATGCCGTCCTGCACCAGGAAGCGATTGGTGCATACGCAGGTTTGCCCAGCGTTGCGGAATTTGGAGGCGATTGCGCCATCAACAGCGGCATCTACATCGGCGTCGTCAAACACGATAAACGGCGCGTTGCCCCCCAGCTCCATGGCGGCCTTCTTCACTGTACTGGCGCACTGGGCAAGCAAGTGCTTACCCACCGGGGTGGAGCCGGTAAACGAGACTTTGCGCACCCGTGAATCCGTGGTGAGCACCTCACCCACCGCTGCCGGTTTTGAGGCAGTAATCACGTTAATGGTGCCTGCAGGCAGGCCCGCTTCCAGCGCCAGGTAAGCGGCGGCAAGCGCGGTGAGCGGCGTGGCTTCGGCGGGCTTGATCACCACGGTGCAGCCCGCCGCCAGGGCCGGGGCGCACTTGCGGGTAATCATCGCCAGCGGGAAGTTCCATGGGGTAATTGCCGCCACCACACCTACCGGCTCGCGCAGAACCAATAAGCGTTTGTCCGCGCCATGACTTGGTAGGGTTTCTCCTGCCATACGCTTGGCTTCTTCGGCGAAGAACTCGATAAACGACGCACCGTAGGTGACTTCGCCTTTGGCTTCCGTCAGCGGCTTGCCCTGCTCCAGGGTCATCAGACGGGCCAGGTCGTCGGCGTGTTCGTTAATAAGCTCAAACCAGCGCCGTAGCAGTGCCGAGCGCTGCTTGACCGGCGTGGCCCGCCAGGCAGCGCCAGCGTTGTAGGCGGCGGCCACGGCGTCACGGGTATCATCGGCGCCCATATCCGCCACCCGGGCAATGGTTTCACCGGTGGCGGGGTTATCCACCGCAAAGGTTTGTTGACCTGTACGCCACTCGCCACCCACCAGGGCTGGAACCGCATCGTGCAACCACTGTTCGATAAAGCTCATACGTTGCTCCTAAAAAGCTTAAGTCCAGAAATCTCGTAGGACGGCTTACAGATCCACTTGCATATGGCGATCGCTGTAGTCACGCCCGTAGGTGCGCAGCGCATGCACGTAAAGCACGATGCCCAGCACCGCCCAGCCAGCAAAGATAGTCCACTCCGCGACGCTCAGTGCCGCCGGGCTACCGGGCAGGTAGAGGCACGCCATACCGAAAGAAAGAATGATAGCGAGGGTGCCGCACAGCTTGCCGTTACTTACCTTGAATGGGCGGGGCATATCCGGCTCGCGCACCCGTAGCACCACAAAGGAGATCGCCACAAACAGGTAGGCCAATACGATGCCCAAGCCACCCGCATTAACGATCCACACCAATGCTGGGCGGCCAAAGAAGGGCGCCAAACAGGAGAGAAAGCCCATCATAAAGATGGCATTAGTAGGGGTTCTGTAGCGAGGATGCAGCTTGGCAAACGGCGCAGGTAGCATGCCTGCTTTAGCGAGGGCATAGATTGCCCGGGAACCGCCAATATAGAAGGCATTCCAGCTTGTAATAATGCCCGCAATACCCGCCATGACCATTAAGTTGCTGGCCCACGCGGCGTTAAACAGGCTTCCCATGGCGTCCGGCACACTCAGTGAACTGGCCGCCAGTTCAGTGCTGTTGAGCGCCAGGCTGGTCGCCAGAATAATCAGCGCATACCACACCACCGCCAGAATGACTGACATCATCAGTACTTTGCCAATGGCTTTATAGGGCAGGTTGATCTCCTCCGCCGCCTGGGGAATAACGTCAAAGCCCACAAATAGGAACGGCACCATCACCAGTACCGCCACAATGCCTGCAAACACGCCGCTATCGGCCTGGGTGAAGAGCGGCATCATATTGATGGTTTCACCTTCAAACAGCGAACCGGTGACAAACATGACCCCCACCAGCAGAATTAACCCAGTCACTACCTTTTGCAGCAGGGCCGCGGTGGTCACACCGAAGTAATTGATGATCATCATGACCAACGAGCCACCTACACCTACCGCTACCCAGGTGGCTTTAACTTCCCACCCGGCAATCGTCCACAGATGACCGACGGCATAGTTGGGCGCCAGATGTTCAATCACTGTGGGAAGTGCTACCGCTTCAAAGGCCACCACGCTTAGGTAGCCTAGAATAATCGCCCAGGTGCACAAGAAAGAAGGTAAGTGGCCCAAGGCGCGGTAGCTGTAGACGTGCTCGCCACCGACTTTGGGCATCGCAGCGGCAAGTTCAGCATAGGTAAGGCCAACCAAGACAATCGCTAAACCGCCGATAATAAACGCTATAATGGCGCCTAGGCTGCCAGCGGATTGAATGGCGGTACCGGTGAGTACAATCCAGCCCCAACCGATCATGGCACCGAAGGCCAGCGCTAATACATCGCCACGGGCGAGTACCCGGACGAGCCCTTCCTGTTGTGATGAGGATGTGGTCATTTGAAATTGTCCTGCGAGTTATTGGATGTTGTCGTAGGCGCTCAGGGGCGCAGTATCCTGATCCTGTTTTAACAGCCTCTCTTTGAATAGGCATGTTTTTAACGGTTTCGCCAAACAGGATGGCCACACGCTAGCAGGCGGGAGAGAAAACGCGAACGCACCACTTTTGCGTTCGACTAGACCACTTTTCATGCGCACCGAAAGGGTGCACTATTTTCATACGGCTTTCGTCTAAGTGCCCGCCGTTAGCGGGTTAAGCGGGATTAAGGGGAGTCCAGATGGATCGAAAGGAGGTCGTGCACCAACTTGTACAGCTTTATGCACTCCAACCGGAACGGTTGAGTAAGCAGGTGCGTATTGAGCAAGCATTGCGACAAGCCATTACCCAGCAGTGGCCTGCCGGGCTGCGTCTGCCCTCCCATCGCCAGTTGGCAGATGCCCTTGGCGTTGCCCGCCAAACCCTGGCGCTGGCGATCCATACGCTACTCGAGGAGGCACTGCTTAAAACCGCCCACGGCCAAGGCACCTGGACCTGCCGCCCCGTTACGCCAAGCCCTCTTCTGCATGGCAATGCACAGCTCTCATCACGCGCCCAGCGGGTGTTGGATGGCCCAGGCGCTAGCATGATCCAAAGCGGCGCCTTCGTGCCCGGCATTCCCGATATCGCCCAGTTCCCGATGCGTAAATGGCGGCAGCTCTACGCCAGCGTGACGGTGCCGCAAAACGCCCTGCTGCTCTCCTACTCCACCGGTGGCTACGGCCCATTAAAGCGCGCGATACGCGATTTTCTGGCGCGCTGGCGCAATATTAGTTGCGACACGGAACAGATCATCATCACTGACGGTACCCATAACGGCATTGAGCTATGCGCCGTGGCACTGGCTGATGTGGGCGACACTGTTGCCATGGAGTCGCCCTGCTACTGGGGAGCGCGCAACGTCTTTACCGCCGCAGGTTTGGAAATCGAACCGGTGGCGTGGCTGCCAGGTCAGGGGCACATGCTTCCGCCTGCTCCTGGCCCGGTCAAACTGGCCTACTTGACCGGCTCGCACCATTACCCGCTCAGCGTGCCTACCAGTGCGGTGGATAAACAGCGCTTATGCGATGTCCTAGCGCCCGCGTATATTGTCGAAGATGATTACGAGTTTAACCGCGACGACCACTCCAATCTGCTCTTTGACCCGCACTCGGAGCGCCACTTGCTGGTGGGCTCGTTTTCCAAGATGATGTTTCCAGGACTGCGCTTAGGCTATTTAGTGGTACCGCGTCATTTAGCGGGGCCAATGAACCGCTTGCGCAGTGAACTATTCCGCGAAGGACGCATGCTGGATCAGGCCGTACTAGCACAATTTATTTTTGATGGTGATTTGGATGCCTGGTGTCGGCGCATTCAACGCGACTATCTAGGGCGCCAACAGGTGCTGCATGATCAACTACGTTCGCTGCCGCAGGTGCGCAGCGTTTCGCCACCGAGCAGTGCTATTAGCCTTTGCGTCGAGTTTGAGCCGGGCGTTAACGATGTGGGAATCGCTCAGTCACTGCTGAAAGAGCATTTAATTGTGCGTCCATTAAGCCCAGTGTGTGCACCAACCGATCCGCGCGTCGGCTTAGTAATGGGCGTCGGCATGCTATCAGGGGAAACGCTGGTGCGTGAAGCACAGCGCCTGCGTCGCAGCCTGGAAGCACTGCTGCGCTAGGCGTTATTAATAGTGCACAGGTAAGGAAGGAAGTGTTTCTCAACACCTTATCCACAAGCTTTGAACGGTTTATACACAAGGACTTTTATGCGTCACCCTGTTGATAATTTCATCGTCGCCTCTTCGGCTGCTTTCGCTAGGCTTCGCCTCTGGGCATCACTAAGTCTTGTGCTCCTGCTCTCGGGCTGCGCCACCTTTGCGCCCAACCCGCCTCAGGATCAAAGCAATATCTGCGAGATATTCCGCGAGCAGCCAAGCTGGTACGACTATGCCCAGGAGTCAGAGGAGAAGTGGGGCACACCGATCGCCACCCAGATGGCGTTTATTCAGCAGGAGTCTTCGTTTCGTAGCCATATCCGCCCGGATCGCAAGTACTATCTAGGCTTTATCCCCGGCCCCCGGCCCTCTTCTGCCAAAGGCTACGCCCAGGCCCAAGACCCCGTTTGGGGGGAGTATGAGGATCAAGCGGGCAGTCTGTTTGCCCGGCGTACTCATATGAAACACGCCACGGATTTTATTGGCTGGTACAACCGTCGTTCCCAGCAGCAAGCAGGCATATCGCTAACCAATCCTGAGCACCTCTACTACGCCTATCACGAAGGCGCAGGCGGCTATCAGCGGGGTTCTTACCGCGGCAAACCACAGGTATTGAGTGCGGGGAGACAAGTAGCTGCTCGCGCTAACCGTTACCAAGCCCAGCTCAATGCTTGCGAAGCGGAGTTTCAATGCCGCAAGTTTTACCAGATCTGGCCATTCTGTCGTAGTTAAGGAAGCTGACGATGTCACTATGGATGGGTGCTGCCCTGGTTAGCGTGGTGTTTTTTACCTCGATGCTCTCCGGGGTGTTTGGTATGGCGGGCGGATTGGTACTGCTATGGTTTCTGCTGCTGATCTTTCCCGCGGGCACGGCGATGGCGGTGCACGGCGTTATACAGCTCACCGCGAATGGGTCGCGAGCATGGCTATCGCGACGCTATATTGTCTGGCCTATCGTCGCTTTTATGACGCTGGGTGTACTAAGCGCCGCGGGCCTGCTTCTGCTGTTCAACTACAGCCCCAATGCCGCCAGCGTCTCACTTTTGATTGGCCTAATGCCGATTTTGGTATGGCTGCCCAAGCGCTGGTTTCACCTGGATGCCAACCGCGCCAGCCACGCACTGTGCTGCGGCATCGCCTCTGGCGGTTTGACGATAGCCGCAGGGGTTTCCGGGCCGCTAATCGATATATTCTTTGTGCGCTCACGCATGGATCGTCGCCAAGTCGTGGCGACCAAGGCAATGATTCAGGTAGTGGCGCACAGCATTAAAATCATCTTCTATCTCGGCGCCGCCATGGCGCTTAGTACCGGCGAATGGGGCATTGTGCTGCTAGCGGCGCCGTTTGCGATCTTTGGCACCCACACCGGCAACCGCATTTTACACCGCCTCACCGATGCCAACTTCCGCACCTGGACGCGCTGGATCGTGACCGGTATTGGGGTCTTCTACTTTTTTCAGGGGATCTTCCTACTCACTCGCTAGCGTTGAGGCAGATAAAAGCGAGCTTAAAGCAGGTGCCTATACTGACCTTACCTATTAATGGAGGTCGCTATGGATTACCACCACTACCGCACAGCCCTTGCGGAAACGCTCGCCCAAAGTGAGCTGCCTTTTCCCGCTGCCGAATACCAGGTGCGCCTGGAGAAGGTGCGCAAGGGTATGGCAGAGCATGGATTAGACGCGCTACTGCTTACCGACCCCGCCGATATCAATTACCTCACCGGCTACCACACTTTTGAAGTCTCGGTGCATGCCTGCTTGGTTTGCACCCAAGCGCGGCTAGTGCTGCAAGTCGCCTCAATTGAAACCGGTGCGGCAGTGGTCACCGCCCGGGTTGATGAGATCATCGGCTACCGCTGGGAAAACCTGGATGAAATCATCACACCGTTGGCAGACCTGCTTTCTCCTTGCTCGAAAATTGGTATTGATGGCTGGAGCAGCGGGCTGCGTTTTGGAGTAATCGATGCGCTGATGCAGACTATTGGCCGTGAGCGTTTTAGCGAAGCAGGCACAGTGGTCGATGCGATTAGGATCGTAAAAAGCCCCGCCGAGCTTGAAATGCTGCAAGAGAGCGCACGAATCACCGCTCTCGGGTTAGAGACCGCGATACAGAGCATTCGCCCCGGTATGACCGACAACGATATTGCCGCCGTGGGCGCCAAAGCGCTGCTCGAAAACGGCAGCGAGTTTATGAGCCTCCAGCCAATTGTGACTAGCGGGCACCGAATTGGGGTGATTCACGTTAATCATAAGCGGCGTGTTATCCAGCCTAACGAGCCGGTTTTCCTAGAGTTCGGTGCCGCCTATCAACGCTATACGGCACCCATGATGCGCACTGCCGTGACGGGTGCTCCAAACCCGGCTCTCTCCGCCACTCGGGATCTTTGCCGCTCACTGTTTGAAGCGCTCTGCGACGCCATGCGTCCAGGCAATACCTTTGATGCCGCGGCCCAGGCGGCTGATACCCTACTCGCTCCCCAGCGTGACCAGTATTTTTTCTCCGGTGTCTTTGGCTATGCCGTGGGCGCTCAGTTTCCGCCTAGCTGGGTGGAGGGCACCGGCTTTATCGCCAAAGGGCAGGCCCGCACTTTTGAAACCAACATGGTGTTTCACCTGCCACTCTGCCTGCGGGTGCCCGGCCAGTGGGGCGTTGGCATAAGCGACACCGTGGTGGTGACTGAAAATGGAGCAAAACCACTGACCAATAACGACTGGCAGCTGTTTGAGGCGGGCTCATAAGCTACTGCGCCTTATAGCCATAGCATTGACAGGTCGATGGAGTAGCGCTATCGTCAACAAAGATGCAAATGAGAAACACTCTCTTTACTTCAAATAGTAGATGGTCGGGTCTATGCCCACATTATGCCCACAGGAAGCAACCAGTGTGAGGGAGCAGTGGAATGACTAGCGAGCAGCGGCAACTTCGCCAAACGGTCATATTTTTGCGCACCTCTTTTGAAGCGGTACAGCACTCTATTGCCGGCCGCCTGGAAGACCCGCTGCCCTGCTGGATGGATACCAGCATGCTTTCCATGCTGTCGCGGGAGCTCACTCGCTGCTGCCAGCAGTCCAAGCCGCTGTTTGCCCCAGCCGTCACCGAACAGCTCTATATCGCCTCACAACAGTGCGAGCTGCTACTCAAACAGTGCCCAGGGGTACTCAGCAGCGCGGTCTGCTATCGCCAGTTGGGAGCCATTATGCTGCCACTCTCTAGTGCGCTCCAGCAGATCGACACTCCTGCCAAACGGCGCTGGCCTTGGCAACGACGTTAATTCCCTTTTCCACAAACAAGCGTGCGATTAAGGCCTCCAAATCGGTCTAATCGGCGCGTTCCTGGCGTTTGAAAATTCAGCCTTGCTTGACCCTGCTATTTATCATGATAAATTCAAGGTGAGGCGCCAACGAGCGTCAACGCTGAGACACATCACAAGACAGGGTATCCTCATGGCTGAACAACAAACCGCGGCAGCCTCTGGCTCGCGTAAAAAGTGGTATCAGGCGGTTCCCGACCCCATGGTGCTAATCTTTATTATTCTGGTTGCTACCTATTTTCTGACCTTCATTATCCCCGCTGGTGAGTTTGAACGTGTTACCCAAGATGGCCGAACGGTGGTGGTGCCGGGCTCTTTTGCCTACTTGGAAGACGTTGCCAACATCCCACTCTTCAATATTTTTGTGGCGATTCCTGAAGGGCTTATCTCCGCCTCGCAGTATTTATTTATCGTCTTTATCGCCGGTGGTCTGTTTCATATTCTGCAAAAGACCGGCGCGTTAGAGAACGCGATCGGCGTAGCGGTTAATCGTGTTGGCGTTGAGCGGCGTAACGTGATTATTGTCGTCGGTACCTTTATCTACGGCTTTTTTGGTGTCGCCGTCGGGTTTGAAAACAACATTGCATTAGTCCCCATTGCGGTTCTCATCGCCAGCGCCATTGGCTGCTCCAGTTTGGTGGGTACCGCTATGGCCGTTGGTGGTATTGGGATTGGTTTTGCGCTCTCGCCCATCAACCCCTATACCGTGGGGGTTGCTCAAGGGATCGCGGAACTGCCGACCTTCTCTGGCGCTTGGCTACGTACGTTGCTGGTGCTTTCGTCACTTGCACTGCTCTCGCTGTATATCTGCAAACGCGTCGTCAAAATGGAGTTTGAAGAGCCGGATAACGCGGAAGCACTGAGCAAGCCGCTTAGCGAATACTCTCTCACCAAACGCAACATTCTTACGATGGTCGTGTTTGTGGGTGGACTAGTCGCTATGCTCATTGGCGTGTTCACTCGCGGTTGGTATATCAATGAAATTGCAGGCACGTTCTTGCTGCTGGCGATCATCATTGGCGCCTTAAACGGCCTATCGGCGAACGGCATTGTTAAACAGATGATGGAGGGCGCAGCCAGCGTGACCGCAGGCGCGCTGGTGATCGGGGTGGCAGCCTCTATTCAGGTCATCCTTGAGCAAGCAGTGATTATTGACACCATCGTTAACTCGCTGAGCGCTATGATCGACGGCATTCCGTCAATATTTTCCGCGATTATGGCCAGTGTGGTGCAGGGTATTATCAACCTCTTTATCCCTTCCGGTTCTGGTCAGGCACTGGTGACAATGCCCATTCTGATTCCAGTGGCCGATCTTGTGGGTATGAGCCGTCAGTTGATGATCACTGCATTCCAAGTCGGTGACGGCTTAACGAACCTGATTGTTCCCACGTCTGGCGGTACACTCGCCATGCTGGCGTTGGGGCGCGTCTCATACGCCCAGTGGTTGAAGGCGATTATGCCCTTTATGGCGTTGGTGTATGTATTAGCCTGGGTAGGGTTGGTGATTGGCCATCTCGTGGGTTACTGAACAACATAGGAAACCGCGATGACGCTTTCACTTGTTCATTGCAATCCTGACACGGGCACCGTCGCTACCATCACCGCTACAGGCGGAGTGGCGGTGGGAGGCTATGTACATCACTGTTGGCGAGGCATTGGGGCATGCGCCACCCAAGGGCGCTTTACCAACCCGTGGTACCCAGCTCGGATATACAAAGCACTTGCCGCGGGCGCCAGCGCCCGGCAGGCGCTTAGAGCCGCCGTAAGCGAGGACAACGACTCGGGATCGCGCCAATGTTTGGTGATGGATTCTCAGGGCCGCACATCAGCACATTCAGGTGCAGAGAATGTGCCGGAAGTGGCTGAAACCTGCTTCCCTAGCGTCGCTGCCGCTGGGAATATGCTGCAGAGCACCGAGGTCGTGAGGATTTTTGCAGAGCAATTTTTACGCCTTAGCGCCACTAATAGCAGCGCTGCCATTCAGCGCGACGAGTCGCCCCGCTTCCCTATTCATCACGACCAACATCTGCTTACGCATCTGATTGATGCTCTTGATGCTGCTCTATCAGCGGGTGGCGATAAGCGCGGTGCGCGCTCGGCCGCGCTGCGTATCGAATCTTTTCATCAAGCGCCTATCGATTTGCGCATCGACTGGTCGGAGGACGTCGTCGGCGCATTGCGGGCGTTAGTCGATGAGTTTATGGCCGAGAACTTTCAAGCCTTTTGGCGTCAACTGCCGCTGCGCTAAAAGCATTTCTACTCTTTTGCTGGCCCCTCTGCCAGCACCTATTGGAGAGTTTATGATCAACACGGTTGCTCACACTGCTTTTAACCAAGGCGAACTGGGAACGGCATTGATTGAACGCCTGGACGAAGCTGCCCAATACTCTGAGCCAGGCCCCGGTGTCACGCGACTGTTCTGCTCCCAGGCGCATCGTCAGGTACTGCCGTTAATCAGTCGCTGGATGGAACACGCGGGGCTTACTCCCCAACTGGATGCCGCAGGCAATCTTGTGGGTCGCTGCCCCAAGGCTCAAGCGGGTGAGAAAACCTTCATTATGGGATCTCATCAAGATTCAGTGATAGAAGGCGGCAAATACGACGGCATGCTGGGCGTGGCCCTACCGCTATTGGCCTTGGAGGCACTTAAACGCGAAGGCGTGACGCTGCCATTCGGGATAGAAGTGGTCGCGTTTGGCGACGAAGAGGGCGTTCGCTTCCCTACCACGCTGGTCGGCAGTAAAGCGCTGGCCGGGAGCGTGACACCTGACCAACTGGAAGCCCAGGATGCCGAGGGAATCTCTCTGCGAGAGGCATTAATAGCCTTCGGTTGCACACCTGAGGATATCCCCGCTACCGCCCGCGACCCTGCCAACACCTTGGGATTTTTAGAAGTACATATTGAACAAGGGCCAATCCTGGAACAGCGCGATCATGCCGTGGGGATCGTTACGGCTTTAACAGGCATTGAACGCCACCAAGTCACGCTAAGCGGCAAGGCCGGACACGCAGGCACTACACCGATGGGCATACGTCATGACGCGCTAGTCGGCGCGGCGGAAATGGTGCTTGCCATCGATAGCGTACTGCAGAATACCGATGAGTTGGTCGGCGTGGTGGGCAGGCTCGATGTCCACCCCAATGCGGTCAACGTTATACCTGCTCAGGTAACGTTCACGATAGAGCTGCGCTCACCCAAAGCGAGCATTCGCCAGCAAGGGCGAGACGTCGTAACAGCCGCCTTAACGGAAGTCGCCGCTCGCCGCGGATTAACCATTAATATTGAAAACACTTACAGCGCCGATGCGGTGGCCTGTGCAGACTGGATGATGACCGCCCTCGAACAGGCGTGCACCCAGGTTGGCCAACCGGCAGAGCGAATGTTTAGCGGCGCTGGGCATGATGGCTTAGCGATGCAGGCATTAACCGATATCGGCATGCTGTTTGTACGCTGTAAAGATGGGCTTAGCCACCACCCAGACGAAGCTATTACCGCCGAAGACGGCGAAGTCGCGACGCGAGTGATCATGGCATTTTTACAGCAGCTGCCACGTCCATAGCGTTTTCCGCCCTCAGCCCGTTACGCTAGTGGCTCAGGTAAAAAGCCTCGGCGTACCTGAGCCTCCTGCTGATTCATCACTTGTTGGGCATCAAGCATATGCTCGCGCATGATGTTATAGGCGCTTTCGGCATCGCCAAGCTCAATGGCATCCAAAATTTCTGCATGATAACGACAGCCAGTCTGTCCTAAATCGTGGGTAACTGGCTCATAAAGACGGTGATAGATCGTCAGATCTGAGAGCACCTGTATGGTGAAGCGGATAATAAATGTCAGCAGTTGATTGCCACCGGCCAGTTCAGCGAGCATTAGGTGGAAATGCAGCGAATCAAGATGTTGCTGACGCTCAGTCTCACTATCGTCCGCAGGGTCTGCGTAACTATGCAGGCTTTCACGTAAGCGTGTCATATCGCTGGCAGCCACTTTCCCCGCTAACGAAGCGGCTAGTTCAGGCTCTAACGCCAAGCGTATCTGGTAGATATCCTTGATTGATATCTCTTTGAAAAACAGGTAATTACTTAATAGCGATACCGCTTTGGCCTCGCTCATCTCACGCACAAAAGCGCCACCTCCGGGCCCTGTGCGAGTTTCGACCAACCCCTGGGCTTCCAGTACTCGCGTACTCTCGCGCACTGTCCCTTTCGACACCTGCAGGGTCTCCATCAGTTCCGACTCGCTAGGTAGCCGGTCACCCGGCTTTAGGTGCCTGTCCACGATCCAGCATTTAATGGTTTCCGCCACCTGATAAGGGCGGCGCTGAGGGGCGTTTTTTAACATGCTATCAACAACATCCTTGGTAATAAGCAGCAAGAGTACCAGAGAGATCGCGAGTTTGGATGCCACATAAAAGGTTATCTAGCGCATAAATACGTTTAAAAATATCTGGCTGGCACTAACTAGTAAACTGGTCTATTCTGGTGCGTACTATTTCATCGAAGCATTCAAAAGGAGCTTAATTGATGGCTTTCGAAACACTGTTTACTTCCTTCCAACTGGGTAGCCTATCGATTCCTAACCGGGTTGTTATGGCGCCACTGACACGTGCGCGTACACCCGATAGCGTACCGGGTGAAATTCAGGAAGCTTACTATGGCCAGCGCGCAGGAGCGGGACTGATCATCAGCGAAGCCACCAACATATCTCCCACTGCCCGTGGCTACGTGTATACACCCGGTATTTGGACGGATGAGCAGGAAACAGGCTGGAAAGGCGTTGTTGACGCAGTACACGCCAAAGGTGGCCGTATTGCTCTGCAACTGTGGCACGTTGGGCGAGTTTCTCACGAAATGGTTCAACCTGACGGCCAACAGCCGGTAGCACCGAGTGCCTTGAAAGGCGAAGGCGCCCAGTGTTTCGTAGAGTTTGAAGATGGCACCGCAGGTCAGCACCCCACCAGCACGCCGCGCGCGCTGGAAACTGACGAGATCCCCGGCATTGTCGAAGATTACCGCCAAGCGGCCGAGCGTGCCAAGCGTGCCGGTTTCGATTTGATCGAAGTCCACGCGGCGAACGCCTATCTGCTTAACCAGTTCCTGGCGACGGGCACCAACAAGCGTACCGACCAGTATGGCGGATCGCTGGAAAACCGGGCTCGCTTCCCGCTGGAAGTGGTTGATGCGGTGATTGACGTTTACGGGGCTGACCGGGTCGGCATCCGTATGACACCATTTATCGAGTTGTTTGGTTTGACCGACGATGAGCCGGAAGCGATGGCATTTTACATGGCCGAGCAGCTTTCCAAGCGCGGCCTTGCCTACCTGCACCTGAACGAACCCAACTGGGCCGGTGGCGATATCACCTTCCCTGACGGTTTCCGTGAGCAGATACGTGAGCGCTTTAGCGGTAGCCTGATCTACTGCGGTAACTACGATGCAGAGCGCGCTGAGGCCCGCATTAGCGAAAACACTACCGATGCAGTGGCTTTCGGCCGCCCCTACATTGCTAACCCCGATCTACCCGAGCGCTTCCGCGTTAACGCACCGCTCACCGAGCCGAATCACGAAACGTTCTATGGCGGTGATGAGAAGGGATACACCGACTATCCATTTATGAATAATGGCTATGACCGTATCCAGTAACGACCAAGAGTGATTTTTATCACCACGCCTTGTTCAGCCTGTGGCTGAACAAGGCGTTTTTCCTGCGAAACGCTATACGCGTGGTTGCTGCTGAGTTATGCAGTGAATGTTCCCGCCGCCAAGCAGTATTTCCCTTGCCGCAACGCCGATCACCCTCTTCGTGGGAAATAACCGGGATAGAATGCCTTTGGCCTGTTCATCGTAACGAGGATCCAGCAAGGGCATCACAATGGCCGAGTTACTAATATAAAAGTTGACGTAAGAGCCTGCCATGCGATCCCCAGGTAAGCGGGGATGCGAGCTGTTCAGGCGATCAATCCCACTGGCCTCATCCTCGGCAATATGTAGAGGGCCTGGCTGGGGCAGCTTATGAATAGTGAGCCGCCTACCTTGAGCATCCGTGGCGTTTTCCAGCACACGCAAGGCTTCCCGGCAAATAGCGCCCTGGGGATCTTGCTCATCCTCACACCACGTTAGCGCAACATGGCCTGGCGCAATAAAGCAGCACAGGTTGTCAACGTGGCCATCGGTCTCGTCGAGATAACAGCCACGCGGTAACCAGATGATGTGACTGACACCTAAATACTCCTGCAGCCAGTGTTCGATCGTGGCGCGGCTCATCTCCGGATTACGATTAGGATTCAGCAAGCACTCTTCCGTGGTAATGAGCGTACCTTCACCATCCACATGAATGGCTCCTCCTTCTAATACGAGCGGGGCCTCGAATCGTTGAATACCCAGCATCTCACTGATTTTACAGCGAACCCGCTTGTCTTTGTCCCATGGGAAGTAGAGCCCCTCCTTCAACCCGCCCCAGGCATTGAACTCCCAGTCCACCATGGCGAGTCGCCCATCGGGATGGGTAATGAAGGTGGGGCCGACATCGCGCATCCAAGCATCATTGCTGGACAACTCAACCACCCGAATATGCGCAGGCAACTGGTTGCGGGCATTTTCATACTGCTCATCGTTAACCCCCACGAAGACCGTCTCGCTCTCAGCAATCGCCACAGCCACATCCACAAAGGCTTGCTGAGCGGGCTTCGCACCGTAGCGCCATGTATCGGGGCGCTGGGGCCACAGCATCCAGCAGGCTGCATGAGGCGCAAACTCCGCCGGCATTGAAAAGCCTAATGCTCTGGGTGTTGGCTCACCCGCCAGAGGTTCGGTGGCCGTTGTAGGAAAGGTCGTCGCGTGTTTCATATATTCCCCACCACTATAAAGAAGCCGGTTGCCACGGCAGCGGCTATTAGGACATAGGGAAGTTGCGTTAACGCATGGGCCATTGGCGTACACCCCGCCCCTTGGGCAGAAAGGACGGTAGAATCACCGTAAAAGCAGGCGTGGCTGCCAAAGGCACTGGCGGAGATTAAAGCCCCCACCACGAGCGGCATATGCGCATCCATACTACTGGCAAGCGGTAATACGATAGGCATCGCCACGGCAAACAGTCCCCAGAAGGAGGCGGTCGCAAAAGCGAGAAAGGCCATGGTGACGAAGACAACCGCCGGTAGCATACCCGCGGTCATTAAAGGTTGAACACTCTCGATCACATAGTTGGTTAAGCCAAGTAGGTCATTGACCTCCTTAAGCACAAACCCAGCCACCAGCGTGCCGAGTGGCATAATCATGGCTTTGAAACCATCTAGCGCGGTATCAAACGTATCGTTAAAGCTTAATAGCCGTTGCACCGCGATAAGCACTAGCGTCACTGCAAGCGCCACAATCACGCCGCGCAGCACATCAATCTCAAAATACCAGGTGAAGAAAATCAGCGTCGCAATGGGAAGCAGAAAATTGAGCAGATGAGGGCGTTTTTTGCCTGTATCTTCTATTTCCAGCGCGCTGTCGTCAGCGCCATCTGGTTGCGGCTGGCCAGCTTCAGCGCGGGCCTCCGCTGCTCGCATCGGGCCAAGGTTGGGGATAATGCCCAGTGCCACCAGGGGCACCAGCGCCGCCGCTATCCAGGCGTAAAACATAAACGGTATGGCTTGGATGTACAGCTCCATGCCGTTACCAGCGACATTGTTCTCTTCCAGCAAACCTGCAAAGAACACAGCCCAGGTGGAAAACGGTACGAGAATACAGATCGGCGCTGCAGTGGAGTCTACGATATAGGCCAACTTCTCACGGGATATGTTAAAGCGATCAGTGATTTTCTTCATGGAAGCGCTAATGGTCAGCGCATTGAGATAGTCATCGACAAAAATGATTAGTCCCAGCCCCCAGGTAGCTAACAAGCTTTGTCGGCGGGTATGGATGCGTCGGGTAACGGCATCACCAAAGCTTAACACCCCTCCGGTTTTTACCAGCAAGGCAATCAAGCTACCAAATAGCCCGCACACCAGAATAACCCACGTCACCGTGTCATTACCCAATACCGATAGAAGTATATCCGACCCTTGGGTAATGACATTGAGGGGTTGAAACATTAATAAGCCTACCAGCGCGCCTGCCAGAAGGGACTCAATCGTGCGCTTGGTAATAATCGCCATGACTAAAACCACTAACGTGGGTATAAGGCTTAAAACTCCATACTCTTCCATTGGTTATTCCCCTTTATCGTTGTCGTAGGTCACTACTGAAGACGGGCGCTAACGCCCGTCCCGAATAGCAGTGTTTATAGGTAACCATCCGCTTTAAGTGAGCGCGTGGTGGCGGCAAACGCTTCGTCGAGAATAGCAACGACGTCGTCGACTACTTGACGCGTCCAGATCAGGGGCGGCGAGATGATATTGAGATGACCAACCGGCCGAATAATCAAACCACGTTTCTGTGCTTCAGCGGCCACGCGGTCACCTACGCGCGCGTCAACGGGGAGTAATTCTTTGGTTGTTTTATTAGCCACATTTTCAATCGCCATCATGAAATGACTGCCACGTATATCACCTACCGTTTCATGAGAGGCGAGCGTTTTGAGCTTGGATTCAAGATAGGGGCCAACTTCGCGAACATTCTCACAAATGCCTTCACGCTCAATGATTTCGATATTTTTAAGCGCTGCAGCACAGCTCACGGGATGCCCGGAATAGGTGAAGCCGGTGCTCAATACCCCGCCGGGGCCTTGAGGAGTACTTAGTACCGCATACAGGGCGTCAGATATCAGCGTTGCACCTAATGGGGCATACCCAGACGAAAGCCCTTTCGCCACATTGATAATATCGGGCTGGGTTTCAAACACGGCTTCTGAGGCAAAGAAGTGCCCTAAACGTCCAAAGCCCGTCACCACTTCATCAGCAATGAACAGAATATCGTTGGCACGGCATATGGCCTGCACGCGGGAATGGTAGCCCTGTGGTGCCATCAACACGCCCCCCGCGCCCATGATGGGCTCAGCAATAAAGGCCGCTATGTTATCCGCTCCTAGCCGGTCAATGGTTTGTTCGAGTTCGTCGGCCAAGTGATCACAATACTCGGCCTCACTCATCCCCTCTGGACGGCGATAGCAGTTGGCTTCGCTCAGATGGGTCACCAGATCAAGCGTATCGAACTGCCAGTTATTGCTGGCGATACCGGTCAGGCTCGCCGCCATGTAGGTGGTGCCGTGGTAGGCGTTGGTGCGCGACAATATCCGCTTTTTCGAAGGCTTGCCCAAGCGATTGAAGTAGTAATGCACAAGCCGGATGGTGGCATCGTTTGCCGTTGACCCGCCGCAGCTATAAAACACATGGTTCAAGTGGGCAGGCGCAAGCTCTGCGAGCTTGGCCGCCAGCTCGGTGGCCGGGGCATTGGAGAGATTGTTAAAAGTGGAAAAGTAGGCCATGCGTGTGGCTTGCTCGGCCATCGCCTGGCCAATTTCGGCACGGCCGTGGCCCACATTGACACACCACAGGCCGGCAATCCCATCGATAAAGCGGTTGCCGTGTGCATCTTCGACATAGATACCATCACTGTCGGTAATTAAGTCACAGCCATTTTCGTGGAACACACTGAAGTCGGTAAAGGGATGGATAAAGTGATTTTTATCTTTTTGCCAAAGGTCTTGCGCGTCGTAAGAGCCTTTCGCCTGCTGTTGAGTCATCGTCATACCCTCGCTTATTAGGAAGCCGTTGTTGAGGTGACTTCACAGGCTAGCGGGGAAAACAGTGTCGGGAATATATCCCCATTGGGGTATATCGGTTGCGCGAAAGGCCTCCTATGGTGGATCTCCTTAACCCAACAAACACAACAGGAGACACGCCATGCAAGTGTCCATTGATGGCCAGCGATTGTGGTCAAGTTTAATGGCCATGGCAGAGATCGGCGCTACCCCCAATGGCGGCAGCAACCGCTTGGCATTGACACCCGAAGATACCGCCGGTCGGCAGCAGTTGATCGAGTGGTGCGCCGATATTGGCTGCCATGTTCGCAGTGATGCCGTGGGGAACCTTTTTTTCCGCCGACCCGGTGCACGTGACGACCTGGAGCCCGCCGCTGTCGGCAGCCACCTGGATACACAGCCCAAAGGCGGTCGTTTCGACGGCGTGCTGGGGGTTCTCGCGGGTCTGGAAGTGTTTCGCACCCTGCACGACCAGCAAATCGTTACCGAGCGCCCCCTTGAGCTGATCGTTTGGACGAACGAGGAAGGCAGCCGTTTTGCCCCCGCGATGATGGCTTCCGGCACCTATGCGGGGGTGTTTACTGTGGAGGAGACCCTAGCTCGCCAGGACGAACAGGGGATTAGTTTTGGACAGGCCCTTGAGGAGACAGGCATGAAGGGAAGCCTGCCTATTGGCGAGCCTCGGTTAGCCAGTTTTCTGGAACTGCATATCGAACAGGGGCCGGTACTTGAAGAGGAGGGCTTAGATATCGGTGTGGTCACTGGGGTGCAAGGGATGCGCTGGTTTGACCTGACGATTGAAGGCAGCGCTGCCCATGCGGGCACCACCCCCATGGCATATCGTCACGACGCCCTGGCCGCTGCCGCCCGGCTCATTGATCGGCTATACGCCATCGCCGCCACCGACACCAGCGGTGACAGCAAGGTGACCTTTGGCTGCCTGGAGATCGATACGCCTTCTCGCAACGTGATTCCCGCCCAGGTCACCATGACTGTCGACCTCCGTCATGTGCACGATGATCAACTAGACGCGCTGGAGGCCCGCTTCTATAGCGAGCTAGATGCCTTGGTAGAGACCTTTGGTGTTGTGATAACGCCGCAACGCCTCTGGAACTCCCCGGTGGTGGCATTTAACGACCACTGCATTGCCTCCATCGAACAGGCGACCAGGGCGCGAGGTATTGCTTACCGCCGTATGCTCAGTGGTGCGGGCCATGATGCGGTGTATGTATCACGGGTGGCGCCCACCGCGATGATTTTTATTCCCTGCCGCGATGGCATCAGCCATAACGAAGCCGAGTACTCAACACCAGAGCAGTGTGCACTTGGCACCCAGGTGCTGTGCGACGCGCTACTGCATAACGCTAACGACCTTGAGGTTACCCAATGAGTACAACTGTCCCAACGAACCAGTCCGAGTGGCAATCACTGGCAGACACACTCTCCTTTGAAACCCGCGCCTATATCAACGACACCTTTGTCGATGCGCAGCGCGGCGCCACACTCACCACGGTGAACCCAGCCACCGGTGAAGTGTTGGCAGAGGTCGCCAGCTGCGATGACGCCGATGCCGAGCTCGCTACCCACGCAGCTCGACAGGCCTTTGACCGGGGGGAGTGGTCGCGCCGCGCGCCAGCTCAGCGCAAAGCCACGTTACTTGAACTGGCGGCGTTAATGCAGGCCCATAGGCACGAGCTTGCCCTGCTGGACACCCTGGACATGGGTAAACCGATTACCAGTGCGCTGGGGGATATTGACGGCGCCATTGGCTGCCTGCGTTATACCGCCGAAAGTATCGATAAGCTGTACGGTGAGGTGGCCCCGACGGGTGATCATCACCTCGGCTTGATTGTGCGCGAGCCACTCGGGGTGGTGGTATCCATCGTTCCCTGGAACTTCCCATTGATGATGACCGCCTGGAAGATTGCACCGGCATTGGCGGCTGGTAACAGCGTTATTCTCAAACCGTCAGAAAAGTCGCCGTTATCGGCGCTACGCCTTGCTCAACTAAGCCAACAAGCGGGCCTACCCGCCGGGGTGTTTCAAGTACTCCCCGGCTATGGCCACACCGTGGGTAAAGCGCTGGCCCTGTCGATGGAGGTCGACTGCCTCGCCTTTACCGGCTCCACTCAAGTGGGCAAACAGCTCATGCAGTACGCAGGCCAATCCAATTTGAAACGCGTTTATCTGGAGTGCGGCGGCAAAAGCCCCAACATCATCTTTGCCGACTGCAAAAATCTAGACGTTGCAGCTCAAAACGCAGCCGCTGCGATTTTTCATAACCAAGGTGAAGTCTGTATCGCTGGCTCGCGGCTGTTGGTGGAAAATAGCATTCGCCACGCTTTCGTCGAGAAAGTGGTGGACGCTGCGGCTGCCATGCAACCAGGCGACCCACTCGACCCGCAAAGCTTTATGGGGGCGATGGTCGATAACACTCAATACCAGCGGGTGCTTGATTATATCCGCCAGGGGCAGGAAGAGGGTGCCACGCTTCGTACCGGGGGACAGCCATTAGATAGCTCCGGGCTCTTTATTCCTCCCACCGTGTTTGACGATGTCACCCCGGCCATGACCATAGGTCGCGAGGAGATCTTCGGGCCGGTGCTGTCGGTGTTTGGCTTCGATACCGAAGAGGAGGCATTGACACTTGCCAACGACAGCGACTACGGCTTGGCTGCCGCCGTCTGGAGCCAGGACATTGATCGTATTATGCGCGTCTCACGCAAGCTGCACTCCGGGCAAGTCTACGTTAACAACTGGGCAGGCCCGGACATGACAGTGCCGTTCGGTGGGGTTAAGCAATCCGGTAATGGGCGGGATAAATCGCTTCACTCGCTTGACGAGTATACCGAGATCAAAACCATCTGGATGGCGCTACAAACCTCGCACCTTAGCCTCTCAACTGCCGGGAAATGAGAGCCACGTGTTCAAGAAATAGCTGGAACAAATGCGATTGACTGGAGACATCCAGACGCTGGTAAATATGCTTGCGGTGTACCTTCACAGTGCCATCGCTGATATCCAGTTCCCGGGCCGCCGATTTGGTGGAGTGCCCTGCGAGCAACAGACGAACGATTTCCTGTTCACGTGCCGTTAAAACCTCTCGGCCAAAGCTTACGAAGGCAGCTTCCACCGGGGCGTCCTTTTCCAATGTCGGCTGGAAGAGGACGCCCTGCCACTTCCAGAACTCCATCAACAAGGTTTCGATCATCGGCACTACATTCTTCAACACCTGCAACGCACGTCGTTTCAAGGGAGCCTCTGCCTGAAAGCCCAGCGATACCACCATCAAGACATCATCCCCCACACGTGCGAAGAGGCCAACCTCATCCGCTAATCCTAACGCACGATAATAGTGAGCATAGTAATCACTGGATTCAAAACGATCAGGGGCTAGCTCCCGCAACCGGTGCACACCGCTATCCAGGCCACCACTCATGGCGGTAAAAAAAGGATCCAATAAATACGCACCGCTGAGGTAGCGATCTATCGCTTGAGGGCGATTTTCTGACGGGTAATCGTCGTGAATCAGTAGTGGTCTATGACGCCCTTTGTAGGTATTGATCAGAATCGTATCGAAACCGGTTAGCGCGCGCAGCACTTGCTCCAGACGAACGGGGAAATCGCGCTGTCCCGATGAGCGTACCAAGCTCGCCATATGCCGATGCCAAGCTGCACTTCCCGCACTTGCCAGAAAGGTACTATCGATATCATCGGTTGTTGAGCAGTATTTCATGAGTAGCGCTTCATTAGGTTGTTTGACAAAACAATACTGCCTTGCGCGAACACGGTAAACTCAGGCAATACAATTGACTCATTACGGCTCGTGATTACTTTGTGTTGAGCCTCTTGGATAAACGCTGCTAGGCTATTGATTCTTTCGTTTGAACATACAGGTAATGAATGCTTGCTTCGCTATTAGCGCTGCTGGTGTCTCTACTGCTCGTCGGCCTTGCCGCCACGACTGGGTGCGCACTTTCGGCCTGATGGTTGGTTCCGCGAACTAAGTAAGCCAAGCTGGACACCACCGAATACCGCTTTCCCCTTCGCTTGGGGCATACTGTATTTGTTGATGGCTATCGTCGCTTGGCGTATTTATATGGCGGATGACTCAGTATGGCGCTCAGCAAGCTTAGCGGCTTACGCGCTGCAGCTTATGGTCAATGCCGCGTGGTCGTGGCTATTCTTTGGGCGTAAACAAACTGTCGTCGGCTAAATAAAGCCTGAGCGCTGATTAAAAAAAGGATTCTGAGAGTATGGATCGCACCACTACTATAATAGTACTCGCCTTCGCATCGCTGGTATTAGGCGCAATGGCAACAGCGATATTTATATATGTCATTGTGCCCTGGCGCCGCCGACGGCGCGCAGCGAAAGCGAAAGCCGCTGCGCCTCGTCCGGTACAAGCAGACAACTCTGAAAAAGCTCAAGAACCTGACACCCCTGCACCCTCAAAGCAAACTAAAAAAGTTAAGCAGCATTCGCTTTTTATAATCTTTGATCAACCCAGTGAAGATTCAGACGAGCGCCTTACCCAGTGGCTGCGGGAGAAAGACGCTCACTACGACGCGCTTAAGAAGATATTTTTAATCGACGGCCAACAGCCTTCCAACCCAGTCACTATCGCCAACGCCTTTCCACCGGGGGAAATGCCTGACCTGCTGCGCGGGGAAACCCATGAGCCCATCAAGGGTATTAGCTTATTAGTGAAACCACCGCTACGTAAGCGACGTAATCAACAAATGCATGTCTACGTAGAACTCGCCAAAGAGATGCAGACGGTGTTTAGCGGCAAAATGCTCAATGACGAGCGCGAACTCGCCACCGACAGCACCTTTGAGCAAATTATCGGCGAATAGATTTACAGAGCTATTCTTACAAAGAACCATGCTGAAAAAAACAGCGTCACACGACTCCTTGGCTGCGCAGGTAGTCATCGTAGCTGCCGCTGAAATCGACAATGCCTTCCGGCTGCATATCAATAATGCGCGTGGCCAGTGACGAGACGAACTCACGGTCGTGGCTCACAAACATCAGCGTGCCGGGGTAGTTCTCCAGGGCCAGGTTCAACGCCTCGATAGACTCCATATCCAGGTGGTTAGTCGGCTCATCCATCAGCATTACGTTGGGCTGAGTAAGGATTAACTTACCAAACAGCATGCGCCCCTGCTCGCCACCGGAAATGACCTTCACCGATTTTCCAATATCGTCGCTGGAAAACAGCATCCGCCCCAGAGCACCGCGAACCACCTGCTCGCCACCTTGAGTCCATGCTGACATCCACTCAAACAACGTGGCATCGACGGCAAAGTCGTCGCTGTGATCCTGAGCAAAAACCCCCACTTCAGCGGCTTCGGTCCACTTCACTTCGCCCGCGTCCGGGTGTAACTCGCCCGCCAGGGTTTTCAGCAGCGTGGTTTTGCCGATGCCGTTGGGGCCGATAATAGCAATGCGCTCACCGGCTTCCACGGTCATGGAAAGACGCTCGAACAGCGGCTTGTCGCCCTCATAGCTCTTGGTAATGCCGTCCACGTTGACGGCATTACGGTGGATTTTCTTCGCCTGATCAAAGCGGATAAAGGGGCTTACGCGGCTGGAAGGCTTGATATCTTCCAGCTTGATTTTATCGATTTGACGCGCTCTAGATGTAGCCTGCTTAGCCTTCGAGGCGTTAGCGGAGAAGCGGCTCACGAACTGCTGCAGTTCGGCAATCTGGGCCTTTTTCTTGGCGTTATCCGAGTGCTGACGCTCGCGCACGGCGGTGGCGGCGGTCATGTAATCATCGTAGTTACCCGGGAACAGGGTGATTTCACCGTAATCCAGATCCGCCATATGAGTACAAACGCTGTTCAGGAAGTGGCGATCGTGGGAGATGATGATCATGGTGCTGCTGCGCGCTTTAAGAATATCTTCCAGCCAGCGGATGGTGTTGATATCCAGGTGGTTGGTCGGCTCATCCAGCAACAGTACATCCGGGTCAGCGAATAGCGCCTGGGCAAGCAGCACACGCAGCTTCCAGCCGGGAGAAACTTCGCTCATCGGACCTGTGTGTTGCTCAATGGGAATGCCCAGGCCTAGCAGCAGTTCGCCGGCGCGGGGCTCGGCGGTATAGCCGTCCAGCTCGGCGAAGCGCACTTCCAGGTCAGCGACGGCCATGCCGTCCTCTTCGCTCATCTCTGCCAGGGAGTAAATGCGTTCACGCTCAGCGGCGACCGACCAGAGCTCTACATTGCCCATGATGACGGTATCGATCACCCGCTCGTTTTCAAACGCAAACTGATCCTGACGCAGCTTACCCAGCCGTGTACTGCTATCCAGCATCACCTGGCCGGAAGTGGGCTCCAAATCGCCACCGAGAATTTTCATAAAGGTGGATTTGCCGCAGCCGTTCGCGCCAATCAGGCCGTAACGGTTGCCGTTATTGAATTTAACGGAGACATTTTCAAACAGGGGCTTGGCCCCAAACTGCATGGTGATATTGGCGGTAGCGATCACAAAAGGAGCCCTGGTTAGCGCATTGTCAGTAACGACGACAGCTTACAACGAATAGAAAGGCTCGCGATTCTACGCGCTATTAGGCGTGTATTCACCCATCAAACCCTAGTGGCGTCAGGCGATTGCCGGGATATCGAGTAGAAAGCGTTCATCATCAAGCGCTTGGCGCAGCCGCGAGTGCAATATATCAACGATCCCTTGATGCTCCCCCACCAGCTTCGTCGTGGTAACGGAAAGCCCTGGATACTGCTGTTCAGCCGCTGCACAAATCTCGGCAATATCGCCGCCCTCCCCGGCGTGGCGCCCCGGCGAAAGAAACAGCATCGCCAGGATCACCGAGCCTATCTTAAACTCGGGTAGCGCCAGCAAGTTTTCCAGCAGTGGCTCATTAAAGCGGTACTCATCGCCCTCGCGCCGCTCCATGGAAGCAGCGGCAACACACGCTACGTCATCGGCTAGCAGCACGCTAAGCTGCCCCGCCAGGCGGTTGCGTACGGCGGTAACCTCAGGAATCGGGCTGCCGTGATCCACCAGCGCCACATGCGGTTTAGTACCTGGGCGAAGCTTGTCGCGCACGTTATCGGCCAGCAGATGGGCTAAACGCAGGTCGTTATCGCCGAACTCATCCACTAAGGGCTGGGCTACCCGCACCTTAACGTGGGGAAAGCGCTCCTGCAGCGTGGCCATGCGCTCGGGCAGATAACCCGTCAGCGCTTTGCTGGGGCCAAAAAAGAACGGTAGCACGATAATCTCCGTTGCCCCCTGTTCGGCACTGCGTTCCGCGGCGGGGCCAAGGGTAGTGGCGGGAATACCTCCCACCTCATCCGCAGGAATCTTATTGGAGTGCAGCAGCGAGGCCGCCTGCACGGTTTCGCCTACAAGCCCGCTAAGCGAAGCCGCCACGCGGCGTAAATTCAGCGTTGCCTGCGCTCGTAGCGAGCCGTTATCCACCAGAAAAATCGCGCGCATGGCTGCCTCCAGTCGTGGTCTTGGCAATCGTGTGGGTGATCAACCGTGACATGTTAAGATGGTGGTTTTACACCGTCGTTGGCCCCCATGTTACTTGAAAAATGTGCCTTAAAAACGCTGCCTGATACCGATGCTTGATACCACTGCACTTAACCAGCAAAGAAACTTCTTCGAAGGCCATGCGGCGATATGGCTATTCGGCTACGGCTCACTGATTTGGAAGGCTGATTTTGCCTACCTGGAGCGCCGTCCGGCCTATATACACGGCTGGGAGCGGCGATTTTGGCAGGGTTCCCACGACCACCGCGGCACGCCTGAAGCGCCTGGGCGGGTGGCGACGCTGGTTCGCGCCGAGGGTTCGATTTGCCACGGCATGGCCTACCGCATTACCCCGGAAGTGCTCGCGCCGTTGGATGTGCGGGAGAAGAACGGCTATTTGCGGGAAAAAGTACCGCTGACGTTTATGGACGAGAAAGGCAACGGAACCGAACAGAGCGAAGGGCTTATTTATCTGGCCAGCGATGACAATCCGGCCTTTTTGGGCGACGCGCCGCTTGATGAGATCGCCCAGCAAATTGCCAACGCCCATGGGCCCAGCGGCCCCAACCGCGACTACTTGGTCAACCTCGCCGTGGCGCTGCGGGAGCTAGGCGCCAAAGATGCCCATATCTTTGCTCTGGAACAACAGCTGAGCCAATTTTAACATTACCAGTAGCGCGGATAACGGCGGTGACGGGCAAGGTTATTGACCAATATGGCGATTACCAGCATCACTATACTGCCCGCTCCGATTGGCAAAAGAGGATACCACCACCCCAGTTGATGAACGCTGGCACCCCCGCCTACCGCAATCAGAGCCGCCGCGGCTCCTGGTGGGTGAACCGTATGGGTTAGCTGCATACCCAGCACCGACAGTGATACGGCCAGAGCCATTGAGAGGGGGGTCGCTCCCAGCAGTTGGTAGCAAGCAACGCCAATACCCGCGGAGAGCACGCTGCCAAAGAGTACATGGCTGGGCTGGGCAAAAGGGCTTTCAGGTGCTGCGTAGATGAGCACCGAGGTTGCGCCGAAGGAGCCTACGATGAGCAGTTGTTGTGACAGCCACGCCGAGCTTAACCAGCAAATGACCGCCATACCGGTAAAGGCCCCGACCCATGACCAAAAAGCATCCTGCCAGCCTACCCTGGCACGCTTGACTGGCTGCCCCCGCATCTTGCCAAGATAAGTTTTCATTACACTCGCTTTGCACAAAATGAGTGCAAATGATGCCAAAATGCACCAAATAAGCAAATGACAATCTATCATGCCCCTGATGAAACTGACTCAAGGGCAACGCGATTGCTCATCATCAGTGTATGGGGTGTTAACCAAGGAGAGAAACGGGGGCATTATTTTATGACATTTTTTATAAACAATACCCGAGCTCGTTCGTCATACTATATAGAGGGATCAAACAGCTTAACTTCGCGTATATCGACCTGCTCCCAGACACGCTCAGTCATATAAGGCTCTTGCGCCAGCCAAGCCTCTAAATCTTCTCGAGTAGCAAATCTGAAATGTGCATTTGAACCGATCATTTTACCTTCATCGTTCAGCACTACCCCACCACTTACGAAATTACCCGACCGATAGAGATTACGCAGTCCTTCCAGGTGCAGCTCGCGACAAGCCAGGCGGCGGTTTAAGGCCCCCTCATCGGTGTAATCATAGGCGATCAACGCAAACTGCTTCATCTACTCCTCCTCTCAGTGTGTCTACATCATCAACCACGAAAGAATAAACAGCCCCAATACGGTACGTACAATACCGCCGATTATCGAGCCTCGCAGAAAAGCGCGCAAACCGCCCCACAGAATCAGCAGCCCAATCACTAAGACAGCAATGCTGAAAAAGGAATCACTGATTCCCAGCGAACGCGTCAAGCCATCGATGAAATCGCCGAACGCACCGAAGAAGTTGGTGAAAATGCCCAGCAGAAACTCAACCACCACGCGGATGGCTTCACCGATAGTTTCGCCAATTTCGTCAAAAAAGCCGTTTGTCTGCATCGCGTTTGCTTGCATTGATAATACCCGTGACTGAGAAGGATAAGCGGCATTGTCGGTTAAATTCGCTGACTGAGCAAAGCAGGATCCATCCCTCCCCTCTTCGCCCTCCGTTTTTAGCGACTTTTCCGTCCAGCAACTACTCCGTCCAGCAACTATGCTCTCATAAACGCTCCAAAATATATGAGCCGTAAAACGTTCGTTTAAACAATCACCCTTATCGTCGTTACACGCTAGGAGCCTGCCATGAACCATCATTACCCCCTGGCCGATCAACTCCAAGCTAATACCCATCAGGTGGAAAACCAGCCGCCGACGCTTGCAAACTACAATAGTTACATAGCTGATCGCGCTCTTCAGGAAGGCGTTAACCGTGAAAGCGGGTCTGACGACGATGCCCCACTCAAGACGTTTGGCCAGTGGGCGGGCTCTGCTGAGGCGATTGCCTTGGGGGTTGAGGCCAACCGTTACTCCCCCCAGTTAGTGACCCACGACCAGCAAGGCCATCGGGTCGATTTGATCGAGTTTCATCCCGCCTATCATCAGCTTATGCAAACGGCGATAGAGCACGGCTTGCATGCTAGCCCCTGGCGAACCCCTCGGCCCGGTGCGCATGTTTATCGGGCCGCCAACTACTTTTTACAGGCCCAGGTAGAAGCGGGCCACGGCTGTCCGATTACCATGACCTTTGCAGCCCTGCCCGCACTGCGCCATCAACCCAGCCTGCTTGAGAGCTGGGGCGATAAAATCACCGCCCCACATTACGACCCGCGCAACGTCCCCTATTTCGAGAAACAGGGCCTCACTCTGGGCATGGCAATGACCGAAAAGCAGGGCGGCTCCGATGTGCGTTTGAACACCACCCGCGCCTACCCGATTGATCAAGGCGGGCCGGGGGAAGCTTTTGAGCTGGTGGGGCATAAATGGTTTGTCTCCGCGCCAATGTGCGATGCATTTCTGGTACTCGCCCAGGCGCCCAGTGGCTTGAGCTGTTTCTTGCTGCCACGCTGGCGGCCCGACGGCAGTAAGAACCCGCTTCATATACAGCAGCTAAAACGTAAAATGGGCAACGTATCGAATGCTTCCAGCGAGACCGAGCTGCGGGGCGCCTTTGCCTGGATGGTGGGCGATGAAGGCCGCGGCGTGCGCACCATTATTGAGATGGTCGCCATGACCCGCTACGACTGCATGATTGGTTCAGCTGCCGGAATGCGCCAAGCCACCGCCCAGTCGATTCATCACGCCTCTCATCGGCATGCCTTTGGGAAGCGGCTCAGCGAGCAGCCGCTGATGCAAAATGTGCTCGCTGACTTGGCTATTGAGAGCGAAGCCGCCACCACCTTAATGCTGCGTATGGCCCGCGCCATGGATCATCAGGACAACGAGCATGAGCGCCTGCTTTCGCGAATCGCCACCCCTGTGGGCAAGTACTGGATATGTAAACGCACGCCCCACCACGCATACGAGGCAATGGAGGTGATTGGTGGAAGCGGCGTCATGGAGACCCACATAATGGCGCGTCTGTTTCGCGAGTCGCCCATCAACGCCATTTGGGAAGGCAGCGGAAATGTGCAGTGCTTGGATATCCTGCGCGCGATTGAAAAACAGCCCGAAGTACTCGACGCCTACTTCGCCGAACTCGGCCTTTCACAGGGCGCCAATGGGCATCTTGACCGTTTTATCCACCAATTACAGCGGCAGATGCAGGATACTCAAACGCTCCAGTACCGCGCCCGCCAACTGGCGGACGGCATGGCCCTAGCGTTACAGGGCGCCCTGCTGGTTCAGCACGCCCCCGCTTATGTGGCCGATGCATTCTGCGCTGGTCGCCTTGCCGACCGCAGTGGCCTCAATACAGGCACGCTACCCACCGGGCTGGATTGCGCGGCAATCATCCAGCGTGCCCGGCCCGTGGAATAACACCCTTGGAGTGAGTCCTTGGAATAAGCCTCGTGGAATAAGCGTTCACGACTATGGCCGTCTTCCAGGCTAAAACCGATCGCGTAAAACTAATCACATTAAAAAACTATTTACATTAAGAGCCAGCAATAATGTGATAGCGGGTAAGATATAAAACACTCCACTACAGGCGTGTTTTATGCTTAACCAGCGTGCATTAACCTACCTCAATGAAGTGATTCGCCGCGGCTCGCTCAGGCGCGCCGCGGCCCACCTGAATGTCGATGCTTCTGCCGTTAGCCGCCAACTAAAAGCACTAGAAGAAGAGTTGGATACCCAGCTATGCGAGCGGCACGGAAGAGGGATGCGCGCAACCGCAGCGGGCCAGCTACTGGTGCACCATTTTCATGCCCAGCGGGCTTCAGAAGAAGCGGTGCTCTCCCAGCTAATGGCACTTCAAAGCCTAACGAAAGGAGAAGTTCGTATTGCCGTGGGAGAAGGGTTTATCGCTGACCTGATCGCCGCACCGTTAGGCACTTTTATGTCAGCGTTTTCCGGTATCAATGTCGAAATTCGCATGGCGGGTGTCAACGAAGCGATGTCGTTACTCAAAGATCGTGAAGTGGATATAGCGCTACTTTATGCACCGCCGGTAGACCCGCAACTTTTCTGCCACGTGGAAACGCGCCAGCCGCTCGATGTGATTGTGCCCCCCAATCACCCACTAAGTGATCTTAACCGCCCGGTAACCCTGCATGACTTAAAGGGGTGGCCCCTGGCGTTAATGGACAATCCTTTTGGTATGCGGCAAATGGTCAATATGGTGGCCCACCAGGAGCGCATTCATCTTGAAGCACGCCTGCACACCAACTCTGTTTCGGTGTTAAAGAATTTCGTCCGCTCAGGCATCGGCGTTACGTTTATGCCCGAACTCACCGTAGCGGATGAGATTGAGCGCGGTGAGATCTTCACACTACCCATGCAGTACCCGGTGATGAACGGTACGCGGGCACAAATTGTTAGCCTGAAAGGGCAGGAACTCCCGGTCGCCTCAATCACTTGCATCGATCATTTGCACAAAGGCATGCGCTTTTTCTCCGCCGATGCACCACGACTGTTGCAATAAAAGCCACAGTTTAGGTATTGCATAGTCAACACCTCAATACATAGTCTTCTAGTAAGCACTCCTTATAAATCCAATAACGCGCCCTTAGCGCCTCATAGCTCACGACAATAAACCAGGAGACTTACGATGTTTACTCAGCACTTTTCACCCAAACGACTCATCTCGGCTTGCCTGATTGGCTCTGCCATGATGGCAGGAAACACTCTTGCAGCCACCACCATTAATCTGAGTTACAACGGTGCCCCAGATCCCGAAAAGAATGCTGTCCACGTCTTTGCAGAGAACCTTAAAACGTTGGTAGACGAAAAAACTGACGGTGAGATACAGCTTGAGCTCTACCCGAATAGCATGCTGGGTGATGAAGAGGAGCGCATGGAACAAACCATGAATACGCCCATGCTCAACGTGGCGTCATTTGCAGGCGTCTCTCCTCTCGTTGATGAGATCTTCGTCAGCGCTATTCCGTTTCTGTTCGACGACTTTGCGGCGGCGCGTAGCTTCTTCGATGAAGGAGAGTATTGGCAGGAAGTCAGCAATGCTCTGCAGGAGCGTGCCGGTATCGATATGCTGGCGGTCGTCGAAGAGGGGGGCTTCCTGGCATTCACCAACAATGAACGGCCTATCAGCCACCCGGACGACTTCGAAGGGCTGCGTTTCCGGGCCATGGATCCCAGCCAGGTAGCCCTCTATGAATCCTTCGGTGCCTCCGGTACTCCCATTCCCTGGACAGAGACCTACATGGGACTGCGTACAGGAGTGGCCGACGGCCAGATGAACCCGCCGATGTATATCATCCTGGGCAGCCTCTACGAAGTGCAGGATTACCTGACCTTGGCCAATATCCAGTACTCCGATCAGTTCCTGGTGGGCAATAGCGACATGATCGCAGGTTGGGACGATGAGCTTCGCAGCACCTTTATGGAGGCCGTCTCCGAAGCTAATCACAATGCCCGTGAGCACAACGAGGAACAGGTTGAGGCACGTATCGCCTACCTGGAAGAGCAAGGTATGGAAGTGATTCGCCCTTCTGAAGAGGAGCTCACCGCTTTCCGCGACATTGGCCAGCCCGCCTATCTTGAGTGGCTCGAAGAACGTGATATCGAGCAACGCTGGATCGATATGGCGCTGGAAGATGCAGGCATGAGCGAACTGCTCGACTAACGGCTGTTAACACCGTTGCAAAACAGGGGCTGGAACCTTACCGGCCCCCTATTTCCAGTACTTAATATCCCAGTACTGAATGTTCTAGTGCTTAACGTTTCTGTGCTTCCTGGAAGGCTGCCATGTTTAATACGCTTCGATCCCGTCTATTGGCGATCAGCCGCCCGGTGTCCCTAACCCTGGCGGGCGCGCTGCTATCCCTCAATGTTGCGGCCATATTGTATGGGGTGTTTGCCCGCTACATCGCCGGTGGTGCCCCCATTTGGACAGATGAGATATCGCGATTTTTGATTATCGCCACCGTGATGCTCGCGGCTGGCACCGTCTGGTCGGAAGGGGGTCACATGCGCGTTGGTCTGTTGGAGAAGCTACTGCCACCCCCTCTCGCGCGTTTGCTGAACGTGTACCAGTGGCTGCTCACCCTGCTGATTGCAGCGGGGGGTGCCTGGGTCAGCTATCGCTATGCACTCTCGGTCAGCATGTTTACCACCTCAGGGCTTGGCATTAGCCGCACGGTGCCCCTCCTCTCGCTACCCGTTGGCTTTTTATTACTGGCTTGGCATGCGCTTCTCTATGGCCCCGCGCCACTTAAAACTGTCGAGGACTCTCCATCCACAACCGTTGAGGACTCCTTATGATTGTGACGATGCTGGTGGTTTTCCTCGGCCACGTTTTGCTTGGGCTTCCTCTGTTCATCGCGCTACTGACCACGGCGATAGTAGGCTTTCTGTTTGTCGACCCCTCGATGATTCCACGTATGCTGCCCCAGCAATTCTTTGGCGGTATCAATGTGTTCTCCTTGATGGCTATTCCGTTATTCATCTTCGCTGGCAACCTGATGAACGTCAGCGGCTTAACCGAGCGCCTGATGGGGTTCGCCCGCCTGATAGTGGGGCACTTGCGGGGCGGTATGGGCCACGTCAACGTGGTGTCGAGCGTTTTCTTCGCAGGCGTCAATGGCTCAGCGGTGGCGGATACCTCGGCACTGGGGTCGCTGTTAGTACCTGCCATGGAGAAGGAGGGCTACTCAAGGGCTTTTGCCGCTGGGTTGACCGCCGGTAGCTCGCTGATCGGCCCGATTATTCCACCCAGTATCTTTATGATCCTCTACGCCTCACTGACCAACACCTCAGTAGGCGATCTATTTCTGGCGGGCGTAGTACCAGGTCTGCTGCTGGGGGTTGCCTTTATGGGCATGAACGCCTGGTATGCCTGGCGCCACCGATTACCCAAAAGTGGCCAGTTGCCCTCAATCGGCCAACTTGGCATAGCCTTCGCGGCCGCTCTGCCCGCGCTTATCGCTCCCTTTATTATTGTTGCTGGCATCGTGCTGGGCTTTGTGACGCCTACAGAATCGGGCGCGTTGACAGCGCTGTATGTGGCCTTATGTGGCTTTGTGCTGGGAGGGTTACGCTTTAAAGAGTGCTGGCAAGCCATCCTTGATACGGCACGCTTAACCTCGGCGATTTTTCTCATCATGGCGGCCTCGGCGACGATTAGCTGGCTGCTCTCCTATGCGCAAGTACCTGCGCAGTTTGTATCCCTGCTATCACCCTACGTGGACAATAGCGTGGTTATTTTATTGCTGCTTAGTGCGATCACCTTCATCACGGGCATGTTTATGGAGGAGGTGTCGGCATTGATGCTACTGACGCCGATCTTTGCGCCGGTGGCTATGATGGCGGGTATAGACCCCATTCATCTGGGCGTCATCATCACACTGAACATTACCATTGCATTGATCACGCCACCGCTGGGCGCCTGTGTGTTCGTGGCCGCCGCGGTTAGTCGGCTTGAGATAGTGTCGCTATTCAGAACCATTTGGCCCTTTGTACTGACGGCAATTGCGGTGCTTATTCTACTCATCCTTTTTCCATCGCTGACGCTGTGGCTGCCTACTCAGTTTTGACAACCAGTTTTAATAACCAGCTTGGATAACACTCTGCTTGGATAACATAATGCCTTTGAGCACACTATTGAAGGCCTTGCCGCCTATACCCAGCCATTCAGCTCCCTGCTGGGAACAGCTGCGCCGCGCGCCTATTGAAGATAACGGCGAGCGCTTGGTACCGATGAGCCTCGCCCCGGCACCGGTCAGCGTGTTCCCCGCCTATGCTCGGCTGGGTATTCCGGGTGCGGTGCCGGAGTGTTTCGTTCGTGAGGGGGTTTATCGGGCGCTACTCGCTGCGGCACGTAGCTTACCCGAGGGCATCGGGTTGATCGTACTGGATGGCTGGCGGCCATGGCGGGTGCAGCAGTACTTGTTTGATACCCTGCATGAAGCCATCCACCACCACCATCCAGACCTCAGCGACGCGGAGCTATTGGAGCGTACAAGAGAGTTCGTATCGGTACCCAGCCGCGACCCTTTAGCCCCCAGCCCGCACCTCACCGGCGGCGCCGTCGATGTCACGCTTTGTGATGCCGATGGCCTGCCACTGGATATGGGCACCTTGTTTGATGAAGCGCTCCCCGCCTCCCATAGCGACTATTTCGAAAAGCTGGAAATGCTTACCCCGCAGCAATATAAGGCGCGGGATAACCGCCGCCTGCTCTATCACACCCTGCAACAACAAGGCTTCACCAACCTGCCCAGCGAGTGGTGGCACTTCGATTATGGCGATCAATTATGGGCCTACTACGGGCCGCATGATCATGCGCACTACGGCCCGGCAGAGCTGGATACCATAGAGAACCGCTGGCGCAGGCAGTTGGGGTAATGATCTAGCCAGCGCCAGATTCAGTGTGCTCACACCGCAGGCGCTTCAAGTTCCAGAAAGCGCCGTACTCGGTCGGTTTTAGGGTTCTCAAAGAACTCGCTGGGGTGGGATTTTTCAATGATGATGCCTTTGTCGAGAAAGACCACTTGATCGGAGACTGCCCGGGCAAACTCCATTTCGTGGGTCACCAGCACCATGGTGTAGCCTTCTTTGGAGAGGTCTTTGATCACCCCAAGCACTTCCCCCACCAGCTCGGGGTCGAGGGCTGAAGTGGGCTCATCGAACAGCATCACCTTAGGCTGCATGGCCAGCGCTCGGGCAATCGCGACCCGCTGCTTCTGCCCGCCTGAAAGCGTGTAAGGGTACTGCTCGCGTTTGTCGGCCATGCCGACTTTTTCGAGCAGCGCCATGGCCCGCTCGTCAGCCTCGGCTTTGCTTAGCCCCTGAACATGAATTGGCGCCTCGGTGACATTACGCAGCACACTCAGGTGAGGCCAGAGGTTAAAGCCCTGGAACACCATGCCCAAGCGCGCGCGCATGCCTGCCAGCTCACGGCGCGACATGGGTTTTCCAGTGTCACTCACGCCGATACGATCACCGGCAATACGGATGTCGCCCCGGTCGGGTTGCTCAAGCCAGTTAATGCAGCGTAGCAGGGTAGATTTACCCGAACCCGATGAGCCCAAAATACTCACCACTTCGCCGGGCTGAACTTCCAGCGATACATCCCGCAGCACCTCAATGCCATCGAAGCTTTTGGAAAGGTTACGAATACTAACAGCGGCGGTCTCAGGCATTTTCGAATCCTCGCTTGGCGCCAAAACGGCCAATCATTTTGATAAATAGTTCTAAACCAATACTGATCAGCCAGTAGAAGCCGATCACCACGATGAACGCTTCCATGGGAATGAAGTAGGTGCTCGACAGGCTGCTCGCCGCCGCGGTGAGTTCGCGCACGGTGATGATCACCAGAAAGGCGGTGTCTTTGAGTAGGATAATCAACTGATTACCCAATAAGCCGCGGGTTTTCAAAATCAGCTGCGGCAAGATAATGCGCATAAACATTTGGGGCTGCGAGAACCCTTGGGCGATTGCTGCCTCTACCTGCCCTTGGGCGAAGGTAGCGCGGCAGCCGCGCAGAATCTCCGCGAAGTATGCGCCATGGTAGATCACCAGGGCGATAATCCCGGCCGTCCAGGCACTCATGCGGATGCCTGCACTAGGTAAGCCGTAATACAGCAGGTAGGCCAGGATCAAAAATGGCAGCATACGCATGCCATCGATAAAAATCCGCAGCGGAACCTTTAACCGTGGGCGGGAACCCTCCAATAAAAACACCATGGCGCTGCCCATTAAAAAAGCCAAGACAGCGGATAAACCAAATAGCTTTAAGGTGTTATAAAAACCACTTAAAAACACATCGTAAGATGACCAAAGAATTTCCCAGTTGCTCATAGAGACTCCCTAAACGACCACCTTAAACGGCCAGCCGGCTGGCTTTACGCTCAGCCACACGTTGAAACCACACCAACAGACTGATAATCAGCATATACAGCGCCGCAGCCGCTAAAATGGGTGGCAGTGGGTCGTAGGTCACCGCCGAAATACGGTTGGTCACACGGGTCAGGTCGACGACGCCGATGACCGCAATAGCGGGGCTGCCTTTAATCAGAAATGACATTTCATTCACCAAGCCCGGCAGGCTGGTAATGGTGATTTGTGGCAGCATAATACGGCGGAAATAGACCCACGGTGTCATACCGATGGCCAGGGCCGCTTCACGCTGCTCTTTGGAGAAGTTGTTAAAGGCAGAGCGCCAGATTTCAGCGTTAAAAGCAGTGGTATTGAGGGTTAACGCGATAATACCGGCCACATTGCGGTTGAGGTTAACGCCCATGGTCGGCGCGGTTAAGAAGATAAACAGCACCAGCGTCACCAGCGGCGTTGCCCGCGCCAAGCTAATGTAGACGCCTAGCAATTGATGCAAAACGGGAATTTTGGCCACCCTAAGCAATGCAATCAAAAGCCCCATTACCACACCGATGGCAATGGAGATGCCGGATATCCAAAGCGTTGTCCAGGCGCCCTGGATGAGAAGCCCCCATGCGCTACTGTCCATGCTCACCCCCTAATTCGCGATAAGAAAACCGCCGCCCAGGCTGGGCGGCAGGCGAATGTGATGGCTTACATACCGGCCATTTCGTGGAACTCTTCCACTGAGGTGATAGGGGTTGTCGGCAGGTCGTCAAAGGACTCGCCAAACCACTTTTCCTGCAGCTCGGCCAGGCGGCCAGAATCACGCAGGTGGCTCATAAAGTCGGTGATATAGGTCAGTAGTTGTGGGCTGTCTTTAGGCATCGGCCAGGCCACGAAGCCTGGACCGGAGACGGCTTGACCGGCTTCAAATACGTCAGGGCGTTCACTGATCAGGTCATTAACCGGCACGATGGAGTTAATCACGTAATCGACACGACCGTTGGCCAGGTCAGCGTAGATTTCTGGATAGGCCTCATACTGCATTACGTCGCCCAGCTCGCCACCACTCTCTTCCAGCATGACCTCCAACTCTGGCAGGCGCGATAGCAGTGCACTGCCCGCCTGAACACCCAGCGTCATACCACTTAAGTCTTCAATGCTGTTGATACGCTCATCACCTGCCCGCTTAATGTAAAAGTGCTGTGCCGATGCAAACGGCGGCGCGTAGTTAAATACCCGCAGGCGTTCGTCGGTCACCGACGCGCCGGTAAGTGCCATGTCGTATTGGCCCGATGAAACCGAGGCCAAAAGCCCCGTCCAAGGCAAAATATCCTGGCGGATCTCGAAGTCAGAGTACTCCTCCAGTTCAATCAATATATCTTTGATAAAGCCATCGGGGTCGCTGCCACTCATAAAGTTGAACGGCGCGTAGTTATCTTCGGTGGCCACGCTCATATAGCCACGGCTCTCTATTTCATCTAAATCCGCAGCGGAAACGGTCAGTGACGCACTTAAAGCAAGCGCGCCGATGCTTATTGCGGAGGCTAAGGCAGCTATTTTTTTCATCGTCTGATATCCCCTAGGTTTTCAAAAATACGCTTTTAAAAAATAGGTTTTAGAAAAAGCAGTCAAAACATCGCTCGCCTTTGCGTTTGCAGTGGGTCTGCAAACAGTTGGGCGATATGCAGAAGCTGACTTCACCCTAGATTTTTATCCTCTCTGCGATTAGAGCCAGTTAGCGCAAATTAAAAGGACAGTTACCGATAGCCGCTGCCGACAACAGAACTGGCACGAAAGATGCTTTTGTTTAAGGAGAGATGCTTGAGTGAATGGGCTAGACGGCCAGGGTTTTGAAGAGGAGATGTGCATGACATCGCTGTGTCTTGAGGTCGACCCTAACACTGGCGCCTGCCTGCAAGAACAACTACGCAAAACGCTGCTGGAAGCGATTCGTATGGGCAGTTTACCCAGCGAGGACGCGCTGCCCTCCTGCCGCAAGCTTTCACAACAGCTGGGTATTTCGCGTAATACGGTGGCGATTGTTTACGAAAAGCTGGTCGAGGATGGCTATTTAATAAGTCGCCCTCGTAGCGGCTACTATTTACACCCTGATTATAGCGACCCTCAATCAACGCTTAGTTCATCACTAACAGCGTTAACCGAAACCAATAACGGCGCAATAAGCGCACCAAACTGGCACAAACGCATTGCTCAGCGCCCTACTAACTACCAAGGAATCCTCAAGCCCGGCAATTGGTCGGAATATGCCTACCCGTTTATTTACGGCCAGTTAGATACGCGACTTTTTCCGTTAGCCCAGTGGCGAGATGTTTCTCGGCGCTTATTGAGTTCGCAACGCGATAAACCCTGGCTGCGCGACCGTATTGACCAGGACGACCCGCTTCTGATTGAGCAATTGCGCAAACGTATTTTGCCGCGCCGGGGAATTTTTGCTCGCTCAGAAGAAATTCTGATCACCATGGGAACGCAAAATGCACTCTATTTGATTGCCCAGTTGCTCTGCCATCGGGGCACCCGAGTGGCCCTGGAATCTCCCGGTTACCGCGAGGCAATGAATGTGTTTGCTCAGCGCGGAGCCAGTCTGCAGTTGCAAACCGTGGATACGCAAGGCATGCGTCTTGAGGGGTCTCAGCAGTGTGACTATCTGTACGTCATGCCCAGTCATCAGGTGCCCACAGGTGTGACCATGAGCCGCGAGAGGCGCGAAGCTCTACTGGCCCAGCTACCCCATCGCGACCAAATCGTGATTGAGGATGACTACGACGCCGAGATTCATGGCGACCAGTTCGCACTGCCAGCCCTCAAAGCCAGCGCGCAGAGCGCCCGAATTATCTACATGGGCAGCTTATCCAAGGCGCTCTCGCCTGGTCTGCGCATGGGTTATGTCGTGGCCGATGCCGAGGTGATCGACGAGCTGCGAGCGCTGCGCCGTATGATGTACCGTCACCCACCCGCTGCGTTACAGCACCAGCTGGCACAGTTTATTTCTCAAGGCTATTACGAGCGCTACCTCAAACTGCATGTGGAGGAGATCGACCGGCGGCGCGACACGATGCGGCTCGCTATTGATCAGGCATTGCCCGGCTGCCTCAGCCACAGCAGCAGTCGCTCCAGCGCCTTCTGGATGGAAGCGGATGCTAGCATCGACACTCAGCGGCTAGCCTGGCATGCCGCCCAGCGGGGTGTGTTGATTGAACCCGGCTTTCAGCACTTCTTCGATGCCGCTCCGCCGCGGCGCTTTTTCCGGCTAGGGTTTGGCGCCATCGAGAGGGAGCGTATCGACCCAGGCATACAGCACCTGGGCCTCGCCTACGATAACGCTCTAAGCACTTGAGAACGGGTACTTTAACAACGGGCACTTAAAACGGGCATTTAAAAACCAATCTAGCGTGATGCCGTATAGTTTTTCAGCACGCGATCCAAGATGGCTAAACCCTCCTCTACTTCAGCGGCCGTTACGATACACGGCGGTACCACATGGATGCGGTTCTCAACGGTAAAGACCAGCAGTCCGTTTTCCATTAATTGCTGCTTGAGTTTCAGCACTTCCGCCCCTGGCAGTGGCGTTTTGTAAACCGGATCGCTGACGAGCTCTAAAGCGTGAAACACTCCAACGCCCCGCCAATCTCCAATGATGGCGTATCGTTCGGCAAGCTGTTGCAACCCTGCGGCTAACGGGCCATTACCCACCGCGTCAGCGTTTTCAACCACGCCCTCTGCTTCCATCGCATCCAGGGTCGCGACTATCGCCGCCATTGCCAGCGGGTGGCCGGAATATGTCAGGCCACCGACAAAAAAGTGGTCATCGAAATAGCGTGAGATGGGCTCAGAGATAATCACACCCCCGGCGGGTACATAACCCGAGTTCACCCCTTTGGCGAAGACGATTAAGTCCGGCGCCATGTCGTAATGTTCAAAAGCGAACCAACGCCCCGTGCGGCCAAAGCCAGCCATCACTTCATCGAGAATCAGCACAATGCCGAACTCGTCAGCGAGCTTTCGGACGCCCAGCAGATACGCCTTCGGTGGTAACAGCACGCCAGCAGTACCGGGGATGGTTTCCAGCAGGATAGCCGCGACCGCGTTAGCACCTTCGCACTCAATCACCCGACGTAGATGTTGCAACGCCCGTTCGCACTCCTCCTCTTCATCCCGCGCCCAGAACTCGCTGCGATAGAGATAAGGGTTGAAGAAGTGCACGTGGCCACTGGCGTACTCGTTGGGCACACGCCGCCAATCGCCGGTGGCGGCAATCGCTGAACCGGTATTGCCATGATAGGAGCGGTAGGCGGATAGTATTTTGCTTCGCCCGGTATACTGGCGCGCCATGCGGATGGCGTTCTCGTTGGCATCAGCCCCCGCATTGGTGAAAAACACCTTACTAAACCCAGCGGGCGCTTTGGCGATAATACGCTTGGCCGCCTCACCGCGGGCTAAGTTGGCATGGGCTGGAGCAATGGTACACAGGCTTGCGGCCTGGGCTTGAATCGCGCTCACCACTTTGGGGTGCTGATGGCCGATATTGGTATTGACTAACTGGCTACTAAAATCCAGATACGAGCGCCCCACATAGTCCCATACGCGACACCCTTCAGCCCCTGCAATCACCATGGGGTCTAAACTGCCTTGCTGTGCCCAGGAGTGGAACACATACTGGCGATCTAAGGTGTGTACATAAGTATTATCCACAACGCTTTCGGGTGGATGTGAAGCGGCAATATTGGTATTCATAGCAAGCACCCTAATTAACTCGTTTAGAAATAGCGTGCTTGCCAGCCTAGTGAGTCAACCGTTTAGGCTGTAGGGCCAGTCTTTACGTGCCAAAGGGACAGACGCATTGGAAAACAGCGATGTCACAGTAACAGGCACGAACTGGCCCTAAAGGCTTGAACCAGCGTTGCTTACAGTGATGTAAGAACGCGCCCATCGCCTTTAATTATTTGCCTTTAAATAGCTTGAATAACGTGGAGAAATTGCAATGCCTAGCGTACTTATTACCGGAGCGACGTCAGGGTTTGGTAAAGCGGCTGCCCAGCGCTTTGCCAAAGCGGGCTGGTCATTGATTTTAACCGGGCGACGCGTAGAGCGCCTCAAAGCACTTGAGGAGGAGCTTTCCAAGCAGGTGCCCGTGCTAACACTGGCGCTGGATGTCCGCGATAGTGACGCGGTGACTGATGCCATTAGCAACTTACCGGAAACGTTTCTGCCGCTGACGTGTTTAATCAATAATGCGGGGTTAGCCCTGGCACCGGAACCGGCGCAAAAGGTGGCGCTGGAGGATTGGCACACCATGATCGACACCAATATCACGGGACTGGTCAATGTGACACACGCGGCGCTGCCGCTGCTGCTGAAAACCGGTAAAGGCGCGAGTATTCTCAATCTCGGCTCGGTGGCGGGTCAGTGGCCTTATCCTGGCGGGCATGTGTATGGCGCGTCGAAAGCCTTTGTTCAGCAGTTCAGCTACAACCTACGCTGCGATCTGTTAGGTACTGGCGTGCGAGTCACTGACCTGGCGCCCGGCATGGCAGAAACCGAGTTCACGCTGGTCAGAACTAAAGGCGACCAGGCCGCTTCGGATGCACTTTACCGGGGTACGACGCCACTTCAAGCAGAAGATATCGCCGAGCAGCTTTACTACTTGGCCACGCTGCCCGCCCATATCAACATCAATCGCTTGGAAATTATGACCGTTCGTCAGGCATGGTCAGCGTTTGCGGTTGATCGCGACCCGGCTTAAGCCTGCTGCGCCGATTTTAATAGGCCACCCGTTGAAACGCGATACCGCCCTTGCTCTTTGACTAGATAAAGGGCGTTATCCACTCGCTTCATTACGCTTTTGACCGATTGTTGATACATTCTATTTTACTCATCCTTGTAAAATAGTCGTGCGGTCATGAGACTCAACATCAACAGATCTCGATACCCACAGCCGATAAAGGGCAGGGGTAAAGAAAAACGACACTAGCGTCGCTAAGAGCAGTCCAAAACCAACGGTTTGCGCGAATGGTGGCCATAGCCCGCCGGTAGCCAACATCAACGGAATTAAGCCTGCAAAGGTAGTGACCGTGGTCGAAACGATATGCCGGCTGGTGGGGCCACTGATCACCGCCAGCATGGCATCGATATCGCCTCGGCGGGCGGCTTCATCGTCATCAAAGGCAGCAATAATGATAATAGTGGCATTAATCGCTACTCCCACCAGCCCCATGATGCCGACGATAATCACAAACCCAAACGCATGCCCGCTTAGTAGCAGCGCCACAATACCCATACCCATCGCCTGGGCTCCGGCAATAAATACGATGGCGGCCCGCCGAAAGGAGTTAAATGCCAATACCACGGTGGCCACCATGGCTATGACCAGCAGCACCACCGAGGCAAGCAACTTGCCCACGGCGTCATCTCGCTCGGCGGCTTCACCACCGGTTTCGATTCGGTAACCAGGGGGCAATTGAAACGCCCCCGACGCCAACGCTGCCTGAAGCTTGGCATCCAACTGAGCCATGGAGACCGCCGGAAGAGCGTCGGCCACCAGGTACCCTTGTACCAACTGCATCCGTTCAGCGTTACGGCGGGTAATCACGCTCCAGGCAGGCGTGAGTGACACCTCTGCCACCGCCGCCAGTGGCAGTCCCTCAGCTACTTGATCGCTGACCAGGCGCAGCGCCGCCAGCTGTTCTGCGTTAGTGCGCCACTCATCGGCGTAGCGCACCCGCACAGGCAGTTGCTGCGTATCCTCCAGCAGCATGCCTGCCGATTGCCCCGAGAGCGCGGCCCCCACTTGTTCCGCTAGCCGCTGCGGCGTTAGACCCGCATCACTCAGTGCGGTGTGGTCGATATCCAGGGTTAACCTGGGCAAATCACGCTGCATGCCAGCGCGCACATGGGTCACCTGAGGCAGTTGGTGCATCAGACCCGCTAGCTCAAGTCCCAGCGATGACAGCACCGCTAGATCATCACCATAGACACGTAGCTCAATCGGGGCTTTAAACGGCGGCCCCTGCTCATACTTGCGCACTACGCTTTGGGCCTGAGGGAAACGCCGATCAAGCGCCTGCTGTAAGGCGGGCACTCGTTCATTAGTGATTTGTAAAGACGCTGTGTCCACAATCAGGTGCAAAAATGCCGGGTTGTTATCCTCATTGGTAAGCACGTTGTAGTACATCATTGGCGCGCTTTCACCGACAAACGCCGAGACGCGGGTGATGCCCGGCAACTCACGAATCATGGCATCGACTTCATGGGCCAGTGCTTCGGTGTTGGCCATACTGCTGGCGGGGGGCAGGCGCACCTCAATGTGAAACTGGTCGCGGTCTGCGGGAGGAAAAAACGCCACATCCAGCGTGGGCATCAACGCCATGCCACCCACGGGCACACACAGGGTGATGATCATGGCGGCCCAGGGGTGACGCAGCGCGCTGCGTACCGTACGGCGGAAGCCGCGCTTGAGCATCCCACTGACGCCGTTATTTCGAGGCGTTGGAGGTTTATCAGCGACCCTGGCTAACAGCATGGGTGACAGCGCAGGCACCAGCAGCAGCGAAACCAGATAAGAACTTACCAGTGCGACCATCACCGCCATGGCCAGGGGCCCCACGAACTCCCCCGCTGGGCCCGGCATCAACACAATCGGCATAAACGCCAATATGGTGGTTAAGGTGCTGGCCAGCAGCGGCACCGCTAAGTGGCGCAATGTGTCCCGGGTAGCGGCAAGCGCTGAATCGCCTTTCAAAAAGCGCTCGCGCAGGGCGTTGGTCATCACAATGGCATTGTCGACCATTAGCCCCAGCGCCACGATAATGCCGGTAATGCTCATCTGGTGAATATCGATACCCAGCGGCTTGAAGAACGCCAGGGTGAGCAGAGCCGTGGCGGGGATCGCCAACCCCACCGTCACCGCCGAGCGCCAGCCCATAGTGATGAACAGGATCGCCACCACCAGCGCTAGCCCCATCAGCAGGCTGCCAGCCACGTCACTTAAGCGCTGGTTGGTGTAACTGGCCTGTTCGAAAACCTCTTCAACCGCGATGCCGACAGGCAATTCATCGGCGAACACCGCCAACTGCTCTTGTGCTTTTTCCACCCAGTTATCGATTCGCTGGCCGGGAGCCATACGTGCGCCGACATACACCGCTCGTTCGCCGTTAAGCAGTGCCACTGCGGCGGGCGGGTCTTGCACGCCCCGGCGTAGCTCAGCCAACTCGCCAAGTCTTACGGTGTGCCCCTGCCGAGTCGTCACTTCTATCTCGCGTAGCCTATCGAGCGCATCAAACTCACCGCTTAGCCCCACCGTCAGCCGGTGGCCGTCGGTGACCACTTCACCTGCGGTACGTCGTCCATCGCTTGCCTCAATAGTGGCCGCTAATTGCCCGACGGAGAGCCCCAAGGCGTTCAGTTCAAGCGGGTTAACCCTCACCTCTACCTGCTCCCCCGCCACGCCAAAGCGGTGGGTATACTCCGTGCCAGGGACGTTTCTAAACGCTGCTTCCAAACGCTCGGCGTAGCGCTCCATCAGTTGGGGATTGGGCGGGGTATCCAGTGTCCAGCGCAATGCGGCCACGATGCTAAATGCGTAGCCCCGATCATCCAGCAGTTCCGGCGTTTGCACGCCGTCAGGCAGTGTAGGGGCGGCATCGGCCAGCTTGTCGCGCACGCGGCTCCACACCGGCGTTACATTGGTCACGGCATCCTCAAGCTCAAGGCTAATCACCGCAATGCCCTGGCGTGAGGTGGATTCCAGCACGTTAATCTCAGCGATGGTGCGTAGCTCATCCTCAATGGGACGCGCCACTAAAGCTTCGACTTGCTCGGGGGTGGCGCCAGGAAAAGGCGCAAGCACGGTGGCCATGCGCGCCACCAAATGGGGGTCTTCCGCGCGTGGCAGCGTTTGAATGGCCGACAGTCCGGCGACAACGAGAAGGCCCAGGGCTAGCGCTAACAGTCGACGGTTAAATAACCACTCAAGGCGCTTCATAGGCCACTTCCTCGCTTAGCGTGACCTGCTGACCTGGCGTTACACGGTGGGTGCCACCGGTAATCAGCCGCATGCCCGACGCCAGCGTGCCGCGTACAAAGGCCTGGTCTCCTTCGCTATGCAATAGCTCCACGCTGGCCTGGGCCACACGGTAGTGATCGTTCTCTAACGGCTCGGCCACCAATACGTTCCACAGGCCACGGTCGGCGGCTTGCAGGGAATCCAACGGCACCCAGTATCCGTTTGCGGGCTCTGTGATCTTGTAGCGCAGCTCTGCCAGATCGCCGGGCACGGCATGGTCTGGGGTTTCCAGCGATACCACCAGCGTCTGGGTGCGACTGTCGCTATCAACCTGGGGGAGCCGAGCACGTACCTTACCGCTGACTTCCTCACCATTCACCATCAGCTCAACGGCTTCACCTGGCGTAAACGTCGCGGCCAGCGCTGCGGGTAGGCCAAGATGCGCTTCTAACTGCTCGACATCGATAAGATCGAAAGCGGTAGTGCCGCTACTCACCAAGCTGCCGACACTGACATGGCGCTCGATCACTCGTCCGCCGAAGGGCGCTTTTAACGTGCTGTCATCCAAATCGGCGGTAAGGCTATCGCGCTCGGCTGCCAGCGCCGCCAGGCGAGCCTGGAGGGTCAGTCGATCTGTCCGGGCCTGATCCAGCGCCGTGCGGCTGGCAAAGTTATTCTGGTTTAGCTGCGCTTCACGCTCCTCCTGGCGCTGAGCCAGGGCGAGGCTGGCACGGGCTTCTTCACTGCGTGCAGCTACCTCCGCTAAGCGGCTTTCCAATCGACGGGTATCCAGCGTGGCAAGCACATCCCCCTGTGCAACCGCATCGCCTCTGTCTGCTGACACAGCACTAACCCGCCCCGCGGGTTCGAACGCCAGCGATACCGACTGGCGCGCCACCACACGTCCGGTTAAGCGCACATCGCGTTGCAGTTGCTCGGCTTGCTCCAGGGCCTTGGTCGACACCTGTAACAGGGCGTTATCAGCGCCTTGCTGGCGGGCCTGCTGAGCACTGCTGTGCTGACTGGAGAGAGAAAATACCGTCGCCAGTGTGGCACCTACCATCAACAGCGCCGCCAGCGTGCCGCGAAACCGGTGGTTCCAGGAAGTTTTTAGAGGAGTGCCCATGTTGGCCTCGAAATGGTTTATTCTTGAACGATACCGTTCACTATAATATTTGTACGCTCACGTTCAATATTTATTTACTCAATAGCCCGGATTGCACCGAATGACAGAGCCCCAACATACATCGCCTGAACCAAAGCGCCGCGCTGGCCGACCCAAGGATATGGTTAAACGGGATGCCATGATGGATGCGGCGGCGTGTCTGTTTTTTCGCCACGGTTTAGAGGGGGTAACGATGGAAGCCGTTGCCCGAGAAGCGGGTGTTTCCAAAGTCACAGTCTACGGCCACTTTGTGACCAAAGAGGCACTGTTTGGCAGTGTGATACGGCGCGAAACCGAAATCATCCGCAGGGGATTAGATAAACTGCCCGACACCCACGAGGGGGTTCGCCAATCATTGATCGAAGTCGGCATGAGCTTAGTGCACTTTTTGTTGGAACCCCATGTCTTGGCGGTTGAGCGGGTGATGAACACTCAGGGAGAGCAGCACCCTGAGCTGCTACAGGCTTTTTTTGAGGCAGGCCCTTGGGCCACTAAGCAGTGGCTGCAGGAGAAATTGGAGGGACTAGCCCAAACCGGGCATTTAACGCTTGGCACACCCACGCTTGCCGCCAGCCACCTGTGCAGTATGTGGCAAGGCATGTTGGTCACAGAAGTCCGCATGGGCGTTCGCCACCTCCCCAGCGATGAAGAGCTGCATCATCAGGTCAGTAGCGCCGTGGATGTGTTTTTGGCGGCGTATGGGAATACCTAGGCCAAACACAGCCCATTGAAAAATCACAATCTGTTTTAACGCCGCTCTAGCACACCGATTAGCGCGGGTATTGGCAGGCTTTGATCCTCTACCGATTTATACAGGTTGCGGACGGCTTCAGCGATACCTCCCTCCACGGCGAGGTCTTCGGTCATCGTATGGTAGTAACCGAGGTCTTTGCTGGCATTGGCAACGCTAAACTTAAAGCCTGAAGGGTCATTGTCAGCGATATAGGGGCGCAGCCGCTCGAGTACTACCCCACCGCCGCCGCCTGCGCCAAGCACTTCAAGCAAGGCGGTATCGCTGATGCCCGCTTTACGTGAAGCGACAGTGGCCTCCGCCAATACCGCAGAAAACCCAAGCGAAACAAAATTATGCAGCAGTTTAAGGGTATGCCCCGCGCCCACATCGCCCGCATGGGCAATATTTTCGGCAAAGCCCTGCAGCAGAGGCAGCGTTTCATCGAACAGTGCCTTCGGCGCACCAACAATCAAGTTGAGCCGCCCTTCAGCCGCTTCTTTGGGGGTGCGCGTCATGGCGGCATCCATAAAGCGCCCGCCAGCCTCTGTGACTCTGGCAGCGACGTTTTCTGTTGAACTGGGCAAGGCGGTGGAGCAATCCACCACGATACTACCGGGCGTTATCCCTTCCAAAACGCCGTTAGGTTCAAATAGCACCGCTTCTACTTGGGGTGAGCCGGTCACGCACAGAATCACCACCTCAGCGCTCTGTGCTACCTCTCGGCCTGAATTCAACGCGGTAGCACCGGCGGCCAGCAGGTCATCTACGGGCTGATTGCCCGAGTGATTGAGAAAGCTGACTTGGTGGCCTGCGCGCAGCAGACTGCTGGCAATCCCATGGCCCATAAGGCCTACGCCGACGATGCCTACCTGGCGAGATGTTGTCATTGTCATTGCTCCATTAATGGTGATTAGTCGTGCTTGATAGCAACCGTCTTAATTCGGGTATAGCTACGCAGACCTTCAAAGCCTTTCTCTCGGCCATGGCCGGAACGCCCAACGCCACCAAATGGTAGCTCTACACCACCGGCGGCACCGTAGTTATTGATGAATACCTGACCGCTGCGAATACCTTTGGCCAAACGGAGCTGGCGACCACCATCGCGCGTCCAAATACCGGCACAGAGGCCAAAATCGGTAGCATTAGCCAGCGCCAGAGCTTCCGCTTCGTCCTCAAACACCTGCACCACCAGCACTGGGCCAAACAACTCTTCTTGAAGCACTTCATGCCCTTCGGGAATATCGGTGAGTAGTTGAGGCACTACGAAGTGGCCGCCGCTTGGCGCGCTTGCGGCTAACTGACCTTTTGCTGCCACGCGAATACCGTCGGCTTCGGCGGCCGCCAAGCGCGCTTCCAGCTTGGCTTTTTGACGCGCATTGATCAGTGGGCCGCAGTCAGCATCCGCTTCGCCTGCATCACAGCGCAGTGCAGCGAAGCGCTCGCTGAGGTTAGCGACCACGCTCTCAGCGATCTCCCGCTGCACCAGCAAACGGCTGCCTGCGGAGCAGGTCTGCCCGGCATTCTGAATAATGCCGCGCACCACCGCAGGAAGCGCGGCATCAATATCCGCATCGGCAAACACTAATTGGGGAGACTTACCGCCAAGTTCCAGGGTGACGGGTACATGGTGCTGCGCGGCCGCCTGGGCGACATGGGTGCCGGTCTCTGGCGAGCCGGTAAAGGAGAGATGATCAATGTTTGGGTGGGCAGCAAGGGCAGCGCCCGCTTCAGCACCAAGCCCTGGCACCACGTTGAGTGCACCCGCCGGAAGGCCATGATCCACTGCCAGTTGCGCTAAACGCAGTACGCTTAAACAGGCATCCTCCGCGGGCTTGAGCACAACGGTATTACCCGCGGCCAGCGCCGCCGCTACGCAGCGCCCGAAGATCTGCGATGGGTAGTTCCAGGGAATAATTTGCGCACACACGCCGTAGGGCTCACGCAGGGTCATGACCGCGAAGTCGGTCTCAAAGGGGATGGTTTCACCGTGAAGCTTGTCCGCCGCACCGCCATAGAAGCGAAAGTAGCGTGCGCAGGCACCAATATCGCCCCTGGCTTGAGTCATAGGCTTCCCGGTATCAGCACACTCAAGCTGTGCCAGTTGCTCGTGATGCGCCTCGATAATATTTGCAAAGCGTAGCAACCATTCGCTGCGCTGCCGGGCAGACCAACTCGCCCACTCGCCCAATTGGCCGGAAAACGCCTGGTGTGCCGACTCAACGGCTGCCTTTACGTCACCCTCCTGGCTACGTGCTATACGTGCCAAAGGCTCACACGAAGCTGGTGCTTCTACTTGTAAGGTAGTGGCCGTATCAACCCACTCACCACCAATCAGCGCCTGCTGAGGCGGTAACACTAATGCATCTTGCATATCGCACTCCTTTAATTGTCATTGTTCGGGTAATGCTAAAAAGCGACAGGATTCAGTAAAAAATTAACCGTAAAAAGCAGTCACCAGCCCCATGGAAATCCACGGCATATAGGTAATCGCCATTAGGCAGGCCAATACCACCAGCACAAAGCGCACCAGCCATGGCAGCATTTGATCGATCGAGATTTTGGCAACCGCACAGGCAGCAAAGAGGTTTACGCCGAGCGGCGGCGTAATCATGCCAAGCGCCAGATTAACCACCATCACCAGCCCAAAATGGACGGGGTGGATGCCAAACTGCATTGCAATCGGGGTCAATATCGGTGCCAACACCAGAATAGCGGCGGAAGTTTCGATAAACATGCCGACAACCAACAGCAATGCATTGACCACCAGCAAAAACATCAGAGGATCATTGATGGTATTGGTGACCAGGGTGGCGATTTGTGCAGGTAGCCCCGTGCGGCTAAGCAGAAAACTAAATAGCGAGGCCGCGGCAATAATCAACATAACGGCGGCGGTAGAGATCACGCTCTGGCGCATAATCGGCCACAGGTCATCGACCTTCAGTTCACGGTAGTAGAAACCTCCCACGATCAGGGCAAAAAACACGGCCACGGCGGAGGCTTCAGTCGGGGTAAATATCCCGCCATAGATACCGCCAATCACGACCACCGGCATTAGCATGGCCACCCAGGCACGCTTTACCGAGATCATAAATCCGGTGCTGTCTTTATAGTCGTCCTTGCCGTAACCGCGCACCTTGCAAAACAGGTAGAGAAAGAGTATCAGCGCGCTGCCAATCAATATGCCGGGGCCAATGCCGGCGAGGAACAGCTGACCAATGGACGTATCGGTACTCACGCCATACAGAATGAGAGGAATCGACGGGGGTATAAGCACACCCAGCTCAGCGGATGACGCCTGAATGGAGGCAGCCAATGGCTTTGGGTAGCCATGTTTCACCATCGCCGGAATCAGGATGGCGCCAATCGCGAAGGTGGTGGCCACACTGGAGCCTGACACCGCCGCAAACATCATGCAGGTCAGTACGCAGGACATGGCCAAGCCACCCTGCACCTTCCCCACGATAGATTTGGCTAAGTCCACCAAGCGCTGGGAGATGCCCCCTGCGGCCATCAAATTCCCGGCAAGAATAAAAAATGGGATCGCCATGAGCGGGAATTTATCAATACCGATAAACATCTGCTGCGGCACCAGCAACAGTGGCAAGCGAGTAAAGAATTCGATGCCGATAATTGACGCCAGGATAATCGAAATCGCGATCGGCACGCCGAAGGTGAATAGAATGATCAGCGACAGGCCAATAACCATATTCATGACTGCGCCCCTCCTTTAGGGAGATGGCCATCTTCAACCAACGCCTTCTCAGGAGTAATTTCGCTATTCTCCGGCCCTACCTTTTCACGTCCACTGAGCTGCGCTAAAAGCCGAGCCGCAACAGCCACAATGGCAAAACTTGAACCCGTGGGAATCGCCGCATAGGCCCACGACATCGAAATATTCATTCCCGACATTGTTTGATTGCTCACCCGCATCGTCATTTGGATGCCGTAATGGATCAGCACCCCAAGCACCAGCAGGCAGCACACCACAATGAGCACCTCTAAAAGAGTGAGAAAACGCGCAGGTACCACTTTATAAACGACCTCCACCGCCATCATGTAACCGCCCCGAAAGGTGGCGGCAGCGGCCATAAATACGCACCAGATCATGGCAGCGCGGGAGGCGACTTCCGTCCAGGTAGAAGGGGCGTTAAACACAAAGCGGGTGAGCACCTGATAAAAGCTGAGGGTTACCGATATCGCCAGCATCACCACTGCAATCAGCATTGCAAGCCGGGTTAACTGATGCTCAAAACGAAGAAATACCGCTAGCATAAGAGATCACCATGCCAAAGCGGCCTCCGGCTACGCCGAAGGCCGGGGAGGAAGAAGCGCTCAGCAACTGCTGGCTTTGTCCTGAATGCGCTCCAGCATTTCGGTGCCGTACTCAGAAGTAAATATCTCATAGGCGGGCTGAACCGCTTCCTGGAAAGGAGCAACATCAATGTCGGTCTTTACCGTCATACCATTCTCTTCCAGCAGCGCCACGCCTTCACGCTCTAGCCGCGAGACCTCTTCACGGGTTGCTTCAGCAGATGCGACAGCAGCTTCCCTAAACCAGCCACGCTCTTCGTCACTTAAGCCATCTAGCAGAATCGGCGACCCCAGGACGATGGCCGGCGAATAGACGTGCCCGGTTAATGAGAGATAATCCTGCACTTCCCAGAAGTTGGTGGCGACGATGACCGTAATCGGGTTCTCCTGGCCATCGACGGTACCCTGTTGAAGTGCCGTGAACAGTTCCGGGAAGGCCATCGGCGTTGGCCGAGCACCCATCTGACGGAAAGCCTCCTGATGCACCTCGTTCTCCATGGTGCGAACGCGCAGGCCTTCGGCATCTGCTGGTGTGGCAATTTCTCTCTGGCTATTGGTCAAATGGCGGAAGCCATTCTCTGTCCAAGCCAGGCCGATCAAATCATGATCGCCCATTTTTTCCAGTAGCTCGTCGCCAAGCTCACTATCCAGCACGCAGCGCGCCTGGTCGTAGTTTTCGAACAGGAACGGCAGGTCGAGCACATAGGTTTCGGGAACGAAGTTACCTAGCGGGCCGGTGGAGGTAATCACCACATCGACGGTGCCAATTTGCAAACCTTCGATCATCTCCCGCTCGCCACCCAGCGACCCCGAGGTGTGCTCGGTTACCGTAAATTCGCCATCAGACAAACGCTCCAGCGCCTCTTTAAAGGCATCTGCACCCACTGAGTAGTGGGAGCTATCAGAAAGGGTGTGCCCCAGGTTCACTTCCGTCGCCGCATGGGCTTGTAGTGCAATGCCAACGGTAGCAATACCGCTAATCGCCGCCACCAGGGCATGGCGTGTAATTGTGGGTGTCTTTGTAGAGTGTTGCTTAGTCATTGAAGTGCCCTCTTTATGTTGTTGTGAGGGTGGAGTGTGGAGCGACACACGCTATTGGTAGCGTCGCCCCAGGCTGTTGCCTACCTCGGGTGGCAGGCCGGAACTCACGACGGTTCAGTAACGAACGCATCAATAATCTGTTTAAAGTTGTCGTCGCCCACAAAACCAAGCTGCTTGGCTTTCGCGGTTTCAAAACGCGCAGGCCAGCTCGCCACAATGGCTTCAATGCGCGGGTCAGGCTCATGGCGTACCAGCGAAAGCGCTTTCTCGCCGGCCACATCGCGCAGTGCTGCCAGCATATCGGCTACCGTGACGGTAATGCCGGGTAGCATAAAGGCGCGAAAAGAGGCCAGGGCTTCGCTCGGCACTTCCGCACCATGAATCAGCGCCTCCACCACTTTGCCCGGTGACATCACAAACATCGGCAGCTCGGTAGGCACCGGGCAAACCGCCTCTTCGCCCTTGAGCGGCTCACGTAGGATGCTGGAAGCAAAGCTGGAGGCCGCAGCATTAGGGCGGCCGGGTCGAATCACAATCGTCGGTAGGCGCAGCACTAAACCATCAATGAGCCCTCGGCGGCTGTAATCGTTGATGAGCAGCTCGCACATGGCTTTTTGTGCACCGTAGGAGTTTTGCGGATGGAGTGCCGTCATATCATCCAGTACCTCCGGCAACTCACCGCCGTAGGCCGCCACGGAGCTGGCCATAATCAAGCGAGTATCGGATAGCTCCTGCTCCCGGCAGCCTTCCAGCAGCGCCCGTGTGGCATCGAAATTCACCCGCATACCGAGTTCCAAATCGGCTTCTGCGGCGGAGCTTACCACCGCCGCCAGGTGGTAGATCACATCAGGTCGCTGCTCTAACACGCTATCCAGTGCGTCGGGTTGGGTAATATCCAGCGCCACTGATGTCACAGCAACGCTTTCCGCTGCAGGCTGCGGCGCTTCGATCTGGTCAATCAGTGTCAAGCGCGTAATAGGCTGCTGGCGAAGCTCACCACGTTCAAGCAATTGCTTGACTAAACGCTGGCCGAGAAACCCAGCAGCACCGGTAATGGCAATATGCATCGTGAGGATCCTGTTGTAGTGTTGTTATTGTTCATTCAGTTGGGGCAGATTAGTGAGTGTCGATCAGTGTGTGATTAGGCCCCACGCCTCGCCCCACCCCAGCCCCGCGCGAGTGTCGACCTTAGGCCGATACTCGCAGCCAATCCAGCCGCTATAGCCCAGCGCACTTAAGCGCTCGAAGATGGCGGGATAGTGCACCTCCCCCACATCCGGCTCGTGGCGCCCGGGTACGCCTGCGACTTGAATATGCCCGATGGCGCTGAACTGGCGTTCAAGGTGGCGAATCAGGTCGCCGTCCATAATTTGGCAGTGGTAGAGATCAAACTGTAGCTTTAGATTTTCTGCCCCTACTTCTTCCAATACCGTCATGGCCTGGGCCTGGCGAGAGAGAAAAAAGCCGGGCATATCGCGCGTATTAATCGGCTCGATCAGTATCTCTCGGCCAACTTTCGCCGCCTCTTCCGTAGCAAAATGCAGATTGCGGATATAGGTGGCGTGGTGTTCAGCCTGGGTCGCGGCATCGGCATCTTCCGGGAGCAGCCCCGCCATGGCATGCACCCGAGGGCAGTTGAGCGCCTCGGCGTAACGTAGCCCTTCAATCACCGAGTCACGAAACTCCCCTTCTCGACCCGGCAGGCTCGCCAAGCCCCGCTCACCTGCTTCCCAATCGCCTGGCGGCAGATTAAACAGCACTTGCTCCAGTTGGTGCTTGTTCAGCGCATCTCTTAACTCATCGGCGGCATAGGCGTACGGGAACAGGTACTCAACGCCTTTAAAGCCCGCCTTCGCAGCAGCGGCAAAGCGATCCATAAAGGCGTGCTCGTTAAACAGCATGCTGAGGTTGGCGGCTAATCGAATCATCGTGGTGCTCTTGTTGTTCAGTACGTCATTGTTAAGTGCGTCGTTAATCCCGTGGAAAGCGCGCTTCCAGCTCCGCCACCTGTTCCGGCGTTAGCCCTCGCGGGTTTTCGCCCCTTAACAACAGGTAGAGCTTGGCGGTTTCTTCCAGTTCTTCGGTGGCGTAGATCGCTGCCTCGAGGTTTTTACCCGCCACCACCGGGCCGTGGTTGGCCAGCAATACCGCGCTGTGTTTGCCCGCTAATCCCCGCACTGCATCGCCCAGCTTGGGGTCGCCAGGAATGTGATACGGCACCAGCGGCAGTTTCCCCACCCGCATCACGTAGTAGGCGGTCAGCGGTGGAATACACTCGCAGGGGTCGACCTCCGGCAAGCAGGAGACCGCCACCGAGTGGGTAGAGTGTAGGTGCACAATCGCGCCGGATTGCGGGCGCTCCTCATACATCGCCATATGCAAAAACTGCTCTTTGGTGGGCGAGTCGCCACTCATCAGTTGGCCGTTACTGTCCAAATGAGAGATTCGCGCAGGATCCAGCCGCCCCAAGCATGCGTTAGTGGGTGTCATCAGCCAGCCGCCATCGTCCAGGCGCACGCTGATATTACCGCTAGAGCCCATGGTCAGGCCGCGGTCAAACAGCGACTTGCCCAGGGTGCTGATCTGCTCCCGCAAACTGTTTTGGGGATGGCGATGCAAGTGGATGCTCATACCAGCACCTCAAACGCCCGGGTAAAGAAATCGACACCACCAAAGTTGCCAGATTTCAGCGCCAGCGACAGCGGCACTTCGCGACCCGTCATGAAAGTTTGCGTCCAGGGCACGCCGGGGTCGATCTGCTCGCCAATGCGCAGAGTGGTAATGCCCAACGCCGAGACTACTGCACCTGATGTTTCGCCCCCGGCGACCAGCAACCGGCCAACGCCTTCATCTACAAGCTTGACAGCCAACTGGCTCAGCGCCTCTTCCACTAACGCACCCGCATGCGCAACGCCAAGGGCTTGCTGGGCGGCGTTAACCTTTTCAGTATCAGCCGAGGCATAGAGCAGTACCGGCGCCTCTTGAGATAAGCGCTTGCGGGCAAAGGCCAGCGCCTGCTCCTGCTGTTGTCCTTCTTCGGCCAACGCCAAGGGATCCAGGGCGAAGCCACCAGCAGGGTGCTTGGCCAGAAAATCCGCCACCTGGGACAGCGTGGCCCGGGAGCAACTACCGGAGAGCACCAGCGCCCCGCCCGAGGCAGGCGATAAACGCCCCGGCTCACTGATCGTGCCCAGCCAGCCCTGGGCACGATACTGGGCGGGCAACGCCTGCCCTAGCCCTGAACCGCCGGTAACCAAGGGCATCGCAACCGTAGCTTCGGCAAGTACATCCAGATCCTGCTCATCCAGGGAATCACAGATCACATGGCGACCCCCCTGATCTGCCAGTATCGTTAAGTGAGTGCGGGTCGCCTCTGCACCTTGAACCAGCACCGCGCGGTTGGCTAAGCCCACCGGGTGCGGCGTTTGGCGGGAGAGTACTCGCACGAGATCTGCGTCCTGCATGGGGTTCAGTGGGTGGTGCTGCATACCGCTGTCGTTGAGCAAGCGGTCGCCTACAAACAGATGGCCCTGATAGACCGTACGGCCGTTAATCGGGAAGGCGGGCACCATCACCGTCTGGTACGCGTCCAGGGCTTCCAGCAGCGCATCCGCCACCGGGCCGATATTGCCCTGTTCAGTGGAGTCAAAGGTGGAGCAGTACTTGAAGAACAGCTGCCGGGCGCCCTGCTGGCGAAGCCACTCAAGGGCAGCCAGTGAGTCCGCCACGGCTTCGTCTACTGGGCAGGAACGCGATTTCAGCGCCACGACCACTGCATCGATATCAGTGAGGTCAACCTCTTGCTGGGGCACGCCAATCACCTGCAGGCAGCGCATACCGCCGCGCACCAGGTTATTGGCAAGGTCGGTCGCTCCAGTGAAATCATCAGCAATGGCGCCCAGTACGATGCTCGCTCCCATCCCCATTTTATTCGTCTCCCTGGGCGTCGTTGGCAGCTTCTGGCAACTCGATGCCCGATAACCGCTGGTAGACTTTAATCACTGCCGAGTCATCTTCGCGACCAAAACCTGCACCGCTGGCAGCGGTAAACTGCTGCAGAGCGCTGGACGCTACCGGTGTTGCCAATGCCAGCTCGCGGCCGGTTTGATGCACAATGTTGAGATCTTTGACGAAGATATCCACCGCCGAAAGCGGCGTGTAGTCACCACTCAGGATATGCGGCACGCGGTTTTCGAACATCCAGGAGTTGCCCGCCGAGTGGGTAATGACGTCATATATCACCTCTGGGTCGAGCCCCATGCGAATGCCCAGCGCCATGGCCTCAGCAGCGGTGGCGATATGCACACCTGCCAGCAGTTGATTGACCAGTTTCATACTTGAGCCAACGCCAGGCGCATCGCCAAGGCGATAAACCTTGGCAGCCATGGCGTTTAGCACCGCTTCGGCGTAGGTAAATGCCTCCGTTGCCCCGGATGCCATTACCGATAGTTCACCACTTTTGGCTTTAGCAGCACCGCCGCTAATCGGCGCATCCATCAGCAGCAAGCCCTCTGCCGCCACACGCTCACCAAGCTGTTTGGCCTGACTGGGCGCCACCGTGGCGCACTGTATGATCAGACTGTCTCGAGCCAAGTGGCTTACCACACCCTGCTCACCGAACAGCACTTGCTCAACCTGCGCCCCGTTAACGACAACCACCAACACGATATGGCAGTGAGCAAGCTCGGCAGGAGTGGCTACGCTTTGCCCCCCTGCTGCCACGAAGGCATCGCGTGCCCCAGCGGAAATATCACACCCGGTCACATTAAAGCCCTGCTTGAGCATAGCGGTGGCCGTACCCATGCCCATGGCGCCCAGGCCAATAAGACCTACTTGAAGTGATTGCTTATCGTGTTGGCTCACCTAACGGCACCTCTTTGTTGTTGAGACGGTGGTTGAGACTGTTACTGAGAACGTTGTTGTGTTTGTTGCTATCGTCGCGGTGCAATTAGAAGCTAAATGGTAGCGCTGTCATGATAGCGCTACCATTCGTTTTAGATTATTGTTGGCGTTACGACAAGCTGAAAATCAGGGACGTGCGACCAATGTCTAAAGACTCGCCCAACGCTGCCTCTCCCAGCCCTGCCAGGCAGCGCCGAAGCTCCGACCAAGTCACGCTCAGCCAAGTGGCGCAAGCGGCAGGGGTATCACCGATTACCGCATCTCGAGCACTGAACAACCCTGATAAGGTCAGCGATAGTGCACGCCTGAGTGTTCTACAAGCCGTAGAGAAACTGGGCTACGTACCCAACTTGGTAGCCGGTAGTCTGGCCTCATCCCGATCACGGCTGATTGCCGTGATCGTGCCGTCACTGATCAATAGCGTGTTTGTGGAAGTCATCAAGGGGCTGCAGGAGACGCTGGAAGCCGAGGGCTACCAGATACTGCTAGGTAACACCGACTACGATCTAGACCGCGAGTATCAGTTGGTACGTACTTTTCTGGGCTGGTCATGCTCTGCACTGGTCACCGCTGGGCTGCGCCATAACAAGGCGTGTCATACGTTGCTGGCGAACTGGGATCACCCCATTATGGAGGTGATGGAGCTGGGCAAAGGCATGGATCTTAACGTTGGCCTGGATCACGTGGCGGCAGGTCGCTGCATGGCCGGCCATCTTATCGAAAAAGGCTACCGCCAGATTGTTTATGTAGGCGCCCGGCTCTCGCAGGATTATCGCGCCAGCATGCGTTACGAAGGCCATAAAGCGGTACTAAAGGAGAAAGGAATCGACGCCCCACTACTGGAACTAGATACCCTGGGCAGCCTACAGGTGGGCGCTGAAGGACTGGCCCAAGTGCTCGCGCAATACCCTCATACCCAAGCCATTCACTTTGCCAACGACGACCTGGCGGCAGGCGCCCTGCTGGCGGCTCAACGTCAAGGGCTAAGCGTGCCAGGGGATATCGCCATTGCCGGGTTTAACGGCCTGCCCCTTGGTCAGCATGTAACTCCTCAGCTCACTACCATTCTTTCACCCAGAGAAGAGATGGGCCGCTTAGCCGCCAAAGAACTCATTCGCCGGCTAAGCGGCAAGAACGTCTACCGCCGCCAGCACGATGTGGGCTTTACGCTCCAAACCGGCGGGAGTACTTAGGCTACCTCAGCGCTCATATCGCTGGCGGTTGACCAAGAATCTCCAAGCCTGATCCCAGCTCGTTTTCAATTGCCTGACCGATTGCCAGCAGGCTGGCGTCTTGCCACGGCCCGGCCAGCACTTGCAGGCCAACGGGCATACCTGCGGCGTCTTTCCCAACCGGCAGCGTTAAGGCACACAGGCCTAGGAAATTAGCGATCACGGTGTTGCGCAGAGCATGCATGTTGGCTTTGGGATAGGCGCCTTCTGGCTCGAGACTTTCGATAGTGGGCGGGGTAATCGCTACCGTGGGAGTAAGGACTGCATCTACATCGGCCATGCGAGCGGCAGCAGAGGCGGCAAGCGAGTCCAGCACCGTGCGACGACGCACATACTCCCAGGCAGGCATGTCATCTGCCGCTTTAACGCGGGCGGCGACGTTAGGATCCAGGGAGTCAATCATCTCGGGTAGCTCGGTGTTTAGAAACGCTGCCAATTCCGGCGCAGCCACACCGCCCAGCTTGAAGAGTTCGTACGCTTCGTCGATGCCGGGCAACTCGAGGGTCACTATTCGCGCCCCGGCGGCTTCCAGCTGCTTAATGGCACCGCGTACGGTTTCCGCGATACCTGGACTGCAGTCATCCCAGAAAAACGTTTCTGGCACCCCAAAGGTCAAACCGGCAAGCATTGGTGTTGCGGGCACTCGATCGTCCTGACCGCAAAGGCCGCCATCCAATGCATCGAACGCAAAGGCAAGGTCATCGACCCGACGCGCCAGTAATCCTGGGGTATCCAGCGTGCTTGAAAGCGGCACAATCTGCTCGGTCGACCAGCGCCCGGCAGTGGTTTTCAATCCCGCTACGCCGGTCATAGAGGCAGGAATGCGCACTGAACCGGCGGTGTCTGTTCCCAACGCCAAGCTTGCCGTGCCGCCCACTAACGAAACACCCGCGCCGGAGCTGGAGCCGCCAGGCGTGCGGTGCTGATGAACATCCCATGGATTGCGCGGCGCCCCCCAGTGGGCATTGGTACCCAAGCCGCCAAAGGCAAACTCAACGGAGTGGGTTTTACCCATCACAGAAGGCAGCTGTTTCAATAGCGTGCTCACCACCGGGCCGGGACGCTCCCAGCGCTTCGGCAGGCGTTGAGAAGAGCCCGCATAAGTGGGTAACCCCGTCACGGCGTAGATATCCTTGATCGATACCGCCATGCCCATTAGCGCCCCCGCATCACCGCCCTGAGCGAGCACCGCATCGGCCGCTTTTGCCATTGCCAGTGCCTGCTCGCCGTTCCAGGTGAGGTAGGCGTGGTCGTGTTTGCCGCGCTGTTGATAAGCCGCAATTGCCGCTTCGGCCAGCGCGGTAGCTTTCAGAGTGCCCGCCCGAAGCCGCTCGCGCTGCTCACGTAACGGTAGAAAAATGGGTGAATCCTGCATGCTTTATGTACCTCTTTGAGGGCTTAACGCACTTCAAAAATCGCTTCGACTTCCACCGCCGCATTGCCGGGTAGTGTCGCTACCCCGATGGCGGTTCTGGCGTGACGTCCTGCATCGCCAAACAGCGCGACAAAAAGCTCGGATGCCCCGTTAATTACCAGCGGCACATCGTGAAAGCCCGGCGCCACATTGACGAAGCCATTCATGCGCACGCAGCGCACCACGCGGGAGAAGTCGCCATCGACAGCATCGCTCAATTCAGCCAAGAGGTTTAAAGCACACGCCTGGGCCGCCAGTTTGCCGGTTTCAAGATCGAACTCACTCCCCACCTTGCCAGGATAGAGAACATCACCGTCACGTTCACAAATCTGGCCCGCTAAAAACAATTGGTTGCCCAACCGGGACCAGGGCAAAAACAGGCCACGCGGCGTTGGAATCGCCGGTAGTGTGAGGCCCTGCTCCGCCACCGCTTGTTCAATCTTTTTGCTCATGGTTCGTTGTCCTTATTAATGTCTTCAAGTGATTTATTAATAAATCAGTGAGGGCAGCCAGGTACTTAGCCATGGGACGTAGGTGATGATAATTAGCGCTATCAGCATCAAGCCAATCAACGGCAAGCAGGCCTTGAACACTTCCTGCAGCGACATTTTGGATATCGCCATGGCCACGAACAGGTTGAGCCCAACCGGCGGTGTAATCATTCCGACCGAGAAGTTAATCAGCGTAATTACCCCAAAATGCACCGGGTCCACGCCCACCTGAGCGGCAATAGGCTGCAGCAGCGGCGAGAGCACGATGATGGCCGAGGCGCTATCGAGGAAGAAGCCAGCAACGATCATCACGACATTAAACAGTGCCATGACCTGAAACGGATCGTCGGTCCACGACAGCACTTCGCCTGCCAACTGGCTGGGCGTACCGGTAATCGCGAGCAGCCAAGAGAAAGCAGAGGCCCCTGCGGTAATCAGCAGTAGCGTCGCGGAAACCAACCCCGAGCTTCTTAGCGTTCCCACCAGTTCCGTTACGTTAATGGTGCGATAGACCACCATGCCGACAAAAAGACCATATACGCAGGCGACCGCCGCTGACTCGGTCGGTGTAAAGACACCACTGTAGATCCCTCCCAGCAGAATCACTGGCAGCCCAAGGCCCCAGGCAGCATCTTTAAAGGCGACTAAAATTTGCCGCAGCGAAGGAAAGGGAGCGCGTTCATAGCCTTTGATGCTGCTAAAGACGATGCAGTAGGCGATGAGGATCGAGGCAATCACAATGGCGGGCAGCAGGCCCGCTGCAAACAGCCGCCCCACCGACGTACCGGTCACTGAGCCGTAGATAATCAACGCAATACTCGGTGGTACAATCGGCCCCAAGGTACCGGCGGTAGCGATCAACCCAATCGCAAAGCGCTTATCGTAGCCAGCAGCGACGAGTGCCGGAAACATGATCGAGCCAATGGCCACCACCGTGGCCGGGCTTGAGCCAGAAATGGCCCCGAAGAAGAGACAAGAGAGCACCGTGGCGGCTGCCAAGCCCCCTGGCACCCACCCTACCAGCGCCTTGGCAAGATTGATCAGCCGGTCGGAAAGCCCGCCAATGCGCATCAGTTCAGCCGCCAGGATAAAGAACGGGATCGCCATCAGCGAAAAGTTATTCATACCGGTAAACATGCGCATCGGCACGATGACCGGATTGGTGGCACCAAAGAATTCAATGGCAAGAAACACCGCCAATGCCAAGGAAGCAAAGATGGGCAGCCCGAGCAGTAGAACGGCAAAAAAGATCGGTAATAATGCAGTAATCATGGTCGCTCTCCAGGGGTTAAATGAGCTTATCCGAACCGGCTACAAGCTCTTCGGAGAGTCCTACCGGAGGCTTTTTCCAGACTTCACTGATGACCCATAGATAACGCAGAATCAGCAGCACACCGGATATGCCAATCGGTAGATAGAACCATGCCATTGGCAGGCGGAGTGCCGCAGTCAATTGGCCGCGATCCAGCGTACTGAAATAGAGCACAAAGCCGTAATAGGTCATGAAGCCAGCGAACACGATACCGATCAGTGCTGCGATCATGTGCAGCCAGCGGTTCACAGCGGGCGTAGCAATGGCATTCAGCACATCCACCGAAATATGCGTGCCATGGCGCACACCCATACTGGCGCCGACAAAACTCATACAGATAATGGAGTAAATAACGACTTCTTCAGCCCAAAATAGCGAACCGCTAAAGCCGTAGCGATACACGACTTGGATGGTAGTGAGGATGGTCGCAATCGACATGAAAACGACCATCGCCACACTTTCCAAGCGATCAAGACATTTGTTGAGCGCTTCGAACATGAGATATCCACACCCTGAAAGGGGTAAGAAGAGAGGAGCTAGGTCTTAGCAGACCCGCTGGATCAATACTCGATACCCACCGCGTCATATACCTTATGCAGCAGCTCGGTAGTGACGATTTCTTCGTACTCTTCGTGCACCGGCATGCTGGCTTCAATAAAGGCGCTGCGCTGTTCAGGGGTGAGCTCGTTGATCGCAATTTCGTCTTTGATCTCTTCCATGATGGTCTCTTCGTCCTGCAGCGTTAGCGCGCGTGACGTGTCTCGACCGTTATCGAAGGCTTCCAGCATGACCGCTTGAAGATCTTCCGGCAGCGAGTCCCAGGAGTCCTGATTTATTACCGCCGCATAGGCGTGGTAGGCGTGATTGGTCAGCGAGAGATAATCCTGCACCTCGTGGAAACGCATGGTGTAGATGTTGGCCAGTGGGTTTTCCTGCCCGGACACCACGCCCTGCTGCAAGCCGTTGTAGACCTCGGTAAACGCCATGGCGGTGGCGTTAGCGCCCAGGTTTTCATAGGTGGAGATAATGATCGGCGCCTGCATGGTACGCATGCGGATGCTGTCCATATCTTCGGGATTTTCGATCGGGCGGTCATTGTTGGTGATATGACGGAAACCTGCGCCCCAGAAGTTGACGCCGTACATATTATGGCCATTCAGGGTGTCGAGGATTTCGCGACCCACTTCACCATCCAGGGTTTCCACCATGGTGTCGTAATCGGCAATCAAGAACGGCAGATCCAAAATCTGCATGCGCGGTTCAAAGTTGCCCAGCGTGGCCGTTGGCGGGATACCGATATCGACCAGGCCCATCTGAATCTGCTCAATGATTTCAACGTCGCCCCCCACTTGAGCAGCGGGCAGTACGTTAATCTCAATACGACCGTCGGATTTCTCCTCTACCTCCTCTTTAAAGCGCAACGCCGCTTGGCCGTTTGGCGTTTCTTCAATCAACACGTGGGCGAAGCTGAAGGTATAGTCGGCCGCATGGAGTTGAGCCGCACTTAGAGAAGCGACAGCAATAGCCGCGGAGAGGGAGGCTTTTGTCAGCGTTAGTTTCATGTCCAGCACCTTATTTAGTTATGGTTAATTGCTTTTTAGTTTCCTGTTACTGCCGTTGAGCAAGGTTGAAAGGCCGCTCACGCCATCAAGCGTTCCATCGCATCCCCCAGCGCTTCGCGCGGGGTACTACTCAGCAGTAAGGCAAGTGCAAGCCTTGCCTTACGTGCGCTGATATCGTTGAGCGCGATCACCCCAGCCGAGACTAAATCGGCCAGGCTGCCGCTAAACTCATAACTGGTATTCACCGGCCCTTGAGCGCAACTACTCACGACCGCTACAAGGACACCTGCGCTAACCAATGCTCGTATTTCGTTCATCCAGCCAGGTGGCACGTGGCCCCGGCCTAAGCCATCGATCACCACCCCCTTCGCGCCACTCTCTAAGCAGGCTTTCAGCAGTGCTGGCGAGGCATCCAGATAGGCGGGCAGTAGATCGACACGCGGCAGCGGAACATCCCAGCCTTCAATGGGGGGCTCAATCGCAGTCCCTGTGTGATAAAGCTTGAGCCGTTGACCGTCGATATACCCCAGCGAACCAGCGCCGGGGGCATCAAATCCATGCAACTGGAAACTGCTCACCTTGCGGGCATAGCGCGCAGCAAACAGCGACTCGTTGAATACCACGACACAGCCAAGCTGACTCAGTTGGGGGCTGACCGCCGCCACGATGGCATCGCAGATGTTTTTAAAGGCGTCGGTACCTAACTGGTGAGGCGCCCGCTGGGAACCGGTGATCACACACGGTTTATCCGCTGGCAGCGTGAGCGATAGAAAGTAAGCGGTCTCTTCCAAGGTATCGGTACCGTGGGTAATCACCAGACCGTCCACATCGGCTCGCGACAATGCTCTCCGCCCTTGGCAATGGAGTTCAGCAAGATCGGCGAGAGTGACGGCATTACTGGGTTTCTGCAGGATCGACATCACTTCTAACGTGACGTCGACACCCTGCGGCAGCGCTACCTGATCCAGCAGCTGCTCGCCGCTTAGCTCCCCTGACTGGCTTCGGCCTGAATCACTGGGCTTGCTGGCAATAGTGCCGCCCGTGGTCAATACCACGATGTGCTTTTTGGTCATTCAGGTTCCCATCTTTTATGCTTTGCGTCACAGACAACAGACATCAGATGTCTGATTTCAGACTAGACTAAAGAACAAACCATTAGCAAGGCAGTCACTTAAAACAATGGAAAATAAGAATATGTCTTTTAAATATATGCAATCGGCTGTCTTAAGCCGCTAGGCTTAGGGCATTGATAAAATGCAGGAAACACCGATGAGCCACGCGAGGCCCTCATGAGTTTTAAACGCCAGCCCGAGATTAGCTCGACCCGTACAGCCTCTTTTGGAGATTCAATGGATCGCAGTTCAGTTGCGCTGCAACTGCTAGAGCGTATTAAAAGCGCTCTTATACGAGGCGACCTCAAGCCAGGGGATTACCTGCCCTCGGAAACGGAACTCACTCACACCCTGGGCATTGGTAAATCCAGCGTGCGTGAAGCCATCAAGATGCTGCAAGCGATAGGGATCGTTGAGGTCAAACGGGGTCAAGGCACCATGATCCGCCGCGAACCAGGCACGCCGCTCGTCGACCCGATGGCGTTCGGGATGATCCTGGCGCGAGGCATGACGCGGGATGTACTGGAGTTTCGCCGTATGTTCGAACCGGCTTACACGCTTCAAGCAATGAGCGGGGCAACGGCAGAGGATCATCAACGTATTCAGCAGAGTATCGACGCCATGGAAGAAGCCATCCGCGCGGGTGCTCAAACCTCCAAGCACGATATTGCCTTCCATCGCGCCATTCTGCACAGCACCCATAACCCCATGACCATCCGCGTCGGCGAAACCTTGCTGCAACTGATCGAAGCCGCACTGGAAACCTCTATGCGCTCACTACCGGAAACCGCCTTGAAGGACCATAAAGCTATCTATGCGGCCTTCAAAGCAGGCGATACCGCCGGTATTCATGCAGCGATAGCCGTTAGCAGCGAAAGCTGGGAAACCAACCTAACTTATGACAGTGACAGCGAATTAAATGCAGCACCCCGTTAAGGCTCTTCTTGTAACCAGGCGTCAAAAAAGGTCATAAATGCGCGCGCTTTGGCGGTTATGTGCCGCCCTGGCGGATAGACTGCATAGGCGCCGCCTTCCGGCAGTGTCCACTCTTCAAGCACACGCACTAAACGCCCAGCCGCGATCTCTGGCGCCGCGGTCATATCCGGCAATACGGAGAGACCGCCGCCAGCGACCATCAGTGCGACTAAGCTCACCGTTGAGTTGGCTGCCAACCCTGCGCTCATTTGCACCTCATACCGCTCATCGCGTCGCTGGAAAGCCCAAGTTAACGGTGCTTTTAACGGTGTAAAGGCGATCCACGCATGGTCTTCCAGCGCCTTGGGGTGTGAAGGCGTGCCGTAGCGTTTCAGATAATCAGGAGCAGCCACCACATGCTGTTGAAAAGTGCCTATTCGACGGGCGCGTAGCGTGGAGTCTTTTAGCCAGCCTAGACGAAACGCTAAATCGATGCCGTCCTGCACCATATCGCTTACTTGGTCGCCGCTACGTAGTTCTATATGCAGCGCAGGGTGCAAGCGGCTAAACGCCACTACCGCGTCGCTCAACACCCCGGCGGCGTAATCTTCGGGCGCCGTGATACGCAACTCACCGTGCAGCTGTTGGGTGTCGCTCACAGCACTGGCAAGCGCCCCCTGTAGATCTATTAACAGCGGGTGGCACTGATGGTAGAGCGCCTCTCCGGCCTGAGTGAGCTGAACCCGCCGAGTGGTGCGTAGGAACAGCGTGACACCCAGGCGCGTTTCCAGCTGCCGAATTTGCAGGCTGACACGGGTTTTCGTGCAGCCTAGCCGCTCCGCTGCTTTGGTAAAGCTGCCGGCTTCCACCAGAGCGACAAAGATCGGCAAACCGTTTAAATCGAACTCGTTGGCGGTGGTCATTCATCGCCCTACTGTTATGAAATCGATAACAGTAAATTACGTTAATCGCTATTTTTCAAATCAATAAAGCGTCCGACAATGCAGCGACAACCCACTTAAGGAGAACTGTTATGAAGATTGCACTGATTGGCGCTAGCGGATTCATTGGATCCGCCCTATTAACCGAAGCGCTCTCCCGCGGCCATCACGTGACGGCGTTAGTGACTCGGCCTGAACGGGTAGCGCCACAGGAGAATCTCACTACCGTTAAAAGTGATGTGTTAAATACCGAGGCACTTGCAGAGCAGCTACGCGGTGCCGAGGCCGTTATCAGCGCCTTTAGTGGCCATGCCCAAGAGGATGTTTACGGCTATTACCTCAAAGGCTTTCACTCGATTTTGTCAGCCACTCAACAAGCTTCCGTGCCTAGGCTACTGATAGTGGGTGGCGCGGCGACGCTCGAGGTAGCGCCGGGTAGGCTGTTGTTAGATGCACCGGGTTTTCCAGCAGAGTACCGGGCCACGGCGGAAGGGGCGCAAACGGCCCTTGAAACACTGCGTACGCAAACAACTCAAGCGTGGACGTTTCTCTCCCCCGCTGCTGAGATTTTCCCCGGCGAACGCACGGGCAACTTCCGGTTGGGCGGCGATACGCTACTGACCGATAGCGAAGGCAACAGCCGTATTTCAGTGCAGGATTATGCCATCGCCATGATTGATGAGCTGGAAAACCCACATAACACCAACCAACGTTTCTGCGTCGCGTACTGATCAAATCGCTATTTAAGTCGTTATGCCCCTCACTGGAGATAGGTGAGGGGTTGCCTCTTTCTTCTATTTCCCCGCCCACTTTTCCCGTTACCCTCACCTATTTACTCTTTCACCTTTTTGCTGAACTTATCGTTCATCGCCGTAAAACCATCAGTCATATTTAACAATGTTAATTAATCCAATCTCACTTGACCACACATTACTTAACAACTGTGTATTAAAAAATTACTTATAAGACATTTCTTACATAAGCATAGCGAATCTCTTACAAATGCTGTCAGCAATATCCTACATACGCAGTCGCCTATACCTTCAACAATCAGGTAAACACAAATAAAGAAATACTAAAAAACTTGCACACTTGTGACAGCTAATGAACTTATTAGGTTCAGAACCCATTACGCAGACATGCACGCACTAGACTCGCATTAACTGACCCAATTACTGCAAGGAAAACATCATGAAAGCCAACACCGAGCTCGTTAAGATAGGCAATCATTGCGTGCATGTAGAAATCTATCAACAGCCACAAAATACTGAAAGTATTATTATGGTCAACGGCGCGCTAGCTACTACCGCCTCTTTTACCAACTGTGTTAAATATTTGAGTGACGGGTTAAACGTTATCCTGTTTGACTTGCCTTTTGCTGGCCAGTCAAAACCACATAACCCTGTGGGTGGCATCATTACCAAGGAGGATGAAGTCAATATCCTCCTAGCTCTGATTGAACGTTACCAACCAACGTCGTTACTTTCCGTTTCTTGGGGAGGCTATGCCGCCATGATGGCATTGGCGCAATCCCCCTCATCGATTAAAAGAGCAGTGCTAGCCTCATTTTCAACTCAGCTTAACGACGGCATGCTGCGCTATATCAATGGTGCTCGCCATTATATTCAAATTGGCGATGTTAAAACCGCGGCTAACCTGCTTAATGAAGAAGTGGGCAAATACTTACCCCGCTTACTAAAATATATTAATTACCGGCATCTCTCACGGTTAGATGATCAAGAGCTTCAACAGGTCTGCTTTCATATTGAACAAATACTCTCCATGAACGACACCGACTACGAGCAGCTACTGGGTAATATTGAGATACCGACGCTGTTCGTGAATGGCAAACTGGATGAGTACACAACACCAGAAGACATCCTGACCGTCGACGACTATATGCCGAAATGCGAGTTCGAAGTCGTGCCCAATGCAGGGCACTTTCTTGACCTTGAGCATGCTGACGCACGGCAGCGAATGGAAAAAATCCTGCGCGGCTTCTTGATTCCTAGCGAGTTTGAAAGTCAGGTTGCCTAACCACTTTCGTTACCCCATTACATGGCCTCACTAAGCAAGAGTGTGGTCATGTAATCTTTAGCACCATCACGCTAAAAAATCATTACCGCTCAAAAGCTAATGATAATTCATTACCACTCACCCCTCACGAAACGCCTCCACCACCCGCTCAGCCAATACCTCGCTGGCATCACCACTGCCTGCACGCTTCACCAGCGCTACTTGATAATCCCCTAGCGGTGGCAGTGACTCGTTGTGGAGACGCTTGAGCGGTGGTCGAATCAAGCTTTTTGGAAAAGCCGTCACGGCCAGATCGGCCAGCATGGCCGCTTCCTGCCCGGCACAGTGGTCGCAGGAGTAAGCGATTCGGTAAGCAATCCCCGCTTGATCAAGGGCATTAAGGGTAATTCTGCGCCACGCACACCCCTGCTGGGCCAGGGTCACAGGCAGTGGCGTTCGCTGCACGGCAACGCCATCCTCACGGCCCGCCCACACTAGCGGTTCGCTGTGGACGATTTCTCCCCGTGCCGCCTGACCAAGTCCTCCGGCCATCACCAGGGCCAAGTCAAGCTCGCCTTCATCCAGCCTAGCGAGAAGGTCTTTGCTACGTCCCACTTCCACATCGACCTGCACTGCCGGATGTGAACGTGCAAACTGGGCGAGCACCGTCGGCAGGATACGCCCGACGACATCATCCGTTATCCCCAGCCCCACACGCCCTTCTATGGTGGGGGCTAAAAACTGTGTGACGGCTTCCGCATTGAGCTTAAGCAGCCGCCGCCCATAGCCCAGCAGCACTTCCCCTTCGGCAGTCAGGCGTACGTGCCGCGCCTCGCGCACAAACAGCGTTTGCCCGAGCGTCTCTTCCAGGCGTTTGATCTGCATGCTTAGCGCGGAAGGGGTACGAAACAGCTGCTGGGCGGCACGGGTGAAGCTGCCGCTCTCCGCAATTGTCACGAAGGTGCGCAACACCTCGCTATCCAGTAGCGGTAAGGCAGCTCGGCTGGGAGCTATGGTCGATAGTTGATTCATCACGCCCACCTTTCAGAAAAACTTAACACTCAGTGTAGATCTTTTCGTTTGATTGATCCAGGGCAAAGTACCAAGCTGATAACCAGAGGTCGCGATCCTCCCATTTATTAATCACTGATCACAGCTGCCCAGTTAGCGCCCTGGCGCCATTGACTGTACAGCCGTTGTGAATAAAAGGAGGTGCGCGATGAAGTATGAAGAGCTTACCCAACATGCCCATACCGCCTGGGAAAAAGCTAGCCAATTGGCGCCGCCGCCCAAGCCGCCGCAACTACAGTTTTACATGCCGGCCATGCCGTCGATGCGGCTAATTCGCACGTTGGATATGGGCATGTGGCACTGCCGGCGGCGGTGGCTTTTCCGCCGTCATATAGTGCCGCTGCTGGCCTACGACGACCAATTACTGCAGGATATTGGTCATAGCCGCGAAGATATTCTCTGGGCCAGCCAGCTTCCACTGAAGGTCGATGCCATTCACGCGTTAGAAACTCGGCAGAAAACGCGTCAGGCTCATCACTAGAATAAAAAAGCTTCGAACCTAAGAGAGGTTCGAAGCTTTAATATAGTGGCGTCTTATCGCGGCAGCGCTTTGCCTCAGCGCGTGATTTTAAACCCCTATTGGCCCGCCATCGCGCTTCTGAATAACAACGGTCGACGCCCGAGGGCGTACTTGGCCGCTGGCCGCAACGGTGGCGTCTTGCACTAGCTCGCTACCATCCGCGGGCCAGTTACCGGGGTGCTGAATGTTAATAAACAGCGCGGTTTTATCCGGCGTGGCAAAAATACCGGTGACTTCACAGCCGTTCGGCCCTACCGCAAAGCGCTTAAGTTGCTGCTGGTTGCTGCTGTTAATCACCGGGCCGGTTCCCTGGATGTCGTCTAGCCCATTCGGTACCACGGCAAGCAGCTGATCGTTGGTGTACTCGGTTACTCCATCATAACCGTTATCGGTTTGGATCCAGAGGATACCCTGACCGTCCTCTCGCTCGTCGAACCAGAGCCCATCGGGACTGGCGAACTGATTCATTTCTGTCAGGCCCGAGTGATTATCGGCATCGTCAGCGGCCGCGCCAAACACAAACACCTCCCAAGTAAAGGCGTTGGGCAACCGGCTTTCGCGCCAGCGAATAATATGCCCTGCTTCGTTATTGGCGCGAGGGTTGGCGGCATTGGTGGGCGCTAAATCGTAACCAACACCTACTTGTTCCAGATGCTCACCGTCATTAGTGTAAGTTGGGGTTGTCTCTTCAGCGGTACGCTGAGTGTTATTGGTTAGGGTGAGATACACCTCGCCGGAGGCAGGATCGACGGAAGCCCACTCAGGGCGGTCCATTGGCGTGGCACCCAACAAATCCGCTGCATCGCAGGTGTTGATGATGATACCTGCCGCATCGTCGTCGGCTAGCCCCAACGCCGCCGCCAGCGTGCGGCCATCGCGCGTTTGAGCACTAGGCGTTAGCGGTAGCCACTCACCGCTGCCATCGGCATGGAAACGAGCCACATAGAGGGTGCCGTTATCCAAATATTTGTTGCCAATGGCAAGACGATCATACTCTTCCCCTGGACGGTTGGCATCGGCGGGATCCCAGGCAGCATCAGAAACATATTTATATACGTACTCGTTGCGGGAATCGTGCCCCGAGTAGTAAACCACTGGCTGACCGGCTTCCAGCTTGCCTAACCAACACCCTTCATGGCGGAAACGGCCAAGTGCCGTACGCTTAACCGCCAATGCATCACTATAGGGGTCGACCTCCACCTGGTAGCCGAACGTGCGTGCTTCGTTGCGATAATCATCTTCAGCACGCTCGCCGCGCGGGGTAATGTCGAAGCGAGCAAATTCGTCATTCTGTTCAGAGGCGTCTCCCGCCGAAGTATCCCAACCATAGCGGCTTTTAGCGGTGGGAATACCAATCCGCGCGTCGTCCTGGAAGCGTTCGCCATGATTAACGAACACATTGGGCCAGTTCTCTTCACAGGCAATATAGGTGCCCCAGGGCGTTACCCCGTTACCACAGTTATTGTTGGTACCACGGGTTTGGGTACCCTCAGGCGAAAAGCGCGTTTTGACGTAGTCACTGCCCGCCACTGGCCCGGAAAGTTCCATCACCGTCGCACTGGTGAGGCGACGGTTATAACGCGAACCCGGCACATGCGCCCATTGGCCACTGGCGTTCTTTTCGACCTCAACAAGGGTGACACCGTGAGCGTTGATCTCAGTGCGCGACTCAGCTGCTGGCCGCTGGCCCTCATCCGCATTAGTGGGGCCTCCTTGGGGCGCCCATAGCGCTGCTTGGTCGATATACTCATTGTTGAGCGCCAGCACAAAACGGCGCGAGGCGTTGTCGGTATCCAGGGCAAAACCGGCCATGCCGTCATGGTGCATGCCCACACTCTCCGCCTGACGCTCAGCGGTCATCGACTGCTCGGGCTGCCAGGTAACATTTTGGTTCAGCGGCGTGCCCCACGGCACCAAGACTTGGGCCACATAACCTTCCGGCACCACCACGGCATCGGTGCGTGATCCTTGAACCGCCTCAAACGCCAGTGTCAGGGGTGTTTTTTGGCTGCTGCTTGAGGCAAGCGCTTGAGCAGCGCCACCAAAACTAAGCATCGAGGCAGCCGCCATGCTCAAACCACCGCGCATCACATCACGCCGGGATACATGACGCGCCAATACTTCCGCGAAAGGTTGGTTGCCGCTGTGGTTAAACAGGCGATGATCTTCGATCTCTTTACTCATTTTAGTCTCCCCCTGATCGTTTGTAGGTCAACGATTGAACGTTACGAGACACTAAAGAAGCTTAATGACAGCACGATGACGGAGCGCCTGCATTTAGATGAAGAAAGGTCGAATGCTAGTCACTTTTACTCCCCAAACCCTATTGAGGGATGTCTGCAACTCTGCTAAATTAACGCTAATAGTTATCATTAACACAGGAGTTACTCTCTCATGCAGTTACCCGCTAAGGGCACTGGCCAGGGAGATACGTCGGCCTCGACGACCCGCGAGGTGGCCCACGAGGTGAATAGCAAAGAATTACTTGGCAACTCAGACCAGTTGGTTATCCACCATGAACAGCGCCGCTATGTGTTGCGCCGTACTAAAAGCGGCAAGTTAATTCTTAACGCCTAAAGCTCTTAATATTTCAGCCCCTGATTAATTTAAAGACTTATACAGCAAAGCCAGCCAGGTAGCCCATCGCACCCAGCCAGCGACCTCTTCCACTTATCCCTGTTGGAAATCTCTGGCTTATGAACCACACACGCGCTTTTGGTGGCCTCTTTTTAACGCTGCTTCCACTGTTAACCGCCCAAGCAGACGACGCCGAGCTTAACCCAGTGACGGTCACCGGCACCCGAGCGCCTACGGACCTTTCACGGGCACCGCTGATTATCGATATTATTGATCGCGATGATGCTGTGCTGGCCACCGCCAGCCGGGTTGAAGACGTACTTAGCCGCCAACCCGGCCTACATGTGGCTGGCCAAGGGCGCCGAAATGGCCAAACCTTAGGTATGCGCGGCTTTGGCAGCAAAGGGGTGCTGGTACGTTTGGATGGCGTTCGTCAGGATATCTCCACCGGCCACATCGGTAACTTCTTTCTCGACCCTGGCCTGATTCAAGAAGTACAGATAGCACGCGGTGCGCTCTCCAGCTTGTACGGCAGTAATGCCATGGGCGGTGTCGTCAGCTTCACCAGTGTGAATGCCAACGACCTGCTTGCCCCCGGCGAAGATAGCGGCGTACGCCTTTCCGTAGGCGGTGCGACGGCCAGCAACGAAATGCGGGGGAGCCTGACTGGCTTCGGCCGCCGCAATACCGCCAACGGCCTGGTGGATGGCCTGTTTTCAATCGGCCGCAGTGAATCCGGCGATATTCGCCGCGCCGGGGGCGATGAAGCCGAAGAGGATGCAACGCTCAATAGTCTGCTGCTAAAAGGCGGTTGGGAGCCAAACGACGACCAGCGGGTATTTATCAGCTGGCAGCACTACGACGAACGCGCCACCCAGCCCGCCAACCCACAACAGCTTTCAACCGATGCCAGCAATCCGCTGCGCGACCGCGATGTGGAAAGCAACAACGTCCAGTTGGGCCACCGCTGGCAGCCCAGCGCTGCCACCGAAGTCACTTCGCAGCTTACCTTTAGCCAGCAGGATATCGACGAGCCCGAGGCCAACCGCACCCTAGAGCGCGTCGGGCTTCAGAGCGACGGCTTCCACACTATGGATCACGGCTGGCTCTCGCAAACGCTGGTGTTCGGTGCCGAACTGGAGCAGGCCCGCCAACGGCCAAGTGGCGATGCCAATGGCTTTCCTAAAGCCGATATCGATACCCAGTCAGCCTATCTCGACACTACTCTTACCGCTGGTCGCTATTTAGCCGATGGCGGCGCCGGGCAGTTTGATATTGGCCTGGGAGCCCGCTACGACCGTTACGACGCCAGCGGCCAAAATGAATCCGATAGCGTCCACGACCAAGTGTCACCGCGCTTTCGTCTTGCCTGGCGGCCCGATGACGCCTTGATGCTGTTTTCGGGCTACGCTGAGGCCTTCCGCGCTCCTAGCCTATCCGAGCTTTACGCCAACGAGCGCCACTTTGCCGGTTTCTGCGCCGGGCCAGCCTTCTGCACACCGGACAATTACTGGATTCCCAACCCTAGTCTCTCGCCTGAATCCAGCCACACCTGGGAAAGCGGCGTGGTCTGGCATCAGGGCGACTGGCAGGTTCGTGCCAGCTACTTCGACACCCGCGCCGACGATTTTATCGACACCCACGTCGACATCATGGCGGGCACCACCCAGGCAGTGAACGTTCAGCGCGCCCAGCTATGGGGCTATGACGCCCGGGTGACCTGGCAGCCCAGCACTTTCCCGCTACTCACAAGCTTTGTGGGCCTTTCGGAAGTCTCCGGTAAAGACCGCGATTCTGGCGAGCCCCTAGGCAGTCAAACACCGTTGGAAGCCACCCTGGGAAGCGAGGTGGTTCTGTATAACAGCGATATCCGCCTGGGCTGGCAAGCGCGTTTTGCCCAATTTTTCGATAAGCAGGGCGATGACGAGCGCCTGCCCGGCTATGGGTTGCACGATGTGCATCTCGCTTGGCAAATCACCCCGGCCGTGGATACCTCGCTGCGCCTTGCCAATATTGGCGACAAGGTGTGGTACCGCCCCGACGGCAGCCTGGGCGATGGGCGCAGCCTGTTCGCCACCCTCAACTGGCAGTGGTAAATCCACGCAGTCAACCCGATAGAGGTGCGTCATGATTACATCCCAACAGATCGCGATTATCGAAGCCTTTGACGCGGCGCGCGCCGCGCAGCCGCGGCTACCTGCGATTGAGATTGCCGAACGCTTATCGATCAGTGAAGGCGAGCTGCAGGCCGCTCGTTTAGGGCGCGACGTATGGACGCTGCCGCTCTCGCCCAGCGATATCGCCGCCTACCTGCCCCAACTGGGGCGGGTTAAAGCGTTGACCCGTTCCCGGCTGGCCGTGCTAGAGCAAACCGGCGACTACCCTGAACTTAGCGGCGGGCCACAAACAGGCCTGTTACTCGACCCAGGTGGCCTGGATCTACGCTTGCTCTATACGAGCTGGCACTGGGCCTGCCTGATTCGTGATTCTATGCCTGCCACCAGTACTCAAGAGGCGCAGTGGCGCTGGAGCCTGCAGATATTCAATCAACATGGCTGCGCCGTTCACAAATGCTTTGCCCTGGAGAACCCACTGCCGCGTCCCTGGGGTGCCTTAGCGGCCTTGGGCACTCGGGATACGCCAGCGTTTACCCAGAGCATGCCTCGCTTGAAGCGCCCACTGCCCGAAGCGCCGACCCTCGCTAGCGAGTGGGGCGCGATGCGCGATGTGCACCAGTTCTTTGCCCTCCTCCAGCGCCATCATCTGGAGCGTATTGAGGCCAACCAGTTAATGGAGGGACGCTATACCCAAACGCTGCCCGTCAATGCCCTGGAAACAGTGCTTCAGCACGCCAGCCTTCGCGCGCTGCCGTTGATGCTGTTTGTCGCTAGCCCCGGCTGCGTGCAGATCCACACCGGCACATTGCCCACCCCTCAACGCGCCCACGGCTGGCTGAATCTATTTGGCGAGCAGTTCACCCTGCACCTTGATGACACTGCGATTGACCAAGTATGGCAAGTCAGCAAGCCCAACCGCGACGGCGGCGTGACCAGCATTGAAGCCTTCGATGCCGAAGGCTCGCTAGTGCTGCAACTTTACGCAGAGCGTCAGGAGGGCCGTGTGGAGCGTCGCGAGTGGAGGCAGTTACTAAGTGAGCTCGGCAACCAAGAGGCGGTGGCATGACCCTCAACCATGTAAAGACACGCTTGTTGGGGATCGTCGTACTGGGATGGCTACTGGCTGGAACACCTCTGGCCCATGCTGACGAGCGCTGGGTGGTGCTGGGCGGCGATATCGCGGAAACCCTGGCCGCGTTAGATGCCGATATCAATGTCATTGCTCGGGATGACACAGTCGTGCATCCACCCGCCATGGCGGAGCTGCCCTCGGTGGGTTACCTGCGCCAGCTCTCCGCTGAAAGCGTCCTATCGGTTAAACCTGACCAGGTGTTAGCCGCCGGGCACGCAGGCCCCAAGGAAGTGCTGGAGCAGCTGACGGCTGTCGGTGTCAGCGTAGAGATTATCAACGCCCCACCCACCCTCAATGCCATCGCCGATAAAGTCCGCGCCGTCGGCCGATTAACTGACCGTCGCGACGCGGCAGAGGCCTTAGCAGACGCCTTGAACGAGAAACTTGACCGGCTAGCCAACCTGCCCGCCCTACCGACGACCCGCGCTATGTTTATCATGCAGCATAGCGGCTTAACCCCCCGTGCGGCGGGCAGCGACACGGCAGCGCATAGCACGCTCGAAGCGGTGGGCCTGGCAAATGCCTTCGCCGAGATGCAGGGCTACCACAGCGTGGGTGCCGAAGCCCTGGCCCGGCAAGCGCCGGAGGTTGTGATTGTCTCCGAGCGGGGCCTGGCGGCAATGGGTGGCGAAGCCGCTCTATGGCAGTTACCCGGTATGGCGTTAACCCCCGCAGGCCGAGAGCAGCAGTTGATTGTCATTGATGACCAAGCGCTGCTTGGCTTTGGCCCGCGCACGCCCGATCAGCTACTCACCCTGCGCCAGGACGTTGAAGCGCTATTGGGCGCACCGACTAGCGCCCAGGCTAATTCTGTCCAAAACAGTTCCGTTCAAAACAGTACCGCTCAAAACAGCACTGCCCAGCTAAGCCCATGATAGCCATTCTTAACACTTACCGTTTCCGGGTGCGGCTGCCGGTTAGCCGCACTACCCGCGTTCTCGTCGGATTAACCGCTGCGTTGCTACTGGCTTTAGGCTGGGCGGCCTCCTCTGGCGCACTGGGCATCTCCCCTTGGGGAGTACTCCGCGGCCAAGCCGATCCACTCAGCGTGCAGGTGTGGTGGCAGCTGCGCCTGCCGCGCTTACTGCTGGGCGTGGCCGTGGGAGCGATGCTTGCCGGTAGCGGCGCCGCCATGCAGGGGCTGTTTCGTAACCCGCTGGCCGACCCGACCCTGCTCGGCCTTGCCAGTGGTGCTGGGCTTTTCGTAGCAGTGTGGATTGTGCTCTTTCAAGACAGCAGCGCAGGCAGCCTTTACGGTCAGTTTGCGGCAGGCTTTTTAGGCGCCTTATGCGTCTGTTTGATTGTCTTTGGCATCGCCAAGCGTCAGGGCGGCGGCAGTGCCGCTGTGATGACCCTGCTACTAGCTGGTTTGGCCATCAACACTCTCGCTGGGGCTAGCGGTGGGGTTTTAGCCTTTATCGCCAGCGATGAGCAGCTTCGCCAGCTTAGTTTATGGGGCATGGGCACACTGACTAACGCCCTGTGGCGCACCACGGCGCTAGCCCTGATACTGATTGCCGCTGCTCTGTGGCTGTTAATGCGCAGCGCACGTGAACTCGACCTGCTCCAGCTGGGCGAAGCTACCGCGCATGCGGCGGGGCTGGATGCAAGCCGCTTAAAACGCCGGGTGGTGGTCGCGACCTCGCTGGGCGTAGGTTTGTGTGTAGCGCTCACCGGAGTAATTGGCTTTTTGGGCCTGCTGGTACCCCACTGCCTACGGCTTTGGTTAGGGCCTGGCCATCGGCTGCTGCTGCCCGCCTCAATGCTCGGTGGCGCGCTGCTTCTAGTCGTGGCTGATACGCTAGCCCGCACCGTTGCTGCCCCGGCGGAGATACCCGTGGGACTGCTTACCAGCCTGCTGGGCGGCCCCTACTTCCTGTACCTACTGATGCGCAGAAACCGAGCATGCTAACGCTCCATCAGGCTGGTTTAACCACCACCCCCGCTATCGCCCCACTAGACGGCACAATTCGCCCTGGCGAGCTACTTGCCATTGTCGGCCCCAACGGCGCGGGCAAGAGCACGCTACTCAGCATGCTGTCAGGCTTTCGCCCTGCCGAGCAGGGCGAGCTACATCTGGATGGCAAACCCCTGCGTGAATGGCCCATCGCCGAACTTGCCAACCGGCGTGCCCTGGTCGCCCAGCAGGAACTGCCCGGCTTTGACTGGCAAACCGACGAACTGTTGAGTCTAGGCAGTAACCCGGCCAAATCACTGGTCGCAGCGCTACTTAACGACCTGGATCTAACCCACCTCGCCAAGCGCAGCGTACTCTCGCTTTCCGGTGGCGAACGCCAGCGGGTGATGATCGCACGGGGCGCCTGCCAACTACTCTCAAGGGGCTCTCCCACCGCCAAGGATGGTGGTATTTTATTGCTGGATGAGCCGACCAGTGCCTTGGATATCGGCCAGCAGCAGCGCTTGATGCGGCAACTACGCGGCTGGGCCGCACAGCACCGCATGGCGATTGTTTGCGTGCTCCACGACCTTAATCTCGCCAGCACCTACGCTGACCGGGTATGGTTGCTGCATCAAGGGCAGCGTATTGACCACGGACTACCCAGCCAGGTGCTTAACCCCGCGACCATTGCGAAGATTTACGCAGCCGAACTTCAGCACATTGAGGGCGGCCCCCATGGCAAGCCTCTGCTCGCCCTGGCGCCTTAAGACAGCTTTCAGCAGCCAACGAGTCGAGTGGCAAAGCCCTCATATAAGTCCATACTTATCCATACGTAACGGGCAATATAGGCATCACCGTGTGCCAATTGGGGAGCAAGAATGAGACTGATCAGCCTCATGTGGGTCGTGTTGGCAGGGATGAGTTTTAGCATCGGTGTATTAGGCATCTTTCTGCCCCTGCTGCCGACCACCGTGTTTATGCTAATGGCTGTTTACTGTGCCTCCAAAGGCTCACCGCGCTTTGAGGCCTGGATCCGCTCCCGCCACTATGTCGGGCCACTGCTGGTTACCTGGGAGCAAGAGCGCGCCATCCCCCGGCACGCTAAGTTGGCGGCTGTTAGCATGATAGCGTTGAGTGCTCTGATCACCGCTTGGTCACTCGGCCCTGGCTGGACTCGCTGGGGCGTGATCGCTCTACTGATGCTGATTGCCGTTTGGCTGGCTACTCGGCCTGAGCCTTCGTCTTCTAATGAGTAAAGCTTGGCAGTGGTGGCTAACACGGCTTTAACGCCGCAAAATTCTGCGCTGTTAACGCCTAACATTTCGCGGCAGCGGCCTGCTATCTAACGTCTCCGTCTAATAGCGCATTCAGCGGCATGCCATCGAGGGTGGTGGTGTCTAGCCCCAGCAAGCGTGCGAACGTGGCCCCGGCATTGTCCATTCGCTGGATGCCGCGTTGGGTATCGAAGGGTAACCTGGAGCCAGGCAGTATTCCTTCACCGTGCAGGATCGCCAAACCATGATTGGAGGCGAATGCGGTGCTGGCGGACGGTACCTGAGGGCCATGGTTGGCTCCGGCACTTTCAACGGCAGCCACGGTATCACCACGTCGGTTAACACCCCAAACGAACCCCGAGGCGTAGGCGAACAGCACATCCCCGGCGTTGTCGCCCCAGTACCCCAGTACACTGGCATCCTGTTTCTTGAGGGCGAAAGCGACCACGTTACGCTCGCCTTGAGGGGTATCGATGTACCACGTGCTTAACGCCTTGAGGATTCGCGTCTGCACCTCGGCCGCATCAGCCTCGGAAACGATTCCCTCGTCCAGGATGTCTCGATTAACAAAGACCTCCAGGCCGCCGCGCTCATCCTTAAGGAAGGCCTGGCTACGCTGACGTATTGGTCGACCATTTTCATCGAGTGTACAGAGCCCAAACGCAGCCAGTCGCCGGTGGATATCACACAGGTAATGGTTCGGCACGTCGCCATGATCCGAAGCGAGCACGATCACGGTGTCCTCGCGGCGCCCAGCCAGCAGGCGACCCACTGCATCGTCGAGCACTTGGTACGCAGTGCGGATGGTGTTCAAGTAACGTTCTTGTCCATCGGAAGTGAAGAATGGAGATTCCGGGTCGCAATAGGCCAGACAGGTATGATGGGTTTCGTCATTGAGACGGAACACCGTGGCGAACAGGCGGAAGTCCTCCTCGTTCAGCAAGGTCAGGGCGCTATCGACGAGCCACTCCAGTTGATAGCGCCCCTCTTCGAAACTGGTTTCATAATAGGGCGAGTCGGGATCCGCTGACACGGTCCACTTGGAGATGAATGGCCCATGGCGTTGTGTCAGCTTCTTGGCCAGGGCCAGGTGGTTGCCCAACTGCTCGGGCATGGTTATCTGCGATTGCAGCAGATCTACGTGTCCCCGCTCGGCATCGTAGGCCAACAGCTTGAAGCTCACATGCCCCCGCTCGTCTCCGGCCTCGACGGGCAACCAGTCGCTCCATTCGCCTACGCCCAGTGTCGCCGCGCGCTCGTTTAGCGTCAGTTGGAGCCGCGTGTCGGTCGCTGGGCTCAAGGTCACTGCTAGGCTATCGCCGGCATTGAGCCGGATAACGGCGTGATAGCCATCCTCCGAGCGCTCGATTGCGTGACGGTTGTGCTTCTGGTGATGGGCCAGGCTACCGCTCGGTGGCCAGCCCAGCGCCTCGTTCTGGGCAGCGTCGGGCCACTGGGAAAGATCCGTGCTATGCACGCCGGCCGGGGCCATCTCCATGGGGGCCGGGCCTTTACCGCTCCAGAACGGCGCCAGACAGAGATCGTTCTTGCCGGTGGGCTTGAGTGACTCGGGGAAGTGCACCAGCGCACAATTTTGTCCCGCTTCGGCCATCAATTCCAACAAGTGCCGCGTACCGCTGGGAGAGATGCGCTGCCCCACCCAGCTGTTCCCTGGTGCCTGCCCGGTTAGAAAGTTAACAAAGTTGGTATCTCCCCAGGTCGAGATATAGGGCATAAGCCGTGTTGTTCCACCCTCGCGACGCAATCGATCGATATGGGGAAGTACACCTTCATGGCAAAACCTATCGACCAACTCGGGAATCAGACCGTCGACGCCCAGCACCAATACTTTTTTCGCGTTGTACATACATTGCTCCCTTGGCTAGAACGTGCGTGCTTCAGAGTCGATAACGGTCGATGACGTCTCGGTCGATCTCGATACCTAGCCCGGGCTTGTCGGGGACCTCCACATAACCCCGTGCGTTGAGCGCGAATTCACCACCAATCAGTTCCTGACGGAAGGGGTGCGCTGATTGGTCGTACTCGAGTATCGGTTCGTCCGGGTTCAGCGACAGCGGCTGTGGCGGCAGTGTGGCAATGAACTGCACGGCAGCGGCAAGGCCGATACCGGTGCCCCACACGTGTGGAATAAGCGGCACGTGCCAAGCCTGGGCAAGCGCGGCGATCTTGCGGCACTCAGTGAATCCGCCGGCGGCTCCTAGATCAGGCTGGATAATATCCAGCGCCCCCTCGCTGATCAGTTCGCGATAGCCAAACTTGGTATATTCGTTCTCACCAGCAGCTACGTAAGTGCGCGACACGCCCTTGAGCTCGCGGTAACCATGACGATTCTCGGGGCTGAGCGGTTCCTCGAAGAAGTGCACCCGCGTATCTTCGAGTTCCATGAGGATGCGACGTGCCGCCGGCACGTTATAGGCGCAGTTGGCATCCATCATCAGTTGCACGTCGTCACCGACCGCTTCTCTCACGGCGCGCATGTCGCGAATGTCCGAATCGACACCGAAACCAGTCTTGATCTTCATCGCCCGATAGCCGTTGGCTTGGTGGCGCAATGCCTCTTCCACGATATCCTCGGGGTAGCACCCGTCTTTGCGACGATAGAATCCGGTCGCATAGGGGCGGATCTCTCGCCGAAACGCGCCGCCCATGAGCCGATGAATCGGCTGTCCCAACGCTTTGCCGAAAAGATCCCATAGGGCAATGTCTATCGCTGCTATGCCAAACAGCGCTGCCCCTTTCTGCCCATAGGGCCGAGTGTGGTTATACATCTCTTCCCAAAGCACCTCGTGATCGAACACCGAGCGACCAATTAGCAAAGGTTTTAGAGCATACTCCACGACGGCCTGGGCGACCTGCGGCGGCTGAAGGCCATGATTGATCGACTCACCCCAGCCGATCAGACCATCTTCTGTATGAACCTCAACCAGCATGGCGGTGCGCTGATGAACCCACCCTTGCGAGAAGGCGAAGGGCTGTTCGAGCGGGGCGGAAAGCACGTGTGTCTTGATATCGGTAATGATCATGTGGCGTATCCAGTAACGAATTCGAAAAGGGCCTTACTTGGCTGAGTCGCTCTCGGCAGGCCGGGGGTTAATCGATGTCTGGCGCTGCTGCGCGATGCTCGACCACACGGTCCAAACGATAAACAGTGCGAGCAACGAAAACAGCGTCATGGAAATCCCGCTATGGGTGAAAAATTCCAGGAAGTCGCCACGCTTGATCAGCAGGCCGCGACGCAAGGAACTTTCCAGCTCTGGGCCCAGCACCATACCAATTACAAGCGGTGCCATCGGATAATCAGCGCGGCGCAGGGCGTAAGCCAGGATGCCGGTCATAGCGGCCACCACCAGATCGAGCGGGTTGCCGCGCACCGTCGCGGCACCGATGAAGCTGAAGATCACGATGGCGGCCATGATGTAGCCCTGATGCAGCCGGAACAGGTAGCGAAACAGGCCAATGGAGGGTTTGCTCAGGATCAGCATGGCGACGTTGACGATGATCAGCACAACGAACAGGGAATAAACCGTCTGTGCTTGATCGACCATCAATCGCACACCCGGCGTAATGCCATGGATCACCATCGCGCCCATCATCATCGCCGTGACGACATCTCCGGGAATGCCTAGCGCCAGCGTAGGAATGAACGAGCTTCCGGTCACCGCGTTGTTGGACGACTCCGACGCAATGATGCCATCGGGCTCACCCTTGCCCAGGCGATCGCGGCGTGGGGAGAGCTTTTGCGCCGTGGCATAGCTGATGAATGCAGCAGCGGCTGCCCCGGTGCCCGGCAGTGCGCCGATAAAGCTGCCGATCAACGAGCCACGCACCAACTCGACCAAGCGCTTTAACCACTCACCGAGCTTGGGAAAGCGTAAGGTGGCCTCAGGGATCTTCGCACCGGGATCGTCTCGCGTGGCAAAGCGCACGAAGATTTCCGAGAGTGCAAATGCACCAACCACTACCGGAATCAGCGTCAGCCCCGAAGACAGGGCATAGCTGCCAAAGGTGAAGCGGTCGGCACCAGTAATGGGATCCGAGCCCACCATGGAAAGGAAGAAGCCGATCATACCGCAAACCAGCCCCTTCATGACGCTACCCTTGGACACGCCCACGATGCACATCATCGCCAGGCAGATGAGCGCGAAGACTTCTATCGAACCGAAGTTGACGGCGAACTTGGCGAGTTGCGGCGCGCAAAAAATCAGTATCACGCATGAAAGTATGCCGCCGAAGAAGGACGCGAAGGTCGCCCAGCCCAGCGCCTCGTCGACGCGCCCCTGCTGGGTCATGGGGTAGCCATCGAAGGTGGTCGCCGCCGACTGGGGCGTGCCGGGGGTGTTGATCAGAATGGCGGTAATCGAGCCGCCGTAAACGGAACCGCAGTAGACACCGATCAACAGCGCCATGCTGGTAATGGTGGACATCCCGAACGTGAAGGGAAGAAAGATTGTCAGCCCCACCACCGACCCGAGACCCGGAAGCCCACCGATGATTATCCCCGCCCAGGTACCGATGACGATGGCGAGTAAAGCCTGCCAAGTGAAGGCATCGCTCACCGCGGCAAGAATGATATCCATGTCACAGCGCTCCGCTGTTTAAGAGTGTCGGCAATCGAATCAGCAACACATGGTGAAACAGGAACCACAGGCCACCGGCGATCACCAGCGTACCCACCGCCAACGGCAGTGGGCGACGCAGGCGAAACATCCAGAGGGTCAGGGCGACGAGCGGCAGCGAGGGGAGCAGAAACCCCAGGCTCGCCACGGCGATGGCAGCGATGAGTACGGCCGCCATCAATACAGGGAGTGTCGACAGCGACCCGCTGCCCAGCCCCGATACCCGTGAAAGCTCGACGAGCGTGATCGCCAAGGCGATCACGCACCACAAGGTCAGGACAATGCGCGGAACCAGCATGGCATCCGAGGGACCGCCCCAGGCATGGAACGCTAGCACGACACCGATCAGGAACAGTCCCAGAGCCAGCAACACCCTGGGGTGGGCCAATCTCGCAACCATGATGCTTACCTCGCTAAATCGTTATGCCTTGGTCGTTTCAATCAAGCAGGCCTGCATCACGCAGCACCTGCTTGTTGGCCTCGAAGCGTTCCTTCACGAACGACTCGAAGTCGTCCGGCCCTAGGTAGGCGATGTTGACGTTGGCCCGTTCGGCAAAGCTCTTGAACTCATCGGACTCCATGGTGGCCTTGCACGCCTGAGTAAACTGTTCGGCACGCTCCTGGCTGATGCCCTTGGGCGCCACGACACCCTGCCAAACGGAGAAGTCCATGTCCGGCACACCCTCGAGTTCGCCGATGGTCGGCACATCGTCGTAGCCTTCCAGGCGTTGCTCCGAGAAAACGGCTAAGGGGCGGAGGTCATAGTTTCCGAGAATGGTCTCGGTATCGGCCATGACTTGGATCTCGTTGCCCGCCAGCGCATTCATCGCCGGGCCGGATCCGCTATAGGGCACATGCTCGGCCTGAAGTTCGCTGTTGATCACCAGTGCTGCCAGTGCCAAATGCGGCAAAGTGCCTGGGCCTGAAGAGCCATAGAGCAGCGGCTGCTCCTGAGAGGCAGCAACAAGCTGGTCGAAGTTTTCGATGTCAGACGACTTAGACACCATCAGAAACATCGGGTTGGACGTGGTTCGGCAAACATAAGTGAAGCTTTCCTGCCCGTAGGGAAGGTTTTTCAATGAGGGTTGAATGCTGAGTGCGCCAGCCGGTTCGTAACCGATAATATTGGGATTGCCTTCACTTTTGGCGACCTCGCTGGTGCCTACCGTGGCGCTGGCGCCAGCAAGGTTACGTATCACAGAGGTGACACCAAGCTTCTCAGAGAAAATCGGTTCGAAACTGCGTGCGACAATATCCGTGGCGCCGCCCGCCGCGAATGGGACAACAATTTCTAAGGTCTCTTGGGCTTGAGCGGCATGTGAGGCCCCGACGAGAACCATCAGAGCCAGAGAGTGGCGTATAGGCTTCATTATTGTAATCTCCTTTTCGTATCGCTACGAAATTTTGCATGTCTGATGCTTTGATTTTGAATTGACCATCAGTTTATGTCATTGATGTACTTTCCACGCCTTAATCGTAGCGCTACGATATGAGAGGTCAATGATGAAATGATTGTCCATTGGTCGAATAGCTAGCTATCGGGTTATCACTCAAGGTCTGCGCTAATACCGCTACCGGCACGTGCTTTATTCAGCATGATCAATTATGAATTCAACGCTGTGGAATAACTGTTCAGCCTAATCGAAAGCATGCAAGGATCTGTTTCAAAAAAACGGGTAGAGAGGGAAAGTGAAAAAACGCAAACGAAGTTCACAACGAGCCACCATGAGCGAAGTCGCACAGCTCGCGGATGTTTCTCCAAGTACCGTATCGCTGTATTTGCGTCGTCCCGATGAGGTCTCTTCTCGTAGGGCCGAGCGGATCCAAACAGCAATTGATAAGCTGAGCTATCTACCCAATACGATGGCTGGTGGTTTGGCCTCATCGCGCTCCAATATCATTGGTGTGATCGTTCCTACGATTACCTTCTCCTTCTTTTCGGAGACCCTTGAGACTCTGGAAAGAAACCTTCGCGCAGCCGGCTATCAACTATTAATAGGCAACACCGAGTTCGATGCATCGCGTGAGGAGGAACTGATCCGCTCAATCCTAAGCTGGAATCCTTCGGGACTCGTACTAACTGGTTTTTCGCATAGCCGAAAGTCAGTCTCACTGCTGAGCAATAGCGATATTCCAATCATTGAAATGTGGGATTACGGTCAGGAAGGATTGGACATGGTTGTGGGCTTTTCGCACCGCACTTGTGGGCGACTGGTGGCGGAACACCTCATGCGTAGCGGATATCAGCACATGGCTTTTTTGAGCACCAACTTCCAGCGCGACATCCGTGCTAACGAGCGTTATCTAGGCTTTCACGACGCGATCGCCGCCGCTGGCGGCTCGGTGCTAGTTCGAGAACTTACCGGGCGAAGTAATACCGCAGAGGCTGGCCAATTGCTATGCACTCTTGTCAACGACCATCCTGAGATTCAAGCAGTGTTCTGCTCCAATGACATGGTCGCCCTAGGCGCAATGCTTGAATGCCAACGACAAGGCTGGTCGATACCCGAGCGCTTGGCTATTGTGGGATTCGGCAACCAAGACTTCACTGACAGCACAGTGCCGCCAATGACCACGGTGGATCCCCCACGGCAAGAGATCGGCACGCATATCGCCCGGTTGTTACTCGAACGTCTCAAAGGCGATGACACAGCAAATATGGACACGAGAGTAGATCTAGGCGTAAGACTCATCATTCGAGAGAGCGCTTGAAATATAGTGTTTTGCCTGAACAAACAGACGGCCTACTGGACTGCCGATCAGTTAGATCATAGCAATACCGTTATCCACACCCACGACGACGGAGCAGGATTATTTTAGCGTAACTCCGACACGCCTAAACCAGCACCTTATGAGTAGAGACCACCTGTCGCAGCCCCATAAACGAGCGGATCTGGCGCACGCCGGGCAGGTAGAGCAACTGTTCAGCGTGCAGCCTGTTGAAGCTTTGGCTGTCCCGGGTGCGTACCAGCATAAAATAATCAAACTCCCCGGTGACCACGTGGCACTCCATACAGCCTGACACCTTCTGGGCCGCCTCTTCGAAGGCGGCGAAGGATTCCGGCGTCGAGCGATCCAGCACCACGCCAATCAATACCACCATGCCCGCCTGTAGTTGCTCCGGGTCTAAATGTGCCACCACCCGGCTGATCACCCCATCCCGTTTGAGCTTTTCCACCCGACGTAAGCACGCCGCCGGACTCAAACTCACCTGCTCTGCCAACGCCACATTGGAGAGCGTGGCATCTTCCTGAAGCAGTTTAAGAATACGCCGATCTGTTCGGTCTAGTTCAGCCGCCTGATCATCAGGCTCAGGGCGTGAACGGGAGATTTTTGAGCGCACTATTATTTACCTTATTCATCTATAAACACTATTTAAGACCACATAAAATATGCATTAGCAACTTTTATTGCTTTAAAACAGACAACTTTGCAACACAAAAATCATGGCTAACACTTACTATAAATAGTAGAGAGCACGCCAATTGTTCACAACAACCTTAGCCGCCCTATATCGCACCCAATGATTTAAAGCTGGAGATTGCTATGAACCTCGAACGCTTCCCACGTTACCCACTCACCTTTGGCCCCTCTCCCATTACGCCGCTCAAACGGCTAAGCGAACATTTAGGCGGTGAAGTGGAGCTCTACGCCAAGCGCGAAGACTGCAACAGCGGCCTGGCCTTTGGTGGCAACAAAACGCGCAAGCTGGAGTACTTGATTCCCGAAGCGATTGAGCAGGGCTGCGATACGCTGGTATCGATTGGCGGTATTCAATCCAACCAGACCCGCCAGGTTGCCGCGGTGGCCGCTCACCTGGGTATGCAGTGCGTATTGGTGCAAGAGAACTGGGTTAACTACTCCGATGCAGTGTATGACCGCGTGGGCAATATCGAGATGTCACGCATCATGGGCGCCGATGTGCGAATGGACGACGCTGGCTTTGATATCGGCATTCGCCCTAGCTGGGAGCAGGCCATGGAGGATGTTCGCCAGCGAGGCGGTAAGCCCTTCCCGATTCCCGCTGGCTGTTCCGAGCACCCTTACGGCGGCTTAGGCTTTGTAGGCTTTGCTGAAGAGGTGCGTCAGCAGGAGAAAGAGCTGGGCTTTACGTTTGACTATATCGTGGTGTGCTCGGTCACCGGCAGCACACAGGCAGGCATGGTGGTGGGGTTTGCCGCCGATGGCCGTGCCCAGCGAGTGATTGGCATTGACGCCTCTGCAAAGCCTGAACAAACCCGTGAACAGATCCTACGCATCGCGCGCAATACGGCCGAGCTGGTGGAATTGGAAGGTGGTATTAACGATGACGATGTTATTTTGGATACCCGCTACGGCGGCCCTGAGTACGGACTGCCCAACGAAGGCACGCTGGAAGCCATTCGCCTATGCGCCCGCCTGGAAGGCGTACTCACCGACCCCGTTTACGAAGGAAAATCCATGCACGGCATGATCGACATGGTGCGTAACGGTGAATTCCCAGCGGGCTCCAAGGTACTCTACGCCCACCTAGGCGGCGTACCCGCGCTAAATGCCTATAGTTTCCTGTTTAGAAATGGATAAGGAATAAAACACCCACCTCGAACCGTCTGATCCAGCGCCTCAATAACGCCGATCAGACGGTTACTGCTGCACAAATAAGGCACACCCTTTAGTCTTGGCGTATAAGATGTTCACGGATACGCCATGTCTTCAACGCTTCCCGCACACCTCCCTCACCCTTGACGAACTTGTCCAGTACCCAGCGCCGCTGGATTTCACCCACGGCACGCCGACCTGGGCCGGCGCCGATGATGAGATGACTAACACCGACATACCGCCCGTTTTGCCCAGCAGCGCATAGCCTAGGGTGTTCGCGTGGCGTTCAACCATACCTGTCTATAACATTCATAAAGCGAGCCGCCAGGAGTTTGCACCTCTTCAACACTTAGCTTCCAACAAGGACGGACTCTATGCGCGATGATGAAAAGTACACCAATTCCGAAGAGCAGCTTCTCTACCTTCAAAACCTGCTAGATGACCCAGACGCAGCGGCACTAAAAGCGCATTTTTCTGAACTCGATATTTTAGACATTGCGCGAACACTGGAATCCTTCCCGGCCAAAACGCGAGATTTTCTTTGGGAGTATGTTCCCGACGATTTAATCGGCGAGGTTCTCGCCGAAGTGGACGAAGACATCCGTGCTGACTACATCGAAGACTTATCGGCCAGCGATGTAGAGGAAATTGTTAAAGGCTTGGATGCTCAAGAAGTTGCTGAAGTTTTGGATGTTGCTGATGAAGCCATAAAAACCAGCGTCTACGCCAGCTTAGAGCAAGAGATCCGCGCCCAGGTTGAGAATCTTCACGCCTATGAAGATGACGTGGTTGGCCGCTACATGGATCCTGAAACGGTCAATGTAAAACAGGGCGTGTCGTTAGAGGCCGTACAGCGCTATATCCGCATCCACCATTTGCTCGACGATGAGTCGCAGCAGATCATGATTACGGATAAGGACAAACGCTTACTCGGCACTTTGACCCTGATTGATTTAATCAAGCAACCACAAGATGCGGTGGTTGATGATTATATGGATGACTTTTTCACCCTAAATGATCAAATGAAAGTCAGTGATGCGGCGGCGTTATTGCGTTCTAAAGAGCTGCACTTTGTGCCCGTGTGCGATAGCGATGGATTATTGGTAGGCCAGCTAAACGCCGCCGACGTACTTGAAATTACCCAAGACGACGCTGACATGACGTTAAAGCATATGTCTGGCGTCAGTAACGAAGAGGAAGTCTTCACACCCGTTTTACGCAGCGCAAAAAGTCGCGGCATTTGGCTGGGCATTAATCTGTTAACGGCTTTTTTAGCGGCCTTCGTTATTGGTCAATTCGAAGCTGCATTGGATCAAATTGTAGCCCTGGCCATTTTGATGCCGGTGGTGGCGAGCATGGGGGGTATTGCGGGTAGTCAAACCCTCACCGTGGTTATACGCGGCCTGGCGCTGGGCCAACTTGCAGGCAACAACATCCGCTGGCTGTATAACAAAGAGATGTGGGTGGGGATGAGTAACGGCTTGGTTTGGGCATTAGTGGTCGGCTTTATTTCCCATATCTGGTTTGGCGACGCCATGATCACGCTGGTGATCACCCTGGCCATCTTTATCAATATGAGTCTCGCCAACTTATCCGGCGTACTCATCCCCATGGTGTTGAAAAAGCTCCAGATCGATCCTGCGTTATCCGGCGCGGTGATCTTGACGACCGTTACCGATGTGGTCGGCTTTTTATCATTCCTTGGGCTCGCGACGCTGATTATTCTGTGACTTTTTCTGCCCAACAGGCGCTTGGGCCTTTATAGAAAGACCCAAGCGCTTAGTGCAGTAGCAACGGCTATACTGTCACCCACTGTCCCGACTGATCTGACCTTTCGATGGCATCAATTAATCGATTAACCCGCGCGGCTTCGCGGAAGTCCGGATAGAGGGGGCGGTTGTTGATGATGCCTTCCACCAGATCGCGAACTTCGATAATTTTCTGATCGTTATAGCCCAGACCATGCCCCGGCGCGGGGCTGAAGGCCGCATAGTCGGGATGTTCCGGGCCCGCTAACAGGGTAGTGAACCCTCGCCTGCCGTGGGCATCGCCGTGGCGATACAGCTGTAGCTCGCTCATGCGCTCCTGATCAAACACAATGGCGCCTTTGGTGCCCGTTAGCGTGTAGGCCAAGCCCATTTTGCGGCCAGCCGCCACCCGTGAAGTTTCGATATTGCCGATTAATCCCTGGTCAAACCGCAGCATGGCCTGGGCCTGGTCATCGTTCTCTACCGCAGCCATACCGCTGCCGTCGGCCTTGGGCCGAGTGGGGATGACGGTTTGTAGTTGGCCGCAAACCTCGTTAATGCGCTGTCCGGTTAGAAACTCGGCCATATTGAGAATATGCGAGCCCACATCGCCTAGCGCACCGGCGCCTGCGGTCGCCCGCTGTGTATGCCAATCGTGGGGCTTTTGCGGGTCGAGCAGGTAATCCTCGTTGTGCCGACCACGCAAGTGAATCAACTCTCCGATGTCGCCGCTGGCAACAATCTGGCGGGCCAGTTGGGTGGCAGAATTGCGAATATAGTTAAAGCCCACCAGGGTTTTGACGCCCGCCTTTTCAGCCGCGGCGACCATTTCGTTCGCGTCTGCCGTGCTCAGCGCCAGCGGTTTTTCGGCGTAAACATGCTTACCAGCGGCAATGGCAGCCAGCGCCATCTCCTTGTGCAGGAAGTTAGGCGCGCAGATATCCACCACGTCCACCTCGCTGTCGGCCACCAGAGCGCGCCAGTCGTCGGTGGCGCGGGCAAATCCCCAGGCCCGCGCCCGGCTCTCCGCGGTGGCAAGATCAACATCCGCCAGTAGTTCGCAAACGGGTTTGGCGGGCAGTTCAAAAACGCTGGACGCCGCGTTAAAGGCAATGGAGTGGGCTTTACCCATAAAACCGGTGCCGATTAGGCCAATTTTGAGGGTTTTCATTGTGATTTTCCCTGTTTTAAAACAATAACGCCGGGCTGGGCCCGGCGTTGAATGGTGGCGTGCCCCGTAGACTGCTTACATGGTCGGCATGGTGAAGTGGTTGGTCTCTTCACGAATACCGCTGGGCCAGCGCTGGGTGATGGTTTTCATCCGCGTGTAGAAACGTACACCGTCGGGGCCGTGCATATGCAGCGGGCCAAACAGCGAGCGCTTCCAACCGCCGAAGCTGTGGAACGCCATGGGCACCGGAATTGGTACGTTAACGCCGACCATGCCGACCTGGATCTGCTCGCAATACTGACGCGCCGCATCGCCATCGCGGGTAAAGATCGCCGTGCCATTGCCGTACTCGTGGGCATTGATCATGCTGACCGCCTCGTCGAAGCTGGCCACGCGAGCAATCGCCAGCACCGGGCCAAAGATCTCTTCGGAGTGAATACGCATGCTGGGCGTCACATGGTCAAACAGACTGCCGCCGATAAAGTAGCCATCGCCTGCACCATCAACCGTGGTCTCACGACCGTCGACCACGAGTTCTGCGCCTTCATCCACGCCGACCTGGATATAGCCCGCCACTTTCTCAAGATGCTCGCGGGTGATCAGCGGCCCCATATCGTTATCCGGGCCATCGACCAGGCCAGGCCCGACCGTCAATTTATCCAGTTCGGCCACCAGTTTGTCACGCAGGCGGTTGGCGGTTTCTTCGCCCACGGGTACGGCCACCGAAATCGCCATGCAGCGCTCGCCTGCCGAGCCATAGGCCGCGCCCATCAGGGCACCCACGGCTTGATCGAGATCCGCATCGGGCATGATCACCATATGGTTTTTGGCGCCGCCCAGGGCCTGAACGCGTTTGCCATGGGCTGATGCGGTAGCGTAGATGTACTCGGCAATCGGCGTGGAGCCCACAAAGCTGACCGCCTGAACACGCTCATCGGTGAGCAGCAAATCCACCGCCTCTTTATCGCCATTGATAACGTTGAAGACACCATCCGGCAGTCCCGCCTCTTTAAGCAGCTCGGCTAGGCGCAGCGGCGTAGAGGGGTCTTTTTCCGAAGGCTTCATGATGAAGGTATTGCCGCAGGCCAGGGCGATGGGGAACATCCACATGGGCACCATGGCGGGAAAGTTGAACGGCGAGATACCGGCGCACACGCCCAGCGGCTGCATCATCGAGTAGCTATCGACGCCAGTGCCGACGTTCATGGAGTGCTCGCCCTTCTGCAGGTGGGGAATGCCACAGGCAAACTCGACCACTTCCAGGCCGCGGGTGACTTCGCCTTTGGCGTCAGAAAACACCTTGCCGTGTTCGCTGGAGACCAGGCGCGCCAGCTCATCGGTGTGCTCCTCGACCAGCGCCTTGAACTTAAACAGGATACGTGCGCGCTTCAGCGGCGAGGTTTTCGACCAGGCGACAAAGGCCTCATCGGCGATACGCACCGCTTCGCGGGTTTCGTCAGCGGTGGCCAGCGCCACCTGGGCGCTCTGCTCACCGGTGGCCGGATTATAAACCGGCGAAGTGCGCTGACTCTGTCCGGCAGAGAGCTGACCATTGAGATAGTGGGATAGCGTCTTCATACAAGCTCCTGATTAAAAGCGGTGCTGTTTAGCTGGCAACGTCGAAGCCTGCCTGCTCGGCAAGTTGGCGTAGGTTGCGGTAACCCAGGCGGGCGTAAGTCAGCGGGTGGGCGACTTCCGGGTCTTGTTCGGCTTCAACCACTAACCAACCCTGGTAGCCCTGTTCGCACAGGTGGGTTAAGGCGGGCAGGAAATCCACATTGCCATCTCCCGGCACCGTAAACAGGCCGTCTAACACGCCGTTTAAAAAGCTTTTGTCGCGGTTGCGTACCGCTTCCAGCACTGGGAAGCGCAGGTCCTTGCAGTGCACATGATGGATACGCTGGCTGTAGTGTTTGGCGATGGCGAGCGGGTCGCCGCCCGCACCGCGCAGATGACCAAAATCAAGCAGCAGCCCCACGCCTTCGCCGGTGTTGTCCATTAAGCGTTCAACGTCGGCCTGGCTTTCGATCACCGTGCCCAAATGGTGGTGATACACCAGCTGAATGCCCTGGGATTTCAGGTAGTCGCCCACGACATCCAGGCCATGCAGCAGTCGCTGCCACTCTTGCTCGGAAAGGTGCGGACGCTGGGAAAGCGGGCGCTCCTGATCGCCGTGTACACAATGGGTGACTTCGCACAGCACCATCACCTTGGCACCGCACTGCTTGAGCAGGTTCATATGATCCTGAATGGCATCAATCTCTTCTTCAGGAGTGCGCTCCAACAGCTGCGCGGAGTACCAGCCCGAAACGAGTGCCAAGTCGTGGGCGCTAAGCACCTGGTTCAAGGCGTCAGGCGTTCGGGGAAACTTGTTACCTAATTCAAAGCCGCTAAACCCCGCTTCGCGGCCCTCTTTCAAACAGGTTTCCAGTGGTGTTGCGCCGCCCAGGCTGGGCAAGTCGTCGTTCGTCCAGGTGAGCGGGTTGATGCCTAAAGTAACCGTTGGCATAGCGTATTCCTTATGATTATGTTTGTTGGTATTAATGGCGTTGGCGCTGCTTGGCTTCGCGGTACCCTTGATAGGCTTTATTGACCGCTTCACGCTCGGAAACCTCGGGCACGGCCACCTCCCACCAGGCACCGCCTTCCTGGGTGCTGGGTAGCGGATCGGTATCCAGGGCAATCACATAGGTCGAGGTGGCGCTGCGAGCGCGCACCAGCGCCTGCTCCAGCTCCGCAATGCCGCTCACTGATTCAGACTCACAGCCCAGAGATTTGGCATGGGCGGCGAAATCGGTTTTGGGAGCGCCTGCTTCCACAGTGCGGCAATCTTGCAGAAGGTTGTTGAACCCCGCGCCGCCTGTGGCCTGCTGCAAGCGGTTGATGCAGCCATAGCCGCGGTTATCCAACACCACCACAATCAGCTTGTGGCCCAGCATCACCGAGGTTGCCAGCTCCGAGTTGTGCATCAGGTAGCTACCATCGCCCACCATCACCACCACTTCCCGCTCTGGCTTGGCCATCTTGACGCCCAGCCCGCCCGCAATTTCATAGCCCATGCAGGAGAAGCCGTACTCCACGTGGTAGCTGCCGGGGCCCGAGCATTGCCAGAGTTTATGCAGCTCGCCGGGCAAGCCACCGGCCGCGCATACTACGGTGGTATCGTTGCCTGCCTGGCGATTAACCGCACCAATCACCTGGGCATCGGTGGGCAGCGCCAGCCCTTGGTCGGCGGTCACGCTGTGCACTATTTCGGCCCACTCGCGCTTGAGCGTTCCGGTTTGTTCGCGCCACTCATCGCTGCCGCGCCATTCGCCCAGCGCCGTGTCGAGTTGGCCCAGCCCGATCAAGGCGTCGCAGCTAAGCGGCAGCGCTTGATGCTTGAGGCTGTCGAAGCGGCCAACGTTTAGGGAAATCAGTGTTTTATCGCTGCCTTCAAACAGCGCCCGGGAGCCGGTGGTAAAGTCCTGCAGCCGCGTACCCACCGCCAGAATGACATCCGCCTGCTCCGCCAATTGGTTAGCAGCTGCGCTGCCGGTCACCCCAATGGCCCCCACCGCGCAAGGGTGGCTATCGGCCAACGCCCCTTTGCCTGCTTGGGTTTCGGCTACGGGGATGCCGCGTGCTTTGGCAAACTCGGCCAAGGCGTCGCAGGCAGCGGCGTAATGCACGCCGCCACCGGCAATGATCAGCGGGCTCTTAGCCTGTTGCAGCGCGGCGATGGCTTGACGAAGCTCGTAAGCATCCGGCGGCGAGCGGCGAATGCGATGTACCCTGGGGGCAAAAAAGGCCACCGGGTAATCGTAGGCAAAGGTTTGCACATCCTGGGGTAATGCCAGGGTCGCCGGGCCGCAGTGCTCGGGATCAAGCAAAGTAGCAATCGCCTGAGGCAAGCTGGTCAACAGCTGTTCCGGGCGGTTAATGCGGTCGAAGTAACGCGACACCGGGCGAAAACAGTCGTTGACGGTAATGGTCGGGTCACCAAAATGCTCCACCTGCTGGAGTACCGGATCCGGTTCGCGGGTGGCAAAGGTGTCCCCCGGCAGCAGCAAAATTGGCAGTCGGTTGGCATGGGCGAGCGCCGCGGCGGTGACCATATTGGTCGCCCCTGGGCCAATCGAGCTGGTCGCGGCCATTAAGCGCTGGCGGCCATTGGCTTTGGCAAAGGCAATCGCCGCGTGGGCCATGGACTGTTCGTTGTGGGCGCGAAAGGTCGGCAGCGCGTCTTGTACGTGGTAGAGCGCTTCGCCTACCCCCGCCACATTGCCATGACCAAAAATCGCAAACACGCCTTCAAACAGCGCCACTTCTTGGCCATCCACCTCTATACGTTGTGCAGCAAGGTACTTGACCAACGCCTGGGCCATGGTGAGTCGAATGGTGCTCATTTTACGCCTCCTCCGTGTGAGACAGCGTTTGCGGCTGCGCCTGCCTTAATTGCCGCCACGCCTTTATCAGCTCGGCATAGTTCTGGGCGACCCGATCTACCAAGCGGGCGTCGTCGATACGCCCGGCCAGCCAATCACGGCTCGCGCTGGCAAATAGCGTGCGCCCAACGGTGAAACCTTTACAGCAGGCATGATTGGCCGCTGCTTCGAAACCGCGTTTCATGTCGTCCATGGGGGCGTCTAGCCCAAGTAGCACAACCCCACGGCAGTAGGTATCTTCCCGCTCAATGGTTTCACCCACCGCCTGCCAGGCAGCGTCTGACATGGCAGGTAGTTTCCACCAGTCTGGGCGAATGCCCAGGTTGTAGAGTCGCTGCAGGCTGCGCGGCAAGGTGGTGTCGTCATTGGGCATGTTCGCGGGGGGAATGACCTCAATTAGCAGTTCCAGCCCATAGGCACAGGCCGCTTGGTAGAGCTGGCGCAGCCGCTCCTCCTGCTCTAAGCGCAGCGAGATTTCATCGTCGGGGTGGTAGAACACCAGGCATTTAATAATCTGTTCTCTAGGCCAGTTGCGCAGGCAGGCACCTAAATCATCGCCATGCTGGAAACGCAGCGGGCGTGAGCCTGGTAGCTCCACCGGTCGACCAATCCACCAGCCTTTTCCACTGGCTTGATTGAGCGCGTCCTGACCCAGCACGTCGTCGACCAAAATCGCGGGGGTGGTAATGCCGCCCAGCTTGGCACCCTCTTCGGCGGCGGTGACCAGGAGTTTTTTGAGTGCTGGCAGTCGCGCACTGTCGGCATACGCTTCGCGGGCCATATCGGTGAGCTGACGGCGGTGGTCAAACGCCAGGCCCAACACTTCGGGCCACTGAGCAGGCACTCGGGTGGTGACCCGGTGCAGATGATTTAGGCGTTGATCGGTATCCGGACGAGGCACCTCATCGCGGCGCGCCAGGTAATCAAATAACTCGTCTTCGGTGGGCATGGCCGGGGCGCAGCCGTGGCGGGAGACCACCAGCGCGCCGCAGGCATTGGCATAACCGGCGCTGGTTTGCCAGGGTTCATTGCGCAGCCAGCCGCGTAGCAAGCCACTCATAAAGGCATCCCCGGCACCCAGCACATTGAGCACCTCGACCTGTACGCCCTTAACTAAAATACCGTCTTCAATGCGGCCAGGAATCGCGCCTTCAAACACCACACAGCCCATGGGCCCCAGCTTGCATACCAGGGTAGCTTTGCTAACTTCACGCACCGCGCGCAGAGCCACTAAGGTGTCCGTGCTGCCGCCGGCAATATGAAACTCCTCTTCGGTACCTACAATCAGATCAAAATCTGGCAACCAGCGCTGCAGGTCGGTGGTCACTTTATCATCGGCGATAAAGCGGGTTTCACCATCACCAGGGTTAGTCAGCCCCCACAGCACGGGGCGATAGTCGATATCCAGCACCCGCTTCACGCCATAATGGGCGGCGGCGTCCAGTGCCTTGCGACACGCCCGCCGGGTGGTATCGGTAGAAAGATGGGTGCCGGTAATTGCCAGCGCTTTTGCTCGAGCAATAAATTCAGGGTCGATGGCGTCGGCGTCGATGGCCATATCGGCACAGTCGCGGCGATAAAACAGCAGCGGGAAGCTTTCGCGGTCTTTTAAGGCTAGCAGCACCAGGCCGGTGTGGCGCTCGGGGTCGGTTTGAAGCGCGGAGGTATCCACGCCCACCCGCTCCAGCTCTTCGCGCACGAAGTTGCCCATCTGCTCGTCGCCGACCCGCGAGAGCATGGCGGATTTCAACCCGAGGCGAGCGGTGCCGTAGGCCATATTGCCCGAGCTCCCGCCTAGGTACTTGGCAAAGCTGGCCACGTCTTCTAAACGGCTGCCAATCTGCTCGGCGTAAAGATCGACCGCCACGCGTCCAAGACAAATCAGGTCAAGCGGTCGGTGTTGACTATTGTTATTCAGCATAAATGTCTCCCCACGTCACAAATTCGTGGTACTAGTCACAGGATGGCACTGGGCATAAAAGCGTCTTGGCTGGCAATCGATAAGGCTTATCAACCGTGGATTAAAGTGTGAAGGCGGCACGGAATCGGTCGAGCGCGAGGTCGTCGTCGCCAGAGGCCCAGCCTTCCAGTCCTACGGTGCCGCGATAACCTATGTCGTTCAGCACTTTGGCAATGGCCGGGTAGTTAATCTCGCCGGTTCCCGGTTCGCAGCGCCCTGGCACATCAGCCACTTGCACTTCACCAATGTACGGCCCACAGCGGCGAATCAATTCAATCAAATTACCTTCGCCAATTTGGGCGTGATAAACGTCCAACATAATGCGCAAGCTGGGCCGATCAACACTTTCCACCAGCGCTAGAACATCTTCCAAGCGCGCAAACGGCACTCCTGGGTGATCAACGTCGGTATTGAGATTTTCAAGCACAAAGGTGACGTCGTTCTGCTCGCCGAGATCCGCCAGCCGATTGAGGGTATCGCGTGCTTTTAACCACATCGCGCCGGTCATCTGTTGGCAAGGTTTCACGGGAAGACCTTCGCCATCCAACCCTGTGCCGTGCAGGTTGAGACGTGGAATACCCAGTCGTTTGGCCACCTCAACCGACTCAGCGGCGGTGCGTAGCAGTTCATCTGCCCCGGCGGCATCCGCTAAGGTGCCGGTGACATAGCCGGTCATGGAGGAAAATGTCGCCCCGCTATTGGCCAGTGCGTCAATGTCATGCTTAGTCCAGTCCCAGATTTCGACCTGAAAACCCAGTTCAGAAATACGCTTAACACGCTCCAACACGGGCAAGCGGCGGAACACCATTTCAGCGCAGACGGCCAGCGTGAACGGGGATGATGGGGTAGGTTTATTCATCATGGCTCCTTAATAGCCGCTCGCCGTTCGCGGTGAAGGGGGTTCAGTGCTGCTTGTTTCATTCACGGGCTGGGCGTCTTGTTCGGCTAAGCTGGCCTTCTTGGCTTTATCGTCCCGCTGGAATTCCGCAAGCTCCGCATCCAGGCTTTCAAGCTCAGCGCCACCCGCCATCATGTTGAGCACTTCTTCGCGGCTGACTTCTTCTTTGCGGAATGAGCCCAAACTGCCGCCGCGTGACAATAAGGTGAACGCATCGGCCACTGGGTAAGCATGGTGAACATTGTGGGTAATAAAGATGACCGCCAGGCCATCCGCGCGGGCTTTGGCAATGTAGCGCAGTACGACAGAGGCCTGCTTAACCCCAAGCGCTGACGTAGGCTCATCAAGAATCAGCACTTTAGCGCCAAAATAGACGGCACGGGCAATCGCCACACACTGGCGCTCCCCGCCAGAAAGCGTGCCCACCGGCTGGCTTGGGTCGCGCACATCAATACCGATTTTAGCCATTTCCTCTTTGGCAACCCGGTCGGCATACTTCCAGTTAATGCGCTTTAAAGGCCCCCAGCCCACCGTCGGTTCGCGGCCCATAAAAAAGTTACGGGTAATCGACATCAACGGCACCATCGCCAGATCCTGGAAAACTGTCGCGATACCGGCGTCGAGCGCGTAAGCCGGGGACTTGAAACGAGCGGGCTTGCCATCCAGTAGCATCTCGCCATGGGTGGGCTGGTGAACACCGGAAAGGGTTTTAATCAACGTTGACTTGCCAGCACCGTTATCACCCAGCAGGCACATAACCTCACCGGAATAGACCTGCATCGAGATATCACTGATGGCGATGACGCTGCCGAAGTGTTTGCTGACACTGCGCATTTCAATCATTGGAGTGCGTGTAGTCATGTTATTTAGCCTCCATCGCCTTTTTGCGCATGTAATTGTTGAATAGCACCGCCACCAGCAACATCACGCCCAGGAAGACCTGGAACCAGTCGGTGTTAACACCGGTGTAAAAAATGCCCATTTGCACCATGCCGAAGATCAGCGCACCCAGGGCGGCACCTATAGCGGAGCCATAACCACCGGTCAGCAAAGCGCCACCGATCACCACAGCAATAATGGCTTCCAGTTCTTTTAGCAGGCCACGGATAGTGTCCGCCGAACCAGTATCCATGACTTGTATGCAGGCAAAGATGGTGGCGGAGAAAGCGGTGAACATGAACAGTGAAATCTTGACGCGGTGGACGGGGACGCCCGAATTGCGCGCCGCATTGGCATCACCACCGCTGGCGAAGATCCAGTTGCCGTAAGGCGTGCACAGCAGCACCCAAGTCGCTACAGCGGTTAAGCCCAGCCACCAGACAATTGAGACGGGAATACCGGTGACCGTGGGGTTGCCCGCAAAGTTGGTCGCCATCCAGCCATTTTCCGCCATCCAACTAAATAGTCCCGTAGCAACTTCTCCAGAGAAAAGCGCCGCGAACCAATCACCGGGGATATGATCCTGAACGCCCCCCACCTGAGTACGTCCCGTCAACAACCGGCTAGTACCGATAGCCAGACCACGCAGAATGAACAGGAAGCCCAGGGTAACGATAAATGACGGCAACCCCGTTTTATTGACCAGATTACCGTTAATCCAGCCCACCAGGCCCGCACAGGCGAACGCCAGTAAAATTGCGGCCCACAGCGGCCAGCCATACTCCACCGCAGGGATGGCAATCAGAATGCCTGCCAAGCCAATCATCGAACCAATCGAAAGATCAAACTCTCCGCCGATCATCAGCAACGCAGCCGCCGTGGCGATAATGCCGAGCTGAGCGGCGACTTCAAGAAAATTAATAATACCCGCTGGGGTAAACATCCCGGTGCCGCTGGAAGCAGCGATAAAGAAGGCAAGCACCAGCACGGCACCGGCCAGCGCCCCCAGCTCCGGGCGATTAAGCGCTTTCTTCCAGAAAGAGACTCTCTGGATACGCTCATCTTGAGGAGCGGTTGCTGGCGCAACCGACTGTTTCGTTTCAGTAGAATTCATGGCGATCGACCCCCAAGGCTCGACACCGCGCCGAGCCTTTTTCGATTAGGTAGTTATCAACGGATGCCCTGGCTACTCAGCTCAATGACCTGTGCAGCGTTTTCTTGAGTGACAAACCCTGGGCCGGTGGCAACATCCCCTGCGGGTAGCAGGCCGTTTTTGACGAACTGATCTAGGAACATGACAGGCAAATAACCCTGCATGTACTGCTGTTGGTCGATCGCAAAGTCCAGTTCACCTGCATCCAAGGCTTCCAAAATACCGGGTGAAAGGTCAAAGGTGCCGAGAGTGAACATATCGGTTGCCCCCTGCTCACGCATGGCCCGAATCATCGGATCAGCGGCCAGTGCACCCAAGGTCAGCACACCACGCACATCACTGTTCTCGTTGAGGTAAGCGACAATGGCATTGCGAATATTGGTGGGGTCGTAGGTGGTCGCTAGCTGCTCAGCATTGCCGTCAAATCCCTCTACAAAGCCATCACAGCGCTGATCAAGCCCCTGGTTGCCTTGCTCATGGTTAACGCAGACGCCTTTCTCAACGCCCAGTTCCTGCATGCGCTCGGCGGCCTGTTTGCCCGCCTCATATTCACTCTGCCCAATGTGCAGCCGGGCACCATAATCTCTCGCCACGTCGCCACCGGAGTTAATGGTAATCACTGGGATGCCGTTATCGACAGCATTTTGGACAGCGCCGCCCAGGGCATTTTCGTCGGTAAAAGAGAGGATCAAGCCATCCGGATCAGATGCCACCGCTGCCTGTACAAGTTGCTGCATCTTGGCCATATCAAAGGTCGATGGTGCACGGTACTCCAGCTCAGCGCCGACGAGATCAGCGGCTGCCTCTGCGCCGTTTTTCACCACGGACCAGAAAGGATCAGAGGGAACACCATGGGTCACCATGACGAAACGGCTCGCTTCTTGTTCCGGTTCTTGTGCTTGTGCAGCTCCCGCCATTAATACCGTGGTGGCGGCAGAGGCTAGAAGCCATTGAGATAGACGTGCCATAAATAATTCCTCATAACGTTATCGTTGTTGGTAGGGAAGTGGCATTAAATGCCTTGGCGCTATGAAATATAGATTCCAAATATCAATTCCTGCAAATTATTTATTCTATACTTTGGTATAAATGGAATTTTTATTCCAGTCAACTAGACTGCATAACAACCAGCCACTTTGCTCAGCGCTACTACCCAGGCGTACATGAGTGAATGAGTGGTACATCAGTTAACGCGAAGGAATTTGTATGCCACAGCCACCACAAAGCTACCGCGAGCTGGAAACGCTGATCACCGCCGAGTACGCCACGCTAAGCAAACGCTTACAGCAAACCGCTCGTTTTGTGCTTGATCACCCCCAGGAGGTTGCTCTGGCAACTGTGGCCAAAATTGCTGAGCAGGCAGATGTCACTCCATCCACCTTAATCCGCTTGGCCAATAGCTTGGGCTTTAAGGGTTTTTCCGAAATGCAGCAGCTGTTTCGCAGCCGCCTAGTCGATGAATTGCCTAACTACACAGAACGGATTCGCGCAGTACGTAGCGCCACCGGGGAAACACCCGACAGCACCCAGCTGTTGTGGGAGTTCGCCGATGCCAATCGCGCTGTTCTGGAGCAGCTTCCCAGCCGTATCGATCCAGAGAGCCTGGAGAAGGCGCTGGATATTTTTGAAAAGGCTCATGCGATTCATGTGATGGGGGCACGGCGAAGCTTTATGGTCGCCAGCTACATGACCTATGCCTTGGCGCATGTGGATAAACCTGCGCTGCTGGTCAATGGTTTGGGCGGGATGTACGGCGAGCAGCTGCGCGCCATGAGCCAACACGACGCTCTGCTAACGATTAGCTTTTCTCCCTATGCCGAAGAGAGCCAAAAAGCCTGCGAAGACGCCCATCAGCGCGGTCTACCTATTGTAGTGATTACCGATTCGAACCTCAGCCCGCTGGCCCGTTTCGCGGATGTCGTCTTCGTGGTCAACGAAGCCGAAGTAAAAAGTTTCCGGAGTTTGACCGCGTCGCTCTGCTTGACCCAGACCTTGGCAATTGCCCTGGGCGTGCGGCAAGACAAAACACGCGACAAAGAAAAGGGCCGTGACAAAAAACGTAAGGCCTAAACACCAAAAGCAAGCCAACAGCAAAAACAAAATAGGAGAGCTTATGAAACTCGCACTCATCGGCGCTGGACGCATCGGCAAGGTGCACGCCCAGGCCATTCACTCGCACCCAAACGTTACCCTGGCCGCCGTGGCCGATTTTCATCAGCCTGCCGCAGAAGCGTTGGCCGAGCAGTACGCCAGCCGAGCGGCCTCTGTGGATGAAATCTTCGCGGATGACACCATTGACGCCGTACTGATTGCTTCAAGCACGCCCACCCATGCGGAGTATCTGGAGCGTGCCGCCCGCGCTGGCAAGGCGATTCTGTGCGAAAAACCCATCGCCCTGGATTTAGCCCGCACGCGAGATGCTCTGCAGGTACTCAGTGAGCATCCAGTGACCTGTGCACTAGGCTTTAACCGCCGCCACGATCCTCAGTTTGCAGCATTGAAAAAAGCGATTACCGAAGGGCGTATTGGCGCACTTGAAACGCTGACGATTATTAGCCGCGACCCCTCTCCCCCGCCTGCCGAGTATGTGGCTGAGTCCGGCGGCCTGTTCAGGGACATGATGATTCACGATCTGGACATGGCGCGCTGGCTACTTGATGAATCCATCGAAAGTGTTTTTGCCGTCGGCAGTAGCATTATCGACCCAGCCATTGGTGAAGCAGGTGATGTGGATACCGCAATGGTCACCCTTACCACCGCCAGTGGAAAACTGTGCCAGATCAGCAACTCAAGGCGCGCTTGCTACGGCTACGACCAGCGTATCGAAGCCTTTGGCAGCCAAGGCATGCTGCAAGCCCAGAACGAGAGCGACACCCGTCTGCGCTTCACTGGTGAAGCGGGGCAGGTGGAGGAGAAACCCAAGTGGTTCTTCCTAGAGCGTTATGCCCAGGCCTATCAACTTGAAATTGGTGATTTTGTCGCCGCTTGGCAAGAGAAACGTGCACCACTCGCAGGTGCCCAGGATGGCCTAGAGGCGTTGCGCTTAGCCGATGCAGCGGAGCGTTCATTGCGAGAGGGTCGCAAAATTCTGCTCGACGCTTCGGTGTAAACAGACACCAACGTGTCTGTTTTTTCATACTTTTTATATCGTAAACGGCTAGCTGCCAACCGATCAACTAGCCATCAGAAGGAGCGACATATGGCTTCCCTACTGGTACGCCCCACCGCCCCAGATGCCCAAGGCACCGTGATTGACGTGACCCCTGAATCGGCTGGCTGGACGCACGTTGGCTTTCGGGTACACAAACTCGCCAAGGGCCAGCGTCTGGAGACCAGCAGCGATGACCAGGAAGTCTGCCTGGTGCTGCTTACCGGGCGCGCCACGGTAACCTGCGGCGAGCACCGCTTTGAAGATATCGGCCAGCGCATGGATATCTTTGAACAGATCCCGCCCTATGCGGTTTACCTGCCTGACCATGTTAGCTACGCGGTAGAAGCGACCACAGACTTAGAGCTAGCGGTGTGCGCCGCCCCTGGGCATGGCAACCATGCCCCTCGGCTCATCGCGCCTGACCACATCAAGCAAAGCACCCGTGGCCAGGGCACCAACACCCGCCATGTTCACGATATTCTGCCGGAAACCGAGCCCGCCGATAGCCTATTAGTAGTCGAAGTATTCACACCTGCGGGTAACTGGTCGAGCTACCCGCCCCACAAACACGATGTGGATAACTTACCCCACGAATCACATCTGGAAGAGACCTACTACCACCGCATTAACCCTGAACAAGGGTTCGCCTTCCAGCGCGTTTACACCGATGACCGCAGCCTTGATGAAACCATGGCGGTGGAAAACGGCTGCTGTGTGTTGGTTCCCAAGGGTTACCATCCGGTGGGCGCCTCCCATGGCTACTCGCTCTACTACTTAAATGTGATGGCGGGGCCCAAGCGGGCATGGAAATTCCACAACGACCCCGACCACGAGTGGTTGATGAACGCTGGATAGATCGACACTTTGCCCGCTAACGTTTATCTAATGCTATGCTAACTAGCCCCGCCGATGCGGGGCTTTTTTGTGGTTCACTTTTTTGAGTATCCAGAGGCCTCAATGCTCCCCGACTACTCCGTCATCGCCTGGTTGTTAATTGCATTTTCCGTTTACCTGACCGGCGTTTCAAAAGGTGGCTTTGCGGGTGGTTTTGGTACGCTCTCGGTACCGCTAATGGCGCTGGCGATCAGCCCCGCCCAGGCAGCGGGCTTACTACTGCCGCTACTGCTGGTGATGGACGTGTTTGCGGTGAAAGCATGGTGGGGCAAGCAGGACGCCACTGAGGTCTGGCGCTTTGTGCCGGGGCTGTTTATCGGCGTGACGGTAGGGACGCTGCTGTTTGGCAGTTTGAGTGAACAGGGCTTACGCCTGACTCTCGGCGTGATCACCCTGCTGTTCGCCGCTTACATGTTGCTCAAGCCCGTTGCCAAGAAACCGATCTCCCCCCGTTGGGCTTTGCCAGCGGCAAGCGTTTGCGGCTTTACCAGCTTTATGGCTCATGCGGGCGCGCCGCCGCTGAACGTTTACCTGCTGCCGCGCAAACTATCGAAAGAGACGTTTATCGCCACCTGCGCAGTGACCTTTGCCGTAGTCAACGTGATCAAGCTAGCGCCCTATATGTGGCTTGGCGAAATCAACGTTACCAGCGCCTGGGCCTCGCTGCTGCTCGTACCCATCGCCTGGATCGGTGTACGCAACGGCCTATGGCTGCAAAGCCGCGTCAACGAGACGCTGTTCTACCGACTGGTGATTTTTGCCATGTTTTTAGTCGGTTTTAATCTGATTTGGCAGGCGCTGAAATAGGATGGTATTCAGTACGGAGTGCAGCTCATTTTTCATACGATCATTCTTTGAGCGTTTAAGCTGTAAGACATCGCTTAAAATTTTGTAAGCGATCTCTTACAAACGTGTAAGAGATCCCTGTCACTTGCCTTCCAGGCCTTGCTCTCTGGCCCCGGCCCGCTACCCTGATCGTTTCTCATTTACTTGATCCAAGGAGCGGAGCGATGGCAGACGGCACAGGCCTACAGTTTACCCTGACCCTACCCGGGGCCGATGACACCGCCGTGGTGCGCTTTACCCATCACGAGGCGCTGTCGGAGCCGTTTGCGCTCTCGGTTGAGTTTGCCAGCCGTACCCACAACCTATCGCCCAGCGACTGCTTGGATCAAAACGCCACGCTGACCATCTGGCAGGACGGCGAGCCGCTCCGCCGCGTGCATGGCATTATAAGTGAGCTGCACCGCGGCGACAGGGGACACCGGCGCAGCTTTTATCGGGTGGAGATTCGTCCGGCACTGTGGCGGTTATCGCTGCGCCATAACTCGCGTATCTTTCAGGACGCCTCGCCGTTTGACGCCATCACGACGCTCGCTAACGAGCGCAGCCTCACCGATATCGGCTTTGCCACCACCCGCACGCCCCCCGATCGGGAGTTTCTGGTTCAGTACCGCGAGACCGATCTGGCCTTTATCGAGCGTTTAGCCGCCGAAGAGGGCTGCTTCTATTTCCATGAGTTCGAGAACGCCGAGGGCGGCAAACACCAGCTGGTATTTGCGGACGCCACGGTGGTGTTGCCCAGCGTGGGCGAGCGCACCTACCACGGCCGCGCCGGGGGCACGCCGCCCCGACGCCACGTGCGTAAATTGCGTCAGGCCAACCGCGTGCGTCCCGCCTCGGCGATGCTCAAGGACTACACCTTTAAAAACCCGCCCTATGCGCAGATCCATGAGCACCTGGCGCCAGGGCTGGGCGAACACGCCCAGCGGGAGGATTACGAGCACTTTGATTACCCCGGCCGCTACAAGAAGGACGCTTCCGGTAAGCCTTTTACTCGCCACCGGTTAGAGTCACTGCGCGCCGACGCCACCACCGCCGAGGCCGAGAGTGACCTCCCCGAGCTCGCCCCGGGGATCTGCTTTACCCTTACCGACCACGATATCGACAGCCTTAACCGCGCCTGGCAAGTGGTCTCGGTGGTTCACCACGGCGAGCAGCCCCAGGCCCTGGAAGAAGATGGTATGGCCCGGGGCGGCAATGGGAGTGGAGCCAGTTCAGCTCAGGCAGGCGAGCTGATGACCCGCTACCACAACGACGTGGTGATCATGCCCCGGGATCAGACCTTTCGCCCGGTGCCCAACCCTAAACCTCGCGTCGACGGCCCCCAGGTGGCCTTTGTGGTGGGGCCGGAAGGTGAAGAGATCTACTGCGACGAACACGGCCGGGTTAAGGTGCAGTTCCCCTGGGATCGCTACGCCGAACCTAATGAGACGGCGAGCTGTTGGGTACGGGTCGCCCAGGGCTGGGCCGGCGGTGGCTATGGCAGCATGGCGATCCCCCGGATCGGCCATGAGGTCATTGTCTCGTTTTTAGAGGGCGACCCTGATCAACCGCTGGTCACCGGCCGCACTTACCACGCGGTGAATACCCCGCCTTACCCGCTGCCGGAGCACAAGACCCGCACGGTGATCCGCACCCAGAGCCATAAATCCGCAGGCTTTAACGAACTGCGCTTTGAGGATGCCACCGGGGAAGAGCAGATCTGGCTCCACGCCCAGAAAGACCTGGAGCTGTTAACGCTTAACGACCGCACCGAGGAGATTCGCCGGGACAGTCACCTTAAGCTCCATCGCAACCGCTTGAGCGAGATCCACAACGACGATCACCTGACCGTACACGGTAAGCGCTACACCCAGATCAAGGGCGACGATCACCTTCAGGTGGATCAAACCCGCCATGAAGTCTACGGCGAGTCCCAGCTGGTGGAGACCGGCCGCGAGCTGCACCACAAGGCGGGCAGCCAGATCGTGTTGGAAGCGGGCAGCGAGATCACCCTCAAAGCGGGCGGCAGCTTTATCAAGCTCGACCCCGGCGGCGTGACCATTGTCGGCCCCCAGGTCAAGATCAACTCCGGCGGTAGCCCCGGGCGCGGCCAGGGCCACGCCATTGTGCTGCCCCGCTTACCCGGGGAAGCCGAGCCTGAGGAGAGCGAGGACGTTACCCTCGAACCGCACCAGACCCCACTGCTCAGCAGCGACATCACCGCCGCCACGCCGTTGGCGTTAGACGATATCGACATCACCGATGGCCTGGCCGACGACTGCAGTGCCTGCCAACCGGCGGTGGGTAGCCCGGTGAACCCGCTGCTGGGCGCCAAGCTGCTGCCCGCCGAGACCGATTTTGCACTCCCCGCGCCACGGCCGTTTGTGTTTAGCCGTGGTTATCTCTCCAGTAACGGGCGGATTGGGATACTCGGTCAGGGCTGGTCGGTACCCGGCGAAAGCCTCTCCCTCACCCTTAACGATGACGCCTGTATCGTTCACGATGCCCAGGGCCGAGCGATTACCTTTGGCGCACTGGCCCCCGGCCAGGCGCGCTTCTCGCCTACAGAGCAGCTGTGGATCCGTCGTGGAGGCGCCTCAGTCGATGAAGAGAGCAACGCGCCCCGCTGGCAAGCCCTGGACGAGACGTTGCGCAGTGATCCTGAGCGTATCGTTTTAAGCGATGCCAGCGGGCTTTACTATGTGTTTGCCAGCCCAGCCTCTGCCCAACCAGCAGACGTGGCGGCCACCACGGATGCGACTTCAGGTGAGAACTCAAGCGATAACGCTGCTCGCTGGCTCTTAATCGAAGAGCGCGACCGCAACAGCTACACCACCCAGTACCGCTGGGAAGGTGGCCTGCTGGTGCGAGTGATCGACAGCGCCCAGCGCCACTACCAACTGGTTTACGATGCGCTGTTACCCGCCATGCAGGGCGATACCGGCCAGCGCTTAACCGGCGTTAAGCTGGTGAAGGAACACGATGGCAGTCCCCAGGACGACTGGCTGGTACGCTACTCGTTTAGTCCCGTGGGGGATTTAATTGCGGTGCGCCATCGCCACGGTGAGGTGGTACGCGAGTTTGAGTGGCAAGACCACATGCTCACCGCCCACCGGGTACCTGGGGGCATGGAAGCCCACTACACTTGGGATCGCCACGCCCCGGATGGCCGGGTGGTGGGCCAGCAGGAAGCCGGTGGCTTAGCGCGGACGTACAGCTACCAAGTGGATCACACCCTGGTCACCGACAGCCTGGGCCGGGAGGAACGCTACCACTTTGTGGGCAGCGGCCCCGGTCGCCGCTGGACGGCCCACACCCGCGCCGACGGTTCGCGGATTGAGTTTCGTTACGACCGTGCGGGTCTCAAGGTAGCCACCATCGATCCGCTAGGCCGCGAGACGCTGATCGAGCGCGATGACCACGGCCAGGTGATCGCGCAGACCGGCCCGGACGGCACCCGCTGGGCCATCGAGCGGGATGCCCTGGGCCAGCCGGTGAGTATCGAAGGGCCTGAGGATCAAACGTGGCAAATAACGCGCAACGAACAGGGGCTTCCAGTGGAAGTCACCGGGCCGGAAGGCACTACCGCCTTCGCCTACGATCACGATGCTTTGCCTGATCGACCCACGACTATTACCGATGCCGTTGGGGCAACCCACCAACGCGAGTGGAACGCCCTGGGCCAGGTCACCGCCCAAATCGACTGCTCCCAGCAACGCACCGAGTATGCGTACGACCGCCACGGCTATCTGGCCAGCGTCACCAACGCCTTGGGCGAGACCACCCGCACCCAGCACGACAAGATGGGTCGACGACTCGCCACGCAACTGCCGGACGGCACCCACTGGCACCACCACGTGGATGCGCTTGGGCGGCTGGTGGAGCTGGAAGGCCCCCAAGGGTTTAGGCAGCAGTTCTTCTTTGATGACCACGGCCGCCCGGTGCAGCGCATCGAAGCCGATGGCAGCCAACTGTTTACCGCCTATGATGACGTGGGCCGCTTAAGCGAACTCACCCTGGGTAACGGCGCAGTGTACCGCTTTGCTTACGATGAGATGGATCGCTTAGCCAGCGAGACCGGCCCCGATGGCCGCGAGCAGCAGTACCGCTACGATGACGCCGGGCGCTTGATCGAACGTATCGAAGCCAACCGAGCAGGCCCCGACGGCCAGCCGCTGGTGACCCGTTACGATTACGATGAAGCCGGTCGCCTCACCGCCCGGCACCTGCCCGCCACGGAACACGCCCCGGCCAGCACGGAGCAGTACCAGTGGGGCGTGAACGGCCAGCTACTCAGCGTCACTAACGATAACGGTGAGGTCAGTTTTAACTACGACCACGCCCAGCGCTTAATCGGCGAACAGCAGCGGCATACCGGCCTAGAAGAAGCTAGCGGTTGGACATGGCAGCACCAGCACACCTTGACCGCCAACGGCGCGCCCCAGGCCAGCCAGTTCGGTGACCTACCCGCGCTTAACTGGCACACCTACGGCAGCGGCCACCTGCACGGCCTAAGCGCCCCCGGCCTGGATCTTGAGATCGCCCTGGAACCCGATGCTTTGCACCGGGAGACCCAGCGCCGCCTCAGCGGTAGTGAGCAATCACAGCCGCTAATTTTAGAACGCGGTTATACCCATCTCGGTCAGTTAGACCACCTTACCCTGCGCGGTGCCAACAGCGCCGCCAACGAACAGCAGTACCAGTACGACGCCCTGGGGCGGATGAGTTTCCGCAATATAGAAGGCGACCAAGCCTCCAAGGTGATTGCTTACAGTTACGACGCCGCCGGACGCTTGATCGGCAGCCAACACGGCGACCACGCCCACCGCTACTCTGTGGACGCGGCGGGTAATCGGCTAGAGCAGGGGGTAGACAAGCAGCAAGGACTGACTGATAACCGCCTCACTCAGCTCAACGGCACCCGCTACCGCTATGATGGTGCAGGCAACCTGATCGAACGCCAACAGCCCAACGGCGAACGTTTAACCCTGGGCTATGACGGCGCCAACCGTTTAGTGCACCTAATCCACGCCAGCGAGCTGGGGGCGACCCGCGAAGCCACCTACCGCTACGACGGCCTGGGAAGACGAATCAGCAAAACCGTACGCCACCCCAACGGCACCACCGCCACCACCCACTACGGCTGGGACGGTGATCGCATCGTGCGGGAAGAAACGGATAACCAGCGCACCACGATGGTGTATGAACCGGGTAGTTTTGTGCCCATGCTGCGTATTGATGATACTGAACAAGGCCAAGTGCTCAGCGCCTACATCACCGATGCACTGGGTACCCCGATGCAGCTGGTCACCCCCAACGGCCAACCCCGCTGGCTCGCCGAACCCGACGACTGGGCAGCGGTCAAAAACCAACGCGCCGTGCGCAACCTCACCCAACCGATCCGGTTCCAGGGTCAATGGCACGATGAAGAGAGCGGCCTCTACTACAACCGCCACCGTTATTACGACCCGCAGCAGGGCAGGTATATTAGTCAGGATCCGATTGGGTTAAGAGGCGGGGTAAACATGTATCAATATTCGGTTGCACCAAGCATCGAAGTAGACCCACAAGGGCTCAGTGGAGTCTATGGCCTGGGAGGCGGGCCTTATAGCCAATCCAACACTGTGAGTAGGGCTGCAGAAAATATTGTTATAACCGGTGAAGGAAACGCTTCTGTAGAAACATTCGGCGGTGTATTCGGCCAAACAGTGTCGACGGGCTTAAAGTTCGACAATGTTGGTAACGCTGCCTGGGTCATGACTGAATGCCAACAGTATGGCCTAGGTATGTTTAGAGGGGCAGGCGTTGGAGGAAATGCGAGTGTTGGCTCCGCTCCCCTTGAAGATGGCGTTTCAGAAACTTGGGGGCCTTTTGTGCGCGGTGCTGTTATTAAAGGAGGCGGTGCATCTATTGATGTTGGTGGAGGGGCTTTAGCTGGAGCAAGCGGTTGGCTTGGCCCTAGTTTTGGCCTAGCAGGTGGGATTCAGCACTGTAAAACAACCACGACAGTTTTAAGAAAGGGAGATAGGGAGAAATGATATGAAGTTAATCAATAAAATCCGACTCTCATCTTTTATGATTTTTTTTGCGAGTGGCGCCATACTCGCGCTTGGATCTGATAAGAGTTTCGTAGTGGAGAAGTGGGAGCTACTGATGTGGGTGTTAAGGATCTCTGGCGTAATAGCGATTGGCACCACATTCATACTTCTCATACAAGGCTTCGGTGACTACCTAGATAAATATCAAAAAGAAAAGGATGTAAAAAGGGATAAAAAGAATCGCCGATAAGTCGCTCCTGAGACTAAGCAATAAATAATAGCAGCACGAATCACTGTAGCTTGACCGTCTGGGAAGCCTTCCTTTCACCTTACCAGACGGTAATCTGCCTAAAAGCCAAATCACCCTAGCACCATGGCTCACACCATCGACCAAATGCTAGCCGCCCACCGCTACTCAGTAGACGCGGCGGGTAATCGGTTAGTGCCTCAAGACGACCAGCAGGCCCTGCCGGATAACCGCCTCACTCAACTCAACGGTACCCGCTACCGCTACGACGGTGCCGGTAACCTGATCGAACGCCAACAGCCCAACGGCGAACGTTTAACCCTGGGCTATGACGGCGCCAACCGTTTAGTGCACCTAATCCACGCCAGCGAGCTGGGGGCGACCCGCGAAGCCACCTACCGCTACGACGGCCTGGGAAGACGCATCAGCAAAACCGTACGCCACCCCAACGGCACCACCGCCACCACCCACTACGGCTGGGACGGTGATCGCATCGTGCGGGAAGAAACGGATAACCAGCGCACCACGATGGTGTATGAACCGGGTAGTTTTGTGCCCATGCTGCGTATTGATGACACCCAGCAAGGCCAGGTACTCAGCGCCTACGTCACCGACGCCCTGGGCACCCCGATGCAGTTAGTCACAACTAACGGCCAACCCCGCTGGCTCGCCGAACCGGACGACTGGGCAGCGGTCAAGAACCAACGCGCCGTGCGCAACCTCACCCAGCCGATCCGGTTCCAGGGCCAATGGCACGACGAAGAAAGTGGCCTCTACTACAACCGCCACCGCTACTACGACCCACAGCAAGGGCGTTACATTAGCCAGGATCCTATTGGCCTCAATGGCGGCACGAACTTGTATGGCTACGTCACTAACCCAATAAGCATGGCGGACCCGTTGGGGTTGTTTGGGGCGAATATGCATCATTTAGATCCGCTTAGTATTCCAGCAGGTCAAGCCTATGGGCGAAGTATGTCTCCTCAGAACCAACAAACTGGAGTAGGTGAAGAACATATTTTTTGGCGAGCGCTCAAAGATGTCCCGAGAATGTTTGGGCAATATGTAGATGAGAGGAGCACAGCTTCTGCTCAGTCAATGTGCTCTGCATTAAGCGTCTTAGATAACAATGAAGCTATGCTTTCTGTAGCGGGCGGACAGGGCTTGGCAGCCGAATTAGCACTGAAAGCATCAAGTAAGGGTATATCAACCATTGCGGGAATAGGAGCTGGTGGTGGAGCAGCCATAGTTGGGTCTGTTGGTCGAAGTGCAAATTATGGTGCACCTGAGAATCAACGTGGAACTGATTGGCGAGGGTTTACATCTATTTCTGCTGGTACTGGTGTATGGGGAGGCGACACTTCACTATCAGCCGGTACTGATGGAGTTACAGGCGGGATTAGGGGAGGTTATGGCTTTGGTGCTGCTGTCGTATCTGGGGTTCAAGCAGAACAGTACATTTTAGACTGTAACGACTAAGGAGCTAACAGCTAATGCCTTGGCTTTATATATTTTACATTGTGGGAATTGCAAACCTACTAACTTATCTGAAGTTAAAATCAGAAATTAAAAAGGAAAAAAAAATCTATGAAATGTATTTTAACGTAAAATCCGAACCAAACCCTGCAAAGAGGTCAAGAACGTTTACTAAGTACATACTGTCCCCAAAAAGGTGGAATGATGATTTTAACCCAAAGCTTTTATTCTGGGTAAGGCTGTACATATTTATTTCTTATGGATACATGCTTTTTGGTGTGATCGGTATCATAGTTTTTTTTATACTAGCATCAACTGCCTCGGTGCAGTAAGGCCTGAACTCAACTAGTAACTATAACATGGACCTTGCTTTGTTCAACATATACTAAGAGGGGCATCCAGCTGCTTTCCTTGGCGGTAGGCGGTAGCATTGCCAACAAAAATCTTAACTGGTAGTGCTAACCAGCGGCCACCTGTACAGCATGAGCGCCCCAGGCCTGGATCTGGAAGATGAGCGAGCCTGTATAGGACAAGGAATGGCAGTGAATAGAGATGGCCATTGTCAATATCTTGACAATTCAGGTAGGTACAGCGGCGGTCTGAGTCCTTCAACCGCAACCCATGACGATTCAACATCAGGTATCCTTGGTTGTGCGATTATTTCGACAGCATTAGGAGGAGGCGAGGTTCCAGATGAAATTGAAACAGTAGGACAGATTGCAGATGGGGCTAATAAGATTCAAGAATTAATTTCAGACACCAAAGTCATACCAAATTCAAAGCTATTAACCATACCTGCAAGGTTTGGTGACAACATGGACAGTTGTAGAGAAACTGCTGGAAAACAAACATGGCAGATTGATAACTGGAATTAGAATAAGGATATTAAATGAATATCAAGAGAAGCTTTAGCGCCATTGCTACATCAATATTATCAATGGTGAGCTTTAGTGTAATCGCAGATTGCGCATGCGAGCATGAAAATGATCCTGACACACCGATTAATCAAGCTATACTGGCAATGGATAATAACTCTTTAGCTTTCGAGCTGCTTAGTAGTGAATCTAACCCTGATATCACAAATGCTTGTGGTGCAGGGCTTTTGCTTATGGCAGCAATTTACAATGATATTGCTTTAGCTGAAAAATTATTAGCGGAGAGTGCAGATCCTAACATTACTAACTTTCAGGGTGAAACTCCTGTGGAAGCAGCCGCAAAATGGTCTAGCAATGAAGTTTTGGCTATGCTGTTAGAAAATGGAGGGGATCCAAATCCAAAGATGCATCCGTGTTTGGAAACAGCAACATATAATACGCCACTTCTATTAGCTTCTGTGAATGACAACTTGATAGGAGTTGAGCTACTACTGGAGCATGGCGCCGACTTTACTGTTGTTAGCCCTAAAGGCGCTACCTTCTTTGATATTTTATTAAAGAGGGGCAATGATTTAGATGAAATATTAGATTTAATAGAATCTATACCTGAAAAAAATAGAACTCAAGCTAATAGCGAACTTTTATTCGAGGTAGCAAGAAGGGAAGATATGCTATCTAAACTAAATCACCTTTTATCAATGCCGCTCAACCCTAACTATAGCGTTGATGACAATGCTCCATATAACACCCCTCTCTTAATAGCAGCTATTGCTGAAAATATTGATGGCGTAAAGGCGTTAATCGAACATGGCGCAGACATCCATTACACCAATTCGGTAGGTTACTCTTTAGAGCGCATCGTTCATGAGAACAATATTGAGGAGCTGTATTATTTATTCCCCTCAACAGAGGAATAAGCTCTAGCACATTATTAAAAAAATGGATATTGCCCCATCCACTACCCGTCAGGGAAGACATAAAGCTGTCTTCCTTAGCGATAGCGTTGCAGAAGCATCATCGTCTTAAAGTTTTTCCCAGCCGCCAAAATGGGATGAATTGAGCCACAGGATAATTATAAAAACTTTCTGAATAAAACTTAGCACCAACAAAGTAAGTATTCGAAGAGTTAAACTAGCAGAGAATTAATACTCTGTGGTCAAAATTCTCGATGTATCTATTTACAGAAACGCAACAATCTCACTTTACCACCTTTCTTATAGGTGTTTTTAAACTTACCAACCTGTCTGCCTGACAACACACTAAAACTAAGGAAATTGCATGTTTGCAAAATTCACTCTAGGTTCACTGTATCTTATGATCCAACATAGGAGCGCTATATTAAAAGGCGTTATCTTGCCTTTCATTTTTTATATTTTACTCCAGCTCGTGCGCTATGGATCAGCTTATACAGGATTTTCATATGGCAGTGCCAGCTCACTTTTATATATACTTTTCTTTGTTGCTGACATGGCCATTCTGACGATCATCTCAATAAATACAACACGGACAATTTTACTCGACGAACAGCCAGAGCCTTTTAAATTGAAATTCAAAAAGCGCGAAATAAAATATCTTTTGTACAGCATTGGATTCTTGGCTTTATGGATAATACCAAGCATGTTTATCGGAGCCTCTTTAACTCTAATCATGTATAACGTCTTGATGGGCGTTATCCCCTTAACTTTCTTCTTAGTGACTTTATTTTTCACATTAAGGCTGTCACTTATTTTTGTAGGTGTAGCGATTGACAGAAGCATATCGTTGAGAGAATCTTTGAGCATGACTAAAAATTGCCAGTGGTCGCTATTCTTTTCACTTGCCTTATTAATCGCTCTGCTATTTATTTTTGAATATTGCATTGGACTTTTTTCTAGCTTGATTGGCGGTCAATTCTTTAGCCTGATATCTTTTGCTTTGATAACCCCACTAGTAAACACGTTCATATATATATTCACTGCCATTATCTTGACCATCTTATATTCCACTGCTTATCAACCAAATGACAGCCCCCAAGCGGAATCGGCTGGGGATGCCCAATAGCATCGAAGACCTGACAATCCGCTGGCAGCCGAAAACAACGACGATGGCTGGCTAGATCACCTCACGCTGGCGGTGCCAATAGCGCCGCCAGCGTAATGGCCTAAAGCGCCACCAGCACCAGCCCCGCCAACATCACCAGAGTGCCGACAGCTTTTGCCCTGGATGCGGGCTCCTTCAGCCACAGCACACCCATTAGCACGCCCACCGGAATGGAGAGCTGACGCAGCGCCACCACATAACTCACCTCGTCGGTAAGCGCCATGGCGATTAATACCAAGCCATAGGTGCAGGTCATCATCAGCCCGGTGACGACCAGCATGGTCAGCCCCTGCTGGCGGAGTGCAGGCAGGCGGCGGCGCTCTGCCGGTAGCAACGCCAGTAGCGGTACCGACCAGCTTAGCGTCATCAGCGCTTGCAGCACCATAAACACCGCTCCGGCGGTTAACCCGCTATGCCCTGCCCCCTGCATTAGCCCCAGGGCCTGCTTGTCGATCAGTGAATAGCCAACGGTGCCCGCCGCTGCCAGCAACGCAAACCCCATGGCGGGCGTGAGGTAGGTGGATAACCTGCGCGCCTGCGGATGGCTAAGCGGCAGGCAGAGCGCGCCTGCCACGACTAGCACCATACCAAGGCCGTCCCAGCGATCCAGCACCCGACTACCCAACAGCACAATGGATACCAGCGGCACTAACACTACCGGCAATGCACGGGCGATGGGGTAGAGTACGCTAACGTCCCCTCTCGCGTAGGCCCAGGCTAACCCGCCCATGTAGAGCATTTGGCATAATCCCGAAAGCGCCAACCAGCCCCAGAATGCACTTGGTAATGCAGTGAGTGACGGCCCAATCAACACCAGCGGCAGCATCACCGCACCACCCGCGCCGTAAGCCAGGGTAAAAGAGGCTAACGACGGCGCATTGCGTTTGCCCAACACGTTCCATCCGGCGTGCATGCATACCGAGACCAGCACCAGAGCAAGCGCGGCTGGACTCAAGGACGCTCTCCCTGTTGAAGACGTGTATTAATGGCATCGACCACGCTAAGTAGCTCGGCAATGGTCTCAATGCAGTAGTGTGGTGCTGAGGGGGCAAATTGCGCGGCCACCCGCTCGTGGGCGGCGTGGCGCTCGGCATCACTCAACGCTTGATATTGCGCATAGGTTAGCCCCAGCGCATTGCCCGAGCAGGTAAGCGCCACCGTCCACATCCCCGCGCTGCGCCCTTCAAGAATGCCCGGCGTGGTGTCGTCCACTTTAATACACGCTGCCACATCGCTGATGCCTAACGCGATCACATTGGCCAGCGCCTGAGCAGGATACGGACGGCCATTGGGCACCTCATCCGTCGCCACTACGTGATCAACTTGCAGGCCGTTATCCGCAGCCAAAGCGACGACTTTTTCCATCACCACCGCCGGGTAGCCAGAGCAGGAACCGATTTTCAGCCCCTGGGCGCGCAGCGTAGTTAAGGTGTCGAGCGCGCCGGGAATCACCGCCGAGTGGTCGGCAATTTTGGCAATCTGCAGCGGCATAAAGCGCTCATAAAGCGCCGTTACATCGTCATCAGAAGGCGCGTGGCCTACCGCCTGAACAAAGCGTTCGGCGATGTCCGGATGGTTGCAGAGTGTCCGAATATGATCCCACTTACCCATACCCATGGGGCCGCGAGCTTCTTCCAGGCTAATCGCCACGCCCAGCTCAGCAAACGCTTCGACGAAGATCTGGGTAGGCGCAAAGGAGCCAAAGTCGACCAGCGTGCCTGCCCAGTCACAGATAACCGCTTGCAAGCATTGGGGAGATTGATACTGCATTAGGCGCTCCCTGATTGTGAAGATAGGCCTGGAAAAAGGCTAACGCCCATCTCGGCAAGTGTGTTTTGAATGGCGCTTAGCAGTTCCGCGATCACCGTGGTGCCTAGCTGACCAATGCAGCCGATACGAAAACTCTCCACTTCAGTCAACTTGCCGGGATAGATCAAAAACCCGCGCGCCTTTAGCGCCGCGTAGAAAGCGTTAAACTCAAACGCTGGATCGGTTGGGCTTAAGAAGGTAGTGATGATCGGCGATAGCCATTCGTCTTCTAACAGCGTGCTGAAGCCTAGCGCTCGCATGCCTTTTACCAGCGCATCACGATTGCGGGTATAGCGCGCGCAGCGCCCTGGCACACCGCCTTCTTCCCGGTGCTGGGCAAGTGCGGCCTGAAAGGCCACCACGGTGTGAGTGGGCGGCGTAAAGCGCCACTGACCAGTGCGTTCCATATACGACCACTGGTCGTGCAGATCCAGGCTCAGTGAGTGGGCGCGCCCCTTGCCTGCTTCAAGCAGCGCTTTGCGAATAATCACAAAACCAAATCCAGGCACGCCCTCGATGCACTTGTTGGCAGAGGAAACCAGCACATCGATGGGTGTTTTCGCGAGGCTGATGGGTACGCCGCCAAAGGAACTCATCGCATCGACGATGAGCGTTTTACCATGAGCGTTCACCACCTCTGCAATCGCCTCTAACGGGTTCAAAATGCCCGAGCTGGTTTCACAGTGCACTAAAAATACCGCTGTAATATCAGGATATTGCTCCAGCAGCGCCGCCACCTCATTGGGCTGGGGTGGCAGATAGTCGCCTTTATCCAAGGTGATATAGACGCGCCCTATGGTATCCAGCAGTTGGCCGGCTCGCTTACCGTAAGCACCATTCATCAGCACCAGTACTTTACCGTTGGGATCAGTGGCGCAAGCCAGCGCACTCTCAACAGCAAAGGTGCCGCTGCCCTGCATAGGCACGCAGGCGTACTCGTCGCTTGCTGCCTCGGCCATGGCAAGCAGCTGGGTGCGAATGCCGGCAGTCACTTGGTTAAAGTCGTCATCCCAGGAGCCCCAATCACGCAGCATGGCGGCTTTGGTCGCATGGGAAGTAGTCAGCGGCCCGGGGGTTAGTAAATAGGGGTCTTTTATGTCCTTGCTCACGTTATCGGTCATTTTGGTATATACCAGATTTTTAAAACACTTTAATAGTAAGCACAGCGGCTGTCTAGGTGTCAGCTAGCACGCATGGCGCCAGCGCTGGGCGTTATTTAATAAAACATGGGTGAGTGCGGTGTGGAGCAGCTTCACCACCAGCGAGGTAAGGAAAATCAGCACCGCCATAGCCGCAGCGCTGGCGAAGTAGCCCGCTTCATCCAGGTGCAGCACCGCCACCGAGGCCAGCCGCGTGTCACTGTTATAGAGAAACACCACCGCTGAAACTGTCGTCATCGCATTGACGAACAGATACACCGATATATCCAGCACCGCGGGCAGCGACACCGGCAGCGTCACCCGGCTGAACGTGATCCAAAACGGTACTTTCAGTGAAGCCCCCACGGCTTCAAACTCAGGGTCGAGCTGTTTAAGCGCGGTTACCGAGGTGAGGTGACACACCGTATAAAAGTGCACCAACGTGTTGAGCACCAGAATCGTCAAAGTGCCGTACAGCCAGTTAAACGGGTTGCCCGCCTGATTGAAAAAGAAGATATAGGCAAGCCCCAGCACCATGCCAGGCACCGCCATGGGCAGCATGGCCATAAAGTGCAGCCCTTGGCGCAGCGGGCGAAAGCCTTCACTCTTTTCGATTAGCCAGGCGTTAAAGAAGATCACTAACGTGCCCACCAAGGCCACGCTAAACGCTAACTTGAGCGAGTTAAACCACGCCCCCCAACCACCATCGGCCATGCCTTGGAAGGTATAATGCTCAAAGGTTATCGATAAGTTGTAGGGCCAGAACTGCACCAGCGACGCATACACCGCTGTGCCGATCACCAGCACAATGGCCCCCGCCACCGCGTAGCACAGCAGTGTAAATATCCAATCCCGCAGCGGGCTGGGGCTAGGCTGCCACGGCACGGCCCGTGCCGAGAGTTGCGCCACTTGGCGCCGCTGTATCCAGCGGTCAACGATAAACGAGAGCACCGCGGGCAGCAGCAGAATCACGCTGACTACCGCGCCCATCTGAAAGTTCTGCTGCCCTACCACTTGGCGGTAGACGTCGGTGGCCAATACGCTGAACTGACCACCGATAATTTTAGGCACGCCGAAGTCAGTAATCGCCAGGGTAAACACCACAAACAGGCAGGAAATCAGCCCGTAGCGCACGCCGGGCAAGGTAATAGTCAAAAATGTACGCCACTTAGGGGTTCCCAGCGCTTCAGCCGCTTCGTAGAGCCGCGCGTCGCTGTTGGTCAGCGCGGTGGTCAGCAGCATTAGCGCGTGGGGAAATATCCAGAAACTCATGCCCATGACAATGCCGATGGGTCCATAAACCGATTGGCCGGCCAGTAAATCGCGCAGAAATCCCTGATTGCCAAACAGATAGACCAGGCTAATCGCGGGCAGCAGCGATGGCGCCAAAATGGGCAGAATCGCCAACATGCGAAACAGCCGCTTGCCCGGCATGCAGGTACGGGTAATCCCGTAGGCGCATAGAAACGCTAATCCGACCACCACACCGGTGGTCATCAACGCCACCCGCAACGAGTTGGCAATCGAATTGACCAGCGCCGGGGTTTGAAAATAGTGCGCGAAGTTAGCCAGGCCGATAAAGTCGCCGGCGCGGTCATGCAGGCTCTTGATCAGCATGGTCACGAGTGGGAACAGCAGCCCCACCACCAGCAATGCAACGCCAGCGAGTAACGCCAACAAGCGGATCAGCGACTCTAGCGACGGCTTGGTCGCCGATTTTACAAAGCTCTCGGCGATCATTGCTGGCTGCTCCCGGCGGGATAAAGACGGGCGGCTTCGGCGGGCAGGTGAATGCCTAGAACCTGCCCCTGGTAAAGGTTTAAGTCGGTACTATCGCGGCTAGGCACATCGGCAATTAGCGTTTGGTCAACGTCCGTTAGGCGCAAAGTGACCCTCTGAAAGGGACCTAAAAACTCGATGCCGATCACCTCACCGTTCAGCGCTCCCGCTTGACGGCTAAGTGCCACTGCTTCGGGCCGAATAGCCAGTTGGGCGGCTTGACCCACTTTTAAGGTATGCGATAGGCAGGCGCAGGGCATGGTACCCAGCAGCGCTTGGTTATCGCCCTGAGCGGTCACTTCCAGGAAGTTCATGCTGCCGATAAACGAGGCCACAAAGGCGCTGGCAGGCTGATGGTAGATCTCCGCCGGGGTACCCACTTGCTCGATCACGCCGTGGTTCATCACCACGATGCGGTCGGCCATGGTCAGCGCTTCTTCCTGGTCGTGGGTCACCATGATGGTGGTCACCCCGAGGCGCGCCTGCAGGGCTTTAATCTGGCTGCGCAGGTGGCCCCGCACCCGGGCGTCCAACGCCGAAAGCGGCTCGTCCAGCAGCAGCAGGCCAGGCTCGGTGGCCAATGCCCGCGCCAGCGCCACGCGCTGTTGCTGCCCGCCGGAAAGCGCCGCCGGGTACTTGTTTTCGCTGCCCGTCAAGTTCACCAGCGCGAGCAGCTCACCCACCCGTGCTTGGATGCGTGACCGCTCTACCCGCCGGTTGCGCAACCCATAGGCCACGTTGTTGAACACCGTGAGGTTGGGAAACAGCGCATAGGACTGGAACACAATGCCGAAATCCCGCGCCTGGGTGGGCAGCGTGGAGATATCCTTGTCACGCTGAATAAGCGTGCCCGTCGTTTGCTGGGTCAGCCCTGCAATCGTGCGTAACAGGGTGGTTTTGCCGCATCCGGAGGGGCCCAAAAAGCAGACAAATTCGCCCTCGTTTATGGTTAGGGAAATACCATCCAGCGCGGTAAAACTACCAAAACGCTTAGTGACTGCTTCAATGGTTAAATGGGGAGTAGTGGGAGTCATCACCGTTGGTGTGTCGGCCGCCAGCAGCGATGTCATTGTCGTGTGCATAACCTCTCCAAGCCCCGGCAAACCGGCCGGGGCAACTGATCGCGGCTTATTGTTCGGTTTTACCATCGTAGCGACGCTGCCACTCGGCCAGCACGCGTTCACGATTGACGGCAGCCCACTGGAAATCGGCGTCGATCATTCGATCAGTAATATCGGAAGGGTAGTTTTCAATCGGCTGTGCCACACCTGGGTAAGCCACCACCGCATAGCCTTCGTTATACAGTTCGTTGGCTTCACGGGAGATTGCCCAATCCATCAGCGTTTGCGCGGCTTCCTGCTTGTCGGTACCGGCCACAATAGCGGCGGCTTCCATATCCCAGCCCAGCCCTTCTTCAGGGAAGATAACTTCAATAGGCGCACCCTGGGATTTCAAGCGCGCACCGCGGAAGGCAAATGACACACCCACTACGGTTTCACCGGTAGCCGCCAGGCTACAAGGGGCGGAGCCCGAATGGGTGTAACGGGCAATGTTGTTATGTAGGCGATCCATATAATCCCAACCCTGATCCTCTTCCCATAGCTGCAGCCAGCTGGCTACATCCAGGTAGCCGGTACCCGACGAGTTGGGGTTAGGCATGATCACATGGCCTTCAAACTCAGGCTGGGTAAGGTCTTCCCAAGAGGTCGGCATCGGCACGCCCTGGCGCTCGCCCTCAATGGTGTTGTAGCAAATAGCAGCGACCCAGGCGTCCATACCCACCCAAGCCGGGTCTTCACCATCACGATAGGCCACATCGACAAATTTGGGGTCGAGATTCTCAACGCCAGCGGGAGCGTAGCGCTCCAGCATGCCCTCCTCTTCCAACACCAGCAGGCTGGTAGCGGCCAGGCCCCAGATCACGTCAGCCTGGGGATTGTCTTTCTCGGCCAGCAGGCGGGCGGTAATCACGCCGGTGGAGTCGCGCACCCAGTTAATCTCGATATCCGGGTGGGCCGCGTTGAAGCGTTCAGCATATTTTTGCAGGTCGTCCGACTCAACGGCGGTATACACCGTTAATTCAGTTGCTTGGGCGTTGGAAGCAAGCGCAACAGCAGCAGCACCTGCTAACAACGTTGAAGGGAATAAACGGCGTGGCATCATCATGATAGTCTCCCGGCTGATTGGTATAGACCAGAAGTTTGCAGGCGTTAAATGACACTGCGATGACGCTTGTTTGACCGTTTTTTTAAGGGGTGATGACCGCGACTAGGTCGTTTCCGCTAGCGCTGACCGGATAGCTCCACGCTGATACACAGCGAATCGTGCAGCCAGTGCTCTTCATCAAACTCAATAGGGCGCTGCTGGTCGTCTAAAATGGCACGGTTAATATTTAACCCGGCAGTGCCGGGTGCAACGAATAGCTCTTCGGCATCCATTGGCGAAAGCGCTTCTGAGACCATGCGAATAGAGCGATTGGCCAGGTAGTGCCCCCAGCGCTCTCGCAACAGCCCCCAAAGCGATTGCCCACTATAGATATCTAGCAACTCTGGGGCACGCTCGGGTACTACCCACAGCGACTCCACCAGCACCGCGCGGTCATCCACGTAGCGGCGGCGGCGAATATGCTGAAACGGCTGGTCATCCGGCAGCCCCAGCGCCCGAGCCGCGGGCGGGTGAGCGCGGCTTTCCAGCTTCAAAACGGCCGTGCGTGGCTGCCGCCCCTGGGCGCGTACATAGTCGTTAAAGCCCGCGTCACGGGTGGGGTCGTAAACCAAACGGGCGGGAGAAATAAACCAGCCGCGTCGATTGCTGCGGTGTATCAGACCCTCCCCTTCTAGCTGAGAAAGCGCTTGGCGCAGGGTCACGCGGGTGGTGGCAAAGCGCTCGGCCAATGACCGCTCTGCGGGAAGCTTGCCTTCCCACAGGGCGGCATTTTGATCGATTAACGTGCGAAGCTGTTCGGTTAACTGTAAATAGTAGGCATCAGACATGCGCCGATTTTCCTGGCAGAGCATTAGGCGACGAAGCGCTTGAGGGCGTCCGCCAGTCTAAGCGCCGCCAACCTTCAACGCTAGCCACCTCGGCCAGTACCGGGTCTGGGTTAACTGCCACGGGGCAATCGACATATTGCAGTAACGGTAAATCGTTGCGGGAGTCTGAATAGAAGGTGGTGTGGCAAGCAGTGATCTGCTGTTCGGCCAGCCACTCTTTCAAGCGCAGCACCTTGCCGCCGCGATAGGAAAAAATACCTTCGCTACCGCCGGTATAGCGCGCGTCTTCATTCACTCCGTGCTCCACGCTTAGCTCGACCGCCAGCACATGCTCAATCCCCAGGGTGGTGGCAATCGGCTCGACCAGATGGCGAGAGGCAGCGGAAATCAGTAGCAGGGTATCGCCAGCCTGGCGGTGCGCTTCCAGGCAGGCCCAGGCTTGTTCAAAAATACGCGGTTGCAGATGCGTGGCCACAAAGCGCTCGACCTCTTTTTGCACATCTTTCACCCGGCGTCCGCGCAGCGGTGCCAGGGTCATGGCCAGATACTCTTCAAGTTTTAGCTTGCCCGCGTGATAGGCCAGATGCATCTTTTCGGCACGAGCCATAAAGGCCTCGGCATCGCTGATCCAACCTTGCTCTATCATCCATAAATTCCAGCGGTCGCTGCAGTCTCCGTCCAGGAGGGTGTCGTCAAGATCAAACAGGGCCAGGCGCATGGGAGCACTCCTTTCATCGCGGGTTGGCGGCGCGTAGGGTATGCCAAAGGTGATGACAGGACGATGACGCTAATAGAAGACGACGATGAGCAAACTAGAAGACTAAGTAGTTAACCACTGCGTCGCAAACTCATCGGCAGGCAGCGGGCGGCCAAACCAGTACCCTTGTGCCTCATTGCAACCCATTGCGGCAAGCAAATTCGCTTGGTCGCGCGTTTCAACGCCTTCCGCCACGGTTTTCATCTCTAGCGCTTTTGCCATGGCGATGATGGCCTGAACAATGGTGCGGTCATTTTTGTTTTCGAGCATTTCACGCACAAAGGAAATATCAATTTTCAGTGCGTCGGCAGCGAAGCGCCGTAGGTAGGAAAGCGAAGAATAGCCGGTGCCGAAATCATCGATAGAGAGAGCATAGCCCGCTTGTCGCATGGCGTGGGTGATCTCAACGGCCTGATCTGGGTCGCGCATAAAATCACTTTCAGTGAGCTCCAGGGCGATAGCGCTCGACGAAACGCCGGCGGTGAGTTGCGCAATGTGGTGGGTAAGCTCAGGATCGGCAAACTGTTGGGCGGAAATATTGATCGATAGCCTCCCTGGCAGCCCACCCTCAGGCTGTTCACGCCATGCCAGTAGCTGCCTTGCGGACTCTTCCAGCACCCAGTCTCCCAAGGCACGAATCAAACCGCGCTCTTCAGCCAGGGGAATAAACTCGCCGGGGCTCACCCAGCCCCACTCGGCATCGTGCCAGCGGCACAGGGCTTCTGCACCAGTCAACTGACCACTGGTAAGGTTCACCTGGGGCTGAAAGTAGAGTTCTAACTTGTGTTCAGTAATTGCCGCGCTGAGTCGCTCGGTCATCTGTTGGCGTCGATGTAGCGCGTGGCGCATCGTTTGGGAATAGGGGCAGATACTATTTTCGCGCCGCTTGGCGTGGTGGAGAGCAATGCTGGCAGCGTTAAATAGTTCGCCCGCCTCGCTCACATGCTGCGGATAATGAGCAAAACCGATGCTGACATCGAGGTGAAAGACACGCCGCTCCAGATGAAGCGGCGGCTTAACCACTAAGCGTAGCTGCTCCACAAGGCTGCCAATGTCACGAGGGGTGGTATCGGCCACCAGCAGGGCAAATTCATCCCCTGACAAACGCGCCAACGAGCCGTATGAGTGGCTGATCTTCGCTAAACGATCAGCCACTGTCACCAGCAGTTGATCGCCCACTTGGTGACCGTGCAGATCGTTGACCTCTTTAAAACGGCGGATATCCAATAACAGCAGTGAAAGCCCATGCTCGCCTTGCTGGGCTTCTTGCCACATTTGCGCTAGCAACTCCATAAAACGGACGCGGTTAGGTAAACCGGTGGTACTGTCGGTATAGGCTAACTGGTGCATGTGCCGATGGTCGCGCCGACGCTCAAGCTCTGCTGCAGCACCGGTCGAAAGAATTTGCAGCACAGAGGTGGCGAACGCATTGGTGGTCAGCGGCTGTCGATAAAATACCATCATCACGCCAATGGCCTCGCCGTTGGCATTATCCAAACGCCGCCCAATCCATGCTCTTGTGGGTAGCAGTGTGCCTGGTAATAACAGCGGCGAACCATCATGCATGACTGCTTCACGCTCCAACACTACCTGCTCGCTGGGCGAGCCTCGCAGCGCAAAGGTGTGCTGTTCTCGCTGAGCCCCATCAACCACCATGCTGACAGTCGTCGCCTGCCCATAGACATTTTCATCGCCCTGGGGTGAAGTATGCAGCAACGCAATAAAGCCTGCATCGGCTTCCAGCACCTTGACCAAGGTCACAATCAACTGCTGAAAATAACCATCCCCGACTTGGGTCGTGACCGTAGAAGCCACTTGAACCACAGCGTTTTGCACCCGCTGCGACTCTTGCTGGTCGGTCACATCCGAGATAAACCCTTCCAAGCATACGATTTCGCCCGCCTCATCTATGACGGCTTGGCCTTGCTCCCACATCCACCGATAACCACCGTCGCGATGGCGCAGCTGGTAGATCACACGGTAAGGGCATCTGTTGGCAATGGCCGACTGTACCTCATGGAAGACCTTGTCCTGGTCATCAGGATGAATCAGGGCAGCAAAACTGATCAGCCGATTACCCTGTAATTCGTCAGGCCGGTACCCGGTCAGCGTTTCGGCCCCTTGGCTCACCAGTTGCATAGTCCAATTGCGGTCATTCAGGCAGCGATAGGCCATGCCCGGCAGATGGTTGAGCAGCGTATCCAAACGGCGTTCACTTTCCCGCGCGACCTCTTCGCTCTTTCTTAATGCCTGCTCTGCTTTTTGTCGGCACAGCTCTGCACCCGCCTGGGCGGCGGCGATTTGCAATATCTCATTGGCTAGATCGTCCAACTGCATGGGGGCGTTTTTGAGTACCGCTAACAAACCAACTAGCGAACCATCCGCCGCATAGAGCGCCCGCCCCAAATAACTCTCGGCACCCAGTTCACAAAGCAGTTTATCGTCAGGAAAGCGTGACTGAACATCATGGTCATAAAGGCAGGTTTCGCGTCCTAACACAGTCTCGCAAGGGGTACCGGTCAGCGTGTAAGTAACATTGCTCAGCAAGTTGCCATTTGACCAAACGGCCAACGTCTCAGCCCGATGCAATTGAGTTACATCGGCGACTAACACATGATCAACGCCTAGTATCGTCGCTAAACGTTCCACCAACGTTGCATAAAAACGCGGGCTCCCACTGTGCCCTACGCCTTCTGCCAATTGGCGGAATATATCGGCCGCGTCGTTCTTTGTGTGCATTGTTGCACTCACTTTTTTAATTCTGAAGCGGCTTGGGCGCCTGCCACTAACCTCATAAAGTATATATAGCGGCCTACAAAGCACAAACCGCTCTTTTCCAACTATAACAACGTCAACAGTAGCTGGATATATGGTAAAATTAGGTATCGCCTCATAATGGCTGGCGGCTACGCTACAAAGTGCGCAGGAGATAACGTGACTAATACATCGACCAAGGATGAAGCACTGTATGGAATGCTAACTGAAGCACTGCCTGGTTTTCTGATCAGCGATTTCCTCAAGTGCCAACGCTTACCTTCGCTTCCCTCAATCGCATTACGCATCCTCAGATTAACGCAATCGTCAAAAGCGACTATCAACGATGTTGCTGACACCATTGAACACGATCCAGCATTGACCACTCGGTTAATATCTCTCGCCAATAGCGTCCACCACACCCGCTCCGCCAATCCGACACAAACATGCCTGGAGGCTATCCAGCGACTAGGGCTAGATGCAACGTTAACGGTCGTGTTGAGCTTTAACCTTTTTCAGCACCCCAGTAAAGGGCCGCAGCATACTCATATTTGGCGACGGTCTATCATGTCTGCGCTGATAGCGCGCCAACTTGCTGAACAAGCGTGCCCTAAACAGGCAGGTAATGCGTTTACAGCAGCGCTGCTACAGGATATTGGCATATTGGCACTGAGTGCGACTTACCCCGAGCAAGCAGACGAACTCTATAGTGATAGTGCTATCTCCCATACCCAGCTTATTGCGGAGGAGCAGCGTTACTTTGGTGGTGACCACACCGTTATTGGGGCATGGCTGGCAGCCAAATGGGGGCTCCCATCGGCGATGGTCAACACCATACGTTTTAGTCACGCCTGCTATCAAAGCGATAGCTTAATGGATATGTGTGTTCGTCTATCCGGCCCCACGGCGGATGCCTGCCTATCAAAAGCTCCTGAAGAACAGCTGGCCGCCCTGATAGCCGATATAAGCACGACAGCGGATGTGCCCTCTCTCTCATTTAAAAGCGTTCTACAAGAAGTTCAGCCCAAAATGGAGTTGATCGCTAAAACGCTGATGATTGACACCCCCGCGGCTATTGATCCCAAAGAGCTGCTTGAAAATGCTCAGCAGCTCTTGCTAAATCATACGCTTATACTCAATAGCCGTAGAGAAGCCCAACACAAAGCATTAACGATGTTGCGTAAAGGGTACAGCGACCCGGATGGATTCAACAAAAACATTGCTTTCAAAAAACTTAACCCCCAATCCCGCGCTAAATCTTAAACCTCTGGCCAGAACATGCATGCCATCAGGCGTTCCGGCCAGAGCGTTTTCTCTACTTCATGCTTAACCGTCTTTCTTTTATAAGCACCTCACCGAGTCATTGCCTCAGGTAGATAGAGAGCGATACCCGGAAAGATGTGCATTAAGGCAATCGCCAACAGCATGAGAAGAAAGAACGGCAACGTGGCTTTGGTAATGGTCAGAATATCTTTACCGGTTAGCCCCTGAATCACGAACAGGTTGAAGCCCACCGGTGGGGTAATCTGGGACATCTCGACCACCACGACCAGATAAATACCGAACCAGATCAGATCGAACCCAGCGGCGCTCACCAGCGGCATGATAATCGCGGTGACTAGCAGGATCAGCGAGATACCGTCGAGAAAACAGCCCATCACCAGCAGCAGCAAGGTAAGCGCAATTAGCAGCATGGTAGGTGAAAGCCCCATCTCACCAATCGCCTGCGCCAGCTTCATGGGTACCTGGGTAAAGCCCATCGCCGAGGTTAAAAACGACGCACCGGCAATAATAAAGGCGATCATGCAAGCAGTACGCACGGCGGCAAACAGCGAGCTTTTAAAAATGTCGCGATCAAAGTGACCGTTAAAGCGCGCAATCACGATTGACAATACCACACCGACTGCCGCGGCCTCAGTAGGCGACGCTAACCCGCCATAGATCGAAAAGATAATCCCGCCGATCAACAGCAGAATAGGTACCAGCGACCAGGTATTGCGCAGCTTTTCAGCAAAGCTCATACCGGATTCATCTTCGCCGGTCAGCCCTTCACGGTTGCCCTTGAGCAACGCCCACAAAATGAGGTAGCTCATAAACATGGCCAGGATCATCAGTCCCGGGCCAATACCGGCCATAAACAGCCTGGAGATCGACTGTTCGGTGACCACACCGTAAACGATGAGCACAATGGAGGGTGGAATCAAAAGTCCCAAAGTGGAGGCGCTGGCCAAGGTGCCAATCGCCATATTGCTGTCGTAACCCCGCCGCTCGAGCTCTGGCAGGGTCATTTTGCCCACCGTGGCACAGGTGGCCGCCGAAGAGCCGCACACCGCTGCAAACATGCCGCTGCCAATAATATTGGTATGCAGTAAGCGCCCCGGCAGGCGGTTTAACCAGGGCGACAAGCCACGAAACATATTGTCCGCAAGCCCAGAGCGAAACAGAATTTCCCCCATCCAGATAAACATAGGCAGCGCGGTGAGATCCCAACCGTAGCTGGCGCCCCAAAAATCGGAGGCTAAAATAGCGCCCGGCGAGAAAGAGCTGAAGAACTCTAGCGCTATCCAGGCAGTGCCGATTAGCGCAAAGGCAATCCACACCCCGCTCCCTAGCAGAACCACGAGGGTGAAAATGGTGGCGAGACTTAGTAGCAGCACAAGGATCTCTCCAATTTAAAAGGCAGAAGCAGTGTTAACAGTGGCCCCGTTAACCGCTGCATACTCAACACAGACGACGTACTCAACCAAGACATAGCTATCGTCACCATTTAGTGGCCCTCGCTTTCATCTGGGGCAGTCGCTTCACGAAAACTCGCAGGATCGCGAATGGCAATCCGTAGCGCCATAAACAGGGCTTCAGCGAGCGCCAAACAGAGCAGCCCTACGCTGGTCGCGAGCACAAGCTGGGGGATCCAGAGCGGAATCGACACAAAGCCTGAAGAGACATCGTTGTATTGCACGCTCTCCCTCGCCAACCCAATGAGGCCGTAACTGAGCATTAGGCTGATCGCCAGGGCGATGATGAGGCAAAACACTTCAAACCACACACGGATTGCCGGTGGTAGCCGGGTAATCAACAGCGTCACGCGAATATGGGCGTGATGCACAAAGGTGTAGGCCAACCCCAGAAAGGTCGCCCCCACCAATAGATAAGAAGCGATTTCCGAAACGCCGGTAATACTGATGCCCAGGCGGCTCAGCCCCACGAGCACCAGCAGGGCGTCTACCAGGCGGAAGGTCACCTGAAGCGCTATCAGCGTGCAAATGGCAACCATGCAGGCCGCCGCACCCCAAGCACCCAGGCGATAGAGCTTGTCGAATTTAAACGTCATGTTCGCAGCCTCACGAAGCACGCGGGAAAACGTACTTAGAAAACGTACTTAGGAAAAGCGCGTAGCAAAAGCAGGGGCAGCGCCAAAATCACCGCCCCTGCGGAAACCATCACGATAGAGCCTAGTTAAAAAGTATTTAGCTTAAACCGTGTTTAGGCTAAATAGCGCTTAGCTGTCGCGCTGCTCGCGATAGGATTCCAGTGCCTGTTTGGCTTCGTCGTCAGCACGGGACTGCCAATCTTCAAACAGTTTGTCACCGGCTGCCTGGAGTGCCTCTGAAACAGCTTCGTTAGGCTCTGAAACAGAGATACCGTTCTCTTGCAGAGCTTCTAAGCTCGCCTGATTATCTTCGCGGCTCATCTCCCAACCACGTTTTTCAGCCTCAGCGGCGGCTTCCATCAGAGCGTCCTGAGTCGCTTCATCCAGGCCATCAAAACTACGTTGGCTAATGAAGACGATATTTTTTGGCAGCCATAGGTTAGCGTCGGTGTAATCAGTCACGTAATCCCACGCCGCCATGGAGTTACCGGTAGAGCTTGAGGTGATCATGGCATCCACACGGCCAGTGCTAAACGCAGTGGGTATATCAGACTCTTCGGTTTCGGTGGGGCTACCGCCCAGATTATCGACAAAGCGCTGGGTATTGATGTTAGGTGCACGAACGCGCAAGCCTTCAAACTGCTCAGGGTCAGTAAGAGGTTTAGAGGTATAGATACCTTGCGCAGGCCAAGCGACGGCGTAGAGCGGAATCAACCCCTCATAGGCAAACAGCTCGGTGATCATCGGCTTGGTGGCTTCCCACAGCGCGTAGGCGTCGTCATAGCTGCCGGCCACACCGGGCAGTGTATCCACTTCGAAAATGGGATCATCGTTGGAAAGAACGGAGAGGAATACTTCACCCGCATCAATCGTGCCACGGCGAACCGACGGCTTGATTTCACCATGCGATACCAACGAGCCGCCGCTATGTACGGTAATGGTTAACTCGCCATCGGTAGCTTCGGCCACGTCCTCAGCGAACTGCTTGTTGTTTTGGGTATGAAAGCTGGCATCACCGTAAGGCGTGGCCATGGTCCATTCCGCGGCATGAGCCGTCACCGTTAAACCGCAGGCGGTCGCCAGGAGCAATGAAGTCGTTATTGTCTTGCGCATCATAAGAACCCTCTTATTTCTATTAATAGTATGGTGCTAATAGTGTGTTGCTTCGGTGGTACCAGAGGAGGCACTGGCAGTAACCCAGCGCCCGGAGAAAAGTGTTGTTGTCATATCGGCACGGCGCGCCTGAGCATAGCTGCAGGCACACTGCTGAGCCAATCGGGCAACGCCACGACAAAAGCGCGGGTGGTTAGCGTTGCGCCATATCACATCATAGTGCATGGCCGGTAACGGCACCGGTAGCGAGAGACGGTAGAGCTCCCCTCGCTGCCACTCATCCAGCACAGTGGCGACAGGCAGCGCGCCAATCCCCAACCCTTCGGTGGTCATTCGTACAATGGTCATTAGTGTGCTGACGCTATGGATACGAGGATTAGCGATTCCCTGCTCTGCCAAATAACTCACTAACTCTGCATAGGGACGAGCCTGCTTACCAAATGAAATAAACGGCAACTGCTTGCCCCAAGTGTCGGCACTTTCGCCCAGTTGCTTGACGTGCCGCGGAGAGACAAACATGCCCATTTCATAAGGGCTCAAGGACTCGTACTCGATCTGCTTTTGCGGTGAATAGCCATTCATCGCCAATACAATATCCAGTTCGTTGCCCAGTAGCCGCTCATTGAGCACCGGCGAGTAATCGACCGTCAGTTCAATGGTCAAACGCGGATACCGCTCGGTTAAACGGCGCATAAATTCGGGAAACCAGCTATGGGCGATGGTTTCAATCGTGCCGAGCCGCAATGGTGCAGAAAACGCCTCTTCGTCATCGAAAAGCTTCATCGCCTCGTCACGCTGGTGCAGCATCCGCTCAGCATGCACAAAGAACTCGCGGCCTCGCATAGTCGGCTGAATAGGCCGGGCGGCACGCTCCAGCAGCAGCTCTCCTACTGTGGTTTCCAAGCGTGAAATACGCTCAGAAACAGAGGGCTGAGTAAGGTGCAGGCGGGTCGCCGCCTTACGGAAGGAGCCGAGCCTCACTGCCCATACGAACGCCTCAAGTTCTTTAAAATCGAGCATAGTGACTCGCCTACAAATATGACTTACTGGAGTAAAAACACTGCTGTGCTGATACGCAAAGAGACCGGCGGAGTGCTACGGCTCATGACGACCTGATAACTATGCAACTTGAAGACCACTACGCAACTTTAAGACCACTATGCAACTTTAAGACCAATCCCAGCAGCGCTATGTCACCAACGTTATTATCACGCCCCGCTCCTAATGTGATAAGCGTATCGTGCCCAAGCGTCAACCCTTTTTCCAATAAATAACAATATGATAGAAGCACCCGATAGTTAGTATCGTCAAAAACGATTGGCACTGGGCAAGCCATGTTCATATATTGGTGGTGGACTACAATTCAGCGCTAACCAATCAAGCGCACCCACTGCATCGACATAGGAGTCGCTATGGCCATCCCCCTGCTTAATTGCGATATGGGCGAAAGTTTCGGCAACTGGCACCTCGGCCTGGATGCCGATGCGATGCCTTTCGTCGACTGCGCCAACATCGCCTGCGGCTTCCATGCCTCCGACCCCCATGTCATGCGCCGCACCGTCAAACTAGCGGTTCAAAATGGCGTGCGCATTGGCGCGCACCCGGGTTATCCGGATTTGATGGGCTTTGGCCGCCGCTCAATGGCCTGCTCGCCGGAAGAAGCGGAAGATATGGTGCTCTACCAAGTGGGAGCTTTGGCGGGCATCTGCCAAGCCGAAGGCACCCAACTGAGCTATATCAAACCGCACGGTGCGCTGTACAACGACATGGCTGCCAACCCGGCGCTGCTCGAAGGCGTCATGCGCGCGGTACGTGCGTATGACGCCAGCCTGCCGTTAATGATTATGTCCACCGCGGACCCCGAACCACATCGCGAGCTGGCCGCCAAAATGGGCATTACCCTCTGGTTCGAAACCTTTGCCGACCGTGCTTATGACGGTAACGGCCACTTGGCCTCACGACGGCTGCCTAACGCTGTGCACCACGACCAGAACACCATCGTCAATCAAGCCATCAAGCTGGCCAAAGGCGAGCCGCTCACCGCACTCGACGGCACAACGCTGCATTTACCCTGCGATACGCTCTGCGTTCATGGCGACAACCCCGAGTCAGTGGCCGCCGTGCGCGCTATTCGCGAGGCCTTTCAGGCGCTGGAGCAGGCGTGAAACCCATTAGTGAAAGAAGAGTTGAAACTGCCGCGATGGACGCCCTGATGGTGCGATTGTTCGACACCATCGATGAGGCCAATATGGCCTGGGTCATCGCTGCCGACCAAAAGTTGCGTAGCACCTTTGGTTCAGCGTTAATTGATCTAGTGCCCTCTTACACCACGCTGTTGCTGCATTACGACTGCCAGCAGTTAACCCATAGCGAGGCGATTCAACTTATTCACAAGGCGCTTTCTGGTCTTACCCCTGTGGATACTCAAGCCGGTGAGCTGCACGATATCCCGGTGTGGTACGACGAAAGCGTGGGCCCCGAGTTACCCATGGTCGCCAAACGCGCAGGCTTAAGCATTGATGACTTGATAGCGCAGCACTGCAACCACGACTACTGCGTGTTCGCGCTGGGGTTTGCCCCCGGCTACGGTTTTATGGGTTTGGTAGACGAATCTCTCGCTACGCCGCGCTTGAAAACGCCGCGCCGTAAAGTCGCAGCAGGTAGCGTGGGGATTGCCGATCGTCAAACCGCGATCTACCCACTGCTCTCGCCGGGCGGCTGGAATATTCTAGGGCGCACCAACGTGCCGCTATTCGAGCACGCCAAACGTGGCGATCCCCTGTTTCGCCCCGGCGATAAGGTGCGCTTTAGAGCGATCTCCCGGGAAGAGTTTGAAGCAGATGGTGGCGATACCACGCCCATGGAGGAGCGCCCATGAGTCACGTCACCATGAATGAAGCACACAAGGGGCTGGTGGTTAAGCAAGCGGGACCACTAACGCTGATTCAAGATGCCGGACGATTTGGCGTCGGCCACTTAGGCGTTACTCAGGGCGGCGCTGCCGACTGGATCTCTTTTCGCTGGGCTAACTGGCTGCTGGGTAACGCTTTAAACAGCGCTGCGCTGGAAATCGTCATGGGCGGCGGCTTGAGCTTTGAAACCGAACGCGAAGTGCGTCTGGCGTTGACCGGCGCCGATCTAGACGCCCAGTTGGATGGCAAACCGTTTGCACCCAATACCAGTTTCAAGCTACTGCCGGGCCAGCGCCTGGTATTTCGCCAACCGCGCCAGGGTTTGCGCGCCTATCTCGCCTTTCCCGGCGGGCTAAATGCGCCAGAAGTGCTGGGCAGCCGCTCCTGCACTGCCCGCGAGCAATTGGGGGGCTTACAGGAAGATGGCAAACCGCTAAAAGTGGGCGACCGGTTAACCTGGAAAGGCACCGCTCCGGCAGTGCGGCGCATTCCTGAAAGCCAGGGCCCGCGCATGCCTGCGTCTGGCTGCCGCTTACCCATCGTGCTCGGCTCGCAAATCGCCTCCTTCAGTGGCCATGCACTTTTCCAGGCGTTCAACCAACCCTGGACAGTGGATAATCGCGCCGACCGGATGGGCGTACGCCTCACCGGCCCAGCCCTACACGGCTCACTAAAGGGCATTATTTCCGAAGGCATTCCGCTGGGAGCAGTTCAAGTGCCGCCGGACGGCCAGCCAATTGTGCTGATGAATGACCGCCAGACAATCGGCGGCTACCCGCGCCTAGGCGCCCTCACCCCCATCGCCTGCGCTACGCTGGCCCAGTGTTTACCCGGCACCCAGGTTTGGTTAACCCCTGCCAGCGCCAGCCAAGCGCAAGATGATTACCGACATCAGCTAACGGTTTGGCACTAAAGTAAAAAAGCCCCGAACCAGGGGCTTTATCAGTATCTCGTGTCTCAAGAGCGCTAGCTTCTAGCCATCTGCAGTTCCTTAACGACGATATCGCCATCAATGACGATGGGCTCATCGTCCAGGAAGAGCGAGCAGTTGCGCATGGGAATATCCAGATGGCAGGCGGTATCGTTAGACCCGCCCAGTTCGCTGTTAGGGCCGGTGGAGAACATTACGTTGCCATAAAAGCTACGCGGTTCCATCCCCATGCCACCCGGGAACTCCCCCGGCACCATGCGGTGCCATTTGGCATTAGGGTTCATGCCCCAGCCTACGTGGCTCATGCCCATGCCGCGCGGGTCGTTAAAGCTATCCATATAGGATTTCACTAGCTCCGCATCGAGCCCACCACGTATATCGGTAATCCAGCCCTTTTCAATGGTGTAGGTAATAGGCTCTCGAACATACATGTTTTGGGGAAGCAGAATATCGCCCGGCGCCACCACAATGGTGCCATCAACGCCATCGTCATCACCGCCGGTGAACACAAAGCCAGAGGGCCAGTGATCCCAACGCCCCGGTTCGTCGGTACAGGCATACTCAGCAACCGTCTCATAAGTATTCAGTTGGTAGGTGACATCCGTGCCGTGGGGCGAGGTGATGCGCATCACTTTGGCTTTTTCCAGCAGCGCGGCGGCCAGTTCGACCTTTTCCCTTAGCTCTTTGGTGGGCAACATTCTGGCCAGCAGTTCTGGCGGTTCAACCGCCGTCAATATACGCGTACCCGCGGCTTGGATCGCCATTTGTTCGGGAGAGAACAGCAGGAAAATACAATCGATCAACATGTCGCAGTTTTTAAGCGCTTCCACCGCATCGGGCATGCTAGCAAGCCCCGTTGCTCCCACGGCCCAGCCGCCGGTAGGTAACGGCGCGGGTAACCGCATGTGGTACATATTGGCGCCTAAACGCTGCCCCGCCGCCATAAAGGCATCCGCATAATCAAGGCGTTCGCTGCCCTGGGTCAGTACGACGAGTTTTTCGCCTTCATGTACGCCGGACATTTTTAGCTGATGGAGGCAAATTTCGGCAAAGCTTGCGTGATCCATAAAGTCTCCTAACTCCCCAGGCGAAAGCACAGCTGTAACGTACCGGGAAGTGTTAGCTGAGAGCGCTCGTGCTCGCCTTTGGGCACACCAAGCGCTCTATGGTGTTATCGGGTCAAAGCTGAACGTCAATTAGGCAGCCGCCTCTTTCGTCGCTTGATCGGTGGTAGTACTGCGCTTTTTGCTCAGCTCTTCAGAGATAGCCGCAAAGAAAGCATCCGTGGTGGCTTGATGAGGCTTGGTGGCTAAACTAACGCCAACAAACAGCACACTAGCGACCACAATGCCCCATACACCGGCGGGCAGGCCCAGCAGTGAATTACCAGTGGCATACATCAGCAGTACAAAGGCGCTGGTGCCCACCACGCTTACCAGTGCACCGACGCCAGTACCGCGCTTCCAATAGAAGGCACCGATAAGGGCGGGCACCATGGCTACCAGACCAGAGGAAGCAGCCACCGACAGCACCGCAATAAGGTCAAGCTGCAGCTCGGCAAAGGCCAGCGCCATCAGTGCGATCACCGGCACCACGAACTTGCCCACCAGCAGTTGGCGCTTTTCACTGACGTTCGGTTTAACGTTCGCATAGACGTCGCGGGAGACCATGGACGCCAGGGTCAGCATGATCGAATCGATGGTGGAGACGGCGGCGGCCATGATGCCGATCATTACGATGACGCCAAGCACTGGCGGTACAAACTCCGAGGCCAACAGCGTGGGCGTGGCTAAATCTGCACTTGCAAGACTTGGGAAAGCGGCTAAGGCAGAGAAACCCCAAAGCACAGAGACCATGGTGTAGATAAAACCAAACACCAGGAAGCCAATCAGCATGTGGCGCATGGAGCGCAGCGAGGAGGGCATAAACAGGCGTTGACTGACCTGTGGGTTGGAGATACTAAAGAAGAACCAGGGAATGGTGAGCCCCAGGAAAGTGACAAAGCTGAACAGGCCAGGGCCAGGCACCGTGAGTGACTGCGGATGTTCCGTTGCCAGCGTATCGAATAGTGCGCCGAAACCACCCAAGCCCTGGATCACCAGGAAGGCCACCAGGGTTGAGGCAACAATCATCATGATGGCCTGGAGCGAGTCGGTCCACATCACCGAACGAATCCCCGCGATATAGGAGAAGAAGATAGCGATCACCGTGGCCAGCACCACCCCGGTAGTAAAGGTAATCGCGCCATCAGTAATCCCCTGCAACAGGTAACCGACACCCGCGAGCTGAACGGCCGAGTAGGGAATCAGGAAGATACAACTGGCAATCGAGACAGCCATGGCCACATGTTTGCTGTTGTAGCGGTGGCCCAGCATCTCGCTGGGCGTCACATAGCCGAACTTCTTGCCGACTGCCCAGAATTTGGGACCGAAAACAGCCACCAGAGAGACACCGGCGAAATAGATGATTTCAAAACCGAGCGCGCCAACGCCGCCTGCATAGGTAAGACCTGCCAAGCCCACCATCATAAATGCGCTATACGTCGTGGCACTGTAGCTCAGCGCCGAGACAAAGCCGTTCATTTGTCGGTTACCCAGGAAGTATCCCGACATACTTTCGGAAGGGCCTTGGCGAGACATAATCGCAATGCCAATAGCGATCAATAAGTAGATGGCAATGGACCACCAGATAAGTGACTCAGTCATTGCTGTGCTCCTCAAAGTCTTTAGTGATAAACACATTCAGCGCAATGATGGCCAACCCTGCCAACATCCAGAACAGGAAACTGCCGTACCAAAGCGCGACACCGCTCAAGAGGGTATAAGGCACCAGGTAGCTCAGCAGGACCACTGCCCATACTAGCCATATCCATTTACTGCGTTTCATAATCCACCTCGTTTTATTACGTCAGGGAGAAGAGTGAGTGTTGTTGTGGTGAGGCTGGCGTATATCTGCGATACGTTGTTTTACTTTTTGCCAAGGCGCTTTCTCTGGGGCAAAACGCGCTCGGAGATAGGTCGTCAAATCAGCGACCTGGGTATTACTAAAGCTGTCGGCAAAGCCGGGCATGCTACCAATACCGGGAATGTGTTCGGCGTGGACACCCCCCAAAATTGACTGAATAACGTTATCGGGATGATCGCTGTGTAAATTGGTATTCAGCGCCAGATTAGTGCCCGCCCTCGAAAAGGTAGGAACGCCAGAATCGACATGGCACGCCGCACAGGCGCCCTCGAAGAGCCGCTCCCCTGCCTCCATTTCTGTTGAGCTAACAGCTGCACTGGTCACGCGCTGCGTAGCGTCTGCCACGGCCGCATCGCTATTACTTGTGGGCGCCTGCATCTGGGCGGCCACATAGTGGGCAATAGCCCGCACATCGTATTCAGGCAGCTCAGCCAGCCCCGCTACCACCGGGGCCATAGGGCCAGAGGCAACGCCGTGAAGCTCAGATTCACCGTGGCGCAGATAGTCGTAAAGCGATGTTTCACTCCACGGGATGGGCGCACGCGACAGCGTATTAAGCGGTGGTGCTTCCCAACCATCTACAAAGGCACCGGCAAAGTACGCCTCGCCGCTTTTCTCAGCGCCCATGGCATTGCGGGGACTATGGCAAGCGCTGCAGTGGCCTAATCCTTCGGCAAGGTAGGCGCCCCGGTTATACAGTTCGCTCTGCATGGGGTCAGGCTGGAAAGGAGTTGCGTCATGATAAAGCGTATTCCAGCCTGCCATTAAGCTACGCACACTGAAGGGGAAAGTGAGCGCATTGGCTTTTTTTTCAGTCGACACGGGGGGCTGAGCCATTAAGTAGGCGTAAAGCGCCTGTAAATCGGCATCACTGATCTTAGCAAACGCCGTATAGGGGAACGCGGGATAAAGGTGGCTGCCATCACGGCTAATGCCGTGGCGCATGGCGCGCTCAAAGGCTGCGTAAGACCACTGACCAATCCCCGTCGCCTCATCCGGTGTAATGTTAGTGCTGTAGAGCGTCCCGAAAGGTGTCTCAAACCCACGCCCACCGGCATTGGTCACGCCACCTTCGGTGGTATGACACGCCGCGCAGTCACCTGCAGCCGCAACGAGTCGCCCGCGCTCAATGGTCTCGGCAGAATAGAGATTGGCGGCTGGCCGAGAGACAGGCGCAATGGCCCCTTTCCACGGCCATGCCATGGCCGCAGTGCCCGCAATGGTGGTAAACGCTGCGGCGGCTAACCAGCGCCGTTTCGTTGACCGCGGCGGTTTCAATTTAGATGGGCTCCCTGCCTCCTCGGTGGACGAAGCTTCGAGTGCCTGGCGCACGCGCTTGGCGGTAAACGGTGGTTGGCGAAAACGCAGGCCGGTGGCATCAAAAAGCGCATTGGCTATTACCGCAACACCCGGCGATAGCTCCGCACCGGTTAATACGTCTTCACCGACGGTTTGATTAACACCTTCCTCAACAGGGCTCGGCGAAGAAGGGGTGGTTGGTAATCCTGCTGAATATTCACTTTTAGTCAGTGTACGACTGCCGTCACCCCACTCGTCGAAACTGGGTGCCTGCCCCAAAAGGGGGCGCGCTTCACCCAAGACCCGGGCCTGTAGCGTTTGCTGAAGGCGATCAGTATCCACATCAGAGCCGACGTCCTGACCAACTACCAAACGGGTAAGCTGAACATCGCCGGTAACGCGATTGACCTCCACATCGGCAATCCAGGCAGAGCGCACTCCCGATTCCACGCGTTGTTCACGGTCAGGTAGTTGAGAGTAGGCAAAACCCCGCCCGCGCAATAGATCCTGGGGTAAAGAGTCCGCTGATGGATTGAACGCCCTTTGCCACTCGGCCCGTTTAGCAACGGACTCAATCAGCTCAATACCACGCGCATCGTCAAGATGTCGAAGTCGCAGCGCGACAGGGTCTTGGTCACTCTCGCGGGCAACCTCATCTAAAAAAGATTCCCGAGCGAACGTCTGCTGTATACCCATCAAGGTGGAATTGGTGGAGAGCGAGTCTGGCTGGGAGCGTGCGGCAAGGTATTGGTCGCGAAATACATAGGGCGAGAACGGCGTTGTGTCTTGCTCGCCGGCGGTGGCCTCAGCGCTGGACGTTGTTATCGCGGCCCTGCCACTTAACAACAACCCTACGGCAGCCACCTCACCAGTGAGATTGGCCTGCTGATAATGATAACGGGCTATCTCACCACTACTGGCAATATCCGCGTTTAGGGTAATTCGCTGCGCTTGGCCCAATGCCTGAACATCTTTGGCGTAGCGGGCATCGAGCCAAACGGCTACCGGGCCGCCCACCGTCCGCGACATCAACGCCGCATCCACGGCGGCATCGTCACCGCAATGGCGACCCAGCCCTGAGGCCTGATTTGATGCGTGTTCACCATCGGCGCCGTAAAGCTCAATCTGGCTAATATCCAGCGCGGTTAACCGGCTTAGATTCTGTTTAAGCGCCGCAGGGGTGACGGTTTGCCCCCACACACTCAATTGTTGGTCGCCACAATCGGCAATTACCCAGCTGGGGTGATTGCCCCAGCGCATGCGACTCGGCCAGCCATACCCATGGTTCGAATGCATGTACGACTGGCTAGGCCTTACAAGAGGCGAATCAGAGGGCGCTTGATCGCTTTCAGGCGCTTTTTCGGGCGTCTGGTGAACGGCCTGCCACTCAACCTTCAGCTGTTTAGCAGCATCGGTCGCCAAGGCCAAACTATCGGCAACCACCCCCACAAAATTCCCTTCCACCACGACTTCAATAGATCCAGATAGTGAGGCAATGCTGCTGCTATCGACGCCAACTAAGCGATCACTCTCAAAACACTCACCATTCCACCGGTAGTAAGGTGGACGCACGACGACACCAAAACGTGCCTGCGCTAGCAGCGCGGGGATGCCGGCCTGTTTTTGCTGGCCATGGAGCATCGACCCTTCACTCATGAGAAGCCTCCTGCAACGCGGCCGCGTTAATGACCACGGCACGCTCCGCTGCCTGGAGAATTTCAACATGGGTGCCACATCGGCAGAGGTTATGCTCTAAAGCGGTGCGAATCTGCTGCGCAGAGGGTTGGGTATTATGATTTAGCAGCGCACGAACAGTGATGATCATACCGTTCAAACAGTAGCCACACTGGGCTGCCTGAGCATCGATAAAGGCTTGTTGTACAGGGTCAAGCTCACCGCCCTGGGAAAGACCATCAAGGGTGGTGACCTCATGACCAACGGCAGCAGACACGGGCAGCACGCAGGTGCGTGCTGCCATGCCATCAATCAATACACTGCATGCCCCGCACTCACCCAAACCACAGCCATACTTGGGCCCATTGAGCGCCAGGTCGTTACGCAACACATTGAGCAATGGTGTCTGCGGCGGCACGGCCAGCTCATGTTCTTGCCCATTGATAGTTAGCTTTAGCGTCATAGGGGATCATCATCGTTATTGTTAAGCCCGCACTCTTGCTCTGGATAGGGCTTGGATATGACTTAGATGTTACTAATAAATACTGCCTGCCAAACACGCTTCGTAGCACCTTAAACCAGCCTATTTTCATCTACCTTTCACATACGGCCAATCGACTTGCACCAGCTAAGTGCAGAGCTAATACCCATCGAGCATTAAAGGTGCGTACGCTATAAAAACAAGCCTAATAAACGTATAGCACTCAATGTACACGTTGTTCAAGTTTTTGCACAAAACCAAAAAAACATCAATAAATCCATTAAATTCATACATTTATTTAAAAATACCGTCTTGTTTTCGTAAAAAAATAATTTCGAAACTAATTCTTGACCAAAAAATAAATGGTGTATACGTTGTTTTATAGCATTCACGAACGCATTTAGAAACGAGTGATAGGCGAATAAAACAGCGAGGAAACCAGGATATGAACAATAAACCCACCATAGCCGTTATTGGCGCGGGCCTTGGCGGCGCCGCTGCAGGCGCACTACTGCAGAAAGCGGGTTACCCCACCAAGGTGTACGAACAGGCACCAGCGTTTGCGCGCCTTGGGGCAGGCATTCACCTTGGCCCCAACGTGATGAAAGTAATGCGCCGCATTGGTATTGAAGAGAAGCTCAATGCCATGGGCTCACACCCCGATTACTGGTTCAGCCGCAACGGCATGACCGGCGAATATCAGTCTCGCATCCCGCTAGGCGAGTTTGCTCGCGAAAACTATGGGGCGGCCTACATCACCGTACACCGTGGTGATCTGCACGAATTGATGGTCAGCACGCTCGACCAGGACAACCTATATTTCGATAAGCGCCTGGTCGATGTCGACGACAGCGGCAACAAGGTCGTCATGACCTTCGCTGACGGTTCGACGGAAGAGGCCGACCTGGTAATCGGCGCAGACGGTGTCAATTCTCGGCTGCGCGAGAAGCTACTGGGCCCAGAGGCTCCGATCTATAGCGGCTGGGTCGCTCACCGGGCAATTATCTCTGCCGAAAAACTCAAGGCATATGACCTGGATTTCGAAGCCTGCGTGAAGTGGTGGTCGGAAGACCGGCACATGATGGTGTACTTCGTGACCGGCGACGAGAAGGAGTATTACTACGTGACCGGCGTGCCTGAACCCGATTGGAACCACGGCACTTCCTTCGTCGACAGCTCACGGGAAGAGATGCGCAAAGCATTCGAGGGTTACCACCCCACCGTACAAGCGCTGATTGACTGCACTGAAACCGTCACCAAATGGCCCTTGCTGGAGCGCAACCCGCTGCCACTGTGGCATGAAAATCGACTGGTGCTGCTGGGCGATGCCTGCCACCCGATGAAGCCTCATATGGCCCAGGGCGCTGCCATGGCCATCGAGGATGCCGCCATGCTGGTACGCTGCCTGGAGGAAGTAGGCGCCGAGCACTACCAGCAGGCATTCGAACTTTACCGCACCAACCGTTTTGAACGCGCCTCGCGGGTTCAGCAGGTTTCCCACGACAATACCTGGTTACGGGAAGACGAAGACCCGGCCTGGGTATTCGCCTATGACCCCTTTGAAGTACCGCTGAAGCAACCAACCAGTCAAGGGAGCCCAGCATGAACAGCACCTATCTCTATGGCGCCAACGTGCACGCCAATGGTATTCGTCAGCACTACCTGCGCTTTGCCGACAGCGCCGAGACTTCGCGCCAACCGCTGGTACTGATACCGGGCATTACCAGCCCAGCCATCACCTGGCGTTTTGTGGCCGAGCGGCTCGGCCAGCATTTCGACACTTATGTGCTGGATGTTCGTGGACGCGGCTTGTCGTCTACCGGACCCGAGCTCGATTATGACACCGACACTTGCGCCGACGATGTGATCGCCTTTATCGATGCGCTGGGTCTGAGCAATGTCATTCTGGCGGGCCACTCCATGGGGGCGCGCTTTGCGCTACGCGCCATGAGTCGCGGCGCCACGGGAATCGACAAACTGGTACTTATCGACCCACCGGTTTCAGGGCCAGGACGCCGTGAGTACCCCAGCAAGCTGCCCTGGTACGTGGATTCGATTCGAGACTGCACACGTGGTGCCGATATCGAGACCATGCGCCACTACTGCCCCACCTGGAGCGACGAGCAGCTGCGGTTACGCGCCGAGTGGTTACATACTTGCTTTGAGCCCGCCATTGTTCAGGCGTTTGAAGAGTTCCACAGCGTCGATATCCACCAGGATTTCCCCGCTATCAAAGTGCCCACGCTGCTGATGTGTGCAGGCAAAGGCGGTGTTATCCAGGATGAAGATCGCGCCGAAATACGCGCCCTTCTACCGACGGTTCGTATTTCTACCGCGGAAAAAGCGGGTCACATGATTCCCTGGGATGACTTCGACGGTTTTTTTGCCGCGTTTGAAGACTTCCTGGGCAGCGAGCTCTAAGAGAGGCCAAATACCATGACCAGCAACTATATAAAGAACGAGATCAAAAGCTACCGTATCGGCCAGATCGTCCCCAGCTCCAATATCACCATGGAGACCGAAATACCCGCCATGCTTACGGCGCGGCAGTTAATCCGCCCGGAACGCTTTACCTTTCACTCCAGCCGCATGCGCATGAAGAACGTCAGCAAGGACGAACTGGCTGCCATGGATGCAGAGTCGGATCGCTGCGCCCTGGAGCTTTCTGATGCAGCGGTGGATGTGATGGGGTATGCCTGCCTGGTTGCCATTATGGCGATGGGGCCCGGCTACCACCGAGAGTCGCAAAAGCGTTTGCGCAGCCGCACCGAAGAGAACGGTTGCGACACGCCGGTGGTCACCAGCGCCGGTGCTCTGGTTGATGCCCTGGGTGTGATGAAAGCCAAGCGCGTGGTGGTAGTGGCCCCCTACATGAAGCCGCTGACCGAAATGGTGGTCGACTACATACGTCAGGAAGGCATTGACGTGCTCGACTACCGAGCGCTTGAGATCCCCAATAACCTGGATGTCGCTCGCCACGATCCCGCCAATCTTCCCGAGATCGTCGCCAGTCTCGATTTAAGTAACGTGGACGCTATCGTCTTGTCAGCCTGTGTGCAAATGCCATCACTACCGGCCGTCGCCAAGGTCGAAGCCCTGACCGGCAAGCCGGTGGTTACCGCAGCTATCGCGACCACCTATGCCATGCTCAAGGCACTCGACCTGGAGCCCATCGTACCGGGCGCGGGCGCCCTCTTGTCAGGGGCTTACTAACAAGATCAGGTACTTATTGACGATATAGAGTGCTGATTAAGGAGACGACCATGTCGCCACACACGACTGATAACAGCGATGGCGTTAGCGATAACACTGCCACGGACAACTACCGAGGCGTGTGGGATGGGCGCATCGGTTTTGGCAAAACGCCCGCGCTGCTGGTGGTTGATTTTATGCAAGGCTACACCACACCAGGTTCGCCGCTATTTGCCCAGGGCGTGGTGGATGCGGTGGCCAATATGCCTCCGCTACTCAATACCGCACGGCGCACTGGCACGCCTGTTATCCACACCAACATCCTGTATCACGCCCCGGATCAAATCGATGGTGGCATTTGGGTCAAGAAGGCGCCGGTCATGCGGGCGATGGTGGCGGGCAACCCTTACGCCGAGTTCTGCCCCGAGGTGGCCCCCCGTGAAGATGAGCTGGTAATGACCAAGCAGTATGCCAGCGCGTTCTTTGGAACTTCGCTTGCCTCCACACTGGTCGCCATGGGTATCGATACACTCATCATTACCGGCTGTTCCACCAGTGGCTGCATTCGCGCCACCGCTGTTGATGGCGTACAGCACGGCTTTCGGGTGATGGTCGTGCGTGACTGCGTGGGTGACCGTCACCCCGCGCCCCATGAAGCTAACCTGTTTGATATCGATAGCAAATATGGCGATGTGATTGGACTGGATGAAACACTGGGATACTTAATGAAGCGTTAGGAGTATCCGAAAACGCAGGTGAAGCGGACGTCTCTGTTGAGTCATCAGTCCGCGTTCATTTTTTCCAGCAGATGCATTAAGGCAACCCGCTCTGCCGGGTTGAGATTTTTCATGGTCTGATCGCTAATTTGCTTGGCACTGGGCACCATAGCCTCGACTAATGTCTCCCCGGCCTCAGTGATCACGACCATGACTTTGCGTTGATCATTAGGGTCGGTGGTTAGCGAGATCCACCCCCGCGCTTTAAGACGTTTAATGACGCCACGGATAGTGGCGGGATCAATCGCCGTGGCGTTGACGATATCGGTTAACGAGCTGGGGCCGCGCTCCATCACCGTGCACAGCGTTACAAATTGAATGGCCGTGAGCTGTTTATCGCTGCTGTAGCGCTGAAAAATAGCCGTATGCCGCTGGTAGGCTTTACGCAGTAGATGCCCTACTTGCTCAGAAAAATCATACCCTTGCTCTGAAGGCGTAGAGTGCTCGCCGGAAGACGAGTGTTTGAACGCACTATCCGTTGTCATTCCATATCCTTAATCTATTGGCGACGTCGTGTATCGAGTATGGCACTGCTTAACAAAATGATGCATCAACGTATGAAATACTCCTTGCGCTGGATCAATTCATCATGCTTTTATGGCGTACACGCTATAATTTTACCTTAGTTATCGCTCTTTCATCACCTAAAATTCATCCGCACTGATCATCGTAAACGCGAGCGTGGGAGGCAGACATGGCTGATAAATCAGACTATACAAGAGAGTCACTGCTGTATGGGTCTGATGTTCTGGTGATCTATCGCGACCCGGTTACGCCCCCCAAGCCCGCGCCCGGACAGCCAGGTACACACTCAAACTTCACCCCACATGAGCCTGAGATATTCATTGCCGTACTGAGCGATAGTCATATCGTGGCTTTCAACGGCCACGTAGACCTGGGCACGGGCATACGCACGGCGCTCGCTCAAATTGTTGCAGAAGAGCTCAGCGTCGCGTTCGACAGCGTCACCATGGTGCTGGGCAACTCCGTTGAAGCCCCCAACCAAGGCCCCACCATAGCCAGTGCATCGATTCAGATCACTGCCGAGCCTTTACGCCGAGCTGCGGCACAGGCGCGGGAGTACCTATTAACCCTGGCAGCAAAGCACTTTGACACTGAGCGCTCACTACTTAGCTGCCAGAACGGCGCTATTACGCCAAGTGATAATAACCGCTCACCCGTTAGCTTTGGGGAGTTACTGCTAGGTACCCGTCATGCGTTAAAGCTTGCCGATGAGGTGCCGCTTAAGCCGGTCAGCCATTATACCCTGGTCGGCCAATCGACCTCCCGCGTGGATATACCCGCCAAGGCCACCGGGCAATTGACTTTTATCCACGACCTACGCCTGCCCAACATGCTGCATGGGCGAGTGATTCGTCCGCCTTATGTAGGCCATGATAGCGGCGACTTTATTGGCAACAGTTTAATCGCGGTAGATGAAAGCTCTGTGGCGCATTTGCCAGGTGTGATAAGCGTCGTGGTGGTCGGTGACTTTGTTGGCGTGGTGGCCGAGCGTGAAGAGCAGGCTGCCGCCGCAGCCAAACAGCTAAAGATCCAGTGGCGCCCAATCGAAGGCTTGCCTCAGTTGGACAACATAGGGCAAGCACTGCTCGACCTGCCCAGCAAGCAGCGCATACTCCTCGAAGAGGGTGATCTCGATAACGCTCTGGCTGCCGCACAGCATCCGCTCAATCGTCACTATGTGTGGCCATTCCAGCTGCATGGCTCCATCGGCCCTTCGTGCTCTGTCGCCGATGCCAACGAAGATGGCCTTCACGTATGGTCGGGCACCCAAAATCCACACAGCCTGCGCGCCGACCTCGCCCGCCTTACCGGTTTGGATGAAGGCGTTATCACCATTACCCGCATGGAAACCTCAGGCTGCTATGGCCGCAACTGCGCCGACGACGTTGGCGCGGATGCAGTGCTGCTCTCTCAGGCGGTGGGTCGACCTGTTCGTGTGCAACTAACCCGTGAGCAGGAGCACACCTGGGAGCCTAAAGGGGCTGCTCAGTATATGGCCATCCAGGGCGGCTTGAACGCAGATGGCAGCCCAGCAGGCTATCGCTTTAATACGCGCTACCCCTCTAACAGTGCGCCCACCCTGGCACTACTGCTGACCGGCGCTGCCTCACCGATTGATATCCCCTTTGAAATGGGGGATCGAACATCAGTGCCGCCCTACCGCTACCCTCATCGCCAAATAGTGTGCGACGACGTCCCGACCCTGGTGCGCGCCTCCTGGCTGCGTGGTGTCTCGGCGCTGCCCAGCACCTTCGCCCACGAAAGCTATATTGATGAGCTCGCCTATTTGGCGGGTGAAGATCCTGTCGCCTATCGGTTGCGCTACTTAGCCGATAACCGCGCCTGCGAGCTTGTCGAAGCGCTAGCCGAACGTGCGAACTGGAAGCCCTGCACCGCTAACGCCAATCCGAGTAGCAATGGCGAGTGGCGCTACGGCCGAGGCTTCGCTTACGCTCAGTACGTACATAGTAAATTTCCCGGCTTTGGCGCCGCGCTCGCCGCCTGGGTGATTGAGCTAAAAGTCAATGTGAAGAGTGGGCGGGTTGTCGTCGAGAACTTATATGTAGGCCAGGATGCAGGCTTGATGGTGAACCCCGCCGGCGTTCGCCATCAGGTGCATGGCAATGTGATCCAGATGCTCAGCCGCACTTTAAAGGAGCGGGTAACCTTTGAGGATGGTTTACCGACCAGCAGAGAGTGGGGCGGCTACCCTATTCTGCGTTTCTCGGAGCTGCCTCCCATCGACGTCATGCTGCTTGATCGCCCTGAACTGCCCCCACTCGGTGTTGGGGAGTCCGCCTCACTGCCCGGCGCTCCCGCGATTGCCAACGCGCTTTTTGATGCCACGGGGGTACGCTTTACCCATCCCCCTTTTACCCCTGACACCATTCGCGATGCACTGAAAGCCGCCCTTCGACTCCCCATGGAGGCGGCGATTTAATGCACCATCTTGATCTACAGGTTATCGAACATGCGTTGAAATGGGCCAACCAGGGGCTGACCGTTTGGCTATGCACAGTTCTGAAAACTTTTGGCTCGGCCCCCCGGGAGCCGGGTGCCATGCTGGTCGCATGTTCGACAGGCGACTATCTGGGGTCACTGTCAGGTGGCTGTGTCGAAGAAGACTTTATCGCAAGGCTTCAAAAGGGTGAGTTTAACGAACCGGTTCAACGGGTGCGCTATGGCGGTGACGCTGGTTCAGCGAATATTCGTTTACCCTGCGGTGGTCGCCTTGAAGTGTTGGTTGAACGGCTAGCGCCCAACACCGAAAACCTCACTCACCTAGAAGTGATGCATGCCACGCTACTGGGTCGCCAACCGCTAACCCGCTGTATCACACTGGATGGCAGCGGCAAGCGCTTTAACCCATCGAATAACACCGAGCCCACCGTTACTTTCGATACAGATAGCGTCAATATTCGCATAGGCCCTGCGCTACGGCTGATTATCGCGGGGATCTCTTCAGTCTCTGCGCCCTGTGCGCTGTTTGCCCAAACGCTTGGTTTTGAAGTGATTGTCTGCGACCCCAGAGACGCGCCTAGGCAAAATTTTGCTGTCGCCGGAGTGGAGGTGCAGGCGGTACTGCCCTCAGTGTTTATTGCCTCTGGCGGTTGCCATGCCAATACCGCCGTTGTGGCCTTGACCCATGACCCGCGTATCGATGATTTAGCGATGATCGAAGCCGTCCGAACGGAAGCCTTTTACATTGGCGTTATGGGCTCTCAGCAGACATCACAGCAGCGTGCCGAACGACTGCTACGTTCTGGCGGCCTGACGGAAAGCCAAGTAGCAAGAATTGCCATGCCCATTGGGCTTAATCTGGGTAGCAAAACACCGGCTGAAATTGCGCTAGCCGTGATGGCCGATATTGCTCGCCTCTCTCGCGGAAAAGAACGCCATGCCTTGTAGCGATATCATAGTCATCGTGATGGCGGCAGGGCAATCAAGCCGCTTTGGCAGCGATAAAAGAGTCGCCAAGTTAGGCAATGGGGAAACGCTGCTTAGCTCCACTTTACGAACTATTCAGAAAACTTTTTCTAATAGCCGTGTTGTTATCAAACCCGAAGATAACGCCCAGTCACTCGGCCTTATACCAACGAATCACATTATTATTAGTCAGCGCAGTCATTTAGGCCTTGGTTACAGTATTAGCGATGCTTTTAGACAACTCTGCAGCGATGAAAGCGTACATCATTTTCGTGCTGCCGCAGTATGGTTGGCCGACCTCCCCTGGGTAAGCGAAGAAACATGCAATGTATTAACAAAAACGGCCACTCCAGACAGTATTGTACAGCCGCTACACCAAGGAAATCCGGGGCATCCTGTTGTGTTTGGAAGAAAATTCTGGAGCGAACTGGCACTTTTAGAAAACGACAGGGGTGCAAGTCCTGTCATCAAAAAGCATAGCAAACGTGTTATTTATGTCTCTCTCAACGACCCAGGCGTGTGCACTGACGTCGACTACCCCGATGATTTAACAAAATCACTAAAAAATACAAGAAGCGCGCAAGCGCCATACAAAAATACAACAAAAATTACATTAAAAGCCAAAACAGACTTTTAGCTTAACATTACTATGTAAGCCAAAAAGATATTAAAAAACTCAAATATTTAAGCAAGTGCAGGATCGGCCGTTAATGATTAGCGGTAGCAAGAATAACACCCAGGGAACCATTAAACAGTCAAAGCATGGCACTCATCAACATCCTCGTGCTTTGCTTCTGGCCAACATATCGAGGCAACAAATGAAAAAAATTTCTCGTCTTTCACTGACGCAGAAACTGCTGGTCGCTGTCGCTATACCTCTCTTAGTGGTAGCCGTCATTTTAGGCTTTGTGGTCAATCAACAGCTTAACCAGGCTATTCCAGCGTTAATCGATAATGCCGGTAAGCGGCAGGTAGAAGCACGGGCAGATGAAATCAGCCGCTGGATTACCGGGTACCGTAATTGGATCTCCGTACTTGCTCAGGATGAGCGTTTGGTGGAAGACGTGCCGCTTGCGTCTCACCGCGCTTGGCTCGAAAAGCGCTACCCACCAGGGGGCACCATCGAGTCACTGTTCTTTGCTGACGCATCCGGAGCAACCCTAACTCACGCAGGCGTCAACTTGGAGATAGCCGAACGTCCTTATTTCAAAGCCTTAGTGACTGACGGCACCCAGGATAGTTTGCTAAGCGATCCGGTTATCTCCATGGTGAGTGGCCTGCCAACGGCTATTGTCGCTGATACTGTATTCGATGAGCGTGGCAATCGAGCGGGACTGCTGGGCATGACCGTTTCCATGGCCGCCGTATCTGATATTACCTCCGATATTAATGTTGGCGATGGCAGCTACGGCTGGCTAATCGACAGCCAGGGGCAAGTCATTGCTCATCCGGTTGAAGAGTATCGCATGTCGCTCAATTACACCGATGCCGACCAGCAGGGCTACCAAGGCCTGGATGCATTGAGTCAGCAAATACTCAGCGGCACGGCAGGCTCCGGTGAAATAACCATGCCCAGCGGTGAGCAGACCGTGCTCATGTGGAGCCCAGTGGAAGGCACTTCCTGGGTGGTCGGGGTCACCGTGCCCATCACTGCCTTTACCACCGTGACTAATAGCCTGCTGCAGTCGCTGTTGTTGGCGGGTGGACTGCTATTGGCATTGCTGTTGGTGGTGGTTGCCTATGCGGCGCGGCGCTCACTTGCCCCCATCAAGCATACCGCCAGTGCCATGGCTGATATTGCCAAAGGAAAAGGTGATTTAACGCGCCGTTTAGAAGCCAAAACCCAGGATGAAATTGGCGACCTCGCCCACGGCTTTAATGCCTTTGTCGAGCGTATGCAGTCTACCCTTCAGGAAGTGCGCCAAAACGCTCGCACGGTATTATCCGATGCCAGCGATATGGCGGATGGTACTCATGAGCTTTCATCGCGTACCGAACAAGCGGCGGCTAACCTCCAGGAAACGTCTGCCTCAATGGAGCAAATTCACTCCACGGTAGCGCATACTTCCCAGGCCTCCGAACAGGCGAATAGCCTCGCGCTAGAAGCCGCCAATGCCTCAGAACGTGGCACCGATTCGATGAATCAAATGGAAGCCAAGATGGCCGCGATTAGTGATTCGGCCAATAAAATAAGCGACATTATTGGCTTGATTGACTCGATTGCATTTCAAACCAATATATTGGCACTGAACGCATCGGTGGAGGCTGCCCGCGCTGGCGAGCAGGGCCGTGGTTTTGCTGTTGTAGCGAGCGAAGTCCGCACACTCGCCAGTCGCTCGGCATCTGCGGCACATGATATTCGTGCACTGATTGATATGTCCGTGAGTCATTCAAAAGAAGGCGGTGATATTGTCAAGGCGGCGGCTGATCGCATGAAGGAGATTCGCCACAGCGTTACTCAAGTGTCGGATGTGATCGCCGAGATTGCTGCCGGCGCCCGGGAACAAACCACTGGCATCCAACAGGTCAATACCGCAGTGGCAGAGATGGATATGATGACCCAGCAGAATGCTGCCATGGTCAGCCAGAGCGCCACGCTTGCCACCAATATGCGCGATAATGCGCAACGGCTGGATCAACTGATGAGCGAGTTTGTGCTCAGTGAAGGCGGCGCTGAGAACTCTGCGCTACCCTATACGGCAGCACATAAAGCGCGGACAGGCACTGCACTACCTCAAGCACCTAGCCGCCCTCCCCAGGCCACTCAGCAAAAGCATGAAGTGGCAGAATGGGAAGAGTTCTAATTTCTCATCATTAATAAGGCTAAAAGGCACCCGCTTGGGTGCCTTTTAGCTTAAAGTTCGTAAACTTTCGTGACCAATATGCAAAAGTATATAGAGAGTTTCACTGGCATAGCATTCATACCGCCGAACTTAGTTCACCTCCCTGTAAAAGATCACGCTGCTCATGCCATAGCTCCTTAATGAAGCCCCTGCTCTGTTTCGCCCAAGAAACCTATGATCTGCTCTTCGCTGAAAAGCCTGTTCATTATGTTCAACCCCTTTGTGAGCATGATTGAACTCTTAAGTGTGGCGCCCATCAAGTTGGGGCTATTCAGTGCTTTTAAATTTCTAATATTAACAAGTCAGAAGGTGCATAGATATCCTGATAGTAGAACGGGCTACCATCGCCTAGTGATGTACAGGCTGTTACACAGAATGTCGCGTTATCAGGCCGCATTTCAAACAAAGCAGCATGACGGAGAGAGAGGTGGTTTATTGCAATGAGCGTATTTGCTTGATGAGAGCGTTGCCCCAAAAATGCTTCAAGGCAGATGCGAAGATTGACGCCTTCTAATTCACTCAATTCAATATCATCTATATTTATCAGTCTCTGCGGTAAGTACATTTCTGCACCAAGGTTGATGTTATCACCAGTGAGACGTCGACGAATGACAACGTAAGGCCCGGGGCCCAAGTGTTCGCTCCAGGGGCCACGTTCATTGGTGCGGAGTACCTCGACCTTGACCTGTGTCAGGCGTAGTGGACGATTTGTGGCGGCAACACGGAAGCGGAAATGCCAAATATTAGGGCCTAGCGGTTCTGCATCCGCTATGCGAGTGCCGTCTCCGCGTCGACGCACGATTAACCCCAGATCCTGCAACTGACCCAGTGCGCTTTGCACTGTGCCGAGTGAAAGCTCAAGGCTTCTCGCCAGCTCGCTTTCTGATGGTAACCGTTCTCCAGGCTTGACCTTTCCTTCCCGTATAGCTGCCATCAAAGCTAGCCGCAGTGCAGTACGCTTGGTTTCTTGTGGATTGCGGTGACGCTCTTCTTTTAGTTTCTGTATTAATAAAGAGCACAGGGCAGCATCCTGATTTTTTTTAGTCATGCCGATTTGTTACTCTCCTTTTGGCTTCGCCATATTGCACGTGAAAGAACGGCGATTGTAAGTAGCAAGAATACTAGTGCTAATGGGCTCGCCAGAATTGAGATCCCTTCTACTTGATGAAGCAAGAGAGCTTGGCGTAAAGAAGTTTCAAACATTCCTCCTAATAGAAAACCGATGACAGTGCACACAATTGAAATTCGCGCACGAGTAAAAAGAATACCTAGACCCGCAAAAGCTAACATTACACCGACGTCCCAAAGCGATTGGGTCGGAAGGTAAATACCAAAGATACAAAACATGAGCACTGGCGGCAAAATCAGGCGACGTGGATAACGAGCAAACTGCACCCATAGTGATAAACCCGCCCGGCCAATTATAAGGTGGAAAATATTCGCCAAAATCATGGAGGCGAAGAGTCCATAAATAAGCTCCCCATGCATGCTCAGCATGAAAGGCCCCGGTACAACACCATGCATAACTAGGGCGCCAACAAGTAATGCTGCCGCGATATTGCCAGGAATGCCAAGTGCGATTGTTGGAATCAGGTTAGAACCAACCACAGCGCTATTGGCGCTTTCTGTAGCAATGATACCCTCGGGCTCTCCTTTACCAAAGTTATCGCCGTTTTTGGAAGCACGTTTAGCGGCTGAGTAAGATAGAAAAGAGGCTAAGGTTACGCCTAGCCCTGGTAGCATCCCAACAAGAGAGCCAGTCAATGCCCCTCGGATTAGCGTGCGCCAGTAAGAGAAAAATTCACGTGCAGAAACAGATCGGCCTGCTTTCGTATCAGCTTGATTCGAGGCGAAGTCATCTTTTTCACGCCGGGTGATGAGATCAGAAAGCTGAATAACCACAGATGAGAGTGCAAGCGCGCCGATTGCCAAAGCTGACAGTGAGAGGCCATCTTCTAATTTAAGTTGACCAAATGTGAAGCGAGAAGTGGAGGCAACGGGGTCAAGGCCTATCGTTGAGAGTAGAATACCAAAGAAGATACCTATTCCACTTTTTAAGGGTGAATCTCCTGCAATTCCAGCAATTAATGCAAATGAGAATAACAATACAGCTGTATATTCTACTGGCCCAAACTGCAATGCGAAGGCGGCAAAAGGCACAACAAGGACGATGAGTAGTAAATCAGAAATCGTATCGCCGGTAACCGATGAAAAAAGCGAGAATTTCATTGCACGAAAAGCTTCTCCGCGCTTAGCCATAGGGTAACCATCCCAGGCCGTTGCTGCTGCCTCGGGTGAGCCGGGAGAATTTAACAGAATAGCCGGAATGGCCCCACCGGATGTCCCTCCTTTATTGACTCCTACTAGGAAAGCAATGGCAGCTAACGGGGACATGTAAAAGGTTATCGGTATCAGTACCGCCATGGCGGTTACACTGCCGAGTCCAGGCAAAACACCAATCACAATGCCTAAGGCAATTCCTAAAGCGATGAACAGTAAATTCATCGGCTCTAACGCTGCTGCGAATGCCTGTAAGATAATATCTAACATGGATGACCTCAGGGCAGTTGAATATAAAAGGCATGCCATGCGAGTTGCTGAAGGGCCAGCGGCAGTAATATTGAGCCTAGTGCGCATCGGATTAAATAGCGGCGCTGGCCAGCTAATACGATGCCCGTAAAACATGATACGGCGGCGGTGACGACGAATCCTACATACATGAGTAACAACATTGTGGCAATGGCCCACGCAAACCAAGCGAGAGTTTCTAGTAATATACGGGAGCCGTTATGAGGAATTCGTCGGAGCGCCCAGTGGCGATTCTTAAACATTAGCATCGCGCCAAATAGCCCAATGAAAATGCAAGCCAGTTTAGGAAAAAAACCAGGAGAAAGCTGGCTGTGATACGTGGTCGTTTCCACACCGACTGGAATCAGCAAGAAAATAACAAACAGCGCGAAGCTGACGGTAATTGCACCTATTAAAAAATCGAAACGATCAGAAGCATCTTGTGTACAAGTTTTCTGATCTATCATGGCGCAGTCTCCTCATAAATGGCTGCCAAATCTTCATTAATGGTCATTAGTTCTGCCGTTAATTGGCTTCCAGTTAGATCCGCTAAAGGAAAACCGAGCGTGTTCATCATTAAGTCATTGAAGGCTTCGGAATGAGCGGCGGTAATAGCAGCCTCTGTTAACTTGGCGCGCAATTCTTCTGACAATCCGGCTGGAGCCCATATAGTCGCGCCTCCAGGCATGGAAACACCATATCTTTCTTGCATGGTTGGCACTTCGGGCATCGTTTCCTGAGGGGCTGCTGTCATGGAGAGAACAACATTCATTTGATCTAAGTAACGGTTATGGGTCCCGCCAGACCATGCAAAATTCACCTTATTCCCTAACAAAAAGGGAACCATTTCACCGCCGCCTTTAGTTGGCACTGCTACCCAAACAACCTGTTCACGCATGGCAATGTAATCAACAAAGGCGCGCGAGATTGAGTTCTGATCAGCATAACTCATGCTTTGTGCAGCAGAGAGTGCAAGCAAGTCTTCGAACGTTTCAATGCCTGAGCTCTTAGACGTAACGATTGCCTGGGGAAGGTCTGTAACCCTAATTATGGGGTCAAAACTACTCAGCGAATAGTTCACGTTTTCAGCAATAGGGGGCCACAGAACGGTAGACTCTGGCGCAAATAATAATGTATAGCCATCCGCTATAGCACGAGATGCAGCGGTCGTGCCGATCTTTCCGCCTGCGCCAGGCTGGGTCCTGACAAGCACATTTATATTCAATTCATTACCCAGTTCTTCGGCAAAAACACGCGCCATGGTCTCCATAGATCCCCCTGCCTGATAGGGAACAATGAGCGTGATCGGTTTTTCTGGATAGTCGGCCAGAGCAGCAAAGGGCAGAGATATCATAGTGAGAATGAAAATTGTTTGAACAAGCTTACGCATCTCAGTACTCCTGTTTATAGTGTTATTACTATGAAGTTTTGTGCGAATTTTAACCAACTTCATAGCCGGTGAAGCATAAATTGACGCCGAATGGGCATTTTTTTGCTACGCGGAGTTGGCGTGAGTGTGCTGACTTATTGTCATTACTTCACAGTAATAGAGGGCTTTGCGGGCATATGTCAACAAAAATTTGCTATTTTGACTTTTTTATCCCTATATTACTATGTAGTTTTAATTGAACTCAAAACAACTCATCAAAGGTTCCCCATGCTAGGAAGACTCGATATAGACCCTGAAATGATAGGTGAATCTAAGCTCCTAACGACACCGGGCACTGATCCTGCCTTGTTTGGCACCGCGGTGATGAGTGGGCCTGAACATGTTGAAGTGCGTAGCTACCAAACTTTTCGTATTCAATACACGACTGGCAAGCTGGGCCTGGACGATACAGGCGCGATACGCTTGGCCCTTAGGTTAATCTCAGACGCTGGGTCACTACAGACGACCGACCCAACCGCTCCAAATTACGTTACGGCGCGCTCATCCGGTGATGGACAGCTGTTTCTAAAATATGACCGTAACGGGGGACAGCGTCCATGGAATGAAACCCTTACGATTTACCAGCGAGGCGGCTACCTCAAACCTGGTGAGACGATTGAGATTGTGTTGGGCGACACGACTGAAGGTTCTCCTGGTCTCTTAATGTCGACCTTCTATGAAGGCGCAAGGGTTATCCGCGTAATGGCAGACGTGCAGGCTACGGGCAATTTTATTCCATTGCCTGATACTCATTTGGCGTTCACGGTTGGAGCAGGGCCAGCGCATCGGTATTTAGCAATTTTGCCGACGCGCCGACGCTTAAACGACGTCTTCTGCCTTGGATTAAAAGCCGAGGATCTTTGGGGCAACCCGACATCAAAAGGCAGTACACGCTTTGCTATTGAAAGCTCGTTACCCGTCGAAGGCCTTCCGAGTGTCATTGATTTCGCTTCAGCCAGTGGAGCGATGCGCATTGAACCTCTGCGAGTAGCCGCAGAAGAGGGGATATTGAGGATTTGGCTTACTGCTGAAGACGGAACCGTTGTAGAAGCTGGGCCGATGCAGGTTCTTACTGATGGACCAGCACATTTCTGGGGGGATCTACACGGGCAGACCGGCGAGACCGTCGGCACCAACTCCATAGAGCACTATTTTGATTTCGCTCGAAACAAGTCGTTTCTGGACGTGACAGCCCACCAGGCTAATGATTTCCAAATTAAGCCGGCTTTCTGGAAAAAGCTCAATCATTTGACAGAAACATTGAATGAACCCGGTGTTTTTACTGTGTTACCAGGTTACGAGTGGTCTGGCAATACAGCAGTGGGTGGCGATCATAACGTCTTTTTTAGGAAGGAAGGGGCGAGAATATATCGCTGTTCTCACGCATTGGTTGCGGAGCATGATGACCTTGACACTGATGCACATACACTGACTGACCTTTATAACAGGCTTCATGACGAGCCAGTGGACTCCGTCATGTATGCCCATGTTGGAGGCCGCTATGCCAATATTCATTTCGATCACGATCCCCGGTTAGAAGCAGCGGTGGAGGTACACTCTGCGTGGGGTAGTTTCGAATGGATATTAACCGATGGCTTCCCTATGCGTCGTCGAGTTGGGGTCGTTGCGAATTCTGATGGACATAAAGGTCGCCCCGGTGCCTCTTACCCAGGCGCTTCATTTTTCGGTGCCTATGGCGGCTTGACTTGCTTTCTGATGGAAGAAAATACACGTGATGCCGTCTTTGAAGCGATTCGTCGTCGCCATACCTACGGCACCTCGGGCCCGCGTGTAGCCATAGACATTAAGGCAGAGATGACCGCTGCTGGAACACTATTTCACCGCAACCCTATCGCTGAGCCTGATTGTGCAACCGAAAAAGTCTTTGTCTGCACTATGGGTGATATTGTGCAAATAACGGACAAAAAGGTGAAAGTTTCAGTATCAGTGGACGCCCCCGTCGGTATTGAAAGCATTGAATTGCGTCGAGGCACAAGCACGGTTGCCCTATGGCGTGGTTACGAAGACAAAAACCTTGGTAATCGTTTGCGTCTCATGTGGTCAGGCGCAGAATATCGTGGCCGTGGCCGTAATACTCGCTGGCAGGGGCGAATATTAATCAATGGTGGTTGTATAGAAAGGTTTTCACCAGTAAATCGCTTAAACCCTGAGCAAACCTTAGAACAAGTCGGGTCAAAAAGTGTGATTTTCAATACGATTACCACTGGCAATCGGATGGGATGTGATATTTGGCTTGAAGAAGAGAGCTCTGAAGTTGAGGTGACAACCAATCATGGTGCGCTTTCACTTACACTTAAAGAGATGGATGGCAAACCGGTAATAATGAGTGCAGGAGGGCTTGAGCGGAAATTAATAGCCCAGCGGCTACCTGCAGGCGGATTAGCTACTTCAGCGCACTTTCAAAAAGAAATAGAGATCGAAGAAGACGGTGATACCCCAGTTTGGCTTTGCGTTAACTTGGAGGACGGTAACCAAGCTTGGACTTCCCCTATATATTTGTTCCAAAAATAATTGCCATGGCTGCGTCGAAACTAGGCGCGGCTTATGCATTTATGTCAGCATCTCCCCCTCTGTAGGCTGCTATCCTGAGGGATGGTAGGAGAAGTTGTATCAGCGGGCTTAGCTAAAAAGTGGCAACCAAGGTCAGCATAATGGAGTTTTACACAGGCATGCCACGTGAGATGGAAGCGAATAGAATCCGGCCCATTATCGGTAAGGCTAAGATCGCGTAATGATACTCGCCAGGAATAGGCGTGTCGCTGGCTGGCCAGCAGTAACTGCTCACCGTCGTACATAACCGCCGACACTTCTGCGTTGGCGAGCTTTCCCTGATCATCACGAACACCAAGAGAAGACAGCGCCAATGCTGGAAAACTCCATGATTCTCACCATCATGAATTAGCTATTTTTTTGTTCAACTTAACTGTGCTCATACTCGTTTGAATGTACATCGTAATACCTGGGGGCCGACATGCCTGGAACGTATTGTTCAGAAATAAAATTGCTGCATCGTTGAGCAAAAGCCTCTACCACCCTCGGAAGCTGAGCTCCTTTCAAAGTTGCACATCCTATATACAATGGCCGGTGCTGCCCAGAGAGCTTCAGACGAATAACTCGTTTTCCATCTTGAGAGAAATTGGCTTTGGGACGTACATTGGCAATAGAGTAACCTAACCCATTTGCCACCATAGATCTTACGACTTCCAATTGATTTGAACATAGCCTTATATGCGGGGCTTCCCCAGCACTTGAAAATAGACTAAGAAAATATTCTCGGCTATAGGGTAAATCAAGGAAAATCATCGGAAAATCTCGAAGATCCGATATACTTATCGCCGAAAACTCGGTCAGCGGATGATGATGCCCTACAATAATATGAGGTGGTAAACCTACCAACGGAGTGAATTCCACATCTTCAAAAATATGAAGGTCATAAGTAATGGCAATATCAATCTTGGATCGTCGCAACCCTTCAATTAACTCATCGTGATCCCCTTCTATTAAGGTAACTCGCACACCAGGAAACGCCTTTGCAAAACCATATACCACTTCAGGTGCAATCATAGGCGCTAACGAGTTGAAGCACCCTACCCGCAATGGTCCTCTGACTGCATTTATCGAGTCTGACGCCAATGTATACAAATTTTTTGTCTGCTCAACGATCAGCTTAGCTTCCTGTAACACGATGCCGCCGATAGGAGTTAAAGAGACACCCTGGGCATGGTGGCGTATAAAAAGCTGCACACCCAGTTCTGCTTCTATGTGCGTTATAGCTGCAGAGATAGAGGGTGAGGATACGTGGATTTTCTCAGAAGCTTTAATTATGCTGCTTTCTTCACCGCAGGCTATAAAATATTCAAGTTGGCGATGTGTAATCCTGCTAAGCATAATATTCTCACTTCAATCAAAATCGGCTATGGTTAGAATTTACCAGCATCGATAAAAAAACAATCACTCCAAATGGGAGTCAAACAACAACTTTATCCATAAAATCACCATTCATTTTCGCCAACAACATTAACCTCTATAGTTGAGTGGACGATATTAATTTGGGAGGGAATCAGGCTTCGATACTCATCCGGCGTAAGAGGATTCTTTGAGATAATAGATATAGCTAGGATAAGATTGCCTGCTCCTAGCTCCCATATATGAAGATCTACAACTCTATCTGACGATCTTTCTTGAATTACCTGCCGCACACTTTCAAGTAAAGCTATACTTGGTCGCTTATCTAACAAGTTAGCAGAGGTTGTACGCAGCAATTTCCACGACCAACGCGCAATTAAAAAAGCGCCTACAATACCTACTAACGGATCAACCCATAGCAAACCAGTATGCTTCGCCACTAACAAAGATATAATAGCCAACAAAGAGGTGAGTGCATCAGCTAGAACATGAAGATATGCGGAACTTAGTGCATGGGATTGCCTAGATGGAGCTACTTGATCATCGTTATGTGAATGTGAATGTGAATGTGAATGATGATCATGGTTTTTGCCCAAGATGATGGCGCACACTATGTTAACCACAAGGCCAATTACCGACACAAGAATCGCCATATTAAAATCAATGGCTCGTGGCTGCAGCATGCGCGACCCGCTTTCTACCAGAATGATGCTAGCAAAACCCCCTAATAAAATAGCACCTGCAAACCCCGCCAATGCATCAACCTTGCCCGTGCCAAAAGTAAACGAGGGATCATTGGCATGTTTTCTGGCATAGGCATATGCAAAAGCACTAATACCTAATGCAATAGCATGTGATCCCATATGGAGACCATCAGCAAGCAGCGCCATGGAGCCGAAGAAATATCCTGCTACCACTTCCAAAGCCATTACCAATATCGTGATGAGTGTCACAAAGAGGATACGTTTCTCATTCGTGTTTTTTTGATCAAGCCCGAATGAGTGCTGATGTTGATAAGCTTCCAAGACACCAGAATGATGATTCATGTCAAAGCCTCAATAAATATTAAAGATGTAAAGCTCACTGCACCAATGATGGAAGCGCCATCGAAAGCTGCGGAATAAACACAAGCAACAATAGAAAGGCAAATAGCGTAATAAGAAACAGAGTATTCGCTCGAATAACACTCGTCACATCCTCGTTGCCAATTTTGGCGGCAACTAGCAGCGCTAATGCAACAGGAGGTGTTACTTGGCCTATCACCACTGTCACTATGATGAGTACACCAAAGTGTAATAAGTCGACATCCATGGCCATCAGCGCTGGCAGAAGTATTGGCATGATCATAGGAATCAATGGATCCAATACCATGCCGGCAATAAGCGCCAATAAAAGCAGCACGAGCACTCTTAACACAACTGATTCAAAAGGAAAAAGGGTATCCAGACCAGCCGCTAAAGCGCTTGGCACACCAGCCTGCGACAACGCCCAGCCGAAGGAAGTGGAGAGTCCGACCACCAGTAGAATTTCCCCTGTCAATACGGCGGAGTCCACCATGGCACGATAAAGCTGCGCAAAGCTGAGAGTGCGATAGACCAGCATGGCAAGCACTAGCGCATAAGCTACGGCAAAAGCACCGGCCTCTGAGGGAGTAAATAGCCCCACAACCAACCCACCTAATACTAGAAATGGAAGCCCCATCGGTAATAGCGCTTGCATTCCAGTTATCAAAACCCGATTCCAAGCAAAATTACTTATAGGTTTCCAGCCATGTCGCCGCGCCTGAATAGCCACAATTAGCATTAACAACAGGCCCATCAATAATCCAGGTAGCACTCCCGCCAAAAACAGTGCTCCTAATGACACACCTGTCACCGCCGAATAGAGAATCATGGGGGAGCTTGGAGGAATTAAGATGCCAATACCGGATGAGGTTGCTGTTAGTGCGGCTGCGAATGGGCCCGGATAGTTATTTTGTTTGAGCTTCGGGATCATAATCGACCCAGTACCGGCTAAGTCAGCCACCGAAGTCCCTACCATCCCCCCAAACATGATGCTTGAAGTAACATTGACGTGTGCCAAGCCACCTCGCATCCACCCCACCAAAGCTCCAGCAAATGCGAATAAGCGATCAGCAATGCCACTAGCATTCATGATGGCGCCAGCAAAAATGAACAGTGGCATCGTCACAAGAATATAGTCACTCATACCTGCCAGCGTTTGCTGGGGTAATGCTAAGCTCCAGCCACCGCTAAACATTAAATACATCAGTATGGCCGCCGTCAGGGATACAATGATGGGCACACCCAAAATGACTAACAGACAAAGCAACACGATAGAGGCACAAGCGAGTAACAACATGATGGCCCCCTCAGCGACGTAAGCTGAGCAAAAAAGCGATGGTCATACCTAAAGAGCCAAATAGCAGCCCACTGTAGACGATACTCTTCGGCGCTCTGAGCATGGCGGTTACATCGTTCCCGAAGAGATCAATGTATTGCCATGTCAGCCAGCCCAGTACACTCATCACGCCAGCACTGAACAGCGCACACAGTCTGCGCATCAGAACCAAACGAGCGGGCGAGAGAGAGCGGGTCAATAGATCGCAAGAGATCAATGCACCCCGGATACTGGCCAGCACGATCCCGAACGCCGCGACCCACACCATTAAGGCAATGACGACTTCATCTGTCCAAGGTAGCGGGCGGCCAAAAAGATAACGACTGGTGGCATTGGCAAAAACAAGTAACGCGATACTACTAATGCAACAGGCTGCGCCTGCTTCGGTTATCTTTACCAGGCCTAATCCTACTTTTGGCACTCGTAACTTCTGTCCTATGTGATAAGAAGAAGCCATTGCCAAGCGTCCCGAATTAATGATCTTCATTTGCATCTGCTCCCTTCGCTAAGCGGTGCTTAAGAAGCGAGCCATAACCGGGGCGCGCGCCATTAACATCCACTGCCTCGAGACAGTGCCAAAAGGAGGCTTGAATAGCAGATATCACGGGCTTACCCAGCTCAGCTTCCAGTGCTTCAATCACCCCCACAGTACGAAAGTTGGTGCAGCTGATAAAAATGGCGCTGGCCTCAGGATGATCAACGGATTTCACTAAGTCATACACCTCCTGCAAAGAGACTTCAGCTAATGCCTGGTCTTCATCAATCCTCAGATTGGCGTGGCGAAGCACTTCATGGCCATTCTCTTGCAGGAAGTTGATCGCTCGTTCATGCACCGCATCCACATAGGGAGTAGCGAGGGCCACTTTGTCAGCCCCCACAGCTGCTAACGCCGCCAATGTTGCCGTTGAGGCAGTAGTGACTTGCGGGCCTGGCGCCCACTGCTTGAGCTTTTCGATTAAGGCCTTGTCGTAGGCGGTTCCATGCAGGAATGACGCACTGGTACCACCGAAACAGAGCACATCAATGGGAGCAGAGCCGAGCAATTTTGCGGCCTGCTCAATTTCCGGAGAGCGCATCATTGCATCAATGCCCTCAAAGGTGACCTTTGGCAGCCGTATACGGGTAGTGTGAGTAGAAACCCCAGGAGTCGACATAGCCCACATTTCAGCCTCCATCACGATGCTTGATGCCATATAAATCAATCCAATACGCGCATCATCGCCGCTACCGTCATAGCGAAACACAGGGTTGCTCATCGGCTGTTCATGAGATGAATTCATTATCTCAACTCCAGGATATTCTGTGCCTGCTCCCAGAACGCTTCATTCAAACGCTCAGAAATAGCATCGCGGATGGGCACCGAGGCAGATTGAAAGCTGGCTAAATCAGGCTGGTTAACCGCTACCCCGGCATTGCTGAAGACCTCAACTAGCTCGGCATCACTGGTATCAGAAAGCTGGCGGGTTTGATCTGCACCCTCCTGAGCAGCGGAGATTACTCGCTCCTGCATTTCAGGCGACAGCAATGCATAACTGTTGGCACTCATGGCGAGTGTAATAGGGGTGTAAACGTGATTGGTTAGAGAGACGTAATCCTGAACCTCATAAAGAGAGAACTCTTCCAATACTGAAAGCGGATTCTCCTGCCCATCCAAAACGCCCTGGCGTAACGCTATGTAGACCTCTCCAAGTGACATGGGAGTCGGTGCCGCACCCAACATTTCAAATGCAAGAATACGTGTTGCGCTGCCAGGAGTACGCAACTTCAGACCTGAAAGATCCTCCGGCGTATTGATCGGACGGCGGTTGTTGCTAATCACACGAAAACCAAGCTCACCAAATGCCAGTACTTCAAGGCCACTCTTGTCACGCAATGAGTCGGCCAGCAGGTCGCCAAGCTCTCCATCCAAGGCATCACGCGCGGTTTGCTTATCTGCAAAGATAAAAGGCATATCGAAAAGCGCGAAATTACTGTCTAGCTCAACGATATCCGACCCGATAGGCAATACTTGCACCTGTTCGGCTCGAAGTAACTGTATCAAATCAGATTCGCTGCCCAGCGCCCCACCTTCAAAGAACTCAAGTTCAACCTCCTCTTCGGCGCTCGCCTGGAGAGCGTCCCTGAAGCTCGTTAGCATGACATTGAGAGGGTCACCCGGGGTTGTCTCAACAGCTAGTCTCAGCTTAACAACATCATCACTCGCTAATATTGAGGTCATCGGAAATGATAAACCGGAGATAAGTGCATACGTCAGGAGTTTTCGTTTTAACATGCTTTTTTTCCACAATATAGAAATTATTCAGGCATGCGTTTGCATACCAACTATAAGCATTTTTTGTGCCACTTTTTATTAATCATAAGATTTAAAACACTTAGCAAACAATAAATGCTATTGGATGCTTCCCTGCCTACACCGTTTCACTGAATTTTATTACTGCTGTTATATTTTCGGATCGTTACGGTGCATTGACTTTTATTACTTCCTTGAAACAACTGGCTGACGTATTCACCATTGAAGATGGTATTTGAATCCAAGAAAACAAATAACTGCTTAAGATTTACTTCAGGATTTCCTCGCTTGTGGCAAACCTAGCTAGTCGACGCATCATGGCGTCACACCTATGCAGTTGTTCAATAGCAATAAACTCATCAGGTTTATGCCCTTGAGCCATGCTCCCAGGCCCGCAAATGACCGCTGGTATCCCTACTTGATGGAATAATCCGCCTTCTGTGCCAAAGGCCACCGTGCTGAAGTCACTGCTGTTAGCCAGTAAGGCAATAAATTTAGCAAGAGGAGCGCTTTGATCCAGCAGTAGCCCGGGATAGGCTTGTAGGGGTTCAAAGTGAATCCCTGTGTCCGCTTTGACAGCACGCATCTGCGGCTCAAGCTCTTGGCAGGCATACTGTTTTAATTCGCTGCATATCTGTTCGCCATCAGCGCTTGGCAAAGTGCGAATTTCCCAGTCGAAACAGCAATCAGTTGGCACAATATTGAGTGCATTCCCTCCACTTATAGTGCCGGTCTGTACCGTGGTAAAAGGAGGGTCAAACCGATAATCAAGCTGCTTATCGCGGAGTTCATCCCCCATTTCCGTTAGCTTTACGATTAAGTGGGAAGCGTACTCAATGGCATTCACACCGTCAGGGGCATAGGCAGAGTGACAGGCGGCTCCATGCACATGGCAGCGCATAGCGAGTTTTCCCTTATGCCCTAAGATTGGCTTGAGCCCGGTTGGCTCGCCCACGATGCAAGCGACAGGAGGTTGAGCCTGCTCTTTGATGTACTCTAGGAGGGAGCGCACGCCCAGGCACCCCACTTCTTCATCATAAGAAAAAGCCAAATGTATCGGCGTGCGTAGAGGGGTTGCCAAGAAGGTGGGCACTGCCGCTAGCATGCAGGCTAGAAAGCCTTTCATGTCGGCACTGCCGCGACCGTAAAGCTTTCCATCATGCTCGGTCAGCTTGAATGGGGGAAAGGTCCACGCCTGCCCCTCCACCGGCACGACATCTGTGTGCCCTGACAGAACAATGCCGCCGCGATCAGCAGGGCCTATGGTGGCCCACAAGTTGGCTTTGCTACCCGAATCGTTATAGACCAACTGAGAGGTAACCCCCAACTCGTCCAAGTAGCCACGTATGAATTCAATCAAATTCAGGTTGGAAACACGGCTCACGGTCTCAAAGGCCACCAGTTTTTCTAGCAGCAACCGACTCTGCATCATGTCACTCACCGGGCACACCATAGCTGGGAGCGGCGTCGGGATTGGCCGCCCGCATCACATAATCTTCCAACTGAGGGGCATACCGCAGCCAGCTCTCATATAACGAATCAATCGGCGAATCATGCCAATCAACCCGTAAATCAATAACCGGCCACTCAATATTGGGGCGTGCCACGCGAAGGCCCGCAGAGTAGACAGGGCCAGCTTCACCACCAGCAGCCACGCCCGCCTGCATGGCTAATATCAGCCGGTCAGCAAGCTGGCCCTCCGAATTCTCGAACGCCTTTACCATCGCCTCGGGGACGCGACTATCAGCCAGTAAGTTACCGGCGGCTACGCAGCCATCGCCTTTAGCCCGTCCCACGATTCCGAGGGCTTTCTCACCGTCGAATAGGGCGCTACGCCCCCGTGAGTCGACTACCAGCAACTGGCGCCACTGAGGGTAATGCTCGTACTGTAGCAGCGTATCGATCACCTGCTGTGGTGCCATCCCCTCCTTTAGGAGCTGGATAGCCTGCATGCCTAAAGCAGGATTAGTGACATTCTGAGTCAATGCCGCGCCTCCTGGGCCTACAAAAGCGCAGCGGCTGGTGACACAGATACTAGATGAACTAACAGCACACCCGGTTTCGCCGGTTTCCTTACACACTGCAGCAATTGAGAATGTCACTGCTTCACCTCCGGAATAACCGCGATCACATCGATTTCCATCAGCCACTCAGGCTGTGCTAGCCCCGCCACTACCAGCCCAGTTGAAATGGGATAAACGCCCTTTAGCCACTTGCCCACTTCACGGTATACAGGCTCACGAAAGCGAGGATCGGTAATATAAGTTGTTGTTTTAACGATGTGAGAAAGGTGACTGCCTGCTTCCTGTAGTAATTGCTGGATATTTTTCATGGCTTGTTCTGCCTGAGCCGCAGGATCGCCCAGGCCGACAAGGTTGCCGTCGAAGTCAGTGCCGACCTGACCACGCACATAGATGGTGTTACCCACTCGCACCGCTTGGCAAAGATCATTATCTAAACTTTGATTTGGATATGTCGCCTTGGTATTAAACATTCGGATTCGTTCATGGGTTACCGCTCGGGTCGTTTGCTGCATCAGAGGCCTACCGTCGTTAATTGAATGTGCTTGCTACTGAAGCTAGCCATCTGATCCGCTTAGCGACAATCAAATTATCTGCACCTACGGTTCAATAAAAACGATCTAGTCCACAACATACCTATTGGTGCACTGAAAGTTACTGTACCGAAGCACGGCTCAAGGTCGCCGTGTTCCACCCACCCTGCTTCCGCTTTTCTTAAGCTTATCTTTAGAAAGGACGAACTGCCTCACGACTATTACGTCGGTATGCTCAAACAACCCACCTACTCAAAATATTTTCGGTACCTATCCCCTGGGGTAATTCATATGAGTGAGTTAGTTAGTTTTAAACCTGCTGAGACGCAAACATCAGTACCAATAACGGAAACCCGTATTGCTGTGCAACTAGATGGTGTACTGAAGCAGTTTGGCGATGCCACGGCATTGCACCGTGTATCTTTGAAGATATTCCAAGGAGAGTTCTTAACATTATTAGGCCCCTCTGGCTGTGGTAAAACCACCTTGTTAAATCTAATGGCAGGTTTCATTGAAGCCGATAATGGTGAGATTTTTATTGATGGTGAATTGGTTACCGAGACACCACCCTATCAGCGGGAGATAGGTATCGTGTTTCAAAGTTATGCACTGTTCCCTCACATGAACGTCAGCGCGAACGTGGGCTATGGCTTGCGTATGCGTCGCACTCCCAAGGCGGAGATTAAGCAACGTGTCGATCAGGCCTTAAAGATGGTGAAGCTGGAAGGTTTCGAGGAGCGACGACCAAAAGAGTTGTCAGGGGGACAGCAGCAGCGCGTGGCACTCGCCCGCGCCTTGGTTATACGGCCGAAGGTTCTACTTCTGGACGAACCCTTCTCGGCACTGGATAAAAACCTGAGGCTCAACATGCAGCAGGAGATCAAAGAGATCCAGCGCAAACTAGGGGTGACGACGGTTTTCGTGACCCATGATCAAGATGAAGCACTAGCGATGTCTGACCGAGTTGTTGTGATGTCAGCAGGCCACGTTCGACAGGTAGCCTCGCCACACGAAATCTATCGGCATCCTATTGATCCATTCGTTGCCTCTTTTGTGGGCGACGCCAATATTTTCCCAGCGTGCTATACCGGCCATGACGACACTATGGGTGTGGTTGAGTTCGGCAGCACTAAATTGCTTCTTCCCATTGCCAACATTCATGGTCAAGTTGGCGATGTGGTCGATTTATATGCGCGTCCTGAGAATGTTCGCCTTGTTCCCCTCAACGCAGAAGCCGATCTCGCGGGCACAGTGATTGGGCATGTATTCCAGGGCGATCACGTCGATGTATCCATTCACGTGCCGGATTGTGGCATTGATCATCCGGTCACTATTCGCAGCCCAGGGTTAGATGCCCTGGAACGCTGGCCAACGGGTAGTGGCGTGGGAATCAGCTTTGTGTGCAGAGATACCACTGCATTTACACGCGCCTCAATCTCAAAGGAGAGCACTCAATGAGCGACTGGATACGCCATACACCACGTTTGACACATCATGCCGTACTCGCGGTGTTACATGCAGCGATTGAAAAATCAGAACAGCTAGGCGTTGCGCAGAACATTGCGATTGTGGATGAAGGAGGTAACTTGCTCGCATTTATCCGCATGGATGGGGCAAAGCTTCTATCTCGTGAAACGGCGATATCCAAAGCGATATCAGCGGCCTCTCACCGGCAGCCAACCGCTCAGCTTGACCCTAACCTTGAACTCAAACTCGCTATCGCCGCAGGGGGACGACTCACCAACCTTGAAGGCGGCCACCCGTTAATGATTGGCAATGTTTGTGTTGGCGGCATTGGTGTCGGATCCGGCACCGGCCAGCAGGATATTGAGGTGGCCAAGGCGGGAGCGGCCGTACTAGTGGAAGGAGTGCAAGCTTGATGCAACACATGACCGCCATTATCGCTGAACAATATGGTTCCCCGGAGGTTCTGCAAAGCGTCACTCGGGAGATCCCCACCCCGGGAGTGGGCGAAATACTGATCAAGGTAGCCGCTGCCGGCGTTAATCGGCCAGACCTGATGCAGCGCAACGGCATGCCCACACCTCCAGGCACTACCGACATCTTCGGGCTCGAAGTATCCGGCTTGGTGGAAGCCGTCGGCCCAGGTGAAACCAACTGGAAAGTAGGCGATCGTGTGATGGCGTTGCTCAATGGTGGCGGCTATGCCAGTCACTGCATTGCTATCGCCGATCACTGCCTGCCCGTTCCTGAACAGGTTTCGCTAATCGAAGCCGCCGCACTGCCCGAAGCACTCTTCACCCTATGGCATAACCTATATGAACGCGGACGCCTTTCCCCAGGGGACAGCCTGCTTATCCACGGCGGTGCAAGTGGCTTGGGCACTCTGGCAATTGCACTGGCGAAAGCCACCGGAGCAAGGGTTGCCGCTACTGCGGGCAGCGCCGAAAAGGTGGCTGCGCTGAGCAATATAGGCGTTGATCTGGCGATTAATTATCGCGAACAGGAGTACGTCAGCGTCATTAATGCAACTTGGGGCGAAAACGCTATCAATGTGGTGCTGGATACCGTGGGTGGAGACTACATTGGCCGAAATCTGGAAGTGATGGCTCCCGAAGGACGACATGTCAGCCTCTCTTTTTTTGCGGGCGCTGAAGTATCGCTGCCATTGCCGACCGTTATGCGTAAGGGCCTGACACTGACCTCTTCAACGCTTCGCCCCAAGAGCCACCATGAAAAAACACGCTTGGCGCAGCGAGTCGCCCACCATCTGTTGCCCCTACTCGCCAGCCGACGCGTCACGTCTGTTATTTACAAGACGCTCCCCCTGGAGAGAGCGGTGGAAGCCCACCACGTATTAGAGCAGAACAGCAATATCGGCAAAGTAGTACTGACCACCAGCACACTGGAAGAGTGAGAGCATCATGACGACCGCTGCTGCCCCTATCTTACGTCTTTACCACGCAACAACCTCGCCTTACGTACGCAAAGTCATGGCGGTGGCGACACAGCTTGGTCTGGCATCCCAGGTTGAGCTGCTGGCTAGCGCCGCGCATCCTATCAATCGCGACAGTCGTATCGCGACTTTCAACCCTATCGGCAAGATACCTGCAGCCCAAACGAGAGATGGGCAGTTATTATTCGACAGCCGCGTTATCTGTGAGTATCTCGACGATTATGCCCAGGGCGGCCTATTCCCGGTGGGTGCTGCGCGCTGGGAAGCCCTGGCACGCCAAGCACTTGGCGACGGGCTGCTAGACGCTGCGCTGCTAGCCAGATATGAACGCTTAGTGCGCCCTAAAGAGCTTCAGTCTGATGCTTGGTATAAGGCTCAACTTGGTAAAGTGCAGGCGGCTTTGGCAAGTATCGATCAGCAGGTCCCTGCGCTTGCGAGCACTCCTAGTGATATTGGTTCCATTACCCTCGGCTGTGCCTTGGGCTACCTGGATTTCCGCTTTCCCGATATGGATTGGCGCAGCCACTGCCCGGAGGCAGCACGCTGGTTTAAAGACTTCGATACCCAACCCGCAATGATCGCTACACGCCCATATGAATGAGCAGCCACTAAGAGGGAATTCCATGTCAGCATCTTTGTCTCCCCACGTTATGTTTCTTAATGGCCCCAACGCCAACCTCTACGGCCTGGATCGAGACGGCACATATGGCCGTGAAAGCTTCGAGGGCATACAACAGAGCTGTCAGCGCCATGCCGGAACGTTGTCCATAACGCTGGATTTCCGACAGAGCAATCATGAGGGCGTACTGGTCGACTGGATACAGGAAGCCCGCTTGCATCATGATGCGCTCATCATTAATGCGGCTGGACTCAGTTACCGCTCAATACCGATACTCGATGCCTTGCTGGCTTTCGAAGGGCCGATTATCGAAGCCCACATGAGTAATATCTGGAAGCGCGAACCCTTTCGTCATCACTCAATGCTTTCGCAGGCGGCCACTGGTGTGATCGCCGGGCTCGGCGTCAACGGCTATCGGCTTGCATTAGACGCCACGGCCCAGTTGCTCACTCAACAGAAAGGCTGACACTATGACGGGTACACTTGTTTTCTATAGTGAATTTGACGACTTTGATCAGTGGAAACGACTACTACAGCGTGAAATCCCCTCCCTCGATGTGCAGCATGCCAATGCAGTAACAGCGCCTGAGAAGGTACACTATGCACTCGTTTGGAAGCCACCCGAAAACTTTTTCCAGCACTGGCCAAATCTTGAACTCGTGATCAACCTTGGTGCTGGCGTCGATGCGCTTGTTGATAGGCCCGACCTATCAGACATACCGGTCACTCGCCTCTCGGATCCCAACATGGCGCGGATGATGGCCGGCTATGTATTGCTTGCGGTACTCCGGTATGCCCGAGATATCCCCTTCTTCGAGCAGATGCAAAAACAGGCACGCTGGCAATATCGCCATCCCCGCGCAGCGGAAGAGATCCGTGTCGGCGTTATGGGATTGGGTGAGTTAGGCGGAAAAACGGCACAGGAGCTGGCCCGGCAAGGTTTTTCAGTCGCAGGCTGGTCCAGAACCGCCAAAGAGATCGAGAGTGTTGAGGGTCATCACGGCATGGCATCGCTCGAGAGCTTTCTTTCGCGCACCGACATACTGGTCATCATGTTACCGTCCACCCCCGATACACGTGGTCTAATGGATGATCAACACTTGGCCATGCTGCCCCATGGCGCAAGCCTGATTAATGTTTCTCGGGGAGATATCGTCGACGAACCCGCATTGATTGCACACCTATCTTCCGGCCAGATAGGCGCCGCAACGTTGGACGTGTTTGAACATGAACCGCTGCCGGATAGCCACCCTTTCTGGGCAATGGAAAATGTGCTCATTACTCCCCATCTCGCGTCAGTTGCACTGCCTAGCTCCGCAGTTAAACAGGTCGCGGCGAACATCCACCGTGTACGTGATAAACAGCCGCCCCTTCACTGCGTTGACCTAAACCGCGGTTATTAAACTCCTTTTCTCAGCGATCACTTACTTCGGCGCACTTCGCCCTTTCGACTCACCGCCAGCACTCCAGGTGCTGGCGGTATACGATCACCGACTCTCGACACTGAGTACCTTGCCGAGCCCTAGATAACGATTGGCCAAAATCATCACCGTGGCTGTTGCCAAGATGTACACCACCGACACCGCCGCTAGCGTGGGGTCAGCGTATTCGCGTACGTAGTTGTACATAGCGACCGGCAGTGTCTGGGTGCTTTGGGTCGTTACAAATAGTGAAGCAGTGAACTCATTAAACGACAGAATCGCAGCAAACAGCCAGCCACCGGCGAGCCCAGGCAACAGTTGCGGAAATGTAATCGTCGTCACAACCCGCAAGGGTGTTGCTCCCAGGCTAGCCGCCACAAGTTCGGTTCGAGGATCCAGATTGTGGATAGACACATACACACTGCGAAGCACAAACGGCAGAACTAATAGGAGGTGGCAAAACACTACGACCGCATAACCTCTTGAGAGGCTAAGCTGAGACACCAGCATCAGCAACCCAAGACCAACCATAAAGTGCGGAATAAAAAGCGGCGATAACAGTAGCCCTTCCAACAAACGCTTGCCCTTGAATTCATATTGATGAATGACAACCGCCAGCGTAGTACCCACCAGGGTAGCCAGCGACGATGCCCAAGCGGTAACAATCAGGCCATTCCACAGGCCAATTTGAAAATCGCGATACTCAAAAGCGTTCTTAAACCAGCGAAGGGAGTACCCCTGGGGAGGGAAGGCGAGAACTGAAGAGGCATTGAAGGAGGCAATAGCGACCACCAATGCTGGCAGCAATATGAATAGCAGGATTAGCGCGATAAGCCCCTGACCGGCGCGCAGCAGCCATAAATCGGTACGTGAACGCTGCATGTCAGTGCCCTCCTATTCTTTCCAGTGAGTTCGTCAGGCGCTTGGTAAGCCATAGCACCAGCATGGTGAGTACCAGACCCGCCACACTCAAACTGGCAGCGAAAGGCAAATTAAGCGATGAGAAACCTAACTGATAAACCATCGTTGAAATGGTATTAACACGCCCGCCGCCGATCAGTTGCGGCGTTGCAAAGGCACTAAATGTCCATGCAAAGGAGGTCATGGTGCCCGCAATAATACCCGGCATGGATAAAGGTAGGGTCACCGTCATAAACGCTCGCACCGGCCCCGCTCCAAGGCTTATTGCTGCCCGTTCATAGGCACGGTCAATATGGGATAGCCCAGCTGCCAACATCAGCACCATGATGGGCAAAGTGACATGCACCAGCGCAATAACAACGCCTAATTGGGTAAACATAAAACGTAGAGGGCGTTCAATAATGCCAAGCCCCATCAGCACACTGTTCAGAAATCCGCTGCTACCCAGCACGATAATCCATGAGTAGGTGCGCACCACCTCCCCCAAAAACAGCGGGGTAATCGCAACAATCAGAATCAAGGAGCGACACCATGTACGCCGTGCCCGGATCATCGCATAAGCCAAAGGATAGCCAATCAGTAACGTAAATATCGCGGTATACAGGCTGAGCACGACGGTTTCCAGAAATGCACTGGCGTACAGTGGCCTCAGTAATGCCTGGAAATTTGCCAGTGTAAAATCGCCCACTTCAAGCGAACCAGGTATGTAGCTGCGCACGCTATATTGCAGAATAGCCAGCATGGCGCAGATCAAACCAAAGGCTGTCAGCGTAGAAGGAAGAAGAAACCAATAAACAAAGCGTGGTTTTCGTTGCATAACCTTGCCGTCCCCAAAAAATAGCGAAGCACCCATCGAGTACTTCGCTATTGAGCTACAAATCAGTTCATGATGTTTTCAGTAAACCACTGACGCCATTCACCCATTTTCTCGGCACGTAATTGAGGGTCAACGTTAATGGTCTGATTCCACTCTTCAGGTGTCGCCAGAATGGCTGCTGAATCGGCCAGCTCCGCCGATAGCTCTGCATTATTGACCGTGGGACTGCCATGTTTGATCTCGGCAATGCGGGCCTGTACATCAGGAGACAACGCGATGTTAATGAATTGATAGGCAAGATCCTGATTACTCGAGCCACGAGTAATCGCCATGGTGTCGACACCCAATACGACACCCTCGCTAGGTGTTGCCAGCTCGATATTAACGCCTTCGTTAATCATGTTTTGCGCGTTCATTGAAAGCATCAATTGTACGGGCGTTTCACCCGTCGAAATTAACTGCTGACTATTGGCATCATTGGTATAAAAAGCGCGCAGATTAGGCTTTAAACTCTCAAGCCGCTCAATACCCTCTTGCCAGTTCTCAGCATCAGCCCCTGAGAGCAGCGCTGAAACAGCAATAATGTGGCTGGGGTCAAAATCGGGTAATGCAACAGAGTCTTCAAGTTCAGGACTCCAGAGATCCTCCCAGCTATCAAAACTTACCCCCTCAGGAGTTAAGTCAGGTCGGTAGGCAATGGTGTAACCATAGCCCCAGGCACCAATGTGATAGGGACTGACTCTGGCCTGATCGACCAAATGTTCCGCGTTGGGTAACCGCGTCATATCCAGCTCTTCAAACAAGCCGTCTGTCGCGTAAAGCCATCCCACATGAGAGGTAGTGAAAGTAACGTCGCTCTCAGGCTCACTGGCCAACTTGGCTTTATTAAGACGATCAATTGTGCCACCGGTGGTGTAAACCACCTCAACACCCGTTTCTTCGGTGAATTCTTGGGCAATCGCTTCATCAATTAAATCGCGAAAACTCCCACCCCACGTATCAACCACTAACACATCTTGAGCTATGGCATTTCCAGAACTAACACCAATAACAATGGCAGTGATAAATAATGATTTTTTCATTGTACGCCCCAGTTATAGTAACGATTATTGCAATGCTTAAAGCGTTGCCAAGAGAGTTATACAGCGGCTAATGCAGCTGTACGGTGAAAAGCGCGCTCACTGTAAACTAATGGTGATTTAGTATTATTTTCTAAAGCAATAACTTCGCCAATAAGTATTCGGTGAGAGCCAAAATCTTTAAAGTCGACGAGTTCGCAATCAAAACTACAGGTGGCCCCTTGTAATACCGGCGCAGCGCTGTTTAATGTTGTCCACTCTCCCACCGCAAAACGGTTTTCGCGGTATTCAGCTACAGCACCGGCAAAGATATTGGCAATCTGGGCTTGATCATTGGCTAATACATTAACGGCAAAAACACCATGTTCCATAAAGGTTGGCAACGCCCGATTATCCTGATGCACACATAGCACTACAGAAGGCGGCGTCATAGAGAGCGAGCATAAGGAAGACACTGTTAAACCGGCACGCCCTAGAGGCCCATCGGTGGTAATGATCGACACGCCAGAGGCGGTCAAACTCATCGCTTCACGAAATAGCTCAGATGTCATCATGAGGTTAATCGCCTCCAAGTACATTATCGGAAAGGCTTGCCGCTTTACGTACAAAATCTAGCGGCCCCGAGAAATCGAAACTGTTGTAGACCGCCGCGAGATGGCTAAAGTGGGGAGCCTGGGCAAATTGCACAAAGGTAAGCCGGTGCCCGGCGTAATCGGATGTCAGCAAATCACGGGCAAACGCCATCAGTTTGCGGCGATCTTCCGAGTTCCAGCGATCATTCAGTGAGTAGAACTTATCCAACCACTCCTTGGAGCCTTCGGTATGAAAGCTTGCGGCATTGGGGGTAACACACAGTTGTCCGCCGCAGAGCTCACGAGCAATGTGCATCATCTTAGGCAGCTGTGAACAGGCCAGAACGCGACCGGCATAAAGTAGCGACTGATTAGGCATCAACAGGCCCGCAGGGCTCTTCTCTGCGGTAGCAATAGAGGCTGTCAGGTGAGCATTGATACTTTCGCGGTAACAAACCAGATCGGCCAGTTTTTCCCGCACCGGTTGTAATTTATCCAACCCCGTTTGCATGGCATTCCACATCGCCGTACCGATCATCATATCGGCGACATACCTGAGGCGAAGCACATACGGAAAGGCCGAGTAACGGTGTAGTGTGTTACGGACAAACTGGGCGGATTTGGTATGCCGATAGAAGAAAACGTCTTCCCAGGGAATCAGCACGTTGTCGAAAACAACCAACGCTTCTACCTCGTCAAAGCGGTTAGCTAACGGGTAGTCCAAAGGGTCAGAACGGCCTGCAAAACCGGCTCGACAAATATGTTTGACGCCAGGTGCGCCCATTTTAACGATACAGCCAAGCGCATAGTCCGAAAGTTCTTGCGTACTCCAAGCGCCGACGGTGGGCTTTAGGAAGGCTTGATCAGCGTAGGCTGCGGCTGTCTCGAATTTTGCACCACGAATGATTATTCCCGCATCTGTCTCTTTAACAACCCGCACCATCATATCGGGGTCTTGCTTTTGCGGCGGGAGTGAACGGTCTCCTTTAGGATCAGTGTTTGCCGACACATGGAAGATATCCTGAGTAAAAACCCGCTTAATATGGCGATCAATGTTATCGGCAAAGCGAGGGTCGATTTCGGCCAGCATGTCTCGGCCATCCAGCAATGACCACATCTCGCCGATCGTCTCATCACCGACGCGGGTTGCCACCCCACCGATATCCTTTAGAAAACGATCAGTGGCATCGAGTTTGTCGTACCAGTCCTGTTTTTCGCGGGGAGGGCGATAGAAGATCGAATTTGTCTCTTTCGCTGCTCGATAAGTAAAGGCGTCTTTATGCTCTGGTTCATGCGCCATATCGTACATCCGGGATTTCACATCAATGATAGGCTTGAAAGCAGAATGCTTCGTCACATCCTTGACACGCTCGCCTTCCATCCAGATTTCACGGCCATCCCGGAGCCCTTCTCGATACTCTTCGCCAGTACGGATCATGCTACGTTCCTTCTCAGTGGTGGTTTGAGAAGAGTGTGTCGCTGGCTACTTTGTTTGTAAAAACGCCTTTTCCTTTTTGTTGCATCAGAAATTCTGAGTTAGCTTAAACCCGGCATAAAAGGGCTATTGTTAATTCAAAACACCACTATTATTCGCAAAAAAAACCCGCATCCGAGGATGCGGGGTTCGCTTGCTTTCAATAAATTTCGATATATTTAAGCGACGTCGAAGCGATCCGCGTTCATCACTTTCGTCCAGGCGGCGACGAAGTCTTTGACAAACTTCTCGTCGTTATCATCCTGGGCGTAGACTTCCGCGTAAGAGCGCAGCAGCGAGTTAGATCCGAACACCAGGTCAACACGGGAAGCGGTCCACTTAACAGCGTCGGTTTGACGGTCGCGGATCTCATAGGCATTTTTGCCCACCGGCTTCCAGCTGTTGCCCATATCGGTCAAGTTAACGAAGAAGTCGTTGGTCAACTGGCCTTCGCGGTCTGTGAATACGCCGTGCTTGGTACCACCGTAGTTAGTACCGAGCACACGCATACCACCCAGTAGCACGACCATTTCCGGCCCGGTCAGCCCCATCAGTTGAGCGCGATCCAGCAACAGCTCTTCCGGCTTCACCACATAGTCTTTCTTCTGCCAGTTACGGAAACCGTCAGCCAGCGGCTCTAGCGGTTCGAACGATTCGCCATCGGTCATTTCAGCAGAAGCATCACCACGCCCTTTCAGGAAAGGTACGCGAACGTCGTAGCCTGCGGCTTTGGCGGCTTTCTCAATGGCGAAACTACCGGCCAGAACGATCACGTCGGCAAGGCTTGCGCCGGTGTCAGCAGAAATCTTCTCGTAAACTGCTAATACGCTGGCGAGACGCGCAGGCTCATTGCCCTCCCAATCCTTCTGAGGCGCCAAGCGAATGCGGGCACCGTTGGCACCGCCGCGCATGTCAGAGCCGCGGTAAGTGCGGGCACTGTCCCAGGCGGTGCTGACCATGTCACTGATGCTCAGGCAGGCCTCGGCGATTTTCTGCTTAACGACTTCTTCGCTGTAGTCGGTGCTGCCAGCCGGAATGGGATCCTGCCAGATCAGGTCTTCAGCAGGCACTTCCGGGCCGATGTAGCGCGCTTTCGGGCCTAAATCACGGTGGGTCAGTTTGAACCACGCCTTGGCGAAGGTTTGCTTGAAGTACTCCGGATCCGCCATGAATTTTTCACAAATGGCGCGGTAGGTCGGATCCATTTTCATGGCCATATCCGCATCGGTCATGATCGGATTGTGGCGAATAGAGGGGTCGCTGGCATCAACCGGCTTGTCCTCTTCCTTAATGTTCACCGGTTCCCACTGGTGAGCGCCTGCTGGGCTCTTACGCAGCTCCCACTCGTAGCCGAACAACAGATCGAAGTAGCCCATATCGAACTGCGTTGGGTTGGTTGTCCAGGCGCCTTCAATGCCAGACGTTACGGCATTACTCGCTTTGCCACCCATGGTTGGGTTGCCCCAGCCCAACCCCTGATTTTCAACGTCCGATGCTTCGGGCTCAGCACTCAGTGCTGCCGCGTCACCGTTACCGTGACACTTACCCACGGTGTGGCCACCGGCGGTAAGCGCTGCGGTCTCTTCGTCGTTCATCGCCATACGAGCGAAGGTTTCGCGTATCTGCTGGCCGGTCTTCAGCGGGTCGGGCACACCATTAACACCTTCAGGGTTAACGTAAATAAGACCCATCTGAACCGCAGCTAGCGGATTTTCCATGGTTTCCGGCTTTTCAACGTCCGCGTAGCGCTCGTCGGAAGGTGCCAGCCACTCTTTCTCATCGCCCCAGTAGATATCTTTTTCCGGGTGCCAGATATCCTCGCGACCAAACGAGAAGCCGTAGGCAGGCAGTCCCATTGATTCGTAGGCAACAGTACCGGCTAGAATCATCAGGTCGGCCCAACTGATCTTGTTGCCATACTTTTTCTTGATCGGCCACAGCAGACGGCGCGCTTTATCAAGACTAACGTTATCCGGCCAGGAGTTGAGTGGTGCAAAACGCTGACTACCGGTACCGCCGCCACCGCGGCCGTCGGCCAGACGATAAGTACCCGCAGAGTGCCACGCCATGCGGATCATTAGACCACCGTAGTGGCCCCAATCGGCAGGCCACCAGGATTGGCTATCTGTCATCAGCGCGTGAACATCTTGCTTCAGCGCGTCAAAATCGAGCTTTCTGACCTCTTCCCGATAGTCAAAATCAGCATCCATCGGGTTCGTTTTGCGGTCATGCTGGTGCAAGATATCCAGGTTAATCCCTTCCGGCCACCAGTCTTTGTTAGACGTGCCTGTGGAGGTATTACCACCATGCATTACAGGACATTTACCACTCATAGCTCTCTCCCTCTAACTTCAGTGTGTCTTAACGGCTTTTGTCTTGGTTGCGTTCGTCTTGGGTATGTTAAAAAGAGCGGCTACCAAGTCGACTGACGGTGAGCCCCCTAACGCTTACGATAGTGCTATCGCTCTGCCTGCTGTGCAGGGGAAGGGCGCTTCACTCACTTGGTACTGTTTTAAAGCAGATCCCTCATAGGCACAATTTGCTTTTTGTGACCGATCTAATAGCTTTTATACATCGGCAGTCTGCTGGCGCTACAGTGGTTAAAATTCTTCGGTGTCGATATCTGCCTGCTGGGCCTCGCTGTAGCGGGCGCCTGCCACTTGGTCTGGCATCATCATGGCATTCAACTGAGACAAGCTGGTGACATCCAGGTGCAGCGTTTCCGCGGCTAAATTTTCGCGCATGTGGTCAGCGGAGCGAGTGCCGGGAATGGGGATAATATCGTCGCCTTTGGCCTTCAACCACGCCAGTGCCAGCTGCCCCGGCGTGACATTTAAGGCCCGCGCCAGCGACGCAAGATGTTCAAATAGTTTTAGATTATGCGGGTAGTTGTCGGCGCTGAAGCGCGGCATGTGACGGCGTATATCGCCCTCCTCTAGGCGCGCTGGATCCTGAATGGCACCGGTTAAGAAGCCTCTTCCCAACGGGCTAAACGCCACCAGGGCAGTTCCCACTTCGCGGCACGCATCGATCAGGGCGATTTCCAGGTTGCGCGTCCACAGCGAGTATTCCGACTGCACCGCGGCAATGGGATATTCGGTGACCGCGCGGCGCAGCGTTAGCGCAGAAATTTCAGATAACCCCACACCACCAATCTTGCCTTCTTCCACCAGGCGCCCCAGCGCACCCACGCTCTCTTCAATGGGGACTTGGCGATCCAAGCGGTGCAGGTAGTAGAGATCTAAATGGTCGGTACGCAGGCGCGCAAGGCTCGCTTCGCACTGTTTTCGCAGGGTTTCCGGGCGGCCATCAATGACCCGCTTGCCTGACTCAGGGTCCATCGCCATGCCGCATTTACTGGCCAGAAAGAGTTGGTGCCGCTTTCCCTCCAGGGCGCGCCCGACCACTTTCTCATTGGCCGTGGCGCCATACAGCGTGGCGGTATCGAAGTGGCGATAGCCCATATCGAAGGCCTCATCCAGCGCCCGTAGGGCTGCGCTTTCCGGCACAATGCTGCCGTAACCGTGGGAGAGGTTCATACAGCCCAGACCAATCGAGGGGGCATTTACGGCACTAAGGCGCTGAAAGAAGCTCGACATCGGTATTCCCATCATTAAAAGAATCGTTTTATAACGTTTCACCGCCAAACTGCAACGCGGCTAAATGACGATAGAGCGCGCTGGTGGTGATTAATTCAGCGTGGGTACCCGCCGCTACCAGTTTCCCACCATCAAGCACCAGCAAGCGGTCAGCGGCGATGACAGTCGCCAACCGGTGGGCGATCACGATGCTGGTGCGCCCCACCATCAGTCGATCCAGCGCCTGCTGCACCAGCCGCTCACTCTCCGCATCCAAGGCGCTGGTGGCTTCATCCAACAGCAGTACCGCAGGATTTTTGAGCAGCGCCCGAGCAATAGCGAGCCGCTGACGCTGGCCGCCGGAGAGCTGCACACCACCGGGGCCTAGGGGCGTGTCAAAACCTTGGGGCAGCGCATCGATAAAGTCGAGGGCGCTGGCATCCTGAGCGGCAAGGCGCAATCTATCGATATCAGCCTCGGGGTCTCCGTAGCGAAGATTCTCGGCCACCGAGCCGCTAAACAGCACCGGCTCCTGCGCCACTAACCCCATGGCATTGCGCAGGTCAGCGAGGTCTATGGTGCGAACATCGACACCATCGAGGCTGATACGCCCCTGGTGAGGGTCATAAAAGCGCAGCAGCAGCGCCAAGAGCGTACTTTTACCCGCCCCGGAAGGCCCCACCACCGCTACTCGTTCTCCCGGCTTGATATGTAGATCAAACCCGTTCAGCGCTGGGGTTTCCCGACCAGGGTAGGTAAAGGTGACGTTCTCCAGGGTAATCTCACCACGCGAAGGGCTTGCCAGGCTCTGCGGATGTGCGGGCGACTGGATAGCGGGCTGGGTATCGAGCAGCTCCAATAAGCGCTCGGCAGCGCCTGCCGCACGCTGTACATCCCCTGCCACCTCGGCCAGGGTGGCAATGGCCCCTGCTGCCAGCACGGCGTAAAAGATAAACGCCGATAGCTCGCCCGCACTCATGGTTCCGTTTAGCACCGCCTGACCGCCCTGCCAGAGCATTAAGCCAACCGCGGTAAACACCACTAGCATAGCGACACCGGTTAACCAGGCGCGCTGCTGGGTGCGCTCTACGGCGCTGCCAAAGGCCTGTTCAACCCGCTGGCCATAGTGGCTTTTATCCACCGCCTCGTGGGTAAATGCCTGGAGCGTTTTAATACCGCTCAGCGCCTCCTCAGCATAGCGACCTAGTTCGGCCACGCGATCCTGACTGGTGCGCGAAAGCCGCCGCACCCGGCGGCCGTACCACACGATGGGCAGCAGAGTGGCTGGGATGCCAATCAGCACCATTGCCGAGAGCCACGGTTGAGTGACCAGCATTAGCACCACGGCGCCCACCAGCATGACCAGATTACGCAGCGCCAGCGATACCGAGGAGCCAAACAGGCTCTGCAGTACGCTGGTGTCCGCCGTCAGCCGTGAGGCAATTTCCCCCGCGGCGCGGCCGTCGCTTGCGCTCTCGAAAAAGCTGGGTTCTAAAGTGAGTAAATGATCAAACACTCGCTGGCGAAGGTCGGCAGCCAAGCGCTCGCCAATCCAGGTCACTTGGTAGTAGCGCAGTGCGGAGGCAAACGCCAGCACAGCCACTACCACCAGCATAAAGGCCAGTGTTTGCGCTAGCGCCTGCGCATCCGCGTCCAGAAAACCGCGGTCGATGATTAAGCGCAGCCCATTCCCCAGCAGTAGCACGCTTCCCGATGCCATGAGTAGCGCTAGGCCAGCCAGAGCCAACCGCATGCGGTAGGGGCGCAGTAAACCCAACAAACGCAGCAGCACTCGGGGATTGGGGCGTTGATTCATAGTAGCGATTGCTCAATACATAAGGGGGGTATTCGACCATAGCAGGAGTAGCAGTGCCCTGCACAGAATCGAGTAGCAGGGGAGTTACCTCCCCCGTCCTCGCACACCACCGTACGTACCGTTAGGTAGACGATGGTTCATGAAGAACGTGTAAGCCCTCTTACCGTATCGAGTACCAAGATCAGGCCCGGCCGTCGCCTAGATGCCCGCCCACCAGTCATAGCCCCTATCCTCCCAATATCCTCCCTTGCCGCCGTGGAGCTGTTTGAAGCTTTCCACCAGTTCGACGCGCATCACGTACTTGGCCTGCTTGTAACCCAACTGACGCTCGGCGCGCAGACGGATCGGCGCCCCATTGGCCACCGGTAGCGGTTCGCCGTTGAGATCGTAGGCAAGCAGCGTCTGCGGATGATACGCCTCGATCATGTCAAGGCTCTCGTAATACAGATCCGACCCACCGTAGGTGTGATCTGCACAGTGAAAAACCACGAAGCGCGCGGTATCTGCCGGACGCACCCGATCAAGCAGATCCGCCAGAGGAACGCCGGTCCACTGCCCGATACAGCTCCAACCCTCGACGCAATCGTGACGAGTGATCTGGGTTCGCGAGGCCATCTCCCGAAGCGCCGGCAACGACAGCGTCATCGGCTCTTCGACCAGCCCGTCGATGGTCAGACGCCAGTCGGCGAATCCATTTTCGACCCAGGCACGATAGTAATCCTCCTGCGGATTGGTGGTGCCATTGGGACGAAACACCGGCGCGATCTGGCTCTCGTCGAACTCCTTGGCGAGTGCCTGGCGCGAGGCGATCAGACGCTGGGCCTTGTAAGAGAGTTGCTCGACGTTACTCAGCGCCGCGCGCACGGGTGCGCTTTCCGACAGTCGATCGCAACCGGTGAGGAAGGTGCCAGCCCCCAACGCGCACAGGCCACCCAGTAGTCGCCGTCGAGCGCGGTCAGGCTCTGGTGATGTCGAGAGTCTGGTGTTTGAGTCAGTCATGCCTCGGCTCCGATCCGTCATGCGCTTCTACCTGGATACGGTAGCGACCGCTTACCATCGAGCGCAGGTTGTTGAAAACGCCGGATACCAGCACCAGCGCGATGTGCACGACGAAAAAGCCAATGAGGGCCGTTGCACAGAGAAAATGAAAGGTGCGAGCACTCTGTCGTCCGCCGAAAAGTTCGGTGAGCCACGGCCAGGCGGCGTTGACACTGGGTGCCATGGTCAGCCCCGACAGAATCATTACTGGCAGCAACCCAAACAGCACCAGAAGATAGGTCAGCTTCTGGATACCGTTGTAGTCAGCTTCGTGATGAAAACGCAGCCGCGCATGATCAAGTAGCGTCCGCGGAATGTTCTTCAACTGCACCCACGTTGGAAACAGCGCCCGTCGTCGTTGGGGCACCAGCAGGGTATAGAGCAGATACGCTACAACCAGCGGCACGAAGATCCACGCAGCCAGAAAATGCCAGTTGCGCCCCATCGTCAGCCACTTGTCCCCCGGCAGCGTCGCCCAGCGGGGGAAGGCCCGTTCGCGTAGCTGGCCGTTGTCATCGGAAAGCCCCAGTACACCGGTGGTGTCGAACGCCTGCCCAGCGATGCGAACCACGCCCATGCGCTCGCCATCTTCGGCGGTGCGCGCATGTATCGCGATGAAAGGGTTGGCGAAATCGGATTGCTCCCCCCAATAAAGCGCGGGGTGTGCATTGAATATCTGCAAACCGCTCATCAGCAACACGACCAGGCAGACAAGATTCGTCCAATGCCACAGACGAGTCGCCAACGTATGTCGTTTGATCACTCGTGTGACCGGCGCACCGGGCACATTACCGGTCGAGTCACTATCGATCGTAGCTTTGACAGACTCAGACATGATATTGACCTCGAAACGAAGGCGTCCGGCAAACCAGACAGCGCCTGGTTGCCGGACCGCAACTTTTAGTTGGCATGCTCCATGGAGTCGCTGCTCATTTCGTCATGGCTCATGCTATCGTCGTGGCTCATGCCGTCGTCGTGGCTCATACCGTCGTCGTGGCTCATGCCATCGTCATGGCTCATGCCGTCGTCGTGGCTCATACCGTCGTCATGGCTCATGCCATCGTCGTGGCTCATGCCATCGTCGTGGCTCATGCCATCATCGTGGCTCATGCCGTCCTGACTCATCGAGTCCTGGGACATATTGTCGGTCTGGGCACTGGCGAGCGTGGTGAAGGCAAGGCCGCTGCTCAGCAGTACAGCACTCAAGGCGAGTAGATATTTGGGTGTCGTGCGGGTCATGATGCTCTCCTGATTTATCTAGGCAAACCGTGTCCGGTCCGACACGGCTTGCCCAAGATAAACAGGAATTGCAGCTCAATCATCACAGAATCATAACGTTCGGTGATAACGTTTCCGTGATGATTGACGAGGTACACTGGGCTAGGATTCACAGCTCACTTAGAGGAGATCCGATATGTCGTGCCCGATACTTTGCGTCGAGGACGATCCCGATATCGGCCGGCTATTAACGAGCATTCTCGTACAGGCGGGCCATCAGCCGACCTGGGTTTCGACCGGGGAAGAAGCCTTGCATCGATGGCGGAATGCCTCGCTCGTCGTTCTTGATCTGATGCTACCGGGCATCGACGGTCTCGCCGTGTGTCGAGACATTCGCACTCACGACGCCACCATTCCGATCATCATGCTGACGGCACTCGCCGGAACGCGGGACGTGGTCGTCGGTCTGGAAATCGGTGCCGACGACTACATCACCAAGCCATTCGACACCGACATCCTATTGGCGAGAATCCAAGCGCTTCTGCGTCGTCGAAAGGCGATGGAGGAGCGTACGTCGTCGACGCTTATGAAGATAAAGGCGCTGGAGATCGACATCGACGGTTACAGCGTCAAATTCGACGGAAACATGATTCAACTCACGACCCGGGAGTTCGCCCTACTGGTGTTCTTTGCCCGCCACCCTGGTAAGGGATTTTCCCGCAGCGAGTTGCTCGATGCCGTATGGGGCCCGGAATTCGACGGCTTTGATCACACCGTCAATACGCACATCAATCGGTTGCGCAGCAAGATTGAGCCAGACCCGGCGCGGCCCGAGTACATTCTCACCGTATGGGGCACCGGTTATCGGTTCACCGACGCCACCGTCGCCCCGGCATCAGTCTCCGACGAGAACGCCCCATGAGCCTCGGCCAATCGTTGCGCAGAACCTACCGCAGCCTGTTCGCGCGCATCGTGTTCGTCTATCTGGTGAGCATGATCGCACTCTCCACCACGACCACGCTGGTGGCGGTCGATCAGTTCAACCAGTTGGGACGCGAATGGCTGCAGCGCAATGAGATCGACATGGCCCATCACCTGACCCGCGTACTGCAGGATTCGCTCGACGACGGCGTCTACGCCCCCTCGACTCTAGCGGCCGTAGAGCAGGTCATGACCATCAATCCGGCGCTCTCGCTCTACGCGCTCGACACCGACGGCACGGTGGTTGGCGCTTACGGCCCCGACCGCTGTGGACTCGGCCGGCGAATCGACCGGGATGCTATCGACGAACTGCTTTCCGACATGCCCATGCTGCCGGTCTACGCAGACATGCCCTGCCGGGGCGACGAGGGCGTTTTTTCGGTTGCCCCGATCACCTACGGCCCGCAGCAGCAATCGGGCTATCTGATGGTGCAACTGGAGGCGAACACAGACGTCTCGATGGCCAACATCTGGCAGACGAGCAGCATCTCGCGCACGCTGCTCATCGCAGGCTGCGTGGCGTTGGCATTGACGCTGGCGGTGGGGCTCGCCCTCTTCGCTTTTCTGACGCGCCGCTTTTCCCGGCTGACCCGCACCGTCCAACACTTTGCCGAGGGCGATTACCGGCAGCGCAGTCCCGAGTCAATCGACGACGAAATCGGCCGGCTCGGGCGTGCCTTCAACGACATGGCGGCCACCATCGAAGCCCAGGTCGAGGCGCTGCACGATACCGACCGCCAGCGTCGGGAACTCATCGCCAACCTGTCCCACGAATTCCGCACGCCGATGACCTCCCTGTTAGGCTATGCCAAGCAGTTGGATCGCAGGCCTCTCGACGATGAAACACGCAGCGGTCTGGACGCCATTCGCGCCAACGTGGAACGACTGGCCCAGCTGGCCGACCAGCTCTCTCAGATGTCTCGCGCCAATATCGCTGGCCGACCGCTATGCCCAAGCACGTTCTCCTTCGCCGAATTGGCCAACGACATTCTAGGTAAATTTCACCCTCGCGCGCTGGAGAAAGGCATCGAGCTTCGTGTGGAGAACCAGGCGGCGATAGCCGAGGTCTCCGCCGACATCGAACTGATCGATCACGCGCTGACCAATATGGTCGACAACGCCATCACCGCCACCAACACCGGCGGCACGGTCTCGATCCGGATTCTCGAGTTCGACGATACCCGGCTCAAGATCGGGGTCAGAGATACCGGTGTCGGCATCCCCGAAAAAGAAATCCCCCTTATCTCACAGCGCTTCTATCGCACCACGATTGGACGTGAGCGGGGTGAAGGCACCGGGCTGGGACTCGCCATCGTCTCCGAAGTGCTGAAGCGCCACGAGTCCCAACTCGTCATCGAGAGCAAACCGGGAAAAGGCACCTGTATCTGGTTCACGCTGCCGAAGACGATACTCGATGAGAGAGCAATCCGCCCTCGCCGCCTGGGCTGACGAGTAGGCACTCGTCTCGCCCGCTATGCGGTTAATACGCTGGAGGAAACGCGACATGGACGCCGAACTGATCGGCATCGATCCATGGGCAGTCGCGCAACTAAAAAGCCCGCGATTGCTCGCGGGCTCAGTACTTAATGGCTCTTAGTAACCTAGCGTCTAGCTAAGTTGCATGGGTAGCTAAGATGCAAAGGCCTAATCAATCAACGGCAGCAGTGTATTCAGGCTATCCCGGGCATCGCCATAAAACATCCGCGTGTTCTCTTTGAAGAACAGCGGGTTTTCGATACCGGAGTAGCCGGTGCCCTGGCCGCGTTTGCTGACGAACACCTGCTTGGCTTCCCATACCTTCAATACCGGCATACCAGCGATGGGGCTATTGGGGTCTTCCTCGGCCGCCGGGTTAACGATGTCGTTGGAGCCGATCACGATCACCACGTCGGTGGTGGGGAAATCGTCGTTGATCTCGTCCATCTCCAGCACGATATCGTAAGGCACCTTGGCTTCCGCCAGCAGTACGTTCATATGCCCTGGCAAGCGGCCCGCGACCGGGTGAATACCGAAGCGCACGGTCTTGCCCGCTGCACGTAGCTTACGCACCAGGTCGCTCACTGCGCTTTGCGCCTGGGCCACAGCCATGCCGTAGCCCGGCACGATAATCACGCTATCGGCATCGTTCAGGGCACTCGCTACACCACCGGCGTCAATCGCCACCTGCTCGCCTTCGATCTCTGCCGCAGGCCCAGTGCTTCCGCCAAAGCCGCCTAGGATCACATTGACGAAGTTGCGGTTCATCGCCTTACACATAATGTAAGAAAGAATCGCACCGGAGGAGCCCACCAGCGCACCGGTGACAATCAGCAGGTCGTTGGAGAGCGTAAAGCCGACCGCCGCCGCCGCCCAGCCGGAGTAGCTGTTGAGCATGGAGACCACCACCGGCATATCGGCACCGCCAATACCCATAATCAGATGGTAGCCAATAAAGAACGCCAGCGCTGCGAGCACTAGCAGCGTCCAGAAGCCTGCGCCATTGAGGTACAAAATCGCCAATAGCAGTGACAGCACGGCCGCCCCGGCGTTGAGCAAATGGCCGCCGGGCAGTTGGCGTGGTTTACCGTCGACTTTACCTGCCAGCTTGCCAAACGCTATTACCGAGCCGGTGAAGGTCACCGCGCCGATAAAGATGGCGAAAACCACCTCAATTTGCAGAAAGGTAAGTTCGTCTGGGGCCTTGGTGGCCACCAGCGCGGCAAAAGCGGAAAACTCCTGTACGGCGCCATCCACTGCCTGCGCCGCCATGACTCGGCGGCGCTCTAAGTCCGCGCTCCAGGCCACAAACACCGCGGCTAAACCGACAAAGCTGTGCAGCGCCGCCACTAGCTGGGGCATTTCGGTCATCTCGACCTTGCCCGCTACGTACACGCCGATGCCTGCCCCAATCACCATCATCGGAATCAGCCACCAGTAGCCGCCAATACCCGGGCCTAAAGCAGTAAAGAACACCGCCACCGCCATGCCCACAATGCCGTACCACACGGCTCGTTTGGCTTTTTCTTGGTTACTCAGGCCGCCCAGCGACAGAATAAACAGCACACTCGCCGCGATTGCCGCGGCAGATACGAATCCTTGTCCTAACATATCGTCTCTCCGCCGCTTAAGATTTTTGGAACATGGCCAGCATCCGGCGTGTCACCAGGAAGCCACCCACAATATTGATTGACGCGATCAGCACCGAAATCGCCGCTAATATGCCCACGATCACGCTACTCGTGCCAATCTGCAAAATAGCACCGAGAATAATGATGCCCGAGATCGCGTTAGTCACCGCCATTAAAGGCGTATGCAGCGAATGACTCACGTTCCAAATCACCTGGAAGCCGATAAAGCAGGCCAGCACAAAGACAATAAAATGCTGCATAAATGAGGTCGGCGCCACCTGGCCAAGCAGCAGCATGAGCGCACCGCCGACAGCCAGCAATCCGATTTGACGCTTGGTTTGCGCCTTAAACGCCGCATGCTCGGCGGCTTTTTTCTCCTCCGGCGTGGGCTCCTTCTCTTTCTTTTTCGGCTTGGCCGCGCCAATCGCTTTCACTTTAGGGGGCGGCGGCGGGAAGGTGATTTCGCCACCGTGAGTCACCGTAGCGCCACGAATCACGTCATCTTCCATATTATGATTGATCACGCCGTCTTTCTCGGGCGTCAGATCGGTCAACATATGGCGGATATTGGTGGCGTAGAGAAGCGATGATTGCGTTGCCATGCGCGAGGGGAAGTCGGTGTAGCCGATCACCACCACGCCATTATCCGACACCACCCGCTCGTCTGGCTTGGTGAGATCGCAATTGCCGCCTTTCTCAGCCGCTAAGTCGATCACCACCGAGCCCGGCTTCATGGCCTCGACCATATCTTCCAACCACAGCTTAGGTGCGGGCTTGCCGGGAATCAACGCGGTGGTAATCACGATGTCCACATCGGCCGCCTGCTCGCGGAAACACTCAAGCTGCTTTTCGCGGAACTCCGGGCTTGAGGGCGAGGCGTAGCCACCGCTTTCGGAACCGTCCTGGCTATCTTCGAAATCGAGGAACAGAAACTCCGCGCCCATGGATTCGATTTGTTCAGAGACCTCGGGGCGTACGTCAAAGGCGCGCACTACGGCGCCCAGGCTGGTGGCCGTGCCGATCGCCGCCAATCCCGCCACGCCAGCGCCAATGACCAACACCTTGGCCGGGGGCACTTTACCTGCCGCCGTTACCTGGCCAGTGAAGAAGCGGCCAAAGTTGTTGCCCGCCTCTATCACCGCCCGGTAGCCGGCGATATTGGCCATGGAGGAGAGCGCGTCCATTTTCTGCGCCCGTGAAATACGCGGCACCATATCCATAGCAATAACGGTGGCGCCCTGGGACTTGCACTTCTCGAGCAGCGCTTCGTTTTGCGCTGGCCAGAAGAAGGCAATCAAGGTTTGGCCTTCCCGCAGCCGCTCGGCCTCTTCATCAGAGGGCTCTCGGACTTTAATGACCACCTCAGCGTCGTTCCAGAGCGCATCAGCCCCGTCCACGACGGTAACGCCTGCATCACGATAAGTGTCGTCATTAAAGCCCGCTGCCAAGCCAGCGCCGGTTTCTACCAAGCACTCGTGGCCCAGTTTTTGGATCTGCTTCGCGCTCTCAGGGGTCAGCGCGACGCGCGCTTCCCCCCGGGCACTCTCTTTCGGTGCGCCTATTTTCACTCTTGTTCTCCCTTGCTTAACCTTATTGCAGTGCCGCAGTTGCTCAATGGGCCCTGCACCTTTAACGGCGTCCGTGATAACGCCTTAATAGCAGTCTAGGATCTAACGGGGTGGCTGCCAGATACTATTCAACCTTTGATACAACAGGGTTGTTTAATTACAACATCCACTAGTGTGCATGATGGTTCCCTTAACGTCTAAAGTCGTTAGCAAACTCAGTAAGCACCTGGTAGAGCCACCTGTTAGCAGGATCATTGGCATAGAGCCCATGCTGAATCAACGTCATTTTTAGTGCGGGGAGCTCTTTAGGCGGCTCCACCAAACGCACCGGCAGCATAGCAACGAACCGTTCAGCCATTTGACGTGGGAGCGTCATGATCGCTTCCGTCAGCGCCACCACCCGCGCCGCGGCGATATAGTTGAGGTTTTTAGAGATGACCCGGCGGGTTAAGCCGTGTTGAACAAGACAGTTATCGATATTACTGGGGCGCAGGCCGCTAATATCCGCCAGCTCCACATGGAGCGCATCCGCAAACTGACCAATATTCAGTACATCGCCCACGCGAACATTATGGGTAGCAGCCAGGCAGACCAGTTCCTCATCCATCCAGGGAGTCTGAATCACGCCGCTTGGCAGCGCGCTTTGGCTATCCAGCCCTACCACCATATCAATTTGGCGCTGTTCCAGCCCCTCACTCAGCACATCTGGGGTAATCAGCTCAATGGAAAAGCTAATGCCCGGCGCATAGGCCAGCAGCTGACTTAAAAAGAGCGGGTACATGACCTCTTCAAAGTAATCCGTGGTGGCGAGCGTAAAGCGTCGCGTGCTGTTGGCAGGCGTAAACATTGCGGGGGGCGTAAGCCCTTGGCGTAGCATCGCTAGCGCCTGTTGCACCACGGGCAGCAGCGCGAGTGCCCGGGGTGTCGGCTGCATACCGTTTTCGGTACGCACTAGTAGCGGATCATCCAACGATTCACGCAGCCGTTTTAAGGCATGGCTCAAGGCGGGTTGGCTTAAATGCAACGTTTCTGCCGTGCGAGTGACGTGACGCTCGCGCATCAGCGCCTCAAATACCAGTAGCAAGTTCAGGTCGAAATGGCGTAGCGAGCGCATAGCTTCTCATTATTCATACCACGAATGATTAAATTCTAAACATTCATTTAATTTATCACCAGGAATTGCTTATTGTCTGCCTCTCATTCGCCCACCAGCGACTATCAGCGATAATCCAGCACTCAAGGAGAAGCACACCGGTGACCCACCCACAAGCTATGTCTGCACAAGCTATGTCCGCACAAACCATGCCCAGCCTTTATGGCGATGTGATTTCTACCTTTATGGGCGTAGCAAAAGCATCGGATCCTAAGGCAACCGATGCCGACGTGGTGGTGAGTGGCGTGCCCTTTGACCTTGCTTGTTCTGGCCGTGCGGGCACCCGTATGGGGCCGAATGCTATTCGTCAAAGTACCGCCAACCTGATCTGGGAAGGCAAGCGCTGGCCATGGGACTTTGCTTTGGAAGAGCGTCTCAAGGTGTGCGATGCGGGCAACGTTGATTACGCGTATGGTGAGCCCGAAAGTCTGGTCGATAACCTGGAGACTCACGCCAACCGTTGGTTAAGCGCGGGTAAAAAGATGCTTACCCTGGGCGGCGACCACTACATTAGCCTGCCGCTACTGCGCGCCCACGCCCGAGAGCACGGCCCGCTGGCGCTGATCCATTTTGACGCCCACACAGACACCTACGAGCAAGGCACGCGCTTTGACCACGGCACTATTTTTCACCACGCTTTAAAAGAAGGCTTGGTGGTGCCTGAGCACTCGCTGCAAATAGGTATTCGCACAAGCTACGACCGCCACAACCACCCTTACGAGGTATTGGATGCGGACTGGGTCAATGAGCACGGTGCAGCCGCTGTACTGGAGCGTATTCGCGCCAAAGTGGGTCATCATCCCGCTTACGTCAGCCTGGACATTGATGGCCTCGACCCCGCCTACGCCCCCGGCACCGGCACGCCGGTGTGCGGTGGCATGTCCACCGACCTGATGCTGAAAGTGATCCGTGGCATGGTAGGCATGGAACTGGTCGGTATGGACGTGGTGGAAGTGAACCCCGCCTACGATCACGGCGACATTACCTCTCTTGCCGCCGCGACGCTGGGGCTTGAATTTTTGTATACCCTGGCGGCATCTAAGGGCGTTTAACAGTTAGCCTCCGCCATCTCTAGGCTGATGGTATTGAGATGGCGGGGGCGGAACAGACTATCCTTGAGAGGCCGCCAGCGCTTGATCAATATCCGCCAGCAGATCGTCGATATGCTCAATGCCGATCGATAGGCGCACCATATCCGGCGTGACGCCAGCGGCTTTTAGCTCCTGCTCGTTGAGTTGGCGGTGCGTGGTAGAGGCGGGAATGGAAGAGCAGCTTTTAGCATCGCCGATATTCACCAAGCGGAGAATCAGCGCCAGCGCATCGTAGAAGCGCTCACCAGCGGCCTGCCCACCTTCAATGCCAAAACTAAGAATCCCCGAGGCATGGCCGTTCATATAACGCTGGGCCAGCGCATGATCCGGATGGTTTTCCAAGCCAGCATAATGCACCCAGGTGACCAACGGATGGCTTTCCAGATGCTTGGCAACCGCTAAGGCATTGGCACAGATACGCTCAATCCGTAGTGACAACGTTTCCAACCCCTGGAGCAGGTTCCAGGCCGCCTGGGCAGAGAGCGCCGCCCCCATATTACGTAGCGGCACCACGCGGGCGCGGGCAATAAAGGCCGCATCGCCCACATCACGGGTATAGCTCACACCGTGATAGGAGACATCAGGCTCGTTGAGCAGCGGAAAACGGCTGGCATTCTCGGCCCAGGGAAAGGTGCCCGAATCAACAATCACACCGCCCACCGTGGTGCCGTGACCGCCGATATATTTGGTCGCCGAGTGGACAACGATATCCGCCCCGTGCTCAATCGGCCGACATAAGAACGGCGTCGCCGTGGTGTTATCGACTATTACCGGCACCCCATGATGATGCGCCGCTTCGGCGAGCTTTGTTAGGTCGACCACGCCACCCGAGGGGTTACCAATGCTTTCGCAGAAAACCGCTTTGGTACGCTCATCGATCAGCGCTTCGATGCCATCAATATCGTCTTTATCGGCAAAACGCACCTGAATGCCTTGGCGCGGCAAGGTGTGGGCAAACAGATTATAGGTACCGCCATACAGCTCGCTGATCGAGACAATGTTATCGCCCGCTTCAGCAATGGTCTGGATCGCATAGGTGATCGCTGCCATTCCCGATGCCACCGCTAGCCCGGCGATACAGCCTTCCAACGCGGCTACCCGCTGCTCCAACACGGCGCAGGTCGGGTTCATAATGCGCGAGTAAATGTTTCCTTCGACTTTAAGATCAAAGAGATCCGCCGCGTGCTGCGCATTATCGAAGGAAAACGACGTGGTTTGATGAATCGGCACCGCCACGGCGTTTTGTGAATCAGGCGAATAGCCATGGTGGAGGGCAATGGTTTCTGGCTTCATGAGAACGGCTCGCTATTTTTTGTTGAGATCCGCTATTGATCCTAAACAAGCGCTGCGAGGAAGGCCAACAATCGTTCGCCCTCCGGTGCCAAGCGAGCCCACACACGTTAACCAACACTACTCACTGCGCGCCACTGCATTGTTGGCGTGCAAGCTTCCCGCATGCACAACCTTAAGCTGTATCCCTGGCTACGCTAGGCATCTAACGAAGCGTTTTATTCCTCCGCCTTGCGGCGTCTGAGGGTATTTCATGGTTGTACGCTATATGTTTAATTTAGTGTTTAAGTGAGGTTAAAGGTATCGTGCCCTCGATCAGTTGATCTGCAATATGGTGAAGCTACGGGAGGACTTTTTTATTTTCAGGTGAAGAGGAATGACACCATGATTAACCGTGAAGACATTCATCAACGACCAGACCAGGTGATTGACATCACAGGCTGGGATGTTCACCAAGATTATGAAGTCTTCCCAGTAGGCGCTCGTGACAAATCACTCCGCGTCTGTCCCGACCCCGCCCCATATGATTTCTGTGTTCCTGGACATCGATATTTATTTAAAGAAGCTATTAAAAGCGCGAAAAGCTCTGAGCCACGATACCCCGATCAATATTGGGCGGAGGTAATCGCTTTTCATATCGGCCGATTAATGGGCCTTACCCTACCACCCGTTTTTGTTGCCTTTGACTCGTCTCGAAACGAGCCAGGTACAGTCAACGAGTGGTTTATTGGCTATGCCGATAGCAGGGAAGATCGCTATGTTGCTGGCGTAGATTACTTGCAACGGCTTATACCAGCGTTTGATATAGATAAAGGCAGGCAGCATAATTTAACATCCATTATCGAACTAAGCCGTGTGCTAGAGAGAGGCGGATGGCTTACCCATGATTAGCGACAATACTGGGGACTTTGCCTATGTTTTGATGCGTTAATTGGCAACACTGATCGCCATCAAGAGAATTGGGGATTGATTTGGGGAGAAAACGGCCCAACTGCCCGTTACACGCCCTACTTTGATAATGGCACCAGCCTCGGTCACGAGTTGCAGCCCCAGAAAATGCAGCGCATGATGCGCGACCATAATGAATTCAATGCCTACCTTAACAGAGGGCAGCACCACATGCGCTGAGCCAAAGGCGACAAAAAGCGCCTGCCGCTTATTCAGGGTGTTACTCAGTATTGTCAGCAATTCCCTGCTATTCGACCAATACTGATAGAACGCTTACAACGTTGGTGCGATGATGACCTTAGAGACATCCTGAATGACTTAACTTACTTTGACACCCCACATCCCATTACCCAAGAACGTGCTGACTTCATAGCGTTTTTGACTCTGACAAGGAGAGAGCGCCTTTTACAGGCTCTGGAGAACTGATATGACCCGCTTAATCGAACACTTGGTGGAACCACACCGGCTGCTGCTTTATTGGCAGGCACGCGAGAGCAAAATGCGCTCTCGCTATCTAGTGGGAGAATTGGTCAAGCGGGACAATAACGTGGTTCTGGTGTATGCCCTGGATAGCTCAGAGATGGCAGAAGCAAAGCTTTTGGGCTTTCGAGGCTACCCGGCATTTTCTATGAGGCAAGCAGAGCACAATCATCAAGTATTGGAAGCTTTCACTCGCCGCTTGCCGCCACGCAGTCGTCGTGATTTTGGGCGTTATCTGGAACTGCGCGCTATCCCAGAGGATGCCAACATTAGCGACTTCGCTTTACTGGGTTACAGTGGCGCCAAGCTACCCAATGACGGTTTTGAACTTGTTCACCCTTTCGACAACCCACCTGAAACCTTCGAGGTATTAATCGAAATAGCAGGCTTTCGGCACGAATCACAGCTTGAGATAACAGATTTACAGGTAGGCAGCAGTGTTCAATTTGTCCCCGAACCTGAGAGCCCTGTGGATGCTGATGCTATCCGCATCGAAAGCGCTGGGTGCAAACTGGGCTATGTCCCGAGAGGAAACCTCGACATGCTGCACCGCATGTTAAAAGAAGGCGCGATCCTCGAAGGGGAAGTATTTCGCACCAACGGGACATCAGAACGCCCGCTTGTCTATATTCTGACGCGTATTTTAAGAGGCGACCTACCCTTTCAAGCGCTAAAAATGCAAGCTTAGACCCATTGATGCTGAATACTCCATTATCTGGAGCTCCCCTTGCTGCTTGCGCTTTGTATAGCGCGGGTAGGCCAGAAACAGTCCAAACACGTTTACCAATTCCACTCACTGCGCGCCACCGCGTCATGGGCGTGCAGGCTTTCAGCATGCACGACCTTGAGCTGAAACCCAGATACCCCCGGCGCTTGCCGTAGTGCTTTATCCAGCCGCCTGGCCGCGTCTTCACAGAACATCAGGTTTTGTCCATTGGCGAGGGCAAAGGCCTGTTCATCGATACGTTTTACCGCGGTTTGCAGCGCGGTACCGAGTGCTCGCTCGATACGGTCAATCGAGTTTTCAATAAAATCCGCGAGGGGCCATTCTCCGTTTTCGCTTTCAGATAACCGCAAACTGCATTCGACACTGCTGCGCTGACTATGGGGCGTTGCGAGTATCCCCTCTTCGCTGCCTAGCCACGCAGATACCGCAGATTTGGTTAACGGGATTTCCGCAAAATCTTCCTCAAAGGCCTGCTGAATCAGCTGCCTTGCCAGCGCCGCCGAGCAGGGGCAGGTGGACGAATACCCCACTGTAAGGTCGAGTTCAGCCTGAAAGCCAGCGGGCGTTAATTGGCAGCGCAAGGTGAAGGGGTAACTTTTCCACCCGGCTAAAGGGCTGATCAAGGCTTGCCGCTTAAGCGGAAGCTCGCCTTCGATGCTTAGATAAGCATGCTGCGATAAGCCATCTTGGCTGGTTAAAAATGCATTCAATATGTCCTTAACCGCTTGAAGTGTCAGCGGCGCTTCTTCAAGCGGTGCCAGCGCCAAATACAGCCGGGACATATGGATTCCCCGTGCATCAGCGTCATCCAGGCTAACCCCTGCATTGAGCTTGGCCGTCACACTGCGGCTGTCTAGTCGGATGGGGAGTGCGATGCCTTCCATGCCCACCCAGGTCAAAGCGGCCGGAGAGCGGGCGGTTTGGCTGGCTACATCAGGCAGGGTTAAAACAGTCATTGGGCTACCTCTTGGGATGCATGAAAAAAGCGGTACAACTCAGCCACTGTTTCCGGCGTCACGTTTTGGGTAATAAATACAAAGCGAGATACACGGTCTCCCACGCTGTTCTTGGGCAGCGGCGCGGATGGATGAAAAATATGTTGCACACCGTGCAGTGCGAGTGGCGTATCCCGGTCAGTAAGATGAACAATGGCTTTAATGCGCAGCATTTTATCGCCCATTAGCGACATCAAAATATCCAGCCAATTCTCCAGCACCTCAGGCTCAATAAGCTCGTTAACAATAAAGCAGAACGATTTAATGTTGTCGCTGTGGGGGGAGCCTTCGGGCTGATAAGAACCGAGCGGCGCGCCGGTGAGCAGCCTGGGCGTTAAAGGAGCGGCTTGATGCACGGCGTAACTGCCGGCTTTGAGCCACTTCTCGACCTGATACTCCTGGGAGTCCTTGTGAGCGTCGTTGTCCGTGCCGGCATAAGGGGCATGGCGGGCCAGCCCTGCCCCCACTAACAAGTCCGCCGAAAGTTCGCCGTTGATTACCTGCCACTGCTCAGCCGCTGGGTTGAGTCGAGCCAGTCGATTAGCCAACTGGGAAACCGTCTCCTCGCTGGCCAGGTCAGTTTTGGTGATTAATAGCTTTTCGGCCACCGCCACCTGCTGCTGCGACTCCCGGTGTGCATCAAGAGTCCCCATGCCGTTCGCCGCATCGACGCAGCAAACCACACTATCCAGCTTAAAGCGGTGCGCCAGCCAGTGATCCGTCATCAATAGTTGCAGCAGCGAGGTAGGCGACGCCAGCCCGGTGGTCTCGATCACTACCCGAGACGGTAGGGCTTTGTCTTGGGCCTCCAGATCTTCCAATGCTTGTTGTAGCGTGCGACTAAGGTCACCCCGTAGCGTGCAGCACAAGCATCCGCTGCTCATTTCGATCACCGCCTGCTCATCGCTTTGGGTAATCAATTGATGATCCAACCCGATGGCGCCAAACTCGTTAATCACCATCAGGGTATTGGCCATGGAGGTTTGGTGTACCCAGCGGTTGAGTAGCGTGGTTTTTCCACTGCCGAGGAAACCGGTCAGTACATTGATCGGGATTAATGGTGGCTCCCGCATAACGGCTCACTCCCACCTGGCTTTACGATAGTGGTGTTCTTTACTCTCCTGACGCTCTTTGGCTTCAATGCATAGTTTCGCCGTAGGCCTAAAAAACAGCCTTGGGAGCCCGATAGGTTCGCCGGTCTCTTCGCAGTAACCGTACTCGCCGTTCTCAATTCTTTTTAATGCCGCCTCAATGTTGCTAAGCAAGCGGCTTTCCCGATCGGCTTGGCGAAGAGCTAGACGCAACTCCTCTTCAAACGAGGCTTGATCCGCTTCATCGCTATCTCGCTCATGGGAGGCAATTGCGGTCTTGATCTCTTTTAAGTGCACCTCAAGTTCACTTCGCTCGGCGAGTAGGCGATGACGAAAGAACTGCAGCTGTTCATCGTTCATATAGTCACTGGTGGGCATGGCTAATAGCTTGGCTTCCCATGCTTTTTCAGATGACTCATTCTCCCAGTCAACGTTGACCGCCTTTTCATCCGTACTTTGGTTACTCATATGTTGCACATTCATACTTTGGTTACCCATTCATTGTTCTCGCGATATTGCCCTGATCAAGACATAACCGCACTCGTCGGTGCTCGTTCCCAGTGGTCGAGATAGCTGCTGAGATAGCGGCTATTAAGCAGGCTCAATGGTCATGAGTAGTCGCTTGCTCCCGTTTTCTAACGCAGGGCTTCTATGCACCAGGCCCCGCTCTTCGCAGCCTACCCAGCCGCTTCCTTTGATTAACGCTATGTCCCCCGGCGAAAGGCGTTGAATAGCGCTGGTATCGGTTGCGATATCAGATCGCTCGGGGTGCGGCGCGCCCAGGCCCTCGCGATTAATGGCGTGCTCGGGCAGCCATTCGCTGCCCGGGCCGAAATAGGTAATCACCATGCGCACGGGGAGGTTATCGCAGTGAAAGCGTGGGCACATGGCGCTAGTGAGCAGGCGCAGGCGAATGCCGACGGTTTGGGTGTCAAACAGAAAGGCGATGGCTTCGGCAATCGTCGCCATATCCTCAATCAGCGGGGAAGCCGCGTCCGGGGCGGGAATGTGACGGCGCAGGTCGGCGATGAAGGCTTCATCGGGGTGACCAAGCCAGCTATATTGCCAGGCACGATCCGTTTGGCATTGCGCCTGGGCGCTAAAGGCAATATCGGCGGGCAGCGGGCGCTGAAAGATCGCGATGTTGATGGCGTCTTCAAAAATACGCGGCAACACGCTGATGTCGTGATCACCGGCGGCATGGTCTGGCAACGCCAATTGAGCGGTGGGCCGCCGTAGTGGAGACGTAGTTGGAGACATAGGTGAAGACATAGGTGAAGACATAAATGACTCCATAAGCGATGTTAATGAACTAACGGGGTATAAGTTGCCCAGCGGCAAAAGAGGTTGCCACTGCTTCCACCGCGCTATTTACCTGAATGAAAGGACGCAGGCTGGAGGCGCTGACGCAACAAGCGCCAGCTTTGGGTCACGACCGTGGCCAGGGTGAACAGCACAGCGGCTAGCGTGACAATCGTCGGGCCGGTCGGAGTGTCCATCACATAAGCGGTTCTCAGCCCTGCCGTCACCGCCAGCATGGCGATCCCTGCGGCCAGAATCGCCATAGCTTCTGGCGTGCGGCAAAAAGGCCGGGCGGTGGCCGCCGGGATGATCAACAAGGCCGCTATCAGCAGCACGCCCACTACTTTCAGCGCCACGGCGACGACCACCGCGAGTGCCAAGGTGAGCACCAGCTGTTCGCGCCGGGGCTGGATGCCGCTGGCATAGGCAAGCTCGTCGCTCAACGTGGCGGTCAATAACGATGACCAGCGCCAGAAAAGCAGCGTCAGCACCAGCAATACGCCGCCGCCGATAATCCAGAGATCGGTTTTGCCGACGGCCAGAATATCGCCAAACAGATAGGCACTCAGGTCGAGGCGCACCCCGGCAAGAAACGACACCGCCACCAGGCCGATGGCCAGGGCCGAGTGCGCCATTACTCCGAGCAAGGTATCCATGGCATAGCCACGCCCACTGAGCATTGACACACAGCTTGCCATCACCAGGGCGACCGTCAGTACGCCTAAGAAGATGGAGACGTCCAATAACAGCGCTAACGCCACGCCTAGAATGGCGGCGTGGGCAGTCGCATCGCCGAAGTAGGCCATGCGCCGCCACACCACGAAACAGCCCAGGGGGGCGGCGGCCATGGCCACCAGCACACCGGCGATCATCGCCCGCCACATAAAATCATCCAGCATTGGCGGCCTCCTGATGATGGTGGCGGTAGAGGGCTAAGGTCTGGGCGGTCTGATCGCCAAACAGCGCCTGATAGTCCGGTGATGAGGCCACTTGCTCGGGCTTGCCCTCGCAACAGATAACGCGATTCAGGCACAGCACGTGGTCAGCGGTACGCATAACGACGTGGAGGTCGTGGCTGACCATCAACACGGCGCATCCGTAGGTGCGGCGCACGGTTTCGATATGCTGGTAGAATTCTGCGGTGCCTCGGTGGTCGAGCCCTTGTGTCGCCTCATCAAGAATCAGAATGTCAGGCCTTGTCAGCAGCGCCCGGGCCAGCAGCACGCGCTGAAACTGGCCGCCCGATAGCTGGCTCATCGCCGCATTGATCAAAGCCTCGGCACCGGCATCTTCCAGCGCCTTTTGCACACTGCGATGGGGATGGCAACGCGGCAAGTTGATAAAGCGCTTGACCGTCATGGGCAGGGTAGGATCCAGGTGCAGCCGTTGGGGCACATAACCGATACGCTGCTGCGGGGCGATGGTCACCTGGCCGGAGGTGGGCGTTACCGCACCGATCAGCGTTTTCACTAGTGTGGATTTCCCCGAGCCATTAGGGCCAATCAGGGTCACCACCTGTTGCCGATATAAATCGAGATTGATGTTCTCGAGGATATGCTGTCCGCCGAAACGAACGTTCAGTTGGCGAACGTTCAGAATCGCATCGTGATCAGGAGGCTGAGCAAGCCGCATAATTGAAGGTCGTCTTTTCTGCATTTGTAATGTTATAACATATCCATCTCGCATAGGCGAGTGTCGATGCCTATGTTCGAACCCAGAAAAGCCATAGTTGATGATGAGGAGAACCCTGATGAATAACCGTTTAGCTCGTTTGTCTTGGCCGCTATTAGCGGCTTTCCCGCTGGTTGCCGCCGCAGAAGTGCCGCATGTGGCGGTGGATATTCCACCCGTGTATTCGCTTGTCGCTAAGGTGATGGGGGAGCGCGGCGATCCTGAGCTGTTTATTCAGCCCGGTGCTTCGCCGCATGGTTATTCGCTACGCCCTTCTGAAGCACAATCCCTCGATGATGCGGACCTGGTGGTATGGGTAAGCGACGCGCTGACGCCCTGGCTATCCGGCGCCATCGACAGCCTGGCGGGTGATGCACGCCACCTTGAGCTAATGGATGTGCCTGGCATCACCACATTGGAATACCGCGAAGGCGCGACCTTTGCGCTCAACGATGGGGATGAACACGGTCACGGGCACTATGATCACGATCATCATGAGCATGATCACGGCGATCACGAACACCACCACTATGCAGACAGCCATGACGAAAGTGGGCACGATCATGACCACCACGGCCATGATCACAGCCATACCGGCATGAATCCCCATGCCTGGCTGGATCCTGCCAATGCCCGCCGTTGGCTGGATGCCATCGCCGAACAGTTAAGTGAGATCGACCCTGATAACGCAGCGTACTATCGCGACAACGCCGCCCAGGGGAAAGAGGACTTAACCAGCCTTCAGGAACATATTCAGGATCGTTTGGCCAGCAGCGCCGACACACGCTTTATTGTTTTCCATGATGCTTACCAGTACTTTGAGGAGGCCTTTAATGTGCACGCGGCTGGGGCCATCTCCATTGGCGATGCCTCTTCACCTAGCCCTGCGCGTATCGAGAAGCTGCAAACGCTGGTGAATGATGAAAATATCCAGTGTGTGTTTAGTGAACCCCAGTTCAATCCGCAGATGGTCAATAACGTCTTTGGGGATACGTCCGCTTATATCGGCGTCATGGATCCCTTGGGCGTAGGTCTGACGCTGGATGCAGGTCTCTACGATGCGCTGCTGGAGCAGTTGGCCGATGAGATTACGCGCTGCACTGACGGCTAAACAGCTTTTTTCTGAAACAGCTTGCCGAGTTGATAGAGGTCGTGCATATATCTATCAAACTTCGTAATAAGCAGTGACGTAACGATAAAGGCATAAATCAGCAGCATGACTGCCATGGGGTCGTTTAGCCAAGCCAGCCAAGGCATCGAGACTGGATAACCCAGCGTATAAACACTCATGGCAGCCAGTAGCTGAACCAAGAAACAGTTCAAAATAACCAGTGTAATCAACGCTGCGCGTATATTGGTATGCGGCAGCGTTGTTTTCCAAAACGGCAAGTGACGCACTTTTACGCTGTTTACATTCGCACTGCTATCGCCGTTAAAACACAACCGCGCTTTACGCCGCAACAAAGGAATCGCGTAGACGCCTTTTTCCTCTTCAGCAAAAGCCTTCAGTGCGATATCCCGATCGAGATTAGGGCTCAAGGCATTGGCTGCCGCTTGATCAAAGTCTGGCCGGGCATGGGTTTGCGTGGCGGTTTTGGCTTGGTCAGAAAGCGCTTGTAAGTGGCTTTTATCAGCCTTCGACAACTTTTTATCGTTGCCGACGTTGATGTTGTAATGAATTTCATACACCTGATACAGAGCTGCGGTCACGCCCACAAAGATCATCAAAAAGACAATATATATCAACATATTAACGGGCACCTCCTAAACGAAACCGAACCAGCTAGGCGATAAATAGCTTTGTTAGCGTTCAAACTAACTTAACGACTATGCCTATGCACAGCTGACAAGTACAGGCTCAGAAGGCCTCAAAAAAGCCGGATCAGACGACGGATCGCAACCGTGGTAGTGCTCCACAGCGTGCATTAAACCAGGGAGATGAAGACTCCTAGTCATTCATCGCCGAAGATAATGGGCGTTAAACCACTTTTGCTATTCGTCTGGCTAATCAATACCAAACCGTCACTAGGACAGTTGACCAAGGTTACATCGTCAGAGATGACAGATAGGCAGGCTGGTCGATGATATCCGCCACATAATGCAGCCTTTCCTCCCAGTCCTCTCTTGTCAGTTGACCACCGAAGCACAAGCGCAGAGCTTCAGGGGGATGGTTGTCGGTACTAAAAGCAGCGCTGGCAACCGCACTAACGCCATGTGAACGTAATTGCACCGCCAGCTCTGAAGGGTTCCAGCCAGAGTGCTTGGGCAGCTTAAGCCATAGGTGGAAAGCACCTTTGGCAGACACGATGCGCTGACGTCCCAGAATCTTCTCGGCTATTTCAAGGCGGGCAATGGCCTCGATACGGATCGCTTTAAGCATGGCATCCGCCGTCCCATCGGTTATCCACTCGGTGACCAGGGCATCAATCAGCGGGCTGGACATCACCGAGGTGGCTCGAAGCGCGCCAGCGGTTCTCTGCGCCTGCCGCTTGGTAGGGGCGTGTAGGAATCCTGATCGCAAACCGGGGCCAAAACACTTGGCAGTCCCCGTCAGATAGTAAGTGAGCTCAGGGGCCAAGTTAGCAATAGGGACGACCTTCTCTTCGCTGAGCATGGTGTAAGCATCATCTTCAATAATCGGGATGCTATAGCGTAAGGCAACATCGGCCAAAGCTTCACGACGCCCCAAGGGAATAGTCGTCGTCGTGGGGTTTTGGATGGTGGGATTAATGTACAAAACGGCCACTTGCCCCTGTTTACAGATATCCTCGAAGGAGCGAACAAGGGGGCCATCGGAGTCACGCTCCAATGAATGCAGGGTCAGCCCGAGCTGAGCCGCAATAGCCTTTAGGCCAGGGTAGACCAAGCTTTCGACACAGATTAGCTGACCTGGGACTACCAACTGCATCAGCAACCCAACCAGGCCGCTGTGAATACCGGGGCATATCAAGACCTGTTCCAGTGTCGTGTTGTCCAGCCGCCGATCCAGCCATTGGAGCGCAGCCACACGGTCATGATGGCTGCCACCAAAGGTTTGATAACGCAGCAGTGAGTAAAGATCACGCTGGGCCAACACCGAGATAGCGCTATCGCGTACTCGTTCAATCAACGTCGGTATCGCGGGCTCAATCATTAGGTTCATGGTCATCTCATAACCACTGCTCGGCTTCACTGACACTGCCTTACCTTTAATAAAAGTGCCCGAGCCCGGATGCGAGTCAATCAAGCCACGCAGCTTAGCTTCGTTATAGGCACGCGCCGCCGTCGTGTAATTGATACTCAAAGCCCCCGCCAGTTCTCTCAGCGGGGGCAGTCGCTCGCGGGGCTGCAGCCGACCACTACCGATATCTTCAGCAATCAATTCAGCGACCAGACGATAAGCTGGCTGGCTGACCTCCTTGTCTAAACGTTTTCGCCAGCGTTCCAGCTCAGATGTATGCATATCTTCCCCGTCGTTAAATAAACATTGTTACCTACTCTTCTTATCGACCAAAACTTATCACTGATGGGCTAAAGATTGCACAAATAAAAAATTGATTGCATATGTACTTAATGGTGCAAAACACACTTTTATTGCACAAATAAGGTGAAAAACACAGTTTTTTTGAAACATTAGCCTTTTATTATTTTTTTAGCCTAAAAATTTGGTCAATTTTTAGGCTTAGAGCGACCTACATGATCGACAATTGATTGGATCAATAAGCATATCAATTGGCACGTCGATTGCTCCGTATTGATCGTACCGCTTGTGTAAGCACGGCGGTTAACGACTCTCCCACTCGCAATAAACGGAGCTTAGACATGCCTACAGTGACGCAACCACTCAACAAGAAAGGCGATTTTCTGGTCGACTACGAAGAGAAGGTTTTTGAAGACGTAAAAGCGAAACCAGGCGAAAAAGCCCTGGTAACTTTTCATACGGTTGCCTTTGAGGGGTCGATCGGCTTCGTGAATATGCTGCAGGCAACGCGTTTGCTGCGTAAAGGCTTTGAAACCTCCATCTTACTGTATGGCCCTGGCGTCACTTTGGGTGTCCAGCGTGGCTTCCCGACCCTGGGCGATGAAGCGTTTCCCGGCCACATGAATTTCAACAATCAGTTGACCAAGTTTATGGCCGAGGGAGGCAAGGTCTACGCCTGCCGCTTTGCTCTTCAAGCACTCTATGGTCATGGCGAACCGTCACTCATTGAGGGCATCCGCGCGATCAATCCACTGGATGTGCTTGACCTCAAGCTGCTTCACGTGCGCGACGATGCACTGATCATCGATACCTGGACGGTCTAAGGGGAGCAGCGGTCATGGCACAAGCAAACATGACAGGAACGACCATAGTGCGGGCCGCTGCCGCTCAGCTTTCTCCCGATCTTGAGAGTGTTGGCGGCACGCTGGTCAAGGTACTGGATACAATCGACGAAGCGGCCAGCAAGGGGGCTGAGCTGATCGTGTTCCCCGAAACCTTCGTTCCCTACTATCCGTACTTTTCATTTGTCTACCCCGCCGTGGCCTGTGGCGCCGAGCACTTCCGGCTGTATGAACAGGCCGTGGTGGTACCAGGCCCGATCACTGATGCTGTCGCTGAGCGCGCTCGCACCCTGAGCATCGTCGTCGTGCTTGGCGTTAATGAGCGTGATCATGGCACCCTCTACAATACTCAACTGATCTTTGATAGCGACGGGCGTCTGTTGCTGAAACGCCGAAAGCTCACGCCGACCTACCACGAACGCATGATTTGGGGCCAGGGCGATGCCTCGGGCTTGAAGGTGGTGGATAGCGCCGTGGGCCGTGTTGGCGCCCTGGCCTGCTGGGAGCACTACAATCCGTTGGCACGTTATGCCCTGATGACCCAGCACGAGCAGATCCACTGCAGCCAGTTTCCTGGCTCGCTGGTCGGCCCAGTCTTTGCGGATCAAATTGAAGTAACCATCCGTCATCACGCCCTTGAAGCGGGCTGTTTCGTGGTTAACGCCACCGGCTGGCTAACCGACTCCCAAATCGAATCCATTACCCCCGACACCACGCTACAACGTGCTCTGCGTGATGGCTGTAACACCGCCATTATCTCGCCAGAAGGTAAGCACTTGGCCGAGCCGCTGCGCAAAGGAGAAGGCATCGTTATTGCCGACCTGGATTTCGCTCTGATTACCAAGCGTAAGCGAATGATGGATTCGGTGGGCCACTATGGGCGTCCTGAACTGTTGAGCTTAGTCATTAACGATATGCCCGCCCACTGCTGCCAGCCACTGGCCACTTCCGCTCAGGGCCATAATGCCCAAGGAGATGAAGATGAGTAAGCTCGCCGATCGCTCACGCTTGTTCACCGAACTTCAAACCCATGGCGTACGCCTGCAGGATGCATCACAAGAGCATGTCAGCCGACGGGGCGGCGCTGGCCCTTCTGACCATCAGGCAATAACCATCGATGGAATCACTATGATGGTGCCCGTCTATACCCAGTCGGCATGGCGTTCACCGTTTAGCGTAGTGTCAGGTGATGAAGGGCATAGGCTGACTGAAAACACGATTCCTATGGCCGATATTACCTTTGCAGATACGCCCCACTTCTACGACCTGCAAACCGCTGACGGCGTCCCCTACACGCATATCGCCACCTTGCATAGCCGCGATGTACTGGCCACGACGGTACTGCAAACATGCATCCGCTATGAGAGCAGGCGCAAAGCCTGCAAATTCTGCTCGATTGGTCAATCACTCCAAGCCGGGCGCACCATTGCGCATAAGTCCCCAGACCAACTGGCCGAGGTGGCTAAGGCCGCTGTCGAGCTCGACGGTGTCAAACATATGGTCATGACTACCGGAACGCCAGCCACGTCTGACCGAGGAGCCAGCGTCCTTTGCGAAAGTGCCAGGGCCATCAAAGCGGCCGTGGATCTTCCGCTGCAAGGGCAGTGCGAACCACCGAAGGATCCCGTTTGGTATGCCCGCATGAAGGAAGCTGGCATTGACAGCCTGGGCATGCATCTCGAAGTGGTCACACCTTCGCTAAGAAAAACGCTAATGCCAGGCAAGGCAGAGGTTGGCATCGAAGAGTATATGCAGGCGTTTCGCGATGCTGTTGACGTCTTTGGCCGCGGGCAAGTCAGCACTTATATTCTTGCCGGGCTCGGGGATACCCGCGAGGCCATTCTGGAAACCTGCCAACACCTAATCGAAATCGGCGTTTATCCCTTTGTAGTGCCGTTCGTGCCGATTAACGGCACGCCATTAGAAGATCATAAGCCGCCCAGCGCCGACTTTATGGAGTCGATCCTGGCGCCGTTGGGCAGACGTCTCAAGCTCGCAGCGTTGCGCTCTAGCGATATCAAAGCGGGCTGCGGGCGTTGCGGTGCCTGTTCAACGTTGTCTGAGTACGAGCGCTAACAGCACGCGAAACGCTTAATAGAGGAGTGCCCGATGATGTCAACATCCGACGCCTATTCGGCCTATTCCAACTACCGGATCAAGTGGGCGAGCCTGCCTTGGGAAACCGATGAAGCAATGGCATTGCGGCGGCGCGTTTTCTGCGATGAGCAGGCAATATTTGATCAGGACGACCGAGATGCCATCGATGAATCAGCCCACCTACTCGTCGCTTTAGGGTGCACAGGAGGATGGTATGAGCAAGTGGTGGGGACAGTGCGTATTCACGAATCAGAACCTGGACTCTGGCATGGTTCGCGTCTTGCTGTTGACCCAGCCTTCCGCGCCCAAGGCCGCCTAGGCTCCACGCTGATTCGGCTGGCCGTCTCCAGCGCTCATGCATTGGGCTGCCAACGCTTTTTGGCCCGGGTACAGGCCCAGAATGAGGCTCTTTTCCAACAGTTGCACTGGCGAAGCATTGGAGAGGAGTTAATCCTTGATCGACCTCATGTCGTCATGGAGGCCGACCTTACCCACTACCCCCCTTGCCACTCTCCTCTTAGCGGCTTTGTTGTGCCTGGACGTCAACGCCAACCTCTCGCTGAGCTGGCGCCTGGGCTGCTTAAGATCCTTTCAGCCCCCGCACTGAGACAAGCATCATGAGCCAAAAGCAACGACTCGACCTAACAGAACTGCTCCAGAAAGTGCACGATTATAGTGGTCTTGCCCATAAGGCCGATATCGCGCGGATCGCTCCCAACCTGACAGCACTGCCCGATGGCTGGCATCCCAACGGCGACGATACCGCGGCCATTCCCAGCGGCGAAGGCTACACACTGTTGGCGATGGAAGGGCTACTTACCGCCTTCGTCGCCGAGGATCCTTGGTTTGCTGGCTGGTGTTCGGTGATGGTTAACGTCAGTGATATCGCCGCAATGGGCGGGCGGCCCCAGGCAATCGTCAATGCTCTATGGAGCCATGACCCAGAAAGCGCTGAACTAATTGCCAAAGGCATGCGTGATGCCGCCGACACCTTCCGCATTCCCATCGTCGGTGGCCACACCAACCTTCGCTCCAATCAGCCGCAATTGGCGGTCGGCATCCTGGGTCGAGCCCAATGCCTGCTGAGCAGTTTTGCAGCGCGGCCTGGGCAGCTATTAGTGGCGGCTATCGACCTGCGCGGCGCCTATCAAGCGCCCTATCTGAATTGGAACGCGGCCACAACGGCGCCCGCTGAGCGTTTGCGTGACGACATCGAACTGCTTCCCTGTATTGCTGAAGCGGGCTTGGCTATCGCAGCCAAAGATATCAGCCAGGCCGGTCTCCTCGGTACCACCTTAATGCTCATGGAGAGCGCTGATGTAGGTGTGAGCATTAACCTTGACGCCATCCCGAAACCCGAGAAAGTCACTTGGGAAGACTGGTTATGCACCTTCCCTAGCTTCGGTTACCTGCTCACCACGGATAATGAGCACCTTCCCATGCTGCTAGAGCGCTTCCGTGCCCGTGGCATCGCCGCCGCGCAGATCGGCGAGATCGTTTCCTCACCTCAGCTCTGGGTAGAAACCGACAATGATCGCCAGTTGTTCCATGACCTTGCAACGACTCCATTAACCGGACTGAGTCGTCCCCAAATGCCCATTCCCCAACAGGAGCTTTGAGCATGCCAGCCATACACTTCCACGTTCGCTGGCCAGACGGCAGCGAAGACCAGTGTTACTCACCCTCCACCGTTTTAAAGGAGTACTTCCAGGTCGGCGAGCGTCTCAGCGTCGATGCTTTTGTGGAACGCGCCGATATAGCCCTAGAGGCGGCCAGCCAGCGCGTCGAACAAAAATTCGGCTTCTTCTGCTCCAGTGCCATGGATCAGTCGACGGCTATCAAGGCCAAAGCCCAGCAGTTTGGCAATAATCCGCAGGACATGGTCGAAATTATCCGCATCGACTAGCCCATCAAACATCTCATCAATCGTTGCAAAGAGAGAGCGATATGAAAGACCTACGTAAGCACTATTCTGCCATTATCATCGGTGGCGGTCAGGCGGGGCTATCCGTCAGCCACTACCTTCAACAACAGGCAATCGGCCATCTCGTTATAGAGAAACACAGCTTAATGCATAGCTGGCAGACAGCGCGTTGGGATTCATTCACCTTAGTGACGCCGAATTGGCAGTGCCAGCTACCCGATCATCCCTACGACGGGGATGATCCTAAAGGCTTTATGAAACGAGACGACGTCGTCGCTTACCTTGACCGCTTTGCCACCAAGGTTCAGCCTCCCGCCCTCGAAGGCGTTGCCGTTAATCGCGTCAGTCTGAATAGCAACGGGAAGTACGCAGTGAAGAGTTCCGCGGGTGAGTTTAGCGCGGATCAGATCGTGGTGGCCTCCGGCGGTTATCATCTCCCTATCATTCCACGTATGGCAGAGCGATTGCCCGATCGGTTGTTCCAGCTACATTCCGCGGAATACCGAAGCCCTGAACAGTTACCCGAGGGGGCGGTGTTGGTGGTGGGCTCCGGCCAATCTGGCGCCCAGATTGCCGAAGACCTGCACATTGCTGGGCGAAAAGTCTTCCTCGCTACTGGTGATGCCCCGCGCGTGGCGCGTCAATATCGCGGCAAAGATGTTGTCGAATGGCTTGATGAAATGGGCTACTACGAGATGTCGGTCGATCAGCACCCATTACGTGAGGGAGTAAGAGATAACACCAACCACTATGTCACAGGACGTGACGGGGGCCGGGAGATCGACCTGCGCAAGTTCGCTCTCGAAGGTATGGAGCTATTCGGGCTATTAGAAGAGTACCGCAATGGGGACTTTATCTTTCGCGATAATTTGCAAGCCAACCTCGATCATGCCGACAGTGTTTACTGCAACATAAACCAGCGAATTGATGCCTATATCGCCTCCCAGGGTATCGAGGCCCCACCAGCGTCCGAGTACACGCCATGCTGGGAACCGAACCAAGAGCGTTCCGAGCTAAATCTGGTCGACGCAGGGATTAGCGCCGTTATCTGGTGCATCGGCTTTCGCCCTGACTTTCACTGGCTTGATGCTTCGGTATTCAATGGTCAGGGCCATCCCATACACAAACGCGGTGTCACCCAACAGCCCGGCCTCTACTTTATTGGCCTGCCATGGCTGCATACCTGGGGCTCTGGGAGGTTCTCTGGGGTGGCGGCTGACGCTGAATACTTGGTTGAACGCATCAAAGCTTATCAGCGACAACAGGATGCGGCGTTACAACCGCTCTCGGAGCAAGCGTCAGCCTGACGCGGTTCACACTAGCCATTGGGCTGCTATCAGAGTGTTACTGCATCGTTACTCGCTTTGATCGCAGGTTTTTTCGCTTTTTAGATCGTGGCTACCCGTACCCACTACTCCCCTGAAGGCCCCAGGAAACGTGTTTCACTGACCTTCGTGATGGAAGGGTTATCTAATGCGATAAAGCGCAGTTCGATGGGATGGCTAGGTTGTGAAAGATTGTCCGCATCGGCGGTGAGTGCTAGACGCAGGCTGCGTGTTTCAAACGCCGCCACCTCTAAGGTATCCACTCCCTGCAGACGAAGCCCTGGCAACCCCGAGGCTGATACCGCGTAATGATGGGTTTGGCCATCTTGATTGCGCAGCGTCACGTTGTAGTAATTGATAATGCGACCCTCTACCGTGCTTTCAAACAATGCCTGACGGTCGCGGGCAATCTCTACATCAATGGGCACCCGGGCGTTCAAGAAACCGACTAACAGTACCACCATGGAGAATAACGCCGCCGTATAAGCCAACAGCTGGGGGCGCCAAAAACGGGTCGCTTTACCTTCCAGAACACGCTCGGTGGTGTAACGAATCAGGCCCAGCGGTTTATCAATCCGCGCCATAACGCTGTCGCAGGCATCGATACACGCCGCACAGCCAATACACTCGTATTGCAGCCCGTCACGAATATCGATACCGGTGGGGCATACCTGAACGCAGAGTTCACAGTCGATACAGTCACCGATTCGAGTTGCCTCAACACCCTTTTGAGAATGGTGACGGCGCGGCTCACCACGGGCAGCGTCGTAGGAAACAATCAGCGTATTAGCATCGAACATCGCTGACTGAAAGCGCGCATAGGGACACATATGCAGGCATACCTGATGGCGGAGCCAACCGGCATTCAAGTAGGTAAACAGGGTAAAGAAACCGATCCAGAACAGCTCTAAAGGGTGCATGTCCAGGGTAAACATATCCACCACTAACGCTCTTATCGGCGTGAAGTAACCAACGAAGGCTATTCCCGTTGCCAACGCAATCAGCAGCCAAGCCGCATGTTTGGCGGTTTTGCGCCATAGCGTATTCAAACTACGCGGTGCTTTATCAAGCCGAATGCGCCGGTGCCGAGGCCCCTCCAGGCGATGCTCAAACCAGATAAACAGAAACGTCCACACGCTTTGCGGGCAGCTGTAGCCACACCACACTCGCCCAGCCACTACCGTGATCAAAAACAACCCAAAAGCGCACAGCACCAGAATCCAGGTGAGCAAGATAAAGTCCTGTGGGTAAAACGTCGCCGCAAACAGGTGGAACTCCTGGGCTGAGAGGTCAAACCACACCAGCGGCCGATCACCCCAATTGATCCACGGTAAGCCGAAATAGAGCGCCATCAACAGCCAGTTAGAAAAGCGCCGGATACGCTGAAAAAAGCCGCTTATTTCTCGCACATAAATATGCCCGAGCTTCGGTGGCTTGCTACTGGGAGGCCGAGAGTTGGGCGACTTAGACGGAGGCGTATGGTGTTCAACCGCCGCCTCGGTAGTCAGGTCTTGCAGTGGAATGCGTTGCGTCATACCGATATCCAAAAAAGAGAGAATGGAGGTTTATGCGGTCGAGGGGCGTCGCGAGGTAGATGATTAAGCATTTGTTAGAAGGCGCGACTTTTAAGTTAGCCGCTACTATGCTCATACAGGGATGGCACAAACAGATGCAGTTTTAGAGAAATAAGGCGTATCAGTTAGCACTAGCCTCTCATACAGCTGCTTTCTGATATGCTGTTTATTACTATATTTGAGCCTGTTTTACGCTTCGCACATGCGGCACAGTGGTGCTTTCTATCAGCAGAGAGGCGCGCTGTGCCAGCTAACACTGTGATGGAGCATTCGGGCGTTTTACTCAATGCACCGACGGTTTATCCCATGAAACGCTACGAACAGTTTGCCGATGAGATAGCGACGCTGATTCGCCAAGGTGTGCTTGGCCCAGGGGAACGAATCCCCTCGGTGCGCCAGGCTAGCCGCCATCACGGCATTAGCCCTTCTACGGTGTTCCAGGCTTACTATTTACTTGAGAACCGTGGGCTTATCACTGCAAGGGCACGCTCGGGGTATTTTGTGCGTGAACACGCCCGGCGTCTGCTGGACGAACCGCGTGTAACGCTGCAGCCCACCGACCCAGCAGAGGTAGAAGTCAGCGAGTTGGTGTTCTCGGTGCTTGGCTCGCTTCAGGATGACCGCACGGTGCCCTTTGGATCGGCCTTTCCCAGTCCTGAGCTGTTTCCGCTTTCGCGCTTGAGTATCAGTATGACGCGGGGGTTACGGGCGCTTTCGCCCCAACAGGTGGTGGCTGACATGACCACCGGGCATACCGATCTGTGTCGGCAGATTGCCCTGCGCTACATGCTGGGCGGCATTCAACTGCCGATGGAAGAGCTGGTAATTACCAACGGCGCGATGGAGGGCCTTAATCTAGCCCTACAGTGCGTTACCGAGCCGGGCGACTTGGTGGCAATCGAGTCCCCAGCGTTTTATGCCAGCCTGCAGGTGTTGGAGCGGCTAAAACTTCGTGCGGTGGAGATACCCGTTCACCCACGGGAGGGCATCGACCTAGAGGTGCTGGCAGAGCGGCTAGAGACGCTTCCGATCAAAGCCTGCTGGTTTATGAGCCATCTGCAAAACCCAATCGGCGCCAGCCTGAGTAAAGAGCGCAAACAAGTGCTTTATCAGCTGCTAAAACAGCACCAAGTGCCGATGCTAGAGGATGATGTGTATGCCGAGCTGTATTTTGGCAGCACGCCGCCCGTGCCAGTCAAAGCCTTCGATGATGAGGGTTTGGTCATCCACTGCAGCTCTTTCTCAAAGTGCTTAGCGCCGGGCTACCGGGTAGGCTGGGTAGCGGGCGGTCGCTATGCTCAGGCCATCTCGCGGCTAAAGCTAATGACGACGATTTCGCCTTCCGTGCCCGCTCAGGCAGCCATCGCTGACTACTTGCAGCATGGCGGTTATGACCGCCATTTGCGCAAGCTCCGCCATGCCCTGGAAGCCCAACAAGGCAGCATGCTGGCAGCAGCAGATCGCTACTTTCCTGCCAATACTCGCATCACCCGTCCGGCGGGCGGCTACTTTTTATGGGTGGAGTTTCCCGAGCAGGTAGATTCGTTGCGGCTATTCAATACGGCGCTCGACCATGGCGTTAGCTTAGCGCCGGGCCCAATCTTTTCCGCGACCCAGCAGTTTCGCCACTGCGTGCGCCTGAGTTACGGCCACCCCTGGACACCTAACAGTGAGCGCGGCATGGAAACACTAGGCAGGTTATTAAGCCTCTTTTAGCGGGTACTCCAAACGCCATCTCCTTTCGACTGATCCGGTTTTTTAGTGAAAAACTGAGTCTGTTATGAAACACAGCGAAAGATAGACTGTTCCGATGAAGCCACACAGCGGCTATACCGGCCCACTATTTAGTTAAGACAGTGGCTGTCAGCGGAGGAAGCGCCATGTTCGGAATCGCGGCCATTGATCTGGCCAGGGTGCAGTTTGCCTTTACCATCTCCTTTCATATTATTTTTCCCGCCATCACCATCGGTTTAGCCAGCTACCTGGCCGTGTTGGAAGGGCTATGGTTAAAGACCCAGCGGGATACCTATCGTCACCTTTACCACTTCTGGTCAAAAATATTTGCCGTCAATTTTGCCATGGGCGTGGTCTCGGGCATTGTGATGGCGTACCAGTTCGGTACTCACTGGAGTGGCTTTTCCGCCTTTGCGGGCAGCGTCACGGGGCCTCTGCTCACCTACGAAGTGCTCACGGCCTTCTTTTTGGAAGCCGGTTTTCTGGGCGTCATGCTCTTTGGCTGGGAGCGCGTCGGCCGGGGCCTGCACTTTTTTGCGACCTGCATGGTCGCACTCGGCACCCTCGTGTCGATGTTTTGGATTCTCTCTTCCAATAGCTGGATGCAAACCCCGCAAGGCCACGACATCGTCAACGGTGTGGTGATCCCCGTTGATTGGATGAAGATTGTCTTCAATCCGTCTTTCCCCTATCGCCTGGCCCATATGGCGCTAGCGGCCTTTTTAAGCACGGCGCTGTTTGTCGCGGCCTCTGCTGCCTGGCTGTTGCTAAGAGGCAGACCGTCGCCTGAAGTGCGCACCATGCTCTCCATGGCATTGCTCATGCTAGCGATCACTGCTCCACTGCAGGCCGTAGTGGGTGACTTGCACGGCCTTAACACCCTGGAGCACCAGCCTGCCAAGATCGCCGCTATCGAAGGGCATTGGGATAACAGCAGCGGTGAACCTACTCCGCTCATTCTATTCGGCTGGCCCGATATGGCGGGTGAAGAGACCCGTTTCAAGTTGGAAATCCCCGTGCTGGGCAGCTTGCTATTACAGCACAGCCTGACCGAACAAATTCCCGCTCTTAAGGAATTCACCCCAGAAGACCGGCCCAACTCGACCATCGTGTTCTGGAGCTTCCGGCTGATGGTCGGGCTAGGGGTGTTGATGATTGTGCTTGCCATCGTGGGCAATACCCTGCGCGCGAAAGGTCGGCTATACGAGTCTCGCCGCTTTCTACTCTTCACTTTATGCATGGGGCCAGCGGGGCTAGTGGCATTACTGGCGGGCTGGTTTACCACCGAAGTGGGCCGTCAGCCCTGGGTGGTTTATGGGTTATTAAGAACCGCCGATGCCGCTTCAGCACACAGCGCCCTCCACCTCAGCATTAGCTTAACCGCCTTTGTGGTGGTTTATCTGGCGGTCTTCGGTGCCGGCGTTATCTACATGATGCACCTGGTGAACAAAGGCCCAGGCGATCCCTCTGCGCCCGCCTTAGGTGGCCCAGGCCATCACCGCACACCCGCCCGGCCTCTCTCGGCGGCTAACGAGACGCTGACGGCTCACTAACAATTCGCTAATAGTTATGAGGGGTGCATTATGGGAATCGATCTATCGCTCACCTGGGCCATTATCATTCTGTTTGGTTTGATGATGTATGTAGTCATGGATGGTTTTGACTTAGGTATTGGCCTGCTTTTTCTGCGCGTGCATGACGAGCAGGAGCGCGACATTATGATGAATACGGTTGCCCCGGTGTGGGACGGCAACGAAACCTGGCTGGTACTTGGCGGTGCGGGGTTATTCGCCGCCTTTCCCCTCGCTTACGCAGTGGTGCTGGAAGCGCTGGCCATTCCGCTAATCGTGATGCTGCTGGGGCTGATTTTTCGTGGCGTCGCCTTTGAGTTTCGCTTCAAAGCATCCCCCGAGCGGCGCCATGTGTGGGACAAAGCCTTTATTGGCGGCTCGCTGCTGGCGACCGTTGCACAAGGGGTTGCCTTGGGCGGCTATATTCAGGGTATCGCCTTCGATGGCGTGCGTTTTAGCGGTGGGTCGCTGGACTGGCTCACGCCTTTTTCGCTGCTTTGCGGCGTTGGTCTACTATTTGCCTATGCGCTGCTGGGCAGCACCTGGCTGATAATGAAAACCGAAGGCGCCCTGCAACAGCGGATGTACCGGATCACCAAACCGTTGATGCTCGGGCTGCTGGTGATGATCGCCCTAGTCAGTGTATGGACACCGCTGGCTTACCCGAATATTGCCGCCCGCTGGTTTTCGCTACCCAACCTGCTGTGGTTTTTACCGGTACCGCTGTTAGTCATGCTGGTAGGTTGGTGGCTATGGCGTGCTATCGCCTTTCAAGACACCGCCCTGCCCTTTGTGTTGGTCTTAGCGCTGGTATTTTTAGGCTACAGCGGTCTGGGCATTAGCCTGTGGCCAACGATTATACCGCCCGATGCGTCTATCTGGCAGGTCGCCGCCCCCGCCCAAAGCCAAGGCTTTGCCTTAGTAGGCACGCTGTTTATTCTGCCGATTATCTTGATGTACACCGCCTGGAGTTACTACGTCTTCCGCGGCAAGGTAAAACCTGGCGACGCTTATCATTAACCCCCCCTATCCCCTGTTGCATTGAGGAGTAAGACAATGAAGCCTCTCGCCAAGCGCCTGGGCTGGTTAGTCACCATCTGGCTTTCGAGTGTGGGTGTTCTATTGCTGATTTCATTGGGACTTAAGTTTGTGATGGGAATGGCGGGATTGACCAGCTAACGACCTCTTTTGCACCCATAGCTCAAAAAGAAAATGCTGAATCCTTTCTCAGCAAGGATCCAGCATTTACATCTACTTCAACAGCGGCTTGTTAACACTCAATAGCATTAACCGCTAATCCACCTTTAGATGTTTCTTTATACTTATCCAACATGTCTTTCCCTGTATCACGCATGGTACGAATCACTTTATCTAACGATATAAAGTGAGTGCCATCGCCGCGTAATGCCATCTGAGCGGCATTGATCGCCTTTACCGTTGCGATGGCATTGCGCTCGATACAGGGAATCTGAACTAACCCACCCACAGGGTCACAGGTTAATCCTAAATTGTGCTCCAAGCCGATTTCGGCCGCATGCTCTACTTGTTCGGGAGTGCCCCCCATCACATCAGCCAAGCCAGCGGCTGCCATGGCACAAGCTGATCCAACCTCCCCCTGGCAGCCCACTTCGGCGCCGGAGATTGAGGCATTTTTCTTACACAGAATGCCAATGGCGCCTGCCGCCAGCAAAAAATCCACCACGTTTTTCTCACAGGCATTGGGCTGAAACTTCATATAGTAGTGTAAGACGGCGGGGATGATGCCTGCGGCGCCGTTGGTGGGCGCCGTGACCATGCGCCCCCCTGCGGCATTCTCTTCGTTAACGGCGAGGGCAAAAATGTTCACCCACTCCATCGCTGAGAACGTTGAGGCGATCAGGCAATCGTTCTGCTCTGCCGCTTGAAGATGCTGGTGAAGCAGCTTAGCCCTGCGCTTAACGTTTAACCCCCCCGGCAATACCCCTTCGTGGGTTAATCCATTGTCGATGCATTCACACATCACTTTCCAGATACGCCACAGTTCGTTTCTGACCTCCTCCTCCGTCCGCCAGACTTTCTCATTTTCCAGCATCAGCCGGCTGACACTTAGCTGCTCTTTTTTACATAGCGCCAAGAGCTCGTCTGCCGTATCGAAGTTGTAAGGAATGGTAACGCCACCCAAATCGTCCAGTGGCATATCCACCTGGGCCTGTTCAACCACGAAGCCGCCGCCCACCGAGTAATAGGTATTTTCATACACCAAGTCGCCCTGATGCGTAAAAGCCGCCAGCTTCATGGCATTAGGGTGATGAGGCAAGCTCTCTTCATGAAAATACAGGTCACTCTCCCAAACAAACTTCACTTCTTTTTGTCGACCAAGCTGTAATGACTGACTCTCTTTAAGCGCCTGAATGGCTGGCTCAATAATCGAGGGATCTATTGTGCTAGGGCGTTCACCCATCAATCCCATAATAATTGCGTTATCGGTGGCATGTCCGATACCCGTGGCGGACAACGAGCCATAAAGATGGACTTCAAGATGCCCTACCTCATCGAGCTGGCTGTTTTCGCGCAGGGTTGTGACATACTTAAAAGCCGCCTGCATGGGCCCGACGGTATGGGAACTGGAGGGGCCTACTCCAATCTTAAAAAGGTCGAAAACACTGATAGGCATTGGAGCACCTCTTGACGTATAAACAGGGGAAAAATCAGGCGGTGCCTGACAATTTCAATAAGTTATTGATGTGATGATAAATAAAACTAATCTATCTTTTATTGATGATATTTTTATATTTATAAAATGATACTTTTAGGCACGATTTATCACAAATAACTTCTCAAACATAACAAGGGGTTACGTATCGATCTGGCAAAAGCTTAGCAACGACAGCACCCCAGTTATAAAAGCGCGCTCAAACTTTTTGCGTTTATTAACAACAGCATTAGGCAAAAGCATTGGTTACCAAAAAACTAGTTGCCAAAAACGACTGTGCGCCCTGAATAAAAGAACACGCGGCGTTCCAAGTGATAGCTAATCGCTCTAGCCAGGGTGAGGCACTCGATATCACGCCCCTTGGCAACCAGATCCTCCGGGTAATGGGTGTGATCCACAGGCTCGACACCTTGGGCAATAATCGGCCCTTCATCAAGGTCATTATTAATGTAGTGCGCCGTTGCGCCGACCAGCTTAACCCCTTTCTCATATGCCTGATGATAAGGCTTGGCGCCTTTAAAACCGGGCAGCAGCGAGTGGTGAATATTGATCGCCCGTCCGGCTAATAGTTCACACATAGAAGGGGAAAGCACCTGCATATACCTTGCTAGCACCACCAATTCAGCGTCGGTATCCGCGATGATTTCGCGTACCTGGGCTTCCTGCTGCAATTTCGTCTCGGGCGTGATCGGCAGGTAGTGGTAGGGCAAATCGTGCCATGCTGCCAATGGCTCCAGATCAGGATGATTGGAAATCACCGCTTTGATATCCAGAGGAAGCTGCCCTGTCCGATAACGGTAGAGCAGATCATTCAAGCAGTGATCGGCCTTGGAGACCATAATCACAGTGCCGGTGCGTTTGCCAGGGGCCGTCAATTCGAACTGCATATCGAATTCGCTTGCCCGCGCTGAAAAATCGGTATGAAAGCGCTCTTCATGAAACTCATCTTGCTCTGGGCGAAACTCGGCGCGAATGAAAAAGCGCCCGCCGAGCCGATCATCGAAAGAGTTGAGTTCAGTGATGTAGCACTGCTGCTCTTTTAGAAAGCGGGTGACGACGTCCACCGTTCCCAAACGACTAGGGCATTGGGCGGCCAGTATCCAGGTATCGCTCATTCGGCTCATAGTGCATGCTTCTCAGTTAGCGGCAGACCGTTGCGGAAGATCATAGCGGCCGGAACAGCGCTCCGGCCTGCCCGCTTATTGTTGTACGTTAATGCCGAATTCTGTCCCGGCATCCAGCAACCAGCGATAGCAGTAGTCGGCAAAACTGCGCCGCACCACTAACTCCCAGCGCTCGTCACTGGGGCGACGAAGAATAGTGGTCGCCTTAGCGAAGACGGTAGTGACACCTTTCCCCACCGGGAAATTGCTGGGATGAACATCGTAGATCACCGTTTTCATCAATAGCTCTCGGGCTGCTTCGCCGGAAAGCTCTAATAGCGTCTGGCCGCCGCTGACGTCGCTAATCGCGAAGTGGGCACTGCCCAATTGCTCGCGCAGCTTGGTCTCCAGTGGAAACTCTTCGCCACCTGGCACGATGACCAGCCACTCGTCCGGGGAGAGCCACTGGATAGAACGTTCACCGCTGGCATCTTGTACCAACGCCTGGGGTTGCCCAGGCAAGCTGATTCCCAGCACGTCGCGCACCGCCTCGTCGAGCACGATGGCACCACCCCGCAGGATCAAATGCCCAAGCATTGCCCGCTCGCGCAGCTGAAGCCGGCTTGGGCCGCCGGTCTGGGGCGCACCGCTGCGACGATAGCTATAGGCTAACGGGGATTCTACCGGGATAGCGGTATCAGTACGGGTGTCGAAGGTGGCCGCGTTAGACATGCTGGCGCTCTCCCTTGGGGTCGTAGAAAATGGTGCTGACGATTTCAGCCTCATGGGTTTGTCCATCCGCCATGGGCAGGTAGACCGTCTCGCCTAGTTTCTGATGGCCACCCTTAACCACCGCTAGCGCAAACCCTGAGTCCAGGATCGGGCTGTAGTAGCTGGAGGTAACATGGCCCACCATCGGCATAGGGATCGCATGCTTGGGATCAAGCACGATCTGGGCTCCCTCTTCGAGAATCACCTTCGGGTCTTTCGGCCTGAGTCCCACCAGTTGCTTGCGGTTCTCACGCTTGGTGTCACTGCGCGTCAGGGCCCGCTTACCAATCCATGAGTAGGGTTTGTCGTAGCCAACGCACCACTGCATGCCTAAGTCTTCCGGCGTAACGGAGCCGTCGGTTTCCTGACCCACGATGATGAAGCCCTTTTCAGCGCGCAGAACGTGCATGGTTTCGGTGCCATAGGGCGTCAAGCCATACTTCTCGCCATGCTTGAACAGGGTCTGCCACACATGCATGGCGTAGTTTGCCTGAACGTTGATCTCGAAGGTCAGCTCGCCGGTAAAGGAGATGCGAAAGACCCGTGCAGGCACCCCCGCCACTTTCCCAGATCGCCAATCCATAAACTTAAAGCTATCGCGGTCAAGATCGAGATCACTGATCTCAGCGAGCAGCTTGCGCGCTTCCGGGCCGGTGATCGTCATGGTGGCCCAGTGGTCAGTCACTGAAGAGAAGTAGACATCCAGTTCCGGCCATTCGGTCTGATGCCACAACTCCAGCCACTCGAGGATGGCCGCCGCGCCACCGGTGGTGGTGGTCATCAAAAAGTGATTTTCAGCCAGACAGCTGGTCACACCGTCGTCGGTGACCATGCCATCGTCTTTGCACATCAGGCCGTAGCGGCACTTGCCGACTGCCAGCTTCTCCCACTTGTTGGTATAAATCCGCGCCAGAAACTCACGCGCATCTGGCCCTTGAATATCGATCTTGCCAAGCGTCGAGGCATCGAGAATACCGACCTTCTCGCGCACTGCCAGACACTCGCGAGCCACTGCCTCCGCCATACTCTCGCGTTCGCCATTGACGGCCCCTGCGCGTTTTTGTGGATAGTACCAGGGGCGCTTCCACTGGCCGACGTCCTCGAACTCGGCGCCACGCTCCACGTGCCACTGGTGAAGCGCGGTGTAGCGTTCGGGATCGAACAAATCACGGCAGTGGCGACCGACGATGGCGCCGAAGGTCACCGGGGTATAGTTGGGACGGAACACCGTGGTGCCCACCTCGGGAATGGAGCGATTCAAGCAACGGGCGGCAATCGCCATGCCGTTGATGTTGCCCAGCTTGCCCTGATCCGTACCGAAGCCCATCGCGGTATAGCGCTTGATGTGCTCGATGGACTCGAAGCCTTCCCGGGTCGCAAGCTCGATGCCCGCCGCGGTGACGTCGTTCTGCAGGTCGACGAACTGCTTGGGGCCGCGCAGCGTGGGCTTCTCGTGAGGCACCTGGAAGAGCGCCACTGCTGGCCCCTGCTGAAGGCGCTCGGCGCTTGGCAGAGTGACCGTCTGAACGGCATGGCCCATGGCGGCCGCTGCCTTGATGCCCGCCTCGACACCTTCCGCCAGCACGTCTCCCAGCGCATAGCAGCCGTTGGCACCGCCACACGCCTGAACGCCCTTCACCAGCCCCGGCACGAAGCCGAGAATATCGTCGCGCCAGGTAGGCCGCGCGCCAGTGTGGGATGCCAAGTGAATCACCGGGCTGTAGCCGCCGGAGCTGGCGATGGTGTCGCAGGCCAACTCCTGAACCGGGCCGGTCACTTTGAAAGCGTCAATATCAATCTTGGCGACCCGCGCTGCAGTAACCCTATTGCTGCCCTTCGCCTCGATAACGGCGCTGCCCGTAATAATCTTGATGCCCTGGGCGCGAGCGGTATCGACCCAATCGCCCACCGGCGCCTCGCGGGCGTCCACGATAGCGACGACCTCACAGCCAGCCTCTTTCCAGTCCAGGGCAGCGCGGTAGCCGTAGTCGTTGCTGGTGGAGAGTACCAGCTTGCGGCCCGGTGCCACGCCATAGCGTCGGATGTAGGTCGACACAGCGCCAGCCAGTAGGTTGCCCGGCACGTCATTGCCCGCGTAGACCAGCGGACGCTCGTGAGCACCCGTGGACAGGATCACCTGGCCAGCGCGTACCCGGTGCAGGCGCGCACGTACCTGACGGTGGCCATTTTCCACCGGCGCCGTATCGCCCAGGTGTTCGGTGCGCCGCTCATGCAGGGTAACGAAATTGTGATCGTGATAGCCGTTGGCCGTAGTACGCGGCAGCAGCGTGACGTTCTCGCAGCTCGCCAACTCGTCCAGCACCCGGGCAACCCACTGATCCGCCGGCTTGCCTTCTAGGGTTTCGCGGCTGGCCAGCAGCGAGCCGCCCATCTCTTCCTGCTCATCGGCCACCATCACCCGAGCGCCGCTGCGCGCGGCGGCCAGCGCTGCCGCCAGACCCGCGGCGCCTGCGCCGACGACCAGCACATCGCAGTGCTGATTGAAGTGATCATAGTTATCCGGATCGGCTTCCATGGGGCTGCGACCCAGCCCCGCCGCCTTGCGGATGTACTTCTCGTAGGTCAGCCACATCGAGGCCGGCGCCATAAAGGTCTTGTAGTAGAAGCCCGGCGGCATGAACTGCCCGCCCAGCTTGCCGAACAGGCCCATCAGGTCGCGCTGTACGTTCGGCCAGCCATTGGTACTGCTGGCGGTCAGGCCGTCATATAGCGCCTGCTGGGTGGCGCGTACATTGGGCACCTGGGCCGCTTCACTGCTGCCTAACTGTACGATGGCATTGGGCTCCTCGGCGCCCGCAGCGACAATGCCGCGGGGCCGGGAGTATTTAAAGCTGCGGTTAACGATATCCACACCGTTAGCCAACAGCGCCGAGGCCAGAGTATCCCCGGGATGCCCTTGGTATCGCTGGCCGTTAAAGGTAAAGCTCAACGTGCGGGAGCGATCGATACGGCCACCCGTGTTAAGGCGGTACACTTGTTGCTTGGACTGGCTCATGCCCGCACTCCTTCTTGTTGGCTTACCGCAGCGCCCTCGCGGGCCTGGCTCTGGCTATCAGCGGTAATCGACGGCTGCTCGCCCATTTTGTAAGTCTCGAGAATCTCGTAGCTCACGGTGTGGCGCGTCACGTTGAAAAACTTGCGGCAACCCACCGCATGCACCCACATTTCATGGTGAACGCCACGGGGGTTGTCACGGAAGAACAGGTAATCCCCCCACTCTTCGTCACTACACGCCTCGGGCTCCTTGGGGCGCTCGATATGCGCCTGGCCCTTGGGGTGGAATTCCTCTTCCTCACGGTGTTCGCCGCAGTAGGGGCAGTAGATATAGAACATGCGAATACTCCTCTCGTATGAACCCTAGTGGGCCACGCCGGCAGCGCCGTGTTCGTCGATCAGCGCACCGCTATGGAAGCGGAACATGGAGAACGGCTCGGCGATGGGGTGCATTTCCCCCTTGGCCAGGCTGGCAGCGAATACATGCCCCGACCCTGGTGTGGCTTTGAAGCCGCCGGTACCCCAGCCGCAGTTGAAGTACAGACCCTTCACCGGCGTTTTAGAGATAATCGGACAGGCATCCGGGCAAGTATCGACGATACCGCCCCACTGACGGTTCATGCGTACCCGAGAGAAGATCGGGAACATTTCAACGATCGCCTGGAGCGTGTGCTCCACGGTGGGATAACTGCCGCGTTGACCATAGCCGTTATAACCGTCGATGCCTGCGCCAATCACCAGGTCGCCCTTGTCGGACTGGCTGATGTAGCCATGCACCTGGTTCGACATCACCACCGTATCGAGAATAGGTTTGATCGGCTCAGAGACTAAGGCTTGCAGCGGATGGGACTCCAACGGCAAGTTAAAGCCGCCCATTTTGGCCAGCACGGAGGAGTTACCGGCAGTCACACAACCGACGGTTTTGGCTTCAATATCGCCACGGTTGGTGTGTACACCGTAGATCTGGCCATCACGAATTTTGAAGCCGGTGACTTCGGTCTGCTGGAGAATATCCACGCCGTGGGCATCGGCACCGCGAGCATAGCCCCAGGCCACGGCATCGTGGCGAGCCACCCCCGCGCGCGGCTGCCAGGAGGCACCCATTACCGGGTAACGCGCGCTTTTGGAGCAGTCCATAATCGGCACTAGCTCCTGCACTCCTTTGGCGTCTAAAACTTCACCGTCAATGCCATTCAGCCGATTGGCATTCACCCGACGCTGGATATCGCGCATGTCCTGCAGGGTATGCCCCAGGTTGAGCACCCCCCGCTGGGAGAACATGACGTTGTAGTTAAGGTCTTGGGAAAGCCCTTCCCACAGTTTCATGGCGTGTTCGTAAAGCGCAGCGGATTCGTCCCATAAGTAGTTGGAACGCACAATGGTGGTATTACGGGCGGTATTACCACCGCCCAGCCAGCCTTTCTCAATCACCGCCACGTTCTTGACGCCGAACTCTTTCGCCAAATAGTAGGCCGTGGCCAAGCCGTGACCGCCACCACCGACGATGATTACATCGTACTGCTTCTTGGGTGTGGGGTTGCGCCACTGGCGCTCCCAGTTCTCGTGGTGGCTCAGCGCGTGCTTGACCAGGCCGAAGCCGGAATAGCGTTGCATAGTGGTCTCCTCAGTTCAGCCGCGCCGGGCCCTGCCGGCAAGCCGATTCAAGCAATGGATTCGACGGCTTCAGCGGCGGACTCAGCGTAGACAGGATGCTGGGCACACACGTCGGTCACTTTGGCTTGCACCTCGGCTTCAATGGAAGCCGTGTCTTTGCCTGCAGCCAGCTCGTCCAGGATGTCGCAAATCCAGTCCGCTAGTTCGCTACACTCCTCAGCATCGAAGCCGCGCGTGGTGACCGCAGGGGTGCCGATACGCAGGCCGGAAGTCACGAAGGGGCTTTGGGGATCATTAGGCACCGTATTCTTATTAACGGTGATATGCGCGCGGCCAAGGGCTGCATCCGCATCTTTACCGGTAATGCCCTGGCGGATAAGCGAAACCAAAAAGAGGTGGTCGTCGGTGCCGCCGGACACCACGTCGTAGCCACGCTCCATAAACACCTTGGCCATGGCCTGAGCGTTATCGATCACCTGCTGCTGGTAGCGCACAAACTCCTGGTTCATGGCTTCCTTAAACGCCACCGCCTTAGCGGCAATAACATGCATCAGCGGGCCGCCCTGCTGGCCTGGGAAAACCGCGCCATTAAGCTTTTTATACAGCGCTTCGTCGCCATCGGCGGAGAGAATCAAGCCGCCGCGGGGGCCGCGCAGCGTTTTATGGGTGGTGGTAGTTACCACATGAGCGTAAGGGAGCGGGCTCGGATAGAGGCCAGCGGCTACCAGGCCAGCGACGTGGGCCATATCGACCATCAACCAGGCGCCTACCTCATCGGCGATGGCGCGAAAACGGCGCCAATCCACCACGCGAGAGTAAGCGGAGAAACCCGCGATGATCATCTTCGGCTGGTGCTCGCGAGCTAAGCGCTCGACTTCTTCGTAATCGATCTCGCCGGTTTCCGGCTTGAGGCCATACTGCACGGCGTTGTAATGCTTACCCGAAAAGTTGGGTGCAGCACCATGGGTTAAGTGGCCGCCGTGGGCCAGACTCATACCCAATACCGTATCGCCCGGCGATACCAGTGCCATGAACACAGCGGCATTGGCCTGGGCGCCGGAGTGCGGCTGCACATTGGCATAATTGGCACTAAAAAGGTGGCAAGCCCGCTCAATTGCCAAGGCTTCAACCTTGTCAACGAACTCACAGCCACCGTAGTAACGGCGACCTGGATAGCCTTCTGCATACTTGTTGGTCAGCTGTGTACCTTGCGCTTCCATGACAAGTTTGCTGGTATAATTTTCGGAGGCGATTAATTCAATATGCGCTTCTTGGCGAACCGTTTCTTCAGCAATTGCTTCAGCAAGCAACGTGTCGTAACTGGCCAAACGTGCATTGGGGGAAAAATTATTCTGAAGCATTACCGCCTCCTCATTAGTCACTTTTTTATTAAGTGCTGGATATACTCTTTAATGCTGATAAACCCCGGCCGCTAACCAAAGTCCCTATCAACGCGTTCTTACCGCGATACTATCGTTGGAGTCCGGGCCCAAGATGCTTGCCGACGTCACCACGCGATGTATTTGCGACATCGGCAAGATTTAGCCAATAACACGGCTGACGCCGCCCAAAAAGCAAAGCGCCCTAGACGGGAAGTAACCGTTTAGGGCGCTTAAAACTAGGCAGCAAGGTGCTTGCCGGGGCTAAAAATCGACGATTAAATCCCCCTTCGGCCGACTGCAGCACGACAGGATATAGCCTTCTTCGACATCCTCATCGGTAATGCCGCCGTTATGCTCCATTTCCACTTCTCCCGACTTGAGCTCCACTCGGCAAGTACCGCAAATCCCCATGCCACAAGCTTTGGGGATATGCAGACCCAGCTTGGCCGCCGCCGCATGAACCGTCTCCCCCGGCTGAATACGCACACTTTTCCCTGAAGAGGCAAACTCGATACTAAACAAGTCGCTGGTGTCGACATTTTCGGCATCAACCTCTGCCTGTTCGGCCAGCTCAAGGACATCTTCACGTACCTCAACCGGCGTAGCGCCAAACGACTCCTCATGGTAGTGATCCATGTTGAAGTTGTTGACACGAAGAATATTTTTGATGGCGTTCATGTAAGGGGTCGGGCCGCAGCAGAATATCTCCCGCTCCATAAAGTCCGGCACAATGAGTTCGAACAGCGGCTGGGTAAGGTAGCCACGGTAGCCGGCCCAGGCCTCGCCGATATCCTCTTTGTTCTCGCAAATAATATGCAGCTTGAACTCGGGAATACGCGAAAACATATGCACCAGTTCACGATGATAAATCACATCGCGAGGGGCACGGGCGCTGTGTATAAATTCAACGTCAACAGCGGCGTTGGTATCAAACAGCCAGCGCGTCATGGACATCAATGGGGTAATGCCCACCCCGCCAGAGAGAAACAACACTTTTTCGGCAGGAAAATCAATGGAATTGAAGTTGCCTACCGGGCCATGCACGACCAGCTCGTCGCCCACTTTTAGGTTCGCATGCAGCCAGTTGGATACCTTGCCCCCTGGCACTTGTTTAACGGTGATTGAAAAGCTGTAAGGGATGGAGGGAGAGCTGGAAATGGTATAGGAGCGCATGATCGGCTGATTATCAATCTCCAGCTCCAGCGTCACGAACTGACCGGGCTTGAAGAAGAACAGCACGGGCTGCTCGGCCATGAAGCAGAACGTGCGCACATCCTGGGTTTCTTGAATCACCTTGACGCAACGCACCTGGTGGCGGCCGTTGGTCCAGGTTTGGGTCGTGACCGGATTGAAAAAATTAGTTGTCATTGTCGCCTCTGCCTGACCAGCCTTCATCACCATGCATCGCCGAACCGTATTTGCGATACGGTCAGCACCTTTGAGCTGCATTTTGGGGACGCGCCTGCCGACCGACTTACCTGACAGCGACTCGCACTTACCTCGTGCCACTCTTTATCGTTTAGAAACCTCTTTTTTCGTCGCCACTACGCCATCTAATGTCGCGGGCAGACAATTGGCAGGCCAGCGCCTGCAACACAATCGGAGCCTGACGTCAGGCCACATTTGAATCAAACGCCAGGTTACGCAACAGAACAACAAGATACGCAGTCTTGACTATCGGCCGATTCGCAGCCCTTGAGGGGGGAGCGGAGGTTTACGAGGATACTGGTAATGGAAAAAAATGTTTCTAATCGGATGGATGATCCACTCACTGCAGCTCGTGACTCAACGGTTCAGATGCTGCAAGAAAGAGGACGTACCTTTTCGCTTCCACAGCCGTTTTACAACGATGCCCGCCTGTTCGCTCTTGATGTGCAAGAGGTCTTCGAAAAGGAGTGGCTGTTTGCCGGCATGACATGCGAGATCCCTACCAAGGGTAATTTCATGACATTGGATATTGGCAATAATCCCATCGTCATTGTGCGCGGCAGTGAAGGCGCTATTCATGCGTTTCACAATGTTTGCCGCCACCGCGGTTCGCGCCTTTGTGTAAAGGATAAGGGTAAAGTTGCAAAGCTCGTCTGTCCGTATCACCAGTGGACCTATGAACTTGATGGCCGCTTGTTGTTTGCCGGTAGCGATATGGGCACTAACTTCAATCTCGATCAATTTGGCCTCAAACCGGTCAACGTGCATACAGCCGGAGGCTTCATCTTTATCAACCTGAGCGATGAACCGCCTGCGATTGATGATTTTCTGCAAACGCTTGAGCATTACCTTGAGCCGTACCAAATGGACAACGTCAAGGTTGCCGTCGAGTCCAGTATCGTCGAGCAAGCCAACTGGAAGCTCGTCATCGAAAACAACCGCGAGTGCTATCACTGCAACGGCGCTCATCCTGAGCTGCTGAACTCATTGCAAGAGTTTGATGACACCGAGGATCCGCGTGCAACGCCTGCCTATAAGGAACTGGTGGCATGCAAACAAGCAGATTGGGATGAGGAACAAGTTCCCTATCAGTTGAAGCGCTTTGGCAAACGCAATCGACTGACCCGCACGCCGCTGCTGGATGGCATTGTCTCCATGACAATGGACGGTAAACCCGGCTGTAAGAAACTAATGGGCCGATTAACAAGCCCTGATATGGGCTCACTGCGCATTCTGCATCTGCCCAATTCATGGAATCACTTCATGGGCGATCACGCGGTGGTATTTCGCGTGCTACCGCTTGGCCCGCAGCAAACCGTGGTGACCACTAAGTGGCTGGTTCATAAAGATGCCGTAGAGGGCGTTGATTACGACCCCGACCAACTACGTCGGGTGTGGGATGCGACCAACGACCAGGATCGCCAACTCGCCGAAGAGAACCAGCGTGGCATTAACTCCAAGGCTTACCAACCCGGCCCTTACTCCGAGACCTATGAGTTCGGCGTTATCGACTTTATCGACTGGTACGCCGCCCGCATGCTCGAGAACCTAGGATATGATGCGCCGACGTTACACTTAGCCCAAGGTTAAAACTTGAAGGATCAAGGCAGCGACGTTTACCGTCACTAGGACTTAGCCAGAGTAGCTGACAACGTGTACACATAAGAGACACCTGTGTACACTTTGCCACACTATTCCTAGACTATTCTTAGAGATCTGCTCAATGCCATCCACCGATATTCCCGCTGCCAAGGGTTCTCAAGACGTCTGGCTTGATGCGGCGTTTGAGCTACTACTGGAATCGGGCGTCGATAGCGTACGCATTCTTTCCCTGGCCAAGCGACTAAAGCTTTCTCGAACCAGTTTCTACTGGTTCTTCAAGGATCGCGAGGCACTGCTGGAGGCACTGATCGCACGCTGGCGTGAAAAGAATACCCAAGGGCTAGTGCATCAAACCGAAGCCTATGCCGAGAATATCGTCGAGGCGATGCTCAATGTCTTCGACTGCTGGCTGGATCCTAAACTGTTCGACTCTCCGCTAGAGTTCGCCATGCGCAGTTGGGCGCTACAGTCAGCGTCAGTAGTGAGTGAAATCGATGCGGCTGATGCCACCCGTATCGAAGCACTGGCGCGCATGTTCCAGCGCTACGGCTATGATCCGCTGGCGGCCAACGTTCGTGGCCGCACCATCTACCTAACCCAGATCGGCTATATCTCGATGAAGACCCAGGAACCGCTCGAGGTGCGCATGCAGCGCATCCCCGCCTATGTCGAAATCTTCACCGGCCAGCCGCCTGGATCCAGGGAATTGCAACGCTTCCATGCCCGCCATGGATATTATTCTCCAACCGGTACTTACTAGCCCACAGCAAGCCTGATCGGCTAACACCACCTACCTCCCAGCCGTGCCAGCGGTTAAACATGCTCGCCTCGAAATGTACATCATTGAACATTTAATTGACAACAATGAACATTAGCACCTAGATTTATTAAATACACAATAAAATAGAGCGCTACCCATGGTTAACGATCCGCTGCTGCAGCCCTTCCAGCTCAAGCATCTCACCCTGAAAAACAGGCTTATGATGACAGCCCATGAGCCCGCTTACCCTGAGGATGGGATGCCCAAGGCACTCTATCGGGCCTATCACGTCGAGCGCGCCAAGGCAGGCCTTGGCCTGACCATGACTGCCGGATCCGCGGCGGTAGCCAAGGACAGTCCTCCAGTGTTCAACAACATCCTCGCCTATAAGGATGAAGTAGTGCCCTGGATGCGTGAGCTGACCGACGCCTGTCACGAGCACGGCACCGCAGTGATGATTCAGCTCACCCACCTGGGCCGGCGCACCCGTTGGGATAAGGGCGACTGGCTGCCAGCGGTGTCGCCTTCTCATCGTCGTGAGGCGTCCCACCGCGCTTTTCCCAAGCAGGTAGAGGATTGGGATATTGAGCGCCTGATCCGCGACTACGCCGATGCCGCCGAGCGTATGCACGCCGCCGGTCTCGATGGCATCGAGCTACAGGCCTATGGTCACCTGATGGATCAGTTCTGGTCGCCGCTGACCAATACCCTTGAGGAACCTTATGGCGGCGATCTCGATAACCGACTACGTTTCACCTTCGACGTGCTGCGCGCTATTCGCCAGCGGGTGGGTGAAGCGTTTATCGTAGGCGTGCGCTACACCGGCGACGAGATGCTGCCGGGCGGGCTGACCTCCGGCGATGGGATGGAGATATCGCGACGCTTGAAGAGTAGCGGCTTGGTCGACTTCCTCAACGTGGTTCGCGGCCACATCGACACCGATGCAGGGCTCACCGACGTGATTCCCATCCAGGGCATGCCCAGCGCCCCGCACCTGGATTTTGCCGGCGAAATACGCCGTGAGATCGACTTCCCCACCTTCCATGGCGCCAAAATCCAGGATGTCGCCACTGCCCGTTATGCCATCGCCTCAGGCAAGGTCGACATGATCGGCATGACCCGTGCCCACATGGCCGACCCGCACATCGTGCGCAAGATCGCCGAAGGGCGGGAAGAAGAGATCCGCCCCTGCGTCGGCGCCAACTACTGCCTTGATCGCATCTATCAAGGCGGTGCCGCCTACTGCATCCATAACGCCGCCACCGGGCGAGAAACCACCATGCCCCACACCATTCCCAAGGCGGCACAGCAACGGCGAGTCGTGATTATCGGCGCAGGGCCAGCAGGGTTGGAAGCCGCTCGTGTTGCCGGTGAGCGTGGCCATTCGGTGGTGGTGTTCGAAGCCGCCAGCGATGCTGGAGGGCAGATACGTCTTACGGCGCAGAGTGAGCGACGTCGCGAGATGATGGGCATCATCGATTGGCGCCTGGCGCGCTGCGAAGCACTCGGCGTAGAGATCCGCTACAACGTCTGGGCCGAAGCCGAGGACGTGCTCACCGAAAAACCCGATGTGGTGATCGTAGCCACCGGCGGCTATCCCTTGGAAGATCAACCCGCGATGGGTAGCGACTTAGTCGTCAACACCTGGGACATTCTTTCCGGGCACGTGCCGCCGGGCAAACGGGTATTGTTGTTCGACGATGCAGGCGACCATGCAGCCCTGCAGGCGGCGGAGATCATTGCCGCCGCGGGGGCCGAGCTCGAGATTATGACGCCGGATCGCACCTTCTCCGCAGAGATCATGGCCATGAACCTGGTGCCCTACATGCGTTCCCTGCAGCGTGCCAACGTCACCTTCACCCCGACTTACCGGCTGAAGTCCGTGCAGCGCGACGGCAGTGAACTGCTCGCCGGGATCACCAGCGACTATGCCATTCATAGCCAGCAGGATAGTGGGCATGAGCGGCGTATCGACCAAGTGGTCGTCAACTACGGCATCACACCGATGGCCGATATCTATTTCGAGCTAAAACCGCACGCCAGCAACCGCGGCGAAGTGAATTACGATGACCTGATCGTGGGCGCCCCCCAGACCGTGACTAGCAACCCGGATGGCCGCTTCCAGCTGTTCCGGATCGGCGATGCCGTCGAGTCCCGGAACACCCACGCGGCCATCTACGACGCGCTCAGGTTGGTCAAAGACCTTTAATACAACCGCCGATCCACTATCTATATAGCTCCACCATCAGCGGGCAACTTTCCGGCAGAGGCAAGGCTGCAGGCCGCATATTTGAACTCCGGAATCTTGCCATAGGGATCCAGCGCTGGATTAGTCAATAGATTCGCTGCTGCTTCCCCGTAACAAAAGGGTACGAAGACCATACCCTCTGGCATGCCCGGATCCGTCCTCACTTTGAGGGTGATGGCTCCTCGCCGGGTGGTGATCGTCAGGTCATCGCCTGGCGCCATCCCAAGCCGGATAAGCTCAGCGGGCGCCAAGCTCGCCACGGCTTCCGGCTCCAGATCATCGAGCACTTTGGCACGGCGGGTCATGGAACCCGTATGCCAGTGCTCTAATTGGCGCCCGGTAGTCAGCACCGTTGGGTAGTCGTTATCTACCGGCTCATCCGGTGGCAGTGGCCGCGTGGGTGCGAATTTCGCCCGGCCGCTGGCGGTGGGGAAGGCATCGCTGAAGACTACGTCTTGCCCCGGCGCGTCCTCTGCTGGGCAGGGATAGGTCACCGACTGCTCGCGCTCCAGACGCTCCCAGGAGATATGGTCGAGTGAGGGCATGCCGCGTTTCATTTCGGCGAAGACGTCCCGCGGGTGCTGGTAATCCCAACCCAGTCCAAAGCGTTTGGCAATCTCCTGAATGATCCACCAGTCCGGCTTTGCCTGGCCCGGCAGCGGCAGCGCCGCACGCCCCATTTGCACCTGGCGATTGGTGTTGGTGACGGTACCGTTCTTCTCAGGCCAGGCGGAGGCCGGCAGGATGACATCAGCGAACTGGGCGGTCTCGGTGACAAACAGATCCTGTACCACCAGATGTTCCAGCTTGGCCAGGGCGGCCCGGGCATGGGCCAGATCCGGGTCGGACATCGCCGGGTTTTCGCCCTGGATATACATGCCGCGAATGGTGCCCGCGGTGATAGCGTCCATAATTTCCACCACGGTGAGACCCGGCGTGGGATCCAGTTTGGTATTCCACAGTTCTTCGAACGCCGCACGAACCTGATCATCATTGACCGGCTGGTAGTCGGGCATGACCATGGGAATCAGCCCGGCATCAGAAGCCCCCTGAACGTTGTTCTGCCCCCGCAAAGGATGCAGGCCGGTGCCAGGGCGACCGGTCTGGCCGCAGGCCAACGCCAGCGAAATCAGGCACCGGGCGTTATCGGTACCGTGGGTGTGCTGGGAAATGCCCATGCCCCAGAAGATCATTGCCCGCTCGGCGTTGGCATAGAGCCTGGCCACTTCGCGGATGGTCTCGGGCTCAACGCCGCACAGGCCGCTCATCGCTTCGGGGGTCATGTCGACGGTATGAATTTTCAGGGCCTCGAAGCCCTCAGTATGCTCGGCGATATAAGCCGTATCATAAAGTTCTTCACTGATGACCACATTCAGCATGGCATTAAACAGGGCCACGTCGGCGCCCGGTGAAAAGCGCACGCTCAGGTGGGCGTAGGCATCCAGCGACTGACCACGGGGGTCGATTATCACTATCTTGGTACCGCGCTTGGCGGCCTGTTTAAAGAAGGTGGCCGCCACCGGATGGTTTACCGCGGGATTACAGCCGGTAAGAATCACCACGTCGGCCTGGCTGGCCTGCATAAAGGAGGCGGTGACCGAGCCTGAACCAATACACTCCATGAGTGCCGCCACGGAGCTTGCGTGGCACAAGCGGGTACAGTGATCCACATGGTTGGAGCCAAAGCCGGTACGCACCAACTTCTGGAACAGCCATGCCTCTTCGTTGGAGCACTTGGCGCTGCCGAACCCCGCCAGGGCATCAGGGCCATGGGCCGCTTTAAGGTTTACAAGCCCGCTGGCGGCAACCTCTAGGGCTTCATCCCAGCTCGCCTCGCGGAAATGCGTCAGGGGCTGAGCGGGATCAAAGTCCGGATCGATGCCCTTGGCAACGCCCTGGCGACGAATCAGCGGGGTGGTCAGCCGGGATGGATGGCGCGGATAGTCATAGCCGAAGCGCCCTTTAACACATAGCCGGTTCTCGTTAGAGGGGCCGTCGCGCCCCTCCACATAAAGGATCTCATCGTCCTTGATATGGTAGGTGAGCTGGCAACCCACCCCGCAGTAGGGGCATACCGAGTCGACCTTACGGTCGGCGACAGCAGAATCGCCGCGACCCGCCTGGTCGACCAGGGTAGCGGGCATCAGGGCGCCGGTGGGGCAGGCTTGAACGCACTCGCCGCAGGCCACGCAGGTGCTATCGCCCATGGGGTCGTCGAAATCAAACACGATCTTGGACGCCGCCCCACGGTGAGCCAGGCCGATAACGTCGTTAACCTGTACTTCGCGGCAGGCGCGCACACACAGGTTGCACTCGATGCAGGCGTCAAGATTGACGCGCATGGCAGAGTGGCTGCTGTCCTGCGCCAGGCTGTCCGCCCGGGACGCCACATGGTGCACGGTAGCCGTCTCACGCTCTTCGCGCCTGGGCAGCTTGCGGCGCACCGCCGTGGCATCAATGGCCAGCTGGTCAGCCATGGCCCAGAAATGGCTTGAGCTGTCGGGGCTCTCTTCCCGCTCAGGCTGGTCGACCAGCAGCATCTCCATGACCATCTTGCGGGCCGTGTGCGCGCGTTCGGAGTTGGCGCTATTGACCACCATACCGGGGGCTGCTTCGCGCAAACAGCTGGCGGCCAGGGTACGCTCGCCCTCGATTTCCACCATACAGGCGCGGCAGTTGCCGTCGGCGCGGTAGCCGCTGGCATCCTTGAAACACAGGTGGGGAATGGTCTCGCCGACGCGTTTGGCTACCTGCCAGAGGCTTTCACCGGGGTAAGCGCTGACCTCAACGCCGTCCAGCGTCAGGGTAAAGCGGTTGTTTGCGTTCTGTTCGCTCATGCTGGCCTCCTTTATCCCTTGACGATGACGTTCTGGGCGGCAAGTTCACCGCGAAAATCCTTGAGCAGCCCCAGCACCGGGTTAGGCGCCGCCTGGCCGAGCCCGCAAATGGAGGCATCGATCATCACCTGGGAAAGCTGCGTCATCAGCCCGGCATCCCATTCGTTGCGTTCGAGCAGGGTGAGCATTTTTTCCGTGCCCACCCGGCAGGGTGTGCACTGGCCACAGGACTCATCGGCAAAGAAGGCCAGCAGATTGGTAGCCACCCCGCGCAGATCGTCCTGATCGGAGAGTACGATTACCGCAGCGGAACCGATAAAACAGCCGTGCTCCTGAAGGGTGTCGAAGTCGAGGGGAATATTGGCCTTGCCCGCGGGCAGAATTCCACCGGAGGCGCCGCCGGGCAGGTAGGCCGCCAAGCGGTGGCTGTCGGCCATGCCGCCGCAATACTCGTCAACCAACTCGTTGAGCGTGATCCCTGCGGGCGCTAAATACACACCAGGACGCTTGACCCGGCCTGAAACCGAGAAGCTGCGCAGCCCCACGCGGCCATGGCGGCCCTGGCTGGAGAAGGCCTCCGCGCCGCGCTGCCAGATCATGGGAATCCAGTAGACGGTCTCGACGTTATTGACCAGCGTCGGCCGATCAAAGAGCCCCTTCTGAGCCACAAACGGCGGGCGGTGGCGGGGTTTGCCCGGCTTGCCTTCCAAAGATTCGATCATCGCCGACTCTTCGCCGCAGATATAGGCGCCCGCGCCGCGGCGCAGCACGATGTAACCCGGCGCCACTAGGCCAGCAGCCTCAAGCTCGCCAATCGCCTCGCGCACCACGCTATGTAACGCTGGGTACTCATCGCGAAGATAGATATACAGCGCCTCGGCGTCTACCGCCCAGGCACTCACCAAGGCCCCTTCAAGAAACTGGTGGGGCGAGCGCTCCAGGTAGTAGCGATCCTTGAAGGTACCGGGCTCGCCCTCGTCGGCGTTGATAGCGCAGTAACGGGGGCCGGCCTCCTGGCGCACGAAGTACCACTTCTTGAAGGTGGGAAAGCCCGCACCGCCCAGACCGCGCAGATTGGCCTGCTGCATCGCTTCCATCAACACTTCTACTGTAACGCTGCCGTCGTGACAGGCCTGGAGCAACGCCATACCGCCCTCGCGGCGATAGTCGTCCAATCGCTGCCAGTCGACGGGAGCGGGGTGAAAGTGGCCCTTTTCAATCACCGACGCGATCTGCGCCTGGGTGGCGAACGGCACATGGTGGTGCCCTACTTCGGCTACCGGCGCCGTGTCGCAGCGCCCCATGCAGGGCGCCCGCAGCACCCGTACCTGCTCGATATCCACGTTCGCTTCAAGCTGTGCCTTAAGCGCCTCAGCACCGGCCAACTGGCAGGTGAGGGAGTCGCAAACGCGAATAGTCACTGCCGGCGGCGGCAACTGATCGTCGTGGATGACGTCAAAGTGGGCATAGAAAGTGGCCGTTTCGTAAACGGCCGCCATGGGCAGGTTCATGTAAGCAGCCAGGGCACGCAAATCCGCCAGCAGTAGATGGCCCCGGGTGTCCTGAATGTTGTGTAAATGTTCAATGAGTAGGTCGCGGCGGCGCAACGTGGCGTTCTGGCGTTCGTCACCCAGCAGTTCACGCAACCCCTCAAGAAGACTGGGATCGAGATCACGGCCGCGGGGCTTGCCGCGGAAGCGGCGCTTGGGGGTCACGGTCTGGACGGTCATGGGGTACTCATTATTATCTTGATCGGTTTTATACCGGATGAACAAAAACGGCACCCCTCGGGGCGCCGTCTAGGGTCGCACTAACCTGCCCTCAGGCAGGGATTAGGTCTTGTTGCTCATTGCTTATCGAATAAGTTATTAAGCCACGCTGCCATGGGGGTCAATGACGAATTTCTTAGCAGCGCCGCCATCGAAGTCGGCGTAGCCCTGGGGTGCCTGATCCAGAGTGATCATCTGGACATTCACCGCATCGGCAATATTGACCTTGCCAAACAGAATAGCCTGCATCAGTGGTCGATGGTACTTCATCACCGGGCACTGTCCAGTATGGAAGCTGTGGGACTTGGCCCAGCCAAGACCAAAGCGCATGCTCAGAGCCCCCTGCTTGGCGGCCTCGTCCTCCGCACCCGGGTCTTCGGTCACATAGAGGCCCGGAATACCGATTTGACCACCTGCACGGGTCAACGACATCGCCGAGTTCAGCACGGTCGCGGGCGCTTCTTTGCCGTGGTTGCAGCCACAGGCGTGGGCTTCGAAGCCGACGCAGTCGACAAAGGCATCGACCTCACGCTCGCCGAGGATCACCTCGATCTTGTCGGCCATGTCGCCGTCCTGGGTCAGGTCGATGGTCTCGCAGCCAAAGCTGCGCGCCTGGGCCAGACGCTCTTCGACCATATCACCAACAATCACGCAGGCCGCACCCAGCAGTTGAGCGGAAACCGCTGCAGCCAGCCCCACAGGCCCAGCACCGGCGATATAGACGGTGCTACCAGGGCCGACACCGGCGGTCACACAGCCGTGGAAACCGGTGGGAAAGATATCGGAGAGCAGGGTCAGATCCTTGATCTTCTCCATGGCCTGATCGGCATCCGGAAACTTCAGCAGGTTAAAGTCAGCGTAGGGAACCATGACATATTCAGTCTGGCCGCCGCCCCAGCCGCCCATATCCACATAGCCATAGGCGGCGCCGGGGCGAGATGGATTGACGTTGAGGCAGATACCGGTGCGGCCTTCTTTACAGTTGCGGCAGCGACCACAGGCAATGTTGAACGGCACAGAAACCAGGTCGCCTGGTTGAATAAACTCGACGTCGCGACCGCACTCAACGACCAGGCCGGTGATTTCGTGACCAAGCACCAGGCCCGATGGTGCGGTGGTGCGGCCGCGTACCATATGCTGGTCGCTGCCACAGATGTTGGTGGTAACTACCTTGAGAATCACGCCGTGATCGCACTTGCGATTGCCTAGGGCGAGTTCAGGATAGGCAATGGACTCAACGGCGACCTCTCCCGGCCCCTTGTAGACCACTCCGCGGTTGGCTGCATTCATGGCTGGCTCCTGTGGCTTATTGTTCTGTTCATGATGGTTGATTGCGCTATCCCACCCTATCCCCTCCGCGCCTGGAGACTTACCCCAAAAAGGCACTCACGTATCTATTCAAGACATCCTAACCAAGATGGATAGATAGAGGTCGCTTTCACGACACTCCTTCTTTGCAACAGGCTCAACAATTCCTAGGGTTTGCACGAAAAGTCGCTGAGCGAAGGCCAGACTAGGCAAAAATCGGCGAAAAAACGGAGTTTACGGAGTGTAAATGAGTATTTTGAGCCGACTTTTAACAACGTATGGGCGAGCGCAAGCAGTTTTCGTACAAAGCCTAGAGTCGGCGATGTGATGCATACCCGACATCTAACAAGAGCCACCAAGGAAACCTGATGAATAACAACGACGACCCGGTTCTGTCGCCCGGACAGGACAATACTCAGATCTTGGGGTTGGACTTTCATAACCCCGTTTTTCCGCTTTCCGCTCTAGCCATCCTACTGTTTATTATCTACGCGCTGGTCTATCCAGATGCTGCTAACACTCACTTAGGGCTTGCCAAAAACTGGTCGATCGAACACTTCGACTGGCTGTTTATGATTGCTGGCAATATTTTTGTGGTGTTTTGCCTTGTACTGATCTGCTTGCCACTCGGGCGGATTCGGCTAGGCGGCAAGGATGCAAAACCGGAATACTCTCGCACCTCTTGGTTCGCCATGCTGTTTGCGGCGGGCATGGGTATCGGCCTGATGTTCTGGAGCGTTGCTGAGCCAGTAGCCTACTACACCGACTGGTATGGAACGCCCTTGAATGCACCGGCGGGGACGCCTGAGGGTGCCAGCGCCGCCATGGGGGCGACCATGTTCCACTGGGGACTACACCCCTGGGCCATTTATGGCGTGGTGGCACTGTCACTGGCCTTCTTTTCCTATAACAAAGGCCTGCCACTGACGCTTCGCTCCGCCTTTTACCCGATCCTTGGCGAGCGAACCCGCGGCTGGGCAGGCCATATCATCGATATTCTTGCCGTTCTGGCCACCATCTTTGGCCTGGCCACTTCGCTTGGCTTTGGCGCTACCCAAGCGGCTGGAGGCCTCGCCTATTTGTTCGGTATTCCCAATACCATCGGCACACAGCTGGCGATAATCCTAGTGGTCACGGTGATCGCGCTGTTCTCGGTATGGCGGGGAATCGACGGTGGCGTTAAGCTGTTCTCGAATATCAACATGGTCATTGCGGCGGCGCTGCTTCTGTTTGTGGTTATAGCGGGGCCTACCTTGATGATTCTGACAGGCATTGGCACCACGGCGCTGGACTACGTGGGCCACCTTCTGCCGCTGTCGAACTGGATTGGCCGCGAGGACGACACCTGGTACCACGGCTGGACGATCTTTTACTGGGCGTGGTGGATCTCCTGGTCTCCGTTTGTCGGCATGTTCATTGCCCGCGTATCCCGGGGACGCACGGTGCGTGAATTCCTGATCGCGGTGCTGCTGGTACCAACGCTGGTCACACTGGTCTGGATGAGCGCCTTTGGCGGCACGGCGCTTTATCAAGCTGAAAATGGCGTGGGTGAACTGGCCAACGGCATTAGCGATGTCTCTCTGGCCATGTTCCATATGCTGGAGCAGCTGCCCCTGACCAGCATTACCTCGACGCTGGCGATTATTCTGGTGCTGGTCTTCTTCATTACCTCATCAGACTCAGGCTCGCTGGTGATTGATAGCATCACCGCCGGCGGCAAGACAGATGCACCCAAGAGTCAACGAGTGTTCTGGGCGACGCTGGAGGGTATTATTGCGGGTGTGTTGCTGTATGGCGGAGGGAGCACAGCACTCAGCGCCCTGCAGGCGGGCGCAGTCGCTACGGGACTCCCCTTTACGCTGGTGCTGTTACTGATGTGTTTTAGCCTCTATAGGGGGCTCCACAAAGAGTGGCGCGAGCTCAACGCGGTGCCCAGAATCGCGAGCTAATCAACGCTAAACCGCCCGCCTATCCGGCGGGCGGTTTCCTTTTGTGTCAGCCGGGAGTAAGACAATGCAGTCAAGCCCTTACCAGCGCGGTCTGCTCATGGTGGTGCTGGGCGTCATATTTCTCAGCTTCGACGGGTTGCTGATCCGCCTAGCGCGCGCCGACGGCTGGACCATCGTGTTCTGGCGCGGTCTATTGATGTTCTGCGTGCTGGGGCTTTTATGCTGGGCAGGCAAGCGGCTGGCAACACTGAGCAGCAACCCGCTCTCCTCACTGGCCTCGGCGCTGCTGCTGGGCCTGATCTCCAGTCTGTTTGTGCTGGCGGTGATGAACGCCAACGTGGCCAATGTAGTAGTGATTCTAAGTACGGCGCCGCTGTTTGCGGCGCTGTTTTCGCGGATTTTCCTGGGCGAAAACGTCGCGCTGCGTACGCTGGTGGCCATTGCTGTCTGCATGCTGGGCATGGGTTTGGTGTTCATGGGCGAGGGGGCCATGGGGATGCTGGTAGGCAACCTGTATGCCTTGGCGGCCGCGGCAGCTATCGGTGGCAACCTGACCCTGCTGCGCCGCTTTCCAGCCATTGACCCTATGACGGTGATTGCCGGTGGCGGGCTGCTCTCCGCGGCGGTTGCCCTACCCATGGCCTCGCCGCTGGATCTGGATGCCCAGCGTTATGGCGTACTGGCGCTGATGGGGCTGGTGCAGATGCCCTTGGCCACGGTGCTGATCAACAGCGCCACCCGTTACCTGCCGTCGACGGAAGTGGCGCTGTTCTATCTGGTTGAAACTGCTTTGGGCACGCTGTGGGTGTGGTGGTTATTAGGTGAAACCCCCACGACCTCGACGCTACTCGGTGGTGGTGTGGTTATCCTGGTGCTGGTAGTGCATGCCTGGATAGGCTTGCATCTGGAAAGGCAGCGTCTGCGGCTTTATCCGGGTTTTATCGGCCAATAGAAAAGCCCGCCTTAAAAAAGCGGGCTTGAGTGATGATTAGCGGCGTGATGCGCAGGCTAGTTCAGCGCAGCACATCCTCCTCCTTGAGCAGCTTGTAGATCGCCTCGGCGCCCTGTTCGGGGGACACATCGGTGAGCACCTGCCCGCCTTTGCCCTCCGACTTGGAAGCTGCCGCCTTGAAGCGATCCCTGGCCGAAGCGGCTTTGACAATTTTCAGACGCTTAGGCCGTTTACGTGCAGGGGACAGATGCCACTGGGCCAGCTCGCTGTCGGCTTCAGGGGTAGTGGGCGTGATCGCAAAGGTGGCTCGACGCGCCGGGCCGAAGGCGCTCTGGCGCGCCACCGGCGCTGCTTCATCCACGCTGATGATGGCGGGCAAGCGCACCTTGAGACGGCGACGCTGGCCCCTTGGCAACGCCTGAAGCAGCGTTACCACGCCATTTTCCACTTTTTCTACCGACGCCAAACTATTAACCAATGGCCAGTCGAGATGTTCTGCCAACGCATAGGGCAAAAGCCCAGAGCCTTCACCGCGCTCTGCGCGGGCGCCGGTGATCACTAGCTGAGGAGAGGTTGCGGCCAGGTGTTTCGCCAGGGCCAGAATGGCATCGCTACCCTCAGGCTGCTCGAGCAGGGTCATGGACTTGAGCCCCATGCCCAGGTAGCCACGCAGAGCTGCTTCGCTGCTATCGTCCTGGGAACCCGCGTGGAGCATGCTGATCCGGGTGCCCGGCAGCTCGGCCTCTATGGCCAGCGCAAGCTCCAGGCCCCGGGCATCCTGTTCAGCGCGCCTCGCGCGACCGGTTGTGGGATGACGGCCTATGGAAACCAGCACCGCCACATCGATTCCCTGTTGTTGTTGCTTCTGGTGTAGATCAGGCTGCATTGCGCTGCCCTCCCCGCTGCTGTTCCACCATGGCCACTAGCGCGGCCAGAATTTGCGTGCTGTCGCCAATCACCGCTAGGTCGGCGCGCTTGATGATGTCGCACCCCGGATCGAGATTGATCGCCACCACCTTGTCGCAGCGCTGAATGCCCTGCAGGTGCTGGATAGCGCCTGAAATACCCACCGCCATATAAACTCGGGCGGTTACCCAGGTGCCGGTCGCGCCCACCTGACGATCGCGGGCCATAAAGCCGTCGTCCACCGCGACACGCGAGGCCCCTTCGGTAGCGCCGAGGACTTTCGCGGCATGGTGGAAGGCGTCCCACTGCTTGACGCCGTTGCCACCGGAGAGGATGAACTCAGCCTCGGCCAGCGCCACGCCGGCGGGATCCACCGCCACCTGCCCCAGATCTTCAATACGCGATAGAGTGGTGGGAATTGACGCGGCCAGGGTCAGGTGCTCGGCCGCATGCCGCGTCTCGTCCACCGGTTCGGCGCACTCGGCCAGCGCCAGGGCAACCCGCGGCAGAGGCCGCTGGATATCCAGACTCCCAGCGGCGCCACGGGCCGTGCAGCGCCAACCCAAAGAGGCCTCATTATCAGCCTCCACCTGCCACACCCCGGTGGCAGCGCGTTCACCCAGGCGCAGGGCAAGCCGCCGCCCCAGATCGGCTCCGCCCAGGGGTGAGTCTGGCAATAGCCAGAAGCGCGGCGTCATCTCCCGCTCGACGGCGCTTAAAGCCGCCAGACGCGCTTCAGGGGCAAACCCTGCGTAAAACTCATCATCAAGATGCACGACGCGATCGATACCGGCTTCGCCCAGCGTCTGCTCCTTAAGCTCGCCGCCACCCTCGCCCTTATACTCACCAAATAGGATCGCCACCACAGCGCCGGGCTGTTCGGCGTCGGCATCCGCCACACGCCGGGCCAGGCCCAGCAGATCCTTGTCATGTCCGGAGAGACGCCCGCCGGTCAGGTCGGGCACCACGGCCACCAGGAAGGCAGGCTGATCAATGGTCACCGTACGGCGGCTATCGCGGGCCGCCGTGCTGGCCGCGGTGGCCTGCCCTCCTTGCTGGAGGCCACTACGATCAATCCGTTTGACGCCATTGGGGCCGATAAAACCGATGGCACGAGGATCCTTGCGCACCACGCCGCTGGGGCCCATCCATTCGCTAACCGCTCCGCCGCCCCTGTTTACACCCAGGGCGGCTAGCACCGCGGCGTTGTCGGGGTGCAGACGGTTTCGGGCGATCCACTCACGACGTGGGTCGCGGCGAATAATCTCACTCATACGATCACCTCTTCAGCAGTCGTCGATGCAGTGGTTCGGCGGGATGCGCCGGACACATCGTCAGCGGAACGCTCAACCAGTGCATCGGCCACCAGTTCGGCGATATCGCGCACTTCGGCGCTGGCATCCACCACGCCTTCCAGCATGGCGGTACACTGCGGGCAGCCCACCGCCACCAGCTCGGCGCCGCTCTCCTTGACATCGTTCATGCGCATATCGGGAATCCGCCGTTCACCGGGAATATCGGTAATCGGTGCCCCGCCACCGCCGCCGCAGCAGCGCGAGCGGAAGCCGGAGCGCTCCATCTCCTTGACCTCGATGCCCAGCGCCTTAAGCACGTTGCGTGGTGCCTCGTATTCACCGTTATAGCGCCCCAGGTAACACGGGTCGTGATAGGTGACGCTGCCGCCTTTCCAAGGGGCAAAGGTCAACCGACCAGCATCAAACAGTTCGGCGATAAAGGTACTATGGTGACGTACCTCGTAATGTCCGCCTAGCTCTCCATACTCATTGCCCAGCACATGAAAGCTGTGGGGATCGCAGGTAACAATCTGCAAGAAGCGGTACTGAGCCAGGGTGGCAATATTGCGTTTCGCCAGGGATTGGAACGTCGCTTCATCGCCCAGGCGCCGCGCCACGTCGCCGCTATCGCGCTCTTCAGTCCCCAACACCGCGAAGTCTACCTCGGCGGCGCGCAGCACTTTGACCAATGCGCGCAAGGTGCGCTGGTTGCGCATATCAAAAGCGCCATCCCCTAGCCACAACAGCACATCGACCTGCTTAAGATCTGCCATGAGCGGTAGGTTAAGATCCGCCGCCCAGTTGAGCCGCGAGCCAGGATCGAAACCGCCTGGATTGTCGGTAGCGATCAAATTGTCGAGCACCTCGGCGCCTTTATTGGGCGTTTTGCCACGCTCCAGGGTCAGGTAGCGGCGCATATCGACAATCGCATCCACGTGCTCGATCATCATCGGACACTCTTCCACGCAGGCGCGGCAGGTCGTACACGACCATAGGGTATCGGCGTCGACTAGGGCCTTCCCCTGCAGCGCCACAATGGGCCCATGGGGAGAGCCTGCGTGTTCACCTACCGGCTTACCGGGGTAGGGGGAGCCGGCATAGGCGGCATCGCTGCCCCCGGCCATGCCCACCACCATGTCCTGGATCAGCTTCTTGGGGTTCAGCGGCTGACCGGCGGCAAATGCCGGGCACACCGCCTCGCAGCGACCGCACTGCACGCAGGCATCAAAGCCCAGCAGTTGGTTCCAGGTAAAGTCGGCAGGCTTTTCTACCCCGAGGGGCGCCGCTTCATCCTCCAGGTTTAGCGCCTTAAGGCCCGTTGAGCGGCCAGCGCCGCCTTTTTTCGTGGAGAAGCGCTCGGCGCGGCGATGGAAAGCCAGATGTAAGGCGCCAGCGAAGGCGTGCTTCATGGGCCCGCCCCAGGTCATGCCAAAAAACATTTCCCCCAGGCCCCAGGCCACGACGCCCGCTAATACCAGCGCCAGCAACCAGCTACTGCCCCCTTCAAGCAGACCTTCGGGCAGCAGACCTACCGTGGGCAGCGTGACCAGGAAGACGCCTATCGAAAACGCCATCAGACTTTTGGGCAGGCGCATCCAGGGGCCTTTGGAGAGCCGAGCTGGGGGGTTAAGCCGTCGCCGCGCCACGAAGAGGCTACCGACGAACATGGAGGCACTAGCCAGTAGCAGCAATCCGCCTAGCAATGGGTTGGCAATACCCAGACCGTGCACCAGGATCATCAGCACGGCGGCGGCCACGAAGCCACCGGCGGTGGCCACGTGGGTGTTGGAGATCATTTTGTCACGCCCCACTACATGGTGCAGATCCACCAAATAGCGGCGCGGCAGGGCCACCAACCCCTTGAACAGGCTCACCCGCGAGGGGCGCCCCTGACGCCACAGGCGTATACGGCGTACAGCGCCGATTACTGCCAGGGCCAGGGCAGTAAAAATCAGTATCGGCAAGAGCGTTTCGAGCATGGTGCTCACCTCATCTTTGGTGCCATTGGCTTCGGCGGCGGGGCTGCTCTGGCGCCCCGCATTATTGTTGGCTTTCGCCTAAGTCAAAAGTCCTTGCAGATTCGCAGGGCGTCGTAAATGGCCGCATGGGTGTTACGTGGTGCCGTGCAGTCGCCCAGGCGGAACAGCAGGAAGCCATCTCCTGACTCGCTCAGACAAGGCTGCGGCTGGATTGCATAGAGTGCTTCCAGATCCACCTGCCCTCTGTTGCGGGACTGCTCTTTAAGCGCGTAATAAAGCGCCTCATCAGGGCGTACACCGTTCTCAACGACCACCTGATCCACCACGCGCTCTTCCAGAGCCCCGGTGTACTCGTTTTCGAGCACCGCCACCAAGCCATCGCCCTCGCGGTAAACCTTATGCAGCATCAGGTCGGAGGACATGATCACCTCCTTCTCGTAGAGGCTGCGGTAGTAGGTGGGGAAGGTGGTACCGCCCACCGCCGCGCCGGGCTTGATATCGTCGGTGACGATCTCCACCTTGGCGCCCTTGTCGGCGAGAAAATCCGCTGCCGAGACGCCGGAGAATTCGCAAATGGCGTCATAAATCAGCACGTTCTTACCTGGCGCCACTTTGCCTGAGAGAATATCCCAGGTGCTGACCACCAGGCTCTCCTCGGCATTCTCCGAGTAGCCCCACTCGGGGTGCTGGCTAAGGAAGGGCTGGCCACCGGTGGCAAGCACCACGATATCCGGGCGCAGATCGAGCAGCGTTTCCTCATCGGCGCGGGTGCCCAGACGCAGGTCGACTTTTAGCCGCGCCAGCTCCAGCTGGAACCAGCGGGTGATACCGGCGATCTGGTCACGCTGGGGCGCCTGGGCGGCAATCGTGATCTGCCCACCCAAGGCGTCAGCGGCCTCAAACAGAGTGACATCGTGACCGCGCTCAGCGGCTACCCGCGCTGCCTCCATACCGCCGGGGCCACCGCCCACCACGACGACTTTGCGTTTGGCGCCCTCGGTTTTCTCGATGATATGCGGCAGCCCCATGTACTCCCGGGATGTCGCGGCGTTTTGAATGCACAGCACGTCGAGGCCCTGGTACTGGCGGTCGATGCAGTAGTTAGCGCCCACGCACTGTTTGATCTGATCAATCTGGCCCATCTTGATCTTGGCGATCAGGTGAGGGTCGGCAATATGTGCCCGGGTCATGCCCACCAGGTCTACGTAGCCCCCTTCGAGGATGCGCTGGGCCTGATTGGGATCCTTAATGTTCTGGGCGTGGATCACCGGCACGTTAACCACTTCCTTGATCCCCGCTGCCAGGTGTAGGAAAGGCTCCGGCGGGTAGGACATATTAGGGATAACGTTGGCCAGGGTGTTGTGAGTGTCGCAGCCAGAACCGATAACGCCGAAGAAATCCACCATACCGGTGGCATCGTAGTAGGCGGCGATCTGCTTCATATCGTCGTGAGAAAGACCATCCGGATGGAACTCGTCGCCGCAAATGCGCATGCCGACGCAGAAGTCGTTACCCACTTCAGCGCGTACGGCTTTAAGCACTTCCATACCGAAGCGCATACGATTCTCGAAGCTACCGCCCCACTCGTCCTCACGCTTATTAACTCGTGGGCTCCAGAACTGATCAATCAAATGCTGGTGCACGGCGGAGAGTTCAACGCCGTCGAGGCCCCCTTCCTTGGCTCGGCGCGCGGCCTGAGCAAAGTCGCCAACGATACGCCAGATCTCTTCTTCCTCAATGGTCTTGCAGGTAGAGCGGTGCACCGGCTCACGGATACCAGAGGGTGATACCAGGGTCGACCAGTCGAAACCGTCCCAGCGGGAGCGGCGCCCCATATGGGTAATCTGGATCATGATCTTGCCGCCATGCTTATGCACAGCATCGGCCAAATTCTGAAAGTGCGGAATAATGCGATCAGTGGACAGGTTTACCGAGCTCCACCAGCCCTGGGGGCTATCGATGGAAACCACCGATGAGCCACCGCAAATACACAGGCCACAACCGCCTTTGGCCTTCTCCTCATAGTACCTGACGTAACGCTCAGTGGTCATACCGCCGTCGGTGGCATGCACCTCAGCGTGAGCGGTACTGACCACACGGTTGCGGATGGTCAGCTTGCCGATCTCGATCGGCTCGAAAATTGCCTCGAATGCCATGATGATCTCTCCTCATTCCCCAGGCTAGCGGAGCTCGTCGGTTAGCGGCTTGACGGTGAAAATGCCTACATCGCAGCCTTCCTCGGCGGCACTCTGAGTCTGCTCAGCAACGGTACGCAGTGAACTTCCGCGGGCAGCGAGGATTTGATCCATGGCACCGGCGAACCAACCGGTGAACATGTACTCTTCCTTGTTCCCGGTTTTGCCAAGCTGGTAAACAAAAGCGCTGTGCTCAAGTCGTACTTGAGCAGTGCCCGAGTCGAGATCAATCTGTTCAGTAATGAATAGCCCCCAACCACGCTGGGAAAGGCGGGTCATGTAGTGCTCAAATACCGCCTCTCCACTAATGTCGTGTAGCTCAGCCTCTTTCTCACACCAGTGCCAGGCGCTCTTGTAACCTGCGTGATAAAGAATTTCGGCATACTTCTCAGCACCTAGCGCCTCTTCTACGGCTACGTGATTATTGATAAAGAAGTGCCGTGGCACATAGAGCATAGGCAGCGCATCGGTCGTCCAGACGCCTGTTTCGCTATCCACTTCGATGGGCAGTGCGGGGGCCAGTTTGGTCACGGTTGTATTCCTCGGATCGTTGTTATGTCAGGTTATCGGCGGGGCTACCCCGGGAGCATGCCTACGAGGAGGCGCTATGAATCCATCCTTGGACGCTACCGACGCCATCCCTGGCGTCGGACCTCCTCTACGGCATGCTCCCGGCGCCCCTCACTTCGGAGACAGCCGCCTGCGCTTAGTCAGGCGCCCCACACGTCCTTGAGCACGCGCACCCAGTTCTCGCCCATGATCTTGCGCACCTGAGTCTCACTTAAGCCACGCTTAAGAAGTGCCTCGGTGAGATTGGGGAACTCCCCAATGGTGCGGATCCCTTTGGGATTGATGATCTTGCCAAAGTCAGTGAGGCGACGGGCGTAGCCCTTGTCATGGGTCAACCACACGAAAAACTCTTGACCATGCCCTTGGGTGAAATCGGTACCGATGCCGATAGCGTCCTCACCGACGATATTCATGACGTACTCGATCGCCTCGCAGTAGTCTTCGATGGTGGAGTCAATGCCCTTCTTGAGGAACGGCGCAAACATGGTGACACCAACAAAACCGCCGTGGTCGGCAATGAACTTCAGCTCTTGATCAGATTTGTTGCGCGGATGCTCTTTGAGGCCGGAGGGCAGGCAGTGGGAGTAACAGACTGGTTTTTTGGACTCGAGAATGACTTCCTCGGAGGTTTTGGCGCCAACGTGGGAGAGGTCGCACATCATACCCACGCGGTTCATCTCGGCGACGATCTCACGGCCAAACCCGGATAAGCCGCCATCCCGCTCGTAGCAGCCGGTACCCACCAGGTTCTGGGTGTTGTAACACATCTGCACGATGCCCACGCCCAACTGCTTGAAAATCTCTACGTAGCCAATTTGGTCTTCGAAAGCATGAGCATTCTGAAAGCCAAAGATGATGCCGGTCTTGCCCTCCTCTTTCGCCCGCGTGATGTCAGCAGTGGTACGAACAGGGCGCACCAGGTCGCTACACTCCGCCATCAGCTGGTTGGATTTGACGATATTATCGACCGTGGCCTGAAACCCCTCCCACACGGAGACGGTGCAGTTGGCAGCGGTAAGACCGCCGCGACGCATGTCCTCAAGCAGCTCGCGATTCCATTTGGCGATGATCAGACCATCAATGACGATGGCGTCATTGTGCAGTTCAGAGGGGGTCATAGCTAAGCTCCAATATTGATTAATGTAGCGAGCATAGCGCTGACGTTGGATTAGACTGCTCTTGGAAACGACGGCGGAAATTCCAAAAGCGTCATGGTGTCGTGAACACGACAACTACCCGCGCACCCGCTCACTTCGCAGAGGTGGAGTACGTTAGAGATAGCAGCTATTAAAAAACCTGCTGTCCACCTCCGGGCAGCAGGTTTGGAATAGTGGTGACGAAGTACCTATCAGCTCAGTAGCGGCACGCTGGCAAAGGTAGGCTCACCCTGAGCATGGGCAAGCGCCTGCTGGGCACTCGAAAGAGGTTCGCTTTTGTAAGGCTCGCCCCCCCATCGCTGAATTAACGATGGCGACTTAGCAGGGTTATTTCCTTGACGGTCGTGCACACCCAAGCGCTCATTTCTCGGCGGCACACCAAAATATTCTCGATAACACTTGGAAAAATGAGGCGTGGACACAAAACCGCAAACAGAAGCAATCTCGATAATCGACAGAGGCGTTTGCTTGAGCAACTGACGAGCGCGCACTAAACGCAGCTTGAGGTAATAGCGAGACGGTGAACAAAGCAAATAGCGCTGGAACAACCGCTCCAACTGGCGCCGTGAAACATTCACATAGCTTGCCAGTTCGTCGAGCTCGATGGGCTCTTCAAGGTTGGATTCCATCAACGCCACAATTTCTAACAACTTAGGCTGAGTGGTGCCCAGCACGTGCTTAAGAGGTACCCGCTGCTGATCCTGCTCGTTACGCACGCGTTCATAGATAAACATCTCGGAAATGCCTGCCGAAAGCTCGCGCCCATGGTCGTGAGCAATCAGGTTGAGCATCATATCGAGCGGCGCTGTGCCGCCTGAAGCGGTGAATCGATCACGATCAATAGAGAAAAGGTGCGGGGTCAGAATAACGTTGGGGAACGCTTCCTGCATGGAGGCCAGACACTCCCAGTGCACACTGGTTTCATAGTGATCCAGCAATCCGGCCTGCCCTAGCGCCCAACTGCCCGTACATACCGAGCCTAATCGTTTTAACTGGCGTGACTGCGACTGAAGCCAGCGTATGTGGTCACGGGTAACGCTGTGCTGCGGACCTACCCCGCCACAAACGACCACCCACTCAAGCGAGAGCGGGGTCTGCATAGAGGCATCAGGAGTCACCTGCAGCCCATCGCTGGCGCGTACGGGCAGACCGTCTTGGGTCAGGGTAAACCAGCGATACAACTCACGACCGGCCAGTTGATTGGCCATCCGTAAAGGTTCTATCGCCGACGCCAGGGAAATCAGTGTGAAATTATCTAATAGTAGAAAACCAAGGGTTTGCGGTTCGCCCGCACGATTGGTATTTGCTGCCGGGTCTTTTGCTAGATTTGATGTCATGGTTTTACCCTCCGTCACCTTTTAATCATCTTTTTTTTTCTTATTAGTATGTAGGCGTCGCTGGCGTCTTTTAGTTTCCCTTTACTAGCGTGAATACTCACTAGTTCAGGGGTGGCATTGCTCTTTGGTCGTATATTGGCACGAATAGGGCGGATAGCGACAAAACGATTGCGCGAACTTGGCTCTCCGTCGCAAATGCAACACTGGAGGTCGTTTCCGAAACCTTTGTAAAGTCACGGAGGATAATGCAATGCAGCCTCTCGCCAAGCGCCTAAGCTGGCTAGTAGCTTACTCAGCTAAGGGGCCTCGGCATCTTCAGCAACAGGTTTGATGGGGTCACCGTTTTCATCCAGCAGTTGATGATCGTAAGCGGCCTGAAGGCCAGTATCTTCAACCTCTGTCGGTTGCGGCTCTTCTTCTGTCAAATAGTCGATGTGGCCCGGATAAAGCGGTGATAGCACCGCGACCAGGATGCCGACCACAGAAAAGATCGAAAACGCATCCGCATACCCAAGCCTGTCGACCAGCACACCAATCACCGGCGAGCCCACCGCCTGCCCAAGCGCGCAGGCCATAAAGGGTAATACCGGCCCCATCGATAACCGCCCAGGCAGCAGTCGGATGCCGGTCATCAGGTACAGCCCCGTTAAGCTCATGTAAGCGAGACCGAAAACCATCGCGGAAAATATCGCCAGCGCTAATTGACCAGGGCTAGCGGCCAGCAACGCCAAGCTTGAAGACAGCATCATCAACATCAACGCCTGGGTGATGGGTGGATTATTACGGTCGGCCAAATCACTTATCACGGCACCGCCGAGCCCGGCGATACCTACCGCGAACCATAGCCATCCGGTGTGCCCTGGAGAGAGCGCGCCAAGGGTAACCGCCAGATCGGGAGCAAAAAGCCAGTACGGCGCAGATACAAAGCCCATTGCGAAGGCAAAAATCGTAAGCCGAATGAGGCGCGACCATTGCGACCTAGTGATGGGCGGTGGTGGTGCAGCATTAGCTGGAATGACCCGTGACACTGAAGGGATGAAGTACCATGCCGCCACGACCCCCATAGCGGTAAGAGCAGCAAATATCGTGTAGGTCAGTCGCCATGCATCCGACAAGAACACAACGGTCGGTACCGCCACGATAATACCGATGCTAGTACCGGCATTCATAATCGAGCTGACGCGCCCATGCATTGCACGGCTCACCAGCGCCTGCATCGCAGCGGTCAGCGCGGGCATCATTAAACCAGTGCAGATCCCGCAGATAAACACACCAATACCAAGCGATAGCGCGTCTGACGACTGGCTGATCAATGCTAAACCGCCAACACCGAAAGCCCCTGAGAGAATGGCTAAGTTGCGCGCACCGAGCCGATCAGCGGCAAGCGGCGCGACCAGTGTGGAAAGCACAAAGCTAATAAACGGCAGCGCCCCGATAATGCCGACCAAGTAAGACGTCAGCGAAAGCTCGGCACTGATAGAAGGTACAAACAGACCAAAGGCAAAACGTGCAAGCCCGTAACTGATCGCTACCAGCGCGGCTCCAAATAGGGCAAACCCCATGTTCGACAACGCTTTCATGCGGAGTCCTCCACTGCCATTGGCTGCATGTATACAAGGTCGCTATGAGCATTGTCTTCGCAACTTCCGCGATGAGCAATGCAGATTTTGAACAGGTAGCGGGTAATCTCCAGTGATCATCAGAACGATAAGTGGAGTTAAGCAGGCAGCCTTTGTTGAATGTCCGCTTTCAGGCTTACGGAAGCCTCCACCAAGGACTACCAGCCATATCTTCCCTCACTCACATAGGTGAGAGAATGACCACTGAACATAATTGCCACGCGGCGTTCCAGGGCTTACAACTATACGGCGAGATAAAGTTAATAATTCAACAACAGGAAGATTAACGCTATGTCGATTGAGCTTTGGCTATCGTTTGTGTTGGCTTCGTTTTTGTTCATCGCGTCCCCCGGCCCCGCCGTTGCTCTACTGATAGTGACCGGTATCAATCAAGGCCGCAAAGCTGCTCTGGCGATGTTGCCTGGCTTTTTCTTGGGTGACCTGGTGGCGATGTCACTTTCGTTTGCCGGCGTAGGCGCGTTGCTGATGGCATCGGCGGAGCTATTCGCCATGGTTAAATGGCTAGGGGTTCTCTATCTGCTTTATCTAGGCATCAAGATGTGGCGTGAATCTGGCCAATTGAATGACCTGGAAGCCTCTGGGGTGAACGTTCAGCAAAGCACCGCAAAAGCATTCTGGGTGACGCTGCTAAACCCCAAAAGCATTCTATTCTTCATGGCATTCATGCCGCAGTTTATTAACCAAACCCAACCTCTGGCGCCCCAGCTGGCGATTCTGTTTGCTACGTTTCTTGTGATTGGTCTTATCTCAGATCTCGGCTACACACTGTTGTCGACCACTAGCCGACAACTCATGACCGCTAGGGTTCGCCGCCTGCTACACCGCTGCGGTGCCGGTAGTTTGATTGGCGCTGGAGTGTTGATGACTGTGATGCGCCGCCCGGCGGGGTAAATTAATTTGGTGTTCTGCCCTGCGACAACGCACGCTCTTTGTCATCGCAGGGCGAACGGTGTTACAGCGTGAGACCAAGCAACAGATACATGGCCAGGGAAAGCAAGGCGACGGCTAGCGCGAAGGGAATTTGCGTTTTGATATGGTCGATGTGATCAGAGGCAGCCCCTGTCGAGGCGAGCACGGAGGTATCCGAGAGGGGCGAACAGTGATCCCCAAAGACACCGCCCCCCGCCACAGCGGCCACTGTGGCATACACCAGCGGTGTAATCATATCGCCGCTAAAGTTAAAGGCGAGCGGCACAGCGAGTGGCATCATGATAGCGAAAGTGCCCCATGAAGTGCCGGTGGAAAAAGCGATAACGGCGGCAATAAGGAACGTCATGGCCGGAAGCAAAGCAGGTGTTAGCCAGCCAGCGGTGGCTTCGACGATATAGTTGGCCGTGCCCATGTCTTTGGAAAGTTGATTCAACGAGTAGGCTAACGCCAGAATGATAATGGCTGGCATTACTCCCTTCATCCCTGCCATCGAGGTTTTCATAATGTCGTTGAAGGGAATGCCCTGAAGGCGCATAACGATACCGAGAAACACGGAAGCCGCCAGAAATGCCTCCATGGTCTTGGCCGAGTCCATCACGATAAAGGTGCCCACCGCAACGCCGATCACTACCAGCACCGGGGCGAAAAAATTCCAAAACAGGCTGGTACGTGCTCCTTCATAAGGCGGAATTTCCGTCAGTTCCTCACCCACCAGCGGTTCTGCCCCATCGCGTAGCACTTTGCCCTCTTCCTGAGCCCGACGCTCAGCTTCACGCATCGGCCCGAAGAGCGGAATGACGCCCACGATCACCAGCCCGACCACCAACACCGATAGCCATGCATAGAGATTGAAAGGTATGGCATGCAGAAATACCCCCATCGCCTGGGCAGCATTTTCGATGGGGCCCATGCCGATCAACAAACCGGAGATAAACACTGCCCAGCCAGTGATAGGCACCATTACACTCACCGGGGCCGAGGTGGAGTCAGCGATATACGCCAGCTTTTCCCGCGAGACCCGGTAACGATCCGTCAGTCCACGCATAGTACTGCCGACAAACAGAGGGCTGAAGTAGTCGCTGAAAAAAACGAACATGCCCATCACCCAGGCAACCAATTGAACCCGCACCCGCGATAAGGCACGGCGTTCCACCCAGGCGGTAAAGTTCTGAATCGCCCCGGTGCGCTGGAAAAAAGCGATCACCGTGCCAATGAATAGCTCCAACAGCAGTATCCAGGAGAAGCTGGTGGTGCCCAGGGTTTCCTTGAGCAGCGTCGGAAACCCCATCAATCCATTGCCCAGGGTAATCACCCCAACGAAACAAGCAACAGCCAGCGAGAAAACCGTATTACGGGTGACAAATGCCAGCACGATGGCCAATGCCGCCGGCATGACGGACAGCAGCCCGATATGATCTTGAGGATCCATTGTCATCTCTCTTTTTTTATAGTGGTGGGTGGAGTCAGGTTTCGTTTTTTGCCTTACGGCGCTCCATTTCACTGGTCAGGTAGAAACCCAACCGACGTACAGGATCGGGCGGCATCCAGCTCGCTTTGCCGAATAAAGATGCAATATCCTCAACCGGTTGGCCGAGCGCGTAGCGAGCTAAAGCATCACCCAGGAAGGTACCCTTGACGATACCGCCGCCATTGCATCCCGCTGATACATATAACCCGGGCTGGATCTCGCCCCAGAGCGGTGCGCCGTTATGAGTCAGCCCGGTGGTACCTCCCCAAACCTTGTCGAAGCGCACTGGGGTAAGTTCGGGGTAGCGGGCCTCAAGGCTCACTTTCAGTTCGGCCTCGATACGGGCGTTATCGGCTTCGCGTTCATAGCTGTAACGTGAGCGGATCATCAAACGTCCGTCAGCGGTGGTGCGCAGCGTACAGCCTAAGCGGTGTGCAGGTAGCAGCCCCCAGGTCGTCTCGGCGATGCGTTGGCGCTCGGGCTGCGGTAAAGGATCGGTAATGGCGGCATAGGTATAAATAGCGGTTAGCCGCGAAGGGTCTGCACCCAAGGCCCTAGAAAAAGCGTTATTGGCCAGGATTACCTGTCCAGCCGTTACTTCGCCTTCGGGTGTAGTCACACGCCACTTCTTGCCATCAGGCACTATTTGAGTCGCGGGCGAGTGCTCATGCAGCTCGATGCCGGCTTCCAATGAATCTGCCAAACCAACAATCAATGCTGCAGGCTGGACGAGATAGCAGTCCGGTGAATAAATACCCTGTGTGTAGTAGCGCGTACCGATTCGCTCAGCGAGTTGGCTGCCGTTCAAGGTCTGGCAAGACAGACCGGCAGCTTTCAGAAACTCCTCATACTGGCTCAAGGCACGTTGGCCTATCGTGCTACGGGCAGCGCGATAGGTGCCGCTACGCTCGAGTTGGCAGTCAATGCCTAGGCGTTCGACACGCTCGCGCAGTAACGCCATGGTTTGTCGGCTTAACGCGTTCAGCTTCTCCATGCGCTCAAGCTCTTCGGGGCGAGCATCGTTGGCTAGAGCAATTTCCAGCATAAAGCCGGAGTTACGCCCTGGACTCCCTTCACCTACCTGGTCAGCTTCGAGGATTTTGATGCGGTCTTCAGGGCGCGCCTGCTGCCAGGCCGAGGCTGCCGCAAAACCGGTATAACCAGCCCCGATGATGACGACATCTGCCTCAGATTGACCACTTAAGGCGGGGCGCGGCTGGCGCTCGGTTAGCCAAGCGTTCCAGCCGCAAGGGCGTTGATGGCTTGGGTGCGTAGTGTGTGGCATAGAGAGTTAATCCAGATACAGCAGGCCATGGGCCTGATTGACCATGGCAGCCACTTCTTCCTGCATGCCTTGGAGTACGTCCAGCTTATGGCGCTTCGTCATACGCGATTTGAGCATCGAACAACTCATGGCACCCAGGGGGTGGCCGCTATGATCGAGGATAGGAATGGCCAGGCCGCTGTATTCCGGAAGTAAAGAACCTTCTACTCCACGGGCGTAACCATGTTTCAGTTGATGGGCAATTTCGGCTTCGATGTCAGCGATGGCAATCGAGTATTCGTCTATCAGACGCTCAGCGTTATGGTTGAGTATTTCGCTTCGCTCATCAGCCCCCAGGTAGGCAAGTAAGGCAATCGACGCTTGGCCAACGCCTAGCGGCAAACGTCCACCCGTCGCCCTAACGAAGCTGCCCACGGGATAAGCGCCGTTCTGCACTTCCAGGCAAACGGCATGGACGCCATCGCGAGCGAACAGATAGAAGCTGTCTCCCCAGCGCTGCGCGAGTGTCAGCAACCTTGGTCGGGCCAAATCACGCAACCCGGCACCATTTCCCGCTTGGGCGCCAAGCACCAGCAGCTCATAACCCAGCAGGTAACGCCCACGAATGGGAGAAGATCGTAAAAATCCCTGCTGCTTGAGACCTTTTAACAACCGATAGAGAGTAGGACGGCTGAAACTCAATTCATTCAGATAATCGTCTACACTTGCACCCCGGTGGCCGCCACGTGCAGTAACCTGCAATATCTGCATGGCATGAACGAGAGTGGTAGGGCCTGATGAGGTGATGCTTTCATTTACCGGCATTATGTTTATCGTTATTTGTCTATGTGAGCTAAAACATAACAAGACAAATTCACGAGTTCATCTCACTAAATGAGACAAAGCCGCTTTAGCGCATACGAGGTAGAGGTTGGCATAGGTCAACATATGACGACATTCAAAATCAAAAAACTCATACAAAAGCTACCGATAATTGTACAAAAATGATCTTCTATAGCCTTGCGCCCAATGGATGAAGGGCGACAACCGGCTGAGTGTTAGACTGGTGTTAGCTAACCCGGCTTCTTCTAATATGTTCCTGAAAAGGCGAATTGATGACCACCGTTGCCGTATTTGTTGATATTCAAAACGTCTATTACACCGTGCGCGAAGCATATGGCAAAAACTTTGATTACAACAAATTCTGGGCACGAGTAACCGCTAACAGAGAGGTTATTAAAGCTGTTTGCTATGCCATCGATCGAGGTGACCAAAAGCAGCGAGAGTTTCAAAACATACTCAGAGCGATTGGTTTTGAGGTGAAATTAAAGCCTTTTATTCAGCGGTCAGACGGTTCCGCAAAAGGCGATTGGGATGTAGGCATCGCGCTTGACGCCATGGAGTACGCAGAACAGGCAGATGTGATCGTGCTGGTATCCGGCGATGGTGATTTTGATCTACTAGTCCAAAAAATCCGTGCTAAGCATGGCAAAAAAGTCGAAGTTTATGGCGTTCCCCAACTGACGGCAGCATCGCTAATAAATGCGGCCAGTGAGTTTATAGCGATAGATAAAGCGCTTCTATTAAATTAATTATAGTTCGAAAAGAGTCTACGCTGCTGTTGATAGCTATTTCGATAGAAGGCTGCCGCGAAGAAATGGGGATTGACCAGGTTTCCGACCGGTAGCACATCTATCTAGACGCTATACAAAAATATCAACCAATTCAAAACGTTTATCCATCGTTTATTAGATTGTGGAAAATAAGCGAGGCGAACCTTTCAAACGCATACTTTAGTCTAAACCCCCCATCATATTTACCCATACCGAACCGGCATAGGCTATGCACAGAAGCATGCTGCCAGTTAAATATTCTAACGCTCTGGCCAGCCAATACTCTGTTGAATAACTATGATGATATGTTCCGATGCCCTACGTTCACGATACGCTGACACGCCTTAATAAAAGCAGCCCTGCACAGTCAGAATTTTATCAAGCCACTGAAGAAGTGCTCGAATGCCTGCGCCCGCTACTTGAGCAAAGTGATTACTATCATCACCACAGCATTATTGAGCGAATAGTCGAGCCCGAACGACAAATCATGTTCCGGATAAGCTGGGTAGATGATGCTGGGAAAGTGCGGGTCAACAAAGGCTATCGCGTTCAGTTCAACTCTGCCCTTGGCCCTTACAAGGGTGGCTTACGATTCCATCCCAGCGTTACCTCGGGCACCATCAAATTTCTCGGCTTTGAGCAAATTTTCAAAAATGCGTTAACCGGTTTGCCAATCGGCGGCGGTAAAGGCGGCGCCGATTTTGACCCCAAAGGAAAATCAGATAACGAGATCATGCGCTTTTGTCAGGCGTTTATGAGCGAGCTCTACCGCCATATTGGTCCTCACTGCGATGTACCTGCAGGCGATATCGGTGTCGGCACGCGTGAAATTGGCTATCTCTTTGGCCAGTACAAACGACTCACTGGCCACTATGAGGGCGTGCTAACAGGTAAGGGGCTAAATTGGGGAGGCTCGCTAGGCCGTAAAGAGGCCACCGGCTACGGTGCGGTGTACTTTGCACAAAACATGCTGGCTGCCCGGGGAGAAGAGCTGCGCGACAAGACCTGCCTCGTTTCCGGCGCTGGCAATGTAGCCATCTATACCATTGAGAAGCTATACGAACTGGGTGCTAAACCAGTCACCTGCAGCGATTCACGTGGCACCATTCACGATGAAAACGGTATTGATTTAGGCTTACTCAAACAGCTCAAAGAAGTGCAGCGCACCTCTTTAGAAGCCTACTTACATGAGCACCCTGACGCGCACTACATTTCTGCCCGTGACTACCCTCAGGGCGGGAATGCCGTATGGCGTATTCAAGCCGATGTTGCGTTCCCCTGCGCGACGCAGAATGAGCTGACCGAAAGCGATGCGGAAATTCTGCTCGCTAATGGCATAACGTGTATCAGTGAAGGGGCCAACATGCCTTCTACCAAAGAGGCCGTCGACCTTTTTCTAGACTCTAAAATTGCCTATGGGCCCGGCAAGGCGGCCAATGCAGGTGGCGTTGCTACCAGTCAGTTAGAAATGGCACAAAATAGCAGCATGGAGCAGTGGCCACTGGAGAAAGTCGACCAAAAATTAAAACAGATTATGGCCAATATTCACCGCCAGTGCGCCGATACAGCCGAAGAGTTTGGTGATAAAACCAATTTGGTACTAGGCGCCAATATTGCAGGTTTCAGAAAGGTGGCTGATGCTATGATTGAACAAGGGGTCACCTGATCGTCTTTATTTTATAAATCGCTTATACTATAAAAAGCACGCAGTCCTTCCTTTATTGGGGAAGGGCTGTTTTTTATTGGTTTAAACTTATTGCTTTCTAAGGAGAGTAATCATGGGACAACGTCCTGCTATTATTATTAACCGTCTTGATGCCGAACGCCTCCAGCGCTTGATCGACAATGCATCCGAGAAAGACATGGCCGTGGCTCAGCTACTTGAGGAAGAGCTAGCACGAGGTGAAGTCTGCGATCCCGAGGATATTCCAGATGACGTGGTCAGCATGAATAGCCAGGTTCGCTTCACCGACCTCACCCGCGGGCTTAAGATGATTCGCACCTTGGTCTATCCGCACTCCCTGGAAAGCGTTGCGGACGGCATTTCGGTCATGGCACCTATTGGTGCTGCATTGATCGGCCTTAAAGTGGGCGACATCATCGAATGGCCGTTACCCAACAATACCGAAGCACGGCTCCGCATCGATGCTATTTATTGGCAGCCCGAACGCGAAAAGCAATTCCACCGATAAGTCGCGATAAAGAGTGAGCTGGCTCCGCTAGCTCATGATTAAGTCAGCTATTTTCTTCGCCCACTTAATCCACATAAAGAGGGTCTATTCAGGGCACCCTCAGCTTTCACATACCCCCTTCGGAAGACTATAACTAAGCGGCTCTTTATCGCATTAAACACACCGTCCCTGCTATTAGTCATAGCCATGGTACTTTTCACAATTCTTCCAGTGATAATGTACACATTGGACGGTTACCTTAAAACCTGAATTGGCAAAGCATTACAGCGCTCATAGACGCCATTACGCCAGGAAGTGGACGCAGCGACTTCCTATCAAGAGAGGATCGTCTCAGGCCAAACGACAAAAAAACGTGATACGATAATCTTTTGTATTCGTCATATTTTCTGTCGTTTTTAGCGACAACCTCACCGCAAAGGGAATCAACTTTCACCATGTCGTCAGCTAAAGACTGCGTCGCTACGCTTATTGATGACTTCCAGAAGCGTCGGCCAATTCGCGCCGGTTCATTGATTATTACCGTCTATGGCGACTCTATCGTTCCGCGGGGCGGCACTGTGTGGTTAGGCAGTCTATCGAAACTGGTGGAGCCCATCGGTATCAATGAGCGGCTGGTGCGTACATCGGTTTACCGGCTGACCAATGAAACCTGGCTACGGGGAGAGAAGATTGGTCGTCGCAGCTACTATCGGTTGAGTGGCCCTGGTCGGCGTCGTTTCGAACAAGCCTTCAAGCGTGTCTATCACGGCACCCAGCCAGCTTGGTCGGGACAGTGGACATTGGTATTGCTGACACAGCTTCCCCCAGACCGGCGCCAGCAGATTCGTGACGAGCTCGAATGGCTAGGCTTTGGTAGTTTTGCTCAGGGTGTGCTGGCGCATCCCACGCTGTCATGTGCAGAGACCATGGCGGCTTTGCAAGAACTAGATGCAGCAGACGATACGATTGTAATGCAAACGCAGACCATGGAGCCCATGACCAGTAAGCCGCTGCGTCTCCAGGTCAGAGAGAGCTGGAACCTCGACGAATTAGCCGAGCTCTACCAACGTTTTCTGGTTAAGTTTCGCCCCCTTTGGAACGCGCTCAACACAGAGAACCATTTGGGCCAAGAAGAGTGCTTCATTGCCCGAACTTTGCTTATTCACGAGTATCGCAAGGTTCAATTACGCGACCCCCTCCTGCCTGAAGAACTACTCCCCACGGCGTGGGAAGGACGCTACGCCCATCAGCTCTGCCGCAACCTTTATCGTTTGCTCTACGAACGTGCAGAACGCTGGTTGGATCAACATTTGGAAACCGCCGAGGGCCCACTACCCGCCCCTGGCCCCAGCTTCTACCAGCGCTTCGGCGGGCTGGATTGAACGCCTAACGAGACTGCTTAATCAGCCGTCACATCGGGCATAACGCACCTTATGGCTGTGGCGACTGATCCAGCGTCTGCTGCTTGGGTTGAGTATCACCAGCCAGCAAGGTTGGACGATCAGCATCGAGTTCTGCCAGCGGCTCACAGGGCTCCAGGCTGTCCCGACAACGGCCCACTAAGCGCTGATACTCCTGGGTACCCTGCTGTTTCCAGGCGAACTCTTCATCACTCAGCGCGCGCTTAACCTTTGCGGGTGCCCCCATCACCAGCGACTGGGGCTCACACTCGAAGCCCGCCTTAACGAACGCTGCTGCCGCAACGATAGACCTCTCAGCAATGTTGGCGCCATCCATCACCACGGCGTTCATACCCACCATGGCATCACGCCCAATCACGCACCCATGCAGTACCGCGCCATGGCCGATATGGCCATCCTTCTCAACTTTGGTGACGCAGCCAGGAAAGCCGTGCATAACACAGGTATCCTGAAGGTTGGATCCCTCTTCCAGCACAAGACGGCCGAAATCGCCGCGCATCACCGCGCCAGGGCCTACATAACAGTTGGGGCCCACGATCACATCCCCGATCAACACTGCCGTTGGGTGGACATAAGCCGTCGGGTGAACCACTGGCGTCACCCCTTCAAGTCGATAGTAAGGCATAACGTTCTCCGTTAGCTTGGTTGGCCGTGTGGGGTGTTGCCCCCACCGCCAGTTCTTCGAACTGCTCGGCCACTGCTTTATTAGTTGTGTAGCCACCTAGAGTTATCGCGCCTTTGCTGCACTGATTGCGTCATGGGGCGCTCCTCCACTCACTCTTTTTTGATACACCATATAAACAAAGACTATATTTTGCGTAACAAAACATCAAACACTTTACCTGTAACCGCCTACTGAAGAATCGGCACACCACTATCTAAGAACTCGACGCACCCTGCTATAACTCAGTTTTTTTAGACGACCTTGGTTTTTTTATACCATCGTCTAACAATTATCTTATATTCACCAAAAATTCACACAAGTTATTGTTAATAAGGAATAAACCACCAACAACATCAACAAGCGACACATTACAACCACCCATACAATATTGATGTGTATCAAAATAAATCTATACTCGGCAGAGATCCATCCTGTACACCACAGGCCGAACGGTCACTGGCGGGCACCGCCGACCGCGAAAAGGGCATGCGCGCCTTCCAAGAAAAACGATCTGCCTCTTTTAAAGGGCACTGACACAAGGACATTACCCATGAGCCAAGCGCCCCTGCTTTACAGCGTCGAAGACGGCGTCGCCTGTATTACGCTGAACCGCCCCAACAGCCTGAACAACTTCAATACCGAAATGCATGCCGAGATGCGCAAGGTGCTAAAAGCCGTGCGCCAAGACTCAAGCGTTCGCGCTTTGTTACTGACGGGCAACGGCCGAGGCTTCTGCGCTGGTCAGGATCTTTCCGACCGTAGCGTCGCGCCCGGCGCAGAAGCCCCCGACCTCGGCGAGTCGCTTGAGAAACGTTACAACCCCATGCTGCGCGCCCTTAAAGACATGCCGTTCCCCACCATTTGTGCGGTGAACGGCGTGGCCGCAGGTGCCGGTGCCAACATCGCCCTGGCCTGCGACATCGTATTGGCCGCGCGCTCGGCAAGCTTTATTCAGGCCTTCTGTAAGATCGGCTTGATTCCAGACTCCGGCGGCACCTGGACATTGCCTAACTTAGTGGGCATGGCCCGCGCCAAGGGCCTGGCGATGCTGGGCGACAAGCTGCCCGCCGAGACCGCCGAACAGTGGGGCATGATCTGGCGCTGCGTCGACGATGAGGCGCTTCAAGAAGAAGCCATGAGCATGGCTCGCCACCTGGCCACTCAACCCACTCATGGCCTAGCGCTGATTAAACGCGCCCTACATGCCAGCAGCGATAACAGCTTCAACGAGCAGCTCGACCTGGAACGCGACCTGCAACGCCTTGCTGGGCGCAGCGAAGATTACCGCGAAGGCGTCAGTGCTTTTATGGAAAAACGTCGCCCCACCTTCAAGGGAGAGTGATATGCCAACCCTTCTCTCTACCGCCACTATTAGCATCATCAGCACAGGCGCCATTAATGCCTTGACCGATAGCCGTTTGGTTATCGAGGCTATCGTCGAGAAGCTTGAGGCCAAGCGTCAGGTGTTTGCTCGGCTCGAAGCCCTATACGAGGAAAGCTTTCATGCGTGATTCCCAACTGAACCCGCAGCAACTGGCGGAAGCCTGCGCCGAGGCAATGTTTTCCCGTGACCACGCCAGCCAAGGGCTGGGCATGCGTATTACTCGCGTGGCCCCCGGCTTCGCCGAACTGACCATGACCGTGCGCCAGGACATGGTGCAGGGGCACGGCAACTGCCATGGCGGGTTTCTGTTTGCCCTCGCCGATTCCGCCTTTGCGTTTGCCTGCAACAGCTACGATGAAGCCACCGTGGCCGCTGGCTGCAGTATCGACTACCTCGGCCCCGGCCAGCTGGGCGACGAGATCACCGCCACCGCCGAAGAGCGCAGCCGCCGCGGGCGTACCGGCATTTACGACATTACGTTGCGCAATCAGCACGGCGATACCGTTGCCTTGTTCCGCGGGCGTTCCTACAAAATTCGCGGCAGCGTACTCCGCCTGGAAGACACCGCTGCTGGAGATAGCCAATGAAAGGCGCGTTGATCATTGAGCGCTTATAAGCCCATTACTAAAGCCATTCCATAGACCATGGTGCATTTAGAAACTAGTCCAATAACAACTAGCTTGATCGGAGACCCCTGATGAATCAGCCCGCAACGCGTATCAACACCGCGACTCTCGACCCCTTGGAAACCGCCAGCGTCGACGAGCTGCGCGCCACTCAGGTCAAGCGCCTGAAGTGGAGCCTGAAGCACGCCTACGACAATGTGCCCTTCTACCGCCACTCCTTCGACAAGGCTGGGGCGCATCCCGACGATATCCAGACGCTGGCGGATCTCGCCAAACTACCTTTTACCACCAAGGCCGATTTGCGCGACAACTACCCGTTCGGCATGTTGGCCACACCGATGAGCGAGATCGTTCGCATCCATGCCTCCAGCGGCACCACCGGGCAACCGACGGTGGTCGGCTACACCCAGAACGATATTGATGTGTGGTCTGATGTGATGGCGCGCTCGATCCGCGCCGCCGGCGGCAGCCGCAACGACAAGGTGCATGTGGCGTATGGCTATGGTCTGTTCACCGGTGGGCTGGGCGCGCATTATGGTGCTGAACGCCTGGGTTGCGCGGTGATTCCCATGTCGGGCGGCCAGACCGAGAAACAGGTTCAGTTGATCCGTGATTTCGAGCCGGACATCATCATGGTCACCCCCTCGTATATGCTCAACATCGCGGACGAAATGGAGCGCCAAGGCATCGACCCGCATACGCTGCCCTTGCGTACTGGCATCTTCGGCGCCGAACCTTGGACCGACAGCATGCGCACAGCCTTAGAGCAGCGCCTGGGCATCGACGCCCTCGATATTTACGGTCTCTCTGAGGTAATGGGCCCGGGCGTAGGCATGGAGTGCCTGGAGACCAAAGATGGCCCGACCATCTGGGAAGATCATTTCTACCCCGAGATCATCGACCCGGTCAGTGGTGACGTCCTGTCAGGCGGCGAATACGGCGAGCTGGTGTTCACCACCTTAACCAAAGAAGGCCTACCGGTGATTCGCTACCGCACCCGTGACCTGACCCGCCTACTACCGGGCACCGCGCGCCCCATGCGACGCATCGACAAGATCACTGGCCGCAGCGACGACATGCTGATCATTCGCGGGGTGAATGTGTTCCCCACCCAGATCGAAGAACAACTGCTCAAAATCGCGTCGCTTTCTCCCCACTACGAGATCGAAGTCAGCCGCCAAGGCAATATGGACATGGTGCTTGTTCGTGTAGAGGCGAATCATCATGACATCGCCCGCGACCCCGTGGCTTGTGAAGAAGCCGCGAAACAGCTCCAGCATGCCATCAAGACGCACATTGGTATCAGCACCAAGGTCGAGGTGTGCCCGGTAGAAAGTGTTATGCGCTCGATGGGTAAGGCTAGGCGGGTAAAAGATCTTCGCTGATTCAGCCTCTCTAGCGCCTAGCCGCCGTTTAGCGCCACCCCCCTCTTGTCAGGCAAAGCCCTTTAAAAAACTCCTTTAAGGGGCTTTTATGCGCCTAAACAGTCAATTTTAGCTAGAAAAATCGGCACATCAAGAATCATTTATAATTAGCGATTTTTCCTTTATAAACCAATAGCCTTGGATTTATACGTTATCATAAAGTCTTAAAGTGACACACAAAAATACTTATTGATAAAATATTTCGTATCACTATACTTTAGGAAAGATAAGCCACACCCCCTGATATATCGACGCCGCGGAGGTCTCTATGTACGCGCAGCTCGTTGAAACCGGTTCTAACAAACTCAAAACGCTTGATGAGATGGGTCCTGAGGAACGCCAGTTCCAGGAGCGCATCAATGATGAAATCAAAATAGAACCCAAAAATTGGATGCCGGACGCCTACCGCAAGACGTTGATCCGTCAGATCTCTCAACACGCGCACTCCGAGATCGTCGGTATGCTGCCGGAAGGTAACTGGCTGACACGTGCACCAACCCTTAAGCGCAAGTTGCAGCTAATGGCCAAGATTCAGGATGAGGCGGGTCACGGCTTATACCTCTATAGCGCCATGGAAACCCTGGGTGCCGACCGCGACGAAGAGATCGACAAGCTCCACGACGGTCGCGCCAAGTACTCCAGTATCTTCAACTACCCAACACTCAACTGGGCAGACATGGGTACCGTCGGCTGGTTGGTCGACGGCGCAGCCATCGTCAACCAGGTGCCGCTTCAACGCACCTCCTATGGCCCCTATGCGCGCGCCATGATTCGCGTGTGCAAGGAAGAGAGCTTCCATCAGCGCCAGGGTTATCAGATTCTGCTGACCATGATGCAAGAAGGCACTGACGATCAGAAAGCCATGGTGCAGGACTCTATTAACCGCTTCTGGTGGCCAGCACTGATGATGTTCGGCCCGTCCGACGAAAACTCTCCTAACAGTGCCCAGTCGATGGCCTGGAAGATCAAGCGCCACAGCAACGATGAGCTGCGCCAGCGCTTCCTCGACCAAACCGTACCGCAGCTAGAACTGCTGGGCTGCACCGCCCCTGATCCGGATCTCAAATATAACCAAGAGACCGGTCACTATGAATTCGGTGAAATCGACTGGCAGGAATTCTTCGACGTGGTTAAAGGCAACGGCCCCTGCAACCGCGAGCGTGTCGAAGCTCGCCGTAACGCCATTGATAACGGTGCCTGGGTGCGTGAAGCAGCCGTGGCTCATGCCGCCAAGCGTCAACGCCGAGCGGCCTGATTCTTAAGACCTGATTTTTGATTCTTAAAACAATCGAGAGCCCTGCGACACGGGGCTCCTTTGACTACAGAGGCTTTCCTCATGGCTGACTGGCCCCTCTTCGAAGTTTTTATACGCAGCAAGCACGGCCTTAATCACAAGCACGTTGGTAGCGTACACGCCGCCGATCGCCGCATGGCCATTGAAAACGCCCGCGAGCTTTACACCCGTCGCAATGAAGGGGTGAGCATCTGGGTGGTTCCGGCCAGCGAAATCACCGCCTCTTCTCCCGACGAGAAAGAGCCGCTGTTTGACCCGTCTAACGACAAGGTCTATCGCCACGCATCCTTCTACAAACTGCCGAAAGAAGTCGGCCACATGTAAGGGAGGCAGCAATGCAAAACATATCTCATCAAAGCGCGGCTCATCGAAGCTCGGCTCAGAAAAACATAGCTCAAAAAACACACCCCCCGTTGATCGATTACCTGCTACGCCTTGGCGATAACGACTTGGTACTCGGCCAGCGCCACGCACAACTGTGCGGTAAGGCACCCGCGCTGGAAGAGGAACTGGCCTTAATGAACGTGGGCCTCGACCTCTTCGGTCAGGCCCGCAACTGGCTGGGCTATGCTGCTGAACTGATGACTGCTGAACTGGAAGGCCAGGGCCATGATGCCGACTATTTAGCCTTTCGCCGCGATGCCCAGGATTTTCGCAACCTGTTGCTCGTTGAACAGCCCAACGGTGACTTCGCCGACATCATGGGGCGCCAGTTCCTGTTCGATGCATGGCACGTCCACCTGCTTGACGGCCTGTCTCACTCCAGCGACCCACGCATTGCTGAAGTGGCCGCCAAGTCGCTTAAGGAAGCAACGTACCACTTACGTCGCTCCTCTGAATGGGTGATTCGCCTGGGCGATGGCACGGAAGAGAGCCACACCCGCATGCAGCGAGCGCTCGACAACCTCTGGCAGTTCACCGGTGAGCTACTGCAGGGCGACGAGGTTGATCAGGCCATGCTGGAAGCCGGTATTGCGCCAGCCCCAGAGACGCTGGCCACCCGCTGGAAAGCCACCGTGGAAGAGGTGTTTGAAGAAGCCACGCTGGAGCGCCCTTCCTACGAAGCTTGGATGTATACCGGCGGTAAAGTCGGGCATCACACCGAGCACCTGGGCTTTCTATTAGCGGAAATGCAATACCTGCCGAGGGCCTATCCCGATGCGACCGTCTGGTAACTATCCATCTGCGCTTAGCGATAATTGGCCCTCCAGCGACTTGATCGGCAGCGACCGCAGCGGATTGCCGCCAGCCGGTGACGAAGGCGATATCAACGCCGTGCTGGCGGTTTTACAGGAAGTGCCAGACCCGGAAGTGCCGGTGGTCAGTGTGGTTGAGCTGGGCATTGTGCGCGATATCGCTTGGCTTGATGGACGGCTGGTGGTCAATGTGACCCCAACATACTCCGGCTGCCCGGCCACAGAAGTTATCGAACAGCATATCCATGAAGCGTTGGTGGCCGCTGGCTATTCAGACCCGCTGATTCAGCGCCGCCTGTCGCCCGCCTGGACCACCGATTGGTTGACCGAAGCCGGACGCGAAAAGCTGCGTGCCTACGGCATCGCGCCACCGGTAGAAAGTGCTAGCAAACGTAGCCTGACGGGTCAGTCTGACCCGGTAGTGCCCTGCCCTTTATGTGGCAGCAACGCGACCGAACGCGTCAGCGAATTCGGCTCTACGGCTTGCAAGGCGCTCTACCGCTGCCGCGATTGCCTGGAGCCTTTCGATTATTTCAAGTGTCTGTAAAACGACGAGACCATTTCCCATGAGCCGATTTCACGCCCTAACCGTCAAGGATGTGCGCAAGGAAACCCATGATGCCGTTTCCATTGCCTTCGACGTTCCCGATGACCTGCTGGACGCCTTTCGCTTTACCCAAGGGCAGTACCTGACGCTACGTCGCGACATCGAAGGTGAGGATGTCCGTCGCTCCTACTCGATTTGCACCGGTGTCCACGAACATGAGCTGAGAGTCGCCGTCAAGCTGGTGCCGGGCGGCAGCTTTTCCACCTTTGCCAACCAGCACTTGCAGCCCGGTGACCGCCTGGAAGTAATGCCGCCCCAGGGCAAGTTCTTCGTGCCGCTCGACCCCAGCCGTGAAGGGCACTATTTGGCGGTGACCGCTGGCAGTGGTGTCACGCCCATTATGTCGATTGTTTCCACCACCCTGGAGAGCGAGCCAAAGAGCCGCTTTACCTTAATCTATGGCAATCGTTCCACCACGGGGACGCTGTTTCGCGAACGCCTTCAGGATCTCAAGGATCGCTACCTGGAACGCCTCAACATCATTTACGTGTTCAGCCGCGAACAACAGGAAATCGATCTTTACAACGGCCGGATCGACGCCGACAAATGCAACGCCCTATTTGACCGTTGGGTAGACGTATCCAAGCTCGACGCCGCGTTTATCTGTGGCCCGCACGAAATGACCGAGATCGTGCGTGGTGTTCTGACCCAACATGGAATGCCGAAGGAAAAAGTGCACTTCGAGCTGTTCACTACTGGGCTACCGACGGCAGGCACCAAGCGCCGCCAGGCGACGAAAGCGGTTCAGCTGAAAGCTGAAACCTCGCACATTAAAGTGATCATCGACGGCCGCACCATTGAGTACGACCTGCCCCGTAATACCCAGAATATTCTGGATGCAGGTAACGAGCATGGCGCGGATATACCTTTCTCATGCAAGGCCGGTGTGTGCTCCACCTGTAAATCAAAGGTCATCGAAGGCGAGGTGGAAATGGACGCCAATTACGCCCTGGAAGATTACGAAATCGATGCCGGCTACGTGCTGTCCTGCCAGTGCTATCCGATCAGCGACAGGGTGGTGCTTGACTATGACGAGGTATAAACCCTAACCCACCTACTTCCAAGCCGGCGAACGCGTCGGCTTAGTCTATGTTTTGCGGGAGAGTACGCAATGTCAGTTTTACAGAGTTACATCGCAGGCCAGTGGTTCGGAAAGACCGAATCCAAAGCGCTTATTAGCGCCATTAACGGCACAACCGTTGCGCATACCCACCAAGAAGAGATCAACTTCCGTGAAGCGGTGGCGTATGCCCGCAACACCGGTGTGAAAAATATGCTGGCACTGGATTTCCAGCAACGGGCCGCCATCCTTAAAGCGCTGGCCGCCTATATCCAAGAGCGTAAGCGTGAGCTCTATGCCATCTCTCACCACACTGGCTGCACCAAGGCCGACTCCTGGATCGACATCGACGGCGGTTTCGGCACCCTATTTACCTACGCCTCCACGGGCCGCAAAGAACTGCCCTCCGGCAATGTGGCCCATGAAGGCCCGGTGACCCAACTAGGTAAGGATAACCACTTCAATGGCACCCATATTCTGGTGCCCCGCCGCGGCGTCTCTGTGCACATCAATGCGTTTAACTTTCCCATATGGGGCATGCTGGAGAAGTTCGCGCCTGCCTTTTTGGCAGGCATGCCGTGTATCTTCAAACCGGCAACCGCCACTAGCTACCTGACCGAAGCAGCCGTGCGTGTCATCAACGACTCAGGCCTTCTGCCGGAAGGGGCGCTGCAACTGGTTATCGGCGGGGCCGGTGATTTACTGGATCACCTGGAAGAGCAGGACTTTGTCACCTTTACCGGTTCGGCAAACACCGCTCTCAAATTAAAAAGCCACCCTAACATCATGGCGAAGAGCATCCCGTTCAACGCCGAGGCGGACTCGCTCAACAGCGCCATCATGGCCCCGGATGTTAGCCCGGAAGACGAAGAGTTCGAAATCTTTGCCAAAGAAGTGGTCAAGGAGATGACCGCCAAGGCAGGTCAGAAATGTACCGCGATCCGCCGAATTTTAGTGCCTTCCGAGCATCTGGATGCATTGGCGAACACACTTAAGTCGCGGCTTGCCAACATTGTGGTCGGTGATCCTCATGAAGAAGGCGTACGCATGGGCGCGCTCTCTTCCCGTGACCAATTGAGAGACGTTAACCACGCAATTGAACAACTGCTAGAGACTAGTGAGTGCGTCTTCGGCAGAGACGGCAGCTTTAAGCCTGTCGGCCAGGGTGTTGAAAACGGCGCCTTCATTACTCCCCACTTGCTGATCAATCGTAACCCGTTGAACGACGGCGGCGCTCACGACATTGAAGCCTTTGGCCCCGTCGCGACGCTAATGCCCTACAGCGGCATCGACGAAGCCCTGACCATCGCCGCCAAGGGCAAGGGCAGCTTAGTGACCACGCTGACCACGAAAGACCCTGCCATTGCGGCTGAAATGATCCCCATTCTGGCCGCCCAGCACGGCCGCCTGCAGATTCTGGATGCTCAGGCGTCAAAGGAATCCACTGGCCACGGCTCTCCGCTACCGATGCTCAAGCATGGCGGGCCCGGCCGCGCAGGCGGTGGCGAGGAACTCGGCGGCATTCGTGCGGTTCACCACTATCTACAGCGCACCGCCATCCAGGGCTCTCCGAGCATGCTCGCGGCAGTCACAAAGGAATATGTGCGTGGCGCCAAGGTGATCGAGACTGACGTCCACCCGTTCCGCCGCTATTTCGACGACCTGCAGGTTGGGGAGTCACTGTTAACCCACCGCCGCACCGTCACTGAAGCCGACATCGTCAATTTTGGCTGCCTTTCCGGCGACCACTTCTATATGCACTTCGACGACATTGCCGCCAAAGAGACCCAGTTCGGCCAGCGCATTGCCCACGGCTACTTTGTGCTGTCTGCCGCTGCGGGTCTATTCGTTTACCCAGGCGAAGGCCCCGTACTGGCTAACTACGGCCTGGATACACTGCGCTTTATTACACCTGTGTTGGTCGGCGACACTATCCGCGCCCGCCTAACCTGCAAGCGCAAGATTGATCAGGGCCGAACTTCTCCCGATGGGCACCCACAAGGCGTGGTGATGTGGGACGTAGCGGTGACCAATCAAAACGATGAACTGGTCGCCAGCTACGACATTCTAACGCTGGTGGCCAAGCGGCAGTAACGCCTCAGCCGATACAGCCAGACAAAAAAGTAATACAAAAAACGGCTGACAGGGCGCTTACCCTGTCAGCCGTTTGTTTAGCAAGGACGTTAATAGCACCGTATTAATAGCGTAGCTTTAATACAGTAACTGCGGCAGAAAAAGCACGATCGCTGGGAATATAAGTACGAGCAGTGCGCGTATGGTACCGGCGACCCAGAAAGGCGTAACGCCGCGGAAGATAGTGCCTGTTGATACGTCCGGTAATACAGCCCGCAATACGAACACATTCATACCGACAGGGGGCGTTATCAAACTAATCTCAATGACGATAACCACCAGTATGCCAAACCACACCAAATCATAGCCAAGCCCCGCCACGACCGGGAAGAAGACCGGCACGGTCAGCAGCATCATCGACATGCTTTCGAATACACAGCCTAACAGTACGTAAATGGCCAAGATAACGAGAATTACCACGAAGGGGGCCACGTTCAGCCCGGTGACCAACGCCAGGAGGTCATTGGGAAGCCCCGCGCGGTTAATGAAATTAGCAAAGATTAGCGCCGTCAACACCACCGCAAACAGCATCGCTGTTGTTCGCACAGTGTCCATCAGGACATTCATGAGTATCGTCGGCGTCAAAGCACGCTTGAGCAGCGCAATCACAAAGGCACCCATTGCGCCAATACCCGCCGCTTCGGTTGGGGTGAATATACCCAAATAGATGCCGCCGATAACCAATACGAACAGCGCCAGGGTGCTCCCCACATTTTTTAGGGCCGAAAGGCGCTCGTTCCAGGGTACTTTTTCGGCCGCTGGCCCAGCGCTGGGATCACGCCACAGAACCCACTTAACCGCGCCGAGATACATCACAATGCCCAATATGCCGGGAATAAAGCCCGCTGCAAACAGTTCACGGATACTGGTCTCAGTAATGATGCCGTAGATCACCAGCATCACGCTGGGAGGAATCAGTATCCCAAGGGTTCCGCCCGCTGCAATGGAGGCTGCCGCCAGCGAGTCCTTGTAGCCGTACTTGCGCATCTGGGGCATGGCAACACGCCCCATAGTGGCGCAGGTCGCAAGACTCGACCCACAAATAGCACTAAAACCACCACAAGCCACGATGGTGGCCATCGCCTGACCGCCCTTACGGTGTCCAAGAAAACCATTGGAGGCCCGGAATAGCGCATCAGAGAGCCCAGCATGGGACACCAAGTTACCCATCAAGATAAACAGTGGTATCACCGATAGACCGTAGTCCCTAGCGGTGTCGACTACCCGGCGCGACGCCATGGCTTCAGCCGCGTTCCAGTTACCGGTCAGGTAGTAGAAACCCACAAAACCCACGATCCCCATGGCAAAAGCCAGAGGCATGCGCAGGAATACCAATATCAACAGCGCTGCAAACCCATAAAGTGCTTCAATCATGCTTATCTCCCTGGCTGACTGGGCCACCGCACTTAATCACACCCACGCCTTCTAGGAGGTAACTCACCGCTCGACCGAGGGTGAGTAGAGCGGAAAGAAACAGCATGATGGCAATCAGGTAAATAAGGTAACCATCGGGAATGCGTAGAAACTCAGTGACATCGCCCCACTCGAAAGCACGCACGCCAAGTGCCCAAACCCGTGTAGCGATCACCCATAAAGCCACGGCGATAATTAAGTTGACGATCATCTGGCGCAGCCATATCCAGCGCACAGGGAATATGGCATCCAAGAGATCCACGCTAACGTGCTCTTCACGCCAGCATGCTACTGGCAGTGACAAGAACACCACAGCGGCCAGCATCTGCTGGGTCAACTCGACGGTTCCAAGGATAGGTAAATTAAAGAAATAACGGCCTACTACATCAGCAGTCGTCAGCAGCATCAAGGCAAAGAGGGTGGCACCCGCCACCCCCTCCAGCGCCAGCTGCATGACCCTACCGACATTTGACCAGCGAGACGTCAGGATCTGCATAGTCGCCCTCCACTTGGCGAAGGGTAATTATGATTGTGGCACTAAGGATGCCACGCTCTCTTGTGTAGCAGCTTCTTCAAGCTGTTGGTGGAAGTAATCAAGCGCAGCCTGAGCATCGACACCCCGTTCACTTACGTTCTCGGACCAGGTGTCAACCAGGTCATTACTGATACCGCGCAGCGTCTCAAGATCTTCGTCGCCAAGGGCTGTAAAGGTATGACCCTGCTCTTCGGCGAACTCGACGCCCCGCTCATCGGATACATCCATCATGTAGCCAAACAGTCGCGATAACCGCTCACCCGAGACGTCTTCCACAGCGGCACGATCTTCTGCAGACATCTCATCCCAGATACTCGGATTCACTACAATGGTGAAGCTGCCTCGATAAAAGCCCCCATCCACCGTCAAGGTATAGGGAAATACCTCGGCTACCCGAAAGCTTCTAAGGCCTTCCGGCACCAGCATAGCGCCATCAATAACGCCCTGAGAGCCAGCTTCATAGACCCCGGTTGGCGGCAAAGCCACGCCGGTCAGATTAAGGGCATTAGAGAGATCTCCCATGACCCCGCCGCCGACGCGAATGCGCTCGTTCTCTAAATCAGCAAGAGTTTGGTACTGCTCACGACTAAAGATCCAACCCGGGCCATGTACCCCCGCAGCCAGCACATCAACGCCGCGATGCTCATCAGCTTGGGCTAAATGCTCCTGATGCGTATACCAATAAGCAGCAGAGGCGTTCTCCGAGGAGAAGTCTTCAAAGGTAGGAAATTCGGGTAACTGAGTGGCCAGAAAACGCCCTGCGTTATAGCCATGGAACACCCAAGTGGCATCAGCAATGCCATCGGCGACCATCTCCATCTGGGAGGCGGGAGGCCCAAGATCGTGTACAACGTCAACGGTCACGCGCCCGTCAGTGGCTTCTTCAATCCATGCTTTCCATGTTGGCCATACCATGGTGTTGATGCCGTGATTGGGACCAGCCCAGGTACTCACGGTGATTGTCGTTTGTGCAAAGGCGGAGGTGCTCAGCGTTGCGGCGGCAATAGCGCCGATCATCAGGTTTGTTGTTTTATTCACTTCTCTTTCCTCTGGTCGTCACGAACTGGGTAAAGCGCTCATCGTTTTTGTTGAATGATGTTGATAAGCCATGCGTGCGGTGAGTGAGATTGCTAGTTAATCACTCATTGCGCCTAACGTGATACTTTATTATTGAAATATATAAATTATACGAATCACGTTATTCATCACAATGCCTTTAGATACGTGGATCATGCAACGATCCATCAACTAATAGATTCTAATACTTAAGTATTAACTTACATTATTAACTTAAACTACAAACACTTACACCAAAAACATTGTTTCTTCGTGTGACTATCAATGGCTATATGGGGTTATTTTTCGCCCATTCTTTTGTTACACAAATCTTATCTATCGATACACTAACGACACACCACCGGCAAAAATGCGATCTGTCACCTGGGCTCGACTTCCCAGCATCAAGCCTCTAGCCAATTCTCTCCAGTTGCCGTTCAAGCTTGCGCATTGTATTAAGCAGATCACGATATTCACCAACGCTCAGGGTCGACACCAGGCCGGCCTCCCACGCCTGGGCTTCGGGCACTAACTTATTGAGTAGCGCTTGTCCGGCGTCCGTCAGTTGCAAGTCATGTAGTCGCTGATCCTGCTGTGAGGGCGTGCGGCTTATCAGTCCACGGTCTTCCAGTGACTGAATAGCGCGAGACACGCGAGCCTTATCCATATTGGTGTAAGCGCAGACCTTCTTAGCGGTTAAATCATCACAGTGGCTAAGCCAGGCAAGCACACGCCACTGGGCAATATTGAGTTCATAAGACTCGGCATAAAGCTTCTCTAACGCCTGGCTGATTCGGTCAGCTAAACGGTTAAGCTGATAGGGTAAAAATTGGTTGAGATCCAGCTCTACCCTGGCTGAAGATTCCAGTGACACATCGCCGTCTGCTTTATCCATCGTCATTTTGTTTCTCCTAAAGCCACCGTTTATCAGAAGTGGTGATGACCAAAATCCGCACGATAGCTGGGAATGTAGGCTCCAGCAATGCACCTATCATAAGGTGGAACAGTGCCGACAGATACTCTCCCTTGCAACCAATTTCACGATTTTATTTATTATACTTAAGTATTAATTTGCAATAATCACCTGATTTATTAAGAATTATCGTCAATACGATGCAAAAGACAGAGTGATTCGTCCATGAAACATTGGACATTTAGTTTCATTAGAAACTATCCTTCAAGCACACAACAATTCAATGAATACCTGAATCACCCTGATAGCACCGGAGATATCATGAGCAAGAAATTCGCGTCCCATGCCGATACCGAAGAGAAGAAGATCAGCTTCACCAAGCTGGCAGAAGGGCTCTATGCTTACACTGCTGAAGGTGACCCCAATACGGGCATCGTGATTGGCGATGACAGCGTGATGGTTATCGACACCCAGGCAACGCCCGTCATGGCTCAGGATGTCATCCGCCGTATCCGCGAAGTGACTGACCTACCGATTAAGCATGTGGTAATGACCCATTACCATGCCGTGCGTGTTCTCGGCGCTTCCGCGTACGATGCAGAGAATATCTACGCTAGCCAGAACACTTATGACCTGATCAACGAACGTGGTCAGCAAGACTATGAGTCAGAAGTCGGTCGTTTCCCTCGCCTGTTCAAGGGTGTGGACTCTGTGCCTGGCTTAACCTGGCCAAACATAGTTTTTCAAGAGAAGCTGACGGTTTACATGGGTGAGCGTGAGGTACAGATCATCCACCTTGGCCGCGGACATACCAAGGGCGATACCGTCGTCTGGCTGCCGAAGGAAAAAGTAATGTTTTCCGGTGACCTCGTTGAGTATGGCGCCACCCCTTACACCGGTGACGCTTACCACGAGGACTGGCCTGCCACGCTTGATCGCCTGCAATCCATGCAGCCCCAAAAGCTAGTGCCTGGCCGCGGTGATGCACTGCAAACTGCCGAACAGTGCCAGGAAGCCATTCAGGGCACTCGCGACTTCCTAAATGATATGTATGGAAGTGTTAAAGCGGGCAAGGCGGCGGGCAAGTCTCTCTCCGAGTGTTACGCCGAGACCTACGCGGTACTTAAGCTGAAGTATGGTCACTGGGTCATCTTCGATCACTGTGTGCCTTTCGATATCACTCGCTGCTATGACGAAGCAGGCTGCGAGTACCCGGATCCCCGCATCTGGACGGCAGAACGCGATACCGCTATGTGGCACTCGCTACAGGACGCCGTCGAAAATCAGTAAGTGCCACCAGTGACACCCACTGATCATGCCCAGCAGTCGGGTGTCACGCACCCGACGCTGAACGGGAGCAAATAGATGCCAACAACCTATAAAAATCCTGTCTATCCTTATCGGCGCCCGCCTGAACTCGATATTCAAGAAGTTCGCCACTATCCGGTAGTGATTGTCGGAGCGGGACCTAGCGGCCTCGCCGCCGCCATCGACTTGGCTCAGCAAGGCGTTAATTCGATTCTTCTGGACGATAACAACACCGTTAGCGTGGGGTCGCGGGCCCTGTGTTTTGCTAAACGTTCGCTGGAAATTGTAGACCGCCTGGGTTGCGTCGAGCCGATGCTTGCAAAAGGCGTCACCTGGCAGCACGGTCGCGTCTTCTTCCAGGATCGCGAGGTCTACGGCTTCAACCTGCTGCCAGAAGACGGCCACCGTATGCCCGCCTTTATTAACTTGCAGCAGTATTACTTTGAAGAGTTTCTGGTCAACCGCACTCACGACTTTCCAGAGCAAATTGACCTTCGTTGGAAACATAAGGTCATTGATGTCGATGCTCAGCCTAAGTGCTCCGCCATCAAGGTCTCTACCCAAGACGGTGATTACCAGCTGACTTGTGACTACCTCCTCGTCTCGGATGGAGCTAACAGCCGAATCCGAGACATACTGGGCCTTGAGTGCAAAGGCCAAGTATTTCAGGACAGGTTCCTGATTGCTGATGTGGTGATGAAGGCCGACTTCCCTACAGAACGATGGTTTTGGTTTGACCCGCCCTTTCATCCCAATCAGTCAGTCCTGCTTCACAAAGAACCGGACAATGTGTGGCGTATCGACTTCCAGCTAGGCAGGGACGCTGACCCGGAAGAAGAAAAGAAAGAAGAGAACATTCGCCCACGAGTGCAGGCAATGCTTGGCCAAGACGTGGAGTTCGAGCTTGAGTGGGCCAGTGTCTACACCTTCCGCTGCCGTAAGATGGATAATTTCATTCACCATAGCGTGATATTCATAGGTGACGCGGCTCATCAGGTATCCCCCTTTGGCGCCAGAGGTGCCAATGGTGCCCTACAGGGTGTGGATAATTTAGTGTGGAAACTAGCCCGCGTTCTCAAACAGCAGGCGCCAAAAACGCTTTTGTCCACCTACAACACTGAGCGCCAGCATGGCGCGGCAGAGAACATCCTTAACTCGACCCGCGCCACTGATTTTATTACCCCGAAGAGCCATATCAGCCAAGTGTTCCGAGATGTGACGCTGGAGCTGGCTGAGAAACATGCCTTCGCACGTAGCCTGGTCAACAGCGGTCGCCTTTCCATGCCCTGCCGCTATGACACCTCACCGCTCAATACACCCGATGTTAATGGTGGCCCGAGAGAACTGCGCCCCGGCAGCCCGGCCAAGGACGCTCCCATTCGATTGAGAGAAGAGAACGCCTGGCTACTCAATCAATTTGGCGATGGCTTTGTGTTGTTACTCGACGGCCGCTTTGAGGATGGACACACCGACACGCTTGCCACGCCGTTGAAAGAGCTGTTAGGCCGTCGCACTGATTTAAGCATGGTGGTCGTTGGCCCAGCAACGGATGAGCTTAGCGCTCTACCGCGCACAACCATCGTAGACGATGCAGAGGGGCTCGTGGCGCAACGATACGGCCTGAATTCAGGAGCCGGGTACCTTATTCGCCCTGATCAGCATATTGCCGCTCGCTGGCACGCCATCACTGCCCGCAAGGTTGACGACGCGTTAGACCGCGCGCTGGGTATTCATCTTGCGGGCGCCGTTGACACTACCTTCCAGGAAAGCTGCCATGCCAAGGCTTGAGCTGAATCCGAACTTCACTGATCCGGACGCCTTTTACGCCGCGCTAACGGCGCTGCATCGTGACCGCAGCGAAGCCGAGAGCGAGCGTATCAATGCACGCCTAATCCTGTTGCTTGCTAACCACATTGGCGATCAACGGGTGCTTGAAGAGGCAATTTCCCATGCTGGGTTAGTGGGCGATAAGTAGCCGACATACATTGTTCACTATAACGTTCAAATAACGCAGGACTTAACAATGACTGAACAATTGCAATATCAGAGCGGTTTTCATAATCACTTTTCAACTGAAGCACTTCCAGGGGCATTGCCGATTGGGCAAAACTCCCCTCAGAAGTGCGCTTATGGATTATATGCAGAACAACTAACCGGTTCCGCATTCACAGCGCCACGTCATCAAAACTTTCGCAGTTGGCTTTACCGCATTCGCCCTTCTGTCGTTCAGAGCGCTTACCAGCCACTAGAAAATAACAACGTACACACGGCCCCGTTAAACAAGCCAGCGGCGGATCCTAACCAGATGCGCTGGGATCCCGTTTCATTACCTAATGAACCGACTGATTTTATCGATGGCTTGTTTACCATTGCGGTGAACGGCGATGCGGGTACTCAAGCGGGCGTGGGCGTGCATGTCTACACCTTTAATAAGGACATGACAGAGCGGTTTTTTTACAACGCCGATGGAGAACTGCTTTTCGTTCCGCAAATGGGGGCCATTCGTCTACGTACCGAATTTGGTGACATTGAGATCGATAACGGTGAAATTGCCGTCATTCCTCGCGGTGTGAAATTCCAAGTGCGTAAAGCTCAGGGTGTTGAGGCTGCACGGGGGTATATTTGCGAGAACTACGGTAGTCCTTTAGAGCTGCCCGGCCTCGGCCCTATCGGGGCTAACGGCCTAGCAAACCCGCGTGACTTCCAAAGCCCTGTGGCAGCCTACGAAGACCTCGAAGGCGACTACCGCTTAGTGGCTAAGTTCTCTGGTCGTTTCTGGGAGACAAAACTAAACCACTCGCCGTTAGATGTGGTGGCGTGGCACGGCAACTGCGCGCCTTATAAATATAATCTTGCCAACTTTAACACCATCAATACGGTTAGCTTCGATCATCCGGACCCGTCAATCTTCACCGTATTGACGTCACCCTCCGATACACCGGGAATGGCTAATATTGATTTTGTGATTTTTCCGCCACGCTGGATGGTTGCCGAGAACACCTTTAGACCGCCCTGGTTCCATCGCAATCTAATGAGCGAGTTTATGGGGCTTATTCATGGCGAGTACGATGCAAAAGCTGAAGGCTTCACCCCTGGCGGCGCCAGTCTACATAACTCAATGTCGCCCCACGGCCCCGATGCTGAGACCTTTGAAAAGGCCTCCAACGCTGAGCTTAAGCCCCACTTCATAGGCGATACACTGGCCTTCATGTTTGAAAGCCGCTACTTCTTTCACCCGACCCCTGCGGCACTGAATGCTGACTTCCGTCAACGTGATTATGTGGATGTTTGGTCGACGCTGCGCTCCCACTTCAACCCAAGCCAGCCCTGAACCCTATACCACCCTGACGACAAGGATTGAATCACTATGAAACTGGCAACACTTAAGCAGGGCCGCGACGGAGAACTCATCATCGTCTCGCGTGACCTCTCCCGCGCTGTGAGCGCCGTTGATATTGCTCCCACACTTCAGGCTGCCCTTGAGAACTGGGAAGCGGTTAGCTCTCAGCTTGAAGAGCGCTATGCTCAGCTTAACAGTGGTGGTACTGAAAGCGCTTTTAAGCTTGATCAAAGTGCGTTGCACTCCCCGTTACCGCGTGCCTATCAGTGGGCTGACGGCTCCGCCTATCTGAACCATGTCCAGCTGGTACGCCAGGCGCGTAATGCCGAGATGCCTGAAACCTTCTGGACAGACCCGCTCATGTATCAGGGCGGTAGCGACTGCTTCTTGGCACCCACCGATGATATCGAGGCGGTGAGCGAAGAGCATGGCATCGACTTTGAAGGCGAGATCGCTGTTATCACCGATGACGTCCCGATGGCAGTCACGCAGAAGGAAGCTGCCAAGCACATTAAGCTAGTAATGCTGGTTAACGACGTGAGTCTGCGTGGTCTGATTCCAGGTGAACTCGCAAAGGGGTTCGGTTTTTTCCAAGCAAAGCCCGCCTCTTCGTTCTCGCCCATTGCGGTGACCCCAGATGAACTGGGCGATGCCTGGCAGGATGGTAAAGTGAACCTGCCACTGACCGTGCACTTGAATGGCGAGAAGTTTGGCGAGCCAGAAGCCGGGCCAGATATGATTTTTAACTTTCCACAGCTGGTGGCCCATGCGGCTAAGACCCGCTATCTCGGTGCCGGCGCTGTCATTGGTTCAGGCACCGTTTCCAACCCAGACCCCGACGGCGGCCCTGGAAAGCCGGTGGCTGACGGTGGCGTTGGCTATAGCTGTCTAGCCGAAGTGCGCATGGTGGAGCAGATACTGTACGGCCAAGTAAAAACCCCTTTTATGCGTTTTGGCGACCGGGTTCGTATCGAGATGTTCGACCGCGATGGCAACAACATATTTGGTACGATCGATCAGCAAGTAGTGCAGTACCAGCCCAAATAAAGGAAGGCAACATGACGACGCTTTACGGCTATTTCCGCTCGTCGGCTGCTTACCGGGTGCGTATTGCCTTAAACCTTAAGGGACTGGATTATGACCAGATCCCGGTCAACCTGGTGAAAGGTGAGCAACGGGGTGACGACCACCTGATGCGCAACCCTCAGGGGCTGGTGCCTAGCCTGGTGTTGGACGATAGCTCGGTGATTAACCAGTCACTGGCGATCTGCGAGTATCTCGATGAAGTACATCCCGAGCCTGCCCTGCTGCCGATTAACGCGTTAGAACGGGCGCGGGTTCGTGCGCTCGCTCAGTCGGTGGCCTGCGAGATTCACCCACTCAACAACCTGAGGGTACTCAAGTATTTAGTGAGAGAAATGGGAGCGGATGAAGCGGCTAAGCTAGCCTGGTACCACCACTGGATTGCCGAGGGTTTCACCGCTCTGGAAGCAACGCTCTCCAATGCCCCCAGCAGTGGAGATTTTTGCCATGGCGACACCCCTACGCTTGCGGATATATGCCTGATTCCCCAGGTGTACAACGCGGAACGTTTCGAGTGTGATTTGTCAGCCTATCCGACGATTCAGCGTATCGCTGCCAATTGTCGTTCACTGCCAGCCTTCGAAAAGGCAGCACCAGAGGTGCAGCCTGACGCCAGCTAAGTCAAGCTATACTAAGCAGGCTAACATAAGCGGGCGTCTTTCCATTCGGGAAGGCGCCCGCCTCGTGTCCGAAGGGGCATCACGTCCAACCATAAGGAGTTAAGGGGTGCTAAAGCTGCCCTCTACCGCCACCGTCGTGGCCCTGGCTGCAGTGACTGCGCTCGGCCCGCTGGCGACGGATATGTACTTGCCAGCCATGCCCGCCATGGCAGAAGCGCTGAATACTGGCCCAGACCGAATACAGCTGACCCTTAGCCTCTATATGGCTGGATTCGCTCTGGCCCAACTATTGTGCGGGCCAATCTCTGATCGCTTTGGCCGCCGCCCGGTGATGATCACAGGGTTATCGCTGTTTCTCGCTGCGAGCCTACTGTGTGCCTGGGCGCCTAGCGTCGAGTGGTTACTGGCAGGCCGCTTTTTGCAGGCCTTCGGCGGTGCTGCTGGACCGGTATTAGCACGGGCAGCGGTACGTGATATTCATGGCCCCATCGAGGCCGGACGTATCCTCGCCTATATGGCAAGTACCATGGCGCTCGCCCCTGCTCTGGCCCCTGTGGTAGGCGCGGGGTTACTGCTGTTTTTTGGCTGGGAATCGGTGTTCGTGGTGCTGGCGCTCTACGCGGCAGTGATGCTGGCGGTGCTGATACTTATGCTGCCCGAGCCGTTGGCGAAGGAGCGGCGGCAATCGATCCACCCGAAATCCGTACTGGCTAACTTTCGCTTACTACTGACTCAGCGTGCCTTTATTGGCTACACCTTGGTGAATGCTGCCGCGTTCTCCGGGTTATTCGCGTACCTTTCTGGCTCATCTTTTGTGCTCATCGAGTACATGGGCGTCGCCCCTACCCTTTATGGCGTGCTGTTCACGCTGATTGTCGCGGGCTTCTTCGTCGGGACGCTGGTCAGCGGCCGATATAGCCACCGCTTGGGTCGTGATCGCCTCATTACCCTGGGCACCGTAATCTGCGCAACTGGGGGCCTCGTCATGGCGGGCTTGGCTGCCGTTGGCGTCCATCACCCCTGGGCGGTGGTGGGCCCCCATATAGTGTTTATGCTGGGGGTGGGCATTTTGATGCCACAAACAATGGCCGGTGCACTGGCGCCCAACCCTCAATGTGCAGGCGCGACATCTTCCTTGTTTGGTTTTCTGCAAATGACAATTGCCGCTGTGGTAGGTGGATTAGTCGGGCAATTCCACGACGGCAGCTCGCGCACCATGGCCTTGACGATCGGGCTGATGGGGCTACTCGCCTTGCTAAGCCACTGGCTGCTGGTATGCCGCCGAAAAGAGGCTTAGTGGGTCGTTGTATAGATGCATAGCAAAAGGCCACGCATTGCGTGGCCTTTCATACCTATATGGATCGCCTCAAGCAGCTTCGACAGCGATGGTCTTCGAGCGACCTTCACGTAGCTCCTTCAGCAACGTCTCACGACGCTCGTTAGCTTTCTCAGCGGCAGTTTCGCGAACGGGTCCGAAACCACGAATCTCTTCCGGCAGCTTAGCAAGCGCTAATGCCGTGGCGTGATTCGTGCCATCAAGACGTGCCACTAACTCATCAATCAACTGCTCGTAATCAGCCAATAAGGCGCGGTCGAGCTTGCGGTCGGCGCTGAAGCGGAAAGGATCGAGAGCCGTGTTGCGCAAACCGCGCATCTTTGCCAACGCGCCCATTGCCTTCAGCATCCAGGGGCCGAAGCGGCGCTTCACTGGACGCCCCTGAGCATCCTTACGACCACCTATAAGCGGCGGCGCCAAGTGGAAGGTTAACTGGTAATCACCAGAAAACGTTGCTTTGATCTCATCCAGAAAATCGCTCTGGGTGTAAAGTCGCGCCACTTCATACTCATCTTTATACGCCATCAAACGATAGAGCTGATGAGCAACGGCCTCACTCAGTGATTGGCCACATTTTAGCGCTGTTTCTGCTTCACGCACTTTAGTCACCTGGGTCACGTAACGTTCAGCCCAGGCTCGGTTCTGATAGCGCTCCAGGTGGCGACGATTACGCGCTACCACTTCGTCCAGTGTGGCATTCGCGGACAGTGGCATCTTATCCAGGTGCTGCTGGAGGTAATCAGGTTCCACCGCTGCCAAGCGCCCCCAGGCAAATGCTTGGCGGTTCTTTTCCACTGCGACGCCATTGAGTTCTAGAGCACGCTGCAGCGCAGGCTCAGAAAGCGGCACCAGCCCTTGCTGCCAGGCAAACCCGAGCATCATCATATTGGAGAATACGGTATCCCCTAGCAGCTGTTCAGCTAGGCGATTGGCATCTAGAGAAGCAAAGCGTTCATCTCCTACCGCTTCACGCAACATGTTAAGACGCTTGCTGGGCTGCATATCCGCATCGCGATAAAGCACATAATCCGCTGTGGCTAGCTCGGCCAGATTCGCCACAATACGCGTGGTCGGCTGCAGCACATTCAGCGCTTTCTGAGAACTCGCCACCACCATATCGCAAGCGATCATCGCATCGGCCTGCCCCGCTTCGATACGTACCTGATTAAGCTCACTGGGCTGAGATGCCAAGCGCACATAGCTCAGTACTGCCCCACCTTTTTGCGCAAACCCCATAAAGTCGAGCACGCTGGAGCCCTTGCCTTCCAGGTGTGCCGCCATGGTGATCAGTTGCCCGATGGTCACCACCCCCGTGCCACCAACGCCCCCCACCAGCAAGTCGTAAGGGGCCGTCAAAGTGGCAATGGAGGGGTTAGGCAAATGCGCTATACGTTGCCAAAAGGCGTTATCTGCCGCAACGCCCTGGCCTTTACGCAGCCCGCCACCTTCTACAGTGACAAAGCTGGGACAAAAACCACTGACGCAGGACATGTCCTTGTTACAGGAGGACTGGTCGATTTTGCGCTTGCGACCTAGCTCGGTCTCGCGAGGCACCACCGATAAACAGTTGGACTGTACGGAACAATCACCACAGCCTTCGCAAACATGGTGGTTGATAAACACCCGGCGGGCAGGGTCTTCCAACTGACCGCGCTTGCGCCGACGACGTTTCTCAGCCGCGCATGCCTGATCATAAATCAACACCGTACAGCCTGGAATTTCGCGCAGCTCACGCTGCAGCGTATCCATCTCTTCGCGGCTATGGAAGGTAACCTCTTTAGGGAATTCCTTTTCATGCCCCCGGTACTTCTCCGGTTCGTCACTGACCACCATGACTCGGCGAACGCCCTCATCCAGCGATTGCCGGGCAATCATGGGCACGTTGATTTGCCCGTCCACAGGTTGTCCGCCCGTCATGGCAACCGCGTCGTTGAACAGAATTTTATAAGTAATATTAACGTTGGCAGCCACTGCCTGGCGCACGGCCATTGAGCCCGAGTGAAACCAGGTGCCTTCGCCTAAGTTCTGGAAAATATGGCCATTGCCGGTAAAGCGGCTCTTGCCCACCCAGTTAACACCTTCGCCACCCATCTGAATTAACGATTCAGTGCTGCGATCCATCCACGAAGCCATAAAATGGCATCCGATACCCGCCAGCGCCTTGCTGCCTTCGGGTACCTTAGTCGAGCTATTATGCGGGCAGCCGGAGCAGAAATAGGGCATGCGGCGTACACCGCCGAGCTCCTTAACGCCGGCTTGGCAAGCATCAACGGTTGCCAGCTTGTCGCTAAAATCAATCTTGAAAAAGCGCTCCAAACGCTCTGCCACGAAGCCTGCCAAGAGACGCGGGCTCAGCTCTCCAACAAAGGGAATCAAGGGCTTGCCGGTTTCATCTTGCTTGCCGGTCACGATGACCTCGCCTGGATGATCGGGTTCCGACATGTATTCCTTCAACTGGCTTTCGATGATGCCACGCTTCTCTTCAATGACCAGTACCTCGCGCTTGCCATGAATAAACTCAAGGATGCCGGGGCGATGGAGAGGCCACACCATCCCGACTTTGTATATTTCCACCCCCAATTCACGCAGCTTCGCTTCATCCAGCCCCAACAAACGCAGCGCCTCAAGTAAATCCAGGTGGCCCTTGCCTGTGGTAACCAGCCCAAACGTCGCCTGTTCCTGGCGAAATAGATACTGATCAATCGGGTTGGCCGTGGCAAAGGCCTGAACGGCGGCCAGCTTGTGCTCAAGGCGAGTCTCAAGCTGCGGTCCCGGCAGGTCAGGCCAGCGGTAGTGCAGCCCGCCTTCCGGCATTTCGAAATCCGGCGTTACATATTCCGGCAAAGGTGGCACGTCCACCGATGCGCCACTCTCTACGGTTTCGGAAACGGCTTTGAAACCCACCCAGCAACCAGAGAAGCGAGAAAGTGCATAGCCCCATAGCCCAAAGCGCTCGTATTCCGCCAATGAGGCAGGGCTTACGACCGGCATAAACCACGCCATAAAGGCGACATCCGACTGGTGTGGCATTGAGGACGACACACACCCATGGTCATCACCCGCGACCACCAGCACACCACCCGTCGGTGAGCTACCGTAGGCATTACCGTGCTTTAACGCATCGCCCGCGCGGTCAACGCCTGGCCCTTTGCCGTACCACATGCCAAAGACGCCTTCGACTTGCCGCTCAGGATCTGTCTCTACCTGTTGGCAACCAAGCATCATGGTAGCGGCCAGGTCTTCGTTGATCGCAGGGACAAAATCGATGTGATGCGCTTCCATAGCGGCTTTCGCCCGCCAAATTTCTTGGTCTACACCGCCCAAGGGCGAGCCACGATAGCCACTGATAAGCCCTGCCGTTTGGCGGCCATTGTGGCGATCAAGCTCGGCCTGACGTAAGGCGATCCGTACCAAGGCTTGGGTGCCAGTAAGAAAAATACGGCCTTCGCCGCGGCTATAGCGGTCGGCCAGCTGATAATTATCGAGTGCGATCTCGAGAGGCTGGGTAATAGAACCCGCCTGCTCAGCAATTGAGGGGGTTGTCATGAGAGTTCACCAGTACGGTTGAAAAGTTATGGTTGTAATACATTTGAGTCTAGCCAAGAGCGCACTAAAGGTGCTTGCTAATTAACTCTTCAAACGTCTGGTTATTAATCATTACTTTCATTTTTTTAGTTTTGACGCAATGATATTCAACAAACCACAAATAAATGAAATGGCACCATGAAAGAAGTAACCAAAGAAATTACCTTAGACAGGCATGATCAGCGCATTCTTACCCTGCTTCAGCAACAGGGGCGTATTACCAACAATGAGCTCGCCGAACAGATCGGGCTCTCCCCCGCTGCCTGTTGGCGACGCGTAAAAGCCCTGGAGGAGAGTGGCGTTATCCGCCGCTTTGCAGCGTTGGTGGAACCCAGCCTAGTGGGCCAACCACTATCAGCACTGGTCATGGTGACGTTGGTTCGCCACCACATCGACAACACCGTCGAGTTCGAAAACCGCATCCTGCAATACCCAGAAGTGCTGCAGTGCTATGCCACTACCGGCAACGCGGATTTCGTGCTTCGAGTGGTTATCGAAGACATGGCGGCTTATGACCGCTTTCTGAATGAGAAACTCTTCACCTTGGATGGCATTTCCCAGGTCAATTCCAATTTCGTGCTACGTAATATCAAAGAAGAGACCGCTATTCCGATTCGCTAACAAAACGCTGCTATGTAACGTCAACCGCAACGTTAGCCCACAACTTAAAACAGGAAGTGGCAGGGCAACTGGCAGCAGGCAAACCGGCTCATTGTATCCCTCTAACGTAAAGCGCCCCCATCTGTGGATGGGAGCGCTTCAATCTCTCTATTCAGATCTATTGAGCACTTGTTCCTGAAAAGCTTCAGGAAGCCGGTTGACGTAATCGCGGGCTAGCGAACTCTCCTACCACGGTGATCAGCACCAGCAGTGCTAGCAACCACGGCCACTGAGTACCTATCTGGAGTGTCGCTAGGCCCAGCGTATCAATGAAAATTAACACGATGCCTAATGGGCTGACGTAACGCACCATAAATAGCCACAGTGCATGCTGGGTACGGGAGAGCCCTAGCTCCTCCCTGAATATTTCAGTACGCAGCAGGAAACCTGCCATTAGCGCCATACCCAAACCGCCTAACGGCATCATCCAGCGGGAGGTCAGGTAGTCCAGCCAATCGAAGAAAGTGCGACCTGCAAACGTCCAATCCGCGCCCATGTTGAATGACAGCATTGCCAAGGTACTCACCAACCACAGCACGATACCCACACCCCACGATGCTCGTTTACGCGTCAGCCCTTTGCTTGCAACAAGCCAGGCGACTGTCGCCTCAATCATCGAAATCGACGACGTAAGCGCAGCCATCGACAGCATGACAAAGAACAGAACGCCAAACAGCGTACCAAACGGCATCGCTTGGAAGGCCAATGGCAAGCTCATGAAGATCAATCCTGGCCCTTGGCCGGGATTCATTCCGTTTGCGAAAATAATCGGGAAAATAGCCAAGCCTGCCATTAGTGCGACAACGGTATCGGCAATGGCCACGCTGAATGTCGTGCGCGCGATGGAGTGCCCTTCTGGCAGGTAAGAGCCGTAGGTAAGAATCGCACCCGATGCGAGCGACAAGGTAAAGAAGGCATGCCCCAGCGCTGCTAATAATCCTTCACTGCTTAACCCTTCGGTATTGAAAGAGAACAGGAAAGACCATGCTTCAGCAAAGCCACCGGAAAAAGCACCGTAGCCGATCAATATACCCAGCATGATCACCATACCTGGCATCATCCAACTGACACTCTTTTCAATGCCAGCCTGCACGCCTTTGCCGACGATGAACATGGTCAGCACCGTCACTAGCGTGCTCCAAGCACCTAGCGTGAAAGGGTTGGCATTATTAGCGGCGAAAATTGCCGCCATGTCATCGACGCTATTGCCTGCCAGTCCGCCGCTCAGCATTTTCCACAGGTAGGAGAATGACCAGCCAGCGACCACCACATAGAAAGACAAAATCATGAAGCCACAGAGCATGGCCATCCAGCCGAAGATCGACCAGAAGCTACCATGACCCGATTCATGCACCACCCGACGGATAGCGTCAACCGGGCTTCCTCGCCCGCGGCGGCCAAAACTGATTTCAGCCATCATGATGGGGACGCCTACCGCCAATATGCAGGCCAGGTAGACCAGCACGAAAGCGCCACCCCCGAACTCGCCCGTGATGTAAGGAAACTTCCAGATATTACCGAGTCCCACTGCAGAACCAGTGGCTGCCAGTACAAATCCCCAGCGGCCCAGCCACAGCGTATTGGGAGGCGTATTTGTCGTTGTCATTGGGAAACCTTATAAATTGATATTGTTTTTTAGGCTATTTATTTATGAGCAGCTAGAACAGCTACTTAAGAGCGATTAGCTACTTATAAAAGCCAACCAACTGTGATCAACCAGTCATAAAGAGCAATCTATAAAGAGTCTATGGGGATAGCGATAGGGCAGGAATGGGGTCACATCACATTGAGCGCGATGCTACCCACATAAGCGAGTCTCAACTGTAAACTAATCGTTACGCGTAAGAGGATATGCCGAGGGCTGGGGTCTTGCCGTTGCGTTTTTCTGACACCCCGTAAACAAATCGTGACAGTTAATTCACCTGCCATGGGACTTTTTAAGAATCTTCTTGAGCACCAATGCCGTAACGCTTGAGCTTATTGGCAATAGTGGTGTGCGAAACGCCCAACCGCTTTCCTAACTGGCGGCTGGAAGGATGCTGTTGATACAACGTACTTAAGATATTTCTTTCCACCTCCCCTAACATGTCGCTCAAGCTTCCCTCTAAGGGAATGCCAGTAAGCGCAGGCGACACTTCGCTCTGCGGAAGGCGCAAATGCGCTGGCTGAATGGCCGTCTCTTCGCATAATGACACCGCCTGAAACAGCACATTTTCCAACTGACGCACATTACCCGGCCAGTCGTAGCCGGTTATCTTTTCCAACGCAGCAGTCGAAAGCTCCGGTAAAGGACAGCCTATCTGACGCGCCGCACGATCAAGCACATAGGCCGCCAAGTCTTCGATGCCGTCCAGGCATTCGCGCAAAGGGGGCACCTGTAGAGAGAGCACATTGAGACGGTGATAAAGATCTAGCCGAAACAGACCTTCACTACATAGCTGAGGTAGGTTTTGCTGAGTGGCGCAGATCACCCGCACATCAAGAAAGGTTTCTTCGTCGCTCCCAACTCGACGGAATCCGCCATCCTGAAGGAAGCGTAACAGTTTCGTCTGCAGCCGAGGGCTCATTTCACCGACTTCATCAAGAAAGACCGTACCGCCTGCATTAAGCTCCAGAAGGCCAAGCTTTCCTTCCGGGCGAGCGCCCTCGAAGGCACCGGGTGCGTAACCGAAAAGCTCTGTTTCGGCCATTGATTCAGGAAGCCCAGCACAATTAAGCACCACGAACGGCGCTTGCCCACGGGGGCTGGCCAAATGACAGGCTCTGGCCACTAGCTCTTTCCCGGTTCCCGTTTCACCCATAATCAGTAGCGGTGCGTCTAATGGCGCCATGCGACGCGCCTCGTTGATCACGGCCTCCAATCGCGAACTCGATTGAAAGATGGCTTCAAAGCCACGCAGCTCTTGGCGCTGTACTTGATAAATACGGGCACCGATGCGGTCAGCACGATGTAACGTCACAACCGCTCCGGCTAATGAATCTACATTCGTGTCTTCGGTGTGCAGGGGAGCGATATCAGCAAGATAGGTATCGCCTTTCAGCTTGATCCGCAGCCCATTGATGCGTGAGTTGTTACGGCGAATTAAATCGGGAAGGTCTACCTCATCAAGGTAACGATCCAGCGAGAGCCCTGGTACTTCTTGAACACGCACCCCCAATACCTGGACAGCAATACGGTTGGCCGCCACAATCCGACCCTGCATATCTATCGACATCACTGGGTCAGAAAGCGAGGATAGCAGCGCATCCAACTCCAAATGGCGCCGTTCGCTGGGCATCAAGCTGGCGCGCTTAACGCCAAACACACCGGGAATGCCTTCCAATACTGGTTTAAGCGTACTCAACTGAGCATTAAGTAATTGTGGGACATGTAGATAGATGGTACTGCCGTGATCGCCCCCCACTTCACCTCGCGCGACATTAATTCTGTAGTCAGCAAATTGGGCCACAATATCGCGAAGAATGCCGATTCGATTCTGACAGTGAAATTTAAGACGCATAGAACCCTCACAGCACAAAACAAACGCAGTTACTTAGCCACCTTCCACCGGCAACCCCTGCTCCTCTTTCATACTACGCAGTATTATTTCAGAGCGAACCTGGGTGACATTAGGATGAGGTAATAAATGATGATGAATAAAGTCCGAAAACGCTGTTAGATCCTTGGCGATGATATGTAACACATAGTCTGCGTCTCCCGACACAGAATAGGCCTCACGAACCATGGCGTGCTTCGTCAGTAATGTCACAAAATCATCATCCATGCTTTCACCATGAGCTTTGAGATTAACCCTGGTGATAGCGCGCAGCCCAAACCCTAGGCTAGTAGCATCAAGCCTAGCCGAATAGCCCTTAATCACACCTTCGGCTTCTAGCCGCGCTTTGCGTCGGGAGCACTGAGAAGGAGACAGGCTGACTCGCTCACCCAGCTCTGAATTGGTGAGGGCTGAGTTCTTTTGCAATGCTGACAAAATTGCAAGATCATAACGATCCAATGAAATTCCGTGCATACAGCACTCCTTTTGCGCACATTATATGCACTATTTGGCTGCATCTTAGGTTAGTTTGCAACCTAATTGTACCGGCTCTTCCCTATACTGAACTTGTCACCCAACAAGACAATAAAGGAGAGACAACGATGGGCCCCTTCCCTCATGACGCACCCAAAGCAACCATAAATGATGCAAACCCAGCGGGCACAGATGGCTTCGAGTTTGTTGAATTTGCACACCCCGAGCCGGAAAAACTAGATAGTTTATTTCGGCAAATGGGTTTCGTTCCCGTTGCAAAACATCGTGACAAGTCGATCACCGTTTATCGTCAAGGCGATATCAACTACCTGCTTAACAGTGAGCCTAACTCGCATGCGTCAGCATTTATTCAGGCGCACGGCCCCTGTGCTCCAGCAATGGCTTGGCGCGTCGTTGATGCTCAGCATGCGCTAAAACGTGCCGTCGACTTGGGTGCAGAAGAGTTCACAGGTAATAAGTCCATCGATGCGCCTGCGGTTATTGGCATAGGCGGTTCGCTGCTTTACTTTATTGATACGTATGGCGAAAAAGGCAGCTGTTATTCAAACGAATTTGAGTGGTTCGATGAGGTAGATCCTAATCCTAAGGGGTTTGGTTTTTACTATCTTGATCACCTCACTCATAACGTTATTCGCGGCAATATGGACACATGGTATAAGTTTTACCATGACACCTTTAACTTCCGCGAAATACGCTACTTTGATATCACCGGTAAAATGACAGGTCTTACCAGCCGTGCATTGACTTCTCCAGATGGTAAAATTCGCATACCCATTAACGAAAGTGCCGACGATCACAGCCAGATTGAAGAGTACTTGCGCGAATATAACGGCGAAGGCATTCAGCATATCGCCATTGCCACAAACGACATCTACTCCGGTACTGACTTAATCGCTGATGCAGGTCTCGAATTTATGCCTGGCCCGCCGAGCATCTACTACGAAAAGTCGCTAGAGCGTGTTAAAGACCACCAGGAGCCTCTCGATAAACTGCGCAGCCGTGGCATTTTGATTGACGGCGAAGGTGTCGTGGGCGGCGGCGAAACCCGAATTTTGCTACAAATTTTCTCCAAAACGGTGATTGGCCCCATCTTTTTCGAGTTCATCCAGCGTAAAGGCGATGATGGTTTTGGAGAGGGCAATTTTAAAGCACTTTTCGAGTCCATCGAAGAGGATCAGATTAACCGCGGCGTGTTGCAAAGTACCGCTGAATAGTAAAAGGGCACACCGTGCATGACGCTTGGCGTAACTATGAAAATGCCCCCCAAGAGGGGGCTGTTATTTGCCCTTCTAGCGCTATACCAGAAGGCAAAGCACGCTGCGTGGAAGTAATGAGCAGCAATGGATCTTTCCCGGTCATTGCAACACGCATAAATGGCACGATTTATTGCTACGTTAATGCCTGCCCCCACCAATATTTACCTTTAAACTATCGGTCGGACAGTATCATTTCATCAGATGGCCACCGTTTTCTATGCAGTGCGCATGGGGCGGCGTTTGACATTAAAACGGGAGACTGCTTAACAGGCGACTGTGACAAACTTGACGCCATACCTGTATCTGAAGACCTAGCAGGCAACTTATGCATCGCACACAGAAAGCCTTAAAAAAACTCACCAACAAGTTATAACTTATTCCCACATCTCTAGTTAAACATCTGACAATAGTGATGGAGTCGAATAAAACTCCACAATTATTCAGCCGCATAATAAGCGAACTCAACGAGTTCGCTTATGAGCAATACAGCTCCTCAGAAACGCTATACTCACCAAAAGCCTATTACTGCCTAGATCAAGACTCCCTCATTCCGATAAGTTTTTGCCAATATCTCTTTCTCTAAGCGAGGCAGCATTGACTGAATACGAGTTAGCACATTAAAAACACGTAGTTTAGGCGTCAGGATCAACCACATCGTCAGCGCTCAGGCCTTCATCGTCGCCTGCGACAACCTGCAATTGTTCGAGAAAGAATGCGCGGGCAGCCTCTCCATCAACATCTTTCGCAGCTGCCACTTCAAACCAGTCGCTGGGAAGGTTAGCCGCCAATTGCATGAAGTTTTCGACCTCTTCAGCAGGCAATTCGATGAAGGTGTTGCCCTCCTCCTTAGCAAACTCAACCCCACGCACATCGACGGTATCCATCATGAAACCAAACAGACGGGACAGTTTTTCGCCTGAGACGTCCATAATGGCGTTACGATCTTCCTCGGAAAGCGACTGCCAGGTATCGGGATTAATGACCATGGAAAAGCTGCCACGATAGAAGCCGCCCGGCATTTGTACCGTGTAGGGCAATACCTCAGCTAATCGAAAGCTCCTAAGCCCCTCAAGGGTGAGCATGGCACCGTCGACCACTCCTTGCGTGGCTGCTTCGTATGTCCCACCTGGCGGTAGTGCGACACCGGTGAGGCTTAGCGCGCTGGAAATATCCGCCATCACGCCGCCACCGATGCGCGCTCTTCTGCCCTGCAAATCGTCAAGACTTTCGATTGGTTCAGCAAGAAAGAGCGCCCCAGGGCCATGTACACCCAACCCTAGTACCTCTACACCACGATGCTCACCGGCATCGCTTAGGTATTCTTGGTGAGTACGCCAGTAAGCCACGGAGGCGTTTTCCGATGAAAAGTCTTCAAAGGTGGGGAATTCCGGCAGTTTGGTTAGCTCAAAGCGCCCAGGCATCAAACCATGGAAGAGCCAGGTGACATCAGCGACGCCGTCCGCCACCAACTCCATCTGTGCGTTAGGCGGCCCAAGGTCATGGGTGACATTGACACTGACGCGACCATCAGTCGCCTCTTCAACCCATTTCCCCCAGGTGGGCCAGACGATCGTATTAACGCCATGGTTAGGGCCCGCCCAGGTACTCACCTGAAGCACGGTATCAGCCGCTGCTGCGCCTTGCAGAGAGCCCAAGAGCATCAGGGCCGAGAAGGTGGTTAGTGTCGCCATTTTGTTCATTGTGATTATCCTTCTTGATGGTTCATGTATCAGGCGGTGCCAGTGTAAAGCAGAGGTTCTTTTAAGGTTGTTACTGTTTAGAGCGCCAGAATCAGGCGCTTGCCCGCTGCCCGCGAGCAGCAGGCCATCATACGGTCATTGGCGTCGCGCTCGGCATGGCTGAGCACCAAATCTCGGTGATCGATAGGCCCCTCGGTCACCGCTACTTCGCAGGTTCCACACAGGCCTTCGCAGCAGTCACTAGGCACATCCACCCCTGCCGCGGTTAACGCCTCAAGTAGGGTCTGGTCGTTACCGACCTGAAGCGTCAGGTCGGAGTCCGCCAGCACTACTTCGAAGGCGTGCTCGTTCTCAGGATCGAGGATGTTGGAGCGAGCGGTGAAGTGTTCAACGTGCAAGGTTCCCTCGGGCAAGCACACCGCCTGGGACTCTAGCGCCTCCAGCAAACGCTCAGGGCCGCAGGCGTAGACCTGTTCACCCTCGGCTAGGCTGCTAAGTGCACTCGGTAGATCAAGGCGACACCCTTTATCACCGGCATGGAGGGTTAGCGCGGCGCTATGGTCACGTTCAACTCTCTCTAAAAAGGCCATGGTTCGCCGTCCGGCGCCGCAGTAGTGAAGCACATAGGGCTTACCGATTGCCTTGAGTCGGTCAGCCATGGCAAGAATCGGCGTAATACCAATACCACCGGCTATCAGGGTATAGCGCGTTGCCGTCTCGTCCAGGTGGAAATGGTTCTTGGGGCCAGCGATATGCAATATATCCCCAGGTTTAACCGTATCGTGGAAGTGCAGCGATCCGCCACGTCCCTCAGGCTCACGCAGGATGGCGATGGAGAGACGTTTACGGTCATCGCGCGTCCCGCACAATGAGTAGTAGCGGCGCCACTTATCTGAGACCAGCTCGATATGCGAACCCGGGGTCCAGTCGGGCAGCTCACGCTCATGGGGATCCACCAGATCAATACGCATCACCGCCTCAGCTTCACGCTTCACCTCGGCGACCACCACCCGACGCACGATATCCTCCTTGATAGGCGCGCCGATATGGAAAAGCGTAGGGTTCTCCAGTACTGCGTGGTTGCATCGTTCAGGATTCTGCGCGGGCTCCCACTCCACCCATAGCGACGTAGGCCCGCGGAAAGAGGTGTTGGGCAGATATTCGAGTGATTGATCCTCGACCAGATGGATATGGGGTAAACGACGGACAAACTCATCAAGGATGATACGCATCTCCATGCGGGCGATGTTCTTCCCCATGCACTGGTGCGCACCGTAGCCGAAAGTGAAGTGCTCCGCGGCGTTATGGCGGTAAATATCGAACTCGTCAGGATTCTCAAAGTGGCGCGGATCGCGATTGGCCGACGCCTGCACGATCAACAGCTTTCCGCCCTTCGGAATCCTCTTTCCCCCTACTACGGTGTCGTCGGTAGCGATACGGCGCCAGGCCACGACCGAACCGGCGACGCGCAGACACTCCTCGACCGCGCTGGGAATCAAAGCGGCATTCTCACAAATATCGTTCCATGATTCACGGTTCGCTAGCAGAGTACGAAAGGCATTGGTGGTGGCGAACGCGGTGGTCTCATGGGCAGCCACCAAGATGGCCATCATCATCGAGCGCAGATAGCTCTCTGGCACAATGTCAGGATGCTTGTTGTGCATGCGGATCGAGTCGTACATCCACCCCTCGCCGCTAGGCTTGGCACGCATGCGGTCAAGGATAGTTTGTGCGGTTTGCCAGAACTGGCCCACATCCTCGGCAATCTGCAGTTGCTGCTCCGGGGATGGGCGGCCCCAGGTATTCAGCGTGTGGGCAACCGAGAACTTGCGAAGCTCCTTGGCATCTTCATTGGGAACACCCAGGAAGCGCAGTGCGACGGTCATGGGAATTTCCCGAAACATCTCGCCCACCAGATCCGCACGCCCCTTGTCGATGAAGCAATCCATATAGTCACGCACCAACTCACGTACCCACGCTTCGTGCTTCTCAAGATTCTCGGGCAGGAAGGCATCCATCAGGAGGCGGCGGCGTTCCATGTGATCCGGTTCATCCTCGTTGACCATGGTACGACGCATTGCGAAACCGTAGCCCTCGAGAATTTTCGTCGCCTCGGGCGGTGCGGGGGTTAGTTTCTCCAACGCGATAGAGGGCGAAAAGGTGACGTTGTCACGGAAAACCGCCTTCACATCTTCATAGCGGCTCACGACCCAGTAGTCGAGTTTGGGACTGTAGAACACCGGCTCCTGTTCGCGAAACCAACGCAGCGCCTCAGCGGGGTCAAGCTGATAAGGCGCATCGAAGGGATCGAATTCGGCCGCTTCAGGGGAGACTGGGCAACCGGTAGGCGATAATGCCACGGACGCCTGTGATGGTTGAAAAGGGCACTCGCCTGATGCACTACCAGAACGGTGAGACACTGATGCCATGAAGGGCTCCGTAAAATTAAGTGGCTCGTATTTGTTTTACTTTTATCGAACACTTAGTTTCTTTTAATGCACAATGAAGGTAGGCAGTTTCTGTCGGCGAGTCAACTCCTCAGCGTAGCTGCGTTAGTCTGTATCGCTTGGCTAACTATTGAGTCCTGTTATCGCGCCCACTTACCGAACCCTAATACCGAGGTGCTTTCTATGGCTAACAACACGTTGCAAACGCTTGATCGCGGACTCAAGGCACTGGAAATTGTCTCCGAGCATAGCGATGGCATTTCCATTGCCGATCTAGCTGAACGCCTCGATATTCATCGAGCCATTGCCTACCGCATCGTGACCACTCTGGCCAGCCATGGGCTGATTACGCGCACCCCCGAAGGCCCCATTCGCCTGGGTGCTGGTACGGCACTGCTTGCGTCTCGCTTTGAACCTCATCTACGCGCTATTGCCCAGCCACTCTTGCAAGCACTAGCCAGAGCCACCCGCGCCACCGCTTTCATCTCTGTCGCTCAGGGGGAGGAATGCGTTGTGTTAATGGTGGCAGAGTCAGGAGAAATGCCTCTGCAAATCGGCTACCGAGTGGGTAGCCGCCATCCGTTGACGTTGGGCGCTGCCGGTATTGCCATCCTTGCCGAACGGCCCTCTCACCCGGAAGAAGGTGAGGCGATAAAGCAGGCACGACTCGACGGCTACAGCCTGACTCATGGGCAGCTACAACGCGGGGCAGTAGGCGTGGCCAGCGCTATCTCGTCCACATCGTTTCGCCCTACCATTGAGGCCTGTGTGGGCGTGGTGGCCATGGAGGATCTAGATAAAGAGACCGCTATCACGGAAGTAAAAGCAGCTGCCCAGCGAATTGCCGAACTGATCGCTCGATAACCTGGATTAATAAGACCTTTGAGGTGCCTCTCAGGACTCCAGCGGATTCTAAATGGCCATTACCAGGCAAACGAATACCTTCGTGAAACAAGCGTAGCCAGCGAGCTTAACGTCAGTACTCCTACCGATCGGCTTCGCCGCACTAGGGCTACAATTCCTCATTGACGCTTTCCGTGCCGCTCAGCGTCTTCGTCGTAACAACCATGAGAGGGCAACCTCTCATGGCTAATAACCTTAGTCACAAGTCGATTCGCGGCCACTTGATAAGCGGTAAGGTGACACCTGGTAGAGGCCTACAGACGATATTATGTCGGCTGGCGTGCGGGTGCTGCCTCTGGAGAGAAGCTTATTGGTCAAGGCGATTGCGCTCCAGGGCGTTACGATAGACCGCCAATAAGCGATAGAAACCGTGCACGAACTTGCCATAGGGCATGGTAATGAAAAGTGCCATAACCACGCCTAAATGGACCACCAGCATAACCCCCATGGCTGAGGTCTCACGTAGCAGCATTAGGGACAGGCCTGTTAAGCCGGTCAGCCACAGCAGCACTATGAAAGCCACATCCATTCCCATCTGGCGCACATCAGCAGTGTCCTGATCACGCACCAGCTTGAGGTACAAAAGCCCCGCCGGGCCTATCAAAAGGCCGATACCGCCCAAGGTACCGAACAGTTTGGGAAGACTGATAAAATCGTAGGGCGCCTGCCAGCCAAACACATAGTGATAGATGGTGCCGGTCACGGTCGCTGCGAAGCTAAGCATGAACCCGTAAAAGGTAAAATGGTGGAAGCGCCGCCGCCAGTGCGAATGATAGGCATCTGGGTAAGTGCAGCCAGCCTCTTCCTGACCGTGCAGATGCTGGAGTGAAAAAGTTTCTTTGAGTGCCTGCCGCCAGCTTTCGGCATCGCCAAGCCCAGTTACGCCCTCGCCGCTTTCGCGCCAAAAGCGCACCATCCCCATGATCAACGCTAACAGCACAAACAACGACACCGAGCCAAAGGTCACCACCATGGTGTTATGTGGCAATAGCGCGTAGAAGTCGCCACTATGCTGTGTGGTGACCAGTGCCGACAGATCACCATTTAGCGCAATGGCAATCAACAGGATGAGCGTCAACCCTACCGCCAGTGCCAAGGCGGCAAGCAAGCCACTGCGGTCAAACAGACGGGCCAACGGCTGTGGCCAAGCATACTGTCGATAAGACTCGACACGAAGCTTGGCCATTGACTGCGGTACGTTAACGGCAAACTCATGGGGCGGAGCGTACTGGCAAGCGTAGTAGCACTCACCGCAGTTGTGACATAGGTTGGCCAGATACTTAAGATCCTCGGGAGTGAACGTACGACGCCGCTCCATGGCCGGAAATACCGGGCAGAACCCTTCACAATACCGGCAGGCATTGCAGATCGTCATGTTGTTGCGGGTTTCTTCGATTAGTGCGTCAATCTTTTGCATAATTGCCTGCCTCTGTGCCTGCGATGCGACCAAATACGGTGCCGATGGTCATACCAAAGCCAGCAACATAGCCCTGGCCTAAAATATTACCGGCCATGATCTCACCGGCTAGGAAAACATTGTCCGCCAACTCGCCGTTAGCCATGTACATACGCGCTTTTTCATCGACTTTAGCGCCTAAGTAGGTGAAGGTAATGCCAGTACGAAGTGGGTAGCCGTAGAATGGAGGCTCGTCGATACGCTGCGCCCAATGGGTCTTTTCGGGTGTAACACCCTGTGTATGGCAATCGTCGAGCACACTGTGATCGAAGTTGCCAGGCTGTACGCCAGCATTGAATTCATCGACAGTTTTGAGTACGGCGTCAACCGGCAGGTTGAGCTTAAGCGCCAACTCCTCAAGCGTATCGGCCTGCTCAGGGGGAAAAACTGAGGGCATAAAGCGCCCCTGCGCCTTGGAGTCGGTAATCGAATAGCCCACCTGCCCCGGCTGTTTGGCAATCAGCCGTCCCCAGATGGCATAACGCTTGGGCCAGAAGTCTTCGCCTTCGTCATAGAAGCGCTTGCCATCGCGGTTAACCACAATCCCCAGGGATACACAGTCGACACGGGTGACGATACCGCCATCGTACTTGGGCGCGCGTGCATCGATAGCTACCGCGTGACCTTGCGTTGGATCCCCAATCACCATGGCGCTGTTATCAATCAGGCTGCGCAGCATCTTACCCTGGTTGAAGCGAGTACCACGGATCAGGAAGTTACGGGAGACCTCTCCCCATGCTTCCTCCAACCACGCTTGGTTGGACTCGAAGCCGCCCGAGGCAATCACCACTGACTTAGCACTCACCTTGCGTGGTGAGCCATTGTAAGTCACCAACGCATGGTCAAAGCGGTTGTCATCAAAGACCAACTGTTCAGCTTCAGCCTCATAGAGGATTGTCACCCCAAGTCGCTCAGCTGCCTGGTAGTAGGTATTGACGAGTGCTTTGCCGCCCCCCAGGAAAAAGGCGTTGGTTCGCCCCAGGTGCAGAGTGCCACCCAGCGATGGTTGAAAGCGCACACCGTAGCTTTTCATCCAATCGGTGCAGGTTTCTGAGGCTCGAATCACATGCTTCGTCAACACTTCGTTGGTGATGCCGCCGGTAACACGCCAAACGTCATCGAAGAACTCATCCTCAAGGTAGGCGTCACTCAGCACATCGGTGGGCTCACGATGCATGCAACGCAAGTTACGGGTGTGAATACTGTTTCCACCGCGCCATTGACGTGGAGCACTCTCCAGTAATAGCACGCTGGCACCCTGCTCACGCGCCGATAAAGCGGCACACAACGCAGCATTACCTCCACCAATCACCAGCACGTCATGGCCAGTCAGATCGGCCTCACTGAGCCGCTCTCCAGTCGATGACAACATTGGAACTCCCTCATGATGACTAACAAGAAGAGATGGTGACGGTAAAAACTCTCACCAAATTCTAATAAATACAAATGTATCCAACAGTGTTCAAAATGACAAGTATTGTTCATTGTCATATCATGGCCATTCGTCTAACCCGCAACTTGAGGCTGGTCGCCATGACTGAATCCAAACCACGCAAGCACGCCAACCAGGCAGCCAATCAGCGCGGCGAACCGCGCAGTGAACAGGCCTACAGCTACATCATCGACGCTATTAAGGAAGGCACCCTGCCCCCAGGAACAAGGATTCGTGAAGTCGACTTATCTGAGCGCATAGGCTTAAGTCGTACGCCTGTACGCGAAGCGCTTAATCGTTTACAGCTTGAAGGGTTGGTCGCTAATGACCCGATCCGCGGCACCATCATCACCGAACTCGACCACAGCATGATTAGCGAGCTATATGCTATGCGCGAGATGCTAGAGGGAACGGCTGCGGGCTTTGCCGCACAGCACGCTTCAGAGGTTGAAATCGCTTTTCTGCGCGAAATTAGCGATCGCGACGCACGGCTAAAGGAGACTCATGATCTAGTTAAGAACAATAAACTGTTTCATAGCACCCTCTACCGCTGCGCTCACAACCGCTATCTGCTTAAAATGCTGAACTCACTACACGAAGCAATGATGTTGCTCGGGCCTAGCACGTTAGCTAAACCAAGCCGTGCAAAAGCCGCGCGTAGTGAGCACGAAGCCATCATTAACGCGCTTGAAGCACGTGATCCAGAAGCCGCAGAAAAAGTGGCACGGAGCCATATCCGCGAGGCTTACAAGATCCGCCTAGAGGCCTTTTTTGAGAGTGATGGCGACTGAATCAAGTACGAATCGCAAAAGGATCGCGGGCTTCGTTAGATAAGTCGATCATCAGGTTTTTAATCTCAAGGTACTCATCTAAAGCGTGCATTCCGCGCTCACGGCCACTACCACTGGCCTTGACCCCGCCGAATGGTGCTTGTGCAGCATTTGTGCGATAGGTATTGACCCATACCCCACCAACCTGAAGTTGTCTGGCAACGCGATGCGCTCTTGCCAAATTTTGCGTCCATAGCCCGGCGACTAACCCGTAAGCGGTGCCGTTAGCGATGGCGATAGCCTGCTCCTCCGTATCAAAGGGAATAATCGCTAACACTGGCCCAAACACTTCTTCTTGAGCCAGTTCGGAGTCCGGCGCCACATCAGAGAATACCGTCGGCTCGACGAAATAGCCGCGACCATATACGTCGCCCTGCGGCACCCTACCGCCCGCCGCCAACTTAGCACCCTGAGTGCGGGCACGTTCGATGAAGTCAAGTACTCGTTGATGCTGCCCCTGGGTCGCCATCGGGCCCATCTCAGTGTTCTCATCGCGAGGGTCACCAATACGAATCGCCCGGGCGCGTTCACAAACCTGCGCCACCACCTGATCGTAGATGTCCCGCTGCACCAGCAGTCGCGAGCCAGCAATACAGGTCTGACCGGCGGCGGCAAAGATCCCCGCCACGGCTCCGGTCACAGCCTGCTCAAGATCAGCATCGGCAAATACAATGTTGGCCGACTTACCTCCCAGTTCAAGGGTCACCGGTGTTAGATGTTCGGCGGCGGCCCGAGAAATCGCCTTGCCTGTAGCGGTACCGCCGGTGAAACTGATCAGGTCGACATCAGGGTGCCCGGTGAGTGCCGCACCGACGCTACCGTCACCGGTCACCACGTTAATCACGCCAGGAGGAAAGCCAGCTCTTTCGCACAGCTCAGCGAAAGCCAGGGTGGTCACGCTCGCCATCTCTGAGGGCTTAATTACAACGGTGCAACCCGCCGCCAAGGCCGGTGCAAGCTTGTTGGCGAGGATCGCTATCGGCGAGTTCCAAGAGGTGATCAAGGCTGCCACGCCGCGCGGCTCGCGAGTAGTGAAATCAACCAGCTCAGGGCGGTCTAGCGGAATGCTCTCGCCTTGGAGCTTGTCCGCCCAGCCAGCAAAGTAGCGGTAGTTGCGAGCCGCAAAACGCATCTGCACCCGTGTCTCGCGGATTACCTTGCCGTTGTCGGTGGTCTCAAGTTGGGCCATGCGCTCGGTGTCGGATTCGAGCAGATTAGCCAATTCGTGCATTAGCGCAGCGCGTTGTAGGCCATTTGTAGACCGCCATTCGGTTTCAAAGGCATGTCGTGCAGCTTGCACCGCGGCGTCAACATCAGAAGCAGTTGCCTGAGGGATCAATGCCCATGCCTGCTGGTTAAGCGGATTGATCGATTCCAGCACTTTTCCATCTGCCGCATCACACCATTGATCGCCAATACGAAGTTGATAGCGCTTCATCTCACCCATTACATCATTCCTTCAATTTAGTTATATGTATTAGTTTAACGTTGCAGCATTTCTGGAGAATGGCTTCACGAACGCTAGAACAAACAGCAGTACAACCGCTCCCGCGAACAGGGCATAAAGGGAAGGGATAATGGCCATAGCCGCTGATACAATGCACAGCAGTGCGCCTATTTTCCTCTTCATGTCTTTTTCAAAAATATCAGAGAGTACGATCGACGCTGATACCACTAGCACTGCGCCAGACAGCACCGCTTCCAATATCTGGGACACATCTCCGTTAAAGAGAACGCCTGGGTAGGTAATAAACAGAAACGGAATCACGTAGGTGACGGCTGCTAAGCGTACAGCCTGCAGCGCAGTTCTTTCCCAGCGGGTATCGGCAATCGAGGAAGCAACGAACACGGCAACACACAACGGGGGGGTAATCACCGAAATGGTCGCAAAATAGAAGACGAACATATGCGCGGCAATCGGCTCCACTCCTGCTGACACTAGTGCGGGCGCCATGACCGCCGCTACCAGTACGTAGGCTGCGGTTGTCGGAATGCCCATGCCCAACAGCAAGCAGGCCAGCGCCACAATAAAGGCGACACCAAACAGGTAACCACCGCCCAGACCAACTGCCAAGGACGATATTGTCACGCCCACTCCGGTCATATTTATCATCGCGACAACAATCTGAGCGCTTACCAGCATCGTGATAATGATCAATATTCCGTAACCAGCATCCACGCACGAGTCAACAAAAGTGTTCAGTACCGGCTTGATGCCTTCGCCGCGGACTATTACGGCCACCGTATAGGTAATCAGCATTCCCACGATGGACAAGGAGGCCGAGAAAGCGACCGAGCGACCGCTTAACACCATCACCACCAACACCCCAAGACCAACTAACAGCGGTGCTGATTTAGAAAGCTTAATGGCATCCCTAATCTTGGGCACATCGTTCTCTTCCGACAGCCCGCCGATTCCCTTTCTCAAGGCGATTAGGTGAATGGTCATAAACACGCTGGAATAAAACATCAACGCAGGGATCAAAGCAGCCAACGCCACCGACAGATAGCTGACACCCAACGTCTCGGCCATTATAAATGCCGCCGCACCAAGAATCGGTGGTGTCAGTTGCCCACCAGTGGAAGCCACCGCCTCTACAGCACCAGCAATCGGTGCGGGATAGCCCATCCTTTTCATCAAGGGAATAGTCATAGCACCAGTGGTGGCCACATTGGCTACCGCACTACCATTTACCGAACCGAATGCTGCCGAGGCGACAGTTGCCATCTTGGCTGCCCCACCAACCCGGTTAGCCGCAAAGATCATGGCAAGATCCATAAAGACCTTACTGCCGCCAGTACGGATAAGAACAGCGCCAAACAGCACAAAAGAGGCAATAACCGTCGCGCCAATACCCGTCAGCATGCCCCACAACCCCAGATCCGACAGGAAAAGGGTTTCGACAACCAACTCAACGCCATACCCACGATGTCCAAAATCACCTGACAATCTATCGCCAAAGAAGACATAAGCCAGAGACAGCAACACCATCAATGGAAACGCGATCCCAACGGAGCGTCGGCATATTTCCAGTACCGTGATCACCAGAAATACACATAAGGTGATATCCACCACCCCAGCGATGGGCAACTGCGTGAGGATGCGGTTTTGATTCCAGGCCACATAAAGGCACGCGGCAATGGCAAAAACGCACAGCAAGCCATCAATGGCTCGCCCCAGGAAAAGAAAACGTCCTTTTATACTTGGCGGATACACCATGAATGCCAATAAAATCACACTTGCCAGCATCACCGAACGCTGCACAAGAGAATCAAAAGCACCAGCGATCCCCGTATAAAGGATCATCATGCCAAGTGAGAATGCAACCAGCTTTTTTATCACCTCAGGAAGCCTGGATGATGTGCTTTCTATAGGCTGTGATTCCGATTCAACAGCTTCTAACATAAGTCTCACCATGAAGATAACTTCACGCCAGAAGGCAATAGAGCTAACACTCAAGTCAGCTCTATTTCATAAAAACGACCACTCTTTATTTCACAACTTAGGGTTTAAGATGCTCAGGAACTTCATATCCCTGCTCTTCAAAATAGCGAATAGCGCCGGGATGAAGAGGCGTCGTTGCAAGCTCAATTGTCATCTCTGGGATATCTGCATCTTTTAAAACTGAGAAAGCGGCCGCCTGAGCATCCTGATGCTCGACGATAGCTTTAACGATGTTGTAGGCAACCTCTTCATCCAAGTCAGCTCTTGAACTTACCGTGTTGCCATACGCCCAGGTGGTATATGCCGGATAGCCATCACCAGCCTCATTCTCTTCAATATTCATGATGCCCAAGCTAGGCAGTTCCTGGCGAATGGCATCTGCCTGCTCATCGCTCAAGCCAAGAATATTAACTGGGGTCATAGTGGCGATATCGATACTGGAGGCATCCAGCATTCGGCCATTGCCGCTCTTCACATAACCTTTGACACGATTATCCTTGATCTGGTTAACCATGTCGGTTGTGGAACCACGCACATAGTCAGGCGTTACACCGATCACATCAAACACCGCTTCGGCAGTCGCTTCCGTGCCCGATCCAACAATACCCGGGTTGAATTTGACACCTTCCAGATCACTAATAGTGTTCAGGCCAGCATCCGCTCTCACTACGACATTCTGAGCCGAAGGGCCATACACCCATAGCACATTAGTGGGGACTTCATTACCCTCGAACGCCCCCTCGCCGTGATAGGCATCATAGGCAACATTGGTGGTCACTAACCCCATATCGGCCTGATTACGTTTGATCCTTCTCAAGTTATCAATGGTTGCCCCCGTCTCCATGACGGAAGAGCGCACACCATCGACATTCTCGTTAATGATCTGCGAAACGGCGACGAAATAACCATAATGTGATGACGAAGAGGATGTAGAACCAATCGTCAATCGAGTATCGGCATGGGCAACGCCTGCTGCACATAAGGAAATTACCACCGCCAGCACGGATGCTTGCTTCGTATAAGCCATAGTCACCTCTCGTAATTGTTATATATTTAACTTTCCGTTAAAGACTAAACTCAGTCATTGCGCATACTATTGACGATGACCGGAAAGTACTGCTCTCCGTATCCTTCCTTTATAGCTTTCTGAAATAGGGACTTCGTATTTTCTGCCATTCCCAACGTCAAGCCGTAATTCTCTGCCAGTTCCAGCGCATAGCTGAGGTCTTTTAATGCATATGAGGTAGGGAATTTTTTTTCTGGGAAATCATTTTCGAGCATGAATTTCATGCAATGGTTGCGCAGGGCAAAGCTATCTGCGGACCCTAACGACATAGCTTCAAAAATCTTTTTAGGGTCGGCACCACTTTTCTCACAAATCACCAATGCCTCGGACAGGCTGGCCACAGTATCGAAGAGCACCATGTTATTCAGAATCTTGGCCAACTGGCCGGCGCCAACATCTCCACAATGAATAATGTCTGATGCAATGTGCTGCAGAAGCTCTTTAATATTTCCGTAAATGGTTTCGGCGCAACCCACCATGACGCACAAGTTGCCATCAATCGCAGCCTGCCGAGTGCGCGCGACAGGCGCATCGGCAAACTTCACCTTGTAGGCCTGCAGCTCACGCTCTAACCACCTGGCATCCTCTACGGAGGTTGTGCTCAGGTCGACGACTGTAGCGCCTTGCTTGAGTTCATTGGCAATGCCGTCCTCTCCTAGCATCAAGCTTTTTACATGCTGGCCACTTGGCAAAGACAGGAAGAGGACATCACTCTCGCGCGCCACTTGCAGAGCGTCCTCGCCCTTCTGCACACCCTCAGCCGCCAGTCTCTCCAGCGGCTCAGAGGCAAGGTCATAGGCCAACACCTTCTTACCAGACCCTTTGGCCAGGTTTTTACACATGGGCTCACCCATTGCCCCCAGGCCAATAAAACCAATAGTACTAATCAAACCAACACCTCCAATAAGAATACTCTTGAATACCGTTGGATACTATAATACACACACTAGCCTATAGCGCTGCAACTATCACGACATACTTTGGTCGCAATGCAGGGCAAAAAACCGATAACTAACCGCTACTCACATTCTGAAGGAAACGATCCGAGCGCCATAACAACGCCTGAACAAAAGCGCCCCGCCAGGCACCATGCACTGACCGGATGTACGCGCCTGTGACAATGACCATTAGCCGTTGGCCGCTCAGGGTGTGTGGTACGTTTATAAGCACTCACAAACCTGCAGCCTCAAGGGGTTGTCGATCTCAATGAGAGGGGGACTTGGAGCAGCAAGCCCACTGGCGTGGCGATCAGCGCAATAGAGGTAGTGAGGAGTGCCGAGATCACCCAGAAGATGGGTAGAGCGGACGACTTTGCCGCCCCTCGACACCAACGGGCCATAGACCGACAGCACCTGCTAAGAAGCACGGATCTGCCAGTCTGCATGCAGGCAGGAAACAAGAAGCGCTCAGTGGCTTACTCAAGAGGCTGGGCTGACGCACGTCGCTGAACGTCTACGCCGAGGTGCTCAAGCCAACCATTACTGGCTGGCTAATCAGCAATCGCTGTTGTGATTTACATCCTGCCACATCCATTTATTCAAGCACTTCCAAAGCACCTGCTCTCTGGTGAAGTTATTGATTATTTAAACGCAAACCAGGGCGTGGCCAAGGGACAGCTAACAGCTGACCATAACCTGATAGCGTGATGTAAGCAGTCTGCAAGTTCGATCCACCAAAGCAGATATTAGTGCAATACCCTTCAGGGGCTTCATGAAACTCCAGCAAATCCCCCTGCGGAGAAAAAACACTGATCCCCCCATCCACCAGGGTGGCGACACAAATGTTACCACTCTCTTCCAAAGCCATAGAGTCAAGGCGCTGATAGCCCGGCAGGCCGTGAACCAACTTGCCGCCATTGGGAGATGGCCAAGGCTCCTGACCCAGCTCACCGGGCGCGGTGATCGGATAACGCCAAAGCCGACTGGTTTCGGTTTCAGAGACGTACAACATACGCCCATCTGGCGACAGGCCAACCCCATTGGGCGTCAGCAGATGCTTTGCCGCGCGGCGAATCGAGCTACCGTCGCATCGGGCATAGTAGAGGTAACCCAGCATAATGCGGTCATCAAATTTCTTGCCAAAGTCGGTAAACCAGAAACCACCCTGATCGTCAAAAACGATATCGTTAGGGCCATGCAGCGGAACGCCCTGGCAGTGGGTGTAAAGCGTCTCAACAGAGCCGGTGACAAGGTTGACTCTTTGAATCGAACCGCCGTCATAATCGGATGCAGCGCCGGTAGGTCGGCTGTAGCCATCGTCAGTACGCCAACTGAATCCACCATTGTTGCAGATATAACAGTGCCCATCCGGCCCGAGAGCCGCCCCATTTGGCCCCCCACCCACCTCCGCCACGGTCTGTAGCTCGCCGTCAGGTAGGACACGCGTCAAGCGGCCTCTTTGAATCTCCACGACTAATATGCTGCCATCTTCCATGGCAATCGGCCCTTCAGGAAACGCCAGTCCACTGGCTAGCACCTTGCCCTGCAATTTTGTTCTGCTCATGTCATCTCTCCTGTGAACTGCCTGCTTTTCCCGCAGCCCTGCACACCCGCCTAAAACTGCCGGGCCATTTGCTGAGCCCGGCGACACCACTTACTGCATACCTTCAATTACCTCTTGAGTTGGCAGGCCGCGCGCTTTCAAGGGTTCTGCCCAGCGGTCATAGACGCCTTCAAGGTTGGCGTGTGCTTGTTCAAGATCGCTATCAGATAGGGGCACTTGGGCAATACCGTACTCCTCCTCAAGTGTCTGGATGATTTCCGGTTCAGAGTTATCCACGTAATCACAGTAGGTTTGCATAGCGTACCTTCCTGCCTCTACCAGAATATCCTGTTGCTGCTGTGACAGGCGCTCCCACACTCGGTCACTAATCGAGTAGGTGAGACCAAAGCTAGCGACGGAGAAGTTCGGAATTAATTGATCCAGTGCTGGTGCAAGGCCATAGTCCAGGATGCCTCGAAGCGGGTAATACACACCATCCAGCGTACCGCGAGAGAGTGATGTTAGTACGTCTGAAGCCTGCATTGTGACAGGGCTTGAACCCAGAGCATCAGCGGTGAGTGTCATAGGTCCACCGGCAGTACGCATTCGCAGACCATTCAAGTCATCGAGCGACGAAATATCGCTGTTGTTGGTCAGTATTCGATAGCGCCCCATATTGCCCACCCAAAGAGGGCGGATGTGATGCCGCTTGAACTCCGCTTCATAAATAGCCCCACCTGGCTGGGCCATCTCATAGAAGCTATCCGCCGCGCTACAGGAGTTTTTTACGATTTCCGGTAGCTCAACAACGCCAGACAAAGGGAGCTTTTCCGGTATATAAGCCGGAGATACGTTGGCAATATCCGCCACACCTGTCTGCAATAAGGTCAGAGATTCAGAACCACGCCCAAGTTGTTCTGCCGGATAAAAGTCGAACTGTATCTGTCCGTCGGAGAGCTCCGCCACCTTTTCCATAAACGGGTTGGCCCCATACTCTATGGCAAAAGAAGTGGTGGGCAGCCATTCGGCAAACTTCAATGTCACTGGTTCAACCTCTGCCGCGGAGACTGAACCGCATGCCAAAACACCCGTCAACAGCAGTGGAAGGTGCTTTTTATAGTTATTCATGATGGTACTCCCTTTTATCGCTCTTCAGTTTTTGTGCCAGTCATTAATGAATACAGCGGGATAAACAAAATCTTCCAATAATGCATGGTGCATTGATGATAGGTATAACGTTTTTACAACAAGCTTAAACCTTAACCCACCTTTATATAGATGAACCCTATCTATCGTTGACCCAAACTCCTACAAATTGGCGAAGACTAGTTACCAACATTACGCGTCAGTACATAGCCGTTGATGGAAGCCACAGCACAATCTGTGGAAATGCTATTAACAAAGCGATCAAACCAAGCAGCATGACGATGTAGGGTATGACGCCTGAGAAAAGCTCCTCGACAGGCACATTGGCCACTTTCGCCACCACAAAGACGTTCATGCCGACCGGTGGTGTGACAATACCGATCTCAGCCAACAAAATAACGATCACACCGAACCAGATCGGATCGAACCCGAGCGAGACGACAACCGGAAGAACCACAGGAATGGTGAGAATCAGAATAGAGATCAGGTCTAGGAACAGCCCCAGCACCAGATAGAGGATCACCAGAAAGAACAAGATAAGGTATGGCGAAACATCCAGCAGTCCCACATAGTTGACTAAGTTTCGGGTGATGCCGGTCATGGTTATGAAGTAACCGAAAACATGTGCACAAACAACAATAAGGCCGATCATGGCAGAAATGCAGCACGTATTTATAACGGCATTTTTGAATGCTTCAGCATTGAGATTGCCTGATTTCAAAGCAAGCAAAAGTGCGCCTAGTGCACCCAAAGCAGAGGACTCAACGGGTGTGGCAATGCCAGTGTAGATTAATCCCGTAACAACGCTGAACAGCATCAGAAAGGGGGTAGCTACCTTCAGTGCTGTCAGCTTTTCGCGGAAGCTATAGGTCTTATTATTAGAGGCTACTGGATTTCGGATGATCAGAATCTTGATGGTAATGGCGATAGTGAGCGTCACCAATATGCCAGGCACTATGCCAGCAATCAGAAGGTCACTGATGCTAACCCCGCTGAGCAGCCCATAGAAAATCAGTGCGACACTGGGAGGAATCAGCATGGCAATAGTGCCCGAAATAGCGGCAATACTGCCAGCCATTTTCGGAGAATACCCCTCAGCCTGCATGGCGGGCGTGCTGATTTTCCCCAGCGTGGCTGCAGCCGCTGTACTGGAGCCAGAAATTGCACCAAAAGCAGCACCTGTGACAACAGCAGCAATCCCCACGCCACCCTGTATCTTGTCTGTCCACTTGGCAATGGCGCTAAACAGGGAGCCGGTGATACCGCTGACCCCCATAAATTCCGACATGAGGATAAACATCGGAATGGTGAGCAGCTCGTAGGTCGTCAGAGCAGAGCCTGGCGAAGCCGATAGGATCCCCAGCAGGACATCTATCCCATTGGTTAGAAAAATGCCCAAAGCACCGGATATCGCAAGACTGATTGCAACCGGAATGCCTATTATCAAAAGAAAAAACAGAAAGAGAAAAGATAAAGCAATGACCATCACAGCTCGCCCCCTTTAGAAACATAGTTATTTATTGTTGTTATTAACAACCTGAACGAGAAAACAAAGGAGCCGATAGCGATAATAAATTCAGACGGCCAAACAACCCAGCTCACAACGCCATAAACGATCTCGTTCTCTTGCCAGGCACTGTATGCCCTTAAAGAATAGGTATAAGCAATATAGCTAAACATCAATGTGGCGATGAGGCCGAAGACCAAAAGGCAAAAGCTGGTAAATTTTAAAGGCAGCTTGCTTTTGAAATAATCAACCTTCAGATGGCTTCCCGTTCTCAACGCATAAGAGAACGCCAGAAAATAAGACCCTGGAAGAAGGTACATGGTGATTAGGTTAAAAAACCAATTAAGCGGCGAGTTGAAGATATAACGCATTACGACATCGACAAAAGTAATTGCCATGGCGCAAATAATCATAGATCCGGCAACAAAAATAAGAGCGTTTTCCAGGCATCTACAAACCTTATCCAACGCTCTTATCAGGCCGGGTTGTTCAATATGACCTGTCATGGTTCTGTGTTCCTGTAATGTCGCCATGATAAACCTCAGTGCGCCAATGTTAATAACGACTCAAAGGCCGTGTTTTGGCTGTCTAATAATCACTACGGGCGCATCGGCAAACGTCACCTCATCAGCAGGTAGTTCACACTCCAACACCTTCTTATCAGCCCCTTCGGCCACGTTTTTACACATGAGGTCATCCGTCGTCCTCAGGCCAAACAAACCAAGAGTGCTAATCAAGCTAACACCTGCAAACGAATACTTTTGAATACCTTTGCATACCACAATGCACACGATAGCTCATAGGGCCTCAATCATCACGGTATACTTTGGTAGTAATAGTGGCCTCTAAGAAGGCATCCATGGCAACCACTTCGACAAGAGCATGGAACGCTTCGTGCTTCGGTATGCAGGGCCTCGCCCGGAGTCTCCCTGGCTCCCGCCGCTCGGATTCATACTGTCCACAGAAATCCTTCGGGCATGCTCGGAAACCATTCGCTATGTTGCGCTGGTTCTCTTCGACCCCACCATCGACTTCGGAGACACTGAGCGAATACTCATGAGCCACCCTACGGCCGTGGTTTTGCCTTTAAAATATCCATCATCACCGCGGCTTGTCGTTTGGTCGTTCAACGTTTGACGATAGGTTCGTCGCTAATCCTCGTCTCCCTGAACACTGCGCTATAGCTTGTGCAACTATGCAAGGGGTCACTTCCCCCACCAATGTTGCTTTCAAAGCAACAAACTCGTTACTCAACTGCCTCTTTTCTGCCTGCCAAGTCGCTTAACGTAAAAGCGCCAAAAAATACATCGATAACGGCAAGGACAGGACATGTTTTCAGAGCAAGTATTTTCAAAACAGCAACTGCATGAAGCCACCGAACTGCGGCATAAGCTTCACCAGAACCCAGAGCTTAAATTCCAAGAAAACGATACTGCGAGACTCGTTGCCAAGCGGCTTAGCGAACTTGGTTATCAAGTAACGGAAGGCATCGCCACCACTGGTGTCATGGCGGAACTGGATACAGGTCGGGAAGGGCCCGTGCTTGCTTTTCGTGCCGATATGGACGCACTGCCGATTAATGAAACCAACGCCTTTGCCCACCGTTCCCAGCGAGAAGGTCTAATGCACGCCTGCGGCCACGATGGACATACCGCCACACTGCTGCTTGCCGCAGAAACTATGATGGCAATGCAGGACGAGCTGTGCGGCCATATCAAACTGCTGTTTCAGCCGGGCGAAGAAGGTGGAAACGGTGCCGATTTAATGGTTAAAGCGGGCGTGCTACAAAACCCACAAGTGGACGCCGTGTTTGGCTACCATAACCGCCCAGGCTTTCCTGCCGGTCAGCTGTTCGTTAAACCTGGCCCGGCAATGGGAGGAAACGACACTTATAAAGTCACTATAGAAGGCGTCTCTGGCCACGCAGCCATGCCGCACCTGGCGGTAGATCCTATTTATATAGGTTCATCGCTGGTGCAACAGTTGCAGGGGCTGGTAGGGCGTCATAAATCGCCACTGGAAGCGGGCGTTATTACAGTAGCTTCCTTCCATGCTGGCGATGCTGCCAACGTTATTCCCGGCCACGCCGAGCTACTGGTTAATATTCGTAGCGACCGACCCTCTTCCCGAGAAGCATTGGCGGGAAAACTTGAGCAAGTGACCCAAGGTGTTTGTGCAGCGCATGGTGCTTATTACCATATGGAGCACCTGCACCAAGTCCCCCCGCTAGTCAATGATCAAGCCTGGTCGGAACGAGTGCTGTCTATAGCCACCAAGCACACCGTGAGCAATGATATTCAGCAGTTGGACTATATGCCCACCATGGGCGCAGAGGACTTTGCTTTTTATCTCCAGGAAGTACCTGGCTGCTTCTTTTTTGTCGGCAACGGCGAAGGTGCTTACCTGCACAACGAGCGTTATGACTTCAATGATCAAATCCTACCAGTGGCAGGCGGAATGTTCGTAGCCCTAGCCAAAGAACTGCTAACCAAGCACTAAAAACCCACTTACTAATAGTCCTTTACCAAGCCATCAGGTTTAAAAATAACGTTTAAAAATAAGGGTCAAAATGATGCAAGGCGTACTCTCTTCTATAGAACGAGTGGGCAATAAGCTGCCCCACCCCTTTATTTTGTTTACCATTCTAGCGGCTATTGTCGTGATGATTTCCGCCATACTCGCTACCTTGGGTGTTTCTGCGATTAATCCCCAAACCGATGCAGAGGTTTACGTTCGCAGCCTGCTCTCATCGGATGGGATCGAGTTCATGTTGACCAGTGTGGTCAGTAACTTTGTCAACTTCCCCCCACTGGGACTGATTCTAGTCGTCATGTTTGGCATTGGCTTGGCGGATAAAGTCGGCCTGTTGTCAACGTTGATGCAGGTCAGTGTGGCGAAAGCGCCACCCTCTCTGCTTACCTTCTGTGTATTTATGGCCGGCATTTGCGGCAGCATCGCATCAGACGCCAACTACCTAATCTTAATTCCCTTAGCGGCTATGGTGTACTACTCGGTTGGGCGACATCCGATTGCCGGTGCAGCAGCTGCCTACGCTGCCGCTGGAGCGGGGTTTGATGCTAGCCTCTTCATTACCGTAGGGGACGCACTGTTTGCCGGCATTACCACTGACGCTGCGCGTTTAGTCAACCCTGGAGCCTATGTGTCACCGATCGACAACTACTATTTCGTGGCCTGCTCAGTATTTGTACTTGCGACTATGGGCACCTTGATTGTCGATAAAATAGTGGAGCCCAGACTTCAACGTACCCTGCCGATGGGCAAGGACTTTAAAACTGATATCGTCAAACCAGAATTGACTGAGGCAGAAAAGCGAGGCCTCAAGCGTGTCGGCATTGCCACTTTGCTTTATCTCGCGCTGGTGCTAATAGCCGTGGTACCGGAGGCATCGCCACTGCGTAATGAAGAGGGCGGCCTGATTCCATCACCGTTCCTACGCTCGCTGGTGCCGCTTATGTTTATCTACTTCGTCACTATTGGGCTGGTTTATGGCATCACTACCAGCAAGATCACCAGTAGCCGTGACGTGCCCAAACACATGGCCGAGTCAGCTAGCGATCTGGCACCCACCCTCGTGCTGTTCTTTGCCATTTCGCAATTTATTGCCTACTTCCGTTGGTCGGAGCTTGGTCAGTACATTGCCATTGAAGGCTCAAACATTCTACAAAGCACCGGGTTTACTGGGCTTCCGCTAGTAGGTGCGTTTATTGCGATGAGCGCGGTACTTAACGTCTTTATGACCAGTGGCTCGGCACAGTGGGCATTAATGGCGCCGGTCTTCGTACCCATGCTAATGATGATCGACTTTGATCCCGCCTTTGTATTGGCGATGTTCCGCATCGGTGATTCTAGTACCAACATCATTTCCCCAATGAGCCCCTACTTCTCGGTCGCCCTGGTGTATATGCAGCGCTACAAGCCTGATATGGGATTAGGCACGCTCATCGCCACCATGCTTCCACTTGCCTTGAGCTTCTTGATCGCCTGGTCTGCGTTTCTGATGTTCTGGCTAGCCATGGGATGGCCGATTGGCCCCGGCGTTTACATGATGGCTAACTGATGCCGCTAAGCATCACTGCATTGTCAGCATAAGTTTCCACAGATAGTCGGCAGCAGGCGACAGCCTTCTGCCGACTCGGCGCACTAGGTTGCCCTGACTGCTGGCAGCCATAGGATGCTGAATGGGAACCGCTTTAAGTAACCCAGACTCTATTTCATTGCGCGCAGCCGCCGCCGTCATAAATGACACCCCAACACCCGCACTCGCCATTCTCCGTGAAACGGAATGTAAGTTGCAGCGATAGCTGGGCGTTGCCGGTTGCCCGGCGGCGCTAAACAGTGAATTGACAAATTGCTGCGAACCCGACACGTCCGGTAGAAAAATTAGCTTATGCTTTAATAGCTCTGCTACCGAAACACTTTCCTGACTGGCGAGGGGATGAAACAGTGCAACCAGAGCACACAGCGGCCCTCGCTCAAAAGAGTGCACAATGAGTCTCGGATCAGAAACTGGACCATAGGTAATAGCAATATCAACCTCGTCGTTAGCCACCATTTCATGGGGTTCGCGTGGATAGTAAATACCTGTTTTTATCTCGATTAGCACATCTGGATACTGCTTCGAAACCCGTCGCATCACGTAATTGATGAAGCTATCCACAAAGCCATCACCTACAGATACCACCACTTTCCCCGCCTGCATGTTACGCAGACGAGACAGCGTATCCCCCAGCTCTGAGTTCAACCGCCGCTGAGCTAGAAAACTATCCACCACCAATTGGCCCGCTTCCGTCAGCATGACATGACGCCCCTGCCGTTCTAGCAGCGCCATACCCAAGTCTCGTTCGAGGCCTCGTACTTGACGGCTCACCACGGAAGGGTTGATATGCAGATGCTCTGCCGCTGCGCGAATACCGCCACAGCTGTTCACCTCCAACAAATAGAAAGCACGTTTATCCAGTATATCCATGAGCTAGCCGTAAGGATCGCAAAATTGAATCAGCATGATAGACTGATGTTAGCAAGCTAATCGAATTTTTTACCCCCATAGCTACCGACTACACAATCATGATATTTAACCTCCCCGAGTGCGCCGCTGGGAGGGCACTGCTTACGCGAGTGCCATTACCGAAGAGACTTAGGCATTTCGCAATAATATTAGCTAATCACGACTTGCCTACAGCACTACACTCTATTTAATTAATGCTCATTACGCCTTAAGCCAAGGCACTACACCAAGCCAGCGTCACTGCATAGCGAATGGATACACTCCAATATACGTTGATGCCCATCATCAGGCAGTCGATAGCGTGGCACGCTGACGCTGATAGCCCCTTCAACGCGACCATCGGCGCCGCGAACTGCCTGACCGAAGCAGATAATGCCTAGTTCATTTTCCTGGTCATCGATTGCGTAACCACGTTCTCGCGTCAGCGTGAGTTCATTGCGTAACGCCTCAAGCGTCGTGCAGGTGCGATGTGTGACAGGCTCTAAGGTCAATTGAGCCAGATACTGCTCACGGGTTGCCTCGTCGAGGGCGGCGAGATAAGCCTTACCTACCGAAGTAGAATGCATTGGCACTGGCATGCCGATATACGAAGCCATGCGCACCGCTTCGGGCGATTCCACCTTATCAACGAAAGTCATATGACAGCCAAATGGTACGCCCAAGTGCACCGTTTCACCGGTCTGCTTACCAATGGCGCGTAAAGTGGCCCGAGCGCGTTCCTGCAAGCTGCTCCGCGCCAGCGATTGATGAGTGAGACGCAGCAACTCGCGACCCAGTACGTACTCTCCACCTAAAGGGTTACGTTCGACAAACCGCTCCTGTTCGAGCGTGTTCAGCAACCGGTAGACCGTAGGCCGGGGCATTCCCAGGCGTGCCTGGATGTTACGGATGGTCGCGTCAACGCCAAGCTCAGCTATCACTTGCAGCAAGCGCAGTCCTTTGGTCACCGCGGCGGCACCCTGGACGTTGGGCCGCGGCACTCGCTCTTCGTCGTCAGCCGTCATTAATCGCCTCTTCAAATAATACGAATGTCTAACCAGTAATCCGTCACGGTCAATTGACGCATCTCGCCCTGGCTCTTACCTTAAAAACATATTGTCCATATTATGATCTTTATGTCCACATTGTGGACGGAGGGAATATGCCGGTTCAAGCTGATGATCATCAGCGGATGCCTTACCAATATCCGCAACCCGCTGAGGCCGCTCTAGAAATTGTCGAGCCGCACGCCCTTCCCCAGGATGAACGTATCTGGGTGCCGCAAGCGGAAAACGTTGATTTCCGTCCGCTGTGTCTGAACGTGTCCCAGGGCTACTGGGTCAACCTACTGCGTGTTCGCAAGTCTGGCGTGCTCAGCCGCCACCGTCACCCCAACCCGGTGCATGGCATGGTGCTCAAAGGCAAATGGCGGTATCTCGAACATGACTGGGTGGCTACCGAGGGTAGCTATGTCTACGAGCCTCCAGGTGAGACCCACACCCTGGTCGTCGACGAGGATGTCGAGGAAATGATCACGCTCTTTCAGGTCAACGGTGTCATGTATTACGTTGACCCATGGGGCAAGCACCTCGGGTTCGAAGATGTCTTCACCAAGGTCGACATGTGCCGCAAGCACTATGAAAGCTGCGGGCTTGGCCGTGACTATGTCGACCGGTTCATTCGCTAAAGCGAGATGTTCCCTTAAAAACCCAACGCATGAATTAAGGCCCTAATGCCAACAACAAAAACACGACAGGAGCACCCTCATGATATTCAACAAAACCCCGCTAGCCGTAACCATCAGCCTGGCCGCCTTCGCCTTATCCATCGGCACTGCCCAAGCCGACTACCCCGAAAAACCGATTGAACTGATCGTCCCCTGGTCAGCGGGCGGCGGCACCGATGCAGTGGCCCGCCAATTGGCCAACGGGTTGCAGGAAGAGCTTGGTCAAACGGTCAATGTGGTCAACCGCACCGGCGGCGCCGGCGTGGTGGGTCACACGGTAATGGCCAACGCCGAGCCGGATGGCTATACCCTTGGCCTGGTGACCGCCGAGATCACCACCTATCGACACATTGGCAGCTCTCAAATCTCGTATGAGGATCTGTCGCCGATTGCGTTGATCAATCTCGACGCCGCGGCATTTAACGTCAGCGCCGAATCAGACTGGGAAGATCTAGACAGTGCCCTTCAAGACATTGAAGCCAATCCCAACGAATACACTGTCTCAGGCTCTGCGCCAGGTGCCGCCTATCACCTAGCATTCGCGGGTTTTCTGAACCAGCAGGGTATTGATCCCAACACCGTTTCACTCGTCCCGAGCGAAGGCGCTGCCCCGGGCCTCCAGGAACTCGCCGCCGGTGGCGTGGATTTCGTGTTCTCCTCGCTGCCTGAGGCTGAATCCATGCGCGACGCGAAGCGCGTGAGAACGCTTGCTGTGTTCGCCAACGAGCGTCTTGATGCTTTCCCTGACATCCCCACTGCTGAAGAAGTCACTGGCGATGAGTGGGCGGCAGGTACTTGGCGTGGCTTGATCGGCCCCGCAGGACTGCCCGATGATGTGGTCGATACTCTGGCCGAGGCCGCAGAAGCCGTCTATGAATCTGACCAATTCCAGGAGTTCATGACCAATCAGGGCTTCGGCATGCAGTGGGAAGGCCCGGAAGGCTTTCGCAACTTCATGGCTGAAGCCGACGAAAACAACGGCGAGATAATCAATAAGTTGGGCCTGGCAGAATAACACCATGCGCATCAACGACCTCTTGCTGGGGCTGGTAATGGCGCTGCTTGGCGCCGTTACTATATGGGCCTCCAAGGATTTCCCGCCGTTAGCGCGCCAGCCCTACGGGGCCGGCACTTTTCCCACCATCATCGGCACCTTTCTGGTTGGGCTTGGCCTGCTACTGTCTCTGCGTGGCTGGCAGCAGCGTGGAGCACTGTTCATTTGGCAGGGGCAGGTGACGCTGTCGCGCACCTTGACATGCCTGCTCGCTGTTATCGCCGCCGTTGCTGGTTACGTGTTGCTAACACCGCTGCTCGGCTTCCCGCTGGTAGCGCCCTTAATGCTCGCATTATTGATTGGCTGGTTGTCTGACGGCCGCTGGGGGATGGCCGTTATCGTCGCCATTGTGGCAAGTGCGGTGGTATGGAGTGTTTTCGCCCTGTTGCTGCACGTGCCGCTTGATCTGGGCATTCTCGAAGAGGTGATCTACTAATGGCGGAACTACAAGCAGCGTTAGGCATGGTGTTCGCCTGGGATGTCCTCGCGGTGATCCTCGGCGCTTCGCTATTCGGCCTGCTGATCGGCGCCATTCCTGGCCTGACTGCGACCATGGCCACCGCCTTACTCGTCCCGGTAACCTTTTTCATGGAGCCGCTCCCGGCGATCAGCGCTATCGTGGCCGCCACGGCGATGGCCATCGTAGCCGGCGACATCCCCGGTGCCTTACTACGCATCCCCGGCACCCCCGCCTCGGCGGCTTATACCGAAGAAGCCTACCTGATGGGCCGTCAGGGCAAGATCGGCCAGGCGCTCGGCGTCAACTTGGCGTGTTCGGTCGTTGGCGGGCTCATCGGGGTGGCAATTCTGGCGTTTTTCGCTCCACTGGTCGCCGACTTCGCTCTTCGCTTTACCAGCGACGAGTACTTCTGGCTGGCACTGCTCGGGCTTTCCTGCGCCGTACTGGTATCCGGCGCGGACCCGCTTAAAGGTGCAATTTCAATGCTCATCGGCCTGTTAATCGCCATGGTGGGCATGGACTCAGTTTCAGGCCAGATCCGTTTTACCTTCGGTATCTCTGATCTGCTCAGCGGCATCTCAATTCTACCAGTATTGATAGGCCTGTTTGCCGTCGCCGAGCTACTGCGGCGCATGCCCGAAATTGGCCACACCCACTTTCCACCGCCCCCACCAGTGGAGAAGCCTTTTAGCGGTGTGGGCGGCCTGATGTGGCAATACAAGGCAGGGATCGCACGCAGTGGCGTACTCGGCACGCTGATCGGCGCACTGCCCGGTGCGGGTGCCGATATCGCTTCTTGGATCAGCTACGCCTTGTCGCGCAAGCTCTCGCGCACGCCCGAGAAGTATGGCACCGGGCATCCCGAAGGGCTGGTCGCGGCCAGCTCGGCGAATAATGCAGCACTCTCGGGTGCCTACATTCCCGCCCTGGTGTTCGGCATCCCAGGCGACACTATCACCGCCATTATTATCGGTGTACTGATGATGAAAGGCATTACGCCAGGGCCAGACGTTTTCACTTCCAGCGCCACCTTGGTCAACGCCATTTTCATCGTGTTTATCCTGGCTAACCTGCTGTTGTTACCTCTTGGCCTGCTCGCTATACGCGGCGCGCGCCATATCCTTGCGGTGCCCTCCAGCGTGCTTTACCCGCTGATTTTGCTGTTTTGTATCGTAGGCGCCTTCGCTGCCAACAACAGCCTGCTGGATGTCTGGCTGATGCTTGGGCTGGGCCTGCTGGCCTATTTTCTGGTGGAGAACGACTTCCCTATCGGCCCCATGATCCTGGCAGTGATTCTCGGCCCGGTAGTGGAGAGCAACTTTATGCGCTCAATGATCAAAGCCAATGGCGAACTGCTAGTGCTCTTCGAACGCCCCATCGCCGCCATGTTGGGTGGGCTCGCATTGCTGGTGTGGCTGGCCATTATCGTCTCCAGCGTTCGCTCGGCCTGGCAGACACGTGCGTCAGCTACCTCAGCTTAACCGACCCATTTTGCGACCTACCCCCCTTTTCACGTTCTAAAAAGGAGCGATATGAACACTGTTATCGTTATTGGCGGGACTACCGGCATTGGTCGGGCGATCGCGCTGGCGTTTGCCGCCCAGGGTGACGAAGTCCACGTCACCGGCATCGAGCCTAAGAGCGAACAGCAAGCCGAAGACGTAACCGACCGACACCAACTCGATGTGCGTGACCCGGCCCAGGTTGAGCGCTTCTTCGCGGCGTTCCCAACATTGGATGTGCTGGTGAACTGCGCTGGCGTCATCCAGCGTGACGGCAAGGAGTTCACACCCAAAGGCTTTTCTGAGGTCATCGACATCAACCTCAATGGTACACAGCGCTGTTGTCATGCCGCGCATGCAGCCCTCAAGGCAGCGGGTGGCTGCATTATCAACACCGCCTCTATGCTGTCGTTTTTTGGCAGCGGCCATGCCCCGGCCTACTCTGCTTCCAAGGGCGGCGTGGCCCAACTCACACGGTCGTTGGCGATCGCCTGGGCCAGCGATGGTATTCGCGTCAATGCCCTTGCGCCAGGTTGGATTGCCACCGACTTGACGGCAGCACTCACCCAGAACAGCGAACGCTCGGCGGAACTCGTCGGACGCACGCCCATGGGCCGCTGGGGCAAACCCGACGACCTCGCTGGGCCAGCGCTGTTCTTGGCTTCACCGGGCGCAAACTTTATAACGGGCGTACTATTACCGGTAGACGGTGGCTATTCGTCACGTTGAGCGCAAATATCGAACACACAGGAGTACATGGTATGGATCTTGGAATAGCGGGACGCTGGGCCGTGGTATGCGCAGCGAGCAAAGGGTTGGGTCGAGGCTGCGCCGAAGCGCTGGCCAAAGAAGGCGTCAACCTGGCCATTAATTCACGCAATGCCGAGGTGCTCGAAAAGACCGCCGACGCGTTGCGGGCCCTTAATCCAGCCATCGAAGTTCGCCCTGTGGCTGGGGATATCGGGCGCGAGGAGGTACGCGAGGCGCTGCTGGCCGCCTGCCCACAGATCGATATTCTGATCAACAATAACGGCGGGCCGCCGCCGGGTGATTTTCGCGACTGGAGTCGGGAGGCGTGGATACAGGCCGTGGATGCCAACATGATCACGCCTATTGAGCTGATCAAGGCCACGGTAGACCGTATGGCCGCCAACGGCTTTGGACGTGTGGTCAATATTACCTCGGGCGCGGTAAAAGCACCCATCGACATTCTCGGGTTATCCAACGGAGCGCGCAGTGGGCTAACCGGCTTCGTCGCGGGTCTTGCTCGCCAACCGCAACTCGCCTCGCACAACGTCACGATCAACAACCTACTGCCCGGCTCCTTTGATACCGACCGCCTGCGCGGCAACTTCAAGAAGGTCGCCGAGAAGAATCAGCAAGATATCGAGCAGGTACGTGAGCAGCGTGCCCAAGGGGTTCCTGCGCGGAGATTCGGCACCGCCGAGGAGTTTGGTGCCTTTTGTGCCTTTATGTGCAGCGAGCATGCAGGCTATCTAACAGGGCAGAACATCCTGCTCGATGGCGGTGCCTACCCTGGAACCTTCTAATCGATAGAGGCGCGATTAACCGTTAGGCAGCGTAATCTCTACCCTCCCCGAGTTAACCGCTGGGCGGGCGCTGCACAGCAGAATCTCCCCCTCTGGCGCGGATATGCCATTGGGGTAGGTCACCTCCCCCCGCACCAGCGTGCAGGCGCACTCGCCACATCTGCCACTGCGGCACCCATAGGCAGGCTGTAACCCCGCTTTTTCGGCGGTTTCCAGCAGGCTTTCGCCCGGCTGCCAGTGGGCGACTACGCTTGAATTGGCAAAGCTAACTTCTACCGCTTGTTCTGCGACGGGCACAGCGTATGTTTGGGTCAGCGCCGAGGGGCCGAACGCTTCTGTGTGTATTTGCCCCGATGAGAGTCCGAGCTCCAGCGCCTCCTGGTGGTAGCGCTCTACAAAGGCGGCGGGGCCGCATAGGTACAGCTGTACTTCTGACAGCACCTGATCGGTAAACACCTGCCCCAGTGAAACCCGGCCTGCCATCCATCCATTGAGGGCAGTTGTAGTTCTGGTGACATGCCGCTGCAAACGCAGCCCTCGCGCCTCAAGGTCGAGTAGTTCTTCACCGAAAGGCGCCTCGGCCACATCGCGCACGCTCTGTACTAACGTTACCAGGCCACGGCCTGCGCCAGTCAATTCATGGGCCAGGCTCAATATGGGCGTAATACCGATACCGCCTCCCAGCAGCACCCAATGGGCACGCCCTGAGCCGCTAGCCTCTGCCGTGAATGACCCCATTGGCATACTCACAGCTAGTTCAGTACCCACCTGAAGCGCGCTGTGTACGTAGTGCGAGCCCTCACCATCGGCCTTCACACTGATGCGATAATCGGCCTGCTGGCTGTTACCCGAAAGCGTATAGCTGCGTACCAACGCCGTGCCATCCAGGCGCGGCACGTGTAGCGTAATAAACTGGCCCGCTTCAAAGGGCCCCAGCGCCTTGTCTTGTCGGACACTCTTTAAATAGAAAGAGCAGATCTCAGGTGTCTCCTGCACCACGGCGGCCACCTGAACACACTGTTGAATGGAAGGCGCAAGCGCCTGCCAGGGCCCATGGGGCGCCGCCTCAACGGCTACTGCACTGGCATGGCTACGCCAGCGCAAGGCCCTTGGTCGCCAAACGATATGCCGTGGGGTAAGGCACCAGTAGCGTTCAGCGCCAGGATAACGCGCCCCAGCGGTCTCCTCGTCCACCAGCCGCGCTTCCCCGGTCAGATGCAGCACATTCCCGCTGGCAAAGTCCGGTATCACCAAGGCCGCGCGCCCGCTGGCCAGCACGTTACCTAAGGTGTTGAAGAATCGATTGCCTGCAAAATCAGGCAGAATCAGATCACTTCCCTGACGCCGAATGAACCCCGGTTGCCCTCCGCGATGAGAGGCATCCACCTGGACGCCCTGGTCGGTATGCGCGTAACTACCCACGAAGGAGGTGATCGCCCGGTCGATATGCGCCAGCACCGGCTCTGGCAACTGATCGAGGATCGCGTCACGCTTGATTAGCACGGGGCCCGGCTGGGGCTGCACCGGCCTCATCGCCGACCAGTCGTGAATGTATTGGGGGCAGTTACCGAAGGCGTGAGTCACTTCCAACTGCCATTGGCTTGCTGAGCCCCGCAATACACCGTTGACCCTGTTACGACGGCGCGTGTGTAGCTCAATGCCCAATAGGCCAATGCTGGTGCCGCTGTTAAGTAGCGGTGCAAGAGGGTCATCCACAGGCGGCGTTAATGCTAAATCGAGCCGTGACTCGTCCGGCGCATGAACAAAGCCCGGCGCACCCTCCAGCAGCGTGACCCAAGGCCAGCCGTCATGATCCACCGCTGCTGCCGCCACAAAGGGCAACTGGGGAAAGAAGTGCTGCAGCTGTGGCGTTAGAAAGGGACGCATCACCTTGCGGCCCACCTCCGCCATTTGTTTTTCCACGCCGACCACGCGCTGCAAGGCAAGCTCGCCTTCATGCCATGGGCTGCTGGTGACGTCGTTATTCACCCTCGACTCCTCGCGAGCAGTTCGCCCGCACCGATTTGAAATGCTGCACCGGCTGGCCTAGCGCACCAGCCCCACCTTGGTCACCTTCATGGGTACAAACCCTTCCAGCGCCTCGATACGCTGCAGCCAGGTGCGGATATGCGGGTAGGGTTCCAGCGAGACATTCCCTTCAGGCGCATGGGCGATGTAGCTGTAGAGCGAAATCTCCGCCAGCGTGGCGTGTTCACCCGCCAGGAAGGGCTGATGCGCCAAGTGGGCATCAACAATCGCGAACAGATCATGGGCATCAGCAATCAGCGGCTCAGGATCGAACGAGGCATTAAAGACCGTGACCAAGCGCGCCTTCATCGCCGAGTTCGCCAAAGGCCCTGCCGCCACGGACAGCCAGCGTTGCACTTGGGCTTGAATCAACGGGTCGTCCGGTAGCCAGCGACCAGCACCCTGCCCAGCACCATAGCGGCGTTCCAGATAGACCAAAATGGCATTGGAATCCGCCAGGATAACCCCTTGGTCATCGAGCACCGGCACCTGCGCGAAGGCGTTCAGGTTCAGGAAAGGCGACGCTTTGTGTTCGCCCGCGGCAAGATCGACATCGATAAAAGTGGCAGGCAAACCGAGCAGCGAAAGCATCAGCTCGATACGATGGCAGTGGCCGGAAAGAGCGTGGCGGTAAACCTTGATAGCGTGTGGCATGTAATTATCTCCTTGAGTGAGCGCCTCGATAGATGAACGTCACAGGTGTTAAGCGACATCACCCATCCTGCGCCAAATCAAGGAGTGCAAGAATAGCGATACTGAACAATACAAAATTGCGCTGAATGAAATAATCAGCCGACCAACTGCGTTCGCAACCAGGGTGTTGCCAGTTCCAGGAAGGCCATAACGCTGGCAGGCGCCCGGATGCCAAGGGTATAGGTGAGCGCCAGAGGGTGTCCCGCAGGCCAAAGGGGTTCAGCAACGGGTTCAAGCAGCCCCTGCTCGCAGGCGCGACGCGCCTGCAGTTGGTAGCAACACACGACACCCGCACCTCCAATGGCAGCCCGCAGCGCAGCAGCACTGGTACTGATGGCAAGCCTGGGCTCAAAACGGAGCGGGTAGTCTTCAGACAAGCGCCAGACAGGCGCCTGTCCTTCACTGGAGCAGTGAATAAGTGCATGACGGGCCAAGCCTTGCAGGCTACCGGGGCGCCCGGTCTTGTCCAAGTAACGGGGGCTAGCAAACAGACCAACGCGCAAATCACCCAGGGGCCTGGCATAAGCGGAGGCAGGCAGCGGCCCACGCATCAGACGTAGGTGCGCCGGTGCATCGCTTTCTATACGGATGGGATATTCATCAGCCAGCAGGCAGATCTTCAGCGCAGGATGCTGCTCTTGCAGCCGCAACACTAACGGCACCAGCAGTGGCTCCATCAACGCCTGGGGCGCCTGCAAACGTAGCGTGCCGTTGAGCTCGCGGTGCTCCTGGCGCGCACTGGTGTCGGCGTCGGAGACTGCGTGGATCAGCGTATCGGCGTAGGCGCGCAATCGCTCGCCCGCCGCCGTTAACGTGCTGCCTCTGGCAGAGCTAGTGACCAAAGCAACCCCCAGATGCTGCTCCTGAGCACGCAGCAGACGGTGGAGCTTCGCCGCCGACTGGCTGCACGCTTCAGCCGCGGCTTGCACGCTGCCGTGCCTGGCAACGGCGGAAAGCGCCTTTAAGGCCTCAAAGCGTAGCGGTGATTCAGGAGAGAGTGCCATAGTTAACTGCGGTAGGCGAGCGCCGGGTCGGCACGTAGCCGCTCGGCAAGAAAATCAACGAAGGTACGCACACTGGCGGCACGCCCACGGCCCGCTGTCACCCAGATATTGATGGGAATGGCCACTGGTTCGAAACGCGTTAACACGCGCCGTACTCGACCTTCGGCTTCACTGGCAGCCACCTGGTAAGACAGCAGCCGAGTAAGCCCGGCACCTGCCTCGACCGCCGTTAACGCCGCATGAATAGCGCTGATGCGCAGCCGTGGCGAGGGCGTTACTTCAATGCGTTTGCCCTCCTCCTCGAACCACCAGTGGCCGCTCAAGTTGCCGCCTTCGGCCACCACGGTAGGCAATGCTTCCAGTTCTTGCGGGTGCGTTGGCTCATTGTGCTCGGCCAGCCACGCGGGGCTTGCACAAACTACCTGCCGCACCTCACCGACTGGCACGGTCAAGTGCTGACAATCCTGGGGCACATGGCCGATGCGCACCGCCACATCGATGCCCTCCTCCTGCAGGTTGACCGGTCGATCGATCAGTTCAGCGCGCACCTGCACGTCAGGGTATTGCTCCAGATAATCGACGATCTGCGGGGTAACGAAGTACTCGCCGAACAGCACCGGCGCGGTCACCTGCAACAGGCCACGTGGGGTAAGGTAACTGCCGGTCGCAGCGGCCTCGGCCTCCGCAAGCTGAGCAAGCACCTGCTGGGCATCCTCCAGATACCGGCGCCCCGCCTCCGTCACGCGCACCTGCCTTGTGGTGCGCTGTAACAAGGCAACGCCCAAGCGCGCCTCAAGCGCTGCCACCGCCCGGGTAACCCGAGGCGGCGACAACGCAAGCTGCCGTGCGGCGTCCGCAAAGCTCTCCAGTTGCGCCACCGCTGCAAACACGCGCATCTCTTCGAATCTATCCAAGGCAGCTCCAGAGTCAGGGGAGTAATCACCATTAATACAAAGCAATGGAGCACTGAGTTTCATTGCCCGTAAATTACAATCACGTCTTAACAGAGGACGTCCCAATCGCTTGCTCTAAACGTCGCCTTACTTCGTATAGCGAGGTTTGATATTCCAGGCGCGTGGGTTGTTCACCCAGGATAATGCGGCGCCCTTGAACGAGAGGATCAACAGGCCGGTCATCCACTCTCACTTCATAATGCAAGTTGGGGCCAGTTGCGACGCCGGAGGCACCTACTTCACCTAGGGTTTCTCCAGCATTGACCAAGCTCCCGACTACAAGGTGTGGGGAAAAGCGGCTTAGGTGCGTATAACGGCTGATAGCCCCCGTATCGTGTTCTACTTCCATCACGCGACCATAACCGCCTTGGCGGCCGATGAAGGAAATGCGTCCAGGTGCGGTGGTTATTACCGGTGTGCCATAAGGAGCGGCAAGGTCAATGCCATTATGAGGACGAACGCCGCCATACACCGGATGCCGCCGATTTCCAAAGCGAGAAGTCAGCCGTGCGCCAAGAACCGGCAGTTGCAAAGTGTCTAAAAGCGTTTCGTTCTTGAAGAGCATCACGCGGCCTTTTTTAGCTACCGGCCATACCACCTCTAGTCGTTCTGCCTGATTAGACAATCCCGCATAACTTAGACGCGGAGGCCCCACGCGGGAGCCATCCTGGTGTCGATCTTCTTCCCACAATAACTGGATACGCTCACTACCTGAAAATTCAAGAGGCGTCTCCATGAACTCGCCCAGCAACGTTTCCAGCTTGGTAACGAAACGTGCGGGAACCCCCTCCGCTGACAAGGCATCATAAAGCGAGGTTTCAACAATCACATCACGCCCAAAGGTCAAGGTATCGAGGCGAGGCTGAGTCGTGGAGCGCCCTTGTTCGGTAGCTGCTTGCAACCCGTTTAATGTCGGGTCTGACGGCGAGAGTAAGAGGTGCTCTCGCCAACCGCCCTCGACCAGCGCGGGGCTTAAACTCATAAGCCCTATCAGCAACCAGCGCTGATTCATTGGGCTTTTGCTTCTTCAGATATCTCCTCGATTTCACTCTTTACGACATCAATCAGCTCCTGCATACCAAAGGGTTCTAGCAGCTCACCGTTGACAAAAAAGGTTGGCGTCTGGCGAATCTGATTCGTTTTGACGTCTGCCATGTCTTGGTCAATCACCGCTTGCACCTCAGCTGAGTTGAGTTGCTCCTCAGCGGCAGCTCGGTCAAGACCGGCTTGGCTGGCAATCTCCAAGATAGCTGATTCATCGAAACGGCCATGAGATGCCCATTGATCCTGACGAGAGAGCAGAGCTTCGAGTACCGGTTCGAATACGTCCTGGTGTCGAGCGACTTCCAGCACGCGTATGGCCGTATCAGAAACCTCACCGTGGAAAGGGGTGTAGCGCACGATTAGCTGCACTTGCTCAGGATAGGTCTCCAGAATACTTTTGGTGAGAGGATAGAAAGCACGGCAGGCTTCGCAGGCCGGGTCGAAAAATTCCACAATGGTGACAGGTGCCCCTTTCGGCCCCAGGATCGGTGAGTGTGAACGCACCAAGGAGCTCTCGGCCTGTCCAGCATCCTCACTCGCCGCCTCAGCTTGCATGCCCAACAGTGCAGGTTTCGATACCACCACGATGGCAGCTGTCAGCATCAACGTACCCGCAAGCATAAAAGTCGCTTTTTTGAACATTTTTCTCTCTCGATTTCAGTGATTATTTGGCAATTTAGGCCAAGATTTGATTGCACAAACCAAGCTAAATGACTGCCTATGTAGACCAGCGTTAGCATGTATTATTCATGCCCATAAAGGTTGGCATCCTGATGTGCGTGATCAATATGCTCAAACTCTAAGCTGGAATGGACAATGTTGAAGCGCGTTTTTAACTGCTCTTTGATCTCTGTCTTAATCGACTCAAGCTGCTGCCAGCCTGCTTCCGTAATGACCACGTGGCAGTCAAGGGCGGCCATGTTTTCCTGCATCTGCCATAGGTGCACATGATGAATATCGTGGACACTTTCGACACCACGCACGGCTTCAATGACGAGTTGACCGTTAATATCTGGGGGAGAGCCCAGCATCAGTGTACGGATAGGCCCCCCAATCTCCGAAAAGGCGAGGTAAAGGATATACAGAGCAATACCTATCGTAATCGCAGGGTCTACCCAGCGCATGTCGTAGAGCAGAATTAATGAACCGCCGATAATCACAGCGATGGAGGCGAACGCATCAGACAGGTTATGCAGAAAAAGGGCGCGAATATTGACGCTACCTTTTTGCATTGACCAAGTAAGCATGGCGGTGAGGGCATCGACAACAAGAGCGACGCCACCGATGATAACGACCAACCAACCCTGGATCTCTGGCGGTTCAATCATGCGCATGGCGCCTTCGTAAATCAGATAGAGGCCAACGAGAATGAGCGTAGTGTAGTTAATCAGTGCTGCCACTATCTCGATTCGGCCATAGCCGAAGGTCATTTGCGCATCGGCGGGCCGTCTTGCGATCTTGCGCGCAGCAAAGGCAATAACAAGCGCTGCCATATCAGAAAAATTATGCAGCGCATCAGCGATCAGCGAGAGGCTGCCCGCCATAATACCGCCGACGATCTGGGCGATGGTTAATAAGCCATTTGCCCAAATGGAAATACTGACACGTCGGTCGCCAGAGGCAGGATCAATGTGGGGATGATCATGATGATGTCCCATATATAAACCTCGTTAAGTTTTTTCATTCCCGGTACTATAAAACCTCTAGTAACTAAAGCTTCAACCCCTGAATGTCGTCCGTTGGCACTCGCCCCGGGAGGGCAAAGCCTACCCTGGCGATGGCCGATACGCGCTTGTCATTACGGGAGTGACCTTTCCCCCAAAATTTCCAGAATTCTTTATCGTCCACTTCGCGATTGCTCTATAGTCGAGGAACGCTAACCGGATTATCCCTTGTCTATGACCGTTGACCTGCAAGCCCTTTACCCCAAACTGATTCACCTGATGCTGGACACCGTCTTCGTGGTCGATAAAGACAACCAGATCGTCTTCGTGAGTGATGCCTGTGAGTCGCTGCTCGGTTACCTTCCTCAAGAGTTGATCGGCACTCTAATCACGAACTACATGCACCCTGACGATTTAGCCGCAACGCGGGACTCCATTGTTCGTGTGATGAGCGGTAAGCCCCATATTGATTACCGCAACCGCTATATCCGCAAAGACGGCGGTATCGTGCATATCCTGTGGTCTGCCCGCTGGTACGAAGCAGAGGAAGTGCGGGTCGGTGTAGCGCGCAACGTCACAGCGCTTATGCAGGCCGAGGAAGAGTTACGCTACCTCGCCCACCATGATCCACTGACAAAGTTGACCAACCGAGCGCTCTTCTATGACCGCCTTACCTTGGGCCTGAGCATGGCCCATCGCTATCAGAACAACCTGGCATTGCTATTTCTGGATATTAACGACTTCAAAAGCATCAACGATATTCATGGACATGCGGCGGGTGACCGGGTGCTCTGCACGGTAGCAAGACGATTGGAAGGCTGTGTACGCGAGACGGACACGGTGGCCCGCATGGGCGGTGATGAATTCACGGTGCTGTTAACGGACATCAAGTCAGCGCACACTGTGACAGAAAAGGTGGAACAGATTCTCACGGTCATGAACGAGCCACTAGGCGCTGAATTCGGCGAGGTCAAAATGCCATCCTGCAGCATCGGCGTGGCCTGCTACCCCGCCGACGGGGAAGACGCCGATACCCTGCTGAGCCGTGCTGACAGCCATATGTATCAGATCAAAAGGCGCAGCCGTTAGCGGGTGATGAACCACCGAAGGAGATCGACTACAACAAGCAGCGGCGGCAGAGATGATCAGCCCGGAGGCTTTTGAAGCCCGGATAATCGCTTAAACCAATGTCTATCGTTGCTGGAGAAGAATGACAGAGCAAAGGACTGAGGAACGAACACCGTAGGTGCTTCACTTATTGATTGAGTTCCAGATTATAGCCAAGATGGTAGGAAGCCATTGGCTTCCCAACCTCTTTTTCCCTTAATATCCGATTAGCCATGCACTCGGTCGTCTTCTGCATAAATCGCAGTGTGAAGCTGACCGTAATCATCCCTCCACGCCCGATACATGCCAGGTGTATTGAAGCTCAACTGGGTTTTTCCATTCGGTGACACGGCGATAACGCCACCCTGTCCTCCTAACGTTTTTAGCTCCTGATGGACGACTTCGTCACAGGCCCTATGAAGATCGCGGCCAGCAAAGCGCATGCGGGCGGCTATGTCATGCCCTACTACAGCACGCATGAAGTATTCACCGTGCCCTGTCGCCGATATCGCTGCACTACGGTCGTCTGCCCAAGTGCCCGCGCCAATAATCGGCGTGTCGCCTATACGTGAGTAACGTTTATTAGTGATGCCGCCGGTCGATGTGGCGGCTGCGACATGACCATGGCTATCAAGAGCAACAGCCCCTACGGTGCCAAATTTATGTCCCGAGTTATCATTTACCACAGTTTCTTCAATATGGTGATCAGCGTGGCTTGGTTCGAGACTGGGGGCTGTTGAGCTAGAGCGGTTGCCCTGCCATTGACGACGGCGTAGCTCGGTATCAAACCAATCATTGGCTACTTGAGGCTGATTCTGCTCACGCAAGAAACGATCGGCGCCTTCTCCAGCCAACATGACATGATCACTGTGCTCCATAACAGCACGAGCTCCACGGATCGGATTACGGACATAATGAGCACCCGCAATGGCACCTGCACTCCGATCAGCTCCGTTCATTATAGCAGCATCCATTTCATGAATGCCGTCTGCAGTGAACACAGCACCTTTGCCTGCGTTGAACCAGGAACACTCTTCTAGCGACACGACACAGGCCTCAACTGCATCCAGACTGGTGCCACCTGCTGCCAGTATCCGGTGGCCAGCATCAATAGCTTGGCGCAAGGCCTCATGAATCGCGTCCTCATCCTGAGGCGACAACAAGCCGGGGGTTAGCACACCGGCGCCACCGTGAATCGCAATGGCGATAGGGGGCTTATTCATGCAGCAGTTACTCCATGGTCGAGAATCTGTGTCAGGAATCGCTTGGTACGGGCTGACTGAGGGGTATCAAAGAACTGCTGCGGTGGAGCTTCTTCAACGATTTCGCCCTGATCCATAAAGACAACACGGTCGGCGACGCGCCGCGCGAACCCCATTTCATGAGTGACGCACAGCATGGTCATGCCATCATTGGCAAGATCCACCATTACCTCCAGTACTTCAGCAATCATTTCGGGATCTAGTGCCGAAGTAGGTTCGTCAAAGAGCATTATTTTTGGCCGCATACACAATGCTCGAGCTATAGCGATACGCTGCTGCTGGCCACCTGAGAGTTGGCCAGGATATTTATTGGCGTGCTCTCGCATCTGAACACGATCCAGAAGAGACAGCGCATACTCAATCGCCTCCGCCTGGGGAACCCTCAAATTCGCAGTTTGAGGCAGCGTACAATTCTTGAGTACGCTCAAGTGGGGAAAAAGATTGAAATGCTGAAAACACATCCCGACGTTGCGCCGGATCCGTTGCAGGCGCTTACGGTTTTCATCCAGCGTTTCTCCTAGCACGGTCAGAGACCCTTGCTGATGCCGTTCCAACTGATTGACGCAGCGAATCAACGTTGATTTTCCAGACCCCGAAGGCCCACAAACCACAATACGCTCGCCACTGGTTACCTTGAGAGAGATGTTTTTTAGCGCGTGGAAGTCGCCATACCACTTGTTGAGATTGTCGATGCTAATCGCAGTAGTGTCGTGGTTAGCTGATACTGTGCTGCTGAATTGGGATGCAGTACTCATGAGCGACTCTTTTCCATTTGTTTTTCCAAATGTCGCGCGTAGCGAGACAACGTGAAGCAGATCGTAAAAAAGAATAAGGCTAGGAAGAGGTAGACCTCATGCTCGAGTCCGAGCCATTCAGGAGCTGCTGTGGTACTCATCGCGATACCGACGACATCAAGCACGCCGACCACCACGACGAGGGTGGTTTCTTTGAAGAGACCAATGAACTGGGTAAGCAATGGAGGTATGGTGTTACGTAAGACCTGCGGCAGAATGATCAGCCCCATCGTTTTCCAATAGGAAAAACCCAGGGCTTTTGCGGCTTCATATTGCCCACTTGGCATGCCCTGCAGGCCGCCACGAATGGTTTCTGCCATATAGGCCGCAGTGAACATAATCAACACGATCAGCACGCGCAGGAAAATGTCGATGGTCATCCCTTCGGGGAATAGCAGTTGGATCATGAGCGACGCCATAAACAGCAGCGTGATCACCGGTACCGAGCGCACGAGCTCGATATAAAGTACTGAAAGTAGTTTGATCACCGGCTTATTAGAGCGTCGACCGAGGGCAAGCAGAATCCCCATCGGCAGAGCGAATAGCATGCCGATTACGCCAAGAAATACGGTAACCAGAATCCCTGCAAATTTCGTTGAGGAGACCTCGGGCAGGCCAATACCACCCTTTAGAAGCCACCACATCAAAAACGGAAGAACGATTAGGTATCCCAACACCCAGCGGCGATCAATTTGCTTGATATACAGCAAAGGCAAGATTGCCGCTGCTAGACCGAACGCGATATTGACGCGCCAAATTTCGGTATCAGGATAAAACCCATAGACAAATAGCTCGATACGTTGTGTCACTGGTAGCCAGCAGGCTCCGCCACCGACACAATCGGCCTTGCTGTCGCCAACAAAGGTAGCGGAGAACAGCAACCAATCCAGTGCGAGCGGAGTGAACCATACCAATAGCGCCAATGTGATCAGGCTCAAACAAGACTGAAATGGAGTAGGGAAGAGTTGCGTCTTGATCCATCGAGTCACTTGATGCCCCAAAGGATGGTGAGGTGGTACTTGTACACCGCTATGACTTTGTGTAGCTGATACGGTCATCATCGCTCCTTAACCGTGGGTGCGCAGGCTGATGCGGTAGTTGTAAATATTCATCAGCAGCGATGTAATGAGGCTAATAGCGCAGTAGGTAGCCATCACTAAGGCAATGCATTCGATCGCCTGGCCAGTTTGGTTAAGCGTTGTGCCTCCCGTGGCAGACACTAACTCCATGTAGCCTACGACCACGCCCAAAGAAGAATTCTTAATGATATTGAGATAGGTGCTGGTGACTTGGGGAACCATTGGGTAAATTGCTTGGGGTACGATCAGACGCAGCATGGTAGGCATTTCAGAGAAGCCTAAGGCGCTGGCTGCTTCGTACTGGCCGCGTGAAACAGACTGAATCGAGCCCCGCACGATCTCGGCAATATAGCTCGCGCTATAAAAGGAGAGCGCTAACCAAAGAGCCAGTAGCTCGGGTGGTAAGTTGACCCCACCTGCAAAGCCAAAACCTCGCGAAACCGGCACATCCCATTGCCAGGAACTACCAGTAAAGAGGTATACGAGTATCGGAACTGCGATGGCACCGGCCAATATCGCTGGCCACACTGGAGGGCCAAATCCCTTCCATTGTAAACCTGCTCGATAACGTGCAATCAGTGCGTAACCGAGGACAGCGCCTCCGATGATAGACACGACTCCCCAGCCGACTAAAGAACCATCGGATGCCCATGCAACGGTCAACCCACGGTTGCTAAGAAAGGCACCATCCTGAAAAGAGATCGCTTGGCGAACATTAGGGAGGGCCAGCATAAGCCCGTACCACCAAATCAAATGCACAATGAGTGGCACGTTTCTGAGGAACTCAACTGCTAGGTGACTAAGACGCCCAAGCAGCCAATTTTCAGAAACGCGGCATACACCAAGGAAGACACCAATAATCGTCGCGAAAACAATACTCAATACTGAAACAAGTAATGTGTTGAGAAGCCCTACTGCATAAGCACGCAAATAGGTATCATTCGGGCTATAGTCAATCAGTTGGAAGCTAATCGCATAGCCAGCCCGCTCTTGAAGAAAACCGAATCCCGAGGCGATGCCTAAAGCATCAATATTCGCACTGGCATTAGTGATCAGCACATAGAAAGCAACAGCAACAACGGCTAACACAATACACTGCTGTAATGCGCTGAGTACGCGGGCGTTATGAACAATCTTGGTCCACATAAGTGTTACCTGTTGTTAGGCCGTGTGATGACGAAATAGCAGTTGAGACATGAGAGGCAAGACAAGGGCGGCCTGATAGCCTTATTGTTCGAACGCCCCAGTCAGTCAATGCCTACTAAGTAGGCACAGAGTTATCGAACGGGAGCAGCGTAGAGGATGCCATCATCGCTCCACAGACGATTAAGCCCGCGCTCGAAATTCAGTGGAGTATCGGGACCGACATTGCGATTGAAGATCTCTTCATAGTTCCCGACCTGTTTGATGGCCTGGTATGCCCATGCATCATCCAGCCCGAACTTCTCTCCAATATGACCATCGCTGCCAAGCAGCCGCGCAACGTTGGGGTTGTCAGAATTATTGCGCATTTCTTCGACATTCTCTGACGTCACGTCGAGCTCTTCAGCATTCATCAATGCGAAGGCTGTCCAGGTAACAATATCGCGCCATTGAGCATCACCCTGAGGGACATAAGCACCCAAAGGCTCCTTTGAGATGGTTTCGGGTAGAAGGGTAAAGGCATCTGGATCAGCAAACTGTGTTCGCCTTGACGCAAGGCCACTCATATCGTTGGTGATGGCATCACAGCGGCCATGCTGAAAGGCGTTATACAATTCAGTGCTCTTCTCGATCACCACAGAGCTATAACTCATGTCGCGACGACCAAAGTAATCCTCAAGATTTTGCTCGGAGGTAGTGCCGGGAGAAAGGCAGAAGACAGCCCCATCGAGCTCTTCGATAGTGCTAACACCGAAGTCGGCATGCGTCATTACACCTTGGCCGTCATAAAACCAAGGTGTTGTGAAATCAACCCCGAGGTTGGCGTCACGCGAAGCTGTCCAGGTAGTAGCGCGAGCCAGCACATCCACCTCTCCTGAGGCGAGTGCAGTAAATCGGTTTTTCGCCGTAGTGATCACGAAATCGACCTTACTGGCATCACCGAGTACCGCTGCGGCCACGCTGCGACAGAGATCGACATCCATCCCACCCCATTCACCGTCATCTGTTAGATGAGAGAAACCTGCCTTATCGCTGCTGACACCACAGCGCAGTGTGTCGCGGGATTTCACATCTTCGAGCAGACTTGCTTGAACGCTGCCCATCATGGAGATACCAACACTTAGAACACTGTAGACTGCACATTTTTTCAATAAGAGTGTTTTTTTCATATCTTTATCCTTGTTTCGTCAAGATTTTAATCTGACTTATTATTGATATTGCTTTGTTTCTTCTCGATAACTCTACTCCCCCTAAGAATCGCTCGCGAGTGCTGACTGATCGCCATTCTTGCACCCAGTATCTAATATACGGATAGTCTAATATTAAAGATGCCCGCTAATCTGGCACACTAGCTACCAGTTCCAGTGCAGTTCTCAAGTAATATTGGTTAGCAATTTTATTGAACTTCCGCATATGGCTTACAAACAGAGACTGCTATCCCTAAGGTCTATCTGGAGACGACATGGACATTACTTGGTACCAAGATTTTCTAGCACTTGCGGAAACGGGCAAGTTCACAGCTGCTGCAAGCTTAAGGCAATGTTCACAATCTACTTTAAGTCGCAGAATTCAGTTGCTGGAAAATCACCTAGCCACACAGCTTTTTGATCGACGTGTCACACCTATTCGCCTGACCCCATCTGGTAAAGCGCTCACGCCTACTGCGTCTGAGTTAGTACGGCTTTCTCAAGAATGCGAACAGAGTGTAAGAGTACTTGACCACCCTTTGACCTTTGCATCGTTGCATACGCTTGCCTGCAACTTCTTTCCACAATGGATATCTCAGTACTCCACTCTAGACGAACCATTATTTACACGGATCGATACAGGGCATAAAAGTACCGAGAATTATTACATGTCACTTGTGTCTGGGCGCAGCGACTTTATTCTGTTCTACCGTGACATTGAATCGGAGCGGTATTTTCAGCGCGATGACTTTGAAGTGCTCTCGCTAGGAACAGAAGAGCTTTATTGGGTAGGCACACCGGAGATGGCCAAATTGTGCCAACAGTCTCATGGCACTATTCCTTGGCTCACTTATGCCAGATCGGCTCAATTACATGAATTATCGCGACCTCAAGTAGCTCGGCATCCTGAACCAAATCGCCTAAAAAGAACCTTCGAAGCTACTGTATCAGAAGCGCTCAAGCCTATGGTTTCGTTAGGGATGGGCATCGCCTGTATGCCACATAACATGATAGCTCCTCTAGTCGAGGAAGGCCGGTTGGTTAGACTATACCCCGATATGCCCTCGAATCATTTAGAGATAATTTTGGTGAGATGGCTAGGTAATCATGATGCAACTGCTGATACTTTCTGGAAGCGTCTTAGCAGCAATTAGTATCGATGACGACCTTGGCGTGATGAGGGCTGGTGAACCAACGCTCGTTCAGACATTCATCTCGAAACCGCCCGTTGAACGATGCGATGTGGGCGTTATGATTGATTTTTCCAGACTCAATTAAAAACAGTGCAACGTCACGCTGATGAGCCCACGTCAACATAGCGCGCCCACAGAATTCCTTTCCATCATCTGTACGAATGGTGCTAGATGGCCCACGCTACACAGCCAGTTGATCCAGAATCTGCGTTAATGACAGCCCATAGCATGCTCGGGCACGATGGCCATGCTTCATGGGTATCGTCGTCGACAACGGTTAAGTTCTTTATCCCTCGTACTTCAGCGGTACGGTCAAATACAAAATCTATTGATCAGACCTGATCAAAGCACAAGAACCTACGAACAGCCATTACGGCTTTATACTACTGCGATAGGGTAGCTATCAGATTACGACCCGTGTGAGGCTTAGCATCTACATCCCCCCAGCACCGCCGAGGAGAATCACTGCATTAGTAAAGTTAAATTTGCGAGCCCGCTCACTACCACTAATATTAGAAGGCGCCGTCCGAATCACTGCACGGAACTAAGGTGTTGTGGTTGCTTGCTGGGGTAGGTGCCCATAGGCCTGCACCCACATGAATTGCTTTAGAGCACTCTATCGGGCAGCAGAGGAAAGCCTCTATAGCCTATGTGGTCATCAGTCGCCCTACGCTTATGCTCGGCTTCTAGTTGAGCGGAGCTAAAAAATAAAGGGAAATGGGAATGTTAAAAAACAGCTATTTAATCTCTCGTTCGACCGCCACGGCTCTTTCTCTGCTGCTATCTTCCTCGGCTTTGGCGGATGAGGTGTACAGCGAGACAGCAACCGGTATGGTCGAAGCCGCTGTTCAAGCGATCTGCGAGGGTGATAAAGAAAGACATCTTTCAATGCACCAGCGGAAAATTGAACCCGATCTATATTATGAGGAAAAATTCTCTGCCTTCCATACAGCATGCAGAGATAACGGTATAGCAGATATTGAAACGACATCTGATTTTGATGATGCATTAATGCAAGAGCAAAAGCGTCGATTTCACATTGATGCAAACATCGTCATGGGAGACGGGTCTGTGTACGCAACCACGTTTCGAGTGATTTGGGGGTCGTTCAACGTGCCAGAGGGTAGCAACTCAGTCGAGGCGTGGAGATTGGGCGGCCTTAGTAGAGTAGAAGTACCTATCCTCAGGGAAGACCTGTCGCGAAATTAACGGATGGCTGATGGACTTACTCGTAGCACATCGCTTAAATAATTTTTCGCTCACTGAGCGGGCTCAGTGAGCGTTTTAAAGGGTAACTTTGCCAAGCTGGCGTTGTCACCACTAATAAAAATTAGTCTTATTGCGCGATTTCTTTCACAACCCAACTGACCACTTCTTCATTACCAAATTCAGCCTTCCACTCCTGGATAACTTTGTGATTCCCGCCACGGGTTTCTACTACCTCACCAGTGTGTGGGTTCTTGTATACCTTCAAGGGACGTTTTTTACGCCCATCTGTGCTGCTGGTGCTTACCTTTCCAGCTTTTGCTGGTTTAGAGCGGTAAGATGGGTCAAGCATTTCACATACGTCGCGCGCTAATTTTCCGTGCTCAGTCATAAGTGCTTGTAGTCTTTCTTTGAATTCAAGCTCTGCTTTTAGCTCACTGTTGTTTTCCAGCGCTTGCAGCTCTTCCTGCAGCTGCTTTAACATCTGTTCTTTTTTGAGATAGTTACTCAGTACCGACGCCATAGTCTAAATTCCTATATTTTTAAAATTTAAGGTAACCCTTAAACATATATCTTACGCATTATAGCTTTAATATAGCCATTGAGAAAAGGAAAGCTCAATTTTGATCACTGGGTATGGGGCGCGCCAGTTGGCCACACCCCAAAAAGGGCCTGCGAGAAATCGCAGGCCCCTCTTAAAAGTGGGGACGCTGGAGCCAAAGGTAACCAGCCTCCTAATCGTTATCCGGTAGTGAGAGTGTCCCACTAAGACTCTATCCACGCTAGTTGCAACTCCCCAGTGCCAAATGCTGGGAATACTACTAGGAAGTTGCCAATGCATTCCACAAAGTTGTGGGGTGTATCACTCTCCTACTCAAAGTATCGGTAAAACCGTTGAATCCCTATATTCGAGCCATACCCGTTTAAGCGTCCTGCTCTCGGGACAGGGCTCATTTCGGAGCATGCTTCAAAGCGATCAGCAGCGTGGGAACACCGATGAGCGCCGAAATAGACATGACCGACCAGGGATCAAAATGGTCAACGATAACTCCTCCGACCAATGCGCCTGCTGCAATCGCGCCGTTATAGGCGGAAACGTAGAGCGAAGATGGCGCTTCGGGACCGTTAAGGTGTGCGGCAGCCTTAAACACCCACGTCTGCATCAGCACCGGCAAGGCCGTGTAGGCCGCCCCCAGACCAGAAGCAGAGCGATAGCAAGCGCATGGTTCGTACCTGCGAAACTCAGCGCGGCGAGACTGCCGATCAGCAGCACCATTGTCGCGAAAAGTGTGGGTCGGTAACCGAGTGACATGATTGGAGCAATGCCGAAATTACTGATCAGTCCCGCGGCTCCATAGGCAAGCAGCAGGCCGCCAATCCATGCTCCCTGTTAGCCACAATGTGGACAGCTTTGGTTATCGCACAGACATGCTCCCCAAAGGGCTGGATATCAACAAAGAGAGCTGGAGCTGGTTGATGGGCATAAGCGTTAATATCAAAGTGCTTGCGCCAGGTAAGTGGCCAGTAACCCTAAAGGCGAATGCGGCCCAGGTGATCGCGCATTACTAGGGCCTGTTGACGTTTCATCAGCGTAGCGGGGACGGCTCGGGCAAGTGCGATATTGTATCTACGACTTCCGTAATGACGGCTATTCTCGATAAACACCAAACTCTCCCGCAACTTCCGCCAGCTTATTGTGTAACGCTGTCAGTAGCTCGGCCTTGGCCGAACTGGCGCGATGGATCATGCCAATTTGTCTGAAGACTTGGGGCTCACCGAACGGCAATGTCAGCATGTCGCGACCGTTCTCGCGCACCGCGACATTTGGCACGATGCTGGCACCAAGGCCCGCGGCCACGCACTCCACGATGGCTGGCACGGTGTCGATCTCAGCGATGTCCTGCACCGCTATGCCTAGCCGGGCCAGCTCGTTGTTGATCATTGCGCCCAGCGGCACGTTACTGCCAAAGCGCACGAAGGGCAACGTTTCCAGCAACTGCTGAACCGGCATCGGCGGTGTTCCGGGCGGCGCTATCACCACTAACGGCTCGCGTATGAACGGCGACCACAAGAGATCGCGCGACACGCCGGAGTGCTCGGCGACCACCGCCACATCCAGCCGGTCGGCGTTGACATCACTGATCAGCGTCGAAGACATGCCCACTCGTAGGTTTACGTTCAGCTCGGGGAACTCCTGTCGCAGTGCCACGATGGCACGTGGCAGTAGGCCGATAGTACTGGTGCGCACCGAGCCAATATTGAGCGTACCCGTTATCTGCTTCCCGGACAGAACGCCACGCGTTTCATCCACCAAGGCCAGAATCTGTTTAGCCGTTTCAAGCATTTTCAGCCCCTGGAGGTTGAGGCTAGGAGGGCGGGAGTCACGATTGAACAGCTTGGTATCCAGTTCCTGCTCAAGCGAATGGACCTGTTGGCTAACAGCGGAAGGGGTCAAATTTACAATCAAGGCCGCCCGCGCGAATGTGCCATGCTCAGCGATCGCTACGAATGTTCGTAGTTGGCGAGTGTCCATAAACCCTCCTTAAATGAAGAAATGCTTAACATAAAGGCAAATTTTATTCGCTTTTGTATAAAAAATCTTCCTGTATTCTAAAAATCAATTCGAAAGCAGTCGCCTGTGATGCTACGCCGATCAGTGTCCGGCTGCCCTCGTTACAACAGGGAGGATCTGATTTGGCACTACAACCTTTGATTCTAATAACAGGCCCCGACCTTGCCCCCACTGCAAAGCAAATGGCCGAAGACGCTGGCTATACCCTTGTTCACACACCCCCCTATCCATCTGAGGAGGTACTCGCTGACTTCCTCAAACAGTACGACCCGGTTGGGGTCGTGTCTCGAATGGGGCAATTTGGTGCCGGTGCTGTCGCAGCAGGGAAATCGCTGCGCGTTATCTCCAAGCATGGCGCAGGCGTCGACAATATCGACATCGATGCAGCAACCCAACATGGTATCCAAGTCATCCGGGCGGCAGGTGGCAATGCAGTTTCTGTTGCGGAACACACGGTTGCTCTAATGTTCTCGACGATCAAACGTTTGCTGCCACTGGATGCAGGCATGCGGGCAGGACGCTGGGAAAAGGCGGGATTCCTCGGTCGAGAATTATCCGGCATGCGTTTAGGTCTAGTGGGTGGCGGCGCCATCGCTGCCGCCGTAGCGAAGCTGGTGAAAGGCATGGATCTCGACGTGCTCGTCTACGACCCCTATGCCTCGGTGGACGCCATCGAAGCTATGGGCGCACGCCGCGCCGAACGCATCGAGGACCTGCTCCGCCAATCGGACATCGTCAGCCTGCACTGCCCCCTTACCGAAAGCAATACGCACATGCTTAACGCCGCGATGCTCGCCCTGATGCCGGCCGACAGCTACGTCATCAATACTTCTCGGGGTGGTCTGATCGACGAGGCGGCCCTGCTTGCCGCCCTAGAGAGTGGGCATATCGCAGGCGCAGGACTAGACACTTTCGAACAGGAGCCGCCATTGGACGTGAACGCTCTGGCCGCGTCTGAGCGAGTCATTCTCACGCCCCATATCGCAGGCGTCACCAAAGAAGCTGGCAAGCGCGTCGGCGAACTGGCGGTAAGCGGTATCGTGGACTTCCTCGCTGGAGAAACCCTACCGAAAGCCCGCTTGGTCAACACCCTAGCCTGAACGCACCATCTTTAATGTTGAGTCACATGACGGAGTAATGCCATGACAGTCGGAAATAGAGTTCTTCAGCGCCAGCGCCGTGTCGACGACGACCTCGTTAAGGCGTTCGCAGTACTGCCCGTAGCGGTGGTCAGCGATAGCATGTCCCGCGTCTTCGCCGGTGGCCCAGACCTTCGCCCGATGCATCGCGCTGGCAATTTAGCCGGGGTCGCCCTTACTGTTCGTACGCGCCCCGGTGATAACCTGATGCTGCACAAGGCCATCGACATGGCCCAGCCCGGTGACGTCATCGTCTGCGATGCCGGAGGGGACACCACCAATGCCCTGATGGGTGAGTTAATGCTGGCTTACGCGGTCAAGAAAGGCGTTGCGGGTTTCGTGCTCAACGGTGCGCTGCGCGACCTGGACGGCTTTCGCGATACCAACCTGCCGACCTTCGCCGTGGGCGTCACGCATCGCGGCCCATACAAAAACGGGCCAGGTGAGATCAATACTCCGATCAACCTTGGCGGGATGGTTATCGAGCCGGGCGACCTAATTCTGGGTGACGCCGATGGCGTGCTGGCCGTTCCCTACGCTGATGCCGAGACAGTGCTAAAAGCCGCCCAAGCGAAACAGGCCTCCGAAGAGAAGCAAATGGTCGCCATACATACTGGCGAGAACGACCGCACCTGGGTCGATAAGGCTTTGGAAATGACGGGCTGCAGCCTCCTGCGAGGCTGAGTTTGCACCTGCCCAAAGCCGCCGCCCCGCTGGCAAACGCTCGGCTTCGCGCGTACTTGGCGGGTAACGCGGCTTCGGCTGTTGGCACCTGGGCGCAACGTGTGGTGCTGCTATGGCTCGCCTGGGAGATGACACAGTCGAGCTTCATGCTAGGGCTAATGGCAATGGCGGACCTGCTGCCATCAATGGTCGTGGCTCCCTTTGCAGGCACATTGGTCGATAGACAAGACAAAATTCGCCTAGCCCTGTGGCTGCAGCTTCTCTCAATAGCGCCGCCTTGCATTATGCTGATTGCCATAATGGCCGAGCTTGTCAGCCCGACAATGTTGCTAATCGTGGCTGGATTAACTGGCATCCTGAACGGATTCGATCATCCAACGCGTATGGTCGTTGTCGGTAGCATCGTCCCTAAAGAAGATGTGCCTGGAGCGATAACGATCAACTCCATGGTGTTTAACCTTGCGCGGATGTTAGGTCCAGCCGCCGCCGGCATGGCGCTAACGCTGGAAGCACTTTGGTCGGTCTTCTTATTTAACACAATTAGCTATTTGCTCTTTGCACTGATACTAGCGCGGCTTTCCCAATCAGAAAATACTAACCAAAGGCGAGGGTCTGAGGGACTGGAAGGGTCGACGGAAGGCAAACTCAGCCACTCAACATGGTCAGCGGTAATACATGCACTGACTGGACATCACAAGCTCTTGCTGCTGTTCTTCGCCCTTCTAGCGCTATGTTATAGGCCTATTTTCGAATTATTACCGGCTTTTGCCGGTCAGGTCGTTATTGGAGAAGCAGCAAGAGCAAAGGCCTTCTCTTTGATGACATCAGCTCAAGGGCTCGGTGCGATAGGCGGTGGGTTGATGACCTCCTTCTTACTAACAAAAGGCTCTCCTCTCTCACTGGCCATAGGCTTCGGACTATCGGCAATATTGGCATGCGGATTATTTCTGATTAGCCATGTGTTATGGGCAGGATTATTAACCCTCGCCTGTTTGTCAGGAGCCATCCTGGCCAATGGTGTGTGTACGCAAGTTGTTCTGCAGACACAGGTGCCAGAGTCGGTGAGAGGAAAAGTGCTGTCACTCTATACAATGATCTTTCGAGGCCTACCAGCGATGGGGGCTATGGTAGCCGGACTAATCGCCGAGAATACATCCAACCGCGTCATCTTCGGCTTGAGCAGCCTACCAATAGTAGCAATGTTGCTTGTGCTGCTAGTGGCTCTAAACAAGGATCGAAAAAAGCTGAGTGACTCATAGCCCTTGAATCTGCAGAAGACTTCAAATCAATAACGTTCATAGATACGTTACTATTATGGGTTACTAGATAATCTGTAAAACCTCATCATTTTCCTCTTTTGATACAGATTGGCGGAGTTCGATTCGGCGCGCTTCCCGTTCCAAGATTGTCTCCCCCCCGATACAGTCGTATAGGTTGATATCGCCTCAGGTACGTTTGCATCTTTTTGCTACGCCATGCCAATAAACTACCACTAAAGCGGCATATACAAGTCTATAAAAACACGAATTTTTAATAAAGAAATTCTTCATACTTCTTCAAGAAAAACGCGCTTTATACAGAAACTCTTTTCATGTTCCACTTCTGCTAGAAACACGCTTACCAATGGCTTAGATGCCCGTGGTTCGCGTCTTTTCGATCATAGATCAACATCTAACAACATGCGCTGTACCGCCAGTTCCTCGAACGGTAGAGACATAACAACGATTAATGAGGTATCGATATGAAAGCCTTCAAGCCCTCTTTGGTAACTAGCCTACTCATCATGGGTATAGCCACGACAGGTGCTGCTCAAGCCGCTGATTGGACCGGCTACACCTATTCGTCGGTTTCCACTACCGCGGCAGTAAAGGGAATGCAGCGCATCATAGACCGTACTGAAGCTGAAACCGAAGACCTGTCGATCACGCTGCATTTGGGAAAGACACTGCAGATTGCCTCCAGCGATATTACCCAGGCGGTCGGTAATGGCTTTATCGATTTCTCGGCTGATCTCTTTTTTTCCGGCAATGTGCCCATAGCGCGTATCCTCAATCTGCCAATGCTGATCCAGAACGATGAGGAGTGGGATAAAGCCTACGCGGCCATGTCTCCCTATCTCACGCAAGGCTTCGCCGAGCAGGATGTTACCTTTCTGGGCGCTTATCGCTACCCTCAACAAGTCATTTTCACCTCGTTCGAGATCGACTCCCTCGACGATCTCGAAAGTCATAAGATCCGCGTGACCTCGCCCGAGCAGGGTGCCTTCGTCGAGGCCTTCGGGGGCTCACCGATCACCCTATCCGGCTCCGAGGTTCCAACTGCCCTGGAGCGCGGCGTAATTGATGGTGTGCTAACAGCCAGTGCGGGCGGTGCAAAAAACTGGCACGAGTTCCTCGACTACAACTACCGATTACCGGTGAACTACGCCTATAGCGCCATTATCGCCAATACCAACGCCTACGAGTCCCTGAACGAAGCCGATCGCGAAACCTTCGCCACCATCATCAGAGAGGAGGCTTCTAACATCACCGAGGCCTTCCTTCTAGACGAGCAGGCCCAAAAGGAATCTCAGGGGGACGCTGGCATGACCATTGTTGAAGCAAGTGACGCAGAGATCGTCAAGGCCCAGGAAGCCCTCGCCCCCTTCTGGCAGGAATGGGCCAGCGAAGCCGGTCCTGAGCATGAACAGGCACTGCAGGATGTGCTCACAGCGCTCGGCAAGTAATTGATCTTTCAGAGGATCTCAACATGTCTGCCTCCCAACATGAAACAAGAAAAGGGCCGGCCTCCGCCGGCCCCATCTTTGACGTACTCTCCGCTATTGTGCGCATTCTCGCTAGCGCTGGGCTAATAACGCTAACGGTATTGGTCGTCGCCGAGATCGGATCACGGTTGCTTTTCAACAGTTCCCTACATGTAGTGGAGGAGCTCTCCGGCTACTTGGTTATCGCCACCACTCTGTTCGGCGCTAGCCTAGCAATCAGGAACAATGCATTGTTTCAGGTCGGTTTTATATACGAAACCTTGCCGCCTCGGGTCAGACAGGTGCTTGGTCTGGTGTACGTCGCGCTAGCCATGGGCATCTGCGGTGTGCTCGCCTGGCACTCCTTCCTGCTCGTCATGAGTTCGTTCGCACGCGGCAACGTGGCGCCCACCGCCCTGATGACACCGCTTTGGATCCCGCAGATGCTGCTGCCTGTGGGCCTGTCCGTGATGACCCTATTCCTGTTAGAACGTGCCTTGCTGCAACTAGGCATCGGAGGACAGCGCTGATGGATGCAATCATTGCCTTTTCCGTCTTGCTGCTACTGATCCTAGGCGGTCTTTGGGTGCATTTCGCTGTAGGAGCCGCGGCCCTTGGGTATCTTTGGCTGATGAAGGGATTTGCTGGCTGGAATGCCCTTGGAATGGTTAGCTGGGGGGCATCCAACAGCTTCACTCTAGCCGCCATTCCGCTGTTCATCTTGATGGCGGAAATCCTGCTCGGCAGCGGCCTGAGTGGCCGTCTCTATAACGGCATCGCACCCTTCATGCGCCGCCTGCCGGGCGGACTGCTACATACCAACATCATAGGCAGCGGCATCTTCGCCGCCGTCGCTGGCGGCAGCGCTCCCACAGCCGCAGCCATGTCGACTGTAGCCCTGCCAGCCCTATCCGCACGGGGCTACCAGAAGCGTATCATCGCAGGCTCACTGGCCGCCGGTGGCACCCTGGGCATATTGATTCCACCCTCGATCACCATGATCATCTACGCCACCTTCACCGAAACCTCCATCGCCAAGCTGTTCGCGGCCGGGCTGGTGCCCGGTATCCTGCTGGCTGGCTGCTATAGCCTGTTTATTGCCGCGCGCTCGCTACTCAACCCCTCGCTGGTGCCACGCGACACCACCCAGTTGCGGCTTTCCGATTACCTGAAGGCGGCGCTGGATGTCGTGCCATTCATGATATTGATCAGCTTCGTACTGGGCAGTATCTATTCGGGCATCGCTACGCCTACCGAGGCCGGTGCTGTTGGCGTAGTTGGGGCAGTAGTGATCGCTGCCGCCTACCGCAGGCTCAGCTTGAGCATATTGCGCAAAGCCATCTCACGTACCCTGGTGATGAGCGGCAATGTTCTGTTTATCGTCTTCATTTCGATGATTTTCGCCTACGCCACCGCGCTATCCGGCGTCGGCGAGGATCTGGTTAGCTGGGTGTCCGAGGCGGACATGTCGCCGTTCGTTTTTCTAATGATCTTGCTGGTCACCTTCGCCATCCTCGGCTGCTTTATGGAAGGTCTAGGCATGATCGCGATCATTGTACCGGTCATCTTTCCAGTGCTGATGGCGATGAATATCGACCCAGTGTGGTTTGGCGTGTTCGTGGTCATCCTGGTCGAGCTCGGCCAACTGACGCCGCCACTGGGCATTATCCTGTTCGTGGTCGCCAGTTCGGACCCCACCGTTAAAGTCGAAGACGTCGTCATGGGTGTGCTGCCCTTCTTCCTGATCATCCTGGCCTTCCTGGTTCTGCTGATCTGGTTCCCCGATATCGCCCTGTGGCTCCCAACCACGACCTTTGGAGGTTGAACATGGCATTCCCCCACCCCGACCCGATACTGATTGAGGCCGAGGTTTTCACCACACTGCCGACGTCACTGAGAAGATCCGGCCAACGCTCTTACTGGGCGGATCGCAACCGGCGCGGGGCGGTGGTCGACAGCTTCATTGAGGGCCCATCCTTCGATCTTGAGGGCAACCTGTGGTTCGTTGATATTCCCTTCGGTCGGGTCTTTCGCGCCTCACCTAACGGCGCCGTCGAGCAGATCACCGAGTACGAAGGCCAACCCAATGGCCTGAAGATCAATACGGGCGGGCACATCTACATTGCCGATTTTCGTAACGGCATCATGCAGTTGAATCCGAACACCGGCGAAGTGATCACCGCGCTGGGCGATGCTGACACCGAGGGCTTCAAGGGCTGCAACGACCTGCACTTCGGCCCCGACGGCTCGCTGTACTTCACCGACCAGGGCCAAACCGGCTTGCAGGATCCCTCTGGCCGTGTCTACCGCTGGCACCCGGACAGCGGTCGGCTGGACTGCCTTATCGACAAAGTGCCGAGCCCCAACGGGCTGGTGCTCGATAAGGCTGGCCATGCACTCTATGTGGCGGTAACCCGTGCCAATGCTGTCTGGCGTCTGCCGATCTCGGACAGCGGACGCGTGGTAAAAGCGGGGCTATTCCTGCAGTTTTCCGGCGGCCGTGCGGGCCCGGACGGTCTGGCGCTTACCAAGGATGGTGGCGTGGTGGTCTGTCAGACCGGCATGGGACTGGTTTGGGTACACGATGCGCTCGGTGTGCCAATCGCCGTGGTGAGATCCCCTCGTGGGCTCGGCACCACCAACTGCGCCTTCGGCGGGCCGGAAGGCCGTACACTCTTCATCACCGAGTCTGACACCGGCACTATTCTGCGCGCTGAGCTGCCCGTCGGCGGCTTTCCCATGGCTTCCGGCTGGGGTATGTGATGCTGACGACGAAGCCGCAGCCCTACGACAGCTTCCTTGCCTCCTGTTCCACGACCCAGCGGAATCACCAAGACAGTGACGATGCCGCCAACGAGCGACCCTGGCGCCGACGCCCCGTCGTAGACTCACCGAACCCGCCGCCGCGGCCGGACTGGCTCACCCAGGTTCGGGAGCCCTCGCTGGCTCCGGATCAGAAGATCGTCGATGCCCATCACCACCTTTGGGATCGCCGAGGCTTTCGCTATCTGCTTGAGGAGTTCACCGACGACATCGGCGACAGTGGCCATTGGGTGACTGCCTCGATCTACATCCAGTGCCGGACGATGTATCGCGCGAGCGGCCCCGAGGCCTATCGATCCGTCGGTGAGATCGAGTTCGTTCGCGGCCTCTCCGCTCAGTCGCGTAGCGGCCACTACGGGCCCACCGACGTGGCAACGGCCATCGTTGGCTATGCCGACCTACTGATGGGGGCCAGCGTCGCGCCGGTGCTCGAGGCGCTGATGGAGGCTGGCGGCGGGCGCTTTCGCGGTGTGCGCATGCCCGTCGCGGCGCATCCCGACCCCACCGTTCGTTCCAACCCCGTGCCAGCACCGGAGGGGCTGATGGTCAGCAAGCCCTTCGTCGAGGCAGCACGGCAGCTGTCCCGCCTCGGCCTGTCGTTGGATATATGGGCCTACCAAACCCAGCTCGACGAGGTAGCAACCTTGGCCCGCCGCCTGCCCGAGCTGACCATCGTTCTCGACCATGCTGGAGGGCCTCTGGGCGTCGGATCCTATCCCAGTCCTCATAGTGACCATAACTCGATCCATCGCCAGGCCTGGCGCGACGGTTTGGCGCGACTGGCCGAACTCCCCAATGTGATGCTCAAGATCGGCGGCTTTGGCATGCCGATCATGGGCTTCAGCTTCAACACAGGAAAGACGCCACCGAACTCACAGCACCTTGCCGATGCCATCGCCCCCGACGTGGACGCCTGCATTGAGCGCTTTACACCATCGCGCTGCATGTTGGAGAGCAACTTTCCTGTCGATAAGGGCAGTATCTCCTACGGCGTGCTGTGGAATGCCTATCACCGACTCACCGCCTCCTGGAGCCAGGAGGAACGCAACGCCGTGTTTCACGACACGGCTACACGGGTCTACCGGCTACCCGCCGGTTCATGACCTAACTAACCGCGCCGTTAATGAGCCATGCCCGCAAGTTCAACAACAAGATCGGAGTACGCCAACATGAAACAACGTTTTTTAAGCTTGTCCCTCGCCGCTGTCGCGTCGACTTCCCTCCTGGTCGGCACCAGCCTCGCTCAAGCCGACTATCCCGACAAACCGATCAACTTGGTGGTCGGCTACTCCGCCGGGGGCGGCACGGACGTCATGGCCCGCACAGTCGCCAAGTATCTGGAGGAGCAGTTGGGCGACGGCGCCACGGTGGTGGTTAAGAACATGCCTGGCGCGGGCGGCCAGATCGGATTTTCGGCGCTAGCCTCGGCCAGTCCAGACGGCTACACGATTGGCACCATGAATCTGCCAGCTGCCCTGGCGCTGACCTATGACCGCGAGGCTGACTACGACGTGGACAGCTTCACCTGGCTGGCCAACTTCGTCTCCGACCCTAATACCCTAGTGGTGCCGAAAGACTCTGACATCGCCTCGGTGGAAGACCTGATCGCGTACGCCAGGGACGTCCAAGGCAAGATGCCGGTGGGCCTGTCCTCGCTAGGCGGCAACGACCATTTCTCCGCTATCCAGTTCGCCGAGGCGGCCGACATTGAACTAAACTACGTACCGTTTAATGGCGCAGCCCAGGCGCGCAGCGCACTGATGGGCGGGCACGTGGCCATGGGCACCATGGCATATAGCCAGACGGTGGGCTTTGAAGATGAGCTACGCGTACTGGCCGTGCTGGCTGACGAGCGCCTGGAACAAGCCACCAACGTGCCGACGGCGAAGGAGCTCGGCTTCGATATCGAAATGGGCTCGTTCCGCGGCTTGGCGGCACCGGCCAACCTACCGGTTGACATCCGCTCTGCTCTGCTGGGCGCCCTTGAGGATGTGGCCGAGGACATCAACTTTAGCTCCGACATGGCACAGCAGGGCAACCCGCTGAGCGTCATCTATGGGGAAGACTATCGAGCCCTGGCCGAGGCCCAGGATGAGTTGGCGCGGCGCACCTGGGAAGAGACGCCCTGGAAGTAATCTTATTTAACAGACCGACGCGAGGCACTGCTGTCCCGCGCCGGTTTATCTCTATTTCATCCCCCCGGCGCACCAGCCTCACTCAATACATAGTCACACTGAATTACTCCCACTCCCCCCGACCATAGTCGTAAGCCCTTTACTGGCCGTTCGTCATAGCATTAGCGGCCAACCCCGATGACATGGGCTTTATCGCCTATCCTCCCCATAGATACAGAAAAACTTACCACACAGTTAAACATTATTCGCTTTAATCAAGTAATTCTGTACTGTTCACTGCACTAGACAGGCTTTGCCATTTAGACCATCCGTGAATGTAAACGGGAGTACAACAATATGCTCACTAAGTTTTCAACCATCGCCGCCACTCTCTGCCTCGCAAGCATTACCTCGGCTCAGGCCCTCGCCGACTATCCAGAGAAAAAGATAGACCTGATCGTCGGCTATGCGGCAGGTGGTGGAACCGACGTAATGGCCCGCACCGTTGCGCCTTTCCTTGAGCAGTATCTTGGCGACGACGCTACCGTCGTAGTAAAGAATATGCCCGGCGCCAGCGGCCAGATCGGTGTAACCGCCACGGCCCAGGCCGATCCCGATGGTTACACTATCGGCACCTACAACCTGCCCGGCATGATGGCCCGCACCCTTGACCGCGACGCCGACTACGACGCCGATAGCTTCACCTACCTGGCCAACGTGGTAGACGATCCCAACGTGATCGTCACACCTAAGAGCAGCGACATCGACAGCATGGAAAAACTGGTCGCTGCAGCCCAAGAACGTGATGGCGCCATCACCGTCAGCATGTCAAGCCTCGGCGGCGATGATCACTTCTTCCTTATTCGGCTCTCCGAGGAGACCGACGCTGACTATACCATCGTTCCCTTCTCAGGCTCCGCGCCAGCACGTAGTGCGCTTATGGGCGGTCATGTCGCAATGGGGATCATCAACTTATCGGAGGTGGTTAACTTCCGTGACGAGCTAAATGTGCTGGGCATTGCCACCAACGAACGTTCTGAACTACTGGAAGGTGTGCCGACCTTTACCGAGCAAGGCTACGATCTTGTCAACGGTTCGCTGCGTGGGTTTATTGCCCCCTCCGGCCTGCCGGAAGAGGTCGAGGCCAGCCTGATTAGTGCCTTCGAGAAGACTTACGAGGATCCAAAATTCCAAGAGGCGATGCTCAAATCTGGGAATCCTATCAGTCTGACGACAGGCGATGATTTTCAAGCACTGAACGCAGAGCAGCTTGAACTGGCCGAGCGTGTTTGGGAATCCTCACCCTGGAAATAAAGTGATTGGCCGGGGTGTTCGATCACCCCGGCTGGCCATAACCAGCCCCCTTCGTCACGCCCCGTCACTGAATAAACGTCCCCTCCACCATGTCGCTCGACTCGCTTGGTGGTAGACGCTCTACGAGCAAGCCAGCCAGAGAATAGAACATGAAACAAACCACTTCAGGGCAAGGACCTCATCCCGACCTCATCACCGGTATCGCCATCATCGTTGTCGCAGGGTTTCTTCTGCTACGCACACCCGACATGCCGACCATGAGCTCGTTGCTGCCAATAACAATGCTGAGCACGCTAATCGGGCTCTCTGTATTAATGATCTTACGGGTTTTCGTCGCTACTCGAAGCGAGCGTTTTAAAGCCCCGCGACACCAAATATTCGAGAATTTGCCGCGCTTTTTCGGCATCGTCGTGGCCATTGGGCTCTACGTGGCCAGCGTGAGCTTGATCGGCTTTTACACAACCACCGCGGTTATGGTGCCTTTGGTGGCATGGAGCTTCGGCTATCGGGATATCAAGCGGTTGCTGCTGGCGGATCTGATATTCACCGGAGGCTTGGCAATAATTTTCGCCTTGCTGATGGGTCAGGATCTCCCCACTGAATTCTTCATGCGCTGAAAGAGGGCTGACACATGTATGGAAGTTTGATTGATGCACTCCCAGCGGTGCTGTCTCTCGGTAATTTCGCCGCTGTCGTGCTCGGCGTTATAACGGGCATCTGTATTGGTGCCTTGCCCGGGCTCAGCGCCACCATGGCAATCTCGGTACTGATTCCCTTCACCTTCGGCATGGATCCACTAGTGGCACTAGGCATGATGGCCGGTATCTATAACGGCGCCATGTACGGTGGTGCTATTCCCGCGGTGCTGCTGCGCATTCCCGGCACCCCCGCCGCCGTAGCCACCAGCTTCGACGGCTACCCAATGGCCCAGCAAGGCAGGGGCGGCTATGCGCTTCAGGTCTCAGTGGTGTCATCCGCCATCGGTGGCATCGTCTCAGCCATCGTGCTCATGCTATTGGCCCCGCCGCTGGCCAAGGTAACACTGCTGTTTGGTCCCTCCGAGGTTTTCTGGGTCGCCGTCTTCGGCCTCTCGGCCATCGTCTTCCTGCTCGGCGGCGACGTCCTCAAGGGCTTGTTGAGCGCCTGTTTCGGCGTTTTCGTCTCGCTGGTCGGGCTAGACTCTATCTCCGGATATGACCGCTACACCTTCGGCCACTTGGAGTTACTCGACGGCATCAACATCGTGGTGCTGCTCGTCGGGCTCTACGCCATACCGCCGGCAATCGCCCTCCTGGAGGAAGTCGTGGATGTCGACACCTCCACGGCCAAAAAGCTCAATACGACGAGCCTCTGGAAGGCCTTTCCGAGCATGCTGAGATTCTGGAAGACTTGGCTGCGCTCTTCGGTGATCGGCGTGTTCGTCGGCATCCTGCCGGGCGCTGGCGGATCAATGGCGGCCTTTCTCAGCTACAACGAAGCACGTCGCGCATCCAGTAATCCCGAAGACTGGGGCAAGGGATAACCCGAGGGCGTAGCGGCCTCCGAGACTGCCAACAACGCCGATACCGCCTCAGCACTGATTCCCGCCTTGACGCTCGGCATCCCCGGCACCGCGGTGGCTGCAGTGATGCTCGGTGGCCTGATGATTCACGGTCTGCAACCTGGCCCGATGCTCTTCCGTGACAACCCCGGCATTGTGTTCGGCTTCATGTGGCAGTTCCTGTTCGCCGCCATCTTGCTGATCGTACTTGGCGGCGCCCTGGCCACCAACAGCTTTGCACAGGTTCTGCGTCTGCCGCGCCCACTGCTTGGCGCTTTCATCATCACCCTGGTTCTAGTGGGGGTCTACTCGATCAATGGCCGGATGTTCGACGTCTACTTGATGCTGGGCTTCGGTTTTATCGGCTACTTTATGGACAAGCTGAAGTTCCCATTGCCCCCAGTCGTGCTGGGCCTAATTCTCGGTGGCTTCGCCGAGCAGAACTTGCGTCTGGCTCTGCGGATTGGTGGAGGCGATTGGGCAGCCTTGGCAGCGAATACAACGTCAAAGGTGCTTATTGCCATGATTCTTCTTGTCATTCTTACGCCACTCTTTTCACGACTGTCCCGCCGTAAGAAGAGTCAGTCGACGGCATAGTACCCCCGTTAATAATTTATGCCCTCCGGTCTGATATGGCATGAAAGCGCGGCGCCCCTGCCGCGCTTCTTCTGTTGTTTGCCTCCGGTGACCAAGGGGATGTCAGCCCTTCATTCGCTTCGACTACTGGCACTTCAGCGGGCGTTCTCTTCTGCCGGCGCTGGCTATCGTTACAATATGCCTTGCCACCGCTATGCTTTAGAGCGCCACTGATAAAGGCACATGATAAACGGGGCCTAATTACTCTACGAACGCCTGAACCTCATCGAGGTCCACCACCACCCCTACTTGGCTGCCTTCCGTGAGCAGATGCCGGCTACCACGGTTAAGCGTATCGACAGAGAGCACCACCCCGGCGCACTCCACCGAATAGCGCACGATGTTGCCGAGCAGCTGGCAGCGGCGAATGATCCCGGGGCACTCCGGGCCAGGGCGATCCGGTCGTTCCACGTCCATCGCTCCTTCAGTCAGCGGCTGGAGGTAAAGGGCCTCTGGCCGCAGCGCCACGCGTGCTGAGTCGAAAGCCTCTCCCAGCAGTGGACGGGCCTGATTGCCGAAAAGTACGTTGTAGTGCCCCATAAAGCCCGCTGCTTGGTAATCCCTGGGCCGCGTATAGAGCTCTTCGGCGCTTCCCTGCTGCAGGATGTGCCCGTCATGCATCAGGAAGATACGATCAGACATCACCAATGCCTCTTCCTGGTCGTGGGTCACAAACAGGGTCGTCAGCCCTAATGTCTGCTGGATATCGCGCAGTTGCTGGCGCAGATGGCCGCGGATGCGGGCATCGAGCGCTGATAGCGGCTCATCCATCAATAGGATACGTGGCTCAACCACCAACGCTCTGGCTAACGCCACGCGCTGGCACTGCCCGCCGGAGAGCTGGTGGGGAAACTTGTCAGCATGCACATTGAGCTCTACCAGACGCAGTACCTCATCCACCCGGCGGCGGCGCTCCTCATGCGGCACCTTCTGCATACGCAGGCCAAAGGCGACGTTGTCGGCCACCCGCATGTTGGGAAACAGCGCATAATGCTGGAAGACCATGCCAACACCACGCTGCTGCGGTGGAAGCGCGGTGATCTCTTCGCCATCCACCACGATTCGCCCCTCATCCAGCCGATTCAGCCCGGCAATAGATCGCAACAGGGTCGATTTTCCGCAGCCAGAGGGCCCCAGCAGCGTGACGAATTCACCCTTGGCGATCACTGCATCGATGTGCGAAAACACCTGGGTAGTGCCGAAACGCTTGGCCAACCCCTCGAGATGGAGATAGCCAGAGGCCAGGGTGCTGTCGTGGGCTAACGGCGCACCGTTTAGGGTCGTCATGGGTTGGCCCCCTTGGTAATGGCGTGACCGGCCTGACGGTTCCCCAACCAGGTCAGCAACAGGGTGAACAGGAAGAGCGTTATCACCAATGCGCTGGTGAAGTGGCCGCTGGAGCCACGCATATTGTTGAGATACACCTGCAGGGTCTCGAAGCGCGTGCCTACCAGCATGTTGGCGAAGACGAACTCGCCGATCAGGAAGGAGAAGGACAGGAAAACAGCGACCTGCACCCCCACGCGGATGTTGGGAAGAATGACCAGGAAGAAGGCCTTGAAGGGCGTTGCCCCCAGCAGTTGCGCAGCTTCCATCAGTGACCTTACATCGATGGTGCGCAGGCTGTTGGCAATGGCCCGGTAGACGAAGGGCAGCGCGATCGTCACGTAGGTAAACATCAGAATCCAGGGGGTGCCCACCAGGGGCAGCGGGCCGCCAGCGTAGAGTTGCAGCAGGCCTACCGAGGAGACCACAGGAGGCACGGCAAAGGGCACCAGGATGAGGCCACTCATCCAGGCATCCAGCCGGGGATAGCGGGTATGCGCCAGGAACGCCACCGGCACCACCAGCACCAAACTCAGCACCAGCGCCCCTACTGTGACCAGCATTGAGCGGGCGAAGGCCCACTGAAAGCGCGGTGTACTCCATAGCTCCCAAAACCACTTCAGGGTCAGCCCGTCAGGCAGGAGGGTGGCTCCCCAGCTGGACGCCAGCGCATACCCCAGGGTGGCGAGCAGCGGCAGTAGCGTGAACACACTCCACACCACCAGTGCATAGGGAGATGGCCAGGCAAGGCGACATATTGGCAGTGGCGATACCCCAGATCGGGAAAGGGTGAGATCAACGCTCTGCGACATAATGGCTCCTGCGCACTATCCACTGCTGAATCAGGGTGACCATTGCCAGTAACCCGACCAGCACCAGCGCCAGGGCGCTGGCCAGATTGGGCTGCAGGAAGAGATCCCCCGAGACCAGATTGGCGATACGGATAGTCATGAGGTTGTAGCTGGTATTGACCAGCGCATAGACAGTGGCATAGGCGCCCATGGCGTTGGCGATCAGAATCGTCAGCGTCCCCGCCAGTGCCGGTCGGAGGATTGGCAGACCGATATGGCGCCAGTAGGCGATGCGCCCGGCACCCAGCAGACTGGCAGCATCCCGCCACTCTGCCCGCACCCCCTCGAAGGCAGGAAACAGCAGCAGTATGCCCAGGGGAATCTGGAACCAGGTGTAGATCACGATCAGGCCGTTGCGCGAATAGAGCGAGAAGCTATCGATCAGCCCCACACGCTGAAGAGCGATGGTCAACACCCCGTTGGCGCCCATCAGGATGATGAACGCGAAGGCCAGCGGCACACCGGCAAAGTTGCTGGTCATGTTTGTGAAGGCGATCATCCAGCGCCGCAGCGGGCCGCTGGTGCGGGTCAGGCTGTGGCATGCCAGGGTGGCGATGATCAGCCCCAGCAGGCTCGAAATCAGTGAAATCTCCAGGCTGCGCCCAATGGCCTGACGAAAGAAGGGCGAACCCGCGATCTCCCTGAAGTGGCCGAGTCCCCAGGCGCCCTCGACGTGGAAGGCACTGATGGCGATCCAGCCGAGCGGCGCCAGTTGGAAGGCCACGAATACCAGCGCAAAGGGTACCAGCCATAGCCAGGCGGGCAGCAGGCGCTTCACGACGCCGCCCTCCCCTCGGCCAGCAGCTCGGCGTGATAGGGTTTGTCATGCTCCAGGCCCAGCAAGGTGGCCAAGGTACCGCACAGCCTTGGCTGCTGCAGCGATGCCACCGGCGCATGAGCAAACGCCTCGCCAAATAGCCACAGTGGCACCCGGCGCTCCTCCTCCAGCAGGCCCGAGTGAGAACCGTCGGCGTTCATGCCGTGGTCGGCGGTCACCATCACCTGGTAGCCCTCAGCCAGCCACTGCGGCAAATAGTCGGCCAGGGCGCTATCGACGCGACGTGCGGCGTTGCGGTACTGGGGCGACTCACCACCATGGCGATGGCCGGCATCATCAACATTCATGCTGTGCACCAGCAAAAAGTCTGGGGCGTTGAGCCGGCGCAGCGCTTCGGCGTCGCTGAACAGGTGATCGTCAGGGTAGTGATCCTGCCAGTAGAAGAGGCCCACCTGGATCGCGCTCTCCGCATTCTGGTGGAAACGGTGGCGGGCAGGCACGAAGGGAGCCTCAAGATAGAGCTCGCTGACCCAGTGATAGGCCGCTGCCGCAGTACGCCGCCCTTGACGAACCGCCAGATCGAACAGGCTGGTGCCGGTTGATCGGCGTACCACTTGGTTATGCACCACCCCAGAGTCCACAGGCCGGTCGCCGGTCAGCAAACACTCATAGAGGGGACGGGACATGGCTGGCAGCTCGCAGTTAAGCGCGTGGAAGCTGCCACGGCCCGCTTCACAGAGGGCATGCAGGTGGCCCATAGCGTGCCGCCCCACGGCATGGTTAAGGCCATCGAGCACTACGAGAATGATGCGCTGAGACATCACAGGCTCCTTGCCGCCTCCTGAGGAGACGGCAGTTAGTCGGAAAGAGGAGGCGGTTACTGCTGATGGATCAGCACCTGGGACTGCCACTGGCTCGGCAACTGCCGTGCGCTCATTTCCCAGGCGTCGAAATCCTCTACCGCACGGGCATTGGCGTACTGCTCATTGGGCAGCAGTTTGGCGGCGATCTCGTCGGGGAGGGTCAGGTGCTCGGCGCGAATCGGGCGGGCATATCCCTCCGCCAGGTTGAACTGCCCTTCGTCAGAGAGGATGAACTCGCGAGCCAGCTTGGCCGCGTTAGGATGCGGGGCGTGCTTGTTGATGATGGTGGCGTAGCCAGAAGTCACCGAGGCATCGCCAGGAATGACCACATCGAAGGCATCACGGTTGATCTGATCACGGTAGTTCAGAGCGTTGAAGTCCCACATCAGCGCAACCTCGACCTCCCCCTTCTCGAGGTTGGCGATGCTGGGATCCGCCAGTGACAACCGCCCCTGGCGGGCCAGCTCGGCAAATAGCTCCAGCCCTGGCAGCAGGTTATTTTCATCACCACCGTTGGCATAGGCGGCGGCGAGCACAGCGCTGTTAGCCTGAGCCGCTTGCCCTACGGCGCCCAGCGCTACGCTGTAGTCGCCCTCAAGCAAGTCAGCAAAGGTGCGCGGCCGTTCCGCTTCCGGCACTAGCTGCTTGTTGATCATCAAGGCGATAGTGCCGGTATAGCCCAACACCCAGTGGCCGTCCTCATCCTTGGCCCAATCGGGAATCTCTTCCCAGGTCGTTGGCTTGTAGGGCTGAGTCACGCCTTCTGACACGGCGATGGGGCCAAAGCTGATGCCCACGTCACCGATGTCAACGGTGGCGTTTTCACCCTCGGCCTTGAACTTGGCTATCTCCTCGGCGGAGCTCATGTCGGTATCCATGTGCTCCAGACCATACTGTTCGTGCAAGTCGGCCCAGGTGTCTTTCCAGTTGGCCCAAGAGTCCGGCATGCCGACACTATCGACGCGCCCCTCCTCCTGGGCAGCGGCGATCAGTTCGGACAGGTCGGTATCCGCTTGGGCCGGGCTTGCGAGAAGCGCCGTTCCGAGCGCAGCGGTTAGCGTCAGTTGCAGCAGCGACGAGCGTGTCGGATTCACAGTATGGCCTCATTCGGTTAGTCAGGGTGATGCCGCCATCTGGTCTAGTTCAGTAACGGCTGACAAAAGGCATACTAGGGGGTGGAAATGACAAAGGCATGTCGCTTGAATGACATTCACATGTACTTACAATAGCGGCAATTGCTGCTGAAATTGGCGGTTATAGCTCAGACATGTCATCACCCTGACATGATACCTTCGCTAAAATAGCCTGCAGACGACTGCGTGCGAGCTTACGCAGTCTGAACTAGACCAGAAGCGAGCTTCCTTTGACCACTACGCTGCCACACGCCACGCCATTTAGCGCGAATAACGCTTCACCCTGTCTGACGCCACCGACCAGCCGCCTTCAGCAGGCGCTACTGGGCATGCTGGCCGAGGAGGCCCCCTCTGCCACTGGGCGCCTACCCTCCGAACGACAGATGATGGAGCGCTTCTCAACCACACGCATCACACTGCGTGAGGCGTTGATGCAACTGGAGGCCGAAGGTCGCATCTATCGGGAGAGCCGCCGCGGCTGGTTCGTCTCCCCGCCTCGTCTTCGCTACGACTTACTCGCCTCTCTGCCGTTCAAGGAGATGGTAGCGTCCCAGCAGCGCCACCCGGAAACCGAGGTACTCAAAGCCACCCAGTGCCCCGCCCAACCCAGGGTAGCGGCCCGTCTGGGTATCCTGGAAGGAGCACCGGTTTTCCACATCATCCGGGCACGCCGTATCGATGGGCGCCCCGTGCTATATGTCGAACACTACCTACGCGCGGACTGCTTCCCCGGGATTCTCGCGCACGACCTCGTGACCTGCTCACTCACCGAGCTCTATCGCAGCCACTACGGCATACGCATCAGCCGTGTCAGCTTCGAGCTCTGCTCCACGGTGCTGCATTGTCGTGCGGCTGAGGCACTGCGCGCGGCCTCAGGAGGGCCTGCTCAGCGCGTCACTCGCATCAACTACGACCAGAATGGCCGAGCCATCGATTACGACGATGAGCTTTGGCGGCATGATGCGATTGAACTCACTGTGTCGGCGGCGCCGCAGAGTAGTGCGTAGCGCCGCCCCGACGCGTTATAGAGGAACCTTAACCGTTTCGTGCATCAAGCACCCTTGAGCCAGAGCTGCTTTCTGAAAACGGCAATCACGCCATGTTAGAGGGCTTCAACTGAAGCATCCGGAGGAGAAACGCAGCCACCCTGGTCGTCGATATGCTGTGTACCGACAGCGCACACCAGCGGGTCTTCTGGGGCGTCTCCGAAGGCATGCTGGCCGCCATGCTTATCGTGCTGGCGGGCGATGCCGGGCTGACCGTATTGTAAAAAGTGATCACCGTCCTCAGCCTGCCTATGTTTATCATGATGTTCGTGCTCTACCGCGGCCTCTCGCATGAGAAACTCAGCGAAATCAAGGTAGGCGCACCGCCCAATCAGAAAGAGCTAAGGAAGATTAGGTGGTAAAAAACAGGGGGCTGCGAGTGATTGCAGGTTCCTGTTTTTGATTGTCTCGTTCGGTAGGTTGAGTCTGTGAGCGTAAGAAAGACACTTGAACGTTACTCCGTAGTCAACGCAAGTCTCTGCTTATCTATCTCGGACAGCTGGATTGCGCCGTTTAAGATCAATTTAAAGGGTAGGCGAAACGTTGAAATATCATGCCCACTAGCCTCAGTCTTCTTAAGCAGCTTATGTTAGGCTAATTTTAGTAGTTGGTTTATCAGGTACTAGATGCATGAAAAGGGGGCTAACGACCCAAACCCGACAGACCGTGGGCGACCCGGAACTAAACGGCACCTACTGACTGATCGAAAGGGAACACCGCTGGCGGTCGTTCTCTCCGGGGCCAATATGCATGACAGTGTTCCCCTATCTGTCCTGCTAGACGAGGTACCCCCCGTCGCTGGTCGTCTGGGTCGTCCTCGCCAGCGACCTCGTAAGCTTCACGCCGACAAGGCATACGACTTTGCTCGTTGTCGCCGTGCCTGCAGTAGACGCCATATTCAGGCTCGTATAGCCAGACGTGGTGTGGAAGATACTCAGCGACTGGGACGACATCGCTGGGTGGTTGAAAGAATCTTCGCCTGGCTGGAACAGATGCGTCGGCTCGCAACACGATATGAGCGGCGTACTGACATCCACTATGCGTTCACTTTACTGGGCTGCTCCCTGATCTGCTTGAAGCGACTCACGCGACAGTTTTGAAAGGCGCTCTAACACTGACCGCCACATCTCCCACGAAGCCATCTACAACGCGCTTTACCTCTTGCCGCGCGGCTCGCTCAAGAAGGAACTGATTGCCTGTTTGCGCCAGGGTGAAGGTAAACGACGCCCTGGCAGCTATGGCGGTGGAAAACCAGCTGTTGTATCACTCAACCATTTAGACCATCAGTTTGAAGTAACAGCGCCAAATGTTGCTTGGGTGACGGACATCACTTACATCCGAACGTACTAAGGCTGGCTTTACTTAGCGGTGGTTATCAGAGTGCGCGAAAAACCCCGCACTCAAAAAGTACGGGGTTTTTCGCGCACTCTGATAAAACAAGGGGCAGCCCATGGCTGCCCTCTACTGACAGGCTGCGAGATAGGCCGCTTTCCATGGGGTTGCTTACGCTTCGCGTTTGCCATCCACCAAGCGCGACAGCTGCCATGGGTTGCCGTCCTTGAGCGGCTCGGGCAATAGCCCTTCCGGCAACGCCTGGTAGCACACCGGGCGCAGGAAGCGGAAGATCGCAGCACTGCCTACCGAGGTGGTGCGGCTGTCGGAGGTCGCCGGGTACGGCCCGCCGTGAACCATGGCGTGGCACACCTCGACCCCGGTTGGCCAGCCGTTGGCGAGAATCCGCCCGGCCTTGCGCTCGAGTACCGGCATCAGCGCCTTGGCCGCTTGCAGATCGCCGTCGTCCATCTGCAGGGTAATGGTCAACTGGCCTTCGAGCTGGGCCGCGACACGCTTTACTTCATCCTGGTCGGCACACTCGATGACCAGCGAGGTAGAACCGAACACTTCTTCTTGCAGCTCGGTCTCGTTCAGGAAGTCGTTCGCCGTGGTGACAAACAGCCCCGCCTGGCACTGGTTGGGCGACTCGCCCACCTGGCCACGTGCGGCTTCACGCACCTTGCTGCTGTTGGACAGCTGGCCAACACCCTGCTGGTAAGCATCGTAGATGCCCGGCGTGAGCATGGTCTGGGGCGCGCTGCCCTTCACGCCTTCTGCAGCGGCCTCGACGAAGGCATCGAGCTCGGCGCCCTTGACCGCAATCACCAGCCCAGGATTGGTGCAGAACTGGCCTGCACCCATGTTGAGCGAGCCGACGAAGCCTTCGGCGATCTGCTTGCCGCGTGCCTTGAGCGCCTCGGGCATCAGGAACACCGGGTTGATCGAGCTCATCTCGGCATATACCGGGATCGGCTGCGGACGCGACTGAGCGGTCTTCATCAGCGCGGTACCGCCGCTCCGCGAGCCGGTAAAGCCCACCGCCTGGATACGCGGGTCGGCGACCAGCGCCTGGCCGATCTCGCTACCCGAACCGAACATCAGCGAGAAGGTGCCTTCAGGCAGCCCGCGCGCTTTCACTGCACGCTGTACCGCACGGCCGACCAGTTCGGAGGTGCCGGGGTGGGCGGAATGGCCCTTGACGATCACCGGGCACCCGGCGGCCAAGGCCGAGGCGGTATCGCCGCCGGCCACCGAGAAGGCCAGCGGGAAGTTGCTGGCACCGAACACCACGACCGGGCCCAGGCCGATATGGCGCTGGCGAAGGTCGGCGCGCGGCATCGGCTGGCGGTCCGGCATGGCCGGGTCGATGCGCACGTCGAGCCATTCGCCGGCACGCACCACGGAAGCGAACAGGCGCAGCTGGCCGCAGGTACGGCCGCGCTCACCTTCCAGGCGGGCCTTGGGCAGGCCGGACTCGGCCATGGCGCGCTCGATCAGTTCATCGCCGATGTCCTCTATCTCGCTGGCGATGGTCTCGAGGAATACCGCGCGCTCCTCGAGAGAAGTCTCGCGATAGGTGGCGAAGGCCGTCTCGGCGAGCTCACAGGCACGCTCGACCTCAGCCTTGGTACCACCCAAGTAGGTCGGCTCGAGGATCTCGTTGGTGGCCGGGTTGATGGCGTTGATGGGCTTGGAACTGCCGCTGACGGCGTCCTGGCCAATGAGTAACTTGCCTTCTAGGGTCATGTCGAACTCCTTGCTGTTTGCTGTCAAAGCGATTTCACGTCGATAGGCGCGCTGTCCGCTTCAAAGCGTAGTGGATTGCGCAACGGACGGCCGAAATCGGCGAGGCTGATCTCGAAACGGTCACCCTCGCGGGTGCGAATGTCATCGGCGAAGCTCAGCGTGGCGGTGCCGAAGAAATGCACATGCACGTCGCCGGGCCGACGGAAACCGACGTATTTGAAGTGATGGTGCTCGAGGTTGGCCAGACTGTGCGCCATGTTGACCTCACCGGTGAGGAAGGGTTTCTCCCATACCGTCTCGTTGTCACGCACGATACGGCTGACCCCCTCCAGATGCGCAGGCAGTTCACCTACCATTAGTTCGGGGCCGAAGCTGCAGGCCCGCAGTTTCGAGTGGGCCAGCCACAGATAGTTGAAGCGCTCGGTGACGTGGTCGGAAAACTCATTGCCGATAGCGTAACCCACCCGCCACGGGTGGCCGTCATCGCCAATCACATAGAGCCCGGCCAGCTCTGGCTCCTCGCCAGCGTCCTCGGCGAAGTGCGGCACGGGGATCTCGGCCTCGGGGGCCACCACGCAGGCGCCGTCGCCCTTGTAAAACCATTCCGGCTGGGCACCGGGGGTGCCAGCCTGGGGCTTGCCGCCCTCGACTCCCAACTTGAACATGCGCATGGAGTCGGTCAGTTCGGATTCGCTGACTTGCGTCTTGGCATGCATGGCCGAGCGCGTGTCCGCGCTGCCTAGGTGGGTGAGTCCGGTGCCGGTGACCAGGCAGTGAGCCGGGTCCGGATGGGTCAGCGGGGGCAACAGGCTTTTTTCGTCGATCAACTGGGCATAGTCGAGCCGGGTCTCGGTCGCTGCGGCTTCGACGATGTCGGCCAAGGAGCGCCCCGCGGCGATGGCGCGGCGGGCCAGGCTGTAGGTATCTGCATCGAGCAGCCGAACTTGGCTGTCACTTTCGACCTGGGCGGCATGCACCTGGCCTTGATATACACATTGAATCAATCGCATGCGACCTCCGTTGGTTAGGTTCTCAATGACGCGTTGATGCCGAATCAGCCAAGCAAGGCCAAAAGGCCTACGGAAGACTCATCGGTTATGACTAAAGTCTAGATGAAAATAGATTCTAGTATACTAGTATATCTCATTGTGAAATAAGCTCAACCGATCGATCCGGTGAGCGTTGCAGCGCTGAGTGCCAGTTGAAACTTGTCAGGCATAGGCATCGGATAATATCAATATAAAATTAAGGGTCTTAGCATGAGTGAGTGTAATTTGGTGCAGGCAAAGAAAGGATTCGTCCTGCTAGTCACGGCTTCCGCAATGATGATTGCTTTGGATTCTCAGGCTCAAAGCACAGCCACAATTAAGGTTGCAAATTACTTTGCCGAAGATCATCCACAAAACGTCGCATTACGGGAACATTTCAAGACATCAGTGGAAGAGAATTCCGACATGTCTGTGCAGATATTTCCCAATAGCGAACTGGGAGATGAGCGCCAGTACACTAATGGCGTGCGAAACGGCTCTATTGAGATGGTCGTTGCTGGCATGGGTCTCCAAACGGCAGAACCCAAGATTGGCTTTACCGAATGGCCGTTTCTTTTCGAAACATACGATCAGGCCAACACTTTGCTAAATGGTGTAGTCGGTGACGAAATCGAGCCGCTGTTCCGCAAGCTAGGTACGGAACCGCTAGGTTGGACAGCGAACGGCTTCCGAGTGGTCTCGAGCAATCGTCCGATCACTAGCATGGAGGACTTCGAAGGGCTTCGTATGAGGATGCCTAACCTTGCAATGTATGTAGATGTTGGCCAGGCACTGGGCGCCAACGTGCAAACGCTGGGTTTCTCGGAAATCTTTACGGCGCTGGAGCAGGGGGTCGTTGATGGTCAGGACAATCCTTATGCCACGCTTTACAATTCCGGTTGGTATGAAGTTCAAAGCAACGTTCTAGAAAGCCGGCACATGTTCAGCCCCAATATTTACCTCATGAATAAGAAGTTCTTCGATAACTTGAGCGAAGAGGACCAGGATGTCATCAAGCTAGCTGCCGAAGAAGCGATGGAAATGGAATGGCAGCTCATGCAGGAGTCTGAAGAAGACATCAAGGCCAAGCTTAAAGAGGAAGGCCTGACTATTCATATGCCGAGCGATGATTTCCGCCAGAACATGGTCGATGCCATGGATCCTCTCTACGAAGATTTTTATGAAGAGTATGACTGGGCTAAAGACCTGGTAAACAAGGTAAGAAACTACTCGGAGCAGTAACGGTGTGCGGAGCCATGCCAGAAGCATGGCTCCGTAATAGTAGTCCCCCCATTCCCGAGAAGTCGTTATGAATTTTAAGTTATTGAATGCTTTAGAGCATCTACTCAAGGGAACGATTTTCGTATCGCTAACCCTGATGGTAATTTTCGTTTTTCTGAATGTAGTTCTGCGCTACATGTTCAATAGCGGGCTGGCCTGGTCGGGCGAGGTTGCTCGATATTTATTTGTGTGGATCATCTTTTTGGGCTCGGTGATCGCCGTTAAGGAACAGAGCCACCTTGGCGTAGACATCCTCGTCAGCAAGCTTAACCTGTCTGTGCAAAAGATTTTATATACAGTCTCGACAGTATTAATTGTGGGTGTGCTAGCTCTGGCGCTTGATGGCTTGCTCGGGCTCATCGAATTGAACGCAGGGATAGGTAGCCCGACATCTGATATTCCAGTGAATACCTATTACTACGCTGGCGCAGTTTCTGTCGTACTCATGTCGATCATCTTTGTGATCCATACGGTACGTTTTGTTTTATTCAACAAGAGTGCGCCGCCATGGGCAAATTTGCCCAGCGACCATAAAGAGACGGAAAAAGCTATGGAGGAAGAGTCATGATCTGGCAGTTTTTGCTGGTACTGTTCTCGTTGCTGCTGATCGGGATGCCTGTTGCCTTCGCTATGATGATTGCTGCATCGGTCATGTTGTTTCTCGTAGGTATTTTCAACACGAGCACATTGGCAGAGTATCTTATTACCGGTGCCAACAGCTTTTCCCTTATGGCGATACCGTTCTTTATCCTTACCGGGGAAATCATGAACGCGGGAGGTGTCTCGAAGCGAATTGTCGATTTTGCCTCCTCCTTAGTGGGGCATTTCCGCGGTGGCCTAGGTTATGTAGCAATCATTGCCGGTGTTGTGTTTGCTGGTCTGTCCGGCTCGGCCGTTGCCGATACCGCTGCACTGGGCGCTATTCTGATCCCTATGATGGTTGCTCAAGGTTACAATAAAAATAGTACTACGGGCTTAGTGGCGTCGGTAGGCATCATTGGTACAGTCATTCCCCCCAGTATCCCCATGATTCTGTACGGCGTAGTGGGTGGTGTATCTATTACTCAACTATTCATGGCGGGCATCGTCCCTGGGCTCATTATGGCCCTGGGCATGATGCTGGTTTGGTATCTGTTATCAAGAACGACAACAGCCGGCCGTGTTGAGAAGGCAACCGGACGCGAGCGCCTGCACTATTTCTTGCGTGCTTTCTGGGCGCTATTGCTACCGGGCATTATTATCATAGGGTTGCGCGGCGGCGTATTCACGCCGACCGAGGCTGGCGTGATCGCCGCCGTATATGCGCTGCTTATAAGCTTCGTCTACCGAGAGATCAAGGTCAGTCAACTCTATGATGTACTGGTCGGGACGGCGAAAACAACTGCAATTGTGATGTTGATCGCCTCTGCTGCAATTGTTACTGCGTATGCAATTACGGTGGCCCGTGTACCTGCGGAACTGGCAACAGTACTTGGAGGTATGACCGAAAACCCGACCGTCATGTTGCTGATTATCATGGCCTTCCTGCTACTTGTCGGTTGCGTAATGGATATGACTCCCGCTGTTCTAATTTTTGCGCCGGTGCTGATTCCTGTAGTTGAAAGTTTGGGCATCGATCCGGTCTATTTCGGTGTCCTCATGGTTATCAACCTGTCTATCGGATTAATTACTCCGCCAGTAGGAACTGTGCTCTATGTGGGCTGCAGTATAAGTAAAATAAGTTTGTTAGATATAACGAAAGGTATATGGCCGATGTTGGCAATGTATTTTGCGGTATTGATCAGTTTCATACTTTTCCCGCAGATAGTTACTGTTCCCATGGAATGGTTGTCTAAGTAGGTGAGCACTAATCAACTGATCAGAATTAACCAATATATAGCAGGTATAAAATGGATAGGTGTGCTTACTCAGGATTGAATTACCGCAAGGCTGTCAATGTCGAGGAGCTACGTGCGATTGCCAAGCGTCGTCTACCTAATTTTGTCTATGAGTATATTCATGGCGGCTCAGACGATGAAGTGACTCTTGAGCGTAATCGTGCGATCTTCGACAAGTATTACTTTACTCCCAGAACGCTAACGAAGGTTAGCAAGCAGCGCAGCCTGGAGACGTCAATTTTTGGTAAAAAAATTTCTATGCCAGTGCTGATCGGGCCTACCGGCTTCAATGGCATGGTGACTAAGGATGGTGATACGAAGTTAGCTAGGGCAGCGACACACTACGGTATTCCTTTTACCCTCAGCAATGCCTCGACCACCTCCTTGGAAGACATCTCTAAGATAGATGGCCTATGGCATTGGATGCAGATTTATTTCTATCGCAACCGTGATTACGTTAAGAAGTTAGTCGAGCGCTGCAAGGAGGCCAATTACGATACGATCGTTGTTACTACCGACAGTGCTATATTTGGTAACCGTGAGTGGGACAGAAGAAACTATTCACGACCTTTAGTGCTAACTATGAGAAACAAGTTGCACGTGTTAACCAAGCCGCGCTGGCTCAATGATGTACTAATTCCCGATGGCATACCTCAATTCAAGAATCTTGGCGACCTGCTGCCTCCTGGCGAGACGTCGGTAAAGGGCGCAGCCGCTGTGTTAGGCCAACAGCTCGATCCTTCGCTTAACTGGGATGACATCCGTTGGCTCCGGGACGAGTGGAAGGGCCGGCTTGTCATAAAAGGTATTCTGTCTGTCGAAGAAGCAGCCACCGCAGTAGAAGTCGGTGTCGACGGGATCGTACTCTCGAACCATGGCGGGCGTCAGTTGGATTACTCCGTTTCCCCGATGGAGCTAATTGCCGATATCAGAGCAAAAGTCGGGAATCAGCTCGCCATACTCGTCGACAGTGGCTTCCGACGTGGCAGCGATGTCCTGAAGGCCCGGCTATTGGGAGCCGACGCTGTGTTACTCGGCAGAACCACACTCTATGGCTTAGGGGCAGGTGGCCAGGAGGGCGCTGAGCATGCCTTGAACATCATCCGTGAGGAGATGGATCGAATACTCGGCCTCCTAGGCTGTAACGACCTCTCGGAACTCGATTCCGCATCTCTAATGGTGTCATCGTCTCGTTGATGTTTGCCCACTTTCCATCAGAATGGAACTAGTTATGGATACTCAAAACATTCCGAATGTTCTTGTTTTTGGCCCCAAGTCCCCCGATATTCTTGAGGCAATAAGCGAATTCGCGAATCCTATCGCCTACTGGCTGCATGGCTCTCTTGAGGCGTGTCTTGAAGCTTGTGAAGGCAATTTCCGTGCCGTGGTGAATACAGGAGAACAGCAAGTAAGCGCCGAACTTATGTCGCGGCTGCCTGCGCTGGAAGTCATAAGCTGCTTTGGGGTGGGGTATGACGGTGTCGATGTCGGAGAGGCCTCCCGGCGTGATATTGCCGTAACTAACACGCCGGATGTACTGACTGAAGATGTCGCCGATCTAGCAGTGGGGCTAACACTTGCGGTAAGGCGTAATATCGTTGCTGCGCACAGATACGTTTGTGACGGCTCCTGGGAAAGGCAAGGCCCTATGGCGCTCTCAGCTCAGGTCAATGGCAAGCGTGTTGGCCTGGTCGGCCTGGGGCGCATTGGCAAGGCTATCGCTCGCAGGCTTCAGGCGTTTCAGTGTATTTTGCAATATTATGCAAGCACTGAAAAACCTGAGTTGCCATATCGCTTTTATAGTGACTTGGTTCGACTTGCTGAGGAGAGTGACATTCTAATCGTGACGTTGCCGGGCGGTGCTAACACTGACAAGATCATAAACCGTGAGGTCATGCTTGCTCTAGGCAACACTGGCTGTCTGATCAATGTCTCACGAGGCAGTGTGATTGATGAAGATAGTCTTATCGAGCTTCTCGAGACCCGAGCCTTGGGGGCGGCAGGTCTTGATGTCTTTCGCAACGAACCACATGTGCCTGAACCGCTAAAACACATGCAAAACGTCGTTCTGCAGCCACACGCCGGAAGTGGAACTTGGGAGACCCGTTTTTCCATGCGTGATTTGGTGGTTGAAAATTTGCGCTGCCATTTCAATGGGTTGCCATTAATAACGCCGGTTAACTAACTAGTGAGATATTGATGATAGCCTTCGTTTCGTACTTGAGTGGCTTGCTATAGTCACTTAAGCGAAGCTGATATAGGTGAATTTATGGCCCTGCTGGAATATTGAGTATGAATATAATGAAGAGCAATCAAGCAGTCTCTACGAGCAGCTTCGCATACGCCACTATACGTGACAGGATAATTAACCTGTCCCTGAAGCCGGGAGAAAAGATTTCGGAAAAAGAGCTTGCTGATGAATTCAGTCTTAGCCGGACGCCGATACGGGAAGCGATGATCCGGCTCCAGTATGATGGCTTCGTGGATATCCTTGCACAGCGGGGTACTTACGTCACGCCAATTAAGAAGGATACTGTGATGGCGGCGCATTATGCGCGTTCCACACTTGAGTGTGCCCTAGTCCAGGATGCAGCTAGGCAATGTACTGAACAGCAGATCATTGATCTGAAGCTAAATCTTGATGAGCAGGAAGCTGCCTGTCGTAGAAAGACCTACCTTGATATCGAGCGCCTTGACGAAGAATTACACGCAAAAATAGCGGAAGCAGCCGGTTATAGTGAAGTATGGGACGTTATTTATCCTGTACGTCTACATATCAACCGGGTACGGATGCTATTTCTTGAAGAGCAGCGTATTCCATCCATTATCAGTGAGCATGCTGCCTTGATAAGTGCTATTGAGGCTCGCGAACCGGCACAGGCGCTAGATGCCATGCAAATTCATCTCTCTTATATTCAGACGAACCTAGCCAAACTGGCTGATGCTTACTCGGAATATATTAATAGCTAGTAGTAATTGAAAGTTAACACCTAACAGGTCACCGCACACGGGACTACAGTGTTTCCCTCCTGTCAGGTTGCGCGGGGTCGGTGGCCGACAGATTGGAACTACGCACCGGGATAAGCCCCAGGAGATAGAACTAATCGGCCGCATTTTTTTCTACTGCGCTGAGCCCGCCTTTTTCATCGTGGGGCCGAACGATCGTTTTGAAGCCAGTGGCTGTCGGCACGAACCTGCCTCAACAACTTTTGTTTTAACAATTCGACTTGGTTAGGAGAAGCGCTATGCTCCATGATCGCAATAATAGGCTAGAAGTGTCCGGAGAACATAGGGCAGTCCAAGGATGGTATTCGTGAAGCAGGAGGGAACTCCTCGAGTTTCCTATGCACCCCTTTCGCGAGAAAGTGCGGCGTTCGACAGCGGCGCTGGAACGCAACTTGGCTTACCTGGGATTCGGCCGAATTCCTGCACGATTACCCCCTGGACGGCGTGGTGCTGGATACCGGCTGCGAAAAGACCACCCTGTTCTGCCTGATGGCGGCGCCAACCGTCAATATTCCCGCCATCATGCTTTCGGGCGGCCCCATGTTCAATGGATGGCGCGGTAATGAAAGTATCGGATCGGGAAGCATTATCTGGGCATTGTGCAAACGTTTGGCAGCTGGCGACATCGGCTACGATGAGTTTCTTTTTCGGGCCACCAAATCCGCGTCTTCCATTGGTCGAGGGAAATGCGATATATCAGTCCACGCTGAATGTCCGCTCTTGGCCCTGGCCGTGTGAAAACAGAAAAATCTGGCCCGACTCAAGAACCTTTGCCTTCAGCTGCCCGTTAGCCTCATCTGAGCCTTGGCTCCTATAATTGCCGACCACTGATGTTGAAAATCATTGAGCTATCAGAAACCAGCTACAGTCGCTATCACAGCCCTAAAATAAAGAGGAAAAGGGCTGTTACGCCCTCGCAGCCCTCATTATCTCATTGACTCCCAAAATCTTTATGACGCGCTTCAAGTTGTACGCTAGCACATGAAGACTCATTTCCGTGCTCACATTTCTAAAACGCTTTGTCGCGAAGTGTGTCGCACCCATCCACGCCTTTAGCGAGCCGAACGGATGCTCCACCGTTTGTCACCTTAGGCGCATCACCTCTGGATTCCAATCGAGACGTGACTGCGCAGATTCAAGCACATCTTCATGTTCCCAACGTCTGATCCGTCGTTGTTTGCCAGTCGTGCATTTTTCTTTCATGGCGCAGCTTGCGCATGCCGAGCTCCAGTAAGTATGCAGCTTCATTGCCTTTTCTATCGTTTCATATCGCCATATGAGCCGCTGACCAGCGGGACAAGAATATTCATTACTTTCAGGCAAGTACCGGAATGCGTCTCTTGGGAAAAAGCCCTTTGCCTGGTTTGGAGATGTCATCGGCTTGGGCAGGTAGGTCGTTATCCCTGCTTTATGGCAGGCGAGAATTTCTTCACCTTTGAAATAGCCTCTGTCAGCTACAACCTTCAGCTCCTTGATGCCAGTGGCTTCACGAGCTTGCTTCGCCATATTGAAAAGCTGCCCACGGTCATGTCCGACGTTGGTCACCTCATGAGCCACAATTAAATGGTGCTGGCTATCGACCGCTGTCTGCACGTTGTAGCCTACTGTCCCGGTGCCTCTGCCACTGGTAGCCATCGACCTAGCATCTGGATCCGTCAAAGATACTTGCTGATCCGGAGATTGCAGCCTCTGTTCCTCAACAGCTTGTAATCGTGCCGTTTCTTCCCTGAGCTTTATAATTTTCTCCTTTAGGTGTTTCGTCTTGGCCTCGGCCAGGGCGGGCTCAGTGTGATCGGCTGTATCTAGCTGACTGAGATACCGGTTGAAGCTTTCTTCGATCTGCTCAAGGCGACGCTTCATCTTGGTCGCTGTGAAATTGCGATTACGGTTGTTGACGGCTTTGAACTTGCTGCCATCGATGGCCACGATGGCTTGGGAGAACAGCTCCAGTCGCCGGCAAAGCACGATGAACTCTCTACATACACGGCGGATGGCATCGCCATTGTCCTTTCGAAAATCGGCAATCGTCTTGAAATCGGGTGTTAAACGCTCAGTCAGCCACATTAGCTCGACATTACGCTGGGTCTCGCGCTCTAACCGGCGGCTTGATTGGATACGATTTAGATAACCATAGATGTAGAGCTTCAGAAGAACAGCCGGATGATAAGCCGGTCTCCCGGTAGCGTGCGGATCAACACTTTTGAAGCCCATATCTTTAAGGTGAAGCCCCTCAACAAATGCCTCAATGGCACGAACCGGGTTATCCTCGGCGATGAAGTCGTCCAAAAGCGTAGGGAATAACGTGCTTTGGTCTCGGGCCTCGCCTACCACGAATCGCTTCATCACCATTTCCTCTGGAGACCTTGGCAAAGTATAGCGGCCACTACGTTTTCACACAGCCTCGGTCGAGCCTCGACTGTAAATTAACCTTAGCACATGACGAGCGTGAATTGAGCCATTCTTTGACCTCCACCTGATGGAGGAACATGCCATGAACTTTTTGACTGAAATCTCCTATACACCTACACCTTGGAATAAAGGCAAGTTGGTTGGGCAGAAGGCGCCTCTGCGTCTTCGAGATATCTGGGCAATACGTGTTCGCCTACAGCTCGCCAAAAAGACGAGAGACCTCGCCCTCTTCAATTTAGCCATTGATAGCAAATTACGGGGCTGCGACCTCGTCAATTTACGAATACGGGATATAGCCCATGGTACGTGCATATCCCCACGGGCCATTGTGATGCAGCAAAAGACACATCGACCTGTCCAGTTCGAAATTACCGAGCAAACCCGCATTGCTATTATGGATTGGATACAGCTTGCTCAACTCAGAAACGAAGACTTCTTGTTTCCCAGCCGAATCAATAGCGAAAAGCATCTCTCTACGCGCCAATATGCCCGTATTGTCAAAGCTTGGGTTACCGAGATAGGTCTAGATGCGTCAATTTATGGCACGCACACGATGCGTCGTACGAAAGCTTCGCTGATATACCGTCGCACGAAAAACTTGAGGGCAGTGCAACTGCTCCTGGGTCATACGAAGCTTGAAAGCACCGTCAGGTATCTAGGGATAGAGGTAGATGACGTGTTAGAAATGGCAGAACAGACAGAAGTTTGATGAGAGTAAACGACGGCCTATTTCGGGCCGTCGTTGCCCGGCCAAATGCTGACATTTATCGATTTCTGTTGTAAGGAAAAATTTTGCATTCTTCACACAGTGGTTTTATTCGGCAGTCACCACAATGTTAAGTAGCAGTCGACACTCTGGCTTCCAGCCCAGTGGAAGTGAGAACGCCTATGAGTGGTGTAACATGAGGGCCGAAAGCGCCAAAGAAGCCGCGTAATCTCTGTTTTTAGTCGTTGTCATCTCAGCAGTGTATCGGGACGATAGGTGTTTTCAATTGTCCCATCCCCCAAATAACTCTTAAAGTGTACCGAATGGTACTTTTTGAGAGATTAACTCATGGTTAACGTTTCGCAATATCCGAACCTGTTCAAACCCGGCGCACTATCTGGTCTCAGCTTGACCAACAGTCTTATCCTGGCCCCCATGACCCGCACTAGCGCTGAAGCTGATGGTCGTCCCACTGAGCGTATGCGGGACTACTATCGTGATTTTGCCCGCGGCGGTTTTAGCCTGCTGATCACCGAGGGAATCTACACCGATGAGCGCTTTAGTCAAGGTTATGACTACCAGCCTGGCTTGGCCAATCTGGCGCAGCAAGAGGCTTGGCAACCGATTGTCGAGGCCGTTCAGACGGAGGGGGCAAAGTTCGTGGCACAGCTAATGCACGGTGGTGCCCAGACCCAAGGCAACCGATTCGTCGAGGACACGGCAGCTCCCTCCGCCGTGGCACCAAAGGGTGAAATGCTTGGGTTTTATGGAGGGCAAGGTCCCTATCCAACGCCCCGCCCGATGAGTGAGGCGGACATCCAGGAGGCCATCGCCGGTTTTGCGGCGGCTGCACAGCGGGCCCAAGCTGCTGGATTCGACGGCGTCGAGCTCCACGGAGCCAATGGTTACCTGATCGATCAGTTCATCTCTGAGTATTTCAATCACCGTGATGACGCTTGGGGTGGCAGCCTCGAAAGGCGGCTGGCCTTTCCTATCGCGGTGATACGGGCTGTGCGTAAAGCAGTGGGCAGTGATTTTCTAGTGGGTATGCGTCTGTCGCAAATTAAGGTTACCGACTCGAACTATCGTTGGGCGGGCCGTGAGGAAGCCGCCATCATCATGACCACCCTAGAAGCCGAGGGGCTCGATTACTTGCATTTCTCCGAGCTTGACGCCCTCACACCGGCCTTTGAAGGGACAGACAAGAGCTTGGCGGCACTGGCCAGCGAACTGATTGATATCCCAGTGATTGCCAATGGTGAATTGGGGGCTCCTCAGGCTGCCGAGGCAATTATCGCTCAGGGAGGGGCCGACTTTGTGGCTATCGGCAAGGCGGCCTTGGCTAATCACGACTGGCCACACAGGGTACGCAACAACCGTTCGCTGACGGCATTGGACTTCGCTATGTTGATGCCACGTGCGAACTTGTCTAATGAGGACGCTTGGCGGGAGCAACATAATGTCTCGGCAACTCTTGATGTCGGTCGATAATCAGCAAGGCCACGGCCGCAAGGCTAAGGGCGAAGCCACTCGACAACGCATTGTCGAGTCGGCAGCTGAGCTCTTTCACGCCCAGGGCGTCGATGGTACCGGTTTGGAGCAGATCCTGCGTCAGGCCGGTGCAGGCAAGAGCCAGTTCTACCAGCATTTCCGCAATAAAGATGCACTCGTTTGCGAGGTCGCCGTTTGGTGGGAGCACCGCCTCTTTGCGTCTATGGAAGTTCACGAACTAGATAGCCTCGATACGTTAGAGCGGTGGCTTCTGTCCGCGGTTGATCAGTTGGAAGTCGAGCATTGTTATCGTGGCTGTCCGATAGGCACTTTGGCGGCTGGCCTACATGACAATGATGAAACCACCCGTGCTGCTGTTAGCCAGTGTTTCCGGGCACTTGACTCTCGTTTACGTGATGCCCTGCATCAGAGTCAGCAACGGGGTGAGCTTAGCGAGGAGGCTGACCTTGAGGCAATTTCCCATTTCATTCTGGCCAGTCAGCAAGGTGCTGCGACGCTCACCAAGGCCTATGGTGAGAGCAGCGCTGGCCGGCTGGTGATCGTCCAAGCAATGCAATATGTGCGCTCTTATTCGGTAAACGGTCAAGAGCAGTCAGCTAGTGCCACTGCTAAACGAACGCCATCACTGTCAGCAACGACGTTAACTAAGAGCCCACTATCCGGCTGATACCTTGTACATTTAAGTCCACGTCGGTATCGCTCCATGACCTCGCTGGAACATGAGCACGAGCAGGAATGTTCTGAGAAGCCGCAAATTCATTGTCTTACAGACACCATCCCGTGCTTGGATTTAAAGAATATATGAGTATATGAATTTGTCGTATACAACCGTTTTGGTTATATGCAGCAATCGTATAGGATACATGGTCACTCATTTTCCAATGGAGAGATCGCCATGCCCCGTTTCCTTCGCCCTTTGGCAATGCTAACGGCGATATTTGTTGGCACCACCAGCCAGGCTGATGATCACCTCACTACCCTGGAAGTTGGCTACATGCCGATATTACCGGTCGCCCAACTGTTTGTGATGGAAGGAGAGGGTTGGACCGAGGAAGCGGGACTGGAATTGGAGCTAACACGCTTTTCGAGCGGCCCGGCCATGGTTCAGGCGTTGGCCTCTGGCGAGCTTGACGTTATGTATTTCGGTATCGGCCCGGCGATGGTAGCCCGGGCTAACGGCGTCCCCATCAAGGTTCTCGCCTCTAGCATTCAGGAGCAGATCGGTCTGGTGGCACGTGGCGAACTAGCGGACCATTTCGAGCGCGCTGGCGATGATGGTGCGCAGGCTATTGCCAGCTTCACCGCCGCAGAGGGCCGCAAGCCCAAGATCGCCACGTTCCCTCAAGGCTCGGTGCCGGATACCGTGCTGCGCTATTGGTTGATCGAACAGTTAGGTGTGGGTTTGGAAGCCGTTGAGATCGTCGCCATGGGTGCCGATCGTGTCCAACAGGCACTGCTCGCGGGTGCCGTAGATGCCGCCTCTATTTTGGAGCCAATTCTCACCACCGTGCAGCAACGTGACAATCAGGCCCGCGTGGTGGCCCGCGCCGATGCCATGCTTCCAGGCCAGCCGGGGGCGGTATTGGCTGCTCGTGAAGCCGCGCTGGCGGACCATCCTGAGGCTATGCAGGCGTTAATGGCACTGCATGTACGAGCCACCGAGATGCTCGTTGAAAATCCCAACAGTGCAGCACCCCATGTCCGCGAATTCGTCGGCAAGCGCTTGATTCCTCTGGAAACTGTAGAAATGGCGCTCGCCTCTCCCTCATCTAATTACGGTAGTGATCCTCACGCCATTCGCGAGGGCACTCGGCGGATGCATGACTTTCAGATCGAACAAGGCTCTTTAAATGAGTCTGTGGACCTCGACGCCCTGTTTGATACGTCCTTGTATGACGCCGTCATCGCGGAACGTGACAGCAAATGATGGTAGTTATAACTCGCGCCCAACGCACTCTCTATAGTGTACTGGGGCTCACCGGATTTCTGCTTTTCTGGGAACTTTCGCTGCGCAGTGGACTGTTGCCCGGCAGCTTGGTGCCCTTGCCGTCATCCATTCCCGGCGTACTGTGGCTTGAACTGCTCGATGGCATCTGGTTTGACGTAGTGCGCTCAAGCCTTAGCCACTACAGTGTGGGCGTGTTACTGGGTTCGACTTTAGGCATTGCCGTGGGCATATCGGCTGCGCTGCTGCCCAGGTTTAATGCTGCGCATGCCTGGCTTGCTAGATTGCTACGACCCATTCCGCCGCTGGCATGGATTCCTTTCGCCATCATTTGGTTCGGCATAAATCCTTCTGCAGCCGCCTTCATCATCAGCATTGGCGTTTTCTGGATCAATTACTTCGCCAGCTACAGCGCTGTGCACTCGATTGATCCTGGCTATGACGAAGTGGCACGCGCCTTTGGTCAGCAGCGTTTTCTGGCTCGGTTGACCAAGGTCAGCTTGCCTGCGGCGGCCCCAGGTATTCTCAGCGGTCTGCGTGCCGGACTCGGTCAGGGTTGGATGACCGTGGTGGCCGCTGAGCTGTTCGGCATCCCTGGTATTGGCCAGCGCATGATGGAGGCTTCTAGCCTGCTGGCGACTGATATCGTGGTGGTTTACATGTTGACCATCGCCGCCCTTTACGCAACCTTCGACTTCCTGTTCATGGTAGTGCAGCGCAGATTACTAAGGTGGCAATCATGACCGACACTAGCATGACGATGCACCCGGTGCTCAGCGCGCGGAACGTCAGCCTAGGTTTTGACGGCACCACCATCTTGGCCGGTGTTGATCTGGCACTTCACCCTCAGGAGTTCGTGGCCGTTGTGGGTGCTTCAGGGGTTGGAAAGTCGACCCTACTACGAGCTTTGGCTGGCTTGCTTGCCCTACAATCGGGACGAGTAGAGATACCCGCCGCCATCACACCAGACACTCGCGCCTGGTCAATGGTTTTTCAGGCACCAAGGCTTTTTCCTTGGCGCAGAGTACGGGGTAACGTGGAATTAGGCTTGGAGGGCCTTTCGCTTTCTAAAGCCGAGCGCCGCCGCCGCGCTTTGGAGCCTCTGGCGCTAGTGGGGCTTGATGAATTCGCTGAACGTTGGCCCCATACGCTCTCGGGTGGTCAGCAGCAGCGGGTCGGTATTGCCCGGGCGCTTGCTGTTCAGCCCAGGGTGCTGTTCATGGACGAGCCCTTCTCTGCGCTTGACGCTATCACTCGGCGCCGACTTCAACAGGAGTTGGTTGAGCTACGTCGACGTACCGAAGCCGCCATTGTCTTTATCACTCACGATATAGAGGAAGCCGTCCTGCTTGCCGACCGGGTGATGGTTCTAGGCAATGGCGAGATGGGTCAGCCAGCACGGGTGGTTGAGACCCTTGAAGTCGACATGCCTCTAGATGATCGCCGTGACCATCCCGAATTCGCACCTCTTGTGCAGCGTGTCGAGAAAATCATCGGCAACCACTGATCAAGCAACTTTCTTGGAGATAACCATGCCGCCCCTTCACGTGCTGCTTCACGCGCCCACGGCTGAGGCTTTGATTCGTGCCCGCCGTAATGCCGCCAACTTGCAAAAGGCCCGGCCAGATGCCGAGGTACTGATAGTCGCTAATGCCAGCGCCGTGGCCGCCGCCCTAACCACTCCTGACGAAACCGACTCAATGCTGCGGTTATGCCGTAATTCCCTTGTGGCCCAAGGGCTCGACAATACCCGTGCCCTCACTGAGGTAGATGCGGCAGTAGCTACACTTGCTGAACTCCAAGCAAAAGGCTGGGCCTATATCCGCGCATAAAACCTTAGCGCTTTGAATTAGTTATAGCAAAGTAAAGCGTCACACTCTCGTCCTGAGCAACGTCTTTGTACTTCCTGAAGTGAGGCGCCCTGCGGTTCATTTTTCAAAATGCAGAGCATGCAGTGCTTGCTCGCGTCAATTCGACCTGTACTACCAGATCGGTAACCACTACCCCAACCTATTGTGGATCACTCGATTAAAGTAGTAATCATGACTCACATTAGCCGTATTAAAGTGGTGTCTGCGATAGTGAGTGGTTAACGAAGAGAATCGCCAGTCTTCTAACCCCTGAATCTTTTGGTACTGGCAATCTCGTAGGGGGTGCCGCAGCCGAATCAAGCAACAGTGCCAACAATGCTTCGGCGATGATTCCATCGCTAACAATAGGGATTTCGTGCATTTTAGTCACTGCAGAGGTGATCGGCGCCCAGATGATCATGGGCTTCAGGGCAGCCCACAACTATTTACGAAATCGCCTGATGTGGCGTGTTGCTTTATGTGGCAGATGCTGCTCTCTAAAGATGGAGTGGGTGCCTTATTTATTCGTCCTACCTCGCAAGGGACTTTCGCACTTCTTTTATTGGTTGTGTTTCACAGGTTTAGAAAATGCTACGGAAGGGTCCTCAGAACTAACAGCGCAACGAAAAAAATCACGCTTTTATTGCCAAATTTATGGACGGCGGTCAGACAATATTCATAGCTGACTGCCGGTATCGGCCGAGGCTGTGTGAAAACCTAAAAATCAGTTGGCGGTGCCAGTGTTCAGTCGTATTGGCACGACTATCGGCTAGCAAGACAGATTAGAGCGCTTTCATTTCTTATGCCCAATCCGACGTTAATCGAGATAAAGCCTAAGAAGCACTTACTAGAGAACGTTATTGGCTACCACAAGCTTGGCAGAGCTAGGTCCGGACTAAGGCCTTATGCCTGCAATGCCTGGATCAAACCCTTGGGGCCGAGGATATTCATGACGCGTTTCATGTTGTAGGCAAGCACATGAAGACTCATTTCCGTTCCGACGTTCTTAAGCCCTTTGGTTAAAAAGTGTGTCGCACCCATCCACGCTTTCAACGTGCCAAAGGGATGCTCAACCGTTTGACGACGGATGCGCATTATATCCGGCCTCTGATCCAGACGTGATGTTACCGCCTCCAATACTTCTTCGTGTTCCCAGCGTTTAATGCGCCGATAAATACCTGTGGTGCATTGCGACTTCATTGAGCAGTTCGGACAGGCCGAACTCCAATAGCAATGTAGCGTCTGGCCTTTTTCGACGTTCTTGAAGCGCCAAATTAGCCGCTCTCTCGCGGGACAGCGATATTCATTACGTTCGGGCACATACCGGAACGCTTCCCTGGGAAACATACCTTTGGCCTGGTTTGGCGAGGTTTTAGGCTTAGAGAGATACGTCGTAATACCGGCCTCATGACAGGCAAGTATTTCATTACCTGTAAAATAACCGCGATCAGCGACGACGTGTAGATCACTGACGCCGCTAGCATCGCGTGCTTGCTTGGCCATCTGGTAAAGCTGACGCTGGTCACTGCCGACATTAGTGACTTCATGGGCGACAATCAGATGATGCTGGCTATCGACAGCCGTCTGCACGTTGTAGCCTACGATTCCCGTTCCTCGCGCAGTCATGGAGCGAGCGTCAGGGTCTGTCAAAGAGACTTGCTGGTCAGGGGACTCAGTTCTTTGAATTCCAATGGATTGTAGTTGCTGAACTTCTTCTGTTAGGGAAGCGATCTGTTCCTTCAAACCAGTCGTCCGCATTTCTGTGATAGCGGCGGCGCCTTGATCCATTGCATCGAGCTGACGTAAGTAACGCTCAATACTTTTATCAATTTCTTCTGCCCGCCGCTTCATCTTAGCCAAGGTTGAAGTTACGGTCTCGATTGTTGACTGCCTTAAATTTGCTGCCATCAATCGCCATTACCGAATGTGAAAAGAGCCCGAGACGTCGACATATCATGACAAAGTCGCGGCAAGTAGCTTGAATCGCTTTGCCGTTGTTTTTGCGGAAATCTGCGATCGTTTTGAAATCCGGCGCTAGGCGTTCCGTTAGCCACATGAGTTCAACATTACGCTGTGCCTCACGTTCCAGACGGCGGCTAGATTGTATGCGATTGAGGTAGCCGTAGAGATAGATTTTTAAAAGAATGGCGGGGTGGTAGGCGGGCCGACCCGTCGCATGAGGGTCAACGCCATTAAAGCCCAGCTGTTTGAGATCAAGGGCGTCAACAAAAGCCTCAATAGCCCGAACTGGATTGTCTTCAGTAACGAAATCATCCAGAAGCTCAGGAAACAACGTAGCCTGGGACCGGGATTCACCTGCGACGAAACGTTTCATCGGTACCTCCCACGATCAGTCATGGGTAGAGTATAGCGACAGCTACGTTTTCACACAGCCTCGGCCGGATTAGGAATCTTATTCCATATTAATAACAGGGCACATGACGACCCAAAACGGAAAAGCTGGTAATTGCAGCCTCGCGTGTACCAATCCTAGCGTGCCATGAACATCAAAGCTGACGATGAGCGACAATTGCCAAATCATGCTGCCCATGACGCCGAGATAAATAACTTCGCTTGGGCCGCCATTAGTATCCGATGGTGCGTCGAGCAACTACCTTGGTATAGAGAGCCTGAGGCTTCTCATTACCGAAAATCATGTACTGCTGTTATTTTATGAATCCACGACTAAGAGCTCCTTTCAAAACCCTTGAAATAGCTCGCCTGCGTGCCTAGCTTAGCTAATATGGCTAAGAAGGTTGTACCTGATGAACTCTGGAAAATTGTCGAGCCGCTCTTGCCACCTGAACCACCCAAGTCTGATGGTGGCAGGCCACGTGTTTCCAACCGTGCCGCCTTAACCGGCATCCTGTTTGTGCTTAAGTCAGGCATCCCCTGGGAGATGTTACCTCAAGAAATGGGATTCGGTTCCGGCGTCACTTGCTGGCGACGGCTGCGTGACTGGCATGAAGCCGGTGTCTGGAAAAAGCTTCATCAGACGTTGCTGGAATACCTGCAAGAAGCTGATCAACTGGATTGGGATCGTGCTTGCATGGATAGTGCCTCCATCAAGGCAAAAAAGGGGGGCAGCCATCGGCCCAAAGCGGCCATCCCAGCAGAAGCGGCATGCTGGTTAAGCAGTGTTATGCATCCGGCACGATAATCTATGTTATGCCTTGCGGGAAGTTTTGGAGTTTTGAATTGAATCTGCAGAAGAAGAAAAAGCAGCACTTTGTGTGGCGCAAGTATCTGGAACCATGGTCCGAGACGGATCGCATATACTGTCTCATGGACGGAAGGATATTTAAGTCCGGGCTGATGGGAGTCGGTCAAGAACGATATTTTTACAAACTTAAGGAATTAACCGAAGCCGAGATCAAGATTATTCAAGCCTTCATTGATCAAGATAAAAGACCATTGATCCGAAAGCTCAATCATGGGTGGATAGATTTCTTTAATCAGGTCTTTAAGATTAGAGATCTGCTTGACAGCCATGGTGTGTCACACCCAGAAGTAGATAAAATGCTAGATGTGCTGGTTCATAATTTTGAGGAAGATTTCCATGGCAGGATAGAGTCTGATGCCATTAAATTCCTGGAGATGCTGTATCGCAAGGATCTCTCGTTCTATGACGATGAAAATGAGTTGATCGATTTTTTGTTTTTCATATGTCAGCAGTATTTCAGAACCCAAAACATTGATAGCAAGGTTCAGGCGGCGATTGGTTCCTTTAATGGGTTTAACATCGACGCAATGTGGGCTGTTCTTAGACATACAAGTGCAACGAGTGTTGGGTTTAGCCTGTACCAAGATAGAGCAAATTTTCGTCCGGTACTCATAGATAATACTTCGAATATTCCGTTTGTTACTGGCGACCAACCAGTAATTAATACTCATGCTATTGGGTTGAGTCTTGAGGAAATCCCATCTGAGCTTGAGTTTTATTATCCATTGACGCCCAAGCTAGCCCTTCTTCTTACTAGTGATCCAGATTTAAATAGAATGGGAATAATATCTATCGGAGAAGAAAAAGTTGCTATGTACAATAGGTTTATTCATTCGCAGGCTGGAAAGCAAGTCTATTCGTCCGAAAGAGCTGCTTTGGAGCAGCTTTTAAATGGACAGGCATAGGGGAAGGTATAACAATCGCATGTTGCCGGACTGAATTTTCGCTGCGCTTCAATCCAGCCGCAAATGCGGGCGCTAGGAGTTTATGATGGGATTACTGAATATAATTTTCGGCTCAAAGAAAAAAGGAAAAAGAAAAAGTCAACCTCCTTGTAGAGAGGCCGAAACGGAACTGACGTTCTTGGATAACTTCATCAGAATTTCATCTATAGATTTCTTTGGTCAGTTCAAAAAATCTCCTTCGGGCGAATGGATCGTTGGCTGGAGTGACAGCGACACGGAAAGGGGAATCGGAGGGCATCGAGAAAGGGGGCACGGAAGATATGTTCTTTACAACACGGTCGATAAAAAGTTGGTTCTCCAAGGTAAATTGGAGCGGCCAAACTCCGCAGATGTAGCAAACAATGGCAGCTTTATAGTAGAAGATTGGCATTTCGGTAGTGAGTTGTCTGGCACCTTTTACGTGTTCTCATGTTCTGGTGAAGAACTTGTTAAGAAGAAGTTTTCAGCAAACATCCTGAATAGCGCAATTTCAGATAATGGTCTATTAGCTGTTTGCCAAACCGCAAATGCCCATTCTGGGGATGACGGTAATTTATTGGTTGGCTTCCGTATAAAGGAGCGAGATGATGCCTTTTCCATAAACCCCTCTACGGGTTGGGCCGAAGCATATGTGTTTGATGAGGAATACTCTCGATTCGGTGTAGTACTGAAAGAGGTTGGAACTTTCTTCTACGGATCAGACGGGGTTCTGTTGGAACCACAAAAATTTTATCTAGCTCGATTGCGTAGCAATAAATACGACATTTCTTTAATTGCCGCCCAGGAAATCGTCAAATCAGATCAATCAAGCCTGGAGCAAGTGGAAGAGGCTCTCAAGGCTAGCTCAAAGGCAATCCAATCTGGAGCTGAGTGTAACGATTACTGGAGGTCTATAGCTCTGAAAGTAAATGGTTTAGCGAATGAGCGGCTCGGCAGGGACGAGGATGCGCTTGCAGCATTCGATTCCGCTCTAAAGCTAAACCCAAAAATCGGTATAAAGCGCAATGCTAATGCGATTCGAAAACGGCTCAACAACAAAAGCTTCTAACAAGGCGCATCAATCCTAGGCCTGCGGACGCTCTTTACATTGTGGCTGCGCCTCCATTCCAAGGGCGCAGTAATACACTCGTGCTCAAGCACTATATCAGTGGCTCCTAAAAGGCCGCTCTTGGCCGATAGCTGAATTGCCCAGCATCTCACTCACCACCAGAGGTGCACAAAACTGGTAAGGTTAAGTGCATTTCCGTGACTGCTTACCAAGGATTTGGCATGGCGAATTCCCAACCATTCATTACGTCAATGCGTTTCTACGACGACCACGCTGATCGATTGTTTGACCAGTACCAGTCCCTGAGTTTTGAAAATGCTCATGGTGAATGGCTGCATCAACTTCCTGAGCAGGCTGGTTTAGCACTAGACGTTGGTGCTGGAAGCGGGCGCGATGCTAAAGCACTTGCAGAGCGCGGTTGGCAGATAATGGCGGTAGAGCCCGCAGAAAAGCTGAGATCGCTAGGGCAAAGCCATACGCACGAACGGGATGTCAGTTGGATCGACGATACCTTACCTGCCTTGAATTGCGTCCGTCAGCTATCACAGCGCTTTCAACTGATACTGGTATCAGCGGTGTGGATGCATTTGCACCCTAATGAACAGCAGCGTGCTTTGCGGGTGCTTAGCTCACTGCTAGCGCCGGGCGGGCTTTTGGTAATTACCTGCCGTGAAGGCCCGGATAGTAATGAGCGTCAGTTTTTTTCCGTCAATATGGGCATGTTGGATAACTGGGCTCGTGATCTGGCGTTACTCCCCGTGCAGGCAAGTCATAGCGACGACCAACTTGGGCGCCAGGGTGTTGCTTGGCATCTACGTGTGTTCAGGCTACCTGATGATGGCACTGGGGCACTGCCTTCCCTTCGGCATATTATCGTTAATGACGACAAGGCATCTTCTTACAAGCTCGGTTTGCTACGCACGCTGACACGCCTTGCCGATAGCGCACCTGGCATAGTAATTTCACGAACAGAAGAATGGGTGACAGTACCTCTGGGAGCAGTAGGTCTCTTCTGGATAAAACTGTATCGTCCCTTATTGATAGAGCGTGATTTGCGCCAATCTCCCGGCGAGAAGGGGTATGGTTTCGCTAAGGATGATTTCTATCGCTTAAAGCAACTATCGCCACATGATCTGCGCATTGGCTCAGCCTTTTATGATCCTCAATGTGCTGCCACCGTCATGCGAGCAATCCGCGATGCCTGCCAAACAGTTCTAAAGATGCCTGCTCACTTCACCACCTGGCCCGGCAGCCAGCGGCCTGTGTTTGATGGAAGTTATCAAGGGCTACGCATACGCGAACAGGCCGTTCGACTTGATAGCGCCACGCTGGCTTCTTTCGGAACATTTCGTATTCCTACCTCACTATGGGACTCTATGAGCCGCTACGCCTGCTGGATCGAGCCCGCCATTGTTCATGAGTGGGCTCAGTTAATGCAGCGGTATGACACCACCTACGATATCGGCACATTGCATCTCGCCTTGCAGTGGCAAGAAAGTCGCCGTGACACACAGCAGGCGCGTCAACTGGTCACTCAACGTTTACTTGAACCGGCTCCACTGTCTTGCGTCTGGTCACAAAATGATCTGCACAGGCAAAATTACGCTATCGACCACTGCTTTCCCTGGTCACGCTGGAACAACAATGATCTATGGAATTTGCTGCCAGCGACAGCAAAAGCCAATCAATCCAAATCGGATCGACTGCCTGCAGCTCAAGTGATGCAAAAGGCTAAACAGGACATTATGCACTGGTGGCAATATCTCGATGCCAGTACAGTCTGTCAGCAATTTCGTGATGAAGCTGCCGTAGCACTGCCGCTTGCCACGCCAACGTCTTCTCTGGATGGAATTTTTAACAGCGCATTACTACAACGCCAACGATTGAAGGCGAATCAGCAACTTGCGGAATGGATGGGAGTGCACTGATAAGCCTGTGCCACACCTTGTGTCAGGTAAGAGCTAAAGGTCATTAGCTTGATGACAGTTATTAGATCAAATGTTGACGAGCTTGGCACACTGATGACACAGATTTGACACACGCAAAACAAAAGGGCCTACGCGTTAACGTAGGCCCTTGAAATGATGGCGCGCCCGGCAGGATTTGAACCTGCGACCCTCGGCTTCGGAGAACTAAACTCCCATATCTCCACCCACCCCAATAGACAAATCAAACCCCTATAAATAAGGCACTTAGGCCGTTTTCATGTTTATGCTTGTCTATTGAGGTCTGTGGTTATAGACTCAAAATGCAGTTACCAAAGTGGTAATGAAAAGGAGTCTGCCGTGATAACCACTGACCGCCAGCTAAAAGCGCTTAAGCCCAAAGGCACCGTTTATTGGGAAAGTGTGCAGTCACCCCATGGTGGCGGCTTGGCTATTCGTGTGCAGCCCACCGGATCAAAGGCTTGGTATTACCGTTACCGCTTCAATGGTAAGCAAGACACTTACAGCCTTGGCCGATACCCAAGCGTGGGCTTACTGGAGGCGAGGGAAAGCCACGGTGAAGCAGTAGCGCTACACGCTCAAGGCATTAACCCCAAGCACGCACAGCGTGATGAAAAGGCACGCAATGAGTCAGCCTGGACAATGGCCGTGCTTTTCGATCTGTGGCTTCAGAGCTACGCAAAGACACCCACGGTAAGGACTAAGCGCACGCCTTCACCGCTTGTTGTAGAGCAAGCGTGCTGGCGCTGGGGCCACTACCTAAAAGAGCGCGTTGGCTCCTTACTGGTCAAACACGTTGATGCCCGTACGGTGAAAAGCACCGTCTCCAAAATAGCGGGCACCCAATCACGCAACCAAGCGAGCAAGTGCTTAACCATGCTGCGGGCCATGCTGGCGTATGCCGAGGCGCATGGGCAGATCGACACCAACCCAGCGCAAGGTATCCAACCGGGGCAGTTAGGTGCCACCAAGTCAGCACCACGTGACCGCGTATTAAGCCTGGCAGAGATCAAACGCCTATGGGATGCGATAGAAAGCGCCCGCCTGGATGCCAGCGCAGCTAATGCGCTAAAGCTACTGATACTTACCGGGCAGCGCAGGGGGGAGCTACTAAAAACCAAGTGGCAGCATGTCGACCTTGATGGTGGCCGCTGGACACTGCCAGCCGAAACCACCAAGTCACGCCGAGAGCATACCGTTTACCTTTCAAGCGCAGCAGTTGAACTGCTAAGGCAGCAACAAGCCGTAACTGGTAATAGGGAGTACGTATTTGAAAGCCAGCGTTCTAGTGGCCAGCCGATTGGTGACGCCAGCCTGACTACCGCTATTGCACGGCTTCAGGGGCGCAAGCTGGCAAAGCAAAACATGAAAGCTCCGCTTGCTGATATGCCGCGCTTCAGCGTTCACGATCTGCGACGTTCATTCGCTACGGGCCTACTAAAACACTTTGGCACAGCGCCGCACGTTGTAGAGCAAATGCTGAACCACGCGCCAACAGATCGACTGATTGAAACCTACCAGCGCCACGACTACGCCAAAGAGCAGTGCTTAGCTTGGCAAGCATGGGGGAAGTTAGTCCTGGGAAATGTGGCAGAAAATAACGTATTCACGATGAAACTTTCGCAAGTTAAAGCCAATTAAGGTGCAAATAAATCAACTTTAAAGAACAAATAAGAAGCCACTTATGCAATGCAGTGGTGTGCAGTGAGGAACAGAATGGCACCTAATGTAACCAGATGGGGCACCCTGACCGTGCGGGTGGCGCATTATAGACAAGATATTGTAGAAGGCAACTATGGGCGCGCCTATATGCAGTAATGCCAATCAAAAGACATACTTGCACGCAAAGATGATTTAGCAGGACAATAGCAAACGCTGGATAGACATTCAGCAGAAAGGGCCAGCCCCCTTCGAGCGACCAAACTTTCAAGGGGCTGACCACAACCGCCAGAGGCGGAAAAGGTACTGCAGATACTCATATACACAAACGCACCACCCCATAAATCCAGTGCGCTAACACTGGTAGGGCGATGCGCAGAATGTAAAAGAGCATTGGCAACTGATTATCGAACCCTTCTGGATTCGGAACAGTGCCTTCAGCTAGCTTAACTGCATAGATGCATACAGACAAGCATAGCTTTTAACTGCACCCTTCCCGCCGCTGGCCTCAACCTTGAGGTAACAGCGTATGTCTCCAAGACTACTCACCGAAAAGCAGGCCGCTGAATATACGGGCTATCGCCCGACGACTTTCCGGCAATCTCGCTGGACAGGACAGCTAGGCGGCCACCCTGCCCCGAAATCTATCAAGATTGGGCGCGCTGTACGTTATGACCGGGCAGAGCTAGACGCCTGGATTGAGCGTATTACCAAGCTGGGGGCTAGCAAATGAAACTGACAGCCGCCCAACTCAAGCGCCTAACAGAACTCCTTACCCCCTACCGTAACCACCCGATCACTAAGCCAACGCTTGAACTGGCCTTACAGCTAGTGCGCTCGGAGGCTCCCGTATGAACAACCACGCCCGTACCCTAAACCTACCTACCCGCGACTTCACCGTTTATGCCTTCGCTGACGATGCGCCCCACACCGTGCGTGCTGACTGCGAACTGGCCGCGTTAGAGCAAGCACCCGTGTCTTGCTACATCGTTGTGGAGTACCCCAACCCGAAGCCCGGCCAGCGCTTTCTGGCAATGACTGCCGAGGATGACGTATTTGAAATTCCTGGCGGGCACTGGTCAGACGATGCCCAGAGAGCAGTGGCAGCGCTGAAGAAGCACCGCGCTGATATTCACGATCAGCAGCACAAGCGCAAGGGGGCTGCCAATGGACATTGAGAGCCTACCCTTCAGCGCTTTAGAACTTGCCGAGGCCAGCGCCCAACACAGTGCGCCGCGTTCGTTCCCATACCGCTTGGGCTTGGCTGCCCGTATTGATGAGAGCGTGAGCCAATACAGGAACAAGGCCGCATCCTATGAGCCGGGCACCGCTGAACATGACGCCTATCAAGCAGGCCGCGAGCATGGGAACCGGGTTATTGAACTGCTTAATTCGCTACAGCCGGGAGGCTGAAGGGGGAATGTATGGCCGCCATTACGGCAAAAAAAACCCGGCACGATAAGCGCCGGGGGCATGGCCTTAGCCATGAATCAGAGAGCAATCAGTATACCAGCATTGAGCAGGCGCTAGGCGATGCCCTGGCCGCGCATGGCGTTACCGGGCTGGCGATCCGTGCCGATGGTGATGTTCACCGCTTTGACACCGCCGAAAAGGCCAAAGGCAACCGCAATGGCTGGTACGTGTGCCCTTCGCTGGAAGTGGCCGTTTATGGCTTCTGGCATACCGGGGAACAGCACACCGTTACCACTGGCGGCAAGGCTGACCCCGCCGCTGCTGCCGAGGCACGTCTAGCCGCACAGCGTGCAAGGGAGCAACGCGACACTGAGCGCCGCCAACAACAAGCCAAGACCGCAGAGCAAGCCCGCCGCTGGTGGGCTGCTGCTGGCGCTGCTGACCCTGGCCACCCCTACTTAACCAAGAAGCGCCTAGCACCGCACAGCCTACGCCAGCGTGACTCCATGCTGCTGGTGCCGCTGTTCTTTGATGGGGATCTGGTCAACCTGGAACGCATCTTTCCTGATGGAGCTAAGCGCCCGCTGTTTGGTGGCCGTGCTAAAGGCGTGGCTGGGCTGGTGGGCAAGCTGGCTGGTGCTGAGCGTGTACTGGTGGCTGAGGGCTGGGCAACCGCTGCCGCGCTTTGTGAAGCAATGGCGCTGCCTGTGGTGGTGGCTCGCAATGCGGACAACCTGGAAGCCGTGGCCCGACGCTTACGCCAACGACTACCGGATAACGTCGCGATCACCCTGGCCGCTGATGACGACCGTTTCACCGATGGCAACCCAGGCGCAACCAAGGCCCGGCTAGCAGCACTCGCTATTGGGGCCAAGGTGCTGATGCCTACCTTTTGCGCTGACTGCAAGCGCTGCACCGACTTTGCGGACGTGGCCTTGTGCCGCAAGAAGCGTGGCCTATGAGTTGGGAGCCAGACGATAACCTGGACTTGTTTGGGCTGGATGAAAGCGACAAGCACCTCCCTACCCAAAATGACGTGTCCACCGGGGCCATGGTGTCCAACCGTGACAACCACGCGGCCTCCAGCGTGGACACCACACGGACACCACCCTTTTCCCCGTGTCCACAAGACGAGACCACCACCCTTGGCCAAGAGGTGGAACCGGACAGCATGGACACCCCGCCCGCTAAGATACGCGAGCCGTTTCGACCCGCTTTTACCACCTATTTAACCCATACCCGTTACGGTGTGCCCGGCCTCTACTTCCACGGCCAGCGGCAGCCAAAAGGCGATGGCGACCCAGAGCCTTACGATGTCTGGATATGCGGGCCGTTGGAGTGTAGTGCAGCGACCCACGACGAACGCAACGATAACCACGGGCTATTGCTGCGCTTCAAGTCACCTTATGGGGGCTGGCGTGAATGGGCGATGCCACTGCACTTGCTCAAGGGCAGCGGTGAAGAAATGCGCGGCGAGTTGCTGAATATGGGGCTACGGATAAACCCCGACGCCTACAAGCTGCTGAACAAGTACCTGGCGCAATGCCTGCCTGATGACCGAGTGATAGCGGCGACCCGTGTAGGCTGGCACCAGTTAGAAGGTGGCCGCGTGTTTGTCATGCCCCGGCGTACCTTGGGCAGTGTGGAGCTTTCCCGCCGCATTACCTTTCAAAGCGAGTACGGCACCCATGACGACTACGCCCACGCCGGAACACTGGCTAGCTGGCGCGAGCATATTGGCAGTTTATGCAGTGATAACCCGCTGCTAATTCTGTCGGTCTCTACCGCCCTAGCAGGCCCGCTGCTGGATATGACACACCGCAAGTCAGCGGGCATTCACTTGGTGGGCGATAGCTCCAACGGCAAGACAACAGCGCTAGAAGTCGCCGCCAGCGTATGGGGTGGCCCGGAGTTCATACGCACCTGGCGTGCCACGGGTAACGGCTTGGAAGGTGTGGCCGCTGCCCTAAGCGATACCTGCTTAATACTGGACGAAATAGGCGAGGCCGATGGCCGCGAAATTGGTGCGACCATTTACGCACTTGGCAACGGCACCGGGAAAGCACGCGCTAGCCGCAACGGCACCGCACGACGCCCTCACCGCTGGCGCATTGCGATTCTATCCAGCGGGGAGCGCACCCTGGCTGCCCACATGAGCGAAGCAGGCCAACGCCCCAAAGCAGGCCAAGCCGTGCGTCTGCTAGATATTCCCGCCAAGCGGAAGTATGGCGCGTTCGATCACCTGTACCACCTAAACGATGGGCGAGCCTTTGCAGATCACCTAAAAAGCGAAGTCACCCACCACCACGGCCACCTTGGCCCGGCTTTCATCGAACGGCTGGTAAAAGAACGCCGAGACCTTGCCGCCATGGTAAGCAAGTTTACCGACCTACCGAAGTTCGCCACCGATCACCCCTTACAAGGCCGTGCTGCTAAGGCGTTGGTACTGATTGGCTTGGCCGGGGAATTGGCCACTGAGTACGGGCTAACTGGTTGGCGCGAGGGGGAAGCCTTAGACGCGGCAGAGATTGCCTTAAAGGGCTGGCGTACCTTTCAAGGCGGTGTGCAAACCGAGCACGAGCAAATCCTGGTCAGCGTCCGGGCCTTCATTGAGCGCCATGGAGACAGCCGCTTTAGCGACGTGGACGGAGACCCCAGGCACACCCACACCGTACACAACCGGGCTGGTTATTGGCGTGACCAACCGGATGGCCGCGTTTACCTATTGACGAACGAAGCCTTGAAAGAAGCGTTACGCGGGTTCGACTCACGAAGGGGGCTAGATGCACTGGATTCAGCAGGCTGGATAGCAGAGCGCGAAGGCGGCAAGCGTTCTGTGCGCGTACAGATCAACGGAAAGCGTTCACGGCTATACGCCGTACGACCGGATGAAGGGGGCGAATATGAGTCTTGAGAACTTATACCAACAGTACGCAGGCAGCACAGAGGCCGCCCAGTGGACACCGGACACTATGCCGTGTCCACCCCGTGTCCACGCTGAAACCCGCATGGTTGAGCCAAGTGGACACCATGGCCCCCGTGGACACCACCAAATAGATAAGCAGGAATACAAGCCCGAACAGGTGCCCGCCACCCCGGCAGAGATTGCCACCATCATTGGTGGCCTTAAAACGGCTGGCCGTTCGCTTGGGCTGGTGGAAGCGCTGGCGCGTGAGGCCATGGCACAGCTAACACGGGAAGCTGCCGCTGAGCTGGCCGTGGTACTGGATGATGCCTTTGCAGTGGCACCGGATGACGCCGCCGCCCGTGCCCACTGCCGCCGCTTGCTAACCGACCCGCAAGCGCTGGCAGCCGCTAAGGCGGTATGGCCAAGCTTGCCGCCGACCCTGGCAGCTATCCCCCAGGCAATCACCGCCGCGCCCGTGGTCGATTATGCCCCGCGCTGGCTGCGCCTGATACGTGAGAACTGCCCACTGGTGCCGGAAGATGAAAAGCTGCTTACCCGCTGCTTAGCGATGCGACCATCACGGGAGGCCCTGGAAGCGGCCAAGCAGTACGTCATCACCTGGAAACACGCGACCAGTATCGAGCCACGACAGGCCGCCCAAGACAACGCAGGACGACGCGCCGCTAACAACGAACTACTGGGAGGCAACCGCCATGCTGGATGAAGCCACCATGGAAGCCCGCCGCCTGGCTGCCAGTTTGCGCGGCATCGACGCTGACTTAGCAGAGAGCGCCAACGCCGTATCGCTGGCACTGGAATCAAAACCCGATCAAGACACGTTGATGGGCTGTGCGGCCACGCTGGAAACCATCGAGCAGCGACTACCACTAGGCACACTGGCCGCCCTGGTGCGTGTGCGCCTAAGCCACCTGCAAAAGCTGGTGAACGCCATGCTCGACAATGACACCCAACCACCGCCAACCGCCGCGTAAGGAGCCAACACTATGACCATTACCCGCGAAGCACTCGCCCAGGCAGCCGCCAACGGGCAAGCCCTCAGCCACTTAACCGCCGGGCAAGCATGGGCCGCACACAAACTGTGCGTACCCCCAGAGCGCTTGCAGAAACCACTGGCCAGCCATATTGCAGCGCTACTGGATAACGTCGAACGCAAGGCCCGCCGTGAGTTCTTCGGAGGCGTGGAGCACAACGACACTGATGCAATGATTAGCCGCGCCTATGACCAACAGCAACCGCCCTTTCTGCGACTGCCGATATTGGAAACCTTGAAGGAAGGGATGGACACGTTCTTTCCTGGCCTGAAGCCTGCCGGGTACGATGACAGCGGCGAAGCGGTGTATGCCCTGGCTGACCTTGCCCACGCCTTGGAAGTCAGCGAGGCCGAGCTATTACAACACGCCGAGCAGCGAGGGCTAACCGACCGGATACAGCGCCAAACCGTGCACCGGATACACTGAAGCAGCAAAGCAATAACCAACGCCCTGGCAACCGCTGGGGCTTTTTGTTGGTGCGCAGTCAATGATTCCGGGTAGGGAAAAGTAGGGGTAGCGAGGTGCAAAACGCAACGGTAAGGGCAACAAAACGCAACACTTAAAAAGGTGCGCAACAGCTACATCTGATGGTGGTTGTGCAACTGGATCTAAAGCTTAAGCACCACCCGAAGGGGTAACGTACAAAAATCAGCCTGCCTCTCTTACCTTAGCGTAATTGATGTACTCGAATTTGCTGATTCACGCCCTCAACCTGCATTTCATATCCCCCATTTCGCTGAATAATAATAACCCTTGGGCTGTAGCTATAGTGATAGAGGTAGGAGTAGCTGCTTTGCTGCCATATCTGACCATTCATCAACCGAAAAATAGTCTCACCTTCCCAGCCCTCGAATTCCCCATCAATGTTAGTTTCAATTATGTTGCCACTACTTCCTGAGCCGACACTTCCCCCACCAACCTGCTGCACACTCAAAGCCTTACCACCGAGTATTATTTGACCACGGCTAGGACAAACCACCACTTCCGGATAATACTCATAGAGATATTCATACTCATGGGTAACTTCCCAGAATGAGCCATCTATTAACTGGAAGACCTCGCCGTGATTGCCCATAAAGGGCGTTGGTTCCTGAATACTGCTCTGATAGCAACTCGCCCACGCCGAGTACGGTGCAGCAACCAGCAGCACCACAAATATCAACCTAAAAGCTCTTTTGCCCATTTCACTCTTCCCCTTAGTATTATTTATTGGTTACTTCAGGCCTAAAACATGATGCAAAAGTGGCGTCTGCTGCCAGTAGACTTTATTGCTGGATTCTTCTTCCGCTAATCAAAGCAACAAAACGCAACATCTATGGAGAAGCGCAACGACTGACCTACTGCGAAACCTTAACGGCAAACAGCATTACTGGATAGCGTCGATTTAAAACGGTTTGGGATTGCCTTTTGTGGTTACTAATGTGGTTACAGCCACCATTCCCACAAAGCAAAAAGGCCTACGCGTTAACGTAAGCCCTTGAAATATATGGCGCGCCCGGCAGGATTTGAACCTGCGACCCTCGGCTTCGGAGGCCGATACTCTATCCAACTGAGCTACGGGCGCTTGTGGGTGCGTATCGTAACTGTGCAGGGGCGCTGTGTCCAGCCGTATGGCGCTTGAGTACCTTTAGTCAATTGACCGTTTTCCCTGGTGTGGTGCATGCTTTGGGAGCACTTCTGCACCTTAGTCCATTGGGAACACAATAAAATGAAAACATTTGCACGTAGCACGCTGGCACTGGGCATCTCACTGGCGCTGGTAAGCGCCGCGAACGCCGCTGATTTTGCTGATATGGATCCCGTTACCCTGCGCCTGGCCCATGTGGTCAATGAACAGGATGGTTTCCACATCGCCGCCACCAAATTTGAAGAGCTGGTAGAAGAGCGCACCGACGGCAAGGTGGATATCGAGATCTACCCCAACGCCACCTTGGGTGACGAACGCACGCTGTTGGAAGGCATGCAGATCGGCACCGTGGACATGGGCGTGATTACCAACGGGCCGGTAGCCAACTTTGTCGAAGAGATGGCGGTATTCGAACTGCCTTTCCTGTTCCCCTCCCCGGAAGCCGCTTATGAGGTGCTCGATGGCCCGATTGGCCAGGAGCTGCTCGATAAGCTTTCCGAGGTGAACCTGAAAGGTATGGCCTACGCCGAACGCGGTTTCCGCAACCTGACCAACAGCGAGCGTGCTGTAAACTCGCCGGAAGATCTGGACGGCCTGCGCATCCGCGTGATGGAAAACCCGGTCTACACCGACACCTTCCGTGAGCTGGGCGCCAACGCGATTCCCATGGCGTGGACTGAAGCGCTCACCGCCATGCAGCAAGGCACCATCGATGGTCAGGAGAACCCGGTGAACGTCATTCACTCGTTCAACCTGGATGAAACCCAGAACTACATGACCCTCTCCCGCCACACCTATGCGCCGGCGATTTTTGTGATGGGTATGCCCGCCTGGAACCAGCTGCCTGAAAACGCCCAAGAGGTACTGCTAGCGGCGGCCCAGGAAGCAGCGGAGCATGAGCGCCAGGTGAACGCAGAGATGGAGAGCGAACAGCTGCAGGCCCTGCGCGATGCCGGCATGGAGATCAACGACGATCCAGATATGGAAGCCTTCCAAGCCGCCGTTGCGCCGGTGTATGAGAAGTACGGCGAACAGTTCGGTGATTACCTGCCACGCATCCAGGAAGCGCTCAAGTAATTCGCTTCCCATCGAGGCAAGCCCGACAGTAGATACAGTGCTTTTACAGCAGTGGCTGAGGGCCGTTCCCACTCCGGAACGGCCCTTCCAACCAAGAGACACGCCTGATGGCTGAAACCACCCATACGAAGCTAGCGAACAGGCTCAATAAGATAAATCTCAATTTACTATTGGTTTTTCACACGCTGTATTGGAAAAGGAGTTTGACGCTCACCGCACAAGCGCTTTGTCTGACGCAGCCGGCCGTCAGCCACTCGCTGAAAAAACTCCGCCTGTTAATGGACGACCCGCTTTTCATTAAGACGTTGGAGGGCATGCAACCGACCCCGCTTGCCCGGCAGATGGATGCCGCCGTAGGCAAAGGGCTGTTCTACCTTGATCAGGCAGTTCACAGTAATAACGAGTTTTCGCCTGCCACATCAAAGCGGGAGTTTCGGGTCAGTTTGGTGGACTATGTCAGCCAACAGCTACAACCCAAGCTTATTCAGCACTGTTTAGAACACGCGCCAGATTTGTGTTTCAACATGCTCTCCACGCGCATCGCAAGTGCAGAGGGCGCCCAGCAAGTCCTTCAAGAGCAGGATATCGACTTGGCGGTGGTGCAGTTCGAAACCTTGCCGCTCACCTCTCATCATGAGTACCTGTTTGACGATGTGATTGGCTGTGTGGGTGATGCGACATTTCATGGCGAGAGTAGCGCCATTACCCTTGAGGCGTTTTTAAACTCCCCCCAGGTCGCTTTGTCGCATCGTGAAGACAGCCCGCTGTTAATCAATGAAAAACTGAGGGAGTTGGGGTTAGAGCGGAAAATCGTCGCCAAGACGCCCTACATCAATCCGCTGCAGGAAATATTGGTGTCCACAGCACTGCTCTGCGTGGTGACAGAGAGCGCGGCAAGGGTCATTTGCCGCAACAATAGCTTGAAGTTCTACGCTCTGCCCCTGGACGTACCGGCGTTCAAAGTCTGCCTGTGCTGGGATGAAAGGAAGGATCACGATCCAGGCATACACTGGTTGCGGCAATTAACCCGGGAGCTGATGACACCAGCCCCCTCCACCCAGGGCGACACTTAATCAAACCGCCAAACTCACTCCACCGCCACGACTTTGCCGCGGTTCAACAGTAGCTTGGGATCCAGAGCGACTTTCATGCGCTTCATTAAAGCGATCTCCTCGCTGGAGCGGGAAATACTTAGGTAGTCGCGTTTTTCGAGACCAATGCCATGTTCGGCAGAGATTGAGCCGCCGTACTCTTTCAGGGGCGAGTAAACCAACTGCTCAACTTGGCGGCGGCTTTGCGGGCTGTCGTCGCGCACCGTGATCATGATGTGCAGGTTGCCATCGCCAAGATGGCCGAACACGATCATTTTTCCTGTTTGCGGAAACTGCGCCTTGAGGTTTTGCTCCAGGGTATCGACGTACGCGTCCATATGGGGAATCGGCAGGCTGATATCATAGGAGAACATCGGCTTCAGCTGGTGCACCAGCACTTCGATATCCTCTCTGATCGCCCAGATCCCCTGGCGCTGGGCACCGGAATTGGCTAGTACGGCATCGGTGATCAAGCCCTCTTCCATCGCCTTTTGCAGAATCTCGGAGAAATGCTCCGCATCCTGGGCGTCATCTAGCCCCAGGGTTTCGATGATCGCGTAGAAAGGCGAGTCGTCGGCCAGCGGGGGCGCGTGCTTGCCACTCTCGGTGGTCACCAGCTTGTAGTGGCTATTCCACAACGCCTCGAAGGCGCTAAGGCTATTGGCGAGCTCTTGGGAGACCCTGCGTAACAGCTGGGTCAAGGCATCGAAGGAGGGCACCGCGACCAGCGCGGTTTGTTCGCTGGGCATATGGGGCTGCAGCCGGAGTACTGCACGGGTGACGATACCCAGCGTGCCTTCGCTACCGATAAATAGCTGTTTGAGGTCGTAGCCAGCGTTATTCTTGAGCATTTTGTTCAGCGAGCTGACCACGGTGCCATCGCTAAGTACGGCTTCCAGTCCCAGCACTTGCTGGCGCATCATGCCGTAGCGAATGACCCGTATGCCGCCCGCATTGGTGGCGATATTGCCGCCAATGGTGCACGAGCCCCGAGCGCCAAGGTCGAGCGGAAACTGCATATCGATCTCCGCCGCGGCTTCCTGCACACGCTGGAGCGTCACCCCGGCCTGAACCTGAATCGTAGAGCCGACCAGATCGATCTCTTCGATCTGATTCATCAGCTCCAGGGAAACCACCAGTTCCTCCGGGCTGGCTTCACCCCCGTGCACAATGCCGGTCATTCCGCCATGGGTCACTACAAGCTGGTCGGCCTGATAACATAAGGCCATCACCCTGCTAAGCTGTTCGGTATTACGGGGCCTTACAATGGCCTTGGCACGACAGGGCGCCCCGGTAAACCAGTCGACGCTACGCTGGGAGACATCTTCACCGAGCAGCACGCCTTCTGGGCCGACTACCGCTACTAGGTCGTTAAGCAACTTGTCCATTGGTTATTCCTGTTTTAGCTGGCGTTGCCATGGGTAGCAAGACTTAGCCATCGACTAAACCTTACAATTGCCTTCCAAGGCATTTAATCAATCGTAATGTTTGCAGGCTAGCGCTAACTATCACCACTCTCAAGCCCCAGATCTATAAAGATTTTTTGGATTATTATCGCGAATAGTGGAATGAAAATAAGTAATTTGCCCTGTTAGTTCGATGTGATATAGATGAAGCCCAATAAGACAATAAGAACAGCCACCACTAGGAGATAATGTGAATCACAACGCCCGCTTCACCGCTCACGCCGCATCCTGTTATACAAGTAAATTCAAACAGTTAAACTTGATATTGCTATGCGCTGGCCTGCTTGGTTTACCGCTAATGGCCCACGCCGAGGAAATAACGCCTACCAATCTGCGCTTAGCGACCGTGGTAAATACAGAAGATACTTACCATATCGCCGCCGAGCGGTTTCAGCAGTTAGTCAGCGAACAGACCGACGGCGCGGTCTCTGTCGAGATCTTCCCCAACGCTTCTCTGGGAGACGAGCGCACCATTCTGGAAGGCATGCAGATCGGCACTGTCGATATGGGCGTGATCACCAACGGGCCCGTGGCCAACTTCGTTGATGAGTTCTCAGTGTTTGAGCTGCCTTTCCTCTTCCCTTCCGCCGAATCTGCCTACTCGGTGCTGGATGGTGAGATCGGCCAGGAGATACTGGGTAAATTAGAGAATGTGAACCTTAAAGGGCTGGCGTTTGCTGAGCGCGGTTTTCGCAATATCACCAATAGCCAGCACGCGATTAATGCGCCCCAGGATCTCGAAGGCCTGACACTGCGCGTCATCGAGAACGAGGTCTATGTGGATACGTTCCGGGAACTCGGCGCCAATGCCGTGCCCATGGCCTGGACAGAAGCGCTGACCGCCCTGCAACAAGGCACGATTGATGGTCAGGAAAACCCGGTTAACGCCATCCATGCCTTTAACCTGGCGGAAACCCAGGACTACCTCACCATGACACGGCATATCTATGCGCCAGCGATCTTCATTATGAGTTTACCCGCCTGGAACGGCCTTCAAGAGGAGGTTCAGGAGATCGTACTCGATGCCGCCAGCGAAGCTTCTAGCTATGCCAGAGAACAAAATGCCATCATGGAAGCCGAGCAGTTAGCCGAATTAGCTGAGGCAGGCATGGAAATAAATGAGTCGCCCGATATCGCCGCATTTCAGGAAGCCGTTGCCCCGGTGTATGAGAAGTACGGCGATCAGTTCGGCGACTATCTGCAACGCATCCAGGAGGAAGTGAAGTAAGTGCCCACTCACACGCATCCATTGGTAACGTTGCTACAGCGTACTGAACGCTTTCTGGACTCCATTCTCCAGCCCGTGGTCTTTGCGGGCATGGCGGCGCTGATTGGGGTGATTACCCTGCAGATCGTCTCTCGTGTGCTATTCACCGCGGTGGGCTGGACTGAGGAGGTCGCCCGCTTTCTGCTGGTGTGGATCACCTTCTTAGCCGGCACCTTGGCGTTTCAGCGCGGGCGGCATATTGCCGTGACCTTTGTGGTGGATGCCCTGCCCGGCCGCCTGCGCCAAATCGCACGTATTGCCGCCCTGCTGGTAGTGCTGGCGTTTATGATCACGCTGATCGTGATCGGCTACCGCTATATGCAGGTACAGAGCTTTCAGAAATCCGCCTCGCTGCGGCTGTCGATGACCTACGTCTACGCGGTGATGCCAATCTGCGCGGCGATTATGGCTTGGTACGCGCTGGTCGATATCATCGAGCTGCTGATTAACGGCGAAACCACCCAGCCCCAGGAGGAGTCCCTATGACGCTGCTGCTGTTTGGGCTGTTCTTCCTGTTTATGCTGCTGGGCGTGCCGATCGCCTTTGCCATTGGCGCCAGCACGCTCTATGCGCTCTATCAATCCGGCGTGCCGCTGATGGTGGTCACCCAGCAGATGTTCCAAGGCATTAACTCCTTTGCCCTGGTCGCGATCCCGATGTTTATCCTCGCTGGGGATTTAATGGCCCAGGGTAAGGTGAGCGAAAAGCTGGTCAGCTTTGCCGATTCGCTGGTCGGTTTTATGCGCGGCGGGCTCTCTGTGGTCTCGGTGATGGCGGGCATGTTCTTTGCGGCCATCTCCGGCTCTGGCGCCGCGACCACCGCAGCGGTGGGTTCCAGTCTGGTGCCGGAGCTAAAGCGCAAAGGCTACGACCCGGCCTCGGCGGCCAGCTTAATTGCCGCCAGCGGCACGATAGGGGTGGTGATTCCACCCTCGGTGCCGATGATCATCTACGCGGTGATCGCTCAGCAGTCGGTCTCCAAGCTGTTTCTAAACGGCTTTTTGCCGGGTCTGGCGATGGGGCTAGGATTAATGGCCATCGCCATTGCTCAGGCGTATAAGCGCCAGTACCCCAAAGGTACGCCGCTCTCGCTGGCAACCATCTGGACGACCTTTAAAGACGCCAGCTGGGGATTGATGACGCCGGTGATTATCCTCGGGGGTATCTTCTCCGGTATCTTCACGCCTTCAGAAGCAGCAGTAGTGGCGGTGAACTACGCCATGCTGGTGTCGCTGTTTGTGTATCGTGACCTGACCCTGCCACAGGTGTATAAGCTGCTGATCCGTTCGGCGATGACCACCGCGGTGATTATGCTGGTGATTGCCATGTCGGCGGTGCTGAGCTGGACGCTGTCTAGCTGGCAGGTGCCGGGAGCAATTGCCCAGGCCGTGCTGTCGCTGTCTACCAACCCTTATGTGATTATGCTGCTGATCGTGGGGATTATTCTGCTCACTGGGGTGTTTATCGAAACCGCCAGTGCGCTGATTATCCTCACCCCGGTGCTGTTGCCGTTGGTGCTGCAGCTGGGGATTGATCCGATCCACTTTGGTTTGATTATCGTGGTGGGGCTCTCGATCGGCATGATTACCCCACCGGTGGCGATCAACCTCTATGTGGCCTCATCAATCACCCAGCTACCGCTGGAGCGCATTACCCGCGCGATCATCCCTTACCTGCTGGGGCTGATCGGGGTGCTGCTACTGGTGGTTTATGTGCCGATTATGTTGGGTTGGTCAGGTGGTTAAACCAGCGTTTGCACTTTTTAAAGAGAGCCTTATTGGCTCTCTTTTTAAGGTGGCGCTTATCTAGTCTCAGTGCATTCATCGTGAATTCAAATAAGAAGTTCACATTGAATGCTCGCCAGCTTGGCACGACTTTCGAAACTGTCCCGGTGTTACTTCAAAGAGCTGGAAAAAACAGCTGCGAAAATGAGAGATACTCACAAAACCGGTGGCAACTGCCACTTCGGCAACGGGCTTGTTAGTTTGCTGAAGGAGCTGGCGCGCACGCGTTAGACGAAGTTCCATATAGTATCGAGAAGGGCTAGCATTAACGTAATTACCAAACATACGTTCTAACTGGCGTCTCGAAATATTAACCCAATTAGCTATTTCGGATATGGATAAAGGCTCTTCAATATTATTTTTCATCAATTGCAGTGATATTTTCAATTTTTCTGGCAGAGTGAGGTTTTGATCGACACCTATCGTTGAAATATCTGGGGAGTCTAAGCCCTTATCACAGCTAAGCATCTCTTCAACTGCACTGACCACCTCATTGCCACAGTCAGTTCTGACTACTTCAAGCATCATGCTCAATGAGCTACTCGCCCCGGCACAGCTGATACGATTACGATCCACAATAAAGCTACGGCTAGATACCGATACATCCCAGAACTGCTCTGCCATCATCGCGCGGCCATCAGGATGATAAGCACACTGGTAGCCGTTCAATAATCCCGCCTCTGCAAGGAAGTAGGCGCCGTTCCATAACCCTCCTAACATCATGTCTTTACTGTCAGCATGCCTCAGTTTGCTGCGCAGTAGGAGGGTTGTTTTAGGAAGTACACGCAGGCCACCGCATACAATCAACACATCAATATTGAGGCTTGTAGCATCGAACTGGTCTAACGAATAATCCGCGGCTACCTCAATACCTAAGTCAGAAACCGTTGCAGGCGCCTCGCTACCCACCACCAAGACCTCATACATCGTAGTAGATTGCATTAAATTCGTTGTAACGAGTGCATCCACAGCGCCAGTGAAAGCCATCATTGAAAAATTCTCTAGCAGTATAAAAGCTACTTTTTTTGTTATCTTAGGCTTCCCTAAAGAGTCAGTCGAAGAAATGTAAGCCATGTTTTTATTTTTCAATATGCTTGAGAATTTATCCTTCATGATGAACCTCAATTTTTTAAGTCATAGTTATTGTTAAGCAAAAATCACGCCATGGAAAAATAAACCAATAAAATCAGGATAATTAGAATTCACCAATACCACAAGATCTCAAACCCAACCATGTAAAACCTGCCCAATCTTGTATCAAATTGACCAATTTACACGAACCCTACGTGACTGGTTAAAAATTAAAAAATAGTTATATTATTTAAAAACCTTATAGTAAAAGTACGAATTTCAACCGTATTAGCCAATCGAGTATTACATCAGTCGGCTTTCACTGAACTTTTCGATATCACACTGGGTAGAGATGGCTTTGTCATTTTCACTCATGAGCCTACTACTAACACAACCTTAGCCTCTAGCGTCCCGCGGCGCGAATCTTCCTCTCGCCTTACTTCGTCAGATAACAAAAACATACCCATCGCCACGTACTTTTTAAAAGTTCATCAAATGTCGCTATTTAGGCCCTTAGTGTCGCAAAAAATACCTTTTCGAAAGTCGTAACTGATTCAAGATGAAAATCCATCCCCCTGTCCTCTGAGAAATAAACTTATGAATAATCCTAAAAGCAAAAAAGTTACTCTGGGCGCTGCAACTCTTTTGTCCTTAACAACCATCGGGAGTGTCCAGGCAGAGAACATCTCGTTGAAATTCCATAGCGGGCTTTCACAATCTCGCCCTGAAGCAGAGCAGATCAACAGATTCGCTAGCTTAGTGAGTGAAAAGTCAGATGGCGAGCTTGACATCGAAGTCTACCATGCAGGCGCCTTAGGTCTTAAAGAAGCCGACATGCTGAGAGTATTGCAGCAGGGCATGGTCGATATGGCACTACTGTATGGTGAATATTACACACGTGATGCGCCTGCCTTGGCATCTGTATATGCTCAGGGCGCCATTACGGAATCTTCCCAACACGATGAAATTCTTGATGTCATCAGGGAGCTATATGAAGACGGCTTCTCAGAGTGGGATATTCAGATCGTTGGTGGCGTCGTCGCCCCTATTTTCGATGTCGGCTTGCACTGCAAAGAGCCGGTACACTCCTTAGCAGATCTACAGGATAAGAAAGTCCGTGTCTGGTCCAGACACCTTGTGGATACTTTTGAATTATTGGGCATTTCAGCTCAAGTCATTCCGCAAAACGATATGTATATGGCACTTCAAACAGGCGTTGTAGATTGTGCCTATTACTTATCTACCGTGGCCCCTACCGTTTCGCTTCAAGAAGTCACCGAGTACGAGTCTTACTTACATCCTTGGGCAGCCTCACCATGGCTTTTTGGTATCAGTGAACAAGCGCTATCCCGCCTCAACGACAACCAACGTCAGGCTCTGGAAGAAGCTGGTAAAGAGATTTGGAACGAGACCCGCGCCACTGCGGTTGACCCAGAGCGCGAAGCGCAGGCGCGTCAAGAGCGTAAAGAATTGGGAATCACCATGCTTCCCGACTTCTCAGATGATGACGTTGCAACCTTTGTAGACGCCGCTTGGCAGGCGTGGCAAGCCATGGCGGAAAACGCAGGCGAGGACGGCACACGCTACTACGAGACAGTCACCCAAGCGATCTCCAAAGAGTAATGGGTACATAAACCAATCGAGAGCCAATACCTATTGGCTCTTTCTTTTTGGAGCTAGTCGTGATGATGAGAAAAATCAACACTGTACTGAACCATACCGCCTATGCCTTCTTTCTATTGGGCGTCATGAGCGGTATCGCGATGACGGCACTGATATTCGTCAGCACCTTGATGCGCTATCTGGGTGGTCATCCTTTGCGTTTTTCCGATGAGCTGGCGGGGCTGCTGTTCTTAACATTGACCTTCCTTTGTCTACCTTATGTGCTCAATAAGGGCCGCCACATACGCATAGAGATACTCGTCAACCTGATGCCAGCAGGGATCGCGAGGATAATGGACTTTATTGGCGTCGTCGTATTACTCACGTTCTGCGCCATCTTCGCCTTTGAGTCCTGGAATTTCATGAACTTCTCGTTCTCGCTCAACTCGCGTACGGATATCAGTAGCATTCTCTTATGGCCGTGGATGGCCATCATGCCTTTTTCCATGATGCTGTGCATCTTGATTCAGCTCAGCCATGGTTTTAAACAGCCCACGACAGACACTGCCTCAGCGGAGGATGCGATATGAGCTGGTTACTCTTGAGCGGGGCGCTAGTTCTATTTTTAACCAGTGGCGCAATCCTAGGGGCGGCGCTGGGGCTTACGGGTCTACTCCTGCTTCACTTTCAAGCTAACGGCGCCACCCCCTTGGCGATTAACGCAACTTGGAACATGCTAACGGATTTTACGCTAAGCGCAGTTCCTCTATTCATATTTTTAGGTGAAATACTTCTCGCAAGCGGCGTGTCAAAACGCGTCTATAACGGCCTAACCCCTCTGTTCGCGCGTGTTCCAGGGCAATTACTCCATACCAACATTGCCGTCTGCACGCTGTTTGGTGCGGTTAGCGGATCAAGCACCTCTACCGCAGCCGCCATAGGCGCAGTTGGCTATCCTGAACTGACAAAACGTGGGTATAAGCCAAGTGTAGTGGTGGGTACGTTAGCTGCAGGGGGCACCCTTGGGCTTCTCATTCCCCCCAGCTTGGCATTGATCATCTACGGAGCAACTCAAAACGTCTCTATCGGCCAGCTCTTTATCGCTGGTATGCTGCCAGGCTTGCTCATTGCTGCCGCCTTTTCCACATGGATCATGATCCGCTCTAAAATTGGCGAGCCAGTAACCCCTACGTTTAAAGAGAAAGTGACCTTCAAGCACGTAATAACTGGACTCAAGGAGATATGGCCTCTTCCCGTACTTATTTTCTTCGTGCTGGGAACTATTTACCTGGGGATCGCGACGCCTACGGAGTCGGCGGCTTTGGGCGTAGTGGCCAGTATCGTTTTAGGTTTAACATGGGGTGATTTAACCTTCAAAAGACTATGGCAGGCGTTTAAGCACGCCTCGATCATGTTTACCGCTATCGGTATGATTTTGATTGGTACAGTGATCCTTTCTCAAGCCGTCAGCCTACTAGGCATTCCTCGTACTGCAGTCGAAACGATTGGCAACTTTGGGCTAGGCCCATATGGCATACTGCTGATGATCGTCATCGTCTATATCGTGCTAGGTTGTTTCTTTGATGGCATATCACTGCTTCTCATGACTCTCCCCATCACCTTCCCGATGATCACAAGCTTAGGGTTCGACCCCATCTGGTTCGGTATTATTGTCACGCTACTTATAGAGATCGGTATGATAACGCCGCCCGTAGGACTCAATCTCTTTGTCCTATCATCCATTTCTAAAAATGAAGTTAATTTAACATCTGCTGCAAAGGCCTCCTTGCCTTACTGGCTTATTTTACTTGGCGCTATAGGAGTATTTACGCTATTTCCCAACATCATTTTGTGGGTCACTACCTTTTAGAATAACTGCAATCCACTAAATGATATTGCTGAACTATAGGCCCTCTCTAGCTACAGAGAGAGCCTATAGTTTAAATGCGATACTCATGATACTTAAACCGATGTAGCTATCTCTAGCACTCTTCCAATCAGCACGACCTTATAAAAAGCTGGCGATCTCAATCACGCAGCCACACTGGCTCGGGCTATACCCCGGCAGGCGCTGCACCGCCTCCTGGAAGGAAGCGCTGCGCAGCGCTTGCAAAAAGTCGTCAAATTTAGGCTCTTTCAGGGAGCGTTTGTGGCAGGCCAGCAAGTAGTCTTCGGTGGCCAGCGGCACAAAATCAAGTCCAAAACGCTGCGCAGCTGCCTCGACACCGAAGCCTGCATCCGCCATTCCCGCCGCTACATAGGCCGCCACCGCCGAGTGGGTGTACTCCTCAATCTCATAACCGTTCACTTTGGATGCAGCAATACCCGCCTCGGTCAGCAGGCCATCCAATAGCTCCCGGGTTCCCGACGACGCCTGCCGGTTTATAAACGTGGCCGACCTGTCGGCCAGCGCTGCAACGCCATCAATCCCCAACGGGTTACCCGGCGCCACCATTAGCCCCTGTTGGCGGGCGATAAAACCTACCAGCCGATGATAGCGAGGCTTGAGCAGTCGGCGGTATTTGCGCCGCATGCTCTCGCCCACCGCGCCTCTGGGAAGATGGCAACCCGCCAGATCGCAGCTATTGCGGTTAAGTGCCGCCAACGCTTCCAGAGGGCTGCAGTACTGCAGGTCAAGCTGCAGATCCCCCAAATGCTGTGGCAGTAGCTCTATCGCAAAACCGTGACTGGCGTGGAGACGCAGAACCGGGTGCACGCCTTCCTGGTGCTGCTGAATGGCAAGATTGAGCTCTGAGCTCAGGCTATCAAGCTGCGGGCTTAACCGAGCGGTGGCGCGTTGTTCGGCCCATAGCAGCTTTTCACCCAGCGGCGATAACCGCGCCCCTCGCCCACGCGCCATTTCTACCAAGGTGACACCAAAAAACTCTCCGCCCTGGCGCAGTAAATTCCACGCGTGACGATAGGAAATACCCGCCTCTTCGGCGGCATGGGTCAACTTGCCATGACGATGCACCGCCCCCAGCAAGCGCAGAAGGTTGGTATCGAGACGGTGCCCCTCCTCATCACTAAAGCACCAGGTGGGCGTTACCTTGATCCGTTTCATAGGCACACTATTTCATATTTTTAAGTCGATAACTTGATGCTAGCTTTGTATTAACCGTGATGCACGTCTTTTTAAATATGAAAAGCAGTGCATATTTAAAACATAATAAGCAGTCGTGAGGAAGGCATCATGAACCATTCCCAGGAGTGGGCGCCGCAGGCAATTCAGGCCGAGGTCGACGCCCTGAAACACAAGCCCGGCGCCCTACTGCCGATCCTCCACGCCCTTCAGGATCGCATCGGCTTCATTCCCGAGGCAGCGGTGCCCATCATCGCCGATGCCCTCCACCAGACACGTGCCGAGGTGCACGGCGTCATCAGCTTTTACCACCACTTTCGCACCACACCACCGGGGCGCCACGTCGTGCAGATCTGCCGCGCCGAGGCCTGTCAGTCGGTAGGGGCGCGCCAGCTCGAAGCCCACGCCAAGGCGCGTTTGGGGGTCGACTACCACCAGACCACGCCGGATCGCGAAATCACCCTCGAATCCGTTTACTGCCTGGGCAACTGCGCCTGCGGCCCGTCGATTCGCGTGGACGACAGCATACGCGGCCGCGTCACGCCGGAAGCCTTCGATGAATTGATGGATGAGCTACAAACCCGGCCGCTGGAGGTGATGGGATGAGCGTCCGCGTTTATGTACCTCGCGATACCACCGCGCTTTCGCTGGGCGCCGATACGATCGCCAGCCGGCTGGAGAGAGAGGCCGCCGCACGCGGCCAGTCAATCACGTTGGTACGTAACGGCTCCCGTGGCCTTGCCTGGCTTGAGCCGCTGGTGGAAGTCGACACCCCCATCGGCCGGTTCGCCTATGGCCCGGTAACGCCGGGGGATGTAGCGGCGCTGCTCGACAGTGGCCTGCTGGAAGGTAGCGTCAGCCACCCACTGGCGCAGGGCCCCACGGAAGAAATCGACTACCTCGCCCGCCAGCAGCGGCTGACTTTCGCGCGCATCGGTATTACTGACCCGTTATCGATTGAGGATTATCGCGCCCATAACGGTTTTTGCGGCTTGGAGGCTGCGCTGCAACGCGAGCCCCAGGATATCGTCGAGGAAGTCAAAGCCTCGGGGCTTCGCGGACGCGGCGGGGCGGCATTCCCCACCGGCATCAAGTGGCAGACGGTGCTCGATACGCCAGCCGATCAGAAGTACATCGTCTGCAATGCCGATGAAGGCGACTCCGGCACCTTCGCCGACCGTCTGGTGATGGAGTGCGACCCCTACATGCTGATCGAGGGCATGGCGATTGCCGGCCTCGCGGTGGGCGCCACCCAAGGCTATATCTACCTGCGCTCGGAGTATCCGCTGGCGAAAGAGATCCTCGACGAAGCCATTTGCCGTGCTGAGACCACCGGGTATCTCGGCGACGACCTGCGCGGCAGCGGCCGCACCTTTCATCTGGAAGTACGTCTGGGCGCCGGAGCGTACATTTGTGGCGAAGAGACATCGCTTCTGGAAAGTCTGGAGGGCAAGCGCGGGCTGGTGCGCTTCAAGCCACCGCTGCCCGCCATCGAGGGCCTGTTCGGCCGCCCTACCGTGGTCAACAACGTGCTCTCATTAGCTGCAGTGCCATTTATTCTCGCCGAAGGCGCCGAGGCCTACGCTAATCACGGCATGGGCCGCTCGCGAGGCACCCTGGCCCTCCAACTGGCGGGCAACGTCAAGCGTGGCGGTCTGGTGGAACTCGCCTTTGGCACCACTCTGCGCACGCTGATGGAGGATTTTGGCGGCGGTACGCTCACCGGAAAGCCCTTGCGCGCCGTTCAGGTAGGCGGGCCGCTGTGCGCCTACCTGCCCGAAAGCCAGTGGGATATGCCGCTGGATTACGAAACCTTCGCCGAGGTCGGTGCAGGCGTCGGTCACGGCGGCGTGGTGATGTTCGACGACAGCGTCGATATGGCCGAACAGGCGCGTTTCTCGATGGAGTTCTGCAAGGTGGAGTCCTGCGGCAAGTGCACGCCCTGTCGTATCGGCTCGACCCGTGGCGTGGAGGTAATCGATCGTATTCGCGCCAACGACAATCGCGAGGCCAACCTCGCCCTGCTGAGTGATCTTTGCGAAACGATGGTAGACGGCTCGCTCTGCGCCATGGGCGGCATGACCCCCTTCCCGGTGCAGAGCGCCCTGAAACACTTTGCTGAGGATTTCCAGCGGGCGGCGAACGGAGACAGATCATGATTCAGCACTTCGACCCCAGTCAGCATGCCAGCAACGCCGGGCATAGCAAAGACCTCGGCACGCCCTTCCCTGCTCAGGCCGTCGGCACTGCCTCGGTGAGCCTTGATATCGACGGCGTACCCATCAGCGTGCCGGAGGGCACCTCGGTACTGCGCGCCGCGGCCCTGGCGGATATCAACATTCCCAAACTGTGCGCCACCGACAGCCTGGAGCCCTTCGGTTCCTGCCGGCTGTGCGCCGTGCAGGTGGAGGGACGCCGCGGCCTGCCCGCCGCCTGCACCACGCCCGTTGCTGAAGGTATGAAGGTGACCACCCAGAACGAGCGGCTGGCCAAGCTGCGTCGCAACGTGATGGAGCTCTACATCTCCGACCACCCGCTGGACTGCCTGACCTGCCCGGCCAACGGCGACTGCGAACTGCAGGACATGGCCGGTAGCGTGGGGCTTCGCGAGGTGCGCTACGGCTTTACGGGCGAGAACCATCTGGACGCCGCCAAGGACGAATCCAACCCCTACTTCACCTTCGATCCCAGCAAGTGCATCCTCTGTTCACGCTGCGTGCGCGCCTGCGACGAAGTCCAGGGTACTTTCGCGCTAACCATCGATGGCCGCGGGTTCGAATCCAAAGTATCAGCAGGCCAGAGCGACGCCTTCATGGACTCGGACTGCGTCTCCTGTGGCGCCTGCGTGCAGGCCTGCCCCACCGCCACGCTGATGGAAAAAAGCGTGATCGACCACGGCGTGCCGGATCGCAGCGTGGTCACCACCTGCGCCTACTGCGGCGTGGGCTGCTCGTTTGAAGCCCAGATGAAGGGCGACCAGCTGGTGCGCATGGTGCCTTACAAGGGCGGCGACGCCAATCACGGCCACTCCTGCGTGAAGGGGCGTTTTGCCTTCGGCTACACCACCCACCCGGATCGCCTGACCACGCCGATGATTCGTGACTCAATCGATCAGCCCTGGCGCGAAGCCAGTTGGGAAGAGGCGATCAGCTTTGCCGCGAACCGTCTCAAGTCGATTCAGGCCGAGCACGGCCGCGAGAGCATCGGCGGTATCACCTCCTCGCGCTGCACCAACGAAGAGACCTACCTGGTGCAGAAGCTGATTCGCGCAGCGTTTGGCAACAACAACACTGACACCTGCGCGCGGGTGTGCCACTCGCCCACCGGCTACGGCCTGAAGACCACGCTGGGTGAATCGGCGGGCACCCAGACGTTTGACTCGGTGATGAAGTCGGACGCGATTATCGTGATCGGCGCCAACCCCACCGACGCCCACCCGGTGTTTGGCTCGCTGATGCGCAAACGCCTGCGCCAGGGGGCGAAGCTGATCGTCGCCGACCCTCGCCGTATCGACCTTTTAAAGACCCCGCACATGAGCGAGGCCCAACATCTGCCGCTGCGCCCGGGCACCAACGTGGCGCTGGTCAACGCGCTGGGTCACGTGGTGGTGACGGAAGGTCTGGAAGACAAGGCGTTCGTGGCCAAGCGCTGCGACACCGATGCCTATAACAGCTGGCGTGAGTTTATTGCTGAACCGCGCCACTCCCCGGAGGCCACCGAAGCCATTACCGGCGTGCCCGCCGAGGCCGTGCGCCAGGCGGCACGCACTTACGCCACGGCGGGCAACGGCGCGATCTACTACGGGCTGGGAGTGACCGAGCACAGTCAGGGTTCCACCATGGTGATGGGGATTGCCAACCTGGCCTTGGCCACAGGCAATATTGGCCGCGAGGGCGTGGGTGTGAACCCGCTGCGCGGCCAGAACAACGTCCAGGGTTCGTGTGACATGGGCTCCTTCCCCCATGAGTTGCCGGGCTACCAACACGTGGCCGACCCCATCGCCCGCGGCCGCTTTGAGGCCGTGTGGGGTGTGAAACTGGACGACGAACCGGGGCTGCGCATTCCCAATATGTTCGACGCTGCCATCGAAGGCACCTTTAAAGCGCTTTACGTGCAAGGCGAAGATATCGCTCAGTCCGACCCCAACACCCAGCACGTCGAGGCGGCGCTCACGTCGCTGGACTGCCTGATCGTGCAGGATATTTTCCTCAATGAAACGGCCAAGTTCGCCCACGTACTGCTGCCGGGTTCAAGCTTCCTGGAGAAGAATGGCACCTTCACCAACGCCGAGCGACGTATCAACCGGGTACGCAAGGTGGCAGCCCCGGTGGCCGGCAAGGAAGACTGGGAAGTCACCCAGGATCTGGCCAATGCGCTGGGCTACCCGATGCACTATACCCATCCCTCCGAAATCATGGACGAAATCGCCCAGTTGACGCCAAGTTTCGCGGGCGTCAGTTACGCCAAGCTGGAGGAGCGCGGCAGTCTTCAGTGGCCCTGTAACGCCGAGTACCCGCTGGGCATGCCGACTATGCACGAGGTTGAGTTCCCCATCGGGCTGGGACGCTTTGCAATTACCGAGTACGTGGCCACCGAGGAGCGGGCCAACCGCCGCTTCCCGCTACTGCTCACCACCGGCCGGATCCTTAGCCAGTACAACGTGGGCGCCCAGACCCGGCGCACCGACAACCAGCGCTGGCACGATGAGGACGTACTGGAGCTGCACCCTTCTGACGCCGAGCTGCGCGGCATCCGCGACGGCGACTGGCTGGGCATCACCAGCCGTGCCGGCCAGACGGTACTGCGTGCCCGGCTCAGTGAGCGCATGCAGCCCGGCGTGGTGTATACCACCTTCCACCACCCCGGCAGTGGCGCCAACGTCATCACCACGGACAACTCGGACTGGGCCACCAACTGCCCGGAGTACAAGGTCACGGCGGTGCAGGTGGAAAAAGTCAGCCAACCGTCGGCCTGGCAGCAACGCTTTAGCGCCTTTGACCTGGCCCAGCGTGATTACCTGGCCAAGGCCCAGCAGGAGGTTCCATGAGCATCCACCATACTCGCGACGCGGTAGCGCGCCAGCCGGTGGAGGTGCGCCGTGGCGCTAACGGCTGGTACACCGATACCCAGGAGGATCTACTGGCCCTGGAAAGGCCGGTGGCCCTGGTCTACAACGGCATCTCCCACGCGGTGATGATGGCCAGCCCGACGGATATTGAGGAGTTTGCCCTGGGCTTCAGCCTGTCAGAAGGCATCCTGGCCAACGTCGACGAGTGCTACGACCTCGATATCCACGAAGCACCCCAAGGCCTCACCGTTCACCTCACTATTGCCTGCCAGCGAATGGCCGAGCTCAAACAACGGCGGCGCAACCTGACAGGACGCACCGGCTGCGGGCTATGCGGCACCGAAGCCCTGGAGCAGGCCATCCGGCCAATTCCCCATGTCATGGCGCCGCAGTTGAGTGACGCCGCCATCCAGCGTTCCCTACGGGAGCTGTCCATCCACCAGCCGCTGCAGGCAGCCACTGGCGCCAGCCACGGTGCCGCCTGGTGCGATGCTTGGGGGAACATTAAACAACTGCGCGAGGATGTGGGTCGCCATAACGCCCTGGACAAACTGATTGGAGCCCTCGCCCGCGAGGCCAGCCCCCTCGGCGAAGGGTTCGCGCTGGTCACCAGCCGCGCCAGCTACGAGATGGTTCACAAGTGTGCCAGTGTCGGCATTGGTGCTCTGGTGGCGGTATCGGCGGCCACCGCCCTGGCCGTGGAGCAGGCCCAGGCATCGGGGCTGCTACTGGCAGGCTTTGCGCGGCCCGGCCGCCATCTGATTTACCATCGCCCCACGTCGGCGGCGATGGCACACGGCTGAGGAGGCACGCAATGTCGTCGAACCAAGATACTCACCTGATTCACATGACCAACCAGATCGCAGCTAACCTGGGGGGCGGTCGTGATGAAGAAATGGCAGCCGCGGCCACCTGTCGCCACCTGGAAACCTTTTGGGCACGATCAATGAAGCAGCGCCTAATAGCCACGCTGGAACGCGAGGATGCCGCGCTTTCACCACTGGCAAAGCGAGCCGTCAACTTGCTGGCGGAAAGATTGGCCAGGCGCCATAGCGGATAAACATCACAGGTGTTAACGCAACGGGGCTTGCCATCTGGCAAGCCCCGTTTTTTATACTCATCGTTTAAAAGCGCTGATACCACAAGCACTGGTAGCGAACGTTAGAACTCTTCCCACTCATCTGCAGCATGCTTTGCCGGTGAGGGCTTTGACGATGGCTGTGATGAGGAGTGCGATGAAAGCGCAGGGCGCTTCATGGCGCTAGCACTGCCACGTTGCTGAGGGGCCGGAGACGCTAGCGCTTCGTGCCGCGGCGTGGGCTCATCGTCACCAAGTACGAAGGAGTTGATTAACTGGCTCAGGTGCTCCGCATGGCGGCGCATATTGGCGGCGGCGGTGGTGGACTCCTGCACCATGGCGGCGTTCTGCTGGGTCATGGTGTCCATTTCAGCCACGGCAGTGTTGATCTGGCCAATACCGCTGCTCTGCTCTTTAGCGCCAGCGGTGATCTCACCGATCACATCGGTGACTTTCGCTACGCTGGAGACAATCTCACGCATGGTATCACCGGCACTGCGCACCAGCTTTGCACCGGAGTTAGTGTGCTGAACCGATGCATCGATAAGCGCACGAATCTCTTTGGAAGCATCGCTGGAACGACTGGCCAGAACCCTAACTTCTTGTGCCACCACGGCAAAGCCGCGGCCATGCTCACCTGCCCTTGCGGCTTCCACCGAGGCATTAAGTGCCAAAATATTGGTTTGGAAGGCAATCGAATCGATCATGCTGATGATCTCACTGATGCGCGACGCGGAGTCGTTAATATCGCTCATAGTGCTTTCCACCTGCCCCATAGAGGTCTCGCCTTCGCGGGCTACATCGGCAGTAGACTGCACCAGCGTATTGGCCTGCTGAGCATTGTCGGCGCTGTGATTAACGGTCGAGGTGATCTCTTCCATGGAAGCTGAGGTTTGCTGCAGATTCGCGGCCGCCTGCTCGGTACGGGTGGCAAGCTCATCAGAACTTTGTGAGATCTCCCCCGCGGCCTGGTGCACGCTGAGCGTACTGCTGCGTACATCACGTAGAGTGTCCTGCATACGCGCCACAAAGGCGTTGAACTGAACGCTAAGCTCGCCAACCTCATCGCTGCTTTCGACTGCCAAGCGACGGGTTAAATCACCGCGCCCCTGGGCAATATCATGCATAGCAGCGGTAGTACGCTTGATCGGCCCCAACGTGCGACGCGCCAAGCCATACGCTATCAGTGCAATCACAACAAAGAGACCTAGCCCCAACAGGGAGGCAAATATAATGTCCTGGCGCAAGTCGGCGGCAGCCGCGGCTTCAAGTTCGGCAATAGCATCGTCAGCATCGGTGACGTAAACGCCTGCACCAATGAGCCAGTCCCACTTTTCAAGGCGGTCAACGAAGGAGTGCTTGGGTTCAATTCTGTCGGTACCTGGGTAATCCCACATATAGCGGTAGAAGCCCCCACCTCTCTGGGCAACTTTAATGATCTCGCGAATCAGGTAAGTGCCATCGGGGGTTTGCGCATCGATCATGTTGGTGCCTTCACGCTCCGGTGCAGGCGCCGTGACGATATTGTTACCGTCATAGTCGTAGATAAAAATGTAATTGTTATCTTCAAAGCGCATGGCGCGCACCAATTCAGCGACCCGCTGCTTGGCGGCCTCATCGTTAGCACCGGCTTCTTCATATATGGGCGCGATGGCGGTGGTAGCCATTTGGACGATATCGCGCACCGCGTTGCGGCGCTCTTCAATCAACATTTCACGCTGGTTTGCCAACGTCTCGCGGGTGTCTTGGGCGCTGATGTAGGCTTTAAACCCGACCAGCACAACCGTCACTAACAGAAGAGGGAGCAGTACAAGCATCAGCACCTTGGTTTGTAAACCAAGGGCTCGTTTGGTAGCAGAAGGAGTGGACATATGTGAGCAAGTTCCAGAGTCAGTCTTGAGTGAAGAGTTTTTAGTAGTTATAGGAGCCTTATCGACCTAAAGTGCACGAACTTTACCAGTTTTTTTATTTTTTTACTTAAGATTCAAATAATTAGCAACTAATAATTAGGTTCATAACCTAAGTTAAGGTTATTCATAAAGTAAAGGTTCACTGTGAGGATGTGGTGGCCAGGGATGGCCCGTTTTAAGCAAGTCGCTTAACCACAATCTTCGGTTGCCCTGGTCTCTCTACCGCCTGGTCAGGGCGACCTTTTTGTTTGTAGGGCGGCGAGTTAGCTTCTACCTCTTACTACTCTCTCCTGAAGCCAGATCAGGCAATTCGGGACTTCCTTGATATTTGCCCTTGTTATTTGCCATTGCCATCAGCGTATCATGGCGATAGGGCCTAATGTCCAAGGAGAATAGCAAGCATGGTTCGAAACCACCCATTTGTTAGCGCTGTCTTGCTCCTGCTCCCTAGGTTGGTTCACTTTGCTTGGCGCGTATTACGCAATTTCCTGAAAAATCACGGTGTCCTGCTGGCCGGCGGAGTGGGCTACAACATCCTGCTCTCTATCGTGCCGCTTTTCGCCGTGCTCGTTGTGCTGTTAACCCAAGTCGTCGATCAGCAGCACTTACTCAATGTGCTGGCCGTACAGGCACGCCATATGGCGCCTGCCCACGCGGAAGTGTTGCTGGAGGCCGTTCGCAGCCTGCTGGAATCGCGAGATGTGATTGGCATTCTGAGCTTTCCCATTCTGCTCCTGTTCAGCTCATTCGCCTTTCGTATGCTGGAAGACGCCCTGGCGATCATTTTCCATGCGCCGGATAGCCCGCATATCAAACGCAGCGTTTGGGTTTCGGTAATGTTGCCCTACGCCTTTATGGTGGTACTGGGGGCGGCGCTTATGGTTCTCACGCTGGTAGTCACCCTGGCCAGTTCGCTTAATACGCTGGTGATGCTGCTATTTGAACGGGAACTGCCGCTGGCGGGATTTTCCGAGCCGGTGCTTAACCTGGCCAGTTTCACTGGGGTGTTCCTGCTGTTCAGCGCTATCTACAAAGTGCTGCCGGTGGTGCGCATCGCCTTACGTCGGGCAATCGTAGGGGGCTTTGTGGCAGCACTGCTGTGGGAGGGGGTTCGCCTGTTGCTGGTTTACTATTTCGCCAATCTCTCGTTCGTTAACGCCGTCTACGGTTCGCTGGCAGCGCTGGTGGTCGTACTGATTAGCCTGGAAGTGGGCGCCATCATTTTACTACTGGGCGCCCAGGTGATTGCCGAACTGGAACGTAATACCCGCCTTGGCCTGCCATGGCACGTCGACCCTAATCGCCAACCAATTACGCGGGTCGATTGACGTTAGCTAGCGGTCACTTCGGCCTGCGGACGCCGCTCATCAAGCATCCCTTTATCGAGAATAAAGCGGATAATCTCCTCAAGCCCTACTCCGTCATAAAGATTGGTGAACACGAAGGGCCGCTCGCCGCGCATTTTCTTGGAGTCGCGCTCCATTACCTCTAGTGAGGCGTGCACCTGCTCGGCGATATCGATTTTATTGATAATCAGTAGATCCGATTTGGTAATGCCCGGCCCACCCTTGCGGGGGATTTTGTCGCCTGCCGAGACGTCGATGACGTAGAGCGTTAGGTCGGAAAGCTCGGGGCTGAAGGTCGCCGAGAGGTTGTCGCCGCCCGACTCGACCATGACCAGTTCCAGCTTCGGGTGACGCGCCTGGAGCTCATCAATGGCCGCCAAGTTCATCGAGGCGTCTTCACGAATGGCAGTGTGCGGGCAGCCGCCGGTTTCCACGCCTAGAATACGGTCCGCTGGAAGAGCATCGTGCTTGAGCAGGAAGTCGGCGTCTTCGCGGGTGTAGATATCGTTAGTGACTACGGCGATATCGTAGTAATCACGCAGCGCTAAACAGAGTTGCTTGAGCAGTGCAGTTTTGCCGGAACCAACCGGGCCACCCACACCAACGCGTAAACAGTGAGTCATTGTTCTCTCCTCGTTAACTTCTAGGTCATCTAACTCCGAAACAGGCGCGAATATTGGGTTTCGTGCAAGGCGCTAGCCAGTGCTAGGCCGGGCAGCACCGGGCCCAGCTCTTCATCATCCAGCGTAAGTGCCTGATTAACGGCATTCACTAGCGCGGGGCGCAGTTGTTCAATTAATCGCTGGGCAGCGGTGTGGCCAAGCGGCAAGGCTTTACAGGCCACCGCTAGCTGGTTCTCCATCCACGCCCAGGCAAACCCCAGCAGCGTTTGGCGAACAGACACGCCACGGACGTGGGCCGTGTAGGCAAACAGCGTTACATAACCTGCTTGGGGCGGAAGCAAGGGTGGGAGTAATCCCTCACTTTGCAACTGCTGCTCTCTAGGCAACAAGTTCAAGCTGCCCAGTAGGCGTTTTAGCGAGGCGCCCAGCCTGCTATCTTCGGCGGCGAGCTCGGCGGTTTCCCGGGTAGCAGCCAGCCACTCATCCCACGCGGCAATTGATTTACGACCTTCTGCCATGTCCGCCTGGCCAAACGCCTGACCAAACGCATCATGCAACCGCGCCAGCACTGGCAGTTCGCAGCGGGTTAAGCCATCTTCCAGCACACCGTTTAGCCACTCGGCGAGGCTGGCTTCATCGCGCACCCAGTCCAGCTCAAAGGCGCTTTCCAGACCTTGGGAAAAGGCAAAGGCGCCGATGGGTAACGCTGGGCTCACCAACTGCATCAGCCCTAGCAGCGCTAGCTCATCACTTTGGCTTTCTAGCGCAGTGAGTTCAGTGGGCATGGTGGTGCTCATGCGAGTGGTCATGATCGTGGTCGTGTGAATGACCGTGCGAATGACCATGTGAATGTCCGCCACCTACTTGGTTATAAGCACCCGGCTCCGGGTCGAACGTTGCGTTGTGGTGCTCTAGTTCGGCACCTAACAGCTCGGCGAGCTCTTCCAACACGTGATCCGGCGGAAAGCGCACCCAGCCGCCCTCTTCATCTTCACCCAGCGCCAGCTGTACGTGGCGATTGCCAAGATGGTAGGCCAGCCGTGCCAGCGGTAAGCCAGCACTCACTCGCGCGGTAACCACCGGTTCTACCGCGGCGCAGACACGCACCACTTCGCCGCTTTCGGCTTTTAGACCTTCGCCGCTGCGCAGCACCGGGCCGCGATCAAGAAACAACCCCAACTCGCGCCCGCTATCGCTTTGGGCTTTTAAGCGCCCGCGAATACGTAATTCAAAGGGCAGCGTGAGCGTATCGCTAGCGGCGCTCTCCTCCACTGGCCCTAAACGTTCTATCAGTTTTAGCATGACTAGCGTCCTTTCTCGCTCAGTGCGGCTGTGCCGGGGGTAGGTCGTAGAGAGGGTCTTTTGCCATGGCCGGAAAATGTTCCATACATTTCCGGCATTTCCTCCATCCATGGAGGGCAGATGGCAAAAGTAGCGTACACGGACGTATTCACAGCGCCCTCTCGTAGGCCTACCCCCGGCGCCCCGGATAATCGCTCAATCAAAACAAGTGATACCGCTGAGCCAGCGGCAGTTCGGTGGCGGGCTCGCAGGTTAAAATTTCGCCATCGCAGCGCACTTCGTAGGTTTGCGGGTCGACGGTGAGTTCTGGGCAGGCATCATTCAGCTTCATATCCTGCTTGCGCACCTGGCGCACGTTTTTGCACGCCGCGAGTTCGCTATTTAGCCCCAGTGTCTCTTTGATGCCCGCATCCAGCGCGGCCTGGCTGACAAAGCTGAGCCGGGTTTGGCTGGCCGCACGGCCAAAAGCGCCGAACATATAGCGGTAATGCACCGGCTGCGGGGTGGGAATCGAGGCATTAGGATCGCCCATGGGCGCCGCTGCAATCATGCCGCCTTTGATCATCATCGCCGGCTTCACGCCAAAGAAGGCCGGTTTCCACAGCACCAGATCCGCCAGCTTACCGACTTCGATGGAGCCGACTTCATGGGCGATACCGTGGGTGATCGCAGGGTTAATGGTGTACTTGGCGATATAGCGCTTGGCGCGCAGGTTATCGGCCCCCAGGGCCTCATCTTCCGGCAGCAGGCCGCGCTGCACCTTCATTTTGTGGGCGGTTTGCCAGGTGCGGCAGACCACCTCACCGACCCGCCCCATGGCCTGGGAGTCAGAGGCGATCATCGAGATCACGCCCAAGTCGTGGAGGATATCCTCGGCGGCGATGGTTTCCCGGCGAATGCGTGAGTCGGCGAAGGCCACGTCTTCGGGGATATTGGGATCCAGGTGGTGGCACACCATCAGCATATCGAGGTGTTCGTCGATGGTGTTGACGGTGTAGGGCCGCGTTGGGTTAGTGGATGACGGCAGTACATAGGCTTTCGAGCAGGCGGTGAGGATATCCGGGGCGTGGCCGCCGCCCGCGCCTTCGGTGTGGTAGGTGTGAATGCAGCGCTCTTTGAACGCGGCCAGGGTGTCTTCCACAAAGCCCGATTCGTTTAGGGTGTCGGTGTGGATCGCCACTTGCACATCGTAGGCATCCGCCACGTTGAGGCAGTTGTTGATTGAGGCAGGTGTAGTGCCCCAATCTTCGTGCAATTTGAGCCCCATGGCGCCTGCTTGGAGCTGGAGCTCCAGGGACTCGGGCAGGCTGGCGTTGCCCTTGCCCAGAAAGCCGATATTCATGGGCATATCGTCGACCGCCTGGAGCATTTTGCCGATGTGCCATGCGCCGGGAGTACAGGTGGTAGCGTTGGTGCCAGTCGCCGGGCCGGTGCCGCCGCCCAGCATGGTGGTCACGCCGCTCATCAGCGCTTCTTCGACCTGCTGAGGGCAGATAAAGTGGATATGGGAATCAATGCCGCCCGCGGTCAGGATCTTCCCTTCGCCGGAGATGATTTCGGTGCCGGGGCCAATGACGATTTCAACATCAGGCTGTACGTCAGGGTTGCCCGCTTTTCCAATCGCGGCGATGCGGCCATTTTGAATGCCCACGTCGGCTTTGACGATACCCCACCAATCCAGAATCAGCGCGTTAGTAATCACGGTATCCATCACCGTGTCGTCGGCGCGCTGGCTTTGGCCCATGCCGTCGCGGATAACTTTGCCGCCGCCGAATTTCACTTCATCGCCGTAGTGGGTAGCATCCTGTTCGACTTCAATCCACAGCTCGGTATCGCCCAGACGCACGCGGTCACCCACCGTGGGGCCATACATATCGGCATAGGCTTGCCGACTGATCTTGTTAACCGGTTTCATTGTTTACCTCCGTCGAGCGCGCCCATGACATCGCCGCGAAAACCGTAAATTTCGCGCTTGCCCACAAAGGGAATCAACGTGACTTCGCGGGTCTGGCCAGGCTCAAAGCGAATCGCCGTGCCTGCGGCCACGTCCAGACGAAAGCCTCGGGTTTTATCGCGATTAAACACCAGCGCCGGGTTGGCTTCGGCAAAGTGGTAATGGGAGCCGATCTGGATCGGGCGGTCGCCGGTATTGGCCACCTCGACGCTAATCCGCTCACGTCCCGCGCACAGCTCGATATCACCTTCTTTTAACTTGTACTCACCGGGAATCATTTGGTTGCTCCTTTGTTTTTTTGTGAGGTGTTAGGCGAGAGGTGTGAGGTGTAAAGAGAGAGGTATGAGGGGTGCGTAACCCACTACTACTCACCCCTAACTATTCACTCCTCACCCCTCACAATCCACCCCTCACTCCTCACAATTAACCCCTCACACAATTGGCGTATGGACAGTGACCAGCTTGGTGCCGTCGGGGAAAGTGGCTTCCACCTGCACTTCGTCGACCATCTCGGCGACACCATCCATCACATCCTCACGGCTAAGGATCTCGCGGCCATAGCTCATTAAGTCCGCCACACTGCGGCCATCCCGGGCGCCTTCCATAATCTCGAAGCTGATCAGCGCTACTGCTTCCGGGTAATTGAGTTTTAAACCACGCGCCTTGCGGCGCTCCGCCAATTGGGCGGCTGAGAACAGCAGCAGCTTGTCTTTGTCTCTTGGGGTTAATTCCATGGAATGTGTCTCCAGCAGTGCATCGCAGTGATGCTAATTAGGTTAGCCAAATTCGTGGTGTATGTGCTTCACGCTCGATCCAGCGGGGGCGCAGCAGTTGCCAAGCCTGTTCGCATAACGCCCAGGCTTCGTTACGCGAGTTGCCTAAATAGCGCAGCAGCAGAACACCGTGGCGGACGGTGACCGCCCAGCGCGGGTTATCCGGCAGCGCTTCACGCAAGGCTTCAATGGCAGCAGGCGCGTCGGCAATCCCCACTGCCCAGAGCGTGGCCTGCACCGTGGCTCCGCCCTGACCCCATCGCCCGGCAAAGCGAGGGTGTAGTGGGTCTAGCGGTTGGCGCTCTAGCCACAGCGGTTTGCCATCTAGGGTTAAGCGGAAGTGCTGCTCAATGCGTCCGGAAACATAGGGTAAGTCGCTGGCCGGGCGGCCCAGCGCCATCACTTCCCAGCCCAGGCAACGGGCGCTGCCGTGAAGATCAATTTGGGTGCGCTGCTCGCCCTTGGAACCATCAAAGGCAATGGTCTCCTGGGGCAGCCATTCAAGTGTCGCGTCATCTTCAACGCTCAACCGGGTATGCTGCGTCCAGGCTACGCCCTGGCTGTCGGCTTTATAGAGTTTATTGGCAGCCGGGGTCGTCAGCAGCGCATGGGCACCGCTCTCTACATGGGCACTAATGGTAAGCGCATCGCCGCTGACTAAACCGCCCGGCGGGTGTAGCACATAGACATGGCAAGCCTCACCACTCCCTTCCGGGTAGAAGGGGCGCTGCACCCGCAGTGGCCCCTGATGGCGCGCCTGCACCATGCGCGTGGCGCCGTCGCGATGGGCGAAGGTGAGCGCTAACGAAGCCGCCCAATGGCGGCCTGCATCGAAGCGGTGGCCAGAGGCAATGTGTGGTTTGGCGAGTTCGCACAGGATCATGGGTTGCTACCGCTTCCTTTTCACTAAGCCTTTGACATAGGTAAGCAATTAATGCGCCAAAATGGTGAAAAGCCCTGCTGTGCGGTCAATGGTAGGGATGAACGGCGGTGACTGGCAGTGCTACGCATCTAGGCGCACCAAAACAGCACCACATCAGACCTCAAATGCACCAAATAAATGCACTCACTACTTGCTTAGTGCTCAGCCTACACTCACTCTTCACACCATTACTGCACAACGACCCGGTCACGCCCGCCGCGCTTCGCTTCATAAAGGGCCTGATCAGCACGCTGCAGGGAGTGGTGATAGTCTGGGTGACCATCGTGAAGCGTTACACCCACGCTAATCGTCACGTTAAGCAGCGTATCGGCACCGGCGAGCATCGGCTCCTTAGCCACCGATTGGCGTAAACGCTCAGCAAATAACCGGCTGCCGTCATGGTCAGTATTGACCAGCACAATCAAAAACTCCTCGCCGCCCATGCGAAACACGTAATCACCCCCACGGGTGGAGCGATCAAGGATGCTCGCCACCTGCTGCAGCACGTTGTCGCCGGCGTCGTGCCCATGGGTATCGTTGATCGATTTGAAGTGATCGATATCTACCATCAACAGCGCAAAGCAGTGCTCCGAGTGGCGGGCAATGTCTATTTCGCGACTAAGCACCACTGACAAAAACTTGCGGTTGAGCAACCGGGTTAAGCTGTCGCGCCCTGCATCCAAACCGGAGGCGCGCTCTAATACATTGTCGAGCAGCATCAACACCGTACGGGCGGCATCACGAATCTCGCCCAGCGCCTTAAGTCGCTGGCTAGCATCTTCATGCATCAGCACTTCCAGCCACTCACGATCCACTTGCTGAATATGGCGTGAAATAGTGGCAATCTCCGGCACGCCCTCGAACGCATGGCACGCTTTATGGAAGTACCACAGACCAAAATCGGAATTGGATAACCGCGGCAGCGTGGCGATATCCTGCTGGGCAGCTATGGCAAACATCAGCGCATTCTCCCAATTCAACAACGCCGAACGCTGGCGTTCACGCTCGTCGCCAATGCTCTGGGTGAGTGAAAACAGCTTGTACGCCTCTTCAGTGCGCGCATTACGGTCACTGGCCACCGAGTAGGCGTGGCTCATGATTTCCATGGCCATATCAATATGGTCGGAGACGTACACCGAGGCATCCCCCGGCGATAGCGGGCTTTTGAACGTGGCGTTGATCTGTTGATAAAACACCTGCTTAAGCTGCCGCGCTCCACTTAGCACCAGGTTGACCGGAATATCGATGCGGGCATGCACCTGCCCCACTTTTTCCTGCTGCTCAACCAGGGACTCAAAATCGGCGTGCTCAACGGCAAACATGGCCTTCAGCCAGCGCTGCATTGAGGGGTGTAAACGCTGCTCCACTTGATCGTTGGAGAGAAACAGCGAGGCATGCGGGTCTTCCAACATCACCCGGTAAAAGTGGTCAGCAAAGCTTTGCCCGTGGTGCTCTACCAACGTCTCGACTGCTTGCCGCAACGGTTTGGGCGTGCGCTCCAGAAGCGCTTGCCACTCGGCGGCGAGCTGATGTTTATCTTTATAGCGCATACCCCACCTGCTTCTTATTGATCAACAGCCAATATTACACGCCAAGCATTTTCGTCAACCGAACACAGAGCAGGGTTTTAGCGAATAAGCCCGCCAGATATCTTCTGTCATGTGCATCACTTGACGGCGGTAAAAGCATCATGTATATCAAATGATAGACTTTTGAAGTATCAAATGAGGATAACATTATGGATATCCACTTCACTCAATACCAGCCACCCAAAGCTTTGGCGTCCGGTTTCTGGCAACAAATTGGCTTGCCAGCCAGAGGCCGCAAGTTGCATGAGCTGTTGCATGAAGGGGTGGAGTATCGTGTTTATCCCCAGATTGCCAAGGTATCAGGTATTGAGCAGAAGGCACTGGCGCGCTACGTGGATATTCCCTCTGCTACGCTTAGCCGTCGCGCCAAATCGGGCCGTTTCAAAATGGCAGAGAGTGACCGGCTGTATCGCTTTGCTGAGCTTTTCAAGGCGGCACTGGATCTGTTCGAGGGGGACTCAGAGGGCGCCCGCGCCTGGCTACTCAAACCCAATGCCGGGCTAGGCGGTCGTCGCCCTGTCGAAATGAGCGCCACATCGGCAGAGTATCAAACGGTGTTGAATCTGATCGGGCGGCTGGAGCATGGTGTCTCGGTATGAGCGAGGTCACCGCCTATCGGCTGGTTAAGCGTAAGTTTCAGGAGACAGCGTTTGATGGCGAAGGCGCACGGCTTTACGGTGGGCGCTGGAACAGCCCAGGGAATGCCTGTGTGTATGTGGCAAGCTACGAGTCGCTGGCACTACTGGAAATTATGGTGAATCTGGAAAGCTATCGGCTGCTCAATGCGTATGCGCTGCTGCGCCTGACGCTACCAGCCGACAGTATTCTAAGCATTGGCGCAGAAGATCTACCAGAAAACTGGCAGGAAGCCCCAGCGCCCGCAGAGACCGCTGAACTTGGCGATGGCTGGCTGGCCTCAGGCCAAAGTCTGGCACTGGCAGTGCCAAGCGTGGTCGTGCCGAGAGAGCTCAACTACATGCTCAACCCGGCACACCCCTTATTCGATCAAATCGTCGCGACAGCCGAGGCACTGCCATTTCAACCCGATCCAAGACTTTGAACCAGGTGTGGATAACTTAAACCGTTCTTAGCAGATTTCAAAGGCGCGTTAGTAGCCCGTCTTACGTTTATTCCCGCAATACTCAGATACCCCTTTCAGCTCACCTCAGCGTCTTTTATCCGCTTGACATTTCATGAATAGCGCCACAAACTTAGCCAAGGCTATACTTCTTTCCTCGGGACAATCAGTTTACACAAAGCAATTTCAGCCCATCTACCTCATGACGAGTCTGGAGCTAAATAATGGCAACAAAATATGCCGTGATTCTATTGGGAACGCTGCCTTTTAGTGCGTTGGCAACTGCCGATGAAACGCCCTTAAACGTGGTGGCAACGATTGGGATGATTGCAGATGTAGCGCAGGAAGTAGGCGGCGAATGCGTTAATGTGGAAGCCATGATGGGCCCCGGCGTAGACCCCCACCTGTATCAGGCAAGCGCTAGCGACGTGGCCTTGCTGCGGGGCGCCGAACACATTCTCTATTCAGGCTACTCATTGGAAGGGCAGCTGGGGAGTGTGCTGGAGAATTTCTCGGCACGAACACCCACGCTTGCCGTGGCGCCCGCTTCCATTGATCCGGCGTCGTTGATCACCGCTCAGGATGTCTACGGAGTCGACCCTCACCTGTGGATGGATGTCTCTTTATGGGCCCAAACACTGCCCACCCTAAGCGATGCATTGAGCGAAGCACGCCCTGAGTGCGCCACGACGATTGAAACCAATACCGAGCGTTATCAGGCTCAGTTGCTAGCCTTGCATGAGTGGATTAAAGAGAGCATTGCCAGCATCCCCGAAGAGCAGCGTATTCTTGTCACCGCCCACGACGCTTTCAGCTACTTTGGTCGTGCCTATGACATTGAAGTGGAAGGGATTCAGGGCATCAGTACCGAAACCGAAACCGGGATCGCCGATATTCGCAGCATGGCGGATAGCGTTGTTGCCCGTAACGTGCCCGCCATATTTGTCGAGAGCACCATCAATCCACGCACCATTCAGGCAGTGATCGATGCAGCAAGGCAGCGCGGCCATGATGTGACCATCGGCGGCCAGCTTTATTCCGACGCCATGGGCGATGAAGGCACGGTAGATGGTACCTACATGGGCATGATCTACCGTAACACCCAGCACATTGTCGAGGCGCTAGGCGGTTCCTTGGCCCCGCTGCCAAAGGCACTGGATGACTGGGCCAGCGAGTGGCAACTCGCTCAATAAGCATTCGATAAGGCAGTGATCCATGGCGACATCCGACCTTACAGACACCGCACTGAGTATTAAAAACCTGACGGTGAGCTACCATAACCAGCCCGTGCTTTGGGATATCGATCTGGATATCCCCGCCGGTGTCATGGCGGGCATTGTCGGCCCTAACGGGGCGGGCAAGAGCACGTTGATCAAAAGCCTCCTGGGGCTGGTGCCGTCGCTGTCAGGCGAGGTGATGGTGCATGGGCGGCCTTACGCCACGCAGCGTAAACGGGTGGGCTACGTGCCCCAGCGCTCAAGCGTTGACTGGGATTTTCCCACCACTGCACTGGATGTGGTCACCATGGGGCTTTACGGGCGTTTAGGTTGGCTCAAAAGACCGGGGCGAAAAGAGCGCCACGAGGCGCAGGAAGCACTTGAGATGGTCGGTATGAGTGCCTTGGCTGAGCGCCAGATTAGCCAGCTCTCAGGTGGCCAGCAGCAGCGCGTATTTTTGGCCCGTGCGCTGGTGCAGCAAGCCGATGTGTATTTTCTTGATGAACCCATGGCGGGCGTCGATGCCACCACCGAGCGGGCCATTATCGATATCCTGCGCCGCCTGCGCGACGCGGGCAAAACGCTAATTGTGGTACACCACGATCTGCAAACGGTTCGCACCTACTTTGACTGGCTACTGCTACTCAACGTGCGAGTCATCGCCAGCGGCAAGGCCGAGGAGGTGTTCAAGATCGATCACCTGCGCCAGGCTTACGGCGGCCAAATCGCGCTACTTAACGACAATGAATCGTTAATGTTTTCCGCCTCAAAGGTGAAGTAACCCATGGTGTGGCTTGAGCTTTTATCTGACTACACCTTTCAGAATGTAGTCATTGGCGCCTCGCTGCTGGGGCTGATCAGCGGCCCGCTGGGCTGTTTTGCGGTGCTGCGTCGCCAAAGCCTGCTGGGAGACGCAATTTCCCACGCAGCCCTTCCCGGCATCTGTTTAAGCTTTATCATCACCGGCAGCCGGGATATTGGCGGGATTATTATTGGTTCACTGATCACCGGCTCCGCCGCCGCGCTGATTATGCTGATGCTAACGCGCTTAAGCCGCCTGAAAACTGACGCAGCCCTGGGCGCCTGCCTGAGTATCTTTTTTGCCGTGGGTATCGTTCTGCTCACCTATATACAGAGTACCAATAACGCCTCCCAGGGCGGTCTTGAGGCCTTTCTGTTCGGTCAGGCCGCCGCGACGCTGCGCTCCGATTTATGGGTGATGGGCAGCATTACGCTGGTTACGCTGCTGCTGCTTGCCGTCTTCTGGAAACAGGCCAAGCTGGTCACCTTTGATGCGGAGTACGCCCGCACGCTCGGCATGCCTATCACCGTGATTGAAGCATCGCTCACCGCTATGGTTGCGCTAGCAGTCGTCGTCGGCCTGCAGATGGTCGGTGTGATTTTGATGGCCGCCATGATCGTGGCACCCGCGGCCGCCGCCCGACAGTGGAGCCGCCACCTAGGCGGCATGCTCACCATCGCCGCAGGCGTCGGTATTGTCAGTGGTGTTTCAGGGGCAACCATCAGCACCCTATCGCGTGGCCTGGCAACCGGCCCGCTGATTGTCCTTACCGCAACCGCCATCGTGCTTATATCGTTGGCATTGGCGCCCGGCCGTGGCCTGCTGTGGGGTGTGATAAAGCACTATCGCCAGAAGTCAGCGCTGCAGAAACAGCAGCTACTTTATGCGCTATATAAACACTCGGCCGATCCCTCATGCGCCCCCTCAACACTCGGTTCACGCAGGATGCTCAACAAGCTTAAGCAGCAAGGCTACCTAACCCGCTCTCCACGCGGTGCCACCCCAAGCGACGGCGGCTGGGGGCTAACGGCACAGGGCCAGGCGGAGGCTAGAAGAGTGATCGCGGCTTTTGAGGAATTAGCATCATGATGGCAGAGCTACTGACCACAACTGCCCTGCCCATTATGCTAGTGGGCGCGATGGTAGGCATCGCCTCCTCGGCGGTGGGCACCTTTTTAGTGCTCCGCGGCAACAGCATGTTATCCGACGCAATCAGCCATTCGATTGTGTTTGGCATCGTCATCGTCTGGCTGCTGACCAAGCAACAGAGCGGGCCGGTACAACTGATCGGGGCCGCCCTCACTGGGCTGTTAACCGTCTTGCTCACCGAAGCCTTAGCGAGCACCAAACGGGTCAAGCAGGATACCGCTATCGGCCTGGTCTTCCCGGCTCTGTTCTCTATCGGCGTGCTGCTGTTGAATATTTATGCCAATGATGTGCATATCGACACGCATACCGTGCTGCTCGGGGAGATCGGTTTTGTCTGGCTGGATACACTCGACATCTTCGGCCTGCCCATCCCTCAGGCGCTGGTATCGATGAGTGTGATGACGGTGCTCAACTACGCGTTTATCGGACTCTTTTATAAGGAGCTGAAGCTGGCCACCTTCGATCCGGCGCTGGCCAAAACGTTCGGCTTTATGCCCTCGATTCTTTTCTATGTGCTGCTAATGCTAACTAGTTCCACTGCTGTGGCGGCCTTTGATGCGGTAGGCGCGGTGTTGTTTATCGCCTTTGCCATTGTTCCCGCCTCCGCCGCCTATTTGCTGACTGACCGGCTGTGGATGATGTTTATCATCGGTGCGCTAATTTCTATCGCCTCGAGTATTTCTGGCTACTACCTCGCAGTGTATCTCAACGTCTCCATTGGCGGCATGATGGCCGTCATGACTGGCGTATTCCTGATGCTCGCCTTTCTAGCAGGGCCACGCTACGGCGTGATTACCCAACTGGTCAAACGCCAACGGGCACGCCAGGCGCCGGTGGAGCCGCCGCCCAGCGTTTGAAGCCCAGCTTTTGGAAACACCGCTCATCCGCGCGCAAAAAAGCGACCGCCTTTCGACAACCGCTTGGCCGGGCAGGCGGTAACCGGGTGTGGATAACTTAAACCGTCAGATGCTGCTTGATCAGCTCATTGGAGAGCTCGCTGATCTCCCCTTTGGCCACCGGTCGGCCGCGATCCATAATCACAAAGCGGTCGGCGTATTTACGGGCAAAGGGCAGCTTCTGCTCCACCAGTAGTACCGTAAGGCCATCCTCGTTGATCAACTGACGAATCACCTGACCAATTTGGGCGACGATATTGGGCTGAATGCCCTCACCTGGCTCGTCCAAAATCAGCAGTTTGGGTTCGATGACCAGTGCGCGGCCAATCGCCAGCTGCTGCTGTTGCCCACCGGAAAGGTCGCCGCCACGGCGGTGTTTCATCTCTTTAAGCACTGGGAACAGCTCATAGACCCGCTCGGGAATCTTTTTTAGCCCGTCACTGCGGGCGGCAAGGCCGGTGCGCAGGTTCTCCTCTACGGTCAGCAGCGGAAATATCTGTCGCCCTTGAGGCACGTAGCCAATTCCCAACCGCGAGCGCGCCTCAACGGCTTTTTTAGTCAGCTCGATCTCGCCTGCCTCGGCGGTATAGCGCAGCTCGCCACTTTTGATGGCCACTTCGCCCATCACGGCTTTTAGCAGCGTGGTTTTGCCCACGCCATTGCGTCCCATCACGCAGGTGCACTGGCCAGCAGGCACCTCAAGGTCAAGATCCCAGAGGGTGTGGCTTTCGCCGTAAAACTGGTTGAGCTTTTCGATCGCTAGCATCAGGCGGCCTCCTCGTCATCGGCACCCAGGTAGACCTCGATTACTTTGGGGTCGCTGGAGACTTGATCCATGGTGCCTTCCGCCAGCACGCTGCCCTGATGCAAGACCGTCACCTGGCGGGCAATCGAACGCACAAAGCCCATATCATGCTCCACCACCACCACGGACTGTTTACCGGCCAGCCCGGTGAGCAACTCGGCAGTGCGCTCCATCTCCTGCTCGGTCATGCCCGCCACCGGTTCATCCACCAGCAGTAGACGCGGGCGCTGCATCAGCAGCATGCCGATCTCCAGCCACTGCTTCTGGCCGTGGGAAAGAATGCCCGCAGGTTGATGGCGCAGTGCTGTCAGGCCAATGGTTTCCAGTACGTCATCGATGCGGTCTTTGATCTCGCCGGTCATGCGGGCGGTCAGGGTAGGAAAAATCCGCTTGTCGGCGGCCATGGCCAGCTCCAGGTTTTCAAATACCGACAACGCTTCGAAAACCGTGGGCTTTTGAAACTTGCGGCCAATGCCCAGGCTGGCAATATCAGGCTCGTTCATGTGCAGCAGGTTATGGCGGCTGCCAAACCATACGCTGCCGCTGGTGGGGCGGGTTTTGCCGGTGATGATATCCATCATGGTGGTTTTACCCGCCCCGTTGGGGCCGATAATGCAGCGCAGCTCACCGTCGTTGATGGTTAGGTTGAGGTTATTGATGGCTTTAAAGCCATCGAAGCTCACGGTGACATCTTCCATGTAAAGGATCGGCCCGTGGCGAACGTCCACCGGCGAGGCTTGGGGCGCCATAAAATCGAACACCCGATCACGCTGGGACAGCGATTGCAGCAAACTCATGCGGAGGCCTCCTTGGATGTCTGTTGATGATCAGGGTTAGCCGAATCGTCGCGCTTGCGACGCTTGAGGTAGCGAAACAGCCCCGCTACCCCCTTGGGCAGAAACACTGTGACCAGTACAAACATCGCACCTAATGCAAACAGCCAGGCATCAGGCATGACGCCGGTAAAGATGGTTTTGGCATAGTTAACCAAAATGGCACCAATCACTGCGCCATAGAGTGTGGCGCGACCGCCCAGTGCGACCCACAGCACAATCTCGATGGAGAAAATCGGCGAGAACTCGCTGGGGTTGATAATCCCCACTTGCGGCACGTAGAGCGCCCCCGCCAGGCCTGCGAGCATCGCCGAGACCACAAACACAAACAGCTGAAAGCGCTCGACCCGATAACCGAGAAAGCGCGTACGCGCTTCGGCATCCCGAGTGGCCACGCTGACCCGCCCCAGCTTGCTGGTCACAATCGCACGGCACAGGATATACCCCAGCGCCAGCGCAACGCCGGTGACCAGGAACAACCCTAGGCGCGTGGCATCGCTGCGCAGGTCAAAACCGACGATTTCGCGGAAGTCAGTCAGGCCGTTATTACCGCCGAAGCCCATCTCGTTGCGGAAGAAAGCCAGCATCAAGGCAAAGGTCAGTGCCTGGGTGATAATCGACAGATATACCCCGGTGACCCGTGAGCGAAACGCCAAGAAGCCGAACACTAACGCCAGCAGCCCCGGCGCCAGCAGAACCATGGCAAAGGCGAACCAAGCCATATCGAAACCGTGCCAGAACCACGGCAGACTGTCCCAGTTCAGGAACACCATAAAGTCGGGCAGCACCGGGTGGCCGTAGGTACCGCGATCGCCAATCTGGCGCATCAGGTACATGCCCATGGCGTAACCGCCAATGGCGAAAAAGGCGCCGTGGCCGAGGCTCAAAATGCCCAGATAGCCCCACACCAGATCCACCGCCACGGCCAGCAACGCGTAGCTTAGGTACTTACCGAACAGGTTGACCGTATAGGCACCCACATGCAGTGGGTTATCCGGCGGCACTGCCACGTGCAGGATGGTGACCAGCGCCAGCGCGGCCAGTAGCACGCCGAGAAAAATCTGCGTAGAGCGCTCGCTGAATGGGCGTGTTAGCCAAAAATTCGTCGATGATTCGGTCGTTAAAGACATCGTTTAGCCCTCCGCAGCCCGGCCCTTCTGCGGGAAGAGTCCACGCGGGCGTTTCTGAATGAATAGGATAATAAAGACCAACACGATAATTTTGGCCAACACCGCGCCTGCCCAGGGTTCCAGCACCTGGTTAATGACCCCCAGCGATAGCCCGGCCACCAGCGTGCCCCACAGGTTACCCACGCCACCGAACACCACCACCATGAAGGAGTCGATGATGTAGTTCTGCCCCAGGTTGGGGCCGACGTTGGTGAGCTGGGAGAGCGCGACCCCGGCAAGCCCGGCCACACCCGAACCTAGCGCAAAAGTCATGATATCCACACGAGTAGCACGAATGCCCATGGAGCGTGCCATGGCGCGGTTTTGGGTCACGGCGCGCACCTCAAGCCCCAGCCGCGTGCGACGCATAATCAGCATCAGCCCGGCAAACACCACCAGCGCAAAGCCGAGCACGTACATGCGGTTGAGGGTTAATGAGAGCGCATCGTTAACCACCAGCGAACCGCTCATCCACTCGGGAGTGATGACGGTACGGTTAAGCGGTGAAATCACCGTGCGCACCAGCTGCTGCAGAATCAGGCTGATACCGAAGGTGGCTAGCAGCGTCTCCAGCGGACGGCCTTTGAGGAACTGGATAACACCGCGTTCGATCGCCACACCAGCCAAAGCGGCGACCATAAAGCCCGCGGGAATCGATAGAATCAACGCCAGCCCAGGCTGGCCGGGCAGCAACTGCTGCATCGCCCAGGTGGTGTAGGCGCCCAGCATCATCAGCTCGCCGTGGGCCATGTTGATCACACCCATGACCCCGAAGGTGATCGCCAGGCCAATGGCCGCTAGCACCAGCACTGAGCCGAGGCTCAAGCCGAAATAGAGCGTTTCCAGACCGCGATTGATTTTGAGCTGCTGCTCAATGCCCGCCAGGGAAGCGGCAGCGGCGTTGGCGACGACGGGATCATCGCTATTGGCTGCCCGGCTCAATGCCACGCGGGAACGGGGGTGTAGGCTGCCGTCCAGCGCTTCGACCCCAGCCATTTCGCCCGCTTCGGCGCGGTAGATCGCCACGGCCTGGGTCAGCCGGTAACGCACCTGCTCGTCCTCTTCCTGTTCGATCAAGTCGTCGAGAGTGGGCACCAGCTCACCATCTACTTCACCTAACAGGCGCTCGGCCGAGGTGCGGCGGCGTTCCACATTAGGCGAGTAGAGGTCAACCACCGCAATGGCGCTGCGCAGCTGATTACGTAGGTTGTTGTTGATGCCGATACGCTCCAGATCACGGCGGGACATCTCGCCCAGCGCTTCGCCGGTCAGTACATCGGCCACCGGCCAGTCGCGGCCACGGTTCTCGAGCACCAGCACAAAGCGGCCATCTTCGGTACGCTGCAAGCGGCCATCCAGCAAGGCCTGCAGCCAGTCTCGGGCGCGTTCGTCATCGCTTTGCAAAATGGCGGTGATTGCGTCGCCTTTGTCAGCGTAAGATTCAACGTCCAGCGCCTCTAACAACTCGAGCGCGGCGTCATCGTCGGCAGTATTCGTGGAGCTCGTTTGTGCTTGGGCGGTCACTGTGATGCTTAACAACAGTAGGCACAGCAGCCCTAAGGAAAGGAAACGCCTCATGGGGTTCTTCCTTTGGTTATCTAAAGAGGGGGAGTTAGCGTGCTCCCTCGCCACTTGGGCTTCAGCCTAGGGACGAGGGATCAGTATTACTCACTACAGGAGCTTTTACTCAGCGAGCGCCGCTTCGGCTTCTTCTGCTGCGGTGCTGCCACCGCACGAGCCGTTCACGACGTTGAAGTTGCCGCACTCCATCGGCTTGCGCCAATCGGCAATCAGGTCACGGGAGCCAGGCAGGTAGTCAGACCAGGCGTCGCCCGCCACGGTAGACGGTGTCTGCCAAACGATATCGAACTGGCCGTTGTCCTGAATCTCACCGATCAACACCGGCTTGGTGATGTGGTGGTTGGGCATCATCGCCGCATAACCGCCGGAGAGGTTAGGTACGGTTACACCGATAATGGCGTCTTTCACCGTATCGACATCCGTGGTGCCCGCTTTGCGAACCGCTTCGGCCCACATATTGAAGCCAATGTAGTGTGCTTCCATCGGGTCGTTGGTCACCGCCATATCGTCGCCGGTGTATTCGATCCAGGCATCGATAAAGTCGTAGTTGTCGTCGTTATCGACGCTCATGAAGTAGTTCCAGGCAGCCAAGTGGCCTACCAGCGGCCCGGTATCAATACCGGTGAGCTCCTGCTCGCCCACGGAGAAGGCGATGACCGGAATATCCGCAGCGTCGATACCCTGGTTGGAGAGCTCGGTATAGAACGGCACGTTAGCGTCGCCGTTAACCGTCGAGATTACGGCGGTCGGTTTACCCTCTTCACCGAATCGACGTATTTCCGCCACGATGTTTTGCCAATCGGAGTGACCGAACGGCGTGTAGTTGACCATGATGTCCTCATCCGCGATGCCGTGTTCATCCTTGAGGAAGGCCTCGAGGATACGGTTGGTAGTGCGCGGGTAGACATAGTCGGTACCCACTAGCGCAAAGCGCTCGATACCGACTTCGTTGATAAGGTATTCAACCGCAGGAATCGCCTGCTGGTTAGGCGCTGCGCCGGTGTAGAAGACGTTTTCAGAAGACTCTTCGCCTTCATACTGCACCGGGTAGAACAGCAGCCCGTTGAGCTCCTCTACGACGGGCAGTACGGATTTACGCGAAACCGACGTCCAGTTGCCGAAAATCACGTCCACTTCTTCCTGGTCTAGTAGCTCCCGGGCGCGTTCGGCAAACAGCGGCCAGTTAGACGCGGGATCAACCACCACGGCTTCTAACTGACGGCCGAGCAAACCACCGGCTTCGTTCTGCTGTTCGATAAGCATTTCGACGGTGTCTTTGAGGACGGTCTCACTAATCGCCATGGTGCCGGAAAGCGAGTGCAGGATACCGACTTTGATCGGGTCATCGTCTTGGGCGATGGCTTGGGTGCTGGCCCCCATGATGGCAGCGGTGAGTAAAGCGGTCGCGAAACGGCCACTTGAAAGGAAGGGGCGAGGGTGTGTCGAGCGTTTGAGAGTGTTCATTGTTAATCTCCTTGCACCCCTTATGGCTGGGGTTTGTTATGACCGAGGCTTGATGATTGGCTTCGCACTTGGGGTTGTTGTGTTAGCTCCCCCAATACGTCCACTAGCCATTACGTTCACTAGCCAATAACTCTTGCAAGGGATGCGCCAGATTGGCACAAAGTTGCCTTATAGCTATTTAATCAGCCACTTAATAATCATCACAAAATCTCAAAACTCACTACATGCACCAAAATAAAGCGCATTAACGCTGCTGAAGCACCCTCTCAATGCACCAATAAAAGACAGTGCACCAACTAAGTACTTGAACTTTTTAAACACAAAGCATTAACGCATTAGTTACTTATTTGTTACAAAACCACTCTTTATTATTAGTTAAAAAAGTAGATAAGAAAGCGCAGATAAAAAAAGGAGCCTTGGCATCACCAAGGCTCCTTGCTATTCACCCTTTAAGTAGTGGCGTTAAACAGCCACGTCGGGTGGAATTTTCTTACGGCGTTTTTTCAGTAACGGCAGACCAAGCGACAGCAAGGCGACGACCAGTAGGCCAAGCGAGATAGGCTTGTCGATAAAGGTCATCCAGTCGCCACCGGAGATCTGCAGCGCGCGACGCAAGGACTCTTCCATAATGTTGCCCAGAATCAGCGCTAAAATCAGCGGCGCCGCGGGGAAACCAAACAGGCGCATACCCAGGCCCACCAGGCCAAAACCGAGCAGCAGCAACAGATCAAACACACTGAAGCTCATGCCGTAGACGCCGATCATGCAGAAGATCAAAATCAGCGACAGCAGTAGCGGCTTGGGCAGATCAAGAATCTTGGCGATCAGCGGTATCAACGGCAGGTTAAGCACCAGCAGGAAGATATTACCGATATACATACTGGCAACCACGCCCCAGAACACGTCCGGACGCTCTGTCAGCATCATTGGGCCGGGATTGACCCCCATGACCAGCAGGGCACCCAGCAGTACTGCGGTGGTACCCGAACCCGGTACACCCAGCGTCAACAGCGGCACAAAGGAGCCGGTACAGGCGGCGTTGTTGGCCGCTTCCGGCGCGGCCACGCCTTTGATATTGCCCTGCCCAAAGGTGTCGCCATCTTTGGCAATGCGTTTTTCCATGCTGTAACCCAGGAACGAACCAATGGTCGCGCCAGCCCCCGGCAGAACGCCGGTGAAGAAGCCCAACACCGAGCTGCGGCCAACGGGGCCAGCGATCTCTTTGACTTCGCTACGAGTCAGTTTCAGCGAGCCAATCGCATTACGCGGCGCCTCTTTGCCACCACCGCCGCGCAGCAGCATGTAGAACACCTCGGCAAGCGCAAAAATCCCCAGCGCCACCACCAGGAAGTCGATACCGTCGAGAAGCTGAACGGAGCCGAAGGTAAAACGCTCGGTACCGGTCTGCATATCGATACCCACAATCGAGATAATTACCCCCACCACGGCGGCAATCAGCCCCTTGATCAGCGATTTATCCGACAGCGAGACCACGGCGGTTAAGCCCAGCACCATCAGTGCAAAGTACTCGGAAGGGCCAAAGCTTACGGCCACTTTGGAAAGCAGCGGAGCCACCAGCATCAAGAAAATAACCGATACCGTACCGCCCACAAATGACGAGTAGGCGGCAATCGCCAGCGCTTTACCCGCCAGACCTTTTTTGGCCATCGGGTAGCCGTCAAAGGAGGTTGCTACGGTACCCGCAACGCCGGGGGCGTTGAGCAGAATCGAGGAAGTAGAGCCACCGAAGATGGCGCCGTAGTAAACCCCTGCCATCAGGATCAAACCCGACGAGGGTTCCATGGCAAAGGTGATAGGAATCATCAGGGCAAGTGCACTGATAGGGCCAAGGCCCGGCAGCATGCCGATAATGGTGCCAGCAAATACACCGGCAAATACGTAGGCAATATTGATTGGCTCAAGCGCGATGCCAAAGCCGTACATCAAATTATTGAAGGCATCCATGGGAATTACTCTCTTAAGAACTGCTAGCGGAAAGACCTGCTAACAAGGCTTTGTTTAGAAAGGCAGCAAGCCAGTGGGCAGGTAAACATCCATCACCTTCGTCATGGTCAGGTAGAGCGCTAGCACTACCCCCAGCGACGTAGCGAGGTTGACCCCATGGCGGCGATAGCCGTAGTAGGCCGTCAATCCAACGCAGAGCAGCGTAGAAGCAAGTACAAAACCCAGCGGCACCAGCAATAGCGCGTAGGCGGCAATCGCCAACGAAGTCACGATGACCCGCGCCCAGGGCGTCAGTAGCAGCGGCCCGTGCTGCGCCTCTTCGTCGACTTCATCGGCACCGGCTATCGGGGTGGGTTTCTCAAAAAATAGAAACACCGACAGGATCAGTAGCGAGAAGCCTAATACTTTAGGAAACAGGTCAGAATCGACCGGGCGCGGCAGAGGAAAGGTAGGGATCTGCCACGCCATCGCGATATAGCCAACAGCCAATACCGCAAACACCAGTGCTAACCACTGATTGGTATTTAAACGAGTCATAGGAATCTCTCCGAAGGAGCCAACACGTCTCCCGCGGTTAACGCATATTGTTAACCGCGGGAGACGCCCAGCCACGCTTGGGCGACTGGGCGATACAAGGAGTAGGATTACTGGCGCAGTAGGCCAAGCTCGCTCAGCACGTCGCTGAACTGCTCTTGCTGCTGATCCAGGAAGGCGCCAAACTCTTCGCTGTTTTGGTAGGCGTCGATCCAGCCCAGTTGGTCGCTCGCTTCGCGCCATGCATCGGTTTCAAGCATTTCGGCGAACAGGTCTTCGTAGTAGGCCACTGCCTCTTCAGGCATATCAGGGGCGCCCATCACGCCGCGCCAGATATCGAAGGTGTAGTCGAAGCCCTGCTCCTGGTAGGTAGGCACTTCGCTCAAGCCACCGCCCAAACGCTCTTCAGAAGAGACGCCCAGCGCACGCAGTTGGCTGCCTTCACCCAGTTGGCCAACCGCTTCACCAGCGCCGCCGACCACGGCTTCAATATGGCCGCCCATTAGGTTAGTCATGGCGTCGCCGCCACCCGAAAACGGGATGTAGTTGACTGCCGAGGCTTCCATTCCGGCCGCAGAGGCTAAGCCTGCAATGGCAATATGATCCATGGAGCCAGGCGCACTACCACCGCCAACGCTCAAGCTGGGATCTTCTTTCAGCGCATTGAGCAGGTCTTCGAGGTTCTGATACTCGGAGTCTGCCGCGACCAGGATGATTGAGTAGTCGGTGTTGATCCGCGCGACCGGGGTAAAGTCGGTGTGGTCGTAGCGCGAAGCACCTGCCAGCGGCACCAGAATCATCGGCGGGCTGGTGGCAAACAGCTTGTGCGGGTTGCCGCTATCGCGGGCCACTTGGGCCCAGGCTACGGCACCGCCGCCGCCAGGTACGTTGATAGCAGCGAAGCTTTCATCGGCCAGCTCTTCTTGCTGAATCACCCGCGACATGGTGCGAACGAGAGTATCCCAACCGCCGCCTGGGTTAGCCGGTGCGACGAATTCGATGGAGCGTTCAGGTGTCCACTCTTGCGCCTGTGCGGCGGTGCTCATGCCTGCAAAGGCAGCAATGGGAAGAGCAAATACAGATAAACGCTTGAGGGTAAGCGACGTCATGATGGCGTTCTCCACGTATCAGTTTTGTTGTGTGATGAGTTTGCTGTGTAGAGCTTCTTATTGTGAGACTGCACGCCGCGAACGTTAGAAGACCACTACCCTGACCGACAAGCTTGTGCGCATAAAAGACAAAAAGTTCTTTATGGCTATTTTGTTCATTTTGTTCACGCGCGCCTAATTGCCACATTCCTTTATAGAGTGTTGAGCCACTCGTGTGCTGCCTCCAACAGCCGATAGCGGCGCTCAGGCCGCCCTACATCACCATAGCCCAGCTCCGCACTCACCGCCTGTTCAGCAACTAAAAACTCTAAATAACGGCGGGCGGTTGAGCGGCTGGCACCCATGATGCGCGCCATCTGCATGGCGGTGAGCGAGTCGGGTGCGTCGGCCAGGGCATCAATCACCCGGCGCAGCGTCAGCCGATCAATACCTTTAGGCAGGGCTTGGCTTTTAGCACGCAACGGCTCGCCGGGCTTCAGGCGCGCCAGCACGGAGTCCAGTTCATCCTGATTCATCTCGGCACGGTTGGCCAAGGCTTCACGCTCGCGACGGAAGCGAGTCAGCATTTGCGTCATTCGCGCGGCTTCAATGGGCTTGATCAGGTAGTCGAATACCCCACCACGCAGCGCCTCGCTGATGGTTTCTACTTCCCGGGCAGCGGTAACCATGACGATATCCACATGCACGTAGTCGCGGCGAATCGCCCATAGCAGCTCCAGGCCTTCAACATCGGGTAGGTAGGCGTCGAGCAAGATCAACTGGATGTTGGTGGCCTGTTCCGCCATGATCGCCTTGGCTTCGCTACCGTTGCGCGCCATGCCCACCACATAAAAGCCGTCGCTCTGTTCAATAAAGGCCCGGTGGATATCGGCAATGCGAAAATCGTCTTCAATGACCAAAATGCCGTACTGCCCATCAGACATTGCGTTCCCCCCTAGCCGTCGTGGTCACTGTTTTTGAAATTGTTGTTGAGACTGCTGTTGGTCTTGCTGCGCACACAGCGAGCGGTCGAGCACCGCGATAAAGCATGCGCCCCCCAGCTCGCTCTCCTCCAGGGTCACGGCGCCGCCGTGCTGGCGGCAGAGCCTGGCTACCAGCGCCAGGCCAATGCCCTGGTGTTTGCCCGTTTTGGTCGAAAAGCCTTCCTGGAAAATCGATTCGGCGAGCTGGGCAGGTACTCCGGGCCCGTTGTCCTCCACTTCGATCAACAGCTGCTCCCCCAAATCGGTGAAAAACAGGCGTACTTTGGGCGCTTTACTCGGCCCATTCAGCGCTGCATGGCAGGCGTTGTCCAGCAAGTTACCCACCACGCTCATCATCACTTCTTGGCCGGTGGGCGTTAGCGGGCAGGAGAGCGAGCTTTGCTCATCGACTTCCAACGCTACGCCCAGCTCCCGCGCCCGGGTAAGTTTACCCAGTAGCGTACCGCTAAGCACGGCGTCGGCCACGTTGCGCATTAAAAAGCTCATCTGCGCCTGGGCGCGTTCGGTTTCTTGATGGATCAGCGCGAGGGCTTCCTCGATGCGTTCTAACTGCAGTAATCCTGAGATGGTATAGAGCTTATTGGAAAACTCGTGGGCCTGGGCACGCAGCATATCCACATCACGGCTGGCTTGGGTAAGCGCATGGGAAAGATCGACAATTTCGCGACGGCTGCGGAAAGTGGCCACCGCCCCCTCAATCTCGCCTTCGTGCAGAATCGGCACGCGGTTGACCACTACCGGGTGATCGCCCAGCCACATCTCCTGGTCGAACTCCTGCTCTCCGCGTCGGAGCACCTCCAATAGCCGCGAATTGGGCACGACCTCGCGGATGGGCTGCCCCAGCAGCACATGCTCATCGTCCAGGTTGAGAAAGCGCCGCGCCTGCTGGTTGACCAAGGTAATATGACCTTCACGATTAACCGCCAGAATGCCCTCATGGATCGACTGCAAAATGGCCTCTTTCTCCATAGCCAAGCGGGCAATCTCGTAGGGTTCCAGGCCTAAAATGACCTTTTTAAGATGCTGCGATAGCCAGTAAGCACCGGCAAAGCCGAGACAAATCATCAGCGCCACCAGCGCCCAGCCAAAGCTGTTGTAGCGGGCTACGTCCATGGCCACGCGATCCATCATAAAGCCGACGGACACCAGGCCAATGATATTGCCCTCTTCATCCCAAATGGGCGCTTTGCCACGAATGGCAGTGCCCAATGACCCGGTTGCCTCGGATACATAGTATTGGCCATGAATCAGCGCCTGGTCATTATCGCCCCCCACCATTGGCTTCCCAATCCGCTCCGGCACGGGGTGGGAATAGCGAATACTTTGGGCGTTGCCTACAACGACATAGCGCGCGCCCGTTTCATGGCGAACGCGCTCTGCGAGGGGCTGAATAATGAAAGAGGGGTCGGGAATTGAAAAGGCGTTGATAATTTGCGGCATCGACGCCACCGTTTTGGCCACCGCCAGCGCTCGCTCGCCCATCTGCTGGCTAATAATTTCTGCCTTGCGGTGATTGAGGTAGGTGCCCTGCGCCAGTAGCATGCCTGCCAACAGTAGTCCGACTAACAGCATTACCTGAAGGCGAAAACTGCGTTTATACCAGCTGCGCCTTGCGCGAGTGCGGCGCCAGCGCTGCAGGTCGGCTAACGTTCGGGGGCGGGAAGCGCTCATAGGTAGACTCGAAATGCGTGACCGCGCCATTATGGCACGCGCCAGCCAACGGCGTTAATCGCCGTCACCCCAGAGTCATCGTTCGCTGATATAATGGCCCAATGCCGAAATCAAGGAGGGATGTAGTGGCGATCGTTAGATGGATACTCTTGCTGGCCTGCTGGCCGCTATGGCTAACCGTGGCATATGCCAACCCGTTCTACGCTCCACCGCCTCCCCAGGAAGATGCGCCCGTGTTCAGTGGCGATGCTGAACTGGGCTTTACCCGCCTCTCGGGCAATACCGATAGCCAGACGCTGATCGGTAAAACGCTGCTGACGTGGCTTACCGGTAACTTCACCTACTCGCTGCGTGGTGAAGTGCGTAACGTCACCAAGGATGACAAAACCAGCGCCGAGCAGTACTTAGTCGCAGGACGCGAACGCTATGAACTGGATGGCCCCCACTATCTGTTTGGGTTTGCCCGCTGGGAGAAGGATCGCTTTGCCGGTTACGACCAGCAGCTTTCTGCCATCGGTGGCTATGGGCGTCAGATTTTAGAGAACGATACCCATGTTTTTTCGCTGGAGGCAGGGCCAGGCTATCGTCATGACCGACTACGCGAACATGGCGATTATCGGTTAGCAGTGGCTTATACAGCGTTGGATTATCAATGGTTTTTTTCTGACTACGCCGATATTCAGCAGGAAATGTCGTTTGAGTACACCGACCAAAATACCACGTCGCGGTCGCTTACAGCGCTCACGGCAAGGCTCAATTCAAAGCTGTCGCTGCGCTTATCTCATGAAATCAAGCACAACTCCCAACCGCCTGACGACACCAGCGAGCGCACCGACAACACCACCAGCGCTTCACTGCTTTACCGCTGGTGAGTTGCGCACTGGCCCTAGCGATTCTGACCACGGTGCGCCCAGCCGGTCATGCGTTTTTCCAGTTGGGCAAATAGCTCGTACATCACCATGGCCATGGCGCTGATCACCAGCAGCCCGGCAAAGACCAGCCCCATGCGCATTTGCGAACCGGCGCTCATCATCAGATAGCCAATGCCCTGATTGGAGGCGACCGTTTCTGACACTACTGTGCCTACAAACGCCAGAGTAATAGCGACTTTTAGCGAGGCAAAGAAATACGGCAGCGAGCGTGGCAGGCCCACTTTCAGCAACACATCAATACGCCGCGCGCCCAGCACTCGCAGTACGTCTTCCATCTCAGGCTCCAGCGTGGCTAAACCGGTAGCTACGTTCACCACAATAGGGAAGAAGCAGATTAAAAAGGCGGTGAGTATCGCCGGCACCGAGCCAATCCCAAACCAGACAACCAGGATGGGCACGAAAGCCACTTTGGGAATGGCATTAAAGCCGACTAACAGTGGGTAGCAAGCGTTATATAGAAAGCGTGACGAGCCGATAATAAAGCCCAACACCAGCCCCACGGCCACACCCAATCCAAAGCCAATCAGCGTTGTCCAGAAGGTTTGCCAGGAGTGCATGGCGATAGGCCCGGAATAAGTTACCAGCGCCTGGGCCGTCTCCAAGGCACTGGGGAAGATAAAGCTGGGCACATCAAACACCCGCACCGTTACTTCCCAGATAACAACCAACGCGACCACCGCTATCCACGGCGCCAGTCGTTCAATTAACTGATTATTTTTCGTCATAAGTGCGCCTTTCATCAGGTGCTGGGGGCTTTTATTAAGTGCTGCGCACTTCGCCAATTTGAGCACGCAGCTCCTGAACCAGATCAATAAAGGGTTTTTGGTAAGTGGTTTCCAGTGCACGGGGTCGCGGCAACTCTATTTCACGGCGCTCAATCACCCGTCCGGGGCGGCGGCTCATGATGTAGACGGTATCGGCCAGAAACGCCGCCTCGCGCAGATCGTGGGTCACCAGCACTACCGTAAAGCGCTGCGCTTCCCACAGGTCGCGCAGCACGCACCACAGCTCCTCGCGGGTAAACGCATCCAGTGCACCGAAGGGTTCATCCAGCATTAGCAGGCGCGGCTGGTGAATCAACGCCCGGCAGATCGATGCCCGCTGCTGCATACCACCGGAAAGCTGCCACGGATACTGCTCTTCGTAGCCTTCAAGCCCAACGGTCTTGAGCAGCTTGCGAGCCCAGCCGACAAACTCTTCGCGCCGTTTACGAAACTGATGGCGGTAGGGTTTAACGATCTCCAACGGCAGTAGGACGTTATCCAGTGTGGTGCGCCAGGGCAGCAGGTTGGCGTTCTGAAATGCCATGCCGGAGATCTTCAGCGGCCCGGTGACCGGTTCTCCATCCACTCGTACGGCACCGGTGGTAGGCGCATGCAGACCGGTGCAGAGCTTCATAAAGGTCGATTTACCGCAGCCGGAGGGGCCCACGAAAGCGACGAACTCGCCTTCGTGGATACTCAGGTTGATATCCTCAATGGCATTACCCGACGCATCGTAGGCCAGGCTAACATCATCAAAGGTGACGAACGCTGCCGACATGCTTATTCGCCCTCGGCCGGAAACAGCATGCGTTCTTCCTGGGCAGGTAAGTAGTTTGAACTAAACACCTGATCGGGCGAAGGAATTGACGTGAGGTCGTAAGCATCGGCAACCAGTTGAATCGCCTGAGCCAGGCGCTCGTCATCCACTCCGCCCACGCCATTTTCGCGCACTTCAGGAGTGTCGACGACGCCATCCAGAGCGAGTTTTAAGCGCCTAGTCTCCATTTCCACATCGATCAGGCCATCGCGGTTTTTAACATACTCAATGGCAGCCTCGGGATCAGCAATAGTGTCGCCCAGGGCGCGGTTGAAGGCGCGCAGAAAGCCCTGCACGGCTTCCGGATTTTCTTCGGCGAAGGATTCACTAGCGATAATGGCGTTGCCGTACAGGGGCACGCCGTAGTCTGGGAACGGCATAATAGTCAGCTCGTCTTCGCTCATTCCCCGCTCTTCAAGATTGAGCAGGCTGGTGAAGTAGAAGCCAGTGATTGCATCCACATCGCCCCGGGTTAGCAGCGTTTCGCGCAGCGTAGGGTCGACGTTTTGCCACTCCACCGCGTCGGCGTCCAGATTATTAGCCGCGGCAAACACGCCCCAGGCGCGGTAGCCGGTATCGAAGGTGGGGGCGGCGATGGTTTTACCGGCTAAATCAGCCGGGCTCTCGATGCCGCGGTCTTTGCGGGCAAACACCGCCGCGGGGGTGCCGTCGTAGACGATATAGACGCCTTGGATACCGGGGCCATCGGGGTTTTCGGCGAGAAACTCGACCAGCGCATTAAGATCGCCAAAGCCCATTTCATAGGCCCCGGACGCCACGCGATTAATCGCACCCGCCGAGCCGCTGCCGGAATCAATCTGAACGTCCAACCCTTCGTCGGCGAAGTAGCCTTTCTCTTCAGCCATCAAAAACGGCGCGGAGGGGCCTTCAAAGCGCCAATCCAGCTGAAAACGTATTTGGGTATCGTCGGCGTAACTGATAGCCGGTATTAACATCAGCGCTGCCGCGCAGCCGGTGAGCAGGCGCGCCGTAGAAAAACCTGGTGTTGCAGTGGGAAAGCCTAGTGTTGAAGTAGAAAAACGGCGTTTAGAAGTGGAGGTCATCATCGTGAGCATACCTTGTATACAAAATATGCTTTAGCATTGCAGCAATACTGCCATTATTGATTTTTTATTTAATTTTCATGCTATTAGGTAGACAGTTAAGTGCCGCCGCCCTCCGCCATATGGCCAAAACGGTGCATTTGCCCCTGAGCAACGCACCAAGTTAAAACATATTAGACGTTGGTCTAAATTGGCGATATACTAAGCTCAGTTTCCTGTCTTGCGCCATTCCTTGAATGGCGCTTTTTTTTACCTGTAATTTCGCCTGCTTCAATCACCAACTTCTGAACGCTCATGTGGCGTTACACCGCTTAACGGCACGCTTTAATAGGCTGCTATTTCAGTTTCTCGCTCCCCATAAGGTATTTAACATGACCCACCCCAGCCCCAATTCTGAGAGCTCTCAGCGGTTTTCGCTCGGCGACCCTATTGTATTGATATTAAGTATCGGCTTTATCGTTGCCTTTCTCGCACTGTCGCTTTACGACGTAACTCTGGTAGCTGACAGCATCAGCGCTGGCTTCGCCTGGACCGCGCTAGTGCTGGGCAGTTACTTTCAACTGCTGCTCCTGCTGACGTTCTTTATCGCCATCGGTTTGGCCATAACCCCAGCCTCTAAAGCTAAAATCGGCAATTTAGATGCACCAGAAATGAGCACGTTTAAGTGGCTCTCGATCATTCTGTGTACGCTGCTGGCAGGCGGTGGCGTATTCTTTGCCGCCGGTGAGCCGGTATACCACTTTGTGGTAACGCCTCCCGCGTTTGATAGCGAAGCAGGCACCGCTGACGCCGTTTCCGGCGCCTTGGGGCAGTCCTTCATGCACTGGGGCTTTATGGCTTGGGCGGTACTGGGGTCGCTAACCGCCGTGGTGCTTGCCCATGCGCACTACGTGAAAGGCCAGCCGCTTCAGCCCCGCACCCTGCTCTACCCCGTACTGGGTGAGCGACTAATGCGCGGCCCGCTGGGCAGCATCGTCGATGCCTGCTGCGTAATTGCTTTGGTTGCGGGCACTGTGGGTCCAATTGGTTTTTTGGCCACCCAGGTCAGCTTCGGCCTGCACGAGCTGTTTGGCTTACCGGAAGGTTATCCCGGCCAGTTGATCATTCTAGCCGTACTCGGCAGCATCTACGTGCTCTCTTCCATGAGCGGCGTACACAAAGGCATTCAACTACTTAGCCGCTTTAACGTGCTACTGGCGCTAGCCATTGGCGCGGTCATTATTGTTTTTGGCCCCACACTGTTTTTGGTCAATAGCTACGTTTCAGGCATGGGCGCGTATGTCAGCGAATTCTTTACCATGGCGACCATGACCGCAGAGACCGCTCCGGCGTGGTGGATGCAGTGGTGGACAGTATTCTTCTTTGCCTGGTTTATTGGCTATGCGCCGCTGATGGCGATTTTTGTGGCGCGTATTTCCCGCGGTCGCAGCATCCGCGAAATGATCATCGCGGTAGCAATCCTGGCACCGATTGCCACCACCGTGTGGTTTACCCTGCTGGGCGGCTCAGGCATTTATTATCAACTCACCGGGGTGATTGATTTAACCGAGGCGCTGAACAACTTCCAGTTTGATGTAGCCACCTTAACCATTGCCCAAGCACTGCCCGGCGGTACCTGGATGGCACTAGCGATCCTGCTTCTGACCACCATTTTCGTTGCGACCACCGGCGACTCAATGAGCTACGCCATTGCGGTAGTGGGGGCGGGGCACGATAACCCCAGCCCGGTCATGCGGGCGTTTTGGGGGATCGCCATGGCGTTGATGGCAGCGGTACTGCTGTATATGGGCGCAGGCCAGATTGGCGCGCTGCAGCAGTTCATTGTTATCACCGCGATTCCGGTCTCGTTGATACTGCTGCCGTCACTCTGGAATGGCCCACAGGCAGCCTACGCCATGGCCCGTGAACAGGGCATTATTGATTAAGAGAGCTGCGCTACAGTGCTTACCTTATAGCCCTTCCAGCAGGCGCAGAATCATCTGCGGCTGCTGGTTGGCCTGAACCAACATAGCAATGCCTGCCTGCTGCAGGATCTGGGCGCGCACAAGGTTGGAGGCTTCCTTAGCATAATCGGCATCCTGAATACGCGACTGGGCAGCGGAGGTGTTAACAATACTGTTATTGAGGCCATCAATTACGCTTTCAAAACGGTTTTGCACCGCCCCCAAATAGCTACGTTGGCGATCTAACCGCTTGATCGCCTCATCCACTCTATCTATCGGTTTATCCGTCCCACTGAAATCCTCAGTCACGTCCAAACCATCAAGACCCAACCCCTGTAAATTCATGGCTTCAAAACGAACGGCAATGGTATCGCCAACGTTAGCACCCACTTGAATGTTCAGTGATTTAGTGTCGTTCAACAGCCCAATGCCATTGAAGTTACTTTTCCCGGCGATGCGCTCAATCTCTTCTAAACGTTGATCAATTTCGTCTTGGATAGAATCCAGGTCGTCGGAAGAGTTGGTGCCGTTAGCTGCTTGTACACTCAGCTCACGGATGCGCTGCAGGTTGTCGTTAATCTGATTAAGCGAGCCTTCCGCCGTCTGCACCATTGATATGCCATCATTGGTGTTGCGGATAGCCTGGGTCATGCCTTTGATTTGCGCCGTCATACGATTGGCAATCGCCTGGCCGGCAGGGTCATCCTTGGCACTATTGATGCGCAGCCCAGAAGAGAGGCGCTGCATGGCGGTCTGCATGGCCTGCTGACTGCCGCGCAGATTGTTCTGCACGGTTAGCGACATCACATTGGTATTTAGGCTGAGCAACGCACGCCTCCAGGGAAGTTAGCGCGCCCGATTGATGGCGGCTACAACGTTACTATCGGCCTAAACGCAAAAATCATGAACACTTTTGAGGCTCAAGGCTGCGACCACTACTCGCCAGCACTTCATCAACAGGTTTTTTTACATAGTCGTGCAGGTAGTAACCGTCATCGACCACCTCTCCATCCCAAGCCACAATGTCTAGATCCATAGTACGTGGCCCCGATTTAATCGCTCCCCGAACACGGCCCAGACGATCTTCCACCCCTTTGAGGTAAGCACGAAACGCTTCACGCTCAAGCGGTGTGCTCACCAACAGCGCGGCGTTTAGGAAATCGGGTTGCTGCTGGTACCCCACCGGCTGGGTGCGAATCGTTTTGGAACGAGCCAACAGATTGCACTCACGGTTAATGATATCGACCGCCTGAGCCACATAGTGGTCTGGGTCGATGTTAGAACCTAAAGAGATCAAGCACTCATGGAGCGCTTCAGATTGTTTGGTAAACAACGTCGTTGGTGGCATAGCGACATCCTGTTAAAAGTGACGTCTTCTTGAATGGCCCTGTAAGCAGGACTCATCTATCAATACCTCTAAGCACGTGCCACGTGCAAGCTGTGTATAAGTTATTGACAAACGCTACACTCACGCAGAAAGTCTTCCTATACCAATAAAACAGTAGGGAACGCTTTATGCATCATCAGGCTGCTCTGGTAACCGGCGGTGCTACCCGCTTGGGCCGATTCTTCTCCGAAGCGTTGGCTGATGCCGGTTTTGATATTGCTCTACACGTTAATCGCTCCCGCAAAGAGGCCGAAGAGGTCGCCAGCGGTATCCGCGCTAAAGGGCGGGAGTGCGAAATATTTTCCTGCGATTTTTTAAACGAAGACTTAAACGACTTACTCCAGTCGGCCAAGCAGCGCTTCCCAGGGCTTAATTTGCTGCTGAACAGCGCCTCTGCCTATGAACCCGCGCCGATCTCGGCGACCGAGCTGGCGATGCTGGAGACACAGTTCAGGGTCAATATGTTTACCCCGCTACTGCTCACCCGTTACTTTGCCGAAACCGTTCAAGAGGGCCAGGTGATCAATATCATCGATAATAAGGTGGCCTATCACCAGTATCCCTATGCAGCCTATTTGCTATCGAAAAAGAGCCTAGCGGAGATGACTCGTATGGCGGCACTGGAGTTCGCACCGCGCATTCGCATTAACGGCATCGCCCCTGGCGTGGTACTGCCCGCTTCCCAGCGCACTAGCGCCTATATTGAGTGGCGTATTGAAGGCATTCCGCTCAAGCGCCAGGGGCACCCCGACCACCTTGTACAAGCTCTGCACTACTTGTTGGACAACCCCTTTGTAGCGGGGCAGATTCTGTTTGTCGATGGCGGGGAGTCAATCAATCTGGAGGGTCGGCACTCAGAAAACTATGCCAATTAAATAAAAATTCAGCCCTTAAAACGCAACGAGGCCGCCTGAAGGCGGCCTCGTTGCAGCGATTGATAACAATCGCTTCACGATAACAACAGTTTAAGTTTCATCGACGTCGTCATGGTCAGGCTTTTCGTGTTCAAAAGTATCAGAGCTAGTTTTACTACCGCGTGGATCAAACCTGTCATCCGATGTAATATCACCCGACTTAGGCTGCCCAGCCGGGCTACCATCGATCGTAAAGGCTTGCTGCATAACACGCAGGTTTGCGGGAGGCGCAGAACCAGTTTTATCTTGCCCGAAGTAGAGCGTGGTATGCGGGAAAGGTATCTCGATACCCGCTTCATCGAAGCGTAGCTTGACGAGGCGATTGTAGGCGCGGCCCACGGCCCACTGGTCGCCCGGCGTAGTCTTGATCACCACACGGATGTTCACGGAGCTGTCTGCCAGCGCAATGACACCTGCCACGGTCAGATCCGCCAACAATTTATGGCTATGCTCTTCGCTGGCTTTCAGGTCTTCAAAAGCCAATTGAAGCTGTGCAATGGCATCATCAATACTCTCACGATAGGCAATACCGTACTCACCCACATGGTTACCAAACTCGCGCATATAGTTAGACACGGTATCCACGCTGGAGAACGGTACGATGTGATAAGTACCGGACAAATCACGAATACCGACAGAGCGGATACTGAGCCGTTCGGCGGTGCCTGTCACGCCACCCACCGTGACCACATCGCCGGTATTCATAGCGTTCTCGACCTGGATAAATACCCCGGTGATAACGTCCTGCACCAGCTTCTGAGCACCAAAACCAATCGCCAAACCAAGTACACCGGCACCGGCAATCAATGGGCCGATATTGATGCCAATTTCCGACAGTACGATCATGCCGGTAATCGTGACCATAGCGATTGCCAGGGCATTACGAAACAGGCTGAGCAGGGTTTTTGCCCGCGCAGAGGGTTCACCGTAGCCGGTTTCCGGATTGAGCTTATGCTCGATCAGGCTTGCCAGGCCCAGCCACACGGCGAGCGCCACAATCAAAATCACCGCAACACTGGTCAGGTTGCCAACCAGCACGGCGCCACCTTCAGAGGCATACCAGGCAGCTAGGTCAAAGGCGCCCCAAGCGTTCAGCACCATCATGATGACCACAATCAGAATGATCGTACGCAGCACGCGAAGCGCATTGGGCACGTAGCTGTTTAAGCGCTTTTCAAGCAGCGGTAATTTGCGCCGCAGATCGTCCGACAGGGTAATCCGACGGCCAATGGTCTGGGTAAGAAAAGACGACACCAACAACCCAACGACAATCGCGGCCAATGACTTCAAGGTGGCAAACATCACAAACGGCAGCGCATCGCCGGGGCGCGTTAACGTCAGCACAAATACGATCAAGAAATAGAGCAGCGCGAACAGGTGCCAAGTACGGGCAAATAGCTGCAGCGAGACGCGGCTGGCAGTCAGCGTTGATTTTGCCGCCATCTCGTTCAGATTACCGCGCAGACGGGCGCGGTTTCTTAGCACCACAACCACCGCATAGATAAACGCCAACAGCATAATCAGCGTACCGACCGCTTGACCCAGCGAGGCCGCTACATAGAAGTTAACCAGCGGGACTACCACCATCAGGCCGTAACCGACCATGCCGATCAACCGCGCTAACCAGCGGTTCCAGTAGGAGGCTTCCTGGGCAGAGATAGGCAGTAGCCGCAGCCCTTCGTAGCGCGAAGAGAACAGCATTCGCACACCGGCTTTGAGCAGTTCAATAATCAAGAACGCATTTAAAAACAGCGAGGCACGGGTCGAGAGCTCCCCTGCTTCACCAATCGCAAAGGTGGCCAGCAGATTACCACCCACATAGGCCAAGCCGACAAGCAGCACATCGATGACTGCCGCAATCGCCACGCAGAAAACCAAACGTAAAACGGGGGTTAAATTTTTACCATTCAGCGACCAGCCGCTGATTTTGGTAAACAGCGGCTTAGCCAACCGCCGAACAATCATAAACAGTGCAAAGGTGGCGACAATCACCATACCCAGATTAATCGCCGCACTGGTGAAGGCGGCCATATCAAAGACACTGTCGGCCTCTTGGCCAGAAAACAGACCGCCGACAATGCCTACCACTTGCTCGAATTGACCACCCACATCGCTTACCACACGACTGGTGAGCTCAGCGAGTTGGCGTGGCAGCGAGACATCCTCCGGCGCTATCTCACTGCCTTGAGCGGCCGCTTCCGGGGAGAGTTCGGTAGCAACGCCATTGGGCAGCACTGAGGCTTGATTGCGCAACATCTCAATCAGCTCTTGCCGCGACTGCTCATCCTCTAGCAGGTTCGCCAGCGCCTCATAGGACGTAGGCGCTGCTTCTTCAGAGGATGCAGCACCATCGGCGCTGGTCGACTCACTTGGCGCGCTCTGCGCCATTGCTGGCGTGGCTATTAAGGCAATCATTGCCAATAGCCAGACACCTAGCCAGGGTAATAAACGAAGTGGCTTCACACCTAAACCTCCTTTTGGGTGAGTGTTCTGTTCAATCTAACGGCTGCTTAGTTTTACGCAAGCCAATAATAGGCAGCCCAAGTTGCTTACACTCTACACTGCCAGCGCCGCTTGTGAAAAAGTTGTACAGGTTAACATGACTTGATTAATAAGGCGTTTCACTGGCAAAGCGGTAATAGCCACTGCTGTGCCAGCAGTAACACCACCGCGTAACGCGTACCTTTAGCGACCACAATCCACGCTAGCGCCCGCCACCAGGGCAGCCGGAAAACGCCGGCCAGTACAGTGAGAGGGTCACCAATAATCGGTGCCCAGGAAACCAGCAGGCTTAGCTCGCCAAAGCGATGATACCAGCGCTCCGCTCGGGCTAAGCTGCGTGGCGAGGCCGGAAACCAGCGGCGATCTTGAAACTGACGCGCATAGCGGCCCATCGCCACGTTGATCATGCTGCCGAGAGTGTTGCCCGCCGTGGCCACCGCCCACAGCCCCAGAGGCGGTTCGCCGAGACACCACAGCCGCGCTAGCCACACTTCCGACCCACCGGGAAGCAGCGTGGCGCTGACCAGGGCGACAAAAAACAGACTTAGCATAGACTCAGTGAGCCACGTTAACGTGGCACCTGCCCACCCAACTGTTGGGTTATCTCATCGGCCGTTTGGCGAACCAGCGCTCCCAGGGTGAGTAAGCGAGCTTCCGGGATGCGCGCCACCGGGCCAGAAACCGAAATCGCCGCCAACGGCGTGCCATGCTCATCAAACACACAGGCGGCCACGCAGTGCAGGCCAATGGCATGCTCTTCACGGTCACAGGCAAAGCCTTGGGCGCGAATCTGCTCTGTTTCCATTTGAAGTGTGTCGGATTGATAGAGCGTATTGGCGGTCACTCTTGCTAATTCGCTGCCATCCAGCAGCTTGGCGCGCTCATCATCGGGCATCCACGCTAGCAGCGCTTTACCTACGCCGGAGGCATGCAGCGGCGCGCGGGAACCTAGGCGGGTGATCATGCGCATCATTTGCGGTGATTCATGCTGCGCTAAAAATACCGCCGTGACCCCATCGCGAATGCCCAAATTAGCGGTCTCGCCGGTCTCAGCGGTTAAACGGCGTAGAAAAGGGCGACTTGTGGCCACCACGTCGCGGGCTTCAAGAAAGCTATTGCCGATACGGAAGGTTTTGACATCGATGCGCCATAGGCCTTGCTCGTTCTCCTGGGTCACAAACCCCTGACTCTGCAAGGCTTGCAGCAAGCGGTGGGTGGTAGAGGGCGCCAACTCGGCCATTTCCGCCACATCGGAAAGGGCCAACCCAAGCGGGCTGGCCGCAAGGTACTCCAACAGCGTTAAGCCACGCACCAACGACTGGCTATGGCCTCCGCTAGCTTTGGCGGTACTCGCCGGACGACCGACCGTCCTGCGTTTGGCTTCACTCACTTGGCTTTCTCCAAATAGGCACTACTAAAAGACGCTCCCAAAAGCGCTCCTACTACTTACTAAAAGCGCCCTTGCTGACGACGGCTTCCCTGAAAATACAAAGGGTGTCAGGATAACGTGACAACATGGCAATTGTCGCGTTTACGGAAACGAATTCCATTCAGCGATGGTTCCAGCGCGGTAGCCGCTTGGCTATAAACGCATCGATCCCCTCCCCCACATCTTCGGCCAACATATTGCAGGCCATGGTTTCCCCGGCAAAGGCGTAGGCTTCGTCGAGCGGCATGCTCAACTGACGGGCAAACATGGCTTTTCCGGTGCGCACTGCAACAGCACTTTTCGCGCAGATACTGGTGGTCAGGGCTTCAGTTGCTTCGTCCAGCGCGTCATCATCTGCCACGCGGTTAATCAACCCCCACTCAGCGGCTTGATCCGCGCTTATAAACTCCCCGGTAAGCAGCATCTCCATGGCGTGTTTACGCGCAACGTTGCGGGAAAGCGCTACCGCTGGAGTAGAACAAAACAGGCCAACATTGATACCGGAAACAGCAAAGCGTGCGCTGCGCGCCGCCACAGCCAGATCACAGCTCGCCACCAGTTGGCAGCCCGCAGCGGTGGCTATGCCCTGCACTTTGGCGATGACCGGCACAGGCAAGTGCACAATGGCCTGCATCACTTCGCTACAGCGGGCAAACAGCGCTTGATAGTAGGCTTTATCGGGGTTGGCACGCATCTGCTTCAGATCATGCCCGGCGCAGAAGGCTTTGCCTTCGGCGGCAAGTACCACACAGCGCACGCTGCTATCGTCGGCAATTTCGGCTAACGCGTCGTGAAGCGCTTGCAACATGGCTTCCGAGAGCGCGTTAAAGCGCTCTGGCGCGCTCATCGTCAGCGTTGTGAGGCCTTGCTGGTCAAAACGTTGTAGGAGGGAGGCCGTTGTGGAAAGGTCATCAGTGGTGATGGGCATGGTGAACTCCTGAGGTTGAGTAACACTTTGCCCATCAGTCTAGCGCACAAGCTTTACGTACGTTTTTGTTTAAAAATCTTACCTACAAGTGCGCTACTTCATTTTTTCATTAGGCGGGTGTCGCGGCCTAAGGGGTGCGGCTCGCCGCGCTGTTTGGCTAAATCGATTTGGCGTTGGCGCTCACGGGCCGCCGCGCGGGTCTTCTCCGGCAACGAGTCGATGCAGTGGGGGCAGCTAATCCCTGGCTCGTAAGCAGAAGACTGCATATCCTCGGCGGAGATCGGCATGCGGCAAGCGTGGCACTGCTCGAACTCGCCTTTGCTTAAGTCGTGGCGCACCGTGACCCGGTTATCGAACACAAAGCACTCACCGCGCCACAGCGACTGCTCTTCCGGGACTTTTTCCAGGTAGTTCAGCACGCCGCCTTTTAAGTGGTAGACCTCTTCAAAGCCTTCTTTAAGCATAAAGCTGGAGGCTTTTTCACAGCGGATGCCGCCGGTGCAGAACATCGCTACTTTCTTATGTTTTTCCGGGTCGTAGTGCTCGCGCACGTACTCAGGAAACTCTCGGAAAGTGGTGGTTTTAGGATCGATCGCCCGCTCGAAGCTGCCAATCGCCACTTCGTAATCATTGCGGGTATCGATCACCAGTACTTCCGGATCGGCAATGATGTCGTTCCAGTTTTCCGGCTCGACGTAAGTGCCCACGGTATCGTTAGGGTCGATATCCGGCACGCCGAGGGTGACGATTTCTTTTTTGAGTTTGACCTTGGTGCGGTAGAACGGCGTTTCGTCACAAAAAGACTCTTTGTGATCAATATCAGCCAAGCGTGGGTCAGCAGTCAGCCAAGTCAACAGTGCGTCGATACCTTCGCGGCTACCCGCCACCGTGCCGTTAATGCCCTCTTTGGCGAGCAGCAGCGTGCCCTTTACATCGTTATCGAGCATGGTTTGGCGCAGCGGTTCGCGCAGCGCTTCAAAGTCATTGAGGGTGACAAATTTGTACAGCGCAGCGACCACAATGGGCGGCGTTTGAACAGTTACTGACATGCAAAACTCCTGGTAGTCACCCTCGCAAAGGGCGGACCGGGTTAGAAGAGGCCAGGATTTTACTCGAAAGCTAACCAAAAGTTTAGCGCTGGCAATCACATTTAATACATCGATTTATTCGACAGGAACGTGCAGAAAGCTTCACCCCACGGGGCGTCAGTAAGGCGTATATTGTCATTATTCAATCTCACGCAACCTGCGGAGCACACCATGATTATTCATCGTTCAAACGAGCGGGGCTACGCCGACCACGGCTGGCTGCGTTCTTTCCATACCTTTTCCTTTGCCAACTACGTTGACCGCACCCATATGGGGTTCCGCGCTCTGCGCGTGATCAATGAAGACCGCGTAGCGGGCGGCCATGGTTTTGGCGCCCACCCTCACCGGGATATGGAGATTATCTCCTATGTGCTTGAAGGTGAAATGGAGCACAAAGACAACATGGGCAATGGCGAGGTGATGCGCCCAGGCGATGTGCAGCGCATGTCGGCGGGCACCGGGGTACTGCACAGCGAGTTCAATCACTCCAAGGAGAACGGGCTGCACTTCCTGCAGATCTGGATTGAACCCAAGCAGCTCGGTATCAAGCCTAGCTACGAGCAGAAGGCTTTCCCTGTCGCTGAGCGTCAAGGGCAATGGCGTTTAGTGGCTTCTGAAGAAGGCCGCGACGGGTCTGTGAGCATCAACCAGGATGTGAACCTTTACGCAGGCTTGTTTAACGCTGGCGAACAGGCAACAGCGCCGCCTTCGCGCTACGCTTGGCTGCATGTAGTGAACGGCGAAATGGAGGTTAACGGTGAGACGCTGAGCGCAGGCGACGCCGCGGCGTTCCAACCGGATGAGGCGATTAACCTTACCGGCAAGGAAGCAGGCGAAGTGCTGCTGTTTGATCTTGCTTAAAGACCGAACCTACTAAACTGCCTAAACCGAAACGGCGCCTCGCAAGAGGCGCCGTTTTTACAGCCAACTTATTTAACCAATTGCGTTAGCTATTTTGCGCCGAGTAGAGCGCACGAATTTTCAGCGTGTGATCCACTTGCTTCAATGCTTCCAGCGCCTGGGGGCCGTAGGCTTTATCTACATCAATGACCACATAACCGACTTTTTCATTGGTCTGCAGGTATTGACCGGAGATGTTGATGTCATTTTCAGACAGCACGCGGTTAATCTGCGACAGCACGCCCGGTACGTTATCGTGAATATGCAGCAAACGGTGCTTGTCCGGGTGAGCGGGCAGCGCCACCTCGGGGAAGTTGACCGAGGTCACGGTGGTGCCGTTATCAGAGTAAGTAATCAGCTTTTCTGACACTTCAATACCGATATTCTCCTGAGCTTCCAGGGTAGAGCCACCGATATGCGGGGTCAGAATCACATTCTCCAAGCCACGCAGCGGACTCTCAAACTCTTCTTCGTTGCCTTTCGGCTCTACCGGGAAGACGTCAATCGCCGCGCCGTTGAGATTGCCTGCTTTAAGCGCTTCGGCAAGCGGTTCGATTTCAACGACGCTACCGCGGGAGGCATTAATAAAGATCGCACCGGGCTTCATGGCAGCGATCTCTTTTGCGCCGATCATCCAGCGGGTAGAGGCAAGGTCAGGCACGTGCAGGCTAATGACATCGGAACGACCCAGCAGCTCTTCAAGGCTTGCTACCTGGTTTGCATTACCCATACCCAGCTTGGCGATGACATCATAGTAAATGACGTTAAAGCCCAGCGATTCGGCCAGCACCGAAAGTTGCGCACCGATGCTGCCGTAGCCAACGATACCCAGCGTTTTACCGCGCGCTTCGTGGGAGTTCTTCGCTGACTTCAGCCAGCCACCCTGGTGAGCGCGGGCATTTTTCTCTGGGATACCGCGCAGTAGCATAATCGCTTCTGCCAGCACCAGCTCGGCCACCGAACGGGTATTGGAGTACGGCGCGTTAAATACCGCGATACCGCGGGTGAGGGCAGCGGTTAAATCGACCTGATTGGTGCCGATACAGAAACAGCCAACGCCGACTAGCTTCTCTGCCGCCTCGAACACGCGCTCCGTTAACTGGGTGCGGGAACGAATACCAATGAAGTGAACATCGCGGATCTTTTCGATCAGCGCATCCTCATCAAGGGACGTCGGCAGGTGCTCAATATTGGCGTACCCTGACGTGTGAAAATTGTCCACCGCACTTTGGTGGACGCCCTCGAGTAGCAGGATCTTGATCTTGCTCTTGTCCAGGGACGTTTTGGCCATGGCTGAATCAACCTCTATGGTCGGCGGCATGCGCCGTGTATCGGTTCACGGGAGGCGCATATCGTAGCACAACCCGCATCGTTCAGGCCGGGTGTGAATGATGAAAAGTCTGCGCGGTGACAATGAATGGATCGCAAGTCGCGCAACAAGCTGTATTGAAGAGGGCAGACGCCGCCCCCCAGCCTCGGTGTATACTGTGGGCTTATTTAAGCTTATTTAAAAAAACATACCGGTTTACAGGCACCCCCAATGAGTGACACGACATCACCCCCACAGGACTTTGCCGCGACGGTTGAGCAACTCGAAACCATCGTTGAACGTCTCGAGTCAGGCGAGCTCTCATTGGAAGATGCACTGACCGCGTTTGAACAGGGCGTGCGGCTGACCCGCGATGCCCAGCAGCGCCTGGATAGCGCCGAACTCAAGGTGCGGGCGCTGAGTGAAGATAGCGAAGGACGTTTAAACGTAACGCCCTTTACTGGCCCCGACGACCCTAAGGATGCGGCCGAGGATGAGAGCAAGGAGACGCCCCCATGGTAGCCATGCAGCCTAGCCAGCTTGCCACCCTGCGTCAGACCAGCAATGCCCGCGTAGATGCCACCCTAGCGGCGCTGTTTGATAACCGCCCAGCGGTAGCGCCACGCCTCGAGGCGGCAATGCGCCATGGCCTGCTGGCCGGCGGCAAACGCCTGCGACCGCTACTGGTGTATATGGCTGGTCAGGCACTCGGTGCTAAAGACGATGCTCTGGATGCCCCCGCCGCGGCCATTGAGCTAATCCACGCTTACTCGTTGATCCATGATGATCTTCCAGCCATGGATGACGACGACCTGCGTCGTGGTCAGCCCACTGTGCATAAAGCCTTTGATGAAGCGAGTGCGATTCTGGCCGGAGACGCCCTGCAGGCGCTGGCCTTCGAAGTGTTGGCCAGCAATGCGCACCCCCGGCTGAGCCATTTGGTGCACACCCTGGCCTCCGCCTCTGGCCGTGATGGCATGGTGGCGGGGCAGGCGCTGGATTTAGACGCCGTCGGCGATCACCCAGATGTCGATGCCCTGGCCCATATGCACGCCCATAAAACCGGCGCACTGATCGTCGCTGCAGTGCGTTTGGGCGGCCTGGTAGCCGTCGACGACGATGACCCGCGCTTAGACGCGCTTACTCGCTACGCCCGCGCCATTGGTCTAGCCTTTCAGATTCACGACGACATCCTAGATGTGACCGGCGATACCGTTACCCTAGGCAAAACGTCAGGCGCCGATGCCGCACGCGCCAAGCCCACCTACCCCAGCCTGCTGGGGTTAGCGGGTGCTCAACGCAAAGCGCACAGCCTGATTGACGAGGCCATTGCCGCACTCGCCCCATTAGGCGAGCGTGCTGCACCGCTGGCCGACTTAGCCCACTACATGATCGAGCGCGACCACTAAAGATGCCCATGAAGCTGTTCGACGAAATCCCCCGCGAGCGCCCAACGACGCCGCTGCTCGACTCCTTTGACCACCCCGCCGCGCTGCGGGCCATGAATGCCTCCCAGCTCGCCCAACTGGCCGACGAGCTACGCGCCTACCTGCTCTATAGCGTGGGTGTTTCCGGCGGTCACTTTGGCGCTGGGCTCGGCGTGGTCGAGCTGAGCGTTGCCCTGCACCATGTCTACCAAACGCCCCACGACCGACTAGTGTGGGACGTGGGCCATCAGGCCTACCCGCACAAGATTCTCACCGGCCGCCGCGAGGCCATGCTAAGTATTCGCCAGCACGGCGGTCTGGCAGCATTTCCACGCCGCGCCGAGTCCGAGTACGACACCTTTGGCGTCGGCCACTCCAGCACGTCGATTTCGGCGGCATTGGGTATGGCACTGGCAGCGAAGGCACAGGGCGATAAGCGTCACGTGTGCGCGATTATTGGCGACGGCGCATTGACCGCCGGCATGGCCTTTGAAGCCCTCGCCCACGCTGGCCACGTGAATGCCAATCTATTGGTAGTGCTCAACGACAACGAGATGTCGATTTCCGAGAACGTCGGCGGCATGGCGACCTACCTAGCCCGGGTGCTCTCCAGCAAGCCCTACCTGAAAATACGCGAAGAGAGTAAAAAAGTGCTTTCGCACCTGCCCGGCGCCCTGGAACTTGCCCGGCGCACTGAAGGGCATATGAAAGGCATGGTCAGCCCCGCCACGCTGTTTGAAGAGATGGGTTTTAACTACGTAGGCCCCATTGATGGCCATGACCTAGACGCGTTAACCCATACGATCGAAAACCTGCGCGACCTCGACGGCCCGCAGTTTCTGCATATCAAAACGGTGAAAGGCAAAGGCTTTCTGCCCGCCGAAGCGGATCAGATTGGCTACCACGCTATTACTAAGCTGGAAAAGCCCGAAACGTTAGCCAACGCGACGACAGTCAAGAAACCGGTGGTTACCCCGCCACCCGCTAAGAAAAAATACTGCAATGTGTTCGGCGACTGGCTGTGCGATATGGCGGCAAGCGACAAGCGCCTGATGGGCATTACCCCCGCCATGCGCGAAGGCTCCGACCTGATTCGCTTCTCCAAAGAGTACCCTCAGCGCTATTTCGATGTGGCGATTGCTGAGCAGCATGCGGTAACGCTCGCGGCGGGTATGGCCTGCGAAGGCATGAAACCCGTGGTGGCGATTTACTCCACCTTTCTGCAGCGCGGTTACGACCAGTTGATTCATGACGTTGCCGTGCAGAACCTGGACGTCACTTTCGCCATTGATCGCGCGGGCCTGGTGGGCGAAGACGGCCCCACGCACCACGGCAGCATGGATCTCTCCTTTCTGCGCTGTGTGCCCGGCATGGTGGTTCTGGCCCCGGCGGATGAAGCCGAGTGCCGCGCCATGCTCAGTGCCGCCTATCACCACCCTGGTCCTGCTGCTGTGCGCTACCCCCGTGGCACCGGCCCAGGTGCGGAAATTCCCGCGCATCTTGAGCCACTCGCCATTGGCAAAGCGGAAGTGCGCCGCCATGCCGACAACGATGGTGTGCGTATTGCGCTGCTCGCCTTTGGCAGCCTCAACAGCGCCGCAGCGGAAGTCGCCGAACGACTCAACGCAGCCCATATCAATATGCGCTCCATCAAACCGCTGGATCGCGATGCGGTGCTGCACGCAGCCGACGAGCACGAACTATTGGTGACACTGGAAGAAAATGTGGTTGCCGGTGGCGCAGGTAGCGCCGTGAATGAGCTGCTCCACGCCGAAGGCGTTCAGGTGGAAGTGCTCAATCTCGGCCTGCCGGACGCCTTTGTAGAGCACGGCACTCCCGCGCAGCTGCTTGCCGACTGTCAACTGGATATCGAAGGCATTGAGCAGGCTATTCGCGCTCGACTGCCATAAGCCATTATTTTTTAAATTACTTTGAGACTAATATGCTATTTCTAATTATTATTTTCGCCTTGATTGGCCTTGCGTTTGGAGGCCCGGTAGGGCTGCTGATTGGCGGTGGCCTGGGCTGGTGGCTAGGCAAGCGCCTTAGCCGTCGCCTGAATATCGCCCGGATGCGCATCCAGGAAGGCTTTTTGGAGTCGATCTTCTCGGTGATGGGCTGCCTATGCCAAGCCGACGGTAAAGTGACCGAAGGCGAGCTGGACGTTGCCGAGAAATTGTTTGACCAGATGCACCTCCAGGGCGAACAGCGCGCCAAGGCCCGAGCCGCCTTTGAGCGTGGTCGCGCCGATGACTTCGATCTAGACGCCGAGCTGGCCACCGTTAACCGCTTAACCCAACGCCAGCCGGTACTGCGCCAGGTATTTATCCAGGTTCAGCTTTCTGCTATCGCCGCAGATGGCGTGCTTCACCCCGCCGAGCACGAGATGATTCTACGTGTCGCCCGGGGAGTAGGCTGCAGCGACGCCGAAGTTCAGCAGATCGAAGCGATGTTGCACGGCGCGGCCGCAAACTCTCAAGGCGCCAGCGAAGAGGCTCTCAAGGACGCTTACCGCGTATTGGGGGTTTCTGATGACGCCAGCGATGCTGAAATCAAAAAAGCCTACCGCCGTCTGATGAGCCAAAACCACCCGGACAAACTGGCCGGCAAAGGCCTGCCCGAGAGCATGCGTGATATCGCACAGGCGCGCACCAGCGAAATCGGCAATGCCTACGAGCGGATCCGCGAGGCGAGGGAGGGATAAAGAGAAAGGATACTCAGAAGCGCTGAAAACATTTTGATGGAAAGCCATCATCAAAATGATGCATACTTCTATAGCGTTCAGCGAAGGAGGTACTTATGGAAGCGCTCGAACATTATTCCAATAGCCAGCAAGCTGTTAGTGGCGTTAGCGTATCGGTTAATGTGCTGACGGATAAGATCGCCTTTATTCACGCGGTGCGCGTCGGTGTCCCAGGCAGCGTGGTAAAACAAGCGATTCAGGCAATGGGCAATAATCGTGAACTGTTTGTCAGACTGCTGGAAACCACGCCAGGCAATTTGCATCGCTTCTACCATCGCAAAGCTCTAAGCCGCACCGACAGCGAAGAGGTGCTGGATGTGTTGCGCGTGCTTTACCATGCTCAAACTGTTTTTGGCGATACCGCTAAAGCCCATGAGTGGCTAAATACGCCGATTCCTGCGCTGGCGGGCGAGACGCCTTTGAATCTTTTTGATACTTTCGAAGGTCGCCAGTTAGTGAGGGAAGCGCTGCGTAAAATTGAGTTCGGTGAATTTAGCTAATGAAGCTATACCGCATCGCTCCCGAACGCTATATGAATAATTTAAGCGGCCTTGGCGCCAGCTACCGGGATGGCGCAAGATGGAACGCTCCAGGCAACCCTGTCGTCTATTTCGGCACCTCTGCAAGCGTAGCGATGCTGGAACTCGGTAATTATCTGCCCTCTCCCCGCTTGCTACCCGCCAACTACCGGTTAGGTATTTTCGAGCTCCCCGACGATACCGGTAGGGACATCTGGCCCCAGCACCAGTTACCCGACGATTGGCACCACTACCCCTACCCTGAAAGCACTCAAACACTAGGTACTGCATGGCTGCAGCGTTGCGATACGCTGATGCTGCTAGTTCCCAGCTGTGCTGTACCCGGGGCAATGGAGAATATTGCCGTCATTAACCCTCTCCACCCCACCATTACCGATATTCACTTAATAGAAACTCGCCAAGACATTTATAACCAGCGCTTATTCAGGGGCATTTAAGCTTAATTCTATAGGTTGCAGTGCAGCCTGTTAGGCCTCTACTACATTTAGAAAAAAACCGTCGCAAAGACAACAACGAGAAGATTAAGGGTACTAAGGAGCCGTAATGATCACGCTATACACATTCCCCCACTCCCGCTCGCTACGAGCAGCGTGGACACTTGAAGAGTTAGGCCTAGAGTATCAGTGCCAGCATGTGGCGCTGGATAAAGGCGAGGGGCAAACAGCCGCGCATTTGGCGCGTCACCCGGATGGCAAGGTGCCAGTTCTTGAAGATGGAGAAGTATCGCTATTTGAATCAGTGCCGATTTGCCGTTATCTAGCGGAGCAATATGGCGACGGCACCCTCCTACCCAGCAGCCCTGCCGCTCGCGCTCAGGTCGACCAGTGGCTCAGCTTTATCGTCACCGAAATGGAGCAGCCACTGTGGAATCAAGCCAAGCATAAGTTTGCCCTGCCCACAGATAAACGCGTTCCCGCTATTTTGCCGGTCTGCGCATGGGAGTTTCAGCGTGCGCTAAGCGCGCTGGAGCGCCGCTACAACGGGCAAGAAAACTTGGTGGGTAACACCTTTACCCTTGCGGATCTGTTTTTAACCCATACTTTATCGTGGGCGGTCAGCATGAAGCACCGCTTACCCGAACCGCTATTGGCCTATCGCGAACGCCATATTCAGCGCGCCGCGATGGCTAGAGCAATCGAAAAAGAGCAGGCAGCAGCAGAGAGTTAATCAACATCTAAACGCTTTAAAAACCGTTGCTGGCAGTATGTGGCAACGGTTTTTTAACTAGTCGGGCGTTGCTTAAAAGCCAAGGTCATCAAGCAAATCGTCTACTTGATCCTGCCCTGCCACCACATCCGTCTTATTTTGGTTCACCTGCGGCCCGTTACGAAGCTTGGCATGTTCATCGCGGTCATCTTCCATCTTAACGCCGTCGGTGACGTGAGGAACATTATCGACCAGCACCTGAACAAGCTGCTCTTCGATGAGCTTGATGACTTCCATCATTTTCTTAATCACCTGACCGGTGAGATCCTGAAAGTCTTGGGCCATCATGATTTCAAGCAGCTCTTTTTGAGTAGCCCCGGTTGCGGTGGGAAGCTTACTGCTCAAAAAGTTCTGTGTATCCTCGACGAGCTTAGCATCACCTTCTACTGCCGCGAGCTTAGCTGCCGCCGCCTGCCAGCGCTCATTAAGCGCAGCGCCTTCTTCTTCAAGGCTGTCTTGCACCGGTTGAGCGCGCTCAACGGCATTCAATGCCCGCTCTGCGGCCTGCTCCGTCATTGAGGCAACGTAGTTGAGCCGGTCATTAGCATCCGGTATTGCCTGCGCCGCCTGGCTAATCTGCTGATCTAGGCCCAGCTCTTTCATGCTGTCCCGCAGTAGGCGCGTTAAGTGGCCTATGCGATGCACCATCTCATCAGTACTGTCTTTTTTGCCCAGTACCGACGGCATCGTCGTGTCGTGGGCGTTGTTAACAGTGCTCATGACAATCCTCTTGTTGGAAAAGCTTATTGAATGTCGTTTTGGGTGTGGCAATAGACATCATTATACGAACCCACTGTGTTTTTTCAGGATGCACGGCGTTAAATACACCAAGGTCTGCATCTAAACCTGATACTACTGTCGGCTCAACATCCTAAAACTTAAGTTTAACGTTTAGTCTACAGTGGGAAACTGCGAGTTACAGGTATTTTTAACCCCTTAAAAACCATCTAATTTACAGGCGGGTTCAAGCAGGCAATGATTCGAAGTCGAGCGATTAACCATTAAGCAGCTGAAACGTGCGGTAGAACGGCGCTATAAACAGCAAAGTAGTGACAGATGCTGCCAGCCACTACAAATAGATGCCAAATCGCATGGTTGTAGGGGATCGCACGCACGGCGTAGAAGATCACCCCTAGCGTGTAGGTAATTCCTCCCGCGGCCAGTAGGGCAATGCCGGTCGTTGAAAGACTCGCCGCCATCTCTCCTGATGCCAGCACGATCATCCAGCCCATGAGCAGATAAATCGCCACACGTAATATCGAAAAACGTTGAGGCCATAGCAGTATGCAGGCAATGCCCACCAACGCCAGCGACCACACGGCGGCAAACAAAACCCAGCCTGTAGTGCCGCGCATATTGACGAGTAAAAAGGGCGTGTAAGTACCTGCGATGAGTAAATAAATCGCGCAGTGATCAAGTAACTGAAAGCGCTGCTTCCAGCGCCGATGAGGGATGCCGTGGTAAAGGGTAGAGGCGGTATAAAGCAGGACTAGCGTGGTGCCGTACAGGCTCAGGCTGACAATTTTCCACGGGTCGACATGGGCGGCGTAACTCGCCGCAACCAACAGTACTACCATTCCCACCAAACTGAGCACAGCACCGATACCGTGGGTGATACTGTGCAGCCACTCTTCGAATACACTGAATTCGCCCTGCTCTTCGGGAAGGTTTTCACGCTGCTGTTTATACTGCTTGTACTGCTCCTTACTGACGGCGTTCATCCTGGAGCGCTCCTCGCATGCCATCCCCCACTCGTATCACCCCTTGCGCTCAATATCCACATCGCTGGCGTGAGTGAAGTCATCCAGGGCCATCATATGGCCAAGCTTGCCCGCTTTGGTTGAGAGATACTGCTCGTTATGAGGGTTCAGGCCGGTGGTGATCGACAAACGTTCGACGACATTCACGCCGTCGCGGGTGAGGGCATCCACCTTGCGCGGATTGTTGGTCATGAGCCTTAACGCTGTGATGCCCAAATGGTTAAGCATCGGCACGCACAGATCATAGCGGCGCATGTCGGCGCCAAAACCGAGCTGCTCGTTGGCCTCGACCGTATCAGCACCTTGATCTTGCAGGTGGTAGGCACGAATTTTGTTTAACAGGCCTATTCCCCGCCCCTCTTGGCGCAGGTAAAACAGCACGCCGCGGCCCTCTTCAGCGATGCGTTTTAGCGCTTCCTGGAGCTGATAGCCACAGTCGCAGCGCATGGAGAAGAGAGCGTCACCGGTCAAACACTCGGAGTGCACCCGCCCCAACACCGGCTCGCCGCCGGTCACATCACCCAACGTTAAGGCGATATGATCCTTGCCGGTAGCCTCATCTTCGAAGCCATGCATAGTAAACGTTGCCCAGGGCGTGGGCAGCCGGGAAGCGGCAATGAAGCGAATGGTCACAGGTTACCTCGCTGATTGACCAAACCAGTTAACCACACCAGTGTTGGCAAAGTGGGTCAGTATTCTAACAGGAAGCGGCGCCCGCCTCACGCTGACAAGGCGACTAAATAATGGAGAAAAATTGGCCGGGTGCGACGATTTTTGCCATCGAGTACGCCGCCCTAACACCTATCTTCAAGTACAATTGCCCTCATACGATCCCCAAAACGGTTTCAAGTACGCTCCCAAGTACGGTTTCCAATACGATGCGGGCAAATTTCCTAAGAGCAAGTGTCTATGACCACTACACCTTTGCAAAATGATCGCTTTCTTCGCGCACTAGCGCGCCAGCCCGTCGACCGCACCCCGGTGTGGATGATGCGTCAAGCGGGCCGCTACCTGCCGGAATACCGCGCCAGCCGGGCCGATGCGGGCAGTTTTATGGATCTGTGCCGCAACCATGACCTGGCCTGCGAAGTCACCCTACAGCCCTTGGAGCGTTACCCGCTGGATGCAGCCATTCTGTTTTCAGATATTCTGACCATTCCAGATGCCATGGGCCTGGGGCTCTATTTTGAAACCGGCGAAGGCCCAAAATTCCGCAAAACCGTGCGTACACAGGAAGAAGTCGCCGCTCTAAGCGTGCCCGACACCGAGCGCGACCTGGATTACGTGATGCGTGCGGTGTCGACCATTCGTCGTGAGCTGAACGGCCGCATGCCGCTGATCGGCTTCTCAGGCAGCCCCTGGACGCTGGCGACTTACATGGTGGAGGGCGGCTCCAGCAAGGACTTCCGCCATCTGAAAACCATGCTTTACGATACCCCGGATACCATGCACCAGTTGCTGGATACGCTGGCGCATGCGGTAACTGACTACCTGAACGCCCAAATTCGCGCGGGAGCCCAGGCGGTGCAGATTTTTGATACCTGGGGTGGCGCACTCTCTACCCCTGCGTACCTTGAGTTCTCGCTGCGCTACATGGAGCAGATCGTTTCGGGACTGATCCGCGAACACGACGGCCGCCGCGTACCGGTGATTCTCTTCACCAAAAACGGCGGCCAGTGGCTTGAGCATATCGCCTGCGCCGGTGCCGATGCATTGGGTATCGACTGGTCTACCGAGCTTTCCGATGCCCGTGCCCGGGTTGGTCACAAAGTGGCGCTACAGGGCAATCTTGATCCCAACGTTCTGTTTGCCCGCCCCTCGGCTATCCGCGCTGAAGTAGCCCGCGTGTTGGAAAGCTACGGCCATGGCCCTGGCCACGTGTTTAACCTGGGCCACGGAATCAGCCAGTTTACCAACCCCGACAACGTCACTGCCTTTATGGAGGCGCTGCACGAATTAAGCCCACAGTATCACCGCGATATTCCAACGCACACAAATGCACAGCACTCAGGAGCCAATTGATGAGCGATTTACGCGACGACCAATGGTTTACCGAAGTCTTTGATAGCCACGGCAGCGCTTTCTCACTGAAGATCTCTGAAAAACTGCTGGATGTACAGAGCCAATACCAGCATCTAGAGGTCTACGCCACCGAGACCTACGGCAACCTAATGGTGCTGGACGGCTGCGTGATGCTGACTGATCGCGATAACTTCCTCTACCATGAGATGATTGCGCATCCGGCGCTGTTTACCCACCAAGATCCCAAACGTGTGGTGATCATCGGCGGTGGCGACTGCGGCACCTTAAAAGAGGTGCTGCGCCACCCGAGTGTCGAGAAAGTTACCCAAATTGACATCGACGAAGAGGTCACCAAGGCCTCTGAGCGCTTCTTCCCGTCGTTGGTAGCGTCGAATAACGACCCCCGCGCTGAACTGCTGTTCGCCGACGGCGTCAAGTGGGTGGACGATGCACCTGATGAGAGCATCGATGTGCTGATTATCGACTCCACCGACCCGGTTGGGCCCGCTGAAGGGCTGTTTAAAACCGATTTTCTCAAGCGCTGCCACCGTATTTTGAAAAGCGGCGGCGTAATGGTGCAGCAGAGCGAATCACCGCTTTACCACAGTGGCTCGATCATCCGAGAGCTGCGCAACGACATGTTGAAAGCCGGTTTTGACAGCGTTGCCACGCTGCCCTTCCCGCAGCCGGTATATCCTTCAGGCTGGTGGAGCGTAACATTGGCGGGTAAAGCCACCGACGTGAATACGTTCCGCGAGCAGGCAGCCACCAACCACGACTTGCCGCTTGAATACTATAGCGTTGACGCCCATCGCGGTGCGCTCGCCCTCCCGCCGTTTATGCGCAAGGCATTCGCAGCCGAGTAAACCACGCCTAATAACTGCCTTTGTGTTACCGCCCACCTCAGCTTGCCCTATAACGGTGCAATGCGAGGTGGGCAGTAACCTTTTTGCACCTAGACCTTCGTCTCGAATTCGTTGAGTAGCGTTGAAAAGCGCTGAATTAACGCCTGTACCCTTGTTGGCATCTTCCTTGCTAGGTTTAGTGACATGCTACGGCATGCATAACTATTTCAACTACTGGTTTCAATAACTGATTTCAATAGCTGATTCCAATAACTTCGAGGGAAACTAGATGTTCAATAAAAAACACTTAGCGCTTCTGGCGTCCGCTGGCTCACTTAGCCTGGCGGGAATGGCAACTGCTCAAGCCGACACCCTGGAAGATACCATTGAGCGTGGTGCCGTTCAGTGTGGTGTGAGCGATGGTTTGCCGGGCTTCTCAGCTCCGGACGACGACGGTAACTGGCAAGGTATCGACGTTGATGTATGCCGCGCTGTAGCGGCAGCGGTACTCGGCGACTCAGAAGCCGTCAACTATATTTCACTCAACGCCGTAGAGCGCTTCACCGCCCTGCAATCAGGTGAAGTCGACGTTCTATCACGTAATACCACTTGGACCACCACCCGCGATACTACTCTGGGCCTGAACTTCACCGGGGTTACTTTTTACGACGGCCAGGGCTTCATGGTATCCCGTGACCTGGGTATTACCGGTGCTGATGAACTCGACGGCGCCTCCATCTGCATTCAGTCTGGCACCACTACCGAGCTGAACCTGGCTGACTACTTCCGTGCTAACGACATGGAATTCAACCCGATCGTATTTGATACCTCTGAGCAAACCGTGGGTGGCTATCAGGCCGGCCGCTGTGACGTGCTAACCTCCGATACCTCTCAGCTAGCGGCGCTACGTATTCAGCTAGACGATCCTTCAGCCTCGATGATCCTGTCTGACGTTATCTCCAAAGAGCCACTAGGCCCTGTGGTTCGTCAGGGTGACGATCTTTGGTTCAACATTGTGAAATGGTCGCTGTTCGCCATGATTAACGCCGAAGAGTACGGCGTCACCAGTGAAAACGCTGAAGAAATGCTTAACTCTGAAGACCCCAACATCGCTCGCTTGCTAGGCCAAGACGGCAACTACGGTGAAGGCATGAACCTAGAAGCAGATTGGGCCTACAACATTATTAGCCAAGTGGGTAACTACGCTGAAAGCTTCGACCGCAACGTGGGCATGGGCTCGCCGCTGGAAATTGAGCGCGGTGTCAACGCCCTATGGACAGACGGCGGCTTCCAGTACGCTCCCCCGATTCGCTAAGCGTCTCGCTTGACCCCGGCCCGCCGCCCTCTTCACAGGTATCTGTTTAAAGGTCGTGGCGGGCCATTTGATTGACCTTCCGTGTAGCGGAGACGCCATCCATGTCTGTAAGACCCAACATTCGCCCCGCTGGCCACAAGCCGCCGTTTTGGCGAGACCGCGCTAAGCGCGCACTTATTTTTCAGCTTATATTGGTCGCCGTTGTCGCGGCTTTCCTGATCTATATTATCGGCAATACCCAAGCCAACCTGAATGCTCGCGGCATTACCACTGGCTTTGGCTTCCTGGGCAACACAGCCGGCTTTGGTATTGGTCAAAGCTTAATCGAGTACTCCTCCCAAAGTACCTACGGCCGCACTTTTGTGATTGGCTTGCTCAATACGCTGCTAGTCGGTGGATTGGGGGTGTTAGCTGCCTCGATTATTGGTTTTATCGTCGGTATCGCGCGGCTATCGCCCAACTGGTTGATCGCTCGGCTAGCCAATGCGTATATCGAAACGTTTCGTAATATCCCCCTGCTGCTGCAAATTTTCTTCTGGTACTTTGCTGTACTGCGGACGTTACCCAGCGCTAGAGAGAGCATGGCCTTTGGTGAAGCCATTTTCCTGAACGTGCGCGGGCTGTACCTACCTCAGCCTCTGTTCGAGTCAGGATTTGGTCTTATCCCAGCCACCTTCGTGGTGGCTATTATTGCCAGCATCGCACTGGTCATGTGGAACAAGCGCCGTCACGAAGCCACCGGCAAGCGCCTACCGGTTTTCTGGATGTCGCTGGTGATTATCTTTGGCCTACCACTGCTGGTACTGGTCGCTACAGGTGTACCGGTGACCTGGGAGATGCCGGTACTGCGCGGCTTTAACTTCGGCGGTGGTATCACCATTATCCCTGAATTTTTGGCCCTGTGGCTGGCGCTGTCTATCTATACCGCGTCCTTCATTGCGGAGATTGTGCGCTCGGGCATCCAAGCCATCCCCCATGGCCAAACGGAAGCCGCCCAGGCATTGAGCTTGCCGCGCAAGCTAGTGCTGCGCCTAATCATCATTCCCCAGGCTATGCGCGTCATTATTCCGCCACTCACCAGCCAATACCTCAACCTGATTAAAAACTCGTCACTGGCCACCGCCATCGGCTACCCCGACCTGGTATCGGTTTTTGCCGGCACCACGCTCAACCAGACCGGTCAGGCAATCGAAGTCATTGCCATGACCATGGCGGTTTATCTGATCATCAGCTTGCTGGTGTCCATGTTCATGAACTGGTTCAACGCTCGCGTTGCGCTGGTCGAACGCTAGGCCGGAGGCGACCCCATGATTCACAATAAAGAAACCATACCTCAGCGCCCGGCTCCTAAAGGCACCATTGGGCCGGTTGCCTGGCTACGAGGCAATCTGTTCAACGGCCCTATCAATAGCATCTTCACGCTACTGGGCCTGTACGTGCTCTATCTACTCGTGGTGCCAACGGTTCAGTGGGCATTTATTGATGCCAACTGGGTGGGCGACAGCCGCGAAGACTGCACACGCGTGGGCGCCTGCTGGGTATTCGTTAACGCACGCTTTTCCCAGTTTATGTACGGCCTCTACCCGAGTGAGGAGTATTGGCGCGCCAACATCGTGTTTGCCATGTTCGCGGGCATTATTGCCTGGATGGTCATTCCGCGCCTGCCGTTTAAGCGCTGGATGACACTGTTTGCGCTGCTGATCTTCCCGGTGATCGCCTACGTACTGCTACACGGCGGCTACTTTGATCTACCGCGTGTTTCCACCCACCGCTGGGGCGGTTTGATGCTGACGCTGCTACTGGCTAGCGTGGGGATGATTGGCGCACTGCCTATTGGCATTGTATTAGCCCTTGGGCGACGCTCGAACATGCCCATCGTCAAAACCTTCTGCGTGATTTTTATCGAGTTTTGGCGCGGTGTGCCGCTAATCACCATTCTGTTTATGGCCTCGGTGATGCTGCCGCTGTTCCTGCCGTCTGAACTTAACGTGGATCGCCTTATACGTGCGCTAATCGGCCTGACGCTGTTCCAAAGTGCCTATATGGCCGAGGTTATTCGCGGTGGTTTGCAGGCGATTCCCAAAGGGCAAGATGAGGCCGCCGCGGCACTGGGGATGACGTATTGGAAGCGCATGGGGCTAATCGTGATGCCTCAGGCACTGAAAATGATGATTCCTGGCATCGTCAATACGTTTATCTCACTGTTTAAAGACACCACCCTGGTCATGATCATCGGGCTGTTTGACCTGTTGGGCATTGTGCAAGCGGCGCTTTCCGACTCGCGCTGGCTGGGCTTCTCGGTAGAGGGCTATGTATTTGCCGCGTTCGTGTTCTGGATATTCTGTTTCAGCATGTCGCGCTACAGCCAGTACTTGGAGCGCAAGCTAAACACCGGCCATAAGCACTAGTTCGAGTTTAAATACGAGCGCCGCATCTCATTACGTTTTAAGTAGGATTTCAACATGACACAAGCAGCCACCAACACCTCTGACACCAGTGCTTCTGACCTGATGGTCGAGATGCATAACGTTAACAAGTGGTACGGCGATTTTCACGTACTGCGGGATATCTACCTTGAGGTAAAACGCGGCGAACGTATCGTGGTTTGCGGCCCTTCAGGTTCGGGTAAATCAACGCTGATTCGTTGTATTAACCACCTTGAAGAGCACCAAAAAGGTGAAATTGTGGTGGGCGGTCTACCGCTGACCCAAGACGTTAAGCGCATTGAGCAGATTCGTCGTAGTGTCGGCATGGTGTTTCAGCACTTCAATTTGTTCCCGCATTTATCAGTGCTGGAAAACTGCTGTATTGCGCCAATGTGGGTACAAAAGAAGCCCCGCAAAGAGGCCGAAGCGCTAGCCATGGAGTACCTAGAACGGGTGCGCATTGCCGAGCAGGCAACTAAGTACCCGGGGCAACTCTCGGGCGGTCAGCAGCAGCGTGTAGCGATTGCCCGCTCGCTGTGCATGCACCCCGACGTGATGCTGTTTGACGAGCCCACCTCCGCCCTCGACCCCGAGATGATCAAAGAGGTGCTGGACGTTATGGTGGAACTGGCGGAAGAGGGCATGACCATGATCTGCGTGACCCACGAAATGGGCTTCGCCAAAACCGTCGCCGACCGGGTGATCTTTATGGATCAGGGGCAAATCATTGAAGAGAACGCGCCAGAGCCGTTCTTCAACAACCCGCAGTCTGAACGTACCCAGCTGTTCTTAAGCCAGATTCTGGGGCATTAATACACAGCCCCAGCGACAAAGCAGCTGTGGATAAGTTCGTCATCATGGGCCTCACTTGAGGCCCATGATAGTTAACAGACTTTAAAAAAACAGCATGTCATCGCGAGCGTAGCGCGGCGATCTTGAAGTTATCCTCCTGCCACTACAAACAAGATTGCTTCGTCGCTCCGCTCCTCGCAACGACATCATTCAAAAAAGGATAAAAGCATGATTGAAAAGCTGTTTATCGACCGCGCCCCGCAACCGATTGCGCCTTTTTCCCACGCCTGCCGCGTAGGTGATCTGGTCTTTATCACTGGCCAGATGCCGACGGTGCCAGAGACCAACGAGATGCTTTTGGGCACCTTCACCGAACAGACTCATCGGGTAATGCAGAACCTGGCGATTGTGCTGGAAGAAGTCGGAAGTGCCTTCGAATATGTGGTGCAGTCCCGGGTGTTCATTACCAATATGGGCCACTTCGACGAAGTGAATAAGGTCTACGCCAGTTACTTTCCCCAGCCTCTACCCACCCGCACCTGTATCGGGGTAACCGGCTTGGCTGGCGGCGCTGATGTGGAAGTCGATATGATTGCCTGGATTCCACCGTCGCAGCAATAAACCTCATCAGTCGTCGTCATCACGGCTGCCAGTGAGCCACAACGCGATTTCGCCCCGCCTCTTTGGCGGCATAGAGCGCTTGGTCGGCCTGGGCAACGGCTACTGCCTGACTGTGGTCTAAATCACTGGTGAGCGCCAGAGGTGCAATCCCCACGCTGACGGTGAGTGTCACCATCATCGGCGCTTGCGAATCACCCGCCGTCAGGTAAAACGGCTGCTGGGCTACTCGTTGGCGAATACGCTCACCCAGCTGGACTACCTGTTGGTGCGATAAATCACCCGCCGTAACAGCAAACTCTTCACCGCCGAACCTTGCCAGACAATCCTCGGGCCGCAGGGCCTCGTGTACTCGCTTTGCCATCTCCACCAGCAGCGTATCCCCCGCGGGGTGACCGTAGCGATCATTGATATGTTTGAAGTAATCAATATCAATCATCAGCAAATAATAGGCTGCCGCTTCAGCTTGCTCATTGAGTTGTGCTAAGTGATTAGCCAAGCCACGTCGGTTGCGTGTGCCGGTCAAGGCGTCAAACTCCGCCGCCGCCCAGGCCTGCTCTTCGCTTTTTTTACGTTGACTAATATCGATGACTAGGCCGCCGATACGCGCTAAATAGCCATCATCGGAGTAGTAGCTTTCCATCACCAGCTCATGCCAACGCCATTGCCCGGATGCGACCCTGAGCTGAACATCAATGCGGCATTGGGTTTGCAGCCGCTGTTGGCACTCGCGGATCAAACCAAACACCCGTAAGCGGTCAGTGGGCATGGCGTGAGCCAGTAAGCGGCGCAATGGGAGCCTTGCATAATCACCAGGATAACCCAGCGAAAGCAGCAACGCCGAAGAGCACCAGGTTGCGCCACTGCGAGTATTAATCTCCCAGGTGCCGCAGGCGGCGACCTGCTGCAGCAGATCAACCTGCCGCTGCCTGCGGGTAAGCTGCTGACGATAAATAGCCGAAGCGATCAGTTCAGCGCCGATCACTAGCGCCTGCAACCCCGCTCCCTCCCAGTCAACTTCACGCTCACAGTCATCGAAGCCCAAAGTGCCCCACCACTGACCATCCACCATAATCGGAACGGTCACCATCGATAAAATCGACTGGCTTTCCAAATTGTCGCGCAGCGACCCCAAATCCACCTGCGAGGTAATACAGGTGTGCGAGTCACCACGCTCCCGACGATTGACCATTTCCTCATACTCGGGATCATCGATCAGCGTGGTAAAAAAGCGAAAGCGTTTTTGCGTTCGCTCACGATAGTGCGATGAAGATGCCCACTCAAAAACAAAATCCTGCAAGACACCGTTTGGGTTGCGCTCTATGGTTTGAAATATCCACACCCGATTGACACCCGACGCTTCCCCTAGCGCCGCCAATAGCTGATCGACGCCCTCACTCCAAAAGTGCGCGTCGATGAGCGCGCGGCTGCCCACAGCAAGGGCATTCAGCAGGCTCGGCGCATCCGGCGAAAAAGGAGCAGGCATAGCAGGTTCTCTTTACTTTTCTTAGAGACTACCACACAGCTTTTAGTGGATTACACGCCATGCCCATAAAGAGTAATGCTAGCGGGTGCTAACGGGGTTTGCTCACGGTGGGACGTCAGCGGTTTCCCGGCCAGGGCAGTCAGCAGAATTTGCAGCGGATCACCGTGACTGACGAGCAGAATGACTTCCCCGCTTACCTGTTGTTCCCAATCACCGATCACCGCCTGCATACGGCTCGCCACCCGGCTCAACGCTTCTACTCCATGGTGCTGGTGTTCAGCATCCTCGGCATCTAACGCCCATACACTGGGATAGTGCTCGTCCCCCAACCCCTCTAGTTCGCCAAAATTTCGTTCCCGCAAGCGCGTATCCACGCTGGGTACCAACTCGAACCTGGCCGCCACATGCGCAGCGGTTTGGGTGGTACGCAAAAAGTCTGAATGCACCACGCGGGTCGGCACAGGCCACTGCCAGTCGGCAACGAGCTGGGCAAGCTGTTGCTCACCATGCTCGGAGAGACCAAAGTTTTCCACCCCGCGCCCCGGCGAGCTGACAATCACCCTCTGTTGATTAGCCTGACTATGGCCGTGGCGCATGAATAAATAGCGGTTGCGCCAATGGTCGGAGAGCGGCTGTAAAGTATTTGACATAAGTTTGTCACAAACCCTAGATTGAAGGTGTCTACTTTCGAAAATAACCATCCTTGACGCGGAATGTCCACTTACGAAACAGTTTCCGCTTTCAATAGTGGCAAAACGCAGCCAAGGAAATACAGCCTGACCCATAGCAAGAACACAACAATAACGCACAAACGAGGCTCACCATGACAACTTCGCTCTTCCGCCAGCGCCCGCTTGCGATACTTATCGCTACATCCCTACTACCGCTCACCCTGCTCTCTACCCATGCCTTCGCGGAGTGCGAACGTGGCGCCCTGGATACCATCTATTGTGATGAAGATGGCGATATGGTGGCGGATCGCCCTGCCGATGAGGCTGAGTGGGTCAATCCAGACACGCTGATTTTTGCTTATACCCCCGTAGAGGATCCGGCTATCTATTCGGATATCTGGCAGCCGTTTATCGATCACTTGGCCGAGGTTACCGAACGGGATGTGCGTTTCTTCGCCGTACAGTCAAACGCTGCCCAAGTTGAAGCCATGCGCAGCGGTCGGCTGCATATCGCTGGTTTTTCCACTGGCCCTACGCCGTTTGCGGTGAATTTGGCCGGTGCCGTGCCGTTTGCCTTGATGGGCTCTGATGACGGCCAATTCGGTTACACCCTGCAGTTATTTACTCATGTCGACTCTGATATCCACGAGGTTGAGGATCTCAAAGGCAAACGCGTTGCCCATACCTCACCCACCTCAAACTCGGGCAATTTAGCCCCTCGTGCGCTGCTGCCGGAACTCGGCATCACTCCCGATGAGGATTACGAAGTGGTCTATTCGGGTAGCCACGACCAATCCATGCTGGGCGTGGTGGCCAAGGATTACGATGCGGCCCCCGTGGCCTCAGAAGTCGTCGAGCGGATGGCAGCACGCGGTCTTTACGATGAAGAAGACGTGCGCCTGATCTACGAATCCGACCGTTTCCCCACTACCTCCTATAACTACGCGCACAACTTGCATCCCGACCTGGTCGAGAAAATAGAGGAAGCCTTTTTTAGCTTTGATTTTGTCGGCACCGAACTTGGTGAAGAGTTTGAGGGCGTCGAGAAATTCATACCCATCAACTACCAAGACAACTGGCAGGTAATTCGTACCATCCAAGCGGCCAATAACGTGAGCTATACGCCAGAAAACCTGGAAGAGTAAACGTAGCGCACCGCCGCCGGCGGTGCGGTTATTGTCTCGACGATGGAAGCGGACACATGCTGGAAATTACCAATCTGGTCAAACGTTATGGCCACGATGAAGCCGTGCTGAAAGGGCTTGACCTCAAGGTAGAGGGAAACAGCGTTGTTTCTATCGTAGGCGCCTCGGGTGCGGGTAAAAGCACCATGCTGAGATGTATCAATCGCCTGGTCGAGCCAACCTCCGGCTCGATCAAACTCAACGGCAATGAGCTGGTGAACCTGAAAGGCGCCGAGCTGCGCCGTGCTCGCCGCAAGATCGGTATGGTGTTCCAAGGCTTTAACCTACTGGATCGCTTGACCGTGATGGAGAACGTGTTGGCCGGGCGGTTGGGTTACGTCAATCTCTATCAAGCAATATCCCGCCGCTACCCTCAGGCCGATATTGAGCGTGCGTTTGTGCTGATGGAGCGGGTGGGAATCGCTCATTACGCCAACAAGCGCGCTGATGAGCTATCCGGTGGCGAGCGCCAGCGGGTAGGCGTCGTGCGAGCCCTGATGCAAGAGCCTGATGTTCTGCTGGCGGACGAACCAACTGCCTCGCTCGACCCACGCACCTCCGAGCAGATCATGATACTGCTGCAAAGCCTGGCCAGTGAGCTCTCGCTGCCAGTACTCATCAATATCCACAACGTCGCACAGGCCAAAACCTATACCGAGCGGATTGTGGGTCTACGCCACGGCAAGATGATCTTTGATGGGTTGCCTGCCGATTTCAACAAAGACGCGTTAGACGCCATCTACGGAGGCATTGAAGCGCCGGACGACGCGATTACCGATACGCCAGCGGAGGAGCCCTCACATGACTCCGCCTGAGGCCCCTTCAACGGCGCCCCGCACCTGGCGAAAGCCGCCGTTCATTGCCAACCCGTTGCTACGCTATGGGTTAATCGTGGTTGCCGTGGTTTATCTGGTCTGGGCGTTCGGCTCGCTGCCGTTCAACTGGGCACGGATCTCTGAAGGGTTGCCCCGCGCGGCACGCATATTTAGCGGCGGCTTCCCACCCAGCCTAGAGCGCTACGAGCTGCTGCTAACAGGCTTTAAAGAGAGCTTTCAAATCGCCATTCTGGCGACGCTATTGGGGGTTTTACTCTCTATTCCCTTTGCCGTGATGGCGGCACGTAATATCGCCCCAATGCCTATCTATGTGATTGGCCGGTCGGTGATTATCGTATCGCGCAGCTTTCATCCGGTAATTGTTGCCATCCTGTTTGTCGCTGCCGTTGGATTTGGCCCACTCGCAGGTATTCTGACTCTGACACTCTACTCCATCGGCTTTGTGGGCAAGTTGCTCGCCGAAGAGATCGAGGAGATTGATTGGGGCCAAGTAGAGGCGATGAAAGCCGCCGGCGCTGGCTATGTGGCCATTCTGTTTTATGCGGTCTTTCCGCAAATTCTGCCACGCCAGGTAGGGCTATCCATGTACCAATTGGATAGTAACTTGCGCGCATCAGCGGTGGTCGGAATCGTTGGGGCAGGCGGAATTGGCGGCACCCTGATGAATGCCTTTGGGCGTTACGACTACGATTTCGCCTTTGCGATTCTGCTCATTATCATCGCGGTCATTTTGCTCAGTGAAGGTGTCAGCGGCTGGGTAAGGAAAAAAATATGGTAGATCACGCACAGCAGCTTGCCGATCGTATTTGGCAACGCTATGACCGCAAACAGCGCCTGATTCGTTACGCCGTTCTGCTAGCTACCTTGATGTTAGTGGTTTGGGCGGTGCGCGATATTGATATTTTCTGGCCCTGGGTGTGGGATGCGCCCAACCAAATCTCCGGGCTTGGCGCACGCATGTGGCCACCCAGTGCGGCGGGGCTCAATGGCATTATCGCAGCGCTGATCGAGACCGTGCATATCGCTACGCTGGCTACCTTTCTGACGATTTTCCTGGCGCTCCCGGTGGCCTACATCGCCGCCCAGAATACTACCCCCAACCGCGCCTGTTTGTGGTTTGGTCGCTTCATTCTGGTCTCAAGCCGTTCGGTGAACACCATCATCTGGGCGCTGCTGTTCGTGGCCATTTTTGGCCCTGGGGTATTAGCGGGCATACTCGCCATCATGTTTCGCTCGATTGGCTTTATCGGCAAGCTGATGGGCGAAGCAATAGAGGAGATTGACCGGCGCCCCGTAGAGGCCATGGAAGCCACCGGGGCCTCCAAGGCCAAAGTGGTCGCCTATGCAATCGTGCCTCAGGTCATGCCCGCGTTTTTTGCCATCGTCATCCTCCGCTGGGATATCAATATCCGCGAATCGACGGTACTTGGGTTGGTGGGCGCCGGGGGTATCGGCGTTATCCTCCAGGGCGCAATTGACACCTTTGCCTGGCCTACCGTGGCGACCATTTTGATTGCCATTATTGTGCTGGTACTGATTGGTGAAGCCGTCACCAGCTTGCTGCGTAGCAAGGTGCTGTAACCCACGTTGCTTAAGCCGAGGCAAGCGTTTGACCTAACGCCAAACGCTTGCCATGGTTAGATGACCATCAACGACATGGAGTATGCACAGCGATGACAACCTATATCGTGGTAGCCGACGCCGCTCGCGCACGCATTTTTACCCGAGATGCCTTAACGTTGGCAGAGCAAGAAAGCATGGTTCACGCTGAAGGACGTCTACACGAAGGTGACTTGGTCACCGACGGTCGAGGCGATGTGCATGAGTCGATGTCCACTACCTCTCGCTCGGCTGGCGAAGAGGGAACGGCTACTAAGCACGAAAACGAGCTGTTTGCGAAGGAGGTCGCTCAGCGACTTTATAGTGCTCGAGTAGGCAACAGTATGAAGAAGCTCATTATGGTGGCGCCACCTAAATTTTTAGGGCTTTTACGCGATAAACTCGATGCCCCTACCCAAAAGCTGGTGATTCATTCCCTATCAAAAGATCTAAGTAAAGCTTCAATGGCCGATATCCAACAAGCAGTTAGTGATTTACGCTAGTAATATCCAAAACTTAAAGCCCATGTAAGACTAAAGAAAGGGTCGCTCTCGCCGATAGCCTAGAAGACATTATAAACGGTACCTCCCCCTGAGTACTGACATGCACTTCTACGTCGAGAGCGACCATGCTATCTACCCTCCGAGCACGCATCCTATTGGCCGCATTAGTGGCGATTACCCTCGCCCTGGTGATTAACGGCATTGCCAGTTACACCACCGTAAAACACCATAATAGCCAGCAAATAACGCGCAATCTTAGCGCCGTGGTTAACGGTAATACGCAAGCTATCAACGAGTGGTTTAACGCACGCTATACCATGCTTTCCAGCATGGATGATGCAGCCAATAGCGATGAGCCACTTGCCGCACTTCGACAACTGGCTGGCTCAGGCAGCTTTATGACAGCCTACATTGCTTATCCTTCCACACCAGACGCTATTTTTTCCGATGGATGGCAGCCCCCCAGCGATTACGACCCGCGTCAGCGGCCCTGGTACCAAGGCGCAGCCGAAGCGCAAGAGACCATTATTACGGCACCTTACACTGATGCCCAAACGGGGGGCTTAATCGTTACCTTTGCACGCCCTTTCTACCGTAATGGGCAGCTGGCCGCAGTCATTGGTGCGGATATTACTATTGAGGATGTGATCGAAATTGTTACCGGCATTGCCCCTACGCCGTCCAGTTTCGGCTTTTTAACCACTGAAGACGGCACCCTGATCGCGCATCCTGACGCTGACATGACGCTCGAACCTTCCACACGTTTGAGCGATGAACTGACCAACACCCGGCTTAGCGAAATCGCCCAAGCCGATGAACCCCAATCGCTTTCACTGCAAAACAGCGATACGTTGCTGATGGGCAATAACGTGGGTGGTAGCAGTGGCTGGCAGTTGATTGTGGCACTGGACGAACACGAGGCAACAGCGGGCCTGCGCGCCATCGCCACTACATCGATAGTCACGCTGCTGATTGTGGCCGCAATCACGGCAGTGGTCTTCGGTTTGCTGCTTTCTCTGCTGCTACGCCGCTTGCTGGGAGTTCGTAATGCGATGGATGATATCGCATCGGGAGAGGGCGATTTAACCCGACGCTTGCCCGAAGAGGGTAATGATGAAGTCACTCAAATTGCCAAGGCCTTCAACCGTTTCGTAGGTAAAATGGAGGCCGTATTAATCGATGTACGCACCAGCAGTGAATCTGTTCACCACGCGGCCAATGAGATCGCCATGGGTGGCCAGGACTTATCACGCCGCACCGAGAACGCCGCCTCTAGCCTGCAACAAACGTCCGCTTCGATTGAAGAAATCACCAGCACCGTGCAGCACACTGCTGCCTCGGCTCAGGAAGCCAACAAGCTCTCTCAAACTGCCTCAGAAGTAGCCAACGAAGGCGGCAAGGTGGTGGCGAATGTGGTTACCACTATGGAAGACATTACCCACGCCTCCGATAAAATCGGTGAAATCGTCACGTTAATGAACAGCATCTCTTTCCAGACCAACCTGCTGGCGCTTAACGCGTCGGTGGAAGCTGCCCGCGCTGGCGAGCATGGCCGTGGTTTTGCCGTGGTGGCCGACGAAGTACGCAAGCTGGCTGGGCGTAGCAGTGATGCCGCCAACGATATTCAAAAGCTGATTGAGGACTCTCAAACCAAGGTTAACAATGGCACCACTTTAGTGCGTAATGCGGGATCTACCATGCAAGACATCGTCGCGCATATTACCCGCGTTACCGATGTTTTGGAGGAGATCAATGCGGCCACCAGCGAGCAAAGCGATGGCATCAATCAGGTCAACATTGCCGTCGCAGAACTGGATCGCATGACTCAGGAAAACGCGGCCATGGTGGAAGAGTCCACGACCGCCGCCGAGCAACTAAAAGAACAGGCCGATCATCTGGCAGGCACTATCAGTAGTTTTAAGCTGTCTCACGCCGCGGCACCTGCCCTGCAAGTGCAGTACCAAGCACATGACAACCACCGCCATCACATTACTTAAGGGGTAACGCTATGCATTTTCGTTCGTTACGCTCTTTTGTCGTCGCACTTGCGGGCCCTTGCTTGCTCGCGATTGTGGCTGCGCTAGTCATCTATAACTTGGTCGCCGCGGCCCGCACCCAGCAAACGGTGAATGAGCATACCGGCGCATTGATGGAAAGTGCATTGAATGCGCGCTTGGATGCCATTGCCGAAGCAGAGGGCGGGCGTATTCAGCGCGAACTCAACAATGCCATGACTATCGCCAATCAATTGGCGACTACTAATGCTTTGATGGGTATGGAGGATGAAGAGGGGCGCCGCTCGCTTTACCTGAACCGCCGCGAACTATCTAACTTAGTGCGCCAAACTGTGGCCGACAACCCGACACTGCTGGATGCATTTATCGGCTGGGAGCCCAATGCGTTTGGTGACGACGCACGATATGCAGGAGATGAGCGCTATGGCCATGACGGTAGCGGTCGCTTTATGCCCTGGTGGTACCGCACCGAGGATGAAACGCTAGAAGTGCTGCCGCTGGGAGATACCATGGAGAGTGAAGAACGCCTTCCCAGCGGCGTTCGGGAAGGCGAATACTATCTTTGCCCTCGTGAAACCCTAGTTCCCTGCATTATCGATCCGGCGGCTTATGACTATGGCGGCGAGACGCAACTGGTCACTTCGTTTAACGCCCCCATTTTGGTGGATGGCGAGTTTCGTGGCGTTGCGGGGGTAGACCTCTCCCTTAACTTTATCCAAACCCTGCTAAGCGATGCCAACCAAGCGCTATACGAAGGCGCTGGGCGCATGGCTCTCGTCGCGGGAAGTGGGGGGCTAGTCGCCGACACGGCAGGCGTAGAGAGTCTGGGCTCGCCTGCCAGTGACTCCCTTAGCAGTACAATTCTCGCGGGCATCCGAGAGGCATCAGAGCAAGGTAGCCTGCAAAGCAGCGTTAACGATGGTCTACTGCAGCGCTATCAGCCTATTACCATTGGCGATACTCGCCTCCCCTGGGTGTTGGTACTCCAGCTCCCTGAAGACGTAGCGCTTGCGGAGTTAGGCGAGCTGCAAGCAGTTCTCAGCGAGCAGCGCCAGCAAAATACGCTGGGCATGACGGTAGTAGGGCTACTTCTGGCAGCATTGGGGGTGGCAGCGCTATGGTGGATTGGCGGGCGAATCGCACGGCCTCTTAAGCGGCTTGCAAGCCGCATGGCAGAGATTGCTTCAGGCCATGGTGACCTTACCCAACGTCTACCGGTGCATGGGCGAGATGAAAGTGCCGCGGTAGCTGAGCAGTTCAATGCCTTTGCAGAAAAAATTCAGGTTATTCTGCTGGATGTGCGCCGTAGTAGTGAAGCCGTCAACCACGCGGCTAATGAAATTACTCAAGGTGGCCACGACCTCTCACGGCGCACTGAACAGGCCGCTGCCAGCCTGCAGCAAACCTCCTCTGCGATGGAAGAAATCAGCAGCACCGTTAGCCATACCACTCACGCCTCGCAAGAAGCCAGTGGGCTTTCACAAACCGCCTCGCAGTTAGCCTCGCGTACCGACAGCGCGTTTGAGCAAGTCGTGGCAACGATGGATGATATTCGCTCCAATTCCGATGAAATTCAGGCCATCGTGACCGTCATCGACGGCATCGCCTTTCAGACTAACCTGCTTGCCCTGAATGCTTCTGTGGAAGCCGCCCGGGCTGGCGAACACGGTCGTGGGTTTGCCGTGGTCGCCGACGAAGTTCGCAAATTAGCCTCTCGCAGTAGCGAAGCCGCCAAGGATATCCGCCAGCGTATTAATACTTCGGCTGGCAAGGTTGAAAGCGGTACCCAAATGGTTCGAGATGCGGAGTCGGCAATGCACGAATTAGCAGAAAGCGTCACGCGGGTAACGCAAATGTTGGGAGATATCAGTACGGCCGCTCGAGAACAAAGCGAGGGCATTAGCCAGGTGAGCATTGCCGTCACCGACCTAGACCAAATGACCCAGCAAAACGCCGCGCTTGTGGAGGAGTCGACGACCGCCGCTGAACAGCTAAACGATCAGGCGGATAGGCTCGCTGCGCTGGTAGGCGGCTTTACACTTGAGCCAAAAAACGCCCCTAGCAACCATCAGTTGCCTGCTCCCGAATTGACTGAGCGATAAACGCTTAAGGAATCGGCGGCAGCGCAATATCGTCGCTGCGCTTGGCCCCAGCGGTCATTTCACGGCACAGGCGCAGAAATTCGCGCACGCCGGTGGTGAGGTATTTGTGCCGGTGCCAGATAAACGTAAACTGACGCTTTAGATCCAACTCCGGCGTAGGCAGCGGCACCAAGCTGCCGCGCCGGAAGGCATCTCGCAGTGCCAGGCGCGAGACACAGCCAATCCCCAGCCCTGACTCCACGGCACGCTTAATACCTTCCGTATGCTCTAGCTCTAGCAGGGTGTTAAACCGGCTGCGGCGGTGGCGCGCGGCATGCTCCAGAGTCATGCGGGTGCCAGAGCCCTCTTCGCGCATAATCCAGTCCTCACGCAGCAGCTGTTCAAGTTCAAGGTGCTCGCGGCCTGCCAGTGGGTGTCGCGGCGAGCAAAACACGCACAGCTCATCTTCCACCCAGGGTTGGCTGATGATCATGTCATCGTCGCACTGCCCCTCGATCAAGCCTAAATCCAGCGAGTGCTGGCGCACGCCTTCGATAATATGGCGCGTATTGCGCACTGCCAAGCGCACCCGGCTACCGGGGTGGCGCTGCATAAAATCGCTGATCAGCAGCGTGGCCAGGTAGTTGCCAATGGTCAGCGTAGCCCCTACATCCAGCGACCCAACCCCTTTCTGGCCACGTAGAAGCTCTTCAATCTCTTCGCCGCGATCCAGCAGCGCCACCGCTTTGGGCAACAGCTGAAAACCCAGTGCGTTAAGTTTTAAGCGTTTACCAATCCGATCCAGCAGTTGGCAGTCGAACTGCCGCTCAAGCTCCGCAAGCGCCGTGCTGGTTGCCGACTGAGACATGGCCAGCGCCCGCGCCGCATGGGAGACGCTCTCATGCTGAGCAACCGCCACAAAGACTTCCAACTGCCGCAGGGTGTAGTGCATAGAGTCTGACCTTTATTTGATTTATATCTATTTTTCAGATAACCGTTATCAATATAATTCGCTTAACAGATATACCACCCTTTGCTTAGACTTGCTGGCAACATATTTAATCATTTTTATTCTTTTTAAGAATATGACCGATGCGGACTAGCGCCAGCATCGACTAATGGAGAAAACGGCATGAGTAAGTTTGCTCTGGAAGAAGTGCTTAGCGTCCATCACTGGAACGATACCCTGTTCAGCTTCCGCACCACCCGCGAGCGCAGCCTGCGTTTCAAAACCGGTCAGTTCGTGATGATTGGTTTGGAAGTGAACGGCAAGCCGCTGATGCGCGCTTACTCCATTGCCAGCCCCAACTACGAAGACCACCTTGAGTTCTTCAGCATTAAAGTACCCGACGGCCCGCTCACTTCACGCCTTCAGCACCTGAAAGTAGGCGATCAGATCATGGTTAGCCGCAAGCCCACCGGCACACTGGTATGCGATGACCTACTGCCGGGCCGCAACCTCTACATGCTCTCCACCGGTACCGGCTTGGCGCCGTTTATGAGCCTGATCCAGGATCCTGAAGTGTACGAGCGCTTCGAGAAGGTAGTGCTGGTTCACGGTGTGCGGGAAGTTTCTGAATTGGCCTACGCCGACTTTATCACCAAAGAGTTGCCAGCCCATGAATACCTGGGTGAAGACATCGCTGAAAAGCTGGTCTACTACCCCACCGTTACTCGGGAGGAGTTCCACACCATGGGGCGCCTAACCGACCATATCCGTACGGGCAAGCTGTTTGAAGACACCGGCCTGCCGCCCATTGATCCGCGCCAGGATCGCGCAATGATCTGCGGCAGCCCCGCCATGCTGGACGATACCAGCGCGCTACTTGACGAGCTGGGTCTGAATATCTCGCCGCGCATGGGCGAGCCGGGCGACTACGTCATCGAGCGTGCGTTTGTCGAGAAGTGAGACGTAAATAGTGAATCGTAATGAATGAGTGGTGAATAGAAAAAAGTTTATAGCCGCCAGAATGATCGCATCACTCATACAAAGCCCCTGGGGAGAGCATCCACAGGGGCTTTGTCTACTCGGCACTACTTACCATTCACACCTTACCCTTCACCGTTAAACCGCGTCTTTGCCCGTTTCGCCAGTACGGATACGAATCACCTGCTCCAGCGGCATCACAAAGATTTTGCCGTCGCCGATTTTACCTGTGTTCGCCACCTGGGTGATGGCATCAATCACCTGCTCGACCATGTCGTCGTCCACGGCGACTTCCAGCTTCACCTTGGGCAGGAAGTCCACCACATACTCAGCACCACGATACAGCTCGGTATGCCCTTTCTGGCGCCCAAAGCCCTTCACTTCCGTCACCGTAATACCCTGAACGCCGATATCGGAGAGCGACTCGCGTACATCGTCGAGCTTAAACGGCTTGATAATCGCTGTGATCAATTTCATTACCATATCCTCTAACTGGGTGGCCATGATGGGGTCGGGTTGAACGGCTGCGAATATCGCAGCCGTTAACCGCTAACTACCAGCATACACCGCTATCGGCAGAGAATAAAAAAGCCTCCCACTAAGGGGAGGCTAGAAGGAGCACGCCAGCTCACTAGGTCAGCATTAAGTTATTTCTTAATACCGCTGTTTATTTCTTAATGCCAAATTCGGGATAGGCTTCGAGACCGCACTCAGCGATATCCACGCCTTCATACTCTTCTTCTTCGCTAACCCGGATGCCCATGATGGCTTTCAGGATGAGCCATACCACCAGGCTGGCCAGGAATACCCAAGCGAAGATACCTACGATACCGATGATCTGGGCACCGAATGATGCGCCGTCATTGTTCAGCGGCACTGCCAGCACGCCCCAGATACCGACAACACCGTGAACCGAGATCGCGCCGACCGGATCATCCAGCTTCACTTTATCGAGGGTGACGATGGCTGCGACCACGATGATGCCGCCAATTGCGCCGATAATGGTAGCGCTCAGTGCGGTCGGAGAGAGCGGATCAGCGGTGATAGCCACTAGGCCAGCCAGGGCACCGTTCAATGCCATGGTCAGGTCAGCTTTGCGGAACCACAGTTTGGCCAAGATCAGTGCCGCAATCACACCACCCGCCGCTGCTGCATTAGTGTTTACAAACACCTGAGCCACGTTGTTAGCAGAATCGACAGCCGCAAGTTTGAGCTCGGAACCGCCATTGAAACCGAACCAGCCCATCCACAGAATGAAGGTACCCAGCGTTGCCAGCGGCATGTTGGCACCGGGAATAGCGTGGATAGAACCGTCTTTACCGTATTTACCTTTACGTGGGCCTAGCACGATCACACCCGCTAACGCAGCCGCCGCACCGGCAAGGTGCACAATGCCGGAACCCGCATAGTCAGAGTAGCCCACTTCAGACAACCAGCCGCCACCCCAAGTCCAGTAGCCAGACACCGGATAGATAAACGCGGTCATTACCACAGCAAAGGCCAGGAATGCCCACAGCTTCATACGCTCAGCGACGGCACCCGACACAATTGACATGGCGGTTGCCACGAACACGACTTGGAAGAAGAAGTCAGAACGCATGGAGTAGTAGGGCGCGTCATCGCCGCCTGCGGTAACCGCATCCACACTGTTTTCAGCGCCAATCAAGAAGCCCAGATTGGGCAGGAAGCCGCCAGCGCTGCTGGAGTACATGATGTAGTAGCCCACCAGCAGATACATGGTGCAGGCAATGGCAAACAGCGCGATATTCTTGGTCAGGATCTCAGCGGTGTTTTTGGAGCGTACTAAGCCCGCCTCTAACATGGAGAAGCCTGCCGCCATCCACATGACGAGCACACCGCAAATTAGAAAGTAGAACGTATCGAGCGCGTAGCTCAGATCAGTCAACTCATTCATTGTAAGTTCCCCGTTGAACTATAGAAATGATCCGAAAAAGCAGCGTTAAACGGCGTCTGCACCGCGCTCGCCTGTCCGAATCCGAATAACGTCTTCAAGCGGTGTCACAAACACCTTGCCGTCACCGATCTTGCCGCTGTTAGCCGCACTACAGATTGCATCCAATACGCTCTCCAAACGGGCGTCGTCTACGGCCACTTCCACTTTTACCTTGGGTAGAAAGTCGACGACGTACTCCGCGCCACGATACAACTCGGTATGCCCTTTCTGACGGCCAAAACCTTTAACTTCAGTGACCGTAATGCCCTGAACGCCGTTGTCGGCCAATGCCTCACGAACGTCGTCGAGCTTAAATGGCTTGATGATAGCGGTGATGAGTTTCATCCCGGATCTCCCCTGCTGGATAAGTCCTGCTAGATTGGTAGCGGCACAGCCGCCAGAATAAGCACCTGAACCGATAATGCGCATACTGTGCCAGCTGACTTTTTTTGCTTATAAGTCAGCCAATTAGCCGTCATCAAAAGTGCAGCTCAGAGCTAAATCTGAGCAAATCCATTCTCACACCACCGCTATTGCACCAAAAAAGAGCGTAAGCAAAAGTAGCCTGCTCTATTTCGATGCACACCCTGGGTTAAGCAGTAAAAGCACGCGATACATGCGAATTCGCCAACTGTTGCGTATCCTTACCGGTAAGCAATATTTAAAGCAGGTTTATCTAGGAGAGAACGATGGCGCCTCAAGACCGTATTAGCCGCTTGGCCCAGCAGATTGGTGACCGTTTACAAAACGCCTCCCAGGCGCCAGAAGATATTCAAAAGGGCGTGCAGCAAGTCGTGCGTGGCGCCTTCGACCGCCTGGAGCTTGTCTCACGGGAAGATTTCGACATTTTAATGGATGTACTGCAGCGCACCCGTTCGCGGGTAGAGGCGTTAGAGCGCCAAGTCGCTAACCTTGAAGCAGCCGTTGATGCCTCCGCGCCAACGACGTCCACGCCGCTCGAAGCTGAAGCCCCACCAGTTCCAGAGCAGCATGCGCCGGAATCAGATGCAGAAGACGAGAAGAATAAACCCGCTTAACGTTCAAGCTTCATTAGCAGCAATAGGGAAATGGCCTATTGCTGCGCGCACCGCAAAATAAATACGAATCACTATCGTTGACTTTGTTTTTCGTGGTGATACTCTCCGCCTTTGATTTTCTTACCGTCTGCGGATTGTTCACTATGCACGCCCTGTCACTATCAAACCTATCTGTTGCAAAGCTGCCTTTTGCAAAGCCTTTCTTTTCGCCGTCGTCTGTTTCAATATCTGGGCTTGTTGGCACCGGCCTGTTACTGAGCTTCTCCAATGGCGTTTTCGCCCAAAATACTGCGTCTAGCGCCGACGAGACCATGGTGGTCGTTGGATCGCGCACTCCTAGTCAGATCAGTCAAATTCCCGGTGCTGTATGGGTAATTGACAAAGAGATGCTGCAACAGCAGACCCGCAATGGTGCAGACCTAAAGACAGCATTGGGGCATCTGGTACCGGGGTTGGATCTGGCGCCGCAAGGGCGCACCAATTATGGGCAAAACATGCGAGGCCGGGGCGTGCAGGTGCTCATCGACGGCGTATCGCTGAACAGTTCCCGTGGGCTTTCCCGACAGTTCGATGCCATCGATCCCTTCAATATTGAGCGCGTGGAAGTGCTTTCCGGCGCCAGCAGCCTGTATGGCGGCGGTGCTACGGGGGGCTTGATCAATATCATTACCCGCAAAGGTGAAGAAGGCCTGAACTGGCGTACTGAAGCAGGCATCACCACCGGCTTCAACAACAGCGATGACATAGATCGACGCCTCGCACAATCCATCAGCGGTGGTAACGAGCGGGTTCAAGGCTATCTGGGTACCGCCATTGGCGACAACGGCCGCCACTATGACGGCAGCGGCCAGGAAATCTTTCCCGATATCGCCCAGACCGACCTACAGGATAATCGCAGCATTGATGTATTGGGCAACCTCTCTTTCCGCTTGACCGATGAACAGAGTCTGGAACTGGGTGCCCAGCTGTACCGTTCAGGCTATGAAGGTGACCGGGGTGTTTACTTTCCCAACCTCGACGCTGCCACGCCCAACTTGAACGATGCCGAAATTCGCGATGGCTACCGTTCACAGCGCGATCCGGAAACCGACCGTAAGCTCGTCAACGTCAACTATCACCACGCCAACCTGTGGGGGCAAAACTTCTACCTGCAGGCATTCCACCGGGAGGAGGAGTCCAGCTTCCAGGCATTTCCCTACCCAGTCGCCGACGGCCTGCAATTTCGCGCCTCGCAACAAAACACCGATTTAAGCGGCATCAAAGCGCTGTTTGAATCGCGCCTGGGTGATGACGTTTCGCTAACCTACGGCCTCGATCTGGATCGTGAAACCTTCGATGCCAGCCAGATGCTGTTCGATACCGACATATCGGATGCTTCCGGCGGCCTGGTTCAGCAGGCATCGGGGGTTGAGCCTCGCTACCCCGGTTATCAAGTGGACGGGCTTTCAGGCTTCCTCCAGGGCGACTGGCAGGCCACCCAGGCGCTCAAGCTCTCCGCAGGGTTGCGGCAGCAGCATATGGACGTCGAGGTGGATGAATTCCAGGGGATTCCTGGCGGCGAGAATGACTATGAAGCAACGCTCTTCAATGCCAGCGCCCTCTACGACTACGGCAACGGTCACCAGAACTGGCTGCAGTTTAGCCAGGGCTTCGAACTGCCAGATCCTGCCAAATATTACGGCAAGAGCCCCGACGTAAGTGTCGATAACAACCCGTTATCTGCCATCGAGACGGATCAGATAGAGCTAGGCTGGCGCTACCAGGGTGGCAACTGGACGACCCAAACAGCGCTTTACTACGCCTGGTCGGACAAAGCGGTAGAGAATGCCGAGGATTTAAGCGTCAGCGTCGTCGATGAGAAGAAACGCGACTTCGGCCTGGAAAGCGCCGTGACCCGTTACTTTGATAATGGCCTGGAGGCAGGGGGCACTCTGCACCTAGTGCGTTCCGAGCAGGAGAACGACCAAGGGGAGTGGGAGAAGCGTGACGCCCGCTATGCATCGCTCTCTTCCGCCACTGCCTTTATTGGCTGGACGGACTATGTACGTTCGGCTCGCTTGCAGGCCAACCACAACTTCGACCTGAAAGACGATGCCGACCGCGAGATCGATGGCAATACCACCCTCGACTTATCGCTCAGCCAGGAAACCGATTTTGGCACCTTAAGCCTGGGAGTGCAGAACCTGCTGGATGATCAGTACTCCACCGTCTGGGGTCAGCGAGCCGCCATGTTCTATTCGCCCTACTACGGCCCAGAGTACCTCTACGACTACCAGGGCCGCGGGCGTACTTACACCCTGAACTGGTCGATGGAGTACTGAGTGCTGGTTCGCTACTCGCTGACAACCGCTCAAGGGTGAGGTAACGGGGATGGCTACACTCGGCTCAATAACGCCATCTTGCGTACCACTAACCACCCATGACCTGCTGGCTATTGGTCAGCGCTTCGGGATCGACTACCGCTTTCCCGAAGCGCCTGACCGCTCCCAGCCAGCGCCTTGTGTTGCCCATGGGCGGGTGATGGACGTTGAGGTAGACCCCACGCTGCGGGTGACACACTCTGATCTTGATGTCCTGCACGCTTACGCCTCCACTTCCCGGCGTGCCGCGCCGTGGTTTCTCAGCGTGATACTCGAGGGCCATATCCAAGTCGGCCTAGGGCACCAGTCGTTTCAGTTGCAGGCCGGCGACGCCTTCAGTGCCCATTTCAACGAGCAGACCGGGCTTGAGGTCTTCCAGCCCGCGCCACAACGATTGCGCATTCTCAACGTATCGATTCTGGCTTGCACAGAGCCTCTCTCTTTCTCGCCCATTAGCTGTTCGCCTATCAATGTTGCCCCTCCGGCAGCGCCCGTACTGCATACTTGGCAGGTGCCGCAGTTCCTTATCCATAGCCTGGAGGCAGCACTGGCTTCGAACTGGTCAGTAGAGCGGCAGCGCCTGCTATGGCAGGGGCTCGCGCTCCAGTTGTTAGCTCATGGGCTGCCTGCCGCCTCCCTTGAGTCCAGCGACGAAGAAAAGGCAGTCAGCCTGCCACCGGGTTTAACCCAGCGCGACCACCAGCGCCTGGAGCACTTGCGTCAGCAGCTCGAACACTCCCCCAACCAGGATTATCGGCTTGAGCAGTTGGCCCGCAATGCCGCGATGAGCCCGAGCAGCCTACGCACCAAGTTTCACCGCTGTTACGGCTGCTCGATATTCGACTACCTACGACGTTGTCGCCTGACCCAAGCTCAAGCGTACTTACGCAAAGGTTATAGCGTGCAGCAAACCGCTCACGCCTGTGGCTACCGCCACGCCACCAATTTTGCCACCGCCTTTAAGCGCGCTTTTGGCATTGCGCCCCATGAAGTACACCATCGCCATTAAAGCCGCAGGGTTGTTTTTGGAGCGCTAAGTTCCTCTGTTGGACGTTTTTTGGCAGTACGCATACTCCCTTTGTCATTGCGCATACCTTTCAGTAGCCATTAAGCGCAATAATTCTCATTAACACATTGGTTAATTGATGCTTATTGCAGGTGCCTCCATGCTCATCCCCCATCACCGTTTTCTACGCTCTCCGCTTAGCGTCGCCGTTCTCTCGGCACTGGCTGTTTCCCCGGTATACGCTCAAGAAAGCACCGAGTTAGCCACCGTCACGGTGACTGCCCAGCAGGCTGCCACCAAAGTGGAAACGCCGACGATCGAAATACCCCAGAGCGTTTCCACGATCACCCGCGAACAGATGGATAACCGCGGCGTAAGTACCGTGCAGCGCGCCACCGACTACACGCCAGGTGTTTACAGCAATCAGGTAGGCGCCTCCAATCGCTTCGACTACCTGGTACTGCGCGGTTTTTCTGACGGCAGCTTGAGCAATACCTTCCTGGATGGCCTGAAAGTAATGGGGGATGCCAACTCCCATAGCAGTATGCGCATTGACCCATGGTTTCTGGAAAGCATTGAAGTGGTGCGCGGGCCCGCCTCGGTACTCTATGGACGCGCCTCCCCTGGCGGGGTAGTCGCCCTGAACAGCAAGCGGCCAGAATTTGAACAGGGCGGTGAGCTGCGTTTTCGAGTGGGTAATAATAACCAGCGCAGCGCCGCTTTTGACCTCACCGGCCCTATTGGCGAAGAGCAGCGGGTGGCCTTTCGCCTGACCGGGATTGCCAGCGCCGCGGATACCCAGTTTGGCCCGGCAGAAGAGGAGCGCTATGCCATTGCGCCCCGGCTCACCTGGGATATCACCGATGACACCAGCCTCACCGTAGAAGCCTACCTACAGGATGAACCCGAAGGCGGCTACCACTCCGGCGTACCCTATGAGGGGGCCGTGGTCGCCCATAATGGCCACAAGATCAGCAACAACTTCTTTGATGGTGAAAAGGATTACGACACCTACGAGCGAACCCAACGCATGTTCGGCTACGCCCTGGAACACCGCTTCAACGACCAGGTGACCGGCCGCCAATTGATGCGCTATCTCAATTCCGACGTAGTGCTCAATCAAGTCTATGGCTATGGTTGGACGTCACCGACCTCTGACGAGCTCACCCGCTACTACTCCGGCAGCAATGAATCTCTGGAAGCCTGGACACTCGATAACCAGCTTGAAGCCACACTCAGCAGCGGCTTTATGGATCACACGCTGCTGTTTGGAGTGGATTACCAGCAGCGGGAAAACAACGTGTCATGGCCCACTGGGTATTTCCCGCCGCTCAATGCGTTTGACCCGGTTTATGGCAGCGACCCCATCGAGTTTTACGCCCCGGTGCGTGAACGCCATGAGATCGACCAGACCGGGGTTTACCTGCAAGACCAGATCGCCCTCGATAACTGGCGCTTCACCCTGGGTGGCCGCTACGACTGGGTCAATATCGACAATGCCAACCGCGATAGCGGTGATACCAGCTCCCTTAGCGATACCCAGTTCAGTGGCCGCGCCGGGGTGGTCTACCTGTTCGATAACGGCGTAGCGCCCTACCTGAGCTACTCTACCGCCTTCACCCCCACCAGTTTCGTGGATGAGAGTGGCGATCTGCTCCAGCCCATGGAAGGCGAACAGTGGGAAACCGGCGTTAAATACCAGCCTAACGGTAGCCAAAACCAATACAGCGCGGCGCTGTTCCATATCGGTCAGAAGAACGTCGCCACCAAAGAGCAGCCCACCGACCCATACCGAGCCGTAGGGGAGATCGAATCCCAAGGGCTGGAACTGGAAGCGCAAACCCAGTTAACGGATACCCTTTCGCTTCAGGCAGGCTATAGCTTCACCGACATCACCTACGCCAAAAGCGATGATGGCAACCAGGGCAACAACGCGATTTACGCCCCTCGCCATCAAGTGCAGCTCTGGGGCCACTACCAGGCCAACAAGGGCTGGCTAAACGGCGTGGATATGGGGATCGGCGTGCGTCACTACGCGGATATCGCCGCTGACCGGGCCAACACCGAAACCGTGCCTGACTACACCCTGGTGGATGCCACCATTGGCTACGACCTCAGCCAACTCGGCGTAGATGGTGTCGAAACACGTTTAAACGTGAATAACCTGCTGGATAAAGAGTACGTGGCCTCCTGCAACTCCCTGGAGTACTGCTACTTCGGTGCCGAGCGCGGCGTGACCGCCAGCGTTCACTACCGTTTCTAAACGCTCGTGCTAGGCGACGGTTCAAGCACTTACCTAAGCCCTTATCTAAGCATTATTAATTTATTGTAACCTAGCCTGCCCAGGCCACTGTGCCTGGGCTTTTTTTCTTGAATGCAGGTTTGCAAACAATAAATATTATCGTTTAAATACAGCCCTTATTTTCTGGATGGCCTCTCACCACAATGCGCCACACCAACCTGTTCTCTTTGCTCGCGCACTGCGGGCTATTTGCCGTTTGTATGCTGCACCTGTCGACCGCCCAGGCACAGTGGGCCACGGTGGACTGGACGATTGCCGAAACCTTGCTGGCGATTGATGCGCCGGTGAGCAGCGTCGCCCAGCAGAGTGACTACCATGCCTGGGTAGGCGAGCCACGTATTCCCGATAGTGCCACCGATATGGGCCTGCGCACCCAGCCCAATATGGAACTACTGGCCCAAGTGCCACCAGAGCAAACGCTGATCTCGCCCATGTTTGCCGGTTTGACACCGCGCCTGGAGCGCATCGCCCCGGTCACTTCATTCTCGCTCTACTCCCCCGGCACCGATACCTGGCAGGAAATGCAAACCCTGACCCGTCAGCTAGGCGAGTTAACCGAGCGCCAGCCCCAGGCCGAGCAGCTTATTGAAGACACCCAAACATTGATGGCCACGCTGCGCGAATCCCGGCCCCTCTCACAGTCAGAAATCGCGCCGCTACTGATGGTGCAGTTTATGGATGCCCGCCACGTGCGGGTGTTTGGGGAAAACAGCTTGTACAACGCCGTGCTGGAACAGCTCGACCTCTCCAATGCCTGGGATCAAGCCACGAATGCCTGGGGATTTGCACTGGTAGGGATTGAAACGCTGGCGCGCTACCCAGAAGCTACGCTGGTGATCATCGACCCGCTGCCCGCCGGAGCCGAAGAGAAGCTTGCAAAAAGCGGCCTGTGGCAGCAGCTCCCCAGCGTCAGGCACGACAGGATAGTTCGCCTGCCGCCGGTATGGAGCTTCGGCGCACTGCCCTCCGCCCAGCGCTTTGCCCGAAAGCTGACTACGGCGCTAGAGGCTGCGCCATCGGTTAGCCATCAGGGCAATGAGTAGAAGAACGTGAAGCTACCAAAGCGTTCTTAATTACGATAGGTTAAATACTTAAGGTAACGTAGCTTTAGCTTACATTGTCGTGAGTAACAACAGCAGAGGAAAGGCGATGACGCTTGCCATCGTAGCCACGCGCGCAGGCGTAGGTTTAGATGCACCGGCGGTGCATGTTGAGGTACATCTGGCCAACGGCTTGCCGGGCCTAACGCTAGTGGGCTTGCCGGAAACGGCGGTAAAAGAGAGCCGCGAACGGGTGCGCAGTGCACTGGTTAATGCAGGCTTTGATTTTCCCAATACCCGCCGTATTACCTTAAACCTCGCCCCCGCCGATCTACCTAAGGAGGGTGGCCGTTTTGATCTGCCCATTGCCCTAGGTATCCTCGCCGCCTCCGGGCAAATTCCCGTGGAAGCGCTGGAAGGTATGGAGTGCGCTGGTGAGCTGGCCCTGGATGGCAAGCTGCGCGCGGTGCCGGGAATACTGCCCTTTGCTCTGGCCACCCGGCGGGCAAAGAAAGCGCTGATCATTCCCCGCGACTGCGCCGATGAAGCCGCCCTAGCAGGCGATTTGCCGGTGCTGCCTGCCGATACTCTCTGGCAGGTAGTGGCGCACTTACTCGCTCAAGAGAAGATACCCCCGCACAAGCTCAGCGCTTCGGTGAAAACAACCACCCCAGTGGATGATCTCGCCGATGTGCGCGGCCAGCAGCAGGCTCGCCGGGCGCTGGAAGTCGCGGCGGCCGGGGGCCATAACCTGTTGTTTGCAGGCCCACCCGGCACCGGCAAAACCATGCTGGCCAGTCGCCTGCCGGGCATTCTGCCGCCGCTTTCTGAGGAGGATGCTCTGGCAGTCGCCGCCGTGCGTTCGGTTTGCGGGTTACCGCTGGAAGCGGACTGGGGAAAAAGGCCATTTCGACAGCCCCATCACAGTGCCAGCGCTGCGGCGCTGGTAGGTGGCGGCTCAAAACCCAAACCCGGTGAGATTTCGCTGGCCCACCACGGCGTGCTGTTCTTGGATGAGCTGCCGGAGTTTTCCCGCCATGTGCTAGAGGTACTTCGGCAACCGCTGGAAACCGGCGAGATTCATCTCGCCCGCGCCAGTCATGAACGTCGCTACCCTGCTCAATTTCAGTTAGTAGCCGCAATGAATCCCTGCCCCTGCGGCCACTTGGGCGACCCACGCCAGCGCTGTCAGTGTACCGCCAGCCAAATCCAGCGTTATCAAGCACGGCTTTCCGGGCCATTGCTAGACCGTATCGATCTGCAAGTGGAAGTGCCCGCGCTGCCGCCAGAGCAGCTCACCGCACAAACCCAAGGCGAGTCGTCAGAAGCCGTGCGCGAGCGGGTGATGGCCGCCCGAGAACGCCAAATGGCCCGCGGCGCGCTAAACAGCCAGCTAAGCGGCAAAGCCCTGGAAGCCGCCTGCGCGCTTAACGATGAAGAGCGCGCCTGGCTCGCGGGTGTGCTGGAAAAGCTCAAGCTCTCTGCCCGCGCCTACCACCGCGTACTGCGTGTAGCACTGACCCTTGCCGACCTTCAGGGCGAACCCAAGCCCACCCAGCCACATCTAATTGAGGCCATTGGATACCGACAGCTGGATCGGATGCTAAAAGGGACTTAGCATTGAAATAGTCGATTACCACTCATAAAGGGAGGTGACAAAATGGCAAAACTTCCTAATATCCATCCCGGTGAAATTTTGTACGAAGATTTCATGCAGCCAATGGCGCTGAGTAAAAATGCGCTGGCTAAGCAGATAGGCGTCCCAGCGACCCGCATTGGTGAAATCACCTTGGGCCGCCGAGCGATTACGGCAGATACTGACTTACGTCTAGCCAAGGTCTTCGGCACGAGCGAAGGTTACTGGCTTCGTTTGCAGAACGCCTACGACCTGGAAGAAGCCCGCCGTCACCAAGTGGCATGACCAGCTCTCTCATTTAAAGACTCAAACACCCGTACTTACATTGAGGCCATTGGATACCGCCAGTTGGATCGGATGCTAAAGGGGGGCGTAAGCCCCCGAAAGCCGGACGGTTAGTGGGTGGCGGCCAGTGAGTCCACTAGGCGCTGACACAGCGCATCCAGCTTCTGCCCCGTGGTTTCATCGTGTAACGCGCCACTATCATTGAAAGCGCTGCCCGCTTTCGCCAGCGACAATGGCTGTGGCAGCACGACCAACCCCAGATTGGCTAACAGTTGCTGACCAAGCGGTAGCGCACGGATGCCACCTAGCCCACCAGGGGAAGCCGCCACCAGCGCTGCCCACTTACCGGCAAATAACTTGAGCCCCGGCGTATCCTGATAAGGTCGTGACAGCCAGTCCAGTGTGTTTTTCAGCAGCGGCGTGATAAAGCCGTTGTACTCTGGCGAAGCGATCATCACTGCTTGGTGATCCGCCAGAATCTCACGCAGCTTGAGCACATTCTCCGGCACGCCCCGGGCTTCAATATCTTCATCAAACAGTGGGCAGGGATAATCTTTTAAATCGATAAAGGTTGCTTCCCCGCCAAGCGCCTCAATACGCTTGGCGGCCAGCTTGGCTAGCTGCTTGTTCAGTGACGCTTCTCGGGCACTGCCTGCAAAGACCAGTACCTTTTTGACCGATGATCCCATTGCCATTTCCTCTTTGAATAATGTATTTGAAAGCCACACCATTTATTAATATTTACGCCTGTTGAGCAAGACGTATTTTACGACTCAGGGCCAGACTCGACGTGAAACCCTGCTGCCATTAAAACGTCTGCACTTTGTCATTCAACTATCACTATTACGGATGAAAATTAGCAAAAGCTGCACCTGCTCTAATTTTTCCTCCGAAATGGTGAAATAGTGATGACAAAGCCGTTACTAGCGACTGCTCTACTCGCCTTTGCGTTTACCAGTGCGGCACACGCCCAGCAGAGTTTTCCCGCCACATTGTCCGGCCATGCCCAGCTACCCGGCAGCACCTTTGTGGCAGCTCCTTCCGGTGCCGCTGAGCACTATAACGTCTCAGGCCGTTTTACTGGCCAAGAGGGCCGCGTTGAGCAGTTGTATACGAACATGCAAGCCACCGGCTTAGCGCTACCCTTCCCCAGCCAGCCCCTGCAGGGTTTTTCAGGTATTCGCTCACTTGGCAATGACCGTTTCCTGGTGTTGACCGATAACGGCTTTGGCTCCAAGGCGAACTCCTCCGACGTCATTCTGATGTTTAACATCATAAAGACCGACTGGGACACTGGGCGTGTCATCATCGAGGAAACCGTTCAACTCTCGGATCCAAACCGCAAAGTGCCCTTCCCGATTATGAATGAAGCCACTCCTGGTCGTTTTTTAACCGGGGCTGATTTCGATATTGAATCGATACAGCCGGTGGGCGATAGCTACTGGATTGGCGATGAGTTTGGCCCGTGGATTATCCAGGTGGATAATCAGGGCGAAGTTCTGCAAGTGCTGGCCACCAATCCTGGTGGGACGCTGATGCGCTCCCCCGACAATGCCTTTGCCCTCACCCCGAACCCTGGCGCGCCTCTCGCTGATGATGTGAGGGTGTTTCGCTCCGGTGGTTATGAGGGCATGGCGCTCTCCGAAGACCAAACAACCCTCTACCCCTTACTGGAAAAGCCCATCTGGGATAGCAACGCCAACGCCCCGGAAACGATTGATGGCACCCCCGTATTAAGAATGTTCGAGCTCAACACTAAAACCGGCGAATGGGGCGACACAACCCGCTACTACCCCTTGGAATCAGCGGATCACGCCATCGGCGATTTCAACCTCATTGGCGGAACTCGCGGCTTGATCATCGAGCGTGATAGCCGCCAGGGCGACCCGCGAGAAGAGTGGGCAGACAACCCTGCCGAGTTCAAACGCATCTATCTCGTCGATCTCGAACGTACGGACGAGCAGGGTGTGCTTGAGAAAATCGCCTATATCGACTTGATGGACATCCAGGATCCAGAGGGCCTTGCACCGCGCGGCACGATCAACGGCACCTTTAACTTTCCCTTTGTGACCATTGAGAACGTGGATCGTGTCGATGAGAGCACCATCGTGGTCGCCAATGACAACAACTACCCTTTCTCGATTGGCCGCCAGCAAGGCCGCGCCGATGATAATGAGCTAATACTGCTCGATGTAGAGGACTTCCTGAACGCCCAGTAATGTGAGCAAGCGTGGGGCCGGGGCGCTCAATTATGACCCTAGCCTCACGTTAAAACGTCAGCAATCTCTCGACAAATTCAGCCAATATGCTGGCGGACTTCCTGTAACTGGAGACGCAGGCTTTCTATCGGTTGCGCACCATTAATCAGCCATCTGTCTTCAACAATCAATGTCGGCACCGACTGAACTCCCAACTTGGACGCGAGGTGGTGATCCTTTTCCACCGCCTGCTGAGTTGTTTCCGAGAGCACGTCTAGATCATAACGAACCATGTCGAGCCCGATTTCTTCAGCCAGTGATCGCAGCACCTGGCTATCACCGATATTGCGGCTCTCCGTCAGGTGCGCGTACTGAACACGATCAAACATACGCCAGTGCCCTTGTTGACCTGCCTGCATTTCAGCCGCCTTACACGCCAGCGCGCCAGGCATCCCGTGAGGATACTCGAAGGTTTGGGCACGCATACCATCAATGTTGATACGCGGGGTATCCTCTGCGGCAACGCATTTTTCCCAATGACCGAGAATTGTTTCTTTGGCATCACCCATAGAGCCGAAGGCTTCTAGCATGGCTTCTCTACTTGCTTGAAGCGTAAAGCACTGGTGATGCACATCCAGGTTCAACTGCTTCGCAAGCGAGTGCAGCCGGGGAGAGAGAAGGTAACACCAACCGCAAACAACATCGTGCACAAACACCACCTTTAATGGATGCATGTCTCACCTCCCCCTCTAATCGTTGTGTGAACTGAGCGAACGCGCAATGGATGCCACGTGCTGACCCTGAAATTCAGCAATGCGCAGCTCTACCGCCGACGGCTGCCGCGAGCCATCTGTCGCCGCCAAGGTTGATGCGCCATAGGGTGTGCCTCCGCTGATCTCGTCCATCGTCGTAAGGTCGGGACAAGAATAAGGTACCCCCACGATGACCATGCCGTGGTGTAACAAGGTGGTATGGAAGGACAATAGGGTGCTCTCTTGACCTCCATGCTGACTCGCGGTGGAAGTGAATGCTGCACCAACTTTGCCGATAAGCGCCCCCTTAGCCCAGAGTCCACCGGTTTGATCTAAGAAATTGCGCATCTGGGAGGCCATATTGCCAAAGCGAGTGGGCGTGCCGAAAATAATGGCATCGTAATCAGCCAGTTCACTCGGCTCGGCGATAGGCGCAGACTGATCCAATTTAGCCCCCGCCTTGAGGGCGACCTCTTCTGGCATCAGTTCTGGCACGCGCTTGATGGTCACTTCAGTGCCAGGGATGCTGGCCGCGCCTTTCGCTACAGCGTCAGCCATCGTCTCGATATGGCCATAGGTTGAATAATAAAGGACTAGTACCCGGGTCATCGTGATTCTCCATGCGTTGCTATTCGAATACGTTCTGAGTAGGCGATCTCGTCGACGCCATGAATCCCAGGATAAGCTTTGTTTAAATAGAGATAATCAGTAGTATTCGAAAATGATATTTTCCTTACTGGAAACAATGCATGGATAAGCTGACGGCAATGCGCACCTTTCGGCGAGTCGTAGAGCTGCAGAGCTTTTCTGCGGCCGCGAACGACCAGCGGCTCTCCAACGGCGCTGTGAGTAAACAGGTAGCGGAACTGGAGGCCAGCCTTGGGGTAACGCTGTTGACGCGTACCACCCGGCGGCTGAGCCTTACCGATGCGGGGCGGGCGTACTACGAACGCTGCGCCTGCATCCTCGACGACATTGAAGAAACCGAGCTAGCGTTGGGAGTTCACCAAGCAATCCCGCGGGGATCTCTTAAGATCAACTGCCCCATGTCGCTGGGGCTTTTGCATATCGCGCCTTTGATCCCCGTATTTGCCGAGCGCTACCCGGAAATCAACATCGAACTGGTTATGAATGACCGCCGCGTAGCGTTGGTGGAGGAAGGATTCGACGTCGCCTTACGTGCCGGTGACCCACTGGAAGATTCATCACTGATCGCACGCCGACTACAAAGCATTCATCGCGTATTGTGCGCCTCGCCAGGCTATCTCGAGCGATTCGGCGAACCGACAACACCTCAAGCACTTTCTGAGCATAAATGCCTGCTCTACAGCCTGGGCGCCGCACCGGAAGTGTGGCGCCTTGGCTATGCAGGGCAGACTATCGAACAGCGAGTGAAAGCAACCCTGACCGCCAATAGCAGCATCGCCCTGCGAGAAGCGCTGCTTGCGGGCATGGGCATTTCTCTAACCCCGACCTTCGTAGTCAGTGCGGATCTCAAGGCTGGGCGCTTGATTGAAATAATGCCGACATACCGCCCCCCTGAGCAAGGCCTCTATATTCTCTATCCAGCCAGCCGCTACCTCTCGCCAAAGGTACGCTGCTTTGTAGACTTCATGGTAAATCAGCTCGGCGGCACACCGCCCTGGGGGTAAAGCAGGGCTCATTGAGAGGGTAGAACAGGGCCCTAGATCCAGGGATGCCTCTAGGGTCTGGAATTGCCGACGTTATTTACTAACACTATCGACAAACCCATCTACAAAATTATCCAGCGCTTCAAACAGCACTTCACGAATGGGATCTGCCTCATTTACCAAGTGGTGGCGAGCTTCCGGGTGGCGGTGAATTTCGGCATTGGGAAACTTCTTCGCCAAAATCGCTAAATTCCACTCCCAATCAACGGTCAAATCCTGCTCGCCCTGGAGTATCAGGGTAGGCAGCGGGTTGGGCTCCTGGGCCAGTAGGCGAGGCATCCAGCGGCGCATGGCGCTCACCCAGGCAACGCTCAAACGCTCGGGCTGCAGCGGGTCACCCTCGCGTAGAAACTCGGTGAACTGCTCGTCGGTAGAGTTGGGGCGATATTTACGCGGCAACTCTTTTACAAACGGGCTGGCAATCAAGTGCAGCCAGCTGGTTTGGCTCCATCCCCAAGGCCGCACCAGGGGCGCCAGCAGCACCAAACCCGACCAGCCGGAAGCCCCACGACGGGTGAGTGCATCGGTAGCCAGAATCGCCCCACCGGTACTCTGGCCCACGCCTAACCACGGCTCAGGCGCCATGCCTTGGCTCTTTAGAGTCATCTGCAAGTGAGCCAGGCAGTGCTGATAATCATCGAAATCTTCTATTGCCGCCCGCGCACCGCTGGAAAGGCCGTGGCCGGGAAGATCCCACAGCACCACTCGCCAGCCCTTAGCCAGCAGGCGTTCAAGCAAATGGCGATATAACCCCATATGATCGAAATAGCCATGTACCACAAAGGCAGTGCCCACCGGCTGCGGGGGGCTCCACACTTGGCACCACAGCGCAAAGCGCCCCGTATCGATAAAGCCTGCATGCACTTCACTGGTATCTAACAGCAGTGCTTCCAAGCCATAGTGGTGGAAATAGTCTTGCATGGCGTTTGCCAATACTTCCCCAGGCAACAGGCGGCTAAGGGCGGTATCGCCCGAGGCGTGGCGAAACAAGCCTTCCAGATGTTGGAAATCACTCATCGATGTTTCTCCATAACGCCATTGTCCTTTGACCTAGGCACGGCTGATGTTTCGCGCTTTCAGAACCAAATGCCTAGTCATTTGGTCGAGCATTTTAGCGCATTAGGGTCTACGCTGTTTACATGCCCGGCCAGGTGTGGAATTATTTTCCATAAATACATTTTACGCTGACCGTAGCAAACACATCACCCACTGGCATCCTCACAGGAGAAACCCCATGAGCGAGCGTATCACGCGCCACCGTTTACAGGTGGCAGCCGATCTAGATCGTTTTATAAATGAGCAGGCGCTACCGGGAACAGGTGTTGATGAAAACGCCTTTTGGGCCGGTGTGGATGCCCTGTTTCATGATTTGACCCCTAAAAATCGTCAATTGCTCGAAGAGCGCGACACGCTGCAAGAGAAGCTAGATGCATGGCACCGGGAAAACCCCGGCCCGGTCACCGATATGCCGGGATACCGTCGCTTCCTGAAAGAGGTTGGCTACCTGGCAGAAGCGCCGGCTAACGTAAAAGCGACCACCGCCAACGTTGACCGTGAAGTTGCCGTTCAGGCAGGCCCGCAGTTGGTTGTGCCGGTGAGCAACGCACGCTATGCGCTGAACGCGGCGAACGCCCGCTGGGGCAGCCTTTACGACGCCCTGTACGGCACCGATGCGATTTCCGAAGAGGATGGCGCGGAGAAAGGCACCAGCTTTAACCCGAAACGCGGCGCCAAAGTGATTGCCTACGCCCGTGGCGTGCTTGACCGCGCGGCACCGCTGGCGACTGGCTCGCACCGGGATGCGGTGAACTACGCCATTCGTGATGAGCACTTGGTAGTAACGCTGGAAGGTGGTCGTGAAACCGGCTTGAAGGATTCCGGCAAGCTGATCGGTTTTAACGGCGAAGCGGCGAAACCCGACGCGATTCTGTTGGGGAACAACGGCCTGCACCTGGAAATCCAGATCGACCCTAACGACGCCATCGGCAAAACCGACCCGGCAGGCGTTAAAGATGTCGTGGTGGAAGCCGCCCTGACCGCCATCATGGATTGCGAAGACTCCGTTGCCGCAGTGGATTCAGAAGACAAGGTGGGCGTTTACAGTAACTGGCTGGGCCTGATGAAGGGCGATCTGGAAGAGAAGATCGAAAAAGGCGGCAAGACGTTTACCCGCAAGCTGAACGCCGACCGAACCTGGCAAACCACCGATGGCAGCAGCGTCACGCTACCCGGCCGTTCGCTGATGTTCGTGCGCAATGTGGGTCACTTAATGACCACACCGGCGATTTTGGATGAGAACGGTAACGAGCTGCCGGAAGGTATCCTTGATGCCGTGGTTACCTCGCTGCTCGCGTTGCATGATCTGAAGAAAGACGCTGACCAGCCGCGCAACTCGCGCACTGGCTCTGTTTATATCGTCAAGCCGAAGATGCACGGCCCTAAAGAAGTTGCCTTCGCCAACGAGCTGTTTAGCCGCGTTGAAGATATTTTGGGCATGAACCGCGACACCCTGAAAATGGGTATCATGGACGAAGAGCGTCGCACCACCGTTAACCTCAAGGCGTGTATCGCTGAAGCGGCTTCACGGGTGGCATTTATCAACACCGGCTTCCTCGACCGTACCGGCGACGAAATGCATACCGCCATGGAAGCGGGTCCCATGGTGCGCAAGGGCGACATGAAAAGCGCCGCTTGGATTCAGGCCTACGAGAAGAGCAACGTGCAAGTGGGCCTTGCCTGCGGCCTTCGCGGTCGTGCCCAGATTGGTAAAGGCATGTGGGCCATGCCTGACCTGATGCACAACATGCTAGAGCAGAAAATCGGCCATCCGAAAGCGGGTGCCAACACGGCTTGGGTGCCTTCACCTACGGCCGCTGCGCTTCACGCGCTGCACTATCATCAGGTCAACGTCACCGACGTTCAGCGCGAGCTGGAAGCGTTGGGTGAGCCCGACTACCTGGACGACCTACTCACCGTGCCAGTAGCGGAAAACGCCAACTGGTCAGATGAAGAGAAGCAGCAGGAGCTGGATAACAACTGCCAGGGTATTCTCGGCTACGTAGTTCGCTGGGTAGAGCACGGCGTCGGTTGCTCGAAAGTGCCGGATATCCACAACGTAGGCCTGATGGAAGACCGCGCCACGCTGCGTATCTCCAGCCAGCACATTGCCAACTGGCTACACCACGGCATTGTCGATGCACCGCGAGTGGAAGAGACCCTCAAGCGCATGGCCAAGGTAGTCGACGAGCAGAACGCTGGCGACCCCACCTACACCGCCATGAGCGCCAATTTTGAAGGCTCCACGGCTTTCAAAGCCGCCTCCGACCTGATCTTCAAAGGCCGCGTACAGCCTTCCGGCTACACCGAGCCGCTACTCCACGAGTGGCGTCAGGTGCATAAGGCCCAGGTGCATAAGGCCCAGGTGCATAAGGCATAGTAAGTTCGTTTTATGGTGTAATCAGCCTCGAGGTTCATCCCTCGGGGCTTTTTTATAAAGGAAAACAACAATGACCGTAATGACTGCCGAGCAAATCGAACACTTTTTAGACGAAGTGTTTCCCCAGCGGATGGGCAAGATAGAGAGCGTGGGCGAAATGACGGCCACCCTGCGCTTGAAGATAGGCAACGAGCATCTGCGACCCGGTCCACGGGTTTCCGGGCCCACCATGATGGGCTTTGCGGATGTAGCTATGTACGTGGCGATATTGGCGCAGATTGGCCCCGAACCCATGGCTGTGACCAGCGACTTAAACTGCCACTTCCTCCGCGCAGCCTCAGGTGATCATGACATTATCGCCCACGCCAAGCTGATCAAACTCGGCCGCCGCTTAGCAGTGGGCGAAGTTCAACTCTTCTCAGTCAGCGACGAAACGCGCCCTGTGGTGCATGTCACCGCCAGCTATGCGCTGCCCGAAAAGCCTTAAGGGACCGTCAATTACGGCGCCAACGTCATGAACGGCTCATCTTGCTGATCGCTAAACGCGTAGACGTTATAGGGTTCATCCTGAGGCCCCGGCATACCCGGAGTGCCAATGGGCATACCCGCCAAACCAATACCGCCAACATCAGGCTGTTGCTCAAACAACGCCTGAACGGCCTCCATCGGTACGTGACCTTCGATCCAATACTCGCCCATCTCGATGGTATGGCACGACCCCAGGCCATAGGGCACACCCGCCTGCTGCTTGATATCGCCTAGCTCTACGTCATCAATAATCGTTACTTCTACGCCGAGCTCTTCGAGGTGGCGCGCATAAGCATCACAGCAGCCACACTGGGGATTTTTATACAGCGTGGCCTCGTCAGGCAGTGCCGCCTGGGCCGAGGTGGCCCCCAGAACCAAAGCACTAGATAAAACCGTAGCGGTAAAACGTTTCATGAGCGATTTCCTTGGGGTGTATGGCTAAACAGTTATCTGGCTAGCAGGACGACAAGAGTCATAAAAGACATTAACAGCCAGTATTTACCTCAACTTGTTTTTTGTCACGGGTCAATTTAGGGAACTGATGTCAGGCGTTTTTCAGGTTAGCTCGGTACAAAACATTGGTAACCAGGGCAACTAAGGGCAAGCATAATGCCCATTATTCCGTTTCTCGCTGACTTTGGCACCACGTCACACTGACCTCTAACCCACTGGTCGTGCGGTTGCTAAGCGTAAGACGTGCGCTTTGTCGCTGGGCTAATTCCGAGACAATCGATAAACCTAATCCGCTACCGGTGGTGCCCTGGCCAGATGCACGCCTAAAGCGCTCAGTGACTTTATCCAATAGTGCCTCGGGGAGTCCGGGGCCAGTATCTTTCACAATAAGTTGAGGAAAACCCTCATCAAGCGCCAATTCTACCTCCACCCAGCCGCCTTCTGGCGTATAGCGCAAGGCATTATCCAGTAAGTTACGAAAGAGAATTCCCACCTCGACTTCGTCGGCACGCACCTCCAGCCGGGTTAATCCTGTTAGCCTCAAATGCTGATCTCGCTCTTCAGCGAGTGGCCATAGCTCTGCTACCAATTCAGCAACAATAGGATAGAGATCGATAGTGGCCGGTGAGGTTTTGGCTACTTGATCCAAACGAGCCAAAATAAGCAGTTGTTCTACCACCCGCTGCAGCCGTTCTACTCCGATATAAGCCTTTTTTAATGATTGCTCTCCCCCCTCCTGCGCGTTATCCAGATGAATTCTCAGCGCTGCTAAGGGAGTACGTAATTCATGGGCCGCATCTGCTGTAAAGCGCCTCTCGCGCTCTAACGTTTCTTTCAACCGGGCGATAAAGTCGTTTAGCGATTGGCGTAATTCATTAAGCTCTTGAGGAACCGGGTCATCAATTTTACGCAGGTCGTGGGCGGAGCGGCCTTGTACTTGGTTGGAAAGCGCTTGAATGGGCGCAATACCTCGCCGGATAATACGACTCATCAGCCAAAGGAGGAGTGGAAGCAAAAAGAGCATCGGCAATAAATTGTTCCAGGTGATGCGCTCCACCACTTCATCATGAAACGAACCTCGCAGCCCCATGCTGATCCAGGTATTGCTGGCAACATCGAACATGCTGAAAACCCGCCAACGATGACCATCGTAGCTTTCCCAGCGAAAACCCTCCTCTAAAGGCGCGGGGAAAGGCCCGGCATCATTCCATTTGCCCCCTAGAAGCCTGGGTGAGCCATCGGCATTCCAAAAACCCAGTACTAATTTAAGCTCTTCCTCGTGGTAAAGCTTGATACCTGATTCAAAGCTGCTGTCGGGCACTGCGTTACCGTCGCGATATAGCTGAGCCGGATGTTCTGGAAGGCCCATGCGCGAAGCCAGTCGAGCATAGTCGTCAATGGTCGCGTTGGGATCGAGTTGGCCAGCCACAATCCGGCTATGCAGACTAAGCTGTGTATCGAGAATTTCTTCTAGCTCGTGATCCGTAATTAAGTAGGCCGCGGTAACCGCAACTCCCCCGGCGACAACCATGGTAATGGCCAGGGTACGAAGTAGATAACGCCGTATCGATATCATTGTGCTTGGCTATCCAGCCGGTAGCCAATTCCGCGCACATTAATGATCAAATGTTTTTCAAGTTTTTTACGCAGATGATGAATGTGAACTTCCACCGCATTGGACTCTATCTCATCGCCCCAACCGTAAAGCAAACTTTCTAAACGAGGACGAGATAGCACTCTGTCGGGATGCCTAGCTAGCTCTAACAACAAGGCATACTCCCGTCGGCCCAACTTTACGTCTTTGCCCCGCCAACTCACCGCATGACGAGCCTCATCAATACTCAGTGCACCCAGCGTCAACATCTGCGAGGCGCGTCCCTCAGCGCGCCGCATTACGACACGCAAACGGGCAAGCAACTCCTGCAAATTAAATGGCTTGAGTACATAGTCATCCGCCCCAGCATCTAAGCCGCCAATACGGTCTTCCATCGCATCACGGGCCGTCAAAATCAGAATAGGCAGAGTTGATTGCTGACGGAGTAAATGCAGTACCTGCATACCGTCCATATCGGGCAGCCCAAGATCCAAAATAATCACACTGAAGGTCTCGCTATTGACAGCATTGATTGCTTCACGCCCAAGCATAAACCAATCGACTGTATACCCCTCTCGCTCCAGGGCTGTCTTAATGCCATCCCCAAGCAGGGGATCGTCTTCTATCAGCAGTGCGCGCATTCTGCTTCCTCAATCGTCAAACCTTTATCGTGGATGCCAAAACTTAAGCTTTTCTTAAATACGGAGACTTATAACCCACAAAGTAGTTTCGTCTAAACTAAACCAGTAAGCCTACCACCCTATTTTTGTAAAGCTCTTACACAGTTTAACTCTTCTTTAAGTTATTAGGCTCATGCTGCCTCTTCCGCCGTGGGAAAAGCCAAAAGAGCGCCAGAGCATGCATTTACTAACCCTCATTAGAACAAACTATTATTTAAAAATAATGGCTCGTGGTTTAGAAAAAGGAATGAAACGATATTTACTGAGAGGTATACGGTATATCGTCAAACCGCCTGCGCCAGAAACCATTGACAGCCTTGTGGGTATAGAAAAAATTCTAATTATTCGCCCCAATTTTCGTCTGGGAAATGCGCTAATCAGCACCCCTGTCATTGATGCTTTTCGTGAACGTTTTCCTTCCGCACGCATAGACTATCTAGCGACGGATAAAACTTTTCCACTGTTGCAACAACGACCTATTGACCATTTTTATTTACTGTCGAGATCCGCAATCCTTCGTCCTTGGAAGTGTGTGACATTATTACGACGCCTAAGGGCTCAACGTTATGATCTAGCGGTACAAGTGAGCGGAGGATCAACGAGCGGTTTTATAGTGACCCAGTTAATAGGGGCACGGTATAGCATGGGTTCACGTAAAGGTCACCAGCGATGGTACAGCATTGAGGCGGAAGGGAAGTCATCACATGCCTACGATGCCATCATTAATTTAACACATCAGCTCGGTGTCGCTTGCCGTAATCGGCCATTGCTCCAGCTAACGAAGCAGGAGCGCTCTCAGGCAATGACGAAGATAAGACAGCTAACCAGTCTTCATAGCGATCACCCATCAGATACTGACTTTATTGCTATCTTCGTAGGTGGGCATCAAAACAAACGTTGGCCGTTGGCATTTTGGCTAATGCTCATCGATGCCATGGAAGCCCACAAAATACGCTATGTCGTTTTCCTTGGGCCCGAGGAGTTTAGGCTTCTAGCACCTATTGAGCAGCGTTTAAAGTCCTCCCTCTACGGCAGCTTATGCCCACCTCTTCCTATCCGTCACTTTGCCGCCGTTTTGGAGCGTGCCCAATTACTCGTGACACCAGACTCAGGGCCTATGCATTTAGCGGCAGCGCTCGACGTCCCTACAATATCCCTGGTACGCCAGCAAAAATCTCTCGCCTTCGTACCTCGAGAATCCTATGACACCATCCTTTGGCGCCCAGAGATCAACACAGTAGTAGAAGCCATACAAGCTAATGTTTACGGGCAAGCCTCAACGGCCCCCGGTCATGCTATCTCGGTAACAAACTATCCAAAACAGTGCGTAACGCCGCAGCCCAGTGCAGCCCCTACGTACTCTAGTTAATAAATTAACGCGCATAACTGTTCGTTAAGTTTTTGCCTTTTATAGTGACCCTAATATTTCGTTATCGAGTGTACTGCCGACATGAAGTTAGCCTCCGTCATGCTGACCATTTGTATGATGGTGAGTGTGTGTGGCTATGCGTGCTGTTCACCCAAATGTTCTTGCAAGATTCTTATCCCCACCGCGTTCATTAATCTGTTCATAGAGAGCCTTTCGATGCCCCCTTTGTTGTCCTTGCCTTTAAAAATTGTTTACACCGCTGGGCATTATCGTCCCACATTGAGCATGGAGCAACTTGTCTTATGGGCCGTAGTCATGTTCAGTGTTTTTTACAATGCCCTTTTTTGGCAACAAGCCCTTGTTGGCTATGACCTTCTTGCAGTTCAGACGTGGCTTACCTTCGCCAATATGTTTTTGGTAATGACCTGCATTCATTTTTTGGTCTTCGTTAGCCTTGCTGCTCGAACATTGGTAAAACCCCTATTAATCTTACTGTTTCTAATAGCCGCCTTCGTCAGCTACTTTACTACTTACTATGGCACCTATTTTGATACTTCAATGTTAGACAATGTGCTTCAAACGGATACTAACGAAGCACGGGAGCTTCTTACAGCTGGCTTGCTGATTCATTTGGCAATCTTTTTTGGTTTGCCTACCCTTATCATTTGGAGAGTTAAAATCGCGCCTTCAACCTGGAAGAAGGCTGTTTTGCGCCGCTCAGCTTATTACCTCGCCAGTACGACTATATTGCTGTTAGCGATCGTCTTATCTTATCAAGAAGTATCGTCACTCATGCGCAACAATAAAGAGCTTCGCTACTTGGTGACTCCAGGCAATTATATTGTTTCGATGGCGCAGGCAGTTTTCAGCCAGCACGCTTCCGCAAATACGGTGCGCTCGCCAGTGGGAGAAGATGCCCGTATCAGTTCACAAGTGGGTGACAAACCCACGCTGCTCGTCATCGTGGTGGGCGAAACGGCGCGGGCGGTGAATTGGGGGTTAAATGGTTATGAACGTCAAACCACGCCCAAACTTGCCCAGCAGCCCGACGTTATTAATTTTTCAGACGTTACCGCATGCGGCACCAGCACGGCTGCCTCATTACCCTGCATGTTTTCATTACCGGGGCGTGCCGATTACGTTAAATTCTATGCTCAGCAACATGAATCCTTACTGGACGTATTAGCACACGCCGGTTTAGAGGTCACCTGGCTTGATAACCAGTCGGGCTGCAAAGGCGTCTGCGAAGGAGTGACGACAAAAGCACTCTCTCCAGAGGACTACGCTTCTTTATGCCAAGATGGGCGCTGCTTGGACGAGGCACTGGTTCAAGCCTTAACCATGCAAATTAGCAGCACCCCAACTGATCAGGTGATAGTGCTGCATCAGCTAGGCAACCATGGCCCCAGCTATTACCAGCGTTACCCTGCTGACTACGAACGTTTTGTTCCTGCTTGCACCACCGCTGATTTAGCGAAGTGCTCAAGAGATGCCATTACCAATAGCTACGATAATGCCATTCTATATACCGACACTGTGTTGAATCAGGTAATTGAGACGTTAAAGCGTCAGGATGACTACGCAACTGCGATGATCTATCTCTCTGATCATGTGGAATCACTGGGTGAAAAAGGGCTTTATTTGCACGGCATTCCCTACGCGATTGCCCCCGACGAACAGACGCATGTGCCTATGGTTTGGTGGCTTTCCAGCACCTTTTCACAGCAGCAAGGGCTAGATACGGACTGCTTACACCAGATTTCCGACAAAGCCGCCTCACACGACAACCTATTTCACAGCGTGTTGGGTTTGATTGGCGTATCAAGTACTGTCTACCAGCAGGAACAAGATATTAGCCAAACGTGCCGACAACCCAACAGCAGTTAAACGCGTAAGTAATCGGTAATTATTCAGTGGCAAAATTGATTCAGCTTCATCACAACTCAGGTGCGTCGGCATGCTCACAACTCTTTTATCAAAGACTCACCCGTTTTTTGAAAGGCGGCTCTTATCAACAAAAAAGGCAGCACCTGAGGATTCGATAAATAAGGATGATACTGCTCGCATTTTCAAACAATGGTTTTCATTTCGGTTATGCGTAGTTTTAACCAGCTTGCTAAGCGCTCTCCTCGTGCTATTTGAGATAGAGTCACTTGAAGTCATTATCGCTATTTTCAGTATTGGGGTTAGCAGCACAGCGCAGCTATTGAGGTTAGGCAATACAAGCACAGCTATGTGTAGCCGTCTTTACCCTTTACGGGGCGAGGTGATAGAGACACTGGACGCGATAGGTATGGCAGGCGTTGGCACTGTGGTTGTTTTATATCTTTTAATCTAACTGCTCTGCGCGAATAGCCCTTACCTGTTAAGTGCGGCTGCATAATAACGCTATCACCCCAAGCGCTAGCCAACCGGCCATCAACAGCAGCCCGCCAATGGGAGTGACAATGCCAAGATTCAGTCCTGCCAGTGCCATCAGGTAGAGCGAGCCTGAAAAGCAGCCCATGCCTAACACCCATAGCGCCAGCACCCAACGCTGTCCGGCAAGCGGCTGCACTTGGCGCCATACCAGCACGATCATGATGGCCAGCGTGTGCCAGGCCTGGTAACGCACACCGGTTTCAACGGCACTCACCATCGCTTCTGTGGTGCGCGCCGCCAAACCATGGGCTGCATAGGCGCCTAGCATCACCAGTATGGCGCCTGAAAAGGCCGCTATACACCACCACACTTTATCTGTTCGCTGCACGCTGCTCTCCTACTCCTATTATGGTTTGCATACATCACGCTGTTTGCACCTACGGCTTACCTTGCGCGGTGTGAACCCGCTACAATAGAGAATGCCTTAGAGAACGAACTACCACGACGAATGAGACACGCCTATCTATGTCTATCCAGATACGTCTAAACGGTGAACCCCATACGCTGTCGACCGGCCTAACCGCCGCTGACTTAGTTGAACAGCTGGGCCTTAGCGGTCGTCGTATCGCCGTCGAAATTAACGAAGAGATCGTCCCCCGCAGCCAGCACGCCGACACCCGCCTGGTCGATGGCGACCACGTAGAAGTTGTCCACGCGATTGGCGGCGGTTAGAGGAAACACTATGACCCAACAAACGCATGTAGCGCTAGCCGATACTCCGCTAACCATCGCCGGACGCGATTTTCAATCGCGCCTGCTGGTGGGCACAGGCAAGTACAAAGACTTTACCGAAACCGGCGCCGCCATTGCCCAAAGTGGCGCTGAAATTGTGACCTTTGCGGTACGCCGTACTAATTTAGGCCAGGACGCCGATACGCCCAACCTGTTAGACGCTATTTCCCCCGATCGCTACACCCTGCTGCCCAATACCGCCGGTTGCTACACCGCTAAAGATGCGGTGCGCACCTGCCGCCTGGCCCGCGAGCTGCTCGACGGTCACAATCTGGTCAAGCTGGAAGTGCTCGGCGACGATCATACGCTTTACCCCAATGTGGTCGAGACGCTAAAAGCCGCTGAAACGCTGCTCGCCGATGGCTTTGACGTCATGGTGTACACCAGCGACGATCCTATTGTGGCACGCGAATTAGAAGCTATGGGTTGCTGCGCCATCATGCCGCTGGGCTCACTGATTGGTTCGGGCCATGGCATTCAGAACCCACACAACGTGCGCTTGATTGTTGAACAGAGCAAGGTACCGGTACTCGTGGACGCGGGCATTGGCACCGCTTCTGATGCTGCCATGGCCATGGAGCTAGGCTGCGACGGCGTACTGCTTAATACCGCCATTGCCCACGCCCGCGAGCCGCTACGCATGGCCAACGCCATGAAGCTGGCCGTGGAGGCCGGCCGGGATGCGTTTTTAGCAGGTCGTATGCCGCGCCGCCAATCCGCCGATCCTTCTTCACCTTTCGCTGGCCGTATTAACGGTTAATTGATTCGAGACCCCATGACTGAACCCAACGATACCGTACCAGAAAGTCACACCGCGCCCGAAAGCAACGCCACCACAGGCCCGGAAGGTACGGATGCACCGCTGCACCGCCGCGGCATTAAAAGCTACGTGATCCGCGCGGGTCGTATGACCCAAGCCCAGAACCGTGGCTTAGAAGATATCTGGCCGCGTTTTGGCCTGACCATCGCCGATGGTCGTCAAGACTTGGACGTCCTGTTTGGCCGTCAGGCACCGCGGGTAGTAGAAATCGGCTTTGGCATGGGCAACTCGCTGATTGAGCAAGCCGAAACCCATCCGGACACCGACTTTATCGGCATTGAAGTCCACGCCCCTGGTGTGGGTAAATTACTCGATGAAGTTGATAAGCGCGGCCTCACCAACCTGCGCGTTTATCGTGAAGATGCCCTGGCGGTGCTCGAACAGTGCCTTCCCGAAGGCTCGCTGACCACGCTGCAGCTGTTCTTCCCCGACCCCTGGCCGAAGAAGAAGCACCACAAACGGCGCATCGTGCAGCCCGCATTCGTTGAGCTGATCCGCACTCGCCTAATGCCCGGCGGCACCTTCCATATGGCCACCGACTGGGAAGCCTACGCGGAGTGGATGGCCGAGGTAATGGAAGCGGCCCCCGGTTATGCCAACACCGCCAGCGCAGAAACCGCCCCCTACGTGCCGCGCCCGGCCTTCCGACCGTTGACCAAGTTTGAAGCCCGCGGTGAAAAACTTGGTCACGGGGTTTGGGATTTGATCTACGAGCGGCGTGATTAACCTGCGCTATTCAAACGTGGTAAGCGCAAAGCTCTCACCCTCCACCACCTTCGCCTGCCAGGCGTGTAGCGTCGGGTAGCGGTTTTGCCAATCAAAGGCCGGTAGGCGGAAACTGATATAAGCCAGTGCAACGGCAGCGGTAATCGCCCCCAGGGTACGCTGGGCACTGCCTGCCAGCACGCTGGGGTGGGCATTGAGTGTTATCAAAGTGCGTTCGATCGCTTTTAAACGGCGCTGCCCCAACAGCGTCGTATCCACTTCATTACCAGCATGCTTGCGGCCGATCACCACATTAAAGGCAGCGTCCATCAAGCCCTGCCCCAACCCTGCCAGCGCCAGGGTTTCCGCTAATGCCTTATTGGGTACCAGAGATGGCCCTTCTCCCACGGCATCCAGATAGTGAGCAATCAACAGCGACTCGGTGAGTACATCGCCCTCGTCTGTGACCAGTGTTGGAATACGACTCAGCGGCGTAATCTGCAACAGTTCGCTATCTGCCGCCCAAGGGTCGCACCAGCAAAGCTCGGTGCGCTCAATCAGTTGCTTTTCATAGAGGCACACGCGCACAACGCGTGCATAGGGAGAAGAAGTATTTAAATAGAGCTGCATGGGGCGGTCTCCTGTTAAGTCATATGTTTGTCGTTACTGTTTTATTTTAGTGAAGTTAGTATTCCCATTTGATGCAAGCTATCGATTTCAGCGTATATCTCTTCGCAGAAGGATTCAGCCACATTACTTAACGGCTTGTGTTTAGATTTAAGTAAGGCAATTTCCCACTCAATGGTTGGCTCCATAGGCTTTGATACAATGGCTGTTCCCTGCAACAGCAGTTCTGCAATGGGATCAATCACTGCGACCCCAAGTCCGCGATCAACTAATGCGCACACCCCCCGCATATGGCGCATTTCAGCGGCAATATGCCGCTTTATATCCACTGTCTGCATAATGTAATCCACGCGGGCACGCAGAGGACTATCCGCCATCAGCTCTACGAATGTCTGGTTTTGTAAGCTAGTAAGCGCCACCACATCTTGCTTAGCAAGGGGGTGCGTACGATGCATGATGCACCTGGCAGAACAGCGTGCAAGACTACTAACCGTTGCTCCATAAGTGTCTGCTTCAAGCGTTATTCCCAGCGCCACATCACAGGTATTGTTGTCGATCATTTTAAGCAACTCTTGCAACCCGGCATCGATGACCCGAACGCCTACATTAGGGTGATTTTGTTTAAAGCGCTTAATGACATCGAGTAAAAAGGTATCGCAAAAAATGGGTTGTGCAGCGACTACGACACTGCCCAATTGGTTATTAGCAATAGCATCCGCGTCTTTTTGAGTATCTCGAATACTCGCCATTAGCCGTAAAACGGACGCGTGGTATAAAAACGCTTCTGACGTTGGCGAAAGCTGATTGCGGGCACGTTTGAACAAAGCAAAACCCAGCTCGTCCTCTAGCCCGATGAGCAAACGACTTACCATTGACTGGCTGATTCCTAACGTTTCTGCAGCCGCTTTCGTGGTGCCATGCTTCATGAATGCATCAAAAGCTTCAATTTCTTTTATTTTCATGGTGTTAATCCCACTCAAGAAGTCTTTTACTCAATAAACAGCGAATAAAAACAACGTTTATAAACAATAAGCTTGCAACTTTGGCTCACCACTAGAACAAAATCGAATACTAAATCGAATTGTTGCAACAAATTTCATACCTGTCTATGTTAAAAGCGCTGGGTTCAAAAATGCTATTAATAAATCCACTCCATGAAAGCTATGCAACAACGATTGCGGAGATAAGTATGAAACTCACCTTAAGCTTAGCGGCAGCAACGCTGCTCGCTGCCTCCACCGCCTATGCTCAGAGCTACCCTTCCGAACCCGTCACACTGGTAGTCCCTTATGGCCCAGGCGGCGCCTCCGATCTGGCCGGTCGGGCGCTAGCGGAGTCGGCTCGCGAATATTTAGGACAGCCTGTCACGGTCGTCAATCAAGCCGGTGCAGGTGGAATGACCGGCGCTCGCGATGTGACACAAGCTGACGCCGATGGTTACACCCTGCTGTTAGCCCGCGTCGGCATGGCTCTATCACCGGCGGTCAACGAAAACAGCAGTGTTGATTGGGATGAGTACACCTTCATCAGCCCGCTTGAAGCCACACCGATGATTCTTGCCGTGGCTGAAGACTCTCCCTATGAAAGTGTTGAGGATTTACTGGAAGGCATCGAAAACGACCCTGGTGCGATGAGCTACGCCGCTTCCGGCGCCACCGCCATTGATGGCTTTACGGTGCAGTCGCTACTGGCTGACGCGAAAATGGATCCGCTGACGGCGGCTACGTTGATTCCCTACCGTGGGGGCGGCGAACTCGCAACGGCATTACTGGGTGGGCATGTTGATTTTCTCGCCATCGCGGCAGCCTCTCTGATGCCGCATATCGAGAGCGGTGACATGCGTCCGTTAATGGTGTTCTCACCAGAGCGCATGGAAGCACTACCGGACGTGCCGACGGCTGAAGAGTTGGGTTATGAGTTGGCTGGCCAGGTGATGGGGTGGAGCGCGCTGTATGGCCCGCCAGATTTACCTGAAGAGGTCATGAATACCTGGGCAGAGGTAATGGAGCAGGTGGCTGAAGATGAAATGTGGCTCAGTCGTGCTGACGATCGTGGCTCAATTTCCACTATTGGCAGCGTCGATATGGAGACCTACGCAAAAGAGCAGTATGAGTTTTATCGCACCTTAGCGGAACAGTTTGGCTATCTAGAGTGAGTCAGCGTTAGGCACCACGTTGTCGTCACTGCATACATCATTTCATCACTGGAGGGGTCATGGGTATAACACGCGGTTTAGTTATTACGGTGCTGTTCGGTATCGTGCTGTTTTTACTGATACCCGCCTATGTGCCCCGCCCGCGCTTTATTCCAGGGTTCGCGCCACCGCCTGATATGTGGCCACGCACGGTATCCATGCTCGGCATGGCACTGGGCATACTGCTCGTCGGGCTTTCTTTTTCACGCAAAACCGAAGCAATCGCTGACCCTGAAGATGCCAGCACTATCCGCGGTGACACGCCACTTGTCACGCTGCTCACCCGCTTCGGCTGGACGGTACTCGCCTTTGCGCTCTTTATCGGTTCAGTGATGCTGCTCGGTTTTTTGCTATCGAGCATTCTGCTGTTAATGGCGATGCTGATATTGACGGGTTATTGGCGCCACAAAGTGGTGGCGGCCATCGTTGCCGTTGCACTCCCACTGGTCCTCTACCTGTTTTTCTCCAGCGCACTCAATACGCGTTTCCCTGTCGGCAGCCTTTTCAAGGCTATCGGTATTTAACTTACCGCGTATAGGACTGACCACTATGCTCAACGACCTGCTGGTTGCCTTCCAGGCGGTTGCCACCATTGAGAACTTTCTGATCATGGCCGCCGGTATTTGGGGCGGCGTGATTATCGGCGCTATTCCAGGCATGACCGGCACCATGGCGGTGACTCTGGCGCTGCCCTTTACTTTTTATATGCAGCCGATTCCGAGCATTTTGTTACTCGTCGCACTGTACAAAGGCTCGACCTACGGCGGTTCGGTATCCGCGATATTGATCAAAACGCCAGGCACTGCTTCGGCTGCCTGCACCACCCTTGATGGCTACCCATTGGCCCAGCAAGGCAAGGCAGGCAAAGCCCTCAACATGGCGCTCTATTCCTCCTGTACCGGGGATTTTATTTCCAATCTCTCGCTGATTTTTATTGCCGCGCCACTGGCGCTACTTGCGCTGCGTATTGGGCCACCCGAATACTTTATGTTGATGATTTTCGCACTTACCACCGTCGCTGGGGTGTCAGGGCGCTCGCTGCTGCTTGGGCTTGTATCGGCGTGCTTAGGGCTACTACTAGCCACAGTGGGCGAAGATATGTACGGCTCGTTCCGCTTTGATCTAACCGTGGATATGCAGAGCGGTCTTGCCGTTGCCCCCGTACTCATTGGTCTGTTTGCGATCCCAGAGCTGCTTAAAATTATTGTCTTTCGTAACAATCAAAGCCATAAGCCCATGCAGTTGGGCGATAACCGCGTAACGCGAGACGAGCTGCGCCGATCCTTAAAGGCAATGCTCAAAGGCAGCATGATTGGTGTTGTGATGGGGGCCATTCCCGGCATAGGGCCTTCGGCGGCGGCTTTCTCCTCCTACGGGGAAGCACAGCGTAGCTCAAAGAATCGCGAGAACTTTGGTAAGGGCGAACTAGAAGGGATCGCAGCATCAGAGTCCGCTAATAATGGTTGCTGTGGCTCCACCATGATCCCTTTGTTAGCACTGGGCGTGCCGGGCGATGTGATTACGGGCGTGATGCTGGGCGCCTTTATGATTCACGGCATGACCCCAGGCCCTATGCTATTTGAGAACAACCTTCATGAGGTTTACATGCTGTTTATTGGCATGTTGTTCTCTTCTGTTTTGCTGTTTGGTGCTGGTAAAGCAACGATGCGCTTTTTCTCGCATATCTCGCGCATTCCCCCCGGCTTAATGGCGCCGATCGTACTTGCTCTGTGCGTATTCGGTATTTTTTCGATCTCCAACAGTATGTATGACGTCATCGTACTGCTAGCGATGGGCATATTTGGCTTTTTCATGTTCCTGTTCGCCATTCCCGCCGCCCCCTTTTTAATCGCCTTCATTCTTGGCCCGATGCTGGAAGAGAACCTGCGTCGTGCCCTTGCGCTATCTCGCGGTGATCCAAGCATCCTGGTGTCGTCGCCTATCACCTGGTTATTCGCTTCGCTGGCGATATTCGTGGTGGTAGTGACAATTCGTCAGCAGCTTAAAAAAGCCAAGGTCTGAGCCAAAGATTCCCTTACTGCCAAGGATTTAACGCTATGCAAGCTAGTGCTACGCCTAACGCTCACCCGCAGTTGGAAGCCGCGATATCACACCTCACCGACCTTATCGCTTACGACACAACGAGTGCTTACTCCAACCTTGAGCTTATTCATCACATCGAGAGGTTCTTCGCCAGTCTTGACGCGGATGTGACGGTGCTGCCCGATGAGAGCGGCGAAAAGGCCAATTTAGTCGCCCGCCTGGGGCCGGCCGACGCAGCTGGCATCGTCCTCTCTGGTCATACGGACGTCGTACCCGCCAACCCGAAGAACTGGCAGAGCGACCCTTTCAAAATGGAGAAACGCGGCAACCGCTTGTTTGGTCGTGGTACCTGCGATATGAAAGGCTTTGCAGCCTGCGTTATGGCGGCGGCACCGGCGTTTGCCAACGGCGAACTACACCGACCTTTCTATTTCTGCTTCTCTCATGATGAGGAAGTAGGCTGTCTGGGTGCCCCCGCCATTGCTCGTCACTTAGCCGAGCTCAAGGTGCCACCAGCTCTGGCGATTATCGGTGAACCCAGCGAAATGAAACTGATCAACGGCCAAAAGGGCAAAATCGCCATGCGGGTGACGGTGCGCGGAGAAGGGGGCCACTCATCGTTCTCCCCTCAACACGTCAATGCGGTGGAGTATGCCTCGCGTATCATCACCATGATCGCCGAGCGATCACGACGATATGAGCAAGAAGGCCCTTTCGACCACGACTTTACCGTTCCCCACGCCACAACACTGACCACTATGATAGAAGGCGGTGTGGCGACCAACGTTACCCCTGATTCCTGCAGCTTTATCTTTGAGCTACGCAGCATTGATCAGGAAGCAGCCGCCACGGACATTCAAGCACTGATCCGCGATATAGAGACTGCCCTACTCCCCGAAATGCAGCGCCAATCAGCCGATTCCGCCATTGAGTGGCAAGAGCTATTTGCCTACCCCGCCATGGGGGACGCCACCGACAGCGATATGTTCAAAAAGCTTGAACCCATTCTTCCCGAGCGTGGCGGCAAGGTATCTTATGGCTCAGAAGGCGGCGTGTTCGAGATCGATGGCGGCATACCCTCAGTGATTGTTGGGCCCGGCTCTATTCGCCAAGCCCACAAGCCCGATGAGTTCATAGAAATTGATCAACTTAGCCAGTGCCTAGCATTCTTAGATGAATTAAATGCTTGGATGAAACGCTAACGCCCCCATGAGTGAAGGTGAATTATGGGGTAGTCACTCGATGAAGGGTTCCGCTACCGCGTTCAAAAGCGTCAATATTAGCCAACGTCGTCTCGGCGATATTGGTTAGCGCTTCGGCGGTGAAGAAGGCTTGGTGTCCGGTGATCAGTACATTATGGAAGGTAGTCAGGCGCATAAACTGGTCATCGTTAATCACGCCTTGAGAGAGGTCTTCGAAGAACAGCTGCTCTTCCTCTTCATAGACATCCAGCCCTAAGCGGCCGATTTTGCCGCTTTTCAGGCCTGCTATGACGACTTGGGTATCGACCACCCTTCCGCGGCCGGTATTGATCAGCATAACGCCTTCCTTCATTTGCGCGATGGCATCGGCATCAATCAAATGGTGAGTCTCAGGCGTCAACGGGCAGTGCAGCGAGATAATGTCGGCGCTGGCAAACAGCGTTGCTAGCGGCACGTACTCAACAAAGGATTTAGCATCCGGGCTGGGAAACGGGTCGCTGGCCACTACCCGGCAACCAAAGCCGTGCATAATATCGGCAAAAATCAGCCCAATATGCCCAGTTCCAATAATGCCTACCGTTTTACCGTGCAGGTCGAACCCCAGCAGGCCATCCAGGGCAAAATTGCCCTCCCGCACACGGTTGTAAGCGCGATAAGTCATGCGATTAAGGCTCAGCACTAGGGCGACCGCGTGTTCTGCCACTGCGTGGGGGGAGTAGGCAGGCACCCGTACCACTGTGATGCCTAACCGATCGGCGGCAGCCAAATCAACATGGTTGAAGCCCGCCGAACGCAGTGCCACTAATCTTGTGCCGCCGTTATGCAGTTGCTCTAACACGGCGGCATCAAGGCAGTCATTCACGAAGGCGCAAATCGCGTCAAAACCGTTGGCTAAGGTCGCCGTGTCTTCAGTTAAACGCGCCTCAAAAAAGCTTAAGTGGTGGCGTTGCCCCGAGTTGGCGCGTGTAAGAAAAGTGCGGTCGTAGGGTTTAGCACTAAACACGGCGATGCGCATGGGCTTTACTCGTTGAGCGGTTTTGGCGGCTCCCAATCCGAACGATTAGCTAGAAATTCCGGCCTGGGCCGGTTACCGCAGTAAGGGTCGTGCAGCGTGTTTTCAACACTGTTGTAAACAAAGAACAGATTACTTCTCGGCCAGCAAGACATATTTATGTTCGAGCCGTGCATGGTATTGCATTCAAAGATCACCAGCGAACCGGCAGGCCCCTTGGGAGCTTCGATATCGTTTTCTAGCATTATCTCGCGAAGGCTACTGGCTGGGGGCACGCCCACCTCTTGGCTTTTCAGCGACTCTTTATAGTTATTTTCCGGCGTTCGTCCGACACACGGAACAAAATAATGATGCGAGCCAGGGATCAACATTAATGGGCCGTTAAATTCACCGTTGTCAGTGAGTACGATGGAGCAACTTAACGCACGCATACGTGGCATGCCGTCTTCGCTATGCCATGTTTCAAAGTCGGAGTGCCACTCAAACCCTTTGCCTTTAAAACCTGGTTTATAGTTAATCCGTGACTGATGAATATATACATCGCTGCCAAGAAGTTGCTTAACAATCGCCAATAGCTTGGGATCCTGGGTCAAGCGCTGAAAGCGTTTTGAAACATCGTGGATGCCGAAAATAGTACGAATCTCTTCACGCCCAGGTTCAAGAATAGTGCCTTCTGAAAGTTTCAGATCAGCATCGTCTTCATATTCGCGCAGTTCTTTAAGAAAAACCTGCATGTCATCAGCGTCAAAAAATCCTTCAAACGATAGAAATCCCTTTCTTTCGTACTCATCAATTTCTGATTTGCTTAAGGGGCCATTCGCAAGCTGTGACTCATCGCCGTATACCACCGGATCAATGCGTTCAAACATTCCCAACTTTCGTTCCAAGCGAGTAGGGAATAAGTCTTGTGTATCGTTCATGGCAAACTCCTCCGTTAGTATCCATGTCAAGTAACGCTTTTAGGGGCTACTTATAAAACGTAGACGCCAAAACGCACCACAGCAATAACGCTATGTCAGCCGGCTCATCGTGCCAGCAATCATCGTTTTTAAATTCATGTTTTTAAAACAAGAGACGGAAAGCGAGGAGCGGGAGTCGAAAGGCAGTATAGGAAGCGAGGGGGTAGCAGGGGCTAAAAAAAGAAAGCCGCTCCAATGGAGCGGCAAAAAGACCGTGACTAGCAATGAGAGGGAGAAACCATGACAGGAAACTGGCGGTTTCTGTCCTGGTTGCCAGCGTCTCATCAAACGCTGACAACCACAATGTAATAGTTCTCATTTACCGCGTCAATACAAATACGAATATTTTTTATTACCACTTGCTGATAGCAAAGATCGCACCCGCAGGAGATGAATAAGAAACTGGAACCCATAAAAAAGAAAGCCGCTCCATTGGAGCGGCAAAAAGACCGTGACTAGCAATGAGAGGGAGAAACCATGACAGTAAACTGGCGCTGATTCTGAAATCAACAGCTGTCCTGGTTGTCAGCGTCTCATCAAACGCTGACAACCACACTGTAATGGTTCTCATTTACCCCGTCAATACAAATGCGAATATTTTTTATTTAACTTTGCAGCCTCGCTGTCAACTAACCAGCTGCAGCCAAAAAGGCAGGGTGAGCATGGCCAATAGGGTTTGGCCCGTAATGATCGCCGCCATCAACTCGGCATCGCCACCCAGTTGGCGGGCTAGGATATACGCCGAGGTGGCGGTGGGCAGTGCTGCAAACAGCAGCGCTACGTCACGGCTTACGGGATCCAGCTGCAAGATCCAGGTGAATGCCAATACCAGCGCGGGCATGAGCAGCAGTTTAACGCCATTGGTGGCCAGCACGCCGCGGTCAATGCGTAGCAGTGCCGCTGGGCGCAGCGCCACACCCACGGCCACCAACCCCAACGGCAGCGCCGCACGCCCCAGTAGCTCTACCGTATCTTGACTCCAGCCGGGCAAACCAACGTTCGTAAGGTTCAGGCCAATGCCCGTCAAGCAGGCAAGGATCAACGGGTTTTTAATCAGCGCCATGGCACTTTTACCTACGCTAGCACCGCCGAGTGTGCCAGCGGCGACAAAGCTGGCCACACACATCACGTTAACTACTGGCACCATTAGTGCCACGGCGACGGCTGCGGTGGTCGCTCCTAAGCTGCCGTGTAGCGCGGCGGCGCCAGCAACGCCCACATAGGTATTAAAACGTACCGCACCTTGAAATACCGACGTAAACGCCGCAGGCGTTAGCTGTAGCCAGCCACGTAAACGCCATAGCAGCAAGCCAAACAGCGCCATCGCGCCCAGCAGCACCAGCGCCAAGCGGCCGACCGGCACTTGGCTTACATCCGCAGTGGCCAAAGTGCTTACCAGCATGGCGGGAAACAGCACAAAGTAGATCAGCCGCTCCATCTGCGGCCAAAAGGTGTCGCTGGGCCAGCGCCAATAGCCAAGCACGGCACCCAGTAAGATCAACAGAAATAGTGGGCCTAAAGCGCCAGTGATACTCTCCATTTATGTCCCTTTTGCCTGCGACATCCCAGCACAGCGATATCGGTGCGATTACTGTTACCATGGCAATGATTCCCCGCCCCACGGCTTGCGTAGCGATTATTCTGCCATGAAGATGACATCAAAACCTGCACACTCAGCGGGCTTTCCTGCCTTAAGGGTACTGATATTGGTCACTGGCTTGGCGCTAGCGGCCTGCGCGTGGTATGCCTTTTCACATTGGCTACACCGCGACAGTGATGTGACATGGTTTCCGCCCACATCAAGCTGCAACCTGCATGCCGCGCCCTGCTCCGCCACCTTGGGCGATAAGGGCCGCATCACGTTCGCGGTTCAGGCAAATGGGCGAATCGATGCACTAGAGATATTACCACTGGAAGTGGAAGTCGATGGTGTAACGGCCACCCAGGTCGAGGTAGATTTTATTGGTCGAGATATGGATTTGGGGCTACACCGTTTTGCCCTTAGCGCAGGTGCACCCGGCCATTTTCAAGGTCACGGCCAAGTAGGGATTTGCACTCAAAGCGTTATGCCTTGGCGTGCACGTGTCATACTGGAAACCGCAGAAGGCAAGGTAGGCAGTTGGTTCGATTTTGACGTAATTCGGAGTTAACGCATATGGCAAGGAAACCCTTATGGCTAGGCACCGGTTTAGTCGCGGCTTTACTGGTGGTCAGCGGTATAGGCCTCTATCAGTATGCCTTCGCCCCCAAAGAGGGCGAACCGGTAGGAGGCCCAGTTGAACTGCCCTCTACCCAGGGTGATTTCTCGTTAACCCAGTTAGATGAAGATCAAGTCGCGATACTCTCCTTTGGCTACACCTACTGTCCCGACATTTGTCCCATGACCCAATCGGTTAAGCGTCAAGCCCTGGCCCAGCTCTCTGAGGAGCAGCGCGAGCGTGTAGTGCCGGTGATGGTCACCGTTGACCCCGAACGCGACACCATCGCGCGCATGCAGGAGTACATGGGCTTTTTCGGCGAGGAGTTTATCGGCGCGGTGGGCAGTCAGGAACAGCTTGAGGATGTCGCCTCACGCTATGGGGTGATCTGGCGGAAAGTCGAAGCGCCGGATTCAGCAATGGACTACACCATTGATCACAGCGCCTCGCTCTTTTTGGTTAATCGCGAGGGCGATATTCTGCAGCGAGTGCTCTACTCACCGACCCCGCACGGTTTAGTCTCCGCATTAGAGAGCGAACTAGACGGTTAAGCGAAGTCTCTTCTTAATCGGTTTGTTCAGGTGCCGCCTGTAAACGATCCAGCATCGCCAGCAGCGCGCCAATTTGGGTACCGCTACGGGTGTCGTGCTGGGGGCTTAACTGCCAGGTACTTTCAGCAAACCCCCACCAATCCCAGCAGCCCTGGGGGTTCGCCATACTGCTTTCTGCCTGAGGATAGAGCACGATTTGCTGATGCGCTGCCGCCCAGGCATTAAGCCCGGTGTAGCGTATGAACGTATCGCCAATGGCCTCTGCGTTCATTTGGCAGCCGTGCAGCGCCAGCGTTACCGGGCACTCCCCCGCATCACAGCCTTCGGGTATAAACACATAGCCGGTGTCCGCTAGGCCCTTGACCGCAAACTCTGACTGATCAAACGCGACTAGTTCGCCCCCTTGCTCATCCTCTGGCTCACGACTAGACTCGCCAGCGTCCGAGGCTGCTCGTTCGGGGTAGAGCCAATCCAGCATTTCTCCAGCAATATCGTCATCGCAGGATAACAGGAAACTACCGCCACCCTGTCGGCAATCGCCCCACTCCTGGGGCCCGGGAGCCGCTTCACTGGGTAAGCGTATCGGCCAGCCATGTCCCGCATTTTCACTGCGCGCAACGCGTAGCTGATCAGGCGAAGCAAGCCACTGCTGCCACTGCTCAGCAAGCAGGTCGCCGAGCTGTGGCTCAACCACTTCATCCTCTTCACCGTGCCATAAGTAGGCCCTGAGCTGGCTAAGCGCCTCAGTGCTGCCAACCTGTTCAAGCTCAATATAGCGCTGGTGGCGAGCCTCCAATTCATCCAGCGAAGGCACGCCACGGCGGGTCATCATGCATTGATTAAGCGCCAAACTCAGCGAGCCCTGCGCGCAACTCCAGGGCCCTGCTGCCAGTACACCTAGGCCACTAAACCGCTCGGGCCAAGCCACCGCTAGCTGGGTCGCCATATAACCGCCCGACGATACTCCCACTACGCTGGCCTGCTCACTCGCAGCACTCAGGGCGAGCAAATCCTCAGGCTCACTGTCCGTCTCTGCCTGCGCTAGCAGCGGCGTGCATAGACCTAAGCAAACCAGTGCCTGAGCGAGAGAATGCAGGTTAGAAGAGGGGGTTGAAGTCATCCCTTATTCGACGCCTAGCAGTTCAACGCGGAAGGTCAGTACTTCGTTAGGCCCGATCGGCCCTTGACCATTTTTGCCGTAAGCAATATCCGCAGGGATATAGAGCATCCAGCTATCGCCAACGCTCATCATCTGCAGCGCTTCCTGCCAGCCTTCGATCACCTGATTGGTCTGGAAGCTGACGGACTCACCGCGCTCAAAAGAGCTATCGAAAACGGTGCCATCCAGCAGCATGCCTTCGTAATTCACTTCGACGGTATCTTCAGGGCCAGGCGTGGCACCATCGCCAGATTCAAGCACTTCATACTGCAGGCCAGAGTCAGTCACGGTCACTTCTTCGCGCTCAGCGTTCTCGGCTAGGAAAGCTTCGCCCTCTTCGAGGTTTTTCTGTGCCATCTCTTCAGCTTCCGCTTCACGCGCTTGCATGGATTGCTCTTGGAACGCCATCAACGCTTCGGTCATCTCTTCTTCACTGAGCGCCAGGTCATTACCTTCAAACACATCGCTCATGCCGTCGTGGAACGCATCCAAGTCGAGGTCTTCGATGTCTGCCTGCATGCTTTCACCCAGGGTCACACCCAGGCTGTAAGCCAAGCGCTGTTCATCGGTTTCGGGCGCTGCCGCGGCAAAAGGGGCAACCAAAAGCAAACCTGTCAGAGCTGTAGTAGAGAGCAGTTGTTTCATGAAAGATCCTTTTTATAGCGGCGCCGTACGCCGATCAGTGTCATATAAAGACTAACACCCACCGCCCCGAGCTGCATCTTCGGGGAGGTGGGCGCCAATAAGACCACAAAATGGGAGAGAGGTTTAGCGGATTTAGACCACCAGCGTGGGGCAGTGTGCTGCACCCGCCACCCGTTGAGAAACGCTGCCTAGCAGCGGGTTCTTCTCGCCATTGGTGCCCTGGGCACCAATCACGATCAGATCGCACTCCCGCTTACGGGCAAAGCGCACAATAATGCGCGAGGGTCGCCCGCCCTTCACAAAAGCACGCACGCGAGCACTGTCAGCGCCAAGCTCAATCGCATGAGATTTTGCGTGCACAGCGATCTCGGTGGCGTACTCTTTTAGCGCATCGTCAGGGATATCCAGCTGGTTGGGCCGCACCATAGAGAGCGAGGCCTCCAGCAAGCTGTGGTGTTTAAACACGCACAGCAAATAGAGCTCAGCGCCGGTTAGCATATGCAGACCCACCGCTTTTTCCAGCGCCCTTAAGGCGCCTTTTGAACCATCCACCGGGACTAAAATGCGATTAAACATTCGCGTACTCCTTGTGGCTGTTTAGCGGAAGGCGACATCGCGCAGGAACAGCGCAATTTGCGGGAACATGATCAGCAGTGCAGCCGCTAAAATCAGCATGAAAATAAACGGCGGGGTGCCTTTGATCACATCCCAATAGGGGCGCTTGAAAATCGCAATAGCGGTGAAAATATCGCACCCAAAGGGCGGAGTTGCCGAACCTATCGCCACCTGCAAGGTAATCAAAATACCCACCAACACAGGATCCAGGCCTGTCGCCGCAATGGCGGGTGCGAAAATGGGCGTTAGCACCAGAATGACCACGATCGGATCAACAAACATACAGGCCACAAAGAAGGAGATACAGATGGCAATCAATACGCCCGTGGGGCCAGCTTCGTTGACACCCACCGCCTCCAGAATCATTTGCGGAATCTGAGCAAACGAAATGATCCACGAGAAGCCATTACCCACCGCGACCAGGATAAAGACAACGGCGGTAATCAAGCCGGTAGATTTGGCGATGGCATAAATGTCGTTCATCTTAAGTGAGCGGAAGACCACAAACTCAAGCAAAATGGCATACAGCACACAAGCTGCAGCAGCTTCAGTCGGGCTGAAGATACCGCCGTAAATACCACCGACAATAATGACCGGAAAGCCAAGCGGCCAAAGAGCCTGCTGAACCGCTACTGCGCGCTCTTTCCAGCTCGATTTTGCTTCAGTAGGTACATCTTTAACGATGGCGTAGATAATGCAGTAAATCGAGAACATAACCAGGATCATTAACCCTGGCCCAATCCCGGCAATAAATAGCTCGCCGATAGAGGTGCCCGAGATAACCCCGTAAATGATCATGCCGATACTAGGCGGAATCAAAAACGCAATATCGCTGGAATTGATAATCAGCGCCAGCGTGAAAGAGTCTGAGTAGCCCGCTTTGAGCATTTTCGGACGCAGCGGCGAACCGACAGCGACCACGGTTGCCTGGGTAGAGCCAGATACGGCGCCAAACAGCGTACAAGAAGCCGCCGTGCTCACCGCCAAGCCGCCTTTAATATGGCCGATAAACGCCATCACCATATCAATCAATCGGTTAGCGGACTGCCCGCGGGTCATGATATCAGCGGCAAGGATAAACATGGGAACCGCAATAAGTGAGGCTGGGCGTATACCCGCCATCATCTGCTGGATCAGCGTATCCATCTGGCCGAAGCCGTTAAACATCATATAGAAGCCGATTACCGCAGCGGTAATCAGCGGAATCATCATTGGAAAGCCCAGCAGCAGCAGGGCAATCATGGTGGTGACCATTATTGTCGTCATAGCTGTTCCCCTAGGGTGCAATGCCCCGCGTTAGACTTCTGTTTCGGTGTCTTTATATCCATCCACCACGCCCGTCGAGAGATAGACATCGCGGGACGTGAAGTTTTTAACCGCGGTCAGCAAGTATTGAATACCGGTGATTAAAAAGCCCATCGGCACCCATAGGTAAATGATCCACACCGGCAAGCCCAAGGAGGGCAACACCCTGCCTTTGCTATGCAGATCCAGGATATAAACGATCGAATAGTAGAGCAGGAAAAACATCACTAGCGATGTGAACAGCGCGATGCAGATCATTAGCGCTCTGCGCCCACCTACCGGCAGCGCATCATAGATAGCCGACATGCGAATATGACGACCATGACGGGCTGCATAGCCAATACCCGCAAAGGTAATCATGATGATCAAAATGCGGTTTAGCTCACCGGAGAACATGATGCTGTTGCCAAATACAAAGCGGGCAACCACGTTGGTGACCGTATTCAGCGCCATTAGCAAAACACCCATCGCGAGAATCACGGCTTCTATTTTGCTAATTGCAGTGTCGATCACGCCTAGTACCCCCGGCAAGCCGGAACGGTAACTCTTTTCCATCTCGTCATCGGTCATGGCCGGACTCCTTTTGAACGGCTCTAACGGCAACAGTTACGTGCCGTAGGCACAATAAACACAGCGTTATTCCAGAGCTATCTCAATCCAAGCTATCTCGTCAAAACCCGCCTATTTCCCAACTTGCCTAAACCAGAGCTGCTAGACAAGTCTTACCTCGTGCAAGGCGAGGAGTTAACTAAAGCGTAACGGCTTGCGGCCGCCGATGATTCAACGCTAGATGTACGTAACCCAACGGTAACGATGTCAAACCCCAGCCCGAGTAGCCCCCGCCTAACCGCCGCAAAACAAAAAGGGGCAGCCTTTGCTGCCCCTTGATCAATCAACCGTTCGCCAATGCGGCTTTAAGGATGATTACTCGTTTGTTACGGCTTCAAGGTCAGCTTTAAACTGCTCGAGCAGCTCTTGACCACCTTCACCGGTCATTTCCAGGAAGGCTTCTTCAACCTGCGGGGCACGCTCACGGAAAGCTTGAATTTGCTCTTCGTCGAGACGTGTCACCGTCACTTCATCAGATGCTTCCTGAATTTTCGCTAATGATTCTTCAGCCAAGCCTTTGATATGCTCGATAGTGTGGTCATAGGCAGCTTCAGAGGCTTCATTCACCAACGTTTGATCTTCTTCAGACAAACCTTCGTAGAAGTCCTGGTTGGCCATCATCGCAGTAGTGAACCAGCCGTGACCGGTAAACGTCAGGTGCGGAGACACTTCGTACAAACCGCCAGACTCAATCCAGAAAATCGGGTTCTCTTGACCATCAATGATGCCGGTCTGCAGACCACCGTAGACTTCACCCCAAGGCAACGGCGTCGGCGTTGCACCAAAGGCGTCGTAGGTCTCCGACAACAGCGGGTTGGTCATGGTACGGATTTTCTTATTATCCATATCTTCCGGTGAGCTAATCGGCTCGTCGGTCGTCACGACCATTTCGCCTTCCGGATACATCTTCAGTAGCTCTAGGCCTTGCTCGGCGTAAAGCTCAGGGAACATCTCGTTGATAGCCTTACTTTCGTCGAAGAACGTCAGTACAGTCTCTTCGTCGGTCGGTAGCAGGTAAGGAATAAAGAAGATTTGCGCTTCCGGAATAAGCGCACCGGTAAAGCCAGGCGACTGGTTTACAAACTGCAGAATACCGTTCTGAGTCTGCTCCATAATGTCATCAGACTCGCCCAGCTCACCAAAGCGGTAAACCTGCACGGTGTGGTCTGAGTTATCTTCAATGTACTCTTTAAAAGCATAGGCAAAGACGTCTTGAACGTCGCCTTCATACTCCTCGTGAGCATAGCGCCAGTTGTCTGCTTGAGCAGCGGCGCTTAGACCAAACAGCAGTGCACCCACACTTGCCGTGGTCATTAACTTTGTAGTTACAGAACGTGTAGAAACGAATTTGCTTGCCTTCATGCGGTGTTCCCCTTGCAGTGGTAAGCGCGCTTTACGAGTGCGCAAGAACCTGGATAAGCCTCGCGTATCTCAACACGACACTGTTGTTCGCTAACCGGTGTTCGCCAACCGGCAATGGTGCTGCTCTATACTGCGTTCTAGCGGGCGAATAGCGCTAGGTATTTCAAATACAGCTTAATTTCAGGCTAGCGCGCTCCTTGGTGAGGGTCAAGCTGGCAAGTAAGCGTTTGTAGCGAATCAAGCCACTCATTTTGCTCCTTTATACTCCCCTCGCCTTGACGGGCACACCTTCCTAAAAACAGTTGTTTTAGCAGCCACTTATCTACATCTAGCGACATTTCAACAACGTTAACCACACGTTCCTCATCGCTGGGCGAGGCCGAAGCCCACGCTTGCCAACGTTGAAGGTTCTCACGCTCAGCCATCAGTTCGGCCTGTTTGATGGTCTCGCGCAGCGCTTTTACGGACTCGCTTGCTGCCGCTGAGGCTTTTAAGTCTTGGCGTAACCCACGCAATACCTCCGTTACATGGCACTGCCAAAGGTGACGCTGCTCACGCTGGTAAGCCAGCGCTCTAGGTTCGGCTTCCAGACCGCAAGAGTAGAGCCAGCAATGAAACAGCATCTCGCACACATCCAGCCCGGCCTCCTCTTGAAGCTTCAGGCAGGCCGCTTCAACGCCGGGTCTAGCGTAGAGCGTCAGTGCAAAATCCCATAACGGTGTCTGCTGTAGGCGCTGCAATCGGGTAGAATCAAGCGTAATAGAATCTCGCATCAAATGACCCACTTTCTTCGGGAGAAGGCATGATCGCACTGCGCCAAGTCGCCTTGCAACGCGGCACGCAAACGCTACTCGACAACGCGGACATTACCCTTAATAACGGGGTAAAGGCCGGGATTATCGGGGCAAACGGCGCCGGTAAATCGAGCCTATTCAAACTGCTGCTCGGCGAGCTTGCGCCCGACCAGGGCGATGTCGAGATGAGTGGCGGCCAGCGCATTGCGCATATGGCCCAGGAAGTTGACGCCCTCGACCGTCCAATTATCGAGTATGTACTCGATGGCGACTTGGCGCTACGCCAAGCAGAAGCTGACTTATTGGCCGCCCAGGAAGCCGGGCAAGCCCACCGCGAAGCCGAACTGCACGGTTTGATTGAGACCCTGGATGGCTACCGTGCGGAGTCGCGTGCGGCGCAATTGCTGGTGGGGCTGGGCTTCGTCCAGGCTGACCTCGCCCGCCCGCTCTCGGCGTTTTCCGGCGGCTGGCGGATGCGGGTCAATCTTGCTCGTACGCTGTTTATGCCTTCCGATCTACTGCTGCTGGATGAGCCTACCAACCACCTGGATCTAGATGCCCTGCTGTGGTTGGAGCAGTGGCTAACCCGCTATCCTGGCACCCTGCTGCTGATTTCCCACGACCGTGACTTTTTAGATGCCGTATGCGATCACATCGTGCATATGCACCACCAAACCCTGGAGCTATACCGCGGCAATTACTCCCAATTCGAGCGCACTCGCGCCGAAAAGCTTGCTCTGCAACAGGCTGAAGCCGCCAAGCAGCAGGCTCGCCGGGAAGAGATCGAACGCTTTATCGCCCGCTTTAAAGCCAAGGCGACCAAGGCCAAGCAGGCACAAAGCCGGGTAAAAATGCTCGAGCGCATGGAAGATATCGCCGTCGCCCATGTGGACTCCCCCTTCCACTTTACGCTGCCCGCCGCCGATAAAACCTCGCATCCTCTGCTGGTGCTTGACCAGGCGCAGCTAGGCTATCGCGGTAAAAAGGGCGACGGCAGTGACGACAACATTCAACTAGACAAGGTCAACGTCACCCTGCTGCCCGGTAGCCGCATTGGCCTGTTAGGCCCCAACGGGGCGGGTAAATCGACGCTGATTAAGTCGCTCACCGGGGAGCTTGAGCTGCTTAACGGCAAGCGCGTACCCGGCGAGCATTTGGCGATTGGGTATTTTGCTCAGCATCAGCTTGAGAGCCTGGATGTTTCATCGACGCCCTTTGTGCATGTCCAGCGCCTCTCGCCCACCGCCAGCGATCAGGATATCCGCAACTTCCTGGGCGGCTTTGGCTTTAAGGGCGATGACGCCTTCGGCACAGTCGCCAACTACTCTGGAGGTGAGAAAGCCCGCCTGGCGCTGGCCCTCGTCGCTTGGCAAAAACCCAACCTGCTGCTGCTCGATGAGCCCACCAACCACCTGGACTTAGAGATGCGCGAGGCGCTGACCCAAGCGCTGGCAAGCTTCGAAGGCACGGTTATTCTGGTCTCCCACGACCGTCACTTACTGCGCGCCACGGTCGATGAGTTCTGGCGGGTGGCGGATCACCGTGTCGAGCCCTTCGATGGTGATTTGGAAGATTACCGGGCTTGGCTTAAAGCGCGCCTGGAAGAGAGCCGTCGGGATTCCCGCGGTGAAAAAGCCGAGCGCCAGAACCAGCAGCCTAGCGGCGACAGCCGAGAAGCGCGTAAAGCATCCCGCAAAGCGGCTGCCGAACTGCGCGAGAAGCTGCGCCCACTGAAAAAGCAGCGCGACCAGGCAGAAAAAGCCATGGAGAAGGCCCAGCACGAGCTTGATAAGGTGGAACAAGTGCTGGCAGACCCTGAGCTCTACACTGACAGCAGCCGCAAAGCCGAACTGACCAAGACGCTGAGTCAGCAGGCAGAGATTAAAGCGCGCCTGGATGAATCAGAGCGGCAGTGGCTCAGCGCCGAAGAGGCGTTGGAGACAATGGAAGCAGAACTGCTCGCCAGTGAAGAGACGGCTAGCTAGCGGAAAGCGAATACTCAACAATAGGGCTAGCTTTCCAACAAAAACGTTACCGGGCCGTCGTGGAATTGGAATGCCTGATCATTAGCTCGTAGAGGAACCCTGGGGATGTGAGATGTCTATTTGGTTCTCGGGAGCGTCACCACCTGCCAACTCAGGTTTGCCGTCTTTCCAAATAACCGCGTACTGGCCAAGTCGACGCTTACGCTCCAATGTTTCTGTCACAGCGGCACGAAGGCTGTTGAGCATTTCCTGCGTGTCGGGTGCAAGCTGGCTCATGACGCTGACTCCTTACAGATTAATTGAAAATACGGATCATTGATTATATCTCGTTTGCTTCCACGCTGCTCAAAGACAAGTTCTGGCATATCGCCATCATTCATAAAACAACGAGCGCGAGTAACACATGGCGCAAATAGCGTTAATAGGTTGCGCAAACTTCGCGGAAATCGGCGCTGAATGTCTTTCGAAGGAATACCGTGGCCGCCATGTGAAACACGCTCTGCAACGCGTAGACGTGACATTTCGACGGAAGGTAGGGCTAGATAAACTAACTCTACGCGCCAACCCTCTGATAGCAGTTGTTTCACCAGCCGCATATAGCTTCGTCCAGATAGTGTTGTTTCAAAGGCAAAGTCATCTCTTTCCTCAATTGCCTGTTGGACTTCGCCCAAGAAAATTCTGCTAGCGGTTAGTAGCTCCCGCTCTGGCGCCAGCGGAGAGAGACCTGCAGCAATCAAGTCAGCATTGATAAACCGGGAGCAATGCGCTACCTGAGGGAGATAATGAAGTGCGAAGGTCGTCTTACCGGCTCCATTAGGCCCAGCAACGATCCAGCAAGTGGGTGGCTGAGTATTCGATGTAATGACGACTCTCCTTTCCAGCGAAGGATATTTGCAAAGTAAACAACTAGCTTTCCAGCAAAAACGTTACCGGGCCGTCGTTAATTAGCGCCACCTGCATATCGGCGCCAAATTCACCGGTGGCGACGTGCGGCCAGGCAGTACGGGTCTGGGTAACCAGCAAGTTGAATAGCTCTTCACCCTGGGCGGAAGGAGCGGCGCTGGAGAAGCCCGGCCGCAGCCCCTTACGGGTATCCGCCGCCAGGGTGAACTGGGAGACGAGCAGCAGACCACCGTTCACCTGCTGCAGGTTGTGATTCATTTTACCTTCGGCGTCGCTGAATACCCTGTAGTGGAGGAGCTTGTGCAGCAGTTTTTCCACGCTAGTCCCGTCATCGTGCTTCTCCACTCCTATCAGCGCCAGCAGTCCATGGTCGATACTGCCGACGATTTCGCCCTCCACTTCCACGCTGGCGCGCTTCACGCGCTGAATGAGTGCCTTCAAAACGTCTCTCTCCCCACTAGCAAACGGCCATTATAACGACCGCTCGTTAATTTTTCCCTAGCAGGGCATTGCGAAAATCTTCACCCAAAGGCCGCTCACCCAGCCAGATACCGAACATGGCGCTAGCCAGCTCTGCGTTACCACCCTCATATAATGTTTCGCCGTTTAGCGCCAGGCGCAGCGTGTCACCGTCCCAACTTAGCACATAGTGATCTTGCGGCTTGACGTCCTGGTAGCTTTGGTTAAATGCCTCAACCTCTGCTTCCAACTGGGAAAATTCATAGGCGGTGAGGCTCTTCTGAAGGCTTTCTGTGGTGGCTTCAGAGAAGTCAGGGGCGTCGATGGCATGGAAATAAGCAAGCTCCAAACGCCTTGGAACGTCACTCAACGGCTGTGGCTCGGATTCGCCTGCCTGGTAGTAGGCGCCCGCATAGGCCGTCCAGATCATGTAGCGAAACACGCCACTACCAATAAGGCTATAGCGCTGGCCGTGCTCCTCTACCGTGCGCTCAAACACTTCGCCTTTTTCCGTCACACTGTTGGCCATCGCCCAAGGCGTTAGCGATAGGCCAGCTAACAGCAGTGACCATTGTATGGCGCGCCTAGCCCCTAATAAGCATATAGACATAGAACCTCCTCATGGCAGTATATCTATACATACCAACACACCATATAAAGGTTCCGTACAATATATATGATTGGCCGTTCACTACTGATTATTAACACCACCCACTTACCAGGCACGGCAGAGCATTAAATCGCAGTGCGGTTCACACAGGAGCATCTCGGTTAGCTGGCTGGTGTGGTGGGGCTGACCGCGACTGCCGATCATCACGAGATCGGGCGTGTGGCGCTTCATATATGCTTGCAGCACATCACAGGGCGCGCCTTGTTCTAACACCAACTCCACATCGGGAACTCCTTCTAACTCGCGTATCAGGCTATCGACTTCGTTACTCAACTGCTCACGCAGACGCTGCACTTCATGTTCACGCCAATGGGCGTAATAGGCTTGCGAACCCAACTCGCGCTCGCCGGGCAGTGTCCAGGCGTGCAACAGTGTCAGCGTGGCTTCAGGGAAGCGAATCAGCGCCTCTTTCAAGGTATGCCGCGCCGTCAGTGAAAAATCGATGGGCACCAAAATATGCTGCCAGGGCTGGGTCGGCTGGTGAGAAGAGACCACCACAGGGCATGGTGCACTGCGCAGCACGCGCATTACCGTGGTACCCGCCAGCAGGTCTTTTTGCCCGCGCTTGCGATGCATGCCCAGCACAATCAGCTCGGCGTTGCGCTCATGAGCTTCGCGGACGATTTCAACGTGAGGCGAGCCGGTCACGGTCTGGATCAGCGTTTTCGGCGCCTCTAGGGCGTAGTCTTCGCGTAGATCCGTCAACATGGTAGTGATGTCTTCCACTACCGCGCTCTCGACATCCAGCAGCACACGCCTGGGTAGATAAGGATCCAACACGTGCAGCACGTCTAGCTGAACACCCTGGGCATAGGCCAAACGTAACGCCCGAGCAAAAGCGGCGCGATTATCAGCGGAAAGATCGGTGGCAAACAGAATGGTGCGAGGCATGGCGAAACGCTCCTCGGCTGAGCAGCTCAGCCTTACAAGCCGTTAAGCAAACACTCCTTAGCATGGTGTGCAATGTCCATTCTCGCAAGCACTGTTGCCCAAATGCCACTGGCTACAGCTAGCATCACCACCAAGCGTGAAAATGGTGCACCGGGCCGCGTCCTTTCCCCACGTTTAAGCGCACGCTCGCCTCCAGGGCTGCGTGCAGCCACTGCTTGGCATCACTGATAGCGGCTACCGGGGCATCCCCTTCGGCATACACGGGTAGCTTCGCCAAGCAGGCGGCGATCGCTGAGGAGAGCGCACAGCCGGTACCGTGCAAATTGTCGGTATCGATTCGCGAGGCGGGCAACCACTCATGACCATTGGGGGTTGCCAGCAAGTCTGGGCAGGTTTCCCCGCGCAGATGGCCGCCTTTCAGCACCACATAGGGCGCGCCCAATTGCGTTAACCCCGGCAGCATCGCTTCCATGGCGTCTAAACTGGTGGGCGACGGCGTGTCGAGCAATACAGCGGCTTCCGGCAGATTGGGGGTAATCACATCGGCTAGCGGCACGAGAATATCGCGGACTGCATGAATACCGGCGTCGTCGACCAGAACATCCCCGCTCTTGGCGACCATCACAGGGTCGAGCACAATCCAGCGTGGGCGGCGCTGACGCAGCACATCAGCAATAACCTCGGCGACTTCACGGCTCGCCACCATGCCAATTTTAACCGCGTCTATCACCACATCATCCAGCAGGTGTTCCAACTGCTCGCGTATGGCCTGAGGCGAAACGGGGTACACCGAGGCCACCCTGCAGGTATTCTGGGCAATCACCGCGGTAATCACGTTGGTGCCGTAAACGCCAAGGGCTGAAAAGGTTTTTAGATCTCCCTGCAGCCCGGCGCCCCCCGAGGGATCGGAGCCGGCGATGGTAAGCACATTGCGAAGACGGGAATGGGTAGACATGGGGCTCCTTCACGGCAAAAACGTCACTGTACGCCTAGGATACCCAAGCTGGGCGACTTATGCTGCCGAAAACGTACATACCAAACACACTAACGAGCCGCCCGAAGGCGGCTCGTTAGTGTGTATCAAGCACGGCAAACTATTGCGCGGTGTCACCTTCCGGGTTGCGGGCGTTGTAATACGCCTGCTCGGAGATGGCGTGGTAATCCTCGACCTTCTCCTGGAACGCTTGATAGGAGTCATAGATACGCGTAGCTAATTCGCTCGATTCAGCCAGCTCGGCGACCACATCTTGAGAGTGCTCACGCGCCTGGGCCAGTACGTCATCGGGAATGCGGCGTAGCTCAACATCGTGCTCGTTCACCAGGGTTTCCAGCGCATCGTTGTTACGTGCGGTGTACTCATCCAGTACGCTCTGGTTAATGTCGCTAATAGCGGTACGCAGGATCGCCTGCAAATCCGCTGGCAGCTCCGCGAAAGCCTCTTCGTTGACAATCGCCTCAAACATGACCGTCGGCTCGTGCCAGCCTGGGTAGTAATAATAGTCGGCGGCTTGATGTAGTCCGAATGCCAGGTCGTTGTAAGGGCCAATCCACTCTGTTGCGTCAATCGCACCGGATTGCAGCGAAGTAAAGATCTCGCCGCCCGGCATATTCACAATCGCGACACCCATGCGGCTCATCACTTCGCCACCCAGGCCCGGCATACGCATTTTCAGTCCGTCGAGGTCGGCAACCGAATTGATCTCTTTGTTGTACCAGCCGCCCATCTGCACGCCTGAGGCACCCGCCACCATGACGTCAACGCCGAAGTCATCGTAGAGCTCGTTCCACAACTCCATACCGCCGCCATAGCTTAGCCAGGCGTTCATCTCTTGTGCATTCATGCCAAACGGCACGGCAGCAAAGAACTGCGCAGCAGGCGCTTTGCCTTTCCAGTAGTAGGAGGCGGAGTGGCCTAGCTCAGCGGTACCGTCAGAAACGGCGTCAAACACCTCAAACCCCGGTACCAACTGGCCAGCACCGAAGACTTCAATGGTCAGGCGGCCATCCGACATTTCATCGACCAGCTGGGATAACCGCTCGGGACCCTGACCAACACCTGGGAAATTTTTCGGCCAGGAGGTGACCATTTTCCAACGGAATTCTTCCTCTTGCGCCTGGGCGTGATTATCAACGCTAGAGACTGCCAACAAACTGGCGGAAAGTGCAGTCGTCATGGCGATGGCAGTAGGGAGTGTCTTGGCTTTCATACAATAACCCTCTTACTTTCTATTATTACTATTATGAGTAGGGAATACTCCGCCTAGCGTAGAACACTAGGCGGTTTACTTCAGGCCATTAATGGCTATTTACTGCTTATTAATTAGGTTGCCACTTCTTAACGTTGATAGCAGCGATGTTTTTCAACTAACCCTTTATTAGCCAAACTGCGCTGGCAGCCACGTTGCCAACTGCGGGAAGAACGTTAGCATCAGCAACATACCCAGTTGCATTAGGATAAACGGGATAACGCCACGGTAAATAGCCGAGGTAGATACAGATGGCGGCGCTACGCCACGCAGATAGAACAGCGCAAAGCCGAACGGCGGCGTTAAGAACGACGTTTGTAGGTTAATCGCGATCATGATGCCCAGCCAAATCGGGTCAAGGCCCATGGCAAGCAAGATCGGCCCGACAATGGGCACCACCACAAAGGTGATTTCGATAAAGTCGAGAATAAAGCCGAGCAAAAAGATCACCAGCATAACGATGATCGTCGCGCCGACCACCCCACCAGGCATACCCTCGAACAGTTCGGTCACCATGTGTTCGCCGCCGTAAGCACGAAACACCAGCGAAAACAGCGCTGCACCGATCAGGATCAAAAACACCATGGTAGTCACGTGAGTGGTCGAACGCAGCACGTCCTTCAACGTCGCCCAATCGAGCTGACGATAAGCCAGCGCCAGCACTAAAGCGCCGAAGGCGCCTACCGCTGAGGCCTCGGTCGGCGTGGCAAAACCACTAAGAATCGAGCCCAGTACCGCCACAATCAGCACCACCGGTGGCACCAACCCTTTGAGCAGTAGCATGCCAATCCCTGAGGTATGACCAAGCTCGGCCATCAACTCTTCACGGTCGGCAGCAGGCGCCATATGCGGACGCAACCAGGCCACCAGGGCCACATAGACCATGTACATCACGACCAGAAGTAGCCCAGGCACCAGCGCGCCCATAAACAGGTCGCCCACGGAGACCGTTTTAGGGCTGAAGATACCCATATCCAACTGCGCCTGCTGATACGCCGATGACAGCACATCACCAAGCAGTACCAAGGCAATGGAAGGCGGAATAATCTGCCCCAGAGTGCCGGTGGCGCAGATGGTGCCGGTTGCCAACGAGGTGCTGTAGCCACGCTTTAGCATGGTGGGAAGCGACATCAGCCCCATGGTGACCACCGTGGCCCCCACAATACCGGTAGAGGCAGCCATCAGCATACCCACCAGGGTCACCGAAATACCCAGGCCACCGCGCATGGCACCAAACAGCAGAGCCATGGCATCCAGCAGCGTCTCAGCCACTTTGGATTTTTCCAGCAACACGCCCATCAAGACAAATAGCGGCACCGCCAACAGCGTTTGGTTGGTCATTATGCCGTAGAGCCGGTTGGGCAAGGCGGCAAGATAGCCACTATCAAAGTTAGCGTCGATACCGATGGCTTCCAACCCGAGTCCCATTCCGGCAAACAGCAGCGCCGTGCCCGCCAGCGAAAGCGCCACGGGAAAGCCGAACATCAACACAATACAGATAACGGCAAATAAAATAACTGGCATAAATTCCAGCATCAAACACGCTCCTCAAGGTGATTGCCACCGGCAGCTCCCGGCGTTATCCGCCCGGTCATCACGTAGCCATTGCGCACAATTTCAATCACGCCTTGCACGATCATCAGCACGGCAAACAACGGTATCAAGGTTTTCAGAGCGTAGACTGCCGGAATACCGCCGTAATCGGAGGAGGTTTCCAGAATACGCCAGGAGTTGGCCACGTAGCCCAGACTGGAAGCGATGATAAAGACCATCACTGGAATCAATAGCGTGATAATGCCCACCACATTGATTAACGCCTGGCGACGCGGGGTCATGCCTCGATAGAAGATATCCACCCGCACGTGGCCGTCGTGGCGAAACGTATAGGCGGCAGCGAGCATAAACACGCTGGCGTGCATATACATCACTAGTTCTTGCATGAAGATGCTATTCACATTGAAGGCATAGCGAAGCAGTACAATCGCGAACTGAATCAACATCATAAGGATGATCAGCCACGCAAGGGTACGCCCGAACCATTCGGAAGCGCGGTCCAGCGCACCAATAAAAGCAGGTAGTTGTGTTGTGTCCGACATGGGAGTGTCTCGCGTAAAACGGCTAAGGGGATCAGCGTCCCAGACAATAGCGCATATACGCGGACAATGCAGCGCTCACGGAGTGCACAGCGTGCTTATTATTAAACGCTTGAACGAATTGCCGCTAAACAGGCCTCGGGCAAGGGTAAATCGACAGCAATCGGCAGGTGGTCAGAGAAGAGATGATCCAGCACTCGCACTTCGGCGGCCTCTAACGACTGCGACAACAAGATATGATCCAACGCATGGCGCGGCTGCCAGGAGGGATAACTGAACAGGGGTTTAACCGGGTGCAGCGGTAGCGACGCACTAAAACGCTCGTGAGCGTGCAGTTGGTCAGGGGTGCAGTTGAGATCCCCCATAACCACCACGTGGCGCAGTGGTTGAATAATATCGCTTAAGTAGTTGAGCTGACGCACCCGGCCGCGGTGGCTTAGCGCCAGGTGGGCAACAAAGATATGCAGCGCATCAGGCCCTTCGCCAAAGCGGGCGTGAATCGCACCGCGCCCTGGCATTGCCCCCGGCAAACGGTGCTCTTCTATTTGGCTGGGTACCAAGCGCGAGAGTAAACCGTTACTGTGCTGGGCAATGTGCCCCAGATTGCGATTGAGCTGCTGAACATGATGGGGAAACCCCGCTTGGGCAGCGAGATACTCCACCTGATTGACGCGGCTTGAGCGAAAACTACCGCCATCGACCTCTTGCAGCCCCACCACGTCAAACTTGCTCAGCACTTCGCCCATCACGTCCAGCCGCTTCTGGCGACGCGGGTTGGGCAGTAGGTGCTGCCAACTGCGCGTAAGATAGTGATGGTACGCCGAGGTCTGGATGCCCACCTGCAAATTAAAGGTCAGCAAACGCAAGTGCCCATCTTCAAACAGCGTCGAGCGTGAGCCATTGATGGCTGTTGTGTCACGCTCCCTCGCTTCACGCAACACGGTTACTCTGTGCGCTCTTCACGCACCTGCTCAACCAACGCTTCAGCGACTTTCGGCATGTTTTCCAGGCTACCGGCTGAGCTCGGCGTCACCAGAAAACGGCCATCAATCACCAGGGCAGGCACACCCATTAACTTCATTTTGCGCATACGGTTATTGGCATCATTCACTTCGCTACGCACACCAAAGTCAGTCAGCGCTTGCTTGGCCTCTTCTTCGCTGACGCCGTAGTTGGCAAAGAAAGCAGCAATCTCATCGGGCTCTGTGAGCGACTGATTTTCCTGATGAATGGCGTTAAAGAAGTCGGCGTGTAGCTCCTCTTCGATACCCAGCGACTCAGCTGCATAGAATGCTGTAGCGTGGGTATTCCAATCCCCACCCATGGTGGCGGGCATTTTGACGACACTAACGTCATCGTCCAGGGTCTCGTACCACTCATTAATCGGCGTTTGCAGGCGGTAGCAGTGCGGGCAGCCAAACCAAAATACTTCGGTGACTTCAATTTGCCCGTCATCAACCTGGGTTTCTACCGGCGTTTCAAGCAGCTCATAATGTTGGCCTTCAACCACTTCCTGGGCACTCACTGCCGCAGAAAGCCCCAAACCGGCCAGTGCGACCATTAACGTTTTAAACATCGCTCGCGTTTTAGACATTGTAAAAGTTTCTCCATGGGTAAGCGAAGGGTGAGACCGTGGATACATTAGCGGGTTCCCTCAGTTAGCAAACGTTGCCAAGAACGTTGCCTAGTGAGAACCCGCAAACGGCATAAGGAAGTATGTAGGCTGTCTATGTGTGGTTTTAAACGCCCAGGGTTAGAACGTTAGTTCAAACCCAACACTTAGTTTAAACCCAATACATAGTTAGCCACTGCTTCCATATCGTTGTCGCTCATTTTTGAAGCGATGTCGCCCATGATGTTATTGGGGCTATTGTTACGATCACCTGAGGCGAATGCCTGCAACGTTGAGACCGTGTACTGAGCGTGCTGCCCAGATAGACCGGGGTAAACGGCGCTGCCGATACCGACACCCGTTGGCGTATGGCAGGCTGAACAGGCAGGAATGCCCTTGGACATATCACCAGCGCGGTAAAGCTCTTCACCGCGAGCCAGCAACTCAGCGTCTTCGTCGCTGGTCTGGCCCAAGTTGGCATCCTGGCGCGCAAAGTGTGCTGCCACATCCCAGGCATCCTGGTCGGAGAAGTCATCCACTTGGCCGGCCATTTGGGGAACCATGCGGTTGCCGTCGCGGATATCCATAATCTGTTTCGCCAGATAGGACATCTGCTGACCCGCTAGATTAGGGAAAGCGCCCGATGGGCTAATGCCCTGTTGCCCATGACAGGCGGCACAGGTCTGGGCCATTTCCTGGCCAGCGGATGCGTCAGCATCAGCTTGATAGTCCGTTTGAGCGTGGGCGATGCCAACGGCGCCCATGGTAATTGCTAGGCTTGCCAGTAACTTTCTCATTGCTATTCCACTATGCCGTTTTATGTTTGACTGGTACGCACCCTGGGCGCTTCCCAGGTTTCACAAGTTACCAGGGTTAGCTCCGCCAATACCAACCTTCGCTAATACCAACAACGTATCGCGATGGTACACTAGCGCCCCAGGTCGCAGATATAAACCGCTTGCATTATAACGAATCACCCCAGCGGCGGGAATGCAAGTGCTGGACTGCTTTAGGGGTAATTCGTCGCGGTACTGCTCTCAATTCTCTATCATGAGTCGCTATCATGCGTTCTACTTTATCGAAGCGATAGAGAGGTGATAGTGCGCAGAGTAGGCCGCTTTTATGTTCGTTTTTCAGGATCAACCCAATGACTACCCCCCATGATAGCCCAGTCCCTCGGCTGAACTACCCGACGGCAAGTTTTCTTATCAGCGCCCCCACCCTGGCCCTGTGCCCGGATGATACCGGCGCAGAAGTAGCCTTTGCCGGGCGTTCAAACGCGGGCAAATCCAGTGCTATCAACGCATTAACGCAACAAAATGCGTTAGCGCGCACCTCGCGCACACCGGGGCGCACCCAGCTGATCAACTTTTTCAGCGTTATGAACGACGAGTCGCGGCGTTTGGTCGACCTACCCGGCTACGGTTACGCCAAGGTGCCGGAGGCGGTCAAGCTAGAGTGGCAAAAGCACCTAGCCGAGTACCTGCGCAACCGTTTCAGTCTACGCGGCTTAGTACTGCTAATGGACGTGCGCCACCCGCTCACCGAGTTCGACCAAATGATGCTCGATTATGCTGACCAGCGCGGCATGCCGGTGCATATTTTGCTCACCAAAGCCGACAAACTGAAAAAAGGCCCTGCCAGCGCTGCGTTGCAAAAAGTGCGCTCACGCTTGAAAGAGTGGGAAGACCTCGTCTCTGTTCAGCTGTTCTCTTCACTCAAGCGCGACGGTGTCGATACGCTGTCCCAGAAACTCAATCAGTGGCTGTATACACCGCCAGAATGATGCGCCTCTAACTTCTCGAGAATGCTGGGCAGCTCTTTAATATGGGCAATACGATGCACACGCGGGGGGAGCGGCTGATCCTCCGCTTCAGAAATCCATACCGCGTGCATGCCCAGCTGCTGGGCAGGGAGCACGTCCTCCTGCCACGAATCGCCCACGTGCATAGCGCACTCGGGGGCGACGTTTAAGCGCGACAGCGCGGTGAGGAACGGCATCGGATCAGGCTTGGGCGCCAGTAACTCGCCCGCGGCAATGGCCACCGGAAAGTAGCCAGCCAGCGGCTGACGTTGAAGATGAATATTACCGTTGGTGATCGCCGCCAACTGATAGCGCTCTGCCAGGGCAGCCAGCAGTCCGGCCGCTTCTGGATGGGGCGTGACCTGCACGCGCAGGCGGTGAAACTCATTCATCGCTGCTGCTGCCCACATCAACGCAGCACTGCGGTGCAGACCTGCGTGTTCTAACTGGGCCTCCAGTGAGCGCAAACGTAGCCAAGTGAAGTCGCCGCGCCGTTCGGGCACCTCTTTTGCCAACTGTTGACGGCGCTGCAGATAATCCAGCCCGCCGCTTTCGTGGGATAACGCCAGCGCTGTTTCCTGGCGTGCCGCTCGCCATGCCTCAAGTGCCTCCAGTAGCCAGCGGTAGTGGCCCTCTTCGGTACGCGCCATGACTCCGTGGTTGTCCCATAGGGTGTCGTCCAAATCGAAGGTAATGGCCTGCAGCATCGTCATGGTTTGCTCCTGGGGCTATTCTTACTGTCGTTGGGGCCTCGTTTAGCACGGGGGTGCGCTGCGTCGTAGCTGGTCGCCAGATGCTGCCAATCAAGCCGGGTGTAGATTTGCGTGGTCGATAGATTGGCGTGCCCCAACAGCTCTTGCACGGCGCGCAGATCCTGGCTCGACTCCAACAGGTGACTGGCAAAGGAGTGCCGCAAACGGTGCGGGTGCAGGTGTTCGGGCAAGCCACGGGCAATCGACAGCTGAGCTAAACGCTTTTGAATGGCACGATGGCCCAAGCGCTGCCCGCGCTGGCCCACAAATAGCGCCTGCTCAGTAATAGGTGCCAGCGCTGAGCGACATCCCAGCCACTCAGCCAGCGCCTGCTGGGCGCGGCGCCCTACCGGCACCTGACGCGGCTTGCCGCCTTTGCCGATCACCCTTACCCGGCTATTCTGCAAATCGCCCAAATCAAGCGCCGCCAGCTCCGCTAAGCGCAGGCCACTGGAGTAAAACAGTTCAAGAATAGCCTGATCTCGCACGCCCAGCGGCGAGCCATCGTGGGGGGTATCGAGAAAGCGCGCCAGGGCGTCGACATCCACCGGGCGCGGCAGGTGGCTGGGCTGTTTGGGCGTACGCAGTAGTCCCACCGGGTTATCGACCAGCACACCCTGCTTGACCAGGTAATCGGCGAAGCGGGAAAGTGCCGCCCGCCGCCGGGCAAGGCTTCTAGGCGCCAGCCCCCGGCTACGCTCCGACCCCAGAAAAGCCCGCAGCAGGGCGGTGTCTAACGCTGCAGGATTTGTCACATCGCGTCGCTCGGTGAAGTTACACAGTGCGGCCAAATCATGCTGATAAGCCGCCACCGTGGCAGGGCTAGCATGGGACGCCAGCGCTGCTAAAAAAGCCTCAACGCGCTTGGCTATCGTTATTTCCGTTGGGAGAGCTTCAGCCATAGTCGCCCAGGCGCACCAGCAGGCGCGCGACGATATCGCCCAAGTACTCAGTGAACAGCGTATCCATGCTGGCCCGATAAGCATCGGGGCTGGGGCTGGCCAGTAGCAAATAACCCAAAGGATCACCCGCCGAGAGCCGTGAAATCGCACAGGAACCGGCTTTGCGCGGCGCTTTGACATGGGGCAGCAAGCACTTCCAGTCGCTGACGCTAAGCTTCACACAACGGCTGGTGCGGCCATCCAGCAGCGCCGACAGCCGCGTGCTGGCATGTTGATCAAGCACGTGCCGTGGCGGTTGAGGCGGCGTCGGTTCACTATCGCTTAACGTGGCCGGACACCACAGCGCCATGGCCGGGGTTTCAAAGCGCTCGCTAAGCTGGGTGGCCAGCGCTTGCGCCAGCGCATCGCGATCCGGCGCTTCCACCAGGGCTATCAACGTTTCCCGCAGCCGGCGGTACTGGGATTCGTTATGGCGAGCAGTCTCCAGCAGGTGCTCCAGGCGGCCCTCGGCGGTTTCCGCGCGCTTACGCAGGTCTAACACCAAGCGTTCTAGCAGTGACACCGCCCCGTCGATATGCGGGTGGGGCACCTGCAGCTGCTGCAGTAACCCTTCACGACCGACGAAAAAATCGGGATGACGCGCCAGCCAGAACGCCACTTGATCAGGCTCGAGCGTTTTGCGGGGTTCAGGGGCTTGTGACATCGCCGTTCTCCTCGAATTAATTAAGTGCTACGCGGCCATCGAAGACGCGTGTAGCTGGCCCCACCATCGTTAGCGCCCCTTCAGGGTCAGGCCACTCAATGCTGAGCTCTCCACCGGGTAAATGGACTTTTACGGGGCTTTTTAGCAGCCCCTGGCGAATACCGCTGGCAACTGCAGCGCAGGCACCGGTACCGCAGGCCAGCGTTTCGCCACTGCCGCGCTCATACACACGCAAACGAATTTCACTGGGCGAGAGTACCTGCATAAAGCCCACGTTAACACGCTTGGGAAAACGCGGATGCGCCTCTACCAACGGCCCGAGGCGCTCCACCGGGGCGCTATCAACGTTCTCAACCTGCATCACAGCATGTGGGTTTCCCATAGAGACCACGCCGATCTGCAGCGTTTCATCACCCACTTGTAACTGATGCAGGGGTTGATCCCCAGGGGCATCGAACGGCAGCGCCAAAGGGCTAAACCGCGGGCGGCCCATATCCACTCGCACCATACCGTCGTGCTGCACGGTCAGCACCAACGGGCCCCCGGCGGTTTCTACGTGGATTTCATGCTTGTGGGTCAATCGCTGATCGCGCACGAAGCGGGCAAAGCAGCGTGCACCGTTGCCACAATTTTCCACTTCACTGCCGTCAGCATTGTAAATGCGGTAGCGAAAATCCATCTCTGGATCCCGGGGCGGTTCGACGAGCAACAACTGATCAAAGCCAATGCCGAAACGCCGGTCTGCCAGTGCACGAATCTGAGCTTCGTCCAACCGGGCGCGCTGAGTGACTAGATCCACCATGACAAAGTCATTACCCAGGCCATGCATTTTGGTGAAGTGTAACAGCATCAACGCCCCCCTTCGGGCAGCAGCGCTTCACCCGCCCACAGACTGGCAACGGTTTCCCGCGCGCGCACCACATGGCAGCTGTCGCCATCAACCATTAACTCGGCGGCGCGAGGGCGACTGTTATAGTTCGACGCCATAACAAAACCGTAGGCCCCCGCCGAGCGCACCGCCAAAAGATCGCCTTCGGTAATCGCCAGCTCGCGTTCCTTACCCAGGAAGTCACCCGTTTCACACACTGGGCCCACTACGTCGTAAAGGGCGCTTTCGCGTGTTTGACGAGTATCCACCGGCACAATCGCCTGCCAGGCCTGGTACAGCGCCGGGCGAATCAGGTCATTCATGGCCGCATCGACAATGGCGAAGTTCTTGGTCTCTCCAGGCTTGAGAAACTCTACCCGAGTGAGCATGACACCCGCATTGGCGGCGATGGAGCGACCGGGTTCAAACAGCAACGTAAGCGCTTCGCCACCTTCCCAACGCGAAAGCCGCGCCAACAGTTGGCTAGCGTAATCAAACGGCTGGGGCGGTTTTTCATCGCGGTAAGGCACGCCTAAACCGCCACCTAAATCAAGGTGCTCGATTTCGATGCCCCGCTCACGCAGCCGCTCCATAAGCACCAGTAAGCGATCAAGGGCATCCAGGAAGGGTGCGGTTTCAGTTAGCTGTGAACCGATGTGGCAGTCGAGCCCCTTCACCTGCAAATTGGGCAGGCTTGCGGCTAGTTCGTAAACCGCCAACGCTTCATCCACCGGGATGCCGAACTTATTATCCTTCAAACCAGTGGAGATATACGGATGAGTACCCGCATCCACGTCTGGGTTGACCCGCAATGAGACCGGGGCAATTTTCCCCAACTCACCGGCGACACGATTCAAGCGCTCAAGTTCGGGGCGTGACTCAACGTTAAAGCACTTAATGCCCACGTCCAGCGCACGAACCATTTCATGGGGTTGCTTGGCAACGCCCGAAAACACTACTTTCGCCGGGTCGCCACCGGCTTTTAGCACCCGCTCAAGCTCACCGATAGAGACAATATCGAACCCCGCGCCCAGCTTGGCCAACAAGCCCAGCACCGCCAGGTTAGAGTTGGCTTTCACCGCGTAACAAATCAGGTGCGGGTGACCACCCAGTGCTTCGGTATAGGCGCGAAAGTGACGTTCAAACGTCGCTTTTGAGTAGACGTAGCAGGGCGTGCCGAACTCGTCGGCAATGCGTGACAGCGGTACATCTTCGGCGTACAGCACGCCATCGCGGTAATTAAAATAGTCCATGGTGCTCTCCCCTTCTCCTGGGCCTGCAGCTATCTATTCAGACGCCTGGGCAGATTGCTCGTCAGCGGGTGCATCTTCCGGCAGATAAAGCGGCCCTTTTTGCCCACAGCCGACAACCGCGGTTAACAGCAGCGCCGAAAGGGCCATGATTGCCAGCGTTTTCATGCGCCCGCCTTGAGCGCACTCAGCGCCTCACGCGCTCGCTGTGCAGCTGCCCGCACCTGGTTGGGTGCTGTGCCACCAATATGGTTCCGGGCGGCTACCGAGCCTTCCAGGGTCAACACCTCGAACACATCCTGCTCGATGGTATCGGAGAACTGTTTGAGCTCATCCAGGCTCATCTCAGACAGGTCTTTTTCGCTTTTAAGGCCATACGCCACCGACTGCCCGACGATTTCGTGGGCATCGCGGAAGGCCACGCCTTTACGCACCAGATAGTCGGCCAAGTCCGTCGCGGTAGAGAAACCACGCCGCGCCGCTTCATACATGCTGGCTTTCTTGGGCTCAATGGCGGGCACCATATCGGCAAACGCTTTTAAGCAGTCGCGCACGGTATCCACTGCATCGAACAGCGGCTCTTTATCTTCCTGATTGTCTTTGTTGTAGGCCAGCGGCTGCGATTTCATCAGCGTTAGCAGCGACATCAGGTGGCCGTACACGCGGCCGGTTTTGCCGCGCACCAGCTCAGGCACATCGGGGTTTTTCTTCTGCGGCATGATTGAAGAGCCGGTGCAGAAGCGGTCGGGCAAGTCGATAAAGTTGAACTGGGCGCTGGTCCATAGCACCAGTTCTTCGCTCATGCGCGAAAGATGCATCAGTAGGATGCTGGCGAAGCTGGTGAATTCGATAGCGAAGTCACGATCTGAGACCGCGTCCAGAGAGTTTTCTGTTGGACGGTCAAAGCCTAATAGTTCCGCTGTCACGTGGCGGTCGATGGGATAGGTAGTGCCAGCCAGGGCGGCAGCACCCAGCGGCATTACGTTGACGCGCTTGCGGCAGTCCAGCAGGCGCTCGTGATCCCGGGCCAGCATCTCTTGCCAAGCCAGAATATGGTGGCCAAAGGTGACCGGCTGGGCGGTTTGCAGGTGGGTAAAACCGGGCATAATGGTCTCGGCTTCACGATCAGCCAGTTCGATCATGCCTTCACGCAGACGCTTGAGCTCCACTTCGATAACATCGATCTCATCGCGCATAAACAGGCGAATATCGGTGGCGACCTGGTCGTTGCGCGAGCGCCCGGTGTGGAGTTTTTTGCCGGTAATACCGATCTTTTCGGTCAGCCGCGCTTCGATGTTCATATGCACATCTTCCAGCGGCACCGACCAGTTAAACTCGCCGCGCTCGATTTCGCCCTGAATCTCGTTCAGGCCATTAATAATCGCATCACGCTCGTCATCGGTGAGCACGCCTACCCGAGCCAGCATAGTGGCGTGGGCGATGGAGCCCTGGATGTCCTGGGGGGCCAGGCGCTGGTCGAAATTAACTGACGCGGTGAAGCGTGCAACAAAGGCATCGGTGGGCTCGCTAAAGCGACCGCCCCAAGACTGATTCGTGGCTTGGCTCATCGAAGATATATCCTGCTGACAAAACAATGGAGTCGTTAGCAGAAAGTGTACCAGAGTCACCACGGTCAGCGGCACGCCGTTTTTATTTCTGTGGCGGCTAAGAGCGTGACGTTACGACGGCAGGTGGTTTGTGGAGAAACGCGTGCAGGGCACTTAGGGACATGGGGCGGGCAAAGTAGTAGCCCTGATAGTAGTCACAGTGACGCTGCTGCAGGTAGCCAAACTGCTCTGCCGTTTCTACGCCTTCTATCAACACTTCGAGCCCCATTTTCCCCGCCATGGCGACCACGCCGTCGATAATAGCGGCATCGTGGCGGTCTGAAATCACATCGCGCACAAAGGATCGGTCAATCTTGATGCGATTAATCGGCAGCCGCTTTAAATAGCTTAGGCTAGAGAAGCCGGTGCCAAAATCGTCTAGTGCAATCAGGACTCCCAGCGCTCGCAAATTCTTTAACGCCTGGATTGCTTGTTCGGCGCTATCCATCAGCACCCCCTCGGTAAGCTCCAGCTCTAACAACGCTGGCGTTAGACCGCTGCTCGCCAGCACCTGCTCAAGGGAGGTGAGGAAGCCAGGGCGTTGAAACTGCATAGGCGAAATATTGACCGCCATGGTGATCTCGCCTAACCCCAGGCCATTGAGCTGCTGGGCATCGCGACAGGCAGTAGCCAACACCCACTCGCTAATGGGAATGATCTGACTAGTATCCTCGGCAAGGCTAATAAAATCAGATGGTGGGATATTGCCGCGCTCAGGGTGCTGCCAGCGGATCAGCGCTTCAACCCCCACCACGCGACCGCTTGGCGCGTGAATCTGCGGCTGGTAATGAAGCTCGAACTGCTGCTGCTCAATGGCTTGCTGTAGCGCGCTGCGTAAGCTAACCCGTTCGCTCACCTTGCGGTTCAAGTCTTCGGTATACCAGTAGTAGGTATTGCGCCCGCGCCGTTTGGCTTTATACATTGCCAAATCCGCCTGCTGAATAAGCTGGCGGGGGTTGTCCATGCTGCCGTCATTGATGGCAATCCCGATACTGGCGGTGATGCGCAGCTCGCTGTCGCGGTACCAGTAGGGCGGCGAAAGCCCCTGGAGAACCCGCTCGACCACCTGTATCACATCGTCCTGATGGGCTAGATCCGGCAACAACACCACAAACTCATCGCTGCCAAAACGCGCGACGGTGTCCCAGGGGCGCAGTTCATTCTCCAACCGCCTGGCCACTTCAACCAGAATAAAGTCGCCCACTTCATGGCCCAAGGTATCGTTGATCGGCTTAAAATCGTCCAGGTCAATAAACAGCACGGCTATATAGCGATGGTAGCGGCGCGCCATCACGCCCCCCTCTTCCAAGCGCTGACCAAGTAACAAGCGGTTGGGCAGCCCGGTCAAGGCGTCGTGATGGGCGTTATGGTCGAGTTGAGCCTGATATTCGCGCTGTTCAGAGATATCATTCTGTACGCCGACAAAGTGGGTCACTTGGCCGTTCTCATCGCGTACAGGTGAAATGTGCAAGTCGTTCCAAAAAACCGTGCCGTCATGCCGATAGTTACGGATGACCACGTGTACTTCACGCTGCTCGGCAATCCCTACCTGTAGCTGCTTGACGGTGGCGGGGTCGGTCTCTTCCCCCTGTAGGAAACGGCAGTTACGCCCCAGTGCCTGGTTGCGCGAATAGCCGGTAATGCGTTCAAAGGCAGCGTTGACGTAAACCAGAGGCAGATCGCTGCTCTGAGCATCGACAATAAGAACACCATTGGTGCTTGATTCAACGCTACGCTCCAATAATTTTAGCTGTTGTTCGCTAGCTTTACGCCGCGTAATCACCCGGGCGATTACGTAAATCACGTCCTCCCCCAACGACGGCGAAATTTCTAACCAGTGCTGCTTGCCGGTTGCGGAAACAGCGCGCACCTCAAAAGGAATGACCTTTTCGCCTTGATGCACTCGCTGCAACGCCCGTTCGATCACCGGGTGGTCAAGGGGGTTAATGACGACACCACAGGAACGCCCGATCAACTGTTCAGAGGTATATCCCAGCAGCGTCTCGAAGGCTGGATTGACTTGCAGCAGCGTGCCTTTAAAGTCGATACAGCAGAACAGATCCCGTGAAAGCAGGAAAAACTGGTCAAGCTGGCCGCGGGGTAACACTGAGGACATACAATTTCCTAGGGGGACGGATAAAGCACGTTACGGGAGCATAATCAGTTCCGTTATTTTTACTGTGGCGCTCGGTGCTTTATGATGACACTTATCATAGCTTGACTCGCCGTGTCTGCGGTATAGGGAGAATAACGTGCTATCAATCACCAAACTGCGCATTGCCACGCGTAAAAGCCAACTGGCCATGTGGCAGGCTGAGTACGTTCGTGACCGCTTAATGGCGGCTCACAGCGGCCTTGAGGTCGAGCTTGTGGCTCTGTCTACCAAGGGCGACAAAATTCTCGATACACCGCTTTCAAAAATTGGCGGTAAAGGGCTGTTCGTTAAAGAGCTGGAAGACGCCATGCTCGATGGCCGTGCCGATATTGCCGTCCACTCGATGAAAGATGTACCCATGCTCTTCCCCGAAGGGCTGGGCCTGTCGGTCATCCTAGAGGGGGCCGACCCTACCGATGCGTTTGTATCCAACCACTACTCTAGCATTGATGAGCTTCCCGAAGGGGCACGAATTGGCACCGCCAGCTTACGCCGTGGCCTGCAGATGCGTGAAGCCCGCCCCGACCTGCAAATTCTCAACTTGCGCGGCAACGTACAAACGCGGCTAGGTAAATTAGACGCGGGAGAATTTGACGCCATCATCCTGGCGACCTCAGGCCTTAAGCGGTTGGGCTTGGGTGAGCGGATTGCCCAGGCACTGCCGCCGGAAGTGTGCCTGCCCGCCTGCGGCCAAGGAGCCCTAGGCATTGAGTGCCGCCTGCATGACCCCGAGCTGATTGCCTTGCTAGCCCCGCTGGATGACGCGGATACCGCGACGCGTGTGCGCGCCGAACGGGCCATGAACACGCGCTTAGAGGGCGGCTGCCAAGTGCCTATTGCGGGCCACGCGGTGCTGGATATTGAAAATGAAACCCTTTGGCTACGCGGCTTAGTGGGCAACCCAGAGGGCACCGAAGTGCTGCGCGCCGAAGGCCGTGGTTCGATGCATGAGCCCGAAGCGCTGGGCATTCGCATTGCCGAAGAGCTGCTCGACCAAGGCGCTGGCGATATTTTGGCTGAGGTTTACGGCCGCGCCATATGAGCCAACCGGTACTGATCTGCCGCCCTGGCGAGCGCGGTGAAGCACTGGCTGCTGCTCTGCGCGAGCGGGGCGAGAGCGTTGAATCACTCAACGTGATGCAACTCGAAGTCTTACCAGAAACCCCTGAAATGCGGCGTATCTGGCTGGATATTGATCAGTACCATAAGATAATAGTCATCAGCCCCTTTGCGGCCACTTGCTTGAGTGAAGCGCTAGATCGCTTCTGGCCACAGCTGCCCATTGGCATTGACTACTACAGCGTTGGCAGCGCCACCGCGGCAACGCTTTATGATCAGTTGGGCGTACGTGTGCATGTGCCTGCGCCCAGTGCAGGTGAAGATACCAGCGAAGCACTGCTTGCGCTTGCCTCGCTTCAACAGTTAGGGCACCAGCGTATTCTACTGGTGGCGGGAGAAGGTGGCCGCCCGCTGCTCGCTGAAACGCTTGCTGAGCGGGGGGCGCAGGTGACTCGCGTAGCGGTGTATCGACGCACGTTTCACCCCCTTGAACCCGCTCTGCAAACGCGCCTTTTTTCAGGTAATTACCGGGCGTTGATCGTCACCAGCAGCGAACTGCTGGAACATCTGGCAAAATGGTGCAATCAGGCGGCCTTGAACCAACCGCTAATCGTTTCCAGTCGCCGTTTGGCTACACTGGCTGGCATACTGGGTTTTTGTGACCCCAAGGTGGCGTCCGGAGCTACGCCAGCTGCGTTGATAGCGGCGTTGGAGACCTGCGACCCACAGGGTGCCGATGTCGATCAAGGAACTTACTAAGGGCTAGCGACACATGAGCAAACAAGTAAACGATCAGGACGATGTACAACCAACGTCCTCCGATGCCTCTCAGGGCGTCCCTAAAACGACCGACAAAGCAGCTTCCACGACCGACGCGACTGAGCCCAGCAAGCCGAACACACCGCCGAGCTCAACAACACCTGCTCAGAGTGGCGCTAAAAATAGCCGGTCGCGGCGGCGTGGAAAGGGCTCGCCCACTGCGAGTTCAACCGCTGCTAGCAGCACTACCAGCACGGCTAAATCGGCAGATACCACATCCAGCAACGCAGCCTCACCTTCCCAGAGTGCCGCTCAACCCAGCCCATCTTCCTCAAGCGGGTCGGCTTCTAGTTCGCCATCGTCAAGCGCCGCCTCGTCAAAGCCGACCAGCGGCAAGTCATCGGCGGGCACTACGCCGCCCACCGGCCACAAAGGCAGCGGTAACGGCCAAAGCGGTGGGGGCAAAGGCGGAGGCAGTAAAAGCGGCGGCCTCGCGATTGCCCTGGTGATTATCCTGGCGATTGCCTTGGCATTTGTCGTTTGGCAGGGCTGGCAGCGCCTGGAGAACCAGCAGCAGCGCCTCGATGAGGTCGCACAGCAGGCTGAGGGGAGCGCCTCACAACAAGCGGTTAGTGACCTTGAGTCACGCCTTGATAGCGGCGAAGCCGAGCGCGATGAAGCGCTGCAGAGCACACTGGGTGACCTGCGTGATGAATTTGACAGCTACCGCAGCGACGTCGATGAGACCCTGGGCCAAGTGCTGGACCAGCTCTCTCAAGAGCAGGACACCGACGAGCGCGAGTGGTTGCATGCCGAAGCCGCCTACCTGCTGCGTCTGGCCAATCAGCGTTTACAGCTGGAAGGCGACGTTGATGGCGCAGCTGCGCTGCTGCGTACCGCCGATGCGCGCCTAGTAGATGCTGACAACCCGGCGTTGACGCCCGTACGCGCAGCGATCGCCAATGAGCTAGCCGCTCTGGATGCCGTGCCCCAGGTTGACCGTACAGGCCTCTACTTAGCGCTCAATGCCCAGCAGGAACGCATCTCCTCTCTGCGACTCTCTCAAGAAATTGAGGAGCAAGCGGTAACCTCTAGCATCGAGCAGCCGCCGACCGGCACTTTCCAGCGCCAGCTGGCGCGCTTCGGTGAAGAGCTCAAAGACCTGGTGGTGGTTCGCCATCACGATGAAGCGCTGGAAGCGCTGATTACCCCAGAGCAAGAGTCTTACCTACGCCAAAGTCTACGCTTAGTGCTGGAGCAGACGCAGTTGGCCCTGCTCAACGAAGAGAAAGAGCTTTATGACGCGAGTATCGACAAAGCGCTACAGCTGCTGAACGACTACTACGACACCACTCGTGAAGAGACCCAAAGCGTTATTACGCGCCTTCAAGAGCTCAAGGAAGCAGAGGTAAAACCCGAGCTGCCCGATATCAGCGCTTCACAGCAGGAGCTCGCACGCTTTATCGACAACCGCTATAAGACGCGTGGCCAAAGCGGAGGTGATTCATGAGAAAGCTTGTTCTCCTCATTGTCGCAGGCCTCGCCGTCGGGGCCCTGTTTGGGCACCTGATGATGTCGGTGCCCGGCTATTGGCTAATCCGCGTGGGCGACTCATCCATCCAGACATCGTTTTGGTTTGGTCTGGTGCTGCTGTTTGCCGCCTTTATCGTCCTACACTTTGTACTGCGTTTGCTCAGCGGCATTATTCGCCCTATGGGGCGTTTTCGTAGCTGGAACAGCCGCGCACGTAACCGTCGCGCCATGCAGCGCACCGTGCGTGGCCTGGTAGCACTGACCGAAGGGCGCTGGAAAAAAGCCGAAAAAACCCTGGTTAATGCCGCCGATGATTCCAGCACACCGCTGGTCAACTACCTATCCGCAGCGCTGGCGGCCCATTACCAGGGCCACCACGTGAAATCCCAGGAGCACCTGAATCAGGCGCAGCTAACCACCGACGGAGCCGATACGGCCGTTGGCTTGATGCAGGCGCAAATGATGATTGAGCGTCAGCAGCCGGAAGAAGCGCTGGCGATTCTTAATCGCCTGGATAAGAAGCTCTCCAACCACCCGCAGGTGCTCAAGCTACTCAAACAGGTGCATTTAAGCGTCAACGATTGGGAAGGCTTACGGCGTTTGATTCCACGCTTGGCGGCGCAGAAGCTCATTACCCAGCAAGAGCGTGAGCAGTTGGAGTTTAAAGCCTACCGCGAGCTGATCGTGTTTGAAGCGCAAAACCCCACCAACATTGAGCGGGTGCGCGGCCTTTGGGCTGATATGCCCGACTACCTGCGCGGCAATACCGAGCTGATCGTGCTATACAGCGAAGCGCTGATTCAAGCCCACGAAGAGCCCATTGCCGAGCGTTTGCTCAACCACTCGCTGGATCACCACTGGGACGCACGCTTAGTAAAACGCTACGGCCTGCTGAATGTGAACGCCGGTCGCCAACTAGTTAAAGCCGAGAAGTGGCTGCAGGAGCGCCCCAACGACCCCGAGCTGCTGCTCGCCTGCGGTCGCCTCTCGCTGCGCACCGGCCAGTGGCAAAAGGCGTTGGAGTACTTTGAAGCCAGCCAGCGGCAGCGCCCCAATGGCGAAGTTTGCGCTGAACTTGCACGTCTCTATGCAAGCCTTGGCGAGCATAATAAGAGCCAGCTCTACTATCGCCACAGCGTCGAAATGCTGGCCAAATCGCTGCCATCGCTGCCGCAACCCAGCGATGCTAACGACAGCAAAAAGCCCGGCAGTAAGCAAAAAGACAGCAAAACCATTAAGAAAAGCGCCTAGGGTTGCTGCTGGTATAACGTGAAAGGGCGCCTCTTCAGCAGTGGCGCCCTTTTTAGTGGCTCAAGGTTTTGCGGGTGGCATTAGCGGTGGCGCAGAGGTAACTTCAACCGGCGTTTCAGCCTCCGCTGGCTGATCCAACATTGCTGTGCAGTGGCCACAGCGCGTGGCTTTGATCGGCACCACCATCAAACAGTAAGGGCACGGCTGCTCCGTAGGGTTCGCAGGCGCTACCGCCTCTTCGCGCTTTAATCGGTTAATGGTGCGTACCAATAAGAAGACCACGAAGGCGACAATCATAAAGCTGACCACCGCATTGATAAAAAGCCCGAGGTTTAGCGTTACCGCCCCTGCCTCCTGGGCATCCGCCAGCGTCGCATAAGGGCCGCCCACCGCCCCTTGGCGTAACACTACAAACAGATTGGAAAAATCCACACCGCCCACCAACAAGCCAATCAGCGGGTTCATCACATCCGCCACCAGGCTCTGCACAATCAGCGTAAACGCCCCACCGATAATGATCCCCACCGCCATATCGACGACGTTGCCTTTTACCGCAAACTCTCGGAATTCCTGGAAGAATTTTGCCATGTTCAAACGTCCTAACGTTTCGTTTTAGCCAATACCCTAGGTTATAGCGTCTTGCTAAAAGCATGGGCTAGGGTGTGTTAGACGGCAAGTAATTTCCTGGCGGTTCGATACTAGGCATTATAAAGCGTTGAAGCCCCTTCCTCGTGCAACTATGTGTCAGCGACTAACCAAGCTATACGAGTCGTTGCTGAAAGCTCAGCGAATAGGCGTACTCGGAAGCTTTCCCCCTCTTGTTACTACCTTGCATTACTAAAGTCTTAGACGTTATTTAGCTTTCAAGTGCGAAAATACTGGTAGCGTTATAGCGCCTCACCTAGCTAGTAGCAGATTGCCCGGTTGTTTGAGCAATGCAGCCTGATTGGAAGCCACCGAAGGTAAATGCCACCATTAGTTAAGAAGTTACTCATACCTTGGAGTTCTTATGGAATTACGCCACCTGAGGTACTTTTGCGTTGTCGCTGAAGAGCTTAATCTCACCTGTGCCGCTAAACGCTTGCATATGTCACAGCCGCCACTTTCGCGCCAAGTTAAACAGCTAGAGCAGGAAGTTGGGGTCGAACTGTTTGAGAGAAGCTCGCGAGGCCTTCGCTTAACACCATCGGGTATATTTTTTCAGCAGCGTGCTTTAGAAATTTTGGAGAAAGTAGACGTCACTATTGATACAACACGCCACATGGCACGTAGCAAGCGAACTCTATTTGGAATTGGCTTTGTCCCCTCTATCTTTTATGGGCAGATTCCAATGCTGGTTCGCGACTTGCGTCAAATTGAGAATGTGGAAATATCATTGACAGAACTTACGACCATACAGCAAATTCAGGCGCTTAAAGCAGGTCGTATTGACATGGGATTTGGACGTCTTCGCATTGATGATCCAGACGTAGAGCAAGAGATACTCTTCAATGAGCCATTTATTGCTGCCCTTCCTAGCGGTCACCCTTTAGAGGGCACTACGCCTACATGCGAAGAATTGGCACGTTATCCACTTATTCTTTTCCCCGCCAAACCACGTCCTAGCTTGGCAGATATGGTACTAGGTATTTTCCGCCGACAAGGCTTAAAGGTTGAGGTCATACAGGAAGCAAACGAAGTTCAGACAGCACTTAGCCTCGTCGCCTCTGATATCGGTATTACACTGGTACCTGAGGAGGTAAAGCGCGTACAACGAGATGGTATTTCTTATGTAGCATTGGCGGACAAGACAATCACCTCACCTGTTGTCTGCAGCCGTCGCCGCGGTGAAAAACCATCACTTCTCATGAATGAAGCGACCACCATTTTACACAAGCTTGTTGATGATCGCTTCATGGGCCGCTACCCATAACCTATGATATTCAAAGGAAAGTGGATCCTTTGGAGCTTGCCAATTCCCCTTCCTAGCGCGGCCCTTCTTTAAAGCCCCTTCAAGCACTTAAAGGAAATTAACAAGGCTATTAAACCTTCGCGGTACCCGCCAACTGGCTAGCGAGATCCTGCTCGTCTTCCTTGGCGCGGGGGCGGGCGTGACGCACTTGCAGCTCAGGGGCTTCGGTTTTAGCCAGTTCGACGTTAAACACCACATGGGAGAACGGGCCGTCCAGGTCGCGCTTGGCGATCTCGGCCGGATCTTCGATCCGTTCAGCGGGCACCACCAGCTCTTCCCGGGTCGCGAAGGCGAAGTCGTCAAAGGTGTAGGGGTCGCCCGCCAGGTTGATCTGGGTGGTCAGGTGCTGATGGCCCGGTGCGGAGACGAAGTAGTGGATATGCGCCGGGCGTTCGCCGTGACGGCCCAGGGACTTGAGCACCACATCGGTGGGGGCGCCTTCAGGCACGCCGTAGCCGGAGGGAATGATGCTGCGCGCGGTGTAGCGGCCTTCGCTGTCCGCATAGATCGTGCGGCGCATGTTGTACTCATCCTGGGAGGGATCAAAGAACGAGTAGCCGCCCTTGGAGTTGCAGTGCCAGATTTCAACCTTAGCGCCGGGGATCGGGGTACCGTCGACATCGCGCACCTGACCGGTCAGCCACATCACCTCGGCATCGGGATCACTGCCGTCGTCCATGCGGGCGAAGCCTTCCGCTTCCGGGGCACCGGCCACGTAGAGCGGGCCTTCGATGGTACGCGGGGTGCCGCCGGTGCGCTTGGCTTCGGCATCGATGGCGTCTTGACGCATATCGAGGAAGTGGTCAAAGCCGAGACCGGGCGAGAGCAACCCGAACTGGGTTTGGCTACCCAGGGCATTGAGCAGGTTGACACCGGCCCAGTACTCTTCCTCGGTGACATCGAAGTCATCGATCAGCTTGAACAGGTCGCTGACCAGGCGATGGACGATCTGCTTGGCGCGGTCATTGCCACCGGCTTTATCAAAGCCGGCCACGGTTTTGATGAAGTCTTGAACCTCGGGCGTGTCGAATATTTTTACAGTCATGGTGAAACCCTCTGTTTGTTATGGGGTGTTGTTGTCGTCATACGATTTGGCGTGTTATGTGGAGAACTAGCTGTCGTCATCACGCACTGAAGAGGGGTGACGACACAGCGGTTTGACGCTGATCTCCATATAGGGGAAGAGCGGCAGATTGCTGACCAACTCTTGCAGCTCGGCGTTGTCTTCCACGTCAAAAATACTGACGTTCGAGTAGCTACCCGCTACCCGCCACAAGTGGCGCCACTTACCCTGGCGCTGCAGGTCTTGGGAATACGCCTTTTCCGTTGCCTTGATCTTGGCTGCCTGCTCGGCAGGCATGTCCGGCGGCAACTTAACGGTCATCTCAACTTGAAACAGCATATGGCTCTCCTCTTTCATCGCGGGCGATCACAAACGATGGCTTTATTTACTGCGGCTTTTACTTACGTGACGTTTACTTGCGTGAGTAATGCGCCAACTTATCTTCATCTAGAGTGATGCCGAGCCCAGCCCCTTGCGGTAACTCCACCCCAAATTCGGTGTAGTTGAGAGGGGAAACGACGATGTCGTCTTGCAGCAGCAGCGGGCCGAACATTTCCGTGCCCCAGGCCATTGCTGGCAGCGTTGCCCAGGCATGTAGAGAGGCAGCCGTACCGATAGTGCCCTCCAGCAGGGTGCCGCCATATAAGCCAATGCCAGCCGCTTGGGCGACGTGAGCTAACTCTAGTACCCCGTAAATACCGCCGGATTTGGCAATCTTCAGCGCAAAGGCACCACTGAAGCCGCCGCACACAAGATCAAGCCCGTCGCGGGCATCTTGCACCGCCTCATCGGCGAGCATTGGCACATTGAAGCGGTTAGCCAAGCGAACTAAGCCGGCATGTTCACGAGCGCCAATGGGCTGCTCAATTAACTCAATGCCAGCATCCTGTAGCACCTGAATACCGCGAACGGCGGTGGATTCATCCCACGCCTGATTAACATCAACTCGCACGCTGGCCCGATCACCCAGCGCTTCCTTGATAGCCGCCACATGGCGCACGTCCTGATCCACCGGGTTAGCACCAATTTTTAACTTGAAGTCGCAGTGCCGACGCTGTTCTAAACGCAGCATGGCCTCATCAATATCTTTGGCGGTATCACCACTGGCTAGCGTCCATAGTACGGGCAAGTGATCCTGACGTACGCCGCCCAGCAGCTCGGCGACGCTCAATCCCAAGCGCTTGCCCTGAGCATCCAACAGAGCCGTTTCTAATGCAGATTTGGCGATCATATTGCCGCGAGCATGGCGGTTAAGCCGAGCACGCAACTGATGAACATTGTTAGAGGGCTGGCCGACCAGTAGAGGGGCTAGATAAGTATCAATATTGCGCTTAATGCTCTCCGGGCTTTCCGGGCCATAGGCCAAGCCACCAATGGTGGTGCCTTCGCCGAGCCCTTCGATACCGTCGGAGTGGCGCATGCGCACAATCACCATGGTTTGGCAGGCCATGGTGGTCATGGAGAGTTTGTGAGGACGGATAGTCGGTAAATCGACCAGCAGCGTCTCAATATGTTGGATGACGGTTGACATGCAGGCTCCAGCGTCTGGCAATCATTAGCTAGGCTGCAGTTTGGTAGCATCTGATTTTAGAAACCAATATTGTTTAAGTGCCTTTCCATACCGTAAGGGTATCGCTAACCCAGCATTAGCGTTGCTGTTTAACGCTCATGTGTAGCTGTAGCTTAAATTAAACCGTGCAAAACAAACTAAAAATATATTTTCTTAAATACTGATAGATTAAAATTCAACTAAATCAAATGACTACAATAAAAAATGGTGCAGCTTAACGCTGCACCACTAATCACTAAATGAGCATAAATGCCTTAAATAACGAAATGAGAAAAGCCGTAGCACTTCAGCCGTTAGCCCGATACGACAGCCATTTGCCGCGGCCGCTAGGGTTCTCAACCACATCGCGCTACAAAATACATTTACGACAAAAGGATAATACTGGCTGCTTTATGAAAAATTACCGGTGACTACTGACATATCGCGAAGTAAGTAGCCCTCTCTGACACCTTAAAGACGACTACACAACAATCCGATGGTGATTGAGTATGTTCCTTCACCCACCGTTGGGTAGCAGCTAACATTTTTACACATTGTTCAACCCAAGCATCTCACGCGCCTGCTGCCAAGTAGCCACTGGGCGCTCATACCTTTCGCATAGGACTACGGTGCGCTCGACCAACGCGGCGTTGGAAGGTGCCAATGTGTTGCTATCCAGGCGTACGTTGTCTTCAAGGCCGGTACGGGTATGGCCACCTGCAGCAATTGACCACTCGTTAAGTACGTATTGATTGGCGCCGATGCCTGCGCCACACCACTGTGCATCCGGCGCTAGCCGCTTGAGTGTCTCAATATAAAAATCAAAAGTCGGCTTGTCTGCTGGCATCGAATTCTTAACGCCCATGACAAACTGCACATAGAGCGGTGCTTTCAGCTTTCCCTGCTTGGAGAGTGCAACCGCCTGATGGATATGCGATAGATCAAACGCTTCGATTTCAGGCTTAATGCCATACGTGAGCATCTCATCGGCAAGCCACTCCACCAACTGGGGCGGATTCTCGTACACACGATTGGGGAAGTTATTGGAGCCCACCGAGAGGCTGGCCATATCAGGCTTGAGCGACAGCATGCCGCCGCGCGCCTCACCGGCGCCGGAGCGCCCGCCGGTTGAGAGCTGAATAATCATGCCAGGGCAGTGCTTCTTAAGCCCTTCCATTAGGCGACCAAACTTCTCCGGGTCAGATGAAGGCGTTTGGTCATCATTACGCACGTGGCAATGAGCAATGGTAGCTCCCGCCTCGAACGCCGCCTGAGTACTTTCAATTTGCTCTTCAACCGTAATCGGCACGGCAGGATTGTTCTCTATTGCGCGGCAGGCTGCCGGTGATAGCGACACAAATAATACAGGGCTGAGACATGGAAACCTCTCCTTGTTCATATTGCGAACACTAATTTGTATTACGAACAAAATAGAGCGAATCTTTACCAGCGTCAAATCCGAATCGCTGCCAATGACGTTGACAACCACATTTTAGAAAGAGACATCGAATACCAAAGGGACAATGGTGTAGAGCGCGACCATAATCACCAGCAAACCGATGACGTTGAGCCAGATACCTGCTCGGATCATGCTCTTGATTGGAAGATCCCCTGTTGCGAAAGCCACTGCATTGGAAGGGGTCGCCACGGGCAACATAAAGGCGCAGCTCACGGCAAAGGTAACCACGATGGTCATCAGGAAAGGTTCAATACCCAGCCCCACGGCAATAGATCCCATAATCGGGAAGAAGGCAGCCGCCGTCGCCGTGTTACTGGTTAGCTCGGTCAATAGGATAATGACGATGGCAGTGATGGCTAGGATCAGGATTGGAGGTAACCCCGATAATCCCGAGACGCTCTCGCCAACCCACGCACTCAAGCCAGTGGCGGTGAATTGGGCTGAGAGTGTTAGGCCTCCGCCAAACAAAATCAGCACCCCCCAGGGCACGTCACGGGTAGCTGACCACTCCAGCAACGCCCCTTTTCCATTAGAGGCAGGAATCACAAACATCAGAATCGCCGAGAGAATCGCCACACTGGTATCGTTGATGTTACCCAACCAAGGCAGTGCACTCTGCACGACAGGAATTCTCGCGATTAACGGCAGGAATACCCAGCAGAACACTGCCCCGGCAAAAACCATCAATACACGTGACTCCTCAGGCGATAGTCGGCCCATCCCCTTGAGCTCTGCCTCAATCATCGCCCGGCCACCCTGGATGCTCTCGACTTCCGAGCGGAACACCAGTTTGTTAAGCACAAACCAAGCCAGCATTAGCATGGTGAATGAGAACGGCACACCCACCAGCATCCAGTGGCCAAATCCGATGCTAAGCCCGTGGGTGTCTTCCATGTAGGCGCGCATTAGCGCCATCGGCGGCTGGCCGATCAATGTGGCCATGGAGCCAATGGTGATGGCATAGGCAATGCCCAGTAGCACAGAGGCAGAAAACTTGGGCGTGTCATCACCGTTACCCAGTGACTTCACTAGCGCAATGATCGAGCCTCCAATGGGCACCATGATCACTGCGGTGGCGGTATTGCTGACCCACATGGTGATAAACCAGCTAGCGAACATCAAACCGAAGACGATTTGAGCCGGCTTAGTACCCACGGTGAGCACCGTCAGTAGCGCGAAGCGGCGGTGTAAATTCCAGCGTTGCGTTGCCAAGCCCAGCAGTACGCCACCCAATACTAGAAAGACAATGCTGTGAGCATAGGGCGAGGCGGTCTCACCGACCGAGGCAATATCGAAAAAAGGGAACAGTACAAGCGGCAACAGCGACGTGGCAGGAATGGGTATCGCCTCGGTCATCCACCAGGTGGCCATCAGCATGGCAATACCCGCCACTAGACGAGCATTGAAGGCCAGCGTTTCAGGCAAAAGGAAGAAAACACCCAAGCCAATGACGATACCCATTACAAGTGAGATTGGCTTGAAAGCAGAGGCTTCAGCGTAGGGCGCTTGTTCAACGGCCCCTGTGGTATGCGACATGATCGTTTTACCTGCATAGCAATAACGGTGCAGGTGAGTGTTACGACTGATGGGCCGAGTCGCCAATACCTCTCAGGTTGATGCACATACCTAATTGAGTAAATTGACATGAATACAGAGAACTCTATATAGTCAATAAAATCAGTTATTTAACTATAAAATAGCTGCTATTTTCGTACTTGACCTATTCGTGACTTTCACAAGGGATAGGGAATATCCTGCTTAATTACGACGTATAGTTTACGACTAATGGATGGGCTACTGCGAAAAGCGTGGCAATTTCACTACCCGCGTGACGTTTAAGCAAAAGCGCTAAGCGGAAGTTTGAATAAAAAGGAGTAGTTCAGGAAAGGGCAGGGCTATTAGATAGCCCATAGGGCAAATGTAAGCACTTTGGCCGCGATGGCAGTAATTCCAGCGTCCCTCTAGACCTTAAAGCGCGTTTAAGTTATGAAACATCCTACTCAAGCACTGATTGATATACACAATGTCCTGTTTACTGAAGTCGGCAAAGGCTTTTTCCACTAGACGGCTAGTGACTTGCCGAGCAATATCCAGCTTTGCCTCACCCGCCTCAGTAAGCTCTACTTCCGTGACGCGACCATCCTGCGGGCTGGCTTCTGTTTTAAGCAAACCCGACTCTTGCATTCGGTATACAATTTTGGTGATAGTTGACAATTTTGCAACAGCGTGTACTGATATATCCGACATGCTAAGGCGCCCATGTTCATGTAGGATCATGAGAATGCGCCACTTAGACGAACTGAGCCCGAGTGGTTTCAGTAGTGTATCGACATCAGCGCTGTATTTAGCATTCAGCCTCGCGACCCAATAAAAAGGAAAATCACGCGAGCGAAATTCATCGGCAAGAGGAAAAAAGGAAGACGATAATTCATCCTTGTCGACCATAAGAAGCGCGCCATCCAAAAAAATAGTGGATTATTCTAGCATATATCCATTCGAGTGTAAGCGCCTGGGAGCTTCTAGAGATAGAGCGTGCCATCTACTGGCCTAGCCGCTATTGCCTCGGCTTCACACCCCAAAACCATCACCTGCTTGGTGCATTGTTGAGGTGAACCATGGGTACAACACCGTTTCTGCTGCAGAAGCACGCTATTCTGCGCACCGATTCACAAGAGGTCATTCGTGAGCATGTCACCCACTACCTCTGCCCACATCGCATGCGTTTATTTGACGGCCCGCGACTTGCCTCACGTTTGAGTGCCGTCAGCTTCGACCAGTTGGCCATTATCGAATTGCAATATGGTGCCAATGTCGAAATTGATCCCGTCGAAGAGTCAAACGTTTACCTGTTTCGTATCACTCTCGAAGGCCAGGGAACCATCGTATACGCTGACCGTCAGGTCAGTATGATTCAGGGAGGTGTTACTGTCACATCCCCCTGTCAACGCGCTCTCATTCAAACTTCTCCGAACTGCCATAACATCATCGTTCGAGTACCGCGCCACCGGTTGGAACAGCGCCTTTCGTGCCGACTTGAACAGCGCATTGATCTTCCGATCATCTTTGACCACTACTTTCCCGAGCATTACCCCGGCACGGTCTTTCTTCTGGATACCATCAAGTATTTTGCCCGTCTCACCGACTCTCTTCACCAGCAAAATGCCCCGCGCCAGCAGATCAAGCTGATGGAAGACTACTTATATGACAGCCTGCTGGGGCTGTTCATTAACAACTATAGTCAGCGCTTGAGTGGTAACCCCTCTCCTCTTCCGCACTATGTAAAAAACGCCAAAACGCTTATTGACCAAAATCTCAAGCAGAGTATCGAGCTCGAGACACTAGCCTCGATGGTGGGGGTATCAAAGCGCACGCTGCAATACGGCTTCCAGCAATTTATTGGGCTCTCACCCAAAGCCTATTTTACTCAGCAACGCATGAAGAGTGTGCACCAGGCGCTGATTGATGCTCCTCGTGGCCACCGTGTCACCGATGTCATCATGCAGCATGGCATCAACAGCCCTGGCCACTTCTCCGCACAGTACAAGGAGGTCTATGGGGTGACCCCCGTGCAAACACTACAGTCAAACCGCGAACATACTACTGGTAACGAATTGGCCAACGTCTTGTTCTGAGCCTACTGTCGCCTCTGCTATTTTTACTCAGCCTCGGTACGATACTCCTCGATCAGCTCACTCATTCGTTCTGCAAAGGCATACGCCGGTAGGCCCTGCTGCTCTGCATCCGACAGGATAGTCTCATTGACCGGCGCGAGCTGATCATCCCAACGGCTAGCCTCATCATCGTCAAGCGCTATCACTTCAACCCCCTCTTCCTGTTGCGCCCACTCAAGTGAACGCTGTATATGCTCATCGAGATATTGACCGGTGAAGGTTGCCATCTCCGGCGCCAAATCCTCGATCACCGCCTGTATATCAGTAGGCAGCTCCTCCCACTTCTCTCTCGACATCAGCGCTGCAAAAATGGTGTTAGTTAAGGGATAGTCGGTCACGTACTTAGCCAAACGTGCAAACTGCATATCCATTAGCACTTCCCGGGAAGCCGCATATCCATCGATAATGCCGGACTGAAGTGCCTCGCCAGCATCGGCCTGGGACATGCCTACTGCTGTTACTCCCAGTGCGTCCAGCGCCCTGGAGTTATCGCCGGAAATTCTTATTTCCAGCCCCTCCAGGTCTTTCAGTTGATGAATCGGTTCAATGGTTTGGAAATAAGCAGGCTCCGAGGTAAAGGCCGTGATGACCTTGAACTCTTCGAGTTCGGGCATCTGGTCACCAAACTCTTGAATCAGTTGGTAAGTCATGCGGCTGGCGACTTCTGAATTGACGTCCTGGCCGGTCAGACTCCCGGCCAAGTTGATCAGAGGAAAACGGCCCGGCTCGTAAGAGGTGGCTGAAAGCCCTATATCCGCAACACCATTCAGCACCCCATCGTACATATTGCTGGCTGTGAGTAAGGTGCCCCCGGGGAAGAGGTCGACTTCGACACGCCCATCGGTACGTTCATTGAGCTCTTTCGCCCAGTGCTCCATCTGAATGGCCGGAAAGCTCTGCGCAGGGGCAAAGAAAGCGTAGCTGAGGGTAATCACTTGGGACTCGTCGCTAGGCTCATCGACTACCTCCTCCTGTGCATCGCTACACCCCACCAACGCCATTGCAGCCATTAGTACCGTTAACGTTCCCACCTGTGTACTCGTTTTCATTATGACTATCCTCGGCGAAGGCCTACAGGAACAGCATGGTTTCCAATAGGCGCGTTATAGGCTGTGAAGGATTAATAACGGGTAGTGACTGCTGGCATCAGGTCAAGCAGCTCGAGACGCTTTAGAAAAGCGTCGGAGCGCTGCTTTCGGTAGTTCGACAGATCGACCCCTGAGTAGTCGAAGAAGCCCACGCCATCTTGGAAGCCTCGACGCTTCTCTTGCATATTCCGGGTAATAACCTCAGGTGACTTGAATCGGTTATCCAGCTTGTCGCACAGGTAGTTGGAGGCATAGAAAAGCGTATCGCCACCGCCCCAATCGATGAACTCCAGCACTCCCAGCACCGAATAGCGCAACCCCAGCCCGACTCGAATGGCCACATCGATATCCTCGGCACTGGCAACGCCCTCCTCGACCATACGCGCGGCTTCATTCATGAGCAGCACCTGCAGGCGGGGAATGATGTAGCCCGGCGCCGCCTCGCACAGCACCGGTACTTTTCCTATCCCTTTAAGCACCGTGAACAGCGCATCGACATAACGCTGCTCGGTATCCTTGCCCCGGCTTACCTCCACTAAGGGCATCAAATGGGCAGGATTAAGCCAGTGGGCGTTCATAAAACGGGCCGGATGGCTAACCATGCAAGCGAGTTCGGTGACCAGAAAAGTGGACGTCGTTGAGGCGATAACAGCCTCTTTATCCAAATGTCGGCTTGCCCAGGCCAGCCCTTGCTGCTTAATCTCGCTGACTTCAGGCAGCGCCTCGAAAACCAGACGGCTTCCCGCCAACATCTGCACCTGCTGGTCATCCACGATACGAAGCTGCTTCACCATTGAAGCGATCTGCTCTTCCTGAATGAGCCGCTTCTCCTGAAGATACTTGAGCTCCGTCACTAGCCGACTGCGAGCCTGCTCATAATAGTGCCGACGCTCTTCAGGGCTGCGCGGCTTGAAGTCGATCAGCACGACCTCCTTCCCAGCCAGAATGAATGAGAGGGCAATACCTTCTCCCATTCTTCCTGCTCCCAAGACGATGATGTTGTCCTGCATGATGCGGTCTCCTCTATCGGTAGGTCAGGCCTGAATGCCATACGTCAATAAAGAGCGCATCTGCGCCTGGGAGAGCGAATCCAGTCCCAGCATTTCCAGCGTTCGGCCTTGGGCATAGAGATCTTGGCCGGTGATCGCCGAAGCAATGCTTAAAAGCCCCTCCGCTACTGGCGTGGGCTGCCCCGCCCAGCGGCCAACCGATACGATGAAGGAGAGCCCCATTCGGGTGTCCTCCAGCATGTAACGATGGTGATGAAGGTCGATGTTCTCTCGCCAGTCGCCACTATCGGTCAGTTTGCCGTGGGCGCCCCGGCCATACATCCACTCCTCTCCTTCAGAGGCGTAGTGATTGGCAAGAGGAAAATGGGAGGGCTTGTAACCCAACTTTTCGCGCACCGCGATACGCTCATTATCTAGCGCGGTGGTCACGCTGCGGATAGAGGGCTGGGTTCCTTCGTTATGAATATCCCAGGCATCAAAATGCTCCAGCGGCCCCGCATTCATCATAATTAAAGGCGGATGGATAATAGGGCCAGCGTTCATTAAGGCGCCACTAAGGCCATCTTCGATGGGTTCGACGCTGGGGTAGGCCTCCCGCAATACAGAGAAGGCATGTGCTGACAGTTCGCTGGGGAAGACGCCGGTAGGTAGCCGAGTTGCATAAACACTAATGACAACCTTATTCGTACCGTGCTTACGCGCCAAATAGGGGAGCGTTCCCGTTTCACAGAAGGCCACTTGGCTGTCGTTACCCGCTTTTCGCATCGCTCGGTGGAACAGGTAGCTGCCGAAAGTACCCGGCGGTAGAAAGACCACCTGATCATCCCGTAGTAACGGCCCTAGTTGGTCGGCTAGAGTGTCATGGGAGGTGGCGGGTAACGGCACAATCAGTAGCTCCGCCTGTTGCGCCGCCTCCGTCAGGCTATCTGTTAGAGATAGTTGATCCTTGTGAGTGCCAACCTGGATACGCCGTTCACCTTGCGCATCCTTAACGTCCAAATAGCCCAATTGACGCAACTCTTGCAGAGCATTGCCATCCCGACGCCACAATGTCACGTCGAAACCTTTCTCCACCATCTCGATGGCTGCGGCGTAGCAACCATGTCCACCGCCAATAACACTGACTTTCATGCTGATCTCCGTTTCTTGTTAACACCTTCAGGCATCGTTAAACGGTACAGTCATCGGGTTACTGACGGATATCCACAATGCGCAACCATTGTTCATAAAGCGCAATGAATGTGCTTTCGTTGGCTTCAAAGTGACAATCAGGCTCGCAAGGCTAAACCACAGAAAAAGACAGACATCATCGATAATGTTGCGCTTGAAGTTTGAGACCGGCCTATTCGGGGGTGAAAAGCCCTTTCTTCATATATAGCTTGACCCATAATACAGCGATTATACTAATGACTAGCAGAATACTTCCCGCAGTAATGTAAATTTGTTGTGTTAACTCAGGTGTGGGGGAGTTATTAAATGCAACGTAACCCATCCCGATAATCCCCAGCAGTTGCGGCACAGGGAAGAAAGGGCTTTTATAAGGACGAGGTAATTCTGGATAGCGAATGCGTAAAACAATGACATCAACATGAGCTATGATATAAGCCAGTAACCAACTAGTAGATGCTGAGATAACCAGTACGATAATAAAATCAATACTCATCGTAATCATGAATATAGAAACCATAAGCGACATGAACACAATGGCTACCCATGGGGTTCCGAACCGCTTGCTGGTTATTTTTAACTGCGGGAACGATTGCCCGTTTTCTGCCATACCCTGTAGCATGCGTGAAACACTGGCAAGAACTGTATTGACAGTGCTACAAGTCGCTGCAATAGCCATTACAGTCGCAAAGAGAAGACCTGCCTTCCCAAAAACAGCATTCGCATAATCAAGATAAGGAATAGGTGTGCCGGTTAGCGTTTCGGGAGTTAAGTACTTGGATGCCCCCCAGATAAAGAAGGTATATATACCTAGCATTATACATAATGACAGCATCATTGCCCTAGGAATATCCCTCTCTGGCTTTTTGACTTCATTTATCATTGGGCAAACAAATTCAACGCCTACAAACATCCACATTGCGAGGGAAATAAGTCCAATGGTATCTACACTTAATGCCTTTTCCAAATTCCAGGTAAGTGCTGAATTTTCCAGCACGGGGTACGGTTCGGCGATCCCAGTTACAGCTGTTAATCCAATAGTTATCAATGCACATACTAGAATGAATGCAAAGAAATTTTGAGCCTTAGCAAATACATCTGTACCCAAAACATTGGTAATTGTCAAAGCAATCAAAATAACAAACGGTATCAGCATCGAGGGAAACAAGCCGGGCAATAACTCATTCAATATCGCATCTACCAGAAACATCTCGGCAGGAATCCCTAGCACTCCCACAACGACGTAGCCTGCATATACTGCCAGAATTGCAGGGAAGTGCCCAATTGCTTTTTCGGTATACGTACCTAACGTTCCAGCATGCGGAAACATGAGAGAGAGTTCAGAGAAGGTCATAGCATTGAAAAGAGAAAGGATGAACGCAATAATAACAGCTGCGACAAAGGCTGTCCCTCCGATACCTACACCCTGCAAGGCCGACAGCATTGACCCCTGAACTATAACTAAGCCAATACAAATAGAGATCATCGTAATGAAGCCGAGGCGAGACCTCTTTCGTGCCTTCCCATCTACAAGGGGGCTATAGTCGCCCACCATTCCTGATTTAGGGTTATCTACTTTATTCATTTTTTAACCTCACGAACCAAAAGGCAGCTTGTTGAGTATTGTAAGATAAAACTACGGCCTTTATATGCTCATATGTGAATTGTTTTTACTTGTTCCTTTCTGCCAGAAATTTGAATTATTGTGACAGATCTGCCTTGGTAACAGACCAAGCTTTGCACTCTCTATATGCAATTATATTTCTTTAGCGTACCAGAAGTAGCAGCCGAAGCATCTGAAAGCTTAGAAAACTTTTATCGCAACACATGCTGTGATTTCCATTTCTCCTGTGTTTCCATTGGTTTCGTCGGCCCCATATCTCCTGACAATGCAGCTCTAGATTCAACGGCAGAACTTTCTTAATGAAACGCATTTATCGGCTTATAGTCAATAGAACGTTTTTATAATTACCGACTTACTGAACACTTCCGCCAGGGAAAAACTAGACACATTAAGTCGTTTAAAGTTGCACGCTGACTAAACAAACCCGCCCAAAATACCCAGGCTCTTCAACAGTATTAAATCTGGCATTTTATATTAAATAATATTGCGTGAGCCCTGCGACAATAATACATGTTTAGCTCTTGTAAATCCGTTGCAAAAAACTTTGATCAATAGAGATTAAATTCCGAGACCATCGAGAAACTTGAACCACACTTAACTGACATGGGCATCAAAAATTTCTTCTCACTAGGTTAGGCAGCCATATACAACAAGCTTGGCAGCCACAATCAATTTTTGATTGCGGATTAAGGATGTAATAGAGCTTACGGTGATCCGTTCAGCGAAGCTTCAATGTAGCTACGAGATTCGGACTACATCGTTGACCTATGCGCGGTGAAAACCATGATTCTTGACATCGTGCCACTTGAGCTTTTTTTACGATCAGACGAAGGGGCTTTACGGTTTGATCGACTAACGACTGTTACCTTAACTAACGCAACTCGAAAATGCATAAATTTTGACTGAACACCGCTACCCCCCAGTTGAACTATCTCACGTTGCCCAGGAGCCCTCATGAACGAAATACAGCTTTTGCCTCAGGTTCGAGACTTTCTTCAACAGAATCACGCCCACTTTATTGACGGCCAGTATTACATGGGCCACTCCAATACTAGTATCCCGGTCATTAATCCGGCTAACGAAGAAGCGATTACCGAGATTGCTAGCGCCAGCATTGCCGATATCGAAGCTGCAGTCTTTTCGGCCCGCAGTGCGTTTAAAGGAAGCTGGGCAGAGACCTCTCCTTATCAGCGCGGTGTGGTTCTTAACCGCTTGGCCGATCTTATCGAAGCAAACGGCGAGGAACTGGCCCAGCTGGACACCCTTTGCTCAGGCAAAACTATTCATCTATCGCGGATGTTCGAAGTTAGTCAAAGTGCAATATTTTTGCGTTACTTCGCTGGCTGGTCGACCAAAATTAACGGCGAAACTATGAGTCCTTCTTTTCCCTCCATGGCTGACGAGAAGTACACAGCGTTTACCCGTCGCGAACCAGTTGGCGTAGTAGCAGGCATCGTGCCGTGGAATTCGTCTGTGATGATCGGTGTGTGGAAAATCGCCGCCGCGTTAGTCACCGGCTGTACTATCATCATCAAACCTAGCGAATTTACTCCGTTGACAATGCTACGTTTGGCACAGCTAGCGGTAGAGGCCGGCTTGCCTCCTGGGGCGTTTAATGTGCTCAATGGAGCAGGAGGGGTCGGTGCGCAACTGATTAACCACCCGCAAGTGTCTAAGGTCTCTTTCACCGGTTCAGTGCCGACCGGCCTTAAAGTTGGCCAAGCTGCAATGGCAGCTAGCCTTACACGTGTGACATTGGAACTGGGGGGCAAGAACGCAGCTGCGTTGCTGCCGGATGTAAATGTCGATGCGGCTGTTGCAGGCTTGATACAGAGTGGATATGTACACCAAGGTCAGGTCTGCGCGGCGCCGGAACGTGTGTACGTACCACGTGAGCGATTACAAGAGGTGATAGAGAAATTCAGCGTTGCTTTGCAGCAGCTGACTATCGGCTCTCCACTGGATGAAAGTGTACAGTTCGGGCCGCTGGCCAACAAACCGCAGTTCGACAAAGTTATAGAGTGTTTGCAGGTCGCTCATCAGGAGAGCAAGGTGTTATTTGGTGGTAAAGCACTGCCCCAGCTTGGTTACTTCGTAGAGCCAACCCTATTGCTAGCGCATAGCTTGCAAGATCGAATGTTACACGAGGAAACCTTCGGTCCAATAATCACCTTGTTAGCGTATGACGACGTAAATGAATTACCTGCTTTGATCAATGATTCGCCTTTCGGATTGACTGCCAGTGTTTGGAGCAACGATCTCTCCAGCGCACTGCGTCTAATAACTGAAATTGAAGCAGGTACGGTGTATGTCAACATGCATACTTTTATCGACCCAGCAGTGCCGTTCGGAGGTATCAAGGCTTCTGGTACGGGTCGAGAGTTTGGCAGTGCATTTATTGAGGATTATACCGAAATTAAATCTGTAATGATTCGCTACTGAAGTCTTGTCATCAGGTTGACGCCTCACTGGCGTCGACCTTCTTTTGCAGTTTGAAAGTGAAAACTGTGTATTTTTAGACAATAAGCGTCATGAATAAATGTGACGTAAAATTTAATTTAGAAAATCGAACTGGGCTAAAAGGAGCTACGTTGGCAAAGTCTTTAAGGTGATTATTTCTGAGGGCTTTGAAGCTCAAATAATAATTTAATCTAGCATCCAACATTGCTAATCAAGATTTTCCTGTTAAATTCTGACCCTTCAAGAAGTGAATCCTCCATGTCTATTGCATTCCATCACTGTACAGATGTAACCGAGCATGCCATGTGGTTGCCTGGTTGGCAGCAGGAATTTGATCAGATTGACGAAGGGAGATTTGCTGGGGAAATCATTGATATAAGCGAGCAGGGAGTAAGACTTTTCCGCGAAAGAGCCAACCTTGCCGTCTCGCAATTAATGCGTTTCCCAGAAGATCAGTGGCATTTAGCCATGCCGCTACGATGGCCTAACAATTCACTCTTTCGCTCTGATGCCATTACGGTACTGCCGCGTTGCAACGAGTTTTTGGGTATATCACCAGCTGGCTACGACTTGCTAGTGGTCTCGATAGACCTTAACCGCCATAGCTGGCTAGAACATAATGCAAGAAAATCCCGGGTGCTCGTGGTTACGCCGGATTTATTCAAGATGGTCAAGCAGCAGTGGTGGGCATTGACAGAGCATTTAAGAGCCTGCGGTGGAGAAGCTACGCCATGCGCCCAGCAAGCGATAATGTGCCAGCTAAAGGATGGTATAGACTTGTTACTGGAGTCACCATCGTGCAATGTGGTGTCTGATGACAGTAGCAACTACCGCACTCGTCGCTATATAGTGGATCGCTGCCATGCACTATCCAAGATGCATCCAGACAATCCGCCTTCGATGATGGCGCTTTGTCATCAACTCAATATCTCACGGCGCACACTACAGTATAGTTTCCAGGCTGAGACAGGCCAATCTCCTGTGCATTATCTCAGGGCGCTACGCCTCAATGCGGTGCGCCGCAGCCTGATGAGAGACCCTACCCTTTGCTTGGCTGATGCGGCAGCGCAGCAGGGTTTTTTTCATCAGAGTTACTTCAGCCGCGAATACCGCCGCCTATTTCTCGAGCTTCCCTCTGACACTCGCAAGCGAAACCAGGAAGCATAAGAAAGCGCAACACATCGATTAACAAATAATCAATCATATAAAGAATGGGATCGATAATTAGCTCCGTTACCAGCTGGAAAAAACTTATGTCACCGCAACGCGATACCTGATAGGCCCGGTGTTGTGCTTGGCCATAGTGTTCTGACCTCTGAATTTCTGTCAGTTATAAACTTTAATTTACAAAGCTCCGAATCCCTTTTTTATTTCGTTAACCTGGCCATGGAAGACAAAAATTTGTCAGTATCTGTCAAGTTTTTAAGATAACTGTATGTTCTGATAAGTAAGACGAGTTCGAACACACAAAAATCTTAGAGGCATAACAATGTATACCAAAACTTCTCCTCCATTTAGCGTAACTTTCTCTGAAATATTGCTTCTTTTAACTTCACTATATTCGCTAACTGCGAAGTCTTATGAAATTTATAAAGAGAATGGCCTGTCAATCGATGCTGATATCGAGGCAGCTCTAGGGACTTACAATAGCCAGGACAGCTATTCCCAGTCCGGTACCCTGGACGAAGATGAGCAAAGTTGGCAGGAAGACTATGTCAAAGATGGCATGACATGTTTAGAAATTATTATTTAATTTATAAAGCTTTAAGCCATCTGCTGGAAAAGTCTAATATAAACCTTGAGAGGTAATAGTCATGCACTTCCGGTCGCTGCGAATCTTCGTTACTGTGCTGGTCGGGGCCTGCTTGGCAGTCGCGGTTCTGATACTCACCGTCTATGCAGTAGTTACCAACTCACAAGCCCAGGAGCGGTCTAGCCACATTACGGAGCAGATGATTCAAGAAGGTGCCAGACATCGGCTCTACGCAGAGGCCGCTTATCAGGCAGAAAAGATACAACTGCAACTAGGACAGGCATTGGGAGTTGCCAAGAGCCTGGCAAACGTCAATACCCTCATGGGTATGGAGTCCGGTCAGGGAGTCTCGCAACTCGATCTCAATCGGCAGGAGGTCATGAACGTCATTCGCCAATTCATGGCCACGAATCCTGAGATCACAGATGCCTATATTGGCTGGGAGCCCAACGCCTTTGGATCAGATGCCCCTTTTGCAGGCGCCAGTGTCCCGGGCCACAGTCCTGATGGTCGATTCATGCCACTCTGGTATCGCGACGAGAATGACTCACTCCAAGTGATCCCTCAGGGCGCTGACATTATCGAAAGTGATACCCTGCAGCCCAATGGCCTGCGCCAGGGTGAATACTACCTGTGCCCAAAGGAAACACTGGCGCCCTGCATTACCGATCCGGCGGCTTACGAAGTCGAAAATAAAACCGTCATGCTGACCTCCTTCAATGCACCAATCGTCGTTAATGGGGAGTTCATGGGAAGCGCCGGTGTCGACCTGTCCGTTGACTCCCTCCAAGCCACATTGGGCGAGGCCAACAGAGCTCTCTATGACGGGGCTGGGGAAATGGCGCTGATCGCTTCACGGGGCGGTGTAGTCGCCTACACCCAGGAAGCAGTGGCACTGGGTGAACCGATGGCGAAGACACTGCAACCCGCTCTGCAGGAGCGTGTTACCCAGGCCCAGCAGGGAAATATAGTCTTCGAAACAGATTCCCGACAGGGCATGGTCGAGCTCTATTGGCCGTTCACCATAGCTGGGGTCGGCAAGCCTTGGGTGCTAATGATTCGCCTACCTGAAAGTGCTGTGCTCGCGGGACTGCATGGTCTGCAAGAGCAGATGCAATCCCAGCGTCAAGCCGACATGCTGGGCATGTCCCTTATGGGTCTTATCATTGCCGGATTGGGACTGCTGGCGGCTTGGTGGGTAGGTGGTAGCATTGCTCGCCCGCTACGCCAATTGGCTGAGCGTATGCGTGATATTGCCAGTGGAAATGGTGACCTGACAAAGCGTTTGCCGGTGCATGGGCGTAACGAGAGTGCCACGCTGGCCATACAGTTCAATGCGTTCGCCGACAAGATAAACAATGTATTACTCGATGTCCGTGAGAGCAGTGACTCAGTGCGGGTTGCAGCCAGTGAGATTGCGATGGGCAGCCAAGATCTGTCGTCACGTACCGAGACGGCAGCCACCCATTTGCAGGAGACCTCCGCGTCGATGGAGCAGCTTACCAGCACTGTCGAGCATACGGCGGCGTCCTCGCGGGAGGCCAACCAGCTATCCTTGTCAGCTTCCGAAGTCGCCTCTCAGGGTGGTGAGGTGGTTTCCCGGGTAGTGCATACTATGGATGAAATTGATGCATCGTCCCGGCAGATCGCCGAGATCGTTTCGGTGATGGACGGCATCGCCTTTCAGACTAACCTGCTGGCGCTTAACGCTTCGGTAGAGGCGGCACGCGCTGGCGAACAGGGCCGTGGCTTTGCGGTGGTTGCTGGCGAGGTGCGCCAGTTGGCTAGCCGCAGCGCCCAGGCCGCACGTCAGATCAAGGAGTTGATCGGAACGTCTACAACCCGGATCCAGGCCGGTGCTGAGTTGGTGCAGGCTGCCGGAAAAACCATGGATGAGATCGTCGCCAGCGTGGCGCGGGTCACCGGCGTACTCGGTGAGATCAGTGCGGCCACCAAGGAGCAAAGCCAGGGCATCGGCCAGGTCAACCAGGCAGTCGCTGAACTGGATCACATGACCCAGCAGAACGCGGCGATGGTTGAGGAGTCCTCGGCGGCAGCTGACCGGCTAAAGGAGCAGTCGCTGCGTCTGAGCGAGGTGGTAGGTGCGTTTTTCCTGATGGAACGTGACGCTCCCGGTAGAGAAACCACTCCTGCAGAAAGACTCTCGCAACAACCTGGACAGCTGATGCTCGATGAGTAAACGTAAGTAGAAGATCGAGCCCATTCCATTTAACGAATCGTGTATTGATCAGCAAGAGGTCGCGTGCGACTCGACGCCAGCGCTGGCCCCATGGGCGGAGTTTAGACCGTGGTGCCGGTGCGATTTATCAGCCGCTGCAGGTTGACTCAACTGGTTTCTCTCAGCCCTTTGTGAGGCCTCTAACTAGCAAAGCGGGCGATACGCTCTATGAATGCATATAGCAATTCATTGACCACTACTCGCAGAAAGCCGAGCTAGGGCCAGCATTGGTGGCTAAGCAATTTCATATTTCTACGCGCCAACTTTACCGCCTTTTCGAACAACACATGAGCCGGTTTGTCGTTACAGATACTTGAGCATCGTGCTGCAGTTATTCTATGAATTCAGGCTGAAGAACTGGCTACTCAGCAGGAAACCGACCAACCCACCACGCAGATTGCCTCGCAAATGGGAGTTCGCGGATCCAACCCATTTCAGCCACTCTTTCAAGCACCATTTGCATAACTCGCCACATCAGGTTAGCCGCAATGCACTAACGCAAATAACTGGAAAGAGAACGCCCACTCATTGCAATGAGCAGGCGTAGTGGAGGTTGCTGCAGTAAGCAATATCAAAGTTTTGTTTCGTGCCTCAAAAATTAAATCCAACCAAAAGCTGTGTGTACAGATTGGCACTATCGCTGCCGAGCTGAGTACCACCGCTAGTGGCTGAGGCATCCGGGGTATAATGTCCGATCAGCGGCATTACCCACCAGTGTTCACTAGGCGCCCAAAAAGCATATAAGTCGAGTTCCTGCCCACCGGTATTAGGCCCGGCGTCATCTGACAAAGAGGTAAAGTCATACCACATCGCGCCGAAGCTCAGCGTTTCGAAAGGCGACAACGATGCGTTCAACTGATGAACCCGCGTATTAGTATTAAACGGGCCGCCGTAATTAGCGGCCACTTCTCCCTGGAACCAAGTACCTAACGCACGTCCATTGCCGTAAAAAAGCGGATCATATTGATCCGAGAAACGGCTGAAACGGTAGCTAACACTGGGTGTCCATGCCGCGTCTGAAAACGTCCAGCCAGCTTCTAGGTACCACGCGTTTTCGTCACCCGCACTGCCATTTTTTTGCAGCGCGTATTCGCCAGAGAGAAACAGGTTTTCGACACCGGCATTGCCTTGCCCCCGCACGCTATAGACCTTAACGTTTTCCCGGTCAGGGTAGAGGAAAGCATAGTCGTCGTCCGTATTGAGTACATCAATATAGGAGATGCCAAGCGTACCGTTATCGGTTACACGCTCAAGGTTAGCAACGGCCAGTTCTGACTTGGCCTGTGCAGGGTTGCCTGATGCTAGCCACATTACATCCCCACGCCAGCCTTGCTCTCCCCCCAGCTTCAGCACAGCTGTGTTTTCAAACGACTGGCGTCCTGCTAAATAGTAAGCGCCTCCGCGGTCAAGATCGCCCCCTAACACCCCTTCGCCAAAGTTGAGTGCATCGCCTGAGATCAAAAACCCATCGCCGAGCTGGATACGCTGACGCCCCAGAGAAAAATCGATGCCGTCTATCCCCAAGGCAGGCAAAGCATTGCCCGATTTCCAGCCGGCGTATAAATTTTCCAGACGGGTTTTACGCTCATCGCCGGTCGTATAGCCTGCCGCGTCGCCTTGGCCGGTAGTCGCGCTGGATACCCAGGCTACGTTGGCATAAAATGAGCTTTCCCCTAGCGCATGCGTAGCATCCAGTCCAAATTTGGCAAACCCTTCCTGCCAGCCCCTCCCACCGGGCGCACTGGTTTCGCTCTGGGCGTATCCTTCCTGGCTATGAAAGGCCCCCAGCACTACCTCAATGTTGGCACCAATCTGGGTGTCAGTATTACTAAATATTTCAGCTGCTTGCGCACTGCTAAGTGACGCTGCAATTACGCCACTGGTAACAGCAGCAACAGGTAAAAAAGCGGAGTAGCATAATTTCATATTGAAGAGCCCCTTGTTATTTTGTCTTACCCCTTTAATTTCTGGGCAGTCCATCAAGGGTATTCAGTCGTGGTGCGCACATCTTGTCTTTGTTTGACGAAAATATGGATTTCCCTGCCGTTTTGACAGCTGATACTTCGTCATTCCCTATCTATCAGCGCATCGGAAATACCTGCTTGCCGAGCTATTTCAGCAGCGCCTCTTTGCGCTCTGGGGAATATAGCGGACATTACAGTACTCAAATCGGCCCCGGGAGATAGTTAGGGTAGAGCCATGAGGAACTACTTCGCTTCTTCGGTATTTTTCTGATACAAATAATACATGAATATTCATGCAATCATCCGCTTCAACCGCAGGCATGGGTTTTAGTACAAGAACATCCTAAAAAAGGAGATCTGCTGTGAATGTGCAAACTGCTTATGATTTCGATAGATGGAATGATGCTATGCAAGCCGTCTGCGGACGTTTTGTAACCCAGCGCGCAAACTGTCCCGAACATTTTGTTGGCAATATTCAACGCTATGACTTGGGTGGTCTCACACTAGCGGACATACGTGTGAACGCTGGCTCAATCCGTCGAGAACGTGGAGTTGCGACACGGGGAGATGATCGCTTCTATTTCCTTGTCCTACAGCGCCAAGGCAATATGGTAATACTTAACAATAATCACTCCTTTACTCTACAGCCAAATGACATGGCTTTGCTTGATTCAGCTCAGGCGTTTGAGATGAAGCCACAGGGGTTAATCAATCAATTGTCGATCCATCTTTGCCGTGACGCTGTTGATCGACTTTTACCTGCCGGTACCTGCCGCTTTGGTAAGCTCGAACAGGCCAGCCTTAGCAGACGACTGTTATATGGAATGTTTCAGCAGATTAGCAAGGATCACATAGCCCTGAGCGAAGGCAAGCAACATGGTGAAGCGCTACAGGATGCCTTGATCAGTCTATTGCAGCCCTGCTTGCACGTTGAAGACGCTATCAAAACGGGGAGCCCGTTGCGGCGTCTCGCCGAGCAAATGATCAATGAAGCATTGATGGAGCCACCTACGCCGGATGAATTGGCTGCCCGCCTGAACGTATCAGTGCGTCATCTCTATCGTCAATTCGAAATGAACGGTGAAAGCATATGCCGTTATATTAATCGTCAGCGCTTGCAGTGTTGCGCCCGCGAACTGACCCAAACTGGTAACGGCCGCCTACCGATCACAACCATAGCCTACAATTGGGGCTTTGCTGACTCAGCGCACTTTTCCCGTGTGTTCAAACGACACTACGGTATGCCTCCAAGGGATTATCGTGCTCAATACCAAAAAATCGCCGATTAAAGGATTTTGATAACGTCTCACTCTTTAATCTATAAGGTAGATTCGGGTCTGCTGGCCTTCGTATATTGTTCTTCAATATGCTGGCCTTGCAAACCAATAAAGCAGAGGCCCTCGTTGCCGGGATGAGTCGATGAACGATCATACAGCCAACGGAATCGGCTTCTATCGCGATGTAGTCAAACGCTTACTGCACATCCTATCTCATAAAATTAGCATCTATTAATACACAATTTTCTATTATCAAGGAGAACGTTAAGCAATCACCAGAAACTTAATTGTCATTTTTTATCTAGCCCCTTTGGATCAGCATGACACTTAGTTTTTTCCTATTTTTACAAAAGCTTAAAAACAATCTCTTTAACATTGTTACGTTATCAAAAATACTGACAGGCGCTCCAAAACCTAAGAGAGATGAATATTAGGGAAAAGTTAAAATAAAGATTTATCGTTCCTTCCTCATTAGCAGTAACAAGTTGCCGATTTGTGCTAACGCTGCCGACTTATGAGACGTAGTTTTATTCAACAGCGTGTCGGAAACCACGCTCAAAAACACTTATGGGTGACGTATTTCACAGCACAATATATTGAGGTAGCTGCTGTTTTAAGCCCCTGAGGAAAACAATGACGATACCGAGGTCTACAATGAAAAATAACACACAAATCGACTTTATTTACCTTTCCGAGCAAGACATGATACGCGCCGGTGTGACTGATATGCCCGCTTGCGTGGATGCGATGGAAGAGGTGTTCAGCCTGCTCCACCAGGGTGATTACCGTATGGCAGGCCCCAATAACGACTCGCACGGCGCGATGATCATGTTTCCTGAGGAGTCACCATTTCCCACGATGCCCAAGCCAACAGCAGACCGCCGCATGATGGCAATGCCTGCTTATTTAGGTGGTAGCTTTCGCACCTCCGGGGTCAAATGGTATGGGTCTAACATCGCCAATAGAGAGAAGGGGCTACCACGCTCTATTCTTACCTTCACGTTAAGTGATGCTGATACCGGCGCACCTCTAGCTTTTATGTCGGCCAACCTGCTATCCGCTTATAGAACCGGCGCCGTACCTGGCGTAGGTGCCCGGCATTTGGCACGCAAGGACTCCAAAGTCATTGGCTTACTAGGCCCAGGTGTGATGGGAAAAACATCTGTCTCTGCCTTTATGGCAGTTTGTCCCTCTATCGATACGATCAAGGTGAAAGGGCGCGGGCAAAAAAGTCTCGACAATTTCATCCAATGGGTTAAAGACAGCTATCCGCAAATCACTAATATTCAGGTAGTCGATAGTATTGAAGCCGTGGTACGCGACTCCGATATCGTCACCTACTGCAACTCTGGTGAAGTGGGTGATCCTTCAACCTACCCCCTCGTCAAACGAGAGTGGGTCAAACCCGGCGCTTTTCTCTCCATGCCAGCGTTATGCAACCTGGATGAAGGGATGGAGAAAGAGGCACGTAAAGTCCTCGACAATACTGGACTTTATCAGGCCTGGTACGAAGAAGTGCCCAAGCCAGCCCACCACTATATACCAGTGATTGGGGTTCGCTTTATGGACATGATTGCCGAGGGGAAAATTACTCTCGACCAGTTGGAAGACCTAGGCGAAATCGTGACGGGCGAAGCGCCAGGGCGAAAAAATGATGACGAGATCATCTTGCTATCCGTTGGGGGGATGCCAGTGGAAGATGTGGCATGGGCAACGTATGTCTACCGTAATGCTATCGAAAAAGGTATCGGCGTCTCGCTAAACCTGTGGGAAACCCCCGTGTTGAGCTGATATCAGCCACAGGCATCTTTTAGTACGTCGAACGATTGATCACTAAATAGTTCAGGATAGTAGGATAAAACGATGGCTCACATAGTAAAAGTCAAGACAGGCTCAACGTTTGAAGAGCGTGCCAGCTATTCAAGATTAGTCGCGGTTGATAACTGGATTTTTGTTTCCAATACGGCTGGCCGCCACCCAGAAACAAAAGAGATCCCGGAAGATGTTGTCGAGCAAACACATCAAGTGTTTGCCAATATTGAAACCGCCCTATCGTCAATCGATGCGTCACTGGCGGACGTCGTTATGTCACGCGTGTTTATCCAGGATCCGCAAGATGTACCGACTGTTATGGAAATTATCGGGCAAAAATTTAAAGGCGTTGATCCAGCCTCCACGGTAACGTGCCCCCCCCTGGGTTCAACCGTTTATAAAGTCGAGCTCGAAGTCACTGCTTATAAAGGGGCTTCGCAAACAACAGCAGACGTGATCAATACGGCTGCAAAATAAGCGATTACTTATCCTGCTAGTGCGGCCTCCCTGGGAGTCCGCACCTTCTAGTAGGCTAAAGCACACTCCTAAGGACACCGACTTTATGGCTCCGTCAATAATCCCCGTCGAGACATCACAACATCTGCCTGTTTCGACAACTGTTGTCATCATTGGCGGCGGTATTATCGGGCTCACCGCCGCTCTGACCTTGGCAGAGCGCAACATTCCCGTCGTCGTACTTGAAAAAGGCCGAATTGCTTGCGAGCAGTCATCGCGCAATCTCGGCTGGATTCGCAAGACGAGCCGCCATGAAGAAGATATTCCGCTAGCCCAGGCCGCTGACCGCCTATGGGCAGAGATGCCTGAGCGTGTCGGTAGTGACGTCGGGTATCGACAGTCAGGCATTATGTTTGTGGCCCGTACAGACACCCAGATGTCAGTCTATGAAAACTGGTTAAACGCTGTTCAGCATCTTTCATTGGACTCCCAACTGCTTAGTCCTCGTGAGATCAGCGATATGGTACCTGGTAACCGTAGCGACTGGGCTGGTGGAATCTTCACCCCTTCAGATGGGCGCGCAGAACCGACGCTCGCCTCCAGCGCGATTGCTAAAGCCGCTATCGCCAAAGGAGCCGTTATTGTTGAAAATTGCGCAGTGCGCACATTATCGACATCCCAAGGCAAGGTCGACGGTGTGGTTACCGAAAAAGGCGAAATTCGCTGCGATCAGGTACTTTTAGCGGGGGGCATGTGGTCACGGCGTTTCTTGGGCAATCACGGCGTATCTCTGCCTACGCTTCCTCTCATTAGCTCTGTTCTGCGCACAAAGCCCATGGAAGGCCCCACTGATATTGCAGTCGGTGCGCCCGATTTTTCATTTCGTAAGCATCGGGACGGTGGCTTTATTATCACTCAGCGAGGTGCTTTGGATGCACCGCTAACGCTGGATCATTTACGGGTCGGTATGCACTACATGAAGTCGCTACGTGCCCAGCGTAACCTTCTACGAATAGGACTCAACAAGCATTTTTTCAAAGATTTAGCGCTGCCACGCCGCTGGTCCGCCACCCAACGCTCACCCTTTGAACGCGTGCGGACGATAGACCCAGCCGCAAACCAAACTCTCAACAACGAGGCGTTAAACAACCTGAAAGCAGCATGGCCAGCGTTCGAGCAAGCCGAAATCGAACAAACGTGGGCAGGCATGATCGATATTACACCGGATTCCAACCCGGTGATCGGTTCGGTGGACAAGCTTCCAGGGCTAACGGTGGCGACTGGGTTTTCCGGTCATGGGTTTGGTACCTCGCCAGCCGCCGGTGAATTAGCAGCCGACCTTCTCTCTGGCAACCCACCGGTCATAGACCCAATGCCCTATCGGTTTGATCGATTTTCATAATTTTGATTACATTTAACCAGAGGCCGCGCGCTGACAAATCTCGGATGGCAGCTCCCTAAAAAAGCAGGCGTATTCACGGGTAAAATAGCTGTGGTGGAAAAAACTGACTTGCCATTCGCTTTACAGGGCTTCGCAATAAAGACCTGTGTATTGCATTAAGCCGTAAGGCACGAAGATCATGCACTGGTGGCTGCGCTGGGCGGTCTCAAGCTCCAAGCGCAAAACTATTGTAAGTTCTGAGTGCCAGGTACTACTTTCTTTAGTATGTCAGCGAACACCTCTAGGTGTTGCTGCGTTCAGTGTCTCTTTTGGTCGCTTTCTCAACTATAAAAAAGTCAAAACTAGCCTTCCACATTACGCCTTCTTCACTGCAGGGTAAGTAGTCGATTATTAAAGAGTCCTTCACTCCAAAAACAGCATCCGATATAAGATAAGGATCTCCGGAGACGAATGTATGTGTAACGATGCGTTCGTAGCGGCTATGGTTAAGCATGAAATGCATGTGGGCAGGACGCCAGGGGTGACGTCCGAGCAATGTCAGCATCTGTCCCACTGGGCCATCGTCCGGAATGGGATAAGGCACAGGTTTGATACCAGTGAACCAATAGCGACCATCGGAACCGGTAATGAATACTCCGCGATTATTCCAGGTCGGCTGCTCTCCCGGTTGCTGGACATCGTAAAAGCCCTCGCTGTTGTCTGACCACACGTCGATTCGCACACCTTCGACAGGGTTACCGTCCAGATCAAGCACGCGGCCCTCGTAGAGACAGGTTTCTCCCTTACCGTCCAGGGAGATATTGGCACCCATTTCAAGTACTGGGGCACCATCCACATGGAAGGGGCCGAAAACCGTGTTCTCAGTAGCACCAGGGGGGCGGCGGTGCTGGATCGCATCTACCAACATCGAGACGCCTAGCGTATCAGAGAGCAAGATGAACTCCTGGCGTTTGTCATCGCATATCTGACCGGTATGGGTAAGAAATTCAATAGCTGCTTCCCACTCCTCCTGGGTGAGTTCGACATCTTTGACGAAGCTATGTAGGTGTTTGATCAGTGAGGCCATGACCGCTTGCAAGCGCGGAGCGGTCTCTTTACTCATGCGACCGTTAACTGCCTCGATGGAGTTTTCTTCAGTGAAATAACCTATTCTGGTCATACTGTTTTCCTTGCTGGGGCCTCGCTTTGACAAGCCCTGATTGATCATTCGGGGCGGGCACCGCTCCAGGCATACTGTAACAACTCACGTACCGCTTCTTGCTCGACAGGCTGAGGGTTCCAGTAGGGACTCTTCATCGCCAGGCCAGCAGCCAGATCCAGTTCGGCCTCGGTCAACCCTAGTTCCTTGAGCGCCAGGGGGGCACCTAGGGATCTGGCAAAGTCGTAAAGCCCTCCACCCAACTCACCACCAAATAGCTCGGCAACGGGTGTGAGTACATCCTTTGCAGCCCGAGCGTTGTAGGCCACAGTATGAGCTAGCATGATGGCATGGGTTTCGGCGTGGGGCAGATTGAAGCTCCCGCCCAAGGTATGACACAGCTTGTGATGCAGAGCCATACCAACCGTGCCCAGCACGGTACCGCATAACCAGGAACCGTAGAGAGCTTTACTGCGAGCTTCCACGTTTTCTGGCCGCTCAACGATTACGGGCAGAGCTTCCTTAAGGCTGAGAATACCCTCCATAGCCATCAACGTGGTGATAGGGTTGCGATCTTTGGCATACAGGCCCTCCACAGCGTGGGCCATGGCGTTTAGGCCGCTGGTCACGCTCATCGATACCGGCAGCCCTAGGGTCAACTCGGCGTCGTAGATCACTACTTCAGGCAGAATTGATGCATCCTTAACGGTAGTCTTCACACCGTTCTCTGTCTGCCCCAGTATCGGAGTAACCTCCGATCCAGCGTAAGTCGTGGCTACGACAACTTGAGGCGCATTATTACGATAAGCAATCGCCTTTCCTAGACCAATAGTGGAGCCCCCCCCTAGAGCGACCACACAGTCAGCTTTCACTGCGGCAAAGGCTGCCATTGCTTGCTCAGTCACCTCTACAGGAGTATGCATAGCCGCTTCGCTAAAGACGCCAGCTCCAAGTTCTCCCAACTGATGACTAAGGCGCTCGGCATCCTCCCGCTGAAAGGGAGTCGACAGTACCAGCGCTCGGGTACACTCCAGCCGGCGCACCTCATCAGCAATTTGCTCCAAACTGCCAGGACCGAAAACAATACGTGCAGGATTGGTAGAATATAAAAAAGAATATGGCATGCTCTTACCTAGACTGTTTAGAGAATGCAGTGGGCTCAAGGTATAGTAATAATGAGCCCACAAAGCTTTTAATAACCTTAAAAGTTATATAGTCAGGGTTTGAGCAACATTGATTGAGAAGGAAAGTCAGACGCCCAACCTTCCTTAAGAGGTGCAACAAACACATTCTCTGTACGTGTCCTAGTAATTCTCCATTTACCATCAGACTCTTTGCGAAAACCATTATTCAATCTTGATGAGCGAAGCAGTGCCTTACCATCAGAGAATATCCAGGGTTGGCAGTGCACCCATTGGCCTTCCGCTGTATCACCAGTCACATGAATTTGCTCTGATGTCAGATAGTGAATGTTTAGCAAGAGCTTAGGGTCTTGGTCTTTTTTCCAAAATCCTTCGAAATGCTTACGGATAGCAGCAGCCCCTTCTGCGCGACCAAATTGATTATCGTAATATTCTCCAACGCCTTCCCATACAGCGTCCTCTGTATACAAATCCATAATCAAATCAATTCGCTCATCATCACTTTGCACGCCATACTCGGGAATCGGCGTGTCACATAAAAACATATAACGTGCTTGAATACGGCGAATTTCAGCTTCTGCTTCGAGTACTTCGATACGTGATACCAAGGCTTTCAGTTCGTTATCAGATACCTGTGTCATTTTAAACTCCAAGTTTTTGCGGCGCGAAAAACACGCCATCTGTCTTATAATTAGTCTTAAGAAAGTAGTGCTTTCTCAAGCCTACTTGCCAATGAATTCAATGTTTAAGCAGTAGTACCAAGGCGTTCGATTACTCGCCCTAGCCCTGATTTGATTGTGCTTATCTCGGTTGGCTCTAAACTTTCGAAGAGACGCTGCTCGTAGTCATCTGCCATAGCCAATAAGCGCAGCGCTAACGTCTCTCCCGCTTCGCTGAGCAGGACACTTCCATCGTTTGCTAGAACCACTAGCGCACGCTCTTGTAGCCCATTCAATGTATCGTTGAGATCCGCAATAGGCTGGGCCACAGACCGGGCCAAATCTTCGACCCCTAGAACACCACGATCCGCCAGTAAGGTCAGTACTCGCCATTCATTGTCATTGACTCCGAGGCTGGCGAGCCGAGGATAGAAATCGCCGCGATAGGCGGCGAGGGCTTCGCGCATCAGGTAGAGCAAATGCTTACCCAAACGACCATTCAAGGAACTCTGTTCATTCACAGGTAGCAACATGGGATGCGGTTCAGGCACCGCATAACGGCCATTGTGGAACACGAGCGCGCTGCCCGCGTCCCGATAAGCATAACGCACCACTTCACCAACAATAATAAGGTGATCCCCACCCTCATAGACGTTCCAGGTACGGCACTCAAAATGGGCCGCCGCATCCGTTATCTTGGCGGCTCCACCAACCCCCTCCTCAAAGGTGATATTGGCAAACTTATCCTCGCCACGGCTTGCAAAACGATTTGAGATATCGACTTGGGCATTGCTCAGCACATTGACAACGAAATGCTCAGCAACTTGATACGTAGCGAGGCTGTGAGCCCCTTTATCTATGCTCCACAGGATCAACGGCGGATCCATCGACACCGCATTGAAGCTACTCGCGGTGACGCCAAAATTTTCACCGCTGGCGTTGCGGGTAGTTACCACCGTGACGCCAGTAGCAAACTTGCCTAGGGCGCGGCGGAAATCTCTTGCGTCAAAGTTCATTTTTCATTCTCCAGCGTGCTTGTTGTTATAAATCAGCGCCCTAGCTTCTCGCCGGTGACGCCACCAATTCCATACTCGCTCTTGGGTACCTCACTAATAATTACCCGAACATTCTCTTTGGGCGCACTCAGCGAAGAAACCACAGCATCCGTGACTTCGCTGATCAGTGATTCCTTCTGCTGCTGTGTCCGGCCTGACATCATGTAAACGTGAACGGTAGGCATCGCAATCCTCATTATCCGTATTTGAGCGGTTGGCTCGGGGTGGTTAAAAAGCGGTTAGCTCGCGGTACTCGTCATAGCGCTCGCTAAAGTTTTGATACGACTCAATGACGTCGGCAAAGTCGTTATCACGCTGAGCCGCTTCTTCCAGCACCTCCTCTGTGGCCAACTGCAAGGCAGCCAACACCTCTTCAGGGAAGCGTTCAGCGGTTACTCCAGCGCTGCGAAACTCTTCCAGGGCGGCGGATTGAGCCTGCATATCGTGGGCAAACATACGAATGCTCAAATCACTGCAGGCATTGCGCACGGCCAAGCGCTGGCTTTCTGCCAAGCCAGCCCACACGTCAGCGTTAACCAGCAGTTCATTGAGGCTGCCGGGCTGGTGCCAACCAGGGAAGTAGTAGTGCTTGGCAACTTCAAAGAAGCCCGCACTGGTATCAATGGTGGGAAAGCTGAGCTCAGCGGCACCAATGCGCCCCGTATCAAGCCCGAGAAACGTCTCGCCAGCAGGAATGGAAACTGGCGACACTCCCAAGCGACTAATCACCTCTCCACCCAGACCACTAATGCGCATGCTCATACCATTGAGGTCTTCAACACTGGTGATTTCCTCGGTGAACCATCCGCCCGCTTCAGAGATCATGCTGCCGCAGGGAATCGGTACGACATTATGGGGTGCGTACAGCGCCTCCCACAGTTCGAGACCGCCGCCGCCATATAGCCAGGACAGGTACTTAGGTACATCAGGGCCGAAGGGAATGCTTTGAAACAGCGCGGCAGCCGGAATCTGACCTGCCCAGTAGCTGGCGGCCGACCAACCTGCGTCCAGGCTGCCGTTACCGACGTTTTCCAGAATTTCGAAGGGGGGCGAAAAGGATCCGGCATCATAAGGAGTGAAGGTCAGCTCCCCGTTGGTCGCCGTGGAGACATCCTCGACAAAGCGATGTATTGAGGTATCAATGACCTCAAGACTGAAGGGAAAAGCGGATTGCAGGGTCAAATTCTGGGCCATCGCGGTGGAGGCGAGTAGCGACGCTCCAGTACCGATAATGGTGCTCTTCAAAGACAACGTCATGGTGTTAACTCCTGTTCTATTTGTTTAGTAAGTTCTATTTCCTAAGTTCCATTTCCTAAGTTCTGTGTCGTAAGTTCTGTGCGGTGATGGTTGATACAACGGCTACAGCATGAGCAGCCCCGGAAACAGCAGGATCAGTAGCAAGACGAACAGCTGGATGGCGATGAAGGGCAGTACGCCTCGATAAATATCCAGAGTGGCAACGCGATCACCCACGGCCCCTTTCAAATAGAAGAGCGATACGCCGAACGGGGGAGTGAGAAAGGAAGTTTGCAAATTGATAGCAAACAGAATGGCAAACCACACCAGCAGCGCTCCACCGGTAAGCCCATTCGACAGTTCCAGCTGGGTGATGATAGGCACAAAGATAGGCATCAGAATCAAGGATATTTCCAGCCAGTCCAGAAAGAACCCCAGCACGAAAACCAGCAATAGGATGAGGATTAACACGCTCCAGCTGCCTCCCCCCATCAGTCCCAAGCTGCTGCGAATTAAGCCATCACCGCCGACCCCTTTAAAAATTAGCGAGAAGCAGGTCGCCGTAATGACCAACATCATGATCATGGCAGTGGAGACAACGGTCTCTCTCGCCGCTGCCATTACCGATTCCACATCAATTTTCCGCATGACACCGGCAAACCCCAACACCGCCAGCACGCCCACACCGCTGGCCTCCGTAGGCGTCGCCACCCCATAGACGATGGTCCCCAGTACGATGGGGATCAGTACGAGGAAAGGGAATAACGCCAGCAGGTTGCGCCCAACGCCGCCACCTTGCTGCTCATCTGGGCGTTTGATATCCGTTAAAGGTGAATGCCGCTGCCCCCATGCAAGGGCAAGCGAATAGAGGGTGTAGAGCAGTAGCAACAAAGCACTCGGGATCAAGGCAGCCTTGAACAGATGGCCGACGGGTACCGACACCAGGCTGGATAGAATGATCAGCATAACGGAAGGCGGCATCAGAATGGCTAGCGTGCCCGAGGCTGAAATGAGCCCCGCCGACGCCGATGCTGAGTAGCCAGCATCGAGCATTCGAGGCAGCGCCAGTACCGCCAGCAGGACAACGGAAGCGCCAACAACACCAGTAGTTGCTGCCATCAACCCGCCGATGAACAGCACCGTCAGCGCGAGATGGCCAGGAAGCCTGCGCAGCAAGCGTTCACTGACGCGGAAAGCATCACGGGCCAAGCCGGTTCGCTCCAACAGCAACCCCATCATGATGAACATCGGGATGGCAACGTAGAGCCAGTTGCTCAGCGCGTTCGCATACACGCGCGTCAACATGAGATTTGAGAAGGCCAAGGGGAGATCTGAAAACAGCAGAAAAATGGCCGACACCCCACCCAACACCAGTGCCACCGGATAGCCCGACAAAATACCCGCGAATAGCAGCAACACCATGGAGAGAGGCAGCCAGAGTTCAAGCATGATCCGAGCTCCCTGATATAAATAACCAAGTTCGTTTCACTAACAGATATACCAGCACCGCCAAAAACAGGGTGATTCCGATAGGCAGGGTGGCCTTGATAACGTATATGTCCGTCAGCCCCCCATCTGTCGAGCGCTCACTGGTCAAGTAGGCGCGCTCGACAAATCGATAGGCGGGAAGAAGTAGCAACGCAAAGAAAGGAATACCGAACAGTGCATGCCCGACAATATCGATCGCATGCCGATAGCGTGCCGATAAACGGGAGTGGAACACATCAACCCTAACGTGCCGGTCCAGTAGTAAGACCGGGGCGATGGCCATCATGATGGCCACTGCAAAAAGCAGTACCTGTAACCCCATCAAAGAGTTGAACGTAATTGCTCCCCCCACCAGCCAATGGGGCGTTTCAAACGCAATGAGTTGCGACACTCCAAACAAATGCATCAACACCCCCACACCGATGACAAAGGCGATCAGTAACAGGCAGAGGCCACACAGGTTTAGAATCGGCTCACATAGTCTTGTTTTGACGGCATGCATGCGGTTTCCCTTTACGCTGGCGGATCAAAGGTCAATGACTAGGCGTGCGCTTTTAGCCCTGGAGCAGCACACGGCAATCTGGTCGTTATCTTCCTTTTCTTCTTCGCTGAGAAAGTGGTCACGGTGATCGGGAGTGCCCTCCAGCACCTCGCAGATACAGGTGCCACAAACCCCCTCTTCACAGGAAACATTGACCTTGACGCCCGCCGCCTTGAGCGCCTGGGCGATGGACATGCCCTCTTCCACCTGAACGGTGACGCCGCTGGCAACCGCCTCCACTTCAAATGCGGCGCCGCTGGTATCCACTTCTGCAGAGAAGTACTCTGAATGCACACGATTCTGCGGCCACTCCGCCTGACGGGCGGCATTAATCACCCAGTCCATAAAACCGGTGGGACCACATACATAGAGGTGGGTATGGGCGGGTTGTGACGCCAGCAACGTCTCTATTTCCAGCCTCTGGGAGGCCTCCCCATCATCGAAGTGCATTACTAACGCATCGCCAAAGGCAGACTCAAGCTCATCAATAAAAGCTGCCTTTTCACGCCCACGGCAGCAGTAATGCAACTCGAAGGAGCGTCCGGCATCGCGCAGCTCGTACGCCATGGCAATCATTGGCGTAATACCGATGCCACCGCCCACCAACAGGCTATGCGGTGCCGATCCATCCAGTGGGAATAGATTGCGTGGCACGCCAACTTTCACCTGGACACCTTCGTGTAGGCGTTCGTGTACTGCCTTGGATCCTCCCCTAGAGGCGGGGTCGAGCAGCACCCCGAGCCGATAACGGTGGCGCTCCCCTGGGGGATTACTCAGCGAGTATTGGCGCACCAGCCCTTCATCAAGGTGAATATCAATGTGGGCGCCTGCTTCAAAGGCAGGCAGATCAGCGCCACTCTCAGCAGCCAGATCGATCACTGCGATCTCATTGGTATGAATATCGCGGCGCACAACGTGCAGGGTCATGATGTCATCTTGCATTGTCATCTCCAGATGCTCAGCGCATGTAAATGCCGCCATTGACGTCCCAGCAGGCACCGTTTACAAAAGCCGCCTGAGGGCTGGCAAGAAAGCTCACCATTTGCGCGACCAGCTCAGGGGAACCCAGCTGGCCTACGGGGATATTGGCAAGCGCTTTATCCAGATTGTCACCGAGTACCTCACGCACCATCGGGGTATCCAGCGGCCCCGGCGCAATGGCGTTGCAGGTCACCCCGTCCGCCGCCAGATCGCGGGCGAAAATCTTGGTCAAGGTCAGAATGGCGCCCTTGGAGGCTGCATAATGAGCGCCAGTGGCGGTACCGCCGTTCTGCCCTGCCAGCGACGCCAGGTTGACGATGCGCCCATAGCCACGCTCTCTGAAGTGGCGACCAAAGATCTGGCAACCGGCAAAGACACTGCCAGCGTTGGTGGTCATCACTTCGTTAAAGTGGGCTGGGTCAATATCAAACACTCCCTGTACAGCGGTTCGGGCTGCGTTATTGACCAGCACTTCGCAACTGCCCCAGCGCGCGACAATCTTGTCCAGCACGCACTGGAAATCCTCTGGCTTGGCGACATCGAGGGTTGCGGTCACCGCGGTTTCCCCGGCCAGGTCGAGCTCGGATGCCAGCGCTTCGGCGGGGCCGGTGTCGATATCGGTGATAACGACACGAAACCCCGCCTTATGCAGTGCGCGTACGATGTGAACCCCGAGTCCACGTGCGCCGCCGGTCACCACCGCGGTCTGAATTTTGTCGGGTAGTGGTACGCTCATCAGAACAAATAGCTGAACGAATTCAGCACTCCATCAGAGTTGAGTAGACGAACCACCTTCTCCTGAAGACGGAAGCCGGTATCGGAGGACGTGAGGGTGTAGCGCACATTGGCGGCCCAAATGCGCTGACGCCCAAACTTGTCTTCAATCAGGTGCTCCGCGCATGAAACGACAACCGTATTGCCATCGACGGCATCGATCACAAAACGAGACAAGGTGCGTACGGTGACGGCAGGGGGTGCCGAAGAGATCGAGAAACCATCCTGGAAGCGTTTAATACGATCCCGGCGCATCTTGTCATCGTCGTAACAGAGGTTGAGCACTGCCGCGTAATCGTCGGCGTCCTCGATAGGAATGATGTACAAGCCCTCTGGCTGCCACAGATCAAGCCAAGCGTCGTACTCTTTTGCGTCCAGAATCGCCGCTTCGTGCCAGATAAACTGCGTGACCTGCCAGAGCAGGCTTTCATTGTCGATTGCGTTCATTTCGTTCACTCCTGCATCATCCGTTTCCACATCGCATAGGCGGCACGCATGCCCGTTTCATCCGATACATGACCACGTGGCCCTGCCTCGCCCGGCACTTCCTTCTCGATGCCACGATTGACCAGAATCGGTAGTTCAGCACCGCCATCGACCCCCCGCTGGATTCGCTCCCAGACCTCGGCATCGTCGGGAGAACCAAAGCCCATGGGGCCCTGAAAGTGTTCATGCAAGCGCAGACGTACGCGATTGGCGATGTCGGGACCTCCCTCCATACCAATGGCAATGTGGCGAATATCAGTTTTATCGACAGCAACGGGCGTCAACACCCGGAAGAAGGCCATTGAGCACGCCACGTTGGGGAATAGATTAAGGTTGAACCCAGAGCCACCTACCGCGCGCACAATGCGACGGACTTGGTCTTCCGGGTAGCCTTCGTCGCGCAGCGCCTGCGCCAGCTCTGCAAAACGCTCTGGAATCTTGCGATCGAGGTCCTCCTCTAGATCGACGAGTTCGGGAATCATGACCATGACGGAGTGACCGTTACCCAGGTCTTCAACGAAGCCTTCGCCATCAAGGAAGGTGAACGTCTTTTCGGCTTCCTCATCGAGGGATTGCAGGAAGGACTTATGCACGATCGGAAAGTGATAGGCGTCGGTGGTGTTCTCGAGCTGAACCTTCCAGTTCATTGGCACCGAAAACTGATGTTCGCCAAGGGTTTTTACAGGGTATCCACCGCCCTGTTTCATAAACAGATCGATCCACTTCTTGGCAGCACCAAGGAAGTCTTCCAATGGCTCAATGCCCTCGTTGAAAGTGGCGAAGACCATGCCCTGATAGCTTTCAACGCGTAGCTTGAGCATCCCATGCTGTGACTTATCGAAATCATCGCCATACTGTTCGGGATTCGGCAAAGCACGCAGGCTGCCATCGAGTCCATAGCCCCAACCGTGATAAGGGCATTGGAAAGATGAGGTCTTGCCCTTGTGAACCTCGCACACCGTCGCTGCCCTGTGGCGGCAGCGATTAACCATTACATGGATATTGTCCTTACGGTCACGTACCACGATGACCGGTTCACGACCTACTTTGGACAGCTTAAAAGACCCCTTATCGGGGATCTCGCTGGTATGCGCTACCCATACCCAGGTGTTACGGAAAATCTTCTCTTGCTCTTGCTCAAACAGCGCCGAGCTGGTGTACATCGGGGTCGCAATCTTATCGTTATTGACCAGTTGATCTGGTTCGAGCGCGATGTTTTTGACGTCGATTAATTGGTTCATTTTGTTCTCCTCATGCCTAGCCAGCTAATGCTGTCTTTATTCAGGTACCACCAACTCACGGCCGATACGCGCTTCGACACGGGCGTATTTCCAGAGCTTATAGGTGCCATCCCCCACCGGGATGGTGCGGAAGAAGTTGCAGGCGGCTACAACAGTCTCGTAATCAGGGACATCGGCCATGATGTAGGCGGTCCAGGGGGCGGTGGTGGAAGGGCCGACCATGATGCGGTCGTCATCCATGATCCCCAGGATAGTGACGTCAGGAAGTTCATCGATGCCTTGCATCATCTGGCTGAAGGCTTGCCAGACTTGCTTGCCTTCCTCGGCCGTAGCGTTCATGAAATTTTGGTTGATACCGATGCAGAAAAGTACGCGATGCATAGTGTTGATCTCCGTTGGTTAAACTACGTAGGGCGGTTATAGGTAGCCCGGTAAAGGATCGTGGCCGAAGAATATGGCGCCGGCATTCTTCCAGGTGATCTCGCCCATAAAGGCGTGTTGGGTACACAGCTGCGAGTCGCGCAGGATTCGCGACAGGGGGTGGCCGTTGTCGGCCCCAGTCATGCCGCTGATCTGATATACGCTGCGAATCGACTCGGCGCACTCCTGGGTCAAATGGGTGGTAGAGAGTCGCAGCAGGTTGACCTGCTCACGGCTTGGCTCGCCCCCGGCCTGAATGCTTGCCCAGGCGGCGTCGGTACTCTCATAGAAGAAGGCTCGGGCGGCGCGAACTTTGGCCTCGGCCTTGCCGAGGGCAATCTGGGCATACTCACGCTCACCCAGATTGGGGGCACCGGTGACTGATTTACGCCCACCGGCCATGGCGCGGACGATATCCAGTGCCTCCCGGGCCAAGCCCAGGGTAGTCACTGCCAGCACCTGAGCGGCGAAGGAGAGTGATGGGTAGCGGAAGAAGGCGGTATCGACGTTGGGCTTGCCGCCGCGCACGAAGGTCCAGGCCTCTGGAACATAAGCGTCCTCGACCACGAGATCGTGGCTGCCGGTGGCTACCATGCCCAACATGTCCCAGGTCGGGTCGATCTTCACCTGGTCGCGGGGCAGCACTGCCATGCGTGGCAGAGCACCTTCTTCAGCGGGGAGAATGCCCACGCCACATAGCGATGCCCCCATACAACCGCTGGCAAATTTCCATCGTCCTTTGATACGAAAACCGTTATCGACCCGCTCAGCGGGTTGGGGCGGAAAAATCCCTCCAGCGAAGACGATGTCAGGGGAATCCCCCCACACTTCCTTTAGGGTCTCCTCGGGTAACGCGGCCAAGTAGGCGGGGTTCATGCCAAAACTCGCTACCCAGCCAGAGGAGCCATCCGCCGCCGAGATCGCTTCGACCATTTTCAGGAACTCGGCGGGCGACTTCTCATCACCGCCGTAGGTGGCAGGTACCATGGCACGATAGACGCCAATGGCTTTGAATTCGTCAATGATATCCATGGGGATATGGCGCAACTCCTCGAGCTCTTTGCGCCGGGATCGGATTGACTCAAGCAGCGCATCAAAACGCTCCTCGCCTCCCCACTGTGATTTATCAATGTGTTGTTGCATGATTCACTCCTTTTTTTTGTTCCTCTCCCGCTGACGAAACCCGGCCCATGAGTTGCAAAGCAGCCCTGCATACACCCGCGTCATCGCCACGACGTCCAATCAGTTGCATGGAGACAGGCAATGTTTGCTGAGACTCAAGAGGGATCGATAAGGCGGGATGCCCAGATAGGTTGAAGGGCCGCGCAAGGGACGATATTTTCAAATCCTGGTGGCCCGAAAAAGCATCCTGAACGGTCATGGGAAAATGCGGCAACGTCGGCAGCACCAGGACATCATGCCGCTCTAGCACTGCATCTACTTCGGCAGTAAAGGCACGACGTATGCGCTCCGCCTCTTTTAGCTCGGCATCGGTCGTCGCGGCAGCGGCCTTCAAACGTTGATCGACATCCGCGCCCACCTTGCCTGTGGCAAGCAATGCCTCGCAGGCACGGAAAGTTTCGCGATTGATAATCACCATGGCAGCCTCGAACGCCTCGGCCATAAGCGGCAAGGCGACATCCCCACGCGCCAGGCCAGACCGACTGAGCTGGCCTTCGATACTTGCCCAAATGGCCGACTCAGCATTTACGCCGATGCACCCCAGTACAGGCTCGGCCCCCTCCATTGACGACTGAAAGTGAGGGTCAATCGCCGCCATGAAAGCTATCAGAGCGTGAAGGTCACAAGCCAAGGGGCCTACGCAATCGAGGCTACTTTCCGCTGGCATAACACCTTGGCGACTCAAGCGCCCGAAGGTGGGCTTAAGACCGTAGACACCACAGCAAGCAGCGGGGACGCGAATAGAGCCACCGGTGTCTGTACCAATGCCAATATCGGCAAGACCAGCGGCCACCGCGGCGGCCGACCCACTGGAAGAACCGCCAGGGATAAGGCTGGGGTAGCGCGGATTCTCTGGCGTGCTAGCCCAAGCATTGATGCCCGTCATACCAAACGCCAGCTCATGCAGATTGGCCTTCCCCACGATGTGGTATCCCGCTTTGAGCGTCCGCTCGACGATCTCTGCATGGGCCACGGCTGGCGGTGTGTCAGCAAGGGCAGCGGATCCTGCACAGGTGGGGAAACCGGCGATATCGATCGTATCTTTGACGACCACTTTGCGCGGCCCCTGCCCCAGGCTTAACCTCGATGTCAATATAGTCACCTCAGCCACCTCGCTAGACTTATCACATGAAATTTCAAGTAAATAGGCATAAAATTTATAACCATTTATATAATCGGGTAAACGCTAAAGGACGAACAATACAAGTTGAGGAATAACCAACAGCAAGGCAATGCACAGCAGATAAGGGGGTATGAAGTAACCCACTCCACGGAATGTCTCACCCATTCGTAACTCTGCATCCAAGCTCTTTACAATGAAAGCGTTCACCCCCACCGGCGGTGTAATCGCCCCCATACTGGTAACGATACATACCACCACGCCGAACCAGATTGGGTCGTAACCCAAGGCAAGCGCTACGGGAAAGAAAATCGGGATTGAGATAATTAAAAATCCCATCGCATCCATTAGCGCTCCGCCGATCACATAGATCAGCAGAATACAGGCCATTACCATTATGGCTGGCAAGGGCAATGCCGCCGCCCACTCGCCCACCATGTAAGGCAGTCTTGTGATGGTAAGAAAACGCCCGAAAATGACCGCTCCAGCAACCAACATCAAGATCATGGCCGATGATTTGAGTGCATTAGCGATGGCCTCACTCAAGACGGCCCAAGAGAGCTTTCCTTGTATCAAGGTAATCAGCATTGCGCCAATGCAGCCTACCGCAGCAGCTTCTGTTGAGGTGAACCAGCCCGCAAATAGCCCCCCCAGTACCAGTGTAAAGAGGGCACCAATTTCGATAACACCTTTCAGCGAACGCCACCTTGCAGACCAGCTCGAACGCACACCTGCTGGCCCCATATCGGGGCGACGCCGACAGAGTAGTCCAATCGTCGCGATGAACAGCACGACCAGGATAAGCCCAGGGACAATACTGGCCAGAAACAGGTCGCGAATGGCCAGCTCAGCTTGTAGCGCAATAACAATCAGCACAGAGCTTGGTGGAATGATGACCCCCAGGGTGCCCCCCGCCGCGACACTGCCTGCACTGAGCGCGCGGCTATAGCCAAATTTCTTCATTTCGGGGAGAGCAATGGTGCCGACAGTTGCTGCCGTGGCCGTGTTCGAACCACTAACCGCTGCAAAACCTGCGCTGCTAAGGATCGTCGTTGTGGCCATGGAGCCACGGAAATGGCCTATCCAGGCATAGGCAGCTGCAAATATCTTTTCCGTTATCCCCGAGCGAAACAGCAATTCCCCCATAAAAATAAATAAGGGTATGACACTAAGAGAGTAACCCGATAACTGCTCCCAGATTCCTGAGCTAATAACGTTATACGCAGCAATAGGGCTAGTCATGTAAAGCATGCCAAAAAAACCTACCATGAACATAGCGAAGCTAATCGGCATTTTTAACAAAATAAGAAGAAACAAACAGAGCACGCCTAACAAAGCTACCAGCGTCATACTCATTGTGTTACCACCTTTTTTAGACTACTCAAAAAGTCTGCTAAAAGAACCAAGCAAAAAGCAGAAAACCCTAGTGCCACTAGATAAACAATGGGGTAAAACGCAATACGCAGTGTTTGCGATAAAGAGCCTCTTTGCATAGCGCTAAAGCCATACTCCCAAAGCTTCCAAGCCACCATGGAGAAGAATAAAAAACTTGCACCTGAGACCAAGACATAGAGAACGCTTTGCAGACGGGTGGGCAAATGTTCGACCAGCAAGTCCAGCTCAATATGGGCTTTAGTAAGCTGGGAGTAAGCGAGTGATAGCGACACTACCACTGCTGTTAGCCAGCCCACCATTTCGGTGGTACCACCAAATGAAGAGCTAACTTGGCGCATTATGATGTTACCGACCACCAAAAATACCATCATTAGTAATGCCGAGCCGGCTACATAGAGTAAGAGACGGCTAATTACCCAATTAAATTTATTCATGGTAACTACCTAGGTCTATCAGCATGGCGCTTACTGGGCGCAAATAAATGCGCCCAGACAAAAAGCGTAGGCAACTATTGGTTTTGTTCGATCAGCTCAATAAACCGATCGCGCAACTCAAAGGCAGGAAGCCCTTGAGCAGCCACCTCTTCCAGCCGTTGCTCATTGATAGGCTCCAGCAAGGTCGACCAGCGCTCTGCCTCCTCCTCGGACAAGGAGAGCTGCTCAAGATCATGGTTCTCAGCAGCCCACGTCAAGGATTCCTGGATGTGTTCATCTAGATACTTACCTGCATAGGAGGCCATTTCGGCACCCAATGCATCGATCTCCTGCTGAACGTTTTCAGGTAAAGCGTCCCACCGCTGCTGATTCATCACCGCAACGAAGACAACGTTGGTCAGAGGATAGTCAGTGATATAGCTCACATTGCGGGCATACTGCAGATCCATCAGCGTCTCACGTGAACCTACATAGCCATTAACGATACCCGCCTGAAGGGCTTCCCCCGTTTCCGATTGGGTGAGACCCACAGGCACGCCACCAAGGGCTTGAACAACGGCTGTACTGTCGCCTGGCACCCTGATCTCTTGGCCCTCAAGATCCTCCAGCGAAGTCACTGATTCTTGAGTATGTAGGTAGCCTGGCTCTGAGGTGAACGCCGTAATGACTTTAAACTCTTCCAAGCCCAGCGTTTCTGCAGGGAACTCTTTGATCAGTTCGTACACTGCCTGGCTGGCTGTCTGCGAATTCACGCCGATACCCGTTAGATTTCCGGCCAAATTGAGTAACGGAAAACGTCCAGGCTCGTATGAGGTGGCAGAGAGACCGATATCGGCAACACCGTTTAAGACGCCATCGAACATGTTGGCAGCCGTCAGCAACGTTCCACCAGGGAAGGTGTTGACGTTTACCTGGCCATCGGTTCTTTCGTTAAGCTCTTTCGCCCAGTGCTCCATCTGCACGGCGGGAAAGGTTTGGGAAGGCGCAAAGAAGGCATAGCTGAGATTGATATTATCCGCTAACACACTGGTGCTGAGTAGCACCCCAGCGCATACGCCGCTCAAGCGTGTCAGTCGGCGAGAAGTTTTGAGCCACAGCTTTTTTTGGCTGGTCATTGGTCATTAGCCCTATTTGTTTTTGTGTTGAATGTCAGGTAAGCCTAGCAGAAAACATTCAACATCACATGAAAAGTAAAGTAAATACCCAGGCGTAAATCTATTTTTTATTTTGCAAAAAACTCGCCGTTTAAAATTAAAACAATTATTATCAATAAGATAGATTGATTTAGTAACAATAACTAGTCGGCTAGCCAAATAGTCGAATGCCTTGGCCAGTATCACAGCGCACCAATACTGTGCACACTGGAGCGGATCTGCTCGCTTTTAATTCGCCACGCTCAAGAGGAAGCCTCCATCGCCATTACTCACTTAGACCACAGAAATAGTCCGCGAAAACGCCGTTTAAACTGAGCGAGAAGGCGCAAAAAAAGCCCAAGCATCAGCCTGGGCAAGGAGGATAAATGGACAAAGGGTAGATGCTATTCCAACGGTTCGTAGGGCAAACCCACATAGTTTTCCGCAATGGTCGTCAGCCCCGCTTTTGAGCTGGTTACGTAGTCCAGCTCGGCCAACTGCATGCGGCTGTTGAAATCTTCCTCATCAGAGAAATTGTGCAGCATGGAGGTCATCCACCAGGAAAAGCGCTCCGCCTTCCAGATGCGCTTCAGGCACGTTTGCGAATAGCGCTCGATCAAATCCGTGCGGCCTTCTTGGTAAACCTTCACCATTAGCCGATAGAGCGTGTTCACATCGCTGGCGGCCAGGTTAAGCCCTTTGGCACCGGTGGGCGGTACAATATGCGCCGCATCACCGACCAGAAACAGTCGCCCGTACTGCATTGGTTCGACCACATAGCTACGCAGCGGCGCGATACTCTTCTCGATGGAAGGCCCAGTGACAAGCTTTGTGGCCACCTCGTCAGGCAGGCGGCGCTTGAGCTCTTCCCAAAAACGCTCGTCAGACCAATCTTCTACTTTTTCATCCAGCGGTACTTGAAGGTAGTAACGGCTGCGGGTGGCAGAGCGCATGCTACAAAGACTGAAACCACGCTCATGACGTGCGTAAATTAACTCATCGGAGACCGGGGGCGTGTCCGAGAGCACCCCCAACCAGCCAAACGGGTAAACCTTTTCAAACTCTTTAAGGCGCTCTTGAGGGATCGATTGGCGGGAGACACCATGATAGCCATCGCACCCGGCGATGTAGTCGCACTCAAGCCTGACCGTTTCACCGTTATGTTCAAAGGTGAGGTAGGGGTGGTCGCTCTCCAGGTCGTGGGGCTGCACGTTTTCCGCCTCGTAGAGCGTTGTCGCGCCAGCGGCGGCGCGGGCCTCCATCAAATCCCGCGTGACCTCGGTTTGGCCGTAAACCATGACTTTACTGCCGCCGGTCAGTTCATCCAGTGCGACTCGCACGCGGTGGTTGTCGAAAACAAGCTCAAAACCGTCATGAGGTAAGCCCTCTGCATCCATGCGCTGGTCAACACCCGCTTCGCGCAGCAAGTCCACCATGCCTTGCTCAAGCACACCGGCGCGGATACGGCTCAATACATATTCACCGCTACGCCGCTCAACAATCACATTATCAATGCCTTGGCGATGGAGTAGCTGCCCCAGCAGTAGACCAGAAGGGCCAGCGCCAATAATCGCGACCTGTGTTTTCATAGGGGATGCCTCATCATTGTCATTATCTAAAACTTATGACTTGTATTTTTCAATGAAACACGCCGCATAATAAGGCATGATCTAGATCAATTATTGGACATTTAGCGCTTTTTCACCCCACCTTAGTCGTATAGGAGATACCGGTGATGCCAGCCTCGTCGGCAACGTCCGTGCCCGTATTTAAGCTCTATGGCGAGACGCAGCATTGGCCCACGCCAGACTTGCTCCACTGCGAATCCATTCCTGAGCGCAGCCAGTTACATGACTGGCGTATACGCCCGCATCGCCACGCCGATCTAGTGCATATTCTGTTTATTGCTCAAGGTAGCGTTGAGTTAGAACTGGAGGGAACGAACCATCAGCTGCAGAGTACCAGCGCTATCGTGGTGCCCGCCATGACCATTCATGGCTTTCACTTCTCACCGGATGTGCAGGGGCACATCATTACCCTGGCCAAGCCATTGGCAGACCACTTACATGCGTTAATGGGTGAGAACAGTACGCTAAAAAAAGCAGACTTCTACCCTCTACTCCAGTCCAATCGGGCCGAGCGAATTGCCACACTGGTGTCTCAGGTCGACCAGGAGTACCGCCAACCTGCCCCTGGACGAAACAGCCTACTCGAAGCACTTATTCAAGCCTTGGTGGTCGAGCTATCGCGCCTTTGTGCTTATACCGGCAGCACGGCAAAGCGCTACGGCCCCCGCCAAAGTGACAAAGGTCGGCAGCATTTAGAGCACTATCAAGCGCTAATCGAAGCGCACTATCGCGAGCAGCCGAGTATTGAACAGTTAGCCGAGCAGATTGGGGTGAGTAGCGCGCACTTGAATATGCTCTGCCGCCAACTCGCCGGGCGCAGCGCCCTGCAATTGCTGCATGAACGTTTGCTGCTGGAAGCCAAGCGCCAGCTCACCTATACCAATATGACCATTGGCCAAGTCTCTGACAGCTTAGGCTTCTCTGAACCGGCTTACTTCACGCGCTTTTTTAAGCGCAATACCACGCTTTCACCGCGGGATTTTCGCTTGCGGCAGCAAGCACAATCATAAGAACAAAACCGTTTTAAGAGTTTGATGGAAAGGTGTTATGGTTTTGCAATAATCCTATTATAAGCAGAAACTTACACTCACATACACGTACTCATAAATGAACTCACCTGTTTCAAGATTGAACAAGGACACTCAGAGACAAGAGTAATCTAGTTGGTTTTTAGCCCCATGAATCGCCTGTTAGCTCAGACTAAATCAATATGAAAAGTAGAAGAGCTAACAATAAAGACATCACTGTCAAATTGAAATGCTTTTAGGAGCTAGCCGAGCTTCCCCAATGTTCGAGAAGCATATCGATAAATAACTGGGCTGTGCTGGATATGCTGTGCGAGTTACTTCTGACTAGACCGATGGTGCGCTGAATCCGGGGCTCTGGAAGCTCCCGAGAGCAGAGGGTGTCATGATCCGCTCCCGGCATCGTCATTCTAGGCAGGATCGCCACCCCCAGACCGGATTCCACCAGACCAAGCGAGGTGGAAAGATGTTGAACCTCGTAGAAACTGTTCAAGCGTATACCTTCAGCAGCAAGCGCATTGTCCAATAGCGTGCGATTGCCACTATCCCGACTGACGGTAATTAATCTGACCTGTTCGAGATCCGCCCAACCAATATCTTCCTTTGCCGCAAGTGGATGATCTGATCTCAGGGCGAGAACGAAAGGATCACGCAAAAGGGGGGTGAAGCGAACCTCGGTACTTTGTGCACTAAACATATTGATGCCGAAATCAGCTTCTCCACTGATGACCCGCTCTAGTCCCTCATTGGCGCTAACGTCGAGGATACGAATGCGAATACCCGGCCAAGCCTCACTGAAGCCTCGGATCACGCTGGGCAAAAAATAGAAAGCGGCGGTGGGTAGGCAGGCGATGGTCACTGTGCCTTTCTGGTGCGTCGCGAGCTCGCGTATCCCCAGAATTGAAGACTCGTATTCCTCAATCATGCGGCGTGCACGCGGCAGGAAATCTGCACCAATGGGGGTCAGGCGAGTACGCCGAGTGGTTCTCTCTAGCAGTTCAACTTCTAGCAAGTCCTCAAGCTTCTGGATGCGCCGAGACAGAGCGGGCTGTGAGATATGCAGCCGCTGCGCTGCTTGGTGGAAGGAGCCTAGCTCTGCCACCTGAATGAATGCCTGAAGATCCAAAAATTCTAGCCGATGCTGCATACGTATATTCTTGCACGAAGTAATGTATTTGATAACGCTATCACATTAATCCAAAAAACACATTAGAACTGCTCTTTATTTGCATTTGAAGCATTACATGTTCACTGACATGCTCAGATCATGATTTTCAGAGACGGGCATGAACAATGTTAAATAGCATTCCTTGCATGATCATGCGTGGTGGCACCTCCCGAGGCCCCTTCCTACGCATGAGTGATCTCCCCAGTAGCCAGGAAGCTCAAGCCAAGATCCTGCTCAGTTTGATGGGATCCGGTCACTCCCTACAGATCGACGGTATTGGGGGAGGCGACCCGTTGACTAGCAAGGTCGCGATTGTGGAACGCTCTTCCGACCCGGAGGCCGACGTCGACTATCTATTCGCCCAAGTCGACGTGCTGAATCACCATGTGGACTTCAACCCCAACTGCGGCAACATGCTTTCCGCCGTAGGCCCTTATGCAATCGAAACCGGGTTGGTTGAACCTCAAGAGGGAACGACTCTTGTCCGGGTTCGAAATCTGAACACCCAGCGCTTGATCGAGTGCCATGTGCCAACACCTGGCCGTCAGGTGTCCTACGAGGGCGATACCTCTATCAGCGGTGTGCCGGGGAGTTCAGCCGGCATCATGCTCGGCTTCCTCAACGTTATCGGCACCAAGACGGGCGCCCTACTGCCGACTGGGCAGGCTTGTGACATGATTGAGGGTGTCGCTGTTAGTTGTCTCGACGCAGCGACTCCGATTGTCATGTTAGACGCCGCCGATCTAGGCCTAAGAGGTGATGAAGAGCCCGCCGAATTGAATGATAACCGTAACGCCCTCGAACGGCTGGAGATTATTCGCCGGGAGGCTGGACGGCGAATGGGCCTGGGCGACGTCAGCCAAGGTGTGTTGCCCAAACCGGTGCTCCTATCCGCGCCTCGGGACAGCGGCAGCACTCTGTGCACGCGCTACTTCGTGCCCCATCGTTGCCACAAGGCCATCGCCGTGACCGGTGCCATCGCATTAGCCTCGGCGGTCAGTGTCCCAGGCACCATTGCCCATCGCATCGCGTTAGACAACAAGCGAATTTCATCTGGCAAGCTTCTGGCGCAGGTGAAGCTGGAGCATCCTTCCGGTTACATCGACATCGACGTTGAGCACCGTAATAACGATTTCTGCGATATTACCCGCGTGTCATTGATTCGCACTGCCAGAAAAATCATGAGTGGTTCCATTTTCTACTCGCTTCCTGCCACGCCTAGGCTGGATTTACTGACTTAATAGAAACAGTTGGGTCCTCTCATCCGACTCATCTTTAATAACGACAACGACAATATGCTAGGAGTAACGCCATGAAAACCCAAAAGATTGTAGCCCCCACCATCACACTTGGGCTCAAGAAAGCTGCTTTACTGGGGCTTACCCTCACGGGCTTGAGTTTAATGACCTCTGCCCAGGCCCAGGATGTCGAAGTACCCGGTAACATCAAATGGACTATTCCATTTGGCGTCGGCGGTGGTACGGATGTCTGGGCGCGTTTCTTCTCTCCCTGGCTGAGCAATTCTCTACCAGGAGAGCCGACTTTAATGATCGACAATGTTCCCGGCGGCGGTTCCATCAATGGAGCCAATGTCTTCGCCTTGCGTGCCAAAACGGACGGCAGTGATTGGCTGGGAACCTCCGCCTCGACTCAGTATCCGGCCATGCTGGATGACCCTCGCGTTCGCTATGACTACAACGACTGGACTCCCATCCTGGCCACGCCAACCGGGGGTGTCGTTTATGCCCAGCCAAGCTTGGGTGAGACGGCCGACGCAGCATTGGATGCCCTGCTGACACAACCAGTTAAGCTAGCGGCGCAGAACCCCACTGGCGTCGAGCTTCCGGTATTGATCGCTCTGGATATGCTGGGGGCTGATGTACAGGCAGTGTTCGGTATGCGCAGCCGCGGTGAGGGCCGCCTAGCCTTTGAACGTGGCGAAGCCGACATCGACTTCCAGACCACCTCTGCCTACTTGAGCAACGTAACGCCGTTGGTGGAGTCCGGCAAGGCCGTGCCACTCTTCTCGCTGGGCATGCTGAACGATGAAGGAGAGATCGTCCGCGACCCAGCCTTCCCCGAGCTTCCCACCTTCAACGAGGTCTACCAGGAGCACCATGGCGAGGCACCGACAGGAGACGCCTATGAAGCGTTCCGCAAGTTCTTCGCGTCCGGCTATGCACTGCAAAAGCTGATCATGGTGCCAAAAGAAACGCCGCAAGCCCTGATTGATACTTACCGGCAGGCGGCTCGCGACTTCGTAAGTACTGAGGCATTCAAGGAGGCGGCTGCAGCCCAGTTGGGCCCGTACACGCCAGTCATCGGCGACACTGCACAGCGCCATCTCGACGACGCTATGTCCATCAATGATGCTACCCGCGAATGGCTGGCCGACTGGCTTCAGTCGGAGCACGGCGCCAAGATCTGACGCGGTGCGGGATGTGCCGACCCCGACGGGGTCGGTAGCCCCGGGCTCCCTCTTTTTAAATAACTCAAGAGCCACACGCCATGCTTGATATCCTTCTTTCCAGCTTGGGACAGTTATTCACTGTTTCCCATTTGCTCTTCATGACCGTGGGGGTTCTTGTCGGCCTTGTTGTCGGCATCATCCCCGGTCTTGGTGGCATCGCCGGTATGTCGCTGCTGCTCCCCTTTCTCTATGGCATGGAGCCGACCGTGGCTCTTGGCATGCTGATGGGCCTGGTCGCAGTGATTCCCACTGGCGATACCTTTGCCTCCGTGCTACTGGGAATTCCCGGCTCGAGTGCCTCTCAGGCGACCGTGATCGATGGCTTCGCGCTGGCCAAGCGTGGCCAGGCAGCCCGTGCGCTGTCGAGCGCCTTTCTATCCTCGATGATCGGCGGCCTGGTCGGTGCTGTCGTACTGACTGGCTTCATCCTGATCGCGCGCCCGTTGGTGCTTTCGTTCTCTTCTTCCGAGCTATTCATGTTGACCCTGCTCGGCCTGTCGATGGTGGCTGTACTCTCAGGGCAAGACCTCTTCAAGGGCCTTGCCGCTTGCGGACTAGGCCTGCTGGTGGGTGTCATTGGTATGGCGCCGGCCACTGGCGAGTTCCGCATGAACTTCGGGCTCGACTATCTCTATGATGGCCTGCCACTGGTGGTGGTTGGCCTGGGGATCTTTGCTCTGCCCGAGATCATCGACCTGCTGGTCAAGCGCGGTGCAATCGCCGAAGAGCCCTGTAAGCTCGGCAAGGGCTGGCGGCAAGGCATTCGGGATGTGGGCCAGAACCGTGGGCTCGTTGCGCGCTGTGCGGGTATCGGTAGTTTAGTCGGCACCATTCCTGGCTTGGCCGGCTCCGTGGTCGACTGGCTCACCTACGGCCATGCGGTTCAAACCGCCAAAGACAAGTCGGAGTTTGGCAAGGGCGATATCCGCGGCGTGATTGCCCCAGAGTCTGCCAACAATGCCTGCGCTTGTGGTGCCATGGTACCGACCCTGTTGTTTGGGGTGCCCGGTTCAGGTACGGCTGCGGTCTTCCTAGGCGGGCTTCTGCTGCTTGGCCTGCAGCCCGGCGTCGGCATGATCGAGACTCACCTGGATCTGACCTACACCATTATCTGGTCACTCGCTCTGGCCAACATTCTGGGGGCTGCATTGTGTCTGGCTCTCGCTCGCCCGGTAGCCAGCCTGACCCGGTTGCCCTTTGTCACCCTGGCACCGCTGATCACCGTGCTGATCATGTTTGCCGCCTTTCAGGCCACGCGCGCCACGGGCGACCTGCTCGCCCTCGGGGCGGTCGGTATCTTGGGGGTTCTTTTCAAACAGGCGAATTGGTCACGTCCGGCGTTCCTGATCGGCTTCGTACTTGCCCCAGGTGCCGAATCCTACTTCTACCAAGCAGTCCAGTTTCAGGGAATGGGCGCCTTCCAACGGCCCGGTGTGCTGATTATCGGTGCCCTAATCCTTAGCGCGATGTTAATTCCCATGCTGCGCTCTCTATGGGCCAAACGCCGTCAGACCGACGGTGCTGCAGCAGCGGCGCCCACGGCGCCCCCCAGCCTGGGTGTGATCGACGTGGTGCTTTTCGTCACGCTACTTGGCACCGCCGCCGTCGCCTGGGTAGATGTTGCCGATCTCTCTTTGATCGGGGGCATCATGCCCCGTCTGGCTATCGCAATTCTTGCCGTTTCCTGCTTGCTGGAGATCGCCCGGTGCGTGATGCATCGACCCCTGTGGCAAAACCAGGCTATGCGTCAGCAAGGACTCTGGCTGGTCGGTTTCTTTGCGCTGGTGGCGACAATGGTGCTGCTCGGCTTCATTACCGCAGCTACGCTATTCTGCCTCACCTTCCTGCTGGTGATCGCACGGCTCAAACCCTGGATCGCCGCTAGCATGGCGCTTGGAGTCACCGTTTTCCTGGTCGGCATGGCTGAGTTCTTAACACTGACCTATCCAAGTGGGCTGATCGACCCGTGGCTTTTCGGTTGAGAACCGCCGGTTACCCCCTCAATTCTGGGTCGGCTAGGGCTGAAAATGCCGACCCATGGAGAACCAGGAAACACCATGATTACCGATTTCACACTCGATGTCCTGAAGACGCTCAAGGTCAACTAATCGAACGCATCCAAAAACGCTTGCAGATCCTGCTCCAGAGTGACTGCTCAGCATTACAGTCGAAACGACACCTGTTACTAAAGGGAATCAACGAGCGTCACCAAATAAAAGTTACTCACCAGATGTTCTGAGATCGATGATTTCAGACTGGCCGATATACGGCCAAGAAAACTAGGGCGTATTGCGCTTACAAGCTCCTCCAGCATCGCTGGGTTACAGGTTGGCAACTTTGGCCACTCTCTGTGATCTCGCTTTGGCTGCGTGAGCGGCTTATTGATGCCTACGCCATACAGCATTTAATAAAAAAGAGGAGGGCCTAAAAGAAAAATTGCGCGGCGGTAAAAACAAACTTAAAAGACATTAGGGAATAAACATGTTGTTGAAAAACAAAAAAGGCCATGGCATTTCTGCATTGGCACTAGTAGCAGGATTAGGGTTTTCAGGAACCACACAGGCGTTCAATGTGTATGAAGACGGAGAAACTTACTTTGACCTATATGGCCGTATACACTTGACGTTAAACAACGACGACGGTAACGACTATATTAGTGAAGAAGGTTCACGCCTTGGCTTTAAAGCTGGACATAGGATAAATCCTAAGTTAGAGGGTTTTATAAGAGCCGAGTTTAGATTCACCGCTAATGATCGCGACGAGGCACGGCCTAACGTCATTGATGATATAAGGAACACGTATGTAGGGCTACGATTTGAAGACGTCGGAGCCGTAAAGGTTGGTAACTTTGACTCCATCTATTATCAGAACATATCCAAGGTTATCAATGTAAGAAATACTGTGGGTTGGCGGGCCTTGGCAAAAGGTGGTGACCGCGCCCGTGGAAACTCTATCTCCTTTGAATCCCAAAGCTTCGATGGCTTCAGCCTGGGTGTCGCTGGAAAGCTCGATCCAGAAGACAAAGATGCGGGTGAAGAAGAAACACTTAACCTAATGGGATATGTAGCCTATGAAACAGGCCCGGTACGTTTTGCCGCTGGCTATGATGAAGCAGAAGGTGATGATGATGCTCTACTCGGGGCAAGCGTAACCTACAAAATATCTCCACAGCTAAGTGTCGGTGCGTTATTCGAAGAGCAGGGAGATATTCGTCATTATGGTATAGCACCCGTTTTTAGTTATTCAGAAGGCAAAATATACGGGAACGTCAGCTATATGGAAAATAGTGACATGAATTTGAGTGACGTCCAATACGTTGCGGGTGGCAGCTACCGGCTTAGTGATCCAATGTTTGTATATTTAGAATATGCTAGCAGTACAGATAGGGAGATCAATGCAATTGATAGGGATTGGTGGGCTTTAGGGGTTCGATACGATTTCTAAGTTTCACAGAGCCCATTAATACAGGTCTGCACAGCACCCCGAAAGTTGAACTTCCAGTTCGACCTTCGGGGTTTAAATATTGATAGCCTCAAAAATCAAGCGCAACACGTCAGTCACTTGGTTGTTGACTTCGAAAATCTTATTTAAAAGTAATTTTAAGCTATGCGTAGGGACGTCCTCGCGCCCGAAGATCGCCAGGTGAGACCCCATAGCGCTTGCGGAACACCCGCGCAAAATGCGCACCATCAGAAAAACCGTGCTCCAGAGCGATATGAGTGATGCTGCACCTTTGAGGAGTTGCGTCTAACAATGCCAAGTAGCACTGCTCCAAGCGTAGTTCACGGATGAATGCTGCGGGTGGTGCCATACGATAACGCCGAAACTCATCGTAAAGCCCTCGCACCGACATGTTCAGGGCATAGGCCAGATCTTCAGGAGCCAGCTGCGTATCGGCAAGGCGCTCAAGCACCACACGCCGTGCTTTGGTAAGCCGTTCACTGGGCATGGGGGCATGATAAAGCCGCTCTCTTTGGTGGCGCCAGAACGACCCGAACACCAGCTCCAGAGCGGCGTCTTCCACTTGGCCTATCGATGGGTCACTGCCCCACCTAAGCTGAACGCGCAGTGCGGCTAGAGCGGCATGCGCAGCGGCATCTACAGGAATGGCAAGCCCTTCACAACGTTCGGCCAACCGTCGCCATTCGGGCATACCGGCAAGATCGACTTTCAGCATCAGGGCACGATAATCCCCGTCGGTATGCAAGCGGTAGGGGCTCGATAGCCGATAAATAGTCATCTTTCCAGGGGCTAACCGGATGGTTTGACCGCCCTGCGTCATCAGCGCTCCACCACGTAATTGCCAGACCAGCTTGAAGGTATGGTCGCCACTGGTTTGCGCCGCTAGCCGTGGTGTGCGAGCGACGCGCACCGGCGAGCTGGCAATGTATACCAGTCGACTTCGCAGCAAATCCAGCCCACGCAGCTTGGCGTAAAACGTGGATGTTAATGGCGCGACCTCAAGGGGCAGCAGCTGCCTTTCGTTTGCTTGCACGAAAGATTCCAGATTGGTGGTGCTCAACGAGAATGGCGGCGCTCTATCAGGGAATGCTGCCTCTCTTGAGGTAAGGGCATTCATGTCAGGATGGCTCCGATTTTGTTGTTTCTATTATTGATTGGACTTCACGATTACTCAGCTTGATCCAGGTGCTCATGCTTGGCAACCCAGCGTTGCAGAAATCGTCAAGTGGTCTGCAGGGATGCACAAGACCGAGCACGCGATGCGGCATTGAATGGGGTAGCCGCAACAGGAGAAGCAGCATGCAAAATAATCATAAATTTCACGCCCTCATTAATGGTGAGCTGATCTCTGGCACTCAGCAGATGCCCGTCATCAATCCCAGTAATGAAGAGATCCTGACCTACTGCCCCCAGGTCACGCCTGAAGACGTCGAGCATGCCATTGGCGCGGCAAGAAAGGCGTGGCCAGCTTGGCGGGACGCGCCCATTGAACAACGCCGCCTCGTGCTACACGCCATCGCTGACTGCATTGAGAAAAATGCCGAGGAGCTGCAGCGGTGGATAACGCTGGAACAGGGCAAGCCTCTGGCAGGCGCCGCGGTCGAAACCAGCCAGGCCACGGCAATTTTGCGCTACTTCGCTGAAATGGATCTTTCACCACGCACGCTGCAAGACGACAAGCACCAGCGCGCCGAGCTCCACCGCCGCCCCCTGGGGGTTGTGGCCGCTATCGTGCCCTGGAATTTTCCGCTGGTGATGGCCTGCTACAAGCTGGGGCCAGCGCTGATTGCAGGCAACACCTGCCTGATCAAACCAAGCCCCACCACACCGCTGGCGACCCTGCGCCTGGGTGAACTGATTGCTGACCTGGTACCGCCAGGCGTGGTCAACATACTGCCGGACGGTGGTGATGTTGGCCCCTTGCTGACCGGCCATGCCGGCATCAATAAGGTGTCTTTCACGGGTTCCACAGCCACCGGCCGGGCGGTTATGCGCTCTGCAGCTGATAGCTTGCAACGCCTTACCCTGGAGCTCGGGGGTAATGACGCCGCCATCGTGCTGGATGATGTGGACGTCGACGCCGTGGCCCCGCAGCTGTTCGCGCTGGCCTTCGTCAACTCAGGCCAAGTGTGTATGTCGATTAAGCGCCTGTATATTCAATCCGGCATCTACGACCGCATGTGCGACGCCCTCGCCGAGCTGGCCCGCACCGCCAAACTAGGCGATGGGTTAGACCCGGTGACTCAGTATGGCCCCGTACAGAACCGTCAACAGTTCGAGGCAGTACAAACGCTGCTGAAACTGGCTCCCCAGCACGGCCGCATCATTGCCGGTGGCCATACCTACGGCCCAGGCTACTTCGTCGAACCCACCCTGATTCGCGATATTGAGGAGGGTAACCCGCTGGTGGATGAAGAGATTTTTGGCCCGGTACGCTCACTGCTACGCTTTGATGATATCGATGAGGCCATAGCGCGGGCCAACAACTCGCCTTATGGCCTCGGCGGTTCGGTATGGACGCAAGACCTCACTCTGGGCAAGCAGATCGCCTGCAGGCTGGAATCAGGCAGCACCTGGGTCAACCAGCACTTCGCCATGGCGCCGCACATTCCCTTCGGCGGCCATAAGCAGTCCGGCATTGGGGTGGAGTTCGCCGAGGCAGGACTCCACGAATACACCGCGATTCAGTCGGTGGTGATCGCCAAGTAATCTTCTTGAAACCAGCAGGAGCCTGCCATGAATATCATCGCCGCCGTTGCCCGCTTGCCTCGGGCACCATTTTCTATCGAAACGTTACAGCTTGAGGCGCCCCGTGCGGGCGAAATCCTGGTGCGTGTGGTCGCCACCGGCATTTGTCATACCGATATCGCCATGCGCGACCAGCAGCTACCCACGCCCCAGCCCGTGGTGCTGGGCCATGAAGGCGCCGGTATTGTTGAATCGGTTGGTGCCGGAGTGACCAAAGTGGAAGTCGGTGATCATGTGGTCATGACCTTCAACTCCTGCGGCCATTGCCCAAGTTGCTCAGGTGGCCAGGCCAGCTACTGCCATGACTTTTTCCCACGGAATTTTTTTGGCACCCGTGCCGACGGCTCCAGCGGCCTATCGAAAGACGCCGAGCCGGTTCACGCCAATATCTTCGGCCAATCCTCTTTCGCCAGCCACGCCCTCTGCCATGAGCGCAATATCGTCAAGGTACCCCCTTCAGCACCACTGGAACTGCTCGGCCCTCTGGCCTGCGGTGTGCAAACCGGTGCCGGTGCGGTGCTGAACTCGCTTGCGGTGGCGCCGGGCGAATCGCTGCTTGTGTTTGGCACTGGCTCCGTGGGGCTTTCCGCGATCATGGCGGGGGTGGTCGCCGGTGCGACCACCATCATTGCGGTCGATATCCACGAACAGCGGCTGGCACTGGCATGTGAGCTTGGCGCTAGCCATGCCTTTGCAGCTGATTCAGAGGAGCTAACGGAGCAGATATTTAACGCCACGGACGGCATCGGCGTTGACCATGCGCTCGATACCACGGGCCTGCCCGCTGTCATTCAAACAGCGGTGGCTGCTCTGGCACCGCGCGGCACTTGCGGGATTGTCGGCGCCTCCGACCCCACGACCACGGTGGAACTAAACCTGACCCATATGATGTCAGCAGGGCGTAGCCTGCGGGGCATCGTGGAAGGCGACTCGCTGCCCGATGTCTTTATACCGGCGCTGATTCGACTGTATGAACAGGGCCGCTTTCCCTTTGATCGGCTGGTGACCTTCTACGATTTTGATCAGATCAACCAGGCGATCGACGATGCCGAGCATGGTCGGGCGATCAAGCCCATCGTGCGTCATTCTACTGACCGATAATGCTGCCCCCTCTGCATTTGCAGGGGTTACTTCCCGAAAGACTCTTTCTAGTATGGATAGCGAGCACGCATCACCCGCGGGCAATCCATGGCCATTAAGGCCAGACCTCCCCTCGCTAGGAGAACCTCATGACCATTTCCAAGAATAATTTCAAAAACCCTTTCAAAAACACTCTCAAGAACAATTTCAAGAGCAGTGCTATCTGCCTTGCTGCTATCACTTCTCTCGCTTCAACGGCCGGCTTGGCATCTCCTCTACAAGAAGACAGTGAACAAGAAAACGGCGAGCAGTGGGTCACCGAGACAATGATTAATGCTCGGGCCAATATGTTTAACCCTGACCTCAACTTTCTGACGTTCCAACAGCTAGACAAGATGTTTGCCACCCGCCGCGTGGCGGCTTCGTCAACGCCATGGCCACTTGAGTCTGAGTTAATTGAAATAGATGACAACTTCTCGTTTGAAGGGAATGACGTTTCTTTAGAAGAGTACCTGGAAAACACTAAAACCAACGCCCTGTTGGTTATTAAGGATGGCAAAATCGCCTATGAGCAGTACCGCAATGGCTTCAGTGATGACAGCCAGCACGCGGTATTCTCGGCCTCAAAGTCAATTCTCGCGACCTTGGTAGGCGTCGCTGTGGAAGAAGGCAAAATTGAAAGCCTTGATGACAAGGTCACTAAATACCTACCCGAGTTAGAAGGCACTGGTTACAGCGATGTTCGCGTCATTGATGTGCTGCGGATGCGTTCTGGCGTTGCCTGGGAGGAAGTCTATGAGTTTGGCGGAGACACCCAGCTTACGGAAGTTCACGACAACGCACTGGTGGCTAGCAACTACCGCTGGTGCGATTACGCCATTGCCTCTTCCAAACCGGAGTACGAACCCGGCGAACGTTTTAATTACGCCACTCTGGATACCAGTGTGCTGGGCTGTGTGCTGGCGAGTGTTTTAGATACCACGGTCGCTGAGTACATGTCTGAAAAGATCTGGCAGCCTGCTGGTATGGAAGCAGATGGCTTTTGGATCATGGATAGCGGTGATGAGTTCTATGGCGCTGGCTTTAACGCCACCCTGCGCGACCTGGGTCGCTTCGGCCTGATGATGCTCAATATGGGCGAGGCCAACGGCACCCAAGTAATACCCGCTAGCTGGGTAACAGAGGCCACCGTTTCCGACCCTGGCTATGAGCATATTTCGGAAGGTGCCTCCATCGGCTATCAATATCAGTGGTGGACCTTCCCTGATACCGATGCATACACCGCCATGGGTATCTACAACCAATACATCTATATCGACCCGGACAACCAAACCGTGGTGGTGAAGTTAAGCCACACACCGGATGCTGCCGGCTGGGACGACGACAACTTCGCCTTCTTCGACAAGCTCTCTGAGCTCGTTTCTCAGTAATCCCCCTAAACGCGTATTGCTAAAGAATAAGCCTTTAAAACCAACCAACAGGGCCTTGATATACCAAGGCCCATTAGCGCCCCTTGCCTTAAAAAGCCGTATCAAAAACTCCAAAAAAACGGGTAAAAATATGAATAATAAAGCAATTTTTCTCGCCACAGGTATCGCCTGCGCTTTACCACTCTCAGCCCATGCAATCGATATCAACGATGAGCTTGCCCTGGTTTTAGAGATTCAAGCATTCAGCGATTATCGTGCTGGCGGGGTATCAATGACCCGAAATAACTCCGCGCTATGGCTTGATTCAATACTGGTTCACAAGCCTAGCGGTGCTTATGCTGGCCTTTTTACCTCCAATATCGACTTCGGTACGCAAGCCAATCGCGAGTTTGCCTATTATGTCGGCATTGCCCGCCCACTCTCGGAAAACATCGTAGGCTCCTTCACTCGGATCGAATTCGAATATCCCAACAGCAGCCAATTCAATTTCGGTGAATGGATCGCCACACTCAGCGCACACGGGGTCACCATTGGCGTTAAATACAGCGATGATATGAAGCCTTTCAGTGACCGACGCACCATCGCCTGGGTGGGCTATGAACACAGCCTTCCCCACGATATTACGCTAGATGCGCGTTACGGCCTTACCGATATGGAGCGTGCCATCTATGTCGATAATGATGGTTCAAGCCGCAGCCTCTACTACGACTGGGAAATCGGCATAAGCAAGCATCAATGGGGAGTGGATTGGCGCTTGGCCTATATCGACACCGACCTATCTAAGTCCGAATGCGCCTCTGGCTTTGGCTTCGAAGAGAACTGTTCTGCAGCACTGGTGGGTTCCATCGCCAAGCGCTTCTAGCCTTGTCACTGCTGTACCCAAGCATGGCCGCGGATGATTGGAGTTTATTCTATGCCGCGGCTCTTTTATAACTCGTTGGGCTGACGCAGCGCCGAAAGCAGTTCTACTTTATTGCTAACACCCAACTGAATATAAGCGCTGCGCAGGTAAGTTCTCGCCGTTGCCGGGGTGATGCCTAGTGCTCGGGCGACTTGCTTGTAGGAGCTACCCTGAGAATAGAGTCTAGCGGCACTGAGTTCACGCGGGGAAAGCACGTTTGAACGCTGATGAGAACATAGTGTCAGGGCAACGAGATCGCCACTGTGGTGCACAATGATGCCTTTGTTTTCATTAGACATTAGCGTGTGCGGTGCCGTGCTTAGCTGGTCGGAGATAAGGCGCGGCAGGTTAGAACCTTGCCAGCCGACATATTTTCGTTCGAGAGCCACGCGAACCTCTTTACCTATATAGAGAAGCTCTCCCTTCCTATTGGAAAGTGCATAGCTATCCCAGCCATTGGGCAGGGCATCAAAACGAATTTTGGCTAGGTACTGCTTCCAGTAATACGCCAGATGGTTAAGAAACTCTTCCATCAGTACTGCATCAAGCTTGTCGAATTCACTGCTTGTTTTGCTGCGATAAACCGACACAAAAAACAGCATGCCGTTGCATGGAAACTCTAGCGTTACGGCCATACTATGCAAGATGTCATGCCGCTGACAAAAAGATTCAACCTCGGTGCAATCCGTGTTGGGTAAATCGTCATGGCCTCCCCGCACAGCTTTGCCCAAGTAGGACATTGAAGCCTTAGCGAACCGATCCACCCCGGAAATGCTATGCCACTCTTGCGCAAAAGTTGAACTCAATCCCAAGCTGCCATCCATCATGACACTGGGTGAAAAGGTAGATGACGAGGAATCTGAGGGTAGATAAAGTTGCCCCCACCATGCGGCATCAAAGCCCACAATATTGGCGAAGCCTTGTACAGCTTCACATAGCCATCTCTCAGGTATCGAGCATCTTGGCAACTGGGTCAGTTCCATTAACTCACGGCTAAAACGTTTCAATACATCGGCATTACACTGGAGTGTTTGTGCCTTATTGATCTTGAAGTCCATATTTTCACCTGCTGACGGCCCAAAAGCCTTTGTCGGTGATTTCGTGAGCATTGAGCCGCCACAGCTCATCAAGCACCAGTGCCAGCCTCTCCACACTTGCGCAGGCATTAACTCCTTTTATCGTTACTGTCCCAACGATGCTTAGACTAAAACCAGCTAGAGCAGAAACATCGCGCTCAAAACGGGGAAAAGGATCAAAAGCGTCAGGCGCAGCAAGTCAGACACTACAAAGGGTGTAACCCCTTTAAATATCTCCCCCAGCCCCACGTGCGGCGCCATCGCTTTAATCACAAACACGTTCATCCCCACCGGCGGGGTCATCAGTCCCAGCTCAACGGTCAGTACGGTCAAAATACCGAACCATACCGGGTCGATACCCATCGCCTGAATAATCGGATAAACCACCGGTACGGTGATTACCAGCATCGCGATGGAATCCATAAACATACCCAACACAAAGTAGAGCGCCAGGATGCACAGCACCACGACGATAGGAGTTAGATCCATGCCGTAGAGCAGGTCAGTAATGGAAAATGAAATACGCGACACCGAGATGAAGTAACCCAGCGTCTCAGCCCCCACCAGCATAAAGAACACCACCGCAGAGAGCGCCAATGTCTCTTGTACGCTGTGCCATAGCTGCGCACCGCGCATGCCTTTCACCAGGGCGTAAAGCAGCGTGGCGAACGCCCCGACGCTAGCGCCTTCCGTCGGTGTAAAGGCACCAAAATAGATACCTAAAATCATCACCAGGAAAACGCCAAAGAAGGGCACTAAGCCGGTCAGCGAGAGCAGCTTCTCTTTCCAGGCAGTGGGTTCACCCGCCACGGCTAAGGAAGGGCGCAGATACATGACTATCGTAATGGTCAGTGAATACATCACCAGCCCCAGCAGACCGGGAATCAGCCCCGCCATGAACATATCGCCAACGGACTGTTCAGTAAGAATGGCGTAGATAAGCAGCGCAATACTGGGCGGAATCATAATGCCCAGCGTGCCGCCTGCGGCTAGCGCGCCGGTCGCTAAGCCACGGTTATAGCCATAGCGCTCCATCTCCGGCAACGCTACCCGGGTCATGGTGCTAGCAGTCGCTAACGAAGAGCCGGAGATAGCGGAGAAGATGCCGCAAGAGCCCACGGCCGCAATCGCCAGGCCGCCCTTCCAGCCACCGCAAATAATCCGGGTTGAATCAAACAGCTTACCGGCCATCCCCGAATGAGCAGCCAGCACGCCCATTAAGATAAACATGGGCACGGCGCTGAAACTGTAGTTAGAGAGTACTTCCACCGGCACGGTTTTTAACTGAGCGACAGCCGCATCCCAGCTAATGATCTGGGCAAACCCCACCACTCCCACGATCAGCATTGTGAGAGCAACCGGCACGCGCAGAATCATCAATACCAATAAAAGCCCTAGCCCAATGGCACCAATCGCTTCACTCCCCATGCGCTGCCTCCTCACCCACTGCATAAATAACGCCGAGCAAGGCGTGAATAAAACTACGTATTCCTAGTAGTAAACTCAGCACCGCTGCCAACTGGTAAATCGGCCCCATGGGCAGTCGCAGGTCTTGGGTTATTTCGCCGTGCCGACTGGCCGCTGCGGCCGAATCCAGCAAGCCCACAAATAGAATCAGTCCCAGCGCCATAAAGCCGAGGAAAAAGAGCCCTTGCAGGCGATTTTTTATCGCTTGCGGCAAGCCGTGAGAGAACGCTTCTACCACCACTTGGCTTTTCTCCACATTAGCGGCCATGGCGGCCAATAGCGCAAACAGCATCAGATAGCTGACCAGCTCTACGCTGCCGGAAACGCGCAGTGCAATCGCACCTTCCGTTATACGCGATAGATAACGCGTACTTACATCGGCAATGGTCACTGCCAGCAGCCCTATCAGTGCGATGCCAGCCACCAAGCGACAAATGAGGGCCAGCCAGTGGCTGGCCCTATAGAGAGTAGACTTCATATAACCTTACCCCTATTGGGTACCACAAGACTCACTGGCTGCCAGTGCTGCTTGATATACATCTCGAGCCTGATCCAAACCGCGCTCTTCCAGCTGCGTTAGGTAGTTTTCAATACCGGTTTCGAGCGGTTCTTGCCAATCAGGATGCGCTAGCGGATTTTCAATTTCACGAATGGTATGGCCAGCATCAGTCGCTTCTTGCTTGCCTTCTACGTCTAGGCGGTCAAACACTGCACCGGCGTTTTCAGCCCATTTCATGCCTGAGTTATTATCGATTACCGCCTGCTGTTCAGGCGTCAAATTATCGTACGCGCGCTGATTCATGGTGGCGACAAAGATCAAAGTGTAAAACGGTACTTCGGTGTGGTAGCTCACCAGCTCGTTGATGCGGAAGCCTTTTAAACCTTCCCAAGGGAAACTCAGGCCATCAATGACACCGCGCTGCATGGAGGTGTAAATATCGGGGGCTGGCATACCCACGGGGCTTGCGCCCATATTTTCCAGCATCTCACCCGCCACAGCGGTGGGGCGGCGTATACGCAGCCCTTCCAGATCGGCAGGGGTTTGCACATCGGTGTCGATGGTGTGGATGCCGCCCGGGCCCGTGGTAAACATAAACAGCGGGCGGGTATCTGCGTATTCGCTGTCCAAATGGCCGTCGTCATAGAGCGTTTGCAGTACGCAAGCACCTTGCGTTGCCGTGCTCGCTACCCCAGGTAGCTCAACGATCTGGGAGAGAGGGAATCGACCGGCAGTATAGCCCTGGGCAGTGGCACCAATATCGGCAATACCGTTGGCAGCAGCTTCATAAATGGAATCCGGTTTGGCTAAAGTACCGGCGGGAAACATTTGAATGGTTAGATCGCCATTGGATTCTTCGGCGATCGTATCGGCCCATGCCTGCAAAACATCTTCATTAACGCCTGAAGGGCCAGGCCAAAAGTGGGCCATACGCAAGGTGGTCTCTGCCTGGGCCGAGCTAACCGCCAGGCCAGTAATTGCCGCTGCCAAAACACAACGGGATAGGGACATTTTCATAGGAGCCTCCAGGACTTTTTTGGATTATTGTAAGTTCGCATAGCGAATACTAGTTCGCCTTATGCGACCACATTAGTCCACTATCAGGCGTAGGGCTAATCGACATTCGTCTATGTTTAAGCACCGCAGCAAGCCTTTGCACCCGCACGATCTCAGATCCTCAGTGTTCCGGCCAACACCCCCAGCGCAAAAGGCACAATGACAACAAAAAATTGGACTTTTCCAATATTACTTCACGACTATGGTCGAAGCAGCGACTAGTAGCGCAATTAACGATCGCCTGAAGCACCAAAAAAAAGCCACCTTTAAACACACCAAGGCGGCTTCAGTGTGAAAAATACGATTACCTTGTCAGATCGATATATTTCTCTACCGAGCAAGTCGCCCCACCATAAGGATTTCTTATTGACGTCGCTTTCTTACCAGACATTCTTCTTGCACTAGCTAAATGGGATAATGGCGCGGGCCAAGCTGCATGGTCATCCAGCGCAGATCGGTGAACTCATCAATCCCGGCCTTACCGCCAAAGCGTCCGTAGCCGCTCGATTTAACGCCGCCAAAGGGCATCTGCGGCTCATCGTGAACGGTGGGTGCATTGATATGGCAAATACCCGACTCAATGCGCTGCGCAAACTGCATCGCCCGGGCGGTGTCGCGGCTGAAGACGGCGGCAGAAAGGCCATATTCACTATCGTTCGCCACACGCAAGGCTTCCTCTTCATCTTTAACGCGCATCAGCGCTACCACCGGGCCAAACGACTCTTCGCCATAGAGGCGCATCGCCTGGGTAACCCCATCCACCACGGTAGGCTGCATAATGACGCCTTCGGCCTTGCCGCCACAGGCTAAACGAGCGCCATGCTGCTGGGCGTCGTCGAGCAGGGCGTTGAGCTTCTCGCCCGATTCGTGATTGATCAGCGTACCCAGCGCGTTACCTTCACCTCGGGGATCGCCCGCGCGCAGCATTTGTGCTTTGCGAGCCAGTTTTTCGACGAAGGCATCAGCGACCGCATCCACCACAATAAGCCGCTCAGTGGACATACAGATCTGGCCCTGATTGAAGAAGGCGCCAAAGGCGGCGGCCTCAACGGCAGCATCCAGGTCGGCATCTTCAAGCACCACGAACGGCGCCTTTCCGCCAAGTTCCAGCAAGACCGGCTTAAGATGGCGTGCCGCTTTTTCGGCAATAATGCGCCCCACCGGAGTAGAGCCAGTGAAATTAATACGACGCACGGCTTGATGCTCAATCAAGGCCTCGACCAACTCGGCGGCCTGAGGTGGTGCATTGGTCACCACGTTAACGATGCCATCACCCAGGCCCGCCTCAATCAGTACCTCCCCAATCAGGTGATGCGTCGCGGGACACTGTTCAGAGGCCTTAAGAATCACCGTATTACCACACGCCAGCGGCGTCGCAATGGCACGCGTGCCAAGAATAATAGGCGCGTTCCAGGGGGCGATCCCCACCACCACGCCGCAGGGTACCCGCACGCCCATCGCTAGGCTGCCGGGCACATTAGAAGGTATTACCTCACCACCTACCTGCGTAGTCAGCGACGCCGCCTCGCGTAGGATGCTGGCAGCGACCATGACGTTAAAGCCTGCCCAGCCTGGCGTAGCGCCGGTTTCATCTACCATGCGTTCGATAAACTCAGCCTGTCGCGCTTCCATGGCCTCTGCAGCCTTGAGCAGCTTGGCGCGCTTTTCGCCGGGGCCCGTCGCTGACCAAGCCGGGAAGGCACGGGCTGCAGCCTCGGCGGCGGCCTGAGCATCGCTAACCGATGCGGCCGCTATACAGGTGACAGTTTCTCCGCTCAGCGGGTTGGTGTGCTCGAAAGTGGCGGACTCGTGAGCTGAGCGTGAATGGCCACCTATAAGCAGATCGAGAGTGTTCATGGCGTATTCCTATAATTTAAATGGTAAGGCTGACTACCGTTGCGCCAATACTTATTCTTCACACTGATCGCGTAACGTCAGAGCTTTCTCGTAGACAGAACGAGCGCTATCCAAGCCTCTCTGCTCAAGTTGCTCAAGGTAGTTCTCAGTGCCTTGCTCAAGAGGGGGAGCCCAGGCGGGGTCATTGAGGGGATCTTCCACTGCATAGATGGTATCACCTTGAGCCACAGCCTCTTCACGCCCAGTTTTATCAATATCATCAAATACTTGACCGGCCTTACTAGCCCATGCCATACCACTATTATTATCAATCACTGCTTTTAGTTCGGGAGAGAGGCGATCATAAGAGGCCTGATTCATAGTGGCTACAAACGTGCCTGTATAGTATGGCAACTCCAAGTGATGACTCACTAACTCGTTGATACGAAACACCGTCATGGCTTCCCAGGGGAAACTCAATCCATCTATCACGCCACGCTGCAGTGACGTATAAATATCTGGTGCAGGAATACCCACTGGGTGCGCCCCCATACTTGTGAGCATTTCTCCTGCTACCTCACTGGGGTGACGCATCCTAAGGCCTTCTAAATCAGCGGGCGTTTTAATTTCGGAATCTTGTGTATGTAAATAGGCTGGCCCAGTGGTGAATAAAAATAGCGTATGGGCATCTTCGTACTCCTCCGCTATGTCGCCTTCATCATAGAGTGTTTGTAAAATACAAGCCCCTTGCGATGCGCTAGTGGATACGCCAGGAAGTTGCACGATCTCGGAGAGAGGGAAGCGACCGGAGGTATAGCCTTGTACAGTGATGGCAATGTCAGCGACGCCATTAACCGCCGCCTCGTAAGCCTGGTCAGCCTTGCTCAAAGTTTGAGAAGGGTAGATTTCTACTTTTAACTGGCCGCCAGACTCCTGCTCTACTTTTTCTGCCCAGGCTTGATAAATTTCCTGGTTAACCGTCGAGCTGGCAGGCCACAGGTGGGCCATGCGTAGTGTTGTGTCAGCATTAACCGACGTACATAGAACTACTGTAGATATGCTGAATAGCAGTGGCGATATCGTTTTTTTCATGAGGGTTCTCTCTGTCATTGTTATTACCTTCATTGTTTGGCGTGATCTCCACGCCCTCTGGGTATAGCGTCGTATCAAGGCTCTATCGTTGTTGTCGGCACCTCCAGCAATATCGGGCGGGAAGCATCCAGCGCCCGGCATAGCGCGTCCTCGAAGGACTCAAGCGTCTCAGTACGAACCGCCTCAACACCGTATCCCCGAGCCAATTCACAAAAATCTAGCCCAGGCACGTCGAGCCCCGGAGCGTCTTCTGCATCCAGCAGCCGCGAGAACCAGCGTAGCGCTCCATAGGTGTCGTTCTTGAGAATGATAAATACCACCGGAACGTTGTACTGGGCGGCGCTCCACAAAGCGCTGATAGCATAATTCGCTGAACCGTCACCGATGACCGCAATCACCTGCCGATTGGGTTGAGCTAGTTGCACGCCCACTGCAGCAGGCAAGCCAAACCCGAGCCCCCCTGCCGCCGGGAAGAAGAAGCTGCCAGGGTGGCGCATCTCAACGCGCTGCCAGAAAGCAGTCACTGTCGACGTCGACTCTTTAACGTAAATCGCATCCTCTGGCGCCAGGTTATTAAGGGAGTCAAAGACACTCTCCGGGGCTAGACGCCCAGAGGAAACCGCCGGAGGTGGTGGCAAAGGAAGGGGGGTGGGCAGAACACGGTCACTTTGTGCCAACAATGGCAGCAGAGCCTCCAGAGTGGCATGGATGTCGCCAACTAGAGCACTGCCCACCGGGGCGCGGGCAGCCTCCTGCACGTCGCCAGTCAAATGCAACAGTTTCGCGCCTTGGGGTAAGTAACGACCCGGCGCATATTGGTGATAGCGAAACACCGGGGCACCAATCACCAGTATCAAATCATGGCCATCCAACTTATCCGAAATTCCCGAAATGGCCGCCGGTAACACACCGCGGAAGCAGGCATGGCGTGTTGGAAACGGGCAGCGTGAAGCAGACGGCGCCACCCATACCGGCATACAGAGTCGCTCGCTCAGCTCCACGGCCAGTGAATTGGCACGTACAGCATCAACCTCAGGCCCTAGTACTAACACGGGGCTATGAGCTTGCTTGAGGTTTTCAGCCAAGGCTTCCAGCTGGGTGGCTGACGGTAAACCGGCATGGCTAACGTCGTGCTGAACGACTTGAGCTGCGTCATCTTCAAGTTCATGATCCCAGTCGTCATAAGGAATCGAGACATAGACCGGCCCACGGGCTGGCAGATTAGCCATGTGAATCGCCTGGCTCAACGTACGCGGCACATCCTCTGCACAGGCAGGCTCGTAACTCCATTTAACCAATGGGCGTGGAAGTGACGATGCATCAACATTAGCCAGCATCGCTTCAACACCGATCATAGAACGCGCTTGTTGGCCTGCCGTAATGACCAACGGTGAATGGGAATACCAAGCATTGGTCAGTGCTCCCATCGCATTGCCGGTACCTGCGGCTGCATGTAAGTTGACCAGCACCGGCTGCCCGCTGGCCAGGGAGTAGCCGTCGGCCATGCCAACAACTACTCCTTCATGAAGGCCAAGGATGTAACGAAAGTCTTCAGGAAAGCGCTTTAGGAACGGTAGTTCATTGGAGCCAGGGTTACCGAAAACAGTGTTGAGTCCCTGTCGGCGGAGAAGCTGGTAAGTAATAGAGTGTACGGTTGACATATTTGGCTCTAGTGTGAAGACGTTTGTTTCACACTAATTGGCCTTTCAAAATCCATCAAATAAATATATGTTCTATAAAATATAAATGGTATCTATTACATGGCTGCTATTGATCTAAATCTAGTCAGGGTATTTGTCACTCTCTTTGATGCACGTAGCGTCACGGTGGCAGCGGATCGTTTGAACGTCACTCAGCCGTCAGTGAGTTACGCACTTTCGAGATTGCGCGACTTGTTTGACGACCGTCTTTTTGTGCGTTCTCGAGACGGCATGGAGCCGACCTTCACTGCGATACAGCTCTACCCAACACTGCGCGACTCATTAGCCCAGATCGACAGTACGCTGGAGGAAAATCGCGAGTTTGTCCCGCGCTCTTCACATAGGCGATTTCGACTAGCCCTTACTGACCTCGGCGAGCTAGCACTATTGCCACGCATTCTCTCTCATATACACGCCGAGGCACCAAATGTTGAGCTTGAAGTCATTGCTTTGGAAATCGACAAGGTCGAAGAGTGGCTGGCAGCAGGGAAGGTTAACGCGGTCATCTGTAGTAGGCCTATTACTGCCTCTGGCGTAGAGCACCGAACCATTCTCAAGGAGCGATATGTTTGCCTGTTGAATCGCCATCACCCAAGTATTGACGATCATCTCAGCTTGGAGCAGTTTATGGATGCTAAACATGCTGTGGTTGCTGTTTCGTCAGGGCATAGTCTGGCAGAAGATGTGCTGGCAGGGCTGGGATTGAAGCGTAAGGTTAGCCTCGTAGTGCCCCACTTCTCTATTTTACCGAGAGTCCTGCAAAAGAGCGATTTGGTAGTGATTTTACCTCAGCAAATTGCTTCTGCCTTTGTGAATGAAGCACCACTAAAAGCACTTGAATTACCATTCGAAGTACCTCCATTCGATGTAACACTTTACTGGCAGGCACACACTTCGCGTTCGCCAGCTCAACGTTGGTTTTGTGAAAGCATCATTACCGCTATCACTGAGGAAAAGTGATTTTTTAGCAAGCTAGCTTGATATAAGCCGTGTGGCACATACAACCAGCTCTCGAAAATTCAGCTGTCAGTGGCACCGCTGTTTGAACAGCTTATATAGCACATGGATGATGACATTAACGGGCTATACATATAGATATGCCTTATGACCAATCTATAATTTATTTATTTGATTTATTTAAAAACAATGCAGTATAAATGATAGTTTATAAAGGTGCATACGAGAGAATATTAGCGCAGTTAAAAACTGCCTAACACGCTTGATCACCCCTTTAATAGACTTAGTCAAAATTAAACAATATAAATTTCTAAGTGTAGAGCTTTTAAGAGGATAAAATAGTGAATAATCAAACCAGACAAGAACCTAGTATCGCTATCCTTGGTGCAGGAGCAATGGGTGGACTAATAGGAGGGAGTCTTTCCGAAGGCAGTGCGGACGTTACTTTGATTGATGTTAATGCGGAGCATGTTGATGCTTTGCGCAAGAATGGTCTCAAGCTCAAGACAGATAAAGGTGAGCGGTACATCCCTATCCCGGTGCTTTTTCCTTGGGAAGTAAGTAAAACCTATGATCTTATTATAGTTTTCACTAAAACAATGCACACAAATTCGGCAATTACAGCGATAAGTTCAGCAATAGATTCTAATACTGTCCTCTTAAGCCTGCAAAATGGACTCGATAATAAGCTTTCTCTTATGGAATTCGTAGATCAAAAAAATATTGTGGTTGGTATTACCACTTATCCTGCAGACATGAAGGGGCCAGGGTATGTGGAGTCTCATGGTGATGGCATTGTCAGGCTAGCCGCCGCCTCACCTTCGGTTGCGCCACCAATACTTAATTATATACCTGAGCTCTTCACACACAGTGGGATAAAAACCATTATTGATCCCCAGGTAGAGGTGGCAATTTGGGAAAAAGTGATATTTAACGCGGCTTTAAATGGCCTTTGTGCAGTCACTAGATCAACCGTTGGCCAAATAGGCGCTAATGCGGACACTAGAGAACTTGCATTTCAAATTATCGGTGAACTTTGTGCTACCGCCCATGCATGTGGCTTTTCTGTTCAGAATGAGCGTATCGAGAAAACCGTGAGCGAAGCACTGGAACTGCACGCTTCCCATAAACCTTCTATGCTCCAGGACGTACTTGCAGAAAGGCCTACCGAAATTGAAGCTATTTGTGGCGCTGCAGTACGCCGTGCGGAAGAGCACAACATCGCGGTACCTGTTACTCGCACTATTCTGGGGCTTGTTCGCCACATTGACTGGCACTTAAAATGAGGAGGTCAGTTGATTTGCATAATTAAGGCTTTATGTACTAATAAAAATTAAATTAAAGCCTTGGCAAACCCGGCGTAAGTATATAAAAAAATCCGCCTTCTAGCTGTAAGCCAGAAGGCGGATTTTTTGCTAGTGGTAAACATAACCTTAGCGCGTTGGATGGTGCAGGTAGGGATATGGACTACTCTGTCTGCTCGGTATACTTCTCTACCAATCGAGTCGCATCATCATAGAGTCGTTGTCCATCAAAACCTCGGCTCCCCATGTCGTCAATCCATTGAGCCGTGGCTGTCTCGGCAGCCGCCTGCCAGGGTGCCAGTGCGTCTTGAGCGATGTAGAACATTTCACCCTCACCCGTCGCTTCAATAGCTTCAATTGCGTCCTCTTCCGCTTGATCCATGACCTGGCCGATTCGTTGCGCCTCTTGAAGCCCCGCATTATCGTCGATTACCTGCTTCAGCTCTGGTGAAAGCGCATCGTAACTAGCTTGGTTTAAGGCCAGCACCATCATTGCCGTATATAAACCATGATCGCCCTCGAAAAAGGTGTGGTTCTGGGCAACGTCCAGCACGCCCAAAGCCGCAGCGCTTTCAAAGGGCAGTGTCAGGCCATCGATTACCCCGCGCGAAATCGCTTCTGGAATTTGTGGCATAGGCATACCCACCGCTTGAGCCCCCAGAAGTCCCAGATAGCGATTCATGGTTTTCGAAGGGGCACGAATAGCCAGCCCATCCAGCTCATCAGCACTCTCAATCGCCACATCTCTGGTATGGATTTTGCCCGGCGTATGGGCAAATACAGCGATAGGATAGACGCCCTCAAAGGCAGCCTGCATATGCGTTGTCGCAAACTCATGGGCTGCCATGCTGGTGGCTTCGCCCGTTGTGGGCAGGAAGGGTTGATCGAATGCCTCGGATTCCGGGAAGCGATTAGGCGTATAGCTGAGCAAGGTCCAGGCAATATCCACCACCCCGTCCTTTGCCTGATCATAGAGCGAGGGTGCTGAGCCCCCCAGTTGCATGGCAGGGAATATTTCCACCTTGATAGCCCCCTCGGACTGCTCTTCGATACGCTTAGCCCAAGGTTCCAGATACTCGGTCTGCACTGGCGTGGCAGGGGCAGCAAAGTGGTGCAAGCGCAGGGTCACCGTGTCTTGGGCATAGCCACTACCGCTGAGGAGTATGCCGCTTAACAACGTGAGGCTGGCGAGTGTGGGTTTTATTGTCATTGTAATGAACTCCTTTATTTACTTCGCTTTACTAGCAAGACATATTTCTTGCGCTTATCTAAATAGGGTAATGGCGCGGGCCAAGCTGCATGGTCATCCAGCGCAGATCGGTGAACTCCTCGATCCCGGCCTTACCGCCAAAGCGTCCGTAGCCGCTCGATTTAACGCCGCCAAAGGGCATCTGCGGCTCATCGTGAACGGTAGGTGCATTGATATGGCAAATACCCGACTCAATGCGCTGCGCAAACTGCATCGCCCGGGCGGTGTCGCGGCTGAAGACGGCGGCAGAAAGGCCATACTCACTATCGTTCGCCACACGCAGGGCTTCCTCTTCATCTTTAACACGCATCATCGCCACCACCGGGCCAAACGACTCTTCGCCATACAGGCGCATCGCATTAGTAACTCCATCCACCACGGTCGGCTGCATAATGACGCCTTCGGCCTTGCCGCCACAGGCTAAACGAGCGCCATGCTGCTGGGCGTCGTCAAGCAGGGCGTTGAGCTTCTCGCCCGATTCGCGATTGATCAGCGTACCCAGCGCATTACCTTCTCCCCGGGGATCGCCCGCGCGCAGCGTTTGTGCTTTGCGAGCCAGTTTTTCGACGAAGGCATCAGCGACCGCATCCACCACGATCAGCCGCTCAGTGGACATACAGATCTGCCCCTGGTTGAAGAAGGCGCCAAAGGCGGCGGCCTCAACGGCAGCATCCAGGTCGGCATCTTCAAGCACCACGAACGGCGCCTTTCCACCAAGTTCCAGCAAGACCGGCTTAAGATGGCGCGCGGCCTTTTCGGCAATAATGCGCCCCACCTGAGTAGAGCCAGTGAAATTAATACGGCGCACGGCTTGGTGCTCAATCAGCGACTCGACGACCTCGGCGGCCTGCGGGGGCGCATTGGTCACCACGTTAACGATGCCATCGCCCAGACCCGCCTCAATCAGCACCTCCCCAATCAGGTGATGCGTCGCGGGGCACTGTTCAGAGGCTTTAAGAATTACCGTGTTGCCACACGCCAGCGGCGTCGCAATGGCACGCGTGCCAAGAATAATAGGCGCGTTCCAGGGGGCGATCCCCACCACCACGCCGCAAGGTACCCGCACGCCCATCGCTAGGCTGCCGGGCACATTAGAAGGTATTACCTCACCACCTACCTGTGTAGTCAGCGACGCCGCCTCGCGTAGGATGCTGGCGGCGACCATGACGTTAAAACCTGCCCAGCCTGGCGTAGCGCCGGTTTCATCTACCATGCGTTCGATAAACTCCGCCTGTCGCGCTTCCATGGCCTCTGCAGCTTTGAGTAGCTTGGCGCGCTTTTCGCCGGGGCCCGTCGCTGACCAGGCGGGAAACGCCTTCGCAGCCGCCTCAACCGCCCGGATCGCATCCCCAGCGGATGCCGCCGCGGCCTGGGTGACGATATCACCGGTGAGAGGGTTGGTTCGAGTAAAGGTCGCGTCTTGATGAGCGGCACAGCGCTCACTGCCGATTAACAGATTAATATCCATAACTGACTCTCGTTCAAAGGTTGGCGATTATTGTTTTATCGCTGGTAACTCTCCAGCCCCGGTTTGATGCTCTTGTCATCGAGGAACTGTTTGAGCCCCTGCGCCCGGCCCTGCTCAGGATCCAGCTGCTGCGCCTGATCGAGCTTGGCGTAGAGGTACTCCTCGTTCTGCTCCCAGGTCAGTTCGCGGCACATTTTGAAACCGATCTTGGCAGCACGCATCACAACTGGGTTCTTATCACGCAACGTAGCGGCCAGCTCGCGGGTGGCTTCGCGTAATTCAGTTAATGGCACACTTCTGTTAACCAGCCCCATTTTAGCTGCCTGGGGGCCGGTAAAGGTTTCCCCGGTCATGATGTAATAGAGCGCTTCTCGGTGGCCCACGGTATCGGCCATGGCTTTGCTGACCAGGTTGCCTGGGGGAATACCCCAGTTGATTTCTGAGAGGCCGAATACCGACTCATCGGCGGCAATCGCCAAATCGCAGGCAACCAGCGGTGAGAAAGCCCCGCCAAAGCACCAGCCATTGACCATGGCGATGGTGGGCTTGGCGTAGTGACGCAGTAGCTTCCATTGCCAGGTAGAGGCGTCGCGGCGCACCTTGACCTGCACAATCTCGGGGCTGGCATCGATCTCGCGGAAGTACTCTTTAAGATCCATACCGGCCGAAAAGGATTCGCCTTCGCCGGTCAACACCAGCACGTGGGCCTCTTGATCCAGCTCGATAGTCTCCAGCACATCAATCATTTCACGATTGAGCGTCGGGCTCATGGCGTTGCGCTTTTCAGGGCGATTCAACGTCACCCAGGCAATGCCCTCTTCGACGTTAACTTTTACGGTTTGCCAGCGATCTTGGTAGTTACTCATCTCTTGCTCCTTGGGTTTTATCAAACGACTTACAACGTTACTTATCAAAAACGACTGTTTAACAATCTGTTCAGCGCTGAACTTTTCGATTAGCTATCTCCTCGCCATCAAGGTGGGCGTTAGCCTTCGCTGGCTCGCGTCATGGGACATGTGTTCACCTTGATCAATTGATTAAGTAAACGAAGCCAAGCGAGATGGCGGGGAAGAGCACCAGCAAGATAATGCGAATAAGATCGGCCGCTAAAAAAGGCAGGATGCCTTTAAAGGTCTCCGTTAAAGGAATGCGGGGAGCCATGGAGTGGATAATGAAAATGTTCAGCCCCACCGGCGGCGTGATCATGCCAACCTCGACGACCACCAGCGCTAAAATGCCGAACCATATCGCCACATCCGTTGCGGGCATGCCGAAGTCCATCCCCGTGACGATAGGCAGAAAGATAGGCACGGTTAACAAGATCATCGAGAGGCTGTCCATAAAGCAGCCAAGCACTAAATAGCAGAACAGAATTCCAGCCAGAACCACCCAGGGACTGATCTCGAGCCCCACTATCCAACCGGCGGTCATTTGCGGAAGCTGGGTCAGAGCAAGGAAGCTATTGAAGACACTGGCGCCAAGTACAATGAAGAAGATCATTGCCGAGGTCACCGCGGTCTCAAGTACACAGTCCCGCAGGCCGTTCCAACGCAGTCCGCCTTTTGTGATTGCCAGGGCACCGGTGGAGACCGCACCGACGGCGGCGGCTTCGGTAGGCGTAAAGATACCGGTATAGATGCCCCCAATCACCACGATAAAGATCGCCGCTCCTGGCCAGACCTCTAGCAGTGAGCGCCAACGCTCGCTCCGGGATGCTTTCGCCTTACTCGGCGCACTGTCAGGAAAAAAGCGCACGTAGAGCGAGATGGCCAGCATATAGCTGAACACTGCTAACAACCCCGGCACCAGGGCGGCAGCAAACATTTCATTAATGTTTTGCTCGGCCAGGATGGCGTAGATAACCAACACCACAGAAGGGGGAATCAAAATGCCCAGAGTGCCGCCAGCAGCCAGTGCGCCGGTCGCCAGACTCCCACGGTAGCCCTGTCGCTCCATTTCGGGCAGCGCCACTTGGGTCATCGTGGCAGCGGTAGCCAGCGAAGAGCCACAAATGGCCCCAAAAGCGCCGCAAGCACCTATGGTGGACATCGCCAGCCCACCGCGACGGTGGCCCAGCCAGTCGTTGGCCGCCTGAAACATGGCCCGGGAGAGACCGGCTCTCGCCGCAAACTGCCCCATAAGCAGGAACAGCGGAATGATGGATAGCGTATGGCTGGAAAAGTGTTCGTAAGGAAGCGTTTTTAAGCCATTTAAAATGCCCATCGGGCCGGTGATCAGCATCATCCCTACGGCACCCACCACCAGCATGGCCAGGCCGATAGGAATACGCGTCGCCATCATGAACAGCAGTACCACAAAGCCGCTAGCGCCCAACGTGAGAGGTGTCATCACAGATCTCCTTGGGCCGAGCTTTCTTGAGCCGAACCGTCTTGAGCCGAGCTGCTTTGAGTCGCGCTATTTTGATTCGAACTATTTTGTTTAAAACCTGGCTGTGGCGGGTCGTAAGTAAGCGCATCGCAGGTGCGATAGAGACACACCAGCGTCAATAGCGCGAAACCCACCAGGCCGCCGATATACCCCCACCAGAGCGGTATATCCAGCAGCATGCTGGTTTCCATATAGCGTCGTTTATCGAGCAAGCCGTGATAGAGGCGCCAGGTCATTAACCCTGCGACTACCAAAAACAGCGTTTCGGCGACAACGGCGAGCAGCCGCTGAACAATGGGCGGCGCGTGCATGACCAGTAAATCCACCGTGACATGCCCACCGCGAAGATGGCAGTAAGGTAAAAACAGAAAAACGGCAATGGCAGTCCCCATTTCCACCAGCTCGTAATCGCCAGTGATTGGGCCCACCCACTCCAGCATCGTCATATCGCTTAATACTGGCGCACTGGCTACCCACCGGCCAAGAATGCTGACGACGGTGATGATCGCGAGTGCTGCGACCAGCAAGCCGCCGCTTATCGCGGCAACCCTACAGGGTGTCTCAAGACTACGGCGCATCAATGCAGTGCCGAGTGTCGGTACCGTCGCTAAGCTGCTCATCGTTTCGTCTCTTTGTTTTTGGAATTCGCTGTATGGCTGAAACCCACCTTGCGCTATACACCGCGAGACCGTCACAACCAAACTAGTTACTTAATATAAGTAATTGTCTTTGAGAGAGCATGCAAGCGTTGCCGACAAAAATACGCCTAAAGTTTTATTCCTCGATGGTGTCCGCTGCGTATATTTTCACTAACAGAGATAGCAGCTGACGCCGTTCAATCTCACTAAGTGTTTGAGTTGCATTGATATCACTCTGTTCAGCCAGTTCTTTTAGCTGTTCGGTTAAGGCTTCGCCTTTTTTGCTAAGAAAAATCCCGTGTGACCGCCGATCTCGCTTACATCGCACCCGCAAAGCAAGCCCTCTTTCCTCTAGATTATTAATTAGGCTAACGATTCTGGGCGGATCAATATCCAGTATCTTGGCTAAATTGGTTTGGGTGATACCGGGATATCCTTCAATCACCACGAGCGAAGAGAACTGGGCAGGGCGTATTTCATACTCCTGCATGGCCTCATTAAAATGTTTGAAAACAGCAAGCTGGGCCCTTCTCAAAGCGTACCCAAGGCGATTTTCAAGCACCAGACCGGCGACAGAAGTCGGCTCTTTTTCGTCGGGCTCAACTTGCTGAACAGAAGTGCCCTTTTTAGATATGGCCATGCGTTAATTCCTATCTCATTTAAATAATTACAACTATGGTCTTAAATCAGCATCCTAGCTAATCATCTAGTTAACAACTATAACTATATTCGCCAAGATGACAGCACACAACAAATCCAAGATTTTTCGCTATGGAGCTATTCATGTCACTCCCCCCTCCGCTTATTAACACCACCTTCCATGAGTACCGGCTACACGGGGGCGATGTTCCCAGTTATCCCAGCAGCATGACCCAGCGCCTAACCCATTGGGCAAGCGAAACACCACTGAGCCCCTTTTTAGCTGAGCGAGAAGAGGGCCGACACAGGTGGCGAACGCTAACCTTCGGCGAAGCAATGCCACAAGTGAACCGCCTGGCACAAGCACTGATTAATCATGGCCTGTCGACGGAGCGGCCGCTGATGGTGCTGTCGGGAAACAGCATCGATCACGCACTGCTTGCCTGTGCCGCCATGCATGTGGGCATTCCCTACGTGCCGGTGTCACCCTCTTACGCGCTGTTATCCGAGGACTTCGTTAAACTGCGACATGTGGTGGAACTAGTGACCCCAGGGATACTATTTGTCGATGAGGAGGCGCGCTTTAGTCGGGCGCTGGCGGCCATTTGCGATAATAACGTCACCTGTGTGGCCAAGGTACCTGCTCAGCGAGCCCTGGCGTTTGACTCACTGGCAGCGACGCCGGCAAGCGCTGAGGTTGACGATGCCTACGCCCGTGTAACGCCTGACAGTATCGCCAAACTACTGTTTACCTCAGGGTCGACAGGGCTGCCCAAGGCAGTGATCAATACCCACCGCATGCTGTGTAGCAATCAAGCCATGCTAGCGAAACGGCTAAGCTTTCTAGAGCAGCACACCCCGGTGTTAGTCGACTGGCTACCCTGGCACCACACCTTCGGTGGCAATACCATTTTGGGGATGGCGATCCACAACGGGGGCGCTTTATATATTGATGATGGCAACCCCACCGCTCAAGGGGTGCAGCGAACCATCGAGAACCTACGCGAAGTGTCGCCCACGTTTTACTGCAATGTCCCCAAGGGGTTCGAGGCGCTGGTCGAGCATTTGCGCAACGATGACTCCCTGCGCGAGGCCTTTTTCCGCGATCTGGAAATGCTGCACTTCGGTGGTGCCGTGCTACCCGCCCATGTACGCGCTGCTCTGGAAGCGTTAGGCGAACAGACTCGCGGCACCCCCGTTCCCATGTTAACGGGCCTGGGCTCCACCGAAGCATGCCTGGCATTTTGCACCGAAGAGCCCAGTGATACACCGGGACTAATCGGGCAGCCTGTACCTGGCATGGCGCTGAAACTGGTAGCGACGGATGATAAGTGGGAGGCGCGCCTCAAGGGCCTTAACATCACGCCAGGCTACTGGCGCGACACCCAGCGAACCAGCGAGGCGTTTGACCACGAAGGCTACTACTGTACCGGGGATGCCATGCGCCTTCTTGACCCCGACCACCCCGAACGGGGGCTAATCTTTGATGGCCGACTAAGCGAGAATTTCAAACTGGTGACCGGCACCTGGGTCAATGTGGGCACCCTGCGCCTACACCTTGTCGAACACTTTGCCCCGTTGGTACAGGACATAGTGGTGATCGGCGAAGGGCGTGACTACCTGACGGGCATCGTCGTGTTGAACCTTCCCGCCTGTGAGCAGCAGCTTGGCTCAGCGGATAGCTCCCTTGAGGCTCTGGCCACCGACGCCAGCCTGCACCAGTGGTTCGCGCAGCGCCTGGCAACCCACTGCCGCGGCCAGTCAAGCTCCATGCGTTTAGAGCGCCTGCTACTGCTCAACCAACCGCTCTCCGTTGACCGTGGCGAATTGACCGACAAGGGCTCGGTCAACCAGCGGCTAGTGCGCGAGCGCTACTCGGATCTCGTGGCATGCCTATACGCTGAGTCACCCAAGGATCCACGCATTATCTTACCCTCTGCGAACCCAGCGCCTTAACTGCGGTACTTTTAGGCAGCCACACGAGGCCCAAAAAAGGCTGGCAAAGTGCCAGCCTAAAACGTGATCGAAACAGCACTAAAGCACTTACACAGTCACCTCACTGCAACGCGTAGAGCGCTAGAACTGGAAGGTGGCACTCGCCTGAAGGCGACTCGCATCGTTGGAGGCCCCATTCACCTGCTCAATATCAGCGTACTGGTACTCAAGACCGACTGACATGCGCTCGGTAACATCCCAAATCACATTGGCAAACCCATAGTCGAGGGTTTCGAAATGATTACCATAGGCGGCGGGTAGGTCTTGCTCAAGCCGCGAAACGCCCACAGAGCTGAACCAACTATCCGTCCAGTAGTGATTAAGTGAGAGACCAAACGCCTGGGTTTCAATCGCTTCAAGGCTGTTACCCTGCACATAGACATCAGGTGCGTTGCGGTGCCCGACATTGCCAGGGTTGCCCATATAGTTACCGATACCCTCACCGTAGGTGGCACTGCCTTTCAAGCTGGTTGAGGTATTAAAGGGCAAATTGAACTGCGCCTGCACCCCATAACCGGTGACTTCATCATCAATGGTATTGGTGATGTTATTGGTCGAAAGTTGACGCGCTATCCCCGAGAGCGCAAATAAACGCTTATATTCATAACGCAGTGTCAAATCTGGAAGCTGGCTCTCCCCATCAGCCACTGAAGCATCACTGCGGGCAATGACCGTGGTGGGGTTTTCCAAGGCAACAGAGAAACTCCCCTCCCCAACAGGCTGCGTATAGCGCAACTGAGCCTGCCGCTCAAAGGCGTAGCCCTTAGGATCCCCTAGTGCCAGGGTACGTGTTCCGCCTACGAAGCTCATAAAATTTGACCACGTTTGCCCGGCGAGAAACCCGTTCAGCTCGCCATACGCATGGCGCAACCCAAACTTACCATCGGGCACAAAATGCCCTTCGAAGTAAGTGGTTAAACGCCCATAGTCAGTGGCGGTGTGGGTGCGGAAATTCAGGCGGGACTCATAGGCCGTAAAGCTGGTTCGACCATCGGTTCGATTGCCTGGGTTCATCACGGCGTAAGGATCCGTTGATGTACCTAGGTCGTAGTCGAAATCGTAAAACGCATCGAGCTTAACGTACCCGCCAAAGGCGATATCGGTTTTGGTGCCTGGAATATTAAACGTTGACCGGTGATTCCAGGGTGGGCCTACACGGCTTGGCTCACCGGTCACGACAGGCTGTCCGGCTTCTACCACATCAAACGCATGGGCCTGGGCAGCAAGCGCACAGGGAGCGAGAAGGGCGCACGCAACAAAGTGGTTAATTTTCATTGTTTGTCTCTGCTTTTGGTCGTAATGGTTAAGTTGTAATTGTTCTTAATGCGAACTCTGATCCGCATTACGTACCAAAGCTGCGAAAAAAACCTCCATCTGTCAATTAAAATGGAGGTAATTCATTTCAATATCAACATAAGACATTGAATTCAAACAACTTAAAACCATTAATACTTTGGTTTAATTATATATTGTAACTAAATAATTCACCTTTCTATTCAGAATCAGCCAGTAGCTCAGGGTAACGCAACCCAATCAGCGCATGTTCACGCATCAGCATTTCTGCCCTCGCCCCCTCACCCTGCTTAAGTGACTGAAATATAAGCTCATGATGAAACTGTGCTAATTGCAATTTTTTAAACTCTCGCTCTAAGTCATCGCTATCAATGATGATTGAGTCGGCGGCAGCGAAAGGCAGGTGATTATTCCTTGCAATGGCATCCGCCACGACACCGCTGCCGATAGAATGAATAATAATGCCGTGAAAATGCGCATTAAGCTCACTCCATTGATTGATATCGGACTCTACAAGGTAGCCTTTGGCGATTAGCCTTTTTCCTTTTTGGATCCAAATATTCAATTCCTTCTCGACGCCAGGCGGCAGCCCCTGCTCCGCCAGGTGCCGAGCGACCAGCCCCTCCAACACCCCGCGCACCTCAACCGCGCAGTGCACATCCGCCTGGGTAAACTCCCGCACCATAAACCCGCGCTTGCCCGCCTGCTGCAGCAACCCCTCCTGCTCCAAAGTGCGAAAAGCCAGCCTTACCGGCGTTCTCGAAACTCCCAGCTGCTCCGCAACCGCGACTTCACCAAGGCGCTCCCCTGGAGCGTATGCACCCTCACTAATCAGTTTTCGCAGCCGACTGACGACACTTTTATCGTTGTTACTCATTTAATTTTACTCTCATATCAACACTGATTTGCTCTTCATTGGCGAACTCTACGAAAGTATAGGTTGACGGCAAAAACCTTCCTAGCCTTTACTTTGGATCCAATAAGCATAATTACAACGCTAAACTATAAGGAGTTAACCGTGACCCAACAAACCCCCTTTCCAGTGAACACTTGGTACGTCGCCTGCACCCCTGATGAGCTTACCGATAAGCCACTTGGGCGGACTATTTGCAATAAGCAACTAGTTTTCTTCCGTGGTGACGAAAACCGCGTGGCCGCCGTGGAGGATTTCTGCCCCCACCGTGGCGCGCCACTCTCCTTGGGCTTTGTACGTGATGGCAAGCTGGTTTGCGGCTACCATGGCCTTGAAATGAACTGCAGCGGCAAATGCGACAGTATGCCCGGCCAGCGGGTTCGCGGCTTCCCAAGCAATCGTGCCTATCCCGTTGAAGAACGCCACGGCTTTATCTGGATCTGGCCCGGCGACCCCGATAAAGCTGACGCCGATCTGATCCCCGAGCTGCACTGGGCCAACAACCCCGACTGGGCTTATGGCGGCGGCCTCTACCATATTCAGTGTGAATATCGCCTGATGATCGACAACCTCATGGATCTTACCCATGAGACCTATGTGCACGCTTCCAGCATCGGCCAACCAGAGATAGAGGAAGCCGCACCAGAAACAACGGTTAACGGCGATGAGGTGGTCACCAGCCGTGAGATGGAGAATATCCCCGCGCCGCCTTTCTGGCAGGCCGCCTTACGGGGTAACGGGCTCGCTGATGACGTCCCCGTCGACCGCTGGCAAATTTGCCGCTTTACCCCCCCTAGCCATGTGCACATCGACGTCGGCGTGGCCCACGCGGGCAATGGCGGCGCAAAAGCGCCGGCGAATGTGAGAGCCTCGAGTATCGTGGTCGACTTTATCACTCCTGAGAGCGATACCTCTATCTGGTACTTCTGGGGCATGGCCCGCAACTTCAAGCCGGAAGATCAGGCCCTCACCGACAAGATCCGCGAGGGCCAGGGCAAGATCTTCGAAGAAGACCTTGAGATGCTCGAGGCACAACAGCGCAACCTGCTCAAATACCCCGACCGTCAACTGCTGAAACTCAATATTGACGGCGGGGGGGTACAGGCGCGCCGCATTATTGATCGCATCTTGAAAGAGGAGCAGGCCAAGCAACCCCAGGAGGCAACGGCATGAGCCCCCCCTCTCTATCGCTTATTGTCGAGGTAAAAGCTCGTCACGAGGAGGCGCTGGGCATTGCCACCTTTGAGCTTGCGGACCCTCATGGCCGTCCGCTGCCCCCCTTTAGCGCTGGCGCCCACATTGACGTGCAGGTGAAAGAGGGGGTAATCCGGCAATACTCGCTGTGCAACCACTCTGAAGAGCGGGATCGCTACTTGATCGGCGTGCTGCGTGATGAGGCCTCCAGAGGAGGCTCCATCGCCATGCACGATGAGATTAAAGTAGGCAGCCTGCTACTCATCAGCGCGCCCAAAAACCACTTCCCGCTTAAACCCGCAAAGCGCACTTACCTGCTGGCGGGCGGGATCGGCATCACCCCGCTGCTGTGTATGGCAGAACGATTGGCGCGCACCGAGGCGGAATTCGAGCTGCACTACTGCGCCCGCTCCGCCGAGCGCATGGCCTTTCGTGAGCGTATCAACACATCAGGTTTCGCCGATAGAGCACACTTCTACCTGGATGACGACACCGCGTCCCCAACCCTCGATCTGGAAAAACTGCTTAGTGAGCCCGAGGCTGACGCCCAGGTCTACGTTTGCGGCCCTAGCGGATTTATTAACGCCGTCCTTTCCACTGGCAAGCAGTGCGGCTGGCCAGCCGACCAACTGCACACCGAGTACTTTGCAGGTGCGGAAACAGCCAGCGAAGACGACGGCAGTTTCGAGGTGCGCATTGCCAGCAGCGGCGCCGCCTTTACCGTGCCCGCCGATAAAACCGTCTACCAAGTACTGGCTGAAAATGGCATCGACATCATGGTCTCCTGCGAGCAGGGGGTCTGTGGCACCTGCCTCACCCGTGTACTCGAAGGCGAACCCGACCACCGGGATTTATACCTGGATGACGATGAGCACGCGGCCAACGATCAATTCACACCCTGCTGCTCCAGAGCCAAGAGCAAAACCCTTGTGTTGGATCTTTAACCGTCTCAAACACCGTTTCAAAAAAGTTGCAAAAACAATCATAAAAACGTGCCCCGTTGACTAGACATCAGGATATCGACAATGAAAAAAATACCCACCCACCTAGCCAAGGCGACCCTGTTTGGCGTGTTTGCCGTTTCATTCGTGGCCCCCGCCGTGGAAGCCAGCACTACACTGCGCATAGCGCATGTCTGGCCGGGCGGCTCCATGATAGACCGCGAACTGTTTCAGGCCTGGGCTGAAAGCGTCGAGGAGGCGTCTGATGGGCAGCTGACAGTAGAAGTTTTCCCCAGCCAGACGCTAGCGAAATCGGCTCAAACCTACGAAAGCACTGTCAGCGGTATCGCCGATATTGGCGCATCTGCTCAAGGTTATACGGCGGGCCGCTTTCCCCTCACGCAAGTCGTAGAGCTGCCGGGGGTGTCAGCAAGCGCCCGCCAAGGGGCCTGCATTCTCCAGTCGCTTTACGATCAGGGATACTTTGAACAGGAGTACGCCGACACGCGCCCTCTGTTCTTATTTACTACCGGCCCAGGTTATCTGCATACCAAGGATCAGTTGATTGAAACACCGGCGGATCTTGAGGGCCTTCGCCTACGCCGCCCCACGCCCGTGGTGGGTGATATGTTCGAACGCCTAGGCGCCCAAGCCGTGGGTATGCCAGCGCCGGATGTGTTTACCTCCATGCAGCGTGGTGTCGTCGACGGTCTCAGTTTCAACTGGGAAGGCATGAAGACCTTCCGACTGAATGAACTGGCGCAGTACCACACTGAAGTCCCCCTGTATGACCTTTCCCTGTTCGCCACCATGAGCCAGCGCAGCTACGACAGCCTGCCAGCCGATTTACAGCAGGTGATTGATGACCACAGCGGCTTGGAGTGGTCGCTTCGCGCGGCGGAGGTTTACGACGAGATGATACGCCAAGGCCGTGAAGAAGCCGTTGAAGCGGGGCATGAGTTTGTGGTCATTGAAGACGCCCTGGAAGATCCCGAATGGGGCCCTGTGCTGCAGCAAACCATAGATGATTACTTGGAGGATATTGGTGGCTCTGCCAACGACATCTACAAAGCCGCGATGGATTTACAGCAAAGCTGTCAGGTTTAGCGATTCCTCGAACCTCATCACAAAAGGGCAGCCAACGTAGGCTGCCTATTGTTCTTACACTCAGAATTCTTACCTACTTAGCATTAACTCAATGGATAAGCACCACATTCCCCAAATGGTGCATCTACCACTAACCGCTCAACGACTCCGTTCAATTCCTGACTCCTTCCACAACTGTTATTCCGCATAAGCGCTACGGCTGAACCTTTGCACTGCTCGACGCCGTAATAATCTCACCGCCGTGATCCTTTTTGCAGCCCAGGTAGGCCGTAGGCTTTCCATCATGGTTGGAGTAGCTGGAACCTTCGATAATAGTAGCGCCGCAGCCGGTTTTATCACCCACCCGCGCCACGGGCTGGCCCTCTACTTGAGAGGGCGAACCGGTGATAATTTCCGTGGTGCCGTGGCCGGGAATGGGGCAGCGGTGCAGGTCGCCTTTGCGGGCAACGGGTTTCATCGGCAGATTTCCCACTGACCATCGCGTTGAATAAAGTAGAGTCTTACGTTTGAGACTTGTTCATCACTTCCTGCATGCCCAAATCGAATCGGCGCCGCTACCCCCTCACGGGTAAGCCAGGCCACACGATTATCCGCTCCCAAATTCAATGTCATCGGCTCTTCTGGAAAAGGATCAAGCTGGAAAAGGTTAGGATTATCAAAGAACATGGTGAAGCTTGCTCGCTGGCGCACGTAAGCTTCGGACTCACCGGAAGCGTGAGCAAGCTCTTCAATCATGGTTTTCGAGGCATCCATTAGCGCATCGTTATCTTGCTCCTCAAAGAGCGTATATAGCCGACGATATTCACGGGCTAGGCTATCGCGGGTAGCGTCACTGTCTCTTAATACATCGCCCTCTTCCCAGCACCAGGTGGGCATCGGCTGTCGATTATTAAAAGGCACCTCCAGTCTGAAATAGTCTTCATCCCAATGAATGGCACTAGCCACCACACGCAATGGAGCTTGATCATCTACATTAACAACTTCTGGCTTAAAACCTTCCAGACCAGGTTGTATAACAACCTCGAAGGCGGTTTTAGCTTCAGTATTGGGATTTTGCCCCGGCTCCCAATACTCCATGGAGAGGCGCAACTCATGCTGCTTGTCAAATGGTTGGTCAGAGGGCACTGGCCAAGCATAAAATTGAATTTCATTACGACCATTACGTATATATTGTGATGCTGGCAGCATCGTATTCTGGTGTCCCGGCACTCCTGAAAAACTCAGCATAATATCTTGCATATCAATTGATGATGCTAATCCATTAACGCTCCAGCGAACGCCAAACTGATACTCGGTTTCCTGTGCCATGACTGGTGCACTGATCAGCGTCAGCGCAACGAGCCAACAGTAAGCTATCCATTTTTTCATGCTGCTATCTACCTTTGGCACTTCGATAAACTGGTGCGTTGCATTAAGGCACCACCTTGGCACTTCCATAGTATTCAATTCGACGCTCCCAGACATACTCAAGATTATCAGGAATAAGATTTCCTTTTATGGAAGATTCTGCTGCGGAATATCGCTTTTTTGTAATCCAATTGCCATGCTCGTCATATATATATTCAAACAAGACCTTACCCACTATCTCTTCATCCTCGTTAAACCGGGTCTCTGAAACAACATTATTATAGTCGTCGTACTCGGAGGCCGAAATATAGATTTCTCGCTCACCTTCACCACTATAAACTTCCATCCTTTCTTCTATTACATTCTTGGACTCGTCATATTTGAATATCAAGATCCAATCGATTGAGCCGTCCGGTTTGTAATGAGTCTCTTTTTCAGGGAGGTCATCTACGCCATATTCAATGCTGGTTTTCTTCGTTTGAGCAGAATCTGTCTGCCTTATCTCACGGGAGACAAGGTTCCCTCTGGAGTCATATTGCTCGGTCTCAGTCGAACTTAGTCTATTGTTTGCATCATAATGTTCTATCACAATATCGTCTGACGAGCCGTCATAGTTAAAGACATAGCGCCCCGTCTGCTCTTCGGTTCTGTCATCCACAGTTTCAATTTCTTTTGGTTTTCCATCTTTATCTCTGGAGATGGTCTGCGTCTGAATAGCATAACTACTGCCGTTCCTTGAAATAAAAGAACGCTGCAAGACGACATTTCCATCTTCATCAAAACGAAAGCGTTCTCTGACATTTTGGGTAAGGGCGGCACTTCTATCTTTTGGCTTGTTATCTTCAGGGGAGTACGCTGCTAACACAATATGATCAATTGTGACCTGAGAGTCTTCCTCATTGATATGAAAATAAACTAATAAGGCTATAACAGATACCATACAAAGAAGCGCTATATATTTTTTCATATTTTTCACTACATTCACCTTAACGTATTTCTAAGAAAGGCATGCTATAAAGCTTCCTATGAACCATATCCAAGCATGACATTTTGCTCTCTTAGCAAATAGCTACGAGGAAAAGACAACTGGACGGTATGAAGTGGCTCCGTAACCGGTCTTATCACCTACTCGGGCCATGCATGACTGGCCCTCTGCCTTAGAGGACGAACCTGAGACGATTTCCGTGGTGCTGGCTGGCAAGCAATGGCGAGCCCAACGAGAACCAAAGCGCTGTATTTGCCAAATGGCAGGCCTATCACTACCGCCCAACGGCTCCTTTCAACACACCTCCTTGTTTCCGCATAAGTATCAAGGCTCAACCTTGGCGCTACTCGATGCGGTAATAATCTCACCACCATGATCGGTCTTGCAGCCCAGATACGCGGTAGGCCTACCATCGTGATTGGAGTGGCTGGAACCTTCAATAATCGTGGCCCCACAGCCCGTTTTATCCCCTACCCGCGCCACGGGCTGGCCCTCTACTTTAGAAGGCGAACCGGTGACAATTTCCGTGGTGCCGTGGCCGGGTAAGGGGCAGCGGTGGAGATCGCCTTTACGGGCAACGGGTTTCATCGGCAAATTTCCCACTGACCATCGCGGCGAATGAAGTAGAGTCTTACTTTGCTTGAAACATCGTCTTCTTGGAGATGCATAAATCGAATAGGGACATTAACCCCCTTTGTGGTTAGCCAAGCTACTCGATTATCCGCCGCAAGATTTAGTGTCATCGGCTCTTCTGGAAAGTCTCTTAACTGAAAGAGCCCTGGATTATCGAAGAACATCGTAAAGCTTGCTCGCTGGCGCACATAGGCTTCGGATTCTCCTGAAGCTAAAGCAAGCTCTTCAATCATAGTTTTCGAGGCATCCATTAGCGCATCGTTATCTTGTTTCTCAAAGAGCGTATATAGCCGACGATATTCACGGGCTAGGCTATCGCGGGTAGCGTCACTGTCTCTTAATACATCGCCCTCTTCCCAGCACCAAGTGGGCATCGGCTGTCGATTATTAAAAGGCACCTCCAGTCTGAAATAGTCTTCATCCCAACGGATGGCACTAGCTACCACACTTAATGGAGCTTGATCATCTACGTTAACAACTTCAGGCTTAAAACCTACCAGGCCAGGGTGTATCACAACCTCAAAGGCGGTTTTGGCTTCAGTATTGGGATTTTGCCCCGGCTCCCAATACTCCATGGAGAGACGCAACTCATGCTGCTCGTCAAATGGTTGGTCAGAGGGTACTGGCCAAGCATAAAATTGAATTTCATTATGACCATTACGTATATATTGTGATGCTGGCAGCATCGTATTTTGGTGTCCCGGCACTCCTGAAAAATTCAGCATAATATCTTGCATATCAATTGACGATGCTAATCCATTAACGCTCCAGCGTACGCCAAACTGGTACTCTGTTTCTTGTGCCATTGCCTGTGTCTCCATCACAACTACAAAAGATAGTAATAACGCCATGAATGTTTTCATGAGAAAGGTATAAACTCCCCGGTATATCCCTCTGCAAGAGGGTAGGTGTTCGTATTTTCTGAGTCTTCAACCCATTCGATAGAAGTAGTACTTAGCACGGTTTGCCGTGAATTAGAACTGGGGCTTGGACGGCCGCCATCAGCTGGCTGATCACGCCCTGACTCTACATTCACTTTCTTGAACGACTTGATTTTTAAGGCCGCACCCTTGTGGTAAAGCTGATAACCCCAATGGCCTCCATCTGTCTTAATCCGAATACCGCCCTCAGTAGCGATTTCCGCTTCATATCTGAATACACGCTCTTCGGTTATAATTGAATCAAAATACCCCATAATGCCGCCCACCGCCTTGGCTGTGAGCTTGATCTCTATTTGGCCCTGAATACTCTCTTCACCGAACTCACGTTCAAAAAAGTCATAGACGCCATTTAACATATTGTCACTACTGGCATTATCTTCAGATGCTTTAAACCCAGCCCCTAAAGCGACATCTATAAACAGGAATGGGTTTATTTGGTATCTGGCAACGCCCCAGTTCCTACCCTTTTCTGCGTCTTCCAGAAATACTAGTAATGCATGAGCCGCCCCACCCAAGGGAGTGACTACGGGCAACCTTCGTAACGAGCGCTTCAAGGCCTGATAAATATCGACTTTGACACCAAACGCAAAATCTATTGAAAGCCCTACCTCGAGCTCCCATGTCAGCCCCGGCTCATTAGTTTCTTCTACTTGCTTTGTCCCAGCTTCCAGACCTAGCTTAGGGCCTACGGTGTAGAGATTAACCAGTTTTCGATTATCGTGTTCAGTACTTAGCCTTTTGGCCAAGCTTTTGGCGCCATTGCTCAACGAGTCGATAAACCGGTCAACAGAGCTACTTTGTTGGCGACTCCTATCCTGATCGCGAAGCGATGGCGCACTGTCGTAGGTAGTAGTTTCACTACGGTATTTACCGACTTCTATCTTTTTCGTATTGCTACCGCATGTCACATCTATCTGGGCATCGATTTGCCAGCCTTGTTCATGCGTTACCTGGCGAGGGTTGCTCCCCATGCCAAACCCTTCTCGCAGCCGCCTTGCTTCGCTTCGCGGAATATTCTCGGTGCCTATTTGAGGCGGCTGTAAGCTCACTTTTCCCGCGAACTTCAGGCTCGGCACGGTCACAGAGGTAAAGAAAAAATCCTGTGTACCATCGTAGCTAATCTTGAATTGTTCCTCTTTCACCATGACGGCACGGTTCATGATGATGTCGAGAATAATCGTGGCGGCTTCAAAGGCAAGGCCGTAATCACCCAAACGAGGTATATTGAGCAAGGTCGGGCGTGGGTTTGTCTCTACCGTAAAGGGTATTTCGGCGCCCGAGGTAATGGACGTGCCGTTCAGCGCTTCAGTCCAAGACAGCCTATGAGCGTCATGGGGGCAGTCATCGGCTAGCGTTATGGTGACAGTACCTTCGTCCTTAAATGTTGTGCCCTGCAAGAATCCTTCGAAACTCAGCTCACCTGATACCGCTTTATCCGCTACAAAGTAAATTTTACAATCGGTATCTACCAGTTCATTTTCACCTTGCAGAGTTACTCGGTTATTGCTGCCTGAATGACATACCACCTCAACTTTTTCGATACAGGGGGTTTGTGATGCACACACAGTACAAACGGCACCGAACTCAGGATCTTGGGCTTGGGGCCTCCCTTCAAGTACGGGTAGAGGCATAGAGAGAATCGGGCTTTCCGTGAGTGCTTCCCCACCATTTGCCAAGAAGTCGTTGTAGTGGTTTTGGGTAGTTATCGCCTCCAGTGTTTCACGCTGAACCTCGTCTGCCTGCATAGCGTTCTGGATCGATCTTAGCGTGTTTACGTGGCTGGTGAAGTGCTCCGGTTGGTTCTGCGCTAAATACGCGATGTCTTCAATACTGGGTTGATAGCTCATGGACGTTCCTCGTCAGCGATGGGCCGATAGTTGTCTTCATGCTGACCGGCTTGTTGATAGGGGGCCAATAGCGCATGCCGTAGTCGCCCTCGGGGCAGCCACTCTTCCAGTAACTGGCACTTCCGCCAGCCAGCGAGTTTAGCGTTGTCGAGGATCCGCTGAGCATCAGGGTGGCGGTGGGCAAAATCAGCGCCCACCTCCAGCACACAAATGACCAGGGTTTGGATCTGCTTTTTAGAGGCAAGCCCATACCGCTCCCCTAGCTGAGTGGCATCAATCACCGCACGCGTCCGCTCGCCTTCTGATACCTGGGGATAGCGCTCTTTGAGTGACCGCGCGAGGGCTTGGCTCGCCCTTGACTGCGTAAGCTCCCCAAAGTGCTGGTACTCCGCCTGCCCTATTGCAAACTGCCGCCCCTGGCCGTTGGCGGCGCGGGCATCGTCACTGAGGGCGATGCGTACTAGCCTTCCCTGTACGTCGCTGGCATCGGCGTCGAGCTCAATCACCGGGGTTAATTCAAGCTCAGTGGGAAACACCATTAAGGGCGAGATAGGCGTTATGACGGTTTCGAGCGGGGCCATAAAGGCGGCCAGCTTCCAGGGTTCCAGGGCTTGGCTCATGTCCAACGCGACGCGCGGGTCGTAGAAGCGGAAGTAGACCGGAGCCTGGTCGTTGGCGGGGGTCCACAGCATGGTGAACTTGCGCAGGTGGCTGCGCAGTTGCTTTAGGGTGGCGTGGGAGTGCAGCAAAATGCCCCAGTGTTGATCCTGGGACAGGCTTTCCAGCCATTCGCGCAAGTCGCTGTCTGCTTCAAGGCGCACCAGCCACGGGGCGTTGGTCTGGGTGGTGCTATCCGTTGAGGCATAGAGGCAGGCGCTTTGGGCCTCGGCTTGGCTAAGGCGGGCCATGGCCTCACGGCAGTTAACGCCGTCGATGACCGCCCATAACGGTGGCTGATGGGGGGCAAACAGCGCTTGCCAAGTAGTCTCTTGGTAGTTCACCGGTGGGAGGATCGCTGCCGGTGGGGGCTCCGGCACTTTCTCTGGTAACAGGGGCAGCATCTCGCCATACGCCACCGGGTGTTGCGACGAGGTGGTGTGGGCCAGTTCCACCAGCCCGTGGGCGATACCTTCGCGGCGGCAGCGCTGTAGCAGGGTTTCAATGGCATCAAGGCGGATCAGCCCCAGGTCGTCAGCGTGGCACTGCTGCTGTAACAGCGCCCTGACCTGGGCTTCGTCTTCGGCCAGTACCGCGGCCACCGTGACGGCTTCGTCGGCCTCCTCTTCCCAGCGGCGGGCACTGGGGGAATAGGCCATCACATGGCAGCGGGCCAGCCAGTAGTCGGGCGTTGCCATGGGTTATTCCTCGTCGAGCGGGCAGTGGGAGACAAACGGGCTGCCTTCCCCTGCAGCGGCTTCCAGCACGGCGGGGATGCTGGGCAGCGCCGCCGCACTGGGCGATGCCGAGCCGACATTAAGTACCGGGGTGACATCCACGCTGCCACCGCCGACCACCAGCGCAGCACCACCGGCGACCAGGGTGATTTTGCTGGCATCCAGGATAAGCTCGCCATCGGCTTTAAAGGTGATATCACCATTGGCGTGGGTCTGGTAGCTGCCACCTACCGTTAGCCCGCGATTACCGTCCACCTGCTCGGTGTGGTTAGTGTGCACGGTGATATCGCGATTGCCGTCGATGGTTTCGACGCGATCCTTGGCGACCGCCAAGTGGGAGTTATTGCCAATGGTGGCGGTGTCGTCGAATTCGACCCGCTTCTGGCGGGAGTTGAGGACATGCAGCTCCAGGTTTTTCTGAGCATGCATGTAGATAAACTCTTCCCCGGCCTTGTCTTCAAAGCACAGCTCGTTGAAGCCTTCGCCTTGGTGGGTCTGGGTTTTAATCGTGGTGCGGGTTTTGTGCTCCGGGAGGAGATACGGTGGCGTATTCACGGCATGGTAGGTACGCCCGGTAATCAGCGGTTGATCAGGGTCGCCTTCAAGGAACGAAATCGTGACCTCATGCCCGATCCTCGGAATGGCGATGCTGCCGTAGCCAGCCCCTGCCCAGCCTTGGGATACCCGCACCCAACAACTGGCTTTTTCATTTGGCTCCGCGTAGCGATCCCAGGGGAACTGTACTTTGACCCGGCCGAATTCATCACAGTGGATCTCCTCCCCTGGTGGCCCGACCACAAACGCCACCTGGGGGCCATCCACCCGCGGCTTGGGATTCGGCGTTGCCCGCCAAGCGGTACTACCTGGCCCCAGCACCAGTGTGTTGTGGTAGCGGGTCATCCCGCCCTTATCGCTGCTGGAAATGCTGTCTTCTTCCAGCGCCTGGGGCTGTTCGCCGAAGTGAGTGACCTCGATCAGTTGCCAGTCGCGATTGAGGGCGTCGGCGTCGTGATCGGTGAGGGTAAAGCGCGCCCCTGGGGCAAGCTCGGGTAGGTCACTCTCGGCGTGCGCCGTGATCGCCTCTCGGCGCAGGTATTCAAGTCGTGTGCGGGTAAACGGCTTGCCGGAAGCGTCCTGCTTATAACGCCCTGGGTAGTCGTAGTGTTCATAGTCGGCGCGCTGGCCGTGCTGCTCAATGTCACGTCCTTGGTGCTCATGCAGCTGTGCATAGGCCGGGTTCTTGAAGGTGTAGTCCTTCAGTGTGGCGGAGGAACTGGCCACCCGCGCCGTCTGGCGAAGTTGTCGCACATGGCGGGTGGGCGGCGTTCCCCCCGCGCGGCTGTGATAGGTGCGCTCGCCCAAGCTGCTGAGCATTTTAGGGTCATCGCTAAAGACCAGCCGGTGGGCACCTGCCTCGAAAGTATGGTAGTAGAACAGCCCCTCTTCAGCCGCCAGACGCTCAATAAAGGCAAGGTCGGTCTCGCGATACTGAACACAATATTCACGTTCGATGGGCTCGCGCGTAACATCAAACGTTATGTCACTAATGCCGCGTTCCTGGCAGAGGGTGGTAATAATGTTGATGGGCGTGACTTTTTGGAAAATCCGCGAGTTGTGTCGTAGCGAAAGCCGCCACAGCGCAGGGCGTAGTACCAGAGAGTAGAAGGTGCGGCGATGACCGCGATCGCCCTGGGAAAATTCGCTAACAATGCCATGGAAGTGACGCAGCGCTTCTCCGCTGTGCCACACGGTAAGCGTGGCGTTGCGATCCAGCAGTTCGGCGGCATTGAGTTGGCCATTGCGACTGGCAAAATTGAGCGTTAGCTCAAAGGGGGCGGAAAGGGCCTCACGGTGGGTAAAGTCCACCACGGCGACATCGTCTACGCCGGGTAGTGTGAGCGTAAAGGACAGACCGTTGCCGTTTGCCATCGCCTCCCTCCTTGGATCGTCGATTACGAATGAGAGGCGCTAGCGTAGCGAGATACCATGAAGGTGCAACCGCTGGCAGATACACAGCAGGGATGATCTGAGCACTGCTCAGCGTTTTAGAGCATACAAAACCAGCAACAATCAAACAAAATCAATTGTTTGGAAAATAAATGCATATTGCCGGAACCATATTTGTAAGAGATCTCTTACAAAATTTTCCGAAATGGCTTACACAAAAATTTCTTCCAGTGCCGTTTAATCATCAGGCTGCTGTTCAGGATACTGGAACAAAGCACCGAGCACTTGATGCGTAGGTAGATACCACCTCAGACACACAAAAAAGCGCCATGACAACGTCACAGCGCTTTTTTGCAGGGGCGAGAATAGCTACTTAAAAATCAAAAAACACCGTCTCGCCTTCGCCCTGCAGGCGGATATCAAAGCGATAACGCACCTTACCATCTACCTCTTCGCGCTTGGCGATTAGGGTCTGGCGGCGTGCCGGTGATTCGATGCGCGTGAGCACCGGGCACTGGGCGTTCGCTTCAGCTTCATCATCGAAGTAGAGCCGTGTTTGCAGGTGAATATTCACCCCGCGGGCAAACAGCGTGAGGTTAATGTGCGGCGCCATTGGCTGGCCGCTGGGGTGCTTCACCGCGCCGGGCTTGATGGTGGTCAACGACCACTCGCTGCCGTGATCAAACGTCGTCGCGGTGCGGCCAAAGCTATTGAACGGTTTGCTAAGGTCGTAATCGGCTTGGTAGTCACCGCTAGCATCGGCCTGCCACGCCTCAATAAAGGCATCGCGCACCAGATCGCCGTTGCCGTCGATGACAATTCCGAACACTTCGATATGCTCACCCTCGGCGTCAGGCTTAGCCATCTCGCTCCAGACCTCTTCATCCCGTACGGGGTTGCCCGCCGCAGCGAGAGCAAGACCAATATGCACGTAGGGGCCAGCAGTTTGCGAGGCGGTTTCCCTTAGCATCAGGTCGTTGGTCGGCTGGCTATTAGGCTGCTTCATGAGGTATCCCCTTATTGATTCTCAAAATAGGTCTGCAGCTCGCCGCGCACCACCACATCAAAACGATAGGCAAGGAAGTCCATCGGCTTACTGTGGGCCATATCCAGCCGTCCAATCATCGTCTCAACCGCGAGCGGGTCTTTCAGTGTATGCACGATCGGGCAAAGCGGGATCAGCGGGTCGCCTTCAAAGTACATCTGAGTGATTAACCGGGTGGAGATTGAAGGACCAGTTACCGAGACGTGAATATGCGCAGGCCGCCAGCTATTCATATCATTCGGCCAGGGATAAGGGCCGGGCTTGATAGTACGGAAACGGTAAAAGCCCTGGTCATCGGTCAAGCAGCGGCCAACGCCACCGAAATTGGGATCTAACGGTGCTAGGTACTTGTCGTTTTTATGCCGGTAGCGCCCGCCCGCATTGGCCTGCCACATTTCTACCAGGGTGTGCGGTATCGGCTTACCAAACTGATCCACCACTCGGCCGAACATCATAATCCGCTCGCCCTGGGGGAGACCGCCCTGGCCTGGATCCTGGCGGAAGTTCAGCAGTAGATCGTTATCGTGGGGCCCCATGCGCAGGTGGCTGAAATCGGGGCCGGTCAGTTCGGATACAGTTGGCTGCTGCATGCTCACTAGCGCCTGCTGAGGCGAGCGCGCCACCGAGGTTTTATAACCCGGCGCGTAGGCAGGCGGATGCCAGTTGCGGTCGCGGGCCACAAAGCGTTTATTGTCGTGGGTCATCGCCCTTTACCTCTCATCAATTATTTTGATTCGCTACTCACCCCAGCCCAGCTCTTTGGCAAGAGCAAAGGCGTGATTCGCCGCTGGAACGCCGCCGTAAATCGCCACGTGCATCAGCACTTGGCGCAGTTCAGCTTCTGTCAGCCCAATCCGCTTCGCGGTTTTTAGGTGCAGCGTTAACTCTTCACGGCCAAGCGCGGCGAGAATCCCGGTGGTGATCATGCTACGTTCGCGGCGGGTTAGGTCGTCGTTACTCCACAGCTCGCCCCAGGCCAGGCGAGTAATCATCTGCTGGAAGGGCGCATCCAGGCTGTTGGCATTGGCGGTGGAGCGCGCCACATGCTCGTCGCCCAATACCTGCTTGCGGGTTTCCAGTCCGGTGGCGTAGGCCACGCCCTGGTTGGCCACATCGCCCAGGTCAGTTACCAGCACGGCGAGGAGCTTTTCCGCGAACAGCACCGGGGCTTCTACTGCAGGCACGTGGCCCACACCGTCAAAAATCTCCAGCGGTGCGCCATCGAGTTCTGCCGCCAGGGCTTCCAGCGTTGCGGGGGGTGTAGCCATATCTTCACTGCCACCAAATAGCTGCACTTTGGCCTGCTTAGCAGCTAATTTGCCAGTGAAGGTATCGCGGCCGAGCATTTCGCACAGTTGGGCGTAGGATTCATCGTCGCCACGACCCATCTGGGTGCACCAGCCCGCTTTCAGCGCCGGGCTTGCCTCAAAGGCTGCCGGGGCAAACCAGCGCGGCACGATCTCTTCAGACATCGCCGCCAAGCCTTCCTGACGTACCCTCCCTGCGCGGGTGTTCCAGAGATCCGGATTGCCGATCACCGCGCCGGTATTGGTCAGCGTAGCGGAGAGCAGGCGATCACTATGCTCGGCAATCAGTTGCTGGCCCACCACACCGCCAATGGACGTACCGGCAAAGTGAAAGCGCTGCGCGCCCGCCAGCTCTACCAATGCCAGAGCCTCAGCGGCTAAATCAGCGGGGGTGATCTGCTCACCGCTAACCGCCTGGCTGGCACCGTGGCCGGGGAGATCCCAGGTCAGCACCCGATAGCGGGGCAGCAGTGCGGGAATCACGTCATCCCATACTGCCTGGCTCATGCCCAAAGGGTGCGCCAGCACGACCAGCGGGTTCACTTCTGCGCCGAGCAGGCGGTAAGCCACACTGCGGCCATTGATGGTATGAAATGCCATGACTACCTCCGTTAAACGCGCTCAATCAGTGTGGCGATGCCCTGGCCCACACCCACGCACATGGTGCACAGCGCATAGCGCTTGCCACTGTTCTGCAGCTCATGGGCGGCAGTAAGCAGTAGGCGTGCTCCGGACATGCCTAGCGGGTGCCCCAGGGCAATCGCGCCGCCGTTCGGGTTGACGCGAGGGTCGTCGTCTTTAAGACCGAGGTCGCGCATACACGCCAAGGCCTGGGCGGCGAACGCTTCGTTAAACTCAAACACATCGATCTCATCCATCGAGATGCCGGTGCGCTTAAGCAGTTTCTGCACTGCCGGTACCGGGCCATAGCCCATAATGCGCGGCTCAACGCCAGCCGTAGCCATGCCGATAATTTTCGCCATCGGTTTAAGACCGTGCTGTTTAACCGCTGCTTCACTGGCCACCAGCATGGCTGCCGCGCCATCGTTGACGCCAGAGGCATTGCCTGCGGTCACGCTGCCGCCCTCCCGGAAGGGAGTAGGTAAACCGGCCAGTTTTTCCAAAGTGGTTTCCCGCAGGTGCTCATCCTGATCAAAGATCAGCGGTTCCTGCTTACGGCGGGGAATCTCAATGGCGGTGATCTCCTGGGCAAAACGCCCCGCCTTTTGAGCGGCAGCGGCTTTCTGCTGGGAGCGCAGGGCAAAAGCATCCTGGTCTTCACGAGAGATAGAGAACTGCTCGGCGACGTTTTCTGCCGTTTCCGGCATGGAATCAATGCCGTAGGTTTTCTTCATCAGCGGGTTGACCAAGCGCCAGCCAATGGTGGTGTCTTCGAGTTTTTGACTACGGGCGAAAGCGCTATCGGCCTTGCCCATCACGTAGGGCGCGCGGGACATGGACTCCACGCCGCCTGCCAGCGCCAACTCCATTTCACCGGCTTTAATGGCACGAAACGCGGTACCCACCGCGTCCATACCCGAGCCGCACAGGCGGTTCATGGTCGTGCCGGGCACCGAGGTAGGAATGCCCGCCAGCAGCGACGACATCCTTGCTACATTGCGGTTATCTTCACCGGCCTGGTTGGCGCAGCCCATAAAGACTTCTTCAATGGCAGCAGGGTCGAGATCCGGCGCTTCTGCCAGTACGGCTTTAAAAATCGTCGCGGCGAAATCATCCGGGCGCACGCTGGCCAGAGTGCCACCAAAACGTCCCACGGCGGTGCGGCGGGGATGACATAGAAAGACGTCTTGCATCACAACATCGCTCATAAATAGCTCCTTTATGCGTCCGCGTGGGCCCGCTCAGTGCGTGCTTTCAGCTCACGCAAAATCGTCAGCTCATTTTCGCTGGGCTCTGGGGTGCTCTCAAGCTGCTCGGCAAAGCGGACTTCCCAGCCAGTGGCATCAACGACATCTTCACGGCTAACGCCAGGGTGCAGAGAGACGACTACCAGCTCTTTGGTCTCAGGGTCGGGCTTCATCACGCACAGGTCGGTGATTACCCGGGTGGGCCCCTTGCCGATATTGGGTACGTTGTCGCGGCCTTTGCCGTCGCGGCCAAAGCCTAGCGTGGTGACGAAGTCGACATCTTTTACAAAGGCGCGCTTGGAGTGCTTCAGGGTGATAAAGACTTCACCAGCATTGGTGGCAATTTCCGGCGCACCGCCGCCGCCCGGCAGACGAACCTTGGGCGCTTTGTAATCGCCGATCAGCGTGGTGTTAAGGTTAGCAAAGCGGTCGATTTGCGCGGTACCTAAAAAGCCCACGTCGACTTTGCCGCCCTGGAGCCAGTAGCGGAACATCTCCGGCACCGCCACGGTGGTCAGCGCTGATTCGCACAGCTCGCCATCACCAATAGATAACGGCAGAATATCGGGCTTGGTCTGCAGCGTACCGGACTCGTAAATCAGTACTACATCGGGGGCGTGGGTCAGCCGTGCCAGGTTGGCGGCTTCCGAGGGCAGCCCGATGCCCACAAAGCAGGTCATGCCATTTTCCAGCGCCCGCGCGGCGGTCACCGACATCATTTCAGAAGAGGTGTATTCCAGACTCATTAGGCTTGGCCTCCCACATTATCGGCGGCATTAAAGACGTTGTCGTTGAGCCACTGGGTGAAGGTGTCGCGATCCCGAGCGATGGCATCCCACTCTTTATAGAAGCGGTTGCTGCGGCCGTAATAGCCGTGGGTATAGGAGGGCAATGCGCCTTTCTCGGCTACCGCGATGGCGCTGATAGCCCAACTGGGAATCACACAGGCGTTGGGGTGGGCGTTGAGGTCATCGACAATCTCCTCCACCGTGACGATACTGTGTTTGGCCGCCAGTACCGCCTCTTTCTGCACACCAACGATACCTTCTACCAGCACGTTGCCCTGACGATCCGCCCGCTGGGCGTGAATAATCGAGACGTCCGGGCGCACCGACGGCACGGCGGACAAGCGTTCGCCGGTAAACGGGCACTCGATGAATTTTATTTGATCGTTGACGCTGGGCAGCTCGCTGCCGATGTAGCCGCGAAAAACTGCCAACGGTAAACCTGCCGCACCGGCTTCAAATGCACAGGCCATGGCCGCATGACTATGCTCCAGAATCTCGATCTTGCGCGGCCAGCCTTTCTCGACCGCATCGCGCAAGCGGTGAAGCGATCCCACACCGGGGTTGCCACCCCAGGAGAAGATCACCTTTTTAGCGCAGCCCGCGCCAATCATCTGATCGTAGATGATATCGGGGGTCATGCGGATCAGCGTCAGGTCGCGCTTTTTCTGACGGATCACTTCGTGACCGGCGGCAAACGGAATCAGGTGGGTAAAACCTTCCATGGCCACGGTGGCGCCGTCTTCGACGTAGCGCGCTACCGCGTCATGCAAGCTGAGAAACTCGGCCATGATGGGTGCCTCTTAGCGATTAGTAGAAATGTTCGTTAAGCGAACATAGATCCTCTATACGAACAATCTACTGCTGAACGCTAATAGGGTCAAACCCATTGGTGCTTACCTAATTACCCTGCTGAATCCACCCACCACGCCAAACCTAAACGTAACACTTTGTTTTTAAATACGCTTATTGCGCTGCTAACCATTTTTTGGCACGAGTGACCTGGGCGGCGCTGCTACCAAGGTATAAAGCGGGGTCGCAGGCGTTACTCAGCGCATCGGGGTCTACGGCCCCTTTCACCTCAGGATGCTCGGCCAGCACCTCTGAATAGGGGCGTGCTTCCCGGCGTGAGGTTTCAGCCGCTTCCGCGCTAACCGCTTTGGCTTTTTCCACGCCTAGCGTAGGTGCCAGCAAACGTGCGACGGGCTCGGCCATAATGCCGCCGCCGGTGGCCGCCAGGTTGCGCCACATGTTGTCGGGGTACACCTCAAGCCCCTCCAGCAGCACGGCCACCTGCTCTAGCGCGCCCTCTACCAGCAGAGCGCTCTCCATCAGCGGCGCCCACTCCGCATGCCACTCGCCTAGCCCGCGCTCCAGCGGCTGGGCGGCGGCGTTGATCAACACGCTTGTGTGGCCATGCACTTGTCGCGCTGCACCGCGAATCAGCGCGCTGCGTACAGGGTTACGCTTATGAGGCATGGATGACGACTCCCCCATCCCTGGCGCGGAGGGTTCCGCCACTTCGCCGACTTCGGTTTGGGTGAGCAGAGACACATCCAGGGCGATTTTTTCAGCGGCCCCGGCGACAGCATCTAGCGCCGTGCCGAGGGCATGAATGGGGTAGCGGTCGGTATGCCAGGGCAGCACCGGCACCGCCAAGCCTAAACGCTCGGCTAGCGCGTCCATCCACTCAAGCCCGAGATTATCCCAACCCGAGTGCACCCCCACCGCGCCACCAAACTGCACGGGAAGCTCAACAGCGCTTAAACGGCGGCGCGCTTGCTCCAGGCCGATTGCCCAGTGAGCCACCTTCACCCCAAAGGTGATCGGCAGCGCCTGCTGCATTAAGGTGCGCCCCACCATGGGCGTGTCGATGTGAGTCTCCATAAGTGCTACCGCCGCCGAACGGCAGCGCAGCAGTAATTCATCCAGCGCCGCCAAGCGTGGCTTAAGTAGCAGCATCAGCGCAGAGTCGACCACGTCCTGGCTGGTCGCGCCTTGGTGCCAGTAGCGCTTGATCTCATCGGCGAGCAGCCCACGGCTCTGTTTAACGAAGGGAATCGCCACATTGCCTCCGCTGGCGATGCCCTCGGCGATCTCAGCGACATTAACGTTGGCACACTCAAGCTGCTCACGCATTTGCTGGCTAACGCCACTAGGCACGGCTCCGCTGGCTTCCTGAACCTCGGCCAGAGCCAACTCAAAGGCCAGCATGGCACGCACCATGGCGTCATCGTCACACTCAGCAACGGCTCGCTGGCTCATGAAAGGGTGTTTTAAAAATGCAGAGGGCATGGCGGTAGGCTTCCTATTAACGCTGTCCTGAGCCTAAAAATAGCTCAAAAAGCATGGCTCAAGACAAAATTGTACATATGTTCGCTATTCGAACTGTACGTTAACTAGGTAGGCGTGAACTCACAAGCGTCGCCCTGCTTCGGAAGGCAAGCTTGCGGATCAACATGTGCTGACTCTTGACTACAATTGAGGCGTTGCTTATTCAGGACGCACGTAACGCAGCACCATCTCGGTAACATGCTCCTCTAATTTTTGCTGGTTCTCAGGCGCGGCTTGGTGCCAATCAAAAATCCGCGAAAAAGTATGCTGGTTTGAGACATTGAAAAAAGACAGCGCGCTAATCAGCCAGTGCAGTTCCCGAGGATCCAGGCCTTCGCGAAAACAACCCTCCTCTACACCGCGACTATAGACGTTGGTGAGTACATCAATCACTCCAGCATTGAGTGATTGAATCAACTCTGACTGCGCTAAAAAGCGGCCATGATGAATATTTTCGATCATTACCAGGCGAATAAAGTCAGGGTTTTTGGCGTGGTGGCAGAAGGTAAAACGCACCAGTCGGCTAAGCGCCTCGAGCGGGGCCAGGTGGTCAAGATCCAGCTCGGCCTCCTGCAGGCGCACTTTCTGGTAGGCGGCTTCCAAGGTGTGTAGGTAGAGTGTCTCTTTATCATTAAAGTAGTAGTAAATCATGCGCTTAGAGGCGCGTGTTTTCTCGGCAATCTCATCGATCCGGGCCCCAGAGAGGCCTTTTTCTGAGAATTCGCGGGTAGCCACCGCAAGAATATCGGCGCGCACGGATTCGGGATCATTTTTACGCCGTCGCCGCGCGGCAGGGGGGTTGGCCTTGGTCGAAGGGGCTGTCATAGAGCGTGCCTTTTATTGTCGTGGTCGTCTTTTGTCTAGTATGCCATAGCTTGACTGAACGTACCATTTCGTACATTGTTGCTCAGGAAAGGATGGAAGAGCCAAGCACGCCAAGACCGAAGGCTTCTCCAGACCCCATGACAACGGCCCAATAAGAGGACAACAACAATGTCTCTACACCCACTGTTTGCACTAAAACAAACGTCCATGAAGCGCACGCTAGCAGCCGCCATCGCCGCTGCCACGCTAGTGACTGCCGCAAACGCCTCTGCCCAGACGCTACGCTTCGCCCACGTTGACCCAGATGACTGGACTACTTCGAAAAAAGGCGCAGCTGGTCAGGTGTTTAAAAACCTGGTGGAAGCCGAAACTGATCTCACCGTGGAGCTCTACCCCGCTGGCTCACTAGGCGGTGAAACCGAGCTGATTGAAGGCGCCCAGGATGGCACCATCAGCATTGCGATGGTCTCCGGCGCCTACGCTAATTTCTGCCCGGCAGTCGCCGTAACGGATATCCCTTACACCTTCCCGTCAGCGCCAGTGGCGTGGCAAGTAATGGACGGCGAGTTTGGTACAGCACTAGCCGAACACTGCTTGCAACAGACTGGCCTACGCACACTGGCTTACGGCGAAACGGGCTTCCGCCACTTCACCAACTCCGTGCGCCCGATCAACTCGCCTGAGGATATGCAGGGCCTGAAGTTCCGCGTGCAGACTATTCCGCTCTACTTGGAAATGGTCAGTGCTTTAGGTGGAGAGCCTCAGGGCATCGCCTGGGGAGAGGTGCCAACGGCCCTTGCCACCGGCGTAGTCGATGGCCAGGAGAACCCCATCTCAGTGATCTACGGCAATAACTTCTATGAGTTTCAGGATTATTTGACCCTGGATCGTCACGTTTACGGCGTGGATCACCTGCTGATCAACGATGAGATATTTCAGTCGCTTAGCGAAGAGGAGCAAGCCGCGGTGAAGCGCGCCGCTGTGGTCGCCGGCACTACCGGCCGTGCCATTCAGCAGTTCAATTCGGCAGAGGGGATCACCAAACTGGAAGCGGAGGGTATGGAGATCACCCAGCCCACTGCTGAGCAGATGGAGGCCTTCCGCGAAGCCGCCCAGCCACCGGTTCAGGCGTACCTGACAGAAGAACTTGGCGATGACGCAGAGTGGATCGAGCGCCTTTCTTCCGCTGTGGAAGAGGCTTCCGCGCGCTTCTAATCCCCGCCGAACCAAAGCGCTTGCGAGTGGGCCTTCGGAGGTTCACTCGCAACCCTGCGTGCCTGACTATCGATCGAAGGTGCTCTTATGTCTCCTCTTCTCGCCCGGTTACACCGCGGTCTGATCCTGTTCAATGGCAGCTTGGCAGGGCTTGCCATGGTGCTGATTTTTCTGCTGGTCGCAGGCAATGCCTTTGCGCGATACACCTTTGGCGGCTCCATTACCTGGGGAGAAGATACCGCCATCTACCTGATGATTTACGGGCTGATGTTTGGCATGTCCTGGGCGTACCTACAGGACAAGCACATCGGGTTTGACCTTATTCGTCGCTTGCTGCCGCCGCGCTGGGTGCGCTGGCAAGCCGTGGCTGTCGACCTAATAGTGCTAGTAGTGGGCATTGGCTTGATGGTGTCAGCCGTTGAGTTTATCGCCTCCCGCGGAGGCCGCACCTCGTCGAGCACAGGAATGCCAATGTGGCTGTTTCAAGCCTCCATGCTCATCGGTGGCGCGCTGCTCTGTCTCTCTGCACTGGTAATGGGCGCGCTGCGTCTGTGTGATCAGCGTGGTGAGGAGGCTTCATCATGATTTTTATACTACTTTTAGCCCTCGTACTGCTCGGGGTGCCGTTTGCCTTTGCCATCCTCGGCTCATTGACGGTGTTAATGAGTACCGGCGATTTGCCCTACCACATCCGTATCGTCTCGCAGCAGTTTTTCGGCGGTATGGAGTCCTTCCCACTGCTGGCGATCCCGCTGTTTATTCTGGCCGGCGAGCTGATGAACGAAGCGGGTATCACCCATCGAATTATTAACCTGGCCACCGCCATTGTCGGCCGCCTAAAGGCGGGGCTGGCACACGTCAATATCTGGGCCTCGGTGATTTTTGCAGGTCTTTCCGGTTCGGCGATTGCCGACACCTCCGCGTTAGGGCGGGTGTTCATACCGTCAATGGAAAAAGAGGGCTACCCCCGGGATTTTGCCGCTGCGCTCACAGCTGCCTCTTCGGTCATTGGCCCGATTATTCCACCCAGTATTCCGGTGATTATTTATGCACTGACGGTGTCGGGTGTGTCGGTACCGGGACTGTTTTTGGCTGGTATCGTGCCGGGCTTTTTGCTGGCATTGGGGCTCTCCATCTACGTCTACTTTTTTGCTGGTGACCTTGGCGCCACCCAGTCAAAACAGCAGTCGCGCCGCCACGCCCTTCTCCACGGCCTGCTGCCCGCGCTGATGCCAGTGTTTGTGGTCGGGGCCATTCTTGCCGGTATCGTCACGCCCACCGAGGCGGCAGCCTTTGCCGTGGTCTACGCGCTGATTCTGGGCGTGGTGCTCTACCGCAATATCAAACTGGTGAACCTGCCCGCTATCTTCGCCCGGGCCATGCGCGACAGCGCAGTGATTATGGTGATCATGGGCGCCGTAGCGGCGGCCAACTGGGTGTTAACGTTTGAGCGCGTGCCCAACATGCTCACCGAGTGGGCACTGATGAGTATCGATACCCAGTGGACCTTCCTGATCGCCGTGATTCTGCTCCTGTTGGTGGTGGGACTGTTTTTAGAGGGTATAGCGGCGATCTTGGTGCTCGTGCCGATCCTCCATCCCATTGCCATGGCGTTGGGTATCGACCCGCTGCACTTCGGCATCGTGGTGATCTTCAATCTGATGATGGGGCTGATCACGCCGCCCATGGGACTCTGCCTGTTTGTCGCAGACTCCGTCTCCGGCGTGGGAATGGGGCCAATTATCCGCCGCATTCTGCCGATGCTGGGCGTGCAGTTTTTGATTCTGCTGCTGATTACTTTCGTCCCCGCACTGGTCACCTTCCTGCCGCGACTGGCGGGTTACTGATGCTATTCAATGTAAGGAGCGTGATGCCATGTACTCATCCATTGCCACGGTTTGCTTAAGCGGATCACTGGAAGAGAAGGTAGACGCCATTGCTCAAGCCGGCTTTGAGGGGCTTGAGCTGTTTGAAAATGACCTCACGGCGTTCACCGGCACGCCGCGGGAAGCGGGTGAGTTGATTCGCTCCCGCGGCCTTAAGCTGGTGACGCTTCAGCCGTTCCGCGATTTTGAGGGTCTCCAGGGCCGCGCACGGGAGCGGGCCTTTGACCGCGCCGAGCACAAGTTTGACCTGATGGAGGAGCTCGGCACGGATCTGCTTATGGCATGCAGCACCGTTCATCCCGACTCACTACCGGGGCTAAGCCGCGCCGCCGATGACTACTATGAGCTCGGCGAGCGTGCCGCGCGGCGTAACCTGCGCGTGGCCTATGAGGCGCTGGCCTGGGGCCGCCATATTCATGACTACCGCGACAGCTGGGAAGTGGTTCGCCGTGCAGCTCACCCTAATGTCGGCCTGGTGTTGGACACCTTCCATATCTTCTCCCGCCAGACCGAGCTGGGCACCATTGGCCGCATTCCGGGGGATCGCATCTTTCTGGTTCAGACCGCCGATGCGCCGCGTCTCTCCATGGATCATCTGTCGTGGAGCCGCCACTATCGCTGCTTCCCCGGCCAGGGTGAGCTGCAGATGGATAAATTCATGGCCATGTTGGATGAGACCCGCTACGACGGCCCGCTCTCCCACGAGATCTTTAACGATGTCTTCCGCATGGGCCACAGCGACCAGACGGCCCGGGACGGGCTGCGTTCCTACCACTTGCTACGCAGCATGCAGGGCGACAGTGGCATTCCCGCACCGCAGCCGGTCGAGTCGGTCGCCTTTCTGGAAATTGCCGTTGAGCCTGCGGATTTAGCACCGCTGCGCGAGCTGCTCAGTGCGTTGGGTATGGCCTGCGTGGGGCGCCACCATACGCTTAACGCCGAGCGCTGGGCGGCAGGTGACGTCAATCTGGTGCTCAATGCCGAATCGAGCTTTACCGGCCGCACGCCAGGACGTGATGCCACCGCAGTAACGGCAATTGGCCTGCGCGTGGCAAATGCCTATGAGGCGTTTAAACGTGCCGACAAACTTGGCTACGCTATCGTCGAGCCTGAAGAAGTTGGCGCCAGCCACCGTATGAGCGCGCTGCGTAATGTGGATGGCAGCCTCTCCTACATTATTGACGACTCGCAGCTAAGCCGCACCTGGGATCGCGAGTTCCCTGTCGATGTACAGCCGGTTCCTCAGGGGGCGCTGGTGGATATCGACCATATCAGCGTGGCGCTCTCCTACCACGACTACCTCTCGCTGATGCTGCAGTACCGCGCTATTTTCCAGCTGGCGCCAACCCCCTCCTTCGATGTCACCGACCCCCGCGGGCTGATCCAGAGCCAGGTGCTGCAGAACTACAATGGCCGCTTTCGCCTGGCGCTTAACGCCAGTGCCTCGCCGGATACCGCCAGCAATCGTTTCGTGCGCCAGTACGGCGGCTCGGGAATTCACCATGTCGCCCTGCGCACCAACTCCATGCGCGACACCAGTGCAGCGCTTCAGCAGGCGGGCACACCGGTGCTGCCGATTCCCGGTAACTACTACCGTGACCTGGCCGCACGCGTTGACCTTCCTGCGCAAACCCAAGCGTGGATGCAGGCGCACCACATACTCTTTGATCAAGACAGCAACGGCGACTTCTATCAGTTATATACCCAGCCCGGCCGCCAGGCGTTCTTCTTTGAGCTAGTGCAGCGTGATGGCTACCAAGGGCTTGGCGCGCCAAATGCCTTTGTGCGTGTCACCGCGCAGCAGCGTCTAGAAGCAGAAATTGATGGCATTGCTCAAAAAACGCCAAACCATGACACAGGAGAGAGCCAAGCATGATCAAACTCGGACTGGTAGGGGAAGGCATTGCCAAATCGCAATCCCCGGATTTGCACGAACGCCTGGGAGCCTCGTTGGGCGAGCCAGTACGCTACGATTTAGTTGATAGCCTGGGGGTAGCAGATTTTGACTTTCCCAACGCCATACAAAAGCTGCGTACCGAGGGCTACCGGGGAACCAACGTTACGTTTCCCTTCAAGGAACAAGCCGCGCAGTTGGCTGATATTCGCGGCGAAGGCGTACGACGGGTAGGCACCGCCAACACACTGCTGTTTGACGCTGACGGTCTGCGCGCTGAAAACACCGATTACACCGGTTTCATCAGCGCCTACCGTCACTCCTTCGGCAGTCAGTCCGCAGGCGATGTGCTGTTGATCGGCGCCGGAGGCGTGGGCCGCGCAGTGGCGTGTGCGCTGGGGGAGCTTGCCGTGAGTCACATCCACATTCTCGAACACGATGCCTCGCGGGCAGAAAGCCTTTGCCATGATCTTAACGCCATGGGTATTAACGCGGCATGCGTAACGGCTGAACAGGCACAGCGAGAACTGCCGCATTGGCAGGGCGTGGTCAACTGCTCACCCATTGGCCACATCAACCACCCTGGTTGCCCCATTGATACCACCGGGCTTAGCGATCAGCACTGGGTCTTTGATGCGGTTTACATCCCCGCCCACACCGAGCTGTTAAACGCTGCCCATCAGGCGGGCGCTAAAACGCTCTCGGGTGTTGATCTGTTTGTATTTCAGGGCGTGGATGCGTTTCGCTTTTTCACCGCAGACCGTATCGCTCCTGAACAGATCGATCCGCAGGTGATACCGCTGCGTACGCATTATATCGAGCAGTTAGTCGCACCACAGCGCTCTAACTCATAAGCAAGGGCCTCGCCAATGCCACCACCTGCTCCTGTAATGATGGCAACCGTACCCTTTAACTCTGTATTGAACGCGTTATCCGTGGTGTCCATATCAAATTCTCCCAAGTTGAAACAAAACGACACAACTATATTTAGATTTACGGTGTGTGGTACTTTACATACTAGATGCAGTCACCACCCACTGTGCGGAATACCTATGGCTCCCAAACCTCTTAAGATCCAGCGCCCCCAGTCCCTGGCAACACTTGTTATGGAGCGGATTCGTGATGCTATTGTGTCTGGTGAGTTCACCTTGGGTGAGAAAATCTCAGAAGAGTCGCTCGCCGAAACGTTTGGTGTCAGCCGCTCGCCGGTACGCGATGCGCTAAACGCACTGCAATTTACAGGCTTGGTTGAAATCCGCCCCAAGCGAGGTAGTTTTGTCTTCAATCCTACGATCGTCGACATAGGTCAGCTGTGCGAATACCGTGAAATGCTAGAGCGTGAAGCCTGCACCCTCGCCATGCGAGGCGGAGGTGAGACATTGATTCAAACTCTTCAAGGGCTGTTCGATGAAATGGGCAGCGCTCATAAAAGCGGTGACACCCGGCGCTATGCCGCACTGGATACCGCCTTCCACAAAGCATTCTTCCAACACTGTTCCAACGCATTGGTACAGGACGCCTATATGCTGGTCGAAGCACGACTAGCGACAATCCGAACCGTACTGACAGCGGCCAGGGAAGAGCGCCGCGAGGCCAGCTATACTGAACATGGCGACATCATCGATGCTCTAAAACAACAGGACATGGCTAGGTTTGAGAGAGTGCTGAAAACGCATGTTCATCGCACTCAACTCGTTGCCGTCGAACGCTTATCCGAAACGGATCATGATGCCTCTGCACCGGCTCGATCCACCGTCAGGCTTTAACGCGAAGGATATCGCGGACGGACGGATTAGCGAGATAAGTCGGCTCACTTCCCTGCAATACGTCGACGATGTTCTGCGCAGTCTTTGAGCGAATCTCGAACTCGCTACCTTCTGAATACCAAGCGCAATGCGGGCTAGTAATAACATTGGGCAGCGATAATAGCGGGTGATCAGCGCCAATCGGTTCGGCTTCAAACACATCGAGCCCTGCGCCTGCAATTTGGCCACCTTTCAGTGCACGTACCAGCGCATCCTCGTCAACCACTGGGCCGCGGGCGGTGTTAAGCATTAGCGCCGTGGGCTTCATCGCCGCAAACTGTTCATCCGAAATCATGTGCCGGGTTTCATCGGTCAGCGGAACATGTACTGACAAGATATCGGATTCGGCGATTAACTTGTCGTAAGTCACCAGCTCAACACCTGCGGCCTTCGCAACAGCTACATCGGCGTATGGGTCATGCGCAATAATACGCAAACCAAAATTCGACATCTTGTGTGCCATACGCTGAGCAATTTGACCGAAGCTAAGAAAGCCCAATGTTTGCCCACGTAACCGCGATAGTGGCTTGGCAACGGTGTAGTCCCATGTACCTGCTCTTAAGGCTCGATCATAGGTGCCAATGCCTCGTTTCAGCGCCATCATGAGTGCAATCGCATGATCCGATACCTCTTCCAATGAGCCGTCTGGCACATTGGCAACATAGATGCCAGATTCGGTGGCACGCGACACATCAATAGTGTTCAGCCCAATACCGTAACGAGAGATAACCTGACAACGCTCTAGTTTATCGATTACCCCTGCTGTCAGTTGGCAATACTGATTAATAATGGCATCCGCATCGGCGCAGGCAGCAATGGCCTCGGCTTCTGTCTTGCACTGAGCTTCGATTAACTGAAAACCAGCCGCTTCAATGACCGCTCGCTCAGGCGCTAAATCGGGAAATTCAAAATCGGTAACGACAATCTTGGGGTTCATGAACGCGCTCCATACTGGTCATCAAAGGCATTAAAGAAGTCCTGGTTTACGATGTCGGTGAACTGGCTGTAGTTATGCTGATCACCGACATTCGCTGGAGTACCGTCCTCGCGCAGGCGAACCAACGCGTTCTCCATGGCCTTGCTCGCGGTAAACAGTAGAGTGACGGCATAAAAAACGACCGAGAACCCCATTTCCTGCAGTGCCGCCTGGTTCAGCTTGACCGTTTCGTTGCCATCCACGATCGACACGACCTTAGGCCCTTCGACAGATTTAGCGACGGCCTCAATTTCGGCGATGGTTTTAATGCCATCGACAAACACCAGGTCGACACCAGCATCCTGATACATTTTCGCCCGGCGAATCGCTTCCTCGGGCCCTGCGGCAGGCATCGCATCAGTGCGACCAATGATCAGCATATCTTGGCTACCACGTGCGGCGATGGCGCCTTTTAAACGTCGTACATTGGCATCGGCATCGATCAAGCGTACACCCGCTCGCTGGCCACAGCGTTTAGGCGCCTCTTGATCCTCCAAATGGATCGCGGCGACCCCGGCTTGCAGGTATTCCTGCACGGTGCGGTAAATGTTGTTTGGCCCGCCATAGCCGGTATCGGCATCGGCGATGATGGGGATATTGACAGCGCGCACCATATTACGGGCGTGCTCGGTCATCTCAGTCTGGGATAAAAGCCCAATATCGGGCATCCCCAAACGACTGGCAGTGGCACCAAAGCCCGTCATATAGATAGCGGGGAAGCCTGCTCGCTCGACCAAGCGCGCCGATAGAGAGTCGGGGGCACCAGGAGCAGCGATAATATCGCCCCTGGCAATCATTGATTTAAGCAATGATGCCTGAGTGATCGGTGTTCTTTCCGTCATTGGGATACCTTTTTTCGTAAAGATTTTCTGTGTAAGCATGCCAGTGTTAGCGTCGCCCTCCGGCAATGCGCAGTACCTCGCCAGTGGCATAAGGGGCGTCCAGTAGCAGCCATTCAGCGGCAGCGGCAGCGGCAACTTCGATACTGAATTGCTGTATCCCCCCGTCATGAGTAGCGTGCAGACCACTACAACCAGCCCATTGACCAATGCCAGCATCGCTCGTCGTAACGACGGTGGTGCGCCAGCTCGCAACCGATATGCATATTGCGGTGCATTGCGACAATAGCTCCTCCAAATCCGAGAACAGGTGCCGTAAGCACACCGCCATCTTGTTTCTGTAGAGTGTTACATACAACATACAACAACCGAGGCAGATATCGTCAAGGAAAAGTTTTACTAAAGCGCTGAAAAAAATTAGGCGAGCGATATAAAAGCTGACTACTTACGCTTATTCGCCTCGACAGGGAATATGGAGGCTCGCTATTGGCGAGGAAATAGCGTTTTGCTGCACGTAAAGCTCAATATATTTCTGCTAAAACTATCAGTGCTCACAAACAGGACATGAAAATTAATCAATAAAAACAGTTACTTGTATTTATTTAATACTTTTGGCTAAGACAAAGAGCTCCATTAAAGCTTGACGCGCCTCGCCTTTTGAACTGAAGTGTTGCGTGTTACATACAACAAGATATCCATAACAATGTGAGAGCATGTGATGACTCATTTAAAGAAAAGCCGCCTATGCAAAGTACTCAGTTTTGCCTCGTTGATGGTTCTTGTATCATCACCACTGCAAGCCGACAGTTGGCCGGATAAACCCATCAATCTTATTGTTCCTTGGGGAGCTGGCGGTGGTACGGATGCGACGGCACGCATGATTGCCGTATTGCTAAAAGAAAATCTTGGCGTACCTGTTCCCGTCATTAACCGCACAGGTGGCTCTGGCGTTGTGGGCCACTCAGCTATTGCCAATGCTGAAGCAGATGGCTATACCATCGGGGTCGCCACGTTAGAAATCGGCGGCATGCATTATCAAGGCCTGACAGAACTCAGTTATAAAGATTTTTCACCTATTGGGCTTTATAACGCTGACCCTGCTGCCATTTTTGTATCATCTAGAAGTAACTATGAAAATATCGAAGACTTATTAAGCGATATCCGCTCATCCAGCCATCGTGAACTGAAAGCCAGTGGATCGGCGCAAGGGGGCGTAAATCATATTGCAACTGCCGGGATGCTTCTGGCTTCGGATATACCTGCCGATAAGGTTGCCTGGGTTCCGTCTGAGGGAGCTGCGCCTGGTCTCCAAGACCTTGCAGCAGGAGGAATTGACTTTGCCGCCGCTTCAATGCCTGAGGCACGTGCACTGATGGACGCTGGGCTCATTAAACCGCTCGTGTTACTTAATACAGACAGATCCCCGGCATCACCAGAACTGCCTACGTTTGAAGAAGCCACTGGTCAGGATTGGTCTTTTGGTTCTTGGCGCGGTTTGGTGGCACCAGCCGGGGTTGATGAGGAGATCATTGAAACACTACAAGAGAGTATGAGCGCTGTGGTGAGCGATCCTACTTATTTAGAGTTTATGGAAAATCGGGGCTATGAAACCTTATGGCTGGAAGGTGATGACTTCGTAGAATTTATGGAAACCTCTGACCAAAACATAGGCCAAACATTAGAATCTTTGGGCATTGTAAAATAATACGGAAGGGTACATTAAATTTAATGTACCCTTTTTAATTTTGGATAATAAAAGTATGAAGTTCAATGATGTAATACTGGGAGCAGTATTTATTATTGCTGGCCTGTTAATTATTTCTCATGCTAACACGTTTCCTGAGATGCCTGGCCAAATGGTAGGCCCCTCTACTTTCCCGACTTTAATTGGTAGCGGCTTTCTTCTTGGAGGTATTTTAATAGCTATCCAATATTTCAAATCAAGGAAAAAAACACCTTTCATAGCAGTAAATGAAGGATGGTTAAAAAAAGCACGAATACTAAGTTTCTCAGTCGTAATTTTGGGCGGCATGTTATTCGCTCTTTGGATTGAAACAGTTGGCTTTGTATTAGGGGGAATTTTACTGGTCACCGCATTACTATGGTTAGAAGGGCACCGTAAGCCATTCATACTTGGGATTGCGGCGACCTTTGTGATGCTGGTTTATTATTTGCTATCGCATCAGCTACGTGTCCCGCTTCCATCAGGATCTTTTATTTAGGGAATATTCAAAATGATTGATAATATTGCGAGCGCCCTTCCCTTAGTATTTAATTACACGACACTAAGCATTATTTTTGCTAGTGCGTTATTTGGCCTGTTTGTTGGTGCTATCCCTGGCCTTTCAGCCACAATGGCGACCGCGATATTGGTGCCCATTACTTTTTTTATGGATCCAGTGCCTGCCATCGCCGCTATCGTGACAACAGCTGCTATGGCGATTTTTGCTTCTGACATTCCTACCGCCTTACTGAGAATTCCTGGCACAGCTGCATCGGCTGCGTATGTTAATGATATGAATGGCCTCGCAGTTAAAGGTAAAGTAGGTCATGCTCTTGGTATATCGGTTTTTTGTGCTGCTTTTGGTGGTATCTTTGGTTCATTGGTTCTAATGTTTACTGCACCGAAGCTTGCCTTAGTATCATTAAACTTCACCTCCACAGAGTACTTTTGGCTGGCATTACTCGGGTTGACGGCGGCGGTGATATTAGGTAGTGGTTCAATACTTAAAAGCTTGCTTTCACTGGGCATAGGGCTTTTTATTGCAACCATTGGCCTCGACTCAACCGCTGGACACCCTCGCTTTGTCTTTGGAATAGATGCGATACTTTCAGGAGTTGCCTTTATTCCTGCATTAATTGGCATGTTTGCTATTCCCGAAATTATTCGCACAATCGTTTATAAAGACTCAAGCGAAGAAGCACCTGTACATGTCAGTGTTCGCTCTCTATTCTCAGGGCTAGGCAAGACCTTATATAAGTATAAGCTTAATATGTTGCGTGGCTCTGCGATAGGCAACGCAGTAGGAATTTTGCCTGGTGCTGGTTCAGATATTGGAAGCTGGATTTCATACGCTGTCTCCAAAAAAATGTCTCGGTATCCCGAAAAATACGGCTCAGGCCATGATGAAGGATTAGTCGACGCTTGCTCTGCTAACAATTCTTCACTTTCTGGTGCTTATGTTCCCGCGATGGTATTTGGCATTCCTGGAGATTCAATTACAGCGATTGTCATCGGCGTTCTCTATGCCAAGGGACTAAACCCTGGGCCCTTGGTGTTCATTACTAAAGGTGTAGAAGTAACTGCTATCTTTATCACTTTCTTAGTTGCCAACTTATTAATAATCCCTCTTGGATTGGTTGCCATATTAATTTCACGCCATCTTTTACAGGTAAAAAAATCAATTTTAATTCCTTTCATTTTAATCTTTGCCATAGCTGGTTCTTATGCTATCGACAACACATACACGGGCATTGTGATTATGCTGTTATTGGGACTGCTAGCCTACTTTATGGAAGAGAATGGTTTGCCTGTAGCTCCTGCTATTTTGGGAATAGTTATGGGGCCAATGCTTGAAAGCAATTTAATTACATCTCTCATAAAAAGTGACGGCAATTTTCTTGAGTTTTTCTCACGCCCGATAGCTGCAACGCTTGGTATTATTACACTTTGCATATGGTTTATGCCTTTATTACTAGGCCTTCTCCGAAAGTACCAAAACACTCAACGCAGTGGGTACTTATAATGAGTCAAAAACTCCATATTGGAGCCGTTCAATCATTGACTGACATAGTTACTGAGAGGCTTCAGTTAGCTATTATAAATGGTGATTTTGCCCTTGGTGAAAAGATCTCTGAAGAAGCGCTTTCTCTCAAGTTAGGTGTAAGCAGAACCCCCATTAGAGACGCTCTAGCAAGACTTCAAACAGTTGGTCTTGTTATCGTAAAACCTAAGCGTGGCAGCTTTGTGTTTAAGCCAAACAATTCAGATGTAGTAGACATTTGTGATTTCCGGTTTATGGTAGAGCTACAAGCGGCAAAACGTAGCTTTTATAAAAAACCAATAAAACTAGTAAAATCGCTAGTACATATTGCTCAAAAAATGCACGTTGCAATGGAGAGTAACAACGCTTTCGAATATTCAAAGCTAGACAACTCATATCACCAAACTTTTTTTGAATACTGTGACAATAAATACTTGAGCAACGCATTCAACTTAATTAATAGTCGCATTGCTGCTTTACGAGTCTCTATCACTTCTCCTCAAAGTGAACTAAGAGCAATAAGCTTTAGAGAACATATAACAATGATTAACCACTTGAAAGAAAACAAAATATCTGCATTTGAAGAAACACTCCATGAACACATAATGCGCACGCAAAATGTTTATCTGAAAGCGCTGGCTATCCAAAACAGCAATAAAAAACCAAAGTTTAAGGGGTTAATGCTTCAGGAAAACAAGTAGAGAGACTGTACCCAAGAACTTTTTACGCGAAAATATTCTAGAAATGCAGTGTTGATTCTGCTGCTGATTACTTTCATACCAGCGCTGGTCACTTTTCTGCCGCGCCTGGCGGGTTACTGATGTTACTCAATGTAAGGAGCGTGATGCCATGTACTCATCCATTGCCACGGTTTGCCTAAGCGGCTCGCTGGAAGAGAAGGGGGACGCCAGCGCCTCGCCGGATACCGCCAGCAACCGCTTTGTGCGCCAATACGGCGGCTCGGGGATTCATCATGTCGCCCTGCACACCAACGCCATGCGCGACATCAGCGCAGCGCTGCAGCAGGCGGGCACGCCGGTACTGCCGATTCCCGGGAATTACTACCGCGACCTGGCCGCGCGCTTCGACCTATCGGCGCAAACCCTGCAATGGATGCAAGCGCACCACATCCTCTTTGATCAGGACAGCGACGGTGACTTCCATCAGTTGTATACCCAGCCCGGCCGACAAGCGTTCTTCTTCGAGCTGGTGCAGCGTGAAGGTTACCAAGGGCTGGACGCGCCGAATGCTTTTGTGCGCGTCACCGAGCAGCAGCGCTTGGAAGCTGAAATTAACGGCAGCACTCAAGATGCTGCTGTTTGACCCTGACCCTCTGCGGGCTGAAAACACCGATTGCATCACCTCTGAACAGATCGATCCGCATGTGACACCGCTGCGTACGCATTATATCGAGCAACTTGTCACGCCTTCTGTTCACTCCATGCCATGAAGCGCAAGAGAAATAGCGTACAATTATTCGTTATTCGAACTTAACCATTTGCCTTCATGCGCTAAGGGGCCGCCATGCTCGCTATACTTGGGATTACCACGCCCATATTCCTACTCATTGGCTTAGGCTATATAGCGAGATGGAGCGGTATTATTCAGCGCGATCAGATGCAGGGGGTGGGCGTATTTGTACTTTACTGCGCGCTGCCCGCGCTCGTGATTCGTGCGTTAACCCAGCAGCCTCTGGAAGATATTTTCAAGCTCAACTACCTGGTTGCTTACGGCCTGGGCTCTATCGCCGTGTTTAGTGGGGGGTTGCTGCTCTGCTTAAAACGACAGCGCCAGCCCCTTAACGCCAGTGCCATGCAGGCCCTAGGTATGGCTGCGTCCAACAGTGGCTTTGTCGGCTACCCGGTGGCGGCCATGGTCATTGGCTCCCCAGCGGCGGTGCTCTTGGCGCTGAATATGGTCATTGAAAACCTGCTTATTATTCCCGCCGCGCTGATTTTAGCTGAAATGGGCAGCCATCAAGGTTCCAGCGTATGGAAAACGGTCAAACACACAGCGCTTAGCCTAATCAAAAATCCGGTGCTGATTGGTTTACTGGTCGGCATTAGTCTCGCGGTATCCCACGTGCAGATACCTGGCCCGCTGTTTAAAGCCATTGATATGCTAGCCGATGCAGCTGGCCCTGCGGCGCTTTTCGTCATTGGCGGGGCGCTGTTTGGCCTGCAGGTGAAAGGAATGGCCAGGGACGTTGGCCAAATAGTGGCCGGCAAACTCCTCTTTCACCCACTGGCTATATTCATCGCCTTTTATCTTGTCCCAGGTATCGACCCACTTTATATGGCCGGTGCGCTGCTGTTTGCTGCCGCTCCGTTGATCAGCATTTACCCCCTACTCGGCCAGCGCTATGGCTTAGCCGGGGTGAGCGCGGCGGCTCTGCTGGTGGCGACTATAGCCTCCTTCTTTACGCTTAGCCTAATAATTTGGTTGATGACGATGTCGGGACTGATGACGTTTTAACGTTTGGGTTTATACAAAAACAAAGATTGATGACCGCCAAGGATAACAAAAATGCATTCACACTCTGATCAAAGCAGAACATCTCAGCATCACTGCGCCGTGGTGACCGGCGGGGCTAGAAACATCGGCCAAGCCATTGCCCTGCGTCTCCAGCAGGAGGGTTACCAGGTTATCGTGGTGGATATTGTTGAGCCGGAAGCAGCGTCTTTGCAAGCTGATGCCGTCCTGGTCGACCTTGCCGATGCCGATGCCACCCGCCGGGTGATGGCGAAAATAGTCGAACGCCATACGGTGACCCGGTTGATCAATAACGTAGGCATTGTCGCCCCCGCGCTGCTTGAAGAGACGCGGCTTGAAGACTTCGACACATTAATGCACCTGAACGTCCGCTCGGCGCTGATATGCACACAGGCACTGCTGCCTTCCATGAAAGCAGCCGGTATGGGGCGCATCGTCATCAATGCCAGCCGCGTGGTGCTCGGCAAAGAGGCGCGCACCATTTACAGCGCCACGAAAGGAGCGCTGCAGTCTATGGCGAGAACCTGGGCGTTGGAGCTGGCGGAACACGGCATCACGGTTAACTGCGTTGCCCCAGGGCCCATTGCTACCAGTGCCTTTTGGGAGAATAATCCTCCCGATTCTGAGCGCGCCCGTCGCATCATCGATAATATTCCGTTAAAGCGTATGGGTCAGCCCGAAGACGTAGCCCAGGCCGTCAGCTTCTTTTGCGACGACCGAAGCGGCTTTATGACCGGCCAAACGCTGTTTGTTTGCGGCGGTGTTACGGTCGGATAGGCCAACCAAGGGCAGCGCGCTCAGCGCAGGCTACTCCCCCTTATGCGCCGCCCAGCTCGGCAAGTGCCTGGGCCAGCGAGTTGGCTTGGCGACGCTCATACAGCGCAATTTCATCCGTCACGGCGGTGCCCAGGGCCTGCTCAAACGTCTGCTGGCTGGAGTGGCTGCTGTACTCATCGCGCGTCCCATCGCCCAGGTTAGACTGGAAGATGCCCGCCGCACTCACCGGCAGAAAATCTTCGTAGATCATGGGCGTTGCCACCAGCGCACCCGTTGCTAAAAGCCGTTCGATGTTATCGCTAGTGGCGTCCTCTGCCGTGGTAGCCCCCGGCACTGCACGGTAATGGAAAAATGCCAGCTCTTGGCGGCGCAGCGCGTCTTGATCATCAGGAAACTCAGCAAACGCTTGGGCTAAATGAGCTTGATGGTCAGCATTAGAAACGGCTGGATCGCCCTGACGTGAAGCAGCCAGCAACTGGTCGTAAAGCATTCGCCCTTTACGGGTCAAGGCAACCCCGCGCTGCTCGATTTCACCAAAGCGCGCCGTATGCTGGCCTTCTGCCTCATCCGCAAAGTAGATGGACTCCTCCAGTGCTTTAAAACTGGTTTGCCGTAATAGAATCGGGCAGTGGCGCCTAGGCGGCCCTTCAATAATCGCCTTCGGGGTAATACCTTTTGTCGGCATGCGCTGCTGCACCGCGTCTATGTCCAGGGTTCGCGGGGTCAAGTGGTTGATATGCGGCCCGCGGAAGCAGACCACATCCGCGATCAGGCGATGCTCTTGGTGTAGCGCTTGATAGGTCGCTAAATCGACAGTGGCATCACGGTGCCAGCGGAAGGTTTCCAGCGCCTCAACCACAAAGGTTTCGGCCTCGGCTTCGTTGAGCCCACCCTGAGCCTCAAAGCGTTCGATCAGGGCGACGGCCTGCGGGGTGACGATCTCTCGCGACGCTATAATCGCCGCCGCCCGATCGCGCAGCTCGGCATCCGCAATGAGCTCAAGCCGGAGTAACGACGTGAACAAACGGAAAGGGTTTAACTTCAGGGCTTCATCGTCAATGGGACGAAACGCCGTTGCATGAACAGGCACGCCAGCGACTGAAAGGTCATAGTAACCCACCGGGAACATGCCCATAACGGCAAACATGCGGCGCAACAGCGCCAATTCTTCGGGGCTGCCCACCCGGATAGCGCCGTGTCGCTCAACGTGCAACCGCTCCATCTCACCGTTTGCAGTGAGCGTGTCCGCTAGCCTGACATCGCGCTCAATGACCTCTCGATTAACGTCCGCCACCAGCGAGAGCAGCGTGCCGTACTGGGGTACCTCTTGCTGATACATATCGGACATCGCTTGGGAAAAACGGTCGCGGATACGATCGGCACTATAAAAGTGGTCACTCATTGACTTGTTCTCTTGTCACATTCAAATGTTTGTAAAGCCTTAGCGGTTTAGGAGGTCTTAGACGTTATAGGGCGCTTCCTGCGCGCCTCCCAAAAGCGATAAAACGCCAAGCCAATCGAGCCCACTGTCAGGGCGATAAAGAACCAAGTAATCGGGCCACGTACAAAAATTGATAGGTCATTGGAGCCGATTAAAAGGGAGCGGCGCAGGTTATCTTCAAACATCGGACCCAGGATAAAACCGATCAGAAAAGGGGCTGCGGGTATCGCCGCCCGATTGAAGATATATCCCAGCACACCGAAGGCCAACATCAACCCAACATCGAAGGTATCGTTATTGACCGCATAGGCGCCGTATACGCAAAACATCAGGACGATGGGAAACAGAATCGGCTTTGGAATATCAGCAATTAATGAGAAGTACTTAATTGCCACATTACCCACCACCAGCAAAATAACGGAGCTGAGCATGATGCCCATAAACAGCGCATAAATCAGTGATAGGTTCTCTTGGAACATCAGCGGGCCAGGCGTCAAACCATGCACCATAAAGGCGCCGAGGATAATCGCGGTAATCACATCACCAGGAATACCTAACGAGAGCAGAGGGATCATGGTAGCGCCCGCGACGCCATTATTGCCCGCCTCCGCGGCCGCAACACCCTCGACTTCACCTTTACCGAAATTAGCCTTATTAGGCGAGCGCCTACGCGCATCACTGTAAGAAATAAACGCCGCCGCGGTGGCGCCAGTACCCGGTATCGCGCCGATGATGACCCCAATTAAACTGCCCCGTACGATGCTCGACATGCAGCGCTTCAGTTCGGAAAACGCCAAGCCAGCACCACTGGCCTTAGCCTTAATATGCGGCACCGCTTTTTTGCGATAAAACTCAATAATCTCCGGTATGGCGAACAGGCCAATCAACAAAGGAATAAAGGAGATGCTATCCATTAAGTTGTAGCTGCCAAAGGTCAACCGCTGAGAGCCAAAGACATCGTCAAGCCCTACCATGGAAAGCAAAATGCCCAGCAAAGCCGCCATTAAACCTTTAATCATCGAGCCACTGGCCAAGGAAATAATAATGGTCAGCGAGAAGCAGATCAGCCAGAAAAATTCCGGGGCGCCGAAATTAAGCGCGATCTTAGCCAGATAAGCGGCAAAGAAGATAAGCGCGATGTTGGAGATAAAATCGGCGATAACCGAAGAGTATAGCGCCGCCTTGAGGGCTTTCTTCGCATGCCCCTGCTGGGCCATGGGATAGCCGTCAAGCAGCGTACAGGCAGAAGCAGGAGAGCCTGGCGTGCGTATCAAGATCGCCGTAATCGAACCACCGTACATCCCCCCTTTGTAAATCCCCACTAGCAGCAAGATGGCGGCAATCGGCTGCATTGAGAAGGTGAAGGGCAGCGCTAATGCCACCGCCATTGTCGCGGTTAATCCTGGGATCGAACCCACCACCACACCGATGACAACCCCCACGGCGATCGCCAGGAAGTTCTCCAGGGTAAAGAATAGGTGTATGACTTCCGAAAAATTTTCCATAGCTCACCTAGTACGAGAATCAGTCAATCAGAGCCAAAACGGCATTATCGGAAGCGGTACATTCATCACTTCAACAAATAAGAATGTAACGACGATGGGAAACAGGAAGGCCAAGCTATACACCCACCACGTGCGAACGGGGTGAGCTACGAATAAGACCACGGTAGCCAGAATGCCACAGAACACCGCGCCCATCGTTTCAAACAGGGCAACGTAGATCACTAACGCAACGACCATCATAAAGAAACGCCGCGGCGAGCCCTTTTCAATCGCTCGCTCATCTTCCTCGCGAGCACCTGTTACCAGTAAGCCTTGAAGAATGAGCAGAATGGAAAACAGCAAAATCAACCAACCCACGATCGTGGGCAGCCAGCGGGGCGACATCATCGGGTTTTGCAGAATGGGCGGCTCATTGATGTAGTTGGGTACCAGGTAAAAGACCAGCACAAGGGCAAATCCCAGCAGGACAGCGCCTGCTATCACATCGCCGATGTCCTTTATCCTCACCCTGCGATGGGAATCCGATGTCGTCATCGCTGCCTTCTCCTAACAAATAAGAGAGGCGAGGACATAGCCCTCGCCTTAGCTTATTGGGGGTTACTGAACTTATTGACTGATACCAGCCTGCTCGGCAACCTCTTCCCAGCGCTGCAGGTCATCGGCGATAAACTGTTTGAACTCATCACCGGCCACTTGGCCCGGCTCAGCACCCAGCTGTTCGGCGAAATCCAGAAACTCTTCGCGCTCCATGACATTGGCTAGCGCTTCTCGCATTGTGCTCTGGGCCTCTTCAGGGAAAGAGCTGTGCGCAATCAGGCCGAACCAGGCAGTCGTGATGAACTGGTCGAGGTTATATTCACCGATTTCTGACAACGTCGGGACATCGGGAAGGTACTCGGAACGCTCGGCAGAAGTAACCGCCAGCGCACGTAGATCACCTGAACGTATGTGCGAGAGCACCGCTGGCATGTTCTCAAACGAAACATCCACATCGCCGCTCAGCAACGCAGGAAGCGCCGCGCCGCTACCCGCAAAAGGCACTGCCGTCATATTCGTTTCGGTCAGCGTTTTGAATAACTCACCCGACATATGAATGGAGCTACCTACGCCGCTGTGGCTGAAGGTCATGTTGTCTTCTTTCGCAGCTTCGATAAACTCAATAACATTCTCATAGGGGCTGTCTGCGGGCACCACCATGACATTGGGAATATCGATCATATTTTGTAGAAAAACGAAATCTTCAACGGGGTCGTAGGCCAGGTCTGGGTAGATCGCGGCACCAATCGTGTGCCCTGGGGATGCCATCAGGATGGTGTGGTCAGCATCACGGCCACCGCGGGCGAGCCTGCCGGTGCCGACAGTGGAGCCCGCGCCTGGGCGGTTTTCTACAATGACATTGGCATCAAGTTCTTGCTGGAGGAGATCAGCAACGCGACGGGACAAGACATCGGTAGTGCCACCCGGCGCATAAGGAACGACCAGGCGAATATCGCTAGTCGGCCACTCATTGGCGCTAGCGGAGGAAACAGTGAGACCGAGAGCCAAGGCGCTGCTGCAAACGGCGAGACAGGTTGCGGCAAAGATTTTTTTCATTTTAACTTCCTATTATTGCTTTGTTTTTATGTTCGCATTTCGTACATCTATTCGCGCTACATACAACGAGATTACTCTTTTACTTTAGTCATAAAAAACACGACTTTAGTATAAATAACTGAAACTAAAGTGTATTTAACTTAATAAGCTAATCAACAGACACTGCTTTATACATTAGAGTTGGCAGATATTCATAGGGCGCAGCAGGATTCTCATCGCTGACAGCTTCCGGCTACGCCATAACAACTTTCCCCGTTATTGAAGTCTCACCTTATGAAGTGCTTGCCGACTTCATAAGGGCGTCTAAAGCCGCCTGATATCCCTGTGTTCCCAGCCCAGCGATAACGCCATCGGCGCGCAGCGATACATAGGAGTGGTGGCGGAAGCTTTCGCGCTTGTGCACATTAGAAATATGCACTTCGATAACCTGGCCCTCAAAAGCGTTAAGCGCATCCAGAATAGCCACCGAGGTGTGGGTATAGGCAGCGGGATTGATGATAATCGCCTGAGTGCCATCCAGCCGTGCCGCATGAATAGCGTCAATTAGCGCGCCTTCATGGTTGCTCTGCAGGCAGTTAAGCTCCCAGTCAGCCATAACGGCTTTTTCCCGCAGCGCGTTATTGACGTCTTCCAGGGTCTCGTAGCCATAGATTTCCGGCTGGCGAGTGCCGAGCAGATTCAAATTAGGGCCGTGCAGCACTAACACTTTACCTTGGCTCATGTATCGTTTTCCTTGAGCAGTTCACGATGGTAGTGGGCAAATAGCGTAGCGGACTGCTGATCAGCCGCTGCGCGCTTGGAGGCGTCGACGCCTTGAAACACAAATAGGCTAACACCGCTAACCGCCGTAGTGCCCGCTTGCTTTGCCGCCGCAAATAAATTCGGTCACTGTTCTCCACGATGATTTCGTGTTGCTAATTAGCGCTGGGCGGCCTGAGCGGCCAAGCGAATGCCCGCGTTAGCGGCGCCAAACTGCTGATAGGCGCCACGCCGCTCAACGATTTCGAAGAAAAATCGGCCCGAGAAAGTTTCCGTATAGGCGTGGAAGAAGTCGCCTTCGTCGTTGCGATCAAACAGAATATTGCGCTTACGCATTGCCTCTAACAGCTCCTCTTCCAGCCCGTAGCGTGCTTCAAGATCGTCGTAGTAATTCTGCGGAATTTTCAGCAGCGGCAAGCCGCGCGCTTGTAGCTCATCAACCGTGGCGAAGATATCGTGGCTTTCAAAGGCGATCTGCTGCACGCCACCGCGAAACTCGCTCAGAAAACGCCCTGGCTGGGTATCCTGGGCCTGTGAAACCGTCAACGGGATGCGAATACTCTGCTCTGGGCTAATCACCGCTTGGCTGATCATCATGCCCCTTGGGTCGATGATCTCGTTCTCTGCGGCCGCGTTAAATCCAAATACGGTGCGGTGAAAGAGCTGCCAACTGAGTAGCTGCGTAGCGGGCAGTACGTAAGAGAGGTGATCTACCCGGGTGAGACCGGCCTCATTGCGGCTCTCTTGGTCAAACAGTTCAAAATCGGTTCGCCACTGCAAGTCCTCAGCCGCTTGATCATCCACCAGGTAAACAAGGCTGCCTTCTATACCCCGCAGCGCTGAGATTTCCATCTCGCCTTCGCCCACCTGGCCACGGAATGTCTGTGCTTTAAATGCTTTTGCACGGGCAAGCCCGCGTTCAACATCATCAACACGGAAACCCACCGCACACACTGAGGTGCCGTGAAGCAGCCGGAAAGTATGGGCAAAGCTGTCCGTTTCAAAATTGAGCACCAGATGAATCTCACCCTGCTTCCAGAGCTCGACATTTTTGGAGCGATGGCGGCCTACATGACGAAAGCCCAGTGCATCGATAAATTCGCCGAGCGGCGCGGCGCTCTCTTCGTCGAGGGTAAACTCTATAAAATGAATGCCGTTGTAGTTGGGCGCCGGGGGAATAGGGCTTGCCCAGGGGCCCTCCTCGATAAGGTTTTCGAGCAGAATGAGCGAACGAAGACCATCCAGGGCAGTGATTTCAGTTGGTGCGGCGCGAAAGGCGTCGCTAAAAATTTCCAGCGACAGCGGGCCGTCGTAACCGGTTTTGGCGAGTTCGGCCATGAAGGCTTTCAGCGGTAGGCGACCTTGGCCGGGAAAGCAGCGGAAGTGACGGCTCCACTGCAGTACATCCATATCCAGCAGCGGCGCATCTGCCACCTGGACGAAGAAGATCTTTTGTTTAGGGATTTTGCCGATGGCAGAGAGATCATGGCCACGCGATAGAATGTGAAAGCTGTCGAGCACAATGCCCAAATTAGGATGATCGACGCGCCGCACGGCTTCCCACGTATCGCGGTAGTCAGAAATATGCCTCCCCCAGGCCAACGCTTCAAACCCCACCCGAATATTCCGCTTCGCTGCCAGCTCGGCAAGCTCGCGCAAATCGGCCACTACGCGATCCATATCGTCCATGGCCTGAGGGGATACATTGCTACACACCAGCAGAAAATCAGTGCCTAACTGCTCCATCAGTTCAAATTTTCGCTCTGCACGCTTTAGATTGCGGCTGCGCTGCGGCTCCGGCATCGCCTCAAAATCGCGAAACGGTTGAAAGGCAACGATCTTCAGCCCCAGGCGCTCACACAGCGCACGCACTTCCTGCGGCGAGCCATCAAAAGAGAGCAGGTCGTTTTCAAATATTTCTACGCCATCAAAACCGGCACGGGCAATGGCTTCCAGCTTAGTTCGCAGGTCTCCGCTTAAACAAACAGTGGCGATTGCGCGCATAGCATCCTCCCAGGTAGTGCTTTCAAGCGAATGAGCTCTAGCACCACGACTATTATGTGTCGCTATGGCTGAGCTAATGGCTTTCAGTATAGGTGACCATTGTTCGCATAGCGTTCTTTAGTTCGCATTATGCACGATAGGACGGGGGGTGTGGCAACCTGTTCCCTATACGACTAACACGACACCTATCAAAAACCGTTACTATATAGAGGTAATAGAGGTTTATTGTTATCAGAAACAATGGCTAATGCGCCCAAAACTCTATTAACACCTGCTAAAACAGCATGTTTAGTACTGCCTTGTAACGGCCCTCACGCAATATTAAACCTTGGTCTTATACGAAGGTTTGTTGATTGACAGCCGCCATAGCGATCACTAGTGTTCGCCTTAAGCACTTAAGTTCGTAAGGCGAACTAATATCGCCTTTGGCAGCAACTAATATAATAACTCGTTGGAGGATAAGCATTATGACTAAGCCACTTTTCACCCAGTTGGCTATCGCTATCGGCTCTTTGGCAGTCGCGGGGGGCGCCCTCGCCGATTATCCTGACCGTAACATTCAAGGTACCATCCAGTGGGGAGCCGGGGGCGCCACCGACAACGTCGTACGCAGCCTGACGCCCCACGTGGAAGAGGTTCTGGATACCACTATTGTTCTCACCAACCGTCCAGGGGGTACTGGCGTTATTGGCATGAACCACGTCATGCGCCAGCGCCCTGACGGCTATAACCTGCTGTTTGGTGCAGAGAATCCCCAGCTATACCCACTAATGGGCTTAGCCGATTTCACCTACGATGATATGTATCCTATCAATATTATCGGCCAAGGCCGGGTGGTCATTGCCACCCATCCTAATAGCCCATTCGATACTTTCGCTGAGCTGCTTGAGTACGCCCACGAAAACCCCGACGAGCTCAAAATGGGCGGTACCGGTGCCGGTGGCTTGCCCAGTACGATTCACGCAATGATCAACTCTGTCGACGATCTTAATGTTCGCACAGTGACCTTCGGTGGAGATGGACCTGGTGTTACGGCACTGCTGGGTGAACATATCGACTTTATGCCGCTAAGTCTTTCTGCTGTGGCCGAACAAATCCGCGCGGGCCGCCTGAAGGGCCTGGCCGTGCTGGGTAGTGAAGAACTGGAGGATCTGCCGGACGTTCCGCCGATCACCGATGCTATCCCAGAGCTTGATTCATTCTTGCCTTGGGGCCCGTTCTGGGGTGTCTTTGTGCGTGAAGATACACCCGATGACGTAAAAGCTACCTTGGAAGATGCTTACGAGCAGGCCGTTGCCAGCGATGGTTTCCAAGAGTTCTTAGCTAATTTTGGTGGCGAATCGCTCAACCTCAACGGTGAAGAAGCGCAGCAATACCTGGATAACTGGCAATCCGTCACAGCATGGTCAATGTTCGAAGCGGATGCGGTCGAAAAATCCCCTGAAGAGTTAGGTATTCCACGCCCCTAACGCTATCTTCCTATGACTTAGGGGACAGGATTACCACCTGTCCCCTTGGAGTCTCTGTATGACTAAAAAAATTGAGCGCGTTCGGGCGGGAGAAAAGGTCTTTGACTGGTTGCTTCTGCTGTTTAGTGTCGGCGTCCTCTACGAGGCTTATCGTATCGATAATGGGGTGCAGCTGAACTCCGCTGGCTCATTTCCTGTCGGGCTCGCCTTGATAATGCTCGCTTCCTCAATAGCCATTATCTTCAGCCATCGGCGCAAGCAGCGAGATCCCCAAATTCACAGCGCTAGCCAAGAGTTTAAAGTGTTTTTACATGAGCATTTTAAAACGCATATTGTGGTGTTCTCGATAGTATCGATGCTCTATTTAGTAGCTATCGTATGGACAAGCTTCTATGTAAGCACCTTTATCTTTTTAGCCGCTATGTTCATTTATTATCGTCAAGGAAAAATCATTAGTTCTCTAGTGATTGCTTCGCTTGCCATTGCGGTAATTTATGTACTTTTCACGATAGTGTTTCGTGTCTATCTTCCTTGATAATGAACCCCGAGGCATCCAATGAGTGATACCTTCTCCTATCTGCTCATGGCTTGGCTTGATCCAGGTCTATTGGGCTTAACTGCCCTGGGCGTGATCGCCGGTATTTACATCGGCGCTATTCCCGGCCTCTCGGTTACGATGGCCGTCTCCATTCTGATTTCATTTACGTTTTCCTGGGACATTAATAACGCGCTAGCGCTGATGGTGGGTATTTATGTCGGCGGCGTTTACGGCGGTTCGCGCACGGCCATCCTGCTCAATATTCCTGGCGCCCCATCAGCGGTCACAACTGCTTTCGACGGTTACCCGTTAGCCCAGAAAGGTGAAGCGGGCAAAGCGATCGGTCTGAGCACCGTGATGTCGGTCATCGGTGGCTTGATTGGTGTGGCCGTACTCGCTGCCACGGCCCCGCACCTTGCCGATCTTGCTCTTAAATTTGCCCCCCGCGACTACTTTTTAATCGCCGTCATGGGTTTACTATTGGTCAGCTCGCTATCGGGTAAATCGCTTGCACGCGGTATTTTCTCTGTCGCCCTGGGGGCCACCATTGGGTTGGTCGGCATGGACATGGTAACCGCCCAGCCACGCCTAACCATGGGTAGTATGGAACTGCTGGGCGGGATTCATTACGTGGTGGTCATGATTGGCCTGTTTGGTGTCGCGGAAGCGTTTTACCAGCTACATAATATGGCCAAAGTGCCCGTTAAACAGAACGTCGATAAGATCGTTCCGCCTCTTAATATGGTGCTCAAGTTTTTACCGCTTTCTTTACGCACGTCTATTATCGGCGTCGTGGTTGGCGCTCTCCCCGGTACTGGCGGAGATATTGCATCACTGTTTGCTTATGATCACGCCAAGCGCACAGTTAAAAACCCTGAAGTGCCTTTTGGTGAAGGCGCGTATGAAGGGCTTGTGGCACCTGAAACCGCCAATAACGCAGCAGTGGGTGGCGCTTACGTACCTATGCTTACCCTCGGCATGCCGGGTGACGCAGTCACCGCCGTTATTATCGGTGCACTAGTCATTCATGGCCTGAATCCAGGCCCAATGCTGATGATCGAAACACCCTATATCTTTTGGTTTACGGTCGGCAATTTAGCATTGGCCAATATATTCCTGCTCATCTTTGGGCTCACCGGTATTAAGCTTTTTTCAAAAATTGTTGAAGTGCCTAAAGCCATTATGATCCCGCTGATATTGGTGCTGTGTGTGGTAGGTACCTACTCGCTTAACAGCAGCATGACAGAAGTTTATTGGATGCTAGGCTTTGGCATATTGGGCTACTGGCTGAAGATGTTTGGCTTTCAGATGGGCCCGATTATTCTCGGTGTCATTCTTGGCCCGCTGCTGGATGAATCTTACCGACAGGCTATGTCATCGGTCGGTGACAGCAGTACGGATTTCCTACTCGCGCTGGTAATCAACCCACTTTCATTAGTGCTTACCTCAGTGATTGTGCTGGTTTTACTAGGCAATACTCCCCTAAAAAGTTGGTTATATTCACGCTTCAAACGTAGCTAATGTTCGTGTAACGGCACTTGTCGCCTAGGTATAGTGCCGTTTTTTGCCTGGAACCTAGCCAGCGGAGTAGTTCCGTGAGTGATGACGATACGATTCCTTCTTATGCATTGGTGTTTGACTTCGATGGCGTTGTTCTCGATTCAGCAACCCTAAAACGCCAGGCGTTTGCCGACGTATACTGTCAAGCGCCGGAAGCTCAGTACCGCGCCATCGTGGCCTACCTTAGCAGACGCGGTGGTCAGCCTAGAGAGGTCAAGTTTCGCCATATTGAAGAACACATCCTGGGCAAGCGAGCCAGTGACGCACGTATTCAGGCGCTTTGTGAGCAATTTAAAGCCAGTGTCGAAGAGCACTTACTGACCGCACCGCCCATTCCCGGAGCGCTAGAATTTTTAAGCGATTGGCACCACCACCAGTGGCTATATTTGCTCTCTGCCACCCCCGAACAGGAACTCAAGGCCATTGTGGAGCAGCGCCAGTTGGCGCCTTACTTTAAAGAGGTGGTGGGAGCGCCCCCAGACAAAGCCACGGGCTTACGCAACTTACTCACCCGACACCAACTAGCAGTGAAAGCCACCGTTATGATTGGCGATTCGTATAATGACTATCGCGCCGCACGCTCAAACGGAACGCTTTTTGTCGGTGTTACAGCGAATCCCGCTCAATCTCCTTTCCCAGCCGATGTCATCACGATTAAAGATCTACGCACATTGGTTCAAGCGCTCAACCGTTTATAGCGCCGTACACGGCGAATATATTCGCCAGCCAAAGTCGCGCATACATGTTCGCCATTCGAACAATATGCTATATTGATCTTTAAAATTTACGCCTATTCCGATGAGTGGACACCGATGGAAGAACAGCTTCAGGATGAAATGTTAACCCCCGATGACCGCGACTTCGTGACAGCGCTGGCGAGTGGCCTGGAAGTGATTTTAGCATTTGATGAGGGCCACCCAAGGATGACGCTTAGCGAAGTGGCCGCACGCACAGGCATGAACCGGGCCAAGGCCCGACGCTTTCTGCTCACCCTGCATGCACTCGGCTATGTGCGCAAACAGCAGCGCTACTTTGAGCTAGCGCCGCGAGTACTGCAACTGGGTTACTCGTTTTTGTCCGCCAATAATTATCGCAGCGCTATTCAGCAGTATTTGGAGGAGATAACCAACGAATGCGGTGAGTCATCCTCATTGGGTGTACTTGATGGCGATGATGTCATTTATGTTGCGCGCTCAGCGGCGCGTCACCGCTTGATGGCCATTACTCTGTCCATAGGAACCCGTTTACCGGCCGCATACACCTCAATGGGGCGCGTTCTGCTAGCCCAGCTGTCAGAGGCTGAGTTGGATGCCTACTTAGAGCGAATAACCCTACAGCGCCATACGGATAAAACCTTTACCTCTAAAAGCGAACTAAAAAAGTGTATTCACAAGGCCCGCCAGCAAGGCTACGCCATTGCCGATCAAGAGCTGGATTCAGGCTTACGCTCGCTGGCGGTACCGGCGTTTGATGCGAATGGCAAACTGTTAGGGGCTATTAACATTAGTACCAACGCGGCACGTATCGATTTAGACACCCTGCTCAAAGAGTACTTGCCGCTGCTGCAATCAAAAGCGCGTCTTATCCGCACCACCATTAGCTGCTAACCCGCCAGTGCGCCAGCCTCTGCTCACCCACGGCATACTGGCGCCGCATCTATAGACGTTTTAGAGCCGCCATTCACGCTTAACGGGCAAGGCTCTTAACCTGTTACATTAGCGCTTGATCTTGTCGATGTAGGCTGGCACCCATGACGCTTCCTCTTTATCTAGGCTTGCCTATGTGGGCCAATCAAGACTGGCTGGGCAACCTTTATCCACGCCACGCCAAAACTGAGCTGCTAAGCGATTACGCGGCGGTGTTTTCCAGCGTTGAGGGCAACACTACCTTTTATAGCGGTACCCCAAAGCCGGACACCATTGCTGCCTGGGCGCGCCAGGCACCATCCCACTTTCGCTTTTGTTTTAAATTACCTGCCAGCGTAACCCACGATCAACGGCTAACGCGGTTAGAGGAGGCCTGGGCATTTTTAGCGGCGCTAGAACCTCTGCACGACCGCCTTGGCCCCACCATGGTGCAACTACCACGAGATTTCGGCCCCCAAGAGCTTCCCCAGCTTGAAGCGCTACTTGCCGCTTGGCCTACCCATTTGCCTTGCGCGGTCGAGGTTCGGCATCCTGAGTTTTTCCACAAAGGGGCCGCCGAAATTGCCCTTAACCGCCTGTTGATAACTTATTCGGCCAACCGCGTGATGCTCGACGTGCGCCCGCTCTTCTCAACCCCGGAAAATGACCATTTGGGCTTGGCCCACGCCCAGCAAGAAAAGCCGAAACTCCCGCTACACGTGCTTTCCACGGCAAATTTTCCTGTCATTCGCTTTATTGGCCATATTGACAAAACGATTAATAGTGACTACTTCACCGCCTGGAAAGCCCGCCTAAAGCTGTGGATAAGTCAGGGGAAAACCCCTTTCTTATTTGTGCATACTGCGGACAACCGCGAGTCTCCCCACATGGCCCGCTTACTCTATAACGCACTAGGAGAAGTGACGCCATTACCCGCTCTTGGCCCCTTCGCGGGTGAAAAGCAAAGCCAACTGTTTTAACCCACCTTTTTAGGTCAGCTAACTGGCATGCTTGCGGTCGATCAGATAAATTGCGCTTACTTTCGGAAAAGTACGCTGGCAATGACGCAATTTTCCGAAAACTAGCGTGTTCAACACGCAGTGACTTACACAACAATCGACTTAATGGGTGATGTATGGCGAAGCTTGCGCATGCGCAGTGGTCATCGCGAATGACCTTTGTGCTGGCCGCCGCTGGTTCAGCGGTGGGTCTAGGGAATATCTGGAAATTTCCGTATATGGTGGGTGAAAGCGGCGGCGCTGCTTTCGTATTTGTGTATTTGCTCTGTATCGCGCTGATCGGCTTGCCCATTCTTGTCTCTGAGTGGCTATTGGGGCGGCGCGGCCAGAAGAACCCCGCCAGCACCATGTCAGAGCTAGCGCGCACGGCGAAAAAGCCCAAAGCCTGGGCCATCGTGGGCATTAGCGGCATTGTCGGGGCCTTCTTGATTTTGTCGTTTTACAGCGTGATTGGCGGCTGGTCGCTCTACTACACCGTCAACTCGGTGAGCGGTGCTTTTAGCGGTCAAGATGCCGATGGCATTGGCGCGCTATTTAATGGCATGTTGAGTAACCCTGGGTTGCTGCTGCTGGGCCACTCCGTGTTTATGCTGCTGGTCATTGGGATTGTCGCCCGCGGCGTTACCAAAGGCCTTGAAGGCGCTGTACGCATTCTGATGCCAGTCCTCGCACTACTGCTGGTCGTGCTGATCGGTTATGGCATGACAACCGGCCACTTTGGCGAGGCGTTGACGTATATGTTCAACCCGGACTGGAGCAAGCTCACAGCAGAAACCGTGCTAGCCGCCTTGGGCCACGCCTTCTTCACCCTCTCACTGGGTATGGGCATCATGATGGCTTACGGCTCTTATTTGGACAAAGAGATCGATCTGCTGCAAACCGCCCGCACGGTCATCATCATGGATACCGTCATCGCTTTAGGCGCGGGTTTAGCTATCTTCCCGATCGTGTTTGCTAATAATCTGGATGTCGCTTCGGGCCCAGGGCTGATTTTCGTCACCCTACCACTGGCCTTTGGCAATATTGATGGTGGTTTACTTTTAGGTTTGATGTTCTTTCTGCTGCTGACGTTTGCGGCATTAACATCGGCCATTTCACTGCTTGAGCCCGTGGTGGAATTCATTGAAGAGCGCACGCCGCTAGGCCGCGTCATGGCTACCGTTGTGGCCGGTGTGGGTGCTTGGTTGCTGGGTATTGCAGCGCTGCTGTCATTTAACGTGTGGAGCGAACCGCTGCTGTTTGGACTGGGCGTGTTTGACCTGCTGGATACGCTGACCAGCAAAATAATGCTGCCGCTGACGGGGCTGGGTGCGATTCTATTCACCGCTTGGTGCCTGGAGCGCAGCAGCGTGGAAGACGAACTGGGTCTTTCAGCGACCGGCAAGAGCGTATGGAACATTATCGCGCGCTATGTAGCGCCCGCTGGCGTTGTTGCCGTGTTCGTAACAGGGCTAATCTAAGCTGAGCCGCCAAGGCCCTGCTAGCCGGCAGGGCAGCGAGGTTCTGCGCAGATAATAGTTGCGCCCCTAACCTCTTGGCATCCTAAAACTTAGTGCAATTCGCTCTCTTGCCGATCTTCATCGGGCAAGGGGGCGATATCCCGCGATAACTTTTGAAACTCACGATGAAGCTCAATACCCCGCCGCGCTCTTAAGCTGCGTTGGGCAGCGCTGCGCTGGCGCTGGGCATGCTCATCGACTTCCATACTCATAAAGATGTCGAGCAATTCGCTTTTAACCGAGGTGATTCGTTCGACGTTTCTCATAATCGACGTTCCTCCAGATGAATATGCCTTCGTCCACCTGCATCCGTGACGACTGTGATGATGCAGTGCGGCACTTCAATTATTACTATAACCTACTTGACAAAATGATGACCAATCTTAAAAAAACTGACTAACGACCTTAAACGCTGTTGGATCACTGCCTAATAGTTTGTGGCCCTATGGGCTCATTGAGGCATACTGTCCTTATCGCATTGAAGCAATACGAAGCATCACAGTGAGCAGATAGGCAGAAACGGTCGTTTAAAACGACTGTATATTGGCGTACTGTTGACTACCTGTTGGTTGAGCACCCAAGGAGCTGAACGTGAGTCGCGCCCTGTTCGATGAAATGAGACGCCGCATGGAGCACTTTCGACGCTCCGAGCAAAAAGTGGCGCGTTTTGTACTGCGCAACCCCGAAGAGGTCATCCACATGCGCATTGTGGATCTGGCCACCGAAGCCACCGTTAGCGAACCTACCGTGGTGCGCTTTTGTCGTGCGCTGGGGTGCAATGGCTTTCAGGATTTCAAGCTACAGCTGGCGCAAATGCTGGCCAGCGGCAGTCAGTTCGCGCAATTCTCCATGAACGACAGCGACTCGGTCGCTGAATTTTCCCACAGCATCTTCGATTCGACCGTGGGTACACTGCTCTCGGTTCGTGACCGGCTGGATAACGATGCCCTGGGCCGTGCGGTAAACGCCCTGGCGATGGCCAACCGGGTCGAGTTCTATGGCTTTGGGGCTTCCGGTGCAGTGGCCTTTGATGCCCAGCACAAGTTTTTTCGCCTGCAGATCTCCACTTCTGCCTACGCCGACCCGCATATGCAGAATATGTCGGCAGTGACCTTGAACGATGGCGATGTGGTGGTGGCAATTTCACAAACCGGCCGTACCAAAGCGCTAGTCGCCAGCGTACGCCTGGCTCGCGAGGCGGGTGCAACAGTCATTGGCCTGTGCCCCAGCGGCTCGCCACTCGCCGAAGAGGTCAGCCTGCCGCTGTATATCGATGTTCATGAAGACACCGAGATTTACACCCCGCTTAGCTCGCGCATTGCCCATCTGGTGCTGATCGATGTACTCGCCGTGGGTGTGGCCAAAACCCGCGGGCCGAAACTCGCCGAACAGCTCAAAGCAGTTAAAAAGAGCCTGAATACGCTGCGTTTCCCAGAAGAATAATTAGCTTCTTAGCGCTGCCATAACTATAAGCCTCGGTGCCGAGGACAGGCTTACGCGAGGGCGCTGTTAGAAAGTTTTTAAAGGTAGCAGTTGCGAATAACTGCAATCACTACACCTGTATACACAGCCAGTTCGCTGGCTGTGCTAGACTAGCCGCCTATTTTTTGATCCGGCAGCGGCTACTATGGACGACGTCACGGCGATTCTCGATCAGCTCAACTCCGCCCAGCGCGAAGCAGTGAGCGCCCCCCAAGGTAATCTGTTGGTGCTCGCAGGCGCAGGCTCCGGTAAAACCCGCGTGCTGGTGCATCGCATCGCCTGGCTGATGCAGGCCGAAGGGCTGTCCCCTTATGCTCTGCTGGCAGTGACCTTTACCAATAAAGCCGCCAAAGAGATGCGCACCCGCCTTGAGGCACTGCTGAGCATCTCGATGCGCCATGTGTGGGTAGGCACCTTTCACTCCATCGCCCACCGCCTGCTGCGCACCCATTGGCAGGACGCCAAGCTGCCGCAACACTTCCAGATTATCGATTCTGACGATCAGCTACGCCTGGTCAAACGGTTGCTGAAAGATTACTCGATCGACGATGAACGCTTCCCACCCCGCCAAGTGCAGCACTTTATCTCCGGCTGCAAAGAGGAGGGGCTGCGCCCGCACCAGGTCAATGTGGATGGCGATGCCTACATGGGCCAGATGGTTGAGCTCTACGAGCGCTACCAGCTCACCTGCGAGCGCGGCGGCCTGGTCGATTTCGGTGAACTGCTGCTGCGAAGCCTGGAGCTACTACGCGACAACCCGGCGCTGTTAAACCACTACCAGGAGCGCTTTGGTCATGTACTGGTAGATGAGTTCCAAGATACCAATACCCTGCAATACGCTTGGCTAAAACTGCTCACCGGCATGAAGACGCCGATGACGGCGGTGGGTGATGACGACCAGTCGATCTACGGCTGGCGCGGTGCCAAGGTGGAGAATATCAGCCGCTTTGAGCAAGAGTTTCCGCAAACCCACACCGTACGGCTTGAACAGAACTATCGCTCCACCAGCGCCATCCTGGAAGCCGCCAATACGCTGATCAGCCACAACAGCGAGCGGATGGGTAAAAACCTGTGGACTGACGGCATCGAAGGCGAGCCGATCTCAATTTACGCTGGGTTTAACGACCTGGAAGAAGCCCGCTATATCGTCGATACCATCAAGGAGAAGGTCGACGAAGGCTTTAACCGCCGCGATATCGCGATTCTCTACCGCTCAAACGCTCAGTCGCGGCTGCTGGAAGAGACGCTGATTCGCCAAGGCATGCCCTACCGTATTTACGGCGGCCACCGCTTCTACGAGCGCCTGGAAATCAAGAATGCCCTGGCCTACCTTCGCCTGATGCTCAACCGCGACGACGATGCCTCGCTGGAGCGGGTGATTAACGTACCCACTCGCGGCATCGGCACGCGCACGGTCGAGATTGTCCGCCTGCGCGCTCGGGAACAAAGTATCCCTCTCTGGCAAGCGCTCCACGATGCGATTAACGACGGCACCTTGAAAGGCCGCGCGGCCAATGCCGTGCAAACCTTCGCCAACCTGATCGAGCAGCTCGATAACGATGCCTCTGGCATGGCGCTGCACGAAATTATCGATCACGTCACGATACACACGGGTCTGATAGAGCATCACAAAAGTGAGCGCGGCGAGAAAGGCCAAGCGCGGGTCGAGAACCTGGAAGAGTTGGTTACCGCTGCCCGTGCCTTTACCCAAGGCGATGTCTTTGAAGCGCCTGAAGCGGGCGAAGGCATGGCGGCACTGGAAGCATTTCTCTCAGAGGCCGCTCTTAACGCAGGCGACCACGAAGCCGAAGAGTTTGAGGACAGCGTACAGCTGATGACGCTGCACTCCGCCAAAGGCCTGGAGTTCCCGGTAGTATTTATTGCCGGTGTCGAGGAGGGGCTGTTTCCACACAAGATGTCCCTGGAAGAGCCGGGTAGGCTCGAAGAGGAGCGCCGGCTCTGTTACGTCGGCGTCACACGCGCGATGCAGAAGCTCTACCTCACACACGCCGAAACCCGCCGCCTGCACGGCAAAGAAGTGTTTCCACGCCCGTCGCGTTTTTTGCGCGAACTACCGCCGCACCTACTCGAAGAAGTCCGTCTGCGCGGGCATATTTCCCGCCCAGTCACCGCGTCGCGCACCTCCTTTGCTCAGCAAAGTGTCGAGAGCAGCGGTGATATACCCGCCTTACATGTCGGCCAAGGCGTTGAGCACCCGGTGTTCGGCGAAGGGATTATTCTTAACGCGGAAGGCGAAGGTGCCCGCGCCCGGGTACAGGTCAGCTTTGAAGGCGAAGGGGTCAAATGGCTAGTGCTTGGTTTTGCTAAGCTAACGCCGCTTTAAGCCGCTACGCGCGTGGCGTTGAGTGCAATGGCTTGCCGATTAAAACCCGCTTAGCGCATACTGGCGAACGGACATTGCGCCTTTGTGCGCGCTGACAAAAAAATCCTATAATCTCCGGAGTTTTGCTCACCATGCAACGCCGTCACTTCCTCAAAACTGCCAGCCTTGGCGTCGCCGGGGCCGTTGCCGCCCCCTTCGTAACCACCTCAAGTGCTCGCGCTCAAGAAACCTTCACCTGGGACATGGTCACCTCGTGGCCAAAAAACTTCCCTGCCCTGGGTACTGGTGCGAATGATTTCGCCCGCCGGGTAGAACAGCTTTCCAACGGCCGCATGCAGATCCGCGTCCACGGCGCGGGTGAACTGGTACCTGCCCTGGAAGTCTTCGATGCGGTAGCAGCTGGTACCGCTGAAATGGGCCACTCTGCCTCTTACTACTGGCGTGGCAAAGTCGCTGCCTCACAGTTCTTTACCGCTGTACCCTTCGGTATGACGACTACCGAAATGAACGCCTGGTTGTACCACGGCGGCGGTCAGGAGCTTTGGGATGAGATCTACGCCAATCACAATCTGAAGCCGTTTGCCGTGGGCAATACCGGCACGCAGATGGCGGGCTGGTTCAAGAAAGAGATCAACTCACTCGACGACATGCAGGGGCTGAAACTTCGCCTGCCGGGCCTGGCGGGTGAGGCGATGAACGGCATCGGCGTCAGTACGGTTACTATGCCAGGCTCAGAAATTTTCACCTCGCTGCAAACCGGCGCGCTGGATGCCGCTGACTGGGTGGGGCCGTATAACGATATGGCATTCGGCCTGCATCAGGTGGCTGACTACTACTACACCTCGGCGTGGAACGAGCCCTCTGCGGTACTGGAAGGGACGATCAACCTGGATGCCTGGAACTCCCTGCCAGAAGACCTGCAGGACGTGATCCGCGAAGCGGCGCGGGCGTCTAACCTGGCCATGATCAGCGAATTTGCCTTCCGCAACGCGCAAGCACTGGAAACTCTGGTCGATGAGCATGGCGTTCAGCTACGTACTTTCCCTGACGACGTAATGGCAGCGCTTCACACCTCTTCACTGGAAGCCATCCAGCGCCAGGTCGACAGCGACGAAGAGTCTCGCCGTGTTTACGAGTCTTATTCGGCTTTCCAGAAGCTGCTGCGCCCGTTCAGCGATGTGGGTGAATACGCCTACCTCAAGAACCGCGATAACGTCGACGGTTAATGAGCCGCTAGACAAGTAAATGACAAGCACGACAAAAGGGCGCCCTAAGCGCCCTTTTGCTATTTCAAGTTGAAGTGAGCTAGTCGCTATGTACTGCTCGGATGCGCCCATTATCGTCCAACGCAACCATCACAAAGCGCGCCTCGGTAACTTTTTGGCGCTCCTCTATGCGTTGCCCATGGGGAGGACGCACCCAGACCTCCACATCAATCTTGATCGAGCTATGACCAATTTCTTGCACTTGGGTGTAAACGCTGACCATTGAGCCAACGCGCACCGGGCTTAAAAAGTCCATGGCTTCAATCGCCACGGTCGCCGTGCGACCACCCGCTTCACGACCGGCCGCCAGCTCAGCCGCTTGATCCATTTGATTGACCAGCCATCCACCGGGTATATCACCATAAAAATTGGTATCTTGGCGGGAAGCCAGTAGTTTTAAAGTAAGCTGCCCTTGAGGGGCCGGTACGTCATCCAAATCGGTTTCCAGAAGAGTCATGAGTTAGTCGCTTAGTCAGTTTATTGTTGTAAACGTTGCAGAGTGGCACGTTGTTTATGCGTGTTGCTGCATCGCAACACAAAGGAATGAATTTAGTTAACCATAAGAGGACGCTCGTTTGAATACTCGTTTGACGACTCTTTGCATTAATAGGGGGTTAACTTCCGCCGTTCGTCGCACCGTACTGAGCTGGGTGGCGTTTATACTGATGCTGATAACGCCCCTGACCTGGGGGCAGCAGCCAGCAGTTATTAGCGGCACCTTGGGCGCGGTGGGCTCCGACACTATGGCGGGGCTAATGCTGCGCTGGGGTGAAACCCTCACCACCCGCTATCCTGACGTAAAGCTGCAGTTTCAAGCAAGTGGTTCAGCCAGTGCGCCCACGGCGCTGATGGCTGGCACCACCCGGCTTGGCCCGATGTCTCGTCCGATGACCAGCGAAGAGCGTGATAACTTTATTGAGCGCTATGGCTATCCACCGCTGGAATTAAAAGTCGCCCGTGACGCACTGATTGTAGTCGTACACCGCCATAACCCCTTGCGCGCTCTGACCCGCCAGCAGGTTGATGCGATCTTCTCAACCTCGCTGGCCTGCGGTGGCGAAACGCCGATCAGGCGCTGGGAGCAGCTATCGGCAACCCGTGACTGGTCATTTGGTAGCATTGCGCTGCATGGGCGTAACCTTGCCTCGGGTACCCATGGGCTATTTCAACAGCGGGCGTTATGTGGCGGTCTTTTTCGTAACGACATTAGTGAGCACCCCGGCTCATCGGCGGTGGTCGCGGCCGTTGGCGAATCTGCCAATGCGATGGGCTATGCGGGGTTTAACCACCTCACCCCAGCCGTGCATGCATTGAGCCTGTATAACGATGATGGCATTGCGATACCGCCCGATGAAGCGGCTATACAGAGCGGTGACTACCCGCTGTCGCGCTATCTTTACCTCTATGTGAACCTACCGCCGGGGGAGAACTTACCCCCCGCCGAGCAGGCACTGCTCAAGTTGATTATGTCCGATGAGGGCCAGCAGATTGCGCGCGCATCCGGCTTTGTACCATTAACCTCCAGTGTCCTTAGTGCACAACAGAGGTGGTAAACCACTGTCATCTAACTGACACATAATTGTCTTAGGGTAGGGATCCTGTCTATGCACTGTTTTTCACCACATTCTGGTTTTTCACTACCTATTGGTCAGCGCTATGATCACCTCGGTTTTGCCATGATATCCACATGACCCTACCTCGGTTAACCTCTTCTCGACAGCCACTTAGGCTACTGCAAGACCGCATGGCCACCGGTTTAATCACCGCTGGCGGCATAGGCGTGCTGCTGGCAATTCTGGCTATCGGTGTCTTTTTGGTGTGGGAAACCCTGCCGCTGCTGGCGATTGGCGATACCTTAGCGCTGGCTAAGCTTTCTCCCCTGGCGTGGGGCACGCTCAAAGCCGCCCTAGCCGCACTGCTGTTCGCCATTCCCGTGGCCTTGGGGGCCGCCATCTACTCCGCGCTGTTTATGTCAGCGCGCCTGCGCTCGCGGATCAAGCCCGCGCTCGAAATGATGGAGGCGATCCCCGGTGTGGTGGTGGGCTTTATTGCCGGCCTTATTTTGGCACCTTGGGTAGAACGCCATCTCGCCAGCGCTTTGGTGCTAATCATTTGGCTGCCGCTTAGCGCAGCGCTTGCCGGCTTACTCTGGCAGTGGGCCAAAACACGCCTACGCCGCCGCTTACCGCTCTCCTGGGCGGGCCTCTGGCTCGTTCCCTGGCTCGCTGTAATGGTGGCGATAGCACTATGGCTCGCGCCCTGGATGGAGCAGCAGTGGTTAGGCGGTGATTTACGCCAGCTACTCGACCAGCGCTATGGCATGGATTACGCCACCCGTAACGCACTGATTGTCGGCATTGCCATGGGCTTTGCCGTTATTCCCAGCATATATTCACTGGCAGAAGACGCGCTCGCCGATGTGCCTGCTAGCTTAATCGAGGGCGCCCAGGCGATGGGGGCCAGCCGCTGGCAGGCGCTATGGAAAGTGGCGCTGGTGGCAGCGGGCCCAGGTATCTTCTCGGCGATAATGATCGGTGCGGGCCGGGCGGTGGGCGAAACCATGATAGTGCTTATGGCCAGCGGTAATACGGCTCTGTTTAGCGCCAGCCCCTTTGAAGGCATGCGCTCCATGGCCGCGGCTATCGCCATTGAGCTGCCTGAAGCGTCACCCGGTGGCCAAACCTACCATCTGCTGATCTTGGCTGCACTGGTGCTGTTTATCTTCACGTTTCTGGTCAACACCCTTGCCGAGGTCGTCCGCCAGCGTTTACGCCGCCGCTTCCGCCAGATGGGGGGCACATGATGAACTCTGCGACCCACACCGCCTCTCGCCGCCGGCGCTTTAGCCGGGTAAATGATGTATGGCCCTGGCTTTGCGCAGCCAGCGTAGCGCTCTCCCTGCTGATGCTGGGCGCCTTACTCGCGCTACTGCTGGTACGCGGGCTAGGGCACTTTTGGCCCGCTACGCTGGAAGAGGTCACCCTTGACTCGGGTGAAACCTTTGCTGGTCAAGCTGTGCGCGAAGTCGCGCTACCCCAGCGAGCTGGGGATGAACGCCTCTACTTTACCGGCAACCAGGATATAGAGGGCGTTCGCTGGCGCTGGGTGGCGATTGATGAAATTGCCGAGCGCGCCCAGCCAGACGATTTGATTCGTCTTGATCGCAGCCCCTGGGGTGACTTTATTGGCCGCTTGGTGGCCATTGAGCAGCATGATCAACGCTGGGAGGGAGACGCTGCCTGGCAGCGATTAAACGCTTTATTGGCACTTCCCGCCAGCCAACGCCAGGATAGCCAACTGCTGCTTACCACCGTGGACGGCCAAACCCTGCGCCAACCGCTGGCCAGCGTGGCGAACGCTCAGGCTCCCAATGCCATGAGCGTGTGGCAGAAAACGCTCGCCTGGGGGGATGCAGTTTGGCGGTTTCTGAGTGAGGGGCCACGGGCCGCCAATACCGACGGTGGCGTCTGGCCCGCGATATTTGGCACGGTGCTGATGGTGATTTTAATGTCGGTGATGGTGACCCCGTTTGGGGTGCTGGCCGCTATTTATCTCAATGAAATCGCTCACCAGGGGCGGCTGACCCGGCTGGTACGTATTGGTGTGCGCAACCTGGCGGGCGTTCCGTCGATTGTGTATGGCGTATTTGGTTTGGGAGTGTTTGTTTACGGCATTGGCGGCTCGCTGGATGAGTGGTTTTTCAGCGATACCCTACCTTCGCCCACCTTTGGCACCGGCGGCCTGTTATGGGCGTCGCTCACCCTGGCACTGCTGACCCTACCGGTGGTGATTGTGGCAACAGAAGAGGGGTTAGCGCGGATTCCCGAGGCGCAGCGGGAAGGCGCCGTGGCGCTCGGCGCTACGCGCTTAGAGATGCTCACCCGCATTGTACTGCCCATGGCAGCCCCTGCCATGCTGACAGGTATCATTCTAGCAGTAGCTCGCGCGGCCGGCGAAGTGGCGCCGCTAATGCTGGTTGGCGTCGCTAAGCTGGCGCCTCAAATGCCCATCGATGGTGAGTTTCCTTACCTACATTTAGAGCGCAAGTTCATGCACCTTGGCTATCATTTATTTGATACCGCCTTTCACGGCGAAGATGTGCAGGCTGCCATACCGCTGGTTTACGCCACAGCGCTACTTTTAGTGTTAATTGTGCTGGTGCTTAACCTAACTGCCATATTTCTGCGTCATTATCTTAGGCGTCAACGGGGAAACGAATGCTAGCGTCATTACATTCAGCCAATACCTCTCAGGCACCAGTGGCGCACTTTTCGTCCGAGCACAGCTGCCTGAGTATCGATCACTTTAGCCTCGCCTACGCGGGGAAAGAGGCGTTGCGCGAGTTAACCCTCAGTGTTCCCCGGCATCGTGTAACGGCCTTTATCGGCCCGTCAGGTTGCGGTAAGTCGACGTTGTTACGGGCAATTAACCGTTTGCACGATCTTAATGAGTCAGTCACCCACAGCGGCCAAATCACGCTGGAAGGGCAGGATATTCATGACCCGCAAATGAATGTGACTGAGCTGCGGCGGCGTGTCGGGATGGTGTTTCAAACGCCCAACCCCTTCCCCATGTCGATCTATGAAAACGTGGCCTTTGGGCTACGACTGCAACAGCGCATGCCCAAGCGCAAAAGGGACGACATTATTGAGTGGGCGTTAACTTCCGCCGCTCTGTGGGATGAAGTGAAAGACCGCCTACACCGTTCCGCTTGGCAGCTTTCCGGTGGCCAGCAGCAGCGTCTGGTGATCGCCCGTACCTTAGCAGTACAGCCCGACGTGCTGCTGCTTGATGAGCCAGCGTCAGCGCTAGACCCAATTTCAACCCTCAAAATTGAGGAGTTGATCCGTAACCTCAAGTCGGAGCTGACGCTGATCCTGGTCACCCACAATATGCAACAAGCGGCGCGCGTATCGGATTACACCGCCTTTTTGCATCAAGGGGAGCTGGTTGAATACGGCCCTACCGATCAGGTCTTCACCAACCCCCGTTTGCAACGCACTGAAAACTACATCACCGGCCGTATCACCTAGGCCTTAGCAACTGAACCGTCAGGAGTGCTCCATGGATATTACTAGCGACTCTCACAGCCAGCATATCTCTCGCCAGTTCAACCAGGAGCTGGAAGAGCTGAAAACCCACCTGATGGCCATGGGCGGTCTGGTGGAAAAACAAGTGCAGGACGCTGTCTTTGCCCTACTGGAAGGAGACACCCGGTTAGCCGAGCAGGTGCGTGACAATGACCGCCAAGTCAACGACCTGCAGCTGCAAATCGACGACGAATGCACCCGCGTACTGGCGCGCCGCCAGCCTGCTGCTTCCGATTTGCGTCTGGTGCTGGCCGTCATCCGCGCCACCTCAGACTTAGAGCGCATTGGTGATGAAGCCAGTAAAATCGCCCGCAACGCCCTGCTCCTGAGCGAAAGTTCTAGCACCATTCGTGGCCTGGTGGAGGTGCGTCACATTAGCGAGCACGTACGTAAAATGCTGCGCGATGCGCTCACCGCCTTTGCCCGCTTTGATACCGACCTAGCTATGCAGGTCGTACGCGAAGACGAACTGGTGGATGACGAGTACAGCAGCGCTATGCGCTCATTAATGACCTTTATGATGGAAGACTCACGCTCTATTACGTCAGTACTCAGCATCATGTGGGTACTGCGCGCGCTAGAGCGGGTAGGCGACCACGCCGATAACCTTGCTGAGTACGTGGTCTATCTCGTCAAAGGTTTGGATATTCGCCATAGCGACACCGATGAACTGGAACCACAGGTGCCAAAAAAGTCTTGACCTGATGGGGCTTTCCTCCTGCAATACGTCCAGGCTGCCACGCAGCCTGGACGTTGGAATCACGAGGAGCTCACCTAAATGCTGGATGCTGTCACTGCGCTTAGCCGAGGTACACGCTGTGTGTATCAACCGGGTATGCGCCGCTATGTTTTTCTGCCTATTCTGGTCAACCTGATTGTCTACGTGAGCATGTTCAGCTTTGTGCTCAACCGTTTTGATGGCTGGCTCGCCCATTGGATGGGCATGGTACCCGCTTGGCTTGACTGGTTATCCTGGCTTATCTGGCCCCTGTTTGTGATTAGCCTGTTGGTGGTGGTGTTTTTTACCTTCACGCTGGTTACCAGCTTGATTGCAGCCCCTTTTTACGGCTTTTTAGCCGCCAAAGTTGAAATCCAAGCCACTGGCCGCGAACCCATTGATGACCGAAACCTGACCAAAACAGCCATCGATGCTGTGGGACGCGAGTTTGTTAAGCTCGCCTATATTCTGCCTCGTGCCGCAGGCCTATTTGTGCTTAGCTGGATTCCAGGCGTCAATATAGTTGCTCCGCTACTCTGGGCACTGTTTTCTGCCTGGGTGATGGCAATCACTTATCTAGACTACCCAATGGATAACAACAAAGTAACGTTTGCCGATATGCGCCAACGGCTCTCTAAGCGCTGGTGGCAAAGCCTCACCTTTGGGGGGTTAGTGACCTTAATTACCTGGATTCCGCTGGCCAACCTGTTTTTGATTCCCGGCGCCGTTGCGGGTGCCGTACTGCTGTGGGACGACCACTATAGAGACGTACGTGGCGATGCACGTGGCATTACACCGCAGTAGGCGCCTATTACCCAGGCTACGTCATTTGCTACCTTTATGTTTTGTTCGTCTATCCTGGGCTCAATCAACAACAAAGGAATCACCGCATGATAAAACCGATGGCTTGGCTGGGTGGCGTACTCTTGATTGGCGCTATGTCTATTTCGATGACATCTATGGCGTTAGCCCACGACGTAAAAACAGAGACTCTTCGCATTGCGCACCCCTTCGCTACCCCAACCCCACCGGGTGCGGTAAACGGTGCCGCCTACCTTGATATCACCGCCGTTTCAAGCCCCGTCACTCTGGTTGGCGCGAGCAGTCCTGCGAGCAGCAACGTTGAGCTGCACGATATGCAAATGGACGGCGATATGATGCAGATGCGGCATGTGGACGAGATTCGTGTCGAGGCAGGGGAGACTTATGCCATGCGCCCTGGTGGCGGCTTTCACTTAATGCTGATTGGCTTAACCGAGCCGCTGAAGGAGGGTGAGCGGTTTCCCCTCACGCTCACCTTCGCTGAACAAGGTGACGTAGACATCGAGGTCTGGATACAGAGCGCCCAAGACGGTAGCGAAGCTGCTGATGGGCATCACCACTGATGTCGTTGGCTTTTAACACATAGCAAAAACCCCACCGAAGCGGGGTTTTTAGCGAGTAACGCTTACATTAGCAGTTACACTTATCCTATTATTTACCAGTCGGTGCTATCACCTTCATCCCGGTTGAGTTCTCCAGGAGTGTAACCCTCTTGGCGAGAAGTAGGCCCTTTTTCAGCCGTAGAAGGACGGCTACTGGAAGGCGAAAAGTCCAAGCTATCAGCTTCGTCACGGTTCAAGTCGCCCGCAGAGACATGAGATGGTTTGGAAGCTGCATGCGACTCAGGTTTGTTGATGACATCCTGACCAGCGGTACGGTCTTGGTTCAGTTCAATAGATGAGTGCGCCATCGCCATGGGGCTCGCGACCAAACCAAAAGCAATACCTACTATGGCGACTTTTTGGCTCATTTCTTTTAACAGCAAGATGTTCTCCTCATTATCCATGGATTCCGTTCATCGATGATTAGAACGGCTATTACGCTTTGCGTTGCATATTAGGCGTCAAAAAAGTTAGCTCACCCTTTAGGATCAAAATGATTGTGAGACCGGATGCCTGAGACATAACCCACCGGCAGGCTGATGATGGGCAGTGTATAAATAGCGCCGCAATGAAATTAGGCTCCGCTAGAAAGCCGTACCTTAAACTAAAACAAGAATAGTGTGGGAGAGGTGTTGGATGCCACAAAAAATCAGACCCCGCATCAGCAGGGTCTAAGGACACAAGACTTTGACAATGACTAGCGCTAGCTTCCTTTCCTTTTGCGGGGCTGCTCCAACCTTGGAATTTAACCCTGACCAACGCTCTGATTGTCGTTTGATTCATTCCTTGAATCGATATGCATCCGTATCGGTGTGACACGCTTTCGCGTGTTTAGCTCACATGTTAATCGTAATATATTTCTTCAGAATTGCAAATTTTTGTTACCAAACGTTTCCATCACCTACGTCTTGGGTCAAATCTTTTGCTGTGTACTCCGCTTGAGCGCTAGTGTGATGCGACTCTGCCTTGATGACTCGAGGGCGGTCGCCTTCGTCATACATCAAATCAGAGGGGCTAAATTTAGCCTGACCCGAGGTATGATGTGATTGAGCTTGAATAGGCTCATCGTCAACGGTCAAATCTTGATTTGCTTCGATGGACATATGGGCAAAGGCAAGCGGGCTTGCCAGCAAACCAAAAGAGAGACCTACGACGGCTGCTTTTTTAACAAAATCGTTAAACATACTATTTACTCCTGGTGACCGTTTGATACCGCTGAAGTGAAGTGAGAAGGGCTCTCTGGCCAGATCTCACTGCGGCTAGCTTCACTACCTCTAGATAGCATATGTAATGCCAACTCTCTTATAAAAATAAAATAATTATATAAATCAATAATTTAAAATAAATACATTGTGCACAATTATACACCGCTAAAAACAAAAGCACGCTAATTACATGTGCACTAATGACACATGCGCAAAACTGTCTGTGCCTTTATGACACACTCAGCAAAATAAAAGGCTCGATGCCAACAAAGCGCTACGGCATCAATTCATAAAAAACAAGACATGGCATTGGATAGAGAGGCGCAAAGAAAGATCGGCGGAAAAGATAGGGGAGAAAGTAGCGGGGGGATAAGCGAGATAAAAAGTAGGCAGCAAAAATTAGGCCCCGCATTGCGGGGCCCGATATCAGAATTGGCTATAGGTAATAACTAACGCTAGCTTCCACTCCTTGTGCGGGGCTCCAACCTTGGAATTAACCCTGACTAGTGTTCTGATTGCCTACTGATTCATCCGTGAATCTTAAAAGCATTCTTGCTTTTGTAACATCCTGTTAATCGCTTATTCATTCTCTGAAAAAGCTTTTAATGATATCTAAAAGGTCATTGATAATTAGCTACCGCCATTTTCTTCTACAAGCTCATCCTTGTCATACTCAGCATCGTCTGAGTGACTGCTTGATTGCGGATCCATGTCGCTGGCACCATCACCTTCGTCATGGGTTAAATCGTCAGTCATGTCTGTTGTATCACTGCCAGTTGAACTACCGGTACCTTGGGAATCCATCGGTTGCTCGTCAGCGGTAATACCTTGGTTTTCGTCAATCGCCGAATTTTCATCGGTTTGTGCAAAAGCTAATGGGCTTGCCATCAGACCAAAAGATACACCTAAAATGCCAGCTTTCTTGAGAAAATCCTTGGACGTCATATCCTACCTCCGATCGCTGTTTAGTACCGCTTAATGAAGAAAGAAAGGCTTACTGAGAAGCCAGCAATTCCTGCGGTCATCTTCCTTCAATCTGTACTCTGCAGAAGGCATGCCAAAAAACTTAAGCATATAAATAAAAACAACAAAATCAGTCTCTTAATTAAAAATAAGTTATGCCAAAAAGGCATCGACTGAGTCACGACACAACGCTTTAAGCTGTGTAAAAATGGCACATGGGTAAAGCTTTACCAACCTTGCATGCCAATATTGCACATTGCTACAAATATTATGCGATGGGATGACTTGCTAAATTAAACAAGACGCGAGGGGGGGAAGGCGCAGCGAAACAACGCACCCTTGCCGGGAAGGGACTCAATTTGTAGTTGCGCATCGTGGCGCAACAGCACGTGCTTAACGATCGCCAAGCCTAAACCTGTGCCGCCAGTCGCAGTGCTGCGCCCCTTATCAACACGGTAAAAGCGTTCTGTTAGTCGGGGAATATGAACGGGATCAATCCCTTCACCGTTATCTTCCACATCGATATAGCCGCCACCAGTAGCACTAGCTTTCCAGCGCAGGGTGATTTGGCTGCCAGCAGGCGTGTAGCGAACCGCATTAAAGGCAAGGTTAGAGACGGCGCTGCGAATCTCCTGTTCACTGCCTAACAGTCGGGCATCGCTCTCAAGGGCGACGGTGATGGTATGACGTTGATGCGATAGGGCCAGCGCATCATCACAAACGCTTTGCAGTAAAGGCTCGAGTGACAGTGGATGATGATCTTGGCCGCCCTGGTCAATTTCCAAACGCGAGAGCAGCAATAAATCGTTGACCAGATTCTGCATCCGCTGGGTCTGTTCCTGCATTTGCTGAATACTACGTCCCAAGCGCGGCGGAAGCTGGTCGGAGATATCACTGTAGGTTTCCAAATAGCCGGAGAGAACGGTCAGCGGCGTACGTAACTCATGGGAAACGTTGGCGACAAAGTCGCGCCGCATCTGCTCAAGACGATGCAAGCGGGTGATATCGCGAGCCATCACTAAGCGTTCGTCGTCACCGTAGAGGGTAATTTGATACTGCAGGATTCGCCGTTCATCAATCGGTGAGGTGAGCGTTAACGGCTCACTGTAGTTACGCGAATTAAAATAGCTGATAAAGCCCGGGTCGCGCAGCAGGTTGGTAATGTGTTGACCACGATCATGGGCGGTTTGTAGCCCCAGCATGGCGGTGGCGGCGCTGTTCCACCACTCCAAATCACCGTGGCGATCAAGCATGACCACGCTATCACGCATTGCTTCAGACGACTCTTGAATACGTGCCAAAGTAGCCCGCAGACGGCTTTGGGTGATGCGCTGACTTTTTTGATAGCGGTATAAACGATCGAATAGCTCGCCCCACATCCCGCGAGCGGCAGGCGGTTCATCGTTAGGGTGGAGGGTGAGCCACAAATAGAGTTCGCGTAACTGTCGTAAGTGGTAAAACAAGCATCCCGCAAGCCCTGCTGCAAGCCCCAGCCCAGCCGAGCCCAACAGCCAGCCCAAGCAAGTGCCCAGCGTGGCCAGCCACGCTATTCGCCACAGCTCACGACTCCATAAACGCACATTTACACCCGTGCAGAGAAACGGTAACCGGTACCCCGAACCGTTTGGATCAGGTTTTGATGCACGTCGCCCAGCGCTTTACGCAAGCGGCGGATATGCACATCGACCGTGCGCTCTTCAACGTAAACATTGCCGCCCCACACTTGGTCAAGCAGCTGGCTACGTGTGTAAGCGCGCTCTTGGTGAGTCATAAAAAACTGCAGCAAACGGTACTCGGTGGGGCCCATTTCCAGCGCTTTGCCGTGGGCACTTACCCGGTGGCTCACCGGATCAAGCAGCAGGCCGTTAATCTCAATCGGGTCTTCAACGCCACGTGGCGTCGCACGGCGCAGCACCGCTTTTAGCCGTGCCACCAATTCCCGGGGTGAAAAAGGCTTGGTGATATAGTCATCGGCACCGGCTTCAAGCCCTTGAATTTTATTATCCTCTTCGCCTTTCGCGGTGAGCATAATAATCGGGATTTCAGCGGTGGTTTCTTCACGCTTTAGGCGTCTCGCCAGCTCAATACCGCTAGTGCCGGGCATCATCCAGTCCAGCAGCAGTAAATCGGGTTGGTGGTCGACCACCATGGCATGGGCATCCTGGGCGTTATCCGCTTCGAGCACGCGATAGTCAGCCATTTCCAGCGCTACCGCGATCATCTCGCGAATCGACGCCTCATCATCGACAATCAGAACGGTCTTGGCGGTCATACCAGAGCCTCACGGTGTTCAAAGAAACTAGTTCAAAGAAAAACAGTTCAAAGAAAAACAGTTCAAAGAAAAACAGATCAATGACATGTCAGTGACGATAACACCATGACTTGATGACAATTACATGACAATCGCCTCGATCAGCCAGCCGCAGGCCACCAACTTAGCGCGATACCGGCAAAAATCAGCAGTCCCGACCAGTGATTATTGAGAAACGCCTGGAAGCAGGCATCCCGCTCCTGGTCGCGAATTAAGCGCTGCTGATGCAGAAAAGTCGCTGCCATTGCCGCTAGCCCTAACCAGAAGAAACCACCTAAACCAACCCACCAGCCTACCCAAGCCAGCAACCCCAGGGTGGCTAGCTGGAGTAAGCCGATAATCAAACGATCCGCATTTCCAAACAGCACGGCCGTCGATTTAATGCCAATTTTTAAATCGTCGTCGCGATCGACCATGGCGTACTGGGTATCGTAGGCCACTGTCCAGCACACATTAGCGCAGAATAGCAGCCATGCTTCCAGCGGCACGTGGCCGAGCACGGCGCCAAAAGCCATCGGAATTGCCCAGGAAAAAGCCGCGCCCAGCACCACCTGAGGAAAGTGGGTATAGCGCTTCATAAACGGATAAATAATCGCCAGCAGCACCCCGCCCAGCGAGAGCAGCACCGTAAACCAGTTGGTCAGTAATACCAGAATAAACGCAGCGGCCACCAGGGCGATAAACAGCAGTTGAGCTTCGGTTTCGCTGATACGGCCCGTCGCTAGCGGACGTTGTTTTGTGCGTTTCACATGCCCATCGAAGTGGCGATCCGCATAGTCATTGACCACGCAGCCCGCAGCGCGCATCACATAAACGCCGGCCACAAAAATCAGCAGCACATTTCGCCCTGGTACACCTTCCGCAGCCACCCATAATGCCCACAGCGTCGGCCACATCAAAAGCCATGTGCCTATCGGCCGATTCAAGCGCATCAGCTGTAAAAAATCTGCCACGCGAGCCCATCCCTTCGGCCGCAACAGTGAACGATCCATGCTTACCTCACGAAGAATAAGATGCAGGCGCTAGCCTAGCGCGAAGGCAGGCCAAGATCATCCGCCATCGCCGTCAAAAAATACTCTTGCACTAATAACGACAGACTGCCGTGCTTACAGCCGTGATAAAAAACAGAGCGCCTTCCCCAGGCACAGCCTTCCTGTATGCCGTTGACGCTAGCAAACTGGGGGGAATGCGTCGTTACTTCCAATGGCCCACGCACTAAACCCGGCTGGCGAAATAGCCAACTACCTAGCGAGCGCTCGCCCAGGCACTCTAGCCGTTGGCCCTTTACCTGTGAGAGCGGGGCGACCGAGCGCGCCACCACCCATGGCGTTCCATCTAAGCACAGCGCCACTTCCCGCAGCCAGGCGTAACGCTTGGCACCAATGCCCAGCGCCTGAGCCTCATCCTGGCGCGGCCAACCAACCCCCTGGCGCAACAGTCGTACTCGAAACGGCTTCTCGCCACCTGCGACCATTAAGTGGGCGGTTAACGAGTCGGTGGAGGCAACCCACTGCCACCAGGAAGCACTCATCGCCGGGCGCGCCGCATCAATCGGGCGCCAGCGGGAAAATAGAGGAGTTTGCCGAAAAGCAGCAGCCGTCACCGAGTTCTCCAGGGCAATTAACGGGTTGGCTAGTGTAACATGAGCACTGAAAGGCTTTTGTTTCAGCGACTTTTTTAACGACTCGGTTTAGCGCTTCTTTTTTCGCAACCTTATTTAGCAACTTTTTTGGTGTCTGCATGCCCGCCACCCAAACACAGAAAACCTCTTCGCACTCTGCGCTGGTGATTATTGGCACTGGAATGGCAGGGGTTGGCCTTGCCCGGGCGTTGCGCCGATTGGGCGACCAACGCTCAATCACGCTGGTGAGCGCCGACAGCGGCGATGATTACAGCAAGCCGTTGCTCTCCACCGGCTTCGCCAAGGGCCTGGTGCCCGAACAATTAGCCCAGCGCAGCGCTACTGACCTGGGCGAAGAGCTAAATGCCCAAATGGTTATCCACACCCAGGTAACCGCACTGGATGTGGATAACCAAACAATTCTGCTCGAAGGCGGCATGGTGCTCGGCTACGACACACTGGTACTGGCCACTGGCGCTGCACCACGGGTGCCCTTCAGCATTGAACCCAGCGTAGCCCCACGCTGCTTTACCATTAACGACCTGGATGACTACCGCCGCTTTCACACGGCGCTAAGCCAGGGCCCTGCACGGGTGGCGATTGTTGGCGCGGGGCTGGTCGGCTGTGAATTTGCCAACGACCTCCACGCTGGCGGCCATCGTGTCAGCCTCATTGCCCCAGAAGGAACCCTACTTCCTCGCTTGCTGCCACCGCCCTTAGGGAACGCCCTAGGCGATGCCTTTAGCGAAGCAGGTATCCATCTTCACCTTGCACGTTCGATTGATTCGATAGCGGCCGAAAGCGGCGAAGATATCGTATTACGTCTGGATAACGGCGACGCTGTCAGCGCTGATCTCGTGTTGATGGCAACCGGCCTTGTACCTCGCACAGCACTTGCCGAATCGGCTGGTTTAAACGTATCACCTGGCGGTATAGTCGTTGACCGCCAGTTGCGTACATCGCACCCCAATATCCACGCCCTAGGCGATGCAGCCTGCGTAGACGGTGTTAATGCCATGTACGTGCAGCCACTACAAGCCAGCGTTAAGGCGCTGGCGGCAACCCTTTCAGGCGCGCCCACTCCGGTTAGCTTCGGTGCTTGGCCGGTAGTGGTTAAAACGCCGCTGCTACCAGTGGTGGCCTACCCGCCAACGAACACGCCTGAGCACTGGCGAATTGAAGGCGAAGGCGGTGATATCAGTGCCTTGGCTGAAAATAAAGACGGTCGTTTGATTGGTTTTGCGTTGACAGGCGGCTGCGTGAGAAGGAAAGTGGAGCTTTCCAGAGCAGCACCTGCACTGCTAGGCTGATTTTCGTCGCGTTCACGACTAGGCTAGAGAAGCTAACCTAATCGGCTACGCACCCAACAACATGCATTTGTTTGATGTTTGATTTCTTTTAAAAAGGGGAGATTCCTTATGCGCAAACCTGAACTCGCTGCAGCCATCGCTGAAAGTGCCGACCTATCCAAAGATAAAGCTGGCCAAGTGCTGAACGTTATTCTGGATGAGATCACCAACAGCGTTGCTAAGGGCGAAGATGTCGCTTTGATTGGTTTTGGTACCTTCACGGTACGTGAGCGCGCAGCACGTACCGGCAAAAATCCGCAAACCGGTGCCCCGCTGCAGATTCCGGCCAGCAAAAACGTTGCCTTTAAGCCAGGCAAAGGACTTAAGGACGCCGTTTCTTAATGAAGCTCAAGCTGACGCTGTGGCTACTGGGCGTACTGCTCAAACGTGCCCTGCGCCGCAAGCCGCGCTTTCGTGAACAGTTAGAACGCATGCGCGGCCTGGACTGGGGGATTGCCACGGAAGATCTAAGTATTGCCCGCCACTACCGGATGACACCGAAAAGTATCAGTACCGGCAAAGGGCTGCCTGTGGACTTAGATCTTGAGCTACGCTTCCGTGATCAGAATACCGCCTTGAAAGTGCTCAAAAAGCCAACACAGCAGGCCTTTCTCGACGGCATGATAAACGGCGACGTGCGCTTAGTGGGTGATTCCGCCGATATGAATAAGCTGCAAAAACTACTCAAGTATTTGTAGCGGTTTACGATTGGCATAGGGTAACGGCTTAGATTAAATAAATTTAGGCTGAACAAGGTAGAGGTATAAAAGCTATCGATGGACATACCTCATCAACGCCTCGTTTACTTTCGCGTTACCCTTGAGTCTGGCTCCGTGCGCCGCGCAGCGGCGCGCTTGGATATTGCTCCCTCGGCGGTAAGCCGGCAAATTGCTTTGCTGGAAGAAGCCTTGGGAGCGACGCTTATGGAGCGTCAGCGCGACGGCATTTCGCCTACTCCGGTAGGCGAAGCTGCTTGAGTACTGCGAGCGCCGCGGCGCCCTTGATGAAGGGTTTATTGCGTCACTTGAATCGTACCAACGCATGGAAACCGGCAAGATATCGCTTACCGTCGGAGAAGGGTTTGTCAGTGACCTAGTAGCATCCCCACTGCATGAATTTACCCAACGCTATGCGGGCATTCAGCTCGATATCCATACCGCAGGCACCTCGGGCATTATTGACGCCATTGTCGGCGATCACAGTCATATCGGCTTGATGTTCCATGAGCGTACCCATCCCCAGCTGCGTTTCTGGTCATCTACTCCTCAGCCACTCATGGCTATTCTATCGCCCAACCACCCCTTAACCAGCCAAACGTCACCGCTCACGCTTACCCAGCTTAGCGACCAGCCCATGGCCATGTGGGACACCACTCATGGGGTACGTCAAATGGTCGACCAAGCATTCCAGCAATCACGCATAGCCCCGCGCATGGCGATGAATACCAACTCAATGGTGATTCTGGCCCAATATGTGCGCAGCGGCATGGGCATTACACTGTTACCCGCCTTTGCCGTCGCCCACGATTTAGAGCTCGGTACGTTAGTGGCGCGCCCGGTAGATAATCCGCTTTTTCAGCGCTCCCAGGCCCACATGGTCACGCGGGTAGGCCGCCAACAGCCCAAGGCCAGCATTCTGCTGCTACGCCACCTGCAGCGCTGGATGCAGGCGTTTCGCGCCCCAGGCTCGGTAAGCGATCAACCAACACCACTGCCGTAACCGAACGCCACACTGGCTTCAGGGGCTGTTTCCACCCAGACGCTTTGCGGCACCGTATATTCGCGCAGGCCATCCAAGCCGCTGGAGCGACCGAAGCCGCTATCGCCAAAGCCACCAAACGGTGACATCACGCTGATCGCCTTGTAGCTATTGATCCATACCGTACCAGCACGCAGTTGCCCAGCTACGCGATGCGCTCGCGCTACGTCCTGGCTCCAAACGGCGCCAGCCAAGCCAAAGCGGGTCTCGTTGGCGAGCTGAATGGCCTGATTTTCATTGTCAAAGGCCATGGCCACCAGCACCGGACCGAACACTTCTTGTTGAGCAATCTCCATATCCGGCGTGACATCGACCAGCACGGTAGGGGCGATAAAGTAGCCCTGAGCCTCGGTAGGTAATCCCTCTGGCCGTTTACCGCCCGTTAACAACGTTGCGCCAGCGGCTACCGCCGCGTCGATCATGCGTGTGACCTGCTCAAATTGGCGGTGATTCTGCAAAGGCCCCATGCGGGTCGCTTCATCGTTAGGCAGGCCCACCGAAATCTGTTCCGCCGCCCGCGCCAAACGGCTGGTGACTTGCTCAAACACCGGGCGCTCGATCAACAGCCGCGAGCCCGCCACACAGCTCTGGCCGGCGGCGGCAAAAATGGCCGCCTGGGCACCCGCGACAGCTTCATCCAGCTTGGCATCGGCAAACACAATATTGGCGGATTTGCCCCCCAGCTCTAACACGCTGGGCACCAACCTCCTCGCGCCCGCTTCAGCAATCATGCGACCACTCTGGGGAGAGCCCACGAACACCAGTTTGCTGATGGCAGGGTGGTCGGTCAGCGCTGCGCCGGTCGACTTGCCCAGCCCGTTGACGATATTGATCAGCCCTTTAGGAAGTCCGCCGCTTTCAAGTAGCTTGGCAATCACCACCGATGAAAAGGGCGTCAGTTCGGAAGGCTTTAGCACCACACCATTGCCCGCCGCAATGGCAGGGGCTAACTGCCAGGCACAGGTGAACATCGGGGCATTCCAGGGGGTAATCTGCCCCACCACGCCGTAAGGTACATGGCGCACATAGTTAAGATGCGAGGTAGGCACTGGAATCACTTCGCCATGCTGCTTGTCGCACCACCCCGCGTAGTACTCGAACATCTCGCGTACTTTGCCTACTTCAGCCCGGCAGTCACGAATCGGCTTACCGGCCACCACACTTTCCAGCTGAGCCAGCGCCTCTTCATGGCCCGCCAGGCCGCGTATGGCGGCATTCATGCGCCGTCCACGCTCGCTGGCGGTTAGCGCCATCCATTCGCGTTGGCCTCGCTGTGCCGCTTGGGTAGCACGCTTAATCAGTCCAGCACCCGCATCGCGATAGCTCACCAGCGTTTCGCCGGTGGCTGGATTGGTCAGGGTGATCACGTCCCCCTCTCCCGCCACTAAACCGCCATCAACCCAGTTGCTCAGCAGCGTGGTGGCCGTTAATCCAAAACCTTCGAGTAGCGTGGCAAGGTGATCTTGGGCATGTTGGCTAAGTGCGTTCATTACTGCTCCTCCGCCTGGCTGGCACGCGCTAATATCGGCGTGGTGATATGGTTAAAGTCATCGCTATCGGTTGGTTGTTCGGGGTTCGCGTGCCAGGCATCGACCACGGCTTGTAACAGCGGCGAGGGGATATCCAGTTGCTCAGCGGCATCCCGGGCCAAACGTAAATCCTTACGCATCAAACCGGTGGTAAAGCCTGAGTCAAAACGCTCACTCAACACCCACTCTGGGAAGTTCACCTCGCTGACCGCGCTGCGCCCCGAGCCACTGTTAAGGCCCGCCAAGCAGGCCGCGGGGTCAACGCCCGCCTTGACTGCCATAGCAACGGCTTCGGCGGTGGTTAACAAGTGCGCGGCACACAGGTAGTTATTGGCAAGCTTGACCACATGGCCGCTGCCCGGGCCGCCCACATGGGTACGCTTGGCCGACATGGCTTCCAGCATCGGCAATACCCGCTCAATGGTGGCGACATCGCCTCCTAACAGCATCCCTAGCTTGCCGCTGGCAGCTCCTTTCGGGCCGCCGCTGACCGGGGCATCCAACCATAGAAGGCCCGCTGCGGTTACTTTTTCGGCCAGTTCACGCGTCACGGCGGGGTCACTGGTGGAGGTATCGACAATCACGCTACCTTTCGGCGCAAGGTCAAGCAGGCCTGGCGATTGCTCGATCACCTCACGCACATGGGCAGAAGTGGGCAACGACAGCAGGTAAACGTCGCTAGCGGGTAATTCTTCGGGAGCCACAACGGTTAGTCCTTGAGCAGCAAGACGCGATCGCGCTTGCTCAAATACATCGCTACCCGTTACTTCAAACCCTGCTGCTTTGAGGGTGAGCGCCATATTGCCGCCCATCTGCCCCAAACCAATGACGGTAATCGATAAAGGGGTGGTGACTAAAGACATAGTAAAGCTCCTTTAAACGTCATGAAGACGCTATGTTCCGGGTAGACGCTCCCCTACCCAGAGGGCATCAGAGAGCGAATAACGTGTATTAAGTCAGGAATTTAGACGAGTAACGCCCTTACCAGCTCCACCCAGTAGCGCGTGCCCAGCGGCAGCAACGCGTCGTTAAAGTCATAGCGGGGGTTATGCAGCGAAGCGGACTCCTCGCCATTGCCCATCCAGATATAGGCACCTGGGCGCTCGGCCAGCAGGAACGAGAAATCCTCAGAGGCCATGCTGGGCGGCGGGTTGCGCACCACATTGTCGCTGCCGAGTAAGCTTTCCAGCACCGAGGCGCAGTGCTGGGCATGTTCAGGGGTATTGATAGTGGCGGGATAGCAGCGCTGGTAATCCAGCTCAACGGTTAAGCCGTGAAACTCCGCCAAGCTGGCAATCGCCTGCTTAAAGCGTGCCTCCAAGTGCTCTTTAAGCGCCATATCAAAACAGCGCAGCGTGCCGCGAAGCGCCACCTGTTCGGGAATCACATTGAAGGTATCCCCCGCGTTAATGCTGGTAATACTCAGCACGGCAGATTTGTCCGGCGGCGTTTCGCGGCTCACCAGTCCTTGCAGCTGGCTGATCAGTTGGCAGCTCGCCAACACCGTATCAGTACCTAAATGGGGCATCGCCGCATGGCAGCCCTTGCCAGTCAGCGTCAGGCTAAAGATGTCGAAGGCGGCCATGACGTCGGTGTCGTGCACCGCGGCGACGCCTACGGGCAGCCCCGGCCAGTTATGCAAGCCGTACACGGCATCCATGGGAAAGCGCTCAAACAGCCCCTCTTCAACCATCACCCGCCCGCCGCCTGCGTTCTCTTCGGCGGGTTGAAAGATGAACACCACCCGGCCTTTGAAATCCGGCTGCTGCTTTAACGCCCAGGCAGCGCCCAACAGCATGGTAGTGTGTCCATCGTGGCCACAGGCATGCATCTTGCCCGGCGTTTGCGACGCGTAGGCAAGCGCAGTCTCTTCACGAATATCCAGGGCGTCGATATCGGCCCGCAGGCCGATGGTTTTACCTTCACCTTGTTGACCATCCAGAGCGGCTACCACACCCGTTCCGGCAATCCCGGTGGTTACCTCAAAGCCCCACTCAGTCAGCAGCTCGGCAATGCGTGCGCTGGTGCGGTGCTCTTCAAAAGCCGTTTCCGGGTGCTGGTGGAAATCATGGCGCCACGTTTTTAGTTCTGCGCAATCCGGTAAGTCTACTGAAGCAGTCATCGTCTTATCCTTAAAGCATCAAGTGGGCGACAACGGCAGAGCCAATAAAGGTACCGGTAAAGACCAGCAGGGCCACAATCACCAGCTTCCAGCCAGTCTGCTTGAACATGGCAAACTCACGACCGGTAAGCGCCAGCCCTGCGTAGGCCAATACCGGCGTGACCACTGCCAGGAAATCCACCTCGGCCAACCGTGCGATGATCCACCCATTACCCGGAAAGAACGGCAGCGTCGCGATAATACTAACCAGCGACACCCAGGCCACGCTGGGCAGGTAAAAAGGGCAAAACCGCCCAACCACCAAGCCGATAATGACCATGGCATACAGAATCAACATGCCGGGCAGCGCATCTAATAAAGGTGAACCGTTGACGATATTGCTAAACCACGCCGCCACACACACTGCCGCCAGTACCAACGCGGTTTTGCCTAGCTGATTTTCGGGACGTAGCTCTTTTAACGCCTCAGCATCGAACTGATCGATTGGGCTCTCATGAGTTTTCATGGCTAACCTCCTGGCGCGAGCCTTTTAAGCGCTTGTACATCCACTCAGTGATCGGTAGCGCGATAAATAGCGAGATATACAGACCGGTGGCGTAGGTAAGCAGGTTGCTTGCCCCGGCAAAGGCGAGTAGTTCGTCTTTGGATGCGGGTACCGCTTCAGCTAAAGCTGCTGAACACGCCGCCACCATACTGCCACTGCCCACCCCGCAGGCCATGGCCAGAGCACGAATATCGAGAATATCCAGCGAGGCGATGTAGCCCGCCATTAAGGCGAAGTAGAGCGTACCGAACATGGTGCCCACTACGTAAACGCCCATAATGCCGATACCTTCAGGGCTTCTCAGCCCGTAACGGTCTGAAATAATGGCAATATTGGGCTCACGGGCGATAGAGTAAGTGGCACCGATCGCTTCACGTCCCATTTTGAGGACTAATACTGCAAAGGGGAGCGCTATGAGCATGGTGCCCAGATTACCCAATTCCTGGAGAATCAGTGCAGGGCCGGCGGCGATGATCTGCTCGATCGCTGGGCCAATGGTGGAACCGAATTTGGCGATAAACGGCAGGATGGCGATTAGAATAATCGGGCCAGCCGCATTGCTGACCGGCTTGGGAATGACTTTGCCCATTGCCGAAAAAAGATGAGGGTTGAACAGAACGCCAATCACAAAGGCATAGAGCAGCGGTAATAACAACAGTGTTCCAGGCCCGAGGGGGATGCGTACGATGCCGACCCACTCGGCAAACATCGACGTCACAATCACCGTAAGGTGAAGACGCCAGTCCAGCAGCAGTTTGATATCCATAGGAGTGTCCCTGTTTTTTTTAGAGTCACTCCGAGTATCGAAAGGTTACTGTTTCAATCATAGGGCTTTAGTGCGCTATTTTTTAGAACACCCAAACGTTGAGTGCTGAGTAGCGACATCCAACGCCTACGCATTTATACTAAAGTCTAACAACCATCTATAAGAGCTTTTATGCCCCTATCTTTGCCGCTACGGCGCCTTTGGACTCTCGATAAATTCGCCTACAGCCTGCGCGTTTTTATAGCGTTCAGCGGTGCGTTGCTATTTAGCGGCTTAATGGGCGATGTAGCGCTGGTCATTCCGCTTTTCCTCGGCATTATCGCCTGCGCGCTGTCTGAAACTGACGATAGCTGGCAAGGCCGTCTTCAAGCGCTGCTGGTAACGCTAGTGTGTTTTACGTCAGCGTCCTTTATCGTGCAGTGGCTATTTCCCTGGCCGTGGCTATTTGTAGTGGGCCTGGGGCTTTCGACCTTTTGCCTGATTATGCTCGGAGCAATCGGACAGCGTTATGCCACCATCGCTTCCGGCACGCTAATACTCTCGATCTACTCGATGATCAACATCGAGCAGCACGGCGGGGTGGATGAAGACGTGGCGGCGCGCCAACTGCTGCTGTTGGCTGGAGCGGTGTGGTATGGGCTAATTTCGGTGGTGTGGTGCGCACTGTTTTCGCGCCAACCGGTCAAGCAGAGCATGGCACGGGTGTACAAAGCGCTGGGTGAGTTTCTGATACTGAAATCGGCGCTGTTTGAACCGGTGCGCGGTGTCGATGTGGAAGCCCGCCGGGTGGCCTTGGCGCGCCAGAACGGCAAAGTCGTCGCTGCGCTCAATCAAGCCAAAGAGATGATTTTTAGGCGGCTGGAAGGCCAGCGCGGCGACCAAAAACTCAACCGCTACCTACGCATCTACTTTATTGCCCAGGATATTCACGAACGCGCCAGCTCCACCCATTACCCCTACAGCGCGCTCAGCAAAGCCTTTTTCCACCACGATGTGCTGTTTCGCTGCCAGCGGCTGCTGGATCAACAGGGGCGCTCCTGTCGTCAGCTAGCCAAATCGCTGCTACTCAATAGGCCGTTTGACCATCAGCAGAGTGAAGAAGCGCTGGCTGACCTGCACGCCTCGATTGAGAACCTGCGCGGCCGTGGCAAGCCCGAGTGGCTCCCACTGCTTTACCCATTGAGCGCGCTGGCAGAGAACCTGGCCACCCTGGAAAACCAGCTCGCCAGCGCCCACAACCCCGGCGTCAGCGATGAGCGGCGCGACAGTTCGCTGTATGACCGCTCGCCGTCGAGTCTGCAGGAAGCGTGGAAGCGGGTGCGCCTAAACTTTACTCTCGGCTCCCCCACTTTTCGCCATGCAGTGCGGCTCTCCATTGCCCTCACGACCGGCTATGGGCTGATGCAGTGGATCGACCCCGAGCAGGGCTTTTGGATTCTGCTGACCACGTTGTTTGTTTGCCGACCCAACTTTGCCACCACGCGGCGGTTTTTGTCACAGCGGATTATGGGCACGATATTGGGCCTGACAGTAGGGTGGGCGTCGATCAGCCTCTTTCCGCACCCGCTGGTGCAGAGCATGATAGCCGTGGCCGCCGGGGTCTCGTTCTTCGCTAACCGCGAAAAACACTATGTAATCGCTACTGCCTCTATCACCCTGCTCGTGCTGTGCAGCTTCAACCAGGTAGGCGACGGCTATAACCTGATCCTACCGCGGCTGCTCGATACCCTGCTTGGCTCACTCATCGCTGGCTTAGCGGTGTTTTTTATTCTGCCCGACTGGCAGGGTCGCAGGCTTTATCGCGAAGCCGCCAACGCGCTCAATAACCACCGCCGCTACCTGGAGGAGATTATCCACCAGTACGAGGAGGGCAAGCAGGATGACTTGGCCTATCGCCTGGCGCGGCGCAATGCCCATAACGCCGATGCAGCGCTCTCCACCCTGCTCACCAATATGCTCCATGAGCCGGGGCATTACCGGAAACTGGACGCGGACAACGGGCTGCGCTTTCTGGTGCTCTCCAATACCCTACTCAGCCACCTCTCTGCACTGGGCGCCCATCGCCACCAGTTGGCAGACGATGAAGACGATGCCACGCTAGTGCCGGTAGCAAAACGTATTGGTGAGCTGCTGGGACAAATCGCCGAGCGATTAAACCAGCGCCAGCCGGTTGAGCCACTAGCGGATCAAGCTGCCGAGTTATTAGCCCAGCTAGAAGAGAAAAGTGCGCTATCAGCAGATGAAAAAGCCGTCACGCTCTACCGCCCTATCCAAAGCCAGCTACGCCTTATTACCGAGCAGCTCGCCCCGCTGGGTGAAGCTGCGAATCGTCTGGTGGGAAGTGAAGAGCATACGCCAAGCACCGCTAGCGTCTAACCAAGCTAACTACACCTGCCCATAGCGCCCTGCCGCCTCGCCAAGCCAGCGGCGCACCAGGACAGCGGTAACGTCTGGGCTGCCCTGCAGCGTTTGGGCCATGGCCGTTACCCGCTCTAGCAGGTCGGCATCGCGTTCCAGGTCGGCAATTTTCATCTGCGCAAGGCCGGTTTGGCGGGTGCCGAGCACTTCGCCGGGGCCGCGGATTTCCAAGTCTTTCTCGGCGATGCGGAAGCCATCGGTGGTTTCGCGCATGACCGCCAAGCGCTGGCGGGAGCTTTTCGACAGCGGCGGATGGTAGAGCAGCACACAGAAGCTTTCCGTGCTGCCACGCCCTACCCGGCCGCGCAGCTGGTGCAGTTGGGAAAGCCCCAGACGCTCGGGGTTTTCGATAATCATCAGGCTGGCGTTGGGTACATCCACTCCCACCTCGATCACCGTGGTAGCCACCAGCAAATCCAGCTCCCCCGCTTTGAAGGCGGTCATCACCTCGGCTTTCTCGCTCGACTTCATGCGCCCGTGAACCAAGCCCACCGCCAACTCGGGCAGCGCTATGGTTAGCTCATCGCGGGTAACCTCGGCCGCCTGGCACTGCAACGCCTCGGATTCATCAATCAACGTGCACACCCAATACGCCTGACGACCTTCGCTGCAGGCCAGCCGAATACGCTCAACCACTTCAGGGCGGCGTTCGTCGGGCACCACCACGGTTTTTACCGGTGTACGGCCGGGGGGTAGCTCGTCGATCACCGAAACATCCAGATCCGCGTAGGCGCTCATGGCCAAAGTGCGCGGAATCGGCGTGGCAGTCATGATCAACTGGTGTGGGGTTAGCCCGCCCGCCTCGCCCTTCTCGCGTAACGCCAGGCGCTGATGCACGCCAAAGCGGTGCTGCTCGTCAATGATCGCCAATCCCAGGCACTGGAAGTGCACGTCGTCCTGAAACAGTGCGTGAGTGCCCACCACCATACGCGCACGCCCGTCGGCAATCGCCGCCTTGGCATCCAACCGTGCTTTGCCTTTGAGCTTGCCCGCCAGCCACGCCACTTCGATGCCCAATGGTTCAAACCAAGCTTTAAACGAGCGGTAGTGCTGCTCGGCGAGGATCTCGGTCGGCGCCATGATCGCCGCCTGGCAGTTGCCCGCCAGAGCGCTCAGCGCGGCCATGGCGGCGACCACGGTTTTTCCCGAGCCAACATCGCCCTGGATCAGCCGCAGCATCGGCGCTGGGCGACTTAAATCGTGGCTAATCTCCTCCAACACGCGGCGCTGGGCGCCGGTCAGTGCAAACGGCAGTTGGGCCAAAAAGCGTGCCTGTAGGCTGCGCCCAGAGGGAAGTGTGGGCGCGCCATCCGCCTGAATACGCAGGCGAACTTCACGCAGGCTTAGTTGGTGGGCGAGCAGCTCCTCCAGCGCCAGCCGCCGAGTGGCCGGGTGCTGGCCACTGGTCAACTGCTCTATATTCACATCGGGAGGCGGCTGGTGCAGCAAGTGCAGGCTGGCGTGTAGGCCTGGCAACTGAAAGCGTTGAAGCAGGGCATCGGGTATTACATCGGGCAAGGCCTCGGGGGCGCTGTCCAGTAAACCGAGCGCCTGCTGAGCCAGAGCACGCAGCCGCGGCTGGTTCAACCCTTCGGTGGTGGGATAAATAGGCGTGAAATACTCCTCCACCGGGGTCTCACTACCGCCACTGAGCCGGTATTCCGGGTGGTAGATCTCTAAACCGGTCGCCCCAGCCCGCGCTTCGCCAAAGGCGCGCACGGTCGCACCTGAGCGCATCTGTTGCTGCTGGGCCGGTGAGAAGTGAAAAAACCGCAGGCTCAAAATACCGCTAGCATCACGCAGGCGCACCAGCAGGCTGCGGCGGCGCCCTTTAACTACGTCGCAAGCGGTCACTTCGCCCTCTATCACCGCCTCCTGACCTGCACGCAGCAGGCCAATAGGCGTAAGCCGCGTGCGATCCTGATAGCGCATCGGCAGGTGGAACAACAGGTCGCTTACCTGCTCAATACCCAATCGACCCAGTTTCAGCGCCAGCGCTTCGCCTACGCCCTTCAGAGCGGTGATGGGCGCGGAAAGATCACTCATAGGGCGCTTTTCACGGCTTTAGTAGGTTGGCGGCAGTGGCTGATCGCCTGAATCAGCGCCTCAATAGCCTTGGGACGGGGAAAGCTCGCCCGCCAGGCGATCGCCACGGTGCGCGACGGCGCTGGCTCCACAAATGGCCGACTGGCCAGCATGGCATTTTCATACTGGTCGGTGCCCAGCGCAGACTGCGGCAGCACCGTAATACCTAATCGAGAGGCCACCATATGGCGAATGGTTTCCAGTGACCCGCCTTCGGCGATCAGCGTATTGTTGGGGCTGTTGAGTTTTTGGGTAATCGCCGGGCAGGCTTCCAAAATTTGATCGCGAAAACAGTGTCCTTCGCCGAGCAGCAGCAGGCGCTCTTCGAGTAAGTCCTCTTTATTGATCGCTTCCCGCTCGACCCATGGGTGGTTAGCGGGAATGAGAACTTCAAAGGCTTCGTCGTAGATTGGCTTGGTGACCACATCGGTTTCAGTAAACGGCAATGCCACAATAATCACATCCAGCTCACCGCTTCTTAGCTTGGCGCGCAGCGTACCGGTCATGCCCTCTTCAATATACAGCGGCATTTGCGGGGCCGCGTTCGCCAGGGCAGGCACTAGATGGGGAAACAGGTAGGGCCCAATGGTGTAAATCGCCCCAATGCGCAGCGGGTTGGCCAACTGATCTTTACCCGCACTGGCGAGCTCAAAAATCAGGCTGCTCTGCTCCAGCACACGCTGGGCCTGGGCGACGATTTTTTCACCCAGCGGGGTAACCTGGACAGTGGACTTGGAGCGCTCAAAGAGCGGCGTTTCGAGCTCTTCTTCCAGCTTTTTCACCGCCACCGAGAGCGTGGGCTGTGAAACGTGGCAGCGTTCCGCCGCACGGCCAAAGTGACGCTCCTGGGCAAGGGTTACGATGTAGCGAAGTTCTGTTAAAGTCATAGCGGTGCCAGTGGCATCCTCTCGTAGCAGCTCGTGACTAGGGCTTGTATGAAAAAAGTGATGTATGCAAGGCCTTGCATCATGACAGTCAGCGAGACGGAAAAGGACAAGCAAGCTCTGCCGTCGGTCTTCTCAACCGACAATATCTCGGTTCAATGTCATCGTTGGTAGAGACTTTGCATCTAATAGGGAATATTAATCAAGAGGAGTGAGCACGGTGAAGCTAACCGTACTGATTATCGGCTGTGGCGATATAGGGATCAACCTTGGGCGCGAGCTGCTTGAGGAAGGGCACCAAGTGATTGGCCTACGCCGCAACGTGGAAGCCTTAAAAGACACCGGTATCAAACCGCTGGCGTTAGACCTGGATAGCCTTGAAGAGGCCGATGCCAAAAGCCTGCCCCAGGCTGACTATGTGGTCTACACCGTCAGCGCTGACCGTTTCGAAGAGAGCGCGTATCAAAGTGCCTACCCTGAAGGCTTAAAGCGCGTACTGAGCGTGATGGAGCAGCACAAAACGCCTCCGCGCAGGGTGTTTTTCGTCTCTTCAACTAGCGTGCATGGCCAGCAGGAGGGCGAGGTCGTTAACGAAGAGAGCCCCACCGACCCCACTAGCTTCTCTGGCACCCTAATGTGCGAGGCCGAGCAGGCACTGATCAATCACCCCCTGCCGGGTACGGTGATTCGCTTTTCCGGCATTTACGGCCCTGGCCGCGATCGACTGATTCATCAGGTTGCTGAAGGCCGCGTGGCTGCGATCACTCCTGTGGTCTACTCCAATCGCATCCACCGCGACGACTGCACAGGTATTATTGCCCACCTGATTCGCTATCAGGAGCGCGGTGAGACGCTGGATGATATCTACCTGGGCAGCGACTGCGAACCGGTCACCATGCATAACGTAATGATGTGGCTGGCCGAGCAGTTAAAAGTAGAGGCCACAGAGACCATGCAGTCCCCTTTACGTCGGCGAACGAGCAAACGCTGCGATAACCAGCGCATATTGAGCACTGGTTATCAGTTCCGCTTTCCCAGCTACCGCGAAGGCTATGCACAGGTACTCAAAGAGGGCGGCTTTCTAGAGCTAAACAAAGCCTAGTCACCGATAACCATCACCGCTTCCGCTTCCACCTGGCTGCCTTTGGGTAGTGCTTTGACGCCAACGGCGGCGCGGGCGGGGAAAGGAGCGGTGAAGAACTCCTCCATGACTTGGTTAACAATCGCAAAGTTATCCAAGTCCACCAGGTACAGATTCAGCTTCACGATATCGCTTAGCGAGCCCGCCGCTTCTTCGCATACTGCCTGTAGATTGGTGAAGACTTGGCGTGCCTGAGCTTCGAAATCCTCAGACACAATCGCCATGGTCGCGGGATCCAGCGGGATCTGGCCAGAGAGATAAACCGTGTTGCCCGCTTTAATGGCCTGGGAGTAAGGACCAATAGCCGCGGGGGCTTTGCTGGTGTTGATAACGGCCTTATTGCTCATACGTTGTTTCGCTCCTGTAATGGGTAACACTTAATTATTTGATACTGAAAAATAGCGATCGCTGCCGATTTATATCAGCATGTTGTTATGTATAGTATTAATTAGCGAGTCGGGTAATTTTGCCAACGTTGGGAAGGTTACGGATGCGTTTAATGATGCGTGCCAGATGCACACGACCTTTCACCGACAGCGTCAGATTGACGGTGGAAAGGTGGGCATCGCGCTCTTCAATACCAATCCGCTCAATATTGGCATCGGCATCGGTGACCAGCCCGGCAAGCTCTGCGACTAGCCCACGACGGCTCTCAATTTCGATACGCAGCGCGACCGGGAAATCTTCATCAATGGTGTCCGACCACTCCAGCGCGAAGAGCTTATCAGGGTCATTTTTATCGGCGAAGTTCTTATCCACCACGTTTTTACACTCAGCGCGATGCACCACCAACCCTTTGCCTGTGGAAAGGTGGCCCACCACGGGGTCGCCTGGTAGCGGATGGCAGCAGCGCGCAAAGTTAATCACCATGCCTTCGCTGCCGCTGATCATGACGGCTTTGCTGCCCTCCCCGCCTACAGGGTGCTCATAGCTTTCGCCATGCGCCGCAGCCACTAGGCGGCGTGCCACCACGTGGGTCATGCGGTTGCCCATCCCGAGCGACTCCAACAGAGCATCCTCAGAAGAGACATCCAACTCTTTGAAGGCGCGCTTAAGGGCGCTCTCATCCAGTTCTTCCAGGCTGGTATCGAATGGCGCCAGGGCTTTATTGAGCAACCGTCGTCCCAGCATGACCGCTTCGGTCTGCTGCTGATATTTAAGCGCGTGACGGATTGCCGAACGCGCCTTTGCGGTGGTCACAAAATTGAGCCAGGTAATATTGGGCTTCGCACCGGGGGCGGTGATAATTTCCAACGTCTGACCACTTTCTAAGCGCGTCGAGAGCGGCGCCAAATGGCGATCAATGCGGCAAGCGATACAGTTATTGCCGATATCCGTGTGCACGGTGTAGGCGAAGTCGATTACGGTAGCGCCCTGGGGCAGCTCCATAATATCGCCTTTAGGTGTGAACACGTAGATATCGTCGGGGAACAGGTCGTTTTTAACGTGCTCGATAAACTCCAGCGAGTCGCCAGCGTGGCGCTGCATTTCCAGCAGGCCCTTAACCCAGGCGCGAGCACGTGCATGGCTGCCCTCGGCAATCGGATGGGAAGTCTGCCCCGCTTTATAAAGCCAGTGGGCAGCGATACCGTTATTGGCCATGGCCTCCATTTCACGGGTGCGTATCTGCACCTCAATGGGCATACCGCGGGAACCAAACAAGGTGGTATGCAGGCTCTGGTAACCGTTAGCTTTGGGAATCGCAATGTAGTCTTTAAAGCGCCCCGGTACCGGCTTATAGAGGTTATGCACCACGCCTAGAATACGGTAGCAGCTGGCCACATCTTCGGTAATGATGCGAAAGCCAAACACATCCATAATTTCGACAAAGGGCTTACGCTGGTCGCGCATTTTTTTATAGATCGACAGCAGATGCTTTTGGCGTCCAATGACGGTGCCATTAAGCCCGTCATCGTCCAGGCTTTTTTGCAGGGAGGACTGTATTTCGCGCATGGCACTACGCCGGTGCCCCCGCGCTTTAGCAACCGCACGCTTGATGCGCTCCGAGCGCATGGGGTGAATCGCCTGAAAGGAGAGATCCTCAAGCTCGATACGAATCGTATTGATACCCAGCCGCCCGGCAATTCGCGCGTAAATTTCCAACGTTTCACGGGCGATGCGACGCTTTTTATCTGGGCGTAGGGCGCCCAGGGTGCGCATGTTATGCAACCGGTCAGCCAGCTTGACGATGATAACGCGAATATCCCGCGACATCGCCAGCACCATCTTCTGAAAATTTTCCGCCTGGGCGACGGCTTTGTCTTCAAAGGTGATTTGGGTAAGTTTGGATACCCCATCTACCAGCTCTGCTACCGGCTTGCCAAACTGAGCCTCCAGGGCTTTTTTGGATACGCCGGTGTCTTCGATAACGTCGTGCAGCATGGCGGCCATCAGGCTTTGATGATCCATGTGCATATTGGCAAGAATATTCGCTACCGCCAGTGGGTGGGTAACGTACGGCTCGCCGGAACGCCGCCGCTGGCCGTCGTGGGCCTGCTCAGCATAGTAAAAGGCGCGTTTGACCTGCTGGATCTCATCCGAGGGTAAATAGCCGCCGAGTCTATCGGCCAGGTCATCAATGGTGAACATCTACCGCGCCTCTATCGGTTTCGTTGAAAACGTTAGTCGTCGATATGAGTAGGCGCCATAGCCGGGCGCGGACGAACAGCGGCTTCAACGGGCTCGTCCAGTACAGTGTGATCGACCAGGCCTGCGGCAATTTCACGCAGCGCCATCACCGTAGGTTTATCATTTTCCCAAGGTAGCAGAGCATCGCGGGAGCCGCGCGCCAGCTGGCGAGCGCGCTGAGTGGAAATCATCACCAACTTGAAACGGTTTTCAACATTTTCAAGACAATCTTCAACGGTTACGCGAGCCATGGGAGCCTTCCTGTTATGACGGAACCGGGCCGACACCGTAGAGAACGGCGCCGACCCAGTGAAAAAATGGTGCGACAAAAATAGTGCAACGCAATAGAAAGTAGTAGAACCGTATAGATTACTCGACCGTAGGCGTCTGTGACAAGAGCGCAGCCAACAGCGGCGCGTGGCGCTCGGTCATTACCGGGCGACTTAAGCGACGGCTGATCACCAGTGACTGTAACTCCTGCAGCGCCGTGGTGAAGTCATCATTAACGACGAGGTAATCATATTCGTGGTAATGGGACATTTCACTCACCGCATCGCGCATCCGCCGGGCAATCACCGCATGCTCATCGGTGCCACGGCTAGCAAGACGTCGCTCCAGCTCCTCGCGGGAGGGCGGTAGAATAAAAATCGACACTGCATCAGGCATTTGTGTGCGTACCTGCTGAGCGCCCTGCCAGTCGATTTCCAGAATGACGTCCTGACCTGCCGCTAGCAATACCTCTACTGCCTGGCGCGAGGTGCCGTAGTAATTATCAAATACTTTGGCATACTCGAAGAACTCACCCCGCGCGATCATCGCTTCAAACTCGGCTACATCGGTGAAATGATAATTGACGCCATTCACCTCACCCTCGCGCTTGGCACGCGTAGTGTGCGACACCGACACTTGAATCCCATCCAGGCTTTCGATTAGCTCGCGCACCAAGCTAGTCTTGCCAGCACCTGAGGGGGCAGAAACGATAAACAGCGTACCTTGGGACATGAAGTACTTTCCCTTCAGTTAGCAAAATAAGTAGCGGAAAACGTAGTAAACGCAAGTAAAGCGACTGCAGCAGAGCAGCAAGGCTGCGCAGTATCGCACACCCAGCGCGACGACTGTAGCGTTGGTGGTGACATACAGGGAGGTAGGCATGCGCAGTACACTATTTATTTTAGCCCTGATTGCGCTGGGTGTAGCCCTGCAAAAAGGCATCATTGAGATTCCCCGCCACTGGGCGCCATGGGCTCCGCTGCATATTGACGACCCTATCACGCCGGTCACGCAACTGAAGCTAAGCCGCTTGGCGGATGACCGCAATGGCTGTTTAGCTGCGTTAGATACCGTCCCCGAGGGCGAGCTGCGCTATACGCCATTGGCCGATTACGCCCCCACGGCGAGCTGCCCGCTTGCCAATATCGTGCGCATGCACTCTAGCGGCGTCGCGTTCAATCAGAGTTTCGTGGCCTCCTGCCCGATGGCGCTGGCGTGGGTCATGTATGAACGCCACGCGTTACAGCCTGCCGCCGAGGAGATTCTGGGTAGCCGAGTGAGCCAGGTTAACCACGTAGGTAGCTTTGCCTGCCGTAACGTTTATGGCCGCGAAGCCGGCAGGCGCAGCGAACACGCCACCGCCGAAGCGCTGGATGTAGTGGGATTTCAGTTTGAGAACGGCCAGCGTATTACGCTGATCAATGACTGGGATGATGAAGGCGAGGTAGGTGAGTTTTTACGCGCTGCGCGGGATGGCGCCTGCCATACCTTCGGTAATGTATTGGGGCCAGATTACAACGCCGCGCATGCGGATCACTTTCATATGGGCATGCGCGGATTTAGGCTGTGTCGCTAAGAGATCAACCATTACTTATTCGAGATTGATGTCATCTGCATCGGTGGCGGCACCGGTGGCAGCACCAACGCCACCGCCGATAACGGCACCTTGAACGACGCTACCACCGGTTACGGCTGCGGCACCCGCGCCAATGGCAGCACCGACACCCGCGCCGCTAGTAGCGCGCTCTCCGGTAGTGGTACCACAACCCACCAAGCCAATGGTTAACGCCACCACCGCGCCGAGGGTCAATATGCGTGTCAAATTCAATACCTGAATGTGCATGGTCATCTCCTTATGGGTTACTACTCTTACACAGTAGAGAGAATTCGACTTTTTAGCCATGTTAATTATCACTGTTCGATAACTAAGCAGCTGGCCAATCACAATGCAACGTTAGCCAACGCTAGGCTCGCTGGGCCACGGCGCCGTAGGTGCGCTTTTCCAACCATCGCCCAGCGGCAAAAATCACCAAGCCACAGAGTGCCAATCCCGCACCGACCAAGCCCGTGCTCGACCAGCTAAAGCCAGCGCTGATTGCCAGGCCAGCAAGCCACGCCCCTAGGGCATTGGCACCGTTAAAGGCCGCGTGGTTGAGTGAGGCCGCCATGGTTTGGGCATCCTCTGCCACATCCATTAAGCGGGTTTGTAATGAAGGCGCTAGCGCCATACTGGTGCCCACCAGGCCAACGAACAACAGCCCCGTCCAAACGTTATTCGCCGCAAAGTAAAACAACCCTTGTACCACGCCACACCAGAGCAGAATGGTAGGTATGGCACGCATCAGGTTTTTATCCGCCATGCGCCCGCCGATTAAGTTACCGGCAATAGAGCCCAGGCCGAAAATGACCAGCACCAACGGCCCCAGCGCTTCGCTCATACCCGCCTGCTGGGTTAATGTCGGCATCACATAGCTAAAAATGGCGAACATGCCGCCGCAGCCGATGCAGGCAAGCGCCAGGGTAACCAACACCCGCTGCTTAAGCAGCGCTGAAAGCTCACGCACCGGGCTTGCTAGAGTATCGACGGGCTGCACCGGTACATAGAAGCGGATCAACAGGGCGGTGAGCAACGCAATACCACCGACACCCGCAAAGGCGATCTGCCAGCCCAACAGGTTACCCGCCCAGGTACCCAGCGGCGCACCGATCAGAATCGCCACGGTTAAGCCCATCATCACCCGAGAAACGGCCCGCGCCCGTTGGTCTATCGGCACGGCTCCCGCGGCCACCAGTGCGGCGATGCCAAAATAGGCGCCGTGAGGCAAACCAGCCAGAAAACGCAGCCCTACGAATGACCAGAACCCTGGTGCCATGGCACTGGCAATATTGCCCACCGCAAATACCAGCATCAGCATAATCAACAGCGACCGCCTAGGTACTCGCGCGGCCAGCGCCGAAATCAGCGGCGCACCGACTACCACGCCCAAGGCGTAGCTGCTTATTGCGTAACCCACTTGCGGCACCGTTACCGCTAAATCACCCGCCACACGGTTCATCAGGCCCATAATGACGAACTCGCTGGTGCCGATTCCAAAGCCGCCCAGCGCCAACACAAATTCGGCCAAACGCGGGTTGCGCGCCAGCCCTTGAGACGACGATGCTGTCGAATCCTGCATGCTTAACTCCTTGGGATACCGCCCGGTTGGTATCACGATGGCGCAAATGATCGCAGGATTAGACGAAAGTAGAAACATGCTGCGTTTAAAAAGTTAGCGGGCGAACACAATCGTTAAGTTGGGTTGAATAGGAAATGTTTGGATAAGGTGTTTGGCGGTCAGGCGATAGGGGATTCCACTGAAAGCAACCGCTCACGCAGACGACGGTTACGCGGCACCAAGCCGGTTTGCAGACCCAAGGGGCGGAATACTTGGTTTAGCAGCGCCAGTGTAGGGCTTGCTTTATCGGCTTCCAGATCAGACAAGGTGCGGCGACTGATACCTACCAACTCGGCATATTGTGTCTGCGACATTCCCAACACTTCGCGGCGTAGTTGACGCAGCACCTGCCCTGAGCTGATCTCTTCCCGCAGCAGCTGGGACAATAGCGCCATAAGTAGTGCCTCGCGCTCAATGCTAGAGAGTTCTTTGCGTTTCATACCAGCCCCCAGCGGCGCAGCTTAGCATCCAGATAATTTAACCCCACCGCATTCGATGCTAGCAACGCTTCCGGCACTCCCCGCGCAGCAAGTCGTTCTTTTAGCCCGACTAACTGCCTCCCCAGCGCTTTTAGCTCTGCCATCAACTGCTCGGCTGGCACATAGGCATTTAAGTTCTCCGCAATGGCGACCCAGTTGAATTCAGGACCCTCTTCAAACGGCGCGCCCCAAGTGGTGGTGCGAATAATACCTTCTGGGTCAGCCTTCATGGGCGCAAAATCGTAGACTGGCGCCAGCCAGATTCCCTGAGGCGTTTTCAACAGCGCCGTATTGCGGCCATGGTTATCGCTATTAGCAAAAGCGACATTAAGCAGATCACGTTTCACCCACTCGCTCACGAAACGCGCCGTATCAAAATGACCTCCTAACTCGCGAACGCGGTATTGCTGGCTCAACAGGCCAACCAGTGCCTCAATCACGTCAAAATGGTTTAAGAAGCTTCCCGGCTGACGCTTCATCGCGGAATAAACCGACTCCAGCCCATACAGCGTTCGCTTCCCAGCGGGGTAATCAACATCAAAGCGGGGCAACCAGAGAGATGGATAGCGCTCGCCTTCCAGTAGCCGCATCCCTTGAGTGTCGATCGTCGCTATGCCGAGTGACGCCAGCTCATGATAGAAATGGTATTCGGCGCGAAGGATATTGTTATCAAGCTCGGTGCGCTGGCCGCGAGGAAATTTCACCAGATAGTGCTGGTCGGTATTCGCCGGATCATCCTGATAGGTATCGATCCAGACCTGATCGTTTGGCGAACAGCGTAGCAGTAGCTTAGGCGCTTCGCCGCCAGCGCCGGTCGCCCCCCCCCCAGCGGCTCCCATTTGCTGCGCATAAGCAAGAAAATCGCTATCTCGATCCACAACATCGCGTAAGGCAAAGCGCTGCTGCTCTAGCGTGCTACCTACTGGACGCTCGGGAAGGGCCTCTTTAATACGTAAATTACCCACCGGAGCAATCGTCCCTTTAGCCAATAGGGCGTAATCTTGTTCAGCCTCAGTAAGCGCCGATATCCCCAACTGCGTGACCCAGTAACGACGGCTGGCCCCAGAAGGCATGATATCGTCTAAAAAAGCGAACCAGCGTGGCGATTGATGAGTATTCATGAGTTCAATCGGCAAAAGCAGGCTGCAAGCATGCTCATCATCGCGATCCAACCATTCAAGGGCATAATCGGTGATATAGCCCAAACGCGCAGGTCCTCGACGACCTTGCTCTGGGTGCTCAATCACCAGCTCAGCGGCATCGTGCCACTGGCCATGATGAAATGCCTGGATGGTTAGCAACGTGGGACACCTTAATTGAGCAGTTAATAACTGAGCAGCTTAATGCTCAATAGTGTAGTCCAAGGCTCCGGAATGTGCATTTTAATACTCATAAATATATAAAAACCCAAATAGTGAGCAATATAATACTCATTTTAACCAGGAGTAATAATGCCAGCTAATACCTCATCTTTTAACACGATCGAACACGCCATGGCTGAACTCGTCGAGGCCGACCCCGATATCGCCCACGCCCTACCTCTAGTGGGGGCACCCTCGCCTCGGGAGCGCGATAAAGGCTTTGCGACGTTCTTCTCGACTATCGTTAGCCAGCAGCTATCCACCGAAGCGGCTCGCGCGATTATGGGTCGTGTAAATACACTGCTGCCCGAGCTTCACGCCAAGGCAGTGATGGAGGTAGAGGGCCAAGCGCTACGCGATGCGGGGCTTTCCTGGCGTAAGATCGAGTACGCTAAAGGGCTGGCAGAAGCAGAGTTGGCAGGCACTTTTAGCGCCGTGGGGCTTGAACAGCTAAGCGACGACGAGGCGATTGCCGCGATTACCGAGCTACGCGGCTTTGGCCGCTGGAGCGCTGAGATTTACCTGATGTTCTCGCTGCAACGCCCAGATATTTTCCCCGCTGATGACCTTGCCCTGCGGGTAGCGCTGGGCCGCTTAAAAGGCATGGACGACAAACCCACGCCCAAGCAGGCCCGCCAGTTGGTAGAACACTGGGCGCCCTGGCGCAGCGTGGGTTCGCTGTTTCTGTGGCACTACTATCGCGGCGAGCCGCTTTAAGCATCCAGCCCGCCAAACTTACCGTTCTGGTAGTCCTCGACCGCCTGAACGATCTCTTCACGGGTATTCATTACAAAAGGGCCGTGGGAGTAAACAGGCTCATCGATCACCTCACCATGACCAAACAGCAAGCGCGCGTCGCTACTGGCTTCGATATCGAGGTTATCGCCATCGCGATCTACTTCAATCAGATGGTGCGGCTTGACTGGCTCGCCTCCCACCGTGACATCGCCATCCACCACGTAGAGAAACACCTGCCGTCCAGGTGCTACGGGCAGTTGCTCGTGGCTACCGGCAGGCAGCCGCAGCGTCGACATAAACACGCCGGTTAGCGTGTCGATAGGGCCAGCACTACCCTGCCACTCACCTGAGATCAGGTTCAGCTCACCGCCACCCGGCAACTTAATAGCGGGAATGGATTCTTGCTGCAGCCCCACATAGCGCGGCGCGCTCATTTTCAAGCGCGACGGCAGGTTGATCCATAGCTGCAGAATTTCCAACGGGCCGCCGTCGCGCAAAAACTCCTCCGGCGAAATTTCCGCATGCACAATGCCGCTGCCCGCGGTCATCCACTGCACGCCGCCCGCATTGATCACGCTTTGATGCTTGGCGCTATCGGCGTGGGCCAATGAGCCTTCCAAGATAAAGGTGACCGTTTCAAAGCCCCGGTGCGGATGCGGGCCGAACGGCAGGCCACGATTATTGGCCGGATACGTCTGCGGTCCGTGATGGTTAAGAAACAGAAACGGATCGAGCTGTTCAAGCTGCGGCCCCGGCAGCGGGCGCCGGGTAACTAAATCGCCTATATCATCGCGCTTGGCTGGATGCTGGGCGATCACGCGGCGTGCTGATTGAATAGTGTCTGATGGCATAACTTACTCCTTATCAATACGCCCAGCGTAAAACCTCAACCCGCAGATGAGGAGCGAATAATTTGCCTTGTTTCATTGAAGGAAATTGTTATTAAACGTCTCAGCGGTTTCCTCAAAACTCGGTCACCACCGTCACGCCCGCCCCTTCGAACTTATCCATGTTCATCAGCGCATCAATCGACTGCTCAAGATTGATTCGTTTGCCGATTAGTTTTTCAGGCGCCAGCTTTCCCGACTCGATCATCGCCAGCATGGCGTCATAACGGTGGGCCTGCATGCCGTGGCTACCCAGTATTTCAAGCTCATGGGCAATGACCTTGCTCATGGGAATGGCGGGCGTGCTGTTCTCGGCCAACATCAACCCGACCTGGACATGCTTGCCACGTTTACGCAGGTTACTGATGGAGTTAAAGCAGGTCGTCGGGTGGCCCAGCGCATCCAGCGATACGTGAGCGCCTCCCCGGGTTATCTCTGCAACTGCTTCCACCACATTGGGTACCTTGGCAGCATTCACGGTGGCAGTGGCACCCAGTTGACGGGCCAGATCAAGCGCCTCTTCCGAAATATCGATGGCCACCACGTTAGCACCGACGGCGTTGGCAATCATTACAGCAGAAAGCCCAACCCCACCGCAGCCGTGGACGGCCACCCACTGGCCTGCCGCTGTTTTGCCCTGATCCACCACGGCCCGAAAAGAGGTAACGAACCGGCAACCCAAGCTCGCCGCCGTCGCAAAGTCGAGTGTCTCTGGCAGCGCGACCAAATTCACATCAGCGTAGTGAATACTCACATACTCGGCAAATGAGCCCCAGTGCGTGAAACCGGGCTGAAACTGACTATCGCAAACCTGATGATTGCCGGAGTGGCACTCAGGGCAAGTGCCACAGCCACCCACGAACGGCACCGTGACGCGGTCGCCAATGCGCCACTTTTTTACGTCTTTACCCACAGCTTCGACTACGCCGGAAAGCTCATGCCCCGGCACATGGGGAAGTTGAATATCGGTGTCATGCCCCACCCAGCCATGCCAGTCGCTGCGACAAACTCCGGTCGCCATGACTTTCACCACAACGCCATGCGGCTCAGGGGTGGGATCCGGCAGTTGCTGGATCTGTGGTGGGGCGGAAAATTGCTCAAAAACAACGGCTTTCATAAAGGATTCCTAAACTCTATCGTTCTTCACTTTATAAAGTCTCATGCGGATAAGAAGCAAATTATTGGTCGCTAACGCTTAATCGCCCCACTACCTGAAACAAATCATCCGTTGGACGCACCACGATCATCTCACCCGAGCCAACGCCGCCACCCATCAGTGCGGTGATATTGACCTGATGGGTGAGCAGCAACAAATTCTCCGGCCCCTGCCATGCAGCGATTTGCTCTTGAGCGGCTTGAGTAATTGACGCCTGATCACCGCGCCCGCGGAAGAACGAATCCAGCCAGGGGGGGGGTAGGCGCATGAGAATCACCAAGCCGCCTTCCTCAAGCGCCTGCCAGGTTGCCTCGTTTACCGGGGCAGTGGCCGAGAATATGCTCAACACAGCGAGCAGCAGCTCTCACAACAGCTTACCGAGCGGCTGGGAAAGGGTTTTGATATCTCTCATCTACGCAATATGCGCCAGTTTTATCAAAGCTTTCCAAAACGGAACGCAGTGCGTACCGTTTTGAGCTGGACTCACTATCGGACTCTGCTGCTGTGATCAGTTTCTGTTTATTTGGTTGTAATAGGTGCTAATTTCTCAAGAGAAACATGTGCGGTATTGGCTCTACTCGCTGATCATGCAGAGAGCGCACCTAGCACTTTAACCCTGGGTTCATAAACAACTGAAAAGCTTTGGTTTTCACCTAAAATAGGTGTGCCTGTTATTAGCTGACGATACCCGTTTCAAAAAAAAATAATATTTAACCCAGTAGAAAATTTAAACCAACAACAATCAGTAGACCTGCAAACGTTAGCTTTAGCACTTTAGCTTTAAGGCGGGAGGCGACTAGTGCCCCCAGCTTAGCGCCGGGCATACTAAGGATCACAATCCCAACAAAAGCGGGCCAATAGACATAGCCAGTTGTCCAGCTCACCGAGGTTTTCGTATCGCCGACGACCATAGCGGTAATAGCACCGACGATAGCAATAGGAATACCAGCCGCTGCCGAGGTGCCTACTGCTTGACGCATAGGAATACTGTGTCTTTCTAGAAATGGCACCATCAATGTACCACCACCGATTCCAAATAGAGCCGAGGCTAAGCCGATCGAACTACCCGCTATGAGCATGCCGTTACGACCGGGTAACGGATAACTGCCTACCGAGCGAGAGTTAACCAGCACTTTAATTGCCAATATTAAGAAAAATACTCCCAGTAACAGCGAAAGAGTTTTTCCAGAGAGCACGTCACCCACAACAACACCGTTGATCGCTCCGAAAACCAAGCCAGGCAACAGCAACCACACGCAATCCCTCCGAACATTGCCGTGGCGGTAATGTGCTCGCGCCGATGATATGGAAGTAACGGCGATCGTAGCTAGCGAAGTTCCCACCGCCAGGGATAAGGCTAAATCGTCATCGACCTGTTGCCATCCCAATATCGTAACCAATAACGGCACTATCACTACTCCCCCACCGATACCAAATATACCTGCGAGAAAGCCAGCTAACAGGCCGATAAGCGGATAGATCGCTATTTCATTCACCTGTGCCTCCACGGTGAAATTTTATACAAATAAATTTGACATGTTAAAAACTAAAATACAACCTTACAAAAACCAATCACAAAATATGGAACCTGATGCATGGAAAATATGGCTCTATTTTGGCCCGAAAATTGGCTGGCAAATCGACCACCCTGCTTTGAAGGTCAGCGCTTATTCTCGCGCTATCTCACCATGCGTGATGGGGTTCAGATCGCCATCGACGTACATCTGCCTGGCACAATAGAGGCTGAAAATGACCGCTTCCCGGTAGTGGTATTTTTTACTCCTTATTATCGGCGAATGAAGTTAAAGCCGGGAGCACCAGAGGGAACCGAAGATTGCCCGAATATCGCCATTTTTCGTTCGCTCCTTCTTGCTCGTGGCTATGCATTGGTAGCTGTCGACGTACGCGGTAGCGGGGCATCCTTCGGTACACGAAATGGACTCCGCTCGCCGAATGAACGTGGCGATTATCTGGAAATTGTTGAGTGGATTAACCAGCAACCTTGGTGCAAGGGATCAATAGGGGTTACGGGCATCTCCTACTTGGGCGCTGCTGCCGATTTCACTGCTTCTTGGGCTCATCCCGCTGTAAAAGCTATCGTGCCGCATTCCGCAGTATGGGATACCTGGTCAAACCAGCTCTATCCTGGGGGAGTCATGTGCCGCCGACTAGTTAAGGAGTACGGCAATCTGATGGAGGCTCTTGATGACGACAGAGCTGAAGTCCGCAGTAAATTCCCCTATTTTAAAGGTGATTACTACGATGGCCCCGCACCCGTCGACGAAGATGAAGACGGGAGCATTTTAGAGAAAGCGCTGAAAGATCATGTTGCTAACTTCGACATGGCAGACTTTGTCCATCAGCTAACGTTTAGAGACCGTGCACTACATACCGATCCTGACTTTACATCAGAAATCATTAGTCCCTACTACTACGCCAACCAGACAGCGGATGCACAAACTGCTGTCTATACCATCTCTGGCTGGATGGATGGACACTATTCCCGGGGAGCGGCGCTCCGCTACCAATGGCAGCAAAACCCGCACAAGCGTCTGATGCTTGGGGCCTGGGATCACGGTGCTCGTACCGGCTCTAGCCCTTACCATAACGATAAGACCCCACAGACTAAAGCTTTGGCAGAAACCTTACGCTTCTTCGACGAATACCTAATGGGTCTTGATACTGGAATGAGCGATGAGGCCCCAGTTCACTACTACACCGTAGGTGAAGAGCGATGGAAATCAGCCAATGAATGGCCACCAGCAGAAACTAACTACCGCACACTCTTCTTTCAAGAAAGCCACCGGTTAGGCATAGAGCCACCAGCCACGAAAGAGGCTTTTGACCACTACGTAGGTGATTATAGCTGCGGTACAGGTGAAAGCTCCCGCTACAATCGGCTATATGCTCAAAACGTCGATAATTACTACTCCGACTGGCACGATCGCGATAAACGGATGCTGTGCTACACCACCGATGTTTTTGAGAAGAATATAGAAGTGACCGGTCATCCGATCATTCGGTTGTATCTGACCAGTGATACGCAGGACTGTGCTTTGTTCGTTTATCTGGAGGATATAGATAAGAGTGGCAAGGTTCACTATGTAACCGAAGGAGTTTTCCGAGCTTTACACCGGCGTATTGCAGAAGGCCATACCAATATACCCAACATTGGCCCCAGTCATAGTTTTCTAGAACGTGACGCTCGTTACATGACTCCCGGTGAATGCAGTGAAATCACTTTTGATCTTTTGCCAACCTCGTGGCTGTTTAAGGCTGGCCATCGATTACGGATCGCTATTGCTCTGGCAGATAGCGATCACTTCTCGCGCATTCCAGATGGAGTAATTCCCACAATCGAAGTTTATCGCAACTCAATACAAGCATCCTGCATAGAGTTGCCAATCATTGAGAGTTAGCAACCCCGCCCCCTCAACTATTTGAAGGGCCAAAATCTTAAAAAGGTAAAACAAAATGTCAAAAAGAGATGCCTACATAAGCAAAAGTTGGAGCCCAATGCAGGCTTTAACAAGAATAAGCCTTAAGTTTGTTGAGAAATGCTTGCCTAACGCGTTTCTGCTTGCCATGGTGCTAAGCATTGTAGTCTTTCTTCTTGGCATGATATTTGGGGGGCAAAGTGCCAGCACAATGTTTAACGGGTGGGGAGAAGGTTTTTCAAAACTTTTTACGTTTGCTATGCAAATGTCTCTGATTCTACTTACCGGGTTTGTAATAGCAAAGACGCCTTCCGTATCGAATATGATCGATCGACTTGCGTCTATAGCTAAAACACCTACTCAGGCTATCGGTATTATAGCAGTATTTGGAATGGTCACATTCTACATAAATTGGGGTTTTGGTATGATCGCCGGTGCATTCATGGCCCGAGAAATGGGGCGCCGAGTGCCAGGCTTGCACTTTCCTCTAGCCGTTGCTGCAGCTTATGCTGGTGATATTATTCGTGGTATGACTGCATCTATTCCGTTACTGATGGCGACTGAGGGAAACTTCATGCAAAGTGTGGTGGGAGTTATTCCTGTTACAGATACGCTTTTCTCTTGGTGGAACCTTGGGCTATCTGCTGCCCTGCTTTTTTTAGTTTATTGGGTCTTTACTAGAATCAAACCAGAAGTGGATGAAATAAGGCCGTTTAAAGACGTAATACTAGACACCCCTGCCGAGAAAGTGAATACCAAAGGAATGCCCTGGGTTGAAAAACTTGAGCACTATCGGATTCTTAACCTTGCACTCGCTATATTGCCTATTGGTTACATCATAGTTAATTTTCAACAAATTGGATTCAACCTGAACCTAAACATGTTAATTGTAATTTTTTTAGCAATAGGGTTATTACTTCAACCGAGCCCAGCATCTATTGGAACTGCAGTCAAAGAAGGCGTTCTAGCATGCCGTGGCATCATTATGCAGTTCCCGTTATATGCAGGTATTGCTGGCATGGTTCAAGTATCAGGACTCGCTGATGGAATATCTAATTGGTTTGTTAGCATTGCCAATGTTCATACTTTTCCAATTGTGACATTCATTTCTGCAGGCATTGTTAATATTTTTATACCATCAGGGGGAGGCCAGTGGGCTATTCAAGGGCCGATAATGCTTGAAGCGGCTAAAAATTTAGGCGCCGATATTCCTCAGACGATTATGGCTTTTACTTGGGGCGATGCTTGGACTAACCAAATGCAACCATTTTGGGCTCTTCCACTGCTCGGTGTAGCTGGGCTTTCGGCGCGCGATATCATGGGATACTGCCTTATGTGGACGTTGATCTGCGGGGCGGCAATCATGGCGACTTTCGTGCTGCTATCAATGGTCTAGGCTTTACCATCGAACTGCCGGTAAATGTTAGAATTAGGCGGCGCTGGGATAATATCAACCAGCGCCGTCACGCGTTCAACATGGAACAGTTCATGGCAACAACACAGAAAGGCAGTCTCAACGACCAGGCATTCGATATACTGAGAAGCGACATCATTTCCTGCCACCTCAAGCCTGGAGCCACCATTACAGAGGTATGGCTCACCAAACATTATGCCCTAGGGAAGGCGGCTATACGTCACGCTTTGGCCCGCTTGACCCAGCAGGGATTAACGGTCAACCAGGGACGGCTTGGCTACATCGTCGCTCCAATCACTATTAAGAGCATTCGTGAAAGCTACCAGATACGTCGTTTGGTGGAACCTGAACTCTGCCGACTAGCGGCTGGCAAGCTTGATGCTGAGACTTTAGCGATGCTGCGAACTTGCAGCGAGGCCACCTATGATAGCCAAAAGGCTAGCGAAATAATTACCTTCTCACATGCAAATCACCGTTTTCATTGTCTGATCGCACAAGCCGCTGGTAACGACCGTTTAGCACGCCTAATCCAGGAGCTATCAGACGATCATTTACGTATCTCTTATGTCAGCATGGTATATAACCAATCAGATAAAAGATGGAGCGACGACCACTCTAAAATTGTGGATGCGCTTTATGCCAATAATGGAGAAGAGGCTGCCCAGCTTATGGCTGAGCATTTACTTCTAGGCGAAGAAGCAACTATGCGAGCTATTCTCAACCTTCCAGAGCTGCTGGAGACCTCTTTAAGTTAGGACAGCACAGAAAGAGTAGCCACCATCAATGAAGCACTCTCAACAACCAGCAAATAATCCATGCCCGGTCAGCGAGATATATTCATCAAATCCTTTCCACTACTCAATATTCTGAATCTTAAAATAGAATAAAATAAATTAACTCTTAAAAATAAACAACTTAACAATAAAACAAAATTTTATAAAACAGATTACTACCCATTACACTACCCACTAGGCAAAAACCACACTTTACAGGAGAGCATGCTAGCCTGGATTTCTCATAGCACCTCAGCCAGTACCGCACTCAGGCTCTAACACCGCTAAACACCTATTGGCTCGACTTACATCGGCTACTTTTTAACCACTTTTCGTCGTTCAGACACACCTCCCCCTTCCCCCCATTGCGTCGGGCCGGGGGAGCCCGAGCAGTCAGTTCGGCACCAACCGCCTGACGAGATCGGATAGCGCCGTTTTATAGGGGTAGCTGTCACTCATGAGTACGCGGATTCGACGCGTATTGCGGATGATGACCGCGCCTACTTTGATGAGCTTGAGCCTCAGGTTGCTCGGACTCATGCGCGCGAAGGGCGTGTGCTTCAGGTAAGTCCGTAACCGCTCGAACAGTGTATAAGCGAAGCCCGACAAGATCAGCCGCCACTGATTGGCCCACCAGTGCGTGCTGGAGGTACGGTCAGCGAACAGGCTCAGTTGTTGATCCTTGATCCGGTTCTCCATGTCACCCCGGGCACAGTACTGCTCGTAGTAAAGCTTGAAGCCGTCATCGTAACGGGAACTGATGATAAACCGGGGATTAGAGCCCAGCTCGCCTTCTTCCAGACGGGCCACCACCCAGCGTGGGTATTTCCAGGAGTGTGCTTGATACGGAAAGCGAAACGTCTCTGCCACTTTCCCTCCCACCTGCCATTGGGTCTTGCGTACCAGCATCATGGGCACATCCACTTCCTTGAGCAGCCGGCTGTTCTTGGCGATTCCCACGATGTAGTCGACGTGATGCCGATCGCACCAGTTCAGCATCCGGGGACGACAAAAGTGGCTATCACCTCGTAACACGATGCGGGTATCGGGCCAGTATTGGCGGATAAAGCGTACCAGTAAGGCGAGGATCGCCCAGCTATGGCGGCTGTCGCTGCGGTCACTGGTGCGCAGATAGCTCACCAGTAAGTGGCGCCCACAGAAGACATACAGCGGGAAGTAACAGTGGTGATCGTAATAACGGTTAAAAAACTTGCCGGGTTGCTCGCCATGCACGGGGATGTCGGTGCCATCAAAGTCCAGCACGATCTCCTTTGGTGGTTCGTCATGCTGTTCAATGAAGTGATGCCACAGCAACTCATGGGCCTTCACTATTGCTTGCCGATCGGCGTTCTGCTCCACCCGGCACAGCGTTGACTTGCCTGCCAGCGTATCCTCTTCACCGAGCGCTGTCTGGAGGGCCTGATCATAGCGCAGGGCCTCATGGTCGTTGAAATCTTCGTAGCCAGCGGCGACACCGAACACCCGCTGACGAACCAGAGTGTCGAGCTTATGACGAACCTGTTCCGGTGCACGGGGATCATGAAGCACGGTGGCCAAGCGGCGTGTCAGGCGATGGTGTTTATCGACTTCACGAAGCAGGAGTAATCCGGCGTCCGACGTGATGTGGCCCCCGGAGAAGTCGGCTTCAATTTGGCGGCGTGAGAGTGGCGAGAAGGTCAGCTTTTCAGGTACCATTTTGGAAGCGGCTGTTGGTGCTTGATGGATTGGTTAGGTTCTTGAAATCATAGCACTTTCAGCCGCTTTCCTTTATACCCTGTGAGAAATCCAGGCTAGTAGCTGGCAGGCACTAAGGGTCAGCTTTCGACATGGACTTATATGATGTCCTTAGGTATTTCGTCATCAAGGTATACAAGGCTATTCCTTTGTGCTCTTTTTTCCATCCGAGCGCGCAATTGAGGCACAACACCTTTGCCCTCCTTCTCAATTTCTTGAAGACGCCTTTCTACTAAATCGAGATATGCTTTCTTCGATGTACCGCTCATAGATAGGCCGGGTGTGTTTACTCTACGCACCTCAAGAGTACAGCGACTATCAATCTCGTCTGCCAAAAAATCCAGCAATTTACTTTCAACACTTGAGTATAAAAGTGGCTCATAGTGGTCATCACTCCTTTGACTAATTGGAAGTAACTCCTGTTCCTTCTCTCTTTGCCACAACCTCCCTGTTTGATCATCTGCAGCTTTGCTAATGATTTGGCTTAGGGTCTGTACCTGAGATTGTTTTCGTTTTTTAGCCAAGGCCTTTAGCTGTTTCATGGAGGCTTTTGGCATTTGTAAGGACACCGGGTTGCCATATTTTTTCCGATTTTGGCGGGTTTTCCACGCCCCCTTCATTTTCCCACTTAACTCACGAAACTCTGCATTATTCGGGGCCTCGCCTAACATATTAACCACCTGTTGAGAACCATACTGATTTAGATTCTGCATAAGTAAATCCGGTAGCGAACCACCTAGTGATTGGCGTGCTAAGTAAGCAGCAATCCATTCCAACTGAGCGTGATTGCTCATCTCGATCCAACCAAACGGTGGCGTCATCTGGAGCCCCAAAGCCAAGAGAGTAATTAAAAAGGTGATGAGTAAAATGCGCCCGCACATCGAGCAACAGATGTTTTACTTTGTACAAATACATTGTAACTTTACAATGTATTTGTACAAAGTATAGATACACTGTATCAAATTTCTTCTATAAACAGTCCGTAAAATCGGATTTTTATTTTTCACTGGATGCCGTATATTGCTGTTATGAACACAGCAATTCTGACCTACAAAAACCTTAGATTAACGCCCGAAGCCAGGTGGCTACTGATGCAATGGGCATCCGTGTTTGGCCTTGACCGGAGCGTTGTTTGCCCTTTGCAAACTCTCTTCAAGCGCCTGGGCTTGACCTACGCGCAAGGTCGCCGTGCTTGGGATGTGCTTATTGATAGACACACAGAAAGGCAAGAACGATTCGTTGAAATAGAGCGCCTGCCGACGTCAGGCCGAGGGCGGCCAAGGTCGCGTTATCGCTTATCAGCTAAGCTTGTGAAGGCACTGCAGAGAAGCCCGTCGGCTCCTGAACACCACGCTGCAGAAATTGCCATGCTCGCAAAAACGACTCTTTTGTCTGCTGAAAATATGACGAAGGATCTATCAAGAGATGGCCTTATACGACGCTCCAGATTGACCCTACCTAACAGGTGGCTATTAATGGTGCTGCTAGCACATGCCGATACGCCAAGTGTCGTCACAAGACTTGGAATATCAAAAATGCGCCACTTGACCGGTATGTCACGGGCTCGCATCGATAGACAATTAAAGAAACTGCGCGATTTAGGGCTTATTGCGCACCACCAGCCGGGGCGATACTCCTTCCAGGCCAGTGTCCGTAAAACCTCTATCTACTTGCTTAACCTAACGCATCCGTTGATGGGGGAAGTCAACAGAGAATTCATCAACATTTGTTATTTACCTTCTAGCGCCCAGAATAAGAGAACGGGTCTAGTGGATGGCATTGTTGATGCAGTAATGACTGTCGGAGTATGTAGCCTGCAAATGGACTCATTGCTCAAGGAATACGAAGCTGTTCAAGCCTCTGGAAGTACAACTTCGGAAAGCAATGGAGAGGGCATTGCAGCAAACTACGATCCTTTTCAACTAGATCAAAAATACCAAGATAAATACACCAAGCTTGAAATTATGCAGAAGCACGCCCTAGCACTGCTCCAAATCAAACGTGATAGAAGCGATGACATTGGAAAGCGGCTGAGATACTGCGATGCAGAACTACTTAATAACTACGATTCAGAGGATGCTAACTGGCTGTTGACTAGTGTACACATTGACACTGCTCGACTGCTTTCTTCCGCCTGGTGTGAGTTAGAAAAGGGACTGCTGGGCCCTGAGCAGCCATCTCATGACATCATCGTAGGAACCGCTCGCCGTTTAGGCCTAGAGCCCGCCTACACTATTGAAGAAAGTCACGATAATGAAACCAGGGTTGGTTCTGGAGAAGATTATGCCCCCTCCCTAAGTGAATACGATGAACCAGTATCAAGATCTACAGTGGCAGCCCCACAAGCTAAGAAGCTTTCTTATCACCCATTGGCTCTTTTGTTTTACGCCCTGTCGCATTACTTAGCCAAGAAGCTTCAGACTAATTCCAATCCTGATAGAAAAATGGCTTTCGAATCAATGAGCTATACGCTTTTTCCTGTTTTTACAAAACCACCCAGCAAGCAACAGCTACTCGCGTTTAAGTTGCATGGGTATGGAAATAAAAATTTAGATATCAGTAATGTGCAGTTAGTTATCCCTCTGGTGGATCCTGTTGGTGAGAACCTAAAGACCTATTGGCAAACGCATCAACAGGATTGCCTTTCAGCTATCAGCGATGAGCCAGATGATTCAACGTCAGACTCTCTGGAGCCTGCCGACCAATAGTCCTCGCGTCGCTAGCGCTACTCTCCAATTAAAAAATACTCAGCTTCCTCATGTCATGAACGAATAACAGGAGTTCGTCATGAGCATGAAACTGATCCGCATCAAAGACGTCATGGAACGCACGGGACTGGCCAGATCGACGATCTATAAGTACATCAGCCTTGGGAAGTTCCCCAAACCCGTCAAACAGACCAGTCGGGCTGTTGCCTGGGTTGAAAGTGAGATTGCTGAGTGGATTAATGACTGCATTAAGCGCAGAGATAATGAAGAAGTTTAACCCCAGCTACTTAAATTTATTCTAATTTAATTGAAGAGTTGTTTGTCTACACTTTATTCCTCGCTTACCCCAGCGCCCACCTACATCCGTCGATCTATCATCAACCTTTCCCACCCTTGTTTAATTATTATTATGCTAATCAAAGGGTAACGGGAGGGGCATCAAGCCCTGCACCTAGGCAGCCAACAAAAGGCTAATCATCAAGACATCATCAACGCATTGAATCCAGCACCCGCTGGAGGATTCGTCGTGCCTGTCATAAACGCCCATGCCACAGAAGCCATGGGCCATCATTCCTATCAAGGAGATTAAAATGCTATCGATACGTCACTCAAACGCAAATCTGCACTTCGCCTATACCCCTATCTTCAACGGGCTACGCATCCAAGAGGACTACCTGCCAATGGCAAGTGAATACCTTCAAGCCCTTTACAACACAATGCATAAAGCCCTGGATGACTACCCGCGTGTGTTAGCCGTCCGGATTGATCCTGTCATCCCTACGGAGATAAGCGACAGAATGACGCTAGAGGATCATAAAGGTCTTATCAAAAGGCTCATCGCCTCCTTGAACGCCATTATCAAGCACGACCGAGAACGGAAGCGTCAGAATGGCTGGGTACCAGATACCAAAGTGCGATACGTGTGGAGCCGGGAAGTCGGCATTAATGGTAAGCCGCACTACCACTTCTTACTCCTACTCAACCACGCCGCTTATCACATGCCTGGTAAGGCATGCTCTCCAAATGAAAACCTTATCAGCCGTGTATCACGCGCTTGGTATAGTGCACTAGGGGTCACTTGGAATCCTCAAGAGCCATGGGTTCACGTGCCTGAGCATCCGTACTATTGGATCAATCGGGGTGATGCTAATAGCTTTCAGGAGGCGTTCTATCGCGCCTCTTACCTTTGCAAAGCTGATACGAAACAGTACGGGTTAGGTTTACGAACATTTGGAACCAGTCGTAACTGAAAGCCTCATCATGATCATTGAGCAAGGCTGCTAAGCAGCTCTTTGCTCACATGCCCCAACACCGCTAAACTCGGCTCACTATTTTGTGGGGGCTAGGTATCAACCATGCCCACAGTTGCTGCCATATATGGAACCATCAATGAGCCACACCGTTGCGCTGCAACAGATGGAATCCTTCTTATGAAGCCGCCAATATTCTGCGTGGCAATATGGATGCGTCTGAGTACAAGGATTACATCTTCGGCATGATATTCTTGAAGCACCTTTCGGATACCTTCGAGGAAGCCCAGAAGTCGGTGGTTGAGTATAACTTTAGCAAAGGGGAGGGATAGGCTTGCCACGGGAGCAGCCTCAAGCTTCGAATTCTTTTATACAATCAAAAACTCTGTTGATACTAGAGCTATTACAAGTTCTTCCTGTGTAGCTTGTTGTCATTAAAAGTATTAGCTCATCGACAATAATAAGTTGTCAGCGCATGCAAGTGCGCCATCTAAATCAAGAAAACGTGAGGCAAACTCACTGCACAGCAGTTCTTCGGGAAGATATTGATCATACTTCTCGTTGATCTTGTTCTCCGCCACCGCAGCCAATTCAGCCGCCGACGTTGGCGGATGTGCTAAGGCATGTTCCAACCCCTGTCGTACTATGTCGATACTGCATTTCTGTACCGTGACGGCTATCCCCTCTCGTTCAGCCGCCAATCCCAGTCGTCGCAATAGCAGAGCCAAGGTATTTAGAACCTGATCGCTATGCCAAGGCAGAAGCAGCGTCTGATCCGCCTCCTGAACGATAGAGACTCTCTCAAGCTGAGCTTCGCGAAAGAAAGTGCCCCCCTGTGCAAACAACCGCGCAGCCCCCCGATTGAGAAACCTGGGCGCCTCCCTCTCAATATAGAGCCTACGCATCCGCTCGCGGATCTCACGTCGAATCAAGCCAGCGTTGCCACCGAAGAGCGGCAGGACGCCACCTGTAGAGGACACCAGGGAAATGGCCTTGCGGTCGGCATCGATGTCTTGAATCAACCAACGCCTGCCAGCGAACACCAGCAAACCGCCTGTCTCGATAGGAGAATCAATCGGGAGCTTCCCAATAATTTTGGCGCCATGATAGAGCGTATACTCCTCTGGGGCGGAGAAGGCCGCGTAGAAATCGTAATGGTTGACCAAGCGCTCTCCTATCGGTCCATGCAACAGGAGTCCATCATTGGACTGCACCAGCAGTTCGGCTGCGCCCATGGCACGCAGCAGAGCTGTGAACTGTACCTGACTCAATTGGCGGAAAGGACCTGATTTGATCAGTGCGCGCCACAAGTCGTTGGCGGAGGCCCCACCATACTGAGCAATGAGGGACATGACCTGCTGAATCAATGTTGAGAGGTGCAGATAACCGCTGGGGGGCGGTTCACACCACCCCTCAACCAGGAGTTCGACCATCGCCGCAGCCTGATATAACCCCGGACGGAGTCGATCCAGAAAGGGAGTTTGCGGGGACAAGCTCGACTCGGTGACGTAGAGCCGTAGCACTGCGGGATCACCTCTTCGCCCCGAACGCCCTAGGCGCTGACGCAGGCTTGCCACTTGGTGGGGAGGCCCAACCTGCGCGATGCTAGCAACACTGCCGATATCCACGCCCATCTCGAGCGTAGAGGTGCAGACTACACTCAGTGGTTTCCCCGCTTTCAGCGACTGCTCTACATGGAGACGTAGATCCTTCGATAGCGAGCCGTGATGGACGAAGAACTCCTCTGGGAGACGCTGCTCCTCACTCTTGCGCCTGAGTAACTCGGCATACAACTCGACATCTCGCTTGCGATTAGCAAAGATCAGGTTCGATTTACCACGCAAGTGTCTGAATAAATGATCACGGATGTCCAACTCATCACCGTGGGTGACATCCTCAATCGGGACATTCTTACCTTGGCGACAGAGCGTCTCAGCTTTCTTGAGGGTTGTCTTGGGAGGTAATCGCTCGTAGCCCCGTAACTGGACGTGCAAGGCCTGCTCGCCATGGGTCGAGACGATTGGGATGACGGAATCTCCTTCCCCCGGTCGCAGTTCGTTCGCTGCGAGAGACATGTCCCCCAAGGTGGCGCTGAGCCCGACACGTGGTATACGTCGCTGCAGGACGACCTCCAAACGATTCATCTGGGACTGCAACTGAATCCCACGCTCGGTGCCGATGAAGGCATGCCACTCATCGATAATAATTTGTCGTAGCCCGCCGAACAGCTGTACCATCTCTGTTCCACGCCGCACGAACATCGCTTCGAGCGACTCAGGAGTAATGAGCAACACGCCCCCAGGCTTCTTGCTAAAGCGGGTCTTACCGCTCGTAGAGGCATCGCCGTGCCAGGGTGTCAGCGCCAACTCAGTGCCCTCAGTCAGTAGCTCCAACCTGCTAAATTGATCATTAATTAGAGCCTTGAGGGGCGCCACATAGAGCAGCAAAGGTGCCGGTGCATGACCCGCATCCCGGTCTTGGAGCAATCTGGTCAGCGCCGGAAAGAAGGCAGCCTCCGTCTTGCCGGATGCCGTTGCTGCACCAATAAGCACGTCCCGCTCACCCGCAAGCACGACCGGAATAGCCTGTTCCTGCACGTCGCGCAACTGATCCCACTGTTGACGCCATATCCAGCGCTGGATACGAGGATCCAGGCGAGTGAAACTGCTGGAGGAGGGTTCGCTCATACCCTGCGTTACCTACAATTTGAATGTCGCAAAGTTATCATCTTCCCCATCTTCATCCCCCTGACGAACATCCGCGCTGGCGGCTGGGGTCAATTCAGATGTGGGTGAGACACTGTGTGATGAAGGCGCCTCAGGAATCTGGTCGGTCGACTCCGGCGCAACCTCAACCTTCTTGATCAGGCTGTCCCAGCTCACGTCAGGATTCTGCTCAAGTAGAGAGAGAAACTGAGTGAATTCCTTAACTGAGTTGCGGGGCGTCTTAAAATAGGCATCACCAATCTGGTTATGGCAATGGTCAAGAAAAGCCTCAAGCCCCTCATCAGGCAAAAGATCCGTGCCGGACTCGCCACGGGCGAACACTTGGCGAATGTTTAGCAGCAGCAGGTAGAGATCTTCCTGGGTAAGGTTAGTGAGACGTATCACTGGTCCAGATAGATCCACCAAACCGTCGCGGGCGAAGCGGTTTTCCGCCAAACGTGACTGGAGCGCCTCGTAACTGTAGAGCCCTCGACGGGGATCCATTAGAAACTCAGGCGTCCCGCCGAACATGACACCTAGCCCTTCGGTACTCCCCTGCAGAGCATCGTTGACGATGCCGAGAATCTGCTCGTAATTGGCGTTGCGGGCTTGGCTATTGGAGAGCTTATAAAGGTTAACCATCTCATCAAGAGTGACGAGCAGCCCCTCGAAGCCCGCCAAGCGAACAAAACGAGCCATCAATTTCAGGCTCTGATAGACGTTGGCATCATCGATGATAGTCCTGACCCCCAGCGCCTGACGTGCCTCAGTCTTGGTGCTAAACTCCCCACGCAACCACTGGATCGCCGCCTGCTGAAGCTCAACATTTCCAGTGTCATGCCCCTTCCAATAGGCTTGTACCACCTCGGCGAAGGCATAGCCGCCATGCATCTCCATGAGACTGTCGAGGCCTTCCTTGATCGCTGCCTCGGGGCTAATGCCCGTCTGTTCGGCCTGCTGCAGGGCCTGGGTGACAAAGCGCTCGGTGACACTCGCCAAGGCTCCCCCGTCAGGCTTGGCCCGAGTTGCCATATTGCGCATCAACATGGCGTACAGTGCCCTTCCCTGCCCTCCGGTAGCATGCAGGCGCCTGTCGGGTGAAAGATCTGCCGACACAGTCACCAGTTTCTTCTCTCGGGCAATCGACCCCACCAAGTTGAGAAAGAAGGTCTTACCCGAGCCATACTCCCCAATGATGAAGCGAACCGCCGCCCCCCCATCGGCAAGAGTCACGATATCTGAAATTAAGGCCTTGAGTTCAGCCGCTCTGCCAACCTGAATATGTTGCTGCCCAACACGGGGCACGACTCCTGTCCGCAGTGAATTCAAAATCGCTTGCCTGTCACGCTCACGTAGTCGACTCACCCTCTCATCTCCTCCAGTATTTCGTTGTCCACCACCAATACCTCACCGGCTTCCTCGATAACAGGAGCATCGGTCATTTCAAAAGCGGCTTCGTTGATCCGGTCTAGGGCACCTGCCAACATCAGCTTTAGCTCCGCAGCTTTGGTTTCGGCTTCACTACGAAGCAGGCCTTCCTTCGATTGGGCAATCGATTCCAGGAGAGAAAGATGTACAGCATCGAGCCCTCCCAATAGTCCAGCCGACGCGTCGTCATCGTTTGCCAGCGCCTCCGATGCTCCTTTCTCAGTTGCTTGAAGTTCCTCTCCCTGGTCAGGAGCGCTCCTGGTGCCCTCATCAAAAATGCCATGCAAAACACCGGAAATATGCTCAGTTTCATGGCGCTTGTTCTGAATGGCATCCACATCCAGAGGCTTTCGCTTCGATGGCACCTGGACTCGATCAGCCGCAGGCTCAGGAATACGGAACCCCCTGTCATTGCCGCTGGCTGCCCGAACCAAGGCAGGTTCTGCCATCGCTGAGTGGATTTGCGAATACAAGGCCTCAGGATCCCGACCCAGCAGGCTCGCAGTGCGCCTGAGCTTCTTGAGTTCATGGGTATCGACGACACCATCTGCACTGGCTAACCTCACAAGTACCTGCTCAAGCTCTGTCCTATCCTCATGACTCATGCCATCCACGCGTTTACGCATACCAGCGAGGGTAGACTTCCTTCCCATCTCCCAGAAGAAATAAGCCTTGAGGTGCTGGTTCTCCAAAGGCGTCAGCGATCTGAATCCACCTAAGAAGCCATCAATGACGTCGATATGGTGATCGGTCAGGCTATCAGCCTGCCCATACAGCACAAAGCCTGCAAGCCGCATGACCACGGCAGCGTGCTCGAAATCTTCACTAAGGGGAAACTCGCTCGCTCCCCGAACCACAAAGATGATGCAATCGCCTTCTAATTCGGGCACCGAAGCGGTATAGCGTGCATCAGGCTCTATGCCGATACCGGAAGATTCCAATAAACTGGCCAGCCCCCGCATGCTTTTTGCACTCGGTTTGTTGTTGCTGGCAGAAGCTTCGCCAAGTGCCAAATCGAAGAAGGGCACTCGGCAGAAAGCTTGACCATCCAAACGCTGCCTCAACGAGGCCTCCAAAGTTGCAACATCAGCGGATTTGTTCACGGCGGCAAGCGCCGCTGGCAGCAGTGAGAAGGCCTCAAGACTCTCCTTGCGTTCTGGGTGACGGCCGATAAATCGACTGTAGGCGGCCAGTTCGTCACAACAGGTGTCAATCAAAGCGGCCAGTTTTTTGGTGGGGCCTTTCAGGATAGAAATATTCGGCAGTTCTAAGGGCTCATAAAGATGCCTCAGCCCAGGGCTAGCGGGATGATACTCTACCTTGACCATTGTCTTGTTCGGCTTAACGACGATTCCGTCGCCATGGCGCTCACGATAGAGGACTTTGAATAGCTCCCAGAGCTCGTCGGGACAACGTTCGGCGGCCTTGCGCTGCCGGAACTGAAACTGTGGATCCTGCATAATCCATGCATAAGCCCACTCATCAGGAATAGGGCGCTGATTAACCGAGAATATTCCCAGATCAACCTGCAGAGAGATAGGCACGTGGGAGCCGTACTCGAGGATTGCCGGAGCTTCACCAGGTTGGTTCAGTGAGCCCCTTCTGATCCGTAGAAAACCGAGCAGACTATTCGCATACCCTTGGAAGCTGCGATTACGCTCGTAGACATCAAGCAACCGCTCAATCTCGCCAATCAAATCCCGGTATTCCGCCTCATCGATGCCAGGATGCTGAGCATCAATAAGCAGACGCCGCTCCAACCCGTAGAAATACAGAAATACGAACCCCATAGGGGCCTCAGGATCGTCACGGTCAGTGGCAAGATACTGCAAGAAGCCTGCTCGTGCCTGGGGGCCAAGGCGATGGTATTGAGGCCAGTAGCCAAGCTCGACTCCCTGGTGGTCGCCGCTTTGCAAGTCCACCGTTAAGTTAGGGTTCACCAAGGCAGGCTCGACAATATAGCCGGTCCCAGCGGCAAGCCCGCTCCCCACGAAGATGCGTCCATGCGTAATCGTAACGCCGCACACAGCTCTGTTGGTGTTGGCTGGCACCCAGCAGCTTTGCGCAGTAACGTTCGTATTTGGCAATTGATCGACATCCTCGTCATCTCGACCATAGCGCACCTCAATGGTGAAGCGCGGCTTTGCATCTAAATGCTCTGGGGGGGGCGATGAATGAGCATCAGGCCGTTTATTATGTCCGTTGCGTGACTGTTTTCCGAGCAAACGGCTTAAAAACCAGACTCCTCCAATAGCTAGGATGATGAGCCATACCCCTTCCATATGCCGTCCCCTGCCTATTATCAATATTCTTTTGTACACCAAAGCATACTTGAGCTGATGGTGCCAGCAGATGTTCCCCTTTTATTAGAAGGCAGACCCGTCCTGAATAGGACTGGCAAGTTCTCGTCTTTATTTTGGGGGAGCATGATGATCCAACAAGTTAAGCGTACACAGAGGGATTACACTCTGGGCTTTAAACAGACCGTAGTAGATCAAGTGGAGCAAAGAGAGATGGCCTATAAACAGGCGCAGAGTCGCTGCAGTGTTCAAAGTTGCTCGACGGTACTAATGTTGGTTACGTGGATATGGTCATCAGGACTGGAGTTCCGGTGCTAGCTTGCTGAGCAAAAGGCTCGGTTCTTCGAAGCCGTTGTCGATGTTATAGAGAAAGATTACGGGGTGACCGTAAAAAAGCAGCCAAGCAAGCCCTTCCGCAAGAACGCGTTGCCGGATTGTCGAGTTTGTTCAAGACATTCGACTCTCTCAGCCCCGAATAGGCAACCACAAACTTTATCGTCTGCTACACAGGCAGGCAGAGATCAAGGGCTACACTTGGGCCGGGGTCAGCTGTTCCGAGAGCTTCGTGTTCGGCGTCTGCTGGTGACCTTCGTCCTTGAATACGCTCATATAGGTCTATATGGCACAAACTGGATCCAACCAAGAGCGTATTGCAAACACAGAAACCCAAGGAAGCGAACTCCATTCAAAACTGAAGGTAAATGCTTACCTTTGAAAAACGAAATTTTAATGCCATGAATAATCTGAATAAACCCTGCGGTGTAATAAAATATCGATACAAGTAGTGGTCACGCCAATCTCTGATCCTGACGAGAATCTTATTCTCGATGCATCCGATCAATTAGATAGTGAAGACATAGTAAAGTGATTATACCAAGACTTGAGATCATCCAAGTGTAAATCACCCAATAGCCACATGAAATCCAATCAAAAGCTGGGCTTTTATAAGCACTGCTTATTGATATTGCTGCGGAAAACGATCCTCCCAGAAAAATCATTATCGACATGAATGCGCAATAGCCGAGTAGGATAGAAATAAATCTCCGCCTAGAAATTGGCTCATTTTTTCCGCTATATCTTTCTTTCAGTGTGGTTGGCTTTCCAGCCATTATATTGTCAAGATTGCTGTTAGGAAAGCTTGTTACTGCAGCAAGCGCCGCAATGTAGAAACCGACAAGCACCCCCATCAAAGTTGTCGCGCTCGCGACAACTTTATCAATATCAACGACTAAATAATTTTTAGCCCACTGGTGATAGACAGTAAAAATTACAATCATTATCAATGTCGGGTAAACATATTGAAAGTACAGCAGGTTGTCACCACGAAGGCGGAACAGGGAGAATGCTGTAAATAGGCTCCGAGCATTCACCACAAACCTGCGGCCAATCTTTAGCATCACGCTTCCTCAAGCTCGATAGCTTTTTCGACAAGTTTTGTAACCATGTCGTCGCGGATATTTTCGTAATTTTGGGTAAGCGGAAGTTCGAAGTCGGATACTTTTTCATTAAGCATAAATGCGTTTTCCAAGGCTTCTTGCGTTACTTCGTCAAGATTGCCATCTCCTATTGCCACTTCGACGGTTTTGACTTGTCCTTCGTCGGATTGCAGCCGCACTAATAGTTCCTTAGAATTTGCCTCGACATCTGTCCAGCCACGTACTTTATCAAACCCCAAGCGAAGTAGTCTGCGTGCGCCCTCCGCATCGACTTGGCGACGAACGTCCCATTTGATTTGCCGACTGGTTTCTCTAATCAAATCAGCTTCATCCTGCCCTTGTTCCTGAGCCTCATGCCCGATTAGCTGAAGATCAAGGATGGTACCGGAAGTCATGGCCTGTTGGAGTGTTTTCGACTGAAAGCCATCGATTTCAGATTTCCCCCAATAGGTCTTCTCCTCTTCATCCACATCAAAAGTCTTGGGGGTGGCTCTATTCAGAATCCAATTGAAATGCGCTTTTAGGCTGGAAAAGTTGATGCCTGGTACCTTTTCCAATAGCAGAAGATGCCTACCGCTGGCATCGGGCCGTTTTCGGATCAGAATATGCGCACAGTAGTGGGCCCCCTCTGTGTCACGTTTGCCACTATCTCGCGTTTTGTCGGTTTCGAAGTCGTACCAGGCAGTATCCGAGACATCGCGATCTCCAACCTGAGCCAATACGCAATAGTACTGATCTCGATCGCTAATTGGATGGCACCACATCAGGCGTGTCTGACGTTGATATTCGCGTTTTCCCCCGGATTGCTCCTGAGAACCCCGAAGCGCATTAATCAAGTCCATAAGCTCGTAAGGCGGCGCACCTTCGGGAGAGCGGTTGCGGTTTAGAATTTTAATTTTGCCAACTGAAATCCAGCGGTAATTGGTGGGCAATGCCATAAGTTAACTGGTCCTGTTTTGCTTTAATTATGTTGCAGGATATCGGCGTTGATAGGCGGTCAGCCTGCAGACGACTTCGACGCATACTGCGCAGGCAAGAGTCGCGCATTCATTAGCCTGCCGACAAAATTTTCTTTTCCCAGGCACATTTACACAAATATCAAGGAGATGTGCGTATCATTAGTATTAACTCATCGGTTGCAAGATGCTTAGACGATCGCACATTTTTTGTTGAATACCTCGTCGAGCAATGAAGGTATCAACGCATTAATGTCATTTGTCGACTCAATGCGGATCTGTTGGATACGACGGGCCGTGACGTTCAGAGCATTAAACCACTGCTGCCTGCCCAAAGGTGGGATCGGTACTTCGATCTTCTGGAGCTTCTTCAAGCCCAACGTCCGGTTTCGTCCTGCTCCTCCAGGAGATGCATGATTTAACTGCAAAATTCCTTCAGGGGACTGGAAATAATAGAGAAGGAAATCAGCCGTGGTGATATCAGGTTCGGCGACGCAGGTTAGGAAGCGATGTGAACCGAACCGACCAGCGTCCTCTGGCTGGACAATGGCGACGGCCCCCTCCCATGCGAAGACGATATTGAACACCAGGTCTCCCGGAGACATTTCAAAGAGCTTTTTAGAGCCGACCTCAGTGCCCGGAAGAACCGGCTTGTGGAATGTTCCACGCCCGAATGAGCGAACCCCAAGTTCAGGGTATCCCATGCTTGGATCGATATCGACTGGACGGCGAACCAGTGGAGCGACTTCGGACATGGGGCGGCGGGGAGCGCCGTCGATGCAGCGAGCGAAGGCCTTGGCTAGAAGCTGGTTCAGCTCCGCCTGGGCCGCCGCGATGGCTTCGCTCCGCCGCGCGATCAGCTCGGCCGCGCGGTCAAGTCGCCCGGCGATCCGCTGTTGCTCCTCCAAAGAGGGAAGATCGAGCGTCAGCTTCAAGAAGACATCTTCCTTCAGACGGACGCGGTTGGTCGAGCCTTCACTTGACCGTCTGCATAAGTCAACGAATGTTTCGGACCGCGAGTACCACTGCAAATAGCTCGGCAGGATTTTGGTCTCATCAATCTCGAAGCACGGGAAGTCAGTGCTGACCAAGGCACCATCAAGTTCCGGAGGGACAATTCCGAAAGCGCCATGCCTAGCATCAATCCGTGACAGAAGAAACTGACCCGATTTTGCTCTGATCTGGCGTTTTGCGGCGATCTCGGAACCTGCGACTTCTCTGCGAAGAGTCAGCCCTTTACCCCAGAGGCGGGCGGTGATCTGCTTGTACGTTTCGCTTGGCTTGGGGGAGATCCAGTCATCTGAGCGAGACAATACGCTACCAATTGGCACAGACACTGACCCCATCATACGTCCCCTGCATATTCGTTGCGCAGCTCATCCATGATCGATAGTATTTCCTGCTCGCGCTGGATGATTGCATCGATGATCTCGCGCGGCTTGCGGTGATCCTCGGCCTCCTTGGCATGCGGGTTCTTTACGTCGAGGTTGCAAGCGATGACGCGGCCTTCTTCGTCCTTCTGGATCAGGCCGGGGCCGTCCACTTTCCATGCGAACTCGTTCTCATGCCGGTCATGCCACCAATCGAGACAGCCCTGGAACTCCTCGTAGGCCATTGGCGCGGTCTTAGAATATTTCTTGCGACCTTTGGGGCTGGGCAGCTCATAATACCAGATTTCGCGCGTGGGGCCGCTGGTGTCGAAGAAGATCAGGTTGGCGGGGATATCCGTGTAGGGGGCGAAGACTCCGTCACGCAGGCGAACCACGGTGTGCAGGTTGAACTTCTCCAACAGGTCAGCCTTGATCCTGGCCGAGATGCCGTCGCCGAAGAGCGTGCCGTTAGGCACTACCACGGCGGCGCGTCCCTTTCCGGCCCGCTTCAGCCGACGCATGATAAGCTGAAGAAACAGCATCGCCGTTTCCGTTGTGCGGCGATCCTCAGGAAAGTTGTTGAGGATGCCGACCTCTTCTTCGCCGCCGAAAGGTGGGTTGGTCAGGATGACGTTGACCCGTTGCGCTTCGCCGATTTCGTTCAAACGGAAGCGAAGCGTGTTGCCGGCGTCGATCTTTGGCGCGTGCATGCCATGCAGCAGCAAGTTGAGCTGCGAGAGCAGGAAGGGCAGCGATTTCGCCTCGCCGCCCATGACGGTCTCCTCCTGCAGGATGCGCCGCTTTTCGACAGTATCCGCCTGCGGATCGAGGTGCATGAAAGCTTCGGTCAGGAAGCCGCCGGTGCCGCAGGCCGGGTCGAGAATGGTCTCGCCCAGCTGGGGGTTGGTGACTTCGACCATGAATTTCACGACAGGGCGCGGCGTGTAGAACTCGCCCGAGTCCCCGGCGGCGTCGCGCATCTCGCGCAGAAGCGTCTCGTAGAGGCGGCCGAGAACATGAACCTCTTCGGAGGAATCGAAGTGGATCCCGTCGATTAGGTTGACCACGTCGCGCAGCAGGTAGCCACTTTCCATCCGGTTGGCGAAGCCTTGGAAGACGGTGGCGATCACGTCGCGCCGTTCGCGCCGCCCGTTGTCGCCACGCAGGTTCCGCAGATAGGCGAATAGCCCGGGGCCTTCGCTACCGTCCGGGCGCTCTGCTGTCTCGGCCGTCAAGAAGCTGAGCAGGTCGGGGCCGGTGATACCGTCGACCTCTACCGCCCAGTCTCGCCAGCGGTAGGGCGGCTCGACAATCGGCTTGTAGTCTTTACCCGCAAGCTCTGCCCTGCCTTCCTCAATCTTTTCCATGTCGTCAAGAAATTTGAGGAACATGATCCAGGTCAGCATTGGCAGGCGATCCAGATCGCCGTTGAGGCCCTTATCCTTACGCATGATCTTGCGCGCGGACTTGATGATGCTGTCCAGTCGTTGGGCGGTGGTCAGTTGTTTCGGCGAAGCCTTCTTGCCGGAGGTTTTTGCCATAAGGTTTTTCCTTCAAATTCAGGCAGTGTAGAGCAATCGCTGCAGCTCGGTGACAGCACTACGAAGCTCTCGTCGCCCGCCGAAGCGTTGCGAGATTTCTATAACGTTGCCCCATTCATTGAAAGGCGGAACCTCGAGGAGGTCCGGTAGTTTGAATTGGGCACTGCCGTGCTCGGCATATTTAGCGATGACGGCATTTAGGATTTCTCGCGCTTCGGGAGTGTATTGCGCGAGGAATTCCCCCTGTTCACGCATTAGTCTGTTCGCCCGTTCTCGACGCGTGCGCAGGGGGGTGTTATAGGCGAGGTGGCACAGGAGGTCGAATGGGTCTGCCTCGGGCATGCCGACAGCTTCGGCCAGGCTTTCCAGCTCGATCCCCTTGCCTTCCAGGCGCTCGATGATGACAGCGCGGCGCTCGGGATCCAGCCAGTCGTTGCGCAGCTCGGAGGCATTCGGGTAAAGCGTTCGAACCTTATCGCCGGTGTAGTCGCTCAGTTGGCGGCAGGCGAGCTGACAACCTTCGGCGTCCAGCTCGTAAACGAGGTGCCGGACCACTGAGACTTCACCACCATCGAAGTAGAATTTTCGGGGTAGCCCGTCCGAATCGTCTTCGGGCAGCTCCGTGATGTTGTGATCAGGAAGCTCATCCGGTTCAGGTGACACGTCTTCACCAGGGCGCTCCTCTATGACAGCACCGTCCTCGTCGATGATTACTTCTTCTTCGCGCACGGGGTCACCATCGAAGGCGGGGTCCGCGAACATGCGCGTTGCGGTGCCGGTGTAGTCGATGATGTTGAAGGCAAGCTTCCCGTAGTCCGGGCGCAGTCGGGTCCCGCGTCCGATGATCTGCTTGAACTCGGGCATGGAACCGACGACGCGTGCCAGCACGACGTTTTTGCAGGTCGGAGCGTCCACGCCGGTCGTCAGGAGTTGCGACGTCGTCAGGATAACCGGGGTCTGAGTCTCTACGTCTTGAAAGCGCGCAAGGTGCCCACGTCCGACCTCCTTTTCGTCGGAGGTCACTCGGCAGACATAGTTTGGGTGCTCACGCATGAGGTCGGCATTGAATTCGGCTAAGAAGCCACGCATTTCGAGCGCGTGTTCCTGATCAACGCAAAAGACGATGGTCTTCGCGAAGCGGTCTGTCTCGGCCATGAAATAACTCAGGTGCTGTGCGATGGCTCTAGTTCGCGCTTTAAGTGCCACGACCCGTTCGAAATCGCCGGTCTGATACTCAGCATCTGGAATTTCTCGACCGAACCGATCCATGTCGCCGCTGTTCGGCCGCCAACCCGCAGCATCGTAGTCGGTGATGACACGGTGGACCCGGTATGGCGCCAGAAAACCGTCGGAAATGCCCTGAGCCAAGCTATATTCGAAGATAGGGTCGCCGAAGTAGGTATAGGTGTCGACGTTATCCTCACGTCGAGGCGTTGCCGTCATGCCGATCTGCGTTGCCGGTTTAAACCAGTCTAGGATTTCACGCCAGTTGCTATCGCCCCTGGCGCTGCCCCGATGGCACTCGTCGATGATGATCAGATCGAAGAAGTCGCGCGGGTACTCGCGATAGAGGCCGGGGCGGTTTTCATCCCGCGCAATCGATTGGTAAATCGCGAAATACATGTCTCGGCTTTTGACCGCTTCGCCGCCGCTAATCTTGTGGCGGGCCTCCCCGAATGGGCTAAAGTCCTTGGCCATCGGGTCATCGACCAAAACATTCCTGTCGGCTAGGAAGAGAATCTTAGGTGTCCGGTTTGTGGCCTTTGTGGTCCAGCGGGAAGACCAGAGCTTCCAGCAAATCTGGAATGCGATAGACGTTTTCCCGGCACCGGTGCAGAGCGTCAGGAGTGCGCGTTTGCGGCCCTGAAGGACAGCCTGAACCGTCCTGTTGACGGCAATCTCTTGATAATATCGGAGCGTTTTGGCGCGATCAGGAAAAGACGGGGTCAGAAGCCTCTCCGCGATTGCGGGATCATCTATGTTCTCAGCTTGCTGTAAACGTGTCCAGAGCTCGCCAGGCGTAGGGAAGTCGTGAAGCTCGCGTTCGATGCCAGTGCTGTAGTCAAACTCGACGATGCCCGTACCGTTCGTCGAATAGGCAAACTTGAGGCCCAAGATCTCGGCGTAGTCTTTTGCCTGCTGGAGCCCCTCGGATGGATTGCTGAACTGAGCCTTGGCTTCGACAACCGCAAGTGGAAAGTCCAGACTATATCGCAGGATATAATCTGCGCGTTTCTGCTTGCCCCGCCGAGCTTTGCCTCCCACAAAGACAATCCGGCCGTCCGTGAAGGACCGCTGCTCACTGATTAAGTGAGGGGCGTCATCCCAGCCAGAGGACTGGAGTTTTGGGACAACAAGACGTCGACATGTATCGGCTTCGTTCATAAATTGATTTACTTTCCATTCCCAGAAAGATCCGCGGTTCGCTTCAGTCCTGAGGCTGCCCGCAATATTCACTTGGTTTCTACCGTGCCGCAGAATGCGAAGTCCGACTGACAGGATATAAATTTCAATGACCCACCCTCGTCAGTTCCCAAACAAGGCTTGTTACTTCGATAGCATCAGACGCTGCGCCGGATATGAGCGCCAGTTTCGCGAAACCTCGCAGTTCATTACTAGTCAGGTTGAATGTTTGAAAAGAGCAGTCTTGGACCACTTATCATATCAGGAGGTGCTCCCTACCTCGTCCGCCCCTCCAGTGTGTCGGGATGTTCGGCCGTCTGTGGCCAGCACGCGCTCAAGACAGACGGCGAGCGCATCCAACATCTGCGTACCGCCCTAAGCCGCCTATCGCTCGAGGGCCGTGTTGTCGCTGATCAGCGCCCAAGCACCACCGGCCACGATCAACAGGAACACTACATTCGGCGCGCGCCGGGCACAGCTCACCAACACCCGTTCGCAATCTAATGCAACCCTCAACCTCGTCTATTAGCGGAGGCTTTGTAGAGTGGTGCCCATAGCGTCAATCGATATAACGTTTCAAGCCATCAATATCACCTATGTTGACAGGATTGTTAAACACCGTAAAACAAAAAACAAACGATGGGCATACTGCTAGGCGTCTACCCTAAAGGTAGACGCCTAGCTATTTTCTTTACTAAATCCGTGTTGATCTTGATTAGGCTGCAGCGACAAGCACCATCCGTCGCCCCATCTCTTCACAGAACGCCTCCACTCGCTCTGAAATAGACTGTATCATCGCCTCGTCACGGTAGGCACGTTTGATAAACAGCGGCATGCCTGGCCAATAGCTCACAAAGTCGATCCATTCCCGTTCGCTGACCCATAGCCCGCCCTGGCATTGGGGCATGTGCTCATCGGGTATTTCGCCGCTGAGCAGTACCTCAATCTGGAACTTAGGTAGCTTTGTTTTGATTTCCAGCAGACCGTTAGCACCTACCAGACTGTCAGGCGAGTAGCCCACACCGTGGTTGAGGATAATTCCCACTTCCTCTGGTTTAGGTTCGCCGGTGGCATCCGTGTAAAGCGAACGGGCAACGCCTTCCAGCGTATGCCCACGACGGGTATGCGTATTACCTTGAAAGGGCTCAGCTAACTCACCGGTAATGCGCTCACCGATCAACTGGTTCATATAGGTAATCGCCCCAGTACCAAACCCTCCAGGGCCTTTACCCTTGACCAACAATGTCTTGAGCTCCGACATGGTGACGCGCCCTAAGCGTGCCGCCAGCCATTCGGGCGTGCCTTGTTCCATGTTAAGTACTTGCATAGAAACCTCCTACGAGAGGGTTTAAAACCTCTGTTACTTAACCGCCCGTTTGGAGAGTGAGGCGCGCAGCTTGTCGAAGTCACTCTGAGGCACTTGCACGGCTGATCCGTACTTACCGCTGAACCACTCCTGGGTCGTCGCAGGGCATTGGCTAATGAGCCGCTGGATCTGTCCCGCCTGAAAGGGCGTCACTAGCTTGATGCTCGCTTTGGTACTGGTCTTGCCGTTATCGTCCTGCCCCCGGGTGGTGATATTAAGTATTGCGCAGAGTACGTAGCGCTTGCCGTAGCTGGTGGAAGAGCCAAACGCCTGCACAGCGTTCTTGTTACCGCTCATATCGGCAGGCAGCAGCATGCTGGTCTCTTCACGGTGGCCATCCTTATGCATAAGCACACCGGTCACTTCAATGCCGCGTTCCTGCGTCTGAATACGAAAACTCACCGCAAAGCCGTGTTTCTGCATAATGGGACGCACGGTATCGACGATATCCTCCAAGGTGGCGTAACAGCCGTTGTTAGTCTGCCCGCGCTCCTCGATGCTGGGGAGTTCGGTCTGCATGGCTGCCATGGCCGCGCTGTAAGCCATCATGGCCTGGCGATCCATCACCCGTTTCTGCATCTGCAGTAAGCGTTCCATTTTGTCGATATCGACGTCCGGGTTGAGTGCTGCACGTTCAATCACCTGGATAATGGCAGTGCTCTCCGCAAGATAGGGGGTGGGTGCTGCAGGCACGGCTTGTAAAGAGGATGCAGACGTCTCGTGATTTACCACATTAGTTTTGGTGGCCATGACAAGGCTCCTTCAATAGGGGTTAAAGGTCGGCGGGAAGCTCACTGGGAGGAACGGGGCATAAGTGCAGCTCGGTGCGATACAGCTGGCCCTTTGCCATGACGTAGGTCTCGGCATAAGTTTGTTCCTGGGTTAGCAGTCGTTCCGTCAACTGGGTTAAAGCGATATCTAAATCGGGGCTAAGAGAGGCCATGTTGTGCTCCACGTAAAAAGCAAAAAGCCCAGCCTTGTAGGGGGCTGGGCTTATCGCGCTATCCAATGAGGGGTAAGACAAAAACTAAGAAAATTAGCATTAAAACGATGAGGAACAGCATGTCAGCTCACCAGGACAAGTGCTGTTTGCAATGCCTCCTGCTTCAACTGAGCCCCTTGGCCAAACCACGCTGAATCGAGCCGGGTATCGTTACTTCGCGCACGCTTGTCATGATCCACGTACTCGGTAACAGCATTTAGCAGGCCCCATGCAGTGTCTTTGGCACTATCGAGGTGGGAACCGCGGCCTTCGCCGTGGTAAAGCTTCTGCACCTTATTGAGTGCCCGGTAATTGGGCAGCTTGGAAGGGTCGTCAATCGGCTTATCAATACCGCAGAGCACTGACTGAAAATACTGCTGTGCCTCGCGATGATCGATCTTGCGTTCCGCTAGCACCTTCATGCGGTACATGAAGTCATTCCACTGGGAAACAGAAATACCCAGCTGGCTTTTTACTGCACGAGGATCGAACTCCGACCGGTGGGGCACCTTCACCGCCTGCGAAGTGCCATCCAACGCAATCTGCAACGTGTTGTTGCACACCACCCGCACCGTGGTGGGTGTCGCCATGGTGGCCAACGTGCCATCACACGACGTTGCCAACAGCAGGTAGTCGTTGACCTCATCTTGGCCTTTCAGCGACGTGCTTAAACCACTGCGTGCCAAGGCCCAGAACTTACGGCCACCTTTAAGCACACCTGCGGTTTCCAGTTCATACCCTGCGTATTCGGTCAGGTCGCGATAAAATTCCAGTATTTCCTCGGGCTGCACCACCTTGTAGCGCTGTGAGACGACCGACAGTGGAGCCTTGTTGTCTGAACGATAGAGCACCTTCTGCTCGGGAAAGGAATGGATGCTGCCCAGGTGGCTTGCCCCCTCTGCAATAAAGCGCACCGGGGCTTCTTCAATGTGCCAGTTCATACCGGCCTGTTGCTGCCAGACCTCCAGTGGTTGTTGACGGGATAGCTGTTGCCCCAGGCCATGCCACGGGGTAGCACCGACGTAAGCCATTTGTTCTACGAGATGAGCCATGAGTGAGTCTCCAGACATAAAAAAGCGCTGACAAAAGCCAGCGCTATGGGGTGAGTGAGTAAAAGGCAAAACCAAACAGGCGCGACTCAGTGAGCGGCGGCCAAAGGAGGATAAGACTGTCGAAAGGCGTGCCCACAGGCAAGGCACAGCCAGGGGGTTCCGGTACCAGGTGGCAGCCACTGGGCAAATAGAGATGACGTTGCTCGAACACCTGACTGGCCTCCGGTAACCGCGCCGATCATGGCAGTCGGGAGTTTAGCGAACGGAAAACGCGTCGTTGCCAGTGATAGCGGTTGGGTCACCGCCGTCGCGCGTAAAGCGCCGATAGCACCGCCCACTACGCACCCGCTGATAACGCCAACGCGTTGGGCAGTATCAAGATTAATCAGGCGGGTAGCGGCGCAGCGTTTACAGGGTGGGGGCATTGGCAATACTCCTATGCATCACGAAGCAATTCGTGGGGTGGATTCATAGGAGTGATATAGGTCTGAATTTTTTAGCGTTGACCTTTGATGGTTGCTTCACTCGGCTTCTTTACTGATACTGTTCATTTATACAGTTAAAAATAAGGGCCTATTATGTCATTGAATGTGTCACTGTTGGGCCGGGCAGACGCCATGGCCTCGTCATTACCGTTACCGCTTTACTCCAGCGCCGTGCGCGCGGGGTTTCCCTCACCGGCGGATGACCATCTTGATGCCGATCTAGATTTGCACCAATACGTTGTGAAACGACCGGCGGCGACCTACTTTGTCAGGTCGGAGGGAGACTCCATGCTGGGCGACGGTATTCACCACGGCGACTTACTGGTCGTTGATCGCAGTCTGGAAGCGCTGCCAGGTCGCATCATCGTGATCTGCGTTGACGGAGAGCTCACGGTAAAACGCCTGGAGCGCGTGGGTCAGCGTACCTACCTTCGGGCGAGTAACCCTGCATATCCCCCGATTCCTATTGATGGTCGTGAATCCCACGTTTGGGGTGTTGTAACGTATGTGCTTCACAGCTTTCCAGGGGCAACGCTGCAATGATGGCCACGATAGACAAGCTCAATCGGGAACTCGGTAAAGGAACGGTACAGATGGGCTTGCCCTGTAAAGGGAGCGCTTGGTCATTGCGCAGTGAGCGACGCACTCCACGCTATACAACGCAGTGGAATGAGCTACTCATCGTTAAATAAGAACAAATCACTGCATCAATTCAATACCATCTCAGGCATTAAGAAATATGACAGATTCTGGCAAGGGGGGATTAGTTAGTCTAAGTTTAATACTATTAATTATTAAAAAAAATCAGGCTTTTATAAGTAAAAGGCTTTTTTGTCATAGGTGTGCTTAATAGAACATGCCTTTCCAAACTGAAAAAAAACCAGCCTAAAGACCGCACGCAGACTTAATTGCTAAAATTGCCACTCCCACACCAATTTTTTCGCCAACTGATAGACTCCATTCCCCTGTTTTAGAGAGCGCTTTTAAAACTTTCTCATAGTTTCCTTTATTTGCTTCCAATTCTGCTTCTGCAATTGCGCCAACTTCTACAAACTCTTCTGCTGTACTTACATTTTCTTGCATCTCCTTACGCAACAGGGATAATTCTTCTGCAAGTTTTACAAAATCAACTTTAGTCTCATTATTATTGGAAATTTGATTAAATGTACTGTTTGAGACTGTTCCATTAGGACCTATTATTCCACCTTGATTGTTGTGATATTTGTCACCCATTATTGTGTCTCCAATATTTATATCAGCTCCACGCAAAGCATCGCGCATGTCTAATGCTGAAGCTGCTTTTTCAAGTATTTGACGCCTAATGTCCAATTCGTATTTGAGCTTATTTAAAAGTGCTACTCTGTTACCAGGTAAAGAGCCACTGTCAGTCTGATGAGCAAGTGCTAAAATATCTGTTCCTTCAACACTAGCAGGCAACTTGAAGCACTGCTCAACCACATTATTAAAATAAAGTTGAACTTTTTCAGATTCTACACTGCGTGGCTTTAGCTTCAAATTATCTCCGCTCAGTTCACCAAGAAAAAACTCCAGGCTTTCACGCATAGCATTGAGACGTAACAAACTAACCCTTATTTCTCTCGCGCTAATATTCTGATGCTTATTTTTCGCTAACCACCAGCATCGAATATTTTTATTTTTTTCCTTGAACCAAAAATGTTCAATTTTAAAACCATATAAATCATAGAAGTTTTCTTTAGTCGAATAGAATGGAATATTAATTTTCTCATCATCTAAGGTTTCCAAAAAAAGTAGTGGCGAGCCAGCCTTAACTAGAGAAGAAACATTATCTTTATTAGTTCCATTCAAGTTTTGAGCACTTGATCTTGAATATAGCTTAGCCAATAAATCCCCACAACTTATTAGATCCGAACTTGAAAAACACTTACTATCTTTCGGTACACGAACATTGACTTTAAATATAAATTTAATTAAATTTTTTAATGAATTACTATCTAATCGCTTTCCTTCAGACTCGATATCAACCTTGAAGCCAAATTCAAATTTACCCGTTATATGTCCATCGAAGAAAAACCTTCGAAATTTCGGCGTGACCTTCCACAATTTATCAGACGATATATTGGGAAATATATCCTGAAACCTACAAGCTCGATTCGCTTTGCATAACCGCGACTCCCCAATCCAGTTATCTATGCCGCCCAGCTTTCGAGGATTGATACTGCCTAAGTTTCGAACATATTGGCTATCAGAGGGACAGGGCCACGACGGTGTTTTAATTCTTTTGGGCTCACCTGATGAAAATGATCGTAAATCAGTAATAGGGAATTGAACAACTATAAACATTAGACACCGACCGGCAACGAATCATTTAGATGCCCTCCCTGATAAGCAGAAGAGGGCTTTGGGTAGATGAAAGGCTTCAAAGGAATCGCGAGTACTCTCCCACTGAGCTACACCCCCCCACATGAGGGGGAGGCAGGAGTTGAACCTGCGACCTCTCGCTAGCTCTGAATCTTAAGTATCTACTTGATAGATCAGAAGTCCGATGCTTTTGATCTAAAACAAGTAAAGCTCAACTAACGTGAAGTGTCAAATTCCAAAAAATATGTAATTCTGAAGAAGCCATACCAAGTAAGGACTTGATCTAGATCTAGATCTAGAAAGAATCAAATAAATCCGAACATTCAGAAACTTAAAATCATTTCTAAATATTAGAGATTTATATATCGGAATTAATTGTAGGTACAACCAGCTGTGCAACTTTGATCAAAGCCAATTTCCGCTCATCATAATAGTCATACCTGTCGTAAATCCCCTCCACTCCTTTGAGCTTATGATTCAAACAGCGCTCAGCAACGTGACCCGGTACACCTACAGAAGCCAGCAAGCTGCGGCAGGTACGCCGAAGGTCATGCACGGTAAATTCGGCAATATCGCCCATTCTGTTCTCGGGCTGCTGCTTCTTGCCTGGCTCCTTACCAAATAGCTTGGCAATGGCGCGATTCAGTGTGTCCTTGCCCATATGGGGATGCTTGCTGCTGCGACGGCTAGGAAACACATACGGCGAGCCACAAGCACGAATCTGTAGCTCCTCCAGCCACGCAATAGTTTGTGGAGGGAGAGGTATCGCAATCCCTACACCCGATTTGCTACGTTCGCCCGGTAGATCCCAGCTCGCATCTTTTAGGTCGAACTCTGACCACTTAGCCTCTGTAAGCTCAGTTTTACGCACCCCTAAAACAACGAGCAAAGCACATGCGAGATAGTTATCACGGGTAAAGCTAGTCCGGTTCTCTCTGAACACAGCAAAGGCTTTACTAAGCTCATCGGTGCTTAGCGCCCTGACGCGGCTTTTCTCGACCCCACCCGCATCGTTGACGTTGAAAGCAGAAGCGGGGTTATAGGTAAGCAACCCTAGCTTGATGCTGTGATTAAATAACTGCTTTAAATACATCAAGGCATCATTAGCAATGGTTGGCCGACCGCTGCTAGTCACCTTTCGGACGATGGCACGTATATCCATCGGGGTAACGCTATCCAGCGTTAGCGTACCGATAGCTGGAGCAATATCCCTTTCAAATACGCGTTTCGGTATGTTGGGGTGCTTGAGGCGTTTCTCTAGATCTTGGTACCAATCGTCGAAAAGATCTTGAACCGTACTGATTGTTATTTGCTCATCACGCCTTCGCTCTGCAAGAGGGTCGGTGCCATTACGGATAGCCTTCTGGGTTTCGACCACTTGTTCACGGGCTTCAGCTAGAGAGAGCTGGTGGCACTTACCCAGTGTCATACCCCGGCGTTTACCCGCGAAGGTATAACGGCACATCCAGTAGGCAGCTCCTGCCTTAGGAATCATCAAGTACAAGCCGTTGCCATCACCATAGCGCCCTGGTTTGGCTTCCCTGATCAATGACTGAACCTTCTTGGCAGTAAAGCTTCCCATCCTCCCCCTCCGCTAATGTCCCAAGAATTTTCCATTTTCAACATTACATTCAATGTATTGCGCCAAAAATGGGTAGTACTTTAACGAAAATCTGTCTCACTGGTGGGTAGCATGGCATTTTACCACCCAATTTACTACCCACTCAGTGATGGCTTAGGGTGAATTTCGGTGGACAAGCGTAGACAACGTCTGATATTAAATTATTAAAAAACAATATCTTATACATATAGATAGACACCCATAGACATTACTCAATATTCTGAATCTGCTCCCGCATCTGCTCAATCAACACCTTTAGCTCAACCGCGCAGCGTGTCGTCTCAGCTACCACGGATTTTGATGAGAGGGTGTTGGCTTCGCGGTTGAGTTCCTGCATCAGGAAGTCCAAACGGCGGCCTTTGGGGCCTTTTTGAGAGAGCTGGTGGCCCACTTCTTCTATATGTGCGGTCAGGCGATCCAGCTCTTCATCCACATCGGCTTTTTGCGCCACAAGCACCAGTTCGGCTTCCAGGCGCTGGGGGTCGAGTTCAGTTTTGGCGACTTCCAGGCGTTCCAGTAGTTGGGCGCGTTGGCGCTCAAGAATCTGCGGCAGCAGGCTACGCACGGTGGCTACCTGCTCGCTTACGGCGGTTAGTCGGGTGGTGATCATCTCGGCGAGCTTTGCGCCTTCTCGGGCGCGAGCGTCGATTAGCTCATTCAGTGCCTGATCAAACAGGGTTTTGGCGGCGGCTTTGATGGCGTCTTGGTCGAGATGCTGGGCTTCCATCACACCGGGCTGGTTGAGTAGCGCAAGCGTGGTGGGCGGCACGGCGCTGGGCACTTGTTGCTGTATGGCGGTTAGCGCATCAGCAATAGCGGCTAAGCGGGCGCTGTTAACGGCGGGGGCTTGGGCAGTTTCGGCGCTCTCAAAGCGAACACTGCACTCGACTTTGCCACGGGCTAAACGGGTGCGCAGCGCTTCACGCAGCCCTGGCTCTAGGTCACGCAGGCTTTCATGCAGGCGGAAGTGAGGCTCTAAATAGCGCTGGTTCACCGAGCGAATTTCCACCTGCAGGGTGCCAAACGGGGCAGCCTGCTCGGTGCGGGCAAAGGCGGTCATGCTGTGTACGCGGCTGGAAGTGGCCATGTTTCATCCTGGTAGTGAATAACGGTGTATAAAGCATTGCCAACAGTCGTGTCTAAATGGCTAGCCTATTCATTCGATTCAGTAAATGCTGTGCGAAAGAGCGTATCAAACACCCATTATTTCTGGCTGAACCTCTATGAGCAGACGGGAATCCCGCGGTGGCGTATCAATCAGCTCGAAGACGCGGTCGATCATCTCGATCACATTTTGCCGAACCATCATCAAACGCGGATGAAAGGCAGCGGCAAGAGGATCCCAGTCAAAACAACCAAAAATAATGTCATCTAGATAATAGCCATTTAGCTGTAACCCACGAACGATGCCCTCAAGAGAAATCGTGGAGTTGACGAACATAGCGCTGGGCAGAGTAGACCGGTTACGCATGTATGTTGCCAACGCAGCCTGGGCCTTATCGGCAGCATAATCGCAGGGGAGGATATTCTCTTCCGCCGTCGCCAGCCCCACCTCCTCTCTCGCTTGCTTGAAGCCGGCAATACGCTCGCGGGTATTGTGATCCTCATCACGGCCGCCAATAAATAGCACAGGGTCATCACTGCGCTTCTCTTCAGCAAGGCGGTTGAGGATGGCATGGGTAAGCTGTCGCGCGCCATCACGGTTATTGGAAATCACCGACGGTGCCTTACTGCCAGGAAGATCGAGATTAATGCTTTGCACGCCGCTCTCTGCACACATCTGTGCAATCGTATCCGGATCCGTTGCGCCGGTGCATACCAGGCACTCAACACGGTAAGCCAGCATCATTCGGGCTGCTTCACACTCTTGCTTGGGATCTCGATTCGTACACGAAACAATCGCAAACAGCCCCCGTCGACGTGCTTCTGATTCGAAATGTTGGGCTATCGAACTGAAATAGCGGTTGTCGTACAGCGGCAGGATCATGCCGATGATACCTGAGCGTTCGCGCCGCAAGGCACGGGCCTGCATGTTGGCCGAGTAGCCTTCCGACTGGGCGAGCGAAAGAATTTTGCTGGCAAGTTTCTTGCTGATGCGACGGCGCTGCCAAGTGCCGTTGAGCACGGCACTGACGGTACTGGGCGATGTTTCTGCCAACCTCGCCAGGTCGTAAATAGTCAGCCGCTTGGATGAAGAGTCGCTAACCACGTGGCAGCTCCTTGCGATTAGATAAAAGTAGCATTGACGTGATGATGCAATAGATCAATCCTACGCTATGCACAACCGATTGTGCATTCTCGACTAAATGACAATAACGATAGCGATGACGCATCGCTTAGGCACCACTCAACGTATCCAGCACTGTGTAAAGCTCCTATGCATTGTGAGGCTCGGAAGCGTCTGCGCCATTTTATTTGACCATGACGCAACGTACAGCAGCACTATTAAAGCGCTTCAATGCACTCTATTCCACTGACTGGGTCAGCCAACAGCAAGCAGGAAATCACAATGAAATACAAAGCACTTCTTACCGCAGCTACGCTAACAGGCATTATCGGCAGCACCGGCGCAATGGCTCAGGAGTCTCCTACGATTGCCGTGGTCGCCAAGGTGGGGGGCATCCCCTGGTTCAATGCCATGGAAATGGGCATCGAACAAATGGGTGAAGAGCTTGGAGTAGAAGCCTATATGGTAGGCCCCACCAGTGCTGACCCCGCCCTGCAGGTACGCGCGATAGAGGATCTGATCAGCCGTGGCGTTGATGTCATTGGCGTTGTCCCGAATGATCGTGAGGTTCTTGAGCCGGTATTGGAACGAGCACGTGATCAGGGAATTATCGTACTGACCCATGAAAGCCCCGAATCGGTCAACATCGACTACGACTTTGAAATGATTTCAGCGCAGCAGTTAGGTGAAGAGCACGCCAAGCTATTGGCTGACACCACCGGCTGCGAAGGCTCTTATGCCGTTTACGTTGGCGGCCTCAGCGTTCCCGCTCACAACGCCTGGGCAGATGCTGCCGTGAGCTGGCTCGATGATAACTGCTCGGGCTTGACCCAGGCCGCTGATCGTTTCGGCGTGGCCGAAAGCGTCGATGACAGCCGCAACACCACCCTGGACTTGCTGCGTGCCCACGAAGATTTGGCCGGCATCATGTCATTTGGTAGCCAGGGAACCATCGGCGCTGCTCGGGCCGTGAAAGAGCGGGGGCTGGAAGGGGATGTGGCCGTTATGGGCCTGTTCTCTCCTGGCCAGGGGCGCCGTCTGGTGCACGAAGGTGTGATTACCGGTGGTTTCCAGTGGAGCCCTCTGGACGCGGGCAAAGCGTTCGTTGCCCTGGGTGAAATGCTCTATAACGGCGAAGAGATTACCGATGGCGCCGAATTGCCGGTACTGGGTGAAATTACCCTGGACGGCAAAACGATCTTTGCCTCACAGCCACTCAAGCTGAGCAAAGATACCGTGGATGAGCTGGCAGAGCTCGGCCTGTAAGACTGCGCTTATTGATCGTGTAAAGGCTGCCGCGCTCCTGAAGAGCGCGGCAGTGATGTTGAGAGAGGAGCCTCCAATGGGCGATATCGCGATTCGAGCGCGTCACGTTAGCAAGATTTTCGGTCAAAGCCGGGTGCTCGATGATGTCGAATTCGAACTTCGCCGGGGTGAGGTGCTTTGCCTTGCAGGTGAAAACGGTTGTGGCAAAAGCACGCTCATTAAAATTATTAACGGCGTATACACGCCTGAAGAGGGGGTAGAGCTTTCGTTTGGCGATGAAACGCTCTCTGCCATTAGCCCGATAGAGGCGCGCAACCGGGGCATCCATGTGATCTGGCAAGATCTCGCGCTGTTCCCGCACCTGACCGTCGCGGAAAATATCGTCTTCGATGACTACGTTGCCAAGCCTTGGCGGCCTATTTCCTACAAAGATGCGCTGACGCAATCCCGCGAGATCATTCAGCAGTTTGGCCTCGACCTGGATCCGATGGCCCGTGTTGAAGACCTTTCGATTGCCCATCGTCAACTCGTTGCGATTTGCCGCGTGCTGCGTGCAGGGGCCAGTATCATTTTTATGGATGAGCCCACCGCCTCGCTTACCTATAAAGAGGTGCAGACGCTGCTGGGCATTACCCGCTCACTGGCGGCGAAAGGCATTTCCATTGTCTTGGTCAGCCACCGGCTGGTGGAAGTGTTGGAGGTGTGTCAACGCGTCACCGTGCTCCGCAACGGGAAGTTGGTCGGCACCTACCCCACCGAGGGGATGACCCAGGCACGACTTTCAACCCTGATGACCGGGCTTGAACTTGAGTTTACCCCTCGTGCTGAAACACACAAAGGCGCCCCGGTACTGGAGCTTAAAAACTTAAGTCGTGAAGGGGAATTTGAAAATGTCTCTTTCACCCTGCATCGCGGTGAAATTCTTGGCCTGACGGGTTTGCTGGGCGCAGGGCGTACCGAAATAGCCCACACGATTTTTGGGATGACCCAGCCCACTTCAGGGCAGTTGCTAAAAGAGGGGCAGCCGCTGGCGCTGCGTTCCAACCGCGATGCCGTGCGCCATCGCATTGCCTATCTTTCTGAAGACCGACTCAATCTTGGCCTGGTGCAAAACCAGTCCATCAATATGAATACCGCAGTGACCGTATTACCAAGGCTGGAAAAACCGCGCTTTTTTCTCTCCCCTCAGCGCATCAAGGCACTGACCGCCCACTGGATTGAGCAGCTTAAAACCAAGGTGAGTGATCCCGAGCTTGCGGTCTCCTCATTATCCGGCGGTAACCAGCAACGCATTGCACTCGCCAAATGGCTAGCCACCGAACCCGACGTTCTCATTCTTGACTGCCCGACGATTGGCGTCGATGTAGGCGCCAAAGCCGGTATTTTCGACATCATCAGAAATCTTGCCGACCAGGGCATGGCCATCATTCTGATTTCGGATGAAGCAGGAGAAATCTGGATGAACGCAGACCGTGCGCTCGTATTGCGCGAGGGGCGCATCTACTCCGAGGTTATACCTGCGGAGACCACGGAAGAAGCGCTGGAGGCGATCATCAATGCATAAACGACTGCTAAACAGAAGGATCGGCACTGAAGGTACTCTATTGAGCATCCTCATGCTGCTGTGCGTGGTGTTAGCACTTGCGACCGACAGCTTTCTCACCTTTCAGAACCTGTTTGACCTGCTTAACAATCAGTCGGTCAATATCATCTTTGCAGTGGGCCTGGTCGTCGTTCTGATTGCGGGTGGGATAGATATTTCCTTCGCCGTGGCGGCATCCGTGGTGCAGTACGTGGTGCTGTCACTCCTGATGAATTACCTGGGCGGAGGCAACTGGTTACTTGGCATCCTGCTTTCGATGCTGGTTGGTATGCTACTGGGGCTCTTCAATGCGCTGCTGATCCACCGCTTCCGAATTGTTTCGATCATCGTCACTATCGGCACATTTAACCTGTTTTTCGGCCTCTTGATGTACTTCACCAGCGGGGTATCCATCTACGACATCCCCGATTGGCTCTACTACTCGGTTCCGTTGCTTGACCTACCCGCCGAACGCGGATCAGCCACGCTCTACTTACCCGCGGCAGTTATGGTGGTGATGGTAATACTCACCTGGTTCATTCTGGCCCGCACCGGTTTTGGGCGCGCGATCTACGGTTTCGGATCAAATCCCGAGTCCGCCCGCCGCTCTGGCGTTAGTGTCTGGAAGATCCATGCCTTTGCCTACGGCTGGCTGGGTCTATGCGCGGGGGTGGCGGGCCTGATGCAGGCTCATATCGTACAAGAGGTCGTGCCCAACGCCTTGATAGGCCAGGAGTTGCCAATTCTGGCGGCTGTCGTGCTAGGCGGCGCCACCCTGGGCGGCGGGCGCGGCTCAGTGCTCGGCGCTGTACTGGGCGTGCTGCTTCTCGCCGTTGTCCAAAACGGCCTGAACCTGCTGGGCGTCACTCCTTACGCCTTCCGCATGATTGTCGGGCTGATTATCTTGATTGCGATCACCACCAGCAACCTAGGCAACCTGTTGCCCCGCACCACCAAGGCGAGGAACGTATGAATAAGCGCCTGAATAAACAGCCCTCCACGGCCGGACTCCGCCTGGGGGGCGATAGCATTGAAGTGGCCGCCATGACGGCTCTGCTCATCGGCAGTATTGGACTCTTCTCGCTATTGGCACCGGGCTTTCTGACCGCCACTAATTTTGGCTCGATGTCGATGCAGCTGCCGGAGCTGGGGTTACTCTCACTGGCGATGTTGCTGCCCATCATTTCCGGTGGCCTGAACCTCTCGGTTACCTTTACCGCCAATATCGCAGGGCTGATGACCGCTTGGCTGGTACAGGGGTTACTGGCGGGCATGGGCATACTAAGCGTTCCCATAGCGATTATCGCCGGGCTTGCCGTCGGCGCTGCCGCAGGCTTTTTGATTGGCGTTATCGTTGCCTATGTGGGCGCCCACCCCATTTTGGTTTCCCTTGGGGCAATGATCTTTCTGCAGGGTGTGGGTGAGTTTTTAACCCGCGGTGGCGGTATTTCAGGCATGCCGGAGGTATTTCAAACCATCGGCAGCGGCAGTTTTCTGGGCATACCAATCCCCATGCTGATCTTTCTCGCCGCTGCCGCAGGGTTGATCTACATCATGCATTTCACCCGCACTGGCTTTTCGATTTATATGCTGGGCTCCAACTCTCGGGCGACGGAGTACTCGGGCATTAACGTCAAGCGCGTGCTGATCACCGTCTACACGATTTCCGGCATTTTGGCAGGGTTAGCGGGCATGGTGATGCTCGCCCGCTTTAACTCTGTACGTGTAGGCCACGGCGAGAGCTACCTACTGATTACGGTTTTGGCCTGTTTTCTGGCCGGGGCAAACCCCTTTGGTGGCTTTGGCCGCGTACTGCCACTGGTGCTGGGCTTGATGAGCCTGCAGGTAATCGCTTCCGGCATGAATCTGATGGGCGCCAGCCAGCATCTAGCCACCGCGGTATGGGGGGCTTTTCTAATTATTGTAATGGCACTACGTATGCCATTTATTAAACAGTCGTGAGTAAGGTTTTCCCATGAGTCATCAAGAACATGTTCTAGGCATTGATATCGGTACGGGCAGCGCCCGAGCAGGCATTTTCACGCCGGATGGCGTGATGCTTGCCGAAGCGAAAACACCCATTGCAATGCATCGCCCTGCCGAGCATCACGTGGAGCAAAGCTCAGCGGATATCTGGCGCGCGGTATGCAGTGCAACCCAGTGCGCCCGCGAGGCTGCCGGTGTAACGTCCGATTCCATCACCAGTATGTCGGTGAGCGCCACCTGCTCGTTGGTGCTCCTTGATAAGCAGGATAAGCCGCTAGCACTCTCACCGGGCGATGAGGCGTGGAATATCATTGTGTGGATGGATCATCGGGCAACCGCAGAAGCCGCTGAGTGCACGGCTACCCAGGCAGCGCCGCTGCGCAATCTGGGTGGCGTCATGTCTCCAGAGATGCAGATGCCTAAGCTCATGTGGTTGAAGCGGCACCGGCCCGAGCTCTATGCAAAGATCGGCTACGCTGGTGATCTAGGCGATTGGCTGGGCTTTAAATGCACCGGCTCTCTTGAACGCTCGGTCTGCATGCTCTCCTGCAAGTGGACGTTTGACCCACGCCCTGGTCATGGCTGGGATCACGACTTTCTAAAGCAGATAGATATGCAGGATGTACTCGAGTGCGCCCGATTACCCGACCAAGCCCTTCCCGTGGGCGTAGCACTTGGGCAGTTGACCGAAGAAGCCGCCGATGACTTGGGACTGACGACTCGGTGTACCTTCGCAGTGGGCATGATTGATGCCTATGCCGGTGCGCTTGGCACGCTAGGCAGAAGCCTCGCTGATGCTCCCGAGCGCCGCCTTGCCGTGATTGGCGGCACTTCCACCTGCCATATCGGCGCCCAGCCGGTGCGGCGAGAGGTACCCGGCGTGTGGGGTCCTTATCCGGGGGCGCTATGCGACGGTTTTGTTGCCAACGAAGGGGGGCAAAGCATTACCGGTGCCCTTCTAGATCACCTGGCGGCACTATTTTCAGCCAGCAGTGAATTCGGCGACGATCTTCACGGCGCGTTATCAGACCTTCTACTCGAGCGCTTGGCATCCGGCGACCCAGCTCCTGACACCCATGTTTGTCCTGACTTCATTGGCAACCGCTCACCCTTGGCGGATCCGGAAATTCGCGGCTCCATCACGGGATTGACCCTTGATACTCCTCGCGAGAGCTTCATCAAGGTCTATTGGGCGGCAGCCACCTCGCTGGTTTACGGCACCCGCGCCATCATAGAGCGTATGAATTCCCATGGTTATGCCATCGATACCCTGCACCTCAGCGGAGGGCATGGACGTTCAGCACTGCTGCGAAAGCTCTATGCCGACGGTACCGGTTGTCGGGTTGTGCTGGCGGATGCGCCGGAACCCGTACTACTTGGGGTAGCCGTGGCGGCGCTGGCTGCTCAGGCCAATGGTGAGATGCTTAGCGTTGCCAATGGCCTCGCCCCAGGCGAACAAACATTAGAGCCCGACCAGGCAATGCAGGCGCTGCACACTGCGCGTTATGCCGCTTTCAAGAAACTTTACGAAGGGCGTCTCGACTGACACAGCCAACCTGTTTCATGGGGTCATTACATGAGTAGTGCGTAGGCGTCCGAAATCCGGGAACAAAACATAAACATCGTTCCCACCCGGAGCAATGATGCATCAGCGGTGCAAGGTACAGATTCAGACGGTGCCACGTGCTAATTCATTACTGAGGTCAACCAATTTTAAATAGTCGTGGTATCGCTCCTCTACTGTTGGTGACCCAAACGATACTGAGACGCAGATCCCTCCGTTCTTAGTTGCCGAAACAGATGCCAGGTTGAATATAGCTGGCCACAGCGTGCCCGTTTTCCCGCCAAGATATTGCGGAAGCGAGAATTCCGGTACAGCCCGTCGCGTTGAGGAGTGAAAAGCAGACTTTAAAACCAGCCTGCGCGGCACCGGTCCCGTTATCCCGATAGCAAAAGCTTTGGCCCCCCAAACCCTCGTAATCGGGCCATAGATCAGACATTTCTTCACCAACAATGATAAATCTCGGGCGGTAGATCGTTGTCCGCGTACCGCCAACCCGTGTGGGTTTAGGAATTGCGATTTCGTCATCCCAAGATTTCGAGCGGTCGTGTTCATTTCCGCAACGAAGCGTTGCACGGCGTCGTGACTTGTGCATGTCTTCGATCCCAGCATCATTTGGCCAAATGTCCGCGCAATCAGATTGGCTGCTACATTTGATGACGGCACCAAAAGGTTAGCGATGCTGTCGCCGAGTGAAAGGCGGTCTCCTGCATGAAGGTTACGACCAGATCCTTCGACATCATCTTCAGGAACCATCTCTAGCTTGAAGCTTTTCGGCAACTGGAAGTTACTTGCCATCTCGATAGCAACGATGGCCGTCATCAGCTTGACGATTGACGCAGGCGCCATTGCCTTGTCGGCATCCTTCTCATAGATGATGACATCAGAGCCAGTGGAGTTGTGGGGCAACTGCAAACAGATCGCACTTTTCGCGGCGAGGTCGGGCGTAGGGCCTATTGATTTGCGTTCATCATACGGAGCGTGATTAGCCAATTCCGTTATTCCCTACTGTTGTCGTCAACGGTCACTAGGATTCAGATGACAAAGATGTCGTCTGCGCTCAGCGACGACGAATTTGTCAAAGTTGCAAACCAGATAGCAGTCATCGCTCCGTTGCCATCCGGGTCGTAGGATAGGTGGTTAGCCCATGTCACGTTATCATTTGTGATTGCATCCGCGATTTCTTCAATTGTGGCGACGTAGTTTGGATCGAATGACATGATCTGTTGCCTCTGCTGCGAAATCGATAATGACCATACCCAAGCTGATTTTGCGCAAGGCTGGTTGCTTATGCAATGTTGAATAGGCGACGTTTCCCGCATTTTCTAGGGCGTAGTGGCTTGGCGATTTCCTTTCCCTTGGCTCCAAGCAAATACCGCCAGAGGCCCATAAATCTTATAGCCACCGATTTCCTGCTCACCGAACACATCGCAGATATGGTGCTTTGTTGCCAATTTTGAGCCGCGCAGCAGCTTCTATTCCTTGTTGCGTGAGACGGAAGTACCATCCGTCCATAAGTTCCTATTTCGCTCACGTATTTCGGACGCCTACGTACTACTCTTGAAACGCCCCTTTCAAGACGCTAGCTGGATGTTAAGCCCATCAGCGCACTCCCAGACGTGTACAATGGACGGCTTTTCCCAGTTACGCGTTTATCGAGAGGTAATATTTGTGAGCAGTGCTAAGCGTCCTGATGTTGTGCGCCCCAGTGGTCGCGAAGCCGACCAGCTCCGTGAGATTCGCCTGACCCGCGATTACACCCGTCATGCGGAAGGCTCCGTACTGGTGGAGTTTGGCGATACCAAAGTGCTGTGTAATGCCAGCGTAGAAGCCGGTGTGCCGCGCTGGCTGCGCGGCAAGAATCAGGGCTGGGTCACCGCTGAGTACGGCATGCTGCCCCGCGCCACTCACACCCGTAGTGGCCGTGAAGCGACCCGCGGCAAGCAAGGCGGTCGCACGCTGGAAATCCAGCGTTTGATTGGCCGTAGCCTGCGCGCCGCGGTGAATTTGAAGAAGCTGGGTGAGTTCACCATTACTGTGGATTGCGATGTGATTCAGGCCGATGGCGGTACCCGTACCGCGGCGATTACCGGGGGCTGCGTAGCACTGATCGATGCGATCCGTTATCTGCAACGCGAGAAGAAGATCAAGGGCGATCCCTTCAAGCAGTTGGTGAGCGCCATTTCCGTGGGTATTTATAAAGGCGTGCCGGTGCTGGATCTGGACTACCCGGAAGACAGCAAGGCCGATACCGACCTGAACGTGGTAATGACCGAAAGCGGCGAGCTGATCGAAGTACAGGGAACCGCCGAGGCCGGCGCCTTCACCCGTGCCGAGCTAAATGACATGCTCGATTTAGCCGAGAAAGCAGGCGATGCACTTCGCGACCATCAGCGCGAAGCGCTGGGTATTCGAGGGTAATGAAGGTGAGGTGTGAAGAGTAAGGCGTATAAAAACAACAGGCCAGCTAAATGCTGGCCTGTTGTTTGTCACCCCGGCTAATCAGCAAGGGTGACAGGCGACGCGGGAAAAGTTCGTTGCCTAGCGCTTAAAGCGCTAGGTCGTACTCAACGATTAGCGGTGCGAACTCTGAGAAGGTCGCATCGTAATCGATCCACGCGTCGACCACGTGGCGGCGGAAGTTGGGGCCGACTAACTGATAGTCGATCCGCCAGCCTTCCTGGCGCTCACGAGGCACGTCTTGGTCAAGCTTCGGCCACCAGGTGTACTCACCTGCATCGCGGTTAATTTCGCGGAAGGTGTCGATAAACCCGGTGGGACCAAGCACCTGATCCATCCAGGCGCGCTCTTCCGGGCGGAAGCCTGAGGTCAGTTGATTATCCGACCAGTTAGCCAAATCGACGGTTTTATGGGCAATATGCCAGGTACCGCAGAGGATGTATTCGCGGCGTTTGCGCGACATCTTCGTCAGGTACTCTTGATACTGCTCCATAAACGCCTGTTTGGCTTTTTGGTCACTTCCGTCAGGCATCAGGAAGGAGACGATACTGAAGCGTTCATAATCCGCCTGCAGAAAACGTCCTTCATGATCACACTGTGGAAACCCAAGGCCATACATAATCGCCTTGGGAATTTTGCGGCAATAGAGTGCCACACCGGAGAAACCGTCCTCTTCGGCATCCAGGAAATAGCCTTCATAGCCTTCCGGATACAGAATGTGGTCACCCAGTTCAAAACTTTTTGCCTTGATGTTCTGCACGCAGACCACGTCGACATCCTGCTGAGCCAGCCAGTCCAGGAAGCCACGATCGACGGCATCACGAATACCATTGACATTGATGCTGGCAATTTTCATAAATCGTCCCTTTTGCGTCGCTGCTGTATGATACCCGACGTTTAGACGTTTGGGTAAAGGCAGCTAGTAAAACTTGCCATTTACCCCACTTTTATTGTTGCTTTCGTACTGATTTAAACCTACCGCCTAGTGAGGAATGCCGTGGCCACCACTCTACAACCCTACCAGCGCGATTTCATTGCCTTTGCCATTGAGCAAGGCGTGCTTAAGTTTGGCGAGTTTACGCTTAAATCTGGCCGCGTTAGCCCCTACTTTTTCAACGCAGGGCTGTTTCAAACCGGTCGTGCGCTGGCCAAACTGGGGCGTTTTTACGCCCAGGCGATTGTCGATAGCGGCTTAAACGCCGATGTGTTGTTTGGCCCGGCGTACAAAGGTATCCCACTGGCGGCAGTCACCGCGGCGGCACTGGCCGATCATCACGACCGGGATATGCCCTACGCCTTCAACCGCAAAGAGGCTAAAACCCACGGAGAAGGCGGCAATATTGTGGGCGCACCGCTTGCTGGCGATATTTTGATCATTGATGACGTGATTACCGCGGGCACCGCGATTCGCGAAGTGATGACGCTGATTGAGCAGAGCGGTGCTCAGGCCGCCGGGGTAATTATCGCACTCGACCGTCAAGAGCGCGGCCAGGGCGAGCAGAGCGCGATTCAGGAAGTGCAGGCTCAGTATGCCATGCCGGTGGTCAGTATCGTTACCCTGGAGCAAGTGCTCACTTATCTGGAAGAGCATGCCGGTGGCGAAATGCTCGCCTACGCTGAAGCGATCAGGGCTTATCGTGACCGCTATGGGATTGCTGGCTGATTAGACCTGCAACGCGCCAGCAAAACCTTGCTGGCGCCACGCCTCGTAGCTCACAATAGCCACGGCGTTGGACAGGTTTAGGCTACGGTTGTTCGGCTGCATGGGCAGGCGCAATTTATGCTCCGAAGTTAGCGCTTCATGCACCTGGGGTGAGAGCCCAGCGGTTTCAGAGCCAAACAGCAGTACATCGCCTGGGGCAAAGTCCGCATCGCTGTAGGTGCGCGTGCCTTTGGTAGTGATCGCCCAGATGCGCCGCCCCTGCATGGTTTGCTGAAAGGCGCTAAAATCGGCGTGGCGAGTGACGTTGTCGAGGTCGCGGTAATCCAGCCCGGCGCGACGCAGCTTCTTCTCTTCCAGGTCGAAGCCAAGCGGCTCAATCAGGTGTAACCGGCAGCCATTATTGGCCACCAAGCGCATGATATTGCCCGTATTGGGCGCCATACGCGGTTCAAAAAGCGCTACTTCAAACATCTCCACCTGCCTGTTTATTATGCATTCGCCAAGCGGACGATTGTACTTGAAACCGTACTTGAAATCGTAATTGAAACCGCCTGCAACTCTCGTAGAGGACGACCGACGCCATGACGCCCGCAACGCCCAAGAGCATTCTTAGCCGCATCAAAGGGCTAAACCCGCGCCAACAGGAAGCCGTGCGCTACATTGATGGCCCTTGCCTGGTGTTGGCGGGTGCAGGTTCCGGTAAAACCAGCGTTATCACCACTAAAATTGCCTATTTGGTGCAAGAGTGTGGGATGAGCGCGCGCAGAATCGCCGCGGTGACCTTTACCAATAAAGCCGCCCGAGAGATGAAAGAGCGCGTGGGCCAGATGCTCCACGGCAAGGAGGGCCACGGGTTGACGGTCTCTACCTTTCACACCCTGGGGCTGAATATTATCCGTGGCGAGCTTAAAACCCTGGGCTATAAACCGGGCTTTTCGCTATTTGACCCGGAAGACGCTAAAGCACTACTGCGCGATTTGATGAATAAAGACGCTCAGGTGGACGCCGAGCAGATCAACGCCGTGCAGAGCAAAATTTCCACCTGGAAGAACGACTTGGTGCTGCCCAGCGATGCGCTCTCGTTTGCGGCTGATGACGATGAGCACTTTGCCGCTCGGGTGTATGAAGCCTACGTACGCCATTTAAAAGCCTACAACGCGGTGGATTTCGATGATCTGATTCTGCTGCCGGTGGTACTGCTCAAGAACGATACGGAAGCACTAGAGCGCTGGCGGCGCAAAATCCACTATATGCTCGTCGATGAGTATCAAGACACCAACGTCTCCCAGTACCTGCTGGTGAAACTGCTGATGGCGGAGCGCTCCACCTTTACCGTGGTAGGCGACGATGACCAGTCGATCTACGCCTGGCGCGGTGCACGCCCTGAAAACCTGATTACCCTGGGTGAGGATTTCCCACGCCTGAAAGTCATCAAGCTGGAGCAAAACTACCGCTCTACCGCCACGATACTGCGCGCCGCCAACACACTGATCGCCAATAACCCCCACGTTTACGAGAAGACACTATGGTCTGATATGGGCGACGGCGCGCCTATTCGAGTAATCGTGAATCGTCATGAAGAGGCGGAGTCTGAGCGGGTCGCCAGCGAAATGCTCACCCGGCGTATCAAGGAAAAGGCCGAGTGGCGGGACTTTGCGGTGCTTTATCGGGGCAATTTCCAGGCCCGCTTGTTAGAGCTTAAGCTGCAGCACTACCAAATTCCTTACAAGCTCTCCGGTGGTACGTCGTTTTTCTCGCGCAACGAGATTAAAGACACCATGGCTTACCTGCGCCTGCTGATTAATCCCGCCGACGACAACGCTTTTTTGCGCATTGTGAACGTGCCACGCCGCGAAGTGGGCCCTGGAACGGTAGAGAAGCTCGCCAACTATGCTACAGAACGCTCAATTTCGCTGTTTGCCGCCTGCCATGAGCTTGGGTTGGAGCAAGTATTACCGACCCGAGCCGTGGAGCGGTTGTCGCGCTTTACCCACTTTATCGACGGCGTGCGCAAGCGCATGGATCAAGGCGATGCCATTGCCGCCATTCGCGACATGCTGCGGGATATGGATTACGAAGCTTGGCTGTATCAAAACGCCAGCGCGCCCACCGTCGCCGAACGTCGCATGGCCAACGTGTGGATTCTAATCGACCAGCTAGAAAAATCCCTCAACCGCGACCCAGAGGACGATACCGATTCCACCGAGACCGAAACCGACGGCGTAGAAGCAGCTATTTCACGCTTGGTACTGCGCGATATTCTGGAGCAGCAGGCGGAAGAGGATGACTCGGATAGAGTACAGCTACTCACCATGCACGCCTCAAAAGGCCTGGAGTTCCCCCACGTCTATTTAATGGGCTTGGAAGAGGATCTACTGCCTCACCGCAACGCCATCGAAGTAGGCACTGTGGAGGAGGAGCGGCGGCTGGCCTATGTGGGCATTACCCGGGCGCGGCGCACGCTAACGCTGACGCTTGCCCGCCAGCGCAAAGCCTACGGTGAACTGATGGACTGTACGCCCAGCCGCTTTTTAGACGAGCTTCCCGGGGAGGATTTGGAGTGGGAAGGTCGTGCCGATAAAGAGGATCCGGATAAGAAGCAGGCCCGCGGTAAAGACGCCATTGCCGGGCTGCGTTCGCTGCTGGGGTGATAAAGTGGGAGTTATAAAATTAGGCTTTTAAAAAAAGAATATCCACAGGGCGGCGACTAAAACACCCTGTGGATAAATTTACCAAGCTAAATCATTGCTGCTTACTTTACTGGGCTTCAGCCATTAAATAATCGACAACGGCCATCACTTCTTCATCGGAAAGATTGGGATTACCGCCTTTGGCTGGCATAGCGCCGATACCGTTAATGGCGCTGGCGTAGAGCTCATCAGCCCCCTTCTCTAAACGCGCCGCCCAAGCTTCTGAATCGCCAATTGTCGGTGCGCCAGCAACGCCGTTATCGTGACATGCCACACAGCCAGAGCTTGCGTAGAGGGCTTCACCGTCTAAGTCGCTGCCACCGCTGGCTTCTTTAACTGCTGCCGCGTCTTCTTCACTCGCTGCATCGTCGTTAGAAGCCATTTCTTCAGTTGCCGCTTCACCTTCAGCAGCGGCGGTCTCTTCGGTAGCGGCCTCATCGGCGGCACCTTCGTCGCTAGAAGCTTCGGCCTCTGCAGCAGCTTCATCACCGCCACTCAACTCGGGCACTTCCATAACCGGCTCAACCATATAGGCGACCGCCGCTTCCACTTCTTCATCGGAAAGGTTGGGGTTACCGCCTTTCGCCGGCATGGCGCCAATACCGTTAATAGCGTGATCTAGCAGCGTGGCGAAGCCTTGTTCAGCACGTTCAGCCCAGGCCTCTTCATCACCACGAATAGGTGCGCCCGCAGCGCCCGATTCATGACAGGCGCTACATACATTACCGTAGATGCCCTCACCGTCGATATCACCGCCACTGCTACTATCGCTAGGAGGTGCCGCTGCGGTGCCACAGTCTTGGCCTTGTAAACAGAGTTGACCCACCGGCGCCAAACGCTCGGCAATCGCATCACGTGCGGCGTCATCTTGGGCATAAACACTGGATGTGCCCGCCATGAAGCCGAGGGCCGCCAGCCCGCTCATGATCAGCTTAGCTTTCACTCTCACCACCTCTTGAGTATTGTCATCAAACTTTTATCCTCAACCCCTGTGCGTGGCAGCGCCAATATCGACGGTGCGCAGCTGAGACGCCAAGACGTGCATATAGGACTAGTATAACGGCAACGCAAAGCGCAAGAAAATGCTACTAAGCGCGCCTATTCAACCGTTGACTACTATTGGCAGCTTAATTTGGCAAACTCCTCCTCTCACCACTGCCTTTCCAGGCGAATAAACGTTGCTGCGCATAGCGTATGAAACCCGCCTGCTGGTAAAGCCGTTTAGCCGGTAAATTTATGTCATCTACCGCCAGCGTGACCTCCTGCACGCCAGCCTGCTGGGCAAGCGCGAGGCCTTTATTTAACAACGAGCGCCCCAAGCCTTTGCCACGCCAATTCGGTGTTAGTCCCATTAACATTAGCTCCCAACGGCCTAGCGCAGGGCGCGGCGCAAGCAGTAGCACACCCACCACAGCCTCGTGATAGCCCACTGCGTACCAGTGCTGTGGCGCTTGGGGATCCTGCTGATAAAACCCATTCAATAACTCTTCCACTGAGAGTACGTCGCGCAGGGGTCGGCTATCCAGCGAACCCTGACCCACTGCGGCCAGCAGATTCAGCTGTTCCGCCCAAGAAAACTCGCAAAGAGGCTGCAGTGAAAGCGGCAGCGCTTCATTCATCGCTAAGCGGTAGCGGCTACTGCCGGTTAAATGATCCAAGCAAGCCAAACGCTGCATGCCATGCTCACGTAGCAGCGCTTCTGATACGGGCGCCTGGGATGACAGCTCCAAGTGGCACAAGCGAATATTGTGGGCTTCTACCCATGCATTGGCCGCACGCAATAGCTCGCTAGTATGCACACCCTGTTCGCTGGGCAACGGCTTGGGTAACCATAGCTGCGCCATATTCATGGGCAGAGGTTGTACCCAGATGGCGCTCACTAACTGGCCTGCCTCAATAGTTATCCATAGCCCATCCCACTGGACATCTGGTTGATTGTACATTGCCTTTACGGCAGCGCTCAGTGCCGCTTGCTGTTCAGGGTCATGAGCAGCAGCCAGCTGCAGCAGTGCCTCGCGACGCCGTGCTGGCGGGCAAAGTACTACCTCTGGGCTATTTGAGGGGTCACTAGACGTCATGGCTGATCAATCAAATGCCGAGCTCCGAAGAAGTAATAAAGCGTGCTACGTTATTAGCCTACAATTTATAACCTCATCCTGACGGCCTAAGCCTTTGCACGCCACCCTTATCCGTGCTTATTTCAAAGGTTAATGGCAGCGAATGATTTAAAGGAGTAACCATCCCGCCATGCGTATATTGTTGGTAGAAGACGATCCGAGCTTAGCCTCGGGCATTCGCTTGGCATTAAAGCCCGAGAATTTCACGGTGGATCACCTGAGTGATGGCGTTAGCGCCTTGGCCGCGTTAAAGGAAGGTGAACCTTTTGATGCGGTCATTCTCGATCTGGGGCTACCGCGTATGGATGGTATGCAGGTACTGGAAGCCGTGCGGCGGCAGGGCAATCGCGTGCCCATTTTGGTATTAACCGCTCGCGATGCCGTCGATGAACGTATCGCCGGGTTGGATGCAGGTGCCGATGATTATTTAACCAAGCCGTTTGAGGTCGCTGAATTAAAAGCCCGCCTGAGAGCCTTGTTGAGACGTAGCAGTGACCAGGTAAACAGCGCCCTGGAGTGCCGAGGTATTCGCCTTGATCCGTTAACCATGCAGGTTAGCTACCAGGGGAAACCCGTGGTGTTATCACGACGGGAATTAACCCTGCTGCAAGAGTTTATGAGTCACCCTGGGCGAGTGTTCACCCGCGATACCCTAACGCGCTTGGTCTATGGCTGGGATGAAGATGTAGAAAGCAATGCCATTGAAGTACATGTGCACCACCTTCGGAGAAAATTCTTTCCTCACCTGATTCGCACACTACGCGGCATTGGTTACGTAATGGATAAAACGGACCAGGATCAGCACTCATGACCTCTATCCGCCAACGCACTCTGGGGCTAGCGCTGCTGGTGTTTGGCATTAGCATGCTGGTGATTGGCTTTATCAGCTATCGCTACGCTGCCCATGAAATTGAAGCACTGTACGATGCCAGTCTTGAGCAAAATGCGCGCTTATTAGAAGGTTTGTTGCAAGCACCGCTGCCAGATGAGGCCCGGGGAGTACTGCTCAACAGCCTAGAAAGCGCTCTAGGCAAAACGGCGAGATCTGATCGACGCTTTGCAGGTTACCGGGCGGATAGCCAGCTGGGCTTTCAGCTATGGGAACGGAACCGCCTCCTGTTGCGCTCAGCTAATGCCCCTGAGTCGCCGTTGGCCGATCTCCCTTTGGGTTTCACTAGTCAGTCTATTGATGAGATCCAATGGCGCATTTATGTACTCGACATCCCCAACTCCATACAGCGGATTGTGGTTAGCGAGCGCGAAGACGTTCGCGGGGAGCTGATCAGGGCGGTAGCATTGCGCACGTTACTGCCCGACCTGATTGGCCTGCCGCTACTCACCGCCCTGCTGTGGTGGTCGATTGGCTGGGGCTTGGTACCACTGTTGCGCATGGCCGAGCAAATTCGCAATCGTGATCCGCATAATTTACAGCCCCTCACCCTCAGCCCACTGCCCCAGGAACTAGATACTATCGCCGGTGCGCTCAACCGGCTGTTAGAGCGAATCCGCATAATGCGCGTGCGTGAAAAGCGCTTTATTGCCGATGCCGCGCATGAATTACGTACCCCGTTAGCAGTGCTTGATCTACACGCCCAGAATGCCCTGACTGCCGACAATCTTGAAGATCGTCAGGAGGCGCTCAGTCACCTTCGCGGCGGCGTTGCACGGGCCACGCGCTTGGTTACCCAACTCTTAACGCTGGCTCGCCTGGAGCCTGAAGAGGAGTCGCAGCCTGAATACCGCACTAGCCAGTTGCTTAGTGAAGTGCGTGAGACCCTGGCCAAGCTTTCGCCGCTGGCCGCTGAGCGCGAACAGCAGCTACTGTTAAATGCAGATGAGCAGGCAGATTGGTCGATATTAGAAGAGCCCGGTGCCATTGAAACCCTGGTACAGAATCTGGTCGGTAATGCTATCCAACACTCGCCTAACCATAGTGTCATCAGCATCACCCTAGCGACGACGCCACAAAGCTTTCAATTAACGGTGGATGACCAAGGCCCGGGGATACCAATCAATGAACGCAAAAAAGTGGTTGAGCGCTTTCAACGCTCGGGCCCCAGTGCTGGTTCAGGATTAGGACTTTCCATCGTTGAGCGGCTGGTCACACGCCATAGCGGCACCCTTCAGCTTGATGATGCCCCCAGTGGGGGATTGCGTGTGCGTATTGTTTTACAGCGCCTAAAAGAGGAGTAGCACCCTCTTTTCTTGCTAAACTGAGTTTTATGAGTCTCTTAAGGTTGCGATAAGAATTGCGTGCAACTGTGGAGGTGCAAGGCGAGCCAGACACCCACGGCTCCCTCTTTTCTCCACATGGAGGTACCCTGATGAACCAAGTGACTTTTTCACCTAAACCCTTAATTCAACTAGGCTCAGCACCACTGCTAGCCAAGCCAACGGCGCGGCGGCTACTGCCTACTAGCCCAGCGATGACGGTACTGACCGACTTTTCCCAAGTCATGCCTCAATCCGTTGATGCCGACACGCCTATCGACGAGGCGCATCTCAAGATGCGTTATAGCGGTGTAAGACTGCTGTTCGTGATGGATCACCAAGCGCACTGCATCGGCATTATTAACTCAAAAGAAGTGATTGGTACGCGGCGTATCAACATCGCCATGCAGCAGCGTAACCTCAGCCGCGAAGAAGTGACCGCTGAAATGATCATGACCCCGTGGCACAAGCTTAGCGCCATGACCATCGCCCAGCTGGCATCGCTGACCATTGAGGATCTGGTGCTGTCGATGGAAGCCGTGACCGATCAACACCTGTTAATCACAGAGCAAAACGATAACCACGAACTTAGAATTCGCGGCATTATCTCAGCCAGTGATATACAGAGCGCGGTAGGTAAAGAAATCAACCCGGTGCCTATGGCGAAAAGCTTCGCTGATATTTGCCAAGTCATAACTGGCCACGATCTATAACGACTGATCGTTAACCCATTTAATTTACATCTAGAAACGCCCCTCACTGGTTACTCAGTGAGGGGCGTTTTCAGTTTGCTATACAGCGTTTAAAACAACGCGCCGTTAATCCAAAGATGCGTCGCAATGCTGGCGGCATAGCCCAGCAATATTGCCGGTACCCAGCGAAGGTGTACGGCAAAGGTATAAATACCTCGCGCCTGCCCCATAAGGGCAACCCCCGCGGCTGAGCCCATAGAGAGCAAACTACCCCCCACGCCTGCGGTTAAGGTAATCAACAGCCAGTTACCCTCCGTCATATCCGGGGCCATGGAAAGTACTGCGAACATCACCGGGATGTTGTCCACGACTGCCGAGATAAGCCCCAGCACCACGTTCGCCCACACCGGGTTCCAACTGCCGTAGAGCGTTTCGGAAAGCAGGCTGAGGTAGCCCATAAAGCCAAGGCCACCCACACACATTACAACCCCGTAGAAGAACAGCAGTGTATCCCACTCGGAACGAGCGATACGGCTGAAAATATCGAAGGGAACCACGCTACCCAGCTGCTCCAGCTTCTTCCAATCGCCCCGGCGGGAGTAGCGCTCACGCTTGCGTTCAAGCGAACGCGGCAGGCTGCGGCGTAGGTAGTAACCAAAGAACTGCAGCAGGCCTAAACCAAACATCATGCCCATGGCAGGCGGTAAGTAGAGGATAGAATGGCACAGTACCGAGATGGCCACGGTAATCAAAAACAGTACGATAATTCGCCGTGCGCCGCGCTTGAGCCAGACATTCTCTTTAAGCGAAGCAGGCTGACGATTGACGATAAAGAAATTCATGATAACCGCAGGCACCATGAAATTAACCACCGCCGGAAGCAGCAGCGCGAAGAAGCCTTCAAATGGTACTTGGCCCGCCTGCCACACCATCAGCGTGGTGATATCGCCAAATGGGCTAAAAGCACCACCCGCGTTAGAAGCTACCACCACATTGACACAGCAAAGGCCGATAAACTTATTATCACCCTCGGCCACTTTGAGTACCACGGCGCACATCAGCATGGCGGTGGTCATATTGTTGGCAATCGCCGAAATACCGAATGCCATGACACCGGTAATCCAGAACAAGGAGCGATAGCTGAAGCCTTTACGCACTAGCCAAGAACGTAGCGCATCAAATACCCGACGCTCTTCCATGGCGTTGATATAGGTCATTGCCACCAGCAAAAACAGCAGTAGCTCAGCGTATTCAAGCAGTGTTTCACGGAAGGCGGTTTCCGCCTCTTCCGGCATCCCCGCTTGTACATAGACCCAGGCCACTAGCGCCCAGATAAGCCCTGCCGCAACCAGCACCGGCTTAGACTTACGCATATGCAGTAGCTCTTCACTCATCACCAACGCATAGGCGAGCACGAAGATCACGACAGAAGAGATACCGGCAAGCGAAAGAGTAAGATCAAGGGGCCCAGCGGCGGCATAAGAGAGGGAAGGAAAGACAAAAAGCGTGCAGGCGAGCAACAACCAAGCGACCCGGCTAGCATAATGCCGGGTTACGTGGACGTTTGGTGGTTTCATGGCGATGTTATCCAATCAGAAGGGAAAAAGACCGCCACGATCATAAGCACCCTAATGACATGCTGCAACGCAACGGTTGCGCATAAGATGCGACTTATTGCCGCATCTCGTAAAGCGTTTTTATTAGTTCAACTACTCACAAGGTTTGGCGTCGTCGTCACTCCACCGTCACGCTCTTGGCCAGATTACGGGGCTGGTCAACATCTGTACCCTTGAGCACGGCCACGTGGTAACTCAATAGCTGTAGCGGCAGGGTATACAGCAGCGGCGCCAGCGCTTCGTGCACGTGTGGCAGGGTCAGCACACGAATATCTTCCTGAACGTCGATACCCACGCTTTCATCGGCGAACACAAACAGTTTGCCGCCGCGGGCACGGACTTCCTGAAGGTTGGATTTTAGCTTTTCAAGCAGATCATCGTTGGGGGCGACCGATATTACTGGCATTTCGCTATCCACTAGCGCCAGCGGGCCATGCTTTAACTCCCCTGCGGGATACGCCTCGGCATGAATATAGGAAATCTCTTTGAGCTTTAACGCCCCTTCAAGGGCAATCGGATAGTGAGCTCCGCGCCCCAAGAAGAGCGCATGATGTTTCTCTGCAAACGCTTGGGAAAGTATTTCGATCTGGCTATCCAACGCCAACACCCGCTGACACACCTCCGGCAACGTGCGCAGCGCAGCGATAATATCCAGATACTCAACCTGATTTTTGGCTTTACTGACCGAAAGCGTCAGCAGCATTAACGCCACTAACTGGGTAGTAAAGGCTTTGGTAGAGGCCACGCCAATTTCAGGGCCCGCGCGGGTCATCAGAGACATATCCGACTCCCGCACCAGCGAACTACCGGGCACGTTACAAATCGCCAGCGAGCCCACATAATTGAGGGTTTTAGCAAAGCGTAACGCGGCCAGGGTATCGGCGGTTTCGCCGGACTGGGAGAGGGTGACAAACAGCGTGCCTTCGGGCACGACCGGGTGGCGGTAGCGATATTCAGAGGCCACCTCGACCTGCACCGGCACCCCCGCATAGCGCTCCAGCCAATAACGTGCCACCAGCCCCGCATGGTAGCTGGTGCCGCAGGCAATGATATGCATGTGGCGAGTGCGCTGGAAAAGCGCCAGCGCATCGGGGCCAAAGCTCTCTATTAACACGCTTTGAGCACTCAGCCGCCCCTCTAATGCCGCCTCAATCACCGTTGGCTGCTCGAAAATCTCTTTGAGCATATAGTGGCGATAATCGCCCTTACTGGCCGCGCCATCGCCGTGCTCAAAGGTATGGATAGGGCGCTCGACGTCGTTACCGTGGCGATCCACAATGCGAATGGCACCCTGCTCGCGCAGCTCGACCAAATCGCCCTCTTCAAGGTAAATAAAACGATCTGTGACCGGCAGCAGCGCCAGCGGGTCAGAGGCTAAAAAGGCCTCATTAATCCCCACACCGACCACCAGCGGACTACCTTGGCGCGCGCCAACCACCACGCCAGGTTCTTGAGCACACATTACGCCCAGTGCGTAGGCGCCGCCTAAGCCGTTAACGATCTGCTGGGTAGCATCAAACAGGCTGAGCCCATCAGCCAGCTTTTCGGAGAGTAAGTGAGCAATTACTTCGGTGTCGGTTTCTGAGCTAAACGCATAGCCACTGCGCTGGAGGCTCTCTTTTATAGCCTCGTAGTTCTCAATGATACCGTTATGCACAACGGCAACCTGATCGCTACTGTGGTGCGGGTGCGCATTGGCCTCAGAGGGTTTACCGTGGGTTGCCCAGCGGGTATGCGCGATACCCGAAAAACCCGGTAGCGCGGCCTTATCCAATTGAGCGGTAAGCGCCGCCACTTTTCCAAGCGCACGATGGCGGGTTAATACGCCGTCGTTGAACACCGTCATACCGGCTGAATCGTAGCCGCGATATTCCAGGCGTTTTAGTCCTTCTAATAGAATTTCTTGGACGTTGCGCTGGGCAACGGCGGCTACAATGCCACACATAATCACTCTCCTAGTTTATTAACCAGAGCTCTTCACAAACGCTACTCGACCAACCCGCTGAACGGTAGAACGACGACCATTGATTATAAATACGTCTTTTTAATGATTCTTAGCACCATTTAAAAACGATTTTAAGCGCTGTTTTAAGGACTGACTCAAGAGCCCTCTTTAATTGCTTCCTTCCCGCCCTATGGCTTTGTCACTTTACTAGGACGCAGCCAATCAATTTTTTCTAGCTGACGGCCTCGCGTAACGGCCAACGCATAGTCGGTGACATCTTTAGCAATCGTAGATCCAGCCCCTATGGTAGCGCCTTTGCCTACCGAAACAGGTGCGACCAAGGCGGTGTTCGAACCGATGAAGGCGTTATCACCAATATCGGTGTGGTGCTTGTTAGCGCCGTCGTAGTTACAGGTGATCGTGCCTGCTCCCACGTTCACGTCACGCCCCAATCGGGCATCACCGACATAGCTTAAGTGATTGATCTTACTGCCCTCACCCACATCGGCATTTTTGGTTTCAACGAAATTGCCCACCTTGGCTTTTACCGCCAACCGCGTCCCTGGGCGAAGTCGCGCAAAGGGGCCAACCTGGTTCAGGCCAGCTGCCACGGTGCCGTCTATCACGCTGTGGGGTTCTATCACGCTCTCTGCACCAATGGTGCTGTTTTTGATCACACAGTAGGGGCCAATTCGTACGCCCTCACCTAGTTCAACCTCGCCTTCAAATACACAACCCACGTCGATAAACACATCGTGACCGCAGGTCAAATGCCCGCGCACATCGAGCCGTTCGGGGTCGGCAAGTGCCACTCCTTGTGCCATTAACTTATCGGCCAACTGGCGTTGATAAACGCGCTCCAAGCGGGCCATTTGCGCTCGATTATTAACCCCTTCCACTTCAACAGCGGAGGCCGGTTGGGCAGTGCATACCTTGATGCCTTCCGCTGCGGCCATGGCAATTACATCGGTCAGGTAGTACTCACCCTGGGCATTTTCTGCGGAGAGCTGCGGTAACCAGCGTTTAAGCTGGGCACTCGTCATGGCCATAATACCGGTATTGCATTCGGTAATTGCAAGCTCGGCGCTACTGGCATCTTTTTGCTCAACAATCGCCACTGCTTCGCCTGCGTCGTCACGCACAATTCGCCCATAGCCCGTGGGGTCAGCTAGCGTTACCGTCAACAGCCCCATGTGCTGCTCATCCACATGGGCCAACAGCTCGCTCAGGGATTCCCGCTGCAGCAGCGGTACATCGCCGTAAAGGATTAACACCTTACCGCTCCCTAACTGCTCGAGCGCTTGCGCCACCGCGTGTCCGGTGCCCTTCTGCTCGGCCTGAACGGCAAACTTTACAGGCTTTTCTGCCAGCACTTCGCGCAGTTGGTCAGCGCCATGACCAATAACGACATGGGTGCGATCCGGCTGCAACCCTGAAGCGGTATCCAGCACGTGCTGCACCATTGGCTTGCCGGCCAAGGGATGCAACACTTTAGGAATTTGTGAACGCATCCGCGTGCCTTTACCCGCGGCGAGAATGACAATATCCAGTTCTTGCATACTATTCACCTATTACTGATGGGTCAGCGGGCGCCGGGCTGTCTGTGGCGGGGCTGTTGGTCGCTGGGGCTCGTCGTTGTTCAATGCCCAACTCATTAACCAGTGTTTCCCCAAAATAATTAACAAATTCCGGGCTAGCAATGCTGCGCCACTGCTCGCCATCACGCACGAGCAAAAGCACTTTAAGGTTATTCTCAATGGCCAGTTGCATCGCCTCCTGTTCGCCAACCACCAGTAGCGCCGTCGCCCAGGCATCTGCCCAGGCATTGGAGGGATGGAAAACAGACACCGAGGCAAGCTGGTGGGTCACCGGCCGCCCCGTGCGCGGATCAATGGTGTGGGAAAAGCGCTGGCCATCCACTTCAAAATAGTTGCGGTAATCACCCGAGGTGGCCACCGACATACTCTCTAACGGGATAATATGCTGAGCACGCTGCTGGCCATTTTCAGGCACCTCAATGCCAACCTGCCAGGGCGTTTGTTCTTCCTCATCACGCAGGCCGCGGGCGATCAGTTCTCCGCCAATATTGACTAAGTAGTGCTCCAGCCCCTGCTGTTCCAGGTAAGCAGCTACGCGGTCAGTTCCATGGCCTTTGGCCACGCCGGAAAGGTCGACAAACACATCGCGGGTACGCCGCGCCTGCATATTTTGGGTGTCGATTTCTAGCGCATCAATGCCTACCTGGGCAAGCTCCTCGGACAGGGCATCGTCGGAAGGGACGGTTTCAGGCCGTGCACCGGGGCCAAAGCTCCATAAATTGACCAGGTCGCCTACAGTAATATCAAAAGCGCCGTGGCTGGCTTCCGCGACGGATTGGCTAATCGCAAGCACGTCAATAAGCTCATTGGAGAGCGGCTGCCACTCATCTAAAGGCGCTTCGTTGAAGGCGATCAGCTCCGAGTCATCCCGGTAGGTCGACATCGCCTGATCAACGCTCTCCAGCTCTGCTTTAAAGCCCTCTTCCAATTCAAGAGACTCGCCCTGAGTAAGCGGATCCATAATGGTCACCTGGTAGAAGGTGCCGAAAATATTGCCATCAAAGCGTACCGGTGGTTCCAGCGGTCGATCACTCTCTGAGCAGCCTGCCACGCCTAACCCCAAGCCCAGCAGTGAGCCCGTTACGATCAGTGCACGTCCCCACCTTGCTGTGCGTTCAACAGCCTTTTTCATCGTTGCTTTATCCTAAAAATAAAAGAACCACAGCAGCCAGGCGCCGAACAGCACGCGATAAATCACAAAGGGCTGCATTCCCAATTTTTTTATAACCACCAGAAAGTAGTGAATACACAAATACGCGCTTACTCCCGATAACAGGGTGCCCGCCAACATCGCGATCCAATCAATCGACTGTGGAGCGCTAAACAGCCCTACTGCTTCTAGGCCACCTGCCAGCACAATCACCGGGATTGATAATAAGAAAGAGAAGCGCGAGGCGCCTTCTCGGTTCATGCCCACCATCAGCGCCGCGGTAATGGTAATCCCCGAGCGCGAGGTTCCTGGGATGAGTGCTAGCGCCTGGGCACCACCAATAATAAGCACATCCTTCAAACGCAGTTGGTACTCGCTGCGCGTACCCTCTTTACGCCAATCGGCATACCCCAACAATAGCCCGAAACCAATTAAACTGAAGCCGATAATCAGCGTAGAGCGCATAAAATGAGAAATAACATCGTGCATTAGTAACCCAATAAGCCCCACCGGGATGGTCGCTAACGTCACCCATAAAGCCAGTCGTGCGTCTTCGTTCACTCCTTTGCCGCTGAGCGCAGCCAAGCTGCTAATGACCATCTGCCAAATTTCCTGCCGGAAATAGATAATCACCGCGGAGAGGCTGCCTAAATGCAGGGCAACATCAAAGGCTAGGCCTTGATCTTGCCACTCTGTCAGCACAGGCACCAAGATTAGGTGGGCAGAGCTTGAAACGGGTAAAAATTCTGACACTCCCTGAACAACCGCTAACACCACCACCTGGAGCCAATCCATAAAAAAATCCTGTGCATAGAAACAATTTAATGGTTGCAATGGCGCTTAAGGATACACATCCACCTATTCGTTGTCCGCCATTGCCTTTGCTGAGACTAGCCACCACTGACACACAAAGGTATCGTTTCACAGCCTGAAAGCAGTGGAGGCTATAGAGGATATAAGGAGTGCGCTACAATAGGCGTCTATTGAATGCGTGCGTCCTTGCAAGGTACCCATGACTCAGACCATCGATACGCCAGTGGTTCACGACCAAGCGCGACTTAGCCAAGAGGCCAAGCGCGTTACCTACATCGGAGCATGGCTGGATGCCCTGTTGAGCATCGTCAAAGTCGCGATCGGTTTTATGGTCGGCTCAGCGGCGTTGATTGCCGACGGCATTCACTCCCTATCAGACTTAGTCACCGACGGCTTTGTCCTGGCGGCCATTCACTATGGGCGTCAGGAGCCCGATAAAGACCACCACTACGGCCACGGCCGTATCGAAACCCTGACGACCCTGCTGCTGGGAAGCGTACTGATTTTCGTGGCTGGCGCGATTGCCTGGTCGAGCCTGGATCGCCTGTTTAGCGGCGCCGACGTTAACGCCCCTGGCGCGCTGGCAATCGTGATTACTGTCATCGCGCTGTTTAGCAAAGAGTGGATTTTTCGCTACACCATGCGGGTTGCCAAGCGGGTAAAGTCAAAGTTACTCGAAGCCAACGCCTGGCACTCGCGCAGTGATGCATTATCCACTGCCGTGGTGTTAGTAGCCTTGGTGGGCGCCCAGTTTGGTTTGGGTTGGCTGGATGCCGTGGCCGCCATCATTGTGGGTTTATTAGTCGGCAAGGTAGGTTTGGACTTGCTGTGGGAGTCGGCGCGGGAATTGGTGGATACCGCGCTACCAGAGGACGTACAGGATCAGATGCACGATGTTGCCTGCAGCGTTCCGGGTGTGGATAGTGTTCACGATCTGCGTACCAGGCAATCCGCCGGCTGGGTAATGGTCGACCTACACGTGGTGGTCGGGCCGAAAATTACCGTGTCGGAAGCCCACGAAATAGGTAATGAAGTCAGCCGTCGCCTACGCCATGAGTTTCCCGCACTCACCGACGTGATATTCCACGTTGACCCCGAAGACGACGCCGGGGCGGGTGATCCTAGCCGCCTTCCCGGCCTTCCGCTCCGCCCTGAAGTAGAGGCAGCCCTGGATGCACGCTGGTACAAACACCCTGTGTGGCGCACCCTGAACGAGCTCCAGTTGCACTACTTGGAAGATAAGGTGTCGGTATCATTGATCATTGATGACGCAGTGCATCAGCCGCCCCAGTGCCTCGCTAGCCAACTAAAAGCGCTGGCTAGCGATATTGAGTGGCTCGGCCACGTCGAGGTGCTGTTTATCACCCGCGCCGCCAGTAGCTCGATGCGCTAGAGCCTCTACCCGCTGGTTGTTTCCTCTTATAACCCTGTCAACAGCAGTGTGGCGATGCTGAAGTAGATCACCACCCCAGAAGCATCAATAAGCGTGGTCACCAGCGGTGCCGATGCCGTGGCAGGGTCGACCTTAAAGCGCTCGAGTACGAACGGCAGGCACATCCCCAACAGGCTGCCAAACAGCACGATGGTCACCATGCTCAAGGCGACCACCATTGCCAGCTCTTCTCCCCCGCGCATAATGCCAATAGGCGTTACCGCGATGGCCATGGTGATACCCAGTGACCCGGCGACAAGTAGCTCGCGGCCCAGTAGTTTGCCCCAATCTTTGACGCCAACGTCACCGGTCGCCATGCCGCGCACCATCAACGTGGCTGCCTGAGCCCCGGCGTTACCGCCACTACCGATCAATAACGGTAAAAAGAATACCAGCGCTACCTGGGCGGCAATGGTCTCTTCAAAATAGGCAATCCCGGCCCCCGAAAACAGATTGGCAAAGACCAGCAGTACCAGCCAGAACACGCGCTTACGGTAGAGGCTCCAGAGCTTCACACGGCTTACGCCATCTTCCAGTTGGCCGATCGACATCCCCTTGTGGAAATCCTCTGTCGCCTCGGATTCAGCGACATCCATCGCGTCATCGTGGGTCACGATACCGACCATGCGTTCATCGGCATCGATCACTGGCAGCGCCAACAGGTCATACTTCGCCACAATACGGGCGACATCTTCCTGGGCACTATCAACCCGTGTACTGATGACATCCTTGATCATAATGTCATCAACAATGGCGCCGGGGCGTGCCACCATAAGCTGACGCAGCGACATGGTACCGATCAGTTGTCCGTCGCTATCCAGGATATACAGCTGATAGACCGTTTCCGCATCCGGAGCGGTCTGGCGTACCCTCATCATCGCCTGCGACACCGTCATGCCACTGGCTATGGAGACATAGTCAGAGGTCATGATGGCGCCGGCGGTACCCTCTTCGTAGCTGGCAAGCCGCTTCAGGTCTTCTCGCTCGCGGTGAGCCATGCGACGCAGCAGTGCCTCACGACGGTCTTCGTTGAGAAGATTGAACAGATCGGCACGTTCGTCCGACCCCATTTCTTCGAGCAGCTTGAGAACCTGGCTGTCATCCAGCTTTCCTACCACCTCGAGCTGGCTCTCCCCAGGCAAATAGCCCAGCACATTGGCTGCCCGTTCCGCAGAAAGAATATCCAGAAGGGCGAGCGCCGCAGGCAGCTCTTCGTCATCCTCAATCATCTCTTCGAGCACTTCACCGATATCCGCGGAGCGGGTTTCGGCCAAACGCAAAGAGAGCACCGATTTACTGGGCACTTCCTTGCCCAACTCGTCGAGCAGCTCGGCTTTTAATTCCTGTAGGCTTTCATCATTCAGTGCCATGATTCTCCCCCCTTGCGCTTACAAGCGTCGTGCTGCCGAGCTAATCCATCACCCAGCCCATTCTACTGACCAAACTCATCATACTTACTTATTTGACTGCCAAACAAAAAAACGCCCCTTAAACCCTGGTAGCGGGTTTAAGGGGCGTTGGACACACGCCAAGTGCGTGAGTATTAGCCTTTACCCGCCTTTTTACGCAGCTGCTGAATCGTTCGCAGCTGTGCAACGGCTTCGGCAAGTTCAGCGGCAGCACGAGTATAATCGAGCTCCGATGACTTCTCATTAAAGGCTCTCAGCGCCTGCTGACGCGCTTCTTCGGCAGCGGCCTCGTTGAGGTCGCTGGCACGTGATGCAGAGTCGGCCAGAATCGTCACGACATTCGGCTGGACTTCCATGAAGCCCCCCGAGACAAAGAAGTTCTCTTCCTTGCCGCCATCGTGAATCACGCGTACCGGACCCGGCTGAAGCTCGGTCAGCAACGGGGCATGACCCGGCAAAACACCCAGGTCACCCATAATCCCGGAAGCAATCACCTGCTCAACGGTACCTGAGAAGATCGATGCTTCAGCGCTGACGATATTGCAAGTAAAGCTATTCGCCATAGCGAATCCCCCTAATGGACGGGATTACTTCTTCATCTGGTTGGCTTTCTCGACGGCTTCGTCGATGGAGCCGACCATATAGAAGGCCTGTTCCGGCATATCGTCGTATTCGCCAGCAAGAATGCCCTGGAAGCCACTGATGGTGTCTTTCAGTGAGACATACTTACCTGGTGAACCGGTAAATACTTCGGCCACGAAGAACGGCTGCGACAAGAAGCGCTGGATTTTACGCGCCCGGGAAACGGCCAACTTGTCTTCGTCAGACAGCTCGTCCATACCCAGAATGGCGATAATATCCTTAAGCTCTTTGTAGCGCTGAAGAACGTTCTGCACACCACGAGCGGTGGCGTAGTGCTCTTCACCGACGACCAGCGGATCCAACTGACGTGAGGTGGAGTCCAACGGATCGATCGCCGGATAGATACCCAGCTCGGCGATAGAACGTGCCAATACCACGGTAGCATCCAGATGCGAGAAGGTGGTCGCCGGCGACGGGTCGGTCAAGTCATCCGCAGGTACGTAAACGGCCTGTACGGAGGTGATTGAGCCGGTTTTCGTCGAGGTAATACGCTCCTGCAGAACGCCCATCTCTTCAGCCAGCGTAGGCTGATAACCTACCGCTGATGGCATACGACCCAACAGTGCCGATACTTCGGTACCCGCCAGGGTGTAACGGTAGATGTTATCGACGAACAGTAGAACGTCGCGGCCTTCATCACGGAATTTCTCAGCAATGGTCAGGCCGGTCAACGCTACGCGCAGACGGTTACCCGGAGGCTCGTTCATCTGACCATAAACCAGCGATACCTTATCGATAACGTTGGATTCAGTCATTTCGTGATAGAAGTCATTACCCTCACGCGTACGCTCACCAACACCGGCGAATACAGAGTAGCCACTGTGCTCGGTGGCGATGTTGCGGATAAGCTCCATCATGTTAACGGTCTTACCGACACCGGCGCCGCCGAATAGGCCAACTTTACCACCCTTAGCGAACGGGCAGACCAAGTCGATAACCTTGATACCGGTTTCCAGCAGCTCGTTAGAAGCTGCTTGGTCGGCATAGCTCGGTGCTTTACGGTGGATCGGCATACGCTCTTGCTCACCGATCGGTCCCGCTTCGTCGATCGGTTCGCCGAGTACGTTCATAATACGGCCCAGCGTTTCCTTACCTACCGGTACGGAAATGGCGGCACCTGTGCTGGTCACGTCCATGCCACGCTTCAAGCCCTCAGTGGAGCCCATGGCGATGGTGCGCACCACGCCGTCGCCCAGCTGCTGCTGGACTTCGAGGATGGTCTCAACATCGGAGACCTTCAGCGCGTCGTAGACCTTGGGCACAGAGTCCCGCGGAAACTCTACGTCAATCACCGCGCCGATGATTTGTACGATACGTCCGCTCATCTTGGTTCCTCTCTAAAACCTGCAAATGAAACCTGTCTGCCGGGAGCCGCTAAAAGCGTCGGCTCCCTAGGCGTTATACGGCAGCAGCGCCGCCGACGATCTCAGAAATTTCCTGGGTGATGGCGGCCTGGCGGGCCTTGTTGTAGACCATCTCCAGATCGTCGATTAGGCCGCCTGCGTTGTCAGTGGCACTTTTCATAGCGATCATTCGGGCGGCTTGTTCACAAGCGCCGTTTTCCACTACCGCCTGATACACCTGCGATTCGATGAAACGAACCAGCAGGCTATCGAGCAACGCCTTGGCATCCGGTTCATACAGGTAGTCCCAGCTTCCGGGACGGGCGTTTTCGTTGTCTTGCTCAGCGTCTGCGCCCATATCAGGCGACAGCGGAAGAAGCTGACGAACCACTGGCTTTTGGGTCATGGTGTTCACAAACTCGTTGTGCACCACGTAAAGCCGGTCGAGACGTCCTTCATCGTACGCTTCGAGCATGACCTTAATACTGCCAATCAAACCTTCAACGGTCGGGGCTTCGCCTAAACCACTCTTCGCCGCCACCAAATTGCCACCGTAGTTGCGGAAAAAGGTGCTGGCCTTAGCGCCCAAAGCGCAAAAATCCTGCTCTGCGCCCTGCTTTTTCCACTCGCTGGCCTGTTTGAGCAAGGCTTTGAAGAGGTTGTGGTTCAAGCCACCGCACAGACCACGGTCTGTAGAGACCACAATGTAACCAACGCGCTTAACCTCGCTACGCTCGACCATATAGTCGTGCCTGTACTCGGGGTTCGCGTCGGCAATGTGGCCGACCACATTGCGGATCTGCTTAGCGTAAGGCTGACTAGCCCTCATCAGATCTTGCGCTTTACGCATTTTAGATGCAGCCACCATTTCCATGGCGCTGGTGATCTTCTGCGTATTTTTAATGCTCCCGATCTGGGTGCGTATCTCTTTTGCAGCTGCCATAGCGATCTACCCTTCGTTCGTGGCTCTCAGAAAGCATGCAAACCCGCCCGCAGGCGGGCCAGACATTACCAGCTCTGAGTCGCCTTGAACTTCTCGAGACCCGACTTCAAGCTGTCTTGAATCTCACCGTTGTAATCGCCGGTCTGGTTGATCTTGTCGAGTAGATCACTGTGTTCAGACTTCATGTAATCGTGCAACGCACGTTCGAAGTCCAGCACTTTGTTCACTTCGACATCATCCAGGAAGCCTTCGTTGGCGGCATACAGCGACAGCGCCATTTCAGCGATCGACATCGGCGAGTACTGGTTCTGCTTCATCAGCTCGGTGACACGTTGGCCGTGCTCAAGCTGCTTACGCGTGGCTTCGTCAAGATCAGAGGCAAACTGCGAGAACGCCGCCAGTTCACGGTACTGAGCCAGCGCCAGACGGACACTACCGCCGAGCTTCTTGATGATTTTGGTCTGCGCCGAACCACCTACACGAGAAACCGATAGACCGGCGTTAATCGCCGGACGAATACCCGAGTTAAACAGGTTGGTTTCCAGGAAGATCTGACCATCGGTGATCGAGATCACGTTGGTCGGTACAAACGCGGAGACGTCGCCGCCCTGGGTTTCGATGATCGGCAGCGCGGTCAAGGAACCGGTTTTGCCTTTCACTTCGCCGTTGGTGAACTTCTCAACGTAGTCGACATTAACCCGTGCAGCACGCTCAAGTAGACGCGAGTGGAGATAGAACACGTCACCAGGATAGGCTTCACGACCCGGCGGGCGACGCAGCAGCAGCGATACCTGGCGGTAGGCAACAGCCTGCTTGGAGAGATCGTCGTACACAATCAGCGCGTTCTCGCCGCGGTCGCGGAAGTATTCGCCCATGGTGCAGCCAGAGTAAGCGGCCAGGAACTGCATGGGAGCCGGATCGGCAGCGCCAGCGGCGACGACGATGGTGTGCTCCATGGCGCCGTGCTCTTCAAGCTTGCGTACCACGTTGGCAATGGTCGACTGCTTCTGGCCAATCGCCACGTAGACACAGGTCACGCCTTTGCCTTTCTGGTTGATGATCGCATCAATGGCAATGGCGGACTTACCGATTTGACGGTCACCGATGATCAGCTCACGCTGACCACGACCGATCGGCACCATGGCATCGATCGATTTCAGACCGGTTTGAATCGGCTCATCGACGGACTGACGGGTAATAACGCCCGGCGCCACTTTCTCAACGGCGTCGGTCATGGTGGTGTTGATGTCGCCTTTACCATCAATGGGGTTACCCAGCGCATCGACCACACGACCAATCAGCTCAGGGCCTACCGGCACTTCGAGAATACGACCGGTACACTTGGCGGTCATGCCCTCTTCGAGCTGCAGGTAGTCACCCAGCACGACGGCACCCACGGAGTCACGCTCCAGGTTGAGTACCATGCCAAAGATGCTGTTGGGGAATTCGATCATTTCACCAAACATCGCGTCTTCGAGGCCGTGAATTTTCACGATACCGTCGGAAACGGTCACGATGGTGCCCTGATTATGGGCTTCGGATGCGACGTCAAGCTTTTCAATTCGCTGCTTGATGATGTCGCTGATCTCGGAAGGATTCAGTTGCTGCATGCCATGTCCCTCAGACTCAAGCGGTTAGCGCTTCGGAAAGGCGGTTCAATCGACCACGTACGGAGCCGTCAATAACGGTATCGCCAGCACGCAGGATGACACCGCCAATAAGCGACTTGTCCACCTGAGTAGTAATAGAGATTTCGCGATTCAGACGTTTCTTAAGCGCGTTCGCTAGTTTGGTCTTCTGCTTACTATCTAACTTGTAAGCAGAGGTGACGTTCACTTCAACCCGCTGCTCGTGTTCGGCACGCAGGTGCTCGAACTGATCAGCAATGGAGGCCAACGCCATCAGGCGGCCCTGGTCAGCCAAAACAGTCAAAAATCGCTGTAAAGCCTCATCCTGTTGCTCAGGAATAAGCTCGACAAGCAGCGACACTTTTTGCTCGCTGTCTAATTTGGGACTGCTTAGCCGATGGCGCACGACGTCATCTGCTACCGCAACACTTAAAAAACCTAGCGCTTGTGACCAACTATCAAGCGCCTCATGATCACGCGCGTATTCAAACGCTGCCTTAGCGTAAGGACGAGCGACGGTAAGTAATTCCGCCATGGTTCACCTCCTTACAGTTCAGCAGCAAGCTCATCGAGTAACTTGCGATGGGCTTGTTCGTCGACCGACGCTTCAAGAACACGCTCGGCACCCATAACGGCGAGATAAGAGACCTGGGCACGAAGTTCATCCTTAGCGCGATTCACTTCTTGCTCAATCTCGGAACGTGCACTCGCTACTAGGCGTTCGCCTTCGGCGCGGGCCTGTTCGCGGGCTTCTTCAACTATCTGGGCAGAGCGTTTGTTGGCCTGCTCAAGAATCTGAGAAGCTTGCTCCTTGCTTTCGCGCAGCGTCTGCTCTGCCCGCTCTTGAGCAAGCTCAAGATCACGGTTAGCACGGCTGGCTGCGTCCAAGCCATCAGCAATTTTTTTCTGACGCTCATGAAGCGCGTTGCTGATCGGAGGCCACACATACTTTAAGCAAAACCAGACAAAGATCGCGAAGGCGATCGTCTGCCCGATTAGCGTCATGTTGATATTCACAGGAATGTACCTCTGACAAGTTCGTGGCGACCGGAGTGAAACAAAACCGAGCGCTTAACGCTCGGCTGAGCTGTCATTAACCGGCAACAACGAAGATCAGGTACATTGCGATACCAACACCGATCATCGGAACGGCATCCAACAGACCTGCCATTAGGAAGGTTTTGGTTTGCAGCTGGTCGCCCAGTTCAGGCTGACGCGCTGTAGATTCCAGCAGCTTACCACCCAAAATAGCGAAGCCAATGCCGGTACCTAGAGCGCCGAGACCGATCATGATGGAAGCGGCAATGTAGATAAGTTCCATGGTAATGCTCCTAGTTTTTCAAGTTAAAGGTCGAGGGTTGAGGTTAAGGGTTAATGTGTTTCAAGCATTGCTCGGATTAGTGATGCTCGTGTGCAGCGCTTAGATACACCACGGACAGCACTGTAAAGATGAAAGCTTGTAGTACGACGATCAAAATATGGAAAATGGCCCACGGCACATCCAGCACCCAGATAGCCCAGAACGGCAGCATGGCGATCAAAATAAAGATCACTTCGCCGGCAAACATGTTGCCGAACAAACGCATCGCCAAACTAAACGGTTTAACCAGCAGCGCGACGATTTCCAGTAGGAGGTTGAAGGGAATCAGCGCCCAGTGATTAAACGGCGTCAGTGACAGCTCTTTGGCGAAACCACCTACGCCTTTAACCTTAAAGCTGTAGTAAAGAATCAATCCGAATACCCCTAGTGCCAAACCTAGCGTGGCGTTCACATCGGTGGTGGGGACAATTTTCATGTAGTCCACGCCCAGCTTACTGAACAGCACGGGGAAGTAGTCGACCGGAATAATTTTGAGCGTGTTCATGAACAGAATCCACACGAACAGCGTTAAGGCCAGAGGAGCAATGATCGGGTTATGCCCTTTGAATGTTCCTTTGATCATGTCCTCGACAAATTCAACAACCATTTCAACGGCATTTTGCAGGCCACTGGGTACACCCGTGGTGGCCATTTTGCCGGCTTTGCGGAAAATCCAGATAAACAGCAACCCCATGGCAATCGACCAGCCCATGGTATCCAGGTGAATGGCCCAAAAGCCCATTTCACTTGCTTCTTCTGCTGAATGCGCCAGCGACCAGCCGTTCTCAGGATGATTGCCAAAGGTCAAATTCTGTAAGTGGTGCTGGATATAGTAAGTCGTTGAGACTTCGTTTCCTGCGGCCATGGATGTGTCACCTCAATCAGTTGTGCAATTTTCTAGGCATTAGCGTTTTTTGGCATTAACCAAGGCGTAAGCCAATGCGTTAGAACAACTGCAACATAAGCATAAAAAAAGAAAGTAGGGTTTGAGGGAGGCGCTGCCACGAACACTGCAACAAACAGTGCCACCGTCAAACCAAACTTGCCTGCCTCGGCGCGAAACAGGCGCATCGCTGCCTTTGAAGGGCTACTCGCGCGTAAAACCCCCATTCGTTTGATAAAAAAGGCGTGCGGTAATAAGGCTACCAGCGCCCCTTTAAAAACCGATGACACGCCTTCTAAATCGGCGACTAGATAGGCGGCCAACATACCAACGAAGGTGATCATCAGTTGCGCGATCGTTAGCCGAACGATGTAGGCTTTTCGACGCTGGGTTTCGTATCGCTGCATACCGGCCCAGCCTCACTGATAAAAACCAATACCTCGACCAGCTAATAGCTAGACAAACCAAGGCAACCTGCACAAATCTTGCGCGATTATAGGGAAGCGCTATCACACCTTCAACCGAAGTCGCACCGATTTTGCCCGCTTAAGGGCTGATTTGCGACCAAAGGGGGAAAACGTGTGCGCTTCTTACGTGATATTGAATAGCCTGCTATTTAATATGATTCAAGATGCCATCCAATTCTTCGAGGCTGGTATAACGTATCGTTAACTTACCTTTGCCTTTTTGACCATGATCAATGGAGACAGGCGCACCGAGCAGTTCGCCAAGATGTGTTTCAAGCTTGGCCACATCGGGCTGCTTGCTTTGACGGTTAGGCGTTTTGGTTGGTGTTTGGCTGGTTTGGACTTTTTTCACCAGCGCTTCGGTGGCCCGCACCGTCATATCGTTATTGACCACCTCATGAGCCACCTGCCGCTGCTGGGTGCTGTTCAGCGTCAGCAAAGCTCTTGCGTGGCCCATATCCAGGTCACCCCGTTCGAGCAGGGTTTGCACTTCCGGATCTAACGCCAGCAGGCGCAACAGATTGGCCACCTGGGTGCGCGATTTACCCACTGCGTCGGCAATCTGCTGCTGGGTTAGCTCAAACTCTTCGCCCAGGCGCTTGAGCGCCATGGCTTCTTCGATGGCGTTGAGGTTTTCACGCTGAATGTTTTCGATCAGCGCCAGTGCCAGGGCAACTTCATCGCTGACTTCCCGGATAACTGCCGGGATAACGTCCAGCTCGGCGAGCTGAGCTGCCCGCCAGCGGCGCTCACCGGCAATAATTTCGTAGCGATCCACGCCGATTGGGCGCACGACGATGGGCTGCATCACGCCCTGGGCGCGAATGGAGTCTGCCAGCTCTTCTAGCGCTTCGGGCTGAATATCCCGGCGCGGCTGATATTTACCCCGCGTTAATTGCCCTAACGGCAGACGTTCAAGGCGATCTTCGCTAACGTCATCGGCCGCGGCACTACGCGCGGCGTCAGAAAGCTCCAACGGGGTGCCGCTACCGGCAAGTTCTAAGCTGTCACGGCGACGGGCACCGGCACCAATCAGGGCATCCAGGCCACGTCCCAGCGCGGGTTTACGCGTCATTCGCTTTTCCTCATTTTATAACGCTAGGCGACGAATCATCTCTTTCGCCAACACACGATAGGCCTGGCTACCACGGGAGAACCGGGCATATTGCGTAACGGGTAATCCGTGGCTTGGCGCTTCGGCAACTTTGACGTTGCGAGGAATGGTCGTTTTCAACAGCATGTCGCCAAAATAGTCACGCAACTGCTTATCCACTTCCCGCGTTAAGCTGGTGCGCTTGTCGTACATAGTGCGCAAAATGCCCGCAATGGCAAGATCAGGATTCACATTTTGCTTAATCTGCTCAACGGTATCGAGCAGGGCCGACAGCCCCTCCAGGGCGTAAAATTCGCACTGAAGAGGGATCAGCACGCTATCGGAAGCCGTTAATGCATTCACGGTCAGCATGTTCAATGAGGGCGGGCAGTCGATCAGCACTACGTCATACGCATCCGAGACCGAGGCAAGCGCGGTGGTTAAGCAACTCTCGCTTTTATCGCGATCTAGCAGCTCGACTTCGGCGGCGGTGAGATCACCGTTACCCGGCAGTACGTCGTACTTGACCGCCAGCTTTTTGACAATCGTATCAGCGGCCGTTGCTTCGCCCAGTAGAACGTCAAGCACGCTTTTATCGAGCTCGTATTTATCGATGCCGCTGCCCATGCTGGCATGGCCTTGGGGGTCAAGATCCACCAGTAGTACGCGACGGTCGAGCGCAGCGAGACTGGCCGCCAGGTTAACGGCCGAGGTGGTCTTGCCCACGCCGCCTTTTTGGTTGGTCAGGGCAATGATCTGGCTCACTTACTCAACTCCTTCTGGGGGTCAGAATCAACATTCAGCTTTCACATTTAGCTTTCAACATCCAAGATCAGCAGCTGCCGCTGGGCCGCTTCAAAGGGTACTTCCAATAGGTGACGCTGATATAAACGTATACCGGCGGGCAGGTCGCGCAGTTCATCATCCGCCCCCGGGCCTTTCATGGCTAACCACTGGCCATCGGCGCTGGGTAGCTGGCGGGTCAAGGTGACAAAATCGACCAAGCTGGCAAATGCTCGGGAAATCACCTGATCAAAAGCGGCGGCTTCAAACTGTTCCACCCGCGCCTGTACGGGAGTGACGTTTTCAAGCCCTAACTCCATTACCGCCTGACGCTGAAAGCGCACCTTTTTGCCATTACTATCCAGCAGTGTTACATCAAGCTGGGGGGCTAATATCGCTAATACGATACCAGGAAGCCCAGGACCCGCACCTACATCCAGTAGCCGCGGCCCCTGCACATAGGGCAACACAGCGGCGCTATCCAACACATGACGCGACACCATGTCGTCCACATCGCGCACCGCTGTGAGGTTATAAGCCCGATTCCACTTGTGCAACAGTGCCAATAAGCCTAGCAGCTGTTGGCGTTGATGTTCGTCAACGGCGATGCCTAATTGGGTAAGGCCTTGATCGAGCCGTGGTGCAACGCTTGTAGGTAGCGTCTTCAACAGTGGGTTCAACGAACTCATCCGTTAACTACCTCAGCTGCGGCTACCAACCGGCGCTTTTTCAGATGCACCAGCAAAATAGAGACGGCCGCCGGTGTAACGCCTGAAATCCGCGCCGCATGAGCAAGCGTTTCCGGCCGCGCTTCAGCCAGCTTTTGGCGAATTTCGTTAGACAAACCTTCGACTTTTAAATAATCCAGCTCCGCAGGCAGTGGCGTGGCTTCGTGGCGCTTGAGTTTATCGATCTCATGCTGCTGACGATCGATATAGCCTTGATACTTAGCCTGAATCTGCACCTGCTCGGCGACTGCTGGGTCAGTGACCAGGGTGCCCTCAATGCCGGGCAGATTGGCCAAATCGCTGTAATTCAATTCAGGGCGTTTAAGCAGATCACTCAAGCAATACTCGCGAGTGAGCGGTGCCCCGGTTTTTTCGGCCACTTGCTCAGCCGCTGGGCTTCCCGGTTGTATCCACAGGGTGCTTAGCCGCGCGCTCTCTTGTTCGATAGCCTCGCGTTTTTGGCTAAACGCTGCCCAGCGCGTGTCGTCGACAAGACCCAATTCCCGGCCCGCTTCGGTTAAGCGCAAATCCGCGTTGTCTTCCCGCAACAGCAGGCGGTACTCCGCACGGGAAGTAAACATCCGGTAGGGCTCTTTGGTACCCATAGTGATCAGATCATCAACCAGTACACCGAGATAGGCTTCATCGCGGCGGGGATACCAGGCGTCCAGCTCCTGAGCGCGGCGGGCGGCATTCAGGCCTGCGAGCAAACCTTGAGCACCGGCTTCTTCGTAGCCGGTAGTGCCGTTGATTTGACCGGCAAAAAACAGGTTGTGGATAAATTTAGTTTCCAGCGAGTGTTTTAAGTCTCGTGGGTCAAAAAAGTCGTACTCAATGGCGTAGCCAGGCCGGGTGATATGGGCGTTTTCCAAGCCTTTGATGGAACGCACCACCTGAATCTGCACGTCAAAGGGCAGCGAAGTCGAGATACCGTTGGGGTAGAGCTCATGGGTATCCAAGCCTTCGGGTTCGATAAACACCTGGTGGCTGGATTTATCGGCAAAGCGATGAACCTTGTCTTCTATCGATGGGCAGTAACGTGGCCCAATCCCTTCGATGACGCCGGAATACATCGGCGAGCGATCAAGATTGGCCAGAATCAGATCGTGGGTGTGCTGATTGGTGTGAGCAATGTGGCAACTCACCTGCTGAGGGTGCATCTCCCGCGATCCCAGGTAGGACATAACCGGCGTTGGGCTATCACCGGGCTGCTCTTCCAACTGGGAAAAATCCACGCTTTTGGCATCGATGCGCGGCGGCGTACCGGTTTTTAGGCGGTCAACCCGAAACGGCAGGGCGCGCAGACGTTCAGCCAGCGCGTTGGAAGGCGGGTCGCCCGCTCGGCCGCCTTTGCTTTGATCCAAACCAATATGAATCACGCCACCCAAAAATGTCCCGGTACACAGCACGACGCTGTCGGCATGAAAGCGAATGCCGGTTTCCGTGACGACGCCTCGTACGGTGTCGTTATCCACAATCAGATCACCAGCGGCTTGCTGGAAAATCGTTAAGTTGGGCTGGTTTTCCAGCATTCCGCGGATCGCTGACTTGTAACGGATGCGGTCAGCCTGGGCACGGGTGGCCCGAACGGCGGGCCCTTTGCTGGCATTGAGCACACGAAACTGGATACCACCCAAGTCCGTGGCAAGCCCCATGGCGCCGCCCAGTGCATCAATTTCCTTGACCAAGTGACTTTTGCCGATGCCGCCAATCGCGGGATTACACGACATTTGGCCCAGAGTTTCGATGTTATGGGTGAGCAGCAGGGTCTGACAGCCCATGCGAGCAGAGGCCAGTGCGGCTTCAGTTCCCGCATGGCCACCGCCGATGACAATCACGTCAAAGCGGTCGGGGTAATTCAAGAGACACCTCGTCTTGTGCCTGTCGGCACGGATGATGTGGCCAATGCAGTCGATTCTAGACGCAGCCACCTTAGATCAATGAGTCGGCAAGTATAAACCCCCTGTGGGTAACCGTCAGGTTTTTCCACACCCCAAATCGCTAAACCGCCTCTATTAATAACAACATAAATATAAAATAAGAGAAGTTCTGTAAATGTTGTAACTACTAGTGTGGACAATTTCTGTGTATAAGCGATTAATTATTAATTATTTCATCAACTTATATTGTTGACTTCTACATGTTTGAAGGCGGGAGTGCCTGGGTAGAAAGGGTGCTAAGCCTGTGGATGAAATAGCGCCTTATCCACAGATGCAATTGGCCACGGCTTATCCACCGGCCAGTACCTGGGTTGTTACCGCAGCTGTGAACAAGCAACGTTGGGTGTGGAGCTAACGCTGAGAGACGCCCATGGTAGTCCTTGCGGAGATAAAAACGATTAATGTAAAAAAAGTTTATCCACAGGCAAAAAAATGGCCTGTCGTGTCGACAGGCCGGTAAAAAAGCGTCATTTCGCATTAGCGAACGCGTTATTTAGGTGCCAAGCGCAGGTCTACGCGAGGGCATTGAGTGTTCACATCTAGTGTTTAAGCACCCGCGCAAGGAAGGATTGAGTACGTTCATGTTGCGGTGAATCGAACAGTTTTTCCGGGTGTCCCTGCTCGGTAATCTCGCCTTTATGGATAAAAATCACCCGGTCGGCAACCTCACGGGCAAAGCCCATTTCATGGGTAACAATCACCATGGTCATGCCCTCTTTGGCCAGTTCACGCATGGCATCGAGCACTTCACCGATCATTTCCGGATCAAGCGCCGATGTGGGCTCGTCAAATAGCATCAGCCGGGGTTCCATGGCCAAGGCACGAGCGAGCGCCACACGCTGCTGCTGGCCGCCTGAGAGCTGGCTGGGGTACTTATCGGCCTGGTCGGCGATACCCACCCGGTCAAGCAAACGTTTGGCATTGCTGACCGCGTCGTCACGGCTTAAACCGCGCACTTTCATCGGCGCCAGTGTGACATTATCGATGACGCTGAGATGGGGAAACAGGTTGAATTGCTGAAAAACCATGCCCACTTCGGTGCGGATGGTTTGCAGTGCTTGGGTGCTCTTTCCATAGGGCAGCAGTTCATTGTCATCGACCACCAGACTGCCTGATTGGAACTCTTCCAGGCCGTTAATACAGCGAATCAGCGTCGATTTACCTGAGCCACTGGCGCCGATGATCACGACAACTTCACCGGGCACAATCGTAAGGTCAATATCGTTGAGTACGTGAAGGCTGCCAAAGTGCTTGTTGAGCTGCTGCATACGCACAATTGGTTGCGTTGTGTTGTTCAATGTCTCGCTCATTGCGCGTGTCCTTATTGTCCGGCCAGGCCTCTGCGCTCAAGTTGGCGCAGGATGATGGAGAGCGTCCAGGTGATCGCGAGATACATCAGGGCGACCATAAAGTAGACCTCAAGGGCCGTGAAGGTGGTGGCGATATAGATCTGCCCTTGGCGCACCAGCTCACTGACGCCAATCACTGAAAACAGGGAGGTGTCTTTGATGCTGATGATGCCCTGGTTACCAAGAGGCGGGATCATGCGCCGAAACGCCTGGGGCCAGATAACGTAGCGAAACGCCTGAGTGCGGGAAAGGCCCAGAGAGAGCGAAGCTTCCCCTTGACCGCGCTCAATTGACTGCACACCGCCACGCACGATTTCAGAGATGTAAGCGCCGGAATTAACGGCGATCGCGGCAATACCGGCGACCAGGGCGTTAATTGGCCCACCCAGCAGTTGTGGTAAGCCGTAAAAAATAAACAGTACTTGAACCAGAATCGGCGTGCCGCGGAACACTTCGACATAAATGATGGCCGGCCAGCGTAGCCAGCGCAGGGGGCTAATGCGTAACAGGCCAAAGAATATGCCGATAAAAAAACCAATGGCCAAGCCGCCAAATGAGATAAGTAGCGTCCAGGGAATACCCGGCAGCAGGTAAGGGATAGACCCAAACGCCGCCGACCAATCAAACTGAAAATTGACGTCCACGCGTAGACTCCTGAAACAAAAAAGCAGTTGGCAAAAAACACATGATCAACGCAGCAGGGCCGGGGGTTTTGGCCACCCGGCCCTGTAATGGCGTTACGCTATTATAGAGGTTTTACACTCACTCTTCGCTGGGGGCTTCACCAAACCATTTGGTGTAGATCTCATCGTAAGTGCCGTCTTCTTTCATCGCGGCGAGCGCTTCGTTGGTGGGTTCCACCCACTCGCTGCCTTTGTGGAAGACGATGCCGTACTGCTGACCTTCATATAGCGGGCCAACAACCTTGGTACGGCCTTCGCCACGGGTTTGCGAGAAGTAGGCAACGTTAGGGGCGTCATAGAGCACCGCGTCAACGTTGCGGCCTAGCAGCGCCATGTACATGTCGGCAGTACCCGGGAAGGGGGTGATGTCAGCATCTTCTCCAAGCTCTTGCTGCAGGTAGTCGTAGCTGGTGGAACCAATTTTGGTACCAACGGCGAGATCCTGAAGGTCTTCTAGTGTTTCGACGCTGTCATTGTCGGCACGCACAATAATGCGAAGACCGGAATCGTAGTAGGGGTCGGAGAAGTCGACAACTTCGGCACGCTCTTCCGTAATGGTGGTACCGGCAATGGCGATTTCCTGGCTGCCGGTTTGCACGGCGGGAATGATGCCGGAGAACTCCATGGTCGTGAGGTTGACTTCAAAACCTGCGCGTTCGGCGACTTCGTTGATGATATCCATATCGAAGCCGACCATTTCGCCGGTCTCTTGATCCATCATTTCAAACGGCACAAAGCTTGGGTCAGTGGCCACGTTCACCGATGGCGTTTGGGCCATGGCGGCAGTGGCGCTGCCCAATCCCAGTGCAAGCGCCAGCGTTGTTTTGGTTAGGCTGAGTGGTAGTGCTATTTTCATAAGTTTCCCCGTGCTTTATATGGCTGATGGCGGGTTACAAAGCGGTTTTTTACCGTTTGATGCTCTTTATAAACCGTTATTTAAGCCGTTGTTGACCTATTAACCTTGGCGAGAAACCGTCAGGGCGTCAAGTCACGGGGAGCGCTGCGGGCCAACGCTGTTTAGACCATAAAGGAGGCGCCGCAGCCGCAGGTGGTGGTGGCATTAGGATTTTGAACGCGAAAACGTGCGCCCGCCAGGCCCTCTTCGTAGTCGACGGTGGAGCCTACCAAGTATTGGTAGGAGAGGGGGTCAACCACTAGGGCTGCGTTACCGAACTCTATTACGGTGTCATCGTCGGCGACGTTTTCTGCAAAGTCGAAACCGTACTGAAAACCTGAACAGCCGCCACCAGTTACATAGACCCGCAGTTTAAGGGATGGGTTATTTTCTTCTGCAATCAGCGCATTAATACGTTTTCGTGCGCTATCAGAGAGCAGTAGTGGAGTAGGAACAAAGGCTTCTGCACCGCTCATGGGTACCTCCCGCGAGCTTTAAGAACGAATAAATCGGCATTGGGGGATGATTATGGGTAATTCCCAGCAAATTGGTCAACTATTGCTGGGAATTAGTTAGGAACGTCTAGGTTAGCTACCGATCCCCTCGGTGGCGAGGACAGGTTTGCGCGAGGGCGCTGTGAACCCGTCCATGGGCGCTACTTTCGACATCCATGTCGAAAGACCCTCGCTCCAACCTGCCCTCGCATCACGTTAACTGCCTTGGTAAAGAACCCCTTTGAGGTATTCTCTGAATGCTGGTGTTTTGTTTGGTTCAAGGCATCAGCGCAGGGGCGGTGAGTCCTGTATTCTCGTCAAAACCGAACATCAGGTTGAGGTTTTGAATCGCCTGACCCGAAGCGCCTTTGACCAGGTTATCGATCACCGATAGCACGACCACAGTGTTGCCGTTGTTAGGCCGGTGGACTGCCAAGCGGCAGGTATTGATGCCTTTGACACTGCGCGTTTCAGGATGGCTTCCCGCAGGCATCACATCGACAAAGGGTTCGTCGGCGTAGCGCTGCTCAAAGAGCGCCTGCAGATCACCGGGGTCAGCGGTTAGTTGGCCGTAAAGGGTGGAGTGAATGCCGCGAATCATCGGCGTTAAATGGGGCACAAAGGTTAAACCCACCGTGGATTGCTGGATATCCCTAAGTCCTTGACTAATTTCCGGCAGGTGGCGATGGCCCGAGGCGCCGTAGGCCTTCATCGACTCGCTGGCTTCGGCAAGCAGTGAACCTACTTTAGCGCCACGGCCTGCGCCGGTAACGCCGGATTTGCAGTCAGCAATGAGTTGGCCTGGGTCGATCAAACCCGCTTCCAGAAGCGGCAGGTAGCCCAGCTGAACGCTGGTGGGGTAGCAACCGGGAACCGCAATTAAACGTGCGTTTTTGATTTTCTCTCGGTGCATTTCCGGCAGCCCGTATACTGCCTCTTGCAACAATTCCGGGGCACCGTGGGCCTGGCCGTACCAACGGCTCCACTCGTCAGCATCGCGCAGCCGGAAATCGGCCGATAGATCAATCACCCGAGTGCCGTTTTCGAGTAGCTCACCGGCTAGGGCATGGGCAACGCCATGGGGTGTGGCAAAAAATACCGCATCCATGTCGCCCAGCTGTTTGGCGTCCGGCTCGCTAAACGCCAAGGTGTCGTAATGGCCGCGCAGGTTGGGGTACATATCGCACACCTTGACGCCGGTTTCCGAGCGCGAGGTAATCATGGCTACGTTGACTTGGGGGTGCTGGGCGAGTAGCCGCAGTAGTTCAACGCCGGTGTAACCTGTACCGCCAACAATGCCGACCTTAATCACAAATCACTCCTTACGGATGCTGCTGAGTAGAAAACCAAATTCGCTATTAGCTTAAGCATAGGACACCAAGCTGTTTAAGCGTATCCAGCTATGATACACAAGAGTGTAAAGATACAAGAGTAAGGAAGGTCGCTGTGGCGCGTTTTTCCCGATCGGATTTTACCTTAGAGAGTTTTCGTCGCCAGTTGGCCAATGTCGACGCCCTTCCGCAACTCTGTTTGCTGGGCCTTGTCTCGGGGGTTATTACCGGCGCTGTGATGGTGGCGTTTCGGCTGCTATTGGAAGCGGGCGCCGCGCTCTACATGACCGATGGCGACCCAGAAGCGTTTGAAAGCATGGTGCCCTGGCTGCGTGCGCTGCTACCTATGTTGGCGGTTACCCTTGTGGGTGTGCTGCTGTACCGGCAAAAACCGGCAGCGCGCAAGCTGGGCGTTGGCCATGTAATTGAGCGGCTTACCTATCATCAGGGCCGTTTTCCGTTACGCAATTGGTTAAATCAGTGGTGGGTAGGTGTTGTGGTGGTATTGGGCGGGCTCTCTGCTGGGCGCGAGGGCCCGGCGATTCATTTGGGCGCGGCGGCGGCCAGTGGACTAGGCCAACAGATGCGTTTGCCCAATAATAGTCTCAGGGTACTGGTGGCGTGCGGTACCGCAGCAGCTATTTCCGCTTCTTTTAACACGCCTATCGCGGGTGTCATCTTTGCCATGGAAGTGGTGATGATGGAGTACACCTTGGTGAGCTTTATGCCCGTGATTTTGGCCTCTACCATGGGTGCGCTGGTAGCACAGTTGGCTTATGGCAATGAACCCGCTTTTCGTATCCCCGAGATAGCACTAGGTTCACTGATCAACTTGCCGTGGATTGTGGTTACCGGGCTGGTGATTGGTCTGTTAGCGGGGCTGTTTATTCATATTTCACGCAACCAGCGGATTATGCTGTGGCCGCTCTGGATGCGCCTTGGCTTGGTGGGTGTGGCAACTGGCGCGGTGGCTTGGTGGTTCCCTCAGGTTCAGGGCATCGGTTATGACAGCGTGGCGGCGGCGCTCAATAACCAGCTGGAAATTAAAGTGCTGCTGGCGCTGATGATCGTCAAACTACTGCTTACAGCGCTAACTGTCGCTGGCGGCGTACCCATCGGTATTATCGGCCCGGTGTTGGTCATAGGTGCTGCCACAGGTGCACTGTTTGGTTTACTGGGAGGCTGGCTTTGGTCTGATAAAGCCGCGGATCCTGGTATTTACGCGATGCTAGGCATGGCCGCAATGATGGGGGCGGTGTTACAAGCGCCTCTTGCTGCCCTAATGGCGCTTTTGGAGTTAACCCATACGCCGAGTATCATGCTTCCCGGCATGTTGGCGGTGGTGGTGGCGTGCTTAACCTCGCGTCAATTGACCGGCTGTGAAGGTTTCTTTATTAGCACGGTGCGCTACGGGCTTCACCCGCTTCAGCAGCCTTTGATGCAGGCACTCTCACGGGTTTCGGTGCCTGCGGTGATGGAGCGTCAACTGGTGCGCACCGAGCGAATGATCACCCCTGATCAAGCGCGGCTTTTATTAGAGAAGAACCCAGTGTGGTTAGTGATTGAGCGGTCAACAGAGGAAAAACCTGTGCTGGCGCTAAAAGCCGCTGAATTGGCACGCTGGCTACTTGAGCACGATGAGGCGCTGCAGGGGGATGAGCCGCCTGAGGATGAGCTGATTGATCTACTGGAAATCCCCGGCCAGCGTTTAGAGCTGGCGCCGATTGGTTTACAGGCGACGCTTTCCGAAGCGTTTCTAAAACTGCAGGATAACGCTCTGGGGGCGCTCTACGTCGTTCATGGCTATCGCCCAAAGCAGCGGCGTATTTCAGGTATTATCACCCGTGGCGCCATCGAACGTTATTATCACTACACTGACCCCCGTGGTGCCGACCTTCGTGACAATGAAGTACGAGAGAATGATACCCGTAAGAAGGACTCATCACTTTAAGGAGCGACAATGTACCTATGGGTAAAGGCCATTCACTTAATGGCCGTAGTGACGTGGTTCGCTGCGCTGTTCTATTTACCCCGCCTGTATGTGTATCACGCCACTGCGCGGGATAACGGCGACGAACAGGCCATCAGCTATTTCAAAACCATGGAGCGTAAGCTCTACCGTGGCATCATGACCCCATCGATGATTGCGGTACTCATTTTTGGTGGCTGGATGCTCTATCTGGTGCCCGAATGGTTTAGCCAGGGCTGGATGCATGCCAAGCTGGCGCTAGTGGTTCTGCTTATCGCCTATCATCACGTTTGTTTGATCTATTTGAAGCAGTTTGCCCAGGATCGTTGTACCAAAGGCCATGTGTTTTTTCGCTGGTTTAATGAGGCGCCGGTGATTGCGCTCGTGGCGATTATTCTGCTTGCCGTTGTGAAGCCCTTTTGATGCGCCAACCGCTTCCCCCCGTGGTGTTGGTACTCGCCGGACATGATCCGACTGGTGGCGCTGGGTTGATCGCTGACAGTGAAGCCATTGCGGCCTGTGGTGGTTGGGCGGTAACGATCCCCACTGCGCTGACGGTACAGAATTGTCATAATGTGACCCGCGTGATCCCTGCTGAGCCGACCGCGATGCGCCAAATGGCCGAGGCAATTAGTGAGATGCAGGTCGCGGCGATTAAGATTGGCCTACTCGCTGACGAAGACACCCTGCGCGCAGCGGAGCAAATTATTCGTCGTTTTCCAGGCATTCCCGTGGTGGCCGATCCGGTCTTTAAGGCCGGTGGCGGAACTGAGTTATCCACACCTGCTTTGCGACAATTGTTTATTGATCGCTTGTTACCGCTTGTGGATATCTTAACCCCGAATCGCGCTGAGTTGGCTCAGCTTACGCCCGACATCATCACTCCTTTCGATGATACGGCCCGTGCGGTGGCACTGATGTCACAGGGGTGCCAAGCCATTCTGGTCACTGCCACGGATGAGCCGCTGCCCGGCAACGACCAACAGGTGGTGCACACCCTGCACTCGCCTGATACTACTCGCCAGTGGCAGTGGCCACGTTTGCCTGAATTGTTCCATGGTTCTGGCTGCACGCTGGCATCGTCTCTAGCTGCTCGTCTCGCTGTTGGTGAGCGCTTACCAACAGCTTGTGAGCAGGCTCAGCACTTTACTTGGCAAAGTTTGTCTCAAGGCTTTCAACCGCCCAGCGGCCAGTGTTTGCCACATCGTTTTTCACGGGCTGCCCGTTTTTGATCCTATCTTCTGTACGCCATTGACCGAGAGGATGCCATGACTACATCAGCTGAACTGTTCGATCTTGCCAGTCGCCATATACCGGGCGGAGTAAACTCACCCGTCCGGGCGTTTAAAGGGTTGCACCGCCCGCCGGTCTTTATGGAGCGTGCTCAAGGTGCCTTTCTGTTTGACGTCGAAGGCAATCGCTACGTGGATTATGTCGGCTCCTGGGGGCCCATGATCACTGGGCATGCCGACCAAGACGTATTGGCAGCCGTACGGGCGCGATTAGACAACGGCCTGTCCTTTGGTACCCCTACCGCAGTCGAAACCACCATGGCGGATTTGATCTGCGAGATGATCCCCTCCATGGATATGGTGCGTATGACCAGCTCGGGCACCGAAGCCACCATGTCGGCGATTCGCCTGGCGCGAGGTACCACCGGCCGCGATAAGATCGTTAAGTTCGAGGGTAACTACCACGGCCACTCTGATTCACTGCTGGTTAAGGCGGGCTCTGGCGCGCTTACCCACGGCGAACCCAGCTCACCGGGCGTGCCCACGTCGCTGGCTGAACACACTATTACCCTGTCGTTTAACGACCCTGAAGGGGTTGAAGCGTGTTTTAGCGAAATTGGCGATCAGATTGCCTGCATCATTGTTGAACCCGTTGCCGGCAATATGAATTGTATTCCGCCTCAACCGGGCTTTTTGGAAACGCTGCGCCGAGTATGTAACGAGTATGGCAGCGTGCTGATTTTTGACGAAGTGATGACTGGTTTTCGAGTGGCATTGGGCGGTGCCCAAGCCCACTACGGTATAGTGCCTGATCTAACCTGCTTGGGAAAAATTGTCGGTGGCGGCATGCCGGTGGGCGCCTTTGGTGGCAAGCGCGAGATAATGCAAAACATCTCCCCCCTGGGGCCGGTTTACCAAGCGGGCACATTGTCGGGTAACCCGTTGGCGATGGCTGCAGGTGTGGCACTGCTAACCAAACTACAGGTACCGGGCTTCCACGATGCGCTTACCCAGCGGGTTAACACCCTTTGTGCGGGCCTTCAGGAGCGTGCCAATGCCGCACGGGTGCCGATGATGACGCAGTCGGCGGGCGGTATGTTTGGACTTTTCTTCACCTCTCAAAGCCGTGTGGATAACTTTGCCCAAGCCACCGCCTGTAACCCGGATGCCTTCCGCCGCTTCTTTGGCGCGATGCTCGATCATGGCGTTTACTTGGCGCCTTCTGCTTACGAAGCAGGCTTTATGTCCAGTGCTCATACCCCGGAAGACATTCAGTTCACGCTGGATGCAGCAGAAAAAGCCTTTGCGGTAATGTAACGGCACGTAACCTAAAGCCAGCTATACTGTCAAGAGCCGCTCAACTTGAGCGGCTCTTGGCTTATATGAGAGTTACACTCATGGCACGACCAACGGCTTGGCGATACATGATCTGCGCAGCGGGGCTGCTGGTTTGCTTCCCGCTGGCTGCTCAGTCGCCTCAGGAGCAGGACATGACCCAGATCCATATCACCATGAGCGGTTCGCCGGGGGCAGAGTTTTACGCCCACTGGCGAATTACCCATGAAGGCGAAACCACCGAACACGTTGAGGAGAGCGGTACAGTGCCTGCGGAGTACACCTTTACTGGTACAGAGCTTGAAGGCACCGTTAAATTGTTAAGCGATGACGAACGGTTAGAAGTAGATATTCAAAAAGGCAGCAATCGGTCGCGTTCGTCGACTCAGGGGGCCGGGGGTACATTAACGCTGATGATTCGTTAACTTTTGCATTCTTAAAGTAATAAAAAACCGCCCCAGAAGGGGCGGTTGGCAATCACTAATTTAACAGTTTACCACTGTAAGCTGCTGGCATAGTTATTAGATCCATTTACTTGAGTATGCGTAGCGACAGCGGCGCCACCCATATTGGTATTTTGACGAATCATAGAGAGGCTGTTAGATTCGTCACGTTGAACGACTGTTGCTGTATGTGCTTCGGTACCATTTTGGAAGATATACGAAGCTGAGTTATTAGCACGAATCTGCGTTACATCTGCATAATTACCGTCACCGGTTTGAGAAATATGACTCCAAGTGGTGTCAGAATTATCAAGCTGCGAGACATATGCATCATTATCATAACCATCTTGGAAGATAACTGAATCGCTTGAATCAGTGTTATTTAACTGTTCAACGTCTGCAGTGTTATCTCCAGTTCCTGTTTGACGAATATAAGAGTCGTTAAGGTTGCCGGTTTGTGTAACCCTTGCCAGGTTATTTTCACCACCAATTTGGAGCACTTCAGATTCATTTTGCTCGTTGCCGCCATTTAGGCCTTGATTGACAAACGCTTGGTTCCCAATGCCATCACTGATTTGACGAATACGGGAATACTGCTCCGTACCTTTTTGCGTGGCGTTGGCAACGTTATCACTGCCGCCATTTTGTAGTATGATTGAGTCCCGAGTATTTGGGTTAGTTGTCGTAGCATAACCATTTAAACCATTGCGAATTCCTGCTTGGGCGTCAAAAACACCCTTGCCACCATTGAAAGTATTACCATCATGGTCGTAATTAGGATCACGAGGGTCAGCAGATACGCCCATGCTTAATGCAACAGCAATAGCAGCAGCGATAGTAGTAATTTGAGTTTTCATGGTGTTTCCCCTGTATCACGATTTACTTGCTTTGGTTATAACTGAGAAGCTGGCTGCGACTCAGTTGGTATCGATAGTGACCGGTCGTGCATAGCCCGAATAATTTTGTTGTTCGACACTTATGCTGCGAAGGCCACTGCCCGATTGAGAAAGAGCTATATCACTGTTCCGTCCAAACTGGGTTACTTGTGCTTTAATTTCAAATTGGCCACCAGTTTGACTGATATTTGCGGTATGATTTGAACCTACCTGTTTTATTAAACCAATGTTAGCGCCATTATTTTGAGAAATACTGGCTTGATTGTTATATCCATCTTGATAGATATAGGCGATGTTACCCATTTGATAACTCGCTGAGCGAGACTGTGTAACATTAGCTTGGTTGTCATTGCCATTTTGACTAATAATGCTAACGTTACTTTTTAATAGATTGTTATGGTATGTACCTGCTGCATATTGAGTTATTCGTGCGTTTTCTTCAGACAAACGTGTAAAGTCATTACCAGCGGCTAATAAGGTGGAAGCGTTGGTTAAAGAAATAGCGGCCACTAACGCAGTAAAATAGATTCGCATGTGCTTACTGTAACTGAACGTTTTCATATTTTTCCCTTTGAAACTTTTAGTATCAGTTTGTATTCATGCGTTGAGTTTGGCTTGTTTTTAGAAATTAACCATAGCGAATTTTTTTGAGATGACTATTGTTTTTTTTAACAATTATTAAAACAATAATAACTATTAAAAACACCATAAGAGAATTAGTTTTTTAGTCACTTTAGGTATTGCTTACGTATGCAACGGCCACTTTTAATGTGGCCGTTGTTAATTTTTTATATAAGAAATATTAAAGCATGGGTGTTGGGGAATTTAGGTAGTCATTAAGTACAGTATCTTGAATATTCGTACCTGGTGCGAGGTTCCACAGTCGGTTTTCAACGCCTCTGGCGATAAGATGAATAACCGCCGACTCAATCGCTGACATGACCGCCAACTGTACAGGCTCATTCGTGGTAAGGCCTACTTCGGCCTCTAGCAAACGACGAAAATCAATAAAACGATAGACACCCGCTCGCATCTCTTTCGAGTAGATCGTTTTCGTTGTGGTTACGTTAGCCAGTACTTCGCCGGTGGATATTTCAACCGCGCGTAAATTGACCGTTACCTGGTCAACTTGGTACTGCCCTGAAGCACCAATACCAAAATACTCAGCGCCAGCGCCGCCAGTGCGCACGTTGGATTCGTAGGCGATGATACCGCCTTCCAACATCACCGAGGCAGCACGCAGGGATGGCAGCGTATCGGGCTGGCCAAAGCGTTCAAACTCTGCGCGTATAATGCGTCTTTCGGTAAGCAAGTTTTGTAAACCGACACGCTCAAGCGGTATAAACCAGCCTGAATCCGCCAGCGCACCGGTTAGCATTGCTGCCGCACCTTGGGTGACAGCGGTTGAAAAAGTACTGGCAGGCGCAGGGCGGTATTGGCCTGTTTGATCGCGAAAGTCATAAACAGACACAAAAATTTGCCCAGCTGTGGGGGGGAGTGAAATTAAATCTTGGTAGGTAGCTCCACGGGGGGTAAGCGTTGCGTCTGCACCTTCTAAATTTTCCGATGTAGCGACCATGCCGGCGCAGCCGCTTAGTAAACTAGCGACGATAAGTGATGCGATAATTTTCATGGTGTTCCCCTGAGATGACGGATAATTTTTAGTGAGCTATTTTGTTGTTTTAAGGATTGAATAGCCCACCCACGCTTATTTCAGTCACATCTCCAGTTAACTTATCGACTACTCTAACTACTAATTGACCACCATTGTCGCTAACCACTACGCCAAACTCATCACTATCAAAGCTACCTTCGCTAACATCGCCCGAACTGACATCCGCTATTAATTGAGAAATGAGTCGGCTCTCTAAACTTTGTAGTAATCTTTCTGTCGCGGAAGTGGGAGTTGATCGGCTAGCGCTGGAGTCTTTATTGGTATCTTGAGCCTGCGCTTTTCCTAGTAAATAACTACCCACAAAGGGATCACCTCCAAAAGAAGGATTAAGTGGCTTATAGATTAATTCCCCAGCTTGTGCTGTTGTGGATAGCACCAAGGCCATTCCCATAACGACTAAGCAAGTTCTTTTTATTGGGTTCATTAGAAAATCTCCTCTTTTCCCAAGTCTTTGTCGGAAGATAGCGAAGCGGATATTTGCCGTTCAATCAGGGCTCTTTCGACGGTTTGCACTGCTTCCTCAGCGGTACGATCGGCTTCATTGATCCTGGGGGAGAGCTGTGTACGGAAATACATACGGTTGCCCTCCATCACCCATACTTGGCTGCCCCAGCGTGCATCGGGGCGCTCTTTAATGGTGATGGTGGCATTGCCGATAATCAGGTTATCCATCGCCCGCTGGCTGAAGGCTCGGTAGAAGGTCTTACCGGCCATGGTGATTGTTCTATCTACCATCACGCCAGTTAGCTCACTTCCTCCATTAGCGCTTCCTTGCACTCCAGGCCCATCAGGACTGGAGAGCTGATTAATAGCGTCGATCGCTTCTTGTTCGTTGGCAGGCAATGCATCGGTTGGGGCTGTTGGTTCGTTAGCTAATGCTAAAGATGACCCGATCCATACCGCCATGAAGAAAAAGTTGATGGATAAACGGTGCATTGATGGCATGACAGTTACCCTTGCGCATTAGCGCTAACGATGTCGTTGAAGACTGCGTGCGGTCTCAATATTGGGCAGAATCGGGCCCAGGTTCTGATGAATCCAGTTGAGCGCTTGAATGCGGTTGTGAACGTTAATTTTGCGAAAAATGTTGTATAGGTGTGACTTAACGGTGTGTTCGCTAACAAACAGTTTTTCGGCAATTTGTTGATTGGAAGAGCCAGCACTAAGTAGGGAAATAATTTCCATTTCCCGGTTAGTGAGTCCGCAGGCTGGGCGGAAGGCATTACTCTGGTATTTGCGATAGAACAAAATCAAACGCGCCATCAAATCCCGCGACATCCACAGCTCTCCTTCAAGTAGCGCATGTATGCCTTTACAGATGACCTCGAGACTTTCATTACGATAAAACACGCCTTTTAGCTGTGCACATGAGAGTGCTTCAAGGGCGTGATCCATATCGTGAATGTTGAAGGCGGCGAGGGGGGTTTTAGTGAGCGCATCGGGTAGTTTGTCTTGCCACTCGGGCATTGCATCAATGCCGATATGATCACTATCGATAAGTATCAACATGTTGCCCGATGCAGAGATTGGTAACGCTGCGTGGGGGGAGTGGATACTAATTTGACAACCGGTGTGCTTGTTCAAGTATTCAGCGAACAGCTGGACTTGGGGACTTTTTTCGGTAACGACATACACCGTTCCGGTAGATTTTTCCTGCGACATTGGGTAGCCCTCGTGGAGAGAAAGAGTGAGCAGGTCACACTTGAAGTGTTGACTATAAGATACGTTCCGTAAAGTTTTGTTACTAATTATTTGGTCTATTTATAGTTTTAGACTCCTCTTATGTTTTAAGTTTATTTTAAAAAACAGATGCTTACTAATATTAATGGGTTTTAGTAATTATTTATACCTAGACACATTTGATAACATTGTGCTGGCTTTTGATACGTTCAATGAGCGCGTAAACTGATGCTCTACTGTTAGGAGTACATACCATGGCCGCCGTCAATACCCTTGTACTTGCCAGTGGCAATACAGGAAAATTAAGAGAATTCAATCAGTTACTTTCACCTTTGGGGTTCGATGTTCGCCCCCAGGCGGATTTTGGCGTCACGGATGTGGAAGAGACGGGGCTAACCTTCGTCGAAAATGCACTGTTAAAAGCGCGTGAAGCGAGCCTCATCAGTGGATTACCTGCATTAGCTGACGATTCTGGGCTTGAAGTAGACGCACTCAATGGTGCGCCCGGTATCTATTCCGCTCGGTATGGCGGTGAGCCGAGAAGCGACGAGAAAAATAACCAAACGTTGTTAGCCGCATTAAGTGACTGTGCGGAAGGGCAGAGAAGTGGACGTTACTGGTGTGTGCTGGTTTATTTGCGCCATCCGAAGGATCCGGTGCCGGTCATTGTGCAACGGAGTTGGGAAGGCGAAATTCTTGCTCATCCCCGAGGGAAGGAGGGGTTTGGCTATGATCCGCTTTTCTGGTTACCTGATCAGGGTATGAGCGTCGCCGAGCTGCCCAGCGAAAGTAAAAATCGCCTTAGCCATCGTGGTCGCGCGTTGCAGGGGTTGGTGGAGTTACTGAAGGTGGCGCATGGCTGATACGTTGCCGCCACTCTCTCTCTATATCCACACGCCATGGTGTGTCCGTAAATGTCCGTACTGTGATTTCAATTCTCATGAGCCGGGCACACACGGTTTTACTCCGCGGGATTTACCTGAAGCCGCCTATCTAGATGCGCTGTTACAAGACCTGGATAGTGATCTTGACCTGACGGCTGGTCGAGAAATTAAAACCATCTTTATTGGCGGTGGGACTCCAAGCCTGCTGTCGCCCGCGTTTTATGAACGATTACTGAAAGAGATCCAGATCCGTTTACCCTTCTCTAAAGAGATAGAAATTACCTTAGAGGCTAATCCAGGTACCACGGAGCAAGAGCATTTCATTGGTTACCGGAAAGCAGGCATTAACCGTCTTTCGCTGGGTATTCAAAGTTTTCAGCCTGATCAACTGCATGCGCTGGGGCGAATTCATAGCGGTGACGAAGCGATTACTGCGGTAGCGCAGGCGCGCCAGGCAGGCTTTACCAACATTAATATTGACCTTATGCACGGTTTGCCTGATCAAACGCCTCAATTGGCGATGGATGATATTACCCAAGCGCTGGCATTGGCACCTGAACATCTCTCTTGGTATCAGTTGACCCTTGAGCCGAATACCGCCTTTCACTCCCACCCCCCGATACTGCCAGAGGAAGAGGCGCTTTGGGATATTCAGGATAAAGGTCATCAGCTCCTGGAGCTGGCGGGCTTCAAGCGCTACGAGATCTCGGCTTACGCTAGTGCTGGTCACCAGAGCCGCCATAACCTTAATTACTGGCAGTTTGGTGACTACCTCGGGATTGGCGCTGGTGCTCATGGCAAGCTTAGCCGTATTGACTCAAATGGGGAGTGGCACATTGAACGGCGCTGGAAAACTCGCCAGCCAGACGCCTATCTAAAGCGCGTAGATGATCTGCGTGGCTTTATAGCCGGTAAACAGCTGATAAAAACGGATGAGCTACCGTTGGAGTTTGCCATGAACGCTTTACGGCTCACTGGCGGGGTGTTGCTTGAGACATGGAGAGCCAACACTGGGCAAGCGCCTGCAATGTTACTCACGCGTTTACAATCTGCCGAGAAAAAAGGACTTTTGATGCAAATGCCTGAAAAACTGCGTGCATCGCCTCAAGGTCTATTATTCTTGAATGAGTTGCTAGCTTTGATCAGCGATGATTGACCAGCAATCTACAGAAATTCTTTTTTTCTGAAATAACAGACTTGAACCATCAAGCTTGACGACTTACAAGGAGTGAGTGATGCGTATTTCTCGACTACTGACACCGTTGGCGGCTGCTATTCTACTGGCCGGTTGCGCTACATCGGATCCTTACGGTGGCCAAACGCAGCGCTCTAGCACCGCTATGGGCACCGGGATTGGTGCCGCCGTGGGGGCCGCTGCAGGCGCTCTGTCTGGCGATGGCAGCACCAGCCGCCGTGACCGTGCACTAATTGGTGCTGCCGTAGGCGCAGCAGCGGGCGCTGGTATTGGTGTCTATATGGATCGCCAAGAGCAGCAGCTACGTGACAACCTACAGGGGTCACGCATTGAAATCGATCGCCGTGGCGACGATATCGTGCTCAATATGCCCAGCGGCGTTACCTTTGGCTTTGACTCTGCTGAGCTGACTAGTGAAGCGCGTGGCTCACTCAATGAAGTTGCTAACGTACTTTCTCAGTACCAGGATACCCGCGTTAGTATCGCTGGCCACACCGATAGTACCGGTGACGCGAGCTATAACCAGCGTCTATCTGAGCGCCGTGCCCAAGCCGTCGCCAACTACTTGTCTCAGAATGGCGTTTCATCCATGCGCCTGAATACTTCTGGTTACGGTGCTACTCAGCCAGTCGCCAGCAACGACAATGAGCAGGGTCGTGCTCAAAACCGTCGGGTAGAAATTACCTTGACGCCTACCGGTAACGGCCAGGGCTAAGTAAGCCTCTTAAAGCTGCGCATTGCCGCTCAAAGCCCGCTATGCTCCTATAGCGGGCTTTTTTCGTTCACCTGTTTACGAGCTACCATGCTGTCCTACCAACACGCCTACCACGCCGGTAATTTTGCCGATGTACACAAGCATCTGACGCTTTACGCCGTCACTGATTACCTATTACGTAAAAAAACACCTATTACATATATAGATACACATGCCGGTAGAGGGCTTTATCCACTAGCCACCAAAGAGACCCAGCGACTCCAAGAGTACCGTGAGGGCATCTGGCCGCTGTGGCAGAAGCGTGAACAGCTAACCGACGCGCTGCTGGGTAGCTGGTTAAACGCTATTGTTGGGGCACAGCCAGATCGTAATGAATTGACCCTCTACCCAGGCTCGCCCTGGTGGCTGAGCCAGCCGCTGCGCGAGCACGATCGTCTGTGCCTGTTTGAGCTGCACCCGGGCGAACACCAGCACTTGAATGGCCAGGCGCTCCCTGCGCAGGTCAAGCGCGTGTATGGCGACGGGCTGGCAGAGCTTAGAGCGATGCTGCCGGTAGCAACACCCAGGGTATGCGTGCTGATTGACCCAAGCTTTGAGCGCAAGGTGGAGTACCAGGAGGTCGCTGACACTGCTATCCAGGCGCTGGAAAAGGCTCGCCATGCGGTGATGATGATCTGGTACCCGCTGTTGCCTGCCGGGCATCACCAAATGCTGCTGGACGTGCTGAAGGCCAGCGGAATACGCAAGATATGGCGCAGCGAACTGCTGCTGCGCGAACCTGGCGAGCAGGCTCACGGCATGTTCGGTAGCGGTATGCTGGTGATCAATCCGCCCTGGGGATTGGATAAACGCTTGGCAGCAGCGATGGCAGAAATTACCCCGCTGCTCGGCGCTGATAGCCGCTATCAGGCGGATTGGTGGGTGGGAGAGTAGTTGTCGAAAAAAGTAACTCTATTTGCCGATGCAAAAACTGCCAAAAATTTCGCCCAATAAATCATCGGCGCTGAATTCGCCAGTGATCTCGCCTAAGGCTTGTTGGGCGTCGCGCAAATCTTCCGCCAGCAGTTCCCCTGCGCCATATCCATCCAACTGAGCACGGCCGGTATCAAGGGCTGCCATGGCGCGATCTAGGGCGTCCAGGTGCCTTCGGCGGGCGGAGAAGCGACCCTCGGTGGTGGCGGCAAAACCCATCACATCCTTCAGATGCGCTTTCAAGTTATCCACACCCGTACCGGTTTTCGCCGATAGGCGCACAATGGGTATGGTTGTGGATAAATCAATGCCCGCCGGCTCGGCACTGGTATCGATTTTATTACGCACCAGGGTTAAGCGGCTCTGGTCGGGCAGGCGAGCGACAAACTCCGGCCAGATGGCCATGGGGTCGGTTGAAGTAGTGGTGCTGGCATCAACGAGTAGCAGCACTCGGTCGGCTTTCTCTATTTCGGCCCAGGCACGTGCGACACCAATTTTCTCCACCGCATCAGGCGTATCGCGCAATCCAGCGGTGTCGATGATATGTAGGGGCATACCATCAATATGAATGTGCTCACGGAGCACGTCCCGGGTCGTGCCCGCGATATCCGTCACAATGGCGGTATCTTGTTCGGTCAGCGCATTTAGCAGGCTCGACTTCCCCGCATTGGGTCGCCCGGCAATGACCACGCTCATTCCTTCTCGCAGCAGTGCACCTTGGCCTGCCGCCTGGCGTACGTCGCTCAGCGCTTGCTGGACGCTGCTTAAGTGCTGGGCAACGTGACCGTCGGCAAGAAAGTCGATCTCCTCTTCGGGGAAGTCGATCGCCGCTTCAACGTAGACGCGCAGTTCGATCAACCGCTCCACCAGCGCAGAGACGCGCTTCGAGAACTCACCCTGGAGCGAGCGTACGGCGTTTTCTGCCGCCGAGCGTGAGGTGGCATCGATGAGGTCGGCAATCGCTTCCGCCTGGGCCAGGTCGAGCTTGTCGTTTAAAAACGCCCGCTCTGAAAACTCTCCTGGCCGCGCCAAACGAGCACCCAAGGCGACACAACGCTCCAGCAGCATATCCATAATAATTGGGCCGCCGTGTCCCTGGAGTTCCAGTACGTCTTCACCGGTAAACGAATGGGGGCCGTTGAAGAACACAGCGATGCCTTCATCAATACTGCCTTCTGCGCCTTGGAAGGGGCCATAGTGAGCGTATCGTGGGGCAGGGCAATGCCCAACCATGGCCTGAGCGATTTCACGGCAGGCAGGCCCTGAGACGCGGATAATACCCACGCCGCCACGTCCGGGAGGTGTTGCCAGTGCCGCAATGGTGTCAGGCGTGTAGAGGCGTTCGGCCATGTTGAATCTCTTAGTCAATTGGCAGAAATAGCATTTGATCGGTCTAGTCTGGATTTATCGACCTTAAAACGCCAGACCCCCGCTCGGGGCGGGGGTCTGAAGGGCGATGACAAAGGCAGTCTATTTGGTTTTCATACCTTTGCCTATACTCGGATCATTTTCGATTTTGCGCGTAATGTAGTACTGCTGCGCCACCGAAATGATGTTGTTGACCACCCAGTAGATAACCAGACCGGCCGGGAACCACAGGAAGAAGAAGGTAAAGATGATAGGTAGCATCTTCATGATCTTCGCCTGCATGGGGTCTGGAGGTGTCGGGTTCAACATCTGCTGAACGAACATCGAAATGCCCATCAGAATCGGCAGAATGAAGTACGGATCCTTCACCGATAGATCCTGAATCCAGAAGATAAACGGCGCATGCCGCAACTCAACCGACTCCAGCAACATCCAGTAGAGAGCGATGAAGACAGGCATTTGAATCACAATAGGTAGACAGCCCCCCAGCGGATTGATCTTCTCCTTCTGGTAGAACTTCATCATCTCTTGTGACATTTTCTGCCGGTCGTCGCCATACATCTCTTTCAGGCGCTGCATTTCCGGGCCGAGTTTACGCATCCTACCCATGGATTTGTAAGCTTTGGCTGAAAGCGGGAACAGCACTGTCTTAACCAGTATGGTCAACAGAACAATCGACCAACCCCAGTTACCGACTACCTCGTGGATATGATCCAGCAGCCAGAAGAGGGGGTTAGCAATAAACCATAACCAGCCATAATCTACGGTTAATTGCAGGTTGGGAGCGACTTGTTCCAGGTAGTCCTGCACTTTTGGCCCGACGTACAGAGTGGCGCCTAGAGTGGTTTCACTATCGGCGGCCACAGTGCTGGTGGGGCCAGCAAAGGCTACGACGTTACGATTACTGGAGTCGGTGGTGACGTAGAAAAGGTTTTGCTGATCCTGCTGAGGCGCCCATGCCGACACAAAGTAGTGCTGAATAATGGCTATCCAGCCGCCCTGTGCTTCACGGTTTTCGAAGTTATGGCTTTGAATATCCTCAAAGTCGATCTTCTCGTAGCGTGCATCTGGCGTTGAGTAAGCGGCCCCTAAGTAGGATTTCATACCCATGGAGACACCGCTTGATGGGTCAGGGCTATTGTCGCGTGCCAACTGACCAATAAAGCGCGCACTAACCGGTGCGTCGGTGTTATTGGCCAGGTAGTAGTTGACGTTGACCGCATAGCTGCCGCGCTCAAAGGTAAGCCGCTTAATGACCTCAACGCCGTTAACATCAGCGGTTAGATCAACGCTTAGCTCGTCATCGTTATCGCCTAAACGATACTCCGAGTTTTCAGGCGTGAACGCGATACGGCTGGCTTGGCCATCGAGCTGCAGGCCTGAGCGAGCCACGTAACTACGGCTGCTGTTATCGGATAACAGCACATAGTTACGGTCTGAATCCAGAGAGAGTTTGTGCTGCGGTAACGCGGCATAAACAATATCGCCACCGTGTGGATCAATACGCACATCCAGAACATCGGTGGTCACGGCAATGAAGTCGCGGCTTGATGTCTCGCTTTCGGTATCAGGAATACCTTCACCTACCGCACTTTGCTGTGAAGACGTGCTCGGCACCGCTAAGCCGCTTTCTCCATCTTCAGCATTGCTAGGAGACGTGGAATTGCTGCGTTGCGTCGTTTCAGGCACTGAATCGTAATTCGGCTGCCCGTAATCCTGATTCCACTGGACGACTAGCAAGTAAGCGAGTACGGCTAGTGGAATCAGTAATAAAAGTCGTTTTACGTCCATGAGGGTTCTGCCCGCTGGGTGGTGAACATGCTAATGGCGCAGTGTCATTTACTCGACTCTTGACACACGAAAGCCTGCCAGTTGGCAGGCCGAGGTCGAGCGGCGAGGGGTGCACCAAAGGTCACGTGTCACGCTTAGGCGTTGGTGCTGCGATCACCGCCTGTGCGTCACGCTGTAGTCGTTTCCACATGCCGTGTAACTGGCGATGCAAGGTGTCGTTATCAAGATCCTGAACGCCACGTCGCGCAAGTACCACTATATCCACAGAGGGTAGGTGATCTTGACGAAGGCGAACGGATTCTCGAACCAGACGCTTGAAACGGTTGCGATCTACGGCGCGTTTAACATTTTTTTTGCTGACCACCAGTCCAAGGCGGGGGTGTCCCCGAGTACTAAAGCGAACTAACGCCATCATACCTTTGCCATGCACTTTCAGGTCGGCTTGCTCAAACACGTGACTAAAGTCCCCAGCATTTAGTAACCGTAATTGCCGGGGAAAGCCTTGCTGCGGTACACGCAATCTGAGATCAGGCGCTCAGACGCTTGCGGCCCTTGGCACGGCGACGTGCGAGGACGGCGCGACCGTTTTTGGTTGCCATACGAGCACGGAAGCCATGCGCGCGCTTGCGCTTGAGAACGCTAGGTTGAAAAGTGCGTTTCATAACTCGTTATTCCCACGTGGTTTAGGACGGAAAGTGAATTCCAAAAAGCCCGGTCCAGTGAGGAACTAGCCGGGGAGATTCAATTCAAGACCGGAAATTGTAGAGACTTCCTCTGCTGGGTGCAATTTTTCCTTGCATAAAAGCGTTATCACGCCTCAACCAGCGTGCTTGATACGGTAAGAGTAGCCATTAATAAAGTCACTATTATTACTAATAGGTAGTTCTAAACCTGTTGTTATTAATAGTGGGGATACTATTTGTGGATAAGTGGTTTTAAACGATATTTTTCAATTGCCTATAACAATAAAAAATCTGTGTGTAAGTCCCGTATAAGCCGTCTACAAGGTGTTGGCGAGATGTGATTAACCCGTGTGTAAGGCACGTATTTAAGGATTATCCCCGTCCCTCCACAAGGTTTTCCCATGGGCTCATCGCTAGTTGTCCACAGGCCAATATTGAGGGCTAAACCCGTGTGGATAACCGAGGCTTTGGGCGCTACAATGGTCGGCCGTTTTCAACCGATGGTGAGATGAGTGTCACTGACGCTTTGGCAACAGTGCCTGGACAACCTGCAGGATGAGCTGAATTCACAGCAGTTCAATACCTGGATACGCCCGCTGCAGGCAGAAGAAGGAGAGTCCAACGAGCTGCGCTTATTGGCGCCGAATCGTTTTGTGCGCGATTGGGTGAGCGATAAGTATGCCAAGCGGATTAGTGAGCTGATGCGTGAACTCGCACCGGCCAAGCCGCCAAAGGTCAGCCTGACGGTGGGTAGTCGCCGTTTGGCAACCCAGGCCCCTCAGCATCGTGATTTAGGTAATCCTGTATCGGCTTCGCTGTCGCGGCCAGCATCACCAGCGGTACATACGCCGCCACGCGGCGATATTGCTGATGAGCGTGAAATCGATAGGCTGCGCGATGAAGCGCCGAGTCGGCGTAATAATGAACGTCAGGTACAGGTAGAAGGCAGTCTGAAACATGGCAGCGGGCTCAATCCGAATTTTACTTTCGATACGTTCGTGGAAGGTAAGTCTAACCAGTTGGCTCGTGCTGCCTCCCGCCAGGTGTCTGAAAACCCTGGTGGCGCTTATAACCCCTTGTTTTTATACGGCGGCGTAGGCTTGGGTAAAACCCACTTAATGCATGCAGTGGGGAACGCATTGGCAACCCGGCGTGAAAACGCCCGGGTGGTATACCTGCACTCAGAGCGGTTTGTCGCCGATATGGTTAAAGCGCTCCAGCTTAATGCGATTAATGATTTTAAGCGTTTTTATCGCAGTGTTGATGCGTTACTTATTGATGACATTCAGTTTTTTGCTGGAAAAGAGCGCTCTCAAGAAGAATTTTTTCATACCTTCAATGCGTTATTAGAAGGTGGTCAGCAAATGATCCTGACCTCTGATCGTTATCCTAAAGAGATCAGTGGGGTAGAGGAGCGCCTTAAATCACGCTTTGGTTGGGGGCTTACGGTCGCGATAGAGCCGCCTGAGCTTGAAACCCGTGTGGCCATCTTGATGAAAAAGGCCGACCAGGCTAAGGTCGATTTGCCTCACGATGCGGCTTTCTTCATTGCGCAAAAAATTCGTTCCAACGTGCGCGAATTGGAAGGTGCGCTGAAAAAAGTCATTGCTGATTCGCACTTTATGGGTAAAACGATTACCCAAGACTTTATTCGTGAGTCTCTGAAAGATCTGTTAGCGCTTCAGGATAAGCAGGTAGGGGTAGATAATATTCAGCGTACGGTCGCCGAATATTACAAGATTAAGGTGGCGGATCTGCTTTCGAAGCGCCGTTCACGCTCAGTTGCCCGCCCTCGTCAGGTGGCGATGGCGCTTGCTAAAGAGCTCACCAATCACAGCTTACCTGAGATTGGCGATGCCTTTGGCGGGCGTGACCACACAACGGTGTTGCACGCTTGCCGAAAAGTGAAATCATTGCAGGAAGAGAGCGCGGATATTCGTGAGGATTACAAGAATTTACTGCGCCTGTTGACCAGTTAATCATTCCATGGGACGGGCCTGTTATACGCAGGTCTTTCAGGATATAGAACCGGAGTATTGATGAAATTTTCGATTTCCCGAGAGGCGCTGCTACGTCCGCTGACTCTGGTCGCTGGTGTTGTTGAGCGCCGTCAAACGCTGCCAGTACTGTCTAATGTGCTGATTCAGGTAGAGGGTGACCAGGTGTCGCTCACCGGTACTGACTTAGAAGTCGAGCTCGTGGGCCGCACGGTGGCAAGCCAGGTCGATCAGGCGGGCTCCGCGACAGTGCCAGCGCGTAAGCTGATGGATATCTGCAAATCATTGCCCGATCAGTCCGACATTCAGCTCGCCGTTGAAGAGGGCCGCGCGGTACTACGCAGTGGCCGTTCACGTTTTACGTTGTCGACGCTCCCGGTCGCTGAATTCCCCAATATCGAAGATGCGGACGGCAGCCAGGAGATTAGCGTACCCCGCGGTACCCTAAAGCACCTGATAGAAGCGACCTCGTTTGCCATGGCGCAGCAGGATGTGCGGTACTACCTCAACGGTATGCTGCTGGAAATTCAAAGCAATTTGCTTCGCACGGTCGCTACTGACGGGCACCGTTTGGCGATGTGCTCGCGGCCAATCGAGGTCTCTGTGAGCCAGTCTCAAAAGCTGATTGTGCCCCGGAAGGGGATTTTAGAGCTGTCGCGCTTGCTAGACGATAGCGATGAGCCTGTCAGCCTGACGCTTGGCTCCAGTCATGTGCGTGCTCATACAGGCGACTTTACCTTCACCTCCAAGTTAATCGACGGTAAATTTCCTGACTATGAGCGTGTCGTGCCGCGCAATGGCGATAAAGTATTGATTGCCGAGCGTGCGGAGCTTCGCCAAGTACTTTCACGTACTGCTATCCTCTCTAATGAGAAGTACCGTGGTGTGCGCCTTTATCTTGAAGAGAACAACCTTAAGGTAATGGCCAACAACCCCGAGCAGGAGGAAGCGGAGGAGAATATCGCCGTTGAGTATAACGGCGGGGCAATGGAAGTTGGTTTTAACGTCGGCTATTTAGTTGATGTACTAACAGTGCTAAATGAAGATCGCGTGCAGATTACCCTGGCTGATCCCAATAGTAGCGCGCTGCTGGAAGAGCCCGGCGGCGGTGATGCGCTTTATGTCGTTATGCCGATGCGCCTGTAAACGCTTTGGGCGGGTAACAGCAATACGTAAGCAAGCTACGTTAGCGGCGCTTCTGGTAGCAGAAGCGCCGCTAACGCGTTGGAATACTCCCTTTTTTCGAGGATATTTTAAGTGGTGATAATAGGATGAGCCTGACACTGCTTAATTTCCACGCTTTGCGCAATCTCAGGCCGGTTGAGATGACGCCCTCTTCGCATATCAACGTCATTAGCGGTGCTAATGGCAGCGGTAAAACCAGTCTGTTGGAGGGGGTACATATTCTTGGCATGGGCCGCTCTTTTCGTACTCGCCAGTTAAAAAGCGCGATCCAAACGGATGAGCCGTATATGACGCTGTACGGACGTTTAAGTGGTGAGCCTGAGGTTACCCTTGGTGTGCGTCGTTTAAGAGCTCAGCGGGAGCTGGAGCTTCGTTTAAAGGGAGATAAAAACGCTCGGTTGGCGGAACTGGTAGAGGCTATGCCGCTTCAATTAATTAACCCTGATGCTTTTCGATTGCTTGAAGGTTCTCCAGCCGGACGTCGTGAGTTTCTCGACTGGGGCGTGTTTCACGTGAAACATGACTTTTTAGCAATCTGGAAGCGCACCCGGCGTGCGTTGAAACATCGGAATGCACTGCTCAGGCGTGGTAGAATACTACCTCAGGAAATGGCGGTGTGGGAGCATGAACTAGCCCTTTGGGGTGAACAGATGGACTCGTTACGCCGTGCTTGGTTTAGTGACTTTTTGCCTGTCTTTGAAGAGACACTTAAGGTGTTGCTTCCCTTGCCGGGATTGTCGCTTCACTACGCCAGAGGTTGGGATAAAGATCGAACTCTTGCGACTGTGTTACATGATAGTCGGCCAACTGATCAGCAGATGGGGTTTACTCAGCAAGGTCCGCAGCGCGCTGACTTACGTATCAGGATAAACAAACAGCCTGCTGTAGAAGTGCTTTCCAGAGGCCAGCAAAAGTTAGTGGTGAGTGCATTAAAGCTTGCCCAAGGGCGGTTTCTGGAAAGAACAGCACAGCGGCACTGTATTTATCTTATCGATGATTTGCCCGCAGAACTTGACGAGCAAAATCGTTACCAGTTTTGTGGTTTACTCGAAGATATGCAGTGCCAAGCATTTATTACCAGTGTCGAACCTTCTGCATTGAAGAATGCCTGGCGAACTGATACCCCCGTAAATATGTTTCACGTGAAACATTGCAAGGAGGGGTTTAGTGGTTTAGAGAAAGTCAGCTAGCGCAGGAAGAAGGGTAGGACGATACAGGATGAGACAGACTTCACAACGGAGTGGTCAATGAGCGAGCAGGCTTACGATTCATCAAGCATCAAGGTGCTCAAGGGGCTGGACGCGGTGCGTAAGCGGCCAGGTATGTATATTGGTGACACCGACGACGGTACTGGGCTCCACCACATGGTCTTCGAATTGGTGGATAACTCCATCGACGAGGCGTTGGCTGGGCATTGCAGTGAAATTCGCGTTGTCATCCACCCGGATGAGTCGGTCACCGTGAGTGATAACGGCCGTGGCGTACCTACCGAGCTTCATGAAGGGGAAGGTGTTTCCGCTGCAGAAGTTATTATGACGGTTCTGCACGCAGGCGGTAAATTCGACGATAACTCCTACAAGGTTTCCGGTGGGTTGCACGGCGTCGGTGTTTCTGTTGTCAATGCGCTTTCCGCTGAGCTGCGCTTAACGATTTGGCGTCAGGGTGAAGTGTTCGAACAAATGTACCGTCACGGTGTTCCTCAAGCACCATTGGGCGTTGTGGGCAAAACCGAAAAAAGCGGTACCCGGGTTCACTTCCGCCCATCGCCAGAAACCTTTGGCAATATCGAGTTTCATTTTGATATTTTAGCCAAACGACTTCGCGAACTATCCTTCTTGAACTCTGGTGTGGCTATCCGTTTACTGGATGAGCGCAGCGGCAAAGAGGAGCTGTTTCACTACGAAGGTGGCTTGAGAGCCTTTGTTGATCACCTCAATACCAATAAGAGTGTGATTAATCCGGTATTCCACTTTAACGCTGTTCGTGATGACGGCGTTGAAGTAGAGGTAGCCATGCAGTGGAGCGAAGCCTTCACTGAAAATATTTTCTGCTACACCAATAATATTCCGCAGCGAGACGGCGGGGCGCACTTGGCGGGGTTCCGGGCAGGGCTTACCCGTACGCTCAATAACTATATTGAAGCTGAAAACCTGCTGAAAAAAGCCAAGGTGAATACCACGGGAGATGATGCTCGTGAGGGGCTAACAGCTATTATTTCAGTTAAAGTCCCGGATCCTAAGTTTTCGTCTCAAACAAAAGATAAGCTGGTCTCCAGCGAAGTGAAGACAGCGGTTGAGCAGGAAATGAGCCGTCTCTTTTCCGAGTATCTTGTTGAAAAGCCTAACGAAGCCAAGGCGATCGTCAATAAGATGCTGGATGCCGCGCGTGCACGTGAGGCGGCACGCAAAGCGCGGGATATGACCCGCCGCAAAGGCGCGCTGGATATTGCCGGTTTACCTGGCAAGTTGGCGGATTGCCAAGAAAAAGACCCCAGTCAGTCAGAGCTTTACTTGGTGGAGGGTGACTCGGCAGGTGGCAGTGCCAAACAGGGCCGTGACCGCCGTACACAGGCTATCTTGCCGCTTAAAGGTAAAATTCTGAACGTGGAAAAAGCACGTTTCGACAAAATGCTCTCCTCTGCAGAAGTGGGCACGCTTATCACTGCCCTGGGTTGCGGCATTGGCCGTGAAGAGTTTAACCCCGATAAGTTGCGTTACCACTCGGTTATTATCATGACCGATGCCGATGTCGATGGATCGCACATTCGTACGCTGCTGTTGACGTTCTTCTTCCGTCAGATGCCGGAGTTGATTGAGCGTGGTCATATCTTCATCGCTCAACCACCACTTTATAAAATTAAGCGCGGCAAGCAAGAGCTTTACCTGAAAGATGAACAGGCGATGGTGGATTATTTAACCACCACGGCCTTGGACGGTGCCGGCCTGCATGTTAACGCTAATGCACCGGGTATTTCCGGCTCACAGCTTGAAGCGTTAGTGAACCAGTACCGCAACGTGATGAAGCGGATTGATCGCTTGTCGCGGGTTTATCCTAATGAAGTACTTAAGCAAATCGTTCATGCTTCGGCACTGAAAGGTGAAGAGAGCCTGAAAGATCGTGTGACCATGCAGAACTGGATTGATGAACTCCAGAAGATCATGGATGACATGGTTGCCTATGAAGGCGGGCCCCGTTACCACTTCCATCTTCACGAAGATTCTGAGCGCGGGCTTTTCCTACCTACCGTCTCGCTGGTTGCTCACGGTGTGACGACTGAGTATAGGTGGGGCCTCGACTTCTTTGAAAGCGCCGACTATCGCGGTATCGCTGAGCTGGGCGAAACCCTGGATGGCTTCCTGGAAGAGGGCGCCTTTATTGCTCGTGGCGAGCGGCAGAAGCCGGTATCGCACTTCTCGGAAGTACTGGCGTGGCTAATGCAAGAGGGCCAGCGCGGGTTGTCTGTACAGCGCTATAAAGGCTTGGGTGAAATGAACCCGGATCAGCTCTGGGACACCACCATGGATCCCGATAGCCGCCGCATGCTGCGGGTGACGATCGAAGATGCCGTGGGTGCCGATATGATGTTCAACACCTTGATGGGTGACGATGTAGAACCGCGCCGTGACTTTATTGAGACCAACGCGTTGGTGGCCAATTTAGACGTGTAAGGTGGATTGCTTTCGTTAAGATGTTTCACGTGAAACACTGCTTTAACGATCATTAGCCTCAGTATGGTTTAATGCCACTATGACAGGCGTCGCTATGAAATTCATAGCGACGCTTTTTTTATTGATAGATAGATTGGCAGGATCAGGATACGTGTAGCAGAAGAGGGTAGTTAGTTTCAGCCAAATTTCTCATGCAACAGTTACTCATGCAACGCAGAGCGATCTATGACTACCAGCTCGGTGTCGCTTAGCTATTTAATGAGCCATTCAACAAATTGCGCTAAATCATCGAAGATATTGGTCTTTTCAAGACCAGCGCCTGCTTGCTCCGTTTTACTTCCCTTCCCAGTTCTCACCAGCGCTGTTTCGCAACCTACGGCTTCGCCCGCCCGGAGATCGCGAAGGCTATCACCGACCATCCAGCTTCCCGTTAAACTTTCTAGTCCCAGGATCTGCTGGATCTGTATTAGGATTCCTGGCAATGGTTTACGGCATTGGCAATTATCATTTGGCCCATGGGGGCAGTAAGCAATATGAGCAATATGCCCGCCTTCCGCTTCTACTAACGAAATTAAGTGTTCATGCATCGTATGGAGGGTTGCTTCATCATAATAGCCTCGGGCAATCCCGGATTGATTCGTTGCGACGGCAACGGTGTATCCCTCGCGGGTGAGGCGGGCAATGGCAGTGATTGAAGAGGGGTAGGGTACCCACTCCTCGAGAGATTTGATGTAGTTATCAGAGTCATGGTTGATGACGCCGTCTCGATCCAGGATGACAAGGTTATCGGCACTTAGCATAGTGATCCTATTGGTACGGTTGTCGGCGATACTTTCTGCCCGCGAGATTTAAGACTATTTTACCCCGATCTAACAAAGATGTTTCACGTGAAACACGTACTCCCCAAACAATAAAAAAAGCCCAGCCGTTAGGGCTGGGCTTGGGGATTTGCGATCCATTAGCCGACGACTACTGAGGGAGCAGCGAAATATCGGCGACTTCTAAAAACAGCGCTTGAAGGCTTGCAAGAAGCGCTAACCGATTACGCTGAATAGCCGGGTCATCCGCCATCACCATTACTTGGTCAAAGAAGGCATCTACTGGATCTCGCAGTGTGGCAAGTGCGTCGAGTGCACGCTGGTAGTCACCCGCAGCAAATAGGGGTGCCACCTGTGCTTGGCTACCTGTCACAGCGTCGAACAGTGCCCGCTCGGCATCTTCCTGCAGCAAGTGTTGATCGACCTGTGTGCTGCCGTCATGCTCCTGCTTGCTTAAAATATTCGAAACGCGCTTGTTAGCCGCCGCCAGCGCTGTGGCTTCGTCACGCTGGGCAAAGGCCTTCACAGCGCGCAGGCGGCGAGCGAAGTCGAGCGGGTTTGTGACTGGGCGCGCACGAACAGCAAGGTACATTTCTGCGCTGATGCCTTCATCCTGGCCCCAGGCGCGGAAGCGATCCAACATGTACGTCAGCACGTCCTCAACCAGCCCGTCAGCTTTGGGGAGGCCCTGGTGCTGCTCAGAGGCAACCGTAAGCAGCTCGCGCAGGTCAAGATCCAGCTCGCCTTTGACCAGAATGTTAAGCACGCCAATCGAAGCACGACGTAAAGCGAAAGGATCTTTCGCACCGGTTGGGCGTTGGCCTATCCCGAAGATGCCTACCAGGGTATCCAGTCGATCCGCCAGGGCTAATGCCTTGCCTGTAGCACTTTGGGGAATCGCATCAGTAGCAAAGCGCGGCAGGTATTGCTCTTCAAGGGCTTGGGCAACCTCCGTGGGTTCGCCATCTTGCTGCGCATAGTAGCGTCCCATAATGCCCTGAAGTTCAGGGAATTCGAGCACCATCTCCGTCACAAGGTCGCACTTGGCGAGTGCCACGGCGCGCTGAGCGTGAGCCACGTCGCCATTGATACGTTCGGCAATAAATGTCGCAATAACCGAACTGCGGCGAGCTTTATCCGCCAGGGTGCCTAGCTGCTGCTGGAATACCACGCTCTCTAACTGTGGGATGCGTGACGCTAATGTGTACTTGCGATCGGTGTCGTAGAAAAACGCTGCATCGGCTAAGCGCGGACGAATGACTTTCTCGTTACCGGCAATGACCTGGTCGGGGTCAGCGCTGTCGATATTGGCAATGGTGATAAATAGCGGTTTCAGCTTGCCAGCGTCGTCCAACAGGTGAAAATATTTCTGGTTAGCCTTCATCGAAGAGATCAAGCACTCGGCGGGCACTTTCAGAAAGCGCTCATCAAAGCTCCCGGTAAGGGCGACTGGCCATTCCACCAAGCCGCTCACTTCTACCAGAAGCTCTTCGTCGATAACCGCATTGGCCTCCTGCACTTCGGCCTCTGCTAATACCTGTTCGCGGATGCGCTCGCGGCGTTGCTCACGATCCACCAGTACATAGGCATTTTCCAGCGTAGCCACATACTCATCAGCGTGCGCCAACTGAATGGCATCAGGGGCGTGGAAGCGGTGACCGTAGGTCGTGCAGCTAGCCTCTAGGCCAAGTGCCTCGGCGGCCACTACGTCGCTACCGTAAATGGCTACCAGCCAATGAACGGGACGGGAAAACTCAACCCGTGAAGCGCCCCAGCGCATGTTTTTAGGCACAGGGAGGGTGCTGATTGATTTGCGGATAATCTCAGGCAGCAGCGCTTGAATAGATTCTCCCTGCTGCTGCTCACGAAAACCTAACCAAGTACCTTTATCGGTTTCTAAATGAATCAGCTCGTCGACGCTTACACCGCAAGAGCGGGCAAAGCCTTCCGCGGCTTTAGTGGCAACGCCATCCTTAAAGGCAGCCGCCAGCGCTGGGCCACGGCGCTCAACGTTACGATCAGGCTGTTTGTCGGCCAGTTCATGCACCTGTACCGCTAAACGCCGTGGTGTCGCAAAAGCGGTAACGTTGGTGAAGGGAACATCGGCTTCTTGCAGGCCTTTCTCGATGCTCGCGGCGAACGCATCGGAAAGAGCGTCCAGGGCCGTGGGCGGCAGCTCTTCTGCACCGAGTTCTAGTAAAAGCGTATTAACAGCCATTAGTCGTCTCCCTGATCGGCGAGTAGCTCTTGTAACAGTTCTCGGCGAAGTATTTCTGGCGCCATGGGGAAACCTTCGGCCTTACGCGACTCAAAGTAAGCAGTGGCGACATCCCGGGCCATAGTGCGAACGCGCAGGATAAAGCGCTGACGCTCGGTGACCGAGATAGCGTGACGGGCATCTAATAGGTTGAACGTGTGTGATGCCTTCAGGACTTGTTCGTAGGCTGGCAGCGGCAGGCTGGCAGCGAGCAGCTTGCTGCACTCTTTTTCCTGATGGTCAAAGTTAGCAAATAGCTGATCGACATCGGCATGTTCGAAATTGTAGGCGGACTGTTCGCGCTCATTTTGCAGATAGACATCGCCATAAGTCACTTTGCTGCCATCGGGGGCAATGGCCCAGACGAGGTCATACACACTGTCGACGTCCTGCAGGTACATGGCGATGCGCTCAAGCCCATAGGTCAGTTCGCCGGTGACCGGATAGCATTCGATGCCACCGGCCTGCTGAAAGTAGGTAAACTGGGTCACTTCCATGCCGTTTAACCAGATTTCCCAGCCCAGGCCCCAGGCGCCCAAAGTAGGAGATTCCCAGTTATCTTCGACAAAGCGCACATCGTGAACCAGCGGATCAAGACCCAGGCGTTTGAGTGAGCCCAGGTAGAGATCCTGTAAGTTGCTTGGCGATGGCTTCATCACCACCTGGAACTGGTAGTAGTGCTGAAGGCGGTTAGGGTTCTCGCCATAGCGGCCGTCAGTAGGGCGGCGGGAAGGCTGTACATAGGCAGCATTCCAGGTTTCGGGACCAATCGCCCGCAGGAAGGTAGCGGGGTGGAAGGTGCCCGCGCCGACTTCCATATCGAGCGGCTGAAGGATGACACAACCCTGTTCTGCCCAGTACTGCTGCAGAGCAAGGATCAAGCCTTGAAAGGTCGACACATCGGGTGTCGATTGGTTTGTCGAGACACTCATCGCGGAAAGCACCGTTGGCCATGAATTCATAAGGCGTCAAGTATACAATCCTAGGCAGATGGGTTATAGGCACGTATGCCAACAAGCTGCTTTAGGTAAGGAGAACAGTATGATTGTGGTAACAGGCGGTGCCGGTTTTATCGGGGCCAACATAGTTAAAGCATTGAACGCCCGCGGTCGAAACGATGTGATGGTCGTTGACGATCTACGCGATGGTACCAAATTCGTCAATTTAGCCGACTGCACGCTGGCGGATTATCTTGATAAAGATGATTTCCTCGCCAGGGTAAAAGCTGCCCTGCGCGGTGAAAGCGTCGAGCTACCTAAGATCGATGCTATTTTCCATGAAGGCGCCTGCTCGGATACTACCGAATGGGATGGCCACTACATGATGGAGAATAACTTCGAGTACTCCAAAGTGCTGCTTAATTACTGCGAGCAGCAGAGTATTCCTTTTTTATACGCCTCGTCAGCCGCCACCTATGGCGGCAGCGAGGTATTTAAAGAGGTACCCGAGTGCGAAAAGCCGCTTAACGTTTACGGCTATTCCAAGCTGCTGTTTGATCAGCACGTGCGTTCGCGCTGGAGCGAGTTAACCACTCAAGTAGTGGGCTTTCGTTACTTTAATGTCTACGGCCCCCGTGAACAGCATAAGGGCAAAATGGCCAGTGTGGCCTATCACAACCACTTGCAAATTCGTAATGGTGAAACGCTCAAGCTGTTTGGCGGCTATGACGGCTACGAGGCTGGCATGCAGAGTCGTGACTTTGTTTATGTGGGCGATGTAGTCGATGTGAATCTTTGGTTTTTGGATCATCCTGACAAGTCAGGAATCTTCAATCTTGGCACTGGTCGGGCTGAACCTTTTAAAGCCATTGGCGAGGCGGTTATCGACTTTTACGGTAAAGGTGAGATCGACTACATTGCCTTCCCCGAAGAACTCAAAGGACGCTATCAGAGCTATACCCGAGCTGACATTGGTCAGCTACGTGAGAGCGGCTGCGATGTTGAGTTTAAAACCGTTGCTCAAGGGGTGAAGGCCTACTTGGGGTGGTTAAATGGCTAATTCAGCTCAGCGCTTGCTGGTGATTGGCCCTTCGTGGGTCGGTGACATGGTCATGGCACAAAGCCTGTTTATGACCTTAAAAGCCCGCCAGCCAGGCGCGACGATAGGGGTGGTTGCACCAAAGTGGTCACAGCCTATTTTAGAGCGTATGCCCGAAGTGGATGAAGTGCTGCCGCTGGCAGTGGGGCACGGTGAATTTGGCTTGGCCAGCCGCCGTGAACTGGCCAACCGTTTGCGTGGCCGTTTTGACCGAGCCATTGTCTTGCCACGCTCTTGGAAGGCAGCGCTGGTGCCCTTTATGGCGCGCATTCCTGAACGCATAGGCTTTTTAGGCGAACACCGCTATGGGCTTCTCAAGGAGCGCCGCAAACTCGATAAACAGGTGCTGGATCAAACGGTAAAGCGCTTTGTATCGCTCGGCCTGCCTCTGGAAGAAGCGGCTAGCGGCGCCTTTGCGCTGCCCAAACCGAGACTGCAGATTGACCGTGATAACTTGGTCAATTTGCGGCTAACTCACTCGCTTTCTTCGCGCACGGCGATTGGTATGATGCCGGGCGCTGAATACGGTCCCGCCAAGCAGTGGCCGGTCAGCTACTTTCACAGCTTAGCCAAACGGCTGGTGGAAGAGGGTTTTGAAGTACGCGTACTCGGGGGGGCAAAGGATCACCCGGCGGGCGAGGAGATCACACAGGGGCTTTCCCATGCCCATAACCTGTGTGGTAAGACGCAGCTGGCTGATGCGGTCGATCTGTTGGCGGATTGCCAGCAGGTAGTCACCAACGACTCGGGGTTAATGCATGTGGCTGCAGCGGTAGGTGTTCGTGTCCATGCGCTGTATGGCTCCTCATCGCCCGCCTACACGCCGCCGCTGACTGATAACGCCGTCATTCACTACCTAGCGCTCTCTTGCTCTCCTTGCTTTCAGCGTACCTGCCCATTGGGGCATACCAATTGCTTGAATCTGCTCAGCGTTGAGCAAGTCTACCAACAGATTCACGCGGCTCATCAGTGGGAGAGCGTGATCGTTAATGGATGAGCTCGACTTCGTCTGCCGCGTCAGCAGGCGTCTCTAGGGTTTGCTCTTGAGTAACTTCTTGAGAAGGCTCGTCGGACTCACGCCGCTGAGGGGAAATGCCCTCCCAAAGGCGGTGCTGAAGCGCCGTCTCTTCCCGTAAACGCTCATTAAGCACTTCGATACCGTGGGCCTCTACCAGCGTACGATTATTACTGAAAAGCGAAGTGCCCAATCCAGCGCGGTCGCGCTCTAAACTAAAGCCCAGCGCATCGAGTATCGTGGGGAAAACATCCAGCATGGTAGCGTCTCGGCGAATACGCTGTGGCTCGATATCGTTGCCGAGCATTATCAGCGTGTTGTCGCGGTCTAGCGCGGTCAATTGATCCCACACAGAAACGCGCATCGTCAGATGGTCGCTCAGTATGACCACCAAGGTATTATCGAGAAGACCCTCAGAATCCAACCGTTCAACCAAATCTTGAGCCAGCCAAGTCGCGCATTCCACCGAATAAAGAATATCCTGGCCGTCAAACTCTCCTTGACGTTCCACGCACGACTGGGAGGGATAACCATTAGGCGCATGACCCGCCAGATTGAGGCTAATTACACCCCAGGGGCCGCTATTCTGGCTATCTAAATGCCGGATCTCATCGGCGGTGATGTCATACAGCGTGTCGTCATACAGGCCCCAGCTATTTACATACTCAGGATTCTCTAGCAGGGGCTCTAAATCTTCACGTCCTTTCACCGTATCGAATTGGTGGCCGCGATAGAATAGTCCTTTACCCGCGAATTGTGTGCTAGCACCGCCTAGATAGCTTAGTTGGTAGCCCTGTGCAGCAAGAATGTCGCCGAGACAATCGACCCCGGGAACAACCTTGGAAAGAGGCTCGAACTGGCTGTCGTGAAGGAGTCCAGCAGGCATCAATGGCACGCCGCACTGGCTGGCAATCATGCCCGCCATTGTCCAGCCCGTATTATCCATCTGGCGCACGCCCTCAAAAACGGCACCTCGTTCCCCTAGGGCGTTGAGACTGGCGTAGGCATCCCCAAATATGTCATTAGAGTAGGTACGCTCTATGCTTTCCAAATACAGAATGAGTAAGTTAGGGGCGTCCCTAAGTTCCTCGGCAGGGGGCGGCTTGTAGCGTCGATCCAGCCAGGCGCCGTCATCAGTGACAATGGCCGCGCTGCGTTGGCTTATGCCATAAAGTAGCGGGTTGCTAGCCAATAATATAATAGCGAAAAAGCGCTCGGCTAACCGCCAGCGCTGGTCGTGGCGTGATAGCCACGTCACGGCCGCCAGTACGCCAATCATTATTAACGTATAGAGCACCGCGGAAATCATTTTGCCTGCGCCACCATGCTTGGCTATGCCTGCCTGGAGGTGAAAAAACACCGCACCCAAATCGACAATGCCAAAGCTGTCCGCCAAGTAAACGTACACACCCCAAAGACTTAACGGTACAAGCGACCAGGGCCACATTTTACGATAGCGAGCATTGGCAGGCTGGCCCCAGCGCAGCTTAAGCCCCACACCAATCCATGCGGCCGCTACTAAAAATAGTGTCCACCAGGGCAGACGGGTCATTACCGTGACCGTGTAACCCAGGCTGAGGCCAATTAGTGTCAATGCAATGGTGGCTAGCCTAGCGGTATCCCATGCAATGAAAGAGCGATAACGTATGATGACATTTACCTAATATAAACAGTGAAAAAGGGGATGTTACAGAAAATTGATAGCTCTGATGATAACGGCTACTACGGGAGAAGTTGATGGGTGCGCTCGAAATATTTCTGCATAACCAAAAGACCCATCAAGCGTTCTTTATCAGCATTCATAAATTGAGCGAAGTAGCGGTTAGCATTACCGATAATTTTTTTTGCCGCCGCGGGGTTTTCAAGGTAATAGGTGACTTTCTCCTCAAGGTCTGAGTAATCATCTTTGAGCTGCACATAGTGATAGTCAGGTAACAAAGTGCCTTCCATAAACCATGTTTCAAAGCGCGGTTGTCGCATAAAACAGAGTGAATTAGAGGCCATTATCCATTTGAGATTCGTTGCAACATCTTTGCCTTCGATACTGAGTACGAACTTATATTTCAGTTGCTCCAGTACCGACATAAATTGGCTATGCCAGGGCTGACCTTGCGCATTTTTGTGAATATCGCCAACATTACATAGCGGGTGATCATAAAAGTCTCGAATGAATTGTCGCCGATGTTCTTGATGACAAGAACCACGCCATACCACAAGGTCAAGCTTGTCATCATAGCGGTGAGGATCTTTCACCGTGTAGTAATGACGAACACGGTTTAACTTAAGTAAAACTGAGTTTTGATTGTGGTCATTAATGGGCCGGCTTTTCACTAAGGTAGGTGCGTCTGGCACGGTAGTTACATCACCAAAGCGATGGCAGAAGCGTAGTTCAGGCGGAAAATAGCGCAACACACTGAGCAAATCCAAGTAATAAGTGCCGCTTTTCTCGCGTTTGAAACTAGATAAACTTATAGCCTCCTTAGGCAGTTCAACGTTGTTTTCCAGTTGATTACAGTAGTTAACTCGGAGAAGTAGCTGCTGCTGCTCCTCTTTTGACAATTGCTTTAATGAGCGAAGTAAATTTAATCTTTGCCGTTGCAGAAACGTACTGGGAATTAGGCGGTGAACGGTATGTTGCGCATAAAAGCCTAGTTTATGAAGATTTTTATGCGCTTTTGCAGAAGCTGCAAGCATAATCATTAACTCACTATTGTTTGATAGAGGTGCCAGTACGCTGCAGTCATTGACTGAGGGCTATAATGATCTAAACGTTCAGTGGCTCCTTGGGCCAATCGTTGCCGAAGAGCGGGATCCTGCCTTAATCGCATAATGTCGTTAGCCAGTGCATCGGCGTCGCCGGACGGTATCAGCAACCCCGTTTGTTCGTGCTTGACGATATCGGGTATGCCGCCAACCTTGGTAGCAATGACAGGAACGCCTAGCTGCATGACATCCAGCAGCACAGAGCCCAGGCCTTCATTGCGTGAAGGAAATGCAAACACATCCAGGCCAGCTAGATAGTCGGCAATATTGCTTTTAAATCCCAGCCAGGAAACATTGCTAAGTGACGAGGATTCTGCTTTTAGCGTTTCTGCATCTTCACCGTCACCTAGAAAAATAAACTGTATATCAGGCGCTTGATGCTCAAGCTTCTGCGCAGCCTGCAATAGCACTCGCTGACCTTTATGACGGTCAACCATGGCGCCTGCATGACCGACCAAAAATTTATCGGCAAAATCATTGCGAAAACTTTTGGTCGCCTCAGGCGAGGGCGTTAAGCGCGCATAGGCACTGGGTATCAAGGTAACGTCGCCACACTGATTGTCTTCCAGCAGACGCTTTATGACGTGGGAGAGGGCAACCCTGGCGGATGCTTGAGAGTAACACTGCTGATTAAACCACTTACGTTTGACGGGCGAGTCGACACGGCGTGTAATTAAATAGGGCGTGCCTTTTAAACGGTAGTGTAAGTAAGCCCAATGAACGCCTTTTGCATCGTGGGCATGTACCAGCTGTGTCCCGCCGAGATCAAAATGCCCCGCTAACTGGTGATTGGCTGCTTGAAAGTTGAGTCGCGCTACACTCTGCAGGTGCTGGCGCATGGGCGAGTCTCGACGGCAAACCAGCGTTTGTGCAATATCGTTTGGTGCATGCTCTGCTAACGTTTTAATTAATAACTCAGTTTGACGCTCTCCACCGCGAAAACCACGCGCCAAATTTACATGAGTAATATGCATCAATCACCAAACCTTATTAAAGTCTTCCGCTTCAAGCACTTTGGGATCGCGTTGATATTCGAGCAGCTTGGCATACTTTAAGTAGCTATTTAGCCCTGCGCTGATCGCAACGGTCATGCCATCTACTCCGCCCATGAAGCCTCGCTGAAATATATATTTGCGTACGAAGGCATTCAGGCCATGTGCAAACGGTGAAAAAGCGTTTGCCCGCTTCCCCTTTTGAAACATGATTTTGGCCGCACGACCGCTGAAGTTTCGCCCTGGCTTGGCAAATAACTGACCTAAGTTAGCAAAGGAGTAATGCACTATATCTGCGTTAAGTCGCTTGGGGTTGGCAGCCCCTATGCTGGCATGCTGTTTTACATCAGCAAAGCGAGCATGGTGCCGGTTGTAGAGCCGAATACAGTAATCGGGATACCAGCCACAGACTCTAATCCAGCGTGAGCCAATCATATTGCGGCGACGAAAGGCAAAGGCGTCATGCTCGGTTGCAGCTAGGTCTAGTTGTCCAATCGCTTCGACCATCTCCGGGGTTAGGCGTTCATCGGCGTCTAAGCTGAGCACCCAGTCGTACTTTACGTGCGCTAGCGCGATATTTTTTTGAACGCCGTCACCTAAATAGGCTTGTTGAACCACCTTGGCACCTAACTCACGCGCGATAGCGGTGGTGCGGTCCTGGCTGCCTGAATCCACCACAACGATGTCTTCACATACTTGGCGAGCGGAAGCAATACAGTCCGCAATATTGGCTTCTTCGTTAAAGGTAATAATATTAGCCGATATCATGAAGCAGGCATCTCTTGCAAAAAGGCAGTAGTAATGTGCGCTGGAGAAAAACGTTCCAGCCAACGTTCATCAATAGCATAGCCGTCAGCATCAAGAATGGCATCGACACGGGCTGCTAACGCCTCCGGTGTCATTTCACACAGATAAGCTTCCAGCTCACCGGTCATAATATCACGTACCCCGCCTGGGCAATCGACCGAGACAATAGGCGTTTGGCAGGCCAGCGCTTCAAGTAATACGATGCCAAGACCTTCGTGGGCAGAGCTCAAGATGAATAGGCGAGCATGATGCATCCAAGGGTAAGGGTTTAGTTGGCGACCGGTAAAAGTAACCCGTGCCGCAATACCCAGCTCAACGGCTAGCGCTTCCAGCTCTTTGCGCAGTGGCCCCTCGCCGACAATCACCAGCGGAAGCGTTGTGCGCATCTTGGCGTACGCCCGCAGTAGAAGGTGATGGTTTTTCTGCGGTACCAAGCGGGCTACATTGAGTAGATATGGAGAATTGGGCCGCTCTGGGAAGTCTTCGTACATAGCCTTTCGAATAGCCCCTAAAGGGCATGGATTGGTAATGGTTCTCAGCGAGGACGGTTTGACTTGTAGCGTCTGCATAGCAGTGGCGATTTGCTTTTCGACGCCGTGGGATACGGTTACTAAGTGTTTGTTATGAAACAGACAGCGTGCTTTTAGTCGCTCTAGCCAAGGGGCATGACTTCCGGTAGTTTTGACGATATTTTCCAGCACATAACAGGCGCGGGGGTCTTGGAAGGACCATACCGTTTCAAAGGTACCAATGCCGCGGAAAATAATCCGATCAAAAGCGCCATATTGGCGCTCAAGGCGACGTACTTCGCGACGAAAAAGTTTTCCACCCCACCAGCCTGATAATAAAAAATAGCTTTTCCTTAACACGCTATTGAGCAGGCGTGCTACCACCTCAATAATGCCACCCACACCCGATGTCCACATGGCACGAGACAGTGCGAAATGGTGAACTTTGACTTGCTCATTGCTTGGTTCTAACTGAGGGGGGCGCGGCTTAAAGTACATCAAATGGCTCTCATGGCCGTGTTCCGCAAAGGCGTCAGCAAGGTTTACCGCAACCCGTTCCATGCCACCAATTTTTAACGTACGCACGACAATCAATACCTTCATGTGGGCGAGTCCTTTTGGTGGGGCGGAAGTTGCATCACAGGGTGGCAATGCAATCGCTGGCGGCGCCGCCGATTCTTAAACCACGCCAGCATTTGCTTCAGACGTCGTTGCAAGGAAGGTCGAGTAGCTTGTACAGATGGCTGCCACGGTGTTAACGAAAGATAGTGCCGATACAAATAGGCAAGTGGGTGGCGGCTGTCGGCGTGCCATGGTTTACGTGCGCCAATAAAATGTATGATCGCGGGTTCACGGATAGCGTGTTCAAGTTCCTTCTGCCAATCAGCATAGTGAGCTGCTTTTTTTTCTACGGCCGGATAAGCGTACGGCTGCATATTCCAGCGCATGGGTAGTCGATACCAGTCTTGGAAAATGAGATTTAATGCGTCCTGATCGGGATAACTTAAGGTGTAATCGTGCTGCTTTAATATTTGCTCTACTTGATCTAGCACATTGCGAGCTTTCCATCCTTCTAGATCCACCAGAAGGACGCCGGAATTAAAATAGTGTTGATAACCAAGGCCCATTCTACTCTGCTCGGTTCCTTGTAGATTAGCCACACTAGCGATGGGAGCGCCCTGTATGTCGAATGCCAACAAATTGGCGATATCGTCTAGCACTACAAGGTCACAGTCTAAATAAATAACTTTCTGGCAGCTTGGTGGCAGCCAATTGTGCATGCCTAGGCGCAGCATGGCGGCAGGCCCAAAACGGCCCAATGTTAACTCGGGCCAGCGACTATTCTCAGCTTCAATGATCGTTAGCTCAGCAGGCAGTGTCGTAAACCAGTTGTGCAGCTTTTGATGAGTATTTGTAGATAGTTTGTATCCTAATATATAGAAATGCAGCGCCTCAGGTGTCTCGCTGTGACAAACGGTTGACGCTATCACGGCAGCGGCTTTATCTATATAAACCTCATCGGAGCACAGGACAATATTAATCATTTGCGATCCTTTTCTGATATAACAGAAGGTGTTGAACTGTTAGTGCGCAATGTGGGTTTCCATATATGGACGAGGCCGCCCGCCATAACAACATTAAACAGAAATACACCTGTCCAAAATATCAAATATGATTCAAAAAGATTAATCACACTCCAAAAACATAGAAAAGCATAGAGAAATAGCAGGACATCACCTGGCATATCCCCCCGCTTCCAAGCAAACCATGCGTTTGCTATAAACCACCCTAGTAGATAAAAGTAAGCAGCTAGACCTAACAAGCCATACTGTAGTGTGATTTCAAGATAGAGGTTATGTAGATGACCAAAATTTAAAGCTTGATAGTGTGCTTGATTATATTGGATGTTATCAAATAGATAATCAATTCCTTGCTCACCCCAGCCTAGCAAGGGGCGTTGGGCAATCATATCGATCGCGGCGCGCCAACTATATAGTCGCTCCCCTACACTAGAGCGTACTTCACTGGTTGATAGGGGAACAGAACTCCAGTCACCTCTCAGTAGTGCCTGAATGGTATCCAATTCTGCAGTAGCTCTTTCAATGACTAAAGAGCTATTGGTAATAATAAGAATCGCCAGGCATGCTGATAAAATAAAAAATATGAGTAGATATTTTTTTGAAAAACTTTTCCGATGCTCAATAAAGATTAAGAAAAGTGCCGTTAATAAGCCTGCTATCACACCCAGCCAAGTGGCGCGAGTTTGTGAAATGATAACGCCAGCTATAATGATAATAAAAGCGAGTACCCATAAACTTAGTTTGCCATAGTGTTGTAGAGGAGCCCTTAACAGCCGTGGTAAAAAAATAAGCAATCCAAGCAGTACTGTGCCGAAAAACATCGCTGAATGCTGAACGTTACGAATACCAAACCCAATGCGTTCGCCGAGAAAACCACGCTGAAAATCAGCGAGGCCATCGCCAGCGATCCATGGCGCCAATACGACAGCTGCGCTAGCAATACTCCAGAAAAGTAGCGTGTTCTGTGTGCTGCCAGCAAGCCACCATGCAAATATAATAAATACAAACAGTCGGGCAATGTGATCCAGTTTAGGGTAGTCACCTGCCAGATCAGGAAGTGCTAGTGTTAAAAAAAACCAATGACACACTGCTAATAGTAAGGCCCACCAAAACATATGAAAAACAGGGTGTTTCCATACTGGTGCGGCATAAATTTTAATGCTAATTAAACCAGAGACAGATAGTACTAATTTATTGAAGTCGCTAAAATCATCAAAGTGAGGCTTTGAAAAAACATAAAACAACGTAGTTAATACGCCTATCGCTATTAAGGGTAGGGGCGTTTTTCCAAAATAATGTGTTTCCCATAAGCCTGAAGGGATCTTTCTTAACATATACTCAGTTTCTCAGTTGTTTTCTGCATCTATGAAAAATTAATGTTCATTGGTGAACTGACAGGTATTTTAAAAGCTGTTTTAACGAGTCGCGATAAAAATTTAACTACAGTAGCCTTGTCGAATGCTGCCCATTAATTCTGAGCTGTGGGAGATGGCAGAAAACTTTCCTAGCGAGCGCTCTAAGCGAGCTAAATTCTTTTCCTGCCACTTTCCCGCCGCACGGAGGCGGCAGCGATCAAGGTCAATCAACCAAGGTGCGCTACTGGGGTCGATCAAAATATTGCGTGCGTTCAGGTCAACATGATCAAGCCCCGCTTGATGAAAGCGGTAAATCATAGCACCTACACGCTTTAACAACGCTTCATCCGCCAGATCGTCGGCGAGTAGCTCAGCGAATGCTTTGGCACCAGCAATGCGCACGGTAATCAACGCGGCTTCATACGTAAGCCCATAGCGAGTAACACAGCTTGCTACGGGGCGAGGTACCGGCAGCCCTTGCCCAAAAAGCGTGGCGGTTAAGCGCAGTTCACGAAATGCCCGGGTGCGCTCAGCGCCAGTCCATAGGTAGCGTTTCTCACTGAGTTTGGCCGCCATGCCCCCCCGGCAATAGGGCCTTAATACCCACTGCTCGGTCGGCGTTGCCTGTAAAAACAGACTGCTGCCCCGGCCTGGTGCTTCGCCCACAATTAATCCGCGCTCACGCCAGTAATCGCGCGTGAATAAGTCTGGATCAATTTGGTGTGTTCCCGGCCCGTCACATAAACTGTCTACATCATGTAAAATCAGCCAATTTCTCTGCCGGAGTGCCGCTAAGCGCATGAAGCCCTCTCTGCCTGTTCAGCCTAACCACATTGCCATTTTGCGCCTCTCCGCCCTAGGAGATGTGTGCAATCTCGTGCCCACGGTGCGGGCGTTGCAGCGCCAGTGGCCCGATGCGCGCATTACCTGGATTATCGGTAAGGGGGAGCACAGTCTACTGGCGGGGCTTTCCGGGGTCGAGTTCGTTGTTTACGACAAGTCGACAGGTATTGCCGGAATGCGCGCGTTATGGCGGCAGCTTGCCGATACGCGCTTCGATGTGTTGCTACATATGCAGCAGGCCATTCGGGCCAGCGTGCTGTCGCTTGGGCTGAAGGCCGACGTACGCGTGGGCTATGACAAGGCGCGTGCCAAAGATGCTCAGCACTGGTTCACCCAGCATCAGCTTGCGCCGCACCCCAATGCCCATGTGTTGGAGTCCTTTATGGACTTCGCCCGGGTGCTCGGGGTAGAGGATGACCGCTTAGCGTGGGATTTACCTGTGCCCGATACGGCACGTAATGAGGCTCAGGTGATCAGCGGTGAGACCCCTTACCTCGTCATTAACCCGTGTAGCAACGTTCGCCTGCGTAATTTTCGCAACTGGTCGGTAGAGGGCTACGCGAGCGTGATTGAACACGCTTGGGTGCAGCACGGTCTTAAAAGCGTATTGACCGGTGGCGGCAGTGCTCTGGAGCGTGAAATAGGCGAGCAAATTGAAGCACTCTGTCAGCCAGCCAGTGTCATTAACGCCATCGGCGGCACCTCATTGAAAGGGGTTTTAGCGCTGATCGATCAAGCCCAAGCGGTGATAGCGCCGGATACCGGCCCTATCCATATGGCCAATGCCATGGGAACGCCGGCATTGGGTCTTTATGCATCGACCAATCCCCAGCGTGCCGCACCCTATCTGTGGCGCGATTTTGCTGTCAACGCATACCCTGACGCGGTACGTACTTATCTGCATAAGTCGGTAGACGAGGTGAGCTGGGGCCAGCGGGTGCGTCACCCAAGCGCCATGATGCTGATTAAAGCAGACGACGTTATCGCTAAACTGGATACATTGCTGGCGCATACCGCTTTGACTGCCAGCGCAGGGAGCACCGATGAAGATTGATTTAACCGCGTTAGAACATGCCCGTGTACTGGTGGTCGGCGATGTCATGCTTGACCGCTATTGGCATGGAGGTACCTCGCGGATTTCCCCCGAAGCGCCTGTGCCAGTAGTTCGGGTAGAAGATGTTGAAGACCGCCCGGGCGGAGCGGCTAATGTGGCGCTGAACATTACCTCCCTGGGCGGCCACGCGGTGCTGGCGGGTGTGATCGGAGACGATGACAACGCGCAGATTCTACAAGCTAGTTTGATTGCTTCAGGTGTGAGTACTTACTTTCAACGTAGCGTTGAGATACCCACGATTACCAAGCTGCGTGTGATGAGTCGTAACCAGCAGTTGTTGCGCCTGGATTTCGAGCAGCGCTTGGACAGTGTCGATACCAGTGAGCTGGTGACTCAGGTAGAAAAGGTGCTCCCCGACTGCGACGTAGTGATCCTTTCCGACTACGGCAAAGGCACGCTGAACCAAGTGGAGAACCTGATAGCCAACGCAAGAGCTCAGGGCAAGCGCGTGCTAATCGATCCGAAAGGGCAGGATTTCAGCAAATACCGTGGGGCAAGTTTAATCACTCCCAATCTGACCGAATTTGAAGCCGTGGTGGGCCATTGTGCGTCCGATGCCGAGTTATCCCGACGGGGTGAAGCGCTACGTGCTGAGTTGGAGCTGGAAGCGTTGCTGATTACTCGCAGCGAAAAAGGCATGACGCTGATTCGTGAAGGGCATGCGCCGCTACACCTACCCACCCGCGCTCAGGAAGTTTTCGATGTAACAGGGGCAGGCGATACCGTTATTGGCTTAATGGGGCTAGCGCTAGCGGCAGGCCACGCCTTTCCCGAAGCAATGATGCTGGCTAATTTGGGGGCAGGGTTGGTAGTGGCCAAACCGGGCACGGCCACGCTCTCTATCGCCGAGCTCTACACTGCCTTACACGGCGATAAGCTGGCCGAGTTTGGGGTGATTGAACCGAATGTATTGATTGAGGCGGTGCGTGCTGCCCAGCTACGCGGTGAGCGGGTGGTCATGACCAACGGCTGCTTTGATATTTTGCATGCGGGCCACGTCGCTTACCTGGAGCAGGCCAAGCGCCTGGGTGACCGTTTAATCGTCGCGGTTAACGACGACGCCTCTATTGGTCGCCTGAAAGGGCCCAAACGTCCGATTAATCCGCTTAACCGGCGGATGCAGGTGTTGGCGGGGTTAGGGGCTGTCGATTGGGTTGTGCCGTTCAGTGATGACACCCCTCAGGCGCTGATCGAAGCGGTGCTACCCGATATTTTGGTCAAAGGTGGCGATTATCGTCCAGAAGATATCGCCGGGGGCGCGGCCGTTATCGCTAATGGTGGTGAGGTTAAAGTACTGGGCTTTGAAGATGGCGTTTCGACCTCGGCGATGATTAGTTCGATTCTAGATCGTGAACGCTAAGAAACCTCTGATGTCTTCACCTGCCTGGCCTCGGCTTGCCTACTCAGCGGCACTGTATGCGCTCTCACCGCTGATTGGCTGGCGCATATGGCGTGAGCAAGTACCCACTTACTCACGCCTTCAGCGGCTGGGTTTACGCCTCGAACCGCTGCCTTCCGCGCCACGTATTTGGCTGCACTGTGCCTCGGTGGGAGAAGTACGCGCTGCTCGACCGTTGATTGAGGGGCTACTAGCGCGTTATCCAACGCATAGCCTGCTGCTCACTACCATGACTGCGACAGGTGCTCAGCAGTCTCAAGCGCTTATTAGCGAGCAAACCCCAAGCGATCAAGCAAGGCTTACCCATCGCTTCCTACCGTTGGATTTTCCCGGTGCTGCCAGACGCTTTGTACGCAGCGTTCAGCCCGAACTTGCGATCCTGTTTGAAACCGAGCTGTGGCCCAACCTGATCCACGCCTGTCGCCAGCAGGGTGTGCCGGTGGCAGTGGTGAATGGTCGCCTATCGCCCCGCGCCTTTAAGCGCTACCAACGCCTGCGCCCGCTAATGGCCAGCACGCTCGCCAATATTAGCTGGCTAGCCGCAAAATCACCGGCAGATGCCGAACGCTTTAATGCCCTTGGCTGCGGCACGGATATTACACGCATCGTTGGTTCGCTGAAATTTGAAATAGCTTGCCAAGATAAGGTGTCTGAAGAGAGTGAGCGCTTACTTCAAGAATGGGAAGGGCGTCCGGTTTGGGTAGCGGGCTCCACCCGAGACGGCGAAGAAGCAGTGGTGCTTCAAGCCCATCGTCAGCTACTTAGGCGCTATCCGAACGCGTTGCTGGTGCTGGTGCCCCGTCACCCCCAGCGCTTTGAAGAGGTGGCTAAGCTCTGCCAAACAGAAAGCTGGACACTAAGCCGCCGCAGCCTACAGCAGCCTGCCACAAAGAAAACTCAGGTTTACCTGGGGGATACGCTCGGTGAACTGGCCGTTCTTTATGCAGCAGGTCGTGTGGCCTTTGTGGGGGGCAGCCTAGTGCCGTTGGGCGGGCACAATGTGCTTGAACCAGCGGCGCTCGGTAGGCCGGTGCTTAGCGGTTCCTCAATTGAGAACTTCGCCGATGTCGCTGAACCGCTTCAAGCGGCAGGTGCGCTAACGCTGGTCGATAGCTCGGATGCCCTGGCAGATGCCTTGGCGGACTACTTTGCTAACCCTGAGCGCGCCCAACAGGCTGGGCGCGCTGGCCGCGCGGTGATTGAGACGCAAAAAGGCGCACTTGATCGCACCCTGACAGGATTGGCGTCGTTACTGTCTCGTTAGCCAGTGCCTGTATCGAAGAATCTTTATTTAAGCGCTATGCGCTCCACACCATCTTCTTTGCCCAGCAGCAGAACATCGGCGCCGCGGGCGGCAAACAAGCCATTGGTCACCACACCGACGATAGCGTTGATACGCGCCTCCATGGCTACCGGGTCTTCGATCATAAATTCAAAGCAGTCGATGATTTGGTTGCCATTGTCGGTGACTACCCCCTGGCGATAAACCGGCTCGGCACCAAGCGCTACCAGCTCGCGGGCGACATAGGAGCGAGCCATGGGGATGACTTCTACCGGTAGCGGAAAATGACCTAGCTGAGGCACGTACTTTGAACCGTCGGCAATGCAGATAAAGCGTTCGGCACAGGCAGCCACGATTTTCTCGCGGGTAAGCGCAGCACCGCCGCCTTTAATCATATGTAAGTTAGCATTTACTTCGTCTGCACCGTCGATGTAAAAAGGAACTGTGCCAACGCTATTGAGCTCAAAAACTTCAATGCCCAGTTTTTCAAGGCGCTCGGCACTTGCCTTAGAGCTCGCCACCGCGCCTTTAAAGTGATGGCGCAGGGGCCCCAGGCGATCAATAAACAGGTTAGCCGTGGAGCCGGTGCCAATGCCTAAGATGGTATCCTTTTCCAACTGAGATTTAATTTCTGCAATGGCGGCGTCCGCCACGGCGGCCTTTAATTCATCCTGGTTCATAGCTTGGTTCATAAATAGCCTTGTGAGTCAGAGGAGAGTTAGAGAAAAGAGGTAGTGGCGTTAGTATAACGGCCTAAACGTTGCCTGCCGATGGAAACGCGGCTAGACGCCGCTATACGTAATCTGCTACCAATAAAAGCTTTGTCCGTTCACGTTCTTCCCTTGGGATACCCGCATGCTCGAAGCAACCGTCAAAAAGATCCTCCAAGCCCGCGTTTATGAAGCCGCTTGTGAGACCCCGATTTCCCCTGCACCCTTTTTGTCGCGTCGTTTCAACAACCAGATTTTGATTAAGCGCGAAGATCTACAGCCGGTGTTTTCGTTCAAAATCCGTGGCGCTTATAACAAAATGGCGCAGCTCACCCAGGATCAAAAAGATAAAGGCGTGATTGCCGCCTCCGCCGGTAACCATGCTCAAGGGCTGGCCATGGCCGCGAAGCTGATGGGTGTCAAAGCCGTCATTGTGATGCCGCGTATTACCCCCGATATCAAAGTGCAGGCGGTGCGCGCCCGGGGCGCCAAGGTCATCCTCAAAGGGGATGCCTTCGCTGCTGCAGCCGAGCATGCTCAAGAGCTGATCAAAGAGCACGGTTACACCTATATTCCGCCGTTTGACGATATTGATGTGGTGGCCGGTCAAGGCACCATCGGCGTGGAAATTCTGCGCCAACACGCTGGGCGCTTAGACGCCATCTTCGTGCCGGTTGGCGGCGGTGGTTTGATCGCCGGTGTCGCGGCCTATGTGAAGTACCTCCGCCCGGATATCAAAGTAATCGGTGTCGAAGCCGAAGACAGCGCCTGCCTCAAAGCCGCCTTAGAGGCGGGTGAGCGTGTGGTGCTCGAGCAAGTGGGTGTATTTGCCGAAGGCGTCGCGGTGGCACAAATTGGCGAGGTGCCGTTTTCGTTGATCAAAGATCTGATTGACGGCGTTATCACCGTCAATACCGATGAAATGTGTGCAGCGGTGAAAGATATTTTTGAAGATACCCGTGCCGTGGCGGAAACCTCTGGCGCGCTCTCGCTGGCAGGGCTAAAAAAATACGTGCAGCAGACCGGTGTCGAAGGCGAGACGCTGCTGTGCATTAACTCAGGCGCCAATACCAATTTTGATCGCCTACAGCACATTGCCGAGCGCACGGAGCTAGGCGAGCAGCGTGAAGCGATCCTGGCGGTGACCATTGCCGAGAAACCCGGCAGCTTTAAGAAGTTTTGCCGCACGCTAGGCAAGCGCATGGTAACCGAGTTTAGCTATCGCTACGCTGACAGCAGTGAAGCGCATATCTATGTGGGCGTGCAGGTTAAGCCCGGTGGTGAAGATCGACAGGCAGTGATCGACAAGCTGCGTGAGAGTGGCTATCAAGTAGAAGACTTGACCGACAATGAGCTGGCGAAACTGCATATTCGTCACCTAAGTGGTGGCCGCCCCAGCGAACGTTTCGAAGAAGAGGTATACCGTTTTGAGTTCCCCGAGCGCCCCGGTGCGCTGATGAACTTTTTGACGCAGTTACCACACGACTGGAACATCTCGCTATTTCATTATCGCAACCATGGCGCTGCCTACGGCCGAGTGTTGGTGGGAATGCAAGTCCCAAACGGTGACCGTACTCATGTGGCAGAGTACTTAGACGCCATCGGCTACCGTTACTGGCGTGAAAGCGATAATCCGGCCTACCGATTATTTATGGCTTAGCGCTGCCCTGCGGTAAGCATAAGACGTGCGTAAATAGTTGTGTGTAAGTGGTTGCTTACCTTTAACGTCAGAGCTGCTAGTAACATAACGTAACTTAATCCTCAGAAATGAGGCTAAAAAAGGTCGCTAAACTAGTTGTCAACGATGGCCTAATAGCCCTATAGTCGTGAACGAAATTAAGCAAATCTGCCACCCTTTTGAAACCGTAAAGTGTGGTGGATTTAGCACATTCGGCAACGGTAAAGGTGTTGGAGAAGCGGCATGCGGCGGAAGAAGCCTGATATGGTAATGGCGTTGATGGTGGTATTTGCATTAGGAGTGCTGGCTACCGGCTATGCGCAGGCGTTGTCGGGAAGCTAATTCCCCGCAAGGTGACAGATAGCAGACGAGAGGGGCTGATCCTTTATGGGGTCAGCCCTTTTTTATGGCCAGTTTTTAAGGACAGCGATTGCCGACGAACGTAGCCTTGGTCACTGACCACCACCTGTAAAGGCACATCCCATGGCTCCACAGGCAGAGAAGCCACCTGTTGGCAGGCATGGGCGACGCCAATCAAAGTAGGCGATGGGCCGGGGCGGTGCATGAACGCTAAGCTGCGGTCGTAAAATCCACCCCCCATGCCCATGCGGTTTGCATTAGCATCAAATCCGACTAGCGGCACAATCAGCGTATCTAGCGCCCAAGTGGGCAGCCGATTACGCCGCTGGGCACTGAATCTCACGTCAGGCTCCCAAATACCAAAACGGTTTTTTATCATTGGGGTGTCAGGACGGTAGGCAACAAACCACAGGCGGTTAGCGCTAAACGGACGTAAAACCGGGAGATAAATATTGACGTTACGCTGACGTAGCCAGGGAATAAGCGGGGTAGGATCGATTTCGCCGTTGACAGGCAGATAAAGACTTAAGCGCCGTGCGCGGCGTATTTCAGGCAGGGTTTTCAATCGTTGGCACAAGCGCTGTGCCGCAAGGCGTTGCTCATGCTCAGAAAGGGCTCGGCGTTGGTGACGTAAAGAGCGGCGGAGCGCGCGCTTATCGTCGTCCAGATAGAGGCTTTCCATGCAGATATTCTTTTATCCTCTATATTTTCGCATAGCCTAGACTTTGGGTGTTCTCCAGAGTGCCGCTGTCATTCTGGCCCTGAACCTACTGGTTCAGGTGGGTGGCCGCAGCCAGACCGTCAGGCTTTCCGACGCACGGACATGCACACGGGCCTGGCTAGCATTTGGCCCCCTGGGTATTACGCATAGGCTCGAGGGACTATAACGACTGGCGTACACCCCAGAGAACCCCGCCATCCTAACAGAGCGACGGCTAATGCCAAAGGTCTGGGTTAAACGTTCGCCGAGTCTTTAGATCGTTGACAGCGCTTTCAGGTAAAGCCTAAGACTGGCGCGTTTTGGATAATGCCCGCTCAAGGCGCTCATTTAAACGGTTCAGGCTCTCTTCACCGGCACGGTGCTCATCCATGGCTTCAAGAAGTTCGTGGGTGATATTGAGGGCCGCCATGATCGCCACACGCTCACTCCCCAGCACGCTGCTTTGGGCATTGATACCCTGCATGGCGCGGTCTAAGTAGCGCGCGGCGCGATCAAGTTTGGCTTCTTCGCCCGTGTCGCAGGCAATGATATAGCCGCGCCCTAATAGGGTTATTTCTTTGGTTGGCCGCTTGGCGTTGCTCATCAAAGACTCCAGCACGGGCCAGCAAGGGGCCCAATGCGTTAACATCACAGCATAGGAAGATAGGTGTCACTCACTATAAGAGAGGCACTTGTGCGCGGTCAACGCGCGGGCGAGTGCATCTCGTACCATTGCCGCCACCCTATCCCCCACACGCCCAGTAAATACGAGGTTATTAAATACTATGTCATTGATTGATGAGCGTCAGGACTTCTCCGATGTCGCAGATGTCTTTCTTCTCCATGGCAGCATGCAGTCGCCGGCGTTTTTGGATGGCCGCTTATGTGCGCTGCTGGCGTTACGCGATGTGAATGCAGAGGCTTGGTTGGACGAAGTCTGCCAGAGCCTTGGTGTTGAGCAGCCCCGCGATCAGGCAAGTGCCGAGCGGCTATTAGGCTGGCGGCGGCAAACCGTAGAGGCGCTTAGCGCCAGCGACCTGGACTATACCCCACTGCTACCCGACGAGCTGTTCTCCCTGGGCGAGCAGGCGCAGGGTCTTAAAGAGTGGACGCTGGGCTTTATTGAGGTGGTCGATGAAGTGGCCGACAACGAGCTGCGCGAGCGTTGGTCTCAGGCGCTCCGTGAGGCGATTGATGACTTGCAGGCGCTGGGTCGGATAGATACCGATATCGACGACAGCCCCGAAAACGAAAACGATCTGTTTGCGCTTACCGAACATGCCCGCATGGCCGCTATGCTGCTGTATACCGAGCAGCACCCCGGTATGCCGCAAGTCGAGCAAACTGACGCACCCGTTCACTAATCCCGTTGCCTAGATAGGAGCCGCTATGCTGTCCGACCCTGTGTTGCCTACGTTGTTACCTCGCCCCCCTGCGATCAGTATGGGCGAGTACCGCCACCGCCGTGACGCCTTAATGGCCCAGCTGCCGGATAACGCAGCGGTGGTGCTCCCCGGTGCCGGACTGATGACCCGCTCCCGGGACAGCGAATTTGCCTTCCGCCAGAACAGCGATTTTTACTACCTGACAGGCATACGTGAACCGGATGCGTTGCTATTGCTGCTACCAGGGCGCGCTGAAGGTGAAAGCGTGGTGTTCTGTCAGGATCGAGACCCTACGATGGAAGCCTGGACAGGGCGCCGTTTGGGTGCCAAAGGCGTGGTCGCTGAATACGGCATCGATCAGGCGTTTGAAAACGCAGTACGTGATGAACGGCTGCCTGAATTGTTGGCAGGTCGTGAGCTACTTTATCTGCCGCTAGACAATGCTGAAGCTGTCAGCATGGCTGAAGATGCTTTACATGAAGCCCTGGTCGGGCTTAGACGCGGTCGGCCACCGCTAAAAGGTTGGCTGGATATCAACCCGTTGGTTCACGCCATGCGGCTAATCAAAAGCGATGCTGAAATTGCCCTGCTCAGACATGCGGCGCTGATATCTGCCCATGCTCACCGGCGCGCCATGCAGGTGGCGCGCCCAGGGCTGAGCGAATTTCAGCTCCAGGCAGAGTTAGAGCATGAGTTTGTCTGGCATGGGGCCAGTGGCCCTGCCTACAGTACGATTGTGGGTAGCGGTGCCAACGCCTGCGTACTGCACTATATTGAAAACAGCGCACCGCTGTGTGAAGACGGCTTGGTGCTGATCGATGCAGGTGCCGAGTTTGAGTTATATGCTGGTGATATCACCCGCACATTCCCGGTGTCCGGGCAGTTCAATGATGCCCAGCGGGCGCTCTACCAAGTGGTGCTCAACGCCCAGCAGCGCGCTGTGAGTGCCGTCCAGCCGGGTGCCACCCTTGCTGATATCCACCAGGGCGTGGTGCATGACTTAACTGCCGGGCTGATTGAGCTTGGCCTGCTGGAAGGCGACGTTCAGGCGCGCATCGATGATGAGAGTTATCGACGTTTTTACCTGCACTCAACGTCACACTGGTTGGGGCTGGATGTGCACGATGTCGGCACTTACCGGTTGGATGAGCAAACACCTCGGCCACTGGTTGTAGGTATGGTGCTCACCGTGGAGCCTGGCCTGTATATTCCTAGTGAAGACGATATTCCTGATGCCTATCAGGGGATTGGTATTCGTATTGAGGACAATGTGGTCGTCACTAACGAAGGCCATGAAGTACTGACCGCAGACGTGCCTAAACAGGTCGTTGAAATCGAAGCATTGATGGCTAAAAAGTAACCAGTCATCAATGTCTATAAAAGTCTTTATGTAAATTACGTTACGAAATTATTATTACCTCTTTATGAGTCGGCGTCGTGGCCGGGAGAAGCCAATGCAGCAGTCTAATCAGGCGGTTAAGGGAGCGCTGACGCATGACATTGTGATTGTGGGCGGGGGGCTGGTAGGCGCCAGTTTAGGCTGCGCCCTGGCGCCGCTGATTGAACGCTATGGCTGGCGTGTGGCGATCATTGAGTCGGCGCCTATGGCTGTTCAGCCACAGGAAACGACCTGGCAGCCCAGTTTTGATGCCCGGGCCAGTGCGATTGCAGAAGGTTCAGCCCAGCGCTTCCAACAGTTGGGTGTGTGGGAAGCGATGCGTGATGAGGCCACGCCTATCAAGCGCATTCACATCAGTGAGCGAGGCCGCTTAGGAGCGACACGGCTGAGTGCTGACGAGCTGGGTGTCGCCGCGCTGGGGCATGTCATCCCCAATGCGTGGATGGGACGTGTGCTGCACCAACGGCTTGCCCAACTACCGCTGGAGTGGCACTGCCCGGCGAAGGTTGAGCAACTTACTCCCGTGGCTAATGGGCATGATCTGCAGCTCTCAGACGGTAGCCAGTTGACGGCAGGACTAACGGTATTGGCAGATGGGGGACGCTCTGGTCTTAAAGAGCAGTTAGGCATTGGCAGCCGCCATGAGTCTTACCAACAGACGGCGCTGATCGCCCACGTGGGGGTAAGCCAGCCCCACATGGGCGTCGCTTATGAGCGCTTTACCTCCCAAGGACCAATGGCGCTGTTGCCGCTCCCCGGCCAGGCCATGGAGTTGATCTGGACGCACCCCACTAGCAGTGAAACAGCGCGTATGGCGCTTCCCGAGCGTGAATTTCTGTTGCAACTTCAACGTGCCTTTGGTGATCGAGTGGGTCGCTTTACCCAGGTAGGCACCCGACACGCCTATCCGCTTTCACTGGTCACCGCTGAAGAACCGGTGCGTCCAGGGCTGGCGGTATTGGGTAACGCTGCTCATGCCTTGCACCCGGTCGCGGGGCAGGGGTTCAACTTAGCCCTGCGTGGGGTAATGGATCTTGTCGAGGCCCTGGAGCAGGGTGAGCAGGCCAAGCGGCCGTTGGGCGATATGAGTACGCTGCAAGCCTTTGAAAAGCAGCGCTCCCGAGACCGCGCCAATGTGATTCGCTTTAGCGACGGGCTGGTGCGGCTGTTCGGGCTCTCCTTCCCGCTGCTGCCCCATGCTCGGGCCGCGGGGTTAATAGGTTTGAATCTGGTTGGGCCCTTGCGGCGAGGGCTGGCTCGCCGCGCCATGGGCTTAGAACGTTAAGCTTATACATCCTAGCCCACGAACAAGGGAACGCTATGCATACGGACTCATCTATTGCGAAGCCGTCGGTGGAAAGCTTTGAAGCGATTATTGTTGGCGGTGGTATGGTCGGTACCGCGCTCTGCGCGCTGTTAGCCCAGGCAGGCATGCAGGTAGCGCTTGTTGAGGCAAAGCCCGCGCCGTTAAGCCTTGAAGATGCTACTAGCGTGCTGCCAGCCCCGCGGGTTAGCGCGTTAACGCCGGTCTCTCAGCGTTTGCTAACCCATTTGGGCGCTTGGCCTGCGATGCAGAAAACCCGAGTGACTCCTTACCAAGGCATGCAGGTATGGGATGCCGAAGGCAGTGGTGAAATTGCCTTTTCTGCCGACGAGGCGGGTGTCGCGGTGCTGGGCCATATCGTTGAGAACGCGGTCACGCTGGCCGCGCTCAATAGCCAGGTCGTTGACCATCCCAATGTCACCCCATTTTTTGGCGCTCGCCTACAGGCGCTGCAGCGCCCAAGCTCATATCCTTCAAAGCAAGCCTCAAGTGGCGACTGGCTGATACTTGACGATGGGCGACAGCTACATGCGCCGTTAATCATCGCCGCAGATGGTGCCCACTCGGTGCTACGCGAAATGGCCGGTATTGAGGTGGCCAGTGACGATATGCAGCAGGAGGCTGTGGTAACCACCGTTAAGTGCGCCAAGCCCCATGGTGGGGCGGCTCGGCAAGCGTTTATTGATGGTCGCCCACTGGCGTTTCTGCCGTTAACCGTGGAAGGGGATGACCATTACTGCTCAATTGTATGGTCGACTACGCCGGAGCACGCCGCTGAACTGAGTGAACTGCCCCGCGAAGCGCTTGGGGAGGCACTGGGGAGAGCATTTGGTCATCGCCTAGGTGAGGTAACGGTCTGCGATAAGGCCCACCGTTTTCCGTTAGTGCAGCGCCATGCCCGTCACTATGTGCAACCGCATTTCGCATTGGTGGGGGACGCTGCCCACAGCATTCATCCGCTGGCGGGCCAGGGCGTCAATTTAGGCCTTATGGATGCGGCGGTCTTGGCAGAAGAGGTGGTGTATGCCTGGCAGCGCGGTGCGCCCTGGGGAGAGTTAAGCACCTTGAAGCGCTATGAACGCCGGCGGCGCTTTGATAACAGCGCCATGCTGGGGCTGATGAAGGGGTTTAAAGTACTGTTCGGCAGCCACGACCCGGCGTTGACGCTGGCGCGTAACCTGGGAATGAGTGGCATGAACCAGTTGGTGCCGCTAAAACGGGTATTGATGCGGCAGGCGACCGGGGAGCGCGGCCGCCTGCCGCTTAGCTGTCGTTAAATCAGGTTGCCGTCAACGCCGTTGACGGTCGACTACGTTGAGTGCTTTAAGCAGATTAAGCGCCTCGCTGAGTTGGTAATCATTGAGTAGTCGCTCGGCCATCTCCTGGCGATCCCGTGGCGCCTGCTGAGCGCTTAGGTGGCCCTCGAGGTCGGCTTCACGAATCTCCCGGCGGCTCTCGGCGACTTCCAAGCGACCACGCACAACGTCTACATCGGGCTCAATGCCTTGGGCCTGAATGGAGCGACCGTTGGGAGTGTAGTAGAGCGCCGTGGTAAGTTTGAGTCCTTCGCCATTACCGAGTGGCATAATCTGCTGCACTGAACCTTTACCAAAACTATCGGTGCCCATAATCACACCACGCCGCTGATCCTGCAGCGCCCCGGCGACGATTTCCGCCGCTGACGCACTGCCACCATTGATCAACACGACCAGCGGCACATCGGCAGCGGGCGTGGTGGGTGAGGCAGAGAACGACATTTCGGTATCTGAGAGGCGCCCCTCGGTATACACGATCAAGCCCTCATCCAGGAACAGGTCGGCAATGCCGACGGCGGCCTGTAGCACCCCACCGGGGTTATTACGTAAATCGAGTACCAACCCTTCTAAAGGCTGTTCGCGAGCCATAAGCTCAAGCGCATCGCGCGCCTGTTCCGGTGTGCGCGCCTGAAACTGACTAACGCGCAGGTAGCCATAACCGGGCTCGAGCAGCTCATGTTTAACGCTTTCGCTGCGAATAACCTCGCGGGTCAGAATAAATTCCCGCGGCGAATCTTCGCCTGAACGCAGCACGCTAATGCGTAGATCGGTGCCCGGCTCACCGCGCATCAGGGTGACGGCCTCTTGCAGCGACATGCTGTCGGTGGGGGTGCCATCAATGGCGACGATAATATCGCGAGAAAGTAGCCCCGCGCGGGAAGCGGGGGTGTCGTCGATAGGCGTAATCACCATGAGCTGACCATTCTCGGTGCCCACTTCGATACCGATGCCGCCAAATTCGCCCTGAGTCGACTCGCGCAGGCTCTGATACTCCTCCTCATCCAAGTAGGCGGAGTGGGGGTCTAGCTCGCTCAGCATGCCACGCATAGCGTTGCGCAGCAGCGTACTGTCATCGACCTCCTCAACGTAGGCACGCTTAATGCGTTCAAACACCTCGGCGAAGGTCTGAATATCTTCCAGGGGTAGTTGGTCGTAGGATGGCTCATCCACCGCACCACTACCGGCTGGCTGGGCGAGCAACGGTAGCGGGGCCGCCAGTAAAGCAATCGGGAGCAGGGTAGCCAAGAAGCGCTTGGCGGGGGCTGATACCCCGGTAACTGATAGCGTCATGCAGACTCCGCAGGGCGATAGGTGGCGCCATAGCGCGCACCCTGTCGTGGAAAGTGTTTAGTTGAAAATGAACATTGAGACATCAATAGTCATGCAGCTTATCCCGTCAGCGACGCGCAATCCAACGCTGTGGATTAATTGGTTCACCCCCGCGGCGAACTTCGAAGTAGAGTGCCGCGCGGGTTTGACCACCGCTATCACCTACGCGACCAATTTCATCACCGCGACTGACCTGCTGACCAGGCCTGACGCTAAACTGTTGCAGGTGAGCATGCAGCGTCATGATCTGGTCACCGTGGTCGATAATCAACAAGTTACCAAACCCCCGCATCCAGTCAGCGAATACCACCCGGCCAGTGTGTACGGCAGTGACCGGGGTGCCCGCGCTGGCCTGAATCACAATACCGTTATAGTGCACGCCGTCGCGATGGTGAAAACTGCTGCTGATTGAACCCTGTACCGGCCAAGGCAAATCACCTTGGGTGCTTACAATATGCGTAGTAGGCGTGGGTTCAGCAAGTTTTGCCATCTCCGCCTGGATATTACGCAGTACCCTTTCGGCCTCTTCGCGGCTCTGATTGAGGTCGGCCAGCCGCTCCTCTTCGCTTCCGTAGCGGTCATCCAGATTGGAAACAACGCCTCGCCGTTCGGTGGTGCGTTGGGCTAACAGCGCGCTTTGCTCTTCTAACTCGTCGGCCAGCGTATCGAGGCGGGCCTGCCGCTCGCTTAGTTCCTCCTGAGTATCGGCGAGCGCCGTATCGAGGCGGGCGATAGCATTTAAGCGGCGATTGCGTGCTTCGGTCAGCCGATTCATATACGCCTGCATACGATCAAGCTCGGACGGGTCGCCCTGGTTAAGCAGCAGTTTGAGCTGCGGCGTTGGGCCAAGGCGGTAAAGTGCTGAGAGCTGCTGGCCCAAGGCTGCATATTGGTCGGCACGCTCGCTCTCCAGTCGGTCACGATGTTGACGGAGCTGGGTCGTTTCATCATTCAACTGGCGGCGCTCAGCTTGTAGCGTGTCTAAGCGCTGATGAGTCTCGGCAAGCTTGGTTTCGACTTCCTTGAGCTCACGTTCGGCGCTATCGCGAGCCTCGCCAGTGGCGCTGAGGCGTTGGGCAACGGACTCGATCTCTTGGCCAATTGCATCCAACTGCCGACGCGCAGCACTTTCATCCTGCTGGGCGAAGCCTGCTGGCGCATAACTTAGCGCCAGCAGGAGGGTCATTGCCAAATAGCGCCAAATAGACATTACTTGAAATGAATCAGTGCTTTACCCGTCATCGCCTCGGGCTGTTTCTGATCCATCATGGTCAACAGCGTGGGGGCTAGGTCGCATAGCTTGCCCTCCTCAAGCGAGGCTGGGCGCTTGCCAACGTAAATAAGCGGTACCACAAAGGTGGTGTGGGCGGTTTGTGGTGCACCCGTTTCAGGATGAACCATCTGTTCGGCATTACCGTGGTCGGCGGTAATTAAGCAGGCGCCGCCTGCACGCTCGATGGCTTCAACGACACGACCCACGCAGGTATCGACGGTCTCAATGGCTTTTACCGCCGCATTGAAGTCGCCGGTGTGGCCGACCATATCGCCGTTGGCGTAGTTACAAACGATCAGGTCGAAGCTGCCGCCGTCAATGGCATCGACAAGCTTATCGGTAATCTCAAAGGCGCTCATTTCAGGTTTTTCGTCGTAGGTGCGCACATCACGGGGAGAGGGCACCAGGATGCGCTCTTCGCCTTCGTACTCGGCTTCGTTACCGCCTGAAAAGAAGAACGTCACGTGGGGATACTTTTCGGTTTCGGCAATACGCAGCTGCTTCAAGCCACGCTTGGCGACGACCTCCCCCAGAGTGTCATTAAGATCAGATGGCGGGAAGGCGGATGGCGCAGGAATGTCAGCGGCGTACTGGGTCATCATTACCAGCCCTTTACCGGCAAGCTTAGGGCATGCCCGCCGCTCGAAACCGTTGAAATCCGGCTCGGCAAAGGCACGAGTTAACTCACGGGCGCGGTCGGAGCGGAAGTTAAGGAAAATTGCTGCATCGCCATCCTGCAAAGTAATTGCATTTTCTTTGGAACCATCTTTGAGCGGTATGCTGCTAGCCGATACGAATTCGTCGGTTTCACCGCGCTGATAGGCGTCACGCAGTGCGGTTTCAGCGCTGGTGGCGTAGTACTCTGCTTGGCCATCGGTAAGCAGACGGTAGGCCTGCTCGACGCGCTCCCAGCGGTTGTCGCGATCCATGGCGTAGAAACGGCCAATAATCGAGGCGACAAAGCCATTGTCAGCGCCCACCAGCTCGGCCAGGCGAGCATTGGCGCGCTCTATTGAGGCCAACGCACTTTGCGGTGGCATGTCACGACCATCGAGAAAGGCATGAATAAAAATACGCTGCGCCCCACGGCGTGCCGCAAGTTCGGCCATGGCAATGAAGTGGTCTTCATGGCTGTGGACACCACCGGGGGAGAGCAGGCCAATCAAGTGTACCGGCCGGCCATTGGCGACAGCTTCGTCAATCGGCTGGGTGAGGTTGTCATTAACATCCAGGTCACCGTCTTCAATCGCCTTGCTGATACGGGTAAAGTCCTGATAAACGATACGTCCGGCACCAATATTCATATGGCCAACTTCAGAGTTGCCCATCTGACCTTCGGGGAGCCCCACGTTAAGGCCATCGGTGTGAACGAAGGCGTGAGGGCGGCTTTCCCACAGTTTATCCATTGTCGGCGTATGGGCAGCGGCCACCGCATTATGGTCGCTCTCGGGGTTGTGGCCGTAGCCGTCGAGAATAATCAGCGCCACGGGGCGCGGGGTGCGAGAAGTATCCATAAAAAAACCTCGTTAAGATTGGCAAGCCGAACGACTCGAAAATTCGGGGTCGCGACAGGCGCACGCTTGGGGCATCATAACGCAGGCAACTGCCAGGCGTCATGATTTAGGAGCCTGTCCGGCTTAACACTGATCTACTGCGAATCCCGGTATTTTGGCCAACTTTAGTCGATCGATTTCGTTAAATAGCGCGCTATTCGCCTCAATCGATCGATAAATTTGGATCAGAATCCGTGCTTCTCGCGACGATCGGTCAAGCCGTACAACCTCCTGGCCTGCGCGGGAAGCTATCTGACGTGTATACTTGTCGCGTTTTGGCAGCGGTTAGGCCGCTTTTTTCTGCATAGACCAAGAGATTGTGTTCGCGATGATCGATCAGGTGTTCGAATTCGTACAGAACCACCCCCTGCTAGTTGGGGCATTTTTGCTGGTGCTGATAGCGTGGATTATTTATGAAACGCGCAGCGCCGCCACGAATGCACTGACTGCCTCGCAGGCCACTCAGCTTATCAACCGCGAAGACGCGGTGGTGCTGGATATCCGTGAAAACAAAGACTTCAAAGCCGGGCATATCGCGGGGGCGCGCAACATTCCGCAGAGCAACCTCGATAGCCGCATGAGCGAACTGGATAAAGTAAAAGCCCAGCCGGTCATCGTGGTTTGCAAGCACGGTCAGAGTTCTGGCGCCGCACAGGCCAAGCTCACCAAAGCAGGCTTTGAGCGTGCTTACAAGTTGAGAGGCGGTATGGCGCAGTGGCAAGGCGACGGCCTTCCGGTGGTTAAAAAGTAAGCAACGCTACCTTTATTTAATGAACAATCAGGAGTTTTCTCATGGCGGAAGATAACAACACCCCGCAGGCTGGTGCCGCGGCGGACGAAAAACCGCAGCTCAAATTCTCGCTGCAGCGTATTTATGTAAAAGATATTTCGTTTGAAGCGCCCAATTCGCCCTCGGTGTTTAAGCAGGCGTTCAAACCTAAGGTGAACCTGGATCTTAATACTACCAGCACTAAAATTGCTGATGACCAGTATGAAGTGGTGGTCAAAGTCACTGCCCAGGTGAACGACAACGAAACCGGTACCACCTCTTTCCTGGCGGAAGTAGAACAGGCGGGCCTTTTCCGTATTGCCGGTATTGAAGGTGCGCAGTTGGATCAGACCTTAGGTGCCTTCTGCCCTAACCTGCTGTTCCCCTACGCCCGCGAGTGCGTGGATAACCTGGTCAACCGTGGTGGTTTCCCGCCACTGATGCTGGCACCGGTTAACTTCGAAGCGATGTACGCTCAGCGTAAGCAGCGCGAAGCTAAGCAAGCCGCCGAAAACACTCACTAAGCGATGCCAAAAGCCATGTCAGAAACGCACGCCGCTGATTGGTACGCCCTGCATGGCAAAATGCCACGTCTCTATGTGCCTGCTGCTTTCGTAGCAGGCAGAGAACTTGCATTGCCTGATGGCCCGGCGCGCCACATCACCCGCGTGTTGCGCATGGGCGAAGGTGCACCGTTGGTGCTATTTGACGGCCAAGGTCTTGAGGCGGGGGTGCGCTTGGCGGACGTTAGCCGCAAGCAGGCGCTCGTGCGGGTCGAAGCGGTATGGTCGGGCAGTGGTGAATCGCCGCTGTCTGTCCATTTAGGCCAGGCCATCTCTAAAGGCGACCGAATGGATTATGCCATCCAGAAGGCCGTCGAGTTGGGCGTTGCGGCGATTACTCCGCTGTATACCGAGCGCGGTGATGTGCGCTTAAAGGGCGACCGTGAAGATAAAAAGCTAGCCCACTGGCAGGCAGTGGCTGCCAGCGCCTGCGAGCAGAGTGGCCGTGCGGTGGTGCCCCAAGTGAATTCACCGATGCCGTTATCAGCATGGCTTGAAGAGCGCCAAGAGCCGCTGCGCTTGATGCTGCATCTAGCGACCGGCAATGCGTTTGATCGCCAAGACCGACCGGCTTCGGTAGCGCTGCTTATCGGCCCTGAAGGCGGTTTAAGCGAGAGTGATATCGCCGCTGCCCAAACCGCTGACTTTACGCCGCTGACTCTCGGCCCACGGGTTTTGCGTACGGAGACGGCACCGGTGGTGGCGCTTTCGTTGCTGCAGCACTACTTTGGCGATTTGTAAGTACTTACTACCTGCCAAGGCCTTATCAAACTGCTTTTTCCCTTCGTTCGCTTGCCTCTGAACGCTTTGTCTCTGATTCCGGCCCATTTCGATATGCCTGCTGAAGGCCCTTAAGCACGATGGGTTTAAGCATCGGCAGCGGTTCACCTGATAGCCCACTGATCACCAGCAAGCGGTGTTGCCGGCCGCGCGCATAGCCCAGCCAGCAAGGCAGCCATATCGGCGTCGGGGTGCTACCCAGCACCTGGATTCGCCAGTGACGTGGTGTCGCCATACGCTCCCATAGCCACAGCCGGTTCAGTGCTTCTGGCGTTGGCGGTAAACCGCTATCAATGTTAAGTGCTGAGCTGGGTTCTTCGACCTGGGTGGGTAGTTCGGCACCCACTAATAGCAGTGCGCGGCGCATTTCCTTAGCACACAGTAGCCAAGCCCCCGGCGTGCCATTAGGCAGGCCAAGTGCGGTCGCCCAGAGGCCAACCCAGGCAGGTTCGCAAGCCGTCGCGCCAAGTCGCTGTAAGCACCGTTTAGCAGTATCTTCTTCAATCCGCCGCGCAAGTGTTAAGCGTTCAGCCATTTGCCCACCCCTGCAGCAGCGCTAGCATGCCCAGTATGAGACAAAACCAAGCGAATAGGCCGATACAGCGACGGCGCGTCAACCGTGCCTCTTGACCAATCACCTGGGCGTTATCGGCTCTCGCGGCCAATACGGCCTGCATATCCGGCGCGGCTTCGGCCATCATCACATCGCTTAGCTGATCTTGGCTGGGGGCGGGCGCTGTTAGGCTAACGAGGTAGCCAACGCTCATCGAAACCACTACCCCCACCGTGTTGTTATACAGCCACGAGATATCGAGGAGCGCAGAGACAGCCCATACGGAGAGCATACCGGCAATCAGTCCGGCCATCGCTCCTCGTGCGTTGGAGCGGTGGCTAAAAATAGCCAATAGGAAGGTACCTAGTAGCGCCCCATAAAACCACGAGCCGATTTGGTTGACCGCCTCGATCACAGGGCCAAGATTACCGGCGAAGAAAGCAAACAGGGTGGCATAAAGCCCCCAGAAAATGGTGGCCATGCGTGATGCTTTCAGATAATGAGCATCGCTGGCATTGGGGTTGATATAGCGACTATAAAAATCCCGCACGGTTACCGCCGAAAGCGAGTTGAGCGCCGAGTCGAGGCTCGACATCGCCGCGGCAAACACTCCGGCAATGACTAGTCCCGCCATGCCTGAGGGAAAGGCACTGACGACATAGCGGGGCAGCAGCTCATTGAGATCCTCGGGTGGTGTTAGCCCATGCTGCTGGTAATAGGTGGCCAAAATGACGCCAATAAATAGAAACAGCAGCATCTGCGGAATCAGCAGGTAGCCGCCAATCAGCAGCGAGCGCTGAGCATCGAGCACTGATGGGCTTGAGAGCACTCGCTGGATTTGGCTCTGGTCGGTGCCGAAGTAGGCCACATGCAGGAAAAAGCCACCGAACAGTCCGGCCCATAGCGAGTAGGTCACGCTGGGGTCGAAGGACAAATCGATGGCGTTGAACATCCCGCTGGCCGCGCCAAACTCGAAGACATCGCCCCAACCGCCAGGCAGGCTGGTCACTAAAAAGAAGATGCTTAACAGCGCGCCAAGCCAGAGCACGAACATTTGCACCACGTCAGTCCAGATCACCGCGCTGATACCGCCCAGCACGGTATAGCTGATCGCCAGTACCGCCATAATGATAATGGTGAGGTTCACGCTCCAACCGGTCACCACCGCAAGCACGAGCGCTGGCGCATAGAGCACCACGCCAGTGGCTAGGCCGCGGGCAATCAGAAACAGCAGGGCGGTAAGGGTACGCGTCGCTGGGCCGAAACGACGCTCCAGCAGTTCGTAGATACTATAGATGCCCGCGCGGTGGAAAATAGGTACCAGCACCAAAATCAACACGATCATGGCCAAGGGCACATTGATAAACGTCACCAGGCGTTCAAGGCCTCCCTCGAAGCCCCAGCCCGGCGCCCCGATAAAGGTGATCGCGCTGGCTTGGGTTGCCATGACCGAAAGACCGATGGCCCAGCCGGGGATTTTGCGACCGCCTAGAAAATAGTCTTCGGGGTTATGCTGATCTTTGCCGAAGCGTGAACCAATCCAGGCGATTAAGCTGATGTAACCAATCAAAACTACCGTATCAAAAAGCGTGAACCCTTCCATGTTCGCTCCTCTACGCCTAATTTTGTCTAGTGTTTTGAGAGTAGCAGGTTGTGTGGTGTTTGCTTTTTCAGGCGGCAGACATGCTTTCAACCACTAAAAAATGCTATCTCGCTTTGCCCTGTGGGTGTCAGGCACCATAATGTTGGTCTATTTTCTTGAAGGACGTTACCCATGGTGCGTGAGTCATACTCATCCCCCCGATCCGCCAGCGATGCAGCCGCCCAGTTGGGAGAAGTGGCGTACCTAACGGTTACGGCCGTCAATAACATCGGCGCGTTTTTGCAGTGGGGGCAGCCAAAAGATGTGTTGCTACCGTTTAGCGAGCAGCATTTTCGCCCTGATCCCGGTAAACGTGTTCTGGTTATGCTGTACAGCGACGACCAGGGGCGGCCAGTGGCGTCGATGAAGCTGGATCGTTTTTTGACCGATGACGCCTGGGCCATGGAAAAGGGCGACGAAGTCGCCGTAGTGGTGGCGGAGCGAACTGACCTGGGGATGAAGGTGGCGGTGAATCACCGCTACTGGGGGCTAATTTACCAGGACGACGTCACTCAGCCATTGCGCCGTGGCCAATCCGTTAAAGGCTATGTGAAGCAGCGTCGTGAAGATGGCCGCCTCAATATCTCGCTGCTACCGCCAGGCGCTGCGCGTTTAGATGTAGTCGGTGACAAAATTATGCAGGCGCTACGTGAAAGCGGCGGCTATTTGGCACTCGGGGATAAAAGCCCTGCCCATGAAGTTAAAGCACGCTTAGGGGTGAGTAAAAGTGCTTATAAACAAGCCATTGGGCGGCTTTATAAGCAGCAGTTAATCACTCTGGAGCCTAATGCTATTCGCATAGTGCCTAGCGCGCTCGGCGAGTAGTTAGCTGGGGCAGTTGGAGCCTAGCGGGCAGTACGGCATACTGGGCCTCTATTGTTCATGTTTGGATAGTGCCCCCGATGAGCCAATCAAATCTGCATCTCGGCGTTGTGATGGATCCCATCAGCGACATCGCTTACAAGAAAGACACCACCATGGCCATGCTATGGGCCGCCCAGGAGCGCGGTTATACCCTGCACTATATGGAGCAGGAAGACCTTTTCTTGAATGCAGGGCAAGCCTACGCACGTATGCGGCCGTTAACGGTGCATCGTGATCCGAACCACTGGTACGACCTGGGCGAGCCCTCTGCGCGTCCAATGGTTGAGCTGGATGTGGTGTTGATGCGTAAAGACCCGCCCGTCGATGCCGATTTCACTAACGCCGTGCATTTATTAGGTTTTGCTGAGCGTGAGGGTGTGCTGGTGGTTAACCCCACGGCAGCGCTGTTGCAGTGTAATGAAAAGCTGTTTGCGCAACAGTTTCCTCAGTGCTGCGCGCCGACGCTTGTGGCCAGCCGCGACGATGTACTGCGCGCCTTCCATGCGGAGCACGGCGATGTAATCTTCAAGCCACTGGATGGCATGGGCGGTACCGGCATTTTTCATATTGGCCCGGAAGGCCGTAATATCGGCGCGGTCATTGAGCAGCTTACCTTGCGCGGGCAGCGGCAAATTATGGCTCAGCGCTACCTGCCGGAAATTAAGAATGGCGATACGCGTATTCTGTTAGTCGATGGTGAGCCCGTTCCTTTTGGACTGGCGCGTATACCCTCTGCGGGCGAGACTCGTGGCAATCTAGCTGCCGGAGGGCGGGGCGTGAGTCGCGAGCTTACTGATCGTGATCGCTGGCTAATTCAGCAGGTACAGCCCATGATTCGGGACAAAGGCTTAATGTTTGTCGGCCTCGATGTCATCGGTGACTATATTACTGAAATCAACGTCACCAGCCCCACCTGTGTGCGTGAAATTGATGATCAGCGGGGCACCAATATTGCCGGTTTACTGCTGGATGCCATCGAGCGCCGCTTAGCCTAGGCACGGCTTCACTCTTATAATGACACTTATTACGCTATGTCTGCTGAGATGCCAGCAGGCAGTGGGAGACGCATGCAAAGTTTGAAACATCACTTTCTAATGGCTATGCCGCATTTAGAAGATCCTAATTTTGCCGGTAGTCTGATCTATCTTTGCGATCACGATAACAACGGCTGCATGGGGGTGATTACTAACCGACCGTTAGAGATCACGCTTGAGGCGCTGTTTGATCAGCTGGAATTAGGCGGTGAAACAAGCCCACATCGTAATGCGCCGGTTTATTATGGCGGGCCTATGCATAAAGACCGTGGCTTCATTCTGCATGTCGGCGATAGCCAGCAGTGGGACTCGAGTATCCAGGTGGAGGACGGTATTGCGCTGACCACCTCGCTGGATATTCTTCAGGCCTTTGCCGCTGGCGAGGGGCCAGAGCACTTTTTAGTCTGCTTAGGCTGCGCGGGCTGGGAAGTCGGGCAATTGGAAGAGGAGTTGAAGGAGAACAGCTGGCTAACGGTAGAAGCCGAGAGCAACGTGCTCTTCAATACCCCACCTATCGAGCGTTTAACCGCGGCGGCTGGTTTGTTAGGTATTGATCTTAATTTAATGACCCGAGACGCGGGGCACGCCTGATGGCCGAGGCGGGGCAACGCTTAATCCTGGCCTTTGACTATGGCACCCGGCGTATCGGTGTGGCGGTAGGCAACGAGCTACTGCACAGCGCTCGGGAGTTGACTCCCTTGACGGCACGGGATGGGATTCCCGACTGGAATGTCGTTTCACGGCTACTTAACGAGTGGCAGCCGGATCTGCTAGTGGTGGGGTTACCGCTGAATATGGATGGTAGCGAGTCAGAGATGAGCGCTCGCGCTCGTAAGTTTGGTAATCGTCTGCATGGCCGTTTTGGCAAGCCATGTGAAATGGTTGATGAGCGAGGCACCACGCGGGAAGCGAAAATAATCGCTCGCGAGGCAGGCCATAAAGGTAACTATCGTCAAGATAGTGTCGATGGTATTGCGGCTATTCTTATTCTTGAAGGCTGGTTTGCCCACCAGGAAGGTTTACCTGGCGGGCGTCTATCCCTATAACCGCTATCTTTAAATTCTCTTCTTAAGTTCTTGAGCTTTAACGATCCAGCGTGCCCGTTTGGCTTGGAACGTACCAGCGCACAGGGCGCAAATCTTGCTCGATCAATTTGTCGACATCTAACAACGTTGCGAAAATCGCCATCCGCATAGGAATGCCGTTATCGGTTTGTCGGAAAATCGCCAGACGTGGGTCGCCATTAAGATCCACATTTAAATCATTCGCGCCGGGTCGGCTATCTCTCGGCAGCGGGTGCATCACAATCGTGCTTTGACTGCAGCGGTGATCCAAGAAGTCGCGATTGACCATAAAGTCATCGGATAACCCCTGAAAGCTCTCATTCATTTCGTCGGTGAAGCGCTCTTTTTGGATGCGCGTGGTGTACACCACATCTAAATCTGCAAAGTCGGTGGCCAGTGAGTCGCGCTGCTCAATGCGGTGACCGCGAGACGCCACTAAGTCAATGAGCTTGGAAGGCATCTCAAGACCCGGCGGTGATACCAGGGTAATACGCAGCGGGTCATAGAGTGACAGGAGCTTAATCAGTGAATGGACAGTACGGCCGAATTTTAAATCGCCAGTGAGAAGAATGTGGGCGCCACTGAGTGATTTGCCCAGTCGCTGAAACTCCTTATCAATGGTATAGAGGTCAAGCAGCGCTTGGCTGGGATGCTCCCCTGGGCCATCGCCGCCATTAATTACCGGCACATTGGTCGCCGCGGCAAACTCAGCCACCGAGCCCTGGTCGGGGTGACGCATTACAATCGCATCACAATAACCGCTCATTACCCGGCTGGTATCGTATAGCGATTCTCCCTTGGCCATAGAGGAAAAGGTAAAGCCGGTGGTATCGCACACGCTGCCGCCTAAGCGGCAGAAAGCGGCATTGAAACTCACCCTTGTCCTGGTGCTTGCTTCAAAAAAAAGATTACCCAGTACTGCTCCTTCTAACACCCGCGTTACTTGGCGCCGCTGAGCAATCGGCTCCATGCGTGCAGCCACACGCAGTAAATGATCAACGCTTTCGCGGTTTAATGAGTCGACAGTTAGCAGGTGGTGGCTCATGGCGGACCTCAGTAAGGTGGTAGATAGCGCTAGTGTAACCGCCAATGAGGGTAGTGCCGAAGGGCTTTCATTCACGCATGGCGGACAATCTGTAATTTTTCTACAAAACCGCTTGCCAACCCGGCAGCGAATCCGTAAAGTACGCATCCGCTGCCGGGGACGCCAAGCGTTACCAGCGGTGAATGAAGGTGAAAACTTTCGGTTTGTCAGGAGGTTAGAGCAGGTTGTATCGCTCGCCTCGCTCGCTAAAAAAACAGCGATTGACAAACACCAGGAAATGCGTAGAATACGCCTTCCTCGCTGAGGCAAGCCAAGTCAACGGCAGCCCGGTTGCTTTCACAGCAACCTAACAGCGAAACAGCTCTTTAACAATTTGATCAGGTAATTCATGTGGGCGCTTGCTGATGTTGGTGACAAATCACCCAATATCAAGGCAAGCGACTCAAGCAATAAGGTTTTAAAGGATTCGTCCTTTGGGATCTGTTTTGAATGAATTCGTTTGAACCTTGAGCCAAGTTTGATCCGCTTTTGTTGCCTTCGGGTGACATGTAAGGATCACATAGATCTTAAACTGAAGAGTTTGATCATGGCTCAGATTGAACGCTGGCGGCAGGCCTAACACATGCAAGTCGAGCGGTAACAGGGGTAGCTTGCTACCCGCTGACGAGCGGCGGACGGGTGAGTAATGCATAGGAATCTGCCCGATAGTGGGGGATAACCTGGGGAAACCCAGGCTAATACCGCATACGTCCTACGGGAGAAAGGGGGCTTCGGCTCCCGCTATTGGATGAGCCTATGTCGGATTAGCTAGTTGGTGAGGTAATGGCTCACCAAGGCAACGATCCGTAGCTGGTCTGAGAGGATGATCAGCCACATCGGGACTGAGACACGGCCCGAACTCCTACGGGAGGCAGCAGTGGGGAATATTGGACAATGGGGGCAACCCTGATCCAGCCATGCCGCGTGTGTGAAGAAGGCCCTCGGGTTGTAAAGCACTTTCAGCGAGGAAGAACGCCTATCGGTTAATACCCGGTAGGAAAGACATCACTCGCAGAAGAAGCACCGGCTAACTCCGTGCCAGCAGCCGCGGTAATACGGAGGGTGCAAGCGTTAATCGGAATTACTGGGCGTAAAGCGCGCGTAGGTGGCTTGATAAGCCGGTTGTGAAAGCCCCGGGCTCAACCTGGGAACGGCATCCGGAACTGTCAGGCTAGAGTGCAGGAGAGGAAGGTAGAATTCCCGGTGTAGCGGTGAAATGCGTAGAGATCGGGAGGAATACCAGTGGCGAAGGCGGCCTTCTGGACTGACACTGACACTGAGGTGCGAAAGCGTGGGTAGCAAACAGGATTAGATACCCTGGTAGTCCACGCCGTAAACGATGTCGACCAGCCGTTGGGTGCCTAGAGCACTTTGTGGCGAAGTTAACGCGATAAGTCGACCGCCTGGGGAGTACGGCCGCAAGGTTAAAACTCAAATGAATTGACGGGGGCCCGCACAAGCGGTGGAGCATGTGGTTTAATTCGATGCAACGCGAAGAACCTTACCTACCCTTGACATCTACAGAAGCCGGAAGAGATTCTGGTGTGCCTTCGGGAACTGTAAGACAGGTGCTGCATGGCTGTCGTCAGCTCGTGTTGTGAAATGTTGGGTTAAGTCCCGTAACGAGCGCAACCCTTGTCCTTATTTGCCAGCGAGTAATGTCGGGAACTCTAAGGAGACTGCCGGTGACAAACCGGAGGAAGGTGGGGACGACGTCAAGTCATCATGGCCCTTACGGGTAGGGCTACACACGTGCTACAATGGCCGGTACAAAGGGCTGCGAGCTCGCGAGAGTCAGCGAATCCCTTAAAGCCGGTCTCAGTCCGGATCGGAGTCTGCAACTCGACTCCGTGAAGTCGGAATCGCTAGTAATCGTGAATCAGAATGTCACGGTGAATACGTTCCCGGGCCTTGTACACACCGCCCGTCACACCATGGGAGTGGACTGCACCAGAAGTGGTTAGCCTAACGCAAGAGGGCGATCACCACGGTGTGGTTCATGACTGGGGTGAAGTCGTAACAAGGTAGCCGTAGGGGAACCTGCGGCTGGATCACCTCCTTAAACGATGCGTCACAGTCGGTAAGCGTCCACAATGAATTACCTGATCAGAATACTGTTGATACGCAGTGATAAGTGGCTCTGTTTTTTTCACGTTAAAAAGAAAAAATAGCTTTTAAGGTCTTAAAGGTCTTTTTCTTTTTTAATATGAAAGAACGCTTATCACTGCTTATAGCAGTCGCTCTTTAACAATGTATATCATGCTGACAAGAACACTTCGTAAGAAGTGGTCTTAAATTGTGATACGTCTCAAGCGTATCCGGCAAAATGAAACGTGATCATTGCGAGATGCCAGACTCCTTCGGGTTATAGGGTCAAGCAATGAAGCGCACACGGTGGATGCCTAGGCAGCCAGAGGCGATGAAAGACGTGGTAGCCTGCGATAAGGCTCGGTGAGGTGGCAACAACCTGTGACCCGGGCATTTCTGAATGGGGAAACCCACTCATCACAAGATGAGTATCGTGCACTGAATACATAGGTGTACGAGGCGAACCAGGGGAACTGAAACATCTAAGTACCCTGAGGAAAAGAAATCAACCGAGATTCCCCTAGTAGCGGCGAGCGAACGGGGACCAGCCCTTAAGCATGAGACTGATTAGGCGAACACGCTGGGAAGCGTGGCCGTAGCGGGTGATAGCCCCGTAGTCGAAAATCTGATCATGTGAAATCGAGTAGGTCGGGGCACGAGAAACCTTGACTGAAGACGGGGGGACCATCCTCCAAGGCTAAATACTCCTGGCTGACCGATAGTGAACCAGTACCGTGAGGGAAAGGCGAAAAGAACCCCGGAGAGGGGAGTGAAATAGATCCTGAAACCGTGTGCGTACAAGCAGTAGGAGCAGACTTGTTCTGTGACTGCGTACCTTTTGTATAATGGGTCAGCGACTTATATTCAGTGGCGAGGTTAACCGTATAGGGGAGCCGTAGGGAAACCGAGTCTTAACTGGGCGACACAGTCGCTGGATATAGACCCGAAACCGAGCGATCTATCCATGAGCAGGGTGAAGATTGAGTAACATCAATTGGAGGCCCGAACCAGGATCTGTTGAAAAAGATTTGGATGACTTGTGGATCGGAGTGAAAGGCTAATCAAGCTCGGAGATAGCTGGTTCTCCTCGAAAGCTATTTAGGTAGCGCCTCACGTAGTACCGCCGGGGGTAGAGCACTGTTTCGGCTAGGGGGTCATCCCGACTTACCAACCCGAGGCAAACTCCGAATACCGGTGAGTAGAGCGTGGGAGACACACGGCGGGTGCTAACGTCCGTCGTGAAAAGGGAAACAACCCAGACCGTCAGCTAAGGTCCCGAAATCCTGGTTAAGTGGGAAACGATGTGGGAAGGCTCAGACAGCTAGGAGGTTGGCTTAGAAGCAGCCATCCTTTAAAGAAAGCGTAATAGCTCACTAGTCGAGTCGGCCTGCGCGGAAGATGTAACGGGGCTAAACCAGGTACCGAAGCTACGGGTGAGTTTCTATTTCGATAGGAATTCGCGGTAGAGGAGCGTCGTGTAAGCCAATGAAGGTGAATTGAGAAGTTCGCTGGAGGTATCACGAGTGCGAATGCTGACATGAGTAACGATAAAGGGAGTGAAAAACTCCCTCGCCGGAAGACCAAGGGTTTCTGTTCGACGCTAATCGGAGCAGAGTGAGTCGGCCCCTAAGGCGAGGCCGAAAGGCGTAGTCGATGGGAAACGGGTCAATATTCCCGTACCGGACATGGTTGCGATGGGGGGACGAAGAAGGCTAGGTGAGCCAGGCGTTGGTAGTCCTGGTGAAAGTGAGTAGGCCGAGACCTTAGGTAAATCCGGGGTCTTAAAGCCGAGACACGAGACGAACTGACCACGGTCAGGAAGTCACTGATGCCACGCTTCCAGGAAAAGCCTCTAAGCTTCAGATCATGTGCGACCGTACCCCAAACCGACACAGGTGGTCAGGGTGAGAATCCCAAGGCGCTTGAGAGAACTCGGGTGAAGGAACTAGGCAAAATGGTGCCGTAACTTCGGGAGAAGGCACGCCGGCGTAGGGTGAAGAGACTTGCTCTCCTAGCCCGAACCGGTCGAAGATACCAGGTGGCTGCAACTGTTTATTAAAAACACAGCACTCTGCTAACGCGCAAGCGGACGTATAGGGTGTGACGCCTGCCCGGTGCCGGAAGGTTAAATGATGGTGTTAGCCGCAAGGCGAAGCTCTTGATTGAAGCCCCGGTAAACGGCGGCCGTAACTATAACGGTCCTAAGGTAGCGAAATTCCTTGTCGGGTAAGTTCCGACCTGCACGAATGGCGTAATGATGGCCACGCTGTCTCCACCCGAGACTCAGTGAAATTGAAATCGCCGTGAAGATGCGGTGTACCCGCGGCTAGACGGAAAGACCCCGTGAACCTTTACTATAGCTTCACACTGGACGCTGATGTTGCCTGTGTAGGATAGCTGGGAGGCTTAGAACTCTGGACGCCAGTTCGGAGGGAGCCAACCTTGAAATACCAGCCTGGCATCATTGGCGTTCTCACTCAGGTCCGTTATCCGGATCGAGGACAGTGTGTGGTGGGTAGTTTGACTGGGGCGGTCTCCTCCTAAAGAGTAACGGAGGAGCACGAAGGTACCCTCAGCACGGTCGGACATCGTGCAATGAGTGCAAGAGCATAAGGGTGCTTGACTGCGAGACAGACACGTCGAGCAGGTGCGAAAGCAGGTTCTAGTGATCCGGTGGTTCTGTATGGAAGGGCCATCGCTCAACGGATAAAAGGTACTCCGGGGATAACAGGCTGATACCGCCCAAGAGTTCACATCGACGGCGGTGTTTGGCACCTCGATGTCGGCTCATCACATCCTGGGGCTGAAGTCGGTCCCAAGGGTATGGCTGTTCGCCATTTAAAGTGGTACGCGAGCTGGGTTTAGAACGTCGTGAGACAGTTCGGTCCCTATCTGCCGTGGGCGTTGGATGTTTGAGAAGGGCTGCTCCTAGTACGAGAGGACCGGAGTGGACGACCCTCTGGTGTTCCGGTTGTCACGCCAGTGGCATTGCCGGGTAGCTATGGTCGGACGGGATAACCGCTGAAAGCATCTAAGCGGGAAGCCCCCTTCAAGATGAGACATCCCTGAGGCCTAGAGCCTCCTGAAGGGCCCAGCGAGACCAGCTGGTTGATAGGCACGGTGTGGAAGCGCTGCAAGGCGTTGAGCTAACGTGTACTAATGGCCCGTGAGGCTTGACCCTATAACACCCAAGGGGTCTGGTCGCGATGATGACGTCAATGAAAACCGGATACGCAGCGTGTGGCCCAAGCGACATAACGCCAGGGCGACAGGCGATGAGACGCACACAATTAGCAAGCAACGCTAGAGTCAGCATGATGTACATTAACAGTTACGCCTGACGACCATAGCACGCGTGAACCACCTGATCCCTTGCCGAACTCAGAAGTGAAACCGCTTAGCGCCGATGGTAGTGTGGGGTCTCCCCATGCGAGAGTAGGTCATCGTCAGGCACTTATTTGAAAAAATCCCCCAGGGCTGATGCCCTGGGGGATTTTTTTTGCGTGAGGGGTAAATAGTGAGGAGTGAGTAGAAAACGTTGGCGAATGGCTATCTCCCGAATATCCTGTTCCGCCTCACGCCTCACGCCTCACGCCTCACGCCTCACGCCTCACGCCTCACGCCTCACGCCTCACGCCTCACGCCTCACGCCTCACGCCTCACACCTCACACTAACGTGCGGTTTTCCGGCGTTTTATGTCAGAATGCACTCCTCAGGAGGAATGCCCATGACTCAGATGCGCTGGGAACAGTTACTTTCCCCACGACGTCTTCACGATCAACGCTCAACAAGTACCCGTGAAATCGGTCGTAGCCCGTTTCATAAAGATCACGACCGTATTGTTTTCTCAGGTTCATTTAGACGCCTAGGGCGCAAGACCCAGGTGCATCCGCTAACCGAAAACGATCATATTCATACGCGCCTAACTCACTCGCTGGAGGTTGGCTGTGTAGGCCGCTCCTTGGGCATGATTGTGGGGGAGTTGCTGCGCGATCGCCTGCCTGAATGGATTACGCCTGCTGACCTTGGCGTCATTGTCCAAACAGCGTGCCTGGGACATGACATCGGGAATCCCCCTTTTGGCCATGCGGGAGAGTATGCAATCCGTGATTGGTTTCAGCGCGCTCAAAGCAGTGGCCTGTTAGAAGGCCTTTCAAACGCTGAGCGCGAAGATCTGTTGACCTATGAAGGCAACGCCCAGGGTTTTCGGGTGATTACCCAGATCGAATATAACCAGTTTAATGGCGGTATGCGGCTTTCTGCGGCCACCTTGGGTGCATTGCTTAAATACCCTTGGACGGTTCGTTATGGTGGTCGAGCGGGCAAGTTTGGCGCCTATCAGTCAGAGCAGGTGCTGCTCAAAGAGGTGGCTGAAGCGGTAGGGTTGTTGCCCCAAGGCGAGCAGCGCTGGTGTCGCCATCCACTGGCGTGGCTGGTCGAGGCGGCAGATGATATCTGCTATGCCCTGTTGGATCTGGAAGATGGTTTGGAGATGGGCATCTTGCGCTATGAAGAGGTTGTCGAAATACTGCGCCAAATTGCCGGAGAGTTTCCGCCCGAGTATGCCGAAATGCAAGATCGTAATGTGTCACAGCGGCGCCGCATTGCACTGCTGCGAGGAGCTGCGATGGAGCGCGCGGTCAATGATGTTGGCACGGTGTTTGTGCAGCACGAGCAGGCCCTGCTGAGCGGCACACTCAGTGAGGATCTGTTGGAGCTGTGCCACCCTGACCTGGGATGGGGTGTTCAAGCGGCGAAGCAGTTGGCTCGAGAGCGCATTTTCCAGAATGAGCGTAAGGCGAAGCTCGAGATTGGCGCCTATACGACACTGGGTATCCTGTTGGAAGCCTTTATTGGCGCTGCACACGAGCTTCACCACACAGGGCACTCATCGTTTAAACACCAGCGTGTACTGGCCCTGATAGGTGAAAACACGCCCCTGCCATCTTGGTCACTCTACGATAGCTATCGGCGAATGCTGGACTTTATCGGTGGGATGACAGACCACTACGCGGTGGATCTAGCCCAGGAGATGGGCGGCCGACTGCGCGGTGATTGAGTACTGTTTAATTAAACCGAAGGTTGGCTCAGGTGCTTCAACTCCATCAACTGAGCGCGCTCAAGAAGCACATTAATGACCTTGTCATGGATGGCATCGTTGAGTGGGCCTGGGGTCAGCTCGGTCAGCTGCTTAGCAAGCGTGTCCCCGCTGACCACTAAAATATCAGGAGCGGCTTCGCTGTTATCTATTTTCCAACCCGGCAGCACCAATACGCCCCGTACCGGGACGGGCACGCCACAGCGCCGCTCTAACCAGTGAGTCAGCCAGTTAACCCCTTGGCGAGTTTTATGCAGTGGCCGACGTTCTTGCCCATGGGGAAAGCGCAACCGCTCGCGTTCCACCGCGACTGTATTGAGCTCATTGCCATCGGTGCCGATAGCGAGTGTTCTTGCCCGTGTCTCAACCACAAATACGCCATGGGGCGTTACTACGACGTGATCGATCGTGAAGCTATCGGTAGGCACATCGTGGAATACATAGTAAGGGTGTGCATCAGGGCGGACTAAGCGCTCCAGCTCTTGGCCAACGGCGAGCTCACAGGCTAAGCCTAACTTTAGCCGTCGGATACGCTGATAGTCGCGTACCAGCAATAATGAAAAAGTCAGTACCAGCAACGTACTAAGCAGCCCATACAGCGCCCACTCAACCCAGTCCTGCTTATCCACAAACAACATACGGCCCATTCCGTAAACTAGCGGAGCGAGGCTGATAATGGGCCCTAATGCACCATTTAAAAAAAGGCTGGAAAACGCTTGGTCAAGGCGGTGCCGTAGCGCTTGACCCGGCTCATGAAGGGGGGCGTTGAATGGAGAGTGAACGCGAGCATCGTGCAGGCTGCGCAGCGCGAGGACAATACTGGCCATTGCCGCCATGGGGAATAAAAAAATCAGGGGTAGCACGTATTCCAGCCAAGCCATTGCAGTGCCTTGCTCTATAGTGACTTACCCGATGGTAAGCCCCGATGGAAAGTTATAGTGGCGTAGAGGAGGCTAACCCCCAGCGAGTTTAACTTGGTAGCCAAGGGCGCTTAACTCCTGACGCAGGGTGTCGCGGTGGTCGCCTTGAATTTCAATAATACCCTCTTTAACTGCCCCACCCGTTCCACACCGCTTTTTAAGCGTTTTAGCTAACGTTTTAAGCTCTTCGCCAGGCAGAGGAATGCCACTGACGGTGGTCACGCCTTTACCTTTACGGCCACTCGTTTCGCGGCGAATGCGTACTACGCCATCAAGCGCCGCCAGCCGCTGCTGTTCGCTCAGATCATCGCAGTGGCAGTCATTGAGTGGCTCGCGGCAAGTGGGGCAGGTTTTGCCATGTTCGGTGGAATAAACCAGCCCACCGAGCTGGTCTCGTAAAGAGGCCATTTTTATCCTCCAATTGAGTGTTGGGGCACAGGGGTTTGCCAATACTCACGGGTGAGTCGCTCCACTACAGCGGGTAGCTGATACATATTACTGATCATGATAGCGTTTTCAGGCGTTGTCTCGGCATCCGGGAAACGGTTTAAGTGGATCACCGTCATTCCCGCCTGAAGCGCCGCGCGTACGCCTACTAAGGCATCGTCTATGGCAATGCAGTCATGCGCTGAATAGCCCATGATACTCGCTGCGTGTAGATGTAAACAGGGTTCGGGCTTCCAGCAATTAGCGGTATAGCCACTGAAAAAACGTTTACCGAAGTAGTGGCTGAGCCCTGTCGCTTCTAAAGCCGTATGAATTTTGCTTTCAGGCCCATTAGAAACCACTGCACTGGGATAAGCCGCCAGAGTATCCAGCGCTTCTTGGGCGCCGGGGATGGTGGTCAGCTCTTGGGCAAGCCGGGTGGCTAGATTGGCTCGCATAGAGACTTCCATGCGGTCAAGCTGGTCAGGGTCAACGTTACCGTAGCGTTGTTGCAGTTCAGCAACGATGCGTCGAAAGCGCGCTCCACGAAATTCGCCAAGATAATCAGTAGACGCGAAAGGCAGGCCTACTGAATTGAGCCCGGCAGCCATCTCTTCAGCCAGTAGCGGCTCGCTATCGACAAGAGTGCCATCACAGTCAAACAGCAAAAGTGGGAGCGGCATTGTGGTTCCTTGCAGCGGCTTATGCACTGCCAGTGTTAGTTGAAGCCATCCATACTGCTATTGAACGGGATTTTACGTCATTTGTGAACACTGTTTTGTTATTTTTTGCTTGCCTGAACGTGACTCTTGAGCCAGCTTAAATGGCTACACTCATTTTGCTGGCTACTGTTGTAGGCCATCTAGCGTCAGCAGACGCAGTAGTACAAGCGATGGAAATGCCTCAGCTGCGCTGAAGAGATAGTGGGGATGCACTATTCTTTCATAATCACAACATGGAGAATGCCTAATGCGATTAACCCCTTGGTTTCTACCCTTTGCACTTAGCGCTGCCTTATTAACGACCACTGGCTATGTGTTTGCTGATAATCATGCGTCTGAGGGTGAACAGCACGAACCTCTGGATGATGAAACGCTTGAAGAGGAGTACGGCATTAAAGCGGGATCAGTAAAGCGTGATGAAGGTGAAGGCGCTTCTTCTAGCGATTCCGAAGGCGCTGATGAGCAGGCACGCGTCCGTGAAGAAGAAGAGGAGGAAGAGAAAAACGAAGAAGTAGCCACTAGCGAGGGCGAGGCTGACGTCGAGTTAGAATCTGGTGAGAGTGAAGAGCGAAACCCAGAGGCGGGCACGGGCGGCACTGGTAGTCCCGACGATGCTATTCACAGTAGCGAAGAAGAGAATAGCGAAGATGACGAGGATGACACCGACGATAATGAATAACGTCAGTGCCTAAGCGTTACTGGGCGAGTCGGCGCGAGTTAGCGCTACTACGCTGATGGTAAGGCTTCATTGTGCGCTGGCTGGTCACCCACCAGGGAGCCTGCTTGCCGCTCATTGAGTTGAGCAGCGCTTTTTGCATGACGAGGCCAGCTTCCATGCTGGCCTCGAGTTTTTCGGTGACCATACGTTGATTTTCTTGCATCATTTTGGGGCTGAAAAACGGCTGTGTTTGCCATAAATGATTTCGCATAGTGATCGTCGACAAAGACGTCGACCATAGCTCAAAGGCCATGATACCGACTTTCCATATATCGAACATCGCTACCGGGGGAGTGGGCATTAGGGGAAGGGAAGTTGTGGGTTTCATCAGCGTTGTGGCCTCCTTGCTGGAACACGAGACATCGTGACCTCATCTCCAGTGTTAGCGCATCTATGCTGCATTGCAATATCTATTTAATTAGCCACAAAAAAAGACGACCGGTTGGTCGTCTTTTTCGAAAGTGGGCCAATTACAAGCTTATTTTACCTTGGGAGCCAGTTCGCCGCGCTCATAGCGCAGGAACATCTCTTCCAAGCTGATCGGCTTAATCTTACTGGCATTGCCGGCCGTACCAAAGGCTTCGTAGCGGGCGATACATAGATCGCGCATCGCGGTAACGGTCTCTTTCAAGAACTTACGTGGGTCGAATTCTGACGGGTTCTCAGCCAGGAAGCGACGCACGGCACCGGTAGACGCCAAGCGTAGGTCGGTGTCGATGTTGACCTTACGCACGCCGTGCTTAATGCCCTCAACGATCTCTTCGACTGGCACGCCGTACGTTTCGGGGATCTCACCGCCGTGCTGGTTAATCACTTCCAGCCACTCCTGGGGAACAGAAGAAGAGCCGTGCATGACCAGATGGGTGTCCGGAATTCGCGCGTGGATCTCTTTAATACGCTGGATAGAGAGCGTGTCACCGGTAGGCGGCTTAGTGAACTTGTAAGCGCCGTGGCTGGTGCCAATGGCAATCGCCAGTGCGTCCACATGGGTCGCTTTCACAAACTCTGCGGCTTCTTCTGGGTCGGTAAGCAGTTGCTCCATATCCAGCTTGCCTTCCGCGCCAATACCGTCTTCTTCACCGGCCATGCCGGTTTCCAGGCTGCCCAGGCAGCCCAACTCGCCTTCGACGGAAACGCCACAGGCGTGAGCCATTTCCACCGCGCGGCGGGTAACATTGACGTTATAGTCGTAGTCGGTGGGCGTTTTACCATCTTCACCCAGCGAGCCATCCATCATCACCGAGGAGAAGCCGAGCTGAATAGAACGCTGGCAGACCGCAGGGCTGGTGCCGTGATCCTGGTGCATGACCACAGGGATATGCGGAAACTCTTCGACGGCCGCCAAAATCAGATGGCGCAGGAAGGGCGCACCCGCGTACTTGCGTGCACCGGCAGATGCTTGCACGATGACCGGCGAATCGGTGGCATCAGCGGCTTCCATAATGGCGCGCATCTGCTCAAGGTTGTTGACGTTGAACGCCGGAATGCCGTAACCATATTCGGCGGCGTGGTCGAGCATCTGGCGCATGCTGATCAAAGCCATGAAGTTACCTTATCTATGTTGTAAAGACTGGGTTGTCAAAATTGGGTTTAAAGACTGAGCTACCAGTTTGAACGATGGTGAGTGTTTAGATTCAAGTCGTGTAATGTTAACCGCGTTTGGCGGCGGCTTCGAGTGCAGCAACGGCAGGCAACTGCTTGCCTTCGACATACTCAAGAAAGGCGCCGCCACCGGTTGAAATGTACGAAACGCGATCCGCAATAGCATATTTATCAATGGCCGCTAAGGTATCGCCGCCACCGGCAATAGAGAAACCTGCGCTATCAGCGATAGCCTGGGCGATTACCTGGGTACCTTTACCGAATTGATCGATTTCAAAGACGCCGACAGGCCCATTCCATAAAATAGTGCCAGCATCCTTAAGCATGCTGGCCAAATGTGCAGCGGTGTCTGGGCCAATATCCAGAATCATCTCGTTATCAGCCACCTGGTCGACCGGCTTGACAACGGCCTTGGCCGACTCAGAAAACTCGGTGGCAACGACAACATCGGTAGGAAGTGGAATCGAGACCTTCTCCATCAGTGCTTTGGCTTGGCCCACCAAATCAGCCTCATGGAGTGATTTACCGACATTGTACCCCGCGGCGGCAATAAAGGTGTTGGCGATGCCGCCGCCGACAATCAGTTGATCACATTTATCAGCCAGCGCGGTGAGGACATCCAGCTTGGTAGAGACCTTCGAGCCGCCGACGATGGCTGCCATGGGCCGAGCCGGGTGTGCCAGCGCTTTCTCAAGTGCATCGAGTTCCTGGGCAAGCAAAGGGCCAGCGCAGGCGCTAGGGGCAAAACGCGCCACGCCATGGGTAGAGGCTTGGGCACGGTGGGCGGTGCCAAAAGCGTCCATCACAAAGATATCGCACAGCGCGGCGTACTGTTTCGCCAACTGCTCATCATCTTTTTTCTCGCCGCTGTTAAAGCGCACGTTCTCTAGCAGTACGACGTCGCCATTGGCGAGATCCAGCGTTTCGCCGACCGTTTCACCGAGATAGGCTTTGATCAGCGGCACTGGGCGGCCTAACAGTTCACCCAAGTGCTCAGCCACCGGCGCGAGGGAAAACTCCTCAGCGGGTTCACCTTCGGTGGGGCGCCCTAAATGGCTCATCAACATCACCTTCGCCCCAGCCTTTGCGGCGGCTTGAATGGTCGGCAGTGCGGCGCGCAGGCGGGCATCGCTGGAGACGCGGCCATGTTTGATGGGCACATTCAAATCTTCACGAATCAGCACGCGTTGTCCTTCCAGGGGAAGGTCAGTCATCTTTTTTACATTCATGGAAGCGGTTTCCTCGTGTTTAGGCCGTGGAACTCAATATAAACAGTTAATGCAAATAGGTTACGTTTCTGTCGAAAGTCTGGCCAGTCGCTGGCTAATATCGAGCATACGGTTAGCGAACCCCCACTCATTGTCGAACCAGCACAGCAGTTTGATAAGGCGCTTGCCAGCCACTCGGGTTTGGGTAGCGTCCAGGATGCCTGAGCGAGGGTCGTGATTAAAATCAACCGACGCCATAGGCGCTTCAGTATAGCCAAGCACGCCCTTTAAGCGCTGCTGACTGGCGGCCAGCAGCAGGTTATTTACATCGTCGCGGTGAGTGTCGCGGCTGACGGTGAGTGCCACGTCCATGGCAGAGACATTGATAGTGGGAACACGTACGTGCAGGCACTCAAAGCGGTTCGCAAGATTGGGCATCAAGCGGCTAATACCCAGCGCCAAGCCGGTATCCACCGGCACAATGGAGTGCATTGCCGAGCGGGTCAGACGCAGGTCGGTCTGGTGGTAGGCATCGATCACCGGCTGGTCATTCATCGCCGAATGAATCGTCGTGGTGACACCGTGCTCAAGGCCGAGAGCTTCATCCAGAACGGTCAACAGCGGCACCAGGCAGTTGGTGGTGCACGAAGCGGCAGAGAGTATGCGCTGGGAAAGCGCCAGCTCACCTTCATTAATGCCCCACACAATGGTGGCATCGACATCATTTTCCGCTGGCTGGGAAAACAGCAGCCGCTTAGCGCCTGCCGCTAAGTGCAGCTCAGCGGTGGCACGATCTTTAAAGCTCCCGGAGCACTCCAGCACCAGATCCACATCAAGCGCCTTCCAGGGTAACTTGTGTGGATCTTGTTCGCAGAGTACCTGGATGCGCTGGCCGTTGACGATAAGGTACTGACCGTCGTTATCGACGTCACCGGGAAAGCGGCCATGGGTGGTGTCGTAACGGGTTAGATAGGTGATGGTCGCGAGATCAGAGAGTTCATTAATGGCGACCACTTCAAGTTCGGGATGTCGCCGCTCGACGAGCGCCCGCAACACGCATTGGCCAATGCGTCCGTAACCGTTAATGGCGATGCGATACTTGGGAGCAGAATTAGCCATGCAGAAGGGTGGCTCTTAAAAGTGAATCAACAATAATCGAAATAGGCTAGAACTCGTTGCGATGATAACGTATTTCAGCGGACGATTCTTATCAACTGCTGGTGCCTATCAGCTGCCCATGCTTATTAATCGCCAGGCGAGTGGCAGCAGCACTGCAGTGAAAATACCGGTAAGGCTCATGCCCAGTGATGCAAAAGCCCCAGCGGTGGGGCTGATCTCAAATGCTCTTACCGTGCCAATGGCATGGCCGTTAAGCCCCAAGGCGAAACCGATCAAGCGCTCATCGTCAATATGCAGCCAACGCGCAGCGAGGCTGACACAGGGAATCGTGATCACCCCGGTGACCAACAGCGCACCCAACAGCAGGGCTACCGTACCACCAAGCTGTTCCGTAATGCCGATAGCGATAGGCGCGGTTACCGATTTAGCGGCAATGGAAGCGAGTATGGTGTCCGAGCTGCCCAGTAACCAAGCAATTGCCAGTGAATAGCAAGCCGCCAGCGTTGCGGCGATGGGTAAACAAATCGCCAATGGTCGCCATAATTCAACAATCCGCGGCAACTGTTGATAAAGCGGCATACCCAGCGCCACCGTGGCTGGCCCCAATAGCACCGTTAGCCATGTGGCCCCCTGCTGATAGGTAGCGTAAGGCAGCCCTATCAGCGCTAACGCTCCCGCCAGTAGCAGCGCCGCGATCAAAATAGCGGGAAGCCAAGAAGGGCGCTTTAAACGCTGGAACAGAGCACTACCAAGCAAATAAGCGGCGAGCGTTAACCCCACCGCAAATAGCGGGGTGGTGGTTAATAGAGTGAGCAGCGGTGTATCAGCGGACATGCGGCTGCCCGATTAGTCGCTTGAGCAGCCACAGCGTGGTTATCACGCTGAGTAACGTACCCAACACCAAGGCAATAAGAATGGCACTCCACTGCCCGGCCAGTTCACCGATGATGAAAAACACACCCACAACGCCAGGCATAATCAGCATGGCGAGTAGCGCAATGAGTGGTTGGGCGGCAGCGGCAATGCTAGTAGGGACTCGGCCTCGAACGGCGAGCGTAGCGCAGAGCAGCAACATGCCGATCACGCCTGACGAGATCGGCAAAGCGGTGAAATGGATTACCACTTCACCGATAAGCCAGTAGCTAATCAGCCATAGAAAGCCACTGAGTGCTGGCATGGCTTAGCCGAGTAGTTCGTTGGCTTGCTTGACCACATTGTCGACGGTAAAGCCGAAGTGCTTGAACAGATCCCCCGCTGGTGCGGATTCACCGTAGGTGGTCATGCCGATCACGCGGCCGTCAAGACCCACATACTTGTACCAGTAGTCGGCATGGGCGGCTTCGATGGCGATACGCTTGGTGACCGCCTTAGGCAGTACGCTCTCACGGTACTCGGCATCCTGGCCGTTAAAGCGATAGGCCGAGGGCATGGAGACCACGCGTACCGCTTTGCCTTGCTGCTCGAGCTCGGCGGCGGCGTCCATGGCCAGGCCGACTTCAGAACCAGTGGCAATCAGAATCAACTCCGGCGTACCTGCGCTATCTTTCAGAACATACGCCCCGTTTTGAATCGCTGCCAACTGCGCCTTCGTGCGCTGCTGGTGAGGCAGGTTCTGGCGTGACAGTACGAGCGCCGTGGGGCCGGAGTGACGCTTAATCGCCGCATCCCAGGCGGCGGCGGTTTCGACCGCATCACAGGGGCGCCAGGTGTTTAGATTCGGCGTGGTGCGCAGGCTGGTGAGCTGCTCAATGGGCTGGTGAGTCGGGCCATCTTCACCCAGGCCGATGGAGTCGTGGGTAAACACGTAAATCACCTGTTGGCCCATCAGCGACGCCATGCGAATCGAGTTACGCATGTACTCCATAAAGATCAGGAAGGTTGCACCGTAAGGTACCAGACCGCCGTGCAGGGCGATGCCGTTCATGACCGCCCCCATGCCGAACTCACGCACACCGTAGTGCAGGTAGTTGCCGCTGGCGTCTTCCGGGGTGATCGCTTTGGCGCCTTTCCAGAAGGTCAGGTTAGACGGCGCCAGGTCGGCACTGCCACCCAGCAGTTCCGGCATTTGTGGGCCAATCACATTGAGTGCTTCGAACGAGGCTTTGCGTGACGCAATGGTCTCGCCACGCTCTTGGGCCTGCTCGATCAAGGCTTCGGTGGGCAGTTCCGCGGGTAACTGGCGCTTCATCCGGCGGGTGAACTCCCGCGCTTCCGTGGGGAAGGCTTCAGCATAGCGGGCAAACCGCGCGTCCCACGCCTGCTGAGCCGCTTTGCCCGCTTCACGGGCATCCCAGGCGGAGTAGATCGGCTCGGGAATATGGAAGGGCGCATGGGGCCAGTCGAGCTGAGTGCGTGCCAGGGCCACTTCGTCGTCGCCTAAGGGGGCGCCGTGGGCGTCTTCCTTGCCCTGCTTGTTGGGGGCACCAAAGCCAATGATGGTCTTGCAGATAATCAGGCTCGGCTTATCGTCGTGGCTCTTGGCCAGCTCAATAGCGGCTTTAACCTCTTCAGGCTTGTGGCCATCCACATTGGGCACCACGTGCCAGCCGTAAGCTTCAAAACGCTTGGCGGTATCGTCGGTAAACCAGCCTTCCACTTCGCCATCAATGGAGATGCCGTTATCGTCGTATACAGTGATCAGCTTACCCAACTGCTGGGTACCGGCCAGAGAGGCCGCTTCGTGGGAGATACCTTCCATTAAGCAGCCGTCACCTACAAAGCACCATGTGTGGTGATCGACGATGGTGTGGCCGGGGCGGTTAAATTGCGCCGCCAGGGTTTTTTCCGCGATGGCAAAACCCACGGCGTTAGCAAAGCCCTGACCCAGCGGGCCAGTGGTGGTCTCAATGCCCGGCGCGTAGCCGAATTCCGGGTGTCCGGCAGTAGGCGAGTGCAACTGGCGGAAATTCTGCAGCTGTTCCAGGCTCAGCTCGTAGCCGCTGAGGTGGAGCAGCGAGTAAAGCAGCATGGAGCCGTGGCCATTGGAGAGCACAAAGCGGTCGCGATCGGCCCACTTGGGGTCTTCGGGATTGTGCTTGAGGTAGTCATTCCATAGCACCTCGGCGATATCAGCCATACCCATGGGGGCGCCCGGGTGGCCGGATTTGGCCTTCTGAACGGCATCCATGGACAGGGCGCGAATGGCATTGGCTAGCTCAAAACGGGACGGCATGGGGGTGCTCCTCGCCTGAAAACAGAAATTATAAAGGCGCTATTGTCGCTGACTTCCCATGTTGCGGCAAATGTAGCGGCAAATTCTGGGGATCACGTTCTGGGAAGCATCGCCGACAGCGTGTAGACTCTGCCTCCCGACGCGGTAGAAAAGTAATGCTATCGCTTCACTAATACGGGCAGGGGACACCTGCCATGATTTCCTGCTGATGCTGTGGATTAAATACAGCCGTCATACAGAGGGTAGAGTGCGCGATGAGCGAATATTCCCTGTTTACCTCCGAGTCCGTCTCCGAAGGTCATCCCGATAAGATTGCCGATCAGATCTCTGACGCAGTGCTAGATGCCATTATCGCCCGCGATAAACAGGCCCGCGTTGCCTGTGAAACCATGGTGAAAACCGGGGTGGCGATCATTGCCGGTGAAATTACCACCTCCGCCTGGGTCGATTTAGAAACCCTCGTGCGTGATGTGATTATCAGCATTGGTTATAACTCGTCCGACGTGGGCTTTGACGGCGCGACCTGCGGCGTGGTTAACCTGATTGGCAAGCAGAGTGTCGAGATTGCCCAAGGCGTTGACCGCAGCAAACCGGAAGATCAGGGCGCTGGCGACCAGGGCTTGATGTTTGGCTACGCGACTAACGAAACCGACTCTTTTATGCCGGCACCGATCCACTACTCTCACCGGCTGGTCGAACGTCAGGCCGAACTGCGTAAAAATGGCCTGTTGCCGTGGCTACGCCCGGATGCCAAGAGTCAGGTAACCTTCCGCTATAACGCCGAAGGCCAGCCCTGCGGTGTCGATGCCATCGTTCTCTCTACCCAGCACGACCCAGATATTGATCAGGAAGACCTGCGCAAAATGATCAAGCGCGAGGTCATCGAGCAGGTGATCCCCGCTGAGTGGTTGGATGACAGCACCCAGTACCATATCAACCCGACCGGCAAATTCGTGATTGGCGGCCCGGTAGGTGATTGTGGGCTGACTGGACGTAAAATTATCGTCGACACCTATGGCGGCATGGCACGCCACGGTGGTGGTGCGTTCTCGGGCAAAGACCCCTCTAAAGTGGATCGCAGCGCTGCCTATGCGGGCCGCTATGTGGCCAAGAATGTGGTGGCCTCAGGCCTGGCTGACAAGTGTGAGATTCAGGTCTCCTACGCGATTGGCGTTGCCGAGCCGACGTCGGTCTCCATCGATACCTTCGGCACCGGTAAAATTGACGATGCCAAGATCGTTGCACTGGTTCGCGAGCACTTTGATCTGCGCCCCTACGCGATCACCAAAATGCTTGACCTGCTGCACCCGATGTATCAGCTCACCGCCGCTTACGGCCACTTTGGCCGGGCACCGTTCGAGCACAGCTACACCTGGAACGATGATAAAGGCCAAGCGCATACCGAAACCTTTACCGCCTTCCCGTGGGAAAAGATTGATAAGGCTGAAGCACTGCGTAAGGCCGCCGGTTTGTAAGAGATTCGCTACACCGTTTGTAAGAAATGGATTAAATCGCCCCTTTGGCTTCGGCCGAGGGGCTTTTTTTATGTCCGTTGCGTTAGGCTAAGCCTAAAAGCTGATGTGTTACCGCGGGGGTAAGCAATGTTGTTGAGTGTACGAACTTGGCTATTGGGTAGCCTTATCTGGCTTGTCACTTTTTCCGCACAGGCTGCCCAATGCCCTGATTGGCCGGAGGAGCGCCTAAGCCGCGAAAGCAAGGCGCTGGCTGAGCAGGTTCACCGCTGGGACACTGCCTACCATGACGAGGGCGCCGCGCTGATCGATGATGCCCTTTACGACCAAGCGGTTGAGCGCCTAGCCACTTGGCAGCGTTGCCTGGGCACTGTACCGGATCATCGCCCGCTTACACGCGTTACACGTAGCAGCGGCACTCTTGAGCATCCGGCTGCGCAGCGTGGGCTTGATAAAGCCGATGACGATGGCGTCAGACGTTTTACCAGCCGCCGCGAAGACCTGTGGATCCAGCCCAAAGTGGACGGCGTGGCGATTACGTTGCGCTATGAAAATGGCGAACTGGTCGAAGCCGTTAGCCGTGGCGATGGCGAGCGGGGCCAGGATTGGACGGCCCGTGCCCGGCAACTCCCAGCCATTCCCAATACGCTACCCGAGCCTATTTCTGCAGTACTCCAAGGCGAGCTGTATTGGCGGTTAAGCCAACACGTGCAGTCGCGTTCACCCGCATCGGGTGCACGGGGTGCCGTGGCGGGAGCAATGGCACAAGCCTCCCCCACAGCGGCCACCCTTGAGCGTATTGGCCTGTTTGTCTGGGGCTGGCCCGATGGCCCTACCGCAATGCAGGAACGTTTAGCACGGCTAAGTGAACTGGGCTTTGATAGCGCTGACTACACTCATCCGCTGGATGACCGCCATGATGCCGGTTATTGGCGCGATAGTTGGTTTAACGGGCCGTTGCCGTTTGCTACCGACGGGGTGGTGATTAAGCAAGCCGAGCGACCCGGTGTACGCCGCTGGTCATCATCACCGCCTGAATGGGCCATTGCCTGGAAATATCCCGCCCAGCAGGCGCTAGCGGAAGTGCGCGGCATTGAGTTTCGCGTTGGGCGCACTGGGCGTGTGACGCCGCTGGTGTGGCTTAATCCGGTGCTGCTGGAGGGGCGGCGTATTAGCCGCGTCTCGTTAGGCTCACTGGAGCGCTGGGAGTCACTGGATGTCCGTCCCGGTGACCAAGTGGCGATTTCGCTAGCGGGATTAACGATTCCCCAGTTAACCGAGGTGGTGTGGCACACCCAGGAGCGCTCGCCGCTGTCACCGCCTTCACCCCAGCGCTTTAACCTGCTGAGCTGCTTTGAATTAACGCCCGGCTGCGATGATCAATTGCTGGCGCGGCTTAGCTACCTTGGCGAGCAGCTTGGTATGCAGGGTATCGGTGAAGGTACTTGGCAAGCGCTAATGGATGCGGGCGTAGTCACGCATTTACTGGACTGGCTGGATGTCGAACCGCGCCAGCTGCAACAGGCCTACGGCATTGGTGAGGCGACCGCTGAAACGTTACTGGAACAGTTTCAAGTCGCCAAGGGCAAGTCGTTTTCGGCCTGGTTAAGCGCGCTGGGGGCGCCGCCAGGTAGCGAGTCGGTTCGCGGGGATTGGGATGAGCTAGCGGGCTACCAGCGCGAACAGTGGCAAGCCGTTCCCGGCGTTGGCCCGGTTCGCGCTGACGCGCTGGTAGCATTTTTTAGCCACCCCGAGATACAGCACATGGCTCGACAGCTTAACGAAGCAGGTGTGGCTGGTTTTTAGCCTAGTCCTGTGAGACGCAGCATCAAACCCAGATAAAGCGGAATCAGCAGCGGCGCGAGCAGTGTCGTCACCAGCACCGCTAATGCGCCTTTTTGCGGTTGAATGCCCAGCTCCATGGCCACCACCACTACGTTGGAAGCCATGGGTACTACGCCTATCAACAGCAGCGCCATGGCCAGTTCCGTGGAAAGAGGCGCCGCCCACTGTAGTATTAAAGCGGCCCCCAACATAACGAGCGGCCAGAGCAGGTAGCGAAGACCCAGGCAGGTGGCTACAAAGCGTGAATCCCAGGCGGCAAGCGTTACTTGGCTAAGCGTCATGCCAATAATCATCATGCCCAGCAGCGTGTAGGTGGCGGGGAAGACTTGCAGCGAACTCATTACTGCAGCGGGTATGGTTATTTCAAGGGCGCTAAGCAGTAACGCGAATAGGAACGCATAGATAAGCGGTAAGCGAGAAATTTTGATCAGACTCTCACGTACGGAAAAACGTCCGCGTGCGCTAAGGTAAAAGCCCACGGTGAATTCGTAAATATTAATCCCCAGCATACAGAACAGGTAAAGAGTAACGCCTTCAGGGGGGAGCAAAATCAGCGCAATCGGTAGGCCGAAATAGCCGGTATTACCCGTTCCTGAGGAGAACGCCAACAGAGCAGCCTCCTGTTCACCAAAACGGTGGCGAGTAATACGCTGTACCACCAGTGCCATCAGGCTTGCCAGAATGAACAGTGCTAATGTGAGTAAGAGGTAGTCAGGTGTTGGGCCGCCGTTCATCAGCGCGCGAAAAATCGTAAAAGGCGCTATCAGGTAAACCAGCAGCGTCGCAATCGGGCGAGGATCTAGCTTGAGTCGTTGGGCGGCGAGCCAGCCTAGCCCCACGTAGCTGAGTAGCATGAGTAGCGGCCCAACGAGCGCCCCAGGTGCAAGATCCATTTATCCTCCCGTCGTATGTGGTGGCCCGCTAACATGAGCCGAATTAAAGGCCAAGCGTGGAATCTTTCATTAGCCCCAGCGCGCTGGAACAGCGAGAATACCTCAAAATATCATCACTTTTGATCACTAATAAGGAAACCCCATGAGCAGCCATGAGCATCCGCTAGGTATCAGCTTTGAATTCTTTCCGCCCAGTACCGATGCTGGGCGCGACAAGCTGATCCACGTTCGCGATGAACTGGCCGCCCGAAAACCACGTTTTTTCTCAGTTACTTACGGTGCTGGTGGGTCTACCCAAGCGCGTACTCGTGAGGTGGTGCGTGCGGTCGGTGAAAGCGGTATTAATACCGCTCCGCATCTCTCCTGCATTGGCAGTGAAAAAGCGCAGTTGCGTGATCTGCTGGCGCAGTACCGCGAGGAAGGGATCGAGAGCCTCGTCGCGCTGCGTGGTGATATGCCCTCAGGTATGGGAAGCATTGGTGAGCTACGTTATGCCAACGAACTGGTTGAGTTTATTCGCACGGAGACGGGCGACCATTTCGACATCGCAGTGGCTGCTTATCCTGAATCTCATCCACAGGCGCCTAATCTTGATAAGGATGTGGAAAACTTTGCGCGTAAAATGAAGGCGGGCGCCAATATGGCCATCACCCAGTACTTCTTCACCGCTGACGCCTATTTCAACTTCGTTGATAAAGCCCGTGCGCTGGGCGTCGAGCAGCCGATTATTCCCGGTATCATGCCGATTACCAACTACACCAAGCTGGCGCGTTTCTCTGACGCCTGTGGAGCCGAGATCCCGCGCTGGATTCGCAAGCAGCTGGAGTCCTATGGCGACGACAGCGAAGCGATTGCTGCCTTTGGCACCGATGTAGTGAGCCGTCTTTGCCAGCGATTGCTGGAGGGCGGCGCGCCAGGCCTGCACTTCTACACGCTTAACCAAGCGGCGCCGGTGCTGAAAATCGTCGATAACCTGGCTGGTTAACCAAGCCTCTTTTCTTTGCCTACCTTGCAGCCATTAAAAACCCCGCTCAACAATTGTTGAGCGGGGTTTTTTTACGCTTAGCATTTAACGGCTTAAATCAATCAGCCAGCTTGCGCCGTTTTGCTACCACCACCGTGCATCTTACGCTGCATCATGAATAGCACGATACCAATCGCAAGGCCGGCAATGTCGGTATAGATACCGCCGTAGATTAAAAACAGCGCGCCCACCAGCATGACGACACGCTGCACTAGGTTAACGGGGCCAAAGAACCACGCTTGAACCATACCAGAAAGCAGCACAATGCCCAGCGTCGCGGTTAACCCAACGCGCAGAATCTGCATCGGTGAGCCTTCCATCAGCATGGCCGGGCTGTAGAAGAACATAAACGGCACAATGAACGCGGCCAAGCCAATCTTGAACGAGGCCACCGAGGTGCCCATGGGGTTGTCGCCGGAGATACCGGCCGCGGCATAGGAGGCCAAGGCAACAGGGGGTGTAATCGCGGAGACGACCGCAAAATAGAACACAAAGAAGTGAGCAATTAGCGGTTCAATGCCGATATTGATCAAGCCGGGAGCGACCACGGAAGCGGCCACCGCATAGGCAGCGGTAGTAGGCATACCCATGCCGAGTAGAATACTGATCAGCATGGCGAACACTAGTGCCAGCAGTTGGCTCACGCCCGCTAAGCCAAGTAGCAGTGACGAGAAACGCGCGCCCACACCGGTCAGCGAGATAACCCCGACGATTAAGCCCGCGCAGGCGCACACAGCGATAATCTGAATCGACATAGTGCCCGCTATTTGCAGCGCTTTAAGAATCGCCCGAAAGCCCATTTTATTGGGTGAGAGCCAGCTAACCACTGCGGCTGACGCCGTGGCCAAGGTGCCCGCGCGGATCACCGAGTAGCCCATAAACAGGGCGACAATCAGGATAATAATCGGCGCGAACAGATAGACCTGTTTTACCAGCTTCGAGAACAGCGGAATCTCATCTTTGCGCATGCCACGCATGCCTTTACGGGCGGCTTCAAAGTCGACCATAAAATAGATAGAGGCAAAATACAGAATCGCCGGAATAACAGCGGCAAGGGCGATTTCGGTATAGGGAATACCGGTCACTTCGGCCATGATGAACGCGCCCGCGCCCATAATCGGCGGCATGATTTGCCCACCGGTTGAGGCGGCTGCCTCAATCGCGCCTGCGCTACGTGATGGGTAGCCGACTTTCTTCATCAGGGGAATGGTCAATGAGCCGGTGGAAACCACGTTACCTGCCGAAGTACCGTTAATCATACCCATCAAGCCAGAGGCAAAAATGGCCACCTTGGCAGGGCCTCCACGGGCACGGCCAGCTGCGGCAAAGGCAAAGTTAACGAAGTAGTCGCCTACTTTAGAGGCCTGTAGGAAGGCAGCAAAAATAATGAACAGAATAATATAGGTCGACGACACGGCGGTGGTGGGGCCGAGAATGCCTGCGTCGGTATACACCTGGCTAAAGAAGCGCTGTAGTGACAGCCCCGGATAGCCTAAAAAGCCTGGCAGATAGGGCCCGGCGAAAACGTAGGTCAGGAAAACCGCAGAAATAACCACCAGGGCCAGGCCTGCGACCCGGCGAGTGAGCTCCAGAATCAGTAGTGAGCCCGCAATCGCCGCCCAGGAAATGCCTGACGGTGCGAAAGAGGTACCCGTCGACATGCGGATATTGGTGTTGTAAGCCACTAACAAATAACCAGCGCTGGCCAGCGCGCAGACCATCAGTACCAAGTCTGCAGGATTGAAGCGATGCCGTGCCTGACGATAAAACCATGACAACACAACAGCCGCCGCTGTCGTCGCCATTAGCGGGTAGCCGTAGTGCCAGTTTTCAATGCTCGGGTCGATGCGCATGGCGCCGCCGCTGAGCGTTTGATACATCAACAGAACTTGCGCCAGAGTATAGGCGGCAGGAATCAGTAACGCGTAGCTAATCCATTTGATCCAGGCACCTGACGCCTGGTGATCGTCGTCGGCAAAACGGGCACCAGAAAAGAGCCCGTAACCGAGAATAAGCGCACCGGCAATATGCACGATACGAAACGACCAGGTTTCCATCGGATACACGTTGAGTGAAATCAGATGGAAACTTGAGTAAGCGATCGCTAATGCCGCAAACAGTAGGAACTGCCAGCCCGTAAACAGGCGGCGATTGGGTTCAACAACGTCTTCATCGACACCATCGGCAATGGACTCTGGTATCACTGACGCCGCGTGGGCATCATCCTTGAGATCATTGGGGTCTTGGTCGGTTTTGTGACTCATTAGAGTTCACCCTCACAGCAAAAGCAGACAAAGGGGTAGCAGCAGCGAAAGCTGCCCCGCCCGGCTGGGCCGGAAACGGGGCAGTCAGAACGGTAAACGTTGCTTAGTTGATCATGTCATCAGCAATTTCATAGCCGTTCTCTTCGTACCAGCGTGCAGCGCCGGGGTGAAACGGCAGCACGGTGTTGTGCTTGATGTTTTCTGGAATGGTGGTTTCAGCGCTGCGGTGCACAGAGCGCATGCGGTCGTTGTTTTCCATGGTCGCCTTGGTGACTTCATAAACGAAATCTTCCGGCAGGTCGCAGCCTGCGATAGCGAAGTTCCACATGGAGACAGCGCGGGCATCTTCTTCCAGCGTCGTATAGGTGTTGGCCGGAATCATGAATTCAGCTACAGGGAAGTTTTCCAGCACCGTGGCCAGCTCTTCCTCGTTAAACTCAATAATGTTGACGTCAGTTTGTACTTCTAACTGGCTAACGGCGGGAATCGGAATACCGGCAGCGAAGGCGACCACGTCAAGCAGGCCATCCTGCAGTTGACCGCCCAAGTCTGACCAACCGCCGTTGCGACGCTCAAAGTTAACGCCCAGGGTTTCTAGAATCGCTGGGAAGTAGGTGTCAGAGGTTGAGGCAGCCGGGCCAAAACCGATGCGCGCGCCATCAGGAATATCGGAAATTGACTCAATACCGCTGTCAGAAAGCGCGGTAATGGAGAACGGCGTTTCATACATGGGGAACATGGCGCATACATTGTCCATCTTCATTCCAGGCGCTAGCGGACTTTCACCTTTAACGGCATCAGAAGCCGGGCCCATGGTGGTTAAGCCAAATGCCATATCGCCTGTGTGCACCAGTGCCAGGTTTTGAGTCGGGCCACCGGTGACTTCACCACCGCCAGATACACCCAGCTCATCAGCGATAAAGTTGGCCCAGCCTGAACCGTAGACGAAGTAAGTGCCGCCTTGGCTAGCGGTGCCCACGGTAAAGTTGTCGGGCCAATCAGAACGGTCTGCTTGCGCTTGGGCACTGCTGGCAGCGGCTACAAGCAGGGCGCTGCTGGCGAGAAGAGTGAACGTTTTAGGCATATGTTTGCGCATGGCGAAAATTCCTAGCTGTTATTGGGGTTATATACTGACAGCGTCGATAAATGCGGCCAGTCGATACTGCGTTAAGCAGGGTATCCAAGGTATATAACAGCGATAGTTGTGCCATTTAAGGGTTATGATTTTTAAATCAGATGCTTATGATTTTTTTATTCAACTTTGGTGGAAAGCACTTTTTGTCATAGTGTCCGATTGTTCGCACGACAATGGTTATTTAGTGTGCGGATAACCGCACACTAAATGGTGTTGCCTGTACGCTATCGGCTTGTGGGGCGTTAAGGAAAGAATGAACACGCCATCCTTGGCGGGGAGGGAGTTAACGCGAGGATTTACCTGGATCCAAAATACGTACGGGTTGCACATCCTGCTGCTTCTGATCGTCACGTACCTGGTTGACCCGGGTGGTCATTTCGGTAAGCGCATCCTCTTCGATGGGCAGTTGCTCGAAGAAATCGCAACTGACGCATTCTCGGTAGCGAATACCGTTTTGCTCCCAGGCACGGATCCGATCCATCGCTGCGCAGCGCGGGCAAGTAACACCGGCGATAAAGCGTTTCACACTAGACATCATTAGACTCCAAGAGCGCGCTCTCTAAGTGGAGGGCGCGCATAGGTTTTGCAGATTTAAGCAGCGCGAATGCCGCTATGGCGCAGTAGCGGTTCGACGCTCGGCTCTCGGCCTCGAAAGGCGACAAAAAGGTCGGCTGCATCGCGGGCGCCGCCCTGCTCCAGGATTTCGCGACGAAAGCGCTGGCCCGTTTCAGGATCGAAAATACCGGTCTCTTCAAAGGCGCTCCAGGCGTCCGCCGAGAGCACTTCAGCCCACTTGTAGCTGTAGTAACCAGCCGCATAGCCACCGGCAAACACGTGGCCAAAACTATTTTGGAAGCGGTTGAATGGCACTTTCGGCAGCACAGACACCGCTTCGCGCACCTCATCTAACAAGGCTTGCACATCGCTGGCGCTGGGGGCGCTAAGTTCATGGTGCAGACGCAGATCAAACAGCGAGAACTCGATTTGGCGCATCATACCCATGGCTGACTGGAAATTCTTGGCTGCCTGCAGGCGCTCAAGCAGCTCTGCTGGCAGCGGTTCACCACTATCCACGTGTTTGGCGAGTAGATCTAAGCCTTCACGCTCCCAGCAGTAGTTTTCCATAAACTGGCTGGGCAGCTCTACGGCATCCCAAGCGACGCCGTTAATGCCGGAAATATCGGCGATCTGCTGCTGGGTCAGCATATGGTGGAGGCCATGGCCAAACTCATGGAACAGCGTGGTGACTTCGTCGTGGGTGAGCAGTGCCGGGCGGCCGTTTACCGGGGCAGTAAAGTTGCAGGTCAGGAAGGCGACGGGCAGTTGCAGACCCTGCTCGGTTTGACGACGCACCCGGCAATCGGCCATCCAGGCACCGCCACGCTTACCTTCGCGGGCGTAGAGATCCAGATAGAAACCGGCAATGGGTTGGCCGTTTTCGGTGATGCGGAAATAGCGCACGTCATCATGATAGCGGGGTGCTTGGGTATCTTCTTCAAAGCGCACGCCGTAAAGGCGTTCAACCACCTGAAACAAGCCATCGATTACCTGGGGTGCTGGAAAATAGGGGCGTAATTGCTCCTGGGAGATCGAGTGGCGCGCTTCGCGTAGTTTTTCGCTGGCATAGGCAACATCCCACGGTTCCAGCGTCTCTAGGCCGAGTTCTTTTCGGGCATAAGCACTGAGTTCTGCAAACTCCTCTTTCGCCTGAGGCAACGCACGGCGGGCTAAGTCGTTGAGAAAATCGAGCACCTGCTCGGGAGATTCCGCCATTTTGGTGGTGAGAGAGTAATCGGCATAGGTGGCAAAGCCGAGCAATTGGGCCATTTCATTGCGCAGTGCCAGGATCTCTTCCATGATCGCCGCGTTATCGAATTTGCCCGCATCTGGGCCTTCATCAGACGCACGGGTAACAAAAGCGGTATAGACCTCCCGGCGCAGCTCGCGGTTATCGGCATAGCTAACCACCGGGAAGAAGCTGGGGAAATCCAGGGTAATACGGTAGCCCGCAACGCCTTTCGCCTCGGCGGTGGCTTTTAAGGTGTCGAGAGCACTTTCCGGCACCCCCGCTAACGTCTCTTGGCTATCGATGTCCTTGTGCCATGCCTGGGTAGCATCCAGCACGTTATTGGAGAACTGATTTGACAGCAGTGAGAGCCGCGACTGAATCTCGCCGTAGCGGGCTTTCTGGTCAGCAGGAAGATCAACACCGGCAAGGCGGAAATCGCGTAGGGCGTTCTCCACGGTGCGCCGCTGTGCGGCATCCAGGTGCTTCCAGGCCGGGCCATCTTTCAATGCTTGCCAGCCACGAAACAACCCTTCGTGCTGGCCTACCCAGGTGCCGAAGTCGGAGAGCTTCCCAAGGCATGCCTGATACGCTTCGCGCATTTCCGGCGAGTTCATGGTGCCATTGAGGTGCGAAACCGGTGACCACGCCTTGGTGAGCCGATCATTCACCGCTTCAAGGGGCGCTGCAAAAGTGTCCCAGGTAGGCGGGGTAGCGGCTGCCTGCTCGGCGAGGCGATCAATGGCCTCTCGGCTTTCGCTTAGCAGTGTCTCCACGGCAGGCTCCACGTGCTCGGCGCGAATCTCAGCAAAGGGGGGCAGCGCGTGCGTTTCAAGCAGCGGATTGGTGGACATGGGCACCTCGATTGGCATCGTTTTAAAAACCGTTAGTGAGCGCAAAACGCGCAATAATAATGACACAGTGCGGGCGGTGGTGCTGTGTTTCAATGTTAGCCTCAACAACTATGTTTAATGCCAGGGTTTGGCCTGCACGCAAGCGCCTGCTAGTCTTGCCGCCTTTTAATGCCACCAATGGCAGGAGCATGTGATGAGCGAAACGCTGGAGCGCTGGGGGTCGAAGCGGGCCTTTATCTTGGCGGTAACAGGTGCTGCGGTGGGGTTAGGCAACATCTGGCGCTTCCCTTACGTGGCCGGAGAGAACGGCGGTGCGGCGTTTTTACTGATTTATATGGCGTTTGTGCTGCTGCTGGGTATTCCGGTCATGATGGCGGAGATTCTGATTGGCCGTGCCGGGCGACGCGGGCCAATGCAAGCGTTGAGTGTCTTGGCGGCCGAGGCGGGGGCTTCGCCTCGCTGGCGCTGGTTGGGGCTATTCGGGGCGTTCACCGTGTTCTGTATCTTGTCGTTCTACTCGGTTGTGTCGGGCTGGTCGATTGAGTTTTTGGTGGCCTCTGTTAACGGCCATTTCAATGGCGCGAGTGCCGCAGAGATTGGCGCCGGTTTTGAAGCCTTCTTGGCCAACCCTGGGCTGCTGATCTTCAACCACTCGCTATTTCTGTTTATGACCATGACGGTCGTGGCGGCGGGTGTTGCCAAGGGGTTAGAGCGGCTCAATAACCTGCTGATGCCTCTGCTGTATCTGTTGTTGCTGCTATTAGCGGGCTATGCCGCGACGACTGATGGCTTTGCCCCCGCCTTGGCGTGGCTGTTTTTACCCTCTTTCGAGGCGATAACCCCCGCGGTGGTGGTGCACGCCATGGGGCACGCGTTCTTTACGCTGGCGGTGGGCGCCTGTGCTTTGATGGCGTATGGCGCTTATATGCCGGAAGAGCAAAGCCTGCCTAAAGCCGCTGTGGCAGTCGCCGTGCTCGATATTAGTGTGGCGTTACTGGCGGGGATCGCTATTTTCTCGGTGGTGTTTGCTCAAGGCATGGATCCCACTGATGGCCCAGGGTTAATGTTTGTCACCCTGCCCATTGCGTTTTCTGAGCTGCCCTGGGGCTCTGTATGGCTGAGCGTGTTCTTCTTACTGCTGCTACTGGCCACCTGGACATCGGCCATTAACCTCGCGGAGCCGATGGTCGCAACGTTACAGGGTTTGGGGCTGCGTCGCAGTATCTCGACTGCCATTGTGGCGCTCAGCGTCTGGTTGATCGGGCTGTTATCGGCCTTCTCTTTTTCAACCCTGGCGGAATTTCGGCCGCTATTTGGACGCAATGTCTTCGAGCTTGTCAGCAGTATACCGCCGGATGTTTTCCTGCCTTTGGGCGGCCTATTGATAGCCGTTTTTGCGGCTTGGGTAATGCCTCGCGATAAAGTGGTGAGCGCGTTAGGCATTGGTGAAAGTGGCTATCTGGTGTGGCGTAATATCATTCGCTGGGTGTCGATTCCGCTGACCTTTATTGTTCTGCTGGCCGGGTTGCTATAGTGGGGTAACTGAATTCTCTAAGCTATCCAACAACCCTAGGAGCGAGTTATGAGTAGTGCATTAAGGCCCTATCAAGGTATGGAACCCCAATTGGGTGAGCGCGTTTATATTGATCCGGCCAGTGTGGTCATTGGTGATGTGGTGATGGGTGACGACTGCTCTGTCTGGCCGATGACGGTTATCCGTGGCGATATGCACCGTATTCGTATCGGTGCGCGTACCAGCGTGCAGGACGGCAGCGTGCTACATATTACCCACGCCAGCGATTTTAGTCCGGAGGGGTTTCCGCTCACCATTGGCGATGATGTGACCATCGGCCATAAAGCGATACTGCATGGCTGCACCTTGGGAAGTCGGATCCTGGTAGGGATGGGCGCGATTGTAATGGATGGCGCGGTCGTTGAGGACGAGGTCATTATTGCTGCAGGCGCCGTGGTAACGCCGGGTAAGCATTTGGAGAGTGGCTATGTGTATGCCGGTAACCCCGCCAAAGCAATGCGACCACTCAAAGACAAAGAGCGTGCTTTCTTTCCCTATACCGCAGGTAACTACGTTAAATTGAAAGACCGCTTTCTGGCCGAAGTCACCCGCTAGCGACTTTTTCTAGGCTTTCCCTAAGCGATTGCTAAGCCAACCTTTTTTCTTAAATTAGTCATGTCGCGAACACTAAAAGTCTGTTAATTTATACAGTTTTCTGTTTTGCAGACTTTAGGATGCCGCGTCATGGCTAATTTTCGCACGCATATTACGGTGGCAGCGGCGGGCGGCATGCTGATAGCTTACGTAGGTTGGAAAGGCCAGTGGTGGCCACCCTCCCAAGCGCTGGTGATGATTGCATTAGTCACCTTTGGCGGCATTTTGCCCGACATTGATGCTGATCGTTCCCACTCTATCCGTTTGATATTCAATCTGCTTTCGGTGCCCGCCTTGGTATTAGGCGCCTTGTTGTTACAGCCATGGCTCACGCCGGGGGCGTTGTTGATTGCCTGTGGCGGAATCTACTTCTGTGTGCGCTATTTGGCGGGGGTGCTGTTCTCGCGTTTTACCGTGCACCGCGGTATTTGGCATTCACTGCTAGCGGGCGGGCTATGCAGCCTGCTCACCGCCGCGTTAAGTTTTAATTTGCTCAGCCAACCAGCGTGGCTAGCGTGGTCTCACGGTGCGGCCACCTTAGTAGGGTTTTTGATCCACTTGAGTTTGGATGAGATATACAGCGTTGATCTTGAAGGCGCGCGGCTAAAACGCTCGTTTGGTACGGCGCTCAAGCTAGGCGACAGCCGGCGGCCAATGTCTAACCTGCTAATGTTGATTGCCACATTAACGCTGGTGCCCTGGGTGCCGCCCTGGTCTGTCTTGGGGGAGTTGTTGCATCAAGGCTCGCTGCTGTGGCGATAGTCGTCGGCATTGAGGCCGTGCTTTTTAAGTTTGTCGTAAAAGGTTTTGCGCGGAATGCCCAAGTGGTGACAAACATCGGTTACCCGTCCATGGTAGCGCGACAGAGATTGGCTGATCAGGCTCTTTTCAAACAGCTCTACCTGGCGCGGCAAAGTAGGCTCTTCGGTGTCGGCGTTGACCCCTTCCAGCAGCGCATCCAGACGATAGTCAAAGGCGGCGCCCAGTAGCACGTAACGCTCGGCAAGGTTCCGCAGCTCGCGCACGTTGCCGGGCCAATCATGGGCCAGCAGGGCGGCAATGGCGGGGCTGTCGAGGGTCGGTGCTTCTAGCCCGCTACGATTGGCAGCGACCACGGCAAAGTGCTGGAACAGCAAGGGGATATCCTCACGCCGCTCGCGCAGAGCAGGCAGCGGCAGGGTGACAACGTTTAGCCTATAGTAAAGGTCTTCGCGAAAACTCCCCTCTTCGGAGGCGGCTTTGAGATCCACCTTGGTGGCCGCAATCACCCGAATATTGAGCGGAACTGTTTCATTGGCGCCTAACCGCTCAACGCTGCGTTCCTGCAGCACCCTCAGCAGCTTGACCTGCAGCGCCATGGGCATCGATTCGATCTCATCCAGAAACACGGTGCCGCCGTTAGCGTGTTCAAACTTGCCGATTCGCCGCTCTACTGCACCCGTGAAAGCGCCTTTTTCATGGCCAAACAGCTCGGACTCAATGGTGTTTTCGGGCACCGCGCCGCAGTTGATCGCCATAAAGGGGCTGTTGCGCCGGCCGCTGCGTTCGTGAATTGCACGGGCCACGAGGTCTTTACCGGTACCTGTTTCACCGAATAGCAGAACGTCGGCTTCTACTTGGCTGATACGCTGAATCATCGCCGCGAGCCTGGATATGATGGGTGTGCGCCCAACGAGTCGCGGTCCCAACGCGGCTTGTTGCACTTCAAGTTCAGCTTTAAGACGGTGGTTTTCCAAGCTGAGTTGGCGCTTCTCTATGCCTCGGCGTACTACGTCCAGCAACTGATCACCGGCAAACGGCTTCTCAAGAAAGTCCCATGCTCCTGCGCGCATGGCTTCTACGGCCGTGGAAATGTCGCCGTGACCGGTGATTAAAATAATCGGCAGAGTGGCGTCGCGACTGTGTAACTCATGGAGCAGTGCCATACCATCCATTCCCGGCATGCGGATATCACTGACAATGACACCTGGGAAGTCCGGTGTTAATGCTGCCAGGGCTTGTTCCGCTGATTCGAAGCAGTAGGGCGTGTAGCCTGCAAGCTCGAGGGTTTGGCTGGCGGTGATCCGCAGATGCGGTTCGTCGTCGATCACCATGACCGGCAGCGTCGACGGCTCATGCATACGAGGAGTTCTCCTGGGGGTGAGTTAGCGGTGAGTGGGGCAGGGCGATAGTGAAGCAAGCGCCGCCTTCGGGTCGATTAGTTGCCTGTAACTTGCCGCCTAAATCGTCCATGATACGCGACGAAATCGAGAGTCCTAGGCCTAAACCACTCCCCGGCGCTTTGGTGGTAAAAAAGGGTTCAAAAATATGCCCTAAGTGCTCCTCGGGAATGCCAGGGCCATTATCGGTAACGCTAATAATGACCTGCTGCTGGTGTATTTGGGCGCCCAGAGTAAGTTGTGGCGCAGGTACGCCTTTCATGGCCTGCAGCGCATTACCGATTAAATTGACCAACACTTGTTCCAGACGCACTAGATCGCCTTGCACCCATAGTGTTTCATTGGGCCACTCCTGAGTAATGGAGATGTTGCCTTCGCGCAGGCGGCTTTGAAACAGGCGAAGAGCATAGTCGATACAGGCTTGTACCGAAATCGCCTCCTGGTGCTCGCTGCTCTTACGTGAAAACTGGCGCAGCTGAGCGCTGATGTCCGCCATACGCTCGGTCAGTTCAACAATTTGTTCAAGGTTGGCATCCGCTTTTTCGTGGCGTGCTAATGCCATAAAACGGCGGGCGTTTTCCGCGTAAGCGCGAATAGCCGCCAGTGGTTGATTAAGTTCATGGTTGATGCCCGCGGCGAGCTGCCCCAACACAGCGAGTTTGGCGGCTTGAATAAGCTCGTCTTGGGTCTGGCGTAAATTGGCCTCTGCACGGCGGCGCTCTTCAATTTCATCCGATAGGCGTTGGTTGCTGGCCACCAGATCACGGGTGCGGCGCTCTACGCTTACCTCAAGTTCGTCACGCACGCGTGCCAAGGTATTGCGCTCGCGCTCGGCAAACGCTTCGCGTTCACGGCGCAGCCGTAGGCGCTGCCAGCCAATACCTGCGCCGAGAGTGACCACTCCGTAGAGGCCGCCTGCCATGAGGGCGGCAATCCACTGAGCGCTAATCACCGGTGTTAGCGGCTTTAAAATATGCATTTGCCAGCCAAATTCAGGGACATGTCGGGTCAAACTAAGATAGTCGCTACTGCTCAATGGGCCTTGGGAGAAACTGACCAACTGGCTTCCCTGTCGGTAAGGTGCATTGATTTCAATACCCGAGGGTGACAATGGCTCCATGGCATAGCGGCGCGTTTCTCTTAGGGCTTGACGCTGCTCATCGGTGAGTGGGTAGAGCGCGTTCATGCGTAGTTCGGGGTGGCTGGCCATGAAAATGATGTCGTCGCTATCAGTGACAAATAGCTCGGCATCCTGCTCAGCCCAGCTCTCTTCAACATCATCTAAAAGCACTTTAACTACTAGCACGCCGTCTGGCTGTGCATCGGGCGAGGTGTCGTCTAGCCATATGGGCGATGAAAAGTAGTAGCCCCGTTCAAGAGACTTGATGCCCAAACCAAAAAAGCGCCCCTGGCCTCCGGCAATGGCATCGGTGTAGTAGGAGCGGAAAGCATAGTTCTGGCCAATAAAGGTGTTAGGGCGGTGCCAATTGCTGGCGGCGATCGTGTCGCCATCGTGATTGAGTAAATAGACGTCTGAAACCCCCGCTGTAAAGCGGAAACGATCCAGTAGCATATTTAGCGGCATCGGGTCTTGGCTATCGGGAGAGGCCAAAAAACGCTGCACGCCTTCCCGAGTGGCAAGCATTTGCGGCAAGTAGTCGTAGCGCAGTAAATAGCCGTTTAAGTTGGCGGCAGACAGCCGCAGCTCGTTTTCGGCATCATCCTGTAAGTTGGAAAGCGCTTGTTCACGCGCCAACTGGGCGGCCTGCCACATGCAAAACAGCAAGCCGAGTGAAATAACCAGCAGCCACAGGCGCCGCCAGCGTGGCGGCAAGGGGGTGGGCGCTTGGTTATTCATACCAGCGCTGTTCATGCTGACGTCTTACTACTGCCTTGAGCGCGGCGAAGGGCACGCTGGGCGCGCGTCTCAGCCCTCGCCATCTCAAGTAGACCTTCTTCGACAAACACTAAGTGCTCATGGGCGCGAGTGCGGGCATCCTCCGCGCGGCCTTCCAAAATGGCATTGAGTAGGGCGCGGTGCTGTTGCATTAACTGACTGCGCGAACCCTCCTTGGCGAATAAATGGGCCAGGTTATTTACAATGCTCTTCTCTAGCAGGTGAAAAATGCCGCGAATGGTATGCAGCAGTAGAACATTGTGAGCAGCTTCGGCAATCGCTAAGTGGAACGCTGCATCTAGTTTGGCTTCTTGGATAGGGTCGGCACCGGCAAAACCGCCGTCGAGCTCTTCAAAGCGCTGAATAAGCACGGACTTATCGGCGGGTGTTGAGCGCAGCGCAGCGTAGTAGGCGGATATACCTTCCATAGCGTCGCGGAATTCAAGTAAGTCTAGGTTAAATTCGCCGTGACGAGAGAGCATCTCCAGCAAGGGGTCGGTATAACCATTGCTGAGGTCATCGTTAACAAAAGTGCCGCCGCCTTGGCGGCTGGTTAGTAGGCCACGAGCGGCTAGTTTCTGAATAGCTTCCCGTAAAGAGGGGCGCGAAACACCAAACCGTTCGGCTAATTCACGTTCGGGAGGTAAGCGCTCGCCTGGTTTTAGGCTGCCTTCTAGCATCATAGCTTCAAGGCGTTCAGTAATTACATCGGCCAAGCGCTGCTGGCGGAGCGGTGGGTAGCTCATATTGAATAGCTCATGTCGATTTGCGTCCGCAATTGGTAAGACCAATATTAAGATCTTTGAGGTTTGATCTCAAGCGTCTGCGAAGTAGGATTTAACGCTAATAAAACGCATTAATAGCGACTTTAAACTAAAGTATAGCGGGATGAGGTGCTAAGGAGTGATATCACCGTTTGACACACTTAGGGCGGCTCACTACTGTTGGTGCTAGTTTTTTTGTCAATTGGTAAAACCAATTTTCCACTTTGGGGCGCCGGTGTATAGCGCATCCATTGTATAGGGCTATTACACAGGGCTATCCATGATCATTTCTGCTTCCACTGATTATCGCCAAGCGGCCAAGCGTCGTATCCCCCCTTTTCTATTTCACTACGCTGACGGTGGTTCCTACGCGGAGCATACGCTGCGACGCAATGTTGAGGATCTTGCTGGTGTCGCTTTGCGTCAGCGTGTGTTGAAGGATATGTCTTCACTATCATTGGAGACCACACTGTTCGGCGAAGCGCTTGCTATGCCGGTCGCCTTGGCGCCGGTGGGGTTGGCAGGAATGTATGCTAGGCGTGGTGAAGTGCAAGCTGCGCGGGCAGCTGCTAATAAGGGGGTGCCGTTTACACTGTCGACAGTATCGGTGTGTCCAATCGACGAAGTGGCCTCTGCGGTTGATCGGCCTATCTGGTTTCAGCTTTATGTGTTGAAAGATAGAGGATTTATGAAGCATGTCTTGGAGCGAGCCAAAGCCGCTGGCGTCAAGACACTGATCTTTACCGTCGATATGCCCGTGCCGGGGGCACGCTATCGAGATGCACATTCAGGCATGAGCGGCAAGCGCGGCCCAATGCGGCGTATGCTTCAAGCAGCAACACACCCTTTTTGGGCCTGGGACGTGGGTGTTAATGGCCGTCCCCATGACTTGGGTAACGTGTCTGATTATCGCGGCAAGCCAACGGAGCTAGAAGACTATATTGCCTGGCTGGGTGACAACTTTGATCCGGCCATCTCATGGAAGGACTTGGAGTGGATTCGTGAGCTCTGGGAGGGTCCAATGATCATCAAAGGGATTCTCGACCCCGAGGATGCTCGTGATGCGGTTCGCTTCGGCGCGGATGGTATCGTTGTTTCCAATCATGGTGGTCGTCAGCTAGACGGTGTCCCCTCTACCGCGCGTGCGCTGCCTGCTATCGCTGATGCGGTTAAGGGCGATTTGGCCATTCTAGCCGACTCCGGCGTACGCAGTGGACTTGATGTTGTGCGCATGATCGCCATGGGGGCGGATACCGTATTGATTGGGCGTGCTTTTATCTATGCACTTGCTACAGCCGGAGAGGCGGGCGTTTCCCATCTGCTTGAGCTGTTTGAAAAGGAGATGCGGGTTGCAATGACGCTCACCGGGGCGCGTAGCATTGCCGACCTAGGGGCTGATTCGCTGGTGCCAGACTCGCTCCGCGGTATCTGAGGGCCATTGTCAGTACCTCTATCAGTATTAGGGTTAAAAACCGCTTGCCAACCCGTCAGCGAATCCGTAAAGTACGCATCCGCTGCCGGGGACGCCAAGCGTTACCAGCGGTAAATGAAGTGTAAAATCTTCGGTTTGTCAAAGAGTTAGCGGTTTTGGATGTGGTCAGGTTTGCATCGAAAACAACGCCCTTGACAACCGCCAGGAAATGCGTAGAATACGCCTTCCTCGCTGAGGCAAGCCAGTTCAACGGCAAGCCGGGTGGCCCAGTTGGTTTATTAGCTAGCCACCGCAGCGAAACAGCTCTTTAACAATTTGATCAGGTAATTCATGTGGGCGCTTGCTGATGTTGGTGGCAAATCACCCAATATCAAGGCAAGCGACTCAAGCAATAAAGGTTTTTCGGAACCTGTTTTGAATGAATTCGTTTGAACCTTGAGCCAAGTTTGATCCGCTTTTGTTGCCTTCGGGTGACATGTAAGGATCACATAGATCTTAAACTGAAGAGTTTGATCATGGCTCAGATTGAACGCTGGCGGCAGGCCTAACACATGCAAGTCGAGCGGTAACAGGGGTAGCTTGCTACCCGCTGACGAGCGGCGGACGGGTGAGTAATGCATAGGAATCTGCCCGATAGTGGGGGATAACCTGGGGAAACCCAGGCTAATACCGCATACGTCCTACGGGAGAAAGGGGGCTTCGGCTCCCGCTATTGGATGAGCCTATGTCGGATTAGCTAGTTGGTAAGGTAATGGCTTACCAAGGCAACGATCCGTAGCTGGTCTGAGAGGATGATCAGCCACATCGGGACTGAGACACGGCCCGAACTCCTACGGGAGGCAGCAGTGGGGAATATTGGACAATGGGGGCAACCCTGATCCAGCCATGCCGCGTGTGTGAAGAAGGCCCTCGGGTTGTAAAGCACTTTCAGCGAGGAAGAACGCCTATCGGTTAATACCCGGTAGGAAAGACATCACTCGCAGAAGAAGCACCGGCTAACTCCGTGCCAGCAGCCGCGGTAATACGGAGGGTGCAAGCGTTAATCGGAATTACTGGGCGTAAAGCGCGCGTAGGTGGCTTGATAAGCCGGTTGTGAAAGCCCCGGGCTCAACCTGGGAACGGCATCCGGAACTGTCAGGCTAGAGTGCAGGAGAGGAAGGTAGAATTCCCGGTGTAGCGGTGAAATGCGTAGAGATCGGGAGGAATACCAGTGGCGAAGGCGGCCTTCTGGACTGACACTGACACTGAGGTGCGAAAGCGTGGGTAGCAAACAGGATTAGATACCCTGGTAGTCCACGCCGTAAACGATGTCGACCAGCCGTTGGGTGCCTAGAGCACTTTGTGGCGAAGTTAACGCGATAAGTCGACCGCCTGGGGAGTACGGCCGCAAGGTTAAAACTCAAATGAATTGACGGGGGCCCGCACAAGCGGTGGAGCATGTGGTTTAATTCGATGCAACGCGAAGAACCTTACCTACCCTTGACATCTACAGAAGCCGGAAGAGATTCTGGTGTGCCTTCGGGAACTGTAAGACAGGTGCTGCATGGCTGTCGTCAGCTCGTGTTGTGAAATGTTGGGTTAAGTCCCGTAACGAGCGCAACCCTTGTCCTTATTTGCCAGCGAGTAATGTCGGGAACTCTAAGGAGACTGCCGGTGACAAACCGGAGGAAGGTGGGGACGACGTCAAGTCATCATGGCCCTTACGGGTAGGGCTACACACGTGCTACAATGGCCGGTACAAAGGGCTGCGAGCTCGCGAGAGTCAGCGAATCCCTTAAAGCCGGTCTCAGTCCGGATCGGAGTCTGCAACTCGACTCCGTGAAGTCGGAATCGCTAGTAATCGTGAATCAGAATGTCACGGTGAATACGTTCCCGGGCCTTGTACACACCGCCCGTCACACCATGGGAGTGGACTGCACCAGAAGTGGTTAGCCTAACGCAAGAGGGCGATCACCACGGTGTGGTTCATGACTGGGGTGAAGTCGTAACAAGGTAGCCGTAGGGGAACCTGCGGCTGGATCACCTCCTTAAACGATGCGTCACGCGTTAGTAAGCGTCCACAATGAATTACCTGATCAGATATAGAGCAAACGGTAAAAGCACGATCCCCTCTTGGGTCTGTAGCTCAGTTGGTTAGAGCGCACCCCTGATAAGGGTGAGGTCGGCAGTTCAAGTCTGCCCAGACCCACCAAATTTTATCTATCGCTGCGTTATTTTATAACTCGCATAGTAGGCTATGCGTCGTCATAAAATGCCTTGCGCTAAATAAAATTGGCCAGAGGTGAGTGTGACTAAGAGTGACTAGATGGGGCCATAGCTCAGCTGGGAGAGCGCCTGCCTTGCACGCAGGAGGTCAGCGGTTCGATCCCGCTTGGCTCCACCATTACGTTACTACCCTGTTTAATCTTCAATGCCGTTTGTGAATGTTTCGTGACCATTGATAAGTCGCTGTGCTGTAGCCGTTGTTTTAGTTATCGCACGCCGCCTTATCACTGTTCATTGAACAGCTGCTCTTTAACAATGTATATCATGCTGACAAGAACGCTTCGTAAGAAGTGGTCTTAAATTGTGATACGCGTCAGCGTATCCGGCAAAATGAAACGTGATCATTGCGACATCCAGACTCCTTCGGGTTATAGGGTCAAGCAATGAAGCGCACACGGTGGATGCCTAGGCAGCCAGAGGCGATGAAAGACGTGGTAGCCTGCGATAAGGCTCGGTGAGGTGGCAACAACCTGTGACCCGGGCATTTCTGAATGGGGAAACCCACTCATCACAAGATGAGTATCGTGCACTGAATACATAGGTGTACGAGGCGAACCAGGGGAACTGAAACATCTAAGTACCCTGAGGAAAAGAAATCAACCGAGATTCCCCTAGTAGCGGCGAGCGAACGGGGACCAGCCCTTAAGCATGAGACTGATTAGGCGAACACGCTGGGAAGCGTGGCCGTAGCGGGTGATAGCCCCGTAGTCGAAAATCTGATCATGTGAAATCGAGTAGGTCGGGGCACGAGAAACCTTGACTGAAGACGGGGGGACCATCCTCCAAGGCTAAATACTCCTGGCTGACCGATAGTGAACCAGTACCGTGAGGGAAAGGCGAAAAGAACCCCGGAGAGGGGAGTGAAATAGATCCTGAAACCGTGTGCGTACAAGCAGTAGGAGCAGACTTGTTCTGTGACTGCGTACCTTTTGTATAATGGGTCAGCGACTTATATTCAGTGGCGAGGTTAACCGTATAGGGGAGCCGTAGGGAAACCGAGTCTTAACTGGGCGACACAGTCGCTGGATATAGACCCGAAACCGAGCGATCTATCCATGAGCAGGGTGAAGATTGAGTAACATCAATTGGAGGCCCGAACCAGGATCTGTTGAAAAAGATTTGGATGACTTGTGGATCGGAGTGAAAGGCTAATCAAGCTCGGAGATAGCTGGTTCTCCTCGAAAGCTATTTAGGTAGCGCCTCACGTAGTACCGCCGGGGGTAGAGCACTGTTTCGGCTAGGGGGTCATCCCGACTTACCAACCCGAGGCAAACTCCGAATACCGGTGAGTAGAGCGTGGGAGACACACGGCGGGTGCTAACGTCCGTCGTGAAAAGGGAAACAACCCAGACCGTCAGCTAAGGTCCCGAAATCCTGGTTAAGTGGGAAACGATGTGGGAAGGCTCAGACAGCTAGGAGGTTGGCTTAGAAGCAGCCATCCTTTAAAGAAAGCGTAATAGCTCACTAGTCGAGTCGGCCTGCGCGGAAGATGTAACGGGGCTAAACCAGGTACCGAAGCTACGGGTGAGTTTCTATTTCGATAGGAATTCGCGGTAGAGGAGCGTCGTGTAAGCCAATGAAGGTGAATTGAGAAGTTCGCTGGAGGTATCACGAGTGCGAATGCTGACATGAGTAACGATAAAGGGAGTGAAAAACTCCCTCGCCGGAAGACCAAGGGTTTCTGTTCGACGCTAATCGGAGCAGAGTGAGTCGGCCCCTAAGGCGAGGCCGAAAGGCGTAGTCGATGGGAAACGGGTCAATATTCCCGTACCGGACATGGTTGCGATGGGGGGACGAAGAAGGCTAGGTGAGCCAGGCGTTGGTAGTCCTGGTGAAAGTGAGTAGGCCGAGACCTTAGGTAAATCCGGGGTCTTAAAGCCGAGACACGAGACGAACTGACCACGGTCAGGAAGTCACTGATGCCACGCTTCCAGGAAAAGCCTCTAAGCTTCAGATCATGTGCGACCGTACCCCAAACCGACACAGGTGGTCAGGGTGAGAATCCCAAGGCGCTTGAGAGAACTCGGGTGAAGGAACTAGGCAAAATGGTGCCGTAACTTCGGGAGAAGGCACGCCGGCGTAGGGTGAAGAGACTTGCTCTCCTAGCCCGAACCGGTCGAAGATACCAGGTGGCTGCAACTGTTTATTAAAAACACAGCACTCTGCTAACGCGCAAGCGGACGTATAGGGTGTGACGCCTGCCCGGTGCCGGAAGGTTAAATGATGGTGTTAGCCGCAAGGCGAAGCTCTTGATTGAAGCCCCGGTAAACGGCGGCCGTAACTATAACGGTCCTAAGGTAGCGAAATTCCTTGTCGGGTAAGTTCCGACCTGCACGAATGGCGTAATGATGGCCACGCTGTCTCCACCCGAGACTCAGTGAAATTGAAATCGCCGTGAAGATGCGGTGTACCCGCGGCTAGACGGAAAGACCCCGTGAACCTTTACTATAGCTTCACACTGGACGCTGATGTTGCCTGTGTAGGATAGCTGGGAGGCTTAGAACTCTGGACGCCAGTTCGGAGGGAGCCAACCTTGAAATACCAGCCTGGCATCATTGGCGTTCTCACTCAGGTCCGTTATCCGGATCGAGGACAGTGTGTGGTGGGTAGTTTGACTGGGGCGGTCTCCTCCTAAAGAGTAACGGAGGAGCACGAAGGTACCCTCAGCACGGTCGGACATCGTGCAATGAGTGCAAGAGCATAAGGGTGCTTGACTGCGAGACAGACACGTCGAGCAGGTGCGAAAGCAGGTTCTAGTGATCCGGTGGTTCTGTATGGAAGGGCCATCGCTCAACGGATAAAAGGTACTCCGGGGATAACAGGCTGATACCGCCCAAGAGTTCACATCGACGGCGGTGTTTGGCACCTCGATGTCGGCTCATCACATCCTGGGGCTGAAGTCGGTCCCAAGGGTATGGCTGTTCGCCATTTAAAGTGGTACGCGAGCTGGGTTTAGAACGTCGTGAGACAGTTCGGTCCCTATCTGCCGTGGGCGTTGGATGTTTGAGAAGGGCTGCTCCTAGTACGAGAGGACCGGAGTGGACGACCCTCTGGTGTTCCGGTTGTCACGCCAGTGGCATTGCCGGGTAGCTATGGTCGGACGGGATAACCGCTGAAAGCATCTAAGCGGGAAGCCCCCTTCAAGATGAGACATCCCTGAGGCCTAGAGCCTCCTGAAGGGCCCAGCGAGACCAGCTGGTTGATAGGCACGGTGTGGAAGCGCTGCAAGGCGTTGAGCTAACGTGTACTAATGGCCCGTGAGGCTTGACCCTATAACACCCAAGGGGTCTGGTCGCGATGATGACGTCAATGAAAACCGGATACGCAGCGTGTGGCCCAAGCGACATAACGCCAGGGCGACAGGCGATGAGACGCACACAATTAGCAAGCAACGCTAGAGTCAGCATGATGTACATTAACAGTTACGCCTGACGACCATAGCACGCGTGAACCACCTGATCCCTTGCCGAACTCAGAAGTGAAACCGCTTAGCGCCGATGGTAGTGTGGGGTCTCCCCATGCGAGAGTAGGTCATCGTCAGGCACTTATTATGAAAAATCCCCCAGGGCTGATGCCTTGGGGGATTTTTTTTGCGTAACACCTCACCAGTCGATAGATTTGCCATCCCAGGCCCAGAAGGTTCCACTATCTTCGGGCGTTCGCTGAGCGATGACTGCCAGCAGCTTCTCTGCTACAAATGCGGGTGCAAATAGCTTTTCGCTAGGTACTCGGTTTTGAAAAGGTTTAGAGAGGGCTGTGTCGGTGGTGCCAGGATGAAGACAAAGCACTAGCGATTGCTTATTCAGTCGCTTGAGCTCAATGGATGCTGTCTTAAGCAGCATGTTATGCGCTGCTTTGCTGGCACGATAGCTGTACCAGCCTCCTAACTGATTATCTTCGATTGAGCCAACGCGAGCCGAAAGGCTGGCAATCACTGCAGGGTGTGACCCTTTGAAAGAGTCTTTCAGTGCCGCTAGCAATAAAATTGGCACATAGGCATTGATGTTCATTGTTTGTGCAAGGCTTTCGACACTAAGCTGGTCGAGGCACTTCTCGGGCAAGAGTCGTTGCGCGTCATCATGAAGGGTGCCGATGGCATTGAAAAAGAAGTGGATTGGCTGCGAGGCTAGTTCTGTTTTAAGCGCCTGCCGGCCCTGCTCTTGAGAAACATCGAGCATTAGGTGTGTAAGATGGGGGTTGTCAATTCGTGGTGGCTGCCGGCTTACCGCAATAACATGGCCGACCTGAGAGGAAGAGAGTAGCTGATTAATAATAGCAGCACCTATTCCCCCCGAGGCGCCTACAACCACCGCTGTATAATGATGAGGCAATAAATTGAACATGATCGTCTTTTGATTTGCCGCTGAGAGTGGGTTTTCATTGAAACGTCATGCTGATGGCTTGTCGAGGGAGGTATCAGGCGGAAGCGTTGATTCTGCCGGGTTGGGCGCTGTTGCGTCCATCAGGCTTATAGAGTGTTTTTTCAGCGATTTGACGAATATAATCAAGCATTGCCTGATTATGCTTCATTCGTACGGACAACATCTGGCCCGTTAGGTCATTCATACGCGCGGCTCGCTCGCTTTTTTCAAGCAAGCTTTCCCAAGCTGCCAGGCAGCCGGCATCATGAGCTGCCGCTCTGGCGCCGTTTGCGCCTTCGGCATAACCAAGACGTTTTTGCACATTGCGCCGCACAGTCTCAATGCGCTCGAGTTCGGCCAATAAAGACTGTTTGTCTAGTGCAACTTGCGATAATGCATCACCGTCAATATCACCTTGCGTCAATAAATTTTGCTCGCTGGACAACAACGAAATTAACGCCTCAAGGCGCTGTTGCTGGTCGGTAAGCAAGGATGCAAGGCTCATTTACAGCGTCCCCTTATAGATCTTTAAGATTGGCAATTAAGCCCTCGGCGATACGGTCGGCGCGCATTTCAAGGCGACCTTCACGTATAGCATCGCGAATTTCTTCAACTTTAGCAGTGTCGACGTCCTGAGATTCATCGATACTTGATTGGCTCAGTTGAGTCGATTCGCGAGCTGCGGCGCCCGGTGCGACGGGTGATACGCTATCAGCCTTTTGCGTTTCATCACGCTGCTGGGCCTGGCTTGAGCGTAATAGCGAATTAATGTTATCAATTTTCACGTTGTCTGCCTCATCGTCAACGTCGATGCGCTTGGCGCTTAGTGTAGCTTGTATAACAGTATATCGGCAGCATTGGGCCTAACTTTAGGCTGCGAATTAAAAATCCACTACCAAAAGACCACGCTCGGCGACACGAGCGGTCATGATTTCTCGTGGGCCAAAACGAACTCTAATTTGCTCACCAAGAGCACCATCTTCCAATGCTTCGCCTTCGCGTGAAACTCGGAAGGCAGAACCTTGAGCTATGACAGTAACGCGCTGTCCGCGTTCAACTAAATGAGGCGCTTGTAAGTAATGCGCTAAAAAGACACTACCACTACGAATAGGACGCTGAGCTATTTTACCCACGATATCCTCTTCAGCTGTCAAAGCCTGAGCTGAGAGATCGCCGAGATTGCCCCCGCGTTCGCTAAGCATGCTTGATGTAATCAGTGTACCTCGCTCAATATCCCTGGCTGCCACCACATAATCACCAATGACATCAATCTGCGCCTGCAAATAGCGAACTTGCCGGCCATCTTCACCGCAACGCACCCCAACGGAAACGCGGCCCAAGGGTGCTTGATTGGCGTTGGCCAAAAAAGGTTCTGGCTGAACGCACTCTGGCAAATGCGGAGAGGGTGGTCGTAGGTCAATGACCACTTCCTCGCCTAATGCCTGTGTCTCTTCGTACAAAAATTGATGCACTTGTTGGAGAAGATTGTCGTCATCAGCTTGAATCCTGGTGAAGGCAGTAACGCTTAGGATTGCCCAGAAGAAGGCTAATTGCCAAAAACGAAGCGTGCTTGGCTTAGTAAAGCGCAGTCGGAGCATGGGGGAGGCCGCTTACTTGGGAGCTGAAGAAGAAGGAACGTAACGAGGAGAATCCATCGTTCAGTGTAGCGAAAAGGTAGTAGCCGTATCACGCGAAATGCTGGTGGAAACGCCAGCTGTTCCATGCTTTAGGCTGACAGCTCCAGACGTATTCTTCACCATCAACAAAATCCATTTTATTTTTTGCCTCAACGCGAGGGTCGGCATGATTGATCAACTGGAATCTGCCTTTAATTTTCATCAGCAAGCAGTAGGGTTACGTCAAGCGCGTCACGAGGTGTTAGCGGCTAATATCGCCAATGCCGATACGCCTAACTATAAGGCGCGTGACATTGACTTTGCTAGTGAGCTGAAAAAAGCAGTCGAAGGTACTCAGAGTGCATCTAGCCATACCGGAGGCGGTCTGACTTTAGCGCGCACTTCTGGTAGCCATATTGCTGGAGAAGGCCCTGCATGGCGTGGAGCGGGCAACCCCGATTTGCTTTACCGCATTCCCGACCAGCCCAGTTTGGATGGAAATACGGTCGATATGGATCGTGAGCGCACGCAGTTTGCAGATAACGCTGTTCGTTATCAAGTCGGCCTCACGATGCTCAACAGCCGTATTCAGGGGCTGAAGAATGCCATGCAGCCCGAATGATTCTGTCTAAATTAGTGAGGAGTTAATCCACGATGTCGATGTTCTCTGCGTTTGATATTGCCGGGTCGGCAATGAGTGCCCAATCCCAGCGCATGAATGTTACTGCTAGCAATATGGCCAATGCCGACAGCGTTGCCGGGCCCGATGGTGAAACCTATCGAGCCAAGCAGGTGATGTTTGAGACCCAGTCACAAGGTAACCGCTATGGCGTTGGCGGTGTGCGCGTCACCGAGGTAGTGGAAGATGACTCACCTCTGCGGATGGAGTACATGCCCAACCACCCGGCGGCAGATGAAGAGGGTTATGTGGCAAAGCCCAACGTTGAGCCAGTGCATGAGATGGTCAATATGATTTCTGCCTCGCGTTCCTATCAAGCCAACATTGAAGTATTTAATACCAGCAAGCAGATGTTGATGCAGACGCTGTCGCTAGGTGAGGGGTAACCGATGAGTAGTACTATTGATTCTAGCTTAGTAGACAAAATAAATGGCGGTGGTGCCAATGGCCTCTCTGCCCGCCAGTCTGATGAGCTGCGTGAAAGCTTTATGACGTTGCTAATTACACAGCTGGAGAATCAGGATCCGCTCAATCCGATGGAAAATGCGGAGATGACCTCCCAGTTAGCGCAAATTAACACGGTGAGCGGCATTGAAGAGCTGAATAGCACGCTAGAAGGCATTACCAGCCAAATGGATGCCAATCAGGCTCTGCAGGCGAGCGGCCTAATTGGTAAAGGCGTTATGGTGTCCGGCAAGGATGTTTTAGTAGAGAAGGATGGCGACGGGAATTCTTACACCACGCCCTTTGGCATAGAGCTAGCCGAGCCGGCGGCGAATGTTAAAGCGACGATTGTGGGAGAGGGGGGGCAGGTCATTAGAGTTCTTGACCTCAAAGCGCTAGATGCAGGCGTTCAATCTTTCCAGTGGGACGGTCTCAATGAGCAGAAAGAGGCGGCTGCCAGTGGTCGATATTCGGTTCAGTTAGAGGCGACCGACGCTGAAGGTGAAAAAATCGAATCCACAGCTCTGCAGTACGCCGTAGTCAACAGTGTTACGCCTAATGACGGTAGTGGCAGTGTTCGGCTTGATTTGGGCGCTATTTACGGTCAAATCAATCTAAATGACGTTAAACAAATTCTTTAACTGCTGGCTAAACACAGTCATAAACCACAGCATTTGATTAAACACAGCTTTATTAGGGGAGCATCATGAGTTTTTCACAAGCACTCAGTGGTCTAAGCGCACAGCAACAAAAATTAGGTGCGGTGGGTAATAATATTGCCAACTCGCAGACGGTTGGTTTTAAAAGTTCTGGCGTCCAGTTCGCTGATGTATATGCTGAGTCGCGTATTGGACTTGGTGTTCGTACCTCTACGGTGCTGCAGAATTTTAGCCAAGGTAATGTGGAATCCACTAATCGCAATATGGATCTAGCCATTGCGGGCGAAGGCTTCTTCCGCTTTCAGCAGTCCAACGGTGAAGTGGGTTATTCCCGCAATGGCCAACTGACCATGACTGCTGATGGACGTCTAGTGAATGCCCAAGGTGCTCAGATCATGGGTTATGCAGCCAACGCCGACGGTGTTGTTCAGGCGGGTGGTGATGTAAACCCATTAACGGTTGAGGCTGGCGACCTACCTGCAAGCGCTACCACTGAGCTAAATGTATCGCTGAATTTAGACTCGGGTGAGGGTGAATTGGTTGCTCCTACCGAAGCGGAAATTTTGGCAGGCTTAGATTCGGATGATTACTCCTATTCAACCAATGCCACAATTTATGACTCTCAAGGTAATGCGCGTAATCTGACCTACTATTTTACTAAAACTGATGCAGCAACTAACCAGTGGGATGTCAGTCTTAGAATGTCAGGTGGGCCTGAGGGCGCTGGAACCTACGCTGTTGCAGGGCTTACGACGCTTGATTTTGATGCCAGCGGTAGGCTTGAAGGTGGTGAGCAAGCTACATTTACGTTTACAGCAGATGAGTTCGATGGAACTCAGCTTGAGAATCTTGAAGTTGCCGTGGATTTCACTGGCTCATCACAATCTGCCAATAACTCTACAGTTAATAATATTGAACAAGATGGCTACACGGCGGGTTCTCTTGTAGGCGTTACTATCGAAGATGATGGTACCGTCATGCGTAATTATTCTAACGAAGAGTCGCGTGCTGCGGGTCAAATAGCATTGGTTAGCTTCCGTAATCCTGAAGGCTTAAAGCCTGATGGTGATAACCTGTGGACGGCTACCGGCGCTTCGGGCCAAGAGCTGGTGGGCGCACCCGGTACCGGTCAGCGCGGCTTAATTGAGCCAAGTGCAGTTGAAACATCCAATGTCGATATGGCTCGTGAGCTAGTCGATATGATCGTTGCGCAGCGCGCTTATCAGGCTAACTCACAAACGATCAGTACCCAGGACGAGCTCCTGCAGACCATCATTAACCTTTAATGATCGGTCACTAAGTTAAGGAGTAAGTACCGTGGATCGAATGCTCTATACCGCCATGAGTGGTGCTAAGCACACCATGGATCAGCAGTCGGTGGTGAGTAACAACCTGTCGAATGTGAGCACTACCGGTTTTCGTGGGCAGCTACAGGCTGCCCGAGCGGTGCCCGTTCAGGGTGAAGCTCTGCTTGCCACGCGTACCTCAGCGGTGACCACCACGCCTGGCAGTGATTTTTCCCAGGGCCCGGTCGAGTATACCGGGCGCACGCTTGATGTCGCTATGCAGGACGATGCATGGATGGCCGTGCAAGCGAATGACGGTACTGAAACCTATACACGGCGTGGCGACCTGCAGATAGACAGTGACGGTGTGCTGCTCAGCGTTGGGCGACCGGTAATGGGCGAAGGTGGCCCCATTGCTATCCCGCAAGGGGCGCAAGTATCGATTGGTGCCGACGGGACGATTAGCGCCATTCCCGAAGGTGTAGGGCCGGAAGCGCTGGTCGAGATAGGCCGAATTAAGCTGGTGACGCCTGAAGAGGGGGCGTTAACGCGTGGTGAGGACGGGCTCTTCCGTGCGCCTCCTAATGAAGAAGGTGAGCCAGGGGCCTTGCCTGCCGATGAAAATGCCAAGTTGGTGAGTGGTGCACTGGAAGGCAGTAATGTCAGCGCTGTCGATGCTATGGTCTCAATGATCGATGTGGCACGCCGCTATGATATGCAGATGAAAGTGCTGAGCACCGCTGACGAAAACGCTCAGCGCGCCAACGGGATTCTATCCATTCAAGGTTGATGTTGGCCACTCAGTGCTGATGTGAGTCAGTCGGTCAAGGGAGCATAATTATGATTAAGTCCTTATGGACAGCTAAAACGGGTTTGGAGTCTCAGCAAACCAAGTTAGACGTGATTTCGAACAACCTAGCTAACGTAAGCACCAATGGTTTCAAACGCTCACGTCCGGTGTTTGAAGATCTGCTATACCAAAATATGCGTCAACCCGGCGCTCAAAATAATATCCAAGATCGGTTGCCGTCCGGCATGCAGGTGGGCACCGGCGTACGTGCCGTGGCCACTGAGCGTTTGCATACCCAAGGTGGGCTAGAGCAGACTGAAAATTCGCGCGACCTCGCGATCAATGGCGAAGGTTTCTTTCAGGTGTTGATGTCAGATGGTACGACTGCCTATACACGTGACGGCAGTTTTCAGCTTAATGAGAATGGCCAAATGGTCACTGCCAATGGCTACCCTGTTGAGCCTGCCATTTTCTTACCGGCCAATGCGTTGTCGGTAAATGTTGGTGAAGATGGCACGGTGAGCGTACGCCAGCCAGGCGTTACAGTTGATAATGAGGTGGGGCAAATCAGCGTCAGTACCTTTATTAATCCAGCCGGTCTACAAAGTATTGGTGGCAACCTCTATCTAGAGACGGGAGCCTCAGGCGCACCCAATGAGAATATACCGGGTATGAATGGTGCGGGGCGGCTGTTCCAAGGCTATGTGGAAACGTCTAACGTCAATGTCGTTGAAGAGATGGTCAATATGATTCAGACCCAGCGAGCCTATGAAATTAATAGCAAAGCGGTGTCCACTAGCGATGAAATGTTGGCACGCTTAAGCCAGTTATAACGGTTGTTACTCACCGGGCTTACTTATAGGTTGCGTTATGCTGGAGTTGCACCACATGTCACGTCGTATTGCGCTAGCAGGACTGGTGCTTTTTTTATTGGTTGTAGCCGGCTGCGCTCAAGTTCCAAGAGCTTCAGTGGTGGGTGAGCAAGAGCAGATCAGCATTGTTGATCGCCCGCCACCCATCCCCAATGGCTCTATTTACCAGGCTAGGCAAGGTTATCAGCCACTTTTTGAAGATCGTCGGCCGCGCGCTATGGGCGACATCTTGACCATTGTGTTGGATGAGGAGGTCAGTGCGAGCAAAAATTCGCAATCCAATGCAGGGCGTAGCGGTAGCGCTAGCCTGGAGTTAACACAGTTGCCTGATGTCCTTGATACGCTTGCAGAATATGGCTTTGATATTTCAGGTGAAAACGACTTTACCGGTAGTGGTGGGTCGCAGGCCAATAACTCCTTTACCGGTACTATCACGGTTTCGGTGTTAGAAGTAATGAATAACGGCAATTTACGTGTGCGTGGCGAGAAGCAAATTGCCATCAATCAAGGTACTGAGTTTATTCGTTTTTCCGGCGTGGTTAACCCACGTACGATTACCGCTCAAAACACCGTTCCTTCCACTCAGGTAGCGGATGCGCGGATTGAGTACGTCGGTGACGGCTATATTAATGAAGCGCAGCACATGGGTTGGCTACAACGTTTCTTCTTAAACGTCTCGCCGTTCTAGCTCTATGGGGAGCCATCAATGACAGAGCTACGCCAGGCAGGCCCTTCAATGGCAGGTCGACCAATGAACGCGGGACAGCGGGTTATCGTGATGCGGTTAAGAAATGTGTGGATTAATTGTCGGCAAGCCATCAACGCCGGGCTTATTCAACTGACCACCTTAGCGCTAATGTGCGCGCTGGCTATGCCTGTTCAGGCGGAAAGCGTTCGTGAACTGGCGAGCTTTGCCGGCGTTCGAGATAACCAACTGGTCGGCTATGGCTTGGTCGTCGGCCTCGACAGTACCGGCGACCAAACGACCCAGGCGCCCTTTACCAGCCAAAGCCTGACTAATATGTTGTCCCAGCTTGGGGTGACCGTGCCTGCAGGCACAAACTTGCAACTGCGCAACGTAGCTGCGGTGATGGTGACCGCTGATCTCCCGCCGTTCTCAATGCCGGGCCAGCGTCTAGATATAGTCGTTTCGTCGATAGCCAACGCACGTAGCTTGCGCGGCGGCACGCTGTTGATGACACCTTTAAAGGGGGCCGATGGTGATACCTATGCTATTGCCCAGGGCAACATGCTCGTGGGCGGCGCTGGCGCCCAAGCGGGTGGCAGTAGTGTGCAAATCAATCAGCAGGCATCGGGGCGTATTCCCAATGGCGCACTGGTTGAGAAGGAAGTGCCGCTTAACCTAGGTGGCAATGGTGGCATGCTTGAATTACAGCTTAACGACTCTGATTTTGGCACCGTTCAGCGCATGGTAACGGCGATCAATAACGAGTTTGGCCAGTCGGTGGCATATGCACGTAATGGCCGAGTAATCGCCCTGGACGGTCCTGCTGATGATAATGCGCGGGTCAACTTTATGGCGCGCATTGAAAACGTTCAGGTCACACCAACGGAGGCTCCGGCACGCGTTGTGCTGAACTCACGTACCGGTTCGGTAGTGATGAACAGTGCCGTCACACTGCGGGAAGCAGCCGTAGCTCACGGCAGTCTGTCGATCATGATTGATACTCAGTTTGGCGTTAGCCAGCCGAATCCGTTTGGCGAGGGTGAGACAGTTGTGGTGCCCGACGCAGATATTGATATTGAGCAGCAAGAGGCTTATCTGCAAATCGTAGAGGGTGCCCAGCTCAACGAAGTGGTCAATGCATTGAATGCGTTAGGCGCTACCCCTCAAGACTTGATGTCGATTCTGGAGGCGTTAAAAGCATCGGGATCGCTACGTGCAGAACTGGAGGTCATTTAATGAGCGCGAGTGATATGACCAGCCAGTTTGCCCTGGACATGAACGGTTTTCAGCGGCTCCAACACACTGCACGCGTCGACCCTGAGGCTGGCGTGGGTGGCGCAGCCCAGCAGTTTGAAGCGCTATTTATTCAGATGATGATGAAGAGTATGCGCGACGCGACACCCAGTTCAGGACTAATGAACAGTAGTGCGACGGATACCTATCAATCAATGCTGGATCAACAGTGGTCACAGGTGATGGCTTCGCGTGGAATGGGCCTTGCGGATGTGCTTGTTGAGCAACTGGAGCGCCAAGGAGCCATCTCTAAAGCGCGGCCAGATGCGGATCAAGAGTTACAAGCACTGATAGCAGGCATCCCCCGTGGCACCCCGCGTGTGCTTGACGGTTCATTCGCGGCTAATCCTGACACGATTGAAACCCAGCGTGAGCAGGGCAGCGGTCGATTCTTAGCCGAGCTAGAGGCCATTCGCCAAGGCGTCGAGAAGGGGAATGCGGTAGATGAGTCTGCGTTAAACCCGCGAGCGCAAACGACGGCTTCTGCTCACGTAGATCAATTTATTCAAACGTTAGCGGCACCCGCCCAAGCGGCCAGTGAGTCCACCGGCGTTCCTGCTGAACTCATTTTGGCCCAGGCGGCGCTAGAAACAGGCTGGGGACGGCACGAAATCGCGACTCGCAATGGCAACAATAGTCATAACCTGTTTGGTATCAAAGCCGGTAGTCATTGGCAGGGTGAAACCACCGATATTGTGACTCATGAATATATTAATGGTCGGCGAACGCAGGTGGTTGACACCTTCCGTGTTTATGACTCGTTTGAACATGCTTTTACTGATTATGCCAGCCTAATCGGCAATAACCCTCGCTATGCTGGGGTTGTTCAAGCACCCACCGCTGAGCAGGCCGCGCGTGAGCTGCAGGCCGGCGGGTATGCGACTGATCCGCTCTACGCTGAAAAGTTAGTCGCAGTGATGAATACCATGGGGCCGCTTAACGCTGAGGGAAATTTCCTGGCTGACGCTCGCTAGCCCTTTCCTCAAGTTTTTCTGTGCAGCGCCGATAATTGCATTAGTGATAGGTATCGGCCTAAGGAATTGAACCATGAGCATGTTTTCGATCGGCTTAAGCGGCCTCAATGCCGCGCAGAATGCCCTGAATACAAGCAGTAATAATATTAGTAATGTCTATACGCCTGGCTATAACCGAGAGTTGGCCCAGTTGGGTGAGGGGCGTGTAGGTGGCGGGGTTCGTGTCAATGATATCGAGCGCCAGTTCAATACGTACGTAGCTGATCAGTTAAATAGTGCAAAAACTCAGTCAAGTGCCTTAAACACTTACTATAGTCAGGTAACGCAAATCGATAACCTGCTGGCTGATCGCGCGGCAGGCTTAGCCCCTCTGATGCAGAATTTTTTCTCATCGCTAGAAGACCTGGCGGCCTCACCCTCTGACCCAGCGGCTCGCCAGGGCGTGCTTGGCCAAGCTAATACGCTGAGTTCACAGTTCCGCTCCTTTGATGGCTACCTGCAAGATATGCAGGGTAATATTAATGGCCAGATCAAAGATGAAATTACCCAGATTAATAACACCACCGAGCAGATCGCTGGTTTAAATAAAGAGATTGCTTTGGCTCGCGCTCGGAGTGGGGAGGCACCCAATAGCCTGCTCAACCAGCGCGATCAATTGGTATCAGAGCTTAATGAGCGTATGGATTTGCGCCTTAATATTCAGGATGGCAAAACCTACAATATTAGCCTGCCCAATGGTCAGCCGCTGGTGACAGGAACCAATTCGTTCCAACTAGAAGCAGTTCAAGCGGATTATGACCCTCAGCGCACGGTGGTGGGGTATCGGGATGGTGGTGGTAACGTCGTTCAGTTAGATGAGTCGACGATAACAGGCGGGGCATTGGGGGGCTTGATGTCCTTCCGTTCAGAAACCTTAGATAAGACGCAGAACCAAATTGGTCAACTGGCTGTGTCGTTGGCGACTGCTTTCAATGAACAGCATAAGCAAGGTGTAGATCTTAACGGTGACCAGGGCGAAGACTTCTTTGCAGTGCGCGCCCCGCAAACGTATGCCGATAAGAATAATAGCTTACCCGCCGTCAATATCACTAGCGCTGAATTTAACCCCGATCAAGTTGATGCCCTGAGGGCAACTGACTATACCGTCAGCTTTGAGGCTGGTGAGCCCGTGGTTACCCGTAAAGACAATGGGCAGGTTGTAGATTTTGATCAAGACGCCTGGGATGACGATGGCGAATTAAATTTTGGTGGTGTCAGCATTGAGTTCAGCGGTGTGCCGCAAGATGGTGATCGCTTTGAAATTCAGCCGGTACGGCGCGCCGCCAATGGTATGGATACTAATATCGCTGACGTAGACAAGATTGCTGCAGGTGACGCAGGTTTTATTAATGTAGGAAATAACACGGGTAACTCGTTTGAACGTGAGGGTGATTTAAACGTTAGCGATTTGGGTATATCTTCAGACGCTTTTGCGGATAACAGAAAATATCAATTTGAGGTAGATTCGGACGGTAGCCTGACGCTGACTCCGGCAGTGAATATAATGGTTAACGGTACCAATGTTGATGCATCAGACTTATCTGACGTTGAGTTGGAAGCGGGCGATGAGATTGAAGTTGATGGTATCAGCTTTACGGTTGACGCCCTTCCTGATGCAGGTGAAACATCATCATTAACCGTTAGCCAGACTATTTTTGCCAGTGGCGATAACCGTAATGCTTTAGCGCTGCAAAACCTGCAGTCCCAATCTATTGTCGGTGCTAGCGCAACGGTCACCGGTGCATATGCATCCATAGTCAGTGATGTTGGTAACCGAACCAACATTACAGAAGTTAATTTGGATGCTCGTCAAGGCCTTACCGATCAATTGCGTGCCGTACAGCAATCAGAGTCTGGAGTTAATCTAGACGAAGAAGCTGCTAACTTGATCCGTTACCAACAGTACTATCAGGCCAATGCGCGTGTGATTGACACCGCAGGTACGCTGATGGACACCATCTTGAACCTGCGCGGTTAATTCGGGAGCTTAAGTGATGCGTATTAGTACCGTAACCATGTTTGAGCAAAGCACGGCGTCCATGAACCGCCAACAAAGTGACCTGATGAGGGTCAGTCAGCAGATTGCCAGCGGCCGACGTGTGGTTAACCCGTCCGACGACCCACAGGCCGCCTCGCGGGCGATTGGCGTTGATCAGGCAAAGGCAGTTACTGAACAATTTTCAGATTCTCGTGTATCTGCCCGTAATTCCCTGTCGCAGACTGAAAGCATTATCAATAGCGTTAGTGATGCAATAACAAGTGCCAAAGGATTGTTGATTCAGGCGTCTAGCGACACGCTAACTAGCGAAAACCGCGAGTCCATCGCCAGCGAGCTTAAAGGCGTTTATGAGACACTGATAGGCCAAGCGAATTCTACCGATGGTAACGGTCGTTATTTGTTTGGTGGTTATAAAGATAATACTCCACCCTTTGTGAAGTCTGCTGACGGTAGTGTGGAATATAGAGGCGATACGAATACACGCGAACAGCGTGTAGATTCTACGCGCTTGATACCGGTAGCTGATAATGGCGTGACTATCTTCCAAAGTGTACCCAGCGGTGCTGGATATGTAGCAGAAGCAAAGAAAGAAGATGGCACTCTGAATCAAGGTAATGTGACATTTCGCGGGCCCCAAACTCTTGACGTCAATGACGCTGATTACGGTAGTGATTACCGTGTCAGTTTTGATGGAACTGCTGCTGATCCAACATATCAGGTTCAACGATTTGACAATGAAACGGATACTTGGGTGGACAACGACACGGATGGGGCAGCATTAAGCTCTGGCAACTGGACAGATGATATTAGCGAAGAGGGTTCTCTCTCATTAGAGTTCGGTGGCTTATCGATTAGCCTTGAAGGTACTCCTGCGCCTAATGATGAAATACTGGTTGCTAAATCAGGGGGGGATGTTCGTGGCGCCGACCTGTTTCGCACTATGGAAGAAGCCATTCGCGTATTAGAAAACCCTGCTGATAATGCCACCAAAAAAGCCGATCAGCGCAATACTTTGAATACTGCTATGCGCGATCTGGACAACAGTTTGGATAATGTTCTGACTGCGCGCGCTTCCGCAGGGGCCCGTTTAAATGAGCTTGATGTTATCGATTCGGTAAGCAGTAATCGAATGCTGAACTACGAACAAACGCTATCGGATTTAGTCGATTTGGATTATACCGAAGCAATTTCTGAGTATAGCTTGCGCCAAGTAGGTATGCAGGCAGCACAAAAAGCGTTTGTAGATATTAAAGGCTTATCGCTGTTTAACTATATGTAGTAGTTCAATTATATACGACATTTTATCACTTACGTGTTGTAGAGTTCTGCTTATTCCCTTGTTTTTATGGCTAAAACGTCATGAAAACAGGGGACTTTTAGTTTAAGGGCGCCATCGTTTCGATTAACGTCTGCATAAACCCTAGGCCTTGCGTAAACAACCGCTGTAGAAAGCGGTTAATGTCGGTCATGAGCACCATCATTAATATTAGCCCCACGATAAGAGAGGTAGGAAAGCCGATATTGAAGACGGTGAGCTGGGGGGCAGAACGGTTCAGTATGCCCAGTGCCAGGTTGATGGTCAGCAGGGAGCCCACCAGCGGTAGCGCCAATAACATTCCTGACGCAAAAATCGTGCCCGCATAACGAGATAACAAAATAAACGCATCTGGGTTGAATGTCCCAATGCCAATGGGCAACGTTTGGAAGCTCATAATCAAGGTTTCAAGCACCATCAGATGACCATTCATGGCCAAAAACATGAGCAGAGTGATCATGTAGAGAATGCGCGAGAGCACCATAATATTGGTACCACTCGAGGCATCAAAAAAGCTCGCAAACGCCAAGCCCATTTGCAGACCAATAAAATCCCCTGCCGCTTGAACAACCGCAAACATGATATGCATGACGAGCCCCATCGCCAAGCCGATCAGAATCTGTTCTATCATAATCCCCATGCCTGCCCAGGACATTACAGCTATATCCGGCATGGCTGGTAAAATCGGCGCGATGACAATGGCAATTAGGGCGGCCAGGCCCACTTTGGCTTGGTTGGGAACGCTGGAGTGGCCCCATAGAGGCGACGCTGCCATGAAAGCTGTAATGCGCGCAAACGGCCATAAAAAAGCCACTAGCCACCCTTGCAGCTGTGCGAAAGTGACTTCCACCATAGCGCTACATCACCATGCTGGGGATATTAGTAAATAGGCGGTGAGTAAAATCGGTAATTAAGCCAATCAGCCATGGGCCTGCTAATACCAGCACCGCGAACACAGCCAGAATTTTAGGAATAAAGGTTAGTGTCATTTCATTTATCTGAGTCGCGGCTTGGAACAAGCTGATGATAAGGCCGGTGAATAGCGCCGCCAAAAGCATGGGGCCAGCAAGCAGAAGCGTTACTCGCATTCCTTGATAAGCAATGCTCATCACCATCTCGGGTGTCATAGCTGGGTTCCTGTGGGCTGTATAAACAATGTGCGGTATAAAGCGTTATATCATGTAAAAGCTTTCTGCCATTGAGCCAATAATAAGCTGCCAACCATCCACTAAAATGAACAGCATCAGTTTAAAAGGTAATGAGATAGTGATGGGCGGAACCATCATCATCCCCAATGCCATCAATGTGCTGGCCACCACGAGGTCAATGATCAAAAACGGAATGAAAATGGTAAAGCCGATTTGAAAGGCCGTTTTTAGTTCACTGGTGACAAAGGCGGGCAGCAAGACACGCATTGGCAGTTCTTCCGGGCCTTGCATGGGGCCCACATCGGCTAGGCGAACAAACAGTGCCAGATCCGGCTCTCGGGTTTGAGCGAGCATAAATTCCCGAAATGGATCCTGAGCCAGCAGTAAAAACTCTTCAAAATTTATCGTCTCATTAGTCAGCGGCACCCAGGCGTTGTCATATACCTGGGCCAATACGGGTGACATGATAAAAAAAGTTAAAAACAGCGCTATCCCTAACAGCACTTGGTTGGGCGGCGTTGCCTGGGTGCCCATCGCTGTCCGCAATAGGCTAAGCACAATGATGATACGAGTGAAGCTCGTCATCATCAGCAGCATGGAGGGCAAAAACGCTAGAGAACTTAGGAAAAGCAGGGTTTGCAGCGACAATGACCACTGCTGGCCCCCGTCATCAAGCGGCTGAGAAATAATGCCGGGAATCTGTTGTGCATGCACAGGGCTGGCTATAAAACACGCGACAGCAAACACAAGCCACATCATGAACGGTTTAGCCGTTTTGCTATTCAAAACATGGCTCTTCAAAAAAAGGTTCTTCAAAACACAGGGCCAAAAAAGGTGCATCCGGTACCTCATGGCGTCTGATGTGGATCGGTGGGCGCAGACGAGTCGCGACGGCCTGCGGCTAGCGCTTTGGATAAACGACGCGCAAAGCGTGAGGAAGGCGGAGCTGATGCGGTTGGCGGGCGCTCTTCAGGGGCCGGGCGCTCGTGGAGTTTAGTAATTCGGCCACCTCCCACTCCAACAACCAACCAGGTATCTTCTACTTCAACAATCACGATACGCTCACGATTTCCCACAGCCGTACTGCCCACAATGCGCAGGTGGGCGCCATGGCGAGTGGTATGGTTGCTCCAGCGCTTTAAAAGCGCTGTACAGATTAAAATGATCGCAATAACGAGAGCTAAAGCCGCGGCAGTCTTGCCCAAAACGGCCATCCCTACCAATGCCTCGCCACCGTTACCTAGTGCATCGAGCGAACCATTCTGCGCCGAAGAGGTTGCAACGCTCATCGGTTCAATTTATGAATACGTTCAGAAGGCGTGATGATTTCAGTAATCCGAATGCCGTACTTATCTTCGATCACAACAACTTCGCCTTGAGCAATCAAGTAGCCGTTAATCAAGATATCCATCGGCTCTCCGGCGAGTCCTTCGAGCTCAATAACAGACCCTTGTGCCAACTCCAGTAACTGCTTAATAGTTAGCTTTGTACGGCCGAGTTCCACGGTGAGCTTCACCGGGATATCCATGATCATCTCAAGCTCACGCGCCTGGGAAGAGCCGCTGTCTGGGCTCAACGGACGGAAGATATCCTCACTTGCCGCTTTCGCTGCAGGTGCTTTGGGCTCTTCTGGGGCAGCGGCTGTCTCTTCTTCGCTCTCTTCAGCAGCTTCTTGTTCCGCCATTGCGGCTGCCCAAGGATCTTCCTCTTCGCTGGCAGCATCGGCGCTGGAGGTAGGTTCTTCTTGCTCGGACATGGCATCCGCCCAATCGTCGTCAGAGACGTTCTGATCAGGCTTATTGGGATCAGTCATGCTTTGGATTCCTTGGCTTTCTGTCGCGTAGACCCTTTAATGAAGTCCTTGGACGATGCATTATTCATAGCGGCATGGTCAATCATATGTAACACACGCAGTGCATGCTGTTGACGTTGACTTCCGTACTCGCACTCCATGACGGGCACCCCGTCAACGCTTGCGGTGATTGAACTTGGAATGTCTAACGGCAGCACGTCGCCTTTTTTCAATCCCATCACATGGGCGATACGGCTGGGTATCTGAGCAAATTCAGCGACTAGCTCCACTTCCGACTGACGCAGCTCACTTGCCATTCGGCGTGACCAACTGCCGTCTTGGTCGTGATTGCTGTCATTAATTGGGTTAGCTAGTAAGTCGCGTAGCGGCTCAATCATGGCGTACGGCATGCATATCTGAAAATTGCTAGATAGGTTGCCCACTTCAATGTTGAACTTGGTGTTCACCACAATTTCATTGGGTGAGTTGGTAATGTTGGCAAACTTTGATTGCACTTCTGAGCGTAAAAAACTGACATCCAGCGGATAAACGACTTTCCAGGCCTCTTGGTATGCCTCAATAGCGAGATTGAGCAGGCGCTGGATAATACGCTGTTCAGTATTAGTGAACTCCCGGCCGTCCGATTTAGTGACAAAACGACCGTCACCACCGAAAAGGTTATCCACCACCATAAAAACGAGATTGGGGGGGAATACGACGAGTGCTGAACCCCGCAGTGGCTTCATCGACACAATGTTCAGGTTGGTAGGCACGGGAACATTACGTGAGAACTCGCTAAAGCTTTGATAGCGAACTGACTCGACGGTAATGTCCGCGCTACGCCGCAGTAGGTTAAACAGGCCAGTACGAAAGTAGCGAGCAAAGCGCTCGTTGATAAAATCAAGCGCATGCAAACGCTCACGAATAACGCGATGCTGGGTCGACGGATCGTAAGGGCGAACCCGGGCTTCATCTGACTCATGGGAAGATGAAGCCGATGGCTCATCGTCTCCACTAACGCCCTTTAGCAGGGCATCTATTTCTTCCTGGGACAGTAGATCGTCCTGTGACATGAACGGCTCCAGTTCCCGAGGTTATTGCACAATAAATTCGGTGAATAAAACTTCACGCAAATCAAGTGGCGGCTGATTCTCCGTCAGCGGGACGTTGAGTCGATCAACAATCGCTTGTGCAAGCTGCTGCTTACCTTCCGAGGAAGTAAGTTCATCAGCCTGCTTGCCGGATAGCAGCATCAGCAAACGGCTGCGCACTTGAGGCATATGCTCTTCTAGAATGGTTTTACTCTCTTCATCACCCACACGAAGAGTCACGCCTGTATAGAGCAAGCGTGAACCATAACTGTCATCGGCAAGATTGACGGTAAAGGGTTCAATACGCATAAAAATAGGCGGCTCGCGCTCCATCGCTTGCTGCATCTCAGCGTCTTCTGAACCGTCATCACGCTGATCCATTACCATATAAATAGCTGCCGCTGCGCCTGCTGACGACAGCAAGACCAGGATGATCATTATCCAGAGCAGTTTTTTTGACCCGCCGCTTTTTTCTGCCATTTGCGATTCCTGTGAACTCCATGCGTATCACTAGCAATGTATTATGCCTAAAGCGCATGCTGGTGATGAAATGAACAGGCTTATTTGGCAAGCCTATCTTTTGGTTTAGCTATTTCACGTACGTATTTATGAGCGTATTAATCGATGTAGTTCTAGAATGGTCATGCACTCTGTCAATGCTTAGGCGTATAGATCGACCCGCCCATCCAGTCTTAGCGGGCTGCGCTCGGTGCTTTGGGTAAGTGATTCATCCAAGCCTATATCGCCGTTGCCGCTCCCAGCCTCGGCACCCTGTTTGCCGCCTGATTGAGCAAAAGCCTGCTCGTTGGGGTCACGCTGTTCGCCAACCGATGTCTCGCCTAGCGAAATGCCTTGCTCAGCCAGCGCTTCCCTCAGCTGGGGAATCGCTTGTTCGAGCACTTGGCGTACCTGGGCATGGGCGGACAAAAAGTGCGCTTGCGCCCCCTGTTCACCAAACTTCAGGGAGATAGACAGCGGCCCTAATTCTGCAGGGTTTAATTGCATCTGAACGTGCTGTTCGCCACCACGCTGTGAAATCTGTACTAACTGCTGGCTCAACTGTTGTGGCCAGGCGGGGCTGTTGACAGGTGTCGCTAAAGTGGCCGCTGTCGGTGTGACATTGGGCGAAAAGCCTTGGGTAGATTGCGATGTAGCTAACGGACTGCTGCCGGTATTTAACGATAATCCAGTAAGTAAGTGCTCACTGCTTGGGCTTGCTTTCGAAGCCCCGTCTCCTGTCAATAGAGCGGACATTAGGGCTTCGCTGCTGATCTGGGTGGCTGCAGTGGGGGAGTTAATCTGCTGAGCTGCATTACCAGTGTTCATTTGAGCAAAGAAAGTATCAGGTTGTGGCCTTAGGGCTGCCTGGAGCTCGGCAACAGGCGAGCGGACATTGGTTAACTGAGCCGACTCTGCTGATTGGGGGGAGGCACTTTGTAGCTGACCAGCCAGCGCATTTAGCGCGGAGGCAAGCTGTGCTGCTTCCGTTTGACTAATATTTAACTGCTCAGCGACGACCTTCAGCTCTGCTGGGACGATAGGCTGCGCAGCATCCGTTTGATTAATATTTAACTGATCGGCAATGGCTTCCAGCGCGGCTGGGTCGATAGACTGCCCAGGCCCACTTTTATCCATACTTAGATACTGGGCAATTGTCTTGAGTCCCTTGGAATCGACCAGCTGTGCCGCTTCCGATTGACTAATATTTAACTGTTCAGCGATTGCTTCCAGCGTGGCTGGGGCAGCGGGTGAAGCCAACTCAGGCCTGTTTTCCGTAAAAGATGCCATTAGCGCGAGACGGCCGGCAATTTCGTCAAGGGGAGTCGATGCTTCTCCAGCATCTAGACCTAGCGTTTCTAGGCTGACCTCTGAGCTTGGCTGTTGCAACTGAGCCAATAATTCAGACAAATCGCGCTCACTGACATCCAGTCCCAGGGTTTGCAGGACTTCGTGCAAATTTTCTACATCGTCAGCTGATGCATTCGACAAAAGAGAGCTGAGTTCATTTAGCTGAGCTTTCGATCGCGGCGTATGAGAAGCAGCAGCTTCACTGAAAGCAGACGCTGATAATCGCTGAGTGCCAGACGCTTGCAACAGCGTTTGATGAAATACGCCCTTAGCTGTGTCTTGTTGGCCGAAAGTGCCTTGAGACTGCGTCTGAGGCGAATTTTGGTTGACCGAAAGCAACTGGTGAATGTTCATGTTCAGTTCCCTGGCCCCGCTAATGCGGAGTGTCGTTATGCTGACGAGCCGCGCGGCTTGTCACCAAGTCATCGTTAGTTTTTTGTTCATGACGTTCACTGCGGCGGTGCTCTTCAAGTAGTCGACGCGACGCCAGTGTATCGTAGGAAGAGAGCTTTCGCTGCTCTTGTTGCCAGTTCTTTTTACTCTGTTCAACGCTTGTCTGTTGAGACGCTAACGCTTGTCGAGCGCGGCTTAGGGCCGCGTCCAAAGAGGCTAAGAACTGCTGATAGTTGTACATAGTGGCAGGGTCAATGCCGTCACGCATCGCTTTCTGTAAGCGCTCAGCGTACTCCGCCCGATAGCTCAGTAGCGACTGTAACTGAGCGGTCGTTTGTTGCTCCGTTTGTCGCTCTTGTGCCAGTACTTTACCCGCTTGGTCGCGGGCGCCTCTGGCTAGGTCGGTTAACATTTCAAGCTGGGAAGTACTCATGCGCGTCCTCCTACCAGTGCGTGTAGCGCTTGGCGAGCATCGGCAAGCGTTGCACACTCATCAATATTCTGTTGAAGGAAGTTTTCCAACGAGGGAAAGCGTTTCACTGCTTCGTCGAGCTGTGGATCATGGCCAGGGCTGTAGGCTCCCACGCTGATCAGATCCCGGTTACGCTGGTAGCGTGAGAATAGTTGCTTGAAAACCCGCGCCTCCTGAAGCTGGTCTGCTGAGGCGATGGAGGTCATTGCTCGGCTAATTGAAGCTTCAATATCGATGGCCGGATAATGACCTGCTTCCGCTAGCGTTCTCGACAGCACGATATGCCCGTCTAGAATGGCGCGAGCAGAATCGGCAATAGGATCTTGTTGATCATCGCCCTCGGTTAGCACGGTATAAAACGCCGTAATGGAACCACCACCACGCTCAGCATTACCTGCGCGCTCCACTAAGCCGGGTAGCTTTGCAAAAACCGACGGCGGATAACCTTTAGTAGCGGGTGGCTCACCAATGGCCAGGGCAATTTCCCGCTGTGCCATGGCGTACCGGGTTAACGAATCCATGATCAGCAGGACATCGCGACCTTCGTCACGAAAACCTTCTGCCAGGCGAGTCGCATACGCGGCACCCTGTAAGCGCTGTAGCGGTGAGGTATCAGCGGGGGCGGCGACGACAACAGCACGCCGTCGACCCTCAGGGCCCAAAATGTTATCGATAAAGTCTTGTACTTCACGGCCCCGCTCACCAATCAAGCCCACCACAATGACATCGGCCTTGGTGTAGCGTGCCATCATGCCTAGCAATACTGACTTGCCCACACCGGAGCCTGCAAATAGCCCCATACGCTGACCGCGACCTACGCAAAGCAGCGCATTAATAGCGCGAATGCCTACGTCAATTTGCGCATCAATTGGCGCGCGAGAAAGCGGATTAAGCGGCGGCGAGCTGAGTGTTGCTCGAGGTATCTCATCGATGCCCTCCCGATCATCAAGCGGATTGCCATTGCCATCCAGTACCCGGCCCAGCAGACTATCGCCCATAGGGAAGCGGCGGGCACTGTTGTTGCCGCTTTCATCAAGAGGCGCGACGCGAGCGCCAGGCATTAGCCCTATGACCTCTTCCAAGGGCATCAGGAATAGCTTATCACCAGAAAAGCCGACGACTTCCGCTTCGGCATGCCTATCGCTGTCGGACAAGCGACCGTCGCTGCCCGGCAATTCAATCCGACAGGCGCTACCTACGGCGACACGTAGCCCAACCACTTCAATCACCATTCCCGTCGCACGAATGACGCGGCCGTTATTGCGGTAGCGAGGCAGATGGCTAACACGCTGCTGCGTGCGTCGCAATGCCTTATTCCAGCGATGTTGATGGGGACAGGTGGTATCTGCCATAGCGTATCCGCCTAGGATGAAGGGACGTTAGAGGAGGGTGGAGAATTGAGACCGCGTTTGCGCGATTGGGCTTGAATAGCGTGCCAACGGCTTTCAAAGGTTGCGTCAATTTCACCCTGAGCACTGGTTACCCGGCACCCGCCACGGGCCAGTTGGTCATCAGGCTGGAGCTTCCAATTGGCGGCCCTGAGCTCATTACCCAAGTGCTCCTCTACTAAAGCGTGATCATCGGGGTTAAGCCAAAGACGTTGCTGGCCTACCAAGGGAGGCTCGGTGTGCAGAAGCTCGCGGACAATGGCCAAAACTTGTTCAGGTGTGTCCTGTAGGGCATCGCTAGCAAGTTGTTTGCCGGTGGCCAGTGCTAACTCAACCAGGTCGTAGGCGATGGTGTCATCAAGGCGTTCAAGCGCATTTGAAAACTGTTTGCCCAGTGTTTCCAGCGGCGCAACGGTCTTGTGGATTTGTGCTTCTAGCTCTTTTTTGGCCTGTTCGGCAGCGTCTGCTAACCCCTTTTCCAACCCCTCTTTGCGACCCTGCTCAAAGCCTGCGTCATAGCCCTCTTTTTCGGCTTGCTGACGAATACGCTCGTGCAGTGCCTGGCGCTCATCCTCTTCACGTTGGCGTGCCAGTTCAGCCGCTTTTTGTGCCGCCTGTACTTTGCGTTGATGGGCCGTGGGTACCTCGCCCTCTGAGGCATGGCTACTCTTCGTGGACGCCAGTTCTTCCATTTGCCAGCGGCGCCAATCGCCATGGCGATCAAATTTCGGCGAGTGAGTATTAGACATACTCGTCGTCTCCACCTGCCAAGACGATTTCACCAGAATCAGCTAAGCGCCTAACGACCTGCAATATAGCCTTCTGCTCGGTTTCCACCTGAGAGACGCGGATCGGGCCGCGGGCTTCCATATCTTCACGAACTAAATCGGCAGCGCGCTGTGACATATTGCGCAGGAATTTGTCCACCAAGGCGTCCTGAGCCCCTTTAAGGGCCACCACCAGCGAGTTGGTATCGACTTCTTGGAGCACCATTTGAATAGCGCGGTTGTCGAGGTCGAGCAGATTCTCGAACAAGAACATTTCGTCGATAATTTTCTGAGCCAAATCCTCGCTGTGCGCACGCACGGTCTCGATGGCGGTCTCTTCTTGGGAGGAGTTCATCAAGTTGAGGATCTCGGCCGCGGTTCTTACGCCGCCCATTTTGCTGCGCTTGAGGTTCTGACCGTCCAGCATGCTAGTGAGTACTTCGGTCAGCTCTTGCAGTGCGGCGGGCTGAACGCCGCTGAAAGTAGCGATACGAAGAACCACGTCATTGCGCAGTTTTTCCTCGAATAGCTCAAGGATGTCGGAGGCTTGATGACGATCCAGGTGAACTAGAATGGTTGCGATAATTTGCGGGTGCTCGTCGCGAATGAGTTCGGCCACCATGGAGGCTTCCATGAGGTTAAGCGCGTCAATGCCCGAATTATTGCCAGTGGTCTCTAGAATATCTTCAATCAGACTCGTCGCGCGTTCGCTGCCCAGTGCTTTGGTCAGCACTGAGCGAATGTGATCGCTGGAGTTAAGATTAAGCGCTACAAACTCTTCGGTCTCTTTATGGAATGCTTCGAGCACCGCCTTCATGTCGTCATGGGAGACCTGGTTCAGCCGGGCCATCTCCATACTGATTTCTTGCACTTCCGCAGCGCCGAGGTATTTAAAGACCTCAGCGGCACTGTCTTCATCGAGTGCAAGCAATAAGATGGCGCTCTTGCGAGCCCCGTTCATTTCAGCAATTGAACTACTCATTGGCATTCATCCAGCTACGAATGATCATCGCGACCATGCGGGGGTCTTCTTGAGCCATTTCACGCAGGTCATTGAGGTTATGCTCATAGAGTGAGGTTTTACGCCGACGCTTCGGCTTGGCGTAGGTCTCATCGCTCTCGCCTGATGGCTCTTCGCCTTCTTCGTCATCATCTTCACCGCCTACGCTGGCGGCCAGCGTGCCGCCGGGCGTTGCTGCCGCCATAACCGGTGTTTGGGTATAGCGTTTAATTAAGGGGCGCAAAATCAGCAGGTAGAGCAATAGAATCGCCAGGGCAACCAATAGGTAGCGACCTACCTTGCCAGCCAGTGACAGAACGCTGGGATCTTTCCACCATTCGACCTCCGCGGTTTCCTCGACACTGCGCGCGAAGGGAGAGTTGACGACCTCCACTTCATCGCCTCGCAGTTGCGAGAAGCCCATTGCTTGACGAACTAGACGCTCAATCTGGGCAATTTCTTCATCGGTTAGCGCAACGTCGACCCACTCGCCTTCATCGTTCATTTCCGAACGGTAGTTTACGACCACCGCGGCGGATAGCCGCTCTATCTGACCAAGGCGATGCTGGACATGCTCAATGCTGCGATCAACTTCGTAGTTGATGACGTCATCCTGACGCAAGTTGCGCAACGCTTCGGGGGGCACATCCTCTTGCTGATTAGCATCCTCTTCCTCGCCCTCCGGCTGGTTGATGGGGGAGGGCAGTGTGCCTGGCGGCGTGTTGCTCAGCGCGCCTGGAATGCCGGTGGCCAATGGGTCTTCACCGTCAAATGTAAGGCTTAGCTGGCGGCTACGTACGGCTGCTTCGTTGGGGGGTTGATTGGGCCCGTAGCGTTCAGAGGTCTGCTCGCGTCGAGAGAAGTCGATTTGCGCTGCAACCTGGGCGCGCACATTATCACGACCCAAGATGGGCGTTAGAATATGCTCAATACGCTGCTGGTAAGAGCGCTCAACCTCGACAATATATTCAAGCTGTGAACCATCCAGGTCATTACCGTTGCTTGTCTCGGCAGACAGCAGTCGGCCATCCTGATTAACCACCGTGACATCTTCAGCGGCTAGGTCAGGCACGCTGCCCGAAACCATATGAACGATCGCGCTGACCTGACCTTCACCTAAAACCCGGCCTGGTAGAAGAGTCATCACAACGGATGCTTTAGCTGGCTCACGGTCGCGAATAAAGACTGATGGCTTGGCCATGGAGAGGTGCACTCTCACGCTTTCCACCGGCCCCAGCGATTCGATTGAGCGCGCAAGCTCACCTTCAAGACCTCGCTGGTAGTTAATTTGCTCGGCAAACTGGCTAATCCCAAATGCCTGGCTGTCCATTAGTTCAAGGCCAAGGTTGCCCCCGCGGGGTAACCCCTGCTCAGCAAGCTGCAGGCGCAGTGTGTGGACTTGATCACTAGGCACCATTAATGCCTGGCCACCTTCGCTGAACTGGTAAGGAATGCCGCGGGTATCGAGCTCATTGATGATGCTGCCACCATCAGCTTCGCTTAGGTTGCTATACAGCACGCGGTACTCAGGGCTACTGGCCCACATAAATAGAGCCGCCACAATAGCAATTGAGGCGGCGCCTGCGATAAGCAGTGCGACTAGCGGATTGCCACGCAGCTGTTTCAGCGTACGCTCAAAAGCTGAGCCGCTGGTGTCGCGTTCGGTATTTCCACTACCGGTGCTTCCACTATTGATATTTCCACTGCGGGGAGCGGCTTGATTCGTACTGTTTTGACGGCCTGCCGTTGCACCGGTTTCGCTCATGCGACCCTCCAGAGGGGCAGGCAAAACTGGTGTCGGCCCAGGCGCATCACCAAAGAAGGCATAGGCTATATCCGTCGATCGCGGTTATCCGCCAAAAAGATGAGGCGGAATTGTGATGACAGTCATTATCCGGTGACTAGTCGAGCATAAAGGAACGATAAGCTTCGCTTTTTATGCGCATTTGTCCGTATGAGGCGGGGCGCTTTGGTGTTAGGCTTTTTGCATTAGATATTTTTTGCGAATTGAGGTGAGCGTATGAGTACTCCCGCAATACAGGCTGCGCTACAGCAGATGCAAGGCATGGCGACTCAAGCGGCATCCACGCAGCCCCTTAGTGGTGCGCAGGCGTCAGCGGCTGTCGGGCAGGGCGGTTTTGGTGGTGAGCTGCAGGCCTCGATTCAGCGCATTAACCGACTTCAGCAGACGGCTAACAGTCAGGCGATGGCTTTTCAGGCGGGTGATCCTGATTTGCAGCTCAATGACGTGATGGTTGACATGCAGAAGGCCAGCGTTGCGTTTCAAATGGGGCTTCAGGTTCGCAATCGTTTGGTATCTGCATATCGTGATGTTATGAACATGCAAGTGTAGGGTTGTCTACGTCACGCATTAGGCTTCAATTGAGATTATTCGTCCCTGCATTTCTTCAAGTCGCTCGGCAATCTTGAGTACTTCTTCTGCTGGGATCTGGCGTATGACGTCGCCAGACTCCCTGTCTACGACTCGCGTGATCACGCGTGATGTTTCTTCGCTTAATTCGAATTCTAAGCCATGTGGGCGCATTATCTCGTTGATGCGTTGAATGGGTGCGACGAGTTCGTTGGCAGAAGTTTTCTGTTTGACAGAAGTTTCCTGTTCGGTGGTATCTGCGCTTATAAGCTGAGTGTTGGTTGTCGCTAGCTGAGCCAGTGTGTTTTCTAGCCGCTGGCGGGGATTTAAGTGAGTTAGGGGCGATGACAGTGGTGTTATTACTTCGGTGGGTAGTGAGCTCATGGGGCACGTTCCTTTTTAATGTCAGCTTTGGCAGCCAGTTAGTGGTGCGATAGCGTGAAACGGCAGCCATAGCTCGGTTTTTTGCTAGTTAGTAAGCGTTTCTACATTGGTATCGGCAGGATGCTGAAAAACTTTACGCTTACTGGCATGGCATTGTGTTTGCTTGTTATTGGTAGCGTCGACACTACACGCTCTGTCTCTTTGCTTTTCTATAGCCCGCCTAATAAGCATGAGAAAGATGGCTTTTTGTGCATACGCCATGCTGTGGGCATCTGATATGCTTCTCGAGTTTGCGGTGAACTAATTAACGCATAAGAGTAAGCGAGGCGAGAATGGTGGCGCAGCAGGATGAGTTTGAAACAATAGTAAGTACAACAGTGATCGAGTCTCTGCTGAATACCTTGATCGAAACCGGTGGCGTTTCGCTCTGTCTTGCTGCGACGGGAGCTCGTCCAGAGCCCATTGTCTTGATGGAGCAGCACCAGGGCCAAGCATTGGTGATGGATCTTTCCTCTGTTGACTATTTACTTCACCATTTACAGGGTGGTGCTGCGTTTTACTTGCGCGGGCAGGCGCAGGGGAAAGTGCTGCAAACGCCGCTCCTGCAACTGACGGAGACGCGTCAGGCCGGGGGGCGCTTTTTGTGTTGCAGTGATTATCCTGCATCGTTGGAAGTGCTGCAGCGTCGTGAGTCCTTCCGTGCTGAGCTGCGCATGGGGATGGTGGTGTCGACAGGTTTGTATGGTGGTGATGCCGAGATAGAGGGTGAGTTGAGGGATTTGTCCCAGGATGGCTGCCAGCTTGAATTGCCATTGGCCGCTAGCGGGCTGCTGGCGGGAGCCGCTAGCCCCCTAAAGTTGGCGTTTACCTTTCCCGACGGCACCTACTTTGAAGTGCTTGGAGAGGCTCGTCATCAAAAAACCGACGCTGAGCGTCATCTACTGCGCGTCGGTTTTAACTTCGTTGAGTGTAGTGCGGAGCAAGAGCGGCAAATTTGGTATTTCGTGTGCGAAATAGAGCGCGAAGCGGCACGCTATAAAAAAGAAGAACAAAACGAGCGTCAGCCCTCACCGCTGTTCGCGCTGCCAAGCAAGCGACCGGGTGCAGGAGAGTTGCTTGGGCGGCGTGATGTCAAGCGCTACGCGACCCCTATGGCGCGTCGGCTTGTCAAGGTCGCTGCCTATCTGGATACACAGTTGCTGTCGTTACAACAAGGTAGCGATATCGATGGGCGTCAGCTCTCCCGCTATGCTGATCGCATATTGGGTCTTCATGAAGAGGATCGTGAGGCGTTGCTGTTCGCTTCACGTTGCTTATCTCCCGAGCCTTTAATAGTGCGCCACGGTATTGCTGTGGCTGTGCATTTGCTCGATTTTGTGGGAGCCAGCATGCCTCGCGAGTTGCGCAAGGCGATAGTGGCCAGCGGTCTTATTCACGATCTTGGCAAGGCGCTTGTGCCTCAGGTGCTGTTCAAGGCGCCGCACTTTGAAGCTAAGCATCGAGAGGCGATCAGTGAGCATGTCCAGCTGTTGCTAGACCGTTTACATAACTGCCAATGGCTGTCGGCGGGTATTGTCCAGGCGGTGATTGGGGGGGTTAACGAGCGTATGGATGGTAGTGGGTATCCAAGTGGGTTGAGTGGGGCTGACCTCAGTGAGCTGGCTAAGGCGAGTGCCGTTGTCGACGTAGTAGAGGCTATGCGGCGTGATCGTGCAGATCGTCCGGCTAAAACAGCACAGCAAATTTACCGGCATTTATTGCAGCACCCACACCATTTTGATATGCGCTGGGTTAAACGCTATATCGATCATTTCAAGGGATTGCCAATAGGTTCGCTGGCGCACTTCTCTAGCCAGCAGAAGGGGTGGATCTTACGTCTTGATGCTAAAGGTAACCCCACGGAGGTATTGCTTGCGCCACAGGTCGAGCCGCCAATGCGTGACAATGTGGGAGTGGTCGTGCAGAGCAATATCGCTGAGCGACTTGGGCGAACCGTCGGTGAGATCGCAGTGTCTACTTGAGTGGCAATGAAGTGAATGCGTGATGGCAGTTGGTCGATGTCATGGGCTGCGCTGAAAAAAGCGTTGTAAGCCGTTAAAGTCCCCCAGACTCACGCCGATAGTTACTAGTAGTGCCGTTTATTTTTACCTTTTAATAATCGTGGTCTCACCCAATCGAGGGTGAGCATAAAATCACGCACAGGAGTTCCGCTTATGACTTACTCTCGCGGTGGCGCCGCCTATGGGCGGGGAGCTAACGCTTATGCGCGTGTTGGCGTAGAAAGCGGAGTGATGTCGGCAGATCCTCATCAGCTTATTGTGATGTTGTTTGACGGCGCCCAGGCCGCTATTCGTGCTGCACGCATCCATATCCAGGCGGGTAATACAGCCGAAAAAGGCAAGTCGATAACGAAGGCGTTGGATATTGTGAATAATGGCCTCGCAGCGGCTCTTGATCAAGAGCAGGGCGGCGAGATTGCTGAGCGCTTAGCGTCGCTTTATGACTATATTTCGCGCCTACTGTTGGCGGCGAATCTGCGTAACGATGAAGAGAGCTTAAATCAGGCCGAACGCCTGCTCGAAGATATCGCCTCAGCCTGGCGTGATATTGGTCAACAGCAGAGCGCGTGAGGCAATAATGTCAGCTCCTATATCCGCTCGTGATAAAAATGCTCAACAGACGCTGCTCACTAGCTATGAAACGCTATTGAGCCGCGTTGAGCACATGCACGAACTGGCTAATGGCGAACAGTGGGCAGAGCTAATTGATCAGCGTACCAACTATGTAATGCTGGTGGATCAGTTGCGTGAGCTGGATACCACCGTTGTGCTTGATGCCGCTGCTCAGCAGCGTAAGGCAGAACTGCTGGAGCGCATCCTTGAGCACGATGTGGAAATACGGCGTCGTTTGGTGGCGCGCCGTGATGAGCTGGGTAAGCTCATAGGGGTATCCCAGCGTCAGCGGAATTTACATAGGGCCTACGCACCACAGCAAGGGGCTCCGGTAGCTTATGACGCCGATGATGCTGATTCCACGAGGTCATCGTGAGTGGTATTACCCCTCTGATTGATACGCTCTTGCACCAAGTGCTTGGGCGCCAAGGCGAGTTGTCGCTGCAGCGAGCATTGAGTCAGCCTGTGAAGCCCGTTTCACCCGGCGAGGGGCCGCGTGCCGTAATGGGTGATGCCAATCTGGATGGCCGTGCGTCGACATCGCCGCTAGGCGACCTAAAGCGTTTACCGCATCCTCTTGATGGGGGGCGAACGTTACCCCGAGGTGAGGCGCAGCCTTCGACGACAGGTTCAACACAGACCCATTTTAGTCCTGCAGCGCGAACAATCGCCGACGTGCTGCTGCGCTTTCCAGCCCCTCCCTCGGTAATGCGGCCCGAAGCACCTCTTATCACCAGTCAGGACGCGCCAGCAGCGAGTACAGTGGCAACACGCTTAGAGGCAAGTATTCGCGATAGTGGTTTGTTTTATGAGTCGCATCTAAAGCGCTGGTTTCAAGGTGAGGGAACCCGCCAGCAGCTAATGAACCAACCGCAAATGCAGCCCGGCCCTCGCCCGCTTACTCCTCTTTTATCGGCAGGCCCGAATGTGTCGCTCCCAGCTGCAGCGCCTTCGACGGCGTCTGCTTTGTCTACAGCTGTCTCAGTTGGGGTGCCACTGACCCCACAAATGCCTACGCAGTCAGCTGGAACGCCCCTGACAGCACAGGCGCTTATGCAGGTGGGGGCGGGGGCGCCTTTGGCAGCTCCCCCGGTAGGGCAGGGAGGCATGGCTATTTTACCCAACGTGCCGCTAGTGCCTGTTACTCATGAACAAGGCTTAGCGGTTCGGTTGGCGAGCGCGTCCCATTTTTTAGCAACTGGCTCGACGGCTGCTGCCCCCACTACCCCCGCTCAAGGGGCTGCTTCGCAGGTGTCGACTAATCCTGCCCAGCCGGCCCCTATGCCTGGCGAGGCGCGCGACAGCCATCAAGCAAGGGCGGAGTATAGCCAGGCTAGGGAGATGAGCGATCTGATGGCCAATCGACCGGCTCGCGAGGTCGTTCACGAAAGTCTGCAGAGCCTGGTGCGCCACCAGCTTGAAATGTTGGTGATGCCGTCTATTCGCTGGGAAGGTGATGTCTGGGCAGGCATTTTTATGGCTTTAGTAATCAATTTGCCTACTCGTGAAGAGGGCCAGGAAGGAAAACAGCAGGGGGGAGAGCCAGACGGTGGATGGCGTTCTGATATGCAGCTCGATGTTCCCAGTTTAGGGGCATTCAGCGCGTCGCTATGGCTCTATCGAAACGTGTTAAGCATCGATTTCACCACCGAAAGTACGCACGTTTATCAGCGTATTGACGCTGGACTGCCCGCGTTAGAGAAGCGCCTTAGCGCCTTGGACTTACAAAAAGTGCAGCTTCGCGCGCGCCATATCGAAGCGGAGGCACCCCATGGCTACGCCGGGTGAGCGACGCCGTCAAGCTGTTGCTCTGGCTTACCAGGATAATGACCGTGCTCCACGGGTAGTGGCGAAAGGCTATGGTGATCTGGCCGAACGTATTATGGCTGAAGCTCAGCGTCAGGGTATTTATGTGCACGATGCGCCTGAGTTGGTAGCGCTTTTAATGCAGCTAGATCTGGATGCGGAAATTCCGGCAAGTCTCTATCAAATTGTCGCAGAACTGCTGGTGTGGGTGTTCGAACTATCAGAGGAAGGGCTAACTCATCGTGAAACGCCTGAGTAGCCATTTACAGACATTGTATGCAACCATGAGGGTAGGTAATAAAAAGTCATTAATGGCGCCAGTATAATGGTCACAACACCGCGCCTGAGTCGTTTAATGGGACATTATGAGTCAAACCAACTTTCTCGATGAAATTCAGGAAATTAATTTAGCTTATTTGCTTCTGGCGCAGCGCTTGCTTGATGAAGATCGTGAGGCTGCTATGTTTCGCTTAAAAATAGACAGCGATGTTGCCGAGCTGATTGTCTCGCTTAATGCTCGCCAGCTTACCAAGTTGGCGCGAACCAGCCAATTATTGTGCCGGTTTAGCCAAACGAGTGCCGAGCGGCTTCGACAGCTTACAGATAATCCCCGCGATCAGGGGTTGGCAGGGCTTCATGCATCACTGCTGTTGGCAAGCGATGCATTTGAGCCAATGCCATCGGGAGGCGAGAAGTGAGCCAGAAAAGCTTGGTCGATGAAATGCACCAAGTGCAGCTGGCAATCGAATTGATTGAGCTGGGTGCGCGCCTTCAGGTGCTGGAAACAGAAACGGAATTAAGCCGCACGCGTTTGATCAAGCTGTATAAGGAAGTGCGTGGCATGTCACCGCCTAAGGGCATGCTGCCTTTTTCCACCGACTGGTTTATTACTTGGCTTCCCAATGTTCATTCGTCGCTGTTTTACAACATTTATTTAAGCCTGAAGGAGGCGGCAGGCTGTGATCGCATCGATGCCTTTGTCAAAGCATATCGGCTCTATGACGAGCAAATGTCGCTGGAAAAGGTGGAGCCGGTTCTCGGGTTAACCCGTGCGTGGACGCTGATACGCTTTTTCGAGAGTGATTTGCTCCAGCTTAATCAGTGTACGCGTTGCACTGGGCAGTTTGTGGCGCACGCTCATAGTCCCGCTCAACACTATGTGTGCGGTATTTGTCAGCCCCCCTCAAGAGCGGGTAAAACGCGCAAAGCACAGCGGGAGAATAGTGAAAAAATGTAACAATCTCTGCGATTACATCACTGATGGTGTGAAGTAGGGTATAAGACAGTAATGAGTACTAACAAGAAATAAGTGTATTGGCTTAGATAGGCCTAAAAGCCAGTGGTGCTTTTTCATTAAACAGACGTCTGACCCTAGTATAATAGGGCTAAGACATGCTTGGAATGGAACATTGCTTAAACATCAGATCAGGTGGCTAAGTTTTGGTTCCCTAATTTAATACTGAATACCGCAAGGATCCTGCTTGTGCTGATACCTCTAGGTTATGTAATCGTATTGCTATCTGTGTTTGGTGGCTATGTGCTGGCAGGTGGCAGCTTAGGCCCCTTGTATCAACCTCTTGAGCTGCTGATTATTGGCGGAGCCGGGGTTGGTGCATTTATCGCAGCGAACAATGGCAAAGCGATTAAAGCGACCTTTAAAATTTTGCCCCGGCTCAAGCGCGCCAAAAAATATAACAAAGAACTTTATATGGAGCTGATGGCGCTGCAGTATAAATTACTCTCCAAAATTCGCCGTGAAGGCATGTTAGGCATTGAACGGGATATTGATAATCCCGAGGAGAGCCCGCTGTTTCAAGAGCATCCTACGGTATTGGCTGATCCTCATATCATGGATTTTCTAACGGACTATCTGCGCTTAATGGTAAGCGGTGGTATGGAACCCATGGAAATTGATGAGCTGATGCTGCACGAGATTGAGGTCTTTGAGCAGGAAGCTCATATTCCTGTCGATGCCATTGCCAAAGTCGGCGATGCCATGCCTGCCTTCGGCATCGTGGCGGCAGTAATGGGGGTCGTTAAAACACTCACCTACGCCGATGCTACGCCGACTCAGATGGGTGTGATGATCGGCCAAGCGCTAGTGGGCACCTTCTTGGGTATTTTGCTGGGCTATGGTTTTGTTAGTCCGCTGGCAAGTTACATCGAACGGCAGGCGAAAGAAGCCGAAAAAATGCTCCAGTGTATTCGCATTACGCTGCTCGCTAGCTTGCACGGTTATGCGCCGCAGTTGGCTGTTGAATTTGGTCGCAAGGCACTGTTTGCCGCCGAGCGTCCTAGTTTTACGGAGCTTGAAGAGTATGTAAGGGATGCAAAAAAGGCCGGTAACGCATGAGTAAGGGTGGTGACAAGCGTCCGATTGTCATTCGACGCAAAAAAGTCGTCCATGCCCATCACGGTGGTGCCTGGAAAATTGCCCTAGCGGATTTTATGACTGCTCTGATGGCCTTTTTTTTGGTGCTATGGCTTTTGAGCGTTTCCAGTGAAGAGACGCGCAAGGGGGTGGCAGAGTACTTTAGCACCCCCCTGGTGACGGCGATAACCGGTGGCGATCGTTCGGGCAGCACCAGCGCGATTCCCGGCGGCGGGCCCGATCCCACTCATAGCGATGGGGAGCGGGCGCGCATTGATAGCCTTCAGCGCACTCGTCCAAGCATGCAGGAACGAAACTTTTTCCGGGATTTACAAGAGCGTATTGAACGGGCCATTGAGCGAGATCCCGAGCTGCGCCAGTTGCGCAATCAAATGCGGTTTGACTTGACCCGCGAAGGGCTGCGCATACAGCTACTCGATACCGACCAGCGCCCCATGTTTGAGCTGGGTAGCGACCAAGTGGCGCCTTATATGCGCAGCTTGTTACGTACCATCGCACCGCTGCTAAATGAGCTTCCCAATGAGCTAAGTATCAGCGGGCATACCGATAGCGTTCCCTATGCGGGAGGCTATCGTGGTTACAGTAACTGGGAACTTTCCAATGATCGCGCTAATGCGTCGCGCCGCGAGCTTATTGCGGGTGGCTTTGATCCAGGTCAGTTACTTCGCGTGTCGGGCTTTGCAGATCGTGTGTTATTGCCCGAGACTGAGCCAACCGATCCTATCAATCGACGCATAGAGCTGGTGGTGTTGTTTCCGGAAATTGCTGATGCGATTCGCAATCCTACTGTAATGGAGTCGGGAGATGCATCGCCAGAAGCTTCAATCGAAGCACTAGAAGCTTCAGCCGAAGCGCAAATTGAATCAACACAACAAGACGAGCCTCAGGTTCAAGCGCAAGAGTAATCTGAGCCTGTCATAAAAGACGACGTTAAGGTGGAGCGGTGTATGGATATAGCGGATTTTTTTGACACCTTTTTTGAAGAGGCTGAAGAGCTGCTGTCGGATATGGAACAGCATTTACTGGAACTGGATGTTGATGATCCAGACAGTGAGCAGCTCAATGCTATTTTCCGTGCCGCCCACTCGATCAAGGGGGGTGCGGGAACCTTTGGTTTTACCGTGCTACAGAAAACCACGCACATTTTGGAAAACCTCCTCGATTACGCACGTAAAGGCGAACTGACGCTGCGAGCCGACCTCGTGGATACCTTTTTAGAGGCTAAAGACATCATGCATGAGCAACTCGATGCCTACCGCAGCGAAGAGGAGCCTAATCAAGAGGCATTTGAACGTATTTGCCAAACGCTGCAGCAAATTGCCTTGGACGAAATTGGCCAACAGCTCGATGGGCCGACTATTCCTGCTGCTGAGCCCAAGGCTGCGCCGACGCCTGCGCCAAGTGAAAACGACGCACAAGCAAACAGTAATAATGCAGAGGCGCCCTCGAACGGCCATCTGCTAGTGGCACTGCTCAACGTTGAAGATAAAGACCGCATTTTGCTGGTTGAAGAGTTAGAGCAGCTCGGTGAAGTGCAGTCCCAGTCAGGCGACGCAAAGCGTTACGAGGTAGTGCTCAAAAGCAGCGACAGTGCTGACGATATTGAAGCGGTCATGTGCTTTATTATCGAACCTGATCAGATTGAGATTACGGCTGTTGAGGGCGTCGCTACTGAGCCAGCCCCAGCCGAGCCAGAAGCCTCGACGCCTGCAGCCCCAGCGCCGCAAGCGCCGGCAGAAAGCACGGCCTCTAAGGCAAGCGCGCCAAAGCCTGCTGCCAAAGAGAAGCCCAAAAAAGCTGCCGCCGAGTCTTCGTCAATCCGCGTATCGGTAGATAAAGTCGACCAAATTATCAACTTGGTGGGTGAGCTGATTATCACCCAGTCGATGCTCGATCAAACGGTTAGCGATTTAGAAGATCAGTCGGTGGGCAATGCCTCACTGCAAAATGGCATGAGCCTACTGCAGCGCAACGCCCGTGATCTCCAAGAAGCGGTCATGTCTATTCGCATGATTCCCATGGAGTTTGTATTCAGTCGCTTCCCCCGCGTGGTGCGCGACACCGCCGGTAAGCTGGGTAAAGAGATCGAATTAATTACCGAAGGCAAGTCGACCGAGCTGGATAAGAGTTTGGTCGAACGGATCACTGATCCGTTAACGCACCTGGTGCGCAATAGCCTCGATCATGGCGTGGAAATGCCCGATGTGCGCGAAGCCATTGGCAAGCCGCGTGTCGGCAAATTAACCCTCTCCGCACGTCACCAGGGTGGCAATATCTTGATTGAAGTGCGCGATGATGGTGCCGGCATGGATCGTGAACGCCTGCTAGCCAAGGCGCGCGAAAACGGCCTCAATGTGTCGGACACCATGTCGGACGAAGAGGTCTTCCAGCTCATTTTTGCTCCCGGCTTCTCAACGGCGAATGAAGTGACCGACGTATCTGGGCGTGGCGTGGGCATGGATGTAGTGAAGCGCAACATTCAGAGCATGGGCGGTCGGGTTGAAATCCAGTCGAAGCTAGGTGAAGGCACCAACACCCGTATCGTGTTGCCGCTTACGTTGGCCATTCTGGACGGTATGTCGATCAAGGTCGGCGGCGAGACGTTTATTCTTCCGCTCTCTACCGTACTTGAATCACTGCAGCCCGCCAAAGACGATATGTACGCCATGGCCGGTGACGACGTGGTGATCAAAGTCCGCGACGAATATCTGCCCGTGATTGCCATTCACGAAGTGCTGAACGTCGAGAATGCGATTACCGACCCGACCAAAAGCATCGCTGTCATTGTGCAGGGCGAAGGCCGTCGTTACGCCATGTTGGTCGATGAGTTGATCGGACAGCAGCAGGTCGTGGTCAAAAATCTGGAAGACAATTACCGCAAAGTACCAGGGATCTCGGCCGCGACCATCTTAGGTGACGGTAGTGTAGCGTTGATTCTGGATATTACTGGTTTACACCGCCTGAGCCGATATAAAAAAGAGGCAGGCAAAAAAGTAGTAAACAATCAAAACCTTTCATCTTTTAAGGAGGCTGAGCCGTCATGAGTCAAGCCAACAATGGTGCGGTACTAGCCGCAGAAGCCGAAAACCGCGAATTCCTAGTGTTCTCATTAGGCGATGAAGAGTACGCCATTGATATTTTGAAAGTGCAGGAAATTCGTGGCTACGAAAACGTAACCCGGATTGCCAATGCACCTGAATTTATCAAAGGGGTCACTAATCTGCGCGGCGTCATTGTGCCAATCGTAGATCTCCGCATTAAGTTTCACTTTGATAAAGTCGAATACGGTGGCCAAACAGTGGTGATCGTGGTCAATGTTGCAGACCGGGTGGTCGGCATCGTAGTGGACGGCGTTTCCGACGTGATGACACTGACCCCTGATCAGATTAAACCGGCGCCAGAATTTGGTGTCACGCTCTCGTCTGACTTCCTGAGCGGTTTGGGTAGTCTGGATGACCGCATGCTGGTACTCGTGGATATCGATAAGTTGCTCACCAGCGACGAGATGGCACTGGTGGAAAGCACCAGCAACCAGTAAGACTAAAAAACATGGCACAAGGAGCGTGCCAAATCAGTTCTACTCAATGATGCATTCTCGCGCTACGGAAAGTGCCAGCGAGTGCCGGTTGTGCGTGGAGAAAAGGGCGTGACACAGCGAATGCGGCAATTAATGAATAATATGACGGTGCGCTTGAGTTGGGGCTTAGTGCTAGCGACACTTTCGGTGCTTGTTTTAATTGCCAGTGGTATTGGTCTTTATGCCCTGCACCATGGTGCAGCAATCGTGCAGGCCTCTGACGATGTGCAGGCACAACAGGCCGCTTTCAGTGCTTTTGCCGCGACAATTCGCTGGGCACTACTCGGGATAGTCGTAATGACTATCGCCACGGTAATCGTGGTTATCTGGGGGGTGACGGCCAATGTGTTGCGCCCGCTAGATCGCTTGGTGGGCTATTTTGAGCGTATGGCCCAGGGGGATCTAAGCCAGGCCATTACCTCTCCGGGTAATAACGAAATAGGGCGGCTTTATAGCGCCATGGCCCATATGCAGAGCTCACTCTCGCAAACGGTAGGTACCGTGCGCACCAGCGGTACATCGATTTATGAGCGCTCTCAGCAAATAGCCAGCGGCAATAACGACCTTTCTTCGCGCACCGAGCAGCAGGCCACCTCGTTAGAGGAGACGGCTTCCAGCATGGAGCAGTTAGCCTCAACGGTGGGTCATAATGCTGAAAATGCCCGCCAAGCCAGCCAATTGGCCGGGAGCGCGACCCTGACAGCCCGCCGTAGTGGCGAAGAGGTTGGTGAGATCGTCAGCACCATGCAAGACATAAGCGCAAGTTCTCATCAAGTCGCTGATATTATTACCGTTATCGATAATATTGCCTTTCAGACCAATATTCTGGCGCTGAATGCTTCGGTGGAAGCGGCGCGTGCTGGCGAGCATGGCAGAGGCTTCGCCGTGGTGGCACAGGAAGTACGTAGCTTAGCCAGTCGCAGCGCCACTGCCGCCAAAGAGATTCGCACGCTGATTGATGCATCGCTCAGCAAGGTAGATACCGGCACTCAGCGGGTCAATCAAGCTGGACAAACCATGCAGGATCTCGTGGGTGCTGTGCAGCGCGTCAGCGATATCATGGATGAAATCGCCGCCGCTTCTGAGCAGCAGAGTAGCGGCATTGGCCAAGTGAATCAGGCCGTGGCGCAAATGGATCAGGTTGTGCAACAAAATGCTCAACTGGTGCAGCAAGCCGCGCGCAGCGCCAATGAACTTGAAAGCGAAGCCGCACGCTTACGCGAGGCGGTTGAGCGCTTTCGGGTCACTGAATTATCTGCCCCGTGCACTCCGGCTGTATTGCCAGCGGCAGCGTCAAAACCCGCAACAAGGCGTCCACAGCCAGTAGCAGAAACAGAAGAGTGGTCATCGTTTTAATTTGCTTGGTAGGGCAGGCGCACTCTTTTTGAAAAATAAAACATTAAAAAAAGGCACACCATGCGTAACAACCAACCAGTCTCTCAGCGTGAAATCGAACTAAAAGAAGACGACTTCCTAGTCTCGCGTACCGATACCAAGGGACGCATCACCTATGCCAACCCTGCGTTTATCGATATTAGCGGCTTTGAACACGCAGAGCTGATAGGTGCGCCGCATAACCTGATACGCCACCCGGATATGCCGCCGGCAGCCTTTGAAAACCTCTGGAAAACCGTCAAAACGGGGGAAACGTGGCGAGGGCTGGTCAAAAACCGCTGCAAAAATGGCGACCACTACTGGGTAAATGCCAGCGTTACGCCGATTATTGAAGATGGGCAAGTCGTGGGCTACACCTCGGTACGTGTACAGGCCAGCCGCGCAGCCATTGAGCAGGCCGAGCGGGCCTACGCTGAAATACGCGAAGGCCGCAACAAGCGGCTTTACTTAGATAAAGGCCGGTTACGCCAGAAAGGTGTGATTAAGCGTTTGGCCCGGGTACGCCTCGACACCATTCGTGCCAAATTGGTAGGCATGATTGTCGTTGCAGGGCTGTTGTTATTAATCAGCGGTGGGCTTGGTCTGTATGGTTTGAATGTCTCCGGCGAGCGCTTGGGGCAACTGAATAATGACGGTCTGCGTGATGTTATTCGCCTGCAGAAAATCGATCAAACCATTGCCCAAACCCGCCAGGCGATGATTGAGCCAGAGCGTATGGAACTGATCAATCAACGCTTCGAGATGGGTGAAAGCATTGAGGAGAGCGCCGCAGAGGTTGCTGAGGTGTGGCAGGAGTATTATTCCCGTGAGGTCAATGCGACTGAGCTTGCCACCGAGTTTGACCAGCAGCTACAGACCTTCCTGCAGAACGGCATGGGCCAGGCGGCCAGCGTGCTTCAGGCAGAAGAGACCTACCAAGCCTTTACCGGTCTCGATGCTGTGATTAGCGTCATGACCAGCGAGGGCCGCATCCTGTCAGGCATGGTTAATCAACTGATTTCCCAGAAACAGCAGGCAGCTGAGGCCATGGCCGTTGATGCTCAGCAAGGTCAAACTACGATGCTGAGCGCTCAAGCCATAGTACTTGGAATTGGTTTACTGCTACTTATTTTGATCGGCATGGTTACTCTGAGGGCGATTACCAGGCCGCTAAAAAGTGCTGCAGGTTTTACGCTGCAAATTGCTGGCGGTAATTTGGCCGCTAAAGTCCCCACCCAGAGACGCGATGAAGTGGGCCAATTGATGGACTCGCTGAATACTATGCGCAAAAGCCTCAGCAGTATCATCTCCGATGTCAAAAGCGGTATTGATGTGGTCACTCCGGCTGCCCAGGACATTGCCAGCGGCAACGAAGAGCTGTCGTCGCGTACTGAACAGCAGGCGGCCTCTTTGCAACAAACCGCCTCCAGCATGGAAGAAATGACTGCCACTGTGCGGCAAAACAGTGAGAACGCTCAAGAAGCCCGTCGTCTAGCCGATAACAATGCTATCCAGGTAACGAATACTGGCGAGTTGATGACACAGTTAGTCGACAACATGCAGCGGATTACCCAAAGCTCCCAGCAGATGGCCGATATTATCAATGTTATCGATTCGATCGCGTTTCAGACCAATATTCTGGCGCTGAATGCATCGGTAGAAGCGGCTCGGGCCGGCGAGCATGGGCGTGGTTTTGCGGTGGTGGCCGAAGAAGTGCGTAACCTGGCTGGCCGTAGCGCTGGTGCCGCCCAAGAAATTCGCGGTCTGATTGATGGCTCTAACCGTGAGGTAAGTGCGGGTGCCAGTATGGTCACCAAAGCCGAAGCTGCGATTAGCGAAGTGGCGGAAGCCGCGCGCAGTGTGACGCAGATCATGCACGAGATTTCAGCCGCCTCCGAAGAGCAGAGCCATGGTATTGCCCAGGTTAATCAAGCAGTAGCAGAGATGGATCAAGGTACCCAGCGTAATGCGGTGCGGGTACAGGAAACTGCACGCGCGGCGGTCTCGCTTGAGAAGCAGGCGGGGCTATTAGCGCTATCGGTGGAAGCGTTTCGATTAAACAGTCAGGGGACGCTACGTCCGCCAGCAGTGACAGCGACTAAGCACACTGCTCAGTTGCCTAGCACATCGTCGCCGAATTCGCCCGTTAAACGGCAGGCAGCCTCAGCAGAGGAGTGGGAAGCGTTTTGACCGAACAACGTGAACGGGTGGTAGACGCAGGTCAGTGGACATCGAGCAGTCAGATTGAGCGCGATCTAGTACTGACGGATGCGGATTTTACACGGATTCGCGAGCTGATTTATCAGCGCGCCGGCATTGTGCTGGCTGAGCATAAACGTGAAATGGTCTATAGCCGCCTAGCAAAGCGGCTACGCCATCATGGCATGACACGCTTTACCGACTATTTGGTGCGCTTGGAGCGTCAGCCAGAAGCCAAGGAGTGGGAAGCGTTTACCAATGCACTGACCACTAACCTCACGGCCTTTTTTCGTGAGGCGCACCATTTTCCGCTGTTGGCTGAGCATATAAAGAATAAACAAGACCCGGTCACTATTTGGTGTTCGGCCGCCTCCACCGGGGAGGAGCCTTACTCGCTGGCAATGACATTGTTAGAAACGTTGGGCGCTAAAGCGTCGCAGGCCAAAGTGATCGCCACCGATATTGATACGGATGCGTTGGCCAGGGCTCGCGCTGGCGTTTATCCCCTGGAACAGGTGCGCAAGATCGATGAGGCACGGGTAAAGCGGTTTTTTCAGAAAGGAACGGGTAACCATGCGGGCTTTGCACGGATTCGCCCAGAAGTATCCGCACTGGTGGAGTTTTTGCCACTGAACCTGCTAGCGCCGCAATGGCCAATTAAAGGCCCTTTTGATGCCGTGTTCTGCCGAAACATCATGATTTATTTTGATAAAGATACTCAATCAAAAATTCTTAAACGCTTTGCACCACTGATGAAGCCCGATGGCTTGCTGTTTGCAGGCCACTCGGAAAACTTCTCGTATATCAGCGACGCATTCAAGCTGCGTGGTCAAACCGTTTATAACCTGGCCAAAAAATGAATAACTATCGTGTCTTTATAATCGCTTTAGGCGCTGTGGCTCCGGCGGTTGCAATAACACATCAGGCGTCTACAGCAAGAGGAGGCGTGCTTTGAGCGCAGCCAAGATCAAAGTGTTGTGTGTCGATGATTCGGCGCTAATTCGCGATTTGTTAACGGAAATTATTAATTCCCAGCCCGATATGGAAGTCGTTGCGGTAGCGCCTGACCCCATTGCCGCCAGGGATTTGATCAAGCAGCACAATCCTGATGTGCTCACCCTTGATGTGGAAATGCCACGCATGGATGGTTTGGATTTTCTTGAGCGTTTGATGCGCCTGCGTCCTATGCCGGTATTGATGGTGTCGTCGCTCACCCAAAGCGGTTCGGAGATTACCCTGCGTGCGCTAGAGCTTGGCGCGCTGGATTTTGTCGCCAAGCCGAGTCTGGGCATCCGCAATGGGATGATGGAGTATGCTGACGAGATTGCCGAAAAACTGCGCGCCGCTGCGCGCTCGCGGCCTCGTCAGGCGCGGCATAAAAACACTCCGCCACCGGAAGCCCTGAAAGCCCCGTTAGTGTCGAGTGAAAAGCTGATCATTATTGGCGCGTCTACGGGGGGCACCGAAGCGATTCGTGCGGTACTTGAGCCGCTGCCTGCCAACGCCCCGGCGATTTTGATTACCCAGCATATGCCCGGCGGTTTTACCCGTTCGTTTGCGGAACGCTTAGACCGGCTGTGCCGGATTACGGTGAAAGAGGCCGCCGACGGCGAGCGGATTCTACCTGGGCACGCTTATATCGCCCCAGGGGATCAACACCTTAAGTTAGCGCGTAGCGGTGCCAACTACGTAGCGCGGTTAGATAGCGGCCCACCGGTTAATCGCCACCGCCCCTCGGTAGACGTGCTGTTCCATTCAGCGGCTCAGCATGCGGGCAAGAACTCCATCGGTGTTATTTTGACCGGCATGGGTAAGGACGGTGCGGCAGGGCTGCTAGAGATGCGCCAGGCGGGTGCGCCCACCATTGCCCAGAATGAGCAGACCTGTGTGGTCTTCGGTATGCCCCGTGAAGCTATTGCTGTCGGGGGGGCTGTGGAAGTGGTGGCGTTAGATGACATTCCCTCGCGAATGATGGCGCTGATCGCCGCCTCCGGCCGCGCCCAGCGTGTGTAGTGCAATTCATAAAAAGTTAGTAATCATAAAAACTAAATAAGCTCGCAAGGGAAATCACAATGAACCGTTTACTGCGCAACTTGAGTATTCACGCCGCCGTGGTCACATCGCTTTGCTGCTTTGTCGTGCTGGTTTTAATGATTTCGGGCTTGAGTGTGGTGGCCGATCGCAATTCACAAAATAACTTAGCCACGCTAAGCGGTATCAGCGATGCGCAGTTAAATGAGGTTAACCGTGCCGATTCGTTGCTTAACCAAGCCATGTTGGCTATGGAAACTGCCTCCAACTACCTGATGGTAGGGCAGACCCAGCAATCCAATGAGCAGGTTGCCGTTGCCGCTGATCGCATTGAGCGTTCTGAAAAGCGTTTCGAGCGCTTTGCGGCAAACTCATTTTCACCGCAAGGCGAGGCATTGGCGAACACCCTAATTGAAGATTTTAATACCGTAATGGGGCTAGTTAAACAACAGCACGACACCTTTGAATATATGGATTTAACCAGCTACAACAACCTGCGCGATGAGCTGGTAGAGCCGATAAATAGCTTATCTGAAAGTATGACGGCGTTTGTCGCCTACGGCTTCCAGCGGGTAGATACCATTCGCGCTGACGCGGATGCCCAAGGCAATCTGTTTGCCATGATCAATGCTGGAGCGGTGATTTTTGCCTTACTGATGACTTTGGTAATCTACCTAGGTTTACGCCGTACAGTGATTGCGCCGCTAAGAGGCGCAATCCAACGGCTGGATGCGATTGCTGAGGCGGACTTGACTAACCCGCTGCCGGAAGCAGGTAAAAATGAAATTGGCCGTTTGTTTGGTGCTATGGGCACCATGCAGCAAAACCTCACCAATATCGTTGGCCGGGTGCGTGAAGGCAGTAACGAAATTCACCACGGCACCCGTGAGATTGCCAGCGGCAACGCTGATCTCTCCTCACGTACAGAGCAGCAGGCGGCATCGATTCAACAAACCGCGGCCAGCATGGAAGAGATGACCGCGACGGTAAAACAGAACGCCGACAATGCTCGTCAAGCCAGCACCCTGGCAGCAGACGCCTCCACCACGGCTGAGCGCGGTGGACAAGTGGTGGAGCAAGTGGTGCAAACTATGCACGGTATCTCCACCAGCTCGAAAAAAGTCGCCGATATCACCAGCGTTATTGACTCAATTGCTTTTCAAACCAATATTCTGGCTCTCAACGCCTCGGTAGAGGCCGCCCGCGCCGGCGAGCAAGGTCGCGGATTTGCGGTGGTGGCGGGGGAAGTGCGTAATTTGGCCAGCCGCAGTGCGGATGCGGCCAAAGAGATTAAAACTCTGATTGATGCTTCGGTAACACAAATTCAGCAAGGCTCCACTCTGGTCGAGCAGGCCGGTACCACGATGTCGGATGTGGTTACTGCAGTGCGCCGTGTTACCGATATCATGGATGAAATCTCCGCTGCCTCCCAAGAGCAGAGTGACGGTATTGAGCAAGTCAGCCAAGCCGTGGGCCAGATGGATCAAGTTACCCAACAAAATGCCGCGCTGGTACAGCAAGCCTCTGCGGCGGCGGCCTCCCTTGAGGAACAGGCCAACCGGTTGGAGCAAGCCGTAGCCGTGTTTAAGCTGTTAGGTATGCAGGGGGCGTCCCATCAGGCGCTGCCTTCCTCATCGCCAGCAACGAACGTTATGCCTGCGCCGAGGGCTGAACAGCAAGCTCGTCGCCCAGCCCCAGCCCCAGCCCCAGCCTCTCAGCGCAGCGACCACGAAGAGTGGGAGGAATTCTGAAGAACCGTTTTGAAGAACAGTTTTGAAAGAGCTGTTTCAAAGTAACCGTTTTAAACCCTGACTGTACTTTTCAGTCGCCCCTGTGCCATATACTGATTGATTAGAGGATGACCCATGGCAGATAAGAATATGAGTTTCCTGGTTGTAGACGACTTTCCCACCATGCGTCGGATCGTACGTAGTCTGCTTAAGGAGTTGGGCTTCACCAACGTGGATGAAGCCGAAGATGGACAAGATGCGCTCAATAAGCTGCGTGCCGGCAAGTTTGAGTTCGTCGTTTCCGATTGGAACATGCCGAACCTTGATGGCCTGGAGATGCTTAAGGAGATCCGTCAGGATGACGCCTTGAAAGACCTTCCTGTGTTGATGGTGACCGCAGAAGCGAAGAAAGAGAACATTATAGCGGCCGCTCAGGCGGGCGCTAACGGCTATGTCGTCAAGCCGTTCACTGCCGCTACCCTCGAAGAGAAGCTCAATAAGATCTTCGACAAACTGGGTATGTGAGCAACTGGGCCTATGTGCTTGGTTAACGAGGAGACAACGTTATGAGCCAGAATGAGCAGTCCGATTCTGCCCAATCGTCCGAACAAGCCGCCGAAGACTTAATTCATCGCATCGGTAAGTTGACGCGCATGCTGCGCGAAAACATGCGTGAACTGGGGCTTGATAAAGAGATTGAGAAGGCGGCCGAAGCCATCCCCGATGCACGCGACCGCTTGCACTATGTCGCCACCATGACGGAGCAGGCAGCAGATCGAGCGCTCAATGCCGTTGACCGTGCGCAGCCGCTGCAGGATCAGTTGTCAGACCGGGCGGAAGCGCTGGATAAGCGCTGGGCCGAGTGGTTTGAAGCACCGAAAGAGCTGGATGAGGCGAAAGCGCTCGTTGTCGAGACACGCACTTATCTTAGCGAAGTGCCCGATGTGGTTTCAGCGACTAACAAAGAACTGATGGAAATCATGATGGCTCAGGACTTTCAGGACCTGACCGGCCAAGTGATTAAGAAGATGATGGACGTGATCCATGAGATCGAACATCAGTTGGTGCAAGTGTTGATCGATAACGCGCCGGGCGCCCATGCACGAGAAACGCTGCAGCGCAAGGCCGAGGATCAGTGGAAAAGCGACAGTGCACGGCGTAACGAAGAGCTTTTGAATGGGCCGCAAGTGAAGGATAATGTCCCTGATACCGTCTCTGGGCAAGATCAAGTAGACGACTTATTGGACGAATTAGGCTTCTAAGATGCGTTATTAAACGCCCTCTGGGCACGCAAGTACGCCATTCAGCCGTCCCTATGGACGGCTGAATACGTGATAAGCTTTGCTTCACCTGGCCGGATACCCGTATGGCAGATAACGATAGCGACCAGGAAAAGACCGAAGAGGCCACGCCCAGGCGGAAAGAGAAAGCCCGTGAAGAGGGCCAAGTTGCCCGTTCCCGCGAGTTAAATACGTTTTTACTTTTGCTGGGTGGTGTGATTGGCCTCTATAGCATGGGCAACATGCTCTACGACCAATTGGGTGCGGTGATGGAACAAGCTTTCTTGTTTGAGCGCCGCCAGGCAATGGAAAGTACGCCGATGCTGGTCAATGCGCTGGATCTTGGTCAGCGCACGCTATTTGCCATGATGCCGCTGTTTTTACTGTTAGCCATCATTGCGTTAGTAGCCCCTGGGCTGATGGGGGGCTGGCTGATATCGGGTAAATCGATGCAGCCCAAGTTTTCCAAGTTAGACCCTATTAAGGGCGTAAAGCGTATCTTCTCCACCCAGGCACTGATCGAATTGGCAAAAGCGATTGCCAAATCGTTTCTGGTGGGGGGCGTGGCTGCGACGTTTTTGTATTTCAACATCGGCAAATTTATGGCGCTAATGGATCAGCCTATCCAGCAAGCGCTGACCAATGCCCTAAGCATGGCGGCTCAGGCAGCTGGGCTAATGGTGTTGGTGTTGATCGTGGTCATTTTGATCGATGTCCCTTTCCAGCTCTGGGACAATGCTAAGAAGCTGCGCATGAGTCAGGAAGAGATTAAGCGTGAGCACAAAGAGTCCGAAGGCGACCCGCAAGTGAAAGCACGCATTCGCCAGCAGCAGCAGGCCATGGCGCGGGGCAGGATGATGAGCAAAGTACCCGAAGCGGATGTCATCATTACCAACCCTACGCACTACGCGATAGCACTGACTTATCAGGAAGGCAGTATGGGCGCCCCGCGGCTGGTGGCAAAAGGCGCCGACGCAGTGGCTGCGCGCATTCGCGAAATCGCTGAAGAGGCAGGCGTGCCTCGCTTGCAGGCAGCACCATTGGCGCGGGCCCTGTATCATCACGTCGATCTAGATGCAGAAGTACCTGCCGAACTGTATACCGCGGTGGCGGAAGTAATGGCCTGGGCCTACCGCCTCAAGCAAGTATCACAACAAGGAGGCGAGGTGCCCCCAACCCCCGATAACCTGCCGGTTCCGCCGGAGATGGAAAGCCCCGGGCATGGCGCCGGTGGTAATGAGGCGCAACCATGAAAGGCTTGAGTCAACTAGTAGGTCGGCGCGACTGGATGGGTGATGTGCGCATGAAGCTGCTGGTCGGGCCGCTGCTCATCCTAATGATTTTGGGCATGATGATTGTGCCCTTGCCTCCCTTCGCCCTGGATTTACTCTTCACCTTCAATATCGCTCTGGCCATTATGGTGTTATTGGTCAGCATGTTTACCCAGAAGCCGCTGGACTTTGCGGCATTCCCTGCCGTGTTGCTATTTACTACGCTGCTGCGCCTGTCGCTCAATGTGGCCTCTACCCGTGTGGTGCTCATGGAGGGCCACCAAGGCGGCGCCTCTGCGGGTAAGGTCATTGAAGCGTTCGGGGCGTTCCTGGTCGGCGGCAATTTCGCTGTCGGCCTAGTGGTCTTCCTGATCCTTGTCATCATCAACTTTATGGTTATCACCAAAGGTGCTGGCCGTATTGCCGAAGTGGGTGCGCGCTTTACGTTGGATGCGATGCCGGGTAAGCAGATGGCCATCGATGCCGATCTGAATGCCGGCTTAATCGGCGAAGACGATGCCAAAAAGCGCCGCGCAGAGGTCTCACAAGAGGCTGATTTCTTTGGTTCGATGGACGGCGCGAGTAAATTTGTCCGTGGTGATGCCATTGCCGGTTTGGTGATTATGGTGGTCAATATCATCGGCGGGTTGATGATTGGTATGCTGCAGCACGATATGAGCTTTGGTGCGGCAGGCCAAACCTATATGCTGCTGGCGATTGGTGATGGCCTGGTGGCGCAAATCCCTGCTTTGGTGATCTCCACCGCCGCGGGTGTCACGGTATCCCGGGTCAGCATGGATACGAACGAAGATATTGGCCAGCAAATGCTCAGCCAACTATTCGTTAATCCCCAGGTGCTGATATTAGCCGCCATAGTGATGGGGCTACTGGGCATGGTGCCCGGCATGCCCAATGTCGTATTTCTGCTCTTTACCGCACTATTGGCGGGTTTGGCGTGGTTTATTATGCGCCAAAAAGAACAGGCGTTGGTCAAGGAGGAAATTGCGACTGCGCCTGTACCTGTACAAGAGACACCCGAAGCGAGCTGGGAAGATGTGCAACTGGTCGATACCCTCGGCCTGGAAGTGGGCCATCGCTTAATCCCGCTGGTGGACTCGCGTCAAAAAGGCGAGCTGCTTGGGCGCATTAAGAGCGTGCGTAAGAAGTTTGCCCAAGAAGTGGGTTTCCTGCCGCCAGTGGTGCATATCCGCGATAATTTGGAGCTGCCGCCGAACGCCTATGTGCTCTCCATGAAAGGCGCCGAGATTGGTCGCGCTGAGGCACAGCCGGGCAAATGGCTAGCGATTAACCCTGGGCAGGTATCGGGCGAGCTGCAGGGCACCCATACTCAGGATCCCGCCTTTGGCTTGCCCGCTGTCTGGATTGATAGCAACCAGCGTGAGCATGCCCAGGTGTATGGCTACACCGTTGTGGATGCCAGTACCGTCATAGCGACCCACTTGAACCACTTGTTGCACCGTCATTCACCCGAGATGCTGGGCCGTCAGGAAGTACAGAAGTTGCTGGATAAAATGGGCGATGATCAAAAAGCGTTGGTCGAAGAGGTGATCCCCAAAGCTATTTCCTTGACGGTACTGCAGCGTATCTTGCAAAACCTGCTCGACGAAGATGTCTCTATCCGCGACATGCGCACTATTCTCGATACCCTGGCCGAGTACGCCACACAGCAAAAAGATCCTAATGAGCTGACGGCGCTGGTGCGAGTCTCGCTGGGGCGCGCCATTGTCCAGCAGTGGTTTGCGGGGCAGGAGACACTCAATGTCATGGGGCTGGATGCTCAACTGGAACAAGTGCTGGTACAGGCCATGAATGGCAACGGCGCCATGGAGCCCGGGTTGGCAGAAACGCTGATGACCCAGGCCCAGCAGGCGCTGGAGCGTCACGAAAGTTCCGGCGAGCCGCCGGTGCTGGTCGTGCAACATTCGCTAAGGGCGGTGCTATCGCGCTTCTTACGCCGCCGGTTACGCCATATGTCGGTACTGTCCCAGGCTGAAATTCCCGACGATCGCACATTAAGAGTGACCACAGTGGTCGGCGGACGTTAAAGATGGCACGCCGTGATAGGCTAGCGTCGTCCATTTTCAGAACAGGCAAGGGTAAATCATGAGCGTTAGACGTTTCGTGGGAGCCAATAGTCGTGATGTGATGCGCCAAGTGCGTGAAACGCTCGGTGAAGACGCCTTGATTGTCGCAAATCGGCGTACCGAAGGGGGCGTTGAAATTTTAGCGATGGCGGATGAAGCCATTGACCACTTTGAACCCTCACCAGAACCTGCACCACCCGAAACGCCGACAGCACCTTCAGCGCAAGACCCCATGCAGGCGATGAGCGAGCGCTTACTGCGCGAAATGCAGGATATGCGAGCGCTGCTGGCAAACAGCCAGTCAACCCATGCGGCTTCACCATCGCCAGCAGAGCCCTCCGGAACGGCTGCGCGGCTGCGCCAACTGCTATGGAATGTGGGTTTTAGCAGCGAAATTGCCGATGAGCTGCTGGCAGGGTTACCTGCATCGCTAACCAGGTTAGACGGCGATAGCGAAGCCCCACTGCAGTGGCTGCGACAGCAGTTAATGGATCGCCTGTGCGTACTCAACGATGAAGCAAGCTTTTTCGACCAAACAGGCATTGTTGCTCTGGTGGGGCCAACGGGGGTAGGTAAAACCACCACCACCGCCAAGCTGGCCGCTCGTTTTGTGATGCGCCACGGCACGCGCCCGGTAGCGCTGGTTACCACCGACAGCTTCCGGATTGGTGCCCATGAGCAGTTGCGCATTTATGCGCGCCTGCTGGATACCCCGATGTACGCCTTGGATGCCGAACAGCCCATCGACGATTTGCTGGGCCGCCTGCAGGGCAAGCAGTGGGTAATTATCGACACCGTAGGCATGAGTCAGCGTGACCAGCGGGTGATAGAGCAGATTGCCCACCTGCAAGGCGGACGCTCGCGGGTACGTTTGGTGCTGCTACTCAATGCTGCCAGCCAACCGGAAACCCTCGAAGAAGTGGTGCTGCGCTACCGTCAGGCCGCGCGGGCGGCGGGCGCAGAGTTAGATGATTGCATTATCACCAAACAGGATGAGGCGGGACGTCTGGCTCCAGTGTTAGATATTATTATGCGTCACGGGATGCGCGTACTGTTTGGTTCTAATGGCCAGCAGGTGCCCGAAGATATGGCCCTTGCCGCCCCCGATGCGCTAGTGGATCAAGCGCTGAGTACCGCGACACCTCAGCGTGAACGGGTGCAAAGTGCCGATGCGCCGATGGGAATGCCGCGCTGGTCGCGGGATGTCCTGGGCCAAGGGCGTCGTTTGTCGTCGCTACTGGCGAGGTTGCGCCAACGCGTCACGGGGTTTGCGGAATTAGAAGAGATCTGGAACCTAGCTTCGCTGCCTAGTCGTTTGCAGGAAACACATTTGGATGCATTACTTGCCGGTTATCCAGCGGCAAAGACCACCTTAGGGATGGCGTGGTTTCCGCGGCGCAATGAGCGCGGCTGCGACTGGGCAATGCCGGACATTGGCCTGGACACGGATGGTGCCTGGCTGGCGCTACCCTGGCTGCAGCATCGCCACGCCGCAGGGTGGCAGCCACGCTTAGCCGCTCTGTCGGCATCGAGCGGCGTTGCGGTGCACTTACTACCGCGCTTCCCTGAACCGGATGCACTAGCGTGGCTGGAAGCCGAGCACTTGACCTGGGTCAGCCAAGTGGCCCCCAGTCATCGGTTACGCTTTCACCACGAACGTCAATCTATCCGCCAGCTATTTAGTGACAGTGTGCTAACGCACCATGTGGGCGTGCGTTTTCGTGGCCAATCGGTGCAACTGTGGACTGCCTACGCCGAAGTCGAGGACGCCAGCGGCACGGCGCTACTCGCCTGGTTCGGTGAAGTTCGCGATCCGGAAAGCGCCAAAGTAGTGGCGCGCCGCTACTGGCTTACCCCCGCTCGGCTAGGAGCAGAGGTGCTCTCACTGCTGTTAACCCAGCTGCAAAGCGAAGGCTTGGCCGCCTTGACGCGTCGCGCGTGGCAGCAGTTAAAAGAGGCCGATAGCGGGGATCTAAATGCTGAAGTTCGCCTATTGATGGCCAGCGGTGTGGCATCGGTCGCCGGGCATCTCGATGTTGCTGATGATGAGGAGGCGCAGACGCTGCGTGGCGATCTGCTCAACCTATTAGGCAACAGCCGTCGCCGCCGCGATACCGGCATGCTTGATGCACTGGTCTACGCCTTTATGGCACGAGATGCGATTCGTCAAATGGGCAGTGTTAGTCGAGAGGGCGTGGCGTGAGCGAACAGGATCAAGCATCGGGTCTACGCAAGTGGGCAAACCTGCAGCGCCAACAGCAGCAAGCTGAGGGTACAGTTGATGTTGCGGCGGCAGAACACGTGCCGGAATCTGAACAGCCTAGCTCTCTGTTAAAGCCGACAGCTGCAGCGGTGGAAGAGCCAGCAACGGTGGTAGCGCACCGGCCCAAAATTCCGCTTATTGTGGTCGGACTACCGGGTAGTGGTGCAGCCCAGGTGAACAAGGTTAAAGCACGATTAGGGCAGTGGTCGACGTTAGGTCGAAGCTGGGCCGGTGATCCTGAGGATTGGGATATTCATATCGTCATGGCCGAAACGGCCGACCTAGCCCAACTTTGCGATCAATACAGCCGTTGGGCACTGTGGATCAGTAGCGATGCCGATACCTTTGCTTCCATGTTCCGTACCTTGCGTCAACTACATGAGCGTGGCGGGCCGCGCCGTTTGCTGGCGCTCCACGAGCCGCACTTGCCGCGTCAAGGGTTGCTCAATAACTTGCGTGAGGCAGCTGATTACTACTTAAATATGGAGCTGTTGGTACTTGCACGATGAGCGCACTCTGCCGAGGAGACCAAGCATGCTAAGCTGGCTATTAAGAGGGAGACTGCTACTGAGCCCAGTACTGCTGACAGGGTGTCTACTAGCAGGGGTAACGGGAAACGCCCAGGCGACACCCGGTAGCTGGAGCAGCCAGATACCAGGTCTGATGGTAGCGATGAGTGATCGGTCAAGCGCTAGCCAAAACGCTACCCCACCTGCTGCTGCTAACAATGTGGAGTCAGCACAGCTCGGGCGTATTCATTGGCAGTTTCAATATCCCCCTGGTGCGTTATTAAACGCTTGGCTGTGCCATCCTGAGCAGTGCGTTGCGTTAGCTGGCATGCGGGGGACTACCACTGCCCTGGCGGGGTTTGCCGCGGATGCGCCGTTGCATTTTCGCTTCGCTTTACGTCCGGGGCAGCGGCCTGTTCGTGTCCAGGGGCTGCAAATGATTGTGAACTATCAGTGAAGGCTGGATAGACGCGAGGCGAGAGGATGTACACAGCACAAGGCAGGATCAAACAGAGTGAGCTGTTGACGCAATACATGCCACTGGTACGACGTCAGGCCTTGACGCTTCAGGTCCGTTTGCCAGCCAGTATTGAGCTCGACGACCTTATTCAAGCCGGGATGGTAGGGCTGCTGGAAGCGCTGGGGCGCTTCGATGCCACCCAGGGGGCAACGTTCGCGACGTTTGCCAGTCAGCGTATTCGCGGTGCAATGATGGATGAATTACGTACCCGCGACTGGTTGCCCCGCAGCGTGCGCCGCTCAGCGCGAGCGGTTGACAGTGCCGTTCGTCAATTAGAGCAACAGCTCGGACGGGCACCAGAAGAGAACGAAATCGCCCAACACCTTGAAATGCCGTTGAGTGAGTATCAGCAGCTCCTCAACGACACCAACAGTGGTCAACTGTTGCCGTTTGAAGAGCTGGTGGCCGACGGTGGCGAGCCTAGCAATAATGAATTGGCTAATTCACCGTTCGAGCAGTTGCTAGACGGCCAGCAACGACAAACGTTGATTGAGGCAATTGAAGCGCTGCCAGAGCGTGAAAAGCTGCTAATGGCTCTGTACTACCAAGAAGAACTCAACCTTAAGGAAGTAGGGGCTGTGTTGGGTGTCACGGAGTCACGCGTTTCACAACTGCACAGCCAAGCCGTCAGCCGCTTACGCGCGCGTTTACACGACTCGGCATAACACCTCTTTTTACTCACTTGTGACCGGCAAGGAGCCGTGGATGAACCCTTCGACGCTGATAGGCATATTTGCCAGCATACTACTGTTGGTGAGCGTGCTGTTTTTCACCGCAGAGTCCCCTGAAAGTTTTATCAATTTGCCGGGTTTGGCCATTGTGGTGACCGGTACCCTAGCGGCAACCTTTATCAGCTATCCGCTGAAAGAGGTGCTCCGCGTCGTACGGTTGGTGGGCTTGGTATTCCGGCGCGAAAATACCTATATGCGTGACGATATCCGCGAATTGGTGGATATGTCGCGACTCTGGTTTAAGGGCGATGTACGTGCGGTCGAGCGCGAGTTGGAGCATACCCGAAACCCGTTTTTGCGTACCGGGATCCAACTGGTCATTGCCAACACCAAAGAGGATGAAATTTTTGACATGCTGCGTTGGCGCATTGCCCGTCTTAAAGCGCGTGAGCATGCCGAGGCACAAATATTCCGTACCATGGCCACCTATGCACCCGCATTTGGCATGATCGGCACCCTGGTGGGGCTGGTCAATATGCTGGAAGTCATGGACGCAGGCGACCTGCAGGTGATCGGCCCGCGCATGGCGGTGGCCCTGCTCACCACCTTCTACGGCATTTTACTCGCCAACTTGGTGTTTAAGCCGATTGCGGTGAAACTCGAGCGCCGCACCGAAGAGCGGCTGATTACCATGAACATGGTGCTGGAAGGTATTTCGCTGATTACCAAGCGCCGCCTGCCGTCGTTTATTGAAGAGACCCTCAACTCGTTTGTAGCTAACTATCACGATGAGATCCGTGATAACAGCGTCAAACCAAGGCCTGATTCGTCGGTTAGTGCGGCGGCGAAGGGGTAGGCCAGATGCTTGACCGTGATACGCGCCACGCACTGGAAATGACGCCGTCGCCAGGCGATGGTGACGAGGGTTGGCTAACCAGCTATTTGGATGTGCTGACGCTGCTAATCACGCTCTTTGTGCTGCTGCTTTCACTGACACCGCCGGGAGGCGGTGAGGCGGCTGATACTGCTTTCATGCGCTCGGCTAGCGCTGTATCATCATTGCCGCTGGCGTCTCTAGCCACTGGTATTCAGCCCCGCCATTCAGGGGTTCAGCCGCAGTTTGATGGGCTCGACATCCCCGGTGTCAGTGTTTCGCAAGGGAGTGAAGGGGTCACGTTACGTATTGATACCAGCCTTTTATTTCCCAGCGGTCAAGCTGTACTGACTTCCCGTGGGCAAGAGGTGGTAGAAAGCCTTATCGATGTGCTGACCCGTTTTGACGGTCAGATTTCGGTAGAAGGCCACACCGACAGCGTGCCTATTTCAACGGCCCGCTTCCCCTCTAATTGGGAGCTTTCATCAGCGCGGGCTATCGCTGTGGTGAGGCATTTAGAGCGCCAAGGATTCAATATCTCTCGTATGCGGGCCGTCGGTTATGCCGACACCCAACCCATGGAACCGAACGCAACGGCGGAGGGCCGAGCTGCCAACCGTCGCGTAGAGTTGTTGCTAAGGCAGCAGGTCGAGGGTGAATAGATTGCGAGGCCACGTTTGTGTCCATGTACCACCCGCGGTTGCAGTCGTTTGGAGCTCTGCTGGTTTTAGATGCCGATTGTCGCCGCATTCAAGCCAGTAGCACCAACTTAACCCGCTTGACCGGTATTGAGCGCCCTGAAAATGGGCCGCACACTCTTGCCTATGTGTTAGGAAAACGGCTAAGCCAGCGGGTGCGCCGCGAGTTGCAGGGGCAGCAGAAACTCTCCGGCCCGCTGGTGTTTATTCGTTCCAAGCATAGCAACATGCGTTTTCAGCTCTATGCTTACCGAGCAGGTGGGAAGGTCATCGTCGAGATTGAGTCACTCAACCCCCAAGGTAAGCGCCGCCTGCTTGGCACAGTCAATGAGCGGCTGATGCATTTAGCCGACGCAACCCACCAGGAAGAGCTGCTCGACTGCTTGGTTAACGCTATTCAACAGCTCACTGGCCATGATCGCGTCACCGTGTGCCATTTCGACAGTGATTGGCATGGTTTAATGGTTGCCGAAGCGCTGGGCAACCAGCTGCCCTCGCTGTTGGGTCAGCGCTTCCCCTCAAGCGACTTCCCTGTCGCCTTACGCAAAAGTTACCAACATTACCCCGTTCGGTTAATTGAAGACGTCGATGCGCCGCCTGAAACGCTGACTCCCGCCTACTCGGGAGTGAGCCTTAGCGGCAGCTTTTTACGCGCCCCTGCCCCTGAGCGGCAGCGATATTTAAATCGCCTGGGGGTGCGTGGGTCATTCAGTTTGGCCATGCAGGGGGATACTGGCTTATGGGGTCTAGTGTTTTGCCATTCGCCAGCACCGCACTCGGTTGAACCCCCCGTGCGTGATGCCGTTCGCACCCTCGTGCAAATGGCCACCCAGCGCATGCTGTTGCTACGGGCGCGTCAAGAAGCCCGCTACCTACAACGGGTTCAGGATAGCCTCGTGCTCAGTGCGCGAGCGCGCAGCGAGCCGCAAAGTCCCCAACAGTTACTTCATGAGCAGGCGGCTATCTGGATGAAGCTGTTTCGCGCCCATGGCGTGGTGCTGTGGGTGAATGGTGGCGCTTATCAAGCGGGTGTGACGCCGACTCCAGAAGCGATAAGCCAGTTTGTGCTGCGCCTGGAAAGAACTCATGTACATAGCGGCCCTTGGTGCACGCGCGAAATCGGCAAAGAGACGTTAACCGCTTCGCTAGCCATGCCCGAGCAGTGTGGGGCTCTAGCAGTGCCGCTGCCAATGAGTTCGACCCAGCGCGCCTGGCTGATTTTTTTTCGCCCCGAGCAGGTGGAAACGCTGTATTGGGCGATGCAGCCTACAACCAACCCTAAACCGGCCGTGATATTGGCTCCATCGGTTGCTTGGTCTGAAGAGGTAGTCGGCAGAAGTGAAGCGTGGCTGCGGGTAGAGCGCTTAGCGGCGGTAGACTTGGGGGAAGACCTGACGCTGGCGATTTCTGCCTATGAAATTAGCTCACTGAATATGCACCTGGAGCACGAACGCAAAGCCCTTGCCGAAGCCAACCAACGTCTTGAGCAATTAGCCCATTTCGATCCTCTAACCAAGGTGTGGAACCGTTACCGCATCGAAGAAGCGATCAATGCAGAGCTGGTGGCTGCCAGGCGCTATGCGGCCGCTTTTGCCTTGCTACTGTTCGATGTGGATAACTTTAAGCAGATCAACGATGCTCACGGCCATAGCGTGGGTGACGATGTGCTGGTGGCCCTGGCGCGCTTAGTGGAAAGCTCGCTGCGTGGCTGCGACCACCTGGGCCGTTGGGGAGGCGAAGAGTTTATTGTGCTGGCGACTCATTCCGATGTTGATGCCGCCACTGGCCTGGCTGAGCGGCTGCGCTCGCTGGTAGAAGAGCTGCGTATAGAGGGCGTTGAGCAAACGGTTACAGTGAGTATCGGTGTCGCCGTTTGGCAGCCGGGTGACAGCTGTAAAACCCTTATCTCCCGGGCTGATGACGCCATGTACCGCGCTAAGCATGGCGGACGCAACCGCGTTGAAATGGCGCTTGAGCCTGTGGTGCTGATTTAAGCAAACCTTTAGGTGCCACTACCTTCACACTGGGTGAGCATCCGGTTGATCGCCGCATCGGCGCCTTTTAGGCTAAAGGTCATATACCACGGCTCGCGCTCGTCCTGGTCGAAGCCGAGAAATAGCTGCTCCCCCTGGCGCATGTCGGCCATCAGTGATGCCAAGTCACTTAAATAAAAGTGAGCATAAAACCCGTCATCGCCGCGCTCAGTGATAAATTCCGCCATGGTGTCGATAACGGGCCGCTCATCGATGCGCAGCCGAGTGGGCACCAGGCTTACTGTACGGCTCTCTCCCTGCTGTTGCTCAAGGGTGACGCGCATCTCCAGCCAGGGTAAATCGCAAACGCCCGAGGTGGCATTTAAGCTCAGCGTCGCATCCGAGTAGCTGTGGGTTTCTACCGCCCGATAGTGGCGTTCGCCCCCCAGTGAGAGCGTCATTGACTGCCAATGGTCGTGGGTGGCCACATCGTCGGTATTGAAGGTGGTCGCGTTAGCGACGGGCGTAGCGACCATCCACATGGTCGCTATCGCCACAACGGTAAACGTGAGCGTGCAAAGATACTGGGATGGAGAGCGCAGGAAGTGAGTTGCGGACATGATTAAAGCCATTTAACCCAAAACCCCAGTCTATATCGTGTTTGGGATTGGCAAAATAGTAATGCGCTGATTTTCCTATATATGGTAGAAAAAATTAAAAAAAAGTGCCTCATATGGTGGGAGGTCACGTCTATACTTCACTTCGATGCTACGTATAATCGCCCTATTTGAGCGCTATAATTCACCCTCGCTGTGAAGGAGTTTTGCGACATGAGCACCGCTGCCAAGGCTATGAAGACCTCTAACGATGTCCCTATGCAGGCCCCCTCGCGGGAAATATGGGACGCCAAATACCGTCTCAAGGATCGTCATAGCCAACCCGTTGATCAGGACGTTGGTGCTACGTTTGAACGGGTTGCTCGTGCCCTGGCAGCGGTGGAGGGAGATAAAGCGGAAGAGTGGTTGCCCAAATTTCGCTGGGCGTTGGAAAACGGCGCCATTCCTGCCGGTCGTATTCTCTCCAACGCGGGGGCTGAGGCCTACAAGCCTGCGGTGAGCCTGATTAACTGCACTGTCTCCCGCACCATTCGTGACTCCATGCGCGATATCCTCGACTCAGTGGTCGATGCGGGTATGACGCTGAAATCCGGGGCGGGCATCGGCTACGACTTCTCGACGCTGCGTCATAAGGGCGCGTTCGTATTCGGCGCTGGCGCGGGCACCAACGGCCCACTGGCGTTTATGGATATCTACGACAAGATGTGCTTCACCGTCGCCTCTGCTGGTGGTCGGCGTGGTGCTCAGATGGGTACTTTCGATGTGGGCCACCCAGATGTGCGCGAGTTTATTCAGGCCAAGCGCGAAGCGGGGCGCCTACGACAGTTTAACCTCAGCTTGCTGATCACCGACGAATTTATGGAAGCGGTCAAGAACAATGCTGACTGGCCGCTGGCTTTTCCGCTGCACCCCGGTGAGAAAGAGGATGTCAAAGCGGAAGACCTGATCTACCGCGACTGGCCGGTGGTTGAAGAAGGCTACACGGTCGATGCCGAAGGCCGCGTCGCCTGCCGCATTGTTGAAGTGATTAAAGCGCGGGAGTTGTGGGACACCATCATGTCCTCCACCTACGACTACGCTGAGCCCGGCTTTATCCTCATCGACCAGGTTAACCGCATGAACAATAACTGGTTCTGCGAAGATATCCGTGCCACCAACCCCTGTGTGACAGCGGATACTTGGATTCATACGTCGAAGGGGCCGCGTCAGGTTTCGCAGCTTATTGGCCAGCCTTTTACGGCAATCATTGATGGCCAAGCTTACCAAAGTGGCTCTGATGGCTTCTTTTTAACAGCTAAAAAGCCTGTGATTCGACTGCAAACGGCTGAAGGTTATGCGCTCAAGCTGACCAGTGACCATCGGGTGCGTCGTGTGTCAGCTTTTACTAGATATCGCACAGAAACCGAGTGGTGTGCCGCAGGCGATCTGCAGGTTGGTGATCGCGTGCTACTCAATGATCATCGCGATGCTCCCGAGTGGGGGGGCAGACTTAATGAAGCACAAGGGTATCTGTTGGGGCTGCTCGTCGGTGACGGCACGCTCAAAGCTGACAAAGCGGTTTTATCTGTGTGGCCGCAAGCAGCGGTTGCTAACGGTAGCGACAGCTTTTTCGGGAAGGGTGTCAGTTCCATAATGGCGCTAGCAGAAGAGGCTGCAAAGAGCCTTCCTCATCGTGCGGATTTCGCAGGTTGGCAGAAGGTAAGTGGCCGTAACGAATACCGTCTTTCAACCGCGGCACTGCGAAATCTGGCGATAGAAATGGGCATGCAGCCCGGCAATAAGGCGATTACACCTGAGCTGGAACAGGCGTCGTCGGATGGTTATGTTGGCTTTTTGCGTGGCTTTTTTGATGCAGATGGATCGGTTCAAGGTACTCAAGAAAAAGGTGTGAGTGTTCGCTTGGCTCAGTCCGATCTTGCTCGCCTTGAAGCTGTTCAGCGGATGCTGCAGCGCCTGGGCGTTATCGCCACTCTATATCAAGACAGGCGTAGTGCAGCGAAGCGACATCTTCCTGATGGTAAGGGGGGGCATCGTGCATATAACACCTTGCCTCAACATGAATTAATGATAAGCGGTGATAACCTCCGGCGCTTTGAAGACCTTATTGGTTTTGGCGATCATGATAAGCAGATTAAGCTGGAAAAATTGCTAGGCAGCTATCAACGCGAGTTGAATCGTGAGCGCTTTGTGGCTCGGGTGGTGGGGCATAAAGAAGAAGGCGTTGAAGAGGTTTACGATGTCAAGATACCTGGAATCAATACATTCGACGCTAATGGCTTTCATGCGCACAATTGTGGCGAACAGCCGTTACCGCCAGAAGGCGCCTGCCTACTGGGTTCTGTCAACCTAACCAAGTTTGTGATCGACCCCTTTGGCGCCGAGCCTCGCTTTGACTGGGAACGCTACCGCAAAGTGGTTGCGATCTTCACGCGTATGCTCGATAACGTGGTCGAGATTGCCGGTTTGCCGCTGCCCCAGCAGCAGCGTGAAATAGAAGCCAAGCGCCGTCACGGTATGGGCTTTTTGGGCTTAGGCTCAACGCTCACCATGCTCAAAATCCCTTACGGTTCTAAGCAGTCGTTGGTGTTCACTGATGAGGTGAGCCGGCACTTAGCGATAGAGGGTTGGAAGCAGGCGCTGGAGCTCTCCCAAGAGAAAGGCATGGCGCCGGTGCTTGAGCAGGAGCACACCATTACTCCCAAAATGTTGCGCGAGCGGCCTCAGTTGGCCAAAGATGGCTACGAAGTGGGCGATCAAGTGCCGGGGCGCATTCTGCACGCCCGTTACAGCCAATATATGGCCCAAGTGGCCGAGCTGGAGCCGGAGCTTGTGTCACAGCTAGCCGAGCACGGTGCGCGCTTCACCCACCACAGCTCGATCGCGCCGACCGGCACGATCAGCCTGTCGATGGGTAACAATGCCTCCAACGGTATCGAACCCTCCTTCTCGCACCGCTATTTCCGCAATATTATTCAGTCGGGCAAGAAGACCAAAGAACAGGTCGAAGTCGTCTCCTTTGAGCTTGCCGCCTACCGTCACTTTATCGCATCTGATGCGGTGGACAGCGACCTGCCTGACTACTTCGTTACCGCCGATGCGATATCTCCCGAACAGCACGTTGCCGTTCAAGCCGCCGCCCAGCACTGGGTGGATTCAGCGATCTCGAAAACGGTCAATGTGCCTACCGAGTTCCCCTTTGAACAGTTCCAGAACCTCTATTTGCAGGCTTATGAAAGCCGCTTAAAAGGCTGCACTACTTTCCGCTTTAATCCCGAAGCTTTCCAGGGCGTGCTCGTGCGGGAAGATGATCTTAAAAACACGACCTACGTATTCGAACTGGAAAACGGTGAAACCCTCGAACTAGCCGGGGATGAGAAGGTGATTTACGACGGTGAAGAGCATAACGCTGCCAACCTCTTTGATGGCTTAAAAGAAGGCACCTACGGCAAATGGTGATGCCGCGTTAAGCGCCATCTGTTTAAAAACGCACACCTTTGCTAAGTGGAGAACACCATGGCTGTAGAAATTACCTCAAAAATTGTTGGTTACCGTATCAAGCAGCAGGAGCAGGCCGTTCCCGTTCCTGAGCTACAAGATGAAGATCCGCTAACGGTACGTATACCTTCCCGTCCGGAAGGCACTTTGGAAGCCGTGTCTGAAAAGATTTCATACGTAGGCGCGGAAGGGCGTAAAAAAGTCTATTTGCTGGTGTCGTTTATGCCAGTGGAAGGCGTGATTGGCAGTAAGCGCGTGGTGATTGAGCGCCCGGTGGAGTTCTTTTTTCCGTCAGGGCAGCTCTCCAGCGAGCACCAGTGGATCACCGCGACCATGCGCAGCCTTTCGCTGGCGGCCCGCGGTGGTTACGTCACCCAAGCGGTGGCGGATCTACGCAAAGTGGCCTGGGACAAAGGCTTGGTACGCTGTGGTATGAACCGTTGGAATAAGCCAATGTTCCACGATTCGGAAGTGGCGGCGATTGCCTGGTCGATTCAGCAGATTCTTTATCGCCGCGGTTTTCTAGATCGGGATGGCAACCAGGTGCCGGTTGAAAAGCTGGTAGAGCGTTATGCTCATCGTATGGCTCACGGCCACGCTTGGCAGCCCGGTGCTGAAGACGAAGCTAATGATGCACCCATTGAAACAGGCGCGGTGGAGTCGATTGGCGGTGATAAGGCAACGAAGGGAAAAAAGCCTGAAGGCAGTGGCCCAGCCATAGTGGGTAACTGCCCCGAGTGCCGCGGTGAGCTGATCATGATGGATGGCTGCCCGACCTGCTATGCTGGCTGCGGCTGGTCAAAGTGTGGTTAGTTTTCTCAGGCGGAATCGCCTAACAGTGGCCGGACATTGTCGGTGAGGTAGCAATCGTCAAATTCACCTTCGGTGCATAGCGCGGATAAGTCTGGAATGGTGACATGGTGGCGGTCGCGAAATACTAGGCCGTCTTCACTAAGCGCCGTAAAGGTGCGGCTAACGTGTACCGGGCTTAGCCCGAGCACATCGGCTAACTGCTCCTGTGAGAGCGGCAGGCGGAACTGGTTGCTAATATCCGGGTTGGTTTGGCGCAGCCTTAAATACATTTCATACAGAAAATGCGCCATTTTCTTACGTGCACTGCGTCTGGCCAGAGTGACGAGGCGCTCAGTGAGCAGCGCCTGCTGACGGCTGCCAATGGCAAACATCACCGAGGTGAGAGGCAGCGACTGGCGAAATATTTCCAGCATACGTTTATGCGGGAAATGGCAAATCACGCCATCATCAATCATGCGCACATTTTCAAGCCGCTGCGAGAAGGCAAACTCGCGCAACCCGATGATATCGCCCGGCAAAAACACTTCGAGAATCTGTCGGTCACCATTCTCTAAGTGACGGTAGGAGTAGGCCCAACCACTTTTTAGCGTGCAAAACTCATTGGCCGCATCGCCCATCTCCCAGAGTAGCGTGCCCGACTTAATATTGGTTGGGCTCTCCTCTAGCGCCATGAGCAATCCCTTCTCATCATCGCTTAATGAGCAGTAGTGATTGAAGTGCTTAATAATACAGCTGTTTTCCTGACCCACGACGTATCCCTCCAGCACAGGATTGGATAATACTGCTAACGATTATCTGCCCGCCACTATAAACGATGTGGCCATCTACTGCGTCGCCCAAATAGGCTAACTAGCGTACCTATTTAGCCTGGGGTGAGCAGCGCTCACCCCTCGAAAACCAGCGTCAACGCTTCGTTGCACGCTTGCCTCGCGCGAGCAGCGGCGCTAAGAAGCGGCCGGTATGCGAAACGTCCTGTTTGGCGAGCTGTTCCGGCGTGCCCTCGGCGATGATCTGTCCGCCACCTGAACCCCCTTCGGGGCCAAGATCGACAATCCAGTCGGCGGTTTTGATCACATCCAGGTTGTGCTCAATCACCACGATGGTATTGCCGTGATCGCGCAGACGGTGAAGTACCGTCAGCAGTTGGCGAATATCCTCAAAGTGCAGGCCGGTGGTGGGCTCATCCAAGATATACAGCGTTTTGCCGGTATCACGCTTGGCCAATTCACGGGCGAGTTTAACCCGCTGCGCTTCGCCACCGGAAAGGGTGGTGGCGCTCTGCCCTAAGCGAATGTAGGAAAGGCCTACATCTAGCAAGGTTTGCAGGCGACGTGCAATGGCGGGCACTGGGCTAAAGAACTCCAGGGCGTCTTCCACCGTCATGGCCAGTACTTCGTGGATGGTTTTACCCTTGTAATGAATGTCCAGGGTTTCGCGGTTGTAGCGTTTGCCCTTACAGACATCGCAGGGCACGTAGATATCCGGCAGAAAGTGCATCTCTACCTTGATCATGCCTTCGCCCTGGCACGCCTCGCAGCGCCCACCCTTGACGTTAAAACTAAAACGACCGGGCTTATAGCCCCGGGAACGCGCTTCTTGGGTGCCCGCAAACAGCTCGCGAATCGGCGTAAAAATACCCGTATAGGTGGCCGGGTTGGAGCGTGGCGTGCGACCAATCGGGCTCTGGTCGATATCGATGACTTTATCAAGCTGGTCGAGCCCCTCGATCTTCTCATAGGGCGCGGCGGTCAATGTTGTCGCACGATTTAATTCGCGCGCCGCAATCGGCATCAAGGTGCCGTTGATCAACGTCGATTTACCTGAGCCAGAAACGCCGGTGATGGCGATAAACAGCCCCAGCGGCAGGCTAAGGGTGACGTTCTGCAGGTTATTGCCGGTAGCGCCGCGCACAATCAGCTGCTTTTCTGGATTGCCGGGTATGCGGTAGGGCGGCACGGCAATTTCCCGGGAGCCAGATAAGTATTGGCCGGTCAGCGAGTTGGGGTTGTCCATCACGTCTTGCGGGGTGCCCTGGGCAACGATTTCACCGCCGTGCACACCCGCACCTGGGCCGATATCCAGCACGTGGTCGGCGGCGCGAATAGCGTCTTCATCGTGCTCTACCACAATCACGGTATTGCCTAAGTCACGCAGTCGCTCAAGGGTTTTCAGCAGTCGGTCGTTGTCGCGCTGATGCAAGCCAATCGACGGCTCATCGAGAATATACATGACCCCGACCAGGCCTGCGCCGATTTGGCTGGCTAAACGGATACGCTGGGCTTCACCGCCGGAAAGGGTATCGGCACTGCGCTCCAGGTTGAGATAGTCCAGCCCCACGTTGACCAGAAACTCTAGCCGGGCGTGAATCTCATGGACGATTTTATCGGCGATCTCACCTTTGCGTCCTGGCAGGCTTAGGTTGGCAAAGTAGCGCCACGCCTCACCAATCGGAAAGCGCACAATCTCGGCGATATTGTGATCATCCACGTAAACATGGCGTGACTCTTTACGCAGGCGAGAGCCATTACAGGTGGCGCAGGGCTGTACGGCGATGTATTTGACCAGGTCATCGCGCACCATATTGGATTCGGTTTCCCGATAGCGGCGCTGCATATTGGGCAGTACGCCTTCGAAAGCGTGTTCGCGGGTCACTTTACGGCCGCGATCACCCACGTACACAAACGGTATCTGTTCGTCGCCGCTGCCGTTTAAGATAACCTCCCGCTCGTGGCGGGCGAGCTCTTGCCAGGGCGTTTCCAGCTCAAAGCCGTAGTGCTTGGCCAGTGCCTGGAGCTGGGTGAAGTAGTAAATATTGCGCCGATCCCAGCCTTTGATCACGCCTTCGGCAAGCGATAGCTCCGGGTGGCTGATGAGCTTGTCCGGGTCGAAGTACTGCTGTACGCCTAGCCCGTCGCAGGTAGGGCAGGCGCCCGCAGGATTGTTGAACGAGAACATGCGTGGCTCAAGTTCCGCCAGCGAGTAGCCGCACACCGGGCAGGCAAAGCGCGATGAAAAGGCAATATCGTCGCGTTCACCGTCCATAAAGTGAATCATGGCGGTGCCGTCGGCGAGGTTCAGCGCGGTTTCAAAGGACTCCGCCAAACGTTGGGCAAGGTCGTCGCGCACTTTGAAGCGGTCAACGACGACGCTGATATCATGCTTTTTGCGCTTATCCAGTGGTGCGATGTCGTCCAGTTCCAGCACTTGGCCATCGACCAGGGCGCGTACGAAGCCCTGGGCGCGCAGCTCGGCTAATAACTGTAAATGTTCGCCTTTGCGGCCTTTGACTACCGGCGCCAGCAGCATCAGCTTGGTGCCTTCGGCGAGGTTCATGACTTGGTCGACCATTTGCGAGATGGTCTGGGCTTCCAAGTCTTCGCCATGTTCTGGGCAGCGGGGCGTCCCGGCACGCGCAAACAGCAGACGCAGGTAGTCGTAAATTTCGGTGATGGTGCCCACGGTCGAGCGCGGGTTGTGGGAAGTGGACTTCTGCTCAATGGAGATCGCAGGTGACAGCCCTTCGATGTGATCCACATCGGGCTTTTCCATCATCGACAGGAACTGGCGCGCATAAGTGGAGAGCGATTCCACGTAGCGGCGCTGCCCCTCGGCGTAAAGGGTGTCGAATGCTAACGACGATTTACCCGAGCCGGAGAGGCCGGTAATCACAATCAGCTTGTTACGGGGCAGCTCCACATCGATCTGCTTGAGGTTGTGGGTGCGGGCACCCCTGACCAGAATGCTGTCCATCAACACCTCGAATCGCGCGGCAAAAGCGTGATTATACGTTTGTCGGCACCCTCCCGGCAAAACCGCTTTCATAACCCAAGATAACCTGCGGCAACTCGCGACGTTTCCAGCGCCAGCCCAAACCGCTAGAATAGAGGATTGTCACAATCCACACTGACTCACCACATGCTTAACCACCATATAAAAGGGCATTATGCGCAAGGTTTCCGCACTATTGCTGGCCTCTGAACGACGTGCGATCAGTGGTTTGGCCGGGCTTTATGCATCGCGCATGCTGGGTCTGTTTATGGTGCTGCCGGTGTTGGCGCTGTATGCCGACACCCTTGAGGGTTCGACCCCGCTACTCGTGGGCGTGGCGCTGGGGATTTATGGTTTAACCCAGGCAACGCTGCAAATCCCGTTTGGCTTACTCTCTGACCGCATTGGTCGTAAGCGGGTGATTGCCATGGGGCTATTGATATTTGCACTCGGCAGCGTGGTCGCCGCTCTATCCGATACCATTATTGGTGTGATTGCCGGGCGAGCGCTGCAGGGTGGCGGTGCCGTTGCCGCGGCGATTATGGCGCTGCTGGCGGATCAAACCCGTGAAGAAGTGCGCACCGCCGCTATGGCCACCATTGGGCTCTCTATTGGCGTTTCGTTTGCGATTGCGATGGTGCTGGGGCCATGGCTTGCCGCCTGGGCCGGGCTGGCTGGGGTCTTCTGGTTTACCTCGCTACTAACGCTGGTGGGGCTGCTGGTGCTATGGCGCTGGGTGCCTGCCGCGCCGCGGCGGCGACGTCACCGCGATGTGGGCATGGATCGCCAGCAGTTTAAAAGTGTCATCACCCGCCCCGATTTATGGCGGCTGGATATGTCGATTTTTGCCCTGCATTTAGTGCTGATGGCGATATTTGTCGCGGTACCTTTTCGCCTGCTAGACGCCGGTGTAGCGATTGAGTATCACGGGCTGGCATATCTTGGCATTATGGCGCTATCGTTTGTGGCCATGGTGCCGCTGATAATTGTGGCCGAGAAGCAGCAGCGCATGCGTTTGATGTGCTTGGTTGCGATCGGCGCTATTGTGATTAGTTTGGCCGGGCTGGGGTTACCACTCTCGCCAAGCTACTGGTTGTTTGTATGGCTGTTTGTGTTCTTCACTGGCTTTAACTTGCTGGAAGCGACGCTACCTTCCATGCTCAGTAAGTTGGCCCCGGCGGGCGCCAAAGGTACCGCGATGGGGGTCTACTCCACCAGCCAATTTTTAGGCGCTTTTTTAGGCGGTACGCTAGGCGGTTTACTGGCGCATTACGGTGGCCTCAACGCGGTTTTTATTGGCTGTGCTGGGCTTGCGCTATGCTGGTGGATCGCCATGTGGCGGATGCCCGCACCGCCCCCGCTCTCCAGCGAAGTGGTGGCGCTACACGAGACCCAGGCAGATGCGCTCGACCTGTTGATGGAACACTTAGCCGATGTGGTCGGCGTCGAAGACGTAATGGTGGTGCCAGAAGAGCGTTTGGTCTATTTAAAGGTGAACCGCCAGCAGCTCGATCAGGCGGCGTTGAACAAGCTCATGGCACCCCCCAAATCTTAATCCAACCGTGCCGATGAAGTGTGGCGGCGGTTGGCAATAAACACTACATGACAGCTATTAAAGGAGCGCCTTATGGCTCGCGGCATTAACAAAGTCATTCTGATTGGCAACCTCGGGCAGGATCCAGAGGTGCGTTTCACTCCCAGCGGCACCGCTGTGGCCAACCTAAACCTGGCCACCACTGATACCTGGATGGATCGCCAAAGCGGTCAACGCCAAGAGCGCACCGAATGGCACCGCGTGGTGATGTTCAATAAAACCGCTGAGATCGCCCAGCAGTACCTGAAAAAAGGCTCCAAAGTCTATATTGAAGGGCGCCTGCAAACCCGTAAGTGGCAGGATCAGAATGGGCAAGATCGCTACTCGACGGAAATCGTTGCCAACGATATGCAGATGCTTGATGGCCGTAGCGGTGATTACCAGGGCGGTGGCGCTCCGCAAAATAACTATTCCCAGAACGCTCCTCAGAACGCCCCCCAGAATGCGCCGGCTCAAAATAATCCTGCTGCTAATCACCAAGGCGGCTATCCCCCTCAGGGTGGTGCGCCTCAAGGCGGAAATAACTACCCTGGCGGGCAGAGCCCACAACAGCCACCACGGCCCGCTCAGCCAGCACCGCACCAGGGCAACCAAGCTCCACCGCCCAACCAGCAGAACAGCAGCTACGGCGCTCCGGATCCGGGTAACTTCGACGACTTCGACGATGAGATCCCGTTCTAAAGACGCAAAACGCCTAAAACGATTAACGAGATCACAATATAGCCCGCTAAAAAGCGGGCTATATTGCGTACCAGGCTTGGTAACCGCGGTTAGAACAACAGCTCACTCGTTGATGGCTCTTGAACTCCCGTCACCCCCAGGGCATCTTCACCGCTATTAAGGCTTAGTGCTGAGGGCTGGTTCTCGCTTTGCTCAATGATGAGTGATTGAAGATCCATTGAGCCACCATTGAAGGTTAACCGTACTACTTGTTCCCCCTCCTGCAAGTTGAGCGTCACCTCCGGCCCTTGGACATAGTTTCCCCAGTCGCCGCTATTGGGAACGCTAAGCGGGGAGGCTTGTGCGTAGAACACGCCATCTTTCTCAGCGGCGACCGTTATGCTGCGGCCATTAGAGGGTGACGCGGTGATAAACGAGAAGCTGTGTTCGCCAGCTTCAGCGACATCAACGGTGTACTCTAGCCATTCGCCGTCGTCGATCCAGCCAATGGCCTCACCGTCACCGACGATATCCACGCCCCCTTCACGGAAGTCGCTACCAATCTGAAATTCATCGGCATCGTTGTAAGCAACCCCCTGACCGCCAGTGTCGAACAGGGCTGCATCCAGCGTAAGGCCATCTTCACCGATCTCCCAGGGATTGCCTTCGTCGTTGAAGGCTTGCTGCCCCGTTTCGCGCTCAAGCATTAGTGACTGAATGTCCATGCCACCGCCCTCAAAGGCGAGGCGCAGCACTTGCTCACCGGCCTGCAGGTCTAACTCCAGCGTGTCGGTTGCCACGAAATTGTTCCACGAGCCGCTATTGGGCACCGCCAGCGGTGATGACGTGGAATAGACCGGTCCGCCCTGTTCGACCGAAGCGGTAATGCTACGACCATCCTCGGGTGTTGAGGTCATGAAGGACAGATTGTAAGTGCCGGCCTGATTAACGTTGATGGTGTATTCAACCCATTCGCCGTTATCCACCCAGCCGATCGCTTCACCCTCGCCGACAATATCCACACCGCCTTCACGGAAGCCACTACCTAACTGCTCGGCGTCGGCATCGTTGTAGGCAACGCCTTGGCCACCGGTGTCGAAGAGCGCCGCGTCGAGCGTGAGGCCATCGGCACCGACCTCCCATGGAGTCCCGGTATCGTTGAAGGCTTCCTGCCCCGTTTCGCGATCAAGCGTCAGCGATTGAATATCCATACTGCCGCCATTAAAGGTCAGGCGCAGTACTTGTTCACCGGCCTGTAAATCGAGATCCAAGGCACTGGTTGACACGAAATTGTTCCACGAGCCGCTATTAGGCACCGCCAGTGGTGACGAGGTGGTGTAGACCGATCCACCCTGTTCTGCCGAGGCGGTAATGCTGCGCCCATCTTCCGGCGTTGAGGTCATGAAGGAGAGACGGTAGGTACCCGCCTGGTTAACGTTAATGGTGTATTCCACCCACTCGCCGTTATCGACCCAGCCAATCGCTTCGCCGTCGCCGACGATGTCCACACCGCCTTCACGGAAGCTATTGCCCAGTTGCTCTGCATCGGCATCGCTCCAGGAGATACCCTCGCCCCCCACGTCGAAAAGCGCAGCATCCAAGGTCAAGTTATTGCCCACAGCCCAAGGGGTTTCTGTGTCATTGAACGGTGTTTGCTCATCGGCAATGGGCGCCGTTGCCACATTCAGCGTAAAGCCGGTATCAATACTCACGCTGCCATCCGAGGCGGTCACGATAATATCGAAGCTGCCCGCCGCAGAAGGCGTACCAGTGATTACCCCCGCCGCCGAGATGGAGAGCCCTGCCGGAAGGCCGCTGGCGGTGTAGCTCAGGGTATCGCCATCGGCATCGCTGAAGGCATCCGTTGGGATCGTAAAGGTAAACGGCTCATCGGCCGTTGCCTCAAGATCATCTAGCCCCGTGTTCACCACCGGTGCCGTATTGGTGTCGATGGGTGATAGGTTAAAGGAAGCCAGGTCTTGGGAGCCGCCGTTAAAGGTTAAGCGCAGCACCTGTTCACCGGTTTCCAGTTCTACCTGTACGCTGTCGGTGGGTACAAAGGTCGTCCAACTGCCGCTGTAGTTCACGCTGACCGGCGAGGCGGTGGTGTAAGGGCTATCCCCTTGGGCGAAGGACGCAGTAATGGAGCGTGCGGCACCACCGGTCGACCCCAGCGCCGAGAGGAAGGAGAGCTCGTAAGTGCCTGCCTGAGCCACATTGAGCGTGTACTCGACCCACTCATTGTTTTCGATCCAGCCGATGGCCGAACCGTCACCGACGATGTCCACGCCATCGCCCCGGAAGTTGCTACCTTCCTGATTCTCGCTGCTGTCGTTGTAGGCAACATTCTGGCCGCCGCTATCGTAGTTGACGGCATCCAGCACGAGGCCTTCATCCTCTACCAGCCATGGCGTTTGGTTAGTGTTGAAGGGCTGTTGCTCCTCCTCTCCCAGGTCGATCGCCTCGAAGCTGAACGACTGCAGGTCAAGCTGGCCGCCGTTGAACGTCAGTCGCAACACTTGCTCGCCAGCATCAAGATCGAACTCCAGTGGGCCAACCGTCTGGAAGCTGGTGAAGCTGCCGGTATTGGGCAGGTTGATCGAGGCACTGCTCTGGAAGTTGCCATCCTGCTCAAAAGCGGCGGTGATGGATTTTCCATTTGATGTTGCCGAGGTGAGGAAGCTCAGTGCATAGGTGCCTGCCGTTTCAACATTGAGCGTGTACTCGACCCACTCGCCATCGGCGATATAACCCAAGGCTTCGGTGCCGTTGGAGATATCCACCGCTTCGTCGGAGCGGAACGCTGCACCCTGATGGGCGGTGGTGGTGTCGTTGTAGGCCACGCCCTGGCCACCGTTATCGAACAGCTTGGCTTCCAGCGTCAATCCATCCGCCCCGAGTGTCCACGGCGTTTCGCCTGTATTGTAAGCAGTTTGCTCTACAGGTGCCTGGTCATCCAGGAAGTTCGGAATGCCATCGCCGTCACTGTCGTCATAGAGATCGATGCGGCCGTTGCCATCGGCATCCTCCACCCCGGTGGGGTCATAGGTCTGAACATTCTCGACCAGGAAGATATTGTCGTTGTAGTCGTAGTTCACCCCCGCATAGTCCTGAATCACGATATAGGTATTGGGAATGACGTTGCCTGCTGCGTCTTTCGCTACGTAGACGCGAATCAGGTGGCCGTCGTTTTCGTCCCAGTTCAGGTTGGTGCCGGGGCTGCCGATAGCATCGATGGTGTCTTCGTAGAGGTTGGCATCGGGGTCAGACCAGGAGATGTAGCCTTGGCGACCGGTAATGTCCGCAAAGAAGCCAAAGGGCGCGTCCCGATCCAGAGTGGTGGTGGTCAGCAAGTCGCCACTATTGAGTGCCCGCGGCAGCAGCGTTTGCCCATCCTGCTCGTCGTGGGCCAGTACCTCGTCACGATCCCGGCTATCCACATCGTGGATAAACAGTCGCGCCACATCGCCTTGGGTATGATATGCCGCCAACTGGGTGATCTTGATCGGCGATTGACCGTCGGCACGCTGGAAGTAGGGCGAGAGAATCTCATCCCCGTTCGCTTCCACCAGCCCGCCCTGATTCATCTGCCCCTCGGCCACATTGGTCGAGAAGCCGAAGGCGTCGATGATCTCCTGTACCAGCGGCTCCTGGCCATTCTCCGACTGGCCCTGGGCAATCCCCGCCAGCTGGATCGTTTTGGTTCCCTCATCACCGTCGTTTGAGTTAATGATCAGCGTGGACTCATACAGCGTACCGTCATCGAAATCCTCGGCGATAAAGCGAACGGTGACATCCAGTGTGCCGCCGGCGGGAATGATCAGGTTTTCGGTGGCTCCCACGATCTCAAATAGGCTCGGATCGGAAATTGCCAGGCTGCTGATCTCCAGGTCGGCGAAGCCATCGTTGGTGATGGTAAAGGTCGATTCGTCGTGGAACACCTGGCTGGCGTTGGCCGGGTTTTCTATTCGGCTCATCACCAGGCGATCATCCGAGAGTACCCCATCCAGGTTGGTGATGGAGATCTCGCCGCCGGAAACCGGTGAGATCCCTTCAATGACAAACATGTTGTCGTTGTAGTCATAGTTGATGCCGGTGTAATCCATCACGCCCAGGTAGGTGTTAGGGATTACGTTGCCATTGGCATCCAGTGCCTGGAATACCCGCACGGTATAGCCACGCTCAATGTCTTCCGCCCCTGGCGGTACCGTGCCGCCTCCAGTGGGATTGAGCGACGGGTCGGTTGAGAGATTGGCAACCTCGATACCAAAGATATCGTTACCGATCCAGCCGTCGGGGATTTGGTCGCGAGTGAACGTTGCCGTCGCGAATTGTCCATTGGCCTTGATAGGCAGTAGCGACTGGTTATTGTCGCCTGCATGATCGGAAAGGATAATATCCTGGTTTTTATTGCCGGGATTATGAATCCCCAGCGTTGCTCCCCCGTTGCCGTGGTAGGCCGCCAACTGGGTAATCGTGGCCGACTCGAAGCCATCGGCTATCTTCCAGTAACGTGACATCACCTCGTCATCATTGACCGGCCGGTAAAGGTCGAAGTCGTTGAGAACCGAGTTCTCGCCACCACCTACGGTGGTTAGCCCCTGGATGACGTTGCCAAAACCGAACACTTCCCAGACCTCGTTGACGTTGGGCTCCCAGCCGCCTTCGTCACGCGCCTGCCAGAAGCCTGCCAGGTGCACCTCGGCGACGGGGGTGTCCGCATCGTTGGTGACCAGGCGCAGCGTTCCCTCGAAGACGCCGTCGCCGGCATCGTTAGTGGGTGGCGTATAGGCCGCGCGGTCAAACAGCACTTGCACGTCAATCGATTCTCCTGCAGCCAGTGTCAGGCCAGCGAAGATATCGGGATCGACGAGAGTGAAGGGGCCATCAAGATCGGTGTCAATAAAGACCAGCTCATTGGTGCCGGTATTGCTGATGGTGACCGTGGCATCCTCTTTATAGTCACGGTTAGGGTTGGAGGCGCTGTCGTTCTCCAGGTAGCTGAAGTGCAAGCGGTCGGAGTAGTAGGCCGCATCGTTGCTCTGGATACCGATATCCGCATCGGGGTTGCCGGGGGCGGGCGAGATATCGAGGTAGTCGATTTCATCGACGCCATCCGCCGTGGAAACAACCCGCAGGTTGTAGGTGAGTCCCGCCTGAAGCTCGATATAGGCGGACTGCTCGCCGGCCTCGCCAACGCCTGGGAAACTCATCTCATCCACCGGCTGCCCGTTGAGCAGCAGCGTCAACGCACCACCATCCGGTGCGCCCGCATTGGCGGCCAGGTCAAGTTTGTAGGCGCCGTCCTCATTCACCGTGAAGTAGAAGTCGGCGGTACGGTCATTGACAGCCCGGGCACTATCGCCGCTTTCAAGCTCGATACGGCCACTGCCATCAATGTCTGCGTAAACGGGCTCGAAGGTATCCAATGGGGTATCCGCGATGCGCAGCAGGTCGACATTGGGGCCATCGGCCCCCGGGGCTGTGACGGTAATAGTATTGCTGCCTGTGCCCAGGGTTAACTCGGTTGACTGGAAGAACCAGTTATCCTCAGCTTCGTTACTCTGACCTGGGAAATTGAGCGTGCCAATATCGATACCGTTGACGGTGACTACCATTGGACGGTCAGCCTTGGAGGCTGCCAGGGCATAGCGGAAGCCAACGTCGTAGGTGCCAGCCTCATCGACCTCTACTGTCCAGGTAATACTCTGGTCGCTGGTGCCATTGAAATCGACGAACCCTTCACCCGAGGCGTTGCGGTCATCCTCACTGTTGGTGATAATCACCGGCCCATCGAGCTGAGCGTTTTCAGCTTCGTAGTTGGTGTAGCCGGGCGATGTGTCTTCGGGGGCCTGTAGGATCTCCAACTGGTCGATATTGGGGCCCGTGTTATTGACGGCCTGGAAGCGTACCGTATTAAGCCCTGATACCAGCGACGCTGGGATATCCAGCGTTAGCCACTCGTTCCAGGCATCATCGCCAGTGACGCCAGCGGGTGGGCTGAAGCCGAAGGTACCTACGCTAACGTTATTGACGAATACTTCCAGCGGGCGATTAACCGTGTCGCCGTTACCGTAGCGAACTCGCAGCACTGAATCACCCGCATCGGCCCCTGATAGCTCGAAACTGAAGGTGATAAAGTCGCTATTCGTACTGCCAAAATCGGCATAGCCGCCTAATACGCCATCGGTATCATCATTGTTACCGTCCAAACCGAAGGCACCAGGTCGCACGCCGGTGGGCTGGTTGGCTTCAGGATTATCAGTGGTACGGATCTCTATTTCCGCGCCACCGCCTTCGGCCACCGATACGCTGGTGCCATCGTCGGGAGTGTTATCTTCCGCCTGGATAGCAAATAGCGACACCAGGTCTTCATCAGGCTCTTCAGGATCGACAATGACGCCACCTGGCGCTGGGTCAAGGCGAATGATCTGGCTCTGACCGTTGTTGCGGTTCAGCGTCAGCAGGTAGAGCTGGCCGGTGGCCGGGTTTTCGATAATATCCAGCGGGTCTATGTAGGTGATAACGTTACCATTCACATCGCGGAGCACTTCGTCCCCAGTGATGTTGCCTGCGGCGTCGAAAGTAATGGAGCGTATATCGTCACCACCAGAATATTCGGTGAACAGCACACTACCTTGCAGGTTGCCGCCAAACACGCCGCTGGTGTACTCGGTGACGCCGTTGGGAGAACGGTTCTCGCCTAGCGAATAGACGCCCTCAATATCGTAATTGGGATCAGGCTGCTGGCCGACCGGGTAGTTGCCCACCTGGTTAGTATCGTTGCCTGCGGTTGGGTTACCGCCATTGAGGATAAATTCATCGCGCAGGGGATTGGGATGGCCGTAATAGCCCCCTTCCTTAACCGTAAACAGGTAGTCGTCCTATTTTTCGACGTTACCTGCGTATTCATTTTGCGGCGTCGAGGGGTCATCCGGTACGTTACCGCCAGCCGCCGAACCGTTGGTCGGGACATAGAGGTTGCCATTGGAGTGCCAGACCAGATCGTAGGCATTGCGTACGCCGGTGGCAAAAATTTTGACCACGGCGTCATCGGCGAAAGGGTTATAATAACTTTCGATCAGATTACCATCGGAATCCTCTACGGTTGCAGTACCGTTGGCCGCGAAGACCAGAAAACGGTCATCACCCATGGCAATCGGGTCTGCCTTGAAATCAACGCCGTCATCGTCGGTGAAACGGCGGTTGAAGCCATCCTCAGGCAAGGGCTCGGTGGTCACATCAAAGCCACCTGCTGGCGCTTCACGGGTCGGATCTATTTCCATGACAGCGGCACTGAGCAGGCGCTCAGGACGGTTACCCCAAGCACTATCGGGTGCCCCCATCGCCGAGTTCGATCCTTGCAGCAGGTAGAGCAAGTGGCTCGGTACGTCTGGGTTGGTGTTGGCATCGAATTCGGGGTTGGCGCGGAATTCGAGGCTATTGGTAACGTGGTCGCCGTTGGAGCGCGGCAGTCCGGTGATATAGGCTTCAGCAGTGGCGTTGAAAGCGTCACCTTCTTCCAGGGTAATCTTGGAAATGCGTCCACTGAAATCGGGGACGCCATTATCACGCCCTTCAAGTGGAATCGGATAGTTATCGCTTACCCACAGGACATTGGGATCGGTAGGGTCGAAGGTTAGGCCGATAATGCCCCGCGATCCTGCCGAATCCCCTGCAAAATAGTCGAGTGCCAACACTTGCTCATTGGAGAGCGCACCGGTTTGCGGGTTAACGTCGTAACGCTTGATCTCGCCCAGCATATTCGAGATGTACATCTTGCTGCCATCAGGGGATAGCTCCAGCGAGGTGAACTGGTAGGCGTTGTCGGCAGCGCCGTTGAGCTCAATGACATCGTTGAATGCTACTTCTCTTGGCACAATTTCAGAGGCTTCACCGGTGACAAAAGTGTTGGTGAATTTCTGAAATTCCCGGGTCGGTGCGTCTGGGTCGTCATTGGCGCCACGATCCTGAAAGCCTTCGATGACCAAGGTGTAGCTGGTGAACTCTTTGAGCATGCTGTTGGGAGAAATAGTCAGCGAATCGAAGCCACCGGTGGTATTGACGTTGAGTGCTACCTCTTCGCCAGTAACGGTTTCAAATAACCGCACCGACCCATCACCCAGGCTTTCGAGCAGGGCGCCGCCGCGGCCATCGACGACCGAGATGCCCACGAAAATATCCGAATCGGGATCGACACCGGTAGGGGGAGTGCCGTCCTCGGCGTCTAATTCGACCCGGATCTCGTTCTCACCCACCCCAGCGATGGCACGCGGGTCGGTGAAGAAGGCGTAATCTTCCGGTGCCTCACGGTCATCCTCCGGTGTCAGGTCGGGAAGCGACTGGATTTCGATATACTGGATCTCGGTATTCTCACCCAGGCCAATCGAATCCAGGGTCAGGCGCCCATCGGTAACTTGCACCACCCGGGTGACCAACTCGGAGCGGAAGCCTTCGGTGTCGTTGCTGGGGTTGCTGTCCGCGGGGAAATCATCCGGCCGTAGCGGTGAGAAGGGCGTATTGAACTGCTCTCCCTCTGCGTTGATCAGGTTGACGCTGTCATATGGGCCTGAGGTATCGCCGATAGCAATGGTGACCTCGTAATAGCCGTCGTCCAGTTCCATTTCCCAGCCGGCGCGGACATAGCCTTCCGCAGGCTGGTCAAAGTGGGCGTAGGTGCCCTGGCGGGGGTCAAGACCGACGATGTCGTCGGTACGATCGTTAACGGCGACACTGGAGAGGGTATTGATCGCCATCGGTATAGTGCCATTTTCGGTGCCATCGGCGATGGAGGCCTCGGTAACCCAGCCGTACTGGTAAACTTGGCCATCGATCTCGACGGATTGATCGCCAAACGCTAAGCCGGTATCGGCGATATAGCCTTCCGGGGTGGCAAAGCCATCGGGCTCGAAATTAATCTTGACGGCAAAGCGCTCCCCCGGTTCAACGAAGGGGGGCTCCTCTTCTCCCTCGCGGCTAACACTCAGACTATCGATATTGGGGCCAGCATTACCTATATTCTCAAGTCGTATGGTGTTGTTGCCCGCCATCAGTTCCAGCTCAATGGTGGCGTCTTGCCAATTCACCCAGCCGTCGTTGCCTGCGCCAGTGGTGGGGAAGGCCAGTTCGCCCTGGGGGGCGCCACCTACCAGGAGAGTCATCGGTCGGCTAGCCCCGGCGCCATCACCGTTGGCATAGCGCACATTCAGGGTATAAGTGCCCGCTTCTTCGACGGCTACCTCAAAGAAGGCCGCATCACCGGCTTCGTTGCCCATATCGAGGTAGCCGCTGCCGGTAAAACCATCCCATAGGCCGTCCGGGCCAGCGGCTGCATTGGTTTCTGGATTGCTAGCGTCGCGAACCACTGTATCGGGGGTGGGCTCATCATCATCGATGGTGAGCGCTTCACCCTGAATCTCAAACAGGAAGGGCTCGGTGGGTGTTTCACCGCCGTCGTCCTGCTGGTAGTTGAAGATAATCTGATCGATATTGGGGCCGTTGTTGACACCGCCATCGGCCACTGCCGGTATGGCAAATGAGACGCTGTTGGGGCCAGCTTGAAGCTCCATCTCCACTTCAAGCTCTAGCCAGCTATCCCATGGATCGTTGACGCCATCATTGACTGCCGGCGGGAAAGCCGCTTGGGGAGCAGGCGTTCCATTGATCATTAGGTCAAGGGGGCGGGGCCCTGCGCTACCGTTGGCGTAACGAATTACCGCGGTGTAGGTGCCAGCTACCTCGGTTTCAACGTTGAAGATAACTTCGTCGCCGGGGTTTGTGCCAAAGTCCATATAGGCACCACCGACGGCTCCTTCGCGGTAATTAGTGAAGGCATCGGGATTATTAGGATCTACCACCCGCGTGAAATCGGCATTGGAGGGTAGGCCACTATCATTGACGGTGACCAGAGCAGCATCCTCTGCCTGGATAACGATGGGCGCGACAGTGTCTGGAACGGCATCATCCTCGCTTACGCTACCGCTGGCCGTCGCGGCGGCGCTGTCGATGGCGAAGCTGTCACCGGTGGCGCCGATAAGCGCGACCGTGACGGTTTCGCTACCGTTATCTTCGTCGTCGTTGGCGACATCAACCGCTAGGGTGGCGGCACCGTCGATAAAGGTGACCGTGCGGGTATCGGCAACGCCATCAATTTCCAGGGCAAGCTCCACGTCACCGCTAAAAGCGTTTGAGGCGCTCAATGCAAAGCTCAGCGTAGTGACGCCCTCATCGTCACTCTCTACCACCGGATCGGCATCGGCGATGCCCAGCAGGATAGTCGGCTCCGGCTCGCCGCTGTCCGTGGGCACAAACTCGATATAGTCGATGCGCGCATACTCCAACGCCGTTGAGCTGGCGCTGAGCGACAGCGTAGAGCCATCGCCCACGGTCACGTCGGTAAAGGTGGTGGTGCGGAAGTTTTGCGGCTGAACACCGTTGCCGCTGTCGGCATCGTCATCGAAGATCCAATTGCCGCTGAAGCTCTCGCCTGTGGCGTCACTGATGCTCAGTTGGGCAGTGCTTTCGCCGTCGCTCTCGTCGACGTAACCGACGATGACGGTATAGGTACCGGCAGCCACCTTGCCATCAAGGGCGTAATTGGCGGTACCTTCGCTGTTCCCGGGCAGGCGGATAGCCTGACCGCCATCGGCGGCGACGATGTTCTCGATGGTGAAGGTCGTGGCAGTGTCGAACGCTTCCGCCTGTAGGCGAATTGATTCAACGGGGGGCTCTACTTCGTCATCTTCGCTTACGCTACCGCTGGCCGTCGCGGCGGTGCTGTCGATGGCGAAGCTGTCACCGGTGGCGCCGATAAGCGCGACCGTGACGGTTTCGCTACCGTTATCTTCGTCGTCGTTGGCGACATCAATCGCTAGGGTGGCGACCCCGTCAGTGAAGGTGACCGTGCGGGTGTCGGCAACGCCATCAATTTCCAGGGCAAGCTCCACGTCACCGCTAAAAGTGTTTGAGGCGCTCAATGCAAAGCTCAGCGTGGTGACGCCCTCATCGTCACTCTCTACCACCGGGTCGGCATCGGCGATGCCCAGCAGAATAGTCGGCTCTGGATCTACGCTGCCCGTGGGCACAAACTCGATATAGTCGATGCGCGCGTACTCCAACGCCGTCGAGCTGGCGCTGAGCGATAGGGTAGCGTCATCGCCCACGGTCACATCGGCAAAGGTGGCAGTGCGAAAGTTTTGCGGCTGAACACCGTTGCCGCTGTCAGCGTCGTCATCGAAGATCCAATTGCCGCTAAAGCTCTCGCCGGTGGCGTTACCGATACTCAGCTGGGCACTACTTTCACCGTCGCTCTCGTCGACATAGCCGACGATGACGGTATAGGTACCGGCAGCCACCTTGCCATCGAGTGCATAGCTGGCCGTGCCTTCGCTGCTGCCGGGTAAGCGAATAGCTTGGCCGCCATCGGCGGCGGCGATGTTCTCGATGGTAAAGGTCGTGGCAGTGTCGAACGCTTCCGCCTGTAAACGGATAGGATCGGCGGGCTCGGGAGGAGGTGTAACGCTATCTTCAACATCACCAACGGCTATGACGAATGTTTCGTTGACACTCGCTCCCACCGGGTCGGTAGCAGTGACCTCAACGCTGACCGAAGTTGCCGTTTCAAAATCAAGGCTATTGCCACTTTTTAGACGCAATACGCCGTTGGCACTGACTTCGAAACGTTCGTCGCTAACGGTAAAACTGTGGGTATCGTCGTCTTGGTCTTCCACAATAAGTTGACCAATAACGGCGCCCTCCTGGTTCTCCAGCACGCTGTTGTTATCCAGCAGTAGGGCGGTGGGCGCTGAAGGCTCTGCTGATACTAATGCCATTTCAATTTTGTCGATATTGGGGCCGTTGGCCCGCCCGCCCAGCCGCAGCAGGTTTTCGCCTGCGGCCAGGGTGAATTCGAGCGTTTCGGTAGTCCAACCTTCCCATTCAGAGGCCGCGGGTGTGCTGGTAGTTACGCCACTGGGCAGATCATCGAGATCATCAGGCATATAAAGAGGGGGGGGCGTCTCCACAAACGCGAAGGTGCCAAGGGCGGTTACGTCATTACCTTCTATTAGAGATAGATCAAGTGGCCTGTCATTTTGACTAGCATAAGTGACGGTCATTGAGTAGGTGCCCGCGACGGGCGCTTGATATACAAACTCCCCATAGGCATCGGTGTTACCAAACGCCCAATCCAAGTAGCTAGCCCCTTCGGCACCCACTCGGAACGTGTCGTTTAGAGCAGCGATATTATCAGTGGTGATAGGGCGATTGGTATTGTTTCCACCTGCAGACATGTCAGGATCCGGTGACGTAATCAGGTCTTCTCCCTGGATAACCTGACTGCCGGGTGCGGGTTTGCGGATTTCGAGGTAATCTACGTTGGGCCCGCTGATGCCATTAGAGGTAAAGCTAACGCTGTTTTGCCCTTCCTGAAGCTGCACGATAATGGTTCGCTCAGCAAAAGTGGTAAAGTCGCTCGAATTATTATTTCCTTCAGCGCTGGTGCTGCGAAGATCAAACATGCGATCAACGAGCTGATCATTCACTTCTAGCCGCAGAGGGCGATTGCGTTCGCTGGCGACATCGTCGTTGTTCCGACTCAAGGCGTAGCTTACTGCCAGCTCGTATTCACCCGTCTCAGGAACATCGACATTGAAGGTAAGGGTTTCACCACTTGATTCAACAAAATCCGCGTAGGCATTGCCATCAGCATTAACGGCGTTGGGCTCGCCGACGGCGGACGTGGTCACGCCGCCCGTCATAACAGCATAATTGCTGTCACCATCTGTATTGTCGGTATCTTCTGCCTGAATACGAAGGGGGGTAAAAACAGGAGGCACGGGAAGGCTTGCGGTGACTTCAAAGGTGACAGTCTCATTGCTATCTTCAATTAAGTTACCTTCACTATCGAGGGCGCTAATCAATAGTTGAACGTCACCATTGGTAAAGTTAGGGAGGTCATCGAAGATAAAAGGTGGAGATGTTTTCGTGAGCGTTAATGACTCACCCTCGCTATTAATGATGGTTAATTCGATTGAGTCCGTAAGAGATAACGAATCAAGGGGTGTATTAATGATAGGAATGATACGAATTGCACTATTTTCTATTTCATCTACTGCCACTGTCTGTGCGTTGTTTAAGCCACGCTGGGCTTCACCGCTTGCTGCTTCGACCCAAGAAATAGAGAACATAAGACACCCCTGTGATGTAATTAGCTAAGTGCAGGTAACACCTGGCATATTAGGTTTGTTGGTATTGAGAAGGTGCTGAGCATAAGATCCCCACGAGCCGTGTAGTGGCCACTCTGGCCCAATGCTCGTTACAATTGTTTACCTTAGTTAACATCTCATATCTCACAAGGGTTAAATTTCTAATATCGTTGTATTGCTAGGTTCGTTTCTTAAAGATTGTTTTTAGAAAGTAGGGAGTTATAGCTAATGCAATATGAGTGCTAGATAATTTTCTCAGCGACGGAGCTAAAAAAATGATTATTTTGTAATGAGGATTTGGTTTTCTTGAGTTGAAGAGTGACTAATGTTTGAGCTCTTTTGTTGCCTATATAGTCAAGAATGTCATTAGGCAGTTATTAGCTTTTTAAGCAGTAAACCGTGGTTGATATCATCTCGCTCCAGCTGTTAAGGAGATTTAGCCTGATAAAATTCCTTATGCAGCTATTTAAGATTGGTTTTTCATACGGTTTATTCTTGCCGTAATAGCGGCCAAATTCGTTGGTCACGGCAGTGAGGAGGCTTCCTACGGGGGGCGAGAACCAGTAAAGTGTATCGCGCCTGCCGCCGAGCGGCAGCCATGAGCCTTATCTTGTACGGCAGTGCCTAGACCTTGGGTGGAGGCACCAATGTTTGTAAATTGTGCAGAGGATGGTTGTGAAACTTTTGATATTGGATGCCGGCCACTGCTTAAGCTTGGCACTGGCTCGGGAAGCAAGCCGTCGCGCCGATACGGAGTTAGTCATTGAACAGGGCACAATTATTACCGCTTCGCGCCTTGAGGCGATAGCCCCTGATGCCGTGATTATCCCACCATTGGCCCATCCACTGAATATGGCGCCAGCGGATGTGACGGCGCATGCCGATGCGGTAGATAGTTGTCTGGATGCCTGCCAGGCGCAAAACGTAGCGTTGATATGGTGTGTCTCCGATCAGCTCTACGAAGATGGCTTGGATGTCCCCATTGATGAACATGTGGTGCCCGCGCCAAGGGATGACAGCTTGCGCCGTCTGGTGCAGACCGGTGATCGCATCCGTGCAGAGTTTCAGCGTCATTTGATTGTGCGCTTAGGCCCGCTGTTTGCGCTGGAAGGCAGCCATGCGTGGCTAAATGAGATCATTGGTAATTTAGTTCTTGGGAAGGCTGTGCGTGCTGCAGAGGACGTAATTTTTTGCCCGACCTCCGCGGATGCCGTCGCCATGGCGCTGATTGGCATGCTACAGCAGCAGGTCAGCGGTGCTGAGGCTTGGGGGGCTTACCATCTTGCTGGTACCGAGCCGGTCAGCGCCTTTACCTTTACCTCCATGGTGCGTACTCAGCTGTTAACGCACCTTGAGGGGCGCGGTGAGCAGATTACCCTCGGCGAGGTTCAGCCGCTTAAACATCATCATGATGCAAAGCTACGGCGCGTTTTGAACTGCCGGCGTGTGCTGGATGTGTTTGGCGTTCATCAAAAACCGTGGCGGTTAGAGGCTGGGCGTATGTTGGATACGTGGTGTTTAACCCGTGAAAGTAACCGTGTCAGCGATACAGGAGCGTCGGCTTGATAAATGTGGTTCGCAGCTTGGTCTTTTATGCTGGCTACTTTTTGGCCATGCTGATGATCGGCATTCTGTTTCTGCCCATTGCGCCGTTTCTTCCACTGTCTGGCCGCTACCGATTGCTTAATTTGTATAACTACTTTTTGATGGTGTGGTTTCGTATTGCCTGCGGGGTGCGCTACGACATCCAAGGACGGGAAAACCTGCCCAGTGGCCCGTGTGTGATTCAAGCCAACCACCAGTGTGAGTGGGAAACCGTGTTTCTACAGGTGATGAAGCCACCGGTATGTACCGTGTTAAAGCGCGAATTACTGCGCCTGCCGATCTTTGGCTGGGGGTTGCGTCTGCTTCGCCCGATTAGTCTGGACCGCTCGAAACCAGCACGGGCGATGAAGCAAGTGCTTACTCAAGGCGTCGAGCGTTTGGGAACGGGGCTTTCAGTACTGATTTTTCCTGAAGGGACACGGGTAGATCCAGGCATCCGCAAACGCTATAACAAAAGTGGCAGCGTGGTGGCGTGTCGGGCAGGGGTGCCGGTATTGCCGGTGGCTCATAATGCGGGTGAACGCTGGCCAGGCCGCCACTGGGTTAAGCGGCCAGGCGTACTGCGTGTGCGCATTGGTAAGCCGATTGAAACAGCCGGGCGTATGCCCGATGAAGTGCTCGCAGACGTCGAGGCGTGGATTGAAGCGCAGTTACAGGAAATTTCAGACGTGCCACGGCCTACCTCTCGGTAACCGTCTTTTGCGTATACGTTACGCCTGTACATAAAAGCCTGAGCATAAAAACGGCGCCCAATGGGCGCCGTTTTTATGCTTATCATGCGAGTAGCCGTACTAGCGTTAGTCGTTGAAACGCTGGAAGACTAAACACGCATTGGTACCGCCAAAGCCGAAGCTATTAGACAAGGCACGTTCTATCGTCACGTCATCGCGGCGTTCGGTGACAATATCAAAGCCGTCGGCCTGCTCATCCAAATCGGTGATATTCGCTGAGGCGGCAACAAAGTTGTGTTGCATCATCAGCAGTGAGTAGATCGCTTCCTGTACACCGGTAGCCCCCAGGGAGTGGCCGGTGAGCGATTTGGTCGAGCTCATGGCAGGTGTTGTATTCCCAAACACTTCGCGTATCGCCTTCAGTTCGGCAACATCGCCGACGGGTGTCGAAGTGCCATGGGTATTGATGTAGTCAATATCACCATCGACCGTTGCCATCGCCTGACGCATGCAACGCGTAGCACCTTCTCCCGAAGGGGCGACCATATCATGGCCGTCAGAAGTCGCGCCGTAACCCACCAGTTCGCCATAGATCTTGGCGCCGCGGGCTTTAGCGTGCTCGAGTTCTTCCAACACCAGCATGCCACCGCCGCCGGCGATAACAAAGCCGTCACGAGCTTTATCGTAAGGGCGTGAGGCCTTTTCAGGGGTATCGTTGTAGTGGGTAGAGAGCGCACCCATGGCATCAAACAAACAGGAGAGGGTCCAGTGCTCCTCTTCTCCGCCACCGGCAAATACCACATCCTGCTTGTTAAGCTGAATTTGTTCCATCGCGCTGCCAATACAGTGTGCGGAGGTCGCGCAGGCAGAAGAGATGGAGTAATTGACGCCTTTGATTTTAAACGGCGTTGCCAAGCACGCTGACACAGTGCTACCCATTGTCCGAGTGACGCGATAAGGACCAACGCGGCGCAGACCTTTTTCGCGCAGTATGTCGGCTGCTTCAACCTGATTAGCGCTTGAAGCACCGCCAGAGCCCGCAATAAGCCCCGTACGCTCGTTGGAGACCTGCGCTTCGCTTAGCCCAGCGTCTTCGATGGCTTGGGCCATAGAAACGTAAGCATAGGCCGCCGCGTCGCCCATAAAGCGGAGCAGTTTGCGGTCAATGAGTGCTTCAAGATCGATATCGACGCTGCCTGCCACATGGCTACGGAAGCCACGCTCGGCATACTCTTCCTTAAAACGAATACCGCTACGCCCAGTTTTGAGCGCGTCCAGGACCTGTCGTTGGTCGTTGCCAAGGCACGATACGATGCCAAGGCCGGTGACTACCACTCGTCGCATGGGAGCCTCCTGTTCAGAAATTCGCAGTGGAGGTAAATAGGCCAACGCGCAGATCATTAGCCTGATAAATGTCGCGTCCGTCGACGGTTACGGTGCCGTCGGCGATACCCAAGATAAGACGTCGGGTAATAATACGCTTAATATTAATGCTATAGGTCACTTTTTGTGCATCCGGCAGGATCTGTCCGCTGAATTTAACTTCGCCGCAGCCAAGCGCACGTCCGCGACCAGGGTGGCCTAGCCAGCCCAGGTAAAACCCGACTAGCTGCCACATGGCGTCTAACCCTAAACAGCCAGGCATAACGGGATCCCCAGGGAAGTGGCAGTCAAAGAACCACAAGTCAGGCGTGATATCCAGCTCGGCGATCAGTTCGCCCTTGCCATGCTCACCGCCCTCTTCGTGAATGTGCTTGATGCGATCAAGCATCAGCATGTTAGGAGCCGGGAGCTGTGCATTTCCGGGGCCGAATAGCTCGCCGCGGGAGCAGGCCAGCAGTTCTTCGCGATCAAAGGAATGTTGCTTGGTCACTGAATCGTTCCGAATATCAAATTGGTTGTGTGGCTAGTCTACTTCCCGAAACCGCTGAATGCACGTAACAGGCTATTTATCGTCCATCGCTAGAGATTTTAGCGGGTTGGCCGATAGCACTAAAAGTGAGCGGCTTGGCTCATTAATAGCCGATTATGCACAATAAGTGTTCCATTGCCGTAATATAGAGTATCCAAGTGACTTATTAGGCGGCATGATCAGCATGGCACCTAACGCTAATTTTTATCTGAGTTAATTTGTATAGGGTATAGCGAATCGCCATGTGGCTTCCTGTTTCACTCAATCGTCCGTTAGTTTGGGTCGCACTGACGGCGCTTCCCGCCTGTGTTTGGATACCTGATGCGATGCTACGTCTGGTGGCAGCATCGCTGGTCGCGCTTGGGCTGTGGGACGCCTGGAAACAAGTGCGTCAACAGCAGCTACGTCTGCGACTGTCGCAAGATACGTTAAGACTTGCCAGCGATGCCATGGTGATTAGCGATGCGCAAAATCGCGTGATGGTGGTTAACCCAGCATTTACCGAAATTACCGGCTATGCCAGCCAAGAGATTCAAGGGCTGAAGCTGGAGACACTGGCAGCCCCGCGCCATGACAAAGCCTTTTATCAAACGTTTTGGAGTACGCTAAAAAGCACCGGCCGCTGGGAAGGTGAAATGTGGAGCCGCCGTAAACACGGCGACGAGTACCCCGAGTGGCTAAAAGTCCGTGCCGTGACCGACAAACGCGGCAACATTACCCATTTTATTAATTTGTTTGCCGATATTTCGGCACAAAAAGCTCGTGAGCGCGATTTACGCCGTATCGGCTATGAGGACCCTCTCACTGGGCTGCCTAACCGTCGCCGTCTCCACGATCTGCTTGCCTCTCGGCTGCGCCATTTACGCGCAGGTGAGAGCCTGGATATGGCGCTGGTGGATATAGATGGTTTGAAATCAGTCAACGATAGCCTGGGGGTTGAGCAGGGTGATCGGCTGTTAGCACGTTTTGCCCAGCGGCTAACAGGCTATGTAGCAGGGAGCGTGGTAGGGCGCCTGGGCGGCGATGAGTTTATGGTAATCCGTACCACCACTTTTGACGATCACGACCAGTGGGTAGCCACCCTGCGTGAGCATATGAGTCGGCCCTTTGAAATTAACGACCAATCGCTGCGCTTAGGGCTCACGATTGGCAGCTGTCGCGTGCCTGAAGATGGTAACGACTCCGGCGTACTCTTCCAGCGCTTAGAGTCGGCGCTTTATAGCGCCAAACGGCTAGGACGTAACTTAAGTCAGCGCTTTCGCCCGGCGCTGGATAAGCAGGATAATCCTCAACTGGCGCTGGTCAGTGACCTGCGCGCCGCGCTTATTTCCGGTGACCAGTTGGAACTGCATTATCAAACCCAGCATGACCCTGCCAGCGGCGAGCTGGTGGGCATGGAGGCGTTACTGCGTTGGCGCCATCCCAAGGATGGCATGATTTCCCCAGGCGACTTTATTCCGTTGGCCGAGAGGCATGGTTTAATGAGTCAACTGGGCGCCTGGGTGATCGAAAAAGCCTGTGCCCAGCAAGCCCATTGGCGTAATAGTGCTATGCCCAAGCTAACAATTTGGGTCAATATTTCGGCACTGCAGCTGTTTCAAGGTGACCTGGAGAGCCAACTGACGACCTGCCTAAAGCGTTACCAACTGAAGTCTTCGCAAATTGGCTTAGAGCTGACGGAGTCGGTGCTACTCGACGAGCGTGCGGGGGATATGGGGCCACGCTTGCAGGCGCTACGGGATCAAGGCTTTGCGATTGCCATCGACGACTTTGGTACGGGCTATTCGTCGCTTGGCTATTTGAAGCGCTTGCCGGTGGACAAAATTAAACTCGATCGGGCCTTCATTAAAGAGCTGCCGCACGATCAGGCGGACGCCTCGATTGTTAAGGCGGTGCTAGCGATGGCGGAAGGCATGGGGCTAGGAGTGATTGCCGAAGGTGTTGAAACCAAAGAGCAGTGTCAGTTCTTGGTTAATGCCGGGTGCACGTCCGTACAGGGGTTCTACTTTGCTCGGCCGCTTGCCGCCGCTGAGTTGGAAAAACGTCTGGTGCCTGCACCAGTCACCGTCCCCTCTGCCTCATAGGCTTAAAATAGCTAATACCCACACAAAGCAACGCCCAAACGAGCGCCTGAGCGGGCAGTAACCAAGCCGACAGGGTCACCTCTGCCAGTAGTGCGCCGCCATAATAAGAGAGTGGGCCGCTAATGGCACCACATAGCGCGGCTAGCAGCGGGTAGCGCCACAGCCAGGCCAGTGAGTGATAGACCAGGGTGGCAAACAGCGGCCAGAGCATCCATAGCCATAGCGGCAGAAGCCCTAGCACCAGCGTTTGATCGTTAAAATCGAAACCACCTAGTAATTGCAAGCCTCCATCAATCACTAGTCCCAGCAGCGCAAATCCGGCGATAAAGCGCCACTCTCCGGGCCACGCGCAGCGCCATAGATGCCAGGCCAACAGGCTGCCCCCTGCAAAGGCTGCTACCCATGAACCACCGAGTACGCATAGTAGCCAGCCAGCCTCAAAGCGCAGGGCATTCAACACCAGCGTCTGCCACTTGCACGATACCATTTAGAGCGCGCCTGTGAGCGGAAGGGGTTTCGCCGCGGGTTTCGCCAGCAGTAGGTGGCAGGTGCCGATGGAGCGCTCGATAAAACCACCCTCGCAGTAGCACAGGTAGTAACGCCACATGCGAATAAAGCGCTCGTCGTAGCCCAGTGTTCTCACCTGCTCCAGGCTGGCTTCGAAGCGGTGGCGCCACTCGCGTAATGTGCGCGCGTAATGCGGGCCAATTTCATCCAGCGCGACGATGTTCAGCGACGTTTTACGCATAACGCTGGTTAACATGGCGTGGTGCGAGGGAAGAAAGCCGCCAGGAAAAATGTAGCGCTTGATAAAGTCCATATCGCGTTTAGCTTCTTCAAAGCGCTGATCGCGGATGGTGATGGCTTGCAGCATGGCCTGCCCATCGTCGGTCAGCAGGCTATCCAGCTTGTTGAGGTAGGTATCGAGGTACTGATGCCCCACCGCTTCAATCATCTCTACCGAAATGAGCCGGTCATAGCGGCCGGTCAATTCCCGGTAATCCTGCTTAAGCAGGGTGATTCTGTCCCCCAGCCCCTCTTCCATAATGCGTTTTGCTGTATGGGCGTGCTGCTCGTCCGAAATGGTGGTTGTGGTGACACGGCAGCCACGGGTTTTGGCGGCGTGAATCGCCAGTCCTCCCCAGCCGGTACCAATCTCTAGCAGGTGATGCTCGGGCTGTACATCGAGCTTTTCAAGCATCAAATCGAGCTTATAGGTAGAAGCCTCTTCCAAGCTGGCTTCTGGATAGGGGAAAACGGCGCTTGAATACATCCAGTGATGACGATCTAAAAACGTGGAAAACAGCTCGTTGCCGATATCGTAATGGGCGGCAATATTGCGTTTCGAGCCGCTTAAGCTGTTGCGCTGAAATCGGTAGGTGGCGCCCAGTAACCAACGGGTAAAGCGGGCACTGCCGTTCTCCATTTTAGTATTCACCTGCTCAAGGTTTGCGGCGAACAGGCGCACCAAGGCGACCAGATCGTCGGCGTCCCAATCGCCGTCCATGTACGATTCTGCAGCTCCTACCGTGCCGCCAAAGGCGAGACGTTTCCAAGCGCGGGAGTGGCGTATCACCACGGTCACCTGCAGCGGGCCTTGCTGACCCAAGTGATGACACTGATTGCCCTCAATCAGGGTGATACGTCCGCCGCGAAAGGTGTCCAGTTGGGCCATTAGGCGTGGCTTTAGCCACTTGGTTAAGCGGCTTTCGGCAACCGGTTGAAGGTTAGGGGGCGTGGAACGCAGGGTCGTCACTTTGAAGTCTCCTTGCGCTTGGGGTGGTTATAAACGGGGACGCGCTTCAGCCACAGGCGAAGTGCTTCAAAATGAATACCCGCAATGGTTTTCAGGCTCATCCATGGCTGGCGAGCCAAGGCTTTTAGCAACGTGCCGCGGGTGGCGGGTGAGGCGTCAAGGGTCAACGTGGCATCAAAATGGCACTGCTGATCCTGCCAATTTTCCATATGCAGAAAGAGCTTTTCGCCGGGTGCATTAAACTTCCAACGGTAAGTCATCTCCATGGGGTTAAACGGCGAGACGTGGAGGTCTTTATCGAAATGTGCTTGGTGACTATGGCGTGAGGGATCCACCGCGCTGGCGTAGCAGGTGCGCTCACGCCAGGGCATATTGGTGACCTCACTTAATACGGCTGTCAGTCGCCCCAGGTGGTCGTAAGCGTAGTAGACGGAAATAGGGTTAAACATGCAGCCCAGCGTGCGTAGCTGGGTAAGCACGCAGATACGGCCATTAGGCGCGCTTCCCAACTGCCGAATTAGCTCTTCGCGAACGGCGGTTTTCAGCGGGCGATCAACCGGCCCCAGATAGTCTTCGCGACGAAAACGCGCCAGCGCAGGGCGACGGGCACTAAAGCCGGGCACTTTGTCGAACAGCTCGGGCAGCTCGTCCAAATCCAGCCAGGCCATCCATAGCTGGTAACTAAAGGCGTGGGATTTGGGCGTAAAGCGCCGGTGGCGTAGGGTGCCACGATAAATACGCGAGCGTGGCTGGGTGGTTATCCCAGCTGTCATTTCAGTCAGCATGCTAGCCATCAACTCAGCCCCTCGACACCTTGCGGCGTTAGCAGCTCATGGGCAGGTAGCGCGGAAGGTGGCGCAGGCGGCGGGGCGGCTTCATCACAGCCTAACGCTTGCGCCACCCGCAGTGCGCTCCACACGCCGTCTTCGTGGAAGCCGTTACGCCAGTAAGCACCGCAAAAGTGGGTGCGATGGGCCGTAGACGAAATGTCGGCGTGTCGTGCCTGAGCCGCCTGGCCAGCCAGGGTGAACTGGGGATGTGCGTAAGTGTAGCGGCCCAGCACCTTGTTTGGATCAATGCTGGCGCTGTCGTTCAGGGTCACGCAAAAAGTGGTGTCGCTCTCTATCCGTTGAAGGATATTCATAGCGTAAGTGACCGATACCCGTGCTTCGCTATCGCGCTGATCCAGGCGGTAATTCCAGCTCGCCCAGGCGCGCTTGCGCCGCGGCAGCAGGGCGGTATCGGTATGTAGCACCACTTCGTTATCCTGGTACGGCATGGCGCCGAGGATCGCTTTCTCGTCGCTGCTGGCGTCGCCCAGCATGGCCAGGGCCTGGTCGGCGTGGCAGGCGAGCACTACTTGGTCAAAGCGCTGGGTTCCGGAGGGCGTGGTGATACTAACGCCGGTACTGTTGCGGGTAATTCGGGTGACCGGTGTATTGAGGTGAATACGCGATGCATAGGGCGCCGTCAGACCGGGGATATAGCTTTTCGAACCGCCCACCAGGGTGTACCACTGGGGGCGATGGTTGACCGATAGCAGGCCGTGATTGCGAAAAAAACGCACAAAAAACGCCAGCGGGAAAGCGCGTAAATCACTGATGCTGGCCGACCAGATGGCAGCCCCCATGGGCAGTAAGTAGCGCTGCTGAAAATCGCGGTTGTAGTGGTTGCGATCCAGGTATTCACCCAGGGTTATATATTCGGGAAGCTGTTGGCTCTCCAGCGCGTTGGTGGCCTGCTTGTTAAAGCGCAGAATGTCGCCCAGCAGGCGATAAAAAGAGGGATTAAACAAATTGCGTCTTTGGGCAAACAGCGAGCCCAAGGTATGACCGTTGTACTCAAAATCCCGCGCTGTTTCATGTACCGAGAAACTCATTTCGGTGGCTTGTGAGGCGACGCCCAGGGTGGCCATAAGGCGCTGAAAGTGCGGATAGGTCCAGTCGTTAAAGACAATAAAGCCGGTATCAATAGCGTAGGAGTGTTCCGCAACGTTCACGTCCATGGTGGCGGTGTGCCCTCCCAGGCGTGAATCTGCTTCAAACAGCGTGACGTCATGTTGGGCGGAGAGGTACCAGCCCGCTGCCATGCCGCTAATACCGCTGCCAACAATGGCAATACGTTGTGATGCCCCAGAACTTTGCGATGCCATGGCGCTCATGACGACTCCTTTTGGCTGCGGGTCATGCGCAGGCCAATCTGACGGCGCACAGTGGGGGGCAAAATGCCCAGCAATTTGACCAGATAGGTAAACCGGCGTGGAAAGTGGATATCCAGCCGCCCCTTCACCAGCCCCGCGATAATGGCATCAGCTGCTTGCTCTGCCGTTACCTGCATCGGCATAGGGAAGTCATTACGTTCGGTGAGCGGCGTTTTAACAAAGCCAGGGTGGATCAGGCTGACCTCAATGCCCTCCTGATCAAGGTCTAAGCGCAGCGACTCTAAAAAGTAACTTACCGCGGCTTTAGACGCCCCATAGGCTTCCGCACGAGGTAGCGGTAAATAGGCTGAAGCGCTGGAGGTGGCGGCTAACCGAGCCAGGAGGCCCTCTTTGCGCGCCGCGCGCAACAGCGGCAGTGCGGCTTCGACGCCGTACAAAGTGCCGAATAGATTGGGCTTCAAAACCCGCTCGACTAAGTCCATATCGAACTGCTGAGCATTCAGATATTCGCAGGTGCCGGCATTAAAGAGCGCCAAATTTAACGCCCCGAGCTGCTCGCGGATGTCGTTACCCGCCTTGAGCACTGCTTGACGGTCGCTGATATCCAGCGGGAGAGGGTGGGCATTGGGGTGGCCCCGGCACAGAGCTTCGAGTGCTTCGTCACTGCGCGCGCTAAGCACTACCTGGTGGCCTTGGGCGATGAGCTTACGCGCAAGCGCTTCACCAATGCCGGAGGTGGCACCGGTTAACCAAATGCGTTGGGGCGTTTTCCATGTGCTCATTAAGCCTCCTCGGGTTCCCTGCGGTGATGTTATCGCTTAGGCAAGGCGTTTTTTTAACCAGCGAATGGCGCTTCCCATCAGCGGTAAATGTTCGTAAAGCATGGCGCCCGCATCAAAATAATCGCGATGACGCTCAACGCGCCCATCGGCGGCAAAGGTAAGTGCGCTACAGCCTTCCACATTGACCGGCTGGCCACCTGCCAATCGGGGATGAATAAACGTCATGCTCCAGGTGACAAATGCTTGCTGACCCTGTAACTGTCGAGTGTGGTAAGTGAAGTGGCACTGCTCGACATTTTCATACATGGTTGAAAAATAAAGCGCTAACGCGTCGCGACCTTCAATATGGTGCAGTGGGTCACTAAAAATTATATTTTCAGTATATACCTCGTATAGCTTTTCTGTACAGGTATTGTCTAGTTTATTGAAAAAGGCGCAGAACGCCTCTAATACCGCAGGCTCAGCCATCACGGTCTCCCTAGTAGTTGCTACAACAGATTTATTTAGAGAGCGATTTAAATGCCTCTAAGGCGCGCTGACGTGCTGCCTTGTGATCGACAATAGGCGCTGGATAATCGACGTCGCTAAGCAGATCCTGAGGTGGCGCGTGGCGCGCTTTGGCGGGTAGTTTGGCAAGCTCAGGCAGCCAGTGGGCAATAAACTCACCGTCCGCATCAAAACGGGTGGATTGGGTGGTGGGATTGAAAATACGGAAGTAGGGCGCAGCATCAGTACCCGTAGAGGCCGCCCATTGCCAGCCGCCGTTATTGGCGCAGAATTCACCATCCACCAAATGCTTCATAAAGAAAGCCTCGCCGCGCCGCCAATCAATCAGGAGGTGCTTGCTTAAAAACATCGCCGTGATCATGCGCAGTCGGTTATGCATCCAGCCGGTGTTCACTAATTGGCGCATGGCGGCATCAACAATGGGATATCCCGTACGCCCCTCGCACCAAGCCTGAAAGCCTTCGTCATCGTCACGCCAAGCTAGTTGCTTGGTATGCTCCTGAAAGGGCTGGTAACGGCATACCTGCGGAAACCCCACCGCTACGTGCTGATAAAATTCCCGCCAGACCAACTCGTTGACCCAGGTCGTAAGGCCAATATCGCCATCGGCTAAATCCCCGCCGTTCTCTGCCATCACTGCTTGTAGACACTGGCGATGGGAGATCATGCCGAGTGCCAGGTAGGGCGATAGTTCGCTGGTGCCGCGCACCTTGGGTAGGTCGCGCTGGGCGTTGTAGTGGCGGCCCCGAAAACGCAGAAAGCGGGCTAGGTTATCCGCCGCGGCATTTTCACCGGCAGGCCACAGCCGCCCATCGATAGGGGAGCTATCAAGTTCGGGCAGTTCAGGCAGCAGGTCGCTTTGAATATCCAGCACCGCTTGTACCTGTGGCGTCGCGCGCAGCGCCAACTGATCAGCGCTGACCTGCTTGTGCCACGCCTTGGAGAACGGTGTAAATACCCCGTAGTAGTCGCCCTTCCCGGTTAGCAGGCTGCCGGGGGCAAAGGCGACGGCGTCGTGGTAACCATGGGCGGCAATACCGGCCTGCTTAAAGGCGTCCTGCACTGCTTGGTCACGGTGCCGCTCATTGAGCGCGTACTCATAGTTAAAGTGCAGCTGTTCAGCGGCATATTCGCGAGCGATGTCGAGCAGTGCCTCGGGCGCTTGGTCATAACGTTCAATATCGCGATACAGCAGCGGAATATTCAAACCGTTAAGCGCCGTTTTGACGCTAGCGACGCCGCGCGCCCAAAAATCCAGCTTATTAGCGCCGTGGCCATGTTGTTGCCACTGGGCATTGCTGCGCAAAAACACCGCTATCACAGGGCCCTTAGCCGCGGCGGCGGCGAGGGCACTGTTGTCGTCAATACGCAGGTCACTGCGCAGCCATATCAACTGATGTTTCATACGCTCACCTGTCATAGGGGGCTCCTGCGGCACAAAAAAATGGCCGGTCGCCACATGGGCGAACGGCCAGGATAAAAGCGTGCTGGCTAGAGTACGCCCGACTCGCGTAATAGCGGGCGCAACCGGGCAATCGCCTGAGGCAGGTCATCGCCCAGCATGTGTACTGGCCCATCGCGCAAATCGTTTTCGCGCAGACGAGCCACTTCGCCGCATACGCCGATGGGTACGTTAAGCGTCTCAGCCGCTTTAGGCAGCGCCTGGTTGATATAGCTATCGCTCTCCCGCTGACCGCTAGAGAGCAGCACCATGGACGAGTGCAGCCGCGCCACTGCCTGTGGAAGATCCTCAAGCGGCAGCGAGTGGTCAAGCATCTGCACCCGGTAGCCTTGCTCGCTGGCCATTAGCGCCGACATCAGTACCCACAGCGGGCCGGGGTCGTCGGGCATGGCGTTGAGTAGAATCAGCGGGCCACGGGTAGCCTGATTGGCATAGTGCAAGCGGATGCCCACCTGGCTGCGCAGAAAGGCTTCCAACGTGCGGCGAACAAGCTGGTCTGCCTGAATGGCCCACTTGGCTTCTAAGGTCAAAATAACTGGCTGCCAGAGTTCATTAATGGCCACGCTCAGTGGGTAGAGCGCCAAACTCTGATGATAAAACGCCTCCAGCTTGGCGAGATCCAACGCTTCGATAATAGCTTGCAACTGCTGGCGCTGGCTCGCCCAGTCTCCGGCATCAGGTGACGGGGCTTCAATTGTTTCTGGCTGGTCAAGCAAGTCGGCGACTTGACTGACCGGCACACCACGATTGAGCCACTGCAGGATGCGTTCGATGCGGGTGATGTCGTCCTGAGCGTAAAGACGATGACCTTTCGGAGTGCGCTGGGGGCGAATTAGCCCGTAACGTCGTTCCCAGGCGCGAAGCGTGACCGAATTCACCCCAGTTAAGCGAGAAACCTCGCGTATCGGATAGAGTGGCGTATCGGGGGGGTGGGTCGCCTTAAGACTCATGGGCGCCAGTACCTCTTCGTTGACTGCAGTGCGGCGCTGCAGGGGCTTGTTATTGTTCGCCGCGGCGAAGGTGATTCATGTTCCATTTAAAGGTTGCCTGATTTAAAAACTAAACATTAGCACGATACTGTATGCCCATTTGTACAACTTGTCGCTACCCGGTACAACCTTTATAAGAATCCTTCTTAATCATTTAAGCTCGCTCTTTATTGAACCGACCGGCCTATTAGCGCCTTTCCTAAACGGTGGCCGGATAGCCAGGCATCCTCAACGCGGCCGTCGCGGAAGCTGTCGCCGCACAGAGCCAGGCCACTTGCATTGTATAAGAAATCATGTGCGCAAGTAGTTGATGGCTGCGCATAGCGCCAGCGATAAGCAGCGCTTTTGATCATCATTGTGCGCCTGCCGGCCGCGTGAACTAGCCTGATAGGTAAGTGTCGGCCAGGCGGCTATGCAGGATTTCAACGATGCCACCAACAGGAGCAAAACCCCATGCGTGTATTAATCACCGGAGGCAGTGGCTTTGTCGGCCAGCGACTATGCCGGCAGTTAGTTGAACAGGGTCACGAGGTGCAGGTGGTCTCCCGCTCGCCTCACCAAGTGCGGGATCGTTTGCCGAACAATTGTGACATTCGCGATAGCGCCCAGGCGTTTATTGAATCGCCGCCGGACGCCTTGGTTAACCTGGCCGGTGAGCCGATTGCCGCCAAGCGCTGGAGCGATGAGCAGAAAGCCAAGCTGATTAACTCCCGGGTGGCGGCGACCAAGCAGTTGGTGGCGCTTTGCGAGCAGCTCAAAGCTAACGGCCAGCCGCTGCCCAAGGTGATGGTATCGGGTTCAGCGATGGGCTACTACGGCGATCAGGGCAAGCGCGTGGTGACTGAGAAGACCATGCCTAACGATGAGTTTGCCCATCGGCTGTGCAAACAGTGGGAGGCAGCCGCTAAGCCTATTGAGGCCATGGGCGTGCGGCTGGCGATTGTGCGCATTGGCCTAGTGCTAGAGGCGGGTGGAGGCAGCCTGGAGAAGATGCTGCCGCCGTTTAAGTGGGGGCTGGGTGGCCGCTTTGGCAGCGGCGAGCAGTTTATGCCGTGGATCCACCGCGACGATTTAGTCGCGGCGATCCTGTTTCTCATCAATCAAGAGGGCTTGAGCGGTGCCTTCAATGGCTGTGCCCCGCATCCAGTGACTAATGCCACCTTCACTAAAACCCTGGCCAGTCACCTCAATCGCCCGGCCATTTTCCCAGTACCCGCTTTTGTATTAAAAGCGGGCTTTGGAGAAATGTCGCGGTTACTGCTGACCGGAGCAGATATGCGCCCCGTGCGCCTGGAAGAGGCAGGGTTTAGCTTCCAATACCCCACCCTGGACAAGGCGCTTGAGGCGATCCTTTAGCGGTCGGCATCAACGGTGATAATCACCCGTACTGAGTCCAGCCGCAGGCGGGTGTTTTCAATGGCTTCGCTAAGTGCCTTGCGCTCATCTTTTAGCGCGTCGATTTCCGCACTGCGCACCGCCGGGTTGTGCTCAGCCAGGGCGGTTAAGCGGGCAATCTCGGCGTCCAACTGAGTGCGCATACGCGCTTCGGCGTTCTCGACGATGCTGGGCAACTGGCGCTCGGCTTCGCCTTCACCCTGCGTTAGCAGTTCACGCAGCTGGTCGTGGCGGCTCTTGATCAAATCCCGTGCCAGCGACTTGTTGACCTTCTGCAGGTTTTTGCCCAAGCCGGTGAAGGAGATCTTGCTGGTCAGGTTGGCGCCCGATTCATCCAGCAGCAAACGCACCGCGGTGGGTGGCAGGAAGCGGTTAAGGTGCAGCTTCTTGGGTGCCGGGCAGTGAGTGCGAAACACCAGCTCGGCCATCAAGCGGCCGCTGGGAATGGCGTCGTGGCGCAGCAGAGCCAGCGCCGAGTTGCCCATGGTGCCATCCAGCACCCGACCCATCATTTCACGCAGCAGTGGGTGTTCCCAGGAGAGCCGCTGCACATCGTCACGGGCCAGCGCCTGGGAGCGGCTGTAGGTGGCGGTAAAGCCCTCTTCACCTTTAACCAGGCCCGGCAGGCCATCCAGCATATGTTGGCTGGGCTGCAGGTGCATTAAGCCCTTGCCGATCTCCTGGCTATCCACGCCGAAAATATCCAGCGCTCGCTCAAGATAGCGCGGCAGGGCGGCGTCATCGTCAAGCTCGCGCACCGCGTCGATCACCTGCTGAGCGCGGGCGGGGCGGCAGGCGTTGAGCTCCAGCAGTCGGTTGCGGCCCGCATCGTGCTCCGCCAGCTTGGCGCTAAACATCGTGCGGGTTTCGGCGATGATCTCGTCAAGTGCCTCATCATCCAGCAAGGCATCAGCCAGGGCGTCACCAAAGGCATCAAACAGCTCGTTGCCGACCCCATGGGGGGCACTGAACGCATCCATACCTTCGTGGTACCAGCGCAGCAGGCGCTCGCCGGGGCTACCCTCAAAAGTAGGAATATGCAGCTCAATAGCGTGGCGCTGACCGATGCGATCCAAGCGGCCGATGCGCTGCTCCAGCTGATCTGGGTGCTGGGGCATATCGAACATCACCAGGTGGCGGCAGAACTGGAAGTTGCGCCCCTCTGAGCCAATTTCCGAGCAGACCAGCACCTGTACGCCCTCATCCTCATCGGCAAACGCCGCCGCCGCGCGGTCACGCTCGATCAGGGAGAGGTCTTCGTGGAACACCGGAGCGTGGTAGCCGCCCAGCACCCGTAGCCCTTCAGCAAGGCCTTCAGCGGTTTCCCGGTGGTGGGCAATGACCAGGACTTTTTCGTTGGCGAAGCCGCTCTCACTGTCGTCGCTAAGCTTCTCCAGTAGCCAGTTAACCCGCGGGTCGATGTGCCACCAGTCTTCGCCATTGAGCGGATCATTGCTGAGCTCGCGGTAGGCCGCGTCGGGGTAGATCAGCACGTCGGGGTGATCCATGCCGGTCTCGATCAACAGCTCGTCGAGGTAGTCGTCGTCGCGCTCTAAGCGGCGCACCACGCGACGGTAGGCCGAAGGCAGCGCTAACGGTGCCAGGTTTAAGCGCCGCTCCGGGAAGCCTCCTACGTGACGGCGGCTGTTGCGGAACATCACTCGACCGGTACCGTGGCGATCCAGCAGCGCTTCGCTCAGCTGGTCGCGAGCGGTGTCCTGCTGCGCTTTGCTTGCCTCCGGGTTGCACAGGATGGCCAGCAGCGCCTGGCTGTCGCGGTCATCGGCTACCGCAGAGACGTCGGTACGGGCGCTAGGGTCGTCAGGCAGTGCCTCCAAGGCGTCGATGGCGCGGGCCACTTCGGTGTAGTGGCTCTCTTCGGCTTTGAAGCGCTCAAGGTCGTGGTAGCGCTCGCTATCCAGCAACCGCAGGCGGGCAAAGTGGCTCTTGATACCCATCTGTTCGGGGGTCGCGGTGAGCAGCAGCAGGCCGGGAATCACCGCCGAAAGCTGTTCGACGCACCGATAGCCGGGGCCGCTGCCTTCTTCACTCCAGTCGAGGTGGTGCGCTTCGTCAACAATCAGCAGGTCGAACTGGCTGGCCAGTGCCTGCTCTTGACGCTGAGGGTTGGCAAATAGCCAGCCCTGGCTCGCTAGCACCAGCTGGGCGCTCTCAAAGGGGTTGGCGCTGCCGTGGGCCTGGCTCTGGGTTTCATCCAGTAGCGAGACGTTGAGCGAAAAGCGTCGCAGCAGCTCGACCAGCCACTGGTGAGTGAGGCTGTCGGGTACCAGAATCAGCGCCCGCTCAACGCGGCCATTGAGCAGTAGGCGGTGCAGAATCAGGCCAGCTTCAATGGTTTTACCCAGGCCCACTTCGTCCGCCAGCAGTACCCGAGGTGCATGGCGGTTGGCAACTTCATTGGCAATGTAGAGCTGATGGGGTATCAGGTCGATGCGCGGCCCAGAAAAGCCCAGCGCGCTGTGCTGCTCAATACGTTGATAGTGGTGCAGGGTACGAAAGCGCAAATCAAACCAGTCGTTGCGATCGACCTGGCCGGTCAGCAGGCGGTCGCGAGCCTGGTCGAACTGCATGGTATCGGCGAGTTTGGCCTCGGGCAGCTCGCGCAGATTGCCTTCCTTGTCTTCACCGATATAGGTGATCAGGCCGTTGGACTCTTTGCTGTCATCGACAACGATCTGCCAGCCGTCAGCAGAGAGTACGCGGTCGCCGCTGCCGAACATAACGCGGGTCAGCGGGGCTTGGCGGGTGTTGTAGGTACGGGTTTCCTGACTGGCACTGAACAAAATGGTAACGCTACGGGCGTCGCAGTTAAGCACGGTACCGAGCCCAAGCTCGGCTTCGCCGTCGCTAATCCAGCGTTGGCCGGGAGAAAAATCGCTCATGATGCCTCGGGAGAGTCTGCAAAACGGGTCGACTGCCGCCGGTAGTGAGCGCCGGCAGCAACAGGGCGGGGGATTCTAACGCAAAGCAGCGGGGGGATTAAGGTGTATCGGCATCAATCTTGTAACCAGCGATCCAGCTGGGCGCGAGTAAGCTCGCCAACGTGGATATCCAGGGTGTTCCCCTGGCCGTCGAACAGCACTGTGGTGGGCAATCCCGGTGCTTGAAAAAGCGCCATCAGCTGCTGGCTGGGGTCACGCAGGGCGTAGCGAAATTCAAGCTGCTGCTCATCCAGGTAGCGCACCATGGGCAGTAGGTCTTCGCCTTGGTTAGCAACCACCACGCTGACACCATCGCGTTTTGCGGCCTCCTCGAGCAGCGGCATTTCACGCAGGCAGGGAGGGCACCAGGTCGCCCACAGGTTGACGATAATCAGGTCAGCGTTGTCGGTCAGTGAGGGCAGATGCACGTCATTGCCTTCCACATCCTCAAGGGTGATCTCCGGTAGGGCGTCAACCGCAAAGTCATTGCCCAGGGGCGCCAGGGTGACCAGCACCAGCCATAGGCTGGAAGCGGCGATCAGCATGGCCATTGCTCCGCCCATGGCCAGTAACCGAGCCCGCAGCGTCCAGGCCGTCCATACCAAGCCAGCCGTCATCCCCCACAGGCCATGGTAGCCGGGTTGCCAGACTTTGAGCGCTTCAAGTGGGGCGGCGCTATAGCTATCCAGGTTGAGCAGGATATGGCCCAACCGCGCGCCGACTAGCCAAACAATAATAAGTCCGGTAAACCAACGCTGTTGAGCTGGGCGGGGCAGCCCTAATAAAAGCCGCGCACAGAGTAGCAGTAGCAGCGCGCAGCCAACCGCGTAAAGGCGGGGCAGTGAAATCAGTAGCGGGCCGAGGGCAATGGCGTTCATGGATTTCCAGTTCAGGTTTTAATTCAGGTTTCCCGTTAAGGATGCCGCGAAGCAGGTACACTTGCAGACCATATCATGCGAGCTGAAAATTACGGAGACGTTATGCCCCCACCCGCTTTCGATAAGCTGCGCGCACTAGCGATCGGCTCCCAAGCGATTGGCCTAATACTGATTATTACCCTGGAAACGGTGATGGGAAACGCCGCACGCCCTTGGCAGGGTGTGGTGCTGGCCGCCATGCTGGTCACCGCGTTAACGATTGCGCTGGTGCGGCTTTACCGACGCAAACGCCTTCAAAAGCAGCTCGCTGAACGCAGGCGATATCTTGAAGAAGGCGACGAGCGTTAGAAAGCGTTGCTTGTGTTTTTGCCGTTCCAGTTCCAGATTAATAGCAGCCTTAACGATTGTCCGCTGAGGCACACTAAAAAATTGCACAACTTTTTACGACACTGGGAGCGACAAATAATATGATCAATAAGCGCGCATTAGCCACCGCTGTGGCGGCCTCAACCCTGGCAATGACCGGGTTCGCACAGGCAGAGGTCAAAGTTGGCTTCTTGGGCGGTTTTACCGGGGGAATCGAAAGTTTAACGCCACCCATTTTTGAAGGTGCTCAGCTAGCTGTAGAGCAGATCAATGAGCAGGGCGGCATTCTAGATGGCCAAACGTTGGTGATGCCGTCTGGCGATACCACCTGTTCCGATGCATCGGCTGCCTCTAACGCCGCCGACCGCATGGTGAACTCTGAAAATGTCACCGCGATTGTCGGTGCGCTGTGTACTGGTGCGACCATTGCTGCGGCTAATAACGCCGCCATTCCCGGTGGTGTGTTGATGGTGTCGCCCGCTTCTACTGCCCCTGCGGTATCTGAGCTGGACGATAATGATCTCGTCTTCCGTACCGTGCCGTCGGATGCTTTCCAGGGCGAGATTCTTGCCAAGCTGTTGCTTGAAAAAGGTATCGACGCAGTGGCGGTCACTTATGTCAACAATGATTATGGTCAGGGGCTTTCTGACGCCTTTAGCGCTGCTTTTGAAGCCGGCGGAGGTGAGATTACTGAGAACCTTGCCCACGAAGATAACCGCGCGGATTATCGCTCTGAGCTAGGCTCACTGTCAGTCAGTGGCGTGGATACTCTCGTCGTGCTGGCCTACGCCGACACCTCGGGTCAGACCGTGCTGCGCCAAGCCTATGAAAGCGGTATGTTTACCCAGTACGTAGGTGCTGACGGCATGGTCGGCGATAGCCTTATTGAAGCCATCGGTGCAGACGTGCTGGATGGCATGATCGCCACGCGCCCCGGCAGCCCTGACCTGCCCGGTACCGATATCTTTATCGAAGCCGCCGAAGCTGCTGACTTCGATCCAAGCGCAGTATTTGCCGCCCAGGCCTACGATGCCGCTTTCCTGATCGCGTTGGCGATTGAGCAGAACGGCAGCGCGGAGCGTGAAGGCCTTTCCGAAGCGCTGCGTAGTGTTTCCAGCGCCCCCGGCGAGGTCATTCTGCCCGGCGAGTGGGAAAAAGCGGTTGAGTTGATTGCCGCAGGTACCGATATTAACTATGAGGGCGCCTCTGGCTCCCATGAGTTTGATGACAACGGCGACGTGCCTGGCGTAGTGGTCGAGATGGCTGTAGAAGACGGCACCTTTACCAGCAAAGGTCAGGTTGATCTTTAATTCTCAGCCTTAGTGTTAAAAATGCCCGACTTATTAAAGTCGGGCATTTTTTATTTGGCATGGCCCACCTTGTTGTCCTTAATCTTCCCTGCAATTCCACGTGTGATAGGATCAGAATTAAATTCTGAATGTGTTGGGGGATGATTAAACCCATGAGTTATAAACCCCCGTTTACCATCACCGCCGATATTCTCAATCTGGTCGCAGAGATCAGCGAGCAAGTGGGCAGACTGAACGCTAATGCACTGGATGCTTCGCCTCAGTTGCGCAAGCAAAACCGCATTAAAACCATTACCGGAACGTTGGCGATTGAAGGCAATACCCTGACTGAAGAGCAGATCACCGCGATTGTAGACGGCCAGCGCGTGATGGGGAGTGTGCGCGAGTTGGCTGAGGTCAAAGGGGCGATTCAGGCTTACGATGCCTTACCCAAGCTGCAACCTGATAGCATCAATGACTTACTCACCGCCCATGGCTTGATGATGTCGGATATTCTGGTAAATGCTGGCGAGTTTCGGCATAAAGGGGTGGGCATCCACAAAGGGAATGTAGTACATCATGTTGCGCCACCTGCTCATCAGGTATCGGGGCTAATGGCGGATTTAACCCATTGGCTAAAACAGGCTAAAGACCATCCTTTAATTACCAGCAGTGTATTTCATTACGAGTTTGAATTTATCCATCCTTTTAACGATGGCAATGGTCGCATGGGACGCTTGTGGCAAACGCTGATTTTGTCGCAATGGCATCCGCTGTTTTTATCGTTGCCGCTGGAAAGCGTTATCAAAGACAACCAGCAGCGCTATTACCAATCGCTTGAACAAGCGGATCAGCAAGCCGAGAGCACGCCCTTTATTCATTTTATGTTATCGGTCATCGCTCAGACACTAGTACAAAACGCCCCTGTAAGCGCCCCTGTAAACGCCCCTGTAAATGTCTCTGGGCTAAAAACACCTGAAGCGATCATGGCGTTAATTCAGCACAACCCGGCGATTACTCGCCAGCAAATAGCCGACACCACAGGGAAAGACATACGTACTATTGGCCGTGCGATGGCCAAGTTACAGCAAGCGGGCAGGTTGAAAAGAGTAGGGTCAGATAAGTCGGGCCATTGGGAGATTATCAGTGAGTGAGCCCCACCCCACGCTTTTCGTTATACGAGTATTGATTGTTACCAAAACTTGTCGTACTGAAGGCGCTTGGCGACCTGTTGCTGCCCGAAAGCGCGCCAGATCTGGCGCGCCGGGCTTAGCTCATAGGTCATATCAATTGTCCCATCAACTGTGACTTTTGATTTTCTCGGGTAGTAGCCCTTTGGGCGCGAAGCGCAGCACCATGGTGATCAATAAGCCAATCACCAGCACCCGTGCCTGCAGGGCGCGGCTATCCATATTGCCCGGTGCATCCCAACCGAACGCGCCTTCGCCAAAGGCCACCGCTAACTGCATTAAGAACAGCGCCAGGGGCTCGGACATAATCCAGATGATATAGACCGCCACAGCGCCAAAAATGGTGCCCAGGTTATTGCCTGGCCCACCAAGAATCACCATCACCAGTACCAGGAAGGTATGGTTAAGCGGCAGGTAGCCTTGAGGGTCGAAGAGGCTGTTGAAGGTGCCCAGTATGCCGCCGCCCAAGCCCATCAGAATGCAGCCTAGCACGAAAATTTCCAGACGCCGTTTGTTGATGTCCTTACCCATCGCCGCAGCGGAGACTTCATTATCGCGAATCGCCCGGATCATACGACCCCAGGGGGCGTTGTAGGCGCGATTGAGCAGAAAGAAGATCACCGCAATGATCACCGCGGTAAACGAAAGATAAATCGCTCGCGATAGGGTAAACCCCAGCTCGGCAGGGCCCGGCGTTGGCCAGGGGAGCGGTGACACCGTGGCGGTGCCTCGGGTCAGCCAATCAGAGTTTTTCAAAAACGCTTTAATGATTTCGGCAATGCCCAGGGTGGCAATGGCTAGGTAGTCGCTGCGTAAGCCCAAACAGATATGGCCAATAAAGTAGCCGACGCCACCCGCCAGCGCGCCACCGACAATCCAGCCGATCCAGGGCGGTAAGCCCAGCCCACCGACGAAGCCTGCCTGGCTTTCAATCGCATCAGTGACTTCGCGCAGCTGGCTAATCACCACGAGGTAAAGCACGACACCCAGCACCACCGCGATAAACGTACGCAGGGGCTTGGGTACGCCCAGTCGATCCAGCTTGCTGGCGCTAACAATTAATACAATAGCGGCTGCGCCATAAAGCAGCACGCGGCCAAATTCGCCGGGTAGCGCCGTGCCCCAGAAGGCATCGTTGACCGGCACGCTGAAAAACATCGCACAGAAGCCGCCCAGGGCGACAAAGCCCATTACCCCGGCGTTGAACTGGCCGGCATAGCCCCACTGGATGGTTAATCCCAGCGCGAGGATGGCGTAGCAGGCAGCTTCTACCAGCATGCGCGTGCTGTAGGCGGCGCCCATGATGGCGTAGACCGCCAAGACCGCTACGAGCAGCACACCAAACAGAATCAGCTCGCGCAGCGGGAAGCGACGGGCAGACGTGGCGTCTTGGGGAGTGTAGGCAGGGTTGCGCGTTTTTTCTGAGTTGCTCATTAGATCACCTTGCCCTTAAAGAGTCCGGTGGGACGCCACACCAAAATGGCTACCAGAATGAAAAACGGCACCACAATTTTGTACTCGGTACCCACAAAGGCCAGATTCGACGGTAGCTCGAGCCAGGCGGGCAGGCTGTCGCGGAAGGGGCGTAGCAGCACATTCCAGTTAAACACCGCCAGGGTTTCGGCAAAGCCGACCACAAAGCCACCGGCAATGGCGCCGTAAGGGTGACCAACGCCCCCCACAATAGCGGCGGCGAAAATAGGCAGCAGCAGAAAGAAGCTCAAATCGGGTTTGAAGGTAACGTCTAAGGAGAGCAGCGTTCCGGCAATAGCCGCCAGCGCTCCGGCAATCATCCAGGTCACTGCCACGATGGTATTGGTATTAATACCCGATGCTTGGGCGAGTTCAGGGTTATCCGACATGGCGCGCATTGCCTTGCCTAACCGCGAACGGTTAAGGAAAAGGTGTAGTGCGACGACCGCAACGATAGTGATCACGAACAGATAAATCTGCGGTTCGGTAACCACGATCGGTGCACGGGCACCCTCGAAGGGCAGCGCAAGGCGGAAGATCTCTTTACGGTCGTCGACATATAAACTCTGCCCGCCGGTGCCGGAAAAGAGGCGGATCAAGCCCTGTAGAATCAACGTGACCCCCAGCGAGCCAATCACCAGCACAATCGGTTTGACCCCATGGGCACGCAGCGGTTTATAGAAGGTTTTATCGATCCCCACGGCCAAAGCGGCGGTGAGCAGCATCGCCAGAGGCAGCATTAGCACGGCGGTGGGTACACCTAGGCTGGCGCCCGCTGCTGGGAACAGCGTGGTAAGCAGAAGCACCATAAAGGCGCCGAAGGTCATCATGTCGGCGTGGGCGAAGTGGGCAAAGCGCATAATGCTGAAAATCAGCGTTACCCCAATGGCCCCAATGGCATAAATAGAGCCGCTGACGCTGCCCGAAATCACCACATTATTGATGAAAAAAACCAGTTCGTTCACGTCTATCTCCCTGGGGCTAGCCGCCCAAAAAGCTTTTGGCGACATCGGGGTCGGCGAGCAGTGCCGCCCCAGTGTCGGTAAAGCGGTTTTGGCCAGCAGCCAGCACAAAGCCCTTATCGGCTATCGCGAGTGCCTGTTTGGCGTTCTGTTCCACCATCAAAATACCCACGCCAGCGGCGTTGATCTGTTTGACGCGGTCGAAAATCTCATTCATATACAGCGGCGACAGCCCTGCGGTGGGTTCGTCCAGCAACAGTAGGCTCGGCTCGGCCATCAGAGCGCGGCCCATGGCGACCATTTGGCGCTGTCCACCGGAAAGCTCACCGGCAGGCTGGCGGCGCTTTTCGTACAGCGGTGGGAAAAACTCATAGATCTGAGCGAGCATGCGCTTGACGTTTTGCGGCTTTAAAAAGACGCCCATCTCCAGGTTTTCCTGCACCGAAAGGCTGGGGAAAACGTTCTTCTCCTGGGGCACGAAGCCCATGCCGCGCTGCACCAGCTGGTTAGGCGGCAGGTTTTGGATGGGCTGGCCGTTAAGCAGTATCTCGCCCTGATTAACATGCAGCAGGCCAAAGACCGCTTTCAGCATGGTGGATTTACCCGCCCCGTTAGGGCCGACGATAACACCGACCTCATCGGCTTCCAGCGTCATGTTTACCCCGTTAAGGATATTCATACCGCCATAGCCGCCGTGCACATCCCGTGCGTCGATTAATGGCCTGGTTGTTGATGACATAAGCAAAGTATTCCAGCAAGGTCGCTTGGCAGCGACATCATTATATTAATTGGCTAATGGGAGAAAACGTCACGTTTAAGCGGCATCTGTACCGAAGTAGGCCTCGATGACCTCAGGATTATTCTGGATGTCGTTGATATGCCCCTCCACCATCACACTGCCCTGAGCCAGCACGATAACCGGGTCGCAAAGGCGGGCAATCATCTCCATATCGTGCTCAATGACCAGAAAGGTGTAACCCATTTCGCGGTTGAGCCGCTCAATATTGCCGATCAAATCACCCAGCAGGGTGCGGTTTACCCCGGCGGCGATCTCATCAAGTAGCACTACCTTGGCGTTGGTCATCATGGTGCGGCCAAGCTCCAGCAGCTTCTTTTGCCCTCCGGACAAATTACCCGCCAGCTCGTTGCGCACATGGTGCAGGCCAACAAAGTCGATGACTTCCAGGGCGCGGCGGCGCACCTCCGCCTCTTCTCGCTGCACTTTGCCGGGCTTTAGCCAGGCACTGAAAAGGTCTTCACCGGCTTGCTTGGGCGGTACCATCATGAGGTTTTCCAGCGCGCTCATCTGGCTGAACTCGTGGGCGATCTGAAAGGTGCGCAATAAGCCGCGATGAAAGCGCTGGTCGGCGCTGAGCGAGGTAATGTCTTCTCCATCAAGCAGCACATGGCCGCTGTCAGGCGTCAGGGCGCCAGCAATGAGATTAAACAGGGTTGATTTACCTGCGCCGTTGGGGCCAATCATCCCGGTAATGGAGCCCTTCTCCACTTGAATGGAGCAGTCATTAATCACCTGTAGGCCGCCGAACGCTTTGTTGACTCGCTGTACTTCAATAAGAGGGGTCATGGTGTCTCCACGCGATACAGGCGGCTAATTAAGCCTCCTGCACACTGTTATTAAGTTGTTTGTCGTGGTTTTTTCAGCCACCGCTGGCTGGCTGCAAAAGCACCAATAATGAGCAGTGCGCCGAGGGTGGGGATAAGGTAGCCATCCACCTGAGGAATGGTGCGTAAAAACACAAAGGCTACGGCGGCGGGGGCCACAAAGCGCACCAGAAACCGCCAGAATTTAAACCAAGTGACGCTGCTGCCCAGTTCCTTCATCACTTCGCTCTGGGTTAGCGCCCAGCCGGCGAATAGGGCTATCAGCAGACCGCCTACCGGCATAAAGATATTAGTGAGTAGCTCGATAAACTCAAACGCACTGCGCCCAAACAGGCTATGGAAAATCGTCCCCTCGGCCCACATATTGAAGCTAACCACCGTCAACAGACCCATTGCCCAGGCGGCAATCACCATAATGGTAACGGCCTGTGGGCGGGTCATGTCGAAACGCTCCACCAGGAACGCCGCGACGGGCTCGATCAACGAAATAGAGGAACTGATAGCTGCGCCGAGAACCAGAATAAAGAACACCCCGCCCACCAAAGCGCCAAACGGCATTTCGGCAAACGCCAGCGGAAGGGTAACAAACATTAGCCCAGGGCCTTGCCCGGTTTCCAGACCGGCGCCAAACACCAGAGCAAAAATGGCCAGGCCCGCCACCATCGCCACGGCGGTATCGACGATGGCAACAGCAAAGGCGGTGCGGGTTAGTGAGACCTCGCTGGGCATGTAGGCGCCGTAAGCCATAATTGCCCCCATCCCCAGGCTAAGGGTGAAGAATGATTGGCCCATGGCCTGCAGCCAGCCTTCAAGGCTGAGGTCGGCGATATTAAAGGTAAACAGGAAGCTGGCAGCGGCACCTATATCGCCATTCACTACGCCATAGGCCAGCACTACCAACAGAATCACAAACAGCGCGGGCATCATAATGCGCAGGCCTGATTCGATGCCTTTATGAATCCCCATGCCGACAATCAGCGCGGACGCGGCAATGAAAAGGGTGTGATAGAGCGTCATTAGGCCAGGGGCGGCCAGTAGTGCGTCAAAGCCAGTGCTAATGGTCTGAGCGTCGGCACCGACCAGTGAGCCGGTCAGCATCAGCCAAGTGTAGTGAATCGCCCAGCCGGCAATCACCGAATAGAAGCTTAAAATCAAAAACGCCGAGGCAGCGCCCAGCCAGCCGATCGTTTCCCAGGCCCGAGAGGTGCCATGGGTTTTGGTCAGGTGCCGCATACCCATAATCGGGCTCTGGCGGCTGGTGCGACCCAGCATGATCTCGGCAATCAGAATCGGTATGCCAACGGCGAAGATCGTCAGTGCGTAAACCAATATAAAGGCACCGCCACCGTTTTCACCGGTGAGGTAGGGGAAGCGCCATAGATTGCCCAAACCGACGGCGGAACCAACGGCGGCGAGAAGAAAAGTGCCTTTATGCGTCCAGACGTTATGACCGCTCATGGGTAAGAGTGTCCGTGTTTGGGCGTCAGGATGGGGGTAAGTATCCAAACACCTGTATGAATGTAGCGATGTCAGCGTTCCTTGGACGCGCTGAATTTAGCGTCACTGTGCGATAGAACGCGCCGCCTTTCCAGCGTATTAGCGTTTAGGCTGCGTTTAGGGAAGTATCTTGGCAGCTATTGAGCGGTCATGAAGTGTGGCAACGAGGCATAAAAAAACCCGCTTTCGCGGGTTTTTGGGTACTGACTGCTTGGAACGGATTACTTCTTGCTGTAACGCTTACGCTCGGTTTCTTTCAGCAGCTTTTTGCGCAGGCGTATGTGCGCCGGCGTGACTTCGACGAGCTCGTCAGAGTCGAGGAACTCAATGGCCTGCTCCAGGGAGAACTTAACCGGCGGGGTTAAGACGATGTTTTCATCGTTACCGGTGGAGCGCATGTTGTCGAGCTTCTTGCCTTTGGTGGGGTTAACCACCATGTCGTTAGCGCGGTTGTTGATACCGATCAGCATGCCTTCGTAAACTTCCGTGGCGTGATCGATAATCAGCTTGCCGCGCTCTTGCAGCGCATACAGCGCATAGGCAAGGGCTTTACCGTCGACCATCGAAACCAACACGCCGTTGCGACGCTCGATAGAGGCTTCAGGCTTCAGCGGGCCGTAGTGATCAAAGCGGCTGGTCAGGATGCCGGTGCCCGAAGTCAGGGTCAGAAACTGGCCACGGAAACCGATCAAGCCGCGGGCAGGAATGATGAAGTCCAGGCGAACCCGTCCTTTACCGTCCGGCAGCATGTTGGTCATCTCACCTTTACGGTAGCCCAGCTCTTCCATGATCGAGCCTTGGTGCTGCTCTTCACAGTCGATGATGACCTCTTCGTAGGGCTCCTGCTTCTCACCGTCGATCTCTTTGATGATGACTTCGGGGCGGCCTACGGCCAGCTCAAAGCCTTCACGGCGCATGGTTTCGATCAGCACCGAGAGGTGCAGCTCGCCACGGCCAGAAACCTTGAACTTCTCAGGGGTTTCGCCCTGCTCAACGCGCAGGGCCACGTTGTGAATCAGCTCTTGATCAAGGCGATCCTTGATGTTGCGGCTGGTCACAAACTTACCGTCTTTACCGGCGAACGGTGAATCGTTGACCTGGAAGGTCATTGAAACGGTCGGTTCGTCGACGGACAGTGGCGGCAGCGCTTCGACCTTGGCCGGATCGCATAGCGTATCCGAAATCGACAGATCGTCGATGCCGGTAACACAGACGATGTCGCCCGCGGTGGCTTCGTTGGTCTGCACGCGCTCAAGGCCCATATGGGTCATGACCTGACCGATTTTGCCCTTACGCACATTGCCGTCAACGCCGATGATCGACACCTGCTGGTTCGGTTTCACCGCGCCACGCTTGATGCGACCCAGGCCGATAACGCCTACATAGCTGTTGTAATCCAGCGCAGAGATCTGCATCTGGAAGGGGCCGTCAAGCTCAACCTTCGGCGGCTCGACGATATCGACGATGGCCTGGAACATGGGATCCATGTTGTCCGCCAGCTCTTCAGGATCCATACCGGCAATGCCGTTTAGGGCAGAGCAGTAGATGATTGGGAAATCGAGCTGTTCGTCAGACGCACCGAGGTTGTCGAACAGGTCAAAAATCTGGTCGATAACCCAGTCAGGGCGTGCGCCGGGACGGTCAATTTTGTTGACCACCACGATCGGCTTCAGGCCTTGGGCGAATGCTTTCTGGGTCACAAAGCGGGTTTGCGGCATCGGGCCATCAACGGCGTCTACTAGCAGTAGCACCGAATCGACCATTGACATGACGCGCTCAACCTCGCCGCCGAAATCGGCGTGCCCAGGCGTATCCACGATGTTGATGTGGTAGCCGTTACCTTGGCTGTCTTGCCATTGAATGGCCGTATTTTTGGCCAGAATGGTAATGCCACGCTCTTTTTCCTGATCGTTTGAGTCCATGATGCGCTCTTGACCTTCTGCTTTACGGTCAAGGGTGCCGGACTGGCTCAGGAGCTTGTCGACCAGTGTGGTTTTACCATGGTCAACGTGGGCTATGATCGCGACGTTGCGCAGGTTATTAACCGCGCTGGAGTTTTGCTGGTTTTGCATGCTGAGAGAGAACTCTTGTGAACACCCGTTCGTCCACGGGTCGGAAAATGCGGGTCGCAAGGGCTGGCAATTTGCCGACCATCTTGGCTCAGGGCTTGCGTCCAATAGCCATTCTACCATGTCGAAGGCTTCGCTGATATTACTGCCTCTCATATCAACCTTGGTCTAGGAATGTTTTCGCCATGAACCTCCATCCGCTAGACTAGCGCTTTTCCCACTGGGGCAGGAGCATGACCATCGGCAACCTGATGCGTTTGTTAAGCGATGGCGAGGTTCACTCTGGCGAGCAGCTGGGTGAAGCGCTGGGTATTTCTCGTGCGGCGGTGTGGAAACAGTTAAAAAAACTGGAAGCACTAGGGGTGGAGGTAGTGGCGGTGAAAGGCCGTGGCTACCAGCTCTCGCAGCGCCTGGAGCCCTTGGAGGGCGCTAAAATCGTGGAGCGGCTGCCCGCACAGGCGCGCCACCACCTTGCGCGCCTGTTTGTTGAGGACCAGTTACCCTCCAGCAATGAGTATCTGCGCCAACGCTTTGAGCAGGGCGCCGGGCATGGCGAAGTGTGCCTGGTTGAGCTGCAAACGGCGGGACGTGGGCGCCGTGGTCGTGTCTGGTCGACGCCCTGGGGTCAGAGCTTAATGCTATCGCTGGGCTGGCGCTTTGAGTCGGGTATTGCGGTGCTGGAGGGCTTGAGCTTGGCGGTAGGCGTTGTCGTTGCCCAAGTGCTTGAGCAGCATGGTGTGGCGCCGAAGCTTAAGTGGCCTAACGATATCCTGCTCTCCGAGCAGGGTGATGGCCCAGGCGACGAGTTAGGCAAGCTGGCCGGTATTCTTATCGAAGTGACCGGGGATGCCGCAGGCCCCTGCGAAGTCGTCATTGGTATGGGCATGAATCTTTGGCTGCCCGCTGCCCAGCGGGCAGCGATCGACCAACCTGTTGCGGCGCTTTTCGAGCGACTGCCGGATATCTCGCGTAATCAGTTGGCCTCAGACGTAGTGTCGGGCCTGCTGGCGATGCTGGCTAACTTTGAACAACATGGCTTTGCCGCCTGGCGGGATGCGTGGAATCAGCGTCACGCCTATGCGGGGCTGCCGATTAGAGTGATTCAAGGACAGCAGACCAGCGATGCGATCGCCGGAGAAGTGGATGAGAGTGGTAACCTCTGGGTTGCCGAAAATGGTCACTCGCGACGCCTAGCCGGCGGTGAGATCAGCGTGCGCAGGCGTTTATGATTCTGGATCTGGATATCGGCAACACGCTGTCTAAATGGCGGCTCAAGGATGCCGAGAGTAGCGAGATACGTTCCCGCGGGGCTGTGTGGACCCGGGAAGAGTGGCGCCCGGGGGCCGATATTCCCGATCTCGACGTGGTCGAGGCGGTACGTATATCAAGCGTCGCCAGGGCGGCCGTGCTGGAAGAAACCGTCGCCTTGTTGCGCCGCCGGGTGCGTCATGTGCACGTGGCGCACTCAACCCATGAGGCGTTGGGCGTGATTAATGGCTACGAAGAGCCGGGGCGTTTAGGCGTCGATCGTTGGATGGGGGCGCTGGCGGGCTATCAGCTAGCAGGTGGTTGCTGTGCGGTGGATTGTGGCAGCGCGATTACTATCGACTTTGTGCTGCCAGGGGGCCAGCACCTGGGCGGCTTTATTATCCCCGGTCTTCGCCTGATGAAAGAGAGCCTGAAGCTTGGTACTCGCAATGTGGCCATCGACCCTGAAAGTGAGGCCGATGAGTTGCTGGAGCCAGGACGACGCACCGTTGATGCGGTTAATCACGGTATTTATATGGCCGCCGTCAGTGCCATTAACCGCATTTATAGCGAAGTGTGCGATCAAGAGGGTGTGGCGCTGCCGATGCTGTTGACGGGTGGCGATGCGCGTGTTGTCTCACGGGGAGTGCAGGTGCCTCATGCGGTGTGGCCGGATATGGTTTATGGCGGCTTAGAGGCGTGCTTTCCGATGACTTTCGCCGAGCGTGCGGGCAAAATGTCGGGTGCGCCGCGGGTGCCTGAGCCGGTAGCGCTAGAAAAGATTCGCGCGGCACTTGCATTCTCCATGCTGCTTTGACAGAATGCAGCGCGTTCCAAGGCAGGCAGAAGATGCGCTGGCATCGCAAGCTGCGATAAATTAAGTAAATATCTAGCTTGACACTGTTTTGGAGGCTGGCATAATGTGCCGCCACAGTTGGAGAGGTTCCCGAGTGGCCAAAGGGAGCAGACTGTAAATCTGCCGCGAAAGCTTCGAAGGTTCGAATCCTTCCCTCTCCACCAAGTTTATCAGGCGCTGAACTGTTCAGTGTTTGGGAATGAAAAGCCGGTAAGCGGGCGTTAGCTACTGTTTCTCGTGCAGCGGATTGTCATTCTATAGGCAAGTTCGGCGGGCGTAGTTCAATGGTAGAACCTCAGCCTTCCAAGCTGATGGTGCGGGTTCGATTCCCGCCGCCCGCTCCAGTTGATGTGTTTAGCTCATGTAGCTCAGGGGTAGAGCACACCCTTGGTAAGGGTGAGGTCGACGGTTCAATTCCGTCCATGAGCTCCATATTGCAGATCAAGCGAGCGAAGCTCGCTTTTTTTGTCTCTGCGTTTGGGTGGGTTTTTGTGACGCTTGAGCGTAAAGAAGGGGTTGTCAGGTGTGGGATTCTCCGCTACCATGGCGCCCGCTGTTGTATAGGCGGTCGAAAAGACGCTTGTTAGCAGAAATAGAAGCAAAAAGTAGTAGAAAGTCAGTACGACGATACAGGCCAGTAGCTCAATTGGCAGAGCAGCGGTCTCCAAAACCGCAGGTTGGGGGTTCGATTCCCTCCTGGCCTGCCAACCTTCCCCAGGTTGGTATGTCTTTTTCCAAAATTCTTTTATCGTTCGCCGCACCCTGAGGAGTCTCGTTTTTATGAAGCCTGGTTCTGTAAAACATGGCGCCGAGGTGCAACAGACGCGCCATGACGGGCTCAAGTGGGCGGCGGTCGTAGCGCTGCTTGTCGTTGCTGTTGTTGGTAATACCTATTTCGCCGATATTGGCCTGCTCTACCGCGTGCTTGGTGTGGTGGTGTTGTGTGTGATTGCAGGTTTGATCGCGCTAACCACTACCAAAGGTCGTGATTTAGTAGAGCTTGCCAGAAGCGCCAAGAAAGAGATTCAGCGCGTTGTATGGCCGACCCGTCCCGAAACCATTCAGACCACGGCCATTGTGCTAGTGGCCGTCTTGGTGGTGGGGCTAATGCTGTGGTTGATCGACACTCTTCTTGGCTGGGCGATGTCCGGCGTCATTGGTTAGGAGCTTTCATGTCCAAACGTTGGTACGTCGTTCACGCTTATTCTGGCTTTGAAAAGCATGTCATGCGCTCACTGATCGAGCGTGTGAAGATGTACGGTATGGAAGATCGCTTTGGCGAAATTCTGGTGCCGACCGAAGAAGTTGTCGAAATGCGTGACGGCAAGCGTCGCAAGAGCGAGCGCAAATTTTATCCCGGCTACGTACTAGTCGAGATGGAAATGGCCGACGAAACATGGCACCTCGTCAATGAGACGCCGCGTGTTATGGGCTTTATCGGTGGAACAAAAGAGAAGCCAGCGCCAATTACTTCTCGTGAAGCAGACGCAATTTTGCTGCGCGTTAAAGACGGTACTGACAAGCCGCGGCCTAAAACGATGTTTGAACCGGGCCAGTCAGTGCGCGTTATCGATGGGCCGTTTGCCGATTTCAACGGTGTTGTCGAAGAAGTTAATTATGAAAAGAGTCGTCTGCATGTCAGCGTGCTGATCTTCGGGCGCTCTACACCTGTTGAGTTAGAGTTCTCTCAGGTCGAGAAAGAGTAACTAGTGAATAGTTAGTAGTAGCTAGTGAATGGTAAGTAAGCGGTAAGTGTTAATTCGTGTGAAATGGCTAGTCAGCTGTTTCACTGGTACCGGGGAGCCTTCGGGCGCTATTACCCAACTGGAGTGTTAAAGATGGCCAAGAAAGTACAGGCTTATATCAAGCTGCAGGTTGCTGCAGGTAAAGCCAATCCAAGTCCGCCGGTAGGCCCTGCGCTGGGTCAGCACGGCGTGAACATCATGGAATTCTGTAAGGCGTTCAACGCCGCGACTCAAGAAATTGAGCCGGGCCTGCCGACGCCAGTCGTGATCACCGTCTACTCTGACCGTAGCTTCACGTTCGTCACCAAGACGCCGCCTGCTGCCGTGCTGCTGAAAAAAGCCGCTGGCATCAAGTCCGGTTCTGGTGAGCCGAACAAGAAGAAGGTCGGCACCGTAACGCGTGAACAGCTTGAAGAGATCGCCAAGACTAAAGAGCCTGATTTGACGGCTGCGAATCTCGATGCCGCTGTACGCACCATTGCTGGCAGCGCTCGCAGCATGGGCCTAAACGTGGAGGGTCTCTGATCATGGCTAAACTGTCTAAGCGTGCGAAAATCATTCGCGAAAAAGTAGACACTACCAAAGCCTACTCTATTGAAGAAGCGGTTGCGCTGCTCTCTGAGCTGTCTACTGTTAAATTCAAAGAGTCTGTTGATGTCGCCATCAACCTGGGCGTTGATCCACGCAAATCCGACCAGGTTGTGCGTGGCGCTACCGTCATGCCTAACGGTACCGGTAAAGACGTACGCGTTGCAGTCTTCACCCAAGGTGCTAATGCCGATGCCGCTAAAGAAGCCGGCGCCGACATCGTGGGTATGGACGACTTGGCTGAGCAAGTGAAAAAAGGCGTGATGGATTTTGACGTCGTTATCGCTTCGCCCGATGCTATGCGCGTTGTAGGTCAACTAGGTCAAATTCTAGGCCCGCGTGGCCTAATGCCTAACCCGAAAGTTGGCACCGTAACGCCCGACGTGGCGACGGCGGTTAAAAATGCCAAAGCGGGTCAGGTGCGTTTCCGTACTGACAAGAACGGCATCATCCACACTACCCTGGGTAAAGTGGATTTTGACGCCTCAGCGATTAACGGCAACCTGGAGGCACTGGTTGCTGACCTGAAGCGCCTCAAGCCGAGCTCGTCTAAAGGCATTTACTTCAAAAAAATGACCCTGTCTACTACCATGGGCCCGGGTTTGACAATCGATCACTCTGCTTTCGCGTAAGCGAGTCATCGTTGGTTTTTTTGTAGGAACCGAGCAAGAACTTTGCGGTCCCCCGTTTGGTGGCTATCACTGGCCGGGGCATCGTCAAAGACCGCAGGTGCCGCGCTTGATAAGTACGCAAGTACTTACAAGGGCGGCTTAATTGCCCTATAAGCGCCTGCGCAGATGGTGTGGCCGCCAGTTGGTTAAGCTTAAGACGGCTTTCTGGTGAGCACCATCCCCAAGGCTTCCCGCTTTGCAGCGCTTTTAGCACAGCAGAGTGGGGAGAGATGGTAACCACCGGAACCTTCCTGGGTTCCGGCACGAAGGAGTGATCACTGTGCCACTAGCACTTGAAGGCAAGAAAGCGATTGTTGCCGAGGTCAGTGAAGCGGCCAAGGGCGCACTCTCCGTCGTAGTTGCTGATTCTCGCGGCGTTACGGTTGGTAAAATGACCGATCTGCGCAAGCAGGCGCGTGAGAATGGTGTAGAGCTGCGTGTTGTACGTAATACGCTGGCTCGCCGCGCTCTCGAGGGCACTCAGTGGGAGTGCTTGAACGATAGCTTCGTTGGTCCTACGTTGTTGGCCTTCTCTACTGATCATCCGGGCGCTGCCGCTCGTCTGTTCAAAGAGTTTGCTAAAGCGGACAAGAACTTCGAAGTAAAAGCGTTGGCCTACGAAGGTGAGCTGATTCCGGCTGCTGACATCGACCGTCTGGCAACCCTACCGACTCACGACGAAGCAATTGCCAAGTTGATGTCGGTAATGAAAGAAGCCTCCGCTGGCAAGCTGGTTCGTACTCTGGCCGCTCTGCGCGACCAGAAGCAAGAAGCTGCATAAGCAGTTCTTCTTGCAGGTGGCGTAAACGGTCTAACCAGGGCGCTGCCTGAACCGAGCAATGAATCCTGAGTCCTCGGCTGACCGAGACTCCCGCAAAGTTAGGAATGAAACAATGGCACTGTCTAAAGACGATATCATCAATGCTGTAGCCGACATGACCGTAATGGAAGTTGTCGAGCTGATCGAAGCAATGGAAGAGAAATTCGGCGTTTCTGCTGCCGCTGCCGTAATGGCTGGTCCGGCTGCTGGCGGCGAAGTAGCTGAAGAACAGACTGAGTTTGACGTAGTTCTGACCGCTGCTGGCGACAAGAAAGTTAACGTGATCAAAGCAGTACGTGAGATCACTGGCCTTGGCTTGAAAGAAGCTAAAGGTGCTGTTGACGGCGCTCCGGCGACCATCAAAGAAGGTCTGTCTAAAGACGACGCTGAAGCAGCTAAAGCCAAGCTGGAAGAAGCGGGCGCAACCGTCGAGCTCAAGTAAGCCTTGTGCGGACGGCTTTACGCGCTGCGTAAGCTTCCACGGCTGGCGGCGGGATTTCCCGCTGCCGGCCTTTTTCTGTTGTAGCTGGTGTCGAACACTCGGTGATATTGAACGACAGCAGTACTGCTCATTGAGAGTAGCCACGACAGAAACGTAAAAGCGTTATTGAAGATGGCGTTATTGAAGATAGTGTTATCGACTACAGTGTTATCGACGACTGAGTTATCGAACTAGATTTTCGACGGCGAGCTACCGATTGAGGAGCTTGCTGTCTGTGTCTGACGAAGCTCGAAGGGCAGATGACCACGCATCGGTCACCCATGGTGAACAAGCTGGGGAATACAGATGGCTTACTCATATACTGAGAAAAAACGCATCCGCAAGGATTTCGGCAAACTGCCCCAAGTGATGGATGTGCCTTACTTGCTGGCGATCCAGCTTGATTCCTATTACGACTTCCTCCAGCAAGATCGTTCGCCCGACGAGCGTCACGAGGTCGGTCTGCACGCGGCATTCAAGTCCGTGTTTCCGATTGAGAGCTTCTCCGGCAATGCAGCGCTTGAGTATGTCAGCTACCGCTTTGGCACGCCGGCGTTCGATGTTAAGGAGTGCCAACTGCGCGGCGTGACTTACTCCGCCCCGCTGCGCGTCAAGGTTCGCTTGATCATCTATGATCGCGACTCCTCGAACAAAGCAATTAAAGATATTAAAGAGCAAGAAGTCTACATGGGGGAAATCCCCCTGATGACTGAGAACGGTACTTTTGTTATCAACGGTACTGAGCGGGTTATCGTCTCCCAGCTCCACCGCTCGCCCGGTGTGTTCTTCGATCACGACAAAGGTAAGAGCCACTCTTCCGGCAAGCTGCTCTATTCAGCTCGCGTGATTCCTTATCGTGGCTCCTGGTTAGACTTCGAGTTTGACCCCAAGGATAACGTTTTCGTACGTATTGACCGTCGCCGCAAGCTGCCGGCCTCGGTACTGATGCGTGCGCTGGGGATGAACACCGAAGAAATTCTGGCCGAGTTCTTTGAAACCAGCGTCTTCCACATTGAGAAATCCGGTTTCTATGTTGAGCTGGTTCCGTCGCGCCTGCGCGGCGAGACAGCTACTTTCGACATCAAGGATGGCGAAGGCAATGTGATCGTTGAAGAGGGGCGTCGGATTACCCAGAAGCATATTCGTCAGCTTGAAAAAGCCGGCCTTGAGCGTCTGGACGTGCCGATGGAGTACCTGTTCGGCAAAACGCTGGCTAAAGATCAAATCGACTCCAAAACAGGCGAGCTGATCTGCCCGTGTAATACCGAGATCACTCCCGAGGTGCTTGAGCGCATGGCCCAGGGTGGCATTACCTTGGTGGAAACGCTCTACACCAATGATCTCGACTGCGGTTCATTCATTTCCGACACCTTGAAGCTGGATGCTACTAATTCCGCGCTTGAAGCGTTAGTCGAAATTTACCGCATGATGCGTCCCGGCGAACCGCCCACCAAAGAGTCTGCCGAGACGCTGTTTAACAACCTGTTCTTCTCTGAGGACCGCTACGACCTGTCTGGCGTTGGCCGCATGAAGTTCAACCGTCGCCTGCGTCGTGATACTGACACGGGCTCCGGCGTACTAGATCGCAAAGACATTCTTGATGTGCTGCGCGAGCTGATCAGTATCCGTAACGGCTTCGGTGACGTTGACGATATCGATCACCTGGGTAACCGCCGTATTCGCTGTGTGGGCGAGATGGCAGAGAACCAGTTCCGCGTAGGCCTGGTGCGTGTAGAGCGCGCCGTGAAAGAGCGTCTTTCCATGGCGGAAAGCGAAGGCCTGATGCCCCAAGACTTGATCAACGCCAAGCCGGTCGCGGCGGCGGTGAAGGAGTTCTTCGGTTCCAGCCAGCTTTCGCAGTTTATGGATCAGAACAACCCGCTTTCTGAGGTTACCCACAAGCGTCGTGTGTCGGCACTCGGCCCCGGTGGTTTGACCCGTGAGCGTGCTGGCTTCGAAGTACGTGACGTTCACGCCACGCACTACGGGCGTCTATGCCCGATCGAAACGCCAGAAGGCCCGAACATCGGTCTGATTAACTCGCTGGCCACTTACAGCCACACTAACAGCTACGGTTTCCTCGAAACGCCGTACCGTAAAGTGGTTGATCGTCAGTTGACCGACGACATCGTTCACCTCTCGGCGATCGAAGAGGGCGATTTCGTTATCGCCCAGGCATCAGCAGCGGTAGATGAGTCCAACAAGTTAAGTGATGACCTGGTTCAGGTTCGTCACCGCGGTGAAACGACCTTTATGCGTCCTGAACAAGTGACGCTAATGGACGTGTCGCCACGTCAGGTTGTATCAGTCGCAGCGGCATTGATTCCGTTCCTGGAGCACGATGACGCCAACCGCGCCTTGATGGGTTCCAACATGCAGCGTCAGGCGGTACCGACCCTGCGTGCCGATAAGCCGCTGGTAGGTACGGGCATGGAGCGCTTTGTTGCCCGTGACTCCGGCGTCTGTGCGGTGGCCAATCGCGGCGGCGTGATTGATTCCGTCGATGCGCGTCGTGTCGTGGTACGGGTTAATGAAGATGAAATCATCGGCGGTGAAGCCGGCGTTGATATCTACAACCTGACCAAGTACACCCGCTCGAACCAGAACACCTGTATGAACCAGCGCCCCATCGTGCGGCCTGGCGACAGCGTGGCACGTGGCGATATTCTCGCTGACGGCCCGTCGGTGGATATGGGCGACCTGGCGCTGGGCCAGAACATGCGCATCGCGTTTATGCCCTGGAACGGTTACAACTTCGAGGACTCCATCCTGCTTTCCGAGCGGGTCGTTCAAGAAGACCGTTTCACCACGATCCACATTCAGGAACTGACCTGTGTGTCCCGCGACACCAAGTTGGGCTCGGAAGAAATTACCTCCGATATCCCTAACGTGGGCGAGTCTGCGCTCTCCAAGCTGGATGAAGCGGGCGTTGTCTACATCGGTGCCGAAGTCGGCCCGGGCGATATTCTGGTCGGTAAAGTAACGCCGAAGGGTGAAACCCAGCTGACGCCTGAAGAGAAGCTGCTACGTGCCATCTTCGGCGAGAAAGCGTCTGACGTTAAAGACACTTCCCTGCGTGCCCCCACCGGCATGAAAGGTACGGTCATCGACGTTCAGGTGTTTACTCGTGACGGCGTTGAGAAAGATTCACGCGCCCTGTCGATCGAGCGCACTCAGCTTGACGAAGTTCGTAAGGATCTCCAAGAGACTTACCGTATCGCCGAAGACGCCACTTTTGAGCGTCTAAAGCGTACCCTTGACGGTCAGGCTGTTAACGGCGGCCCGAACCTCAAGAAAGGTGACGTGCTCGACGAGGCATACCTGGATGAATTGCCGCGTCAGCAGTGGTTCAAACTGCGCATGCAGGATGAGTCCTACAACGAGCTGCTGGCACAGGCCGACGAACAGCTGGAAACCCGTCGTAAAGAGATGGACGAGCGCTTTGAAGATAAGAAGCGCAAGCTGACCCAGGGCGACGATCTCGCACCGGGCGTGCTAAAAATCGTCAAAGTCTATATGGCGGTTAAGCGTCGCATCCAGCCGGGTGACAAGATGGCCGGTCGTCACGGTAACAAAGGTGTTATCTCGGCGATTATGCCCATCGAAGACATGCCGTTTGATGAAAAGGGCGAGCCGGTCGACGTGGTGCTGAACCCGCTGGGCGTACCGTCGCGTATGAACGTCGGTCAGATTTTGGAAACCCACCTGGGTATGGCGGCACGTGGCTTGGGCGTCAAGATCGAAGCCATGCTGCGCGACGCACGTGGACAGCAAGTGGCCGAGATCCGTGATTTCCTGGGTCAGATCTACAATACGCAAGGTACGCGCGTTGAAGATCTCGACTCCCTGACGGATGACGAGATCATCGCCCTGGCGAAGAACCTCAAAGGTGGTGTGCCTATGGCCACGCCGGTGTTTGACGGTGCCAAAGAGCACGAAATCAAGCACCTGCTGAAGCTGGCGGACATCCCCGAGTCGGGTCAGATGGCCCTGTTCGATGGCCGTACCGGTGATGCTTTTGACCGTCCGGTCACCGTTGGCTACATGTACATGCTGAAGCTTAACCACTTGGTAGACGACAAGATGCATGCGCGTTCTACTGGTTCTTACTCGCTGGTTACCCAGCAGCCCTTGGGTGGTAAGGCGCAATTCGGTGGTCAGCGCTTCGGTGAGATGGAAGTGTGGGCGCTGGAAGCTTACGGCGCTGCATACACGCTACAAGAGATGCTCACCGTCAAGTCGGACGACGTCGAAGGCCGCACCAAGATGTACAAAAACATCGTGGATGGCGACCACACCATGCAGGCAGGCATGCCGGAATCCTTCAACGTACTCGTGAAGGAAATCCGCTCGCTGGGCATCGATATCGAGTTAGAGAGCTAGGAGCCGTCCCATGAAAGATTTGGTGAAAGTACTCAAATCGCAGTCTCAGTCCGAAGAGTTTGACGCGATCAAGATTACCCTGGCGTCGCCGGACATGATTCGCTCCTGGTCGTTTGGCGAGGTGAAGAAGCCTGAGACCATCAACTACCGTACCTTTAAACCGGAGCGGGATGGCCTGTTCTGCGCCAAGATTTTTGGCCCGGTTAAGGATTACGAGTGCCTGTGCGGCAAGTATAAGCGCATGAAGCACCGCGGTATCATCTGCGAAAAGTGTGGCGTAGAAGTGACCAAAGCCGCCGTGCGCCGTGAGCGCATGGGGCACATCGAGCTCGCTTCGCCGGTGGCACACATTTGGTTTTTGAAGTCACTGCCGTCGCGTATCGGCATGTTCCTCGATATGACCCTGCGTGATATCGAGCGCGTGCTGTATTTCGAAAGCTTTGTCGTTATCGATCCAGGTATGACCACGCTGGAGCGTGGTCAGCTGATGAACGACGAGCAGTACTTTGAAGCACTGGAAGAGTTCGGTGATGACTTCGATGCCCGCATGGGTGCCGAAGCCGTTCAGGAGCTGCTCAAAGATATCGATCTGGAAGAAGAGATTAACCACCTGCGCGAAGAGATTCCGCAGACTAACTCCGAAACCAAGATCAAGAAGCTCTCCAAGCGCCTCAAGCTGCTTGAAGCCTTCTACCACTCCGGTAACGCGCCGGCGTGGATGGTCATGGAAGTGCTGCCCGTGCTGCCACCGGATCTGCGTCCGCTGGTACCGCTGGACGGTGGCCGTTTCGCGACCTCCGATCTCAACGACCTTTACCGTCGTGTAATCAACCGTAACAACCGCCTGAAGCGTCTGCTCGATCTCAATGCGCCGGACATTATTGTGCGCAACGAGAAGCGTATGCTCCAGGAAGCCGTCGATGCACTGCTCGACAATGGTCGTCGTGGCCGCGCGATCACGGGCTCTAACAAGCGCCCGCTGAAATCGCTCGCCGACATGATCAAAGGTAAGCAGGGTCGTTTCCGTCAGAACCTGCTGGGTAAGCGCGTCGACTACTCGGGCCGCTCGGTAATTACCGTTGGTCCGACCCTGCGTCTGCACCAGTGTGGTCTGCCCAAGAAAATGGCGCTTGAGCTGTTCAAGCCGTTTATCTACTCCAAGCTGCAGTCGCTGGGCTATGCCTCCACGATCAAAGCCGCCAAGAAGATGGTCGAGCGCGAGCTGCCGGAAGTGTGGGACATCCTTGCCGATGTTATCCGCGAGCACCCGGTACTGCTTAACCGCGCCCCCACGCTTCACCGTCTGGGTATCCAGGCGTTTGAGCCGCTGCTGATCGAAGGTAAAGCGATTCAGCTGCACCCGCTGGTATGTGCCGCCTACAACGCCGACTTTGACGGTGACCAGATGGCGGTACACGTGCCGCTGACCCTGGAAGCCCAGCTCGAAGCGCGTGCGCTGATGATGGCCACCAACAACGTGCTTTCGCCCGCTAACGGCGAGCCGATCATCGTGCCGTCCCAGGACGTTGTACTGGGTCTTTACTACATGACCCGCGAAAAGATCAACGCCAAAGGCGAGGGTATGGTGTTCTCTGACCTCAACGAGGTAGAGCGCGCTTTCGGTACCCAGTCAGTATCGCTGCACGCCCGGGTCAAAGTGCGTCTGGACGAAATCGATATCGAAGAAGAGAGCGGCGAGCGTAGCTTCCACCGCCGTATTTACGATACGACGGTAGGCCGTGCACTGCTGTTCCGCATTCTGCCCGAAGGTGTGCCCTTCGAGCTGATCGACCAGCCGATGAAGAAGAAGGCGATCTCCAGCCTGATCAACGAAGTTTATCGTCGTGCCGGCCTCAAGCCGACCGTCATTTTCGCTGACCAGCTGATGTATACCGGTTTCCGTCTCGCGACCTGGTCCGGCGCCTCAATCGGTGTTAACGACTTCGTTATTCCCGAAGCAAAAACTGAAATCGTTGATGCAGCGGAAGCCGAAGTTAAAGAGATCGAAGACCAGTTCTCTTCTGGCCTGGTAACAGCGGGCGAGAAGTACAACAAGGTTATCGATATCTGGTCCAAGGCCAACGATAAAGTCGCCAAGGCGATGATGGTGGGTATCTCTAAAGAGACCGTCATCGATCGTGATGGCAACGAAGTTGAGCAGGACTCGTTCAACAGCGTCTTCATCATGGCCGACTCCGGTGCCCGTGGTAGTGCTGCCCAGATCCGTCAGTTGGCGGGTATGCGTGGTCTGATGGCCAAGCCGGATGGCTCGATCATCGAAACGCCGATCGTCGCCAACTTCCGTGAAGGTCTGAACGTACTGCAGTACTTCATCTCGACCCACGGTGCACGTAAAGGTCTTGCGGATACGGCGTTGAAAACCGCCAACTCCGGTTACCTGACGCGTCGCTTGGTAGACGTAGCGCAAGACCTGGTCATCACCGAAGTCGACTGTGGTACCGAAAATGGCTTGACCCTGCACCCGATCATCGAAGGCGGCGACATTATCGTACCGCTTTCCCAGCGCGTGCTTGGTCGTGTAGTCGCCCAGGATGTGGTTCACCCAGGCAGCGGTGAAGTCTTGATCGCGAAAGGTACCTTGCTCGACGAGAAATGGTGTGCCGAGCTCGACACCATGGGTGTAGACGAGATCATCGTTCGCTCTACGATTACCTGTGAGACCGCACACGGCGTGTGTGCCTCCTGTTACGGCCGTGACTTGGCCCGTGGCCATCAGGTCAACATCGGTGAAGCCGTCGGCGTTATCGCCGCACAGTCCATCGGTGAGCCGGGTACCCAGCTGACCATGCGTACCTTCCACATCGGTGGTGCGGCATCGCGTTCGTCTGCTGTGGATAGCGTACAAGTGAAGCACGGCGGTAAGGTTCGTCTGCACAACATCAAGCATGTAGAGCGTGCCGACGGTAAGCTGGTGGTGGTATCTCGTTCTAGCGCCCTGGCCGTTGCTGACGACCATGGCCGTGAGCGTGAGTACTATAAGCTCCCTTACGGTGCTGAGCTTTCTGTACGCGACGGCGACGTGGTCGACGCTGGTGCGACAGTGGCCAAATGGGATCCGCACACCCACCCGATCGTTGCCGAAGTAGAAGGTAAGGCGCAGTTCATTGATCTCGACGAGGGTGTCACCATGCACCGCAGCGTCGATGAGATGACCGGCCTCTCCTCTATCGAGGTGATCGAGTCTGCAGCACGTCCCATGGCCGGTCGTGACAAGCGCCCGATGGTCATGCTGCAAGACAGCTCGGGCGAGTACGTCTCTGTATCGGGCTCCAACACCCCGGTTCAGTACCTGCTTCCGGGCAACTCGATTATTTCGGTCGACGATGGTGTGACGATCGGGGTGGGTGAAGTGGTTGCCCGTATCCCGGTAGAAGCCTCGGCGAACAAAGACATCACCGGTGGTCTGCCGCGGGTTGCTGACTTGTTCGAAGCGCGTAAGCCGAAAGAGTCCTCGATCCTGGCCGAGATCAGCGGTGTGATCAGCTTCGGTAAAGAGACCAAAGGTAAGCGTCGTCTGACCATTACCCCGGAATCTGGCGATCCGTTTGAAGCGCTGATTCCGAAATGGCGTCAAATTGCCGTCTTCGAAGGCGAAACCGTCGAGAAGGGCGAGGTGATTTCCGATGGGCCGAGCAATCCGCACGATATCCTGCGCTTGCTGGGTGTTGAGGAGCTCGCCAAGTACATCACTGCCGAAGTACAGGACGTTTATCGTCTGCAGGGCGTAGGCATCAACGACAAGCACATCGAAGTCATTGTGCGTCAGATGCTGCGTAAGGTAGAGATTACTGATTCGGGCGATTCTGACTTCATCACGGGCGACCAGGCTGAACTGGTTCGCGTGCTGGAACAGAACGAACGCCTTGAAAAAGAGAAGAAATTCCCGGCCAAGTATCAGCGTATGCTGCTGGGTATCACCAAGGCCAGCTTGGCCACCGAGTCGTTCATTTCCGCGGCCTCCTTCCAGGAGACAACCCGCGTACTGACCGAAGCAGCGGTGACTGGCAAGCGTGATTACCTGCGTGGCCTGAAAGAAAACGTGGTGGTTGGTCGCCTGATACCAGCTGGTACAGGCTTGACTCACCACGCAGAACGTCGTCGCAAGCGCGAAGACGTTGAGCAACTGTTCAATCCTTCGGCTACCGAAGTCGAACAGGAGCTGGGTGCACAGTTGACCGCTCTCGATTCTGACGACGAGCTGTAGATGTGGCGCCTAAAGCAGTAGGTAACATGAGTAAGTAAAACGAATAGCTGACCTGAAAAAGTGTCACCTTGCCGGTAAAACCGCCGGCAAGGCTTGACGCGACCTAGGGTCAGCCTTTAGAATGCGCAGCCTTTAACAGTGGGGTGGGTGCGCCCGCATCCGCTGCCCGCATTTGTTAAAAGGCAAGGCAACCATTGGAGTCAGCTAAACACCATGGCAACGATTAATCAGCTAGTGCGCAAGCCGCGCAAGCGCCCCGTCACAAAAAGTGACGTGCCAGCGCTGCAGGCCTGTCCGCAAAAACGCGGCGTTTGTACGCGCGTTTACACCACCACCCCGAAGAAGCCTAACTCGGCTCTGCGTAAGGTTTGCCGTGTGCGCCTTACCAACGGCTTTGAAGTGTCTTCTTATATCGGTGGTGAAGGTCACAACCTTCAAGAACACTCTGTCGTTTTGATTCGCGGCGGTCGTGTAAAGGATTTGCCAGGTGTGCGTTATCACACCGTTCGTGGCGCCCTTGACACCTCTGGCGTTCAAAATCGTCGTCAGGGTCGTTCTAAATACGGTACTAAGCGTCCTAAGTCCTAAGTTTTAAGTCCTAGGTCAGCTGTGCAGCGTCGCCCCGTCAAAAGGGCATGCTGAGTAACGATTTTCACGAATTTGACGGTCTGATAAGAGTAAGGTCGGGCTGCACTTGTGGTGCTTGAATAGCGTACACAGGTTGCATGAGTTCCGGGTTTACCTGAAAGATCCTTAATTGAGGGCTTATCATGCCTAGAAGAAGAGTAGTAGCTAAACGCGAGATTCTGCCGGATCCTAAGTTCGGAAGTGAGCGTCTGGCGAAGTTCATGAACCACCTGATGGTCAGCGGCAAGAAGTCCATAGCTGAGCGTATCGTCTACGGTGCGTTGGACAAGGTTGCCGAGCGTAGTAAAGAAGATCCGCTGGAGATCTTCGACAAAGCGCTGGAAGCCATCCAGCCGATGGTCGAAGTGAAGTCGCGCCGCGTTGGTGGTGCGACCTATCAGGTGCCGGTTGAAGTACGTCCGTCTCGCCGTCAAGCGCTGGCAATGCGCTGGCTGGTAGACGCGGCGCGTCGTCGCGGTGAGAAAACCATGGTTCAGCGTCTGGCGGGTGAAATGCTGGATGCCGCTGAAGGTAAAGGTTCTGCCGTTAAGAAGCGCGAAGACGTGCATCGCATGGCAGAAGCCAACAAGGCCTTCTCGCACTACCGTTTTTAAGGTCGGCGTTTTTAAGGTCAGCGTTTCTAAAATCGGCGTTTCTTTGTACGGCGTTTTTAAGTATGGCTTTCTGGTTTATATATGCACGTTGTTCAGCATGGTGGAATGTTTGCTGAGTCGCGTTGTTGCAATTCAAAAGTTGCAACACTCAGCCGCTACCATGACGCAGTGGTAGCGGCGGCCGCATAAACCTCGCTTGCATACGCCGCTAAATTAACGAGCATCGCCAACAAACGGGAGTTTCACCGTGGCACGCAAGACTCCACTAAATCGCTACCGTAATATCGGTATCGTCGCTCACGTCGACGCGGGTAAAACCACGACGACTGAGCGTGTACTGTTCTACACCGGCCTCTCCCACAAAGTGGGCGAAGTACACGACGGTGCTGCGACCATGGACTGGATGGAGCAGGAGCAGGAGCGTGGTATCACTATCACCTCAGCTGCAACTACCTGTTTCTGGCAGGGCATGAACAAGCAGTTCCCTGAGCACCGTATCAATATTATCGACACCCCAGGGCACGTTGACTTCACCATTGAAGTTGAACGTTCTCTGCGCGTACTCGATGGTGCGGTTGTTGTGCTGTGTGGTTCTTCCGGCGTTCAGCCGCAGACCGAAACAGTATGGCGCCAAGCCAACAAGTATGAAGTTCCGCGCATGGTTTTCGTCAATAAGATGGACCGTACCGGCGCTGACTTCTTCATGGTTGTCGAGCAGTTGAAAGAGCGTTTGGGTGCCAAAGCTGTGCCAATCCAGATTAACTGGGGCACGGAAGAGGACTTTAAAGGTGTTATTGATCTGATTCAGATGAAGGCTATCCTGTGGGATGAGGAAAGCCTGGGTATGAATTATGACCTCGCGGACATTCCTGCTGAGCTACAAGAAACAGCAGAAAAGTACCGCGAAGAGATGGTCGAAGCTGCTGCCGAAGGCTCTGACGAGCTGATGGAAAAGTACCTTGAAGGCGGTGAGCTATCAGTTGAAGAGATCAAGGCCGGTTTACGTGCGCGCACCCTGGCTAACGATATCGTTCTGGTTACCTGTGGTTCTGCCTTTAAGAACAAAGGCGTTCAAGCAGTGCTGGATGGCGTTATCGAATACATGCCTTCGCCGACGGAAGTTAAGGCGATCGAAGGTGAGCTCGACGATAAAGACGGCACCGTTGATACCCGTGAAGCTGATGACAGTGCGCCGTTTGCGGCCCTGGCGTTTAAGATCGCCACTGACCCCTTCGTTGGTACGCTGACCTTTATTCGCGTCTACTCGGGTGTTCTTAAATCTGGTGACGGTGTCTATAACTCCGTTAAGCAGAAGAAAGAGCGCGTTGGCCGTATCGTTCAGATGCACGCCAATTCCCGTGAAGAGATCAAAGAAGTTCTGGCGGGCGACATCGCTGCTTGTATCGGTCTGAAAGACGTCACCACGGGTGATACCCTGTGCGACATCGATAACAAGATCGTTCTCGAGCGCATGGAGTTCCCGGATCCGGTTATCTCGGTTGCTGTAGAGCCTAAATCTAAGGCAGACCAAGAGAAGATGGGTGTTGCGTTGGGCAAGCTTGCTCAAGAAGACCCTTCCTTCCAGGTCAAAACCGACGAAGAAACCGGCCAGACGATTATTTCTGGCATGGGTGAGCTTCACCTGGATATCCTCGTTGACCGTATGCGTCGCGAGTTTAAGGTTGAAGCCAATATCGGTAAGCCTCAGGTTGCCTATCGCGAAACTATTCGCGGCAGCATTGAGCAAGAAGGCAAGTTCGTACGTCAGTCCGGTGGTCGTGGTCAGTATGGTCACGTATGGCTGCGTATCGAGCCGCTGACAGCAGAAGAGAAGGGTGAAGGCGAAGACGAACTGTTCTTCAAGTTCAACTCTGAGATCGTGGGTGGTGCGGTTCCCAAGGAATACGTTCCCGCGGTTGAGAAGGGTGCTTTTGAGCAGCTCAAAAACGGCGTCATCGCGGGTTACCCGATGATCGACGTTAAAGTAACGCTGTTTGATGGCTCCTTCCACGACGTAGACTCCAACGAGACTGCGTTTAAGATTGCTTCTTCTATGGCAGTAAAAGAAGGTGCCAGGAAGGCCAAGGCCGTGCTGCTGGAGCCGGTGATGAAGGTCGAAATCGTGACCCCCGAAGAATTTATGGGTGACGTCATGGGTGACCTGAGCCGTCGTCGCGGCCTGGTGCAGGGTATGGATGACTCCTCTTCTGGTAAAGTCATTCGTGCGACGGTGCCACTGGGCGAGATGTTCGGTTATGCAACCGATCTGCGCTCACAAACCCAGGGCCGTGCGAGCTACTCTATGGAGTTCTCGAAGTACGACGAGGCGCCCTCCAGCGTCGTTGAAGCCGTCATCAATCAAAACGGTTAACCGTTAGCTAACGTAAAGAGGTTATAGCAGTGGCTAAGGAAAAATTTGAACGTTCCAAACCGCACGTCAACGTCGGCACCATTGGTCACGTCGACCACGGTAAAACGACTCTGACGGCGGCCCTGACCCGCGTGTCTGCTGAGGTTTTCGGCGGCGACTGGCGTGAGTTTGATACCATCGATAACGCTCCTGAAGAGCGTGAGCGCGGTATCACCATCGCTACTTCCCACGTGGAATACCAGTCTGAAGATCGCCACTACGCGCACGTTGACTGCCCGGGACACGCTGACTACGTCAAGAACATGATCACCGGTGCTGCGCAGATGGACGGCGCTATCCTGGTATGTTCTGCCGCAGACGGCCCGATGCCGCAAACTCGCGAGCACATCCTGCTGTCTCGTCAGGTTGGCGTACCGTTCATCGTTGTGTTCCTGAACAAAGCGGACATGGTCGATGATGAAGAGCTGCTCGAGCTGGTAGAAATGGAAGTTCGCGAACTTCTAGACCAGTACGACTTCCCGGGTGACGACACGCCGATCATCACTGGCTCTGCGCTGATGGCGCTGAACGGTGAAGATGACAAGGGCATGGGTACGACTGCCGTCGCTAATTTGATCAAAGCTCTGGATGCTTACATCCCTGAGCCGGAGCGTGCCATCGACCAGCCGTTCCTGATGCCGATCGAAGACGTGTTCTCTATCTCTGGCCGCGGTACTGTTGTTACCGGTCGTGTAGAGCGCGGTATCGTCAAAGCGGGCGAAGAAGTGGAAATCGTGGGTATCCGCGATACCACCAAAACGATCGTTACCGGTGTTGAAATGTTCCGTAAACTGCTCGACGAAGGTCGTGCTGGTGAGAACGTTGGCGCCCTGCTGCGTGGTACTAAGCGTGATGACGTCGAGCGTGGCCAAGTGCTGGCCAAGCCGGGCACCATCAACCCGCACACTACCTTCGAAGCAGAAGTTTACGTACTGTCCAAAGAAGAGGGTGGTCGTCACACGCCTTTCTTCAAGGGCTACCGTCCGCAGTTCTACTTCCGTACCACCGACGTAACTGGTACCTGTGAACTGCCGGAAGGCGTTGAAATGGTCATGCCGGGTGACAACGTTCAGATGGTTGTTACCTTGATCGCCCCGATCGCAATGGACGAAGGCTTGCGCTTCGCTATTCGTGAAGGCGGCCGTACTGTCGGTGCTGGCGTTGTGGCCAAAATCGTCAAGTAAGCAGCATGCTTGAATGATGAAGGGGGCTCTGATGAGCCCCCTTTTCTGCGCACCAACAGCAAATGTTTGACATGGGCTTTTGGCGTGCCTATAATGCGCATCCTTTGAATGCGTGGGTAGACGGCTCGCGCCGTCGACATCCATTGGAGTTTAGGGCAAATGCAGAACCAAAAGATTCGCATTCGGTTGAAAGCTTTCGACCATCGCCTGATCGACCAGTCTACAGCGGAGATTGTTGAAACCGCTAAACGTACTGGTGCTCAGGTTCGTGGTCCGATTCCGCTGCCGACCAACCGCGAGCGTTACACCATTCTGATCTCACCGCACGTCAACAAAGATGCGCGTGACCAGTATGAGATTCGTACGCACAAGCGTGTGCTCGACATTGTTGAGCCGACTGAAAAAACTGTTGATGCTTTGATGAAGCTTGATCTCGCCGCAGGCGTTGACGTGCAAATCAAACTCAACTAATTACACTAGTCACTTGCGGCCCAGCGCTCATCGTTCTTTGTAAAGAGCTAGCATGAGCAGCAGCCGCCGCGCCGTGAGGCGCCATACAATGTGCTAGTGGAATGCTCTGGAAAGGGCAGCCATAGCGGGTGATAGCCCCGTACACTATAGGAGACTGAGTATGACTATCGGTTTAGTCGGTAAAAAGGCCGGGATGACCCGTGTCTTTACCGAAGACGGCGCGTCTGTGCCCGTAACCGTTATTGAAGTTGATCCTAATCGTGTTACACGCGTTAAATCTGTCGAGTCTGACGGTTACGCAGCGATTCAGGTCACATCTGGCTCTCGTAAAGCTAAGCACCTCACCAAAGCGCAAGCGGGTCAGTTTGCCAAGGCGGGTGTTGAAGCTGGTCGTGCACTGATGGAATTTCGTCTTGCAGAAGGCGAAGAGATTCCTGAAGTAGGCGGCGAACTCACCGTATCCCTCTTCGAAGCTGGTCAAATGGTTGACGTGACTGGCACCTCTAAGGGTAAAGGCTTCCAGGGTGCTGTTAAACGCTGGAATTTCCGTACCCAAGATATGACTCACGGTAACTCTCTGTCGCATCGCGCGCCGGGTTCTATCGGCATGTGTCAGACTCCGGGTCGCGTTTTCAAAGGCAAAAAGATGGCCGGTCAAATGGGTAACGCCCGTTGCACCGTGCAGAGCCTTGAGATCGTCCGTGTCGACGCCGAGCGTAACCTGCTGCTGATTAAAGGCGCCGTACCGGGTGCTCCCGGTAGTGACGTTATCGTTCGCAGCGCCGTGAAAGCAGGCTGAAGGGGATAATTACCAATGAATCTGAATCTTGCTGCAGGCGCGGGTACCGTTGAAGTAGCCGACGCCACTTTTGGCAAAGAATTCAACGAAGCGCTCGTTCACCAGGTTGTCACTGCCTATTTGGCGGCTGGTCGTCAGGGAACCCGCGCACAAAAGAGTCGTTCCGACGTTCGTGGCGGTGGTAAAAAGCCGTGGCGTCAGAAAGGCACCGGTCGTGCACGTGCCGGTACCATCCGCTCTCCGCTATGGCGTAGTGGTGGCGTAACCTTCGCGGCGCGTCCGCAAGACTACACCCAGAAGGTTAACCGCAAGATGTACCGTGCAGCGATGCGCTCCATCTTGTCAGAGCTGGTACGTCAAGAGCGTTTAGTCGCGATTGAAGAGTTCGTCGTCGATGCGCCTAAGACCAAGCAGGTAGCTGCCAAGCTAAAAGAGCTCAACCTTGAAAAAGTGTTGATCGTCACTGAAGAAGTTGACGAAAAGCTCTATTTGGCCGCACGCAACCTTCCCCACGTTGACGTGGTGGATGTCGCGGCAGCTGACCCGGTAAGCCTGGTAGCCTTTGATAAGGTGCTGATTACCGTCTCCGCCCTGCGTAAATTCGAGGAGAAGCTGGCATGAACCAGGAACGCGTATTTAAGGTTCTGCTTGGGCCGCACGTGACCGAAAAGGCCGCAATGGCAGCCGAGCGCAACCAGTACGTTTTCAAGGTGGCATCTGATGCTACCAAGCCCGAGATCAAAAAGGCCGTTGAAGCACTTTTCGGCAAAAAGGTCGGTAGTGTTCAGGTACTGAACATGAAGGGTAAAACAAAACGTACTGCGAACGGCGTTGGCCTGCGTAAGGGTTATCGCAAAGCGTATGTGACCCTGGCTGCGGGTGAAACGCTCGAAGACTTCTCTGGCGCCGAATAAGGGCAGGAGTACGGATAATGGCAATCGTCAAGACCAAACCCACTTCCGCCGGTCGTCGCCACGTCGTCAAGATCGTTGGCGAGGAACTGTTTAAAGGCCGTGCCTATGCACCGCTTTTAGAAAAACAGTCCAAGTCCGGCGGCCGTAACAACTACGGTCGTATCACCACCCGCCACGTGGGCGGTGGTCATCGTCACCACTATCGGTTGATCGATTTCAAACGCACCAAGGATGGCATTCCTGCCACCGTTGAGCGTCTTGAGCACGATCCCAACCGCAGTGCGCACATTGCGCTGCTGAAGTATGCCGATGGTGAGCGTCGTTACATCATTGCACCGAAAGGTGTCAGCGCGGGTGACGTGCTGGAATCTGGTGTTAACGCGTCAATCAAGAAAGGCAATGCCTTGCCGCTGCGCAACGTCCCGTTGGGTTCTACGGTGCACTGCATCGAACTCAAGCCGGGTAAAGGCGCGCAGATTGCTCGCAGTGCCGGTACAAGCGCCCAGCTGGTTGCTCGTGAAGGTAACTATGCCACCCTGCGTCTTCGCTCTGGCGAAATGCGTAAAGTGTTGGCCGAGTGCCGCGCGACCTTGGGTGAAGTGAGCAACTCAGAGCACAGCCTGCGTCAACTTGGCAAGGCCGGTGCGAAGCGCTGGAGAGGTGTGCGTCCGACTGTTCGCGGTGTCGCGATGAACCCAGTCGATCACCCGCACGGTGGTGGCGAAGGCCGCACCAGTGGTGGTCGTCACCCGGTATCCCCATGGGGTGTGCCGACTAAGGGTCACAAGACGCGTAAGAACAAGCGCACCGACAAGCTGATCATTCGTCGTCGTAATAAGACGCGTTGATCTACATTGCCAAGACATTAAGAGGTAACGGCTGTGCCACGTTCACTAAAGAAAGGTCCCTTCATTGACCTTCATCTTTTGAAGAAGGTAGAGGTTGCAGTGGAGAAGAACGATCGCAAACCGATCAAGACTTGGTCGCGTCGTTCTATGATCCTGCCCAATATGGTAGGCCTCACTATCGCGGTCCATAACGGTCGCCAACACGTCCCGGTGCACGTCTCCGAGGAAATGGTTGGCCACAAATTGGGCGAATTCGCTGCTACTCGCACTTATCGCGGGCATGCGGCGGATAAAAAAGCCAAACGGTAAGCCAGAGAGGATTGAGAGATGGAAGTCACAGCTAAGCTGCTTGGCGCTCGTTTATCCGCCCAGAAGGCCCGTTTGGTGGCTGACCAGGTGCGCGGTAAACCTGTCGCCGAGGCACTCGACCTGCTGACCTTCTCACCGAAGAAGGCTGCCAAGCTGGTTAAGAAGGTGCTGCAATCCGCGATTGCAAACGCGGAAGAAAATAACGGCATGGATATTGACGAGCTGCGTGTCTCGACCATCTGCGTCGATGAGGGCATGACGCTCAAGCGTATCAAGCCGCGTGCCAAGGGGCGTGCGGATCGTATCTTGAAGCGCACGTGCCACATCACCGTCAAGGTAGCCGAGAAGTAGGAGTCGACCGATGGGTCAGAAAGTCAATCCAACAGGCATTCGACTGGGCATCGTCAAAGACCATGCTTCTGTCTGGTATGCTGAGCGCGGCGCTTACGCCGATAAGCTCAATAACGATCTCGAAGTGCGTAGCTTCCTGGAAGAGCGTCTTAAAAGCGCCTCTGTTAGCCGCATCCACATCGAGCGTCCGGCGAACAATGCCCGCATCACCATTCACACTGCCCGTCCGGGTATCGTGATTGGTAAGAAAGGTGAAGATGTCGACCGTCTGCGTCGCGATCTCACCCAGATGATGGGCGTTCCCGTGCATGTGAACATCGAAGAAGTTCGCAAGCCGGAGCTGGATGCCAAGCTAGTCGCTGCTAACGTAGCGGGTCAGCTTGAGCGTCGCGTCATGTTCCGCCGTGCTATGAAGCGCGCGGTACAGAACGCAATGCGTCTTGGCGCTGGTGGCATCAAGATTCAGCTGTCAGGTCGTCTTGGTGGCGCTGAAATCGCACGTACCGAATGGTACCGCGAAGGTCGCGTTCCGCTGCACACGTTGCGTGCGGATATCGACTACGCCACTTACGAAGCTCACACCACCTATGGCGTTATCGGCGTCAAAGTGTGGATCTTCAAGGGTGAAATCCTCGGCGGTATCGAGGAAGTACGTGCCAAGGCTAAACAACAGCCTGCCGGCAACGCGCCCAAGAAGAAAGGTTCCAGGTAAGGGGAGAGCGAGTCGATGTTACAGCCCAAGCGTATGAAATTCCGCAAGATGATGAAAGGCCGCAACCGTGGCCTGGCGCATCGCGGAAGCAAGATCAGCTTCGGGGAATACGGCCTTAAAGCTACTGGTCGCGGCCGCATCACTGCGCGTCAGATCGAAGCAGGCCGTCGTGCGATCACACGTCACGTAAAGCGTGGCGGTAAAATCTGGATCCGCGTCTTCCCTGATAAGCCGATCTCCAAGAAGCCGCTCGAAGTTCGTATGGGTAAAGGTAAAGGTTCTGTTGAGTACTGGGTTGCCCAGATCCAACCGGGTCGGGTCCTGTATGAAATTGAAGGCGTGTCGGAAGAGCTCGCTCGTGAAGCGTTTGAGCTTGCCGCACAGAAAATGCCCTTATCCACCACCTTTGCGAAACGGACGGTGATGTGATGAAAGCCCAGGAAATTCGTGAAAAGTCCGCAGGAGAGCTCCAGGAGCAACTCCTCGAACTCCTCCGCGAGCAGTTTAACCTGCGCATGCAGAAGGCCACTGGCCAACTGAGCCAGACTCATCTGCTCAAGCAGGTCCGCCGGGATATCGCCCGCGTTAAGACTTTGCTCAACGAGAAGGCAGGTGATTGAGATGGCCGAAGAAAACACAAAGCGTACGCTCACCGGTAAAGTGGTGAGCGATAAGATGGACAAGTCCATCGTCGTCATGATCGAGCGGCGCGAGCGTCACCCGATCTACGGAAAATACGTTAAGCGCTCCACCAAGCTGCACGCCCATGATGAGGCGAACCAGGCTAAGGCAGGCGATACGGTTTCCATTCAGGAGTGCCGTCCGCTTTCCAAGAAGAAAGCCTGGACGCTGGTCGAGGTGGTTGAACACGCCAAGGGTTAATCCCAAGGCCTGTCAATCAGTGCAGTCAGATTAGGTTTGGAGAAAACCGATGATTCAGACTCAGACAATGCTGGATGTCGCCGACAACAGCGGAGCGCGCCGGGTGCAGTGCATCAAGGTGTTAGGCGGTTCACATCGTCGTTACGCTCGCGTTGGTGATATCATCAAGGTCACGGTTAAGGAAGCGATTCCGCGTGGCAAGGTCAAAAAAGGCCAGGTGCTAAAAGCGGTCGTGGTCCGGACCCGTAGTGGCGTCCGTCGTCCCGACGGTTCGCTCATCCGTTTCGATGGAAATGCGGCAGTTTTGTTGAATAACACCAACGAACAGCCCATCGGTACCCGTATTTTTGGGCCGGTGACTCGTGAACTTCGTAATGAAAAGTTCATGAAGATCATTTCCTTAGCGCCTGAAGTGCTGTAAGGAGCGAGGCGGATATGCAAAAGATCAAACGTGACGATGAAGTCATCGTCATCGCCGGGAAGGATAAAGGCAAGCGTGGCACCGTTAAGCGGGTATTAGAAAACCGCTTTTTGGTGTCCGGTGTGAACATGATTAAACGTCACACCAAGCCAAATCCCATGGCGGGTAATCAGGGCGGTATCGTCGAGCGTGAGGCTCCGATTCACGCGTCCAACGTAGCCATCTTCAATTCGGAGACCGGTAAGGCGGATCGCGTCGGCTTCCAAGTGAAGGAAGACGGTACCAAGGTACGTATCTACAAGTCGACGCAGACGCAGATCGACGCCTAACGCGAGTCGGGTAGCACAATGGCGAACTTGAAAGAACGTTATCAAAACGAGGTAGCAGCTCAACTCAAAGAAGAGTTCAGCTATGCCAACGTTATGCAGGTACCCCGGATCACGAAAGTGACTCTGAACATGGGTATCGGCGAAGCAGTCAACGATAAAAAGTTGATTGACAATGCCATCGGCGATCTAGAGAAACTCTCTGGTCAAAAACCGTTGGTGACCAAGGCACGTAAGTCCATCGCGGGCTTCAAGGTGCGCGAAGGTTGGCCAATCGGCATCAAGGTAACTCTGCGCGCTGAGCGTATGTGGGACTTCTTGGACCGTTTGGTTTACATCGCGATTCCCCGCGTGCGTGACTTCCGTGGTCTCAACCCGAAGTCTTTCGACGGTCGTGGTAACTACTCCATGGGTGTGCGTGAGCAGATCATCTTCCCGGAGATCGAGTATGATAAAATCGATCGCATCCGGGGGTTGGACGTCACTATCACTACGACCGCCAAAACCGACGAGGAAGGTCGTGCGCTACTAACCGCGCTGAACTTCCCGTTCAAGAAATAGGGGCGAGATCATGGCTAAGAAAAGTATGGTAGAGCGTGAGCTTAAGCGTACTCAGCTGGTCGCGAAGTATGCGACCAAGCGCGCTGAACTCAAGAAGATCATCTCAGACGTGAACACGTCTGAGGAAGACCGCTTCGAGGCGACGCTGAAGCTGCAGCAACTGCCGCGCGACTCAAGCCCGGTGCGTCAGCGTAACCGCTGCCGTATCACCGGTCGTCCGCACGGTTTTTACAACAAGTTCGGCCTTGGCCGTAACAAGCTGCGTGAAGCCGCCATGCGTGGCGACGTTCCTGGGTTGAAAAAATCCAGTTGGTAACGCCACGTAGAATTATCAGGAGCGCACATTAAATGAGCATGCAAGACACTCTGGCGGATATGTTTACACGTATCCGCAATGCGCAGATGGCCACCAAGGAGACGGCTACCATGCCGTCCTCCAAGTTGAAAGTGCAAGTGGCCCGAGTGCTAAAGGAAGAAGGCTACATTGCCGACTTTGCGGTAGCGGAGGGCGCTAAGCCCGAGCTAACCGTAACTCTCAAGTACTTTGAGGGTAAGCCGGTCATTGAGCACATTCAGCGGGTTTCCAAGCCGTCCCTGCGCCGCTACATGGGCAAGGATAACTTGCCTAAGGTTGCCGATGGCCTGGGTATCGCGATTGTCACCACATCCAATGGTGTCATGACCGATCGTGCCGCGCGCCAAGCGGGTGTCGGTGGCGAAGTCATCTGCACCGTATTCTAGGAGGCTGGAATGTCCCGCATAGCGAAATATCCGGTTAAAGTGCCTGCCGGCGTTGAGATTAAAATCAATGCTGACCAGCTGACCGCCAAAGGCGGCCAGGGCACGCTATCTATGACCATCCACTCTGATGTAGTGGTCGGTCAAGAAGATGGCCAGCTGACCTTCGCCCCGAGTGAGTCTGCCAAGAGCTGGGCCATGGCCGGTACTACCCGCGCCTTAGTTCAGAACCTGGTAACGGGCGTATCCGAGGGTTTCACAAGAACTCTCGAAATTGTTGGCGTCGGTTATCGTGCCCAAGCTAAGGGCCAGACGCTCAATCTTTCACTGGGCTTCTCGCACCCGGTCGACTATGAACTGCCTAATGGTGTCTCAGCGGAAACGCCGAAGAACACCGTTATCGTGCTGAAAAGCGCGGATAAGCAGATGCTCGGCCAGTGCGCCGCGGAAATCCGCGCCTTCCGTCCCCCTGAGCCGTATAAAGGCAAGGGTGTTCGGTACGCCGACGAGCAGGTGCGTCGCAAAGAAGCCAAGAAGAAGTAAGGCAGGGTTATGAACGCGAAGAAAGAATCTCGTCTCCGTCGTGCCCGCCGCGCTCGCGCAAAGATCCGCGAGCTGGGCGTGTATCGCCTGTGCGTCAACCGTACCCCGCGTCACATCTATGCGCAGATTATCTCGCCGGATGGTGGCAAAGTGCTAGCCAGTGCTTCTACGCTGGACAAAGTACTGCGCGAGGGTGCGACCGGCAACTCAGATGCGGCCTCTAAAGTGGGTGCTCTGATTGCTGAACGCGCTAAAGAAGCAGGCATCACCCAGGTGGCCTTCGACCGTGCTGGCTTTAAGTATCACGGCCGCGTCAAGGCGCTGGCCGACGCCGCACGTGAAGGCGGCCTGGAATTCTAAAGGGTTTTACGATGGCGAAGAACGAACAGCAAAGCGGTGATCTGCAAGAGAAGTTAGTGCAGGTCAACCGCGTCGCCAAGGTGGTCAAGGGTGGTCGTATTTTCGGCTTCACCGCACTGACCGTCGTTGGTGATGGTAAAGGTCGTGTCGGTTTCGGTCGTGGCAAGGCACGTGAAGTGCCTGTCGCAATCCAGAAAGCGATGGATCAAGCTCGTCGCAACATGGTCAAGGTGAACCTTGCTGGCCATACGCTGCAGTACCCGGTCAAAGCCCGTCACGGTGCTTCCAAGGTGTACATGCAGCCGGCTTCCGAAGGTACCGGTATCATCGCCGGTGGCGCCATGCGCTCTGTATTAGAGCTCGCCGGTGTCCACGACGTACTGGCCAAGTGCTACGGTTCCACCAACCCGGTTAACGTGGTACGAGCGACTGTTAAAGGTCTCTCCTCCATGCAAGCACCGGAAGACGTGGCCGCCAAGCGCGGTCTGTCTGTCGAAGCGATCACGGGGTAAGGCACCATGGCAGCAACGATCAAGGTTACCCAGATCCGCAGCACCATCGGCATTATGCCCAAGCACAAGGCTACTATGAAAGGCTTGGGCCTGCGTCGCATCGGTCATACGGTTGAACTGGAAGACACCCCTGCCGTACGCGGCATGATCCACAAGGTGAACTACCTTGTGCGCGTTGAGGGAGAGTAATCCATGAAACTCAATAACCTAAGCCCGGCTCCGGGCTCCAAACACGCTGCAAAGCGCGTTGGTCGTGGCATCGGTTCCGGTCTTGGTAAGACCGGTGGCCGTGGTCACAAAGGTCAGAAGTCACGTAGTGGCGGCAGTGTTAAGCCCGGTTTCGAAGGCGGTCAGATGCCTTTGCAGCGTCGTTTGCCGAAATTCGGCTTTACGTCTGCAAAATCTCTGGTCTCTGAAGAAGTACGCCTGGCTGAGCTTGCTAAAGTTGCCGGTGGTGAAGTCACCCTGGCATCTTTGAAAGAAGCCAACGTGCTAAAGGACTCTACGCTACACGCGAAGATCATCCTTTCTGGCGAACTGAAAACGGCGGTTACCGTTCGCGGAATCAAGGTCACCAAAGGTGCCCGTGAAGCGATCGAAGCCGCTGGCGGCAAGGTAGAGGACTAAATGGCCAAGTCAGGAAAAATGCCGGCGATGGGCAGCGGTCTGAGTGAACTGTGGGCGCGTTTGCGCTTCGTGCTCCTCGCCATCGTGGTGTACCGTATTGGTGCCCACATTCCCGTTCCCGGTATCAATCCTGACCAGCTTGCTGCCTTGTTTAGGGAGCAACAGGGCACCATTCTGGGCATGTTTAACATGTTCTCGGGTGGCGCCCTGGAGCGCATGAGTGTTCTCGCCCTGGGTATAATGCCCTATATATCGGCGTCGATTATCATGCAGCTCATGACTGCGGTCTCCCCTCATCTTGAGCAGCTCAAGAAAGAGGGTGAGGCTGGCCGCCGCAAGATTAGCCAGTACACCCGCTACGGCACGGTGATACTGGCGTTTGTCCAGGCTACCGGCATGTCCGTCGGTCTGGCTAGCCAAGGCATCGCGTACAGTGCTGACTTCAGCTTCTATTTCACCGCCGTGATTACGTTTGTATCGGGCGCGGTGTTTATGATGTGGCTAGGTGAGCAGATTACCGAGAAGGGCATCGGCAACGGTATTTCGCTGCTGATCTTCGCCGGTATTGTCGCTGGACTGCCCAGTGCCGTGGGCCAAGCCTTCGAGCTTGCCCGTAATGAAGGGGCCTGGAATGTTCTGCCGCTGTTAGCGCTGTCAGTGTTAGGTATTGCGACTGTCGCCTTTGTGGTTTTCATTGAGCGCGGCCAACGCCGTCTCAAAGTTAATTACCCTCGGCGACAAGTGGGCAATAAGATGTATGCAGGGCAAAGTAGCTACCTGCCTTTGAAGGTCAACATGGCCGGTGTTATTCCGGCGATTTTTGCCTCCAGTATCCTGCTTTTCCCGGCCTCTATTGGTCAGTGGGTAGGTGCCGGTGAAGGTATGGAGTGGTTGCAGCGTGCATCTCAGGCATTAGGCCCAGGTCAACCGCTTTACATCTTGCTTTTCGCGGCGGCAGTGGTATTCTTCTGCTTCTTTTACACAGCGCTGGTCTTCAACCCCAAGGATGTGGCTGACAATCTTAAAAAGTCAGGCGCTTTCCTGCCGGGCATTCGCCCCGGCGAGCAGACCGCTCGCTATATCGACAAGGTCATGACACGTTTGACCCTGTTCGGTGCCTTGTATATCACTGCGGTTTCCTTGATGCCCCAGTTCTTGATTGTGGCGTGGAACGTGCCGTTTTTCTTCGGCGGTACCTCGTTGTTAATCGTAGTCGTGGTCATCATGGACTTCATGGCCCAGGTGCAGTCGCATCTCATGTCGCATCAGTATGACTCAGTGATGAAGAAGTCCAACCTGAAAGGCTACGGTAGCGGCGGTATCATGCGCTGAGGCGCCGCCCACCCCTATTTAGTTAGAGAGGGCGCGCCGCGAGCCGGTTTTTGGAGAAAGATCGATGAAAGTTCGAGCTTCCGTAAAGAAAATGTGCCGTAACTGCAAGATCATTCGTCGCAATGGCGCTGTCCGCGTCATCTGCAGCGAGCCACGGCACAAACAACGCCAGGGTTAATAGCCTGGGTTGTATTAAGCGGGTGCCAGCATACCCCTTGCCTTAGGGCAAATGATGGGGTATGCTGTTGCGCCTTTTGTAGATGAATAAACGAGCAAGCCGCTCAAATTTCGGAGTAAGCTGATGGCCCGTATTGCAGGCGTCAATATCCCGGACAACAAGCATGCGGCGATCTCGCTGACCTATATCTTCGGGATTGGCCGTACCCGTGCTGAGCACATCTGTGCTGCAGCCGGTATCGCGCCTACTGCCAAGATCCAGGATCTGTCTTCTGAAGAAGTCGACACCCTGCGTTCTGAAGTTGGCAAGTACACCGTAGAAGGCGACCTTCGTCGTGATGTCACGCTTAACATTAAGCGTCTCATGGACTTAGGCTGCTACCGTGGTCTGCGTCATCGTCGTAGTCTTCCGCTGCGTGGTCAGCGGACTAAGACTAACGCGCGCACCCGTAAGGGCCCGCGTAAGCCGATCCGCAAATAACACGCACGTTCTGGCGTAAAGACAGGAATAGACATCAACATGGCTAACCCGCGTAGTAACCGTAAAAAGGTTAAAAAGCAGGTAGTGGATGCGATTGCGCATATCCATGCCTCTTTTAACAACACGATCGTGACGATCACAGACCGCCAGGGCAACGCTCTTTCTTGGGCGACTGCCGGTGGTTCGGGTTTTCGTGGTTCTCGCAAGAGCACCCCGTTCGCTGCTCAAGTGGCAAGCGAACGTGCAGCAACTGCTGCAGCCGAGTATGGTGTGAAAAACGTAGATGTACTGGTTAAAGGCCCAGGTCCCGGTCGTGAATCCGCCGTGCGCGCACTGAATGCCGCCGGCTTCCGCGTGCAAAGCATCGTAGACGCGACGCCCATTCCCCATAATGGCTGCCGTCCGCCTAAGAAACGCCGCGTTTAAGGAGACAGATTCATGGCTCGTTATATTGGACCGAAGTGCAAACTGTCTCGTCGTGAAGGCACCGACCTCTTTTTGAAGAGTGGTGTTACTCCCTTCGAGAAAAAGTGTAAATCCGAGCAGATCCCGGGTGTACACGGCCAGCGTCGTCAGCGTCTTTCAGACTACGGCTTGCAGCTTCGCGAGAAGCAAAAAGTACGTCGCATGTATGGCGTACTCGAAAAACAGTTCCGTAACTACTACAAAGAAGCCGCTCGCCTGAAAGGTGCGACCGGTGAAGTATTGTTGCAGTTGCTCGAATCCCGACTGGATAATGTCGTCTACCGCATGGGCTTCGGCTCGACTCGCTCTGAAGCGCGTCAGCTGGTCAGCCACAAAGCGATTTCCGTGAACGGCCGCACCGTTAACGTTGCTTCCTATCAAGTGAAGCCGGGTGACGTTGTTTCCATTCGCGAAAAGGCGAAAAACCAAGCACGTATTCAAAGCGCGTTGTCCATTGCGGCCAACCGTGGCGATATCGCTTGGATCGAAATCGACGCCAAGAAGATGGAAGGCACTTTCAAGGCTCTGCCTGAACGCGGTGACCTGTCTGCCGACATCAACGAAAACCTGATCGTCGAGCTGTACTCCAAGTAAGCAGTTTTCTGTTTCTTGTCAATCTGGTGCCGGTTTAACGCCCGCGCCAGATCTTACCGAGTACCAAGTATCCGTTTGGCAGCCTGAAAGGTGTTCATATGCAGCGTTCAGTGACAGAGTTTCTCCGTCCTCGCGACATCAAGGTCGAAGAAATCAGCGCACATCACGCCAAAATCGTGCTCGAACCGTTCGAGCGTGGCTTTGGTCACACCCTGGGGAATGCACTACGTCGCATTCTGCTTTCGTCCATGCCCGGCTGTGCCGTGGTAGAGGCTGAAATCGCCGGCGTCGAGCATGAATACAGTGCGCTTGAAGGGGTGCAGGAAGATGTCATTGAAATCCTCCTGAACTTGAAAGATGTTGCGATCAAGATGCACAGCCGCGATGAGGCGGTGCTCACGCTGAACAAGCAGGGCCCAGCCGTCGTCACCGCTGGCGACATTGCGCTTGATCATAGCGTCGAAATCGTCAACCCGGACCACGTCATTGCTCATGTCAATGAAGGTGCCGAGCTGAAAATTCAGCTTAAGGTAGCGCTGGGTCGTGGCTACGAACCGGCTGACGCGCGCGGCTCTGATGAAGAGTCACGTGCCATTGGCCGCCTGCAGCTGGATGCCACCTTCAGCCCTGTCCGCCGTGTTTCCTACTCGGTTGAGGCCGCTCGTGTCGAGCAGCGTACCGACCTCGATAAGCTAATTATCGATCTGGAAACCGACGGTACCCTGGATCCGGAAGAGGCTATCCGTCGCAGTGCGACCATCCTGCAAGAGCAGCTGGCCGCCTTCGTCGACCTGGAAGCTGATAAAGAACAGGAAGTCGAAGAGGAAGAGGATCATGTCGATCCAATTCTATTGCGCCCCGTAGACGATCTTGAGTTGACCGTTCGCAGCGCGAACTGCCTAAAAGCCGAGAATATTTACTACATCGGTGATCTTATCCAGCGCACAGAAGTTGAGCTGTTGAAGACACCGAACCTCGGTAAAAAGTCTTTGAATGAAATCAAAGATGTATTGGCGGCTCGCGGCTTGTCCCTTGGCATGCGGTTGGAAAATTGGCCACCGGCAAGCCTGAAGGACGACAAAGCCTCCGCGTGAGCGTCGACTTGAGTCCCAGTTTGGTAAGGAATTACAACCATGCGTCATCGTAAGAGTGGTCGTCATCTGAATCGCACCAGCTCGCATCGTCAGGCCATGTTCAAGAACATGTCTGTCTCGCTGGTCGAACATGAAGTCATTAAGACAACCCTGCCGAAAGCCAAGGAGCTGCGTCGCGTAATCGAGCCGCTGATCACCTTGTCTAAGCAGGATAGCGTTGCAAACCGTCGTTTGGCGTTTGCCCGCACGCGCTCTAAAGAAGCCGTCGGCAAACTGTTCAACGAATTGGGTCCGCGTTATGCCGAGCGTCCGGGCGGTTACGTCCGTATTCTCAAGTGCGGTTTCCGCACCGGCGACAACGCGCCTATGGCGTTCGTTGAACTAGTTGACCGTCCGGTTGTTGAAGAAGCCGCTGCAGAAGAGTAATCCTCTGCGCCAGGCCTCTTTGGTAGCGAATGAAAACCGACCCTCAGTGGTCGGTTTTTTTTATGGGCGCATTTATCTTCTGTTTTCTACACTTAACGGCGTCTATTCTTCGTACTAATACCTTATACTCGGCCTATTATTAAATTGAGTAAGCGTCGCGTGCCGCTTGGGCAAGCCTTGTGTTGTAGCTTGAGTGTGGCATGGTAGTTAAGCAGCGGCAGGTTGGTTAAACAGTGATTAGAACTAGCGCATTGATAACAAGCAAGGGGCAGGTATGTATGCGAGGATAAAAAGCGCTGCCGGGGGAGCGTCGGCGATAGGGTTTTTGAGTATGCTAACGCTGCTCATACTTGCGATGGTCACTACTGCGCATGCCGACAACCCGCGCTATGCGGGTATTGTCGTTGATCTGGACAATGGCGAAGTGCTTTACGCCGAGAACATTGACGATCAGCGCTATCCTGCGTCGCTTACCAAAATGATGACGCTCTATCTAACCTTTGAAGCGTTAGAAGAGGGTACGCTGCGCTTGGATCAACCCTTGCCGGTTTCCCATTACGCGGCCGCCAAGCCTGCTGTCAAACTGTGGCTGGCGGCGGGCAGCTCTATTCCGGTAGATACCGCTATTCGCGCACTCGCGGTTCGCTCTGCCAATGATGTTGCCGCAGTGGTTGCCGAAGCCCTGGGCGGCAGCGAAGCGCACTTTGCCCAAATGATGACCACCAAGGCGCGCGAGCTGGGCATGCATGCCACCACCTTTCGCAATGCCTCTGGCTTGCCGGATGACGGCCAAATCACCACCGCGCGGGATATGCTCACGCTTTCGGTACGCGTGATGCAGGACTTTCCCCAGTACTACCACTACTTCGGCCTGCAAGAGTTTACCTACCGGGGCACTCGGCATACCAGCCACAATCGATTGGTGCGTGACTACCCAGGTGCCGATGGCCTAAAAACGGGGTTCATTCGCGCCTCTGGCTTTAACGTGGCCACTACCGCAGTGCGCGGTGATCGGCGGCTGGTGGGCGTCGTCATGGGTGGTTTTTCATCCCAGTCCCGGGATACCCATATGGCCAATCTACTGGATCGTAGCTTCTTGCGTGCGTCGCTACGCGACCAGCAAAGCTGGATGGGCGACACCAGCTTCTCGCGGGAATTTATGGCCTTTGCACCCCCTGCTCAGCCGGTGGCACCACAGCAGCCAGAGCCACGCCAACCCCTGCTGGCGGTGGTCGAAACGTCAACGTTGTCACCATCAGCCAACTCTACCCCCTCAACGCCGGTTGTCGATCTTGAAGAACAGCTAGCCGATATCGTCACCATTCAGCGCCCAACGCCGGCAAGCGAAGATCCACAGCCCGACCCACTTCAAGCGTTCATTGAGCGTGAACGCAAGATGGCCTCTGTCAATGAAACGGGCGGCGGCTGGGGGGTGCAAGTGGGTGCTTTCAGTCGTGAAGCCCAGGCACGGCAATTGGCGCAGCAGGCGGCTCAGCGGATTGCTCAGACTTTAGGCGGACGCATTGCTGTAGACACGGTAGAGGGCCAAAACCCTGTTTATCGCGCCCGGCTAATGGCATTGGACGAGCAGCGCGCTCGCCAAGCGTGCCGTGAGCTGCACTCCCAAGGTATGGACTGTATGGTCGTTAACGCCAGCTTGTAAGGGGGGCCGTCATCACCCCGCCAATGGCTAATTGGCGGGGTTTTTCTTTTTTGGCACTTTGTATTGACCAGTGAACAGGGAGATCGCGGTGACAACCTCGCTGAAAGGCATACTCTGCATGTGTTTGGGCGTTCTTTTCCTCGCCCTAGGCGACGCTGTTTCCAAGTGGTTAGGTGAAGTGCACTCGCCACTGCAGATTATTTTCTTCCGTGCCTTGGTATCGCTACCGCTGATTGCGCTGCTTGCCCATTTTGCCGGTGGGTTACGCAAGCTGCGTACGAAACGGCCGGGCATCCATTTGCTGCGCGGATTGATTTATACCGCCACCATGGTCTGTTTCGTATGGGGGCTAACGCTGCTCCCCCTGGCGGAGGCCACGGCGATTGCCTTTGTGGCGCCGCTGTTTGTGACCCTGCTTTCGGTGCCATTGTTGGGTGAGCGCATTGATCCACCGGTGCTGATCGCATCCTTGGTGGGGTTTGCGGGGGTGCTGATCGTGGTGCGGCCCAACGGCGATGCGTTTCAGATGGGCGCGCTGGTATTGGTGGGGGCGGCGCTATTCTATGCGCTGATGATGATTACCGCCCGGCGCTACGGCGCCCGCGAACACCTCTGGGCAATGCTGTTTTACATGACCTGTGTGCCGCTGGTGGTGACCGCGCTAACGCTGCCCTGGGTATGGCAAACACCCCAGCCGTGGCACTGGGTAGGCTTTTTCGCCTCGGGAGTATTGGGCGTTGCAGCCACCGCTTTTATCACCTTGGCCTTCCGGTTTGCCCCTGCGGCCATCGCCGCGCCTTTTGATTACACCGCCATGCTCTGGGCGGTACTGCTGGGCTGGTGGTTTTGGGGTGAAATGCCGGATCTCTGGGTTTGGGTAGGCAGCGCCTTGATAATGGGCAGCGGGTTAGCGGTAGCGTATCACGACCGTAGGACAACCCTTAAACGTCGTCCTACCGCCTAACTGACGTCACTCTACCGCCACTTTTTGATCTAGGTCACGGAAGCGGTGAGCTTGCCAAAACGGCGGGTTTGGGCTGGTTATAATCCTGGCCTTTCATCGCAGTCCGCTGCGAGCCATCGTCCTGATCACGGTGACTGTCTATGCAAGCCCCCGAACGACTGAAGCAAGCTCCCGAACTACTTTCCCCTGCCGGCACCTTCAAGAACATGCGTTACGCCTTTGCCTATGGGGCCGATGCGGTCTACGCAGGGCAGCCACGCTACTCTCTCAGAGTGCGCAACAACGATTTTAAAATTGATAACTTACACCGTGGTATCGAGTATGCCCATGCCCGAGGCAAGCAGTTTTACGTTGCTTCCAACATTGCCCCTCACAATAGCAAACTGAAAACCTACCTTCAGGATATGGCGCCGGTGATCGAGGCAGGGCCCGATGCACTGATTATGTCGGATCCCGGTTTGATTATGATGGTTCGTGATCGCTGGCCGGATCAACCTATCCACCTCTCGGTGCAATCGAACGTCGTCAACTGGGCTGCCGCCCAATTCTGGCAGCGGCAGGGTATCAGCCGCATCATTTTGTCTAGGGAGCTATCACTGGAAGAGATCGGCGAAATACGCGAACAGTGCCCAGGCTTAGAGATCGAAACCTTTGTTCACGGCGCACTGTGTATCGCCTATTCAGGGCGTTGCCTGCTGTCGGGTTATTTCAATCATCGCGACCCTAATCAAGGTACCTGTACCAACGCGTGTCGCTGGAAATACAACACCGTAGCAGCGACCCAGGATGACACGGGCGACTTAATAGCCGCCCAAGGAAGTGGCAGTGCAGCGGTCGGCAGCCCAGACGAGCTTTCGGCGCTGATTGAAGACGTTTCACGCCCTGGCAAGCTGATGCCTGTGTATGAGGATGAACACGGCACCTACATCATGAACTCCAAGGATCTGCGCGCGGTGCAGCATGTCGCTCGGCTGACGCAAATGGGCGTGGCGTCACTAAAGATTGAAGGGCGCACCAAGTCCCATTATTACGTTGCGCGTACAGCGCAAGTCTATCGCCAAGCCATTGATGACGCAGTCGCTGGGCGCCCCTTCAATAAACGGCTAATGGATGAACTTGAGAACCTGGCGAATAGAGGGTACACCGAAGGTTTCTATCAACGCCATGTGCACGGTGAGTTCCAAAGCTATGAGCAGGGGAACTCGATCGGCGTTCACCAACAGTTCGTCGGTGAAGTGCTGGGTTTCGATCCGGCTCGTGGCAGGTTGGAAGTCGAGGTTAAAAATCGCTTTGAAGTAGGGGATGGCATGGAGCTTATGCTGCCAGGTGGCAATCACCGCTTCGTGCTTGAGCATATCGAGAACTTGCGAGGTGAAGCGCAGAGCGCAGCACCTGGTTCTGGGCATCGCGTGCGAATCCCCGTTCCCAAGGTCAGCATTACCCCTGAACAGCTTGAGTTTGCGCTGTTAATGCGTGATCTCAAGCCTTCCAGAGCAGCACAATCTGAATCGTTGGGGGTAGCGATCAGCTAAACGCATAAACGTCCATTGCAAGCACACCGTGCTCCACGCTGTGGTGTAGCTGTTTTGCGTCACCTCCTGCCCCCATGGCCACCAGCAGCGGCTGGAAGTGTTCAGGGGTCGGGTGGTTCTCCCGCGCGTTGGGGGCGTTCTCCCAGCTAAGCAGTGCTTCACGATCATTGGCGATAAGGCGGTCGCTCACCCAAGTGGCAAATGCACCTACCCAGGCGGGCATAGGGCTCTCCTGGGGCATGATTTCATACAGGTTATGGGTCAGGCTGCCCGAGCCGATCACCAAAATCCCCTCTTCCCGCAGTGCCGACAGGCGCTCGCCCAGCGTGACCAGCTCCGCATTGCTCCAGCGCACCGGAAGCGACAGCGAAACAACCGGCACATTGGCGTCAGGAAACATCAGCGAAAGGGGCACCCAGGCGCCGTGATCCAGGCCGCGCTCTACCCGCTCGGCGCTCAGTAACACGGCCAGCCGTTCAGCCAGTTCCGGCTCACCCGGGGCGGGATACTGGCACTCGAAAAGCGCCTGTGGGAAGCCGCCAAAGTCGTGAATGGTTTCTGGCTTGGCGCTGATGCTGACCTTGAGCGCCAGGCTCTCCCAGTGCGCTGAGACCACTACCACCGCCTTGGGCGCAAGCTGCCTGCCCAGTTCGCGTAGAAAGGCATGAGCCGGGGTTTTATTGAGGGCCAGCATGGGCGAGCCATGGGAAATAAACAGACTAGGTAACATGAGTGAGTCTCCTCAGCAGCATGGCCAACGCTGGCGGTAAGCAAGCGCTGGCAATAGGGTTAGGCGATAGTTTTAGGTGTTAGGCGAATCGGTTACTTAGCACCCAGCGGCCGCTGCCCAGGCCCGCTTGCACGATTAACGCCAGCGTCCAGAACACCGGGAATTCCCAACCGCCGCCGGCATTTGAGAACATCCAGCCGTTGCCAAGATGCACCCAAGCAGCGCCGAGCAGTACCGGCACCAGTGCCAGGCTCACCCAGCGGGTGTAAACACCCAGAATCAGGGCGGCTCCACCGCCTACTTCGGCAGCAATGGTCAGGTAGGCCAGAAACCCTGGTAAACCCAGTGATTCAAAATAGCCGACGGTGCCCGGTAGGGTAAATACAAACACCTTGAGCAAACCGTGAGCAAGGGCCATCACACCCAGTGCGACGCGCAGTAGCGAGATGGCCTGGGGTTGTAAAGAGTGCTGTAGAGAGGGGGCAGAGTGAGTATGCGTTGTCATCGTAGTAGCTTCCATCGAGTGGTTGATGACGCTACTTTACAGCCGGATAAGATCGAGATAATCAGCGTATTTTGCACATCACTGTTGCGTAATGGGCGACAATCCAATGTTCTGCTCCCAAACTGGCGGATCGCCCCACGCCTCGGTGAGCAGGTCGATGAAGCGCTCCACCTTGGCGGGCAGGTAGCGCCGGGCGGGGTAGAGGGCATGAACATCGAGCCGTACCGCTGGCTCATTGGTCAAGATGGGCACTAAACGCCCGCTGGCGATACTCTCTGTGACCAGAAAGCTGGGCTGCTGAGCGATGCCCAGGCCAGCTTCCGCGGCGTGGGTGAGTACATCGCCGTTATTGCTTTCCAGTGGGCCATTGACCGTCAATGACTGCGTGGCAATCTTCCAGTCAGCGCTCTGTTGGCCGCTGCGGTAGCGTAGGCAGTGGTGCTTGGCAAGGGCTTGAACGCTGTCGGGTTCACCGTGGTTGGCAAGATATTCAGGCGATGCGCAAAACAGTAGACGGCACCGCGTCAGTCGGCGCGCCACCAGGCTGGAGTCAGGCAGGCTGCCGATACGGATCGCTACGTCGTAACCCTCTTCAAGCAGGTCGACACGGCGGTCGTTCAAATCCAGGCGCACCTCTAGCGCGGGGTGGGTGTGCATAAACTGGGCGACGAGCGGCGCTAGGTAGCGGGTACCAAAGCTCATCGGCCCATTAACGCGCAGCCGTCCACGCACATCGCTGGTACCTTGGCCCACCTCGGCGGCGGCCTCATCGAGCGCTTGCAGTATCCCTTGGGCGCGGACTAGATAGCGTTCTCCGGCCTCAGTGAGATGTAGTCGTCGCGTGGTGCGTTGTATCAGTCGCGCGCCCAATGTCTCTTCCAGTGCCATGACCTGGCGGGATACGCGAGTGCGGGAAATATCCAGCGCTTCAGCAGCGCGGGTATAGCTACTCAACTCGGCTACCCGCACAAAAGCGACGATATGCTCTAACTGATTCATGACGCCGAATCGGCTTGGAAAATCTGAAAAGCGCGCGCTGCCTGGTAAGGGTCGGGCTGGCCACAAATGGCCGATATCACCGCTAAACCGTTCGCTCCCGCGCGCTGTACGCTAATCGCATGATCCGCTTTCAGCCCACCAATGGCCACGCTGGGCAGTGGGCACGCCTTGACCAGCGCCGCTAAACCGCCAAAGCCGATGGGCTGGGCGTGATCTTGTTTGCTCTCGGTGGCAAACACGGGACCAATCCCGACATAATCGAGTAGCTCAAACGGAGAGACTTGCAGCTGGGCGATAGTATTGATCGACAGGCCGATAATCGCTTGCTCACCTAGTACCCGGCGCGCTTGCTGAACGGCTGCGTCGCTCTGACCGACATGCAGGCCATCTGCCTGGCTTTCTAGTGCCACCTGCAAACGGTCGTTAATGATCAGCGGGATACCGGTGCCCGCCAGAAGCGCTTTTAACCGTTTGGCTTGGGCAATCATCTGTTCGTCGCTGGCATGCTTGTCACGCAACTGCACGATGGTGACACCGCCTTTTACCGCTGCCTCAACCGTCTGTTCCAAACCATGCTCTTGGCAGAGCGTGGCATCGGTGACCAAGTAGAGCGATAGATCAAGCGGCATGGATTGCCTCCAGTTGGGCATAAGTAGTGAGGTCGTCAGGGGTGAGTTGATACAGCGCATCCAGCAGTGCCACTTGAAAGCTACCAGGCCCGTTGGCGTGGCTGCCCGCACGCTCTCCTGTGACCGCAAAGCAGGCCAGCGCGGCTGCCGTTGCACCCAGTGGGGCGTCGCGGTTGGCAGCCACAAATCCCGCCACTAGCGCGCTCAGCCCACAGCCAAGCGTTGTTACACGGGGCATCAAAGGATGGCCACCGTTAATGCGGTAGTGCTGTGTGCCGTCCGTCACCCAGTCGCTTTCACCGGTCATCGCGACAATACAGCCGTGTTTTTGCGCTAATGCTATTGCAGCGTCCACGGCTTGGTCGGTGGCGGCTGTGGCGTCCACGCCGCGGCCTTGGCTAGCTAAACCGTTAAGGGCAAGAATTTCAGACGCATTGCCACGAATCACGCTGGGTTTAGCGGCCAGCAGCTTCGCGCACAGCGTTTGGCGATAGCGCGTGGCGCCAACGGCGACGGGATCTAATACCCAGGGAATGGCATGCTGATCGGCAGTCGCTGTGGCGGTGAGCATAGCGTCAGCCCAGTGGGCAGAGATCGTACCGATATTAATCGACAGCCCCGCGGAGATAGCCGTGAATTCAGCCACTTCTTCAGGCGCATGCAGCATGGCGGGCGACGCGCCGGTGGCTAACAGCAGGTTGGCAGTGCTGTTCATGGCCACATAGTTGGTCATGCAGTGAACCAGCGGTGTCACTGAGCGCAGCGTCTCAAGGTAATCGCCAAGCGGGCGTAGGGTCATAGCATCCTCCCGGCAGGGAGGTGGTAAGCGTTACCACGACTCCCTACGCCGGTGTTATCCGGTTCAGGTTCAAAGGGTGCTTCTCAGCCCAACCGTAACGGAGGGCGCCCCTGTCGAAGGATTACTATCCTTGCCTGAAGTAGCCCTGTAAAGCCCCGGATGCGGACGATAGCAATCTAACGAAACGAAATACGCGTACCGTAGGTAAGCATTTCATCAGGTGTCATCGCTTTACCCTCGACCCCAATCATCTCGTCACCACACTGGTCGGCGAAGGTTAGCACGCCGTGGGTCAAGCCCAGTTGGCCCAGGGTATCGCGGATTTCGCCCGTGCCCAGAAAAGTACTGACGTGGCCCTTGTTATCGCTCAGCTCAGACACGCCGTTAGCATGGTGAAAACGCACTTTGTAGATTCCATCCATCGACTCGACTTCAACAATCGGCGAAAAACCGTTGTGAAGCGCATTGGAAAGCTGTTTTAGCGTCAGGTGGTCACCCAGCGTCATATCGATCGCACTCATGGAAAACTCCTGTGGACGCCTCAAAGGTGGGGCATCACTCATGTTGCGGGAACTGCTTTTTGTAAAGCTTATGAAGAATAAGTGTAGGGTTTTTGTTTAGTATTGCCAGTGCGCTTATCGGTACCTCGATACGACACTGCCTACGTGCTTGTAAGGGCTGTTATTATGGCCATAAAGCCCCCATGGTAAGCGGTACGTGAAGCTCAATGGATTCAATGATCAACATCAGCGATAGGAGAGCAAAATGAGTTTTCAAGGCGAGCAGCATCCCGGCGTCGTGGCTACGCCGCCCCAAACTCAAGGGTTTCGTTTAAACCACACCATGCTGCGGGTGAAAGACCCTGAGCAGGCATTGGCGTTCTACTCAAAAGTGTTTGGTATGCAGGTGATGCGGCGGCTGGATTTCGAAGAGATGCAGTTCTCGCTCTACTTCCTGGCCAACCTGGAACCCAGCGACAGCGTTCCGGACGATGCGCAAGCGCGTACCGCCTGGACGTTTAGCCAGAAAGGGCTGCTGGAGCTGACCCACAACTGGGGGACTGAAGACCAGGAAGATTTCGCCTATCACGATGGCAATGCCGAACCCCAGGGCTTTGGGCATATCTGCTTCAACGTACCGGATTTGGCAGCGGCCCAGGCGTGGTTCGACGAGCATGACGTCACCTTCGTCAAACGCTCCGATCAGGGCAAGATGAAAGATGTTATCTTCGTTAAAGACCCGGACGGCTACTGGATCGAAGTGATTCAGGCAGACCTGATGGTGGGGAAGAGCGACTCTTGAGGCACGCCAATGGCTAAACTACTGTTCCGGCTGCGCCATGTGACCGACGAAGAGGCCATGGAGGTGCGTGACCTGCTCGCTGCCCATGGCTTTGATACCTATGAAACCCAGGCGGGCTTTTTCCGCCTGGGCGTTGACGCGATTTGGCTGCGCAATCCACATCAGCACGACGCTGCCATCGCGGCGTTAGAGGCCTACCAGGCGGAGCGCCTTGAGCGCGCCCAACGCGAGCACCAGGCGGCGGTTGAGCGGGGTGACGCGGAGACGCTGTGGCGTCGTTTGGCCGCTCACCCGGTGCAGGTCGTGTTAGTACTGCTAGCAGTGGGGCTTATTGCCGCCCTTACGCTGCTGCCGTTCCTGGGTATGTCGCGAAGCTAAGCGGCTGGCAGATGGCCGCGTTTGAGGTACATCATGACGCCATCATCACCGGCGGTAAGTGCCGGAGCAGAACCGCTGGGGTAGCGGCACCAGGTGCCTGCCGTGTAACTCTGTTCGCTATCGCTCAGTGTGCCTTCCAGAATCAAAAACTCCAGCCCGCCCAGCAGCGTGGGGTAGGTAATGGAGGTGCCCGCCGACCAGCGCTCCAGGCTGGTGCGCTCCTGCTTGTAGGTGTGCAGCATTTTATAGGCAATGCGCGGGCGTCGATCAGGCTGCCAGGGCAGCCGATGCGCTGGCACTGCCAACTGTAGCGTGTCGTTGGGGTCAAACTGGTGCAGTTTGACAAATATCAGCGCGCCTTCCTCGCCAATTTGCGGGGTATGGCCGGTGCCAATGGGGTTTCTTAAGTAGCTGCCCGCCGCGTAGCGCCCATGCTCATCGGCGAACACGCCTTCCAATACCAGAATCTCTTCGCCGCCGCCGTGGGTATGCCGCTCAAACTTTGTATTGGGGGCGTAGCGCACAAGGCTGGTAGCGCGAGCAACTTCATCACCAATCCGGTCAAACATCATGCGCTCTACCCCCGCGCTGGGGGAATCGACCCACTGATACTCTTCCGGGGTAACACAGGCAAAGTGGCTAAAATCGGCGTTTAGACGCATGGGAAAGGGCTCTTCGCAGTGAAGGTAAGTGACGGGGGAGGGTGCTAGTCTCCTTATCGACAGCAAAAAATGCAACTTTCGGTTGTTTGATCTTCGTTATATCGCCATAAAAAACACCCCAACCATTGGATGAATATCCAACGATTAGGGTGCAGTTCACGAAGGCGGCATCAGGTTGTCTGGCTGCTTGCTTAGGGGGTTTCAGTCAGCTTGGTAAGAATATGGTGTGCAGCTTCGATGCGCGCCTGATTGGGGTAGTTGCGGTTAGCCAGCAGCACAATGCCGATTTGCTCGCTGGGTACAAAAGCCACGTAGCCGCCAAAGCCGTTGGTAGCGCCGGTTTTGTTATAGAGCGCTTCCTGCCTGGGGGCTAGCGGTGGGGTTAAGCGGTTGGCGGGGTTGGGCTGCAAAATCATCTCAAGCGAGTTGCCTGCCAGCAACTGATTGAGCGCCACCGGGTAGGCATAGCTTTCCCACCCCAATCCTTGGGTCATATTGCCGACCTCAAAGTACCCCGTGCGCGTAGCGGCCAAGGCTTGGCTTAGTGGCTCATTAAGCTCGGCACCACTCATATTGGCTTCCACCAGCGTTAGTACGTCTGCGGCAGTCGATTTCAGTCCGTAGGCTTGGGCATCCAGCATGCCTGGGTTCACCCGAATGGGCTCATCCTCTTTAGAGTAACCGTAGGCATAGTTCGCCTGCTGCGCTTCAGGCACCTGAAAGTAGCTATGCTCAAGCCCTAGCGGGGCGAACAGCGACTCCTCCATCGCCATCTCGAAGGGCTGGTCAAGGCTTTGTGCAGCGAGATAACCGAACAGACCCAGGCTTGGATTGGAGTAGAGCCGGTGGCTGCCAGGGGAGGATTCAGGCTGCCACTGGCGGTAGTAGTCGATCATTGCCTCTTCGCTTTGAACCGACTCAGGGAACTGCAGCGGCAGCTCGCCCGCCGTGTAGGTTCCCAGTTCCAGCAGCGTGATCTCATCGAAGGCGCTGCCTTCAAGCTCAGGCAGGTAGCGGCTGGCCGGGTCGGAAAGCGAGAGGGCGCCACTAGTCTGGGCATAGCCAGCGAGTGCAGCCGTGAAAATCTTGCTGACAGAGCCGAGTTCGAACAGCGTCTCATCGGTGACTGGAATCCCCGCTTCTTGATTGGCGAGGCCATAATTAAAGTAGTGCTGTTGGCCGTTGAGGCTAAGCGCGACCGCCATGCCGGGGATACGGTGTTCGGCCATCAAAAGCGCGATAGTATCGTTCACCAGGGCCTCAATGTCGGCGCTTTCAGGCGTGCCGGAGGCCCAAGCAGAGCCGTTGAGTAGAAGCGAACCTGTCATGATAAGGCCGCAGTTTGCTGCTAACATCTTACGCATACCAAAATCCTGTTGTGAATAATGCCGAGAGAGGGCGGAGAGTTATTTCCAGTCGCAAAGCCCGTGACAGTGGTTAACTTACGGCGCGCTGCGGCAATTCACAAACAGCGATATTTTGCATAAGCCATTAGAAAAATTTGGGGGTCAAGGTGGTGCGTCCCTACCTGCCGTTGAAGGCGCTGCGCGCGTTTGAGGCGTCGGCCAGGCATTTAAGCTTTACCCGCGCGGCAGAAGAGCTTCATGTGACCCAAGCGGCGGTAAGCCATCAGGTTAAGCTGCTCGAAACGCTGTTGAAGGTGCCGCTGTTCAAGCGTTTGCCCAGGGGGCTAATGCTTACTCAGGAGGGCGAACTGCTGCTGCCGGTATTGAAGAGTTCATTCGACCAGATAGCCCACACGCTGGAGCGGGTGGGCGAGAGCAGCTATCGGGAGGTATTAAACGTCGGCGTGGTGGGGACTTTTGCCGTCGGCTGGTTGCTGCCGAGACTGGGAGACTTTCAGCGCCAGTACCCTTACGTCGATTTACGGCTCTCCACCCATAACAACCGCGCGGATATTGCCGGCGAAGGGCTGGATTTTGCGATCCGCTTTGGCACAGGGGCCTGGCACGGTACCGCGGCACAGCCGCTACTACCGGCGTCACTCTCGGTAATGTGCATACCCGATATCGCCGCGCGGCTGAACACCCCAGCCGATGTGCTGGGGGAAACCTGGCTGCGCTCTTATCGCGCCGATGAGTGGACAGAGTGGCTATTGGCGGCAGGGCTACCACGCAGCTTTCCGATGACCAACAGCATTGTGTTTGACTCTTCCATCGCCATGGTGGAAGCAGCCCTACAAGGGGCAGGCGTGGCGCTGGCGCCACCGCTGATGTTTCCCCGCCAACTAAACAGCGGCGCACTGGTACAGCCTTTCGACACCGCTGTCAGTCTGGGCGGTTACTGGCTGACTCGCCTGCAGACACGCCCCGAAACCCACGCCATGGCGTCCTTCCGGGAGTGGCTGCTCACGGCCATTAATGCCTGAGCAGCACTATTGACGTTAACTGCTTAGTGGCTGTGACCATGATCATCGTGGTCGTGGTCGTGGTCGTGGTCGTGGTCGTGGTCGTGGTCGTGGTCGTTATGACCCGGCTGGGCCAACGCGTCGTGCAGCACGTGGGCATTGTGGCGCATCATACCCAGATAAGTGCTCGCTTCGCCCTCTGCTGCCAGCGCATCGGCGTAGAGCGTGCCCGCAATGGGCAGGCCGGTCTCTTCGGCGAGCTGGGTGATGATCGACTGGTTGGTCATGTTCTCGTGGAACAGCGCCTTCACGTTCTCCTGCTCAATCACATCCACTAGCGCCGCCATGCTGGCGCCACTGGGGTCGGCTTCCGTGGAAAGCCCTACCGGAGAGAGGAAGGTCACCCCGTAGGCGCTTGAGAAGTAGCCAAAGGAGTCGTGGCCGGTAATCACGCTGGTGGAGGCCGGGATCTCGTCAATCAGCGCACGAATCTCGTCGTCTACCTCGGCCATTTCCTGTAAATACTGCTCCGCATTGGCGCGGTAGGCATCGGCGTTATCTGCGTCGGCGGCGATTAAGCCATCGCGGATATTGGCGATATACACCTCGGCTTGGTGCATATCCTGCCAGGCGTGAGGATCTTGATTGCCATGGTCATGCCCCGCGTGCTCATCGGCATGCTCTTCGTGGTCATGGTCGTCGTGCCCATGGTCGTGCTCGTCATGATCATCATGGCCGTGCTCTTCATGTGCAGCGAAAGAGAGCGGTTCAATACCATCGGTCGCGGTGACCATAGGCCCGTTGTAGTCGCTGGCGCTAATCAGGCGCTCCATCCAGCCCTCAAACAGCAGGCCGTTGAAAACGACTAAATCGGCATTGGCCAGGGAGCGTGCATCGCCGGGGCTGGGGGAGTAAACGTGGGCATCGCCATCGGCAGCCACCAGCGGGGTCACCTCGACATGCTCGCCGCCTACGTTTTCGACCATATCCGCCAGGATAGAGAAACTGGTCACCACCTGCACGCGCTCATTAGCCATGGCAGCAGGCAGCGCCAGCATAGCGGAAACACCCACTAACCAGCGCGACGACCGAGATGATAAATAGGCAAGCGACATACAACACTCCTTACGATAAGCATGAAGACTGATAATTAAGCCCCTTGCTCCACTTCAAGCGGCGTTGTTTTACGCCGCAGCTTGGCTGCCAAGCTGTGGTAGCGACCAAACAGGGCCGAAAAGAGATAACCGAACCCCGCCAGCAGAATAATGCTCGGGCCAGAGGGGATATCCAGATGAAAAGAGAGCAGCAGGCCGCCGGTGCTCGCCACCATGGCCAGCACAATCGCGATGCCGATCAAGCCCTCCAGGCGTTTGCTCCAAAAGCGCGCCGAGGTGGCGGGCAGCATCATCAGTCCCACCGCCATTAGCGTACCCAGGGTTTGAAAGCCGGCGGTTAGGTTCAGCACCAGCAGGCCCAGGAAAACGCTGTGTACCCAACCGCTGCGGCGGCTTTGGCCACGTAAAAACAGCGGGTCCAAACACTCCACTACCAGGGCGCGAAACACCACTGCCAGGGTCAGCACAATCAGCGTACTGATACCCGCGATTAGCAACAGCGCGGTGGAGTTGATCGCCAGAATCGAGCCGAACAGCACATGAGTAAGGTCGACACTGCTGCCGCCCAATGAAATCAGCATCACGCCTGCGGCTAGCGAGATAATAAAAAAGCTCGCCATGGCGGCATCTTCGCGCTGGCCGCCCATTTTCGAGACCGCCCCCGCCAGCAGCGCCACCATTAACCCAAACAACACCCCGCCAATACTCATAATCGGCAGCGAAAAACCTGCCAGCAGGAACCCCAGCGCGACGCCGGGCAGAATCGCGTGGGCCATGGCATCGCCAATCAGGCTCATGCCGCGCAGCACCAAAAACACTCCCAGCGGCGGTGCAGCCAACGAAAGCGCCAAACCACCCACTACCGCGCGGCGCATAAAGCCGTAATCGAACGGGCTGACAAACCACGCATTAAGCAGATCCAGCATGGCGTCCTCCCATGGTAAACGGCACTACCTGAGCGGGTGCGTGTTGATGGGTCAGCGCACTGGGCGCCACCCAACGGCCATGGCCGCCGTTTAGCATCAGCACTTCATCGGCCAGGCGGCGCAGGTGATCCATATCGTGCAGCACGACAATGATCGTCGCGCCGTCGTCCGCCATTTGACGCAGGATGCGGATCAAAATATCCACGGTTTCGCTATCCACGTTGGCAAACGGCTCATCAAGCAGCAGTAGCTCGGCTTCCTGCATTAGCGTACGGCCGATCAGTGCACGCTGGCGCTGGCCACCGGAAAGTTCGCCCAGCGGGCGGTGGGCCAAGTGCGAAATACCCAGCCGCGCCATAATCTCGCGGCCTTTACGGTAGTGCCCTGCACAATAGCCGGTTAACGCGCCGTGGCTGGGCCAGCTGCCGGTCATGACTAACTCTTCCACACTCATCGGGAAGGTGAGATCCAGCGCCAACTGCTGTGGCAGCCACGCCCGGCGCTCTTTCGCGACGGTGCAGACCACCTCGCCGCTAATAGGCCGAAGTTCACCCATAATGGCCTGAATCAGCGTGCTTTTACCGGCGCCGTTAGCGCCGATCAGCGCGGTAATCGCACCCGGCTTAAAGTCGCCCTCGATATGTTCCAGCACCGTGCGGCGCGCCTGGGCCAAGTGCAGGTTGTGCAGCTGTAAGCGTGATAAAGAGCGTTGACTCATCCTAACCACCCGCTAGCCCAAACCACCAAGCCCCACAGCGCCAATAGCGGCACGGCAACAAACAGCAGCCGTTTAACAGCCGATAGCGACATCAAGGAGAAGTGACAAGGGCCCTCCTTGTTATGGCGGTGCGTATGCTCACTCATCAAGCGGCCTCGTATAATTTCAAATAGGTTATAACATAACGTTTGGCAAAGCCAAAAAATTGCTGAGTATTTTACTCGTTCACGCCGCGCTAGCAACGATAAAGCGCTAGCGGAAAACCGTCGCCAGCGCTTTAAGGGAATAACCGTAGGGTGTATCAATAGCGCCAGGTAGCACCTAGCTGCTGCGGCGCTACATGCAGCGCGTATTCACCGGGAATAGTGATCGGCCCCAGCGATAGATTAGCGGGTTGGAAGCGATTAATCGTAGAAGACGCCTGATTCGGCTGTGTCCAAATTTGTAGCTCATTGACCAGCATGCCGGTAGCAAAGTTGATAGCACCATCACTTTTTCTGCCATCGGCGGCAATCACTGCACCCGCCACGCCATTCACCACGAGTGAGCTCACCCGGGCGCCCCAGCCGCGCCGCTCACGCTCTGCCTGGGCGAGCTGTAAACCCAGTGCCTGCACGCCGCTTAAATCGCCACTGGCTTTCAAACGCTCATATTCGGCCAGTGTCTCGGGGTGCGGCTGGCGGTCGGTCAGCATACCACCCAAGGCCAGCGCTGATTTCACCACACCCACCCGTGCATCAAAGCGGTCATCCGGATCGCTCGCCTCGCTGGATTGGTAAGCGTTTACCGACAGGCTGGTGGCGTAAATGCCCGTCCAACCCCACTGCCAAATATTAGCGTGGCGTGCGCCGTCCTCAAACACATCATCGTACTCACTCCACTGTCCCTCGGTTTGAGCCTGGACGTGTAAAGAGACAGGCAGAGTGATCACCAAGGTGGTAACCAGCGCGGCAAAAAGACGAAAAGCATGCATGGTGAAGTGCCTATATAGGGGGAGCAGTCGCGCTAAGCGTAGCACGCAAAACAAATGAGACGTGGGGGGATTCAGGGGTGGCGAAGTATGACTAAGGTCAATGGTGCTGCGGGGTGAAGGATGGTTAGATGGGGGAAGACGATAATCAGGAGCACCGCATGGATGACTTTTCGCCCAGTGACCTAAAAACCATTCTTCATTCCAAGCGTGCCAACCTCTATTACCTGCAGCATTGCCGGGTGTTGGTGAACGGTGGCCGAGTGGAGTATGTCACCGATGAGGGCAGTAAATCCCGATACTGGAATATTCCCATTGCCAACACCACCTCGATACTGTTGGGTACTGGCACCTCGATTACCCAAGCGGCTATGCGCGAATTGGCGAAAGCTGGGGTGCTGGTGGGGTTTTGTGGTGGGGGCGGTACGCCGTTATTTGCCGCCAATGAGGTTGATGTGGATGTCGCCTGGCTGACCCCGCAAAGCGAATACCGGCCCACAGAGTACCTGCAATATTGGGTGCGTTTCTGGTTTGATGATGTAAAACGCCTGGATGCCGCCCGTGCATTTCAGCAGGCGCGTTTGGCGCGTATTGAATCGCTGTGGACAAGCCGCGTGATGAAAGACGCTGGTTTTAGTATTTCCACCGATCACCTGCATAGCGCGCTGAACCACCACCGTGAAGCAATCAACAAAGCCCCCAGCACCGTTGACCTACTGACCCTGGAAGCGCGTTTAACCAAAACGCTGTTTAAGCTGGCGGTTAATGCGGTCGACTACGGCGACTTCACCCGTGCCAAACGCGGTACCGGCACCGATCCTGCCAACCGCTTTCTCGATCACGGCAACTATCTTGCCTATGGTCTGGCGGCGACCGCCACTTGGGTGTTGGGAATACCCCATGGGCTTGCGGTGCTCCACGGTAAAACCCGCCGGGGCGGCCTAGTCTTTGATGTGGCGGACTTAGTGAAAGACGCGGTGATTCTGCCTCAGGCGTTTATTTCCGCCATGCGTGGTGATGAAGAGCAGGAGTTTCGCCAAGCCTGCATCGAGCGCTTAACCCGCACCGAATCCCTCGATTTTATGATTGATACCCTCAAAGACGTCGCCCAAGCGCTGGGGAGTGGAGAAGCATGAACGTGCTGTTGATTTCCCAGTGCAACAAGAACGCCCTGAAAGAGACGCGCCGCATACTCGACCAGTTTGCCGAACGCCGGGGCGATCGCACTTGGCAAACACCGATCACCCAGGCCGGGTTGGATACGCTGCGCAAATTGCTGCGTAAGAAAGCGCGTAAGAACACCGCCGTTGCCTGCCACTGGATTCGTGGCCATGACCACAGCGAATTGGTGTGGGTGGTGGGGGATGCCTCGCGGTTTAATATCCAGGGCGCAGTGCCGACCAACATCACTGCCCGCGATATTCTGCGCAGTCGTGATGAAAACGATTGGCACAATGGTGAAGATATCCTTTTGCTCACCGCGCTGGCTGCGCTACTGCATGACCTGGGCAAAGCCTGCGACGCCTTTCAGCAGCGGCTAAAAGGCAAAGTAGAAGGGCGCAACTTATACCGTCATGAGTGGATATCGCTGCGCTTGTTCCAAGCGTTTATAGGCAGTGACGATGACGCTACTTGGTTGGCGCGCCTCGCGGAAGGCGACTATCAAACGCAGGACTGGTTAGGTGGATTGGAGCGCGATGGAATAGACGCTCCTACCTCGGCAGTGTTCAGCCGATTACCGCCGCTGGCGGCTGCGCTGGGTTGGCTGGTGCTTAGCCACCACCGGCTACCGTTAAAACCGCCGGAAAAAGTTGGCGAAAATGAAAGGCGATGGGGGAGAGGAAATGCGCCCCTACAGGCCGAACAACTGCCCGCGTTATTTGAGTCGATAAACGCCGAGTGGAACGAGATTCCTGAAACGCAAGACCCTAAATGCATCGCGCCCTATTGGCAGTTCAAGAGTGGATTGCCCGTTAGTACCCCACGCTGGCGTGATCGTGCTACCAAGCTTGCCACACGGTTACAGGCGCGGCTGCAAAATAGCAGTCACTGGCTGGAAAGCCGCTATGTCATGCACTTAGCCCGGCTTAGCTTAATGCTGGCTGACCACCACTACTCTAGCCTGGAAGACCTCCAGCATCGCGTGCGCGGCGAGCCCAACTACCCGCTGATTGCCAATACCGTGCGCAAAACCGGCAAGCCCAATCAGCTATTGGATGAGCATATCCTGGGAGTTGAAAAACATGCCGCCGCGGTCGCCCGTGCGCTACCCAGCGTTGACAGCCACTTACCACGTCTAGCGCGCCATAAAGGCTTCCGTAAACGCAGCAGTCACCCACGGTTTCGCTGGCAGGATAAAGCCTTTGATCTGGCCCAATCGCTTAGGGAACGTAGCCAACGGCAGGGCTTTTTTGGCATCAATATGGCGTCCACCGGCTGTGGTAAAACCTTAGCGAATGGCCGCATTATGTACGCTCTGGCCGATCCCCAGCAGGGTGCGCGCTTTAGCATAGCCCTAGGGCTGCGCACCCTAACTCTGCAAACTGGCCAAGCATTACGTGACCGTCTGCATCTGGGCGAAGATGAACTCGCCGTGCGGGTAGGTGGCAGTGCCAATAAAGCCCTGTTTGAGCACTACGAGCAGGAAGCCGAAGCCAGCGGCTCGGCATCCAATCAGGCGCTGATAGAAGAAGATGCCCACGTGGTGTTTGACGGCAATTTTGATAGCCACCCCGTGCTGCGTCGTTTGAGCGATGAGCCGGGCACCCGCGCGCTGATTGCCGCCCCCATTTTGGTATGTACAGTTGATCATCTTGTGCCTGCCACGGAGAGCACCCGGGGCGGGCGTCAAATCGTGCCCATGCTGCGCCTAATGAGCAGTGACCTAGTGCTGGATGAGATCGACGATTTCGATATCAACGACCTACCGGCGCTTACCCGGCTCGTCAATTGGGCTGGGCTGCTAGGGTCACGGGTACTGCTTTCATCGGCCACCTTGCCGCCTGCGCTGGTGGAGGGTTTGTATGAAGCCTATCGCAGCGGTCGTGAAGCCTTTCAGCGTCATCGCGGCGAGCCGGGATTAGCGACCGATATTTGCTGCGCCTGGTTCGACGAGCACGACCGACAGCATGAAAACTGCGCCAGTAACGAGACTTTCAAGACCGCGCATCAGGCCTTTGCCAAGCGTCGGTTAGAGCGCCTATCTACTAGCCCGGTGCGCCGCCGTGGCGATATTTTGTCGTTGCCATCGCTGGGTAAACGGCCAGAAGAAATTAGGCCCGCGGTTTCAGCGCTGCTACGCGAGCATGCGCTAGCGCTTCACCAGCAGCACCACTCCGTTGATCCTCACACCAGCAAACGCGTCAGCTTTGGTTTGATTCGAATGGCCAATATCGACCCCTTGGTGGACGTAGCCAGAGCACTTTTTCAGCAGGGTGCCCCTGAAGGTGTGCGCATTCACCTCTGCGCCTACCACTCCCGACACCCGTTGGTCATGCGCTCAGAAATTGAGCGCCGGTTAGATAGAACACTGCAACGGGCTGAGCCAGATCGCGTATTCCAGCAGCCGGATATCCGCCGCCTGATGGATAGCAGCGAAGAGAACGACCACCTGTTTATTGTGCTTGGCTCGCCGGTAACGGAAGTGGGTCGCGACCACGATTATGATTGGGCGATTGTTGAACCGTCCTCCATGCGTTCGATTATTCAGTTAGCGGGCCGGGTGCGCCGTCACCGTGAGCAGGCCTGCGAGGTGGCGAATATTCTGCTCCTGGAGACCAACCTAAAGCACCTGGAGCGCGGGGATGAACCCGCTTTTCATAAGCCAGGCTTCGAAACGAAGATGGCCTGGCGTCTTAATAGCCACTCACTTAACACACTTCTTACGCCAGATGAGTATCAGGTGATCGATGCACGCCCCCGCGTGCTGGCGCGAGAAACGCTCCACGCCAAAGATAGCCTGGTAGACCTGGAGCACGAGCGGCTGCACCAATTGATGATTGAGCAGCCCGCCGAGCCGTTAACCAAAAAAGAGCTACGAATCGGTAAAACCCCCAAGCCACCGCCCTTGGGAGCCTATAGCTGGCATGGGATGCCGCAACTGCATTTAACCGGTGTATTGATTCAGCGTGACCCATTTCGCAAGCAGCTCGAACCCGAGATAACGCTAGCGCTGTTGCCGGACGAGGGCGGCGAAACCTGGACGCTACATCGCGTAGACGATGGCGCAAGGCGAGGCGAAAAGCTCTACGTTCCGGTGGAAGAAAGCCTGCTGGTGCGGGTAAATCTAGCAAAAGAGCAGGGTGAGCGGATTCAACCCTGGGGTGCAAGTGATTACCTAACGGCGCTGGCTGACTTAGCGGAAGACCTGGATATCTCCCTTGATCGCGCCGCGCGTACCTTCGGCACGGTAACCGCCTCGGCTAGAAACCAGCGGTGGGGGTATCACCCGGTGTTGGGATTTTGGCGGAGCAAATGAAATTAAACCTGCTGGTTAATATCCGTGAGCGGTTCGCAAACCAGGGCTTGTATGCCAGCAAGAGCTTCAGCTCTGTCATCAGCAAGCCAGGAGAGACTTGGAAATTGTGAGCATAAGCCTACAAATTGTTGGTCTTCTTCAGACCAAAGAATACTAAAGATATGGTCGCTGTGATTTATCATCATTGCTATGCCAACAGAGTGTGATAACCAAAGGGAAAACGTATGGCAGATAATAGCAGAGCAGCAGAAATTCGCTCTGGGATCGAAGCCTTCCTCAAAGATCGCTTCGATACCAAGGCGGAAAAGCTAGCTCCCGACGATCCAAAATACCAGGCATTGGTTGAGCAATTTCAATTCGATACCTGGATCAACGATGCAGCAAGGCGCGTTGGTCAACTGCAAGTGGTTACCCACTCCCTCAAGCCTATTCATCCCGATGCTAAAGGCTCCAACCTTTACGCTCCACCTGAATCACTAAAAAACCATCATCTTGTTGGCAGCCATACACTACCTGCTGATTTTTCGGGCGATGTCGTGGGAAACGCCGCCGCCTTGGATGTTTATAAGTTCTTAAAGCTGCAATTTGACGGCAAATCGCTACTTGAGCGTGCGTTGGAAAACGATACCGAGCTGGCAAAAGCGTTAAGCGATAACCCCGAACAAGCTCAGGCGTGGATCAATGCCTTTGCGGCGATTACCGAACCGCGTGGCGAGCACGCCTCACATACCCGCGGCAAGCAGCTCTACTGGCTAGTGGGTGATGATGCCGCAGACCTGGAAAACGACGCCGAGAACTTTCATCTGTTAGCACCGCTCTATGCCACCTCGCTGGCGCACCGTGTCTTTCAAACCATTAACCATGACCGCTTTAGCGAAGCGGCCAAAGAGGCACGTAAAGCCAAACGGGAAGGTAAATATGCTGAGCAACCCGTGCACAGCTATCCCAATTTGGCAATACAAAAAATGGGGGGAACCAAGCCTCAAAATATATCGCAGCTGAATAGCGAGCGAGGCGGCAATAACTATTTGCTTGCCTCCATGCCCCCTAGTTGGAATGTGCGTGATATTCGCTCGCCACTGAAAGTCGCAACAGTTTTCTCTCACCGCGGAGTTTTTGGCAGTCGTTCAGAAGTGCGCTTGCTGGTTAAAGACCTCAAGCATTTCCTTGAAACAAACCCTATGTCAGATATGCACACCCGCGACCTGCGCGATGACTACACCGCCATGTTGATGGATGAGCTGGCGCTATTTGCTATGCAGATGCATAGCCTGCCTGCGGGTTGGAGCAACGATGAAAAGTGCGAATTATCAGTAGAAGAAATTTATTGGCTAGACCCAGGTCGCGCCGAAGAAGATGTCGCTTTTCGTGAAGCGCGAAGCAGCGTGGAGTGGGCAGACGATATTCGCCACCGCTTTGCTAACTGGCTGAATACCGCGCTCGGCGGAAAGCTTCCCTTTGGTGATGTGGAATTTCGCCACTGGAAGAAAACACTGGAGAAAGATGCGACCCATCAACGCCTGCAGGATCGTGACCGCCGTTGGATGGAAAGCCTAATGGAAGACTTAACCAACCTGCCAGGAGGTGATGACGATGAATAAAGTGAAAAACCTCCTAGTCCTGCCGCGCCTGCGGGTGCAAAACGCCAACGCAATTTCTAGCCCAATGACCTGGGGCTTTCCTGCCATGAGTGCTTTTGTGGGCTTGATGCACGCCTTGGAGCGCAAGCTCTTTTCGGCAGGCATCAACGTTTCGCTCGGTAACGTCGGTGTTATTTGCCACGATTTTGAAGCCCAGGCCACTGAAGGTGGCTATATTCGTGGCTTTCATTTAACACGTAATCCTCTCTCTTCTGATGAAGATCGCAAGAAAATCGAAAAAGATGGCAGTTACACAACCCCATCTTTTGTAGAAGAAGGGCGCGTCCATCTGGATATCACGCTGATCTTTACGATTGATACCGGCGCTACAGAAAGCGGGCCTGAGAATATCGCTAAACAAATCGGAGAGATTGTTTCGGGCATGCGCATTGCCGGAGGCAGTGTCATCCCTAACCGTGCGGTACCAACCCATAAACAACGCCCGCAGTGGGTCACGCTGGATGACGATGAAGACAAACGGTACAAGCAGTTCGCGCGCCTAAAACGGCGCTGGCTACCTGGCTTTGCGCTAACCCTGCGCGATGACTACCTCACCGAACACCTCAGAACACTGCAACAGCACAACCCCGAGGCCAGCTTGTTGGATGCGTGGCTAGACCTTTCCCGTCTTAACCATGTCTGCACGGTAGAAAATGAGGACGAACCCAATGAGAAGCCCGTTTGGCAGGCGCAGCGGCCCTATCGCGGATGGTTAGTGCCTATTCCTGTCGGGTATGGCGCGATCTCTGAGCTTTTCCAGCCCGGCGAGGTGGCCCACGCCCGCGATACCAAGACCCATTTTCGCTTTGTCGAAAGCCTCTACTCCATTGGTGAATGGGTCAGCCCGCACCGCATGAAGCAACCTGAAGACCTGCTTTGGTACGTTGATAACGACGAAGAAGCGGGACTTTACCGACTCAATAACGATTACCACCTTCGCGCCTCAGCACAATAAATCAGGAGCTTTATCATGGCTAAAAACGATACCCTTAAAACCGCTTCCGTCCTTGCTTTTGAGCGTAAGCTCGACCCTTCTGACGCACTGCTTTATGCCATTAATTGGGATAAGCGCCAAGATGAACAGCAGTGGCAGCCGGTTGAGGTGCGTGAAAAATCGGTGCGCGGCACTATTTCTAATCGCTTGAAAGCGAAAGACCAAGATCCCGCTAAATTAGATGCCGCGATTGAAAACCCCAACCTACAAACCGTCGATGTCGCCACGCTACCCCACAATGCAGATACCTTAGTCGCGCGTTTTACGTTGCGTGTATTAGCCGGTGCTGGAACACCTTCGGCCTGTAATAACGCCGAGTACCAAGCCAAGCTGGAACAGGCAGTTGCCGAGTATAAACAAGCACAAGGCTTCGGCGAGCTGGCACATCGTTACGCCAATAACCTCGCTAATGGCCGCTTTCTGTGGCGTAACCGCATGGGCGCAGAGCAAGTTGAAGTAAGCGTTCGACAATTGGCGCAGGGTAAAACCACCAAAGAGTGGACGTTTGATGCACTGTCGCTTTCGTTACGAGCTTTCGAGGACACCGCTGAGCTTAAAGAACTCGCCGGTGTTATCGCCTCCGCGTTGGCGGGTGAGCAGCACTTACTGCTTGAGGTAGTGGCTTATGTGCGTGTGGGCAGTGGCCAAGAAGTGTTCCCGTCCCAAGAGCTGATTCTTGACCGGGGCCGGGGGGATAAGAGCAAAACGCTTTATCACGTTAGCAAGATTGCCGGTATTCACTCGCAGAAACTGGGTAATGCCATTCGTACCATCGACACCTGGTACCCCAATGAAAACGATGAAGACCTAGGCCCTATTGCTGTTGAGCCGTATGGCTCAGTGACCACGCAGGGCAAAGCGTACCGCCAGCCCAAGCAGAAGGCTGATTTCTACTCTCTGCTAGATAACTGGATGATCAAGGATCAAGTACCTACGAAAGAAGATCAGCACTTTGTTATGGCGATCCTGATTCGCGGCGGTGTATTCGGCGAAGCGGGGTAAACCATGGATCACTATATTGATATTCGGCTAAGGCCCGACCCCGATTTCGCTCCGCCGATGCTGATGGGCGCGCTCTACAACAAGCTGCATCGAGTGCTATTTGACCTACAGGCAACGGATATAGGCGTTAGCTTCCCAGCCCATAAGCATGGAGTCCGTGCTCGTACATTAGGTGATCACCTGCGTTTGCATGGCACTCAGGCACGGCTGGGGCAATTGATGGGCGCTGATTGGCTCACCGGCATGCGCGATCACACCCAAGTCAGCGAGCTGCTTGCCGTGCCCGCCAATTCTCAGCACTTCAACGTCGCGCGCAAGCAGTTCAATACGGGCAGCCCAAGCCGTGCCAAACGCTATGCCAAGCGGCATGACATTTCGGAAGATGAAGCGCAGCAGATTTATGCCAAGCTAGCGGCGCGGCGCATTGAGCTACCCTTCGTGCAAATAAACAGCCGCTCCACCCAGCAGCGCTTTAGCCTGTTTATTGAACACGGCAAGCCTCAGGAAAAACCGGTGGCGGGTTCGTTTAATCACTATGGCTTAAGCCCTGACGCCACAGTGCCGTGGTTTTGCCCCTTTTTTCTAACATGAAAATAGGCGACCAATAATCAATCACTTAGCGGTGTCGCTCGAAAAAGGGTGATACCGCTTTTTTTGGCTAAAGCTCTTTAACAATCAGCACATTAATTTTGATATGCTCTAGTGCGCTGCCGCCCAGGCAGCTCAGAAAATAAACAACGTGGCCGCATTTTGAACATTCTAGTGCGCTGCCGCCCAGGCAGCTCAGAAAGCTCACAGCTTGATGCTCTTGAGCGTCAGCACGTGCGCTGCCGCCCAGGCAGCTCAGAAATAGACGGAATATTGGAGCGCGCTCAGCAGCAGGTGCGCTGCCGCCCAGGCAGCTCAGAAAACCATGCCGCGCTGATAGTCGCCAAATTTAAGGTGCGCTGCCGCCCAGGCAGCTCAGAAATGCCGTAGCCGTGATTTTCGTACCCGTACGACGTGCGCTGCCGCCCAGGCAGCTCAGAAATGGGCGACTTGGCGCAAATTGACACGCTTAGCGTGCGCTGCCGCCCAGGCAGCTCAGAAAAGTCGCATCAAACTGTAAGTTCAAGCGACTCAGTGCGCTGCCGCCCAGGCAGCTCAGAAAGCTGGTTTTATTTGCAACTTTTCTAAATGTATGTGCGCTGCCGCCCAGGCAGCTCAGAAATGAAGCTGAGATTGACACCGACGAAACCGAAGGTGCGCTGCCGCCCAGGCAGCTCAGAAATCTGTCACCGTCGCCGCTATCAACGTCCAGGGGTGCGCTGCCGCCCAGGCAGCTCAGAAACTCAAGCGTTAGCCGCTTAGACGAATCTGTCAAGTGCGCTGCCGCCCAGGCAGCTCAGAAATGATGGCCGGTGGCAGTATTCTCAACCTTTATGTGCGCTGCCGCCCAGGCAGCTCAGAAATGAATGACAAACGTCCGGTCGTAAACAAGCCCGTGCGCTGCCGCCCAGGCAGCTCAGAAATTCATCAATTTCAGCTCTTCTGATGTTTGAGCGTGCGCTGCCGCCCAGGCAGCTCAGAAATCGTAACGCGGAAATGAATTGTTCGTCAGGTCGTGCGCTGCCGCCCAGGCAGCTCAGAAAACTGAAATAAATAAAGCCATCTCCATCTAAAGGTGCGCTGCCGCCCAGGCAGCTCAGAAATTGATAACAGCGGCTGGCTGTGGAACCGCTGGGTGCGCTGCCGCCCAGGCAGCTCAGAAAAATATCGAGCGGCGTTTCCCCGTCACACAAGAGTGCGCTGCCGCCCAGGCAGCTCAGAAATCCTGAATCAGGCCGCCGCCGATTCTTGCCTCGTGCGCTGCCGCCCAGGCAGCTCAGAAAAGGAGAACTATAGACCTAATTCCACCCGTAGTGTGCGCTGCCGCCCAGGCAGCTCAGAAATGTTCACACGCCCAAAGATGGCAAGTGCTCATGTGCGCTGCCGCCCAGGCAGCTCAGAAATGATGATATGAATACTCGCATGAGTCACGCAGGTGCGCTGCCGCCCAGGCAGCTCAGAAATGCACCAAAAGGAAAATCTGTTCAGGAAAATAGTGCGCTGCCGCCCAGGCAGCTCAGAAAAGCCGGTGGACTGTCTTTGAACAACCCTTACCGTGCGCTGCCGCCCAGGCAGCTCAGAAATAACAACTAGAACATTATAGCCAAATGTTGCAGTGCGCTGCCGCCCAGGCAGCTCAGAAATGGACGTTTGATAGGTTTATCGAAAACAAAGAGTGCGCTGCCGCCCAGGCAGCTCAGAAATGAATGTCTCCGCTTCGTTTCGATAGCCTAGCGTGCGCTGCCGCCCAGGCAGCTCAGAAAGCAAAGCCGTCAATGAAATGCTGATTCCGGAAGTGCGCTGCCGCCCAGGCAGCTCAGAAAGGCCTTGATGGCGGCGTAGATGCGCGAGCAATGTGCGCTGCCGCCCAGGCAGCTCAGAAAACCATGGTTGCGTCATTGCCATTGTAAAATACGTGCGCTGCCGCCCAGGCAGCTCAGAAATCCGACTACCTTGTGACCGAGGATTTATGAAAGTGCGCTGCCGCCCAGGCAGCTCAGAAATTGGGGCGAAGCGCCCCAGATATAGACACAAAGTGCGCTGCCGCCCAGGCAGCTCAGAAACAGAAGCCGGTAAAGCTCTATGAATGGCTGTTGTGCGCTGCCGCCCAGGCAGCTCAGAAATCGCCGAATCAGGGGTAGAGAATCAACATGATGTGCGCTGCCGCCCAGGCAGCTCAGAAATTCTAGCAGCGCTTTGAGCTCATCTTCCTCCGGTGCGCTGCCGCCCAGGCAGCTCAGAAAGCAAAACGCGGCAAGACCTGGAAGACGCTAACGTGCGCTGCCGCCCAGGCAGCTCAGAAATCTGCGAACAGCTCGGCGGGCGTCGTCTCGTCGTGCGCTGCCGCCCAGGCAGCTCAGAAAGACAAGCTGCTTGAAAAGTTTTGAAGGTCGATGTGCGCTGCCGCCCAGGCAGCTCAGAAAAAGTGGTAGCGGTACATCCACTCTTTAGTACCGTGCGCTGCCGCCCAGGCAGCTCAGAAATAGGAGCTGCAAATGGCTCAGCAACCTAGATGGTGCGCTGCCGCCCAGGCAGCTCAGAAATAAACGAAAAGCGCATTCACCCAACCCAGAAGGTGCGCTGCCGCCCAGGCAGCTCAGAAATGACAGCTTGGTTGGAAATGATGGGTTAGCTGGTGCGCTGCCGCCCAGGCAGCTCAGAAATAGCGATAGGCCGCATCGGAGAGTGCAGTGGTGTGCGCTGCCGCCCAGGCAGCTCAGAAATTTGGCCTGGGCCTTTGCTACGGCGGCAGTGCGTGCGCTGCCGCCCAGGCAGCTCAGAAATTGAGTAGCCAGCCCGGGCATAAAGCTGATTCGTGCGCTGCCGCCCAGGCAGCTCAGAAAAGTCAGCGTGCTATTAACGACGAACAGGTCAAGTTCGCTGCCGTGCAGGCAGCTCAGAAAACCAGTCGCGCGGCTTCACTTGGACGCATGCCGTTCGCTGCCGTGCAGGCAGCTCAGAAAATTCTGGCGTCCTAACCGATGCCGAAGGCCAAGTTCGCTGCCGTGCAGGCAGCTCAGAAAACAACGACGATGCCCGGGCCATGCTGGATAAGGTTCGCTGCCGTGCAGGCAGCTCAGAAATGTCTGAGCGTCCTTGGCTTCTATTCTCCAGGGTTCGCTGCCGTGCAGGCAGCTCAGAAATGACAGGCGCTCGGAAGTTTGATCCAGCATACGTTCGCTGCCGTGCAGGCAGCTCAGAAATTATTGGAGATTACTTCGCTCCGGCACAACAAGTTAGCTGCCGCCCAGGCAGATCAGAAAGCTGCCGTTGAGGACGAGCTCGTGCCATACTTGTGCACTGCCGCCCAGGCAGTATGGTTATAGATTTATTGAGTGTGCCCGTGGCACCGCTGCGCGGTGCTTTCGCGGGTGCGCTAACGCTTACGCCGCGCTACTCGAAATGTGCATGATCCGTAATGAGTGGCAATGTGGGTGTTACCGTTCAGATAGCTCGGAAAAGTGTGGGAGTTCGAGTCTCCCCATCCCATCCGCAGTTCGCTGCCGCCCAGGCAGTAATGAAGCTTGATGTAAGGTATGTACCCTTATACGCTGCGCGGTGCTTTCGCGCCGGGCCACCGCTGCTAGTGCGCTGGGGCCTACGCCGCGCTACTCGGAATGTGCATGGCCCGTAATAAGTGGTCATGCGCGTATTGCCGAGCAGCTATTCAAATTCGCCCTAACAAGCCACCGCGTGGGTGGCTTTCGCTGAATTTCGATCAATGCTAGGGCTTTAATCTTCTTGCGGCGGTGTTTCTAGCGCGCGTTTGTCGTCGGGTACCCGGACGATGTGGCCGACTTCCAGCTTGTCGTGGCTTTGGTGGCGGCCGCCGTTGGTGTCGATGATGGCGGCGACTTCGCCGATGCTGACGGCGTCATCTTCTCGGTAGGCTTCTACTTTGACGCGCACCATGGCGCCTTGGTAGCGTGCGGAAATGATGTCGCCCGGGTCGGGTTGGCTGCTTTGATCCGGGTGTTTTTTAAAGTACTGCATAACACTGGCGCTGCCAGGTTCGTCCCATTCGATATGCTGGTGCATCGCTGTCTTCCTTGTCTTGTTGAATGACGTGATGAGTGTAGTTTCAGTGTAGTGCCTTCAATGGGGTTATGTATGCTGTTCATCCTCCGCCCTGTTGGTCTCCACCACTGGGCTGTTTTCTTGCCCCACGTATTGAAAGAGAAAGTTTAGCGCTGCCGGTAGGCTGGCGCGCCATACTTTCCATGTATGGCCACCGGGGTAGAGGTCGAGGCGCACATCGTTGGGCTGGATGCGTTCCATGGCTTGGCGCAGTATGCGGGCGTGAAATTCTGCATCATAAACGTCGCTTCGCCCGGCGCTGATATACAGCGGTACGGGGGAAAGGTCGCCCTCATCTTCGGTACCGCGAGGGGTTACGCGCAGGCGATACTCTTCCAAATAGTTGGTGTAGTTAAGGTTTTGCCACAGCTCGCGATCAAATCGGCCCTGGTCATTGATAAATGAGGGGTGGCGCCAGGCGGTGGAGTTACGCGGCGGCAGGGGGGCGTAGCTGGCGGGGCTTAGCGCGGCTACCGCGGCAAACAGTTCAGGCCGTTCCAGGGCAAAGTTGAGTGCGCCGTAACCGCCAGCGGAATAGCCTGCCACGCCACGCAGGTGGCGCTCTTGTCCCACGCGATAGGTTGCTTCCACATGTGGCATTAGGTCGTTAAAAAATGCGCTGCGGGCGGGTTCGTTGTGGCCATCTACCCACCAACTGCGACTGCCGGGCATAATGAAAACGGCCGGAGGAATATGCCCGGCAGCGATTAACCTATCCGCCACCTGCTGCAAGTTGCCGCGAGAAACCCAGTCGCGGTCAGTGTTAAATGAGCCGTGCAGCATATAAACGACCGGATACGCGTCTGTCGCTTGGGCGTCATAATTGTCGGGTAAATAAATACTGTAGGGGTAGTCGTAACCTAGCGTGGGCGAGAAAAACTGATGGTGTTCAACCTCGCTGGCTAAGCTATGGCCACTGAACGTTAGCCAGCCAATAAATGCCGTAAGTAGGGCGTGAAATCGGTACGAGAATACTGGTGGCTTGGGGATGAACACGTTTCCTCCGGGAATTAAAACTGTTCAATGGGGTCGGACAGCGCGAAGGCTTTTATTGTTCATCATAGCCATATAAGACAGTCAGTTAGCATAGTCATTCATCATCGCCATGCAAAATGCCAGGGTAGGAGTAGGTCGAGGCGGGAGGCCCAATGCGCAAAATTGAAGAGATCTATTGGTTGCGTGCTTACGGCTGTATAGCCGTTTTTTTGTTTCACTTACTAGATCATGTCAATCAGCGCCTCGATAACGTTGCCACCGATTTGATGCGCATACCGCTGGTGTTGGGTACCCCGATTTTCCTGTTTATTGCGGTCTTTGTGTTTGCCGTTCGCTACGATAAATCCGTGCCGGAAGGGTTCCTTGCCCAGCGCGTGAAGTATGTAATGGTGCCCTATTTTGTGTATGGCTTTATTTATTCGACGGCTGAATGGCTAAGCCAACAGCCATCGGATGAACCGGTGGGGTTCGTGGCCAACGCCATTGAGTATTATGTGTACGCGGGCTGGCATGGCTATTTTTTGATTATTGCGATGCAGTTTTATGTGGCCTATTGGCTGTTTACCCGTTGGCAGCTGTGGCGTTTGAACCCGGTGCCGTGGCTGTGGGGCGCTTGTGTGATCAGCATGGCGTATTGGGGGTTGGCTTACTGGTTTGAGGTTGACCTGCCCGGCTATCTGCTGTGGATTGCTCCACTGGGTTGGATCTATGTGTTTTTTCTTGCCCTGGTGCTGGTGCGCTACTACCCGCTACCCCCTGAGAGCGTGATGCTGGCGCGGCCTGCCTGGATGCAGCAAATGGCCCGCCCGGTCTGGTTGGTGCTAATGGTGGCGCTGATTATTGCCGCGACCTTTGCAGGTTGGCTGGCCTTCTCTTCCAAAGAGGTGTGGGTCATTCCTTTCTTCGTGCTGTTCACGCTGTGTGCCATGCGCTACTTGGCCGGGCGTCCTGCGCCTTTGTGGGTGCGCCACATTAATGCGTATTCGTTTGGCATTTACTTGGCTCACCCCATGTTCTTTGTGCTCGCTGATCTGGCTGTCGAGCCGTTGTCGTTGCCCATTGGCGTGTATGCACTGGCGCTTATGGCGGTTGGTGTGGTGGGGTCAGTGGGGCTTAATAAGCTCGCCAATACCACGACACTGGGCGCCATGCTGTTCGGCAAGCGATTAAAGGTAAGTTAGTCAGAGAGTGGCGGTGGATGGTATCTGTGGATGATATCGGTAGATAGCGGCAGAAAACGCATTATGGGCGTGGAGTGAAAGCCGTAACCGGGGCGTTAGCCAGAAAAGGGTTTTCTGGCTCTTTCGTTAGTCTAAGCAGGTTTCCGTTGTAGGTTTTTAAACGCGTAGGGCAGGCGTGTAAACGTTGCAGAAAATCGTCGATCGCGCTGTTATCGTCCAGCTCAGGGTCAAACCCACCCAAGCGCTCTAGCCAGGCTCGCCTCACGGCAATGTAGGGCGGCAAAAGTAAAGCACTGGCCAATAAGCGCCGCAGGATGCGTTCCGACAGCGATGGCCGGGTGAGGCCAATAATCAAGGCGTCAAGGGTGTAAGTGTTGAGCTGTGAATAGAGTGCACACCAAAGCTCCGCAGGCAGTGGTTTTTTCTGCAGCGCAATGATGAGCCACTCTGCTTGGCTGGTAAACGCGGCTTTATTCAAGCGAGCCCCCAGCGGCCTTGATGGTGTAATCAGCGAATGAGCATGGTAGCGCTGTTCAATAGCACTCAGGCGTGCTTGCGCTTGAGTGGCTGTCACCAAAATGGGCAGCAAGTGGTCGGCGACACCGGATTCACGTATGGATTTTAAGTGGCGTGGCAACATTTCACCCGTCACCATGGCATCAACGATAAAGCAGACCGATCCCATTTGCCGACTCCGATTGTGAGCAAATCTATCAAATTGTAATTTATTGTAGTAGCTGGTTTATTTGCGTAGCAAGTAAAAAAATTTGCGAGCTAAAAAACAGCGCTTAGTATGACTTGTGCACTTTGATGGGGCGTGCGGCATTATTTTTGTTCTATTTTGGTGCATAAGAGGTTTTTTAGACGGTTCAGAATAGCCTGTTGCGCCGTTATGCGTCATCAAGAGGCATTCGAAGCCATTTTTTAATGTTTATAAAACAGATAGTTGTTGTTTTTTTATGCCATATTGGTGCAGTGTTGGCATGTTCTCTGCATTGTATTTGCAAGCGGCTAGCGGGCCGTAGGCATAAGCCCTGCGGCGTGCTAAAACGATAGCCGGTCTGAAATGCTCGCTGAGCGATTTGTTAACCAATGTCAGGCAAACGTTGAGCGAACAAGAATGACAAACGTGCGGTTTAGCACGTATTTTGTCGAACAACACTTTTATCGGTAGCTTACTGTCGTTAGCTTTAAGCCACGCTCATACCGGAGGACACTATGTCAGCCAAGACTCTCGCGCTAATTGAAGAACACGATGTTAAATGGGTAGATCTGCGTTTCACCGACACTCGCGGTAAAGAACAGCACGTGACCGTGCCTGCGCGCGATGTAGACGAAGAATTCTTCGAGAATGGCCAAATGTTCGATGGCTCTTCTATTGAAGGTTGGAAGGGCATTAACGAATCCGACATGATTCTGCGCCCGGAAGATGGTACGGGCTACCTTGACCCCTTCACCGAAGATGCGACGCTGGTGCTGCGCTGTGACATCATCGAGCCGGCCACTATGCAAGGCTATGATCGTGACCCGCGCTCTATCGCTAAGCGCGCAGAAGCTTACCTGCAGTCTACTGGCCTGGGCGACACCGCGTTCTTCGGCCCTGAGCCTGAATTCTTTATCTTTGACGAAGTGCATTGGAAGTCTGATATCCAGGGCTCCATGTACAAAATCACTTCCGACGAAGGCGCCTGGGCAACCGACAGTGTCGTTGAAGGCGGCAACCTTGGCCACCGCCCGCGCGTTAAAGGCGGCTACTTCCCGGTTCCTCCGGTCGATAGCTTCCACGATATTCGTGGCGCAATGTGTAATACCCTGGAAGCGATTGGTCAGACCGTCGAGGTACACCACCACGAGGTTTCCAACGCAGGTCAGAACGAAATCGGCGTTAAGTTCAACACGCTGGTGAAGAAAGCTGACGAAGTTCAGGAAATGAAGTACGTGATCCACAACGTGGCCCACGCGTATGGCAAAACGGCCACCTTTATGCCGAAGCCGCTGGTCGGTGATAACGGTTCGGGTATGCACGTTCACCAGTCGTTCTGGAAAGATGGCAACAACCAGTTCGCCGGTGACGAGTACGCTGGTCTGTCTGAAATGGCGCTTTTCTACATCGGCGGCATCATCAAGCACGCCCGTGCCCTGAACGCCTTTACTAACGCTTCTACCAACTCGTACAAGCGTCTGGTGCCTGGCTTTGAAGCGCCGGTCATGCTGGCCTACAGTGCCCGCAACCGTTCGGCTTCAATCCGTATTCCTTACACCGCCAGCCCGAAAGGCAAGCGTGTGGAAGCGCGCTTCCCTGATCCGACTGCCAACCCTTACCTGGCGTTCTCTGCCATGTTGATGGCGGGTATCGACGGTATCAAAAACAAGATCCACCCTGGCGATGCCATGGACAAAAACCTGTACGACCTGCCGCCAGAAGAAGGCAAGTCAGTACCGACTGTGGCGCACAGCCTGGATCAAGCACTGGAAGCCCTCGACGCTGACCGTGCGTTCTTGACCGAAGGTGGCGTGTTCACCGACGAAATGATCGATGCCTACATTGACCTCAAGATGGAAGAAGTGGAGCGTATTCGTATGACCACTCACCCCATCGAGTTTGATATGTACTATAGCTGTTAAGTACAGCTGCGAATCAGCGTTACTCGCCCTTGGCTGTTACTATCAGCCAGGCGGTGGTAACAATGATTGCCAATAGAACCCCGCTACGGCGGGGTTTTTTATTGCTGGGAGGCTGAGAAGCGTGCCAGAGGGGCGATGAGCAGTGTGCTGGTAGCTCTCTTGGGCGTGGGGGAGTGGGTGGCACGGCGTTCGGGCAGGCGGTGTATCGGGTGACCGATCAGCACGGCAACGTTACCTTTACCGATAACCCAAGCAGCCCTTTATGCCCTGCGACCACTTTTCCATCGCTCTGCCCCAGCAAGGCGCACAGGTGGAAGAGGGGATGACCGTGGTGGAGGTGGTTATTGCGCCACCGTTGCGCGACGACAATCAGGTACGGCTGTTGGTGAATGGCGAGATTAGCCAGAAAGCGCTGCACAGCGATGTCTTCTGGTTAACGGGCCTGCCGCAAGGGGGCACGAGATCCAGGCAGAATGCTGGAGAGCAGCCAGCGTTTACAGCACCGCACGGCAGCGGTGACGATTACGGTTCCTTAAGAGCGCTTTAATAAACGCGATCAAAAAAACAGCCCTAAGTATTACCTACCAAAACCTGGGTGCACTAAAGTGGTGCATGAGCAGGAGCATTTGGCACGGCAAGTGCGCTAAAACGATTCGCGCTCTTTCGCTGCGATGCCCGCAAGCCGTGCAAATGGACATAAACGTATAGTTGGCGCGCTTTTTGCAGCTCCCTCATTGATCATCCACCTGTAGGTCTGTATCGGCGATGGAAGACGCGATTTTTCAGGACACCACCATGCATCAGCGTTTGCTTGAGCATCTCACCACAGCGGTATTGCTGCTAGACGGCGAACTGCGTGTGCGATGGATGAACCCTGCCGCTGAAGCGTTGTTAGCGGTCAGCCTTAGCCGTGTTCACGGCATCAGCCTGGATACGCTACTTGGCGGGGATGTAAGCATTGACGAAGTATTGGCCAAGGCGCGGGATGCGTTTCACCCCTATACCCAGCGTGAAGCACGCATTACCCCGTTGAATAGCGAACCGCTCACGGTGGACTACACGGTGACGCCCTTATCCGACGATGAGCTGCTACTGGAAGTAGAGCCGCGGGATCGGCTGATGCAGATCTCCCGGGAAGAGGCGCTAACCACACGCCAGGAGACCATCAAGGTGCTCGCCCGCGGGCTCGCCCATGAAGTCAAAAACCCGCTGGGTGGCATTCGCGGGGCAGCACAGCTACTAGAGCGTGATCTAGACGACCCGGCGCTGCGCGAATATACCCATATCATTGTTGAAGAGGTGGATCGGCTGCGCGACCTGGTCGACTCCATGCTCGGCCCTAACCGGATGCTTAAACACGAGCCAGTCAACATCCACAAGGTGCTGGAGCGAGTGCGGGCGCTGCTGATTGCCGAACACCCTAGTGTGACAATCAGCCGTGATTACGACCCCAGCTTGCCCGATCTTTCCGGCGATGAATCGCAAATGATTCAGGCGGTGCTCAATGTGGCGCGCAATGCGGTACAGGCCATGAGCGATGCACAAACGCCGGAGCCCACTTTAATACTACGCACCCGCGCCCGTCGCCAGTTTACGCTTGGCGCCGAACGTCACCGGCTGGTCAGTGAAGTCGCCGTGATCGATAACGGCCCCGGTATTCCCGATACGCTGCAGGAAACACTGTTTTACCCCATGGTGTCGGGACGCGCGGAAGGCAGCGGCCTTGGGCTCTCTATTGCCCAGTCGATTTTGCACCAGCATCAAGGATTGATTGAATGCGATTCACGTCCTGGACACACCGAATTTCGTTTACTGATTCCCATGGTTATTAATTTCACCGGAGAAGCGTCATGACTGAGGCTGCACGTAATGATGTTGCGCGGGTGGTCATTGTCGATGATGACCGCGCTATCCGCTGGGTGTTGGAGCGCGCCTTGGCGCAACCCGACCTTGACGTTGAGTGTATCGAGCGCGCCGACGTTGCCCTGACACGTTTGTTGGAAAATCCACCCGACGTGCTGGTTACCGATATTCGTATGCCAGGTATCGACGGGCTGGATCTAATGTCCCGGGTACGCGAAGCGCATCCTGACCTGCCGGTGATCGTGATGACCGCGCACTCCGACCTGGACAGCGCCGTGGCCTCGTATCAGGGCGGGGCATTTGAATACCTACCCAAGCCGTTCGATGTTGACGAGGCCCTGGCGCTGGTACGTCGCGCCGTGGCTCACGCCCGTGAACGCCAACGTCCGGTGACCGTGCCGGAAGGCTTGAACGCCGAAATTATCGGTGAAGCGCCCGCCATGCAGGAGGTGTTCCGTGCCATTGGTCGCCTCTCGCACTCCCACATCACGGTGTTGATTAATGGGGAGTCGGGAACCGGCAAAGAGCGCGTTGCCCAGGCACTCCATCAGCATAGCCCTCGTGAGGGCAAGCCGTTTATTGCCCTCAATATGGCGGCGATTCCCCGTGATTTGATTGAGTCTGAGCTGTTTGGTCACGAGAAGGGGGCTTTTACCGGGGCGACCCAGCAGCGCCAGGGGCGGTTTGAGCAAGCCAACGGCGGTACGCTATTTTTAGACGAAATAGGCGATATGCCCGCTGAAACCCAAACGCGGCTACTGCGCGTGCTGGCCGATGGAGAGTTCTATCGCGTTGGCGGGCATACGCCGGTCAAAGTGGATGTGCGCATTATTGCTGCCACCCACCAAAACTTAGAAGTGTTGGTGGATGACGGCCGCTTCCGGGAGGATTTGTTCCACCGCCTGAACGTGATCCGTATTCACCTGCCCAAGCTTGCCGAGCGCCGCGAAGATATCCCTCGTTTAACGCGGCACTTTTTAGCTGAAGCGGCGAAAGAGCTGACGACCGATATCAAGGTGCTGACCAGCGAAGCGGAAGCCCACCTAACGCGTTTGCCGTGGCCCGGCAACGTGCGGCAGTTAGAAAATATCTGCCGTTGGCTCACCGTGATGGCATCAGGGCGTGAGATTCTGGTTGAAGATCTACCGCCGGAGCTGCGTTCACCCAGCGCTTCTGAAAGCAGCGCCCACGGCGATTGGCGCACGGCGTTTCGTGACTGGGCGGATCATGCCCTGGCCGAAGGCCATACCCATCTACTGGAAGAAGCGGTGCCCGATTTTGAGCGGATTCTGATTGAGACAGCGCTAAAACATACCGGCGGGCGCAAAGGTGAAGCCGCCGAGCTGCTGGGCTGGGGGCGCAATACGCTCACGCGTAAACTGAAAACACTGCTACCGGCACTCGCTGACGAGTAAACGTTAGGAGCCTGTCTGGCTTAACACTGATCTACTGCGAATCCCGGTATTTTGGCCAACTTTATTCGATCGATTTAGTTAAATAGCACGCTATTCGCCTCAATCGATCGATAAATTTGGCTCAAAATTCGTGCTTCTCGCGACGATCGGCCAAGCCAGACAGGCTCCTAGTCGCCAGCGAGTATATATACCGCATCGGCTAGGGTGGTGGGGGTGGGCAAAGTGCAGTCGCTACTGGTGAGTGGCTGCTCATCCTGCCACCACTACCCTGGGCTTGGGTAGGCTGCCGAAGTGACGCTGGGCAGCAACCGCGTTGTCTATGGCAGTTATTGTGTCGCTTCAATGCGCCTGATTTCGGCAAGTAACGCTTCGGCTTCTTCAGTAAGTGTGGCATTGGCACGCATATCGCCATTGCGTGAAGCCTCCATGGCGGCTTGTAGTTTGCGCTCATACTCTTGTTGAAGCTTCTTTTTGGGGTCACGCTTAAACATACCTAACATGAGCAATCTCCTCGCTATCAATGTCTCTTGTACACTATTTGTATAGGATCGAAGTGCTCGTGTCGAATGTTTGCTTTAACTAGCCTTGCTAATCGTAGTGATTAGGCGTGGCGCACTGGCATAAGAAGCGCTCAAAATCACATAAAATAGTCTCCAGGCTCGCGTGCAGGCGGTGATCGTCGTCAACCATCCGCAGCGATAGGCGCTGAAGACGAGCACGTTCGATCACCGGTTCAGGGGCAACCACATCATCACGCCAGCCGTGAATAATATGGCTGTGCTGCGCCTGAATAACCGGTGACGTTTCCGGATAGTCGGCAAGTCCCAATGCAGGCGCCAGCAGAAAGCAGCCCAACACCGGCTGCTGAGCGCTAACTGCCGCGCTTAGCCAACCCCCCAAGCTGGAGCCTGCCAGTACACACTGGGCAGGATCATCTCCGCGCTCGGCTAATACTCTCAGCAGGTATTCAAGGCGCTGCTGTGGTTCTGCTATGCCTCGATAATCCATGACCACCGGCTCACAGTCATCCAGCTTTTGCGCAACACCTTTCATCGCTTGGGTTTTCAGTGCGCCTGGCCCGCTCTCAAGGCCATGGGATAGATAAACGGTCATCATAACGGTTAGCTCGCTGCACGCTGGATAGCTTCGCCACCCTGTTGAAGGTCTTCACCCGCACCGCGAATGGTATTACAGCCACTGACCAGCATCAGGGTCACCACCATCACGAAGCCGAGGGCGATAGTGCGTTTCATAAAAGCCTCCTTCGAAGGCATACCGTTAGTGAAAGGAGTAGAAAGCAAAAATACCCTCTGTCGTGACGATACGCTACGGTTTTCAATACGTTTAAACACAAGGAAGCATAGCAGTGTGCCTCGAAACCGTATGTTTATGTCGCATGTGCCACTTCTATACATGGAAAATAGAGGTGGAGAGTGCTTTTTCATTCACTTTTTATTTTTTTAAGTAGTTGTTTTTTAATGTTTATATTCGTTATTGGCATGGTTTGGCTCATTGCCTGCATTTACTAAGTAGAATCCAGCAAAAAACCAAGTAAATACTCGCAAATGAATAAAATAAGTCATTTTTAAATTCAGTCACTTAACGCTAGTCGAGTTAACATTTTTCACCAGTAACTGAGTGAGTGGGCTAACAGCAAAATGGAAGGCAGGAAGCCGAAAAACGAACAGGATGTTTAAGGGACAATTAGCCCACTCACTGGTTGCAGCGTAAGGAGGCGCTGTTCATCAAACCAGGGAGCGGATCGATGCGAATCAACCATCTCATGCAAGTGAGGTGGTTTTTTCGCATGTGTGATTTAAATAATTATTTGATAGATAAGTACTTTCTATAAGGCTCTGGTTTTTGCACAGCTTTTGTACAGAAAAAAGTGTGATTTTGGTCTATCCTTCGATGAAACCAAAATGCAGCGGTTAGAAAACGTCAACGTAACGACCGCGCACGATCAGGGACAAGATTATGGCGATGGCATTGATGTTATGCATGTTTGTTTTGTTCTTAGGGTTTTCAGGCGTGGGCGTGTATATGATGTTTAAGACATCGTTTACGGCCAGTATTGATGAACGCGATGACATGCCGCCCGACGTTTAACTATCTGCCTTGAAAGTAAAACGCCCGCTTATGCGGGCGTTTTTGCGCTGGCTGTCCATCAAAGGGTTGTCCATTAAGGGGGCAGGACGCGCTTTACCCCATCCAATACAGGCTGGCCAAGGCAAAAGCGTAGCCCATCGCTGCCCCTGCCAGTACATCGCTGACATAGTGCAGCCCTAAGCCTACCCGTGAGACCGCTATTAGAAGCGTTAATGGCAATACCACCGGTAGTAGCCAGGGCGTGTGGGCGGCGACCAAGACGCTAAACATCACCGCGTGCATGGTGTGGCCGCTGGGAAAACTGTAACGGTCGCGGGCAGGTTCACAGCACTCGATGCCTTCACTATAGGTAATGAAGGGTCGCTCACGGCATAAGCGAGTTTTCACCAGTCGATAAACCGCCACGGCAAATAGAGCGATAACGCTGTACTGCAGTACGCGCCAGGCGCCATTGGGTTGAAGCCAGGGCTGGGCGAGAATCAGCAGCACCCAAATAGGCCAATCGCCTAAGCGGCTGGCGGCCTGAAGCGTGATTCGCCAGGGGCGGTAGATCGATAGCCGCGCAATGCGCTGGCAGAACTGCCACTCCAGCAGGTCAAGACGATCGAATACGACAAGCGGACGCGGGCGCATGATGAGCCTCCTGGGCTTGGTGTAAGTAACGCAAAAACTGCTCGGCAATACCTGTCCAACTCTGCTCAAGGGCGCGTAAACGCGCTACTCGGCCTAAACGAGCGTAGTCAGCTGGGTGTTGGCACAACTCAACTGCTGCCTGTTGAAAAGCGGTGCTATTGCCAGCGGGTACGGTGACACCGTTGTGGCCGCTGCTAATGAGCTCAGCGCTGGCTGCATGATCATAGGCCACCACGGCTAAGCCGCTGGCCATGGCTTCCGCCACCACATTGCCCCAGGTTTCTGAAAGCGAGGGGAAAATAAACAGGTCGGCGCTGGCATAGTGGCGAGCAAGCGATCCCTGCCCCACAAAGCCGGTGAAGTGGGCGTCGGGCAGCGCCTTTTCCAACTGTGCCCGTGCGGGGCCATCGCCGACGATCACTTGGGCGATATCGGGCCGCACCTCACGCATGGCTTGAAGGCTTTCATGGAGCAAGGTGAGATTTTTTTCTGCGGCTAGTCGGCCAACGTAAAGGGCCACCGGCTGATGCTCGCTAACTCCCCAGCGTTCGCGTAATGAAGGGTCACGGTGGGCAGGTGAAAAGCGCTCGCCATCCAGCCCGCGTGACAGCACATGAACCCCCCGAATCCCTTGACGCTGCAGTGCTTTAGCCTGCTGATGAGTAGGCACTAACGTTAGGTCACAGCCGTTATGGAAGTAGCGCAGGTAGCGGCGTGTGGTCGAGGCCAGCCAATTGACGCCATAATCTTCACAGTAGTGGTCAAAGTTGGTGTGCCAGCCCGCTACCAGGGGGATATTGAGTTGCCGTGCCGCTTGGCGTGCCGCCCAGCCGAGAGGGCCTTGGGTCGCTACATAGATGATATCGGGGCGATGTTGGCGCCAAAAGCGGCGCAGTGTAACGGGCCTAACCAGCCCTACCTGCACATCGGTGTAGCCAGGTAGGGCAAGGCGCTGCACCTGTAGCTCGCGGTTAATACCGGTTGCATTACCCGCAGATCGTGGCCGAGGGCGGATCACATCCACCGGCACTCCTTGCCGGTTAAGTTCATAGCTTAACCGGCTCAGCGTATGGGCAACGCCATTGATGTCCGGTGACCATGTCTCACTAACGATGCAGAGCCGCATGAGCGATTCATCCCTTTATCACGTTTTCGTACAGTGTGGGTGGGGTGAATGACACTGCCGAGACAAACAGGTGAATAAGTGATGACACGCTTAAATAAATAGGCTAGTAGACAAAGTGCTACAGCCATCTGTTCTAATATCAGTTCAATGTTAAATTTGGATGGCAGTTTTATTTAATATCGCATAAAAAAATAAGTTCCCAAAAAATAAAACTTTAAGATTAATGAAACATAACTCCTTTAAGGTTCCCTGTGTTGAGGCGTTATTCGTCCTTCATTGTGCCTTCGCAAGCGCAAGCATTAACTACTTCAATGGGAACGATCATGTTTAAAAAAACGACACTGGCCCTAGCCGTTAGCGGTTTATTGGCAGCCTCTGCAGCACAAGCAGCAACCGTTTATGACCAAGACGGTACCGATCTCGAAATCTATGGTCGCATCGCTATGGGTCTTGAAGGCGGTGGTGTTGACAACGGTGTTGATAACGGCGAAGAGTTCCGTAATTTCGGCTCGCGTTTACGGATTACCGCTGGCCACCAGATTTCCTCTGACCTGCGTGCATTCGCCCGTGTAGAGTGGCGTTTTACGGGTGATGAGCGTAATACATCCTCTGGTTTCGATGAGGTACGTAACAGCTACCTAGGCCTGGAAAGCCAGCAGTTCGGTACCTTTATGGCCGGGAACTACAACAGTTTCTACGATAACTACGTGATGACGCCGTTCGATGTTTACGTTGAGCGCGGCTACGAGTTTGCGGGTGGTGGTACCCAGGCACGCGGCGACTCTATTGGCTATAAAACGCCTAAAATGAGTGGTTTTCAGGCGGTTATTTCTGCCAAGCACTTCTCTGAGCGTGGTTTGACTGAAGCCGAGCAGACTTCCGAAGGATCCGTTATCGCCACTCAGGGTGGTGTTGTCTACGAAACAGGCCCAGCTCGTTTAGCGCTTGGCTATGTGGAAGATACGGTACGTGGTGGCGGTAACGGTGAAGTGCGTTATGGCGCTACGGGCGAGTTTGCTGTTACAGATGCTTTCGCTGCTCGTGTAGGTTATGAAACCCGCGGTGATGACGATGTTAACGGTGGTGGTTTCGATAAAATCGGCGTTGGTGCTACGTACGCCATCGATTCCTGGAAGTTCTTCGCCGATTACTACAACATCGACGTAGACGGCGCTAGCGATGAGCGTAACGCTTGGGCGCTAGGGTCAATGTACAAGCTGTCTAGCAATTTCGATATGTTCCTTGAGCTGAACGATCGTAACCTGGATGCTGTTAATGACTTCGAAGAAGATATGTACTACGCATTAGGCGCTCGCTATCACTTCTAATTAATAGAGTGATGTTAGCGGTAGTGTTGCATTAGTTTTTTGCATTAGTTCTTTAGCTTTTAGTTAGCTCGCATGTTTCGATCTTTACCGGTGTGGATAATTCCACACCGGTTTTTAGCGTTTTTATATTTTATGCTTTACTTGCCTGCCTTAAAAGAGGCGCTCTTTTTCTCGGTGAGTTATTCCTCTCAATATAAATTTAGGGAGAGGGGGGTAAGGCAATACTTTTACCATGGAGACGAAATGTCGCTGGTAGGCTATCTTTGCTGCTAAAGTGTCTGAACACTGTTATGAAAGGAGTCATTTAAATGCGTTTTCACCGCTATGGCTTGGCGCTAGGGACAGCGCTATTTGCCACCGTTCCTCCTGCCTTTGCTGATAACTACACCCTGACGCTATTTCACACCAACGATCTACATGGGCGTACCGATCAGTACCCCTATCTAATTACCACGCTGAATGAGGCGCAGGAGCGCTTTGGCGAAGGGTTGCTGCTGGATGCCGGTGATATCTTTACAGGCACGCTCTACTTCACAGAGTTTCAAGGCCAGGATGCCCTCGAATTTATGAATTTAATGGGCTACGACGCCTTTGTGCCCGGCAACCATGAGTTCGATTTGGGTGACCCGGAACAGGGGCACCAAGCGCTAGCGGCGTTTTTCGCAGGCGCCGAGTTTCCTATTTTAGGGGCGAATCTGGACTTCTCCGCAGGCCCGGAGTTTGCTGACATGTTGGGTGATTCAGTCAGCGCTGAGCCGCAGGCGTGGGCGCTTTATGACGGCATGATCGTTGAGCATAACGGCGAGCCAATCGGCATCTTTGGGTTAAGCACTCAGGAGAGTGAGACGATTTCCAGCCCTGGCCACGTCACCATCAGCGATTATCGCCAAGCGGCTGAAGCCATGGTGGCAAGCTTTGAAGAGCAGGGCGTTAACAAGATTATTGCCCTTACCCACTTGGGCTACGACAGTGACACCAGCGTAGGTAATGACCTGCTGCTGGCAGAGCATGTCGAAGGCATCGACATTATTATTGGTGGTCACAGCCATACCCAAGTGTCGCCCCCCAGGCTGCTGAGCGAGAGCCGCGCTGGTGAGAAGCTCCTATCACCGACGGTGATTGGCCAGGCAGGCGAGTATGGCCAGCACCTGGGCGTTATGCAGGTCACCTTCGACGAAAACGGCGTGGTGGTGGATGCCAGCGGTGAACTGCTTGCTGCCGACGATCGCGAAGCGGACGCTGATGCCGCCAAGCGGCTTGAATCCTACACCGCTGAGATTGAGACACTGCGGGATACCCAGGTCGGCGCCAAGGTAATCTCCACGCTACCCAACCCGCGCCATGGGCGTGGCGATGAACGGAGCGTGCGTGCCAATGAAACAGCGCTGGGCAATTTAATCGCCGATGCCCAGTTGCATGCTGCGCAGCAGGTGGCACCCGACACGGTTATGGCGATTCAGAATAGCGGCGGCATCCGTGAAGCGATTGAGAGTGGGGATGTGTCTGTGGGTGATTTGATCGCCGTGCAGCCATTTGGCAATCGCCTGACGCTGCTTGACGTCACTGGCGCCGAGCTGCTGGAAACCTTCGAGATCGCCCTGGCCAATGCCCCCGGCGAAGACGGCGGTTTTCTGCAGGTGTCGGCAGGCGTTGAGTTGATATACGACAGCGGCGAGCCGTCGGGCGAGCGGGTGGTTAGCCTAAGCGTTGCCCAGGAAGGCGCAATGCAGGCGATTGACCCCGAGCGTACTTACACCATCGCCACCAATAACTTTACCGCTGCTGGCGGCGACGGTCATACGGTACTTGGCGCTGCCTATGAAGATGGGCGCAACACCATCGTCGGCAATACGGATTGGGAGATGCTGCGCGACTATATGGTGGAACGTAAAGAGGTGTTCTACCAGGTGGAAGGGCGGATTACTGATGTAGCTCAAGAAGGTGTGACGCAAGAGGAGGTGGCCCAGGAAGCGTCGCCGTGAGTTCCGGGCCACGAATAGCGCTTACTCATCAATGATGCTTTCAAAGCCGCCAAAGATTAGCCGCTTGCCATCAAAGGGCATCGGGTTAACGTCCATCTGCAAGCGCGGGTCTTGCATGACTTTCGGCATGGCCTCATCGCGCACGCTGCGCGATGGCCACTCTATCCAGGAAAAGATGATGCTTTCGTCATCCTTGCGCTTGACCGCCATGGTGAAGGAGGTCACTTCCCCTTCGGGGACATCGTCTCCCCAGCACTCCACGACCCGCAGTGCGCCGTGTTCCTTGAAAACAACGGCCGCGGCACGCGCATGCTCAATAAACTCATCTTTATTAGCGCTGGGCACGGCAGCGACGAAACCATCTACATAAGGGTGTGTAAGCTTGCTCATGGCTGTTCTCCTATTACTGTTTTATTCTGCTTTAGGGGGGAGTTCTCGAACGGGGCGTATCTCAATGCTGCCCAGCCGGGCTGGTGGAATACGGCTAGCCAGCTGCAGCGCCTCATTCAAGTCGTGGGCTTCGAGCAGGTAGAAACCGGCCAACTGCTCCTTGGTTTCCGCAAAGGGGCCATCGGAGATTAACGTCTCGCCATCGCGCACGCGTACGGTGGTGGCGGTCTCCGTCGGTTGTAACGGCTGCCCGGCCAGGTAGTGGCCGCTGGCGCTCAGGCGCTCAACCCCAGCAATACACTCCTGGTTGAGGTCGTGCCACGCCTGTTCGCTCATGGCGTTGATAATCTGTTCTTGGTAATAGACCAGCGCAACGTACTTCATGGGGAGTCTCCTTCTGTGGCCAAGGGGCAGTTGTCTGACGGAACGTTTACCATCCAGCCGACGTCAAAACGATCTACCGTCATGCCGAACCCTGGTGACCAGAAGGTTGCTTCGAACGGCATGACAATCTTTCCACCCTCCGCTAGCTGAGCAAAGGTTCGTGCGGCCTGCTCGATATCCTGATACTCCAATTGAACCTCTATCCCTTGCGGTGGTGTATAGCAGTCAGCCGCCATATCGGCGCCCATTAAGCGACGGCCACGTAGGTTCAACGAAGCATGGATAATGCGGTCATGGAGGGCAGGCGGCATGTGTTCAGCGGCGGGTGTGTCAGCATAGGTCAACAGGCACTCCAGATGCCCTCCGGTGACATCGGCATAGAACTGCATGGCTTCCCGGCAGGTGCCGGGAAAGGCAACGTGCACGTTCATGGCATCCGGTATACGAGCAAGGTTACGGTGCTGCTCAATTCCGGCACCGGGCTCAAAATCCTCCAGTGAGAAGTAGCGCCGTAGCTCAAGGGTCACGTTGCCATCGGCATCCTGGGTGGGCCACTGCTGGGCCCACTCAATAGCCGCCTGCAGGGAGGGGGCTTCGAGCACACTATAGCCAGCAATACGCTCACTGGCTGGAGACAAAGGCCCGGGGATGATGGTGGGCTCACCGTTTTTGAAACGGATCAGGCACCCTTCGCTGGTCGGATGTAAGCCATCGCCGTTCAAAAACACGCCAGCCTCGATCATTCGCTGGTTATAAGCAGCCATGGCGGCAAGCATTTCCTGGGATGGCATAGCGCCATTCTCGGTGTTGGCATCGGCACGGCGTATCAGCATGAATTTCATTGAGAGCCTCCTGGTTGGTCAGGGTAGTGACTCTCTGTAGTCGTTTGGCGTCGTCTTGAATCGACATAGCCTAAGCATTTTTTTATGGGGAATTTTCGAGTTCTGCCAATCGCCTGTTCAAAAAGCGTTTTTCTGGATCCAGGGTGACCAATAGTAGCGCCTGTTGATAGGCGCTGCGCGCGGCCTCATGCTGGCCTTGGCGACGCAGTAAATCCGCTTTTGCGGCATGAAATAGATAATAGCGGTTGATTTGTGGGTGATGAGCGATGTCGTCGAGTAACTTCAGGCCGGTATCGGGTGCACCATTCATGGCAATGGCGACCGCACGGTTCAGCGCCAGAATCGGCGATGGAAAACGTCGGCAGAGAGCATCGTAGAGTCTGACGATACGCCCCCAGTCTGTTTGCTCGGCGTGGCTAGCCTGGGCGTGTACGGCGGCAATCGACGCCTGAAGGGTGTAGTACCCGGTGGGGGTGAGCGCCAGTGCCTGTTCTAGCCACGTTATTCCGACCTGGATATCCTCTTGGCGCCATAGGCGTCTGTCCTGAGCATCCAGGGTTACCAGCTCACCGTCGCTATCCTGGCGCGCATCCCGGCGGGCATCATTAAGCAGCATCAAAGCCATCAGCCCAAATACTTCCCCCTGGGGCAGTAGCCGCGCCAGCTCATTACCCAGTCGCATGGCTTCTTTTGTTAGGCTGATATCGACCACGCTGGCGCCCGTGCTGCGCGAGTAGCCTTCGTTGAAGACCAGATAGATGACTTGGAGCACATCGGGTAAACGCTCGGGCAGCTCTTCCTGGGTAGGCACGGCATAAGGGATATGCGCATCGCGAATTTTGCGTTTGGCTCGTACGATACGCTGTGCCAGCGTCGTAGGCTTCATCAGTAGCGCGCTGGCTACTTGCTCAGTGGTCAAACCGCACATCTCGCGAAGCGTCAGGGCAATCCGTGCTTCCATGCTCAAACTTGGGTGGCAGCAGGTGAATAGCAGCCGCAAGGCGTCATCTTCGATGGTGGTGGGCTCAAGATCCAGCGCTTCATCTGTGGGTAATAGCAAGTGAGCCCGACGGCGAGCAGTACTGCGTTGGCGAATTTGGTCTATTCCGCAGTGGTAGCCGGTGCGAATTAGCCATGCCGTGGGGTTGTCAGGTTTGCCGTTAACCGGCCACTGTTGAACCGCCGCCACAAAGGCATCCTGCATGGCTTCTTCGGCTAGTTCAAAATCCCCCAGTAGGCGTATCAGCGTCGCCTGCACGCGCCGGGAGTGCTCACGATACAGGTCATCGACGTATGAAGGTTCAGTACTCATCAAGGGAGATCCGTAAGCTTTATCTCAAACGTAGCGCATGGTTTCTCCGTTGACTTGTTTTTCTTGTTTTGTCTTTCGGGGGATAGGTATTCAATCCCCGGTGCGTTTTCCCGTGGCGCTGTTGAAAGGATGCAGAGCGTCGCGGGTCACAAAAAATCGCAGGGTTTCGCCTTCGGCAACGGGCGGCTGCCCCGAAACGCGGATGACTGTAGGCTGGTCGCTATCGGCGAGGGTCACATATAGGTGGCTTTCGGCCCCCGCGGCTTCAAACAGCGCCAGCGTTGAGTCGACAATTAGGTGAGGCGCGGTCGGCGGCGTTAGATGCATATCATCCGGTCGAATGCCGACGACATCGGTGCCGTCGGGCAGGTTATCCAGCAGGCCATTGGCGCCTTGTTCGTTCAAGTAATCCACCGGCAGCATGTTCATGGCGGGGGAGCCGATAAACCCGGCGACAAACATGCTGGCGGGGCGGGCGTAGATATCCATGGGTGTGCCCACTTGCTCAATCTGCCCGGCGTTAAGAACCACTAAACGGTCACCCAGTGTCATGGCTTCCAGCTGGTCGTGGGTCACATACAGGCTGGTAGTCTTCAGGCGCCGCTGCAGCTGTTTGATCTCCACGCGCATCTGCACGCGCAGTTTGGCATCCAGGTTGGAAAGTGGCTCATCGAATAGAAAGGCTGCCGGGTCGCGCACCAACGCGCGGCCCATGGCGACGCGCTGGCGCTGACCACCAGAGAGCTTGCGCGGTTTGCGCTCCAGAAACTCTTCGATCTCGAGCATTTTGGCGGCAATTCGCACGCGCTTTTCAATGTCTTCTTTGTTAAACCCGCGGTTCTTGAGGCCGTAAGCTAGGTTGTTGTACACCGTCATATGCGGGTAGAGCGCGTAGTTCTGGAACACCATGGCGATATCGCGCTCGGCGGGCTCTAGCTTATTGACCACCCGGTCACCGATTTTGAGCGTGCCTTCGGTAATGGTTTCAAGCCCCGCCACCATGCGCAGTAGGGTAGATTTGCCGCAGCCGGAAGGCCCCACCAGCACCACAAACTCGCCATCTTCAATCTGTAAGTCGATGCCTTTGACGGCATGAACATCGCCGCTATAGGTTTTCTTTAGCCCTTCCAAGGTAATGCTGGCCATCTTATTTCTCCGTCTCGGTCAGGCCTTTCACAAATAGGCGTTGCATAAACAGAATCACTAATACAGGCGGCAGCGCTGCCATGACCACCGCGGCCATCACTAATTGCCACTGTGGGTTCTCTTCCGAGGTCATGCGCTGAATGCCCATTACGATGGTGTAATAATCAGGGTCGGTAGTGATAATTAACGGCCAGAGGTACTGGTTCCAGCCGTAGATAAACATGATCACAAACAGCGCGGCGATATTGGTCACCGACAGCGGCATTAAGATGTCTTTAAAAAACTTCAGTGGCCCGGCGCCATCGACCCGGGCGGCTTCGAGCATCTCTTCGGGAATGGTCATAAAGAACTGGCGGAACAAGAAGGTTGCGGTAGCCGAGGCAATCAGCGGGATCGATAGCCCGGCAAAGCTATTGAGCATTTTAAGATCCGCAACGACCTGAAAAGTCGGAATAATGCGCACTTCCACCGGCAGCATCAACGTGACGAAGATCACCCAGAAGAAGAACATCCGAAAGCGGAAACGGAAGTAGACGATGGCAAAGGCGGAAAGCAGCGAAATAGACAGCTTACCTACCGTGATCGCCATGGCCATTATAAAACTGTTCCACAGCATCAGGGCGGCCGGCGGTGCGCCGGCATTGGAGACGCCCGACTGCCACATGCGCGTGTAGTTTTCGATCCCGTGGCCACCGGGCAGCAGTGGCAGAGTACCCTGCAGCAAACCCGATAGGGAATGGGTAGAGGCGATGATCGCGACATACACCGGAAAAACCACCAGCGCGACACCAGAGATCAAAACAATATGGGCTATCAGGTTAGCCCAAGGGCGGTTTTCAACCATTAACGTTCTCCCAAAGGCTTAGTAATTGACTCGGCGCTCAATAAAGCGGAACTGGATCATCGTTAATGCCACCACGATCACCATCAGAATCACCGACTGAGCTGCCGAGGAACCGAGGTTGAGGCCCACAAAACCATCGGCGTAGACCTTGTACACTAAAATATTGGTCGCCTGGGCCGGGCCGCCTGCGGTGGTGGCGTGGATGATCGCGAAGGTGTCGAACATGGCATACACCACATTAACCACCAGCAAGAAGAAAGTGGTCGGCGTGAGCAGCGGGAAAATAATCGTCCAGAAGCGCTTAGTCGGGCTGGCGCCGTCAATGGAGGCGGCTTCAATCAGCGATTGCGGGATTGACTGTAAGCCCGCCAGGAAAAACAAAAAGTTATAGGATATCTGCTTCCAGGCGGCGGCAAAAATCACCAGCAGCATGGCGTCACTGCCCGAGTTACGGTGGTTCCACTGGTAACCCACCATTTCCAGCATATAGGGCACAATGCCGATAGAGGGGTTGAAGATAAACCACCACAACACGCCCGCAAGCGCGGGGGCGATGGCGTAGGGCCACACCAGTAGCGTGGTGTAGGTGCTGCGTGAGCGAATCATCCGGTTGACGGTACTGGCCAATAAAAGCGCCACTGTCATCGATAGCAGGGTAGTGCCCACGGCGAATACCACCGTCACCGATAGCGAATTGACATAACTGCCGTCACGAAATAGACGGGCAAAGTTCTCAAGACCCACAAACGTTGAGCGCAGCCCAAAGGCGTCTTCGCGCAGTAGCGACTGATACAGCGCCTGGCCCGCAGGCCAGATAAAGAAAATCAGTGTCACAATCACCTGGGGCGCCAGCAGCGCGTAGGGCAAAAAGCGACCAGGGTAGGTCATGCGTTTGGTTTGCATGGGCAGCTCTGCAAATTGTTAGCAAAAATAAGCATCAACAAACGAAATCGCCGCCTACCCAGAAGGGTAGGCGGCGAAGTGAGTACTTATTTACTGGTTGGCAGCTTCAAAATCACGGAGCAGATCATTGCCGCGTGCTACTGCTTCATCCGCTGCTTCCTGACCCGATTTGTCACCGGTCATCACCGCTTCCATCTCTTCGGAGATGATGTCGCGAATCTGCACGAAGTTACCAAAGCGTAGGCCTTTGGAGTTCTCGGTCGGCTCGTTGAGAGTCATCTGTTTCAGCGAAATATCCGCGCCTGGATTCTCTTCGTAGTAGCCCTGTTCTTGGCTCAGATCCCAAGCGGCCTGAGTGATGGGCAGGTAGCCAGTTTGCTGGTGCCACTGTGCCTGTACTTCGGGCTGGGAGAGGTACTCAAAGAACGCCGCAACGGCTTCGTATTCGTCATCGCTATGGCCCTGCAGTGCCCACAGAGTGGCGCCACCGATAATTGAGTTCTGCGGTGCGCCTTCTACGTCGTCGTAGTAGGGCTGCATGCCAAAGCCAACTTCAAATTCTGAATTGGCGGCGACATCCGCACGTGAAGCAGAAGAGCCGAAGAAAATCGCGCAGTCCTGGGAGTAGAACATCGGCTCAGAGTCGGGGCCGGAGCCGGGGCCACCCCATTTAAAGACACCTTCTTCCTGCCAGTCGTGGAGGTTGTCCCAGTGGCGAGCGACCAGCTCATTGTTGAAGGTAAACTCGGTTTCCATACCGCCAAAGCCGTTTTCCAGTGTACCTAGCGGCACGTTATGCCAAGCGGAGAAGTTTTCCAGCATGACCCAGCTAGGCCAGGAGGTGGTAAAGCCACAGCTGGCCGCACCAGACTCGACGATTTGGCGTGAAAAATCGGCCACTTCGTCCCATGTTTGTGGGGGCTGCTCGGGATCCAGACCCGCTTCTTCAAACATATCCCTGTTGTAGTACATGATTGGCGTAGAGGAGTTAAACGGGAAAGAGAGCATATTGCCGTTGGTGTCGGTGTAATAACCCACGACGGCTGGCAGGAAGGCTTCTTTATCGAAAGCGCGGCCATGCTCTTCCATCAGCTCGTACACTGGGTAGATGGCGCCTTTGGCGTTCATCATGGTGCCAGTGCCGACTTCAAACACCTGCAGGATATGCGGCTGCTCGTTGGCACGGAAGGCGGCGATCGCGCCCGTCATCGTTTCGGTATAGGTGCCGCGATAGCTGGGGGTAACGTGGTAGTCGTCTTGAGACTCGTTGAAGTCTTGGGTCATCTCTTCGAGAATTTCGCCCAGTTGGCCGCCCATGGCGTGCCACCAGCTAATCTCTGTTGCCGCCTGAGCAGACAGGCTTAGGCTGGCCGTCGCCACCCCTACGGCAAGCGCGTGCAGTGTGAAACGAGACATAACAAGCTCCTTATAGGCCTGAACTTAGTCAGGCGTGCAATGCGTTTGTTGAGATTTTTAGATGCACTGAACATTAAGAAGTGTAGATGACGTTTTAGTGAATGCACGATGAACCTGCCGTGACAGTCAACATTGCGCTGCCAGCAGGCCTACTGAGTAGGAAAAGGAAGAGGGCGATGATAGTGTGATAGGAAGAGTCCAACTAACGAGAGCAGTATGACTGACGTGACCACTTTACTGACGAAGCTGGTGTCATTCGATACCACTTCCAGTGAATCTAATCTGGCGCTGATTGAGTATGTGGAAGGCTATTTGGCAGAGTATGGCGTTAGCGCCGAGCGGGTGATGAGCCCCTGCGGTACCAAGGCCAACCTGATCGCAAGAATTGGCCCAGAGGCGCCGGGCGGTGTGATGCTTTCCGGGCATACCGATGTGGTGCCGGTGGCGGGGCAGCCGTGGTCGAGCGATCCGTTCACCCTGCGTGATGGTGGCGATGGGCGCCTTTATGGGCGTGGCACCTGCGATATGAAAGGTTTTATCGCCTGCGTATTGTCGATGGTGCCCACTTGGACGAAAGCGCCTCTGCAGCAGCCGATTTATCTGGGTTTCTCCTATGACGAAGAGATCGGCTGCGTGGGTGCGCCAAGCCTCATTAAGCGCTTTTACGAGCACTACTCCACCACCGCCCATGTGATTGTCGGCGAGCCCACCAGCATGCAGCCAGTGGTGGCGCAGAAAGGCGCAACCAATTTACGCACCACGGTGATTGGCCGCGAAGCCCACAGCAGTCAGGTTAATCAGGGCACCTCAGCCATTCATGTGGCGGCAAGGCTAGTGACCTTTATTGAGGACACCATGGCGGCGTTGGTGGAAGAGGGGCGCATCGATGAGGCCTTTAACGTGCCTCACACCAGCCTGCACGTTGGCAAAATCAAAGGTGGTACGGCGATCAATATCATGGCTAGGGAGTGCCAGTTCGAGTGGGAAATTCGCCATCTGCCCACGGACACCTTCGACGAAATATACGCGCGCTTTGAGGCCTATTGCGCCCAGCTAAGCGCTGAGCTGCAGGCCAAAGGCAAGCACGTTGAAATTACTACTGAGCCGCTAAACGTGACAGTGCCGGGCCTGGCCGACCGCGAAAACGATCAGGTACTTCGCCTAGCCAAAGACCATTTGCCCGCAGGGTGCTGCGACCACGCGGTGGCTTACGCCACGGAAGCGGGGCAGTTCCAGGGCCAGGGCTTGCAGACAATAATTCTTGGCCCCGGCAGCATCGCCCAGGCGCATCAGCCCGATGAATATATTGATATTGAGCAGCTTGAAGCGTGTGAGGATTTTCTAACGAAGATGGGTAAAGCGTTAGAGAAGACTGTCTAACTAGCTAATAACTGCCCAAAAAAATCCCACCCGGTTAATGGGGTGGGATTTTTTGTAGTGCTTTCATACCATGTCGCTTTTTCAGTGCTGAGGATGTTGTTCAAACAGCTCAGCTTTGGCATGGCGCATCACATCTTCGCACGCCTGCTGTTGGGCTAACTGCGTTAGCAGGCGTTGAGTTACTTCGAAGCCCTTGCCTAAGCAAGTGTCGACTTCCTGTTGGCTAACCGCTGGCGTCACTCGGTAATCGATTTTTACCGTGCGCCCACCACCTTCCAGCCGATCCGCAACTCCCCTGAGCCGCCACGCGATTTTCTCTTTCCAAGTTGCTGATTCTTCCGCGCCTTCGTTTACGCTAAACGTGCACTGCCATTCCGGTTTAAAGACCTTCATAGGAGAACCTCCAAAAATTTTGGAAAGAATGATCGATCGTGTTTCGTACCCCATCGTCTGAATGTATTGCCCCACTACTATATACCTAACGCAGCATAAATATCGAACAATAGTGATACACGTTGGGCGACGCGCATAGGGCGTATCGGTTAGGCTATAAAAGATGTGACTAACGAGCTTTTCTATGACCTCCACAACTAATCCAAGTTGCCCCTGTGGTAGCTTATTAACGCTTGATAAGTGCTGTGGCCGTTATCACCAAGGCGGGCTTGCCCCCACGCCTGAAGCTTTGATGCGCTCTCGCTATGTGGCTTTTGTGCTAGGGCGTAGCGACTACCTGTTGGCGACATGGCACCCCTCTACCCGCCCTGCAGAGCTTGCGCCTGATCCTGACGCTGAGTGGAAGTCGCTATCTATCGTCTCCGCAGAACCGCCGCTCGACAATATCGGTTACGTGCATTTTCGTGCCTGTTTTTATGAAAGGGGGCGAGTGCAAAAAGGCTGGCATGTATTAGAAGAGGTCTCCCGCTTCGTTAAAGAGCAGCAACGCTGGTGGTATATAGACGGAACACCCACGCTTACCCGCCTGAAACCACGCCGCAACGACCCGTGCTTATGTGGTAGTGGGCGTAAATTAAAGGTATGTTGCGGTGAATAGTGGCATCGTTCAGCCTCACAAAGCCGAACCGCAATGGTATCTCTATTTGCTGGAGTGCCAGCGTGGCACCTATACGGGCATTACCAATAACCTGGCAAAGCGTTATCAAGCGCACTGCACCGGCAAAGGGGCGCGTTATACCCGTGCAAATCCGCCTGTTGCACTGCTGGGTGCCGAACCGTTTGAAGACCGCGCCGCCGCAAGCCGGGCTGAATATCAGTTAAAGCAACAAACACCGAGCCAAAAGCGCCGCTGGGCCAAGCAGTGGCCTGTACAATTAGAAGCTAACTAGACTCTTTTCCGTTAGGCGTAGATTAAGGAACCTACATGCTGACGTTTTACTCAGAGGACAGCCGTTTGCGCCAAGCGCGCACGGAGTTACATGACGGCGCGCTGGTGACCCCGTTTGAGTGCCCCGAACGCCTTGATCTAGTGCTAAAGCATCTTCACCAGTCCGGGCTTGGCGATATTCGTACCCCTAGCGCTTATGGATTAGCCCCAGTATTAGCGGTGCATGACAAAGAGTACGTAACGTTTCTAGCCAACTGTTGGCAAGAGTGGCAGGCGGCTGGGCATGAGGGGGAGGCGATTCCCAATATTTGGCCCGCACGAACCATGCGTGGCGACCGCATCCCGCGATCGGTTAGCGGTCAGCTAGGCTACTACGCGCTGGCGGCGGAAACGTCGATCTCAGCAGGAACCTTTGAAGCCGCCATGGCGAGCAAAGACGTGGCGTTAGGCGCGGTAGAGCATACGTTACAAACCGGCGAACCCAGTTTTGGTTTATGCCGGCCGCCAGGCCACCACGCCGCGTTTGATCAGTTTGGCGGTTACTGCTTCTTTAACAATGCCGCCATTGCCGCCCAGCGCGCGCTGGATGCAGGCAAACGCCGGGTCGCCATTCTTGACGTCGACTTTCACCACGGCAACGGCACCCAGCAGATTTTCTACCAGCGTGATGATGTGCTGTTTATCTCACTGCACGGCGACCCTGAAGTCACCTTTCCTTACTATTTGGGCTACGCTGATGAAAACGGCGAAGGGCAAGGCAAGGGCTTTAACGTCAATTACCCGTTGCCTCCGGGCACCAGCGTTACCAGGTGGATGGCCACACTTGAGCTAGCCTTGGCGCAAATTAAAGCCGCGGAGTGTGAATGCCTGATCGTATCGTTAGGGGTCGATATCTTCGAAGGTGACCCCATAAGTGCCTTCACCTTTACCAGCGAAGATTTCACAGCGTTAGGTGAGCGCCTGGCCCAAGTAGGCTTACCCAGCGTGTTTCTGATGGAAGGGGGCTATGCTGTAGATGAAATAGGTGTCAATGTAGTCAACGTGTTACAAGGTTTTGAACAGGCGCTATAAAACGGTCTGGAACTGCATCTAAACAAGGGTAAAGGTTAACCGTGACAGCGGCCCCTAAATCGGGCAGGCTATTGCCCTTTAAACGGGGCAGGGAGCTCAAGCGTGGCAGTGTATGGTGGAATTCAGGCACATGAATTGGAGCGTTGGCTTAATGCGTTAACCAACGCCGCCTATGACCGGCGCTGCCCGTTGGTAAAAGTACACGGTGGCAACGCCCGTGCGCGTACCGCCCGTCAAGACCTCCTTCATTTGGCGAACGACTACCGCTGCGGCGATTCTAGCCGCGAAGAGAGCGCAGCCGACCTTGGTCGCTGGTGCCAAACCTACCTTTCAGAGGCCGAGTGGTACGTGCTGGTCGGCACCCGTCAAGCACCTTCCCAGCCGCAAAGCGAAGAAGAACGAAGCCTCACCGTGCTCAAGCAGCACCGGGTGGGGTAACAGCACCCATCAGCACTAACTGCGATCAAAAGCTCCTGCGATGGGGCTTTTTTTGTGCGCGAGATGTATGTCTTAACAGGAAGCCGAATTTTTTAATGGCAGAAGAATCAGTAGGTGCTTAATAACGATGTATTGACAAAAGTTTAATAAGATGAGTAGTTTGAAAGGATATGTCTACTCGACTAACGTTTTAAAAAAACGCTATCTAAGAGCAGGGGGCAATACATCTTGTGACCATTACACCAGCGCTATCGGTTCGCTCCTTGGGCGTGAATTTTGGCTCCAACCAGGTTGTTAAAAATCTGAGTTTTGATGTTTATCCCGGTAAAACGACGGCAATCGTTGGCGAATCTGGCTCGGGTAAATCGGTGACTTCACTGGCTATTATGCGCTTGGTGGAGTACATGAATGCTGAGATTACCAGCGGCACAATACTGTTCCACCGTGACGCCAGTGGCTCTCAACCGCAAGATCTTACCCAGCTTTCGGATAAGGCGATGCGCAAGATACGTGGCAAAGAGATTGCCATGATTTTTCAGGAGCCAATGACATCGCTGAATCCGGTTTACACTATTGGCGATCAGATTACCGAAGTGCTGGTATTGCATGAGAAGCTAACCCAAGACGCGGCGCGGGTCGAAGCAGTAAAACTGTTAAAACTGGTGCGCCTGGCCGATGCTGAAGCGCTGTTAAAACGTTACCCCCACCAGCTATCCGGCGGCATGCGCCAACGAGTGATGATAGCGATGGCGCTGGCCTGCCGACCAAAAGTGCTGGTTGCCGATGAGCCCACCACCGCATTGGATGTCACCATTCAGGCGCAGATCCTTACCATTATGCGTGACCTGCAGCAGGAGCTAGGGATGGCTGTCATCTTCATTACCCACGATATGGGGGTGGTGGCGGAGATGGCCGACCAGGTAGTGGTCATGCGCCATGGCGAAAAGGTCGAGGAAGGGGCGGTGGAGGAGATTTTCGCCCGCCCCCAACACCCCTATACCCAAGCACTGTTAGCGGCGGTGCCTAAACTTGGCAGTATGCAGGGCGAAGCTCTTCCACGCATGGATCCATTAGTGGTGCTGGATGGAAATGTTGCGCGCACTCTGGGTGAAAGTCGTCAGCAGGATACCGCTAGAATCGATGAAGCCCCGGTGGTGGAGATAGAAAATTTAGTCACCCGTTTCGATATCCGAAAAGGGTTCTTTGGGGGGGTTAGCCATCGCGTCCATGCGGTGGAAAATGTCAGTTTCAGCATTTTTCCTGGAGAGACGCTGGCGCTGGTAGGCGAGTCGGGATCTGGCAAGTCGACCATCGGGCGCACCATTCAGCAGTTGCAGGAAAGCACCAGTGGCACGATACGCTTTGGTGGCAAGGCCGTGGCTGACATGTCCCGGGCAGAAAAAATGCGCCTGCGCCAAGAAGTGCAGTACATTTTTCAAGATCCGTTTGCCTCCTTGGATCCCCGCAAAACCGTGGGCTTTTCGATAGCCGAACCCATTCGTACGCACGGCTTGCTGCACGGTGCTAAAGCAATCCGTCAGCGCGTTAATCAGTTACTTGAGCGCGTTGGTTTGAGTGCTGATCAGGCTGAGCGCTATCCCCATGAATTTTCCGGCGGCCAGCGCCAACGGGTATGTATTGCCCGCGCTCTGGCTTCCAAGCCTAAGTTGATCATTGCTGATGAAGCGCTATCCGCCCTCGATGTTTCCATCCAGGCGCAGATCATTCACCTGCTCATGGAGTTGCAGCAAGACGAAGGCTTGGCCTATCTGTTCATTAGTCACGATATGGCAGTGGTGGAAAAAATGAGCCACCGCGTAGCGGTATTACACCTTGGCCAAGTCGTTGAGTTAGGCGAGCGCCGAGCGGTGTTTGATTCGCCTCAGCACTCCTATACACGCAAGCTGTTGAGCGCTGTGCCCGTGGCCGACCCCGCACAGAGGCGGGAGCGTACATTGCTGCAGGGCGATATTCTTAGCCCCATTCGTAAGGTCGGTGATGAGCCAGAACATTGGCCATTAGTGCAGGTGGCTAGCGGTCATTTCGTTGCCCAGGAAGTAGGCAGCGCCGAGCGTTTGGCATCATAGTTAGTTTCCTGATGGTATAAAAACTGTGAGACAACAACAGGAGTAATCCCATGAAGAAAAACAAACGCGTGCTCAATGGTGCCATCGCCGGTATGGCTCTGAGCGCTGCCTTCTCTGCCTCTGCGCAGGCTGGTTCATTAACGATTGCTTCGCCGCAAGATCCGGGTAGCTGGGATCCCATCGACACTTTTTTGGTGAATTGGGCCTCGGTTGCCACCAATATTTTCGATGGTTTGACTTATCGAGGCCCTGATTTAGAGCTGGTGCCCGGTCTGGCAACCGAGTGGGAGGAACTGGATGATGGTACCCGTATCCGTTTCACTCTGCGTGAAGGCGTCACCTTCCATAATGGCGAGCCCTTCAATGCGGAAGCGGTAAAGTTTACCTTTGATCGCTTATTAGGTGAGGAAGGTGGGCAGGGGCCCCAGCGCTCCAACTACACGGCGATTGAAAGCGTGGAAGTCATCGATGAGTACACAGTTGACTTCCACCTGAATGAGCCCGACCCAGTACTGCTCACTAAGCTAGCAGGCTACGGGGCGATGATTGTGCCACCGGAGTATCTGACCGAGCATGGTGATGAACACTTCAATACCCATCCGGTAGGCACTGGGCCTTTCAAAGTAGTGGAATATAATCCTCGTGAAGACGTTCAGCTTGAGGCCTTTGCTGACCACTGGGGCGGCGCGCCGAAACTTGACGAAGTGACTTACCGCTTTATCTCCGAGCCTTCCACCGCCGTGGCTGAACTGCAGGCTGGGCGGGTTGATATCGTTATTCCGCCGACGATTCCTATCGGCATGATCGACACCATCAATAACCACGACGGCGCCAGCATCGTTAGCGTGGCTTCGCCGACGGTGGAAGCGATTCGGTTCAACACCCAATCCGGTATTACCGCCGATGAACGCGTGCGTAAAGCCTTGATTATGGCCGTGGATCGTCAGGCGATTATCGACTCCATCCTGGCTGGTGAGGGAGAAATGATCGCCAGTTTCCAGGGCGCTCAGTCCTTCGGTAACGACCCTGATATGGAGCCCCTGCCGTATGATCCGCAGCAGGCTCGCAAACTGCTGGATGAAGCGGGCGTCGAGCAAGGCGCCACGGTACAGATTGATGTGCGCGGTAACGACGCCACCTTTGGTGAGGTGGCCCAGGTAGTGGCGTCTTACCTACAAGGGGTGGGGATTACCGCTTCGATCCAGCCATATGAAACCAATGTGCTACTTAACGACATTATCCCGGCAGGCCGCACTGGGGAGATGTTCCAGCAGAAATGGGGCGGTTGGACGTTCGACTTCGACAATACCGCTTACCTGATGTACCACACGGGCGAACGCTGGAATCCTTATGATAGCGACGCTGAGTTAGATGAAATGCTCGAAGCCCAGCGCAGCATTACTGATCAGGAAGAGCGAGAAACGCTGCTCCAGGCGATTGCGCAGTATACCCAGGATCGCGCCTTGGAAATGCCGCTCTATAGCATCAATGCCCTCTACGGTGTCAGTGACCGGGTGGAGAATTTTGAACCTGCCCCGGATAACCGTATGCGTTTAACCAACGTGGACGTTAGTGAATAAACGTGACGCCATCCGGCCGCTTGAAAGGGCGGTCGGCTCTTCACACTGACACTTCACAAAAGCTTCATGTAAGCGTTTCGGGCTTGGGGTCATAGTGGCAAAATTTCTTCTTTATCGAATACTGCAGGCCGTCTTTGTGGTGATCGCCGTGACGCTGATCGTCTCTTTTGCGATCAGGTTAACCGGTGATCCGGCGGTCATGCTGGCGCAAGGGGCGGGTAGTATTACCGAGGCGGATCTGGAAAGGATTCGTGAAGCCTTGGGTTTGAATCAATCCTTCCTGGCCCAGTACATCGGTTTCCTGCGCGGTCTGGTGGTGGGTGATTTTGGGCGCAGCTTTATGGGCGGAACCCCAGTGAGTGACTTGATTGGTCGCGCGCTGCCCGCCACCTTGGCGCTGGCTTTTGCCTCGCTGTTTGTGTCTATCGTGGTATCGATACCTCTGGGTATTAAGGCCGCGGTATCGCGGGGAAGGTGGCCCGACCAGATGATCAGGATTTTTTCCCTGATCGGGCTCTCTTTTCCTAACTTCTGGCTGGCCATCATGCTGGTGCTGCTGCTCTCCATCACTTTTAATCTGCTGCCGCCCAGTGGCATGGAGGGCTTCTCCAGCTTCATTATGCCCGCGGCGACGATGGGGATCATTCTAACCGCCACCAACGTGCGCCTTGTGCGAACCACTATGCTGGATACCCTCCGCTCTCAGTACATCATGGTGGCGCGGGCAAAAGGCCTTTCCAACACGGTCGTACTCTACAAACATGCGCTGCGTAACTGCTCCATTCCGCTGATCACCTATTTTGGTTTGCAGTTCGGTGGTCTGTTGGGCGGTATCGTGGTTGTCGAGCGTGTCTTTAACTGGCCAGGACTCGGCACCTTGGCTTTCGAAGCCGTATCGGCCCGGGACTATCCCGTCTTACAAGGCGTTATTACCGTGCTCTCGTTAATGATCATCTCCATTAACCTGCTTGTTGATATCGCCTATGGCCTGGTTGACCCCAGGGTGCGCAAGGAATAACCATGACCGCAGCTATTAAAACCGACAAATTGAAACGCTTTAAAAACCTTGAGTTTATCCTTGGCGTGCTGCTTGTGGGCGGTATTGGTTTAGCGGTGATCTTCTCCGGCTGGCTATTTCCCGGAGGAGGTTCAGAGCTTAACTTAGCCTACCGTTTAACGCCGCCGCTGGTGGAGCCTGGCTTTCCCCTGGGCACGGATCCATTAGGCCGGGACGTGCTCGCGCGGGTGATTATCGGCGGTGAAATCTCGCTAAAAGTTGGGGTCTACTCCGCCCTTGGGGCGGTGGTGATCGGCATCATTATGGGGTTGGTATCCGGCTACTACGGCGGGTTCCTGGATATGATCGTGATGCGCTTTGCCGACGTGCAGCTCGCGCTGCCCTTTATTCTGCTGGCGATTACCTTTATCGCCGTGATTGGTGGCGGGCTAACCAATATGATTATTCTGCTGATTATCTCCCAGTGGGTGCAGTACGCGCGCTTGGTGCGCGGCTCGGTGCTATCGCTGCGCGACCGCGAATTTATTCTGGCGGCCAAAGCGATTGGGGTGAAAGATATTCGTATTCTGTTCCAGCATCTGTTGCCGAATCTGATTGGCCCCGTCATCGTGCTGATGACCCTCAATGTGGCCAATAATATTCTGCTTGAGAGCAGCCTGACCTTTTTAGGCTTGGGCGTGGATCCAGTGATTCCCAGTTGGGGCGGCATGCTGGCGGAAGGGCGTACCTATCTGCAAACGGCGTGGTGGGTTAGTGTGTTCCCTGGCTTGGCTATTCTGTTAACCGTGCTAGGGCTGAACCTGCTGGGTGACTGGCTCCGGGATGCCTTGGATCCCACCGGACGCACCTCCTTATGACCAACGATCCCCGTATCGAGATCTTGTTAGAGTGCTCGTTTCCACGCACCACGCGATCTTTGCTTGATGAGTACGCCACGCCTGCCTATCAAGGCTATCAGTTGGAGGCGTGGGTCTTCGACGATGAAAGCGAACGCCAAGCCACAGAAACGGCCTTCAAGGCTGCTGGTATTAATGCGCGCCTGCGCAGTGCCTATAAGCCCCTGGTGCACTTCTTTTTAGAGGAGTTCTCGTGGGCGTCGCTGCGGTCGCTGGTAATTGAGTACCCGGTGTTAGCACATGCGCCGCGCCGCTTTCTGCTGGAAGCCTACCCGCTGGCGGCGCTACTTCCGCAAGGTGTAGCGCTATGCTGGGAAGAAGTTGATGCTACGCCTGCCACTATTTCAACCACTATTTCTACACCTCTTCATTATCGCATTCGTGTGGAGCGTAGCACTGGGGAGCGGGAAACGTATTGGGTTGATGCACCTAACCGTCAACATTTAGATCATGTAGATGAAGCACAGTGCTCACCCTGTGGCTGGCTGCGGCTCACCTCTCCCAATGGCGAGGTAAGCGAGTCAATTGTTGAGACGGACTATGAAGCGCTGTTTCAAGCGGCGATGGCGACGTTATCCTCAACCCAGTGGCAGACAGCATCGCCCTACTTTGAAGAGCTCAACTTTACGGTGCAGTTGCCCTGTAGTGACCGCCGTTTAGCGTTGGACGATGAGCATATCAGCCTTGCCGAGGGGCTCCATGAAGAGCTCTATTTCTCAGCGCTGGAGTATTTTCAGCGCCGCGCAGGTTTGGCGCTGGGGGATCGATCCATTCAGCCGGGGCAGATTGTGCCGGAAGTCTCCTCTCAGGGGGAGCGAGCCTATTTAAACGTCAGCCTACGGCCTTTGGATGCCTCCCAACTGCCGCGGGCCGAGGTCGAACTGGAGAGCGCTCAGCAGGCTATCGGCGTTGAGCAAATAGAGGCGTTATTGGCAGCGCTGGGTGGTCAGGCGTTACAGGCCAATACACGAGCGGGGAGAGCGGTAGAGGCACGTTATATCGTCGGCAGTGACCGCGCCGTTATGATCAGTGCGGGGCAGCATGCCAACGAAACCTCCGGCGTGGTGGGGGCGTTGCGTGCTGCGGCGCAGCTTAGCGGTGAGCCTGAGGCCCACTTCGTCATTTCGCCGCTGGAAAATCCTGATGGCTACGCATTGCAAGGCCGGCTCGTCGCCACTCAGCCACGCCATATGCACCACGCGGCGCGCTATACCGCCTTTGGTAATGACCTCCAGAGCCAGCCGCTTGGGCAGCCATTTGAACATGCTATTCGTGAACAGGCATTTGCTTTCAGTAATGCCGGACTGCATATCAATCTGCACGGCTACCCGGCCCATGAGTGGACGCGGCCGTTAAGCGGTTACGTGCCCCGCGGCTTTGAGATGTGGACGATTCCCAAGGGCTTCTTTTTGATCCTGCGCTATCAGCCAGGCTATGAAACAGCCGCCGAGCAGTTGGTGGAAGCCGTTACCCAGCAGCTTGCGCAAGTGCCTGGGCTGGTCGAATTTAATGCCGCGCAAATTGCGCTATTTGAGACCCATGCAGGGGCGTTAACTTTCCCGATATTGAATGGCTTCCCCTACTTAAGCTCGGAAGACGCCGATCAATTAATGCCATTTATGCTGATCACTGAATACCCTGATGAAACCCTAACCGACGAGCCCTTTGTACAGGCGCATACCGCGCAAATGGCAACGGTGGTGGCGGCCTATAACGCCTTTCAAACGCTCTTATTAAATAGTTAATACTCCTTTAATAGCTAGGTGCGAGGGCAGGTTGAAGAGAGGGCCTTTCGACAGGGCCGGAAAAGATTCCTGACAATTCCGGCATTTCCGCCATCCATGGCGGTCAGATGTCGAAAGTAGCACCCACGGAAGGGTTCATAGCGACCTCGCGGAAACCTGTTGTCGGCACCTGGGTTGTACGACATCGCCAGAGCACTGTTATAATGGATAAATGAACAGTGCTTTCGCGACACCTACCGCCTCCCTTGACGACCCCTTCTATTATCTGACGAACTTTCGCTTCGTTTTGGCCTGGGTGGGGGAGCGCCATGCTGATCTGCTCGCGGCAGACGAGCTCGCTTTTCTTGAACAGTTTGAGAGCTTACCGCAAGCCTCCCAAGCGCTGCTGGTGCGCATGGTGATGCGCAAAGGCGAGCTGTTCCGACTTGGCAAGCTCAGCTATGCCGAGATCGGCGACAGCGCGACGGCGATGGCGCCCTTGGTGTCGCTAGGTTGGGTCGATAGCGACCCGGCACTTAGTGTCGATGAGTTGTTTCACCAGCTACGCTTGGCCGAGTTACGCCAAGCGTTGGCGGCGGAGATACGCGCTGCCGGGCTGAGTGCCTCTAGCGCCAAAACCGTGCTCTACGACACCCTGGCAAGCCGACTTACACACACCGTATCGCTGCCGACCTGGTGGCCCAACGCGCCTGATCGTGTGGTGCGTCTCACCGTCATGGAGACTTGCGACCGTCTGCGGCTGATGTTCTTTGGCAACCTGCGCCAGGACTGGGCCGAGTTCGTTTTGACCGAGCTTGGCCTCCAGCGTTTCGAGTCGGTGCCTTTTACCCCGCAGTCAAGCGCGTTCCAGTCGCGCCAGGAAGTGGATACCTACCTGGTGCTCCATCATTTGCGCCAACGTCTTGATGAGGGCGAATTGCCCGCTGATCTTTACCGTGAAGTACCGTCGCCCTCGGATAACCGCTGGTTGGCCACGCGGCGCGCTCGGTTGCTGCTGCAACTGGGCCGCGAGGCTGAGCGCAGCGGTGACTCTGCACTTGCGCTGACACTCTATGGCGATGCAGACAGTAGCGAAGCGCGCATTCGACAGCTACGTGTGTTGGAGCGAGTGGGCGAACACCAAGCGGCTTTTGCACGGGCGACCCAGGCGCTGGATAGCAGCCCTAACGAGACCGAACATCAAGCGCTGGCGCGGATTCTGCCCCGCTTGCGGCGGCGGCTTAAGTTGCCTGCTGAGCCGAGCGACCCTGAACCTGCCCATGAGCGCTGGGACTTATCATTGCCCGGGCCGCAGTGGGTCGAACGCGCCGTGGTCGAGGCACTCAGCGAGCCTGGGGCGCCGAGCTACTACGTGGAGAATGCGCTGCTGCCCGGGCTGTTTGGTCTGCTCTGCTGGCCAGCGATTTTCGCCCCACTGCCAGGGGCCTTCTTCCATCCTTTCCACAATGGCCCGGCGGATTTATACCGCGACGATTTTGTGGCGCGGCGGCGAGATACCTTCGATGCCTGCCTAGCGCACCTGGAAGATGGCAGCTACCAAGAGGTGATTCGGGCGACTTGGCGGGAGAAACACGGCCTGACATCCCCCTTTGTGCACTGGGCGATTGTCGATGAACCGCTGGTTGAGCTGGCATTGACGTGCATTCCCGCCGTGCACCTACGCTTGTGCTTTGAGCGGCTGCTGGGGGATTTGAAAGCCAACCGGGCCGGACTGCCGGATTTAATTCAATTTATGCCCGGTGCGCCCGTTGGCGAGCCGCGCTATCGGATGATTGAGGTCAAAGGCCCCGGCGATCGGCTGCAGGATAACCAACGCCGCTGGCTTACGTTTTTTCACCGCCATGCCATGCCCGTGGCGGTGTGTTACGTGACCTGGTCGACTGGCGACGAGCCTGAACCATGAGCGCGACCTATCGCGTGGCGGTGCGCGCGCTGTGCGATTTTACCGCTCGGCAGGGCGATCTCGATCACCGCTTTACCCCGGCGCCCAGTGCGCGCGAAGGGATGGAAGGGCATACGCTGGTGGCCAGCCGCCGGGGAGAAGACTATCTCGCTGAACTGCCCCTGTCGGGCAAGTTTGAAGGGCTGATAGTTACCGGCCGCGCCGATGGTTTTGACCCAAAGGCCAACCGCCTGGAAGAGGTCAAGACCCACCGTGGCAGTCTGGAGCGCATGGCGGAAAACCAGCGCGCCCTCCACTGGGCGCAGGTAAAAGTCTACGGCGCGTTACTGTGTGCTGAGCGTGCGCTGGAACAGGTTACCTTGACGTTGGTTTATCTGGATATTGCCAGCGGCAAAGAGACCCTGATCAGCCAGGAAGCCACTGCCGACGAACTCCAGGCGTTCTTTGCCGAGCAGTGCCAACGCTTCCTTGCCTGGGCAGAACAGGAGGCCGGGCACCGTCAGGATCGCGATAGCGGTCTGCAGACCCTGCGCTTTCCCCATGCTGCGTTTCGCCCCGGCCAGCGCGAACTCGCTGAAGATGTTTACAAAGCTGCCAGCACCGGGCGCTGCCTGCTCGCCCAGGCGCCCACCGGTATTGGTAAAACCATGGGCACGCTGTTTCCGATGCTTTCGGCCATGCCCCGCCAGCAGCTCGATCGGATCGCCTTTCTGACCATGAAAACCCCTGGCCGCCGTTTGGCGCTGGATGCCCTGGCGACACTGCGCGGCAGGCGCGACGCCGCCGAGGCCCAGCCCCTGCGCGTGCTGGAACTGGTGGCCCGGGATAAAGCCTGCGAATACCCAGATCGCGCCTGCCACGGCGAGTCGTGCCCATTGGCCGCCGGCTTTTACGATCGCCTGCCTGCAGCACGCCAAGCGGCGGTGGATCAGGGATGGCTGGATCGCGACGCGCTGCGCGAAGTGGCGTTGGCCCACGATGTTTGCCCCTATTATCTCGGCCAGGAGCTGGCGCGCTGGGCGGATGTGATCGTCGGTGACGTCAATCACTGGTTCGATAGCCACGCCCTGCTGCACGGTTTGGCCCAGGCCAACGATTGGCGAACGGGCGTGCTGGTCGACGAAGCGCATAATCTGATTGAGCGCGCCCGCGGCATGTACAGCGCCGAGCTCGATCAGCAGCGTTTCAACCGGGTTCGCCGTGCTGCGCCCAAAGCGCTCTCCCGGCCCCTGGGTCGTTTGTCCCGCCAATGGCAAGCGGTGATTAAAGAAGCAGGGCTGGAAGAGGAGGGCGACCCCAGGAAACCGGCCTACCGGCTGCTTACGGTATTGCCCGACAAGCTAGTCACCGCTGCCCAACAGGTGGGCGCCGCCATCACTGACCACCTGGGTGAGCACCCCGAAGATGCCAGCCTGGAACTACAGGAATTGTTATTTGAAGCGCTGGCATTCTGCCGCCTGGCGGAGCGCTTTGGTGAGCACTCCCTGTGTGATCTTACCCGCTATGGGCGCGGTCAGGCGGTGTTGGGGTTACGCAATCTGATACCCGCCGATTTTCTGGCCGCACGGTTTAACGCGGCCCACTCAGTGGTGCTGTTTTCGGCGACGTTAAACCCTGCCCACTACTACCGGGATCTGCTGGGCTTGCAGGAAAACACGGTATGGCGGGAAGTGGCATCGCCCTTTACTGCGTGTCAGTTGGAGGTGCGTATACGCACGGATATCTCCACGCGTTTTCGGGATCGGGACGCCTCTATCGATCCTATCGTCGCGGCCATGGCGCAGCAGTATCAGCGCAAATCAGGCCACTATTTAGCGTTCTTCAGCAGCTTTGCCTACCTGGAGGCAGCGCTGGCGCGGTTTCGCGAGGCGCACCCGGAAGTACCCGTTTTCAGCCAAACCCGCGGGATGCCGGAAGCGCAGCGCGAGGAATTTCTGGCGCGCTTTGCACCCGGCGGAGAAGGCATCGGCTTTGCGGTGTTGGGCGGTGCCTTTGCAGAAGGCATCGACCTGCCCGGCGACCGATTGATCGGAGCCTTTATCGCCACCTTGGGACTACCGCCGTTTAACGACTTTAACGAAGCGCTTAAAGCACGACTAACCGCCCGCTTCGGCCAAGGTGACGACTATACCTACCGCATTCCCGGCATGATCAAAGTGGTGCAGGCCGCAGGTCGCGTTATTCGCAGTCCAGAAGATCAAGGGGTTGTGGTATTAATGGATGATCGTTTTGCCCAGGCCAGCGTACGTGCGCTATTGCCACGCTGGTGGACGCTGGGAGATATCCACTCCTAACTTAGGATCCTAACGCGAACCATGACAGATCTACTCTGGTACCAGTATGCGCTGATCGGGCTAATTTTTGCCTGGAGCGGTTTTGTGCGAACCAGCCTGGGCTTTGGCGGTGCCGTGCTGGCACTGCCTTTCCTGCTTTTGGTCGTCAACGAGCCACTGGTATTTTTGCCGATTATTGCCATTCACCTGCTGATTTTCTCCAGTTGGATCGCCTGGAGTGGGCATCGCCAGCTGCAGCAAGCGGGCGTGGGCACCACATCGCCAGAGAGTAATATCGATTGGGGTTATTTAACCAAAGCCTTGAAAATCATGATCATCCCCAAGCTGATTGGGGTAGTGGGGCTGTTAACGCTGCCCGCACAAGTCATGACCAGTATCATTTTCGGCATTGTGATCATCTATGCCATTGGCTATGTATTGAATAAGCCGTTCAAAAGCAAGAACAAGTACGTGGACTACGTGCTGCTGGCGCTTGGTGGGTATGTCAGCGGTACGTCGCTGATTGGCGCGCCGTTGATTGTGGCGGTATTCGCCACTCACGTCGCCAAAGAGCAACTGCGGGATACCATGTTTGTGCTGTGGTTTATCCTGGTGATGATCAAGATGGTCTCGTTCCTGATTGCAGGCGTGGATCTTCAGTTAATTCACCAGCTGTGGCTGCTGCCCTGTGCCTTTATCGGCCATTTGGTGGGCGAGAAAGCCCATCGCTATATGCTCAAAGCGAACACCGGGCTGTTCTTTCGTGTGCTGGGCGCGGTGCTGATTCTTGTCAGTGTCGTGGGGTTGGTTCACCCGCCCGCGTAAGTGCTGATGCTCAAAGCTGGCTGTCGGCCTTTAGCGTCGTCTTGCCTAGAATGATCAGGACAACGGCCAGCAGGCCGCACACGACTGCCATGCCGGTAAACACGTTACGCAACGACTCCAGCCAGATCACCGCCGGGGCGACCACCACCGGGGAGATAAACTGGCCGAAAAAGAAGGTCGAGGTAAAACCGCCAAACACCCGACCACGCACCCGTTGAGGAGTGATCCGCATCAGCCACGTGGTGGTATTGGGCATAAAGGCGCCAAGGCCAAAACCGGAGATCGCCGCACCCACGATGGCCATGGCGTAACTCTGGGTGAAGCCCACCACCAAAAAACCGGCGGCCGCCAGGAAAAAACCGAGCACATAGATGGTCATCACCGACAGGAACGGCTTGTAGTAACCATAGCAAAACGCCACGATGCTGGCCGTCAGGGCTGCCATCGAGAGCGCCACGCCGATCGCTACGCCGCTGACTTGACCCTGCTGGGAAAGCAGAAAGGGCAGCTGCGCGGGAAACATATAAAACATGGTCATGCTGATCATGGCGATCAGGTAAGCAAGACAGGTACGCCCGTAGTCCACCGTTACCGGCGCATCGCTTGTATCGCGGCTGGCACCATCACTGGATTGAGGCTCTTGGAGAATCGCCCAGGCATAGGGAAGCAGCAGCACACCGGTCATATAGAGTAAAAACGGGCCGCGCCAACTCCAGTCGGAAAGTAGCCCGCCCAGGTTAATAAAGATTACCCCGCCCAGCGCCATGCAGCTGCTTTGCAGCCCCAAAAAACGGGCGCGTTCGGAGCTGTCAAAATAATCCCCCACCAGCGTGGTACTGATACTGAGAATACCGGCTACCGCAATCCCCATCAGTGCACGGGAGCTTAATAGCAGATCCACGCGATCAATGAAAAAGCCCGCGCCCCCCGCAAAACCGTAGATGCCCAGCATCATCAGCAGCAATTTCTTGCGCCCAAACCGGTCAGCAAGATAGCCCATCAGTGGACTGAACAGCGTAATCATCAGCGCAGGCAGGGTCAGAATCAGCTGGATCACTACCTGGGGCTGGTCGGGAAAATGGCGGCTGATGCCCGGCAGTGCAGGCGCGATAATTGCCCCCGACATCACGGTCATGGTGCTGGCAAACAGTAGTACGGCCTTAATATGCGTTAATTGGCTAATAGTCTTGTCCATATCAAGAGGAGGGGAGAGAGTGAAGAGCACAAACGCTAATCGTAGCATGTTTGTTAGCGTGCTATGTTTGTGTTTTTTACCTTCTACTTCTCAAGCAGTAAGGTTCGGCTACGAACCGTTAAGCGCTATGGGAAGAACCAACGGGGTAGCGGTCATCTTCATATTTCTTGATGAGCAAGGAGAGTGCCTCAAGCTCATTAGCCTCTGGAGTACCAGCATCTGCGGCCCATAGCTCTTCTAGGCGAGCAAATGCACGATCAGGATCGGCATCGTTATGGATAGGCTGGATATTCATCATACAGTCTCCGCATTTACGTGGTCGTACTGTTGATGCGTGCCAACAAATGGTGGCCAGGGCTGTTTTGTGACCGCACAGCAGTTCAAGGGGTGGTGGTAAGGCAAGCCAGGTGTTGGGCGGTGTAGGCGAACTATTACATTACGTAACGTTAAATTACTTGTTTGCAACTTAGCAAAACTTTGCCATAGTGAAAGTGTCGCCTAAGAGCACGCGTTGCGGAAACGCTTCGCCAGAATAATGCGGCAATAAAAACCCTCGGCTATTTGGAGTAGCCGGGGGTTTTGTTTTGCTTGGGTTATGCGCCTTTGCGTGCTCTGGCCAGTTCGGCCATGGCGACGCGGGACAGAAAGCCCGAGCGGGTTTTGTCGCCGGGGTGGCTGGCCACAAAGTCGTCAATTTGCTTAACCAGTAAATCAGGTAATGTGACGTTGATCTTGTGGCTTTTGCCCAGATAGGGGGTCAGGTCGATATCCACCACCGCCCAGATCCAGCCGGCGTATTCAGGGTTGTCCATGTGGTGCTCAATAGACGTTGCTTCGGGAATGGAGTCGCCATAGTCCACGGCTACTTCCAGCCATCCTTCGATCGCTGCTTTCACATTGGCTAACGCCTCTTCAAAGGTGTCACCCGCTGAAAAGCAGCCGTTAAGATCGGGTACTACGACGCCATAGGCGTGCTGTTCGTCGCCGCGCTCAATTGCAATGGGAAACAACATACGTTGATCTCCTTTATGGGGGGCAGCAGTGGCCAACCTCATAAGAGGCCGGCGCTTTTTCTGATTGCTCTTACCAAGCCCGTTTTCAAATTCTTTTTGGGATGTGGCACTGTCACCGTGCCGGGCTTGGTAGGTTGCCTGAAGTGGCAGTGGCTGCCGTTGACTCTGACCAACTCCCAGCCATCTTTCTTCAGTTCTTTTATCAGTGTTCTGCTATCCACCTCCTGCCTCTGTGCTGTTAATTATTGGGGTTACTATAACCCCGAGTTTAAAAAGGATCAACTTCTATAACCCTGATAACCCCAGTTTACTCAATGGGTGGTTCCGTCGATTATCCGGTGATTGTCGGTGTAAGAGATCTTTTACAAATCTTGTCGGCAATGGCTTACATCAATGGGGGCTTGAGGAGCTGGCTATGACGCTTGGATGCGCGAGCTGGAAGGAGCCAGCTTTTCTGTAAGGAGACGGATACCAAAGACCATCGGCCATTGGATGGCCGGGGATTATGTTTTTAAAACAGGGCATTGGGAAAATGAAGCGGCTGAATTGCTTAAACAGAAAGTTCGTGTTCGATAGCGGTGGTTACAAACTGATTAAGGCTTTGTCCTTTGGTCGTGGCGGCGTCGGCGGCGTGCTTGTGCAGCTCTTCCGGTAGGCGCACCTGAAACTTGCCAGAGTAGGACTTGGTGGGTTTAATGTCGCGCTTTTGGCATTCATCCAGAAAAATACGCAGCAAGATTTTGCCTTCGTCGCGTAGCCTGGCAACGCTATCGGCGTATGCGATGTATTAGCCATTTGCTGCTAGCCTCTAATGTTTCTGCTTGGAACCTAGTGTTGCTACCAACAAAAAACGGCCACTTGCTATATTAGCTAAGTGGCCGTTTTTTCTAAATTTTTTGGTCGGAATAGCAGGATTCGAACCTACGACCTCTGCCTCCCGAAGGCAGCGCTCTACCAAGCTGAGCTATATTCCGAAGGTTGCCGAGCAATGCTTATCTGTGCTCAACAACGGAGGTGGATCATACTTAGCCAGAGGTGTTTTTTCAAGTCCTCGGCGGTGTGATCTAGCAATTTTTATGCTTGGCGATCAACCGCTAAGCGGGCCAATTGGGCCATGCTGTCGCGGTAGACGCTGGGCGGTAGGGCGTCCAGTTGCTGGAGGGCTTTATCGGCCATCTCTTCGGCGCGCTGGCGGGTATAGTCGAGTGCGCCGGTGGCGTGAATAATTTCCAGCACGGCGTCGAGCTGCTCAAGCCCGCCATCGCGAATCACCTGGCGAATCAGCTTGGCCTGTTCCGGCGTGCCTTGCTCCATGGCGTGGATCAGCGGCAGTGTCGGCTTGCCTTCGGCTAGGTCGTCGCCAACGTTTTTGCCCATGGCATCGGCGTCGCCCTGGTAATCCAGCAGGTCATCGATCAACTGAAAGGCGAGACCTAAGTAGCGGCCATAATATTGGAGAGCGCGCTCCTGTTCCGGCGTTGCTTCTGCCAGCACAGCACCGCTGTGGGAAGCCGCTTCAAACAGCATGGCGGTTTTGCCCAAAATGGTCTCGAAGTAGTCCTCTTCGGAGATGCTGGGGTTGCCGATGTTGGTCAACTGCAGCACTTCCCCTTCCGCGATGATGCAGGTAGCGCCGGAAAGGATCGCCATAATGCGCATCGAGCCCACATCGACCATCATCTGAAACGAGCGGGCGTAGAGGAAGTCGCCGACCAGTACCGAGGGCGCATTGCCCCAGGCGTCGTTGGCGGTTTTCTTGCCCCGGCGCATATGCGATTCATCCACCACGTCATCGTGTAGCAGCGTGGAGGTGTGCATAAACTCTATTAATGTGGCCAGCGGAATATGCTTGTCGCCGGTGTAGTCGAGGGAGCGGGCGGCTAGGAGTGCCAGTAAAGGGCGCAAGCGCTTGCCGCCGCTTTCGGTAATGTACTGGCCGATCGTTTCAACCAGTGGCACTTTAGAATTGAGCTGCTCGACAATTGTCCGATTGACGGCTGCGAAATCATCGGCCACCACGGCATGCAGCGGTGAAGGCGTTGGGCTGTCAGGCTGGGCTGAGGAGACGTTAGCGGTCATGGGATACGTTCATCGCGGCAGATTGAGGCGGTAACTCCCGCCCATAGTGGAGGTCATGCTATGGGGCTGCCTGTTAGGCGTCAAGACACGCGCTGTGGTCACGCTATGATATGCCGTTATAAGGAGATGGTCGTGTCAATTGACAACGGCCTATGGTCTTGTGGTAAGAGAAGATAGTCGTTATAATCCGCGACCCACTCATCTTGCTCCCTGTCAGATGGCTCCAAAAGGGGCGCCACTCGCAGCAGGTCGATAAGAGCACGACTCGAAAGAGCGTAGGAGATGAGTGCCGTTTAACCGTTAGAACGGCATTAACGACAGTCCGGAGAGCGACATGTACGCAGTTATCAAAAGCGGTGGTAAGCAGTACCGCGTTCAAGAAGGTCAAACCCTCAAGCTCGAGAAAATCGAAGTCGCTACCGGCGAAACGATTGAGTTTGACGAAGTGCTGATGGTCGCTGACGGCGATGACTTCAACATCGGTGCGCCGATGATCAGTGGTGCTAAAGTCTCTGCCGAAGTGGTTTCCCACGGGCGCGGCGATAAAGTCACCATCATCAAGTTCCGTCGTCGTAAGCACCACATGAAGCGTCAGGGCCACCGCCAGTGGTTCACTGAAGTCAAAATTACCGGAATTTCTGCGTAAGCGGTCAATTCCCTTAGGAGGATTTTGCAATGGCACATAAAAAGGCAGCCGGCTCCACGCGTAACGGTCGCGATTCCGAGTCCAAACGCTTAGGTGTAAAACTCTTCGGTGGCCAAGCGGCGACTGCGGGTAACATCATCGTGCGTCAGCGCGGCACGCGTTTCCACGCGGGCACGGGCGTAGGCCTTGGTCGTGACCACACACTGTTCGCACTGAGCGACGGTTTTGTGAAGTTTGAGACCAAAGGCCCGAAAAACCGCAAGTTCGTTAGCATCGTTTCTGCCTAAACGGCTAGTGCTATGCTCGCGGTTGCGAGAAAAAAGGCCCCGCTATGGCGGGGCTTTTTTGTCGGTTAAATCTCTTTTCCAATACCCTTTCCCAATATGTCTTAACACTATGTCTGTAATCAGTATGCTGGTGGCAATAAAGGGTTGGGAAAAAATTTGGTAAACAGCAGTGCATATTAGGGCGGCGGAAGCGGCCGGGAGAATCCAATGCAGTTCGTCGATGAAGCCTCGATTATTGTTGAGGCGGGCAAAGGCGGCAATGGCTGTCTGAGCTTTCGCCGCGAAAAATATGTGCCCAGAGGCGGCCCTGATGGGGGCGATGGCGGTCATGGTGGTAGCGTTTACTTAATTGGTGACGATGCCCTTAACACCTTGATCGATTTTAAATTCCAGCGCTTCTATAAAGCTCAAAACGGGCAGGGCGGCATGGGTCGTCAAATGAGCGGCAAGGCCGGTGAAGATCTGCACGTCAAAGTGCCGGTGGGTACCACGGTGATTGATGAAGACACCCTGGAAGTCATCGCCGATGTGACCGAAATTGGCCAGGTGGTGCTGGTGGGCGAAGGTGGTCGGCGTGGATTGGGTAACATCCACTTTAAATCGTCTACCAACCGCGCACCGCGCCGTACCACAACGGGCACCGACGGTGATCGCCGCAACCTGCGCCTGGAAATGAAAGTGATGGCCGATGTCGGCCTGCTGGGCATGCCCAACGCGGGTAAATCGACGCTGATTCGCTCGGTGTCCGCTGCCAAGCCCAAGGTCGCCAACTACCCGTTCACCACCTTAGTGCCCAACTTGGGCGTAGTGAAACTGGGGATGCACGAGCACTTCGTCATGGCCGACGTACCGGGCTTGATCGAAGGGGCCTCTGAAGGCGCAGGATTGGGGCTACGTTTTTTGAAGCACCTAACCCGCACGCGGCTGCTGTTCCATGTGGTCGATGTGGCACCGTTTGATGAGTCTGATCCGGTGGAAGCGGCCAAGGCGATTGTGCACGAGTTGGGTCAGTTCTCTCCGGCGCTTTCTGAGCGGCCGCGCTGGCTGGTGCTGAACAAGTTTGACCTGCTGCCGGAAGATGAGCGTGAAGAGCGCGCCCAGAAGATTATTCAGGCGCTGAACTGGGAAGGCCCGGTGTTCCGCATTTCAGCGATCAGCAGCGACGGCACCGATAAGCTGGTTCAGGCGGCTTACCGCTGGTTGACCGAGCAGCGCCGCCTTGAGAACGAAGATGAAGAGGCGCTGGCCCGTGAAGAAGAGATGCGTCGCCGCATGGAAGAAGAGTCGGTTGCGCGTACCGAAGACCGTTTGGGTCGTCGGCGTAAGCGGGACGATGAAGATGATGAAGATTTCGACGACGATGATTACGACGTTGAAGTCGAATACGCCCCTTAGTGGTATTGAACGGGTGCATTCGGTAGTAAGCTAAAATCGGTAGTATGCAAAAAGGGGGCTGCGTTCGCGCGGCCCCTTTTATGGGCGTCTGATTAAGTTGCAAGTGGCTGATTTAGTGATGAGTGCCTGATTAAGTTGTTAGCGTCTGATTGAGGTGGGTCGCATGGAAAGTAACGAGCAAATCCTGGGCCGCAGCGCGCTCAGCCGTGCACGGCGGGTCGTGGTGAAGATTGGTAGTGCGCTGCTGACTAACGATGGCCGCGGCCTGGACGAACCCGCCATCGGTGGTTGGGTGGATCAAATTGCCGCTTTGCACCAGAAGGGGATTGAGGTGGTGCTGGTCTCTTCCGGCGCCGTGGCGGCTGGCATGGTGCGTCTTGGCTGGCAGGTGCGCCCCAGCGCCGTGCATGAACTGCAGGCGGCTGCGGCGGTAGGCCAAAATGGCCTGACCCAATGCTACGAGCAGCACTTTGCCCGCCACGACATGCTCACCGCGCAGATTCTGCTTACCCATGACGACCTTTCCAACCGCAAGCGCTACCTTAATGCGCTCTCTGCGCTGCGTACGTTGGTAGAGATGCGCGTGGTGCCGGTGATCAATGAAAACGACACCGTAGTCACTGATGAGATTCGCTTTGGCGACAACGACACCCTAGGCGCGCTGGTTGCTAACCTACTGGAAGCGGATGCGCTGCTGCTATTGACCGACCAGGAAGGCCTGTTTGACGCCGACCCACGGCATAACCCCGATGCCCAGATGATTGCCGAAGGGCGCGCCGACGACCCACGCTTAGCCGCCGTCGCAGGCAGCGGTGGCGCGCTGGGGCGGGGCGGTATGACCACCAAGGTGCGCGCGGCGCAGTTGGCGGCGCGCTCCGGGGCGGTCACGGTGATTGCCAGTGGCCGCCAGCCCGACGTAATCAACCGGATAATGTCGGGCGAAGCGCTAGGCACGCTGCTGCGTCCTGACCAAGTGCCCATGGCGGCACGCAAGCGCTGGTTGGCGGGTCAACTGCAGGTGCGTGGCACGCTGGTGCTGGATGCGGGGGCGGTCAAGGTATTGCGCGATAAAGGCTCAAGCCTACTGGCAGTGGGCGTGCGCGATGTACAGGGCGGTTTCAAACGCGGCGATATGGTGGTGTGTGTGGATGAGCAGGGTGCGTCAGTGGCCAAAGGCTTGGTCAACTATGGCGCTGATGAAGCGCGCCAATTGGCGGGCCAGCCCAGCCACCAGATCGAAGCCATCCTCGGTTACGTGGAAGCCCATGAACTGATCCATCGCGATAACCTTGTCGTTATATAGAGGCTTCTTCTGGTCGTTTTTCAGTCCCGAATGCGGGGCGGTAGAGGCACTTGCCGGGGCCAGTCATCAGGTACCAAAAATAGCCGCTCGTAGCGTTGTTCATTGTGCTCCCGCTCTGAGAAGCACAGCATTACTTGCTGGGGTGAGCGCCAGGCGTGAACCTTTTCGATAATGGTGGGCAACTGCTCCGCCGCAGGGCGAAAAGCGCTGAGGGGTGGCGGTGCCAGCCAGTGAGGTTTTTCCAACCACGCCATGCGCGGCATGGTGGAAAACCGGGCTGCCAGCGCAGGCCAGTCACGTAAGTAGCACCAGGTACCTCGGCGATGATCAGCCGTCGCGCCTTCGGGCGCTGGCATGGCGGCGTGCCAGGGGTAGTAAAGTACGCCGGGCATCGCCAACCGCTGGGTTAACTGCTCGCCTAAACGCAGATCAGAAACACCCAGATCCCGTGGCGTTAGCCAATGCGTAAGCGTTTCCAGCGCAGGCGCCGTGGTGGAAAGGGGGAGCTGGTGACGTCTGAGGTGAGAGCACTTAAGCGCCAGGCTGTCTAACCCGCCGGGGCCAATCCAGCGGCTTTGACTATTGGCTGCCCCAGGCCCTTCAGGCAGCCCCAGGTAGAACTTAATAGCGACTTCTAAATGTATCGGTGCCGGGTTGTCGCGGGTTCTGTACAGCATATCCAGCTCGCCCAGGGTGTTGCGCTGGCGGGTGATGCGCACGTTCCGGGCGAGCAGCCGTGTATTCGGTGCGTGATCTAATAGCATATGCCACAGGCGTTCGTGGTAATGGCCCATGCGCGTTGCGCGGCTGCCGTTCAACGCGGTTAGCGGTGATAGGCCAAGCTTACGTAGCCAGGGCAATAGCGCTTTCTCCAGCCCTAACTCTTTAATGGTGGGCCGCCCTCCACAGGGAATCGGCGGAGGAAGCACCACAAGATCAGGCGTGGAGATCAGCCAAGCCAAATCTCTTAGCACTGACACCGTGTTGCCGAGTTCTACATTCTCCAGCGCGCCATCAACGCCTTCGTTCAGCACGGATATCTCCTCAGCAACCTCATAAGGTCAGCACTATCACTTTAGCTACATGATTTGTCAGCCTACCATAAACGCAGCGGGCTCCCCGTGGGGAGCCCGCAAAGCGATTAGCTGGATAAATTAATCGCGGTCAATTTGAGTCACTTCGGAAGAACCCTGACGGACGCTGATTTCTAGCTCACGGCCATCTTCGCCGCGGCCTTCAATATCGATGATGCCGCTTTTATCGATATCGAGATCTTCAAATTCAACCATACCCTCCTGGCTAGCTACGTCCAGTGCTTGACGGATATCGTCTTCGCTCATACCCCAGGCACCGGTAATCAGGCGCTCGCGTTTCTCTTGTAGCGTTTCACCGTTATCAAGAGAAAATTCCACATCGGCGTACCACTCATCGTCCAGCCAACCTTCTACCTCTACGCGGCCACGGCTTTTAATGCTAACTTCTTCGTAGTGGCTGAAACCGTAGTCATTGGCGTGGGTCAATACGTCATCAATGCGATCCATCGGCAGCGAATCGTCGGCCTGGACACTCCCTGCAGCCGCAGCAAGCAGCAGCGCAGAGGTCGGGATCAGCAGCATTTTTTTCATGGTGTTCATAGCAAATTCCTTCTTTACGTATCTGTACGAGAATGTCTGTACGTCAATGTTTATACAACAGTGAATAAACGGCATTCAGCGAATGCGACAGGGAATTTATACCACCCCGATACTTTCCTTAAGCTGACAAAGCTGTTCATCTAACGTTCATGTTGCCTTTGGCATGCTGACCCTATGAGTAAAATCCTACGCCACTTTAAAAAGCTACTGCGCAGCGTCCCTCGTCGCAACGTCACTGGGTTAGCCTTGGTGCTGTTGCTGGCGGGTAGCGCGGTGGGTGACCAGCATTGGGAGTCGCTACACGGCGAAGTGCGCCGCGGTGAGGTCGTGCCGCTCGACACTATTTTGGACTGGCTGGAAGCGCACTATATAGGGGAAGTGCTGGAGGTTGAGGTGGAACGTGAAGGAGGTTATGTCGAGTATGAGATCAAATTGCTTGGCCCCCAGGGCCAAGTTGTCGAGTTCGAGTTTGATGGCCATAACGGCCAATTAATGGCCATTGAAGGGGTGCGTATCAATGATATGCGCCGCTAGCCTGTTGATGTCACTTGCCAAAAAAGGGTAGTTAGCCGATGAAGTGTTTGTTGGTAGAGGACGACCAGGCGCTGGCTCGCGAGCTTAGCCAAGCGTTGCGCGATGGCGACTGGCTTGTAGAGCATGCGGCTAACGGTCAGGATGCCGATTTTCTGGTACGCACGGAAGCCTACGACACGCTGATTCTGGATGTCGGACTACCCGATGGCGATGGCACTCGCTGGCTTTCGGCATGGCGGGAAGATGGTATCGACCTGCCGGTGCTGATCCTTACCGCCCGGGAACGCTGGGCCGATAAAGCCGCGGGTTTTACTGCCGGGGCGGATGACTACGTCACAAAACCCTTTGAGCCCGCGGAAGTACTGTTTCGCCTGCGCGCCCTTGTGCGCCGCAGCCACGGCCATGCCCATCCAGTACTGAAAGTGGGTGAGCTGAGTTTGGATACCCACACCCAGCACGTCACCTTGGCAGGGCGTCCGGTGGGATTAACCGCCCAGGAAACCCGACTGCTGGGCTATTTAATGCACGCCGCACCGCGGGTGGTGAGCCGCACCGAGCTCTCGGAGCACGTTTATGACCGCGACCACGAGCCGGACTCCAACGTGATCGATGTTCAGGTCAGCCGCCTGCGTCGCAAGTTGGGCAGTTGGCGAATTGCCACCCTGCGTGGCCAGGGCTACCGCTTATTAGCAGAAGAGCCCGCTACCGAATGAGTCGACTCAATTCGGTCTGGCCTGAACTTTGGGTAAGGCGCTGGGCAAAGCGCTCTATAAGCCTGCGGCTACTGCTGGCGGTGCTAGTGATGATAGGGCTGGCGCTGCCCGTTGCGGGCACGCTGCTTTCTCATCATTACCGTGCCTCGGCCACTCAGGCCTTTGATGAGCGCCTGGGGGCCACCCTCAACGTCATCATGGCGGGCGTTACCTACGACCGCATAGAGCAACAGCTTGTCCATGACCGGGCGCTGGGCGACCCGCGTTTTGACAATGTCTACTCCGGCTGGTATTGGCAAATCACCGATGGCGAGCAGCATACGTTGGCCTCGCGCTCGCTGTGGGATCAGCGCCTGCCGGTGATTGATAGCGACACTCTTAGCGCTCGCTCGATACCTGGCCCTCGGGGGCAGTCGCTGCGCGTGGTGGAGCGTGATATCTATTTGGCGCCGTTAGAAACGCCGCTACATATTAGCGTCGCCGCCCGGGACGATGTGTTGGCCCGGGACATTGGCGAATTTCAGCGCCTGCTGTGGGGCGGTTTAGTGGGCCTGGGCGTGTTGTTGCTTGGCGTATTGGCGCTCCAGGTACGCTGGGGGCTAGCGCCACTGCGCCGCATGCATGCCAACCTGCATGAGGTGGAGCAGGGGCGCGCCGAGCAGTTAGATACCCGCTTGCCCGACGAGCTGGCAACGCTTGCTGCCTCAATGAACGCGGTGCTGGCCCGCGATCAGCGCTTGATTGAGCGTGGCCGCCATACCGCTGGCAACCTTGCCCATGCGCTGAAAACCCCGCTGAGCGTGATGCGCCTGCAGCTACGCCAGTTGCCGGAAGCGAACCGAGCCGCCTGGGAGGTTGAGCTAGAACGCGTGGATAGTGCGGTACGTCATCATTTGGCACGCGCTTCAGCGGCGGGCGAAGGCGTTCGCTTTGCGCCCATTGATTTACATGCCACCCTGGCGCCGCTGCTCAATGGGCTGGCCAGGCTTGCCCAGCGGCGTGGCATTGAGCTGCGCCAAACCTGGGCGGGTGAGATTAAAGTCCATATGGATGGGCAGGATATTCAAGAGCTGGTGGGTAACTTAATGGATAACGCGCTGCGCTGGGCGCATAGCGATGTGCAGCTACAGCTAGAGAGTGACGGGCAGCAGTTAACCTTGACCGTTAGCGACGACGGCCCCGGTATGAACGAAGCAGAGTGCCAGCAGGCGGTGCAGCGCGGTAAACGGTTGGATGAACAGCGTTCGGGCAGTGGCTTGGGTTTGGCCATTGTGACTGATCTTGTCGCTCTGTATAGCGGCCAACTGCACCTTAGCCGCGCCAGCACTGGTGGGTTAAAAGTCGTGGTGGAGCTGCCCGTCGTCGCTCGTAATCGTCTCGTATAAATAATGGAGACCGCACCGAATGAATCGTACAGATACGCTGCCCGATATAGTCGCCGGCCCCCTATTAAGACGTATCAGCACTACACGGCTGGTACTTTGGCTCGTCGCCACTCGGCCACTGAACATGGCATTAGTGCTGCGCCCAGGGCACGCCGATAGCCAGTCAATCGGCTTAGCGCACCACCAGCAGTGCATCCCCATCGGTCAGCGGGCCTTTATCTACCTAATTGATTGTGAGCTTGAGTCAGCGCTGCCCTGTGACGAGCGCATCGAGTACGACCTGCAGGTGGTAACACAGCAGGGCGAGTGGCGCTCTCTGCCCGAGTGGGCGCCGTGGCTCTGTTATGATGGCGCCGCCTATCCTGCCTTTGTGATTGCATCCCGCCATCACCGCCTGATGCATGGCTCCTGCCGCAAGCCCCATCACGACAGTGCCGATGGCCTGGTGCGCGCCGACAGTTGGCTTGCTGAGCAGCAGTCAGCGCCCACCGAGTGGCCCGCTTGGCTGCTGATGACCGGTGATCAGGTGTACGCCGACGACGTGGCCGGGCCGATGCTACGCGCCGTGCATGCGTTGATTGAGCGGTTAGGGCTGGTGGATGAGCGGCTGGAAGGCGCGACTGTCGACGATAGCCAGGCGCTCTACCGCTCGCCGGATAGCTACTATCGGCGCGCGGAGCTGCTGCCCGATGTGACCAGCAACGCGGCACTGCGCGAGCGCTTCTTCGGCGGTGTCAAAAAGCCAGTGTTTACCTCGGCGAATGCCCATAATCACTTGATGACGCTGGCTGAAATGCTCGCCATGTACTGCCTGGTGTGGTCGCCGGTGCCCTGGCAGGTGATTGCCCCTAAAGCGCCTGCCTTAGATGAAAAAGACGCCGAGCTCTATCGTCAGGAGCAGGCGGTAATCGATGCCTTTGCTGAAGGCTTGCCCCAGTGTGCGCGGTTGATGGCGCACCTGCCCAGCCTGATGATCTTCGATGACCACGACGTTACCGACGACTGGAACCTAACCGCCGACTGGGAGCGCGCCGCCTACGGTCACCCGTTCTCTAAACGTATTATCGGTAACGCTCTGGTGGCCTATCTGCTTTGCCAAGCCTGGGGTAACGATCCGGATAAATTGAACCCGTTAGCCCATCATGCCTTGACCCTGCTGGGTGATGGCGACCAACCGCTAGTCTGCGCTGAACAGGATGGGCTGATCGAGCGATTGCTGCGTTTTCAGGGCTGGGAGTTTCAGGTGCCCGGCACTCCCGCACTAATTGTGCTGGATACCCGCACCCGACGCTGGCGCAGCGAACGCAGCCCGCATCGGCCTTCAGGCTTGATGGACTGGGAGGCGCTAATGGAAATGCAGCAGGCGCTAATGGGGGCCAAAAGTGCGGTGATTGTCTCTCCCGCACCGATGTTCGGCGTCAAGTTGATAGAGGGAATCCAAAAGCTGTTTACCCTTGCCGGTAAGCCACTGGTGGTGGATGCCGAAAATTGGATGGCGCACCGGGGAGCGGCCAATACGCTGCTGCAGATTTGGCGGCACTCCAAAACCCCAGGCAACTACGTGATTCTATCTGGCGACGTGCACTACTCGTTTGTCTACGACATTGTGGTGCGTCATCAGCGCCGTTCTCCCCATCTGTGGCAGATCACCTCAAGCGGGATCAAAAACACCTTTCCCAAAAACCTGCTCAATACCTTTGACCGGCTCAATCGCTGGCTCTATGCGCCGTGGTCGCCGCTTAATTGGTTCACCAAGCGCCGCAAACTAAGCGTTCACCCCCGCGATCCTGACCGCGCCAGCGCGGGTGAACGGCTGTGGAACGCCAGCGGCATTGGCTTAGTAACGCTGGATGAAAAAGGCCACCCTATCGATATCCGACAGCTCGACGCCGACGGTAGCGAGGTGGTCTTTCCGGCGCGGGAGAAACCGCTCATTTAACGTCAGTGTAGCGTCAACTGACTGATGTCCTTGATGATTGTCATTATAGCGTCACAAAAATGACGCACGCTTGCTTGCAGCTTATCAACCAACTCCAGGGAAGGTGACACATCATAGGAACCACCGCTGGTTATTAGGGTGGCAGAATAGGGCAGCAGGCAAATGACCGCACAAGAATCGCAGTGGTTGCAAAAGATTATTGCAACAGAAGAGTTGCACGTGCTCTTTCAGCCCATTGTGGATGCCAGCCAGCAGGCGATTTATGGCTACGAAGCACTGATTCGTGGGCCTAAAACATCGCCGCTTCACTCGCCGTTACGACTGTTTGAAGTAGCCACTCAGGCCGGAAAGCTGGTGGAATTAGATATACTCTGCCGACGGTTAGCCATCTACCGCTTTGCAGAGCTCGATCTGCCGGGCCTGCTGTTTCTTAACGTTATGCCGTTGACGATCGTAGAGCGTGATTTTCGCGAAGGCTTAACGCTTGGCTTTATTCGTGACAGCGGCTTGCCCCCAGAGCGGGTGGTGATCGAGCTCACTGAACACGTGCCAATCCACGACTACGAGCTAATGCGCCAAGCGGTGGATCACTACCGCACCATGGGCTTCCAGGTGGCGCTGGATGACCTCGGTGCAGGTCACTCAAGCCTGCGCCACTGGTCGGAGCTGCGCCCGGATTTCGTTAAACTCGACCGACACTTTATCTCCGGCATTGACCAGGATCCTGCCAAGCGAGAGTTCCTGCGTTCGATTCTCGATGTGGCGCGTAGCCTGGACTGCCAAGTGATCGCCGAAGGGGTGGAGACCGCTGCTGAGCATCTTTGCTTGTGGGAACTCGACCGTGGGCTCGCACTACTACAAGGCTTCTATTTCGCCCGACCCAACCAGCAGCCGCCTTTAGAACTCAATATGGTGCTGCCAGCGAGCACCCAATTAAAAAGTCCAGCGGGTCGCACCACGCGCTCGATTTTACGGGCTACCGATGCCATAACTACGGATTGCGCAGTGCCGTATATCTCCGAGCGATTTCGCCAACAACCCAGTTTGCGCTGTGTGGCCGTGCTGGAGAATGGTAAGCCCGTGGCTGTGGTGCGACGCAACTCGTTTTTAACTCTATTTACCAACCCCTATAGCCATTCGCTTTATGCCAAGCGCCGTGTGCTGGACGTTGCTGATGCACGCATGCTGGTGGCCGAAGCGGATACTCCGCTTGAGATTTTGAGTCAGAAGTTGACCGACAGCCGGGATATTGAGCAAGAGGACTTTGTCATCGTTAACGCTAACGGTGACTACCTGGGGATGGGCAATATCGTTGACCTTTTGCGTGAGATTACCGCGATTCAGGTGCGCCAAGCGCGGCATGCCAACCCGCTCACCGGCCTGCCGGGTAATATCCTGATCAATGAAACCCTGGCGGCTTATTTGGCCTCCGGGCATGGGTTTGCTGCGGCCTATGTTGACTTGGATAACTTTAAAGCCTTTAACGATGCCTATGGCTACGCCCGAGGTGACCACATCATCATTTCGCTATCGCGGCTGCTGCAAGCACAGGTAGAGAATGCCGGGGGCTTTATTGGCCATATTGGCGGCGATGATTTTATGATGTTGCTGCCGCTTGAGTACTGGGAAAGTGTTTGTCAGCAAATTCTACACTCATTCGAGGTGATGGCTCCGGGCTTCTATGAAGAGGCTGACCGCCTTCAGGGCGGGATTCACATCGAAAACCGTCAAAATAGAATGACGTTTTTTCCCTTTGTGAGCGTCTCGATTGCGGTAAAACCCATCCATGATACGACTACCTGCCAATCGCTGGATATCGCAGGCGAGCTTTCTGAGCTGAAGCACCAGGCGAAAAAAATTCCCGGTAACAGCCTGTTTGTAGAGCGCCGCGGTCACGAGGCTTTTCAAGCTGTAGATTAACTGTCCTTCGCCAAAACGTCACGAAGTGGTCATATAAGTGCCCCATTTTTGTCATCTGGAGTCGTCAGGATGTTGTCATCTTTTAATAACTCTACAGAACGCTACAGGTGACCCATGCAGACATTATCCCTCTCCCGCACGTTAATCAGTGCCGCCGTTGCCAGTGCCTTCGCCTTGGTCGCAGTGAACGCCTCTGCGGATCTTTCATCGCGCTATGTGGATAACGATGGCGATATGGTTGCCGATGTTCCCAGCGACGAGTCACAGTGGGTGGATCCGGATACCTTGGTGTTTGCTTATACGCCGGTTGAAGATCCTGCGGTTTACGCTGATGTCTGGTCTGGTTTTTTGGATCACCTGAGCGAAGCCACCGGCAAAAAAGTCCAGTTCTTCCCGGTGCAGTCCAATGCTGCCCAGCAGGAAGCGCTGCGCGCTGGCCGTCTCCACGTAGCCGGTTTCAATACCGGTGGCGTACCGGTCGCGGTTAACTGCGGTGGTTTCCGCCCCTTCGCCATGATGGCCGCGGAAGATGGCAGTTTTGGCTATGAAATGGAGATCATTACCTACCCCGGAAGCGGCATTGAAGCCGTTGAAGACTTGCAGGGTCGCCAACTAGCGTTTACCTCAGAAACCTCTAACTCTGGCTTCCGCGCCCCCTCGGCGCTGCTGCGCTCTGAGTACGGTATGGAAGCGGGTGAAGATTTTGAGACCGCTTTCTCTGGTTCTCACGACAACTCCATTCTCGGTGTCGTTAACGAAGATTACGACGCGGCGGCGATTGCTAACTCCGTAGGCAAGCGGATGATTTCCCGCGGTGTAGTGAACGAAGGTGATTACGACATTATCTACACCTCACAAACCTTCCCCACCACCGCTTACGGGCTGGCGAATAACCTGAACCCGGAACTTGCCGAGAAGATTCAGGATGCGTTCTTCAGCTACGACTGGGAAGGCACGGCCCTCGAGTCAGAATTCGCCAACTCCGGCGAAGCGCAGTTTATTCCGATTACTTATCAGGATAACTGGGCGGTTATTCGCACTATCGCTGACGCCAACGGCGTGACCTACGACTGCGATTAATCTTTAAGCAGTACCCCAATACGATCGGCCAGGAGGGCAACCTTCTGGCCGAACCGCTATGTAGATGAGGCACTTCCATGTTGACACTCACCGGCGTTGGTAAACGTTACCCTACCGGGGATCGAGCGCTGACGGATATTGAACTCACGCTGCCCAAAGGCCAAGTGATGGCGCTGATTGGACCATCTGGCGCGGGTAAAAGCACACTGATTCGCTGTGTGAACCGGTTGGTTGAGCCTACTCAGGGCAGCATTCGCCTGGACGGCACGGAACTGACGAAGCTCTCGGGACATAAGCTGCGTCATGCCCGCCGCTCCATGGGAATGATTTTTCAAGAGTATGCGTTAGTAGACCGCCTAACCGTGATGGAAAACGTGCTTTCAGGTCAGCTCGGTTACGTGGGCTTTTGGCGCAGCTTCCTGCGCCGCTACCCGCAGGAGGCTGTGATTGAAGCCTTCCGTCTATTGGAGCGAGTGGGGTTGCCGCATGCCATCGATAAACGTGCCGATGCCCTGTCTGGCGGCCAGCGCCAGCGGGTGGGTATCGCCAGGGCGCTCCTGCAAAGTCCTAAGCTGTTGCTGGTGGATGAACCCACCGCCAGCCTTGACCCAAAAACTTCGCGCCAAATCATGCGTTTGATTCGTGAGCTGTGCGCAGAGCGCGAACTGGCGGCGATCATCAATATTCACGACGTAGCGCTGGCCCAGCAATTTGCTGACCGCATTGTCGGCCTGCGGGCGGGTGAAATCGTCTTCGATGGCCTTCCCAGCGACCTCACCAGCGAGATCCTCACCACGATTTACGGTGAAGAGGACTGGGACACCACGCCTGAACCAATGGACGATGAAGTCAGCGGCGATGAGGCGACTAACACTGCTCCGATTAATCCTCCCTACGCGCGGGTGATGTCGTCAATCGAAGCGGGGGCAGCACGATGAGCGAGCATGCACGCCAGCAGGCGGCGCAGCACGGTCAGTGGCGGCGACTACCGCTAATTGACAGTCCCCGCTTGCGCTGGGGACTCGCCATTGGAGCAGTGGTGTATCTGTCTTTAGCGCTTGCCTCGGTTGAGGTGAACTGGGAGCGGGTGGCGGAAGGCGCAGGCCGTGCGGTTAATTTTTTAGGCGCCTTTATGCAGCCCGACTTTGTCAGCCGCTACGACGATATCGTCGCGGGATTGCTGGAAAGTTTGACCATGACGCTCACCTCCACGGTACTGGGTGTGCTGCTGGCGATCCCCGTGGGTTTAGGGGCAGCGCGTAACATTTCACCACTGCCGATCTACTTTGTGTGCCGCGCGATTATCGCCGTTTCGCGCACGTTCCAGGAGATCATCATCGCGATTCTGTTTGTGGTGATGTTCGGCTTCGGGCCCTTTGCGGGCATGATTACTCTGGCCTTCGCGACGATTGGCTTTATGGCCAAGCTACTGGCGGAAGATATTGAAGATTTGGATTGGCGGCAGGTAGAAGCGGTACGCGCCACGGGCGCCAGTTGGTGGCAAACCATGAACCACGCCGTGCAGCCCCAGGTCATGCCGCGTTTGATCGGGCTCTCCATGTACCGTTTGGATATCAACTTCCGTGAGTCCTCGGTGATTGGCATTGTCGGCGCAGGCGGTATTGGCGCCACGCTGAATACCTCGCTGAGCCGCTATGAGTACGACACCTCCGCGGCGATTCTGCTGATTATCATCGCCATCGTGCTGCTGTGCGAGTACAGCTCAAGCCATGTCCGCCGCTGGACTCAGTAAACGCTGATTCAGTAACTGCTGGATCCGTAAGTTCTGGCCCCTTAATTTGTCGAGAGTTTAAATGCCTGTTTCCACTACACCCCAGGGTCAGCCGGTTTGGCGGCGGCGCACCACCCGCGCTCAATGGTTGCAGTACCTGGCTTGGCTGGCGGGTGTCAGCCTATTTCTGCTCTGCTGGAAGATGATTTCCGACAACACCATGTGGGTGTTTGTGGAAGATGCCGGCCGCCAGGGAGCAGATTTGATCAGCCGCATGACCCCTCCCGAATGGAGCTACGCCAATGTGCTCTGGAAGCCCATGTGGGACACCATCAATATCGCCACTTTGGGCACCGCGTTAGGGATTATGATGGCGTTTCCGGTGGCATTTTTAGCCGCCCGTAACACGACGCCGCATCCGCTGGTGCGCAGTTTGGCGCTGATGGTGATCGTTTCATCGCGCTCCATTAACTCGCTGATTTGGGCGATGCTACTGGTCACCATTCTTGGCCCCGGCGTACTGGCGGGGATTATTGCCATTGCCCTGCGCTCCATCGGCTTTGTGGGCAAGCTGCTTTACGAAGCGATTGAAGAGATCCATCCCACGCCCGTTGAGGCGATTAGCGCTACCGGCGCGAGTCGACTGCAGGTGATGAACTACGGCGTGCTGCCCCAGGTGATGCCCGCGTTCGCGGGGATTAGCGTTTACCGCTGGGACATTAATATCCGTGAGTCGACGGTGTTGGGCTTGGTCGGGGCAGGTGGTATTGGTCTGCAGTTGAATGCCTCGATCAATAGCCTCGCCTGGGATCAAGTTAGCGTCATCTTTATTATGATTTTCGCCACCGTGCTGGTGTCGGAGTGGATTTCCGCACGTGTGCGTCACGCGATTATCTAGTAATTGGTTTCCTAATCTACAAACTGCCTAGGTCGGCGAGGTTACCCCTATGCGCTTTCCTGAAGCCGAACAAACAACGATAGATTTACTGCGCCACGGCGAGCCGGTGGGCGGGCGTATGCTCCGCGGCTCCACCGACCATCCGCTGAGTGAAACCGGCTGGCAGCAGGTGACCGATGCAGTCATGCGGCAGACGGTCGACGGGCATCTTCCCTACGATGCGATCGTGACCTCGCCGTTAACGCGCTGCCGTGAATTCGCCTTATGGCTGGGCGAGGAGTTTGATCTGCCCGTTCAGGTGGAAGACGATTTCGCCGAGTTGCATTTGGGGCAGTGGGAGGGCAAAACCCACGCCCAGGTGTTTGCCGAAGAGGGCACCGAGCGAATGAGTGCCTTTTGGTTCGATCCTGCCGCGGTGTCTCCCCCCGGTGGCGAAACCCTGCAAGCCTTTGACGCGCGATTAGCCGAGGCCTGGCAGCAGCTGTTAAGTAACCCGCCTGGCAAGCATGTGCTGGTAGTGGCGCATCTATTTGTCTGCAATGGCCTGCTGCGCCAGGTGATCGAGCAGCCGCTTTCGCGGGTACTGGCAATGGATTTACCCTACGCGGCAATGAGCCGGGTGCGGCATGAACGCCATGCGCTGGGTGAAACCAGCTTTGTCGAGTGGATTGGCCGCTAACCATTGGCGGCTAGGCATGCTTTGCGCCATCATGAAAGCACGTTGATTTATTGGAGCGGCTGCCCATGCTACTGGTTCGCCTGTGGCCTCTACCTTGCGGGTTGGCACCTTCTGGAAGGTGGCTGCTTACCTGCCTGTTACTACTGGCACTAGCGGGTTGTGCCAGCCGCGATCTTACCCCCATTGAGGCGCCTCCTAACCGCGCAGGACTCTCTATGGAGCGTGCGCTGATTCTCTCCCATGCTCAGCAGGCCATTGGCACACCGTATCGTTTTGGGGGAAATACGCCCGATGGTCTGGACTGCTCTGGCTTAGTGGAAATGACCTACCGGGCGGCGGGTATTCGTGTTCCGCGTTCCGCCGATGAACAGTTTCGTGCCTTGCCACAGGTGAAAAAACCACGCCCTGGTGATCTGCTTTTCTTTGGCGACCGTCGCAAAGCGACCCACGTAGGAATTTATCGTGGCAACGGCCAAATGATTCATGCACCTGGTAAGGGCCGTGCAGTAGTCAGCGTGCCGTTAGAGATCGATTACTGGCAGGCGCGCTTTTTGGGTGCCGCCAGTCCAGCGCCTTAAGGAGCGCTCAATTCAGCCGCTTGTTAGGCCTGAAAATCCGTCAGACTTTATGATTTGAATCAATATAGAGTTCCCCAAACGCCCTATACTCGCGCCGCTTGTCGTTATTTCATCCCCTAAAATTAATCGTATTTCACTAAACGGCAAAGTGCGGCAGACTTAGCTAAACGCGTCAGTTGATGCGGACAATAATAATCAAGCACGCCGCTTACCTCCCCAACGACGCTATCTGTTTGAGGCTAAGCTATGAAAACTATCGTTAACCGCATGTCGATGCGGTTTAAATTTGTCTGTGTATTGCTGCTTCCCTTGCTTGCCCTGGCTTGGTTTGCTGCGCAAGGCATTATGGAACGGCGCGCGACGGTGCAGGAGTTTGATCGTCTTCACGCCTTGACCCAACTGGCCCAGCGTGCCGGTGACGCCGTGCACCAAATGCAGCTTGAACGGGGCATGACCGCTGGCTTTCTGGGCAGCGAAGGTAATGCCTTTGGCGATCAGCTTAATCAGCAGCGTCCCAACACCGACGCCGCTGTCCAGGCTTTCCAAGCTCAGCGTGATGCCTTGGATCCAGCGCTGTTAACACCTGCTGTCCAGCAACGACTCAACGAAATCGACGCCCAGTGGCAGCGCCAGGCAGCCTTACGCAAGCGTGTCGATGGCCTTGATATGGCGATGGGTGATGCGTTGAGCCACTACACTGGCATCAACGGTCAACTAATGGCCTTTGTGGGTACGTTGTCGCATCTAACCAGCGAAGGGGGTATTGCTCGCCAGCTAAGTGCCTACTACCAACTGCTGGAAGCCAAAGATTTAGCGGGGATTGAGCGGGCGATGCTTTCCAATGCCTTCGCCAGCGACGGCATGCCCGACGCTACGTTACGCCGTTTCTTGTCCTTGCTGGGCGAGGAACAGGCATTCTTGACAAGCTTCCGCCTGTTGGCTGGAGATGAAAGCCGCGACCAGCTTGACCAGGCATTGAGCGGTGCAGAGATCGAGCGTCTCTTGGCTCGGCGCGAATTGGCGATCAGTCAAGCGCAAGCCGGCGGTTATGGTGTCGACCCGGAACAGTGGTTTGAGTGGCAAACGGTGAAAATTGCCCGCCTTAAAGCGTTAGAGGATAGCGTGGCAGATACAGTGGTGGCCCAGACTGTCGCGCTGCGTGAGTCGGCCCAACAGGCACTTTGGCAGTATGCGGTAATTGCGCTCGTGGCCAGCTTGATGGCGATTGTCGCTGCCGTATTGATCGTACGCGTCATTACCCAATCGCTTAACCAAGCGCTAACCAGTATCGCGACCCGGGGTAGCGATTTGACACAGCGCTTAGTGGTGCCGGGTAGCGATGAGTTATCAAAGCTATATCAGGCGTTTAATGAATCGTCGGAAGTTACCGAAGCGCTGGTCGCTGACGTTAAGCGCAATGCGCAGTCGGTGGCGGTGGCCAGCAATCAAATGGCGCAGGGTAATCAGGATCTTGCCCAGCGAACCGAAGAGCAGTCCGCCTCGCTGGTGCAAACCGCGTCGAGCATGGAGCAGATCACCGCCACGGTGCGCCAGAGTGCTGAGAACGCGCAGCAAGCCCAGCAGATGACCGGTGAGGTGGTTCAAGAGGCAAAAGAAGCCACCGCAGTCGCTTCTCAAACCCAAGCCGCCATGCAGCTTATCCTGCAAGCCAACGAGCAGGTGACTAGCATTGTGGCGACCATCGATAACATCGCTTTCCAAACCAATTTGCTGGCGCTTAATGCCTCGGTTGAAGCGGCGAGAGCCGGTGAGCATGGGCGTGGTTTTGCGGTGGTTGCCGATGAAGTACGCAAATTGGCTAGCCGCAGCGCCCAGGAGGCCAGCCAGATTCGCCAATTGATCGATAATAATGTGACCAAAATTTCAGAAGGCGAAAGCCTGGTGACTACCACCAATGAAGCTCTGGGGCGGATTGCTCAACGGGTAGGGCAAATGGCAAGCCTGATGGATGAAATGGCGTCGGCTACCCATGAACAGTCGGCGGGTATTGAGCAAATTAACCGTGCCATGGCCCAGTTAGAGGAGGTGACTCAGCAAAACGCTGCATTGGTTGAGGAAATGGCCGCGGCGAGCCGCTCTCTTGATGATCAGGCCGATGATATGACCCGCAAAGTGAGCGATTACCAAGTACGCGATACGGCGTTGGCCACCCAGCGTTTAGCCCTCTCTCCCGCGTAGCTTACCTGCCATTATATTGAGCAAACTCTTTAACTAATTACCTCGTCAGCCGATAAGGTACTTTGTAGTGCAAAGTACCTTCGCCGTCATAGGGTGTTATTATGCCTAGCAATACTACTGTCTTCATAATAACAGCTCTATATAACAACGAACCTATATAGCGACGGCTCTATAAAAACGACGAGGAGAGCAAAGACATATGTATGAATCCTTGAATTTATCGAAGGAACAGTCTTTGTCTCAACAGCACTCCCAGCCATCGCCTTCACTGCCCCGCTCGAATGCGATGCCAACGGCATCTGTAAGCCATGCGGCGTCACCCGCTGAATCGGTATTTAGTTACGCCAACGAAGCGATCATTATTACTGATGCGGAAAATCGGGTGGTGGAGGTGAACCCCGCTTTTTGTGAATTAACGGGGATTACGCAGGGCGATGTACAGGGCAAAACACCAGAAGCGTTCAGCATTTTACCGCTGGACGATAGCCGCACCACGCGGTTGATGCGGGAAGAGCTGCAGTTGCGTGACCGTAGCAAAAGCCAGGTGAGCTACCGTAGTCACGATGGCCAGTTTTATCCCGGCATGATGTCGATCAATCGTGTGCGCAATGAGCACGGCGAGATCGATCACCATGTGATTGTGCTCGCAGATCTTTCGGCCATTCCGGCCCATGCCCGCCACCTTAATCGAGAAGTCTACTTTGATGCCCTCACGGGGCTACCCAACCTGCAACTGCTGACGCAGTTGATTCAAGAGTCCATGCAGCATGCAGAAGCCAAGCAGCTCCCCTTGGCGGTGTGTTCGCTGGATATCGACTTCTTCAAAAATATTAATGACCGGCTGGGTCCCACCGTAGGCGATGCGCTGCTGTCTTCTTTTTCACAGCGCATCAGCCATCTGCTGTTTGGCGATGACGTGCTGGCGCGGGTGGGTGGCGATGAGTTCGTGCTGTTACTGCACCACGGTGTCGACGATGACTTTTTCGAGAAGTTGCTGGGCTCCATTCGACAACCGATGATGATTGAGGGCCAGAGTGTTCATCTGACGGCGAGCCTGGGGGTTACGCTCTACCCTAATGACCACGTTCAGGGCGATGTGCTGCTGCGGCATGCCAATCAGGCCATGTATCGTGCCAAACAGCGTGGCCGCGACACGTTCCACCTGTTTGACCCTAACCATGACCGCTTGCTGCAGGTGCGCCATGAGCAGCGCCAGCGTTTTATTGATGCCCTCACTCACAATGAACTGTGCCTTTACTATCAGCCCCAGGTCGATATGCGCAGTGGCAAAGTGGTCGGTCTAGAGGCGCTGATTCGTTGGCAGCACCCTGAAGATGGGCTGCTGGCACCTGGGCAGTTTTTACCCATCATCGATACCACGCCGTTGGAGGTGGATCTTGGCGAGTGGGTCATTGAACGAGCGCTGCGTCAGTTGAGTGAGTGGCAAGTTCAGGGCATCGCGCTGCCGATCAATGTGAATATAAGCCCTACGCATCTGTTAGTGAGTGATTTTAGCCAGCGGCTTGGCGAGTTATTGGCACGTTACCCTGATGTACCGCCCGTAATGCTCAAGCTCGAAGTGCTGGAGAGCGCCGCAATGCACGATATCCAGGCTGCGCTGCAAAATATGGCGCGCTGCCAGTCGCTGGGGGTGAGTTTTGCTATTGATGATTTTGGCACCGGGTTTTCGTCGTTAACCCATCTGCGGCAGTTGCCGGTCAGCCTGATCAAAATTGATCAGAGCTTTGTCCGCGATATGCTCACCGATCAGGATGATATGGCGATTGTGGAAAGCGTCATTTACATGGCTAATCGCTTTAAGCGGCCCATGCTGGCAGAGGGGGTAGAAACCTTAGACCATGCCAAAGCCTTGATGGCGCTAGGCTGCGATTTAGCCCAAGGCTATGGTATTGCGCGGCCTATGCCCGCCGAGGCATTACCTACCTGGTTGGCAAATTGGCCTAGCCGTGAAGAGTGGAGCTCTCTTGCGCTAGCGGACAATTAAGCAGCTTGTTCCTCTGAAGGTTGCTCGTTAGCGGCTGATTCATCAGCAGAAGAAGTTGCCTCGGCGCCGTTGCTGCGGGCTTGCTCCATTTCACTGCGCTGCATGGACGCTTCGAGCTTGGCTTCCAACAAGTACTGACGCGCTTGGGCAGCCACTTGATGATCTTTGGGAGAGGGATCTGCAGGCGCCATGGCTGCGGCGATCACGGTTTGCATTTTTTCGATAGTGGCTTGGGGGTCATTGGGTACCGGGCCATAATCGATCGGTACTTCTCCCGCGACCGCGTAGCGCTTGCCATCGGGGCCAACTTCATACTCGTAGCTGGCGCCGCCTGCATAGGCACCGCCCACGGTTTGGTGCGCCATCTCGTGCTGGCGAACTTCGCGGTCGTTCTGTTTAAGCTGGTCTAGTAGCCGAATCTCATCCGGCGCCATGGGCGTACCGTCAGCCCGTTTGGGGCCAGCCTCGGCACTGCTGCTCTCTTCACTAGCACTAGTCGTTTTTGGGTCGTCGGTAGACGCCGTATCTTCTTCTAGAGCACGGCCTTTAGCGGCTTGCTCAACGCGCGGGGACATTGTATTCGCTGAAGGGGACGTCCAGGCAGCGTGAGAAACAGTGCTAATGGAAGAAACGGCCATAGGTCATTACCGACTAAGTACGAGTTGGGATACCATGAAGTATTAGCGAGCAACGCCGACAGTGCAAGTTTGCGCTGTGCGATGCCAACACTTTTCTGACACGATGCCAGCCTATGCCAAGTCTATCCCTGCCCTATGCAAACCATTGATGTGGTCATTAATCTTAATTATGATGAATGTCTAGCCCATTACGAAGGGCGTATCGCCAACGTGCGAACCCGCAGCGTAGATGGCCGTTGGGTGATATTTCCCGCCGAAGCAATTCGGCGGGTGGTGGGCCGGGACGGTGTGCGCGGTATTTATCGATTAAGTTTTTCTGAGCAGGGCCGATTTATTAGCATTGACCCCTTAACCGGACGTTGAACCGCCTATGCACCGCCATGGAACACCGATCACTTTAAATGACCTCATTTATTCCATTATTCCTAATTTAAACAGTGCTGAAAAGTTAGTTTTCGCTACGTTAGAAAGCTTGATCGAAGCCGCTTCAAATCCTTTGGACATCCTTAAACGCACCGATCAACGCCAAGCGTTTGGTCTGGAAGTTCATCGTATACGCATCAACCTGGAGCACCTGCTCGACCGTTACCGCACCGAGTTAGAGGCTGTGCTGCGTAGCGAAGGTGAGTATACCGGCCCGGTAGTAGAGCCCGACGCCCAAGAGGCCGATGCCATTCGCAGCGCTGTGGATATCTATGTTCATGTATGCGCCTTTCAACGCGGCGAGCGCCCCCACCCTGTGCCTGGGCGCGAATCCATGTCGCGCCAACGGGTATAGCGCATCATTCATCACATGGCATCAACATTGCTTGTATAATGTGCCAATTGGACTTTCAGGGTTATCCCCTTGAAAGCAAACAGCCTGCCTACCCGGCGCTGGCTGTAGACACATTAGGAGATATACCATGTCTGCCTCACCCGTCACGTTGATGGTGGCTCGTCGCGTTGAGCACGGCCGCTACGCCGATTTTAATCGTTGGCTTAATGAAGGGCGCGAACTGGCGGCCGACTTCGCTGGCTACCTCGGTTCTGGCGTACTGTCGCCACCGGCTGATGACGATGAATACCAGATTATATTCCGCTTTAGCAGCAGCGAGACCTTAGCCGCTTGGGAGCACTCCGCTTCACGGCATGCGTGGTTGGCGCGTGGTAAAGGCTTATATGAGGCGCCCCATGAGCACCGGGCCACCGGGTTGGATGCGTGGTTTCAAACCGGCAGCAGTGCACCGCCGCGCTGGAAGCAGGCCGTGGCTGTCTGGCTGGCTTTCTTTCCTATCTCGCTGATCTTTCAGTTTGTGTTCGGCGGCGTATTGGCCGATTGGGCGTTGCTGCCGCGGGTGGTGGTGAGTACCCTAATGCTGACGCCAGTGATGGTATTTGTGTTTATTCCGCTCTCTATGCGTTTACTAGCGCCCTGGCTGCAAGGTAAGTGGTCACCGCTGGATCTGCTGGCGCGTTGGCGCCATGCGCACCGTTTATAACGCACCTAATTAATAAGCATTAATTTTGACGTTGCGTTGATACTAATGCTCCTATGATGATGGGCTTTATGGTACTAAGCTAAATGTGCCATTAGAAAAGGAATACGTGTCGCCAGTGCAATGCTGGCGCGCGACTCAGCCCCACGGAGTGTTTATGATCCACGTTCACCATCTGGAAAAGTCTCGTTCGCATCGCATCCTGTGGCTACTTGAAGCCCTTGAACTGGACTACGAGTTGGTGGTTTACCAACGCGATGGCAAAACCCAGCAAGCGCCAGATTCGCTGAAAAAAATTCACCCGCTGGGTAAATCTCCGGTGATTACCGACGGCGATTTTACCGTGGCCGAATCAGGCGCCATCATAGATTACCTTGTTCAACGCTATGGGCAGGGGCGCTGTCAGCCTCCCATCGGTGATATGAGTGCGTGGGTGGACTACCGCTACTGGTTGCACTATGCCGAAGGGTCATTAATGCCGCTGCTGGTGATGCAGCTTGTGTTTAGTCAAATTCCCAAACAGTCGCCCTGGCTGATTAAGCCACTGGCTAAGGGAATTAGCGATACGGTAAGCAAGCGCTTCTTAGCACCGCAGCTTAAACAGCACCTGAACTTCATAAACCAGCACTTGTTGGCGCAGGGTAATTTTGCCGGGCCGTGGCCCAGTGGTGCTGATATTCAAATGAGTTTCCCGTTACAGGCCATGGCCGCCGTGCAGTCGTTGGAAAAGTATCCTGCCATCGCTGCGTTTGTGTCACGTATTGAAAAAGACGCTGCCTGGCAGCGAGTGGTCGAGCGGGCGGGCCCGCTGACCATGCCTGGCCAGTGAACAGCCACTATGTACTATTTTGCCTCGTCTGCAGCTCTTCCGGCGGAGCTTCTGCGCAGCATTGACAGCTACTTGGGGCGATGGGGCATCGCCTTGCTGCTTGTGTTCCTTCTTTTGGCGCTGCTGGGCAACCTGTTGCTCAAGCGGCGCATGCAGCATAACCGGGCGTTACTGCAATCCAATAAAGAGATGCTGGCGACTATTCTGGATAGCGTCGATGCCTTTATCTATATCAAATCCCCAAGCTTGGAGTATCAATACGTTAATCGTCGGATGAGCGATCTATTTGGCCTGCCTGCCGACAAAATTATCGGTAAGCGCGATGCGGCGTTTTTTGATGCCGGGAGCGCTGCGGAAATCAACCAGGTTGATCGCAACGTATTAGATTCGGGGAAAAAAGTAACGGTAGAAGAGAGCAACGTTTTGCGGGGTGAAAGCCAGGTAAGAACGTTCTTATCGATTAAAATGCCGCTTTCCATGTCCCCAGGCGCACCTCCCTCCCTGTGCGGTATTTCGACCGAGCTGACTGACTACCTCGAAATGCAGTCACGCACCCACTACCTAGCCTTCTATGACTCGCTAACCGGGCTGCCCAATCGGCGGCTACTGATGGACTCCTTAACGGCTACCATTGATCATGATGAGTGGACTATATTTTTCAGTGCGGTACTGGTGATCGACCTGGATAATTTTCGCTTAGTGAATGATATTCAGGGCCATGAGAGTGGTGACCAGCTTTTGGTCAGCGTGGCTGAACAGCTACGCCAGCGGCTTGATGAAGAGGTAACGCTAGCCCGCTTCAGTAGCGATGAGTTTGTGGTGCTGATCAAGAACCTGGGCGAGGAACAAAAAGACGCCGCACTAAAAGCCGAGCGTGTGGGGCGGCAACTGCTGGAAGTCATTGCGCAATTAAGAAGCAGTCACTCGTTACCAATCAGTGCCAGCATTGGCATTTCGCTGTTTACGGGAGCTGGCGAGTACAGTATGGATAGCGTGCTGCAACAGGCAGATATGGCGTTGCAGCAGGCGAAAAGCGCGGGCGGCAATACGCTGCGCTTTTTTAACAGCGAAATGCAGACCAGCGTATTGGAACGGGCCAGTTTAGAAGCCGATTTGCATCAGGCGCTCAAGCGCAACGAGCTGGCGCTGCATTACCAAGTGCAGGTCGACCATCAGGGCGTGACTACCGGCGTTGAAGCGCTGCTGCGGTGGTATCATCCTCAGCGTGGCTGGGTATCCCCCGCAACGTTTATCCCGCTTGCGGAAGAGAATCGGTTGATTGTGCCGATCGGTTACTGGGTGCTGCGGTCAGCTTGCGAGCAGCTAGCGAAATGGTCTCATCAACCGGCCTATGCGCCGTTAAGTATTTCCGTCAACGTGAGTTCAGTGCAGTTTCAGCAGCCGGAGTTTGTACGTGATGTTGAAGAGCTATTAGCAGAAACCCTGGCGCCGCCGAACCGCTTGGTGCTTGAAGTCACCGAGAGCCTGTTGATGCACGAGCCGGTGAGGGTGCGTAGCACGATGTTGAAACTGCGTGCTAGGGGGATTCGCTTTGCGTTGGATGACTTTGGTACCGGTTACTCATCGCTGAGTTACCTGAAGCGCTTACCGCTGGATGAATTGAAAATTGACCAATCGTTTATTCGCGAGCTGCTGACCGATAAGACAGACGCAGCGATTGTCGATACCACGATTCTACTTGCGGTAAGTTTAGGCTTAACCGTGGTCGCGGAAGGAGTGGAGAAAAAAGAGCAGTTCGATTGGCTAAGAGGCCACGGCTGTTACCGCTATCAGGGCTATCTATTTGGCCGCCCGACACCCATTGAGTATCTTTTCGAAAGCTATTAAACGGCTATACCAAAACCCCTTTCCAGCACGCTGAAAAGGGGTAAAGAGATACAAGGAAAAGAAGAAATAGTGCCATCTATTTCTCTTTTGATCGGGCTTAGCTGAAGAGCGTAAAGCTCTCAGCGTTGAGCCACATATGCACCAGAATACTGGCGATGTAGCCGAGCAGAATAACCGGCGACCAGCGCAAGTGGCCCATAAAAGTATAGGAACCCCTTGCCTGACCCATAACCGCCACACCGGCCGCGGAGCCTATCGATAGTAGGCTGCCCCCGACGCCAGCGGTTAAGGTAATCAGCAGCCACTGACCATGGGACATATCAGGCTCCATGGTCAGCACCGCAAACATCACGGGGATGTTGTCCACCACGGCCGAAACAACACCTAATACAATGTTCGCCGCAGTAGCATTCCAACCGGTATACAGCGCTTCTGACAGCAAGCCGAGATAGCCCATAAAACCCAGCCCGCCAACGCACATAACGACGCCGTAGAAGAACAGCAATGTATCCCACTCGGCCCGCGCTACGCGGTTGAAGACGTCAAACGGCACCACGCTACCCAATTGCTCCAGCTTGCGGTTGTCCCCTTGCCGGCTATAACGCTCGCGCTTGCGCTCCAGCGAGCGCGGCAGGCTGCGGCGCAGGTAGTAACCAAAGAACTGCAAGTAGCCCAGGCCGGTCATCATGCCCAACACCGGCGGTAGGTGGAGCACAACGTGACACAGTACGGCGGTCACGATCGTCAATAAAAACAGTAGCACAATGCGCCGGGCGCCACGCTTCATCCACACATCTTCATAAACACTTGCGGGCTTTTCATCCTTGATAAACAGGCTCATGATAGAGGCAGGAATCAGGAAGTTGACCAGGGCGGGGAAGAACAGAATAAAGAACTCCTGGAACTCCACCATGCCCGCTTGCCATACCATTAGAGTGGTGATATCGCCAAAGGGACTAAACGCACCCCCCGCGTTGGCGGCCACCACGATATTGATACAGGCCAGGTTGATATAGCGCTGGTTGCCTTCGGCCACCTTGGTCACCACCGCGCACATCAAGAGTGCGGTGGTGAGGTTGTCGGCAATGGGGGATAACACAAAGGCGAGACCGCCGGTCAGCCAAAAAAGGGTTCGGTAGTTAAAGCCTTTACGCAGCATCCAGGAACGCAATGCATCGAAGACCCGACGCTCTTCCATGGCATTGATATAGGTCATGGCCACCAGCAAGAACAGCATCAGCTCGGTGAACTCCAACAGCGTGACGCGGAAAGCGTACTCAGACGCGTCCGACATGCCGTTTTGGACATACACCCAGCCGATGAGGCTCCAGATGATACCGGCTGCCACCAACACCGGTTTAGACTTGCGCATATGGATCTTTTCTTCCGCCATGACTAATGCATACGCCAGGACGAAAATCGCAACAGCAAAAAAGCCAACGGTAGAGGTGGTTAGATCTAGTTCACCGGTCACTGCAAATGCACTGGGACTTACGCCTAATAGTAAGGCCGCTAACAAAAAAAGCCAGCGACGATATAATCGAGGCTGGCAAGAGGGTTGGCACAACGTAGGCATGTGACGTTCTTCCTCATGGTTAAGTTGTCAGGAGTGGTATAAAAGCGGCCTCATTTTATCAGTCTATATTGCGCCGCAATACCTTATTAAAACGAACGGAAGTAGTTCTTCTTAAGGTAATAGCATCTTTTTTTAGGAAATTAATCTTTTAGGTAATGGTAAATCGTGCAGTAATAGTTTTATAAAAAAGTTAATAGCGGTTTAAGAATTATACTATTGACGCATAGCATTGTTGAAAAAGATTCAGAATTTATATCTTTTTAAGCTAATATTAGATGTCAATAAAACACCCTGGAGGGCATGGGGAGGGCGACCGCGGAGAGTGCCTGTCCGAGGGCAGTCGTGCTATTTTAATGCGCTCCACGCTCTCAGCTTGGTCATATAACAACTGGGTAAGATAAAAACGAGGCCGATTAGAAGTGGCCGCTGGATACGTTGAGGAATATAACGATGCGCAATCCCTTTCGCTCCCTACACCGCTCGCTTTTCGTCTCGGCTACTACGTTAGTGCTGACAAGTGCCGCCTTCTCCGCCCACGCAGAAACGCGTGTGACCTATAAATCGGCTTCAGCGGGTACTGCCTATTATCAAATGGGCGTAGAACTCTCAGAAGCGATTCGCCAGGGAACCGATGACGCTATCATCCTTACCCTGGAAGAAAGCCAGGGTTCGGTACAGAACGTGATGGAAGTCATGGCTCGCCAGGGCAACTATGTATTTACCACGCCGCCCGCGTTAGTCGATCAGGCCATGGGTGGGGAGGGTGCCTTTGCCGAGCGTCAGAATCCGCGTTTTCAAGAGATCCGGGGGTTGTTCCCGATCCCCTCTATCACCATGCACTTTGTATTAGCGGGTGATGACGGTGTGACCGATATTTCCACACTGGAAGGCAAGCACTTATTGATTGGTCGAGGCACCTTTGGCGCCCGTGAAGCGGCTCGTTACCTGGAACTGTTTGGTCTGGAAGAGAGCGTGAAAATTGCCGATGCAGCGATGGGCAGCGGCCCCGATGCGCTTAAAAATGGCCAGATTGATGGCTTTGTGACCGCCAGTTCCTTTCCCTCACCCAATGTGATTGAGACAGCTGCCAGCATGCCGGTGACCTTGGTTAGCCTGACAGACCAACAAATCGAGCAAACGGGAGCGCCACGCCAAACGATCCCCGGCGGCACTTATCCCGGCGTGGATAAAGACGTTGAAACCACATCGCTACCGGTGATCGCCTACACCACAACGTATATGGACGATGACACCGCCTACACGCTGACCAAAACGTTTTGGGAGCGCCGCGACGCCATGGCCGAAGAGGCGGCGTGGTGGAGCAGTATTAGCCCTGATATGTTGGAAAACATGACTGGCACGCTTCACCCAGGCGCGCTGCGTTACTACGAGGAAGCGGGTATCGAGGTACCTGACGCGCTGCGCTAGTCGTTTTCTTCCATTACCCATCTTCTTGCTGCCACGGTGCTTGCGCTGTGGCAGTCCTGTATTGATGCAGTATTGATAGGCAGTGTGGCATGCGTGTTTTTACCTCTTCACAGGCGTCGAGCCCTGAGGATGATCGCTCAGTAGCGCCTGGCTGGATGGCGTTAGGCGCGGTCAGTGTAATATTCCATCTTGGCTTGATTTTTTATGGCTTAACGCCTGCGCTGGTCAGCCGGCCGCTGCATATGGCGCTGCTGTTGCCATGGGTACTGATTTATATGGCCAATACACCAGCGCAGCGAGTCAGCGGCTGGCTGCTGACGGTATTGGGTGTTGCTGCCTGTGGCTATATTGCGTTTAACGAAGCTGCGCTAGCCAACCAGTACGGCTTTATTGATACCCACCTACAGATGGGGATTGGCCTGTTTTTGATTGCTCTAGCGCTTGAAGCGGCGCGCCGAGCCATCGGTTGGCCTCTGCCGCTGGTTGCCTTGCTGGCGTTGATGTATGGCGCCTTCGGTCAATATATTCCAGGCGCTTTTGGTCACCCTGGGCTGCCGCTGGCCAGTATGGTGGGTACGCTCACGATTGCCGAAGGCGGATTATGGGGTTCGCTGACGGGGGTAAGCGTCAGTGTGGTGGCGATTTTTGTGATTTTCGGCGCGGTGCTCAATGCGGGAGAGGCGGGCCAGGGCTTTATGAACCTAGCCAGTGCGGTGGCGGGGCGGCTCACCGGTGGGGCCGCTAAAGTGGCGGTGATTTCGTCGGCGCTGATGGGCTCTATCTCCGGCTCGGCGTCTGCCAACGTCGCTTCCACTGGGGCAATTACCATTCCCTCCATGGTGCGCCTGCGTTACCCGCGTTCGCTGGCGGGTGCGGTGGAAGCCGTTGCCTCCTCCGGCGGGCAAATTATGCCGCCGCTGATGGGCGCCGGGGCATTCGTGATGGTGGAACTGACGGGCACGCCCTATACCCAGATCATGGCCGCGGCGATGCTTCCAGCGGTGCTGTACTTTTTGACGGTCTGGGTGGGTATTAATGCCTATGCGACCCGGCATGATCTAAAGCCCGTGGCCGAAAGCGAGCGACCCAACGCGAAAGAGGTGCTGATTACCTCGCTGTTTTTTCCATCCCCTTCGTGCTGCTGTTAGAGCGCATCTTTAATGGCGGTTTTACCCCTCAGTACGCCGCCAGTGTTGCGATTTTCGCGGGCATTGCGCTGCTCTTCTTTAACGTGACGCTGCGCTTTTCGCTCCCCGGCTTTGCCACCCGTTTATCCGACGCAGTGGTCACCGCTGGGCGTCAGATTGCCGTCATTGGTTCCATTATTCTATGTGCCTCGCTGGTAGTCGGCGTGCTGTCGTTGACAGGGTTGGGCGTCAAGATCACCTCGGGCATTCTATCGCTCTCCAACGACATGCTCTGGCCAGCCTTGCTACTAACGGCGCTCGCCTGCTTGATTTTAGGCATGGAGGTGCCCACCACCGCCGCCTATGTGATTTGTGTCTCTGTCGCCGGGCCTGCCCTGACCTCGCTAGGTTTGGAACCGCTTCTGGCGCACCTTTTTGTCTTTTGGTACGCGCTGCTCTCGACGATCACGCCGCCGGTGTGTGGCGGCGTGTTCATTGCTGCGGGCATGGTGGGGGAGAACTGGCTAAAAGTCGCATTCAAAGCCATGGCGTTAGGAATAGGGCTGTATATTATTCCTTTAGCCATGGTGGCCAACCCAGAGATGATCCAACTGGCCTTCAATCCTTCCGGCGCCTTGTTGTATGCGCTAAAAGTGGCGATTGGTTTAGGGGCGATCTCTTACGGGGTGATTGCACGAAAAGCACTTTGGCAGCGGAGCGCGTTGGCCGTGGGAGGGATTATCCTGATCTTTGTGGTTTAGCCCGGTTGTTTAAACGTCAGCGTCTAACCGTAGCGGCGAAGAGGCTGCTAGTGGAGTGGTGGCAAACATTACCCAGGTATCCAGCGCAGGCCCCAGTGACTGCACCAAACGCAGTTGCTCGGGGGCTTGGCCTAGCACCTCTTCAGCGCAAATGCCCGCCTCAAAACGTCCCGCAAGAAGCCCTTCTGCCACCGCCACTGTGGTGGGAGCGTCTATGATCTCTGTATAAGCCGTTAAGTCGGTGTAGTAGCGGGTCGCTGGTTGTAGCGCTACTTGGGTGGGGCGAACAGAGTCGCGCTGGGCAATCAGCGCCAGCGGCTTGCTGCCCGCTATAAAGGTGTCTACGGGATAGGCTCGATGCATATAGCGGCCCACGCAGTCGCTATGCGCTGCATGGGCGGTGCACTGTAGAACGTGGCTCACATGGCCCGCGAGGAGCGCCTGAAAGGCCGCTTCAAACTGGCTAAACAGAGTCACGCTGCCTTCGCCTGAGCAACGCATTCTGAGATAGCGCTTGGCAATCAGTTCATGGTTATTGCCACTAGGCCCCAAGGTTGCAATGTGCACGGTGCCGTTTCTCCACGATAAACAATCAAGTCATTGAGCCAAAAACGATGGGTTTTTGGCTCAGCGCAATCAATGATTAGGCCATCTCAAAAAATCGTAAAGCTTAACGCTATATAAGCGGCATAGCCTGCAAGCAGTGCGGCTCCCTCCCAGCGAGACAGGCGCATACCGGTATACAAAAACAGCACCAGTATGCCAGCAGCTCCCAGCATTACCCACTGGTCAAACAGGGCCACGCGTGGCGCAAGGGGCAGCGGCTGTAAAAACGCAGAGATACCCAGGATACCTAACAGGTTGAAAATATTGCTACCCAGAATATTTCCGATGGCAACATCCGCATGACGTCGTAACGCTGCAACCACCGACACGGCCATCTCCGGCAGTGAGGTGCCAACGGCGACGATGGTTAAACCGATGACTGCTTCGGAAATGCCCATGGCCTGGGCCAACCCAATGGCGCCATATAAGAGTAGCTGTGACCCACCAATCAGCATGCCCAAGCCAATCACTAACGCTACGACGATCATCCAGCCTGTAGTGGGTAGTTTGGTCATCTCCTCCGCTTCTGAAGCGTGCATTTCCGCCGCGGGAATGTGCTGACGGCTTTCACTTAAGTAGGCCCAAACAAGATAGCCGACCAGGCCCGCTATAAAAATTGCTGCATCGATGCGACCCAGTGCGCCGCCGAAGGAGAGTCCAATAAACAGCAGGCTGGCCAACACCACGACCAGCCCATCCCGGCGCAGTGCTAAAGGCTGAACCACCATTGGGCAAATAACCGCGCATAGGCCTAGAATCAATAAGATATTGCCGATATTGCTGCCCACGATGTTGCCAACCGCAATGTCAGGCTGCTGGTTAATCGCGGCATCAATCGAGACGACAAGTTCAGGGGCCGAGGTGCCAAAACCAACCACCACCAACCCTGTTAACAGTGGCGAGACGCCGACTCTTCGCGCACCCGCCACCGCGCCGCGGATAAGCGACTCCCCTCCAAGTGTCAAAAGGGCGATACCCGCCAATAAACTAAGTCCGTATAGCATGTTGAAACCTCTTCCAGAATGCTCACCAGGCCGCGAATGAAGCGGGTTTTAGCGAGCAAGCAAAGCGCGCCAGGCGGTCGGATTAGTAGTGCCTGGCTCATTGGCAAGATTAAGGCTATTTTTGCGAATTTGCGCGGTTTTTAAACGGCTATAAGAGGCAGAACAACAAATTAAAAAGCACAAAGGCTTTGACCTGCGACTGCCCACGTGGCAGGATGTCGGCAGTTAGTAAGTTAGCAAGCAAGCATGGTTCCAGAAACATTCGAATTCTTTCGGTAGTCTGTAATTGTATTCCTTGTTCTACTCACTATTTATCTGGGTAATACCAGGATTTCTACAATTCGCGACTTGCGAAAAGGATTTAATATCATGGCAACTGGCACAGTTAAGTGGTTCAACGATTCTAAAGGTTTCGGTTTCATTGCTCCTTCTGACGGCAGCGATGACGTTTTTGCTCATTTTTCTGAAATTCAGTCTGATGGCTTCAAAACTCTGCCTGAAGGCGCTAACGTCTCTTTTGACGTTACCCAAGGTCAGAAAGGCCTTCAAGCTTCAAACATTAAGCTGCTTTCTTAATCCTAGCGATTATTTAAGTTCTCGAATCGTTTAGATTCGATGATCGGGCCCCGCTTAGGCGGGGCCCGATGCGTTTGTGCCTGCCAAAAAATATTTTCCATTAAGCACAGCTGCGCCTGTTATTAGATCAGCAAAAGCTCTGCGATCAATCCCTTAGCTTTATAGGTGTTTATTCGCGTAATGTAAAAAACGAGCTTGATTGGTTGGTATGTTATATTGTATCTTTTTTGGCGACTTGTTTCACGAGCAGCCAAAGGAAAACTGAATATGACACCATTGCCACTTAAGGCCGCCAGCGCGCTTGTATTGAGTGCACTGATACTAACGGGCGTTCAAGGCGTTAGCGCCAGCGATCATGACCATGAGCATGATCACGACCATACTCATAACGACCACGACCACGACCACGACCACGACCACGACCACGACCACGACCACGACCACGACCACGACCACGACCACGATAGCGATATCTATTCGGGCTATTTTGATGACGACCAGGTTGAGGATCGCACGCTATCTGACTGGGAGGGTGATTGGCAGTCCGTTTATCCCTACCTACAAGATGGCACCCTTGACGAAGTGTTTGCGCATAAAGCAGACAATGGTGACAAGTCCGCCGAAGAGTATAAAGCGTATTACGATACCGGTTATCAAACGGATGTAGAGCGTATCGTTATTGATGGAAGCGACGTCACTTTCTTTGAAAATGGCCAAGAGCGCACGGGTGAATACCAATACGATGGCTATGAAATTTTAACTTACCAAGCCGGTAACCGGGGTGTGCGGTTCATCTACGCGCTTGAAGAAGCATCCGATGATCTACCCCAATACATCCAATTTAGTGACCACAGTATTTACCCCACCGATGCGCATCACTTCCATCTCTATTGGGGCGATGACCGTGAGGCGCTGTTAGAAGAAGTTACCAACTGGCCGACTTATTACCCATACGAGTTGAGCGGTGAAGAGATTGTCGAAGAAATGATTGCGCACTAGCGGTTACCGCCTAAGCGAAAAACATCTTTTGATGTGTACCTAGAAAGCGCTGGCCGAGATGCCAGCGCTTTGCTTTATTAGTACAGGGTAAATACAGCTTCGTGGACATGTTCTAACTTTTTCCGGTTCGGATTTAACCAGCATCAAGAGGTGTCACTATGCGCTTATCGTCTCTCTTTCTGAGTGTCGGGCTTTTGCTATCAAATAGCTTTGCTACCGCGGATGATTCGTGTGCTAGCGCCAATACGCAAACCGAGCTAAACCAGTGCACGGCGCAGGCCTATCAAGCGGCGGATGACGAGCTCAACGCGGTTTACCAAACCGTTGTTAGCCGTCTGGAGGACAATTCAGCGTCACTCGAAAAGCTCAGAGCGGCGCAGCGGGCGTGGATCGGCTTTCGTGATGCTGAGTGCGCGTTTGAAAGTAGTGCTGTGGAAGGCGGTAGCGCCCAACCCATGGTGCGTAACGGCTGTCTGGAAACGCTGACAGCGGAACGTACCGAGCAACTGCGTGAGCATGCTAGTTGTGAAGAGGGCGATCTCAGCTGCTCTCGGTAAACGGCGGTCAAGCGCTAGAATGCAAACCGTTGCCCCGAGGTAAAGGTGTCATCCGTGCTCGGTCAGCCGAGCGAACAGCGGCATAAGCAGCGCGAACAGCTCCGCCTGGGAGGAGATGCAGCACTTGGCGTAGAGTTGGCGGCGGAAGACCTTAACTGTTTGAAGGCTGACGCCCAAGTGTAGGCTGATCGATAGGGATGAGTGGCCTCTTAGAATAAACAGCGCCACCTCTGCTTGGCGCGGGCTTAGCCGGATGCTGTGTTGCTGATTCAGCGTCTCTCTCAGACGTTCCTCTAAAGGGGCTGGTGCCGCTTTCATCACATCGTCAGAGCGGTAATCTTGCCAGTGTTTTTTCAGCAACGAACTGAGGGTTAACTCGTACTGTTGCAGAACCTCAAGCTCACGCCTGTTAAAGGGCTTACCACTGGAACGATCCCTACCGAAACAAGCGGTTATCGTATCACTCTCAGTGATATTGGCGAAAACCGCTACCTCGTCTAGTAGTGTGGTCTGCTGGTAGTAATTCTTATAGTAATGCGTGCGTCGAAAGTGATCGGGCGCTATATCCCTCAATCGGCGTATACCCTGAACACCGCCTCTGAGGTGCTCGCGGTAAAACGGATCCAGCAGGTAATCTCCTCCTAAATATTGGCTATCCATGGGTAGATAAACGACAGGGTCGGTGTATTCGCGATAGAGCACCGCTGGCCGGTGTTCGCCGTGATAAGCGATGATGATCAAGTTATCGAATGCCGCTAGACGTTTCACCAATGTGGAGAAGTGTTGAGGCAACGCAGGGGTCGCCAACGCCATGAGGGTATTGGCCAGTACTTCGTCAATTTCGCTATGAGTCACCAATTCCACATCCGAAGGCCCATACCACGCTGGGGTTATATACGATCCGATGAGCTGCCAATACCGTTCTAGATAGGTTGGCTACTAGGCATCTCAGTCTAGCTGGACAGCTGCAACGCCAGCAACTGAGGGTTATTAGCCGATCATTAACGGTAGCAAGCTGGTCTAGCCTCGGCGGCTGGCTTGATAAACCACCTCTTCGTTTTGCGCCGGCTCAGCGATTGCCCGCTGTCGGTTCCAACGTTTCCTGGAGATGGATCATGACGGATAACAATATCAAACTGGAAAGAACCCTATCCCTAAAAGCCGTGGTGTTGTTTGGCCTTGCCTACATGACGCCATTAATCGTGCTGGGCACTTTCGGTGTGATTGCCAGCACTAGCAATGGCGCCGTACCCACTGCTTACCTCATCACTACCGTCGCCATGCTATTCACGGCATACAGCTACGGCATTATGGCGCGTACTTATCCGGTAGCCGGGTCTGCCTATACTTACGCACGCAGAGCCATCGACTCGCGTGTTGGCTTTATGGTGGGGTGGAACGTGCTGCTGGACTATTTCTTCCTGCCCATGGTGATTTGGTTGATCGGTGCTGCTTATTTGAACGCGCGTTTTCCTGAAGTGCCGAGCTGGATATTCCTGCTCGGCTTCATCGGTATCACCACCTTCTTGAATATCTACGGCATCAAGCTTGCTTCCAAAGTGAATTCGTTGCTGATGGTCTTCCAAATACTGGTGATCGCGTTCTTCGTACTGCTTTCAATTCGTCACGTATTTGCGACCGGTGGCACTGATTCGCTTTTTAGCCTGGGGCCGTTCTTGGGTGAAGAGGCTGGTTTCACCGCGATTGCCGCGGGCGCAGCGGTGGCCGCATACTCTTTCCTTGGTTTCGATGCCGTTACCACGCTGACCGAGGAGACCATCGAGCCAAAGCGTAATATTCCCAGAGCCATCATGCTGACTGCACTGATCGGTGGCGGTATCTACGTGCTGGTAGGTTACACAACTCAACTGGTTCACCCAGGTGGCAGTTTCGTAAATGCTGACTCCGCTGCCTTTGAAATTGCCACGACCATCGGTGCGGATCTCTTCGGGGCTATCTTTCTGGCCGGTATGGTGCTTGCCCAATTCACGTCTGGCCTAGCCGCCCAAGCGAGTGCCTCTCGGCTGCTGTTTGCCATGGGGCGGGACGCGGTACTGCCGCCTAAGCTGTTCGGTGCGCTGCACTCGCGCTTCCATACGCCGGTGTTCAACATCGTGTTAACGGGCGCTATAGGCATCATCGCTTTGTTCCTCGATGTATTATCTGCCGCCTCGTTTATCAACTTCGGTGCCTTTATCGCCTTCACGATGGTGAACCTGTCAGTGATCTTTCTGGTCAGCAAAGACGCCGATGCAAAGCGCCAGTATGGTGTGATTAGAGGGATGCTGGTGCCGCTCATCGGTGCCCTGGTTAACCTTTGGCTGATGAGTAAGCTGGATATCAACGCCTTTATTCTTGGGCTGATCTGGCTTTCCATTGGTCTCGCCCAGCTGGCCTACCTTACTCGATTCTTCCGTCGCGAACCGCCGGAAGTGGCCTTTGATGAATCCGAGCCCGAGTCAGCGCCCACCTCAGTAAAAGCGACCCTTTAAACGGAGATCTACCATGTCCAGAAATTTGCCTGTCCTTGTGGTGCAGGAGGCCTCGCGGCCGCACGGCATTGACTCCGAACTGCTGGACTTCGAGGCCGAGCTGGCGGTACACCTGAGTGACTTCGGTGCTGATTTTGAACAGCCAAGGATGGTGGTTTATCCGGAGCTTCATCTATGCGGTGCCACCGGTACGCCTCAGCAGCGCAGGGAGCAACTGGAAGCTGCTGCTGAACCGATCGATGGCCCCCGTGACCAGCACTTATCACGTATCGCCCGCAACCTGGGAGTATGGCTGCTGCCCGGCACAGTATGCGAGCGGGGAGAGGACGGGCATCTGTACAACACCGCGCCGGTGTATTCGCCCGAAGGTGAGCGAGTGGCCGCCTACCGTAAGTGTTTCCCCTGGCGGCCTTACGAGCCCTATCAGCCGGGAGATCGCTTTGAAGTGTTCGAAGTGCCGGGCATAGGCCGGGTCGGCCTAGCCATCTGCTACGACATCTGGTTTCCCGAGATGGTGCGTCAACTGGCGTGGCTGGGGGCGGAGGTGATCATCAACCAAGTGGCCACCACCACCTGCGACCGCGCCCAGGAGCAAATCCTTGTGCAGGCCAATGCTATTTTCAACCAGGTGTATATGGTGAGCGCTAATTCAGCCGCGCCTGCGGGGGAGGGTCAGAGTTTGATCGTCGACCCCGAAGGCCGCATCCGCGCGCGGATGTCAGGCGCTACCCCGGGCATCCTTACCGATGTACTCAACCTGGGTGAGGTGGAGCGTGTGCGAACCTTCGGCACTGCAGGCTTGAACCGCATGTGGTCTCAGTTCCGAGACGATGACCCAGTGCTGGAATTACCGATGTACGAAGGCCGCATTGATCCACGTAAGTGGAGGGGAAAACGGTAAGCAGCCGACCACCACTCTCTCCAATCCCGAGTTATTCCCATCCCGTGCAACGATGCCATCACCCAGGTGATGGCTGTTGCCTGCAATAAGCTAATTGCTGAGATAGCTGAGCAGCTAACCCGCCCAGCGTTAACGTTACTTCTTCCCGCATCTGCGTCTGAATATCCCAACCCGTTTGCGTCCTCGCAAGGGCAACGAATGGGCGCGGATATCGCGTTTACTGAGAGCTTTTTTTATCCCTAGCAGCTCCTGCTTACCTGACAGCGTCGGCGTTGAAAGCCGAAACTTAAGATCATCAGCTGTCCTAAGCACACTGTGCTAATCTGGATTGGGTAGGTGGATCAGTTAAAGCAGTAAGACAGGTAACCGCCCAAGGCGGAGGTGCGGAGGTGCCTGGCAATGCAGCAGGCGTGCGAATTTTGGATATTCGGCCTAATGAAAATTAGCAATAATGTCTATCAATGACTTAGAGTGAATTTTGTAGGCTGCATTTGTCGGAAAAACGTGCCGGCACGTTTATACAATCATAGGGTGGGCAGTCTAATACCTGTTAGAGCGAGTTGAGTTCAACCTTTTGGAGCCAGAATGATAGTAAAACGCATAGTCTCCAATATCGCGGCAGCTAGCCCATCAGAAGCAGAGAGGTTCTATGCGGACATCTTTGGGCTCAAGGTTGTGATGGATCATGGGTGGATAAGGACCTATAGCTCGGGCGAGGAAATGACCACTCAGGTAAGCGTGGCGTCGGAAGGTGGCTCTGGCACGCCAGTCCCTGATCTCTCTATAGAAGTCGATAACTTGGAGGTTGCTTTGGAGAGAGTGACAGGCGGAAATATTGCAATAGAGTACGGACCAGTAAGTGAGCCATGGGGTGTCCGCCGGTTTTATGTACGCGATCCATTCGGGAAGCTCATTAATGTCTTACAGCACGAGTAATCCTCAAGGATTCTCTAACAATGCGCGTCACTCGGATGCCCTTGTCTCCGCTTCGCTGCGCCAAGGCCACCGGTGCGCTCTGCGTTATGTGATTCAAGGAGTATCATGCTTGAGCTGATAGCTTATAACATACGGATTCATAGGCTTCTTAAACGCTTAGCAAAGCAACGCGTAGGAATGGTTTTGCAGCCTGGTAATGTGTGGGTTATAGAGTATGCAGTTGAAGACAATGAAGAGACGGACGCGCTTCTTAAAACTTGCTACATGCGCGGCTGGGTTGAGCCTCTTCAGAATTCCGTGCCAAAGGGAAAGTTGGGGAATGATGGCTCATTACCGGATGGCCCTATGTTTAGTTCCTCTGGGCCAATTTGGAAGCTAACCGATTCCGGTTGGGGGGCAATCCAGCGCCGCCATCAACTTAGTATTTTGGCGCTGCTCGCAACTATTCTTGGGGGCTTCATTGCAGTCATCACATAACAATGCCAAGCACGGCGACGGCTTTTTCATCCCGGCTTCGCCTCCATTACAAAGCCGCGAGTGTTGGCGGCATTATGTGTAAGGGAAACCAAAATTAAAGGGGTCAGATCGATTTTATTTTGATCCATGTAAATGGGGCAGGTTGATTTGTTTTTAACCAAGCTGACTGATTTAAAATCTATCTGACCCCTTTTGGTTCATTGCCTCCCGTTCTTCGCCTAGCCCCTAAACCTGCGCGTAGCCCCCGTCAACGAACACCTCGCTCCCCGTCATAAAGCTGCTATCGTCGGACGCCAGGAACGCGACCGCGCCTGCGGTTTCTTTGGGATCGCCCAGACGCTCAAGCGGTACGGTCCGTTTCATCTCGCTCAGGGCTTCGGATGGGAGCAGTTCCGTCAGCTTGTCTGTTTTGGTCGGGCCAGGAGACATGACGTTCACGCGAATGCCGGTGCCCCTGAGATCATGGGCCCAACTGCGCACCAGATTTCGGACGGCCGCCTTGGAGGCGCTGTAGATGCTCATCGCGGGGGTGCCCATGCTGCCGACCGTGGAACCGGTGAGGATGATGGAGCCGCCGTTCGTCATCAGGGGAAGGGCCTTCTGGACGGTGAAGAGGGTGCCTTTGACGTTGATGTCGAAGATGTAGTCGTAGTGCTCCTCGGTGATCTGTCCCAGGCTGGCGAATTCGCCGACGCCCGCGTTGGCTACCAGTACGTCCAGGTGTCCTTTTTCTTTCTGGATCGTTTCGAAGACGCGGTCGAGATCCTCTGGCTTTGTCACATCCGCCTGGACGCCCTGGGCGCTGGATCCCAGTGCCTCAGCCGCGTTGTCAAGGACGTCCTGGCGCCGTCCGGCGATAAAGACGAAGGCGCCTTCGTCGATGAGGCGTTGGGCCGAGGCCAGGCCGATGCCGCTGGCTCCGCCTGTGATCAGTGCGATTTTACCGTTTAGCCGACTCATGGTTGGGTCTCCGTGTGTATTGACTCGGTTCGCTTTTACGGTATATACCCACTTACAAAAGTTCAAGTATGCACCTTTTGGTAAGTATCCGTTATGGCGAAAGAAAACTCAGAAAACCCACGTTTCATTTGCGGCCTGCATGCGACGCTGCACGTGATCTCCGGGAAGTGGAAGCCTTTGATTCTGTTCTTTTTAAGCAAGGGCCCGACGCGTTACGGCGAGCTCAAGCGAAGCGTCCGAGGCGTGAGCGACAAAATGTTGATCCAGCAGTTGAAGGAGCTGGAGTCCGACGGCATCGTCCAGCGAACCGACTATGGGGAGATCCCGCTGCGCGTCGACTACTCGCTGACGCCCTTCGGGGCAAGTCTGGTGTGGGCCATGGAGCCGCTTTGCGGCTGGGGCGAGGAGAACGAAGAGGACATTGCCGCGGCGATGGACCGCCGGAAAGCCAGCCGGTAGGAAGCGAAGCCGGTTGGTGGACAGGCACCCAATCATGCCATCCGGCGAGTCCTCCGGGTAAACCTGTACATTCAGTGTTCTGGTTCGTAGCGCCATGGGTTCTGTTGGTGCAAAGTATCAAGGAGTCGGCATCCGGTATCGGGTGCCAAAACAATGGGTGAACGGGCCCATAACCAGGCGGTCAACCGGACACCATATCCCTTGCGGGCCCGGTTGACCACCGCGCGCAAGGCGTTGATGCTTGCTTCCTTCGACCTGGTCTTGCTAGACCGCACCTTGCCGGACGGGGATGGGCTGTCCCTCGTTCCTGCGATACGTGCGAGCAGTCCTGGCCTTCCATCTGGCTACGCTGATGGTCTCGTTCGCCATCCTTCTTGCTGTGACAATCCGCATCGACAGTGGTGGCCTGTACGTCGATGAGCAGATCACTCCGGTCATTGCCCGCGCCATAATACGCCAAGACGATGGCCAACTTGCCGTCCGCATGACGCCGGAGCTGGCAGAATTGCGCGAGACGACAGACGACTTATGGTTCGTTTTCGAGGATGACGCTGGTAGAAGTGTCACATTTGGGCAGGGCGAGTGGCCGCCTACCGAAAGTGCTTCCCCTGGCGGCATTACGAGCCTTATCAACCAAGAGATCGCGTTGAAGTATTCTAGGTGCCGGGGTGGATGTGATGATTATTAAGTCGTAGAAAGGCCAACGTGCGGGAGATAAGGCGGAATGAAAACGAGGCTCACGAATAAAGGGTGAAGGTTCTTGAGTCAGACCAGATTTTTTCTGTTTTCACACGGCCAGGACCCAAAGCGGCCATTCGTTACTTTAACTCTGTAAAGCAAAGTTAATTAAGGCTCAAAATTATTATGTCAGCTGCTTGATAGGCCTTAAAATTTTTACCGTGCAGTTCGTCAGTTTGGGTTGTCCATGATGTCATGACAAACAACCCATTTGAGGAAAATGTTGAGATCAAAATGTTCGGGTTAGTGCACTGTGGATAATATCCACAGTGCACGCCTGCGCGATTTATCTCCGATTTAGTCACTTAGATATTTTACTTAATAACTATCATCCTAAGTCGCAAAGCATTGCCGATAACGCTTACTGAAGAGAGTGACATCGCTGCTGCAGCAATTATTGGCGATAACAGAATGCCGGTGAAGGGGTACAAGATTCCAGCAGCAATGGGAATACCCGCCGCATTGTAGGCAAAAGCAAAAAACAGATTTTGGCGGATATTGCGCATGGTGGCTTTTGAAAGCTGGTGTGCCGTGGCAATACCGGTAAGATCCCCACGCAGTAGGGTAATTCCAGCACTTTCTATCGCCACATCGGTGCCGGTTCCCATAGCAATGCCGACATCTGCTGTTGCCAGCGCGGGGGCATCATTCACGCCGTCGCCGGCCATGACAACAATGCGCCCTTCATCGCGGAGACGCTGAATCACCCGGCCCTTGTCTTCTGGAAGTACTTCAGCTTCGACCTCATCAATGCCTAGCCGACGCGCCACAGCTTCTGCGGAGGTACGATTATCGCCTGTCAGCATCACCACTCGAATACCGTCAGCCTGTAGTGAGCGGATAGCTTCTTCGGTGGTTTCCTTGACCGGATCGGCAATGGCGAGAAGACCAGCCAAATTCCCGTCGATGCTCGCAAAGATGACTGTAGCACCGTCACTGCGCAATTGATCGGCATGTGTGTCTTGAGACTGGGTGTTAACGCCTTCGCTTTCCATCAAGAGCCGATTGCCCAGGGCAATACGCTTGCCATCTATCTGGCCTATAACGCCCATGCCGTTGGGAGCCTCGAAGTCCAACGCTTCTGTTAATTTTACCTCTGCCTCTTTAGCCTTTTCGACTATCGCATGGGCCAAGGGATGCTCGCTGCCTCGCTCAAGACTAGCTGCCAAGCGCAAAAGCTCCGATTCAGCAATGCCCTCAGTGGGAATCAACTCGGTCACTCGTGGTCTGCCTTCGGTAAGCGTGCCGGTTTTGTCGACGACGACGGTGTCGACCTTCTCTAGACGTTCAAGAGCTTCGGCGTCGCGGATCAACACGCCTAACTGGGCACCGCGCCCTACACCCACCATAATCGACATGGGGGTAGCGAGGCCTAGCGCGCACGGGCAGGCAATGATCAGAACACTAACCGCCGCAATCAGGCCAAACGCCATCGGCGGGGTAGGGCCCCACAATGACCAGGCGATGAAAGCCACAACGGCAATGAGAATAACGACGGGTACAAAGATGCTGGCGACTTTGTCGGCAAGCCCTTGAATGGGTGCGCGGCTGCGCTGGGCGCTGGCGACCATTTGCACAATCTGCGACAGCATGGTGTCCTGGCCCACCTTGTCAGCGCGCATGACAAAGGATCCTTGACCATTGATACTGCCGCCAATGACGCCATCGCCGACTTCCTTTTTCACCGCTAGTGGTTCGCCGGTAACCATGGATTCGTCAACGTTGGAGCGACCTTCCATCACTTCGCCATCTAATGGCACCTTATCGCCGGGGCGCACCCGGAGACGGTCCCCTACCTGAACCTGGTCAAGGGAGATATCTTCCTCATTGCCCTGATCATCAAGGCGTCGAGCGGTAGCGGGCGCCAAGTCGAGCAGAGCACGAATAGCGCCAGAGGTTTTTTCACGAGCGCGTAGCTCTAATACTTGTCCCAGTAAAACTAAAACGACAATCACTGCCGCTGCTTCGAAATAAACGGCCACCGAGCCATCGGCTTGACGGAAGGTGTCGGGAAAGATGCCCGGTGTGAGGGTGGCCAGCAAACTGTAGATCAACGCGGTGCCGGTACCGATCGCGATTAGCGTGAACATATTAAGGCTGCGATGCACTAGCGAACGCCATCCGCGTACAAAGAATGGCCAACCTGCCCAGACGACTACCGGCGTTGCCAGCAGCAGTTGAATCCAGTTAGAGGTTTGCTGGGAAATAAAATGCATAAGACCAAACACGTGGCCACCCATTTCTAGGGCAAACACGGGCAGGGTCAGTACTAGGCCGATCCAAAAGCGCCTGGTCATGTCCTTGAGTTCGTCTGAAGGGCCGGTGTCAGCAGAGACGGTCTCAGGTTCCAGCGCCATGCCGCAGATTGGGCAGTCGCCTGGCCCTTCTCGTCGAACTTCTGGGTGCATCGGGCAAGTATAAATAGAACCCGAGGGTACTGAGGCTTGTGACTGTTTGCTTGGCTCAAGATACGCGTCTGGCTTGGCAACAAACTTATCCCGACACTTTTCTGAGCAGAAGTACCAGGTCTTACCCGCGTGATTGGCACGGTGGTGAGTAGCATGGGGATCAACGTCCATGCCACAAACAGGGTCTTTCACCTTTGTCTCGTTATGGTCTTCAGACATCGTTCATTCCCCCGGTTTGGCGAACAAGGCGCATGACTTCGTACTCTTCAAGTTCTAATAGCCTAGAACCCATGTGCAGCCTTTAAGTCAAATATGCGGCATGGCAGGTGTTTGCATCAGCCTACCAAGAGATGTTGTGTCTGGCGATTACACGGGGGATGTAGCAAGAAAAACGCCACCTAAAACATTAACCTGACACCCGCAACCACACCGGTGTCTTCGCTACTATCTCCACTAGCACGAGAAAGGTCGGCGGTATCGCCATACTCTTTTACCCAGTAAGCGCCCACGTACGGAGCGAAGCGGCGGGTGACCTCGTAGCCGAGACGCATCCCCACACGCACTGAGTTGAGCCCCTCGCCCACACCAAACTCCTCGACTTCACTGGCAGCAACGGCAATTTCAGTACGTGGTTGAAGATAAAGGCGTTGCGTCAGGCGCAGGTCGTATTCGCCCTCAAAGCTGGCGGCTAGATCGCCGTCATCGCTCAGTTGTAGGGAGACATCGGTTTCGATGCCATAGGGCATCACGCCTTGCAGGCCCACCACAGCATAGGTTCGCTCGGCGTGGTCATCGGAAAAGACGCCACCCTGATAACCCACGCCGCCCTGTAACTCCCAAAAGTCGGCAACCAGGCGGCTGTAGAGCAGTTCAAGGGATTCGAACTCGGCATCCTCGCCGTCGCCCTGGACGTTCTCGCCTTCCGACTTAAGGTATACACGATTAATATCACCGCCGTACCAGCCTTGAAAGTCCCAAACAACGGCCTCTTCGCCGTTGTCGGGCACGCTATATTCAAGGCGATCAAAGAGCGCCATCCCCATATTGTGTTCCATCATCGGGGCTGGCCAATCATTCGGCGCGTCGTAACCATCTTCCGCCTGGGCAGCGGTGGTCATGGCAAACGCTAAGCTAATGCCAGTGAAGTAGAACTTGGCTTTCATACTGCCTCCTTAAGAAACCTGAACAACGCGGAACATGCCAGCATCCATGTGATAAAGCAGATGGCAATGGAAGGCCCAACTGCCTTCGGCATCTGCCGTGATCAGCGCCGAAACCCGCTCGCCGGGCTTAACATTCAGGGTGTGTTTACGCGGAATCAGCTCACCCTGACCGTTTTCCAGCTCCATCCACATGCCGTGTAGGTGAATGGGGTGTTCCATCATGGTGTCGTTGATCAGTATTAAGCGCAGCCGCTCGTCTTTCTCGAAGTGAATTGGCCCAGTTACTTCGCTAAACTTCTTGCCGTCGAACGACCACATGTAGCGTTCCATGTTGCCGGTGAGGTGCAGTTCAAGCTCGCGTCTGGGCTCGCGGCGGTCGGGCCATGGCGTGAAGGCCTTCAAGTCTCGGTAAACCAGAACACGACGCTCATCGGGGTCAATGCCTATGCCCACTTGACCATAGCGTGAGCCCGGCTGGGCGTCGCCAGCTGCCAACATACCGCTTGCGAGCATGTTGCGCTGCTCTCCGGCCATGCCATTGGAGTGATCCATGTTGTTCATACCCGACATATCCGAATGGTCTATTCCTTCCATGTTGGAATGATCCATACCCTCCATATTTGACATAGCCGAGTGATCCATTTCTTCCATGCTGGCGTGGTCCATCCCCTGCATGTTCGACATGCCCGAATGGTCCATTCCTTCCATAGTGGAATGATCCATGCTGGTCATGCCGTGGGCACCCATGGCTTCCATACCGCGGTCAGCAATTTGGCGACGGTCCGGAATCTCCGCCTGCATGCCTTCGCGCGGGGCTAAAGTGGCGCGAGCGTAGCCGCTGCGATCCATGGATTCGGCGAAGATGGTGTAGGCCTGATCGTCTTCGGGTGACACCAAAACGTCGTAGGTTTCGGCAACGCCGATTCGGAACTCATCGACAGGTACGGGCTGAACCGGTTGGCCGTCGGCGGCCACTACGGTCATTTTGAGGCCGGGTATACGTACATCAAAGTAGGACATTGCCGAGCCGTTGATCACTCGCAGTCGTACACGTTCGCCCGGCTTGAACAGCGCGCTCCAGTTTTCCTCAGGGGAATGGCCGTTGAGTAGGTAGGTGTAGGTGCTGCCAGTGACATCCGCGATGTCCCGCGAACTCATACGCATTTTGGCCCACATGCCGCGCATCTCGGCGGTGGGGGCCAAGCCGTTTTGCCGTACATCGGCGAAGAAATCGGCAACCGTGCGTTCCTGGAAGTTGTAGTAGCCCTCCATGGTTTTCAGGTTGCGAAACACCGACATGGGGTCTTCAAAGGTCCAGTCGGTGAGCAGTATCACGTGCTCGCGGTCATAGCGGAAGGTTTCGCGCTCGGCGGCGTCGATAATCAGCGGCCCCACGTGGCCTAGCTGCTCCTGCATGCCGGAGTGGCTGTGATACCAGTAGGTGCCATTCTGGCGCACAGGGAAACGGTAGGTGAAGGTTTCACCGGGCGCAATGCCAGCAAAGCTTACCCCTGGTACCCCATCCATTTCCGGGGGCAGAATTAAGCCGTGCCAGTGAATGGAGGTGGACTCATCGAGCAGATTGGTGACGCGCAGCACTGCGTCCTGGCCTTCCTGCAGGCGAATCAACGGGCCGGGGCTGGTGCCGTTGATACTAAAAGTGCTCGCTTCCTGACCATCAATCGGAATGGATTCACGCCGGATGGCCAGCGATACCTCCGGGCCTTCTTCCACGCCTTTGGAATAGACGTTTGTACGCCCCCAGGGGTTGGCCCAGGCGGGGCTTAAGCCCATTGCTGCGGCGGAACCTAACCCTAGCGCCGCGCCGCCTTTCAACACCTGGCGACGTGAGAGTGGGTGGGTGATGATGTTCGAACGCGTCATATAAAGCTCCCATCGCTGATGAATATCATCATCTTGGGGGAGCAAGCTGAATCAACGCTGAAAAACAGTTAAGCGGATGTCACTGCCGTTAATGGGAGCGTGGTGATAACCCGCAGACCACCCAGTGGGCTGCGCTCAAACTGGCAGTGACCGTGATAGCGTTCTACCAGCTGCGTCAAAATAGCAAGCCCCAGGCCGTAACCGGGATGGCGTTCATCCAGCCGAGTGCCACGCTCACCTAAACGAGGTATGTCGCTTTCCGCGACGCCGGGACCGTCATCATCAACAGTTAGCATGAGCGTTTGCGGCGTAACGTCGATATGGCAACAAATCTCTTGTTTGGCCCATTTGCCAGCATTATCCAGCACAATGCCCAATATTTCGGAGTAATCGTGGGCATCAATAGGGACCTGGTCACGCTGATTAATTGCCTGCGTTAGTTCGAACGCCTGCTGAGGGTAGAGACTACGGAACATGCTCATTAGGCGTTGACTGTCGCGGATGAGGTGGGTCAAACGCCCCGCATGAGGGCCTGCGATACGCGCACGGCGAAGCTCGGCATCCAATTGTACGTTGATATCTTCTAGCCGCATCAGAAGCTTATGGCGGCGGCTGTCGTCAATTGGCCGGCTGCCCCTGAGCACTTGGGTGATCGCCGCCAACGGTGTTTTAAGCGCATGAGAAAGGTTGGCAACTGACTCCCGTGAGCGTTGCAAACGTAGGTCGATGTCATCCATAAAGCGATTGAGCTGCGAGACCAAGCCATCTAGCTCGGCGGGCGCGTTCAGAGAGAGTCGCTGACGCTCGCCTGCTTGCAGGGCTTCAAGCTGATCACGCAACTGCCACAGGGGCTGCAAACCACGGTTAACGGCCAACATGTTGAGCGCGACCAGAACCGAAAGTAAGCCTGCAGCAATACCGCCTACCCACCAGTGCAACGTGGCTAGCCCATTTTCTACCTGAGAAAAATCCTCACCAATCAGCAATACGCCGGTGCTGTCCTGCCACTCGAAATGCTGGCGATACACCAGCAAATGGCGCTTGCCACGCTTGACCTCGATGAGCGCATTACCTTCTTCGTTCAGTAACATTGCGAGCTGTCTCTGCCACTCTGGGTCTGAGGCGCTGGTCTCACCATTGAGACGTAGTACGTAAAGGTGATGAAATACTTGGTAAGTTTTGCTAGTCGAGACGAGCGATATGGGCATTGCCAACCGGTCATTTTCTAACTGTGATACAGCATGTACGGCTTCACGCTTGAGGCGTTCACCAAGAAAATCCTTAGCAAGCTTTTGCAGAAACACGCCGTGCAGCAACCATGTCAAGCCAACAACCAGCAACGCGACGCCGCCCAGCCAAGCTAGTAGACGAAACCGTAAGCTGCGTTTATCAACGTGAAACAAAAATATACCCCTGGCCGCGGCGCGTCTGGATGATCGACTTGCCAAGGTAACGGCGCAGACGCGCCACGTATACCTCAACAAGGTTGGGGGCGGCGGCGTCTTGCTCCAACGCGTAAAGCTGTTCTAGCAGTCGCTCCTTGGAGTGAATGCGGTCGGGATGAAGCATCAGGTAACGCAGTAGCCGAAACTCGGTGGCAGTAAGCGAACGCCATGCTGATTCTTCGCTGCAAACACGTTGGCTCGCTTCATCCAAGGAGACACCGTTGAGAGTGATGACTTGGGATAGCTGGCCAGACCGCCTGCGCAGTAGTGCCTTTAGGCGTGCCATCAGTTCGGCTTCGTGAAAGGGTTTAGTGAGGTAGTCGTCGGCCCCGGTTTCCAAGCCAACCACCTTGTCTTCCCACGTATCGCGCGCGGTGAGTATCAAAACAGGAGTAGTACGTTTTTGTTTACGCCACTGGGTGAGTAGTTCAAGCCCCGAGCCATCGGGTAACCCAATATCTAGGATGACAAGCTCGTACTCTTCGGTTGCCATAAACGACGCAGCCGCCTTGACAGAGGCGGCTACATCGACGAGGTAACCGTTGTCTTTCAGACTTTCAGCTAGGCTCTCGGCTAACAGGTCATCATCTTCCAGAAGCAACAGTTTCATAAGCTGATATCGCGTTAAAAGTTAATATCACCATACATTCCTGATTCATAATGACCAGGGATATTGCAGGCGTACTCCAGACTGTCAACATCTGAGGAAGCCGTCCATACCAGCGTTTTGGTTTCACCTCCCCCGATGGTGATAGACGGCATTTGCCCTCCATGTGCACCTTCCGCCATGTCGTGACCACCGTGTCCGCCATGACCTTCACCATGACCACTACTCATTTCTTGCATCATCTTACGGTGCTCTTCCTGGGCGGCTTTATCACCTATCACGAACTCATGCTCAAGATTACCGGTGTTGGAAATTTCAAATTTAATGGTCTCACCGGCGGTAACTTGGATATCTTCAGGATCAAACCACATATCGCCTGCTTCAAAGCTAATAGTGCGATCAACATCGGCAGAGCTCGCGTCATTGAGAGAACCATCATGTTCGCCCGCTGCCCAAGAGGTGGACCCCATAACACAGAGTGATATTGTCAGTAGACTGTAGGTCAGGTAGGTCTTGCGCATCATGTTTACCTCTTAGTGGTGTACCTAAGCGTTATAGCGTACCAACCTGAAATGAGCCTGAACCTCATGTCATTTAGTGTTAGTTGCCTAAGGACACCTTCAATACAGCGGTGAGCTCGCTGCGGATTAGTGTCACGTCCATCGCCTCAATGACCTGTCGTGCATCGCTTGCAGCGCGCGGATGGTATCGGCCTTGCCTTCCGGAGAGCGTTGCTTATAGCTATTAAGCTGGACGCTTAACTAACCAGGGGATGTCCTTTCCTTAACCATTCGGTGATGTGACCCTTGTCAGCACCGCAGTGATCAGCAGTATAACTGCGACCAGTACCATCTCCAGAGCAATACTGCGCTGTAAACGTCGTGGGGCTGTAGCGTCGCCGCTCTCAAAGGCCGGTACAAGTCGGTACTTGTTTGCGGCAGCAAATAACAGTAGCACCGCGACAATCAATACCTTGCCGATCAAGAGCTGTCCATATGCCGTGGTGAGCAGCGGCGTGAGGCCGCCCGTAAGCAGCGTGGCCAAAGTGACGCCCGTCAGCACCAACAAGCCAACCCCGCCCATGGCGATTTGCCCGAAACGAGTCAGAATGCGGGCGCTATTGCCCTGGTTGTGACGTCGCCCCACTAAGTGGAACAGCGGCCACAGTGAGGCCACCCAGAATGCCGCTGCCATCAAGTGAAAGATCAGCAAACCAGACAGGACGAGGCGTGGGGTGTTCACTGTATGTCCCACCTGCACGAACGCTAACATCACCAGTAACACGCCTACTAGGCTCAAGCTATTGGCTGTTTTCGAGAGTAGTAAGTTATTGAGCTGAATCGCCTGGACCAGCAGCAAGCCAGTAACGGCCAGTATCAGCCGCGTCCCGGGCGCACCCTCGAGCACGATCCCGAGCAGCATCGGGTTGGTTGCAGCAGCCACATTGCCGCCCCCAAGGTATCCGGCTTGCAAAGGCCACTGGAACAGAACCAGGGTAACCCCCGACCAAGCAGCGAAGACACCCATGCGGACAACGCGCCTCCGGTCGTGATCAGGGAGTTGCGGAAACGCTAGGCGAAACAGCACGGCCCCCGTTGCGACTAGGGCGCTAAGGTAAACCCCGGCCGCCACGAGGATCATCGTGACGATCCAGACGTCGAGGCTATTTACGGAGAGCCGCCAGGCCACGGGTCAGGGCTCGATCGAGAAGTTAAAACCGTCGGACATCATGTGCCCGTCATCCGATAGGCCTCGCCAACGCACCTGGTAGTTCCCAGCCGAAAGAACTTCACCGGGCTTTACGAAGTATGTTCACTACCTGGCTGACCATCAAGGGGAACTGAGCCATTCGGGCCTGTCACCTCAAACTGGGTGATGCGCATCACGCCTCCAAACTCAATGCCAATTTTCGCAGGGGAGTCCTGAACGGTGTCACCATCCTTAGGCGAAGTGCTTGTGCGGCCTTCATGGGCGGGTGCCGGGATTGCTAGCGAAATCAGCAGTGTTGCTAAGGTAGCGTGAGCGATCAGGAGAGATCTCGTCTTCTTTTGCATGCCGATTCCTTATATGTTTTTTCAGGGTTGAATGGATGCTGCTTCTTCATCGCGGAGGCGCTAAAACTGATTCGGTTGAGCATTCAGAGGCCGTTCATTCGTCCTGTTTAGCGAACAAGGCACATGGCTTCGTGTCCTTTGGGAGCTAAGAGAGCGTCCAGGAACACTTTGGCTTCAGGGGGTTCCGCCTCTTGAGCGATGAGGTATTTGAGCCAGTATTTGGACGCGCTCTTCTTCATGGAAGTAGCTCAGTTTTATAACGTGCCAACCTGAAACAGGGCTGAAAACGGCGGGAAAAATGACTTGTGACAACATTTAGGTATCGGGATTGGTTTTCCCTTTACCTTTGGGCTACCTATAGGTTGTAGGCTTATAACGTAAGCTAACTCCGCCTTCTTCTGTAGGAAAAGGCGATGTCTCGACCAGCAACATGAGAGGAAATATCATGGTTAAGCACAAGGTGATTTTTGCCCTTGGTCTGGCTGCAAGCCTCAGTGTCACAAGCAGCGTCATCTTCGCTCAAGGTATGAACCAAAGCGCCCAAGTTCAAGGCAATATGATGGGCGGCCAAGGCGGTATGGGTTCGGGCATGATGATGGGCAGTCAAGAAGGCATGTACCCAGGAATGATGATGGGAGGGCAAAGTGGGATGATGCCTTGTCCAATGATGGGAGGCATGGGGACTATGTCCGGCATGGTCGGTATGCTCGACGAGCAGCAGATGAGTACCATGCGTGAGATGCGTCAGGAACACCGCGCGGCCCAACTTGAGCGGATGGGCGAAATGATGAACCTTCGCGACGACATGATGCAAATCATGCAGGCTGAGCGACCAGAGCCAGAGGAAGTAAAGGCGCTGCATGCCCAAATGGCCAACCTTCATGGCGATATGATGGCTGATAATGTGCGCATGCATAATCAGATGCAGGACTTACTAACCGATGAGCAGCGTGAACAGATGAGGGGAAGCATGCGCAGCTACCATGGCCCGCAATAAGCCTTGGCGATGAAGTGAACTTCACCTTACGCCGGGTGAGGGCACCGAGTACAAACTGACAATGGAAGAAGGCGCTGTCGCGACATTCGCTTGGGCCTCCGTTGGTGGGCCACTTAATTTCGACACCCACTGTGACGGAAATGACAACTCGATCAGCGATGAGAAAGGGCGTGGTTTGCCCAAAGACGAAGGCGAACGTGAAGCTGACTTCACCGGTAACCAAGGTTGGTTCTTTCATAATCGCAATGATAACGACGTGACCGTGGTGTTGCGTGTTAGAGGGGACTATGGGGAGCTGAATAAGGTTTTCTAAAGCAGTGGCCTCTAGCGCTCTCCTGAGGGCTAGAGGTTTTCCTCCCATCAGCGTTGTTAAAATGATGGGTAAGCGTTTACAAAATTAGGTGAGACAGTAATTAATGGGTTATCTGATTTAATAATATTTAGGCTTATATGCGAAAAAACTGAAAGTCTTCTTTTGGCCGAAGCGGGTGCAGCCAGGGCTTAAGCGAATTGGCTTTGGCAGTCTTCCTTCCGAGGACCAACGCCAAACAGTGGGTCGTGACACCCCGTAACGCTACGCATCCGTATTTTTCGTACTGAGATAATAGGAATCCAGCAGGAAGGCACCGGTTTTACTTTGGATGGTATTTGGGATGGGAAAACAAAAAAAGCACCCGTAGGTGCTTGATTGGCGGCGGCGTTTGAACTGATTTATTAAGTAACTGTTATTAAATGGTTTCTAGTTTTTGGTGTTGGTTGGGCATACATCAGGGCATACACGGTGCTGGCTGCTAGGGCTATTTTGGGGTCGATTCGGTGGAGAAAGTGGGAATTGAATAGCGCCCTTAATCAACTCTCTCCATCGGGCTTTTCATCCTAAAGGTTTCACCGTAGAACTGCCGTTGCGCTTCTCCACAGGTGTTGCGTTTTGTTGCCCTTACTGTTGCGTTTTACTAGTCGTACTCTGGGGGAGGTGAATGCAGGCCTTATCTCTTTGTACGTTGTCCTATGGCTTTAGCGCCGGAATACTTTCCGCTTCAGGTATGCGATTAAGGCCGACCCTTTTGATAGCAGGCTTGAAGGCACGAAGTCCAATAAGTCTAAAATGATTGACCACCTCGTGCCGTAATGCTTCTCTCCCGTCTCACGTGTGACGAAAACAGGAAGCTCCAGGTATTCAGGTTCTTGCTCGCTACCGTTCTGCTTACCGTCATCTTTCATGCTGGTATCGCCTTGCTAGTGGGTATTCAGTAACGCTATCAGGATCGGTCTGCATTGGCATTTGCCCTTGGTGCTTTAGGCATGAATACCCAAGATCAAAAAGCCCCAGCGTTAGCCAGGGCATTAAGGTGCTCAATGTATCCTGTGTATGTGGCGGCACTGTATCCGGTCTGTTAGCCCTCGCTGCTCGGCGTGTTGCAATAGCTCGGCTTCGCTGACTTCCAAGGCGTGGGCAATATCGGCTAGGGCATAGACCGATTCGCCGTTGTCATCGTATCCGGCGGGCTTCAGGCCAGGAAAGAACGTGTCCATTCCTTCCTTCAAGGTCTCCAAGATCGGCAGGCGCAGAAAGGGCGGGTGCTGCTGATCATAGGCGCGGCTAATCATCTTGTCGGTATCGTTAGGCGTCACACCACCAAAGAACTCACGGCGGGCCTTGCGTTCGATGTTATCCAGTAGCGCGGCAATATGGCTGGCTAGCGGCTTCTGTAGACGCTCTGGGGGTACGCACAGCTTATGCGCTGCCCATACTTGCCCGGCAGTTAAGTGGCTTAGGGCTTGCCCGGTAACGGCTGCGTGGGCGAGTGCTTCACGGGTAATAGTCATGGCATTGGCTCCTTAAGCGGCGGGTGGAGGTTGGCTTCATCCAACATGGCGTTTGCTTCCCCGTAGTTCTTTGTTAGCGGCGCGTCGGCCTGCATTGTTTTGGGCGGCTTGTCGTGGCTCGATACTCGCCGCGTGCTTCCAGGTGATGACGTACTGCTTGGCAGCTTCCACGGCTTCCCGTGATGGCCGCATCGCTAGGCAACGGGTAAGCATCTTTTCGTCTTCAGGCACCAGCGGGCAGTGCTCACGAATTAGGCGCAGCCATTGTGGGGTACGATCGGCCACGGACGTGGCTTTGATTGCCTGGGGGATAGCTGCCAGGGTAGGGGGTAGGTCAGGCCATACCGCCTTGACGGCTTCCAGCGCTTGCGGGTCGTTCAGCAGACAGCGGCAATGAGCGCGGGCGGTGGCGTCATCCGCTGCAACTTCAAACACGTCATCCAGTACTACGGCCAACTCGGCAGCGGCTTCCCGTGTTAGCTGGGCCATGGCTTCACGCGCCAGCGCTTCCACTAGCCCAAGCGAACGGCCTGCAGCTTTCAGACCACCGACAATGAAGGCAATCTCTGCCGTGGTGGCGGGCACCTGTTTAGGCTTAACATCCTGCTTGTCTATTTTGTGGTGTCCACGGGGGCCATGGGGGCCACTTGCCTCAACCATGCGGGTTGCAGCGTGGACACAGGGTGGACACGGTGTGGTGTCCGGTGTCCATTTGGCGGTGTCCTTGGTGCCTGCATACTGTTGGTATAGGCTCTCAAGACTCATATTCACCCCCTTCATCATCCGGGCGCACGGCGTATAGCCGCGAACGCTTACCGTTGATCTGTACACGCACAGAACGCTTGCCGCTTTCGCGCTCTGCTATCCAGCCTGCTGAGTCCAGGGCATCCAATCCCCGGCGAGTATCGAACCCGCGCAACGCTTCTTTCATGGCGTCGTTTGTCAGCAGGTAAACGCGGCCCTCCGGTTGGTCACGCCAATAACCAGCCCGGTTGTGTACCGTGTGGGTATGCCTGGGATCTCCGTCTAAGTCGCTAAAGCGGCTGTCTCCATGGCGTTCAATGAAGGCCCGGACACTGACCAGGATTTGCTCATGCTCGGTTTGCACACCGCCTTGAAAGGTGCGCCAGCCCTTTAAAGCGATCTCAGCTGCTTTCAGCGCTTCACCCTCGTGCCAGCCTGTTAGCCCGTACTCGGTCGCCAGCTCTCCGGCCAAACCAATCAGCACCAGCGCTTTGGCAGCACGGCCTTGCAAGGGGTGGTCGGTGGTGAACTTTGGTGAGTCAGTGAATTGGCTGACTATGGCAGCCAAGTCTCGGTGCTCTTTTACCAGCCGCTCGATGAAAGCCGGGCCAAGGTGGCCGTGGTGGCGAGTAGCTTCGCTCTTTAGATGATCGGCAAAGGCTCGGCCATCGCTGAGGTGGTGCAGACTATCGAACGCGCCATACTTCCGCTTGGCGGGAATGTCGAGCAAGCGCACGGCTTGGCCCGCTTTAGGGCGTTGGCCTGCTTCGCTCATGTGGGCGGCCAGGGTACGCTCTCCACTGGATAAGATCGCAATGCGCCAGCGGTGAGGGCGTCGTGCGGTGCCGTTGCGGCTAGCGCGTGCTTTCCCGGTGCCGTTGCCAAGTGCGTAAATGGTCGCGCCGATTTCGCGGCCATCGGCCTCGCCTATCTCGTCCAGGATTAAGCAGGTATCGCTCAGCGCAGCGGCTACCCCTTCTAAGCCGTTACCCGTGGCCCGCCATGTGCGTATGAACTCTGGCCCACCCCATACGCTGGCCGCGACTTCTAGCGCGGTCGTCTTACCGTTGGAGCTATCGCCCACTAAGTGAATACCGGCTGATTTACGGTGTGTTATGTCCAGCAGTGGGCCAGCCAGTGCCGTGGAAACCGCCAGGATCAGCAGCGGGTTATCACTGCATAAACTGCCAATGCACTCACGCCAGCTAGCCAATGTGCCTGCCTGGGCGTAGTCGTCATGAGTGCCGTACTCGCTTTGGAACGTCACTCGGCGGGAAAGCTCTACACTGCCCAAGGTGCCCCGGGGCATGACAAACACACGCCCACCCTCTAACTGGTGCCATCCAACGCGGGTTGCTGCTATCACTCGCTCATCAGGCAGGCATTGCGCCAAGTATTTGTTCAGCAGCTTGTAGGCGTCGGGGTTTATCCGAAGGCCCATGTTCAGTAGCTCGCCGCGCATTTCCTCACCGCTGCCCTTCAGCAGGTGCAGCGGCATTGCCCACTCACGCCAGCCCCCATAAGGAGATTTGAAGCGCAGCAGTAGCCCGTGGTTATCGTTGCGCTCGTCGTGTGTGGCTGCGTTGCACTCCAAAGGGCCGCATATCCATACGTCATAAGGCTCCGGGTCGCTGTCGCCTCGCGGCTGCCGCTGTCCATGGAAATAAAGTCCAGGTATCCCATAGCGGGTATGAGTTAAGTAGGTGGCAAACGCGGGTCGAAACGGCTCGCTAATCTCAGTAGGTAGCGCGTCTATGGTGTCCGGTTCCACCTCACGGCCAAGGGTGGTGGCCTTGTCTTGTGGACACGGGCTAGGGGGTGTTGTCCGCTTGGTGTCCACGCTGGAAGCCGCGTGGTTGTCACGGTTGGGCCCCATGGCCCCCGTGGACACGTAATTTTGGGCAGGGCCGTGTTGGTTGCTGTCATCCAACCCAAACAAGTCCAGGTTGTCATCTGGCTGCCAGCTCATAAGCCATACTCCTTACGGCATAAGGCCACGTCTGCGAAGTCCGTACAGAGCTGGCAGTCAGCGCAGAAGGTGGGCATCAGCACCTTGGCCCCAATAGCGAGTGCTGCCAGCCGTGCCTTGGTGGCACCGGGGTTGCCATCAGTGAAACGGTCGTCATCAGCGGCCAGGGTGATCGCTACGTCATCCGGTAGACGTCGGCGTAGGCGGCGGGCCACGGCTTCCAGGTTGTCTGCATTGCGAGCCACCACCACAGGAAGAGCCATTGCCTCAAAAAGGGCCGCGGCGGTTGCCCATCCCTCAGCTATCAGGACGCGCTCAGCGCCAGCCAGTTTGCCCACTACCCCGGCCACGCCTTTAGCACGACCACCAAACAACGCCTTCTTGGCACCGTCCGGGTAAATGCGCTCGATGTTGACCAGCTCGCCGTCATAGAACAGCGGTACCAGTAGTATTGAGTCACGCTGGCGTAGGCCGTGGGGTGCCAAGCGCTTCTTGGTCAGGTAAGGGTGTGACGGATCGGCAGAGCCAGCCATTACCCACCAGCGGCGGGCTTGCTCGGCGGTCTTTGCTTGCTGAACGCGGCGTTCTGCGTCGCGTTGCTCCCGTGCCCGCTGTGCGGCTAGACGCGCTACAGCGGCGGCGGTGGGGTCAGCCTTACCGCCAGTGGTAATGGTGTGCTGTTCCCCGGTATGCCAGAAGCCATAAACCGCTACTTCCAGTGAGGGGCAGACGTACCAGCCGTTACGGTTGCCCTTGGCCTTGTCGGTGGTGTCAAAGCGGTGAACGGCACCATCGGCATGGATCGCCAGCCCGGTGACGCCATACGCGGCCAGTGCATCGCCTAGCGCTTGCTCAATGCTGGTATACTGGTGGCACTCTGACTTGTGGGTATTCCCATGCTCCCGGCGCTTACTACGCCGGGTTTCTTTTGTCGTGATTGCGGTCATGCCTTCCCCCTCAGCCTCCCGGCTGTAGTGAACCCTCATGGGCCAATGCCTGCCCATGCAGGTAAAACGCCAACGCCTCAATCGCGGCCAGATGAGTCTCTACACCGTGTAGCGTCGTCGCTACGATGCGAGGTGCGATTAGCAACCGGCCATCACTGTTGGCATCGCCTATGGTCATTTCAGCCATGCGCAGTGTGCTACGGGCATGTTCTACCGCCATCGTTAGTGCGTCATAGGCATCGTCGGCTTCCAGGCTTGGCATTACGGTAATCACATCAGCAGGCTGGCTCATGAGCAGACCTCCTGACGTTCAGCAAGGCGGGTTTCTAACTGTTGAGCTTTGGCTATGTGGTGGTTGTAACGGTTAAGGCGGGTGCGTGTGCTGCTATCAGCAAACAAGGCGGCTTTGGCCATAGCGCGATGGGCAGCGGCACGGCTGGAAAGATTGCGGGTAATGAGGTTGGACAGGCGTAGTGATGCCATGGGTAGGTCTCCAAGTTTTGTGGAGCCATCCCCGACTGTCGCCAAACAGTTAATGGGGGTGACTGTACGCAGGTTGGCGAACCGGGAAACTTGGAACCCGGCAGACCTTGCGGTCTCCCACGCACAGCCACCATAAACGCGAACAGTGGACGCAAAAAAAGCGCCTGTTTCGCGGTGGGCGCTAGTGCGCCAAGTTTTGTCCCGGTCGCCAAACCAGGCTGACGATTTTGCGCCAGCACAAAAAGCATACAGCGGCATTGGTAAGAGTTGCAAGGCCATCATGCAGCACCTCTCTCGGCCAGCTTGGTTTCTAGCCAGGTGTTCACTTCACCCACGGGGAAGTAGCAGGTTGCCTGCTGGCTATCGCTAAACTTCAGCGGGCGGGGAAAACTGGGATCGTTCTTGAGTAGCTTGTCTATGCCGCTGCGTGTCATATCCATAGCGCGGCATAGGTTCGGCTTGGTGATTAGCTTTTGGTCTTGGGGGAGTGCTTCGATATTCATTTGAGCGCAACCGTATGTATGGGTGACGCTCAAATGGTGGCGCGATGATTAAGCAGATTGTTTTAAATGGAATTGCTGGCGTTCCATTTGCTTCCAGGTAGCGGTATCTGGAATTATGGATCGCGCTCCTCTCGGGCTTTTTGTATCTCTCTTATTGTCTCGGCTATCGGCTCTTTGTTGAGTGTCAGTCCATGACTTTCAAGAATTACTTCTAGTCTCCCCGCCGTTTTGTACGGCTCGTCCGGAATTTCACCCAACGCTTGCACCATTAGCGCCTCTATCAATGTTAGATAGGTTTGTCGGCGGCGTGCGTGAAGCGGCTTGTTATATGGTTCGGGTGTATCCTGGAGCTTAGGGATTAATTGCAAGTTTTTGGGAATGTCGTTATCCGTAACACCCGAAGCCTTTAGCCAGCGATAAACCTCTAATCTTTGAAGTTGCATCTTGAGCTCATGCTGCTTGAAGATTGTTAAGAGAAAGCCTACATCTCCGACAGGTTCCGAACACCACCTCTTGGTGGTTCGGTCGCCGTGCTCATCATCAATCGGATAGCGATAGACCATTAAGGATTCTGCCTTGAGATCGCCGCGTCCCACGGCTTCGACAATCTGATGCTCCCAGGCGAAAACATCAGCAACTTGATAATTCAACTCAGGGCCATGCTTAAGCAGGCTATCAACTTCGCTAGGTTCATACCCAGCCAGAATACAGGCTACCTCCCAGCAATCCATTTTAGGGGCGACTGACCAAGGTGAAAGACCCATAAACGCGCTACTCCTAACGCTTACACTCCAATTAGGTTGGCTGGCTAACGCGGTGGAGTTGTCCGCGCTTTCGGGTGATCGGCCCTAGCCAGCCAATTCGGTTGTTACGCTCGCTTAGATACCACTACGAGACCTCGGTCAGATTTGGCAGGGGCGACACCTCTAGCCGCATGAAATAGCCTCCAATGGGCACCGGACACCATGCCGGGGCCACCCCGTTTCCACGCTTTAACCCGCATGGTTGAGCCAAGTGGCCCCCATGGACACCACCAAATAGAAAGGTAGTCATGCGCGTTTAAACTCCACCACATTTCCACGCTGCAAGTTGTCCAGGTAATCGGCGTACCACTGCATCATCACGCGGCGCTGCTCGATGTACTGCGCTTTGTTATAGACGCCTGCTACACCGTCTTTAACGTGCGATAGCTGGGCCTCGATGTGGTCAGCGTTATAGCCGTGCTCATTCAGGATCGTGCTAGCGATGTGTCGGAAGCCGTGCCCGGTCTGGCGTCCCTCATAGCCAAGGCGGCGTAGTGCCATGATGAACACCGTGTTGGAGCGTGGTGCTGTCTTGTTGCTGCGACCAGGGAAAAGCAGAAGTTGGTACCCGGTCAGTTGATGCAGGTTTTGAAGGGCGTCAATCGCTTGCTTGGGCAGGGGAACTGTATGCTCCCGGCGGCGCTTCATCCGTTCAGCGGGGATCGTCCATAGCGCTCTGTCCAGGTCGAACTCTTCCCAGCGGGCCTCGCGTAGCTCTGAAGGGCGCACCGCCAAGCGGGACAGTAGGAATAGGCCAAGGCGCACATCCTCAGCGTGAGGGTAGGAGCCAATGGCACGTAGCAGGGTGGGTAGTTCGTCTTGGCTAACGTGGGAATAGTTGGTTGCCCGGCGGGTGGTCAGGTGCTTATGTAGGCTCTCAAGCGGGTTGTACTGGATGCGGCCACTCACTAGCGCCAGGTCGTAAACTTCCCGGCAGATAGCGCGTATGCGACTGGTCTGCTCAATGATCCCGGTCTTTTCCAGGTTACGCAGAAACTCCAGCCACTCCATGGGCGTTATGTCAGTGAAGGGACGCTTGCCAAACTTGGGGAACACATGCTTTTGCAGTGCGCCAATCACACGGGTAGCGGTGCCTTCTGTCCAGTTCTGCCGCTTGTTGGTGTGCCACTCTCGCGCCAGCGCTTCAAAGGTGCTGTTGGCAGCTTCCAGGGTTGCAGCCTCCCTTGTCCGCTTGGAGACAATGGGGTTCTCTCCCTTGGCGGCGTCTGCCCTAAGTTGTTCGGCTTTCTCACGCGCTAGGCTGCCACTGGTTTCTGGGTACCCACCAAGGCCAATCCACGACCACTTGCCGTCTGGCTTCTTGTAGCGCAACTCCCAAGACTTGGAGCCGTTAGGCTTCACCCTGAAGTAAAGGCCATTGCCGTCCAGTTCCCGGTAGACCTTGGTCTCTGGTTCCAGTGTGGCCAGCACGGTATCAGCTAAGGGGCGTCGTTTGATCTGAGAGCGCTTCATCTTGTATGCCTTTGGTTCAACATATCGTGAAGCATACACACAGGCATACACGGTGCGCAATGCTGTATGGGTATATGTGAAAGCATACAGACACAAAAAAACCCGCACGGGGCGGGCTTTTTAGCGTCATTCAGACCTATATGGGAGCATCTGAATTTAGGTAGGTGGTGGAGGCGGCGGGAATTGAACCCGCGTCCGCCAGCACGCGCCTATTGGCTCTACATGCTTAGATTTCGTCATTTGATTTAACGCAACTGACTCCGACGATCAGGATTCAGCCACGCGAGTCTTCTAAAGTTTAGCGCTTGGCGAGAAGACACCACCAAACGCGATCCTATCAGCTTTAGCTCGTATCCCCTCAGCGATGAATAGGCACATCACCTTGGGGCCAGACAAGAAGCTAACAGTGTTTAAGCTGCTAGCGCGCCTTGAGCGTAGTTTTCGTCATTTGCGACTATTTTTCGTGATGTGGGATTTACGAGATACATCACGCTCTCGGCATGCACCGCAAGGGTTGTCACCGGCGTCGAAACCATGTCGCCCCCTTATTTCAGTTGAGCATTCTAACGTGCTCACACCTGATTGACCAGTTATGCCTTGTTATGTTCCCGCATAATTCGACCTTTTTGGCGGCTCCAGTCGCGATCTTTTTCTGTTGCGCGTTTGTCATGCAGCTGTTTACCGGTCACTAGCGCCAGCTCGCACTTCACTTTATTGCGTTTCCAGTAAAGCTTGAGGGGCACACAGGTGTGGCCTTTGTCCTGGGTGATCGAAAAGATTTTGGCGATCTCTTTGCGATGCAGCAGCAGTTTGCGGGTGCGCGTCGGGTCAGCAATCTCGTGTGTGCTCGCAGTATTCAGCGGCATGATATGACTACCCAGCAGAAACGCTTCGCCGTTACGAACCAAAATATAGGTATCGGTGAGCTGAGCCTTACCGGCGCGCAGGCTCTTCACTTCCCAGCCAGCGAGCGATAGCCCCGCCTCGAAGGTCTCATCGATATGGTACTCAAACCGTGCCTTCTTGTTTTGGGCAATAACGCTGCTACCGGGGCCCTTACTGTTACCTTTCTTAGTGGCCATGGAACCTCATAATTAATCTGTCAGTGGCTTCCCCTTCGTTATTTGGGGAGGCGTGATACCATTTAGGGTCTGAAAAATGTTTCCCATGATACGCTTTGGGCACTGTGAAGTCAGCGGAGAGGTCAATGCCAACCGTCAATCGTTCCGCCTTAGTGCGGCACACCCCCCAGAAAATGTTCGATCTGGTTAACGACTTCGAACGCTACCCGGAGTTTTTGCCAGGCTGCCGCCAGGCGCGTTTGCTCGAACATGATGATGTGCATCTGATCGGCGAAATGACCCTGGGTCGCGCCGGTGTTGAGCAAACCATCACCACGCGCAACGAACTTTTTGCGCCCGAGCGTATTGAACTATCGCTGGTAAAAGGGCCGTTCAAGCGGCTTAAAGGTCGCTGGCTGTTTATCCCCATGGGGGAGGATGCCTGCAAGGTGAGCCTTGAGATGGAGTTTGAGTTCGCCAACCGGCTGCTCAGTATGGCGTTCGGCAAACTCTTTCAGCAAATCGCTGGCCAGCTAGTCGATGCCTTTACCAAGCGCGCAAACGAGCTGTATGGGCGCTGAAGCGCTTACGGTTGAGGTGGCCTTCGCGTTGCCGTCCAAACAGCGCATAGTGGCTCTGCGCGTGCCTGAGGGCACTACTGCACGTCAGGCCGTTGCCTTAGCCGATTTGCCCACGCTCTTTCCTGATGTGCCCGGCGAAACCTTTGCTCAGGCGCCGCTGGGCATCTTCGGTAAAGCGCTACGCGAACCCGATACCCATCTATTACGCGACGGGGATCGGGTCGAAGTCTACCGGCCATTGGCGATCGACCCCAAGGCCGCTCGCCTAGAGCGCGCTAAGCGCCAAGCGAGCGACCCGAAGCGTTAACCGCTTTTAAGGCTGTTGAACAGGCTGTGTGCCCTCAGGTGGCCGCGTCTGGGTGCTCTCTGTAGGGAGGGCATCCATTGGATCAACGCCTTCCGTTGCAGGCCCCATGCTGCTATCGCCTTCAAGCGGTAGCTCTTTGGATAGATCCCCTTCTTGCTCAATGTTCACCAGGCGGCCCTGGGGATCGAAGGTGAGCGTTACGCGACGCTGCTCTACATCGCCATACGCTTTATCTAAACGAAACACATAATCCCACTGGCTGGCGTCAAAGGGCGCTTCCAGCAATGGCCTGCCCATTACGTAAGTCACCTGCTCTTGGGTCATGCCTGGCTGAAGCTGGCTGACCATTTCCTGAGTGACCAGGTTGCCCTGGGGAATATCGCGCTTGTACACGCCTACGTAGCTGCAGCCGCTAATGACAGTAAGGGCAACGGAGAGCGTGATGATTTGAGTCAATTTTTGCATTTGGGCCTATTCTTCACTATCGTGGTTTCGGTTGATCATACCCGACCTAACCAGTTACTGCGAAGAGCGACCATGGCCGATCAGAACCATGAATTGCGCAAAGCCGGTCTAAAAGTGACCCTGCCGCGCGTCAAGATACTTCAAATTCTCGAAAATGTTTCGGGTCAGCACCACCTTAGCGCGGAAGAAGTGTACAAAACACTGATTGATGCGGGCGAAGATGTTGGCTTGGCAACCGTATACCGCGTATTGACTCAGTTCGAGTCAGCGGGCTTGGTAATTCGTCATAATTTCGACGGAGGCCATGCGGTATTCGAGATGACCCAAGAGGATCACCATGACCACATGGTGTGCCTAGAAAGCGGTGAAATCATTGAGTTCGTTGATGAAATCATTGAACGCCGTCAGCAAGAAATCGCTGAAGAGCACGGCTACGAACTAGTGGATCATGCTCTGGTGCTATATGTACGTCCGCGCGGTTCCGACGTGACGCGCCAGGACAGCGGGCCGACGAACAAGAAATAGTGTTCGTAGGTCGCTGTTAGTCGCAGACCGTTAATCGCGGTTCGAAATATAAGCGCCCCTGAGCCATTTGGCCGAATTCCTGGTTAACTGAATTCGCCAAGTGGATCAGGGGCGTTTGTTTTGCTGTGTGCAGATGTGCTGTATAGCTGTGCGCTATAGAAATGCACAGAAACGGCGCAGGGCGCCCGCTCAATCAGTGCGGCGGGCGTTGGCTGGCGTGCAGCATCTCCCGAGCGTGGGCCAGGGTTTGGTCAGAAAGCGTGACACCGCCCAGCATGCGCGCCAGTTCGCTGATGCGGCCCTGTTCGTCGAGTAGCGCCATCTGGGTCAGCGTTGTATCGCGCTTCGCCTGTTTCTCGATATGCAGGTGCTGGTGCGCCTGTGCTGCCACCTGGGGTAGGTGGGTCACGGTCATGACCTGGCCGTTTTCGCCCAGTTTGCGCAGTAGTTGGCCAACGATCTCTGCGGTGGCCCCCGAGATACCCACATCCACTTCGTCAAACACCAGGCTGGGAACCGTTGAGTGCGTCGCCGCGACCACTTGAATCGCCAGGCTAATCCGCGACAATTCACCGCCGGAGGCGACTTTGGTCAATGGGCGAGCGGGCTGGCCAGGGTTGGCGCTAATCAAAAACTGCACGCGATCAAGGCCTTCAGGGGAGGGCGCGTCTTTAGCGGTGACCTCCACTTCAAAACGGGCTTTGCCCATGGCCAAAAAGCCCAGTTGCTGCTGCACCTCTTTACCCAAGCGAAGTGCGGCTTTTTGACGGCTCTCGCTGAGTTTTTTTGCCTCTTGGCGATAGTCTTCGCGTAGCTCGACGACCCGCGCACTGAGTGCCTCCAGGTCATTGCCACCCTCTTCTAACTGCGCGACTTCCCGCTGTAGGTCAGCATGCAGGGCGCATAGCTCATCAGGAGCAACGTGGTGCTTGCGGGCAATCCGGTGTACGTCGGTCATTCGTTCTTCAACCCAGGCGAGCCGCTCAGGGTCTAATTCGGTGGTGCTGGCGAGGCGATTAAGCTCGCTGGAGGCCTCTTCCACTTGAATGCGCGCATCGCTCAGCATGGCAAGCGTGTTCGCCAGGGTGCCTTTGTCGCTACCTGGCAGGGCGCTTAAGTGGGTGAACGCTTGGTTGAGCAAAGAGAGCGCACCGCCCTCGTCACTGGCGCAGCAGTCGGCGGCAAACTGGGTTTCGCGCAGGGTCTCTTCCGCGTGAGCCAGGGTGTGCTGCTCTTCCTCTAACGTGGCTAATTCACCTTCCGCTAAACCGAGCTGATCCAGCTCTTCTACTTGGTAACGCAGCAACTGCCGTTTGGCCTCAACTTCACTGCCTTCTTCGCTTAGCTTCTTCAGCTGCCGACGCGCACTGCGCCACTCGCGGAACGTTTCAGCTAATTGAGTGGTGGCATCGTTTAGGCCTGCGTAATCGTCCAGCAGGGCAAGGTGGGTCTCTTCGCGCATCAGCGCATGGTGAGCATGCTGTCCATGAATTTGAATCAGCTGTTCGCCGAGGGATTTTAGATCCGAGATAGTCGCGGGTTGGCCGTTAATCCACGCTTTGGAACGGCCGTTGGCGGTGACCACTCGGCGCAGCAAGCATTCCTCAGCGGGGAGCTCCCGCGCCGTTAGCCACTCGACGGCGGCAGGCAGGTGCTGAATGTCGAAGCGTGCGGAGAGATCCGTACGCTCGCGGCCGTGACGCACGCTTCCGGCGTCGGCACGCTCGCCCAGGCAGAGCCCAAGGGCGCCTAACAGGATCGATTTGCCCGCGCCGGTTTCCCCGGTAATCGCGGTCATACCGCCGGTCAAGTCGAGTTCCAAGTGATCGACAATGGCGAAATCTTGAATAGCTAGCTGAGTAAGCATGGCGCCTCCTGAGGCGGTACAGCATAGAAGCTGGATACTTATCCAATAGTTGTTGATTTATACAGTAGTTAATAACTCACTTCAATGCACCTCTTGAGATGGAATTTATGGCCCCCATATAGCGTGCATGATCAGTCAAAGCTAGTGACTTAAAGCTTACTTCTTTGCGCGCCGCCCGCGTGGCCGCGCTCTACTTTTTAGGAGCACAACATGGCGAAAGAACCGCAAACACCAATGGACGATGAGCTGGCCCGCCACGAGCAAGACGCCGATGGCGCCGAGCAAGCAGCTGAGAAGGTTGCTGAAGAGCGCTTGATGGAGGGCGAGCTGGAAGGTTTGATCAATGACGAAGAGGCGCTAGAAGACAGCGTCGACAACCCGGAAGCGGAAATGCTGGCAGCCCAAGTAGGTGAGTTAGAGCAGAGCTTGGCCGAAGCCAAGGATCAAGCCCTACGCGCCGCCGCTGAAGCGCAAAACGTGCGCCGTCGTGCGGAGCAGGAAGCGGAAAAAGCCCGCAAGTTTGCCCTGGAGAAGTTCGTTAAAGAGCTGCTGCCAGTGGTGGATAGCCTGGAAAAAGCACTTGAGACCATGGAAGAGGGTGCATCGGAAGTTCACCGTGAAGGTGTCTCCATGACCTTGAAAATGCAGCTGGATGTACTCAACAAGTTCGGCGTTGAAAGCATTGAACCCCATGGTGAGCCCTTCGACCCGCAAGTGCACGAAGCCATGACCATGGTGCCTAACCCGGATCTCGAACCGAACACCGTGATGGACGTTATGCAGAAAGGTTATTTACTCAATGGACGCTTGGTGCGCCCAGCGATGGTTGTAGTGAGTAAAAAAGCCGATTAAGCCACTGGCGGCACAGAGTTTGAAAAAAGTGTGTGAAAAAAAGCCCTTGAAATGTCAGCGGCGGCCCCCAAATAAAGGGCAACCCCGCGGGGAAACCCGCAGACAAGCTTTAAAAACTAAATTTTCAGTTTTGTAACAACCGAATTCGAGGTATTGCTATGGGACGTATAATTGGTATCGACCTGGGCACCACTAACTCTTGTGTGGCCGTGCTCGATGGTGACAGCGCTAAAGTTATCGAAAACGCCGAAGGCGGTCGTACGACGCCTTCTATCATCGCCTACACCGATGATGGTGAAACGCTGGTAGGTCAGGCGGCTAAACGTCAGGCCGTTACTAACCCAGAAAACACCCTGTACGCCATCAAGCGCCTAATTGGCCGTCGCTTTAAAGACGACGTTGTCCAGAAAGACATCAAGATGGTGCCGTACAAAATCAGCGAAGCTGATAACGGTGACGCTTGGGTTGAAGTAAAAGGCAAAAAAATGGCACCGCCGCAGGTAAGCGCGGAAGTGCTGAAGAAAATGAAGAAGACTGCCGAAGACTACCTGGGCGAAGCAGTCACCGAAGCGGTCATTACCGTACCGGCCTACTTCAACGACAGCCAGCGTCAGGCGACCAAAGACGCCGGCCGCATTGCCGGTCTGGACGTTAAGCGCATTATTAACGAGCCGACCGCTGCCGCACTGGCCTACGGTATGGACAAATCCCGCGGCGACAAAACCATCGCGGTCTACGACCTGGGTGGCGGCACCTTCGATATCTCGATCATCGAAATTGCCGATGTCGACGGCGAAACCCAGTTTGAAGTGTTGGCCACCAACGGTGACACCTTCCTGGGCGGCGAAGACTTTGACTTGGCGCTGATCAACTACCTGGTAGACCAGTTCAAGTCTGACAGCGGCATTGATCTGTCTGGCGACAACCTGGCCATGCAGCGTCTGAAAGAAGCTGCCGAAAAAGCCAAAATTGAGCTGTCTAGCGCTCAGCAGACCGATGTGAACCTGCCTTACATCACCGCCGACAACACTGGCCCGAAACACCTTAACGTTAAGGTGACCCGTGCCAAGCTGGAGTCGCTGGTCGAAGAGCTGGTTCAGCGCTCGCTCGAGCCGTGCAAAATGGCCCTGAAAGATGCAGGCCTGTCTGCCTCTGAAATCGACGAAGTGATCCTGGTCGGTGGCCAGACACGTATGCCGATGGTGCAGAAGAAAGCCGCTGACTTCTTCGGCAAAGAAGCACGTAAAGACGTTAACCCGGACGAAGCGGTTGCCGTTGGTGCCGCGATTCAGGGCGGCGTACTCGGTGGCGACGTTAAAGACGTTCTGCTGCTCGACGTTACCCCGCTTACCCTGGGTATCGAAACCCTGGGTGGCGTGATGACGCCGCTGATCGAAAAGAACACCACCATCCCGACCAAGAAGACACAAACCTTCTCGACGGCGGATGACAACCAAACGGCGGTGACCATTCACGCCGTGCAGGGTGAACGTAAGCAAGTGTCGCAGAATAAGTCGCTGGGTCGTTTTGATCTTGCTGACATTCCGCCTGCACCGCGCGGTGTGCCGCAGATCGAAGTCGCCTTCGACTTGGATGCCAACGGTATTCTGAACGTATCGGCAAAAGACAAGGCCACTGGCAAAGAGCAGTCGATTGTCATCAAGGCGTCTAGCGGTCTGTCCGAGGAAGAAGTCGAGCAAATGGTACGTGATGCCGAAGCTCACGCCGAAGAGGACAAAAAGTTCGAAGAGCTGGTGCAGCTGCGTAACCAAGCTGACGGTATGATTCACGCTACGCGCAAAACGTTGGAAGAAGCTGGCGACAAAGCGACTGACGACGAGAAGCAGGCGATTGAAACGGCCATCAGCGAGCTGGAAGAAGCGGTTAAAGGTGACGACGTCGATAACATTCAGAAGAAACTGGATGCACTGACCGAAGCCTCTGGCCAGCTAGCCCAGAAGATGTACGCCGAGCAGGCCGAAGCGGCGCAGCAAGAGGGCGGTGAAGGTGCCGAGGGCACCAAGCCGGAAGAAGACGTGGTTGACGCCGAGTACGAAGAAGTCAACGACGATCAGAAAAAGCAGTAACATCCTCTTTCTGCCAAGGAAAGCGGTGACGCGGGAGCTTACTCCCGCGTTGCTGTTTCCGCGGCCAAGACGCACGTAGTTAAGTATCACGTAGTTAAATATACAGTTGAATACATAGCTAAATGTGCAGTTGAGTGCGTAGCTAACCAGGAGGCGTAGGGCCTATGTCCAAACGCGATTATTACGAAGTCCTGGGTGTCGAAAAAGGGGCCGATCAGAAAGAGATCAAGAAGGCCTATCGCCGTCTGGCGCAAAAATTCCACCCTGATCGAAACCCGGACGATACCACCTCCGCGGAAAAATTCCGCGAAGTGTCCGAAGCGTATGAAGTGCTTAGCGACGGTGAAAAACGCGCTGCCTATGACCAGTTCGGCCATGCGGGCGTTGATGGCCAAGGTGGCGGCGGTTTCGGCGGTGCTGGCGCTGGAGATTTCAGCGACATTTTCGGCGATGTGTTTGGCGATATTTTTGGCGGAGGTGGCGGTCGCCGCCGTGGCCCCAATGCCCCGGCACGCGGTTCCGACCTGCGTTATAACCTAGAGCTTGATCTGGAAAACGCCGTTTCAGGCACCACGGTGGATATTCGTGTGCCGCGGCATATCGAGTGTGACCGTTGTGATGGCGGCGGCGCTGAGCCCGGCTCTTCTAAAGAGACGTGCCCTACCTGCCACGGTCACGGTCAAGTACGTATGCAGCAAGGCTTCTTTGCCGTGCAGCAGACTTGCCCGACCTGTCATGGCTCTGGCCAGCACATTAAAGTGCCGTGCCATAAGTGTAATGGTGAAGGCCGTGTACGTGAGACACGCACGCTGTCCGTTAAGATTCCGCCCGGTGTGGATACCGGCGACCGTATTCGCTTGAACGGCGAAGGCGAAAGCGGTGTTAACGGTGGCCCGCCTGGGGATCTGTATGTGCAGGTGGCTATCAAGCCGCACCACATCTTCCAGCGTGACGGCAAGCACCTGCAGTGTGATGTGCCGATCAACTTTGTTGATGCAGCGCTAGGTGGCGAGCTTGAAGTGCCGACGCTAGATGGCCGCGTGAAGCTGAAGATTCCGCCGGAAACCCAAACAGGCAAGTTGTTCCGCCTGCGCGGTAAAGGCGTGAAGCCCGTGCGCGGTGGGATGCCCGGCGACCTGCTGTGCAAAGTGGTCGTGGAAACACCGGTGAAGCTTAACGACGAGCAGCGCGACCTGTTGCGCAAGCTGCAACAGAGCTTCGACGACAGCAATAGCCACAACCACTCGCCGAAGAAAACCGGCTTCTTCGACAGCGTGAAAAGCTTCTTTGAAGATATGAAGCCGTAACGGCGACGACGCGCTTCGCTGCATGATCAACGCCCCAGCATCTTTTAGGTGCTGGGGCGTTTTTTTGTAGATGATCTATTGCTGCAGGTGATCCATGCGCCAAGCTAGCGCCTCGCGATCAGGCTGGTACCGTGCCGATCTGGGTAGTACTAACATCTGCCCGTCTAATTCCCAAAGCCAGCAGTTATCGGCCACGAAACGGTCAATGCTTGGACTTACATGCCATTTGAGGTCTGGCCCAGGGGAGATAAGGTGGTTATCCATCGCCCAATGCAGGTTTGGTGTGAGCGCGAGACCGTTCGTTGGGCGATCATCTTGGCTTTCTGAGAAAGGAACTAGGTGGGCAGCTTCAACAAGGTAGCGATAGTCGGGCGTAATGTAGCGGAGACGACTTGCCGCGCACCGGTAGTCATAGGCTTCAAGAACCAAGGAGCGAAAGGCAGCAGAGCGGGCCTGCTGTTGACGCTCCTCTCTGACATTGCCGATCAGTTTTTCAGGGTGCTTTTCATATTCGAAGCTGTCTAACGCGCTTGTCAGGTAACGGTGAATGTCTTGCTGGCTGTATTGCTCATCATAGAGATATTTGGTTACAAGGAGTGCGCTGGCGTCGTGAGCCCTCTGGCTGTTCTGAAATATTTTAAACAGCTCGGGATCCAGTAGTGCTTCGGTGAAAAGCTTCCTTAGGGCAGTGATGGATTTTGGTTGGCCTAATTGCGGTGCAAGGGTGGCAATATTTGTAGCGAATAGTGGTTTCCATAGATGGCCGGACGGGCCTTGATCGCTTTTGAGATGCCAAAGCGGAAGCTGAGGATTGGCTGACTGACGTTGCCCGGTAGTGGCCTCATAGAGGTCGAAGTAGCGCGATATAAGTCTGTCATCAATAGCTACAGTCGGTGTTTTTATATGTCCGCTCTGGATTTCACAAATAATCGCCAATAAGAGGCAGGGCTTGTTGGGGGCCAAGCGGCCACGGCTGTGGCCAACTCTTAGAGTGTTCAGACAGCTTAGTGTTTCATCCATCATGTTGTGTCTCTAGCGGTGCATAACGTTGCTGCGAAGGTTAGCACGCCTTTCAGGTAAAACGGGGTGCTCACTGATGTAAAATGGTTGGCCTTTATTGGCTATATAACAGGGCAAGTTGGCGCTTCGTGCAATCCTGGTTCTCTATTTAACGCTCTGTTTGGAAGTGGTTTTCTGCAAAGGACAAGGGAAATGATGGCAGCTGAAGAAGACCGCCCAGGGTTGGGCATTGGGTTGCGGATACTGTCAGGCGCCCTGTTTACCGGGATGCTGGTGTGTATTAAGGCAGTCAGTGACGAAGTGCCTGTGGGGCAGTCGGTATTTTACCGCTCGCTGTTTGCGCTGCTGCCTATCGTCGTTTTCCTTTTGCTGCGGCGGGAGTTTCCATGTGGGTTGGCTACGCGCCGCCCGCTGGGTCATGCGCTGCGCTCTGGGTTGGGGGCGGCGGCGATGTTTGCCTCCTTTGCTGCGGTGGCGCTGTTGCCAGTGGCCGAGGCAACATTGCTCGCTCAGCTTACCCCGGTCTTTATGGCGATTGGTGGTGTTCTGCTGCTGGGGGAGCGCTGCTCGCTTAATCGCGCGGGTGGTGTGGTGCTGGCGCTTGCCGGGGTGGCCGTGCTGATTTTGCCTGGGCTGAATGCCAGTTCCAGTAATGGCCAAGTGGCCGGGTATGCGCTAGGGGCGTTGGGTGCGCTGCTAACGGCAGGTGCTTTATTAACCGTCAGGCGTATTTCACGCACCGAGACAGCGGCTTCAATCGCCTTCTACTTTATTTTAGTGGCCGCGCTAGCCGGGCTGGCAACGCTTCCACTGGGCTGGGCGGCACTCAATCAGGTAGAGTTTTCGCTGTTGGTGCTCTCGGGCCTGTTTGGCGGTGCTGCGCATATCGCGATGACATTAGCTCTACGCTACGCCGAGGCGTCACGTTTGGCACCTTTTGAATATATTGCCCTGGTGTGGCCCGTCCTCGCCGATTGGGTGCTGTTTGGAATACCGGTCTCCAGCGGCTTCCTGCTAGCGCTACCGCTGATGTTAAGTGGGGTAGCGCTAGCGGCGATGGAAGGGCGGCGGCTTAGGCAAAGGGCTAGATAGCGGCTTCGACGATAAGCTGCGGCTGACCTTTCGAGCAGGGCTCGATACGCGTAGATACCCGATAAACCTGGCGTAGCAACGCAGGGGTAATCACTTCGGCAGTGGAGCCGCAGGCAATCAAGCGGCCATTTTCGAGCATCATGGCGGCATCGGCGAAACGTAGCGCATGCCCCAGGTCATGGAGCGCCACCAGAATCAGCATCTGGCGCTCGTCGGCTAACCGGCGCAGCACCGTCAGCAGGCTGATCTGGCGGTTCAAATCGAGTGCCGAAGTGGGCTCGTCCAGCATCAGAATCTCGGGTTCTTGCACCAGAGCCTGGGCAGCGCTGACCAACTGGCGCTGGCCGCCGCTAAGGTCGCCAATATCCCGTTCGCCAAGGGCCGTAATGCTGAGTTCTTCCAGCGCGCGATCAACCTGCGCTAAATCCTCAGGCTGCACTTTTAATCCACGCCCCTGCATACGTGCCAAAAGCACTGATTCATATACCGTCAGTACGGCCTTGGCACCGGTGTCCTGGGGCATATAGCCCACGGGGCGTTCGGCGCTGGTGCCGCTGATAATCACTTCGCCTTCGCCTTTCAATAGTCCTAACACGCGGCGAAAAAGCGTCGATTTACCTGCTGCGTTGGGCCCTAGCAGAGCGACGACTTGCCCCCCTTGAAAGCAGGGCGTGGTGATCTCTTCCAGAATAGGGCGACGCCCATAGCGGGCGGATACACGGTTCAGTTGTAGGGTTACCATGAGGCCTTCTTGTGGTTAAGCACCAGAAACAGAAAGAAGGGAATGCCCACCAGCGAGGTGATAATGCCAATGGGAATAATGGTGCCAGGAATAATAATCTTGGAGATGACCGAGCCAACGGAGAGGATCAGTGCGCCGCACAGGGCCGAGCCTGGTAGGAAGAAACGCTGATCCTCGCCCAGTAAAATGCGCGCGATATGCGGCCCCACCAAGCCAATAAACCCAATGGTGCCCACGAACGCCACCGCGATGGCGGCAAGTAGTGACACCAGCACCAGCACTTCCAAACGCAGCGCGCGGGGATTGACGCCCATGCTCTCGGCTTTGGCGTCGCCCAGGCGCATGGCCGTCAGCGCCCAACCATGCCGGGCAAGCAGCGGCATGGATAAGGCAAGAATGCTAAGGGCGATCCAGAACTTGGGCCAGGTGGCTTTGGTTAAGCTGCCCATCGTCCAAAACACCACCGCGGAGACCGCTTCCTGGCTGGCAAAGAACTGAATCAGCGCCATCAGCGAGTTGAAGATAAACACCATGGCGATGCCGAGCAGCACAATCGTCTCTACCGTCACGCCGCGCTTAAGGCTTAAAGCATGAATTAAGAACGCGGTGAACATGGCCATCACGAAGGCATTGATGGGCACCACAAACTCAATGGCTGCGGGAACAATGGCGACACCAAAAGCAAGCCCCAACGCGGCGCCAAAACTGGCCCCGGCGGAGATCCCCAGGGTGAATGGGCTGGCTAGCGGGTTGCTCAGAATGGTTTGCATCTGTGCCCCGGCCACCGACAAGCTGGCGCCCACCACTAGCGCCATCAGCGCTACCGGCATGCGGATTTCCCAAAGAATAACCCGGGCCTGCTGGCTGACGCTGTCTGGTGTGAATAGCGCTGCGACCACTTCACCCAGACTATAGCGGGCAGGCCCCAGCGCCAGATCGACGCAGAGGCTAAAAAACAGCGCTAAAACCAGTGCCGCCAGTATCATTTGGCGGCGGAAAACCTGGCTATGGTAGAAGGCGCGCCCCTGTGAAAGGCGTTCTGTTACCGCCGTTTCCGTTATCCTCGTATCAGTCGTCATGGAGTGATATCCAGTAGCCGGTTTCATAGTCGATGGGTAAGAAGCGCTCGTGTAGCTCTTCCATCGTGGCGTTGGGATCCAGGTCTTCAAACAGCTCTGGGTGTAGCCATTTGGCTAGCTGTTGCACGGCCACGAAGTAGTAGGGGCTATTGTAAAACTGGTGCCAAATGGCGTGGAAGTTACCTGATTCCACCGCCTTGATGCCGGTCATCGCGGTGCGCTCGGTCAGTGCTTCAAGCTTAGCGCGAGCGCTTTGCATATCAGACCCAGGGCCTACGCCGACCCAGTTGCCACCCGGCACGTAGGCGTCCCAGTTGCCGCCGGTGACAACCACATGATCAGGGTTGGCAGCAATAATCTGTTCAGGGTTCAGGTTGCCGAAACTGTTAGGAATGATGCCCTCGGCAATATTGCTACCGCCAGCCAGGGTGACATAGTCGCCAAAGTTGGCAGGGCCAAAGCTCATGCAGCACTCGTCGGAGTAGCCACCGGCCCGGTCAATAAACACGCTGGGGCGCTCTGGGTTGGCTTCGGCGATGACATCGGTTACCCGTGCCAACTGTGTCTCGGCAAACTCGATGAACTCTTCCGCCGCTTCTTCATCGTCCATGATCTGGCCGATGATGCGCATGGAGGGAATGGTGTGTTCAATCGGGTCTTCGCGAAAATCCACATAGACGATGGGAATGCCGAGTTGTGCCAGCTTGTCGTCGTAGGCGGCGTCTTCTGTGGCGGCTTTGGCCTCGATATTCATCAGCACTACGTCAGGATTAAGCGAAGCGGCCTGCTCTACGTCAAAAGTGCCGTCTTTAAAGCCGCCAAAGGTGGGGATCGCTTCAATCTCTGGGAAGCGTTCGGCGTAACGGGCATAGTTGTCGGGATCCGCTTGAGAAAAGTCTTCGCGCCAACCGACCACGTGGGCAAAAGGAGCTTCAGGTTCGAGTAAACCGAGCAGATAAATTTGCCGCCCTTCGCCTAAAATAACCCGCTCGGCAGGGCCATCCAGAGTGATTTCGCGGCCAGCGACATCGGTGACGGTGATAGCGTCAGCCATAGCAGTGGCGCCGCAAGCAAACGTGATAAGCGTACCAAGCAGGATTTTTAAGCGCGGAGAATTGAGCATTTTTTAACTCGTTGGTCGATATTGGTTAACAGGGCGGCATCGCTGATGCGCATTAACGGTGATAGCACAGAGATGCAATTGCTATTGTAACTGATTAGCGTTTGGGCGGCATTATTAGGGTGCCGCGCTTAATGGTCAACATGCTACGCTTTACACTGAGCATTTATCCTACGGTGATGGCTTCACATATTTGGCTCTAACGGCTCATTGTTGAAGGATTACTTAGTTTGTAAGTACTTACATTTTTTGGAGAGGCCGCTATGCCTTTATCTCGTGTCGAAGTTGCCACGCCTTCCGCCGAGCGTTTAATTAATCGGCTCTGTAAACACTGGGCGCATAAGCTGGAGGTCGAGCAAAGCGATCAGCAGGCCACCATTACGTTTGCCACTGGCACCTGCTTAATGGTTGCTGAGGCCGATAAATTGGTGGTGGCCCTCGAAACCCTGGAAGAGGAGCATCTGGATGAGTTGGAGGGGGTCGTCGAGCGCCACCTGATGCGTATGGCCGGTGATGAAGAGTTGGCGATTGTGTGGGAGAACTAGATACCGGCTGGTCAGCTATAAACGGAGAGCGTCGAAGGCATCGATGGGTCTGCTATAATCGCGCTGATTTTGAAACATAAGTCTTACGCACTGAAACCTAGAGCTCAGGAGTTCGCATGACCCGAATTGCCATTGTAGGCGTGGCTGGCCGCATGGGCCGTACGTTGGTAAATGCTGTAGAGCAAGATGCTGAGGCGACGCTAGCTGGCGGGATCGTGGAGCCAGGTAGCTCCTTGGCGGGCGCTGATATTGGCGAGCTTGCGGGTGTCGGGAAGCGCGGTGTTGTCGCGGTCGATTCGCTCACGTCGATTGTCGATGAATTTGATGTGCTGATCGACTTCACGGCCCCTCAGGTCACGCTTGGTAATCTGGCGTTCTGCGCAGAGCACGGCAAACGTATCGTGATTGGTACTACTGGCATGAGCGATGATGAGTTGGCTCAGCTCGATAGCTACCGCGACAAGGTAGCCATGGTGTTCGCACCCAATATGAGCGTCGGGGTTAATCTGACCCTGAAACTGCTCGAAACCGCTGCCAAAGCGCTGGGTGATGAAGGCTACGATATTGAAGTGATCGAGTCTCACCACCGTCACAAGGTTGATGCGCCTTCCGGCACCGCGATCAAAATGGGCGAAGTAATTGCCGACAGCCTGGGGCGTAACCTTAAAGAGCACGGCGTGTTTGAGCGAGTCGGGCAGTGCGGTCCGCGCACCGACAAAGAGATCGGCTTTGCCACCGTGCGCGCGGGCGATATCGTGGGTGAGCACACGGTAATGTTTGCCACCGAAGGTGAGCGCATTGAAATCACTCACAAGGCCTCCAGCCGGATGACCTTTGCCAAAGGTGCGGTTCGCGCGGCGCGCTGGGTCGCTGGCAAAGAGAGCGGCCGTTACGACATGCAGGATGTATTGGGGCTAGAGTAAGGGATTGCCTGTCACTGCTTGAGCAGGGCGCTAGAACAGTCCTGCCATCAAGGGGTAGTCTTCGATCAAGAATTCCTGTAACATTTCAAAAATTTTGGCCGGGTGGCCTGGAAATCTTAAACGGCGCGCTTGTTGCGTTGGTCAACCCAAAGCCTGCCTCCTCAGGGTTTGCTGCTATAAAGCGGTGCTGCTGTTAAGCGTAACGCTAGAGGCTAAGCGAATCAGAAAGGCATCGAACAACAAGCGGGATGAAACCGATTCTTTTTATCGGCTTCGTCCCGCTTTTTTACGACCCCAGTTTTACTAGTGATAGTTTTTATTAGCGATAGTGTTACGTCGCGGATAATCAAGAAATTGCTGAGCCTGCGCCCCACAGGCTCCCACCAGCATGGGAGGATCTTGTTTTGAATAACCCCGCATTGAGCAAACCCGCAATATTGGCCCTGGAAGATGGCAGCGTGTTCCACGGCATTGCCGTTGGCGCGGACGGATTAACAAGCGGTGAGGTGGTGTTCAATACGGCCATGACCGGCTATCAAGAAATCCTCACCGACCCTTCCTACACCCGCCAAATCGTTACCCTCACCTATCCCCATATCGGCAATACAGGCATTAACGCTGAAGACATTGAGTCAGCTTCTATTGCCGCAGCAGGTTTGGTGATTCGCGATTTACCGCTAATGGCCAGCAGCTTCCGCTCTGAGCAGTCGCTGTCGGACTACCTGAAAAGCCAGAACGTGCTGGGTATTGCCGATATCGATACCCGCCGTCTAACGCGCATTTTGCGAGATAAAGGTGCGCAGAACGGGGCGATTTTGGCAGGCGTTGATGCGGAAGGCGACGGGGCGGTCACACGGGCGCTGGAAGCCGCCAAGGCTTTCCCAGGCCTGAAGGGGATGGATCTGGCCAAAGAGGTGTCGTGTAAACAAGCCTACGAGTGGTCGGAAGGTGAGTGGACGCTGGGTGAAGGCTACGCTGATGCTTCCAAAAGCGAGCGCCCCTACCATGTGGTGGCGTACGACTACGGTGTGAAATTCAACATCCTGCGCATGCTGGCCGCTCGCGGCTGCCGCCTGACAGTTGTGCCCGCGCAAACGCCTGCTGCTGAGGTGCTGGCGATGAATCCGGATGGCGTGTTTTTAGCCAACGGCCCTGGTGACCCGGAGCCCTGCGATTACGCCATCAAGGCAATTCAGGACGTGCTGGAAACCAATATTCCGGTGTTTGGTATCTGCCTGGGCCACCAACTGCTGGCGCTCGCCGCCGGGGCGAAGACGGTCAAAATGAGCCACGGCCACCACGGTGCCAACCACCCGGTGCAGGATCTGGATAGTGGTACGGTAATGATCACCAGCCAGAATCACGGCTTTGCGGCGGATGAAGCGACCCTGCCCGCTAACGTGCGCGCCACGCACCGTTCGCTGTTCGACGGCACCTTGCAGGGAATCGAGCTTACCGACCGACCGGCGTTCAGCTTTCAAGGCCACCCGGAAGCGAGTCCCGGCCCGCGTGATGTGGCGCCGCTGTTTGATCGCTTCGTGGCTATGATGCAGGCACGCCGTTAACGCGTCCCTAGCATCACCGTATCGCCGTCTTTTGTCGCTCATCGTCACCATTTTTTGCGGGAACCGTTATGCCTAAGCGTACCGACATCAACAGTATCTTGATCATTGGCGCTGGCCCGATTGTGATCGGCCAGGCCTGCGAATTCGACTACTCCGGCGCCCAGGCGTGTAAAGCGCTGCGCGAGGAAGGTTACCGGGTTATTTTGGTTAACTCCAACCCCGCCACCATCATGACTGACCCGGCCATGGCCGATGCCACCTACATCGAGCCGATTACCTGGCAGGCGGTGGAGAAGATCATCGAAGCCGAGCGCCCTGATGCCATTCTGCCGACCATGGGTGGTCAGACGGCGCTGAACTGTGCCCTCGAGCTTGAAAAGCATGGCGTGCTGGAGAAGTTCGGCGTCGAGATGATCGGTGCCAACGCCGATGCGATTAACATGGCCGAAGACCGTGATCTGTTCGATCAGGCCATGAAGCGCATTGGCTTGGAGTGCCCGAAAGCGAAAGTCGCCCACACCATGGATGAAGCCTGGGAGATTCAGGCTGAACTGGGTTTCCCGACCATTATTCGCCCTTCCTACACCATGGGCGGCTCCGGCGGCGGCGTGGCGTACAACAAGGAAGAGTTCGAAGAAATCTGTACCCGTGGTTTTGAGCTTTCCAATAACCACGAGCTGCTCATCGATGAGTCGCTGCTGGGGTGGAAAGAGTACGAGATGGAAGTTGTGCGTGATAAAAACGACAACTGCATCATCGTCTGCGCGATTGAGAACTTCGACCCCATGGGCGTGCACACCGGCGACTCCATCACCGTGGCGCCGGCGCAAACGCTGACCGATAAAGAGTATCAGATCATGCGTGACGCCAGCCTCGCGGTACTGCGCGAGATTGGCGTAGAGACCGGTGGCTCTAACGTCCAGTTTGGTATGGATCCCAAAACCGGCCGTTTGGTAGTTATCGAGATGAACCCGCGGGTGTCACGCTCTTCAGCGCTGGCCTCAAAGGCGACCGGTTTCCCGATTGCTAAAATCGCCGCGAAATTGGCGATTGGCTATACCCTGGACGAGCTGCAGAACGATATTACCGGTGGTCAAACGCCGGCATCGTTCGAGCCGTCTATCGATTACGTGGTCACCAAAATTCCGCGCTTCACCTTCGAGAAATTCCCCCAGGCCAACGATCGCCTAACGACGCAGATGAAGTCGGTGGGTGAGGTGATGGCGATTGGCCGCACCTTCCAAGAGTCGCTGCAGAAAGCCCTGCGTGGCCTGGAAACCGGTAACGATGGTCTTGATCCGATCATTACCGATTTCACGCCGGACAACATGGCGATTATCCAGGGCGAACTGCAGGCCGCCGGTGCCGAGCGTATTTTCTACGTGGCGGACGCCATGCGTTCCGGCATGAGCGTCGATGACGTCTTTGTCCTGACCAATATCGACCCTTGGTTCCTGGTGCAGCTGGAAGATTTGGTGCTGACTGAAAACGCCGTTGCCAAGCGCTCGCTGGCTGACTTCTCGGCTCGTGAGCTCTATCAGCTCAAGCGCAAAGGCTTCGGCGATGCGCGCCTGGCCAAGCTACTGAATGTCAGCGAAAAAGAGTTCCGTCAAACCCGCCAGGCCGCCGGCATTCGCCCGGTTTATAAGCGTGTCGATACCTGTGCCGCGGAGTTTGCCTCTGATACCGCCTATATGTACTCCACTTACGAAGAGGAGTGCGAGGCGGATGTTTCTGACCGTCAGAAGATCATGGTATTGGGCGGTGGCCCTAACCGGATCGGCCAGGGCATCGAGTTTGACTACTGCTGCGTTCACGCCGCCTTCGCCATGCGCGATGATGGTTATGAAACCATCATGGTCAACTGCAACCCAGAAACCGTCTCGACCGATTACGATACCTCTGATCGTCTCTACTTCGAGCCGGTAACGCTGGAAGACGTGCTGGAGATCGCCGACAAAGAGAAGCCGGTGGGTGTGATCGTTCAGTTCGGTGGTCAAACGCCGCTGAAACTGGCCCGTGAGCTAGAAGCTGCCGGTGTGCCGATCATTGGTACCACGCCGGATGCTATCGACCGCGCAGAAGACCGTGAACGCTTCCAGGTGATGATCGATAAGCTGGGCCTGAAGCAGCCGCCCAATGCCACGGCTCGCAGCTTTGCGGAAGCCTTCGATAAAGCCGAAGCGATTGGCTACCCGCTGGTAGTGCGCCCCAGCTACGTGCTGGGTGGTCGGGCCATGGAGATCGTCTACGACGCCTCCGAACTTGAAAATTACATGACCCATGCGGTGAAAGTCTCCAACGACTCACCGGTGCTGCTGGATCACTTTTTGAGTGCCGCGATCGAGATCGATATCGATGCGGTGTCGGATGGTCAACAGGTGGTGATCGGCGGCATCATGCAGCACGTAGAGCAAGCGGGCGTTCACTCCGGTGACTCCGCCTGCGCGCTGCCGCCTTACTCGCTGCCTGCGGATGTGCAGGACGAGATGCGCCATCAGGTGAAGCAGATGGCGGTTGAGCTGGGCGTTAAAGGCTTAATGAACGTGCAGCTGGCCTGGCAGGATGGTGAGATCTATGTGATCGAGGTGAATCCCCGCGCTTCGCGTACGGTGCCCTTTGTGTCCAAGTGCATTGGCACCTCGCTGGCGCAGATCGCAGCGCGCTGCATGGCCGGTAAAACCCTGGCTGAGCAGGGCTTTGAGCAGGAAATCGTACCGCACTTCTATAGTGTTAAAGAGGCGGTCTTCCCGTTCAATAAATTCCCCGGTGTCGACCCGATTCTGTCGCCGGAAATGAAGTCCACCGGCGAAGTGATGGGCTCTGGCGACACCTTTGCAGAAGCCTTCTTCAAGGCGCAACTGGGGGCAGGTGAGGCCATTCCTGGGCTTACCGGTGAGCGCAAGGCATTCCTTTCCGTGCGCGAACCGGACAAGGCGGGGATTATCGAAGTGGGGCGTTCTCTGTTAGCATTAGGCTTTACGCTATGTGCTACACGGGGAACAGCGGCTGCTTTGGAAGCTGCCGGGCTTGCCGTGGAACACGTCAATAAAGTCTACGAAGGCCGTCCCCATATCGTCGATCTGCTTAAGAACGACGAAATCGCCTACATTGTGAACACTACTGAAGGTCGTCAGGCTATTAACGACTCTTCGGTCATTCGCCGTACTGCTCTCTCGCGCAAGGTGCCCTATGCGACCACCTTGGCGGGCGCTAATGCTGTTTGCATGGCGCTTGAGTACGGTAGGGAGATTACGGTGCGGCGCCTTCAGGATCTGCATGCAGGAGCAAGTCAATGAACAAGGTCCCGATGACAGTTGCGGGAGAAAGAAGCCTTCGTGAAGAGCTCGACCACCTTAAAAGCGAAGCTCGTCCGCAGGTGATCGCGGCCATCGCCGAAGCGCGTGAACACGGTGATCTTAAAGAGAACGCCGAGTATCACGCCGCTCGCGAGCAGCAGGGGTTTATCGAAGGGCGGATTCAGGAGATCGAAAGTAAGCTCTCTGTCGCTCAAGTGATTGACGTCACCAAGCTGCCGAAAACTGGCAAAGTGATTTTCGGCGTAACCGTATCGCTAATGAATCTGGATACTGATGCGGAAGTCACTTACCGTATCGTCGGCGAAGATGAGGCGGATATTAAGTCTGGCCGTATCTCGGTTACCTCACCGATTGCCCGTGCCCTGATCGGCAAAGAGGAAGGCGATGTCGTGGTGGTCAAAACACCCGGTGGTGACGTGGAGTACGAAGTAGGTAGCGTCGAACACGTATGACAAAAAACGCCCCTTCGATTGACTCTGGAGTCAGTTGAAGGGGCGCTTTCGTACGGCGACACTCTATTGCACGCGTTGAATTTAACGCTTAATGGCGGCCGTGGTGGTTCTCAAAGCGGGTAACGTTAGAAAGCTTCGGGTTCACCTGCGGATTTCTGCGATAGAGCAGTGCCATTTTGCCAATGGTTTGCACCAAGTCGGCACGGCTGTTGGCGATCAGTTCGGCTATCATGGCAGCACGATCATCCCGCTCAGGAAGGGCAAGTTTCACTTTGATCAGTTCGTGATCAGTGAGTGCGCGGTTAAGTTCTGCGAGCAAATTTTCGGAGACGCCGTTCTCAGAAACGGTGACCACTGGGTTAAGATGGTGGCCAATGCTACGAAATGCTTTCTTTTGTGCCTGTGACAAGCTCATGGTATCTTGCGGTATCCCGGTTAGCGCTTAACGCTCCATCTTACGGTGAAACGTCACCGAGTGAAAGCGATCGCGTGAATGCGCCCATCTCTTATTCCAGTGTTAGATTCCCACATGCAGCAAAAGCCCCCGAACCGAAAACATTCCGTTAGCAAGACCAGCAATAACTGGAAGAAGGAGCATTTTGACGACCAGTACGTGAAGCAGAGCTGGCAAGATGGCTACCGTTCCCGTGCCAGCTATAAGCTGATTGAGTTGGATGAAAAAGATAAACTGCTGCGTCCCGGTATGACGGTGATTGATCTGGGCGCCGCCCCCGGCGGGTGGAGTCAAATTGCAGCGGAAAGGGTAGGGCCTGAAGGTGTGGTGATTGCCTCTGATATTCTGGAGATGGATGCACTGGCCGGGGTGGATTTTATCCAAGGTGATTTCACTGAAGAGGCGGTGCTGGAGGCGATACTAAAATGCCTGGATAATCGCCGTGTAGACCTTGTGATGTCGGATATGGCCCCCAATATGAGTGGTATGGCGGCGATTGATCAGCCCCAGGCGATGTATTTAGTGGAGCTAGCGTTAGAACTTGCCCGCGAAACGTTGTCACCTGGTGGCCGGTTTTTAGCTAAAGTATTCCAGGGGGAAGGGTTTGACGCCTATTTGAAAGAATTGCGCGGCAGCTTTAACAAGGTAGTAACCCGTAAGCCAGACGCCTCCCGGGCGCGTTCCCGTGAAGTCTATTTTCTGGCCGAAGGGTTTCGCGGGTGACTCTCCTTAACATGAGAGGCTGCCCGTGTGGTTCATAGCCAAGATTTATCAGCGCGATTGCCAGACAGGCAAGCGCAACGTGTGTCACATTAGTCGCCATAAGTGCGCGTGACACAGATGGCCCGAGGCATAAGACGCTTTGGCAATGGTTGAACGCTTGATGCTGATGTAATGTCGTATTACTAAGCTTATTGGTAAAAGACTTTATGAAGCACCAGGGTTTAACTGACGGATTCTTGTAATGAGGGTAGCCCCTTGAATGATATGGCGAAGAACCTGATTCTGTGGTTGGTCATCGCGGCCGTCCTACTGACAGTGTTCAATAATTTCAGTACGGAAAGCGCACCGCAAAACACAAACTATTCCCAGTTTGTGCAGCAGGTGCAAAATCAGCAGGTACGTAGCGTAACGATTGATGGTTACACCATCAGCGGTGAGCGCACGGACGGCACTCAGTTCCAGACCATCCGCCCAGCGGCGGAAGATCCAAAGCTGATGGACGACCTGTTGAGCAACAATGTGACGGTGGTGGGCAAAGAGCCAGAGCAGCAAAGTATCTGGACGCGGCTACTGATCGCCAGCTTCCCGATTCTGCTGATTTTGGGCATCTTTATGTTCTTCATGCGCCAAATGCAGGGCGGAGCCGGTGGCGGTAAAGGCGGCCCGATGAGCTTTGGTAAATCGAAGGCCAAACTGCTCTCTCAAGATCAGATCAAAACCACCTTTGCCGATGTGGCAGGCTGTGATGAAGCCAAGGAAGAAGTAGAAGAGCTGGTCGACTTCCTGCGTGACCCAACCAAATTCCAGCGCCTGGGCGGTATGATTCCCCGCGGCGTGCTGATGGTAGGGCCCCCGGGTACCGGTAAAACGCTGCTGGCGAAGTCCATTGCGGGCGAAGCCAAAGTGCCGTTCTTCTCTATTTCGGGTTCTGACTTCGTTGAAATGTTTGTCGGTGTCGGTGCATCGCGTGTGCGCGACATGTTCGAGCAGGCCAAAAAGCAGGCGCCGTGCATTATCTTTATCGATGAGATTGACGCCGTGGGCCGTTCACGTGGCACCGGTATGGGTGGCGGTAACGACGAGCGCGAGCAGACGTTGAATCAACTGCTGGTCGAGATGGATGGCTTTGAAGCCAACGAAGGCATCATCGTTATTGCTGCGACCAACCGTCCTGACGTACTTGACCCTGCGTTAATGCGCCCAGGCCGCTTTGACCGTCAGGTAACGGTCGGCTTGCCGGATATCCGTGGCCGTGAGCATATTCTGGGCGTTCACCTACGTAAAGTGCCGCTGGGTGATGACGTAAAACCGCAGCTGATCGCACGTGGTACGCCTGGTTTCTCTGGTGCGGATTTGGCCAACCTGGTCAACGAAGCCGCTCTGTTTGCCGCGCGCCGCAATAAGCGCCTGGTCAGCATGGAAGAGCTTGAGCTCGCGAAGGATAAGATCATGATGGGCGCTGAGCGCAAATCGATGGTCATGACCGACAAAGAGAAGCTCAATACCGCTTACCATGAGTCGGGTCACGCCATTATCGGTCTGGTCGTGCCTTCCCATGATCCGGTCTATAAGGTAACGATTATTCCCCGTGGCCGTGCGCTGGGTGTCACCATGTTCCTGCCGGAAGAGGATCGCTACAGCCTCTCCCGTCAGCAAATTCTGGGGCAGATCTGCTCGCTGTTTGGTGGCCGTATTGCCGAAGAAATGACGTTAGGCCCGAATGGTGTAACGACAGGCGCCTCAAACGACATCAAGCGTGCTACTGAGCTGGCCCATAACATGGTTGCCAAGTGGGGCTTGTCGGACGAAATGGGCCCGATCATGTACGACGAGGATGAGTCGCATCAGTTCCTCGGCGGCCCGGGTCAGGGTGGTGGCAAGATGAAGTCTGGTGACACCACCACGCGCCTTGATAAGGAAGTCCGCAAAATCATCGACGGTTGCTACGAGCAGGCACGCCAAATCCTGACCGATAATCGCGATAAGCTGGACGCCATGGCCGAGGCCTTGATGAAGTACGAGACCATTGATGCCACGCAGTTGAAGGACATCATGGAAGGTCGTGAGCCGCGCCCGCCGGAAGGTTGGGATGACGGTGACTCATCCGGTGGCGGTACGCCTGTCAACGATGACAAGCCGCAAGCGAAGGCTGAAGACGATGCTTCTTCAAACGCTTCTGGAGGCGATGCGTCCGGTGGTGACAGTGAAGAAGATGACGACGGGCCGCGTCGCCGTCCCTCAGACCCGCTAGGTGGCCCTGCAGGCTCATAAGCCAGCACTGCCGTATGAGCCAAAGGCGCCCCGTCATGGGGCGCCTTTTTTGATATGCTGTATACATAACAGCAATGTTTCATTTCTTGATCAGGCTGCAGCATGAAATCAATTCTGGACACGTCCTCTTCACGAAACGCAGAAAATGCTCTCCAACTGCGTTGCGGGCGCCATCTGTTGGATCTCTCCTTTCCCAGGGTAATGGGTATTCTTAATGTGACCCCGGACTCTTTTTCTGACGGTGGCCAGCACGTGGCATTGGATGATGCTTTGCGCCACGCTGAGCGGATGCTGGCCGAAGGGGCGGCGATGATAGATGTGGGCGGCGAATCGACCCGCCCTGGGGCTACCCCCGTCAGCCCCCAGGAGGAGCTAGACCGGGTGGCGCCAGTGGTGGAAGTCCTGGTACGCGAGCTGGATGCGTTGGTGTCGGTGGATACCAGTTGCCCGACGGTTATACGCGAGGCGAGCGAACTGGGCGCTGGTATGATTAATGATGTGCGTGCGTTAGAGCGCGAGGGAGCCCTGCTGGCCGCGGTGGGTAGCGGGCTGCCCGTCTGTTTGATGCACCGCCAGGGCGAGCCGCAGGATATGCAGCAGTCGCCCACTTATCAGCGCCCGATTGAAGAAGAGGTGGCGGATTATTTGGCCCGTCGGATTGCTGAGTGCGAGGCGGCCGGTCTGCGCCGCAATCGTCTATTGGTTGACCCTGGTTTTGGCTTCGGCAAAACCGTCGAACACAATCTACGCTTACTCAAATACATGGAGTCTCTGCAATCGCTGGAGCTTCCAGTGCTGGTGGGTATGTCACGCAAAAGTATGATTGGAAAAGTGTTGGGTCGACCAGTGGAGGAGCGTCTCTCCGGTGGTTTGGCGCTCGCTGCCATGGCGGTTGAGCGAGGGGCAAATATTTTGCGCGTGCATGACGTGGCTGCAACGGTCGATGCAGTCAATATGGCGTGGGCGGTACTACAAGAAGGCTGCGAGCCGCCGCTAAATAAGGAGTTTGACGCATGACAAGGCGCTATTTTGGGACGGATGGTATTCGCGGCACGGTGGGTAAATCACCGATTACCGCTGATTTTATGCTCAAGCTGGGCTGGGCGGCGGGTCAGGTGCTGCGCCGTGATAAAGGTCGAACGCGGGTACTGATCGGCAAAGATACCCGGATCTCTGGCTATATGTTTGAATCCGCCCTAGAGGCGGGGCTCTCGGCAGCGGGTGTCGATGTATCACTGCTGGGGCCAATGCCCACGCCGGGTATTGCCTATTTAACGCGCACCTTCCGTGCCGATGCAGGCATCGTCATTTCGGCATCGCACAACCCCTTTGATGATAACGGCATCAAGTTCTTCTCCGCTGAGGGCAAGAAGCTTCCCGATGACACGGAAGATCGTATCGAAGCGATGCTGGAAGCGCCGCTGACCACGGCCGAGGCCGCGCAGCTGGGTAAGGCAACGCGTATCGACGACGCCGCAGGCCGTTACATCGAGTTCTGTAAATCGACCTTGCCTGACCGGCTTAGCCTGCACGGCCTTAAAATCGTCTTAGACTGTGCTCACGGTGCCACTTACCATATCGCACCCAATGTGTTCCGCGAGCTGGGGGCTGATGTCACCACCATTGGCTCTGCGCCTGACGGGTTAAACATTAACCAGCAGGTGGGCTCAACGCACCCCGCGGCTCTACGCGCTGCCGTTATTCAGCAAAATGCGGATTTGGGGATCGCCTTTGATGGCGATGGCGACCGCGTGCTGCTGGTAGATGGCGACGGGCGGGAAGTCGACGGCGACGATATTCTCTATCTGATTGCCCGAGATCGCCACGAGCGTGGCTTGCTTCAAGGCGGCGTGGTGGGCACCCTGATGTCAAACTTTGGCCTGTCGATGGCGCTGGATAAGCTGGGAATCCCCTTTGAGCGCGCAAAGGTGGGTGACCGCTTTGTGATGGAGCGTATGGCCGCCAATGGTTGGGAGCTGGGCGGTGAGTCGTCGGGGCATATTGTGTGCGCCCACGTGCAGACCACCGGCGACGGCATTGTCTCCGCGTTGCAGGTATTGGCGCTGATGATGCGCGAGCAAAAAAGCCTCCCGACACTGTTAAAAGAGTTGGAGAAAGTGCCCCAGGCGCTGGTTAATGTACGTTTGCCCGCTCATGCCAGCGCCAAAGAGGTGATGGCATCTGCGCCGCTTCAGCAGGCAGTGGCTGCGTTAGAGCATGAGTTAGGCGATGAGGGGCGAGTGTTGCTACGTCCCTCAGGTACTGAGCCGCTTATTCGAGTAATGGTGGAAGGACGTGCCCATTTAGATGTCGATCAATTGGCGCATAGCTTGGCCGATCAGGTTCAGGCGCTACTTAATTAAATGTGTTCAGCTAACCGGTTCGGTAAACTGGTTTGGTAAACCCAGCTTGTGGTTATAACAGCGGTTGTCTTGACAAGGCCGCTCCTATACCATTTCGCTCCACCTTGAGTGAGGAGAGTCGATGCGTACGCCTTTAATCGCCGGTAACTGGAAAATGAACGGTTCCGTGGCGTTAATCAATGAATTCGGCCAGGCCTTCTCCGCCGCCGTATCGCCAACGAGCGTGGATGTCGTTATCATTCCGCCGTTCCCCTATTTGGATGCGGCGCGCCACGCGTTTGAAGGTACGGTGCTTTCATTGGGCGCGCAAACGTTGAACCCTATTCACTCTGGGGCGCATACCGGCGAAGTAAGTGGTCGCATGCTAAAAGAGTTTGCGGTCTCTTACGTATTGGTGGGGCACTCTGAACGACGTCAGCTCTACAAAGAGAGCGATGAACAGATCTTTGCACGCCTGCTAGCAGCATTGAGCGTGGATATCACGCCGATCCTCTGTGTGGGTGAGTCCCTGGAGGAGCGCGACGCAGGGCGCACGATGGATGTGGTGCTTCGTCAAGTGGGCTATGTAATGTCCCGCTTAGAGCCCGACCAGCGTAAGCAGGTCGTGATTGCCTATGAGCCTGTTTGGGCCATTGGCACTGGGCGCACGGCAACGCCTGAGCAAGCCCAGGACGTTATGGCAGGCATCCGTGCCTACCAGGCGGGTTTCGATAAGGGCCTCGCCGAGCAACTGCGTTTGCTTTACGGCGGCAGTATGAACGCAAGCAATGCGGCTGAGCTGCTTGCTCAGCCAGATATCGACGGCGGTCTAGTGGGCGGAGCCTCACTCAAGATCGATGATTTTTATGCCATTTGTCAGTCAGCAGGATAACGCCATGCAAGTTGCAATTCTTATGATTCATGTGGTGATTGCGGTCGCCCTGGTGGTACTCATTCTGCTTCAGCAGGGTAAAGGTGCCGAAGCCGGTGCCGCTTTCGGAGGCGGTGCATCACAAACGGTATTTGGTTCGCGGGGCAGTGGTAACTTCCTGTCGCGCACAACGGCTATTTTGGCGGCGGGTTTCTTCGTCACCTCAATGGCGCTAGCTTACTTTGCCACCCAGGCGGGCCAGGCACCGGAAGCGGGTATTCCCGATTCGCGCTTGATCGAGCAGCAGCAAAGCGTCCCGACGCTTGACGACAGGCCTGCGGACGTGGATAATACCGCGCCAGTGCTAGAGGAAAGCAGCGAGTAAGCAGCTGCTGTTTTTTAGCCTCCCCTGATGCCGAAGTGGTGGAATTGGTAGACACGCTATCTTGAGGGGGTAGTGACCGTATGGTCGTGCGGGTTCAAGTCCCGCCTTCGGCACCATCTGTTTTGCTGGCACGCCAGCTTCCCAGAACGTTTCTTTTGTTACCAGAATGCCCATTGGCACCTGAGGCGAAAAAGACAGCTTTAAGTAAGTGGTTCTTGAAGCAAGTAGTTCTTGACGTAAGTGGCTTTAGTGTCTATTATCGTCGACCTAGATTGATGCGGGGTGGAGCAGTCTGGTAGCTCGTCGGGCTCATAACCCGAAGGTCATCGGTTCAAATCCGGTCCCCGCTACCATTTTCTAGTAGCATGTTCTAGATTGTTATTTTTAAGACGTATTGGAAATAACGGTCATTTCAGGTACAGCCTGTTACATGTTGCTAAGACGGTACTGGAAGTAGTACTTAAGAAATGGTACACAAGGTTTCTTTCAAAAAGCCCCTTCCAGTGAAGGGGCTTTTTGTTAGCAGCTTTTGGCTAGCAAGCGCGCCTGGTCGCTGTTTTATTGGCGCCCCCCGCTTTGTTAGCCAGAATATCGTTAGCACGAATATCTTAATAGCGGATGTCGTCCGGAAAACCGGAGACACATTCCCAAGTAACGCCAATCAGCCACCTAGCTTTTCTAATAACTCCTGGCCAGGTGCCTGATGCAACGGCTATAGGAGCTTTGTCTGTGGCCACTAAACACGCTGCGCTTCACGCGCTGATCGAACCTGTTGTTGCTGCCATGGGCTTTGAGCTATGGGGCATCGACCATCTTTCCCAGGGCAAAAATTCGCGGCTGGTGATCTATATCGAGCGCGAGAGTGGTGTCAGCGTGGAAGACTGCGCAGATATTAGCCGCCAAGTCAGTGCCGTTATGGATGTAGAAGACCCCATTCCCGGTGAGTACCGGTTGGAAGTCTCCTCGCCAGGCATGGCACGTCCCTTGTATTCCCTGGATCAGTTTACCCGCTTTCAAGGTCATCACGTCGCGCTGAAATTGCGCACTGCCTTTGACGGGCGGCGCAAGTATCAAGGGCTTTTGGTCGGTGTTGAGGGGGATGAAGTACTGCTACAACTGGATGGCGAAGAGTACTGCTTTCCAATTGAGAGTATTGATTCTGCTCACATTGTACCGCAGTTCGACGATTGACCGGGTGGCGGCGCTGCCGGCAGGCTGCCGGGGTGATGCACATAAGGATAGGTTTTCTGGCGAGGCATACGCATGAGTAAAGAAATTTTAATGGTCGTTGACGCGATCTCCAATGAGAAGGGCGTCCCACGTGATGTCATCTTCGAGGCGGTAGAAGCCGCTCTTGCGAGTGCGTCACGCAAGCGTTTTGAAAGAGAAGAAGCCAATGTGCGCGTGCATATTGACCGCCGCACTGGTGAATACGAAACCTTCCGCACCTGGACCGTTGTGGAAGATGACGAATTCGAAACGCCAGATTATGAAATTAAAGAGAGCATCGCCGAGCAGCGCGATCCGCCGCTGAAATTAGGCGATGTGGTCGAAAAAAGCATCGAAAATGCGTCGTTTGGCCGTATTGCTGCACAAACCGCCAAACAGGTGATCGTACAGAAAGTACGCGAAGCCGAGCGGGCTGAAGTCGTGCGCCAATATGCCGATCGCGAAGGTGAACTGGTTGCGGGCATCGTTAAAAAGACCACACGTGATGGCCTGATCATTGATTTGGGCGAAAACGCTGAGGCGTTTTTGCCGCGCAATGAAATGATTCACGGCGAGCGTTACCGCATGAACGAGCGGGTGCGCGCCCTGTTGGTCAAAGTGGATCCCGATGCACGCGGTGCCCAGCTTCAGCTATCGCGGACGTGTCCCGAGCTGATCATCGAGCTGTTCAAAATTGAAGTGCCAGAGATCGCAGAGCAGTTGATTGAGATCAAAGGTGCTGCGCGTGACCCCGGTTCACGGGCCAAAATTGCGGTAAAAACCAATGATCGCCGCATCGACCCGGTCGGTGCCTGTGTGGGTATGCGCGGTTCGCGCGTTCAGGCGGTCTCTTCGGAGCTGCAAAACGAACGCGTTGATATCGTGCTGTGGGATGACAATCCCGCCCAATTGGTGATTAACGCCATGGCACCTGCCGATGTTGGGTCTATCCTTGTGGACGAGGACGCCCACGCAATGGACGTGGCCGTGGCGCAGGATAACCTTGCTCAGGCGATTGGTCGGAGCGGTCAGAACGTGCGTTTGGCTTCTGAACTTACCGGCTGGCGCATTAATGTCATGACCGAAGAGGAAGCGGAGTCTAAGCGCGATCAAGAGATTGATAGCCTGGTGGACTCTTTTATCCAGCACCTCGATGTGGATGAAGATGTCGCTCGCCTGTTGGTGGATGAGGGGTTCACTACCCTGGAAGAAGTCGCCTACGTGCCGATGGAAGAGATGCTCGAAATCGAAGAGTTCGATGAAGATTTAGTCGAAGCGCTTCGTGCACGTGCGAAAGACGAGCTGCTGACGATGGCAATTGCCACGGAAGAAGCGCTAGACGGTGCCCAGCCAGCAGCAGATCTGCTGGAGATGGATGGCATGGAGCGCCACCTGGCCTTCATTCTGGCCAGTCGCGGCATCGTTACCATGGAAGATCTCGCCGAGCAGTCTGTCGACGATCTGGTCGATATCGAGGAGTTGGACGAAGCGCGCGCAGCGGCACTGATCATGACTGCCCGTGCGCCCTGGTTTGAAGTCGATGACGCATCGGATTCGAACACACAGTAAACAGGTCACGGGCTGAGGAGGGTCAATATGTCAGATATGACAGTTAAAGATTTCGCAGGAAAGGTGGGCCGTGATGTGCCTCGCCTACTAGAGCAAATGAAAGAAGCGGGTTTGAAGCACGCTTCTGAAAGCGATGCTGTGTCTGAAGAAGATAAGCAGAAGCTACTGAGTTTCTTGAAGAAGAGCCACGGCGGTAGCGACACCCCTGAAGCGGGCAAAAACCGCATCACGCTGACGCGCAAAACCCGTAGCCGTATCAATACCGGCGAGCGCGGCAAAACCATTGAAGTGCAGGTACGTAAGAAAAAGACCTACGTCAAAAGCGCTGAAGATGAGAAGCCGAAAGCGCCGGAGCCTAGCTATACTGGCCCGCGCCAGCTAGTGGGCGATATGGCGGAAGCCGAAGCTGAGCGCAAAGTGTCTGATGCGCGTGAAGCCGAAGAAAAAGCCGCTGCTAAGAAAGCCCGCGCTGCACAGGTAGCGGAAGCCACCGCGCGTAGCAATAAAGAAGCTGAAGCGACGGCGCAAAGTAACACGGCGCGTAGCAATAAAGAGTCTGAAGCCAAGCCGAAAGCGCCTGCGGCAGCCAAAGCACCGGCTACGCCAGACATTCCTGTGCCGAATCTTGAAATCGACGATACGCCGTCCGGTGACGATATGCCGCCAGCGCCGCCGAAAGAGGGCCGCACTGACCGTCGTACCGCTCCGCCCAAGAAGACGGCGGCGAAGAACAAAGGTCGCCGTGACGATGAAGATCGTGGTGATCGCGAAGAGCGCAAGCGCGGCGGCGGTAAGAAGGTAAAACGTGCCGAACAGCGTCGCGGTGGTCGCCGTGGTGGCAACCAGACCGGCAATGGCAAGCACGCTTTCCAGAAGCCGACTCAGCCGATCGTGCGTGAAGTATCGATCCCTGAATCGATCAGCGTGGCGGAATTGGCCGATAAGATGTCGATCAAGGCCAATGAAGTGATCAAGGCCATGTTTAACATGGGCGCGGCGGTTACCATCAACCAAACCATCGATCAGGATACGGCTGCGATCGTGGTGGAAGAGATGGGCCATACACCGAAGCTGGTTAAAGATGACGCGCTGGAAACGGAAATGCTCGAAGGCATCTCCTATGAAGGCGAAGAGATCACGCGTTCACCCGTTGTTACGGTGATGGGCCACGTTGACCACGGTAAAACCTCGCTGCTGGATTACATCCGTAAAGCGAAAGTGGCGACCGGTGAAGCCGGTGGTATTACCCAGCATATCGGTGCCTACCATGTGGAAGATAACCACGGTGGCGTGACCTTCCTGGATACCCCAGGCCACGCGGCGTTTACCGCCATGCGTGCCCGTGGTGCCAAGGCGACAGATGTGGTTATTCTGGTTGTGGCTGCCGACGATGGCGTGATGCCTCAGACGATTGAGGCGATTGAACACTCCAAAGCCGCTGAAGTGCCCATGGTGGTAGCGGTCAACAAGATCGATAAAGATGGTATCGATCTTGATCGCATCAAGAATGAGCTTTCGCAGCACGGCGTGATCTCCGAAGAGTGGGGCGGTGATACTCAGTTTGTTCACGTTTCCGCCAAGACCGGTGAAGGTATTGAAGAACTGTTGGAAGCAATCCAACTGGTCTCTGAAGTGCTTGAGCTTAAAGCCGTTCCTTCTGCGCCGGGTAAAGGCGTGGTGGTTGAATCGCGCCTTGATAAAGGTCGTGGTCCAGTCGCTACCGTACTGGTTCAGAACGGTACGCTGAAAAAGGGCGATATCGTCCTGGCTGGCCTGCACTACGGTCGTGTACGTGCGCTGACCAACGAACTTGCCCAGCAAGTCGATGCGGTTGGCCCGGCCATGCCGGTAGAGATTCAAGGCTTGGGCGGCACGCCGGATGCCGGTGATGACTTTATGGTCGTTGCAGACGAGAAGAAAGCCCGCGAAGTGGCTAACTTCCGTCAAGGCAAATACCGCGAAGTGCGCCTGGCGCGTCAGCAGAAGGCCAAGCTGGAGAACATGTTCAGCCAGATGGGCCAAGACGAAGTGGCCAAGGTCAACATCGTCCTCAAAGCCGACGTTCAAGGTTCTCTGGAAGCGATCAAAGGCGCCCTGGAAGAGCTCTCCACCGGTGAAGTTGAAGTCGCCGTGGTCTCTTCGGGTGTCGGTGGTATCACCGGTACCGATGCCAACCTGGCGCTTGCGTCGGAAGCCATCGTAGTCGGCTTTAACGTCCGTGCTGACGCCGCTGCCCGCGAGATCGTTGAGCGCGAAGGCCTGGATCTGCGTTACTACAGCGTTATTTACCAGCTGATCGACGAGGTCAAACAGGCGATGAGCGGTATGCTCGCACCTGAGTGGAAAGAAGAAATCGTCGGTATTGCCGAAGTGCGTGATGTCTTCCGTGCGCCGAAGATTGGTGCCATCGCCGGCTGTATGGTGGTTGAAGGCAGCGTGCATCGTAATAAGAAGATCCGCGTGTTGCGTGATGACGTGGTGATCTACGAAGGCGAGCTCGAATCGCTGCGCCGCTTCAAAGACGATGTGCAGGAAGTGCGCAACGGCATGGAGTGTGGCATCGGCGTGAAGAACTACAACGATGTCCAAGTCGGCGATAAGATCGAAGTCTTCGACCAAGTGAAGGTCGAGCGTAGCCTGTAAGGTTGCGAGGAGCTAAACATGCGCGAATTTAAGCGTACCGACCGGGTAGCCGACCAGCTCCAAAAGGAGCTGGCGGTGCTGATCCAACGAGAAGTGAAAGACCCGCGTTTGGGCATGGTCACGGTTAGCGGTGTCACCGTTAGCCGTGACCTTGGCTACTCCGACGTCTACGTCACTCTGTTGGGTGAGCAAGAGCCCGAGCGTATTAAAGAGAATCTGCAGGTGCTTAAGCGTGCTGCTGGTTTTCTAAGAAGCCAGATTGCCAAGCGCATCAAGCTACGTCACGTACCGGAGCTGCGTTTTCATTTCGATGAGAGCGTGGTGCGCGGTCAGCAGCTTTCTTCATTGATTGATGAAGCGGTGACGACGGATCGTGCACGCTATCAAAACGATGATGACGATTATCAAGACGCTGGCCAAGACAGTGACCCAGACGGCGACGCCCAGCAAAGTGAGGAAACTCGCTAGTGGCGCGTCAACGTCGAGGTTTGCCCGTTAATGGCGTACTGCTGCTGGATAAGCCCAAGGGCGTTTCCAGCAACCATGCGCTGCAGCGTGTACGTCGGCTGTTCCAGGCTCAAAAAGCCGGGCACACCGGCACGCTAGACCCGATGGCAACCGGCTTATTGCCGATTTGCCTAGGCGAAGCGACCAAGTTTTCATCGCACTTGCTGGAAGCCGACAAGGTGTATCGCACCCGGGTAGAGCTAGGGGTGATCACCGATACCGGCGATGCGGAAGGCACGATTATTGAGCAGCATGAGGTTCCCAGCCTAAGCGTCGATGACGTGGAAGCTGTGCTCACCCGTTTTCGCGGTGAGATTGACCAAGTGCCGCCGATGTATTCGGCTCTCAAGCATCAGGGCAAAAAACTTTACGAGCTGGCCCGGGAAGGCAAGCAGGTAGAGCGTGCAGCCCGGCGCGTAAGCGTGTATGATGCGCGCCTGCTATCGTTTGAAGGCACTGCTTTTGAGCTGGAAGTAAGCTGCAGTAAAGGCACTTACATCCGCACGTTAGCCGAAGATATTGGCCAAGCGCTTGGCTGTGGTGCGCACATCAGTCAACTAAGGAGGCTCAAAACGGGGCCCTTTTTAGCCGACGCGATGTGGACGCTAGAGGCCTTGGAAGCATTGGCCGGCCAAGCGGCACTGGAAGCTGAGCTCATGCCCGTGGATGTATTGGTGGACCATTTACCGTTACTGACGGTAGACGACACCGCGCATTCTCGTTTGGCCCATGGCCAGCCCGCTGCTCTCGAAACCGGCGCATTAGCCGCGGACGAAGTAGCCCGACTTTATTACGCCGAGACGTTTATCGGCCTTGGCGTAGTGAAAGGTGCTCAGGAAGTGGCACCTAAGCGACTGTTAAGTACTGTCGCTATCTCGTAAACAGCGTTGCAAGGAGGCGACCGTCTACGTGAAAATTGCAAGATCCGACGTGCACGTCGAAACGTGTACGTAGAAAATAGTAGCTTGAGACTGCAAATATGCGTGGTCTCACCCATTCATTTTTAGGCATATTGCTTACTGGAGAGACAGATGGCTTTAACCGCTGAGAAGAAGGCCGAGATCGTCACTGAATACGGCCGCGGCGATAACGATACCGGTTCCCCTGAAGTGCAGGTTGCACTGCTGAGCGCCAACATCAATGGCCTGCAGGATCACTTCAAGACCAACAAACAGGATCACCACTCTCGTCGTGGTCTGATCCGCATGGTTAACCAGCGTCGTAAGTTGCTGGACTACCTAAAGCGTAAAGATTTCGAACGCTATCAGTCCCTGATTCAGCGTCTGGGTCTGCGTCGTTAAGCGTTAACGGCAACGATTAGAAACGGGCAGCTCCTTGTGAGCTGCCCGTTTTTTTATGTTTCGTGTTTACGGCAAGAGGGAACTGGTAGCCCTATCGCGCTCCAGCGCCTAGAATGGTAACGAGTCAAAACGACCTAAACGAATAGACAAGTAGATATTGATAATGCTGAAGGAAGTCGCTGTGAATCCGGTAAAGAAAACGTTCCAGTACGGTCGTAGCACCGTCACGCTCGAAACCGGGCGTATTGCTCGCCAAGCTACCGGCGCTGTCATGGTTACCATGGATGACACCGTCGTGCTGTGTACCGTTGTCGCTCGCAAAGAGGCAAACCCGAGCCAACCCTTTTTCCCTCTCTCGGTACACTACCAAGAGAAAACCTACGCAGTGGGCAAGATTCCTGGCGGCTTCTTCAAGCGCGAAGGTCGTCCCACTGAAAAAGAGACGCTGACCTCGCGTCTGATTGATCGCCCAATCCGTCCGCTGTTCCCTAAAGGCTTTATGAACGAAGTGCAGGTCGTCTGTACCGTTCTCTCCACCGACCGTAACCACGATCCGGATATCGCCGCACTGCTTGGCACCTCCGCGGCGCTGAGTATCTCTGGCGTGCCGTTTAGTGGCCCGATTGGCGCAGCCCGGGTTGGTTTTAACGAAGAGAAAGGCTACTTCCTCAACCCAACGGTTGAAGAACTGGCCACCTCTGAGCTCGACATGGTCGTCGCCGGTACTGAAAAAGCCGTGCTGATGGTTGAGTCGGAAGCCAAAGAGCTGCTCGAAGACGAAATGCTGGGAGCCGTTCTGTTCGGTCACCAGGAAATGCAGGTCGCGATCAGTGCCATTAACGAACTGGTTGCTGAAGCGGGCAAGCCGCGCTGGGAGTGGCAGGCCGCCGAAGAGAACCAGGCGCTCAAAGCCGCCATGGCCGATGCATTTGAAGCGAAAGTGGGCGATGCTTACCGCATCACCGACAAAATGCAGCGCCAGGATGCACTGGCTGAGTTGAAAGATCAGGCGATTGAACAACTGGCAGCCGATGAAGGCGAACCGGTTAACGACAAGTTCAGTAAAGATGACGTCAAAGGTGCCTTTGCTAGCCTGGAAAAACGCGTTGTGCGTTCACGGGTGGTAAAAGGTGAGCCGCGTATTGACGGTCGTGACAATCAAACCGTTCGTCCGCTGGCTATCGAAGTCGGTGTGCTGCCGAAAGCTCATGGTTCTGCCATCTTTACGCGTGGTGAGACCCAGGCGATTGCCGTAGCAACACTGGGCACGCTGCGTGATTCACAGCTAATCGAATCACTGGAAGGTGAGCGTAAAGACCGCTTTATGCTGCACTACAACTTCCCTCCCTACTCGGTGGGTGAAGCTGGCTTTATGGGTGGCCCGAAGCGTCGCGAAATCGGCCATGGCCGCTTAGCGCGTCGTGGCGTGCAGGCAATGCTGCCGTCAGAAGATGTCTTCCCCTACACCATTCGTGTGGTGTCTGAAATTACCGAGTCTAACGGCTCCAGCTCCATGGCCTCTGTATGTGGCTCTTCGCTGGCCCTGATGGACGCAGGCGTGCCGTTAAAAGCACCGGTCGCCGGTATTGCCATGGGCTTGGTAAAAGACCCGGACGGTTTTGCGGTATTGACTGATATCCTGGGTGACGAAGATCACCTCGGCGATATGGACTTTAAAGTTGCCGGTTCCGAAGAGGGCGTCACCGCCCTGCAGATGGACATCAAGATCGAAGGCATCAACGAAGAGATTATGGAGCTCGCGCTGCAGCAAGCACTGACCGCGCGACTGAGTATTCTCGAGCAAATGAATGTCGTGATCAGCCAGAGCCGTAGCGATGTCTCCGACAACGCGCCGTCCATGGCAACGATCAAAATCGATCCGGACAAGATCCGTGACGTTATCGGTAAAGGTGGCGCAACCATTCGCAAAATCTGCGAAGACACCGGCGCCTCTATTGATCTCGACGACGATGGCACCGTGCGTATTTACGCGGAAGATAAAGCCGCCGCCAAGCGCGCCATCGACACCGTACTGGCGATTACCGCTGAAGCGGAAATCGGCAAGCTATATCACGGCAAGGTCGTGCGTATTGCTGACTTCGGTGCGTTCGTTAACATCATGCCCGGCACCGATGGCCTGGTTCACATCTCGCAAATCGTTGCCGAGCGGGTTAACAACGTGCGCGACTTCTTGAACGAAGGCGATGACGTGGTCGTTAAGGTGCTGGATATCGACAACCGCAACCGCGTGAAGCTGTCGATGAAAGAGATCAGCGAAGAAGAGAAAGCCGCTTTTACCGCGGAAGCAGCGGAAACCGAAGCGGCGATTTAAATCGCTAGCTAGGTTTCTGAGACCGCCCTCGTAGCCTCTGGCTGCGGGGGCGTTGTTTTTGCTGGGTACTGTTTTTGCTAGATAGTGTTTTGTAGTTAGGTATCGCTTGGTTCGCCGGGATTTAGACAGTCAGGGAGCAGCAGATGGAGCAGCAACAAGCGCCGCGTTGGTGGGCGGTGGTGGCCGTGATGATCGGCATTTTTTTACTGGTGACCGCAGAGCAACTGCCGATTGGGTTGCTTTCTCAAGTGGCATCGAGCATGGGCGTTACCCCTGGCATGGCAGGCTTAATGGTCACCGTGCCCGGCGTGGTCGCTGCCTTTTCAGCTCCTTTGTTGCCGGTAGCGGTGGGGCGCTTGGACAGGCGCATTATGCTCACGGCATTGATGGCCGTAATGGTGGCCGGGAGTGTGCTATCGGCATTGGCCAGCAGCTTTATCCTGTTGCTTGCCGCCCGCGTGCTTGTGGGGCTTAGTATTGGTGGCTTTTGGGCGGTGGCGGGCAGCATTGCCCCACGCCTAGTGCCAGAGGCTCAGGTGCCAAAAGCGATGACGATGATTTTTGGTGGTGTCGCGGCGGCCTCGGTGCTGGGTGTGCCACTGGGCACGCTGCTGGGGGATCTCAGCAACTGGCGGGTCGCCTTTGGGGCGCTGGGAGGGCTAAGCCTGTTAACGGCAGCTGCGCTGTGGTTTTGGCTACCGCCGCTACCACCGCGAGAACCTGTGCGTTTGCGGGTATTGGCGCAGCAGTTTAGCAATCGCGGTGTGCGAGTCGCGGTGTTAACCACCGCCTTTGTAGTGGTTGGCCACTTTGCCGCCTACACCTTTATTAGCCCCATCCTGCAAGAGATCAGCGGTATTTCCCAGCGCCATGTGAGCAGTCTGCTGCTGCTTTACGGGGCGGCAGGCATTGTGGGCAATATTGCGGCAGGCATGTTTGCCGGGCGCCACCCCTACCGCGCTGTGCTGGCGATTCCCAGCCTGTTGCTTATCGTCGTCGCCGTGTTCCCGCTGCTGGGTGTTCAGCCGAGCAGCGGTGTCATGTTGCTCATGATGTGGGGCGCGGTGTTTGGCAGCGTATCAGTCAGCATTCAAACCTGGATTATACGCACTGCACCCAATACCGAAGCCGCCACGGCGTTGATGGCGTTTACCTTCAATATGTCCATTGGCCTGGGCGCCATGCTAGGTGGGCGTATCGTCGATGGCACTAGCCTTCCCATTGCCATGTGGGCCGCATCCGGATTATTCCTGTTGGGGGCGCTGTTGGTCTGGCGAACACCGTCACGCATCGTGGGGGAGAAGCGTCGTTAAGTAAGCGATAAATAATGCGCAAGTATCTGGCTATGTTGGCTGCTCGCGCAGCCAACTACGCAAATTATCCAAACGGCGATCCTCGCGCAGTGCATCTGGGTAGACTAACCAGAAACCAACGTCTGCGTTGACTGGATGTTCGAATACCGACGTTAGCCGCCCCAATCGCACGGCGCTATCGGCCAGCTCGCAGACCACTATCGATACACCCACCCCATCGGCGGCGGCCTGCAGGGTTAATCCGCCGGAATCCACCTGCGTGACCACAGCGGGTTTGAAGGGGCCGTCGGGAAGGCTCTCCATCCAGCGTTGCCATGTCAGGCAGTGGCGGGAGACAAACAGATTGGCCTGGCTGACACGGTCAAGGCGATCGCGATGGGAGCCGGTAGCAAAGCCTGGACGGGCATAAAGGTCGATGGTTGCTTCAAAGAGGAGATCGGCCTGTAATTCCGGCCAATGCCCGTTGCCGTACCAGATGCCCACATCGGCCACCCCCGCGGCAAGGTCTACCTCATCCTGCGTAGTGGATATCTCAAGCGAGAATCCACGCCGCTCGAAGGGATACAGGCTTAACCGTGGCGACAACCAGTTGGTTGCAAAAGTAGGCAACATGTTGAGACGTAGCGGCCCGTCACGGCGCTTTTGGCGAAGTGAGTCAACCCCCTTGGCAATCTGCGTAAAGCCTTGTTGCAGGTAAGGTGTTAGCTTGTGTCCCGCGTCGGTAAGCTCAAGACGCGTTCCTGTTCGGCGCAGAAGCACGACGCCAAACAACTCCTCCAGTATGCGCAGTTGGTGACTGACTGCCGAAGGAGTGACCGAAAGCTCCATGGCCGCTTCCTTGATTGAAAGATGCCGCGCCGTCGCCTCAAAAGCGCGTAGAGCATTTAATGGCACAGGAATCCGCATAATCGCTACCCCCACCCTCGAAGGTTGATAAACAGATCATACAAGAAGCCGCGCTGACCACGCTGTAAAAATCGCTGAGCAAAACTCAGCCCAGTTTGAGATTTACTCACTCGTTTTTAAAACATACAGAGGACAGACTGACGATATCGATAATCTGCTACTGGGTGGGTGCCATGCTAAACGCTCTTGATGACCGAGATGGGTTGATCTGGCTCGATGGTGAGCTGCTTCCTTGGCGTGAGGCGCGCCTGCATGTGCTTAGCCATGCGTTACACATGGGGGGAGCGGTATTCGAAGGCATGCGTGCCTACGGGCGGCGTGTTTTTCTGGGTGACGCGCATTTGGAGCGTTTAGAGCGTTCCGCAGCACTACTGGACTATCGGCTGCCCTGGTCGCACCGCGAGCTCAGCCAAGCGATTGACGCGGTGCTATGGGCCAATCAGCTAACCGATGCGTATATCCGCCCTATCGCCTGGCGTGGCGCGGATAGTGTGTCTATCGCGGCGCCTCAAGCACGTGTCCATGTGGCGATTGCCGCCTGGGATTGGCCTACGGCGGCGTCCCAGGGGCGGGCAGAGATAGGTATTCGGCTGCAACTGGCCAACTGGCGACGCCCGCCCCCTAATACGGCGCCTACTGCCTCTAAGTGTTCTGGACTGTATATGATCGGCACGCTAGCCCGCCATGCGGCCATAGCAGTAGGTTGTGATGACGCGTTACTGCTCGATAGCGACGGCTTAGTCGCTGAAACGACAGCCACTAATCTGCTTTTGGTCAGTGATGGCGTACTGGTAACCCCACTGCCGACCTGTTTTCTTGATGGCATCACCAAGCGCCATGTGTTGGGTTTGGCACGTCAGAGAGGCCTGCCGGTAGAGGAGCGAGCGGTTACACTCGAGGAACTGCGTGCTGCAACCGAAGTGTTGACTGCCGGCACCTCGGTCGAGCTTCAGCCGGTGGTGGCATTGGTGGAAGATAAGGCGAAGACCGAATGGCCCGTGGGCCCTGTCACCCAGCAACTGATTGCGGACTTTCATGCTACGGTCACTGGGGCTAAGAACGGTATAGCTGCAAGGCGACAGAACATTGATGCCTGAGCCCGTCTATATCAGCGCGGCGGATAGTTATGCGCTGCGCGGGTGGGTATGGCGCCGACCTTGTGTTTCGTCGTCTCACCCTGGCCCCGTGGTGATCATTAACACCGCCACCTCGGTGCGCTGCCGCTATTACATGCCCTTTGCTGATTATTTGTATCAGCAAGGGTGGGACGCAGTGACCTACGACTACCGGGGAATCGGCGATTCGCGCCACCATTCGCTGCGCAAACTCAAGGCCGACTGGATCGACTGGGGGCAGCATGATTTTGAAGGCGTTCTACGCTACGTCGCCAGACGTTTTCCTGGTCAGCCTGTCGATGTGGTGGGTCACTCTGCGGGCGGTTTCGTGATTGGCTTTGCCCAGTCCGCCCATCGCGTGCGTCGCATCTTCACCATGGGCGCACAGTATGCCTACTGGCGGGACTACGCACCCGAGGCTCGGCGATCTATGTTCTTGCGTTGGCATCTAGCGATGCCACTGTTGGCACTTTTGGTCGGCTACGTACCCGCCAAGCGTCTGGGCTGGATGGAAGATACACCCAAAGGCGTAGCACTGGATTGGGCGCGAATGGGGCCGCGCTTTGAGCACAACGTGCGGCGTAAACGTGAAACACCTGAGGGCGAGCCCGAAGCTGAGATGCTGGTGCGGGGCTTCACGCGTGTGCAGGCACCGATTTTGGCGCTGGGCATCGATGATGACCCTTTCGGCACTCGTCCCGCGCTTGATCGCCTTCTAGAGTATTACAGTAGTAGCGAACGCTATCACCTGCGGCTAGCGCCAACTGCGGTGGGCCAGCCAAGCATCGGTCATTTCGCTTTTTTCCATAAGCGCTTTCGCGACGTGCTCTGGCCACTTGCCATGGAGTGGCTGCGCACCGGTAATCCGCCCACGACTTTTCCTGGCGAGCTGCGCTATCGACCGCGTAAGGAGACCTGCAATGACAACTAACAAGCCAGCGACCCAGCTGCTATTTCTGCCCGGTCTCGGCAATTCTGATGCCGACCACTGGCAGTCACTATGGGGGCTAAAGCGGCCTAATAGCCTCCGTTTTCAGCCTGGCTCCTGGGATGAGCCGAATCTCGACGATTGGCTGCAGGCATTGGATACCGCCATTGATGAAGCTGAGGCACCGGTGTTGCTCGTTGCTCACAGTCTTGCGTGCCTGCTGGTGGCGCACTGGGTACAGGAGGTCACTATTAGCGATAAGAAGAGCAGCGATGAGAGAGCTCATCGAGTGGCGCAGGTAAGCGGCGCGTTGCTGGTGGCAGTACCTGACCCTGGCGCAAAGGCTTTCCCACCCGAAGCGAGCGATTTCCGCAACGCTCCTGCTCGGCCTCTGCCATTTCCAGCGCTGGTTGTAGCCAGCAGTGACGACCCCTACGCGACGACAGACTATGCCCGGCAGCAGGCTGCGACATGGCAAGCCGACTTTGTTGACGTGGGCGCCTGCGGGCATATCAACGCCGCAAGTCAGTTGGGGGAGTGGCCTCAGGGGTGGGCGTTGTTGGAGGCATTAGCATGAGTTTTCATACGATGACAGCACGCGATGCACTGACTGCGCTCTGGTCACTGGGTGGTTTGCCGGCGGAGGCTTTGGACAAGATCACGTTGACCGGCCATGATCCCGGTTTCCCATCGTCGTTTGCCGTTGGCGCCGCCGCGGCGCTTGCTGCCTGCGAGCGGGGTATTCACGCTAACAGCCCTGCGGGCTGGCCTAACTGGACGATGTGCACATGACCCGAGTGGCACCGCAAGCGGCCTTGATCGTTCCTGTTCGCGAAGCCGAACCCGTGGTTGACGAGCTTCGTCAGCGCTATGACGCCACAGCGGCTATAGGCGTGCCCGCGCACATAACACTACTTTATCCCTTTGTATCACCTAACGAGATTGTCGAGAAAGATCTTCGCAAGCTTAAAGCGATTGCTAAACAAGCCACTGCTTTTGAGTTTTGGCTATCGGGTGTGGGCCGATTCACGGACACGGTGTATCTTCAGCCAAGCCCTAGCGCTCCTTTTATCTCGCTGATTAAAGCATTCGTCGATGCCTTCCCAGACTACCCACCCTACGGTGGTCTCCATACGGGCAGCATACCTCACCTCACCGTCGCCAGAGAGAGTGAGCCAGAGGCACTCGAACGAATAGAAGATGAGGTGCGTTTGTTGATGGCGAAACAGAGAGCGATTCAGTGTTACTGCAAAAATTTTGCGTTGATCGTGAATACTGAGGGGAGATGGGTGACTCAACAACGATTTTCTCTTGTCGCGTCAGAGGCCAATGGCGACTAGTGCCATTTAGCTCGGTAATGATGATGTTAGTAGAACAAGATAAAGAGGTTTGTGCATCCCGAACGGAAAAAGCCCTCGTCAATTGACAAGGGCTTATATTAGTTCTTAGCTAGGCGAGCGAAGGGTGGGTTTTTAAGGCCGCTCGATAGCCAAGGCTACGCCCTGACCGCCGCCGATACACAGCGTCGCGAGGCCTTTCTTGGCGTCGCGGGCGATCATTTCGTGGAGCAGCGTGACCAGTACGCGGCAGCCGGAGGCACCGATGGGGTGGCCTAGAGCGATCGCGCCGCCGTTGACGTTCACTTTAGACGTATCCCAGCCGAGCTCTTTGTTGACAGATAGCGCCTGGGCGGCAAACGCTTCGTTGGCTTCGACCAAGTCCAGGTCGTCCAGGCTCCAGCCGGCTTTTTCCAAGCAGCGGCGAGTGGCCGGTGCGGGCCCGATACCCATAATGGCAGGGTCAACGCCTGCGTTGGAGTAAGCCGCTATGCGTGCCAGTGGCTCTAGCCCCAACTGCTTAGCTTTTTCGGCGGAGCAGAGCATAACCACCGCCGCGCCGTCGTTAAGCGCCGAGGCGTTACCGGCGGTAACGGTGCCGTCTTTCTTAAACGCAGGGCGCATGCCGCCAAGCTTCTCCGCGGTCACTTCCCGTGGATTCTCGTCGGTATCAAACACCACCGGGTCGCCTTTGCGCTGGGGAATTTCCACCGGCACGATTTGGCCTTTGAACTTACCTTCTTTGATGGCGGCAGCTGCTTTCTGCTGTGACGCTGCGGCGAACTCATCCATCGCTTCGCGGGTGATACCGTACTTCTCGGCTAAATTCTCGGCGGTAATGCCCATATGGTAGTTGTTGAACGCATCCCACAGGCCGTCGTGTACCATGGAATCAATTGCCTTCCAATCGCCCATGCGCTGACCGTTGCGAGAATTGGGCAGTACGTGGGGCGAGGCAGACATATTCTCCTGACCGCCGGCCAGAATCAGCTCGGCATCGCCGCAGCGAATGGCCTGCGTAGCGAGATGCAGTGCCTTAAGGCCTGAGCCACACACTTTGTTGATGGTCATGGCCGGTACCGAGTCCGGTAGGCCGCCTTTAATAGCCGCTTGGCGCGCCGGGTTTTGACCAACGCCCGCGGTGAGCACCTGGCCCAGCAGTACTTCGTCAACCTGATCGGGAGAAACGCCGGTTGAGGCAAGGATATCCTTGATCACCAAAGCGCCTAGGTCGCTCGCTGGAATACCTGCGAGGGAGCCGCCGAAAGCGCCCACAGCGGTGCGGCGTGCCGCAACAATGACTACTTCTTGCATAAGATGACTCCTGGAGTAATTAACAGACAGTCTGATACCAGATGCCCGATAGGCGTGCTCTGTCAGCCGTACTCTTTTATTCGTACTCTGTCAGCCGTCTCTTCAGCATAGGGGAAGGTGGTGCGTTGCGGCAATAAACCTTTATGGGCAAATAAAAACGGGCCAACATGTGGCCCGTCAGAAGAAAGCATTAGAGGCGCTAAGATTAGGCCAGTTGTGATCAGGCCAACTGTACCGGGATAATATTGCTGGTGTGGCTGACGTGGTTGCCTTCCTGGAGATACACCAGAGCAGGCTGGTGGTTTTCCAGTTCGGCTTCGGAGTAGTGGGCATAGCTGCAGATAATGATCCGGTGGCCAGGGGCGGCGAGGTGGGCCGCAGCGCCGTTGATCGAAATGAGCTTGGAGCCTTCCTCACCGCGAATGGCGTAAGTGGTAAAGCGTTCGCCATTCTCGACGTTGTAAATCTGGATCTGCTCATTTTCACGAATACCCGCCATATCCAGCAGGTCGCCGTCGATGGCGCAGGAGCCTTCGTAGTTAAGCACCGCGTGAGTGACGCGAGCCATGTGCAGCTTGGCTTTGAGCATAATAGTATGCATGTGAGTTCCTATTTTTACCCGTTGTTTGTTTATTCTCTGCCAGTAGTGGCAGCGCTGGCCGGGAGTTGAACAGTGAGGTTGTCGATTAATCGCGCCGGGCCCAGCTTGGCGGCGGCCAGCAGTACCGCATGGCGGGTCGCTAGGTTAATGGGGCCTAGCGTGACATCGCGCAGTTCCAAATAGTCCAGCGTAAAGCCCGCATCATACAGCGCGGTGTTGCCCTGGTGTAGTACCTTTTCGATAGGTTCTCCGCGCTCTAGCGCATCGCGAAGCGTACACAGCGTGCGGTAAAGCGCAGGGGCGATTGCACGCTCCTCGCTACTTAAATAGCCATTGCGTGATGACAGTGCCAGGCCATCTTCTGCGCGTACGATGGGCACGCCGATAATTTCGATGGGCATGTGCAGATCGCACACCAGCTTACGAATCACCGCAAGCTGTTGGTAATCCTTCTCCCCAAAGCAGGCGACGTCGGGCTGCACCAAATTAAACAGCATGCTAACCACGGTGGAGACACCGTCAAAATGGCCGGGGCGTGAGCCACCACACAGACCCTCACCCACCACGGGCACATGCACGCGGGTCTGGGCGTCCAAGCCGTTGGGGTAGAGCGAGCTCACCGCCGGGGCGAACAGCACGTCGCAGCCAGCCTCGATAAGCTGCGCTTGGTCGGCATCAAAGGTACGCGGGTAACCGTCTAAATCTTCGCCTGGGCCAAACTGCATCGGATTGACAAACAGGCTTGCGACCACGATATCGGCGTGCTGGCGCGCGCAGGCGACCAGCGCTAGGTGCCCGGCATGTAGGTTGCCCATGGTGGGTACCAGGGCAATACGCTGGCCGCATTGGCGGTAATCTCGCAGCGTGCTGCGTAGCTGATCAATGTCTCGCAAAGTGCGCATAGTCGTTTCGTATTAGTGACAAAAGGTGGTCGATAGACTAGATGTCTTAACCGTCATCTTTAAAAGCAGTGCTCTTGGGCTGGGAAAGTGCGTGTTTTGACCGCTTCATGGTAGCGCTGAAACGCAGTTTGAATACTGTCCGCCTCAACCATAAAGTTTTTCACAAAGCGCGGTGTGCGTCCGTGGGTGACGCCCAGCACATCGTGCATCACCAGAATCTGGCCATCGGTATCCGGCCCTGCGCCAATGCCAATCACCGGTACATCCAGCGCTTCGGTGACCGCTTTGCCCAGGCTGGCAGGGACGCACTCAAGCAGAATCACCGAGGCGCCCGCCTCGACAAGCACTTTTGCGTCATTAATGATGCGCTCAGCGTGAGCGGCGTCGCGCCCCTGCACTTTATAGCCACCTAGCTGATGCACGGTTTGTGGGGTTAAGCCCAGGTGGGCACATACCGGTACGCCGCGGCGGGTGAGTTCACGAATGCCATCTGCCATCCACGCTTCGCCTTCCAGTTTGACCAGCTCCGCCCCCGCGCGCATCACGGCACCGGCGTCTTCCAGCAGGCGCTCGGTGGTGGCGTTGCTCATAAAGGGTAGATCCACCATCAACAGGCTATGGCCTTTGCCACGCGCAGCGCAGCGGGTGTGGTAAACGATGTCTTCAATGGTGACGGGCAGAGTGCTGTTATGGCCCTGTAGCACCATGCCCAGCGAATCACCGACGAGCAGGACATCAATGCCTGCTTGGCTTGCCGCATGGGCAAAGGAGGCGTCGTAAGCGGTTAGGCAACTGAATGTCTCGCCAGCCTGCTTATAGGCCTGCAGCGTGCTTAGGGTGACGGTTTTCATGGCGTGCTCTCATGTTTTACGTGAGGCCGCTGCGACATAGGCAGCCGACCATTATTGATGCTGCATCCCTGCATACGCGAAGTGGCGTAACCGGCAATTGTTACCTGAATGGGGTGTCGGTGTCGAGATTTGTGTCAAATGGTAGCGTTAGCCGCACATTAGGCGTTAGATAAGCGTTCCAAGCCTTGGTTCTCAACACGTTCAAGCCAGGTGGATAGCGGCTGTTGGAGAAGGTCTAGAGAGGGGGCGATCTCTGCGAGGGGGAGCAGTACAAAGGCCCGGGCAGTCATTTGCGGGTGCGGTACGCGTAAACGCGGCGAGTTGATGTGCTCATTGGCGTAGAGCAGCAGGTCAAGATCGAGCGTGCGGGGCCCCCAGTGGCGCTGGCGGCGGCGGCGATGCTGCTGCTCTAACGCCTGAAGCTGGTCGAGTAGCGCCAGCGGCGAGAGCCGTGTCTCCAGCGCGGCCACCGCGTTGATAAAGTCCGGCTGATCCTGCGGCCCCACCGGGCGGCTGGCGTAAAGCGATGATGCTGCCACTAATCGGCTTAGCGGTAGCATTGCCAGCTCGTTGAGGGCCTCGCGAACCTGCTCGATAGGCGACTCTAGATTACTACCCAAGCCAATATAGGCGAGCTGGGGAGGAGTACCCACTACTCTGGCGCGCTCGGCTTACGGCGCCGTTTGCGGCGACGATCGCCCTGGCTGGCGGGGTCGCCGCCAACTTTTTGCAGCAGGCGACGCTGTTCGTGCTCATCGCCGCGCTGAAACGCCGTCCACCATTCGCCTAAACCACTGGGTATCTCGCCCGCCTGTTCGCGCAGCAGCAGCAGGTCATAGCCCGCTCTGAAACGCGAATGTTCGCGGGTTTGAAAGGCCTTTTTACCGCGCCGCTGGGGTAGGCGCTGCTGTAATTCCCAAATTTCCCGCATCGGGATGCCAAAGCGCTTGGGAATCGATGTGAACTCTAACTGACGGGAGACCACCTGCTGAGCGGCTGCTTGAAGCGCCGGAATGGGCGGCATGCCCTCTTGCTCCAGCGCTTCCTGGCGATGCTTGACCGGGGCCCATAAAAACGCTGCCAGCAGGAAGGCCGGGGTGACGGGGCGCTCTTCGGCAATACGTTTATCGGTGTTGGTCAGCGCCTGCTCAATCAGCTCTTCGGCCCAGGCGGCATCGGCCATGGCTTCTTCGGCCTCGGGGAACAGCATGCCGAACAGGCCGTAGTGGCTGAGTAGCCGGAAGGTGACCAAACCGTGGCCCGACATAAACAGCTTGAGGACTTCATCGAATAGCCGTGCTGGTGGAATCTGCAGCAGCAGCGGTGCCTGATCGTACATCGGCGCTTCGGTGGCGGGGTCTAGCGTGAAGTCGAGCTTAGCCGCAAAGCGCACCGCCCGCAGCATCCGTACCGGGTCTTCGCGGTAGCGTGTCGCCGGGTCGCCAATCAGGCGCAGGGTGCGGGTCTTAATATCCTCGGCACCATTGGCAAAATCAGTGATGCTGAAGTCGGCGATATTGTAGTAGAGCGCATTAACGGTAAAGTCGCGGCGCAGCGCGTCTTCTTCGATATTGCCCCATACATTGTCGCGCAGCAGTAACCCTTCATCGGACTGGTGGACAATGTGGTCGCCATGCTCGTCTTGGGGTTTGCCACGGAAGGTGGTGACCTCAATGACCTCGCGGCCAAAGCGCACATGGACAATCCGAAAACGGCGGCCGATCAGGCGCGAGTTACGAAATAGATCGCGAACCTGCTCTGGAGTGGCGTTGGTGGCGACATCAAAATCTTTGGGCATCTTGCCCAGCAGCGCATCACGAATGCAACCGCCCACCAAATAGGCGTCGAAACCCGCGCCGCTAAGGCGATAAAGCACTTTTAACGCGGCATCGCTAATATGCTGGCGAGAAACAGGGTGCTCTGACCGAGGGATGTTGCGCGGAGTGAGGGCGCTGGTGGTGCTCTCTTGGGGATCAAGCAAGGTTTTCAATTGCTCCCCCGGGCTGTGTAGGAAACGGGTAAATCCTTTAAACATGCGACGATTTCAACTCGCAGGTACGAAAAAATGGTCGTAAAAATAGTCGTTAGAAAACACTTCAAACGAGTACTGAACATAAACCACGAGTGGCTGAGTGTAGCCGACCCTTCATGGCTTGCAAAGAGCGGCTTGCAAAGTAGCGGCTTGCAAAGCACTTGACGCTGGCGGGGGCTAACACAGGTTTTAAACCCAGGCTCCAAACACGGAAAGGGGAGGCTAAAAGAGCCTCCCCTATCAAGCAATTAATCAGCGTCCGTGCTGCTATTTTTCTTCATGATGGCACATCGCCCTGAATACGCACCGCAGTCGGTAGGCGTAAGGATCACGATGGTTCCGACCGCCTCGTATTCAAAACAATAATCCAACCGCGAACTTTTCTCCCCCCGGGGTATTATTATTGGCGCCGGGGTGTACACACTGACAGCTATTGTTGTTGTTAGGATGCCAAGTCACATTGCACGTCGCGTCCTTTCGGGCCACTTGCTAACTTTTGTTGTTGTTCGCTGCGCCTGTGTTGCCTGCGCAAGCAAGTAATGAGATTCAAGTCTGTTGTTCTTGTTAGTACCGTTATCTCTACCTGGCCCTGTTGTTTTTGTTGTGGCTCAGGTTGTGGCGAGGTCATGTTGTTTTTGTTGGTGACCTGGCGCTATGCCCAGTTTGTTTTTCTTACCCAGTAATACTGCAGACCCTGTGCCACCTATTTAATAAATTATAAATTTCAGAAGGTTGGAGTTTTTTAAGTCGCTGCGGAACTTTACGGCGCGAGAAGTGTTACCCCTTTCGCGCCCGTTTGTGCGCGGTGTTGTGTGGGAAGGTAACAGTACCTGGGTAGCGAAAGGCAGAATATTTCTTATTTAAATCAGTATATTAGACGATGGTCGTAGGGGTGGTGTGGAGGCACGAGTGGATAGCAATGCCCAGGTGCTTAACCTGGGCGCCGGGCGGTTTTTTTGCGCGGTATGCCAAGCCGCTGGCGTCGTTCCCAAAGGTTTTTACGGCTAATGCCCAGTTTTTGTGCCAATTCGGTTTCACTCATTTGGTCTTGGTGTTCGAGGACAAAGTGCTGAAAATAATCTTCTAAAGAGAGATCATCTTCATTCTCTTCAGCACTTTTATCACCGCCACCACTGGCAGCAGGTGTGCTGGACGCGCCAGAGGACGGATGGGGGCGTGGGGTGGTCGGCGCTAGGCCCAGGTCATCCGGGTGGATCAGATGCCCTTCGGCAAGAATCACCCCGCGCTCAAGGGCATTTTCCAGCTCGCGAACGTTACCCGGCCAAGGGTAGTCGCGCAGATCCTGGCGGGCTGCGCGGGACAAACGCAGGCCCGTGCGTTCGTGGCGCTTACACGCCTTGTCGAGCAGAATGTCGGCGATCTCAAGCACGTCGTCCTCGCGCTCGCGTAGCGGCGGCAGTTCGATCTGCATCACGTTCAGCCGGTAGTAAAGATCAAGGCGGAATTCGCCGGTTTTTGACAGTGCTCGCAGGTCACGATGGGTGGCCGCAATCAGGCGGACATTGACGTGGCGGGTTTCCACCGAGCCAATTTTACGAATTTCACCCTCTTGAAGAACGCGCAGCAGACGCGCCTGGGCATCCAGCGGTAGTTCACCAATCTCATCCAAAAATAGCGTACCGCCATCAGCGGCTTCGACTAACCCGGTGCGCGCAGCGCTGGCGCCGGTAAAAGCGCCTTTCTCATGGCCAAACAGCTCTGACTCGATCAGCGTTTCAGGAATCGCCGCGCAGTTGACGCAGATCAACGGTGCCTTGGCGCGCTTGCTCTGCTGGTGAATGGCGCGTGCCACCAGCTCCTTGCCGGTACCTGACTCGCCAAGAATCAATACGGTGACATCGGCCGGGGCGGTTTTACTAATACGGGTGTAGACCTGCTGCATGGCAACGCAGTTGCCGATCATGGTTTGCCGGCTGCCGCCTGCATCGGTGATATCCGGGGGCGGACTCTGCTGCATCGACTGCTTGTGCAGGATCCGCTCAACGGTCTCCAATAGCTCCGCGTGGTCAAAGGGCTTGGCAACGTAGTCCACGGCCCCCTGTTTGAGCGCTTCCACCGCAGAGCGCATGCTGGCGTAGCTGGTCATGATCAATACCGGCACGGGGGCTGCGGCGGTGATCAGCGAGGTGCCCGGTTCGCCCGGCAGACGCAGGTCGCTGATGATGAGGTCGAACCCTGCGAGCTCAAGCTGGCTGGCCTCCTCAGCGCTGCCTGCTTCGCTGACCGTATAGTCGTGGCGTTCCAGAAGGCGCTTTAGCGCGCTGCGAATAATCGCTTCATCTTCAACAATCAGAATCCTGGGCATGGGTTGGCTGATCATCCTGTTGGTAAAGCGGCAGCCATAACGTAATGGCCGTGCCGCGAGGCTGTCCGGGGGGTGGCGAAGCCACGTCTATTTTACCCTGGTGCTCATTGATAATCTGGTAGGCCAATGAAAGGCCCAGACCGGTGCCCTCGCCGGCGGGTTTGGTGGTGGTAAAGGGCTCGAATAGGTGCTCGCGCACTCGTGGGTCGATGCCCTGACCGTTATCGGTTATCCGCCACCATGCAAGCTGCTCGTGGCGCCCTGCGGTCATGTGAACTTCTCCCCCTTGGCCGCAGGCATCCCGGGCATTGCTCAGCAGGTTGACCATCACTTGCGTTAATCGCTGGGCATCGCCGCGCACCACCACGTCGTCAGGCGTTTCATTGGTTAAGGTAACATCCTCTCCCGAGCGGGCGAGGTGGATCAAGTGCAGTGCATCTTCGCTAATGGATGCAAGTGCCACAGGTGAGGCAGGGAGCGGTACCGATTGGCGTCCCCCATGGGCAAAACCAACCAGTGAGTTAACGATTTTGGTGACCCGCTGGGTTAGCTGCTGGATTTGGTCGGCGGTCTCCAGCAGGGCGGGATCGTTGGTGTCGTAGCGAAGGTTTTGCGCCAGCGACGAGATGCCGGTAATCGGGTTGCCAATTTCGTGGGCGACCCCAGCGGCTAACTGGCCGATGGAGGCAAGGCGTGCTGCATGCACCAACTCATCTTCTAACCACTTCATTTCGGTATGGTCTTCAATCAGAATAACGCTGCCGCCACGGCTGTCACTACCGCTGAGAATCGCTTTGTGCAGGGTCAAAAAATAGTCTTTACCGTGCAGCGTGACCGCCTGTTTGTAGAGCGGTGTTGACGTGGTTTCCAGCACGCCGCCGAGTAGGCTGGGCCAGGGGGCAGGCAGGCTGTCGCGACGTGAACCGATCACGCTTTCACCGCTAATACCCGAGAGTTGAGAGAGCGCCTGATTCCACATTAGCAGCTCATCATCATCGCCCAGAACACACAGCCCCACCGGTAAATACGCCAGGGTTTGGCGATGATGGCGGCGCAAACCGTCGAGTTCACGGGCTAACCCTGTCAGGCGTGACCGGTAGGCTTCCAAGCGGCTCTCGACAAAATGAATATCGTCGGTTTCAGGGGTGTCGTCGTGGCGGTAGGGTAGATAGCGATCAACAATATCCCGTGCCACCGATGGGCCCATTAGGCCCGAGAGATTGGCCTGAATACGGTCACGCAAGCGACGCAGCGCGTAGGGCCGGCGCTCCTGGGGCGTTAAATTGAGTGCTTGCAATGCCCGCTTCACTTCACGGCTAGCCGCCTCATCGCCGAGGGCATGGGCTAAGTGAGTCGAAAAATCGCTCGCTGTGGCGGCTTCCAGTGGAAAGCGCTTGGAGCGGATAACGGCATCGACGGAGCACGCTTCCGCGGCGGACTGCTCACCTTCAGAAATACGCGTAAACAGCGATATCACAATCAACAGCAGGATATTGACCGCTAACGAGAGCAGCGTGACGTTGTACCAAACCGGCGCACCAGTGTCGGTAAGCGGGGTAAAGGGCAGCGTCGGTACGGGTAGCGAGAACATGAGCGGCAGCCATAGCCCCCATAGCCATACGCCGACGCCTGCGATGAGGCCAATAATCATGCCTTTACGGTTAGCGCCCGGCCAGTAGAGCAGCGCCAGCATGCCAGGCAGGCACTGGGCCATGCCGACAAACGCGGCTAATCCCAAACCGATAAGCCCATGATGGCGACCTACCCACTGGTAAAACACCCAGCCGCTGATAATCACAGCGACCACTAGCCCACGGCGCAGCCACAGCAGCCAGCCGTAGAGATCACTGCGCGCTTCCGGGGGCCTCGCTACCAGTACAATATGATTAAGCACCATGCCGGAAAGCGCCAGCGCAATCATAATCATGGTGCCGCTGGCGGCGGCTAGCCCGCCGATAAACGCCAGCGCCCCTACCCACCAGTGTTCGGTCATTAGGTAGGCGGCATAGGCGGCGATGGGTATGTCGGGATTGACCGACTGCGCGGCCCACCAAATCAACGGCACGGGTAGCGCCATTAACAGCAGGAAAAGCGGCAGCGCCCAGCTCGCTTGTAGCAGGGTATGCCGGGATAGACTTTCTGAAAAACTGATATGAAACAAATGCGGCATCATAAACGCCGCCGCAAAAAACAGCAGCAGGAGAGTTCGCCACTGGGCCGGGTCAAGTTTGGGTGTCTGTTGTTGGAGGAGAGCGCCAGGGCCCTCCAGCCACAGCTGCAGGTCGCCTGGGCCGTCAAACACCATCCATAGCGCCACCACGCCGAGCCCCAGCATGGCCAGCAGTTTAACAATGGATTCAAACGCAATGGCGCTAAGCAGAGTGTCGTGGCGGCCGTGAGACTGGCTGTGGCGGGCACCGAAAATAACCGCAAAGGCGGCAATTACGGCGCAAAAAAGTAGCGCAACGCTACCTCCCGCTTGGCTGGCGGTGATGATATTGATGGCTTCGCCCAGGGTTTGGACTTGAATGCCGAGCAGTGGCAGCACCGCCAGTAGACTGACGATGGTGACCAGCGTACCCGCCCAACGAGAGCGAAAGCGAAAGGCAAACAGATCCGCCAATGACGTTAGTTGATAGGTGCGGGTGATGCGCTGGATGGGCACCAGTAGCACAGGGGCGAGCAAGAAGGCGCCCGCTGCGCCCAGGTAGTAGGCGAGGAAGCCAAACCCCGCGTGGGCAGCCATTTCCACGCTGCCGTAAATCGCCCAGGCGCTGGCATAAACACCCAGGGCAAGGGTGTAAACAATCGGGTGGCGGGTAATACGCACCGGCACCCAGCCGCGCTCTACCGCAAAACCGCAGCCAAACAGCAGTGCCAGGTAGCCTAGCCCAAGCAGTAGGACGCCGACTATCTCAACGTGCATCTCAACGTTCATCAAGCTTTCTCTTCTGCTCCAGCCAGAGGGTTAACGCAATCAACCCACCCCAAATCGCAAACGGCCGGTACCAGGCGGCCTCAGGGTCGCTCCAGCCATTCATCAGCAGCGGAGAGAGCAGGTAGCCGCCAAACACCAAAAACAGCATGATGCGATAGACATACATATCAATCTCCTACTGGAGGTGAAGAGGGATTTAAACGGTGTGCCGTTGGGTTTAAACGTGCCAACGACCAGTTCGCTACCGCCCAGTGTAGCTGAGTCGCGGGGGGCTCTGAGGCCAGTTCTTGTGGCGGCGCTTGATCAAGCGCTTCCAGCGCCTGAAAGAGCTGCTGGCGCACTTTCTGCTCGTCTTCTGCCAGGGCCGGGGCCAGGTTTTGCTTGGAGAGCTTTTGCCCTTCAGCGGTCACAATGAGTGGCAGATGCAGGTAACGCGGCTGCGGTAGCTGAAGTGCGCTCTGCAATTGGCGCTGCCAAGGGGTGTTATCGAGCAAATCGAGCCCGCGTACCACATCGGTAATCTGCTGCTCGGCGTCATCCACTACCACGGCGAGCTGATACGCCCATAGGTCATCTTTGCGCTTTAATACCACATCGCCTAGTTCAGCCGGGTCAAACTGCTGCTCGCCGAACAGCCGGTCTTGCCAGCGGATAGGGCGCTCGCCACGGTCGCTGCGCAGCCGCCAGGCCACCGGTTTACTCGCATCGCAAACGCCATCGCGGCACCAGCCGGGGTAGATATCAAACGCCTGCCACTGCTTGCGCGAACAGCTGCAGGGATAGGCCAGGCCGAGTTGGACAAGCTGGTCAAGCGCCTGTTGGTAAGCATCGCCGCGGGTGTGCTGCCACATTACCGCTTCGTCCCACTCCAGCCCGAAGGTTTCCAGCTGGCGAAGGATAGTGCTCGCCGCACCTTCAGGGCAGCGCGGTGGGTCGATATCTTCAATGCGCACCAGCCACTGCCCATCGGCCGCGCGGGCATCTAAATAGCTGCCTAAGGCGGCGACCAAAGAGCCAAAGTGCAGCGGGCCAGAGGGCGTAGGGGCAAAGCGCCCCCGGTAGCGAGCAAAATCAATCATGGTAGCGTCATTGTTGAGAGGGGCTGGTTATTTACAAAAAGCTATTCACAAAAAGCCATTCACAAAAACGGGCACCCTAATGAACTGACCCCATAAACTTGGACAGTGAAAAACTAAGCGGCCAAGGCCTGATTTCGGTACTGCACCGGACTCAGGCCTTTTAATTTGGTCTTAATCCGCTCGTGATTGTAGTAATGGATATAGTGCCGAATGCCCGCCTGTAATTGCTCAATGGTGTCAAAGCGGTTCAGGTAAAAATATTCTGACTTCAGCGTACCAAAGAAGCTCTCCATTGCGGCATTATCCAGGCAATTGCCTTTGCGTGACATGCTCTGAATCACGCCATGCTCGCTGAGCTTACGCCGGTAAGCTGACATCTGATATTGCCAGCCTTGATCAGAATGCAGTAAAGGCGCGTCTTGGTCGGCCAACTTAGCCAAGGCTTTCTTGAGCATCCCCCCTACCAGCGAGTACTGCGGCTGTTTCTGCATTGAGTAGGACACGATTTCCCCGTTGTAGAGATCCATCACAGGCGACAAGTACAGCTTTTCGCCTCGGATATTAAACTCCGTGACGTCGGTTACCCACTTTTGGTTGGGTCGTTCAGCATGAAACTGGCGGGCAAGAAGATTGGGAACACTGGCCTGTTGTCCACGATAGGAGCGGTATTTCTTCGGGCGTACCAACGACTTCAAGCCTAGATGCTGCATTAGGCGCTGGACTGTCTTATGGTTGACCTGCTCGCCCGACTGACGCAACGCTGCTGTGATTCGGCGATAACCGTAGCGGCCTTTGTGATGCTCGTAGAGGACGTGAATGCGTCGCTTCAGACCAGCATGCCGATCTTCCAACTGCTGAGCCCTTGCCTGATAATAGAACGTACTACGCGACAATTCTGCTACTTTTAGCAGCACCGCCAAAGGGTGGCCTTGCTTCAGCTCAAGGACTATCTGCGCTTTTTCTGCGCGGCTTGTTCTTTTGCCTGACGCAAGGCCCTCAACTTTTTTAGGTAGGTCACCTCAGCACGCAAGTACTCATTCTCTTGGAGCAGCTGCTCCAGCGAGCTCTTATCAGTCAGTGGAAGTGGGGGCTTTGGGGGCTCTGTTGTAGGCATCTTCGTCGGACGTCCTCGGGCTTTAGGCTCCAACGCTTGGAAGCCTCCTTCATGATACTGGCTTTCCCACTGCCGTACGATGCTCGTACCACCTCGAATATCGAACAGAGTCGTCGCTTGTAAGGCTGATAGCTCCTCTTGCCTCATCTGTTGCAACACCGCTAATTTGAACTCAGCGCTGTAGTGGGTGAACTTTTTCTGCAAGCCACTTAGACCATGCTGTTCAAAGTGTTTAACCCAACGCCTGACGGTTGTAGGGCCAAGACCGTACTGTCTGGCCAGACTCTTGTAACCCTGCTGTCCTTCTGCGTAGCGTTGCACTACTAGTAACTTGAACGCTTCATTATGTTTCGTCATGAAAAACACCCCAATCGTTGGATGAGTGTCCAACTTTTGGGGTGCAGTTCATAAGGTGCCCGCGTTCGAGTAGCACGGTCTTTTAGCGCTCAGCCGCCTAGCTGTTTCTCTTTGAGTTCCGCCAGGGTTTTGCAATCCACACAAAGGGTGGCGGTGGGGCGAGCTTCTAAACGACGAATGCCGATTTCAACGCCGCAGGCTTCGCAGAAGCCATAATCATCATCATCGATGTTATCTAGCGTCTCGTTAATTTTCTTGAGCAGCTTACGCTCGCGATCCCGGGTACGCAGTTCCAGGCTAAAGCCCTCTTCCTGGGTAGCACGGTCGGCGGGGTCGGCGTAGTTGTTCGCATCTTCCTGCAGGTGGCGTACGGTACGATCCACCTCTTCCATGAGATCCTGTTTCCAATCCAGCAGCAGCTGACGGAAGTGCGCTAGCTGCTGCTCGTTCATATACTCTTCACCCGGCGCTGGCTCATACGGAGTGAAGGACTTGGACGCTTCCGGTTTCTTTTCTGCTACTGGCATGGGACTGCCCCTTACATATGTGACTACTGATCGACCATGAGCGATTGTCACGATCTCACGCCAAAGGGATGCTTGTTTAGCTGAAAAATGACTGGGTTGCAAGCATAATGGTGAGCTGTCGACGATTGTTTGGCCTTGAATATGACTAGCGCCATGTTTTAGTTAGTTTTTCAATATTTGTCCAGTTTCAAAAATGATTAGATGAAGGAGCCGTTATGGCCTGGAATTCGCGTGTCGATCACGTTGCCCCTTTTCGGGTCATGCATTTGCTGGAAATGGCCCAGGCGCGGGAAGCCGCCGGCCACGATGTGATTCACCTGGAAGTAGGCGAGCCGGATTTTGCTACCCCCGAGCCCATTATCGCTGCCGGGCAGCAGGCGTTGGCCAGTGGCCATACCCGCTACACCCCAGCGGCTGGGCTGCCCGCACTGCGCGAGGCGATCGCCGGACATTACGCCGAGCACTTTAACGCTACGGTGGATCCTGCGTGTATTTTGGTAACGCCCGGGGCGTCGGGGGCGCTGCTGCTGGCAAGCCAGTTATTAGTCGAAACCGGCTCGCGGGTGCTGATGGCTGACCCTAACTACCCCTGCAATCGTCACTTTATGGCGCTAGCTGGCGCTGAGATTGATGCGGTATCCGTGGGGCGAGATAGCGGCTGGCAGTTGGACGCTGCCCTGGTCGCCCAGCATTGGTGTGAGGACACAAGCCTAGCGATGTTGGCGTCGCCCTCTAACCCTACCGGCCACACGTTGAGCGCGCAACAGCTCTCTGCAGTGCTGGCAGCGGTCGCAGAGCGCGAAGGCGAGGTCATCGTCGATGAGATCTACCAGGGCCTCAACTACGACGATGCACCGCTCTCAGCGACCTCGCTCTCCGCCAACGCCTTTGTGGTCAACAGCTTCTCAAAATATTTTGGTATGACCGGCTGGCGCCTGGGCTGGCTGGTGGCGCCAGAGCATGCAGTGGAGCCATTAACGCGGCTGGCGCAGAATATGTTTCTGGCCGCGGCGACGCCGTCGCAGCATGCCGCCCTGGCGGCGTTTACGCCCAAGTGCCGGGGTATTCTTGAACAGCGCCGTGAAACCCTGAAAGAGCGCCGCCAGGTGCTGCTGGAGGGCCTTGCAGGCTTGGGGCTGGCACCGGATCTCCCGCCCCAGGGGGCGTTTTATTTGTGGCTGGATATCTCCCGCTACAGCCGGGATAGCCAGGCCTTCTGTGAGCGCCTGCTGCAGGAAGAAAACGTGGCGATTACCCCGGGTATTGATTTTGCCGTACGTGGCGGCGAACACCATGTGCGCATTGCTTTCACCAATGATGTGGCTCGGCTGGAAGAGGCGGTGGCTCGGATTGCACGCTTTGTGGGCAGGCTGTGATGCTGACTTATCCGGCGCTGGTGCCGGGCACGCTGATCAAGCGTTATAAGCGCTTTCTCGCCGATGTGCGTTTGGATGATGGTCGCGAAGTCGTCGCCCACTGCCCCAATACCGGCTCGATGAAGGCGGTGAACGTGCCAGGGTGCCGAGTGTGGTTGTCACCCAGCGATAACCCCAAGCGCAAGCTTGCCTGGACGTGGGAGTTTATCGAGCTGCCCCAAGCGGATGGGCAGGTGGCGCTCGCCTCGGTGCATACCGGCCGCGCTAACCGCATCGTGGAAGCGGCGCTGGAGGCGGGGGCTTTGGCACCGTTGGCAGGCTACGCCACTCTGCGCCGGGAGGTGAAAGTGGCCGACGCCCGCCTCGATTTTAGGCTGGATGACCCAGAGCGGGGGCGGGCGTATATCGAGGTGAAGCAGGTCACCCTCAAAGAGCAGGACGGCCACGGCTACTTTCCGGACTCGGTGAGCGTGCGTGGTACCAAGCATCTGCATTCGCTGCGAGTGCTGGCAGAGCAGGGTGAACGGGCGGTGCTGCTGTTTTGTGTCGCCCATGAAGGTATTGCCGATGTGGCCGCCGCAGCCCATATCGACGCGACTTACGCGGCAGCCCTAGCGGAGGCCTCGGCCAGCGGGGTGGAAGTGCTGGCCTATGGTATTGAGGTGGTGCGGGAGCAACAGCGTCCCATTGGAGTGCGGTTAACCCGTAGCCTGCCTGTACGGCTGTAGATAGAGCAAGCTTTGCATACGTTGGCCTATGACCAGCGGCCGTGGGTAGTTGTAAGCAAGGGTCTTTCGCCATGGATGGCGAAAGTAGCGCCCAAGGATGGGTTTACAGCGCCCTTGCGTCAATCTACCTACGGCATGTCGAGAGCTATACAGGATTGACTTAGCGATCAATATAAAAACGCTGAATAAAGTTCACCGGTTCGGGGGCGGCGTTGCGGTCGTAGCGCACGCTTAGCTCAAAGCGCATGTTCTCATCGTCGAGTAGGGTAAAAGGCGCCAGGTGGTAGGTGGCATCGCCGTCGTGCACGGTGCGAAAGCTGAGCGACTCCTGGGCGCCTGTCAAGCCGCTTACGTGGCCCTGTACGCTGGCGTTAACGGGGCGGGTACTGCCATCCTCCTGGCGCTCGCGAACGCTTACATTAACCAGGCCGCGGTTGGCGCTGCGCTGGAGGTTGTTCGCTTGGGCCACTTCCGGGGTCAAAAAGCTGCTGTTCACCGCGCTGTAGTGAATCTCGTAATCGCCCACGCTGACGAACTGCTCAGCGTGGGCCCCAGCGGCGGCGAAGAGCATGCCGACAAGGGCGGCACTCATCATTAATCTGCGTAACATGGCGTGGCTCCTTGGGTTGCGTTTAAGCGCGATGAATATCTAGCGGCGACGAACGCGGAAAATGGCAATTTCACCAAATAGATTGGGCCATAGCCGCGATTTCCAGTGACCTTGATGATCCCCCACGCCCACCGCGCGATCAACAATCATCAAGCCCTTCTCGCGGCACAGATGCTCAAAGTCGTTGAACGTTGAGAGATGGATGTTGGGTGTGTCGTACCAGGCGTGGGGCAGCGATTTGGATACCGGCATATAGCCGCGCAGACCCAAATGAACACGGTGACGCCAGTAGGCGAAGTTGGGGAAAGTGATGATGCCCTCTTCGGCGACACGCAGCATTTCATCGAGCATCTTGTCCGGACGGCGCAGCGCCTGAAGCGCCTGGGTCATGATTACCTGGTCATAACTGTTATCGCAGAAGCTGCTTAAACCGTCATCCAGGTTGTGCTCAATCACGCTGACGCCCCGGGCGACGCAGGCATTAATGCCGTCATGGTCGATCTCTAAGCCATAGCCAGTCACGCCTTTATTGTTCGCCAGGGTCTCAAGCAGCTCGCCGTCGCCACAGGCGAGGTCGAGCACGTGCGCCCCTTCGGGCACCCAGTCATAAATCAGTTCAAGATCGGCGCGCATCATGGCGTCTCCTCTGAGCTCGTTGCATCTTCGCTTGCTTCATCTTTACCCACTTCGGCGAGGTTAAGCTCGCCGGCAGCGCGGTTCATAAAAGCGCTGAAGATGGCGTCGTAGCGCGGCTCTGAGAGTAAGAAAGCATCGTGCCCATGGGGCGAGTCGATGTTGGCGTAGCTAACCGCTTTGCCCGCACGAATGAGCGCATCGACCAGCTCGCGGGAGCGCGAGGGCGGAAAGCGCCAGTCGGTGGTAAAGCTGACAATCAAAAACGGGCACTGCGCTGGGGCCAGGGCTTTGGCTAAGTCGCCCCCTTGGGTCGCGGATGGGTCAAAGTAGTCCAGCGCTTTGGTCATCAGCAGGTAAGTATTGGCATCAAAGGCGGTGGAGAAGGTGTCGCCCTGATAGCGCAAGTAGGACTCCACCTGGAACTCAACGTCAAAGCCGAAGTTAAGGTCGTCGCTACGCAAATCGCGGCCAAACTTGCTGCCCATGGCGTCTTCGGACAGATAGGTGATATGGCCCACCATGCGCGCGAGCTTAAGCCCGCGTTTGGGTACGGTGTCGTGCTCGGCATACCAGCCGTCAAAAAACTCCGGATCAGAGCGAATCGCCTGACGGGCTACTTCGTTGAAAGCGATATTTTGCGCCGAGAGTCGTGGCGTGGCGGCAATCACCACCGCATTAGCCACCCGTTCCGGGTAGGTCATTGTCCATTGCATCACCTGCATGCCGCCCAGACTGCCGCCCACCGCGGCGGCCCAGCGCTCAATTCCCAGGTGGTCGGCAAGCCGCGCCTGGCTGGCCACCCAATCGCTCACCGTGACCATGGGGAACTCAGGCCCCCACTGGCGGCCGGTGTCGGGGTTATGACTGACCGGCCCGGTGCTGCCATGGCAGCCCCCCAGGTTATTGAGTGACACAACAAAAAAGCGGTTGGTGTCGATCGCTTTGCCGGGGCCAATATGGGCATCCCACCAGCCGGGCTTGCGGTCTTCTTCGCTGTGGTAGCCCGCGGCGTGGTGGTGACCCGAGAGCGCGTGGCAAATCAGTACCGCGTTACTGCGATCGGCATTCAATGTGCCGTAGGTTTCGTAAATCAGCTCGTAGGCAGGCAGCACTTTGCCGCAGGCGAGAGCGAGCGGCGTGTCGAAGCGTGCCACGTGCGGGGTGACCACGCCGACGGAGCCCGCCGGTCGGTCTGCAAATGCAAGCGTATCTGAGTCAGGCATTGAAGGCGCTAGTCCTGCTGAAAGAGGGCGACTGAAGTAGATCCTGTAAACCTCTGATTAACTATTGCGCTTGCCCATACGGCGTTAAAAATCGCCTCAAAATGCTCATTTACAACCTGTAAATTCCGCTTTTTCGTTGATTTTTGCCTTGTCTGGCCTGCACTCATTACGTTAATCAGAGGCTTCCTTGCTAAGAATACGGAGATGGCAGTTGCCATCACAGCCCGACCAGCGCGCCGGAAATGCCCGCCGCACGAATCAGGGCGCCGACCACCAAACCATCGATCAGGTTAATGGCGATAAACACCACGATAGGCGATAGATCGATCATGCCCAGCGGAGGAATCACTTTGCGTACCGGGGCCATAATCGGCTCTACCAACTGCATAACCAGCAGCGCACCTGGATGGCTGGCGTTGGGCGCTACCCAGCTCAAAATAATCATCACAATCAGGGCGAAGAAGTAGATTTTTAAAATTGCATTCGCCAAGGCGGCCGCACCGGCAATCAGCAGTCCAGCAATGGGTGGCATGCCAACGCCAATCACCATAAAAATGGCGATGATGCTAGCCACTTTCAATACAAAGCCTGCTGCTAAGGTGGCGAGGTCGAAGCGGCCAGCCACAGGGCCTAAAAAGCCTTGAAATAGCCCCACTACCGGCTGGGTGATTTTGACCACCGATTGGCTTAACGGGTTGTAGTAATCCGTCCGCGACGCTTGCAGCAGGAAGCGCAGCATGAGTAAAAAGAGGTAAATATTGATGAGGGTATTTACCAGCATTAACCCTGCACTGCCCAATTCATTGCCCATTATTATGTCTCCTTGATGATCCGGTAGCTTAGGCTGTGTTAGCCGAATGGCTGCATTAGCTGCCGCTTAGTTCCTTGGCCATTGCCTGGGCGCGGTCGGCGCAGGCCTGCATGGCGTCGGCAATCGTGGTGCGCAATTGTGCCTCTTCCATATGTTGAATGGCACGTTCGGTGGTGCCGCCCGGCGACATAACGTTCTGTTTCAGCGTGGCGGGGTCTTTATCACTCTGCTGCGCCATGGTGGCGGCACCCAGCGCGGTTTGAATAGCCAGGCGGCGCGCGGTAGCGGCAGGTAGGCCGAGTTTAACCGCGGCTTCTTCCATGGCTTCGAACATCAGAAAGAAGTAGGCCGGGGCGCTACCAGAAACAGCGGTGACTGCGTCTAACAGGGCTTCTTCTTCCACCCACTCCACAATGCCGACCGCTTCCATTAACTGGGTGGCCACGTCACGCTGGGCATCGCTGACGTTGGCATTGGCGTAGAGGCCGCTGGCGCCATAACCGACCAGCGAGGGCGTATTGGGCATGCAGCGTACGATGGCATTCTGGCCGCCTAGCCACTGGTCGATCGTGCCGGCATCCAGGCCGGCAGCAATCGAGATGACCAACGGCTGCTGGCGCTGAACGCTGTCGCGCAACGCTTCGCATACGTTGCGCATGATTTGCGGCTTCACCGCGAGTACCACCACATCGGCCTCAGCCACCGCCGCATTGTTGTCGGTGTCTGTATTGATGCCTAAGCGTTGTTTAATCGATGTCAGTTCGCTGTCATTCGGCGCGGTGGCGGTAATAGTAGAAGGCGCGACGCCGCTGTCGATTAGGCCGCCGATAATGGCGCTGGCCATATTGCCGGCCCCAATGAAGGTAATCTTATTCGCCATGGTAGGTGTCCCTTAAGTAAAAGTGTTCTACGTAAAAAAGTGGGCTACTTTTCGTCTAAGCCGATGGGCGAGCGCCGAAAATTGCAGTGCCCAAACGCACCAGCGTGGCGCCTTCCAGCACCGCTGCTTCTAAATCGTCGCTCATGCCCATCGAGAGCGTATCAAGGGGCGCGTCTGGCAAGCTGCTTTGTAAGGCGGTAAAAGCTTCGCGTAGTGCTGCCAAAGGCTGGCGCTGAGCACTTATATCCTCTGTTGGAGCGGGGATCGCCATTAAACCGCGCAGGCGCAGATTAGGCAGCGTGGCGACTTCTTTGGCCAATTCCTCTAACTCCTCGGGCAGCACACCAGCTTTGCTCTCTTCTCGGCTGATATTAATCTGCAGGCAGATATTGAGCGGCGCAAGGTGCGTTGGGCGCTGCTCGTTAAGGCGTTTGGCAATTTTTAGCCGATCGACGCTGTGTACCCAGTCAAAGTGCTCGGCCACAGAGCGGGTTTTGTTGGACTGCAGGGGGCCAATGAAATGCCATACAATGCCGTCAAGATCAGTAAGTTCGGCCTGCTTTTCCAGCGCTTCTTGCAAATAGTTTTCACCAAATTCACGCTGACCCAACTGCCAAACCTGACGAATCATCGCCGCAGGCTTGGTTTTGCTGACGGCCAGTAGCTTGGCTGCACCCTGGGCGCGCCCCGCGTTTTCTAATGCATTATGCAGGCGTTCAAGCGCCTGAGCGTATGAATGGCCGAGTGACTCGTTAAACGCGATGTCTGTCATACTCAAGCACCTTACCGCAGCTGGGAAGAGAGATGGATATTACCGAACTGCTAGCATTCTCGGCAAAGCAGAATGCCTCTGACTTGCACCTTTCGGCCGGTTTGCCGCCCATGATACGTGTTGATGGCGATATTCGTCGGCTCAATGTGCCCGCTATCGATAATAACGATGTGCGTAAATTGATCTACGCCATCATGAATGATCGTCAGCGGCGCGACTACGAAGAGCACCTGGAAATTGATTTTTCCTTTGAAGTGCCGGGGATCGCCCGCTTTCGTGTTAACGCCTTTACGCAAGCTCGCGGGGCGGGGGCGGTGTTTCGCACCATTCCCAATCAAGTACTTTCCATACAAACCCTTGGGCTCGGTGAGGTGTTCGAGCGCCTGGCGATGTTACCGCGGGGCCTGGTGCTGGTGACTGGGCCAACGGGGTCGGGCAAAAGCACCACGCTGGCCGCCATGATCGATTACATTAACGATCATCGTTACGAGCACATTCTCACCATTGAAGACCCCGTCGAGTTTGTCCACGTTAGCAAGCGCTGTTTGATTAACCAACGCGAAGTGCATCGCGACACCCATAGCTTTGCCGATGCGTTGCGTAGCGCGCTGCGTGAAGACCCGGATGTGATTCTGGTCGGCGAGCTGCGTGATCTGGAGACTATCCGCTTAGCACTGACCGCTGCTGAAACCGGTCATCTGGTGCTGGGAACGCTGCATACCACCTCTGCCGTCAAGACAATCGACCGGATCATCGATGTTTTTCCCAGCGAAGAGAAAGCCATGGTGCGCTCCATGCTTTCGGAATCGCTCCAGGCAGTGGTGTCGCAATCGCTGCTTAAACGTCAGGGCGGCGGGCGCGTAGCGGCCCACGAAATCCTCATGGCCACTTCTGCAGTGCGCAACTTGATCCGCGAAGACAAAGTGGCACAGATGTACTCAGCCATTCAAACCGGTGGTAGCCTGGGTATGCAAACGCTGGATGCCGCGCTGTCTCGGTTAGTCAATGAGGGCGTTGTAAGCATAGAGGAAGCCCAGGCTCAGGCTAAAGGCACTCTCGCCGCAAAAGCTGAATAATTTAAGCCTTGTGACGTACCCACTGCTTTTCTTTGAGGTCTAGGGGCGTATTCAAACAATGAGTATTAGGGGGCATAGATTCCGCCCAATACCCGGGGGCCCTGCGCGCCGGTGACTGAGGGCAAGTTGCCTGGCAGGTGGTGCAGACGCTGGTGCGCCAACCAGGCAAAGGCGCCCGCTTCAATCCAGTCTTCAGGCCAGCCGTACGCCGCTGGCGAAGTGAGCGTGGCGCGAGGGAGATGATAGGCAAGGCGCTGCATCAAATAGGCGTTGTGGGCGCCGCCGCCAGCGGTGATCAGCGTCAGCGGGCCACTACCGATCCGCAGTTGTTCAATGCCGTGAGCGACACTGACGGCGGTGAGTTCAGCCAGCGTCGCCTGAACATCGGCGGCGGCTTCCTGGCCGCTAAGATGTTTTCGTAGCCAATCCAGATGAAACAGCTCACGCCCTGTGCTTCTCGGCGGTGGTTGCTGGAAAAACGGTTCTGATAACAACCGAGCTAACAGCGCTTCATCTATCTTTCCACTAGCGGCCCAGTCGCCGTCCTGGTCAAAGCGGCCGCCCTGGTGCAAGGCAAACCAGCCATCCAGTAAAACATTCGCGGGGCCGGTATCAAATCCGATCACTGGATCGGTCGGCTGGCTAGAAAGCCAGGTGAGGTTGGCAAAGCCGCCTAAATTAAGTACCAGCTGATGCGCGTCTGCTCGCCCAAATAGTGCCTGATGAAAGGCCGGTGCCAGCGGTGCCGCTTGACCGCCTGCGGCTAAGTCTCTGCGACGAAAATCGGCGACCACCGTGCAGCCGGTGAGTTCTGCCAGCAAGCTTGGATTATCCAACTGCAGTGTATACGCCGGGCCGTCGCTGTGGCCTGCGGGGGCATGCTCAATGGTTTGGCCGTGACTGCCGATAGCACTGATCTGTTCTATACCCACTGAAAGGGGTGCTAATAAGTGCTGCACGGCTTGGGCCTGGCATTGGCAGAACGCGTGTTCCGCTGCTGCGAGCTGCGCAAAACTGACCTGCTCTGCATGGCACAGCTTAAACAGTAGGCGATGAAGCTCGTCCGGCATCGGTTCGGCATGGGTTGCCAACAGGTGCGGCGGCGAATCACCTTCGATGGCGATAAGTGCTGCATCGATACCGTCCAGACTAGTGCCGGACATCAGGCCAATATAGTAAAGCGGCGTAGCGGTAGGCGTTTTCATAAGCGAACTCGTACAAAGCTGGGCTGAGACTAAACCAGGGTGAGAGCGAAACCAAGGCTCAACCAAGGCGAGCGAGCATGGTAACATCGTCGGCTATTTATCACCTGAGCCCGGTAAGGGCGGTTCTTTATAGTGGAGAGAGGCAATGAGTGAGGTGGATCAGGCTTTAGCGCTGCTGTCGCGGGGTACGCATGAAATCCTGGTAGAGGATGAGCTAAAACAGAAGCTGGCTTCAGGCCGCAAACTGCGTATCAAAGCGGGTTTTGATCCCACGGCCCCTGACTTACACCTGGGGCACAGCGTATTGCTGACCAAAATGCGCCAGTTTCAGGATTTGGGGCACACGGTTATCTTTTTGATCGGTGACTTTACCGGGCGTATTGGTGACCCTACCGGTAAGAACGTGACGCGCAAACCGCTCACTGAAGAGGATGTGAAAGCCAACGCCGAAACCTATAAAGAGCAAGTGTTTAAAATCCTCGACCCTGAAAAGACCGAGGTACGTTTTAACGCCGAATGGTTTGGCGAGCTCTCCGCTGCCAAAATGATTGAGCTGGCTGCCCAAAGCACCGTCGCCCGTATGCTGGAACGGGATGACTTTGAAAAGCGCTATAAAGCCAATCAGTCCATTGCCATTCACGAATTTCTCTACCCGCTGGTACAGGGCTACGACTCGGTAGCGCTTGAGGCGGACGTGGAGCTGGGCGGCACTGACCAGAAGTTCAACCTGCTGATGGGGCGCGAAATTCAAAAACACTTCGGCCAGGAGCCCCAGGTGGTCATTACCATGCCGCTGTTGGAAGGGTTAGACGGCGTGCAGAAGATGTCGAAGTCCCTGGGCAACTACATTGGTGTCGATGAAGCGCCGGGCTCCATGTTCAATAAGCTGGTCTCCATGCCGGATAGCTTGATGTGGCGCTATTTTGAGCTGCTCTCTTTGAAATCGAACGAAGAGATTGACGCGCTCAAGCAGAGCGTTGAGCAGGGCGCGAACCCGCGGGATATCAAAATGGAGCTGGCCCGTGAGCTAATTGCCCGCTACCACGGCGATGAAGCAGCCGCCAATGCGCACAAGTCTGCGGGTAATCAACTGGCCGATGGCGAACTTCCGGAAGACCTGCCCGAAGTCACGGTCGATTTCGAAGGCAGCGAGCAAGCGCCCATTGCGGCAGTGCTCAATCGAGCAGAGCTCGCGAACAACAGTGCCCAAGCCAAAGATATGCTGGGTAATGGCCGGGTCAAAGTCGACGGCGACGTCGTTGCCAAAGACACCATGCTGGCGACAGGTAAGAGCTATGTTATCCAGGCGGGTAAGAAACGTTACGCCCGTGTGACGCTTATTTGAACTTTCTGTCAAAAAGCCCTTGCCAACCCGGCAGCGAATCCGTAAAGTACGCATCCGCTGCCGGGGACGCCAAGCGTTACCAGCGGTGAATGAAGGTGAAAACCTTCGGTTTGTCAGGAGGTTAGAGCAGGTTGTATCGCTCGCCTCGCTCGCTAAAAAAACAGCGATTGACAAACACCAGGAAATGCGTAGAATACGCCTTCCTCGCTGAGGCAAGCCAAGTCAACGGCAGCCCGGTTGCTTTCACAGCAACCTAACAGCGAAACAGCTCTTTAACAATTTGATCAGGTAATTCATGTGGGCGCTTGCTGATGTTGGTGACAAATCACCCAATATCAAGGCAAGCGACTCAAGCAATAAGGTTTTAAAGGATTCGTCCTTTGGGATCTGTTTTGAATGAATTCGTTTGAACCTTGAGCCAAGTTTGATCCGCTTTTGTTGCCTTCGGGTGACATGTAAGGATCACATAGATCTTAAACTGAAGAGTTTGATCATGGCTCAGATTGAACGCTGGCGGCAGGCCTAACACATGCAAGTCGAGCGGTAACAGGGGTAGCTTGCTACCCGCTGACGAGCGGCGGACGGGTGAGTAATGCATAGGAATCTGCCCGATAGTGGGGGATAACCTGGGGAAACCCAGGCTAATACCGCATACGTCCTACGGGAGAAAGGGGGCTTCGGCTCCCGCTATTGGATGAGCCTATGTCGGATTAGCTAGTTGGTGAGGTAATGGCTCACCAAGGCAACGATCCGTAGCTGGTCTGAGAGGATGATCAGCCACATCGGGACTGAGACACGGCCCGAACTCCTACGGGAGGCAGCAGTGGGGAATATTGGACAATGGGGGCAACCCTGATCCAGCCATGCCGCGTGTGTGAAGAAGGCCCTCGGGTTGTAAAGCACTTTCAGCGAGGAAGAACGCCTATCGGTTAATACCCGGTAGGAAAGACATCACTCGCAGAAGAAGCACCGGCTAACTCCGTGCCAGCAGCCGCGGTAATACGGAGGGTGCAAGCGTTAATCGGAATTACTGGGCGTAAAGCGCGCGTAGGTGGCTTGATAAGCCGGTTGTGAAAGCCCCGGGCTCAACCTGGGAACGGCATCCGGAACTGTCAGGCTAGAGTGCAGGAGAGGAAGGTAGAATTCCCGGTGTAGCGGTGAAATGCGTAGAGATCGGGAGGAATACCAGTGGCGAAGGCGGCCTTCTGGACTGACACTGACACTGAGGTGCGAAAGCGTGGGTAGCAAACAGGATTAGATACCCTGGTAGTCCACGCCGTAAACGATGTCGACCAGCCGTTGGGTGCCTAGAGCACTTTGTGGCGAAGTTAACGCGATAAGTCGACCGCCTGGGGAGTACGGCCGCAAGGTTAAAACTCAAATGAATTGACGGGGGCCCGCACAAGCGGTGGAGCATGTGGTTTAATTCGATGCAACGCGAAGAACCTTACCTACCCTTGACATCTACAGAAGCCGGAAGAGATTCTGGTGTGCCTTCGGGAACTGTAAGACAGGTGCTGCATGGCTGTCGTCAGCTCGTGTTGTGAAATGTTGGGTTAAGTCCCGTAACGAGCGCAACCCTTGTCCTTATTTGCCAGCGAGTAATGTCGGGAACTCTAAGGAGACTGCCGGTGACAAACCGGAGGAAGGTGGGGACGACGTCAAGTCATCATGGCCCTTACGGGTAGGGCTACACACGTGCTACAATGGCCGGTACAAAGGGCTGCGAGCTCGCGAGAGTCAGCGAATCCCTTAAAGCCGGTCTCAGTCCGGATCGGAGTCTGCAACTCGACTCCGTGAAGTCGGAATCGCTAGTAATCGTGAATCAGAATGTCACGGTGAATACGTTCCCGGGCCTTGTACACACCGCCCGTCACACCATGGGAGTGGACTGCACCAGAAGTGGTTAGCCTAACGCAAGAGGGCGATCACCACGGTGTGGTTCATGACTGGGGTGAAGTCGTAACAAGGTAGCCGTAGGGGAACCTGCGGCTGGATCACCTCCTTAAACGATGCGTCACGCGTTAGTAAGCGTCCACAATGAATTACCTGATCAGATAGCTGTTGATGCGCAGTGATAAGCCAGCCGCCTACGGCGTTGCCTTATCACTGCGTATAGCAGTCGCTCTTTAACAATGTATATCATGCTGACAAGAACACTTCGCAAGAAGTGCTTCTTAAATTGTGATACGTCTCAAGCGTATCCGGCAAAATGAAACGTGATCATTGCGAGTCCAGACTCCTTCGGGTTATAGGGTCAAGCAATGAAGCGCACACGGTGGATGCCTAGGCAGCCAGAGGCGATGAAAGACGTGGTAGCCTGCGATAAGGCTCGGTGAGGTGGCAACAACCTGTGACCCGGGCATTTCTGAATGGGGAAACCCACTCATCACAAGATGAGTATCGTGCACTGAATACATAGGTGTACGAGGCGAACCAGGGGAACTGAAACATCTAAGTACCCTGAGGAAAAGAAATCAACCGAGATTCCCCTAGTAGCGGCGAGCGAACGGGGACCAGCCCTTAAGCATGAGACTGATTAGGCGAACACGCTGGGAAGCGTGGCCGTAGCGGGTGATAGCCCCGTAGTCGAAAATCTGATCATGTGAAATCGAGTAGGTCGGGGCACGAGAAACCTTGACTGAAGACGGGGGGACCATCCTCCAAGGCTAAATACTCCTGGCTGACCGATAGTGAACCAGTACCGTGAGGGAAAGGCGAAAAGAACCCCGGAGAGGGGAGTGAAATAGATCCTGAAACCGTGTGCGTACAAGCAGTAGGAGCAGACTTGTTCTGTGACTGCGTACCTTTTGTATAATGGGTCAGCGACTTATATTCAGTGGCGAGGTTAACCGTATAGGGGAGCCGTAGGGAAACCGAGTCTTAACTGGGCGACACAGTCGCTGGATATAGACCCGAAACCGAGCGATCTATCCATGAGCAGGGTGAAGATTGAGTAACATCAATTGGAGGCCCGAACCAGGATCTGTTGAAAAAGATTTGGATGACTTGTGGATCGGAGTGAAAGGCTAATCAAGCTCGGAGATAGCTGGTTCTCCTCGAAAGCTATTTAGGTAGCGCCTCACGTAGTACCGCCGGGGGTAGAGCACTGTTTCGGCTAGGGGGTCATCCCGACTTACCAACCCGAGGCAAACTCCGAATACCGGTGAGTAGAGCGTGGGAGACACACGGCGGGTGCTAACGTCCGTCGTGAAAAGGGAAACAACCCAGACCGTCAGCTAAGGTCCCGAAATCCTGGTTAAGTGGGAAACGATGTGGGAAGGCTCAGACAGCTAGGAGGTTGGCTTAGAAGCAGCCATCCTTTAAAGAAAGCGTAATAGCTCACTAGTCGAGTCGGCCTGCGCGGAAGATGTAACGGGGCTAAACCAGGTACCGAAGCTACGGGTGAGTTTCTATTTCGATAGGAATTCGCGGTAGAGGAGCGTCGTGTAAGCCAATGAAGGTGAATTGAGAAGTTCGCTGGAGGTATCACGAGTGCGAATGCTGACATGAGTAACGATAAAGGGAGTGAAAAACTCCCTCGCCGGAAGACCAAGGGTTTCTGTTCGACGCTAATCGGAGCAGAGTGAGTCGGCCCCTAAGGCGAGGCCGAAAGGCGTAGTCGATGGGAAACGGGTCAATATTCCCGTACCGGACATGGTTGCGATGGGGGGACGAAGAAGGCTAGGTGAGCCAGGCGTTGGTAGTCCTGGTGAAAGTGAGTAGGCCGAGACCTTAGGTAAATCCGGGGTCTTAAAGCCGAGACACGAGACGAACTGACCACGGTCAGGAAGTCACTGATGCCACGCTTCCAGGAAAAGCCTCTAAGCTTCAGATCATGTGCGACCGTACCCCAAACCGACACAGGTGGTCAGGGTGAGAATCCCAAGGCGCTTGAGAGAACTCGGGTGAAGGAACTAGGCAAAATGGTGCCGTAACTTCGGGAGAAGGCACGCCGGCGTAGGGTGAAGAGACTTGCTCTCCTAGCCCGAACCGGTCGAAGATACCAGGTGGCTGCAACTGTTTATTAAAAACACAGCACTCTGCTAACGCGCAAGCGGACGTATAGGGTGTGACGCCTGCCCGGTGCCGGAAGGTTAAATGATGGTGTTAGCCGCAAGGCGAAGCTCTTGATTGAAGCCCCGGTAAACGGCGGCCGTAACTATAACGGTCCTAAGGTAGCGAAATTCCTTGTCGGGTAAGTTCCGACCTGCACGAATGGCGTAATGATGGCCACGCTGTCTCCACCCGAGACTCAGTGAAATTGAAATCGCCGTGAAGATGCGGTGTACCCGCGGCTAGACGGAAAGACCCCGTGAACCTTTACTATAGCTTCACACTGGACGCTGATGTTGCCTGTGTAGGATAGCTGGGAGGCTTAGAACTCTGGACGCCAGTTCGGAGGGAGCCAACCTTGAAATACCAGCCTGGCATCATTGGCGTTCTCACTCAGGTCCGTTATCCGGATCGAGGACAGTGTGTGGTGGGTAGTTTGACTGGGGCGGTCTCCTCCTAAAGAGTAACGGAGGAGCACGAAGGTACCCTCAGCACGGTCGGACATCGTGCAATGAGTGCAAGAGCATAAGGGTGCTTGACTGCGAGACAGACACGTCGAGCAGGTGCGAAAGCAGGTTCTAGTGATCCGGTGGTTCTGTATGGAAGGGCCATCGCTCAACGGATAAAAGGTACTCCGGGGATAACAGGCTGATACCGCCCAAGAGTTCACATCGACGGCGGTGTTTGGCACCTCGATGTCGGCTCATCACATCCTGGGGCTGAAGTCGGTCCCAAGGGTATGGCTGTTCGCCATTTAAAGTGGTACGCGAGCTGGGTTTAGAACGTCGTGAGACAGTTCGGTCCCTATCTGCCGTGGGCGTTGGATGTTTGAGAAGGGCTGCTCCTAGTACGAGAGGACCGGAGTGGACGACCCTCTGGTGTTCCGGTTGTCACGCCAGTGGCATTGCCGGGTAGCTATGGTCGGACGGGATAACCGCTGAAAGCATCTAAGCGGGAAGCCCCCTTCAAGATGAGACATCCCTGAGGCCTAGAGCCTCCTGAAGGGCCCAGCGAGACCAGCTGGTTGATAGGCACGGTGTGGAAGCGCTGCAAGGCGTTGAGCTAACGTGTACTAATGGCCCGTGAGGCTTGACCCTATAACACCCAAGGGGTCTGGTCGCGATGATGACGTCAATGAAAACCGGATACGCAGCGTGTGGCCCAAGCGACATAACGCCAGGGCGACAGGCGATGAGACGCACACAATTAGCAAGCAACGCTAGAGTCAGCATGATGTACATTAACAGTTACGCCTGACGACCATAGCACGCGTGAACCACCTGATCCCTTGCCGAACTCAGAAGTGAAACCGCTTAGCGCCGATGGTAGTGTGGGGTCTCCCCATGCGAGAGTAGGTCATCGTCAGGCACTTATTTGAAAAAATCCCTCGGGGCTGATGCTCTGGGGGATTTTTTTTGCATGGTCGTGAGGGGGAAGGCGTGAGGGGTAAATAGTGAGGAGTGAGGGGGAATAGTGGGTAGAAAACGGTGGTGTAGGGGTAGCTAACGAATATCCTGTTCCACCTCACACCTCACACCTCACACCTCACACCTCACACCTCACACCTCACACCTCACACCTCACACCTCAGCGCGATTTCCAGGCATTTTATTCCAGATATAACAATAGCTTGTGCATTTAACATGGTATTGTTGCCACGCAGCATCTAGTATTATGTTGCACGTACCCAGAAGTAAAATCTCAGGAGGAGAAACGGTATGACGACGCAAGTAGCCAAGAAGTTAGCAATCGCTCTATTTATGGCTTTGATGGCAGGCGGACTGATCGCTTGTGATGATCAAGGGCCTGCTGAAGAAGCGGGTGAAAGCATTGATGACGCCGCAGAAGATGCCGGGGAGAGCATGGAAGAGCTCGGCGAAGATATGGAAGAAGCGGCCGAGAACTAGGCCGAGCATTTGTTTGATGAGTTAACCGAAGCAGTCGCTGAAAAGCGGCTGCTTTATTGTTTGTATCGCGTCTATTATGGTTAGCCTGAATAACGATAAAAATGAGGTGGCAACGTGCTACTACAACGCGATAAAAGCCTGTTGTTAATGGTCGATTTCCAGGCGGGTCTGCTGCCTGTAATCGATGGTGGTCAAGAAGCCATGAATGAAGCGGCTTGGCTAGGCGAAATGGCGTGCTTGCTTGAGGTGCCTGTATGGTTAACCGAGCAGTCTCCAGAAAAACTGGGAGGATCCTCGGCATCACTGCTCGCCTGCCTGAATGACTATCGGCTCTGGCAGAAACAGCATTTTGGGGCCATGGCGGAAACTGAATTTCGTGAAGCGCTAAACGCAACGGGTAAAACACAGATTGTACTGTGTGGAACAGAAGCGCACATCTGCGTGCTGCAAACGGGTTTAGGGCTATTAGAGGCAGGCTACGAGTTGTACTGGCTGAGCGACGCCTCTGCCAGCCGACGCCCGCAAGAGGCTGCGTTTGCCCGTGAGCGCGCCTGCGCGAGCGGTGCTGTGGCGGTGACGGCAGATATGGTGGCTTATGAGTGGCTTCACCGTTGCGATACAGCGCTGTTCAAAGAGGCGCACCAGCGCTTTTTAAAGCCGCGCGCGTCACGCCCCGTACGTTTCTATTAGGCCATTCGCTTTAGCGATCGGCTTCTTTACGAGTGAAAACGAAGGTATCCCCCTGGGATGCCGATGCATCGAAACGATAACCTGCCACATCGAACGCCTTGAGTTCATCTGGATCGTTGACCTGTTCCTGGATAAGCCAAGCGCTCATCAGTCCACGCGCTTTTTTGGCGTAGAAGCTGATGATTTTAAAGGTGCCGTTTTTCTCATCTTTAAACACCGGCGTAATGATCCGGGCATTAAGCTGCTTGGTATCTACCGCTTTGAAGTACTCATTCGAGGCGAGATTAACCAGCACGTTGGAGCCGCTTTCTGCAATGGCTTCATTAAGTGCAGGTGCCAGGATGGGCTTCCAATAGGCATACAGATCCTTACCGGCACTGTTAGGCAGCTTGGTGCCCATTTCCAGGCGGTAGGCCTGAATCAAATCCAGCGGCCGCAGCAGGCCATATAGGCCAGAAAGTATGCGCAGATGCGACTGTGCGTAACGGTTCTCCGCTTCGCTGAAGTTTTCTGCTTGCAGGCCGGTATAAACGTCGCCCTGAAAAGCCTGTGCAGCAGGTTTGGCATTGCTCAGAGTGAAAGGAGGGTGCCACTCCTCAAAACGCGCCGCATTCAGGCCCGCCAATTTATCGCTGATACCCATGAGTTCGCTGATTTGCTGCGGCGAGTAATCACGCAAAATAGTGATAAGCGCTTGGCTGTGTTTCAGAAAGTCGGGTTGTGACACTTGCTCTGTGGTCGGTGGGGTTTCAAAGTCCAGCGTTTTGGCGGGAGAGATAACGCTCAGCATCGCATGCTCCTGGTCGTGCCCTGATAAATAAAAGCCTGATATAAGTGGGCTCAGTATACCAAGCCTCGGCAAAGGCCGAGGCTATAGCGGTGATAGCCTTATGAGAGTCGGCTGTTTTTAAGGGCTGTTTGTTTTAAGGACAGGGATTGGGCATACGGCGGTGAATATCTTCGATTGCCTCTAGCACTTCGTTGTCCAGCTTGAGGCTCTCGCTGGCAAGATTGCTTTCCAACTGCTCCATGGTGGTCGCACCAATGATATTGCTGGTCAAGAAGCTGCGCGAGTTAACAAACGCCAGCGCCATTTGCGCAGGATCTAGCTCGTGCTTTTCAGCAAGCGCAACGTAAGCCTGGGTGGCCGCTTCGGCTTCGGGCGAAGTGTAACGCTTGAAGCGCTCATACAGCGTCAAACGACCTTTAGGTGGCTGCGCGCCATTCAGATATTTACCTGAGAGTACCCCAAACCCTAGCGGTGAATAGGCAAGTAGGCCGACATCTTCACGGTGGGCAATTTCCGCCAAGCCGACTTCAAAAGAGCGGTTAAGAAGGTTATAGGGGTTTTGAATAGACGCCACGCGCGGTAAATCCAGCTTATCGGCAAGCTGCAGTGAGCGCATCACGCCCCAGGGCGTGTCATTAGAGAGCCCAATAGCCCGTACTTTGCCTGCATCAACCAGCTCTTTCAGCGCATCAAGCGTCTCTTCTAGCGGCGTCGCATCTTCGTCTTCGCTATGAACGTAGCCTAGCTTGCCAAAGAAATTGGTTTGACGGTCGGGCCAGTGCAGTTGGTAAAGGTCAACGTAATCGGTGTTCAAGCGCTCCAGGCTTGTATCGATGGCCTGATGAATATGCTCACGGGTTAAACGCGGGCCACCCCGTATATGGTCAAGCCCTGGGCCTGCGGCCTTGGTGGCTATGATCAGATCGTCCCTGGCGCCACGCTGCTTAAGCCAACTGCCAATATAGCGCTCAGTTAAGCCCTGGGTCTGGGCCATGGGCGGAACGGGGTACATTTCTGCGGTATCAATAAAATTGATGCCAAACGCCACGGCTCTATCAAGCTGTTCGTGGGCTTCAGCTTCGCTGTTTTGCTCGCCAAACGTCATCGTGCCTAAACAGAGTCGACTTACCTCCATGCCGGTTCTGCCAAGTGGGCGCGTTTGCATTTTTATCTCCTTACTAAGGCGGAATTGCCACAAGATAAGCCGCCATTACCAGGCTGGTAAACGGCGTATGAATGGCATGTTAGCGAGGCTCATTGCAAGCAGCAAATTAATGGGGTTGAGTCGTCGCAAAGGCAGGCGTATGCTTGCCAGCCCATCGACCGGCTAAAGGCCGGTTTCTCGTGTGGTTGGCAGCTATTTTTGTGACTGCTAGCCCAAGGTTCCAACAGACGACAGGCAGGGTGGTTTGCCATGCTGCAGGCATCAACGTTGTTTACTCGGCTAGAATTTCGCCTAGCTGAACGGCTGTTTCATAATCACTGGCTGTTGCCGCGTTCACCGCGGACCCAGCGTTTAACGATGCGCTTGTTTAAGCGCTGTGCGGAAGCGGGTCACCCAGACGCGCTCTCCGTATACGGCCATATGCTGTTTCATCGCAGTCAGACGCCCCAGGACAAAGCGCGCGGAGCGCGGTACGTTCTGGAAGCTGCGCATGCCGGGGATGTAAAGTCACAGTACCAGGTGGCACAAATCCACGAACATGGCTGTGCCCAGTACCCGCGCCGTGAAGATTACGCGGTGACCTGGTACGCACGCGCCGCCCAGTCTGGGCACTATCTCGCCGCAGAGCGGCTTGCTCGCGCTTATCGCCTGGGTGAATTAGGCTTGGCGGTAGATGGTGAGCGTGCGGCTTACTGGCAGCGACAGGCGGATCAGCTGGCACTAAATAGCGTGGCCGCCGCATGAAGCGTTACCGCGTTTTGATTGAGTGAGGAAGGTTGTGTCCGAGACGCTACCCACAGTGCTAGATATTGAAGCGTCCGGATTTGGGCGCGGCAGCTACCCCATTGAAGTAGGCATCGCCCGTGCCGATGGAAGCAGCTGTGCTTTTCTCATTCAACCGCTGGAAGAGTGGACGCACTGGGATCCCAAGGCTGAACTGCTGCATGGCATCTCCCGTGATCGCCTTATTCAGGAGGGCTACCCGGTACGCCAGGTCGCCCACTGGCTGAACGATGAACTACGCGAGCTGGGTAAGGCGTACAGCGATAGTTGGGGGTACGACAATACCTGGCTGTCGCTGCTCTTCCATCATGCGGGTATGCTGCCGCGTTTTCGCCTTGAGGCGCTAAGAATTCTGCTTAGCGAAGAGCAGCAGGCAGTGTGGAGCGACACCAAAGAAGCGCTGATCGCCGAACAGGGTATTCACCGCCACCGGGCAGGTGAAGATGCCCGTTTACTGCAGCTGACCTATCAGCATACCCGCAAGCTCACCGAGCACCCGGGACGTTAGTAACTCTTCCCTCACCAGTTTTATAGCTGGGCCTCCAGCGCCTCAAGCAACTCATTGGGGGACGGTGCATCGAGCAGCATTTCGCGGGTGGGAGACGCCAAAAAGCCATGACTAACCGTGCTGTCTAAAAAGGTCAGTAGCGGCGAATAGAACTCGTCGATGTTCAGCAACCCCATCGGTTTTTCATGCAGGCCTAGATAGCCCCACGTCCATATTTCAAACAGCTCTTCCAAGGTGCCAATCCCGCCGGGTAAGGCAATAAAAGCATCGGCGTTGGCCGCCATGGTGGCTTTGCGTTCGTGCATGTTGCGCACCCGAATCAGCTCGCTCAAGCCAAAGTGGGCCTGTTCGCGCTCTACCAGGTGGTCGGGCATCACACCAATGACTTCACCACCGGCCTCAAGTGCTGCGTTAGCCAGCTCGCCCATCAGGCCAACGCGTGCCCCACCATAAACCAACGTGTGGCCGCGTTCAGCGAGGGTGCGCCCCAGTTGATTGGTGGCCTGGCGGAAGGCAGGGCTGTTACCTTCACGGGAGCCAAGATAAACGCAAATTCGAGCCATTCGTTTATTTCCTGTCGTTAAAAAATGAACGTGACTAAAACCGTAGCCAAAAAGAAAACGAGATTACTACGAGGCTTAGGTTAAAAGGGGCTTAGGGTAAACAGCGGTCTACCTGATGATGCTCATCCATCCACTGCCCAATCACATTATCACCGCACAGGTGGTGGGCGTACTGGGTGTGCAGGCAGCGTATCTGATGCCAGTTGCTAATGCCGCCAATGCCGCGTTCGGTCATCACGTTGGTGTAACCCAGCTTAGCGACTTCTTCACGCTGAGCATTACTCATATAGTCCCAGCGAGCGGTCACATAGTCGCGATGGCTCTGTTGGTAAGCCTCAAGAAATTCAGGCTCTTCCTGTAGGCGTTGTTCGAGCGCTTTGATAACCCCAACGGCTTCGATGCGGGAAATCTCAACTTTCAGAACATCGGAACAGAGCCAATACAGGGTGGGGAAGGGTTTACCATCGACAATCGGCGCCATACGCAGTACTAGCGGTGTACCTTCACCGTCGGTGGCGGCTACCGCTTCGATACCACGCGGTGCGCGGCCAAGCTGCTGGGCAATAATGGCGAGCTGACGTTCGTCAGGCGCTTGGTTGGTGCGTATCACCATTGGGTTGGTCTCTCACGAACGGTCGTCTTGAACAAATTTAGTCGAGCGGCCAACGGCACGGAAAAAGCAGCGATTGAGCTGTTCAGGCGAAGCGACATAGCACCACGTCCGCTCACAGTATTCAGCGGCTCGTGCCATTAGCACGTCATAAAGGCGATTGAAGGGGGCATCATAATCGTAGGGATCGGCACCAAACAAGCGGATATGCGGATAGTCGGCAAAGCGCTCAATAAAATAGCGCTCAAGGTCTGCCTCCACGGCGCGATGCTGGGCGACGTTGTCAGGGTCTATCCAGAGGTTGTAGCGGATTGCCATTATAAGGCTCCTGTTGCCCCGGTAGTGCAGGGCAGCGTCGATCAGGCGGGCTCAGGCGCGTCTTGAAGGTGCGACATTAGCGCCTCGCGCAGGTCACCCTCAATAGGCATGGCGCACTTGGCCTGGTGGTCATACTGCACCATAACCGTATGGCCCAGGTTAGTGAGCTTGCCGTGCTGCCGCGCCTCTTGGGTGACTGTAAACGAGCTATTGCCTAATCGCGTTAAGTAAGTACGTATTTCGATATCGTGACCGTAAAACAGTTCAGCCCGGTAGTCGACTTCCATGCGCGCCATAATCAAGCGCCACTGCTTGGGGTTTAAATCAGGGGTAAAGAGTTTGAACAAGTCATTTCGGGCAAGCTCAAACCACGCTGGCAGGCGGGTGTTGTTAATGTGCCCTAAGGCGTCAGTATCGTAAAAGGCGGGCTCAATGGTACGGGTAAACATGGCTTGTCCTTGTTATTAAAAAAACAGGTTATTAGTAAGGGTAATCGCAACGGCAACGTTTAGGATTAACCCAAGCAAGCGCTTGGTCAAGCGGTGCGGCGTTGATACCACGCAATGAGTTGCATCCACCCCAACAGCCATAGCGTGGCAGCAGCGAAGCCGACCAATGTGCCCCATAGCAACCCTAGTGTGCTGTAAGTATAGGAAACACATAGCGTGTAACTCAGTAGCGAGCCAAGTCCCATCGGGTAGTGCTTGATCACCGTCGCCACCGGCGCTGCCCCATGGTTCAGGTGTAGGATCAGCAAAAAAGGCAGCATCGTGACGGGAAAGGCGGCCAACGTTCCCGCCCAGGCGGGCGGCAGCCAGTGGGCCAGGCTGGTAATGGTAAATATGATCACCGTGGCAAGTGCCGCGCGGGCGGCAAGCGCCGGTAACGAAAACGTTCTGCTGGCGGGTATCCTGACATCAGTAATGCTGCGAAATAAGCCGCTGAACAGAGCAATGGCGCATAGCGTCACCAGCGTGCCGCTCAAACGCGTGAAGTTAAACTGAGCGAGCAGCGTGCTAACGGCGAGCCAGGCAACCAAGCCGCCCGCCACGCCGCCAATGACACCTTTAACGCCCGGCTGTCGTCCTGCCATCCAATAACCGGCCCCTAGCGCCATTGTGGCCGTAAAGCCCGCCAGGGTATGCACCGCACTTTGGGTCGCAAACTGAGGGGAAATTTCCAAGCCGATAAAAAATAGCGCCAAGGCCGTGCCTAACGGATAGCCCGCCAGCAGGCCCGCCATGCGCGGGCTAGCACGCACAGCAATCGCGCCTAGCCCCAGCACCATGCTGATCGAGAGCCCTAATTTCGCTAGCTGCCAAGTGAGAGGGACTTCAATCATGCGGCGTCATCCTTGCTGTTTTTGTTTGGGTGCTGTCAGCGCGCGCTTTTAATTAAACCAAGCGCAGGCCTTGCTGGTCGCGCCATGCGGCCTCAAGGGCATCTTTTAGGGGCGCTTTCAAGTGCGCGGGGAGCGCCTCCTGCGCCGCTTGGAGTGAATCAAACGAGCGGTTGCGTAGCCAGCAGTACGCCCAGGCGCAGGCTTCGGCGTCGCTATCGGGGGTCGGGCGAGCGGGCATTTGATTGAGCAGAAAGACCGCAGTGCGCGGCGCCCATAGCGGCATTTCACCTAGCTCATCCTGGCTCCACTGCTCCAGGGTGGCGCCGCTGGGCGTGGCGTCGGGTGTACCTAATTTAGCTACCCGTGCTGTTTCGGCCAAAATGAGCGCTAGCTGATCCGTATTCGCTTGCCCAAGCGAGCGCCATTGCCGCAACAGCGCCGATAGCCCCGCCCGCATCTTGGTATAAAAGTCATCTTGCGGCATGCTTGGCACAACCCCTATTGAATGAGTGAGATTTTTCATGGCCTACGATTTTGCCACGCCTGTGGAGCGACGCCACCCAGAAGGTGGCTGGGCATCGCAAAAATGGCACCGCTACGGCGACGACGTACTGCCTCTTTGGGTCGCCGATATGGATTTCCGCTCCCCACCTGCGGTGATTGATGCACTGCAGGCGCGGGTGGCCCACGGTGTATTTGGCTATGGCGAAGTGCCCGCTACGTTAACAGAAACCCTGTGCCAGTGGAGTGCCCACCACTATGACTGGCCCATTCAGCCGGAGTGGCAGCAGTGGCTGCCGGGCGTAGTGCCAGCTTTGCACCTGGCCGCGTTAGCGCTGACCGAGCCAGGCGACGGTGTCTTGACGGTGGCGCCGATCTACCCGCCATTTTTAGAGGTTGCAAAGCGCACAGGCCGATTGCCCCAGCAGGCGATGCTGGCAGCGCCTTCAACCCCCAATGAGCCTTGGCAGCTCGATATTGCCGCCTTGGAGGCCGCTATTACGCCGCGTACGCGCTTGCTGCTGTGGTGCCAGCCCCACAACCCTACGGGGCGAGTGTGGCGCCATGAGGAACTTGCAGCGCTGGCTGAGCTAGTGGAGCGCCACGACCTTTGGGTGGTCTCCGATGAGCTGCACTGCGACCTGTTATTGGACGAAGGCGCCCAGCACCGCCCGTTAGCCGCGGCATTTCCTGAATTAGCGAAGCGCACCATTACGCTATGGGCACCGTCGAAAACCTTTAACCTGGCGGGCTTAACCAGCGCCTGCGCGGTGATTCCCGACCCCGCACTGCGTGAGCGCTTTGCGACGGCTACCAAGGGGTTACTTCCCGATGGCAACGTGCTCGGCTTGGTCGCGGCGGAAGCAGCGTATCGACATGGCGAGCCGTGGCGCCAGGAGCTGTTAAGCGTGTTACGTGAGCATCGTGGGACGCTGCAGGCACGCGTAGCGGCTTGGCCGGGCGTGCGCTGGAGTGCGCCGGAGTCGACCTATCTAGCTTGGCTGGATATGCGCGAGGCAGGGTTAGGTGAGGCGCCCTACAAGACGTTGCTGAAAGAGGCGGGAGTAGCGCTTTCGGACGGGGCGGCCTTTGGCTGCCCCGGCTTTGTGCGGCTTAACTTTGGTACCACCGCTTCCCAGCTGGAAGCGGCGCTGTCTCGTATGGATTCCCTGCTGAAGCGGGATTGAAAGCCTTCAGAAGACCTTAGTACAGCATCGCAAAAAGCTTACGGCGGTAAGCAACGGTCAGCGGGTGGTCGGCGCCCAGGGCGTCGAATACCTGCAGTAGCGTTTTACGCGCCGCGTCATCGTTATAGGCGCGATCCTGCTTCATCAGCGCCAGCAGCGCCTCCAGCCCTTCATCATAATGACCGTCGGCCACTTGGCGCAGGGCGCGCTGGTACTGCGCTTCGCTATCGGTGCGATTGCCCAGGGCCGCAATCTCCTCGGCTGAGAGTGCCTGCTCACTAAACTCGATGCTGGCGCGTACGCCACGCGCAGGTGCCGCGTCGCGCTCTTCCGGGGGCAGGTTATCGAGTACTTCACGGGCCTCACTGCCGCGCCCTTCGGCCACCAATACCCGTGCGAAGGCTACCTGGTAGGCATAGTGCTCTGGGTACTGGCCCATTAGGGTTTGATAAATCTCTCGGGCAGCGGCGGTGTCACCGGCTTTAAGCGCTTCTTCCGCCTGCTCTTCAGGGGTTGGGGGCGCTTCGCCGGGGGCGGGGAAGTAGCGATTGAGCCACTCGCGCACCTCTTTCTCCGGCAGCGCACCCTGGAATCCATCGACTAAGCCACCCTGGCTAATCAGCTTCACATCGGGCACTGAACGCACGCCCAGCTGGCCGCCGATTTCGGGGTTTGCTTCAATATCGAGCTTGCCGAGCAGGAAAGCGCCCGCGTACTCAACCACCAGCTTCTCCAGCACCGCGAGCAGGGTGCTGCTGCTTGCGTTGGACGGCGAGTAGCAGCCCATTAGCACCGGCACCTGCATGGACGCTTCAAGCACTTGCTGAATATTGCCAGCATTGAGCTCGATAATGACATCTTCAGGGCGCACCGCCGCTTGTTCAGCGTTAGGCGCGGTAGCGTCAGCACTTCCGGTATCCGCCGTAAGCGGCTTACCTGAGCGGGGATCGATAATTTGCATGGGTAGACTCGGCATCAAAAAATGAACAATAGTTCCCCATGATATGCAGGCATTTGCCGGTGGATTCAAGGAAGAGGAGGGAAATAAAACTCACTGCTAGTGGGTATCAAGCTACATGAACCTGATAAAGCAGAAACAGGGCGCGGTTAGGCGCCCTGGATGAGCTACTATTTTTGGCATTGTTTCTGAAATTGCTTCTGAAATTACTTAAGGAATGATGCGCTCCGCGCGTAGGCGAGCGAACAGATCGAAAAACGCCGCGCGTGTTTCACGGAAGTGATCAAAGCCGAAATCTCGCGACTTGGTGACATCGTTGACGCACTCAAGCTCGCGCCCCAGGTCGGCATCGGTGTGCCACCAGGAGGCTAACTTGCTGACATCGGCTTCGACTAGCTCGTTCTTTTCGGCAATCTCGGCCCAGGTAGGCGCAATGTCGGCCATCTGGGTTTCGAGCGGCTGTGGCGTTTCCGGGCAGTCGGCTACTTCAAGCTCGAAGAATTCGCCAATTTCATGCCACAGTCGACGCCAGCGGAACACATCGCCATTGACCGTGTTAAAGGCCTCATTGTGGGCACCGGGCGTGGTCGCCGCCCACTCCATCTGCCGCGCCAACACCAGCGAATCGGTTAGATCGGTCAAGGCGTTCCACTGCACCTGCGAGCCAGGGAAGGTAAACGGCTTGCCCGTTGCCTTGCAGATAGAGGCGTAAACCGCCAGCGTCACGCCCATGTTCATGGCGTTACCGCGGGCATAGCCGATGACCGTGTGTGGTCGGTGCACGTTCCAGCTAAAGCCGTCCCGATCCGCCTTCGCGAACATGATGTCTTCGAGGGTGTAGTAAAAGTTCTCGCCAGGTACGCGGGGTGCTGATTCACGAAACGGCGTCTCGGTCTTGCCGCTACCGTAGTTCTCGAAGGCACCCAGATACTGCTTGGTGCCGGTCACCAACGAGACATGTGCCAAGCTTGCGCCCTGCAGGGCGTCGAGGAGGTTGTGCATCATCGCGCCGTTGGCCTCGACGTTAGCCTTTTCATTTTCGCGCCGCACCCAAGTGCAATAAAACACGTGGGTGATGGGTAGCCCCGCCAGTGCTTCCGCCGTAGCCTCGCGATCTAACAGATCGGCAGCGACGGGAATTACCCCTGCTTGATCAGAGGGGCGACGAGATAATCCATAGACACTCCACCCGCTAGCGGTGAGGTAGCTGGCTAAGTTGCCACCAGTGATGCCGGTCGCGCCGACGACTAATGCGGTGCCTTTGCGCATCGTTAACTCCTTTTGTAGACAAAATTTTCGGAACGGGCAGTGGAAATGTGCTTTGTGTCCGATGAAAAGCAGTCTGGTCGCCAAGGATCATTGCTACAATTGGAAAAATCGCAAATCTTTATTGTGCTAGGAGCAACTCGATGGATCTCAATGCGCTACGCATCTTTGAGCGCGTCGCCGCGACAGGAAGTTTTACCGCCACCGCACGCCACTTTCATCGCGCCGTGTCGTCGGTTTCGCGTCAGATTGCCTCTTTAGAGGAGGCGCTTGGTCAGCAACTGTTCTATCGCCACACCCGTGCCGTGACGCTGACCGAGGCAGGTTTGCGCTACTATCAGGAAGTTCGCGAGATACTTGAACGACTCGACCTGGCGACGGAAGCGCTAACGGCCCCCAATACAGCGCCTAGCGGCGTGCTGCGCCTCAATGCTCCCGTGGCTTTCGGCCAGCGCCAAATCGTGCCGATTCTGCATCACTTTCAACGCCGCTACCCGGCGATCAAATCCGAACTGATGTTAACCGATCAACTGACCGACCCGGTGCGCGAGGGCATCGATATTACCTTTCGTGTCGGCGAATTGGCCGATTCAACGCTGGTGGCACGCCGCCTAGCGTCAATGAACTACGTTGTGGTTGCTGCCCCCACCTATATACAGCGCTGCGGTAGGCCCAATACCCCAGATGACCTTGAACACCACGACTGCCTGCTCTACCAAGGTGAAATGGGTCGTCAGCGCTGGTACTTCCATCATGCCGAGCAGCCGCAAGCCTTTGCTTACAAAGTCGACGGCAGCCTGTATAGCAACGATGCCGAGAGCCTGGTGCGTGCCGCGCTAATGGGGCAGGGACTGGTGATGTTTCCCACCTGGCTGATCGCTGATGAGCTGGCCTCGGGCAAACTGCTGCCTCTGCTCGAAGCGTGGCGATGTGAAGTCGTGCCAGGCAGGCGCGATATCCACGTGCTCTACGCCCAGCGTCGGCTGCACACCCGCAAGGTAAGCGCTTTTTTGGATCATCTGTTTGAGATGGTTGGATCTACACCAGAATGGGATCGCTGGCGTGAGCAGCTGGCGGTGTAAGGGTTCAGGCACAAAAAAGCCGCTGCCTTTCGATAACGGCTTTCTCTGTTGTATTGGATAGCGAGATTCGCTGGCTTTGGCTTTAGAATAAAAGCGAACCGATGGCCTTCAGGGGGGATGAGACGCTGAACCCGAGAGCTTTTCTGACTACTCTCACCGAACTCTAGGCAATAAAAAAAGGCAGACCAGTAAGTAACTGATCTGCCTTTAAAAATATTGGTAGCGGGGACCGGATTTGAACCGATGACGGTTATGAGACTGATGAAATAGGGACATATTATATGTCCTAAAATTGCATCTAATGTTCTAAAATCATCATTAAAAAGGGTTTTTTTATAGGTTGCCTTCGTGGAGGCAGTGTCACTTAAGAACACATGAGGGAATTTATATTTGGCACAGAAGTAGGAGGAATTCCTTGAAAGGAAGTGACCTTCGGGCCAATCACAGGGCACAGTCAAGCTGTTGAGATAGGTCGAACGTAGATGACCTTATGCCTCAGTTTCCTGAAAGCCAAGATCGAGTAATCCTGGCCGTAAATCAACTAACGCACTGGCTGGCACACCAAGCCAAAACAAGTTCCGGGCGCGGGTAACCGCAACATAGCCAATACGCCCGATCTCTGTATCCACGCCGTTCATTAAGCCTTCGGCATGTTCCTTGTTTGTCAAATACAGCACTGCATCCAGGCTTTCTCCCTTCGCCTGATGAACTGTGTCAACGCGAATTCGGGGTCGGTAATTATTCCCATTCAGGTCAGCGGCAGATAGTAACGGTCCATCAGGCAAATCTCTTGTAGTGAGTTTGCTACCAAGCTTATCGACGCTCGTCAGACCACATTCTTTATTAATTTGAGCCAGTAAAGTTTTGACTCTATTAAGTAATAGGGGGTGCCACTGCGCTTTTCCATTGAGCGATACACCGGGCAGTCCCATATCAGGATTGCGAGTAAAAGCCCAGATGAGCCGACGTAACGCCTGATCCTCATGTTGGGATGTTAGCTTAGCCAACATCCCATTTGGAGCATCAACGAGTAGGTTGACGATACCGATAGCCACCAGCCTGAATGCACCTTGATAGTCTTTAAAACGCTCGCGCAGAATTGCAGCCTGTGTAAACCGTTTGACGATGCCCCAGCCCGGAGACCCTTTGTTGCCAGCCAGTTTATCTGCCTGTTTGCGTCCGCGGCAGAGTACCGCCGAACGCTCCAACCTAAGGCCAGCGGCCTCCACTGCTCTCTGAAACGAAACAATGAGTTGCTCTCTGTCATTCTTACCGTAAGCTACAAAGAAGGTACCATGGACTGTATCAGGCGCTTCCCTATCTGCGGCATCGGTTCGTCCGGCCAGATGGTTGGCCAGATCAAGGATTGGTGGCACGGACCGGAAGTTTCTCTTCAATTCGAGGCTATTTACGCCGTCACGTTGCCCGTACTTTGACAAGAACGCCCCATCAGCACTGGCAAATTCATAAATACCCTGATTTGGATCTCCTATCAGCGAGACCTGGCAACCAACACTCACTAGCTGCTCGATGATGACCTGATGAACCGTTCCGATATCCTGAGCCTCGTCAATCAGGATATGCGGATAACGGTGAACCAGAGCACGCAGAATCCCAGGTTGATCTGCTAACGTGCGATAGCACCAGTAACGCCCGAGGTTGTGTGTGTAGGCACCGATCCGCCCAAGGCGATGCACCACGTCTGCAGCTTGGGCAGTATTGAGCCTGTGCATTTCACTTTTAATATCCGAGTAGCAGAAGTAGACACCTCCAGCGTCAATACCGACCTGCATTTCATTGATAGCGCGCGGGTAAGGATCCGTTTGAAAGGTGAATCCTTTCAGAAATGCTTCTCCACCGGTCACAAGGAAAGCCGTCTGTTGCGCGCCCATCGTCCGATAGGCATGAGGGCGCAACACATTGCTGGTGATGAAAGTATCCAGCGTATTTATGTCCACGCGGTTGTTGACGTTGCTGCTGAGCCCCAGATCTTGATATTCCTTTCGGAAAGTATCTACAGCGACATTGGAGAAGGACAGGAGTGCCACACGTCCACGATGATTACCAAGTTTTTGACGAATATTGGCCAGACGTCGCACGGCAGTGAATGTCTTGCCGCTGCCAGCACAGGCAATTACTGACAAGGGCTCTACTGAGGCATCTATAACCTGCGTCTGCTCTTCGGAAGGGTGGTTCACTACTTGGCCTCCGCTGTTTGACAGGCATGAGAAATCGCATTCTGGATATAGTCTGGCACTACAAAAGCATTGCCTTCGGCAATAACTTGCGCCAGTGACTGGCCAAAGCGGCCCTTCTGCACATTATTTTGTTTGCGCTCAAACATGCCGCTGAATAAAGTCCGTGCTTTGGCTGCATCGCCATCTTCCTCTTCGACCTTAGTCTGGAGGTCTTGCGCGATTCTCGGGTGCATATTTCTAAGTGCAGCCAGCATTGCGATGCGATTAACGTCAACCAACGCCAGATCATATTCGAGAGTTTTGAGACCGCAGAAAACCTTAACGAGGGAATCCTCGTTTTTCTTCATCCTGGCGGTATTGTTTGAAACCCTAATTTCCTCGTCGAACGTGGGATAAACGGCCACCGTTTCTCCGGTTTCATCCGCTTCACTTACTGGATCCGCGTCGGTGATCACGGATACTGGAATTTTCAGGGCCTCCTCGCCAAACAGAGGCAAAAAAGAGTCAAAATTGAGTCCTTCGACACTGATTAGGCTGACGCCGTGCTTGCGCAGGTTATAGCCACACATTTCCGCGAGCACATTGACCAGCATCAATTCGGCCGCGCCTTCAACGAAGATGATACGACGGGCAAAAAACAGTTCAGCGCGGGTCACATCAAGGTAGCGTTCGAGCTTTTCTCTTTTTCCCCTTTCAAATTGGATGGTGCGTGGGAAGAAAGTCTCCACGCCAGTGGCTGTTTCGACCAGACAGGTGAGACTGTCGAGATTAGCAATGCTGGCGAAGTTGGGGGAATGGCTAGAAACAAACAACTGAACGGGCTTCTCACCCTCCCCATCTTGAATCGATTCCAGGTAATCTAGCAACACCGCCTGCAACTGCGGATGCAAGTGTGCCTCAGGCTCCTCAATGATCAGGCCTCGGTAACTCGCGTCAGCGTTCCTGGCCAGCTCACAGAGAACCACCGCCATGTAAATCAGATTGTTAAATCCAAGGCCGTTCTGTTCAATTTCGAAGTCGTCCACTACTAACGACAGGCGTGATGCCAGCTTCTGAAAATCGCTTCCGCTCAATCCCAAATCCAACACTTGGGCTAGCTGAGACCCTAGCATCGTGTCATGCCGACTTGTGATGGCCGAGTGAGCGGTAATAATCGGATCGTGGCCCCTTAGCTCTTCATCGAGCAGTTTAAGTGCTTCATTAATTCCATCACGACCTTCATCATCGGCAAGGAGCTGAAATAGTCGAGCCAGCTTGCTATGGCGATTGGGCTTGAGACCCTGTGAAGCATCTCTAAGAGGTGGCAGGTAGACACCGCGAAGGTTCTCGATCATATCCGCGGTCAGGCCTATCTCTTCATGGTCTCCACACCAACGCCTTACTCGCAGCCTGCCAATCTTGTCAGCTTCTGAATAACGGATGTTAATGTGAGCTTCAAACCTGCCATCTTCGTCCGGCTTCAGTGCTGCCAGAAAGTCTGCTTCGTCGTCTACGTCCAAATCCTGGAAGACGTACTTAAACTGGATGTCACCTGCCGGATCGCCCCCCTTTGGTCGATGCATATCGTCGTTGTTAAAGCGCGGGTATGGCTCGTCGTATCCTGCAAGTAGCGCGCGCAATGCATCAACAATAGCGGTCTTGCCAATGTTATTAGAGCCGACCAGGACGTTCAGCCCGGGCTGAAACTCAAGGTCAACAGATTGCAATTTTCTGAAGTTCGTTATTTTCAGTTTTGCTAGATACACTGATGTAGCGCCCCCTGTGGATCGGTTTTTAATTCATCCATTGTTATCACGACTGTGTAATCAACACATCACCTGCGCCCCATTCCAGAAAAGGTCATAAGCGGTTACCCCAGCAATAGCATGCTTCTATACCAATGTGATACCCCAAACCCTGGGGAGGAAAAGGGCTATTTCCGCTCCCTAAATAAATTTTATCCCGCTAGCCCTTTCTTAAATCGTTTCAAACCTTCGCGGTTACTGGGAGGCCACAGTGGCCTCAAGCCTGCCATATTTTGTACGCCTTGAGAGTGCTTACTAAAATTAGATATGCTTGTGGCAACAGGTACCTAAAGCTCATTAGAAATAAACGGTTTCGGGTACCGACAGCCTGAGAGAAGGCCGGTAAGCTATCTTTCAAACTTCACGGAGATAAGCACATGACCCACCTCAAGCCGCCAGCCTCTCCCCTAGCCGTTTGCGAAGACATTCTGCGAAAGAGTAAACAATACAATTTGGAGCATCACTGTTTGCCGAGTGAGAGCAGAGTGATTGATAGACTGTTGAACAGAGGCCACGAGCTGGAAAGCGCCTATCTGGAACTGCACCGTAAGCTCGGCCATCACCCTCATGCACTGCAGGAATTTCTCGCCAAGCTTTTGAGTACAGCCGCATTTTGGAAACCGGAAGACATGAAGGCCGCCCGTGCTAGTCGATATCGTCTCATTGAGGTCAATCGGCAGATTGCGGACAAGGCTATGGAGCTCTCGACGCTGCTGGATGAGCGCAGCGTGCTCCATAATCTTTCCGGCTTCGCCAGCAATACCCATTATCATGTCTGCGAAGTAATCGAAGAAGCCTCTGAACACAACCCTTTGTTTGGAATGGAGATTGGGGATAAGCTTAGCCGCTTACACTATCAATATGACCTAAAATATTGGCCATCACTAAGCGACTTCATGGACGAACTAGCCCAGGATGCTAGCGACGCAGATATTGAAGCTACTGATCCGCTAACCAAGGCGGCCACGGAGAGCTCTAGATCGTCAAAAGGTGATTTTCTCAGGGCCTTCCTCGCTGCCATCGAGGAAAGCAGTGCTCAGGTGTTTGGGCGGCTGCCCAGTGACTTGAAGATCACGGACAATACCATGGCCTCCTTGATTAACTGCGCACTGGAGCTAAAGGTGGACGAGATGGCATCCGCCGACTATGTGAAGCGCTTCCGGCAGAAGGAACGCGAGCGCAGTAGAAGGACATCCTATTGGACATCAGCCAGCAATTGAAAAGATTAAATAAACACTCTGCTCGGAAATACCTGATTCGAACAAAATTTCAATTTAAAAGTAGAGCGGTATAACCATATTGGATGTGCTATGCGTCACATGCTGCATCAACGCAAATGCTCCCATCATGAACGCTAACCGGGTCTCACAGTGCAAACAGGTCGTTTATTATCACTGGCTGCTTTGCGCCGTTGTGTGCATGCCATAGATAGGACGGATAACCTCTTGCCGAAATGCTAAATATATTTTTCTTTAAGAGCTGAAAAAGTCGTAAGATCAGGCAGGTCTTATAGGCTTGGAGTACTCATTTTGCCAAACGTTTTTTTCTCATACTGTCACGCTGACGAGGTGCTGAGAGATCAGCTAGAAAAGCAGCTCGCGATGCTCAAGCGTCAAGGTGTTATCGACAGCTGGCACGATCGAAGAATTGGTGCTGGTCAGGAAATCGACGCAGCCATTGATCAACATATCAACAGCGATGAGATAATTTTGCTGTTAGTGAGTCCTGATTTCATTGCTTCCGACTATTGCTACAACATAGAGATGGCGCGTGCCATGGAACGCCACAACGCTAAGGAGGCAATCGTCATTCCAGTGATTTTGCGAGCATGCGATTGGCACCACGCCCCATTTGGAAAGCTGCTTGGCACCCCCCAGGATGGAAAGCCGGTCACTCTCTGGCCGGATAGAGACGAAGCATTGTTACAGGTCGCGAAGGAGGTTCGCAAAGCGGCTGAAAGGTGGCGAAGCACTCAATCAAGCGCCGAACGCGTGGATGTTGGGGCTTTGATGCATACCCAGCAGTCTGTAGTTGCCGGCCCGCGTTCGAGTAACCTTCGAGTCGCTAAGACCTTTACTCAGCTGGACAAAGACCGGTTCCAAATCGACACATTTGAATACATTGCGCGCTTTTTCGAAAACTCTCTGAATGAGCTCCAAGCACGGAACCCAGGTTACGAAGGTGTATTTCGTCGAATCGATGCTAATCGTTTTTTTGCGACCATCTATAAAGATGGAGAGAGCGTCGCGACGGCGACAGTGTATGTTGGAGGGCAAATGGGAGCAGGGATCTATTACAGTCAGGGTGGTGACTCTTTCAGCAGTAACTCCTTTAACGAGGCTCTTTCGGTGCAAGCAGACGACCAAGCCCTTTACCTAACGAGCATGGGAATGGCTTTCCAAGGGCGTCAACATCAGAAGCTATCTCAGGAAGGGGCAGCAGAAATGCTTTGGGAAATCGTTATCGCGCCACTTCAGCGTGCAAGATAACTTCTCTATCGGAAACTGGGCCCCTGCTGATTCATGGGTGGTAAACCCTATCCCAAAATAGACTTTGCATGGGATAGGTTATTCCGATGGCTACCTTCTGAGTCTGCCTAGCGCTTGGGTGCTGGAACGTCTGTTGGGCCCACGCTCACTTTGGACGATTGTGACATCAAACTCGTCAATTACCAGTGAGCAGTGATAGTTGCCTTTTGCCCACGATACCTACTTAGAGTTAAGCAACTGTTTCCCTCAAAGTGGCCAAAGATATTTGGGCGCACCGCTAGTTGGTGCCCTAAAAATTTTTTGCCACCACTTGTGAACCACGCCACTCAGGCAACCCCTGGTCTGTCGTGCATGTAACGTTAAATGTTGTCTGGGCATGCCACACCTGTTCACGAGGTTTAGCAAGGCAGAATTTGTTTGGCTGGTGGCGACACCATCTTTAGTTATATGAGTAATCCAAAATGGCAGGTTGACAGCTCTGGTGCGCAACTACTTTGGCTACTCGTGCTTGGTATCAAGAGATATTGGTGGCTATCACTATTATTTATATGTTTTTTAGATATATAGTAACTGTCTATATAAGAATGAATAAGTCGTAATGGTAGAGCATACGTTCGCGGTCAAAAGAGACGATATAAGCACTGGTAAGCAAATAGCGCGCTTTGGCCACCCCTATCGCGATATATGCCAATGGGCTGCCCAGCATGATCTCAGTGATGCTCTGGAACTGGCTTTTTGGACGCTTGGATTGGATCACCAGGTCGTCGCGATTGGCAACCTGGTTAATGAATTTCACCATCCTGAATCAAAAGACATTCTGGCTCGATGGCGGCAAAATCCCACCCTTGCCTCGCTAGATGATCTGGCGAAAGCCATTCGTCAAGATCCCTTGATCAACCTTCAGTATCCTGCATTTCCTCATGCAGGAGACGCTACAAAAACGAAACAAACATATAAAGGCAGCCTTAAAGAGCAAACGTTTCTTATAACATTAATTACTTACCCGCTGCCTGGGGCGGAGCAATCATCTGAATACGTGTTAAGGCGTGCGCTACGCTTGTGGTTGATCGCGCAGGCGGCGAATCGGGTAGTGACAGAGCAGTGCTTAGCGGATCGAAATATCAGTACCGCAGCGCGCTTTTTGATTGCAGACCGCTATAAAGCGCAGTGGCAACTCGTTGATGATGTCTTGCGCCGTGCCCGACGTTACCTGACACCTGATATTTGGACATTTGAACGTTTTACTGACGCGTTGTCTTTGGCTGCTGAGCAGTACAAGCAAAGCCATACATTTGGTAAAAGTGGCACCGCATTCATCAATGCCATCATCGAGATTGCCAGTGGTGATACAAAACCTTTCACCACTCAGCGCGATTTCCCTCCGCAGCCTTTTGTGCATGCTGAGTTATCTGCACCCATTTCTGAGCCGACACCGTTAATAAGCCTTGATGAGTCATCTGAACAGTTCATAGAAGTATGTCCTAACCCGGCGGGGTTGTTAGATGAAGAGGCTAATGAGGCGATTTACTTACTGCCGGTTGATGCAACAGATACTCAGGCTCAACAAGAACTGACCGGGCGTAGCTTTTATCAACAACAAGCGGAAACGTCCCATTATCTACCGTGGAGCTATTCCAAGCTTTTACCACCTGAGCGTTTGCTGATTGAGCAGTGGATTACCCAGCAATTCAAGCATACTGATCAACGAGAGCGATTGGGCGGAACGTTAGTGTGGCTCGCGATACGTTTTTCGCGGTCTCTCAGCCAAGTGCTTGCAATGGGTATTGGAGATGCGCCCCAAGGGGAGTGGTCTTTATCATCAAACCTCAAGCAAATGCACCGCCTGCCACCGCTGTCATTTTCAGAAGGCGATAGCACGAATTATCAAAAGTCGGCCGCACGGTTTTTTCTGACGGTTGACGTCACCTCAGAAAACGGAAAATAAAGCACGCTTAGGCGTAGTTCCCTTGGCTACACCGCGTCGGTACTGCGCGGTTCTTTCTTCCCTTGCAGTGAAGCAATCAGCGGGCAAGAAACATTCCCCTGCCGCAGGTGGCAGGCACACACAAGTTCGGAAAGCACCGACTCCATACGCGCCAAGTCAGTCATTTTTTCGCGCACGTCCTTGAGCTTGTGCTCGGCCAGACTACTGGCTTCCTCGCAATGGGTGCCATCCTCCAGCCGCAGCAGTTCGGCTATTTCATCCAGACTGAAGCCCAGCCGCTGGGCTGATTTCACGAACCGCACCCGCGTTACATCCGCCTCGCCATAGCGGCGGATGCTGCCGTAAGGCTTGTCCGGCTCCGGCAACAAGCCCTTGCGCTGATAGAACCGGATGGTCTCTACGTTGACCCCGGCCGCCTTGGCGAAAACGCCGATGGTCAGATTTTCCAAATTGTTTTCCATATTGCTTGACTCCGTACATGACTACGGAAGTAAGGTTACGCTATCCAATTTAAATTCGAAAGGACACGCGCATGTCTGAACCACAAAACGGGCGCGGGGCGCTCTTCGCCGGCGGGCTGGCTGCCATCCTCGCCTCGGCCTGCTGCCTGGGGCCGCTGGTTCTGGTCACCTTGGGGTTCAGCGGCGCTTGGATCGGCAACCTGACGGTATTGGAGCCGTATCGGCCGATCTTCATCGGCGCGGCGCTGGTTGCACTGTTCTTTGCCTGGCGGCGCATCGTCCGACCGACCGCAGCCTGCAAGCCGGGCGAGGTGTGCGCGATTCCGCAAGTGCGCACCACCTACAAGCTCATTTTCTGGTTCGTCGCCGTGTTGGTCTTGGTCGCGCTTGGTTTTCCCTACGTCATGCCATTTTTCTACTAATCAGGAGTTCATCATGAAAAAGCTGTTTGCCTCCCTCGCTCTCGCCGCTTTCGTTGCCCCCGTGTTCGCCGCCACTCAGACCGTCACGCTGTCCGTGCCTGGCATGACCTGCGCCTCTTGCCCGATCACTGTCAAGCACGCGCTTTCCAAGGTTGAGGGCGTGAGCAAGACCGACGTAAGTTTCGACAAGCGCCAGGCCGTCGTCACCTTCGACGATGCCAAGACCAACGTCCAGAAGTTGACCAAGGCGACCGAGGACGCGGGCTATCCGTCCAGCCTCAAACGCTGATCCGTTAACCGAACTCGGGAGCGACACATGGGACTCATCACGCGCATCGCTGGCAAAACCGGCGCGCTCGGCAGCGTCGTTTCCGCGATGGGCTGCGCCGCCTGTTTTCCTGCCATCGCCAGCTTTGGCGCGGCCATCGGACTGGGCTTCTTGAGCCAGTACGAGGGGCTATTCATTGGCATCCTGCTGCCGATGTTCGCCGGCATCGCGTTACTCGCCAATGCTATCGCTTGGCTCAATCATCGACAGTGGCGACGCACGGCGCTCGGCACGATAGGCCCGATCTTGGTGCTGGCAGCGGTGTTTTTAATGCGGGCTTACGGCTGGCAGAGCGGTGGACTGCTCTATGTCGGCCTGGCCTTGATGGTTGGGGTGTCGGTCTGGGATTTCATCTCGCCAGCACATCGCCGCTGCGGGCCGGACAGCTGTGAATTGCCAGAACAACGTGGCTGACGGCAACAGCCGTAGCCACCACAGAAAAGGAAAAATACATGACCACCCTGAAAATCACCGGGATGACCTGCGACTCGTGCGCGGCTCACGTCAAGGAAGCCTTGGAGAAAGTGCCCGGCGTGCAATCGGCGCTGGTGTCCTATCCGAAGGGCACAGCGCAACTCGCCATTGAGGCGGGCACGTCATCGGATGCGCTGACTACCGCCGTGGCCGGACTGGGCTACGAGGCAACGCTTGCCGATGCGCCACCGACGGACAACCGCGCCGGCCTGCTCGACAAGATGCGCGGCTGGATAGGGGCCGCTGATAAGCCCAGTGGCAACGAACGCCCGTTGCAGGTCGTCGTCATTGGTAGCGGTGGCGCGGCAATGGCGGCAGCACTGAAGGCCGTCGAGCAAGGCGCGCACGTCTCGCTGATCGAGCGCGGCACCATCGGCGGCACCTGCGTCAACGTCGGCTGCGTGCCGTCCAAGATCATGATTCGCGCCGCCCACATCGCCCATTTACGTCGGGAAAGTCCGTTCGACGGCGGTATCGCGGCGACTGTGCCTGCGATTGACCGCAGCAAACTACTGGCCCAGCAGCAGGCGCGCGTCGAAGAACTGCGCCATGCCAAGTACGAAGGCATTCTGGACGGCAACCCGGCCATCACCGTTGTACATGGTGAGGCGCGTTTCAAGGATGAGCAGAGCCTGGTCGTCCGTTTAAACGATGGTGGCGAGCGCGTGGTAGCTTTCGACCGCTGCTTAGTCGCCACGGGTGCCAGCCCGGCCGTGCCGCCGATTCCGGGCCTGAAAGAGTCACCCTACTGGACTTCGACCGAGGCCCTGGTCAGCGACACCCTTCCCGAACGCCTAGCCGTGATCGGCTCGTCGGTGGTCGCGCTGGAACTGGCGCAAGCCTTCGCCCGGCTGGGCAGCCAGGTCACGATCCTAGCTCGCAACACGCTGTTCTTCCGCGACGACCCGTCCATCGGCGAGGCCGTCACAGCGGCCTTCCGTGCCGAAGGGATCAAGGTACTGGAACACACGCAAGCCAGCCAGGTCGCGCATGTGAACGGCGAATTCGTGCTGACCACGGGACACGGTGAAGTACGTGCCGACAAGCTGCTGGTCGCTACCGGACGGACACCGAACACGCGCAGCCTGGCACTCGACGCGGCGGGAGTCACCGTCAATGCGCAGGGTGCCATCGTCATCGACAAGGGCATGCGCACCAGCACGCCACACATTTACGCGGCCGGCGACTGCACGGACCAGCCACAATTCGTCTATGTGGCGGCAGCGGCCGGCACCCGTGCCGCGATCAACATGACCGGAGGGGATGCTGCCATCAATCTAACCGCGATGCCGGCCGTGGTGTTCACCGATCCGCAAGTAGCAACCGTGGGCTACAGCGAAGCGGAAGCGCATCACGACGGGATCGAAACCGACAGTCGCACGCTCACGCTCGACAACGTGCCGCGTGCGCTTGCCAACTTCGACACACGCGGCTTTATCAAGCTGGTCATCGAGGAAGGTAGCGGACGGCTCATCGGCGTGCAGGTCGTCGCCCCGGAAGCCGGCGAATTGATCCAGACGGCTGTTCTCGCCATTCGCAACCGCATGACGGTGCAGGAACTGGCCGACCAGTTGTTCCCCTACCTGACGATGGTCGAGGGGTTGAAGCTCGCGGCGCAGACCTTCAGCAAGGACGTGAAGCAGCTTTCGTGTTGTGCCGGATGAGGAAAAGGAGGTGTTCGATGAACGCCTACACGGTGTCCCGGTTGGCCTTTGATGCCGGGGTGAGTGTGCATATCGTGCGCGATTACCTGCTGCGTGGATTGCTGCGGCCAGTCGCCTGCACCACGGGTGGCTACGGCCTGTTCGATGACGCCGCCTTGCAGCGACTGTGCTTCGTGCGGGCCGCCTTCGAGGCGGGCATCGGCCTCGGCGCATTGGCGCGGCTGTGCCGGGCGCTGGATGCGGCGAACTGCGATGAAACTGCCGCGCAGCTTGCTGTGCTGCGTCAGTTCGTCGAACGCCGGCGCGAAGCGTTGGCCAATCTGGAAGTGCAGTTGGCCGCCATGCCGACCGCGCCGGCACAGCATGCGGAGAGTTTGCCATGAACAGCCCCGAGCGCATGCCGGCCGAGACGCACAAACCGTTCACCGGCTACCTGTGGGGCACGCTGGCCGTGCTGACTTGCCCCTGCCACCTGTCCATCCTCGCTGCCGTGCTGGCCGGCACAACCGCCGGTGCATTCCTTGTCGAGTATTGGGTCATCACGGCGCTCGGTTTGACCGGCCTGTTTCTTCTGTCACTGGCGCGGGCGTTGCGGGCATTCAGGGAAAGATCATGAGCGCTTCCCGGCCGGATGGATGGACTACGGCGGAGGGCCCAAGCGTTCGAGCGCGGGCAAGGCTTTCTGTTCGCAAAGCCGATGCCGGCGGCGGCATTCGCCGTCTTCGTCAGTCAATGGAGGGGTGCCACCATGAATGCAAATGATCCGACCGCCACCAGTTGCTGCGTGTGCTGCAAGGAAATTCCGCTCGATGCCGCCTTCACACCGGAAGGCGCGGAGTACGTCGAGCACTTCTGCGGGCTGGAGTGTTATCAACGTTTCCAGGCGCGGGCCAGCACTGCGACCGAAACGAGCGGCGAACCGAACGCTTGCGGTTCGCCGCCGTCAAATTGAGACAAACCACGCTTTCGCTACGTCGCCTCATGTCGGCATCAAATTCGGCTGAGTAGCTTCTCGCCATCTGGACGTAGCTCGCCCTTGGGTGAAATATGCCGATACAGGGTCTGCCGCGTGATGCCAAGTTCCTGGCACAGGTCGCCGACCTTGGTCTCTGACTGCCCCATTGCCGCCATCGCCAGCCGCAGCTTGGCGGCGGTCATCTTGAACGGCCGGCCGCCTTTCCGGCCGCGTGCCCGTGCTGAGGCCAGGCCCGCCACGGTGCGCTCGGCGATCAACTCGCGCTCGAACTCGGCCAGCGCGGCGAAGATACCGAAGACCAGCTTGCCGGCGGCGGTCGTGGTGTCAATGGCCGCGCCGTGCCCGGTCAGCACCTTGAGGCCGATGCCGCGTCCGGTCAGGTCATGGACGGTATTGATCAGATGGCGCAGGTCGCGCCCGAGCCGATCCAGTTTCCAAACGACCAACGTGTCGCCTGGCCGTAGTGCCTTCAGACAGCTCGCCAGACCGGGACGATCCTCGCGTTTTCCGGACGCTTGGTCTTCATAGAGATGCGCCGGATCAACACCGGCCGCGACCAGCGCATCGCGCTGCAAGTCCGTCGCCTGGGAGCCATCCGCCTTCGATACTCGCATGTAGCCAATCAGCATCTTGTACCTGTCACATATACGTTCGATTATGTGACAGTTTGCATCGGGAAGCTCTGCACGTCAAAATTTGTCACTTAACCCGTCATTCTGTCTAAGGCATGCAAAGGGTAGGCTAGGCTCATAATGTGACAGAAATTCCGGGGGGATGCCTTCCTTCGCGAAGGTGGCGCGCAACTGTTCCAAGGAAGCGGGGTCGCGCCGACCATAGGAAGCCAACGCGAACAGCGAGCGTGCCGTCTCGGGGTTGTGTCGTGCTTCAATGATGGCCTCATCAATGGCCTGGATTGCACGCTGCCAGTGATCGACGGGTTCGGGCTTCGGCGCTTTCGCCGGCAGGCCACTGGTGAACCCGGTTTGGGGCTCGGACCAGAATAGCTTTGCGTGCTCGCCTGGCGGGCTTATATCCCTCACCTCAATCAAGCTGATTGCCGTTGCCGCCGCCTCCAGCATCTGCAACCGTACTGCCGGGTTCAGAGTTTCATACGGTCGCCACAGACTTTGCCCAGCACGCAGCGGATGCCCGCAGCATTCCCAGATTTGGCGGAGATACCCCGCGTAGGTGCCGCACGTCGAAAGCGGGGTGTTCAGCTCATCGAGCAGCGTGCGTAGCAGCCTAAACCACAATCCGGCGTGGATGCGTCGGCGCGGCAACTCCACGTGGCCGGTCGTCAGTGCCTGCCAGGTACGCTGGTCCATCGCCGCAATCGCGTCGCTGGCAGTGCGCGGTTCGGCGTCGGCGTTCTCCCAGCCGAGAAACCGCCCTGGCACGCCCCAATAGGATTCCAGCCAGCAGCCATGCAGTGGGCAGCTCAGCATCAGGGGCAGCTTCCACGCGAGCAGTACGGCTTGGTTCTCCGGATCGTTCAGGCAGAGCGGACAGGCGCGGTGTATCGGTTGGGTGGGCAGCCAGGCACGCCAGCTCGTGATGGATCGCGTCTTACGGCGGAGTCTCGGCAGCAGTACCGAGAGCTGGAACGCATAGGTTTCCAATGCGGCTGGAATCTGATCATCAAGGCTGTCCAGTAGCCAAGGCACCCAGCCGGCGAAACTCATGCAGCGCAGCCGATCCAGCTCGATACCGCTCCGCTGGGAGAGCATCGCCAGCAGCGCCAGTGGTGGCGCGGTGTCCAGGTCATCAACCTGGCCGTGACCAAGATCGTGCTCCAGCAGCTCGGACACTTCCATGTGATAGCAAAGGGCCACGCGGTTGAGCCACGAAGACAGGGCTTCGGCTTCCCTGGGTGCCGGATGCAGTGGCCAGCGTGGCGCTGGCTTCACATCAGTTCCCGCTCGAATTGCCGCCGCCGCTCGCTGGGACCGGTGTAATCGGCCATGCTGAGCGTGCGGTGGTTGATCGCTTCCTCACCACTCTCCACGGCGGCCACGGCCGCCGCCATCAATAGGTGCGCCAGCTCGCCAATAGTGCCCTCGCTGCGCGTGAGCAGGTAGCGAGCCATGTCCAGCGTGGCAATCGACGAAGGTCGCCGCAGCGGGAGCGAAGCCGCGAAGCTGGCCAGCAGTGAACAGCAATCGTCGTTGGCCTCCCACACCGGCAGCATCATCGGCTCGAAGCGATTTTCCAACTGGTCATCCGAGCGGATGGCCAGGTAGGCGTCGCGTGTGCCCACACCGACCAGCGGGATGCGCAATTCGTTGCCGAGGAAGCGCAGCAGGTTGAGGAATTCCCGGTGGTTGACGCTGTTGCCGGCCAGGACGTTGTGCAGCTCGTCGATCACCAGCAAACGCACACCGAGCTTGCGCAGCAGTGTCAGCGCCAGTTGCTCTATTTCCGGCAGCCGTGGGCGCGGTCGCAATGGTGCTCCCATCGCCGCGAGCAGCGCGACGTAGAAGCGGATCACCGATGGCTCGGACGGCATCTGCACGACCAATACCGGGATGTGCTCCTGGTCGGCGTCGGAGCTGGCCGGGTGGGCGCGGCGGAACTTCTCGACGATCATCGACTTGCCGTTGTTGGTTGGACCGACCAACAGCAGGTTGGGCATGCGTTGTTTGTTTGGCCACGTATACAGGGCTTCCAGCCGGTTCAACGCCTCGACTGCTCGCGGATAGCCGATCCAGCGGTCGGCGCGAAGGCGATGGATGCGCTCGTCCGCCGGGAGACGGGCCAAGCCCTGGGCCGCCGGCAGCAGGTGGGACAGGTCGATGATGGGATATTCGTCCACGGCTACCACTCCTCAATCTGGTCGAACGGTTTGGCAGGTGGCTGGTTGTCCGCCTGCGGGTCTGCCATGTCCGTGTCCGCTGGTGGCGTGGTTTTGACAGGTTGTTCCGTTGACTTGAGATGCTGGCGTCGATCCGCGTCGCGCCGCGCCTTGCGCGTGGCTTTCTGCGCAGTGGTCACGATTTCGCGCATCTGCCCGATCATGCGGAACAGCGCCGACTCATCCACCTGTTCGCGCCCTTGCTGCCGCAATTTCGCCAGCGCCTGCCGTTGTTCCCAGAGGGTGACAGCCGGGTGCGACAAGGTACGGTATGGAATTTCCAGATAGTGCTGCCCCTCCGGCTCCAGCACCCAAATGCGGCTGATGTCGCGTGGGTCGCGCCGGATCAGGAACGCAGGCAGGCGGTCGCGCCGAGCTATCCACGGCTTGAGCGCATCGGCGTAGTAGTGGATGTGGTCGATGACGAAGCCAGTGCGGGTCAGGGTGCGGCGGAGGACGGGCAGGAAATCGACCAGAAAAGCCGTGGTGCGAGTGATGACGGTTGGAACGCCGGTACGCGCGACAGCTTCGGCCCAGCGTGCGGCCGGCGGTTGGAGCAGGCCGTTGTGCACGGAGCCGTGATAGGTGCCAACCGCCAATGCGAGCCAGCGTTCCAGCTCGCGCAGTGTCAGGGCGGCCATCTTCTCGGAGGCGTATTCCCCGCGCTGGTCAGGGTTGGAGAAGGTCGTCCCCGGCAATTCGTCGTGGATCATTTGCATCGCCGTGCCGATGATCCGTTCCACGATGCCGCCATAGTGCGGCTGCCCGAGAGGCCGATAGTCCAACCGGATGCCATGCTGCTCGCAGCCACGGCGTAGCGCCTCGCTCTTGAATTCGGCCGCGTTGTCCAGGTAGAGCAGCGCGGGCTTGCCGCTCATCGGCCAGTCCATTTCCACGTCCAACCTTTCCAACCAAGGGCGCTTGTCGCAACCGGCGTGTGCGAGGCACAGGCCGACCGAGACGGCAGATGGCGCTTCTAACGTGACCACCATGCCAACCACGCAGCGGGTGAACACGTCGATGGCGAGGGTCAGGTACGGACGGCCAATCGGTTGCCGGTCGCGCTCGTCCACCACGATCAGGTCGATGACTGTGTGGTCGATCTGTACCTGCTCCAGCGGTGCGGAGACTGGCGGAGGAACACCGCCAACACCTTGCAGGATGCGGGACGCATCCTGGCCTTCCCGAAGTCGAGTGGTCTTGAGTGGATCAAGGCTGGCGATCCGCAACGCGACCGTGTTGCGCGCCGGCATCCGCAGCTTTTGCAGCTTGCACACCCGCGCAACTTCACGGTGGAACGCCGCCAAGCTGCGCTTCTGCTTGGTCAGGAAGCGCTTTTGCAGTAGCTCGCGGATGATTCGTTCGACCGACTCCGGCAAGCGGCCTTTACCTTTGCCACCGCTCGACTGTCCAAGAGCCAAATCAGTGACCAGCCCCGAACCTTGCCGGGCACGGCGGATCAGGACGTAGACCTGCCGCCGGGACAGACCCAGCGCCTGGGCTGCTGCGTCGGCCGCTTCATGCCCGACCGTCTCCGACTGCGCCAACGGCCCAATGATCTCCGCGCGGCAGCGAGCACGCTCCCATGCCTGTTCTGACAGGGTGGCTACGCCGCGCTCGGCAATCGGTACGGTATCGGTCGCCATGCTCGCCTCGCTTTGGTGCACACGAGTATTGAGCATAGACGAGTTTCGTGCAGAGGAGTCCTGATATCGGGCTGTCAGGAGCCGTATGCACAGCAGGCTTCATGTCTCGTTGATTGGTGCAGTCGTCTTCTGAAAATGACATCGGCACCTGATGAAGGTAACAAGTCAGGAAATACCTTCGTTGTTCTCACTTTTAACCCATGGCTGTACCAAGACTTTGAATCCGCTCGCAGTGCTCTGCTTCAGATCGTAGGCGATGAGATTGTTAGACTTGCCCAGGAGAATGCAACCATTGCTGATAAGGCTTCTGAGCTATGGCGTCGTATCAATCTCTTAAGAATTGCCCAGCTAAGCGGCGGAGCTGCGCTGACGTTGACGACCGGGATTCCAGTTGGTGCACTCGGCAAAACATTTGACACCATCGCCGGTCTCTTCCCCTCGACAGAAAAAACAGGAGAGATGGAGGTAGATTATGAAGGTATCACAGCGGCGACTGATGGCTTGCTGAAGCCAAAAGAACCGTTCTCCATGCCAGCGCACATCCAGGCCTTCCGAGATACCTTGGAAAGCCTTCTCGCCGAACTTGAAATCACCTTGGTAATTTTCGTCGACGATCTAGATCGCTGTCTTCCTCAAACCGCAATTTCAACTCTTGAGTCTATTCGCCTGCTGCTTTTCATTCGTCGATGCGCATTTGTCGTTGCAGCCGACAACGATTTCATAAAGTCAGCTGTGAAAGTGCATTTTGATGGGGCTGGAATTTCGAGCGATGTTGCTACCAACTACCTTGATAAGCTTATTCAGGTTCCACTCCACGTTCCGCGGCTTGGTCTCAATGAGGCGAAAGCCTATCTGGTATTACTCCTGCTCGAGCGAGAGACTAATGCTGGCACTTTCACACGGGACCAGTTCGAAAGCGCTCTCAAGCTCATTCCCGAGAGGCTGCGAAACAGCTGGAGAGGCGATACTATCAATCAAGAGTTTCTATACGAACTAGTCGGAACAGACGACACATTTCGTAGCTTGATGAATCTCGCAGAGGGGCTGGCGTCACTTCTTCATCGTTCATCAGCAGTCAATGCCAACCCTCGGCTTATGAAGCGCTTCCTAAACACGGTTTATCTACGTGAGGCCCTTTCTGCGCCACAGGGGATCAAGCTAGATATAGCAGCATTGGCGAAATGGCACCTTATTGAGCGTTGTGATGAAGCTCTAGCAGAAGCGCTGGCTGGACAGGTGCATTCGGACAATGACGGTCGATTGCAAATCCTTGCTGAAGCAGAGAATGCTGCTGCAAGCAAAGGTCAGTTGCCCGAGCCCTTTAAGGACAACGCCTTCACTCGTCAGTGGCTCCAGTTGCCACCTGCACTCGGTACAGAAGATTTACGTCCACTGCTTCACCTGAGCCGGGACTCGGGTACTCGGGACTTTGGTGATGACAATATGATGCCTGACTCAAGAAAGCTTCGTGATGCTCTGAAGACAGCAACAAGCTCGCATCAGTCTCTCACAGATCTTATGCGAAAGGTCGGGCCGGATCAGACTGAGCTAGCGATGCTTAAGGCATGGCAGAGCTGCAGCACTACGCGTACCTGGAAGCGTAACAACGAAATCTTGATGCTTATTGAATGCTGCAAGGCCTTTCCCGTAATTGGAAAAAAAGCGGCCAGCTTGTTGGAGCAAGCGCCTTTAAAGCAAGTTGGCCCTGGCATCATTCCTACCCTGGGTGCTCAAGCATGGGCAAGTGTGGTTTTGGAGCGCTGGAGTGAAACAAACGAACTGACTACGCCTACTAAAAATGCGATTTTGAACCTGAATACGAGGCGCTGATGGGTACATCAACATCCAGTAGTGGTGGCCGTTCAGGCTCTCCTTTTGACCCAGAATGGCTTTCTCCAGATGGAGCGACACCAAGCAACTTTGATGGTGAAACCCAATCTGATTCTGAGCAAGATAATGTCGAGGGAGCGCCTGCCAGTGATTCACAAGCAGGTGAGAATGTTATTGCACCAGATCGTCGCTTTGGTCCTGCACGATCCCAACTGGGCTCTTACCTAAGAAACGGCAGCCGCGACAATCTCCGTGGTGCTACCCGGAGCATGGTGTCAAAAGGAATGGGAGGAGCAAGCCGCGCTGCTTCAACTATGCGTAGCACGGCGAGAGGGGCTGGTGCTCTCGGTCAGTTCCTCGCAGCAGCTCGGGATGGTACGGATCCGCGGGTAACCGACTGGGTGGCGCGTTGTCGGACGGCTAATCTTTCCGCTTCTGACTTGGCGCTTGAGGTCTTAAAAGAGGTCATCTCAGGTTCCGGCAGTATTGACGAAGAATCTTTGCGTGACTCCGGTACTGATGCGCTAGCCAATCTCTACGAGAATCACCCAGATGTCGATATTTTTGATCTGACAGATGCTCAAATTGCTGAGGTGATTGGTCTGACGATCGCTAACCAAATCTGTCAGCTCATCGATATGCAACTCGGGCAAACCTACGAAAAGCTCAAGCATGACCCCGCTCAGATTCAAGAACGTCGAACGGACATAAGGGAATGGGTCTGGGCAGAGGTACGGGTGACCTTGGAGGAGAAAAAAGCCTCATATGCGGACCCTAAGAGTTTGGCGCAGTCAGTCCTTCAATCCGCTTTGCAGGTATTTGCCGAATGAACAAGATTCTGTGCTCCACGGCGGAAAGAATCCCGCAGCAGCTGCAAGCAGGCGAGAGAGTGTTCTCGTATTTCAAAGGTGCCAAGCGCAATGGTGTGGGCGCCATTGCCAACCGTTGGCATGGAACACTGAAGCGAGTCGGGTTCCGGCCATCACCGGCAGTTTGGGACTTTGTACAGTTTTGTCTTGCAGTCTGTAGTGCTGACTTGGCCAGCCCCAGAAATACCAGTGCAGACGGGTGGACGCGCACGATCCAACTCACTGTAGGGCTTTGTGAACCACTGCGGTGGGTACCCCTCAAGCAACATCTTGAGGAAATGCTAAAGATTTTGACTGGCGACTACTGGACCCTGATTTTTAATGATGCAGGGGCTAAGCCTCCTCAGGGAGATGGTGACTATCTCCAGAACGACTGCGTTTCTTTGCTATCAGGTGGGCTCGATAGCCTGATTGGGGGCATCAATTTAGTGACTGAAGAAAAGCGCCCTTTGTTCGTTTCCCAGCTTGCGCATAAGGACTCGGAGCGGCAGCGACGCTATGCTAAATTGCTGGCAGGCACTGGCTCACATTATCAGTGGAGCCACGGCATAAGTTTCAAAGGTGTACGGGAATCGTCAACTCGTGCCCGGTCCTTGGCTTTCTACGCGTTTGCCGTGCTCGCCTCTACAAAGATCAATTTGCCAAAGCCGCAGATCTACATTCCTGAAAATGGCTTTATCTGTATTAATCCTCCGTTGGTACCTGGACGAGTGTCGAGCCTGAGTACACGCACAACTCACCCGCTCTTCATTGGCATGCTCCAGGATGTGCTTGATGAACTGGGGATATCTGTGGAGCTGGTATTGCCTTATCGCTTGCAAACCAAGGGCGAGATGATGCGAGGCTGCCTCGATCCAGAGAAGTTGAGAGAGTTGGCTTCAGACTCCACAAGCTGCGGGCGGTTCAGGACTTATAATCGTCAGCACTGTGGTCGTTGTGTACCTTGCCTGATTCGTCGCGCTGCGTTCTTGGCGTGGGAACCAGAATCCGATACCACCGACTATCGTTTTCCATCAGTAGTAGGCAGCGATAAGTCCGGTGGCCCCGATGACCCTATGGCAGTAGCTCTGGCTGTGCTTGATGCCAAGCAGAGAGGACTGGATCGATTCCTGGGTGGCACACTGGCCTTTGCTTCGATTGAGGAACGCCCCGACTATCGCCGAGTCCTTCAGCAAGGCCTTGCTGAACTGGAAGCCGTCCTTGTTCAGGATCAATTGCTTTGATTGATTTTCATTGCCACGTGGATCTCTATCCCAAAGCAAGGGCAGTGCATGCTGAGGCACTACGCCGCAACGTATTCACTTGGCTAGTAACTACGAGCCCGAAAGCCTTCCAGGCAACGAGCTCGGTGCTCGGTCATCACGAGTCAATGTTGATCAGCCCCGGCCTGCACCCTGAGATCGCTGGCGATCGTTTTCAGGAGTTGGATATTCTCATAGAGCTGATTGATGGCGCCAATGCTGTCGGTGAGATCGGTTTGGATGGCTCCAAGAGGTATGCCTCTAGCTACCTAAAGCAGAAGCAAGTTTTTGCTACTGCTGTGAAGCGATGCCATGACTTGGGCGGGCGTGCGCTCAGTATCCATTCGAGGCAGGCGGTTCCAGACGTGTTAACGCTACTTAGAGAGTTCCCTGACCACGGTATCCCGGTTTTTCATTGGTTCACCGGAACGGTATCGGAGCTTAAAGCCGCCGCTGCGCAAGGCTGCTGGTTCAGCATTGGCCCAGCAGCTTTCAATTCTTCGGCAGGGAAGGCATTGGCCAAAAAGCTTCCGAAGGAAAAGGTCGTTCCTGAAAGTGATGGTCCCTTTGCACAGTTAGATGACCAACCCGTGATGCCATGGGATTTCGAAATCACGGCCAGCCTGCTCAGCAAAGCTTGGGCAATGCCATTGATAGATGTTCAGTATCAATTGATTAGCAATGCCAAAGTATTGCTTGATCAGATGGGTTGTACTACTACGGCAAGTCTCATTTAATAGATAAATTGCAGCCATAACCCTTAAGATGAGTGGTTGTAAACTGGTGGTCTCATTTTATCAAGTGAGCGTGTGATGGTTGCCGTTAGCCTTCATTTTCTCACGAGTAGGTTGAGCTCAATAAGGTGTTAGTCGTTCTCCATCATTGACCGCTTATGCATGGTTAGCCTCGATTACCACGACTGTCAATTACGCGCTGGCTAGCTTATTTGCAAAATCCCTAGAATAATGGATCAGGACACATACCCAAGATAAGGGTGCCTAAACATATGACCACATCAATTAGTTTGCGCGAAGCAGAGATGGAAGCAAGAGCGCGTCGAGCCGTGATGGAAAGCGGCGATTGGTTAACTGCCGATGAGATATTGCAGTTGCCAGGCGTCAGCTCATGTAGTGACTGTGCTCAACCTGCGCAGTGGAAACAACAAGGTGATATTTTTACGATTAACAACCTTGGCACCGAATACTACCCTGCGTTTGGGCTTGAGAAAGAAGCTGGCTACCGACCGTACCGCGTCATATCAAAAATTATCGGCATCTTCAAAGATGATAAAAACGGATGGGGAATGGCCTTTTGGTTCCAGTCGGCAAATAGCTATCTCGGTGGGCTAAAACCTCAGGATCTGATAGTCACAGACCCTGATCTCGTTATCGACGCCGCTCTTGATGAGCTTCAAGAAATCATGCATGGGTAGTGAGTAGATCGATAAGGAATATTGGCAACAACGATCGACACGCTTCAATCGATCAAACAGGGTAATGAGGTCTCTGCCCTTAACAGGACGGGAGTTATGAAGAAGAGCTTCTCGCGGCAAGGGGGTTCAGTCGTGTGCGATGGATCACTCGCTATCACCCCATCGGGCCATGCTTTCACTGGCGTCGATGTTACTCAGGATACTTTTCCTCGATCAATCTGTGTCGGATGTTTTGTGGCGAGGTTAACTACCAACTAGCTGGAAGCCAAGCCAAAATAGAACCGCCCACACCAGCAAGAAGAACCCGCCAACTTGATACCCCATTAAGTTGGCTATATCCGACTCAACAGCAGGCTTGTCCTGCTATCACTCAAAAGTCATTTGGCAAGCCAGAAAAACCATCGCTACCAAGCCGGTGAGACAAACGGCACCTAGCAAAATCCTCTCCTTCGCGACAACCACCTTTTTCCTTTTTATTATATTTATGGGGCAGAGCCTTCTTACCCCTATTTTGGTGCATCCTCAATCAAACAGCCTAATCGCCATTGCTGCTTGCCTCACGACAACTCCGCTGCTGGAGATCCTGTTCCTGATGTTATTGGGAGCCGCTGTATCTAATGTCATATTCAGATTCCTAAAACGCTCGCTTTAATAATCATTGTTGCACTGGGCTCTAAACATCCGGCCTGAGAGGTTGGTGTGAATCGCTTTCTTGGCACAGGATCGGAACAATCGATAAATATAGGTAGCTGAGGGATCTTGGTCAGCTTTTGCGCGCCCACTTCTGTACGCCTAGACTATAAATATATAGTTTTGGTGTACACCTGTGAAACAGATGACAGCTCTGCAGCGACTGGACAGCTGGGACAAAATCGGGCGAAGCGTATTCACGCTAAAGGACCTGGCAAAGATATTTCATGAAGACAACCCAAAAACCCTTCAGGAAGGGATCAACCGACTGCGTAAGCATGGCATCCTCGAAGGCGTTGCCCGGGGCATCTATTGCTACGCCCTTTCTCGCACTCCCGACTCATACCGGCTGGAACGAATCGCTCGGGCCATGCACCGAGGGGAGTACAGCTACGTCTCGCTGGAGTCGGCCTTGTCTGAGTATGGAGCCATCTCACAAATCCCCGTCGATCGCCTAACCATTATGACCACGGGACGCAAAGGAACGCACTGCACCCCTTATGGAACCATTGAGTTCACGCATACAAGTAGGCCCATCATCGAGCTGCTGCCGCGCATGCGTGACATTGGTCGGCCGCTCAAAATGGCGACGCCTGACGCTGCCTGGGCAGATCTGAAAAGAGTGGGGCGCAATACGTATCTAGTAGATGTGGAGGTGATCCATGGACAGGATTGAGCCTGGGGTCTTTGCCAAGCTAGTTGACATGGCAATGGAAGAACCTGGACGTAAGGCGATGCGGCAAGTCATCGAAAAAGAACGTATGCACTTCGACATTTTATTCGCTCCAGCGTCGAAGAGTGCGATACACGTAGCGGTTAGCCGAGTAGAACCCGGCATCAACTCGAAGGGCTACGAGTTCGGGGTGATCGACTTCATCAACTGGGGCAGCAAGCGGGTGCAGGAGAATCTGGGCCATCGCGTCCCGAACCTGCAAATGGTGCGTGGCTAGTTCAGCCGTTGCCGAGAAGGGACGTCCCGTCGGTTCGCCAGGCACTCGCCGATCCATACGGTGCCGGCCCCCCACACCAGGTGAGCGACAATCATTAGCCGGCGGCGATTGGCTGGCTGACGGTGGGGCGGCGGGAGGATTTGCAGCGCCGGAATCCAGCCGAAATAGCTCGCTGCCCATATCGCCACGCCGTAGCTGCTGCCGTAGACCAAAGGATGCTCGACTCGTTGGCGTGTATAGGGGTATAGCGCCCCGGCGAGGGCACCATAGCCAAAGTGGCTGACAAGGCTTAGCTCGACACGCTGCTCTTCGTCTAATAGCGCATCCGCCTCCACTTTCTGCAGAAGGTTTTGGGTGAGCTCACGCGGCGGTAACGGGTAGCGCTCTTTTCGCGGGAGCGGCCGATAGAGTGACTCCATGGCTAGGGTCATGGGGACGGTGGCGAGCAGGCCGCCGATGGCACCGGCCAAATAGTGATTCGTGGCTTCCTCCTTGAAGCATATGCTGGCTTACATGGCTCTCCATAGTCGAGAATGTGGCCAAACGCCCGGTACTACGTGAAGCGCCATGATGTATGTTTTATAGATTGCTCTTTGAAAATAGGTAGTTTTTTTGCTGTTGATATCCTTAGGATCACATTGTGGGTCTATGCTGTCTCAGCACCTTTAACATGCCACTGCCGAAGAGTAATGCCAGACCATCTACCCTCAAGAAACCGCGTAAGCGTTTTGAGGATAAGTTGGTAGGTTTGTTGGGAGGAGAAAATCACTATGTCGCAAAAATACGATCCGCAAAGACCTACTGTCGCAGGCAATGCTAAAAGTCCTCTTGAGCGTTTAAAAGGATCTGTTCAGTATTACGATAAGCCGTTTGAGCCGGTGGACAGTGAGCACTGGGAAGCCGATTTCTTGGAGCCTAACAATGCCGTAAGGTCAGGAGAGGTTCCTACACACATTGCCCCGACGGGCACTCGCTATATTAGAATTCGTGAGGTACCAATAAGGCTACAAGACGGTTTTATACGTTATCTCACGGGTGCCGGATGTCCAGTGGTTGAAAACGAGGATGGCCCATTGGCTTATGAGATCGACTGGCTTGAATGGCGTCAGCATCGCCGTCCTGATCGTATTGCAGCGCATAATAGTGAGGAAACAGGTGTCGCAGTGATGCACACATTTCCAACTATTGCCCAAGAATGGGGGTTGTCAGATACAGACATGGCAGCGCTTCTAGAAATTAATATTGATAGTTATCGAAAGTGGACAGCTACGCCTTTACAGGCAAGCTTAACGGCTGAGCAGCTTGAACTTGCATCTAACCTCCTAGGTATCTACCGGTCGTTAACATCGCTATTTCCTCAAGAAGAAGGCCGACAACGGTGGCTTCATCACTTGATTGATAATGCCCCTTTTGGTGGTCTCTCTCCCATGGAGCTTATGAATCGCGGTGGTTTAGCGGCATTGCGCTCTCTTCGAGACTATCTTGACGCCCAACGGAAAGTTGGATTGGCTTGAATTACTCCATAGCCATGGATTTCGAGAATTATTCTCGTAGCGCTGAAATTTAAAAACGACACCATTAAACAACTCTTAACAGAGAGGCCCTCGTACTGCTGAGGATCTTATAGAACTGGGCCTAAGAAGAAGATCAACAACGCCCTGCCGGTTGGATCCTAGGTGCCTCAATTAGCGTTTGATATAGTTTTATCTGGGGTTTTAGCCAATTTTCTATAGATTGGCCATAGAGGCTTGTTTGATGTCTCCGTCTCGGTCATGTGTGCCTGGGCCATGCTCGCCCATTGGCGAATCTCTGGTAAATGCCTCTAAAACAGGAAAATTTTGTCGATTTTCGTTAGAGATCTAGCAATTAGCTCTTGTTTTTCGATGTCTGCTAGGTTTTTTAATTAGCACTCGGTAAGTAACTATCTTAAGCAGAAACTTTTTTATGCCACTCCTAAACGGTTGCTAACGAAATGTGTTTCATAATGGGATCGATGTTACCCAGTTGTCTCCGAAGGAGGCTCAAAGGGGCTGTCGTGCATATGCCTACCATCTGTCGGCATCAATGACGGGAAGGTGCCATCGATTGATGGTCTATCACTCGATTCTGAGCTTTTCTGCTAATTTCAAGTGCATATTACTTTTTGTTTAGCAACTCTTTTCTATGTTCGAAAATAACATCGCGTGCACGCTGATGTGCTTTACGCCGTGCTTGTAGCAAAGCTTCACTATCTTGTTCTTTCTCAGGATTTGTCGTTTTGCCCAGTATGAACGTTTCGCCGGAAGGAGTGGTGATGCGTAGAGGACGAGATGCTGTACCAGGCGCGTGTTCAAAGTCTTTTGCTGTCATCAGTGATATCTCTTTCAATTTATTTATAAATCTTAACAATGATAAAAGCAGATTTCCTGGCGTTAGCACCATTGTTATCCATTTTTCCTATGGGTTATGCCGTCACTTAATACTCCAGCACAGAACTCATCGTGCATAGATTCGTGCTTCACCTGAGGAAGCCTTATCCTCAGCTGGACTATGCCTAGGTTCAAATTCACCGGGGACGAGTAAGGCTATTTCATCCGCGTGGGCGGATTGTGGCGTGAGGTTGGCCACCAACTCTTTTTCAGAGTAGGGAAGCGGTTGTCTTCTTGCCCATTTTTCAGATGATTTGATCATAATTGCCCACCCGTAGTTAATGTGGCCACACAATTTGCGCGCCTGATATCAAACAATATTTATATTGGCCTCTTGGGGGCCGCGCATTCATCAAGCTGCTCCCGCCCCACTTCAGTTAGGTCACGCCAAGCGTGTACCTCGTCTGTTTCATCAGCATTCGCGTCACATTGGTCGAGCAGTAGCTCTAGCTTGTAGGGCCTTATTCTTGACGTTTCGGGTTGTGAAAAATCAGCATTGATTTGAGCCAGCCTTTCAAGAAGCCAGGCTTCCACTGCTAGGCAAATAGCATCATTTTCTTCTTCACCCAAGAGAGCAACACTATTGACTGAACGATGAATGAAAAAGTCATCAGGAATCTGTACCGTACCTCCGCCCCTCAAATACGCTATGATCTCTCCGCTCATTGCGGCCATATAGGCATCATCGCTTTGTAAACAAGCCAGGGCTTCACGAAACGTCTCTAACGGTTGAGGAAAACGGTCGCGTAGATCGAAAGAACGATACGCGAAAATTGCTTGGCCTATATCGTCCGATGTTCCCATTACTTCCTCCGTTTAATGCCCACCACCTAACTAAAATATAGATTTATAATTGCTTTCACTATTGAAATTTTTAGCATCATACCAAGTGCTTAAAATGTTCATCAATTTCTGGCACTAACGTGGTTGAGGAACAATTTATCAGGCACTGGCCTACCAAAGAGGAAGCCTTGATAAATTTTGCATCCCAGATTGGCAAGTACTAAGCGTTGTTCTTCTGTTTCAACCCCCTCAGCAATGACTTTAAGTTTCAAGCTATCTGCCAGTGCAACGATCGTCGCGGCTATAGGGGTCGCTTGCATATCAAGTGTTAAATCTCTTACGAAGGCGATGTCAATTTTGAGGGTGTTTAGTGGCAGTAGCTTAAGGTATGCAAGCGAGGAGTATCCGGTGCCAAAATCGTCCAGCGCAAAGCTGATACCGATACGCCGTAACCGCTGCATTTTTTCGATGGTGCCTGCAGGGTCGCTCAACAATAGGGATTCTGTTAGCTCCAGCGTTAAACGTTCGGGTGGGACAGCATTCTGTTCAATCGCCGCCATCACTTGATCCGTAAAATCTGGCTGCTGGAACTGGCGAACGCTTACATTGATTGAGAGCTTCAGGTTATGAAGATATGGGTCTTGGCGCCACTGGCCCAACAGGCGACACCCTTCCAGTAACACCCACTTTCCTAGCGGCAAGATAAGTCCTGTCTCCTCAGCTAAAGGAATAAAGCGCCCAGGTGAAATAAGGCCTTTGTCTGGATGATGCCAGCGCACTAGTGCTTCCGCACCTAAAACACACCTTTCGGCATCCACCTGAGGCTGTAAATATAAGCACAATTCGTCGTGGTCAATCGCATGCCTCAGTTCACGCTCAAGGGTCAGGCGCTCCTCTAATTCGTGCTCTTGTTCTTGGCGAAAGAGCTGAGGCTGCCCATCACGTTGTCGCTTGGCTTCTAGCAGCGCGAGACCTGCTCGCTTAAAAAGCTGTGCAGCACGCTCTTTTTTGAGTGGACTAAACGTCAGTATCCCCACGTTTATCCGACAAGGATAAGTGTGCCCTTGAAGCAGGTAATCAGCGGTCAAGGAGCGCAATATATCTTCAATGAGACGTGTTGCTTCCTGCTCAGCATCCGTTTGTTTTGTGAATGAAAGCTCTCCTAACAAGGCGAATTCATTGCCGTCTAGCCGCGCTACGTATACATCTGCCCCTGCCCATTGTTGAAGACGTTTTCCTAACTGGCGCAACAGCTCATCGCCTATATCTTGGCCTAAGCTGTCGTTCAACACTTTGAATCGATCAATATCTAAGAGCGCCAACAATGCTTGCCTGTTGACCCTATTATGGGCCTGCCCACTTTCAGACAAGCGTTCTTGTAAGGCCCGCCGATTTGGCAGTGTTGTTAGGGTGTCGTGGTAAGCCAGATAGCGAATACGCTGCTGGGCTTGTTGCTCTTCTGAACGGTCGCTTAGTAGGGCGACATAGTCGCTCTCGCTGCTGTCAGTATAGGTAACACGATTAACGCTCAGCCAGGCGGGAAATGGGTGTTCATTAGCATGTAACGCAGTGATCATACCGCTCCATTCACCATGCGTTTTTAGCGCTCGCCGAATATCTTCATTTAACGATTGGCTGTCTTTGGCATACGGTATTTGACTAAGTTTTGTTCCGACTAACTGCGCTGGATTCAATCCCGTTAGCCGCTCAAACGCTGCATTGGACAGACGGATGCGTGAGGTGTGATCTAGCAGTACGACACCGTCTTGAAGGGCGGCGATAACCTCAAGTAGCCGCGTTTGCGTCATGTGATGATGGCGCTCGCTATCCTGAAGACGACGCTGCACGCTGGTTGCCACTAACGTCAGCAATGCGGTAAAAACAGCAATACCGCCAATGAGATAAGTAAGCCAGTGAGCTTTTGGCAGCATCGAAGGAGCTGCTGAGTCGGGAATAGGCACAAACCATGCTGCTTGCATGGCCACATAATGCATCCCACAGACACCTAAAGAGACACAAAACGCTGCGATGAAGGCACAGCGTCTGGAGCGCTGCATCCCCCACTCCTGTTTGCATAAGCCGTAGGCATAAACACTTAAAATACCTAAACCAATGGCTACCAGAAGCGATAACAAGAAGAGGTCCATCGCATAGTACAGCTCAGCAGGCATACGCATAGCGGCCATGCCGCTGTAATGCATTACACCAATACCTATACCGAGGCTTATACCCGCAAACACCATGGCACGGTGTGTCGGCGCTTTACGGGCGAGTACCACCATCGCGCTATAGCTACCAAAAATCGCCGGAAAGATGGATAACAGTGTTAAAGCAGGCTCATGGGTGACCGGGAAGTCAAGAAGGTAAGCATGCATACCAATAAAATGCATGCTCCATACACCCAGCCCCATTGCACTAGCCCCGGCGAAGAGCCATACGCTGCGCCACCCTGAGTGAGCCACTTTGCCCACCAGTTTGATGATATCCAAACCAGCATAGGAAGCCGCCAAAGCTACCAGCCACGAAAGTATGACTAAAAAGGAGTCGTGCATCCCCTGAGTAGCATTCTGCGTTTGAGGGTCTAGAAAAAAATTAGACAGTGTCATTCATGGCCACTAATTATTTTTGAAATCATATGCTTGCAGAATTGATATCAAGCCTAATTGCATAAAGCAGCTTTCTAAACTTAATACGGTTTCTCTGAATACGATTTTCACAGCTTCAAACCGCCACTATAAATATTGTGTGGGATGGCAATACTAAGAATAACGCCGCTTTTTTAGCTCTTTACCTCGAGGAATCCATTTCTAAGTTGCTAAATATTCTAATTATTATTAAATATTTTGATCTCAGTGAAGCTGCATCTGTGAACCTATGGTTAGAGGGAGTGCGAAGTGCCGCTATCGTCCGAATTATTGCGCCTAGTAAGAAATAGCCATTCTCCTACCAATAATACGGCCATCACTATGGTGGCAACGATAAGAACCAGGGGGTCGGAAGTGGCTTTGACCCATACAAAGCCCCCTAATACAAAGGCATCTAACAAAATGGCGATGCTTGGAATGATCGCGTTAGCGCCTACGCTTTCCCTGAGATGGCGCAGTACTCCCCAATGGATGGCGATATCCATGATCAGGTAAAAAATAATGCCGAGCGCCGCGATGCGGCTAAGGTCAAAAAATGCGGTCAGCACTAAACCAAACACAATGGTGTACACCAGCGTGTGCTTCTGCAGGCTACCTGGCATATGAAAGTGGCGGTGCGGGACCAGGTTCATTTCGGTCAGCATGGCGAGCATGCGTGATACCGCGAATACACTGGCGATGATTCCGCCTGCTGTTGCCAGCATGGCTAAAATAACGGTAAAGCCAACGGCAGCTTCACCCAGCGCGGGCCGGGCCGCTGCCGCTAGCGAATAATCTTGCGTTGCAATAATTTCGGATAAGGAAAGGTTACTGGCAACGGCAAAGCCGACAAGCGCATAGATCACCACGCACAGGCCGATAGAGATCATGATGGCCTTGCCCAGATTACGTTTGGGGTTTTTCAGCTCCGAGCCGCTGTTGGTAATAGTCGTAAAGCCCTTGAATGCCAGAATACCTAACGCCGTTGCGCCTAAAAAACCGGAGATAGTTGGGGATGGTGCATCCCTGCCAGTACCCATTTCGATAGTATCGGCAATAAAAACACCGACAACACCAAATACGATGATGCCGCCAATTTTGATGAAACCCAGCACCGAGGCGACTGTCTCGATCAACTTATTGGCGGATAAATTAATCAAAAAAGCCGCTAGTAATAAGCCCACACCGAGTAGTGGCACAAACAGCAAGCGATCGCCCAGGTCAAATAACTCCAGAGTGTAAGAACCGAAAGTTCTCGCTAAAAAGCTTTGGGCGATCACCATGGAAAAATACATCAAGAGAGCGTGAAAGGCGGTAGGAAGCGTTGTGCCATAAGCTTTTTGCAAATACATGCCTATACCCCCGGCGGATGGGTAGGTATTGGACATTTTAACGTAAGAGTAAGCGCTGAAAGAGACAATAACCGCGGCAGCCAAAAAGGCTAGGGGAAATAGAGGGCCGGTCATTTCCGCCATCTGTCCAGTTAACGCAAAGATGCCTGCGCCGATCATTACTCCAGTGCCAAGTGCTACAGCACCGATGAGTGAGAGACTTCCTTCTTCGTACTGTGGCGTTCTATCCTGGTCAGCCATGCAAACACTCCTATGGAATAAGCCAAAGGCGTGCATGTTCACTGCCTTGGGCCAGCGTGGGATAAGTTCAACACCAAGTGTGGTTTAGTTAGCTGAACGCAACCTGAATACGGGCCAGTCAATTAACTGACCCATATCATGGCTTGGCATAAGAGGGAGGGTCTTACCCCAACAACATCCGCAACGGCATCCACAGCCCCATAGCGATCATTACGAGGTTTTCGGTTAGCGACACAAAACCCAGTGGCACATTGCTGTTACCGCCGACGCAGGCACATTTAAGCTCACGCTTGTCGATATACACGGCTTTAAAGACGGAGACTGCCCCCACCGTGCCAACAAATAGCGCCAGTGGTGCTACCAGCCAAATCAATGCCCCGGCCAGCATTAAAATGCCTGCAAGTGTCTCGGCGTAGGGGTAAAAATAGCTGTAGGGCACGTAGCGCTGGGCCAAAAGGTCGTAATTCAAAAACATGCTGCTGAAATTTTCGACATCCTGCAGTTTCTGCAAGCCCAGCAGCACCATCGCCGTAGCAACGGCGAACTCCGGCATGCGCGCCGTGAATAGTGTGCCCTGGGTCGCCCAACTAATCGCCAAGCCGATTAGCAGCGCAGTAGCGAAAATGGCAATGACTGGCCGATAAGTAGTTCCTTTTGCATTGGGAACGCTCATTCCTAAATGTTTGCGTAGCTCTTCGTAGCCACCTATGCGTTGGTCACCGATATACACCTGGGGCGTCGTGTCGACGTTTTCCTTTTGCTTGAACGCGTCGATTTCATCGCGAGACGTTAAGGTGTGGTCGTCGACCTTAAAGCCTTTGCGTTTGAGTAGATCAACGGTCTTCAGACCAAACGGGCAGATATGCTCGGCGGTTTTCATCCGGTAAACCCGCGCGTTTTGCTGTGATGATGCCATGGCAACCTCCCTATTTTTGCCTTATCAAGGCTACAAGCGTAGTGCCTGGGGTTGCCTATAGGTCAAGTATTGTATGTTTTACTGCCGTCGTATAAAGCTGGTAATCGTAAGTCGCCAGGGGCGATTAAGCCAAGAGGCATAAAACAACCACAGTGCCCACCCCTGCAATACCTATCGCGTCAAGCGTATCTAAAACCTCATCCTCTAAAGGATGGAAAAGGAGGTACAGAGGGTTGCTTACACTGCTTGAACTCAGTAGTAGGGATAGGCCACTCACCCCAATGCTGAAAGTAGCAATGATAAGTTCAATTGCTGTTATCTCAAAGAGCATGAGAAGAGCGGTTAGCAAGAGGGTTAAAATTACGCAAACTCGCAATGAAAACCATTGCCAGTGAATTAGCGTCTGATCATCATTAGTGCGGTCTCAATAACTAAGTGCAACACTTAACTTACTTGGTTATTGTGAATCGCCCCGGATATTCTAGACACCCGTTAGGCTCTTAAAGTAACGCCTTTCATACTCAACCGGTGACAAGTTATCACTTGTGCCGTGTCGGCGCTTTGGGTTGTAAAACATTTCGATATAATTGAACACGTCGCGTCTAGCCGCTTCCCGTGTCGAATAAATCTGTCGCTTGATCCGCTCTCGCTTGAGGAGTTGAAAAAAGCTCTCAGCAACGGCGTTATCATGACAGTTACCACGCCGACTCATGCTGCCCACCAAGTGATTGGCTTTCAGAAAGCTTTGTCAATCTCCGCTGCTGAATTGGCTTCCTTGATCTGAATGCACCATCACAGTTTCTTGTGGCTTGCGTCGCCAGACTGCCGATAACAAAGCATCCAGCACTAACTCCGTCGTCATACGAGACTTCATCGACCAGCCAACCACTTGACGGGAAAACAGGTCGATCACCACCGCTAAGTAAAGCCAGCCTTCGTACGTTCGGATGTACGTAATATCTGTCACCCAAGCAACATTGGGCGCTGTTACTTCAAACTGACGGTCTAAATGGTTGGGTGATACAACACCGGTTTTCCGCCGCCATAGCAGCCAGGGCGTCGTCGATAGCCCGTCTGAGAGCGTAAACCTTCCCTACGCATCAGGCGGGCCACTCGGTGCTTACCGCAGGCTTCGCCAGCCTCACGCAAATCCTGATAGACCTTGCGATAGCCATATACACCGCCACTTTCAAGCCACGCATGCTTGATCAATCCCAATAGACGCTGATCATCCCGGTCTCGATTAGACAGTGCTTTTTTACACCATGCATAGTAGCCACTAGGATGCACGGCCATCATGCGGCACAAGCGCCGTACCGGATATTGACTCGCATGCTTTTGAATAAACGCGTACCTCAGTCGGACTCTCTGGCGAAGTACGCGGTGGCCTTCCTAAGAAACCCGTTGGCTGGGGTCTGTTATTGGGGCCAATTCAAAGCCTAATGATTGCGCACGGCGTTGTAAATTACGAACAATACGTTGGTGGTAGCGTTCCTCATAGTAGTCAGCACCAGGATCTTGATAAACCCAGCCGTAGCGCAGGACGTTGTAGAATAAAACGGCAATTTTCCTAGCTGTCGCAGTGACAGCTTTAGCCTTACCTAGCCGACTCGCCAACCGGCGGTAAAAAGCACCAAGGCCTGTTTGAGAACGCCCAATAGTGGTGGCCGCTAGGCGCAGCAAGGCAGCTGCTCGATTCTTGGTTCGTCGAGTGCGTGACGAGAGTACCTTGCCACCGGAGATCTTGCTTCCCGGTGACAATGCTAGCCAGGAGGTAAAGTGTTTGACCGTGGGCCAACGGCTCATATCCGTACCACACTCGCTAATTAGCTTGAGCACCAAGTAAGGACCGAGTCCGTGGATCTGAGTTAGATCAATGCCCAGTACCTGAAATAGGGAATGGCGTACGTCGAACGCTGGCGCATTAGGGTTAGCATCCCGATGGCGAGCGTCAGGTAGGGAACCTTCAGGCGCTGGCGTTGCAAGTGAAAGCCGTTTGAGAGTCGCTTCAATAAGCTGATCGCATTCGGCGACATGCTCATGGTAAGTGTCGTACAAAGCGAGAGACTGACGCAGTGTGAGTAGATGTTCCTCGCGGTAGTGGCCCTCCAAGCTTTGACGAATTGTTTCCTCACTGGCTTTACAGCGCGGATCACGAAAGGAGGCTAGTACAGCGGAGTCATGCTGCCCCTGGACAATAGCGCGCAGAATCCGCATCCCTGTTTTACCGGTGATATCAGACACAACGTGATGAAGTTGCAAATTCATCTCCATCAATGCTTTCTGCATATGCTGAATATGAGAGGCACAATATTCCAGTAACCTTTCCCGCTGGCGTAGTAACGCTCGTAGACTGGCAAGCTCTTGAGTCGGACGAAAGCTGCCACGCAGCAGTCCATAGGAATGCAAGCGTTGTAGCCACTGAGCATCGTTGATATCCGTCTTGCGCCCTGGGACATTCTTGGCCTCACGGGCATTGACCAGAATCACGTCAAAACCGCGTTCTTCCAAGAGTTCGTAAACGGGGATCCAGTACACACCTGTCGATTCCATTGCGATGGTCACGATGTTCTTTTCCGCTAACCAATCAGCTAGGCGACGCAAATCGCCCGTAAAGGTATCAAAGCGTCGTACCGGTTGCGGATCCCGATCAGGGGGAATCGCTACAACATGAAAACGTGAACCAATATCTATCGCTGCGGCATTGGGGTGAACGACTTGTAACTTGTCCCGCTGCCGAGTGGAGCGGGAGGAATGACGAGCCATGACAGCATCTCCTCAGCAACCGAAAATGACGGAAGGGCCAGAGGAGGTGGCGTTGATGACATCTACCTTCCTAACCGGGATCACCTCAAACGGTGTCACCACTTTCAAGTCCAGAACGCCACCCGAGCCACGTTTTTTAACGGGGTCGACCACCAAAAAGCCAACGGCTGCGCCCCTGGCACACAAGCTGAGTATAGGGCGCCGTCGGGTTTCTGTACCTACAAGCGGGTGCCAACCCATAACGGTTTTTTAATATATCTCGCTCTTCTGACACGCGTTTTAGTTCAGCCTTCAAACGACGGTTTTCAGCTTGGAGATCATCATCTTCTTGCCGTTGTTCTACCGGCTTATCGTAGCGTTTGATCCAGTGGTACAAGCTGTGGCCTGACACGCCTAAACGCTCAGCAACCTCGGCAACGCGATGGCCGCGTTCTACCACCTGTTTAACGGCTTCGATTTTGAATTCTTCAGTGTAACGGGGACGGCTCATGGATCCTCCTAGGTACCTTTAGTATAAGGCCTAGAGGTGTCTACGAAACCCGGGGCGATTCATTGAGACCGTCATGTCTTACTTCATAGCAATCATCCTAAGTCGTAAAGCATTGCCAATCACGCTCACTGAAGAGAGTGACATCGCCGCCGCCGCGATAATCGGTGATAACAGCATACCTGTGAAGGGGTACAAAATCCCTGCGGCAATGGGGATGCCTGCCGCGTTGTAAGCAAAGGCAAAAAAGAGATTTTGGCGGATATTACGCATGGTGGCTTTAGAGAGTTTATGCGCCGTGGCAATACCGGTAAGATCTCCTCGCAGTAGGGTAACCCCAGCGCTTTCTATTGCTACGTCGGTACCGGTTCCCATGGCAATGCCGACATCCGCTGTAGCCAGCGCAGGTGCATCGTTCACGCCGTCGCCGGCCATGACAACAATGCGCCCTTCATCACGGAGACGCTGAATCACTCGGCCCTTGTCTTCTGGAAGCACTTCAGCTTCGACCTCATCAATGCTTAGCCGACGCGCCACAGCTTCTGCGGAGGTACGATTATCGCCTGTCAGCATCACCACTCGAATACCGTCAGCCTGGAGTGAACGAATGGCTTCTTCGGTGGTTTCCTTGATAGGATCAGCAATGGCGAGAAGCCCAGCCAAATTCCCGTCGATGCTCGCAAAGATGACTGTAGCACCGTCACTGCGCAATTGATCGGCGCGTGTGTCTTGAGACTGGGTGTTAACGCCTTCGCTTTCCATCAAGAGCCGATTGCCCAGGGCAATACGCTTGCCATCTATCTGGCCTATAACGCCCATGCCGTTGGGAGCCTCGAAGTCCAACGCTTCTGTTAATTTTACCTCTGCCTCTTTAGCCTTTTCGACTATCGCATGGGCCAAGGGATGCTCGCTGCCTCGCTCAAGACTAGCTGCCAAGCGCAAAAGCTCCGATTCAGCAATGCCTTCAGTGAGAATCAACTCGGTCACTCGTGGTTTGCCTTCGGTAAGCGTGCCGGTTTTGTCGACGACGACGGTGTCGACCTTCTCTAGACGTTCAAGAGCTTCGGCGTCGCGGATCAACACGCCTAACTGGGCACCGCGCCCTACACCCACCATAATCGACATGGGGGTAGCGAGGCCTAGCGCGCACGGGCAGGCAATGATCAGAACACTAACCGCCGCAATCAGGCCAAACGCCATCGGCGGGGTAGGGCCCCACAATGACCAGGCGATGAAAGCCACAACGGCAATGAGAATAACGACGGGTACAAAGATGCTGGCGACTTTGTCGGCAAGCCCTTGAATGGGTGCGCGGCTACGCTGGGCGCTGGCGACCATTTGCACAATTTGCGACAGCATCGTGTCTTGGCCAACCTTGTCAGCGCGCATGACGAATGATCCTTGCCCATTGATACTGCCGCCAATAACGCCATCGCCAACTTCTTTTTTTACCGCTAGCGGTTCGCCGGTAACCATGGATTCGTCAACGTTGGAACGACCTTCCATCACTTCGCCGTCTAATGGCACCTTATCGCCGGGGCGCACCCGGAGACGATCCCCTACCTGAACCTGGTCAAGAGAGATATCTTCCTCATTGCCCTGATCATCAAGGCGTCGAGCGGTAGCAGGCGCCAAGTCGAGCAGAGCACGAATAGCGCCAGAGGTTTTTTCACGAGCGCGTAGCTCTAATACTTGTCCCAGTAAAACTAAAACGACAATCACTGCCGCTGCTTCGAAATAAACGGCCACCGAACCATCGGCTTGACGGAAGGCGTCGGGAAAGATGCCCGGTGTGAGGGTGGCCAGCAAACTGTAGAGCAACGCGGTGCCGGTACCGATCGCGATTAGCGTGAACATATTAAGGCTGCGATGCACTAGCGAACGCCATCCGCGTACAAAGAATGGCCAACCTGCCCAGACGACTACCGGCGTTGCCAGCAGCAGTTGAATCCAGTTAGAGGTTTGCTGGGAAATAAAATGCATAAGGCCAAACACGTGGCCACCCATTTCTAGGGCAAACACGGGGAGGGTCAGTACTAGGCCGATCCAGAAACGCCTGGTCATGTCCTTGAGTTCGTCCGAAGGGCCGGTGTCAGCAGAGACGGTCTCAGGTTCCAGCGCCATGCCACAGATTGGACAGTCGCCTGGGCCTTCTCGTCGAACTTCTGGGTGCATCGGGCAAGTATAAATAGACCCCGAGGGTACTGACGCTTGTGACTGTTTGCTTGGCTCAAGATACGCATCAGGCTTGGCAATAAACTTTTCCTGACACTTTTCTGAGCAGAAGTACCAAGTCTTACCCGCGTGATCGGCACGGTGGCGGGAGGTATGGGGATCAACGTCCATGCCACAAACAGGGTCTTTCACCTTTGTCTCGTTATGGTCTTCAGACATCGTTCATTCTCCCCGTTTGGCGAACAAGGCGCATGGCTTCGTGCTCTTCAAGTGCTAAAAGGGAATCTAAGAGCTCTTTAGCCTCAGGAATTTCCGCTTTGCCAACGAGGGTTCGATAAAGGTTTATCGTTTGTTCATGGAAATCAAAAACCTCTCGGCAAATGTCGTCAACACTTAGCGTGGAATAGGGCGCATCGCAGGTACGATGCGTACGGATAGGTTTATGCTCCAAATAGTCATAAACGTAGGTTTTTAATGCTTTCGCGTCAGCAGTCTGTTCAAAGCGCGCCACAACGCGCTGCATTTCCGCTTCCTGTGCAGCTAAGTAATTGAGCAACATGCGAGCGCGCTCTTCTTCGTGTATATCGGCGCAATGAGCAAGGCAAGCTGCAAGATGCTCGTGTAACTGACGGGTCCAATCGATCAATTCACCAAAGGTTCTAACGTCCATTTGGTACCTCCTATAACGCTATTAACGTTAATGAGTGTGAGAGTGCTCGCTATCGTTTGAAGCGTCGCGTTTGGATAGGAAAATCCATTCGCCGAGTAAAAGAGTAGCCATTACTACGCCAGCAACGATGAGCACCATGGGGTCCGAGATGGCTTTTACCCATAAAAAGCCGATTAACACGACAGCATCTAGTAGTATGGCAATGCTAGGAATAACAGGATTAGCCCCCACTCTGTCCTTGAGATGACGAAGCACACCCCAGTGGATGGCCATATCCATGATCAGGTAGAAAATGATGCCTAATGCTGCGATGCGGCTCAGGTCAAAAAAAGCGGTGAGCACTAAGCCAAATACGATGGTGTACACCAGTGTATGCTTTTGTACACTGCCGGGCATGTGGAAATGGCGGTGAGGAACCAGCTTCATTTCTGTCAGCATGGCGAGCATGCGTGAAACGGCAAAGACGCTGGCGATGATACCGCCCGCCGTTGCCAACATGGCGAGAATGACGGTAAACGCAACTGCCGCTTCACCCAGTGCGGGACGGGCAGCGGCGGCCAGGGAGTAGTCTTGGGTTTCGATAATTTCAGGCAAAGATAGGTTGCTGGCAACGGCAAAACCGACAAGGGCATAGATCACCACGCATAGCGCAATCGAGATCGTGATAGCTTTGCCAAGATTCCGCTTAGGATCTTTAAGCTCCGAACCACTATTGGTAATCGTCGTGAAGCCTTTAAATGCCAGTATGCCGAGCGCCGTAGCACCTAAAAAGCCCGTTATCGTAGGCGTAGGTGCATCGTTGCCAGCACCCATTTCGATGGAGTCGGCAATAAACACGCCGACAATACCAAACACTATAATGCCACCTATTTTGATAAATCCGAGCACCGAGGCGACGGTCTCGATCAAGCGGTTGGCGGATAAATTGATCAAAAAGGCTATTAGCAGTAAACCAACCCCGAGTAGGGGCACAAATAGTGAACGATCCCCCAGGTCAAACAACTCAAGCGTGTAGGAACCAAACGTTCTCGCCAAAAAACTCTGTGCGATCACCATGGAAAAATACATCAGGAGGGCATGAAAGGCGGTGGGAAGCGTCGGGCCATACGCTTTCTGTAAATACATGCCAATCCCACCTGCTGATGGGAAGGTATTGGACATTTTAACGTAAGAATAAGCGCTGAAAGAGACAATGACGGCAGCGGCCAGAAAGGCTAGAGGAAATAGCCGACCAGTCATTTCGGCCATTTGGCCGGTTAGCGCAAAAATACCGGCCCCAATCATCACGCCGGTGCCTAATGCAACGGCACCGACCAACGAAAGACTGTTTTCTTTATATTGTGGCGTTCTATCCTGCCCAACCATGAAAGCGACTCCTTGTATTAACGGCAACCACAGCAGCAATAACTGCCGAGGACTCCTGTGCGGTGTTTTTTGATGCTATATAAATTAAATATAGAACCTATGTGCAGCCACATGGCAAATGACTAACGGAAGGTCTGATTTTGCGAGGCCACAGGCAAGCAGCTCTTACCCTAAACTAGCTAGTCTTGCTCCTGGTTGTGTCATGTAGCCGTTATGACTATTAATGACAGCTCCAAGGTTCCTGTTTAGCGTTGTCTTTAACGTTCTGATCGACGAAACGGTAATACTCCTTCTTAAAGCGGTTCCACCGATCAGCGCTGACCTGTATGTCATGGAGCTTGAGAATTTTTTCAACGTCATCGATGCAGAGCCTCAGCGCATCGTAAGCAAGGCTGATATTTCGGTTTTTCTCGTTGTAGACCACCTTATCCATTCCATAGAGTCGGTCGATATCTGACAGCGCTTCTTCAATGCGTTTGGATTTACTAGGCTTGATTTTTAAATTCCGAGTCACCAGTGTGTTTTTGGAAACACCCAAGCGGTGCTCTTGTTGTGTCGTTTTCATGGTCTTTCTCCCAGGCGCGTACATGTATATATAGAGTGGTTCAGTCCTTGTCTATTTTGTCCTTATGACCGCCGTGGTGTTTATGCATGAAAATATGCATCAGTGGGCATGCTGCCAAAAAGAGGAAAGGTAAGAACTGAAATAGGTGGAGACGGTGCTCGGTTCCAATCAGGTATCCCGCCCAAATGACAAACCCAGCAAGTGGCACCCACAACATCAGCAAACGACTACTTGTACTGTTACTCATAATCACCTCAGTAACTCGCCCAAAGAGCCAACAGCAGTTAAGGCCGTTGGTTTGGGAAAAATCAAATAAATAACCCCAATAACAGCATGGATGATTTGTCTGAACGCAACCTGAACAGCATCGGAGGGAAATATGATCCTGATCAAGCGCCTCGCAAAAAGTAGGCGATAATTACCCAAGCGGTATCCATAGCCTCATTCCCATCATCATTAGGTTTTCGGTGAGCGATACAAAGCTTAATGGGTATTACTGTTGCCGACACAGGCGCACTTGAGCTCACGTTTATCGAGGTATATCGCTTTAAAGACAGAACCTGTCACACGGTGCCAACGAATAGCGCCAGTGGCGCAGCCAGCCAGATAAGCGTATCGGCCAGCAATTAGTAGCTTCGGAAGTATCTAGGCGTGAAGGTAAACGTAACTGAAGGGGACTTGGCGCTGGGCGTGCAGGTCATAGTTGAGAAACATGGCGCTAAAGCTCGCTACGCCCTGCAGCTTTTGCAGACCCGGGGGTATGATCGCTGTGGCTACGGCATACTCTAGCACGCGTGCAGTGAATATTATGCACTGAACCTCCCAACTGGCAGAAAAATCGATGAGTAACGCAGTGGCAAAAATTGCCAGCACAGGGCGATAGGTGGTCGCATTAGGGTCTGAAACGCTAACTCCCAGGTGCTCATGAAGCTCTTCATAGCCGCCAATACGTTCATAGCCCAGATATCCCTGGGAAATCGTATCGACATGTTCCTGCTCTGTAAACGCGTCAATCTCTTATCGCGAAGTCAGCAGGTTTACGTTCACCTAAGGCCCATGTGCACGAGCAGGTCAACGATCTACAAGCCAAACGGACATATGTACTCTCCTGTTTGCAACCATAAGCGCGAGCGCTGGAGTGGGTCGTTGTCACCGTTATGAACCTCTTAGTTGTTTATTAACACTATATTGCTTACCTAACATAATAATCTAACTCCCTTCCACAGCCTTCAGATCAAATATGTGGCGCGACGAAAACTTTATTGTGAAGTGAGCCAGTCAATCTTACTAAGCCTGAAGGCGCCTCAGTCGTTAGGTAATAAGTTTATTTTATATGAAATTTGTTAACTTCCATGTCTCAACATAAACATTTGAGATTCGCTAAAGTGTATATTTATTCGCTGACAATGCGAAGTTGGTTTTCTAAGTAAGGGCTAGCATTCGCCGGGAGCAGGTTTGTCGGAGTTAAAAGGACCAAGAGGTTGTTTTCTACTTAATAACACAAGTGGGCGGTTGAGACGGTAGCTAACAGTGTGGTGACCCATAAGGTGACTAAGAAAATTTGTTATAGGGCATAGACACTATTATTTACTCTGGGGGTATTCCAGTTTGTATTGGAAAGGGGTTCTCAATACTTTCGTCTGCTTGGTGACGCCTTTGCTCTTGTGTCCATAATATCTTGAGATAATTCACCACATCTCGTATCTCGCTGGGAGCCAAAACTTCCTGATACGCTGGCATCGTTAGCCTATCGGTTTTATTCCAGGGGTCGCGCCAACCCTCGGCAATAATTCGGTAGAGCATGGCATCAGAGTGTTTCCAGGTATGGCCCTCTGGCCCATGTGGTGGAGCAGGTAACTCGCCTAGAGCATTTTGCTCTTCCCAGTTGGGCATGCCTTCGCCTTGTGTACCGTGGCAACTAGCACAGTATTGTCGGTAAACTCTTTTTCCGTCTTCCAGCTGAGGAGTATCGCTTGAAAAAGGACGGTCCTCAGCCATGGCGTGCCCCACAACCATTAGCGTCAGCCATGAGGCAGTGAAAAAACAGTGCTTACGCATCGGGATAAGTCCAGGATTGGCCTTCGTCTTCACTGTGTAGAAGTTCCCCTTTCTGGTTTAAACCATAGAGAGTGTCTTTGGCGGAGAGTGTGAGTGCAACGAGCTCTGTGCCGTCACCAGCTACTTGTTGCCACTCTTGACCACCCGTTTCACTACGCCATAGTCCTTGCTGTGTAACCACATAGACTCGCTTTGGGTTGCCAAGGCTATAAGCCACATCATAGACGCTGCCAGCATCAAGTGCTCCGGTCGGTCTCCAACCGCAAAAGCAGTCCATCGATAGACGCACCGCATCGTCCGATACCCCGTAGAGCCAGCCGGTCTGCATGCTGCCTTCCATGTCAGAGTGGACGAGTCGGTTAATCTTTTGTGAAGGACCACTGTCCATTTTTTTCCAGGTGGTGCCAGCATCCTCGCTTTGGTAGATGCCGTCTTCTTCAATTACCGCATAAAGTGTTTCGTTCTGACGGCGATGTACAGCTAGCGCAGTAACCTCTCGGCTAGGTAGGTTAGCGCTAAGCTCTTGCCAGGTTTCTCCATTGTCGGTGCTACGCTGCACCCCGATTGAGGGGCCTGCGATATAGAGCGCTTGCGGATCAGTGGAGGGGACCGATACCGCGCGCAACTGGCCTTCATTCACGTCTTCGGGCAAGGGAATCGCATTCCAGGTCATGCCTTCATCGGCACGCTGGAATAGTTGGTTAGCCTCAATTTTAAACAGTCGTTTGCCTGTTACGTCATATTGCAGTGCAAGCAACCCTTCTTCAGTTGCCAAGGCCGTAATGGCGCTGCCAAAGCTGACTGCGGCCAAGCCTGTCAGTAAGAAGACACGTAAAAAACGACTCACGATCATGTGCATTTCAATATTTCCTTAAATAACGATTAGCCGATAACACCTAGGGCAGGGAAAGTACGCAATAACCAATATGACAGCTCGGATAGTTTGCCTGTGATCATTAAGCTACCCATCAGAATCATGATCAACCCAGCCGCTATATGTATGAAATGCCCCCAGCGACGCAGGAATTTCTGGTGCTTTATGAAGCGATCGAGCGAAATAGCACTCAGCATGAAGGGCACACCCAGACCCAAAGAATAAACGCCGAGCAACGCCATGCCGCTCCAGGCGTTGGCCGTGGAAGCGCTGACGGTAAGAATGGCACCCAAAATCGGGCCAATGCAGGGGGTCCAGCCAAATGCAAACGCTAAACCAAGCAGATAAGCCGCACTGCGGCTTCCGCCGACGTCCTTCAGTCGACCCATAAACCGCCATTCTTGCTGAAACCAGCGCCACGGCATGAGCCCGGTCATGAAGGCACCAAACAGGATGACGATAAGGCCACCGACTAGGTTTGCTTCTTGGCGATACACCAACAGCAGACGACCAATGGCTGTGGCACTGGCTCCCAGCATCAAAAAAACGGTTGAAAAACCGAGCACGAACCACATTGACTGGGTTAATACCCGAAGACGCTCTCGTCTATCCGCTTCCTGTAGTTGTCCGAGCGAGCGGCCGGTCATGAATGAAAGATAGCCAGGCACAAGTGGCAAAACACAGGGCGAAATAAACGAGATCAGGCCTGCCAGAAAGGCAGTGGCAAGTCCTATATTGGCTACTTCAAGCATTATCCTTTACCTATGCTAGGCTTGGAATTTTGACGAGGACTGCTTGATTGACTCGCTTTGATCTACTATTTGGTGAGTGGTGGGCGCTGTGTCGGCATTCACTTCTGAAGCGTCTTCTACCTGGGCCTGAACATTGGTAGCGTCGCTTTGCTCGGTCGCTTCACCTTTTTTGTCTTTGCACTTCATTATGCATAGGCCTAATCCGCACATAATGAGACATGGCAATAGGCTCAATAGAATAGGCGCGATGCCGAGCAAGACCAGGTTATCCCAGCCAAAAGCAAGGCCGCCAGCCACTGCCACGCCACCCAGCAACATCAGGCCGCGAGGCCCTGTCAACAGGCCTTGTAGCCCCGATTTTTGTTTGCTCTGTTGGGTTTTGTCGTCACAACAACTCATGGTGCTACCTCATTATCTGGTTGCAATCATTTCGGTAAGAAAGTCGATCATGTCTTGAGTGTTCCACTCGGCTTCCCCCACGAGGCGCCCAATTTCTTTGCCTTGGCGGTCAAGTAGCAGCGTCGTGGGAATACCTACAGCCCCAAGATCTGCACTAGCCATCCCGGTTTTATCTATATAGGGAGCCAGATGCTCAATGCCTATCTCTTGATAAAATTCATTAACAATCTCGATCCCCTTACGGTCGATCGATAAGGCGACCACTTCAAAATTATCGCTGCCAAGCTCAGCCTGGAGGGCATCTAAAGTGGGCATTTCCTCTCGACAAGGCCCACACCATGTTGCCCAGATGTTGAGTAAAATCAGTTTTCCTTCAAAGTCAGCCAACGTTAAAGGGGTGCCGCCGCTATCCTCGAAACTGATTTCCGATACGTCGTTGGGGGTGGCCCAGAGAAGAAACCCTTGTGGCCCTGAGCTTTCTGACGGGGCGGCCATGGCAAGGGATGTGGCAGTCATCAGAAATACGGCTACGAGATATCCTGCCAGGATGGGTAGTTTCATCGCCACACTATCCCTTAGTGAGTCGCGTAAATGTCGGGGCTATCGGTCGGTTGCGAGGCTATGGCATAGACCTCGAGCGGGCCGCGTTTTTCTCCCGACATGCCCGGTGAGCCAAGCGGCATTCCCGGCACACTCAGCCCTATGATAGAGGGCTTTTCATCAAGCACTTGGGTCACACTCTCAACAGGCACATGCCCTTCGAAGAGATAGTCTCCTACGACCGTGGTATGGCAGCCATGCAGTTCTTCAGGGACGTTATACTCGGCTTTCATTTCCACTAGATCATGGGTGTCGACCGTCTCCACGTCGAAGCCGTTTTGTTCCAAATATTTGGCATATTCGGCACAACACCCGCAATTGGGATTTTTGTAGAGGGTCGCTGATATATCAGCCGCCAATCCCGATACGGGAAAAGCCAGCAAAGACGTAACAGCTAACGCTTGCCAATGTTTCATATATTGAGTGTCCGGTTAGTTAACAGGGCGGAAGGTCTCATTGACGCTGCCCGCATAAGAAAAAGGTTGCTTGCGTACAAGCAACCCCATCCGAGTCGTTTCAAGCGTCGTCGTTCTCATGCTGCATGTTTTCCATCATGGCGTTACATTTTTCCATCACGGATTTCATATCGCCCATCATGTCGTGCATACCACCTTCTTGCATCATATTGCTATGCATGTCATTGCCCTCCATCGGCTCCTGCTGATTCTCTTCTTGGGCAAGAAGCGAGCTAGCTCCGAAGCTACTGGCAGCAACAATGGCGGTAAACAGGATCGCAGTATTACGTTTACGCATGACACTCTCCTCCGTGTGTGAATCACTCTGCCAAACGAGCTGGTGGTAGGACTTGATTACGGTTTTTACCTTGTGGCAGAGGTGCTTTTGTAAGATATCCTTAAAGCAGACTTTAAGGTCAAGGCCTCATTTTAAATTTCGATGTACAACCGAAAGGTTTGCCATAAACGCTCAATTGAAGACTTGACCTTTGGGCAGCCTGGCGGTTGTAAGCTGGCTACGAGTAAACAAATGAGGGTAAGCCAATGCGAGTTTCCGAGCTGGCTCAGACGGGAGGGGTAACGGCAGAAACAGTACGTCACTATACAAGGGAAGGGTTGTTGCAACCGCACCGCGACCCGCGCAACGGTTATCAACTCTACGATATAGAGTCCTTGGGGCGCCTACGTTTTATCGACTGCCTGCGTTCGCTGGGCGTTAGTCTTCCAGAGATCAAACAAATATTATCTTGGGCGGATCAAGGCACCGTAGAGTTTAATGAACCAGTACCACTCGCCACTCAAAGGCGACGTCTGAACTTGCGGACCCAAGAACTCCAGGTGATAGAGCGATGGTTAGATAACATGAACCAAGACAAGATGACTGAAAGCTTCAGTCTGAAGGAACTAATCGAATCGCTTGGGACAGGTAAATTAGTTTTCGAGGCTAATGATTCGCGAAGTAATCATTAGTGATGCGGCGAAGTCATGGCACTGTGCGTATCCATCATCCCTATCATGGATTGCAGATGCCAGAGTTGCCAGACGGCAAACGTAATAATCAGCAGCGCTGCTAGCGTACGAGTCGCGGGGCTACGTATCCATATTGAGACACGGCGCGCTGCCACTCCGGTCGCTAGGACGGCAGGCAAGGTGCCGAGCCCAAAGGGCCCCCATCATCGCGGCGGCACGCAATGGCTCGGCTACAGCAAGACTCCAGGCCAGCATCGAATAGATTAGCCCACAGGGCATCCAGCCCCATAGCGAGCCAAGTGCGAATGCTTGGGGTACTTTTACAACAGGCATCAAGCGACGGCCTATTGGTTCGATGCGGCGCCACAGGACGCGCCCCAGTGCCTCGATACGTAGCAAGCCCTTCCACCAGTTGGCGATATACAGTGCCATTAGTATCAACATGACCGCCGCCAGGATACGCAACACCAGGGCGAAGCTGTCCAGTGCATGGTTGAGCACGGAACCGAGCAGGGCCACCAAGGCACCAGCGATCATGTAGCTGCTGATACGACCTAAATTATAGCCGAGCAACAGACCTGCTAAACGCCTCGGCTGTCGCATGCTGGGGGGCACAGCAAAGGTCAGGGCACTCATGATGCCGCCACACATGCCGATACAGTGCGCGCCTCCCAGCAAGCCGAAGACGAAGGCCGCCGCCAGCGGCGGCAGGCTCATGTCGGCGGGATTCATTTAAGGGGCACCTTTGGAGCTACCCGCCGTATCACGGGAGGGGCTGATGGTGAAGGCCGCCGGAGGCGAACCGTACGGTGATACGAGTTCGACCTGTTCGGGTGGATAGCAGAGTCCTTGGTCGGAACAGCCCTGAAAGGTCACCATGATGGCCAGCGGCCCGGTAACGGTGTCGCTCGCCTCGATGGGCGCACTCACCAACACCTGATCGTAGAAAACGTTAATGTTCCCTAAAGACGCGTGCGACATTGGCTCGCCAGGAGGCAAAGCCAACTCACCGAAATTGATATCTTGAGAGAGACTCTCAATCGCGAACTGATGCCGGTGAAGGTAGTAATTTTCGGCGGCGGTGAAGCCGATATAAACTCGATCATCGTCTCGCCAGGCGGTGGTTCGGAAGGCTTCTTTAGCCGGTAGAAAGTCACGTTGGGGCGAACGGTTAAAGGGGGAACTTTTGTCACCAACCTCAAACATCTCTTCACGTGCCGCTACCGGGGTGACTATAAAGAGTGCCACCGTTAGAAAAGCGAAGACTTGTTTCATGAGTTTAACGCCGCCTTTGGCTTATCCATTGGCTGACCTCTGGACCAAGCGACCAGAGCAAAGCCCGCGACGATCATTGGTAGTGTCAGTAGCTGCCCCATGGTTAACCAGCCAAAAGCGATGAATCCCAACTGAGGGTCGGGGAGGCGCACGAACTCTACGATGAAACGGAAGGCTCCATACAGAAGCAGGAACAGCCCAGAGATGAGGCCCCGCTGACGTGGTCGGCGCGATAGCCACCACAGCACGGCAAACAACACGACACCTTCAAGGGCAAACTCGTAGAGAGCCGAAGGATGCCGTGGCTCTGGGCCCAGCTCCATCATGGATGGAAACACCATTGCCCAAGGTACATCACTAACTCTCCCCGGTAACTCGTGATTGATGAAGTTCCCGAGGCGACCCGCTCCCAGGCCGATGGGGACTAACGGAGCAATGAAGTCGGTCAGTTGAATAAAAGCCAGTTGATGTTTGCGAGCAAACAGCCAGGCAGCCACTAACACACCGGCAAGGCCGCCATGAAAGCTCATGCCTCCTTCCCAGATTTTTAGTAACCAAAGGGGGTTGGCTTGCAGTTGTTCGAGCCCGTAAAACAGTGCATAGCCAAGGCGGCCGCCAACGATGATGCCGATGGCGGCGTAGAAGATCAGGTCGCCTATATCATCGTGGCTTAGGCCGAGTCGGTGGGCGCGACGCCGACCCAACCACCAAGCGGCCACTAGCCCGATTACATACATTAAGCCATACCAGTGAATCTGAAGAGGGCCTATGGCGATGGCGATCGGGTCGATTTGAGGGTATTGCAGCATATATCTTCCTTAATCAATCGTTACTGTTGGAGTCATCAACAAAAATTATTGCGTCTTAAGAGCCGTTTTATCGTTTCCACTTCTCGACTTCCTGGATGACTCGCTCAACATCTTCAGAAGTTATGTAACCTGTATGTTTGTAACGAATAGTGCCCTCGGTATCGACCAGATAGCTTTCGGGTGCGCCATAAACACCTAGCTCAAAACCTAGGTTACCCTCTGGATCAAAAATATTGACTTCAAAAGGATTCCCAAACTCGTCAAGAAACTCGAGTCCCTTTGCCTGGGTATCCTTGTAGTTGATGCCAACCAAGCGGACGCCTCGCGCGGCTAAGTCCAATAACTGCGGCATTTCATGCTTGCAAGTGGGGCACCACTCTCCCCAAACATTGACCAATGTCACCTTATCTTTAAAAAGAGATTCATCAACGACCCTTGAGGGGTCTTCCAGCGTCGTCAGGTTGAAGGCCGGAAACGGCTGAGCTAACAAGGGGGAATCTCTGGCGCTAGGATCCATTGATAAGCCCTGATAAAAGAAAAAGCTCAAACCAAAAAAGCCCAATAGGGGTAAAAATAGCAATGTCCGAGATTTCACGTATACGTCTCACAGGTAGTAGCGGGTAAGTGCCTGCTGAGCATTGTTAGTGCTTACGGAAGTTGATTTGGAGCACTAGGTTGCATCGGTCATGGCTTCCGAGCCCATAGGCGTTTCGCCAGCAGCGGCAGCAATGTGATGCCACTGATGAGGACCAGCGCGATCGTGAGACCACGGGAGTCGGCGGTAATTAGCACTTCGCCGAACTTGACGATCAGATACGCCGTGGGGATTACGCCGGCCAATGTGGCGATCAAAAAGCGCCAGAAGGACAGGGGTGTAATACCTGCCGCGTAGCTGATGGCATCAAACGAAATGAAGGGCACCAATCGGGATGCAAAAACGATGAGCATCAAGCCGGTTTGAGAGCGTTCCTTCCCCAGCCAGTTAAGGATGGGACGCGTACGCGACCAGCGTTGCATTACCTCATAGCCGAGCAAACGAGCAATGCAGAAAGCGAGCAGAGCGCCGGCTTCGGCACCGATAACGACATAGGCCGTTCCCCAAACTGGGCCGTAGATCGCACCGGCCACCATGGCAATCGGACCACTGGGGATCGGGCTCATGACAATGGCCGTAATCATCATAAAGATGATGGCCAATGGCCCCCAGACGCCCAACCCATCAACCCATTCACGCAAGGCCTGCTTATCGGTCAAGACCGACAAGGCGCCGGTCTCCATCAGGATCCAATAGAGGGACGCCAAGCCCATCAGTAGAGAGAGCCCCAAAAAGAGCTTTTGCTTTACACTAAGCTTGGTTGCCATGTCCATCTCAGTTGTGGGGAGCAGGGAGACATGTCATCTCAGCCCTGTACCGTGATGGAGTATCATTCAACACCCAATATTTCGCGAAGCTGGTCGGTCGACACTGCACCATTGATACGCTGTACTTTCCCGGCTTCATCACGGTAGTAGCTGGTCGGCGTCCCTGTAGCACCGGCCTCGCGCATGATCTGGGCATGCTTTCTGAGCAGCGCTTGACTCTCCTCCGACGGCTCCACCGGTTTTATGCCGCCATTGCGAAATTCCAATTCATGGGTTTCGAGAGCGCTAGCCGGATTGTCGGCTTCAAGGATTGCGGCAGCTTTGCGAAGACTGTCCTCTGATAGCACGCCGACCAGCACGTGACGAAGCTGTAGTACGCCTTGCTCGATTAGCGGGCGTGAATTCTTCCAGAGTGCGTTGCAGTAGGGGCAGTTGGGGTCTGTTAGTGTGTAAACAATATGCGATGCATCATCATTCCCCTCCGAGATAAAACGAGTGTTTTCAAACGCACTCCAGGCAGCTTCCAGCATGGGTTCCAGCACCAGAGCCTGAAGCTGGCTTTCCATGACGGCATTGCCCTGGGGGTCGATTAACGTACCAATGACGGCATAGTCGGAAGAGGAAGAAATATAAGCCGCCATAGGCTCATTATCATAAGACAAGGCATAGCCTTGGAGGTCGTCAGGCGCTTCGAAGATGCCATGGAATGTGAACCCTTGATCCACCAACACGGTAATCGTCTTGGGCAAGGGAGACTCAGTATTAGCGGCAATGCCGGCCTGATGACTCTCATTGGCATCGGTTCCTGCTTCCTGCGCCAACGCAGGCAACGTAATAAGACCTAACAGACCTGCAGCGGCTAGGTAATAAGTAGAATGTAGGATATGCCTCATGAATGCTCTCTTTATCAATTACTGTTTTTCCAAGGGATTAGGTCGATCACATTTACTGGCTGGTTTTAGTGCTTCTTATTAAAAAACAGGTACTTGATAAGCGCAGCAACACCAAGCCCCAGTGCAATAATCAACAAGATCGCTATTAGGCCCATCCCCGCCATACCCCACATGCAACTATCACTTCCCATCATTTTGAATTCCTCTTTAACACTACGGTGTTTGGTTTAGGCGCGATGAACAGCCTCGTTTGGACGTGGTGTGGCATTGCCGGGATCTGGCGTGAAACGGCGTAGCCGCAACGAGTTAGTCAGTACAAAGACACTGGAAACACTCATGGCAGCCGCCGCCAGCATGGGGCTGAGCAATACGCCGATGAACGGATAGAGCACGCCCGCCGCCACGGGGATCAACGCTACGTTGTAGCCATAGGCCCAAACGAAATTGCCGATAATGGTCCGGTGGGTACGCTTGGAGAGCGCCGTGGCATTGACGATGCCTCGCAAATCGCCACTCATCAGCACCACATCGCCGGACTCGATGGCAATATCGGTGCCAGTGCCGATCGCAATGCCCACGTCGGCCTGGGCCAAAGCGGGCGCATCATTGATCCCGTCCCCCACAAAAGCGACGCGCTTGCCCTCCGCCTGGAGACGCCGGATCTCTGCCGCTTTCTGGTCGGGCAGTACCTCGGCGAGAATCTGCTGGATGCCAACCTGTCGGGCGATAGCATCGGCAGTGGCACGGTTATCGCCGGTGAGCATGGCCACTTCCAGCCCTTGCGCTTTGAGTGCTGCGATGGCCTCGGCAGAGCCCTCCTTAAGTGGATCCGCCACCGCGATGACTGCAGCAAGCTGGCCGTCTACCGCGGCATAGAGCGGGCTCTTGGCGTTCTCGGCAAACACCTTGGCGCGTGTTTCTGCCTGGCCGAGCTCGATTTCCAGCCGAAGCATGTAACGATCAGCTCCCACATGTACCAAGTGGCCGTCGACCTCGGCTTCAATGCCGTAGCCAGGCTCGGCACTAAAGCGACTGACCGAGGGTAATTCCAGCCCGCGGGCCTTGGCGCCCTGTACAATAGCCTCGGCGATGGGGTGCTCGCTTTGAGCTTCCACCGCCGCGACCAGTCGCAGCACCTCGTTCTCATGGCCGTTGATCGCTTCGAAGTCGGTCAGCTCGGGGCGCCCCTGGGTCAAAGTGCCGGTCTTGTCCAGCACCACCGTATTCATTTTGGCCAGCGTCTCAAGCGCCGCCCCTTTACGAAATAGCACTCCCATCTCGGCCCCTTTCCCGGTACTGACCATGATGGCCGTTGGGGTGGCTAGGCCCATCGCACAGGGGCAGGCAATTAGCAGTACGCTAACGGTAGTGACGAAAGCAAACGACAAAGACGGCGCCGGTCCGAAAGCGAACCAGAGTGCAAAGGTCATCGTGGCGATAGCGATGACCACGGGAACAAATACACCAGCAACCTTGTCGGCCAACTGCTGGATGGGGGGCTTCTCCGCTTGGGCCGTTTCCACCATCTTGACGATCTGCGACAAGACAGTGTCGGCACCGACTCGCGTGGCCCGAAAGGTAAGTGCACCGTTCTTGTTGATAGTGCCACCGACGACTTCGGAATCTTTCTGTTTGGCGACCGGCACGGGCTCACCGCTGATCATCGACTCATCAACGTAAGAGTGACCCTCCTCGACGATGCCATCGACTGGAACACGCTCCCCTGGGCGAACCAAAATACGATCGCCTGTGACGACGGCGTCGATAGGCAGCTCGACGGTTTCATCCTCGCGTATGACGCGGGCAGTTTTCGCCTGTAATTGCAGAAGCTTCTTGATCGCCTCGGAGGTGCGGCCCTTGGCAATGTGTTCAAAATAACGACCGAGCAGGATTAGCGTCACGATCACCGCCGCCGCTTCGAAATAGCTCACGGCGGTTCCGACGGGAAAGAGCGTGGGCACCAGCAGGGCGGCGACCGAATAAAAATAGGCAGCGCTCGATCCGATCATAACGAGGCTGTTCATGCCTGGATTAAAATGCCGGAGTTCGGCGAAGCCGGCACGATAGAAGCGTGCACCTGCATAAAACTGCACCGGTGTAGCCAATAACCACTCGACGCCCATCCAGCCGCGATGCGGCATTAGACTCGTTAACAGCGTGTCAAAAGCGGGAATCATTTTTCCCATGGCGATGATGACTACCGGAATCGTAAATATTGCCGCGAGCACGACTCGGCGGCGAAGCTCGGCTCTCTCCCAGTCCTCGCTGTCCGTTGGTGGCGGCGTATCGGTATCCTGAGGTTCATAGCCTGCCTCGCGGATGGCATGCTGAATACGCGTTAACGAAACGGCTCCCGGCAGGAAGCGAACGAAGGCCTTCTGGGTAGCAAGGTTAACACTCACTTCCACCATGCCGGGCAGCTTCGTTAGCGTTCGCTCTATCCGAGAGACACACGATCCACAACTCATGCCGGTGATGGGAATGTCGAGACTTTCCACCACAGGTTGATAGCCCGCTGTTTCAATGGCGTTGAGTAGGCTAGTGGTCGTGGTACCTGCTTCGACCTGGATAGCCGCCTTCTGGGTGGCGAGGTTCACTTGAGCGTTGATCACGCCTGGCTGCTGGCTGAGTGCACGTTCCACACGTCCAACACAGGAAGCACAGGACATACCACGAATCTCGATATCGACGTTTTGCGCCATAATGAAGATCTCCTGTTAATTTATCGACGACCCGATATGCAAGCTTGATTCCCATGTTTGCTGTCGAGAAAATACTCGATCATTCAGCCTGCTCTGCGATAGCTTCAACAATCGGGCAGCCTTCCTGCATAGGCCCTTCGCCTGCACATTCGTCCAGTGTTTTCGATAATACGGCTTCAATTCGCGAGAGGTGTTTGATCTGCTCGCGCACCTTGTGCAGCTTCTCCCCGGCGATGCGCTTAGCTTGCGCCCGGTCGCCATTAGCATCCTGAAGCATTAACAGCTCCCGAATCTCTTGCAGCGTGAAGCCCCACTGCTTGGCATGGACGATGAACTGTAACCGATCCACAGCTTCCAGTGGGTAACGCCGATAGTTGGCATCGGTCCTCCTCGGAGGAGGCATAAGTTTCTCTTTTTCGTAGAATCGAATCGCCTGGCTAGCGACCCCGCTTCGTTCGGCAAGCTCGCCGATACTTAGTGTTTGCATAGCGTTACCTCACGATATTATTAATCTAAGCTTCTGGCAGCCTGACTCAACGAATCTATCGGTCGGGGCTCCTATTGCTCCGGTTGGCGCACGACCCTAAGGTAGGGCGTCTTGGTGTTCCAGCCTTCGGGAAAGTGTTGCCTAGCGTCATCATTCGATAGCGATGGCGAGATGATGACATCGTCACCGTTTTGCCAGTCAACGGGGGTGGCCACTTTGTGCTTGTCAGTTAGCTGAAGCGAATCGAGAACCCGCAGTATCTCGTCGACATTACGTCCTGTGCTGGGTGGATACGTCAAAGTGAGACGAATTTTCTTGTCAGAATCGATGATGAAGACCGTGCGCACCGTAAGTTTGGGGTCGGCTTTGGGATGGATCATTCCATAAAGCTTCGCTACCACCTGATCTTCGTCAGCCAGCAAGGGGTAGTTCAGGGCCGTGCCCTGAGTCTGTTCAATATCCCCCACCCAGTCGTGGTGAGAGCTGAGGGGATCCACCGAAACCCCAACCAGTTTGGCACCCCGCTGGGTGAATTCGTTCTTTCGCTTGGCAAACGCGCCCAGTTCTGTGGTGCATACTGGCGTAAAATCAGCGGGGTGCGAGAACAGCACCGCCCAGCTGTCGTCAAGCCATTGGTGAAAGTTGACCGTGCCTTGCGTGGATTCGATCGTGAAGTTTGGTGCTGTCTCGCCCAGTTGTAGCGCCATGGAAATGTCCTCATGTCATTCATTGAGTAGCCACCATAACTTTGAAGTCAACTTTAAGGTCAAGCTTGATGTGTAATATTTGCAATTCGATAGGAGACAAATAATTTGTCAATAAAGGTTGACCTTAAAGCAGCTGTAAGCCTTAAAATTCTTACGGCGTTAAAATGGATATGATAGGAGGTAGCACCATGGGATTGGTTCAATACCCTTGTTGGCCGTCTCCATAACTTAAGTTGCGATAACACATTGGAATCTCTCTCTTCCATCGGCTTGGTCGGCGCCTTTATCGGCGGATTGGTCTCCTTCTTCTCGCCCTGCACGCTGCCCCTGTTACCGGCCTACCTGTCGGTGGTCACAGGCGGTAGTGCCGGTAAAGCCGACAGGCGGTTAGAGGCATTGACCCTCAGTGCCTTCTTCGTCTTCGGCTTCAGCATCGTGTTCATCCTACTCGGGCTCGGCGCCAGTAGTATCGGGCAACTGATGCGAGGGTATCGCCAAGAATTCAACTGGGTTGCCGGCTCGGCGGTGATCGTGCTGGGCCTCTTTATGACCGGCGTGTTCCGATTGCCGCTATTCCAGCGTACCTTTCAGTTCACACCCAATGTCCAGGGTGGCTCCCCGCTGTCGGCGACAGTGTTCGGGGTCTCTTTTGCCATCGGTTGGACCCCCTGTATCGGCCCTATACTAGGCGCTATTCTGATGGCCACGTCTAATGCTGCTAGTGCCCAGGCTGGAATGATTTATCTAAGTGCCTACTCGGCAGGACTGGCGCTACCTTTTCTTGCCAGCACTTTACTGATTAACCGATTTGCTCTGCATCGGCAAAGCCTGGGAAGGTGGAGTGCCTATGCTCGCCCCGTGGCGGGCACGATTGTGATCCTGATGGGTATTGCTATCGTTACGGGGTATATGACACGGCTTTCAAGTATCATGGTTGACCTTTTCCCCTCCCTGGCGACCCTGGGGTAGCCAGGCCGTCAGAGAAGTAGAGATTAATTTTCATACTGACTCCTTAGGAAGCTGATTAGGCTGAGCTAGTCTCCTAAAAGGAGATTATTTTTATAATGCTTAGAGCTTAATTGCTTTCACTATTAATTTAGTTCTTCACCTAATTACTTTAATTAGGAGCTCGTGGCGAGGTAACGTACAAGCGCAGCGAACGCTTCAGTGTTTTTTTGAAAAAAACATTTATTATAGTAGGCCTTCCTGAATCCTAGCTGAATAATAAAAATTATGGCAAGTAACGCACAGCTACCTGGTTTATCTTTATATTTCGTGAGTATCTATCAGATTACCTTTCCTTGATTTTTCTTTTGGGTTGTTCTAGCTTTATCATGCCAAGCAGAAACTATGGTAAATAAAATATGGTTTAAAAAATGGAGAACCGAGATGGACTTAAAAAAATATGAAAACTGCATTGAAGCTTGTCACGTATGCGCTGCTTATTGTGACAAGTGTGCAACTGAGTGCCTAAAAGAAGACAACGTAAAAATGATGGCGGAATGTATTCGCCTTAACATGCAATGTGCTCAAATTTGTCGGTTAGCTGCCTCATTTATGGCACAAGAAAGTGAGTTTGCACACGAGATCTGCCGTCTATGTGCCGACATTTGTAAGAAATGTGGTGATGAGTGTGCAAAACATGATGCACCTCACTGCCAAGAGTGTGCTCAAGCTTGTCATCGCTGCGCTGAAGAATGTGCCGCAATGGCCAGCTAAGCTTCAAGCCAGCCGGGGCGAGCGCTTCGGCTGGGCGTCATTTTCTAGGGGGTTATATACATTAACTGAGGCTTTCAAATGTTGGTGTTTGCTTTTTTTAATATCTAAAAGGGGCTCGCTTGCGAACCCCTTTTGAATTAGTTATAATTAATAATGTCGCTTAGTAAGCGACATGTAGTTCATAACTGTTATTGCTATTTTCCTTAGTGCCCCCCATTGAGCTACCTGTCACCTCAAGCTGATAATTGCCCGGTTGCAGCTGACGAACAAGTTCAAAGTGACCCCGTGGACTGGACGCTTCTGCTACTTGTTTTCCAGTTTTGTCATAAAGCACAGCTGAAATGCGGTTGCCAGTGCTGGTAAAACCTGGGAAGTGCTCACTCGCTACTTTCAGTGTAGTCGCTTGTTCAATGTTAATATTGAAACGCTTCGATTGCCCCTGAGCAAGCATCTGTGTAGAAGATACGCCTCTTTCTAGTAAGGGAAGATCCTGTGTTGTATTGCCTAAGCTCGCTAATACAGGTGTAGAGAAGATACTTGCTACTACTGCACTAAAAACAATTGCTTTAATTTTCATGGTGGTTTACTCCGTTGGTTATTTACAATTTAATAATAACCTTAGAGTATGAATTGAAGCTGAATTTAGTGGTTTATTAGCAAAAAAAACGCCACCTTCCGGTGGCGCAAGTTATAGAGTGCTTAACGATTTAAAACATTAACCTGACACCTGCCACCACGCCGGTATCTTCGGTATTATTCCCACCAGCACGAGATAGGTCGGCGGTATCGCCATACTCTTTTACCCAGTAAGCGCCCACGTAAGGCGCAAAGCGTCTGGTCACTTCGTAGCCCAGGCGCATGCCGACACGCACTGAGTTAAGGCCCTCACCCACACCAAATTCCTCAACTTCGCTGGCAGCTACGGCAATTTCGGTGCGCGGCTGTAGGTAGAGCCGCTGTGTCAGGCGCAGATCGTACTCGCCCTCAAAACTAGCGGCCACGTCGCCATCTTCACTCACTTGCATAGCAACGTCGGTTTCAATGCCGTAGGGCATCACACCTTGTAGGCCGACAACCCCATAGGTGCGTTCGGCGTGATCATCGGAGAACACACCGCCTTGGTAACCGATACCCCCCTGTAACTCCCAAAAATCAGCCACTAGGCGACTATAGAGTAGTTCCAGGGATTCAAACTCAGCATCTTCACCGTCGCCTTGGACATTCTCGCCCTCTGACTTCAGGTAAACACGGTTGATATCACCGCCATACCAGCCTTGAAAGTCCCACACGACGGCCTCCTCGCCGTTATCGGGTACGCTATATTCAAGACGATCAAAGAGCGCCATACCCATATTGTGTTCCATCGTGGGCGCTGGCCAATCTTTCGGCGCGTCGTAACCATCTTCCGCATGGGCAGCGGTGGTCATGACAAACGCTAAGCTAATGCCAGTAAAATAAAGCTTAGTTTTCATACTGCCTCCTTAAGAAACCTGAACAACGCGGAACATTCCGGCATCCATGTGATAAAGCAGGTGGCAATGGAACGCCCAACTGCCTTCAGCATCTGCCGTAATCAGTGCCGAAACCCGCTCGCCGGGCTTAACGTTCAAGGTGTGTTTGCGCGGAATTAGCTCGCCCTGACCGTTTTCTAGCTCCATCCACATACCGTGGAGGTGGATAGGATGCTCCATCATGGTGTCGTTGATCAGGATTAGGCGCAGCCGCTCATCTTTCACAAAATGGATTGGGCCGGTCACTTCGCTAAACTTCTTGCCGTCGAACGACCACATGTAACGTTCCATGTTGCCGGTCAGGTGCAGCTCAAGCTCACGGCCTGGTTCGCGGCGGTCAGGCCATGGCGTGAAGGCTTTAAGATCGCGGTAGACGAGTACTCGACGTTCGTTGGGGTCGATGCCTATGCCCGCCTGGTCGTAGCGAGAGCCGGGCTGGGCTTCACCGGCAATGAGAATGCCGTTTTCGCCGACTTTCGCCTGCTCGCCCGACATGCCGCCCACATTAGAATGATCCATGCCCTCCATGTTGGAATGATCCATCCCCTCCATATTAGAGTGATCCATGCCTTCCATACCAGCATCGTCACCGCTCATTCCCGGCATATTGGAGTGATCCATACCTTCCATATTCGACATGCCTGAATGATCCATACCTTCCATGTCACCCATGCCATGAGCGCCCATGGCTTCCATGCCGCGGTCGGCAATTTGGCGGCGCTTGGGAATCTCCGCCTGCATGCCTTCACGCGGGGCTAGCGTGGCGCGAGCGTAGCCACTCCGATCCATGGCTTCGGCGAAGATGGTATAGGCTCGATCATCTTCTGGTGAAACAAGCACATCGTACGTTTCCGCCACGCCAATACGGAACTCATCAACAGGCACGGGTTGCACTGGCTGGCCATCGGCAGCAACGACGGTCATCTTCAAACCAGGTATACGTACATCAAAGTATGACATCGCCGACCCGTTAATCACGCGTAGTCGTACCCGCTCACCAGCCTTGAACAGCGCATTCCAGTTTTCTTGGGGGGAGTGACCGTTAAGCAGGTAGGTATAAGTACTGCCGGTCACATCGGCGATATCCCGAGAACTCATGCGCATTTTGGCCCACATACCGCGCATCTCGGCGGTTTGTGAGAAACCCTTTTCGCGAACATCGGCGAAAAAATCAGCAATCGTGCGCTCTTGGAAGTTGTAATAGCCTTCCATGGTTTTCAGATTACGAAATACCGACATGGGGTCTTCAAAGGTCCAGTCGGTGAGCAGTAGCACATGCTCACGGTCGTAGCGGATGGGTTCGCGCTCGGCGGCGTCAATTATCAACGGCCCGGCGTGGCCGAGCTGTTCCTGCAAGCCGGAGTGGCTGTGGTACCAGTAGGTACCGTTCTGGCGGACAGGAAAACGGTAGGTGAAGGTTTCACCAGGTGCTATGCCTGCAAAACTGACCCCAGGCACACCGTCCATCTCCGGTGGCAAGATGAGGCCATGCCAATGGATCGACGTGGACTCATCCAGCAGGTTGGTAACACGCAGTACGGCGTCTTGACCTTCTTTCAGACGAATCAGTGGGCCAGGGCTAGTACCGTTAATGCTAATAGGGTGGGCTTCTTGTCCGTCAATCGGAATGGATTCACGGCGGATAGCCAGTGATATCTCGGGCCCTTCTTCGACGCCCTGTGCATAGACATTCGTACGGCCCCAGGGGTTTGCCCAGGCGGGAGTTAGCCCCATTGCGGCAGCGGAACCTAACCCTAAGGCAGCACCGCCTTTTAGGACTTGCCGGCGAGAAAGCGGGTGAGAAATAATGCTTGAGCGTGCCATGTGTAACTCCCATCAATGATGAATGACACCATCTTGATGGAAGAACCTGAAACAAAGCTGAATAATGATTAATTAGCTACTTCACCCGCTAGAGGCAGGATAATCGTAACGCGCAGTCCACCCAGTGGACTGCGCTCAAAATACGAGTGCCCTGAGTAGCGGGCAATTAGCTGCGCAAGAATCGACAGGCCTAAGCCGTAGCCGGGACGGCGTTCATCCAGTCGTGTGCCACGCTCTCCCAAGCGCGAAAGATCCTCTTCTGCAACGCCGAGGCCGTCATCATCAATGGTGAGCGTGAGTGTGGTTGCGGAGACGGCAATATCGCAATTAACGCACCTATTCGACCATTTGCCAGCGTTATCGAGCACGATGCCTAATATTTCAGAAAAGTCGTGAGCCTCAATAGGCACTTGGTCTTTCTCGCCTGCCGAGTGGGCGAGGTTGAAGATACGCTCAGGGTAAAGGCTGCGGAACATCTCGATGAGCCGTGAACTATCACGCGTGACGTTGGCCATTCGCCCCGCGTTAGGGCCTGCAATACGTGAGCGACGCAGCTCCGCATCCAGCTGGGCGTTAATATCCTCAATACGGCTGAGCAGTTTATGGCGTCGGGTTTCATCAATGGGCCGATTGCCACGCAGTACTTGGGTAACGGCTGCCAGCGGGGTTTTTAATGCATGTGATAGGTTCGCGACCGACTCTCTGGAGCGCTTCAAGCGAAGGTCAATGTCATCCATAAACCAGTTCAACTGGTCGACTAATTCATCTAGCTCAGAAGGGGCTATTAATGACAAGCGATCACGTTTGCCCGCTCGCAATGCTTCAAGCTGTTGACGCAGTTGCCAGAGTGGCTTAAGTCCACGATTAACCGCTAACATGTTGAGTATGATGAGCATTCCTAACAGCACGCTGGCAATCCCACCGACCCACCAGTGCAATGTTGCAAGCCCTGCTTCTACTTGAGAGAAGTCCTCACCCACCAGCAGCACACCCTGCGTGCCCTGCCATTCAAAATGGCGACGATAGACGAGCATGTGTTGCTCGCCGCGATTCACGTCTATTAGAGCATTGCCGCTTTCATCTAGCAGCGGAGCCAGCTGTTGCTGCCATTGTGGGTCGGAAGCGCTGACCGAGCCGTTGAAGCGGAGTACGTAGAGATGATGAAAGACTTGATAGCCTTGGCTAACCGAGTCAAGCGCGGCAGGCACGGCGGCTTCACCTTGCTCAAGCTGCGTGACGGCATGGTCGGCTTCGCGCTGAAGACGCTCACCCAAAAAATCCCGAGCAAGATTCTGTAACAATATGCCATGCAGTAGCCAGGTCGTCACCACTACGAATAGTGCCACGCCTCCTAGCCAGGCGAGTAGTCGAAAACGTAAACTGCGCCGATCAATGTGAAGCAAAGAAATACCCCTGGCCGCGGCGAGTTTGGATAATTGATTTGCCTAGATAACGGCGCAGACGAGCGACATAGACTTCGACCAAGTTAGGTGCGGCGGCATCCTGTTCCAGGGCATAGAGCTGCTCTAATAACTGCTCTTTGGAGTGAATGCGATCTGGATGCAGCATTAAGTAGCGTAGTAATCGAAACTCCGTCGCCGTGAGCGAACGCCAAGTTTCTCCCTCTAGACATACTCGTTGGCCTGCTTTATCCAGCGATACGCCATTGAGCGTCACGACTTGAGATAACTGACCAGACTGCCTGCGCAGCAGTGCCTTCAAACGGGCCATAAGCTCGGCTTCATGGAAGGGTTTTGCTAGGTAATCATCGGCACCCGTTTCAAGACCAATGACTTTATCTTCCCAAGTATCGCGCGCCGTCAAGATCAAGATAGGCGTGCTGCGTTTTTGCTTGCGCCACTGGGCTAGTAGATCTAGTCCCGAGCCATCGGGCAAACCGAGATCTAAGATAGCCAGCTCGTAATGCTCGGTTGCCATGAGCGACTTGGCCGCTTTCAATGAAGCGGCCAAGTCGACAAGGTAACCGTTGTCCTTGAGACTCTCTGCCAAGCTTTCTGCCAGCAAATCATCATCTTCGAGTAGCAACAGTTTCATGGGTAAACGTCAGATTAGAAAGTAAAATTGCCGTACATGCCGGATTCGTAATGGCCGGGAATGTTACAAGCATACTCTAGCTCGTTAGTATTATCAGGAACACTCCATAATAGAGTCCCGGTCTCACCAGGTGCAATTGTGACGCCTGCCATGCTCATATTGGCCATATCGTGGCCTTCACCTTGTGACATGTTTGACATGTCATGACCTTCGCCATTTGCCATGTCTAGCATCATTTGACGATGCTCTTCCTGGGCTTCTTTACTGCCAATCACAAATTCATGCTCTAAATTGCCGGTGTTGGTGATTTCAAATTTAACCACCTCCCCAGCCGCCAGTTCTAGCTCTTCAGGGTCGAACCACATATCGCCAGCCTCAAGGCTGATCGTGCGGTCAACGTCAGCCTCGGTTAGGTTATTGCCACCACCGCCGTGGCCGGGTGCAGCCAGCGCCGCGCCCGTGATCAGACTTAATGAAAGGGCAAACAAAGACGTTGTTAAAAGAGTGTAGCGCATGGTCATTTACCTCAGAGGTTATTGTCACCCGTTCTTTATACGGTGTTAACCTGAAACGAGCCTGAACCTACAGTAAAAATATGACCTGCCGGATAAGTAGCTATCACGAAAACTTGCAAGCGCAAGGCCTTATTTCGGGACCTTTTTTAATTCAATACAGCATCTTCCGCTTAATAGTGAAATTTGTTCAGTTGCCGATGTCGGCAGCAGGGATGCTCTTGGTCATCACTGCGCATCATTGTCGGCAGAAAATAGTTGCCCCTTGTTGATGATGATGGTAGCGCTAGTTACTTTTATCGCTATGACCGGACGTCGGCTTTCCACTTCATCTATATTAACCCTTGTGTCTACATTTCCTGAAAGTTTTGCCACAAGATGTTAATGCGAGCGTACAAGCACCATGAGCGCTCATCATCGACGTTGATCTATCAGCAGAAGGTGTAGCTCGTTAAATATCGCCCTCATGAACTCAATGACCAGCCGATGCTGGCCAGTTTGATCTAGATCAGCGTGAAAAAACCAGAGGACAGCTCTTGCAAAAGACCAGTGGCTCCCCAGGGATGACAGAAGCAGAAAGGCTGAACCAGCACTGCACCTGTATCACTCTAGACCGACGAGCAGCCACCCAAAGTCTTATCGACCAGTTGGGCGACGATGCCGATGAGGCCTTTATCCGTTCGACCTGGCATCAACTTTTCTCGAATGTCGCTGTCTTTGTCCCATCTCAGGTTCTGGAGCAGATGAGGGCCACTGTTCAGGCCATAGAAAACGCCGCCGCTCTTCCCGACTATCAGCGACAAGTACTGTCTTGGGCCCCGCAAAGTGCACAGTTAAACCCCGGCCCAGTAGGTGTCTTCATGGGCTATGATTTCCATCTCGGCGAGGACGGGCCTCGCCTCATCGAAATCAATACCAATGCCGGAGGTGCATTTCTTAACGCGATCCTGGTACGGGCCCAACTGCAGTGTTGTGGTGATGCTAAAAGTGCGGCCGGGTCTGCCGACTTCGAGGCTAAAGTGATAGCCCAGTTCGAGAGCGAATGGCGTGCCCAGCGTGGCAATGGACGTCTGGAGAGGATAGCTATCGTTGATGATCAGCCTATGGGGCAATACCTCTATCCTGAATTCAAACTTGCCCAGCAGTTATTACGGCGTCATGGCATTGATGCTCTCATCCTCTCGCCTGGCGACCTTCGGTATGAGTCAGGCATGCTATACAGCGGCGGTAAGCGAGTAGATATGGTTTACAATCGCTTAGTGGATTTTGGGCTCGAAGCACCCGGAAACTCCGCCTTACACTCTGCCTGGTTGGACGGAGGCGCAGTCATAACCCCAAATCCCCATGCACACGCATTGTTCGCGGACAAACGCAACTTGGCTGTGTTATCAGATCCCGCGACGCTTATGGCTTGGGGGTTGAGCGCTCAAAATGCCGAATTACTTCGCTCTTGTATTCCCCGTACCTTACAGGTCAGCGCTGATAATGCTGATACCCTTTGGCAACAGCGACGGCAGTGGTTCTTCAAACCTGTCGCAGGCCACGGAAGTAAGGGAGTGTACCGGGGAAGTAAACTCACCAAAAAAACATTCAGCCAAATCTTGGAAAGCGACTATATTGCCCAGGCCCATGTGCCTCCCTCCGAACGCCTCGTTCTGGTCGATGGACAGCGTAAAAATCTCAAGGTCGACGTTAGACTGTATACCTATCGCGGCACACTGTTAATGGCCGCAGCGAGACTTTATCGAGGACAGACGACCAATTTCCGTACGCCAGGTGGGGGGTTCGCACCTGTGCTTCTCATGAAAGATTAGTTATCAAAAATATGATCTAAAGAGTTTGTCCCACAACTTATGCGATTATCGTGATAGGGCGTGGAACTCATCTTGCAAGGCGATCGCCTCACTTCGGCCCGCGATTAGTTATTCGGAAATTGCTCCCAGCAACCTTTCAATTGCGCGCAAGTTTTTCCTGCGTTTGGATTTAAAGCCTGGAAACTTACAATATTATCAGCTACGCGGATGAAACCTCGTCAATGAAGGCTGCCCTTAAAGGGGTATCTCTGGAGCGATATAGATAGCCACCTAGCCGAGCGATGGCCTTCATATAGAAACCATGTCGCGTCGCTGACCCAGTCGAGGCGGTGGAATCGACCGGTCGACCAGAACTAATAAATGATCAGTAAAGAACCGTTGCTAGCAAGGCAGCCGGGAACTGATGCCTAAGAATGATCAGTCCGGATACGATGTAGCCGAGCATAATGCCGATGGTGAGTCGATCGGCTGTGGTGAAGCACATATCCTCAATCCGGTAGCCAGTTTTTCAGATTCCATCATATACGTGTGTGCTAACGCACAGATCGTGTGATGTCAGACCCTGAACATGATGGTGCGGGTCCGTGTCGTTTGATCGCCAAGGTATCGGTCGCGTTACTATCCGCGCTAGATAACGAATAGTGCATTATGGAAATACAATCCTAATAATGTCAGGAAGGGTCTCCTCATGAATAGAGTCAACACTGCAGCAATGGCTTTTTGTCTTCTCGCTGTTCTGCCTAGGGCAGCATCCGCCCAAAACTCAGAGTACGGCCCACAAGGGGGTGTCCGTGAGTTTTCGATCTCTGGAACTGGCAGTAACGATCGGAATTTTAATAGCGGAAACTTCGGCGTGAGACTGTTGATCTTGGTTGGTATCTGAGGGATAACATGGTTGCCGGTGTTCGGCAAAGCGTCAATTACGCCGATGTCGAAGGCGAAGGCGGGCGTCACAGATGGTTTCTGGAACGGCTCAACCCGTGGTTACCTAACCCATCAGTTCCTTGATGGTCGTGCGCGGCCCTTCGTCGGTGCTAGCCTCGGTGGTATCTATGGAGACGGCGTCAAAGACAGCGCCTTCGCGGGACGGGAAACGGGTATGAAATACTATGTTCTGCCCAAGGCCTATTTCCTCGCTCGCGCTGAGTATCAGTTCCTGTTCAGCGATACCGACGATGCCACCGATGCGTTTCAGGAGGACGGTATCTGGGCTTATACGATTGGTCTGGGCTACAATTTCTGAACCACATCAAGATGCCACGAACCACCACGGCCACGTGGCGGGTGTGCATCTCTTGTCGCGCGCGGATGGCATCGGCCTTGCCTTCCGGATAGCGTTGCTTATAGCTATTAAGCTAGGTTCTTAACTACCTAAGGTGGTTGTCCTGACGGTCACCCATTCGGTGATGTCACCCTTGTCAGCACCGCCGTGATCAGCAGGATAACCACGACCAGCACCACCTCCAGCGCAATACTGCGCTGCAAACGTCGTGGGGCTGTTGCATCGCCGCTCTCAAAGGCAGGTACAAGCCGCCACTTGTTCGCGGCAGCAAATAACAGCAGCACCGCGACAATCAATACTTTGCCGATCAAGAACTGTCCATATGCCGTGGTGAGCAGGGGTGTGAGACCGCCTGTTAGCAGCGTGGCCAAAGTGACGCCCGCCAGTACCAACACGCCAACTCCGCCCATGGCGAGTTGCCCGAAACGGGTCAGAATGCGGGCGGTATTGCCGTGGTTGTAATGTTGCCCCACTAAGTGGAACAGCGGCCACAGCGAGGCTACCCAGAATGCTGCCGCCATCAGGTGAACGATCAGCAAGACAGCCAGAACGAGGCGTGGGGTGTTTACTGTATGCCCCACCTGCACGAATGCCAGCATCACCAATAAAACGCCTACTAGGCTCAAGCTGTTGGCTGTTTTCGAGAACGCTAAGTTATTAAGCTGAATCGCCTGGACCAGCAGCAAACCAGCTACCACCAGTATTAGTCGACCCCCGGACGCGCCATCGAACACGATCCCGAGCAACATTGGGTTGGTTGCAGCCGCTATATTGCCGCCTCCAAGGTAACCAGCTTCTAAAGACCACTGGAACAGAATCAGGATGACCCCCGCCCAGGCAGAAAGGACACCCATGCGGGCGACGCGCCTCCGGTCGTGATCAGGGAGCCGGGGAAACGCTAGACGAAACAACACGGCCCCCGTCGCGACTAGGGCGCTAAGGTAAATCCCGGCCGCCACGAGAATCATCGCGACGGTCCAGACATCGAGGCTATTTACGGAGAACCACCAAGCCACGGGTCAGGGCTCGACCGAGAAGTTAAAACCGTCGGACATCATGTGTCCGTCATCCGATAGGCCGCGCCAGTGCACCTGGTAGTCCCCAGCCGAAAGAATTTCACCGGGCTTCACGACGTAGCGTTCGACCTGTTCACTGCCTGGCTGACCATCAAGAGGAACGGGGCCGTTTGGGCCTGTCACTTCAAACTGGGTGATGCGCATCATGCCACCAAACTCGATGCCAATCTCTGCTGGGGAATCCTGAATGGTGACGCCATCCTTAGGCGAAGTGCTTGCGCCCCCTTCATGGGCCAGCACTGGGATTGCTAGCGACAGCAACAGCGTTGCTAAGGTAGCGTGAATGATAGGGAGCGAACTCGTCTTCTTTTGCATACCGTATCCTTATATATTTTTAGGGTTGAATGGATGCCGTTACTTCATCGCGGAGGCGCTAAAACTGATTCGGCTGAGCCTTCTTACATCGTTCATCTGCCCTGTTTGGCGAACAAGGCGCATGGCGTCGTGCTTTTCTTCATGGAAATGAGTCGGTGTTAAAACGTGCCAACCTGAAACAGGGCTGAAAATGGCGGAAAAAATGATCTGTGACAACACTTAGGTATTGGGATCGGTTTCTCCTTTACCTTTGGGCCACCTATAGGTTGTAGGCTTATAACGAAAGCTAACTCCGCCTTCTTCCATTTTTAATGGATAAGGCGATGTCTCGACCAGCAACATGATAAGAGGAAATATCATGGTTAAGCACAAGATGATCTTTGCCATTGGTCTGGCTGCAAGCCTCAGTGTCCCCAGCAGCGCCATCTTCGCTCAAGGTATGAGCCAAGGCGCCCAAGGTCAGGGCAATATGATGGACGGCCAAGTCGGTATGGGTTCGGGCATGATGATGGGCAGTCAAGAAGGCATGTACCCAGGAATGATGATGGGAGGGCAAAGCGGGATGATGCCTTGTCCAATGATGGAAGGCATGGGGAGTATGTCCGGCATTGGCGGTATGCTCGACGAGCAGCAGATGAGTACCATGCGTGAGATGCGCCAAGAACACCGCGCGGCCCAGCTTGAGCGGATGGGCGAATTGATGAACCTGCGCGACGACATGATGCAAACCATGCAGACTGAACGCCCTGAACCAGAGGAAATAAAGGCGCTGCATGCTCAAATGGCCAACCTTCATGGCGATATGATGGCTGATAACGTGCGCATGCATAATCAGATGCAGGACTTACTGACCGATGAGCAGCGTGAACAGATGAGAGGAAGCATGCCCAGCCACCATGGCCCGCAATAAGCCTTGGCGATTGCCTCTTTTTTTAGGAGTGATGGCATGATGAACGCGGAATGTTTTGCTTTTATGGGGTCAATGGGGTGGCTAGGCTGGTTGATGCCCCTGGCCATGCTGTTATTAATTGGCTTGGCGATCGCTTCGCTGGCCAAGTACCTCTTCAGTCGTTCACGCTAAGGAGTTGAAAATAATGCAACATATGAGCACCAAGCTTTTACTCTCTGGTTCCATGCTGCTTGGGGCGGTCTCCGCCCAGGCGGCGTTACCGCCAGAGGCAACATTGTATAAAAACCCCCAGTGCGGCTGCTGTGACGCTTATGCACGCCATCTTGAAGAGCTCGGCGTAGAAGTGACGATTATTGACGATGTAGAGCTGGGTGATATTAAGCAGCAGGCAGGCGTGCCCTATGGCCTGGGTTCATGCCATACCATTGAGATGGGCGAGTATTGGATCGAAGGCCACGTTCCAATGGAAGCCGTGCAGGCGCTGTTTGAGGAACAACCCGATATTGACGGTATCGGTTTGGCGGGTATGCCCATTGGCACACCGGGTATGCCGGGGCCACAAGAAAGCCCTTACAATGTGTACACGTTTACAGGCCAGGAAGATGAGCCATTTATGACCCTTTAGTAGGGTGATAAAAGCTCGCCTGCTGTCTGCACGCCGTTCTAACGGACTCTTGTAGTACAGCAGGCGCATTCAAGTCATACATTACTAAAACGAAAGCGCTGTATTAAACTTAGGATTTACTTTGCTAGTGCGTTACGGGTCGATTCGTTACGGTAAGCTAAAAATAAGGGGTATACGGATTTAATGGTTGATGGGGCACCTTCACCCCATCAATCTGATACCACCCTCAGATGGTTGATAGATCGACTCCGTAGTTGAGTTCCTCTGCGAAGTCCGGCAGTCCGTAACCGATGGTTTTCTTGTAGAAAGGAGAGACCTTCGCAGTCGGTGCCTTCTTCTTGTGCTTCGTGGTGTAGAGCATTCGTGCCCGCATCACCTCGAAGGAGTAACCGCGCCCTTCACGGTTCTTGTCCTTGGCCAGTCGGTTGATGGACTCCGTGTAAGCGTTGGTGACGGGCATGTCCGTCTCGAAGTAGGTCATGGTCTCTTCGCGCCAGTTTCCCACTGCCCTGACCAGATCGCTCCAGACTTCCTTTTGGCCCTTCGGGATGGTGGCTATCCACTCGTCCAGGGCGGCTTCTGCCTGGAGCCGTGTGGTGGCGTCCCAGATGCCGTAGAAGCGCTCCTTGTGCTCGTAGGCGGCCAGCAGTTGCGGGAACGCGCCTGTCCAGGTCTCCATGATGAGGCGCTCCCGGTCTGAGACTTCGTGAGCGCGTTTCAGCAGGATTTTCCGGTCTCCCTTGAGAGTCCGGCTCTGGGACGGTTTCAGCTCCTTTCTGAGGCCCTTGCGCACTCTCTCTAGGGCATCGTTGGCCATGCGCACCACATGGAACTTATCGACCACGATACGGGCCTGGGGCAGCACAGCCTTGACCGCTGCCCGGTAGGGGTTCCACATGTCCATGCTGACGATCTCGACCTTCTGCCGGTCTTTCAGCTTCATCAGGTAGTTGGTCACCACGTCCTGGCGGCGGGTGGCCAGCAGGTCGAGCAGGGTTCGCTCCTCAATGTTGGTCAGAATGCAGCGGTAGCGCTTGTTCAGGTATAGCTCGTCAATGCCCAGGATGCGGGGCGTCTCGAAGCGGTGCCAGCGCCCCAGGAACTCGGCGCGGGCGTTGAAGATGTCGCGCACCGTCTTCTCGTCCAGGCCGGTCTGTGCCGCCACAAAGGTGTAGGGGTGGTTGAAGGATTCCTTCTCCACGTACTCATGCAGCCGCAGTGTCATACGGAATCCGTCCACCATCTCCGGTAGCTGGGGCCTGAATGTTGTCTTGCAGGCCCGGCAGGTGTATCGGCGGCGGACCACCCAGAGAGTGACCCGCTTGCCGTGGATGGGCAGATCACGATAGGGAACGTCACGCTTGCCGAACCGTACGAACTCACCCTGCACGCCGCATTCCTCGCAGGCGATGGGATCGGGCACGTCCACCTGGAAGTGCATTTCGTCGTCGGTTGATTTGCAGCCCAGTACTTGGTATTGCGGCAGGTGAAGGATGTTGTCGGGAAGTTCGGTCATGGTGTTGTATAGGCGTAGGTGTCAGTCAGATCCATCCGGCTCGGCATTGGTGTTTGCTTTTTTACCCAACAAGCTGCTGGAAACGAAAAGTAAGGCACCGAGGACAATTGCAATATCAGCCAGGTTGAAGGCCGGCCAATGCCAGTCTCGCCAATAGAAATCAAAGGAATCCACAACATAGCCGCGAAAGACCCGGTCAATCAGGTTGCCCATGGCGCCACCGAGGATAAGACTGTAAGCGATGGCTTCTCCTTTATGACGATTTTCAAGGATCAGCTTGATCAGAAAAATCGAGACCACTACCGCGATTCCGATAAAAAAGTAGCGCTGCCAGCCTCCACCATTCGCAAAAAGACTGAATGCGGCACCGGTGTTCCATAGGTGCACCCAGTTAAAGAACGGGGTCACCGAAACATACTCGCCATAGGCCATTGATTGCTGCACCAGCCACTTTACAGCCTGATCAGACGCTGCCAGCAGGCCCGATATGGACAATAGGGCATACGGCGAGAGCTTTTTGCCAATAATGAGCATTATTTAACCCTTCAACGCCAAAATGCGTCTGGCACCGTTAAGTACAATGCCCCCCGCGATGGTGCCGATAATCAGATCCGGATAATTGGAACCGGTCCACGCGACCAGGGCGCCGGCGGTGATGACCCCCAGGTTGATCACCACGTCGTTGGCCGAGAATATCCAGCTTGCCTTCATGTGCGCCCCGCCTTCCCGATGTTTGGATATGAGCAGCAGACAACTGGTATTGGCAATCAATGCGACGAATGCGATAGCCATCATCACCAGCGATTCAGGCTCACTACCGAATACAAAGCGTCTCACCACCTCTACGAGCACGCCCACAGCCAAGATCAGTTGCAGTACACCAGCAAGATGCGCGGCACGTACCTGCATTTTCACGCTATGTCCAACCGCATAAAGGGCAAGCCCGTACACCGCCGCATCGGCAAAATTGTCCAGGGATTCTCCAATCAGGCCGGTGGACTGGGCGATCAGACCGGCAGTCATTTCCACCACGAACAGAAGTGCATTGATGCCGAGCAACCAGCGCAGGGTCCCGGATTCTTGCTTAGCAGAAGCTGCCGAAAACTCGGCGGCCTTGATGGTCTCCGGATTTGCAGCGACGGTTTCCTGAAGCGAGGCGCCTAGCCCCAAGGTCTTCAGTTTCGAGGTGACGGGCTCGACCTCGCCGTCATGCACGACCTTCAGCCGGCGGTTCGACAAGTCGAAGGACAGCGCCCGAATCTCCTCAAAGCCGTTCAGGGCTAGGCGAATCATTCGTTCTTCTGATGGACAGTCCATCTTCGGCACGGCATAAACACTGACCCATCTCCCTGGCGCCTCGGAGGAGGCCTGTATATCGGTATCCGCTGCGGACGTTGCATCACCGCCACAGGCGCCACCACAGGATTTGCTCATGATACGACTCCACTTGAACAATGTTGTGGTACCATTTAAAACTATAAAGCTACTATAAGGTCAATAGAGTAAAGAATCCGTTGGGGAGGAGGCTGATGCGCATTGGTCAGTTGGCGCAGTTGGTAGGGGTCGAAACACAGACGATCCGCTTCTATGAACAGCAGGGCTTGTTGCCGCCGCCTGATCGGCAGGACAACGGTTACCGTGTCTATACCGAGAAGCATGGTGAGGGGCTGGCCTTCATCCGTCGCTGCAGAATCCTGGGCCTGTCACTGGCTGAGATTCACGAACTACAGAGCTATCAGGACGACCCTCATCAGCCTTGTACCGCCGTCAACGCCTTGCTCGATGATCACATCTCTCATGTGCGGTCGCAGATAACCGCTCTGCAAGCGCTTGAGAAACAACTCGTTTCACTGAGAGCGAGTTGCAACGATGACCGGGAAGTTGAGGCGTGTGGGGTTCTTGCTGGAATTAGCGAAGGAAACATGCACCAGCAGTAGGTGAAGCATCAACCAGATAATCCGATGAGATGCCGGTCTGTCTCACTCTCATGCAAAGGTAAGATCAACCATTTAATCCGCTTACCCATATTTTTTTGGGTTGAATGGATGTTGTTACTTCATCGCGGAGGCGTTAATAATAATTCGGTTGAGCCTTCAGGAATTCTTTGGCTTCAGGGGTTTTCGCTTTTTGGGCGGCGAGGTATTTGAGCAGCATTTGGACGCGCTTTTCGTCATGGAAGTGGGTAGCTGTTATAGCGTGCCAACCTGAAACAGAGCTGAAAATGGCGGAAAAAATGACCTGTGACAACATTTAGTTATTGAGGTCAGTTTCTTCTTTACCTTTGGGCCACCTATAGGTTGTAGGCTTATAACAAAAGCTAACTCTGCCTTCTTCCATTTTTATCGGATAAGGCAATATCTCGATCAGAAGCATGTTGAGAGGAAATATCATGGTTAAGCACAAGATGATCTTTGCCATTGGTTGGGCTGAAAGCCACAGTGTCTTAAACAGCGCCATCTTAACTCAAGCCATAAACCAGGAGTGATGCCATGATGAACGCAGATTGTTTTGCTTTCATGAGCTCGATGGGTTGGATTGCTTGGTTAATGCCGCTAACTTTTTTACTGTTGGTGGGGCTGGGGTTCGCCTCGCTGGCCAAATATTTGTTTAGTCACACACCTCAGGGAGACCGCTCATGAAACGTTTTACCACTACGGTATTATCTAGCGTTTTGCTGTTAGGAGCCGCCTCGGCTCAGGCCGCGCTGCCTGACGAAGCCACGCTCTACAAAAATCCTCAGTGTGGCTGCTGTGACGAATATGCGCGTCACCTTGAAGAACTGGGCGTAGACGTCACCATTATTGATGACGTCGAGCTGGGTGATATCAAGCAGCAGGCAGGCGTGCCCTATGGTCTGGGATCGTGCCATACCATCGAAATCGGCGAGTATTGGATCGAGGGCCACGTTCCGATGGAAGCCGTACAGGCGCTGTTTGAGCAACAGCCTGATGTAGACGGCATTGGCCTAGCAGGTATGCCCATCGGTACACCGGGTATGCCAGGGCCTCAGGAAGTGCCCTATGACGTGTATTCCTTTACTGATCAGGAAGACAAGGCGTTTATGACGCTATGAAATAAGCCGGGTCGATACAATGAATTCAAAGCACCACTGGGAGTCGGTATATCAACGCAATACTACTGACCAAGTGAGCTGGTTTCGGTCTCATTTAGAGGCCTCCCTTGATTATATCCAGGCAGCGACTCCAGACCCACATGCGGGGATTATTGATGTGGGTTGCGGTGAAGCAACGCTAGTAGATGATTTGCTGGCGCTTGGGTACGACGATATTACCGTTTTGGATATTTCGGAAAGCGCCATTGAAGCCGCAAAGCGCCGTTTAGGCAAAGCTTCCAGCCGCGTAACGTGGTGTGTTGGCGATATTACGCAAGTGATACTGAAGGCCCGTCGTTATGATCTTTGGCATGATCGCGCGGTTTTTCACTTTTTGCTGGACTCAAACCAGCGCGCAGCGTACGTACGGCAGCTGTGCTATAGCCTTGTACCCGGTGGGCATGTGGTGATGGCAACCTTCGGGCCAGAGGGGCCGACACGATGCAGCGGTTTGGACGTGGTGCGCTACTCGGCTACGCAGCTTAGCGAGCAACTTGGCCCTTCGTTTGAATTATTGAGTGATCATCTTGAGGTACACGAGACGCCAACAGGCCATTCTCAGCAGTTTCTGTACACCCATTTTCGGCATAAAGATGGCATAGGGCGTTCACTGAGCGTTCATCGTCATGGCGATGATATATTTTAAATGTAATGCGGTAACGAGTGGCACCATCAATAGCGACGGGACGTAAGGGCGGTAATCGTGCTTCTTTGCTTTTAATGTGTTGCATTTGTTTTGTTGTAAACGCTAAGCCCGAGACATTTAACCATTGCCAGCATTGGAGCGTTTGCTCGCGTTTTAGTGGTAATGAGATGCCGGAAATGATTAGGCTGTCGTTAAGAGGACGGATGGCCCTTCTCTTTGTAATAGTCGTGACCGCTGTCCTCACGCTCGCGGCTGTCAGCTTCGACTACTTTTCTTGACTTCGTTTCGAAAGAAAGGACGCTCGAATGATTGAAGCCAGAGTCTCTGCCTTGAGAGCGATCATCACGAAGGGGGATGATTTCGACCTGAGGATGGCCTCGGATATCAAACGGTTGGTCGACAACTCGTTTGGCTTTACGGACGCTATTATGGCAGGCGATCGGATTATGTACTCACGCTACAACCTGTCCGAGGATGTGGCCAGCTTGCTAAGCTCGAAGGGTGGGCGGGTAGAGAGAGAGGAACGATCCAACCGGCCATGATCACTGCACATTGTCTGGATACGCGTATCTCAGCTGCATCTGTGCCAGCCTTGTAGCACAAGCTCGTTGATAACTTCAATGCCATGCTCGTGCGACTGGATCAGTCCTTTTAAGGCTATCGAATTTTTCCGCTGATATCGCACACGAGCTGCGGAATCCTCGTAGAAGTGGCGTTATTCTACCCTTGAAGAGCTACGCCGGATGTCAGACATGGTTGACGATATGCTTTTCCTGGCTAAAGCTGACAATGGCATGATTACTCCAGACTTCGACGTTCAAGATCTGGCCGAGATAGCTTCGAGCGTGCTGGAGTATTACGAATATGCCGCTGACGAGAAAGGCATCAGGCTTATCATGCGTCGCCACGGTGCAACACGGGTGCGAGGCGACAATCTTATGCTGCACAGGGCGATTTCGAACATCATGTCCAACGCGGTTCGCTATGGCGACGCAGACACCACGATCGATGTTGAGCTATCTCAGGTTGGCCAGTGGGTGCGTTTGAAGATAAGCAATCGTGGGCCCACGATCCCGCCCAAGCACATCGACAAATTGTTCGACCGTTTTTACCGTATTGATACGGCCAGACGAGAGGGCAACACATTAAATGTCGGCTTGGGGATGGCTATCACTCGCTCCATTGTCAATCTGCTGACGGTGTCACTACTTTCGGGATGAAGTTACCCGTAGCGACCTGAGCTAGGTGCACTTCACCCTTCGTCTGCTTGAGTTCGGCACGACAGTCACACAGGACATCAATATGCTCTCAGAAGAATCCTCGACCCAAACGGAGACGAGACAGCGGAACCAGCATTGTGTCTGTACTACGCTTGATCGGTCAGCGCTGATGAAAAATCTCTCCAGTCAGTTGGGGGAGAGCGCGGAAGAAGTGCTGTCCAGCACAGCCTAGCACCAGATTTATTCGGATGCGGCTGTTTTCGTCCCTAGCGAAGCTTTGAATCAAATGTTGGGCATCGTCCGTACGCTTGAGACAACCATCGCTTTGCCGGGCTACCGTAGCAGGGTTCTTTCCCAAGCAATGCGGAGTGCCCAGATCAATCCGGGGCCTGTGGGTGCTTTTATGGGCTATGATTTTCACCTGGGCGAGGAGGGGCCGCGCCTGATCGAAGTCAATACCAACGCTGGTGGCGCGTTTCTGAACGCCGTGCTGGTTCGTGCTCAGCAGCGCTGTTGCAGCGGCACCCAGCGAGTACCCGGAGCATCGGACTTCGATGCGGCGGTGATCGCCCAGTTCAAGAGCGAATGGCGCTCCCAGCGTGACAGTGGCCGTCCACGAAGCATTGCGATCGTCGACGACCAGCCTGCCGGACAGTACCTGTATCCCGAGTTCAGGCTGGCCCAGCAGCTGTTTCAAAAAAATGGTATCGAAGCACTGATCGTCTCGCCTGCGGATCTCAGGTATGAGACAGGGGCGTTGTATGCCGAAGATAAACAAGTCGACATGGTATACAACCGCCTGGTGGATTTCGCGCTAGAGGCCCCGAGCACGCAGCCTTGCGTTCGGCCTGGCTGGATGGAGGCGCCGTTATAACTCCCAATCCCCTTGCCCACGCCCTCTACGCGGACAAGCGCAATTTGGCGGAATGGTCGGATGTTTCGAGGCTGGTATCATGGGGCTTGAGTGAGGAAAACGCCGCACTGCTGGAGACAGGTGTACCACGAACCCTGCAGGTAACAGCGAACAATGCTGATGAACTGTGGCAAGAACGCCGACAGTGGTTTTTCAAACCGGTGGCCGGTTATGGCAGCAAGGGTGCTTACCGAGGCAGTAAACTCACTAAAGGCACCTTTGCCCAGATTCTGGAAAGCGACTATATCGCTCAGGCTTACGTGCCTCCATCCGAACGTCTGGTCTTGGTCGACGGTGAGCGGCGTAAGCTGAAAGTCGATGCGCGCCTCTATACCTATCGCGGTGATTTGCTGTTGGCCGCGGCAAGGTTATATCAGGGACAGACCACGAATTTCCGTACACCCGGCGGTGGTTTTGCACCCATACTTGTTGATTAGAATCGAACATATTCCAAACAAGTCTCATAGATTGAACCCTGTCAGCCGGATAACCCGGCTGGCAGGGATAAATAAACCGCCTGCTGGTCAGGTACAACCGCTGAGACACGTAATTGACTGCGCTGAGCGGTACAGGAGCTCAGCACCGAATTGAGCAGCGATTCCCTAAGTCAGAAAATATAAAATTACTAATGTTCCAATCCCTTCGGCTCCCGCTGCTTCTGTCAACTCACTTCCCGTATATACATGTGCGATGCCTGAATAATAACGTCTAATTATTTGGGTTATACCGCTCACCGCTACGCTACAAACCGATATTACCAATATTTAGGATTTCTTCCCCGCGCGAGCATTTTCGCTGCAATAGGTGAAGTGATCATCTGGATTACAGTGAAAAAGGCAGCTGGGATAGCAATTTCTGATGGCAGGCCCGAGGCAGCTACAAACGCAGCGGCAATACTAAATTCCTTTTTGCTGACGGTGAAAAGATAGGTAATTATCTCTTTTCGGTCATCCGTTAATAAGCGTGAGCTCATGCCCACCAGGTAACCTATCAAATTAAGACTCAAACAAACGCGTACCAACCATAGCCAAGAATGGTTTCTGCGTTAGGGCCTACAACAGCCAGCAGTATTAAGAGATAAAGGATCGACCCCAGTCCTGCATAAGCTGAATCATGACGCGCAAATAATGCCGTAAAGCCTGTACGTAGACTTACCCCTAAGACAGTGGGTACAAACACAATCAAAACGAGCTCAAGAATGATTGCGCAGAGCGGAACGTCTAACTGAATACCTGTTAACCACAAAAACAGGAAGGGAACAATAAAAGGACATAACGCCGTATTGACCGCGTTGAAGACGGCAGCTAACGCCACGTTACCACGGGCCATTAATACAAGAAGGGGTGAAGATACATCCGTGGGCAATGTGCCAAGTAAGTCTGGCCCGCGGCTAGCGGTCCACTCCCAAAAAACAGACGGCCAGTCAAAAAACCCGCAATCGACATCGGATCATAGACTAAGCCTAGAGCTAATAATTGACGGGACGGCTTACGAAAAACGATGCGTACCGCATGCGCGTCAAACGTCAAGCTGATGATAAACATCAACAGCGCCAGTAGTGGGCCAATGGAGGATTCAAGAAACATTTCGGATGACGGAAATAATAAGCCTAACCCTGCAACAAAGATGACAAACCAGACAAGATGTGCCTCGACAAAATAAAGAAATCTACTCATGTTGGGTTTCGAATTACCGGTTGAAGTGGGCCGAATACCGCACTAAAAAACGCCCTCACCTTGCTCCCAATAAGCACGATGCCCTTTCGTGGTCGTCGCTCATTTGAATGTCATGCGGATAAGCCACGTCTCGCGGCACAATACATCATGAGCTATTCGCCTCATACCACCTTGTCGGGCATAAATTGACGACATTCAGGGGTTGAAGCTTTAGTAGCTAGAGGTTTTATAGTGGCTGAAATGAAAAAGTTCTAGCGAGGTTAACATATGGGACATCATCATGATCATCCCCACATTGATCCTGCCTCTGGTGACCGGCGTGTCAGCATTTCCATTTGGGCAAATGGCCTATTAACCGTCGTCCAAATCGTCGGTGGCATTATGGCGGGAAGCCTTTCGCTGATCGCTGATGCGTTACATAATTTTTCTGATATGGCGGCGCTCGTTATTGCCTTTGCCGCCCGGAAAATCGCGAGACGACCCGCTGATGCACAAATGACCTTTGGCTATGGTCGCATCGAGATAGTAGCCGCCCTCATTAACTACACCACACTCATTCTCGTTGGTGTCTACCTGATTTACGAAGGCGCCATGCGCATGATTGATCCCCCTGAGATACAGGGTTGGATAATCGTTATCATTGGTGGTGTCGCGCTTGTCGTTGATGCACTCACAGCATTGCTTACTTGGTCGATGCAAAAAGGCAGCGTTAATATACGTGCCCTCTTTTTACACAACCTTTCAGATGCGTTGGCGTCCGTCGCAGTGATTATCGGTGGTTCGTTGATTCTACTGTATGACATGCGGTGGATAGACCCCGCCATTACGATCGGTATTGCGGTTTATATTCTCTATCTCGCTTTCACGGAGATTGGTGGCCCCATCCGCACACTCATGCTGGGATCTCCCCCTGATATTGATGGTCAACGCGTCATTGAAGCAGTGCGTAGCATTGAGGGTGTCCAGGATATTCATCATGTACATCTATGGCAGATGCAAGAGAACATGGCCGCGCTTGACTGCCATGTGGTTATGACGGAGGCCGGCTGGCAGCGGCTGGAAGCGATTAAAACAGAGATCAAAGGCCAACTAAAAACGCGCTTCAACATTGTCCATTCCAGCTTAGAGTTTGAGCATATTGACCACGCGCACCAGAATGCCAACCTTTACGGACATGAGTAACAAGCCATGCATGCTCTTTTGGGCACTTTTTAGATCGGGCTTCATGCCAAAGAATCCTGATTTAATTTTCAATCACACATTTGAAATAGAGAGAAAAAATGTTTAAAAAAACGACTTTTATGCTTGCGGGTACGTTGATGTTGACAGCCGCTATCATGGCGATATCAAAACCTGCACTACTCGATATGCAAGCTGAGGCGGCCAGTGAGAATAGTGCCCAAGCCGAGAGCACCTTGGTACGTTCACACTCACCGATCCTCGGGCCAGAAGAAGCGCCGGTAACGATTGTTGAGTTCTTCGATCCAGCTTGCGAAGCCTGCCGTGCCTTTTATCCACTTACCAAGAGTATTCTGGAAAACTATCCAGAAAAAGTGCAGTTAGTCGTGCGCTATACTCCCTTCCACGGCGACGTTTCTGATAAGGCCATTCGCGTGCTGGAAGTCGCTCGTCGTCAGGGTGTATTCGAACCGGTGCTCGAAGCTCTACTCTCCCGTCAGGGGCAATGGGCCGCCCATGGTAGTTTCGATGAATCGGCTATCATGGATATCGCCAGCGAAGCAGGCTTAGACCGGAATGCCGCTGAAGAACAGCTCAACTCGGCTGAGGTGCAGGCGGTGATTGACCAAGACATGGCGGACGTCAAAGCTAACCAGATCCGTCAAACGCCGACCTTTTTCGTCAATGGAGAACCTCTAGACCCCTTTGGTATGCAGGAATTGATTGATGCGGTTGAAGACGAAATAGAAGAGGTTTCTGATGGAACGGGTCCTCAATGATGCAGCGTTGGCTGATAATGGCATTATTGAGTGTGTATCCTGTGGTCGTAGAAGCCAACTGGCGAGAGAGCCTCTTTCTCTCGCCATCAGGTGCACCATTGGACAAGATACAAGCAGCTACCGAAAAAGGGCGCTTCATTACACAGCCCCGCCTTGACACTCTGACATTTGGTCGTGATATCACCATTGCTACTTCTCTATATGAGTCCTTGGCAGTAGAGGGAGTTCCCCCGCGTTTCGCTACCAAGTTGGAGGCGCTACTAGGCGAGTTCATGGAGGCGCCTGTTGAATTTTCAGGTAGTGAACGTATCCAGCTAGTGTGGGAAGAAGACAGACGTGAGGATGGCTCCCTTGTGGGGCCTCCACGGCTGAATTATGCGGGATTGCTCGACCAGGCAGCACGAATAGAGGTGGTATGGCCGGTAGACAAAAAAGGCATCGTCATGCTCTTCAAGAACGAAGAACTTTTAGATACTTTGCAGCTACCGGTCTTTGGTGCACGCCTGACGTCCCGCTTTGGTAATCGGCGGCATCCCGTGTACGGTGGAGTTCGTCCTCATAATGGCATAGACCTTGCTGCGCCTTATGGCACACCTGTCATAACCACCGCGCCTGGTCGAATTTCCTTCATCGGTCGTCAAGGCGGTTATGGGCGCGTGATGGAAGTAGAGCACGATACGGGGACTATCAGCCGCTATACGCACCTAAGCCAGTTTTCCCCACAGTTTTTGGTCGGCGATCTGGTCAACGCTGGGGAGATACTCGGGGAGGTAGGTACCTCAGGCGTCGCCACTGGCCCTAACCTGCATTATGAAGTGAGAGTGAATGACCGGCCTATTGACCCTATGGAGCAAGGTCGGCGCATTATCCTTGGGGAACAGCCTACTCGCCTGGAATCCCTAGCATCACTTTACGAGGCAAGGGGGCGTTTAGAGCAAGCGATGGGCATATCCTCTATTTACGATCTGATTTCATTTAATGAACCATAAAATTTAATGCTGACCGGCTTTGTGTTGGTTGCGGCGTGAACGGCATCGGCTGGCTCTTAAACAGTATTAAGCAGCTTGATGGGTAATCAATAATTATAAAAGCTACGTTTATGGAAGGTACTTCGCTGGTCGCCTTAGGTTTTTTAGCAAGCCTTGCTGCGGGCTTGATGACCGCTATTGGCGCGCTTCCGGTATTATTCACCAAAAAAACCAATCGCGGTGTGCGTGATTTGGCACTGGGGTTTGCGGCGGGTGTCATGCTAGCCGCCTCTTTCTTCTCTCTGATTATACCTTCCTTGGATGCTTCCGAGTTGCGCTACGGTGGTAGCGTCGTGCCAGCCGCTATTGCCTGTGTGGCGATACTGTTGGGTATTGGGATGGTCGCTCTGTTGAACGAGTTACTTCCCCATGAGCATTTCGAGCAGGGACGAGAAGGGCCGGAGGCAGCCTCGCTTCGTCGTATCTGGCTATTTATCATCGCTATTACGATACACAACCTGCCGGAAGGCCTGGCCGTGGGCGTGGCATTTGGCGCTGGTGGTAGTGAGGGGGGGTTGCCGCTTGCCATTGGTATCGGCCTTCAGAATGCGCCAGAAGGTTTGGCCGTTGCGGTATCACTGCTCGGGGTGGGATATTCACGTTGGCGATCCTGGACGATTGCTGCCCTCACGGGGCTTGTCGAACCGTTGGGAGGTCTATTGGGTGCTGGTGTCGTCAGCATGTCACAGGCACTACTCCCCTGGGGATTAGCCTTTGCTGCCGGGGCGATGCTGTACGTCATTAGCCATGAGATTATTCCCGAGACTCATCGGAATGGTCATCAGAAAAAAGCCACATTTGGCCTCTCGATCGGGTTGGTATTCATGCTTTTTCTGGATGTCTCGCTAGGTTAAAGCGTTGGCAAGGGCCTACAGCGTTGTGGTTATCCCAAGTCGTGGGCCCCACCATGCGCCGTTTCACTGATACAGTGCTGGTGGTCACTTATCACTTCAATTATTCGGCAGCTCCCTACTTTGCCACCGGCGCACTGGGTGACCATCCGCTGAAGTTCGTCTCGCAATACAGAGAGTCGCTGAAGACGGGACTCCACTTTCTCCAAGTGATGCTTGGCAATGGCATCGACCTCCTGGCAGGGCATGTCGGGCTGGTCTGACATTGCCAATAGCTCACGCACTGCGTCTACCGAGAAACCGAAATCTCGGGCATGGCGTATGAAGGTCAAGCGCCGGACGGCGTCTTCACCGTAGCGGCGCTGCCCCCCTTCGGTACGCGATGCATCGCGCAGTATCCCGATGCGCTCGTAATATCGCACCGTTTCTGGCTTGCAGTCTGTACGCCGTGCCAGCTCACCGATGCTGATGCTTTGGCTACTTCGGGCCATCGTAAAACTCCTTCCAAATGACTTGAAGCTGTAGCTGCTACAAGGTTTAAACTTCAAAACAATAACGTATTGGGAGGATAGGCACCATGGAAAAGTCAACGCATACAGCCGCGCCCGCGGTATTGACGCTGCGGGTCGAAGGCATGGACTGCGGCGGTTGCGAGCGCAAGGCAGAGTCCGCGCTGGGACGCTTGGACGGCATTGAGGAGGTGACAGCAAGCTCGGTCACGGGGTCGGTGAAAATTCACTCCCAAGATCATGGGGCGCCGCCGCAAGAGACAATTGAGCGAGTCCTGAATGAGCTGGGCTACCAAGTGGCCTCGCATGATGGCCAAAAAGGTCCTTCGTCCTCTTCAACCCCTTGGTGGCAAACCGCTAAAGGCCGCCTGGTCATTATTACGGGCAACCTGTTGGTAGTGGCCTTTGCACTACGTATGGTCTGGCCGTCCTTAGGTAATTTACCCTTCGTTATAGCTACGCTAGTGGGATTGGTACCCATCGTACAAAGTGCCTGGGGTGCGCTGAAGATGCGCAATCCCTTCACCATTGAAATGCTGATGTGCATCGCCGCTCTTGGCGCATTGGCCATCAATGCCGCTGCTGAGGCAGCGATGGTGGTTTTTCTATTCGCTGTGGGGGAGCTACTGGAAGGTGTGGCGGCTTCACGAGCGCGTCGCAATATCTCGGCCTTAGCAAACTTAACGCCGTCCATGGCAAGGCTTATGGAAAACGGCGATGTACGCGAAATCTCAGCGAATTCACTCAAGCCAGGTCAGCGAGTACTGGTGCGCCCCGGCGACCGCGTTCCTTGTGATGGTCGTATATTGGCCGGGGAGTCAGATATTGATGAATCGCCCGTCAACGGTGAGTCCATACCGCGATCGCGTGCGCCTGGTGATGATATCTTTGCCGGTACAGTGAACCTTGGTGCCGCCCTGGAGGTGGAGGTAACACGAGGCGCCGAGGACAACACCATTGCACGGGTTATCCGTCTGGTCGAAGAGGCGCAGGCTGCCAAGGCACCGATAGCGCGCTTTATCGACCGATTTGCCTATTACTATATGCCCACGGTCGTTGTACTCGCGCTATTGATGGCAGTGGTGCCTCCGCTGGTCTCAACGATGGCGTGGTCAGAATCCATTTATCGTGCTCTGGCACTGCTATTAATTGCTTGCCCCTGCGCATTAGTCATCTCAACTCCCGCCGCGATTGCAGCTGGTCTATCGGTGGGCGCTCGTCGCGGTCTGCTGATCAAAGGTGGCGCCGTGCTTGAGCAGTTAGGCAAGCTCCGCCTGATCGCTTTGGATAAGACCGGCACACTCACTGCGGGCACGCCCAGGGTCACCGACGTGGAAGACTGGGCCACCGGACAGAACGAAAACGAAGTATTGAGGCTGGCAGCCGCCATGGAACGTGATTCCAGTCACCCCATCGCCACAGCCATATTCTCTCATGCGCAGCAGTTGGGTCTTGTCATCCCCCAAGGCGTTGCCAACCGAGCGCTTCCAGGGCGAGGCGTCGCAGGTCAGGTAGAGGGGCGTGAACTGAGTTTGATTACGCCTCGTCACTTGGCGGAACAGATCGTTCTTGATGAAGCGATTAGCGCACGATTATCTGAGTTGGAGGGCGCTGGCAAGAGCCTTGCCGTACTCGTTGAAGGTGATCGACCAATTGGTCTAATCGCTGTACGCGATGAGCCGCGTGAGGATGCTATAGAGGGACTTGCCGCTCTGTCACGCTTGGGGGTCGAAGCCGTCATGCTCAGTGGCGACAATGCGCGCACGGCCAGTGCCATTGGTGGGTCTTTGGGCATTGAAGCCTATGGCGAATTAATGCCTGAGGACAAGGCTCAACGCGTTCGTACCTGGCAAGCCGCTGGTCGTGGTCCCATAGGGAAAGTAGGAGATGGTATCAATGATGCCCCAGCACTGGCTGCAGCAGACGTAGGTATCGCTATGGGTTGCGGTACGGATGTGGCATTGGAAACGGCGGATGCAGCCCTGTTGAAGAACCGGGTTACCGGTATCGCCGAGATGATCGACCTATCTCGTGCCACGCTGCGCAATGTTAAGACCAATGTGGCTCTCGCCCTTGGTCTCAAGGCCATTTTCCTGGTCACCACGGCAATGGGTATCACCGGCATGTGGATCGCGGTGATGGCGGATACCGGTGCCACCGTACTGGTCACCTTAAATGCCATGCGTCTATTGGGCTATCGCTTTTCGTCCAGTACTGCGATGACTGAAAAGCAACAAAGGGAAGTCACGTCATGAGTGATGTACAACTAGGCCGTCTTTCAAATTGCTGGCCTTGGTTTTCCCTAGCGATATTGGTGGCACTGGCCGATCAAATCATCAAAGAAGTTGTGCACGCCCTGATGCCCTTTGGCCAAGTTATTCCGTTAACGCCGTTCTTTAACTGGGTTTACACCGGTAACACAGGGGCCGCCTTTAGTCTTCTTGCTGATGCCGGTGGCTGGCAGCGCTATGTCTTTGTTGGTTTGGCTTTAATCGTCGCTGTAGTGTTGATGGTACAACTATGCAAACCCATAACCCGTCTGGAAGCGGTTGCATACAGTTTAATATTGGGGGGAGCTATAGGTAATACGGTTGACCGTTTAGCGCGAGGCTATGTAGTGGACTACCTGGATGTCTACTGGGGGCAATGGCACTGGCCTGCGTTTAACTTGGCTGATATTGCGCTGTTTGTAGGTGTATTCATTTACGCATTGACGCTTTGGCGTGAGCGTTCCTCCTTCAAGCAATCTGAGTAACCGCATGGATTCGGTCAAGCAAACAGAAACATACGCAATTTTTTCAGGGCGGGTCACACCGATACTCGGTTGTTTAGTAGCGCTAGCGGCGGGAGTGTTAACTACTTTAAGTGCCGCGCCCTTTTACCTATGGTGGCTTGGCCCGGTGGCTGTCGGGCTGGTCTATTGGAAGATACATGCGCTGACGCCTGCGATGGCTGCTCTGCGTGGGTGGTGCTATGGCGTGGGCTTGTTTGGCGCTGGCACTTCTTGGGTCTTCGTCGCTATCCACGATTACAGTGATACCGGAGCGCCGTTGGCGTTACTCCTCACTATTCTCTTCGTAGCCGTCCTCGCACTATTCTTTGCGGTTCCCTTTGGGCTCTATCGTCGCCTCACAGGGCCTCGGCTTGCATTTCTTAGCTTTGCTGGTGTGTGGGTCGTTAGCGAATGGCTTCGCACCTGGTTGTTCACTGGCTTTCCTTGGCTCTTGCTAGGTACTTCACAGATAGATTCTCCCTTGGCTCCGTGGGCGCCCATTGGTGGGGTATACCTGCTTTCGTTGATTACCGCGCTGACCGGCACATTGGGAGTAGAGTTATTACGCCGTCGCTGGTGGTTCTTAGTCCCTATCGCCGTCATGTGGCTTGTGCCGTTAGTCTTGCCTAATCAATGGACGACGCCTGCTGGTGAGCCCATCCACGTCGCGTTGTTACAAGGGAATCTTGACCAGAACATTAAGTGGAGTGCTCAAGGCCAGCGCGAATCGATCAATATCTACACGTCGATGACACGGGAGCAGCCGAGCGATATCGATCTAATCGTTTGGCCCGAGGTGGCACTACCCCTCTTTGAGCAGGAAGCGCAGTTGACTCTTGAACGGGTAGCGTCTGATCTCAGCCCTGGCACTAATCTACTCACCGGCATCTTGCAACGCGACGGTGAGGGACTCTATTACAACAGCGTTATCGGCTTGGGTGACGTGCAAGGTCAGTATCGCAAAGCACACCTGGTACCCTTCGGCGAGTACCTGCCACTGAAAAGTCTCCTCGCTGGCACCATTGCCTTTTTCGACCTGCCTACACCGAGCATGACCCCAGGGCCAGGCGAACAGCCCCCAATACACGTCGCGGGTACGTCCATTGGCAACGCCATCTGCTATGAGATCATTTTCGCTGACCGCCTGGCCCAGCAGGCGCGCCATGCCGAGCTGTTACTAACGGTTTCCAACGATACTTGGTTTGGACGCTCCATAGGCCCGCACCAACATTTGCAAATGGCGCGCCTACGAGCCTTGGAAAATGGCCGTAGTTTAATCCGTGCCACGAGTAATGGCGTAACCGCCCTTATTGATTCCCAGGGCCGCATCACTGCTAGCGCCCCCCAGTTTGAAAAGACCAGTTTAACAGGCGAGGTAACCCCCATGCAGGGCCTCACTCCCTTTACCCGTACCGGTAGCGGGCCCGCCTGGTTATTAGCAGCTCTGCTGACATTACTCGGTTTACAACTGAACGTGTCTCGATCACAAGACAACACATTAGACGAAAAGGAATAAAGCGATGCTCTTATCAATACGTAAATCAGTGGTACCCAAGAAAACATATCGATGGCCGCTACGGTTGAGTGCATTGTTGAGTGTGATGGTAACTTGGCTGGCGATGTCCAGTGCCGTCTTAGCCGAGCAGAACTTGGCTGGGCAGAATGAGGAATGGCCCAAAGGGCACTATCCATTACCTGATGAAGGCAATGTCATAGGCAAGGCTTACACTGTCACCGTGAAGGATGACGAGGATACGCTGATTGATATTGCTAGACGCCATAACCTTGGCTATCTGGAGATTGTACGTGCCAACCCGGATGTCAGCATTTGGGTTCCCGGAGTGGGTACTGAAGTAACCATTCCAGAACGCTTTATTCTGCCGAATGTCGAGCGTACCGGTGTGGTCATCAATATCGCAGAGCTGCGGCTTTACTACTACCCCGATGTCAGTAACGATGAGTCGCCCCGCGTTGAGACCTATCCTATCGGCATTGGCCGTGAGGGGTTTGATACACCTCTTGGTGTGACCAAAACGACCATGAACATTAAAAACCCCGCATGGTACCCGCCTGAGTCGGTGCAACGCGAAGCGGAAGAGCGCGGCGAGAAAGCGCCCAGTGTGGTGCCGCCTGGCCCCGACAATCCACTGGGGGATCACGCCATTATTTTAGGCTTCGATGGTTATTTGATTCATGGCACCAACCAGCCCGATGGCATTGGCATGCGCGCAAGCCGTGGCTGTATACGCATGTTGCCTAACGATATTGAATCAATTTTTGATCGCATCCCGGCGGGCACCCAGGTCAACATCATCAACCAACCTATTAAAATCGGTTGGGACAACGGGCAGCCGCTGGTGCAGGCATTCCCTCCTTTAGGTGAGGAAGATCACACTATGACCGCTCTATCAGACGCCATTACACGCCTTGAACAACGCAATGCTGATGGTGTTCGCTTCGATTACGAACAGCTTAGCGATTTACTGGCATCATCCAACGGGCTCATCGAATCTCTGAATCCCAAGCCGGAACCGAGTAATAAAGAAGAAGACGACGATATCAACAGTGTTTATGAAGAACTGGCACTTCATGCATCGTAAATATTGATAAAGAAAGGGCAACGCGTTTTTCCAGCCTTTAGGAGAACAACGGCTAGGCTACCGTCAACCCCTTAATATTCGTCTTGTGTTGTTGGATTGAGTTTTTCCATCGCTAGCGTAGAAAGAGCTAATGCGATCATCACAACCTTGGTAGCAGCGACTTGCCGCATGGTGCAGTCGCTGTCTAAGCTGTCTCAATGTGCTTAATCTGAGGGAGAAGGGTGATTGACGTTGCGCTGAGCTACTTAAAGCCTTGGGAGTTCTCACTGACGTGGGCGACCGCCTGTGTGCTGGCTATCGTTCTCTACTTCCGTGGCCTCCGACAGCGCCAACAGCTTGGCGAGTCTACAAGCATAGCCCGTATACTCGCTTACCTGCTGGGGGTTGCGGCGATCTATGGCGTCACCCTGACCCATTACGACTATCTCGCTCAGTACATGTTCTTTGCCCATCGTGCCCAACATTTGGTACTGCATCACGCGGCCCCCTTCTTGATCGCTTTGGCAGCCCCCCTTCCAGTATTGATCGAAGGTTTGCCAATGCGAAGGTCAGTGTTACGGCTTAGTTCGATCAAAAATTCTCTGGCCTGGATGACCGAACGCGTACGTTCACATGGCATGGTCATAAAATTCTCAAATGGGTCAGGTAAAACCGCCGCTCCAAGAAGCTGACGGCTCTAGTTGAAAAGTAGAAGACTGCATTAGTGAGATGCCGCGGCAGGTAGTTGAGGCTGCCAAAATAGGTTCTGTCCGAGTCGTCCAAACCCCTTGCTCGATTGACGGCGAAAAGCTCGCTGTTGGTTATCAGCCATCGCACTCTGTCCGTCCGCATCACGGATATAGCGGGCCAGCGTCATCGCCGCAGGTTGGCCATATCGTGCCCCAGGAGAAGCGCACGTCCACACATGGCGGAGGGTCATCGCTATATCGGGCTCATGTGCATCTAAGTAGGCAAGCCCATATGCACAAGCCTCTAGCGTAAACACGTCATGACTGCAGAGCTTCCAGGAGGCATTAGGCTTACCTTTGGAGTCATAGGTGTATGTCTTGCCGATATCGTGCAATAGCCCGCCCACGAAACAGGCTTCTTGCATGAGACGAGGCATGGCCGGCTCATTCAGGCGCAGCATTGCCACTGAATGATTGGCAACCTCCAACGAATGTTGGAGCAAACCGCCTGGGTAGGCGTGATGATAGTTACGGCTTCCCGGTGCATTAAGAAAGGCTTCCAATCGCTCTTGACGCTCCAATACTCGTGTCAAAAAGGTGCGCAGGTGATGAGACGTTAGCGATTGTGCGGTCGCTACTAGCCGATCAAACGCCTCGGGTAATGGGCAGTAAACACGGGGTAGCGACTGCAGCGTGCCGAGTGCATCAATCTCTTCTGGGTTTGCTTTACGAAATGCATTAAGTAAAAACTGGCCAGACCAACACTTCACCCCGGTGGCGGTGACATGTTCCAGGTGGCCAATACGCTCCGGTGCGGGTGTTTTCTCCAAGTTGAGCATCGCAACGTGATCGCCCTCGCAGTCGCTGAGGCGAAGTTTCAAGAACGGCTTTTTCGCATCATCAAACACCACGACACGGCCGGTTAGGCGATAAGTCCCCGTGAAGGAGCGCGTCAGTTGACGAGAATAGTGATTAGACAGTTTCATGGCGGCGCTCCTTCTGAACGTTAGCGGATGAGGTATTGCCGAGCAGACGCTCAAAGGCAGAGCCATCCATACGGGTGGCGTTGGGGACATACCGCGAATAGACCTTGAACAGCATTTCCGTTGAGCTGTGCCCCAGCATCCTTGCCACCCACTCGGGGTTCTCACCTGAGGCTAGAAAAAGCGTCGCGGCGGTATGGCGCGTTTGATAAGGACGTCGCTTGGTCAGCCCAAGGGCTTTTAGTAAGGGGTACCACACGCGCTTGGTGACGTTATTATGATCAAGCGGCCCTCCCAGTTGATTACAGAACACGTATGCGCTTTTTTGTCCGGTGGCGGCATACTGAGTTTTTAACGCGTCATACACCTGCCCAAACATAGGGATTTCCCGTTGTGAGCCATCCGTCTTGGTGTACTCCGTTTCGCCATTGATCAACGTCTCGCGTACCAAAATTTCTCTTTTCGCAAAATCAACGTTCTTCCATTTCAACCCATCGACTTCGCCGGTGCGCATGCCGGTAAAGAAGCGCACCGTGTAGTAGTTGCGGTAGTCCGGGCGGACGCTGTCGATAATGCGCTGCACTTCCTGCAGCGAAAATGGCTCGATGTGGGTTTTCTGCAGTTTCAAAGGCTTGATGTTCTTATAGGGCGTTTCAAACTCGAATCGCTCGGCTGCCTCACCTAACACCATTCGCAAAATTGTCATGTGGCTATTGATTGTTTTGGGCGAAACGACCCCCGTGGCTCCGCGCCCCTTACGTTTGGACAACTTGGCACGGAACGCCATGATGTCCGCCTTACTGATTTCACCCATCGATTTTTTACCGAAAGCTGGCTTTAGCGAGCTATCAAGAATCGAACTTACATTGCGTACGTGGGAAGCACGCCACTGGATTTTGCTTTCCTCAAACCACTGGGTAGCGAAGTCATTAAACAGTGGTGTGTTTGAATTGCTGGCATTTTGAAGATCGGCTGTATTAATAAGCTGGTCAGTTTTCAGTTTTTGTAAATTGCTGCTATTAGGAAAGAACTCCGAATAATTGAATTCACTGAGCAGCATTTTTGCTTCCATGCGCTGTAAAAGTTGTTCCAGCTGCTTACGATTTTTTGCGTTATCGTCCAGTAGTGTTTGTTCCCGAAATCGCTGGCCGTCATACCTGAAGTCGATGAAAAGCTTTTTGCTCTCTTTACGAGCGCGAACCTTACCCATGGCATACCCCTCCATTAGCCATAGGGATGGCGATTGCTTGCTGACGAGGAGTCGCTTGCAGCATTTCTTCCTGGATAGCTTCCCAGATATAAAGAATTTTTCGACGCCCAAAGGGCCGGATGTAATGAGTGCCTTCAATTAGCACGCTGTCTTTGAGTTGCTGACGGATAGTGCGTGCATCATATTTGATCCGCGATGCGAGCTCTTCCGTTGTCAAAAAAGTGCAGTCCATGAGACTATCTCCTCATGTTGGTGATCATTTGATAATATTTTTAATCGCTCGAATGTAAATATATACGTTCAAATGATTATTTCAATACCTTTTTGATAATTTTTATAATCATATTGGATGAAGAGATGATTCGGTATCACTTAAAAGAGCTGATCGCTGAGAAGGAGTTTGCAGAACGTCGCAGAATTACGATCGGTGAGATAGCAAAAGAAACAGGGATTAATCGGATGACGTTATCGAAAATTATCAACCATGCAGGCCATAGCACAGTGACTGATAATCTTGACAAACTTTGCTACTACTTTGATTGTGAAATCGATCAGTTGGTGACCCATATCAAGGAAGCAGAGGATGCGCTGCTGCCATCTGATTCACGTTGAATAGTGGGTAGACGAAGTTGCGTGTTAGGAGCCTGAAGGTCACCTTCATTTTGGAAGGCTAAGGGAAGAAATGAAGTTTGGGCACAGCGTGGGCACAATTTGGGCACAGAGGGATTCTGAAAGATAAGCATAAAAAAAGGCAGACCAGTAAGTAACTGATCTGCCTTTCAAAATATTGGTAGCGGGGACCGGATTTGAACCGATGACCTTCGGGTTATGAGCCCGACGAGCTACCAGACTGCTCCACCCCGCATCAACGTGTGGCATATTCTACAGAAGTTTTAGGTGAAGTCAATAGGGTGATTAACACGTTTGGCTTATAGCCGTTGATTATGACCTGCGGCAACATGGGGTAAGTGCAGCTATGCTTTATATAGCCATAACAAAAAGCTTACGTTGGTGCATTGTTCAAGAAAATTATGCACTAGGGTAATACAGGCGCAGTCGCGCTTATTCACAATGGCTTGCGGCGCGATGTGCGTGCTTTGAGATCCAAGCCATTTGTCATTTCAGGGAGGTAGTCAATGGCCAATCAAGCCCCCGTCGCCTGGGTAACTGGTGGAACTGGTGGTATCGGTACGGCAATTTGTCGTTCGTTGGCAGATACGGGATATCTGGTCGTGGCGGGTTATCGCAACCCCGACAAGGCCAAGACCTGGCTAGAAACGCAGCACGCCGACGGTTATCGCAATATCGAATTGTCGGGTGTCGACCTTTCTGACCACAACGCCTGCCTGGAAGGAGCCCGCCAAATCCACGACCAGTATGGCCCGATTAGTGTGCTGGTGAACTGTGCGGGGATCACCCGTGATGGCACCATGAAAAAAATGTCTTACGAGCAGTGGTACGAAGTGATTGATACCAACCTCAACAGCGTTTTTAACACCTGCCGAAGTGTCATTGAGATGATGCTTGAGAATGGCTATGGTCGAATTATTAATATTTCATCCATCAACGGCCGTAAAGGTCAGTTTGGCCAAGTCAACTACGCGGCGGCGAAAGCCGGTATGCATGGCTTGACCATGTCGCTGGCACAGGAAACAGCGACCAAAGGGATTACCGTCAATACCGTATCGCCTGGCTATATCGCCACTGATATGATCATGAATATTCCAGAAAAAGTGCGCGAAGCAATCCGGGAAACAATCCCGGTGAAGCGCTATGGCACGCCAGAGGAGATTGGTCGACTGGTTACCTTCTTAGCCGATAAGGAGTCAGGATTTATCACCGGTGCGAACATCGATATCAACGGTGGTCAGTTTATGGGCTAGTGATTAGCCCAAGAGGAGAGCGCAAACGGGAGGCTATAAGCCTCCCGTTTTCTTGCTAACGCTTAAGGTAGCGGGACTCGCGCTAGTCGGCTAAGCAGGTTATCCAGCTCTTCTACTTCAGTGTCCCATAGCGTGGCTGGCATTGGCCCTAGCGCCAATAGCGCGACCAGGATGTCGACCACTTCTTGATCACGGCTGCGCTCTTGATTGAAGCCTTCATTCAAACGCTCTACCTGAATCGCCAAGCGCAGCGGCTCATCGCTCTGCCGCACGCTACCCACGGCCAGCATCGAGAGGTGCACTCTCAGTCTGGCGAGGGAGTCGGCGATGCGAGTGTGATCAGCGTCTGATAGCGGTACCGCTACGCTATGGCGCTGTTGATTGCGTGCGTTATGCGCCTCATTAAAGGCGGTAGGCAGTGAAGTGCCGAGAGCCGCTTGTGCGTCCACGTTGCTTGGGATCCCTTCGTCGAGGTAGCGCTGGTCGGCAGTCAAGTGAGCGCTCACTAATGGCATGATCGCATGCCACTGTTGCACTGTATCGGCAACCGCCAGACGGTTTAAGCGTTCTCTGCGCGCACGCACGATGCCACTCATCCGCCGCTGCATGCCTTCGCTGCGCCGATTGCGTGGCAACGGCTCAAGTTGATTGGCTTGTTCGATAAAGCGCTCCAACGTGGCCGACTCACTCGCCTCAATCGGCTGCCAGCTATCCATTTCGTCGATGAGGGCTTGCATCTCATCAAGCTGCTGTTGCTGGCGCGCTGCCTGCTCAGTTTTATGCGCATCGCGCTGGGCAAAGAGTTGATCACATTCGTGGCGGAAGGTTTTCCACAGCGTTTGCTCTTCGCCTTTGGGTGCCCGGCCCAGGGCCCGCCACTGCTGCTGCAGCTGTTTGGTCAAGTGAATGCGCTGTGCAAGAGGTTGGCTTTCGTCGCTGCGCAGCGCGCTCACCTGGCTGATCAGATCCCGTTTTTGCGCGGCGATAGTTTCAGCGCGCTGATCGATCAACGCCTGTAGCTGATGGCGAATGACACCAAAGCGCCGCCCAACGGACTCGGAGCGTTCACGGGGAACGGGGCTGTAGTGTCGCCACTGGTGGCGCGCTTTGTCGCGGATTTGCCGTAGCACATCGGGGTCGGCGTCTTCGGCGGGCTGAGCCAGCAGGTTTTCCAACTGATCGCACAGCGCTTCGCGGGCTTGAAGGTTTGCCTCACGCTCTTCGCTGAGCTGGTCTCGCCAAGGGGCGAGACGTTCGTGGATGCGATCCGAGGCGCTGCGAAAACGAGCAGACTGTTCGCGGTTAGCCGCCGCATCTCCCAGTGATTTCCACTCTTTGACCAGTTGGCGATGGTGGCGGTCAAGTGCTTCTTCCGCCATATGGCGGTCATTCGAGAGGGTTTCGATGCTGTCACATAGCTGCTCGCGCTTTGGCCCGGCGACAAACCCCCGCCAATCGCGTAATTCCGCGAGCCGGGCGGCTAAGTGCTTTAAGCGCGTTTTGAGCGGTTGAGCGGCTGGGCTTTCCAGCGCTTCAATGCACGGCTTTAGCCGCTGATGCAGACGGCTGGCACTTTTAAAGGCGCCGCGCTCTAACAAGTGCTCAAAGGTGTCGAGTTCTGCTCCATGTGCTTTTAGGGAGGCGTTGTCTTCTGTCGGCTGCGAGGGCGTAGTGTTTTCAGCGTTGAGGGCCGCTTGGGCACGGCCGAGCAGCGCGGGCGGCGTTAAGGCATCCGGCCATTGGCATTCGCTCATCAGCGTGGCGAGGGTAGCGTGGTCGCCGTTGGCCAATGCGGTTTCGATGGGGGCGCTTGCCGCGCACCAGCGCTGCCATGCCTCTAAGCACTGGTCGTAGTGATGAATCGCCAACGTGTAGCGCTGGCGCATGGTCTCACTGGGCGGATGGATATCAGAAAGCGCCTGCCAGCGTTGGCCTAATAGTTGGCGCTGGGCGCGCAGGCTGTCGATATCCTGCACGGTCATGGCTGAGGCGTGGCGCAGGCCATCAAGGGTTTCTTCGATGCCTTCAAGCAGCTGTTCGCGGGTGTTTTCGGCTTCTTCACGGCGCTCGTCGCTCTGCTGGCGCGCCTGCTCCTGGGTTTCGTGGTCGTGAAGCGTCTTGCGGCAATTGAGCACCGCTTGATGAAAGCGCTGCTCTTGCTCCACGCTTGGCGGCTGGTTCAACTGTTCCCACTGCCGTTCAAGGTGGCGAAAGCGGCCGCCATAGAGGGGTTCCCAAGGCGCACGGGCGTGCTGCTCTAATTGATTCAGGAGCGTTTCGCGTTGCTGCGCTTCTGCTTCTAGCCACTGGGCGTCGCTACGCAAGCGGTTGAGGCGTTCCCGTGCCAGACGCACCACTTGGCGGTCGCGGCGGGCCTCTTTTAACAACCGTTTTAGCCCCTCTTCGCCCTCAATGCGTTCGGCAGCCTGATGGCGAACGGCGGCCACGCCGTTGTGGCAAGCTTGATGAATCAGATCATTTTCATCGCCCAGCTTGCTCAGTGCGGTCAAGCGTAGATTCAGGTTGTCACCCTGCAGGGCCACCGCGCTCAGTACCCGCGGCTCTTCGATCTGTTCCACCAAGGATTGGCGTTGGTGCAAGTCGGTATGGCCTTCACGCCCGCTGAGCCGTTGGCAAATAGCATTGAACCAGGCCTCATCCTGCTGGTGGTGCGAGTAAGCGTCGACCAGGCCTGCGCAGTCATCCAGGGCTAGCAGCGCGGCTAGGCGAATCTGGCTGTCGCTATCTTGAGTGAGCGACTGCAGCGCTTGGCGCTGCTCTGCTTGCTCAGGGTTCAATCGCTGGAGGGCCTGACGGCGCACCTCGGGGTCAGGGTGCTGCCACCGAGGTGCGAACAGTCGTCTTAACAGTCCGTGCATGAATCATCCTGCTAGTATGAAATGCGTAGCATGAAAAAAGCGGCTCAGTGGTTGCAGTCACCGGCGCTGTCGCTTAGCTTGGCCTTACTATGGTGTGATAAACGTCTATTTTCTAGGCCACACTGCTTCTAGACCACACTGTTTTTAGACTACAGTGTTTCTAGACGACGAAATGCGTGATAGTACGCTACCTTTATCTTATCTGAACATGACGGGGAGTTCGGCCATGAGCCTTAACGTGGATAGTGCCGTAGTGGCCTTTACCTTCAAAGGGGGCATGTTGCCGATGACCGTCATGGAGCTAAGTAGTGCTGATCCGGAGCAAATCCGGCAGCAGTTGGCTGGCAAATTCTCCCAGTCTCCTGCTTTCTTTCAGCATACACCGGTTGTGCTCAGCGTGGAAAAACTCGATGAACCCCACTTAGCCCTTGAACGCATTTGTGCTGTGTGCCGTGACCACAAGCTGTTGCCGGTGGCCGTACGCGGTGGCACCGAGCCGGTGCGCCAATCGTCCTGGGCGCTGGGGTTGGGGTGGTTTCCACCAGTGGCAGAGGGCCGTGCCCGGGGGCTTGAAAGTGTCAGTAATTCGCCAGTGCAAGAAGTCTCCCGTGAGGAGGCAGTAAGTGAGGCGGAAGCGCCAACGCTCGCTACGCGGCTTTATCGCGGTACCGTGCGGTCGGGGCAGCAAGTAAGCGCCTCTGATGGAGATTTAGTGGTGATTGGGGCGGTGAATGCCGGTGCAGAAGTGCTGGCCGCTGGCAGTATTCATGTTTATGGCGCGCTGCGTGGCCGTGCGTTGGCGGGTATTCATGGCAATATCCAAGCGGGTATTTACTGCCGCGAATTGGAGGCTGAACTGCTTTCAGTGGCAGGTAATTACAAACGCTCTGAAGATATTGATGCGCAGCTTCTGGGGCGGCCCGCAGAAGTTCACTTTACAAAAGAACAGCTTGAAATTAAGCCACTGGGCTAAGGTATTTGTATGAGGCTGCGTTGGTGCTTCATGCCTAGCGACGCCGAAGACGCTATCCGTTACAGTATGGCATGTTGATGACATTGACGTTCCCGTTATGCGCAGAGCGCCAGCTGTCTCGCGCTCGCGACGAACGACTTCAAGAAGGAAGTGACTCTTGGCCAAGATAATTGTAGTGACCTCTGGTAAAGGAGGGGTCGGTAAAACCACTAGCGCGGCAGCCATCTCTACGGGGCTTGCGCTGCGCGGTAAAAAAACAGTCGTAATTGATTTTGATGTGGGCCTGCGGAATCTCGACCTGATCATGGGCTGCGAACGACGCGTGGTGTATGATTTAGTCAACGTGATTCAAGGCGAAGCGGGGCTTAACCAGGCGCTGATTCGTGATAAGCGCGTCGAGAATCTGTTTATTTTGCCAGCTTCTCAAACCCGTGATAAAGACGCCTTGACCCAAGAGGGGGTCGCGGAGATTCTGGAGAAATTGAAAGAAGATTTCGATTTCATTCTTTGCGATTCACCTGCCGGTATTGAGCGTGGTGCACAGTTGGCCATGTACTTTGCCGACGAGGCGATTGTGGTCACCAACCCGGAAGTGTCGTCAGTGCGCGACTCTGACCGTATTTTGGGGCTGCTGGCCTCTAAAACCCGACGTGCCGAACAGGGCGAAGACCCTATCAAAGAGCACCTGTTGGTGACTCGCTATAATCCCGAGCGTGTGACCTCAGGCGATATGCTGACGCTCGATGATATCCGCGAAATTTTGGCGATTAACCTGCTGGGCTTGATTCCTGAGTCTGAGGCCGTGCTGCGTGCCTCTAATCAGGGCGTGCCCGTTACCCACGATATCTCCAGCGATGCGGGCCAAGCGTACAGCGATACGGTATCGCGCCTGCTCGGCGAAGACATGCCGCTGCGTTTCCATGAAATGCAACGCAAAGGCCTGCTGAGCCGTATGTTCGGGGGAGGTCGTCGATGAAACTGCTTGAGTTCTTGAAGCGTGAGCGCAGAAAATCCGCCTCGGTAGCCAAAGAACGTTTGCAAATTATTGTGGCGCATCAGCGTAGCCAGCGCGGGCAGCCCGACTATATGCCGATGCTTGAGCGCGAGCTACTTGAGGTGATCCGTCGCTATGTCCATGTGGATGACGACGCCATTCAAATCTCCTTGGACAGCGAAGACAACTGCTCAGTGCTTGAACTGAACGTTACGCTCCCCAAAAGCTAACCCTAAGCGCTGAAGACGCGGCGAAAGGGGCGGCGGGTGTGCTAGGCTTGGGCTTTTAACTGCCCAGCGGAGTGATTGTTCATGGCGCCACCCAATGCTGCCCCTGCCAGTTTTCTATGGCATGACTATGAAACCTTCGGGGCGGATCCGCGTCGCGATCGGCCCGCACAGTTCGCAGCCCTGCGCACTGATGCTGACCTGAACGAGATCGGCGAGCCGATCGAGCTCTACTGCAAGCCCGCCGATGATTACCTGCCTCATCCTGCCGCCTGTTTGATTACCGGTATTACGCCTCAAAAAGCCCAACGCCATGGTTTGCCCGAAGCAGAATTCGCGGGCGAGATTCAGCGCCATATGAGTGAGCCGGGCACCTGCGTGGTGGGTTACAACAGCCTGCGTTTTGATGACGAAGTCTCCCGCCATCTGTTTTACCGCAATTTGCTCGACCCTTATTCCCGTGAGTGGCAAAACGGCAATTCCCGTTGGGATTTAATCGATGTTGTGCGCGCCTTTTATGCGCTGCGTCCTGATGGCATTGAGTGGCCGCTGCGCGAAGACGGCGCACCCAGCTTCAAGCTTGAGCACTTAACTGCAGCTAACGGCATTGCCCATGAGGGTGCCCACGATGCGGTAGCCGATGTACGGGCCACGATCGCGTTGGCCCGCTTGCTCAAGGCGCGCAATGCGAAGCTGTTCGACTATTTACTCGGTTTGCGCGGTAAGCGCGCGGTGGCTAAGCAGCTTGACCTGCCCAACGCCAAACCGCTGCTGCATATCTCCCGTCGTTATCCCGCCAGCCGGGGCTGTAGTGCGTTAGTCATGCCGCTGGCCGAACACCCGACAAATCCTAATGGGGTGATCGTTTACGATTTGAGCGTTGATCCTAGCGATATGCTGAGTATGTCGGCGGAGCAGGTTCGTGAGCGCGTGTTTGTCAGTCAGCAGGATCTAGCCGAAGGCGAGGCGCGGATTCCGCTGAAGGTGATTCATATCAACCGTTGCCCGGTGGTGTTTCCCGCCAGTGCTTTGAAAGACGTTGAGGGGCCTCAACAGGGTGAGTATGGCACCATCGTCGCGCGCTTAGGCTTGGATGTGGTGGCTTGTCGGCAGCACTGGAAAGCCCTGCGCGATGCCAGCGGTGTCGCCGCAAAAGTCGCAGAGGTATTTAGTGCTGGCTACGACGATGCGCCACAAGACCCTGATCTAATGCTCTACTCAGGCAGTTTCTTCTCGGCTGCCGACCGTCAGCAGATGGAGCGGGTGCGAGAGATGGAGCCGTGGGATTTGGTAGGGCAGCGCTTTGCGTTTCAGGATCCGCGCTTGGAAGAGATGTTGTTTCGCTTTCGTGCACGCAGTTACCCCGACACGTTGGAAGGCGAAGAGCGCGAGCAGTGGGAAGCGTTTCGCTGGATGCGGATCAATGATCCGGCCCTGGCGGGCTTTACCCTCAAGGCGTTTGCGCGGGAAATCGCTCAGTACAATCAGCAAACCCTTACTGATCGCGAGCGGCAGATTTTGGAAGAGCTGGTGATGTTCGTGGAAGCCATGATGCCGGCTCAAGCCTTTGACGCCTGAGCCGGTACCCGTTTAGGTCACTCCTGTAGGGAGTTCTCTTTACGCATTGTCATCACGCACTTTGGGCAGGGGTGAGCGCTCTTCACGATAATCGCTGACATCGCTGGGTTCGTCGCCGGGGTTGAAGCGTATGTCCAGAGTGTGCTCGCGCAGCGATGGCCATAGGGCCTTAATATCCTCAAGGCTAACGTTCAGCACTAGTTCGGCCAGTTGGTCGCGGCGATCAAAGCGCACATCTTCCAACGCGGTGGCTTGCCAATAGCGGTTGGCCATGCCCGCAAGGCTGGTATCGCGTTGGCGTAACTGGTCGTGAACAGCCTGGCGATAAGGCGCTAAGTCAGCGTCGCTGAGTTGTTCAAGGCGCTGGTTAGCCTCATCAAGAAACACATCCATGCGTTCGGCGATGGTGCCGCTGTCTACGTCGGGTGATTGCACCATAAGGGCAACCCCTGGCGCTTCGAGCAGCGGCGAATAGCCGGCATTCACGATGTAGCCGAGCTGCTGCTCGGTGCGCAGTTGCTGGTAGAACGGTGTTTCCAGCCACTGGGCGATCACCGCGGTGGTGGCTTGTTCCTCTGGCGTCTGATCGCGGCCTTGCAGATAGCGCAGAACCAAGGACTCATCCCGAGAGCTGTGAGGGTGCAGCACGCTGTGCTCATCACTTGCTGCAAGTGGGGTGAGGTTAGCAATATCATCGCGGTTTAACCGCGGTTTTAGCCTGGTACGCATCAGCTGTGTTTGTTCACGTGCCAGGTCAGCGTCCAGGTTGCCCACCGCCATGGCATCGACGTACAGGTTATCTAGAAAGCGCTGGCGAAAATCTTCCAGGTGACCACTGTCAAAGCGCTCGCTGGCGGCAAGTAGCTCAGCGGTAGACCACTGTGGTGTGAGTAAAGCTTCGCCCAGCGTGCGGCTAGCTTGACCGTAGAGTGACGCCTGGGGTGCGTTACGCCACTCGCGCTGCAGCTGATAACGCACCCGCTCGAAAGCACTGTCGGTGATTTCTGCGCTCTCTAATTGCTCTAGGGCTTGTTCAATCAGCGGGGTTTGGCCATCACGCCAGCCTGAGAACGATAGTGTTATGCCCCTGGCGTGGGGATAAGCGCTAAACGACTGCCCTGCCAACCACGCTGGGTAGAGGGATTCATTCAAACTGTCGTTAAGCCAGCTGGCGAGTAGCCGAGTGAGCACTGCTTCATGGGCGGAGTAGCTGGCGGTGGGGCTTTGCAGACTGACCCGCCACTCAACTGTGGGAGTGTTAAAGCGCTCATCCTGCATGTGCCAAGCGGTAAACGATGGTGTTTCGACCAGTAGGCTGGGGCGCTCATCCTGGCCTTCCAACAGCGTCAGGTCACTGGCGATAAAGGGGTTGGGCCCCGGGAGTGCCAAACCGCTCAGGGGCTGGCCCGGCTGTTCGGGTACTTGCTCGTCCCATTGGGTATTGAACCAAGGGGAGACAGTGTCGCTTTCGATATCCGGTGCTGAGTAGAAACGCAGCATGTTGTCCGGTGTTAGCGCGTCAAGATAAACCTGCTGGCGCTCTGCATCGGGGCCATCCATGCGGTAGGCCGCGTACTGCACGTCCTCTACCGGGTAGCGAGATAGGCTCATTGAAAGGCGAGTGGCTTCCTGCTGTGGGGCGCCATACTGCTGAAAGCGGAAGGCCTGCTCATTGAGTTTTGCCTGCTCTTCGTAGCGCCATTCGGCGAGGCCATCATTACGCAGTTGATCAATGGCGGCAAACAGGGTGGCTTCAATATCGTCTAGGCGCTCGGCGCCTGCGGGCGTCAGACTGATGGAAATAGTGAATAGTGCTTCGTTGCCATCGCCGCGCCCCACACCGGCGGAAAGCCCATCGGCCAGTCCTGCATCGCGCAGCACCGCTAACAGGCTACCTTCACCTTCATCGCCAAGCAGGTGGGCGATTACCTGGGTCGGCTTTGTACGGTAGTCGTCAGTGGGGTCGGGTACTGGGAAGTAGAAGCGTAATTGACGACGATCCTGCAGCGACTGGCGCTCGATATAGCGGGGTAGCGTGTCTGAATCAACCAGCGGCGCGTCAATCGTCGGCACGCTTAAGTCGTTGTCGGGAATATCGGCAAAGCGCTCGGCTACCCACTCCTCCAACTGATCCAACGGCTGTGGTGCAACAATCGCCAGGTTCATTACATTGGCGTCGTAATGCTGGTGATAAAAATCGATCACCCGCTCGCGTAGCGTTGCCTCTCCTTCAGGCGGGCTGGCTAAGGTTTCCCGGCTACCCACGGCAAATCCGGTGGTGGGGTTGTCAGGGTTGAGCAGTTGGTTGAGCACATCGTTTTCGCGACGGGACTCATCTCGAATACGCGCCATGTACTCCGAGTGAACGATATTGCGTTCGCTCTCCAGGTGGTCGGCGTTAAATAGCGGCGAGAGGAAAAATTCGCTGAAACGGTCAAGCGCGCCCGGCAGTGCCGATGGCTCAATATCAAAGAAGTAATTGGTATCCTGCTGCGCGGTAAAGGCGTTGTGAGAGCCCGCGTTATTGGAAATATAGCGCTGGTAGGCATCAGATTCCGGGTAGGGCTCGGTGCCTAAAAACAGCATATGCTCTAGAAAGTGTGCTAACCCCTTAAGGTCATCAGGATCTTGGGCGCTGCCTACTCGCACATTCATCGACGCTGCCGCCTTGTCTGCCTCCGGGTCGCTGACCAGCAGCACATTGAGGCCGTTCTCGAGCGTCAAAACCCGGTAGTCGCGGCTGTCATAGGGGCTAATGATCGGGGTGACTGTGTCAGCAATGGCGTCGGCAACGGCGTCGGCAACGGCGTCATCGGTGGCCGCGAAGGCCTGTGGTGTTAACGCGATGCTGGCGATAACGCCAATCACTGCGCACTGTGGGAAAACACGCCAGCGGGTTATGCAAGTGGATCGCAACATTACAGCTCCTGTGACACAGCCCAACGCAGCATCGACCCGGTAGGATGGGCACAGGCCGGTGACTGGTAGGCGGGATTATTGACATGTTTAGATACCGGAAAAGCGCCCAACAGTTCCAATGGTGCGGGTGCTAACAGTGAATTAAGCGTTTCGGTATCGGTGTCTGGGTCGAGCCAGGCGGATAACGCATGGTTGGGTATAGTGACCGGCAGGCGGTCGGTTAACGGCGATAACAGCAGGTTGGCGGGCACGGTGATCAGTGCGGCAGAGTCGGTAAACGCCGTTAACGTGGTGTGGTAGCGGCACCATAGTGCGCCCAATAGCAACGGCGCCCGGGATACCTGGGTCACCAAATAGGGTTGCTTGCTGCGGGGCTGGGTTTTCCATACATAGAAACCGCTGACCGGAATAACGCAGCGGCGAGCGCTAAAGGCATCGCGAAACATCGCCCGTGATTCAAGGGTTTCCGCCCGGGCGCAGTGGGGGGCATGATCCAGCACCTCCAGCCAGGGTGGCGTCAGGCCCCAGAATAGCGATGAGAGCCGGTACTGCCCCTGCTCTAAGCGAATAGCAGAGATTGGCCTACGAGGCGCTAGATTAGGCGACTCAATCAACGGTTCAGGAGTGGCTAGCGTTGGCAATAAGCGGGTCAGCGGTAAATTTTGCACATGCAATCGCCCCGTCATAGCTATCTCCTTAAGCAGAATCGTCGTGGAAGTGTACCTGGATGGCGGGGGACTGCGCGCAATAAAGCACGAAATGTAGCGTTTTAGTGTCGAAAACAGTGTTCGATGTAAGGTATCCTATCTTATCCCTTGCTCCCGCTAAAGCGCAGTGAGGCTTCCTTCTTGTTTGCCGTTGACCTTAAGAGATTGCCATGGCCCGTCCTAGACAGCATGCGCCCGATGCCCTCCATGCGCAGGTCATGCACGCTTGTGATGAGTGGTTGGCTGAGCAGCCAGTCCATGGTCTCTCACTGCGTGCCCTGGCCAGAGAGGTCGGCTGTGCCCCCAGCACCCTATTGAAGCTATATGGCAGCTTCAATAATTTATTGCAGCACGTCAATGTGGAAACGTTGGCGCGTTTACAGCACACCATTACCAGCCTGATCGACGATGACCCTGAGCCATGGCTACGTTCGCTGGCGCGTGCCTACTGGCGGTTCGCCGAGCAGGATTGTTACCGCTGGCAACTGCTGTTTGATTACCCGCTGGCCCAAGAAGGCGAGCTTGATCAGCGTCAGAGCGATTTGATCGAAGCGCTGTTTACCCAAGTAGAAGCGTCGCTTAAATCCTACCAGCCAGCGCTGGATGATCTCGAAGCCCGCCGTTTGGGGCGCACGCTGTGGGGCAGCGTGCATGGTTTAGTTCAGCTAGGGCTTAATGAGCGATTGGGCTATTGGCAGGGTCAGCAATTAAAAGTAGATGAGCTGCTGGATCAACTGATGAGCACCATTCTGGCGGGCCTACGCCATCGTGAGGCGGCGACGTGAGTGGGTGGGTCAATGCGGCTCGTCAGGCGCTGCGCTGGCTGATCTTTGTCTCAATGCGCCTCTGCTACCGGCTGCAGGTGCATGGGCGTGAGCATATCCCCAAGCAGGGGGCCGCGCTGGTGGTGTGTAACCACGTCAGTTTTATGGATGCCTTGGTGTTAGGTGGTGCTAGCCCCCGACCGCTGCGCTTTGTGATGGATCAACCGATTTTTGACTCGCCTTGGCTTAAATGGTGGTTTCAGCTGGTTGGCGCAATCCCTATTGAGTCTGAACGACGCAGCCCCGGCGCCCTGAGGCGCGCTCTGGATGACGTGAGCTCAGCGCTGCGCCAGGGGCAGGTTGTGATGGTCTTTCCTGAAGGGCGATTGACCCCTGATGGCGAAATTCACGCCTTTCGGCGTGGCCTAGAGGCTATTCTCGCCAGGGACGATGTGCCGGTGGTTCCGGCAGGGTTAGCAGGCTTGTGGGGGTCGTGGACATCTCACCATGATGGCAAGGCGCTAAAGAAGTGCCCTAAGCGTTTTCGGGCGCCGGTGAGCCTGCACTTTGGGCCCCCGCTCAACCGTCTGGACGCCGATGACATAGCGCTGCGGCGGTTTCTCGAAGCGCGGGTTAGAGCACTAAAGGCAGCGGCTGACCAGGATCTGGCCAACCGCCATTAACTCGCTTATCATTGATTAGCGGCGTGGCGCCCGCAGCTTTTGCCAGCAGCGTGCTGAGGTAATGAGATTATCGCGGATCTCCAGAATCTCCATGCGCATATTGCCGATCTGTAGGCATGCTGGGCCTTCTGGGAAAGCTTCAAGGTGCTCAAGAATTAACCCGTTGAGCGTTTTGGGGCCATCGGTAGGCAGCTGCCAGCCGAGCATCTTGTTAATCTCACGAATATTGGCGGTGCCTTCAATCACATGGCTGCCGTCGTCCTGCTGGTGAATCTCTTCATCTTCAGAGACATCGGTGGTGAACTCGCCCACGATCTCTTCCAGAATATCTTCCAGGGTGACCAAGCCCTCTACGTCGCCGTACTCATCCACCACAATGCCGATGCGCCGTTTCTGCTTTTGAAAGTTGAGCAGTTGGGTATGGAGCGGTGTGGACTCGGGAATAAAGTAGGGCTCCCGTGCCTCTTGAACAATCGATGCCTTGGTAACTTCGTCCCGGGAGAGAAAGCGTGCCGCGTTGCGCAGATGCAGCATGCCGATAATATTATTGATATCACCTTTATAAACCGGTAGCCGGGTATGCTGGCTGGTGCGAATCTGGGTCAAAATATCTTCGAGCGAATCATCCAGGTCGATACCCAGCACTTCGTGGCGTGGCACCATGATGTCGTTCACGGTGACGTTCTCAAGATCGAGAATAGATAGCAGCATTGCCCGGTGGCGGTAGGGGATCAGCGTGCCCGCTTCGTGAACCACCGTGCGCAGCTCATCACGGGTCAGGCTATCGCCCCCGTTATCAACGCTTTTAACGCCCACCAACCGGAGCAGGCCGTTAGACATCACGTTAACCAGCCATACGAGCGGGTAAAGCAGCTTTAGCAGCGGCTCAAGGGCGTAGGAGGTCGGGTAGGCGATCCGCTCGGGTTTAATCGCGGCGTAGGTCTTCGGCGTTACTTCGGCAAAAATAAGAATCGTGATGGTCAACAGAGCAGTAGAGATTGCAGGCCCAGATACGTCGCCGAAGAAGTGAATGGCGATAATGGTCGCAATTGAGGCCGCCAGGTTGTTGACGAAGTTGTTGCCGATCAGGATAACGCCAATCAGGCGGTCTGGGCGGGTGAGCAGGCGCATGACCCGTTTGGCTCTGCGGTCACCGCTGTTGGCTTGATGGCTCAAGCGGTAGCGGTTAATCGACATCATGCCGGTTTCAGAGCTGGAGAAAAACGCAGAAAGCAGTATCAGTAAGGCTAGCAGGCCGAACAGTAACCCCAGGGGGAAGTCGTCGCTCAAGTCGAAAAGTCCTTTGTGGCGGATTAGGCTCGATTTGTAGAAGGTAGCGAGTAGTGTGTCAAGACAACCAAAGGCGTGGTAACGCCCGCGGTAGCGGTTGAGCCGCTATCGATTGAGTACAACCTCAAGTACGAACTTACTGCCAAAGTAGGCCAGCACCAGCAGGCCGCAACCGCCCAGTGTCCAGCGCACGGCACGCATGCCGCGCCAACCAAAGCGATAACGACCAACCAACAGGGTCGTGAAGATTACCCAGGCCAGTAGCGAGAGTACGGTTTTGTGCGCCAAGTGCTGGGCAAAGAAGTTATCCAGGAAAATAAGCCCGCTCGCGATGGAGAGCGTCAGCAGGATAATGCCCGCCCACACCAGTTCAAAAAGTACCCGCTCCATGGTGGTGAGCGGCGGTAGCGACTGCACAATGCCGCGAATATGATGGTGGCGCAGCGCCTGGTTCTGTAGGCCGACCAGCACCGCTTGGACGGCGGCAATCGCCAGCACGGCAAACGCCAGCGCTGAACTTATCGCATGCAATAAAATGCCCGGTGTAAGCCCGGTATGGCCGCCCTGATTCGGCAGCCACGTGGCGGCGAGTAGTGCAATACCCGCCAGCGGGAAGAGTGCAATCCCGGCGTTAAGCACCGGTTTAAAAAGGCTGGCAACTAGCACGACGTTGACCGCAACCGCCATCAGCAATGTGGCGCTGGTGGTAAAGCCGGGCAGTAGGCCAGGGGATTGGCCGACTAATTTGACCACCACAGGAATGTGCAGCAGTAAGCCCAGCACAGCGAGCAGGCGCACCATGCCCTGGCGAGGCGGCACACGCCGGAACAGCGTCATGCCTTGCCAAATGGCAGCGGCAACATAAAGAACAAAAGCAATCGTGGCGAAAGGTAGCGCCTGCATGATGCTATCCGTGCGCCTTGCAGCGCGTTGCGGTGAATAAATAAACGAATTAAGTGTGATTACGACGAGAATCTATCCAACTACTATAACTAATCCAAGCGGCGTCGCCCAGCGGGGTAAACGCATGAAAATAGTTAAAGACTCGGAGTAAGTATGCAGGAATGCCAGGGAAAGCTGTAAGCAAGGGTCTTTCGCCATGGATGGCGAAAGTAGCGCCCATGGATGGGTTAACAGCGCCCTTGCGTCAGCTTGCCCAGGCAGGATCGCTGGCACTCGCCCATGGAGACTCAAAGCATGAGCGCGTATAATCTTTTTACTAATGAGTCCAGGGCGTGCGCGCCGACGGCAGTGACGGAGGCAGAGAGGCCCCATGTTCCAGAATCTAAGTGAGCGTCTTTCCCAGACGTTAAAGTCGATCAAGGGTCAGGCTCGCCTGACCGACGACAATATTAAAGATACCCTGCGCGAAGTACGCCGCGCACTGCTTGAGGCCGACGTAGCACTGCCGGTCATCAAGGAGTTTATTGAGCGCGTGCGCGAGCGGGCGGTCGGGCAGGAAGTATCCAAAAGCCTGTCGCCAGGCCAGCAGTTCGTCAAAATCGTCCAGCAAGAGCTGGAAGCGATTATGGGCGAAGCCAACGACGGCTTTGTGCTTAAGGGTTCCCCCGCCGTTGTATTGATGGCCGGCCTACAGGGTGCGGGTAAAACCACCTCTGTGGCCAAACTGGCCCGCTACCTGCGCGAACGCGAGAAGAAGAAGGTCTTGGTAGTGTCTGCCGACGTTTATCGCCCGGCAGCGATCGATCAGCTCGAAACCCTGGCCAAAGAAGTCGAAGTGGACTTCTTCCCCTCGCGCTCTGACCAGCAGCCGGTGGCGATTGCCGAAGCGGCCATCAAGCACGCCAAGATCCAGTTTCACGATGTGGTGCTGATTGATACCGCCGGTCGACTGGCGATTGATGAAGCCATGATGGCGGAGATCCAGGCACTGCATAAAGCGGTCTCGCCTCAGGAAACGCTGTTTGTCGTCGACGCCATGACCGGCCAGGACGCTGCCAATACCGCCAAGGCGTTCAGCGAAGCGCTGCCGCTAACCGGTGTGATTCTGACCAAAGCGGACGGTGATGCTCGCGGCGGTGCGGCGCTGTCTGTGCGTCACATTACCGGTAAACCGATCAAATTTATGGGTGTCGGTGAAAAAGTCGACGCCCTGGAGCCGTTCCACCCAGACCGAGTCGCCTCGCGCATCCTGGGGATGGGCGACATGCTGTCGCTGATCGAGGAAGCCGAGCGCACCGTCGATAAGTCCAAAGCCGAGAAGTTGGCCAAAAAGGTCAAGAAGGGTGATGGCTTTGACCTGGAAGATTTTCGCGATCAGCTCCAGCAGCTCAAGAAGATGGGCGGTATGGGTGGCCTAATGGGCAAGTTGCCGGGTATGGGGCAGATGGCTGAGATGGCTCAAGGCCCTGGTCCCGAGAAAGAGCTGGGCAAGTTGGAAGCACTAATTAATTCCATGACGCCTAAAGAGCGCCGCAAGCCCGACATTATCAATGGCTCGCGCAAGCGCCGCATTGCCTCGGGGGCCGGTCTGCAAGTGCCTGACCTCAATCGCCTGCTTAAGCAGCATAAGCAGATGCAGAAAATGATGAAGAAAGCAGGCCAGAAGGGCGGCATGCAGAAAATGATGCGTGGCATGTCCGGCATGATGGGTGGCGGCGGCCCAGGTGGGCCCGGTGGAATGGGCGGCCCCGGTGGATTGCCGCGGCGCTAAGACGCCAATAGTAACGTACTGATGCGCTTGGTGAGGTTGACGACCTATCAGTTTTCTGGCTGTCAGGCTTTCCAAGCCGGGCGCATTTGCGTAGAATGCGGCCTCTTCATGCGTGGGTGCTGCCCAAATACGTCAAAACGTAGCAGTAGCAGCGCTCAATGAAGGCCTTAATGGTGTTAAAAAAGGTCATGCAAGCCGCTTTATGTGGTCGTGTGCCAGTTTAGCGCCAAGAAAACAGCACGACGAGTGTTCCGATAGCGGTTAGCGCTATAAACACACTCTCGTAACCTCAACCGAAGGATAGTTATCGTATGGTTACCATTCGTTTGGCCCGTGGTGGCGCCAAGAAGCGTCCCTTTTACCACCTGACCGTTACCGACTCGCGTAACGCTCGCGACGGTCGTTTCATCGAGCGTATCGGCTTCTTCAACCCGGTTGCCCGTGGTCAGGAAGAGCGTCTGCGCGTTGACCTAGACCGCGTTGTTCACTGGCAGAGCCAAGGCGCCCAGCTGTCTGGTCGTGTTGCTGAGCTGGTAAAAGAAGCACGCAAACAGGCCTAAGCCTGATTTTGAGTCTTGTTGTCTGAGACTTATTGTGTGAGAAAGTGAGTGCTGGGTAGCTGAGGTCGTCGATGACGCGTTTTGAAATAAGCCAAACTGACGACACGCATGTGGTGCTAGGCAAGCTGACTAGCCCTTATGGGGTGAAAGGTTGGCTCAAGGTGTACTCCTACACTAGCCCAATGGACAGCATTCTTGAATACCCGGAATGGTGGGTGCGCCAAGGTGAAACCCTGAAGCGCATAAGCATTGTTCAAGGGCGTCGGCAGGGCAAAGGACTTGTGGTGCAGCTTAAAGGGGTCGATGACCGTAGTGCGGCGGAAGCATTAGCCCAAACGGATATCTTGATGCCCAAAGAGGCGCTGCCTGAGCTTTCCGACGATGAGTATTATTGGCATGAGCTTGAAGGCATGGCGGTCTTCACTCAGGCCGGCGAACGGCTAGGACGGGTAAGCTACCTGTTTGAAACCGGCGCCAACGATGTCATGGTGGTTCGCGGCGATTCAGAGTCAATCGACAAGCGCGAGCGACTGCTGCCATTTTTGCCAGACGACGTCATTATCGAAATCAGTTCCCAAGAGGGCCGTATGGTCGTCGATTGGGATCCTGAGTTTTGACCAAACTTATGAACAGTTTGAGCAATGATGCATCTACCGACTCAACCGAGTTGGATAGTGGCAACGCGCCGGAAACGGCGAGCGAAGCAGCAGTGCCTGCAATGTGGATTGGTGTAGTGTCGTTGTTTCCTGAGATGTTCGACGCGCTCACGCAACAGGGTGTGGTCGGCAGAGCGGTAGAAAAACAGCGTATTGCACTGGAGTTTTGGAACCCGCGGGATTATGCCACTGACCGCCACCGCAGCGTCGATGACCGCCCCTATGGTGGTGGTCCAGGCATGTTGATGAAAGTCGACACCCTGCGCGCAGCGATCTTTGCCGCCCGGGAACGGGCGCAGAAAGCCACCGGCTTAGTGCCGACGGTGATCTACCTCTCGCCCCAGGGGCGTAAGCTGGATCAGCAGGGCGTTCAAGCACTGGCTTCCGCCGGGCCTTTAGTGGTCGTGGCAGGGCGCTATGAAGGCATTGATGAACGCGTGGTGGAGAGTGACATCGATGAAGAGTGGTCGATTGGCGACTATGTGTTGAGCGGCGGTGAGCTGCCAGCGATGGTGCTGATTGATGCAGCGGCAAGGCTGATTCCCGGTGTACTGGGTCATCAGGATTCCGCTATCGAAGACTCGTTTAATGACGGTCTGTTAGACTGCCCGCACTATACCCGTCCAGAAGTCATCGACGGGCGCCAAGTGCCGGATGTGCTGTTAAGCGGTAATCATGCAGCCATCAAGCGCTGGCGGTTAAAGCAGTCACTCGGGCGTACATGGCAGCGTCGTCCAGACCTGTTGGAAGGGCGGCCGTTAGATGCCGAACAGCGTAAGCTGTTGAACGAGTTTATCGAAGAACACGCTCTGTCAGCTAAAACTGAGTAGGCCAGAGCGGCGGTGCAGGGCGTATGCGCACCTGTGTCACCCATAACGACTCCCGCGTAGCTCGTTTCGAGCGCCGGGATCACGGCTTCCGCCACCCATGATTGAGCGGTCAAGCCAACACGTTATTCAGGAGTATGATGATGAGCAGTAAAAGCAAAGTGATCCAGGCGATCGAATCTGAGCAAATGGGCAAAGAAATTCCTCCCTTTGCCCCCGGCGACACCATTGTCGTTCAGGTAAAAGTAAAAGAAGGTACTCGCGAGCGTCTGCAGGCGTTTGAAGGTGTAGTCATCGGTAAGCGTAACCGTGGCCTGAACTCCGCTTTCACCGTGCGTAAAATTTCTCACGGCGTTGGCGTTGAGCGTACCTTCCAGACCTACAGCCCGCTGGTTGACTCTATCGAAGTCAAGCGTCGCGGTGACGTGCGTCAAGCCAAGCTTTACTACCTGCGCGAGCGCAGTGGTCGTTCTGCACGTATCAAGGAAAAGCTGGCTTAAACGCCACTGCTCCTCGGGCGCACGCTGTTCTCGAACAGGCGTCGCGCCCGGATACCAAGACCCCGTCACCGCTTTGCGGGGCGGGGTTTTGTTTATCCGCTCAACAAAAGCGGCTTGAGGTGACTAACGTATGAGCGTTATCGATGCATTTTTAGATGCTCTCTGGCTTGAGCAGGGCGCCAGCGATCATACGTTAGCCGCCTATCGGCGTGATTTAACCGCCTGGCAGAGCCACCTGGAGAGCCACGGTGAAGCCCTTCTGGCGCCGCCGCCGGAGCGCCTCAGTGAGTGGCTGGCCAATCGCCGGGAGGAGGGGTATCAACTGCGCAGTAATGCCCGGCTGCTGTCGACGCTGCGCAGCTTCTACCGTTGGGGGCGTTTAAACAACCAAGTGGAAAGTGACCCACTGACTGATATCAAACTACCGCGGGTCATACCCGGCTTGCCTAATACCTTGGAAGAGGACGAGGTTGAGCGCCTACTCTTGGCGCCGGATACGGAGACTCCTTTGGGGGTTCGTGACCGTGCCATGCTGGAGCTGCTGTACGCCTGTGGCTTACGGGTATCAGAGCTGGTAGGGCTCACTGGTGATGCGGTCAATCTGCGCCAAAACGTGGTTAGGGTGCGTGGTAAAGGCGATAAAGACCGCTTGGTTCCCATGGGCGAAGAGGCCGCAGATTGGCTGGCGCACTATATGCAGACTGCACGGTTGGCGCTGATGAGCGACCCAACACGCCCCGCGCTGTTTCCTGGGCGGGGTGACAAAGCGATGACCCGGCAAACGTTTTGGCACCGGATTAAGGTGCATGCCATAACGGCAGGGATTACCCGGCCACTGTCGCCCCATACGCTTCGCCATGCATTTGCCACCCATTTATTGAATCATGGGGCCAATTTGCGGGTCGTACAGCTGCTGTTGGGTCATAGCGATCTGTCGACGACCCAAATTTATACCCATGTAGCCCAGGCGCGCTTGGAAAGCCTACATGCTGAACATCACCCACGAGGTTGAATTGATGATGCGTCAACGCCGTTTTGTAACACTACCTTTACTGACACCTTCCTCGATGCTGGCGTGTTTGCTAACTGCCAGCCTGCTACCTTCCGCTGCACAGGCTGACGACGTGGCAGATCGTTTGGCTGAAACACTTAGCGTCAATGGCCAGTCGATGCCCGTGGAAGCGGTCACCGAAACGCCTATGGATGGCGTTTATCACGTGCGGTTGGAGAACGGCGAATCTTTCTACTCCAATGCAGACGGCAGCCACTTCCTGGTCGGCGACCTATATGAAAATGCACCCGACGGGTTGGTCAACTTGACCGAGCAAGAGCAGAACCAAGAGCGTGCAGATGCGCTGGCGGCAGTGCCTGAGAGTGAGCTAGTGATCTTCCGCGGTGCCGATGAACCGAAAGCAACAGTGACGGTATTTACCGATCCTACTTGCCCCTATTGCGCGCGGTTACACGACACCATTCCGGAGTTGAATGAGCGTGGTATCGCCGTTCACTATATGGCCTTTCCCCGTGCGGGCATGGGCAGCCAGACTGCCACCATGCTGCAGCAGGTGTGGTGCTCGGATAATCGCAGCGAAGCGATGACTCAAGCCAAAGAAGGCGAGACTATTTCCAGTGCAGCAGACTGCGACAATCCTGTGGCGGGGCAGTATGATCTGGGTAAGGCACTGGGCGTACAAGGCACGCCAGCAATTATTTTGCCCAATGGGCAACTGGTGCCGGGCTTTGTGCCCCCCGAGCGGCTCTTTGCCATGTTAGGCTTAGATGACGAATGACGTCACATTGAAAGATAATACAAAGCGCTGAGGCACGGTCTTTAAGATCGAATTCAAAACCGTAATTAAGGCCAGCACCACCAGGTGCACAACACGAAAGGGGAAGTATTTTGAAACCGGTAAGAGTAGGTATTTGTGGTCTAGGTACTGTCGGTGGCGGCACCTTTAACGTATTGACTCGCAACGCTGATGATATTGCGCGTCGTGCTGGCCGCCCTATTGTGATTGAGCAGGTTGCTCACCGCAGTATTCATCCTGACTGCGATATTACCGGCATCAATGCCACCTCCGATGTGTTTGAAGTCGCGACCAACCCCAATGTGGATGTCCTGGTGGAGCTCGTTGGCGGTTACGATATCGCCCGCGAGCTGGTGCTCACCGCCATTGAAAACGGCAAGCACGTGGTTACCGCCAACAAGGCGCTGATTGCGGTGCATGGCAACGAAATCTTCAAAGCCGCTCACGAAAAGGGCGTCATCGTGGCATTCGAAGCTGCAGTCGCAGGCGGCATTCCGGTGATCAAATCGCTGCGCGAAGGCCTGGGTGCCAACCGCATTGAATGGGTAGCGGGAATTATCAACGGCACCGGCAACTATATTCTTACCCATATGCGCGATGAAGGCCGGGCGTTTGAAGACGTGCTCGCAGAAGCCCAGGCGCTAGGCTACGCCGAATCTGACCCCACCTTTGACGTGGAAGGTATCGATGCGGCACACAAACTGACGATTTTGGCCTCGATTGCCTACGGCGTGCCGCTGCAGTTCGAGAAAGCCTTCACCGAAGGCATTTCACGGATTACTGCGGAAGACGTCGAGCAAGCCGACAACCTTGGCTACGTGATCAAGCATCTGGGTATCTCCAAGCGTACCGATCAAGGCCTGGAACTGCGGGTTCACCCCACGCTGATTCCTAAAGAGCGCCTGCTGGCCAATGTTCATGGCGTAAAAAATGCTATTGCAGTAATGGGCGACGCGGTAGGGCCGACGCTCTACTACGGCGCTGGCGCCGGCGCCGAGCCGACTGCATCAGCGGTGGTGGCCGATTTACTCGACGTGGCGCGGGATATCTCCACCGAGCACCGCTACCGGGTGCCGTACCTGGCGTTTAGCGGCATCGACGAAGATGTCAGCCAACTGCCCATCATGCCGATGGAAGATATCATCACGGCCTACTACCTGCGCCTGCTGGCGGTGGATCGCCCCGGCGTGTTGGCGCGGGTGGCCACGATTCTATCTGAGCAGGGCATCTCGATCGAGGCACTGATTCAGAAAGAGGCGACCGAAGGCGAGCTGGTGCCGATCATTCTGCTCACACACCGTACTAAAGAGAAGCAGATGAACGCAGCGATTCGCGAAATCGAATCCATGGCCGATATTGCGGGCCCCGTCACGCGTATTCGCGTGGAAAGCTTGAGTGAAGGGGAGTAAGCCTAGATGCGCTATATCAGCACGCGCGGGCAGGCGCCCGCGCTCTCCTTTGAAGAAGTGGTGCTCACCGGTATGGCCAGCGACGGCGGCCTCTATGTGCCGGAAACAATGCCTGAGTTCTCCCGGGAAGAGCTGGCCGACATGGCCGGGCTCTCCTATGCGGAAATCGCCTTTAGGGTGATGAAGCCGTTTGTGAACGGTGAGATCGACGACGAGACCTTCCGCAACATCGTGACCGAGGCCTACGCGACCTTTAATCACGACGCCGTGCTGCCGCTCAAACAGCTGGATGCCAATCACTTCCTGCTTGAGCAGTTCCACGGCCCGACCCTGGCATTTAAAGACGTAGCGCTACAGCTGCTCGGCCGCCTGCTCGACCACTTCCTGAAAAAGCGTGGCGAGCGTGCGGTGATCATGGGTGCGACCTCTGGCGATACCGGCTCGGCGGCGATTGAAGGCTGTCGCCACTGCGACAACCTGGATATCTTTATCCTGCACCCGCACAACCGGGTCTCGGAAGTACAGCGCCGACAAATGACCTCGGTGCTGGCCAATAACGTCTTCAATATTGCCATCGAAGGCAATTTCGATGACGCCCAGGCGATGGTCAAGGCCAGCTTTGCCGATCAGTCGTTCCTCAACGGTACTCGCTTGGTCGCGGTGAACTCGATCAACTGGGCGCGCATTATGGCGCAGATCGTTTACTACATCGCCTCCGGCGTTGCGCTGGGTGCGCCGCACCGTGAAGTGAGCTTCTGCGTGCCGTCGGCTAACTTCGGCAACGTGTTTGCTGGTTATATGGCCTACAAAATGGGCCTGCCGGTGAAGCAGTTCATCATCGCCACCAACGCCAACGACATTCTGCACCGCACGCTGGCCGCCAACGACTTCTCCAAAAAAGAGCTAGCGGCTACTTTAGCGCCCTCCATGGATATCGTTGTGTCATCTAACTTTGAGCGCCTGTTGTTTGACGCCTACGACCGCGATGGCTTGGCCGTGGCGGCGCTGCTTGAGCGCTTCCAGCAGGAACCCACGGCGCTGGCCGATGCGCCGCTGGCCAAGCTGCGCGAGAAGTTCTCCAGCTACAGCGTGGACGATGCGACGATTCTGGAAGTGATTCGCGACGCCCATAAACGCACTGGTGAAATGCTCGACCCGCACACCGCCACCGGCTATCGTGCTGCCGAGCGTGCCCGGGCAGATCAGTCAACGCCAATGATTACCCTCGCCACTGCGCACCCGGCTAAATTCGCCGAGGCCGTTGTGAAGGCGGGCTTCCTGGGCGTGCCACTGCCGCCGCATATGGAAGACCTGATTGAGCGCGAAGAGCGCTACACAGTGCTCCCTGCGGAACTTGCCGCCGTGCAGCAGTACGTTGCGGAAAACCGGCGTTGACGTATTAATGGCCTCAGTGACTGATTTACCCCATCGCACGCTGTCGTCTAGCAAGGCCGGGCCGCGCCTAGAGCCTCGTCCAGTGGATGAGGCGCTTTATGCCCGCGCTCAGGCGGAAGGCCTAAGCGAACTGCAGGCGCGTTTGCTGGCCTCGCGCTTGCCGGGCTACAGCGGTGAGTTGCTACCGTTAATCGCACCTAGCCTGCGTTATTTGGCCCACCCGGAGAAACTGGCTGACGGTCGCCGCGCCGCCGAACGTATCGCTCAGGCGGTGGCAGAGGGTGAGGCCATCGGCATTCTCACCGACTACGACGTGGATGGCATTACCTCCCACGTGGTGATTAAGCGCACGCTGGTGGAGCTGTTTGGGGTGCCAGAGGGCAAGCTACATAGCCTGATTGGCCACCGTATTCATGACGGCTATGGGATTAGCCTACCGCTGGTAGAGCGCACCTTGGCTCAAAAGCCGTTTCCGACCCTGGTGATTACCGCCGATTGTGGCAGCTCTGATGAGCCGCGTATCGCGCGATTAAAAGCGGCAGGTATCGACGTGGTAGTCAGCGACCACCACGCCCTGCCCAGTGAGGGGCCGCCAAGCTCGGCATTCGCCTGTGTTAACCCTACCCGTGATGACTGTGAGTATCCCGACAAAACCATCGCTGGCTGTATGGTGGCGTGGCTGTTGATGTCACTCGCCCGCGGCGTGCTGATTGAGTGGGGGGCGCTTTCAGAGTCGACGCCCAAGCTGTCGCCCTGGCTTTCCTACGTAGCTTTGGGCACCGTGGCTGACTGTGTCTCCCTGGGGGGCAGTCCCGCCAACCGCGCGGTGGTCAATCAAGGGTTAAAACTGATCAATCGCATGGATGCAGCGTGCTGGCGCGCCATGGCCACGCGCTTAGGCGCTGACAGTGTGCCGTTTAACGCCGAGACGTTAGCGTTTCAGATGGGGCCGCGGATTAATGCCCGCTCGCGGCTGGACGACCCCTACGCGGCGCTGCACTTTATGCTGGCCGAGAACGATGGGGTCGCCAATCGCCAGCTCGACGTGCTGGATCAGGATAACCAGTCCCGCAAAGCGATTGAGGCTGATATGGCCGCCGAGGCGCGCACTCTTGCCACAGCAGCTCTGGACGCCGATGAGCCCGCCGTGGTGGTGCTGCTTGAAGACGGGCACCCCGGCGTACAGGGTATCGTCGCCTCGCGATTGGTGCAGGCCTACGGGCGCCCGGCGCTGGTGCTAACACAAGCCTCGGCACCGGGTATGCTAACCGGCTCCGGCCGCTCGATTGATGGGCTGCACCTGCGTGATGCCCTACAGCGCACCTTTGAGCTTGCTCCCCAGGCGTTACCGCGCTTTGGCGGCCATAGTGGTGCGGCAGGCGTAGGCGTGCCACGGGATCAGCTTGACGCCTTTAAAGCGGCTTTCCTGAGGGCCGTAGGCGAACAGCTGGAGGGACGAACGCTCTATCCGCGCCTATGGACGGATGGCGAGCTCTCCACGGCACAGCTTTCGCTGACCACCTTGCAAGAGATAGAAACCCTTGGGCCCTACGGGCGGGAGTTTGATCCGCCGCTGTTTGAAGGCCGCTTTATTGTCGAGGCGCTGCGCCCGGTGGGTGCTGACGGCGCGCACCTGATGCTGGAACTCTCCACTGGCCCGGTGACCTGCAAAGCCATCTGGTTTCGTGCCTTAACGCCAGGGGAACTGCCTGGGTTTAACGTGGGGGATACACTGCACTGTGCTTATAAGCTTAACCGTAACCGCTGGCGCGGCCGCGAGACGCTGCAGTTGATGGTCGAGCACGCCAGCCCAATTTAAGCTGTACATTGTATCATCTACTGGCAACTTAAGTAAGGACGCCCCATGCGCGTGGAAGATTTACCCAAGGATCAGCATCGCCCCTATGAAGATATGATGGCGATGCTGCTGGGCACGTTCTTTGTCGCGCTGGGAGTGACCTTTTACACCCATGCGGTGCTATTGACCGGCAGTACGGCAGGCTTAGCGCTGCTGTTGAGCTACATCACCAGCAGCATTACCGGCTGGGGCTTTGGAGTGTACTTTTTTGCCATTAACCTGCCGTTTTACTACTTGGCGGTGAAGCGGATGGGGTGGAGTTTTACCCTACGCACCTTTGCCGCCATCGGCTTAGTATCGCTGTTTTCAGAGTTAACCCAAGGCTGGGTGCAATTTGCCAACGTGCCCTCGATCTACGCCGCCTTGATGGGCGGCGCGCTGATGGGCATTGGTATGCTGATGCTGTTTCGCCACCGTACCAGCCTGGGCGGTATCAATATCCTCGCGCTCTACTTGCAGGATAAACACGGCCTGCGCGCAGGCTATGTTCAACTGGCCATTGATGGCGTTATCCTGCTGGTAGCCCTGACCCAACTACCGTTGGACCGCGTGGGCTATTCGGTACTAGGGGCGCTGACGCTCAACCTGATTATCGCCCTGAACCATAAGCCAGGGCGATATATTGGAGTGAGCTAAAAACGTTTAGCCAAGCCAGAACCACCACACGATCAGTGCAATGAGCCCCAGGCCTGCCAAGTTGATCAATAAGCTCATGAGGCGTCCTCCTGGCTGGTTTTCCATAGCCGCAAGCGGTTGGCGTTACTCACCACGGTGATGGAAGAGAGTGACATGGCAGCGCCCGCTATCATCGGTGAGAGCAGCATACCGGTTAGCGGGTAGAGCACCCCCGCCGCGATAGGAATACACAGCAGGTTGTAGCCAAAGGCGCCCACCAGGTTCTGTTTGATATTGCGCAGCGTGGCGCGGCTGATCTCTATCGCTGACGCCACCCCGTGCAGCGAGCCGCGCATTAGCGTGATGCCCGCGCTCTCAATCGCCACATCGGTGCCTTGGCCAATGGCAAAGCCTACGTTCGCCCGGGCCAGCGCCGGGGCATCATTGATGCCATCGCCCACCATGCCAACGATTTCTCCCGCCTTTTGACGGCGCTCGATCTCAGCGTGCTTGTCCTCGGGTAGCAGGCCTGCGCGGTACTCATCAATACCCACTTCCTGAGCAATGGCCTTGGCGGTGTGCTCGTTATCGCCGGTTAACATGACAATCGTTAAGCCGTCTTTTTGCAGGCGCTTGATCGCGGCCACGGTGTCGTGGCGAAGCGGGTCGCTGATGCCAAACAGGGCGGCCAGTTTGCCATCCACCGCCAAGTACACCAGCGTGCGAGCCTGCTCTTCTAGGGCGCGTGCTTGCTCTTCACCCGCCTTGAGATCCACCCCTACCTCGCTCAATAGACGTGCATTGCCCAGCAGCAGCGCTTTGCCGTCGGCGGTTTGGGCTTTTACTCCGCCACCGGTCACGCTGTCGAAACCATTAATCTCGGCAGGGTTAGCCTCGTGTTCATCCGCGTAGGTCATTAACGCCGCCGCCAATGGGTGCTCGGAGCTGCGTTCCAGCGCGTGCACCAATGCCAGCGCGGTGGATTGCTCTACGCCAAACATCTGCGCATCAGTGACGCTGGGCTTGCCCTGGGTGAGCGTGCCGGTTTTATCGACTACTAGCGTGGTCAGCTTGCTAGCGGTTTGCAGCGCCTCGCCGCTGCGTACCAGCACCCCATGCTCTGCCGCTTTACCGACGCCGATCATGGTCGAGATCGGCGTCGCCAGACCCAGCGCGCAGGGACAGGCAATAATCAGCACGGTGGTCGCCGTCACCAGCATATGGATCACCTGGGGAGCGGGCCCTAGGTTGAACCACACCAGGGCCGTCAATACGGCAATGATCATTACCGCAGGCACAAAAACGCTGGAGACCTGGTCGGCTAGCTCGCCAATCGGTGGACGCGAGTTTTGAGCGCTCGCTACCTGTTCGGTAATCTGCCCCAGGCGAGTGTCGGTGCCCACCCGCGTGGCGCGATAGATCAAGCCGCCTTTGCCATTCACCGTGCCAGCGCTGACTTCATCTCCCGCGCTTTTGGCGATGGGGAGTGGCTCGCCGGTAAGCATCGACTCATCGATATGGCTTTGGCCTTCAACGACGTCTCCATCCACCGGTAAACGCTCGCCGGGGCGTACTCGTACGTGGTCGCCAGCGCGCACCGCATCAATCTCAATCTCCTGCTCGTGACCGTCGCGAATCACCCGCGCTGTTCGGCTCTGTAGATCAAGCAGGCGCTTTAGCGCATCGCTGGTGCGGCCCCGGGCACGTAGCTCCATGGCATTGCCGAGTAGAATCAGCCCGATCACCATGGCTGAGGCTTCAAAATAGATCCCCTGAGCGACTTCTGGCAGCCACGGCGCAAACAGCACCACGGCCATGGAGTAGAGCCAGGCGGTGCCGGTGCCCATGGCCACCAGGGTATCCATATTGGCTTGGCGATGCTTAAACTGCTTCCAGGCGTTGACGAAAAAGTGGCGTCCTGGGAAGGCCAAAATACCCAAGGTTAACAAGCCGATCACCAGCCAGTAGAGACGCCCCATGCCCATCGGGTGGGGATGGAAAAAAAGCATGCTGAGCATCAGCGGAATCGCCAGTGCCAGCGAGATCGCGCTGCCGCGCAGCCGTTTTTGGTAAGTCTTGGCATCCTGCTCTGCACGAGTGCGTTCTGCTTCCCGCATATCCACAATCGGTTCGGCGCCATAGCCAGCTGACTCAACGGCGGCGATTAACGCTTGGGTCTTTGCACTGCCAAACACCTGGGCGGAGTGGGTGCCAAAATTGACGCTGGCGGTGTCGACTCCCTCAGTTCGCTCTAGTGCTTTCTGCACGCTCTTAACGCAGCTGGCGCAGGTCATCCCGCTAATCGCCAGACGCTGCTTTTTACCTTGGCCTTGGGAGGGGGGACTTGCAGCCTTTTCAGCCTTAGCGGGTGGCGTGGTATCTGGTTGCTTAGTTGCTCCGTCTGGGGCTGCTTCCTCCAGCGCTGCTTCACCGGGCGGGTAGCCCGCCTCGGTCAAGCGTTGATCAAGCTCGGCGTCGGTTAGCGATGAAACAACCTCTAGGCGTTTTTCGCTAGGCGTGCCGATCACTTCGGCACTTGGGTCACCGTTTTGTACTGCCTCGCGCATACGCTTGACGCAGGCCTGGCAATTCATGCCAGGAATAGTTCGCGTGGTGACTCCATTGGCAGGGCTCACGTTTGAGGCGGCTTCGGTAGAGGCGTCGCTCATGGGGTCTCCTTGGTAGGCGTGGCGTCAGGAAAACTCTCAATCAGGCGGCACACGCTGTGGCCGTCGGGGGAGCCGTTGGGCATTTGCTGCCAGCTCTCCATGGCCTGTTCCATTCGTTCGGCTAGCGCTTCCAGCTCGGCAATACGTGCGCGGATTTGCGGCAGGCGGCTGGCGAGTAAGTCGCGTACCAGTGGGCAGGGAGAGTCGCCTTGGTCGGCGTGGGTCAAAATGTCGCGAATCTCAGCCACGCTAAAACCTAATTTGCGCGCCCGCTGAATAAAACGCAGCCGCTCTAAGTCGGTATCCGAAAATAGCTGATAGCCGTTATCCGGGTGGCGCTGAGGAGCAAGTAGCCGCTCACGAGCGTAGTGACGCACGGTCTCAGCGGTAACACCGCCCCGTTTGGCAAGCTCAGTAACTTTCATGGCCTGTTCTCCCGACCGGTTAAATAGTGGTTATTTAGTGTAGAACCTATGGGTAACCCATAGGTCAAGGCCTCTTGGCTCAGTAAGCTGAAATGACTAAAACACTGATTTAAAACGACCGTGCGACTAATGTATAAGCCAAAAATAAAATAAAACGAACGTTTGCCCTTGAACCTTTGGCTCAGTTGCGAGAAAACAGTCATGTAAAAATAAAGAGGGTGGATCGTCGGTATCCACTGGATCATCGGGAAGAGAGGCCCACTATGAATAATAAATTTAATAAGCTCACCCTGGCTGCTGCCATTACGGCCGCTTTTGCCAGCCAAGCCCACGCGGGCGGGTATCAAATTAACGAGCAGAGCGTGAGTGGGCAGGGCTATGGCCATGCCGGGCGAAGCTCTAACATCCATGATGCAACCATTGTGTACGGTAACCCAGCGGGTATGTCGTTTTTAGACCGTGCCCAGGTGACCGTTGGTGGCACGTATCTAAACGTGAATACTGACATCTCTAATGTCGAAGCTTCTCGCTATATCGACTCCGGGGTCGCGCTTGGTGGCGCGCCAAATGGCAATCAGATTCCCGTTGGTAGTATCCCCGGTGGGAATGATGGCGATATGGTGCCGGGGACGCCGATCCCCTTTGCGTTTTATGCGCACCCGGTGACCGACCAACTTGCATTCGGGTTTGGGGTGTATGCACCCTTTGGCTCAAAAACCGATTATGAAGATGATTTCCAGGGTCGCTACTTTGGCGACTACACCGAAGTCAAGGTGGTCAGTGCACAGCCGACGGTTTCTTACCGCTTTAATGACCAGTGGTCAGTAGGCGCGGGGATTACTTACAACCGTGTGGAAGGCGAACTACGCCGACAAGTACCCAGTGAGGCCACCTTTAACCCAGATGCCGACATCGACTCGCGGGTTGATGGTGACGACGAAGCGTGGGGCTATAACTTAGGCGTAATCTATCGTCCAGTACCTGAAACCACCCTGGGGCTGACTTACCGCTCGAAAGTAGACTACACCTTGGAAGGTGATTTTAGCGCTACTGATCCCCTGGGTAATGTCGTTCGCTCAGATACTGCTAGCCTGGATTTGACCACCCCTGAGACGGTTAACTTCTCGCTTACCCAGCAAATGACTGACCGTCTCAAGCTGATGTTCGGTGCATCCTGGGTGCGTTGGAGCCACTTTGATCAAATTTTGGTTACCGGCAGCCAAGGCGATACGATTACCCAAGAGTTTCAGAACTATTCAAACGCCTGGGCGTTTGCCACTGGCGGCGAGTACCAGTTAACCAAGACATTGGCGCTTCGTGCTGGGGTTACGTTAGACATGACGCCGACCAATGATGAGGATCGTAGCGTACGTATTCCTTCCGATGATCGGCGTATTTTCTCGCTGGGGGCAGGATGGAGCCCAACGCCTGACCTGACTGTCGATGTTGCCTACTCCTATCTGTCAGAGCGCGGCACCTTTGTTGAGCAGGATCGTAGCGACCTGCTGGCCAGCCAGGCCACGGGTGGCCAGCCGGTTGGCGGGGCCTCCTACTCAGCCGACTACAAAAACGAAGCTCACGGTTTTGGTGCTCAGTTAACCTATCGCTTTTAAGCCCTAAAGAGCCAAACCCCAATGAAACCCGGCGCATGCCGGGTTTTTTATTGCCTAGTGGCAGGCCATTGGATGCGGGGCGTGTCGGCTTTCGTTACACTATGCGCTTTTCTGATCGATACACCTCTGTACGATCCGAGTAGACCAAGCTAGGGCGATCCCATGTTGGAAACCAATCCGATTCACAACCAGCTCAAGGACCTGTCTGAGCGGACAGACGTTCTTAGGGGGTATCTTTGACTATGCCGAGAAGAAAGATCGGCTAGAAGAGGTCACCCGCGAACTGGAAGACCCCAATGTCTGGAACGATCCAGACTACGCGCAGAAGTTAGGCAAAGAGCGCGCCTCCCTCGAAGCCATAGTGGCCACCATTGATGAACTTGAGCAGGGCCTTGGCGATAGCCGGGATCTGCTAGAGCTTGCAGAAATGGAAGAGGATGAAGGCACCGTCGAAGAAGTGTGCAAAGAGCTGGACAGCATGCAGGCGGCGTTAGAAAAGCTTGAGTTTCGGCGCATGTTCTCCGGTGAAATGGATCAGAACAACGCCTACCTGGAAATTCAGTCCGGCTCTGGTGGCACCGAAGCTCAGGATTGGGCCAATATTTTACTGCGCATGTATCTGCGCTGGGCGGAGAGTCACGGCTTCAAAGCCGATATCACCGAAATCTCTGCGGGCGAAGTGGCGGGCATTAAGTCGGCCACGGTGCATATCCAGGGCGATTACGCTTTCGGCTGGCTGCGTACTGAAACCGGCGTGCACCGCCTAGTGCGTAAAAGCCCGTTTGATTCCGGTGGCCGTCGGCATACTTCGTTTGCCTCGGTATTCCTGTCCCCGGAAATTGACGACAGTTTCGAGGTAGAGATTAATCCCTCGGACTTGCGCGTCGATACCTACCGCTCCAGCGGCGCGGGCGGTCAGCACGTAAACACCACCGATTCGGCCGTGCGGATTACCCACGAGCCGACCGGTATCGTGGTGGCCTGCCAGGGGCAACGCAGCCAGCACGCCAACCGCGATTTTGCCATGAAGCAGTTGAAAGCGCGGTTGTGGGAACACGAGATGCAAAAGCGCAACGCCGCCAAGCAGGAGGCCGAGGACTCCAAGGCTGACATCGGCTGGGGAAGCCAGATTCGCTCTTACGTGCTGGATGATCAGCGCATCAAGGATTTGCGCACCAGCGTGCAGTCCAGCAACTGCGATAAAGTGCTCGACGGGGATATTGATCAATTTATCGTCGCCAGCTTGAAGCAAGGTTTGTAATTTTTTTAGCGTTTGAACATGAACAGGGTGCCCCATGGCTAACCAAGACGCGTCTCCTGCAGACAACGAAAACCACCTGATCGCCGAGCGCCGTGCCAAGTTGACTGCTCGCCGTGAGCGCGCCGCTGAGCAGGGAAAGAGTGCGTTTCCCAATGATTTTCGCCGCGACAGCCTAACCGTCGAGCTGCAAAATGCCTTCGGCGATAAAGACAAGGCCGAGCTTGAAGCGCTGGATCACCACGCCGCTGTGGCGGGTCGTGTGATGCGTCAACGTGGCCCCTTCATCGTCATTCAAGATGTGGCCGGGCAAATCCAGCTCTACGTGGATAAAAAGGGCCTGCCCGCCGACGTGCTGGAAGACGTTAAAAGCTGGGATATCGGTGACATCGTCGCTGCCCACGGGCCGGTGCATAAATCCGGCAAGGGCGATCTGTACGTGATGATGAAAGAGGCGCAGCTGCTCACCAAGAGCCTGCGCCCGCTGCCGGACAAGTTTCACGGCCTCACCGATATGGAAGCCCGCTATCGCCAGCGCTATGTGGATCTGATCATGAATCCGCAGTCGCGCAAGGTGTTTGAAACCCGCGCAGCGGTCATCAGCTCCATGCGCCGCTTCTTTGAAGCGCGTGGTTTTATGGAAGTAGAGACACCGATGCTCCAGCCGATCCCCGGCGGAGCGGCGGCTCGGCCGTTCATTACCCACCACAATGCGCTGGATATCGACATGTATCTGCGTATTGCGCCAGAGCTTTACCTCAAGCGTCTGGTGGTGGGCGGTTTTGAGAAAGTGTTCGAGATTAACCGCAACTTCCGCAACGAAGGGTTATCAACGCGCCACAACCCAGAGTTCACCATGGTGGAGTTCTACTGGGCCTATGCGGATTACCGCGACCTGCTGGATATGACCGAAGCGATGCTGCGCACCGCCGCTGAAGAAGTGCTCGGTAACTCAGTGATTGAGTATCAGGGCGCGAGCTACGATTTCGGCAAACCTTTTGCCCGCTTAACGCTACGTCAGGCGATTCTTGATCATGGAGACGGCATTGCCGACAGCGATTTGGATTCGCTGGAAGCGGCGCGGGCAACCGCCGAGAAACTGGGCATCAAGGTCAAAGAGAGCTGGGGCCTGGGCAAGGTGCAAACGGAGATATTCGAAGAGGTTGCCGAGCATAAGCTCGACCAGCCGACCTTTATCACCGAATACCCAGCTGAAGTGAGTCCGCTTGCCCGGCGTAATGACGCCAATCCCTTCGTTACTGACCGCTTTGAGTTCTTTGTCGGTGGTCGCGAAATCGCCAATGGTTTCTCGGAGCTTAACGACGCAGAAGATCAGGCGGAGCGCTTCCGTGCCCAGTCCGCGGAAAAAGATGCCGGTGACCTGGAAGCAATGTACTACGATGCAGATTACGTGCGTGCTTTGGAGTACGGCATGCCGCCCACCGCGGGCGAAGGCATCGGTATTGACCGCTTGGTGATGCTGTTCACCGACAGCGCATCGATTCGCGATGTGTTGCTGTTCCCGGCGATGCGCCCTGAAGTGGACTAACACGCTACGATAACGGATGAAAAGTTGGTAAGGGCGCGTTATAGCGCCCATAATGGTCAACGTTTCGACGGCGAGGAGAATCCCATGAAACTGCTTAACCGCTCCGCACTGAGCGTCAGGCCGACCCAGCCCTTTGTGGACTGGATCAACGCGCTGGAACCCACCATGGGAGACGACGACCTGACCCTGGACGACGTCGAACGTGAAAGTACCATTTACCTGATTCCAGAGATGGATACCCCGGAAGCGCTGGAAACTTTTGTGCGCGACCGCTACGTGGAAATTCTCGAGACTGAGCTGCGCGCTTGGGAAGAGGACGAACGGCAGTGGCCGGATAAACTCGACTGGGCATTGTTCCAGGAGTTTGTGCGCGTCGAGCACAGCTACCTGGCCATTGATCTAGACGACGAAACGGCGCTGGAAATCTCAGAAGTCGATGATGCGTTACTGCTCGATAGTGAGCAGGACTAGCCGTTAGCGTGCTAGTATTTAGGCAAGCCTAGTATTATTTAAGCTTAGTGGTTGCCTGAGCGGCTGGTTGCTAACAGCCAGCTAGCGCACTTCGAAATAGCGCAATACGGAACCGGCTTAGGCCGGTTTCTGTGTTTTTAAGACAATGTTTTTAAGATAGTGGTTTTTAAGACAGGATTTTGAATACCACTATTTGAGTCGTTTCGCTTTCACCGTTTTGTTTAAGATATCTCCTGCCTAGGAACGCTTGCATGCGACTGTTTGAAACCCGCCCCGGCGACGATGGCCTGCCTGGGCCTGAACGCGCCCTTGCCGTGCTGGCGCTGGTAACCGGTACCTTGATGGCGGTGGTCGATACCACCATGATCAATCTAGCGCTGCCCACTATTGCCGCCGACTTGAATGTGTCGGCATCCCGAGCGGTATGGATTACCAACCTGTTTCAGGTTGTTTGTGCGGCTTTTTTGCTCGTGTTTGCGGGCATTAGTGAATTGATCACACGTCGCAGGCTCTACCTGTTTGGACTGGCCACCTTTGTCGCGGCCGCGCTAGGGGCAGCACTATCACGCAATTTAGAAACGTTGCTGGTATTTCGTGCCTTTCAGGGGCTAGGTGCTGCGGCCACACTATCGATTGGCCCATCGCTCTATCGAGCCATTTTCCCCTCGCGCCTCTTGGGCAGCGCCCTTGGCTTGAGTGCCTTGGTGGTGGCCGGTGGGTACGCGGCAGGGCCCACGCTGAGTGGGGTAATCCTGTCCTTTGCCGACTGGCCCTGGCTGTTTGCGCTAAATGTGCCGCTGGGTCTTTGCTCGTTATGGCTCGCCAAGCGTGCGCTGCCCCGAGAAGAGCCACGCAAAGGCAGTTTTGATGTGGCTGGGGCGCTGCTCTCGATCGTTATGCTGGCCAGCTTCTTTATTGCCATGGACGCCGTGAGCCACGCCGCGCCGATTTGGCAAAGCGGCGGCTGGGTACTGTTGGCAGTATTGGCCTGTGCTGGGTTTATTGCGCGTCAGCGTCGTGCGCCGTATCCACTGTTGCCGCTTAGCGTGTTTGCCGAGCTGCGCTTTACACTGGCGGTATCGGCCTCTGGGCTTGCCTTTATAGGTCAGGGCCTTACGTTTGTAGCGCTGTCGTTTTTCTACCAGGAGCAGATGGGTTTTTCGCCACTGGAAACCGCTTGGCTGTTCACTCCTTGGCCACTGGCTATCATGTTCGTTGGCCCTGTAGCGGGGCGCTTAGCCGACCGTATTAATCCCAGTATTCTCTCCAGCGCGGGGCTTGGCCTACTTATCATTGGCCTGATTGCGCTGGCGCTGGTCGATGAGTCGACCGGCGTGGCGGGAAGTCTATGGCGCACTGCGCTATGCGGTATTGGTTTTGGCCTGTTCCAGCCACCCAACAATCGCGAAATGATGGGTAGTCTGCCACCGGAGCGCAGTTCCAACGTCTCTGGCGTCATGAGCACCACGCGTACCGTCGGGCAGTCGTTTGGCGTGGCCTTAGTCGGTGCTGCATTGGCGCTAGGCTGGCCGGTACAGGTAACGCTCTGGCTGGGGGCGGCGACCACGCTGCTGGCGCTCTTGGCAAGCGTGGCGCGTATGCCGCTGGCAAGGCGTGCGTTACACGCTCGACGGGCATCGTCTGCGGGCCAGTAAGCGCGTACAATAAAATGGTTTGTGATCTCTCAAGGAGAACCTTATGACGCTGCAGACACAGATTGAGCAGAAGTTAACGGCACTTGCGCCGGACGTGCTGCAGGTTGAAAACGAAAGCCACATGCACAACGTGCCCGCGAACTCTGAAACCCACTTCAAAGTGACGCTAGTGAGTGACTCCTTCGACGGCATGATGCCGGTGAAGCGTCACCAGCAAATTTATGCGCTGTTGGCCGATGAGCTTTCCGGACCGGTGCACGCCTTAGCGCTGCATCTTTATACCCCCAGCGAGTGGCAGGCACACGGCGGTGAACGCCCGAGCTCACCCAACTGTCGCGGCGGCGGGAAGTGAATCAAGAAGTTACTCGGCGCCACTACCTGGACGCCATGGGTATTACCGCCTGGGCCGCGAAGTACCAGTTGCCTAATGCGCTACCCACCGAGGCCTGCGAGTGGGAGGATTCGACGCCTGCCCCTACGCCACCTCGGGAGCGGCTACAGGCATTGCTGGACGACGCCCCTGCGCCCAAGCGGCAAACGTCCAAACCTCAACCGTCCGAACTTCAATCTTCCGACCCCCAGGCCTCAGGCGAAGCCATTGCCTCACCCTCGGCGGTGCGGGCACTGCTGGGTCAAGACAAGCAGCGTGCGGACAAGTCGGGCCAAAATAAGCCGGCGATTGCCAACCCGGAGACGGCGACTTCCAGCGCGGAAACCGTGCCAGCCAAACCGCTTAAGTTCGCGCTCTCCTGCGTTTGTCTTGAGGGCCGCTGGATGGTGCTGCAGGCGGGGGAAATGAGTCCGCTTGAGCAGCAGCTACTGGCCAACCTGTTACAGGCCGCGGGCATTCAGCGTGGAGCGTTGCCGGAAGTGAGCCACTTCACCTGGCCGCAAATGGCCAACGCCTTTGCGGTGGAGGATCCCCTGGACGAAGCCCGCGAGGGCTTGGCGGCGTTTATCGCTGGAAGCGCGAGCCGACAGGGGTGGCGGTTAGAGCGATTACTCTGGTGGGGTGAGTTGGAAGCCGAGCCTGATACCGAATCTGGAGCTGAACAAGCGCCGCTGGAGCGCATACTGAACGTGGCTGAAGGTCACAGCCAAACGCTTTCGCTGCCCTTATGGCAGGGCCCCTCACTTGGGGCGCTCCTCGACGGTAGCCATAGTAAGCGCGACCTCTGGCCAGCGCTGCAGGCGTTAGGCCAGCAGTGGGAAGCCGATAAGGCGACTGGCGCTCAGGCAGTGGGCACTCAGTTAGAAAGTGCTCAGCAGGCAACGGATGATCACTGAACTCAACGTTGAGCACCTAGCCCTACTGATTGCGCTTGAGTACCGGGCGCAGAGCGGTACTTCTGAGACGCAAATGCTGGCAGCGTTGGGCAGCCAGGATACCTGTGTACTGGGCTGGTGGCAGGATGAGCAGTTGTTAGGGTACGCCATTGTGGCGCGACTGCCGTTTGAGGCGGAACTACAAGCCATTGGGGTACACCCAGAGCAGCGACGCAGTGGAGCAGGTCGGGCGTTGATGGAGGTCGTGCTGTCCACCGCACGCGGCTGGCTGAGCGAGCGGCTGCTGCTAGAGGTGCGGGTGAGTAATCTTAGCGCTATCCGGCTCTACCAGCGCTGCGGGTTTAGCGAAGACGGACGGCGCAAAGGCTACTACCCACCGCTATCGTCGCAAGCCGCCGCCGGGCGTGAGGATGCGCTGCTGATGTCCCTGGTGCTTTAGGGCAGCAGCGCACTTATCCTGAGCCTAAGGCGTGCTGGAGGTTTCGAGGCTGTCGAACTTGCTGAGCAGGCTGTTGAGGCGACGCTCCCACTCTTCGCGCTCCTCTTTCAGCTTGGCGTTTTCGCCGCGCAGCTCTTCATTTTCCAGTTTCATCATCTCCAGTGCATCAACAGTGTCGGTGACTTTCTGCTCAAGTTGATTAAATAGCTCCAGACTCATGTATCTCTCCCTAGCGTAAAAACGAAAACCCAAAATAGGTCATAAAAAGGCACCCAAATAAACAAGCACAAAGCTTGTCAGTAGGGACGAATGAGGCGAGCGTAACGCCACCGCCGCGTGGCGGCAAGCGCTGTTTACGGTGCTTGACGTTGATAGAGCCGCGCAGTGCTTTCGCCCGCCTGGGTTTCGCGGTGCAATAGCCAGTTGGCGGGCACCTTGGGAGCCAGCGATGTCTCGGTTTCCAGGTAAATCATTGCCTCGTTATCCAGCCAGCCACTAGTTTCCAATGTCGAACAGCAGGGCGCGGCCAGCTGCTGATGGAAAGGCGGGTCAAGAAAGACCAGCGTATAGGGCTTGGCTGGGCGCGTCAGATAAGTCTGAACATCGTTAACATGCACCGCGCTTGCGGTAATATTGAGCGATGCCAGATTGGTCGACAGCTGCGCCGCTACCCGCGGGTCGCGCTCGACAAAATCGACCCAGGAGGCGCCGCGAGACACCGCTTCAATGCCTAGCGCACCGGTACCTGCGAACAGGTCGAGTACCTGCTGGCCGTAAAGCTGTTGGCCGAGCCAATTGAACAGCGTTTCACGCACTCGGTCTGGGGTTGGACGCAAGCCTGGGCTATCCAGCACCGGCAACTGACGGCGGCGGAACTCACCGCCGATGATGCGTAACTTACCAAGTGGCTTACCAACGGGTTTGCCAAGTTGTTGACCACCCCGCTGAGCAGGTGTGCGGCGGGATGTAGAGGATCGAGGGGGGCGTTGTCGTGTCATAAAGCGGATTGTAGCGGGCTGTTTATCCAAAGTCTTGGGTTACGGTGTTAGCATAACCTTAATGTCCACTATTTATGTCGGGTAACACTCATGTTTGGTTTTTTTAAACGCAAGAATAAGCAAGATCCGCAACAGGCGCCTCAAGACAAGCAGGCGCAGGAGGAGCAGTTAAAGGAGCAGCCTCAAGAGCAAGCCGATGAGATGGACATTGCAACGCCCGAGACTTCCACTGACGTTGTTGAAGAGACCTCAGAAGCGCCGGAAACTTTGCCAGAGCCAGAGCCAGAGCCAGAGCCAGAGCCAGAGCCAGAGCCAGAGCCAGAGCCAGAGCCAGAGCCAGAGCCAGAGCCAGAGCCAGAGCCAGAGCCAGAGCCAGAGCCAGAGCCAGAGCCAGAGCTGACGCCCGCGCCCGCTTTGCAAGAGAAACCGGTGGCTGACAAAAGCGACCAGAAAGGCTGGTTTGCGCGTATCAAGTCAGGCCTGGGGAAAACCCGTGCCAATTTAACCGATGGCATCGCCGATCTGTTTTTAGGTAAAAAACAGATCGATGACGAACTGCTGGAAGATCTGGAAACGCAGCTGTTAATGGCCGATGTGGGCATTGATGCGACGACCGAGATTATTGGTCGCCTGGAAGCGCGGGTCTCGCGCAAAGAGTTGAACAACCCAGAAGCCCTCTACCGTGGCCTGCAAGAAGAGTTGTCCGCCATGCTGGCGCCGGTCGCCAAACCGCTTGTACTGGAAAAGGCGGGCAAGGGGCCGTTTGTTATTTTAGTGGTGGGTGTTAATGGCGTGGGTAAAACCACCACCATTGGTAAGCTCACCCAGCGTTTTCAGCGCGAAGGCAAAAGCGTTATGTTGGCGGCCGGTGACACTTTCCGTGCCGCCGCTGTCGAACAGCTCAAAGTCTGGGGCGAGCGCAACAAGGTGCCGGTCATCGCCCAACACACCGGCGCGGACAGCGCCTCGGTGATTTATGACGCGGTAGCGGCCGCCACTGCGCGAGGTGTTGATGTACTGATCGCCGATACCGCCGGACGGCTACATAACAAAAGCCACCTGATGGAAGAGCTGAAAAAAGTCCACCGGGTGATGCAGAAGCTAGATGACACCGCGCCTCATGAAGTGATGCTAGTACTGGATGCGGGCACCGGGCAAAACGCGATTTCCCAGGCCAGCACCTTTAACGACGCCGTGCCGGTCAGCGGGATCACGCTAACCAAACTGGACGGCACCGCCAAAGGCGGGATTATTTTCGCGCTGGCTAAACAGCTGGAAACGCCGATTCGTTTTATTGGTGTGGGGGAGGGCATCGACGATCTGCGCCCCTTCGAGGCCAATGATTTTGTCCAAGCGCTATTTGACCGCCAAGGGGACGATGCCAGCGCATGATCGCCTTTGAGCATGTGGGAAAACGCTACGGTGGACGCTTTGAAGCGCTGGCACATCTTAACTTTCGGGTTGCCCGGGGCGAAATGGTGTTTCTTACCGGCCACTCCGGGGCGGGGAAAAGCTCGCTACTACGCTTAATCATGCGCCTTGAGAAACCTAGCCGTGGGCGCGTCGTCGTAGCGGGGCACGACATTGCCCAGCTGCATGCCAGCCAAGTGCCGTTCTATCGGCGCCAAATTGGCGTGGTTTTCCAGGATCATCAGCTGCTCTTTGATCGCAGCATTTTTCACAATGTTTCTCTACCGCTGGAGATTCAAGGGGTTGAACCTCGGGAAGCCGCCCGCCGTGTGCGTGCCGCGTTAGATAAAGTGGGGCTGCTGCATCGTGAAAAGGCGTTGCCCATAGAGCTCTCCGGCGGCGAGCAGCAGCGGGTCGGCATTGCCCGGGCGGTGGTTAATAAGCCCGCGCTCCTGCTTGCCGATGAACCGACGGGCAATCTGGATCCCCAGCTTTCGGCGGATATCATGGCGCTATTTGAGGACTTTAATCGGATTGGTACCACCGTGATGATCGCCAGCCACGATTTGGCCCTAATTGCCCGACTGCGCCACCGCATCCTGCGCTTAAGCGACGGCAGGTTGGTAGCCGATGAGGGGGCGGTATGAGGTCATCCGCGACACCCAAGCGTCGTCAGGGAGCAGCATTAAAAACGCCGCGCAAAGCCGCTGTTAAACCAGCGGTTGAGAAAGCCCAAGCGCCACAGCGGGGCGCCAGGTCGCAGCAAACGCGCTTTTCCAGCCGCCTGCGGGCATGGGGGCGCCATCACCGCAGTATGGGGTGGGATAGCTTTCAGCGCTTGATACGCTATCCGCTGGGTAATCTCCTGACCATGCTGGCGATCGCTATTGCACTGGTACTGCCTGCGGCGCTGTGGCTAACCCTGGATAGTGCCCGCCTGCTGGATGCAGAGCTTGATGAGAGCGCCACCCTAACGGTCTACCTGGAGTTGAGTGCTGATGATGCCCAGTCGCTGCGTATCGAGGAGGCGGTCAACGCGGAACCGGACGTGCTCGAAACCCAGCTGATCAGCGCCGAGCAGGGTATGGCGGAGTTCCAGCAGTCGCTGGGGCTCGATGATGCCTTGGCAGGGCTGGAGAGTAACCCGCTGCCTATCAGTATGGTGGTGCGCCCAGAAAGCGTTGATCCAGTTGCCATGCAGCAGTTGGCCGCCCGTCTTGAAGCGCTCGCTGGGGTGGATGAGGTGCGTCTTGACCTGGCCTGGGTAGAGCGGCTGAGAAACCTAGCCGAGCTAGGTCGCCGTGTAGCGCTGGCGCTAGGGGTGCTGTTTGGTTTAGGCGTGCTGCTGGTGGTCGGTAATACCATTCGTCTCTCGGTGGAGAGTCGTCGCCGGGAAATTGAAGTCGTGATGCTCATTGGCGCCACGCATGCCTTTGTGCGACGGCCTTTCCTGTACAGCGGTGCTTGGTACGGCTTAGGCGGTGGGCTGTTGGCACTAGGTTTGTTAGGTCTGGGCAATCACTGGCTTTCCCTGCCGGTATCCGCTCTGGCGGCAAGTTACGGGGCGAGTTTTTCTTTACCCCAACTCGACGTGACAGGCTCTACAATTCTGCTATCTTGCAGTACACTACTAGGTTGGTTGGGTGCCTGGTTGGCGGTGACTCGTCACCTTTCGAGTATTCGGCCAAGATAATTGATGAATTCTAAGCAGCTAATGCGATACTGCTGGTAATGCTTAACCTGCGAACTTTATGCTTGCGTTAAGGTCTCAGTATCGCAGACATTCGTATGACTGAATGTGTATGACTGAATGTGTATGACTGAATTAGTATCACGGTTTTGTAATAGGTTATTGATAACGTGCTACGTCAACCACGATGGGTTACAGGGGAGACCACCTGCACATGAGCACTAGTCTTCTACCGGTGGGGCAGCTTTCGCCCGGCGGCGATCTGGGCGGTTATATCCGCGCAGTCAATGGAATTTCGGTATTAACGGCCGATGAAGAGCGTGAGCTCGCTTATCGCCTCTATGATGAAGGCGATCTGGAAGCCGCTCGTCGTTTGGTACTGTCGCATTTGCGCTTTGTGGTGCATATCGCGCGTAGCTATTCGGGCTATGGGTTGCCCCAAGCGGATTTGATTCAAGAAGGTAACGTTGGCTTGATGAAAGCCGTCAAGCGCTTCGATCCGAACCAGGGCGTTCGTCTGGTTTCGTTTGCCGTGCACTGGATTAAAGCAGAAATTCACGAATTTGTGTTGCGCAACTGGCGGATCGTTAAGATTGCCACGACCAAAGCCCAGCGCAAGCTGTTCTTTAACCTGCGCGGTGCGAAGAAGCGTTTGGCGTGGTTGAACAACGACGAAGTGGACGCCATCGCCAAAGATCTCGACGTTAAGCCCGAGATCGTGCGCGATATGGAAGGGCGCTTGTCGTCTTACGATGCAGGCTATGATGCTCCGGCAGGCGATGATGAAGAGAGCACCTATCAAGCGCCGGTGCACTTCCTGGATGATTCCGCTTCCGACCCTGCCACGCAGTTGGAAGATAGCAACTTCGAGGAAGACTCGACGCGCCGTTTGCAGCTTGCCCTCGAAGGGCTTGATGAGCGCTCGCGGGATATTCTTCAGCGCCGCTGGTTAGCCGATAGCAAAGAGACGCTGCATGATCTGGCCGACGTCTACGGCGTCAGCGCGGAGCGTATTCGCCAGCTCGAAAAAAATGCCATGAAAAAGCTGCGTCAGAAAATGGGTGAGGAAATGGTCGCCTAAGACCACGCTGAATGCACAATTTGTGGCTTTTCAGCATTAAAAAAACCGGCTCCCGTTAAAGGAGCCGGCTTTTTGTGCAGCCAGCACGCGAGCCTAAGCAGGCTGTGCCGTGGCGCGCAGTAAGTGGGCCGACAGCAGCGACCACTGATCTTCCCAATGTTCGGTGGGCAAGCGCTTAAAGTCGCTGCGCACATACTGTGAAATTCGCCCCTCCGCCTGGGCCGCTAACAAATTGGCAGCGGCAGAGGCCGGAATCGTGGGGCGTAGACCTTCACGCAGCTCGGCTTCGCGCAGGATCTGCTTGAGCTGCATTTCCAGGCGTTCAAACAGCTGATTAACCCGCTGGCGTAGCCGGGCGGTTTCGCCGGTGAGTACGTCGCCGCCCATCACCCGCGCCAGGCCAGGGTTTTTCTCAGCAAAGCCCAGCAGCAGCGCAAGTATGGTGCCGCAGCGGGAAGTGGCGTCGGGAACGTCTTCTAAAATACGCGTGATGCGGGCAAAAATGCTCTCTTCAATAAAGTCGATCAGCCCCTCAAACATTCGTGCTTTGCTGGGGAAGTGGCGGTAGAGCGCCGCTTCTGAAACGCCTACCTGGCGGGCGAGGGCGGCTGTGGTAATGCGCTTGCCGCTATCTTCCTCAAGCATCAGTGCCAGGGCTTGGAGAATCTGCTCGCGGCGGCGAGGTTTTTGATCTTCGCTCATAATGTGACCTCCGTCGCGGTTAGCTCGCGTCCTTGATTTGAGTACCTACCCCAGCGTTGGTGAAAATTTCCAGTAACACCGCGTGGGGGACACGGCCATCAATAATGTGCGAGCTGTTCACGCCGCCCTTCACTGCATCCAGCGCGCAGCGGATTTTGGGCAGCATGCCGCCATAAATCGTGCCATCGGCGATCAGGTCATCCACCTGAGCGGTGCTTAAACCGGTGAGCACTTCACCTTCGGTGTTCATTAACCCGGCGACATTGGTGAGTAGCATCAGCTTTTCTGCATTGAGCGCTTCGGCGATCTTTCCCGCTACCAGGTCAGCGTTGATATTGTAGCTGTGGCCTGCGGCGTCGACGCCAATCGGTGCAATCACCGGAATAAAATCACGCGCTGCCAGCATCTCGATAAGCTCGGTTGAGATCGACTCCACTTCGCCCACATGGCCAATATCGATGATCTCGGGCGCCGTCATTTCGGGACTTTGGTGCTCAACTTTGAGCTGGCGGGCACGAATTTGTGAGCCATCTTTACCGGTCAAGCCAATCGCTTTACCGCCGCTTTGATTGATCAGGTTGACGATGCTTTTGTTGACCAAGCCGCCCAGTACCATCTCGACCACGTCCATGGTTTGTGAGTCGGTAACGCGCATGCCGTTGACGAAGCGAGATTCAATGTTGAGCTTTTTGAGCAGGTCTCCGATCTGCGGCCCGCCGCCATGCACCACCACCGGGTTGATGCCGACTTCCTTCATTAACACGATATCGCGGGCAAAGGAGTCGATCAGGGTGCTTTCGGTCATGGCGTTACCGCCATATTTGACCACCACGGTTTTGCCGGAGAACTGCTGAATATACGGGAGGGCTTCGGAAAGCACCTCCACAACGACCTGGGGATCGCGACTGGCTGAACTCATGAGGTTGTCCCTTGCGAACGTTTATTATGCTGCTAACGTTTATGCTGATTAAGTGATGAGGGTCGCGCTTTCTAGGTGGTCGCGATCCCTCCAGCCCCGAGCTATTTAAAGAGCTATCTGTCTACTGGGGGAGCTCAATGTCTGGCGCGACGCGCCGAAGCGCGTCGTTAAAAATTGCTTTGATGCGTGCTAGCGCGGCCTCGTCTTTCCCTTCAAAGCGCATGACCAGTGCAGGCGTGGTGTTCGAGGGGCGGCACAGCCCCCAGCCATCCTGGTAGTCAACGCGAATGCCGTCCAAAGTTGTTTTTATACCTTCGCCGAAGTCGCCCTCGCGAGCAAGCTTATCCACCAGAGAAAATTTGTTATCGTCGGTAACCGCTATATTAATTTCCGGTGTGGCAACGTCTTGAGGGAAGTTGGCAAAAAAAGTATCGGCGTCGTCGGCTTGATTGGCGAGAATCTCTACCAGCCGAGCGGCGGCGTAGAGGCCATCGTCAAAACCATACCAGCGCTCTTGGAAAAAAATATGCCCACTCATCTCGCCACCAAGCTGAGCGCCGGTTTCCTGCATACGCGCCTTGATCATCGAGTGCCCGGTACGCCACATTTCCGGTTCGCCGCCGGCCTTGCTGATCACTTTGACCAAGTTGCCAGTGCACTTAATATCGAAAATAACCTTGGCCCCAGGTTGGCGCGCGAGCATATCGGTGGCAAACACCATCAGCAGGTGGTCGGGATAAATCAGCTTGCCAGTGGGTGTGACAACGCCCAGACGGTCGCCATCACCATCGAAAGCAAGGCCAATGTCGGCCCCGGTTTCGTGCACTTTGCGGATCAGATCCTGGACATTTTCCGGCTTGCCCGGATCAGGGTGGTGATTGGGGAAATGGCCGTCAATTTCCGCAAACAGCGGGATGGTCTCAATACCTAACCGTGCCAGCAGCTGCGGACCGAGTTCCCCGGCAACGCCGTTGCCGCAGTCGACCACGGCTTTTATCGGTCGGTTGATCTTAACGTCGCCTAGAATGCGCGTTAAATAGCGTTCACGAACATCCTGCTGGGTGATACTGCCTTGAGCATTGTCTAAGCTACTGTCTAGGTTGCCGGACTGGATACGTTCAAACAGGGCTGTAATCGCATCACCAGAGAGCGTTTCGCCGCTCAGCACAATTTTAAAGCCGTTATAGTCAGGCGGATTGTGGCTACCGGTGACCATTACGCCTGATTGGGTGCCTTCCAGTATGTGAGTGGCGAAGTAGAGCACCGGGGTGGGCACCATGCCGATATCGATCACATCGCGCCCTGCGGCGTTCAGGCCACGCATCAGCGCTGCCTGCAGCCGAGCGCCTGAAAGGCGACCGTCGCGGGCGACTACCACGCTGGATTCGCCCCGCGCGGCGGCCTCAGAGCCGACAGCACGCCCGATCATTTCTACCGTCTCTTCAGTGAGCGTGTCGTCAACGATACCGCGAATATCGTAGGCGCGAAAAATCGAAGCGGGTACAGACTGTGCGTTCATAGGGCTTCCCAGCTAAATAGACGTTTCCTTAAAAGGGTTCCTAAACAGGCGCGACCACTCGTTACTGACTGCCCGTACTGCCAAACCCGGCGCCGCCCCTTGAGGAGTCTTCAAACGCGTCCACCAAGGAGAGTTCGGCCTGTACCACAGGCACAAGCACGTACTGTGCCAGCCGATCGAAGGGGGTTAGCGTAAACGAGCTCTGACCACGGTTCCAGACCGAAATCATTAGTTCGCCCTGGTAATCTGAGTCGATTAAACCCACTAAATTGCCTAGCACGATGCCATGTTTATGCCCCAAACCGGAGCGCGGTAGGATCATGCCTGCCAAACCCGGATCTTCAATATAGATGGCAAGGCCGGTGCGTACGAGCTGGCAATCGCCGGGCGCTAATATTAACGGCTCATCCAGCAGGGCGCGCAGATCCATTCCCGCCGAGCCAGCTGTCGCGTAGGCAGGGAGGTAGTCGTGCAAACGCTCATCTAATACTTTGCACTGCAGGCGGGGGCGGGCACTCATGGGGATTCTCCAGATGTTTTCGTAGCGGCTGTTGTGGGTAGTAGGGCGAGCGCTTGACGGATGATGGTGGTGGCCAGCTGTGTCTTCGGCTGTGCAACTTCTGAGCGGCTCTCGACGCCTTGAGGGGTGCGCCAGAGTATCCAGGCGGCGTTCTGGTCGCTGCCAAAGCCCAGGCCAGCCTGGGAGACGTCGTTGGCGACGATCATATCCAGCCCTTTGCGCTGTAATTTATCCCGTGCGTAACGCTCAACCTCCTGGGTTTCGGCGGCAAAGCCGATCACCAGCGGGCGCTGTTTGGCGGGCAGTGCCGCGACGCCGGCGATGATATCGGGATTTTTAACCAGGGTCAGGGTGAGTGTGTCGCTATCATCCTGCTTTTTGAGCTTATGCTCGGCAGGGGCTGCCGCGCGATAGTCGGCGACAGCCGCGCAGCCGATAAACAGCGCCGCTTGAGGCGCTAGCCGCTGAGCTTCAGCGTGCATCTGCTCGGCTGACTCAACGTCAATTCGCGTCACGCCCTGGGGAGTGGGTAGGTCAACCGGCCCACTGATCAGCGTCACCTTGGCCCCTTCAGCTACCGCGGCTACGGCCAGGGAAAAGCCCATTTTCCCCGAGCTGTGATTGGAGATGTAGCGCACGGGATCCAGTGGCTCACGGGTAGGGCCAGCGGTGATCACAATATGGGGTGCATGTGAGTGAGGCGCTGTGGTGATAGGGGCAGCAAACAGCGCCGTAACCGCGCTAAAAATCTCTTCAGGCTCGCTCATGCGGCCTGGCCCCACATCGCCACAGGCCTGGTCACCGGCGGCGGGGCCTATGAGCTGCCAACCGTCATGCTCAAGCTGCGCTACGTTACGCTGGGTGGCGGGGTGGCGCCACATAGCCTGGTTCATCGCCGGGGCAATCAGTTTGGGCGCTTCTGAGGCCAGGCAGAGCGTAGTGAGCAGGTCGTCGGCCATACCGTGCACCAAACGAGCGATAAGGTCGGCAGTCGCCGGAGCGATCAGCACTATATCCGCCCAGCGGGCCAGCTCAATATGGCCCATGCCCGCCTCGGCTTCGGGGTCGAGTAAAGAGGTGCGCACAGGCTCGCCGGAGAGCGCCTGCAGCGTGAGCGGGGTAATAAAGGCCTGGGCCCCGTCGGTCATCACCACGCGCACCTCGCAGCCCACCTGCTTGAGCAGGCGCACAAGCAACGCGCTTTTGTAGGCAGCGATACCCGCACTAACGCCGAGCAGTACGCGTTTGCCGGCGAGCGTCGACGCGCTTGTCGAGTTAACAGCAGAGGCCATGGTCAGTGATCCATATCCGCGTTCGTAAGGAGGCTTACCATACCATTGGCACCAACAATTTGGCATATTGAGCACAAACAAGGTTAAGCTAGGTTTAATGAGGCTTATGGCTGTAAAGCTATGCGTGTTGAGGCTGGCTTCGATCGACAAAGATGGGCAGCGCGGGTGAGGTGCGATGGGAATTAATCACTGGCCGGAAGGTGAGCGGCCCCGGGAAAAGCTATTAAATACTGGCGCCCAGGCGCTCTCAGATGCCGAGTTGCTGGCAATTTTTTTGCGTGTTGGCGTACAGGGTCGTTCGGCGGTCGATTTAGCGCGGGATTTACTCAGCAGTTTCGGTGGTTTGCGCCAACTGCTAGAGGCCGATCAGGAAAGCTTCTGTGCTGCCCGTGGGTTAGGTAGCGCCAAGTACGCTCAGCTCCAGGCGACGCTTGAGCTGTCGCGGCGCCATTTAGCCAGCCAGTTGGCGCGGGGCAATGCGCTGACATCACCTGCCTTGGTGCGCCACTACCTGAGTTCGCAGCTACGCCATTTAGGGCATGAGGAGTTTGCGGTGCTTTTTTTGGATACTCAGCACCGAATTATTCGCTATGAATCGCTGTTTCGCGGTACCCTAGACAGCGCATCCGTTTACCCCCGCGAAGTTGCCAAGCGCGCATTAGAGCTGAGCGCTGGCGCCGTTATCCTGGCGCATAACCACCCTTCTGGTGTGGCAGAGCCAAGCGATGCTGATCGACGTATCACGGAACGCCTCAAAGAGGCGCTGGTACTTTTTGACGTGCGCGTGCTGGATCATTTCGTGGTGGGGGATGGAGAAGTGATCTCTTTTGCCGAGCGCGGCTGGCTATAAGCAGTATAAGAATGCACTGTTCTATGCCGTTTTGATTAAGTAAAATGAGCAAAAAAGTGCTTTTCCAGCCTTTTTTGTGGGTTTTGCTTGCTGTAAGTCGGGTGCTCTGGTATAAAGTGCCACCTTTAAACTTGGGTTGAATAACGGATTTGGATAAAGCTTGGCGGTTAACGGCGTCGACACCTTCCCTGCTCCGGTTTGCCCGACAGTTTTGAACACTCAGGTTATTATATCCTGGCCAAGCAGTTGGAGGCTCTAATGTCCAAAGTATGTCAGGTTACCGGCAAGCGTCCGGTAACTGGAAATAACGTTTCACACTCCCAGCGTAAGACACGTCGTCGTTTCTTGCCGAACCTGCACACCCATCGTTTTTGGGTTGAGTCTGAGAACCGCTTCGTCAAGCTGCGCGTTTCCACTAAAGGAATGCGCATCATCGACAAGAAAGGTATCGACACAGTTTTGGTTGCTATTCGTAAGCGTGGCGACGCTATCTAAGCCAGCTTTATTATACAAAGCCCTTTGGGCCAGGTATTTTGGGCCAAGCATTTTGGGAGAGTTAAACCATGCGCGATAAAATCAAGTTGGTGTCCAGTGCCGGTACAGGCCACTTCTACACCACTGATAAGAACAAGCGGAACACTCCGGATAAATTCGAATTCAAGAAATTCGACCCGGTCATCCGTAAGCACGTGATCTACAAGGAAGCGAAGATCAAGTAATCGCTTTTGCGATGTTGATCGGCTTCCACTGCAGGCGAGCGCCTGTTCAAAAACCCGGCCTCAAGCCGGGTTTTTGCATGCATGTCTTTCGTGTGTCGCATGCTTCGCTAAACCACCTTCATTAGGCTGTCACTACAGGCAGGTACGATGTCTAAATATGCCCGAACTTCCTGAAGTTGAAACCACCCGACGCGGGATTGCTCCCTATATTGAAGGCCAGGAAGTCACCGAAGTGCTGGTGCGTCAGCCGCGGCTGCGTGTGCCTGTGCCCGATGATCTGGCCGAGCGGTTGGTAGGTGCGCGCATTGGGGTGTTGATGCGGCGGGCAAAATACCTGCAGATTCCTATCCAGGCTGGCGGCGCGCTTGAAGGTGACGCTAGCGCGACGCTGCTCTGGCACTTGGGTATGTCGGGCAGTCTGCGGATTGCCCGGGTGGGGGATTTGCCTAAAAAGCATGACCACGTGGACGTGGTGACTGCCAGCGGCTATGTGCTGCGCTATCACGATCCCCGTCGGTTTGGCTTTGTGGATTGGCAGGTCGCAGACGCAGCGCAGGATAAACGGCTTGCTCACTTGGGCCCTGAGCCGCTGTCTGATGCGTTTAACGGCAAATGGCTCTACACGCTCTCGCGTAACAAGCGCGTGGCAGTAAAACCGTTTCTGATGGATAACCAGGTGGTTGTTGGTGCCGGGAATATCTACGCGGCAGAGGCGCTATTTATGGCCGGCATTGATCCCCGCCGCGCGGCGGGAAGAGTTTCCCGTGCTCGCTATGACGCCTTGGCCCTGGCCGTGAAAGAAGTGCTGGCGGCGGCAATTACCCAAGGTGGCACCACGCTGCGGGACTTTGTCAGTGGCCAGGGTGAGCCCGGCTACTTTGCCCAACGCCTTAATGTTTATGGCCGCCACGGCCAACCCTGTTTGCGCTGTGGCGCTGAGCTTCGGCGCATTACGCTTGGCCAGCGTGCTAGTGTGTTCTGCCCCGGCTGCCAGCGCTAATGGCTACCTATCAGTGCTACTGTTTTATTTAAGTATTGCTTTGCCTCATCTTTTGCCTTGTCTGAGTTTTTAAAACACGGGTTTTTAAGCCCAGGTTTTAAGACACAGGTTTTTAAGGCAAGGTTTTAAAGACAAAATTTTTGGAGATTGCTGTGACCCAACGCCTGCGCCTGAATAAAAATGCCGACCGCCGTCTTAAAGCGGGCCATCTTTGGATCTACTCCAATGAGGTGGATATCAAAGAGACGCCGCTGAAAAACTTTGCGGCAGGCGAAACCGCACTGGTAGAAGCCTCCAATGGCAAAGTAATGGCCGTCGCGTATGTAAACCCTCATTCGTTAATTGCTGCCCGGATAATGTCTCGTGACCCCGAGATGCGCTTGGATCGTTCGCTGTTTGTACACCGCTTTAATCAAGCGTTGGCACTGCGTCAGCGCCTTTATGCGCAGCCGTTCTACCGCTTGATCCACGGCGAAGGCGACCTGTTGCCAGGTTTGGTGATCGATCGTTTTGGTGATGTCCTCGTCGTGCAACTCAATACCGCGGGTATGCAGGCGCTGGCGGATGAGATTGTCGATGCGCTGGAAAAAGTCATCAAACCGGAGGTGATCGTCTTCCGTAACGATACTGGCGGCCGTCGTCAGGAAGGTCTTGAGGCCCACGTTGACGTCATCAAAGGCACGCTGCCTGACGAAGTGGTGCTCGAAGAGAACGGCGCTCGCTTTGTGGTGCCGGTGCTGAACGGTCAGAAGACCGGCTGGTTCTTTGATCACCGGGTTAATCGCGAGTGGATCAATCGCAATGTGGAAGGTAAGCGCGTGCTGGACGTATTCAGCTACGTAGGCGGTTGGGGCGTGCAGGCGGCTGTTCATGGCGCGAAAGAGGTGATGTGCCTGGACTCTTCAGGCCCGGCGCTGGCTCAAGTGGCGCGCAACGCCGAGCTGAATGGCGTGCAGGAGAAGGTAGCGGTTAGTGAGGGAGATGCATTTGAAGCGTTAGCAGCGTTGAAGGCAGAGGGCGAGGAGTTTGACGTGGTCATTCTTGACCCGCCAGCGTTTATCAAAAAGCGCAAGGACATTCCCAACGGTGAGCGTGCCTACGCCCGCTTGAACCGCGAGGCCATGCGCCTGCTGGGTCGCGATGGTCTGCTGTTGTCTGCGTCCTGCTCCATGCACCTGGCGCCCGAGCGGCTAATGGACGTAGTGCGTGGTGCGGTTCGCCACCAGGATCGTCACGGGCAGGTGATTTTCCAAGGCCACCAAGGGCCTGATCACCCGGTGCATCCGGCTATCCCTGAAACGTCTTACCTGAAGGCGCTGGGTGTGCGTGTGTTCCGCGACTAGTTCAGGTAGCTAGAGTTCAGAGAAGTCAGCGTGTAGGGGAGTAAAGGTACACAGGAGTTAGCCGATGGAGTGGGCGCTGCCCGATCCTTTTGTGATCGATATCCGCGTGGCCGATGAGGCGATCGATGCTTATCAGCACGTCAACAACAGTGAATACCTGCGCTGGGTTGAGCAGATTAGCTGGGCTCACTCGGTCGCGCTCGGCCTCTCTCTTGAGCGTTACCGAGAGCTTGATCGGGCCATGGTGGTTCACCGCCACGAGCTGGATTACCTGGCGCCTGCCTTTGCAGGTGATGAGCTACAGCTGGCTACCTGGATTGTCGATTGTGACGAGCGCTTTAGTTTGACCCGCCGTTTTCAGCTGGTGCGAGTCAAAGACGCTAAAACGTTGCTTTACGCCCGTACACGCTTTGCCTGCGTGGCGCTTTCAACAGGGCGGCCCAAGCGCCTGCCCGAGGAGTATCGGCGTATCTACGGCGGCGCAGTTATTGTGGAGTGACGTAGAACGAAGTGGATTTTTTCGTGTAGAACCGGCAATCGCTAGATTTTTCTCCTAAAAAACGCCTTAACCGGCGTTTTTTTTGTTTTTTGTTTCTGGGGTGGTGGTCAACGTTAGCTGTGCTGTAATTTGCTTAACAACATGACTGACCTTTAAAAGCACAGGAAAAATCCAATGAAAATTGCTGTCCCCAAAGAGATCAAAAATCACGAGTATCGCGTGGCCTTAACCCCTACCGGCGCACGGGAATTAGCCGGGCGCGGCCATCAGGTGAGCATTCAGGCCGGAGCCGGTGAAGGTGCAGGCTTTAGCGATGCTGATTTCCAAGCCGCCGGTGCGCACATAGAAGCAGATGTGGACACTTTGTGGCGCAACGCTGAGTTAATCCTCAAGGTGAAAGAGCCGCAGCCGGACGAGGTAGCGCGACTCGCCCCACAGCATACACTGTTCACCTATCTGCACCTGGCCGCCGAAGAGCCCCTTACCCGTGGGCTGATGGAGAGCGGTGCCACCTGTATCGCCTACGAAACCATTACCGATGCCCGCGGTGGCCTACCGCTGCTGGCGCCTATGAGCACCGTAGCGGGACGAATGGCGGTGCAGGCTGGGGCCCATAGCCTGGAGAAGGCCCAGGGCGGTGCGGGCGTGCTGCTGCCCGGTGTGCCGGGTGTGGCGCCAGGTAAGGTAACCGTGATTGGGGGTGGCGTGGTAGGCGAAAACGCTGCCCGCATGGCGTTAGGGTTAGGCGCGGAAGTTACCATTCTGGATAAGTCGTTAGCGCGGCTTGAAGTGCTGGATGACCGTTACCAGGGGCGCATTAAAACCGTTTACTCCACCGCAGACGCGCTGGAAACGGCCACCCGTGAGTCTGACATGATCATTGGCGCGGTGCTGGTGCCCGGCGCCGCTGCGCCAAAACTAATCACTCGCAGTATGCTGGCTGATATGAAGCCTGGCAGTGTACTGGTCGATGTTGCCATCGATCAGGGCGGCTGTTTTGAAACCAGCAAGCCCACCACCCATGCCGAACCGACCTATATCGTCGATGGGGTGGTGCACTACTGTGTGGCCAATATGCCCGGCGCGGTAGCGCGTACGTCCACCCAGGGGCTGACCAACGCCACGTTGCCCTTTGTACTCGCCCTGGCAGATAAGGGCTGGCAGCAGGCGCTGCATGACGACCCACACTTTCTCCCGGGCCTTAACGTGCACGCGGGGCAAGTCACCTACCAGGCCGTAGCGGATGCCTTTGGGCTGGAAAGTATCGACCCTGCGAGCGTTGTTGGCAGCTAAACTGTTGAAAGCTAGCTGTCGGCGGCTAATTAATTAGTCGCATCCGGGGCTGGCGTTAGTTCAGTAGTGGGGCGGAAGTTCATCCTCGGGGCGCTGGCCGCCCTGGGGTTCGCTTGCCTGGAGTGCCTGGTGCTGCTCACGCAGGCGTTCGCGCATTAGGCCGCTGAGCTGCTCCAGTTTCTCCAGGCGGCGCACCTGTTGTACCACCGCTTGATCCAGGGTATCCAGCCAATGCTCTTGATGGGCTATGCGACTCTCTAAAGATTCAAGACGTTGAGCTAGGTCAACAGGCGATAATTCATGTGTCATGATAACATTGCAGCCTTATGTAGTAGTATGCCGGTGCTATTGGGAATGGGCCTGATAGTGCGGGTATTGTCCTTCGTCTGTTACCCATACAACAAGAGAGCTTTTTTTTTCTATGAACCCAAAAGTTGTGTTTCGCTGTTTCTTAATCAGTGTATTACTTGCCGCCCCCACGCCACTTTTGCTGGCGGGGATTGTTCATTTAACCGATAGTGCCCTCGCCGAGCTGTGGATGGCCGAGTTGGCAATCAGTGGAGTTAGCGGTGTCTATATCGCCGTTGCGATAGGTAGTTTTATTGTTCTGTGTATTGGCACATTAGCGTCTGCCGCTTTTGCGCCCTCGATCGTGGTGGCGTCCGATGCTGTGGTTCGTCCCAAGCCAGCAACGCGCCAACCCCAAGCGGCTGCACCGTTGGACGATGATGAGGAGGAAGACATCATCGATCCTAACGATGGCCGCGAAGAGGGTGAAGTAAAGTGGTTCAATACCAACAAAGGCTACGGTTTTATTACCCGCGATAATGGCGAAGATGTGTTTGTACACTTCCGTGCCATTCGTGGTCGTGGCCCGCGTATGTTGGCAGAAGGCCAAATCGTGCGTTATCACGTGATTAAAAATGAGCGTGGTTTGCAGGCCGACGATGTCAGTATTATTGAGTGAGCCCAACGGCTAGTTAAATTGATCGTTGGATAGTAACGACCCCGCTTCGGCGGGGTCGTTTACGTTTAAAGCGCTCGATTAACGCCCTGAATCGGGCCACTCTATTGCCCCTTCTTTGCCACCGGGCAACACTTGCCAGAAGCGGTCAGGGTCATCACCGGGGTGCCAGCCACCCAGTGAGCAACGTATTTCGGTTTGCAACGCTTCCGCGGCCTGTTGGGCACACTCTTGGTCGGTCATCCACGGCGTGTGGTTGCTATCAAACCATAGGCTGGCAAAGCCATCAGCGGCTTTGTCTACCAGCAATACCGGCACGCAGTCACCCTGGTATTGGCCGCGGGTTTGCCATTTACCTTTGCCTGCGGGGCTCAGCGGTGGCGCGATTAGTGCACTTTTCAACCACTCATTGAGCGCATCAAGCGACACGCTGGCTAGGTAAATCTCTATATCGGGGTAACGCTCCATCATAGGTTTACCTCACCGGAGAAGAGTAGCGCTTGCAGCGTCGCTTCGTAAATCCGGCTTAAGTCGTCCAGATCGCTGGCGCGAACGCGCTCATTGACCTTGTGGATGGTGTCGTTGAGCGGGCCTAGCTCGACCACTTGAGCGCCAAGGGTGGCGATAAAGCGGCCATCCGAGGTGCCGCCGCTGGTAGAGAGCGCCGGGCGCTCGCCGGTCACCGCTTCAACGCCTTTAATGGCGGCGTCAACCAGCGCGCCTTCCGCGGTTAAAAACGGCTCGCCGTTGAGCGTCCAGTCTATCTGATATTCCAATCCATGCTGGTCGAGAATGGTTTCCGTGCGCGCTTTGAGCTCATCAGAGGTCACCTCGGTGGAGAAGCGAAAGTTAAACACCACTTCCACGTCGCCGGGGATCACGTTGGTCGCCCCGGTGCCTGCGCGCAGATTGGAAATCTGAAAGCTGGTGGCGGGAAAAAAGTCGTTGCCCGCGTCCCAGTGCTCGTTGACCAGCGCATCCAGCGCTGGCATGGCCTGGTGGATGGGATTGCGCGCTAAATGCGGATAGGCCACGTGACCCTGCACGCCTTTAATGTGCAGCGTGGCGCCCAGTGAGCCGCGACGACCGTTTTTGATCACATCGCCCAGGCGCGTGGTCGAGGATGGTTCGCCGACAATGCAGTAGTCGAGCCGTTCATTACGCTCGCGCAGGTGCTCGACCACCGCGCGAGTGCCGTCGACTGCCGGGCCCTCTTCATCGGAGGTAATCAGAAAGGCAATACGGCCATCGTGATTCGGGTGGTTGGCCACAAAGCGCTCAACGGCGGTCAGCATTGAGGCCAAGCTGCCTTTCATATCCGCCGCGCCACGTCCGCACAGCATGCCGTCATCATCAATGCAGGGCTCAAACGGTGGGTACTGCCAGTTGGTATAGGGGCCGCTGGGCACCACGTCGGTGTGGCCGGCAAAGGCCACCACCGGGCCGTGATGGCCGCGAACCGCCCAGAAATTCTTTACGTCGCCAAACGGTAGCCGCTCAATATGAAAACCGAGCGCTGCTAAGCGCTCGATCATGAGTTCCTGGCAGCCCTCGTCGTCCGGCGTTACCGAGGCCCGGCTGAGCAGCTCAAAGGCGAGCGTGAGCGTCGGCGACAGTCCTTCAGATTCAGTTGTGGGCATGCAGCGCCTCGTTCAGGGCGATAGCACTTTTATTGGTCAAGCACTCAATGCGGCCATTCTGGGAGTTGCGGCGCCATAGCTGATCGTCTTGCCCGGCCAGCTCGCGGGCGGCAACGGTGTTCACTTCCTGGCCCTGATCATCCAGTAAGGTCACTTTGGAGCCAGCGGTGATATACAGCCCTGCTTCTACCGTGCAGCGGTCACCCAGGGGAATGCCGATGCCTGCGTTGGCGCCGATCAAGCAGCCTTCCCCGACCTTAATGACGATATTGCCACCGCCAGAGAGAGTGCCCATGGTGGAGCAGCCGCCGCCCAAGTCGGAGCCTTTGCCGACCATCACGCCGGCTGAGATGCGACCTTCGATCATGCCGGGGCCTTCGGCGCCCGCATTGAAGTTGACAAAGCCTTCGTGCATGACGGTAGTGCCTTCGCCTAGGTAAGCGCCCAGACGTACGCGGGCGGTGTCGGCAATGCGGATACCGGTAGGCACCACGTAGTCAGTCATTTTGGGGAATTTATCGACACAGTCGACGGACAGCGCGCGGCCCGCCATACGTGCCTTCAAGCGGCGCGTAGGCAGCTCTTCAATGTCGATGGCGCCTTCGTTGGTCCAGGCAATATTGCGCAGAAGGCCAAACATGCCGGTGAGATCAAGACCGTGAGGTTTGACCAAGCGGTGGGACAGCAGATGCAGCTTTAAATACACCTCTGGCGCGGTTTGTGGCGCTTCGTCGCTCTCCAGGAACATCGCGACCAGGGGGCGCTGGCTGGCAGAGAGCGCTTCGGCAAGCTCTGCCTGGGCGGAGTGCCCCGCGGCTTCTAACGCTTTAGCCAGGCGTGTGCAGTCTTCGGGCAAAAAGCTGATGGCGGCGTTGCCTTGGGGGGCATCCAGAGCTTGTTTGGCGGCTTCCACCAGGCTGGCGGGTGGGTTGAGCAGCGGCGCCGGGTAGTAGATTTCCAGCCAGTCGCCCTGGGTGTTTTGGGTGCCGATTCCAAGCGCAAAGCTCAGCATAAGAAGGTGTCCTGTAGTGATAAATAGTGAAGAAAAGCAGGCAAAGCCAAGGTGCCTAGTTGCTTAAGTGCTTAGTTTCTCAAGTATCTAGTTGCTGAAGCACTTAGCCACTTGAGTACTTAGCCGAGCTTGTCGTAATCGCCCTCGCGGTAGCCGACTAAGATAGTGGAGTCGTCTACTTCGAGCAGCGGCCGCTTCAGCAGTGTGGGGTATTTCATCAGTAGCTGGCGGGCCGAGTTGGCGTCGTAATCTTTTTCCTCATCGGAAAGTTCGCGCCAGGTTTTGCTGCGTTTGTTAATGACTTCCACAAGCGGCACGCGATGTAAAATGTGTTCTAGTAGCGCAGCAGATAGACCATCTTTGCGCAGATCGTGGGTTTTATACAGCAGCGCTTTCTCATCTAACGCTTTACGCGCTTTGCGGCAGGTATCGCAGTTATCGATGATATACAGCGTCAGCATACGACCTCCTGAGAATGTTGAACCAGAGAATGTGGAATAAGTTAACCGCGCTCGATGAGATGGCGAATTCGTTGGGCGGCTTCAAGGGTGGGCGCTAGCTCAGCCACCAGCGCTAGGCGCAAACGCCCTGCGCCGGGGTTAACGCCATTTTCACCCCTGCGTCCCATTAGGCTGCCGGGCAGTACGCTAACGTGCTGTTCGGCAAACAGCCTCTGCGTGAAGGCGATATCGTCGCCACCGGGCACCGCAGGCCATAGGTAAAAGCTAGCTTGTGGCGCGGGAAAATCCATGACTGAGGCAAGCACCTGGGTGACCGCGCTAAATTTTTCGCGGTAGGCGTCGCGGTTGGCGCGTACGTGCTGCTCATCCTGCCAGGCGGCGATAGAGGCGTGCTGCAACGGCAGCGACATGGCACAGCCATGGTAAGTGCGGTAGCGCTTAAACGGTGTGAGCAGTGCCGCATCCCCCGCCACAAAGCCCGAGCGCAGGCCCGGCAAGTTGGAGCGCTTGGAGAGCGAGTGAAACACCACGCAGCGCCGGTAATCATCACGGCCCAGCTCGGCGCAGGCTTGCAGCAACCCCGGTGGTGGGGCTGTTTCGTCAAGGTAGAGCTCCGAGTAACACTCGTCCGAGGCGATAATAAAGTCGTGTTCGTCGGCGAGGGCAATCAGCTGCTTAAATTCATCAAGGGACGTGACCGCGCCGGTGGGGTTGCCCGGCGAGCAGATAAAGACGATTTGCACGTCGCGCCACGTCGCGGCGGGCACGGCGTTAACGTCAGGTCGAAAATTGTTCTCAGCGGTACAGTCTAAATAGAGCGGCTCACCGCCTGCCAGCAGCGTCGCACCTTCGTAGATTTGATAAAACGGATTGGGCACCGCGACTTTCGCCGGGCGGGTGCGATCCAACGCCGCCTGCACAAAGGCAAAAATCGCTTCCCGAGTGCCGTTAACGGGCACCACGTGCCGTTCGCTGTCGAGTTCGCGCAGTTGAAAGCGTTGGCTTGCCCAGTTGGCGATGGTTTGGCGGAGCGCTGGCAGGCCATTGGTCGCGGGATAACGGGCCATTTCCAGCTGGTGCGCCACCAGCGCTTCAAGCGCCGCAGGAAAGGGCGCGTGCTGGGGTTCGCCAATGGTCAGCGGAATATGCGCCAAGTCAGCTGGGGGCGTTAATGCGGCCTTCAGCGCGGCCAGCTTTTCAAACGGGTAAGGATGCAGGGCGTCGAGGTCGGCGTTCATGATGTGTCCGTTGGTGGCTGGCGGCGTAAACCGTCGATTATAGGCAAGCCCAGGTGCAGGCTCAAACTTCAAACTCCCAGCACCTCAATCAGACGTTCGCGCAGCTGCTGCTGGCGCTCTGGGTCGGTCAGTGGTTCGCCTGCTTTGGTGGTGATGAAAAAAACGTCTTCTACCCGCTCGCCGAGGGTGGCGATTTTTGCCGCGGAAAGCGAGATATCCTGCTCCATAAAAATCCGCCCCACCCGGGCCAGCAGGCCAGGGCGGTCGGGAGCCGTTAGCTCCAGCAGCGTGCGCTCATTGGCCGGATCCTGCTCAATCAGCACCTCCGTGGGTACCTTGAAATGCTTGAGCTGGCGCGGCGTGTGGCGGGTGACGATATCCGGGTAGTCATCAGGGTCATCAAGCTCTTCCACCAGGTGTCGGCGCATCTCTTCGATGTGGCCTGGGTCACGTATGGGCTGACCATGGCTGTCGAGCACAATAAAGGTGTTGAGCGTCCAATCGTTGTGGGAGGTCGCAATGCGCGCATCGTGAATCGAGAGCCCCAACTGCTCCATGGCAGCGGCGGTAGCAGCGAAAAGGTCGTCCACCGAACGGGTGTGGATAAACACTTTGGTGCCGCCTTCGGACATGTCCGCAGTAGGTGCGCTGATCAACACCAACGGCAGCGGCGACTGGTTGTGATTGAGAATGCCCTGGGTCTGCCAAACGATTTCGCTGGGGGCGTACTGCAGGAAGTAGTCTTCCCCTAGCGATTCCCAAAGATGATCGATTTGCTCACGATTAACGCCGATGGTTTGCAGCAAAGAGCGTGCTTCGGTGCGCGTTTCCCGCACCCAGTCGTCGCGGTCGGGCGGATTATTCAGGCCGCGGCGCAGGGCACGCTTGGTTTCGGCGTACAGCTGGCGCAGCAGCGACGCCCGCCAACCGTTCCACAGCGTGGGGTTAGTGGCATTGATGTCGGCCACGGTGAGCACGTAAAGGTAGTCCAGGCGCGTTTCGTTACGCACGATCAAGGCAAAATCACGAATCACGTCGGGGTCGCTGATATCGCGCTTTTGCGCCGTCATCGACATCAATAGATGGTGCTCAACCAGCCAACTGACCAGGTTCGTGTCGTGGGGCGAGACGTGGTGGCGCTGACAAAAATGCTCAACGTCCCGGGCGCCGATTTCCGAGTGGTCGCCGCCGCGGCCCTTGCCAATGTCGTGAAACAGCCCGGCGATCCACAACAGGTCGAGCTTGGGCAACTGCTGCATCAATGCCACCGCCACTGGAAAGTCACCCTTCGCTTCCGGTTTGCGAAAATTGTGCAGAAATTTGAGCAGCAGCAGGGTGTGGGCATCGACCGTGTAAATGTGGAAAAGGTCGTGCTGCATCAGCCCTATGGCGCGGCCAAATTCGGGCAGGTATTTGCCCAGAATCCCGTAGCGGTTCATGCGCCGCAACTGGCGGGGCACATTGCCGGGGGCGCGCAGAATAGCCATAAAGAGCCGCTGGTGGCGCGGGTCTTCCCGGTAGTGGTCGTCAATCTGGTGGCGATGATCGCGAATTAGTCGGATGGTATCGGCACGCACTCCTTCGATTTCGGGGTGCTTGGCCATCAGTAGGAATAGCTCCAGCATCGCCGCGGGGCGTTCACGGAAAAGTGTCCGCGAGCGAACCTGGATATAGCCGCCTTTGGTTTCAAAGCGCTCGTTGAGTTTGACGGTTTCCAGCGCTTCTTTGCCGCGCAGGATGACCTCGTCAAAGTGCTGCAGCAGCATATCGTTGAGTCCCGCCAGCGCGGTGACGTGCCGGTAATAGCGCTTCATGAACTGCTCAACCGCCAGACGTTCCGGCGTATCGCGAAAGCCAAACATTTCGGCGATGGTGCGCTGGTGGTCAAACAGCAGGCGGTCTTCGGCGCGGTCGGTAAGCATATGCAGGGCATAGCGCACCTGCCACAAGAACGCCTGCCCCTGGCTTAAAATGCGCAGTTCGGCGTCGTTCATAAAGCCGTTGGCGACGATATCGGTGTACTGTTCGGTACCGAAGTGGCGCTTGGCCACCCAGCCGATCATCTGGATGTCGCGCAGCCCGCCGGGGGAGCTTTTGAGGTTCGGCTCTAAGTGGTACTCGGAGTTGTTATAGCGGTAGTGGCGGGAAATCTGCTCCTGCCACTTGGCTTCAAAAAAGCGGTCGGCGGGCCAAATATGTTCGGCGCTGAGGCGTTCGCGCATCGCTTCGCGCAGGCTTTCTGGCCCCGCAATCAGGCGAGATTCGAGTAGGTTGGTAATCACCGTGACATCCGCTTCGGCTTCCCGCTCGCAGTCGCTAAGCGAGCGAACGCTATGACCAATTTCCAGGCCAATATCCCACAAGAAGGTGATAAAGGCGGTCAGCGGTTCACGATAGGCGGTGTCATCGTCCTGCTCCAGTAGCAGCAGCAGATCGATATCCGAGTGGGGGTGTAGCTCACCACGGCCATAGCCGCCTACCGCCACCAGTGCAATACCATCGTCGGGCCACTCATGCTGTGCCCAGGCAATCGCCAGCAACTGATCCAGGTACCAGGCGCGGCCGCGCACAAGGTCGCGAATGTCTGCACCGGCGCGAAACTGGTCGTCCAGGCGCGCCTGTAGCTCGCGCAGCGCGGCCTTGAAGGGTGCCACCGGCGAGCGTGAACCGGCAAGCTCAGTGCGGAAAAGATCCAGGTCGTAAAGCGTGGTGTCCGGCTCAAACCGGTGGTGGTGTAATAGCATCAGTTGGTTAGAAAACTGAAGTCTTCATCGCCACGCGCGGTCAGCACTTCAACGCCGCCCTCGGTCACCAGCAGCGTATGTTCCCACTGCGCTGAAAGGCTGCGGTCTTTAGTGACGGCGGTCCAGCCATCGCGTAGCACCTTGGTTTTATACCCGCCGACGTTAATCATCGGCTCGATGGTAAAGCACATGCCTGCGGCGAGCTTAATGTCGGCATCCGGTGCGTAGCCGTCGTAGTGTAAAAACTGCGGCTCTTCGTGGAATTCGGCGCCGATGCCGTGGCCACAGAAGTCGCGAACGACGGAGTAGCCGTTGCTTTCGGCATGTTTTTGAATCACGCGGGCAAGCTCCGAGAGGCGTACGCCAGGCCTCACCAGCTCGATGCTTTTATACAGGCATTCCTGAGTAATGCGACACAGCCGTTCGCCCTGAATCGTCTCACCCACTACGAACATCACGCTGGAGTCGCCGTGATAGCCGTCGGTGGTCTTAACGGTGATATCCAGGTTCATGATATCGCCATTTTTGAGCTTCTTGGCGTCGTCGGGGATGCCGTGGCACACCACATGGTTGATCGACGTGCAGGTCGCCTTGGGAAAACCATGGTAATTCAGCGGTGCAGGGGTCGAGCCTAGCTCGTTAACAATATACTCATGGCAGAGACGGTCAATTTCCCCCGTGCTAATGCCTGCCTGGATATGGGGGGTGATCATTTCAATCACGCTAGCCGCTTGGCGCCCGGCTTCGCGCATGTGTTCGATTTCAGAAGGCGTCTTGATAGGAACGTTCATGAATGCTCGATATGAATGCAGAATGGAAAATTGAATGGCGCAATTTAAGACCGTCAAACGGGGTGCGACTTCATCTTGGCAATGATCTATGGTATAAAGCCGCGCGCTTTCCTGCAATCGTGATTCCGAGCTTCTTGGCTGGGAAGTACGCAGTAGGGCAGGGCGATGAATCCGCAGCGTGCTCGACTTACGGGCGCGATGCTTACTATCAAGCCTTAAAAACACACATGCACCGGCACATGGTCCCGGGTGCCGCTGGCAGCGTCTAACGTGGTCAACGGTCGGATCCATGGGGTGCGTGGAGGCCTAACCCGAGTTTTAGGAGTTCTACCATGTCTCACGTTAATATGCGTGACCTGCTTAAAGCAGGTGCTCACTTCGGCCACCAGACCAAGTACTGGAACCCGAAGATGAGCAAATTTATCTTCGGTGCGCGCAACAAGATTCACATCATCAACCTTGAGCACACCCTTCCGGCGCTGAACGAAGCGATCGATGTGGTCGAGAAGATGGCGGCATCCAACAACAAAATTTTGTTTGTTGGCACCAAGCGCAGCGCTAGCAAGGTAATTAAAGAAGAAGCTAACCGTGCTGGTCAGCCTTTCGTCAACCATCGCTGGTTGGGCGGCATGTTGACTAACTTCAAGACCATCCGTCAGTCCATTAAGCGTCTGCGTGATCTTGAAACCATGCGCGAAGACGGCACGTTCGAGAAGCTGACCAAGAAAGAAGTCTTGATGGCGACTCGCGAGCAGGACAAACTTGAGCGTTCTATCGGCGGTATCAAGAACATGGGCGGCCTACCGGACGCACTGTTCGTGATCGACGTTGACCACGAGCGCATCGCGATCAACGAAGCCAACAAGCTGGGCATCCCGGTTATCGGCGTGGTGGATACTAACTCCAACCCCGATGGCGTTGACTACGTAATTCCCGGCAACGATGACTCTATCCGCGCTATCCAGATCTATGTAAAAGCGATTGCGGATGCGTGTGGCCGTGCCAAAGAAGCCAACGCTCAAGAGTTTGTTGAAGTGACCGAAGAGGCCGCTGCAGCTGAAGACAACACTGCCGCTGAGTAATCGCAGCAGTGGGTGCGGTGAGCAGGTGTGCCGCATCAAGATAAAGGGGGCTTTGCCCCCTTTTTCCCGCTACAGATGAACTGTCTGCGCGGACGAATTTGCCGGCACTCAATACCGGCCCCGTAATACAGAGAGACATAGGGCAGCGTGATACATGATGGTCATTTATCATGCCTATACTCTGTGTTGCGTCTAACTCTCATAGAACCATTTCAGAGGTGAATTCTCATGGCAGCTATCAGCGCCTCTCAGGTCAAGGAACTTCGCGAACGTACCGGTCTCGGCATGATGGAGTGTAAAAAAGCACTCACCGAAGCCGACGGTGATATCGAAGTTGCGATTGAAAACCTGCGCAAAAGCTCCGGCCTAAAAGCAGCGAAGAAAGCCGATCGTATCGCCGCAGAAGGTGTAGTGGTTACGCGTGTAGCGGAAGACGGCAGCTACGGCGTAATGGTTGAAATCAACTCCGAGACCGACTTTGTTGCTCGTGATGACAACTTCATCGCGTTTGCTGACAAAATCGCCGGTGCTTTCTTCACCGCGAAAAGCGAAGATGTTGCCGCCGTTATGGCTGGCGAACTGGAAACTGCCCGCGAGCAGTTGGTTCAGAAAATCGGTGAGAATATCGGTGTGCGTCGTGCCATCGTAGTGAACGCTGTTGACGGTGGTCTGGTAGGCGAGTACGTCCACGGTGGCCGCATTGGCGTTCTGACCGTGCTAACAGGCGGCAATTCGCAAGTCGCGAAAGACGTTGCAATGCACGTGGCGGCGATCAACCCTGCGGTTGCGCATCCTGCCGATATGCCCCAAGAGCAGTTGGATCAGGAAAAAGCGATTATTCTGGCGCAGCCGGATATGGCCGGTAAGCCGGAGCAGATCGCAGAGAAAATGGTTCAGGGCCGCTTGAAAAAGTACTTGGCAGAAAACAGCCTGACCGAGCAGCCGTTTGTTAAAGACCCGAACCAGACTGTGGCTGAGTACGTGAAAGCCGCAGGCGGCGAAGTGGTAAGCTTCACACGCTTTGAAGTTGGTGAAGGTATCGAGAAAGAAGAAGTCGACTTCGCTAAAGAAGTTATGGAACAGGCTGGCCGTCGCTGAGGTCAGAGGTTTCAGAAAAAAGATGGCGTGCGCGTGAGCGCACGCCTTCGCGTATCCGGCCCCTGTATAACCGGTGTTAGTTAGCCGACCCTGATAACGGGTTTATACAGCGGGGCTGCCCCGCCTGCCTGTTTACAGGTCTGCCTCAGGAGAGATGCCATGTCGCGTGATGTTCAAGAACCTACCCCCCATGTAGCACCCAGCAAGGCTGAGGGTTCGAAGTCAAAATACAAACGTATTTTGCTCAAGCTTTCTGGCGAAGCGCTGATGGGTGAACACGATTTTGGTATTGACCCTAAAGTGCTTGACCGGATGGCGTTGGAGATCGGCCAGCTCGTCGGTATTGGGGTACAGGTAGGCATCGTGATTGGCGGTGGTAACTTGTTTCGCGGTGCGGCGCTCAATGAGGCTGGCATGGATCGCGTCACCGGTGACCATATGGGCATGCTGGCGACCGTAATGAATGCGCTGGCAATGCGTGATGCGCTAGAGCGCTCCAATATCCGCTCGCGCGTGATGTCGGCTATCCCAATGAGCGGCGTTGTAGAGCACTACGACCGTCGCACGGCCATTCGCTACTTAACCTCCGGGGACGTAGTGCTGTTCTCTGCAGGCACAGGCAACCCCTTCTTCACCACCGATTCTGCAGCTTGTTTGCGCGGCATTGAGGTGGACGCCGACGTAGTGATCAAGGCGACCAAAGTCGATGGCGTCTACAATAAAGACCCGGTAAAACATCCGGATGCGGTGAAGTACGACCAGCTCTCTTACGACGACGCCCTGGATCAAAAATTGGGCGTTATGGATTTGACCGCTATCTGCCTGGTACGTGACCATAATATGCCGGTGCGGGTATTTGATATGAATAAGCCTGGCGCCCTACTGAATATGGTCGTAGGGGGCAAGGAAGGCACGCTGATATACAGAGGGTAATGACGTGATCAACGATATTAAGAAAGATGCCGATTCGCGCATGCAAAAAAGCGTTGAGGCGCTGCATAGCAACTTCAATAAAATTCGTACCGGTCGTGCTCACCCGAGCATTTTAGACGCCGTTACCGTGGACTATTACGGCAGCCAGGTACCGCTTAGCCAAGTGGCATCGGTCAACGTTGAGGACGCTCGCACGCTGACGATTGCGCCGTGGGAGCAGGGCATGGTGCAGAAGATCGAAAAGGCCATCATGACCTCTGATCTTGGCTTGAACCCGGCCAGTGCAGGCAACGTGATCCGTGTGCCAATGCCGATGCTCACCGAAGAGACCCGCAAAGGTTATATCAAGCAGGCGCGTAGCGAAGCTGAAAACGCTCGCGTTGCCGTGCGTAACGTACGTCGTGATGCTAACGGTGATTTCAAGTCGTTGTTAAAAGATAAAGAGATTACCGAAGACGATCAGCGTGAAGGCGAAGATGCGATTCAAAAGCTGACCGACAAGTATATTGCTGAGATCGATAAAGCGCTGACTGCAAAAGAGCAGGATCTCATGCAGGTATAAACCTGTGCTTTATTCAGCCGCGGGCAGCTTTGGCTGCCCGTTTTGCCACACTCTGGCTGGTTTTTTTATGACTGACCTTTGGTGCGAGAATCCATGACGTCACCGCAGCTTCCTGAAAAACAGCCGGACGACGCCAGCGCGTCTTCTCTGGCCGGGGAGGCCCCGCCGTCTCACGTTGCCATCATTATGGATGGCAATAACCGCTGGGCGCGCGCGCGCGGGCTTTCGGGGGTGCGTGGGCACCGGGCTGGGGTGGAAACCGTTCGTGCGGTGATTCAGCGAGCCGCCGAGCGCGAGGTGCAAACCCTCAGCCTGTTTGCTTTCTCCAGCGAAAACTGGAAGCGTCCGGCCGCAGAGGTCAACGCCTTGATGGAGCTGTTTTTGATGGCGCTTAAGCGTGAAGTCAAAAAGCTCAATGAGCGTAATGTGCGCCTCTCGATCATTGGCGAACAGCGGGGTTTTTCCCACGCCATCCAAAAGCATATTCAGCGTGCTGAAGCGTTAACCGCGGACAATACAGGGATGCATCTGGTGATTGCCGCCAACTATGGGGGGCAGTGGGATATCGCACGGGCGGCGCGCACCTTAGCCGAGCAGGTGGCGGCTGGGGAGTTATCGCCTGAGCAAATCGATGAAGCGTGCTTCGACACTGCAATGGGGACTGATGACGTGCCGCCGGTGGATCTGTGTATACGTACCAGTGGTGAGCAGCGGCTATCCAACTTTATGCTTTGGCAGTTGGCCTATGCTGAGCTGCACTTTTCCCCGCTGCTATGGCCCGATTTCGGTGCGGATGCGTTTGATGCGGCATTAAACGACTTCTGCCAGCGCCGTCGTCGCTTTGGCATGACGGACGAACAAATAGAGGCGCAGGGTGCTTAAACAGCGGATTATCACCGCAGCCTGGCTAGCACCCCTGGTGCTGGCTGGCCTGTTTGGTTTAGACGGCGGCGCTTTTGCGCTATTTACGGCGTTGATGGTGCTACTCGCCACTTGGGAGTGGGCCAATCTGGCGGGCGTTACCCGTACGGCACAGCGTGCTCAGCTAGTGGCCGTGATGGCGGTGTTGATGCTGGTCATGTGGCTGGCCGGAGCCGCCACCTCAATATGGCCGCTTTGGTTCTCTGCTGCCGGTTGGCTGGTGAATCTCTACTGGGTAACCCGCTACCCTGCGGCGGGTGAGCAGTGGCAGTCCACCGTGCGGCGCCTGGCGATGGGCCTGTGGGTGCTATTGCCCTGCTGGGTGGGCTTTAACGTTCTGCGTGACATCGGTATGGCTTGGCTGCTGTTTGTGCTGCTGCTGGTTTGGTGCGCGGATATCGGCGCCTACTTTGTGGGGCGACACTGGGGCAAGCGCAAATTGGCTCCCCACGTGAGCCCTGGCAAATCATGGGAAGGCGTATACGGCGGCTTAGCGGCGACCACTATTCTGGCTATTCTCTTTGCGCTGTGGTTGCCGCTGGGCCTGGTGGGTGGAATTACCCTGATACTCATCACCGCCGTGGTCACTTTGGCCTCTGTGCTGGGGGATTTACTGGAAAGCATGCTCAAGCGCCATCGTAATATCAAAGATTCGAGCCAGTTGCTGCCCGGCCATGGCGGTGTGCTGGATCGCATTGATAGCCTCACCGCGGCGATACCGCTGTTTGCACTGTTCTATGTGGAAGTACTGGTTGAGGTGTTTGCTCGGGTGCCGCCGCTATGAGCCAACTCGCTAATAGGCAACGTGTGACCGTGCTTGGCTCGACAGGCTCTGTGGGCACTAGCACGCTGGATGTGATTAGTCGCCACCCAGACCGCTATTGCGTGCATGCCCTGACCGCGCACACCTCAAAAGAGGCTCTGCTAGCGCAGTGCTTGGCGCATCGCCCTGCGGTCGCCGTGTTGGATAATGAGGCCGATGCCGCTTGGCTGCGCCAAGAGCTTAAGCGGGCTGGGCAGTCAACTGACGTGAGCGCAGGCCCAGAGGCGCTGTGCGATGTTGCCCGGGACGCCAGCGTCGACTGCGTAATGGCGGCCATTGTCGGCTCGGCGGGCTTACTGCCTGCCCTAGCCGCTGCGGAAGCAGGCAAGCGCGTGTTACTGGCCAATAAGGAGGCGCTGGTGATGAGCGGCGCGCTGTTTATGGAGGCCGTTTCCCGCTCTGGCGCAACATTACTACCGATTGATTCCGAACATAATGCCATTTACCAGTGTCTACCTGCGGAGCACCGCGGCGGACTTGCCAAGCACGGCGTTCGTCAACTGCTGCTAACGGCCTCTGGCGGGCCGTTTCGTACCTGGAGCCAGGCGGAAATCAATAATGTCACTCCCGAACAGGCCTGCGCTCACCCGAACTGGTCAATGGGACGTAAAATATCGGTGGATAGCGCCACACTGATGAATAAAGGGCTAGAGCTTATTGAAGCCTGCTGGCTGTTTGATGCCACGCCCGAACAAATCCAGGTGGTGGTGCACCCTCAAAGCGTGATTCACTCCATGGCGGCGTATCAAGATGGTTCGGTGATTGCACAGTTGGGTAATCCTGATATGCGCATCCCCATCGCCTACGGGCTAGCGTGGCCGGAGCGCATTGATGCCGGGGTTGAGACACTGGATCTTTTTCAGGTGGCGCGGCTTGATTTTGAAGCCCCCGATGAAACTCGCTTCCCCTGTTTAGGGCTTGCCCGTGAAGCGATGCGGCAAGGTGGCATGGCACCCGTTGTGCTCAACGCTGCCAATGAGGTTGCAGTTGAAGCATTCCTACAGCGTCGAATCGGCTTTACAGCCATTGGGCAACTGGTCGCCGACGTCTTGTCGCGCCCCTATCAAGGCCGTGTTGATAGCCTTGATAGCGTATTAGCAACGGATCAGTGGGCGCGACAGCAGGCGCTGGAACTGGTAACAAAATGATACGCTTAAGCATTCGCTGGGCTGGTCGTTAGAGCGGGGCATTAAGGAGTTCAGTGTGGGCCTTATACAGAATATTTTAGCGGTCATTGTGGTGTTGGGCCTGTTAGTGACCTTCCACGAGTTTGGCCATTTTTGGGTGGCGAGGCGCTGTGGGGTCAAAGTGCTACGGTTTTCTGTAGGCTTTGGTAAGCCGCTATGGTCGCGGGTTGACCGCCACGGCACCGAGTTCGCGATAGCCGCCATTCCGCTGGGTGGCTATGTCAAAATGCTCGATGAGCGTGAGGCGCCGGTTCCGGAAGAGCAGCTTGATCAGGCATTTAACCGCAAAACCGTGTGGCAGCGCATTGCGATTGTGGCGGCAGGGCCAATCGCCAACTTCTTGTTAGCGATTGTGGCTTACTGGGCACTGTTCGTGGCGGGTACCACGGTGGTGTCGCCAATGGTAGGTAGCGTTGCGCCTGACTCGCCCGCCGCCGAAGCCGGACTTGCCAATGGCGATGAAATTGTCGCCATTCAGGGCGATGAGATGCGCTCTTGGGAAGATGTTAACCTCAAACTGGTATCGATTATTGGTTTCAGCGGTGAGCTGGATATAGACGCCCGCCCCGAAGGCGCGAGCGACCCTCAACGTTTTGGCTTATCGGTGACTGATTATTTGGTTCGCCAAGATCCGCCACAGCCGCTGCAATCGCTGGGTATTACTCCTTGGCAGCCGGAATTTCCGGCCGTTTTAGGCCAAGTAGTGAGCGGAGAGGCCGCCGAGCAAGCAGGCCTTGAGGCGGGCGATAGGATGGTGGCGATTAATGGCGAACCAGTGGATGATTGGATGCACTTCGTTAATATGGTGCGAGGTAATCCAGGTGAAACGCTGCAGCTCACCTATGAACGTAATGGCGAGCAGTCGAGTGTTGATTTAACCCCCGGGCGTAACCGCTTGGACACTGGGGTTGAAATTGGTTATATCGGTGCAGGCGCCGAGCAGGTCGAGTGGCCAGCAGCGTTTCAGCGTGAAATCCGTTACGGCCCTATCGAAGCGGTAGGCCAGGCTGTTTCGCGCACTGGAGAGATGACGCTCTTAACCTTAGATGCCATACGCAAAATGTTTGTCGGGCTTATCTCGCCTTCCAATTTGTCCGGGCCAATCACCATTGCACAGATCTCTGGTGATTCGGCCCGTGCAGGGATGGAAGCGTTTATTGGCTTTCTAGCGTATCTTTCTATCAGCCTTGGGGTACTAAACTTACTACCTATCCCGGTGCTCGATGGTGGCCACTTGCTCTATTATTTTATGGAGGTCGTGCGTGGACGGCCAGTATCCGAAAGAACCCAAGCCGTAGGACTGCGCATTGGGCTTGCCATGGTCGGCACCCTGATGTTGATGGCCCTCTATTTTGATCTGATGCGCCTGTGGTAATGACGCGTGTAGCGCGCAGGATGCCTTGTCATCTGCCTGCACAAATGTATATGGTGCCTTTCTGGAATGATAGGCAGACCAACGCGAGCGAATTGACTGCATGAAAATCAAGACCCTTGGAATGGCGGCACTCTTGCTGGCAGGCGCCAGCGGCGCCCAAGCACAATCCTTTGATGTTTCAGACATTCGAGTGGAAGGACTGCAGCGGGTATCCGCCGCCTCGGTCTTCAATGCATTTCCGGTGAGTGCCAATGAGCGCGTCAGCGAAGAGCAATTAGCTGCTGCTGCCCGTGACTTATTTGCCACAGGGCTATTTGACGATGTCTCCCTGGCACGCGAAGGCGATGTACTGGTTATTCAGGTCGTCGAGCGTCCGACTATTGCGCGGCTACAGATCAGCGGCAACGATCAGATCTCCGAAGAGGACTTGCGCAATGGTTTGCGTGAATCGGGGCTCTCGGAAGGTCAGGTACTGGAGCTCTCTACGCTGGAAGAGATACAGCGCGAGCTGGAAGGCGTCTACCAGTCTCAAGGTCGCTACAGCGCCAGCATCGATACCGAAGTGGAAGAGGTTGATGAGGGCCGGGTACAGGTCAATATCAATATCAACGAAGGCGAAGTGGCCAAGATTCGCCAAATCAATATCGTTGGTAACGAAGCCTTTGATGATGAAACGCTGCGTGGCGTGTTTGAGTTAAATGATCGGCCAGGACGCTTTTTCGGCTGGTTCTCTAGCGACGAGTACTCCCGTGAAGCGCTTTCCGGTGATATTGAGCGGCTGCGCTCGTTCTACCTAGATCGTGGCTACGTCAACTTCGATGTCACCTCGACTCAGGTGTCGATTGGTCCGGAAAAATCCGAAATCTTTATTACACTAAACGTCGATGAAGGCGCCCAGTACCGGGTAGGTGATATTCGTTTCGCGGGTGATCTACAGATCAGCGAAAACGAAGCTCGCCAGTTACTCACCGTTAAAGAGGGAGATATTTTCTCCCGCGGCGATGTTAATGCCTCCACCGAAGCCCTGCGCCAGCGTTTGGGTGCCGAAGGCTTCGCCTTTGCTGATATTCAAGGCGTGCCTGAAATGGCAGGGGACGGTGAAACGGTCGATCTGGTGATTGCTGTCAATCCCGGTGAACGCGCCTACGTGCGTCGTATCGAGTTCTACGGTAATACGACTACTCAGGATGAAGTACTGCGGCGTGAAATGATTCAGTTGGAGGGCGCACCCGCTTCCACCGAAGCCATTACACAATCGCGTCAGCGCCTTGAACGCCTGGGCTTTTTTAGCCAAGTAGAAGTGGATACCCAGCCTGTACCTGGTGAGCCGGATTTACTCGACGTTACTTATAATGTCGAAGAGCAGCCCTCGGGGTCGGTCTCTGCCAGCGTTGGTTTCTCCCAGAGTGCCGGGGTTATTTACGGTGTCGGCTTGTCACAAAATAACTTCTTGGGTACGGGTAACCGGGTCAATGTAGGGGCTCAGCGCAGCGACACCTTTACCAGTGTGAACTTTGGCTTCACTGATCCCTACTGGACGTTGGATGGCATTTCTCGCGGCTACAATGTTTTTTACCGCGAAACAGATTACGCCGATTCGGATATTTCGACGTTCTCGACGGATGCCTATGGTGCCGGTATCAACTTTGGTTACCCCGTAAGCGAACTGTCGCGTCTTAACTTCGGTGCCAGCGTTGAAGACCTAACGGTGAAAACCTACTTCGACACGGCCTCAGAAATTCGTCGCTATGTGGAAGATCAGGGCGAAGATGCGCAAAGCCTGAAGCTGACCGCTAGTTGGACACGCAACAATCTCAACCGCGGTATTATGCCGACCGATGGCAACTATCAGCGACTGTCGCTGGAAACCGGCGTGCCGGGCAGTGATTCGGAGTACTACAAGCTGCGCGCCCGTGCTCAACAGCTCTTCCCGATTAACGATGACGAGTCCTGGGCGTTCAAATTTACCGGCAATGTCGGCTATGCCGATACGCTGGGCGGCAACGATCCCTTCCCCTTCTATGAAAACTTCTACGCGGGTGGTCTTGGCTCGGTGCGTGGCTTCACGTCGAATACGCTTGGGCAGCGCACCACGCCAGCAACCGAAGGCGGCCGTGACCGCACGCTGGGCGGTAACGTTTCAGTAGAAGGTAGCGCCGAGATCATTTTCCCGCTGCCCTTTGTTGAAGATCAGCGCGCGCTGCAAACATCGCTATTCTTGGATGGCGGTAATACCTTCCTGACCTCTTGCTACGATGTGCTTGCAGAAGACGCAGGGCGTCAGCAGTGTAACTCCGGCGTTGATCTAGGCGATTTGCGCTACAGCGCCGGTATTGGCCTCTCTTGGCTGACACCGGTAGGCCCGCTGACCTTTAGCATTGCTGAGCCATTGAACGATAAGAGCGGTGACGACACTCAGTTCTTCCAGTTCTCATTAGGACAAACGTTCTAAAGGGCAAACGTTCTAATTTTGCTAGACCGCGTGCCATGGTGGCGCGTGCTAGCGTGACCTAAGGAGATAACATGATGCGTAAACTGACAGCGGTGGTATGCCTGTTGGGCGCGATGATTTTGCCCGCTCACGCTGCAGAAGTAGCAGTGTTGGATTGGCGAGCAGCATTAATGAATACCCAGTCCGCACAGGCGTCAATGAGTACTCTGGAAGGGCAAATTGGCAATCAGCAGCGTGAAGCGCAAAACCTGGGTAATGAGTTGCAGCAGCTTCAGCAGCGTTTGCAGAACGAAGGCGAAACGATGGCTCAGTCCCAGCGGGAGTCGCTGATTAGCGAGCTTCAGCAGAAAGGCAGCCGTTTTGAACAGCTTCGCCAGGAAGTAATGCAGGCACAGCAGCGTTCCGAGCAGCAGTTTTTAGAAGGCGCCGAGCCTAAGCTGGAACAAGCGGTAGCAGAAGTGCTGGAACGCCATGGTATTGATGTGCTGGTTGAACCCCAGGGCGTACTGCACTCAGGTGTGGATCTGCCCAATGTGACCGATGAAGTCACCCAGATTTTTGATACCTTGAACTAAATTTAAACGCTAATTGGTGTGGTCAGGCCACACCAACGCTTCTCTGGGCTCCCATGACGCACGCTTCTCATCACTTTACCCTCGCAGACATTGCGCGCCAATTGGGCATTGCCGTCAGCGGTAATGCCCAGCAGCCGATACGCGGCTTGGCGACGCTAAAAGAAGCGCAGCCGGATCAAGTGGCTTTTCTGGCCAATCGTGCCTACCTGAAAGATTTGGCGACGACCAAGGCGGCCGCGGTATTGCTGCACCCTGAGCATGGCAAGCACTGCCCGGTAGCGCGTCTGGAAATCGATAACCCTTACTTGGGCTATGCCAAGCTATCGCAGTTGTTTGACCCACTGCCTGCCCGCGATATCGTCGGTATTCACCCCACCGCCGTCGTGGCGGAAGATGCTCAGCTAGGCGCCGATGTCTGCATTCAAGCTCATGCAGTGATTGAATCAGGCGTGGTGCTGGGCGACCGTGTGGTCATTGGGGCGGGCAGCGTGGTGGGAGCCGATACAATTATCGGCGAAGCAACGCGTCTGCACGCCAATGTCACCCTCTGCCATGGCGTGGTTATCGGTAAACGGGGCATCTTGCAAAGCGGCTGTGTGATTGGCGGCGACGGCTTCGGGTTTGCCCACGATGGCGCTGGCTGGCATAAAATCGCCCAATTGGGGGGCGTAGTGCTTGGCGACGACGTTGAAGTAGGCAGTTGCTCCAGCATCGATCGTGGCGCTTTGGGAGATACGGTGATTGGTGATGACGTCAAAATTGATAGTCAGGTACAAATCGCCCATAACGTCATTATCGGTGACCACAGCGCCTTAGCAGGCTGTGTGGGCATTGCTGGTTCGACCAAGGTCGGTAAGCACTGCATGCTGGGTGGTGGGGTCGGTTTATCCGGTCACCTAACCATTTGCGACGGCGTTCAGGTGACAGGTATGAGCCTTGTCACGAACTCAATCCATGAACCGGGGGTCTACTCATCCGGTACTGGCGCCATGGCTAATGCCCAGTGGCGTAAAAACGCGGTGCGTTTTAAACAGCTTGATGACATCGCTAAGCGCCTGGCTCGATTGGAAAAAAAGCAACGTGAATAGTAACGGCTGCATGACTTTTACCCGCTGCTGGTTTGAGACTAGATAACAGCGGGGTATAATCCACAGCCTTTTAACCAGTGCACGTGCTGGTATTTGCCTGACACTCTTCAGGAGCTGCAGGTTTTTGTTATTTTAGAGGTCGCTACGATGGTTATGGATATCAATGAAATTCGCGAGTACTTGCCCCACCGTTACCCCTTTTTGCTGGTGGATCGAGTAACGCAATTAACCACCGGCGAATCCATCGTTGCGTACAAAAATGTCAGCATTAATGAGCCATTTTTTAACGGCCACTTTCCGCATCACCCGATTATGCCCGGCGTACTGGTGATTGAAGCCCTGGCCCAGGTATGCGGCATTCTCGGTTTTAAAACGGTCAATAAACTGCCTGCCGATGGTTATGTGTACTATCTCGTGGGCAGCGATAAAGTGCGCTTTAAACGCCCGGTAATGCCGGGCGACAAGCTCACCTTAGAGGCCGACGTGATTAGAGGTAAACGGGGTATCTGGAAATTTGCATGCCGTGCCACGGTTGACGGTGAGCTGGCCTGCGAAGCAGAAATTATTTGTGCCGAGAGGAAGGTGGCTTGATACATCCGACTGCACTGGTCGACCCGGCGGCGCGCCTTGCCGACGACGTTGAGGTTGGCCCCTTTAGCATCATTGGCCCCGACGTCACGATCGGCGCGGGCTCCGTGATAGGCCCTCATGTGGTGGTTAAAGGCCCCACCTCGCTAGGCGAACGTACGCGTATCTTTCAGTTTGCCTCGGTAGGTGAAGACTGTCAGGACAAAAAATACGCAGGCGAACCCACGCGGTTAGTGATGGGCGACGATAATGTGGTCCGTGAAGGCGCCACGATTCATCGAGGCACCGTTCAGGATCGCAGCGAAACCACCATTGGTTCGCGCAACCTGTTTATGGCCTACGTGCATGTCGGCCATGACTGCGTGATTGGTAACGACTGCATTTTAGCCAATCAGGTTACCTTGGCGGGCCATGTCACCGTCGGTGATCATGCCATTCTGGGTGGGTTGGCGGCAGTGCATCAGTTCTGTCACTTTGGCGATCACGCCATGGCCGGTGGTGGCTCGATTATCACCAAGGACACACCCGCCTATATCATGATTAATGGCAACCCTGCCGAAGCGCGTGGACTCAACCTAGTGGGCTTAAAGCGCCGCGGCTTTAGCCGCGAAGCAATTAGTGCCTTAACCACTGCTTATAAAATGGTTTATCGCCAGGGGCTGACTACAGAGCAGGCGCTTGTCGAAATGCGTAGCCGCTTTGATTTTCCCGAAATTGAGCATTTCGCCGCCTCCATTGAGCGTTCCACCCGCGGCATCACCCGTTAACCCATGCTAATCATTTTATGACCCTGCAACGTGTCTATCTCGTGGCTGGGGAACTCTCCGGCGATATCCTTGGCGCTGGGCTGATGCGTGAACTTAAAGCGTGCCACCCTGGCGTCGAGTTTCGTGGCATCGGCGGACCGCGTATGCAGGCGGAAGGCATGGAGAGCCGCTTTCCTCTCGAAACGCTTGCGGTAATGGGGCTGGTTGAAGTGCTGAAGCACCTCCCTGAACTGATCCGTGTACGGCGCACCCTAAAAGCCGAAGCGTTAGCTTGGCAGCCGGATATTATGCTGGGTATCGATGCACCTGACTTCAATCTAGGCCTTGAGCGCCAGCTTCGCGAAGCGGGGATCACCACCGCCCACTACGTGAGTCCTTCCGTGTGGGCGTGGCGCCAGGGGCGGGTAAAAGGCATCGCTAAGTCGGTCGATGGCATGCTGACGCTGCTGCCTTTTGAGGCTGCTTTCTATCGCCAACATCGTGTGCCCGTCGCTTTTGTGGGCCACCCCCTGGCCGACGAAATGCCGCTGGAAAATGACCGTGTTGCCACCCGCCAGGCGCTGGAACTCGCGCCTGATCTGCAGGTGTTAGCGCTGCTGCCTGGCTCCCGGGCCAACGAAATTCGTTTTCTGGGCGATACCTTTCTTGCCGCCGCCGCACAGCTCTGCCAACGCCACCCTGCGCTGCACGTGGTTATTCCCGCGGCTACCGCTGATCGCCGCCATGAAATTAGCGCGCTGCTGGCCAACTACCCACAGCTGGCCGAGCGTACTACGCTGCTGGATGGTCAAGCCCGCGAAGCGATGGTAGCCAGCGATATCGTGCTGCTGGCCTCTGGTACCGCCGCGCTGGAAGCCATGCTGTGTCACCGCAGCATGCTGGTGGCTTACAAGATGGCCCCGACCACCCACTGGCTGGCCAAGCGAATGGTCAAAACCCAGTGGGTATCGCTGCCTAATTTGATTGCCCAGGAAACGCTGGTGCCCGAACTCATTCAAGACGCGGCCTCGCCGGAGGCGATTGCCGATCAGCTCAGCGCCATGCTGGCGGACGAAGATAGCCGCCATGCCCTGGAGGCGCGCTTTGCCCAGATGCACGCCACCCTTCAGCGTAACGCCAGCCGTCGCGCCGCCGAGGCAATTAGCCTGTTGGCCGCGGGACAGCCGCTGGAGACTGTTGATGGCCATTAAAAATAGGGTGACAGCGCACTGGTTGATCGAGCACAAGGATTTTCCAACGCTAGAAATTGCCTACAGCGGCGAGCTGCTGGCGGGAGTGGATGAAGTAGGCCGAGGGCCGCTGGTCGGTAGCGTGGTGGCCGCAGCGGTGATTCTCGACCCCGCGCAGCCAATAAACGGTCTTACCGACTCTAAAAAATTGACGGCGCGCAAACGTGAAGCGCTGGATAGCCAGATTCGCGAGCGGGCGCTGGCCTTTGCCGTGGCAGAAGCCAGCGCAGCGGAAGTGGATGCGTTGAATATTTACCACGCCACCCACTTGGCCATGCGTCGAGCCATTGATGCGCTGGCACCGGCGGCGGAATATCTACTCGTCGATGGCAACAAATTACCTGGTCATCTGCTGCCTGGCCAGGCCGTGGTGAAGGGCGATTCACGCCACTGTGCCATTGCCGCAGCGTCGATTTTGGCCAAGGTCGCTCGCGACGCACAGATGGTCGCCTTGGATGAGTGCTATCCTGAGTATGGTTTTGCGCGCCATAAAGGCTACCCGACCAAAGAGCACCTGACGGCGCTTGCCGCTCACGGGCCACTGGCCGAACATCGTCGTAGCTTCGCGCCGGTGCAGCGCCAGTTGGCGCTGCTTTAACGTATTTTTTCTTCACCTAGCGTTTTGCTGAGAGTCCCATGACGGTTCCGTTCGTTCATTTACGTTTGCACAGTGAATACTCCCTGGTCGATGGCTTAGTGAAGCTAAAATCGCTGGTCAGCACCACGGCTGAGCGGGCGATGCCAGCATTGGCCTTGACCGACGAAGCCAACCTTTTCGGCCTGGTGAAGTTCTACAAAGCCGCCCAGGGGGCGGGGTTGAAGCCGATTATTGGCAGCGATTTATGGCTGCACAATCCCCATGACGAGTCGCACCCCTACCGGCTAACGCTGCTGGCGATGAACGATGTTGGCTATCGCAACCTGACTGAGCTGATCTCGAAAGGTTGGACGCATGGTCAACGGCAGGGGCGCGCCATTCTCGATAAACAGTGGGTGCTGGAGCAGAGCGAAGGCTTGATTGCGCTTTCCGGCGCGCGGGAGGGTGAGATTGGCCGCCACCTGCTATCTGATCACGAACAGGATGCGCGGGTGCTGCTCGAAGAGTGGCAGGCGGCCTTTCCCGAGCGCTTTTATCTAGAGTTGATTCGCACCGGGCGCCCGCTGGAAGAGGCCTGCGTTCACGCCAGCGTCAAGCTGGCCATTGAAACAGGCACGCCAGTGGTGGCGACCAATGACGTGCGCTTTCTTGAGCGCGAAGATTATTGGGCCCACGAGACCCGCGTCGCCATCGGTGAAGGTAAAGCGCTGGACGACCCGCGCCGCGAACGCCGCTACACCGAAGAGCAGTACTTAAAAAGCCCCGACGAGATGGCGGCGCTGTTTGCCGATATCCCCGAAGCGCTGGAAAACAGCGTGATGATCGCCGAGCGCTGCAGCGTGGATGTGCGCCTGGGCGAGATTTTCCTGCCCGAGTTCGGCATTCCCGAAGGGATGACCCAGGATGAGTTCTTCCGCAAAGTATCCCATGACGGTTTAACCGAGCGATTGGATTTTTTGTTTCCCGCTGAACGGTACCCCCGCGACAGCGAAGAGTACCAGGCGATCGACCAGCGCTACCGCGACCGGCTGGAGTTCGAGCTCAACGTTATTATCCAGATGGGGTTCCCTGGCTACTTCCTGATCGTGATGGACTTCATCCAGTGGGCCAAGGACAACCGCGTACCGGTAGGCCCGGGGCGTGGTTCCGGTGCTGGTTCGCTGGTGGCCTACGCGCAAAAGATCACTGACTTAGACCCGATTGGCTACGACCTGCTGTTCGAGCGCTTTCTTAACCCCGAACGTGTCTCCATGCCCGACTTTGACGTCGACTTCTGCATGGAAAAACGCGACAAGGTGATCGAGTACGTAGCCGAGCGCTACGGGCGCAATGCGGTCTCCCAGATTGTCACCTTTGGCACCATGGCGGCGAAGGCCGTAGTGCGTGATGTGGCCCGTGCCCAAGGCCGTCCGTACTCGCTGGGGGACAAGCTCTCCAAGCTGATTCCCTTTGAAGTAGGCATGACCCTGGCCAAGGCGATTGAGCAGGAACCCGCGCTCAAAGAGTTTATCGGCAACGATGAAGAGGCCGAAGAGATCTGGGAGATGGCGCTCAAGCTTGAGGGCACCACCCGGGGCACCGGCAAGCACGCCGGTGGCGTGGTCATCGCCCCCACCAAACTGACCGATTTCTCACCGCTGCTCTGCGATGAAGATGGCTCCGGCTTGGTGGTACAGTTCGATAAAAACGATATTGAAGAGGCGGGGCTGGTCAAGTTCGACTTCCTGGGCCTGCGGACGCTGACGATTATCGACTGGGCACTAGAGATGGTCGACAAGGTGCGCAGCGTTAACGGCCAGGATCCGCTCAACATCGACAGCATCCCGCTGGACGACGCGCCCACCTTCGAGATGCTCAAGCGCGCCGAAACCACGGCGGTCTTCCAGCTCGAATCCCGCGGCATGAAGGAACTGATCAAGCGCCTGCTGCCTGACTCCCTGGACGATATGATCGCCCTGGTGGCACTGTTCCGCCCCGGCCCACTGCAGTCGGGCATGGTCGATGACTTTATCAACCGTAAGCACGGCCGGGCCGAAGTCTCTTATCCACACCCGGATTACCAGCACGAGCTGTTGAAACCTGTCTTGGCGCCCACCTACGGCATCATCCTCTACCAAGAGCAGGTCATGCAGATCGCTCAGGTAATGGCAGGCTACAGCCTCGGCCAGGCCGATATGCTGCGCCGTGCCATGGGTAAGAAAAAGCCCGAAGAGATGGCCAAGCAGCGTGACGGCTTTATGGAGGGGTGTGCCGCCAACGGTATTGATAAAGACCTGGCCGGTAACATCTTTGACCTAGTAGAGAAATTCGCCGGTTACGGCTTTAACAAGTCTCACTCGGCTGCCTACGCGCTGGTGTCTTACCAAACTGCGTGGCTGAAAGCCCACTATCCGGGGCCCTTTATGGCCGCCGTTATGTCCACGGAAATGGACAACCTGGATAAAGTGGTGCCGCTGATCGAGGAGTGTCGGAACCTCAAGCTCACCGTAACGCCGCCGAACGTCAACGTCGGTGGTTACAAGTTCACCGTCGATACCGATGCGCGTGTGGTCTATGGGCTAGGCGCCATTCGCGGCGTGGGCGAAGGGCCCATTGGCGCCATTGTCGAAGCCCGCGAGGCAGATGGCCCTTTCAAAGATATCTTTGATTTCTGCCGCCGCATTGATCCCAAGCGGATGAATAAGCGCACCCTGGAGGCGCTGATTCGCTCCGGCGCGCTGGATACTTTAGGCCCCAATCGTGCGGTGCTGTTTGCAGCGATGGAGGACGCGCTAAAAGCCGCTGCCCAAAACCACGCCAATCAGAACCTGGGCATGCTGGATATGTTTGGTGATGCGTTCGCCGCGGCCGATGAAAGTGACGATGACAGCAACGTTTACGCCGAATACATCAACGCCCGTGAGTGGACCGATCGCGAACGGCTCTCAGGGGAGAAAGATACCCTGGGGCTTTACCTGACAGGGCACCCGATCGACGAGTACGAGCGGGAGCTAAAACGTTTTGTCTCCACGCGGATCAGCGATTTAAAACCTTCTCGTGACCCCCAGCGCGTTGCTGGGCTAGTGGTCGGCGTGCGCACTATGAAGTCCAAGCGTGGTGATACCATGGCGTTTATCACCCTGGATGACCGCACCGGGCGTATTGAAGCTTCGCTGTTTGGGGAGCTATTCGAGCAACTACGCGGTCAGATTGAGGCTGATCAGGTACTCATCGTTGAGGGCGAAGTCTCCAGCGACGAATACTCTGGTGGCCTGCGCCTACGCGGTAAAGACGTTACACCAATGGTGACGGCGCGCATTCGCTACGGCCAAGCCGTGGAGCTGGCATTGGACGCGGGGCAGATCAATGGCCGCTTAATTGAAACCCTGCGCGACAGCCTGACGCCGTATCGCGATCAAGAGGGGTTGCCGGTGCGCCTGCAGTACCGCCACCCAGCGGCAGTGGCTTGGCTGGAACTTGCCGATGAGTGGAAAGTCGCACCGAGCGACGACTTACTGCTGGCGCTGCAGGATGTCCAGGGTCAGACAGGCGTACAGCTACGCTATCGATAAATAGTGACAGAAGGGCACTCACCTTGCGTGGCAGGGTCAGGGTGCGATAATACTTATTTTGATCAGGCTTGTTTTTGACAGGCAGCTTACAGGCAGAGCCGATGAATCCTAATTATCTCGATTTTGAACAGCCGATTGCCGAACTTCAGGCAAAAATTGAGGAGCTGCGTCTAGTCAGCTCCGATAGCCAAGTCAACCTTTCCGACGAGATCGCTCGGCTGGAAGAGAAGAGCCGCAAGCTGACGGAATCGATCTTCAAGGATTTGACTCCCTGGCAGGTTTCTCAGCTATCACGGCACCCTCAGCGTCCCTACACGTTGGACTACCTCGAACACATCTTCACCGACTTTGACGAGCTGCACGGTGATCGCAACTTCGCCGATGATGCCGCGCTGGTAGGTGGCATTGCGCGGTTGAATGATGCACCAGTGATGGTGATTGGCCATCAAAAAGGCCGCGATGTAAAAGAGAAAGTGCGCCGCAACTTCGGTATGCCGCGCCCAGAAGGCTACCGCAAAGCGTGCCGTCTGATGGAGATGGCCGAGCGCTTTAAAATGCCGATCCTGACCTTTATCGATACCCCCGGTGCCTATCCCGGTATCGACGCCGAAGAGCGCGGTCAGTCAGAGGCTATCGCCTATAATCTGGCCGTTATGTCGCGACTGAAAACACCGATTATCTCCACCGTGGTGGGCGAGGGCGGCTCCGGCGGCGCGCTGGCAATTGGCGTCTGCGACGAACTGCAAATGCTGCAGTATTCGACCTACTCGGTGATCTCACCGGAAGGCTGCGCATCGATCTTATGGAAAAGCGCTGAAAAAGCCTCTGACGCCGCTCAGGCTATGGGCATTACCGCCGAGCGACTGAAAGAACTGGGTTTCGTCGACTCGCTGATCAAAGAGCCGCTTGGGGGCTCCCACCGTCACCCGCTAACCACTGCTGAGCGGGTCAAAGAGGCGCTTACCGCGAGCTTGGGGCGTCTGCAGTCAATGGACACTGACGCGCTGCTGGAGCGTCGCTACAAGCGTTTAATGAGCTATGGCGCCCCAGCCGCATAATACGCTGCAACGCTTGCTCAACGACGCCCTGGCGGAGACCCCGCCGGGGCGCTCTATTTGGGTGGCACTCTCAGGTGGTTTGGACTCCTGCCTGCTGCTCGCGTTAGCCGCACGGGCCTGCGAACAAGCAGACCGCCATTTGCGGGCTATCCACATTAACCATGGCCTACAGGCAGCAGCGCAGACGTTCGAGGCGCACTGCCGGGATATGTGTGTGCGCTTGAACGTGCCGCTGACCGTGGTCAATGTGACGGTAAATACACAAGGTGAAGGCATCGAAGGTGCCGCTCGCAACGCCCGCTATGAAGCTTTTTTGGCCACCATTCCCACTGGCGATACGCTCTGGCTGGCCCAGCACCAGGATGATCAGGCGGAAACCTTTCTGCTCGCCGCTCTGCGCGGCAGCGGGCTACGCGGCCTGGCCGGTATGCCCTATCGCCGGGAGGCCCAAAGTACCACCTTGGTGCGCCCCTGGCTCTCCGTGCGCCGAGCTGAACTTGAAGCTGCGGCTGGGCTGCTTGAGTTGCGCTGGTGCGAAGATCCCACCAATCAAGATATTCGCTTTGATCGCAACCGCCTGCGCCATCGAATATTGCCAGCATTGCGCGAGCGCTGGCCCACAGCCGTCGCTGCTTTAGCCAATAGCGCAACCAACGCCGGTGACGCAGATGCGGTGCTTAGCGAGTATTTAGCAGCCGAGCTAAACGAGCTCGTCACCGGCGAAGGGCAGATAGATGCGAGCGCACTTAGTCAGCGCTCCCGTCCCCGCCAGCGGCTGCTGGTGCGTACTCTTTGCCAACAGCAAGGCTTGCCAACACCGCCCCAGAAGCGTTTAGAGAGCCTGCTGGATCAATTGAATGCCAAGGCGGGTGCCGCGGTGTGCGTTGAGTGGCCGGGTGCTCAGGCGCGCCTATGGCGCCAGCGGCTCTATCTGATGGTGCCTTTTGAAGCGTTATCGTCGTGGGAGGTTAGCTGGGATGGTCAAACGCCACTGGAAACGCCTATCGGGCCGCTAGGGTGGCAGGTGGCCTCATTACAAGAGCCGTCTCAACCGCTGAGAGCGACCTGGCGACAAGGTGGGGAGGTTATTCAACTGCCTAAACGAGGGCGGCGCGACCTAAAGCGGTTGCTACAAGAGGCGGATATGCCGCCCTGGGAGCGCCAGCGGCTGGTGGTTATCATGCAGGGTGAGGCGTGTATCGGGGTGGTTTGTCCCCCTGCTCAGCTGTTATGGCAGGCAGAGGGCGTTTGCTTTACACGTCTGACTTCGCCTGCTTAACGATCAGCTTAAAACCGGCGGCTTCCATAAACGCCTGCTCCTGTTCCAGGTCGGTACTCAGCAGGGTGGGTTCATCGCTGGCAGGCAGCGTGATCGTCAAGCTATCGCTGTCAGCGCTTATTTCCGGTAGCGAGGGCGCGGTTTCCGGGCGGGAATGGTTGAGCAAAACGGCTAAACGCAGCAGTCGGGCGAGCTTCTGGGTCGTCTCCTGTTGCGCTTCCGGCAGGGCCTGCCACTCCTTGAGCGGAAATTTACGCCGGTGCGCGCGCACTAAAAACGCCAGTTGGCGCTGTTCAGGGCGTGAAAAACCCGCGAGATCCGAATGCTCCAGCAGGTAGGCGCCGTGGCGATGAAACTGGCTGTGAGAGATCGCCAGGCCGATTTCATGCACGTGGCTAGCCCACTGCAAATAGCGCCCTTGGTCAAGGTTTAGCGACCACGCATGGCGTACCTGCTGAAACAGCCGCTCGGCAGTGTCGGCGACGTTAAGCCCTTGGCGGGTATCAACATCGTAAGTGCGCTGTAGCGACTCCAGGCTTTTCGAGCGCGAGTCTTCGGCGGTATTGCGCCCGGCCATATCGTAGAGCACGCCTTCACGCAGCGCCCCATCGGCAAAACGCATTTGGGTTAAATCAAAGGCTTCAAAAATCGCCCCAAGAATGGCAATCCCCGCCGGGAAAACTTTGGCACGGTCAGCCTTGAGGCCCTCCAGCGCGACTTTATCCAGTTGCTTGCACTTCAGCAGCCGTTCGCGCAGCTTCTTTAAACCGGCGCGAGTGATAACACCCTCGTGGGGCGTATCGCCATAGGCATGCAACACGCTGGCGGCGGCCTTGATCGTGCCGCTGGAGCCGACTGGGTCGTCCCAGCCCAGGCGTTGATAGGGGCGCTGAATGTTGGCGAGCTCTGAAAGAGCGGCGAGCTCGGCGCGGCGCATACGTTTTTCGTTCAACTCGCCGTCGGAGAAGAAGCGTCGGGAAAATGTCACGCAGCCCATGCGCAGGCTCTCCAGCGCTTTGGGCTCAAAAGCTTCACCAATAATGAATTCGGTCGAGCCGCCGCCAATATCGACGATTAATCGGCGGCCATTTTCGGCCAGCGCGTGGGCGGCGCCTAAATAAATCAGCCGAGCCTCTTCGCGGCCGGCGATAATTTCGATGGCGTGGCCTAATTGTGCTTCGGCGCGTTCGATAAATGTTTGGCTATTATCGGCATCGCGTAGCGCATTAGTGCCGACAATGCGCAAATTGGCGTTGGTGATATCGCTTAAAAACGGCGCGAAGCGGCCCAGGCAGTCTAGTGCGCGCTGCATTGCCTCTTCGCTGAGCAGGCCATCATCGTCTAAACCCGCGGCGAGCTGCACCTTTTCGCCCAATCGGGCCACCACCTGGAGGCGTTCATGCTGGTAATTGGCCACCAGTAGATGAAAGCTGTTGGAACCCAGGTCTATAGCGGCGAAGCGCTGCGGCGCACCGCTGTCTACCTCAGCGGGAGCGGTGGCAATGGGGAGCGAAATGTCCTTGGGCATGAGCTTTCCTTCGTGTTGGCTGTGCCAAGGTTGCGGCGACCTTTATCTATTGTCAATTGCTAGACACCTAAAGGCTTGCGTTTGTCGCGGCGCTTGACTACCATCGAGCTACTGGCCTGATCTGACCTGGTTAGTTAGCGTGTCCACAAGTACTTCGCAGCTGAGATGAGTCGCTGTTTAGATAAATCATCTTGCATGCGTCGTGCAAGTACGGCACCTTGGTCGCCCCAGACGTTATTCACTGTTTATCCCGTTAGCGTCAGCCAGAATTCCAAGTCGTCAGATAGCCCACTGGTTCAACCACTTTCCTGGGGTAGCCAGATTAAACAAGTGTTAGCACCCTCGAGTTGAGTCTTAATAACAACAAGCAGCAGCGTTGTTAGTTAAGTCCAACGCCGTTCCTTTCATCTTCGAGCGCGTGCCTTTACCGGGGTCTGAACGCATCACACGGCGTCACTTTCACGCCTCCTGTCTTATTCCCGGCGCCTGGCGCCCAGCTTCCATGAGCAACTTTCTAACACACCGATGAATCTCACTGAACTCAAGCAAAAAACCGTTCCCGAGCTCCTCGATATCGCCCGTGAAATGGGTATTGATAACTTGGCCCGTTCGCGCAAGCAGGACATCATTTTCGCCATCCTCAAGAAACACGCCAAAAGTGGCGAGGATATCTATGGCGACGGTGTGCTGGAAATTCTTCAGGATGGCTTCGGCTTCCTGCGTAGCGCTGACAGCTCCTATCTCGCCGGTCCCGACGATATCTACATATCGCCTTCGCAGATCCGCCGTTTCAATCTGCGCAAGGGTGACTCCATTTCCGGCAAAATCCGTCCGCCGAAGGAGGGTGAACGCTACTTCGCCCTGCTGAAGGTCAGTCAAATCAACTTTGACCGTCCGGAAAATGCCAAGCACAAGATCCTGTTTGAGAACTTAACGCCGCTGTTCCCAGACGATCGCATGCGTATGGAGATCGGTAACGGCTCCACGGAAGACCTTACCGCGCGGATCATCGATCTAACCGCGCCGATCGGTAAAGGCCAACGTGGTTTGCTGGTATCGCCGCCCAAGGCGGGTAAAACGCTGATGTTGCAAAACATCGCGACCTCCATCACGCGCAACAACCCAGAGTGTCATCTGATCGTACTGCTGATCGATGAGCGCCCTGAGGAAGTCACCGAAATGTCGCGCACCGTGCGTGGCGAAGTCGTGGCGTCAACCTTTGATGAGCCGCCAGCGCGTCACGTGCAAGTCGCTGAAATGGTTATCGAGAAAGCCAAGCGTTTGGTTGAGCACAAGAAAGACGTGGTCATTCTGCTCGACTCGATTACTCGCTTGGCGCGTGCTTACAACACCGTGGTGCCCAGCTCTGGCAAAGTGCTCACCGGTGGTGTCGATGCCCACGCCCTTGAGAAGCCAAAACGCTTCTTTGGTGCGGCGCGTAATATCGAAGAGGGTGGCAGCCTGACGATTATCGCCACGGCGCTGGTCGATACTGGCTCCAAAATGGACGAAGTCATCTTCGAAGAGTTCAAGGGTACCGGTAACATGGAAGCCCACCTGGATCGCAAGCTGGCTGAGCGTCGTGTATTCCCGGCGATCAATATCCGTCGGAGTGGCACCCGTCGTGAAGACCTGCTGGCTTCTGAGGATGAAATGCAGCGCATGTGGATTTTGCGCAAGCTGCTCAATCCGATGGAAGACACCGCCGCCACTGAATTCCTGATTGACCGTCTGAAAGATACCAAGACCAATCTTGAGTTCTTTGAAGCGATGAAGCGCCGCTAGCTTGTGGTGTAAAAAAGAGCGCCGCTAACGCGGCGCATTCGCCAGCCAGGGAGCGTGCCTTGAAGTACAAAGACTTGCGTGAGTTCATCGCGGCGCTTGAAGCCCAGGGTGAACTCAAGCGTATTCATGTCGAAGTCGATCCTTACCTGGAAATCACCGAAATTTGCGACCGCACGCTGCGTGCCGGTGGCCCGGCGTTGCTGTTTGAAAACGTCAAAGGCCACGACATGCCGCTGTTGGGCAACCTGTTTGGCACCCCTAAACGGGTTGCGCTAGGCATGGGCCAAGAATCGGTAGAAGCGCTCAGAGAAGTGGGTAAGCTGTTGGCGTTTCTCAAAGAGCCTGATCCGCCGAAAGGCTTGAAAGACGCCTGGGACAAGCTGCCGATCTTCAAGCAAGTACTCAGCATGGGGCCGAAAAACGTCAAGCATGCGCCGGTACAGGAAGTGGTCTATGAAGACGACGAAGTCGATCTCGGCCTGCTGCCGATTCAGCACTGCTGGCCTGGCGATGCGGGGCCACTGGTCACCTGGCCTCTGGTGATTACTAAAGGGCCGCACAAGAAGCGCCAGAACCTAGGGATTTACCGTCAGCAGAAGATTGGCAAGAACCGCCTGATCATGCGCTGGCTCTCCCATCGTGGCGGCGCGCTGGATTTTCTGGAGTTCCAGAAAGCCCACCCAGGCGAGCCTTTCCCGGTTGCGGTGGCGCTTGGCGCTGACCCGGCGACGATTTTGGGCGCCGTCACCCCCGTGCCGGATTCGCTTTCAGAATACGCCTTTGCGGGCCTACTGCGCGGTTCGCGTACCGAGCTGGTGAAGTGCGGTCATGCGGATCTTGATGTGCCCGCGTCCAGCGAGATTATCCTCGAAGGCTTTATCTATCCCGATGATATGGCGGCGGAAGGCCCCTTTGGTGACCACACCGGTTACTACAATGAGGTCGACCACTTCCCGGTGTTTACCATCACGCGGATGACCATGCGCCGTGATGCGATCTATCACTCGACCTATACGGGACGTCCGCCGGATGAGCCGGCGATTCTCGGTGTGGCGCTGAATGAAGTCTTTGTGCCCATTCTGTGTAAGCAGTTTCCCGAAATCGTCGACTTCTACCTGCCACCGGAAGGCTGCTCTTACCGTATGGCAGTGGTCACCATGAAGAAGCAGTACCCCGGCCACGCCAAGCGCGTGATGATGGGGGTATGGAGCTTTCTGCGTCAGTTTATGTACACCAAGTTTGTGATTGTGCTGGATGACGACGTGGACGCACGCAATTGGGAAGATGTTATCTGGGCGATCACCACCCGGATGGATCCCGCGCGGGATACTGTAATGGTCGAAAATACCCCCATTGATTATCTAGATTTCGCTTCGCCGGTCTCAGGTCTTGGCTCGAAAATGGGGCTTGATGCCACCAATAAGTGGCCAGGAGAAACTGACCGTGAATGGGGCACCCCTATTGTGATGGACGATGCCGTTAAAGCGCGCGTGGATGAACGCTGGGAAGCGCTGGGGATTGGTCTTGAATTGCCGCCCTCTCGCCGCTGAATGCGATGTATCGCTGACCAAATTTGTAAAAAGAGGCTTTCATGAGTGCAAGGACGTTGACTTGCCAAGTCACCGAGGTTGAGAACTTAAGCCCCGATGTGTTTGGCGTGACGCTAACTGGGCGCGCCGAAGCCATGCAGCATGCGCCGGGGCAGTATTTAGAGCTTAAGCTGGATGACACCACCTGGGTGCCGTTTTCGATCGCCAGTGCCGATCGCAGCGATGGTGTTATCGAGCTGCATATTCAACACTGGCCGGAGCGGGATAACTCAGCGCGGCTGCGGGAACTGCTGCAGGTAGCCAATCAGCTCACGCTGCGTTTGCCCGGCGGTGAGTGCGTGCTTGATCGTGAGAGCGAAAGACCGCTGCTGCTGATTGCAGCAGGAACCGGTTTCTCCCAGATGAAAGCCATTGTCGAAGCGGTACTGCATGAACAGCCCGAACGAGAAATTTCGCTGTGGTGGGCCGCCCGCGAACACCGCGACCTCTATTTAGAGCAACTGGCCAGCCAGTGGGCGCAAACCCACGCCAATGTCTGCTTTCATGCGGTAACCGAATCGCCCTTGGAAGAGCCGTTAGCAGCGGGCGAGCGGATTGCCCATCACCTGGGTCGTATTGATCAGGTGTTGAAAACCGCAGATATCACGCCAGAAACCCATGATGTTTATATCTCGGGTTCGCCCAACATGGTCTACGCCTGCCTGGATGTGCTCGACACAAAAGGCATAAAGCTTGAGCGGGTGTTTTCGGATGTGTTTGCCTACGCACCCCGTTCTACTTAATATGACCGCAGCGTTGTAACGCTCCCCCTGATATAGCGTTGTCAAAAAAGGAGGCTAACATGGCCCAACACGACGAAAACTTTAAAGACGATTCTGGTTTCCTGTCCATCTTTCTAGGCTTGGTGGTGCTGGTTAGCATGAGCGCGCTGCCCGCTACTATTGGTTGGGTACAAGCTTTTAGCGGTTGAGTGTTGCCATTTGCAGCGCTTGCAGGCAGGATAAAACGACAACGCCATGGCGGCAGCCCTGTCAAACGATTCACTGGGGCTAGTTATTGCCAGCGTAACTAACAGAATCTAGCGGAATATGGGCATGCAACGACTAACCACACCACATACAGTGAACCCACAACCAGAATTGGTTGGTGGTTTTGCGTTTTATGGGTATTGGTTTAGCCACGGTGTGCCCCTGGCCGACGCCTAACGTCGCGCCACCAGGCACACCACTCGGTTGCCTGCCGCAAGCACAGAAGCCCCGGTCGGTAACCCCGTCGGGGCTTCTGGCGTTTTGGGGCCCCAGCGATTTATAGACTGAGCGATTTTCGGCAATAGTTATTCACCATTATTTCATCAAGGAGCAGCATCATGATTTATCGCGCACTGACTAACGCTTTCGCTACCAGCTTTGTGGGTTATGGCTATAGCTGGCGATTTAGCGACGCGCGGTCGGTGCTAGCTGCCACCTCCGACCGTGTTCACTTGGGTGGTCACACAACCATACGATGTCACACGATTGCGGAGAATTAATCATGAATGCGTCTGTCAGCCCTGTTATTAATAAAACCGTTGTATCCACTGCCCATGCTACTTCCCGGCTAACGCCCTCAGCGCCTGAGCCCAATGCAAAGCGGCTGCCTACCCCCGCCGAACTCAGGCAACGTATCTCGTTAAGCGACCCGCTAAGTGAGCAAATTGCCCGCCAGCGCCACGCCGTACAGCAAATTTTGAGTGGTCACGATGACCGCCTGCTCGTTGTCGTTGGCCCTTGCTCCGTTCACGACCCAGATGCAGCGCTGGAATACGCCGACCGCCTGGCTGTGCTTAGCGAAGAGATCAGCGAACGTATTTTGCCGGTCATGCGCGTCTACGTTGAAAAGCCGCGCACCACTGTGGGCTGGAAAGGGCTGGCCTACGACCCAGGCTTGGATGGCAGCGGTGATATGCCGCGCGGTTTGGCGCTCTCTCGTGAACTGATGCATGCCGTAGCCACTCGCGGCTTGCCGGTGGCTACCGAGCTTTTACAACCGATGCTGGCGCCCTACGTAGACGACTTACTAAGCTGGGTGGCGATTGGCGCACGCACCACCGAATCGCAACTGCACCGTGAGCTGGCCAGTGATTTGTCAGCGGCGGTGGGGTTCAAAAATGCCACCAGTGGCGATGTACAAGTGGCTATCGATGCCATGAGTGCGGCGGCCCACCCGCACCAGCGTTTCGCGGTAGACCCGCAAGGCTACCCGATCGTCCAGCAAACTGCAGGCAACCCGCACACCCACGTGGTGCTGCGTGGCGGGCACGGCGAGCCGAACTATCAGACACAACACGTACGTGCAGCAACCACTGCGCTGCGTAATGCTGGGCAAAACCCACGGCTAATGGTGGATTGCAGCCATGCCAATGCGCGTAAAGACCATCGCCGCCAGAGTGAAGTGATGCTGGATGTATTGGCGCAGCGTCAGGCAGGCGAAGCCAACCTGGTCGCGCTGATGCTGGAAAGTCACCTGTTCGAAGGCAAGCAGCCGCTCAAGCCTGGCGCCATGCGCTACGGCGTATCGGTCACCGACGCCTGCGTGGGCTGGGAAACGACCGAACACTTACTCAAAACGGCCGCGGAGCGTTTGGCGTAATTGCTTTTGTAAACGCTATTACTTGTTTGCCCTGGCCAGCCCCGTATCATAGGACGTTTGCAGCGATAATGAGGCTGGCCATGGTATTTACCCTAGAACATCACGACCCCGAGACCTACCGCCGCAAAGCCCGCATGATCAGCTTTGCCATGGCGGGGCAACTGATTATTTTTGGCCTCCTGTTCTCAATGCTCCTTACCTCCACCTTTGGCAGCAGCCTATGGCTCAATGCCCTAGGCGTGCTACTTGGGCTATTGGCCACCAGCGCGCTATTTGCCGTGTTGCGTGAGCGCCCATGGATGACGGAGGTGCGCTATGTCTGGCAACTCAAACATCATTTGTCGCAAGTCAGTGGCTATCTTTCGCAACTGCGCAAAGCGGTGGAAGAGAGCAACCGCACGGCGCTGGATCTGCTCACTTTCTATCACCAGGGCATGGCGCAGTTGGCGGAGCTTAATGGGCGCACTACCGATGATGACGCCGAACGGCTAGCGGAAAAAATGCAGGTTAAAATCAAACGCGAAGAGCTGGGGTTGCCCCCGCAGGTGGAAAGTATCGATACGCATGATCTGCAGGCGTTCAAACGTGGGTAAGAAGTTCAGCAAGCAATAGAATTAGTTATATAGGGAGCATGGCATATGAATACGTTAAAAGCATGGGGTGGGGCCATCGCCGCAGTCGGTATGATGGTGATACTCGGGGGGTGTGCAGCCACGCCCTCCACAGAAACTAAAGCCGCTAACCAAGCAACGCTGGATAACCGGGCACCCTTTCTGCCCTCGGCGCTTTTTCCCGGCTCTGCCCAGCGTTTTGATGCGTGGCACTGCGAACCCGCTCAGCAGCACTTAGTGGCTGCCACCAACGCCAACGATTTGCGCCTATGGTCGCTGCACGGCGCATGGCGGTTGCCCCAAGCCGTCGTGGCCAGCGGCGCCCGCTACCAAGATGGTGAGATCAGCTTCTGGAACCGGGGTGACGAGGCGCTAGTGGAAACGCCACGAGGGCAGTTGCAGTGCTCGCTGGCCGAGCAGCGTGACGCCTTAACCCGAGCTGAAAAGCCCGGCGTGATGTTCTTTGGTCAGGGTAACGAACCGGGCTGGACGGTTGCATTAGCTAATGACACGCCGACACTGATGATGGAAACGAACTACGGGGAAGAGCGTCTCCAGCTACCTTATATGGTTAGTGTGATGGACAATGAAGCTGGTCGAGTCGTGATTGAAAACGCTGACGTGAAGCCCTTTTTCCGCGTGCGTATCGATGCTGGGGCCTGTTTCGATAATATGAGCGGCAAGCCTTTTCCCGCTCGCGTTACGCTGACCTATGGCGGGGAGCAATATAGCGGCTGTGGCCAAGGTATTGCTCCCTAAGGAATCTAATAAAGCGCTAGCTCAGCAGCGATAAACCACACGCTCGGCCCGCCACTCATGCGCCTCGAAATCGCTGGCGCACAGGGCCGAGGTGTTACCTGCGGCACGAGCGGCGAGGCGCGATAGCGTTTGCATCTGAATACCGCGGGTACTCTCCAACTGTTCGCTTACCGCAAGCGGTACCCAGTGTTCTTCCTCTAACGTTGCCAGGGTAAAGCTAAACGGATGGAAGCCTGGGAAGCCGAGCCGAATATCGGTAGCGATCAGCGTCTCTTTTCCTTCTAGCAGCCGCGTTTCATAGCGTAAAAAAGAACCCGCAAACCACATTAAACGCTCTCCCTGTTGGCTGGCCAGGGCGAACGCCTCTAGCCCAGCGTTACGAATTAATGGTTCGAAACGCGGTTGACGGTCGCCGTCAAACACACTAATCAGGCTTTCATGGTAGCGCTCCCCGTCGATTACCGTGGCGCGCCATAGCACAATGTTAAACGGCGTTGGCTGTATCAGTAGCGGAGCCTCTTCAAGACCCTGTTCTGCCAGGGCAGGGGCAAGACGTTGCTCTACCATTAATTTCGCCCCCGCTGCCATCATTAGGTAAACACTTGTGATGACCAGTCCCCATGTGCAGGCTTTGCGTACCCGCTGAGAGACCAAGGCAACGCCCAAGGTAAATAGCAGCGGCAGTGTATAGAGCGGATCGATAATAAAAATAATCGGCCACGCGGTGGGAGCAAGATCAAGCGGCCAAAGCAACTGGGTGCCGTAAGTGGTTAGCGCATCAAGCAAAGGATGGGTAATCAGAATAAGCGCAAAAAAGCACCACCAGCGGGGTAGGCTAATATCTTTTGCAGGAGCAAATCGTGTGCATAGCAGCGCCAACAGGGTGGCTAACCCTGTTAGTACAAAAAGCGAATGGCTAAAACCGCGATGCTCGGTGACATTAGCCACAGCGTCGCCATAATCCAGCGCTACATCAAAATCGGGCAGGGTGCCGAGTACGGCACCGATAAGGATGGCCTTACGGCCAAGGCGGCGGCCCAGTACGGCCCCGCCAATGGCTGCGCCAAGCGCGGCTTGAGTGACTGAATCCACAGGTTTCTCCGACGGGTAAACCCAGCTAAGATAAACGTTATAATTTAATTATACAGCGTTGCAGCGATTTATTTCTGTTGTCACGTTTTTGTAAAGTATGACCAAGGCCGTTTTTAACAGGAGTCGATATGCAATATCTACATACCATGGTGCGTGTCAGTGACCTGAATGCTTCGCTGCATTTTTACTGCGATCTGCTGGGTCTTAAAGAAGTTCGCCGAAAAGAGAACGAGAAAGGACGCTTCACGCTAGTGTTTCTGGCCGCACCAGAAGATGAGCCACGCTCAGAGCGGCTGACGGCTCCGGAGCTTGAGCTGACGTATAACTGGGATCCCGAAGAGTACACCGGTGGGCGTAATTTCGGCCACCTAGCCTATCGGGTGGATGACATTTATGCGCTCTGCCAACACCTTCAGGACAACGGCGTGACGATTAACCGCCCACCTCGTGATGGCCATATGGCGTTTGTTAAATCACCGGACGGAATCTCTGTGGAGTTGCTGCAAAAAGGCGATGCCCTAGCGCCACAAGAGCCATGGGCTTCTATGGAAAACACCGGTAGCTGGTAACAATGACAAAAGGAACGATCACCATGAAAGGTTGGCGCTTATTACCACTGTTGGCTTCCGCTGCGCTACTGTTAAGTGCTTGTAGCAGTTCGCCGGGGCCAAGTTCTACACCACAACGGGGCGCCAACGATGCCTCGCTTGAGGGCGCCATTGTTGAACAGCGTTGGAACCTACTGTTGGTGGGCACCGATGAGCGGCTCTCCATGCCGGAAACGCCTTTTTTCCAGATTTCAAAAGAGGGCAAAGTTAGCGGCCACGACGGCTGTAACCGCTTTACTGGCGAAGTAACACTCGGTGAAAACCAGCGCATTGAGTTTAGCCCGTTAGCCACCACCCGCATGGCGTGCCCGCAAATGGGCGATGCCAAGCGGGTCACGGATATGCTGGAGACCGCCTATCGGTATTTGATTGACCATGATCGGTTGGTCTTCTTTGGCCCGGATAGCCGGGTGCTAGGCGGCTGGCGCGAAGGTAACTGATTCAGCCAGTTAGCCTTCAAAAGGCGGATTGAAGCGGGCGATAAAGCGCGCATCAATCCGCTTTTTCCATTGCCATACCCACTTGCCGGATACCCCAAAGCCTCCGCGGCTGGCAATCGCGTGGCCGTCGCCAGTGCCAATGAGTGCCAACACCCGTTTGGGTGGCTGCCAGGGGAGCAATGGTTCGCCGTGGCAGGCGCGGCGAAGGTTATCTGCTAAGTGTGGCCCCATGCGCACCGCATAAACCCCTGCGTTGGGCAGCGCTGGGGTAAACGCTGCACAGTCGCCAGCGGCAAACATATTCGGCTGGTCGCTAACCTTCAGTGAATGGTCAACGCGGATAAAACCGTGTTGATCCAACGGCAGCCCAGTCCCTGCCAGCCATGGGTGGCCGACAGCCCCCGTTGCCCACAGGACGATGTCCGCATCGATGCGTTTACCGTTCTGGGTGGTTACTCCGCCTTCAATCAGCGTTTCGCCGCGTTGTTCAACGTGAACGGTAATCCCTGCCTGTGACAGCGCGCGTCGCATTAGCCAGCGTGGCACGTGCCCGGCATCGGGCAATAGAGCGTTAGAGGCGCTGAGCAAATGCCCCTGCCAATCAATATCCGGGCGCTGTTTGCGCAACTGAGCCAGTACGCTCATCAATGTTTCACAGCCCGCAGCGCCACCGCCAACGCCTACCACCCGTTGGGCGCCGCCGCTGGGTAAATGGCTAATATCATTTTGCAGTGCCTGCCAGCGCTGGTGCAGACTACTCAATGGGCGCATGGCGAGTAGCTTGGGGAGGTTCTCCCCATGCTGCTGAGGAGACGTCAGGGTCGAACCGATGTTGACGGAGGCCACGTCAAAGTTAACGCGCTCGCCATTTGCCAGCACTACGTAACGCTCCTGGGTGTTGATCGTGTTCGCTGGGGAAAGAATTAGCCGAGCATTGGCTCTTTGGCACAATGCTTCCACGTCGATCTGTGTCTTGCGCAGCGTACACTCCCCCGCTAGCCATGCGGGTACGCTGCCGGAGTAAGCTGCTAAAGGACTATCACTCACCACGGTAATCGCGATGCTTGGTTCAGGCTGTTCGGCAAAGGCTTCGAGTACAAAGGCGTGGGCATGGCCCGCACCCATGAGTAATAATTGCTGCATGGACATCGCCTATAGAAGAAGCAAGGTGCTGTTGGGGATTAACAGACAAAGACTTGGTTTTTACCCGCCAATTTAGCCAGATACATGCCTTGATCCGCCCGCTCAAATAGCTGGCGAGGCCGGTCGCCGGGCTGGGCGAGGGTCAGGCCGATACTGATTGTTAATTGGCCAGCGATGTCGAAGATGTGTTGCTCCACGTTGCGGCAGAGCCGGTTAGCCAGCTTTAGACTAGCGTCTTGGTCAAGCCCCTTGGATATAATGACGAACTCTTCACCTCCCCAACGCCCAAAGTGATCCTCATGTCTCAACGTTTCCTGCACTAACTGAGCCATATTACGCAAGATATCATCGCCGGTTGCATGCCCATAGGTATCGTTAATATTTTTAAAATCATCAATATCAAACATCAACATGGCAAAACTGACTGACGAATTGATCAAATCCTCAATCACCAGCTCTGTATAGTAGCGGTTCCAGCATTTTGTTAAGGGGTCGGTGTGGGCCAAGCCCTCAAGGCGTTGATTGGTTTTGGTTAACTGGCGGTTGAGATGAACGACCTCCTGGGCCGTTATGGCCACGGCTAAATCGTCGGCCAGCTCAATCATCATGGAGGCTTCCTGCGGCATCCAATAACTCAAGACGTCTTGAAGCATCGTATCAGCAACCAGAGCCGGGAGTAGCGGCTGTTGGCGAAATAGTAGTAACCAACCCAAGGAAGCATTGGCGACGCTTAGCGGGGCCGCTAAACCTCCTTGGCAGCTGCCATTCAGCTCGGCGATTTCGTCATGGGGATTGTGTTGATTCAACAGCTGTAAATGATGAAATAACTGGTGCTTCGAGGGACACTCGCCAAAGCAGTGAAGATCGCCCTGATAAGCCAGCGCAATGCCTTCGGCCTGAAAAATATCGCACCAGCTAGCGCCATGATGCTGCAAAATATCATCAATGGAAGTCAGTTTTTTAATATCTCTGGACAGCAATCTGCGGCGAGACTTTAAACCTGATTGGCGAGTGACCATACGCTCTGCTTTTAACAAGCGTAAGCGTTGGGATGCAAGATCGACGAGTAGCTGGATCCACTTGCCAGGCCCAGCGTGAACCGCAGGTGGATGCCCAATATACCCCCACACTTCATGCTCGCCCTTTAGTTCATACAGTTGCAGCTCTGAAGCGGCTAGGTCGTCGTAACAATGAATAGCGAGCAACGCGTGGTGAGAGGCGAGGGTACTTTCCAACGGATAGTAGTACGCCAAACGAAGGTTTCCTGTGCTTAAGCGGCGATAAAGTGCCACTGGTTGACCCTGGGTAAGCGCATGCAGCGTTTTGGTCAGCAGTTCAAAAAGCTCGAGAGGGGTTGCCGAGCGGCATAGTAGCGCCAGCTTATGACACAGGTCGTCGAGATTTTGCACCGATGGAGATAGTGTGCCACTCATTCTGAATGACTCCTCAAGCGCCGCATTTCAGCGCTTAGCATAGCAACTCGCCTAATACTGCTAAGCGAAAACTCGAAATTGAATTAATGATTCAATCAAAAGGTGAACCGTTATTCAACTGTTATTGAACAATCGCTTCACATTGGTGGCATGAATGAAAAAATCATGTTCGCCGAGCGTCTAAAAGCGGCACTGGAAGCAGCGGGTTACGAAGCGCGGCCGTCAGTGCTTGAGCGGGAATTTAATCTGCGCTATTGGGGAAAGCCGATCACGTTTCAGGCCGTTAGGCGCTGGCTGCGTGGTGATTCGATCCCCAGTCAGGATAAGCTCCAGGTTTTGGCTCGCTGGCTGTTAGTCGACCCGCACCACTTGCGCTACGGCGCCAGCACCGCTTATACGGTCAGCGAACCTTCCGCAAGTTGGGACGTTTCATCCACCAGTGAAGAGCGCCAATTGCTGGCACTCTACCGGGAGCTTCCCGCTGCCCAGCGTAAAGTAGTGCGCGAAATTATTGAAACATTCGCCAAAGTACACCCGCCTGCTAATGGGCGAAACGACTAGGCGCGCTTCTTGTTCCTAATTATGTTTCAACTTGGTGCGCTAGGAATCAATTGTTTTAGCTGACTTGTCACCGCGTCGCCAATTGAAGTAGTGCTTCAATAGTGCCAGCACTCGTTCGGGCTTGTGGGCGTTTTTCCACACCCCGGCCGTGGCCTTTGCCGCCTCGCCCAGCGTGGGGTAGGGGTGGATGGTACCCAGTAGTTTGTTGAGGCCCAGACCGTGTTTCATGGCGAGAGTAAATTCGCTCAGCCATTCACCGGCGTTTTCCGCCACGATGGTTGCACCGAGAATCTTGTCTCTGCCGGGCACGGTAAGCACTTTGATAAAGCCTTGAGTGGCGCCTTCGGCGATGGCGCGGTCGCTTTCGCCCATGGCGTAGCGGGTAACTTCAAAGGCAATGCTCTGTGCGTTAGCCTCTTTTTCGTTTAATCCCACCCTTGCCACTTCCGGCTGTACATAGGTGACGGCGGGCATATAGCGGTAATCCACCGCAAAGCTTTTCAGCTCGCCGAACAGCGCATTGACGGCCGCATGCCACGCCTGGTGAGCAGCAGCGTGGGTAAGCTGATAAGGCCCTGCCAAATCACCGCAGGCCCAGATATTGGGTAGGCGGGTTTGCAGGCGCTCGTTAAGTTCAAGGGGGCCCGCTTGGGTGGTCGTGATGCCCAGCGCTTCGAGCCCTAAGCCTTCCACATTGGCCTGGCGACCGGCACTCACCAGCAGGTAGTCCAACGGTAGTATTTTGCGGTCGCCGTCATGCTCCACCACTAGCTGATAGCCTGTCTCTCCGTTGAGAACTTCCAACGCCCTGGCATCGGTCATCACCGACACGCCTTCGCCCGCCAGGGTGCTTTCGACTAGCTCACCGACCTCTGGATCTTCACGGCCCAGCAGTTGGGAGACGCCTTCCACCAGGGTGACCTGGCTACCCAGGCGGGCAAAACTTTGGCTCAGCTCGCAGCCAATGGCGCCGCCGCCCAATACCACTAAGCGTTTGGGCAACTCAGTGAGCGACCAGAGGTTCTCGGAAGTTAAAACGGGGGCGCTTTCAATACCTGCTAGCGACGGCACCCGGAGCCGTGCGCCGGTGGCCAGCACGATATGCCGTGCAGTCAGCGTTTTATTGCCCACCTGTACTTCCCAGGGCGAGATCAGCCTGGCGTGCTCTTGGTACACCTCAACACCCAAGCCGTTATAGCGCTCTATACTGTCGTGGGGTTCGATATCGCTAATCGCCTGATGCACATGGCCCATCACCTTGGCAAAGTCGACCTGCGGCTCGCTGGCAGTCACTCCGAACCGGTGTGCGGTGCGAATCTCATGGGCGGCGCGGGCGGCACGAATTAACGCTTTAGACGGAACGCAGCCGGTATTCAGGCAATCGCCGCCCATCTTGTGTTTTTCCACCAACGCCACTTTGGCGTTCACGGCGCTGGCGATATAGCTGGTAACCAGCCCGGCTGAGCCGCCGCCGATCACCACAATGTCGTAGTCAAAGCCCGCTGGCCGGGTAAAACCTTTATAAGCTTTGCGCTTCTGAACCAGCTGTACAATGCGTCGAGCTATCCAGGGGAAGATGGCCAGCAGTAAAAACGAGGCGATAAGCGTCGGTGAAAGAATACCCCCCAGGCTCTCTAGCTCGCCCAACTGCCCACCCGCATTCACATAGATGGCGGTGCCGGGCAGCATCGCGAGCTGGCTTACCCCGTAAAAAGTGACGGTTTTTATGCGCGTTAGACCCATGACCAGGTTGATCATAAAGAACGGAAATACCGGCACTAAACGCAGGGTAAATAGATAAAGAGCGCCATCGCGCTCCACGCCGCGATTCACCGAGGCAAACTGGCGTGGAAAGCGCTTTTCGATAGGGCCACGGAAAAGAAACCGTGAAAGTAGAAAGGCCAGCGTGGCCCCCATGGTGCTGGCGAAGGAGACAATCAGTAGCCCCCAGCCGAGCCCAAATAGCGCACCGCCAAGTAAGGTCATCAGCGTGGCGCCCGGCAGTGAGAGCGCCGTTATCACCACATAAACAGCAAAAAAGATCCCCGCTACCTGCCAAGGATTTTGAGTAAATGCCGTTTGGAAGTCGCTTTGGTATGCTTTGATGGTTTCCAGGGTGAACCATTGATGGGCACCGCTAATGAAAAACACGCCAATGGCTGTGATCAGTAGCGCTGCAATAATCAAACGTTGTCGGGTCACAATAAAAACTCCAGCGCTAATAAGGGAAGTATCGGTTGTCACTGAGTGAGGAGAGTGCCCGTTTCCTTACACTGAAACGGCTAATTAGAGATTCTCTAGCTCCTTCCAGCGCTGCCAGTCTTCAGGGCGATCCACGTCCCAAATAGTCGCGGGGTAGGCGACCTGGAGGCCTAATGCTTCAATGCGCTGCTGCGTGGTGGTCAGCACGCGTTGGGTACCCCAGGGGATATCTTCAAACAACGCAGGGTAGTCTTGCCGGGTACCCACAAAGCCGTAGCCGCCATCTTCGGCGGGCAACATCACCACCTCAAAGCTGGCTAGCTGCTGTGCGCAGGTGGTGATTAGCGCGCTGGTGATGCTTGGGCAATCACTGCCCATTAGCATAGCGGGCCCTGGAGTACTGTTCAGGGCATGGCGAACCCTTGCGCCTAAGTCACCCTCTGGCTGGGCGCTTAGCGTCACACCAAATGCCTCGCGAAGCTCGATAAACAGCGGGTGGGCGTGATCAAGCGCTGTCCATAGTGTGACATTGGCGGCAGGCAGCGCTTTGCAGGCATTTGCGACGCAGTGGCGTACCAGCTCCGCGTGGGCGTTGGCCGCACCTTCCAAACCGAGTAGGGGCGACAGGCGCGTTTTAGCTTGCCCCGCCAGCGGCGCTTTGGCTAGCAGGTGCAGGTGGGGCGTTTCAGCGGGCATCGCGATACTCCTTGGCGAGTTGGGTTGCGCTAACGCCGCGCCAGTAGCGGTAGCGCAGCCGCCACATCAGGCGGATCGTTTTCCAAGCGCCGACCTCATCCCAGCGCCTGCCCGAGCTTACCACTTTCGCCTGCAAACAGGCGGGCCGAGACACCCGTTTGAGTCGTTTAGACAGTTCAATGTCTTCCATCAGTGGCTGTTCGGGAAAACCACCGGCTGCTTTGAAAGTGCTCGCGCGCATAAACATGCCCTGGTCGCCGGTGGCGATGCCGGTGAGCCGTGAGCGTTGGTTCATCATCCAGCTCACCACGGGCAGCCAGCCGCTGCGGCCTGCAAGCTCAATATCAAAGCGCCCCCAGGCGTGGCCGTTAAGCGCTTGGGTTATCTGCTCAACGGCGTTCTTGGGCAAGTGAGTATCCGCGTGCAGGAACAGCAGTGCGGGCGCAGTGGCATGCTGAGCGCCCAGGTTCATTTGCAATGCTCGTCCGGCTGGGCTACTGAGCACTCGATCTGCTAGTGGTTTGGCAATGTGAGCGCTGGCATCACTGCTCCCGCCATCCACGACAATGATCTCAACGGGTATCGCAATGCGCTGGTCGCGCAGTGCTTGCAGCGGCGTCAGTGACGCCTCAATTCCCGTGGCCTCGTTAAGCACCGGTATCACGATGCTCAGCCGAGGTGGTTGGTCAGCCGAGCTCAATAACCGGCCCTCCTGCTGCATTGGCGTCCTCGTGGTCGTGGGTGACCAGGAGCGCAGGCAGGCCTGCTTCGCGCAGTTGGCTAAATACCAGTGTGCGCATCTCCTGGCGCAGCGCCGTATCCAGCTTGGAAAACGGCTCGTCCAGCAGCACCGCCCGCGGCTTGGAGAGCAGCAGGCGCATCAACGCCACGCGTGATTGCTGGCCGCCGGAAAGGGTGGCGGGGTCGCGGGACTCAAAGCCTGCTAGCCCAACCTGTTCAAGTGCCTGAGTAACCTGCTGGCGCTTGTCTTTTAGATAGCGAGGCAGTCCGAAGCGCAAGTTGCCGCCCACGCTTAAGTGCGGAAATAGCAGCGGATCCTGAAACAGAAGCCCGATGTTGCGCTGTTCTGCGGGAAGGCTGAGCAAATCGCGCTCGCCCAGCCATACGCCGCCGCTGGCGGTGAATTCGCGATCAAGAAAGCCTGCAATATACGCCAATAAGGTGGATTTTCCCGACCCCGAAGGCCCCATTACCGTGAGTACTTCACCGGAGCTAATCGTGGCATCCACTGCCAGTAACTCACGGCCTGCCAGGGCGATGCTAATTTGCTCAAGGCGTAGCGGCGCGCAAAAAGAAGCTGTCACATTGTCCCTCTTAAGTAGCTAAATCACGGCGGTGGGTACCCAATAAACGGGGCAGCCCTAGCGCAAGCATAAAGCCAATCAACGGCAGGCCCGCCTGCACTAATGCCCAGACGCCGATTAAACGTCGATTACTGCCAGAGGCAAGCGCGACTGCCTCTGTCGTCACGGTGGTCACGCGGCCCGCACCGAGTAACTGGGTGGGTAAGTATTGGCCAATACTCACTGCCAAGCCTACGGCAAACGCTGTTAACAGCGGCGCGAGCAACAGCGGCAGGCGAACCCGCCAAAAAGCGGAGCTGCGTGACACCCCCAGTGAACGCGCTACCTTTAACCAGCGTGGATCCAATTGGCGATAGGTTTCGGCCAAGGAGAGGTATACATAAGGCAGTACAAACAGCAGGTGACCAGCGATAACCAGACCAAGTTGAGGGCGAATGCCCAGGCTTTCAGCGGCTACGATTAGCCCAAATAGAAACGCAATTTGCGGCACCAGTAGGGGCAAATAGAGTAACCATAACGCGCGCTTGGGTTGAATGTGCTGACGGTGTTCATTTTCCAGCGTTGCTAGCACTAGCACCGTGGCCAAGGCGGTAGAAACAAGTCCAATCAATGCCGTATTGACGAGTGGCGTGACCAGCATAGAGCCGCTGCGTTGCCAGTGATCCAGCGTTAGCATCTGCGGCAACACTTCTGGAAAGCGCCAAAAACCGGCCAGTGAAAATAGCCCCAACCCAACCAAGGCCGCCAGCGCTGTGATACTCGAAAACAGTAATGCCGAGCGGCCAACTATGCGCAGGATGATTTCGCCGCGCTGGCGGCTGCCATTGATCAGCCAGCGTCGCGTCAATATGCGGATCAGTTGTTCTAGCAACCACCAGCACAGCAGTGCAGCGACAGTGACGCCCAGTTGCAGTACCGCCGCCGCCGAGGCCATAAAACGATGGCTGATATCCGGGTCGTTGAACCAGCTCAAGATAGACACGCTCAGCGTGGGGGGCAGCTTCGGGCCAAGAATCAACGCCATATCGACGACCGAAGTGGCATAGGCGATCACTGCATAAACCGGCAGGCGAATCAGTGGGTAGAGTGAGGGAAGCACCGTTTTTAACCAGCCAATGGTGGGGGAATAGCCTAGCGACCTCGCCAGCAGTAAGCGTTTCTCCGGTGCTAACTGCGGCAGTGCCGCCAGGCTCATCAGTAGCAAAAACGGTACCTCTTTTAGCACCAGCCCCGCCATCAGGGAGAACCCCCAGGGATCGTTGATGATCAGCGCGTCTGGGGGGCTCTCCCAGCCCGTTAGCGACGGCGATATCAGCCGTGCCACCAAACCCGAAGGGGCAATCAAAAAGGCAAATCCAAAGGCGATAGCAGCGTGGGGGATGGCGAGCAGCGGTGATACCAACCGTCGTATGCCGCGATCTAGCCAAGTGCCTCGACTGGCGGCTAAAAACAGCGCCACAATCACCAGCGCTACGGCTGTGCTGACTAACCCGCTGGCAAAGCTAACCACCACCGAACGGCCTAGCCCCGGCTGGGCGAACAGCATTTGCCAGGGGGCTAAACTAGCGCCATAGCCGCCTAGTGCTGGCAAGTAGCCAAACGCAGGCAGCAGCACCATCATAAGACCCGCCCCAACGGGGAGTACTAGCAGGGCAATGATGAGTGCTGGGGCCAGTCGCAGCATCGTTAGTTAACGCCGTAACGCTCAAGCCAGGCATTTTGCAGGGCGGTCATCCAACTAGGGTGTGGTTCGGGTAGGGTGTTGGACAACGCGTCCGCCGGTAGCTCGGAAGGATGGCGATCCCCTTGCTCAAAAAGCGTTTGGGTCTCAGCGTCTAGCTGATCGATATCCAGCACGCTGCGGTCTCCCCACATCGCTAGCGACTGCTTTTGCGCCTGAGCTTCCGGTGAAAGCAGGAAATTGGCGAGCACCATGGCCCCGGCTTTATGCGGCGAGTTATAGGGGATCGCCACAAAGTGAACGTTACCCAAAGTGCCGCCTTCCAGCACGTAGCTGCGCACGCTTTCGGGCAGCTCATACTCCATGACTGCCACGGCGGCATCGGTGGGGTAGAACGAAAACGCTAAACTTAGCTCTCCGTCGCTCATCAGCGTGCGCAGGTTGGGGCCAGAGTCCGGAAAGGTACGACCACTACGCCACAGGTGCGGGTGCAGCGCATCTAAATAGGCCCACAGAGGTTCTGTGACGGCTTCAAAATCGCTTTCTGAAACCGGCTGGTAAAGTGCCTCCTCCTGATCGGTGAGTTCGATCAGCGCTTGCTTTAAAAAGGTGCTGCCGGTGAAGTCGGGAATACGCGGATAGCTGAACTGGCCGGGATTGGCGTTGGCCCAGGCGAGTAGTGCCTGCATATTCTGGGGTGGAGTCTCGGTTTGAGCGCTATCGTAAAAAAAGGTGATCTGCGCCTTACCCCAGGGCGATTCATAGCCTTCTGTAGGTAACGTGAAGTCGGTCACCACCTCAGGGTTATCGGCGGCATTGGTGAGCGCAAAATGGGGCAGCGACTCAGCGAAGGGGCCAAACAGCAGGTCGCTTTCGCGCATCGCAGCGAAGTTCTCGCCGTTGATCCAAATCAGGTCGATACTGCCCTCGGTGTGGTTGCCCGCCTGCTTTTCTGCCAGTACCCGAGCTACCGCGCTGCCGGTATCGTCCAGCTTTACGTGTTCCACATCGACGCCGTACTGTGCCTGCATTTGCTCCGCCACCCAATCGATGTAGCGATTGGTGCGCGTATCACCGCCCCAGGCATTCCAGTAAACGGTTTGGCCTTCGGCTTCCGCTACAACACTTTGCCAATCGCTGGGATCAGGGTTTGCCATGACCGGTAAAGAGAAAGCCAGCATCGCCACGGCAATCGTAGCACCCAGGGAGTTGCGTTTATTCGGCATCGCACACCTCATATCAGTAGGAGAAAAACGTTATAGGGTGGCTTGCAAGCACTGAAGCTCGCTATGAACGTGATCAATCGTCGGCAGCGAGAGGTAGTGTTCAACGCGGTCACGTACGTGATCGATTACTGCCGGGTCGGTGAGTTCCGCGGACCAGTCTTCGCCGCGTTGCTGGGCATCCTTGGCATTCAAGTGCTGGGCGCGCCACTTGGCACACCAGGTCAACGACCAGAGCCAGGTAGCGCGGCGGCAGGCAACCAGGGTGTTTGTATCGGGCGACTTATCCATGTTGGCTTGCCAGCGGCGATAAAAGCTAATCACGTCACTTAGCGATAGCACCGCTTGGCTGCTTACGTCCCAGGTGGTCGAGGTGTAGAGGCTGGTGTGGGCGAGGTCGATACCCGGCAGGCCGTAGCGGCACTTCTCTAAATCCACCAACACCGCGCGGCCATCGTCGTGGATTAAGAAGTTGCCAGGGTGGGTGTCAAAGCTAATCAGTGTCGGCGCGGCATCGCTTAAGTGAGGTGGCAGTAAGTCCAGCTCCTGCTTAATGCGCTGGGTGACCTTGCTCGAAAGTTGCGCGTCGCTCAACCAGTTAGCCTGCTGACGCACTTCATCTATCATCGCTTGCCATGGGTCTTCGGGGGCAAGCAGTGGTGCCTGCTCTGCGACACTGGGCAGCGGTTGGCTATGCAAGCTGGCTAGAGCATCCGCGATGGCAGGCAGGTCTTCCGGCAACTTGGCCAAGCGGCCACGGATAGCCTCAACCAGTAGCCCACCCCGGGGCAGTGCCTCGCTCGGCGGCAGAGTGTCGTAAAGCGTTGGCGTGTGTCCTCCAGGGCTAGAGCGCTGGTAGCAGGCAGTCTGATAGGCAAGGTTCTCGCTAGGCGGCAGATTCATCTGACTCTGCTTCGGCAGTCGCGCCACCCAGTCATCGCCCACGCTGCGATGGATCCACACATGATCATGGGCCAGCCCGGTATCCGCCATTGGCGTAAGCTCATGGTATGCAATCCCGGCCCGCTTTAATTCGCTTGCCAGCGCCTGTAAACGCGCTTCGGTTGGTGTCGGCATAGAGCAGTCCGTGTCGTTGCTGAATCAGCGATGCCACTTAGTGGCCGTTCTTGTACCAACCTTACACGTTTCGTAAGAAAATGTGGTTAAAGTGAGTGGTAAGGGGACCAATATGTCATGCGCTAGCGCTGCATAGATATTATGAGTCATAACTAATAAGTTAATTATCTTCGATATATATACCGCTCATGAAAATGTATCTTTCCGATGGTGGGGCAGATGATTCAAGTGCCAACAGGTCGTAGCAGCTCGCCAGAGTTACAGGAAGAGATGCTTGCGCGTTACGCACAGGATCTTTAGCACCTCAGGGGCCCCTCATCATGCAGGAAGATCTCGATCATGAGTGACGTAAAGAGCAGAGTATTAACCCCGCAAGATTGGCAGCTTTATAAGTTGGCGCGGTTGAACTCTCTTGAGGATGCGCCTGACTCTTTTGGCTCAACTTACGAGCAGGAAGTAACGCTCTCAGACACTGAATGGCAGACACGCTTGGATCTGAAATGGCGAGGCCTGGACGCTCTGCCCTTAATTGCTGAGTTGGAGGGCCAAGCGGTTGGCCTAGCCTGGGGGGTAATACATGAGCCCGATACGAAAATGGCGCATATCTACCAAATGTGGGTTTCACCTGCGCTGCGAGGGAAGGGGATCGCCAAGTCTCTTCTATATGAAATTAGTACCTGGGCTGTAAATAAAGGGTGTGAGTGTATAAAGCTCGCAGTAACAACAAGCAACGAAGCTGCAGTTGGTTTTTATACCTCGTCTGGATATCTTCCAACGGGGCCGCTTGAAGCGCTGAGGGTTGGTTCCGCGCTTATGGTGCAGCCAATGGTTAAACGGTTGGGTAATACGCAATAACACTCAGTCTGAGTGAACCGACATAGTAGCCGACAGCTTCAAATTCAAAAATATCAAATTTAATTTAAAAGAGCATTTCTGTTAGCCCAATGCTCTCAGTACAGCCTTTGGTTCCTTGGCAACGATATGCAGTAATGCCAGCGCTGGACCATGGGAAGTGCGATCACCTCGTTCCCAATGTCGTAGTACGGTTATCAGCATTGCCACGTTAACTGTAACCGCCCATTTTTTGAAACCGCACTGCGCATTCATTCTTGTGTCGTCAGGGCTTCACGAAACAGGGTCTCGCGAAAGAGGGCCTCAATGCGTTCCTGGGTACGGGCATACCAAGTCTCGTCCTTGGTCACCGCACCCTGGGCGTTGATGGGGTGGGTGGGAATATGCAGGCGCATGTCCAGGCCACTGTCGCGGTGGGTGGTAACCTGCATAGCAGCAGAGCGTCGCGTTGGGCCATAGGGGATATGCCGGGCCAACTCCACTTGGCGCTCGCTGGTGGTGGCGAAGCGGATAAATGTTTGGGCCGCCTCGGGGTTCGGGGCACCGCGGGGGATCGCCCAGGTCTCATGTTCCTGGAGCTGGCCGTCCCAGAGGATCTCGATGGGCAGGTCGCGCTCCACCATGGCGGCGAAGAAGCGGCCATTGTAGCCGGAAGCCATGACCACCTGGCCCTCCTCCAGCAGGCGCACCGGGGTTTCACCGGCCTCCCACCAGTGGATATTGTCGATGCTTTGCAGCCGGGCGAAGGCCAAGTCCAGGCCGCGGCGGGTACTGAGCAGACGGTAGAGTTCTTCCCGGGGAACCCGGTAGGCGAGTAGCGCCCACTCCAGATTAGCCGCGGGGGTGCGCTGTAAGGCCCGGGGGCCAGGGAAACGCTGTTGATCGAAGAGATCGGCGATGCGAGTGGGGCGCTCCCCGGGGAAAGCATCACGGCGATAGGCCACGACGGTGGCAAAGATCGAATGGCTGATAAAACAGCGACCCAGGGCGCCAGGAAGGAAATCTTGGGATGCCGGAGTGCCGTCCGGCGCTGGGGCGGCTAGCTCGGGGGGGAGTGGCTCCAGTAGGCCCTCTTCGCAGGCTGCCATGGCCTCGCTGCGGGTCATATCGAGTACGTCCCAGGGGACATCGTTCTCCGCCACGGCCTGGCGCAGTTCCGTCAGGCCGCCGTTATAGCTGTCCACTGCCACCGGTATATCATGGCCCTCGGTGAAGGGTGTGAAGAGGGCAAGGCGCTGGGCGTGCTCGTAGGCACCGCCCCAGCTCAATACCGTCAGAGAGTCGGCAGCGTCGGGCACTCCCGCCCTGATGGGGGTTGCCAGGACGAGCAGCCCGGCCAGAAGTCCTGGGATCAATCGTCTAGCCAGCACCGTGTTCCTCCCGTCGTAGGGCGTCGCTGTGATGCAAGAAGGCTCGAGCAATGCTCGACTCATAGGCCACCCCCAAGAAGCGCCGTTCGTCATCCACGACGGCGATGGCCTCGCCGGTGACCTTTTGTAGCTGCTGCATTGCCTCCCAAAGCGAGGCGTGCGGATCGAGCACTGGGCGGGGCGTTTCGGGACAGTCGGCCAGGGTTGTAGCCTCGCTGCCTTCGCGGAGGGTCTCAAGGCCTGCCAGAGTCACGCAGCCTTGGTAGCGCCCTCGGTCGTCCACCAGATAAGCTTCGCCATGGCCCGCTTGACTAAGGCGCGAGATGGCCGCTTTCAGTGGGGTCGCGGGGGCCAGGGTGACGGCATCATGACTAATCAACTCGGTCAACCGCGCCTCCTGGAGCACGGCGCGGCTGCGGCCAGCGGAGAGATCCAAACCACGGCGGGCTAATTGAATATCGAATAGCGAGCGGCCGAACAGTTGGGCGGCCAGAGGATTGGCTAGCGTGACGCTGGCCAGGGCGGCGGTGGTCAACGCATAACTGCCGGTAAGTTCGAAGACGATCAGCAGGGTGGTAAGAGGCGCGCCGAGAACCGGTGCGGTGACCGCGACCATGCCGCACACCGCATAGAAGATAAACGTCTCCTGGCCGCCCCTCAGCTCCGCTACCAGGGTGCCCGCTAGGGCACCGAAGAGGGTGCCGATCACCAGCGCTGGGCTGAAGACACCACCAGCGAAGCCCAGCCCCAGGCACAAAGCGGTCGCGGCCAGCTTTAGTAGCAGTACCATCAGCAGCTCGCCGCCGCTATAGGCCCCGGGCAAGGTGGCGAAGCGCAGGGTTTCTTGGCCCATGCCGAGAATATCGGGTACCCAAAGAGCCGTTAGGCCGAGCAAAGCCCCGGCTAGTGCGGGATGAAGGCTGGTGGGCAGCGGTAGCCGCTTGGCCAGCTGGCCCATGGCAAGAATGGCATGCATATAGCCTCCAGCCACCAAGGCGCCTAGGCCACCCAAGGCTAGGAAAAGGGCGAATTCCCAAGGTTGAGGCACGTCAGGCTCAGTGATATGGAACAGCGTCCCCTGAGCAAGCAACTGAGTGGCCAGCACATAGCCGACGATGGCGGCGGAAGCCACTGGCGCGAAGGCGCGCAGGGCATAGTGGCGTAGCACGACTTCGTGGGCGAAGACAATGCCCGCCAGTGGTGCATTAAAGGCCGCAGCGATGGCTGCCGCTACCCCGCAAGCGATAGTGATATTGTCCTCTGAGCGCCCCAGGCGCAGCAAGCGTGTGATTAGGGAGCCGAGAGTCGCGCCGAGATGTACCAGGGGGCCGTACTGACCCACCGAGGCGCCTGCGCCTAACGACACCAAACCGCTTAACGCTGAGAGAGCACCAGCCTGGGCGGGTAGGCGACCTCGGCGGGTCTGGACGGCTGCGATGGCGTCGGCAGGGGTATGGGGGCGGCCCCCAGGCAGGCCGCGGTGCAGTTGACCAACGAGCAGCCCCCCAAGGGTTGGCACCAGCAGGGTAGCCAGTATCACCAGAGAGGTGTCTGCAGCCATCATCTGGCCTCGGGGGGAGATCAACAGCAGGTCGTTGAGCCATACCACCGCATTGACGAAGCCAACGGCTACAAGAGCCGCCACTCCGCCGACGACACTGCCCAAGAGTACCAAGCCAAGGAAACGCAAGACTGCCAGGGGGTGTCGGGGCGAAACGCTGTCTGTGCTGGGGGAGTCCATTTACCCGTTATAGGCGCTATCCGATCAGCGGGCAAGCGCGCCGGCGCCATGCAGTCAGAGCTGCCTGGCGCCGGGGGAGGACTTACAGCGCTGAGATTTTAGCGCGCTGCTCTTCCAGCAACTGCTTGGTGGCTTGGAATTCGGCTAGCTTGCCGCGCTCTTTATCCACCACCGCTACCGGGGCTTTGGCGATAAAGCCGTCGTTGCTAAGCTTCTTCTCGATGCCGCCGATCAGCTTGTCCTGCTTCTCAATCTCTTTGCTTAAGCGGGCGATTTCGGCGTCTTTGTCGATCAGGTCCGCCATCGGTACCAGCACTTCCATGTCGCCCACCAACTGCGTGGCTGAGAGCGGGGCGTCGTCTGGGTTTTCAAGCCAGGTAACGCTTTCGAGCTTGGCGAGTTTGGAAAGGAAGCGACGGTTGCTCTCCAGGCGCTCGGCGTCTTCGGGCTTGCCTTTGGTGAGCAGCACGTCAAGCGGTTTGCCGGGGGCGATGTTCATTTCGGCGCGGATGTTACGCACGGCGATGATGACGCCTTTCAACCACTCGATATCCAGGCTGGCCTGGTCGTCGATTTTGCTTTCGTCGGCTTCTGGCCAGGCTTGCAGCATGATCGACGCATCGTCACCCATATACACGCCTGCCAGCGGCGACACGCGCTGCCAGATCTCTTCGGTAATATAAGGCATCATCGGGTGAGCAAGGCGCAGAATCGCTTCGAGTACGCGTACCAGCGTGCGGCGGGTACCGCGCTTGGCTTCTGCCGTGGCATTTTCATCCCACAAAACAGGCTTGGAAAGCTCCAGGTACCAGTCGCAGTACTCGTTCCAGACGAACTCATACAGCGCCTGGGAGGCGTGGTCGAAACGGTACTCGTCCATCGCCTTGGTGACCTGGGCTTCGGTTTTCTGCAGCTGCGAGATAATCCAGCGGTCGGCCAGTGAAAGCTCAACCTCTTCACCACCAGTGCCGCAATCTTCGCCTTCGGCGTTCATCAGCACGTAGCGCGAGGCGTTCCACAGCTTGTTGCAGAAGTTGCGGTAGCCGTCCAGGCGGCTCATATCAAACTTGATATCACGCCCGGTGGTGGCTTGGGAGAGGAACGTAAAGCGCAGCGCATCGGTGCCGTGGGCTTCAATACCGTCTTTGAACTCGTCCTTGGTCGCTTTGGCAATCGCCTTGGCCTGTTTCGGCTGCATCATATTGCCGGTGCGCTTTTCGAGCAGTTCATCCAGCGTGATGCCGTCGATCAGGTCGATGGGGTCGAGTACGTTGCCCTTGGATTTGGACATCTTCTGCCCTTGGCCGTCGCGCACCAAACCGTGTACGTAAACCGTCTTAAACGGTACCTGCTTGGTGAACTTCAGGGTCATCATGATCATCCGGGCAACCCAGAAGAATATGATGTCAAAGCCGGTCACTAGAACGCTGGAAGGGTGGAAGGTCTCCAGCTCCGGGGTTTGTTCCGGCCAGCCGAGGGTGCCGAACGTCCACAGGCCCGAGCTGAACCAGGTATCGAGTACGTCTTCATCTTGCGTCAAGGTTACGTCGGGGCCGAGCTCATGCTTCTCGCGAGCTTCGGCTTCGCTACGAGCAACGTAGACATTGCCTTCCTCGTCGTACCAGGCCGGGATGCGGTGGCCCCACCACAGCTGGCGGGAGATACACCAATCCTGCAGGTCGCGCATCCAGGCGAAGTACATGTTCTCGTAGTTCTTGGGCACGAACTGGATATCGCCATTTTCCACCGCTTCGATGGCGGGCTTGGCGAGGGACTCCACGGCTACAAACCACTGGTCGGTGAGCAGCGGCTCAATGACATCGCCCGAACGGTCACCATAAGGCAGGGTGTTGTTAACGGCTTCGACTTGCTCTAGCAGGCCCAGGGCGTCCATGTCGGCAACGATCTGCTTGCGCGCTTCAAAGCGGTCGAGACCTGCGTACTTGGCAGGCAGAGTGGCGTCTACATCGGGCTGGGGCTGTCCTTTCAGGTCGAAGATCTCGGCCTGTTCAAGGATCGCCGCGTCTTTGGAGAAGACGTTTATCAGCAGGTGGTTCTGGCGCTTGCCGACTTCGTAGTCGTTGAAGTCGTGGGCGGGGGTGATCTTGACGCAGCCCGAACCTTTCTCCATATCGGCGTGCTCGTCAGCAACCACCGGAATACGGCGACCGACCAGCGGTAGCTCAATGAACTTGCCGACCAGAGAGGCGTAGCGCTCATCGTCTGGATTCACCGCCACACCGGTATCGCCCAGCAGGGTCTCCGGGCGGGTGGTGGCGACTACGAGGTAATCCTTGCCATCGTTGGTTTTGACGCCGTCCGCCAGCGGGTAGCGGAAATGCCAGAAGCTGCCCTGCTGCTCTTTGTTCTCCACTTCCAGGTCAGAAATGGCGGTGTGCAGTGTCGGATCCCAGTTGACCAGGCGCTTGCCACGATAGATCAACTTCTCTTCGTGCAGGCGCACAAACACTTCTTGTACCGCCTTGTAGAAGCCGTCGTCCATGGTGAAGCGTTCGCGAGACCAGTCGACGCTAGCGCCCATGCGGCGCAGCTGGCGGGTAATATGGCCGCCGGACTCGTGTTTCCACTCCCACACTTTGTCGATAAACGCATCGCGACCAAGGTCGTGTCGGGTCTTGCCCTCTTCAGCCGCAATCTTGCGCTCCACCAGCATCTGCGTCGCGATACCGGCGTGGTCGGTGCCTACCTGCCACAGGGTGTTATTGCCCTGCATTCGTTTCCAGCGCGTCAGGGTATCCATAATGGTGTCCTGGAACGCGTGGCCCATGTGCAGGCTGCCGGTCACATTGGGCGGTGGAATCATGATCGAAAAAGGCGTGCCCTGGCCGGAGGGGGCGAAACGGTTGTCGGCTTCCCAGCGCTCGTACCAGCGGGTTTCGATCTGTTCGGGTTGGTAGGTCTTTTCCATGGAGAGTTGGCTCACGGCTGGCGAGAAATGTGCAAAAATGTATAAACGCATAAATGCGCAAATGCATAAATGCATAAATGCATAATTTAATGGGCGTGAGTATACCGCGTAAGGGCAGTGGTCGTCAGGGGCTACTCACGCTCTATTGTGGGTGCACAGTACGTATGTGATGTGTTTATGAGAGCTGTTTATGGGCAGAAAATCCGCGCATGGCGATTAGCCCGAGGATGGGGCCCGGCAATAGCCAACAAATGACAGCCAGCGACTGGCTCGACCACAGCGCTGTGACCAGTGCAATGGAAGGAATGGTCAGCCCAAAGCCGATCGCATTCATCATCGCCAGCGCTGCTCCTAGCCGCTCGGGTGGAGCCGTGGCGCTGGCCAGCGCAGAGAACTGCGCGGAGTCGGCAATAACGCTAACGCCCCATACGCCGAGAAGCACCAGCAGCAGCCAGGGCGAGGCGCTGCCCAACAGGGGATAAACCAAACAGAGCGCACCGGAGGTAGCCAATGCCACGCAGGCCACTCGGGCACTGCCAATCTGTCGGCTCCATTTGCCTGCCAGCACGCAGCCCGGTAAGCCCAACGCGATCACCGCAAAACTTAGCCACGGTTGAGCGCTGTTTGCAGCACCCAAGCGCTCCAGCTCCCGGGCGACCAGAAACGGCACCAGCGCCCAAAGGGCGTAAAGCTCCCAGCAGTGGCCGAAATAACCCAGTGCGGCGGCACGAAAGCGGGGCTGTTTGAAAGCGGCCAGGCCTGCCCAGGGGCGGCCGCTTTTGGCGGTGGCTGGCAGGTGGGGGCCAACGCCCAGCTTGAAAATCATTAGCGCAGCGGCCAGCGCCAGCAGTGACGCCAGCAGCAATGGCCACTGCCAGGGTAAACTCAGCGTTAAACCGCGTAGCAGATGCGGGGAGGCAATACCCAAGGTGAGCATGCCCACCAGCCAGCCCAGTGCCGCCCCGGCATGGCTGGGTGTCCAACTCACCACCAGCTTCATACCCAGCGGGTAGATACCCGCCAGACAGAGCCCGGTCGCAAAGCGCGCAACAGCGGCGAGCGTTACGCTCTCGGCCACGCCAATAAAGGCGGCGTTGATCAGTGCGCCGAGAACGGCAGAAATCGCAAACAGGTGGCTGGCACGAATTCGGTCGGCAAGACCAGTGGTTGCGATCAGCAGCGTGCCGGTAATAAACCCTGCCTGAACGGCGATGGTGAGCAGACCCAAATCGCTTTCGCTGAGGCCGACGGCCTCCTGAAGCGCCAAGCCAACGCCATTAACGCTAAACCATAGCGAGGTGCCGAACAGCTGGGCGATGACAATCGTAACAAGCGGGTAGCGCGTGAACACGTTTACGTCTCCATGAGGGCAAAGGGCGCGGCCAGAGCCCGCTAATGGTAATCAACAATTTACCGTTACGACGAATTTTTTAAAAACAGCAGTGTCGGATCACAAGACCCGTCAGGATTCGTCGGGCAGGAAGTACAAATTTGTTCGCAATTGGAGTTTTTATGCACGTAGCCAAGCTTTTCCTTCCAGCCGTTGCAGCACTGGCATTCAGTGTTCCCGCCATGGCCCAGCAAATGGCTGGTAGCACTCCCAGTGTCGATGACCAAGTTGATCAACTTGACGAAATGGTCGATCTGAATGATGGGCAGAAGGAAGAACTCAGCAACCTTTTGACCCAGATGCAAGACGACGTTGGTGCCAATGAGCAGGAAGCCCAGCAGTTGCAACAGCAACTCAGTGAGCACGTTCAGACTGATTATGACGAAGCCGCCATTCGGGCAGATGCAGAGCGTCTTGGTGACCTAACGGCCGAGATGACCGCGGATAGCATTATCATACAGTCTCAGATCGAAGGCGTTTTCACTCAGGAGCAGCGCGATCAACTGGATGAGGCCGTGGCTCAACAGCAGCAGCAAATGCAACAACAGATGCAGGAGCAGATGCAGCAACAGGGGGGCTAAGGCAAAGACGCCTGGGACGCACTGACAGCGATTGCCGACTTCCGTTGATGACCCCGCCAAGTGCGGGGTCACGTGTTTGTGGCTGATGATTTTCTCGGGCTTCTTCGAGATGTTGGTATGTTCGAACAGCATTGACTGGATGCGTTGCTGAAGTTGGTTAGCGGCCACCGCTCCAGACGGCACGCTCAGAGCAGAGCTCACGCTGCCGAGGGGAGCTCGCCTTCGCTGGCACCTTGACGGATCGAATCAATCAATTCTCAGGGCATTGACCTTGACCAGTCTTCCCTCTTTTCAGGTTGGTTTGCCCATATCAATGTTGTCTTCCTTGAGTGGCTACCCATTTCTGCCCGGCTGCTGTCAGACGGTACTTCTGACGGCTGCTGCGTGGCTTGTCTGGAATTGTCATTTCAATAGCGCCGACCTTTAATGCCGGACGCAGATAGGATTCCCGAAAGTGGTCTTCATGCTTCAACCCAAGCGCTGCTTGTATATCTGAGCGCTTCATTTCGCCTTGCAAGACCGCGAGTAGTCGTGTGACTTCCCCGGTGACTTCCCCGGTGACTTCCCCGGTGACTTCCCCGGTGACTGGTGGGGTATCGTCCGTCCACTCCGCCTCTGGCCGCCAAGCGATTGCACTGAATTGATTGCCTGAAGGGTCATTAAGCAAGTCAATCTTTGGCCATGCCTCAAGCGCTCGTGGAATGCCACTGCCCATACCGCGATAGGGTAAGATATGGCTGGCATGTTCGGTGAGCGTAGGATTACGGCGGATGGTCTTACCCCGGCGAATGTCCTCAGCGCTCAGGCTATCCGGCAGGTGGCCAGGGCTGACAATCTCCACACGATCGGCAAAGACCATCAAGCGGACGGAAGCGCTGGTGAAGTAGTCTCGGTGAATCAAGGCATTGACCAACAACTCTTCCAGCGCCGTTTCGGGAATCTCCAACTCGCCCAGGGTGTTGAAACTACGCCCGTGCTGCACATGGTGCAAATTGCGCTTGATAAAGGCAAAAGCGCCACGGAACTGCTCCAGTAGGGTGCCCTTGATATCTTCGCTATCCAGGTAGCGAGTATCGTGCAGCGCGGTGCCGGGGAAGGCCACTGCCTTCACTTCAAAGGCCGGACGCCAGCGCTGAGGATTGCGACCAAACAGCATCAGCCCCGCCAGATTCAACTCCTGCCCATCGCCCAGGCCCAAGTTCTGCAGCAACTGCTCCCGTGTCAGACCGGAGAACTCGCTGCTCTCACCATAGCGGCGATTGAAGTAGCCAGTAAACGCCTTGTCATCGATATCCTCCACCGAAGTACCCGCTACTGGTACTACATCAGCGTAAACCAGCCCAGAACGCTGGAACATGCGCTGCAGTTCTTCGCGGGAGGTCACATGCCGTTTGTCCGACCCCTGCTTGACCCAAATGCGGCCTTGATTATCAAGATACGGTTTGGCCAGCCCATCGGGCACCTCCATCACTATTACAATGCCCTGATCTGTCTGCACATTCTCGGTCAGCGGATGCACGGGAGGACGTACATGCTGGGAGGCAGCGTTGCCAAGTAGCTGGTTCAACCGCCGTACCGCCGCGCCATCCAGCCCTGCAATTGAGCCGTCATCATTGACGCCCAGCAACAACCACCCGCCGCCACTGTTGGCAAAGGCGGCCATCTCAGCGGCAAGGCCATCCGCGTTGGTGGCATCGCGTTTGAACTGGTGGCGGCTGTCTTCGCCGCGTGCGACCATATCAAGAAGTTCACTTATCGTCATGGCTTACTTCGCTTCAGCTCGCGATGGAGAAAGGCGTCAATTTCAGCGTCTGGTCAAGCCTCTTCGCGTTGGATGCATTGTGCCTACCCCAATTTATGCGGCACGACCTCATGGCCCATCTCTTTATAGCGCTGCCAGCAGGCGCGTTTGGCGACCAGCACCTGTTGGTGCTGATTAATAATCTCGGCAATTCGCGCGTAGCGCTCTACGCCTTCGGGTATTTCCGGGTGTAGATTAAGCAGCGCGGTTTCTTCCGTGGGCACCGGCAACTGCTGCCAACCTAGCGTAATCGGCACGCTGGCAGCCATCTCGCTATCTTCTAGAGCATGGGGTAAATAGGCGTCCGGGCGGAAATTCCATAGCGCGTTATCGGCCTGCTCGGCGAGGGCTTTGTCTTCACAGTGGAGATGCAGGCGGTAGCCTTTGCGCCAGATGGTCTCGGCCAGTTTGCAGGCGAACTGCAAGCGCGCCTCCAAGGTGGTATCGGGCAGAATGTAGAAATCAATGCGCGCCATAGCGGTTCCAGGTAAAACGATTTCAGATACGTCGATTGCAAACAGCACCGCCGCAAGAATGCGGCGGTGCTGAAAGGATAAGCGCTGGTTTTAAAACCGCTTAAACCAGCTGGGTTAGCCAGCCGTACTTATCTTCGCTGCGGCCATACTGCAGGTCGAGCAGCTTGGTACGAATGCGCATGGCAATCTCATTATTGCCACCGGCAGCTAGCTTGATACGCTCGTTTTCGCTGACCAGTTCACCTACTGGGGTGATAACCGCGGCGGTACCGCAGGCAAAGATCTCGGTGATCTCGCCAGACGCCGCGCCTTCGCGCCATTCGTCAATGCTAATCGGGCGCTCTTCCGGCGTTAGGCCTTCATCTTTCGCCAGGGTTAGTACCGAGTTGCGGGTCACGCCTTCCAAAATCGTGTCGGTCAGGCGCGGGGTCACCAAGCGGCCATCTTTGAAGACGAAGAACAGGTTCATGCCGCCGAGTTCTTCCACCCACTTGTTTTCAGCGGCATCGAGGAACGCGACCTGACCACACTGGTGGGCTTCGGCCTCTTTCTGCGCAGCCAATGAAGCAGCGTAGTTACCGCCACACTTGGCAAAGCCAGTACCGCCGGGGGCTGCGCGCTTGTAGTTAGACGAGAGCCAGATTGATACCGGGGCAATGCCGCCTTTAAAGTACGCCGCCGCGGGGGAGGCGATCACGTAGTAGTCCACCTCATGGGCGGGGCGTACGCCCAAGAAGGCTTCCGAGGCGATCATAAACGGACGCAGGTAGAGGCTGCACTCGTCAGAGGCGCTGGCGGGTGTCGGTACCCAGACATGGTCTTGCGCTAATAGCGCTTTTAGCGAGCCAATAAAGTCTTCATCGGAAAGTTCCGGCAGCGCTAACCGGCGGGCACTGCGGCGGAAGCGCTCGGCGTTTTTCTCAGGGCGGAACGTCCAGATAGAGCCGTCGGCATGGCGATAGGCCTTGATGCCCTCAAAAATTTCCTGGCCGTAATGCAGCACAGAGGCGGCGGGATCCAGCGTTAGCGGGCCGTAAGGGCGCACTTGGTGTCCGTGCCAGCCGGCGTCAACCGTCCAGCGCACATGGGCCATGTGATCGGTAAAGTGTTTGCCAAAGCCGGGGTTTTTGAGAATGTTGTCACGGATCTCATCGGCTATCGGCTGGTTGGATGGCAGAATCTCAAAGTTAGTGGGCACGGCATGTTCTCTCTACTTGATCCAAGCCCTGAAGGGCAAATATAGGCGTCGTAATATAAGCGTTAAAGTGGTCGTAGCGTGTGCCTTGAGATAAGGCACACGCTAATGGGTTTAGGTGTAACGGTTGCGTCAAATAAAGGCAACCGTTGATTGCCCGATTGTGTTGTTAGACGTCGCTATTTTCTACTTGGGCGTCTGCTTCACGGTCAAGCAGGTACTGGGTTAACAGCCCAACGGGGCGGCCGGTGGCGCCTTTTTGCTTGCCGGAGTGCCATGCGGTGCCGGCGATATCCAGGTGCGCCCAGGGGAAGTGATCGGCAAAGCGTGACAAGAAGCACGCAGCGGTAATCGTGCCCGCGGGGCGGCCACCAATATTGGCAAGGTCGGCAAAGTTGGACTCAAGCTGCTCTTGATACTCATCCCACAGTGGCAAGTGCCAGGCGCGATCCCAGGCGGCTTCGCCCGCATCCAGCAGATCCAGTGCCAAGTCATCGTCGTTGGAGAGCAGGCCGGTGGCGTGGTGGCCCAGGCCAATAATCACGGCGCCGGTGAGAGTGGCGATATCCACTACACTGGCGGGAGTAAAGCGCTCGGCGTAGGTGAGTGCATCGCACAGCACCAGGCGGCCTTCCGCGTCGGTGTTAAGCACTTCGACGGTCAAACCTTTGAGGGTTTTGATGATGTCACCGGGCTTGGTGGCATTGCCATCTGGCATGTTTTCCGCGGCGGCAACGATAAATACCAGGTTGAGCTTGGGTTTAATCGCCAATACCGCTTTGACGGTGCCGAACACGCTGGCGGCGCCGCACATATCGAACTTCATTTCGTCCATGCTTTCGCCGGGCTTGAGCGAAATACCGCCGGTATCAAAAGTAATGCCTTTGCCTACCAATACATGGGGTGCTTCTTCGCTTTCTTCGGCGCCCTGGTACTTCATAACGATCAGGCGTGTCGGCTCTTTGCTGCCGCGGCCTACGGATAGTAGCGAGCCTGCACCCAGGGCTTCCAGCGCTTCTTCATCGAGAATATCGACCTCGAGCGCGCCTTGTGAGTCGCGACCCAACTGCTCTGCCTGCTCGGCTAAATAGCTGGGCGTACAGACGTTACCGGGCAGGTTGCCCAGCGTGCGGGTGTAGTTGATGCCTTGGCCAATAGCGTTGCCCACTAGCGCACCCTGCTTAGCCTGCGGGACAGCGTCGGCATCGGTGATAATTAACGTCAGCTTGGCAAGGCTGGGGGTTGGCGTGGGCGAGGATTTGAACTGATCAAAGCGATAGATAGCCCGCTCCGCAGCTTCCATTACCTTGCGTGCTTTCCAGGCCGCATCGCGGTCAGTCAACGGAACATCGCCAAATACTACGCTGGCTTCGTCAATAGGCAGTTTCACTAGCGCGGTCATGGCCGCATCCAGCGCCTTGATGAAGGCCGCTTCCTGGCATTTTTCGCGCTCTCCCAAGCCCACCAGCAAAATGCGTTCGGCCCCCAGGCCTGGCGCAAAGGGTACCAGTTGCACGTTGCCCAGTGCTGCGTCAAAGTCGCCGCGTTCGAGCAATTGGCCAATCAGGCGCTCGCTGGCGTCGTCCAGTTTGGCAACGGTGGGCAGGAAGTCGCCCCCTTTATAAACCGGCACCAAAAGGCAGGGTGTTTCAGCTTTGGCTGGGTTCGCGGTCTGAACGGAAAATTCCATGACGTCTCCAACAAGACAAGCATCGAGGGATTCGGGATAATGCCCCGTTGCTTTTGATTTTGAAAAGGGACTGAAAATAGTTTGATTAGTGTACCCAAGCCATACGCTTATTGCATGGCATCCTGCACGACTAGCCGGAGAGCGCGTTGATTTTATTTCGGTATCTAACTCGCGAAGTATTACTCACCATGTCGGCAGTCGCTGGCATTCTACTGCTGGTGATTATGGGCAGCCGCTTTATCCGCTATTTTTCGGACGCGGCGGAGGGCGATATTCCCGTCACCATGCTAGGCAGTCTGATGATGTTTCACCTGCCTGGCTTTATGGAACTGATTCTACCGCTGTCGTTTTTTCTAGGCATCCTGCTCGCCTACGGGCAGCTCTATATGAACAGCGAAATCACTGTAATGGTCGCCTGTGGGATGAGCTCCACGCGGCTATTGAAGGTGACGTTGCTGCCTGCCAGCGTGGTGGCGGTACTGGTCGGTGTCTGCAGCCTGTGGCTAACGCCTTTTGGGGCGCTGCAAACCGAGACCGCGCTGGAAGAGCAGCGCAGTCGCCTGGATGTTTCCGTGTTGGCGCCGGGGCGCTTTCAAGAGTTCGGCGGTGGCCGTACCGCCTATATCGGCAGCTTCTCAAGCGACGGAACGGAAATGCAGGATGTGCTGGTGCACGAGCAGAACCAACAAGGCGACGAAGGTACTCACGACTACGTTACCCGGGCGGCATCGGGCTATCAGGAAACCCGCCTCGAAACGGGTAGCCGTTTTCTGGTGTTGGATGACGGTGAGCGCTACGGGGTGACGCCGGGCGATAAGAGTGCCGAGCGGCTAACGTTTGAGCGTTATACATTGCGACTAGGGCTGAATCGCGACCGGCAGGAACTGGATTCACTGGAGTACGCCACTACGCCTGCGCTATGGAGTAATCCAAGCCCCCGTGCCCAAGCCCAGTGGCAGTGGCGGGCAGGACTCCCGCTTATGGTGTTTGTGCTGGCCTTGATGGCGCAGCCGCTTTCCCGGGTTAATCCCCGCCAGGGGCGCTTTGGTAAACTACTGCCCGCCGTCTTTTTATACGTCGCCTATCTCAGTCTGCTTCTGGCAGTGGTCGATGCTACTGGCAGCGGCACCTGGCCGACTACGTTGGGGGTGTGGCCGGTACACGGACTGTTCTTAGGGTTGGGCCTGCTAATGCTGTGGCGCTCGCAACGTAAGGGGACGCGCTGATGCTGAAGTTGTTAACGGTAGCTGATCGTCTTGATCGTTACATCGCCCGCAACGTACTGGCGGCCATTATCGTCGTCCAGTTCGTGCTGCTTGGGTTGGATATTACCATTGCCTATATCGATGATTTAGGTGATGTACAGGCGGGTTATACCGCACTCGATGCATTGCTTTACCTGCTTATGCGCACGCCTTGGCGCTTTTATCAGTATGCCCCGGTGGCGGTGTTGATCGGCGCGCTAATTGGCTTGGGCAGTATGGCCTCAAGTAACGAACTCACCGTTATGCGCGCCGCTGGGCGTTCTCTGGCGCGCATTGTATGGGGGGTGATGAAACCCGTGCTGGTGGTCGTGGTCGTGGTGCTGTTAGTTGCCGAATACGTTAGCCCACGCACCGAGCAGTATGCCGAGGCGTGGCGGCTGGAAAAACTCCAGGGTGAAGGCGCTGTGTTGACCAGTCGCAGCGGCTGGCAGGTAGAGGGTGACAGCGTCTACCGTTTTGGGGCAATTCGCGCGGATAACGTCGTGCTCGATTTAACCCGCTATCGCTTTGATGACCGCCAACTGGTCGAAGCCACTTACGCTCAGCGCGCACACTGGGAAAACGATGCCTGGCGTTTGGAAAACGTCGCTACCACGCGTATTTTTGACGATCACACCGAGTCTGAGCAGATGGCAAGCATGGGTTGGGACACCTCTTTCACCCCCACCCAGCTAGAGAGGCTGCTGCGCGATATTGAGAGTCAGGCGCCCAGCGAGCTTTGGGCCTATGCCCAGTTCCTTGAAGAGCAGAACCTGCAGAATGATCAGGCACTGCTGTATTTTTGGCAGAAGATGCTGATGCCGCTCACCATGGGGTCGCTGGTGCTGATTGCCGCCTCCTTTGTATTTGGCCCGCTGCGCACCGTGGCCGCTGGTACTCGGGTGTTTTATGGCGTTGTCACTGGGCTGAGCTTTAAGTACGTTCAGGATCTACTGGCGCCCGCCTCGACGATATTTGGCTTTTCACCCGTCTGGGCCGTACTGGTGCCGACTCTGGCCTGCGCTGGGGTCGGGATCTACTTTCTACGTCGCAATGGTTAATGCCGCAATAGTAGCCATCACAGCCTCGTATCGTCCAGAAACAGCCAGCAACCACGAAGAGAACTATGCAAACACGACGCTTTACTCAGTTGGACAGCGTATGGCCAGCCGGTCTTGGCCGACGACTGGGCGCCATGCTGTATGACGGCTTTTTGGTCACCGCGATTTGGATTGCGGTGACCGTCGTGCATATGCTGTTTTTCCGCTATGTGCTGGGTCAACAGCCCGAAGAGATTGGCACTACGGCCAGCGATGTTTTGAGTTTGCAGCTCTTGCTGGTGTTTTTTGTCACGCTGTTTTTTGTTTTCTCCTGGTCGCGCGGTGGTATGACCTTGGGTATGCAGGCATGGCGATTACGGGTGCAAACGGTAGACGGGTATTCACTGAACTTGAAGCAATGCCTCATCCGCTGCGCGGTGGCGTGGCTCTCGCTGCTGGCGTTTGGTTTGGGCTACTTATGGGTGCTGTTCGATAAACAGCGGCGTAGCTGGCCGGATATTGCTTCCAACACGCAAACGGTGGTTTTGCCGAAAAAATAATTTCAGCTGGTATGGGGCAAAAAGTGCTTTTACGCCAGTACGTTATTTTGCTGCTCTTGCTTATTAAGACGAATGGATAGCAAAAAGCAGTCATTTCTACTTGATAAGATGTATGCGAATCATTTACATTCATCTCATGATTTTTATGAGGTGTCGCCATGTACGTTTGCGTGTGCAAGGGAGTAACCGATCATCAGATTCGCCAGCACGTTAGCGACGGAGCGCGCAGCTGGCGAGAAGTACGCGAGGCAACCGGCTGCGCAACGCAGTGCGGTAAGTGCGCGTGCTACGCTAAATCAATTACCCGCGATGCCGTTCAGGAAGCACGTCAAGAAGCCGATATGGGCCTTGCCTACGCCGTGTGACGCGAATCACTATTGTTAGGGTTATCTTTAGCAAATAACTGATTTGCTTGAACTTTTAATCATCTTATCTATACTCTCAGAAACGCTGGGGGTATAGCTATTTGCGCCTATACTCTTCTCCAAACGTAACTGCTTGATCGTATTGTCTAAACTAGATTAAACATCAGCATTACAGTAGAAAAGGTGACGTCATGAAAGGTGATACGAAAGTTATTGAGCATCTCAATAAGGCGCTCGGCAACGAACTGGTTGCGATCAATCAGTACTTTTTGCACGCCAAGATGTACAAAGACTGGGGCCTAAAAGCACTCGCCAAGTGGGAATACGATGAGTCCATCGAAGAGATGCAGCACGCTGACAAGATCATCGAGCGTATCCTATTCCTGGAAGGCATTCCCAACCTGCAAGACCTGGGCAAGCTGCACATTGGCGAAAACGTCAAAGAAATGCTCGAAAGCGATCTAAAAATTGAGCACGATGGCCGCAACGACTACATCGAAGCCATCACCTATTGTGAAAGCGTTAAAGATTACGTTACCCGCGACATGCTCCGCGATCTGCTCGCCGACGAAGAAGACCATATCGATCACATCGAAACGGAACTTGGTTTGATCGACAAGGTGGGTATTCAGAATTACATGCAACGCCAAATGCAGATGGCAGGCGACGAGTAAAACGCTATCGCGCGTATGTCGCGTATGTATAGAAGTAAGCTAGCAACCAAAACTAGCTAAAAAGCAGCCAGTCAGGGCTAACTGACTGGCTGCTTTCGTTCTAAGGTCTCCTTTAACCTATCGATTTTCCTGCTTCCCTTTTCCCCTATGCGTTCCTTCACTACTTACCCATCTTCGCGGCAACCTGGATTTCGCGCTGAGGTGTGCCGATAGCCAACGGCGCTAACTTAGCCAGTGAGTGTCATAAGCCTGACATCGTTATGATGTTGGATGGTTAATCGGACATAGCAAGTTTAATAACTTAATCAGTCGTTTCTTAAGCTTAGGCAAGGGATTAACTCCATCATGATACTCAAACGCAGACCAACCCTGTTGGCGCTGGCTGTTGTGCTGGCCGCCACGCAAGCGGCAGGCGCGGCAGATAAACATTTCAACCGCATCGCCAGCTTTGCGGTTCCCGATAATATGGCTGAGGGCGAGGATCGTACACGCGAGACCGCGCCTGAAATCATTGCTGCCTCCGGTGATGGCATGACGCTGGTGTATACCGATAGCCCGCTGGGCGTGATCGGGCGCATCGATATCAGTGACCCGGCTAATCCGCAACCGCTGGGTAATATCGTTATGGACGGTGAGCCTACGGCCGTATCGGTGCTCGGCAATATGGCCTATGTCGGAGTGAATACATCGGTTTCCTACAGCGAGCCTTCCGGTGAGCTGCGCACGGTCGATTTAGCCAGTGGCGAGATACTCGCCTCCTGCCCGCTGGACGGACAGCCCGATAGTGTAGCTTCCGCTGCGGCCCCCGATGGGCGCTTTGTCGCTGTCGCCATTGAGAACGAACGCGACGAAGAGGCGGGCGATGGACGTGTACCGCAGATGCCCGGCGGTTCCGTGGCACTGGTGAAGATCAATGCGGAAGGGCTGGTTAACTGTGACAGCCTGCTCTACGCCGACGTAACCGGGCTCGCCGAGATCGCCCCCGAGGATCCCGAGCCGGAGTTTGTCGATATCAACACCCTGGGTGAGACCGTCGTGACCGTGCAGGAGAACAACCACCTAGTGGTGCTCGACTACGCCGGTAAGGTGGTGGCGGATTTCAGCGCCGGGACTGTCGACCTGGACGGCATTGACGCCAGCGATGACGGTGCACTGATCTTCAACGAGCAGCAAGCCGAGCGTCTGCGCGAGCCGGATGCGCTGCAGTGGATCGACAACGACCACTTCGCTATTGCCAACGAAGGCGATATGGATGGCGGCGCGCGCGGCTGGACGATCTTCAACAAGCGTGGCGAGGTGGTATACGAGTCAGGTACTTCATTCGAGCGCGCGGTGATTGAAGCGGGTCACTACCCCGATAAGCGTTCGGATGCCAAAGGCAGCGAGCCGGAGGGGATGGAGTTTGCGGTGTTCGAAGGTACGCCCTATGTCTTCCTGCTTTCCGAGCGCGGCTCGCTGGTGGGCGTTTATGACGTTAGCAACCTGGCCGAACCGCAGCTCACCCAGCTACTGCCCTCGGGCCTGTCTCCCGAAGGCGCCGTGGCGATTCCCAGCCGTGGCCTGTTAGCCACCGCCAATGAAGGGGATCTGGGCGAAGACGGCGGCCCCCGCGCCCATGTCATGATTTATCAATACCAGGATGCGCCAGCGGTCTATCCCACCCTGACCTCGGCGGGCGCTGATGAACTGATCGGCTGGGGCGCACTTTCCGGTTTGGTCGCCGCTGATGACATGCTCTACGCGGTCAACGACAGCTTCTACAGCGCCCAGCCGCGCATCTTTACCATCGACCCCTCAGCCTCCCCGGCGCGGATTACGGCAGCACTGGACGTGACCCGCAACGGTGAGCCTGCGCTAGGGCTGGATATGGAAGGCATTACCACCGATGGTGAAGGTGGCTTCTGGGTCGCTTCCGAAGGTAACGACAAAGGCCTTGCCAACACCCTTTATCATGTGGGTTCCGACGGCGAGATTATCCAAGGAATTGCACTGCCCGAGGCGCTCGCTCAACAGGCATTGAAGTGGGGATTAGAAGGCGTCACGCGCATTGATGATCAACTGTGGCTGGCGGTGCAGCGCCCTTGGCAGGATGACCCCGAGGGCATGGTCAAGCTGCTGCGTTTTGATATCGACAGTGGCGAGTGGGCCGCTGTTCATTACCCGCTGGATAACGTGGAACAGGGTTGGATTGGCCTCTCCGAAATCACCGCCCATGGCGATTGGCTTTATTTGATCGAGCGCGACAACCAGATCGGCGCCGAGGCGAAGGTTAAGCAAGTGACCCGCGTTGCCCTGGACGGCCTGGAACCCGCCCCGCTGGGCGGTGAGCTGCCGGTGGTCGAGAAACAGCTAGTGCGCGACCTGATTCCCGACCTGGCCAGCTACAACGGCTTTGTGGTGGACAAGATTGAAGGAATGGCGATCAACGATAATGGCAACGCCTGGCTGGTCAGCGACAACGACGGTGTGGACGATAGTTCCGGCGAGACCTACTTCTGGTCGATACCCCTAGAGTAGGCCCTGCCTGTATTCGTCTATACCGCAGTAGCATGGAAGCGATAAACATGAGGAGTAGGGGAGAAAAGGTAGGATAAAAGAGATAGTAGAAAAAGCGAGGGCACGCATCAAACACGGTTATGTGGCTGATGTGTGCCCTTTTTTGTGGCGTGACTCTTGTGTGAAGAGCGTCCTATGAAGAGAGTGTGGCGGTAACGTTATGGAGCGCCTAACTATTTAGCGGCAATCGCCTCACCGCTGTCCACAAACTGGCTTGGTACCGCCGGCTCATCAACAGCAAAAGTTGCCCGGCTTAGGCGACGGACACGCTTCATAAACAGCGCAATGCAAAGGAGTGTGCCTAACGCGGCCACCACATAGCTTAGCTGCAGCGGTAGACCAAAACCGATCGGCGCGTAGGCTAAGTAGGTAAACGTGGCCATGGTCATAAAGGTGGCTGGGATCGAGGTAATCCAGTGAGGCTTACGCGACAGCACCAAGTACATGGTGCCTACCCACAGCGCGATCACGGCGGTGGTTTGGTTCGCCCAGGAGAAGTAGCGCCACAGCAGTGTGAAGTCCATGTGCGTTAACGCGTAAGACACCACAAACAGCGGTAGAGCGACCATGACGCGCTTCATAATCGGCTTTTGATCGATCTTGATGTAGTCGGCGATGATCATCCGCGCGCTGCGGAAAGCGGTATCGCCCGAGGTGATTGGCAGCACAATAACGCCGAGTACCGCCAGGGTGCCGCCTATAGCGCCGAGCATGGTGGTAGAAACTTCGCTGACCACCGCAGCAGGGCCACCGGCCGCCAGCACATCGGAAAGCGACTGGTCGCCATAGAACAGGCTCATGGCGGCGGCCGCCCAGATCATCGCGATAATGCCTTCGGTGATCATCATGCCGTAGAAAATTTTGCGACCATTGGTTTCGTTTTGGGTGGTGCGCGAAATAATCGGCGTTTGGGTGGCATGAAAACCTGAAAGCGCGCCGCAGGAGATGGTTAAAAACAGCAGCGGGAAAATCGGTGCGGCGTCAGGGTGCATGTTCTGGAACGAGAGCTCAGGAATCGGAGCGCCCGTGATGATCAAGCCGATACCGATACCCGCCGCGCTGAACAGCAGCAGGGCGCCAAAATAGGGGTAGATACGGCCAATGACCTTATCAATCGGCAGCAGGGTGGCAATCAAGTAATAAATAAAGATAGCGACGATGATCAGCGTTAACGACAGCGAGGTCATATTGGCCAGCAGCGCCGCAGGCGAGGTGACGAATACCGTACCGACTAAAAGCAGCAGCAGAATCGCGAAACCATTGACCACATGCTTCATCGCTTTACCCAGGAACTTGCCGGCCAGTTGCGGCAGGTGAGCGCCGTGGTTGCGGATCGAGATCATGCCGGTCAGGTAATCGTGAACAGCACCGGCAAAGATACAGCCAATCACAATCCACACAAACGCCACTGGCCCATACAGAGCGCCGAGAATCGGGCCAAAAATAGGGCCGACACCGGCAATGTTTAATAACTGAATGAGTGAATTGCGCGTAGTGTTCATCGGCACATAGTCAATGTTGTCGCGCATGCTGAAAGCGGGCGTTTGACGCTTGCGGTCAGTGACAAACACACGCTCAACGAATTTCCCATAGGTAAAGTAGCCCGCTATCAGCAGCAGGATCGATACGATAAAGGTGATCATCTAAGGTACCTAGAGCAGTGAGGGGGATGGGCGAGCATGTCGGAGAGCATGCAAGCAGGCACTTCTTTAGCAGAGCTGAATGTACAGATAACCACTATAAAATCACAGTTAGACTTTAGTGGGCCGTAAGCAAAAAAATGGACAGCTGAGTGGCTGCCCATTTTGTCGATTAATAACAACGGTAAAGCTTAAGACTCAACGACGCCGCAGGCCATCCGGGTGCCGCCGCCGCCCAGGTGGGGTTCATCTTTGTAGGTGTCGCCGCCTTCGTGAATCATCAAGCTGCGGCCAGGCATATCTTCCATGCTCAAGCGCGGCGCCAAGACGGGGAGATTGGCTTCGCCATCTTCATTAACCGTTAGCACCGGTAGATCGCCTAAATGACCTTCTCCATAGGGGCCTTGGTGAGTGCCGGTTTCTTCAGGGTCATAGTGTCCGCCAGCCGACAGTGCTGCGGTCATCTCGCCACTGTCATTCTCGGCGGGATCACAGCTGGCATTCTGGTGAACGTGAAAACCGTAGACCCCAGGCTCAAGGCCCGTCAATGAAGGTGTTAGCAGTAAGCCGTGATCCGTATGTTCAAGGGATACGGTACCGATTGACTCTTCATTACCCTCGGTGCTGACTTTATGCATCTCGACATCAAGCGTTTCATTGGCTTGTGCCGCTGAGGTGGCGAGCAGCAGCGAGGCGGCAATAGCGGTAAGCGGTGTTGAGAAACGTATAGTTGAATAGCGCATGTTGATCTCCTTCCGAATCCATGGAAACGCTGTAGCAGCGTTGCTTACTCAAGGTAGTTGGCTAGCAGTTACATTGCCAATTTAACGTGCCGAAGCAAAGGATACATCGTGCAAATTCAATAACGTAGCAGCGAGTGCCTGAGTGCGCGGCACCAGTGTGTCCAGCAAACAGTACTCTTCGTCAGTGTGCATTTTTGCGCCGACAGGGCCAAGACCGCACAGAGTGGGAATGCCCAGGCTGGCCGTCCAGCCCGCATCAGAACAGCCGCCAGTGAATTCGCCGTCAACAGCAAACCCGATCGCCTTAGCCTGAACCTGATAAAGCTCAAACAGCGCGCTGCTCATACGTGCTTCGAGAGGATAAAATTCAGAGGTTTGTTCTATGGTCGCAAGAGTGTCGGGAACGTCGGATTCCGCGATAATCGCCTCAATGGCTTTATACAGCTGATCACGCTGGGCGGTGGTAACAAAACGAGTGTCCAACTGTGCCGACGCGAAAGGAGCGACGGTATTGCGTGATACACCACCGGTGATGGTGCCCACATTGGTGGTGATACCTGCCTCGTAATCGGTCAACGCATGCAGCTTGATGATCTTGCGGGCGAGTGTTTCGATGGCGCTGGCGCCATCGGCATGGCTCACGCCGGAGTGGGCGGCTTTGCCGGTGACGTTGATCAAAAAACCAGCACCTCCTTTGCGGCCAGTGACCACATTGCCGCTGACCCGCCCTGGCTCGACATTTAAGGCGGCGCGTGCCCCCTGGGCAGCCGCTTCGATAAACGCCCGCCCCTCTGGCGAGCCAATCTCCTCATCAGCGGTAAACAGTACGCGAACGGGAAGCGGGCAGTTGGGCAGGCGGCTTAATGCGCGCAGCACAAAGCAGTTCATCACCAGGCCGCTTTTCATATCGGCAACGCCAGGGCCAAAGCCAACGTTGTCTTGCTGGGTATAACCTCGGCTAGCCACCGTGCCGGTCGGAAAAACCGTATCGCGGTGGCCCATTAAGAGCACATGGCCTTGGCCAGTTCCTCCCAGTTGTGCTTCTAAAATATCGCCTGACTCAGGGCGCTGGTGGCGTATGACGGTGATGCCATCTTGTTCAAGCCATTGAGTAATCTGATCGGCAACCGCATCCGTGCCTGCTTTGTCGTAGCTGTTGGAATCGATATTGACCAACGCCTCAAGGCAATCTTGCATCGCCTGCTGCTGGCCTTCCAGCCACGCGCAAACCTGTTGGGTTAGTTCGTCTTGCATAAGGCTTTCTCTCTCATGATGTCTGATCCTTGGTCACTCAAATCCCAGAATAGCCCCGCCATTAAGATCAGTGCCTCTGAAGCGATGCTCCCCAATAGGTGTTCGTCAGGCGCGTGCTGGGAGCAGGAGGGGTAGGAGTGTGGAACCCATAGCGTGGGTAAGCCCAGGGTTTCGGCAAACACATCGTTGGGTAACGAGCCGCCTAAGTTGGGTAGCAGCGTCGGCGTTTTATGGGTGGAGCGTTGCATAGAGGCCAACGCCCAGCCCACCCAGGTGTCTTCAGGATCGAGTCGTGTCGCCGCCATTTGCGACATGCGCGCAGCGCTTACCTCAATATCGTGATAGCCGTGTTGATCCAGGTGATGGCGTAAATGGACGAGAAAATTGTCCTGGTCGCTGCCCACCACATAACGCAGTTGGCAGTGGGCATAGGCCGTTGGCGGAATAGCATTGGCCGGGGCATCCGGGGTGCCCGCCTTCATGGCGAGCACTTCTAAGGTGTTCCAGCCAAACAGTCGTTCAGCGGGCGATAGTCCTGGCTCACCCCAGTCAGTGTCGATAGTGGGGGCATTGTCGCCGACGCCGACTTCCAATGCGGCGAGCGCTTTACGCACGGCTTCGGGTATTGGGTCAGGCCGTAGGCCTTGGATTTGAATAACGCCGTTGGCATCCACCAGTGTGGCGAGTGCATTGGCCAGACGCACCGCAGGGTTTTTTAATACGCCACCCCAGTTGCCCGAGTGGTGAGCGCCTTCACGGGCCTGGAGTTTAAGGTCGAAATTGAAGGAACCCCGTGAACCTAAAAACAGCGTGGGAGCGTCGGCATTCAAACGCGGCCCATCTGAGCCAATAAACACATCGGCGGCGAGGCGGTCACGGTAGCGGTGGCAGATCTCTTTTAAGCCAGGGGAGCCCGTCTCCTCGCCCATTTCCAGCACCAGCTTAACGTTATAGCCCAGGCGCCCATTGCTTGCTTTCAGCACGCAGCCCAGCGCGGCTAAATTGATGGTGTGCTGGCCTTTGTTATCCGCCGTGCCACGCCCGTACCAGCGATCACCTTGCTGGGTGATTTTCCAAGGCGAAAGCCCTTCAGCCCATTGGTCGTCATAGCCGCGGATGACATCGCCATGACCGTAAGTTAATACGCTGAACGAGGCTTCTGGCTCAAGGCGCTCAGCAAGCAGAAACGGCCCAAACCCTTCAGCCGGGTTATCAACAATGTCCCAGCTAAAACCGAGCTGCTCAATATCCGGAATGATCTGTTCAGTAAGGTAGCGGTGAAGCTCTTCCTGTCTATTCGATTCCTGGCTTTCGCTGCGGATGGCAATGCGCGGGGCAAGCTGGTCATAAAAATCGCCGCTGTCAAAGTAATCTTTGGCATGATCTAAGGCGTGTTGGCGCGTCATAAGCACTCCTTTTAACGTTAAATATTGATTAAATATGTTTAGGCAAGGTGGCAGGCGACACGCGCCTGGCTGCCCTTGCCAAAAGCTTGACCGGAAGCATGCGTAATAGCGCTCAGCTTGGGTGTCTGCTCTGAGCATTGCGGTTGAGCGATTGGGCAGCGGGGGTGAAAAGCGCAGCCTGAAGGTGGCTGAGTGGGGTCGGGCTGGCCTGCCCCCAGGCCTATGTCGGGCACGCCTAGACCTGGCTCCGGGGTCAACGCGGAAGCGAGTAGCGCTTGGGTATATGGGTGGCGTGGTGAGGTGAAGATTTGCTCACGGGTACCCTCTTCGACAATCTGGCCTAGATACATGACCGCGAGCCGGTCCGCGAGATGTTCGACCACGGCGAGGTCGTGGCTAATAAACAGGTAGGTAAGGCCAAACTCATCTTTAAGGTCGAGCAGTAGATTGAGGATCTGCGCCTGGATCGATACATCCAGTGCGGAAGTGGGTTCGTCACAAATCACCAGATCAGGGCGCATAATTAGCGCTCTGGCAATCGCCACCCGCTGGCGCTGCCCCCCTGACATTTGCCCGGGGTATTGCTGGGCGGCGCGTTTGGGTAGGCCGACCAGGTCAAGCATCTGATCGACCTTCGCTGCCTGTTCACGGGGAGTGCCTAGCGCGTGAATACGTAGCGGTAGACCAACGATCTGAGCAATCCGCTGGCGTGGGTTAAGCGACGAATAAGGGTCTTGGAAGATCGGCTGTATATGCCGGGCCAGTGCCTTTTGGTTAGCGTTAACAATCGCTTTGCCATTGATCAGCACATCGCCCGAACTAGGGGGTGTCAGCCCCAGCAGCATCTTGGCCAAGGTGCTCTTGCCACAGCCTGATTCGCCCACCAGCCCCATCACCTGGCCGCGCGGAACGCGTAGCGATACCTCATTGACTGCTTTTAAGGTTTGAGGCTTATGTAGCATGCCACCGCCCAGTTTGAACGTTTTAGACAGCGCGCAGAGTTCAAGGGCAAGAGGATCCATACTGTCTGCAGGAGAGGTGGTGCTTGTCATGACGTTACCTCCTGATCGTTTAGTGGCGCTGGGCTGGCTAGCTGATGGGCAAAGTGGCAGCGTGAAAAGTGCTCGCCTGCCACTGCCTGTAAGGGGGGCGTGGTTCGGCACCGCTCATCCGCTTGATCGCAGCGATTGCAAAAGGCGCAGCCCTCGATTTTGCCTACCAAGCTGGGCACTACGCCTGGGATCGCCTGCAAACGACTGCCTGGCAGTGTCTTGCCGGGCGTCGGTATGCAGCGCAACAAACCTTGGGTATAGGGATGGCTGGGGGCTTTAAAGAGGGCCTGTGCAGAGGCGGTTTCAATCACTTCGCCGGCATACATCACGGCGACCCGGTCGGCGATACGCGCAACGACACCCAAGTCGTGGGTGATGAAAATGATCGCCGTGCCAAACTCCTGCTGTAAGTCGCGTAGCAGATGCAGGATTTGCGCCTGAATCGTCACATCTAATGCAGTGGTGGGTTCATCGGCGATGATCAAATCGGGCTCACACATTAGTGCCATGGCGATCATCACCCGCTGGCGCAACCCGCCCGAAAGCTGGTGGGGATATTGGCGCATTCGCTCTTCTGCAGCGCTAATGCCGACTCGTTTAAGCAAATAGAGGGCGCGATCGTGGGCCGCTTGACGCGATACCCGCTGGTGGCGGCGCAGGGCTTCGCAGAGCTGATTGCCCAGGGTGTAGGCGGGGTTGAGGGCGGTCATGGGCTCTTGAAAAATCATCGCCATGCGTGCACCGCGAAGATTGCTGCGCTCACGTTCAGGCACCGTAAGGAGATCAACGCCGTCAAAGTTGAGGCAGTCGGCGTTTACCTGCGCCTTGCGCGGCAGTAGGCCCATTAATGCCAGCGAGGTCATGGATTTACCACAGCCTGATTCACCTACAAGACAGAGCATTTCTCCACGCTCAACGTGAAAGTCGATACCCCGTACCGCGTGAAGGGTGCTCTTTGCCACGGGCAAGTCGACGCGCAGCTGTTTAACCGTCAGTAGAGGCGAGCTTGTTGCCGCGGAATGCTCAGCGGTTGATAGATTACTCATTGCGGCCTCCCGGTGCGCTGAGATCGCGCAGTCCATCACCCAGCAAGTTAATCGCCAGCACTAGCATAAACAGCGCGCCGCCAGGGATCGTAATCACCCAGGGCTGAAAGAACATATAGGTTTTGCCTTCGGCGATCATTAGCCCCCAGGAGGGCGAGGGTGGCTGCACACCCATGCCTAGAAATGACAGCGTTGCTTCGAGCAAAATGGCGTTGGCGACCTCAAGGGTGGCGACGACAATCAACGCGCCTGCAATGTTAGGAAGCACTTCGCGTAGCAGAATGTAGGGCAGAGGGCAGCCCAACGCCTGGGCGGCTTGCACATACTCGGCATCGCGCAGTTGCTGGGTGGCCGAGCGGGCGACGACCGCGAAACGATCCCATAGCAGCAGGCCTAGCAGTAGCGTAACGGTTAGCATTGATCCGCCGATCAGCGAGGCCATGGCCAGCGCCACTAACACCACGGGCATGGCCAGGCGGGTGGTCAGCAGGTAACTCACCACCGCATCAACGCGACCACCAAAGTAGCCCGCCAAGACCCCCAGAGTGGTACCAATCAGGCCGGAAATCAGCGCGACCACCAACCCAATAAACAGCGAAATTCGCGCGCCAAAGATAAGGCGGCTCAGGTAGTCGCGGCCAAGGCGGTCGGTACCTAAGGGGTGCGTCCAGCTACCGGTGTCGTGCCAAAAAGGCGGCACCATGCGATTAGCGGTGTCCTGTAAGTAGGGATCATGGGGAGCCAGCCACGGTGCTAGAAGCGCCACAATCCCCAACGAGGCAATGATTAAGAGGCCGATGGCCAAGCTGCGATTATTGAGCGTGCTGCGCCATAGACGCGTCTGCCAAGCAGGAGTTAATTGGCTTTGTAGCGCGGTAGCCGATGGGGTAAGAGAGTCTGTCATGGTGTTCTCCGTTAGCGCGCGCGCAGGCGTGGGTCGAGGGCTGCGTTGAGAATGTCGGCCAGCAGCGTCAACACGATATAGAACAGCGCAATGATCAGTACGATGGCCTGAACGACCGGATAGTCATTGCGTGAAATAGCGTTCCACGCCAACTGCCCCAGCCCGCGTAGTGAAAACACGGTTTCGATAACCACTGACCCGCCGAGCATAAACCCGAGCTCCACGGCGGCCAGCGCGACCACCGGGATCACCGCATTGCGCAAGGCGTGTTTGAAGATCACCGTGCCGGTGCGCAGACCCTTGGCCCGGGCGGTGCGAATGTAGTCTGCCTCCAGTACTTCCAGCATGCCGCTGCGGGTCAGGCGCATCATGGCGGGGGTGGCGTAATAGCCCAGTGCAACGGCCGGTAGCACAAAGCCTTGCCAGCTATCGCTACCTGCGGCTGGAAACCACTGCAGCTTGACGGCAAACACGATGATCAGCGTTAAGCCAAACCAGAAGTTGGGCATTGCCTGGCCGGTGACCGCAATCGCCATGGCCATACGGTCTATCCAGCTGCCACGTTTGAGCGCGGCGACCACACCGAGGGGAATAGACACGCCCAGCGCAATCGCCAAGGCCAATATTCCTAGGGTCATCGTCACCGGTAGTCGCTCAACGACTAGATCCATTACCTCGCTTTGGTAGTAATATGAACGCCCAAAGTCGAGCTGCACGGCTCCCCACAGCCAAGTGGTAAATTGCTGAATCACCGGGCGGTCCAGGCCGTAATCAACGCGGATTTGTTCTACCTGCTCGGCGGTGGCCTCGGGGCCACCAATGGAGAGCGCCAAGTCACCCGAGAGCTGCAGCAGACTAAAGCAGAGAACCGAAATAGTCAGAGCGACGCTAAGCGCTATTAGCGTGCGCTTGAAAACAAATGCCCACATAAAGCATCACTCCCTCGCTGTGGAAGGCTAGCCGTGGTGATTTCCACGGCTGCCGTTAACTCGATCAGATGCCATCGGTAACGTTATTTCCAGCTCGCCTCGTAGAAGCGGGGGAGTTCATCAGGGTAGGCAGTGAAGTCGAGATCAGCGGTGTGGGCGTAGTAGGTGGAGTAGGAAAACAACGGTGCCCAGTACGCTTGCTCGGAAATGCGGGCGAACGCTTTTTGGTAGTGCTCTAAGCGTACATCAGGATCTACCGAGGTATCGGCGACTTGTAACCACTCCTGCACCTGAGTGTCCTGCCAGAGATCGTCAATGCCGCCTGTGAAGTAGACGCTGACGAACGCCGAGACATCGTTAATAGAGAAGGAGCCCCAGGCTTTGAACGACATATCGGTTTGACCGTTGCGCTGAAGCTCCAGCAACGCGGGGGAGGTCATAAAGCGCAGGTTGGCATTGATGCCCACTGCACGCAGGTCGCCAATCATCGCTTCGGCGTAGTCACGTTCACGGTAGGCGTGAAGGTCAATGTCGAAGCCATCGGCGTAACCGGCCTCGGCGAGTAGTTCGCGGGCTTTGTCAGGGTCGTACTCATACTCAATAACGTCTTGTGTTTCACAGCCAAACTGAGTCGGGAAGCAGGGGGCGTAGAGGGGCTGGCTGCCGCCGCGTACTAGGTCGTTAGCGAGCCCTTCCCGGTTCATCGCATGATTGATGGCTTGGCGTACGCGAAGGTCATTTAGCGGTGAATCTTCCCGTGTTGCGGCATCCAGCCCGATATAACCCACCCGCATGGTTTCGCCGCCAAGCACGCTAAGCTGAGACATACCGCTTAACGACTCAGCTTGATCCGACGGCACGCGCCAGATCCAATCGACTTGACCGGACATTAATTGCGCCATACGTGAGTCCGCATCGGCAATGGCCTTGAACTCGATATTAGCGATCTCCGGCTGACCAATAGGACTGTCGGCAAAGTAGTCATCAAAGCGTGTCAGGCTAACCCCATCCCCGGGGCGGACGTTGGTAATCCGGTAAGGGCCGGTACCTACGGGCTCACGACTAAAACCCTCGATACCCACTTCCTGGAAATACTCATCGGGGTAAATTGGCATTGGGCCGGAAAGGTACTCAAGGGCTGCCGGGAAAGGCTCTTTGAGGTGAATGCGCACTTCGTACTCATCAAGCTTCTCAACGCTTTCAATCCAGTCAACATTTTGGCGTGTCACCACTCGCGATTCGGGGGATACCGCGTAGTTGAAGGTGAATGCCACATCGTCAGCGTTGAAGGCTTCGCCGTTGTGAAAGGTCACGCCTTCGCGCAGCACAAGGTCCAGGGTTTTATCATCGGCCCACTCCCACTCGGTGGCCAGGCGCGGCTCATACTCGTTGGTTTGCGGGTTGCGGTAAATCAGCGTGTCCCACGCTAGGTGGGCGAGGATAACGCCTTCACGCAGATTGTTATGGTAGGGGCTAACGTTCTCGGGTTCGCTGTCAGACGCATAGACCAGCGTATCGTTGGCCTTGCCAGCTAATGCGGGTGTCGCGATGCTGAGTAAAGCAAGTGACGTAATGCAGTAGAGAGTTCTAGGTGTTTGCATGCCATACCTCGTTTTTTAATAAAGGAAGGTTATGAGCGTTTGGCGTACCAGCGAGGCTTTTATTTTTTTAGATGAGCCGCCGCCTTGAGTTAAAACTAATCTATTGATTAGTCATGCCGCCAGTGCAATGTTTAGAATTTATCATTGCCGTTTTGGCAATGCTTATGGCTAAGGGAGACGTTATGAATCCACGCGTGTTACAAGAAACGGCGTTACGCTACTTCCTCGAGGTGGTGCGCTGTGGCTCTATCAGTGAAGCCTCAGGGAAGCTAAATGTGGCGCCTTCAGCCATCAGTCGTCAGATTGCCCGGTTGGAGAGTGAGCTGGATACCTTGCTGTTTGAACGCCGTGCCCGCGGCATGGTGCCCAGCGCCGCAGGCGAGCTGCTGGCGGTGCATGCTCGCCATATGCAGCTTGAAGCAGACCGCATTGGTAGCGAAATAATGGCGTTGCGTGGGTTACAGCGGGGTAAGGTACGTTTGGCTAGTTCGGAAGGCTTTGCCGTGGATTTTTTACCCGCGGCAATCGCGGCTTTTCGCAAGCGTTACAGCGGTATACATTTCCACCTGATGGTGGGGGCGCCCGCCCAAGCGACTCGGTATGTAAGGGAAGGCGATGCAGATATCGGCATTACTTTTAGCCTCAAGCCTGAGGCGGATATTACCGTTGCCCTTAGGCAGCCCGCGCCCATTATGGCGCTGGTTTCTCCGCACCATGAGCTTGCCGTTAAAAAACATATCTCGCTGGCGCAGCTTCAGCGCTATCCGCTGGCGTTACCCTCGCCAGACACGACCCTGCGCCAGCTGTTTGATATCTGCTGTAGCCGTCAAAACCTGGCGTTTGAATCCATTTTTAGCAGCGATTACACGGAGGCTTTGATTAACTTCGCCATGCTCGGGGGCGGTGTGGCGCTGGCGGGGGAAATCTCGGTGCGCTACCGCATTCAACAGCAGCGTGTGGTCGCGATTCCTATTCGAGACCAGGGCATGGACTCCCGCTTTATCGAAGTCCAGACCCTTGCCAAGCGAACATTGCCGACGGCGACGCAGGCATTTTTAGCGTTTCTAAAAGAGCATATCCCGCCTGGGCAACTGCCGCTCTTTCCTACTCCACCAACAATTAACTGCTGATCACCTGCCTTCTTAGCAAGCGCTGGCGTGAATAGCGTATTGCGCGGATGACATCTCACGGCCTAGCCGCGACAATGGCGCCCTGTTTAGATTGTTAGCTACTATTTATTAGCCACTATCGGGGAGCGTTATGACGCCACTCAACATCCTCTATCAGGATGAGTATCTCGTCGCGGTGCATAAGCCGTCAGGGCTTTTGGTGCATCGCTCGGCGTTGGCGCGTGGTGAAACCGAATTTCTGCTTCAACGCTTACGCGACCAGCTTGGCAAGCGGGTTTACCCCGTTCACCGGCTGGATCGGCCGACCTCTGGGGTAATGATATTTGCTCTCTCGTCGGCAGTGGCTGGCCTGCTCAGCGATGCGTTTAGCGAGCGCCAGGTGGAAAAGCGCTACCTGGCAGTGGTGCGCGGTAAAGCACCGGAAAATGAACGTTTGGATTACCCGCTACGGGAAGAAGACGGTACGCGCCCCAAGGCCGAAATGCCCGCCATGCCCGCGATGACCGATATTCGCCGCCTGGATAGCGTCGAGCTGCCCGTGCAGGTCGACCGCTACCCGGTGGCGCGCTACTCCCTGGTAGAGGCGCGGCCGATGACCGGGCGCCGCCATCAAATTCGCCGCCATCTTTCCCGGCGTGGCTACCCGATTATTGGCGATGCCAAGCACGGTAAAAGTGTCCACAACCGCTTTTTTGCCGAGCAGATGAAGGCTCCGCGCTTACTGCTCGCCGCGACCTATTTGGCCTTTGACCATCCGCTGTTAGACAAGCGTGTACAATTGAGCTGTGCCTTGGATGACACCATGATCGCGCTGTTTAACCAGCTTGGCTGGGCGGGGCATTTACCGATGGATAGCGTGCGCACGCCGCCCCACCCCACGCCTTCCGCCCTTCAAGCGTTATGAGTGAGTTTGTGATGTCCTCAGCTACTCCATCGAGCATGCCGTCCGCTTCGCCTGTGCCTACGGCTAACGTGAAACCTCCTTCTGCAGATTATGATTTTCGCTTTGGCGGCATTCGCCGTCTTTATGGCCAGCGTGCAGCCGAGGCATTTCGTCATGCCCACGTGGTGGTGGTGGGTGTCGGCGGGGTAGGCAGTTGGACGGTAGAGGCGCTGGCACGCTCGGGCATTGGCAAGCTGACGTTGATCGACCTGGACGACGTCTGCGTTTCCAACGTCAACCGCCAGCTCCATGCGCTGGATGGTACTATCGGTCAGCCCAAGGTTGATGTGCTGGCCGAGCGCTGCCGCTTGATTGCCCCGGAAATTGAGATTGTGGCGGACACTGCCTTCGTGACACCCACCAACCTGGCCGAGCGGATTCCCGATGGTGCCGATCACGTGGTGGATGCCATCGACAGCGTGATCGCCAAAGCCGCGCTGATTGCTTGGTGCAAGCGGCGCAAAATCCCCATTACCGTAACCGGTGCAGCCGGTGGACAAACCGATCCCACGCGTATTCAGGTCGCGGACCTCACCCGCACCGAGCATGACCCGCTGCTATCCAAAGTGCGCTCGCGGCTGCGTCGGGATTACGGCTTTTCCCGCAACCCCAAACGGCGCTTCTCAGTGGAGTGTGTTTACTCCGACGAGCAGTTGATCTATCCCGGCGCCGACGGTGAAGTGTGCCTGCAAAAGCCCGGTAGCGGTGATGCTACGCGTTTGGATTGCGCCTCAGGCTTCGGGGCTGCCACTTTCCTGACTGGCACCTTTGGCTTTGTCGCCGCTTCAAAGGTGCTCGAACGCCTCGCCAAAAAAGCCAACCAGCCGACTGCCGCAAACGCCACTCAAGAGGAGAGCCAATGACCGCCCCCGTTCCCGGTATTTATCGCCACTATAAAGGCAGCCTCTACGAAGTGCTTGGCACCGCCCAGCACAGCGAAAACGAAGAGCCGCTGGTGGTGTATCGTGCCCTTTACGGTGACTACGGCCTCTGGGTGCGCCCGCTTGAGATGTTTACGGAAACAGTGACGAAAGAGGGCCACACCCAGCCGCGCTTTGCGCTGGAGAAGGCGTTTTAAGGCGGAATTTCGTTATCAAGGAGTGCTCATGCCCCCCTCATCACCCCAGCAGACGCTGAAAGAAGTATTCGGTTTTGACGACTTTCGCGGCGGCCAACAGGCGGTGGTGTCAAGAGTGCTGGAAGGGCACTCCACGGCGGCGATTTTTGCCACCGGCGCGGGGAAGTCGCTTTGCTATCAACTCCCGGCGCTGCATTTGCCGCACTTAACCCTGGTGGTATCGCCGCTGCTGGCGCTGATGCAGGATCAACTGGCGTTTCTGGCCCGCCACGGCGTGGCAGCGGCAAGCATTGATTCCACCCAAGACCGTGATGCTACCCGGGAGGTGATGGAGCGCGCTAAAAGCGGCGAGCTGAAAATCCTTATGATCTCGGTGGAGCGGCTCAAGAATGAGCGCTTTCGCCACTTTCTGCGCCAAGTGCATATTTCACTCATGGTGGTCGATGAAGCCCACTGCCTCTCTGAGTGGGGGCATAACTTCCGCCCTGACTACCTCAAACTGCCGGACTACCAGCGCGATTTTGCTATCCCTCAGGTGCTACTGCTCACCGCCACGGCGACCCCAGCGGTGATAGCCGATATGGGTGAGAAGTTTGCCATTGCGCCGGAGAACGTGATTACTACCGGCTTTTACCGTTCCAATCTTGAACTGCTGGTATCTCCGGCCATGGAAGGTCGCCAGCAGCAGCTGATCAACTGGCTGAAGCCGCAGATGCAGCCGGGTAGCGAAGCGCCGACGATTATTTACGTCACCCTGCAACAAACTGCCGAGCGAGTCGCTAAGGCACTGGCGGCCCAGGGGATCGCTGCCCAGGCCTACCATGCAGGGCTAGATTCCCAGCGACGGGATGAGATTCAGCGGCAATTTATGAGCGGCGAGTCGCCCTGCATCGTGGCCACTATCGCCTTTGGCATGGGCATCGATAAGGGCGATATTCGCAACGTGGTGCATTATGACCTGCCCAAATCCATCGAGAACTATAGCCAGGAGATTGGCCGGGCGGGACGCGACAGCCTACCTTCCACTTGCCTGACCCTGGCCGGGCGGGATGGCTTGCGGGTGCTGGAAAACTTCGTTTACGGCGATACCCCTGAATATGCTGGTATCTATCGCCTGCTGGAAGAGATCGCTGCGGCAGGTCAAGCGCCGGATCGTCAGTGGGAGGTGCTGCTCAATACGCTTTCCCGTGACACCAATATCCGCCCGCTGCCGCTGAAAACGCTGCTGGTGCGGTTGGAAATGCACGGCATTATCGCTCCGCGCTTCGCATTTCTAGCCGAGTACCGGCTGCGCTATCATCTTGAGCCAGACCAATTAGTTAGCCGCTTTGAAGGCGAGCGGGCGGCCTTTGTGCGACTTTTAGTCGATAGTATTCCTATCGCCCGCACCTGGGGAACGGTGGATTTTGATCGCCTACACCAAGCGGGGCTAGCTCAGCAGATCGACGCCTCCCGCGCTCGAGTGATCACTGCCCTTGAGTACTTTCAAGATAAGGGCTGGCTAACTCTGGAAGGCAAGCGGATGACTGACGTTTACGAGGTGTGTCAGCCCGGTTTTGCCATTGAGACGCTGGTGAGCCAACTATATGACGAGTGCTTGCATCGTGAGCGCATCGAAATTGCGCGGCTGCAATCGATGCTGGCGCTATTTGAGTCGGAGAGCTGCCTAACGCGGCGGCTGGCAGAGCACTTTGGCGATAGTACGTTTAATGCCCCCCTTCAGAGTGAGGAGGGCCACTGTGGCCACTGCTCGGTGTGTTACGGCCATCCGGTAAAACTACCGGATGCAGCTCCACAGCCTGAACTAACCGCTGCTGATTTTCAGTGCTATGCCACGCCGCTGATTCAGCGCCACATCGAGCAGTTCGGCCAGCCGCCAAGTGCCCAACGGGTGGCACACTTTTTGTGCGGTTTAACCATGCCGATTTTCACCCCGCTCAAAGCCCGAAGCCTTAACGGTTTCGCGATTTTCGAGCAGCGCGCTTATCCTGAGGTGCGCCAGTGGGCTGAAACAGCACTTGGTGCTTAGACCTGTGCAGAGCAACAGGTCAAAGCGCTAAGGCAGCACAGCGGAACCTAGCTTGAGGTGCAAAAAATCAGCGGCACTTCTGCCCGCTACAGCCCCCAGTACAACGGCGCTCAGCAGTCCATTGCCAGAAAGGTAGCCGCTGTCGTTGGAGCCTGAAACGCCGCGAGCAGCACCGCCTGCGGCGAACAGGTTGGGCAGCGCCTGACCTTGGATATTGAGCACGCGCGCGGTGCGATTCACTTCTAAACCACCCTGGGTATGAAACAGCGCTCCGGTGACACGAATAGCGTAGTAGGGTGGCTTGAGCAGGTTCGCCGCTTCAAAACGGCGGCCAAACGCATCCGCCATTTGCTGCTCTGCATGCTGCTGCATCTCCATGAAAGTAGTCTGCAGTGTGGCTAGTGGCAGGCTCAAGCCAGCGGCCATCTCTTCAAGGCTGGCAAAGCTTCTTACCGCGCCGCTCTCCTGGGCATTACGGTAATCCTCGAAGGCTTGAGCGGACTCATGAATGCGGGCGTCATACAGATTCCAAGCCACTTGCTCTGGCTGTGCCAAGACCTTGGCGGCTTGTTCTGAATAGCCGCCGTGCTCGTTAGAAAAGCGCTCGCCCTTAAGATTGACTTGAATGCCCCCTTGCATCATCAGTGCCCAACTAATCAGCGTTTGGTGAGGGGTGGCGAGCGAACCATGGCCCTGGCAGGCACCTAAGTCTTTAGTGCTTGCCCCCATTTCCTGGCCCCAAAGCAAGGCGTCGCCCTGGTTGCCTTCATGGCCGTAATAGAGCGCATGTTTCAGCGTTGGCAGATAACGCTCTACCAGTTTTGAATTACCACCATAGCCGTTGCAGGCCAAAATCAGCGCGTCGCAGCCAATGCTTTCGCGACTGCCGTCCGGGCGCTCGAGCGTGACGCCCCGTACTCGCTGCGTGTTGTCAACGTGCAAATCCACTACCCGTGCTTGGGTCAGAATATCAACGCCCGCCGCTTCAGCGGCATTGAGCAGCGCGCCCATCAGCTCTTCGCCGGTTCGCCTTGGCGTAGCATGCATGCGCAGGTGGCGGTGACCGGGGTAGAGAAAGCCCTCCACCAGCTCAAAGGGCACGCCGTGCTGATCCGCCAGCCACTCGATGGTTTGGCCTGATTGAGTGGCGAGTAGTTCGACAATAGCGGGGTCTGCCTCAAAACCGTTCTTCTTTTGAATATCTTCCGCCATGGCTTCAGCAGAGTCAGTGACGCCCAAATCACGCTGAAAGCGCGTATTGGCAGCGGGAATAAAGCCCGACGACATCGCCGTGCTGCCCCGGGGAAGCGCGTCGCGCTCTAAAACGGCAAGTTCTACGCCCGCTTCCTGGGCGGCCAATGCCGCGACCAAGCCGCAGGCGCCCGCGCCGATGATCAGCAGCGGCAGGTGGGCGTCGAAGCCTTCGTGTGTATAAGGAAGTACCGCCATTACGCCTGCTCCGTTGCATGGTGGAAGGCATCCATAATCTCGCCCGCCGGAGCCTGCCATACCTCAGGGTGGCCACTGATATGGGCCAGCACTTCTTCCAGGCAGGCTATGCGGTGGGGCTGGCCCACCAGCCAGGGGTGCAGGTTCAGTGCAAACAGGCGGCCACCCTGTTCGCGGGACTCTTCCAGCAGAAAATCGAAGGCGTCTTTTACCTGGGTTACCCAGGAGTCTTCTGAATGCAGGTTCTGGCTCATCACGAACTGATCTTCAATTTCAGTCGCCAAGGGCATCATGGTCAAACTGCCCGTCTTGGTTTCACAGGAATATGGCATATCGTCATTCACCCAGTCGGCGCAGTACTCAATGCCGTTTTCTGCCAGCAGGTCAGGGGTGTTGAAACTCTGGTGCTTGGCGGGGCTTAGCCAGCCGCGAATAGGTTGACCGGTGACGCGGCGCAGAGTGTCCACAGAGCGCTTGACCAGCTCGGCTTCCTCTTCAACCGGTTGGCCACCGTAGTGCAGGTGATCCATGTTCCAGCCGTGGGCGATAAATTCGCCGCCGTGCTCTTTCAAGCGCTGCACCAGATAGGGCGTCTGCTCCGCCAGCTGTGCGTTGATCGCAAAGGTCGGCGTGATGCTGTGTGCCGCCAGCGCTTTTAAAACGCGATAAATGCCCACTCGGTTGCCGTAATCCCGCAACGAGAAGTGGCGTAGATCCGGGTAGGGCATGGTCATGCCATTAGGTACTTTAAATGGCTTGCCGCGCTGGTTAAGTGGGTAGAACTGCAGCGAAATATTGATCCACACCGCTAGGGTTTTGCCTTCGGGCCAGGTGACCGGCGCGCGCTCACTCAGCATCGACCATTCATAGCGCTTATGGTCGTAGCCGTGGCGGCGGTGGGGGTAGTCGAGATAGTCGTCGTTGAGCGCCATGTCTTTGGATGCCATTGGGTTAGCCCTCCCTGAGTGCGGTGGCGGCCTGGGCCTGGATGCTGTCGAGGGCGGCATCGTAATAGTGGGCCAGGTAGTAGTCGGCAATCTCGCGCCCGGTAGCGACCCACACATACGGGTGGCCGGTGATGTACTCCAGCGCCTCTTCGAACGCCTTAATACGATGCGGGCAGCTCACCTGATAGTTATGAGTGGGAATGCACATCACTGTGCCGGACTCCGCGCCCTCGGCATAGAGGCGGTCAAAGTGGCGCTTGAGCATGGTGGCGTACTGGCGCGGCTCTACTTTATTCACCGCGTAGACGATGGTGTCGTTCATCTCCAGCGAGTAAGGCATGGAGATAAAACGTTTGCCGGAGCGAACGCTGACCGGCGTCGGCTGGTCATCGTGGAAGAGATCACAGGTGTAAATCCCTCCTTTGTCACCGAATAACTCTTCGCCCACTTCGGCAAATAGATCCAGGGTGCGCTCTGAATGGGAAAGCGCGGGCGCCAGATAACCTGCACAAGCCTGGCCAGTATGGCGGTAAATGGTCTCCATGCTGTCACGGATCATTGCCCGCTCCTGGGCTTCGCTCAACCCATAGGTGTAGCGGGTGTTGTAAATGCCGTGGCTGAAAAACTCCCAGTCGCGCTCTTTGCACATCTGGATAATCTCGGGGTGGTGCTCGCACAGTGCGACCGAAAGTGACACCGAGCCACGAATGCCGTACTTATCCAGCAGGGTCATCTGGCGCTGGTGGCCAACCCGGTTGCCGTAATCGCGAATGCTGTAGCCGGGTACCGAAGGGTGCGGATGCGGCCAAGGGTTACGCTGGGGGTTCAGCGGTGGGTCGAGTTCGTAATACTCGATATTGGGTGCGACCCAGAAGGCCACCTTGGCGCCTCCTGGCCACTCGATTTTAGGGCGTTGGTCGTAGGCCCAGTAGTCGTAAACGCCTAGTGACTCTTTCATAACCGGCTCCTTTGAAACTTGGTAGTCCTTAGGTGTTGCCATTTAGCCATTCGAGTACATTGGCAACCGGCAGAACGTCGGCATACTTGAGATGCAGGTCGGTCAGGTTGGCGTAGTGATAGCTTTCGTGTTTATCCGCGACGCACTCCATGGGCACGATGGTGCGGTAGCCCCGGGACAGGCTCTCCACGGCGGTGGCGCGAATGCAGCCGGAAGTAGAGCCGCCTGTGATGATCACCGTATCGATCTGATGCCACACCAGCAGCGACTGCAGCGGCGTTTCAAAAAATGCCGAGGGCATACGCTTGGTGTAGATCACATCACGGCTGCGGTCTATCTCGCAGCGCTCGTCGAATTCAGCGCGTTCAGAGCCATACTTAATGTTTTGCAACGAATCAGGCGTATCGGTACGAGTACCCCAAACCCCGGCGTCTTCGGCGGAGTCTAGAAACGCCACGTGGGTCCAAACCACCGGCCAGCCTTTCTCCCGAAAACCGCGGGCCAGTTGGTTGGTGTACTCCAACTGCTTGGGGTCTGTTTCATAGGCGGTTTTGAAGAGATCGGTGCGGGTATAGGCCTTTTGTGGGTCGACATTCACCAGCACCGCTTTGTTGCCAAAGCCAAAGGGTACCCGCTGAGGGTTGGCCATGACGTCGTTAAAAATCTCTCTCGCCGTTTTGTCGGTGGTCTGCATCGTCGTCTCCTGAATAGTTATTTATTCGCACTTATAAATATTGGGCACGGTTTGATGAGAGGCACTAGCGATTGTCGTACTGCTCGCCGAGCTCCAGCATCGCCTGGGTGCCTAAATAGTCGTTAAGCTGTTTGAAATCGAGCATTTGGTCGCGGAAGGCATCGGTGGTGCCATCCTGCTTAAGCGTGGCAAAGAAACGGCTGGCCATGTAGGTAATCGCCCGCACCAGTGCGCCGGGGAAAATCACCAGCGAGAAGCCTAGGTCTTCAAGCGCCTGAGCGTTCTGCAGCGGCGTGTCACCCCCCTCGACCATATTGGCCATGATGGGCACCTTGCCTTTGAACTGGGTCATGATTTTGCTGATATCTTCGTCACTACGGATACCTTCGATAAACAGCATATCCACGCCAGCTTCATAATAGGCTTGGGCGCGCTCAATGGCGCTGTCGGTGCCTTCCACGCCCAGCGCATCGGTTCGGCCAATAATAAGTGTGTTGTCATTTTCACGGGCGTCCAGTGCGGCATGCAACTTACCGACCATTTCGCTTTTGGAGACCAGGGTTTTACCGCGCAAGTGACCGCAGCGCTTGGGGTAGGTTTGATCCTCAAGCTGAATGGCGTTAGCGCCAGCGCGCTCCAGCAGTCTAACGCTGCGCATCACGTTCATGGCGTTACCAAAGCCGGTGTCGCAATCCACGACCACGGATAAATTGGTGCGCTCGCGAATATGCGACATGGCGGTGCAAATTTCAGTAATGCTGAGCAGGCCAATATCCGGCCGCCCCAGTTGGGTGTAAGCCAGACTGGCGCCGGAAAGGTAGACCGTATCGAAGCCCGCTTGCTCAGCTAGGGATGCGCCTAACGCATCAAACACACCGGGGGCGACCACAATGGAGCTATCTTTCAGTTGCTGTCTAAGCTGGGCGGACTGTTGTGAAACGTGCTGTGAAGCCTGGTTTGAAGAGCGGTGTGGGCGTGTCATAGCGATCTCATCTGTTTTAAGTAAGCGTCAGCGGCGAATATGAGGCCACCTAGTTAGTGATACTTAAGAGCGCTGGTTCTGTAATAATGGCTCTCAAAGGGGCAGCAGCAGTTGTATTATTGATTGGCTATCAATATGTATTATATGTAATACATTTTTATGTCTATTATTATCCCTACGTCAAGCCAGATTTGAATTTTTTAACCATTTTCTAAAGAGAGGCGTGGATGAGTGAGGCACAACCCTCCGCGGTGGGCGGCACCAAATCACACCGCATCTACCTGCTGTTGAAAGACGCTATTTTGAGTGGGCGGCTGCCAGCGGGCAGTAAACTGCCAGGCGAAAATAAACTGGCCGAGCAACATGGCGTGTCACGCGTCACCGTTCGACGTGCGATGGAAGCGCTGCAAACGACAGGATTGGTAGAGCGTAAAGCCGGCGTGGGCACGGTGGTGTTGGAGCAGCCGTTGGATGCCACGGTGATGACCGCCAGCGTGTCTAACCTAATGCCCAATATGGTCAAGATGAGCCAGGCTTCTCAGGTGCGGCTGCTGGAGTTTGCTTATGTGCTGCCACCGGAAATGATTCGCGAGCGGTTAGGCATGGGGCCGAGTGGTAAGGTGCAGCGTTCGGTTCGTGTCCGCATGGTCGACGACAAGCCGTTTTCCCATTTGGTAACCCATGTGCCTGAATCGATTGCCCTGCACTACAACGAGATGGATTTAGCCAATACACCGCTATTTGTGCTGCTGGAGCGCAGCGGCGTGAAGGTCGATCACGCCTCCCAATCGATTTCTGCCACTCTGGCCAGCCACGAAGTGGCCGAAGCGCTGGATGTGGCCGTGGGTTCCCCGCTGATTTCTCTCACCCGTGTGGTGTTTGATGAGCAGGGCCGGGGGGTAGAACATCTGGATGCACTTTACCGTCCAGATCGTTATCGCTTCCAAATTGATCTGGAGCGAAACGGCGATGATGACTCCCGCTACTGGGAGCCCAAGGTGGGCGGAATGCCGACCAGCGGGAAGGCTGAGTAGAGTGATTGGGCTGTTTTTTAATGTATTAAATTTAATACAGATTTAAAATTACAAAAAATACATTTGACCTGTGTTGTGGAATTGCGCTAGTTGTATTGGGTGAGAATGATAAGTCTAACGAAGGCCGAGGCAACGAGCGACGACCATGAGTACCCCAACAACGCTGTTTGACAAAGTTTGGCGCGCCCACGAGGTTCACCGCAGTGAAAGCGGTCAGAGCCTGCTGTGGATTGACCGACACTTTGTCCACGAAGGCTCCTTCCACGCGTTCAATAAGCTGGCTGAACGCCAGTTGCCCGTTGCACGGCCCGATTTAACCTTTGGTATTGCTGACCACTACGTACCAACGCTGACTCGCGACCTGGCAGGTGTTGCCGACCCCAAAGTGCGCTCGATGATTGAGCAGCTCTCCCACAATACCCAGCGGCATGGGGTGACGCTGTTTGGTCTCGATGACCCGCGTCAGGGCATTGTTCATGTGCTAGGCCCCGAGCAGGGACTCACTCAGCCCGGCATGGTGATGGTGTGCGGCGATAGCCATACCGCCACCCATGGCGCTTTTGGCAGCATTGCCTTTGGCATTGGCGCCTCGGAAGTGGCCCACGTGCTGGCCACGCAAACCTTGTGGCAGAGCAAGCCCAAGGTGATGCGGATTAGCGTCGAGGGCCAACTCGCCGAGGGCATCACCGCCAAAGATATTGCGCTCACCTGGATTTCGCGGCTAGGCGCCGACGGCGCACGGGGTTATGCCATTGAGTACGCTGGCGAGGCGATCCGCTCGCTCTCCATGGAAGCGCGTCTCACGCTGTGTAATCTCTCCATTGAAGGCGGCGGCCGCTGCGGCATGATTGCTCCAGACCAAACCACCTTTGACTATTTGCGTGACCGCCCCTGGAGTCCGAAAGGGGGAGCCTTCGAGCAAGCCTGCACCTATTGGGCCACGCTCTACAGCGACCCAGGCGCCCGTTTTGATCTTGAAGTGACGCTGCATGCGGACGAAATCGCGCCGACGGTGACCTGGGGCGTCTCGCCCGAAGAAGCGCTGCCGATTGATCGCGCTGTGCCCGACCCTGAGAAATTGAGTGATCCCGCGAAAGCGCGCCAGGCTCGGGAGTGCTTGGCCTATATGGGCTTAACGGCGGGCCAAAAACTCACCGATATCAACATTGATCGGGTCTTTATCGGTTCTTGTACCAACGCGCGTATTGAAGATTTACGGGCCGCTGCGGCTGTCCTGGCAGGCCACAAAAGCCGCGTGCCCGGCGTGGTCTCGCCAGGCTCAACCCTGGTGAAAACCCAGGCCGAAGCCGAAGGGTTAGACCGTATCTTTATTGATGCCGGGCTTGAGTGGCGCCACTCCGGTTGCTCCATGTGCGTGGGTATGAACGGTGATTTAGTGGCCAGCGGCGAACGCTGCGCCTCGACCACCAATCGCAATTTCAAGGGCCGCCAAGGGCCTGGCGCGCGCACTCATTTGATGTCACCCGCCATGGTGGCCGCAGCGGCGGTGAGTGGGCGGCTAGCCGATGTGCGTACGTTAGCAGCGGGCGCTGATTCATCCGTTCAGGCTTCAGGAGCGCACTAATGCAACCGATTACCGTACTGGACACTCTTGGCGTTGCCCTTGCCGCGGCTAACGTGGATACCGATCAGTTGATTCCCGCGCGCTTTATGAAAGAGCCGCGCAGCGTTGGCTACGGTCAGTTTTTACTTTATGACGTTCGCCACGACGAGCAGGGCACACCGGACAAAGAGTTTATTCTTCATCGCCCTAATGCTGCCGACGCTGAAGTGATGGTCAGTCGCCGCAACTTTGGCGCGGGGTCATCGCGGGAAGCGGCAGTCTATGCACTGGTCGATTACGGCTTTCGCTGTGTGGTGGCGCCAAGCTTTGGCGATATTTTTGCTTCTAACGCCGTCAATAATGGCTTACTGCCTGCGGTGGTGGAAGAGGATGAAGCCGAGCGTTTGTTATCAGCGCTTGGCGATGCACCGGCGGCGATACACGTTGACTTAGACAAGCAGGTCGTCCGTGTCGCCGAAGTAGAAGTCAGCTTTTCAATTAGCCCGGTTTGGCGCACCAAGCTGCTTAACGGTTGGGATGATATTGATATGACCCGCCAGCATGCTGACACCATTACTGATTTCTCAGCACAGTACACGGCACAGTTCCCTTGGACAGCGGCTCAGCCGCCAGAGAGTACCCTTATCAGCAAGGGGTAGAAACGGCCTGGAAGTATATTGCTAACAACAGCACGCACGTTTGCAACAGACGTTTATAAGAAGGGTTAATAAACAGCAGCTTATAAAAACGGTTTAGAAACAAAAACGCTATAACGCAAATTATCTTGTGCAGGAGACAAACTAATGAAAAAAGTAACCCTTACCCTGGGCGTGCTAACTGCCCTGGCTTCCACTCAAGTGCTGGCCGTTGATCAAATTAACGCAGTGCATGCATTTCCCCCCTCGTTGATCTATACCCAGAGCTTTTTAGAGTTCGTCGATAAGGTGAACGAACGCGGTGAAGGTGTGGTGCAAATTAACGTACGCGGCGGCCCTGAAGTGATTGGCCTTTCCGAGCAGCCCGACGCAGTTCGCAACGGCGTGGTCGATATGGCCTACACCGCTGCGAGCTTCTACGCAGGTACCGTACCAGAGCGCGATGCCATGGTCGCCTCGAACACTAACGCTATCTACGCACGCGAAAATGGCGGCATCGACCTGCTTAATGAAATTCATCAGGAGAAGATGGGCACCTACTATCTGGGCTGGTTCGACAGCGGGGTCAGCTACAACTTCTACACCATTGATGAGCCCACCGTCGATGGCGAAGGTAACCTAAACGTTTCGGGCCTACGCCTACGCAGTAATCCGGTGTATGACGCCTTCTTCCAGGACTACCTGGGCGCTCAGCCAATCAGCCTGCCGACCACCGATGTTTACGCGGCCCTGGAGCGGGGTGTAGTGAACGCGACTGGCTGGACTCAAATTGGCCTGAAAGACCTAAATTGGGATCGTTTTCTTAACTATCGGGTTGACCCTGCCTTCTTCTCCACCGATATGGGGGTGATCGTTAACCTGGATAAGTGGAACCAGCTCAGCGAAGAGTCGCAGCAAATTCTTCAGGAAGTCGCCATTGAGCATGAGCGCGACAGCGCCGAACAACTGGCTGAATTAGCCAACGAGCAACAGGCTCAGCTTGAGGCCGATGGCATGCAGGTCATCACCCTGGAAGGCGAAGCAGCACAGCGATTCTCAGACGCTGCCCGGGATGCCACCTGGGAACGTATGCGTGGCCAGATGGAGCGCCACCCCATGGGGCTTGAGCACTACGATACGCTGATCGAAAAATTCAACGATCTATAGAAACGTAGGGGCGCCGAGTCATCAAGCGCCCCTTTGTTTAGCTTTTCTCTAGGGTTTTTTTATGCGCTACGCACAACGCGGCTATCTGCTGCTGCTCAACGGCATGGCCCTGCTGGCCGCCATCATGCTGGTTTGGCTGATGGTGGCGGTGGTGCTTTCGGTGGTGATTCGTAACTTAGGTCTTCAGCCCTCTGCATGGTTTTTTCTCTCCACCGAGTACGCCATGTTCTACCTCACTCTACTCGGGGCTCCCTGGCTGGTGCGCCAAAAAGGGCATGTGCATATTGAGCTACTGACCTCGGTGTTGCCGCCAGCAGCGCTAAATATCCTCAGCCGAGGGGTAGCGCTGCTCTGTGTCGTGGTGTGCGGCGTGCTGGCGTGGAAGGGGCTTGATCTGGTGCTGCTTAATATCGAGCGCACTGACTATGACGTGCGGGCTTTCTTTGTGCCGAAATGGATACTGACCATTGTTTTCCCCATCAGCTTTACCCTGATGGCGATCGAATTTGGCCGCTTTGTGGTGGGCCATGAAATTCTTCACAGCGGCGAAGCGGGGATTAAAGAATAATGGAATGGTACTTTGCGCTCGCTTTCCTGCTCTCGTTGATTTTGATCTTTATGGCGATTGGCACCCCCATTGCCCTGGCCTTTTTGGCCGCCAATGTGATTGGTGCCTGGCACTTTATGGGCGGCCAAACCGGCATCTTGCAGATGCTCAACAACGGTTTCGGCGCACTATCCAGTTTTAATTTGGTGCCCATCCCGCTGTTTCTGTTGATGGGCGAGCTGTTTTTCCGCACTGGTCTAGGCATGAAAATGTTCAACGCTATTGACCAGCTAATGGGCAAGGTGCCGGGGCGTTTATCTTACGTAACAGTGGTGGGTGGGACGGCTTTCTCCACTCTCAGTGGCTCCTCCATGGGCTCTACGGCATTAATGGGTTCGCTACTGGTGCCAGAAATGGAGCGGCGGGGCTATAAAAAGAAAATGGCGATTGGCCCGATTCTGGGCACTGGCGGCCTGGCGATTATTATTCCGCCTTCTGCGCTGGCAGTGTTGTTAGCAACCTTGGCAAAAGTGGATATTGGCGCGCTGCTTATTGCCGGTATCTTGCCGGGGCTAACGCTGGCGGGGTTCTATATAGCGACCATTTTTATTCAGACCAAGCTGGATCCTCAGGCCGCCCCGAATTATGAGCTTGAGCCGGTGCCGATGAGCGCGAAGCTCAAACTGATTGTGACAGATATTCTACCCATGCTCAGCGTGATGGTGATTATCGTCACGTTAATGCTGATTGGGTTTGCCACGCCGTCAGAGGCTGCAGCCTTTGGCGCGCTAGGTGTGATTATCCTGGCGTTTATTTTCCGCTGCATGACCTGGGAGGCGTTTAAACTTTCGGTCACCGGGGCATTAAAAGTCACGCTGATGGCCTACCTGATCGTGTTTGGCTCGGCTACCTTCAGTCAGTTGCTTGGTTTCTCAGGCGCTTCGGGTGGTTTGATCGGCTGGGCAACCAGCTTTGATCTGTCGCCGATTCTGATGCTCCTGGCAATGTTTGCTGTTCTACTGGTACTGGGCACCTTTATGGAGCAGATCTCTATCATGATGCTGACCGTGCCGATCTTTTTCCCGCTCGCCCAGGCGCTTGGGTTTGATTTGGTGTGGTTCGGTATCGTTGTTCTACTGGCGCTTGAAATTAGCTTCTCAACGCCGCCCTTGGGTCTTTTGTTGTTTGTCATGAAAGGGGTCGCACCGGCAGGTACTACCATGAGAGAAATATACTCGGCAGCGATTCCCTACATTCTTTGTTCGATGCTGCTGGTCGCAGTGCTGATAGTGTTTCCGGGCCTGGCGACTTGGTTGCCCAGCATGTTGCAATAGAGCGTTTAGCAAGAAAAGTGCAGGTAGTAAAAAAGAGAGAGGCTGCGGCCTCTCTTTGCGTTTAAGCGTTATTAGCTCTTACTTATTCCCAGGACGGGAATGGATCGGGCAGTTTCTTCCACGCGTTCATGCCTTGCAGTAGTTCCGCTTCGCTTATCAGGCAGCCATCCAGCGCTTCACGCATTTTATCTTGTTCCAGGTTCTGGCCGATAAAGACCAGCTCCTGGCGCATATCCCCGAACGGTTCCTGCCACTTCTCCATAATAAACTGACGCGTTTCAGGGTCTGTTGGCCAACGCTCCTCGGGAATCGCCTTCCAGAACACGCCTGCAGGGCCGTGGTGGGCGATGCCGCCTGCCTGGCTCCACTGACCGGCGGCTTGAGGGCGAGTGGCCAGCCAGAAGAAGCCTTTCGAGCGCAAAAGGCCTTTACCAAACCACTCCTGATTCAACAGATCGTGGAATTTCTGCGGATGAAAGGGGCGACGGGCATGATAAGCAAAGCTGCCAATCCCATACTCTTCGGTCTCTGGCACATGCTCTCCGCGCATCTCTTTTAGCCAGCCTGGTGCCAGCTGGGCGCGCTCGAAATTGAACTTGCCGGTATCCAGCACTTTATCGAGCGGCACGCCGCCTTGAGTGATCGGCACCAGTTCCGCGTCGGGGTTCAGCGAGTGCAGGATAGCCTTCAGCGCCTCCAACTCTTTCTCATTGATCAGGTCAGTTTTGCTAATCAGCAGCACATCACAAAACTCGATTTGATCGACCAGCAGGTCGGCGACATTGCGCTCGTCATCCTCACCTAAGCTTTCGCCCGCTTCGGCGAGGCTTTGCGCTTCGCGGTACTGTTCAAGAAAGTTGGCGCCATCAACGACGGTGACCAGCGTATCCAGCCGGGCGACGTGGGAGAGGCTCTGGCCGCTTTCATCTTCAAAAGTGAAGGTTTCCGCCACGTGCAGCGGTTCGGAAATCCCGGTGGACTCAATGACCAGGTAATCGAACTTGCCTTCCCGGGCCAACTGGCTGACTTCTTCCAGCAGGTCTTCGCGCAGGGTGCAACAGATGCAGCCATTGCTCATCTCTACTAAACGCTCTTCAGAGCGGTTCAGAGCAACATCACCATCCAGCGTCGACTCACCAGGGCCACCGCGCACCAGTGCACCGTCGATATTTACCTCGCTCATATCGTTCACAATGACCGCGACGCGGCGGCCTTCACGGTTGGCGAGAATATGATTGAGAACGGTGGTTTTACCGGCACCTAGAAAGCCCGAGAGCACCGTCACAGGCAGGGGAGAAAATGCGGTCATTGCTAGGGCACCTCTAAATGGGTTTATGTTATGTGATAATATAACAATTTAGGTGCTTAGAGGAAGATTTGTTTCAGAGGAGGTCGAGTCAGTTTTCGTACAAAGCCTAGTGGATTTCAGCGCTTATATTGCGTTGGGCAATATCCACGTAGAACATCCGGCGAGCGCAGAGCTTGGTGTTTGGTGGCGCGGCCGGTGACACGTGTGCGCCAGAGGCGAAACGAGGCGGGTTTAAGCTGGTGGCGCATCACCTCAATCACATCGGGCTCGGCAAGCCCAAACAGCGTTTCGATCGCTTCAAACGGCGTGCGGTCTTCCCAGGCCATTTCTATAACGCGTGACTGTTCGTCATCGGGTAAGCGGCGAAAGCGCTTAACGGGGGCTTTTGGCATCGTTCACCTCAAGGTATGTTATTGGTGGGTATTAAGTCTGCGGGCAGTGTAGCGCTTTTTAATAGACCAGCGCAGCGCATCAATCACGATGAAAATCGCCAGGCTTACACCCAGTACGGGCAGTGCTACGCCAAGCGTGATAGCGACGAACAGCACGCCGAGTTGGGTCGTAAGCGGAAGCATTAGCCAGGGTTCAGTCACCGTTGGGAAGCGCTGACCACTCGCCGTGCGTAGCCGCCGCCACGCCATTACGTAACCCCACACCATCAGCGTCACAAGCCCCGCGGCGATCAACGCCAGCACTATTTGATTAGCGATACCAAACAGTACGCCCATATGCAGATCAATCCCCCAGCGGGTAAGCTTGGCGGCTAGTGGGAAGGTGGTAAAGTCGGTTTGATCGGTCACAGCCATGCTTTGCGGATGCAGCGCCACCTGGTCTACCTGCGTAGGCCACTGGCGATCAATTTCCGCTACCCGCCATGCCTCCTGGGAACTGCTCGGAGGCGTTAGTTGGATGCGCGCTGCGCTAAGCCCCGCCTTACGAGCAGCGCTCAGCGCCCGGTCAAAGTCCTCTAACGTGATAGACGTGGCCACCATTGCCATATGGCCGTGATGCTCAGCATGTTCATCGGCTACCTGGCTATCGGTATCGATCAGTGCCGTTGAGGCACTTGGCGTGCCCCAGCCCCAGGCATGACGAAGTTCCGCAATATTGCTCCCTGCCCACTGTGACCAAGTGAGCCCCGTTGCCGAAAAGAACAGCAACCCGAGGGAAAGCACTACGCCTAGTGTTGCGTGGCGCTGGCGTGTGGTGTGGGCGCCTGACAGTGCTTTCAGTGTGCGGCGTTGGCGAATCCACAGCGTTATGCCACCCAGCGCGGCAAGCCAAAGCCATGAGGCAGCCAGCTCACTATAGAGACGCCCCGTCTCGCCCATTAACAGCTGGCGGTGAAAATGATCGATCGCTGTGCGCAGCGGTAAAATACCGCTGGTACCGTAAACCGTCGTATCACCGGTCACTTTCAGGGTAATGGGATCGACAAACAGCGCCCGATGTTCAGAAGGCCCCAGCCCTGGCTCGCTAAACATGAGTCGGGTGGTGTCGCCTAACGCCGGTGCAGGGCGCACCGCGCTGGGCAGGGTTGGTTCGCCCAGGTATTGCTGGGCCGTAGTGATCTGTTCGGCAAGTGAATGAGGCTCGCCCTGAGTAGCGCCATACAGGGTGTCATGGTAGAGCCACTCTTCAAGTGGTGGGCTAAGCAAGTAAGCGATACCAGACAGTGCCGCGATAAGAATAAAAGGGCCGACGAAGAGGCCAATATATAGGTGTAAGCGGCTAAGCAGGGCAAAAAGCAGCTTGCCGGTGCGGTTAGAGGAGTGGACTGTCATTGACTTGAATCCGAGTGGTATCGGTAAATTAGCCAGACAGCTTAGATAGTTTGATTAGCAATCGCTAGCCTGTGCGTAGCGGTAAAAAGTCACACGCTTAGCGGCTAGACGGATCGGGCTTGACGGCCAGGAGTGCACGGAACAGACCATTCATTAGCACCGGTTCGTCGTGGTGAATCTGAAACCCAGCTTCGCTGAGCAGTGGCTGTGCTTGGCGTGTAATGTCGGTGGCAAGTGCCGATGTGACTCCATTCAGAAGACGTCGGCCCGCGCCCACAGATTGACCGTCTGGCTGGAACTTATCCATTACGCACAGCTGCCCACCGGGTTTTAACACGCGGTACGCTTCGGCAAGCCCTCGCTGTGGATCAGGCATTACCGCAATAATCAGATGCATGATGACGGCCTCAAAGTGCTCATCGGGGTAGTTGAGCGCCTCGGCATCCATCACACTACATTCCACATCGTGGCGAAGCTCCTCGGCTCTTTTTGCCGTGCGCTTCACCATGGCCGGAGCGATATCGGTGGCGTGCAATTCGATGTCATGAGGCAGAAAAGGCAGGTCTAACCCTGTGCCAGCCCCTACCAGCAGCACCCGCATACCAGGCTCCCAATCTACTTGTCCAAGCGCAATACGCCGTGGCCTACGAAACGCACGGGCGGCGACCGCATCGTAGAAAGGTGCGTAAACGGTGTAGCGAAGGCGATTCCACGCGGTGGTGTTGAACATAACGCCCCTTTGCAGCTCAACGCTGCGATTGCTGAATGCCGGGTGTCGACTATTTACATCAGACTACCTATAGCATGAAAGCAATCATTCAACCAATAAAGCGTGCTCATGTTGGATGATTTATTTTATATGGCTAATATTATCACCTTATCAAATTTATTGTGTGGGGTTTATGAAATAGCAAACATTATAGTGATCCTTTGGTTGATTTTTTGTAGTAATTTTTGATTGGTCTTAAAGTTGTAGAGATAAGATTTTGTCATTGTGTTTGATTACCCTTTTTGTAGGCGTGTAGTTAAGCTTTCAACAATATCGATAACTAGCTGTCGATCATTTTGATTTAAAGGCTCTAAAAGCTGTTTCATTCTGCTTGACTGATCATCGATATGAAAACTGGCTTGCCCAAATAACTCAGCTGCCTCGCAGTTGAAAATTTCAGCAAGCTCTATTAAGCGCACAATGTTGGGGATCACCCGCCCGCGCTCGATGCGCGAAACGGCTTCGTTACCAACACCTAGGCGCTCAGCAACTTCCTCTTGGGTCAATTGACTGCGAACCCGCTGTTTGGCAATTGCCCGGCCGATACTGCCTGCAAGCCGTTTCTGTTCTGTTTTATTCACAATGTCCTCCATTAGACCTAGATGGTTGAGGAACGACCTATTGACATGAAGGACTGTTTAGGTTGAATATCATCTTCTAAGGTTGATTTGGATGCCTTTAGTTACTTTTTGTTTCGTTTGGTTACGCCGTGAAATGTGTAATTAAGGGGTAATGATTTAATTGGGTAGCCAAAAAAAATAAAAAGCATAGGTGTGATAGGTGGAAATGCCCGAAGCTATAAAGCATATAACTGAGGGCAGCTTTAGTAGTGTAAGTTATCAATATGTTTTCAGTGTTAATGTTCAAGTTGCTTTGGTTGGTTGTTTGAAGGTTGTTTAAAAGCTTATGAAAGAAGATTGTGAGGTGTTGAATGTTGGGTGGTTTTTCTTTTGTAAGCTTTAGGCGTTTATAAACTTTAGTCGTTGATCGGTTACCGAATGGCGTTTATGCGGCGGATCGGTGCGTTTTTTTAAATACTGTTCAGCAAGAGCGGGAGAGAAGCTTGATGTGTAAATCCGAAGGCGCTTAATAACATGCTCCCTACTTCTGCACCAGAGATTTTTCGACAGTTGGCGGATAAGTTGACCTGCGTCAGTGAAGAGGGCTTTTTTCAACACCTTGTGCGATCCCTGACGGGTATCCTTGGCGTTGATCATGCCGTTGTTGAATATGTCGATAGCCGCCAGGGCACTGTGAGCACATTGGCAGCGTGGTCTCAGGGTGAGTTCATTGAGACAGCTCCGTATTCACTACAAAGCACGCCATGCCAACAGGTCGCGGAACACTCACGGTTGTTTGTGCCTGCTTCTGCTCGTCAGCAGTTCCCGGATGATCAGCGGCTGGACTCCCTGAGCGTTGAGGGGTATTTGGGTATCTCCATCGCAGCGCCTGGTGGCGGCTTTTTGGGGGCTATTGCGCTAATGCACTCATCCGTCCTGGAGCTTCCTTCTTATGCCGATGAAGTGTTACGTATCTCTGCGGCGTTGGCTGGCGCAGAGTTGGCGCGTCAGTTAGCAGAAAGCCAAACGCGCGAACGTCTGTTATATAAACAGCAGGCGTTGCAGCGCATTGGTCGACACAACACCGCCCTGATCAACACCATTAATGAGCAGCAACGCTTTCAACACGCCGTTGTTAGCTTGGCAACTGCGGTCTCAGCTGAGAATGGCGAAGCGTTTCTGCGCCGGCTAACCGCCCATATGGCCGAAGCGTTATCCGCTGAAGTGGGGTTTATAGCGCTACTGGACGAGCAGGATTCCGATATCGCGCATACCTTAACGCTGTATGTAAATGGTCAGTGCCAGGATAATTTTGCTTATTATCTTCCCGGCGTTCCTTGCCATAAGGTAATGGTGGAGCAAGAGTGTATCGTTCACGAGGGTGCCGCCATTAGGCTGCCTGCTGAAACCAACGGGGCGCTTTCGTGGGTAAACGGCTATGTTGGGCGGCGGCTGGATGATAGCCATGGTCAGCCGATGGGGCTTATTGGCGTCATGTTTAAGAAGCCGCTGGACGATGTGGATGTTGTGCGCAATGTCTTGCAGATATTTGCTGCGCGGGCCGCTTCAGAGCTTGAACGCCAACAAGACGAAGTGCGCATTCGCCAATTGGCTTTTTCTGATTCGGGGACTCAATTGCCCAACCGTGCTGCCTTTATGCTCCACTTAGAGCGAGTGGTCGCCGATACGCAGACCACTGAATTGGCGCTATTGCTACTGGATCTTAATCATTTCAAAGAGATCAATGATACCGCTGGGCATGACCTGGGCGATTTAGTCCTAAAGGCCGTGGCCGAGCGCTTTGCAGCTTCGTTGACGGAGGGACAGTATTTAGCACGCTTAGCTGGTGATGAGTTTGTGGTGGTTTGCCCTGGTGTTGAGGCAAGCAGCGCGTTAGCCACAGCTCAGCAATTGTGCGACAGTATCGCGCAACCGTTTATTGTTGAGCAACACTCCTTTGAGCTTTCTGTGGGAATCGGTCTGGCGCTATATCCTCAGCATGCGGCAATGCCATTAGAGCTGTTGAAACACGCCGACATTGCCATGCATCAAGCCAAGCGGCAAAAGCTTCCCGTATGTGTATTTGAACCCTGGATGGGGCGCGTTGTGGCTGAACAGTTGCATATCGCCAAACGCCTGGCGTCCGCCATTGCCGAAAAACAGCTGAGCCTGCACTTTCAGCCCCAGGTAGATTTGCACACCGGCCAGTTAATTGGCGCTGAGGCGCTGTGTCGGTGGCACGATGAGGAACTGGGTGACGTTTCACCGGGTAAATTTATTCCTATTGCCGAGGAGCGCGGCATGATTGTCGCGCTCGGCAGTTGGGTGATAGAGGAAGCCTGCAGGCAACTTGCCGCATGGCGAGAGCAGGGGCGCTCTATGCCTGGCCAGTTAGCGATTAATATTGCCGCCCAGCAGTTTGAAGAGGATGATTTGGTGACTGGCCTGCTCGGTTGCTGTGTCGACTTTGGCGTTGAGGCGTCACAACTTAGCCTGGAAATTACCGAAAGCGGTATCATGGAGAATCCTGAAAAAGCGATTGCTATGACCGAAGTGTTAAAGAGCAAAGGGTTAGGGCTTTCCATTGATGACTTTGGCACCGGGTATTCGTCGCTTGCCTACCTAAAGCGCTTCGCCGCCGATAAAATTAAAATCGATATCTCCTTCGTCCGCGATATGCTCACCAGCGACAACGACCGTGTCATTGTGGCAACGATCATTGCCATGGCAAACACGCTGGGCCTTGAAACCATTGCGGAAGGGATTGAGAACCAAAACCAGATTAACGCATTGCTTGCAATGGGCTGTGCCCAGGGCCAAGGCTACTACTTTGATCGGCCATTGGCAGCTAAAGAGTTTGCCCAGCGCTGGCTGCGCTAGGTAAGTAGGTCGTTTTTGCATTGAGCGTTTTTGAAGGGCGCCCACCAAACTGCTATCTATAATAGACAATAAGCTTAAGGTAGCGCCTGTTCTCCCGGTTCAACGAATCGAGCCCATTCTAATTTTAGCCTCAACCCTTTCAAAAAGCCCGGTTAGTCGGGGTGCCAAGTAGTCTAGACTCATGCTATACCTAAAACGTAACCTCATCTTCACATACGCTCGAGGTGCGCGCTTTAGGATGGTGAGAAAATCAAAAGGACGCATTTAGCTGATCGAATGGACTCTTTCGTATGTCGATTCGGCAAGTAAGCGAATTTGAATTTAGTCAAAGGATTGTACAGGAGCATGACGCTAAATGAGTGGATCGACCCGGTTAAGTAAATTTTCAAGCTGCAAAGGTTTTTTTTCAGTCGCCGTTCTGGGTGGCCTGCTGGTTGGAAGCATCCCTCTTGAGGCTTTTGCATTTGGCTTCGATGATGTCGCTAGAAAAGCAGAGGAACTAGCCCAACAGGGCTACCGAGCCCCGGAAACATCTTTGCCTGATGAGCTGCGCGAACTCAGCTATATGGAGTATTCGCAAATACAGTTCAAGCGAGATCGCGATGTGTGGAGCGGTAAAGGCGCACCGTTCACCCTGAGCTTTATCCATGAGGGTATGCATTATGACAGTGCCATCCAATTAAACAGCGTTGATCAGGAGGGGGGGGTACATGGCTTTGCCTATAATCCGGATGATTTTACCTACGGTGATTTAGGCATCTCCGACGAAGTGAAGAATAGCGATGGCATTGGTATTGCCGGGGTCAGGATCAACCATGCACTCAATGAAGGTGATCGCAAAGATGAGGTGATGGTCTTTCTGGGGGCTAGCTATTTTCGCGCTATTGGCGAAGGGCAGGTTTATGGGCTTTCCGGGCGAGGACTTGCCGTTGATACAGGGCTACCTTCGGGCGAGGAGTTCCCTCGCTTCAAGGAAATATGGATCGTCGAACCTGGCCCGGAAAGCCAGTACTTGACTATTTTCGCACTGCTTGACTCACCTAGCGTGACCGGTGCATACCGCTTCGTGCTGCGTCCCGGAGAAGACACTATAGTCGACGTACAGTCGCGGTTATATTTGCGTCGGGCTGTCGAGAAACTAGGGATAGCTCCACTCACCAGCATGTATCTTTACGGCCCAGAGCAGCCCTCTTCGACACAACACTATATCCCGGCAATCCATGATTCTAATGGCCTTTTGATCAATGATGCGCAGAATGGCTGGCTGTGGCGCCCGCTAGCCAATCCGGCCAGATTGATGATGAATAGGCATGCAACACCTCAGTTACGCGGTTATGGCTTGATGCAGCGTGGCCACAATTTTAGCGATTATCAGGATATTGCCGCACGTTATGATCTGCGCCCAAGCGCCTGGGTCGAGCCACAAAACGAATGGGGGGCGGGTAGCGTTGAGCTGATTCAGATTCCGACTGACAACGAGACCAACGATAATATCGTCTCGATGTGGCTGTCTGATGAACCCCATGAGCCGGGAACACCGCTGGCATTCGATTACCGTATTACGTTCACAACCAATGAAAGCCGCCACCTTGATCCTCAGCTTGCCTGGGTTGAAGAAACACGTCGCTCACGGGGAGAGGTGATGCGCGATAACCTAGTGCGCGAGCCCGACGGGACACTCGCTTTTGTCCTCGATTTTATCGGGCCCTCGCTTTCCGGTATCGGCAGCGATGCAAATATGACCGTTGAGGCAAGCGTGGGCGATAATGGAGAATTGGCGACTAGCCGCGTTGTTCATAACCCAGCGACCAACGGTTGGCGTGTATTTGTCAATGTGAAGCGGAATAATGGCAGCCAGCCCTTGGATATCAGGGCCAAGCTAATGCTCGATGGCAAGCAAATGTCCGAAACCTGGTACTACAGGCTGCCTGCTAATGGCTGAAATGATGTCTTCATCGCAGGCAACGCCAACGGATATTTATTTAGAGCGCTTGGCGTTGGAGACCCAGAATCGTAAGGAGCGCTACAAGTTACTGGTCGGTGATCTTGATAAGCACGACATGGCGTCGCTACACGCTGCGTTGAGCGAGGATAGTGATGGGGATGGTAATTGGCAGAGAGGTGACAATAGTGATCCTGCAGCGCTGTCAGTAGGTCGGCGCCTGGCGCTTGCCTATGCAGAGCCGCCGCTAGCGCCGCCAGACGTGCTGTCTACGGACACCTCCGGTATTACCCGCCTGCAAACTGCGCCACCGATGAAGCGAACGCCGTTGGCGCCCCAGCAGTGGTCGACCAATCCTTTCGTGAATATTGGTCGCCGCTTCAAGCGCTGGGCAAATGGTGATTTTCGTCGGCGCAGAAGAGAGTCACCCTCCGCGTCCTGGAAGTGGGTCGCCACTAGGCGACGCTGGGTTTTGCTAGTGCTGATTTTCGGTCAAAGTATCATCGCTGCCAATCAGATGCGTACTGTCCTCCCCGGCCAGGGCCTGCAGTGGCTTGAGATAGCTATCCTGTCGTTATTTGTATTGCTATTCGCTTGGGTATCCGCCGGGTTTTGGACTGCCTTGATGGGGTTTTTTCAGCTATTACGAAGCCATGACCGCTACGCCATTGACAGCAAGGTGGGCGACGAGCCGATTGATGATGAGGCACGCACAGCGCTATTGGTGCCAATCTGTAACGAGGATGTTGCCAGGGTCTTTGCCGGGGTGCGCGCCACCCTGGAATCCCTGCGCAGTACGGGTAATGACCGGCATTTCGACATCTTTATTCTGAGCGATACGTCCGATCCCGATATTGCCATTCAAGAAACCTATGCCTGGCTGGTGTTGTGTCGTGATCTGGATGCTTTCGGTCAGGTTTTCTATCGCCGCCGACAGCGTCGAGTCAAACGCAAGAGCGGTAATCTTGACGATTTTTGCCGCCGCTGGGGAGCGCTCTATCGTTATATGGTGGTGCTGGATGCCGATAGTGTCATGAGCGGCAAATGCCTTACCCGGCTGGTGCAAATGATGGAGGTGCACTCCAGGGTTGGCATTATCCAAACAGCGCCACGCGCTTCGGGGCGCCTCAACCTGTACGCTCGGATGCAGCAGTTTGCGACACGGGTATACGGACCGCTGTTTACTGCCGGGCTTCATTTTTGGCAACTGGGCGAGTCGCATTACTGGGGTCATAACGCGATCATTCGCCTCGCCCCGTTTATGCAGCACTGCATCCTGGCGCCACTGCCCGGTAAAGGCTCGATGTCTGGGGAGATACTATCCCATGATTTTGTTGAGGCGGCGCTGATGCGGCGAGCCGGTTGGGGGGTATGGATTGCCTACAAATTGGAAGGCAGCTTTGAAGAAATGCCACCTAACCTGCTCGATGAACTCAATCGCGACAGACGCTGGTGCCACGGAAATTTGATGAACTTCCGGCTGTTTTTCTCGCAAGGCATCCACCCCGTCCACCGTGCCGTTTTCCTGACCGGTTTAATGTCTTATCTTTCCGCGCCGCTATGGTGTCTTTTTTTAGTGCTTTCGACCGCGCTTTTAGCAGTGCATACCTTTAGCACGCCCGACTACTTTCCTGAGCCGGGAATGTTGTTTCCTGTTTGGCCACAATGGAATCCAACCTTAGCGGTGGGGTTGTTTGGTGTGACGGCGTTACTGCTGTTCTTGCCTAAGCTACTCAGCGTATTGCTGCTGTGGATACAGGGGAGTCGTCAATTTGGCGGGCCTCTCAAGGTATTGGAAAGTATGATTCTCGAGTCGCTATTCTCGATGCTATTAGCGCCGGTAAGGATGCTGTTTCACACCCGCTTTGTACTGACGTCATTGATGGGGTGGGCGGTTCAATGGCGCTCACCATCACGTGAAAATAGCGACACGACGTGGGGGGATGCGTTCCGCGCACATTGGAGTCAAACCCTAATAGGGGCTGTGTGGGCAGCGGGTGTTTACGTTATGGAGCCTACATTTCTGTGGTGGCTCTCGCCCATCGTCGTCGCTTTGATGCTGTCTATCCCGGTATCGGCACTGTCGAGCCGTGTCTCGTTAGGGTGGTTCTGCTTTCAAAAGCGGCTTTTCCGGATCCCCGAAGAAACACAGCCGCCCCGTGTGCTGCGGCGCATGGTGAGGTTGCTTTCCCACATGAATACCGGAATGGCGGCGCCGTCTTTTGCCCAAATGGTGGTAGATCCTGTGCCGAATGCGTTGGCTACTGCTTTAGGCACATCACGGCATACCGATGCCGAGCCAATACGCCAACGTCGGGCCGAGCGGGTTGCACGCGGAGTCAGGATGGGGCCTGCGGCAATGAGTAAGCTGGAGCGTTTGGATTTTCTAGATGACCCGGTGATGATGTCGCAACTGCACTACCACGTTTGGGAAGACAGCAAGGCACATCACAGTTGGTTTGACTGTGGTCTGCCAGGCCGTGAATCCAAGCACCTCCCAACCTTCAACTAGAGCCCTAAGCTGACGGTCTTTTTTAGTTACTCTCGCATTTAATCAGGCCGGCTGAGAGGCTGGCTTGTATTGCCGCTATCACTGACTCGCTTATAACGTTTTCGCACTGAGCGTTTGCGATGGGCTCTCTCCGAACTGCTGCTTGTAGTCGTGGGCGAACTGTCCCAAGTGCCAAAAACCCCAGTAGGTGGCTATTTCCGTGACCGATTGTTGCGGAGATGCCGCCCGCAGCGCCCGGCGCACGCGGTTCAGCCGGGTCAGGCGTAAGAACTGTAGCGGGCTGATGCCCAGGATGGTGGTGAAGCTGTACTGCAGTGTGCGGCGGCTAACGTGGGTAAGCTGACAAAGCTCCTCCATCGTCACGGGGCCTTCCAGATGCTCATCCACGTAGCGCTTGACGCGATCAACCACTTCCTTGCGATGGGCATAGCTGGGTGGCAGCTCAGCACTGGGCTGCTTGACCTGCAATAACTCCAGTAGCGCCATCAGCAGAATGTCTTGATGGATATGGCTGGCGATGGACAGCGTCTGACTGGTGAGTAGACGTTCAATGAGGAACGACACGGCGCGCAGGGTGTCACCGGCCGCTTGGCGACGGGGCATGGCGTGCCAGTGTGTATCCAGGCTGACCCCCTGCCGCTTGGCTGCCGCCGTCAAGGCGGGCAACTGGATCACCAGCCCATAGATGTCGAATCCTTCCGGCGTCACCAGTTCAAAATCACGTCCACCCGGGCGGCACATCACCTCGCCCGCACTGAGCGCTTGTCCATTGATGCGCGAGCCTTGATGGGTAGTGGGAATACCGATCCACAGCGACTCAGGCCATACCCGGCAGTCCTGACGTAGCGCTTGCCCGGTATGCTCCTTGAAGACCTGCATGGTTTCCAGTGCCACCTCATCCAGCCGCCCGTAGAAACTCCCTGGGCTGAGCTGATCGTACTCCTGTTGCCATCGCGTCAGGTTCTGCGCGTGCTCATCGGCATCAAAGGCCTCTTGAATGCACCTTGTTGGTGCAAATGAGCTGTCGAGCGTGGTCATGAAGCGCTCCTCGCAGTGATAAGTTGGCTAATCATAATTTATGTAACGCCTTAACTTTTTGTATTTACTTGAGTAAAGCGAAAGTTAGTGAGTTTGCCAAAACTTGATACTCCCTCTCTATTGATAACGCTATGGTGGAAACAAGCAAGTTTTGTACTTCAGCGCGATGTCAACGCGATCAACAACAGCCATCGTAATAAAAAAGGATAGCCCCATGGCGCAGACCTATCACACGACGGTGGGGAGTCGCAGCTATCGCTTTGCATGCCTGGCAGAGCTGATGGCTAAAGCCACGCCGCCCCGTTCAGGCGACCGTTTGGCCGGAGTAATGGCGGAGAGTGCCGAAGAGAGGGTGGTCGCCCAGATGGTACTCGCCGAGCTCCCGCTTACCACTTTTTTGAATGAAGCCCTGATTCCATACGAAGAGGATGAAATCACTCGGCTGATTATCGATGACCATGACTCCGACGCTTTCGCCCCCATCCGTCACCTCACCGTCGGCGATTTTCGTAACTGGTTGCTCTCCGACCACGCTACCAGTGAGGTGTTAGCAGAAGTAAAAACGGGGATTACCCCCGAAATGGCCGCTGCCGTCAGCAAGCTGATGCGCAATCAGGATTTGATTCTGGTGGCCAAGAAGTGCCGGGTCACCACCGCTTTTCGCAACACAATTGGCCTGCCGGGGCGGCTTTCCACTCGGCTTCAGCCCAATCACCCCACCGATGATGTGACCGGCATTGCGGCCAGCATTCTGGACGGCCTGCTCTACGGCAGTGGCGACGCGGTGATTGGCATCAACCCAGCGACGGATAACGTTGCCCAGAGCGTCAAGCTGATGCGCTTGATGGATGAAGTGATCCAGAAGTATCAAATCCCCACCCAGTCCTGCGTGCTTACCCACGTAACGAATACGCTGGAAGCCATAGAGCAGGGTGCCCCGGTCGATCTGGTCTTCCAGTCGATCGGCGGCACTGAGGCCACCAACCGCAGCTTTGGCTTCGACTTGAGCACCCTGGCCGAAGCCGAAGCGGCGGCGCAGTCGCTCAATCGCGGTACGGTGGGGCGCAACGTGATGTATTTCGAAACCGGCCAGGGCAGCTCGCTTTCTGCCGACGCTCACCACGGGCTCGACCAGCAAACCTGTGAAGCCCGCGCCTACGCCGTTGCACGCAAGTTCAAGCCCTTGCTGGTGAATACCGTGGTGGGTTTTATTGGCCCAGAGTACCTGTTCGATGGCAAGGAGATCACCCGTGCAGGCCTTGAAGACCACTTCTGCGGCAAGCTATTGGGCGTGCCCATGGGCTGCGATGTCTGCTACACCAATCACGCCGAAGCCGACCAGAATGATATGGATAACCTGCTCACGCTGCTCGGCGTGGCGGGCTGCAACTTCATTATGGGTATCCCAGGCTCTGACGACATCATGCTCAACTACCAGACGACTTCGTTTCACGACGCGCTCTATGCACGGCGGGTACTGGGGCTGAAGGCCGCGCCGGAGTTTGAGCGCTGGCTCGAAGAGATGCAGATTTTCCAGGATGTTAGCACCCACCGGCTCAATGACCAGCTGCCCGCCGCCTTTGCCAACAGCCTGCGCCACCTGCCCAAGGAGCCTCGCCATGGCACATGATCCATCATCACCCATCGTGGTGGAGAACCCCTGGGAGCGGCTGAATGCCTTTACCGACGCGCGAATTGGCCTGGGCCGCGCTGGGGTCAGCCTGCCGACCAGCAAATTGCTGGCGTTTCAGTTGGCTCACGCCCAAGCACAGGATGCGGTTCACTGTCCGCTGGATGTAGCAGCGCTGGCCTCCGAGCTGACCCAAGCCCTCGATTTGTCTGAGGCACCGCTGCGCCTGCACAGCCATGCCCAGGATCGTGCCATGTACCTGCAGCGGCCCGACTATGGCCGTCGCCTTAACGACGAGACCCGTGAGCACCTGCAGAAAGCTGCCGCGTCCCAGCAGCGCTATGACCTTGCGATCGTCGTGGTCGATGGGCTTTCTGCGTTGGCTGTACAGCAAAACAGTGCTCCGTTTCTTGGCGCGCTTTATCAGATGCTGAGCAGCGATGCTGCTGATTGGCAGCTAGCACCACTGACGCTTGTCGAGCAGGGGCGGGTGGCGATTGGCGACGAAATTGGCGCACTGCTCAATGCCGACGCCGTGCTCGTCATGATCGGCGAACGACCGGGGCTGAGTTCGCCGGATAGCTTGGGGTTGTATATGACCTGGGCGCCCGAGCCGGGGCTCAAGGACGATCGACGCAACTGCATTTCCAATGTGCGTCCGGCAGGTTTGCAGGTGGAAGAGGCCGCCAGACGCTTCTTTCTGCTGTTAAAAGAGGCCCGTCAGCTCAAATTGTCGGGCGTTAAGTTGAAAGACCGCAGTGAAGACGATGTGCTGGAAGGTGACTCAGCATCAGGCTCGACGCGTAACTTCCTGGTGGCGGATTAACGTCACCCAAAAAGCGACAACCTATAACAACGATCACACAACAAAACGGAACAACGTTGGTAAACCACAGCACGCCGCTGACGACGATTTCGTTCCACACTGAAAGGGCAAAACGATGACACAACCAACGATAGATCAAGCGTACCTGGCAAAACGCCAACTGCGCAAAGGCACCGCTGGCTGGATGCTGCTGGCGGGCCTCGGGGTTTCCTACGTAATTTCCGGTGATTTCGCCGGGTGGAACTTTGGTATTGCTGAAGCTGGCTGGGGTGGCTTTGCGATAGCCGCGTGTCTGATGGCGTTAATGTATCTGGCGCTGGTGCTGTCACTTGCCGAAATGTCGGCGGCGATACCAGCGGCTGGAGGCGGCTACAGCTTTGCCCGCCAGGCAATGGGGCCTGCTGGCGGCTATCTGACCGGGTTGGCCGTATTGATCGAGTATGCCCTGGCGCCAGCGGCCATTGTGATCTTCATTGGCGCCGCCGTAGAGTCGTTGCTGGGTATCAACGGCCCGCTGGTCTACCTCATTTTCTACGCGCTGTTCATCGGCATTCACCTGGCGGGTGTGGGGGAAGCGCTAAAAGTCATGATGGTCATCAGTGGCTTGGCAGTGTTTGCCATCCTGGCCACCGCCGTCGCACTGATCGGTGATTTTGATGCCGCCAACCTGTTTGATATTGCTCCCACCGATGCGGCAGGTGCGAGCACCTTTATGCCGTTTGGTTGGTACGGCGTCTGGGCGGCACTACCCTTTGGTATGTGGCTGTTCCTGGCGGTAGAAGGCGTACCGCTTGCGGCCGAAGAGGCTAAAGATCCTGCTCGGGACATGCCCAGAGGTATCATCGGCGCGATGTTGTTCCTGCTCTTCACAGCGCTGTTAGTCGTGGTGCTGCTGGCCGGTGCCGCGGGCGCCGAGATGATCGGTCAAAGCGGCGTGCCGCTGGTAGATGCGCTGAATGCAGCAGGTAATCCGACCCTGGCAACCGTGGTGAACGTACTGGGCCTGGCGGGGCTGATCGCCTCCTTCTTCTCGATTATTTATGGCTACAGCCGGTTGGTGTTTGCGCTCTCACGGGCAGGGTACCTCCCCAAGGCGCTGTCGCTGACCAGTGGCCGTAAAGTGCCTTATCTTGCCCTGATCGTGCCCGGCGTGTTTGGCTTTCTGGTGTCGTTGAGCGGTGAAGGCGACCTGATGCTGGGCATGGCCGTGGTCGGTGCGACGATCTCTTATGCGCTCATGGCACTCAGCCATATTCTACTGCGGGTAAAACAACCCGACCTGCCGCGTCCGTATAAAACGCCTGGCGGTGTCGTTACCTCGGGGATTGCACTGGTGCTTTCCCTGGTTGCGCTCACCGGGGTATACGCCTTCGACCCACGCGCCTTTAACTACACTATCGTGCTGTTCATTGTTGGCGCAGCCTACTTCTTCCTCTACAGCAAGAATCACCTCGTAGCGAAAACCGCCGAGGAGGAGTTTGCGTTGGTGGTCGCGTCACCTGAAGATCTGGATGATATTGACTCAGATCCTGTGGTCACGACAGCGAAGCTGTAATTCACAAGACTAATCAGCCTAGGCTGAACAAGCCTCTTTGCCCAGCGGCAAAGAGGCTTTTTTGGCTAATGATAAGGAGTCGTCATGGCGTTGACATTTGATAGTCCCAGCGAGCAGCAGCGCTGGTACTCCGTTGATGATGGCGTGATGGGTGGCGTTTCAAAGAGTGGTTTTTGCGTTACCGATGGCGTAGGTCGCTTTCAGGGCGAGGTGTCGCTTGAAAACGGTGGTGGCTTTGCCTCCGTTCGCCGCGAGCCCAATGGGTTCGAGCCAACGCTAGCGGATGCCCAGGGCATAGAGCTGACCGTGCGGGGCGACGGACGTACCTATCAACTGCGCTTGAAAAGCACCTCCCTTGGCAATGCCTCAGCGTACCGAGTGAAATTTACGCCTTCTCAAGATGCCTGGGAGACGCTGTACTTCTCATGGGATGCTTTTGAAGCGGTGAGGCGGGGAACGCTATTGAGTGACGCCCCGGCAGTAACGCCAAGCGAGATTCACCAACTTGGCTTTTTAATCGCTGACCGCACCGCGGGGCCTTTTTGCTTACGGCTCAAACGTATTGCGGCAGTGCGCTAAACTGGGGCTACCCAACCAAGGTCGTCTCGCATGTAGTTTGCCGTTAGGCAACGCTAGCGCAAATCAACAGGAGCCCAGCCCGTGAAGCACTCGCCTGCATACCGCTTAGCGACGACGATTTTGCATGGCTTTGATGAGTACCGTGCACGTTTTAAGGAGATTACCGCCGATGCCAGCCGTCGTTTCCGTGACGCGGCGTGGCGCGAAACGCAGCAGGCATCCGCCGAGCGTATCAATCTCTATAAGGAAAAGATTGATGACACTCTGGGGCGCTTAAAGCGTACCTTTGATCCCGAGGTGGTGTCTCACTGCGAGTGCTGGCGCGAGGCGCGCAACCACTACGCTGAGTTGATCAGCCACCGACTCGATTATGAGCTCGCTGAAACCTTCTTTAACTCACTGTTCTGCGCTATTTTCCATCATCGCCATATCCGCAACGACTGGATGTTTGTGTATAGCTCCCGGGAAGATGCCGCCCACCGCTCGGGAATTGACCTATGCCGTCGCAAACAGGTTAATGGCGACTGGCAGGCTGCCCTCAAATGGGCACTTATCGATGCCCCCTTCGAAAATCGCTTTGCGGAAATAGATCAGGATACTCATCTCGGCGCCACCTTCTTACAGCAGCACTTACCCTCGGCGATTTTGAATGCCAGTGATGCTGAAATCGAGCTACTGAATAGCGTCTTTTATCGCAATAAAGGCGCCTATTTGGTGGGGCGAATCCTGGGCAGCGGCGAGCAGGTGCCGCTGGTGCTGCCGGTACTCCATGGCGAAGGGTTTGGTGAGCAGCAGGGGGGCGACCCTTGCCTACACCTGGATACGGTACTGATCGAAACCGACGAGGTGTCGATTATTTTCTCCTTCACCCGCGCCTACTTCCAAGTTGAGGTAGCGGTACCCAGGGAGTTTGTCGATTACCTGCAGCAGCTGATGCCGCACAAACCGGAAGGCGAACTCTACGCTGCCATCGGCTTCTTCAAACATGGTAAAACCGAGTTTTTCCGGGCACTGAATCGTCAGGTCGCTAAGCGCGAGGATCAGTTTATTATCGCCCCAGGCGTGCGCGGCATGGTGATGGCGGTGTTTGTACTGCCCAGCTTTCGCACCGTCTTTAAGATCATTAAAGATAAATTCGACCCGGCCAAAGACGTGACCCACGCCGTAGTGCGAGAAAAGTATCGGCTAGTGAAACGTCATGACCGGGTAGGGCGCATGGCTGATACTCAAGAGTTCTCCAATTTTATTGTCCGCCAGGATCATTTTGCGCCGGAGTGCCTGGAGCACTTACTGGAAGTGGCTCCCTCAACCGTTGTGTTGAAAGACGATAAGGTGATTATCAAACACTGCTATACCGAGCGGATGATGACGCCGCTGAACATCTACCTGGAACAGTGCAGCGACCAAGAGAAGGAGACGGTGCTTAAGGATTACGGCAATGCCATTAAGCAAATGGCCGCGGCGAACATCTTTCCTGGCGATATGCTGCTGAAAAATTTTGGCGTGACACGCCATGGAAGGGTGATCTTCTACGACTACGATGAAGTTTGCTACCTCACCGAGTGCCGTTTTCGGCATATACCCAAATCCCAGGGCAATGACTTCCAGGGGGGTGATACGTTATCTATCGGCCCTAACGATATTTTTCCTGAGGAGTTTGGGCCTTTTATGTTTGCTAATAAGATCCTGCGCGACATGTTCATGGCGCAGCACCCCGAGCTATTTGATCCGGATTACTGGCTGGAACTGCAGCAGGCGATCATCGATGGCCGTGTCATCGACGTTTATCCTTACCGCAATAAGCAGCGTTTTGCGGGCAGTATCGGCCAGCTAGTATATTAGTGTCTTACTTAAGAAACAGTGAAACATAAACAACGAGGTCATCATGGCAGCAAGCCCGCATTTGGTGGTGTTTACCGGCTCGGGAATTAGTGCTGAGAGTGGTATCAAGACCTTCCGTGCCAGCGACGGCCTATGGGAAAACCATCCTGTCGAAGATGTTGCCACTCCCGAGGCGTGGCAACGTGACCCGCAGCAAGTGCTGGATTTTTACAATCAACGACGTGATCAGATCCGTCGTGCCAAGCCCAACGCGGCGCACAAGGCGCTAGCTGCCCTGGAGCAAGACGGCTTTAGCGTCAGTATCATTACCCAGAATATTGATGACCTTCATGAGCGTGCAGGCTCCCGCCATGTATTACATCTACACGGCGAGATTTTAAAAGCACGTTCGTCAATCGATGAGCGCATGCGCTACCCGCTGCCGAAAGGCGGCATCGAACTAGGCAATGTGTGCGACAAGGGCAGCCAACTGCGACCCGACGTGGTCTGGTTTGGCGAGTCGGTGCCGCTGTTTGCGGAGGCCTGTGAACTTGTCAGTCAGGCTGACTTTCTACTGGTCGTCGGCACATCGCTGGCAGTTATGCCCGCCGCTTCGCTGCTCTCGTACATTGACTACGACACGCCCTGCGCACTGGTCGACCCGGAGGCGGATATGCTCAGCCCGCCAGGTGTATTGGCAATTAACACCACCGCTGGAGAAGGCGTTCCAGCGTTGGTAAACCGCTGGAAGCAGCAGGGTAATCTACTGTTGTCTTGAAAATTCGAGACTGGATCGGCACAGCCTTCTGCGGGGGCGCTGTAAACCCGTCCATGGGCGCTACTTTTGTCATCTGACCGCCATGGATGGCGGAAATGCCGGAATTGTTGGGAACATTTTCCGGTCATGACAAAAGACCCCCGCTACAGGCTGATCCCGATCTCGTGTTTAGTAATCATTGTGGCTTTATTGAGGCCTTAAGAACCACGCCTTCATTACATCGGTAATCTGGCTAATTTCCGCTTCAGAAGTAATGTAGGCGGGCATGGTATACAGCCAGCGGCCAATGGGGCGCAGCCACACGCCGCGCTCGCGGGCGAAGTCTCCTACGCCTTTTAGCACCTCGGCGGAGTGCGCTTCGATCACCGCGGTGGCGCCAAGGACTCGAACGTCGGCCACTGCCGGATGTGTATTCAGCGCTTGGTCTTCAAGTAGCTCACGCTGCAGCTGCTGGCTGAGCTTCGCAATCTTACCTAGATAATTCTCTTCCTCGAAGACGCGCAGGCTTTCCAGCGCCACCCTGCAGGCCAACGGGTTGCCCATAAAGGTAGGCCCGTGCATAAAGGCGTGCTGGGGTGTATCGCCGATAAAGGCGTCGTGGACACGATCCGTGGCGAGCGTTGCGGCGTGACCCAAATAGCCGCCGGTCAAGCCTTTGGAGAGCACCATAATATCCGGCGTGACGCCTGCGTGGTCAGCGGCAAACAGCTTACCGGTGCGGCCAAAGCCGGTGGCGACTTCGTCAAAAATTAGCAGCACCCCAAACTCATCGCACAGTTCCCTGGCGCCAGTAACATAGTCCGGCGAGGTCATATTGAGCCCGCCAGCTGCTTGTAAAAGTGGTTCCATCAACAGCGCGGCGATCTCATCATGGTGGCGCTCAAGTACGCTACGCAGGGCGCTAAGGTCGTGCTCGACCTGTTCAGCGGTGGCATCAAAAGGGGCCGTGGGGGCCGGAGCAAAATGGTGCTGGGGCAGTAGGCTGGCGAACAGACTGTGCATGCCTTCTTCAGGGTCGCACACTGCCATGCAGCCGGTGGTGTCACCGTGGTAGGCCTTCATCAGCGAGAGCATCTTGTGCTTACCGGGGTTGCCGGTGAGCACCTGGTACTGGAGGGCCATTTTCATCGCCACTTCCATGCCCACCGAACCACTGTCTGAATAGAAAACGTGGTTCAGCCCGGCGGGGGTAATGCGCACCAGTTCACGAGCTAATTGATCGGCGGGCTTATGCGTCAAGCCGCCAAGCATCACGTGGCACAGCTCGCCTGCCTGTTCGCGAATGGCCGCCACCAAGCGCGGGTGGCCGTAACCGTGGATCATGCACCACCAGGAGCAGGTGGCGTCCAGCAGGTGTTCGCCGCTCTCAAGCACAAAGTGAACGCCGTCGCCGCCGACTACCTTGGGGGCGGGTGTCTGGGTTTTTAGGTGTGCATAAGGATGCCAAACCGGCGTGTTCATAACGGCTCCAGGGATAGGTAGGGGGCGGCAGTCGCGGCACTGGGGGCATCTAGATGGGGAATAATGCCTAAACAGGGAGCCGTCAGCTTGGCGTTTAGATGGGCAATATTGGCCTCAAAGCGGGCTGTGTCAGCCGCAAAAGCGGGGTCTACCACGCTGCCTGCCCAGCCGGCTAATACCAAGCCGTCGGCGCGAATGGCTTCTGCGGTTAAGCGGGCATGATTCAAGCAGCCCAGCTTTAGGCCAACCACCAGAATCACCGGTAGCTCAAGCGCCATCGCCAGGTCGGCAAAATCTTCCTGTTCGTTTAACGGTACGCGCCAGCCGCCGGCGCCTTCAATCAGAGTGATGTCTCTGGGTGTTTGGCTAAGCGTTTCGCGCAGCAAGCTAACGATGGTGCTAATCTCAAGCGGCTGACCCGCCTCTAACGCAGCGAGGTGAGGCGCAATGGCGGGGGCAAAGGCGATGGGATTCACCGTGGCGTAGTCGACCGGCGGCACGCTTTGATGCTGAAGGGCGAGAGCATCACTATTTTGCAGGCCTTCAGGCGTCGCTTGGCTGCCGGAGGCGATAGGTTTCAAGCCCAGCGTGCTCAACTGCTGTTGGCGGGCGGTATATAGCAATCCGCTGGTCACCAATGTTTTACCCGCATCGGTATCGGTGCCAGTCACAAACCAGACGTTCATAGCGATTTTTCCAATTGCAGCGTTAAGCAGTGGTAACTCACGGGTAGGCCTTCCGGTTGGCGGAGTTGTTCAAAGCGCGCTTGTGCGGCGGCGATGTCTCTTCGACTAAGGCTGGCTTGTGGCCGGGCAATCTGGGCGCCGACACCTTTGATGGACGCCATTACCGCCTTCAAGTCAGGGTAATAGAAGCGCTCAACGGTGGCCGTCTGCCGGGTGATGGTTAAGCCGCTTTCGCCGATGGCTCTCTCGACGCTGGCGCGATCAGGCGTTTGCAGCAGCGCCTCGGGGCGCTGCCAGGCAAAGGCGATCTCCTCCAGGGTGCCGGGCAGCAGCGTGGTGATATGCGCCTGCCCTCCAGGAGAGAGAACCCGGTAAAGCTGCTCCATCACCGCGCCAATGTCGGGGCACCACTGCACCGCCAGGTTGGAAAACACCAGATCAAATGCATGCTTACCAAACGGCAGGGCCGCAGCGTCGCCCGGTTGCCAATAAATGCTTTCACCGTGGCGCTGGCGGGCCTGTTCCAGCATACCGGGGGCTAAATCTAACCCCGTTATACGAGCATTCGGGTAATGTTCAGCTAACCGCTGAGTCCAGACACCGGTACCGCACCCCATATCCAACACGTTAAAAGCGCGTGGAGGTAACGAACCCCAAAGCTTCTCGCCTATGTGGCGCTGGGCAGTGGCGAGCACATCATAGCGGGGGGCAGCCCGGGAAAAGGCGTGGGCGACCCGTGCCTGCCAGCTGACCTTACTGTTCAGCATTAGGTCGCTCATAAAACCGCCATACTGGCGTTAGCCATCTGATTGGCATGATGGCCAATCGCGGCGGCGAGTGCATGGGGCTGTGAGAGCATCGGGCAGTGGCCGACACCGCTTAGGGGCTTGCTTACGCGGCGCTGGGCGGGGCTGATGAATGGATCATGGTCGCCGATGAGACGTACCACTGGGCAAGGGGGCGCCGCTAGGCGTGGGCGATTATCAATGGTTGCCAGCCAGTGTAGGCCGGTAGCCAAGGTGGGGCTGTCGGCAGGCGGTGTATCGCCCAATAAATCACGCAGTTGCCGGTGAACTTGCCGGGGGCCGGGCTCACCTTGGGTCTGCCAGCGCAAAAAGTGTTGCCAGGTCGCGGTGGGGTCGCGCTGAAAGGCGCGTTGGAAGGCACTCAGCTCGGCGCTAGTGACGCCACCTTTGGCGCTGACCTCGCCTTTGACACAGAACGTCTCCCCCGCACCGAGCAGAATCAGGCCCCGAGGTGGGGGAAGATATGCCAGTAGCGCCGTAGCAAGTAGCCCACCCAATGACCAGCCGACCCAGACCGCATCGCTGGCTAACGGCTCGGCCATAGTGTCGGCCAGCTCTTCCAGCGTAGCGTTCGCCCTCAGCGGGGGTGCATCGCCGTAGCCGGGCCACTCCACCGCGTGGGAAGATAGGTGAGTGGGCCAGTACGCCTCAAGCGGCTGCCAAATACGCTGGTCGATTCCCCAGCCGGAGAGCAGGATTAAGCGCAGGGGCTGCATAACGCCTCTTGGTGCTGGCAGTGGTGGAGCGCGGCTAACAGTTGATCAATATCGTCGTGCTGATGGCGAGCGCTTAAAGTCACACGCAGACGGGATTCACCCTTGGGCACTGTTGGCGGTCTAATCGCCCCCACCTGTATACCCTTTTGCTGGAGATGTAATGCCCAGCCTAGGGTGCGCGTTTCATCGCCCAGGATCAGCGGCTGAATGGGGGTGGCCGAATCGCTGAGAGCTAGCCCCAGGTGCAGCGCCTCACGGCGAAAGTAAGCGATATTGGCGTTTAGCTGAGCGCGGCGTTCCGGTTCGCCCTGAACGATCTCCAGCGCTTTTAAAGTCGCGGTGGAGATGGCCGGAGGTTGGGCGGTGGTATAGACATAGCTGCGTGAAAACTGGATCAGGTGATCGATTAACTCGGTATCACCAGCAACAAACGCCCCGGCGGTGCCTAATGCTTTTCCTAACGTGCCGACAAGAATCGGCACGTCCTTACTACTCCAGGTGTTGCCCACGCAGCCGCTGGCATTGTCGCCTAGCACGCCTACGCCGTGGGCATCATCGATCATCAGCCAGGCGCTGTGCTGCTGACTGACTTCGACCAGCGTGGCAATATCGGCGATATCGCCATCCATACTGAAAACACCATCGCTGACCACGAGCTTATGCGCGCACTCACTGCGTGCCAGCAGGCTGTTCAGATCAATGGCATCGCGGTGATGAAAGCGCCGCGAGCGGGCACCGCTTAACGCGGCGCCATCAATTAGCGATGCGTGGTTGAGGCGATCCTGGAAAATAGCGGTATGGCGATCTGCCAGCGCTTGCAGCACACCGAGATTGGCCATATAGCCGGTAGAAAACAGCAGCGCACGTTCGCGGCCTGTCCAGCGCGCTAACGCTTCTTCCAGGGTGTCGTGAATCTCTAGATGACCGCTGACCAAGTGCGAAGCACCTGCACCCGCGCCAAACCGGCGCGCGCCTTCCGCCTGGGCTTCACACACGCGAGGGTCTAGGGTGAGGCCCAGGTAGTCGTTACCTGCAAAGTCGAGGGTATTGTTTTTGGCTACCTGACGAGTTCGCCAGCGCTCCGTCTGTTGACGATGAGCGCGGGCGTCGGCCAGACGCTGTTGCCACGCTTCAGACACTGGCGTCTACCGCCAGCTCGGCAACCCTTTCGGCGTGCACCTGCTGCTGTGCCTGTTGGGCAAGGCGTGCTGCTTGAGTATCTTCGCTTTCGCAGGTCTCGCGCTTCTCAGGGTGCAGGCCCAGCTTGGCAAACAGGGCACGGTCACGATCCACTTGGGGGTTGCCAGTGGTCAGCAGTTTGTCGCCATAGAAGATCGAGTTGGCACCGGCCAAAAACGCCAGCGCCTGGGTTGATTCGTTCATCTGCTCACGGCCAGCGGAGAGCCGTACATGGCTTTGCGGCATCAGAATGCGGGCGACCGCAATGGCGCGTATGAACTCGATGGGGTCTAAATCTTCAACATTTTCCAGCGGTGTGCCGGGCACTTTCACCAGCATATTGATCGGCACGGATTCAGGGTGCGGGGAGAGCTTGGCCAGCTGTTGCAACAGGGCGCTACGGTCTTTGGCATCTTCACCCATGCCGAGAATCCCGCCAGAGCAGACCTTCATGCCCGCATCGCGCACGTTGGAGAGCGTTTCCAGCCGGTCGCTGTAGGTGCGGGTGGTAATGATCTCGCCGTAGAACTCTGGCGAGGTATCCAGGTTGTGGTTGTAGTAATCGAGCCCCGCCGTGGCCAGCCGACTAGCTTGCTCGCCGTCGACCATCCCCAGCGTCATGCAGGTTTCAAGGCCCACGGCTTTCACCTGACGAACCATCTCTTCGACCAGCAGTAGATCTTTATCCCGCGGGCTTCGCCAGGCGGCGCCCATGCAAAAACGGCTGGCACCTGCCTCTTTCGCTGCCTTGGCTTGTTCGACGACCTTTTCAATTTCCAGCAGCTTCTCTTTCTCCAGCTGGGTGTTGTAGTGGCCGGACTGCGGACAGTATTTGCAATCCTCGGGGCAGGCGCCGGTCTTGATCGACAGCAGAGTAGAGACCTGCACCGCGTTAGCGTCGAAGTGGGCACGGTGAACCTGCTGGGCTTGAAACAGCAGATCATTGAACGGCAGCGCGAAAAGCGCGTTGATCTCATCCAGCGTCCAGTCGTGGCGCTGCGCATGAGGAAGCTGTTCGTGGGGCACGGTCATGGTGTAAACCTTTTTACCTTTAATAGTTGACGAGACTTTAGCGGCGTTGCGCTTTGGGTGTCAACGTTGGAGATTTTTTAGGTTTACGGTGGTGGTGGAAACATTCGTCAAAAGATGATGCGCTCATTTATACTCTGCGCCCTTTTTCACATTCTGGAGCGTGGATGTCTGATGTTGATAGCTCTGTTGACGAGAGCTCTGTGAATCATGATTCAGCCGCTGAACATCCGCGTCCGCCGCGGCGCGAGTTCAAGGCGCGGGGCAGTTTTGTCACCCGCTGCGATAACTGTCAGCTCCCCGTACTGAATTGCCTGTGCCCCTATCAGGTGAAGGCGGAGAGCCATGCTCAGGTGTGGTTATTGACCCACCCCTTGGAGCATTACAAGCCAACCAACACCGGGCGTTTGATTGGTGATGTGGTCACGACGACCCAAGTGTTTACCTGGTACCGCACGGCGCCGGATGCACAGCTGGCCGCGTTGTTGAAAGATCCTCTTTACGCGCCCTTTGTGATCTTTCCCGATGATCAGCCCGACTATGCGGATCGGGTGGTTGGCATAGACGCGGTGCATGCGGCGAAAGCGCAGGCGCGCATTCCGGTATTTATTATTCTGGATGGCACTTGGCGTCAGGCGCGGCGCATGTTCCGTAAAAGCGCTTATCTAGATGCTTTGCCCGTGCTGCCATTGAGAACCGAGCGCGAGACGCGCTACCGGCTGCGCAAACCGGCGTCAAAATCGCACCTTTGTACTGCGGAAGTGGCTATCGAGCTGCTGCGCCAGGGCGGGGATACGGTTGCTGCGGACGTGCTGGATGACTACTTTGAGGTGTTTAACGATAGTTATGCGGCGAGCCGATTGCATCACAAAATCGACCCGCCTACTGCAGCGATGCGGCGCCTAGCCGCCAAACAGAGCACCGGCGATTCTGAATCCGGCCACCCAGGTGCCCACCGCGGAGCCTAGCGTGGCGAGAATAAACACCAGCAGGGTGCGCGATACACGGTTTTTCCACCAGCCTTTCAACTGCGTTACATCGTGGCGTAGCGATGAAAAATCGCGCACTTTGGGTTTGCGCATAAAGAGCTCAACCCCAGCGGCCACAAAGCCAGCGCCGATGGTGGGGTTCAGCGAGGTGAGCGGCGCGGCAAAGAAGGTGGCAATCACGGTCACCGGGTGCGCCATGGCGATAATCGTCGCACCGCCAGAGAGAATACCGTTAATCAAGAACCACTCAAGCACCAGTTGCCAGCCAAGGTCGGTGTTGCGTGAAAAGCCAATCGCAAAGCCGGTAAGCACCAACGCGGTAATCAGCCACGGCAGCGCTTTCCAAAGCTTGGACGGTGGCGGGGTGGCTTCCAGCGATTCGCGCTCTACTTTTGGCTCCGCGGGTAGCGGGGCTTCAAGATGTTCGCCGGTACCTTTGAGGTGGCCTGCGCCGAGCACCACTAACACGTGCTGGTAGCGCCCCGGCGGCGCGTCTTCGGCCAAACGCAGTGCCATATAGCGGTCGCGCTCGCGAATCAACGGTGTATAGAGCGCTTCGGATTCGGCGGCGAACTCGCTGAAGGTGGCCTCCAGCATATCGCCCTCTTTGAGCTTTTCGATGTCCTCTTTGGAGACATCCTGACGCGATAACACGCTGCCAAGCAGGCCTGAAAACAGCGAGAAGCGCTGCCACCAGGGCACATTGCTGTAAATGCGTTTCAGCGTTACGCCGACATCGCGGTCAACCAGCAACAGCGGCAGTTTCAGTCGGTTAGCTTCCTCAACTGCCGCACGCATTTCGGCCCCCGGCTGAATGCCGGATTGGTCGGCAATCCGTTGCTGAAAGGCGCCCAGCGCCAGGCTTGCGGCCACCATGCCCGCTTTACCTTGTTTAAAGACTTGGAACAGATCCTGCTCGCCCATGGCATCCGGGTTGGACATGCTGTGGTGGCGGGCGTCACATAACTCAATAGCCACTGCATCAAAGGCGCCGCTTGCCAATAGCGCATGCACGTCGTCGGCACTTTCCGCCGACACATGGGCCGTGCCCAGCAGCGTGTAGCGGGTTTCACCGACAGTGATTGTTTTTAACGGCCCGCTGGTGGCTGGCAGCGAAGTCGGTGTTTCAGCCAGCGACTCCGCTTCTGCGTTGGGCGTTTCGTCGTGAGATGTATCTTCGTGGTTCATTAACAGCTCTCAAATCGATCAATAAGGGGGGCAGGCGTGAAGCGCTTAACGCCGCCAGAAAGCGGGGGTAAACAGCACCAGTACCGTAAAAATTTCCAGGCGACCGAGCAGCATAGCCATGACCAGTATCCATTTCGCCAAGCTAGGCATGTCGCCATAGTGAGTGTGGGATTCACCCAGTGCAGGGCCGAGATTATTGAGGGCCGAGCCCACCGTCGACCAGGCTGTGACCTGATCAACCCCGGTTGCCATGACGCCCACTAGCATTAAAAAGAACAGCATCACGTAGACTGAAAAGAACCCCCATACCGCTTGAGCAATGCTGTCGGGGACACTGACTTTACCTACTTTGACCGCAATCACCGCATTGGGGTGGATCAATCGCATGATTTCACGCATGCCCTGCTTGAGGATCAGAATGATCCTTATCACCTTCATGCCGCCACCGGTAGAGCCGGAGCAGCCGCCAACAAAGGCTGCCACAAACAGTAAAAAGGGCAGGGCGCCGGGCCACATGGAAAAGTCGGCAACGCTGAAGCCTGCTGTGGTGGCCACCGACACGACTTGGAAAACCCCATGTCTCAGACCGCGCGCGGTGTCGTAGGTGTCGGTTAACCACAGAGAGAGCACGGTGACCACGGACAGCGCGAGTAGAAATAGCATCAAAAAGCGCGCTTCGGGGTCGTGAAAGTAGTGCATCAGGCTTTTTTCACGCCAAGCGATAAAGTGTAGGCTAAAGCTGAACGCCGAAATCAACATAAAACCCACGCATATCATCTCGATGGTAGCGCTATCGAAATAGCCGATGCTGGCGTCGTGAGTGGAGAAGCCACCAATGGCGACGGTGGAAAAGCTATGGCTCAAGGCATCGAACCAGCTCATGCCCGCTAACATATAGGCGATCATGCAGGCCAGGGTGAGCGTGGCGTAGATATACCACAGCGCCTTGGCGGTTTCGGTGATGCGTGGTGTGAGCTTGGAGTCTTTCAACGGCCCAGGAATCTCGGTGCGATACAGCGCCATACCGCCCACGCCTAGAGTGGGCAAAATGGCGACGGCCAAAACGACGATCCCCATGCCGCCCAGCCACTGGAGCTGCTGGCGATAGTAGAGAATCGACTCGGGTAGAAAATCGATGCCGGTAATCACCGTGGCGCCGGTAGTGGTTAAACCGGAGAACGACTCAAATACCGCATCGGTGACGCCGAGAGAGCCTTCGCCGAATAGCATCAGCGGCAGTGAGCCGAACAGCGCCAGCACCGTCCAGAACATCGCGGCGATAATAAAGCCGTCGCGGATACGCAGCTCTTTTTGCGAGCGTCGATTGGGAAGGTAAAGCAGTAATCCCGTCGCCACCGAAATCGCAATACCGCTAATAAAGGCACTCCACACGCCGTCACGAAACCAGAGTGAAATCAGCGTTGGGGGGAGCATGGTAAGGCTGAAGAGCATCAGCAGCAGCCCCAAAATGCGCAAAATAACCCGCAGACTCATGGTTGTCGCATGCTCCTGTTATTAGCAGCCAGTGGCCGTGGTTCGAGGGTTATCAAAAGAACGTTAAGCCGACTTGGAACAGGCGCTCCACATCGCGAATGCGGCGCTTGTCGATCACAAATAGAATCACGTGGTCACCGCTCTCAACCATCACGTCGCCGTGGGCGATAATGACTTCCTTGCCGCGCACAATCGCACCGATGGTGGTGCCCTCGGGCAGGTCGATCTCGCGGATGGTACGCCCGACCACCTTGGAGGACTGCTTATCGCCGTGGGCGATGGCTTCAATGGCCTCGGCGGCGCCCCGGCGCAGCGAGTGAACGTTGACGATATCACCCCGACGCACGTGGGTGAGCAAGCTGCCGATGGTCGCCTGCTGGGGAGAAATAGCGATATCGATCTCGCCCCCCTGCACCAAATCCACGTAAGCGGCGTTGTTGATCAGCGTCAGCACCTTCTTCGCCCCCAAACGCTTGGCGAGTAGCGACGACATGATATTGACCTCGTCGTCGTTGGTCAGCGCGCAGAAGATATCGCACTCTTCGATATTCTCCTCTTCCAGCAAGCGCTTGCTGGTGGCACTGCCGTGGAGCACCACGGTGCGATCCAGTCGCTCGGAGAGGGTGGTGCAGCGCTCCAGGCTGTGCTCGATGATCTTGACCTGGTGGCTATGCTCCAAATGCTCCGCCAGCCGCTCGCCGATATTGCCACCCCCGGCGATCACGACCCGACGGAAGTCCCGCTCGACCCGGCGCAGCTCGCTCATCACTGCGCGAATATCCCGGCGGGCGGCGAGGAAGAACACCTCGTCGTCAGCCTCGATGACCGTATCGCCACGGGGAATGATTGGGCGGTTACGGCGGTAAATCGCCGCCACCCGGGTATCCACGTTGGGCATATGGCGGCGCAGAAAGGCCAAATCCTGGCCCACCAGCGGGCCACCGTAGAACGCTTTCACCGCCACCAGCTGTACCAGGCCACCGGCAAACTCCAAGACCTGCAAGGCGCCTGGGTGTTCGATCAGGCGGCGTACATGGTCGGTCACCACCTGCTCTGGGCTGATGAGTACATCAATGGGAATCGCTTCGTGGGCGAAGAGCCCTTTACGGGTCAAGTAGGCGGTGGCGCGTACACGGGCAATCTTGGTCGGGGTGCGAAATAGCGTGTGGGCGACCTGGCAGGCGATCATATTGATCTCATCGCTGTTGGTCACAGCGATCAACATATCAGCGTCTTCGCAGCCTGCCTGACGTAGCACAATGGGGTAGGAGCCCGCCCCGGTAACGGTGCGGATATCGAGTTTGGTATGCAGCTCACGAAGTTTTTTGGCGTCAGTGTCAACGACAGTGATGTCGTTCTCCTCGCGGGCGAGGTGTTCTGCCAGTGTGCCGCCGACCTGGCCGGCGCCGAGAATGATGATTTTCATTGCTGAGCATCGGTTCCATTAAAAGCGCCAGCGCAATATCGTTAAGACCAGGAGACGGTCTTAGGACTCAGTCCTGACGTTGAAGACGTAAATGGTCGTTCAGGTACGTCTATCATGCGCTGCAATAAAGACGGCGGCCAGTGTAAACCAGCCGCCGCCGAAAAGCAGGTGGGGATTACTCTAGCGTAAAGCCGACTTTAACCGTTACCTGCCAGTGGGCCACTTGGCCATCTTCAATATGGCCACGGGTATCGACTACTTCCAGCCAGCGCATGTGCTTAATCGTTTCTGACGCCTTGGCCAGTGCATTCTGAACCGCTTCCTCAATGCCCTTCTCGGAAGAGCCGGTCAATTCCACGTGCTTGTAAGTATGATGACTCATAGTACCTCCTTCCTTGTCATGAAATCACTGCCCCCGACATCAGTGAGCGCCTAGGCAGTGCGCTTCTCTAGTCTGGCATAAAAAAAGCCATCGTGACTGTTCTGGGCTGGAAACAGCTGGCGACCCGCGCCGCTGGAAATGCCCCAGGCAACATCGTTAGGCGTGGTGACATGGGCGTCAGGGGTGCGGGCGAGAAATGCCTCAATCTGCTCACTGTTCTCTTCCGGAAGCACCGAGCAGGTGGCGTAGAGCAGGGTGCCGCCTTCGCGCAGCATCGGCCAAAGGTTGTCTAACAGCTGACGTTGAAGCTTGGCCAGCGGCCGGATATCGTCTTTGCGCCGCAGCTTCTTGATATCCGGGTGACGGCGGATAACACCGGTGCCAGAGCAAGGGGCGTCGAGCAGGATGGCATCAAACGGCGTGCCGCTCCACCAGTCGCGCTCGGTCGCATCGGCGTGTTGGAGAACGGCCTCTACGCCTAGTCGGGTAAGGGTATCTTCCACCCGTGCCAGGCGCTGATTATCGCTATCGATAGCGGTAAGATTGATGTCGAACAGTTCGAGCAAATGGGCCGTTTTGCCGCCGGGGGCGCAGCAAGCATCCAGAACATGTGCACCTGGCCGTGGCGCAAGCACGGGCCCCAGCAGTACTGCCGAGAGTTGGGCGGCCTCGTCCTGAACGCTAATATGTCCCGCTTCGAAGCCAGGCAGCGCCGTGACATCGCAGGGTGTTTCCAGCGTGATGGCGTCTGGGGCGTGGGGGCACAGGTGACCACTCAACCCCTGCTCGGTCAACTGCGACAAGTAGGCTTCACGATCGTTGTGGTGCTGATTCACTCTCAACGTCATCGGGCCTGACTGGTTGTTGGCTTCGACAATCGCCCGCCACTGCTCTGGCCATGCCTGACGCAAGGCGTTAAGTAGCCAGGGTGGATGTTCTAACGCGACGCTCTCATCCCGGTCTACTTGGGCCTGGAGCGCCTCGGATTCGCGCTGCAATCGCCGCAAACAGCCATTTAACACGCGGGTGGCCCACTCCTTATTCAGCAAGCGCGCAGCGCCCGCGGTTTCACCTACTGCCGCGTGGGCTGGAATGCGCATGTACAACAACTGGTAAATACCCAGCAGCAGCAGCGCCTGAACATCGCTGTCGCGCTTTTTAAACGGTTGCTTAAGTAATGTGCCCGCTAAGGCTTCCAGACGCGGTAAGCGGCGGCAGGTGCCAAAGCAGAGCTCTTTGAGCAGCCCGCGGTCGCGAGCCACCACGCTGTGCTCATCCAGCCCCGCCAGTGAGCCTTGGTCGCTGAGCACCGGGGCCAGCGCGCGAGCCGCCGCGGCGCGGACTTCCTGACCACTGCCGCCTTGGGGGGAGCGCTTTTGGCTCATGGTGTTTCTCCTTCGCTGGCCTGAGCCGCTGGTTTACCAAGACGAGTACCGGTAGCAAGGCGCGCGTGGCGGGCATTGAGTAAGTCACGCACGTCCATGGCTTTACCGCCGGGCAGCTGTGCGCTGGTCACACAAAGTACCTCGCTGCCGTTTTCCCCACAGGCAATCCGCAGATGATCGTCGCCGTGGTCTAGTAGCATGCCGGGCTCGCAGGCTGGCTGATCGCCCTCTTCTACGTTCGCCATTAGCAGCCGCAGGCGATCATCGCCTAATGCGCACCAAGCCACCGGCCAGGGGTTAAAAGCGCGAATTTTGCTGGCTAACTGCTGGGCGGGCTGGGCAAAGTCGAGCTCGGCTTCCGCTTTGCTCAGCTTGGCGGCATAGGTGACGCCTTCCTCGGGCTGAGGCGTGGCATGCGCGGTGCCGGTGGCCAGGGCATCCAGCGTGTTGATCAACGCATTGGCGCCTTGAATCGCGAGACGGTCGTGCAAATCGCCGCCGGTGGTGCGGTTCGTAATGGGCGTGCGCACTTCCGTGAGCATCGCCCCGGTATCCAGGCCAGCATCCATCTGCATGATAGTTACACCCGATACGCTATCACCCGCCTCGATCGCCCGCTGTATGGGGGCAGCGCCGCGCCAGCGGGGCAGCAGCGAAGCGTGAACGTTAACGCAGCCGAGACGCGGTATGTCCAACACGGCCTGAGGAAGCAGCAGTCCATAGGCCACAACGACCATAATGTCGGCATTGAGCGCGGCCAGCTCGGCTTGAGCCTCGGGTTGCTTTAACGTCTGAGGCTGATAGACAGGCAGGCTGTGTTCCAGAGCCAGCTGTTTGACCGGGCTGGGCGTTAGCTTACGGCCGCGGCCAGCGGGGCGATCGGGTTGGGTATACACCGCCACCACCTCGTGCTGGCTTTCCAGCAGCGCGGCAAGGCTAGAGGCGGCGAATTCAGGTGTGCCAGCAAAAACAACGCGCAATCGTGACATATAAAGAGGGCTACCTGGCGTGAATGAGAGAAGTGTTAGGCGTCCTGCATCTGCTTGTGGCGTTTCTGCATTTTTTTGCGGATACGGTCGCGCTTTAGCGGCGACAAGTAGTCAACAAACAGCACACCCTCAAGGTGGTCGTACTCGTGCTGAATACAGTGTGCCAGCAGACCCTCTGCCTCTAACTCATAGGCCTCGCCATTACGATCCAGCGCGTTGAGCTGCACCTTAAGATAGCGCGGCACTTCGGCGTAGTGCTCGGGAATCGACAGGCAGCCTTCCGATAGTGGCTCTTTCTCGTCGCCAATGGGTGTATAGCGCGGGTTGATGAGCACCAGCGGCTGGGAGTTATCGTCGCTGACATCCATGACGACAATACGGCGATGGACATCGATCTGGGTCGCGGCTAGACCGATACCACGGGCGTCATACATGGTCTCCAGCATATCGTCGACGAGCTGGCGTACCTCATCGTCGACGGTTTCCACCGGAGCGGCCTTGGTGCGCAGGCGCTCATCGGGGAATTCAAGAATAGGAAGTTTGGCCATGGCGTTACAATCACCGTTATGCTGAGTCTAAATTAAGTCAAGCTAGGTAGTGACGAGCGTCTTCTAACCTAGGTACTTTATGATGGGTCACTATATCATGCTGTCAACGTTTCTGGGCATGGGCGCCCGATACGCACTGGGTTTCAGCAGCAACAGAATGACTGCGCTTATGCAGCGCTTCGACATGGAACTAAGAGTGATGCATTTTCTTGGGAGAACTGGATGGCGGCAAAACAACACGCCTACCGGAGGGCTTTGAGTGGTTTGCTGCTGAGCGCAGTGGTGCTGGTGAGTATTGATGCCACCGCTTGGGAGCGTGATCAGACAGTGATTACACTCTCGCCTCAGGTGCGTACCTTGCCCCATCGTGAAGCGATCGAGCCCATCGCCTTGGAGGAAGCACGAGCCTTTCTGCGCGAACACCGCGTCGTCGATGATACCGAGGCGTTGCAGGAACTGGCTTACGTAGTGGCGGGAGATGATCGCCGCTTGATCAGTGGTGCGGGAGATAGGTTATACGTGCGTGGCGTTGTGCCACACCATGGTCAGGTGGGTATCTATCGGCAGTCGGAGCCCTACCTGGCAATGGATGGCACGCCGCTGGGCTTAGAGCTGATCAACGTTGGCATCGCTCGCCACGTCAGCAGTGAAGGCGATATTGCGCAGCTTGAAGTCGTTAGCTCCCATCAGGAAGTGCGGGTTAACGATATTGTGTTGCCCTTGGAGGAGCGCGAGCTGAGCCGTGAGTTTATGCCCCGCGCGCCGCCCAATGCGGTTGAGGGTCATGTTATTGCCGTGCCAGGTGGCGTGCGTTTTATTGGCCGTTTTCAGATCGTTGCGCTGGATCTTGGCACCCTGGATGGTTTGCAGGCGGGGCATGTGCTGCGAGTCAATCAGCAGGGTGAGCTGATCAACGATCCACGTACCCAGGAGCTGGTGCAACTGCCCAGCACAGAGGCGGGCAGTGTGATGGTCTTCAAGCCCTATGATCGCGTCAGCTATGCCTTGGTGATGCAGGCGTCCCGGATACTGGAAGTGGGCGATGGGGTTGGGTCAGCGACGAACTAACAGGCGGCACACAAAGACGTTTAAAAGGAGGAAGTATGGACGCCCAGGCGTGGCTGGTGGTCAATGCGTTGCCGGGTATGGGGGCGCTGCGTATCGCGCAATTATTAGCCCGTCAGCCGCAGTGGCCAGAAGGCTGGCTGGCAGCACTGCCGAGCCGTGCTGCCAGCGAGTTGCGCCTGTGGCTTGAACATCCCACGCGCAGCCCGTTGCAAAATGTGGTTGATGAAACCCTGGCGTGGCAGCGAAGCGGCCCAAGTCGCCATGTACTGCATCGAGATCACCCCGCTTGGCCTGCGCTGTTAAATGAATTGCCCGACCCGCCTGTGGTGCTCTGGGCCCAGGGGGATCTTAGCGCCCTGGAGGGCCCCAAACTTGCCATGGTAGGCACTCGTCGCCCCACCGGCGAAGGTACCCATAACGCCCAAACCTTCGCTCGCGATCTAGCCCGCCGCGGCTGGTGCGTGGTCAGCGGTATGGCCTTGGGAGTTGACGGTGTTGCCCAGCGCGCAGCGCTAAATGCCGGTGGGCGCACGATCGCTGTACTCGGCTGCGGCGTAGATGTGATCTATCCCGCCTCTCACCGTGATCTTCACGAGCAGCTTAGCTCTCTACCCGGTGGCCTGGTGGTGTCAGAACATCCGCCAGGTACGCTGGCCCGCCCGGCGTTTTTCCCGCGGCGCAACCGAATCGTTACCGGCCTCTCGCTCGGTACCCTAGTGGTCGAAGCCACCGAAAAAAGCGGTTCGCTGGTCAGTGCACGGCTTACTCTAGAGCAAAATCGCGAACTGTTTGTGCTGCCCGGTTCGCTACACAATGTACAGGCCCGCGGCTGCTTGACACTACTGCGTCAAGGCAGTGCGCATCTGGCCTGTAGCGTCGACGATATCATCGCTGATCTTGGCCACTGGGCGGAGGCGTTTATCCCGCCTGAGACGGAAGAACAGCCATCTGAGCCAGAACCGCTACCTGATAGCTTGTCTGACAATAGCTTGCCCGATTCCTTATTAGCGTCATTATCGGCCACGCCGACGCCTATTGATCTCTTGGTGCACGCCACTGGCGTGACGGTCAGCGACTGCCAGCAGCGCCTACTGATGCTGGAGTTAGAAGGCTGGGTTGCACAGCAGGCGGGAGGCTGGGTGCGGTTGCCGCGGTCATGATAGGATAAAGTCATTAAAGGCCTGTTAGCCGTGAGGAGAGAGCATGAGTTTGGCGACCGATCTAGCCCCTGCGATTAGCGCGCTGCGTAGTGGGGGAGTGATTGCCTGTCCCACTGAAGCGGTTTGGGGGCTCAGCTGTGACCCCGAAAACGACGCAGCCTTAGCCCATCTAATGCGCATGAAAGAGCGCGACCCTGCCAAGGGCGTCATCCTTGTTGCTGCCAATATTGGCCAGTTCCACCCCTGGTTGAGCCAGCTTCCCCTCGCGATGCATGCTCCTCTTGCGGCAAGCTGGCCGGGGCCCAATACCTGGCTAGTGCCTGATTATGGCCGCAGCCATGGGCTGGTGCGTGGCGCCCACGAGCGCGTAGCGCTGCGGGTGACCGACCACCCGGTGATGAAAGCCCTGTGCGAAGCTTTCGGTGGTCCGTTGGTATCAACCTCGGCCAACCGTTCGGGGGAACCGCCCGCGATGAGCGCCGCCGAGATTACTGACATCTTTGCTGATGAAGTGGCCTATATAGTGCAAGGCGAGCTGGGTGGCAATGCCAAACCCAGCACTATTAGAGACCTAGCCACCGGTAAAATCATGCGTTCTTAAACCGGCTCTCCAACTATTCACCACTCACCCATTACGACTCACCCATTACGACTCACCAATGCCCCCAGGAGTTACCGTGGCCCACGAGCACCTTGATGACGTTAAACGCTACCTTCTTGATCTGCAGGATCGGCTCTGCGCTGGATTGGCAAAAGCCGATGGCGCTGCCCAGTTCCAAGAAGATAGCTGGGAGCGTGCCGAGGGCGGTGGTGGTCGATCACGGGTGATGACCCATGGCGGCGTATTTGAAAAAGGCGGCGTCAACTTCTCCCATGTCTATGGCACCCAGCTGCCGCCTTCGGCCACCGCCGCGCGCCCTGAACTGGCTGGTCGCAGCTTCCACGCGGTGGGCGTTTCCTGGGTGCTGCACCCGGAAAACCCCCATGTGCCTACCAGCCATGGCAACGTGCGCTTCTTTATTGCCGAGAAAGCCGGCGAGCCGCCGGTGTGGTGGTTTGGCGGCGGTTTTGACTTAACGCCGTTTTATCCCGTGATGGAAGACGTGGTGCACTGGCACCGGGTGGCAAAAGCCGCCTGCGACCCCTTTGGCGATGATGTTTATGCGCGCTATAAGGCCTGGTGCGACGAGTACTTTTACCTTAAGCACCGCGATGAAACCCGCGGCGTCGGTGGGCTGTTTTTCGATGACCTGAACGAAGGTGAGTTTGCCGATTGTTTTGCCGTTCAGCGCGCGGTGGGCGACAGTTTCTTAGCGGCTTATTTGCCCATCGTTGAGCGCCGTAAAAATGACGCCTGGGGCGAGCGGGAGCGCGACTTCCAGCTTTACCGCCGTGGCCGCTACGTGGAGTTCAACCTGGTGTGGGATCGCGGCACGCTATTTGGCTTGCAGAGCGGCGGGCGCACGGAGTCAATTTTGATGTCAATGCCGCCAATGGCGCGCTGGGAGTACGCCTTTGAGCCAGAGCCCGGCAGTCCCGAAGCGCGTTTGCAGGATTTCTTATACCCCCGCGACTGGCTCGGTGAATTCGCTGAGGATGCAGGTCAAGGAAAAAGCGGAGAGCTCTCATGACCGATCGCTACTGCGTGTTTGGCAACCCGGTCAAACACTCCAAATCCCCGCAGATCCACGCTGAGTTTGCCCATCAAGCCCAGCAGGCCCTTGAGTACACCGCTGAAGAAGCACCGGTGGATGGTTTTGCAGGTGCGTGGCGGGCGTTTATCGACGCGGGCGGGCGTGGCGCCAACGTTACCGTGCCGTTCAAGGGCGATGCTTTTGCGCTGTGCGACACCTTGAGCCACCGCGCCCGTCGTGCAGGGGCGGTGAATACTCTGATTCTGGGTGGTAATGGCCGTACCTACGGCGATACTACCGATGGCATTGGCCTAGTGCGCGATTTGGCCTATCACCGTGTGGCGTTAGCAGAAAAGCGCATTTTGGTGGTAGGCGCAGGCGGCGCCGTGCGCGGCATTCTGGAGCCCCTGCTTGCCGAGCAGCCCAGTGAAATCGTCGTGGTCAACCGCACCGCCGCCAAGGCCGAGCAGCTGGCCAGCGATTTTGCTGATCTAGGGCCTATCCACGGCGGTGGTTTTGATACCGTTAATGGCACTTTTGATGTGGTGATTAACGGCACCAGTGCCAGCCTATCAGGCGATTTACCGCCGTTGCCTGATACGTTGTTCAATACCAATGCCTGGGCCTACGACATGATGTACGGGGCCGAGCCGACGGTATTTTTACAGTGGGCAGGCCCGCATGGCGCGAAGTTGCTTGACGGCTTAGGCATGCTGGTCGAGCAGGCCGCCGAGTCGTTTTTTCTGTGGCGTAATGTGCGCCCAGAGACGGCATCGGTACGCGAAATGCTACGTCAGTCGCTGGAGTTTGACGCCTTTTAATGATGAAAGACGTTAGAGAGGCACTCAAAGGGACTCAATATATGCCTCCACATCTGCATGTAGATTGCCAACTAAAGCGACTTCCCTCATGAACAACTGAGTGGCTGGCGATAAGCTAGCCCCTTTTCGGGTGACTAATTCGTAGGGTTCGCTACGCGAGTGCAGTTGGATAGGTAGCCGATACACCATGCCCGCATCAACAAAAGGTTTTGAGGCATCGACGGACATGAGTGCGACTGATTCGCGGTCATGGCCAAGCATTGAGATGCTCGTGAAAGCGGATGCTGTTTCGATAGGGTAGAGCGGAAACGGGATCTTGGCCTCGTGAAACTCGCGTTCCAGCAATAGCCGCATCGGCATATTGGCGGGATACACAATCCACGAGGTGTCAGATAAGTCGGCGAGTGTCAGCGCTGAATGGCGAGTGAGCGGATTGTCAGGATGGCAAATGACCGCCAACTCCTCCTCGTGGATGTCCAGACTGGTGTACAGATGCGGCCTTTGATTCACTCGCGACCGGCAAATGGCGGCATCGAGTCGACCACGGTCAAGTAAGTTGAGCAGGCGCGCGCTGGTATCTTCGACCACCTCTATGGATATCGCCGGCTGCAGGCTGCGAACCCGCGACAACGCCGCCGAAATCAGTGGCACAGCCCCCATGATCAATCCCACCGCCAGTCGGCCACCACGGCCTTGCTGCATGCTTTCCAACTCTTCATGGAAGTGGGCCAGATCCGTGTTGATCAGGCGTGCATAGCGCACCGCACAGAGCCCCATGTCCGTCGTTTCCAGCCCCTTATGCGTACGCTGAAACAGCTGTACGCCCAGCATGGCTTCGATTTCATTGAGTGCTTTGGTGGCCCCTGGCTGGGTCAGCGCCACGGACTCGGCCGCTTTTTGCACCGTGCCATGTTCATGCAAGGCAATCAGCAGGCGTAAGTGGCGCATGCGCAGGCGGGAAATGATGGACGTCAGTGTAGACATGAATTTTTGTTATGCCGCTATCAGAGGTTGTCATTATCCAGCGTTGGGCCGCGCGAATATAGTCAATGCAGCAAGTCACTCTCTATTTCCGAATAATTAACAAAGACGACAACACGCTATGGCACTCATCAACTACGTGACCCAAGTACAGTTTGGCGACGGCAGCGTCGATCTATTGCAAGACGAATGCACCCGCCTGGGTATCCATCGCCCGCTGATTGTAACAGATGAAGGGATTCAACAGGCGGGACTGCTGGAGCGGATACAGCGTGTCCTGGATCACCCCGCTGCTGTCTTTACCCGTACGCCGCCCAACCCGAATGAGGGCGCGGTACGCGAGGCGGTGGCGTTTTACCAGTCCCAGCAGTGCGATGGTGTGATCGCACTGGGCGGTGGCTCGCCCATCGATCTCGCCAAGGGCGTGGCGGTGAGCGTGGCGCACCCTGGGCCGCTGCGCCAGTTCGCCGTCATCGAAGGCGGCATGTCACGGATTACCTCGGCAACCGCCCCAGTGATTGCCATCCCGACAACGGCGGGTACCGGCAGCGAAGTCGGCCGTGGAGCCATTTTGATTCTCGACGATGGCCGCAAGGTGGGCGTGCTGTCGCCCCACGTCGTCCCCAAACTGGCGATCTGCGATCCCGAGCTGACGCTTGGCTTGCCCGCCCGCATGACCGCAGCAACGGGCATCGATGCCATCGCGCACTGCATGGAAACCTTCATGGCACCCTCGTTCAATCCTCCGGCAGATGGCATTGCCCTGGATGGCTTGCGGCGCGCCTGGGCGCATATCGAAACCGCGGTCAACGAGCCGAGTAACCGTGAGGCACGCACGAACATGATGAGTGCCTCCATGCAGGGCGCGCTGGCCTTTCAAAAAGGGCTTGGCTGCGTGCACAGCCTGAGTCACTCGCTGGGTGGGCTCAATCCGTCGCTGCACCACGGCACCCTGAACGCCATTCTGCTGCCCGCAGTGATCCGCTTCAACGCCCAGGCCGACACGATGGTCAAGGACGACAAACTGGCCCGGATGGCCCAAGCGATGAACCTGCCAGCGGGCCAAGACGTGGCGGATGCCATGCAGGCGCTAACGCAGCGTCTGAATCTCCCCACGGGCTTGGGCGAGCTCGGTATTACCTCGGCCATGTTCGACGACATCATCAAGGGGGCGCTGGCGGATCATAGCCACAAGACCAACCCCATCGATGCCAGCGCCAACGACTACCGCCAACTTCTCGAATGTTCGCTGTAAGTCTTGGCGAGCGATTCCTCTGAACCATCGGGAGAGCAATGTATGAGTACCACGTTGACCGGCCAGCAGTTCATCGGCGGCGAGCGCAGCGGCCAGGGCCAGGCCTTGCTCGCCAGCGTCGCCGCCGCGGATGGTAGCCACCATGATCTGGCCTACTTTCAGGCGACGGTGGAAGAGGTCGAGCAGGCGGTAGCGGCCGCCTCTGCGGCTTATCCAGCTTTTCGCCAGCTCGCGCCAGAAGCGCGTGCACAGTTTCTGGAAGCGATTGCCGACGAGCTCGACGCACTGGGCGATGACTTCATCAATGACGTCGTGCGTGAGACGGCGCTACCCGCCGCCCGCATCAACGGTGAGCGGTGGCGTACCAGCGGGCAGTTACGGCTGTTTGCCGAGGTGTTGCGCCGAGGCGACTTTTTAGGGGCGCGCATCGATCTGGCTTTGCCTGAGCGCTCCCCTCTGCCGCGCCCTGATCTGCGCCAGGTCAAGATGGGCCTTGGGCCGGTGGCGGTCTTCGGGGCCAGCAACTTTCCGCTGGCGTTTTCCGTGGCGGGGGGCGATACCGCGTCAGCACTGGCCGCTGGCTGCCCGGTCGTGGTCAAAGCCCACTCCAGCCACGTGATGACCGCCGAATGGGTCGCACAGGCCATCGAGCGAGCGGCACGCAACGCCGCCATGCCTGTGGGCGTGTTCAACATGATCTATGGCAGTGGGGTCGGTAAAGACCTGGTACAGGCGTCGGGTATCAAGGCGGTGGGCTTTACCGGCTCGCTGTCGGGCGGGCGGGCGCTTTGCGATCTGGCCGCGCAACGTCCGGAGCCCATTCCTGTGTTTGCCGAGATGTCGAGCATCAACCCCGTTTGGCTGATGCCGGCGGCGCTGCGGGAAAGAGGCGTGCGCATTGCTACCGATCTAGCGGCGTCGGTCACCCTGGGGTGCGGCCAGTTCTGCACCAACCCGGGGCTGGTGTTGGCGGTGGACTCCCCGGAAACGGAGCAGTTTATTGCCGCGTTGGGCGACGCCCTGGCGAGTGCCGATGAGCAGGTGATGCTCAACCGCCAGACCCTGGAACACTACCAACAAGGCGTTGCGCGGCTCGCCGAACTGCCCGGGGTCACCCAGCTAGTCGGGGGCGGCGCTGTGCCGGGCAAAGCGCGAGCACACCTGTTCCGCGCGACGCCCGACTCTCTCTTCAGGTCGGATCGTCCGCTGGAGGACGAAGTCTTTGGGCCGACCACCATCGTCGTGACGGTGCCGGAGAGCGAGACGCTGGCGCGCTATTTCGACGTCATGCAGGGGCAGTTGACCGTCACCCTGCACGCCGAGCCGGAAGATCTCTCGGCCCACACGGAGATGATGACGCAGTTAGAGCATCGCGCCGGGCGCCTGCTGCTCAATGGCTACCCTACGGGCGTCGAGGTGTGTGATGCGATGGTTCATGGCGGGCCTTACCCGGCGACCTCGGATGCCCGCGGAACCTCAGTCGGCACGCTGGCGATCGACCGCTATCTACGCCCCGTCTGCTTCCAGAACTACCCCGATGCCTTCCTGCCGAGTGCCCTCCAAAACGCCAATCCGTTAGGGCTGATGCGCTTGGTCAACGGGCAACTCAGCCGGGACTCACTCGGTTAGCACGCCGGTTCACGCGCAACACATCACCACAATAAAACAACACAGGTGCCATAAAAATGAAATCCAAAACGCCAACGTTAAAAACCTTCGCTGTTCAAGCGGTAGCACGCATCAATACTAAAAATAATTTAGGAGCTAATCATATGACTTACTTTAGATACGACAAAATCGCCGCGATAGTGGGAACGCTAGCGCTCTCCATGAGCTGGGGTGTATCAACGGCATTGGGGCAAACCGTGTTGACCGTCACCCACTCGTCACCCGCCGACAGCCACTTCGGTGAGGCGGCCATCGCGTTCGAGCAGAGCCTCGAAGCGCAAACCGAGGGTGCCATCGACGTCGTCATCCAGCGTTTGGACAATGAGCGCGAGGCGCTGGAGAGCGTCCAGTTCGGAACGCAGGAGTGCGCCATCGTATCAGCGGGCCCGCTGGGCAACTTTGTACCGGAAACCCGCGTGTTGGACGTGCCGTTTATGTTCGATGGCTACGACCACGCGCGCGGGGTGCTGGATGGCGAAATCGGCCAAGAGCTGCTGGCGCTTTTCCCTCGCTATGGCCTCGAAGGGGTGGCCTGGATGGAAAACGGCTTTCGCAACCTGACGACGGGTTCCAAAAGCATCGTGTCGCCGGACGACCTGGTGGGTATGAAGATCCGCACCATGGAGAACCCTATCCACATCGCGGCTTGGCAGGCGGCTGGCGTGTTGCCTACCCCGATGGCGTTCTCTGAGCTTCCGCCCGCCCTGCAGCAGGGCACGGTGGATGGCCAGGAGAATCCGATTCCGGTCATTCTGGCGAACAACCTCGATATGATGCAGCAGCATCTCTATCTGACGCGTCACGTTTACTCCCCCGGCATTTTTGCCTGTAATCCCGATTTCGTTGCGGGGCTTGACGAGCAGCAACAAGCGGCCCTCAAAACGTCCGGGGCGTTTGCGGCAGCCGCGAACCGTAAACGGGTGGAAAAGGATGAGTTAGTCGGCATCGAGACGCTACGCGACCGCGGTATCGATATCGTGGAGATCGATGACATCCAGGCGTATCGCGATGCCATGGCCAGTGCCTACGCCGATTTCGAAGCCGAGTTCGGCGCCGAGAGACTGCAAGCCATCCGAGACTGGAGCGCCGAATGAGCAGGGGCATCGCCACGATCCAGCGCATCGATCGAGGCATTGCAATGGGGGTGGCGTTAGCCGCCTCCTGCGCCTTGGCGATTGCGGTAGGAGCCAGCTTCTGGCAGGTGCTGGGCCGATTCGTCTTCCAAGCCCCGTCGGTCTGGTCCGAAGCTCTGACCCGCTTAGCTCTGGTCTGGATGGTACTGCTGGGCTGTTCGGTGGCGTTGCGGCGGGGGGCATTCGTAGCCATCGATTTAGCCAAGGTACTGACCTCGGGCCGAGTGCGACGGTCGATCGAGCTGGTCACGCTACTGTCCTGCCTGACGCTGTTTGCCACGCTCTTCTGGTTTGGCTGGGAGGTGGTGTCCCGCGTGCGTTTTCAGCAGATGGCGGGGTTGGATATCTCGATGAGTTGGGGATACGCCGCCCTCCCGGTGGGGGCGGTGTTAGCCATGCTGGGTAGCATTGTTCACTTTATCGAAACAGGTAGAGGAGAGGCACCATGACCAGTGCGCTGATCACCTCCATGCTGATTCTGTTCGCGATATCGGTGCCTATCGCGATTGCCATCGGTTTGGCCTCGATGGTCGGATTGGTGGGCTTTACCAGCCTGCCGCTGCTCGTGGTGCCGCAGCAGATCTTTATCGCGCTGGATAAATTCCCGTTGGCCGCCATTCCGTTCTTTATTCTTGCGGGCAATTTGATGGAAGTAGGTGGGCTGTCGCGCAGGCTGGTCGAGTTTGCACGCGCCTTTACCGGCCAACTGCAGGGGGGGCTGGCTATCACCTGTGTACTGACCTGCATGATGTTTTCAGCCATTTCCGGGTCGAGTGTCGCCACTACCTTTGCCGTAGGGGCCATCCTCATTCCTGCCATGCGCGATTACGGCTATCCCATTGGCTTCGCGGCCGCCCTGATGGCCGTATCGGCGGAGCTTGGCGTGATTCTCCCGCCTTCGATTCCCATGATTCTGTACGGTGTCGCCACGCAGACCTCCATTCCGGATCTGTTTCTCGCGGGGGTGCTGCCAGGGGTATTGATTGCCGGTAGCCTGATGGCCACCATCTTCATCTGGTGCCGGATCAAGGGGTGGGGAAAGCGCGATGGCGATGGAAGGCTCTCTCGCCTCGACGCGATCCGGCGAGCGGTCTGGTCGCTGGTGATGCCCGTTCTTATTATGGGCGGTATTTATGGCGGTGTGACCACGCCCACCGAGGCCAGCGTCATTGCCGTGGTCTATGCGCTGGTGGTAGGGCTTTTCCTGCATCGTGAAATGACGCTCAAAGACGTTGCGTTGGCGTTTCGTAAATCGGTGGTCACCTCCGCGGTGATCATGTTCATCATCGGTGCCGCCAGTTTGATGGGCTACTTGTTGAATCGTCAGGGGGTGCCCGATGCCGTGGCGCTCTGGTTGACTAGCACCTTCGATGGCCCAACCTCGCTGATGCTGGCCATCAACTTTATGCTGTTCGTGGTGGGCATGTTCATCGAGACAGGCGCCAGCATTGTAGTGCTCGCACCGATCCTTCAGGATGCCGCACTGCGCGTGGGTATCGAGCCGGTGCACTTTGGCACCGTCATGGTGGTGAACCTTGCGCTGGGGATGATTACACCTCCGCTGGGCGTCAACCTGTTTGCTGCCGCGCAGATTGCCGGCTGTTCGGTCACGCATATGCTGAGACCGTTGCTGGTTTTCCTGGGCGTCATCATCGTCTGCCTGATGATCATCACCTTTGTCCCTCAGCTCTCGCTGTTCCTACCTGGCACGATGGCGCGTTAACAAGGCAGCTAAAGCATTCGGAGTGCGCTCTCCCGGCATAGGGGTAGCGCTCTCTGCTCACCATGAACATTGATGGGTATTTATAGATGGTCAGTTCGCTTATTGCTCAGCTCCAAAGTGTCACGGGCAAGCGCTATGTACATGTCGGCACCCGCGCCACCCATCGCTTCCGTAAAGGGTACCGTTACGGCGACGGGGAGGTGATGGCCGCCGTCGAGCCGGGCACGCTCTGGGAGCAGTGGCAAGTTTTGCAAGCCTGCGTGGACGCCGATGTCGCGATCATCATGCAGGCCGCCAATACCGGGCTGACCGGCGGTTCCACCCCTTTCGGGACGGGCTATGATCGGCCCATCGTCATCGTCAATACCCTGCGGATTGACCGGGTCGATCTGATCGACGAGGGTCGTCAGGCTATTTGCTTTCCCGGGGCAACGCTGGATAGGCTGGAGCGTGCGCTGCGTCCTATTGGCCGTGAGCCACACTCCGTGATTGGTTCGAGTTGCATTGGCGCGTCGGTGACCGGCGGTATTTGCAACAACTCGGGCGGCTCGCTGGTACAGCGTGGGCCAGCGTATACGCAGCTATCTCTATTCGCTCAGGTGACCCCGGAGCGCAAGCTGGTGCTGGTGAATCACCTGGGTATTGAACTGGGGAGTTCGACAGAAGAGGTGCTGACGCGGTTGGACAGTGGCCATTACTCACAAAGCGATATCCAGATGAGCGAGACCTCCTGGGCATCCGATCGAGAGTACAAAGCGCATGTGCGCGATATCTCAGCGTCGACGCCAGCGCGCTTCAACGCCGACCCGCGCCGCCATTATGAAGTGTCCGGCTCTGCGGGGAAGCTGGCCGTGTTTGCCGTGCGCATGGACACGTTCCCCGCCGCGTCCAACGAGCGCGTCTTCTATATAGGCACCAATGATCCCGCACAGTTGCAGCAGATCAGACGAGACCTGCTCGGCCAGTTCCAGCATCTGCCCATCGCGGGCGAATACATGCATAAGGACGCCTTCGACATGGCGCATGTCTACGGCAAGGATGTGTTTCTGTTTATCCGCCGGTTCGGCACCCTGAATGTACCGAAAGCCTTTGCCGCGAAAAGCTGGTTCGATGGTGTCACCGAGTCGCTGCACCTGGGCCGCCATCTGTCTGACCGGCTGCTTCAGGCTGCATCCCGGCTGTTCCCCGAACATCTGCCACGACGCTTGCTCGATTACCGTGACCGCTACATACACCATCTGATGCTGCGCACAGGGGAAGAGTGTATCGAGGAAATGCGCGCCTATCTGGCGGAGCGTTACCCAGCCGAGCACGGTGAGTTCTTCGAGTGCACCGATGAGGAGGGCAGCGCCGCGTTCCTCAATCGCTTCGCCTCAGGGGGCGCCGTGGTGCGCTACCGAGCCGTTCATCCGCGAACGGTCGAAGATATCGTGGCACTTGACGTGGCGCTGCCGAGGGATGCCCTCGACTGGTTCGAGACCTTGCCGCCCGAGATCGAGGCGCGGATCGAGCGCAAGTTCTATGTAGGGCACTTTCTGTGCCATGTTCTGCATCAGGAGTATCTGGTGAAAAAAGGCGAGGATTGTCACGCCTTGGAGCAGGAGATTTGTGCGCTGCTCGATGCCAGGGGGGCCGAATATCCAGCCGAGCACAATGTGGGACATCTGTATCACGCCAAGCCAGCGCTACGTGATTTCTATCGGCAACTCGACCCCACTAATCAATTCAACCCCGGAATTGGTAAGACATCAAAACAGCGTGATTGGCGGTAAAACTAGCCTGCAATAAGAGCTTTCAAAAAGAGCGTAGTGGCGATGGTTCTCTGTCTTAGGAGCCAACGCCAAAATGAGTTGTTAGCTATTTATATAGCTGACGCTTATGATTATGGGTACATAAAAATAATACTTAGGAGTTGTCATGAAGCATCTTCCACACATAGCATTAATGACATTGGCGGTGGCTGGGGGAATGGGGTTATCACCTGATATTCAAGCCAGAGTCACTGGGTTTGAAATCGGCAACACGGTCGTTGATTACGACGGTGAACGCTTTGGAGAGTCTGGTGCTTACGAGAGAATTGAGGCCGTGGCAAGCTTTGCTATTGATCCTACGAGTGCTAGAGCCAGTAACATTGCCGATTTAGAAAAAGCGCCTGTTAATGATCAAGGTGAAGTGGCCTTTAGTACGGAAGTGGTGATTCTACGACCTACTGAGCAAACCTCAGGAGTGCTTTTCTACGAAGTCCCTAACCGTGGCCGCAACTTGAGTTTTCCGTTACTTAATCTAACGAGTATCTCGGGCGACTTTGCAGTCGATGAGCCAGGTGATGGTTTTTTAATGCGCCAGGGCCACACCATGGTATGGAGTGGCTGGCAGACCGGTTTGAGCGATAGTTTGATCGAGATTGATTTGCCGGTTATTGAGGGGGTAACGGGTGAATCTCGTGAGGAGTTCGTTTTCGATAACCATGAGTCGGTAAGTGTTGCGTCCCTTACATACCCTGCTGCAGACCTAAACCCCGAACATGCCTCTCTAACCGTTAGGCCTACGCCTGATGCGCCTCGTCAAATGGTGGAGGGTTTGTCGTTTCGTTATTTGGATGAAAATCGTATAGAGATTCAGCGGCCCACTAGTATGGATGGCGGCGCTATATACGAGTTTATTTATACCGCTAAGGATGCAGTGCCCGCCGGGTTAGGGATGCTCGCGACGAGCGACTTGGTCGCCTTTCTGAGAGGTGCGCAAGGACATGATGTTGAAACACCACTGAACGATATTGAGCATACCGTGGCAATGGGGATTTCTCAGTCAGGACGCTTCCTGCGCGACTTGATATATCAAGGATACAATGCTGATAGTCAGGGCAACCGAGTATTTGATGGCGCCATGGCGCATATTGCGGGATCACGGAAGACGTTCACCAACTACCCTTTTGCTCAGCCTGGTCGCTTCTCTCGACAGCATGAAGATCATGATTCGGTAGGAGATCAGTTCCCCTTCAGTTATGTCGAGATGCTAGATCCGTTGACGGGGCAGAGCGACAGTATTTTGGCCGTCTGTCGTGAAAACAATACGTGTCCGAAACTTATGCACACCGACACGTCGGCAGAATTTTGGCAGGCTCGTGCGTCATTGGTTTCTACATCCCCCACTGGAGACCCCCTGACTATGCCTGATGATGTGCGATTATATTTTTTCGCTGGGGCGCCGCATTTTAATGCTTGGGGAGGATCGGCTTCGGCTAGTGAAGTATGTAAATATCCGAGTAATCCAATTAGTGTGGCGCCTAGCATGCGTGCGCTTGTGAGTGCGATGGAGTCTTGGGTCGTAAATGATATAGCCCCGCCAGCAAGCCGTTATCCAGGTTTGAAGGGTGATGGGCTTGTGGCGAATGAGGAGTTGAATTTGCCGCCCTTACAGGGAGAAGTGCCTAAGCCGCCTGTCAACGAGCTGTATGCCAGAAACCATACTGTGGTGCCACCTGAAGAGGGTGAACAATATTCGGTGAAGGTGCCAGAAGTGGATGAAGATGGCATTGCCTTGGGAGGCATTCGCCAACCCTATGTGGCTGTGCCTCTAGGTACTTATTTAGGCTGGAATTTGCGCGATCAAGGGTACGCAGAAGGCCAATTGTGTAACTTATCCGGCAGCTTTATCCCTTTTGCGAGTAGTAATGATGGTAGAAAGTCAGTATCAAGCCGATACTCAAGCCCTGAGTCATACCAAGAATCCTTAGGTGACGCTATAGATGAGCTAGTAGATATTGGCTTTATGCTTGAGAAAGACCGTCAATGGGTGATGGAGGATGCTCCAGAACTATAACCCGCATTTTTAAAGAGTTTTAAATGAGGTCTTTTTCCTCGCTAGTATCAATCTTCATTGATCAACAACATAGCTAAAAAAGTGGGGGCGGATAATATATCCGCCCCCACTTTTTATTGATGCCACTAATAACGTTTCACTTAGTGCGTTTGACGTACAAGCCCACCGTGCACATCGCCAGCCCCACTACCGAGAGCAGCATGCCGCCATTGACTAACAGCGGCGAACGCTCCAGCCAGGAGACAAACGGTTGCGGGGTGTCTCTACAGGCACTCTCGATATAGTCCCAATGGCCGCCATCAAGCTGGCACGCGCGTATGTCGTTTAGCTCCCAGAAATACACGCCCATCAGCACAAACAGCGGCAGTACCAGTAGCAGTAATCCCAGCTTAATCATTTAAACCTCAAGATCCGTTAAGGACGCGGGCAGTTGGGTGTACGACCATTGCTGCGAGCCTGCTCGTACAAGGCAAGTGCTTGATCCATATTACCCTGCAGCCCTTGAATGCGCTGGCCTTGGCCAGGGTGAGTCGACATCCACTCGGGGGGCGCACCGCCACCTGTGGCCGCCTGCATATTTTCCCAAAGGGTCACGCTCTCACGGGGATTGAAACCGGCTTGAGCCATGAGATCCAAACCAATCACATCGGCCTCACTCTCATGGGCCCGGGAGAAGGGAAGTACGATGCCGTACTGTGCGCCCATGCCGAGCACGCCCATGAGTTGCTGGCCACCGGCAGACTGCATGCCAGAGGTGCTGGAAATCACCGACAGGCCTAATGAGGTGGCGCTCTCGGTGGAGGCGCGCTCATTGGCATGGTTGGCCAGTACGTGACCAATTTCGTGACCGATAACGGAAGCAAGCTGATCCTGGGTCGTGGCAATATCCAGCATGCCGGTATTCACGCCCATATAGCCGCCGGGAAGCGCGAACGCGTTGGGCTGTTCGGACTCAAATACGCGAATTTGCCAGTCTAGCTGCCGCTGTTCGGCGGGGAGTTCCGCCACGATGGCATCGGCAATACACTGCACATAGCGGTGGCTGGCCTGGCCCGCCGTGGGCAGCTCCTGCTGATATTGAGTGAACGCTTGGCGCCCCATCTCATTCAATTCGCTATCAGAGAGCAACAGCAGTTGCGAGCGTCCGGTGGGCGAGGTGGTACAAGCGGCGATAGACGCACATAGTGCGGTAACAGCGAGAGGGCGAAGCCAGCGCATGAGTCGGTTTCCTTATAGACGAAAGAGTTTCTTGCACACAAGATAACCGCTGATAGCAGTAAATCAATCCCCCATCATAACCCACCTAGTGGTTGAGTATGGATGCTGAATTGAGTCCCCTCTGAACCAAGGCTAGGCCGCAGACGATTGGCTGCAAGCTCCTAGACATAAACCCTTAGCGCTGGGGTACTAGCTGCCCATCGGCACCTACGTTTAAGCGAATTGTCGGCGTTAATAATCCTGACGGTAGTTTCATACCCAACCCGCGCAGATCCCCAGGCGTGATGGCCAGTTGACTGCCAGGCGGTAGCTCGCCTTGAGACGCCAACTGGCTGGCAAGCTCCAGCATGGGGGCCAGGCGTTGGGTGTCGGTGGCGAGTACATCAAAGGCAACCGGTAGGCGTAAATTAGCATCATCGCCAGAGGTCAGCGTGACGTCCTGTTCATAGTTACCTTCCACAGGATCAACGCCCGGCATATCCAGCGCCCAGCGAAAGCCTGACATCTCCACCGGTGGCATGCCCGCAGGTAAGCCCAGCCCCATGGCAATGGTGGCCTGAACGGGCAGGCTACCGGCACCAAGGCTAGACGCAATCAGGTTGGTTAAATCGCTGGTGTCTAGCCCCGCATTAATGCTGTAAGGGCCAATGCGAACATCCTCAACCCCCAGAGAGGTCACCGCCAAACGAAACGCAAACAAACCGGTTTGGGGCAGGGCGAGACAACCCGTGAGTAGGCTGGCAACGCCAAACAAGGTCAGCCAGCGCCAGTAGCGAGCAATATAAAGCATAAGATAAGAGTTCCCTTAAGTAGGACGTAAGCAGTGGGGTAACGACGCTAAGTGTAAAGTGCTGATGCAAGCTTGTTAGCTTCGGGCTAATAAGCGCGGCTATTTGAGGGCTGAAGTCATTTTCTGTCAACAGAATTTACGTGTTCAAGCGCCTATTTAAGGCTAGAACCAAAACGCCCGCTTGATGATACAAGCGGGCGAATTCAAAAGGCAGCTAATAAGGCGTTTAACGACGGCTTTTACGCGCCTCTTTGGTGCGATTAAGCTCGCGCTTTTTAGCTTTCTCTTTGTCGCTGGCGCCCGCCATGTCATCGAACGGGTTACTGCCCGAGCGGAACTCAAAGCGAATTGGCGTGCCGCGTACCTTGAGCACCTTGCGGAAGGTGTTGGTCAAATAGCGACGATAGGCTTCTGGCAACGCCTCGGTTTGGTTGCCGTGGACGACGATAATCGGCGGGTTGCTGCCACCCTGGTGAGCCATCCGCAGTTTAATGCGTCGACCGTGCACCATCGGCGGTGGGTTTTGGCTTACCGCGTCCTGTAGCAGGGTAGTGAGGCGGTTGGTCGACCAGTGGGCGTTAGCGGCGTCAAAGGCGCGATCAATCGAGGGGTAGAGATCCCCCACTGCCGTGCCGTGTAGAGCAGAGATGAAGTGCAGCTCGGCATAATCCGCAAAGCCCAGGCGGCGCTTCACTTCAGTGCGCATTTTGTCCTTGGCTTCGGTCTCCAGGCCGTCCCACTTGTTGACTGCAAGCACCAGGGCACGACCGGTGGTCAACACGTAGTCGAGCAGGTGCAAATCCTGCTCCACCAGACCGCTGGAGCCATCCAGTACCATGATCACCACATGGGACTCTTTGATCGCATCCAGCGTCTTGATGATGGAGAATTTCTCGGCGATTTCGCGCACGTTCTTGCGCCGCCGAATACCCGCGGTATCAATCAGCACATAGGGCTTGCCGCGGCGCTCAAAAGGAATCTCGATAGCATCGCGGGTAGTGCCCGCCTCATCAAACACGACGACCCGATCTTCGCCCAGCAGGCGATTGACCAGAGTCGATTTGCCCACGTTCGGGCGGCCAATCACGCCGATGCGAACGCCTTTACTGCCGGTGTCGGCAGGAATGCTGGCATCGCGCTCCGGAAACGGTTCGAGCACCACATCGATCAGGGTGGAAACGTTGCGCCCGTGGGCGGCAGCAATTGGCCAGGGGTCGCCTAGGCCGAGCGACCAGAAGTCGCCCATTGCCGAATGCTCTTCTAACCCATCGGTTTTATTCACCACCAGCCAGGTTTTTTTCTGGTTAACCCGCAGGTGGTTGGCAATCGCCTGGTCAGCGGCGATAAGGCCGGCGCGAGCGTCGACCATAAACAGCACGATATCGGCTTCATCAATGGCGGCGAGTGACTGCTCTGCCATAGCGGCATCGATGCCTTCTTCGTCACCGCTGATACCGCCGGTATCAATCACGGTATAGACCTTATCGCCCAGCATGCCATTGCCGTACTTACGGTCGCGGGTGAGGCCAGGAAAGTCGGCCACCAGTGCATCACGCGAGCGCGTTAGGCGGTTAAACAGCGTCGATTTGCCCACATTGGGGCGACCGACTAAAGCAATGACGGGTGTCATGGAGTTACTTCCAGGGTTTCCAGGCGACCATTGTTGGCCTGGACATGAATGGTGCTGCCTTCAGTGACCGGGCGTACGCTGATGCCCGAGCTGTGCACGCGAGTGCGACCCACGATATCGCCTTCGCGAGCGTCGATCAGGTGAACATAACCTTCAAAATCGCCGAACACTAAACGGCCATCGGCGAAGGCGGGGGCGGTCAACCAACGATCTTCTAAATCGTCGTTGCGCCAAATTTCGCGGCCGTTGTTAGCGTCGAGGGCGACGACTTGGCTGTCATCGGTGACCACAAACAGGAAGTCGCCGACCAGAATCGGGGTATGGCGACTGGAGAGATCCGCTTCCCAAAGTACGTCGCCTTGAGTTGCTTCCAGCGCCACCACGCGGCCGTTATAGCTGGTCACGAACAGGCGGCCATCGGGGCTGATGATCGGCTGGCCGGAAAGATCGACCAGGCGTTCCACTTCACTACGCCCTTGGGGGGTGGCAATCTGCATTTCCCATAGCGGCTGGCCGCTGCGGTTATCCAGCGTGGCCAGGCGGCCATTGGCCAGGCCAACAAAGCTGACTGGATCAATGACCATCGGTGTACCGGTACCGCGCAGGGTGAGTGACGGCTGCGAACTGGTGTATACCCAGCGCTCTTCACCAGTGGCGCGATTCAAGGCAGTCACACGGCCATCGACACTTTGCACGACCAGCAGTTGCTGGTTGGCCTGGGGCGCGGCAAGCACTTCGCTGGATACCCGCGAGCGCCATTCTTCGCTGCCGTCACGTTGATCCAGCGTGATCACTTCGCCGTTACCGGTGGCCAGATAAACCTGACCGGCAATTGCCGTTAGCGCGCTGGAAATAGGGGTATCAAGGTCGATTTCCCACTCGACGTCGCCGCTGTTGGCATCCATCGCCATCACCACGCCTTCGACATCGGCCGCAAACACGGTGTCGCCTTCACGGGAAGGCGCGATGGGGTAACGGGCATGGCCCAGGCCATCGCCCACGTTGCGCCGCCACTGAGTTTCCAGCGAGGAGGTCTCGTCGAAACTACGCAGCTCTTTGGGGGTATAGGCAGGCTCGCCTTTACTCGCGCAACCGACCAGCAGTGCCAGCGACAGCGCGCCTAAGCTTGCGCGTACTAGCTGTTTCGTTGGGATACCAAAAGTCATTGTGTCGCCTCCTCAGCGCCGAGATCGTCAAGCTTGAACTGCACGCCGTAAAGCGGCTGGTCTTTGGTTTGAGACACTTCTAGAGCGGTTTCCCAGGCATCGCGGGCCGCCTCGGTGTCGCCTTGGGCGGCGAACGCATCGCCGCGCACGTTAGCTTTTTGGGCCGCTAGCGCATCACTAATCGGCTCGTCTAACAGCGCATGCGCCTGTTTAGGGTTACCGTCGGCAAGCTCGATACGGGCTAAACGTAGCCACGCCAAGCTTTGCACATAGCGGCGCGAGGAATCGGCTGCGCTTTCCAGTGCGGTGCGTGCTGCTTCCAAGTCGCCTTGCTGAACAGCCAAGCGGGCGTCGAGCAGCAGGGCGAGTTCGGCGTAGAGCGTATCGCCATGCTCGTCGGTCAGTTCGCTAACCATTTCCCGCGCGCTTGCTAGTTGCTCCTCGTCAAGCTCGTTGCCAGCGGTCATATTGACTAACTGCTGATAGCGCATGGAGGCCGCTTCAGCCTGGCCTTGCTGATAGTTCTGCCAGGCATTCCAGCCGAACACCCCGGCCGCCGCCAGGACAGCGCCTGCAATCAACGACATGCCGTTCTCTTTCCACCAGCGCTTGACGGCGTCTAGCTGTTCTTCTTCGCTTCTCAGCTCCACCACGGGCGGGCTCCTTTCTTCTAAAGTCGTATGTTTAGACCGTCGCATGCAAGCAGGCAGCCTGCAGGGCTTATGCGTTAGCCGTTAAAAGCTCGCCCAGCGTGCGGCCTAATGCGGCTTGAGGAACGCTTTGCTGTTCGCGGTCATCGCGCAGAAACTTGACCGTTGCCGACTGCGTCGCGATTTCATCTTCACCGATCAGTATGGCTATCGTAGCAGCGCTCTTGTCGGCTTTTTTGATTCGGCTTTTAAAGCTGCCGCCGCCGCAATGAAGCTGTAGACGCAGTTCAGGCAGCTCGCCACGCAGTTGCTCGGCCAGGGTGATCGCTGCCGTGGTGGCGGTATCATCCATGGGCAGCAAATAGACATCGCAGCCGCCAAGGGCGTTCTCAGGAATCAGTTCCAGGGTGTCGAGTAGCAGAATCAGCCGCTCAATGCCCATGGCAAAGCCTACCGCTGGGGTAGGCTTGCCGCCCAGCTGTTCGACTAGGCCGTCGTAGCGTCCGCCTGCACACACGGTGCCCTGGCTGCCCAGCGCAGTCGTGGTCCACTCGAACACGGTGCGGCAGTAGTAGTCGAGCCCGCGCACTAAGCGTGGGTTGATCACATAGTCAATGCCTGCTGCTTCAAGCATCTTCGTGAGCTGCTCAAAGTGTTCCTGGGATTCGGCATCCAGGTGATCCATCAACTGCGGCGCGCCGTCGAGCATCTCCGCCATGGCCGGATTTTTGGAGTCGAGAATACGCAGCGGGTTGCTGGTCAAGCGGCGTTTGGAGTCTTCATCGAGAGCGTCTAGGTGCTGCTCAAAGTAGGCCACCAGCGTATCTCGGTAGGCTGCCCGCGCCTCTGATGAACCTAGCGAGTTTAGCTCCAGGGTAACGTGCTCCATCAAGCCGAGTTCCTGCCACAGGCGCGCTGAAAGCAAGATCACCTCGGCGTCGATATCCGGGCCATCAAAACCGAAGGTCTCGACGCCGATCTGGTGGAATTGGCGGTAACGGCCTTTTTGCGGGCGCTCATAGCGAAACATCGGCCCCTGGTACCACAACCGCTGAGTTTGGTTATACAGCAGGCCGTGCTCCATGGCCGCGCGCACGCAGCTGGCAGTGCCTTCGGGACGCAGGGTCAAACTCTCGCTGTTGCGATCATCGAAGGTGTACATCTCTTTTTCGACGATATCGGTAACTTCACCGATAGAGCGTGCAAACAGCGCGGTTTGCTCAACGATAGGCGTGCGGATTTCATTAAAACCGTAACGCAGCATTAGCTGGCGTACTTTGGCTTCAAAAAATTGCCAGCGTGGGCTATCGCTGGGCAGTAGGTCGTTCATACCACGAATGGCTTGAATTTTTTTAACGGCGGACTTGCTCAAAGAAAACTCCTTATTCTGCCATCAGGCGTGGCGCACCCAGGCTGGCAGCCAGCCCCAGCTAAACGCTGCGGGCAATCATATCGTCTTGCTGCTGCTGTTTTTCGCGCACTTTTTCGCGAATCAACTGCTCGAGATCATCTACCAAGTGGTCGTTGCGCAGCTTGCTGGCGGGCTTGCCGTCGATATACACCAGGTTAGCGGGACTACCGCCGGTCAGGCCGATATCGGTCTCTTTGGCTTCGCCGGGGCCATTGACCACGCAGCCGATCACCGAGACGTTGAGCGGTGTCATTACGTCTTCCAGCCGCTCTTCGAGCTGGTTCATGGTGTCAATGACGTCGAAGTTCTGGCGCGAACAGCTGGGGCAGGCAATAAAGTTGATGCCTTTCGAGCGCAGCTTGAGGCTGCGGAGCATATCAAAGCCGACCTTGATCTCTTCCACCGGGTCTGCTGCCAGCGAGACGCGGATCGTGTCGCCGATTCCGTCCATCAGTAGCATACCCAGACCAATCGATGACTTGACCGTGCCCGAGCGCAGACCTCCCGCTTCGGTAATCCCTAAGTGCAGCGGCTGCTCGATGCGTGCGGCAAGGTCGCGATAGGCGGCCACGGCCATAAATACATCCGAGGCTTTGACGCTGACTTTGAAGTCGGGGAAGTCCAGGCGATCCAGGTAGTCAATATGGCGCATGGCAGACTCCACCAGCGCTGCTGGCGTGGGTTCGCCATATTTCTTCTGCAGATCTTTTTCCAACGACCCTGCGTTGACGCCAATCCGGATCGGAATGCCATGATCGCGGGCCGCGCTAACCACCGCGCGTACGCGGTCTTCACGGCCGATGTTACCTGGGTTGATGCGCAGGCAGTCGACGCCGAGTTCGGCGACGCGTAGGGCAATTTTGTAATCAAAATGGATATCGGCAACGAGCGGTACATTGACGAGTTTTTTGATCTGACCAAAGGTTTCGGCGGCGTCCATATCAGGTACTGAAACGCGTACGATATCCGCACCGGCTTTTTCCAACTGCTGGATCTGGGCCACGGTCGCGGCGACATCCAACGTGTTGGTATTGGTCATGCTTTGAACGGCAATGGGGGCATCACCGCCCACCGCGACGTTTCCAACCTGAATCTGGCGGGAATGGCGGCGTTTTATCGGAGAAGGGGCGTGCATAAGACGGGTCACTCTCCCAAGGTGAATCGGGCAACATTGTTGGCGCCTGCGCGGGCGGGAAGATCAACTTCCTCGCCTTGGTAGCGCAGCTCAACGCCGGTGGCATTACCTACGGTTAAGCGAAACGGAGGCTCACCCTCGACGGTTGTCGAGGTGCCGGGCGTTTGTAGGCCCACGAAGACGCGCTGGTTGGTGGCATCAAAAATTTCCGTCCACGACTGCTCGTTAAACGTCAGTTCGAGGACGTTGGCATTGGCGGTTTGCTCGGCGGCAGCGTTTTGTTCGCTATCAGTATCGCTCTCTTCAATACTGCTTTGCTCAGGCCTGCTAGGCTCATTGCTATCGTCGGCGGTGCTGGCCGTATCGGTGGTGCTATCCAGTGCGGATTCGTCGAGGCCAGTCACTGCGTCAACATCAGCTTGATCGCTGGGCGCTTGTTCTTGCGCAGCCGTCGGTGAAGGCGTGACGTTGGTGGCATTACTGGGCAGCGTCGCGCTTTCATCGCCACTGGTGAAGCTTGAATCCGTACTCTCTGCTGTTTCAGCGGGTTCACTGGTCGGCTCTGCCGGGGCGGTAGCGGTCTCTTCCGGGGAGGTTGAGCCAAAGCCCGGCGGCTCATTGCCACCCCGGCTTTGCCACCACATCACGGTCACCGCGATAAGACCCACAATTACCAGCAAAGTCACCAACTTGAACAGCCAGGCGCCAATACGGGAGGGTGGCCTCGCCGTGGAGACCGGGGTAACTTGGCGTTCGGTGTCGCTACCGCCGCTGCGGGCTTGATAAGCTTCAAGCACCAGCCGGTCATCCATGCCCAGGTATTTAGCGTAAGAGCGCAGGTAGCCGCGTCGATAAGCGGCGACAGGGATCTCTTGGTAGTCATCCTGCTCAAGCCCTCCCACCACGGCGGGGCGCAGGTTGAGCGCCCGGGCCGCATCGGCGAGCGGAATACCAAGCTGCTCGCGCTGGCGAGCAAGAAGTTCGCCAGGAGAGGCGCTAGTGTTAGGACTATCAATGACGTTTTCTTGTGACTGTGTATCGCTCATGGCTGAGCATCCTTCATTAAATAAGCGGTGATCAGGGCGTCAATCAGTCAGTCGTTGCCAAGCAGGCGCTGGTATTCGGCGGCGACGCTATGCTCGCCGCGTGAATGAGCGATATCAACCGCCATTCTTAGCGCTGCTTGGTTGGGCTCGGCGAGCTGTAAATAGGTTTGCAGCGGTGCCCAGGCCTGAGAGTAATTGCCCTGCGAATATTCGAGTTCAGCTAACATTAAATAGCCGCGTGAATTACGCGGATCAATACTTTGCGCGCGCTCCAATCGAGCGCGCGCCTTATCAAATTCTTCCAGCGCCAGATAACACTGCCCTAAATTAGTAAATAGCTGGGCACGGTTGGCGTACTGGGCATCCTGTGATGCGGTTTCTAACTGCTCACAGGCGGCGTTTAACTGGCCCTGACTGAACAAGAACGCCGCATAGTTGTTGCGGGCGCGGGTGAAGTCAGGCTCGGCATTCACCGCCTGTTGAAAATAGTCGTTGGCAAGTGCACTTTCGCCCTGGCGTTGATAAACCAGTGCCAGTGCTTGCAGCGCTTCTGCATGGTGTGGGGCAATTTCAAGTGCCCGATCCAGTGCGTTGAGAGCGCGGGGAAGATTATCGCGCTCTAAATAGGCGACGCCAAGCTGGGTATAGGCTTCTGCCGCCGCGGGGGTAGCTTGTGGTGAAAGGTTGTTGGACGAGGCACAGCCGGCTAGCCACAAGCTACCGATAAGCACGGTGAGCATGGGCACCCGCGATGGGTGTTGGCGCCTGCGGTGAGCGATCATGTAAATCCTCTTGTGGTGAACGTCCAACTGCGAGTAAGGCAATACATACAAACAGCAGTGCTAATCTAAATAAAAACCGTGACCATCAAAGCGCCGTGCCAAGCGGAAGTCAAGATAAGCCCGGTTTTCGACACTCCACCCCCTAGTCCGCGTCGAGCTGTACTGACTGGATATAGCGCGCGCTGCGTTTGGTGCGGTCTTTCACGCGACCAACGAGCTGGCCACAGGCAGCATCAATATCTTCACCTCGGGTTGTTCTAACCGTGGCGTTGTAGCCTAAATCATACAACCACTGCTGGAAGCGCATAACCTGATTACGCGACGGTTTTTCGTACCCAGAGTTTGGGAACGGGTTAAACGGGATCAGGTTGATCTTACACGGCAGCTCTTTAAGCAATGCAGCAAGCTGCTCGGCGTGCTCCTGCTGATCGTTGACGTCCTTGATCAGCGTGTACTCAATGGTGACCTGACGATTGTCCGGGCATTTGGAAAGGTAGCGGTGGCAAGCATCCAGCAACGCGCGAATATTGTACTTACGGTTGATGGGCACCAGCTCATTGCGCAACTCGTCCGTAGACGCATGCAGCGAAATCGCCAAGCTAACGTCCATTTCATCGCCGAGCTTGTCGATCATCGGCACCACGCCAGAGGTCGACAGCGTCACGCGGCGCTTGGACAGGCCATAGCCGTTGTCGTCGAGCATCAGCTTCATGGCAGGCACAACGTTGTCGAAGTTGAGCAACGGTTCGCCCATGCCCATCATCACTACGTTGGTCACCGGACGGTTCGCCGTATCACGCCGCGGGCCAACGCTGCGCTGAGCGACCCATACCTGGCCGATAATTTCAGCAGCGGTTAAGTTGCGCTGAAACCCCTGCTTGCCGGTGGAGCAGAAGCTGCAGTCCAGCGAGCAGCCGACCTGGGAGGAAACGCATAGCGTGCGGCGCTTACCGTTCTCCGCCGGGATCAGTACCGTTTCTACATAGCTGCCGTCTTCCACTTCCAGCACCCACTTACGGGTGCCGTCGCTGGAAGTACCCTCATAAATCACCCCTGGGCCACGAATTTCTGCCAGCCGGGCCAGTTTTTCACGCAGTGCTTTGGAAAGGTTCGTCATGGCAGCAAAGTCATCGCTGCCTTCCTGGTGAATCCACTTCATTAGCTGCGCGGCACGGAACTTCTTTTCGCCGATCGACAAAAAGAAGGCTTCCATCTGCTCACGGGACATGCCAAGCAGGTTTTGACGCTCAGGCGTCGCTTTTGCAGCAGGCTTGCTGGCGGCGTCAGTATGTGGGGCGGGCGTGTGTTGGGCTACAGTGGTGGTCATGGCGGTCAGCGTTATAGAAAGGGGCGGGGGACTAGCCCCCGCAAAATGGCCGGCAACGAAAGTTGATTCGGCGGCGCTACCTTAAAGGCTTAGCGCGGGCAGATTTCGTCGTTGCCAAAGAAGTAGCTAATTTCGCGCTCAGCGCTTTCCGGAGAATCAGAACCATGGACAGCATTGGCGTCAATTGTTTCCGCAAAATCGGCGCGAATAGTGCCGGGTGCCGCTTCTTTCGGGTTGGTCGCACCCATCAGGTCACGGTTTTTAGCGATGGCGCCTTCACCTTCAAGCACTTGTACAACCACCGGCCCAGAGGTCATGAAGCCAACCAGGTCTTTAAAGAACGGACGCTCTTTGTGTTCTGCGTAGAAGCCGCCAGCCTTCTCTTCAGAGAGATGAACCATTTTGGCTGCGACGACTTTTAGACCCGCTTTTTCGAAGCGAGCAATGATGTCACCGATAGCATTCTTGGCAACGGCATCAGGCTTGATAATAGAAAGAGTGCGTTCAGTAGCCATGTAAATGGTCTCCTTAAAAAGGCTTAAGCAAAAAGTGCCGCCCTAGAAGGCCAGGGCGGCCCAGAAAATGATTCAGTTAATAGCGCTTCGGCAGTTAGCGTTTTTAAACGCTAATGTGTCAAAAAAGCATGCGGGCGTAACCCGGCTGCCTGCGCTTGTGTATCCAGGGGCGTGATTATAGCGCTTAAGCCGGGGTATGAATACCGGCGATGAAGCTGACCAAGCAATGCTTAGACGGTAAAGCTCTCACCGCAGCCACACTCATCTTTGACGTTAGGGTTGTTGAAGCGGAAAAAGCGGTTCAGCCCTTCGCTGACGTAATCCACTTCGCTACCGTTAAGCATCTCTACCGCATCGGGAGCGACATAGACGCTGGCACCGTGGGCTTCAAAATGGACTTCTTCGTCACTGACGGTGTCGGCAAAATCGAGCACGTAGCTATAGCCAGAGCAACCGCTTGGCTTGACCGAGACGCGCAGGCCGAGGCCTTGGCCGCGCTCGTCGAGCACGTGACGAATCTGTTGTGCGGCAGCCGGGGTAATATTGAGTGTTGCCATGAGGCGTCCTCCTTAAAAATAGTCAGCTAGTCAGCCGCTTGACGGGGCGGTGTACGTAAACCGCTCACCGCATGGCGTATGAGCGTTAGCGCATGATCAATGTCGGCTTCGGTGGTAAAGCGCCCGAAGCTAAAACGCAGCGATGAGAGCGCCAGCGAGCGTGGTGTGCCGATGCCGAGCAGCACATAGGACGGGTCGACGCTGGCCGAGTTGCACGCCGATCCGGTGGAGACCGCTACATCGCGCAACGCCATCAGCAGTGACTCGCCGTCGACACCTTCGAATGCCAGATTGAGAATGTTGGGTACTGCTCGCTTTTCAGTGTCATTCAGCGGCGTGTTCGAGAACACACCATCAAGCCCCTCCAGGCCACGCAGAAAGCGCTGCTGCAAGCCCATAATATGGACGTTGTCTTCGTCGTACTGCTGCTGCATCAGTGCAAAGGCTTCACCCATGCCAGCAATTTGGTGTGTCGGCAGGGTGCCAGAGCGCATACCGCGCTCATGACCGCCGCCATGTATCAGCGCCTCAACGCGGATGTCCGGGTGGCGCTTCACATAAAGCGCCCCGACGCCTTTAGGGCCGTAAGTTTTATGGCCGGACAGCGACATCAGGTCGATCTGCTGAGCCACTACGTCTAAGGGAATACGCCCCACCGCCTGGGCAGCATCCGTATGAAACGCCGCGCCAAACTCATGGGCAACGGCCGCTAGAGCCGAGATATCGTTGATACTGCCCAGTTCGTTGTTAACCGCCATCAATGAAACCAGCGCGGTGTCATCGCGCATCGCTGCGCGCAGCTGTTCGGGTTCAATACGGCCATCCTGGCCCGGCGTTAGCCAGGTAATCTCAAAGCCCTCTTTCTCCAGCGCATGGGCAGTGTCAACGATGGCTTTATGCTCAATCGTCGAGGTCACCAAGTGTAGGCCACGCTCGCGGTTGGCGCGCATAAAACCAATCAGCGCTAGGTTGTCAGCTTCGGTGGCGCCGCTGGTCCAGACGATCTCTCTCGGGTCGGCGCCAATGGCATCGGCCACCTGGCGGCGCGCCTGCTCAATCACCTGCTCTGCCTGCCAGCCCAGCATATGGCTGCGCGAAGCCGGGTTGGCAAATAGCTGGTCAACCGTCAGGTAGCGTTGCATAACCTCAACCACGCGGGCATCCGCCGGCGCGGTGGCGGCGTAATCCAGGTAAATGGGCAGCGTGGGTGTGGTCATCGTTACGTTCCAGCGGTTGATCGATCAAGGTAATCGGGTTTGTGTCGTGGGGTCAGGGTGAAGAGGCGAGAATGCCTGCCTCGGCACGCTGTTTCTGTCGCGACGCAATACGTATGACATCAGGACGCAGCATCAGTTGTGCCAGGGTCATATCGTCAAGAAAATGGCGTATCTGCACGGAGAGCTCGCACCACAAATGGTGGGTCAAGCAGGTGTCACCCTGTTGGCAGTCAGAGAGCCCCTGGCAACGGGTGGCATCAACGCTTTCATTTACTGCGTCAATCACCTTTGAAACGCTAATCGCGTCCGCAGGCTGCGAAAGCAGATAGCCGCCGCCTGGGCCGCGCACGCTGTTGACCAAGCCTGCACGGCGCAGGCGAGCAAAAAGCTGCTCTAAATAGGAGAGCGATATCTCTTGACGCTGGGAGATATCGCTTAGGCTGGTCGGGCCGTTGTGGGCATGCAAGGCTAAATCGAGCATGGCGGTAACGGCGTAACGGCCTTTAGTGGTCAAGCGCATGGCAAGCCCCTCGACGCTGAAAGCTCAGCGCACTAACGGCAAATGTGCTGCCATTATGGGAAAACCTGAGTGCTTTGGTCAACCATTACGCGGCGGCAGCGTTTCTTGCTCGGCTGATGGTGGAGTGGCCGAGTGCTTGCCAACGCCGGTGCAGCCGGTATCGTTCTCGTCCAGAATATCGGCAAAATCTTCATCGCGCAGCGCCGGTAACTGGCCGTCACGGTAGTTGTCATCTAGCTTACGCAGGGTAGAGCACATGCGCTCAATGCGCTCATCCACGGCGTGCATATGGTCGAGCATTGCCTGCATCGAACGGGCTACGGGGTCGGGCATGTCCTGGCTGACGCCGTAGGCGTCAAAGCCAAATTTTTGGCAGATGGCTTCGCGTCGGGCGGGGTCGACATCCAGTGCTTCTTCCACATCGGGGTCGGCGCGTTTAACGATTTTACCGGGAATACCTACCACCGTGGCGCCCGGCGGTACTTCTTTGGTGACCACGGCATTAGAGCCAATTTTCGCTCCAGCGCCGACCGTAAAGGGCCCCAGTATTTTGGCGCCCGCACCGACAATCACGCCATCCCCCAAGGTGGGATGGCGCTTGCCTTTGTTCCAGCTGGTGCCGCCCAGGGTGACACCTTGATAGAGCGTTACGTTATCGCCCACCAGCGCCGTTTCGCCAATCACCACACCCATGCCGTGATCAATAAAAAACCGCCGACCAATCGTGGCGCCAGGGTGAATTTCAATGCCGGTGAGCCAGCGTGAAAACGTCGATAGCGTCCGCGCTAGCCACTTGAGGTTTTTTTTCCACAGCCAGTGGCCGCAGCGATGCAGCAGGAGGGCGTGCAGGCCAGGATAGTTGGTCAGCACCTCAAGAAAGTTACGTGCGGCCGGGTCGCGGTCAAATACGCTGTTGATGTCTTCACGTAGACGTTGAAACATGAGGTGTTCCTTGGCGTTATATAAGGCGGCGTCTAGCTATTGAACTATTAGAACGGATTTTTGAAATATCGCCGGTTCTTGGAATATCAATAGAGAAATTACGTTAGCAGAATAGCGAAGTTGGGGCACGCAGCATCAACTTCAAGTTTAGCGTTTCCTGCCTACTAAATTACGGCTTGGGTGGCTTGGTGTTCGCAGCCTTTTCGGTAGCCGACAGAATTCCACGCAAAATATTCATTTCCATGCGTTCTGGGCGAGCGCGCAGGTACAAGCGGCGCAGTCTCGCCATTAGCTGTCGTGGCTGATCAGGGTCGTGGAAGTCAATACCAATCAGCGTGCGCTCTAAGTGCTCAAAGTAGCGCTCTAGCTCGGCGTGGGTGGCCAGATCATCGTCATCATTTGGCACAGTTGGAGGTGCATCCGCTTGGCCATCTGATTGGCTTAGCCACGCCATGCGACACTCATAGGCAAGCACCTGAACCGCTGCGGCCAAATTGAGTGAGCTAAAGTCGGCATTGGTAGGAATATGCACATGTGCGTGGCAGCGCTGTAATTCAGCATTGGTAAGGCCGCTGTCCTCGCGCCCGAATACCAGCGCCACGCGGGACTCAGCAGCCTGGCACTCGGCGGGCAGCCGGTCAGCTAACTCCCGCGGTGAGAGCATCGGCCAGGGCAGAGTGCGTGAGCGCGCACTGGCGCCCACGGCCAGAGTGCAATCAGCTACCGCCTCTTCCAGTGAGGCATGCACACTGGCTTGATGAAGGAGGTGGTCAGCGCCGGAGGCACGGGAAATGCTGTCCTGGGTAATCACTTCACAGCGGGGGGCAACGAGGGCTAAATCTGCCAGGCCCATATTGTGCATGGCGCGTGCCACGCCGCCGATATTGCCGGGATGGCTGGTGCCGATAAGAACAATGCGAATGCGCTCAAGCATGATAAGGCTCGGTGAATAAAGAGGGTGATTATTATTGCGTAAAGCGCGCAGTCTAGCATGAGTCGGTGGTATGCCCGAGAGTGGTCTGCTAGAATTGCGCGCCAAAGGCGGCACCTGCGCCTACTTATGCTCTATGATTAGCATCACGTTCTTTAACATCACTGTCACAAGGCCCGATCATGAATCCGATGGTCCAATTTACGCTGCGTGCTGCACGCGGCGCTGTTGAGCACTTCCTACGCGTACGCGAACGTATTGAAAACGCGCACGATGAATTTAACCTTGACCGCCTACTCGACGAGACGGCGCGCAAGGCCGAAGCGACGATTGTTCAGCAGTTGGAGCGCGGTTATCCCCAGCACGGTGTTACCGGCCGCTTTACCCCGCACCGCGCGGGTGAAGGCGAAGGCGCGGATATCGTCTGGAAAATTGAACCGATGCACGGCTACTCTAATTTAGCCGTTGCCGGCAAGGGCTTTGCACTCTCAGTGGTGTGTCTTATCAAAGGTCGTCCCGAACACGCGGTGATTATCTGTCCGTTCGCCGACGATGAATATATCGCCAGCCGCGGCCGCGGCGCCCAGCACAACGACAAGCGCATGCGCGTTAGCAAGCCTACCGCCATTAGCGGCACGCGTATGGCCATGAGCCTGCCGGAAGTTTGGCTTCGCCCCCGTAATTTACCTGCTTATTTAACCGTTTCACAGCAGCTTGCCCCACAGGTAGAAAACCTGCTGGCCACCGGCTGTGGGCTGCTGGATTTGTGCGAGTTGGCTACTGGGCGAGTGGATAGCGCTTTTGTGCTCGGCCTGGAAGAGCAGGATATGCTGGTAGGCACGCTGTTCCTGAAAGAGGCGGGCGCCTTGATGGGTACGCCGGACGGCCAGCCCACGGTGAAAGTGGAAGGGCAGCTAATGGCAGCCGGGCCGCGTCTCTATAAAGCGCTGATCAAGCAGCTCACGCCGCACTTTTAAGTAGCAATGCTAAGCTTTTAAAGATAAAAGCTTTAAAGACGACCGTTTTTAAAGACAAAAAAAGCCCCTGCTGAATTCCCAGCAGGGGCTTTTTTGTAGGCTAAATAAGAGGAGTATAGAGATGCGCCGTTAAGGCAGCTCTTCCTCTTCTTCGTCGAACTCTTTCTTGGTGGGAATCAAATCTTCTCGCGACAGCTTCAGTGGTAGCAGTAGCGCCGCAGCAATATAGATAGACGAGAACGTACCCACAACGATGCCGACCAGCAGCGCAATGGCGAAATTCTCAATCATATCCCCGCCCAATAGCAGCAGAGCGAGCAGTACCAGAATGGTGGTGCCCGAAGTTGCCAAGGTGCGCGAGAGCGTGGCGTTAATCGCTTCGTTGAAGATCTGCGGCATATCGTCGATACGCGAAGTGCGGATGGCTTCGCGGACGCGATCATAAACCACGATGGTATCGTTCAGCGAGTAGCCGATAACTGCCAGGATGGCTGCCAATACGGTAAGGTCGAAATCGAGCTGAAACAGAGCGAACACGCCCACTACGATAATCACATCGTGCAGCAGTGCCAGCAGTGCGCCAATCGCAAACTTGTACTGAAAGCGGAAGGCCACATAGAGCATGACCACGCCGAGCGCTACCAGCAGACCCAAGCCACTCTGGTCACGCAGTTGGTCACCTACCTGGGAACCAACAAACTCAGAGCGAACAAGGTCAACGCTATTACCACTCGCGCGTAGCAGGTTTACTACCTCGCCGCCTACATCAGCGTCAAACGCCTGCTGGAGACGAATCAAGACTTCGGTTGATGCCCCAAAGGTTTGCACCGAGACATCTTGAAAGCCGCTCTCTTCGAGCAGCACACGAATAGCGTCCAGGGAGGGCGCAGCGCCGTAGCGCACCTCAATCAGAGTACCGCCAGTAAAGTCCAGCCCTAGGTTGAGCTGCTGGAACAGGATGGCGCCAATCGACACGATCAGTAACACAGCGGAGACGGCAAACGCGATGTTGCGCCGTCCCATAAAGTCGATTCGCAGGTGTGATAGGGGTTTCATTACCACCTCTTCAGTTCTGGGCTAAGCGCGTGGTTTAAATTCATGCTTTTCAAATCCATGCTCTTTAAATCCACAGCTTTTTGACGGGTTTGCTGCCATAGGCCAAGTTGACCATGGCGCGAGTCACCATCAGAGCGGTGAACAGCGACGTCAAAATGCCGATAGAGAGTGTGACGGCGAACCCTTTCACCGGGCCGGAGCCAATCGAGAACAGGATAACGGCCACCAGCAGTGTGGTGATGTTAGCGTCGACGATGGAGGTGAAGGCGCGCTCATAGCCGGCTTGGATCGCTTGCTGAACTGACATGCCGTTACGCAGCTCTTCACGTATTCGCTCGAAAATCAGCACGTTGGCATCTACCGCCATGCCCAGTGTCAGTACGATACCGGCAATACCTGGCAGCGTCAGCGTGGCGCCCAGCATCGACATCACTGCGACCAACAGCGTTAAGTTCAGCGCCAGGGCGATATTGGCAAACACGCCAAACACCTTATAGCGCACCAGCATAAACAGCACGACCAGCAGCAAGCCAATCTGTACCGAGAGCAGGCCCCGCTCAATGTTTTCAGCGCCCAGGCTTGGCCCAATGGTGCGTTCTTGGACGAAGTAGATGGGAGCCGCAAGGGAGCCCGAACGCAGCAGCAACGCCAGCTCAGCGGCTTCTGTCGGCGAATCCAAACCGGTGATCCGGAAGCTGTTGCCAAGCGCACTCTGAATAGTGGCCAAACTGATCAGGCCGCGCTCAACGTAAGGCTCGCGCTCAATGGTCTCTTCGCCCGTTTCCGGGTCGACCACCACGGTGTCTTCACTCTTATGCTCGATGAACAGCACCGCCATATTGCGGCCGATATTGGTGCGTGTGGCACGGTTCATTAGCGTACCGCCGGTGCCGTCCAGATCAATATTGACCTGCGGGCGACCATTCTCATCAAAGCTGTTGCTGGCACTGGAGACACTATCGCCGGTAATGATCACGTCGCGCATTAGCTCGGCAGAGCGCGAAGGCTCATTTCGGAAGGTGAGGGTTTCCGTTTCGTTATCCGGCGTATCGTTGCGCGCTTCCAGGCGGAACTCCAGGTTCGCCGTTGCGCCGACAATACGCTTGGCCGCCACGGTGTCCTGGATGCCCGGCAGCTCCACCACGATCTGGTTGGGGCCTTGGCGCTGCACCATAGGCTCAGCCACGCCCAGCTCATTGACCCGGTTGCGTAGGGTGGTCAAGTTCTGGTTGATCGCGTAATCCTGAATTTCGTTTACCGATTGATCGCTAAGCGTCATTACCAGCGTTGAAGCGCGGCCATCGCCTTCACTGCTGTATTCAAATTCAGGAAAGTCACGGCTGATCAGGCTGCGGGCCGTATCGCGGTCTTCGGCGCTGGCAAAATCGATCGACAGCGTGCGCTCCTCGATATCGGTATTACGATAGCGAATCCGCTCGTCGCGTAGCAGCTCACGCATGGCGCTGGCGTTGACTTCCAGACGCTGGGTCAGCGCGGCGTCCATATCCACTTCGAGCAGGAAGTGCACGCCACCGCGCAAATCAAGGCCCAGCGTCATGGGGGAAGCAGAGAATGCCTGTAGCCATTCTGGCGTTGCTTCGGCGAGGTTTAGCGCTACCGTCGCATCATCGCCTAAAAGGTCAGCGGCAATGTCGCGAGCAGGAAGTTGATCGTCATCGTGGCGTAAACGAATAAGCCACTGCCCGTTCTCTTCTTCGAGGGCTTTGATCTCAATATCGTGTTCGCTGAGCGCGGTTTCAACACGGTCTATCTGACGCGCATCCAGCGAGTCGCCTTGGGCGCTGCTAATTTGGATGGCGGGATCTTCGGGGAATAGATTGGGAAGCGAGTAGATAAGGCCAACCACCAGGACGACCAGTATCAGCAGATACTTCCACAGGGGGTAACGGTTGAGCATGCAAGCCCTGCCTTCAATTACAAACGGAATGCTGTGCACGGACACGCCGCGCACAGCAAAGTTCACCATCATTCATACCATGTCACCCCTGCCGGGGTGGCTGGCACTGGCTCGGCAGGGGTATTACAAGGTTTAGATGGACTTGATGGTGCCTTTAGGCAGTACGGCGGCAACGGCGTTCTTCTGCACGTTAACTTCGGTGCCTTCAGAGATCTCGATGGTCAGGAATTCGTCGCTCACCTTAGTGATACGACCTACCAAACCGCCGCCAATAACGATCTCATCGCCTTTGTCCAGGTTGGTGACCAGCTGCTTGTGCTGCTTGGCGCGCTTGGCTTGCGGGCGCCACAACAGGAAGTAAAAAATCAGCACGAAACCGACCAGCATGACGATTTGCGCAATACCACCGCCAGCGGCGGCTTCTTGGGCATGGGCTGGTGAGATGAAGAAATCCAGCATTGCAGAGAACTCCTGAGTTAGAAAAGCTTAGGTTTTTAGATGCTTGGTTTTGAAAGCTTGGTTTGTAAAAAGCCTGGTTTTTAAAACATAGCCAAACAGTTTAAACCACGCGCCAAGGCGCGTGGCGATTAATTCGTCAGGGCTGGCTTAGCGGAGGCACTGGCAAGCCACGCCGCGCATAGAAGCCTTCCACAAAGGTCGTCAATGTACCCGCTTCAATTGCCGCGCGCAAATCGGCCATCACACGCTGGTAGTAACGTAAGTTGTGGATGGTGTTGAGCATCGAGCCGAGCATTTCATTGCAGCGATCCAAATGGTGCAAGTAGCCTCGTGAGAAATTCTGGCAAGTATGGCAATCACACTCTTCATCAAGCGGGCGGGTGTCAAAACGGTGCTTAGCGTTACGAATTTTGACCGTGCCTTCCGAGGTGAACAGGTGGCCGTTACGCGCGTTGCGGGTGGGCATTACGCAATCGAACATATCCACACCCCGGCGCACGCCTTCCACCAGGTCTTCGGGTTTGCCGACGCCCATTAGGTAGCGAGGCATCTCATCCGGCATCCAGGTGGGCAGGTAGTCGAGCACCTTGATCATCTCTTCTTTCGGTTCGCCGACGGAAAGCCCGCCAATCGCCAAACCATCAAAGCCGATTTCCAGCAGCCCTTTGAGCGAGCGTTCGCGCAGCTCAGGGTGCATGCCGCCCTGAATGATGCCGAACAGCGCGGAAGGCGAGTCGCCATGGGCATCCCGCGAGCGTTTGGCCCAGCGCAGCGATAGCTCCATGGATTTCTCGGCTTCGTCAAACGTGGCCGGGTAGGGCGTGCACTCGTCAAAGATCATCACCACATCGGAGCCCAGCGAACGCTGAACCGCCATGGACTCTTCCGGGCCCATAAAGACTTTGCTGCCATCCACAGGCGAGCGGAAGTGCACGCCCTGCTCGGTGATCTTGCGCGTCTCACCGAGGGAGAAGACCTGAAAACCGCCGGAGTCGGTCAGAATCGGTTTGTCCCACTGGGCGAAGTCATGCAGGTCGCCGTGAGCTTCAATCACCTCGGTGCCAGGGCGCAGCCACAGGTGAAAGGTGTTGCCGAGGATGATTTCGGCGCCGATCTCTTTGACGGAATCCGGCGTCATGCCTTTCACCGTGCCGTAGGTGCCTACTGGCATAAACGCCGGGGTCTCCACTGTGCCACGGGGGAAGTGGAGGCGGCCACGGCGCGCACGGCCATCGTCGGCCAGGCGCTCAAAGCGCATAAAGCATTCGTTTCGCATATAAAGTAACTCGTTAATCTCGTTCGTTTGGCGCGACGGGTGCAGGGCAAGCGGGTCAACAATCAGCAGCAATACCTAGCGGGTCAACAGCATGGCGTCGCCATAGCTAAAAAACGCATAGCGCTCGGCCACTGCCCGTTGATAGGCGTGCATGATGGTGTCATAGCCCACGAAGGAGGACACCAGCATTAGCAGCGTCGATTCCGGTAGGTGGAAATTGGTAATTAAAGCATCCACGCAGCGCCACTGGTAACCGGGGTAGATGAAAATGTCGGTATCGCCACTATAAGGCGCGATCTGTCCGTCGCTACTTTTCATGCAGGCGCTTTCCAGGCAGCGCACGCTGGTGGTGCCCACTGCCACCACCCGCTTGCCTGCTGCCAGGGTCTCGCGCACTTGCTGGCAGGTAGCTTCCGTGACCTCAATCCACTCGCTGTGCATATGGTGTTCAAGGATGTTGTCGACGCGCACCGGCTGAAAAGTGCCCGCGCCCACATGCAGCGTCACAAAGGCACGGTTAATGCCTTTATCGGCAAGGGCGTCCAGCAGCGGCTGATCAAAATGCAGCCCGGCGGTCGGCGCCGCCACTGCACCGTCACGTCGGGCATACACGGTTTGGTAACGCTCACGGTCGCTGAGTTCGTCTTCGCGGGTAATATACGGTGGCAGCGGCATATGGCCGTGCTTTTCGAGCAGCGCAATCATCGGCGTATCGCCCAAAAAGCGCAGCTCGAACAGGGCATCACGGCGGCCTTCTACGATGGCGTGAATATCGCCCTCGAAAATCAGCTCGGTGCCGGGCTTCGGCGACTTACTCGAACGAATATGCGCCAAGCCACGGTGAGCATCCAGCGGGCGCTCCAGTAACATCTCCACTTTGCCGCCGCTGGCCTTATGGCCGTGCAGGCGCGCCGGAATCACCCGGGTGTCGTTAAACACCAACAGGTCACCGGGCTCCAGAAGCTCAAGCAAATCGGGAAAGCGGCGGTGTTCCAGCGCGCCGCTCTGGCCATCCACGCACAGCAAACGGCAGTCGCTACGCTGTTCAGAAGGGTAGCGAGCAATTAATTCGTCGGGTAGTTCGTAATGAAAATCCGCGCGCTGCATGGCGTATAACTCTTAGCGTTGATCAAACAGGCGGCATAGGATAGCGCTTTGGCTGCATAAAGTCAGTCAATGTGATTGACCTACCTCGACATTTACGTATAATGCGCAGCCATTGCCGGTGTGGCGGAATTGGTAGACGCAGCGGATTCAAAATCCGCCGCCTTTACGGGTGTGCCAGTTCGAGTCTGGCCACCGGCACCAAATTTAAAATCAGGCACTTAGGTGCCTTTTTTTATGTCTGCAATTTGAGTTTTTCCCTCCTAAGTGCCCGAATGTGTCCACAAAGTGTCCACGTAGGTTCCGGCGCTTACTTTCTCTCACTAGCCAAACGCTCAGCCGCGATCTGATGATAAAGACTCGCGAGTTCCGCACTTTTGGCATCTTCGTGCCAGCTGGCGGCGTAGGTTTGGGCGCGTTCGGCGAGCTGTTGGCGCAGGGTGTCATCGCTTAGCAGGCGGTTGACCTTGGTGGCGAAGTCGTCATGGTTATCCTCGGCGATTAGGCAGCCTTCTCCTTCTTTTAGTACATCAAGCGTGCCCATCATGGCGGTGGAAACCACCGGCGTGCCTAGTGCCATCGCTTCCAGCAGTACCAGCCCCTGGGTTTCCGTGCGTGACGCAAATACAAAAACGTCGGCGGCGCGGTAGGCGGCTTGCAGCGGGCCGCTGCGGTTGAGATAGCCGAGGAACAGCACCGATTCTGCCACGCCAACTTCCTGGGCGCGCCGGACAAGCGAGTCATGGGCCGGGCCTTCGCCGGTAATGATCAGCCGGGTGTTGGGGTGTTCGGCTAATACCTTGGGCAGCATATCGATCAGAAAATCGATGTTCTTCTCAAAGGCGGCGCGGCCTACATAGAGCAGCAGGCGTGCTTCTTGGGGTAGATCGTAATGAGCACGAAAGTCGCTATCATCCTGGGTTCCCTGAGAGTGGCAGAACGACTCCAGTGACAAACCGGTGGGAATGACCGTGGAGGGCGTGGTCACTCCATAGCGGGTAAGGGCTTCCTGCATTGCCCGTGAAGGAGCAACCAAAGCGTCGATCTGCTGGCACTGGCGCACTGAAAGCCGACGCGCGGCAAGTCGTAGCCAGCGTCGTGGAAGCCAACGGATATAGTGGTGAACATACTCCTCAAACAAGGTGTGGTAGGTCGCTACCACCGGAAGCCCGAGCCGACGACCCAGCGTTACACCGGCGTAGTGGGCGGTAAACGGCGTGTGGACATGAATAAGATCGAAGGCTTCAGCGGCAAGCTGCGGTTTCAGAGTGATCAAGTCCCGGTAGCGCATCATGCGATCCTCCGGGTCGCCGGGTACCTGGCGCGAGCGGATGCGCAATACGCCCGGTTCGTCCACTTGGCCCACAGGATAATCGGGGCAGATCAGCATGACCGAGTGGCCCAAACGCTCAAGGGCGCTGCGAAAACTGGCGATAGAGGTGGAAACACCATTAACGCGGGGGAAGTAGACATCCGAAATCATCAGTATCTTCATACCGCTCAACGGTGTCTCGGTCGTTGACGCCGCTGAGTGAAGCAGCGTTAAAGTTGGCGCTAGTCGTGCTTCGCGTTCAGCTTTACGCTGTAGATGTAGGGCATTGCCGTTGGCTAATTGAGTGAGGGCCGCGACTTCCTGGTCACTGAGAGGAGAGTTGAGAGAGGGGCGTCGGCGCTGTGGCATGTTGTTTTGACTCTTGTGGCAGCTTACGAATAAGCTATCTTGAGTCCATGACTGGCGGATGACAGCCAGCGCGCTTAGATAAATACCGTGCACTTACCGGGAAGAGCGTTAGCCCACAGTTGGCTTCACTCTCGCTTTTTGTTACTTAGCCGTTTTATAGTGCTGGAATAGCATTCGATGTACAGACGGTACCCCACCATGGCCCATTTTGAGCTGCATAGCCGCAATTTAGCCCAAGAGCAGGTGGCCCATACCCACGACTTTCATCAACTTATTCTAGCTACCTGTGGTGTTACAGAGCTTTCGATGGAAGGTCTGGGGGAGCGGGTTACCGCCCGCCGTGGGTGTCTGATTCCCTCGTCGCGCCACCACGAGTACCAAGGCGATGGCAGTAACCGTACCTTAGTTCTGGATATACCCGTTGCCCAATTGGCTTCGCTTGAAAAAGGCAGCGAGATTGAGCGCCTGTTCGATAAACCGCGTTTTTTCAGCGTCCCCCCCGCGTTAAACCAGCTTACCCACGCCCTGGCGAATCAGCTTGAACAGTGCCCCGCGCTACAGAACGAAATTGCGATTCTGCTGTTACGCGCGCTGACCATGTATCTGCATGACACCTCTTCCACAGCGGTTGGGCAGTTGGGCCAACACTGTATTAGCGAACGCCTGGATCTTGCGCGTTTGGATGCCTGGTTGGATCAGCACCTGGCCGATGAGATCCGCGTGGAGCAGTTAGCTGCTTTGTGTGCCTTGAGCCCAGGCCACTTTCACTCCTGCTTTCGCGAGCTGACTGGCGTAACGCCGCTGGCCTATGTACAGCGCAGGCGCTTAGAGCATGCCCGCACCTTGGTTCGCCATAGCACACTCAGCCTGGGGCATATCGCCATGCTGGTTGGCTTTCGCGACCAAGGCAGTTTTTCCCGCGCCTATCGGCGTTATTTCGAGCTTTCCCCTTCTTCCGATCGTTAGGCCCTCATCTGACCGCTAGCCCCTCGCCGAACCGTTAGTGATAAAATTTTCTTGCCTGCATGACTTGCGGGCAAATCTATCTCAGCTTCGGGCAAGTAATTTGCCTGCTAGCGCTTTAGTCTTTGACTAATCCCTTATATCAAGACCCTTTTTATCAGCAGCACCGCTTTCAAGGAGCAACACCATGGGCGTTACCTATCAAGACAGCAATGCACGTATGAGCCAAGTGGCGATTCACAACGGCACCGTTTACCTGGCAGGCCAGGTTCCTCCTGATGCCACGGCGGATATGCGCGGCCAAACCGAGCAGGTGCTTGCGCGTATCGATCAACTGCTAGCCCAAGCGGGCACCTCGAAAGAGCATTTGATTTCGGCGCAAATATGGGTCACCAGCATGGCGGAGTTCGACCAAATGAACGCTGCTTGGGACGCCTGGGTCGTGCCCGGTCGCCCACCTGTGCGTGCAGCGCTTGAAGCCCAGCTCGCCAAGCCCGAGTGGAAAGTGGAGATCATGGTGGTAGCCGCGCTGCCGGAGGCCTGATATGCGGGTTGTTTCTGCCGAAGAGGTCACTCGCCACCTAACGTGGGATGGCTTGATCAAGCGGCTACACACGACGTTCGTGAATGGCGTGGAGTCTCCTCCCCGCCATCACCATGCGATGCACCGGCCAGATGGCGAAGCCACCATGCTGCTAATGCCCGCCTGGGAAGCGGCGGGTTACATCGGCGTGAAAATGGTCAACGTGTTTCCGCAAAACGCCGACCACGGTATCCCGGCGATCTCTGGGCTCTACTTGCTCAGCGAGGGCAAGCACGGCCAGCCGCTGGCCTGTATCGATGGCAGCGAGCTAACCCGGCGTCGCACGGCGGCGGCCTCCGCGCTGGCCGCTCAAGCCTTGGCCAATGAAAACGCAGAAACGCTGCTGGTGGTGGGTACGGGGAAGTTGGCGCCTATGGTGATCGAGGCCCACGCCAGCGTACGCCCCATCAAACGTGTGCTGATCTGGGGCCGCAATCCCAGTAAAGCGGCGGCGATTGCCGACGAGTACGCCGAACGCTTCGAAACCCATGTGGTGGAGGAATTAGCGGATGCTGTCGCTGAGGCGGACATCATTAGCTGCGTAACGCTCTCCAATCAGCCGCTGATTAAAGGTGAGTGGCTAACGCCCGGCACTCACCTGGATCTGATCGGCGCGTTTCGACCACAGATGCGCGAAACCGATGCACTGTGTCTGCGTCGCTCAGAGGTATTTGTGGATACCTACGCCGGTGCCAAAGGCGAGGCGGGCGACATCCTGCAAGCCATTGAAGAGGGCGAATTCCAGTTCGACCAGATTCAGGCGGAGCTTGCTGAGGTGCTAGCAGGGACTAGATCGGGGCGCTCCGCACCGGATGCCATCACGCTATTCAAATCGGTAGGGGCTTCGCTGGAAGACCTGGCCGCTGCCATTGAAGTGTGGGAGTCGCTTCCCGAATAACCATAGCTTTTTCAGGAGACATAGTTTTTTCAACAGATATGGTTTTTACAACAAAAATAGTAATCACCACATCGTCACCGATCAGGTGGCAACGCCAGTCATAACGAAGACCGACTAATAAACAAAATGAGGTGTGTTATGAACGCAAAAAAATCAGTATTTTTCGCCGCCCTGGCGGCGCTCCCGTTGGCTATTGCCAGCGCCAATGCCCAAGCGCAATCCTATGAAATGGTGATCGCCACGCAGTTGCCAGAGGATATGAGCAATAACGAAATCTATCCGGCGCTGGTGCATTTCAAGAACCTGGTGGAGGCGCGAACCGACGGGGATCTTGAGGTCACGATCTTCGGCGGCGGCCAGCTAGGCTCCGAGGTGGAAAACGGCTCGGAAGTGCAGGGGGGACGAACGCTACAGTCGACGATTATGTCTGCCGGGGCGATGTCATCCTTCTACGAAGACTACCAAGTAGTCACGGCGCCTTTCCTGTTTACCAACTGGCGTCAGGCGTGGAGTTTCTTTGATAGTGAATGGTTCGCCGACTTTATGTCCGGCACCGTCGAAGCCGCTGATATGCGTTATTTGGGCACCTTCGACGATGGCGGTGGCTTCGTCGCCTTCACTAACAACGTGCGCTTGATTGAGACCGTCGAAGATTTAGAAGGCCTCAATATTCGTACTGAAGAGAACCCCGCCCACGTGGCGATCATGCGCTCGCTAGGCGCTTCGGCCACCCCGTTGCCCTGGGGCGAGCTAATCACCGCGCTGGAAACCGGACTTGCCGATGGCCAGTTCAATGCGCCGGTGCTCAACACCACCTTCAACTTCGATGCGGTGACTGACTACACCACGCTCACCGGGCATGTGTATAACAGCGCCCCCTGGGTGGTTAGTGAGTCCTGGTACCAATCGCTGCCCGAAGAGCATCAGCAAGCGGTGATCAGCTCCGCCCGGGAAGCGATTCAACTGAGCCACGGCATGTCGGGTGCCTTGGCTACCGCAAGCTGGGTGGAGTCCTGTGGGCGCTTTGAAGAGTGCTACCTGATGCCCGACGCTGAGCGTGAGCGGATGGCAGAGATTGCGCGCCCCGCTTGGCAGGAGTGGATCGTCGATGACTTCGGCATGGACGAAGCCCGCGTACAGGGGCTGCTTGACGAAGTTGAACGCGTCGGCCAGCAGTTGGCAGAAGACGACTACCGCATTTATGGCCAATAAAACCTAGGCCAATAAAGCTGGGTCAAAAAAACAAGGCCAATAACGGTTAGCGAACGATATACGCTGGGGCAATGTGAGGCCCCAGCGTGAGGAAAAACCATGGGCGTTTTAACTCCTTTGCGCCGCTTGAGCGATCTCGTCAATCAGGTGGCCATCGTGGTGTGTGTGGGCTGTATCCTGGCGATGCTGGGCATCTCGTTCACGGCGTTTATCTACAAGCTGATGACCGGTAGTGCGCTGAGCTGGACCTACTCGCTGGCGCGGCTGTTTCTGCCCTGGATCGGCTTTCTTTCCATGACGATTTCGTTGCGCTACGGCGAACACGTCGCCATGACCCTGCTGGTTCGCAGCTTGCCCCGCGTGATGGTGCAGGTAGCGGCCGGGCTCTGTTTGGCGGTGATTGGCCTATTTGCACTGATGCTGACCTGGTACGGCTGGGACTATTTCATCAGCGCCACCCAGGTCTACATGGTCTCCGATCAGATCCGCATTCCTAGTAAAGTCACCGCCATTGTGGTGCCTCTCAGTGGCGTCCTCATGCTGCTGCATCTGGTGCATGGCTTTGCCCTGCTGGAGCACCTCATTGATGAGCAGGACGTGATTAGCGAACTCATCGACACCACTGACGGGGAGCACCGCTCATGACCCCTGCAATTATTGCGTTTGTCGTGCTGCTGTTTATCGGTGCACCGGTAGCGGTGGTGATGGCCATGTCGGGACTGGCGGGTGGTTTTGCCATCGGCGGCGAGCGCATGCTCGGCATCATTGCCGACCGCATGTTCTCCGGCGTCTCCGGCTTTCTGCTGATCGCCGTGCCCTACTTTATTTTTACCGCTGAGCTGATGAACCAGGGCGGGCTGACCCACAAGCTGATCGCCTTCAATAATGCGCTGTTCGGCCGGGTGCGCGGGTCACTCTCCCATGTGAATATCTCGGTCTCGGTGTTCTTTGCGGGACTCACCGGCGCGGCGGTCACCGATACCGTCGCCATCGGCAAGATCATGATTCCCGAGATGAAAAATCAGGGCTACGATGCCGAATACGCCGCTGCGGTTACCGCCTGTTCCTCCATCATCGGGCCGATTATTCCGCCAAGCGTGGTGATGGTGGTGTACGCCACGCTGCTGCGGGATATTTCGGTGATTGACCTGTTTGCCGGTGGGATTATTCCTGGCCTGTTGATGGCGCTGGCACTGCTGGGCGTCAGCTTCTTCCTGGCCTGGAAGCGCAATTACCCGAAACAGGCACCTACACCCTTTAAGGCGGCCATCATTGCACTGTTAGTCGCGCTGCCTGCGATGGTGGTACCGCTGATTATTCTTGGCGGAATTCTCTCCGGGCTCACCACGATTACCGAAGCCTCGGGTTTTGCGGCGGTTTACGCCATCGTGATTGGGGTGGTCTTCTACCGTAATCTTACCTGGCGCAAAATTTGGGATGCGCTGGTGACCACGGTGCGCTTCTCCGGCGTGGTTTTTTTCCTGTTAGCAACCTCGGCGGTATTGGGCTGGTTCGTCACCCGCTCGGGCATCGCCAGGGATGCGGCCAGCATGATCACCACTTTCAGCGATGCGGCCTTTGTGCAACTGATGCTGGTGTGTCTGCTACTCTTGGTGATTGGCACGGTGATGGATGTGCTGCCCGCACTGGTGGTGATTGCCCCGGTGTTGGTGCCAGCGATGATCCAGCTGGGCTTTGACCCGCTCCACTTCGCGATCCTGATGATCGTGGTGCTCAATATCTCCAACGTGACACCGCCAGTGGGGATGACGCTGATGACCGCCGCGCGAATAGCCGAGGTGCCTTATGAACGGGCAATCGTGGCATCGCTGCCGTTTTACGTGTCGTTCCTGGTGGTGATTGTGTTGCTGGCGGCGTTTCCGGCGCTCTCTACCTGGATTCCGTCACTGCTGTAATTTAGCTAAGGACTGCGACCCATGAAGTGTCTTTATCACCCTGATCAGGCGCTGCATGCGCCGCCGACTTTCCTGCTGCGCGGCCAGCCTGCGCCTTCGCCGGAAGGCCCGGTGCGCGCTGAGCTGCTTACCCAAGGGCTGGCAACGGCAGGGCTGACCCTGTCCGCACCAACCGAGGCGGATTCGCCTAAGCTGCGCAAGCGCCTGGAACAGATCCATACGCCGCGCTATCTAACGTTTCTGGACACTATTTACGCCCGCTGGCAGGCGCTGCCCAATGCGGCAGAGGTAGTTGCGCCTAATATTCACCCCTGTGGTGGCGGCTACCACTACCCTCGCCACCCGATTGGCCAGGCGGGCTGGCACCTTCACGATATGGCCTGCCCGCTAAGTGCGACCAGCTTTCAAGGCGCGCTGGCTTCGGCTGCCAGTGCCGAAGCGGCGGCTGAAGAGGTGCTTAATGGTGCGCCAGCCGCCTACGCGCTGTGCCGTCCGCCGGGTCACCATGCTGGGCCTGAACGCGCCGGGGGCTTTTGCCTGCTGAATAACTCGGCGCTGGCCGCCACGGTGTTGCGCGAACGCTTCGCCAAAGTAGCCATCATCGATGTGGATCTCCACCACGGCAACGGCACCCAAGATATTTTCTATCACCGCAGTGATGTCTGGACGGGCTCGCTGCACGCCGACCCCAGTGATTTCTACCCGTTTTTTTGGGGCGGTGCTGATGAAGAGGGCTTTGATGAGGGCGTAGGTGCTAACGTTAATCTGCCCTTACCGGTAGGCAGCGACGGGGAGGTTTATCTCGATGCCCTGGCGATTCTGATTGATCACCTACAGCGCTACGAGCCCGATGCCGTGGTGGTAGCGCTAGGCTTGGATGCCCACAAAGATGACCCGCTAGCGGGGCTTACGGTAGAGACCGAAGCATTTATCGAAGTGGGCAAACGCTTGGCAGCACTTTCGCTACCCATGGTGATTATTCAGGAGGGTGGTTATCCCACTGAGCATCTAAGCGCCAACCTGACCGCCTTTATGCAGGGTTTTAAGGCATGAGCAGAACCGGTTTTTATTGGCACGAACGCTGCTTTTGGCACGATCTGGGCGCGATTGGGGTATTTTCCGCACCCGGTAAGTTTTTACAGCCCCAGGCCGCCTCGGAAAGCCCGGAGAGCAAACGGCGGCTGAAGAATATCCTCGAAGTCAGCGGGCTGATTGACGAGCTTCAGGTGGTTAAACCGCCCGCCGCCTCGCTGGAAGACTTACTGCGCTTTCATACTCCGCGCTATTTAGATGAACTGCAGGCGGGGGATAAAGCCCGGGGCGGCAATGGTGGCGACTGCGCGCCTTACATGCCCGGTAGTTGGGCGGCGGCCACGCAGTCCGCAGGGCTGGCCATTGCCGCCGTTGAAGCCGTAGCGCTGGGCGAGGTGAGCAACGCCTACGCCCTATGCCGCCCGCCGGGGCACCATGCCGAAGCCGATCTAGGCCGTGGGTTCTGCCTGCTGGGCAATATCCCCGTGGCGGTGATGCGCGCCCGCGCCTTGGGGCAGGTTAACCGTGTGGCGATACTCGATTGGGATGTTCATCACGGCAACGGTCAGCAGGCGGCATTTTATGGCGAGCCCGATGTGTTGACCGTTTCACTTCATCAGGCGGCGAACTACCCGCTGGAAACCGGCAGTTTTGACGAGCAGGGCGAAGGCGCTGGCCTGGGTGCCAACCTCAATCTGCCGCTGCCACCGGGCTGCGGGCTAGGCGCCTATGCCTACGCCATGGAAAAACTGGTGCTGCCTGCGCTGGAAGCCTTTAACCCCGAGCTCATCCTGGTGGCCTGCGGTTACGACGCCTGCGCTAAGGATCCCTTAGGAAAAATGCTGCTCAATAGCCAAGCGTTCGCCACCATGACCGCTCAGCTTAAAGCGCTGGCCGAGCGCTGCTGCGATGGCAAGCTGGTGTTTATTCACGAAGGTGGTTATTCAGAAGGCTATGTACCGCTCTGCGGCCACGCGGTGATCCAGACCCTGGCGGGCAGCGCCACTGCCGTGCCCGATCCGCAAAACGATGAAATTGCTGCCTGGGGCTATCAGACCCTGCAACCGCACCAGCAGACGTTGATCGATGACTGGTGCCAACAGTGGGAGCAAACAACCCGATGACACCGCTTTATGATCGTGATGGCTGGATTTGGCAGGACGGCGAGTGGCGTGAGTGGCGCGACGCCAAGGTGCATGTTTTCACCCATACGCTGCACTACGGCATGGGCTGTTTTGAGGGCGTACGCGCTTACGCTGGCCCCAGCGGCACGCATCTATTTCGTGCTGCTGAACATACCCGCCGCTTGGCAGAAAGCGCCCATTCGCTGGATATGCCGCTGCCGTTTAGCGAAGCTGAGTTGATCGACGCCCAGCGCCAGTGCCTGGCTAAAAACAACCTGAGCAGCGCCTACCTAAAGCCCACGGTGTTTTTCGGCGCGGAAGGTATGGGGCTGCGTGCTAAAGGATTAACCACCCATGTCATGGTGGCCGCTTGGGATTTGGGCCCCTATATTTCGCCACAGGCCGCGACCCACGGCTTGCGCGCGCTGACGTCATCTTGGGCGCGCCACCACGTCAATATCAGCCTCTGCCGGGCAAAGACTAACGGCCACTACGTCAACTCGATACTGGCACTGAACACGGCGATCAAGGCCGGGTTCGATGAAACCATCATGCTCGACCCGGAGGGCTATGTGGCTGAAGCCTCAGCGGCGAACGTCTTCTTGCTCCGCGATGGCGTGCTGCACACCCCGGAAGTGACCTCCTGCCTGCAAGGCATCACCCGGGATAGCGTGATTCAGCTGGCGCAGAAGGTGCTGGGTCTTGAAGTGCGTGAACGGCGGATTACCCGTGATGAGCTCTACACCGCCGATGAGGCGTTCTTAACCGGCACCGCCGCTGAAATACTGCCGCTTCGCGAGCTGGATGGTCGGAGCATTGGTGGACGGGCTGGTGCACCGCCTGTTAACGAACCCATCAGCCAAGACAGCGTCACTGCTCGACTGCAGGGCTTATATCGCCAGGCGGTGCGCGGTGAGTTGGACGATTTCCGACATTGGTTAACGCCTTAGGGTTATAGGGGGTGGAAGTAAGAACTATGCAACCCCTGTCACGCGCTGCGAGGGCAGGTTGAAGCGAGGGTCTTTTTCCAGGGATGGAAAAAGTAGCGCCCAGGGATGGGTTCACAGCGCCCTCGCGGAAACCTGCCCTCGATGCACCTTGCCATCCGCTTGCTCAATTTTACCAACTGTATCAGACGTGTTCTGTAATAGCCTGTTCGAGAGCTGCCAATCTCCCCGGCTCCAGAGCTGCCTGCACCGCCGTAATTCGAATCACATTGGCCAGCTCAGGATGCGTCAAACGAGCGACCAAAACGCCTTCGGCGAGTAGTTGCTGATGTACCTCAGCGGCGAGGTCGGCGCTGGGCAGGCGAATGCCGATAAAGTTGGTGGCGCTGGGGAGTACGTCGGCACCAAGTGCGCGAAAGTGCTCAGCCAACTGCTCACGCCGGGCTTTTACATCAGCGACGTGTTGGTGAACTTCGTCAGGGTGATCAAGCACCACTTCCGCAGCGGCCAGGGTCAATGACGATACTGCGTAGTGAATACGCACCTTCATCATCATCGCCAGCACGTCAGGGTCGGCGATGGCGTAGCCAATGCGCAGGCCCGCCAAGCCGTGAGCCTTGGAAAGCGTGCGTAGGCGAATCACTCCCGGTATTGCTTTGGCAGCGAACTCGCTGCCCGCGTCATCACGAAAATCCCCATAGGCTTCATCCAGCAGCAGCCAGCAGGTGTCGGGCAGCTCCTCGCGCAGTTTGAGAATGGCGCTGTCGCTGTGTAAGTGGCCGCTGGGGTTATCCGGGTTGGCCAGATACACCAGTCGTGCGTTTTCCTGATGGGCAGCGGCGGCCAGAGCTTCCAGGTCGGGGGCCAGCACGCCGGGCGCTTCATAATAGCTGGGCTCTACCAGGTTACAGCCCTGGCCTTTGGCAAAATAACCCAAGGTGGGGTAAGTGCCTGCGGTGCTCACCACGGTTTCACCCGGTTCGCAGGTGGTGCGCAGGGCCAGGGCAATCAAACTATCGGCACCGGCATCTACCAGCAGGGTTTCAAGCGCCATACCCTGTTGTTTGCTAATACGTTTGCGAACACCCAGCGCCTCGGCGTCGCCGTAGCAGTAAACGTGTTCGGCCAGGGCATCGCCAAAGTGATCGCGCAGGGCGCGGTGAGGCATATCCAGGCCTTCGTTAGAGCCCAGCCGATGGGGGATTACCTTGCCAAGTCGGCGTTCTAGCACCTTAATGCCCGGAAATGGATTAGCAGGGCCTTCACTCAGTAAGTGGTTGGGGTAGCGGGGCATGTTGATATCCTAAAAACAATTATTAACTCAATATTTTACCGCGATTGAGAAGGCGATGTGGGTCTAGCGCCTGCTTGAGCGTATGCATCAATTCAATCTCGGCGCTGGAGCGGCAAGTGGCGAGCCAGGGGCGTTTCTCCAGGCCAATGCCGTGTTCTGCGGAGACTGAACCGCCCAGTGTGGCCAGCGGCTGGTAAACCATGGCTTCAACCTCTCGCCGAACTTCGATCTCAGCGCTCCCCACGCTAACGGAAATATGAAGGTTGCCATCGCCCAGATGGCCAAAGACCACCAAACGCGCCTCCGGCCAGCGCTGGGTTAGCTGTGTTTCCAAGGCATTGGTGTAGCGCTGCATATCGGCAATCGGCAGGCTGACATCGAAGGTAAGCACCGGCGCCAAGCCTTTGACCAGCCCCTCAATATCCTCACGAATCGCCCATAGCCCATCGCGCTGGGTAGTCGACTGTGCAATCACCGCATCGACAATCAGCTCGCTCTCTAACGCGCTTTCTAATGCTTCGCTGAACTGAGTGGCATTGCGCTCGGCGTCGCTGCCCAGTGAATCAATGATCACATAAAACGGGTGCTCGGTGGCAATCGGCGGGGTGTGGCGGCCCAGGGTTTCAGTGAGCAGCCGGTAGTGGTTTTGCCACATCACCTCAAAAGCACCCAGGCTGCCGCCAAGCGCTTTGCCCATATGGCTGAGCAGACCAGTGAGCGACTCAAACGAAGGGCAGGCAACCATCGCCGTTTGCTCGCTGGGGGTGGGTGGCTGTAGCCGCAGCACAGCCCGAGTCACAATGCCCAGAGTGCCTTCGCTGCCGATAAACAGCTGCTTTAAATCGAAACCGGCGTTATTTTTCAGCATGCGGTTCATGGAACTGACCACCCGGCCATCCGCCATCACTGCTTCCAGGCCGAGCACCTGCTGGCGCATCATGCCGTAGCGAATGACCCGGACACCCCCGGCGTTGGTGGCGATATTGCCGCCAATGGTGCAACTGCCCCGGGCGCCAAGATCCAGCGGGAACTGCAGGCCGACCTCTTTCGCGGCTTCTTGAACCCGCTGCAGCGGTGCCCCCGCCTGCACGGTGAGGGTGCCGCCCACTTGATCAATCTCTTCAATCGCGCTCATACGTTCCAGAGAAATCACCAGCTCATCCGGGCTAGCCTCTGCACCGTGCACCAACCCGGTTAATCCGCCGTGGGTGACCACCGGCTGCTGCAACTCATAGCAGGCGCGCATCACTGTGGAAAGCTGCTCGGTATCCGCCGGGCGAACAATCGCCCCAGCCTGGCAGGGCGCACCGGTCATCCAATCCACGCGGCGGCTGTGCACATCGTCGCCGGTCAATACATGGCCAGGGCCAACAATGGCGCGCAGCGCCTCCAGGGTTATTTGCATGTGTTTTCCTTAGCTTGTCTTTCCTATCCGATAAATTACGCTGTCGCTGCCACGGGCGCTTCGCGGCCGGGAATTGCCTTGAGCAGCGCCTGGGTATACGCCTCTTTTGGGGCGAGGAAGATCTGCTCGGCGCTGCCTTGCTCGACGATGCGGCCGTGCTGCATCACCACTATACGGTCGCAGATATGCGCGGCGACGCGCAGGTCGTGGGTAATAAACAGCAGCGAAAGCGACAGCCGCTGCTTCAACTCTTCCAGCAGTTCCAGTACCTGGGCTTGAATCGAAACATCCAACGCCGAGACGGCTTCGTCCGCCACGATCAGCTCGGGGTTGAGCGCCAGCGCTCGGGCAATGCCGATACGCTGACGCTGGCCGCCGGAAAACTCGTGGGGGAAACGTTCCACGGCGCTGGCGCCTAAGCCCACCATGTCGAGCAGCTCGCCCGCCTGCTTGAGCGCCGCGGCTTTGGGCGTGCCGTTGGCAATCGGCCCCTGGGCTATCGCCATGCCCACTTTGGTGCGTGGGTTGAGCGAGGCGTAAGGGTCTTGGAAGATCATCTGCACCCGGTGGCGTTCACGGCGTAGCGCATCGCCTTTGAGTTGGGAAAGATTCACGCCATCCAGCAGCAGCTCGCCGCTGTCGGGGTGCTCCAAACGTACCACGCAGCGCCCAAGGGTGGACTTGCCCGAACCGGATTCGCCTACAATCCCCACCGTTTCTCCCCGTGCTAGAGTGAGCGAGACATCCTCAAGGGCACGCACTTCGCGGGAAGGTTTAAGGAATCCGCCCCGGGAGCGAAAGATCTTATTGAGCTGCTTGATCTCCAGCAGCGGAGCGACTTGGCTGGTTTCACGGTGGGGCGGCACCGCATTGCTGGGAATCGCTGCAATCAGCGCTTGAGTGTAGGCGTCTTGAGGATTTTCAAGCACCGACTTGGCGTCACCCAGCTCGACGATCTTGCCGTGGCGCATGACGCAGACGCGGTTGGCGATTTCGGCCACCACGCCAAAGTCGTGGGTGATAAACATCACCGACATGCCGCGCCGCTGCTGAAGGTTGCGAATAAGCTCAAGGATCTGCGCTTGGGTCGTCACATCCAGCGCCGTGGTGGGCTCGTCGGCAATCAGCAGAATGGGTTCCAGCGCCAGCGCCATAGCGATCATGACCCGCTGGCGCTGGCCGCCGGAAAGCTCAAACGGATAGGCGCGAATGGCCTTCTCCGGCTGGGGAATACCCACTTCGATCAACAGCTCCAGCGCGCGGGCCTGGCGCTCTTTGGGGTTGAACTGGCCGTGGGCTTCGAACACTTCGGCAATTTGCGCGCCTACCCGCATCAGTGGGTTAAGGGCGGTCATCGGCTCCTGGAAGATCATGCCAATTTTTAGCCCGCGCAGGGCGCGGTGCTGCTTTTCCGTCAGGGCAAGTAAATCCTGCCCTTCAAAGAGTATCTCGCCCTGAGTGGCGTTCACGCCCTTGGGCAGCAGCCCCATCACGGCGTTGGCGGCCATCGATTTACCGGAGCCGGACTCACCCACCACGCACATGATTTCGCCGCGCTTCACCTCGTAGCTAACGTCTTCCACCGCCAGGGCGCGATCCGCCCCTTTTGGGAGCGCAATGTTGAGGTCGCGAATGCTGAGGACGGTGTCAGCCGATTGATTCTCTGTAATAGGCATATAAAGTCCTTAGCGCTCGCGTGATAGTTTGGGGTTCAGTGCGTCGTCTAAACCTTCACCCACCAGGTTTAACGCCAGTACCGTCAGCAAAATCGCCACGCCAGGGAAGAAACTCAGCCACCACGCCTGGCGAATCACCGTGCGCGCAGCGCCTATCATATAGCCCCAGGACATCACGTTCGGGTCGCCCAGGCCGAGAAAAGACAGCGCCGACTCCAGCAAAATCGCGGTGGCCACCATTAGCGAGGCCAGCACGATAATCGGCGACAGCGTATTGGGCAGAATCTGACGCAGAATGATCGTGCTATTGGACTGGCCGACCAAGCGCGCGGCTTCGACATACTCGCGGTTACGCAGCGACATAAACTCGGCGCGCACCAAACGGGCCACCGGCGGCCAGCTGACAATCGCAATCGCCAGCACGATCGAGGTGATGCTGGGCTGCATGATGGCTACCAGCACAATCGCCAGGGCGAAGTTGGGGATGGTCTGGAAGAACTCGGTAAAGCGCATCAATATGTCGTCAATGAGGCCGCCGTAGTAGCCTGCAATGGCCCCCAAGGGAACGCCAATCAGCAGCGCCACGCTGGTGGATACCAGCCCGATCAACAGCGATACCCAGGCGCCGTGCATCAAGCCTGAGGCCACGTTGCGGCCCATGGTGTCGGTGCCCAGGGGAAAGCCATCCTGGGAGAGCGGCGGCAGAAAGGGGCGCTGCACCATGCGCCAGGGCGATTCAGGAAACAGCAGCGGTGCCAGTATCGCCATAGCGATAATCAGCAGCAGGATGATCAGCCCGACGAGGGCGCCACGGTTTTGCGCAAAGCGTGCAAAAAAGCTCATGCGGCCCCCTTCTTGATGCGCGGATCAGCCAGGCTGTAGACCAAATCGGTGATGATATTGAAGACGATAACCAAGGCCGCCGAGAAGAAGAAAATGCCCAGCAGCAGGTTGTAGTCGCGCTGTTGCAACGCTTCGAACATCAGCCGCCCGATGCCGGGCCAGGCAAACACGGTTTCGGTCAGGATGGCGCCTCCGACCATCTGCCCCGCCTGCAGGCCGGCTAACGTGATGATCGGCAGCAGGGCGTTACGCAACACATGGCGGCGCTGAATAATGCTGGGCTTCAAACCTTTGGCGCGGGCGGTTTTGACGTAATCCTGCTGCGCGGCATCCAACATCGAAGTGCGCGTCATGCGGGTGTAAATCGCCATAAAAAATAGCGCTAAGGTGGTCGCCGGGAGCACTAAGTGCTTGGCAACATCGAGCACCAGCGCAAACCCCGTATGGCCTGCCCCCACGGTGTAGAGGCCGTAGGCGGGCAGCCAGCCCAGGTAGACGGAAAACACCACCACCGACATCAGTGCGACCCAGAACAGCGGCGTGGCGTAGAACACCAGCGCTAGCGCCATGATCAGTGATCCAGAGGGTTTCTTGACCCGTGCCGCGGCCATGGAGCCCGCCACGATGCCCAGCACCAACGAGAGCACGAAGGCAGTGCCAGTCAGCAATAGGGTGGCAGGTAAGCGATCCATAATCAGATCAAAGACAGGGACGCCCAACCGGTAGGAGTAACCGAAGTCGAGCATGGCGATACCTGATACATAGCGCCACAGCTGCACATACATCGGCTGGTCGAGCCCAAAGCGCTCGCGCAACTGGTTGAGAAACTCCTGGTCGGCAGCACCTGCTTCACCGGCCAGAATGGCGGCCGGGTCACCTGGGGCCAGTTGAATCAGCAGGAAGTTAAAAATAACGATTAAAAACAGCACAATCACGGCTTTAAATAGCCGCATCAGAATGAGGCGCGCGTAAACCATAAGTCGTTTTCCTGACTAATACCTTCAAGACATAGCTAAAAAACCCAGGTAGCTCGCGCTACCTGGGTGGCTTGGGTTTAGCGATCTAGCCAAGCATCTTTAAAGCCGTCGTTAACACCCACGCCGGAAGTAACCAGGTTCTGCACATCGCAGCGATACAGGGTCGGGAAGCCCAGTTCCATCAGCCAGCCAACGGGCACGTCTTCATGGAGGATTTCCTGTACTTCGCGGTAAAGTTTTTCGCGCTCTTCGTCGGGGAAAGCCGTGGAGGCCTCGTTAAACAGCTCGTCGACGCGCTCGTTTTCGTAGCCTTCCACGTTATTCCAGGGCGAGCCCTTGGCAATGTTGTCGGAAAGGTAGGTGCGTGAAATACCCAGTGCCGGGTCGCCATACTGGTAGAGATAGGTAAAGGCGAGGTCGTAATCCCAATCGCCCAGGCGCTGGTTCCAGCCGCCTACGTCGGTGGCTTGGGTTTCAACGTTAATACCCACTTCACGCAGGTTCTGCTGTACGGCTTCGGCCCAGCGCGTCCAGGTTTCGCCATAGGGCAGCGGCAGAATGGTGATCTCTTCGCCGTCGTAGCCCATTTCATCCAGCAACTCACGGGCGCGTTCGGGGTTGTGATCGTAGGGTTCCAGGTCGTCGTTCTGGAAGCGCGCATTGGAGCCAAAGGCGGAGAGCGGAACATTGCCCAGGCCGTTCCACAACACATCTTTGGCGAACTCGCGATCCATGGCGTACATCACCGCCTGACGGAAACGTTTATCCGCAGTGGGGCCTTCGCGGTTGTTCATCCACAGCATGGCAAAGGGGCTGAAGTATTCGTGGCCCTCTTCGGTCATGCAGACGTTATCCATCTCGGCCAGGCGGGGAATATCGAAGTTCTCGACGGTACCGCTGGGCAGCACGTCGATGGTTTCATTTTCAAAGGCCACAGCACGGGAAGCGCCATCGGGAATGATGTGCCAGTTAACGCCATCTAGGTAGGGTAGGCCCTCTTCATAATAGTCGTCGTTTTTAACCAGTTCGATCACCGTGCCGCGTTCCCAGTTGGAGAACTTAAACGGGCCGGTACCGATGGGGTGGTCGTTGTGCTCGTTATCGCGGAAGTCGGTGCCCGCGTAGAGGTGCTCGGGCACCATGGTGAAAGTGCCCGCCTCGAAGGAGAGCAGGAAAGGGCCGAAGGGTTGGGTCAGGGTAAATACGACGGTGTGGTCGTCGGTGGCTTCGATGCTCTCCACGTGCTGTAGCACGGCGCGGGCGCTGGGGTTCAACTCACGGTGGAAGACATCGGCGGAGAACACGACGTCATCGGCGGTAAAGGCTTCACCGTCGTGCCAGGTAACGCCTTCACGCAGATGGAAGGTGTAGGTGCGACCATCCTCGCTGACCTCCCAGGACTCCGCCAACTGCGGCATGGGTTCAAGGTCGGTGGAGTAGCGCAGCAGGCCTTCGTAGATATTGCCCGAGACGGTACGTGTGGGCGCGTTCTGAACCATGCCCAGCACCAGGCCAGGCGGTTCGGGCTGAATAATGGTGTTAACGACGCCCCCTTCTTTAGGGTCGTCTGCCATAGCGGCGGAGGTAAAAGCGAATGCTGCAGCGGAAATAGCCAAAGCTAAAGGTTTTTTCATGTTTCCTGCTCCTCGGTTATTAGCACGTAATGAGGTTACGTAGTCGTTAGGCGAGCGAGGCGTGTCAGACCCTGTTGTGATGTTTGTTAGGGATCTGTTTTGACCATAGCAGCACTTGGTAAAACTGTCGACAGTCGGCAATCGTTCGTCGACAAGTGGCTTTTTTTCGTCATACTGGGAAGAACACGTCATATCCCATGAGTGAATGCGATGGCCTCACCAACGGCGGCTCCCAGGGCCTTTATCCAGCAGCAGAACCTGGTCGAACAGGTGGCTGACTATTTAACCCAAGCGATTATTCAGCAACACTTTTTACCCGGCGAACGGCTTTCTGAAGTGCAGCTTTCCCGCGACTTGGGTGTTAGCCGCGCACCGGTTCGCGAGGCCGCTCGTTTGCTGGAAAGCCGTGGTTTATTGATCTCGAAACCGCGCCGAGGCTTCTTCGTTCGCGCGTTGAATGCCGTTGAACTCGAAGATGTGTTTGATTTGCGGCTCTGCCTTGAGCGCCATGGGATCGAACGCCTGGCAGAACGCTATACCGCCGATGCCCAGCGCGCTCTCAAGCAGCAAGTAGAGGTGCTATGTGAAGCGGCAGCCGGTAACGATGGCACCCGCCGCATCGAGGAGGATTTGCAGTTTCATCGACTGATGCTGCATTACGCAGGTAACGAGCGTCTACTGCGCGCCTTTGACGACCTGTCCCATGAGCTGCGCCTCTGCATCACCCTAATTACCAAAACCCATGAAGCCCCCGACACCATTGCCACCAGCCACTTTAAGTTGCTCGACGCGCTGGATAGTGGCAGCCCTGCTGCCTGCCGTGAGGCGATTGACTACCATATCGGCGTTGCCCGCGATTTCGTAGTCAAGGGTGTGGGCGAAACCGGAGATAGTTCTGATGAAGATAGTGCCGATGAAGACGTTCTTCCACGCTGACCAACTGCTTCATCAGCCGCAAACCTACTTCTCCCGGGGCAAAATGCGCACACCCCAGGAAGTGCCCGAGCGTGCCACGCACCTGCTGGCAGCCGCCAAGCAGCTAGGGTTTGATATTCAAGCACCCGCGGATCATGGCGTGGCGCCGTTAAGGGCGGTGCATTCGCTGGCCTATTTGCGCTTTCTCGAAAGTGCCCATCGGCGCTGGCATGCCCTCGGCGAGGATTGGGGTGAAGAAGTTATTTCCAATATTTTTGTGCGTTCGCCCAATGCTCTGCGCGGCATCTTGGCGGAAGCCGGGCGTTACTTGGCTGACGGTAGCGCTCCCGTGGGCCAGCACACTTGGCAGTCGGCTTATTGGTCGGCGCAGAGTGCGGTCGCCGGGGCTGAGGCTTTATTAGCCGGGGAGCGATTTGCCTATGCGTTATCGCGCCCGCCAGGCCACCACGCGGGCATCGATTCCGCCGGTGGCTTCTGTTTTCTCAATAATGCCGCCATTGCCGCGCAGCATCTCACCTCGCGCTACCCCCGCATCGTCGTGTTAGACCCGGATATGCACCATGGGCAGGGCATTCAGGAAATTTTCTACCAGCGCGACGATGTGCTGTATATCTCGATCCACGGCGATACCACCAACTTCTACCCCGCGGTCACCGGCTTCGAAGACGAGCGCGGGCAGGGCGCAGGACTGGGTTATAACCTCAACCTGCCGATGCCTCATGGGTCAGAGGAGTCGGTGTTCTTTGACCGCCTGGAAGAAGCCTGCCAGACCATCCGCCTGTTCGAGCCTGATGCCATCGTGCTGGCGCTGGGGTTTGATATCTACGAGCGCGACCCCCAGGCCAAGGTGGCTGTCTCCACGCCAGGGTTTGGTGAGCTGGGCCGCCGGGTTGCGGACCTGAACGTACCCACGCTGGTGGTCCAGGAAGGCGGCTACTACCTGGAAGGACTGGAAGCCAACGCGGTGAGTTTCTTCGAGGGGTTGCTTGGCAACAAAACGCCCTGACGATTAAGCCAGTATTTCCAAGCCCTTTTCGGCCACCAGGTTCAGCAGCTTAAGCGAAGGGCCATTAGGTTTCTTCTGGCCTTGCTCCCACTTTTGAACCGTGGACACACTAGTATTCAGGTAGGCCGCGAACACGCCTTGGCTGGCGTGATTCTTGGTGCGAATCCGCTTGATTTGTATTGCTGTGTACTCTTTTACCGGCGGCAGACAGAGTGCATCGAACTCGCGCAGCGTGGTTTCTTTCATCACACCAGCCGCGTGAAGGTCTTGAGCTGTTTCATGCACCATATCTAAAATGGATTTATCCATCGTTTTCTACCTCAATTAACACGCCATGCTTAATGGCATTGGCTAATGCTTTGTCACTGTAACCTATTAGTTCTTTTGCCAAATGTTTCAACGCTTTTAGTTCATCAGCGCTGATGTTAGCGCGAGCATTTTTGGCAAAACCATAAACAAAGAATGCCTTATTACCGACCTTGTAAGCCAACAGGGTTCTAACCCCGCCACTCTTACCACGACCACTGATCGCCACGCGTTTTTTCAACACATGACCACCTAGATCGGCGTCAATAAGGCCGCGTTCAATTTCATCAATGGCGGCCAGCAAGGCAGCATCATTTAGACCTTCCTTTGCAGCCCATTTATTGAACACTTTGTTTTTAAATACTCGCATCTGATACCTGTACTGTTATCCTCAATATATAGCACTAAGTGTTATAGTGAGCCAGCTTTTTTTAGCCGCGTAGCCGCTTTGGTCTGTGTCTGGCACTATAGCCACTTTCAGCGATCAGCAAAACGATCCGGATAGTCATTGAGACAGCCATTGAAATAGTCATCGAAAGGACACGGCATGGCCCACCTGCTACGCATCGTGATGATTCACGGCCACCTGGAAGGCGTGGTCGAACTGAGTGTGGACGGCCACACCAATATTTGCGGCACCAACGCCTCCGGTAAAACTACGCTACAGCGCCTGGTGCCGGTGTTTTACGGCGAATTACCCAATAAGGTCGTGCCCAAAACGCGCATGAAGTTTGATGCGTTTTACCTGCCTCACCGCAACAGCTACCTGGTGTACGAATACCGCCGCGAAGCGGGCAACATCTGCCAGGCGGTGCTGACCCGCAAGGCCGAGGGCGGGGTGGAGTATCGCTTTGTCGGCGCGCCCTACCAGCCGGAGGATTATCTGGTGGAGAGCGACGCGGGCGTGGCGGCGCTGGACTACACCCAGTGGGCCAGCGGCCTGCGCCGCAACGGCACACCGGTGTCGCCCAAGCTGGGCGCTACCTCTGAATTTCGCTCGGTGATCCAGAACGACTTTACCCAACTGCACGGCAACAGCCGCGATGGCCTCAAGCTGCGCCAGATCGCGTCGCAGTTCAGCCTGGTCAAACCCGAGCGGCGCATCCGCCATATCGAAAAGCTGGTTTCTGCGGTGCATGCCAAAGAGGGCAAGATGGACACCCTCAAAACCATGCTGGCGGCGATTTTCGAAGAGGATGGCGTTGAACTCCCGGTAACCCGGATTCGCAACACCAAGGCGCGGGAGTGGATTGCCCAAATGCGCCAATCCATGCGCCTGGAACCGCTGCAGGCATCGCTGGCCCGACTTGCCGGTATCGACCGTGAACTCGCCGACCTGGATGCCACGCTGTGGCAACTGAAACCCCAGCTGGAAGACGACCGCCAGCAAGCAGAGCGCCGTATGGCCGATGTGGATGCTGAGCTTGCCCGCCACCAGCGCGAATTCCAGCAGCGGGAGAGCGACTACGCCGAAGCACGGGATAAGCTGAACGACCGCCACAGCGAAGTGGTCAGCGATCTGCAGCAGACCCAGCGCCGCCTTAATGACCTGCAAACCCAGTACGAGCAATACGCCGATGCGGACATGCCCGCCCTGGAGCGCGACATCAACGCGCTGCCCCAGTGGCGGGAGCAGCGCGACCAGCTGCGCGCCCACCTGAACGTGATGCAGGACGCGGTAAAAGAGAGCCAGGCGCGCCTGGACGGTCGGCTGCGCGAATTGTCTGAGGCGCTGGCCCGCCAGACCCGTGAATCCCAGGAACTGATCGACGCCCTGGTCGAAGAGAAAGCCCTGCGCCGGGAACAACAGTGGGAGTCCGAACAGCAGCTCAACGAACGCTATCAGCAGGAGCGCCAACGCCTGGAGGGCGAGTACCAGGCGCAACTGGAACTCGGCGTCGAACAGCTAGCTGAGCTAAAAGCGCAGCTCTCGCTCTCGACCCAGACCGCCGAAGAGGCTTCCGAGGCGGAGCTTGCCCAGGCGCGCCTGGATCAGGCCCAGCAGGAGCGCAACGCATCCGCTGCTACTCTGGATGGCCTGCGCCGGGAGTTTGAAAGCCGCAAACGCGAGCGCGACGGTGCCGAACAGCAGCTGGTGCAACTTCGCCAACAGTTGGAGCGCGCCGAGCAGCGCTGCTTTGCGCTCTATCAGCAGCGCGACCCGGAGCAGGGCAGCCTGCGCCATTTCCTGCGCTATCACCGCCCCGGTTGGGAGCAGCAGTTAGGCAAGGTGATTGCGCCAGAGCTTCTAGAGCGGCGTGACCTCGCCCCGCAACTGGCAGAAGGCGCTAGCGATGATCTGTTTGGGCTGGCGGTGGATCTTTCCGCCATTGCTTTGCCCGATTACGCCCAGGATGAAGCCAGCCTGCTGGCCGCCATCGAAGAAGCGGATGGCGCCAAACGCCGGGTGCAGACCGAGAGCCAAGCCGCCGAGAAATCGCTCAAACAGCATAACGAGCGGGTGCAGCAGGCCGATGAAGCCCAGGATCAGGGCCGCATGGCCCACAAGCGCGCCGAGCAGGAAGTCGAGTTTGCGATAGAGGCCCGCCGCCAGCAGCAAGAGCGCCATACCAAGCGCCAGCAGGAGCGTCGCGCAGCGCATCAGACCGCGTTAGCCAGCCAGGAGCAGGCGCAAAAGGAGCTGCGCGAAGAGAAGCAGCAGGCGCTCGCCGCCCTTAGCGAGACCCATCAAAGTCAGCTATTGGAGCTCAAGGCCGACGGACAGAGCCAGGTGGATAGCCTGGATGCCCAACTGCGCCAGTATAAGCAGCAGTTGAGCGACGCCAACACCGAACACAAACGCCAGCGTGCGGAACTGGAAGAGGCCTTTAGCCAGGAACTGGCCGAGCAGGGCGTTGACCCCGCCAAGCTAAAAGATACCAAGGAGCGGCTGGCAAGCCAGGATGAACGCATTCGCGTCACCGCCGCCCGTCAGGATGAACTCACCGAATACACTCGCTTTATGCGCGTCGAGTGGGGGCAGCACAAGCCGCAGCTGGTCGCGCAAGAAGCCGAGCTGGAGCAGGCGGAGCAAAAGCTGCAGCGGGATAAAGAGCACCTGAAAAATGACTTCCAGGCCGCGCGCAAAACCCACCAAAGCACGATCAGCACGCTGAAAACCCAGCGGGAGAGCGAATACGCCTGCCTGGAAGCCTTGAAGCCGCTACTCACCCAGCTGGAAACCTTGGCCATTGAACCCGATGGCCAGGCGCCCGGTACGCCACTGGGCGATGTGGACGAGCGTATCGAGCGCGCCCGCCAGGCGCTGGGCAATCGCCACCAGCTTATCGAACAGCTGCGCCGTGGCTGCCTGGAAGTCGAAAGCCAACTGATCAAGGACGCCAGCAGCGGCTTTGCCGAAGCGCTGGAGAGCGAACGCAGCAAACTGCAGAGCGATAACCCGCGCCTACAGCTGCCGCTACTGCGCGACATGCTCAAACTGCTCGAAGATCAACAGCAGCAGCTGATTCAGGAAGGGCGCAACCTAAGCGACGACCTGGATAAGTTCTTCACCGTGTTCCGCGATTTGAACCGGCGCATCAGCGCTCAAAGCCGCCGGCTTTCTGAAGAGGTCGCCGATGACCTGCGCCTGGAAGGCATCACCAAGGCCGAAGTGCGCATCCAGTCCACCATCGATGAACTGGGCTTTTGGGAGCCGCTGAAGCTGTTCGCCCAGCGCTACAAGGAGTGGCGCGAATCCGGCCAGACGCTACCCAGCGACGACTACCTCAACGCTCTGGCAGACGTGGTCGACTTGCTGCGCAGCGACCAGCAGTACAGCTTTGAAAGCCTGCTGCGCCTGGAGCTGCACCTGAACGAAGGCGGCACCGATCTGGTGATCAAAAACGACCGCCAACTGCTGGAGTCCTCCAGCCACGGCATGGCGTACCTGATTCTGTGCAAGTTCCTGCTCGCTTTTACCCGCCTGCTGCGCGGCGGTGCGGAAATCGCCATCCACTGGCCCATCGATGAGATCGGCACCCTGGCGTACCACAACGTCGAAAAACTGTTCGACGCCTGCGACAGCAACCGTATTCATATTGTCGGCGCCTTCCCCAACCCCGAGTCCGATGTGCTGCTGCTGTTCGCCAACCGCTATCTGATCGACCGCGATGAGGCCAACCCCAACAAACGGGTGTTAAAACGCATCGAGCCACGGCTAAGCCGCCTGGCCGAACGGCTCCAGGAGCGTCAGCAGGAGGTGACGGTATGATCGAACATGGCCCACTGCTAGAGCGCCTGCTGGCTGGGGAGTTTGTCTGCCCGATCAGCGATGAGAGTGGCTATCGTCACCTCACCAATGAAGAGACCCGGGAGGAGATCGATACCTACCTGCGGCCGCTTAACCGGCGGCTGGCCAGCAATGAGGATGGCAGCGTCTATTTTCTGGCCTGGCGTCAGCTCAATGATAACGCCCGGGATCAGCTCTCCCGCCAGCTCGGCGATACGCTCAATAGCCTGCTGCCGTTGCTGGAGTGGCTGCAACTGGTTCAAGAAGCCCTGGGCCGCGATACTCTGGCTGCCCCCGGCGACGTGCTCAAACCGGCCGAGTTCAGCGCCAAGTGCGAAGATAACCAAAGCCTGCGCGAACGCCTGGAACGCCTGGCCACCGACAGCTTTTTTGGCTCGCAAAGTGACCAGCTTGATGCCCAGGTAAAGCAGGTCTTCAAGCGCCTCAAAGAGCACGGCTACCTGCTTCAGCCCCACGCTGAGCGGCAGGTATTCGTGGTCACCGGCAAGATCGACTACCTGGTGGATCTGGTGCGCTTTATTCGCGATGAAGAGAACCTGCCCATCGAAGAGGGTAGCGAGGAGGGCTCCGGTTCCCAGGAGGCCCTGTTGTGAATTCAAACAGCGAACACGCTCTGGAAAGCCGCCTGCTCAAAACCGGTAGCGAACGGCTGGCGCTGCTAGGCAAGCATGCCGATGTACTGATGCAGGCCTACACCCGCGATGAAGTGCCGCTGGAATCGCTCAGCGATAGCGCGCTGCGCAAGCTGCTGGCAGCGCGCATCCTGTGGCGACCGGACGAGCAGAGTGGCGTGAAGCTGGCGCCCAAGGTGCGCGAACTGATCGCCGAGATGCTTGCCGACGAGACCCGCCGCCATGTGAACGCCGATGTAGCGGAAACCCTGGAGCTGATTCGCGCCCTGGTACACAGCTACCGGGAGGCGCGCAGCCGTGGCGAGCACTGGCGGCTGGAACAGCAGTTGATGCGCCTGCGCCAGGAAGTCGATGACCTGAACGGGCGCTTCGCCGATGCCATCGACAGCTTATGGCAGCGGCTAAATAGCGATTTTGGTTTCGTCAGCCAGCTCAACGACAAAATCCGCGAAAACGACCGCGCCCAGAAGCAGATCGCGAGGCTGCTGGACGGCCTGGCGCTGATCGACTTCGACGAGCTGATCGAGCTGGTGGGCAGCGATGGCAGCCTGCGCAAGTTATTGATCAGTCAGCTTCAGCAGCAGTTAAGTAACCACTACACCGGCCTGCGCGAAGTACAGCGGCGCTTGATCGAGCTGATGGCGCGCTTTCGTAAACAGCAGGCGCGCAGCCGCCTGATCAGCGGCATGGCCGCCTTTATGCGCGAACACCCCGGCTTTGTGCCAGGCAACTATGCAAGGCGCAGCGAGGTACCAGGGCTGGTCAATCAGGCTGCACCGCTCAGCGCGGCTGCCGCCCCGGCGCTGGATCGCAACCTGGATAGCCGGTTGCTCGCCGAGCTGCTGCACCAGCTACCCCAACCGCGCCACACCACGCAAACGGTTGAAGCCGCGGCCCCGGCCCAAGCCCAGGAAAGCAGCTTAGCCGCCGCCCGCCAGCAGGCGCTCAAGCAGGATGTGGAACACTTCTATTTAAGCGTGATCGACCAACCCCAGGCGGAGCCGGTCAGCGCCCTTGAGTACCTGCGTGACAGCCCGCTGGAATGGCCGGATGAGATTTGGCTCTTCCAGGTAATTTCCGAGTACCAGGGCCTGCCGCGTAGCGATCAGAAGGCGTTTCGGCTCAAACAGCAGGAGAGCCAAGCGAGCCAATTCAACCACCTGCGCCTGATCCACGATGTAGAACTGCAGCTGGCCGTATGAACCTACCCAGCCGCGCACGCACTGGCCTTAACGGCGTCGCCCGTGAACTTCTCCGCCAACCCACGGTGGAGAAGCCGCGCCGCCAGTGGGTAGACGACGTGGTGGCCTGGTGCCACCAGCACGACATTGACCTAGCCTCGCGAATCAACGGTAAAACGCTGCGTTTTGACGCCGCCTTACTGGCGCAGATTAATGACGTACTAGAAAGCGCTCGCCTGGCACCACTAGGCCGCTCACTCAGCGGCCTGAGCAGCAGCGCCCAAGCGAAAGAGGGCGTAGAGGAAGACAAAGCAACGCGAGAAAGCCCCCGTGCGAGGCGGGTACTCGTCAGCTTTCCACCCCAGCCAATAGCAGGGCTTGCCAACGAGCCACGCGCTATTCGTGATGTAGATGTACTGGGACTAAAACTGAGCGCCTTTAGCGCCCTGGTTCAGGTCGAAAACCTCGACAGCTTCTATGAGTTCTCACCAGAATTGCCAGCACTAAGCGGCTACGCAAACCCGCTGATCGTCTACCGTGGCGACAGCCACTACGGCGGCGGCTTTGCCTTACTGGCAGAGGCCTGGCACAAAACCCGCCGAACACACATCTACGCCGGTGACTTTGATATAAAAGGCGTTACGGTAGCGCTGGATAGCAACGCCACCCACTTGTTCCTGCCCTCTATTGAATGGCTTACTCAACATGCCACGTCGTTGCATGTGCCTGCTGAGCAGTTTCCTTACCAGCGTAGGCTGCGCAAACATCTTGCCGTGCAGCCATCTGGTCATCCATTGCGTGACTACCTAGCTCTGCTGCTGGAAAAGCAGCGGGGGCTAAAGCAGCAGTGGTTTGGTGGGGAGTTAGTGCGTGTGGCGCTTAGCTAGAATTGGACGGATCAAAACACGATGGCACGCGAACTCTGGTTATATCGCCGAAATTTACTTTGCAGGCAGAAGAATCAATGGGGTAGAGTCATTTGCATGGCTACATAACCCCAATCAATGTGCCCAAGCGTTCATTGAGGTTATGTAGCGGGGCGTATAATCACTGTTATATTTTCTTGAGGCATCATGGTTCCCATTCAAGATTTTTTAAAGCATGTAGACATATCTGACTTGCATGAAAAAATATGCAAGTTTAGAGACCTAGACTTCAAAAAATTAAGCTATCAAGAAGTCCAGAATGAAATATCAAAAGTCATCACATTTGATACGCCATATGGAAATATTTCAATATTAACACCAAGCTCTGGAAGCTACCCTGCAGGGACACGATTCTACAGGGTCAGAGCGATAGATGAAGATGATAGAAATCTACCATTAAGATCAATGAGTAAAATATGCGACTGCTGGGAGCCACCTAGCAATATCGTTAAGGCCGGACGCTTAAATAAAGAAAAAGAATCCTTGCTCTACACCTCCCCAATGCAGCCACACATTGCTGTAGAGGAAATGAAAGCCAAGGACAATCAACTATTTTCACTAATAGTTTACGAAGCCATAGAGCAGGTAAATGTAACGATCATTGGAGCCCCAGCAGTACATGATGGGCTATCAAAAGAAGAGATGCTGAAGTCCCGAATGATCCAAGACTTTTTGCGTCATGAGTTCATTAGAGATGTAGGCTCAGGCACTGAATATCTTTACCGAATATCCGAGTCCATAGCGAAAGACTACTTTGATCTACCGCCAGAGTTCCATGATGCATGGTGTTACCCATCTGTAGCAAAAAAAGGAGGCTACAACACCTGTTTCAGGCCTGAGAGCAGATCAAAGCTACGCCTATGCGGCGTACAAATAGCTTCAATCTCTCGGCAAGCAGACGACTATCTATTTCATATTAAGCTTATTGCAAAAGATTCTGGTGATGGCCAGACATTGAGCTATCACGCGGTCGGCTCTGAAGAGCAGACTAAAATTTTCCCTGAGATTTCAGTAGAAAAAATATAACAAATGGTTCAAATCGTTCGCTTCGCTCTCTGGGACGGGCTAAAGCCCGCCCCTTAACCAAACGTTATGTAGGCAAGGAGATTTACTTTACGTGTTAGAAGATATTCTCACCCAGATTGGATCGACCGCGTTAGTTATTTCTATTGGAGCATATGCTGCGAAGAAATGGATTGAGCACCAAATGGACAAAATTGCGACGCAAAATTCCCATGAGCTAGCGCAGCAACTTGCAAAGTTAAACGTCCATGAGCCGTACTTACACAAACGACGCGTCGAGGTAATCGAAGCTATATATGGAAAAGCACTGGATGCAGAGTTCAGTTTGAAGAGTTTCCTCGTCACATGGTGGGGCCATTCAAACCGAGATGAGCTTCCTGATGGAGTATGCCCTGACGGTCAGGGATTCTCAAAAAAAAGGGGGCTAGAATTCTGTGAGGCGTTTACTGAAATTAACACCATGCTCCACAAGAACGCTCTGTATTTTGACGATCAGTTTATCGAAGGCGTGCGCGGCGCCTACAAACCGCTTTTTGATGAAATTCTACATATGGATACAAGTAATCCGCCCCCGTTCCCCGATGAGTACGCCGAGATAATTGAAAAGGGACAAGAACCTCGTCAATCGATGATTTCGTTGTTTCGCCGAGCGCTGGGGGTTGAGGGGCAAGCATAACTGGGCTGTTATGCACTTGTGGGAGGAAAGCATGGAAAAGTGTACAAACGAAAGCTGTAAAAAAGATTTCTATGTCACCAAGATTGGTGGCGGTGTTCCTGGTGGTAAGGAGCGGGAGCCAGTTATCTGCCCTTATTGTGGCACCACTGTAAGAACCGAAATGACTTCCGCTACGTTCTCAACCCGCCGAGTCGAAGACGTCAAAAGTTAAAAGGGGCTGTTCATGAGCGACGAGCACAAAAAGAAGATAGGTATTCCAGACGCGCACGACCTTGCTCAAACAGATACCAAGTGGGAGCAGCGCAGGGGAAGGGATACCGATTATTACTTATATGATGAGGTAGACGCTGATGGTAACGTGGTCGGCAAGTATGAAGTCTCGGAATCAATGTCAATCTATCCGCCTTTTGGCACAACCATGAGCTGAAAGAAGCTGTCGTAAAATGCATAACCAATCGCTCAAGTTCGTTCCCGGCCTAACGGCCGTCCACCGGACGTCCCTGACGGGCCGCCGCTTAGCTTTGCGTTATGTTTTCAAAGGGAGATCTTGAGTGCCAACTGAATTACATGAATTTACTGGTCATTTAGAACAAACCATTAGAAACTCATTGAGCAGTATTTCAGCTCATGCATGGGATGAAGATCACATAACATACACATTGTTAAAGGATTTGCAGAGTGCTCTCAAGGGTTCTCGGTTTTCTGGGCATGATCCCAGAAGCGCAATAAACTGGGAAACATATAAGTTAAAAGGGAGTTATGAAACAGATTTTGGAGATATTGCTTTAGTCGTGAATATTAATTATAAAGATGGTAGCTCAGTTAATGGTGTAGCCTTTCTAGAGGCGAAAAAACGTGACTGGAGAAAAACTACTTTTAGTGCAATGCGAGTAAATCAGGCAAAGAGAATACTAAAAAATGCCCCTCGCGCTCAATATCTCCTTTACGATTATGACGAAATAACCGGTTTCTTAAATGGGTCTTTGTATTCTGATGAAATGGAGTACTATTACTTCAGAAGGGGGTTAACAGTACCCTTTTCACCTATAACAAGGAGTGTCTGCGTTCCTTTAAATTTGGCTCTTACTAAAGGAGATAAAGACACCCTCTTGTACCGCCATGGATTACCCTTATCTTTTGTGCTCTCAACTCGCTACTTTCAAGGTTTAGACCTGGAGTTTGATGAGAAGTCAAAACAGGTTGCAACTGGTTTCCTAAACAAGTTTGGGTTATCCAAGTATGTGGTTAAGGTTGATATAATCGAGAGTGGTGCTGAACTTAGTGATGATGATCTGCGTGTCAATCAAGCTGAATATATTCAGGCTGACTAAAACATAATCACTGTTAGTGAGTCAATCAACAAATTTTGGAGTACTGATGACAAAAGCGAACATTCGTGGTGATTTCAAGGAAGTTGAGAGCCAAATTGCCAGGCTCCTAGCTATCGGTGAAGGATTTCGCGAGAAGGATAGAGATTGGTCTCACATGAAGAACAAAGAAGATTGGGAGCGCAATCTGTACAAAATTTCCGATGGCAGGAAACGTGCTACTTGGGAACGGATTTATAGCGATGGTCGTGATATGGGGCTCTTCATGTCAGATGCGCTATGCTCAATCAACTATGACATCACGACCTATCCCACACTCACAAGAGTAATTGAAAGGTTTGATGGCTCCTGGATTGATTCTGATCTAATACCTGTTGTCGAAGATGCTATTAAGGTAAACGAGGAATATGAGCTAAATTGCTGGGCATTTGATCAAATGGTAACGCTCTTTAAAGACCAGCAAAGCTTGGCTCAAGTGGTGAAAAACACTTTGGAGCTCTTGAAGGGGTCAGATTTGTACAAACTGGAGAACGGAATTCCCGTGAATAAAGAAACGTCAAACATCACCATTAGTAATGTTTCCGGAAGCAATATTTCTGTGGCCTCGTCGAATGTAGATCAAAAGGTCGAAGGCACAGATGCAATTTTTGCTGACCTAATGGCTGCGATTGATGAAGCAGATATTGAGCAGAAAGAGGCACTAAAAGAAAGTGTTTCAGAAATGCAGGATAAACAAGGAACGTCAGGATTTGGTGCTGCTTACAAACGATTCATGGCTGCAGCCGCAAACCATATGACCATCGTCGCCCCATTCATCCCAGCCTTGTCTGCCCTGCTTTGATGACTAAAACCATTTGATTCAGTTCGTTCCGGGCCTCTGGCCCTCCACCGGACGCACTAAAGTGCGCCGCTGATCAGGGCGTTATGAGCTAAGAGCGCTAATGATTTAACCACAAGTAGCTTCATTAAAATTTGGCGAATGTAGGTGGCTCTCAACAGTATAAATGCACGCATAAATATGATTGTAAAAGCATTAATCTTTAAACGTAGCTGACTGGCGATTTCATCGCCTTGGTCTTAAAGTGAGATCACAAATAAGCTATGAACTTACTCTTCCTCGGCACCTCCGCTGGTGTACCCACAAAAAACAAAAACGTCTCCGGGGTCGCCTTACGAGAGAGCAAGGGGAAGAGCTGGTACCTGATCGATTGTGGTGAGGGCACCCAGCATCAAGTCTTGCACACCAAGCTGTCGTTCCACTCTTTGAAAGCCATCTTGATTACCCACGTGCACGGCGACCACTGCTATGGGCTGCCGGGCATACTCGCGAGTGCAGCCACCTACGCGCATCGTAATTTGGACTATGCTGGGAAAACTAGTTTTTCTTAACGTAGCATCCTGCCGCTCAAGGATACGATGACATGAGCCTAGAAATAACAATGGTTGTACTGCTCGCCGCCATCTTTAACGCCAGTTGGAATGCGATCGTTAAAGTGAGTGGCGACAGGATCGCCGTCATGGCGGTGATTACCTTATTGGGCAGTCTAGTTTCTGTATTCGCCTTGCCTTTCGTGGCACTCCCCGATTCTGCCAGTTGGCCGCTTCTTGGCTTGGCCATCTTGATTCATACGGCATATCATTTTTGTTTGCCCATGGCTTACCACTACGGTGATTTTGGTCAAGTCTATCCCATTGCCCGAGGATCGGCGCCATTACTCGTTACCCTAGGCGCAGCCGCATTCGCTGGCGAAATGTTGGGGTTTCTCCCGTTACTCGGTGTGCTGTTTCTTGGCGTTGGCGTGATGTCGCTTTCATTCGATACCAGTACCGGTATCACCAGAAACCCCCGCGCTATTCTCCTCGCTCTTGGTACGGGAGCCCTTATTGCCTCCTACACGCTAGTGGGTGGCCTGGGCGCCCGACAAGCTGGCTCGGTGTTCGGCTTCGCGGTTTTATTGACCCTCGGCAACGGATTGCTGACGTTTGCGATTGCTTTGACGTGGAAATCCAAGGAAATAAAAAGAGTTATATCCAGCAATTTGGCTCCCGCTATTGTTGGCGGGGGAATGCAGGTCGGTGCGTATTGGATCGTTATCTGGGCCATGGCCTACGCCCCACTCGGCATGGTCTCGGCTTTACGAGAAACCAGTGTGCTGTTCGCCGCCCTCATTTCTACCATCATTCTGAAAGAAGGCTTCGGCGTATGGCGGTTTGTTTCTTCTGGCCTGATCGCCTGCGGCATTACGTTGACTCGCTACAAGCCTTAAATAAGTTCACGTGCCGTGATATGGCTCGGTCCACTTCCCGCATACCTAACCAAACAATACAAAACCGCCAGTGTCTTCTCAATTAGCTCTAACCTTGCTCAGCTTGGCCACGCCTATCCATATAAAGGCGAAGTGATTTTTTCATTGTGAGAATGAGGGCTGTCCCTTGATATGCCCTCGTCTAAATACTCACTTCCATGAGGTAAGTATCATTAGAGCTGGAAAAGCGCGCAGGTAAGCGAATTTTGGATATTTTATCACCAAAATTGGCTTTGCTCTCAGGGGAGGCAATGAGGTAGAGTCGAATAAGGAGGTTACATAACCTCAATGACTGCGCCGAGACGTTTATTGAGGCCCTGGAGCCTTCCGTATAATTACTGCTAAGCTTGAGTGTGGAATCGAAATGAATATGCCCTTCTCAATTGATAAAGAGTCATTCAGTAAATTCTTAGAAGAGGCTGGCATAAGAAAAGTGGCTTTTGTTTTCCACCTGAAAGTTAAAGATCTAAATGGCTACAGTAAGTTTTTGAAAGAGAGTGAAAATAGCTTCAATAGCAAAAGGCTGTTTCGAGTTAAGGCAGACCCTGTTGCACGAGAAGGGATGTGGATAGATGAAATTATCATCGATGAGTTTCCATCCACCCAAGCGGCTTTCAAGTTTCTTTCGACCTTCGATGAAGCTCTAGATCAGGTTTGCGCTGAGCATACCGTCCTTGCAATCAAGCCAGAACCATCAGTGCTTTTTTCTATGGTTAAGGTTGCCTCTAGTGCTGTTAGGTTGTTCAAAGGTGTCACCGACAAAGGAATCCCTACAGCTACATGGAAAGCTGAGAATGACGCAGTCTGGCCCGATGAGAATCAAATGAAAGTAGCAAGAGCCCAAAATCTTGACGAGCCTCTTTTTGTTTACAATTTGAATAAATATAAACCGAAAGCCGAATATAATAATTCTTACGAGGTCACTAAAGGTATTAGCGGCAAACAGGCCTATGACCGCTACTCCAAAATTGCGGGATTTGAATTGCTGCGAAGGGGCGCATATCCAGTTTATGGTGGAAAGCCCCTTGGGTTATTCAGCAGTGACAAGGAGTGTATGCTAGCTGATCGCTGGGATCATTTTATATTTGTACGCTATCCTCAGCGCCGTAACCTTCTGGCCACCATTGAGAGCGAAGAATTTCACAAAGGTGAAGTTCATCGCGACGCTGGGTTGGAACGAGTCGCAATTTTTATGGCAAAACCTAACAAGAAAAATTAACTCGGATGCAAATTTCGCTGCGCTATATTTGCACCGGTTATTTGAAGTATTAGACAGAATCGGATATCTGCATGAACCAAGACGAACTTAAGGCTATTTTTGACCAACAGGCTTCTGGCTATGAACAGCGGCAAAAGAAGCTTGCGCCAGTCCATGAAGGACTTCATTTTCAGCTTGAATGGATATTGTCGGACTTGCCACGCGAGGCCCGTATACTTTGCGTCGGCTTAGGCACAGGCGCAGAACTTTCCTATTTAGCTAATAAATTCCCAAACTGGAGCTTCACCGCCGTCGAGCCTTCTGGCGCGATGCTCGATGAATGCCGTCTAAGAGCTGAGAAAGAAGGGTTTAGTTCTCGCTGTATGTTCCATGAGGGCTATCTGGAATCTTTGCCAGATGTTGAGCTTCATGACGCAGCTACATGTTTTATGGTTTCGCAATTCATTATTGATGCTGAGGCACGCTCGAACTTTTTCCATGCTATCGCGGACAGGCTGCACCCTGAAGGAATTCTGGTGAGCGCAGACCTCTCGTCAGAGGTTGGTTCATATGAATACAGAGCATTGCTTCAGGCATGGGTAGCCATGCTGCACGCTGCAAACGTTCCTTCTGGTGCTATAGAAAAGACCCATGCAGCATGGGCGAAAGATGTCGCAATACTCCCTCCCGACGATGTTAAATCCATCATCAGGCGTGGCGGTTTTGACTCACCAGTTCAATTTTACCAGGCAGGTTTTGTTCATGCTTGGTTCTCTAAGCGTTCGCCATAAAGTACCGTCTGACAATCCAAGGCAGTGGGCATATTTTTCTTCGCTGCGCTCAAAACGCAAGTATGCCCCTTTGGGCCATTACCTGTACAAAAGATAGAGGTTCATTATAAATGAAGTATCCAATTACCGGCTCATGTCTATGCGGACATATCACCTACAAGCTTTCTAAACCCCCGATTGCTGTAGCCGCGTGTCACTGCAAACAATGTCAAAAGCTTTCGACGAGCGCTTTTAGCATTACCGCAATGATAGGTTCAGACGCCATTGATATAAGCGGAGAAATGAATGAGTGGAGCAGAACTGCTGCAAGTGGAAACACAAGCTCAGCTAAGTTCTGCCCGGTGTGCGCTAACCACATCTACCATTACAATCCAAGCAATCCTCATCACCTAATGTTGAAGCCTTCCACGCTTTCAGATACAAGCGATATCAACCCCACCATTCACGTTTGGGTCTGTGAAAAGCAAGACTGGTTCCAAATACCAGAAGGTGTGTTGGCCTATGACACACAGCCGTAGCGAGCTAACAATCGTGCAAGCTAGCGCCTATTGCGCGTGCCCTCTGAGTTAGGTTCGCTAATGCCTTAGCCACACGTGGCGTCAACTCAGTTTGGTGGATGTAGGTAAGCCTTAACTGTATTAATGTATGCCTAGTCATTGTATAAGCACTACTGTTTTCATTTAGCAGATTTGAAATCTGCATCCTTACCCTCAAAGCGAGTGCATAAGCGAGCGCACGAACAAGATATGAACTTACTGTTCCTCGGCACCTCCGCTGGTGTACCCACAAAAACCAGAAACGTCTCCGGCGTCGCTTTGCGAGAGAGCAAGGGGAAGGGCTGGTACCTGATCGATTGTGGTGAGGGCACCCAGCATCAGGTTTTGCACACAAAGCTGTCGTTCCATTCGCTGAAAGCCATCTTGATTACCCACGTGCACGGCGACCACTGCTATGGGCTGCCGGGCATACTGGCGAGTGCGGGAATGGGCGGCCGGAAAGCGCCGCTTACCATTGTGGCGCCCGCAGGCATCAAGGCATGGTTGGAGGCTACCTGTGAGGTCACGCAGCTTTGCTTGCCCTTCGCCCTGGAGTTTATCGACTCGGACGAGCTGCCAAGCGTTGAGTTTGAGAGCATTGCGATTACCACGCACAGGCTTTCGCACCGGGCACCGTCCTACGCTTATGGGTTTACGGAGACAAGGGTCGACGCTGCCTTGGATGTGGATAAGTTAGCGCAAAAGGGCATTCCGAGAGGGCCGTTGTGGGGGCAGTTGAAGCAAGGGTTTGATGTTGAGTTTGAGGGTAAACAGTTAAAAAGCCATGAGTTCTTGATCTTCAAGCACAAGCCGAGAAAAGTGGTGATAGCTGGGGACAATGACCAGCCTGACTTGTTGAATGAAGCGTGCGCGGGGGCACAGGTGCTGGTGCATGAAGCCACCTACACCGAAGAGATGGCCCAGAAGGCTGGTGATGTCGGGCATAGCTACGCCAAGCTGGTCGCCGCGTTTGCCGAAACGGCAGAGCTTCCCAATCTGGTGCTGACGCACTTTAGCCCCCGTTACCAGCCCCACCCTCTTGCCTCGCCTTCCATTGAGGAGATCCGCCAAGAGGCCCTGCGCGTCTACTCGGGCTCGCTTTACCTGGCGCGGGATTTTGGCGAATACACCCTGGATAAAGCGGGCCACTTTACTGAAGTGGCGGGCGAGTAGTCTTTAACCTAATTGTGTTATCAACGGTAGGGACATAGCACGTTTATCGACTCTTTTTGATTTGCACCATGTTTTTGACACCTGATACGTTGCAGGGTACATTTTATAGATGATCCGAAGCTTCAAACACAAAGGCTTGGCAAAATTCTTCAAATCCGGCAGCACTGCAGGGATTCAGGCTGCGCATGCAAAGAGGCTTCGGCTTATTCTTGGTCGACTTAATGCAGCGTCAGATGCCAACGATATGGACTTGCCAGGTCTTCGCTTGCACGAACTCTCAGGTAAGCGCTCTGGAATCTGGTCAGTCACGGTTAGTGGTAACTGGCGCGTGACGTTCCGGTTCGAGGACGGAGATGCCGAGATAGTGAATTATGAAGATTACCACTGAGGTACCGCCAATGCTGATGCACAACCCTCCCCATCCTGGTGAAGTATTACGCGAGCTTTGCTTGGAGCCCCTTGGTCTTACTGTTACAGCCGCTGCGGAAGCGCTCGGCGTAAGTCGCAAAACGCTCAGTGCTGTGCTGAACGGCAAGGCCGGTATTAGCCCTGAAATGGCGGTGCGGCTTTCTATCGCGTTTGATACCTCTGCGGAAAGCTGGTTGAACCAGCAGTCCCAATACGAGCTTTGGCATGCCGAACAGCATCGCAAAGAGCTTAAAGTAAAGAGGCTGGTTGCCGCTTAAAGCAGCGGTGGTTTAAGTACACCCTGGATTAAGCGGGCCACTTTGCTGAACTAGCGGATGAATAACTGCTTTTATCCCGCCGCTCCTTGAGTGACCACCGCTCAGGTCAGTCGCGGCAATAGCCTTCACCTGTTGCGACTACCAAGCAATCTTCCTTTTCCAATAGCCACTTCATGCCGGTGGCTTCGCCGTCGCCCGAGCGAAGCAACTGCGGGCCGTCTCCGCGGTTGAAGCTAATGCCTTCGGTGGTGGCCTGCCCTTCGAAGGTGCCGATTTGGTCGTCATCCAGGCCGTAGCGCATGTGAAGGAGATAATGTCCCGGGCCTGCAGGCTCGTCCTTGCTGATTTCCAGGAATAACCCTTCAACGCCAATCCATCGGCCGACCCATTGATCGGTAACCTGATGGTGGGGTTGGTTTTGCTCGGTTGCAGTATCTGAAACGGGCGCGTTTGATGCGGTGGTGTTGCTGTTGCTACACCCACTTATCAGCATCGTAGTGATTAGCGCTAATAATGCTTTTTTCATAGCTGGCTCCTTATCATTACTGGGTGTTGCTCAGTATAGGACGAAATGTACTTTCATCAGTTTGAACGTATTTTGGTATATGTCGATGGGCTATGTACTGCTGAGGTATTTTAAAAAGGTACACACCGGTTTGCTGGTTATGAACAGGGGTACGCCCGGTGGTTGTTTCAAACACTGCTGAATTTATTTTTGCTCGTGAGGGAATCAATGGGATAGAGTTAAATTAATTTATGAAATCACTGTTAACTAGATATCTTCAGGATTTCCCATGTCTTCAGACCCCTGGCTTCAACGTTGGTTACCTCTTATCACTGATCGAGCTGACTGCGGGCCAGTCCTTGAGCTTGGTTGTGGTGCTGACCCATATCGTGAAGAGCTCAACGTGAAGAAGCTTGTTATGGTCTGGAATAGCACATAGCCAGATCGTTCTCCAAGTGACATTTCCTTCGAGTCGCAGCGGTTTTGCCACTGGTGATGGCAGGCGCTATCAGTTTCTATAGCGCCTGTAATGACAGACTGCAGATGATTTCCTAAAAATAGAAAAAAATTAAATCTTACTTAATATTCCAAGTAAGTCTCGGTTAAACTGCTGGTTAGTGACGATGCCCTGCTCTAAGTCAAAATTTTCGAAAAAGCTGGGTAAGGAAAGCGCGCCTATAACGGTTGCTGAAAAATAAGGAGCTGACGCTTGTGCGGAAGCTAAGACACTTTGCGCTCCACCTTGACCAGGCGAGGTAGATAGCATAAGAACGGGTTTATTTTGAAATACTTTCATATCTATTCGTGATGTCCAGTCAAATAGATTTTTATAGGCTGACGTATAAGTCCCATTGTGTTCCGCGAATGACATTACGATGACATCTGCTTCACCGATAGCGTTGTAAAAAGCATGCGCCAATTCAGGGATGCCAGACTCTTTTTCTCTTTCTTCGCTAAATATTGGCATTTCAAAGTCGTTAAGATCGATTAACGAAATATCTGCATCGCTGACTTGTTGTGCTGCATAAAAAGCCAGCTTTTTGTTAATGGAGCTTTTGCTGTTGCTAGCGCCGAAGGCAAGTACTTTCATTTTAAAATCCTCTGAGTTGATTTTTCCAAGGGTGTTGGTTTGGTTTTAGTTACACGTTTTTAATAAAAATGTTATCTGAAGCGATAAGATTGAGTTGGCTTTGACGTAGGGCTATTCTGAAACCTCAACTAAGGTTGAGGTCAAGAGGGGCGCGAAAAATAAACTTATAGGCATTTTATTTGAGCTTGAAGAGCTTCCGAATCATACCCGTGTCACTCTTGTTGATTGGGACAAATTGGGCTCTAGGTGGCGAGGCGAGCTAAACAGGAAGATAACGCAGTTAATTGAACTGAGAGATATGATGACAGACTGCATCGGGTGTGGTTGCCTTTCTCTTGATAAGGTGCAAGCTACATTCTTGAAAGCCATGACTCCTTAATCTTCAAACACAAACCAGGAAAAGTCGTGATTGCCGCGTTTGCCGAATCGACAGAGCTGCCCACCTGGTGCTGACGAACTTTAGTCCTCGTTACCAGTTCAACCCCCAGCGTCGGAGCCAGTAAGATGCTAAGCCGTGAGTAAGAGGCTTTTGCTTACCAACGCCGCCAATGGGTTGGAAAAAGTGCACACCTACTGGGTTGGTTGCGTTTAGGTGTTGCTTGATAAAAGCCAAGGCTTAGCGCAGTTTGTGCGCTGATGACCGAACCCAACGAGGAGATCCATCATGCAGAAGGTAAGAATTGATCTAGTGTCCGATGTAGCCTGCCCATGGTGCGCGATCGGCTATCGGCGCTTGGAACAAGCGCTAGAAACCCTTGATGGCGAGATCGACGTTGAGCTTTTCTGGCAGCCCTTCGAGCTCAACCGGGATATGCCGCCTGAGGGCGAGCCGATCCTGGAGCACTTGTGCCGCAAGTACGGTAAGGATGCTGCCAGCATGGCGCAGTCCCAGCGCGAGATTATGGCGGTGGCCGAAGAGCTTGGATTAAATTTTCGTGGTGCCCAGGAGCGTCGGGCGAACAACACTTTCGCTGCCCACCGCGTGCTTGCGTGGGCTGCAACGCAGAACCTAGAGACACCCCTGCAATTGGCACTGTTTGATGCCTACTTTGGTGAGGCGAAAAACCCTTCAGACCCAGAGGTTCTACGCGAGAAGGCCATTGAGGTCGGGCTTGACGGTGACGTTGCTGAGTCCATCGCCCGGTCTGATCAGTACGCAGACGAAGTTCGAGCGGCAGAACAGCGATTCATGGAAGCAGGGGTCACTGCCGTGCCGGGATTCATCCTCGACGGGCGCTACCTGATTTCGGGCGCCCAGCCAGCTGAAGTGCTTGTCGATGCGCTTCGTCAGGTGGCCGAAGAGAACGCCAACCGCTAATGTTTTAGAGGCTCTGGCCTGAATGGCGGCTAGTTAGTCTGGTTCATATCGCAACTTCTTAAGCGCTGGCTTTAAGACTCAAAGCCAGCGCTACCCCCCTTACTGCAAAAACGCCCGCAATGTATCGCTAGCTTGATTGATGGAAACAACGCCATCCAAATGGCCTCGATCGCCTTCCAGGGTTTCAAGCGTCACCTCAGTGCCATCTGCCTCAATTAGCTCGGCGGTTCGACGCACACCTTCAGGCGCGAAGACGAGGTCGTTTTCGCTATACAGCATCAGTGTCGGTGCTTCGATGGCGGCAAGTCCTTCCTCTAGCGAGTCGCCGTGGCCTGCCATAAAGGTTTGGTTGGCGCGCACCAGATAGAGCAGATGGTTGGCATCGGAGGTGGCCGCACGGGCGGCGGCGATATCATCCAGCGTTTGTTCGATCGCGTAGCGGGCGTTGATATCCTGGGCGGGATCGCGCGCTTCGTCGGCCCAATCGCGGTTAAAGGTTTCATTAGCCCACTGCCAGTGGTTGGCGTTGAGTGTGACCAGTTTTAGCGCTTCTTTTAGCCCGTCGGTAGGTGGTTCGCCGTTGTAGTAGTTACCCTCGTTCCAGTTGGCGTCTAAACGAATCGGCGCTGCCCAGGCGCTTAGCGTGGCCAGTAGCCAAGGGTCGGCAACGCCGCCGCCAATCACTGAGATTAAGCGTTCAACTCGGTCAGGGTAGGCGCTGGCCCACTCGATAGCTTGTAGCGCGCCCATCGAGGCACCCATCACCGCATGCAGCGATTCAATGCCTTGGCTTTCGAGTAGCTCGCGCTGTACCTCGACAAAGTCGCGGATGGTGACGACCGGGAAGTCCATGCCCCAGGGCTCGCCGGTGCCAGGGTTGATGGAGGCGGGCCCGGTGGTGGTGACGTTGGGGTCATTGGCATTCAGGTTAACCAGCGTATCCGAGGAGATGATGTAGTACTCATCGGTATCGAGTGGCTTGCCGGGGCCAATGATGGCATCCCAGTAGCCGGTCGGCTGCCCATTTTCCTCATAGCGGCCTGCCGCATGGCTGGTGCCAGAGAAGAAGTGGGTGATTAGAATGACGTTATCGCGGGCGTCATTGAGCTCGCCGTAGGCTTCCCAACCCACCGTGACGTTGGGGATCGTCTCGCCGCCATGGGTAGTGAAGCTGTCCATTTCAAAGGTCTGTTTCTCGACGACCCCATTCCAGGCCCACAGGGGGGAAGCCAGAAGGAGGCTAAGGCCGGAACAGAGCGTTGCCGTGAACAGCGCGTATCGTGTAGATGCCATAGGGTTGCCTTTAACGAGGGGTTATTGTGATTGTTATGGGCCACCGGCAGTGACCACCCTCTCAGCGTAGTAGACCCTAGCGCATTTTGAATGGATTCAACCCGTTGGCTTGCTGCATCATCATTCAGCACCGTTTAACATATTAAGTGCTTGAGGAAGAACGAGTGGTTAACAATGTTTACCACGGGGGACCACTACTAGTAATAGACGTCTTTGCTCCGCGCTGATGCCTTGATGCTACTGCGGCCTCTCGTCCGCCCTAGCCTCATGAGTCGGCTATATTGGTTTCTGTCTCGAAAGCGTGTTCATCCACCCATTTGGCTAAATCACCCAGTGCTTTCATCGCACCTGTCTTGGTGTACTCCCGGGGCCAAGCACTCAAAGCCAACCAGCGCCCAGCGGTTTCAGGCCAAGTGTCGTTGCCATGGCCTTCTCTGTACCAAGTACAGTCTGGGTGTTTGGTGACAGGCGTTACCTTTAAAAATGCCCGTTCGATTTTTTTCAGCCAAGGGTCACTGCTTACCTGGCTTTCCAAGTAGGCCCGAACTTCAAAACCGATGCTTTCATCACCTTCCGACTCTGATGAAGGATAATAAACGAGGCATATTTGGGAGGCTCCTGTATTACTCCAAGCACTGGGGAAGAAACGCCATACTCTTGTCTCTTCACTCCAAATTTCCGGCTTTTTCTTGGTATGGATATCGCTGGTAGCTATTTGCAATGCAGCCGCAATATGGCTTTTACCTTCCGCCATCAACTCCTGTTCGAATTGCTCCAAACGCTGAGATGCTTCATACAGGTCATTGAAATGCTTCAACGAAAAATTCAGTTCGACTTTCGTCATTGTCTTTTCTTCAGTTGGATGGGCGATAGAAGTGAGGTGCTGTAACAACTCTTGATAGAAAATTTGCCATTTCGTCTGATCAGATGGGGCTACGTCTTTCCCGTACAGTTCATAAGCTGAGACCAATACTTCCGAGTAGGATAACGTTGGCCAGCCTGCGTTAGTGGCGGGTGCCTGAACGCCTTCCTTGGAGTCATCTGGGCATAAAACGCATTTGTAGATATTAACTTCATAGCTTTTCAGCAAGTCGTCATAGGCATAAAACGGATTATTAGTCGCCGAAGCCCATACTTTATGCTCAATGCCCAATACGAAGTTGTTTCCTGAAACCAATAAGTCCAAGCGCTTGATCGATTCGCTTTCGACATTCCAGCTCCCTGCTTCCCGTTCGGTAGTGACTGCTTCCCAGTCGACTTGCTGTAGATGGTCATGATCGAATCGCTCTTTACGAACTAGTGCATGCAGAACGGCCTTGGCTAACCAGTGAGGCGCACCGGGATAACCGCCCATAAAGAAGGCCATTAAGTCGGATAGTCGGTTCTCATTCTGACCAGGTCCTGCAACCGAAAACAAATTGGGTGTCAGGGGTTCTGGCTTGGGCAGCAGTGCCAGCTTCTCGAAAAACCGCTCCAAAGCTGCCAAATCATTCGATTCTGAATACATTGATGAATCCTAATGGAATTTAAACGGATTCAACCCGTTGGCTTGCTGCATCATCATGCGTTTGGCGAACGGGAAGCGCTCGGCAATTTGCAGGCTTAGGTCGCCTAGTTGGCGCAGCGGCTTGGCGCCGGTAAACAGGTGGTGAAAGCTGTCGGTGGCAGCGATCATCGCCTGGTTGGCCGCGCGGCGCTGGCACTCAAAGCGGAGTAGGTTGACATAGTCGCCGGGGTCGCGGCCCTGGATAATGATCTCGGCAAGGGTGTCGGCGTCGTGCAGGCCGATATTTAACCCCTGGCCTGCCAGCGGGTGCACCACATGGGCCGCGTCGCCAATAAGTGCCAGGCGCTTGCCGATATAGCGGTGGGCATGTTGGCGCTTGATGGGGAAGCTGGCCCGGGCGACGATGCGGATGAGGTTACCCAGGCGTTTAGGGAAGGCCATTTCGATGGCTGCTTTAAGTGCCTCATCGTCAAGCTGTTCGCGGGCTTGGGTGGTTTTATCTGTGTCGTACCACACCAAGGAAGCACGATGGCCTGGTAGCGGCAGCATGGCGATGGGGCCTGTAGGGGTGAAGACCTGCCAGCTGACATCCTGCTGGGGCAGTTCGGTTTCCACGTTAATGATCATCGCCCGCTGATGGTAGTCATAGCTGCTAACGCTGATCCCTGCTAGCTCGCGCAGGGTCGATTGCGCGCCGTCGGCGCCGACGATCAAGCGGGCGCTTAGGGTTTTGCCATTATCCAGCTCCAGCAGGCGGCCAGTGCTTGAGGTGATCGTACTTAACGGCGCGCTTTGGGTGTAGCAGGTGACGCTGGGCAGCTGTTCTAACCGTTGCCATAACGCGTACTGCAACGTGCGGTTTTCGATAAAGATGCCGAAGTCATCCATGCCGCTATCCTGAGCGGAAAACAGCGAGTGGCCGGTACCGTCCTGGTTGGAAACATCAATATGCCGAAAAGGGCAGCAACGCTCCTCGGGTAACGTCGTGCCGCTGGCCTTAACAAAGGCTAGCGAGCGCGCATTCAGCGATGAAATACGCAGGTCATAGTCACCGCTAGGGGGAGTAGGGGCATCGCCTTGCTCCACCAGCCCAACGGAGAAACCCGCATGACCCACGCGAGCCGCCAGGGCGGCGCCCACCATGCCGCCACCGACAATAATAATGTCATGATCGTGCTGCATAAGAGTATCTCCTGGGTGCACAATAACCGTTAAAGGGCGCGTTGCATGGCCCGCTGTTGCTATACAGTATCGTTGAGTTTGAGCCACATTGCCTAGAGGTGAACGATTGACGCAGGCCGTGGAAATTGCAGAAAGCGTTGCCCAGGCGGGCGAGGAACTGGCTGATTTTATTCAGCGGCACCCCAAACTGTGGGTGATTACCGGTGCCGGTGTGAGTACCGACAGTGGCATTCCGGACTATCGCGATGCGGATGGTCAGTGGAAGCGGCCACCCCCGGTGCAGCATGGCGACTTCATGAGTTCTCATCACGTTCGCCAGCGCTACTGGGCCCGCGCGCTGATCGGTTTTAGCGCCATGCGCGAAGCCCAAGCCAGCGGCGCACACCGTGCGTTGGCTGCGCTGGAGTCACAGGGTTATATCCAGCAGTTGGTGACCCAAAACGTTGACCGTTTACATCAGCGCGCTGGTTCCCGCCGGGTGATCGACCTGCATGGTCGAGCGGACATGGTGAAGTGCATGGTGTGCGACTATCAAATGATGCGCCACGCCATGCATGCCGAAATGGCGCGCATGAATCCGAGCTTTACTGGTTTGCAGGCGGGGCACGCTCCGGATGGCGATGCCGACCTGGAAACCGACTTCAGCACCTTTCGCATTTTCGACTGCCCGCGCTGCAGCGGCATCCTGAAGCCTGACGTGGTGTTCTACGGCGATGTGGTGCCCGCCGAACGGCGGCTTGCAGCGCAGGTAGCGCTGGCAGAGTCGGAGGCGGTACTGGCAGTGGGCACCTCGTTGATGGTGTTTTCCGGCTACCGTTTCTGCCGTGCCGCCCATGAACGGGGCATGCCGCTAGCATCGCTATCGCTCGGCGTCACCCGGGCAGATGCGCTATTGACCCACCAGTGGCGGGCGCCGTTGACGCCGGTGCTCGAGCAGGCTGTGAGCTGTTTGCAGCGGCGTTTACTTGACTGAAGTGCTAGGGTATTAGGTAGATATCGCCATCAATAGCGGAGCCTATCGTGCTGCCATTCGAACATCTCTATTCCACCTTGCCTGAACCTCTCTGGGTCGCCACCCAAGCAACGCCTGTGGCTCAACCCGAACTGATTGCGTTCAATGCGCCGCTTGCCCATGAACTGGGGGCCAAAGAGATACCTGACTCAACAACGCTTGCCGATTGGTTTAGCGGCAACCAGCCCATGCCGGATGCCAAGCCGGGCGCCTTAGGTTACGCCGGGCATCAGTTCGGTAACTTTGTGCCGCAACTGGGCGATGGCCGTGCGCTGCTGCTGGGCGAAGTGATCGATCAGAATGGCGTTCGCCGCGATGTGCAGCTAAAAGGCAGCGGCCGCACACCGTTTTCCCGTGGTGGCGATGGTCGTTCGCCGTTAGGGCCGGTGCTGCGTGAGTACCTGGTCAGCGAGTTCATGGCCGCCATGGGGATTCCCACCACCCGTGCCCTTGCGGCCGTGGCGAGCGGCGAGCGAGTGGTCCGGCAAATGGCTGAGCCCGGCGCCGTCTTTACCCGCGTGGCCAGCAGCCATATCCGCGTAGGAACGTTCCAATTCGCCGCCTCACGGCGAGATGAAGCATCGTTAAAAGCGTTGGCGGATCATGTCATTGAACGCCACTATCCAGGTGCTGCCAACGCCGAAGATCCTTATTTGGCGTTGCTGGAGGAGGTAGTTGCCCGCCAGGCAGTGCTGATTGCCCGCTGGATGAGCGTGGGCTTTATTCACGGCGTGATGAACACCGATAACTGCAGCATCGCCGGTGAAACCATCGATTACGGCCCCTGTGCCTTTATGGAGCAGTTCGATCCGCAGAAGGTGTACAGTTCCATCGATCAAGGCCGACGCTACGCCTTTGCCAACCAGCCAGCGATTGCTCAGTGGAATCTGGCCCGCTTTGCCGAAACGCTGCTGCCGTTGATGCGGGAAGAGGGCGACGCGGTCGTGGAGCAGGCCACTGACGCCATCCGGCGCTTTGAATCACTGTTCAGCGCCGAGCAAGTCCGCCTGCATGCCGATAAGCTCGGTTTAGCGGCGGAAAGCCCTCAAGCCGAAGCGCTAATGGAAGGTCTCGAAAGCCAGATGCATCAGGGGCGGATGGACATGACCGCCACCTTTGACGCGCTCACGCAATACGCAGCCTCTCCGAGCGATGAGTACCGCCTGGCACTGCTGGCACTGACGACTCAGCCTGGCGAGTTGACCGCGTGGCTGGATACCTGGCAGCAAGCGCAGATAGCCAGCCAAGATAGTGAGCGTTTTGCGGCCATGCGAAGCGCCAACCCGGTCATTATTCCCCGTAACCACCGGGTTCAAGAGGTCATTGATGCCGCTTACGAAGGTGATTTTGCGCCTTTCCACACCTTATTGGCAGTGGTGACTAAGCCGTTCGATGAATCTGTTGAAGCGCGCCGTTTAGCGGCGCCCGCCACGGAAAATGAGCAGGTGCTAAGAACCTTCTGTGGCACATAACGCCTATGCTAGACTGTGTTTTTTTACAGTTGGAAGGCTAGCCGGTGCGCAAAATCATTCACTGCGACTGTGACTGCTTTTATGCAGCAGTGGAAATGCGCGATAATCCCGCGCTGCGGGATATACCGATTGCGATTGGCGGCAGCGTCAAGCAGCGCGGGGTGGTCGCCACCTGCAACTATCCCGCCCGCGAATTTGGCATTCACTCGGCCATGCCGATGGCTCAGGCACTCAAGCGCTGCCCGCATCTCACCGTGATCCGCGGTGAGATGGCCAAATACAAAGAAGTTGCCCGCCAGGTCTTCGCCATTTATCGCGATGTGACTGAACTGATCGAACCGCTCTCCCTGGATGAGGCCTTTCTGGATGTCTCGGAGGTCACCCAGCATCACGGCAGCGCGACGCTAATGGCTGAAGCGATCCGTGAACGGGTCAGCCGCGAAGTGGGGATCACCGTTTCGGCGGGCGTAGCGCCCAACAAGTTTCTGGCCAAAATTGCCAGCGACTGGAACAAACCCGACGGCCTGTGCGTGATTACGCCGGATAAGGTCGATAGCTTCGTACAACAGTTACCGGTCAAGAAAATCCACGGGGTAGGGCCCCGCACGGCCGAGAAACTGGCGGGGCTGGATATCCACACCTGCGCCGACCTGCGTACCCGCACGCTGACCGACCTGGTCGAGCACTTTGGCCGTTTTGGACGGCGACTGCATGAGCTGAGCTGGGGGCGGGACGAGCGCCCGGTGAAAACCCACCGGGAGCGCAAGTCGGTCAGCACCGAACAGACCTACGCCCAGGATTTACCCAACCTCGATGCCTGCCACCGTGAGCTACCCGCGCTGATCGAAGATTTAGAGCGCCGCTACGCACGGCTTGACCCGCCACTGGCGGTGCGCGGGTTAATCGTAAAAGTGAAGTTCAACGACTTTACCCAAACCACCGTCGAACACGCCGACCCCGCGCCTAACCTGGAGCAGTTTGAAACTCTGCTTAACGTTGGTTGGGCCAGGGGCGAGCGGCCCGTCCGCCTGCTTGGAGTAGGGTATCGACTGGCGGACAACAGCCAGGAGCATCAATTGTCGCTGTTTTAATTAGCCTGCTAATCCTTTTGTCGATTGACGCTCATGCAGGAGCGCGTTAAAACAGATGTATGATAGGCGGCGTAAATAATCATGTTTCACATTAGCCGTCTTCCTGCCTTTTTAACGCGCGAGCCTTGCCATGTCTGCTAATGCTGCCCAACGTCCTCGTTTAGTGTTTGCCCATGCCAATGGTTTTCCGGGCTTAAGCTATCGCAGCCTGCTGAACCCACTGGCAGAGACCTTTGATCTGCACCCTCTGGATCGCTTGGGTCACCACCCTGACTACCCCGTTAATCATAACTGGGGCAACTTGGTGGATGAGCTGCTGAGCTACCTACCCGAGACGGATACGCCGCTTCTGGGCGTGGGGCACTCTTTGGGTGGCACGCTAATGGCCATGGCCGCGGATAAGCAGCCCGAGCGCTTCTGCGGGGTGATTATGCTTGATCCCCCTTTGATGCTGGGGAAGGACGCCTGGGCAATGAAAGCCGCCAAGCGGTTTGGCTTTGTGGATCGAGTTACCCCTGCTGGAAAAACCTTGGGTCGGCGCACCGTGTGGCCGAGTCGCGAAGCGATGGCAAGTTCGCTGGGTCGCCGGGGGCTGTTTCGTCGCTTTACCCCAGAGGCGCTCAACGACTACATTGAAGCAGGGACGCGCTTGCTAAACGATGGCAGTGCAGAACTGACCTTTGATCCTGGTATTGAGGTGGAAATTTTCCGCCACCTGCCGGATCACCTCTCGCGCCTGCCGCAGCGTTTGGGCGTGCCGTTAGAACTGGTGGCGGGCAAAGAGTCCCACCTATTGACCGCTTCACGTATAAAACGCTTGAAGCGTAGAGGGCTATCGGTGAGTGAAGTCCCCGGTACGCATATGTTCCCGATGGAGCATCCGGACGAGACCCGTGCCGCTATTTTGGCTGCCTGGCAGCGTTTATCCAGCGTCCGTCAGCCCCAAAACACAGCGTAAGGAGGCGTTATGTATCTTTCCGTACAGCTTAGCTATTACCCGTTGGCCGATGACTTCAAGCCGGTGGTCAAAGAGGTGGTGAAACGCCTTGAGGCGACAGGATTGGAAGTACACCCGAATCGCATGAGCACCCAGGTATTTGGCGAGTTCGATGCCGTGATGGCAGCGCTAAGCGAGGTGATGAAGTGGTCGTTTGAGACCCATGGCAAAGCGGTCTTCACGGCTAACTTCCTCGAAGGCGATCGTCGGCCACGTTAATCACGCAGCATAGGCAACGCCGCCCACCGGGCGGCGTGTCGTTGTCTGGTCCGTTCGCGTCGCTATGGGACATAAATGGTTCCCAAATGACTGTAGTTTAATCCCTATACCAATCAAAATAGGGGTTAAAAGAATGTTCCATCCTGCTGATTTAAATAATAAATTCCCTCATTCAGGTAAAAAACTTTCGATAGCGCTAGGGGCACTACTCGTCAGTGGCTATGCGCATTCCCAGTCGGTCAGTATGGACTTCTCCAATGAGTATAATGCGTCCTCCATTCATGCTCAGGGCGATGCCTATTTTATTGATAAGCTTGCCGAATTAACCGATGGCGATATTGATATCACGCTGCATACGGGTGGCTCGCTCGGCTTTAATTCCGGTGATCATTTTTATGGCGTGGCCGATGGCGCCGTCGAGATAGCTGATACCCTCTCGGGCACCATGAGCGGCATCGATTCGCTATTTCTACTCTCTTCGCTCCCCTTTATTGTCGACGATGTTGCCGATGCGCGGCGACTTTATGACATAGCGAAACCCTATTACGAAGAGGTGTTCGCCGATAATAACCAGGTGCTGCTGTATGCCTCGCCCTGGCCGCCGAGCGGTATCTGGTCGGAAGACGAGGTCGCGAGCCAGGACGATCTTGAGAGCCTGAAGATTCGCACCTTTGACCGTAACGGTACCGAGACATTTAGAAATGTAGGTGCCTCGCCGGTCAGCCTGTCCTGGGCCGATGTGGTACCCCAACTGGCCACCGGCGGTATCGAGGCGGTGTTAACGTCCGCCGAAGCGGGGGCCAATGCCAGCTTTTGGGAGCACCAGAATTACTTTGCCGGGGTTCAGTACGCCATTCCTCTTAACATGGTGCACATGAATCGCGATGCGTTTGAATCGCTTACCGACGCTCAACAGGATGCGGTCATGGAAGCGGCCAGCCTGACTGACCAACACAACTGGGAAGCGGTTGAAACGCGTACCGAAGAAAACTACCAGACGCTTAGTGAGCACGACGTCGTGATCAGTGATCCCGTCTCGGACGAGTTGCTAACGCCTCTCAAGGAAGCCTCCAGTGGCGTGGTCGAGAGCTGGCTGGAGAATACTGGTGATGACGGCGAGTCGATTCTGAGCGAGTTCCGAGGCGCCGAATGAGGGCGCTCAATGTCATTGAGCGTATCTCTAAACTGCTCAATAGGGTCGGTGCTGTCATTGCCGTGCTGCTCATTATTTATATGCTCGGCCATATCCTGTTAGAGATAGCGCTGAGGCTGTTTGGCCACTCGACGTTTATCCTCGATGAGTATATCGGCTATGCCGTGGCTACGACGTCCTTTTTAGGCCTGCCTTATGTGCTGGAGAAGGGCGGGCTGATCCGTGTCTCTCTGCTTCTGGAACGCTTTCCTGAAACCATGCGCTGGCCGCTGGAGCTATTCAGCAGCTTGGTAACGGCAGGTTGCTTTGTGTGGCTCTCGACCTTCTGGTTTCAGAATGTTCTGCGTAGCTACAGCCGCGGCACCGTCAGTGAAACCATGGCAGAGACGCCTATTTGGCTGCCGGAGAGCGCCATCCTCGTGGGCATGTGGTTAATTTCCATCACGCTGTTAGTCAGAGCCCTAAAAATAATGGCTCTGCGTTCAGGCTACTCGTCTAGCGTCAATTGAAGCAGCGACTAATAGGAAAGGCGTTATGGATATTTTTTGGTCGGCCGTCGGGGTCGGCGTACTGCTGTTGTTCTTTTTGTCGATGGGCACCTGGATTTTTGCATCCATGCTGGCCGTGTCCATTGGCTCGCTTTGGCTGTTTGGCGACTTCGGTGCTGATCGTATCGGTCTGATTTTTTCGCGAATTCTCTATCGTGCCAGTAATAGCTGGGAGTTATCGGCTATCCCGCTGTTTATATTGATGGGCGAGCTGATTTTTCGCTCCAATATTTCCGAGCGGCTTTTCAAAGGGCTGGTGCCGATCACCCGCCATTTGCCGGGCGGTATTCTCCACACCAATGTGCTTGGCTGTACGCTGTTTGCGGCGGTGAGCGGCTCCAGCGCGGCGACGACCGCGACGATTGGCAAAATCACCACCCAGGAGCTGAAAACGAGGGGGTACGATCGTAACCTATCGATCGGTTCGCTGGCGGGCGCCGGTAGCCTGGGGCTGTTGATTCCGCCTTCGATCGTGATGATCGTCTATGGCGTTCAGGCGGAAGTCTCTATTAGCCAGCTGTTCATGGCGGGGGTAGTGCCGGGCCTGTTAATTGCGCTGCTGTATAGCGTGTATATCGGCGCGAGGACCTATTTGTCGCCGTCGTTGGCACCCAAACAGGCGGCGACTGACCAGAGCGTAGGGCAATCCATTCTGCTTCTGCTGCCCGTGCTGGTGTTGATCAGCATCGTGATTGGCTCTATCTATAGCGGTATTGCCACGCCCTCGGAGGCGGCGGCGGTGGGCGTGGCCGCAACGCTGGTGCTGCTTGGCGTCGAGCGCCAGCTTTCGGCGCGGCTGTTTATTGAGGCGTTCAGAGGCACGTTAATCACCAGTATCATGGTGTGCAGCCTGTTGATTACCGCCACGTTGCTCTCCACGGCGATGGGCTACCTGCACCTGCCCCGGGAGCTTGCGGAGTGGATCGCCGCGCAAAACTTTACCCCGATGTCGTTGTTGCTGGCGCTGGCGGTTTTCTATGTGGTGCTGGGGCTTTTCCTGGACGGTATTTCGATCACCGTGATGAGCCTGCCGATTACGCTGCCGATCGTACTGCTGGCGGGGTTCGATCCCATCTGGTTTGGCATCTTCCTGATCATCATGATCGAGCTTGGCCAGATAACGCCGCCGGTCGGATTCAACCTGTTTGTGCTGCAAAGCCTGACAGGGGAAAGCATCAGCCGGGTGGCCCTGGCAGCGCTACCTTTCTTCCTGCTGATGTGCGTGGCGGCCTTGATCATCAGCTTATGGCCGGATATTGCCTTGTGGCTGCCTCGCTTTATGGCGGAATAAGCAGGTTAGGTATCCACACAAGTAAAACCGCCGCCCCAAATTTGGGCGGCGGTTTGGTTCTTGCTGACTAACGCTTAATTACACCAGCGAATCCAGGCAGGACTCAATAATATCCAGGCCTTCATTGAGCACGTCATCTTGAATGGTGACGGGCATCAGGAAGCGGATGGTGTTGCCGTACATGCCGCAGGAAAGCAGGATCAAACCCTCTTCGCGGGCTTTCTTGCATAGCGCGGCCGCTAGTTCTGGGTTAGGCGTATGGTCGGCTTTGTTCGACACCAGTTCAAAGGCAGCCATCGCGCCTATGTTGCGCACGTGGTCGATGCAATCAAACTTATCTGCCCACACGTTGAAGCGCTTGGCCAGCTTGTCGCCCAGGGCCTGGCTCTTCTCCAGAATGTTCTCTTCTTCAAACACTTCCATGACCGCTAGCGCCGCCGCACAGGCAGTGGGGCTGCCGGTGTAGGTGCCGCCCAGCGAGTTAGGGCCTGAAGCGTCCATCACTTTGTCGGTGCCTACGATGGCGGAAATCGGCATACCGTCGGCCATACTCTTGGCCATGGTCATAATGTCCGGCTCAACGCCGCTATGCTCAATGGCAAACATTTTGCCGGTACGGCCAAAGCCTGACTGCACTTCATCGACTATCATCAGCATGCCGTGCTCATCGCAGATTTCGCGAACCTTGGTCAGGAAGCTGGTAGAGGCCGGGTAGAAACCGCCTTCGCCAAGCACCGGTTCGAGCACGATGGCCGCGGTATCTTTGGGGTTGGCATCGGTTTTCAGCGTCATTTTCAGGCCGCGAATGGCTTCGTCTTCGCTAACGCCGTGGTAAGGCACCGGGTAAGGCGCACGGAAAACGGTGCCCGGCATGGGGCCGAAGTCGCTCTGGTAAGGCGCCACCTTGCCGTTCATGGCCATGGTGAAGAAGGTACGGCCGTGGTAGCCGCCATCGAAGCAGATAACGTTAGAACGACCAGTGGCGGCGCGGGCGATCTTGACCGCATTTTCCAGCGCTTCCGCACCCGAGTTGGCCAGCATGACTTTGGCATGGCCACGAACGGGCACGATGTGACTGAGTTTTTCCGCGACTTTCACGTAGCCTTCATAAGGCATGACCGTTTGGCAGGTATGCATCAGCTTATCGAGCTGGGCTTTTACCGCTGCGACCACTTTGGGGTGACGGTGACCTACGTTGAGTACGCCAATGCCGCCTGCGAAGTCGATAAAGCGGTTGCCGTCCGCGTCCCAGATTTCAGCGTTTTCAGCGTGGTCGGCGAACGCCGTTGCGGGGCTTGCAGCGCCAGCAGCGACGTATTTATGTTTTAGCTCGTTTAGTTCGGCATTGCTGCTCATGGCTTACTTCCTAATTGATGAGGATTGATCTTTTAGCATAGTGCTTAATAGGGGTGCCTGATAGGGGCCTGATTGTGAAGTTTAAAAGCGTTGCCTACATGGATGACGAGGCAATGACAACACGGTTGCGCCCCGTCTGTTTAGCTTGGTACATAGCTTTATCAGCACGATCAAGTAGCCGTTTGCCCGAGGCTTCAACGTAGCTGGCAATCCCCGATGAGAGCGTCATCGTTAATTGGTGCTTAGTAAACGTTTGTTGCGCGACGCTTTCACGAATGCGTTCCATGCCTTGGTAGGCTTCTTCAGAATTTACGCCTGGCATAATGATTAAAAACTCTTCACCGCCCAATCGTATGTGCAAATCGGTATCGCGCAGTACAGCACTCACTAATGAGGTGATCTGTTGTAAAACGCTATCGCCCGCGCTGTGCCCATAGGTATCGTTGATCGCTTTGAAGTCATCCAGGTCATAGATCGCGATGCTGAAAGGTGTTCCATACCGCTCGCAGCGCTTGATCTCTTCATCCAGGCGCTGCAAACCGGCACGACGGTTGAGCAGCTCCGTTAGCTCATCGTGGTGAGCCAAATGATCCAAGCGCTCATTAGCCTGCTTGAGCCGCTCTTCTAGCTGTTTGCGCTGGGTAATGTCGATTATGAAAGTGACTTTACGCGGTTCGCCGTCGTCAGCCTCAATACGCGCAGCTTCGGCGATGATGGTGCGTCTTCCGCCGTTTTTGAGAACCACATCCCACTCTTGGCGCAGCTCTTGATCCTCGTTGCCCTGCATAAACTCAGTATGCAGCGCTGATAAAAGCGCATGGTTCTCTTCGGGCACTACGTGGGTAAGGTGCTGGCCTAAAAGCTCTTCATGCCGGTAGCCATAAAATTCACAGTAAGCTGGATTGACCTTTTCAAAGTGACCCGAAGGGGTTGTAATACAGATTCCAATCGGTGCCGCTTTGATGACGTTTTCGGTGTTGCGCTTGGAGCGGTTAAAAAGCTGGTAAAGCTGATCAGGACTAATATCTTGCATCCATCGCTCCTAACTTGTCATGCGCTTCACTTTTTAACCCAGCGAGCAGGGGAGTAATGTCCTGGCCCAGCGAGTTGATGGAAGGCTTCGCAAAGTAGAAACCCTGCTGCTGGACAATGCCAGCCCGTGCTAGCCATAAGGCTTCGGCACGAGTCTCGACACCTTCGGCGATAAGAGTCATATCGAGCTCTTGGGCGAGCAGGATGATCGCGTTTAACAGTGCTTGGCGGCGAAGATCCTTATCGCAGTTCATCACCAGCTCACGATCGATTTTAAGTTTATCGGGGGTTAAGTCAGTGAGCAGATCAAGGTTGGCGTAACCATTGCCAAAGTCGTCAAGCGCCGTTTTAAAGCCCATGGAGCGGTAGGCATTAATAATATTGCACAGGTGTTGCCGGTCGCGGACGCGCTCGGTTTCGGTGATTTCAAAAATAAGCCGATGGGTAGGCCAACCCACCCGTTTTGATACCGCTAACGTTGCCTGGATGCAGGCTTCGGGCTCATAAACGGCGTTAGGCAGAAAGTTGATCGAAAGGTCGGTTTGCATATCCAGTGCGCTGGCCATTTCGATTGCTTTTACCCGGCAGGCCTGATCAAAACGGTAGAGGAGCTCATCAGTCACTTGCGAAATGACGCTCCAAGCGGATTCACCGCACGGCCCACGAACCAGTGCTTCATAGGTGACGATTTGGGCCAGCGATAGATCCACGATTGGCTGAAAGGCCATGGTGAACTCAAAGGGCAAGTCGCCTTCACAGCGTTTGCAACTGCCATTGACGCGTGCGCACTGGCTCATAGCTGCTCCTGAGGGATGGGTGTTGGATGGCGCTGTTAATGCCATAACATTAGATAGATTAATGCCTATAGCCTATGTTGAAGCATTCAACGCTCTTAACTTTAGGTCTTAATATACGTTTTGTATAGCTTTTGTACAACCATGGGTTGCGAAGCATTAGCCAGGTGCCTGCTTCTTGGCTTGCAATATTGGTCTGTTCTTTTGGCTTAAAAAAAGGCGCCAAGTAGGCGCCTAGAGGGAAGTGCATAAATTGAGTGCATAAACCATTAGTGCTATTAAATGATGCCTGCTGCGCGAAGCGCAGTGCGCTGCTCCAAGCTAATGCCTAGCTCTTCCAGCACGCTTTCCGTATGTTGGCCTAAGTGAGGCGGCGCCGTAGTGGCGCTCATTTGGGCACCGTTAAAACGGATAGGGTTAGCGACCAGATCCACCTGACCTGCTTGGTCGTGGGGCAGGGTCTGCTTAAGTCCGCGGGCTTTCACATGGGGGTCGTCGAACACCCGATCCAGCGTATTGATCGGCCCGCAGGGAACGCCTACGGCTTCAAAAGCGGCTAGCCATTCATCAGTGCTGCGCTGGGCCAACGCCGCTTCCAGCTGCGGAACGAGCAGAGCACGATTGTTTACCCTGGCTCCATTGGTGGCAAAGCGTGGATCTTCCGCCAAAGCCGGTAGTGACAGCACCGCGCAAAAACGCTTGAACTGCTCGTCGTTGCCGACAGCCATAATCATATGGCCATCCTGGGTGGCAAACGCCTGATAAGGCACGATGTTGGGGTGAGCGTTACCCAATCGCTGGGGCACATTGCCGGAGGTGAGGTAATTGAGTGCCTGATTGGCGAGTACGCCTACCTGCACATCCATTAATGCCATATCGATATGGCAACCCTCGCCGCTATCACGGCGCTGATAAAGCGCCGCTAAAATTGCATTAGCGGCATATAATCCGGTGAATATATCGGTAAAGGCGACGCCACTTTTTACCGGGCCACCGCCGGGTTCACTGTCGGGCTTGCCAGTTAGGCTCATGATCCCGCCCATGGCTTGGATCATAAAGTCATAACCGGCGCGGTGAGCGTAAGGGCTCTCCTGGCCGAAACCGGTAATCGAACAGTAGATCAACCTAGGGTTGAGCGCCTTTAAGCTGGCGTAATCCAGCCCGTAGCGTTTCAGGCCGCCAACTTTAAAGTTCTCTATCAGCACGTCAGAGTTAGCGACTAGCTGCTTGATCACTGCCTGGCCTTCGGGCTTGGCCATATCGACCGTCAGCGAGCGTTTACCTCGGTTAGCGCACAGGTAGTACGCCGACTCTTCGCTGCCCGCCAGCCAAGGAGGGCCCCAGTGGCGGGTGTCATCGCCGCTACCGGGGCGCTCTACCTTAATCACATCTGCCCCCATATCCGCGAGCATTTGTCCGCACCAAGGCCCGGCCAGTACGCGGGAAATATCGAGTACTTTTATACCGGCCAGTGGTTTGGTTGGCTCGTTCATAGAGGCTCCGTTAATAAATGACAAGTGATCAAGGTGCGGTGATTAAAAGAACGACTGAATGCCTGTCTGGGCGCGACCCAGAATCAGAGCGTGTACATCGTGGGTGCCTTCGTAGGTGTTTACCGACTCCAGATTGACCATATGGCGAATAACACCGTATTCGTCGGAGACGCCGTTACCGCCGTGCATATCGCGAGACTGGCGGGCGATATCCAGCGCTTTGCCGCAGTTGTTGCGCTTGATCAGCGAGACCATTTCCGGTGCCCAGTTGCCGCTATCCATTAGCCGGCCCACCTGCAGGGCTGCCTGCAAGCCAAGGGTGATCTCGGTCTGCATATCGGCGAGCTTTTTCTGGATCAGTTGGTTGGCGGCCAGCGGGCGGCCAAACTGCTTGCGGTCGAGGGTATATTGGCGCGCTGCGTGCCAGCAGAACTCTGCCGTGCCCATCACACCCCAGGCGATGCCGTAGCGGGCTTTGTTGAGGCAGCCGAAGGGGCCTTTCAGGCCACTGACGTTTGGCAGCAGGTTCTCTTCGGGAACAAAGGCGTTATCCAGCACGATCTCACCGGTAATCGATGCGCGCAAAGAGACTTTGCCTTCGATTTTGGGCGTGGTGAAACCTTCGGTGCCGCGCTCGACAATAAAGCCTTTAATCTGATTGTCGTGAGCCGCTGATTTCGCCCATACCACCGCGATATCGGCAATTGGGCTATTGGTGATCCACATTTTTGCGCCAGTCAGGCGGTAGCCGCCGTCGACTTTTTCCGCGCGGGTAATCATGCCACCCGGATCAGAGCCGTGGTCGGGTTCGGTCAAGCCAAAACAGCCAACCATTTCACCGCTGGCAAGCTTAGGCAGGTACTTGTGCTTCTGCTCTTCAGAGCCATAGGTCTCGATGGGGTACATTACCAACGATGACTGCACACTCATGGCCGAACGGTAGCCGGAGTCTACGCGCTCCACTTCGCGGGCAATCAAACCGTAGGCTACGTGGTTAACGCCTGCGCCGCCGTACTCGGGGGAAACGGTGGCGCCCAGCAGGCCAAGCTCACCCATTTCGGTCATGATCTCGCGGTCAAAGCGCTCTTCACGGAAGGCGGTTAGCACGCGGGGCTGAAGGTTTTCCTGGCAGTAGTCGTAGGCCGCATCGCGGATCTGGCGCTCTTCATCGGTGAGCTGTTGTTCCAGAAGTAGCGGGTCGTCCCAGTTGAAATGCGTCATGGCGTAGATTCCTCGGATAGTGGGAAGGAATAGATGCAAAATAGCTTGCAGCCAATGTATCGCCGTTTTTTTAAAATATCTACATTTATTTAAAACGTAGAACTTTGGTCTGGGACGCAGAGCCGAAGCGAAAAGCTCAGCCGATGCCGCGCTCTTGAAGGACGCGGGTAATGATCGGTACGGGGGTCATCAGGTGATCGCGCATCAGGGTGTCGGCTTCAGCGGTATCGCGAGCCAGAATGACATCGACCAGCGCAGTGTGCTCCTGGCGCTTAAGCTCTAGCGCCTGGGGCGACATCACGGTTTCCTGCAACCACAGGTGGCGATAGCGCTCTACTTGGTCAAACAGGGTGTTGCGCATTTGCAGTAGGTGAGGGGAGTTGCAGCCGCTGGCTATGGCGGTATGGAAGGCTTTGTGGCGCTGATCCCAGATGTCGAGCAGGTCGTTGGGGGTGTTGATATCGGTGACTTTGGCCAGCCGATGTGCGGTAGCCAGCACCGTGGCTTCCCAGTCGTCGTCGCCGCGCTCTATAGCCAAGCGCAGGATCAGCCCTTCAAGCTGAGCCCGGGCGTCGTAAATATCGTTGAGTTCGGCCAGCGACATGGGTGCTACCCGGTAGCCGCGCTGGCTGATCGCGACCACAAAGCGGTCAGAGACTAACTGCGATAGCGCTTCCCGTAGCGGCCCGGTGCTGGCGCCGTACTGCTCTTTGAGCCTGCTCATCAGCAGCTTCTGCTCAGGCGCATAGCGGCCACGAATAATGTCGTGCTTGAGTTGGCGGTAAGCACTAATGGCGAGGTTCTGCCGCGGCGCGCCTTTATCCCGACTATTGTCCTCTTTAAAACCGGGCTCCATAGCAGTGTGGCTCCTATCCTGAATCAATAATAACGGTGGGGTGGGCGAAATTGACGGCCATTAACAATAAATAATAACAATTCGGCATAAAATAAGACATTTATGCGGGATTTCAGGATTTTAATAGCTGGCTATTCGATCCAACTGCTGGGCGGTTACACCTTCTGAGGCACTCATGGCTGTATGAGGTAAAGGCACTGCTGCGCTGATAACGCCCTATTAGCATCCAACGCATAAGCCGTGCTAACTTCACCTCCACCGCTTCCGGTTCGTCGTGACGGCAGCCAGAAGCTGGGGCTTCAACACCTCCTTTTTATCGTCAACCATACCTATAAGTCCAAGCAGGACGGAGGAAATGCTCATGAAAACTCTACGCTCTCTATATACCACAGCCGCTGCCGCTTCTATGCTCGCGGTTGCACTTCCAGCAAGCGCTCAACAACTCTCAATCGCGACTGGCGGTACCGGTGGCGTTTACTACCCTATCGGCGGTGGTTTTGCCGAAATGATCAACAACCATATCGAAGGCGCTCAGGCGACTGCTGAAGTGACCGGTGCCTCGGTTGAAAATATGGGCCTGATCATGCGCGGTGACGCGGATCTCGCCCTGGCTCTGGCCGATACGGTCTATCAAGCCTATACCGGCACGGATGATTTTGAAGGCCGCCAGATTGAAAATACTCGCGCACTGGCGTCGGTTTATCCCAACGCGGTACAGCTGGTGACCCTGGCCGAGTCGGATATCGAATCGATTGCTGATCTAGCGGGTAAGCGCGTTTCCGTCGGTGCACCGGGTAGCGGCACCGAGCTGAACGCCCGTGCATTGCTTGAAGCCAATGGCATTAGCTATGAAGACTTCACTCCCCAGCGCCTTAACTTCAACGAAACCGCTGATGCCATTCGCGACGGTGATATCGACGCCGGCTTCTGGAGCGTTGGGCCACCCACCAGCTCGATTCTCAACCTGGCAGCCACCCGCGATATTCGCCTGATTGGCTTGTCTGATGAAGAGGTAGCCAATGCCCAGGAAGAAGAAGCGGTATTTGCTCCCTACCAGCTTGCTGCGGGTATGTACGACGGTATGGACGAAGCCGTTCAGACCATCGGTATCCCCAACGTGCTGGTCGTTAATGCCGATATGGACGAAGAGCTGGCTTATCAACTCACCCAACTGCTGTTTGAAAACACCGATGAGCTGATTGCGGTTCACCCGGCGGCTAACGACACCACCGTTGAGTTCACTATGGAGTCGACCCCCGTGCCGCTGCACCCGGGCGCACTGCGCTATTTCGAAGAAGTCGGTGCTGAAATCCCGGATCGTCTGCGTCCTTAATCGTGTAATGATATTTTCATAATCAGATTGCCATGAGGACATTGCCATGCAGTGGCAGCGACGACTGATGGCGCTACTGATTGCATGTTGTCCGTTCGCCGAAGTGGGGGCTTCCCCCGCTTCGGCGTCGGCGTTTATGCGCCTAGCCGTGGTGACCGAACAAGGCGACACGCTAGTGGATGAAGCGGTGCCGGCTGACGGTCGCTGGTGTATTAAGTGGCAGCACTCCGTTGAACATTTCACGGTGCTGGACTGCTATCGTAATGTAGCGGGCGTCATGCAATTAGAGCGTAGCCATCAACCCGATTTCGCCGCAGGGCTTGGGCATATTTTTGGCCGCGGCGAGCAGGTATCAGACGGTGAGGGCGGTTACTGGATTAATGCCATTAACGAGCCTGTAGCCAATAACCGTTATGTGTTGAGGGTAGGTTCACCGGCTGTTAATCATCGTGTGGTGTGGCCTGGCGGTGAGCATGCGCCAGTGAGCCTCAGTGAGCACGCCGCTGGACAACGCGTGACCATTCAGTTGATAGACCCTCACGCATCCCCGCGTGAATAAAAACGACATTAGTTAACGCTTCCGAGGACTTCATGAGCGAATCCAATCAGCCGTCGAGCGTGGTGCCTGGCGGTAATGTGATTCAACCCCGCATGGTGCTGTGGTCGATCACCATTGTGGCGGTGGGTCTTTCCCTGTTTCAGCTCTACTCTGCCGGTATTCAGCCCTTAGGGCTTTTTTATCAGCGCAGTATTCACCTGGCACTGATTATGGTGCTGGCATTTCTAATGTTTCCAGCCTTTGGGCCCACTCGCAAACGTGGTGTATTGGGCTGGGGGCTTGATCTAGTGTTTTTTGCCGGGGCGATTCTCACCGGTGGTTACTTGGTACTCAACCTGGATGAGATTTTTAGCCGTGCGGGTTTTTGGAACAGTACCGATATTCTGGTTGCCTGTATTGCTACGGTGACGGTACTGGAAGCCAGCCGTCGCGCGGTAGGTTTTGGTATGACCGTGATTGGCCTCTTGGCGATTGTGTATGCCTTTGCGGGGCCGCGGGGCGAGCTGCCGTGGCTTGGCGAGTGGATGCCGGGCATTCTTGAGCACCGCGGATACACCATTGATCGAGTTGCCGGTCAACTCTACTTGGGGCAAGAGGGTATTTTCGGCCTGCCGCTAGGCGTTGCGGCGACCTATATCTTTATTTTTGTCCTCTTTGGTGCTTTTTTGGAGTGCACCGGGGCGGGTAAATTCTTTATCGATATGGCCTATGCGGCGACCGGCCGCCAGCGTGGCGGGCCAGCCAAGGCGGCGGTATTGGCGTCGGCGGGCATGGGCTCGATTTCTGGCAGCGCGATTGCCAACGTGGTCACCACCGGTGCTTTTACCATTCCATTGATGAAGCGGCTGGGCTACAAAGCCAAGCAGGCAGGTGGTATCGAAGCGGCGGCCTCGACCGGCGGGCAAATCATGCCGCCGTTAATGGGGGCCGGGGCGTTCCTGATTGCTGAGTACACCAATACGCCGTACCTGGACATCGTCAAGGTCAGTATCCTGCCAGCGATCATGTATTTCGCGACGGTGTACCTGTTTGTGCATATCATCGCTCTCAAGCAGGGCATGCAGGGGCTACCCAAGGATGAACTGCCGCAGATGCGCCAGGTCATGAAGGATGGCTGGCACTTCCTGCTGCCGTTGGCGGTGCTGGTCTGGCTGCTGGCGATGAGTATGTCGCCCATGCGGGTAGGCTACTACGCAGTGATCACCATTTTGGCGGTAGCGGTATTGCGCTATGTGCTGTGGTTCTTCTTTGTGGCGCCCAGGCAGGGCCAGCCAGTGACCGCAACGGCCGTTAAAGACGTGGTACGTACAGGCTTTGCCAAGCTGATCGAGGGCTTGGAACTAGGTGCTCGCAATGCGGTAGCGGTTTCCATGGCCTGTGCAGTCGCCGGGATTATCGTTGGGGTAGTGGGTTTAACCGGCTTGGGACTGAAATTCTCTTCCATGATGCTGGCTTTCTCTGGCGGCAACCTGGTATTGGCGCTGGTGATGGTACTGTTGGCAAGCTTAGTACTGGGGATGGGGCTGCCCGTTACCGCCAGCTATATCGTGCTCATCGTCCTCGTCGGCCCTGCACTGACAGCCGAGTTTGGTGTGCCGCTGCTGGTCGCCCACCTGGTCGTGTTCTGGTACTCCCAGGATTCCAATGTGACGCCTCCCATCGCCTTGGCAGGCTTTGCCGGGGCGGCGATTGCGGGCAGTAAGCCGATGGAAACCAGCTTTCAGGCGTGGAAGTTTGCCAAAGGGCTCTACCTGATCCCACTGTTTATGGTCTTCAACCCTGAGATTATCATTGGTGGCCCGGTGCCGGTGGTCATCTGGAATGGAGTGATTGCCATTCTGGCATTAGGTGCCTTTGCCGCGGCGCTGGAAGGCTATCTGTTTACCAAAATGTCGTGGCTACCGCGCATCGCGATTACCGCCGCGATCTTTGGGGTGTTCTATCCCAATCTGATGACCGAAATTGCTGGTGTCGCGGTCATGATCGTCGCCATTGGCGCTAACTGGTTGGCCAGTAAGCGCGAAGTACCTGCGACCCCCGTTAGTGGTTAAACGTTAGGCGACCCTATATACAGACCCAAAGGTAGCCAGTAACAGAAAAGGCCCGGAGAGATAATCTCCGGGCCTTTTGCTTGGTGGGCCTTTTGTTTGGTGTGCTACAGGATTGGCTGGTTTAGAAGATCGAGTTAGAAGATCGACTCAGCGGTGCCTGAACCCTCAGAACCACTGGCTTCTTCCAGCTCGCGGCTAATGCGGCGCTGCTGGTAATCCGGCAAGTGATCCTGGTGGAACAGCTCGGTAATCCCGCCAGACTGGCCATCTGCTAAGCGTTGGCCGGAGTCAGGGTCAACGCGAGCGGTGACCACCGTTGCTGGACGTTCAGGCACGGCGTTCGGCGTACCTTCCAGGGCATCCCCCATGAATTCTACCCAGATAGGAAGCGCGGCCTGAGCCCCATATTCAGAAATGGTCTCGTTGCTGTCCTTACCGACCCAAACCGTAGTCACCAAGTTGCTGTTGAAGCCCGCAAACCAGGCGTCACGCTGGCTGTTGGTGGTGCCAGTTTTACCGACGATATCCTCACGGTTAAGGCTCAGCGCACCGCGGCCAGTGCCCGAGGTGATAACGTCACGCAGCATATCGCGTAGAATGTAGACAGCGGCCGGGTCGGCTACCCGTTTGGCGACCGGGTATTCGCGGCCATCAATTTCCACCGTCTCCTGGTCTTCGGCACAGCTGGGGCAGGCAACCTGCGGCGTGGCTTCATCAATCAGCTCATTGTCGTCGTCACGGGTAACCCGCTCAATAAACCAGGGCGACACCTGGAAACCACCGTTGGCGAGCACCGCGTAAGCGTTGGTCATTTCCATCGGCGTTAAGCTCGCGCTGCCTAGCGCTAATGATAAGCCACGAGGGAGCTGGGCGGGAGAGAAGCCGAAGCCCTCCAAAAAGTTAATCGTGTAATCCAGCCCCATGGTTTGTAGAACGCGAATAGTGACCAGGTTGCGCGAACGGGCAAGGGCTGGACGTAAGCGCATAGGGCCTTGGAAGTCACGGCTGGAGTTGACCGGCCGCCACAATGAGTTACTGCCATCGTCGAGCACCACGGGCGAATCATTAACGACGCTGGCGGCGTTCATCTCTCCATCCTCAAGGGCCGCTAAGTAAATAAACGGCTTGAAGATAGAGCCTGATTGGCGTCGTGCCTGTACAGCACGATTGAACTTGCTGGCGTTAAAGTCGAAACCGCCCTGGAGTGCCAGGATAGCACCCGTTTGAGGGTCTTGAGCGACCAGCGAGCCTTCGGTATCCGGCTGTTGAGAGAGGCGTAGCGAACCGTCTTCATTCTCAATGACGCGCACCATATCACCCCGTACAGCAATCTCCTCAGCCGAGCTGGGTGCAGCTCCGCGGCTCCGCGGACTCAGGTAAGGGCGTGCCCAGTTCAAACCTTCCCAGCCGATCGTCTGTAGACCATCGTTGCGAGTTAGCACCTGCATTTCGCGGCCGCTACTTTCTACCACGATGGCGGGTTGAAGCAGGCCATAATTGGGCGTGCGCTCAAGCACCTGAACCCAGTTGCTGACGTCACCCTCGATCCCTTCGACTTCCGTTTGGCTGCGCTGGGCGGCTTGGCGTGCGGTTTGGCGAATTTCGGGAGACTCAGAAAGCTCCTCCTCCAGGCCTTGGGTCGCGGTTTGCTCCTGGGCCTCGACAAGGCTTGCCGCGATCTCACGCTGCTCCGGCCCGCGCCAGCCATGGCGAAGGTCATAGGCCGTCAGGCCGTTGGCCAGCGCTTGGCGGGCAAAGGGCTGCAGCTCGCTATCAATCGTAGTGTAAATACGATAGCCACCGGTGTAAGCGTCATCGCCAAAGCGTTCCACGGCATACTGACGTGCCATTTCGGAGACATAGGCGGCATCGACTTCAGCTTGGGTATAGTGGCGGCGGGCCGTTACAGGATCCTGAACCGCTGTCTGATAGGTGGCATCATCGATGTAGCCGAGTTCGCGCATACGGAACAGAATCCAGTTGCGACGAATCAGCGAACGCTCGGAGTTAGCCAGCGGGTTAAAGGCAGAAGGTGCCTTGGGCAGCCCCGCAATCATGGCCGTTTGCGCTAGGCTAAGCTCGGCGAGGGGCTTGTCGTAATAGGTTTCGGCGGCGGCAGCGATACCGTAGGCGCGATTGCCCAGGAAAATCTTGTTCACGTAAAGTTCGAAGATTTCCTCTTTATCGAGTATCTGCTCCATTTGTAGTGCCAGCAGGATTTCACGAATTTTACGCGTAAACGTCTGATCGAGTGTCAGCATATAGTTACGCGCGACCTGCATGGTGATCGTCGAGCCGCCCGATTGGATATCGCCACTCATCGCAAGTTGAACCACCGCCCGCGCCAGGCCCCGCGGGTCGACACCGGCGTGGTCAAAATAGCTGGCATCTTCGGCGGCGATCAAGGCATTGATCATATCCTGCGGAATTTCATCAAAATTGATCGCCATGCGGCGCTCTTCGCCGAACTCGCCAATCAATTTACCGTCTTGGGTGAAAATACGTAGCGGTGTGTGCAGTTCGAAGTCCTGCAGTTGGCGAACGTCGGGCAGCCCTGGGGCAAAGTAAATGGCGGCCCCCACCACGGCTAAGGCGGTGGCGCCCACCAACGAGACGATGAGAAAAAACAGCGACACAATAAGGGTTCGAAGAAACGTCATGTACGAAGAGCACCCTGGGAAGAATGAAAAGATCGGCATCTAAACGGCCGTATCATGCAATTGGCAGCCATTATAGGAACCTGAAGCGGCGGCCACCAGTGTTGATATGCGCTAAGTGGGTTCGCGTGTGACGGAACTAAAAATCATGTAACCTCAAATCACATGTGAAAACGGGCGACAAGCAGGTGGAGCCAGACCCAATATGCGCTTTCTAAAACCTGGTAAAGGGTTGATTGGCGTCGATATTACCTCGGCGACCGTCAAGCTGCTTGAGCTAAAACAATGCCACGATAATTACCAGGTAGAAAGCTATGCCGTGCGACCACTTCGCGAAGGGGCGGTTGTGGAGCGTCGAATTCGCGATATCGATGGCGTTGCCAGTGTGCTTAGTCGTGCAGTAGAACACGCTAAACCCTCTACCCGTAAAGCTGCAGTGGCTGTTCCCGCTAGCGCCGCGATTACCAAAACGCTGAGCTTCCCTATCGGGTTAAGCGATGAGGAGATCGAAGAGCGCATCGTGGCCGAATCCGACCGCCATATTCCATTTCCGTTCAATGAAGTGGCATTTGATTTTGAGTGCCTTGGCCCTGCGCCCTTTGACGATGAGCACCAGCAGGTAGTGTTGGTCGCCTGTCGGCAGCAGGATGTGACGCAGCTCATCGACACGCTAGAACGGGCAGGTTTAAAGCCTGCGGCAGTGGACGTGGAGACCTTCGCCATGGAGCGTTCACTTGCCGAGCTGCGGCGCCAGCTTAAGGTGGAGAATGACCCTACCGCCTGTGTTGGTCTGGTGGACATTGGTGCCAATATGAATGCTTTCCACGTCGTCCGCGGCGGGCATATCGTTTATACCCGCGATACGCTGTTTGGCGGCCGTCAGCTCACCGATGCGATTCGCGACCGCTACGATTTAAGCATGGAGGAAGCGGGTTTCGCCAAAGAGCGCGGCGTGCTACCCGATGATTACCATGAGCGTGTTCTCAACCCTTTTTTGGAAACCGTGGTGCAGCAGGTGGGGCGCTCCCTGCAGCTCTATTACACCGCCGGGCGTCAGCAAGAAGTGCAACACATCGTATTAGCGGGCGGTTCGAGTGTGATTCCAGGGCTTGCCGAGCGCATTGCTGAAGATAGCGGTATGTCGGTGACCATTGCCAACCCCTTCCAGAGCATGCGGATGAACAAGCGCTTGAACCTTCAGGCGTTGACTAGCGATGCCCCAGCGATGCTTACCGCGGGTGGCTTGGCCATGAGGGTAAGTCAATGAGACATGGTCAATGAGACATGGTCAATGAGACATGGTCAATAAGAGTTAACCAATGAGCATGACGATTAATCTTCTGCCCTGGCGGGAAGCGCAGCGTGAACGGCGAACCCGCAAATTCTACGTCGTGGTGGCGGGCATGTTGGTGGTGGGTGTAGTACTGGGCCTGCTGGTCGCGCATTTTTACCAGCTCAAGCTGGCAGCCCAGCAGCAACGTAATGCTTACATTAGTAACCACATTGAGCGTCTTAATGCCGATATCGAGAGCGTCTCACGCTACTCCAGCGAAGCCGAGCGTTTAGGCGAGCAGATCGCGGTGTTTCAGGCGCTGCAGACCGAGCGAACGGATGCTGTGCAGCTGTTTAATGATGTGGCAGAGAGCGTGGCCAATGGCGTCATTTATCAACGCTTATCGAAGAGCGGGAATAACGTCAGTGTTACTGCGGTGGCAGGCAGTGATCGCCAGGTTTCCGAGCAACTGCGCCGCATTGCCGCTCTACCGGGGTTGGCTGTGCCCTCGCTATTGGCGGTAGAGAGTGAGCAAAACGGCTCAGGCCGAGTATTTCGTTTTGATGTGGAACAGACCACCGCAGCGCTGCCGCAAGGCGTTGAGGAGGCGCTTCCATGACGCTTAACCGCGAGCAGTGGGCTATTGAGTGGCAGCACCTGTGGGATGTCGACTGGCGGGATCTAGACGTTAAAGAGGCCGGCGGCTGGCCGTGGCTATTAAAAGTGCTGTGCTGCTGCTTGGCGCTGCTGGCAGCATTGAGCGTCATGCTGTGGCTAGTGGTGAGTGAACAGCGCGAGGCCTTGATGGTCGCCCAGCGCCAAGAAGCCAGGCTGCTGAGCGAATACCGCAGCAAAGCCTCGCAAGCGGCCTTCCTGCCGGAAATGCGCGATCAGTTGGCGACTCTGGAAGGGCAGGTGGGGCGCTTGCGTACCATGCTCCCTACCGATGCAGAAATCCCCTCGCTGCTGGATAGCATTAGCGATGCCGCCGCCGATAACCGCCTGACCATTGAAACGATTCGGCTGCGCCCAGCGCAAGCCCAGGCCCATTATGTCGAGCAGCCGCTGGATATACAGGTGCGTGGCGGCTATCACCAGTTAGCGCGCTTTAGTGCCGATATCGCCTCGCTACCCCGCATGGTGACCCAGCACGATTTTAACCTGGAACCCGCCGATGGCCGCGGCGAAGCGCTGCGTCTTTCGCTTTTGGCCCGCACCTACCGCTATGTGGAGGAGAGCGACCAAACCTCCACAGAGGGGGCGCAGGCGCCATGAGAGCTGAACAACTGCTTTTTGTAGCAACAAGAAGGGCAACCTCGGCCGTCACCTTGACGGTCTCCGCGGTGGTGCTCACCGGCTGTGCAGACGCCGACTTGGCTCAGCTTGAAGGCACGCTGGCCGATATTCGTCAGTCCCCTGGCGGGCAACCGCCGGTTATGGCTGTCGCGCTGCCCGAAAACCAAGATTTATCCTACTTGTATAGCGACGGGCGTAGCCCTTTTTTGCCTCCCGACGAGATTGCTCAGGATAGCGCTGATCGAGGCGAAGTTGCGCTCGCTCCCGACCGGCAGCGCGCGCCAGAGCCGCTGGAGCGCTTCTCACTGCAAGAGCTGCGATTGGTCGGTACCATGCGTATGGGAGAGCGACAAGTGGCGTTGATTGCATCGCCGGATGGCAACGTGACCAGCGTCAAAGAGGGTAACTATATGGGCACCGACTATGGGCGTATCGCCCAGATCAACGCCCAAGAAATACGCGTTAACGAACGGGTGTTCACTCAGCCTGAAGGGTGGCAGGAGCGGCAAGTGTCACTAGTCATCAACGAAAACAGCGAGTAAGCGGATACATCTCATGGCAGTTACAGCTTGGCGAATCACTCTCTACATGGCCATGGCCGCACTATGCTTACTGTTGCCCTCATTGGCAGCTGCCTCGGTGCTGACCGGTATTGAGGTTCAACCCGCTAAGAACGGTGGAACCCATCTTGACCTGCGTTTTACCGGTGATATGCCTGAACTACGCAGCTACCGTTTAGATTCTCCTCCCCGAGTGACGCTGGATTTGGCAGCAACCCAAAGTGGTCTCACTGATCGGCGCATCAACGTTAATCGTAATGGTATCGAACAGATTACCGCGCTGGAGGGCAATGGCCGCATGCGTTTGGTGGTCAATCTGAGCGAGTCGCAGGCGTTCACATCACGGGTAATGGATGATCGCCTACGCATTACCTTTGCTTCAGGTGCCAGCCGCTTGCCTAGCCCTTCGCCCAGCATCGCTTCAGCGGGGCTTGAAACCGATGAAGGGCCGCAGGTTGAGAATATTGACTTTCGTCGCGGTGCAGATGGTGCCGGACGGTTGATAGTCACCTTTGATCGCGAAGGCGTCGAGGCGAACGTGCGGGAAGGTGGTCCCGATCAAGTGATGGTGGATCTGCGCGATGTGGCGATTCCAGACTCGCTTAACCAAATCTACGATGTCACCGATTTCGCCACTCCCATAACACGGATTACGCCCCGCACCAGCCAGGACGCCACCCAGTTAGCGATCGCCACGCAGGGTGCTTATGCGATGATCTCCACGCAAAGTGGCCGCACGCTTACTGTGGAAGTCCAGCCCGCCAGTCAGGAGGTGCAACCCGCCCAGGCGGCAGTTGAACGCTTCACTGGCGAACGGTTGAGTCTTAATTTTCAGGATATAGAAGTACGCTCGGTGCTAGTGAAGCTGGCCGAATTCACCGGGCTAAATTTAGTCGCCAGCGATAGCGTATCGGGGCGTGTAACGCTCAATTTAAATGATGTGCCCTGGGATCAGGCGCTCGAACTGATTTTGCAAAGTAAGGGGCTATCGAGTCGTGAACAGGGCAATGTGATCTTGGTCGCGCCCGCGAGTGAACTGGCCGATTTGGAACGCCAGGAACTAGAGGCACGCAATCAGCGCGAAACGCTCTCGCCGTTGGTCACCGAGTTTATCGAGATCAAGTATGCGCGGGCCAAAGATTTAGCTCAGTTGCTACGCGGAGGTGGCGATGACGGCTTTGGTTTGCTCACCGATCGGGGGCGCGTCAGCATTGATAACCGCACCAATACGCTGCTGGTGCAAGATACCGCTGATCAAGTGCGTGATATTGCCCGCACCATTGACCGCCTGGATGTGGCTGTTCGGCAGGTACAGATTGAGGCACGCATTGTCATTGCAAGGGACACTGCTTCCCGTGAATTGGGAGTTAACTGGGGTATGTCGAGTACCCGCGGCTTTCAGGAGGGGGAAGACGGCACCTTCAGCCGACGCGATATCAACCCCGATGGCATCAACCGGTCACAGGGCGGCCTGGCTGTGGATTTAGGTGCTGCCACTGGGCCGGGCACCGGTTTTAGCTTTGGCTACTTATCTGGTGATATCCTGTTGGATTTGGAGCTGCGCGCACTGGAAAGCGAAGGGAAAAGCCAGACTATTTCTCAGCCCAGAATTATTACCGCCAATCAACGTACCGCCAAAATTAGCCAGGGTGAAGAGCGTGCCTTTCAGAGTGTGGATGGCAACGACAACCTGGATACCGAATTCAAAGAAGCCGAGCTTTCATTGGAAGTCACCCCGCAGATTACCCCGGATAACCGCATTATTATGGATCTGGTGATTAAAAATGACAGTTTTCGTGAATCGGAGTTTGGCGGTGAACCGCCGATTGATACCAACCAGATTGAGACCCAAGTGCTGGTAGATAACGGCCAAACGGTGGTGTTAGGCGGAATTTTGACCACCGAAGAGCTGCGCCAAATCGCCAAAACACCGCTTTTGGGTGACATTCCTTTGCTCGGTAGACTGTTTCGCTATACCGAAGAGAGCAATGAAAAGGTAGAGTTGTTAGTCTTTATTACTCCACGACTCCTAGACGATGGCTTAACGGTTCGCTGATGCAGGATTTACCCAATTTATTTCTCATAGGCCCCATGGGGGCTGGCAAAAGCACCATTGGTCGCCTATTGGCGGCCGAGCTTGCGCGCCCGTTTTACGACAGTGACCACGCCATCCAAGACCGCTGCGGGGCAGATATCCCGTGGATTTTTGATGTCGAGGGCGAGCAGGGCTTTCGCCTGCGGGAAATTCATATGATTGATGAGCTAACCCGGCTCTCTCCGGTCGTCGTCGCCACTGGCGGCGGTGCGGTGCTGCGCGAAGAGAATCGCCGCGCACTTCGCGAGCGTGGCACGGTGGTTTATCTGCTGACCACCGTCGACCAGCAGCTCAAACGGACAGCGAAAGATCGCAACCGGCCACTGCTGCAGTGCGCCAACCGCGAGCAGGTGCTCAACGATATGTTTGCCCAGCGCGACCCGCTCTATCGCGCCACCTCGGATATTGCCGTGCGCACCGACCGGCGCAGCCCGCGAGCGGTGGTCAATGAAATTCTGCGCCGGGTGCATCGGCTGGTGGATCCACTCGAGCCCTCATCATCGTCGGCTAAAACGCTTAACCATAAGGTATCGCCATGAACTCGACAGCCAGCTCGCAACGCACCCTTCATGTTGCTTTAGACGAGCGCAGCTATCCGATTCATATTGGCACCGAGCTGATAGGGCGTGCCGATATGCTAACGCCCTATCTGGCCGGCCAGCAGGTGATGGTCGTCACTAACGAGACTATCGCGCCGCTCTACCTGGACAAGCTTTGCGCTAGCCTGCCGGATCATCTGGAAGTGCGCACGGTCATACTCCCCGATGGCGAGCAATACAAAACCATCGAACAGGTAAGCCGTATTTGGGACGCGCTGCTAGAGGCCGGTTTTAACCGCCGCTGCACGCTAATTGCTTTAGGCGGTGGAGTGATCGGCGATATGGTCGGCTACGCCGCCGCTTCCTATCAGCGAGGTGTAGCGTTTATCCAAGTGCCCACCACGCTGCTTTCCCAGGTGGATTCGTCGGTGGGGGGTAAAACCGGCGTTAACCATCCGCTGGGGAAAAACATGATTGGCGCCTTCTGGCAGCCCAAAGCGGTGCTGGTGGATATTGATACGCTCAAGAGTCTGCCCCGTCGCGAACTCTCCGCCGGGCTGGCCGAGGTTATCAAGTACGGCCTGATCCGCGACGAAGCGTTTTTAAGCTGGCTGGAAGCCAACATGCCCGCACTACTTGATGTGGAGCCTGAGGTCGTCGCAGACGCCATTGCGCGCAGTTGCCAAATCAAAGCAGACATTGTTGCCGAAGATGAGACGGAACAGGGCGTCCGCGCGCTGCTCAACCTGGGCCACACCTTTGGTCATGCCATTGAGGCGCATCAGGGCTACGGCAACTGGCTACACGGCGAAGCCGTGGGCGCTGGCATGGCCATGGCGGCAACGCTTTCCCGACGCTTGGGCTGGCTCACCGATGCGGCGCTAGCACGCAGCCTGGCGGTGATCGAGAGCGCCGAGCTACCGTTGGCGGCACCGGCGAATATGACCAGCGATGACTTTTTAACCCGCATGCGGCTGGATAAGAAAAATATCGATACGCGGCTGCGCTTGGTGCTGCTTAACGCCCTGGGCGATGCTTGTGTTAGCGATGCCACGCCCGTTGATGTCCTTCGCACGCTGCTCGATGATTACCCGCGCTGTCCAGTGGAAAAGTAATCCTTTCACAAGCTAGTCATTTCAAAACTTATTCATTTCAAAACCTGGCCAGCTATATCCTACCCGCCCAATGGATCGCTCCTTACGTAGAGTGGTTTTCATTGGGCGGTTTTTTTATTCGCTTGGCTGCATCATGAGCCCATTTGTCGAACGCTGTTTTATATAATCCGTATGCCTTATGCGCTATCGGCATGGGTTTGTGAGCGCTATTTAGACTAAAGTTTAATGGAAAATAAAAAGCGTTAAAATAGCGTTTTACCTTGTTACAAGTGGTTGAAGTATATGTATTTTTTCCTTGAATGAGGATGCAAATACAGGATTTGAAAAGAGTTTCTCTAACAATGTGGGCGCCAAGAGATTGCGCAAAGTGGCTAGCAATCGCTATGCTGACCGGCCATTTTGTTGCGGCAGCGAACTTGGGAAGTACCCCATTCTGGGCAGGTTATAAGCACTATAAAAAAAAGCGAAACCGTCCTTTATACCATAAGCACGCTGCTAAAAAAATACGCTGACTAGTAGAGGCACGCCCATGAATAGAGGTCTTCACCAGCCTGGCGAGTTTCGCGATAACTGTGGTTTTGGCCTGATTGCCCATATGGAAGGCCAGGCTAGCCACGATTTGCTGAAAACTGCCATTGAATCCCTGACCTGCATGACCCACCGGGGTGGTATCGCTGCCGACGGCAAAACCGGCGATGGCTGTGGTTTGCTGTTGAAAATGCCCACCCCGTTTATGCAGGCGCTGGCCAAAGAGGCGTTTGATGCTGAGCTGGGCGAACGCTTTGCCGTGGGTGTGGTGTTTCTACCCAACGATGATGCCCGTGAAGCGCGTGCTCGCGACACTCTGGCGGGTGAGCTGGAAGCGCGTGGTCTTAACGTGTTGGGCTGGCGCGATGTGCCCACTGACTCTAGCGTTTGCGGCCCCATGGCGCTGGACTGCCTGCCACGTATTCGCCAGCTGTTTGTGCAGCCAGGCCAGGGTGAACACTTCGATGTTGACCTGTTTATGGCCCGCCGCCGCGCCGAGCAGGCGCTACGCGACGAAGAGGACTTCTACGTCGCCTCGCTCTCTTCAGAAGTGGTCTCCTATAAAGGCCTGGTGATGCCGGAAGACCTACCGGCGTTTTATCAGGACTTGAATGACCCGCGCCTGGAAACCGCCATCTGCGTTTTCCACCAGCGCTTCTCGACCAATACCGCTCCGCGCTGGCCGTTGGCACAACCGTTCCGTCTATTGGCCCATAACGGCGAGATCAACACCATTGAGGCCAACCGCGGCTGGGCGAACTCGCGTAAAGCCAACTTCGTTAACGAGCGTCTGCCGGATATCACCGAGCTGGACGAGATCGTTAACACCACCGGCTCCGACTCCTCCAGTATGGACAACATGCTGGAAGTGTTGCTGACCGGCGGTATGGAGCTGCACCGCGCGGTACGCATGATGGTGCCGCCGGCGTGGCAGAACGTCGAAACCATGGACGCCGAGCTGCGCGCCTTCTACGAATATAACTCCATGCACATGGAGCCGTGGGACGGCCCGGCGGGCGTAGTGATGACCGACGGCCGGCAAGCGGTATGTATGCTTGACCGTAACGGCCTGCGTCCGGCGCGCTGGGTAATGACCAAGAATGGCTACATTACCCTGGCCTCTGAAATTGGCACCTACGGCTATAAGCCGGAAGACGTGGTCGCTAAAGGCCGCGTTGGCCCTGGTCAAATGCTCGCCGTGGATACCGAAACCGGCGAAGTGCTGCACACCACTGATATCGATGAGCGGCTGAAATCTGCCTACCCCTATAAGCGTTGGCTTAAGCAGGAGGCGAACTATTTAGAGTCGGCACTGACCGAGCTTGCGCGTTTCCAAACCATGGATGCCGATTCGCTCAACGTTCAGCAGAAGTTGTTCCAGGTTAGCTTCGAAGAGCGTGACCAGGTGCTGCGCCCGCTGGCAGAGAGTGGCCAGGAAGCCGTTGGCTCCATGGGCGACGATACGCCCATGGCGGTGCTGTCGAGCCGTCCGCGCCTGCTAACTGACTTCTTCCGTCAGAAGTTTGCCCAGGTCACCAACCCGCCCATCGACCCGCTGCGCGAAGCGATCGTGATGTCGCTGGAAACCTGCTGTGGCGCTGAGCTTAACGTCTTTAAAGCGACGCCTGAGCACGCGCACCGCTTGATCTTGACCACGCCGGTACTGTCCCCACGCAAGTTTACCGCTTTGGTTAGCCAGGACGATCCAGCGTTTGCCAGCTATACACTGTCGTTGGGTTACGACCCCGAACAGCAGAGCTTGCATCAAGCGCTTAAAGCTTTATGTGAGGAGGCAGAAGCTCAAGTCCGCGCCGGGAAAGTCATTCTGGTACTCACCGATGCGGAGCTGACGAAAGGGCTGATTCCCATTCAGGCCGCCCTGGCCGTGGGTGCCGTGCACTCTCACTTAGGCCGGTTGGCGCTGCGCCCCAACGCCAACATCGTGGTAGAAACCGGCTACGCTCGCGACGCCCACCAAATGGCGGTGCTGTTTGGCGTGGGCGCTACGGCGGTTTATCCGTGGCTCGCTTATCAGGTCATGGCGGATATGCACCGCACGGGCGAGCTGACCGGCAACCCGGCTGACGGTCGTGAGAACTACCGTAAAGGGCTGCAGAAAGGCCTGTTCAAGATCCTGTCTAAAATGGGTATCTCGACGCTGGCTTCCTACCGCGGCTCGATGCTGTTTGAAGCCGTGGGCTTGGCAGATGAAGTAATGGATCTCTGCTTTGTCGGTATGGCGTCGCGCATTCAGGGCGCCGGTTTTGCCGAGCTGCAGATGCAGCAAGCGCTGCTGGCGAAAGATGCCTGGATTCCCCGTAAAGGCATCTCCCAAGGCGGCATGTTCAAGTATGTCCACGGCCACGAGTACCACGCCTACAACCCCGATGTGGTGATGTCGCTACAGGCGGCGGTTCAGGAAGGCAGCTATACCAAGTGGAAAAAGTTTGCTCAATTGGTGAACGAGCGGCCTGTGGCCACTATTCGTGACTTGCTCAAGCTCAAGCCTGCGGAAACACCGATTGCGCTGGAAGACGTAGAGCCGGTTGAAGATTTACTGCCGCGCTTTGATAGCGCCGGTATGTCACTGGGGGCGCTATCGCCGGAAGCCCACGAAGCGCTGGCCCAGGCCATGAACGAAGCCGGCGGGCGTTCCAACTCCGGTGAGGGCGGTGAAGATCCAGCCCGCTACGGCACCATTCGCAGCTCCAAGATCAAGCAGATTGCCTCTGGCCGCTTTGGTGTAACCCCGGCGTATCTGGTCAATGCAGAAGTACTGCAGATCAAGGTCGCCCAAGGCGCCAAGCCCGGTGAGGGCGGTCAGTTACCCGGCGGCAAGGTAAACCAGCTGATTGCTCGGCTGCGCTACGCAGTCCCCGGCGTCACGCTGATTTCGCCGCCGCCGCACCACGATATTTACTCTATCGAGGATTTGGCCCAGCTGATTTTTGACCTTAAGCAGGTCAATCCGGATGCCCAGGTGTCGGTGAAACTGGTTTCCGAGCCAGGGATCGGCACGATCGCCACCGGTGTGGCCAAGGCCTACGCGGATTTGATTACCGTATCAGGCTACGATGGCGGTACAGCGGCGAGCCCGCTGACCTCGATCAAGCACGCCGGTTCACCCTGGGAATTGGGGCTGCCGGAAGTGCACCAGGCGCTGCGTATCAATGGCCTGCGTGACAAGATTCGCCTGCAGACCGATGGCGGACTGAAAACCGGCCTGGATGTGGTCAAAGCGGCGATTCTCGGCGCCGAGAGTTTCGGTTTCGGTACCGCGCCCATGGTGGCGTTAGGCTGTAAATACCTGCGTATCTGTCACCTCAACAACTGTGCCACTGGGGTCGCGACTCAGGATGACTTCCTGCGCGGCGAGCACTTCCGCGGCACCGTGGATATGGTCAAGAACTACTTCCGCTTTATCGCCGAAGAAGTGCGTGAGCTGATGGCTATGCTCGGTGTGTGCAAGCTCACTGATTTGATCGGGCGTACCGACCTTCTGGAAGTACTTGAAGGCGATACGGCTTCCCAGCGTAAGCTCGATCTAACGCCGCTGCTGGCCAATGATTTTGTACCCAAAGATGCGCCGCAGTTCTGCAGGGTTAGCCGTAACGTGCCCCACGATCCGGGCGCTAAAAACCAGGAAGTGCTGGCGGCGCTGAAAGATGCTATCGAAAGCCAGTCGGGCGGTGAATTCCACTTCACCATCACCAACTGTGACCGCAGCGTGGGTGCACTCACCTCTGGTGCCATTGCCAAACGCTACGGTGAAGAGGGATTGGAAGCGGCGCCGGTCACGGCCAATTTCGTCGGCGTGGCGGGGCAGAGCTTCGGGGTATGGAATGCTCGGGGTCTGAATCTTTTCCTGGAAGGCGACGCCAACGACTACGTCGGCAAGGGCATGAACGGCGGCAGTATCGTGATTGTACCGCCCAAAGTCAGCCAGTTTGAGAGTCATAAAACGGCCATTATCGGCAACACCTGCCTGTATGGTGCCACTGGCGGGACACTATTCGCCGCCGGTACCGCGGGCGAGCGCTTTGCGGTGCGTAACTCTGGCGCTTCAGCGGTGATCGAGGGCGCAGGTGACCACTGTTGCGAATATATGACCGGCGGTTTGGTCTGCGTGCTCGGTGAGACCGGGGTCAACTTCGGTGCGGGCATGACCGGTGGGTTTGCCTATGTGTTGGATGAAGAGCGCACCTTCGTGGATAAGTACAACCACGAACTGGTCGAAATTCACCGCGTTAACACAGAGGCCATGGAGGCGTATCGTCGTCACCTGCGTGAAATGATCGAAGCCTATGTGGCCGCGACGGGTTCCGCGCGTGGGGCGGCTATTCTGGAAGACTTCAGCGACTATGCGCGCCACTTCTGGCTGGTTAAGCCAAAAGCAGCCAGCTTGGGTAGTTTGCTGGATCAGTCTCGGCGTCAGCCGCAATAACCCGCTTATGCCCCTCACGCTGACAGGAGAGAGATCATGGCTAACCGTTTGAATAACGATTTTCAGTTTGTCGATGTGGGTCGTCAGGATCCACAGAAGAAAGATGCCCGCGCCCGTGCCAAAGAGTTTGCGGAAATTTACGAGCCGTATAAACCTACCGATGCGGCCAGCCAGGCGCATCGCTGCCTGCACTGCGGTAACCCGTACTGTGAGTGGAAGTGCCCGGTGCACAACTATATTCCCAACTGGCTACAGCTGGTGGTGGAAGGCAACATTATTGAAGCCGCTGAGCTGTCGCACAAAACCAACTCGCTGCCCGAAGTATGTGGTCGCGTGTGCCCCCAGGATCGTCTGTGCGAAGGCGACTGCACGCTGAATGACGGCTTTGGTGCGGTCACCATCGGCTCGGTGGAGAAGTACATCACCGATACGGCGTTTGCCATGGGCTGGCGCCCGGATATGTCCCACGTTACCTGGACGGATAAAAAAGTCGCCATCATTGGCGCAGGCCCTGCGGGCCTGGGCTGTGCGGATATTTTGGCCCGTAACGGCGTCAAGCCGGTGGTGTTCGACAAGTACCCGGAAATCGGTGGCCTGCTGACCTTTGGTATTCCCGAGTTCAAGCTGGAAAAGAGCGTGATGGAGCGCCGCCGGGCAGTCTTTGAAGAGATGGGCGTCGAGTTCCGCCTGAATACCGAAATCGGTACCGATATTGAGTTTGAGACCTTGATGCAGGAGTACGACGCGGTCTTCCTGGGTATGGGGACTTATAAATACATGGAAGGCGGCTTCCCTGGCGAAGATCTGCCGGGCGTGTACAAGGCCCTCGATTTCCTGATTGCCAACGTTAATCGCTGCCTGGGCTTTGAAAAAGATCCTAACGACTATATCTCCATGGAAGGCAAGCGTGTGGTAGTGCTGGGCGGCGGTGATACGGCGATGGACTGTAACCGTACCTCGATTCGTCAAAACGCTACCAGCGTGACCTGTGCGTACCGTCGTGACGAAGGCAACATGCCGGGGTCGCGCCGTGAAGTCTCCAATGCTCGTGAAGAGGGCGTTGAGTTTCTGTTCAACCGTCAGCCGGTGGCGGTCGTCGGTGAAGAGAAGGTCGAAGGCGTGAAAGTTGTGCGCACACGCTTGGGTGAGCCGGATGAAAACGGCCGTCAGCGCCCTGAAGTGGTGCCCGGTTCTGAAGAGATCATTGCGGCGGATGCTGTGGTTATCGCTTTTGGCTTCCAGGCAAGCCCTGCACCGTGGTTCGATAGCGCCAATATTCAGGTCGACGAGCGCGATCGCGTCACCGCGCCGGAGCACGGCCAGTACGCCTTCCAAACCAGCAACGAAAAAATCTTTGCCGGTGGCGATATGGTGCGCGGTTCTGATTTGGTGGTCACGGCGATTTACGAAGGTCGCCAGGCTGCAGAAGGTATTCTGGATTACCTGGGCGTGTGAAAGAAGTGCCTTTATAGGCTTAATGTCATCGCGAGCGAAGCGTGGCGATCTGGGTTAGATTGCCGCGTCGCTGCGCTCCTCGCAATGACAGGGCGCGATGCTTTAGCTAAATGTCATCGCGAGCGAAGCGTGGCGATCTGGGTTAGATTGCCGCGTCGCTGTGCTCCTCGCAATGACAGGGCGCGATGCTTCACAATTTACAGCGCGTATTTAGCTTCATGTCATCGCGAGCGAAGCGTGGCGATCTGGGTTAGATTGCCGCGTCGCTGTGCTCCTCGCAATGACAGGGCGCGATGCTTCACAATTTACAGCGCGTATGTAGCTTCATGTCATCGCGAGCGAAGCGTGGCGATCTGGGTTAGATTGCCGCGTCGCTGTGCTCCTCGCAATGACAGGGCGCGATGCTTCACAATTTACAGCGCGTATTTAGCTTCATGTCATCGCGAGCGAAGCGTGGCGGTCTGGGTTAGATTGCCGTGTCGCTGCGCTCCTCGCAATGACAGGGCGCGATGCTTCACAATTTACAGTGCGTATTTAGCTTCATGTCATCGCGAGCGAAGCGTGGCGATCTGGGTTAGATTGCCGCGTCGCTGTGCTCCTCGCAATGACAGGGCGCGATGCTTCACAATTTACAGCGCGTATTTAGCTTCATGTCATCGCGAGCGAAGCGTGGCGATCTGGGTTAGATTGCCGCGTCGCTGTGCTCCTCGCAATGACAGGGCGCGATGCTTCACAATTTACAGCGCGTATTTAGCTTCATGTCATCGCGAGCGAAGCGTGGCGATCTGGGTTAGATTGCCGCGTCGCTGCGCTCCTCTCAATGACAAGATGCGATGCTTCAGAATGACAGCGCGTACTTTAAGCAGTGCAGTTCAAATTGAGCCTTAGGTCGTAATCTGCTAGTCTGTCGACCCATCCTGGCGTGGCTTTCTGCCGTGCCTTCTGATCACGTTTCGACAGGTTATCCATGACACGATATATCTTCGTGACCGGCGGCGTTGTGTCCTCTCTTGGCAAGGGCATCGCCTCCGCCTCGCTTGCGGCGATTTTAGAGGCCCGCGGCCTTAAGGTCACCATGCTCAAGCTCGACCCGTACATCAACGTGGATCCGGGCACCATGAGCCCCTTCCAGCACGGTGAGGTGTTCGTCACAGAAGATGGCGCCGAAACCGATCTTGATCTCGGGCATTACGAGCGCTTTATTCGCACCAAAATGACCCAGCGCAACAACTTTACGACCGGTCGTGTCTACGAGCACGTGCTGCGTAAAGAGCGTCGGGGCGACTATCTCGGTGGCACCGTCCAGGTCATTCCGCATATCACCGACGAGATTAAAGAGCGCGTTTACGCGGGCGGTGAAGGTTTTGATGTGGCGCTGGTAGAGATCGGCGGCACGGTTGGTGATATCGAATCACTGCCTTTCCTGGAGTCGATCCGCCAAATTCGTAGTGAGCAGGGCGCCAACCGCGCGCTGTTTATGCACCTGACCCTGGTGCCCTACATCAAAACGGCCGGTGAGACCAAAACCAAACCGACCCAGCACAGTGTTAAAGAACTGCGTTCCATCGGTATCCAGCCGGATATTCTGATTTGCCGCAGCGAAGTTGAACTGGAAGAGAGCGAGCGCCGCAAAATCGCCCTGTTCACCAACGTCGAAGAGCGTGCCGTGGTACCGCTGCAGGATGCCGATACGATCTATCGCATTCCGCTGATGCTCCATGAACACGGTCTGGACGAGATCGTTTGCGATAAGCTGCGCCTGGAAGCCCCGGAAGCAGATTTATCCGAGTGGGTGAAGGTACTTGATGCCAAGCTCAACCCGCTCAAATCCGTCAGTATTGCCATGGTCGGTAAATACATGGAGCTGCTGGATGCCTACAAGTCGCTCAACGAAGCGCTGATTCACGCTGGCATCCAGGGTCGCATTAAGGTCAACGTCGACTATATTGACTCCGAAGACATCGAGCGTCATGGCACCGAGCGCTTGGCGGGTAAAGACGCTATTCTGGTGCCCGGCGGCTTCGGCGAGCGCGGCGTAGAAGGCAAGATTATGACCGCTCAATTCGCCCGCGAAAACAACGTGCCATATCTGGGTATTTGCCTGGGTATGCAGGTGGCGGTGATTGAGTTTGCCCGTAATGTGGCAGGCTGGAACGATGCCAACTCTACCGAGTTCACCCACGACACCCAGCACCCGGTAGTAGGTTTGATCACCGAGTGGCTAAGCCCAGAAGGCAAAGTCGAGCTGCGCGATGCAGCGTCTGATTTAGGCGGCACCATGCGCTTAGGTGGCCAGGTATGCCATTTGGCATCGGGAACCAAAGCACGCGAAGCCTACGGCTCGGATGAGATTGTCGAGCGCCACCGTCACCGCTTCGAGGTCAATAACCAGTTTATCGATGAGCTTGAAAAGGCGGGCTTGGTTATCTCAGGCAAGAGCGTCGACCAATCGCTGGTTGAAGTCATCGAGCTGGCTGACCACCCTTGGTACGTAGCCTGCCAGTTCCACCCGGAGTTCACTTCTACTCCCCGTGATGGTCACCCGCTGTTCTCTGGCTTTGTGAACGCCGCCTTGGATTACAAAACAGCGCGCAGTCGCGCCCACGCGAACTCGCAGGAATAAGAGGGCAGAAGCATGGCTTCTCAAGACCGATCTCAAGAGCGTCATATTAACGTTGCCGGCTTAACCGCCGGTAACTCCTTGCCGCTTATGCTGCTGGGTGGCATGAACGTACTGGAGTCGGCCGATCTTGCCGACGAAGTCGCTCAAGCCTACGTCACGGTGACCCAGAAGCTGGGTATGCCCTACGTTTTTAAGGCCAGCTTTGACAAAGCCAATCGCAGTTCGATTCACTCCTACCGCGGCCCAGGTATCGAGAAAGGGCTGCAGATACTGGCCGATATCAAAGCTCGCCACAACGTGCCGATCATCACTGACGTTCACGAGCCTTGGCAGGCGCAAGCAGCCGCTGAAGTCGCTGACATTATCCAACTGCCGGCCTTTTTGGCTCGCCAAACTGATTTGGTGGTCGCCATGGCCAAAACCGGCGCGGTCATCAATATCAAAAAGCCGCAGTTTTTGGCGCCCCATGAAATGCGTCATATCCTCAGCAAGTTCCAGGAAGCGGGTAACGACCAGTTGATGCTCTGCGAGCGCGGCTCAAGCTTTGGTTACAACAATCTGATTGTTGATATGCTGGGCTTTGGTGATATGAAGCAAACCGGCTACCCGGTATTTTTCGATGTGACCCACGCGCTGCAGCGCCCCGGTGGGCGTGCCGATAGTGCTGATGGGCGCCGTGCCCAGGTGGCTGAGTTAGCGCGTGCAGGCGTGGCTGTCGGCCTTGCCGGGCTGTTTTTGGAAGCCCACCCTGACCCAGACAACGCCAAATGCGATGGTCCCTGTGCATTGCCGCTGGATCAATTAGAGCCGTTCTTGACTCAGCTTGCCCAGTTGGATGCGCTGGTTAAAGGGTTTGAGCCGCTAACGATTCGCTAAGCTGTATTTAGCTAATCAGGTCGTTATATTAATAATTTTATCTGACTAACAGGAAAGGATACTGCCATGACCAAAATTGTTGCTATCAGTGCGTTGGAAGTGCTGGATTCCCGTGGTAACCCGACCGTGCAGGCGCACGTACGCCTTGCCAGTGGTGCTGTCGGTGAAGCCTGTGCCCCCAGTGGTGCTTCAACCGGCTCCCGGGAAGCGTTAGAGCTGCGCGACGGCGATAAGTCGCGCTACCTGGGCAAAGGTGTGCTGAAAGCAGTCGATGCGGTCAATGGCAAAATTCGTGATGCGCTGATGGGTATGGATGCGCGTGATCAGCGCGGCTTAGACGATGCCATGCTGGCGCTGGACGGCACTGAGAACAAAGCGAATCTGGGGGCGAATGCCATCCTAGCCGTTTCTCTGGCGGCGGCTAAAGCAGCTGCTAACGCCAAAGGCGTGCCGCTCTACGCCCACATTGCCGAGCTCTACGGCCAACCTGGCCAGTACAGCATGCCGGTACCGATGATGAACATCATCAACGGCGGCGAGCACGCGGATAACAACGTCGATATTCAGGAATTTATGGTGCAGCCAGTGGGCGCGCCTAACTTCCGCGAAGGGCTGCGCATGGGCGCGGAAATTTTCCACGCGCTGAAGAAAGTGCTCTCCGCGAAGGGGCTCTCTACATCCGTCGGTGACGAGGGCGGCTTTGCGCCTAACCTGGCGTCTAACGCTGATGCGCTAGCGGTGATTAAACAAGCCGTTGCCGATGCTGGCTATGAGCTGGGTAAAGACGTCACTCTGGCGCTGGATTGTGCTTCGTCTGAGTTTTACAAAGACGGTCAGTACAACCTTTCCGGTGAAGGCAAAAGCTACGACGCCCAAGGCTTTACCGATTACCTGGCAGGCCTGTGTGCCGACTACCCAATTGTGTCTATCGAAGACGGCATGGATGAATCAGATTGGGCGGGTTGGAAAGCGCTGACCGACAAGCTGGGCGATAAAGTGCAACTGGTGGGCGATGATCTATTCGTGACCAATACCAAGATTCTCAAGCGCGGTATCGATGAGCAGATCGGTAACTCCATCCTGATCAAGTTCAACCAGATCGGTTCGCTCTCTGAGACGCTGGACGCGATTAAGATGGCGCAGGATGCTGGCTTTACGGCGGTTATTTCTCACCGCTCCGGTGAAACCGAAGATACCACCATTGCCGATTTGGCGGTGGGTACCTGTGCCGGTCAGATTAAAACGGGCTCACTTTGCCGCTCTGATCGGGTTGCCAAGTACAACCGTTTGCTGGTGATTGAAGCAGAGCTGGGTGATGTGACCTACCCAGGTTTGAAAGCCATTAAAGGGCAGTAAAATGCCAATATCGAGCGAATTTTTAGAGGTGCTTGTAAGAGATGTCTCAAAATTTTGTAAGAGATATCTTACAAATACCGACGAGAATCGCTCAGTTTAGGGTAAGAAATAGCTTACTTTGCCACTAATTAAAATATAAGTAATTGTTTAATAAGTGGTTTTTTAAAAAGGGCGAGTCGCAGCGGCTCGCCCTTTTGTATTTTGGCTTTGTTGAGAAGCGGCCATGATCTGACACAATATACACAGGACAAGGGGAGGCAAGGACGCTTCAGTCAGGATGCAGCGGGATGTAGGTCAGATGCGCCGGGTGATACAGTGAGGTGAGCCCTGGCAAGGACGTCATCTGAGGAGGTTGATCCAGGGAGTGGTCAGAGGAAGTGCTTGGAGCGGGCGGCCTACGGGTCGCCTTTTTTTGCCCGCAATTTGGCAGCACATTTTTGACGATACACTTTTGAAAACACAAAAAAACCAGCGCTGTTTTTAACAACCAGCGCTGGTTTAAAGAGAATTTTTAAAGAGAGCTTTTAAAAAGAGCTATGTGCTGATTTTTAAACCGTCACAGCGTTTAGCGCTCTAGTTTCTCAAGCTTGCCGGGCTTGCCATCCCACTCTTCGGCGTCCGGCAGCGGGTCTTTTCTTTCGGCGATGTTGGGCCATACTTCGGCCATCTCAGCGTTAATCTCGATAAAGGCCTCCTGTCCATCCGGCAGCTCATCCTCGGAGAATATCGCCTCGGCGGGGCACTCGGGCTCACACAGCGCGCAGTCGATACACTCGTCAGGATGAATGACCAGGAAGTTCGGGCCCTCGTAAAAACAGTCGACCGGGCAGACTTCCACACAGTCGGTGTATTTGCACTGGATGCAGTTCTCGGTAACGACAAACGTCATCTTGCTATCCCTCTTGCAGGGCCGGGTAACTCCCAGCCATGGTCAATCGTGAATGGTTATAAATCAGCCGTTTTTTATAAGCTAAAAGTTTGAACGACATTCTAGAGGTGCGCATACCTGGCGGCAAGCGCCATATGATCCCAGTTGGTAGCAATGCCAGTACAGGTTTCCGCGAAGACGCTACTTTCGACATCTGACCGCCATGGATGGCGGAAATGCCGGAATAGTCGGGAACATTTTCCGGCCCTGTCGAAAGACCCTCGCTTCAACCTGCCCTGGCACCTGAATCTAACTTATCGCCTTTCATGCTATAAGCACCATTAGATCAGGTCTCGCCACTGATACAATAGTGATAGCGCTTCCCGCGGTGTTAAACCATCCATATCGACGTTTTCCAACGCCTCGACCACCGGATGCGGTGCAGCGGCGAACAGATCGTTTTGCTGCGGTGCGGTTCGCGGCGCCTGCGCTGTGTTATCCACATCGCGCTGCTCCAAACTTATCAGCTTCTCGCGGGCACGTTTAATCACATGGTTGGGCACGCCCGCTAATTGCGCCACCTGCAAACCATAGCTCTGGCTGGCCGGGCCCGCTTCGATGCGGTGCATAAACACAATGCTGTCGCCATGCTCGGTCGCCGTTAGGTGGATATTGGCCACCCCTTCCATATGCTCAGGCAGCGCCGTCATTTCAAAGTAGTGGGTCGCAAACAGCGTTAGCGCGCGTCCTTTTGCCAGATGTTCAGCGCTTGCCCAGGCGAGCGACAGACCGTCAAAGGTACTGGTGCCGCGGCCAATTTCATCCATCAGGATCAAGCTTTGCTGGGTGGCATTGTGGAGAATGTTGGCGGTTTCAGTCATCTCGACCATAAAGGTAGAGCGCCCGCCGGCCAAGTCATCCGATGAGCCAATGCGGGTGAATATTCGATCCAGCGGGCCGATCTCGGCGGCATCGGCGGGCACAAAACTGCCGCAGTGAGCGAGAAGGGCGATGAGCGCCGTCTGACGCATATAGGTCGATTTACCGCCCATGTTGGGGCCGGTAATAATCAGCATGTGCTGGTCAGGATTGAGCGTCACGTCGTTGGGCACAAAGGGTGTCTCGCTCACCTGCTCGACCACCGGATGTCGTCCCGCGTCAATTTGAATCCCGGTGGTTTCGCTGAGTGTTGGACGCACCCAGTTCAGCGCCTCGGCGCGCTCGGCAAAGGCGCACAGTACGTCCAGTTCCGCCAAGGCTTGCGAGGTGCTCTGCAGCGCGTGAAGGCTTGCGTTGAGATCGCCAAGCAGGCGATCGTAGAGCCATTTTTCACGCGTCAACGCGCGAGATTTAGCGGAGAGTGCCTTATCCTCAAACTCTTTGAGCTCGGGGATAATGAACCGCTCGGCATTTTTAAGTGTCTGGCGGCGAATATAGTCGGCGGGCGCCTGCTGGGCTTGTGAACGCGGTAGTTCGATAAAGTAGCCGTGCACCCGGTTGTAGCCCACTTTGAGATTGGCTAGCCCCGTGCGCTCGCGCTCGCGAAGCTCGAGCTGAATAAGATAGTCGCCCGCGTTTTCGGCCATGCCACGGTGCTCATCCAGCTCTGAATCAAAGCCATCGGCAATCACCCCGCCATCGCGGATCACCACCGGCGGATTTTCTACCAGCGCCCGGCTGAGCATATCGGCCATTTCTGGGTAGGGGCGAATATGCGGGCGCAGGTTATCCAGCGCACTGCCGCTCTCAACCTCGCTAAGCTGTTGCTCCAGTTCCGGAAGCGTTACCAGTGCATCCCGCAGCCGTGCCAAATCGCGCGGGCGGGCGCTATACAGCGCCACCCGGGCCAGAATGCGCTCCACGTCGCCCACCGCGCTCAACGTCTCGCGCAGCGGCATATAGGCGGCATCCAGGCTTAGCAGCGCCACACCCGCATGACGGGCCTGGACAATCTCGCGTTGACGCAGTGGCCGATTAAGCCAGCGTTTGAGTAGCCGTGAACCCATGGCGGTGGTACAGGTATCCAGCACGCTGGCCAGGGTGTTGTCGCTGCTGCCGCCCAGGTTGATATCAATTTCCAGATTACGGCGGCTGGCAGCGTCGATCACCACCGCGTCGTCGCGGTTCTCAACGCTGATGGCGGTCACGTGGGGCAGGCGCGAGCGCTGAGTGTCCCGGGCATAATCGATCAATACCCCGGCAGCAATTAGCGCAGAGGTTAAGTGCGCACAGCCAAAGCCACGTAAATCCTGCACTTCGAACTGGTCGCAGAGGCTACGGGTAGCGCTTTCCAAATCAAACAGCCACTCGCCCTGGCGGCGCAGGCTGCGTTTCTGCGACCAGGCCTCGGGTAGCGTTAAGCTTTCGGGTACCAGCAGCTCGGCCGGGGAGAGACGCGTCAGCTCGGCGAGCATTTCGGCTTCGCTGTCTACTTCCAGTACGTTGAAGCGACCACTGGAGAGCTCCAGCCAGGCAAGGCCCCAGCTCTCTTTTCCGGGAGAAACGGACACCAGGACGTTGTCGCGGCGGGCATCGAGCAGCGCTTCATCGTGGAGTGTGCCAGGGGTGACGATACGCACCACTTGGCGCTCAACGGGCCCTTTGCTGGTCGCGGGGTCGCCAATTTGCTCACAAATAGCGACCGACTCGCCGCCAGCGACGAGGCGGGCCAGATAGCCCTCAGCGCTGTGATAGGGGACGCCCGCCATCGGGATAGGCTTGCCGCCTGACTGCCCACGCTGGGTAAGGGTAATATCCAGCAGTGCGGCGGCGCGCTTGGCGTCGTCGAAAAACAGTTCATAAAAATCCCCCATGCGGTAGAACAGCAGTACCTCGGGGTGCTCGCGCTTGATCTTTAAATATTGCGTGATCATGGGCGTGTTAGGGGGAATGGCCTGTGACATGGGCGTCCTGATTGAGCAATTTCTTTGAGAAAGCTAAACGCAGTATTCTACGCTGAATAGACGACTCACTTGAAGGAGCGACCATAGTGCCCAGCGAAACTAGCCTGAAAAATCTTGATTTAACCCTGTTAGCTCAGCGGCTGGGGCGGCTGTGTAAGCAGTTGAATGTGGAAGTGACCGCCGCTGAGTCATGTACGGGGGGAGGCATTGCCAGCGCCATTACCGAGGTGGCGGGTAGCTCTGCTTACTTTACGACGGGCTATGTGACCTATGCGAATGCTGCTAAAACGCGCTTATTGGGGGTGCCTGAGACCACGCTGGCCGAGCACGGTGCTGTCAGCAAGGAGGTCGTCAAAGCCATGGTGCTGGGCGCCTGTAATGAAAGTGGCGCGGGCTTAGCTGTTGCCGTTAGCGGTGTTGCAGGCCCAGAGGGGGGGAGCGCTGAAAAGCCGGTGGGTACGGTTTGGTTGGCCTGGGGAGATGCTGCTGCCCAGGAAGCTGAATGCTTTCACTTTCCAGGTGACCGTCAGTCGGTGCGAGAGCAGGCCGTGCGTCAGGCCTTGGTTGGGCTGGTGGCGCGCCTGAATGAGCGCGAGAAGGCGAGCAAGACGAACCAGCCGTAAGAAAAAGGCGCATATGCAAAAAGGCTGTTGATAAAATAGATGAGAGAAAGCGCGATCAAGGATTTGTTTACGGCGCAATCTTTGGCATACTACTGGCTAATTATACAGCTTGTTATGAGGAATCTCTGAATGGCTCAGGATGACAACCGCACTAAAGCGCTAAACGCTGCACTCACCCAAATCGACCGTCAGTTCGGCAAGGGCACCGTCATGCGTCTAGGCGACGCACCGCGTGTCGTCATGCCGTCGGTTTCCACCGGTTCATTGGGTCTGGATATCGCCCTCGGCATCGGCGGGCTGCCGTTTGGCCGTGTGTGCGAAATCTTTGGCCCGGAATCGTCGGGTAAAACGACCCTGACCCTTTCGGTGATTGCTCAGGCGCAAAAACAGGGCAAAGTGTGTGCCTTCGTCGATGCCGAGCATGCGCTTGACCCCAGCTACGCAGAAAAGCTAGGTGTCAACCTGGATGATCTACTGATTTCCCAGCCGGACACCGGTGAGCAGGCGCTGGAAATTACCGACATGCTGGTACGCTCTGGCGGTGTTGACGTGATTGTTATCGACTCGGTCGCTGCGTTGACCCCGCGCGCTGAAATCGAAGGCGAAATGGGTGATTCCCACGTTGGCCTACAGGCGCGTTTGATGTCTCAGGCACTGCGTAAAATCACCGGTAATATCAAAAACGCCAATTGCTTGGTGATCTTCATCAACCAGATCCGCATGAAGATCGGCGTCATGTTTGGTAGCCCCGAAACCACCACTGGTGGTAACGCGCTGAAGTTCTATGCCAGCGTGCGTCTGGATATTCGTCGTACCGGCTCGGTGAAAGTGGGTGATGAAGTCACCGGTAACGAAACCCGCGTGAAAGTAGTCAAAAACAAGGTGGCACCGCCATTTCGTCAGGCTGAATTCCAGATTCTTTACGGCAAGGGTATCTACCACGCCGGTGAGGTCATCGACCTGGGCGTGCAGTGCAACCTAGTCGACAAAGCCGGTGCCTGGTACAGCTATAAAGGTAAGAAAATCGGTCAAGGTAAAGCCAATTCAGCGCTGTATCTGGAAGAGCACCCGGAAATTATGCTCGAAATCGAAACGCAGATTCGTGAGCAGCTCTTGGCCAAGCCCGATCCTAAAAAGGAGAAGGAAGATGCGCCTGCCGAAGCAGCGGCAGAATTGGATGCGGGTGATGACGATCTGCTGTAAGACGATACTCACTAAGCTAATGCTAGCTAAGATAAGCTGATGGCATTCACCTCCCAGCGTGATGCTACGCCCCGTGATATCGCCATTGGTTTACTGGCTCGGCGCGAATACTCCCGCGCCGAGCTTGCTCAGCGTCTGAAGAAAAAGTCTTTCGACGATGCCGCTATTGATGAGTGCCTGGACGCCTTGGTTGAACAAGGGCTGCAGTCTGACGCGCGCTTTGCGGCCAGTTTCGTGCGCTCGCGCATACTGCGTGGCCAAGGCGTGATTCGTATTAAAGGCGAGTTGCGCCAGCGCGGCATAGACCAGGAAACCCTTGCCACCGCTTTTGAAGAAGTGGAGGGGGGCGAGCAGGTCGACTGGTTTGAGCTGGCCCGGGAAACCCTGGCGCGGCGTTTTGATAGCCCCGGTGAGACCCCCAAAGAGCGCGCTAGGCGTGAACGTTTTCTCGCTAGTCGCGGCTTCGATTTTGAACAAATTCGCTACGCGCTCTCCTGTCTGTAATACGTTTTCCCCAGCCTATACAATACCCCCTCTTACATTTCTAGTAGCGCTCTAATACGCTTGTTCATCCAGTTGTTTACGTGGCTGTTTGCCTTTCTGCCACTAAGTGCGGCTTTAGTCGTTTGACAACTGCGCTATAATGGCTGCTTTGCGACCCCTGAGGGTAGCGGCAACAGCGCCCTGGGACATCACGCTTTCTTGTTACGGATACCCTATGAAAAGCGCAGAGATTAGACAGGCCTTTCTCACCTTCTTCGAAGAGCAGGGGCATACGATTGTACCCACCAGCTCATTAGTGCCGGGCAACGACCCGACGCTGCTGTTTACCAATGCCGGTATGGTGCCGTTTAAAGATGTGTTTCTAGGCCGCGATCCGCGCCCTTACGTGCGCGCCACCTCTGCGCAGCGCTGCGTTCGCGCGGGCGGTAAGCATAATGATTTAGACAACGTCGGCTATACCGCACGCCACCACACCTTCTTTGAGATGCTGGGTAACTTCAGCTTTGGCGACTACTTCAAGCGCGACGCCATTCGCTTTGCCTGGGTGTTTTTAACCGAAACGCTGGGACTCCCCAAAGACAAGCTGTGGGTAACGGTACACATCAGCGATGACGAAGCTGAGCGCATCTGGAAAGATGAGATTGGCATCGACCCTGAGCGCTTCTCCAAGCTGGATGAAGATAACTTCTGGCAGATGGGCGACACCGGCCCCTGCGGCCCCAGTTCGGAAATCTTCTTTGATCACGGCCCAGAGGTTTGGGGGGGGCCGCCGGGCAGCCCGGAAGAGGATGGCGATCGCTATATCGAAATCTGGAACCTGGTGTTCATGCAGTTTGATCGCGATGCCCAGGGCACGCTCAACCCGCTGCCCAAGCCCTCCATCGATACCGGTATGGGGCTGGAGCGTGTCGCCGCTGTCATGCAGGGCGTCCACTCCAACTATGAGATCGACCTGTTCCAGAACCTGCTGCAAGCCGCTGCGAAAGCGACCGGGCACCCTGATACCACTACGCCTTCGTTGCGCGTAATTGCCGACCATATCCGTTCCTGTGCCTTCCTGATTGCTGATGGCGTGCTGCCTTCCAACGAAGGGCGCGGCTATGTCCTGCGTCGGATCATTCGCCGTGCAATTCGTCACGGCCACAAGCTGGGCGCGGTTGAGCCGTTCTTCCACAAGCTGGTGGAGGCGCTGGATGCGGAGATGGGCGATGCCTATCCGGAACTGCGTGAAGCGAGCGATCAAATTGCCCGTGTACTGCTGAAAGAAGAAGAGCAGTTCGCACGCACCCTGGATCACGGTATGGGGCTCTTGAATGCGGCACTGGCCGAGTTGGATGGCAAGGTGCTGCCGGGTGAGACGGTGTTTAAGCTTTATGACACCTACGGCTTTCCCTTCGACCTTACCGCCGACGTCTGTCGTGAGCGTGGCGTTAGCCTGGACGAAGATGGCTTTCAGCAGGCGTTAGAGGCCCAGCGTGAACGCGCACGGGCGGCCAGCCAATTTGGCGCCGACTACAGTGCCTCCATCGAGTTGGAGGGCGAAACTGCCTTCACCGGCTACGACCGTTTGGAAGATCAGGCCAAGGTAACCGCGCTGGTCGACAGCGAGGGCAATCCACTGGCAGCGCTGGAAGCGGGGCAGAAGGGGGTCGTGGTACTAGACCGCACGCCGTTTTACGGCGAGTCAGGCGGCCAGGTGGGCGATACCGGCTACCTGTATGTCGACGGTGGCCGTTTCCAGGTCACTGATACCCAAAAGCAGAGCGGTCATCATCTTCACCAGGGCATGATGGTAGAAGGCTCGCTAAGCGTTGGCGCAAGCGTGCGTGGTGAAGTGGATGCCAGCCTGCGCACAGCCACCATTCGCAATCACTCAGCCACCCACCTGCTGCATAAAGCGCTGCGCATGGTGCTGGGTGATCACGTACAGCAGAAAGGCTCGCTGGTGAACGCCGAGCGCCTGCGCTTCGACTTTAGCCACTTCGAGCCGATGACCGCCGAGCAACTGGCGGAAGTCGAACGGCTGGTCAACGAACAGATTCTGGCTAATGTGCCGACCAAGATCGAGCAGATGAGCCTGGATCAAGCCAAGGCCAAGGGCGCAGCAGCGCTGTTTGAGGCCAAATACGCCGAGAACGTGCGCGTGCTGACCATTGGGGCCGATGACTTCTCGATCGAGTTATGCGGTGGTACCCACGTGGCACGCAGCGGTGATATTGGCTGCTGCCATGTGATGAGCGAAGTGGGCATTGCTTCTGGCGTGCGCCGCATCGAAGCGATCACCGGCGAAAATGCGCTGGCCCACTTTCGCGAGCAGGAAGCCCGCCTCGAGCGCTTGGGTGAGCGCTTGAAGACCAAGCCTGAACAGGTCGAAGCGCGGGTAGAATCACTGGTTGAGCGCAACCGTAGCCTGGAAAAAGAGCTTGAGCAGCTCAAGGCCAAACTAGCCAGTGCAGCGGGTAGCGATATGCTCAGCCAGGTGCAGGAGGTCAATGGCGTGAAGCTGCTGGCGACGCAGCTGGATGGCGTATCAGGCAAAGATTTACGCGGCATCCTTGACCAGCTTAAGAACAAGCTAAGCTCTGGAGTGATTATCCTCGGCGTTGCCGACCAGGCGGCGGGCAAAGTGAGTTTGATCGCTGGGGTCACCCAGGATCTGACCGGCCGAGTGAAAGCCGGCGAGCTGGTGAACCATGTTGCCTCCCAGGTAGGAGGGAAGGGCGGTGGCCGCCCCGACATGGCCCAAGCGGGAGGTAGTCAACCCGACGCCCTGCCGGATGCGTTGAAGAGCGTACCAGCATGGTTGGAAAACGTTCTTAGCTAAACCTCTGGGCCGGTGGCATTATTGTCACCGGCCTTATTATTTATTTAAAACTTGTGACACTTTCACCCTCCATTCCCGAACGCATAGGAAAAACGGCATATGGCACTATACGTACAGAAGTTCGGCGGCACTTCGGTGGGCTCTGTCGAGCGTATCAAGGCCGTAGCGGAAAAGGTTAAGGGCTTCCGCGATCAAGGCCATCAGGTAGTGGTCGTGGTCTCCGCCATGAGTGGCGAAACCAACCGCCTGACGGACATGGCACAGGCGCTTAACGACGATCCCGCACCGCGCGAGATGGATATGCTGCTGTCGACCGGCGAGCAGGTAACTATTTCACTGCTCGCTATGGCGCTGCAGCAAATCGGTGTGCCAGCCACTTCGCACACAGGCGCCCAGGTAGGTATTCATACCGATAGTGCCTATACCAAGGCGCGTATCCAGCGCATTGAAACCGAAGACCTCAAGGCCGATCTGGACGCTGGTCAGGTAGTGGTTGTGGCCGGGTTCCAAGGGGTCGATGAAGACGGCAATATCACCACCCTGGGCCGTGGTGGTTCTGACACCACAGGGGTGGCGCTAGCCGCCGCGCTAGGCGCCGATGAGTGCCAGATTTACACCGATGTTGACGGGGTATACACCACCGATCCCCGCGTCTGCTCCAAAGCCCAGCGCTTAACGAGCATTACCGTGGAAGAGATGCTGGAACTGGCCAGTCTCGGCTCTAAAGTGCTGCAGATCCGCGCGGTAGAGTTTGCCGGAAAGTACAACGTACCCCTGCGGGTGCTGTCGAGCTTTGAAGACGGCCCCGGTACCCTAATTGTTGCAGAAGCCGACCAAGACGAGGACGCTATGGAAGAACCACTGATCTCCGGTATCGCTTTCACCAAAAATGAAGCAAAATTAACCCTGCTGAATACACCGGACGTGCCGGGTGTGGCGTCACGCATTCTAGGCCCCATTGCCGATGCCAATATCGAAGTGGACATGATCGTGCAGAACGTGGCGCCGGCCGGAGACTATACCGACTTTACCTTTACGGTTGCTAAGGGCGATTACAAAGCCACTAAGAAGCTGCTTGAAGAGACGGTGATTCCTGATTTGGGCGGCGGTGAGCTGCGTGGCGACGACAATATTGCTAAGGTCTCTTTAGTGGGTGTCGGTATGCGTTCTCACGCCGGTGTGGCGTCGAAAATGTTCCGTGTGCTAGCCGACGAAAACGTCAATATCCGTATGGTCTCCACCTCTGAGATTAAAATCTCGGTCGTGATTGATGAGAAGCATATGGAGCTTGCTGTTAATGCATTACACAAAGCTTTTGGTTTAGATAAGGCAGATATCGAATCTGAATAACATTAATACCTTAAACCTTCTACGCTGAAGGGGTACTTACTGCCGTGTGGTGGTGAGCTTTCTTTCAACGGGAGGTATAAGGTGTCATGGAGCCGGAGTCATTGGTGACAGGGAACACTATGTCGCATAATGGCATGGTGTTGCCTCCGGCTGACATATCCCGTTGCATAAAACGTCTGAAAAGGAGATCAGCCATGCTCATCCTAACTCGCCGTGTTGGCGAAACGCTGATGATCGGTGATGAAATCACCGTCACCGTGCTAGGTGTGAAAGGCAATCAAGTACGTATCGGCGTAAATGCGCCTAAAGATGTGGCAGTTCACCGTGAAGAGATTTACCAGCGTATTCAGCGTGAACGAAACAGTGAAAATGAAGTGGAATAAGCCTTGCGAGCTCGCATGATGAAACGATGCTTAAAGCGTAAGCTTATATGTAAGATATGGCCGGTGCGAAAAAAATCCGTAGAAGACTAGACACAAGAAGACTAAATCGGTAATATTCGCGCCGTGCCGTTGAGGAGAGGTGGCCGAGTGGCTGAAGGCGCTCCCCTGCTAAGGGAGTATAGGGTTTATAGCCCTATCGAGGGTTCGAATCCCTCTCTCTCCGCCAATCGCATGGCCAGTAAGTGCTTTTACTTTGTTAAAAAGTGCATGGTCACAAGGTATGCGCCCGTAGCTCAGCTGGATAGAGTACCTGACTACGAATCAGGGGGTCGGAGGTTCGAATCCTCCCGGGCGCGCCACCTTTTTATGCTGACTGCATTTATGGTTAATCGTATTTGAGATTAGCTGTATTTAAAGTTAGTTGTACCAGAGGCTAATTGCATTAATCAGTATTTGTAATAGTCTTGGTCGCAGTAAAAGTAAACGTTAGTAAAACGTTACGCGCCCGTAGCTCAGCTGGATAGAGTACCTGACTACGAATCAGGGGGTCGGAGGTTCGAATCCTCCCGGGCGCGCCAGATTCCAAAACCCGCTCTCTTATTGAGAGCGGGTTTTCTGTTTCCAGTCTGACCGCCAGTTTCTAGCCTGACCGGAAGTCGCTCGCGCCCCGGTCTTGCGATCGTTTGTAGCGCCCCCGCTTTGCGGTAGGGCGCTTTTTTTTGCCTGTTAAAGGGGTGGTGCGAAAGAAGGGCTAAGCCATTGCAGCTTGCTGTTCGTCGACAACAAGGCTGTCGAGCAGTTGGTCTAACTCGGTGATGCGCTTTACGCGCTGAAAATTCTGTTCAGCTTCACTGCTGCCTTGGCGCATTTGGGCAAGCCACTGCTTTACCAGAGAGACCACGACGCGGTCGGGTAGCTTTTGACGCTGTAGAGCGGCGTATTCTTTGAGCACGTTGGCGCGCATCGCCCAGCTACTCTCAGGTAGCCGCTCGCCGGTTTGCAGCCAGTGGCGAATGCGTGGCGCCAGCCAAGGATCGGCCAGGGCGCTCCGTCCCAGCATCACGTCGCGACACCCTGACAGGGTGCGGGCTTTCCAGTAATCTTCCAGTGTCCAGATATCGCCGTTGGCGACCACGGGGATGCTCACTTGGCGGCGAATTTTGCCGATCCACTCCCAGTGTGCCGGTGGGCGGTAGCCCTCGTCTCGGGTGCGTGCATGAACGACCAGCTGTGCTGCTCCGCCCGCTTCGGTGGCTTGGGCGCAGGCCACCGCTAAACGGCGATTAGCGAAGCCCAGGCGAATCTTGGCGGTTACCGGGATTTCCCCCTCTAAAGCGTCGTGAACGGCTTTAACCGCCTTATAGACGCGATCAGGCTGGCGTAACAGCGAGGCGCCGCCATCGTGCCGGTTAACCAGTTTGGCAGGGCAGCCGAAATTAAGATCGACGCTCACCGCGCCCAGGCTAAGCGCCTGGCGCGCGTTAGCCGCCAGGGCGACTGGGTCAGAGCCCAGTAACTGTAAATGCACGGGAATGCCGCTTGGTGTGGCCACAGGCGGTTGCGCAAGCTCGGGGCAGTGTTTATAAAACACTCTTGGCGGCAGGCGCGCATCGACCACACGTACAAACTCGGTGACCGTCCAGTCGAACCCGGCATGCCGGGTCAGCAGATCACGAGTCAGGGCGTCGATTACCCCTTCCATCGGGGCTAGGCCGATTCTGCCGTTTTGTAGTAAATTAACAACCATGACTTCCACTATCGCGCCATTGCATTCTATTCTGAGTGTGGCAGGTTAGTGCATTCCCCTTACTGCGCCAAGCGCCTTTCACCGTATTGGCGTCATGATGTGCGTAAAAATGGTACTTGAGCTGTGCTTCAAGACACCGGGCTTCAAGGAGATCGCTTTATGCAGGATCTAGAACTATTGCAAGAAGGGCTGGCGTTGATGGCGCTCGGTATGGGCGTAGTGTTTGTTTTTCTTACTGTTTTGGTCATTAGCGTTACGCTGATGTCGAAGCTTGTTGGGCGTTTTCAGCCCGCCCCTGTGGCTGTTAATACGGGCAATAAATCGTCGCCATCTTCGGGTTCCTCTGCGCAAAATGACGAGGTCATGGCGGTGATCAGTGCTGCAGTGCATCGTTATCGCTCAAGCCGGCGTCGTTAACTTTCTCGATTTTTTTCATTTTGGCCCTCTTGTGGCTATTTTTTTGTTATTTTTACTACAAACTTACAACTCTCTACTGTGAGCCATGACAATGAACGAAATAAAACGCCCTCTAGGCATTACTGATGTCGTGCTGCGCGATGCCCATCAATCGCTATTCGCTACACGTATGCGGCTGGACGATATGCTGCCGATCGCCGAAAAACTGGATCGCGTTGGCTATTGGTCGCTGGAAACCTGGGGTGGGGCCACTTATGACGCCTGTATCCGCTATTTGGGCGAAGATCCGTGGGAGCGCATTCGTGCATTAAAAGAGGCTATGCCCAATACACCTCAGGCCATGTTGCTACGTGGTCAGAACCTGCTGGGCTACCGCCACTACGCCGATGACGTTGTCGATAAGTTTGTCGAGCGGGCGAAAACCAACGGCGTTGATGTCTTCCGTGTTTTCGATGCCATGAATGACCCGCGCAATTTAGAGCGCGCCATTCAGGCGGTGCGTAACGTCGAAGGTCACGCCCAGGGCACCATCTCTTACACCGTGAGCCCGGTACATACCCTGGATAGCTGGGTTGATCTCGCCAAAACCATTGCTGGCTTAGGCGCAGATTCATTGGCTATCAAGGATATGGCGGGGCTACTGACGCCCTATACGGCATTCGATCTGGTCACCCGGCTCAAGAAAGAGCTATCGATTCCGGTGCACCTGCACTGCCACGCCACCACCGGCCTCTCTACCTCAACCATTTTGAAGGCAGTGGAAGCAGGCATTGATAACGTCGATACCTCGATTTCGTCCATGTCGATGACCTACGGTCACAGCCCCACCGAGTCAGTGGTGGCAATGCTGAAAGACACCGGCCGCGATACCGGTCTGGATCTTGAGCTGCTGGAAGATATTGCCGGTTACTTCCGCGAAGTACGTAAGAAGTACGCCGCCTTTGAAGGTTCGCTGCGTGGTATTGATTCGCGCATCCTGATTGCTCAGGTGCCCGGCGGCATGCTGACCAACATGGAAGGCCAACTGAAAGAGCAGGGCGCGGGCGATAAGCTGGACGACGTGCTCAGCGAGATTCCCCGCGTGCGCGAAGATCTTGGCTTTATTCCGCTGGTGACACCCACCTCGCAAATCGTCGGCACCCAGGCGGTCATGAACGTGATGATGGGCGAGCGCTACAAGTCGATCTCCAAGGAAGTTCAGGCGCTGCTCAAAGGTGAATATGGTGCTGCCCCAGCACCCTTCAACGCCGAATTGCAAAAGCGCGTCTTGGAAGGCGGCGAGCCGATTACCTGTCGCCCGGCGGATAACCTCTCACCGGAAATGGATAGGCTGGCTGCCGAACTGAAAGAGAAGGCTAGCGCTGAAGGCATTCGCTTGGCCGAAGGCAAGCGCGAAGTAGATGATGTTCTGACCTACGCGCTGTTCCCGCAGATCGGCTTGAAGTTCCTTAAAAACCGCGACAATCCCGACGCCTTTGAACCTGCCCCCCAGGCAACTGACGCAAGTGCTGAAAAGACACCCGCCAAGGTGGAAAGCAAAGCGCCGGTGGCTAGCAGTGGCCCGGAAACCTATACCGTTAAGCTCAACGGTAAAGCCTTCGTGGTGGAAGTGTCTGAAGGTGGTGAACTGGGCGAAGTGCAGGAGCAAACGGCGGCCAGCACTGGCGCCCCCAAAGAGGAAGTGTCTGCACCCACTGGTGAGAGCATTGATGCGCCGCTGGCCGGCAATATCTTCAAGGTTAATGTCCGCCCTGGCGATAAAGTCGCTGAAGGGGATGTGGTGATCATTCTTGAAGCGATGAAAATGGAAACCGAAGTGCGTGCCAGTATCGCAGGCACTGTGTCTAAGGTTAACGTCAGCGAGGGCGACAGCGTAGCCGTAGGCGATGCGCTGATCGAGCTCTAAGGGCCCAGTAATGGATAAATTAGTAACGTTATGGGAAGGCTCTGGGCTATATAACCTTGAGCTTGGCCAAGCCGTCATGATCATGGTGGGGCTACTGCTGCTTTACCTGGCCATTTATAAGAAGTTTGAGCCGCTGCTGCTGGTGCCGATTGGCTTTGGCGGCATTCTGGCCAATATTCCCGAAGCAGGGTTGGCGATTTCAGCGCTAGACCAAGCGATCGAGGTGGCGAAACCCGCAGTGCTACAGCAGATAGCGGCAGCGCTGGGCGCGACGCTGGATCCGTTAGCGAATGCGGAAGCCTGGCGTGAATCGTTAAAAGTGATAGCCCACGATGGCGTCGCACCGGATCAGGTGCGTGCCGCACGTGATATCGCCGTGGGCGTCGGCTATAGCGATGGCATGCTTTACAACTTCTATAAAGTAGCAATTGGTTCAGGTATCGCCCCGCTGATTATCTTTATGGGTGTGGGCGCCATGACCGACTTCGGTCCGCTGCTGGCCAATCCGCGCACGCTGTTTTTAGGTGCGGCCGCTCAGTTTGGCATTTTTGCCACTTTGTTTGGTGCCGTGGCGCTCACCTCGATGGGCATCATGGATTTCTCGCTCAATCAGGCCGCCGCCATTGGTATTATTGGCGGGGCGGATGGCCCGACCTCCATCTACGTCTCCAGCGTGCTGGCGCCGGAGCTGCTGGGTGCTATCGCGGTGGCTGCCTACGCCTATATGGCGTTGGTACCGCTGATACAGCCGCCCATCATGCGTCTGCTGACCACCGATAAAGAGCGTCAAATCAAGATGACCCAGTTGCGGCCGGTCTCCAAGCTGGAAAAAATCATCTTCCCGCTGATGCTGCTGATTCTGGTAGCGCTGTTTCTGCCCGATGCGGCACCGCTACTCGGTATGTTCTGCTTCGGTAATCTGATGCGTGAGTGTGGCGTAGTCGAGCGCTTGTCGGATACCGCGCAAAACGCCTTGATCAATATCGTCACGATTATCCTGGGACTGTCGGTAGGCTCCAAACTGATGGCCGAGAGTTTCCTGGCATTTGAGACGCTGGGGATATTAGGTCTGGGTATTGTCGCCTTTGGTATCGGCACGGCCGCTGGGGTATTGATGGCCAAGCTGATGAACCTGGTGAGCAAAATGCCCATCAACCCATTGATCGGTGCCGCGGGCGTTTCCGCCGTGCCTATGGCAGCGCGGGTGGCGAATAAGGTGGGGCTGGAGTCCAACCCACATAACTTCCTGCTGATGCATGCCATGGGCCCCAACGTGGCGGGTGTTATTGGGTCGGCAGTCGCGGCCGGGGTAATGATTAAATACCTGGGTTAACTAGTCCTCTGCCATCAACGACATAGGGGTGTCATTGCGAACGCAGTGAAGCAATCTGGGGTTGGTTCTCAGGGTAGGCTTGAGATTGCTTCGTCGCAGGCTCCTCGCAATGGCCGGTGAGTGTCATCGCGAGCGAAGCGCGGCGATCTCGGTTTGTTTGCCACCGCAGAACGAGATTGCCGCGTCGCAAGCTCCTCGCAATGACATATGGGGCCCTTTCATCTGCTGCGTTATGCCTTTGGTGCAGAGAGAATCTCAATAGCACTCTTCAAGCGGTTTTCTAGCGGGGCAAGGTCAAGCGGGCAGTCCCGTGGCCAGCCAATGGTCAGGCGAACGCCATCACCATCGTAGTCGGCTTGCTCAATAGGGATGTCGTGCTCTTCGCACCAGGCGCGGGCAATCGCTTCATTGGCAAAAGTAAGGCGCAGGGTGTAGGTGTCGCGCTCAACCACTTCCCGGGTAGCGAGTGTCTCAAGGGCATGGCTAACCGCCTGAGCGTAGGCGCGGGCTAAGCCACCGGTGCCGAGCTTTGTACCGCCAAAATAACGAATGACCACACAGCCAATCTGACCCAGTTGGCTCCCCTGGAGAACCTGATGCATGGGGCGGCCAGCGGTGCCGCCAGGCTCGCCATCATCGGAAAAGCCAATCAGATTTTGCTCGCCGGGTGGCCCGGCAATGTAGGCAGTGCAGTGGTGGCTGGCATTAGGATGCGCGGTTTTCGCCGCATTCAGCAGAGTAGTGAATGCGTTGATATCGGGAGCGTGGCAGATCCAGGTGATAAATTGGCTCTTTTCTACTTCAATGTCAGCCGTGTGCCATGACCCTGTGGGTAACTCGGGAACCCGATAGCGCATTAATGCTCCGTAAAGGTAGTCTCACTTTTCACACCCATTACCATGCCGAGTACCTGAATATCCCGGTTGTGCAAAAATAGCGCTGGCTGCAAAGTATCTTCTGGCCATAGCTCTACCCCAAAGCGGCTGATAGAGAGCTGCCTCAAGGCGATCGTTTGCTGGTTTATTTCGGCAACGGCAGTTTCTGTCTGGGTATCGTGTTGATAGCGCCGGATAATAATGACATCGCCATCGAACAAGTTGCAATCACACAGTGCATTGCCACGCACTTTGAGAGCATAGGTATTGCGTCGGGTAATGCTAGGCGCCATTGCGTAAGGGCGCGGTGCCGGTTGTCTACGGCCAAACGTAACGGTAGGTGCTGCCATCGATAGGGTCATCAAAGAATCTCCATTGCATGTTCTTTCATACAGTGGTTTTCATTGTAGACCTGTTTTTGCATACAGTGCCAGAGATAATTGCTCTCACGACATATTGATGAAGATCACGCTGCGACCCAGCGCCGCATTGTGTGAGTGGCGAGAAAGGGGCTTTACGTGTAGAGTTCGACGCGAAATCAATATGCCAGGAGAGACGCTTGAGCCTGTGTCTACAAGCCCGCCAGCTTGCCTGTGAACGCGATGACCGCTGGCTGTTTCAAGGGTTGGATCTGGAGGTTCGCAGCGGCGAGATAGTGCGAATTGAAGGGCCCAATGGTAGTGGTAAAACCAGCCTTCTGAAAATTCTCTCCGGCCAGCTCAGTGACTACCAGGGCGAACTGTTCTGGAATGGCGCTGCGATGAACGAAGCACGTGAACATTTTCTCGCGAATTTGCTCTATTTAGGACATGCACCGGGCATTAAGTCAGGGCTTTCCCCGTTAGAAAATTTAGCCTGGTATCAGGCGTTAAGCGGGGAAAGTGGTAATGAAGATCAGCGCCTGGAAGCTCTTGAACGGGTTGGGTTGGCAGGCTTTGAAGATGTGCCCGCAGGGCAACTCTCAGCAGGGCAACAGCGCCGTGTTGCCCTGGCGCGCTTAACGTTAACGCTGCGCGCCCTATGGGTACTGGATGAGCCTTTCACCGCGATTGATCGCCACGGCGTCGCTGATCTAGAAAGACAGCTGGTTGCCCACGCTCAGGCGGGGGGCTGTGTGTTAGTAACGACACACCACGAGTTAACCGCTTCACCGTTGCTCAGACGGATATCCCTAGGGTAAAGGAGAAAGGGTTGCACAGCTCTTTACATGGCGCTTCAAATAGCTCTTCACACGGCTCTTCACAAAGTTCGGAGACCGCTCAACAGGTTTCAGCAGTGCCACTGCGTGAGCATAATGGTGGGTTAATGACCGCAGTGAAGGCCACGCTAGTGCGTGACTTAACGCTATTGCTGAGACGCCGTGGCGAAGTGCTCAATCCACTGGTGTTTTTTGCCCTGGTGATCACGCTGTTCCCGATCGCTATTTCGCCCGATCCTGAGCTGTTAGCGGTGATTGCACCGGGTTTGCTGTGGGTCGCGGCTTTGTTAGCCGCGCTGCTTTCATTAGACAGCCTGTTTCGTAGCGATTATGACGACGGTAGTCTGGAGCAACTGCTATTGGCGCCGCAGCCGTTAGTCGCGCTAAGTTTGGCCAAAGTGGCCGTGCATTGGCTGCTGACAGGCCTACCGTTGGCGCTGATGGCGCCGATATTGGGTATTATGCTGGCGCTGCCGGCGGGCAGCTACGCCGTGCTGGCGCTGTCGCTTGCCCTGGGTACGGCAAGCTTGAGTTTGATTGGCGCCATCGGTGCGGCGTTAACCGTTGGCTTGGCACGGGGTGGAGTGCTGCTCTCGCTACTGGTGTTGCCGTTGTATATCCCGGTGCTCATTTTTGGCGCAGGCGCGGTGCAGGCGGCCATTTTTGGAGAGGGTGTCTCCGCACACCTGGCTATCCTGGGCGCGCTGCTCGCCGCCTCACTCATGTTAGCGCCGTGGGCGATTGCCGCATCGCTGCGTATCAGTATTAACGGTTAAGGACAGGACACGCTATGTGGGCCTTTATACACAAGCTGGGATCACCCAAGTGGTTCTACGGCATTAGTGCCAAATTACAGCCCTGGTTTTGGGCCGCGGCGGCGCTGTTGATCGTCACTGGCTCGCTGTGGGGGTTGGCGTTTGCGCCAGCGGATTACCAGCAGGGTAATAGCTTCCGAATTATTTACGTCCATGTGCCGGCGGCCTTTTTGGCTCAGTCTATCTTCATTGCCATGGCGGTTTCCGGCCTGGTGTTTATGGTCTGGAAAATTAAAGTCGCCGATATGGCAGCGGCGGTGATGGCGCCTCTTGGCGCAGCTATGACCTTTGTCGCGCTGTTTTCCGGTGCCGTATGGGGTGTGCCCACTTGGGGAACCTGGTGGATGTGGGATGCACGGCTAACGTCAATGCTGATCTTGCTGTTTTTGTACTTGGGCGTAATTGCTCTGCGTGGGGCTTTTACCAGCCGCGATAGCGCCTCACGGGCAGCCTCGGTGCTGGCCATGGTGGGGGTGATCAATATTCCCATCATCAAATACTCGGTGGACTGGTGGTACACCCTGCACCAGCCCGCTTCATTTACGCTGACCTCGCGCCCGGCCATGCCTACTGAAATGTGGCTGCCTCTGGTCATTATGGTGCTGGGTTTCTACTGCTTTTTCATTGCCTTAACGCTGATGCGCACACGCAGTGAAATTTTGCGCCGCGAAGCTAACAAACGCTGGGTACAGGAATTGGTGACCGGCCAAGTGGTGAAAGTACCGGCAGAGGAGGCTCGCTAATGGCGTTTGACTCATTTTCCGAATTTCTCGCCATGGGTGGTCACGCGCCTTATGTGTGGTCTGCCTGGGGCGTGACAGCGCTACTGCTGCTCGCCACCGTATGGCATGCGCGTGCTGAACAGCGCCAATTGATCAAAGGCTTGAAACGCCGTGCAAGACGCGCAAACAGCGCAAGGGGAAACGCCCAATGACGCCTAAACGTAAACAGAAACTCTTTATTATCCTGGGCCTTGTGTCGCTGGCCGCGATTGCCGTGGGGCTGACCCTGTACGCGCTGCGCGCTAACATCAATCTGTTTTTCAGCCCGGTACAGATCGCCCAGGGCGACGCGCCCATGGAGCGGCAGATTCGCGCCGGTGGCATGGTAAAAGAGGGTTCTGTATCCCGTGACCCTGAGAGCCTGGACGTCGAGTTTGTCGTCACCGATTACGTTGATGACCTGGAGGTCTACTACAGCGGCATCCTGCCCGACTTGTTCCGCGAAGGCCAAGGCGTGGTGGTGATCGGAGAGCTTCAGGCCGATGGTCGTTTGTACGCCGATAAAGTGCTTGCGCGCCACGATGAGAACTATATGCCCCCTGAAGTCGCCCAGGCACTTGAAGAGGCGGGCTATTCGCCAGCCGACTACCAGGCCAAAGCCGCGGAAGTGGGTAAACGCCTGGACGAAGAAGGCGTACCCCAAGCAAGCGAATACTAAGACCCACCGTTTAACCGCCTTGCCTTACCGCCAGTGCTGGTTCGGAGCGCACATGTTTATCAAAATGATTCCTGAAATTGGCCACTTTGCCCTCATTATCGCGCTGCTGATGGCGGCGGTGCAGGCCGTGATGCCGCTGGCCGGTGCCGCCACCCGGCGCCCGCTGTGGATGGCCTATGGTCAGCCCATGGCGGTGGGGCAGTTTGTGTTTATTGCCATTGCCTACGCCTGTTTGACCGCCAGCTATATGCTGGACGATTTTAGCGTGGCGAACGTGGCCAACAACTCCAACTCGCTGCTGCCCTGGTACTACAAGTTCAGCGCGGTGTGGGGCAACCATGAAGGGTCGGTACTGCTGTGGAGCTTTATGCTCGCGGGCTGGGGGTGTGCGGCCAGCCTGTTTACCGGCAACCTGCCGCGGGATATGGTCGCGCGAGTAATGGGCGTGATGGGTATGGTTTGCGTCGGCTTCTTACTGTTTATTCTGATGACATCGAACCCCTTCGAGCGGCTACTGCCCGGTATGCCCCAGGATGGCGCCGACCTTAACCCGCTGTTGCAAGACTTCGGGCTAGTAGTGCATCCGCCGATGCTCTACATGGGCTATGTGGGCTTTTCCGTGGTCTTTGCATTTGCCATTGCAGCACTGATGGGCGGTCGTTTAGACGCGGCCTGGACGCGCTGGGCAAGGCCCTGGACGAATCTGGCCTGGGCATTCCTGACCGTGGGTATCGCGTTAGGCAGTTGGTGGGCCTATTACGAGCTTGGCTGGGGTGGCTGGTGGTTCTGGGATCCGGTCGAAAACGCTTCACTGCTGCCCTGGCTGACGGGAACCGCACTGGTTCACTCACTCGCGGTCACCGAGAAGCGCGGCTCGTTTAAAAGCTGGACCGTGCTGCTGGCGATCTCGACCTTCTCGCTGTCGCTAATGGGCACTTTCCTGGTTCGCTCTGGGGTGCTGACCTCGGTGCATGCGTTCGCTAACGACCCGGCCCGCGGTTTCTTTATCCTGATGCTGCTGGCCATTACGGTAACGCTGTCGCTGCTGGTGTTTGCCCTGCGCGCTCCGCGGGTAAGTCATAAGGTGGGGTTTAACTGGCTCTCCCGGGATGCGCTGCTGCTGGTTAATAATATCTTTCTGGTGATTATGACCGTCACCGTGCTACTGGGTACCGTCTATCCGCTGATTCTGGATTCTCTGGGGCTGGGGAAAATCAGCGTGGGCCCGCCTTACTTTAATACCCTGTTTGTGCCGCTTACCGTGTTGATGTGTATCTTTATGGGGCTTGGCTCGGTAACGCGCTGGAAGAGCATGGCGGCACGGGATCTGATTCGTAAACTGTGGTTAGCCGGTGTGGCCGCATTGGTGATCGGCATATTAATGCCGCTGCTGTACCGTGGCGAGTGGAACCTGTTTGTCTCCCTGGGCATTGTCTCTGCACTCTGGATTGTGCTGCCGATGGTGCGCGATGTATTCGATAAAACCCGCCACGCCAGTTCGTTTTTGGCCGGTGTTCGTAAGCTCTCCCTGGCTTATTGGGGCATGGTGCTGGGGCACGTAGGTGTTGCGGTCACTATCGTCGGCGTGACGGTAGTGTCCAACTACAACATTGAGCGCAACGTGCGCATGTCGCCGGGCACCACGGTCGAAGTCGCGGGCTATCAGTTCACCATGACCGAGTTAACCGAGCGTCGTGGCGCTAACTTCCTGGCGGATACCTCGATTCTACAAGTGCAGCGCGGCGACTCAGGCAGCAGCTTTACCATGCGGCCCGAAAAGCGTCTCTACCTGGCCACCGGTATGCCGATGACGCAAGTGGCCCTGCGCCCAGGGCTGTTCCGCGACCTCTATGTCGCCATGGGTGAGAACCTGGGCGATGGCAGTTGGGCAATGCGGGTGCAGTATAAGCCGTTCGTCCGTTGGCTCTGGCTGGGCGCACTGCTAATGGCGTTTGGCGGTGTATTGGCGGTGCTCGACAAGCGCTACCGCCGTACCGCATCCACCCGTGAAGCGCCCAAAGTGGCTAGCCAGGATGATAGTACTCAGAACAGTACTCAAAATGGCGCACGGGAGGCCACGGCATGAAGCGACGGCTACTGCTATTACTGTTGCCGGTGTGTTTTTTAGCCCTGGCGCTGTTCTTTTACCAAGGCCTCTCGCTGGACCCCTCCCAGCGGGATTCAGCGCTGATGGCGCGGGAGTTCCCGACCTTTGAAGCCAGCACGCTGCGTGATGAGAATCGCCGCGTTGACCAAACGCTGTTAGAGGGTGAAGTGACGCTGGTGAATGTGTGGGGCGAGTGGTGTCCGGCCTGTAAGCAGGAGATGCCGCAACTGCTGGAACTGGCTGATAACGACATTCGCATGGTCGGGGTCAACTACCGCGATACCCGCGAGAAAGGCATGCAGTTTCTCAGCGAATTTGGCGATCCGTTTGAAGTTAATATTTTTGATCCGGAAGGCGAGCTAGGGTTTGATCTTGGCGTCTACGGCGCCCCGGAGACATTCCTGGTCGATGCCGACGGGGTCATTCGCTATCACCATAAAGGCTACGTATCACCGCAAGACGTGCGCGAGCGAATTCTTCCGGAGGTGGAAAAATGGCGCTAATGCGAACCATGGCAGCGCTACTACTGCTGGTCATAGCGTTTGGTGCAGCGGCAGGTGGTATCGAACTGCGCGAATTTGACGACCCGGTCATGGAGAAGCGCTATCACGATTTAACCGCCTCCATGCGCTGCCCACTGTGTGAAAACCAAGCCATAAACGATTCCGATGCACCCATTTCGGCAGATATGCGTGAGCGGGTTTATCAACTGTTGCAAGACGGGCAGTCGGATATCGAAATTATCAACCATATGGTGCAGCGGTTTGGTGAATATATTCTCTACAACCCGCGTTTAGAGAGCCGTACCTACCTGCTTTGGGGCTTGCCCATCGCCCTGGTGTTGCTAGGTGCAATGGTGGTTGTGCTGATGATTCGCGCCCGCCGTAACGCCTCTGCTAAAGCGTTGAGCGCCGAAGAACGCCAGCGCATAGACGCGCTGACTAACCGTAAGGGGTCTTCATGACGCTGCTCTGGATAGCCATTGCCATTCTACTGCTCCCCGCGCTGTGGCTGCTGGTTTCGCCGCTAAGAAACGCGCGTGCCCTGCATGACCAGCAGCGCGATTTTGAAGCCAACGACACCTCCGCCGAGCAGAACGTGGCGATTTTCAAGCGCCGCTTGGCGTCACTGGAAGCGGCTCTTGAACGCGGCGACATAGATGCCGCACGCTTTGAGGAAGACCGGCTGGAACTCGAGCGCAGCCTGCTGGAAGACACTGCTTTTCGCGAGCGTCGGCCGCTAAAGGCTGCCAGCGCCGGCCGTATTGTCGTGCCTGTGGTGATGCTCGCTGTGGTCGCTGTTAGCGTTATTTGGTATCAGCAAAAGGGCGCTGAGGGCGACCTGGTGCTACTGGCCGTGCAGCAAGAAGTGCAGAACGACCCTGATGGATCGCTTGCCATGTATATCGAGCGCATGGAGGAGCAGGCCGAACGCCAGCCGGATAACCCTAATGTGTGGAGCGAGCTGTTTCCGCTCTACCGTGAAACCGGACAAATGCCCAAGGCCGTGGACGCCCTGGAGCGCCTGATCGAGATTGAAGGGCGCATTCCACCGCTGCTTGCGCAGTTGGCGCAAATTCGTTTCTTTATGGCTGAGCGCGAGCTTACCGACGAAGTACAAGCGTTGGTCGACGAGACGTTGGAGCAGGATCCCCGCCAGCCCACCGTGCTGGGCTTGCTGGGCATTAATGCCTTCGACAACGGCGATTACGAGCAGGCTATTGACCACTGGCGCCGGGCGATTGCCAATATCGAGGATCCCAACACTGTGTCCTCGCTACGCGACGGCATTCGCGTGGCTCAGGAGCGATTGGGTATTGAACCCGAAGAAGCCGTCACCGAGGGCACCGGCATTCGTGTGCGTGTCTCGCTGGATGAAGAGCTCGTCGGGCGTGTGGATGGCGATGCCAGCGTCTTTATTACCGCCCGCGATATTGAGGGCGAGTTACCGCCCCTGGCCGTGGTGCGGGCACAGGTATCCGAGCTGCCTATGACCGTGACGCTAGATAACAGTGTCGCGATGTCTCCCCAGGCGCAAATATCCCAGGTACAGGAAGCCCGTTTAGTGGTGCGTGTTTCTCCTTCTGGCCAAGCAGCGCCCCAGCCTGGGGATCTGTTTGGTGACCTTGAGAGCGTCAGCATCGGGCCAATTGAAGACGACGAAGCGGCCGAAGTGGTGATTAACCGTGTCTTTGAATAATCGCAACAGGAACGCCGCTTCGGTATGCGCTTAACGTCGATTCGCTTAGTCGGGTTTAAGTCCTTTGTGGATCCCGTCACGGTGCCCTTTGATGGCAATATGACCGCCATCGTAGGCCCCAACGGCTGCGGTAAATCCAATATTATTGACGCCGTGCGCTGGGTAATGGGGGAGTCATCCGCCAAAACCCTGCGCGGCGAATCCATGGCCGACGTTATCTTTAACGGCTCCACCGGCCGTAAACCAATCAGCCAAGCGTCCATAGAACTCAAGTTCGACAACCGCGATGGCAGCATGGGCGGCGTTTACGCTCAGTACGCGGAAATTGCCGTTAAGCGTCTAGTCACCCGCGACGGACAATCCAACTACTTCTTTAACGGCCAGAAATGCCGTCGGCGCGATATCGCCGACCTGTTTATGGGTACCGGTCTGGGGCCGCGCTCCTACGCGATTATCGGCCAGGGGATGATCTCGCGGCTGATCGAAGCCCGCCCCGACGATCTGCGCTCAACGCTTGAAGAGGCCGCGGGTATCTCCAAGTACAAAGAGCGCCGCCGGGAAACCGAAAACCGCATGCGGCGAACCCAGGAGAACCTGGAGCGTCTGGACGATATTCGCGAAGAGCTGGATAAACAGCTAGAGCGCCTCAAACGTCAGGCCGAAGCCGCCAAGCGCTATCAGGATCTCAAGGAACAGGAGTATCGGCTTAAGGGCGAGCTGGCTCTGCTGCGCGGGCGCGCCCTGCGTGCCGAGCAATCGCATCAAGAGAGCCGCGTTCGCGAATTGGAAATAGCGGTAGAAAAAGATGTCTTCGGTGTCCGCCAGTGCGAAACCCGCCTGGAGCAGGCCCGGGAGCAGCACGACGAACTTTCTGAGGTGCTCGATCGCCATCAGCAGCAGTTCTTTGAAACCACTACGCGCATCGCCCGTTTAGAACAGGATCAGGCCCACCGGCGTAGCCGTGAAACCCAACTGGCCAGCGACATCGCCACGGCTCGGCGCGAATTGGACGAGCAGCGCCGCGTTAGTGAAGGCGATCAGGAGCGTTTAGCCGCCATTGACGAGCGCTTTGAAGATTTACTCCCCGAACACGAAGCGCTGGAGGAGCAGCTCGAAAGCCTGGAGCAGGCGTTGTCCGACGCGTCTCCCGCGCTGGAAGCCGCCGAGCAGCAGTGGGCCGATGCCGAAACCCGCTGGCGGGATGCCAGCCGCGATGCGGATCGCAGCCAGGATCAGTTGCGCGACCTTGAACAGCGTATTCAGCGCTTACAGGCGGAAAATCAGCGCCGCCGTCAGCAGCGCAGCGAGGTAGCCGATCTCACCGCGCTGCGTGAAGAGCACGCTGTGTGCCAGGCGCAGTTGACCGAGGCCGAGGAGCAGTCGGAAGGTTTTCAAACCCAGCGGGATCAATGGCAGCAGCGCTACGGCGATGCTAAAGCAGCCTACCAGCAGGCCACTCAGACGCGGGACAGTCAGCGCGCTGAACTCAGTCAGCGCCAGGGTGAGTTGGCCTCACTTCAAGCGTTGATTGATGCCGCCCTGGTGGATCACGATCCTGCTATTGGCACGACCTTAGAAGCGTATGGTTTAGCGGATGCCCCTCAACTGGGCGAAGCACTGCAGGTTGAGCCCGGCTGGGAAACGCTGGTGTCCTGGCTGCTCGCGCCTTGGCTCAATGCCCGCCTGGTGAACCGTCACCAACTGGCCGCTTTACCTGAAGCCTTAGCCACGGAGTGGCGGCTGATTGATCAAACACCACCCGCCGCCTCAACCTCTGGCCAGCGATTAGACAGCTTGGTCAAAGGCGCCGGTGCGTTGGGTGAATGGTTAGCGAGCATTCACTATACGCAAACGGCAGAACAAGCGGAGGCGCAGGTAGCGCACCTCGCACCTGGCGAAAGCGTGGTAAGCCAGGATGGCGTTTGGCTGGGCCGCGGCTGGCTGAACCAGCAGGCCAACGGCGAAGGTATCGACGGGCTGCTATTAACGCGCCGCCGCTACGCCGAACTGACCGCCCAGCGCGAAAGCGAAGAAGAAGCGCTGGCGCTGGCAGAAGCGCAGTGTGAAGCGGCCAGTGAAACCATTGAAACCCTGGAACAGGCCCGTGAACAGCAGGCCGAACAGGAGCGCGCCCACGCCGCCACCCTGCAACAGCTGGCGGTAAAAGAGCGCAGCCTGGCCCAGCGCTTGGAACATCTGGAGAGTCGCGCCACTGAACTCGATGAAGAGCTTGCCCAGCTGCAAGAAGATGAGGCGGAGTTGGCGCTTACCATCGACGAGCAGCGTGCCCGCTGGCATGTGGCGATGGAACAGTTGGAAAGCGCGGCGCAAGCGCGGGAAACCAGCGCCGAACAGCGCAACCGGCAGCGTGAAGCGCGTGACCAGTTGACCCAGCAGCACGCCCCGCTCAAAGCGCAGCAGCAGGCGCTGGCGCTGGAGCGTGAACGCTTGAGTGCCGAGCGCGATAGTCTGCGCTCACAGCAGGCGCGTTCAAGTGACTCTGAAGAGCGGCTCTCGCTGCGGATTGCCGAGCTGGAAGAGTCACGGGAAATGCTGATAGAACCCGACGAGCTGGCCGGTGAAGAGCTTGAAGAGCTGCTTCATCAGCGCGAGCAGCAGGAAGGGCGCTTAAACGCCACTCGTCAGCAGGCTCAGGCACTGGCAGAACAGCTGCGTAACGATGAACTTGCCCGCCAGCAGCACGAGCGCAACCTGGAACAGAGCCGCGAGCAGCTCCAGCAGCGGCGCATGGACGTGCAGGCGCTGGCGCTTAAAGCCACCACCCAGGATGAGCAGCTAGCTGAGCTTGGTCATAACGTCGAGACTCTTGCCGAACAGTTACCCCAGGAAGCGACGGAAACCCGTTGGCAGGAACGCCTGGAAAGCACCACGGATAAAATTCGCCGCTTGGGGGCGATCAACCTCGCTGCCATTGAGGAGTACGACCAGCAGGCCGAGCGGCGAAATTATCTGGAAGCGCAGCATGCTGAGCTGACCGAAGCGCTGGAAACCCTCGAAAGGGCGATTAAGCGTATCGATCAAGAAACCCGTGTGCGTTTCCGCGAAACCTTTGATCAGGTGAACACTGGGCTACAAACCCTTTTCCCTCGCGTATTCGGCGGCGGTGCTGCATGGCTAACGCTAACCGGCGATGATCTGTTGGAAACCGGCGTGGCGATTATGGCCCGCCCGCCGGGTAAGAAGAACAGCACCATTCATCTGCTCTCGGGCGGCGAGAAGGCGCTGACTGCGCTGTCGCTGGTATTTGCGATCTTTCAGCTTAACCCCGCGCCGTTCTGTATGCTGGATGAAGTCGATGCCCCCTTGGATGACGCCAACGTGGGCCGTTACGCCAGGCTGGTGAAAGAGATGTCTGAAAACGTTCAGTTTATCTACATCACCCACAACAAGATTGCCATGGAAGCCGCCGAGCGCTTGATGGGTGTCACCATGCAAGAGCCCGGCGTATCGCGGTTAGTCTCGGTGGGTATTGAAGAAGCGGCGGCGCTGGTCGATTAAACTAACTCCCTATCCTACCAAGCAGCAGTGAAAGCATTCTGATTGAGACCTGGGAGAACGAAGACTAAGCAGCAGAGTTCTTGGAAGAGCACTTCTGTTGAGAGCGTTTTTCCAAGGAGGCTATTGTCGAAAGCAGAGTTAGCGAAAGCACTATTGGCGATAGTAGAGTGAGCAAAGCTGAAGCGGCAAACGCCAAGTAGATAAACTTTTTGTTGGAAAAATGCGTAAAAAAATGTCCTAAAGCGTTCTTCTTAACTATATTAACCCTACTAATAGCGCGCTTGAGATGGTTAAACGGCTTATAGAGGCAATACGCAATGGCGGGTGTGTCGGTTGTCAAAACGGCTTTTCTTGCTTCTCGGATTCCTTTATAAAGCTATTTATAGATGTTAGATCTAATGATTGCGGCACTTTTGTTTGAAGTTAAGGTCAGATTTCTCTGGCCTAAAGAGAGGCAGAATTCTGCCATGGCGTGAAAATCGCGTTAAATGCAGCAAAAATTGGCCCTTTTGGTAGTAATCGCGCTATGCTTGGCTTTATTGATAGCAGGTAATTATTCAATAGCCGTTACCTATATTCAGGCATGACATTTTAGACACCGTGCCTTAGCAACCGGCAAGACGACCATGGAACGTTCGACATGGAACTAAGAGAGTGGCTAATCATTTTAGGGCTGGCGTTGGTATCGCTCATCGTTATTGACGGTGTGCGAAGACTTCAACGGCAGCGTCGTGTACCCCGTCTGGATCAGGCGGAGAAAGACCTATCCGGGAGTTCGCTAGATGATCCCGAGGAGGCTGCTAAAGCTGCGGAGATCAATTGGGAACTTCCAAATGGCGGTGCTCGAGTTGTTAAACCCGCAGACTATAGTGGCTTAGGTAATAAACCAAAGTTAGAACGTCAAGAGCATCCTGGGCCTTCTAGAGTGCTTTCAGAGTTTAGACGTTCCGCCTCTGCTAAAGCCGCCAAGCGCAAAGCTGATAAGGCAGATAAACTCGATAAAGCAGCATCAGTTGCTAAGCCAGCACCAAGCGTAGCCGTTAAGACAGAGCCGCCAGTCACTTCTGCGGCGACGTCTTCTGCTAGTTATGCTGCCCACAATGCGCCCACTGAACATGAGCGCCGCGAGCCCAGTATCTCAATGACTGACTCTGCACAAACTGGTTCTCCTCAAGCTGGCTCTCCTCAAACCGAGAGGCCGCAGGTCAAGGCGACAGCACCTTCGCAGCCGGAACCACAAATTGAGCAGCCTGCGTCTTCTGCTGCAACGCCTAGCTCTCCGGTGGCAGAAGAGAACGTTGAAGCGTCTCAACCTGCTGCTTCAGATGCTATCTCGTTCACCGCCAGTGACGCAGCTGCCACTGAAACAGACAGCGAAATGGCTGCACAGCCTCGCACTCAGCAGGAGCCAGAGCACAGCCAAGAGCCGGTACTGCGGGCTGATCCAGAAGATGCCGTATTTGCTAAACACGCCAATGAGCATTCGCCGAAACGGCGTCAGTTGCGTTCTGATACCGCGGGCGAATACGACGAGTTGGATGATGACGAAGTTGATGAGTATCGCCTGGTCGACTTTGAAGGCATGGGGCGCTCGCTGAAGCGTCGTTTGATTGCGCGGCGTAAAGAGAAGCAGCGCAAAAAAGCTGAGAAAGCGGTGCGTGATCAAGCCTTGGCCCAACAGAAGGCCGAGCGCAAAGCGCTGGAAGCAGAGCAGAAGCGTGAAGCCAAAGAAGCCGCTGACGCAGAGCGTGCCCGCCTTGCTCAAGAGCAGGCCCAAGCTCGTGAAGAAGCGGCTGCCGCCGAAAGGCTAGCCGCCCAGCAGCATGCTGCCGATGAAGAGGCGCGTCGCTACGCAAGCCATGAGTATGCAGCCCACGAAGAAGGTTTTGAAGAAAGCTTCGAGGCAGACGCTTATGACGGCCAAACTGTCGGTGAGCGTGGGATGAACGAGCGAGTCCGCGTACACCCAACGCTAGAAAAAGCTCTGCGCCATGATGTGAACGGTGAACACGCTAAAGAGACGCTGTCCAATGCCGAAGAAGTCGTGGTGATTAGCGTTCTGTCCCGTGATCCAGAAGGCTTCGATGGGACCAAACTACTTGAGCTGATGATGGTGTGCGGTTTGCGCTACAGCAGTGAAATGGGTGTTTTCCACCGCTTTGAAACCGAGAGCGATGCTAGTGAGCTTCAGTTCTCGATGGTGAATGTGGTTAAACCGGGTACTTTCCCCATTGAAGAGATGGGTGAGTTTATGACGCCCGGTATCACGCTGTTGATGCCGCTACCTGGCGCCATCGATAGCGCCGCTGCCTTTGAGGCGATGGTAGAAACCGCCATGGTGGTGGTTCGCCATATGGGCGGCGAGCTAAAAGACGAAAACCGCAGCGTGATGACCGCACAAACGATCGAGTTCGCCCGCCAGCGGGTGCGTGAGTTTGAGCGCCGCCATCGCCTGCATCGTCAACTGCAAGCCCGCTAATCGTCGCCTACTAACCGACGAAGCAGCACTTGCTGTGAAACACCCGCCTTCTTGCCAGGAGGCGGGTGTTTCTGTTCAATACGCTGTTGTTTTGTCATTTTTTATGTTTTTGAAATTTAGCTTTTGAAATTTAGCTTTTGAAATTTAGCTTTTGCGTTTTCGCTGCCGATTTTAGCTAGTACTGGAACCCACCCCAATGAGTCAGTCTGATTCTCAATCTCTGGAAGAGATTAACCAACTGCGGGCCGCCCTGGACGAGGCCAACTACCGTTACTACGTGCTGGATGAACCGACGCTGACGGATGCCGACTATGATCGTAAATTTCAGCGTTTACAGCAGTTGGAGGCTGAGCATCCGGAGTTGGTCACTCCCGATTCACCCACTCAGCGTGTGGGCGCTGCCCCTGCGGATGGCTTTCCATCGGTGGCCCACGCTATCCCCATGCTGTCGCTAGATAACGCCTTTAGCCGTGACGATATCCTCGCCTTTGCTGAACGGGTGGCCGAACGCCTCGAATGCACGGCAGACGGTCTTGAGTTTACCTGCGAGCCAAAGTTGGACGGCGCGGCCGTCTCGTTAGTTTATGAGCAGGGCATGCTGGTGAGCGGTGCGACTCGAGGTGATGGTCGCACCGGCGAAGGCATTACCTCTAATCTGCGCACGCTGCGCTCGGTACCGCTCAAGCTGATGGGTAAAAACGTGCCTGCGCTGTTAGAAGTACGGGGTGAGGTCATTATGCGCCATGCGGGTTTTGAAGCCCTGAACGAGCGCGCCCGGGAAGAGGGCAGCAAGGTCTTTGCCAACCCCCGCAACGCGGCGGCAGGCAGCCTGCGCCAGCTGGATCCACGCATCACGGCAAAACGCCCGCTAGAGTTTCACGCTTATCAAGTTGCCAGAATTGACATGGCTAATTTGGATGACAGTGTGATTCCCACTCATAGCCGCCAAATGGAAAGGCTAAAAGACTGGGGGTTTCGCGCAAGCTCAGAGTTGAAGGTGGTTAAAGGCCCCCAGGCCGTTGCCGATTACTGTGAACAGTTGGGCGAAAAGCGAGACGGTTTAGGTTTTGATATCGACGGCGTGGTCATCAAGGTAAACGATCTGCGCCACCAGCGTGAACTGGGTTTTGTTGCCCGCGCGCCGCGCTGGGCGGTGGCGTTTAAGTATCCGGCTCAGGAAGAGGTCACCACGCTTAACGATGTGGAGTTCCAGGTTGGCCGTACCGGCGCCATTACCCCCGTGGCGCGTCTTGAACCAGTCACCGTGGCGGGTGTGACGGTGTCTAACGCGACGCTGCACAACGCTGATGAGATCAAACGCTTGGATGTCATGATCGGCGATACGGTGTCGATTCGCCGGGCCGGTGATGTGATTCCTCAAGTGGTGAGCGTGCATACCGAGCTGCGACCAGCGGATGCCAGGGAGATCATTTTTCCCGAACATTGCCCGGTGTGCGGTTCGGATATCGAGCGTATTGAAGGTGAAGCGGTCGCTCGCTGTTCGGGGGGCCTTTACTGTGCGGCGCAGCGTAAAGAAGCGCTCAAGCATTTCGCCAGTCGCAAAGCGCTGGATATTGACGGCTTGGGCGAAAAGTTGATCGTGCAGTTAGTTGATTTGGGCTGGGTAGAAACGCCGGCGGCGCTGTTTCACTTGTCTGTCGAACAGCTTCAAAGCCTGCCGCGTATGGGCGAGAAATCAGCCACCAACTTGGTCAACGCGCTTGAAACCGCTAAATCGACTACGCTGGCGCGGTTTATTTACGCCTTAGGCATTCGTGAAGTAGGCGAGGCGACGGCGGCCAATCTCGCCAACCACTTTGGTACCCTTGAGGCCATTCAAGCCGCTGAGTTGGAAGCGCTGGAAGCGGTCAACGATGTCGGCCCGATAGTGGCCGCCCATGTGCATACTTTCTTCCGCCAACCGCACAATCAGGAAACCATTGCCGCGCTGATTGATGCGGGCATTACCTGGCAGGAGGCGGAAGTCACCCAAGGCCCTACTCCGCTGGAAGGCCAGACCTGGGTGCTCACCGGCTCGCTGGAGAGTATGACCCGGGATGAGGGTAAAGCACGCTTGCAGGCGTTGGGTGCTAAGGTGGCGGGTAGTGTATCGAAGAAGACTACCTGCCTGGTCGCAGGCGAAGCGGCGGGCAGTAAACTTACTAAAGCTGAACAGATGGGCGTGGAAGTCGTGGACGAAGCCACCTTTATCGAACGTTTGGCTGAGTGGGAGCAGCGTTAATGAGCCGTTTTATTGAAGTACCCGCCCGAATGCTGCCGCCGGACACCCTCAATGCCCTGCTAGAGGCGTTTGTGACCCGCCAGGGCTACGACACTACTGATACCACGGGCGAGGGCATGCACGGCTGGGTAGCAGAACTGAAAAAGCAGCTTGAGCGCAATGAGCTGATTATCGCCCACGACCTTGAATTAGAGATGACCGAAGTGATGACCCTGGCTCAGTGGCGCTCGTTTGGGCGCGATGTCGCCGACGACGAAGAAGAGGGCGATATTTAGCCTCATCTTGCGAAAAGCCTCCCAATATGTCGTCGCGAGGAGCGCAGCGACGCGGCAATCTCATCCTGTGGGGCACCCACCCCAGATTGCTTCACTTCGTTCTCAATGACGCCTATGTGTCATTGCGAGGAGTGAAACGACGAAGCAATCTTTGCTGGCATTGGCAGGCAAACCCGAGATCGCCGCGCTTCGCTCGCGATGACAAAAGAATGTTGTAGCCAGGCGCCTAGCCAATGTGTCATGGCGAGAGTGAAACGACGAAGCAATCTCAGCCTGTCGGGGCCCCCACCCCAGATTGCTTCACTTCGTTCGCAATGACGCCTATGTGTCATTGCGAGGAGTGAAGCGACGAAGCAATCTTTGCTGGCATTGGCAGGTAAACCCGAGATCGCCGCGCTTCGCTCGCGATGACAAAAGAATGTTGTAGCCAGGCGCCCAGCCAATGTGTCATGGCGAGAGTGAAACGACGAAGCAATCTCAGCCTGTCGGGGCACCCACCCCAGATTGCTTCACTTCGTTCGCAATGACGCCTATGTGTCATTGCGAGGAGTGAAACGACGAAGCAATCTTTGCTGGCATTGGCAGGCAAACCCGAGATCGCCGCGCTTCGCTCGCGATGACAAAAGAATGTTGTAGCTAGGCGCCTAGCCAATGTGTCATGGCGAGAGTGAAACGACGAAGCAATCTTTGCTGGCATTGGCAGGCAAACCCGAGATCGCCGCGCTTCGCTCGCGATGACAAAAGAATGTTGTAGCCAGGCGCCCAGCCAATGTGTCATGGCGAGAGTGAAACGACGAAGCAATCTTTGCTGGCATTGGCAGGCAAACCCGAGATCGCCGCGCTTCGCTCGCGATGGCAAAAGAATGTTGTAGCCAGGCGCCCACCCAAAAATGTCGTTGCGAGGAGCGCAGCGACGCGGCAATCTCAAGCTTGTCTATTAAGTCTGCCCACGAATAATTGCACTAATAATCCGCCGCCCTGGGTGTAAGTGATCGACCAGCGGCGCTTCCAGTGGCATTGGTTCATGGCAGATTCGTGAGGCGATTACCTCGGCACAAAGCGGCGCGCTGGCGAGCCCCCTTGAGCCGTGGGCGGTGGATATCCACAGGCCTGGATGGTGCCTGCCAGGTATCTCCGCCACGCGGGTGGCATCCTTGCTCAGCAGCGAATAATCCGTTCGCCATGCTTCTGCCACCGGCACCGGCCCAGCGTAAGGGGTTTTGTCGGGGCTTGCTGCACGCACGGCGGCACGGCCCTTAAGGTTCTCAGGGCTCAGCTCAATGCCTGCCTGTTCCAACGCCTTTACCAACGCGGGCAGCGTCTGGCGCAGCTCATCGATATTGCGCTGATGGTCGTCATCCGTCACATCAGTTGTCGCATTGTTGGGTACAAAGCTAGCCCCGAAGGTCAGCACACCCTCTAAAGCGGGCGCCACATAGCCGCCAGCACAGACGACGCGTTTAGGGCCCGCTACCTCATTGGGTAGCGTTAGCTCGCTAATCTGGCCGCGCACCGACTGTAGCGGTAATTCCGCCGTTTGCGTAAAGCAGTTAGCCAAATGCGCGCTGGCAATCACCACCTGATCCGCCCGCAACGTACTGCCATCGGCCAAGTTCAGTTGCCAGCCGTTTTCTAGTTGGGTAAGGGAGCTAACGTCGCCTTGCTGCAAGCTAATGCCTGGTTGGCTAAGCAAGTACTCACACAGCGCCTTAGGCCTTACCCACCCTGCCTGTGGATAATAAAGCCCGTGAGGTGCACTGACGGTGATTGCCGCCGTTTCGGTTAACGTCGGGTTCTCCATGCCCGTGACGACTTCAGGTGGCAGCGGGTGTTGCTCGATAAAACGCTGCTGGCGGCGTGCCTCTTTATCACTGCTTGCCAACTGCACCACGCCGCAGGGCTGCCATAAGCTTTGGGGGGAGTTTTGCTGCGTTAACCAGCGCTGGCTGTACAACAGCCCAGCAAGATAAACCCGGCTTTGGTGATTGGTCTCGGCGGCAAGCTTTACATATAGCGCGCCCTGGCGATTACCCGAACCGCCCGCACCGGGTGCTTCGCGCTCCACCACTGTCACCTTAACGCCCCGCCGTGCCAGCGCTGCCGCTACGCTGCTTCCCGCCAACCCGGCGCCGACTATCACAACGTGCTTGGCCGGTGTCGCAGGCGGTGGGATAAACCAGGGAGTGGCCTGGCGGCGGTGATCCGCTGGTGGAGCTTCGATACTGCCCGCTAGCATTTCCCGCTTGCGGCCATAGCCCGGCACTTTCTTCCAGTTAAAGCCCGCCGCTTTCAGGCCCCGCTTAACGATGCCTGCGCAGGTAAAAGTGGCGAAAGTCGCGCCGGGGCGTGAACGGGCGGCCATGGCGTTAAACAATTCAGGCTGCCACATATCGGGGTTTTTAGACGGCGCAAAGCCGTCTAAAAACCAGGCGTCGACCTGACCATCCAACTGCTCCAGGCGCTCAGTGGTATCGCCGAAATGCAGATCAAGGGTGACGCGATCGGTTAAGTGCAGGCGGTGAATACCGCTAACGGCGGTGGGCCATTGTCCGCAGAGCGTCTGTGCATAAGTCGCCAGCGAGGGCCAGCTAGCTAATGCTTGTTCAAGGGCAGCTAGCTCAAGGGGAAACTTCTCTGTGGATAACAGGTGCAGTCGTGCAGAAGAAGGTGCATGTTGTTCAAAACAGGTCCAGGCGCAGAGCATATTGAGCCCGGTGCCAAAGCCGGTTTCGCCAATCACAAAGGGCCGCGCGGCTTCCCAGGCGGCAAAGCGTTCGGGGAGGTGATTGGCACCCAGAAAGACATGCTCGGTCTCTGCGCGCCCATCACCACGGGTGAAATAGATGTCATCAAACGCTGTTGCGTGGGGGGCTCCCTCGTTCCAGGTAAGGGTTGGCGTCGTTAATGCCGCAAGCGGTGGCAAAGCGTTTGAACGTTGGGTCACGCAGGTATCCGTATTGATGAACAGGTGGTTAAAAAATGATCAATTTGTTAGCGCTGGCGTTATCTCTGGCTTAGCGCAAAGCGTCCGCCGGGTTTGCACAGAGTTTTCCACAGGCTCTGTGAAAAAGCCGACGAACCCTCCATACTTGCCTATTGGCGTCAAGGCATAACTTTCTTGAACGGCTTAACAATTACCTTGGCATACACCCCTGCAATAATGTATGGGTCAGCGTCGGCCCACGCCTTGGCGTCTTCCAGGCTGTCGAATTCCGCTACCACCAAGCTGCCGGAAAAGCCTGCATCACCAGGATTTTCAGCGTCGATGGCAGGGTGAGGGCCAGCCAGTACCAGGCGGCCTTCATCGCGCAGCGCTTCCAGGCGTACCAAGTGGTCTGGCCGGGCCGCTAAGCGGCGCTCTAAGCTATTGGGTACATCTTCACTCATAATGGCATACAGCATTTGGGTATAACTCCTTGATAAGACGAGGATGCAAAGTGACCGTTAATTGACCGCACTGGCATAAGCGCGCACCATATCTTACCCATTGCGAAGGGTTCATTCACAGCTGAAAAGCGCATTCTGACAAACTGGCCACACGGCGTCATGCTTATGCCTCGACTTCCCACTACCTTTGATGCCGATCAGCGCTACCCAGTTGATTTGCACATGCACTCAACCGCTTCCGATGGCGCGTTAACGCCCACCGAGCTGGTAACCCTGTGTGCCGAACGCGGGCTGACGCACATGTCGCTCACCGATCACGATACCATGGACGGCATTGAAGAAGCGGGCCGCGCGGCGGAGCAAGCAGGGCTGTGTCTTATCCCCGGCTGTGAGTTATCCACACGCTGGCAGGGCGTCAATATCCATGTGGTGGCGTTGATGCCCGGTGGCTTGCAGGGGTCAATGGTGGAAGGCCTGATTCAGCAGCGTGAAGCTCGGATACAGCGTGCAGCAGTGATCGCCGAAAGGCTGGAAAAAGTCGGTTTATCCAACGCGCTGGAAAAAGCGCGCCTGCACGCCGGCAGTGACCGCCCGCTAGGCCGCCCGGACTTTGCCCGCGCGCTGGTAGCGGAAGGCGTGGTGCCCGACTGGGCCAGCGCCTTCAAGCGCTATCTGGGCAGCGGCAAAAAGGGCGATGTTAAAGCCCACTGGCCGGAAATCAGCGAAGCCGTGAGCTGGATTGTCGATTCCGGTGGTGTGGCCGTGATTGCCCATCCACTGCGCCACGGCTTAACCCGGCGCAAGCGAGGCCTGTTGATGGATACCTTCCAAGCGGCGGGCGGCCAGGCGGTTGAACTGGTCAGCGGCCAGCAGAACCCGGATAGCACCCGCGATCTGGCGCGTCAGCTAGTGGAGCGCGACCTTTACGCCTCTATGGGCAGCGATTTTCACTTCCCCGGCAGTCATGCGGCCCCCGGCAGCATGAGCCTGGTGCCGCGCACGGCGGCGCCCCCCATATGGCAGCATCCCCGGCTGCTGCACCTGCGCGATGCGTCACCCGGCCTGCTGGCAGTCGGTTAAATCACAGCCGGGTCATTGCAAAGCCCGGTCAGTTAAAAGCCAAGTCGGCTATGCTGTATAGGCAGTGCCTACGGACAGGAGTTACCAATGAGCCAATATTTTCAGATTCACCCGGAAAACCCTCAGAAACGCCTCATCGATCAGTCGATTGCGATCATTCGTAAAGGCGGCGTGGTTGCTTACCCCACTGATTCGGGCTATGCCCTTGGCTGCCATCTGGGTGAGAAGAAAGCCATTGAGAAGATCAAGTGGATACGTTCACTGGACGATAAGCACAACTTCACCTTGGTGTGTTCTGATTTATCGGAAATTGGCACCTACGCCAAGGTGGATAACGATGTGTTCCGGTTGCTGAAAGCCCATACACCAGGGCCTTACACTTATATTCTGGATGCCACTTCAGAAGTGCCGCGCCTGCTACTGCATCCCAAGCGGCGCTCCATTGGCGTGCGCGTACCGGATCACCGCATTACCCACGCGTTACTGGCCGCATTAGGCGAGCCGTTGATGAGCGTAACGTTGATTCCGGTGGGCGATGACCTGCCCATGAACGACCCGGAAGAGATCCGCGAGCGTTTTGGCGCCCACCTGGATGCCATTATCGACGGCGGCGCCTGCCATTTAGACCCCACCAGCGTCATCGACCTGCGCGAACTGCCGCCGAAAATCATCCGTGAAGGACGCGGCGATATTTCTCCTTTCGTCGTCTAAAAACACTTTTCAGAGCAAATCCCTGCTTTTAGCTTTAATGAGCAGGGAATTTGTCTATTTTTCATTATTTGAATGTTCAATGAAAATAAAATATGATCCTAACGGTTCTTTTCGATAATAAATCGTGATCCTTTAAGGCGAGGAATCGCCTCGTCTTTTTGAGATCGCCTAGCCCAGGAGATCATTCAATGACGAAGCCATTCCCTTCTCGCCTCTGCACCCTTGCTGCTCTAGCCAGCCTCACCGCTTTACCGCTGACCAGCCATGCAAATAGTGATGACGCAGAAATATGTGCCCAGGAAGCCTATGCAATGGGCCTGCGCTATCAACAGCAGTCTGCTGAAGCCGCTGCTCTGCAGCGTCAGGGTTTTGCCCTCGCCACCTATCGGCTTGAGGATCAGATTGAGGCGCATGGTGGTAGCGACGACTTGGCGATCATTACCGACCTGGATGAAACGGTGCTGGATAATAGCGCTCTGTTGGTTCGCGACATGCAGGCGTGCCACGACTACACCACCTGGGACACATGGAAGCATTGGGAGCGTGAAGGCGAACCGCGTTTGATGCCGGGTGCCAAAGCGTTCCTGGATTACGCGGATGAGCAGGGCGTGGCCATTTTTTACGTCTCTGATCGCTACCAGGAGAACGAGGCCGACACTATCGCCACCTTGGAAGCGCTAGAGCTACCCCAAGTCTCTGAACAAAGCGTGATGTTGCTGGGGCCTGCCAAGGCAGAACGCCGCGCGGAAGTGGTGGATAACCACACGCTGGTGATGCAGCTGGGTGATTCCCTTCACGATTTCGCGGGTGACTTCGCGGGCGCCGACCTTGACCAGCAGCATGCGCTTGTTGAAGAGAATGCCGAGCGTTTTGGCAACGATTGGATCGTGTTCCCCAACGCTACTTACGGTGCCTGGAGCGAGGCTGAGTTAGACGCCTGGGAAGCCCCGCACGAAGTGGAGTGATCGGTTAGCAAACACTCCATCCCGCACTAAATAAACGCTGCGCGCCCCAGATTTGGCTATTTTGTTTGACGATTTAGTTTAGCTGTCTTGGGGCGTGTTTTTGTCTTAGTTCTTGTCTTCGTCACTCTCGTGGCTATTTTCTTGAGCGTCATCTGTTTTGTCGTCGTCCTTCTTGCGCGGGTCTTCGCTGTCTTCATCCAGCCAGGTGCCGCAGCGTAGGCAGTAGCGGGCGCGTTTTTCATGGCGTTCGTGACCGCAGCCGGGGCAGGCTTCTTCGGAGTAACGCTCTTCACGGATCGAGCGAATCACCTGAGCGGAAAATACCCCGGTGGGCACGGCAATGATCGAGTAGCCGAGCAGCATGAGTACCACCGTAATCGATTTACCCAGCGCAGTAGCGGGGACGATGTCGCCATAGCCGACGGTGGTCATGCTGACAATGGCCCAGTACATCGACATCGGAATACTGGTGAAGCCCGCCTCAGAGGATTCGATGGTGTACATCAGCGCCGCGAACAGGGTAATCACCATTAATATGGCGCTAAAAAACAGCAATATCTGGCGCATGCTGCGTTTAAGGGCATCCATTAAAAGACGCGCCTCGCCGACAAACTCCATCAGGCGCAGAATACGAAAAATGCGCAGTACCCGCAGCAAACGTACAATCACCAGACCATGTGCACCGGGCACCAGTAGTACCAGCCAAATGGGCAAAATCGCGATTAAGTCGACGATGCCATAAAAGCTTCTTAAATAGAGTGTCGGCTTTTCCAGGCAGTAAATGCGCAAGATCAGCTCAATGCTGAACAATAGCGTGAAGACCCACTCAAGATAGAAGAATAGGTCGCCGTACCGCTCGGCATAAGTCTCGATACTGCCCAGCATAATGACCGCAACACTGAGTAGAATCGCCACAATCAAGGCGATATCAAAAGCTTTTGCTCCCGGCGTGTCAGACTCAAATATGATATGAAACAGGCGGGTGCGTAGGCCTTCCGCGCCGGGGGTTAAGTTTAAATTCATTGCATCATCCTGAAGTGGACCTCAATGCCGTCCTGAAAAGTGCGCTAGGACCTAGCGTAGCGCGGTTTGGTACGCCAAGCGATGGGCGAGCGCTAACGCCGCTTTACCGTAGGCTGCATTGGGCTGGCCGTCCGCATCGAGCGCGCCAGGCAGCGCCTGGGCATAAGCGCGTGCGGTGGCATCCAGTTCGGGATGTTCGGCGAGAGTGGCCAGCGCCTGCTGGGCATCGTTTAAAAAGCTGGCTTGTTGGCTGTCGTGGTAGGCGTCCAGCGCCAGCGTGGCACGGTGCAGCCACTCTGCCGGGGAGTGCGCTTCGGGGAGCGGCCAGTGTTGGCTACTAAGCGCATTGCCACGGGCCGCCTTGCTACTGTCCGAGGGTCGCAGGGGTACCTGTTCAGCAAGGGTCAATGCCAGCGCCCACAGAGCTTCAGGCTCGCCGCCTTTTAATTCGAGCTCTGCTTCGCGAATCGGCGTGCGGTAGTCACCGCTAATAATTTCGCCTTCATCCAATACCAGCTCGACATGACTCTCCTGACCTTGTCCGCCCTCTTTTAGCTGCCAGCTACGCCGTGTGAAATCGGTGCTGAGTTGGGGAGCGAGGGCATCTAGCACACCGCTAAGTTCGCCTTGAAAAGGGGGGAGTTTGGCAATTGAAGCGAGATCCAACTGCGGACCAGCCACTTGCCACTCCCACTCTTCGCGCTGGGAAAGCCCGCCACCACCTTGGCCAGCGGTTTTCACCGTTTGCAGCACCTGGCCGTCTACCTGGCGAAGTCGCAGCGCAATATGTGCTTTCGCCAGATCACCCTGAGGGGTATCAAAGTAGGTATTGGTCAACGTTTGTTTACGCACGGCGTGTGAAGCGAGATACGGGTGTTGAGTCAGCGCCGCAGGCCCTGTCGGGGCAAGGGCCAGTTTAAGTTCCACTTCCATGGGGTTTGGGCTTTTCATGACGCTAGCCACCTCGTTATCGTGACATTTAAATGAATATTTGATTACATTTGTGAACTTTTCATGACGGCGGCAGGCGCACTCTTTATACTGGCGCCGCCATTTCCAGGCTCCCCGAAAACAGGCTAAAAGGCATTATGGTTACCTCCAATCCTTTTTCTTCGATGTTTGGCCGCTCGCCATTCCAGCCGTTATTGGCCCATATCGTCAAGACGAATGAGTGTGCCGATCAGCTGTTGCCGTTTTTTGAAGCAACCCTGGTTGATGACTGGGACAAAGCGGCTGAGCTGCGCGAAAACGTCACCCGCCTAGAGCATGACGCCGATACGCTGAAAACAGAACTACGGTTGAACCTGCCCAACACCATGTTTCTTCCGGTGTCGCGCTCCGATCTGCTTGATCTGATCAGCGTGCAGGACAAGATCGCCAACAAGGTGCGTGACATTACCGGCATTATGCTGGGGCGTAAAATGCGCGTGCCGGATGAGCTGGCCGCGCCGATGCGCGACTACATTCGAACCAGCGTTGCCTGCGTGGCGCAAGCGCGTCAAGCGCTAGAAGAGCTCAAGGATCTGCTCGAGTCCGGCTTTGGCAAAAATGTCTCGGATGTGATGCAGAAGATGATCCGTGAGCTGCACACTCTCGAACACCAAGCCGACGACCAACAGATCACTATTCGCCGCCAGCTGTTCAAGCTTGAGAGCCAGCTACCGCCAGTGGACGTGATCTTTCTCTACAAGATCATTGAATGGGTTGGCGAACTATCCGACCGCGCCGAGCGCGTGGGTAGCCGTCTGCAGATCCTGACTGCCCGCTAAGGGGACTTTCATGCTGATTATTGCCCAGCACGGTGAAATTTTTATCATCCTGGCCTGTTTGTTTGGCTTTTTCATGGCCTGGGGCGTTGGCGCCAACGACGTGGCCAATGCCATGGGAACCTCGGTGGGGTCGAAAGCGATCACCATCAAACAGGCTATCCTGATTGCGGTCATTTTTGAATTCCTGGGTGCCTGGCTAGCCGGTGGCGAAGTTACCAATACGATCCGTAAAGGTATTATCGACCCCGAACTGCTACAGGACGACCCACAATTGCTGGTCTACGGCATGCTGGCAGCACTGCTGGCGGCGGGAACATGGCTGCTGGTGGCCTCCATGAAAGGCTGGCCGGTTTCCACGACGCACTCGATTGTCGGCGCGATCGTAGGCTTTGCGGTTGCAGGGCTAGGCCCTGCTACGGTGGACTGGGGTGCGGTAGGCAAGATTGCCGCCAGTTGGGTGGTCTCCCCCTTGTTGGCAGGTACCATCGGTTTCGTGCTGTTTAAATCGGTACACCACCTGATTTTCGAGGACGCCAACCCGTTCACGGCCGCCAAACGCTACGTACCCGGTTATGTGTTTCTGGTGGGCTTCATCGTTTCGATGGTCACGCTGACCAAAGGGTTATCTCATGTGGGGTTGGATCTAACCTTCAATCAGAGCCTGTTGCTGTCGATCCTGCTGGGCCTGGTGATTATGGGCATTGGCCTGATCATGCAGCGGCGTATCAAGTTCGAGCACAATACCAACGACCACTTCGGCTATGCCAACGTTGAGCGTGTGTTCGGCGTGCTGATGATCTTCACCGCCTGTGCCATGGCCTTTGCCCACGGCTCCAACGATGTGGCGAATGCGGTTGGCCCGCTGGCAGCGGTGATCAGTGTGGTGCAAACCGGCGGTGAAATTGGTGGTTCCGCACTGGTGCCCTGGTGGGTACTCGTATTGGGTGGAGCTGGTATCGTAGTGGGCTTGGTCACCTACGGCCATAAGGTCATCGCTACCGTGGGCACCGGTATTACAGAGCTGACCCCCAGCCGTGGCTTTGCCGCTACCCTGGCGGCAGCCACCACGGTGGTGCTGGCCTCGGGCACTGGCCTGCCGATTTCCACCACCCACACCCTGGTCGGCGCGATTCTTGGGGTGGGGCTGGCACGCGGCATGGCGGCATTGAACCTGCGGGTCATCGGCACGATTGCCATGTCATGGCTGATCACACTGCCAGCAGGCGCTGGCCTGGCGATTCTGTTCTTCTTTATGTTCAAGGGCATGTTCGGCTAACGAATAATAAACAGCACTTGTAAACGTAGTACGCCAAGGCTCGAAAGGCTTTAGAAGCATCTGAGCGATAAAATCACAGCGGCATCTTCATGTTTATCTGCATTAGATCGAGCAGATTTGCATTTGAAGGTGCCGCTGTTTTTCGTGCTCTGGTAAAGTAACTGGAGATTGTTTTTGAGATTGTTTCTTTCACCTGCTGCCGGAGAGCGGCCCTTGGATACGCGCTTCCCCTTTGTTGATTGGTTTCGTAACGCTTCCCCCTACATCAATGCCCACCGGGGGCGAACCTTTGTCATCTTAATTGAAGGCGAAGCCATGGCGTCTGGCCGAGGGGAGCAACTGATTCAGGATTTAGCGCTGCTGCATACCCTGGGCGTGCGTTTGGTTGTCGTGTTCGGCATTCGCCCCCAGGTGCATGAAGCGTTGACTGCCGCTGGCGTAGAGCCCACGCGCATCGATGGCCGCTGGGTCGCGGATCGCGCGGTGATGGCTCACGTTGAGCAGGTAGCTGCCCACCAGCGGCTATGGCTGGAAGCGCGGCTCTCCCTTGGCCTGCCCAGCACGCCGCTGCACGGTGTGGAATTGAGCGTGATCTCCGGCAACCTGGTGACCGCCAAGCCATTAGGCGTGCGCGAAGGGGTGGATTTCGACCACAGCGGCGAAGTACGCCGGGTGCGTGCCAGCGCCATTGAAGGCCTGCTGGAAAAAGGCTCGCTGGTACTGCTGCCGCCGCTGGGGTTCTCCAGCACCGGCGAGGTGTTTGATCTGGATGCTTCTGAAGTCGCCCAGCACGCCGCCGTGGCGCTAAAGGCCGACAAGCTGATTCTGCTTGGAGAATCCGAAGGCTTGGAAGATGAGCAGGGCGCGCTGCTGCGCCAGCTTTCCCCGGCGGAGGCCGAGCCGCGTTTAAGCGCCGCAGTGCCAGGTAGCGAGCTAGCCCGCCACTTACAGGCCGCCTGCACCGCCGCACGGGAAGGCGTGGCGCGCACGCACCTGCTTTCCTGGCGCAACCACGATGCCCTGCTGGGTGAGTTGTTCACCCGCGACGGCGTGGGCACCATGATTACCCAGCACCGCTACGAACAGCTGCGCCCGGCCACGCTCAACGATGTAGCGGGCTTGCTGGAACTGCTGGAACCGCTAGAGCGCCGAGGTATGCTGGTGGCGCGTTCAAGAGAGCGCCTGGAGCACGAAATCGATGACTACATGGTGATCGAGCGCGACGGTATGGTGATTGGCTGCGCCGCGCTGCATGTATTTACTGATACCAGCATTGCCGAACTCGCCTGCGTGGCGGTGCACGACAGCTACCGCGGTGGCGAGCGGGGCGAGCGCCTGGTGGAGGCCATGGAGCGCCGCGCCCGCCAGCGCGGTTTAACTGAAATCTTCGTGCTGACGACCCACACCGCCCACTGGTTTGTGGAACACGGCTTCCGCGCCGCCAGCCTGGAAGACCTACCCCCGCTGAAACGCGAAACCTACAATCACGCCCGTAAATCGAAGGTGTTGGTTAAGCAATTAGCGTAATTCGCTTATTAGCAGATCTGGATTAGCTGGTTTAACGCGGCATTAGCGAAAACAGCTCCGGCTGTTTTTGCGCTTCTTGTTGAATAGTGTCGTCAATCGGTGTGTCGTAGGTTTTGAGCAGGTAACCGAGCACCGAATAGAAACCCACCATGGCGATCAGGTCGATCACTGCCTTGCGCCCGATTGCCTCGGCAAGTTCTGCTTCCTGCTCCTTGGCCAGCATGCGCTCATCGAATAACGCATCCACGGCGTTGACGATAAGACCGTCAACGCCTTCGGGAGTACCGCGAATAGCAGTGATCCGGTGTTCGGAGAATCCCAGGGCGAGTGCACGACTAACATGATGGGCCCACTCGTAGGCAGAGCCCATACGTAAACCCGCGCGTAAAATCACCACTTCGGTCAGTTCAGGGCCTAACGCATTCTCCTTAACAACGTGTTGGCGCAAGGGCGCCCAAGCTCTAAGCAAGGCCGGGTGATTGGCCATGGTGCGGTAAACGTTGAGTGCGCCAGCAAAGCCCTCGCGTAAATCAGTGATCTCCTCAGGCCAGTCGGCGTCGGAAATAGGCGGGCAGGGAGAAGAGGGCATGGGTGGTCTCCGTTCAGATAGTTATTCAGGTCGTAATTCAGATCGTTGTTGATTGTGTCATCACTCTGCGATGGCGGCGGTTATGGCCCCGGCAATACGCTCAATGATCAGGTCTGCTTCGTCAGGCGCAATGATATAGGGCGGTGCCAGCAAGATATGGTCGCCATAAATGCCATCAATAGTGCCGCCCATCGGGTAGCTGATCAGGCCACGCGCCATGGCCTGTCGCTTGATCTTGGCGTAAATCTTTCTAGCCGGATCGAAAGGTGTTTTGTTTTCCCTGTCCGCGACAATCTCGATACCGCGAAACAAGCCCCTGCCGCGAATATCGCCCACATGGGGGGATGCGCCGAGCGCCGCTTCAAGGCCGCTCTGTAACCTCGTGCCCATGGCATTGACGTTCGCCAGCGTCTCCGGCCGTGCAATGATCTCAACCACTTTGTTGGCGGCCGCGGCGGCGACAGGATGGCCCAAATAGGTATGTCCATGCTGAAACAGCCCAGATCCATTGGCGAAACTGGCGTAGATGTTGGCCGATAGCATCACCGCGCCGATAGGCTGATAGCCGCCGCCCAAACCCTTGGCGATCGTGATGATATCCGGGACTACCCCATCTTGTTCGCAGGCGAAGACTGTGCCGGTTCTTCCCATGCCGCACATCACTTCGTCGAGGATCAGCAGTACGCCGTATTTATCGCAAATGCTACGTACGCGTTTGAAGTAATCCGCCTCAGAAGCGACCGCCCCTAAGGTGGCACCGACGACGGGTTCGGCAACGAAGGCCATTACCTCTTCAGGGCCAAGTTCGAGAATCTTTGCCTCAAGCTCCTCGGCAAGCCGTGCCGCGTAGGTCTCGGGCGTCTCATCGGTGGCCTTGTCGCGATAGGCATAGCAGGGCGATACATGGTGGGTTTCTGGCAGGATGGGCTGAAACTGCTGGCGCCGCATGGCATTGCCACCGGTTGCCAACGCGCCGATGGTATTGCCGTGGTAGCTCTGGCGTCTGGCAATGATATGCCGTCGCTGGGGCTGATTAATCTCTACAAAGTACTGCCGGGCCATTTTCAGCGCCGCTTCGACGGCTTCTGACCCACCCGACACCAAGTAGACGTAATCCAGCCCTGCGGGGGCTAAATCCACGAGCTTTTCGGCAAGTGCTTCGGCGGCATCGGTAGTGAAAAATGAGGTGTGGGCGTAACAGAGGCTATCGATCTGCGCGCGCATGGCGGCGAGCACTTCCGGATGGGCGTGTCCTACGCTGGTGACCGCAGCGCCTCCCGAGCCATCCAGATAGCGGCGCCCCGTGGTATCCGTGATATAGACGCCCTGTGCCGACGCAGCATGAGGTAGCTGCGCGCCGATACTGCGGTGAAGAATACGCGTCATAGACTTTTCCCTCATTATCAAACGGTGAGTAATTCATATGACAATGAGATTGGCACATTCACAAAGATGTTTGCAACAAATAAATCATTTAAATATAGTGTGAAACATTAAAATCATTTGTTCACAGAGCCAACCGACTATTTCTTCACAGAGCTAACTACTATGCAGCCGAGCGATTCCCTAAGAGAGCAGATTATTGCCCAGTACGATGCCATGTCTGCGCAGCTGCAGCAGGCCGCTCGCTACGTGCTTGAGCATCCGGAGGAAGTGGCGCTGGTGTCCATGCGCGAGGTGGCGCGCCTAGCGGGTGTGCAACCCGCCACCATGACACGGCTTGCCAAATTCTTGGGGTTGCCAGGGTACGACGAACTTCGGGCGCAGCATGCGGCGGCATTGCGTCAGGGGAGCGATGGCTTTGCGGCCAAGGTTCGCCAGCGGGTAGATGAAGGCAGTGAAAGGGGAGCCTGCGATACCGCTTCGCATATGCTTCAAGGGCTGAGTGCCCAGCTTGCTAAGCTCTGCGAGCCCGATTCACTACGGCAGCTGGAAGCCACCGCCACTAGGCTGAGATCAGCGAGAAAGGTATACGTGCTGGGTTTACGTTCCTGCCATGCCGTTGCCTGGCATTTCCATTACGTGATGACCCTGCTGGGCGAGCGCTCGGTTCACCTGGATGGGCCTGGGGGAACCGGCGGAGATGGACTAATTCGTGCCACATCTGAGGATGTATTGCTCGTTATCTCCATCAAACCTTATGCAACAGGGACGCTGGAACTGGCCCAACTGGCAAAAGATAAGGGGGTGGGGATTGTTTCCATCACCGATAGTGAAGTGTCGCCGCTGGTGGGGATGTCAGCGCAGACGATTCTATGCCCCACGGAAACCGATAGCTTTTTTCACACGCTAACCCCGGCATTAGCCGTCTCCGAAGTGCTGTGCAGTTTATTGGCGGAATTCGATAGGCCTAAGACGCTAGACGCTTTGCAGCAAGCGGATGAACACCTCTCGCATCTCAATACGTATGCGACGGCTATCCCCAGGCGGCAGTGAGAAGCGAGGCTTATTGACCCAACATTACTGTCAGATAAATCCTTCGATAATTACCGAGCGGTAATTATCAGTCGTCTCGTCGGGTTATTAGGATTAAATATTCCCGAGCGGGAATATTTTGGGCTGCCGTGATTTTATGCACAGTGTTCCAACAAAAGGGTGGCTCAAAGCCACCCCGGGAATGCGCGCTATATCTTATATAAGAAACGCTTAGGTATTTAAGATAACGCCGCCATTCAGGTGCATGGTCTGGCCACTCATGTAGGAGGATTCCTCACTGGCCAAATAGACATAGGCAGGGCCCATTTCGCTGGGCTGCCCGGCGCGTTTCATGGGCACCTGGCCGCCGAATGACGCTACCTTCTCATCTTCAAAGCTGGCGGGAATCAGCGGGGTCCATACCGGCCCTGGCGCTACGGCATTCACGCGAATGCCACGATCCATCAGCGACATAGCCAACGAACGCACCAGCCCCTGAATAGCGCCCTTGGTGGCGGTGTAATCGATCAGCGTGTCGTTGCCCTTAAAGGCATTGATCGATGATGTGGCAATAATGGTGTCACCTTCGCTGAGATGCGGCAGGGCTGATTTGGTGAGATAGAAGTGGCTGAAAATATTGGTCTGGAAGGTGCGCAGCAGTTGATCATCGGGGATCTCGGTAATGTCGTCCCAGTCGTACTGCTCGGCGGCGTTATTGATGACGATATTGATCTTACCGAAGTGGTCGAGGGTGCGCTTGACGATCTCACGGCAAAACGCTGGCGCTGCCACATCGCCTTTCAAAACCAAACAGCGACGGCCTTCGGCTTCCACCAGCCGCTTGGTCTCTTCCGCATCTTTGGTTTCTTTAAGGTGCACGATCACGCTGTCAGCACCTTCGCGGGCATAGTGAACGGCGACTGAGCGCCCTATGCCGCTGTCGCCACCGGTAATAATCGCGACCTTGTCCAGTAACTTATCGGCGCCCCGGTAGCTTTCACGGATGTATTCGGGCTCCGGGCGCATGGCGTATTCATCACCAGGCTGTTTATCCTGGTGCTGGGGTGGTTGGTGTTGATCACTCATGTGCGGTCACTCCATTGTTGGCACAATTTGGTTTGCACATACGGTTAGTTATCGTAAAACATCACTTACTAACCACTGTTCAGGCCCTCGTATCCTCGAGTACCTTCACGCTGTAAACGTAGACCAAGGTAGTAACAACGGCAAACCAGGAAGCGAACGCTGAGCAATAAAACGGTTGGTCATGCAGAGAAATGATAGTGGCAGGTTATTGATGCTATCAATATTGCTAATGTAGCTGCTATAAAGCTATTTACTTGTTTTAAGTGTTTGTTTTAAATATTGTTTAATTGCAGTTATGTCGTGGGTGCTTATGAGGGTGAATTGCAAGTTGAAGGGGAAGGGCTACAGTTAAGTCAGCCAGGGATAGGAGGCACCACGAACGCCTCCCACTCTTTCGCTCACCCACTACGGTAAGGAAGAAGCGATGACTCAAGTTCCCGATAAAGACCAGAAAGCCCCTAAAGAGAAGGATGACCACCATGATGAGGCCAATCCGATGCCGGATACTCATCATGTAAACCCGGAGTCCGATGACGATAAAAAGTCAGGCAGGGATACCAAGAAATAAGCTATGCAACATTGTTTCTATGCAGAATTGTTTAGGCCAACGCTAAACAATAAAGGCGCTACTTCCGGTAGCGCCTTTTCTGTCAGTGTTAAACCTCTATGTTAATAGAGGACGTTGATACGGCAACGTCACCTAGCGAGGTAGGCAGCAACTGACCCAATGAGGAGTAGAGGGCGTCAGAAGTGGATGCTGCAACCGCTCGATCAGTCTTTTCCATTATGTCTTCAGCTTTCTTTAGCTCACGACGAGCTTCTTTATCTTCTTCATTCAGCCGAACCTTAAGTTCGTTAACTGCTTCGCGCAGCGCTTTTTGGGCGTCAGTCAGTACGCCGCGTAGTGCGTGTTCACTAGCGCTGGGGCCATTGGATTTCGAGCGGTTGTCTTCATTCTGAATGAGATTGGGTAGGCTTGGTAATACGCCGAGCTCGGTGGATTCATCGCCTTCAGGCTCGCCCGCTGCCTTCTCGGCCTCTTGCTCAGCAGCCTTTTTAGCATCATCTTCGGCTGTTTCCGCACTGGCTTCGGCTTGCTGCGCGTCACTGGAAACCGTTACCTGGGCGCTCTCATCGCCACCCGCCTGGGCCGCGGCTGAGTCGGCCCCGTTGGCTTGGGCCTCGGCCGGTTGAGCTGCTGTCGTGGGAACTGCTGGCGTTGCAACCACGGACGGGATTGCGGTCATGCCAGCACCACCGCCACCTTGATTGTTCAGTAGCTTAGCCGCACCGGCAAGCTCACGGGCGATGCTCTTGAGCTCCTTGGCCATGTTTTTAAGCTGTTCAGGAGAGGCGAAGGCCATCATGGCTTTCAGCATTTCAATCCGCTGACGCAGGAAGCCCACTTTATCGGTGGCCTGCTGCTGGGAGGCTTCCTTTGGCGTAGGCAGCGACGCCAAGCTTTCCAGCGCTTCCTGCTGCTTTTTAAGACGCTTTGTGAACGGGTCGTCTTCAGCAGACTCGCTCTTTTGGGGGGCGACGCGGGTAGGCGTTAAAAACTGCGGCTTATCTTGGCGCTGATTAATTAGTGTAAAAGACGAAAATCCAATCTTCATGGCGGTATCCTCTCCTCATTGTTAGAAGATATCGGCCATTTAACTTAGGTCTTTAACCCCCGGACTTTAAACGCCGCTTAACTTCCACGCTTAGCCTGCCTTCACCTAGCTTCAGTTTCAGCTTCTGGCCGGGCTGGGTATCTTCCGCGCGGCGAATGATCTGCCCCTGCTCATCCTGGGCAATTGCATAGCCACGCCCCAGCACCGCTAGCGGGCTGACCGCGTTTAACTCCCGTGCGGCGGCTTTCAAGCGTGCCTGTCGGCTCTCCAACTGGCGCTGCATCGCACTCCCCAAACGGCGCTGTAACTGGCTCACGCGTTCGCTTTCTGCGCGATGCAACCGCGCCATATCCTGGCTGGCCAAGCGCCTGCTCAGCTGTGTCACCTGGGCTTTCTGCTGGCCGAGCGTTAACTGCATGGCGCGATTCAAGCGCTGATCAAGGGCGGTTAAGTGCTGGCGCTGACGGTTGAGCTGTTCGCCGGGGTGGCGCAGCTTGGCGCGCAGGGTATCCAGCCGCTGGCTGTCGCGCTCCAGGCGGGCCTGCATCGCCCTCTGCAAACGGCTGTGTTGATGTTCAAGCTGGCGCTTAAGGGTGTGTTGGTCGGGAACCAAGCGTTCGGCGGCGGCCGATGGGGTGGGCGCGCGCATGTCTGCGGCAAAATCCGCCAGGGTGATATCCACCTCGTGGCCTACCGCCGACATCACCGGTAGCCGGGAGTGAAAAATCGCCCGCGCCAAGTGTTCGTTATTGAACGCCCAGAGGTCTTCCAGGCTACCGCCACCGCGAGTGATCAGAATCACGTCCCGCTCAGGGTCTAGCCGCGCCTGACGGTTAAGCAGCGCCAGCGCTGAAATCATCGCCGGGGCGGCTTCGGCACCTTGAACGGGCACCGGAATCAACGTCACGTCCGCCAGTGGCCAGCGCGCTTCCAGCACCGCCAGCACATCACGAATGGCTGCCCCGGTGGCGGAGCTCAAAATCAGCAGCTTACGGGGTGGGAAGGGCAGCGGCCGGGCATTGGCAAACACGCCTTCGCCTTCCAACTGCGCTTTTAAGCGCTCAAACGCCGCCAGCAGTTCCCCCAGGCCTGCCGCCTGCACAGCATCGGCAATTAGTTGGTAGTCGCCGCGGGGCTCGAACAGCGACACCCGCCCGCGCAGCTTGACCTGATCACCGTCGCGCATCGGCGCCGAAACAAACCGCGCCCGCTGACGAAACAGCGCGCAGCGGATCTGCGCTCGGTCATCCTTCAACGTGAAATAGACATGCCCCGACGCCGGGCGTGAGACATTAGAGAGTTCGCCCTCCACCCACACCTCGCCCACATCGCGCTCAAGGGTCTGCTTGGCGCGCTGGTTGAGTTGGCTGACGGAGAGCGTTTGGGCGGGTGTTTGGGTCATGGCGGATATCTGAATGCAGGGCACTGTAGCCTAGCATCAAATACTAGCGCTCATCGAATATAGAGCGGGGCAAATTCGTTGCCCCGCAAGCGCTATCGATGCTGAGAACGTCGACGAATCCATTCGCCGGGAAGGGTTAGCAACAAGCAGCAACACATCATTAGCAGCGCAAGAAGAGCAACAGAAGCCATATCAGACCCTGCGTCGGAAATATTGCTGTAAAGCAGGAGCGGTAGCAGGTTGATCTGTGAACCGGTAAGCGCCAGGGCCGTACCATAGGCGCCAAAAGCTACGGCAGCACAAGGGCTCCAGGAGGAGATCAACGCAGGCAGTAACGGCGGTAGGTACACGTCACGAATTTGCTGCCACCGAGAGGCACCAAAGCTTTCGGCCATCACCAGCTGGCGGCGGTCAAGCCCTTGAACCACCGGTAGCATCAGTAACACCACGCGGGGTACCAAGAAGTAGGCATACACCAACACCAATCCCTGTGGGGTATACACAAAGCGGCCAAACCATGCCGGGTCTACGCCCAGCGATGCCAGGGACAGGGTGATAAAGCCTGCCCGCCCCAACAAGAGGATAAAACCATATGCCACAATCAAGCCGCTGAAAATCAGCGGGAGAGAGATCAGCCAGAGAAGAAAAAAGCGTCGCCGTTCCGGCTGATGATAGAGAAACTCGGCAATCACGACACCAACGATGACCGACAAGAGCGCAGTGCTCATTGATAAAGCAACGCTGGTTATTAAGCTTTTAAACACCAGCCCTTCGTCAAGAAGACGAGCACCCGTGATCAAAGGTGACTCAAGCGCTGCAATGATCAGCAGTGTCAGCGGCACCATAAAAAACAGCGTGTAAATAATGCCGCTGGGTAGAACCAGCGGCAAAACGCTAAAAAAGCGCAGGCGAGGCATGGCGTGGCCTTATTGATTAAGGACGTGCTGAGTCCACTGGTGGCTGAGGTCAGCGCTAATGCTTGACGCTTTTTGCACATCCAACGGGCGAATCTGCGGCGCCTCTACCAGCGTGTCGGGCAGCTCGATATCTCCATTGACAGGGCGAACAAATCCTTCCGCAAAGGTACGTTGACCCTCGTCCGACATCACATAGTTCAGCCACAAGCGCCCGGCATTAGGGTTTGGCCCGTTCTTAACCAGCGAAATAGCATACGGCGCTGCCACTGAAGCCTCTTCAGGGATCACCACCGCAGCGTTGTCGCCCATGCCATCGGTAATGCTGGCTTTTAGACCGTCGTTTTCATAGCCGATCCAGATAGGAATTTCACCGCGCACGAACTGCGCATAGGGCGTGGTACCAACCACACGGGCAACATTACCGATGCGGCTCAACTCCGCGAGATAATCGATGCCCGGCGTTAAATTATCGAGATCGCCCCCCATCGCATAATTGGCCGCCAGAGTTAGGACTTGGCCTTGCCCGGTCGAGCGCGGGTCAAGGTACACAATGCTGTTACGGTACTGCTCATCGAGCAGGTCTTCCCAGCTTTGCGGTACTTCATCGACTAACTGCGTATTAACGATAAAGGCCACGTTCAAGGAGTGGATCGTGAACCACTCACCCGCGTCTGCTTTGAAGACATCGGGAATGCTGTCGAAATTGATGGGAGTAAAGGGGCTTAGCAGCTCTTTTTCATAGGCATTAATGGCGGAAGAAGCGTAGTAGTAGGCGGTATCGGCCTGGGGGCGGTTGCGGGCCTGCTCCAATGCGACCACGGTGGCACCCGAGCCCAGGTCGTTAAAGACAATCTGAACGCCGGGGTAGCGCTCTGTGAAACGATTGAATTGGCTTTGCCAGTTGGCCCAAGTTGGGCCGGTATCAAACGATACAACCAACCCCTCTTCCTGAGCAGCTTCGTAGAGTTCTTGTTCGCCATCGTAGAACTCCGAATCCAGCGTGTTGGCCGCATACGCCGATAAAGGCAGCAGGCTGATGGCCGACAATAGGCAATAAGCGAAAGAGCGTTGCATGATGGTACCTCAGCGGTTGAAGAGATGAATGTGAGTGGGGGGGAGCGCCACGTGAGTGATGTGATCCGGCATTGAAGCCGACTCAAGCGACAACGTGGTAGTGCCGCAGAGAAGATACTGACGTTGCTGGGCGCCCAGAAACTGCCTCTCTATCACCGTGGCAGGCGCCTGGTTAGCGATATCGCTAGCTGGGTTAATAATGGCTTCGGGACGAATCATGGCGCGCACAGTTTGCCCCTCAGTAAAGGCGTGTGGTGTCACTTCCAGGATGCCCAGGTCGGCGGTTTGAATGCGCTGCGAATCGAGCACCTGAGCGTCGATAAAGTTGGTGCGACCAATGAAACGTGCCACGGCTTCACTAACAGGCTGCGTGTAAAGCTGGTGGGGCGCGCTGTGTTGAAGGAGCTTGCCCTGTTCAAGCACTGCAACGTGATCGCCCAGCATCAGCGCTTCTTCTTGATCATGGGTGATCATCAGCGTGGTGACGCCGAATTGACGCTGTATATGCTTGAGCTCCTGGCGCATCGACTCCCGCCGGGAAGCGTCGAGCGCCGAAAACGGTTCGTCGAGCAGAAGGGCACGGGGCTCGAATACCAGCGCGCGTGCAATGGCCACTCGCTGCTGCTGGCCACCGGAAAGCTGGGATGGATAGCAATGTTCCAACGCCTCAAGGCCTACATCATGGAGGATCTTGCGGGCGCGTCGGTGGCGCTCTCCCTGGCGAACACCTTTAACCTTAAGCGGGTAGGCGACGTTGCCAAGCACTGTCATATGGTTGAAAAGCACATAATCCTGCAGCACGATTCCCAGCCCGCGCTCGCCGCATGAGAGCTGGGTAACATCCTGATGATCAAGTAGAACGCGCCCTTGAAGCGGGGTGAGGAAGCCCGCGATAAGCTGTAAAAGCGTACTTTTTCCCGATCCGCTGGCACCCACCACCACAAGAAATTCGCCCGTTTCTACCTGCAGGTTGATGTCGTGAACACCCACGCTGCTATGGGGGTAGTGGAACTGGATGTTTTCTAGCGCAATCATTGCGGTAACTCCCGGGAAGAGGATCGGCCCAGCCGCCACTGCACCAGGGTGGAAAACAGCGAGAACAGCAGTGCGAGTGAAAGCAGGAAAAGCGTTGCGGCGCAGGCGAAGCCCGTCGTGCGGTAAAACGCTTGGATCAACACCACTGGGTAGGGCTGGGTCATAAAACCTGAAATCAGGTTGCTCAGCTCAAACTCGCCAATGGACAGCGCCGCAACCGTTAAGCTGCCGGTGAATACCGAGCGATATACCAGTGGCAAATAGAGGTGCACAAAACGTTGCCACTCGGCTGCCCCAAGGGACTGGGCCATGCGTTCATACGCCTTGAGGGGAGAGGCCTCGATATCGGCATATACGGTGTAGAAAAGGTAGGGAAACGTCACCACCACATGGCCTGCTACCAGCAGCCAGGGGCTACCCAACCAGGGCAGCATGGCGGTACTAAAGGCCAAAATGAAAGCAAAGCCTATGACCAACTGGGGAACGGCTACTGGCAGCATGACCAGAAGGCGCGTGATGCTCTGCGCCACGGCAGGGAACTTGAGCGTGACGCCATACACCAGTGGTACGACGAGTAATATATTGATCAGGCAGGTGGTCAAGGCCAGCTTGAAGGTCGTTACCATCGCATTTCGATAGGTGGCGTCTTCCCATACCGTGATAAACCAGCGCCAAGTTAGCCCCTCAGGTAGCAGCGTGTTGCTCCAATGATCACCGAAAGCGCCTATAAGCAGGAGTACGATAGGGGCCAGCAAGTAAACCAAGTAACCATAAGTGATCAATCGCATGTCTGCCCCCTAACCACGATTAAATATAAATGACCATAATGTAAGAATTTGATCGTTTGTTGATGTATTCATGACGGTTGTGTGACTCCCCATAGGTAGGAAGCCGTGAGGCGCAGGGCTTCCTCTACGCTGCTGACAGGTGTAATGCCTTCAGCAGTGGGGGCGTCCGGAAAGGTGAGTACAGGCTTGTCAAAATGGCGGCCAAAGGCCACCTCGGTGTGGGTGCCCAAGCTTCCGCCAACGGCGATCAGCAGCACACTGGCTCGGGCGATAAGCACGTTGCGTGCCTCGCCCAAGCCGCTGGCAATAGGTAGGGTAACCCAAGGATTGGCAGCCTCTGCGTGGGTATCGGGAAGCAGGCCGATGACCTCGCCTCCTTGAAGTGCGGCTCCCTTGCTGGCCGCTTCCATAACGCCGCCCCGGCCACCGCATAACAGCGGAATGCCCAGCTCGGCCAGCCCCGAGCCTAAGGCATAGGCTATTTCAAGCTGGCGCTGGGTGGCCTCGCGAGGCCCAATCACGCCCACCGGAGGCCGCTGCATCGGCGTATTGCTGTGCTTCAGTGCAATCAGTGCTTCGTGAGGCAGGCAGGGGGATTGCAGTACAGCTGGCCAGTCGGCCTTGCCAAGCGGACGCATTTTGGGCGACAGAGGCTCATCTGCGTGCGTCATGATACGCTGGCATTCATCAAGATAAATTTGTAATGTCTGAGTCATGTTTTGATCAAAATGTAAGAATTTGATCGTTATGGTCGCGCCCCGCTGTGTCAATTTGATGACGGACGGTCGCAAGGCCGGATTTTTTTATCAGGGGATTGTTTGTTACCGATGACTGACCTAGCGCATTTGAACCCACGCCATCGCGAGCTAATTGCCTTGGTTGAATTGCATGGGCATGCCTCGATCGAATTTCTTGCCCAGCGACTCAACTGCTCCGCTCAAACCGTGCGGCGCGATATTCGTAAACTGTGTGACGCTAATGTGCTGCAGCGTTTTCGGGGCGGGGCCCGGATCGAAAAACCCCAGGTGAGGCTCGGCTACGCCACCAAACAGGATTCGCAGCAGGTAGAAAAGGGGCGTATGGCGACCCTGGCGGTATCGCAGTTGCAGGAAGGCGAGGCGCTGTTTCTGGATACGGGCACAACCTGCGATCACGTTGCCCGCGAGCTGTTGAACTACCGTAAAAGGCTGCACGTGGTCACCCATAATTTAACGGCCGCGCTGACGCTCGCTGCCCAGCATCAGTTGTTGGATATTCATGTGGTGGGCGGAAAGGTGGCGGGGCGGGATGGCGCGTTGACTGGGTCGCGCACCATCAAAGAGCTGGCCAGCTATCGGCTGGATGTGGCGATGATTGCTGTTTCGGGCATAGATGCTGAGGGCTATCTGCTCGACTTCGACAGTGAAAAAATACAAGTAAAGCAGACCATGATGCGCCACGCAGGCCGTAAAGTGCTGCTGATGGGATCAGCGAAATTATGTCAGCGCGGTATCCAGCGTGTTGCTCATCTTGATGAGTTTGATCAAGTGATTTGTGATGTACCTGCACCCGAAGAAATTCAGGCGCTCATGACCTACCCTGAGTGTTGGCAAGAAGCTTTATAGGCTCGCTGGTTGAGTTGGCTGACGGAGAGGGCAGTGGGCGTTGGTGCTTTCATTACTATCCCTTGCTTTAGGGAATCCGGGAATCTTTACAGCTAGTCGCGTAAAGTGGTGTCGTTATTTCAAAGTATCATTGTATGACCGAGGGAATCACGAGGAAATGCTATGAGCCACCAGCTTACACCGCTGATCGCTTTTTACCGTGGCGAGGCACCGGATCATAAAGGGCGCTATATCAATGCCATCTGGGCCTTATCTCACTTCTGGCTAGAGCATACCCATGATTATATTCAGTGGCTTTTTCCCATTCCCGAGGCTGGCCGTTTTAACGGTTTTGCTCCGCGACTGACTGATGTCGAGCGTGAAGTATTTCACGACGATAGTGCGTTACGCGAGCAGCAGCGCGTGTCGCTGGATGTGATGCTAAGTTTTTTGGGTTTAACTCGGGATGGGCTCACCATTACTGCCCAGCCGAGCCTCAATATCCGCGAGCATATTTGGCTCAAAGCAGGTGGGCATAATCACCTGCGTATCTCGAGGATGATTCGTTCGTTGGCACTTTGTCACCAGTACGATCTGGCGCTAGCTTTACAGGAAGCGGTGATACGTATTGGTACCGAGCAGGGCATCGTTTCGGATGCCTCGATCCAGTATTGGAGCGAGGCGCATAAAGAGTAGCCTGTATTATTCGGATGTTGTTACTGGCATGCCGCAATAATAGAAAAGCCGTAAAGCCTAACGTCTGGCGTTCCCTCTACGAGGCAGCCTCTTCGGCGTGATGTGGTCACCGGGTCTGTGAGTGGCTGGAAATAGCTGAAGTGGTGGCTCGCTGGGTCATCGTTATTCACGTCGGTATTTAACTGAGATACGATCCTTTCGTGTGTTGCAGCGCTGAGCGCTTCCCATTGATCCGTATTGCCCTTCTGTCTGTTATCCACATGCAGGTAGAGGGCGATAGGGAGCTTGATAACCTTCTTCTTTAGTGCTTTTCCCAGGCTTGTTTCATCAAGCTCGATGAGCTGATTGACGGCTTTCTGCCACGGGCGAACGAGTCGCTGTGTCGTTGTTGTGTATTCTTCACCAAGTTGACGACCATTCACAGAAGCACGAATGACTTTTAGTTCGACGAGAAAGCTGGTGCTGCGATAGTCGAAAATGATATCCACTCGGCCTTTGCCGCTGGCTTCATCTGTCTGACGAGATACCTGTACTTCAGTGGCAATGTGGCCAATCTGGCTATTAAAACCATCACTGAGCAGCGCCTTGATAAAGGTACCGTAGAGTTCCCGCTCATTGGGAATACGTGTATTGCGAATGAAATGACGCGTATCTGGATCGTCAAGCGCTTCCCCCAAAGCACTGCATAACGTCACCATCATATCGCGCGAAACACGTGCCCCCGTGATGTTATCCGGATTGCTGTAGTAGAGCTGCCTAGGTTGGTCTGCCATCCTTGTTCCCTTTTATTAATAATAAACAGCATGATACACCTCTTGGCCATACTATTCGCTTAAGGGGTTGCTTGGCGCGCTGGTTGAGTTGGCTGACGGCTACCTCTTATTTGAGCGTGTCTGAAAAGGCTTCGTCCAACCACTTAATGAAGTTCCGCTTGGCTTTAAATTCGCTACGTAGCTGCGTCAGTATTTGCGCGAAAGCAGTGTACTGAGCTGGCGTTTCCAGGCTCTTTTCCAGCTCTTTAAGCAACGCGATGCCCTGTCGATAGCCTTGGTTGTTAGTCTGTTTTACATACAGCCTTACCAAACGCAGGTACAGTGGTATACGTGCATCGGGAGAGGGCAGGGCTTTGGCTAATTGATACAGCAAGTGCGCTGATACTTTATGCTCAGCGCATAATGCTTGGGCATCGTCCAAACGTCCCTCGTACAAATAAACTTCCAATAAGGTGTCTTTTGCCCGCTGTGCTTGGTAGAAGGGCACCTTCTCCGACGGTTGGGTGATGCATTTTAATAGCCAGTCACAGGCCAACTGGCGATAATCGATGGCTAAATTATGCGCCTCCATCAGCGCCACTAGCTGCCGGTAATCCTCCAACTGTTGGGTGTGCTGATAGATCCCCCACTGTTGCTCCGCCGCCGCGTCTGTTTCACCGCGATGCAGTTTTAGGCGTATCTCAAGCCGGTTGCGTTCAAGGCGCCAGTGATAGTCGTTTTGTTTCTCGCACTTAGCGGCATAGTTTAGCCACGCTTCTACCTTATCCCAGGCTTCATACTCCATACACAGCTCAGCGGCCTCTAGGCAGTCCTTCTCGTCGCTGATGGTTTTCTGATACAACGCCAAGATAGCGGCTAGGTCACCGGCGGCTTGTGCGCGCTTAAGCAAAGGATCGCGCAGGCGAATCAATCGGTAGCGATCCTCCCATTCCATGGTGGCTGCTTGGTTCGGCAGTGCATCCAGGGCTTGTTGCAGGCGCTCATGGTAGGCGTCTTGGCTCGCTTGGCTCAGCACGTCTAAATATGCATCAGGAATGGGTGGGTATCGATCCTCTTCCCCGCCAAAAGATTTTTCATACAGATAGCCTGCTAGCTTGTCGGCAGGCCAGTCGAGCCGCTTTACGGTCTGAATGTGCAAAGTGTGTAAGAGGTGTTCGCAGTGGAAACGAAAGCCGCCGGAGTCATCAATGGTTTCCAGTGCTTTATCCATGCGCGCGAGTGCGTAGTCCACCAGTGCCAAGCTTTTTTCTGGGGGGAGTTGCGGCACCTGTTCCACCAGTTGTTCAATAACGGCTTCTGCTTTGCTGAAATAGTGGCTCACTTGCGAATAGCGGAACAACCCGCGATTAATGGGAAACGCGGCAGTGATACGTTTTTTCAGCGCCTTGTGATCCAGCACGCCCAGTGCCGCATCTGCTTTCAACAACCACTGCTGGTGCAGCACCGGGTCATTTTCAATAAGCGTTAGCAGCGTTTTGACCAGCGAGGGTTTGTCTAACGTCTCTAAGTAAGCGTGAATGCGATCTGAAGTGTCGCCCTCTGCCAGCTGTGCTTGTTTGGCATGCTCGGCGCGGTACGCTAGGGCAACGGCTACGCAGTGCTTGCAGAAATCAATGCCTTCGGAAGCGGGGCAATTACAACCGCCGCTCAAACCTTGCTTGGTTAACTTCAATGCCACATGGTAAAGCTCGCTGCCATCGACGTCAGCGTTAATGGTGGCACCGCTTTTATCCCAGTTGATCACCATGCCCTGTTGGTAATATTGAACCCCGCGGGCAAAAGCCGCATCACCCGCCAACATAACCAGCTGTGAGTCTGAAATTAACGTCTCATCCATTGTCGCCGCCTGACACTTCTGTAGAGCTAAATGACGTATAGGCTAACATTAACCGCAGGGTGCTGACTGTCACGGGGTATGCGCTAGCAGCGCGCCAAGCAGAAGCAGTGGCGAGAGTAGGGGTAGTGGCATTGCTGGGATGGCCCTCAAAACGCTATAATAGGCGATTAACCTTTCACGCCCCACTTCCTCTCAATCAGGGTGTTGCCGCTATGCTACGTATGGCCCAAGAAGCACTAACGTTCGATGACGTTCTCCTCGTTCCCGGCTTCTCCGATGTCCTACCCAAGGATGTCAGCCTCAAAACCCGCCTGACCCGCAATCTTTCGCTCAATATTCCGCTCCTCTCTGCCGCGATGGACACCGTTACCGAAGCGCGTCTAGCGATTGCGATGGCCCAGGAAGGCGGCATCGGCATCATCCATAAGAGCATGGCCATGACCCAGCAAGCCGCTGAGGTGCGCAAGGTCAAAAAGCACGAAAGCGTGATTGTGAAAGACCCGGTCACCGTTAGCCCTAAAGCCAAGCTCGAAGACCTGCTCGCCATGGCCCGTGAATACGGCTTCTCCGGTTTCCCCGTGGTAGAAGGCGAAACCCTGGTGGGTATCGTGACCGAACGCGACATGCGCTTCCAGCCCAACCATGGCGACAGCGTTGAAGCGATCATGACGCCGCGCGACCGGCTGGTTACCGTCAAAGAAGGTACCGACCTCGAAACCAGCAAAGCCAAAATGCGCGAACATCGTATCGAGAAAATGCTGATTGTGGATGACGAGTTCCACCTGCGTGGCCTGGTTACCTTCCAGGATATCGAAAAAGCCCGCACCTACCCAATGGCCGCCAAAGACAGCGACGGCCGTTTGTTAGTCGGCGCAGCGGTCGGCACCGGCCCGGAAACCCCGGATCGCGTGGCCGCCCTGGCTGAAGCAGGCGTGGACGTGATCATTGTCGATACCGCCCATGGCCACTCCCAAGGCGTTCTCGACCGCGTTCGCTGGATCAAAGAGCACTTCCCGCAGATTCAAGTGATTGGCGGCAACATCGCCACCGCTGGTGCAGCCCGGGCGCTGGCCGAAGCAGGTGCGGATGCCGTTAAAGTCGGTATCGGCCCTGGCTCAATCTGCACCACGCGTATTGTTGCTGGCGTTGGCGTACCGCAAATTACCGCGGTTTCCAACGTGGCCGAAGCGCTCAAAGAGTACGACATTCCGCTGATTGCCGATGGCGGCGTGCGCTACTCTGGTGATTTGGCCAAGGCGATTGCCGCTGGCGCCAGCGCCGTAATGGTCGGCGGCCTGCTGGCTGGTACCGAAGAAGCTCCCGGCGAAGTCGAGCTTTACCAGGGCCGTACCTACAAAGCCTACCGTGGCATGGGTTCCATGGGTGCCATGTCGCAGAGCCAGGGCAGCGCCGACCGCTACTTCCAGGATAAGAGCGAAGGCGCCGAGAAGCTGGTGCCGGAAGGCATTGAAGGCCGCGTTCCCTATAAAGGCATGATGAGCGCCATCGTTCACCAGTTGATGGGTGGCCTGCGCGCCTCCATGGGCTACACCGGCTGCCGCGATATTCAGGAAATGCGCACCAAGCCGGAGTTCGTACAAATTACCGGCGCTGGATTTAACGAATCCCACGTCCACAACGTGCAGATCACCAAAGAAGCTCCCAACTACCGGGTGAGCTAACCAGCAAGATTAGTTATATGGCGCGGCGGGCATTGCCCCGCCGCTTGCTTTTTGGCCTTACCAGCGGCACCCACACCGCTTAACCGAGACCCCGCCATGAGTGACATTCACGCCCATAAGATTTTGATTCTCGACTTCGGCTCGCAGTACACCCAACTGATCGCCCGCCGAGTTCGCGAGATCGGCGTCTATTCCGAAGTCCGCGCGTTTGATATCACCGAAGAAGAGATCCGCGAGTACAACCCCAACGGCATTATCATGGCCGGTGGCCCGGAATCCGTGACGGAACTGGACTCCCCGCGTGCGCCCCAGTGCGTGTTTGAGATGGGCCTGCCGGTGTTTGGTATCTGCTACGGCATGCAGACCATGGCCGAGCAGCTGGGCGGTAAGGTAGAAGGCTCCAACCAGCGTGAATTCGGCTACGCGCAGATTCAGATCGACGAAGACAACGCGCTGTTCAAAGACATCAAAGACCACGTGGACGCTAAAAGCGGCAAAACCCTGCTGGACGTATGGATGAGCCACGGCGACAAGGTGGCCGAAGCGCCCGCCGAGTTCACCGTGACCGCCTCCACGCCGAGCTGCCCGATTGCCGCCATGGCCTGGGAAGAGAAGCAGTTTTACGGCGTACAGTTCCACCCGGAAGTGACCCACACCCTGCAGGGCCAGCGCATTCTCGAGCACTTCGTGCTGGATATCTGCCAAGCCGAAAAACTCTGGACGCCCGCACAGATCATCGAAGACCAGGTTCAGCGCGTGCGCGAGCAAGTGGGCGACCGCCACGTACTACTAGGCCTTTCCGGCGGTGTGGACTCCTCTGTAGTAGCGGCACTGCTACACAAAGCGATTGGCACCCAACTGACCTGCGTGTTCGTCGACAACGGCCTGCTGCGTAAAGCGGAAGGCGACCAGGTAATGGAAACCTTCGCCAAGCACATGGGCGTGAAGGTGATCCGCGTAGACGCCGAAGACCTGTTCCTCGGCAAGCTGAAGGGCGAAAAAGACCCGGAAGCCAAGCGCAAAATCATCGGCAATACCTTCATCGACGTGTTCGATGAAGAGGCCAGCAAAATTGAAGGCGTCGACTTCCTGGCCCAGGGCACCATCTACCCGGACGTGATCGAATCCGCCGCCTCTAAAACCGGCAAAGCGCACGTGATCAAATCCCACCACAACGTCGGTGGCCTGCCGGAAACCATGAAGCTCAAGCTGGTCGAGCCGCTACGCGAACTGTTTAAAGACGAAGTGCGCAAACTTGGCCTGGAACTCGGCTTGCCCTACGATATGGTTTACCGCCACCCGTTCCCTGGCCCCGGCCTGGGCGTGCGTATTCTGGGTGAAGTGAAGAAAGAGTACGCTGACATCCTCCGCGACGCCGACGCTATCTTCATCGAAGAGCTACGCGCCTCTGGCTGGTACGAAAAAACCAGCCAAGCCTTCGCCGTGTTCCTGCCGGTGAAATCCGTAGGCGTAGTCGGCGACGGCCGCCGCTACGAATGGGTCATCGCGCTACGCGCGGTAGAAACCATCGACTTCATGACCGCCCGCTGGGCGCACCTTCCCTATGAGCTGCTGGAGAAGGTCTCCAACCGGATTATCAATGAGTTGGAAGGGGTTTCTCGGGTGACTTATGATGTGAGCAGCAAGCCGCCTGCTACTATTGAGTGGGAGTGAGTGTAGGCTTATTTATATAGTTGCGTGGGCGCAAGTGATGTAGCCTAACCTTAAACTGTTCGGTATCAGGTCTATATTTAGTGCTGAGAATATGCAACGGTAAGATTGTTCGCTTCGAGCGGCGGTAAGGGACACTGCCGTTTTTGCTAAATGTAGGGTAGGGGCCAACTCATGCACTCTGATTTGTTCGAAATGGACGGCTGAGGTAGGAGCATGAAAAAGTATAGTACATCGCAACTGTCCGCCCTGACTCGACTCTTCTCTGCCGCTGTCTTTCGAGAATTGGCGAAAAAAGGCCAATCTGGCTTATTCTGTCGGCTACTCGGACAAACAAATTTGCTTGATAATGCCGGTTCAGATGCGACTGTTGGAGATGTTTTCGACCAAGCATTCGAAATTTTGAAGGTCGCTGGACAGCGCGATGAATATATTTATCGAGCGGCTATCAGCCAGAAGATACTGATGGGAACGCATTCGCTACGCACAGCCTCGATGCTCAATGAGTTTCGTGCTGGTAGTAGTAAGGCTGATCTCGTCATCTTGAATGGCACAGCTACCGTCTATGAGATCAAGTCGGAGCGGGATTCGCTTGCGCGACTAGCCAACCAGGTCGATAACTACAAGCGTGTTTTCGCCAAGGTAAATGTAATCGCGAGCGAAGGTCATATAGACGGGATAATAGAAACGGTTCCGAAAGACGTAGGGATAATGTGTCTTTCAAAGCGCTTCCGGATATCAACAGTGCGTGAAGCAGCAGAGTGCCCTGCACGAATCTGCCCGATAACCGTCTTTGAGTCATTACGTATGACCGAAAGCAAGACAATCTTGCAGGAGTTGGGCGTGACGGTGCCTGAAGTCCCCAACACGCAGAGACATGCGGCAATGCGGGATCTTTTTGCTACGCTAGATCCCATGGCGCTACATGTAGAGATGGTGCGGACGCTTAAGCGGACTCGCAATCTTGCACCGCTTGGTGACTTCGTCGATCGTTTACCCAAGTCTTTGCAAGCTGCGGCGCTTTCTATATCGGTGCGCCGCTCGGATCATCCGAAACTGATCGGCGCTATTGAAACTCCGCTGCACACAGCCATGACTTGGAGCTGACCGACATATGTACCATCCCTATTTCCGCGGAAAACAGTTCGAGCTAATCACTATCCGCGAGACGTCAAAGCTGCTTGCCGAAAAGAACTTCGTGCCTGTGATTGAGCCTGTGCGGGAGTCACTTGGTAGCCTTAAGAAAACATTGAGTGCTGTGTGCGAGGCAGGTGGGCGCGCTATTGTTGTCGTGAACCCTTATCACGGTGACCACAAGGAAGACGGGGCGAGCATTACTGGTCTACTCCAAGAGTATTTTAGCGACGCTGACAATATCTCAGCCGGCATTTTATTGCGTAATGATATGAATGCAGATGAAGTAATAGCCTGCTATGACCAACATGCTGATCATCAACCTGTTCTAGTCCACGCGGGCTTCACTGCTCCCAAGGAGCTGGCGGCTGCGCTTAAGAAAAACACGGCAGGCCTCGACAACGTCTTCATCGAAGATCATGCAAAAATGCTCTACCGGAAGCACTTCGACCAGGGCAAACGCATTCTCGTACGCGACGGCTTCAAACGGCAGCGTAACGCCGATTATCTTCCTGTAGAGGAGTTCTCCGATCTTCATGTCACCTATGATGAACTCCGCATGGCGGGATTTGGCGATTTTCTTATCGCTGGCGACGTCTACAGTGAGAGCGGTGGCCCGGCTTATGCTGTCGCGATCCACTTGACTTTCATTGATCCTGACAAAGACGATGTCATGTATATCTACCACTTTGTCTCTGATACTAACGACACTCCAACCGACCCTGCTGGCAAGTTCGCTCAGGCGCTGGAGAAACTGATCGCGAAACTGGATAGTGACAATTCCCACATTCTTGAAACCGAGGCGATCAAGGAGTTTCGCACCCTTCATGCTAAAGGCCATTTTCCAGGCCTCGGCTACATTAAAAAGCTCTCGATGAAGCATCACATCGAGACACTTGCCGACTATCTTGGCTAAGCCTCATGGTACAACGACTCTGTTGCCCTGAGTGTTTCGATGATCGCAGCTTGCGCGATCAGCTCTTCCCGTCGCTCGATCCCAGTTACGGAGCATGTGATTTTTGCGGGACCGCTGATACCCAGCTCGTCGAGCCGGGCAAGCTCGCCAATTATTTCGAGCTTCTAGTTAATGTCTATGAGCCGAGTGAGGACGGTAAGTCGCTGGTCGAATGGATGAAGGATGATTGGCAGCTCTTCAGTCACCAGCGTATGGACACCGCTCACGCTAAGGAATTGCTCGGTGAGATTCTCGATGACGGTGAGATCGTCCGAAAAAGCTTTGCACCGTCTCCAAGCTATATTAGTGAGGGTCTCGCACAGTGGGATAAGTTGCGCGACGAAATGATGTATGCTAATCGCTGGTTCCTTGATGTCGCCATTGATTTAGACCGTCTCGAACAGTTGTTTGGCATGCTGTTGGCGTCGCAATTACCTCGGCAATGGTATCGCGCGCGCATCCTTGCCGAGGACCAGGTCTTCCCAATTGAGAAGATGGGGGCACCGCCGGAGCGACGCTCATCACATGGCCGGGCCAATCCTGCGGGCATTCCCTATCTTTATCTGGGATCAATTCCTGAAACCGCTGTGGCTGAGATAAGGCCTCATACCGGCGAGCTTGCATGCGTTGCTGATTTCACAATTCCCGATATTAAAGTTGTGGACTTGCGCAATCCGCGCAAACTCGTTTCTCCCTTCATACTCTCCGAGTCGAGTGAGATTAGTCAGCTGCGCGCCGACTTGCCGTTCCTCGAACGTCTAGGTGAAGAGTTGACTCGACCTGTTCAGCCGTCGGGGGCCGCAATCGACTATATTCCGAGCCAGTATCTTTGTGAGTTCATCAAGAAGATCGGTTTCGACGGCGTGCTCTATCGTAGTTCAGTCAGCGACGGTATCAATCTCGCGCTGTTTGACCCCGATCAGGCGATCGGCGGGACGGTGGAGCTCTACAGTGTGTCCAAGGTGTCGGTCGAAGTAGCCGCTGTCTGAAATAAACGCGCATTCTGATAGCTAGGGATCTGGTAAACATCAGCTTCAATCAACTATGTAAAGTTTACTTTATCATTGGTTTAAGTGAATAAGAACCGCCACAATTGCATACTGAAGGCATTTTTACACAATAGATTGGAGCTGCTGCGCGAGATTTTTATACCGTGGACTTGAAATCATGAAATTTGGCCAATGCTCGGCGGTCTCATATCGCAAGCTGACGATTAACTTTGCTTTGAACAGGCATATTCTTCTTCATGCCAGGTCAAAAAACATTCTAATTCCCGTTCAGTATGTCGGTGTCCGGGAAATACACTCTTCCATAGCAAATAAAAATATAAGCCAACAATGAAAAAAACCAGAATGATTAAGGACCAACCGGATTCCATTAAATATTCCTGGGTGCTCATGGCCACTGATAAACCTGCGACTATAGAAACAGCGGCGCCGGCTAAAAAATCTAATTTTGGACGGCGACTTTCATGTAGTTTTGACTCGGCAACCAAAATTCTCCGAACCCTATTTATCGTATCTGAATCTATGCCTTCGCTTTGCAAATAATTCCGAAATATTAGATATCGTCGAAAGCGATGGTTAAGCCCGAAATGGCGATCTAACTGTCCGTATGTATGTCTAAGGGGATGATGATCAATGATTCGAAAACGGAAAATCAAAATCCCCATGATTCCGAAAACTAGCGCCAATATAAAAAGCCAATTGTTGTCCAACCATATACAACCAAATCCCAATGCTAAAAAGATTGCTGAAAGGCCTATGAAATACCAGCGGTCTTGTTGTTTCGATGTAGCCCAGGCTGCATAAACCACCTTCCAGCTGGAAGCTTTCTTAAAGGCATTCCTCACAGTCACCGCAGGCTCTAGTGTATTGCGTAATGATTCGTCAGACAGCATGGTCATCATGAATTTCCCAAAAAATTAATTAAAGTAAAATAGAAAAAACTAGAGCTAAAGCATAGCCTCACCATGTATTTTCTATGTCCCATTATCCAGGCGGTCACTAAAGATGGCGAATCGTACGGATATCTCTGCATGTTGCCTCGGACTTGCGTGCCTAAACGATGCTTGCTGCCACGGCCGTGCATGGCCCTGTGATAGCTTGCGCTGCGCCGTGCTGGCCACACAGTCCCAGACAAATCTGCCCAAGCAATCAGAGCACAATCATGACAAAGCCATCCTTGAGCCAGGTGAATCATCCGGTTCAGATGAGGTTTCGGCCAGTAAAGTAGGGGGCATGTTCTGGTTCGGTATATCTTGGTGAGGCTACCAAAGTTATGCGCTACTGCCTGTTGGCAGTTTAGCTAGCGACGCCTGCTTCGCCCAGGCCATGGCAGTTCACCTGTAAGTTCCGGTAAACCACCATCGTCCTCGACTCGTTCGCCGAAACGGCTCACCTCAATTTCTGGCATGTCATCGCTGTCAAACCATAGCAGCGATATAGTGGTGTCAGTGAGAGCGTAGTGCCTTGAAAGTTCGCAAAGATCAAGACCCTTTTCCCAATTTTCGAACCAAACGTCCTGTGAAATTTCTCCCATATCAGTTTGATTTTTCCCGAAGGATCTTATTCGATGAGCCACCGAGCCAGCCGGGATCCCCGACCGAGGAGAGATCCAAGCCCCGGCTTGCCTCAAAGGCGTAGAGCGTGCTGCATACCGTATTGCGCCGAGCTCCATAGTAACGAAAGCGCATGGTAAATCGCTGAGGCTAGCAAACCTTGACGCAGTAGCTGGGAACGAAGTGCCAAATAAATCAGCCATGTGCTGAATAAGCTCTAGAGAAGGCTCTGTCTTGGGAACGGCAGAAAGCCACTGTCGATAGGGCATCAGGAGTTCAGCGGCGAATGTGTCACAGGCAATTTCGTTAGGGTGTCGTTTAGCATATGACCAGGACGGGATTTCCTCGTGGCTCGACTCCAGACCGAGCACGATATGAGCAATTTCATGACAGATGGTGAATCGCTGGCGCTCATCAGTTTCCAGGGAGTTCACCGTGATTATGTGCTTCCCGTTTGGCTTCGTAATGGTGTAGCCGGATTCCCCTTCACCAAGCTCATCTTTCTTGATCTTAGCATTAGCTGCGGTCACGTAGGAGGAAAGATCCTTTCGAATGTTGGAAATATCGACTTTCGCAACAAACGAGCGAGCTCTCTGCCTGACATCTGCCTCGTCCATACTCAATCGTCCTCGTCGTCATCCTCGAAGGCCCTTTTAATTCGGGCAATCAATGTTGCGGGATCAGGCCTGGCATTACCCCGATGCCTAACTCCAGCTGCAGCTGTAAATACGTCGATACTGACAGAAGAATCTTGTAGCACAAATTTAACCAGGTTCGGGTCAGTGTCTGCATGGCCAACCAACCAAGTTACTAGTTCAGCGTCCCTTTCCGGCGGCTTGAGAACTTTCAATAGCTTTTCAACTAAGTCTAAGGAGGGATTCGTTTTTTCACCCGTTTCGAGTCGGTGGACATATGCATGATCCACTGATGACAGTTGGGCAATTTCACGTAGTGAAAGTGTTCTGCGTTCACGTAGCGTCTTGATGGCGACGCCCAAGCCTGTTTGCGGCATGAGTTTTGATCCTAGCGGTTGCGTGAAAAGGCAATAGCTCTCTGTTGCACTCACCCCACATCCAGCCGAGTCCAAAGGCGATATTGCGGGGGGAGTTGCACCGACGCATCTGTCCTGATACATTGTTGTCTAGCCAGACAACAGAGCTAGGCTTAATGCTTACCTACGGTTGAATTGGTTTGGCTTGCCTGTTGTCTGTATGGGCAACGTATTGTGCTACAGCGGGCAGCCATTGACAACCTAGCTAGTGGCTGGGATTACATTCTAGGAGAATTATCATGGCCGGGAAAAATCAGCACATTGTTCCTCATCAAAATGGCTGGGCAGTCAAGGGTGCTGGCAACCAGCGGGCGACCTCTGTGCACGTCACACAGCAGCAAGCAATAGACTCAGGGCGAGATATTGCACGCAGCCAGAAGTCTGAACTTGTCATCCATCGTCCGGATGGTCGTATTCGTGACAAGGATAGCCACGGAAACGATTCCTTTCCGCCAAGGGGGTGAAGACGCCATGACTGACATCCCCACCTACCATGTGCTCGCCTTATCAGGAGGCGGTTATCGAGGCCTTTACACGGCTACGGTTCTTTCTGAACTCGAGTCCACGCTGGGCCGTCCTATCGCTTCGCACTTTGATCTAATTTGCGGCACATCGGCGGGAGGGATGCTGGCTTTGGGCTTAGCTGCGGAAATTCCGGCCTATGAACTCAAAGCACTATTTGAAAACGAAGGCAGTCGAATCTTTGGTTGCCGTAGCCTTCCACGGCGCCTTCTGGGATTTTGGCTGACTGCCAAGCATAGCTCAGCGGGGTTGCGGGAAGTTCTGACTGAGCGCTTTAAAGAGACCATGATCGGCGACCTGAAGCATCGAGTTCTCGTACCAGCAGTTAACTACTCAACAGGTGCTGGGCAGTTCTTCAAGACGCCTCACCATCCGTCTTTTGAGTTGGATTATCGCATGAGAGTCGTTGATGTGGCGGTGGCGACAGCCGCCGCGCCCGTCTACTTTCCGCTGGCGCGCAACGATCGTGGTGTCTTCGCAGATGGGGGGCTGGTAGGCAATGCTCCGGGCCTATTTGGGTTACACGAAGTCAAGACTTTCTTGGCGCCGAATCAAAATGCGCTGATTCGAGTTCTTGCCATCGGCACGATGACCATTGGTGCGACCGTTCGTGGTGGAGCCAGCCTCGACCGCGGATTCGGCAAGTGGCGAGGTGGGCTCTTCGATTTGGTAATTTCCGCTCAGGAATCATCCGTGGACTACATGCTACGGCAGGCGTTGGGCAACAACTACTTTCAGATCGACGACAAGGCGACGCCAGATCAAAGCAAGGACGTCAAGGCGCTGGATCGGGTTTCCATTGGCGCCACGAATACGCTCAAGGATCGTGGCAACCATGCGGCGCAGCGTGCGCTCGGCGATCCTCTTTTCCAACCGTTTCGTGCGCACAAGGCCGGCGCTCCCATTTTCTATCACGGCCCCAACAAGAATGCTCCGGAGGCCACATGCTGAACCTAAGCCCGCTCTTCTTCACCACCCTTGATGACGAAACCTGCATGCACGACGAGTTGGATCTGACTCCTGAGCAACGCGCGCAGATCGCCTGTGCACGCAATGATGTCAGGAGCTGTCTACGTACCGGCGTTCCTCGCGTACTGAGGGCTAGCGGCTACACTGATGACGTTCCCCAGCCGCGCTTTTTCACCCAGGGGTCGTGGGCATACAAGACGCTGAACTCTCCGGCACAACGCCCTCAGCAAGCGGATGTAGATGATGGCTGCTATCTGCCAATGAGCTTCGTTTCACAGACGAAGCGTCCCAGTACTGCTGCGACGGTATTCTTTGCCGCTGTGGAAGAAGCACTAAAGCCGTTGGTCGAGGAAAAGCGGTGGTCGCTTGTCACCGATAAGCCAACGTGCATCCGCATTATTATCGCTGAGTATGCCCATATTGATATTCCTCTGTATGCCATCCCAGACGAAGAGTTTGCGGTTCTAAAGGCGTCGATGGAACAGCGTGGCTTCGATTCGATATCAGAAGCTGTAAACATGGCGGAGCAGGACATCTGGACAGCGCTTCCCGCTGACAAGGTGTTGCTTGCTCATCGTGAATGCGACTGGATGTCTTCCGACCCTAGGCCAGTGAAGGAGTGGTTCTTGGCAGAAGTGGCTGCAAAGGGTGAGCAGTTTCGGCGTGTGGTTCGCTACCTGAAAGCTTTCCGAGATTGGAGGTGGCCCAGCGGAGGCCCTGCCTCAATCCTGCTGATGGCAGCCGCAGCCCCACTCTTTGAGAAACGCGATAGGCGTGAAGACCTAGCTCTATTGGATGTTGTGTCGGCTCTGCCAGCCCGATTGCGTGGGGGAGTGAATAATCCTGTGGAAGAGTCCGAATCTCTCACTGAGCGACTTGGACAAGCGGGTGTTGAAGATGCGGCTAAGGCATTCGAAGAATTTGAGAAGATGCTTCGAGGTGCCACCGACGCTGGCAGCCCTTCACAGGCCTGCATCTGGATGCGTGGTGAATTCGGCCCGCGTTTTCCGAATGAGCCGAATCGGGTCAAGGTGGTATCCGTTGCTGCAACTATTGCCGCAGCTCCCGCCTCCGCCGGGCCGAGCGAACTTGTTGGACGAACAAAAGCAGGATGAACAATACCGTAACGGTCGCAGACGTAATTGAGGCCTTCAAGCAACGAAGCTTCGAGTTCGTTGGCAAAACGGCTGACGGTTGGTTCAGGTTGCACGGGAATTTGGCTCTAACCCAAATCGATAAGGGCTATCGGTGTGAAGTTCAGCTCGATCCCACGTTCATCGATTTGCCTCGCATCCGACTTCTGGAAATTCCCCCAGAGCTTCCCGCAACTGTTCCTCATCTTGGCCCAGGTGGTGAGCTTTGTTATCTCGACAAGGGCACTGTCATCCTAAACATCCACGACCCTGTCGGGCAGTCACTGGCATGCCTGCAGCGAGCATCCGTCGTGTTTAGGCAAATCTTGATGGGAGAAATGATCGATGATCTCACTGAAGAGTTCTTTGCGTATTGGGGTGGCTGGCCTTGTCTTGTGGACATTCAGGGAGAAAACCTAGGGCAACAGCATTGTATAGTAGCGCAAGCCAATGAGACTTCTTTGTGGTTCATCACCGACAACGAAAATCGCACAACTGAGAAGATAAAGTCGCTCGGTTATCAAATTACTGATGACTCGGTTCTGACGTATCGGATAAGAACTGATGCTCAACCTCGCCCTCTGACCAGTCATTGGCCTCCTGAAACAGTTGGGGATATCCTGGCCTGGCAAAGTACCCTTGACTCTAGATGTCGGCGCAAGATTCACAAGCGTATCAAAGAGGGGAAAAGGAAGAAGGCTGGCGGCGCTCTGATCGTTATCGAGTCACCATTGATGACGTATGGTTTTGTGGTTCTCTATGACCGCCAACGTCCTGACCAAAAGAGCAAGCTCTCGGGTGGCCGGGATTCGAGCTATGGGTTGAAGGTGATGCCCATCTCAGTTGTCAGAATTGACGATCGATATCTTGCCCAACGGAACATACCGAATTCAAAGACCCTTGCAGGGAAGAACGTCGTCATCATTGGATGCGGCACGATCGGCGGCTATCTGTCAGACATGCTGGTAAAGGCCGGTGCGGGGACATGCGGCGGCAAACTTACGTTGGTGGATTTCGATTACCTTCTCCCGCAAAACATTGGGCGTCATCGCCTGGGGTTTCCGGACTTACTGTTGAACAAAGCTGAGGCCATGGCGAAAGAACTCAAGCGTTTGGCCCCAGGTGCCGAGATTCGTGCTCTGCCCGTGGATGTCAGGCAGGCTCAATTGGGAGAGCTGGATCTGCTTATAGATGCCACCGGGGAGGAAGCCCTCGGACATTGGCTGTGCGGCCGCTATCCGTCACCGACGCCCATGCTTTCGGTCTGGATCGAGGGGCCGGGAACCGCTGTTCGTGCGCTCCTAAGAATGAACGCCTCCGGCGCGTGCTACCGATGTCTATGGCATAGTAATGGAAGGGAGGAACTACGTTCCACCGTTGATCCTCTTTCTTCCATTCTGGAGGGGCATGGATGCGAGGGCTTGTATGTGCCATTCCCCGCATCGGTGTCGGTGCATGCGGCAAGTCTGGGCGCTGAAATGGCACTGGACTGGGTCAACGGAGTCTATTCCCCCGCGTTACGGACTAGGTTGATCGATAGCTCCCAGCAGCTTGCCACACCCGACTGCGATCCACTGCGGGATTGGGAGTGCCCCCTATGCAGTTCATGAGTTCTTGGAAAGCTGATGATAAGGGGATACTGCTGCATTTTTCGGAGCCTACGCTAGATATATTCTGTCAGCATGTTCAGGTCTGTGATACCGACTGCGAAGCAGGAGGGATTCTGCTTGGCTCGGTTCATGGAGCCCATATGCTCATTGAGCAAGCAACGGCGCCCACTGCATGGGACAGACGGTTTCGCTGCCTGTTCGAACGAATGCCATTTGGTCACGAAGCTATCGCCTCGTCTCAATGGACTGCTAGTCAGGGAACTGTCCGCTACTTAGGCGAATGGCACACCCATCCGCAAGACCACCCTTATCCTTCTTGTCTGGACAGATCGGAATGGAACCGCTTATCAGTGAAGCGGCGGGACAAGCGACCAATGCTTGCTGTCATCGTTGGGCGAAAGTCTCTATATATTGAATTAGTGTCGAGTTCAGAATGCGGCTCGGTGTTTACTCCTTTGGAGTAGCGACCAATCAGGCTAATGCTATTCCGGCGTTCTGCCGTCG